>OZ244051.1:0-5142500 GCA_965215105.1 Vicinamibacterales bacterium
AAACCCCCACCCCGCCCACGTTGTAGCGGCCGTCCGCGCGTCGCCCCCCGCGCGGGGGGCGTGGGTTGAAACGATATCGTCTCCGGCGCTATCCCGGACGCCAGCGGTCGCCCCCCGCGCGGGGGGCGTGGGTTGAAACCGGATCGCGGATCTGCAAGTGCAGGCAAGGGTGTTGTCGCCCCCCGCGCGGGGGGCGTGGGTTGAAACAACACCACGGTCACCGTGGAGACACCTGCGAAGGTCGCCCCCCGCGCGGGGGGCGTGGGTTGAAACCTCCAGGAGCGCCCGCGTCATGCGGACATCGCGCGTCGCCCCCCGCGCGGGGGGCGTGGGTTGAAACTTCTGGGAATCCGTTCGACCCTGATAGGTTGACGGTCGCCCCCCGCGCGGGGGGCGTGGGTTGAAACTCCCTCTCACCGAGTAACGATATCGGTATTGTGGTCGCCCCCCGCGCGGGGGGCGTGGGTTGAAACAACCTCGGCCTGATTGCGACGCCGCAGGATGCGCGTCGCCCCCCGCGCGGGGGGCGTGGGTTGAAACATCCTCATCGGCACACGAGCCCCGGCAGTCGCGCGTCGCCCCCCGCGCGGGGGGCGTGGGTTGAAACAGTCTGGCGACACTGGCTTTGTCATGACTGACCAGTCGCCCCCCGCGCGGGGGGCGTGGGTTGAAACCCTGACGATATCGTCATGACGCGCCACGTGGAGGGTCGCCCCCCGCGCGGGGGGCGTGGGTTGAAACTCGAGGTGTCCGGCCGCACTACCACGTCTGGTTGTCGCCCCCCGCGCGGGGGGCGTGGGTTGAAACCTGCTTCAGGTACTCGGCCACGGCGCGGGCGAACGTCGCCCCCCGCGCGGGGGGCGTGGGTTGAAACCATCTCGGATGATGCGGACGCCGGGCCACAGCGGTCGCCCCCCGCGCGGGGGGCGTGGGTTGAAACGTCGACGCCGGGGCGCTCCGTGGGTGGTCCATTGGAGTCGCCCCCCGCGCGGGGGGCGTGGGTTGAAACAGTGCGCAGCCGGCGCCAGCGCCGCGATCCGTAGGTCGCCCCCCGCGCGGGGGGCGTGGGTTGAAACGTCATCGCGCCTCCCCCTCGACTTCAACGACCAGGTCGCCCCCCGCGCGGGGGGCGTGGGTTGAAACACCTTGGGGGACCTCGGCGCCCCCGCGGCCGAGAGTCGCCCCCCGCGCGGGGGGCGTGGGTTGAAACTTCCTCCCGCTGGAGGCATCGCGTCAGCGCGTCGGTCGCCCCCCGCGCGGGGGGCGTGGGTTGAAACCCGGTCGGCTGCCGCGCCACGTCACGCAGCCACGTCGCCCCCCGCGCGGGGGGCGTGGGTTGAAACACATCATCCATCCAGCCGCGATACAGATCGTGGTCGCCCCCCGCGCGGGGGGCGTGGGTTGAAACCTCAACGTGGTCATTACCTCGGGTCTACACATCAGGTCGCCCCCCGCGCGGGGGGCGTGGGTTGAAACTGCGGCGTACCCGCGCAGTGCGAGAGCACGCGGAAGTCGCCCCCCGCGCGGGGGGCGTGGGTTGAAACGGCACCTGGCATGGTGTGATCCGACGGACATGGATGTCGCCCCCCGCGCGGGGGGCGTGGGTTGAAACCTGGCCTCGCGCGTCCGAGAGCACGCGCGGCGGGTCGCCCCCCGCGCGGGGGGCGTGGGTTGAAACCTCCTCGGCCGCGGCCTCCAGGGCCGCCGACTGCTCGTCGCCCCCCGCGCGGGGGGCGTGGGTTGAAACTATGGCGTACCCGCGCAGTGCGAGAGCACGCGGAAGTCGCCCCCCGCGCGGGGGGCGTGGGTTGAAACAGGGGTCCCCGCGGGACCTGACCATGCCGCCCGAGTCGCCCCCCGCGCGGGGGGCGTGGGTTGAAACCCCTCAGGGGTCCCCGGGGGCTTCGCTTGCTGAAGTCGCCCCCCGCGCGGGGGGCGTGGGTTGAAACCGCATCACGGCCGACACCGTGACCCGCGTCACGTCGCCCCCCGCGCGGGGGGCGTGGGTTGAAACCTGCAGGCGCACAGGGCCGACCCCCGGCGCGTCCAGTCGCCCCCCGCGCGGGGGGCGTGGGTTGAAACCCGCAGGTGCCGACGCCGTGACCGTCCCGCTGGCCGTCGCCCCCCGCGCGGGGGGCGTGGGTTGAAACTACGAGGGCATGCCCACTGACACCTGGGTTCATGTCGCCCCCCGCGCGGGGGGCGTGGGTTGAAACCGGTCCGTAGCGCAATCGTCTCGGCCGACAGCCGTCGCCCCCCGCGCGGGGGGCGTGGGTTGAAACACATGCTCGACTTGGACAGCCCGCGCGGGCCCGTGTCGCCCCCCGCGCGGGGGGCGTGGGTTGAAACCGTCATGGCAGACGCTCTCGACGAGGGTCTGTTGGGTCGCCCCCCGCGCGGGGGGCGTGGGTTGAAACAGGAACACGGCGGGCGAGATATACATCCGGGCAGGTCGCCCCCCGCGCGGGGGGCGTGGGTTGAAACACTGACGTGACCGGAATCTGCGCACCGAGACGCGGTCGCCCCCCGCGCGGGGGGCGTGGGTTGAAACCTCTTGCGGCGGCCGCCCGGTGCACGGTCGCGAGTCGCCCCCCGCGCGGGGGGCGTGGGTTGAAACGTGACTACACACGATAGCACACTCGGCGCCGACGGTCGCCCCCCGCGCGGGGGGCGTGGGTTGAAACTCTGTCGCGGCCGCTATCGATAGCCGTTGGTCGCGTCGCCCCCCGCGCGGGGGGCGTGGGTTGAAACCGGTTCGGCACGGAAAGCCTGGCGGACGGGGGGCAGGTCGCCCCCCGCGCGGGGGGCGTGGGTTGAAACCGTCGCGGCCCATTCGCCACGCCATTCGGCCGGGTCGCCCCCCGCGCGGGGGGCGTGGGTTGAAACCTCAACGTGCCGCGTCATGACGATATCGTCAGGTCGCCCCCCGCGCGGGGGGCGTGGGTTGAAACTCTCGGACGACAGCGCGGCAATCGACGCCAACGCGTCGCCCCCCGCGCGGGGGGCGTGGGTTGAAACCCTTTCCGCCCGCGCATGGTTGAAGCCATTGCGAGTCGCCCCCCGCGCGGGGGGCGTGGGTTGAAACCACGAACGCGAACTCCCCACGTCGAGTCCGACAAGTCGCCCCCCGCGCGGGGGGCGTGGGTTGAAACTCTCGTCGAGCGTGGCGGGCAAACTCAAGGTCTGTCGCCCCCCGCGCGGGGGGCGTGGGTTGAAACCTCACGGCTCTCGGGCAGGTTCACCCTCATGCTGTCGCCCCCCGCGCGGGGGGCGTGGGTTGAAACCCGGACCATGTGCGCCGCGTAGCGCCGCCAGCGGCCGTCGCCCCCCGCGCGGGGGGCGTGGGTTGAAACGCCGTCCCATTCGGTTAGCGCGCCCAGGGGAACCCGGTCGCCCCCCGCGCGGGGGGCGTGGGTTGAAACACCTTGATCGCCCACACGACGGAAGGAATCACGGCCGTCGCCCCCCGCGCGGGGGGCGTGGGTTGAAACTCCTGCAGCGTATCGAGCCGCTGCGCGAGGAGCGGTCGCCCCCCGCGCGGGGGGCGTGGGTTGAAACGTGCGCGCTCGCCAGCATCCAGATCTGGACGAGGTCGCCCCCCGCGCGGGGGGCGTGGGTTGAAACATGCGTAGAGCACCATCCCTCGTCGCCATCATCGCCGGTCGCCCCCCGCGCGGGGGGCGTGGGTTGAAACTCCGTCACACCGCCGAGGGCGGCCAGGAGTGGGGTCGCCCCCCGCGCGGGGGGCGTGGGTTGAAACATGTGCCCGTCAGGGGGGCGGCCGGGGGTCGGGGTCGCCCCCCGCGCGGGGGGCGTGGGTTGAAACGGCTCGCGGTCAGTGGAGCCGGGCGACCCCAACGACGTCGCCCCCGCGCGGGGGGCGTGGGTTGAAACCTCCAGCTTGCGCGCTCTCCAGCGCGCCCCTTCGTCGCCCCCCGCGCGGGGGGCGTGGGTTGAAACGTCGGCGCGGTCGTCATGGACGCCTACCGGCGCGCGTCGCCCCCCGCGCGGGGGGCGTGGGTTGAAACTCCTGGGCGATCTCCCACGACATGAAACCCGCGGGTCGCCCCCCGCGCGGGGGGCGTGGGTTGAAACAGGTACGTCCGGGTCAGGTAGTCGACGAGGGCCTGTCGCCCCCCGCGCGGGGGGCGTGGGTTGAAACCAGCGAAGGGCGGCGGAGCGGTGAGGACCGGCAGTCGCCCCCCGCGCGGGGGGCGTGGGTTGAAACACTTCTAGATGTGACGAAACGTCACTTCTGGTTGTCGCCCCCCGCGCGGGGGGCGTGGGTTGAAACAGGCTGCCGAGCCCGCCGATCATGTCGCCGTAGGGAGTCGCCCCCCGCGCGGGGGGCGTGGGTTGAAACCCGTTCGGCTCGGCATGGAACACGCAGTACGTGGTCGCCCCCCGCGCGGGGGGCGTGGGTTGAAACACCGACGTCGACGAGGTCCTGATGCAGGACCACGTCGCCCCCCGCGCGGGGGGCGTGGGTTGAAACTTGACCTCGGTGTGGCGGCTGCCGGCCGTCGCAAGTCGCCCCCCGCGCGGGGGGCGTGGGTTGAAACCATCGCACCGTCTCCGACCTCGAGCGAGAGGTCCGCGTCGCCCCCCGCGCGGGGGGCGTGGGTTGAAACCCGCACCACGTCCCGCCATATCGCCCAATGGACGGGTCGCCCCCCGCGCGGGGGGGCGTGGGTTGAAACGCCGTCGGCCGCGCCGAAGGTCCCGGCCAGTGCGTCGCCCCCCGCGCGGGGGGCGTGGGTTGAAACAAAGGCAAGACGACCATTAGCTTCACGGCTGAGGGTCGCCCCCCGCGCGGGGGGCGTGGGTTGAAACTGCGGCGATCCGCTTGATGAGGAGGAGGAGGAGGGGTCGCCCCCCGCGCGGGGGGCGTGGGTTGAAACTCTCCCAGTGCGGCATCGAACAGCTCGAGGACGGTCGCCCCCCGCGCGGGGGGCGTGGGTTGAAACTCCACGGGCGAGGGCGTCTAGCAGGGTGGCGGAGAGTCGCCCCCCGCGCGGGGGGCGTGGGTTGAAACGCGATCCTCGACGGTCGTGACGCTGGGGCGGTCGGTCGCCCCCCGCGCGGGGGGCGTGGGTTGAAACACGGAGTACTCGCACTCGCCATACTCATCGATCTGGTCGCCCCCCGCGCGGGGGGCGTGGGTTGAAACTCTGCAGAGGTTCGGGGCGCTCGCCTTGCCGGCGGGTCGCCCCCCGCGCGGGGGGCGTGGGTTGAAACTGGAGAGAACAGATCATCAAGCGACGACAGGCAGGTCGCCCCCCGCGCGGGGGGCGTGGGTTGAAACCATCGCGGGTCGACCGGGCACCAATCGGCATCGGCGTCGCCCCCCGCGCGGGGGGCGTGGGTTGAAACTCCTCCACGCGACCTATGCCGGGGAGCGGTCGGAGTCGCCCCCCGCGCGGGGGGCGTGGGTTGAAACGACGTGAACCCGGCTGACCGGCCGATCGGCCCCGCCCGTCGCCCCCCGCGCGGGGGGCGTGGGTTGAAACCATCGGTACCCCCGCCCGCACCGCCGCGATCTTGTCGCCCCCCGCGCGGGGGGCGTGGGTTGAAACTATTGGGGCGGCTTCCGGTTGGGGGCCGCCGCGGTCCGTGTCGCCCCCCGCGCGGGGGGCGTGGGTTGAAACAGACACTTGACGCGGGCGCCGTGGAGGGCGCTGAGTCGCCCCCCGCGCGGGGGGCGTGGGTTGAAACGTCATGGCCCCGACCAGCTCCTCTTGCTGGAGTCGCCCCCCGCGCGGGGGGCGTGGGTTGAAACACGTGCGGTGGGTCGTGAATTGGGGTAGTGATCCGTCGCCCCCCGCGCGGGGGGCGTGGGTTGAAACCCGTACTGGCCGGTCGGCACGAACGGGGCAAAGCGGTCGCCCCCCGCGCGGGGGGCGTGGGTTGAAACCTCGAGTCCGCTCTTGCGGGCGGGGCTCATGTGTCGTAGTCGCCCCCCGCGCGGGGGGCGTGGGTTGAAACGGGCTCTACCAGGCGGGCCTGCTCGGGTCGCGTGTCGCCCCCCGCGCGGGGGGCGTGGGTTGAAACCGGGTCCATGCGATCCAGCCGTCCGCGGACAGGTCGCCCCCCGCGCGGGGGGCGTGGGTTGAAACGCCTCCAACTCCTCCCCAGCGGCGCCCGTGGCGAGTCGCCCCCCGCGCGGGGGGCGTGGGTTGAAACCGGGCAGCGGTTAGGCGAGGTCGGGTCCGGCCGTGTCGCCCCCCGCGCGGGGGGCGTGGGTTGAAACATGCTCCGGGTGCTCAAGCACCGGTCCGGCCCGAGTCGCCCCCCGCGCGGGGGGCGTGGGTTGAAACCTGGCGAGCAACTGGCGCCCGATCGTGATGCTCACCGTCGCCCCCCGCGCGGGGGGCGTGGGTTGAAACTACCCGGGAGGCCGTCCGGCGCCGGGCGGCGGAGGTCGCCCCCCGCGCGGGGGGCGTGGGTTGAAACTTCATCGCCCTATCCTTTCCAGAAAGTCCTGATACCGTCGCCCCCCGCGCGGGGGGCGTGGGTTGAAACAATGTAGGCCTTGACACACTCGTAGGCGTTCTCGTCGCCCCCCGCGCGGGGGGCGTGGGTTGAAACTCGCTCGGTCGTCCCACGGCCGCGGCCGTGGCGGAGGTCGCCCCCCGCGCGGGGGGCGTGGGTTGAAACTCCGTGGACCGCATCACGCGGCGCCGGCATCACGCCGTCGCCCCCCGCGCGGGGGGCGTGGGTTGAAACGGGTGCGCCGGAGCCGCCGGAGGCGCGGCAGGAGTGTCGCCCCCCGCGCGGGGGGCGTGGGTTGAAACCGGGTCGCCCCGGTGACGATCCGGCCGCAGAGGGTCGCCCCCCGCGCGGGGGGCGTGGGTTGAAACATCGTGACGACCGCGAGGCGCCGACGTCATCTCGGGTCGCCCCCCGCGCGGGGGGCGTGGGTTGAAACCGGTCGCTCGGCCGGTCTCTGCTGAGCTTCAGCGGTCGCCCCCCGCGCGGGGGGCGTGGGTTGAAACCAGTTTCTTGGCCGACACGCGTCGCGGGAACATGTCGCCCCCCGCGCGGGGGGCGTGGGTTGAAACGATAGCGTCCTGGCGGCGCTGCGCGGCCGCGGCAGTCGCCCCCCGCGCGGGGGGCGTGGGTTGAAACACCTACCGGACTCTGACTCTACGTCCGCACGTCGGTCGCCCCCCGCGCGGGGGGCGTGGGTTGAAACCGCACCACGTCATCATCCAGCGCCAGCGCCAGCAGTCGCCCCCCGCGCGGGGGGCGTGGGTTGAAACGATAGCGTCCTGGCGGCGCTGCGCGGCCGCGGCAGTCGCCCCCCGCGCGGGGGGCGTGGGTTGAAACCCACTCGACGCGGCCGATGTCGGAGACGACGCCCGTCGCCCCCCGCGCGGGGGGCGTGGGTTGAAACATCCTCTGGCCCCGGCCGCAAGTCGCCCCCCGCGCGGGGGGCGTGGGTTGAAACGACCACCACGTCATCCGGGTGCGGCGGGCCGTCGAGTCGCCCCCCGCGCGGGGGGCGTGGGTTGAAACGGTCCCCGCGCGGCAGATGCGCGCCGAGAAGTGGGTCGCCCCCCGCGCGGGGGGCGTGGGTTGAAACATCGTCATCGACAGCCTCGACGCCTGGGCGCCCGTCGCCCCCCGCGCGGGGGGCGTGGGTTGAAACAGGAGCGTCTTGCCGCACCGCGGCGGGATCAGGAGTCGCCCCCCGCGCGGGGGGCGTGGGTTGAAACCCCGCTCCGCTTGCGCATCCGCGAGCTCCAGACGGTCGCCCCCCGCGCGGGGGGCGTGGGTTGAAACATCCTCTGGCCCGACGCCGACGCACCCGGCCGCAAGTCGCCCCCCGCGCGGGGGGCGTGGGTTGAAACCACGCCGAGTTGGACGAAGTGCTGCCGCGGTCGCGTCGCCCCCCGCGCGGGGGGCGTGGGTTGAAACGTCAGTAGGGAGCCGAGGGGCGCCGTCGCCCCCCGCGCGGGGGGCGTGGGTTGAAACCCGACCTCCCCGCCCGCGTCGATCAGCGCGTTGAGTCGCCCCCCGCGCGGGGGGCGTGGGTTGAAACGGCTCAAGGGGCTCAAGCTGGCGCTCGCGCTGGTCGCCCCCCGCGCGGGGGGCGTGGGTTGAAACCAGACGCGGATGCGACGGGTGCCGTCTTCCGCGAGTCGCCCCCCGCGCGGGGGGCGTGGGTTGAAACCACGTGGGGAAGGACATTCTCGATTCCCCCGAGGTCGCCCCCCGCGCGGGGGGCGTGGGTTGAAACCGCCCGGTACACGACCGGGACGACCTTCTCGCCGCGTCGCCCCCCGCGCGGGGGGCGTGGGTTGAAACACCTCGGGCGTCCACTGAATCCCGCCGGCCGGAAGTCGCCCCCCGCGCGGGGGGCGTGGGTTGAAACATTCTACCTACGCCATGGGCGTAGAGGACGGAGTGTCGCCCCCCGCGCGGGGGGCGTGGGTTGAAACATCGCCCGCATGACGTCGTGGCACACCCGCGACCAGTCGCCCCCCGCGCGGGGGGCGTGGGTTGAAACTAACGGTATGTAGGTCGGTCGGCGGGACGGATGGGTCGCCCCCCGCGCGGGGGGCGTGGGTTGAAACACGTCCCGAGAGAACATTTGGCGAGGTTTACGAGTCGCCCCCCGCGCGGGGGGCGTGGGTTGAAACCGGGCCGAGGCGGATCGCATCGCGGCAAGCCGCCGTCGCCCCCCGCGCGGGGGGCGTGGGTTGAAACCGGGCCGAGGCGGATCGCATCGCGGCAAGCCGCCGTCGCCCCCCGCGCGGGGGGCGTGGGTTGAAACAACATCAAGCCCCGTCGTCCTGATCGACCACGGCGTCGCCCCCCGCGCGGGGGGCGTGGGTTGAAACCTGCCCGCAGTCGAAGCCGAGCCGGCGCATGAAGTCGCCCCCCGCGCGGGGGGCGTGGGTTGAAACGCCCGTCCAACGCCGCCGTGCCCTTCGTTGCCGGTCGCCCCCCGCGCGGGGGGCGTGGGTTGAAACGCCCACGGCCCCGCGGTAGACGGCGCGCTCCGCGTCGCCCCCCGCGCGGGGGGCGTGAGTTGAAACCGAGCAATCCAGCTCGCTGACGTGCCGGCCGCCTGTCGCCCCCCGCGCGGGGGGCGTGGGTTGAAACAGGGGCACATCCACATTTACGACCTCGATCTTCAGTCGCCCCCCGCGCGGGGGGCGTGGGTTGAAACCCTGGAGCGCCCTGAGCGGCGGATAACCCGCCGCAGTCGCCCCCCGCGCGGGGGGCGTGGGTTGAAACAACCGGCATCGCGCAGGATGGACGAACGGAGGCGGTCGCCCCCCGCGCGGGGGGCGTGGGTTGAAACAGCTTGTTGTTGTTGCCCGACGCCTTCGCCGCGAGTCGCCCCCCGCGCGGGGGGCGTGGGTTGAAACAGCATACGGGCCGTGTATGCTGACTGGCGTTCGAGTCGCCCCCCGCGCGGGGGGCGTGGGTTGAAACTCCTGGACCGCGCCATCCTTGTCCTGCTCGCGCGAGTCGCCCCCCGCGCGGGGGGCGTGGGTTGAAACTCCTTCTCCCGGACCACGGCGACCGCCGCGGAGAGTCGCCCCCCGCGCGGGGGGCGTGGGTTGAAACCGCTTCTATCAGATCGGCTCGCGGCAGCTGGGGAGTCGCCCCCCGCGCGGGGGGCGTGGGTTGAAACAATCCTTCGGCGGCCATCTCTGCGGCCCCTGCGGGTCGCGCCCCGCGCGGGGGGCGTGGGTTGAAACCTCGTGGCGTTCCGCGCCGGCCGGCTGGTCGAGGTGTCGCCCCCCGCGCGGGGGGCGTGGGTTGAAACAATGGTTAGGCAGCTCATCGCCGACGGCGTAGATGTCGCCCCCCGCGCGGGGGGCGTGGGTTGAAACCAGTCGACCGGGCCGCCCTCCGGGGTTTGGTGCGGGTCGCCCCCCGCGCGGGGGGCGTGGGTTGAAACGTAGATAAAAAGTGGGGCTTGCCCGCACTCGGCGGTCGCCCGCCGCGCGGGGGGCGTGGGTTGAAACTCCTCCGGCCCCGCGTCCTCCGTGGCGCGGGGCCCGTCGCCCCCCGCGCGGGGGGCGTGGGTTGAAACGCTGGTCATCCGCCAGCCCCGCCAGCGGTCGCGAGGTCGCCCCCCGCGCGGGGGGCGTGGGTTGAAACCGGCCGACCAAAGCGCGGCCGCTGGTGGCAGCGGGTGTCGCCCCCCGCGCGGGGGGCGTGGGTTGAAACAGTGGTGGCTGAGGTCCTCTGGCGGCGTGTGGCCGGTCGCCCCCCGCGCGGGGGGCGTGGGTTGAAACTGGTCAGACGGCAACACCTTCACGCTCCAGGGTAGTCGCCCCCCGCGCGGGGGGCGTGGGTTGAAACGATGGCGGCGTCCTCCGACGTCACCCGTCGGTACGTCGCCCCCCGCGCGGGGGGCGTGGGTTGAAACGCATCAATCGTTGCCGCGCGTAGGGTAGGCTGGTAGTCGCCCCCCGCGCGGGGGGCGTGGGTTGAAACGTTCAGGGCCCTTCGACCCCAACACGGCGGCGTTCGTCGCGTCGCCCCCCGCGCGGGGGGCGTGGGTTGAAACACCGCACTCGGTGCAGTTGAGCCGGCGCTCGTCGCGTCGCCCCCCGCGCGGGGGGCGTGGGTTGAAACAGCGGGCAGCATTGCCCGGAGGGGCGCCCCCGGGTCGCCCCCCGCGCGGGGGGCGTGGGTTGAAACCGCCTACCGGCGCTACGACGCCGGCCGACTCGGTCGCCCCCCGCGCGGGGGGCGTGGGTTGAAACACCGACAGGTTCGGCCCACCGCCGGGCGCCTAGGTCGCCCCCCGCGCGGGGGGCGTGGGTTGAAACTGTCCGGAAGTGGGGAGCCCATTGCTCCAGAGGGTCGCCCCCCGCGCGGGGGGCGTGGGTTGAAACAGCTTCGAGTTCTCCAAGGAGCAGTGGGCGAAGTCGCCCCCCGCGCGGGGGGCGTGGGTTGAAACATCGACACCGAGATCGTCGAGGTAGTCGAGACTGCGTCGCCCCCCGCGCGGGGGGCGTGGGTTGAAACACGGTGCGACCTATTCGGTTGTCAAAGAGCCCGGCGTCGCCCCCCGCGCGGGGGGCGTGGGTTGAAACATCTGGTCGCCCGTCAGGGTCTCGGCCAGGGCGTTGTCGCCCCCCGCGCGGGGGGCGTGGGTTGAAACAAGGACAGCCCGGCCGAGGCGATCACCCGGGCGGTCGCCCCCCGCGCGGGGGGCGTGGGATGAAACGCCTTGCTGAAGGACTGGTAGCCGGCGAGCCAGTGTCGCCCCCCGCGCGGGGGGCGTGGGTTGAAACCGCCCCGCTAAAGCGATCTTGCCCCCAACCACCAGTCGCCCCCCGCGCGGGGGGCGTGGGTTGAAACGCCGTTGCCGTCGTCGTCTGTGTCATGGGGGTAGTGGTCGCCCCCCGCGCGGGGGGCGTGGGTTGAAACTCGGGTTCGAGCCGAGCGGCGTGCACATTCCCGTGGTCGCCCCCCGCGCGGGGGGCGTGGGTTGAAACACATTCCGGCCCCTTCGGAGCCGGCCTCATTGAGTCGCCCCCCGCGCGGGGGGCGTGGGTTGAAACATGCACGTGTCCGTATGGGATTGGGATGCGCAGCGCATGTCGCCCCCCGCGCGGGGGGCGTGGGTTGAAACACCGAGACCCTGGGGTTCTCCGGCGGCCGGGTCCTCGTCGCCCCCCGCGCGGGGGGCGTGGGTTGAAACCATGCGCAGTCCGGCCCCAAGCCCGGACACGACAGGTCGCCCCCCGCGCGGGGGGCGTGGGTTGAAACCACGATCCGGTACTCGCGGCTGGCGCGCCGGATGGGTCGCCCCCCGCGCGGGGGGCGTGGGTTGAAACATCCTCGAGGACGGACTGCCACCATCGGTAGGAGGTCGCCCCCGCGCGGGGGGCGTGGGTTGAAACCCTCTGCTCGCGATTTCGCTCGCTGGCGGGTCGAGTCGCCCCCCGCGCGGGGGGCGTGGGTTGAAACACCGCGCCCATCGGCGTGTCGAACATCGCGTCGATCGTCGCCCCCCGCGCGGGGGGCGTGGGTTGAAACGGCCCCGCTCCCGGTCGGCCCCGCTCCCGGTCGGTCGCCCCCCGCGCGGGGGGCGTGGGTTGAAACCAGGAATGCACGCAGATAGTCATGCCGATGAATGTCGCCCCCCGCGCGGGGGCGTGGGTTGAAACCTGGCCGGGCCTCGGCCCGATGCGGGGCATCGAGTCGCCCCCCGCGCGGGGGGCGTGGGTTGAAACGTCGTCCGGCTCGGAATCCTCGGGCCAGTCGGTGTCGCCCCCCGCGCGGGGGGCGTGGGTTGAAACGGCTCCGACGAGAAGCTGTTCGACGTCGGCTCGCGTCGCCCCCCGCGCGGGGGGCGTGGGTTGAAACACGAACGCCGAGGTAACGGCGCTGCGCCGGTACCTGTCGCCCCCCGCGCGGGGGGCGTGGGTTGAAACCTCGCCGGGCCGCTTCACCTCGACCTCGAGGCGGGTCGCCCCCCGCGCGGGGGGCGTGGGTTGAAACACAGAAGGCGCGTGACGCCTGCGGACATGGCGAGTCCCTGGCGGGCTGTGGCTCCGGCGCCGGTTCATCGACAAGCGCCGCGTCATGTTCGGTGGCCCGTCGAACAGCAGCGGTGATGGCGTCTGCCTGTGCCGGCGTCAGCCCGCATCCATCAGGCCGCACGCGACCCATGGCGGTTCGGCCTCACGCGGGCGGCATGCCGTAGCCCAACGCGCGGGCGGCCTTGCGGAACGCCGCTTCGGAGGCCGTCGGCACCACCAGGAGACGGTCGCCGGCGCGCTTGCACAGGCGGGCGGCGCGCCTGTCGGCGGCGAGCCGGGCCGCGATTTCGGCGTCCGCGCACTCGATCAGCAGCGCCGTGCCCTGCATCGTCAGCGCGCGGGCGCCGCGTTCCGCCCCGCGGAGGAAACCGTCGACGGTCTCGGGCAGGGGCTGATCGTCTCTCGCGGCGAGGAACTTGCGGAGTTCGCCCGGGTCGTGGCCGCTCTCGACGGCGGCCAGCGCCCGGTCGCGGTCGAGGCCCCACACGCCGTCCGTGCCGGCGTTGGCGTACGTCTCCAGCATCAGCCGTTCGTCCGGCGACAACGGTCCGGCCGCATGCACCGAGAGGTCCGGATGGACGGTGAGGGCGGCTCGCTCCGGCGGCGCGCTCGGCTCGTAGGCGTCGGCGACGCCCAGGCAGTACGCGCCCAGCGGGTTCAGCCGGAAGTAGTGCAGGCCGTCGTAGCGGCTCAGGTACTCCAGGTCGTCGGTGCCCCACAGGTGCGCGAAGTCCGGCCGGGCGTCGCACGGATCGGTGTACGCGACGTCGATCAGGCCCAGGGTGGCGGCGTACTCGAAGAGCAGGCACAGGACGTACCGGCCTTCGAGAATGGCCCAGTCGTCTCCGCCGTCGTATCCCAGGCTGCCGTACTCCAGTTCCAGGATGTACAGATTCCAGGCGTTGCGGGTCACGACGAAGTCGAAGGAGGCCGCCCGCATGAACCGCGCGAAGTCGTCGAAGCGCACCCAGCGGCCGACCGGGCATTCCGCCAGGGCGTCGGCGACGACCGGCCGGCGGCCCGACGCGGCGGTCATCGTTCGCCGGCCCTTGCCGCGGGTCTGGCCCTTGATGGCGTCGACGCGGCTGAACTCGTCCAGCAGGGTGGTCTCGAGCCACCGCTTCCACAGGCGGCGGAGCGTCTCGGCCGGCGGCGCGTTCAGGGCGGTGCGGCCGGCTCTCGTCAGCGCCAACCGGGATCCGCGGAGCTCGGCCAGCTTGGCCGCCTGCACGAGGCAGGGCCAGGCGAACCCCCTGATCGGACCGATCTCCCGGACCCAGGCAGGAGCGTCGCGCGCCGTCGAGTCGAAGAAGTCGCCGCCGGCGAGCACCTCGGCGATGCGCTGGCTCGCCGCGGCGGACGGTCGCCGGGTCGCGGCGCTCACCGCGACGCGGCCCCCCTCGATCTGGCACAGCACCGCGGACAGGTCGTGCTGCGCGGTTCGTTCCATGTCGCGGCGCGTGAGCTCCCGCCGAACGAGCGGCTGCTTCCGGCCGGGGCGGACGTAGCGGGACTCGGGAAGCTCGACCGCGTCGGGCAGGTCGTCGACGGCGGCGATCTCGGGCTCCGGCGGCGGCGGGACGAACGCCTTCAGGCGCTCGGCGAGGTCCGGGGGAATGACGACGGGCTGGGTGCCGCGGCGGTGCGTTACGTAGAAGAAGAAGTGCAGGGGGCAGGCGCTCGCGCGTTCCGAGGGCGTGCCGAGGCCGACCGGCAACTTCGCGTACTTCACCTCGAACCGCCGCGGGTCGAAGATCGCGTAGGGCGTGCTCAGGGCTTCACGAACGGCGAGCTGTTGGGTCTCGTCGAGCCGGGCCCAGAGCTCCTGCAGGGCGTCGTCGCCCGAGAGATGGCGCTCGATCTCGGCCGCCATTTCGACCTTGCGCCAGGGCCGCGGCTCGGCTAGCGGCAGCAGGGCGATCAGCGGCCGGGGACGTCGGCCTTCAGAAGCGAGATCGCCTCGGACGTCGACGCCAGGGGCGAAGAGTAGTCGCGAGCCGTCAATGCCGTCCGCCCGCGGCCGCCAGCTCCTCGACGCGCGCGCCGCGGAGGACGTTGGCGATGCTGTAGTTGCCCTCGTGGCAGGCGTACTCGTACAGCGGACCCTGGGTGACGCCGCGCGACGCCTGGTTCGTGGTCAGCGGGATGCGGACGCTCCACGGCCGGGTGAACTTGGCGGGGTCGGTCAGCGTGAACTCGTACTGCAGGGTGTCGGCGTCGAGCCGGGTGAACTGCTCGACGAGGTGCATGGTGTGGGTCGGCATGCGCCACGTCTGGGCCCAGCGGTCGGCGGTGCCGTCGATGAAGTGGGTCGACTCGACGACGAGGGTGTCGCCCTCCCAGCGCCCGCGCATGTCGCCGTTCCACTGGCGGACGCCGGTGCCCGGCCGGTCGTCGAGGGGGATGATGCGCCGGTCGCGGAACATCTCGTGCACGATGACGACGTGGTCGGGGGTCTGGAAGATCTGGTGGTTGGGGTTGTAGCCGAGCCAGAACATCGGCACCCCGTCCGACATGCAGCGCTCGCCGGTGTCCACGTCCACCCACGTGTTGCGGGCCCCGTTCACGCGGTAGGCCGCCTGCAGCCGGCCGCGCTCGGCCATCTCCGGCGTGTAGGGGACGCGCCCGTCCGGCGGGTCGGTGATCAGGGCGGTGCGCCGGTCGGGCACGAGGCGCGTGCCGGGGTCGAACCACGTCTGGTTGTAGGTGCCGGGGTCGCCCTCGCGCGGCACCCGCTCGACGAACCGGGTCTCGTCGGCGCGCCGCTCCAGGGCCGCCGCCTCCTCCTCGGTCAGGAACGCCTGGCCCGCGAGCTCGGCCGGCCGCTCGAGCGGCGTCAGGGTCGAGCCGGTCCAGATGCCCTGCAGGTCGGGATCGCCCCAGGGCGTGCGCGGGTCCGCCGACTGGGCGCCCGCGAGGGGCGCCAGGCACACGACGCCGAGCAACGTCACGATCGCGGCGGTCTTGACTGACATCTCGAGCCTCCCTGTCTCCCGCTGCAGCGCGGCGGCGCTGACCTCGTTGTGCGAGCCGTGCCAACGGACGCGTCCCCGATCGAGGACGAACGCCTGCGGCGACTCGTGACGGACGCCCAGCCGTTCCGCCGCCTCGTTCGACAGCGGACGCTGCTCGATCACCTGCAGGACGTGCACCGGCCACTCGGGGTGCGTTTCGGCGAAGTCGACGACCTCTTCGATGACGTACGCGGAGACCGGACAACGGGTGCTGTGCTTGAACAGCACCGCCCGCGGGCTGCCGATGACCGCCTCCAGGGCGGCGGCGTCGGCTATCTCACGGACGGGCGGTGGCGGCTGCGCGCTTGGTGACATGCCGTGTTCCCGGTACGTGCGTGGCGCCCGCGGGGTTCCCCGCCGCCTGCGGCCGGCGACGAAGCGAGGATGACGAGCCGGTCCTGGCGTGCCCGCGGCCGCGCGAGGATGCGGTCGGGGCGGCGGCGGTCGCCGGCTACGGCAGCAGCTCGGTGCCCGGCGCGGTGCCCGCGATGAACGCCTCCCGGATGACGTTGCCGCCCCACGGCGACACCTCGCCGGTGTCCGGATTCACCGACGCGAAGACGATGTTGCCCGGCGGGACGAAACGGTCGTTCTCGGGATCGGCCTGGCGGTCGTCGATGTGGGCCCGCATGAAGTCGATCCAGATCGGCAGCGCGACCCGCGCCCCCTGCTCGTCGTAGCCGAGGGTGACCTTCTCGTCGTAGCCGACCCAGACCCCGACGGTGACGTCGGGGTCGAAGCCGACGAACCAGGCGTCGGTGTACTCGTCCATGGTGCCCGTCTTGCCGCCCAGGGGCCACCCCAGCCGGCTCGCCCGGACGCCGGTGCCGCGCTGCACCACGCCCTCCATCAGGCTCGTCATGATGTAGGCGGTGTCGGCGGGGACCGCGTCCTCGGACACGGGGCTGTTCTCTTCCAGCGCGTTGCCCTCGCGGTCGACGATGCGGTCGATCTGGTACGGGACCATCCGCACGCCCCGGTTGGGGAAGACGGAGTAGGCGCTCGTGACCTCGAGCAGCGTCGCCTCGGCCGACCCCAGGGCCACCGAGAGGTACGGCGGGGCCTCGGACGTGAAGCCGAGCCGCGTGGCGAAGTCGAGGACGTTCTGCGGGCCGAGCTCGTTCATGATCCACACGGCGGGGACGTTGCGCGACTTCTCCAGCGCGTGACGGAGCGTGATCGGCCCCTCGTAGGTGTGGTCGTAGTTGGTGGGCCGGTAGAGCGGCTGCCCCGGCCCCACCTCGTAGGCGACGGGCTCGTCCCGCACGATCGAGGTGGTGGTGTAGCCCTGGTCGATGGCGGCGGCGTAGAGCACGCCCTTGAAGAGCGAGCCGAGCTGCCGGTAGGCCTGCGTGGCGCGGTTGAACTTGCTGCGGTCGAAGTCGTAGCCGCCCACCATCGCGAGGATGCGGCCGGTCCGGTTCTCGATGGCGAGGAGCGCGGCCTCGGCCAGCGGCTCCTGCTCGAGCTCGGCCTCGACGACCGGCCGGTCGCCGCCGGTGTCGAGGACGGTGACCTCGACCTCGACGAGGTCGCCGGGGGAGACGACCTCGTCGGCGCGCTCTCCGCCGAGGCGCCTGAATCCCTTGTAGTCGCGCGTCTCGGTCACGCGCAACCCCCGGGGCAGGACCCGCGCGGCATGCGGCCCGAACCGCACCTGCATCGCCTCGCCGTCGGCGCCGGTGACGACGGCGGGCACGATGTCCCCCGCCTCGATCGGCAGCCGCCAGCGGAAGTGCTCGTAGGTGGCGAGGATCTCCGCGGGGTCGCGGTAGTCGCCGCTCTCCGCCGCCTCGGCCAGGATGTTGCGGGCGGGGGGCCTGAACCCGCGGCGCTTGTCGTGGGCGCGCAGCCCCGCCTCGACCGCCCGTTTGGCCGCCTCCTGCAGGCGGACGTCCAGGGTGGTGTCGACGCGCAGCCCTTCCTCGTAGAGCCGCTCCACCCCGTACTCCTGCTCCAGGTGCTGGCGGACCTCCTCGATGAAGTAGGGGGCGATGGAGTTGCTCCGCTCCTGCCGCTCGGCGAGCACGATGGGCCGGGCCGTCTCCGCGTCCGCCTCCGCCGGGGAGATGAAGCCCTCGTCGACCATCCGCCGCAGAACGAGGTTGCGGCGGCTCACCGCGAGGTCCATGTTGACGAGCGGGCTCGACCGCGCCGGCGTCGGGAAGGTGCCGACGATGGTGGCCGCCTCGCCGAGCTCGAGCTCCGTGGCGGGCTTGTCGAAGTAGAGTCGCGAAGCGGCCTCGACCCCGAACGCGCTGTGCCGGGCCGTGCCCAGCCAGATCTGGTTGGCGTAGAGGGTCAGGATCTCGCGCTTCGTGTAGCGCTTCTCGATCTGGATCGTGTAGAAGGCCTCGACGATCTTGCGCTGCCACGTCTTCTCGAGGCCGAGGCTCTGGCCGCCCAGCGTGACGTTGCGGGCGAGCTGCATGGTGATGGTGCTGGCCCCCGCCGCCGTCAGGTCGCCCGCGAGGACGTTCGAGACGAGCGTCATCACGATGCGGGGGATGTTGAAGCCGACGTGACTGAAGAAGTCGCCGTCCTCGGCCGCGATGATCGCGTTGCGCAGCACCTCGGGAATCTCGTCGTAGGTCAGGATGACCCGCCGCTCGGTGGCGTACTCGCCGATGACCTGGCCGTCGCGGGCGTGAATCCGCGTGATGGTGCCGGGCGAGTAGTCGTCGAGCTCGGAGATGATCGAGAGGTCCGGCGAGTACGCGAAGAGCACGCCGGAGACGAGGCCGAGGGTGGCGACGGCGGTGAAGGCGACGACCATGGCCGCGCGCCGGGCGTAGAGGCTCTTGAGGGTGTCCATCCTGCTCCCCGTCCCTGCGCGACCTCGCGGTCGCGTCGGGAGTTTCGCTGGCGCGAACTCTTGACGCGATTATACTCGTTGGCGGCGCACTCCGGCCGCCATCTCTACCTC
This sequence comes from Vicinamibacterales bacterium, assembly GCA_965215105.1. Classification (GTDB taxonomy): domain Bacteria; phylum Acidobacteriota; class Vicinamibacteria; order Vicinamibacterales; family UBA8438; genus JAJEEA01. Next base: position 18,462 of record OZ244051.1, read on the forward strand.
TCTTCTCGGATCGTCCCCGCCCGTCGGCCAGCGGTGATCAGCGCCCGGCGACGAGCTGCCGCAGCCGGGCCACCCCCGCGCTGGCGGGGCCGGCGACGGGGGCGGAATGCGCGGTCGCGGCCCCCGGCAGGATGCGCTCCATCGAGAACTGCGCGAAGAGGATGGCGGTGCGCGCGTCGACGGCGCGGACCGCTTCGAGCACGAGGCGGTCGTGTCTCTCGGGGTCGCCGCCGATCAGCGCGTCCATCGCCCCGTCCACCGCCTGGCGGGCGATGGACAGCTCGCGGCCCCGGGCGGCCGCCTCCCGCCCCAGCTCCTCCGCCAGCAGCGTGGCCGAGTCGGGGGCGGTGGCGAGGACGTGCAGGGGGCGTTCCAGCTCGAACGCCCGCTCGACGATGCCCTCGAACGACGTGGCCACCGGGATGTCCATGCCCACCCGGGCCTGCTTGACGGCCTCGCCGAAGAACGACCCGGTCATGATGATGCCCCGGGCCCCCGTCTCGGCGCTGTAGCGGACGAGCCGGTGGATGCGCGACGCGAGCTCGGCGTCGTCGGCGGCGCCGAGGTTGCGGTCGAGGTACAGCCCCCCGTCGAGGAGGTGCGCGACGTCGGCGGCCGGCCAGCCCCGGTCGAACGCGAGCTGGGTGGTGGGGATGGCGTTCATGAGGGCGTGGATCGCCCCGATGCGGTAGCGCTGCTGCATGGTGGAGGCTCCTGCCGGAGTCGGGATACCATTGATGCTTTCGGGACCTTCAGGAGGCATCGATGAACCGACCCAGAATCGCGTTGCTGGCCGTGGCGCTCGCCCTCGGCGGCACCGTCACCCTGCAGACGCTCCAGAGCAACCAGGCCGTCGAGGGGATGGCCGCCGCCGCCGGTGATTTTCTCGCGTCGCTCCCCGAGGCGCAACAGGCGGCGGCGACCTTCGACTTCGACTCGGACGAGCGCTCGCGCCACCACTTCATCCCCCCCGAGGTGTTCGAGCGCCACGGCGTGTCCTACGCCGACCTCGGCTTCGAGCAGAAGGTGCGGGCCCAGGACCTGCTGCGGTCGGGGCTCAGCGAGCAGGGCTACATGACCGCGCAGCAGATCATGGAGGTCGAGGGCATCCTCGGGGTGCTGGTCGAGGGCGAGGGCCGGCAGTTCTCGCGCGACCCCGAGGCCTACTGGGTGTCGGTGTTCGGGACGCCGTCGACGACCGGCACGTGGGGCTGGCGCTGGGAGGGGCACCACCTCTCGCTGCACTTCACGGTCGTGGACGGGGCGGTCACCGTGAGCACGCCGACGTTCCTCGGCGCCAACCCCGCCACCGTCCCCTCGGGCGCCCGCAAGGGGCTGCGGGCGATGAAGGCGCAGGAGGACACCGCGCGCGAGCTGCTCGCCTCGCTCGGGGCGAGCCAGCGCGAGGCCGCGATCTTCGACGACGTCGCCCCCACCAACGTGGTGACGGGGGCGGACCTCGTGGTCGACCCGCTCGACCCGATCGGCGTCAAGGGCGCCGACCTCTCGACCGGGCAGCAGGAGATGCTGATGGCGATCATCGAGTCGTGGGTCGGGCTGATGGCCGACGACATCGCCGAGCTGCGCCGCGCCGAGGTGCGCGAGGGGGGCATCGACAACACCTGGTTCGCGTGGGCCGGTCCGACCGAGCGGGGAGAGGTGGCCTACTACCGCGTGCAGGGGCCGAACTTCCTCATCGAGTTCGACAACACCCAGGAGGACCCGAACCACATCCACGCCGCGTTCCGCGACTTCGACGGCGACCTCGGCCGCGACCTCCTGCGCGAGCACCTGGCGGCGGACCACTGATTCGGGCGGGCCCGGGGGCGGGCGTTCGCGCCGCCCCCGGGGCGCCGCGTCACTCCTCGGGCAGGCTGAACGCCCGGTACTCCGATCCGGACGGCGGCCCCATGCGGCCGCCTCCGGCCGCGATGACCACGAACTGCCGGCCGCCGGCGGCGTAGGTCACCGGCGTGGAGAACCCCGCCGCCGGCAGCTCCGCCTGCCACAGCTCCTCGCCGTTCCGGACGTCGACGGCGCGGAGCTTCCGGTCCGGCGTCGCCGCGATGAAGACGATCCCGCCCGCGGTGACCACCGGGCCGCCGTAGCTCTCCGACCCGTACCCCAGGTCCTCGTGGTCCGGATAGCCGCCGAACGGCACCTGCCAGTCGAACTCGCCGGTGGCGAGGTCGACCGACGTCAGGGTGCCCCACGGCGGCGTGTTCCCGGGCAGGCCGTCCTGGTCGCGCACCCAGCGGTACCCGCCGTGCGCGTAACGGACCTCGGTGCTCGGCGTGTCGGCCGCCCGCGCCGCGGCCGGCGCCGCGAGGTGGCGCAGCACGCCCCGGCGCTCGATCTCCTCGAGGTGCGCGAAGGCCGGCATGCGGTCGCGCCCCTCGCGCAGGATGGTCTCGACCTCGGTGCGGCCGAGCCGGTCGATGACGCCGTCGAGGCCCGGGCCGTTCTCGGTCCCCTCCAGGTCGGGGCCGTGGCAGCTCCCGCAGTGCTCGGCGTACGCGCCCCCGTCGCTGAAGCCGACGGGTATCTCGTAGAGCTGCAGGATGCCGCCGATCTCCGACATGTTGACGATGAGCCGGTTGGTCCCGGGGTCGAACGCCGAGCCGCCCCATTCCGCCCCGCCGTCGTAGCCGGGGAAGAACAGCGTGCCGTCGAGGGTCGGCGGCGCCCAGGGGCGGAGATCGAAGTCCGCGATGATCTCCCGCACGTGCGCCGCCGCCTCCGGGCTGCGGGTGGTGAGCTCGAACGCCTGGCGGGTCACCGCGACGGCCGAGACCGGCTCGGTCGGGGCCGGCGCCTCGCCCGGCAGCTCGCTGGGCAGGGTCTCCTCCTCGATGATGTCGTAGAGCGACTCGCCGGTGTCGCGGTCGAAGACGTAGAGGTGCCCCGACTTGGTGGTGAGCGCGACGGCGTCGATGACCGTCCCGCCGCGCTCGAGCTCGACCAGGGTCGGCGGCGCGGGCAGGTCGCGGTCCCAGATGTCGTGCCGCACCACCTGGAAGTGCCAGCGCAGCTCGCCGGTGCGGGCGTCGAGGGCGAGCAGGCAGTTGGCGTAGAGGTTGTCGCCGGGGCGGCGGCCGCCGTAGAAGTCGGGCGTGGCCGACCCGGTGGGGACGAAGAGCAGGCCCCGCTCCTCGTCGAGGGCCATCGCCGTCCACGTGTTCGCGCCCCCCGCGTTCTCCAGCGAGCCGGGGGCCCAGGTCTCGGCCCCGGGGTCGTCGGGGCGCGGGATGCTGTCGAAGCGCCACTCGAGGTCGCCGGTCCCGGCGTCGAAGGCGCGGATGCTGCCCGGCAGCGCCCCGTCGCTCTCGGACGTGGAGAAGCCGAACACCAGCCGGTCCTCGAACACCACCCCGGGCGCGGTCACCGTCATCGGCCCCGACTCGCCGGGCGGCATGAGGTCGAGGCGGCCGCCGTCGCCGAACGCCTCGGCGGGCTCGCCGGTCGCCGGGTCCAGGGCGATGAGGATCCGCCCGGCGGTGTAGAAGAGGCGGGGGCCGCCGTCCCCGTCCCACCACATCAGCCCGCGCTGCGCCGCTCCCGGCAGCCCCGGGTCGTGGCGCCACCGCTCGTCCCCGGTGGCCGCGTCCAGGGCGAACGCGACGAGCCGCGGCGACAGGCCGTACAGCACCCCGTCGATCACGAGCGGGCTCGTGTACATGGTCGAGCGGCTGCCGCGCAGCTCTCCCGAGTCGTAGGTCCACGCCACCTCGAGCTCGTGGACGTTGCCGCGGTCTATCTGGTCCAGGGCGGAGTAGTGCGACCGGCCGGCGTCGCCGAGGTAGACGGGCCAGTCCGTGTCCTGGCCCAGGGCGTCCGGCGCGGTCGCTGCGAACGCGGCCAGGGCGAGGGCGAGGAGCCCCACCGCGTCGGGGCCGTCGCCGCCGGCGGCGGCGTTGCCGCGGTGGACGGTTCTTGCGCGGGTCTCAGGCATGGCGAGTCCTTCCCAATCGGTTGCGGAGCCGTTCCCCGGGGCCGGCGGACCGCCCGCGGTCTCCGCTATTCTAGTCATGAGCCGATTCTGGAGCGTTCCGCGCATTGTCCGGGTGAGGGGCGGCCGGCCGCGGCCACCCGCCGGCGGAACCGGGAACGGGTCCGGTGATCGGGAGGGCGGCGATGAGACTGACGGCTTCGGCGGCGATCGGGTCCCTGGCTCTGGCCGCTTCGGCCGTGGCGGCAGCCGCGGCGGAGCTGAAGCCGGAGACGGTCCGCGCCTTCGAGCGCTACGTGGCGCTGACGGAGGAGCGCATGCGGGCGGAGGTCGAGGGCCCGAGCCCGTTCCTGTGGCTCGACCGCCTCGACGCGGCCGGGCGCGACGAGGTGCTCGCGCGGCTGCGATCCGGCGAGGTCGTCGTCGAGCGGCTCCGGACGCGGGACGGCGGGGACGAGGTCGACATCCCCTCCGGCATGGTCCATCACTGGATCGGCACCGTTCTCATTCCCGGCGTGACCCTCGACCGGACGATCGCGCTCGTGCAGGACTACGACCGCTATCCGGACGTCTATGCGCCGACGTCCGGGCCTCGGCAATCCGGTCGCGCGAGGGCGACCGCTTCCACGTCCACCTGCGGCTCTACACGAGGAAGGTCCTGACGTGGGTGGCCGACACCGAGCACAGCGTCGAGTTCGTCGCCGTCGGCGACACCCGCATGCACGTGCCGAGCCGCAGCACCCGCATCCTGGAGGTCGAGCATCCGGACACGCCGCGGGAGCGCACGAAGCCCGAGGGGAACGACCGCGGGTTCGCGTGGCGGCTCAACAACTACTGCTCGTTCGAGGAGCGGGACGAGGGCACCCTCATGCAGTGCGAGTCGATCACCCTCACCCGGGGCATCCCCTTCCTGCTCGGGGTCGTCGCCCGCCCGTTCGTCACCGGCGTGCCCCGCGAGAAGCTGACCTTCACCCTGGAGGCGGCCCGCCGCCGGCTCACCGCCGGGTCGTGACGCGGGCCGCGGCCGGGCCGCGTTCCGCCGCTAGCAGGAACGCCGTGCGCGTGTTCACCGAGCTCCGGCAGGCCCGGCTGACCGGGATCCGGTTCAAGGTGCCCGCCGAAAGCTGAGCAGCAAGCTGGCGAACCTGCCGGACGGGGTGTCGGTCGAGCACGGCCGGATCGAGGTGCGGTTCGACGGGGCGAAGGACGCCATGGAGCGGCTCTACGCGTTGGCGCATGCGCTGGTGAACGACTACGAGTGGTTCGAGAGGCTCGTCGACGGCAGGGGAGAGGTCGGCGGCGGGGGAGAGATGGTGAACAGATGACGGACGCCCTGGTGCCGGTGGTCGAGACGCCGGCGTCGACGCGGCCGCAGGCCGCGGAGGCGACGTCGGGCGTGGTACCGGCGGGCTCGGCGGCGCTCGCGTTATGGAGGCGGGAAGCGCGGTCGAGGTGTCGGGTGAGGGGGCTACGGCTCGTGGGTGGGCGTGTTCGTTGCGCCCGGGTGCACCCGGCCGATGAGCGCCGCCATGAGGGTCTGGAGGGTCGCCTCGATGGCGTCAACGCGGCCCTCCAGCCTGTCGAGCCGGCCGGAGAGCTTGGCGATCATCCAGCCATTGAACAGGGCTCCGGCGGCCGCGAACATTGCGGATACCGCAGAAACCAACATCAACGTTTCCATGGCATCTCGATTCTACCACCTCGACCCGCCGATCTCGGCGGCCGGGCGCCCGCTCGGTCGACTTCGCGGCGGGCCTACCGGAAGGCCGAGAAACCGGCCCGATGAACCCGTTGCCGGCCCCGCCCTCCGCCGAGTTCTCCCGTCGCTGCGCGTCGATCCCCGCTCGAAGTTCAGCCCTGCTCCAGCACCCCGAGGCCGTACCTCGACCTGGTAGTCCCGGCCGTACTGCGAGTCCCTCAGGCCGATGCGCGGCGCCCCCACGAAGCCGGGCGCCCGCCTGCAGCCCGTAGCCCACCTCGGCGGCGACCTGCCCGCCGGCGCCGGCGGACGGTGTGCTGCCCCCGGCTGGTCCCAGGTCTCGTCGATGGGCGTGCGGCGCGAGCGGGATCGGCGGTGGAACGGTTGCACGGTGCGGGCAGGGAGCGCCGCCGTCGACCCGCGACCAACCGGGAGAGACACCGCTCAAGGCCGGTCGCGGAAGGCGGCGCGGGTCGTGGCGGGCTCGATGACGAGGAAGGTGACGGCGCTGACGATGCCGACCGCGGCCGTCAGGCTCGCCCAGCCGGGGTGGGCCTCGGCGATCAGGGCGGTCGCGGCGAGCAGCAGGACCACGAAGAGCCAGTCCGCGGCGCGGATCCACGGCGAGGACTGGGTCCGCTGGAGCTCGAGCTGCGCGGGGGTGAACCGCTCCGTGAACGAGAGGTGGAACCGGAGGTTGGCGGCGACCAGCACCGCGGCGAGGGCCGCGAAGAACACCGCCGAGCCCCATGGCGGCGACGCCCATTCCCGCACCTGCCACAGGGGATACAGCATCGCGTAGTAGACGGCTCCGGCCGTGCGCTGGTGGAACTGCCACCACCACACCGGGCTCAGCCGCGTCCCCCGCGCCGGGTCGTCGCTGCCGCGCGCCGCTCCGTCGGTCGGGCTCGACCGCTCTTCGCGTTCGGGGTCGAGGCCGCCGCGTGCCGTTCCGTCGGCCCGGCTCGACCGCTCTCCGTGTTCCGGGTCGATACCGTCACGTGCCGTTCCGTCGCTCGGGCTCCTTCCGCGTTCGTGGTCGTGGCTGCCGCGTGCCGCCCCGCCGGTCCGGGGGGCGGCTGGCGATTCGGCGGGAGTCCGTCGGGCCCGCTCGAGATCGTCGACCAGCTCCCTCGTCGCGCCGTACCGTTCCGCGGGGTCCTTCTCCATGCAGCGGCGAATGATCTCCTCCAGGGCGGGTGGGCAGCCGGGAGCGAGTTGCCGCAGGTCGGGCGGCGTCGCCTCGAGCACCCGGGCGACGGTCGACACCGGCGTGGGGCTGGTGAAGGGGTGCCATCCGGTGGCGAGCTCGAACAGCAGCACCCCGAACGCGAAGACGTCGGTGCGGGAGTCGACCTGGTCGCCGCGCAACTGTTCCGGCGCCATGTAGCCCGGGGTGCCCAGTATGGCCCCGGGGGCGGTGAGCTGCGTGTCGGACGCGGCGCCGGCCTGCGGATCGTCGAAACGGGCGAGGCCGAAGTCGACGAGCTTGATGCCGGCGTCCTTGGCCCCGGTGTCCCGGGTGCGAATCACGTTCTCGGGCTTCAGATCGCGGTGGAGGACGCCGGCCTCGTGCGCGGCGGCGAGGGCGCGGGCGATCGCGACCGCGGTGTCGAGCAGGTCGGCCGGGGGCAGCGGCCCGCCGGCCAGCTCCTGCCGCAGCGTCTCGCCCGGCACGTACTCGCTCACGATGCAGAGGACGCCGTTGAACTCCTCGAGGGCGTAGACGGTGGCGATGCCGGGGTGGGTCAGGCTCGCCGCCGCCCGCGCCTCGCGCCGGAGGCGCCGCCGCCGCCGCTCGTCCCCGGTGAACCGCGGAGGCAGCGCCTTTATCGCGACCTGCCGGCCGAGCCGCGTGTCCTCGGCGAGATGGACCACGCCCATGCCGCCCTCGCCCAGCTTTCGGGCGATCCGGTACGGGCCGAGCTGCCGGCCTTCCGCCGGCTCGGCCTCGCCGGCGCCGCCCGCGGCCGGCGCCGGCGGGGAGGTCGGCTCCTCGGGCGGGGTCGCCGCCGTCGGGGGAGTCGGCACCGCCGGGGGGGTGCTGTCCTCGTGGTGGGCGAGCAGCGAGTCGACCTCCGCCCGCAACGCCTCGTCGCCCGCGCAGGCGTCGTCGAGGAACCGCGGGCGATCGTCCGCGCCGAGCTCCAGCGCCCGATGAAAGAGCTCGCCGACCCGCTGCCAGCGTTCAGGATCCACCGCCCCGTCCGGCTCCCTTCGACCCGGCCCCCAGCTCGCGCTGGAGCCACGCCCGGGCCAGCGTCCAGTCGCGCTTGACGGTGGCCGGCGAGACGCCCGTCGCCTCGGCCGTCTCCTCGACGGTGAGTCCGCCGAAGAACCGCAGCTCGACGATGCGCGCCTGCCGGGCGTCGAGGGCCGCGAGGGTCGACAGCGCCTCGTCGACCGCGAGCAGGTCGACGGCGGCTCCGGGGCCGGCGACGAGCGCGTCGTCCAGGGTCACCTGGACCCGGTCGCCGCCCCGTTTCGCGGCTCCGCGCGCCCGCGCCCGCTCCACCAGCACGCGCCGCATGCTGATCGCGGCGATGGCGAGGAAGTGGGTGCGGCCCCGCCAGCGCGGCCGGTCTCCGGCCAGCCGCAGGTACGCCTCGTGGACGAGCTCGGTGGCCTGCACGCTCCGGGCGCGCTCGCGCCGGACGTAGGCGCGGGCGAGGCGGCGGAGCTCGTCGTAGACGACGGGCATGAGCTCTTCGGCCGCGGCGCCCGCGCCGGACTCGAGGCGGTCGACGAGCTGCTCGACGGTGGCTTGGGGAATCGAGGCGGGGGGGGCCGGGTCATCCATGGCGATCGGCGGCCGGCGGCGGGCCGGCGGCGGCGGACCGCGTCCGGCCGTCGGAAAAGAAGCTGACAGGTTCTCTCGCCGTCCATCGGAAGGCCGTCGAGCGGGACCGCGGTCGGCGGCTCGGCGTCCGGCCGCGACGGGTCGGCGGCGTCGGGGCCTCCGTCACCCGCTCATCACCTCGACGCCCTTCCGCGGGTCGTCGAACACGCGGGCCGTCGTGCCCGGCCGTCCGTGCCATCATCCGCCCGTCACCTCGACGCCTTTCCGCGCGAGGTCCCGCACGCGGACATCGTAGTCGGCGAAGCGGGCGTCCCGGGTCTGCCCGCGGAGATAGCGAATGTAGATCTGCTGCACGATGACGACCAGCTTGAACACGCCGAAGACGTGGTACCAGGCGATCCGGTCCAGGTCCAGGCCGCTCCGGCGGGCGTAGCGCTCGACCACGTCGGCGCGGGTCGGGAACCCCGGGTGGTTCGTGGGCATCCGCGAGACGTGGTGCCAGCGCGGGTCGTCGCCGGGCTCGTTCCAGAAGTTCAGCAGGTACCCGAGGTCCATCAGCGGGTCGCCGCGCGTGGCCATGTCCCAGTCGAACACGGCGACGGGGGTCGCGGGATCGTCCGCGTCGACCATCAGATTGTCGAGCTTGTAGTCGTTGTGGAGCAAGGCGGTGGCCTGCGGGGCGGGCACGCCGCCGTCGAGCCAGCGCAGCATGCGGTCGACGTCGTCCACGTCCTGGTCCTTCGCGGCGTGCCAGCGGCGGCCCCAGCCGTCGAGCTGCCGCCGCGCGAAGCCCCCGGGGCGGCCCAGGTCGCCGAGGCCGACCGCGGCGGGGTCGACCCCGTGCAGGTCGGCGAGGACGTCGACGATCATCTCGCCGGTTCGCCGCCGAAGGTCGGGCCGGTCGCGGAGCGCGGGCGGCAGATCGCGGCGGATGACGGCGCCGCGACGGCGTTCCAGGATGTGGAAGTCGACGCCGAGGACCTCGGGGTCGGTGCACAGCGCGTGGCTGCGGGGGGCGAGGGGAAAGGCGTCGCCGAGGCGGGCCAGCACCCGGTGCTCGCGCGCCATGTCGTGGGCGGTGGGGGCGACGGGCCCGAGCGGCGGCCGCCGCAGCACGTACTCGGCCCCGCCGAACTGGAGCAGGTAGGTCAGGTTGGCGTGCCCGCCCCCGAACTGCCGGATCGCGAGCGGCCCCGACGCGTCGGGCAGCCGGGCGCGCAGCCACGGCTCGAGCCGCGAGCGGTCGAGCCGCTCGTCGGGCCGGACCTCGATGACCTCGGGATCGACGGCTGACTGCACGATGACTCCATCCCCGTCCGATCTTGCCACGGGCGCCTATACTACCCGAGCCGGCGCGGCGTATCGGCGCGGTCTGGCGGTTCGAAGCAGCGGAAACGGCGCGGCGCACCGGCGCGGTCTGGCGGTTCGAAGCAGCGGAAACGGAGAGCAGGCATGCGCGTAATCGACGGCCTCGACGCGCTCGAGGCGCTGGCCGGCACCGAGCTCGGCGCGAGCGAGTGGCTGACGGTGACCCAGGAGATGATCGACCGGTTCGCCGAGGTGACCCTCGACCCCCAGTGGATCCACGTCGACCGCGAACGGGCGGCGGCGGAGTCGCCCTGGGGGACGACCATCGCCCACGGCTTCCTCACCCTGTCCCTGATGCCGCACTTCCGGCGCCAGATCTCCGAGGTCCGCGGCGTCTCCCGCGCCATCAACTACGGCGTCGACCGGGTGCGGTTCCCCAACGCGGTCAAGACCGGCGCCCGCGTGCGGGGGGTGCAGACGCTGCTGGACACGAGGCGCGTGGAGCCGGGCTTGGTGCGGTTCACGAGCCGCTTCGTCGTCGAGATCGAGAACGAGTCGAAGCCGGCGTGCGTGGCCGACACGGTGACGCTCGTTTACGCCTGAGCGGCGGCGACCATGCCTGGGTGGCGGCACTACGCCGGGGCAGCGCGGCGGCGTTGCGTGAGCGGCGGCGCTACGCCTGAGCGGCGGCGACTGCGTCCGGGTGGCGGCGACTGCGTCTGAGCGGCGACCAGGGACTGAGCGGCGGCGACTACGCCTGACCCGCCGCGTCGCCCCGCTTCAGCTCGAGCCGGGCCACCGCGCGCCGGTGCACCTCGTCGGGCCCGTCGGCGAGGCGCAGGGTGCGGGCGTGCGCCCACGCCGCCGCGAGGCCGAAGTCGTCGCAGATGCCGGCCCCGCCGTGCACCTGGATGGCGCGGTCGATGACGTCGAGGGCCATGTTGGGGGCCACGACCTTTATCATGGCGATCTCGGCCCGCGCCGCCTTGTTGCCGACGGTGTCCATGCGGTGGGCGGCGTTCAGGGTCAGCAGCCGCGCCTGATCGATCTGGATCCGCGAGTCGGCGACAGCCTCCATCACCACCCCCTGATCGGCGAGGGGCCGCCCGAACGCCACGCGGCTCTTCGCCCGCGCGCACATCTTCTCGAGCGACCGCTCGGCGAGCCCGATGAGCCGCATGCAGTGGTGGATGCGGCCCGGGCCCAGCCGCCCCTGGGCGATCTCGAAACCCCGGCCCTCGCCGAGCACGAGGTTGGCGGCGGGCACCCGGACGTCCTCGAAGGTGATCTCGAAGTGCCCGTGCGGGGCGTCGTCGTAGCCGAAGACGGTCAGCGGTCGGACGAGGGTGATGCCGGGGGCGTCGGCGGGGATCAGGATCATCGACTGCTGCCGGTGCTTTTCCGCCGACGGATCCGTCTTGCCCATCAGGATGAACAGCGCGCACCGCGCGTCGCCGGCCCCCGACGCCCACCACTTGTGCGCGTTGACCACGTAGTCGTCGCCGTCGCGCTCGATGCGGGCGCTGATGTTGGTGGCGTCCGACGACGCGACCTCCGGCTCGGTCATGGTGTAGGCGGACCGGATGGCGCCGTCGAGGAGGGGCCCGAGCCACCGCTTCCTCTGGGCCTCGGTGCCGTAGCGCACGAGGACCTCCATGTTGCCGGTGTCCGGGGCCGAGCAGTTGCACGCCTCGGGGGCGATGGGCGAGCGGCCTAGAATCTCGCACACCGGCGCGTACTCCAGGTTGGTCAGCCCCGCCCCGAGGTCGCTCTCGGGGAGGAAGAGGTTCCACAGCCCCGCGTCGCGGGCCCGGGTCTTCAGCTCCTCCATGACGGGAGGAGACTGCCAGCGGTTCTCGGCCCCCGCGAGCTGCTCGGCGTAGACCGGCTCGGCGGGGTAGACGACCTCGTCCATGAAATCGAGGACGCGGCGGCGCAGCTCTTCGGTTTTTGGTGAGTACGAGAAGTCCATGATCTACACTTGGGAGTTGTCGACGACGGCGTTGTGTCCCGCGTGGCGGAACGGCGCCATCGTGTGACGGAACGGCGCTACAGTATAGTGCCGGCGATCGGGGTGAACGTCCCGCCCGGCGTCGAGACAGGGGGGGCGGCCGGCTCGGCGAAGGCGCGCCCCGGGCGCTTGGCGGCGCACGTGACGGAAGACGACGTGGTCGTGGCGGCGGCATCGCCTGCGGACTGCCGCGGGGCTCCGCGCCCAGCCGCGCCGCGGCGACTTGTGGGTTCCAGGGCTGCCGGACGGCAGGATCGGAGCGCGTGTCCGGGGAGGGTGACTGATGCGAGTATCGAAGACGGCGGCTGGCCTGTGCACGGCGGCGCTCCTGCTCGGAACGGTGGCGGCCGGCGCCGAGGCGGCGGAAGGGGCGCCGACCTTCTCTGCCGACGTGGCGCCGATCCTCTACGAGAACTGCGTGGCCTGCCATCGCCCGAACCACCTCGCGCCGATGTCGCTGATCACCTACGACGACGTCCGCCCCTGGGCGCGGGCCGTCAAGTCGAAGGTCGTCTCGCGCGAGATGCCCCCGTGGGGCGCCGATTCCAGCGTGCGCGCCTACAAGAACGACGTGAGCCTGTCCGAGGACGAGATCGACCTCATCGCGACGTGGGTCGACGGCGGAGCGCCGCGCGGCAACGACGCCGACCTGCCCGAGATGCCCGAGTTCGCCGAGGGCTGGTCCATCGGCGAGCCCGACCTGATCTTCACCATGCTCGAGCCGTTCCCGGTGCCGGCCGACGGCACCGTGCCCTACTCGTACGTCACCGTGCCGACGAACCTGCAGGAGGACACCTGGATCTCGGCCCACGAGTTCCGCCCCGGCGACCGGCGGGTCATCCACCACGTCATCTCCGAGATCCTCGAGGACGACGGCGTGCCCGCGACGGCCGAGGTGAAGCTGCAGCGCGACCGCTCGCGCACCCGCGCCCGCGGCGCCCGCGTCGGCGGCTACGTGCCGAACCGGCTGGGCACCGTCTACGACGAGGGGGTCGCCGTGAGGCTGCCGGCGGGGGCGGACATCGAGGCGCAGATGCACTACACGACGATCGGCGAGCCGGTCCTCGACCAGAGCAGTTGGGGCGTCGTGGTGGCGCCGGCGCCGCCGTCGGGCGCCGATCGCCGCCAGGCCGGCGGGGGCGCGGTCGCCAACCTCCTGTTCCGCATCGAGCCGGGCAACCCCGCCTACGAGATCCGGGCGAAGCGCCAGATCGAAGAGGCCGCGTACCTGACGAACATGATGCCGCACATGCACGTGCGCGGGAAGTCCGCCAAGTACATCGTGCGTTACCCCGACGGCACCGAGGAAGTGGCGCTGTGGGTCCCGAGCTACGACTTCAACTGGCAGCTCCGCTACCAGCTCGAGGAGCCCATCCTCATGCCCGCCGGCTCGACCCTCGAGGCGGTGTTCACCTACGACAACTCGGCCAACAACCGGCACAACCCGGACCCCTCGGCCGAGGTGCGCTGGGGCGACCAGACCTGGGAGGAGATGATGCTGGGCTACTACGGCACCATCGACGTCGCGGCGGAGGAGACGACGAACCAGCCGTGACGCCGGGCAACGCGTGATCGGAGCGCGGCGTCCGCTTGGCCGGGCGCCGCGCCCACCACACCGGGGCCGCGAGCCTCGTTCCGCACGGGTTCAAGCCCCTGCCGTTCCGCGAGGTCGTGGTCTGAGGTTCTCCACCGGGGCCGCGAGCCTCATCCCGCACGGGTTCAAGTCCCTGCCGGTTCCGCGAGGTCGTGGTCCGAGGTTCCCCAGCAAGCGGTTCTGCCGGCGATCACTCAGTCATGGCCCTTCGATGCCGCCGGTTGGGGGCGAACGCCCAGGTCAGGAGCTCTCGCGCCTCGTGCCTGAGCTCCTCTTCAGGGAACAATCCTTCGTAGATCCGCATCGCCTCTTCCGGGCGCTCGAGGCGGAGGTGGTCGACCAGCGTCGCTATGTCCGGGCGATCCACGTGCCGGGCGGCGAGCAGCTTCATCGCCAGCAGGTGCTCGGCCGACGCGCCGGTCACGGTCAGGTACGGGGAGTCGTACAGCGTCCTTGCCCGGGTGTCGGTGGTCCTGGGGATGGCGGTCGTCGCCTGGTCGTTGAGCCAGGTGTCTCCCAGCCCGTACTTCCGGCCGATCTTCTGCACGGCCTCCGTCAGCCGGGAATGTCCCGCGTCGATGCGGGCGTCGACGTCCCTCGTCGTCCGGTCGCGCGAGAACGCGAGGCTCATCGCGGCGCCGCCGATGATGTAGATCTGCGCGCGTGTCCGGGTGAACCGCAGCTCGTCGGAGAGCTCGTCGAGCAACTCGAGGATTCTCTGCCGGTCAAGGGGCCCAGTCATGGCGTTCCCCCCCTCGCCGGTCGAGGTCTCTCGGGTCGGGAATCGCGCCGTGCCGCAGAAACGCCGCGGGGGCGTACATGAGCGAGTTCAGGCGGATTACCGGCGTCTTCGCCACGACCCACGTGCGGTCGAGGAAGCGCTCCGGTTCTTCCACCCAGGCGGGCACCGGGTGGCCGTGCACGGTGGCGACGTGCTCGACCATCGCCGCGAGGAGGGCGTCCCAACGGGTGCGGGTCAGCGGCACGCGCTCCCTCAGCGTCTCGCGCTGCTCCTCAGCGCTGCGGGCATGGAACTGGCGCGGCAGGTCGTGCACTATCCATCGGTAGTTGTCGGCGTCGGGCCATCCCTCGCGGATTCCCTCGGTGTAGAGGCCCAAGCTGAACGGGCTCAGGTCTGCCAGTGAGCTCATCTTTCCTCACTTCCACTCTTCTGTTTAGCAGACTGCCGCGTGGGATGTCCATTGCAGCCGCTCGACGATAGTGTCTCCATTTGCGGGCGCGGCGTTCCGTTGACAGCCGGTGGAAGGCGTTCCCTCCGGGCCATCACGCGCCTCGAGAACGGAGACACTGCCGGCTCGACCGGGGGCGGTGAAGCACCCCACGGCGGTCACGCCGGCAATCGAGCCGGGTGGCGACGGCCGGCGCGCCGCCCGCGGTCGGCCCTGCCGCGCGTTCCTCGGCCGGGGAGCACGGCACACGGCACTCAGATCTGCGAGCTCGGCTTGGAGAGGAGGCCGTGCCCCTCCAGCCAGCCGACGATCCGCCCGGTGACCGACTCGTACACGTCCGCGGCCCGCGGTGCGTTCTTCCCCCGCCGCCTGAGCGAGTGGTCGGCGCCGTCCACCGTGACCAGCTCGGCGTCGGCGCAGGTGGCGAGGACCGGGCGCAGCTCGTCGGGGGTGCCGAAGGCGTCGCGCTCGCCCTGCACGAACAGCATGGGCGCGGTGACCGACGGCAGGTGGGCGGTGCGCGGCTTGTCGGGCCGGCCCGGGGGGTGGAGGGGGTAGCCGAGGAGCACGAGGCCGTCCACCCCGGCTTCGCTGCCGCCGGCCTCGGCCTCGGCGGCCGCCACCTGCGTCGCGATGCGGCCGCCCATCGACTTGCCGCCGATGACCATGCGGCGCTCGCCGTCTCCGGCCCGGGCCCGCGCGGCGGCGATGACCGCGCGGTAGCAGCCTTCGAGGCGCGCCTTGGGGTCGGGAACGCGGCGGCCGCGTTCCATGTAGAGGAAGTTGAAGGTGACGACGTCGATCCCGCGTGCGGAGAGCAGCCGGGCGAAGGCGGTCATGAACGGATGCGTCTGCGGGGCGCCGGCACCGTGAGCGAGGATTATCGTCGTTCCGGCGGACCGCACTTCCCCCGCCGCCGGGTACGCGATGGCGCTGACTGTGTCGCCGGAGGGCAGCGTCACGGTGAACGGCGAGGCCGTCGTTGTCTCTTCCGTGCCTTGATCCGACATGCATCACCTCTGCGAGTTCAGCCTGGACGGCCTCGTCCTTCGGGCTCCGCTCTCCATTGGTTGCGGTTCACAAGAGCGTCCGCACCGTTATGACCTCCGCGAGTCCGGCCTGGACGGCCTCGTCCTTCTGGCTCCGCCCTCCGTCGGTCGCGGTTCACGAAGCGTCCGCACCGTCATGCGCCGCCGATCGCAGCCGCGCTCGGATGGCCGGACGTCCCGTTCGCCCGGCCGTCGGCCCGCCAGATCGCGAGCAAGGCGGCGACGATGGCGACCCCGAGCCAGCGCCCCGGTCCGTCCACGAAGACCACCGCGCCGTTCACGACCATGAAGAGGAACGCGGCGCGCACCGCTGGCGTCCAGGCTCGCGCGCGTCCGGCGTAGCTGCCGGGCATCATCCGCCACCAGAGCGCCTCGCCCGCCCAGAGGATGGTGAAGGCGTAGTTCACCCACAGCCCGCCGCCCCACGCGAGGCCCAGCAGCGCCTCGGTGCGCGCGGCGGTGTGGGCGTAGGCGGCGGCGTGACTCCATTCGTGGCAGGTGCCGAAGGCGGCGGCGACGTGGGCGAGATACGCCACGGCGCCGAGCAGCCAGACCGGCCGGGCCCACGCCGAGGCGGGCCGGCGGGTGCGTCCGTACTCGCCCGCAGTGTAGAGCAGCAGCGCGGTCCAGATGGTAAGTGCGACGAGGGCCGGCGTAGTCGGCGGCGGCATCTGTCGAACGGCTCTGGGGCAATGCTGGACCCGCGCGGCGAACCGGTTCGATCCGGAGCCGCTCCGGCGGGTGCTACGGTCGGTGGCGACCGGGCCACCGGCGCGCGTCGGAACGCAGCGGCGTCTGCTCGCATCGGCGCCCGGCACAGCCCGTTCCCGTTGGCCACTCTACCACCCGTGCCGCCGGTCGGGAGCCGCCGGCCCGCGGACGGCCCGGCGCCCGGGAGCCGCGGCGAGCCGCAGCCGCCATCGGGAGCGAGCCGCAGGCATTCACCGCGGGGCGGGATTGCGGTACAGTCTCCCTTGTCCGGGCACCGCCGCGGAAGGAGACATCGCATGACGAGGGGCAGCCGGCGCGGCGTGCGTCCTGGCGGGCCCACGGCCCCCAACGGATGAGGAAGGCGCCGCCGGGGCCCCACCCTGAATCGAGGACGAGATGATGAGACCGACCAGCCTGACGATGGTGGCCGCCCTGGCGGCCTTGGTGATGGCCTGCGGCGGCGCCCCCGAGGAGCCGCCCGAGGAAGTGGAAGTCGGGGAAGCGGCCGGGGAGGGCCGCATCCTCCGGGTCGATCCGCGGCTCGACTCGCTGGTGCCGCCCGGCGCCACCATCGAGAAGCTGGCCGAGGGCTACGTGTTCACCGAGGGCCCGGTGTGGATCCGCGAAGAGTCGCGGCTGCTCTTCTCCGACGTGCGGGCCAACGCCATCCACCAGTGGACCGAGGCCGACGGGGCGAGCCCGTTCATCGACCCCGTGTTCGAGGGTGACCGCGAGGGGCTGCGGTCGATCTCGTCGAACGGGCTGACGCTCGACGCCGAGGGACGCCTGATCATCTGCGAGCACGGCAACCGCCGCATTTCGCGGCTCGAGGAGGACGGCACCCGCACGGTGCTCGTCGACAGCTTCGACGGCAGCCGCCTCAACAGCCCCAACGACGCCGTCTTCGGCTCCGACGGATCGCTCTACTTCACCGACCCGTCGTACGGCCTCGAGGGGCTCGAGGAGTCGCCGCTCCGCGAGCTCGACTTCAACGGCATCTACCGCCTGCACCCCGACGGCGAGCTCGAGCTGCTGGTCCAGGACCAGAGCCGCCCCAACGGCATCGCCCTCTCGCCCGACGAGGACGTCCTGTACGTCGCCAACTCCGACGAGAACCAGAAGGTCTGGATGGCCTACGACCTCGGCGAGGACGGCGCCACGAACGGGCGCGTCTTCTACGACGTCAACGACCAGACCGCCCCGGGGGCGGCCGACGGCCTGAAGGTCGATCTGGGCGGCAACCTCTTCGCCACCGGCCCCGGCGGCGTCTGGGTCATCGGGTGGGACGGCGTCCACCTGGGGACGATCCTGCTGCCCGAGGTGGTGGCCAACGTGGCGTGGGGCGACGACGGGCAGACGCTGTACATGACCGCGAGCACCGGGGTGTACCGCATCCGGCTCGCCACCGGCGGGACCATCCCCGGCAGCAACCCGATCGTGGTCATGCAGACCAGCGAGGGCGACGTCACCATGGAGCTGTTCCAGGACCGCTCGCCCATCTCGGTCCGCAACTTCCTCCAGTACGTCTACGCCGACTTCTACACCGACACCGTGTTCCACCGCGTGATCGACGACTTCATGATCCAGGGCGGCGGCTTCCGGGCCGACCTGACCCGCAAGTTCGCCCGCGAGCCGATCAGGAACGAGGCCGACAACGGCATCAGCAACACCCGCGGCACCGTCGCCATGGCCCGCACCGCCGCCGTCAACAGCGCCACGTCGCAGTTCTTCATCAACGTCAGCGACAACGCGCGGCGCGGCCTCGACTACCGCGGCGACTCGGACGCCGAGTTCGGCTACGCCGTCTTCGGCCAAGTGACCGAGGGCATGGACGTCGTCGACGCGATCGCCGGGGTCGACACCCGGCAGCAGGGCAGCCACCAGGACGCGCCGGTCACCCCGGTGGTCATCAACGACATCACCGTGCAGTAGGGTCGGTGGTCTGCGGGAACGTCCAGACTGGTGGCTTGCGGGGCTGCCCCGGGAGCAGCGAGTGTCGGGGCGACATCGGCGCCTACTGCCGAGCCAAGCCGATACGCTGGTGGACTGTCGTGGAAGTAGGTTTGCCGCCGAACTACTGCCACGTGTGCAGAAGACGACCACAACGCGGTCGGCTTCTCCAAGGCCCGTCAACCAGTCGGAAGTCGGGGCGCCGTCGCGGTGGACCGGGGCTGTCTCATGGCCCCGGGGCAGCTCGACTGTCTTGCAGGCGGCACCGAGGTGGAGGGTCGTGGCGTGACCGTGGGGATGTGGCCGGAGCGGCGCCTACCGATACGGTCGGCGAGATCACGGAACACGATGGAGATTACCTTCGACCCGCAGTTCATTCCGCTGGTCAACGCGCTCGGGGCGGGTGATGCGCAACGCGTCTGGAAGGCGGTGGAGAAGTACCAACGGGAGCCCGATACACCCGGCCTGAATCTGGAGCAGCTCGAGGGTCGCGCCGGCAGACGCCGACTCTGCACCATTCGCGCGTCGCAGGAGTTGCGGGTCCTGCTGGCGCGGGAGGGTCCGACGTCGGTCTTCCTGCGGGCGGGACATCACGATGATGTCTATCGCTTTGCCGATCGCGTGGCCTTTTCGGCGCCCCTTCATGGGAGACCGGGCCTGATAGCCGTCCGGCCCGACGCCCTGGATCTCGACGGCTCGCCGGTGATGCCGACAACGGTCAGGCCCCCGCCCGCGCCCGCGCCCGCGCCCGCGCCTGAGCGTTCGATACTTGGGCACTGGACCGACGGCGAGCTGGCCGAAGCCGGATTCGATGCGGGCGCGATTGGGCGACTGCGGCGCGCCACCGATGAGACACTGCTGGAGGTGTGGCCGAGCATCGACGATGCGACATTCGACCGGGTCTTCGAGTGCATGGAGCAGTCGCCGGACGCTTGGCGGCAACGCCGGTTGATTGCCGACGAGGCGGCCGAGCACAAGCGGTTCCGCGACACCATCGTCGAGCGGGGTGCGCTGGCGGGACTGTCGTTGTTGCTCACGGCTGACGAGTTCGAGCGCCTGCGGGCGGCTCCGATCGAGGAATGGATGATCTTCCTCCATCCCGATCAGCACGCCCTGGTCGAGCGGCGGTTCAACGGTCCCGCGCGCGTTCGCGGGTCGGCCGGTACGGGCAAGACGGTGGTGGCGCTGCATCGCGCCGCCGCGCTGGCCAAGCGTTTCGCGACATCGCCAAGTCTCCCCGTCGGTCGGCGCTCACCCGTCCTGTTCACGACCTACATCAGCAGTCTCCCCCCGGTTCTCGAGTGCCTCTACCGCCGGCTGCCGAATGCTCCAGAGAACGCCGTCGAGTTCATCAACGTCGATAAGCTGGCGGCGCGTCTCTGCAGCGCAGCGGGGGAACCGCCGCGACTGGATCCGAAAGCCGCGACCGCCGCGTTCAAGGAGGCGTTCGGCGCTGTCGTCGTCACGGGGTCGCCGCTGCATCGTGCGAGGGTGACCCACCAGTACTTGCGCGAAGAAGTCACGAACGTTCTCAAGGGGAGGGGAATCGACTCTCAGGATGCCTACCAGGCCATGGAGCGAACTGGACGGAGGACAAGGTTCACATCCGCCATGCGCGAGCAGACCTGGCGACTGAGCCTGGAATGGGAGCGCCGGCTCGCCGACGCGGGAATCGAGGACTTCGCCGACGTGCGGCGACGGGCCCGCGACCTGGCGCTGCGGCGTCAGGGGCCGAAGTACGAGGCGGCGGTTGTCGATGAGTCACAGGACCTGACGCTCGTCGGTTTGCAACTCGTTCGCGCCCTCGTCAACGGGGGCGCCGGCGCGGATCGGCCGGACGCGCTCTTTCTCGTCGGCGACGGCGCGCAGAAGATCTACCCCGGTGGCTTTACGCTGGCCCAAGCGGGGCTGGACGTGCGCGGGAACAGCGCCGTGCTGCGGTTGAACTACCGGAATACGCGGCAGATCATCGACGCGGCCATGGCTTGTGCGGGTTCGGAGCAGGTCGACGATCTCGGTGACGCATACCGACGCGGAGATGCCGACTCGGAGGCACGGCGTAGCGGTGCCAGACCCCGATTGGTGCGTGCCGGTGACAGGGACGCACAGATGGAGTGGGTCGTGAAGTGTATCCGGCGCCTCGCGGAGGGAGACGGTGGCGACCTTCGTTTGGGGGACATCGGCGTGTTCGCGCCGGATCGAGCCCTTGTGGATCTGACGGTGGCTCACATGCGGGGAGCCGCCCTCAAGTGCCAGCGGCTCGACAACTTCAACGGCCACCCGAGCGAAGCGGTCAAGGTCGGCACGTTCCACCGCGCCAAGGGGTTGGAGTTCAAAGTGGTGTTCCTGTTGGACCTTTCCGTGTTCCCCCGGCCGAAGCGGACCAACGGGGCGGCCGGTGAGGTGGATGAGCGGACAGCCCTCTATTTGAGCCAGTTGTTCGTAGCGATGACGCGCGCGAGAGATGCCCTGTTTCTGCTGTGCAACGAGCGCCCCAGCGAGGCGGTGTCCCGCGCCTTCGACCACCTGGATGATACGGTGGAGTTGTCGTGATTCTCTCTATCCGCGAAGTTCTCTTGGCGTCCAGACCGGAGATTGCGGCGACGTGGCGCTCGGGCGAGAACCTCGCACGGCGCTACGTGCCGTCGAAGTGAGGCCATGCGCGAGTTCAGCACGGCCGGACCCGTGGTGGCGGGGGAGCACTATCTGATCCCGCCGCTGTGGCGGCTGGACCTCGACGCGCTGCTCGGTCTCGTGCGAGGCAGGAAGTACTTCGTCCTCCACGCCCCGCGGCAGACGGGCAAGACCTCCGCGTTGCTGGCGTTGCGCGATCTCCTGAACGGGCGTGGCGAGTATCGTTGCGTGTACGTGAGCGTCGAGAGCGGGCAGTCGGCGCGCGAGAACGTCGCAGAGGGCATGCGCGTCGTTCTGGCCGAACTGGCGTTCGAGGCGAGAGCGACGCTGGACGACGGCACGCTCGAAGAGGTCTGGCCCGATTTGCTGGAAAGGGTCGGCCCCCACGGTGCGTTACGCCAGGCGCTGGCGCGCTGGTGCCTGGCCGAGCCAAAGCCGCTGGTGCTGCTTGTCGACGAGATCGACACCCTGATCGGGGACACGCTGCTGTCGGTGCTGCGGCAGTTGCGCACGGGCTATCCGGAGCGCCCCGATCGCTTCCCGCATTGCGTGGTTCTTTGCGGGGTGGTCGACGTGCGCGATTACCGCATCCGTTCGAGCGCCGAGAATGCGCTGGTGCTCGGCGGAAGCGCCTTCAACATCAAGTCGGAGTCATTGCGGCTCGGCGACTTCACGGAGACGGAGGTGCGCGCCCTGCTCGCGCAGCATACCGGGGAGACCGGGCAGGTCTTCACGGCCGGCGCGCTGCAGACCGTCTGGGGGCGCACGGCCGGCCAGCCGTGGCTGGTGAACGCGCTGTGTTACGACGCCTGCTTCAGAAACAAGGCCGGCCGCGACCGCGCGCGTCCCATCGAGCAGGACGATGTCCTGGAGGCGCAGGAGCGCCTGATTCTGCGCCGGGAAACGCACATCGACCAGTTGGCGTGCAAGCTCCGCGAGGAACGGGTGCGGCGCGTCGTCGAGCCGATTTTGACCGGGGCCGAGGAGCACGCCTGGTCGGACGAGGACGTCGGCTATGTCCGCGACCTGGGTCTGGTCGCCCTGGACGACGACGGCACCCCGCGCTTCGCCAATCCGATCTACGGAGAAGTGGCGCCGCGTCACCTGACCCACGCGGTGCAGATCGGTCTGCCGCAGAAGACGGCGTGGTACGTGGACGAGTCCGGCGGCCTGGACGTGGACGGCTTGATCGGGGCGTTCCAGACGTTCTTCCGGGAGCACTCCGAGCACTGGGTGCAGCGTTTCGACAAGTACCACGAGGCCGGCCCGCAGTTGCTGCTGCAAGCGCACCTGCAACGGATCGTGAACGGCGGCGGACGCCTCGACCGGGAGGCCGCGCTGGGCAGCCGGCGGACCGATCTGCTGATCCGCTGGCCGCAGGGGGGCCGCGAGCGCCGGTTCGTGGTCGAGTGCAAGCTGCTGCACCGCGACCTCGAATCCACGATCCGACGCGGTCTGGAGCAGACGCGCGGCTACATGGATCGTTGCGGGGCGGAGTCGGGGCATCTGATCGTCTTCGACCGCTCCCCCGAGCGCACGTGGGAGGAGAAGATCTTCCGTCGCCCTCCGCCCCCGGGGGGGGCGCCCATCATCGTCTGGGGCATGTGAAATCTGCCGGCCCCGGTGGGGCGGTGCCCGGCGCGCGGACTACCGCGGGAGCCCCGCGGCCGGCCGTGCGTCGATGAGCCCGAGGAGGCGGGTCGAGCGCTCGGCGAACATCTCGTGCTCGCCCGCGAACTGGGCGTAGCGGCGCGCGAGGCGGAGGACGCCGTCGTTGTAGTAGCCGAGGGCGGCGTTGTAGAAGGACGAAGCGGCCTGCTGGCGGACTACGGCGATCTCGTCGGTGCGCCGCGCGACGAGCCGGGCGCGCCGGTCCTCGGCGAGGTCGGGGTTCTGCTCCATATCGCGCAGGTCGGCGGCGAGCTGGTCGGCGCTCGCCCGGAAGCAGAGGGCGGCGCGGCTGAAGGCGGAAGCCGTTTCGATCCAGCGAGCCTCCTCGATGTGCACGCGGCCGAGGTGGAACGCGGCGTAGCAGTATTGCGGGTTGATGTCGAGGGCGGTCTCGAGGTCGGATCGGGCGTCGTCCAGCCGGCGCTGCACGAGCGCGATCTGCCCCGAGAGCGCGTACGACTGGGCCTCGGGTCGATGGCCGATGGAGGTGGCCGCGTCGTCGCGGGCCCCCTCGACGTCACCGAGGTTGAAGCGGTTGTACGCCCGCCAGAAGTGGGCCTCGGCCAGGTACCAGCGGCCCATCTCGATCAGCCGGTCGAGCAGCGGCACCGCCTCGGCGTAGCGGTCGAGGTAGCTGAGCGACTGCGCCCGGCCGAGCAGGGCGTCGCGCTGCTCGGGGACGAGGGCGAGGGCGGCGTCGTAGAAGGGCAGGCTCGCCTCGTAGTCCTCGACGGTGCGGGCCACCTCGCCCAGGGCCAGGGCCGGGGCCGGCCATTCCGGCCATTCCTCGTGGGCCCGGGCGTAGTGGAACTCGGCCAGGGCCACGTCCCCCTGTTGCGGTCCGTGTCCCTGCTCCAGCGCGTGCCGGCCGAGGAAGAACTCCATCTCCGTGAAGCGCGGCTCGATGGTCTGGATCGAGGCCAGCGCCACCTGCTCGTCGGCGCAGAGGGCCTGCCGGTAGCGGACGTAGACGGCGTCGTCGTGGACGGCGAGGACCTCCGCCAGCTCGGGCGGCTGCTCGGCGAGCCACTCGCTCGTGCAGTTCAGGCTGAGATACAGGTACGCGGCGAGGGGGTCGGTGGGCACCAGCGGCCGCAGCACCCGGTTCCAGGCGTCGCGGTCCCGGTCGGCGATGGCGCGGGCGTAGACGTTCTCCTCGGACAGGTCCTTGGGGACCCCCACGTCCTGCCAAGGGGTGGTCGCCGCGATCTGGAGGAAGGTCTCCCATTCGGGGCCGACGGAAGTCGTCTCCGCGCTCCCCGCGGCTTCCCCGCTCTCTGCGCTCTCGTCGGCGCCCGGAACCGTCTCCGCGGAATCCCCGGCCTCCGTCGGCTGCCGGGCTTCCCCGGCCTCCCGCCCCGCCGGGCCCTCTGCTGCCTCTCGGGAATCCCCGGCTTCCGAGGGCTGCCGGGTTTCGCCGGCCTCCGGCGCCGCGGAGCCCTCCTCGGCCGCCGCCTCCCGGGCCTCCGCCGCCTCCCGGGCCTCCGCCATCTCCCCGGCCGCCGCGACCTCCAGGCCCGCCAGCGCCACCGTCCGCTCGAACGTGCCGCCGCCGGGCAGGCCCATCTCGCGTTCGCGCATCCCGATCAGCAGGGTGGTCCGCAGGAGACCGGCGTTCACCGTCTCGGGCACGAAGCCCTGCCGGCCCACCTCCTCGTACAGGTCCCGCGCCTCGATCAGGCACCGGTAGCAACCGCGCAGGGTCAGGTCTTCCGCCTGCGCAAGCTGCGCCCGGACCGCATCCATCGGGTCGGGCACGACCGGCGGCGGCGCGGCCGAGCAGGACCAGACGAGGATCGGGAGCGCGAGCGGGATCGTCGTTCGGCGGACGTGTCTCATGGCGGTCGCCCCGGAGTCTGCGCCGTAGTCGGTGCGGACTCCTCCGGGTTCGGATCGGGCCGGTATCGGCGCCCCAAGCGGCGTCGTTCGGGCCGGACCGGTTGCTCCATCCGGGGATGACTGACGTCGGCCGGATGCACCGACGCCTGTTCCTTGGACACCGTCTCCGCCCGATTGGCTGCTCGCCCGACCGTTTCCGCTGCGAAGAGACTGCCCCGCTTCATGCTTCAGGGTGTCCGCGGCAGGCGGGCGTGGGCAACCTGACCGGGAACCCCCCGCGCCCGGAGCTCCACTCGTCGGGCGACGACCGCGCCCGCTCAGAGCGTCTCCGCCAGATAGGGAATCGTCTGCGGGCCCTCCGGGAGGACGCAAACGCGGGCTTCGGGCCCCGACCGGGCGAGGGCGTCGCGGGTGGCGGCGGCGACGTCGTCGATGGGAGTGAGGTGCGCGGCGCGCACCTGCTCGTCGGAGAGCCCGTCGGTCTTGAGCAGCACGTCGGCGCGCTGCTGAATCTGGGCCTGCACCTGCACCTCCCACTGGTCGTGGCGGTTGTGGCCGGGGGCGTTGATCATCTCCAGCAGGGCGTCGGGGCCGTCGCGCCGGGTGAGGATGTCCAGGTACTCGCCGTGGTCGGGATAGCCGTCGGCGCAGGCCGAGGCGCACACGATGGTGCCGTCGGGCTTCACCACCTGGGCCGCCGCCGACATGCCCTTCACCGTCTGGTACAGGTTCTGGTCGAGCGGGTAGCCGCTGTTGGTGGTGACGACGACGTCGAAGGGCCGGTCGAACGCCTGCATGGCGTTCCGCCTGACGACCGCCCGCACCGCCCGGTGCACCGCGAACAGCTCGCCGGCCGCGACGTGGGTGATCCGCCGGTCGCGGTTGATGGCGACGTCGACGCTGAAGTCCACCCCGGAGCGGGCGGCGATGGCCCGGATGCCGTCGTGGATGGGGTTGCCCTCGACGACGCCCCAGCGCGCCCGCGGGCTCCCGATCATCTCGGCGTCGTGCAGCCGCATGATCGTCCTGAAGCCGGCCAGCCCCGGCGCGACCATCTTCGGGCCGCCGCTGAAGCCCGCGAAGAAGTGCGGCTCGACGAACCCGGTGGTGATGCGGACGTCCGCCTCCACCCAGGTCCGGTTCAGCCACACCGGTACGCCGCCGTCGACCTCGCCGAGGGACACGAGCTCGGCGTCGTCGAACGCGTCGTGGACGACGATGCGGTTGCGGTCGACGATGTCCGCCCCGAGCATCTCCACCAGCTCGTCCCGGGTGGTCGCGCGGTGGGTGCCGCTGGCGATCAGGATCGCGATGCGGTCGACGGGCACGTGCGACAGGGCCTCGAGCACCACCGGCAGCACCGTCGCGCTCGGCATCGGCCGCGTGACGTCGCAGACGGAGATGGCCACGGTCTGGTCGCGGCGGACGAGTTCCCGCAGGGGAGGGCTGCCGACGGGCTGACCGATCGCCTGCCGAATCGCCCCGGCCTGGTCCGGCAGCCCGTCGACATAGGTGGGCTCGATGACCGTCGTGGGGCCGTCGGGAAACTCGACCGGCAGCCCCGTCCGGCCGTACGCGAGATTGACGATCATGAATGCCTCCTGCCCGCTGCCGCGGCCTCGCGGTGCCGCTCGGCGCCCACCCGAATCCTGCCGGGAGTCGGCGGCTCCTTGAGTCGCGCCGTTCTACGGCGAAGATGGCCGCGGCGCGGACTGCGGTGGTGCAGGGTGTCCCGTCAGCACGCGCTCCAACTGCGGTGCCGCTTCCTTTGCCCGATCCTCGATCTCGTCCTCCGAGAGCGTGCTCAGGGGGTGGGTGATGACGACGGGCTCGAGGTCGTCGGCGCCGAGGGCGGCGCGCTGCACCTCGGCCTCCTCGACGAAGGCGGCGGTCACGATGACCGCGGTGGGGACGCCGCGCTGCTCCAGCCGGGCCGTGTCGTGCACACTGCACGACGTGCACGACCCTCAATCGCCGATCGCGGTGACGACGACGTCGTTCTCGGCCGCGATGCGGTCGAGCAGGGCGTCGGTCGCCTCGCGCGAGAAGCTGTCCTTGACGTAGCGGTTGACGGCGGCCGGCTCGCAGTCGGCGAGGGCGGCGGCGGTGTGCCGCAGCAGCTTCGACGCGTTCCACTTCGAGTTGTCCAGCACCCCCAGGCGCAGGCCGCGGAGGGTCTCGGGCCGCGGGGCCAGCCGGATCTCGGTGGCGGTGACGGCGCCGCGCGGGTCGAACACGATCTGGCCGGAGGGCAGCTTCTGTTCACTGGTCATGGTCTGGTCTCTACCGTGCTCGTTTCCGATCGTCGCGCCTGGCCGGCCGGGCGCCCCGCGGCCCGCGGACGTTCTCGCAGCTCCGCTGGCGCCTTGCAGCCCGCTGGCGCCCCCGCCGGTTTCGGTGCGACACGGGGTCTCACCACGGGCTCCTACAGCTCGCACGTTCCGTCGACGCACGGCGTCCCGCCGGCCGGGGCGCTTCCGTCGACCGCGCGCAGGACCGGCGAGGTCATGTGTCCCCACCCCGGAAGGAAGGCCGAGAACCGGCCCGCCTCGCCGCCGGCGACGAACAGGTGAATGTCGTCAGCGGTCGGCACGATGGGGATGCGGGCGCCGGGCCGGCGGCGATACCAGCGCGGCAGGTTGCGGTTGTAGATGCGGCCGTAGCGGCCGCCGAAGCTGATGTCGTCGTAGGTGTTCCCGGTGTGCGACCAGAGGTAGCGCCGCACGTCGCTGCGCGTCCAGCCGCGGGCGGCGATGGTCGCGGCGTGCTCGGGGCCGATGACGACGGCGCACGAGCCGCTGCTGACGGCGTTGTTGTGGGCGATGGTGCTCATGGCCGAGACGATGCTGTCGAGCACGCCTTCGGGGTCGTGGGCCACGTGGTTGGTCACGCTGTGGGGGCCCTCGGCCGCGATGCAGAAGACGGTGCTGTCCTCGGGGCGGTAGCCCTGCTCGACGTGGTACGGCGCCCACGGGCTCGCCTCCTCGTTCTCGGCGATGCAGAACGTGTACTTGCCGGGATGGCCGAGGGTGCTCTTGTCGAGGTCGCCGGGCTGCGCGCCGCCGACGTTGAGCAGCACGAGCCGGACGGCGCGGCCGATGGTCGCGTTGGCCCGGTTGCCCGAGCCGAAGACGTTGGCGCCGGCGTTCATGCCGGTCTCGGTGCGGACGGGACCGTTGACGACGAGCAGGGGGGCCGCCATGTGGGTCGTCGCCTGCACCCCGTGGAGGTTGAAATGGGAGCTGCACAGGGCGAGCATCGCCGACCTGACCAGCGGCGCGTACGCGGGCCGGCAGCCCGCGAGCACGAGGTTGACGGCGAGGACCTCGCGGGTGAGGTTGCCCCAGCGGGGCGGGACCCGGGCCTCGACCCGCTCCGGCTCGCCGCCGAGGGCGGCGACCATCGCCGCGACGGATTCCGGGGTCGGGGGGACGACGGGGAGGCCGTCCGTCCAGCCCTGCCGGAAGTACCACTCGACGAGGTCGACGGCCTCGGCTGCCTGCGGCGGTGCGGACTGTTCGGTGCTCATGTCGTTCACAGCCGCAGCCGGACCAGCGTCCGGACCGCGACGATGAGGTCGCGCCAGTCGATCTTCTTCCCGCTCACGTACGAGCGTCCCGAATAGCTTATCGGCACCTCGACGATCTCGATCCCCTGCCGCAGCACCCGCGCCGTCAGCTCCGGCTCGACGTCGAAGCGATCGGCGGCCAGCGGCAGCTTGGCGATGACGTCGCGCGCGAACACCTTGTAGCACGTCTCCATGTCCGTCAGCGACGCGCGGTAGAGCAGGTTGGTGAGCCGGGTCAGGAACACGTTGCCCATCCGCTGGGTGAAGAACATCGGCGGCCGCGCGCCCAGGAACCGCGAGCCGTAGACGACCCGGGCCCGCCCCTCGACGAGGGGGGCGAGCAGGCGCGGGTAGTCCCGCGGGTCGTACTCGAGGTCGCCGTCCTGGATGATGACGTAGTCGCCGGTGACCTTCGCGAGCCCGGTGCGGATGGCCACCCCCTTGCCCCGGTTGCCGGCGTGGTGCTCGACGGCGACCCAGTCGGGCTGGTCCTCGACCCAGCCGTCGAGCCACTCGCGGGTGCCGTCGGTCGAGCCGTCGTCGACCACCACGATCTGCCGGTCGAGGTCGAGCTCGAGCGCGAGCACCCGAGACAGCACCTCGGCGATGGTGGCCGCCTCGTTGTAGACGGGGACGATGATCGACAGTCGCAAGGGGATCCGCCGCTGGCCAAATCAGGGGAATTCGGTGACGTCCCTCCGCATGCACCGGCGAAGATCGTCCTCTATGGTGTAGCTCGGTCCTTGCGGCGCAGGTTCCTACTCGTCGAGCCCGAAGGTGTAGAGCGTGTTGCCGATGGTCATCGTCACGAACTGCCGGCCGCCGACCGCGTAGCTCATCGGCGAGGCGTTGACCCGGCCCCCCAGGGAGATCTGCCACAGGGGGGCGCCGCTCTCCGCGTCGAGGGCGTAGAAGTACCCGTCGACGCTGGCGCTGAACACGAGGTCGCCGGCGGTGGCGAGCACCCCGGCCCGGCTCCGGGGCGTCATCGGGAACTCCCAGCGGACCTCGCCGGTGGTCGGGTCGATGGCGCGGATGGCGCTGTGGTAGTGGTCGATGGGCAGCGGGGTCTCGGTGCCGCCGCCCAGATAGGTGTCGCCCTCGACGTACTCCTCGTCGCGGATGAAGAACAGCGCCTCGCCGTCGAACGCGTTGACGTACAGCAGGCCGGTGCGCGGGCTGTAGGCGGGCGACCACCAGTTGGTGGCGCCGCCCGCGATGGGGGCGACGAGGGTGCCGGTGCGGCTGGGCGACGTGTTGGGCAGCCGGATTGGCCGGCCGTTCGAGTCGAGCCCCTCCGCCCAGGTCTGGTGGGCGAACGCCTCGCCGAGCAGGAACTCGCCGGTCGCCCGGTCGAGGGTGTAGTAGAAGCCGTTGCGGTTGGCCCACAGCATCGCCTGCCGCGGCTCGCCCCCGAGCTCGATGTCGGCGAGGACGGGAATCTGTATCGCGTCCCAGTCGTGGATGTCGTGCGGGGTGAACTGGAAGTACCACGACATCTCCCCGGTGTCGCCGTCGAGGGCGAGGACCGAGTCGGAGTAGAGGTTGTCGCCGGGCCGGACCTCGCCGTTCCAGTCGGGGCCGGGGTTGCCGGTGCCCCAGTAGACCAGGTTCAGCTCGGGGTCGTACGACCCGGTGATCCAGGTCGGGGACCCGCCGGTGCGCCACGAGTCGCCGGCCCAAGTGAGGTTGTCGGGGTGGTCGGGCCCGGGAATGGTGTAGGTGCGCCACTCTAGCTCGCCGGTGCGGGCGTCGTAGGCGTCGAGGAAGCCGCGGATGCCGAACTCGCCGCCGGCGATGCCCGTCACCACGCGGTCCTTGACGACGAGGGGGGCGGCGGTCTTGCTGTAGCCGCCGCGGTGGTCGGCGACCTCGCGGTTCCATACGAGGCTGCCGGTCCGGGCGTCGATGGCCACGAGATGGGCGTCGAGGGTGCTCATGAAGAGCAGCTCGTCGAGAATCGCGACCCCGCGGTTGTTGCGCCCGCAGCAGATGCGCAGGTCGTCGGGCAGGGGGTGCTCATAGCGCCAGAACGGGCGGCCGGTGGCGGCGTCCACCGCGGTCACGTTGCTGGGCGACTCGGTGATGAACATCACCCCGTCGACGACGAGCGGCGTCGTCTCGGCGCGGTCGAGCTGGGGGATGTGGTGGGCCCACTTCAGCTCGAGGTCGACCACGTTGCTCCGGTCGATATGGCCGAGGCGGCTGAACCGCTGGCTGTCGAGGGTGCCGTTGTACATCAGCCAGTTGTGGGGCTCGTCCGCCGCGTCGACCAGCCGCTCCCAGGTCACCGGGGTGAACATGGGAGCGCCCTCGGCGGCGGGGGCCTGGGCGTGGAGCGGCGCCGCGGCCGGTGCCGTCGCCAGGGCCGCCGCGGCGAGAGCCATCCTGACGAACCCCGGAGCCGGGCTCCCGGCCGCCGCCGATCGCTCGGCCGCCGCGGGCAAGGTCTGTGCCCGGCCTGCCGCCTGGCCGGACGAGGCCGTTCTGGACCAGCGGGACGAGTTGGGCCGGGTCATGGTTCCGGTTCCCTCCGCAGGGCGCGGCGAGCAGCCGGTCCCGCCGCGGTGACGAGCCTTCATCAGGGTGCGGGGCAGGGTCATGGTTCCCTCCGCAGGGAATAGAGGTACGACGCCAGGTCGGTCCGCTCCTGTGCGGTCAGGGTCGCCGCGTAGCCGGGCATGGTGGAGGCCTGGGTCCGCTCGTACGACCAGTCGCCGTACTTGGAGAACGCCCGCAGGTTCTCGTCCGCGTCCATGATGCGGAAGGTGAACGTGTCCTCGCTCATGCGCAGGCCCTCGACGGTCTCGCCGCCGGGGCCGGTCGCGGTGATCGTCCACCAGCGGGGCAGCACGCGGGCGTCGGGGTCGACGAGGTCGCTCTCGAGCTCGCCGGGGGTGCGCCGGTCGCCCACGAACGAGAGGTCCGGCCCGAGGCGGCCGCCGTCGCCGTTCACCATGTGACAGCGCGCGCAGTCGCCCTTGCCGGCGAAGAGGGCCTGCCCGGCCGCCGCCGACCCGCCGGGATCGACGGCGGCGGGGGCGAGGGAGCGCAGGAAGGTGACGATCTGCCACACCGACTGCTCCGTCGCGTCGGCGCCGAGCCCGATCATCGCGGTGCCGTCTATGCCGTCGCGGATGACCCGGAAGAGCCCCGCGTCGCCGTCGGCGCGCTGGAACTGCCCCGTCGACAGGTCCGGTCCGCCCACCTCCGGGTTTCCGGTGGCGTTGATGCCATGACACACCGAGCACTGGGCCTGGTAGCTCTGCCGGCCCATCCGCACGTCGATCCGGCTCGTGAAGGGGTTCTCCGACTCCTGCGCCTGTGCGGCCGCGGGCCACGGTCCGGCGGTGACCGCGATCAGCAGCGCCGTGCCGCCCCAGGTCGCGATGGTCGTCCTGCGCATGCGGGATCCTCCTCGATGCCGCCCCGCCGGCCCGCGAGACGGTGAGCGCGGGTCCGGGACCGTGTCACTTCGCGTCCGGCCGTTCCCGTGCGGCCCGCCGACGAACGGTGCGCCGTCCGTGAATCCGGGACCGTTGCGGCGGTACTCGTTCGCGTCGTCCACGCGTCGTGTGTCTGCGCCGCGCGGCTCGCGGGTCCCAGGTGCCCTGCGCGAAGCCATGGGAGCTCGGCCAGTCCTGCGCTTCGACACCGGTCAAGGGGTGTCCGCCGAGAGGCCGGCCCCGCGTCACCGCGCTTCGGGCAGCGCCAGCGCGATGAGCTCGCTCGCCATGTCGTCCCAGCCGACGGTGGCGATGATGAACTGGCGACCGTCGATCATATAGGTCATCGGGGCGCCGGTGGTGCCGCCCGGCAGCTCCATCTCCCACACCACCTCGCCGGTGGCCTTGTCGTAGGCCCGGAACATCTTGCCCCCCGGCCCGTTGTACCACTGGGGCAGGGCCGAGACCCCGGTGTTGCCGCCCTCGCCCAGGAACACCAGCGACTTCGTGACGAGCACCGAGGCGCGCCCCCCCTGGCCGAGCCACGGCAGGTCGAGGTCGCGCAGGGCGGGGTGGTCGCGCGGGCCCTTGCCGTTGGGCACCTGCCAGGCGATGTCGCCGGCGTTCATGTCGATGGCGGTCAGCCGGCCGTAGGGCGGCTTGAACATCGACAGGCCCCGCGGTCCGAGCAGCGGGGTGTACCGCTCCCGCACCAGCCGCACGTCGGCCCGCGGGTGCTCGGACGGCACGAGGGCGACGACGTTGTGGCTGTAGGCGGACGGCACGTAGAGCATGCCGGTCTCCGGGTCGACCCCGGCCCCGCTCCAGCTCGCGCCGCCGGCGGTGCCGGGGCTGAAGACGGTGCCCTTCTTGCCGCCCGGCCGGGGGTCGAGCAGGATCGGCGCGGTGAACATCGGCCCCCACACGTACTGGTCCAGCAGCTCGACGGCCTCGGCCCGCAGCTCGGGCGTGAAGTCGATGAGGTCGTCCACCGTCACGCCCTGCAGCTCGAACGGTGGCGGCTTCGTGGGGAACGGCTGGGTCCGGGCCAGCCGCTCGCCCGGCACGTCCGAGCCGGGGACCGGCCGCTCCTCGATCGGCCACACCGGCTCGCCCGTCACCCGGTCGAAGACGTAGGTGAACGCCTGCTTGCTGGGCTGCGCCACCGCCTTGATCTCGCGCCCGTCGACGGTGATGTCGAGCAGCACCGCCGACGAGGCGAAGTCGTAGTCCCACACCCCGTGGTGGATGGCCTGGAAGTGCCAGAGCCGCTCGCCGGTGCGCGAGTCGACGGCGACGAGGCTCTCCGCGAACAGGTTGTCGCCGGGCCGGTGGCCGCCGTAGTAGTCGTTGGTCGGGGTCGACAGCGGCAGGTAGACGATGCCCAGCTCCTCGTCGCCGGTGGGGTGCGCCCACATGTTGGTGTTGCCGCTGTACTCCCACGACGCGCGGTCGTCGACGGGGTCGGCCCCCCACGTCTCCACCCCGAACTCGTTCTCGCGGGGAATGGTGTGGAACGTCCACACGTGCTCGCCGGTCCGCACGTCGTAGCCGCGGACGTCGCCGCGCGGCGACTCCTTGTTGGCGGTGCGCTGGGCGGTGGTGATGTCCTCGACGAACGAGCCGATGACGACGACGTCGTTGACGATGATGGGGGCCGAGTTCCAGTAGAAGTCGGGGAAGGGGCGCAGCAGCCCCTCGCGCAGGTCGACCTCGCCGGTCTCGCCGAACGCGGGATCGCGCTCGCCGGTGCGGGCGTCGAGCGACACCAGCTTCGGGCCGAGGGTCGCGACGACGCGGCGCTCCTCGCCGTCGGTCCACCAGGCGACGCCGCGCGTCTGCCGCACCCGCACGCCGTCGCTCGGCCCGGTGTTCCAGACGACCTCGCCGGTGGTCGGCTCGAGGGCCGCGACGGTGCCCAGCCCCGTGCTGAAGTAGAGCAGGCCGCCCGCCATGAGGGGCGTCGTCTGCGAGCCGACAGGGCCGCGGGTCGTCTCGCCGTTCCGGATGGCGTCGGGAATCACCGGCTGCCGCCACGCGATCTCGAGGTCCGACACCGTCTCCGCGTCGATCTGGTCGAGGGGCAGGTACTTGGTGCCGGCCTGGTCGGCCGCGTAGGCCGGCCATTCGACCGTCTGGCCGTCGGCGGGGAGCGCCGCCGCGCCCAGGGCCACCGTTCCCGCCAGGATCGCCGCCCCGGTTCGTACGCCACGAATCGTCCGCTCCGGCATTGCTGCTCCTCCTGAAATCGGCGCCAGTCTACCGCACTTGGCGGCGCCGACTGCCCGCGTGGTGGCGCGCGCAGCCACCGGGCGGTGACCAGTGCGGTGGGACCGGGTGATTTCGGCATCGTCGGTTCAAAATATCATGATAATTTGAAGTAGATGTTCGAAAGGCGCCTCAACCTTCCCGCCCCCGGCCAGGAGACCTTCTTCCTGTGGGGTCCCCGCCAGACCGGCAAAAGCACCCTCCTGAGACAGCGCTATCCGGACGGACGCTGGATCGATCTGCTGAAGGCCGACGAGTTCCGGCGCTACGCCGTCAACCCCGAGTTCCTGCGTGAGGAGATCGACGCCGGCAGGCCGGAGCCCGGGCGTCAGATCGTCATCGACGAGGTCCAGAAGGCGCCGGCGCTGCTCGACGAAGTGCACTGGCTCATCGAGAACCGAGGGCTGCACTTCGCGTTGTGCGGGTCGAGCGCGCGGAGAGTCAAGCGCGGCGGTGCCAACCTGCTGGGCGGCCGGGCGGTGCGCTACCGGATGCACGGGCTGACGGCGGCGGAGATCGGGGCCGGATTCGACCTCACCCGAATGCTCAACCATGGCTACCTGCCCAGGATGGTCGAGGCGCGCCGACCGGGCCGCCTGCTCGACGCCTATGTCGCCGACTACCTGAGAGAGGAAGTCGCGGCCGAGGGGCTGGTGCGCAACCTGCCGGCGTTCGCGGGGTTTCTGGACGCGGCGGCGCTGGGGGACGGGGGAGTGGTCAACTGCTCGAACCTCGCCCGCGAATGCGGAGTCTCGAGCCATACCGTGAAGGGGTACTTCGACATTCTGGAGGACACGCTGCTGGGACGGCGGCTGCCGGCCTGGCGGAAGCGTTCCCGGCGCCGGACGACCGGGGCCCCGAAGTTCTACTTCGCGGACGTCGGTGTGGTCAACCGGCTCGCCCGCCGGGGAGAGCTGTCACCCGGCTCGGAGCTCTACGGCCGGGCGTTCGAGAACTGGGTCCTGCACGAGCTGTCCGCCTGTCTTGACTATCGCGAGCTCGACGACGAACTGTCGTACTGGCGGCTCGCTGGCGGCACGGAGGTCGACTTCGTGGTCGGCGATCTGCGGCTCGCCGTCGAGGCCAAGGCCAGCCCGCGGATCACGCGCGACCACCTGAAGGGGCTGCGAAGCCTCGCCGTCGATCACCCCGGCGTCCGCCGCCGGGTCGTGGTCTGCGGGGAACCGCGCCCACGGCGGACCCCCGACGGCATCGACGTCCTTCCGGCGGAGGACTTCGTGCGCGAGCTCTGGCACGGTGATCTCCTGTAGCGTGCAGAGAGTTTGCGTTCGGCATGTGTGCCGGTGCATCAAGGCATGATGCGACCATTGTAGTTCGCTCTCGACTCTTCCGCGCATGGGCCGGCGGGCCGGACGCCGATTGACAGCGTCGTCCTTCCCCCGGATACTACGGCGGGTACGACGAGACATGTCTGGACGGCGAAACACTCCCGCACTGGCGTGCACGGTGCTCGCGCTGGCCTTCGCGTGGGCCGGCGGCGCCCGGCCGGCCCTGGCCGGCGAGCCGGCGGGGCAGCCCGGGGCATCCGGCGGCTGGCAGCGGGAGCTGCTGGACCGCTACTGCGTGGCCTGCCACAACGGTCGCATGCGGACGGCGGGGCTGGCCCTCGACGAGCACGATCCGGCGGCGGTCGGGGCGTCGCCCGCGGTGTGGGAGACGGTGGTCCGAAAGCTGCGGGCCGGGGCCATGCCCCCGGCGCCGCGGCCGCGACCGGACGCGGCGACATACGACCGGTTCGTCGGCTGGCTGGAGACCGAGCTGGACCGGCACGCCGCCGCCAACCCCGACCCGGGCCGGACCGAGGCGTTCCACCGCCTGAACCGGACCGAGTATCACCACGCGGTGCGCGACCTCCTCGACCTGGAGATCGACGTCGCAGAGCTGCTGCCGGCGGACGGCGCGAGCTACGGCTTCGACAACATCGCCGGGGTGCTCGGGGTCTCGCCGACCCTGCTCGAGCGGTACCTCGCCGCGGCGCGCAAGATCGCCCGCGTGGCGGTCGGGCGCCCTGCGCCTTCCGCCACCGCCGAGGTGTTCCGCCTCGCGAGCGACCTGCCGCAGGACGACTGGGTGGCGGGCATGCCGTTCGGCACCCGCGGCGGCGGCGCGTTCCGCCACACGTTCCCGGAGGACGCCGAGTACGACATCCGCGTCCGCCTCGCCCGCAACGCCGGCGACAACCTGGCCATCTTCGAGGTGCCGCACACGGTGGAGGTGAGCCTGGACGGGTCGCTGGTGCGCACCTTCACGGCCGGCGGGCCGCCGCCCGACG
Source organism: Vicinamibacterales bacterium (assembly GCA_965215105.1). Lineage (GTDB taxonomy): Bacteria > Acidobacteriota > Vicinamibacteria > Vicinamibacterales > UBA8438 > JAJEEA01. Next base: position 54,442 of record OZ244051.1, read on the forward strand.
CGCCGCGCGACAGCGACGAGTACCGCGCCTGGCGCGATCGGCAGCGGAACGTCGACCGCGACTGGGAGTTCCGGCTGCCCGTTCAGGCGGGGCCGCGCGAGCTGCGGGTGACGTTCGTGCGCAAGACCGCGGCGTATCCCGAGACGCTGCGCCAACCCTACCTGCGGCCGTACACCAGCATCACCGGCGGCGACACCCGGGTGCAGCCGTACCTGGGCAGCGTCACCGTCACCGGGCCGTTCGCGGCCGCGGGGCTCCCGGCCGGTGACGGATCCCCGGCCGCGGCTGGCCGCGGACTTCCGGCCCGCGACGGCTCCCCGACAGCGCCGGGCCGTGAACTTCCGGCCCGCGACGGCTCCCCGCCGGCGGGCGTCGGGTTTCCGGCCGGCGACGGATCCCCCGCGGCCACCGGCGGCGGACGCCCGGTCGGCGGCGGGCCCCTCGCGGCCGCGGGCGGACCGCCGACAGAGGACACGCCGAGTCGCCGGCGTATCTTCGTGTGCCGCCCCGCTTCCGACGCGGTCGAGGCCGAGCAGGCCGACTGCGCGCGCCGCATCGTGTCCGCACTCGCGCGTCGCGCCTACCGGCGCCCGGTCATCTCCAGCGACCTGGAAGTCCTCCTCGGGTTCTTCGACCAGGGCCGGCGGGAGGACGGTTTCGACGCCGGCGTCGAGATGGCCCTGCGGTGGCTGCTCGCGAGCCCGGAGTTCGTGCTGCGCGTCGAGCGCGATCCCGCCGGGGTCGCGGCGGGGGAGAGCTACGCCGTCAGCGACCTCGAGCTCGCGTCGCGGCTGTCGTTCTTCCTGTGGAGCAGCATTCCCGACGACGAGCTGCTCGACCTCGCGGTCGCCGGCCGGCTGCGCGAGCCGGCCGTGCTCGAGGCGCAGACGCGGCGCATGCTCGCCGACGAGCGGTCGCTGGCGCTGGTCACGAGCTTCGCGAGCCAGTGGCTCTATCTGCGGAACGTCCCGGCCGTCGTCCCCGACGAGGATCGGTTCCCGGACGTCGGCGAGGGGCTGCGGCAGGCGATGCGGCGCGAGACGGAGCTGTTCGTCGAGAGCGTCTTCCGCGAGGACCGCAACGTCCTCGATCTGCTGACGGCCGACTACACCTTCGTCAACGAGCGGCTCGCGCGCCACTACGGCATGCCGCGCGTCTACGGCAGCCACTTCCGGCGCGTTCCCGTCGCCCACGAAGCGCGGCGTGGGCTGCTCGGCCACGCCAGCATCCTCTCGGTCACGTCGTACCCGAACCGGACGTCGCCGGTGCTGCGCGGCAAGTGGGTGCTCGAGAACCTGCTGGGGACGCCGCCGGCGCTGCCGCCCCCGGACGTGCCGGCCCTCGAGGAGACGACGGGCAGCGGCGAGGCCCTGTCGATGCGCGAGGCGACCGAGCGGCACCGCGCGAGCCCCGTCTGCGCGAGCTGCCACCGGCTGATGGACCCGCCCGGCTTCGCCCTCGAGCAGTTCGACGCGGTGGGGCGCTTCCGCACCCGCAGCGCCGCCGGCACGCCCATCGACGCCTCGGGCGAGCTGCCCGACGGCACCCGCTTCGACGGGGCGGCGGGGCTGCGCGAGGCCCTCGTGAGCCGGCCGGAACGCTTCGTCGGCACCCTGACCGAGAAGCTGCTGACCTATGCCCTCGGGCGCGGCCTCGAGCACTACGACGCGCCGGCGGTGCGCGCCGTCACGCGCGCCGCGGCGGAGGACGGCTACCGGTTCTCGTCGCTCGTCGTCGGCATCGTCGAGAGCGCGCCGTTCAGGATGAGGAGAGCGGAATCATGATCATCACCCGAAAGACGCTGCCGCGGCGCACGTTCCTGCGTGGCGCGGGGGCGGCGCTGGCCCTCCCGATGCTCGACGCCATGACCCCGGCCCTCGCCGGCGTCGGCGTCCGCGCGGCCGAGCCGGTGCGCCGGCTCGGGTGGGTGTACCTGCCCAACGGCATGGCGATGGAGTCGTGGACGCCGCCGGCGAAGGCGGCCCTGGAGCTGTCGCCGACGCTGCGCCCCCTCGACCCGTTCCGCGAGCGCATGGTGGTGCTGAGCGGGCTCGCCCAGGGGCAGGCCGAGGCCCTCGGCGACGGCAACGGCGAGCACACCCGGGCCACCGCGACGTGGCTCAACGGCGTCCACCCGAAGGAGACCGAGGGGGCCGACGTGCGCGCGGGGATGACCGCCGACCAGATCGCGGCCGCGCAGCTCGGGCGCGCGACGCCGCTGCCGTCGCTCGAGCTGGCCATCGACCGCGACTTCCTCGTCGGCAACTGCGAGAACGGCTACAGCTGCATCTACATGAACACCATCGCGTGGCGCGACCCGACGACGCCGCTGCCGATGGAGAACAACCCGCGCGTCGTCTTCGAGCGCCTCTTCGGCGAGGGCGGCTCGACGGCGGAGCGGCGCGCGCAGTTCCGCAAGGACCGGAGCATCCTCGACGCCATCGGCGCCGACCTCGCGCGCCTCGAGCGCGAGGTCGGGGCCGGCGACCGCGCGCGGGTGGCGCAGTACCTCGACGCGGTGCGCGCCATCGAGCGGCGCATCCAGCTCTCGGAGCAGAGCGACACCGAGCTGCCCGAGCTCGCCCGGCCCGTCGGCATCCCCGAGTCGTACTCCGAGCACGTCGGGCTGATGTTCGACCTCACGGCCCTCGCGTGGCAGGCCGACATCACCCGCGTCTTCACGTTCATGCTGGGCCGCGAGCTGAACGGCCGCGCCTATCCCGAGGTGGGCATTCCCGAGTCGCACCACGGCATCTCGCATCACCGCTACGACCCCGTGAAGCTGGCCCAGCTCGCGAAGATCAACACGTACCACGTGTCGCTCTTCCGCGGCTTCCTCGAGACCCTGGCGTCGACCCCGGACGGCGACGGCTCGCTGCTCGACAACTCGCTGCTGCTCTACGGCGCGTCGCTCAGCGACAGCAACAAGCACCTGCACTACGACCTGCCGCTGATGCTCGTCGGCGGCAGCGGCGGGCAGTTGAAGGGGGGGCGGCACCTGCAGTACCCGCGGGACACGCCGATGACCAACCTGCTCGTCAGCCAGCTCGACAAGGCGGGGGTGCGGCTCGACGACGGGTTGGGCGACAGCACCGGGCGGCTGAGGGAGCTGGCGCCGCTGGCCGACGTTTAGCCCGATGCCGGCCGCCGGTTCGCAACGGCGTGGGACTAGAGGCGCCCTTGACGGGGTCCGGTGCCGGGCCTTGCGGCCCGAGCGTCGACGGGTGAGTCAATCGGCGCCGGGGGTGGCGACCTTGATGGCGTCGATGACCAGGGCGCGCAACTCGCGGATTTCCGCACGCAGCTCGCGACCCAAGTCATCGATGCGAGCGTTCACTTCATCGAAACGGGTATTCACGTTCGCGGTCAGCACATCCACGCGGGTGTTCACGTCGCCGATGCGGGCGTTCACGCCGTCGAAACGGGCGTTCACGCCGTCGAAACGGGCGTTCACGCCGTCGAAACGGGCGTTCATGTCGCCGATGCGGGCGTTCATGTCGCCGATGCGAGCGTTCGTCGAGCACGACGTGCCGATGATGGTCCCGCAGAGGGCGGCAACCGCCAGCAGGATCGTGATGCGGTCGGAGCGACTCATCCAGCCATCGTAGCACGGACCCGGCGGGCGGCAGGACGACGAATGATGAGCAGCGATTCCGGAATCACGGCCTGGATGCGCGCGCGGTGCGTCACCGGCGTCGTCTTCGTGGCGCTCGGCTCGGGGGGAGCGTCCGCGGGGCAGCCGGCAGACGATGGGACGCCGCTGCACCGGGCCGCGCACGTCGGCGATGCGGCGGCGGTTGCCGAGCTGCTGGACGCCGGCGGCGAGGCCGACGCCGCGACGCGTCACGGGGTGACGCCGCTGGCGCTCGCGTCGGCCGGGGGCCATGACGCCGTCGTCGAGTTGCTGCTCGCGGCCGGGGCCGACGCGAACCGGGCGTCGCCGGAGGGTGAGACGCCGCTGATGACGGCGTCGCGGACCGGCGTCGTCGGCAGCGTCGAGGCGCTGCTGCGGCATGGGGCCGTTGCGGACGTCGACGCCCGGGAAGGGTGGCGCGGGCAGACCGCGCTGATGTGGGCGTCGGCCGAGGGCCACGCGGCGGTCGTCGCCCCGCTGGCGGCGGCGGGGGCGGACGTCGACGCGCGATCCGACGGCGGGTTCACGCCGTTCGCGTTCGCGGTCCGCGCGGGCCATGGCGCCGCGGTCGAGGCGCTGCTCGCGGCCGGGGCCGACGTGAACCTCGCCCTGCCCGACGGCACCAGCCCCCTCCACCTCGCGGTCGTCAACGCGCGCTACGACGTGGCAGCGCAGCTCCTGGAGCACGGCGCCGACGCAGCGCCGTCCGGGCCGGGGTGGACGCCGCTCCACCAGCTCGTCTGGACCCGCCGGCCGAACCGGCACTACAACAACCCCGCCGCGTTCCCGACCGGGACCGTCACCGACCTCGAGCTGGCCCGCGCCCTCGTCGCCCACGGCGCCGACGTCGACGCCCGCCAGACGGCGGAGCCGCGCGACGGCTACCGCAACCAGCTCAACCGCACCCACGCCACCCCGTTCCTCCTCGCGGCCAAGGCCGTCGACCTCGACATGATGCGCCTGCTCCTCGACCTGGGCGCCGACCCGCTGACCGCGAACGAAGACGGCACCACCGCGCTGCTGGTGGCGGCCGGCGTCGGCATCTGGTCGTCGAGCGAGAGCCCCGGCAGCGCCGGGGAGGCGCTGGAGGCGGTGAAGCTGATGGTCGAGCTCGGCGACTCGGTGACCACCGTCGACGCCAACGGCGACGCCGCCCTCCACGGCGCGGTCATGCGCGGCTCGCCCGAGCTCGTCCTCTACCTGCTCGAGCACGGCGCCGCCCTGAACCCCGTCAACGAGCGGGGCTGGACGCCGCTGACCATCGCTCAGGGCGTCTTCTACGCCAACCTCGGCCGCCGCTGGCCGGACATGGAGGCGCTGCTTCTCGGCCTCGGCGCCACCTCGCCCACCGCCCCCGAGCCCCCGCGATAGCGCCAGGGCGCGAGACTCCTGGGCCAAATGCAGCGGGGCCTTTTCACCACGAGGCTGTTCAGGCCTCGGTGTCGCGCGCGCGTTCGCGATTGACTGATCCGCGTCGGAGGAGTCTCCTCAGGGCGCGCAGCCCCCGCGCGAGCGTACGCGTATCCGCAATCGCCAGCGCCTCCACGGAGCGGCGCCGATGTGCCCTGTCCTCGAACCGGAATAGCCCGGCGTCGAGCTCCCGCGCCACGACCGCACCATAGGCGGCCTCGGCGATCGTCATCGCGGACGCGGCATGTTCCGGCGCCCAGCGCGCCGCCATGAAGGCGAGATCCACGAGATCGCGAGCGTGGGTCGAGTCGTCGCGGCCGCGATCGGCGTGGGCCAGCAGCTTCTCTGCGACGCAGGACGTGCGATCCAGGATTGCTACGGGAAAGCAGCCGGCGGCATCACTGGCGAGGGACATGCGCCCCTCGACGATGATCTCGAGCTTGATCGGCTGGCCGTCCACGGCCAGGAACGTCCGGATGCCGTACATGTCGGCGCGTACGTCCCGCATCAGCGCGTAGTCGCCGGAGACGATGTCGCCCAACGATCGTTCGGTGACGGTGTTCCGCAGGGTTCGATACCCGCCGCGGTCCGCGCAGAGAAAGTCGATGTCGACCGACTCTCTGAATTCGTCGAGCTCCATGGCGATGCGGGTGCCGCCGCCGAAGTAGCACTTGGCGTCGGAAAGCAGCGCGCCGTTCAGCGTGCCGAGAACGCGCCAGACGAGTCGATGCCACGGCCGGCGGAGGTTGGCGCCCGGCGGTGATGCCGTCATGTGCACGGACCCCGCCCGGGAACGACGGCCGCCCGTGCGTCGCCGGACCTGGCCCGCCCATCGTCGCCTGCGGCTCCGCTGGGCGCCCAACCAACCCTGCCAGGAGCCTGCACGGTTCTACGGCGCAGACTCCTAGGCATTGATCAGACCGTGTCCGAACTCGTGCGCCAGGGCGTCGATGAGGGCGCGTTCGTGTTCGGGGGCGGCACGGGCATCGACGAATCGCCAGTTGCGTTCGTACAGGGCGAACGCTTCCCGCCGCGTGACGTACGGCGCCCGCCGGTTCCAGCACAGCAGGCGGAGGCCGGGGTAGTCGTCGACCGGGATCAGCTCCTCTCGCAGGAACCCATGCAGCCGATCGACGAAACGAGGCTCGCGCATGCCGGCCTTGAGGCGTTCGCACAGGTCCGACGGGAGCTTGATCTGGTACAGGCGGAACCCGGCTGAGCGATCCCGGCTACGCTGCCGTTGTTTCGCGGCCCGCAACTGCTCTCGTCGAGAGGTGACGGCGGGCACACGTTCGGAGGGCCGTGATGTCATGTTGTCATGTCATCGTAGCACGACCGGACCTCCTCTGTGTCGTCTCGCCGCTGGATACCCCCCCACCAGTGGGCCGTCGAAGCAGGGGGTGGTCGGGGCTCGCCTGCGCCGCCTGCCACGCGGGCCGTCGCGACGTCCGGAAGCTGACATGAACGCGGTGCCGGCGTTCGAGTCGGTCGGGAAACGGGAGCCGGGCGGCCCGCGTCCACGACACCTCTTCGGAGCGCATTGGTGAGCCGGCGTCGGCGAGGCTGGGGTTCCGTTCCTGTTCCGGCTTCATCACATCGTCGACCGCAGCCGTCGCCCCGACACGGTCAGCCGGTACTTCTGGTTCCGGGCGGTGGGTGCGTCGGGACGGGTCATCTCCACGTACCCGTCCTGCAGCGCGGGCATCAGGTAGCGCTGCCGCAGCGACTTGCGGTCGCTGAGACCGAGAGCGTGGAGGATGTCGCGCCGAGACATCTCCCCGGCCAGGACGGACACCAGGCGCCTGACTTGGGGTGTGACATGGGGGGCTTCCTGGGGGGTCCGGACCGCGGCGAGAATCGTGTCCAGCATGAAGGCGACGAAAGGGGTGCTCTCGCCTTGCGAGGAACTCTCGCGGATGGCCTGGTAGTACTCGCTCTGCCGCGCGCGGACGAGGCTCTCGACCGGCACGTGGGCGAACAGGGCCTTCCAGCGCGTCAGGATCAGCGTCTGCCAGAGCCGGCCCATCCGACCGTTGCCGTCCTCGAAGGGATGGATGAACTCGAACTCGTAGTGGAAGACGGAGCTGGCGATCAGCGGATGGTCGGCGGTGTCGCGCAGCCACGCCAGCAGCTCGGCCATCAGCGACGGCACGCGCCCGGCGGGCGGGCCGACATGTTGTATCCCGTCCCGGCCCATCACCGCGACCCTGCCGCGACGATAGCGGCCGGGCGCGTCCACCAGACCGGCCATCAGGATCTCGTGGGCGTTCAGCAGGTCGGCCTCGCGGGCGGGGTTCCACCGCTCGTATCGCTCGTAGGCCTTGATGGCGTTCCGAGCCTCCTGAACGTCTCGCAACGGGGCGACGACGGGCTTGCCGTCGAGAATCGTGGAGATCTGCTCTTCGGTGAGGACGTTGCCCTCGATGGCCAGCGAACCCTGGATCGTGCGGATGCGGTTGATGCGGCGCAGTCGAAGGTCCTGCGAGAGGCCGCCCGCCTCGGCGCGCCCCACCGCTTCCGCGATCTCGGCGACCGTGGACAGTATGTCCGTCGTGATGCGGTAGGGCGGCCCCTGGCTCATCTGCTTCTCGCCGACTCTCGCCTCACATTCATGCTGCGGCAATGCCGTCGTAGAGGGCGACGGCACGGTCGGATAGGCACGGTAGACGTGCGCGAACACGGTCTCCGATCTGGCGGTGACGTCTTCTACCGAGTAGGCGCTCGCGGGCAGGCCGGTCTCGTCGCTGTAGAGGAAGTCGTGGATGGCGACCTTGACGGCGCTCTGGGTCGCGCGGGACGGTTCCGCCGCGGGCGTCGGCGAATGCGCACAACCCTCGGCCGACGTCTTTGGTCAGCGATCGCTTGAACTCCACGGTCGCGCCTTCGCCAGCGGCGAGCAGTTCGGCGAGCTCGGAGGCGAGGTCTGGAGTCATGGTTTGGGCTCCCCGTTCATCAGGTGCGGCAAAAGCCGGTCCCGAGCCCACCCGAGTTGAAGCGTGGAGCCCTTGACGCCACTGCGCCTCGTCGACGCTGCATGTTCATATGGTACACTGGCATGATCCAAAGGGGAATCCGTTGACGCCAACAGCGACAGCAGGATCGGGCGGCGGGGGGCTGCGGGCGCCCACGCTGGCTGAGATACGCGCCGGCCTCCCCGCCAGCTTTCTCGATCGGCTGAAGGGCGCCCTGGAGGTGACGGAGACGCAACTCGCGAGCGTCGTCGGCATTCCGCGCCAGACGCTGATCCGGCGCCGGAGGCAGGGAGTGCTGCGCCGGGACGAGGGGGATCGGGCGGCGACGGTGGCCAGGGTGTTCGACCGCGCGCTGTCGTACTTCGACGGCGACCGGCGGCAGGCGCTCGAATGGCTCAAGCATCCCAATCCCGCGCTGGCCGGAGACACCCCTCTGGAGCGCGCGGACACCGCCACCGGCGCCGAGGATGTCATCGATCTCATCGGCCGCCTGGAGCACGGCATCCCGTCGTGAAGGTGTGGCGCATCGCCAGGTCGACCTGCGCGGCCAGCGTGGAGGACATGCTGAGCGGTGAGGGCGCGGCCCGGTACGGCGGCAAGTGGAATCCCAAGGGAATGCCCGCCGTCTACTGCAGCGAGAACTCGTCGCTCGCGGCCCTTGAGGTCCTGGCCAATCTGGCCCGCCCGTCCACGTTCCCCAGCTACCGCGTCCTGGATCTCGACGTTCCCGATGGCGCGATCTTCATGCTCGCGGAGCCCGTCGGCGATACGCGGAGGGCCGGCGCCGAGCTGCTCCGGACGCATCTCGCCATCGCGGCTCCGAGCGAGGTGAACCCGGTGGAACGCAACGTCGTGATCAGCCCGGGCCACCCCGACTTCGACCGCGTTGTCCCCGGCGTGACCCGGCCCTTCGTATTCGACCGCAGGCTGGCCGCGGAGTGACGCCTTCACCCGTCGGGGGCGGAGCCACGCGCGGCACAACGCGGCACGCGCCGTCAGATGGTCCCGCCATGGGTCCGAGCTGCCGCGCGCGTTCCGCGGGCGAAGGAGTCCTATGCCGGTTCCGGCGGGGTGTGGACGATCTCGTACTTGATGCCCTCGGGGTCCTTGAAGAAGAGCGCGTAGTAGCCCGGCGGGACGTACTCGGGGAACTCCCGTGGCGGGATCACGATCGTGGCCCCGATCCTCTTCAGCTCGAGATGCAGCCGATCGACCTCGGCGCGCGACTCCGCCCTGAACGCGAGGTGGTGCAGCGCGCCGGGTCTGCGGCGGTTGACGGCATCGTCGCGGAACGCGCTCCTGGGCGAGTTGATGGCGAAGCCCAGCCGCGGATGCAGGTACTCCACGACGTGCAGCTCGTGATCCTCCAGTACCGCGCTGTTCCTGCTCTCGAGATCGAAGCCCAGGAGCGGAAGGAGCCTGTCGTAGAACGGCACCGCGACGCTCATGTCCTTCACGGTGATCTCGATGTGGTCGATGATCGGCTCCATCCCGCCACTCCCTTCCACGACTCGGCCGCTCACTCCGGAGACTCGACTTCCAGGCCCGCCGCGACGGCAGCGGCGCGGAGCCGGAGATCGTAGGTCACCAGGGCTTCGAGTCCGTCCAGCGACAGCGCGGTGGCGAGATGAACGGCATCCAGGCTGCGCAGGCGGCCTGGTCCCAGCGCGGCGGCGTCACGCAGGATCGCTTCGTCCACGGCGACCAGGGCGATTCCCTCCAGGACCTGCTCGGCCCGGCGCAACGCCGCCCGCGAGCCGCCGCGCGTGCGACGCAACGCCCGGAGCACCTCGACGCGGACGAGACCGCTGGCGGCGCGGTCCTCGTGGCCGGCGAGGAACCGGCGGAGCGCTTCCGACTCGGGCTCGGGTACGACGAGCTTGACGATGGCGGAGGAGTCCAGGTAGACCACGGCGGCTCAGAGCCGATCGTCGCGGTCGGCGAGAAGCGCGTCGCTCGCCTCGGTCGACGGCTCGCCCGGCGGTGCCGGCACGTCGAGAAGGTCTCCCACCGGCATGCGGGCGCGTCCCTGCGCGACGAGCCTCTCGAGCGGCGACTGGCTGCCCGCGAGCGGGACGAGCAGGGCCACCGGCCTGCCCCGGTCGGTGATCTCGAATCGTTCGCCGCCCTCCAGGCGCCGCAGGTACACGCTCAGGTTCTGCCGCAGCGCGCGGATGCCCACTCGGGAGGTGCCGGCAACTGTCCGGGACATCTTGACGCACATCGTAGCACATGGGCCGGCTGCACTTCTCATCGCCTGCCCGGCGTGACCGAACGGTATCGCCTCCCGGCCCGCTGTCGAGAATGCGGAGTCTGGTGCGGGTCAGTGCCGTGGTCAGGGCGGTGACGGAAATTGCCTTGCCACATGCGGAGCGTGCCATCCTGCAGAAGAAGGGTTGCCCCTGCGTGCAGTTGGCAACTCCATGTCGATCACTGTCCGTTGCCGCGGGACCTGTAGTGCGAGACCTGTAGTGCGGATTCCGAGCGGGGGGGACGGTTCGGACTCGGGGGGTGCGGCCCACCGCACCGATGGATCGTCGTTCCGGCGGTCATCAGGGTTGGCGATCGTTCCCGATGCGCGCGATCGCGGTCGTCGCCGCCAGGCCGGCCAGCACCAGGATCAGCGCGGCGCCAATCTGGCCGGTGGAAGGGACGAAGCGATCGAGCGGCCAGTCGGCGGGGTCGATGCCGGGGAGCGACGCCTCGGTGACGACCTGCCCCCGCACGATCGACTCCAGGGGCGGCTCGACCGGCTGCTGGAAGGGCCAGAGCCCGGCCACCGCGCCGAGCAGCAGTCCCAGCAGGGCCCCCAGCGTCGCCTGACGGTGGCGGTCGAGCAGCCAGCGCAGCAGGTTCGAGACGCCGACGATGCCGGCGGCGACGCCGAGGCCGACCGGCAGGAGGAGCGCCGAGGCGTCGAGCAGCAGCCCGGCGTCCACCTCGAGCAGCCCGGCCTTCAACGTGTCCACGGCGCCGAGAATCGTCTCGTACTGGCCGAGCAGCAGCAGCAGGTAGCCCCCGCTGACGCCGGGCAGGATCATCGCCGAGGCGCCGGCGAGGCCCGACAGGAAGAGCAGGGCCCCGCTCGCCTCGCCGCCGGCCTTCCCGGCACCGAGCCCGAGCTGCATGAGGAGCATCACGACGACGGCGCCGGCCGCACCGGCGTAGACGGCCGGCGTGGCAGGCTTGGCGAGCCGCCACACGAGGGGCACGCCGCCGAGGGTGAGCCCGATGAACAGGCTGTACATGGCCCAGCGCTGCTCGATCACGAGGCTGCGCATCGGGCCCGCGAGAAGCAGGATGGCCAGGGCCGCCGCGCCGCCGACGGCGCCGAGCAGCACGAGGGTGCGTCGGGCGAAGCGGAAGGTGGTGACGTCGGCGATGGCGGCGATGAACGCGGGATAGACGCCGGCCGCGAGCAGCATGGTGCCGCCGCTGATGCCGGGAACGAGATTGGCGAGGCCCATGAGGGCCCCGCCGACCGCGCCGCGAATCGTGAGGGACGAAAGGGAGCCGGCGGCGGCCGGCTCCACGGTGTCGACGGTCACCTGGGGCGTTCGCGCCTACTGGCCGCCCTCGGCGGCGGCCCGGTCGTCGGCCCGCGCCCCGGAGAGGATGCCCTCCATCGAGTAGTTGCCCTCGTGGCAGGCGTACTCGAACAGCGGGACGTCGGTCCGCTGCATCGGCATCGACGCCGTCCAGGGCACCGCCCACGTGTCGGGGTCGGTCACCGTGAACGTGTACTCGAGGGTGTCGTCGTCGAGGCGGGTGAACCGCTCCACCAGGGTGAAGTTGTCGCTCGACGCGACTCCGGAACCCCCCGAGGTCAGGGGGATCCACTGGCGCTGGTCGTTGAAGTTCGCCGACTCGATGACCAGGGTGTCGCCCTCCCAGTAGCCGCGCGAGTCGCCCGTCCACAGGCGGATGCCGTCGTCGAGGGCGGGGCGTCCGTCGAGGGGCACGATGCGCGAGGTGTGCACCATCTCGGTGTGGATGACCACCAGGTCGGGGGTCTGGAAGAGCTGCATGTTCTGGTTGTAGGCGAGCGGCGTGATGGGGGGGCCGGCATTGAACCCCACGATGCACCGGTCGGACGTGTTGCGATCGGTGTAGGTGTCGGCGGGGTGCTCGGCCATGTGCGCCCGCCGCGCCTCCGCGCGTTCGGCCCCGACCTCGGACAGCTCGGGGAACCGCCCGTTCGGGGGATCCGTGATCAACGACGTGCGCCGCGTCTCGATGGGACTGGTGCCCCGGTCCATCCAGAAGTTGTTGTAGGCGCCGACGTTGCCGCCGACCTCGGTCCGCTGCGCCTCGCGCTCCCAGAGCTCGATGTCGCGCTCGATGGCCTCCCGCTCGAGGGTCGCGGCCTCCTCCGGCGTGTAGAACGCCTGGTCGCCCAGGTCTTCCGGCCGCTCCAGCGGGGTGATGGTGCGGAAGTCCCAGATGCCCTGCAGATCCGGCGCCCCCCACGGGGTCCGGGGCGCGTCCTGGGCCGACGCCGGGGCCGCGGTCAGCCCCGCGATGGCGATCGCGGCGAGCGCCGCGACGAGAGAACGGTTGGTCATTCATCCACCTCCAAGTGTCCCGGTCGTCGTTTCCTACCTGCCAATCATCGATCCGAAGGGCGGTCGCGCGCAAGGACGCAATGCGTGCTCGCCGATTCGTTGGGCCGGGCCGTTGCGGGCCTACTGGGCCTTGAAGTAGTGGTCCGTGTGGTCCAGCCAGTCCTGTCGCGGGGGGCTGAAGGTGTGGGAGGCCGTGCCGGCCGGCGGGGCAACGGGCGGCACGAGGCTGCGTGGACCTTGACACCCATGGGGGCGGCGCCGATCATGGCGGCACGCCGCCGAGGGGTTGCGCCGGGGGCGGAAGGGCTCGCCCGGTCGGGAACGGACGGCGCCCGCACCCGGTTCCGAGGAGTGGTGTGATGCATGAGCAGTCTCCGATCTTGCGCGGGGTTCCGGCGATCGCGGCGGCGCTCCTGGCGCTGGCGGCGCCGGGGATGGTGTCGGCCCAGCCCGATTCCGGGTTCGTGCCCGTCACCGACGCGATGCTCCACGACCCCGCCCGCGAGGACTGGCTGACGTGGCGCCGCACCCTCGACGGGTGGGGCTACAGCCCGCTGGAACAGATCGACCGCGGCAACGTGGGCCGGCTCCGCATGGTGTGGTCGCGCGGGCTCGCGACGGGGCGGCAGGAGGGCACGCCGCTCGCCTACCGCGGCGTGCTGTACATGCCGCAGTCGAGCGACGTCATCGAGGCCATCGACGCGGTGACCGGCGACCTGATCTGGCAGCACCGCCGCAACCTGCCCGACGACGTCTACGACTTCGTCGGCGGCAACGCCCGCAACAACCGCAACATCGCCATCTACGACCGGTTCATCGTCAACACCAGCGACGACGACTATTTCTTCGGGCTCGATGCCGAGACGGGCGAGATCGCCTGGGAGACGCGGATCTTCGACTACAAGGAGACGCCGGCCGGGCACAGCTCGGGCCCGATCGTCGCCGACGGCCGGGCCATCTCCGGCCGGAGCTGCCGGCCCCAGGGCGGCCCCGAGTCGTGCGTCATCGTGGCCCACGACGCCCGCACCGGCCGCGAGCTGTGGCGGCGGCGCACGGTGCCGGCCCCGGGCGAGCCGGGCGACGAGACGTGGGGCGACGTGCCCTACGAGGAGCGCGTGCACGTGGGCACGTGGATGCCGGCCAGCTACGACCCCGAGCTGCGGCTCATCTACCAGGGGACGTCGGTCACGTCGCCGGCCCCGAAGTTCATGCTGGGCGGGGTCGAGAACACGCACCTCTACCACAACTCGACGCTGGCCATCGACGTCGAGACCGGCGAGATCCGCTGGTACTACCAGCACCTGAACGACCACTGGGACCTCGACCACCCCTTCGAGCGCATCCTCGTCGACACCGCGGTGGCGCCCGACCCGTCCGAGGTGAGCTGGATCAACCCGCGCATCGAGCCGGGCGAGTTGCGGCGGGTGGTGACGGGCATCCCCGGCAAGACCGGCGTCGTCTACACGCTCGACCGCGAGACCGGCGAGTTCCTCTGGGCCACCCCCACCGTCGCCCAGAATGTCATCAGCGGCATCGACGGGGCGACGGGCGCGGTGACGGAGAACGCCGAGGTGGTGTTCACCGCGGTGGGGCAGCAGGTCTTCGCGTGCCCGACGTGGAACGGCGGCAAGGACTGGGAGGCGGGCGCCTACAGCCCCCTGACGAACACCATGTACATGCCGCTGCGCAACACCTGTGCGCGCATGCTCGCGACGACCACGTTCCCCGACGACACCCCGGCCGCGCGCACCGAGAGCCGCTCGCGCACCTACGCCATCGCCTACCGCCACCAGCTCGCGCCGGGCAACGAGAACGCGGGCACGGTGCGCGCGATCTCGGCCGAGACCGGCGAGACCCTGTGGCTCCACGAGCAGCGCGCGGCGACCATGTCGATGGTGGCGACGGGCGGGGGGCTCGTCTTCGGCGGCGACATCGCGGGGCGGTTCCGGGCCTTCGACCAGGAGACCGGCGAGGTGCTGTGGGAGATTGCCCTCGGCTCCCCGGTCAGCGGCTTCCCAATCAGCTACGCCGTCGACGGCCGGCAGTACATCGCGGTCGGCACCGGGGCCGGGGGCACGGCGTCGCACTTCAGCGCCCTGACCCCGGAGATTCGGCCCGCCTCGGGGAATACGCTCTACGTGTTCGCGTTGCCGGACGCGGAGTGATGCGGCTCGGGGCGGGGCCGGCTCACGCTCGGCTCGCGGCGACGTCGCGCACCGCGGCGAGCGCGCGGTCGATGTCCGCGCGGCTGACGTCGAGGTGGGTGACGGCCCGGATGGCCCCGCCGGCCCCGCTCATGCGAACACCGGAGGTTGTGAGCCGGTCGAGGAACTCCCGATTGCTCAGGTGCAGTCCGGACGCATCGAAAAACACCATGTTGGTGTCCGGCGCGGCGGTGCGGACTTCGATGCCGTCGATCTCCGCCAGCCCGCGCGCGAGCCGGCTGGCGTTCTCGTGGTCCTCGGCCAGACGGCCGACGTGGTGGTTCAGCGCGTACAGGCACCCCGCGGCGGCGATGCCCGCTTGGCGCATGGCGCCGCCGAAGAGCTGCTTGTAGCGGCGCGCGCGAGCGATGAACTCGGCCGTCCCCGCGAGCACGGCGCCGATGGGGGCGCCGAGTCCCTTGGTGAAGTCGATCCAGACGCTGTCCACCCGCTTGGCGACGGAGGCGGCGGAGACGCCGAGGGCCACGCAGGCGTTCAGCAGCCGCGCCCCGTCCATGTGGAGCGGCACGCCGCGCGCGCGGGCGACGGCGGCGACCGCGTCGAGCGCCTCGAGCGGCCACACCGCGCCGCCGCCGAAGTTGTGGGTCTGCTCGACGCAGACGAGCCCCACGGGCTGACCGTAGGGCTCGGGCACCGCGGCGACGCGGTCCATCGCCGCCTGGAGTTCGTCCGCCGTGAAGAGGCCGCGCTCGGTCCGGATGGGCTCCACGACGACGCCGGAGGCGAGGGCGGCGCCGCCCGATTCGGCGCGGATGACGTGGGCCATCCAGTCGGCCACGAAAGCGTCCCCTGGCCGGGTGTGGGTCTTCACCGCGACGAGGTTGCACATCGTTCCGGTGGGCAGCCACAGGGCCGCCTCCTTGTCGAGCAGCTCGGCCACCTGTTCTTGCAGGCGAATGACGGTGGGGTCCTCTCCCTTCTGCTCGTCTCCGACTTCCGCCGCGGCGATGGCGGCGCGCATGCCCGGCGTGGGACGGGTCTCGGTGTCGCTGAACAGGGGGATGACGGTGTCTGGCATGACGTGGCACTTTGGGTCGCCGGCCTCCGCGGGAGGCAGCAGAATCGGTCATCGTGCCCTCGCGGGCCGACGGGCGCGCAAGGCTTGGATGCGCCGGTGATGGTGTTCCCCGACCCGCCGCCCCGCGAAGCGACGGCAGTCTCTGGTTCGTCGCGGCCCGCTACGCGCGTGGCGGCGGAACGGTTGCCCGTGTCTTCCGATCAGAAGATGGCGATCGGGTTCACCGGCGACCCGGTGCCCCCAGGCACCCGTAGCGGGGCCACCACCAACATGAACTCCCAGCGGCCGAGCCGGGCCGCGGTCTCGGCCGCCGCGTCGAGGTCGATGTTGTCGAGGAGGTTCATCCCGCGGGCGACGATCGCGAACCGGTGGATGGGGTTGACCCGCAGCCCCGGCACGCTGTCCGGCGCCTCGTGCACCGAGTCGGCGCCGAGCAGGGCGATGTCGCGCTCGGCCAGGAACGGGATGACCGAGGCGTCCCACCCTGACATCTCACGGGTCGGCCCCACGGCGTCGCGGTAGGCCCAGCGGCCGGTGCGCAGCAGCAGCGCGTCGCCCGGTCCGAGCCGGACCCCGGCATACTCCTCCCACGCCTCGATGTCCTCGCGGTACAGCTTCGTGCCCGGCTCGAGGTACGGCACGCCCTTCAGGCGGGGCATGTCGACGAGCACCCCGCGCGTCACCAGGCCGTCCTTCAGCTTCGTGGTGTCCATCAGCGAGCAGCCGTCCTCGGTGACCACGTCGCGGAAGTCGAGGCCGTTGTAGAGCCGGTCCTTGTAGAAGACGTGGCACAGCCCGTCGAGGTGGGAGTAGGTCACGCCGTGGAAGTAGACCTCGATCCGGTCGCCGGAGTTCTGCCCCTCGGGATTGACGTTCATCTGCAGCACGTAGGGCTCGGCCGCGTCCACGGCCTCCTCGGTGAGGAAGTCGTGCGACAGCGACACCGTCGTGCCGGTCCGTACGAGGGCCGCCGCCTCGCGGCGCTTCTCGTCCGTCATCAGGTTGGCGGCGCCGATCTGGTCGTCGTCGCCCCACCGGCCCCAGTTCGACAGCTCGTCCATCCACCGGTCGAACTGCGCGATGCTGACCGGCTCGCGCTCCGGCGACTGCGCCAGCGCGTCCGCCGTCGATGCCACCAGGCTGAGTGTCGCGATGCCCGCCGCGAGTGTCTGTGTCTTCTTCATCGGTGCTCTCCCTGCCCCGCGGCCCGGTCGCGGGCTGCCCGGGCGTCGGTGCGGTGAGATTACCTCACAAGAACCGATGTGTGGCAAGCGTGGGCCGCGGAGCTGCCGTCACCCGCGATGCCGCGGCGGGGCACTGGTCCGAAGGGCCGCCGGGGGCGCCCCGGCGTCTGGCCCGTCCCGCGTCGAAGGCTGTCAATTGACAGGCGACGCACGACAGTCTAGCCTCTGACGATGGTCCGGTCGTTTCGGCATCGAGGCCTGGAGGCGCTGTATGAGGGCCGAACGGCACGCCGCGTCGCCCCGGATCATGTTCAGAAGCTCAAGGACATCCTGGCCGCGCTGGATCGTAGTCGCGGACCGGCAGACATGGACTTGCCGGGGTTCCGCCTGCACCCGCTCAAGGGTGAGCTCACGGGCCACCATGCCGTCCGGGTGTCGGGCAACTGGCGGGTGACGTTCAGGTTCGAGGAGGGGCAGGCGGTGGACGTCGATTACGTCGACTATCACTGAGGGAGGTGGACGGGTGGCCATGCAGAATCCCCCCCACCCGGGGGGAATCGTACGGCGGCAGTGTCTCGATCCGCTCGGTCTTTCCGTGACGGAGGCCGCCGCCGGCCTGGGGGTGACGCGCCAGGCGCTGTCCGATCTGGTCAACGAGAAGGCGGGCGTTTCGGTCGAAATGGCGATCCGACTGTCCAAGGCGTTCGGGTCGTCACCCGAGACGTGGCTCGGCATGCAGATGGCGTACGACCTCTGGCAGATGCGGGCGCGTACCCGCAAAATCGAGGTCCGGCGATTCAACGTCGCGTAGCCGCTGCCGCGCCGCCGGAAGAGGCTGGATCTCATGCCGGCGCACCTGGAGGCGGCTCTCGACGCAGGCGGCGAGCTCCTGCCTCCTCGCGGCTGTAGCGGCTTCGGCTGAATCCGGTTGTCCACCGAGGCCGGGCGCCTGTGGAAACGGTCCGTCGACGCGGCCGGGGGCCTGAACGCGGCGGCAATCGACCATCTTCGCACCGCTCTTGCGTCACGCTGAGCGGTCCTCCAGGGCACACAACCGTCGTTGCAGCGTCGGTCACGCCAGTCCGAGCACGTCCTCCATGACCAGGCGCGGGCCGCGGTCGTGGTCCCGCACGATGCGGCTCTCGTTGTCGAAAAGCATCGCCTGCCGGGTGTCCGCCGTGTAGACCGGCCAGTGGGGCGGCTCCGGGGTGTCGGGGTTCCCGGTGCTGGCGAACGCCGTCCACGCGGCGCTCATCCTGCCCGCGAGGACGCGCGCGGCCGGCGAACCGGGCAGGTCGAACAGCCGGGTCTCGGTGTGGTCGACGTTGTCGAATACGAAGCGGATCTCGAGGGCGTGGGGCGTCTTCATCTCGCCCCCCATGTCCCAGTCGAAGCGGTAGAGCCAGGCGGGGGCGCCGCCCTGCGCGGTCTTCCGCGCCGCGAGCTCGCGCGCGTACATGCCGCGCGGGTGGTCCGTGCAGATCAGGATGTAGAGGTCCCAGGGGCGCGCGTCGGGATAGGCGTCGCGATAGGCGGCGACGACGCGGCCGGCGTCGGCGTCGCTCCGCAGCCGCGCCGCGATCCGCCCCTGCAGATCGGATGCCGTCATGTCGAGCGGCATCTCGCGGCCGCGCCACCACAGCGTCTCCTCGGTGCGGTTGTAGCCGACGATCACCGGCACGTCTCTCGACACCTCGGCCGCCGCCGGATCGAAGGGGTGGACGGGGATGAACCGGCCGTCCCGCACCGGCGTGCTGCCGGTCATGCCGACCACGTGCTCCTCCGGCTCGAAGTCGCGCGACACCTCCGTGAACGCCGCGAACAGCCGGCCGGTCGGAACCGCCTGCAGATCCCGCGCCTGGTCGGCGCGCAGCCCGAGCTTCGCGAGCAGGAGCTCGGCCTCGCGGGTCGCATCGCGCGGACTGCGCACGCGCAGCACCGCGCCGCTCTGGATGATCGCGCGGTGGAAGAGTCCCTTGGCGTCGGGCATCGCGAGCAGGGTCGAGACCTTCCGTCCGCCTCCGGATTCGCCGAACACCGTCACCCGGCCCGGGTCGCCGCCGAAGGCCTCGATGTTGTCGCGCACCCACTCGAGGGCGGCGACGATGTCGAGCATGCCCGCGCAGCCGGACGCCGCGAAGTCGTCGCCGGCCAGCTCGGCGAGGTGCGCCGACCCGAAGATGTTGAGGCGGTGGTTGAGGGTGACGACGACCACGTCGCTCCGGTTGCACAGGTTGACGCCGTCGTAGGTGCGGGACGACCCCGAGCCGGAGCTGAAGCCGCCGCCGTGCAGCCAGACCATGGCCGGGCGCCGGCCGCCGTCGCCGAGCCCCCGCGTCCACACGTTGAGGAAGAGGCAGTCCTCGCCGGCGACGGGCTGGGAGCGGCCCTGCGGGGCCGCCGCGCCGTACTCCACGGCGTCGCGCACGCCGGTCCACGGCGCGGGCGCGGCGGGCGGCATGAACCGGTTCCGCCCGCCCGTCGGCGCGCCGTAGCGGACGCCCTTGAAGACGTTGACGCCCGCGCGAACCGCGCCGCGGACGCGGCCCGCCGTGGTCTCGACGGTAGCGCCCAAGGCCGTCTCCTGGCCCCACGCGGAAGCGACCGCGACCGGCGCCCCAGGCAGCAGCCGTGCCGCGCCGCCGGCGGCGGCGATGCGTGACACTCCGCGCAGGAACGCCCGTCTGCTCCAGAAGTCGCGGGGCGTGGTCACGGGGCTGGTGTGATGCGGTTCGGTCATGCTACAGGCCTCCTGTCATCGGGCCGTGGCCGTTGCGTTTCTCGATCTTCATCGGTGCGGAGCCGTCGCGGCACCGACCGCCGGTGGCCAACGCCGATGTGGTGAGATTACCTCACAAGGGCCGACGCGCGGGAAGACGTTCGCCCGGGCCGCGGGGCGGCGATCGTTCACGGCTTGCGCAGCACCACGGGTTGACCGTGCGGGGTGTGCCGGTAGGCGTCGGCCCACGCTTCCTTGCGGGTGTGGAGGGCCGGCGGGTCGGTCAGGCCCTTCGCGGCGACGAGGCGCTCGAGGGCCGCGACCCAGTGGTGGTAGTAGCGCGAGCCGTCGTCGGGCTCGCCGCGTGCGGCGGCGTCGCGAAGCCGGTCGGCGAGGGCGTCGGTCCATTCCTTCCAGGTGAAGTGTCCCTGCTCGCTGAGGTTGACGGCGAGGGCGAACGCCTGGGCCTGCCACGGCTCCGCGAACACCGGCCCGTCGTCGTCGCGCGGGAGAGGCGGGAGTGCCTCGAGACGCTGAGCGTCGAGCCGCGGCGCGGCGGGCCGGGACGCGTGGCGCGGAGGCTCCGCCGCGGGTCGGTCGGGCCGGCGCGTCGGGAGGGCATCGGAGGGCCCGTCGGACCGCGGTGCGCGAGCCGCAGGCTCAGGTCGGCTCAAGATGGTCCTCCCAGAGGTCGACGTAGACGGTGTCGCGCGCCGAGGCGCGCTCTCCCCACAGGTCGCGCGCGGCGAAGCACACCGTATAGACGTGCTGCGGGGGACGGTCGAGGGCCTGTCCGGCCTCGTCGGTGTCCTGCAGCGCGTAGATGCCGTTGTCCCGGACCACGACGCCGGCCTTGCCGCGCGCGTAGCGCGGCAGCCGCGTGTGTCCGGGGGGATGGAGGTTGCGCGCGCGCACGTCTTCGCCCGGTTGGAAGCGGGGCGTCACGTCGACGTCCAGGCGCCCGGGGCCGGAGGGGCGCGCGGCGGGCCCGGGGCGGAGGGTCGGCCCCGGCGGTCCGGGCCCCGGCCGTCCCATCTCGATCTCGGCCTTCGTCACGAGGCCGCTGCGGAGCAGGCGGTCCAGCGAGATCGCGAACCAGCGCTCGTAGTACGACATGCGCAGGTAGTCGGCGGGGGGGATGCGCTCGAGGTCGTAGCGGAAGCTGCCCCACCCCGGCACGCGGTCCTTGGGCCGGAGGGCGGCGCGGATCGCGAACACGCGGCCCTCCCAGGGGTGGTGGAAGACGGGCTCGTCCGGCTCGGGCTCGACGGGGCCGAAGCCGTCCATCCCGCCCATGTCGTGGACGCCGTTCATGCCTGCCTCCCGCCGGCCGGCGGCGGCACGACGGCGACGCCGATCATTGCGTCGCGCGAGACGAGCCCGGCCAGCTCCTCCTCGGTCATTCCGTCCGTGCCGGGGGGACGCTCGGGCAGCACCAGGTAGCGGATCTCGGCGGTGCTGTCCCACACCCGCACCGCGACCTCGTCGGCGATCTCGACGCCGAACTCGCGCAGCACCGCGCGCGGGTCGATGACGGCGCGCGCGCGGTACGCGTTCGACTTGTACCAGACCGGGGGCAGCCCGAGGGTCGGCCACGGGTAGCAGGAGCACAAGGTGCAGACGACGAGGTTGTGCACCTCGGGGGTGTTCTCGACGACCACCATGTGCTCGCCCTGGGTGCCGCCGAACCCGAGCTCGGTGATGGCCGCCGTCCCGTCGTCGAGCAGCCGGGCCTTGTAGGCGGGGTCGGCCCAGGCCCGGGCCACGACCCGGGCGCCGTTCCGGGGGCCGATGCGGTTCTCGTAGGCGTCGACGACCGCGTCGAGGGCGGCGGGGTCGACCATCCGCTTGTCGACGAGAATCGACTCCAGCGCACGCACGCGCAACGCGATGTCGTCGGGCACGACCTGGTGATCGTGGTCGTGATCGTGGTCGTGCGCGTGGCCGCCGGGCGCCAACTTGTCGCCGCCGGCGCCCGTGTCCGATTCCCCCATCTCCTGCCTCCTGCCCGGCCGTCGTGCGTCGGACAACGTCGACGCGGCAGCCTGGTCGGCAACGTTGTCGACGCCCATGCTGCACCGCCTGGCTCGGGCTCGGGACCGTCGCCACTCCCAGTCGGGTGGGCGTCGGTCCCGCCGGGGTGACCGGGGCGGAAGGTCAGCGCACCCGCGTGCTGTGCACCGAGACGCACTGCCAGCGGCCGTCGCGCCGTATCCAGACGTCGGTGTAGCGCAGCGTCAGCTCGGCCTCCTGTCCCTGGCGGAGGCCGACGATGTGCAGGGTGAACCACACCACCGCGGTGTCCCCGTAGATGGCGACGCGGAAGTCGTCCTGGACGGCTGAGACCACCGCCTGGTTGAAGTTGGCGATGAGGTCGAGCTCGCGCGCCTTGTCGCCGCGGCTGCCGTCGTCGTAGGTGGCGAGGAACTCGTCGGCAAGCAGCCTCTCGACGAAGTCCGCGTCCTGGCGGTAGACGGCGTCGTTCCAGCCGCGCTCGAGCTCGATCAGGGTCTCGCGGGTCGATTGGGCCGATTGCGCGGCCACGGGCGCCGCGGCGGCGAGAAAGGCGACGGCGAGAAAGGCGACGGCGAGCATCCGGGGCAGCGGTCGGCGGCAGGTGCGCATGGTCGGCGTTCCTCTCGATGGGGCGGGGCGTCGTCGTCGGCGCCGGCGCCTACAGCTCCCGGACCCAGATGTTGCGGTAGCTCACGTGGTTGCGGTGGTCCTGGAGCATGAGCGGCAGCCGGTCCGCGTGGGCCTCATAGCGCGGCGCTCCGCGGAAGACGGTCGGCCCTTCCAGCGTCACGTGGTTCTGCACGAGCACGCCGTTGTGGAGCACCGTCACCGTGGCGGGGCTCTCCAGCTCGCCGTCGGCGTCGAACCGGGGCGCGGTGAAGATGATGTCGTAGGTCTGCCACTCGCCGGGTCCGCGCGAGGCGTTCACGAGGGGGACGTGCTGCTTGTAGACGCTGGCCGCCTGCCCGTTGACGTAGCTGGGGTTCTGCCACGAGTCGAGCACCTGCACCTCGTACAGCCCCATCAGGAACACCCCGCTGTTGCCGCGGCCCTGGCTGTCGCCCACGATCTCGGTGGGGGTGCGCCACTCGACGTGGAGCTGCACGTCGGCGAACCCCCGCTTCGTCGTCAGGTTCCCGGTACCGGGAACCACGGTCATGGCGCCGTCGGCCACCTTCCACTCGGGCTCGCCGTCGCGGCCCCGCCACTCGGACAGGTCCTTGCCGTCGAAGAGGACGATGGCGTCGGACGGCGGGCGGCCGGCGCGGCCGGGGTCCACCGTGCCGGGGACCGGCTTCCACACCTCGGTCTCCGCGGGGGGCGGCAGTTGTCCGCGTTCCTGCGCCGCCGCCGCCGTCATCAGTACCGACACGATCAGCCCGCCGGCCATGAACCTTCTGTTACGCAGCATGGTTGCGTCCTCTCTCCATCAACGCTCGCGTCCGCACGGATTCGGTTCCACCGGTCCTCGTATGACTCACCGGTCTGCGCTTCGTGCCTCGTCCGGCGGCCGGTCGATGCCGTCCCGCCCGCTGCTGCCCCGGAAGGCGTGTTGGCACAGGGGACGGATCCGAGTTCGCGACTTCGGCTGCCGCCATTCGCACGCGGCACTGCACCAGCATGTCGTCGCCTTCGACTCACACTTGCGGCAGCGTCCAGGGCGCGCGGTACGGCGTCCGCAGCATCTTGTTGGCGGCGCTGTCGGCCTCGCCCTCGAACATCTGCTTCCCGGCGTCCCACACGACCTTGCCGCCGGTGCGGAACGCGATGTTCCCGAGATGGGCGTTCACGGCGGCGAGGCTTGCGACGTCGGCGTTGCAGACCGGCTGCTCGCGCGACCGCATGCACGCGATGAAGTTCTCGGTGTGCTGGTCGAGCCCCCGCTGGGCCGGGTTGGCCACGACGGGCGGCCGCCCCGGCATCTTGTAGCCGACGGGCCGACGGTTCTCGAGCTTCTCCTCGGGGTAGAGCTCCCAACCCCGGCGGTCGACGACGAGCGTACCGTTGTTGCCGACGAACGCCACCCCGTGGGCCCGCTGGAACGGTCCGAGCTCGATGCCGGTGGCGTGCTCCCAGGTCATCAGGAAGTCGTCGAACTCGTAGAGGGCGGTCATGGTGTCCGGCGTCTCCTGGTCGTCGTCGGGATAGGCGAACTTGCCTCCGCTCGCGACCACGCTGCGCGGCGCCTCCGCCTGCATGCCCCACAGCACGATGTCGATGATGTGGACGCCCCAGTCGGTCATCAGCCCGCCCGCGTAGTCCCAGAACCACCGGAAGTTGAAGTGGAAGCGGTTGGGGTTGAAGGGCCGCTCCGGGGCGGGGCCGAGCCACCGGTCGTAGTCGACGCCCTCGGGCGGCTCGCTGTCGGGGACGTCGGGCACCGGGGGCAGCCAGTTCATGTAGGCCCACGCGCGCACGCTGCGGATGCGCCCGAGCGCCCCGCCGTGCACGAACTCGATGGCCTCGGTCCAGTGCGGCCCGCTGCGCTGCCACTGCCCGCACTGCACGACCCGGCCGTAGTGGCGGACGGCGGTGGTCATGACCTGGCACTCGTAGATCGAGTTGGCCAGCGGCTTCTCGACGTACACGTCCTTGCCGGCCGCGCAGGCGTCGACCATCTGCAGGCAGTGCCAGTGGTCGGGGGTGCCGATGACCACCGCGTCTAGGTCCTCGTTGTCGAGCAGCGCGCGGTGGTCGGCGTAGAGGGCCGGCCGCTTGCCGCCCATCGCCTCGAGGTCGCCGGCCCGCCGCTCGAGCACGCTCGGGTCGACGTCGCAGAGGGCGGCGCACTCGACCCCCGGCTGCCGCAGCAGCGACCGCACGTTCGAGAACCCCATGCCGTTGACGCCGATGGCGCCGATGACGATGCGGTCGCTCGGGGCGGTCGCCTGCCGGCCCGCCGCGTAGGCGGGCGGCGTCCACAGGGCGGCGCTCGCGCCCACGGCGCCGGTGGTGGAGGTCTGGAGGAAGCGGCGTCTCGACAGGCTCATGGCACTCTCCATCGTCGGAAGATCACGTAGGGCGGCAACAAGGATAATCCGGCGCGCGCGGCTTGTCACCCCGCGCCCTGTCTGCCGCCGCCGGGGTTGCCGGAACCGGCTGCCTTCGCCTACGCTGTGAGGGGTGGACGTGTTGATCGACGCCCTACCGGTGCTCGCGGTCGGCGGTTTCCTCTGGCGTCAGATTTCCGGTCTGGATCGACGCTTGGGATCCGTCGAGCGGGGATTGGGCGATGTCGCGCAGCGACTCGCTCGCCTCGAGGGTCGAATCGAGGGCTGGCAGGATCGCCGGCATCCGCCGGTGACGGCCGGCTGACGCAGAGTGGGTGGCGGTGGGGGGCCACCCGGCAACGGCCGCCATGAGGATTCGGATACTCGAGGATGTTGTTCGTCGAAACTTCGGAATTCACGAGGCATCTGCGGTCGCACTTGGACGACGACGATTACGCGGCGCTGCAGGCCTTCCTCGGTGCCCGTCCGGATGCAGGAGACGTCATTCGCGGCGCAGGCGGCATACGGAAGATGCGGTGGGGCTCGCGGGGCCGCGGCAAGCAGGGCGGCATTCGGGTCATCTACTACTGGCTCGTTGCCGAGAACCGCGTCTATCTGTTGACGCTGTACCGCAAGGGAGTGAAGGACGACCTGACGCGCGCGGAACTGGCCGCGTGGCGGAAGATCGTCGAGGCCATCGAGAATGACTGAACGCGACGTGGCAGCCGAGGTCCTCAGAGGGCTCCAGGAGGTTCGGGAGCACCGGGCGGGCGAGCGCACGCTCCGCGAGACCCGGATCGAACCGACCCCGATTTCCGACCTCGACCCCGAACTGGCCGCGAGAATCCGCGAGAACCTCGACGGTTCGGAAGATGCCGTCTCCCAGCCGCTGCGCGAGCCGGCAGCGTGTGAGCCGGAGCCTGACCGCGGCGCAGAGAGCAGCAAGCTCGACGTCGAGCCTGTGTCGCGGTCACGGAGCCAGGAGTCCGGATCGCGCACGTAGCAAATAGGACGGACGTTGCTCGCCAGACCTCGTGACGAGCTTCACGGGCTGCAACCTGATCGAGGAGCGCGCTGGCGATCTGTCAACTGAAGTAGACCAGCACCGCCGCCACCAGCAGCACGATGGCGGCCGACTGGACGAGATCTCCCGTCGTCCAGGTCCGCTCGCGTCGGGCGTCCTCCGCCGGGGCGCCGAAGGTCAGTCCGGCCAGGCGCGCCGGGTCCGGCCGCTCGGTAGCGAGGCTGACCGCCGCGAGCAGCGCGACGCAGGCGACGAACAGGGCGAAGCCGAAGTAGAGGAAGTTCACGCCGGCCAGCCAGCCGAGGAAGCCGGAGAGCGCGTCGGCCCGCAGCTCGAGAAGCAGCTTCGCCATCCCCAGCACGAACCCCGCCACCAGGGTCCAGATGGCCCCGGTCGCGTTCACCCGGTTCCACAGCAGCCCCAGCAGGAACACCGCCGCGATCGGCGGGGCGATGTACGCCTGCACGTTCTGCAGGTAGGTGTAGAGCCCCGTCGCGAGGACCTGCATGACGGGAATCCACGCGATGCCGAGCCCGACCAAGGCGAGGGTGCCCCAGCGCCCCACCCGCACGAGCTCGGCCCCGCTCGCCCCCGGCCGCACCTTGCGGTAGACGTCCATCGTGAACAGGGTCGAGCACGAGTTGAAGACCGCCGCGAGCGAGCTCATCAGGGCCGCGAGCAGGCCGGCGGCGACGAGGCCGCGCAGGCCGACCGGCAGCACCGCGTTGACGAGGACGGGCAGGGCCTGGTCGGCCTCGGCGAGGTCGAGGCGGCCGCGGTTGGCGAGGCCGAGGGCGATCATCCCCGGCACGATGAAGAGGAACACCGCCGACAGCTTCAGCCATGCGCCCCAGATGGCGCCCCGGCGCGCCGTCGCCTCGTCCTCGGCCGCCAGCACCCGCTGCACGATGTACTGGTCGGTGCACCAGTACCAGAGGCCGACGATAGGCGGCGTCAGCACCATGCCCAGCCACGGGAACTCGGGGTCGTCGAGCGGCTTCCACATGTCGAACAGATCGTTCCCGACCGCCAGCCGCAGCTCGCCCCAGCCGCCGATCTCGACGAGCCCGAAGGCGGTGACGGCGGCCGAGCCCCCGACGAGGACGAACGCCTGCAGCGCCTCGGTGTAGACCACCGCCCGCAGGCCGCCGAGGACGGTGTAGACGCCGGTCAGCACCACCACCGCCGCCGCCCCCGTCCAGAAGTCGAGGCCCATCAGCCCCTGCAGCATCACGCCGCCCGCGTAGACGGTCACCGACACCTTGGTGAGGACGTAGCCCACCAGCATGACCACCGACAGGAACCACCGGCTGCGGCCGTCGTAGCGGCGCTCGAGGAACTCAGGCATCGTGAAGACGCCGCTGCGCAGGTAGAACGGCACGAAGACCCAGCCGAGCAGCAGGATGATCCACGAGTGCAGCTCGTAGTGCCCCAGCACCATGCCCGTGCTCGCGCCCGAGCCGGCGAGGCCGACCACGTGCTCGGAGCCGATGTTCGAGGCGAACAGCGACGCGCCAATGGCGAACCAGCCCACGTGCCGGCCCGCGAGGAAGTAGTCGGCGGCGGTCTGCTGGCGCCGGCGGGCGACCCACGCGGCGATGCCGAGCAGGGCGGCGAAGTACGCCCCGACGACGACCCAGTCCAGTGCGGCGAACCTCATCAGGCGGTCTCCCTCCCGCGGTGAAGCCCGCTGATCTTACCGGGACCGGGCCCCGCCGCAGCGGCGCTTGTGATATGACAATGCCCGCGCGGCGCATCGGCGCTCGCGAGTGCGGGGCCGGCGGTTCCCGCCGCGACGGAAGGAGACGAGGCGAACGATGGCGCGAAAGGTAACGCTGTTCACGGGACAATGGGCCGACTTGCCGCTGGCCGAGCTGGCCCCGAAGGCGAAACAGTTCGGGTTCGACGGGCTGGAGCTGGCGTGCTGGGGAGACCACCTCGACGTCGACCGCGCCGCCGTCGACCAGGCCTACTGCGACGGGCGCCACGCCCTGCTGACCGAGCACGGGCTCGGCTGCTGGGCGATCTCGCACCACCTCGCCGGCCAGCTCGTCTGCGATCCGAACGACGATCGGTCCGACGCGTTCGCCCCCGAGGCGGTGCACGGCGACCCCGAGGCGAAGCGGGCGTGGGCCGTCGAGACCATGAAGAACACCGCCCGCGCCGCCCGCAACCTCGGGCTGAAGGTCGTGTGCGGGTTCACGGGCTCGCCCATCTGGCACCTGCTCTACTCGTTCCCGCCGGTGCCCGAGGAGACCATCGAGGCCGGCTACCGGCGCTTCGCCGAGCTGTGGAACCCGATTCTCGACGTCTTCGACGAGTGCGGGGTCCGGTTCGCCCTCGAGGTCCACCCCACCGAGATTGCGTTCGACATCGTCAGCGCCCACCGGGCCCTCGACGCCGTCGGCCGGCGCGAGGCGTTCGGCTTCAACTTCGACCCCAGCCACCTGCAGTGGCAGGGCATGGAGCCGGCGCGGTTCATCGCCGAGTTCTCCGACCGCATCTACCACGTGCACATGAAGGACGCCGCCGTCACCCTGGACGGCCGCACGGGCCTGCTCTCGTCCCACCTGCCGTTCGGAGCGGCCGACCGGGGCTGGGACTTCCGCTCGGTCGGCCGCGGCGACGTCGACTTCGAGGCGATCGTCCGGGCCCTGAACCGCATCGGCTACACGGGGCCGCTCTCGGTCGAATGGGAAGACTCGGGCATGGACCGCGAGCACGGCGCCCGCGAGTCGTGCGAGTACGTCAAGGACGCCGACTTCGAGCCGTCGGCGGTGGCGTTCGACGCGGCGTTCGAGGAGTAGGCATCGGCCGCGAATCGAACGAGGCGCGCGGGCGGCGGCGCCGAGGCTCTACCCGCCGTGGCCGAGATCGTGCCCACAGGTCGTGAGGAGACACCGATGCGATTCACAACGCGTTTGCGCACGCTGACCGTCGTCCTGTCATGCGTGGGCTTCACGCTCTTGCCGTGCGGCCATTCCGTATCCGGGCAGGTCGCCGAGCCCGGACCGCTGGCGGGTCTCGAGGCGGAGCTCGGCTCGCTGCTCCCGACGTTGCTCGAAGCGTTCGCCGTGCCCGGCGCCGCGGTCGGCATCATCCACGAAGGCGAGATTCTGATGGCGCGAGGGTTCGGCTACGCAGATGTCGAGAGCGGCCGCCCGGTCGACGCGGGCACGGCGTTCAACATCGGGTCGATCTCGAAGACCGTGGCGGCATGGGGCGTTCTGAAGCTGGTTGAAGCAGGCGACCTCGATCTGGATGCGCCCGCGAGCACCTATCTCACGCGCTGGCGGCTCCCCGAGTCCGCCTTCGACCACGACGGGGTGACGGTTCGCCGGATGCTCAGCCATACCGCGGGGCTCTCGTTGTCCGGCTATCCCGGGTTTCAGCCCGGGGAGCCGTTGCCCACGGTCGAGGAGTCGCTGTCGGGGGCGACCAATGGCGCGGGCGGGGTGTACGTCGCGCACGAGCCGGGCTCGCGGTGGCAGTACTCGGGCGGCGGCTACACGCTCACCCAACTGATTGTCGAAGAGGTGACCCGGCGGCCGTTCGCCGAGTACATGGAGAGCGAGGTTCTCGAGCCGCTGGGCATGCGCTCGAGCTCGTTCGTCTGGGACGAAGACGTCGACCGCGGCGCGGCGACTCCGTACGGGTCGGTCGGCGAGCCGATCGGGGGACCGCGGTTCACGGCGATGGCGGCGGCGGGGCTCCAGACGACGCTGGACGACATCACCCGGTTCGCGTTGGCCGGCCTGGGCCGGCTGGGCGGCGACCGCGGGACCGGCGGGGTGCTCGGTCCCGAGACCCTGGCGCTCATGCAGCTCCCGGTCGATCCCTCCGACGGCTATGGCCTCGGGTACAGCTACGAAGTGCGGGGCGGTGTGACCCTCGTCGGTCACGGCGGGGCCAACCAGGGTTGGATGGCGTTGCTCAGCCTGGCGCCCGAGACGGGCGATGGCCTCGTCGTCATGACCAACGGCTCCAACGGAGCAGGGGTGCACGGCGTGATCGCCTGCGCATGGCGGTCGCGCGTGACGGGCCAGGCGTGCGACCCGCCTCCCCCCATCCCGGCACCCTTCGACGAGGCGAGCCTGGCTCGTCTCGCGGGCTGGTACGCCGCACCGGACGGACGCACGATAGAGCTCCGACCGACGGCCGGCCGTCTCGTTCTCCACTTGCCCAACGGCCTGCGCTCGCTGGTGCTGGCGCGCAGCGACGATGAGTTCTTCACCGCGGCCGCGCCGTTGACTTTCGCGGCCGAGCAGGGCGAGGACGGCGCGGTGAGTGGGCTGTTGGTCAGTGTGCGGGGCGAGGCCCCGGTCCTTGCTGCGCGAGTGGACGCTCCCCAGAGGCGGTAACGCTGCGGCTCAGATCCTGGACCGCACCGCCCAGCCGCCGGTGTCCGCAGTTCCGGCGGCGGGATGGACCGACCTGCGCGAGAATAGAATGGCTAGGCTGAGGTGCTCAGCCGAGGTCCGCACCGAAATTGCGAACCTCGATACGCGTTTGTCGGGGAAGGATCGCCGAGACTCGGACCGAGAATCGCGGTCAAGTGGTCGCCACGCATCCTGGGTTCGCGGCCCGCACTGGAGAGAACCTCGAAGGGAACAGACGGACAGATGGCAGACACCGCGAACACCGTACGACGGCTGCGCATGGGCATGGTTGGGGGAGGCCCCGGGGCGTTCATCGGCGACGTGCACCGCCGGGCCGCCTGCATCGACGGCGACGTCGAGCTGGTGGCGGGGGCGTTCGCGTCCGACGCCGCCCGGTCGCGGCAGAAGGGGGCCGAGGTGGGGCTGGATCCCGACCGCGCCTACGCTTCGTATGCAGCCATGGTCGACGGCGAACGGGCGCGGCCCGTCGGCGAGCGCATCGACTTCGTGTCCATCGTCACTCCGAACCACGTCCATTTCCCCGTCGCGAAGGCGTTCCTCGAGGCCGGGTTCCACGTCGTCTGCGACAAGCCGATGACGTTCACGGTGGACGAGGCGCGCGAGCTGCGCCAGATCGTGCGCAAGAGCCGCCGCGTCTTCGCCCTCACCCACAACTACACCGGCTACCCCATGGTGAAGCTGGCCCGCGACCTCGTCCGTGCGGGCGACCTCGGCCGGCTGCGCAAGGTGGTCGTCGAGTACCCGCAGGGCTGGCTCGCCACCCGTCTCGAGCGGACCGGCATGAAGCAGGCCGAGTGGCGCACCGACCCCCGGCGCAGCGGGGGCGCCGGCTGCATGGGCGACATCGGCACCCACGCCGAGAACCTCGCCGAGTACGTCACGGGCCTCCGCATCGTCGAGCTGTGCGCCGACCTGACCACCTTCGTCCGGGGGCGCCGCCTCGACGACGACGGCAACGTGCTGGTTCGCTTCGAGAAGGGCGTGCGGGGGGTGCTGCACGCCAGTCAGGTGTCGGTGGGGGAGGAGAACGCGCTCACCCTCCGGGTCTACGGCGAGGAGAAGGGACTGGAGTGGCATCAGGAGGCCCCGAACACGCTCTGCGTCCGGTCGAACGCCGGGCCGGTCGAGGTCTGGAGCCGCGGTCAGGGCTACGTCGCCGAGAAGAGCCCCGCCGCCGCTCGGGCTACCCACCTGCCGGCGGGGCATCCCGAGGCGTTCCTCGGGGCCTTCGCCAACGTTTACCGCAACGCCGCTGATACCATCCGCGCCCGCCTCGCCAGCGTGAAGCCCGACCCGCTGGCCCTCGATTTCCCGACCGTCGACGACGGCCTGCGCGGCATGCTGTTCATCGAGGCGCTGCTCGAGAGCGCCCGCTCGGACCGGAAGTGGACGCGCGTGCCGGCGCGGTGAGGGACGAGCGGCGTCGGAGGCGGCGGACCGGCGGCGGAAGGGAGGCGGCGTCCTACACCGCTCCACCGTCGCTCCCGAGCAATCGCGCGGCCTTGGGTGAGGACGCCGTGCCCGCACGAGCCGCGCCACGTTCTACCAGCGGGCCAGCCGTCGCGCGGCGGTCACTGGCAAGGGTTTCAAGTGCGCGAGTTCGTTTCGCCACTGATGCATCTGCCGGACGTCCCGTTGGACCTTCGAGTCGAAGCCTGGACGCTGGACCATGCCCTTGAGTTCCCCGACGTCGAGGTCCAACGCGTCCACTGGACTGCCCTCGCGCTCCAGATGCTCCGCGAGCAGCGCTCGGTGCTCGACGAGGAGATTCCACCGCCAAGTGTCGATTGACGGCAGGAGCACCGACGCCTGTGCGCTCCAAAGGCGACGCCGAAGGTCCCTCGGCGGATCTTCCAGGGCCGCCAGGGCCGCGTGCGACACGCCGTCTCCCGACGCCGTGCCGAGCTCCCAGGAAGCTTCGGTGTCGGATGTCCATCCCTGCTCTCTCGCGATCGACTGCAGAAGGGAGACAGGATCGAGTATCGCGTCGCATCCTTCGTCGAGCAGCCGCTCCGCCACGGCCGGATCCCAGCTCGCGACCCGCGCGACGGTCGTGGCGAGCAGTGAGCGCATCACGGGCCCGGCGTCGCGGTCATGCAGGCGCTCGTGTGCCGCCAGGAGCAGGTCGGTCTCGTCGATGACGCCGCGCCAATCGAAGCACTTCAGCGTGACGTCCTCCGGCGGGGGCTCGGTCGGCGGCGCGCCTTCGAGGACCGCTACGAACAGGGTCCGCTCGAATTCGGGCACGCTCCGGGAGGCTTGCGCGTAGTCCACGAGGAACTTCTTCCAGGCGGAACAGTCCTCACCGTCCATGCGCCCTACGCCATCGAGCCAGACGAGGCGCCCCTGAAAGTCCTCGTGCTCGCACAGGTCGAGGAGTGTCGGGTTCCACTCGTTGGGGAGGTGGGGGGCGAAGCGTTCGCGAATACTCCGGAACGGCGGAATCGCCGGATCGGGGTGGAACACGGTGCAGCGCCACGATTCCTGGAGCCGCGACCGGATATGCTCCCCGAAACCGCTTGGCGTTTCCACGGGGAACCGCACCACCACGTTCGCGCCATCGCGCAACGCGTGTTCGGCGCGTAGAACGAACCGGGCCGGGCCGGGGAGGGTCCAGAGATTCATCGAGCCGCGGTCAATTCAAGCAGACGCCTCACGAGTGAATTGATGGTCCAGGAACTGTCTCCGACGGGGGACAACAGCCCCAGGCGCTCGCCCCAGTCGACCCGAAGCCGCACCGACTCGGGATCCACGCCGATCTCGCCCGACACGAGTTCGATGCTCTCGCCGTCGAAGGGGTCATCGGCGCCGACCAGACCGCGCAGCACCGCGTCTGCCCCGTCCGTCAACCCGAATTCGTCCCGCAGGCGCTTCGCCGCGTTCCTCTCGACTTCGCGCTGCAGCTCCCCGATCCGGGTCTGCCAGCTCTTGCTGGATCTCTTCCTGCCGAACCGGTCGATCTCCACCGGCCAGCCGCCGGAGATCCGAAGGAAGTTCTCTGCATCGCTCCTGTCCGCCGTGACGTTGTTGTCCTCCAGCCAGCGCTGCAGGAACGTCAGGTCGCACGGTCCGAGCGAGAACCAATCCACGCCCTCCAGGTTCGATTGTGCGGCGTCCGTCAGCAGTCGCCATAGCTGGTCCGGCGTTGCGATGAACACGACCCGATTCCAGACGCGCTTGCCCTGCGCCTTGCTCTTGATGACGCGCGTCGCGGCCCGAATCCACGCGCCGTCCCACTGCAGGGTCGGCGGGACGAGTCGCACCGTCACGCTGTTGCGCACGGACCGCAGCTTTCTGAGCTGCTGTTCGAAATCGTCGGCGTTCGCCGCGGGCAGAATCCGGGAGAATTCGTCGCTCCCAATCCGTTGGGCCAGGAACTCCTGCACGTCCGCGAGTCCGGCCGCCGGGCAGCCGCAGATCACGCCTACCCCGCCGTGGTGAAGCCTCGATTCCTGCTGCCGGGTGAGTGGACCGCGCCTCGCGCTATGCGGGTCTTTCGGATAACGGGCCCGAAACGACGCCGGTGCGTATGGCGGTTCCGGCGTTCGTTCCCGAGTCAGCGCCTTCTCGAAGTCCTTCCGATTTCCGAGCAGCAGCAGGATGTTCGGGTTCCGGAGCGTATACCGGTCCGGCTGGATCGCCCGCAAGACCCCGAGTCCCTCCAGCTCCTGGAGCAGCATGTCGAACTCCACGTCCCGCAACTGGAAGCCGTCCGACCACCAATACTGCGCCGCCTCGAGGATTCGGTCGCGTGTCAGACCCCGGTCGAGATCGGCGTCCTCCTGCAGTTCGTGGGCGAGGGCATAGCAGATGACCTCGTAGCGCTGATCCAGTTGCAGCGTGAGCAGAAAACGCCCTCGAATGGCGTGGCGGAGTTCTCGACTCCCGTACGCATCGTCGATAGCGTCGTCGTCGATGGCGTAGGGAAAGGCCCGGTCGGAGTCGCGAAGCCTGCGCGTGAGTTCGTCGCCGTAGAGCTGTATGAGCGACGGATAGTAGTTGGTGTGAGCGAGAATGCGCGTGCTGAGGTCGTCCCTTCCGAACCTGCACCCGACCGCCTGAAGGGGTTCCCTCACCAGCGCCTGAGCTTCCTTCCATTCTCCGTTCGACGTCATCGCCCCCACGCATATCGGATCGCCCAGGTGGGCGAGGGGGTGGTTCGCATGGCGGGTCGTGCGAAGGACGTTGTGCAGGCCCGCGAACACGACCTTGAACCGCCGGTTCGTCTCGTCCATCAGCCCCTTGAGTCGGGCCGACACGCTGAAGTCGTTCTCGGCGTCCACCAAGAGGAAGTGGTCGGCCTCGTCGAGGAGCAGGAGCAGGCGACGACGGGTGTCTCGGCCGTCCAGCCATTCGCGAATTTGACGGAGAAGGGAGTCGACCTGCCGCGCACTCTCGGGGTCGATTTCACGGTCGCGGCGTACTACGCGCGATGGGCGAAGGGCGCGCTGGACCACGCGCCAGAGGTCGGGCGCCCGGTCGATCTCGTAGACCTTGAGGTCGATCCACTTGGCTACACGGTCGTCGCTTCCGAAGTCCTTCTCCACTTGGCGGAGGAGGGCGGTCTTGCCGAGCTGCCGCCCGCCGTAGATGAAGCAGGCGCCGAAACGATCCATGATGGTGTCGCGCTCGCGTCGCCGACCGTAGAACAGCTCCTGCGGTACGATGCTGGGAGTGGTGGCGTAGGGTTGAGCGGCGCTGTACGGCAGCGTGCAGCGAAACAGGGCAGACAACCTGTTCAATGGACGGCCGGCGAGGAACAGCATCAGGGTCTCGTCGACAACGAGAAACAGACGGTGTTCACGGGTGGTGCGCTTGCGGATCTCGTCACGTTCGGTGCGCAGACACCCGAAGTGAAGCACGATCGTGGGGTCGCGGCTCTCCGTCCCGATGGACCTGAGAACGGAGTCCATCGCCGACCGATCTGCAGTGAGCAGCACACGATAACGTCCGTTCGCTTCGGATCCGAACTGCCGCGAAGGGCAGACAGCGCGGTTGGCAATCGGGTCGGTGGTGACCGTCGCCTGGGAGCCGGGTCGTTGAGGATTGACGTCGCGTACGCTGAACCCAAGGCTCTCGAGCAGATTCCGAAGCCGTGCCCTGTCGACCGAACGCTTCCGCTCCATCTGATACCACGTGTCGAGCAGACCGGCTGCCGATTCCGCGTCTTCTTCCGCCAACTCGTCGAACGGTACCGCTGCGATGCGCTCGCGGGCTCGGACGCTGCGGACGATGGTCTGAGGGTCCGTCGCCTTGCGGGCTGTCTCGATGGCTGCCAGGGCGTCGGTGAACTCGGAAAACGGGTCCTCTGGAGACGGCGGCGGCTCGACCGACTCTCCGCGCTCGAGACGACTGATCTGCTCGTGGGCCGTCTGGACGTACCCCTCCTCAATCGTGCGCTCGACGACGGCCTTGGCCGCTTCAGCCATCTGGTCGTCCGGCACGTTCCGCAACCGGTCTATGACCCTCTCGATGCTCATCCGGCTGGAGGCTTCGATTCCGTCGTCGATTTCGCGGAGTCTTCGTGATGATCCAGTCAGGATCTCCATCTCCGCGAGTCGGAGCGGCGTCGACGATGAAGGCTCGGCCGCCTGTCGCAGTGCCGCGAGTCCTGTTGCCATTCCGTCGCGATCATCGGCGGAAAGCTGACCTCGACAAAAGGCCCGCTCGAGGTTCCTCTGTGTATTCCGAAGGTTGGTGCGCAAGGTCTTGCGACGGTCGTCGATCCGCTGGGTAAGGGACGCGATGCACTCATCGATATCGACATCTCCCTCGGTCTCGAGGGAATCGAGGGCGAGGCGCGCGCCGATGAAGTCACCGCGTTCGAGGCGGGCGTCGAAAGCGCCGCGCATCGTGTCTGCGTGAGCGTCGGTCTTGAGCAGGCTGTCGAGCAATTGGATCTGATCAGCTGAAACGGACTGGAAGCTGGGATCGATGTCGACGTCGCTGACGTACAGCAGGTCTCGCGACCGAAGGACGTTGGCGTCGAGGCTGGATTCGGTGAATGCGGCGTCGGAGTCGAAGAGCTGGAGCAGCTCGCTGACGGCATTGCGCGCGTGGGTCGAGGTGGCTGCGAGCGGAGCGGGGCTCGCGGGGGAATCGACGGCCTTGGCGAGCGCGTCGATGGCTCTGCGGCCTTCTCGCTCCAGATCATTTTGGAGGGCCTCGATCCGCTCGGTGATGAATCCGGCGGCGCCGGGCCGGGTGTCCATCAGGGTTAGCCACTGACCGGACAAGCGGACGGCGGGCTGCACGTCGTTCCACATCTGTTTGAGGGCGCGGCCCTCGATCGGCTTGCGCTTGGTGTCTCTTTGG
The DNA here is from genome assembly GCA_965215105.1 of Vicinamibacterales bacterium. Lineage (GTDB taxonomy): Bacteria > Acidobacteriota > Vicinamibacteria > Vicinamibacterales > UBA8438 > JAJEEA01. The sequence goes on from OZ244051.1 coordinate 90,914, forward strand.
TCGGCGCGATGGACGAGCTGGTTGAATGTCCGCTGGTCACTGATCTGTTCGTGAATGGCCTCGACATCGGGTCGGACGGACTTGTCGGAGTCGGAGATGAGGCTCACCAGCTTTGCGAGCCGACCGTCGCGGCTGAACAGGTGGTGCCACACCTTGGTCGCTGGACCGTAGAGGTTGCGCTTGGAATCCGCGCTGGCGCGCCACGCGCGGACGCGTTCCCTGAGCGCATCGAATTGCTCCTGCCAAGTGCCGGTCTGGCTCGACCGGAACAGGGAGGCGTGGAGTCTGACCCCCCGCAGACGGTCTGCATGGTCGGCCACGCGAGTAGCGAGGCCATACACGGGGTTCAGGTCATCAGAGAAGCTCACCGCCCGGAGCAGTGCGGAGGCGCCGGTGGTCGGCGCGAAGAGTGCGGGCCGCAGGGTAGCGCTGAACAGCAGCAGGCCGAGCGCGTCTCGCTCCGGTTGGAGTCGCTCGTCGCGCAACAACGCGGTGGGGTCAATGCGTTCGAGGATGGGGCGAAGGTCCCGCGCCGGCTCGCTGTCCGGCGAATGCACGTGTGGCGCCAGCATGGACGCCGCGATAACGTCGGCTAGCGTGGGCGCGACCGTGACGTAGCCTTGTTCGGCGCACAGTCGAGCGATGTGGTAGGCGATGCCGGGGCGGCCGGCGGCGAGCGCGCACCACAGGCCTTCGACCGTTGAGGTTTCCCGGGGGTCGGCGAGCAGAGGCGGATCGGGGGGGGCTGTCAAGGGTGGTTCAGGGGCTGGGGCCGCATTCTCGTCGGGTTGGGTGGCGGCCTCCTGGTCGGCTTCGGTGGTGTCGCCCTCGGTCGCGTCGTCCTGGTCGGGTTCGGTTGTGTCTTCCTGGTCGCCGTTGGTTGCGTCGTCCTGGTCGGCGTCAGTGGTTTCGTCCTGGCCCGGTTCGGTGGTCTCGGGTTCGTCGGCGCCGGGAGTCTGGGTGTCGTCGGAGTCGACGGTGTCGGCGTCGGTCGCCTCGGCGGTCAGGTTCGGGCCGGGCTCCGGGGCCTTTCGTCGTTCGGGAGTCGTGGGGTCTTCGTCGGGGTGGTAGGAACGGCGCGGGTCGAACACCTGGTCGGTTGGCGCGACTATCTGGAAGACGTGGTCGCGCGCCCTCTGAGTCTCCTCTGCCGCGCGGCCGATCTGTTGCTGGAGTGCGGCTTCCTGGTCCTGGGCATCAAGGCGCTTCAGAGGGTCATCCTCTTGCTGCGCGCGCCGCCTCGCTTCGTCCAGTCGTCTCTGGACGTCGGCGCGGTGATGCGTTGCTGCCCGCCATACGGCGACGGATTCCGGAAGTTCGGCTTCGAGGCGGCCTACGTCCATCTGAAGAAACTCGACGTCGAAATCGACCGGCAGCGGGTACGCGGACCGCCATTGCTCGGCGATCTGGTCGGTCCACCGCGCGATCGGCGAGTCGTGGCCTCGGGCCAGCGCCGCCACGATAGCGTGGGCACGCTGCAGGAGCTTCTCGGGTGCGGCGCGATCGAGCGCCGCGATGACGGGCTCGCAGAGATCGGTCAGGATGCCCACGTGGCGTGACAGATCGTTCAAGCGCTCGGGCAACAACTGGGGCTGGAGCGGTTCCGCGCCGAGTGTGCGTGCCGCGGCCGCTGCGGCCTCGCAGGTTTCGCGCCACTGGCGGATGACGTCGTCTCCGGTCGGTGGGGTCTCGTCGTCGGTCAGCGAGCCGTCGCGTGGGTCGTTCAGCAGCGTGGCGAACTCGTCAGCGAGGGCATCCACGCGGCGTGCCGCAAATAGCAGAAGTCGGAGGTCATCGAGGACGGTGGCCACGGCGAACACGGCGAGCGACGCGGCCTCGCGGCGATCGTCGGGTAGCTCACTCCACTCCGCGAGGTCGCGGTGAAGCGCGGGCCATGCTGCCAGCGCCGGGCGCTGCCAGTCCGGCGCGTCGGCGACTGACTCGACGATGTCAGGGAAGTCGCGAAGCGCCTTCCCGACGGCGTCGGTGTCGACTTCCCTCTTGCGAAACTCGGGGTCATGGCGCTGCAAGGCCATGAACTCGAGTGATGGCGGACGCTGACCGCGGTTGCCCGAAGGGTGGGCGCCAATGCCCGGCGACTGTCGCCAGCACTCTCGACGGCACGCTGGATTCTCGTAGTACGCCGTGAGCCCCATGCGACGGCGCTCTGCTCTGGGGCGCGTCCGGGGCACTGGCGGCACGGCCTTCTTGACGGCATCGCGCTCGAGCACGGCGTCCACGGCCCTGGTGTTGCGAATCCCCAGGAACTGGTAGAGCTGTTGGAACCCGGATTCACCATCCGAGAACCGTCTCGGGAGGCCGGTCGGAAGGGGTGTCCTCTGGCTTCGGGTCATGGCAGCATCCAGTTGCGCATGCATTCGGGTCGCCAGCGAGTACCGGATTCCGCTGGCTGCTTCGGGTGCGACGGTCGACTGTCGTGGTGAACCGATGATAGCGCACATGATGTCAGAATCCGACACGACGTCGAGGACTGCGGTCGGTGGAGGGCCAGCGGTCGGCGCCACCGCGACATTGCCGCGAGGGAGTGGAGCTCGGCCAGCGAGCCTGAGACGAGGGGCGGCTTCGCATCGTGTCGCGGTAGGTAGCGCTCGAGGAGTCCTTCACACCGGAGCCCAGCAGGCGCTCGACGCCTGCCGGATCGTCTCGGTCGCCGCGACGGTCATCGGAACCGGTGACGAGACTCTTCGTGCCTGGATGCTCCCGGTCGGCCGTTGCCTGCCGCCCCAGTTCTTTAATGGTTATTTAAGTGGCATTACAAGCTTCTTTATGTCCATAAAAGTGTAGATTTGAGACCTGCCGAGTGCTACTCTAGCCGGAGACCGACCTGGGTGAAGGCCCGCTCCGGATGCTGCAGCGACTACTGCTCGACGACCTCCAGGCATGGCGACGGGAACCCGTCCGCAAGCCGCTCCTGCTGGACGGCGCACGTCAGGTCGGCAAGACCTGGCTGATCGACCGCATTTTCGGACCCCGGGAGTTCCGGCGGGTCCATCGCCTCGACTTCCGGCGCGAGCCGGGGCTCGGCCGGCTGTTCGCGGACAGCCTGGAGCCGCGGACAGTCCTCTCGAACCTCGAGCTGTACGTCGACGCCGACGTCGACGTCGAGCGCGACCTCGTCTTCTTCGACGAGGTGGGCGAGTGCCAGCCCGCGGTCGACTCGCTCAAGTACTTCGCAGAGTCGCTGCCCCAGGCGTTCGTCTGCGCTTCCGGCTCCAACGTCGGCCTGCTTGAGTCGTTCCCGGTCGGGAAGGTCCGGCAGGTGGAGATGTTCCCCTGTGCTTCGAGGAGTTCCTGATGGCGGCCGGGCGCCCGCGGCTGTTGCAGGCGTTCCGCGAGCGCCGGCGCGGCGAGGCGGTCCACCGGCGGCTCTGGCCCCTGCTGCTCGACTACTACTTCGTCGGGGGGATGCCCGAGGCGGTGGCGCACTGGTTCGAGGCGTCCGGCACCGTCCGCGAGCGGGCCGAGGGAGTCGCCCGGATTCACCGGGAGCTCGTCGACGGCTATCGGCGCGACTTCGGGAAGTACGCCGGCAAGCTTCACGCGCAACACATCGACGCGGTGTTCTCGAACGTGCCGCGGCAGCTCGCGGCCAGCGGTGACGGGTCGGTTCAACGCTTCCGGTTCCGCAACGCGATCGAGCGCAAACGGCGCCACCGCGAGCTGCGCGGCCCCATCGACTGGTTGGAAGCGGCGAAGCTGGTCCGCAAGTGCCATCCCGTCAAGGGCCGGCCGAGTGTACCGCTCCGGGCGCAGGCGCGGGAGAACATCTTCAGGCTGTACCTGTTCGACGTGGGGCTGCTCGGGCACATGCTCGGCCTCACCTACGCCGACCAGCGCGCGCAGGACTTCGCCTTCAAGGGCTACGTCGCGGAGAACTTCGTCCAGACCGAGCTGAGCGCCCGCGTGGGATACCCCACGTTCGGATGGGAGCAGGCGCAGGCGGAGGTGGAGTTCCTGCACCGGGCCCGCGACGGCGCGATCGTGCCGGTCGAGGTCAAGAGCGGCAGCCGCACCCGCGCCCGCAGCCTGCGCTCGTACGTAGCGCGCTACGAGCCCCGCCGCGCCATCAAGCTCGTCGGCGGCCCCGATGGGGACGACGAGGGTCCGGTAGAGGCGTGGCCCCTGTACCACGCCCAGCATCTACGGGATCTGTAGCGCCCTTCATGACGCCGGCCGTCGTCTTCGCCGGACGACGCGGCCGGGGGTCAGGCGTCGTTCTGCACCGAGGTGCACTCGGAGAACAGCGCGGAGGCGGCCGGCCGGCGCCACGGCGCGAGTGGCCGACGTGCAAGAGCGTCCTGCCGGTCGAGCTTGGACTAGAATGGTCCTCGTCCCTCTCGGCCTGTCGTCTGCGAGGAGGGGGCATCCGGTACGCGGCTCGGGGAGGCGACTCATGCGAAAACAGATCACTCGATACACGTCGCTTCTCGACGCGCTGATTGCGGTCGCGAAGAGGTTGAGCACGTACGATAATCGGCACCGAATGGACTCGGAGGATTTCTTCCATCAGTACAGCGAGGGCCGTCTGTCGGACGACGCCGCGTTCGTGGAGTGGGCGAACGACTATCGGCACTATGTGGAAATCCGCAGGAAGCTGGAGAAGTCGCTGCCTGATGTTGCATGAGCTGCTGGTCGCCTACCTGGAGAGGGTGGAGCGGGCCATTCGAGGGTGCAGCCAGGCATACGTCGAGCAGTGTGTCGAGGAGATACTCACGCGGGAGCGTGCCAACCTGCGGGTCAGGCTTCGTTTCGAGTGGCGGCACTTGCTGGAAATCAATGAAGCCGTCGTGGTCGAAGACGGTCGTCTCGTTCCACTCGACTACCGCTACCACTGCCAGGACGAATCGAGTCGTTTGGTCTTTCGCTATGACTGCACGCCGCATTTTCCGGGCGTGGCCGGTTTCCCCCACCACAAACACGTGCCTGATGCGGTGTTGCCTTCGAACAGGCCGGACATCGAGGACGTGGTGACGGAAGCCGGAGAGACGGGAGTCTGAATCGGAGGGCAGCTCGGCGTCGGGCTTCACACGAGGCTCCGCAAGAACGGAATCGCCGGCTGCACGCGGATGCCCTCGGGAGTTCGGTAGTCGTCGGCGCCGGCCGCGCTGATCTGGGTCGCCGCCGCGTCGGGGAAACGGGCGTGCAGGTAGCGTAGCGACTTGTCCACGGGACGATCGCTCCACTTCACCTCGATCAGGCGGACCGGGACCTCGCGGTCGGTCAACACGAAGTCGACCTCGCGTCCGTCGACGTCGCGGAAGTACCGCAGGTCGAGGTCGCGCCCGCGGACGTCCTGCTCGTGGTGCACCCACTTCAGGAGGTGCATCGCCACCAGGTTCTCGAAGCGGGCGGCCCGGTCGCGCACCTGGATCCAGTCGTAATGGTAGTGCTTCTGCGCCTTCTTGACGGCGCGCAACGGCGGCGCGCCGAACGGCTTGACGCGGAAGATGGCATAGAGGCGATCGAGGATCTCCAGCCAGCGGCTCACCGCGCCGTGGCTGACCTGCAGGTCCTCGCGCAGCGCGTTCACCGACAGCGGCGACCCCACGAGATCCGTCAATCGGACGGCCAGCATCTCGATGGCGCCGACGTCGGTGACGCCCTCGAGGTCGCGGATCTCCTCCTCGACCAGCCGCATGCGGTACTCGCGCGACCACCGTTGCGCCGCCTCCAGGGAATCGCCCATCCAGGGCTCGGGGAAGCCGCCGAGGTCGAGGAGCCGGCGCAGTCCGGCGTCGCCGTCGACGCCGAGCTCGGCCACCGACAGCGGGTGCAGGCGCAGCAGATGGTAGCGCCCCTGCAGGGAGTCGCCGCCGTAGCGGTAGTAGTCGAGCCGGCCGCTGCCGGTGACGAGGATGCGCGTCCCGTCCTGCCGGTCGTAGAGGCCCTTGAGGAAGCCGCGCCACCCGCGGAACTTGTGCAGCTCGTCGAAGACGAGCATCGGCGCGTTCGGCAGCCGGCCGCGCAGAATCGCATCCCGGTGGTCGGGAACGTCCCAGCTCAGATAGCCCGAAGGGTCGGGGAGCAGGCCGCGCGCCAGGGTGGTCTTGCCCACCTGCCGGGGACCGGACACGAACACCATCTTCCGTTCCAGATCGGTCCGGATCTGGTCGGCCAGGTAGCGCCGGAGCAGTACGGCCATCCGTGCGATGCTAGCATTTTAACGCTCATGTGAAAAACATCGCTATGTTTTTCGATTGATAGCGAAAATTCCAGCACCTGACACTCGGCTCACCCAGTCCTGCAAAGCATGACACCGGCGTCTCCGGATGTCTTTCGGCGACGAGCTTCACGGATCACCCTGATCGGACGAATCACTCTGCGGCTCGGTCATGCGGGTTGACCTGTCCCTATTATCTAGTACAATAGGTCACGTGGATCTCGTCAACGTCGACCCGCGGGACCGTACACCGATCTACGTGCAGTTGGAGCGCGGGGTGTGCGCGGCGATCGCCGCGGGACGGCTGCGGCCGGGCGATCGACTGCCGACGGTTCGACAGCTCGCGGTCGATCTGCGCGTCAACGCGAACACCGTCGCCCGCGTGTACGGCGAGCTCGAGCGGCGCGGCGTCCTCGAAACCCGGCGCGGCGTCGGTTCGTTCGTCAGCGCCACGCCCGCCCGGGCGCGTCCACCTCAGGAACACCAGCGCCGGCTGAACGCGTTCGTCACGCGTCTGTTGGCCGATGCCGATTCGGCCGGCTTCACCCTCGACGAGGTGACGGCGGCGCTTCTCGCGCGTCGGCAGGGAGGATCATGATGGCCCACACTATCTTCGGAGAGCGTCCCGAACCCCGTCGCCCCCTCGTCCGGCGAATCAACGTCGTGTCGGCGGCCATCCTGCTGGCCTGGTGCGCGATCGCCTTGTTGGGATGGGAGGTCACGGGGAGCCCGGCGCCGCCGATCGCGGCCGTGTCGATCGGGCTCGGGTTGATGCAGTCGCCGCGGATCGCGCACCAATGGGAGAGGGGCGTGGTGCTGCGGCTCGGACGGTTCGCCGGGCTGCGGGGTCCCGGGCTGTTCTGGGTGGTGCCGTTCCTCGACCGCGTCTCGGCGTGGGTCGACCAGCGCACGATCACGACCGGCTTCGCGGCCGAGCAGACCCTGACCTCGGACACCGTGCCGGTGAACGTCGACGCCGTGCTGTTCTGGATGGTGCACGACGTCGAGAAGGCGGCGCTCGAGGTGCAGGACTACTCGCAGGCGGTGAGCTGGGCGGCGCAGACGGCGCTGCGCGACATCATCGGCCGGACCACCCTCGCCGACCTCCTGCGCGGGCGGGAACGCATCGAGACCGAGCTGCAGCAGCTCATCGATCAGCGTTCGAATCCGTGGGGCGTGACCGTGTCGTCCGTCGAGATGCGCGACGTCGTCATCCCGGACGCCCTCCAGGACGCCATGTCGCGCGAGGCGCAGGCGGCCCGCGAGAAGCAGGCGCGCGTCATCCTGGGCGAAGCCGAGATGGCCATCGCCAACTCGTTCCAGGAAGCCGCGAAGGCGTATCAGGAGAATCCGACCGCCCTGCATCTGCGCGCGATGAACATGCTCTACGAGGGACTGAAGGAGAAGGGCGCGCTGATGCTGGTCCCGAGCAGCGCCGTCGAGTCGATGGGGATGGGCGGCCTGATGGGCGCCGCTGCGCTGCGGCAGTCCGGCCTGGTGGGTGGGAGCGACACGCACGCTGGCGCCAGCCGCCCGCCGGAGTGAAGACGGCGCTGGTCGGGTCGGGCGCAAATTCCGTTCGGCCGGCGGGCGTGAACCTGCTGACGGTCGAGGTCGTGGACGCGGTTCCCAGGGAAGGGCCGGCGACCGTTCGGCCGGCGGGCGTGGACCCGGGGAGATGCGACACCGGGGTCTCGCGGTTGAGAAGGAGCTGTTGCATGGGCGGAACCACCCGTGTGCACACACGACTGTTGGCGTTGTCGCTTCTCGTGACGCTCGGCGCCGGCGTAGTCGCCGCCCGGCAGAACGCGCCGCGGTCCGCTTCGCCGTTCGAACCGATCGCCGCCATCCTCGCTGCTTTCGAGCGACACGCGATCGTCGCCGTCGGCGATCCGCACGGCAACGAGCAGGCCCACGCGTTTCGGCTCGCGCTGATTCGCGATCCGCGATTCCCGGCGGCCGTCGACGACATCGTCGTGGAGTGGGGGAACGCGCTGTATCAGGACGTGATGGACCGCTTCGTCGACGGTGACGACGTGCCCGATGCCGAGTTGCGCCAGGTCTGGTGGAACACCACGCAACCGGGACAGGGCAACGATCGGCCGACCACGCAAGCGTTCTTCCGCGCGGTGCGCGAGGTCAACGCGTCGCTCCTTCCCGAGCGCCGGCTCCGGGTCCTGCTCGGCGACCCCCCGATCGACTGGGACGCGGTGGAGAGCCGGGAGGACCACCAGAAGTGGCTCGAGCTGCGCGACACGCACGCCGCCGCGCTGATTCGACGCGAGGTGATCGAGAAGGGCCGGCGCGCCCTCGTCGTCTACGGCTCGATGCACCTGCAGCGGCGGAACCTGCTCAGCAACTACGAGCTCGTCGAAGACCCGAACCTGCACACGCTCGTCCAGCAGCTCGAGCGCGAGGGCGACACGCGCGTGTTCACGGTCTGGCCGGCCGCGGGGGTCGACCTGCAGGCGCTGCAGCCGGACGTGGCGTCATGGCGGGCTCCCGGCTTCGCGCTGGTGCGCGGCACCGTGCTCGGGGCGGCGGACTTCACCGCGTTCTCCCCGCCGGAGGCGCCCCGCGCGGCGATCCGGGACGGCCGCATCGTGCCGATTCCCCGCGACCAGTGGCGCTCGCTGCCCGCCGAGGAGCAGTTCGACGCCGTCCTGTATCTCGGGCCTCCGTCCAGCATGACGCGATCGTTGCCGTCCGCCGCGCTCTGCCGGGACGCGGCCTACGTGGAGATGAGGCGGGAACGCCTGTCGCTCGTGGGGATGCGGCGCGACCTGGAGCAGTTGCAGCGATACTGCGCCCGCGTGGCGCCGTGACCCCGGACCGCCCGCACCCGGGAGTCGGCGCGGTCTCCGTGCCGGCGCCGGCCGCCTACCGCCACGGGTAGCCGCCACCCCGACCACTCGGGGACGCGGCGGCTCCGTCCTCCTGTCCCGAACGGATCCGGGAGACGTCAGTAGTGGTACCTGCACTGCGCGATCAGCACGGCATCGTCCTCGACCTTGTACACGAGACGGTGCTCGTCGTCGATCCGGCGAGACCAGTAGCCGGCGAGACCGTGCCTGAGGGGCTCGGGTTTGCCGATGCCCTCGTGGGGAGCGCGGAGAACGTCTCGAATCAGGAGGTTGATTCTCTTGAGTGCGCGGCGGTTCGTGGTCTGCCAGTAGAGGTAGTCGTCCCAGGCGTTCTCGGAGAAGACCAGCCTCACTCGACGAGCTCCTTCTCCATGCCCGCTCCGGATTCGAGATCGATGATCGACGCGAGCAGCCGGCGTGCGTTCTTCGGGGTGCGGAGCAGATAGGCGGTCTCTTCGAGGGCGTGATAGTCATCCAGCGACATCATGACCACGGAACGGGCGTTCTTGCGCGTGATGATCATCGGGGCGTGGTCGTCGCAGACCCTGTCCATGGTCCTGGCGAGTCGGGTACGGGCGTCCGAACAGGTGATCGTGTCCACGGCGTTTTTCTCCGTCGATCGTACGTTCTATTGTACAGGTTCCATCGCGCATCGCACGCCGAGGGAAAGCTGATTCCCGATGGAGCACCTGCGGCGGCGCCGGCGTCACCGCCGGGTTGACCGGCGTCGTCCGGTCCTACCGCGACGGATAGCCGCCCACCCAGACGGGGCTCGACCACGCCATCGCGTCGTTCACCTGCCGGACCCGCACGTAGTAGTAGTCGCCCTGCCGTGGGGTGTCCTCGTCGGTGTGGCTGAAGCTGACGTCGCGCGGGCCGTTGCGGATGAGGCGGCGCAGGGCGATGCGGTCGTCGGGGTAGTCGTCGATGGGCATCGAGCGGTCGATGCCGCCGGCGTTCAGGGTCATCCGCATTCGGGCGGCGGGGATGACCGCGCGCGGCCGGTAGAAGGGCGGGGCCGAGCCGGTCTCGGTGGTCTCCTCGAGGTCGACGGTGACGGCTACGCTGGGGCGGATGCCCGACAGCGTGAGCCGCAGCGAGCTGCTGTCGCCGCGGGTGTGGGTGGCGAAGCGGGCGCCGTTGGCGGTCCGCTCCAGGAACTGGGTGGTCGGGTTCACGAAGTCGGTGGCGGCGACGGCGACGACGTTGGCGCCGGTCACCCGCACCTCGCCGCGCCAGTGGCGCCACCCGCGCGGGGCGTCGCCGGGGTGGACCGGGGTCTCGCCGGACGAGAACGAGAGCAGCCACTGCTCGGTGTCGGCGGGCCGGCCGCGGCCCACCGCGTACTCCTCGCTCCAGATGACCTCGTCGTTCTTCAGCAGCTCGACGGACCGGATGGGCGCGGTGCCGATGACCCGCCCTTCGACCTCGCGGACGTCGGCGTACTCGGCGTCCTGTCCCATCGCGGTGCCGTTGACGCTCATGTCGAGGATGATGCGGTCGCCGGTCGTCGCGTACGTTCGCCGCTCCTTCATGGCGTCGAAGATGGCGTCGCGCGAGCGCTCGGGGGCCATCACCGCGCCGAGGCCGCCCCGCTGGGCCAGCGAGTCGCGGTTCGGGGCGGAGTAGCCGGGGTGCGACAGGTGGTCGTCCGACGCGGCGATGAGACCCACCCGGTGTCCGTGCGACAGGTACTGCCGGACGAACCAGTTGAAGGTGCCGTGCATCGACATCATCTCGATGAGCGGCTCGAGCCGCGGGTCCGACTGGCGGTAGTCGCCGGGGTTGTGCGCGTGGGGGATGACGAGGACGTCGTCGGGGTCGTAGCGCGCGTGCAGGCCCTGGTAGAGCTCGGACAGGGTGGGGTACTCGACGGCCGACACCGGCGTCCGGTCGGTGGTGTCGCGGTAGAGCACGTTGTGGTGGCCGCCGAACCGGGCCGGCCGCGTCCACTCCCAGCCGAGATAGGGGATGAACCGGCCGGGGTCGTCGAACGCCTCGACGGCGCTCTTCGACAGCTCCCACTCCGCGTCGTCGAGCCAGACGTCGTGCTCGGAGTGGGTGACGAAGTCGAGCCGCGCGTCGTCGCGGGCAAACGTCATGAAGAAGTCGATGGTGCCGATGCCCTCGGCGTAGCCGGAGTGGCCGTGGGTGTCGCCCCAGAAGATGCGCCGCTCGGGGTCCTCGACGACGAGGACCGGGTTGGCGTCGCCGGTGATCTCCCGGTCCTCGGAGCGGAGGGTGATCCAGTGTGGTCCCGGCTCGTCCAGCGTCAGCGGTACGAGGGTGATGGCCTCGGACCCGGCCGGGGTGGTGGCGCGCACGTCGCCGTCGACCAGCACCTCGAAAGCGGGGATGTCGCCGGTGGCGCGGTTGAAGAACGCGTCCTCGGCCCGCACCGACAGCTCGAACGGCTCGCCGGGCTCGACGACGCTGGGGGCGAAGCCGTGCACGCCGGCCACCCGCGTCCCGCTGACGACGAAGGGCAGGATGGGCAACGGCCGCCACTCGCCGGACGCGTCGAGGTCGACATAGAGGGGCAGGGGCATGCGCGCGCTCGACGTGCCGGTCATGAGCAGCCCCGGCCCGCCGCCGCCGGTGTCGCCGTAGGTGATGGTGACCGTCTCGCCGGGGTCGAGCCGGCCCGCGGCGAGGCGGAAGACGAGGGCCGGCTCGGGCGCGCGGAAGCCGCCGTGGGGGCCGCGCGCCATGTAGACGTCGGGCTCGAACCGCGCGTCGCCGTCGCTGGTGGCGATGGTCACGTAGCCCTCGCCGGCGGGGTCGTCGGTCTGGAAGGGACCGTAGTTCATGTTGAAGTGCCGGGCCACCCAGAAGCCGCCGCCGGTTTCCACCGCGCGCGTCCCCGCCGTCCACGTCTGGCGGAGGGTCTGGTGGCTGCGCGCCTCGAACGGCCCGAGCGACTCGGCCGCCAGCTCGCCGAGGGCGCCGGGCTCGTCGTGCAGGGTGAACTGGCGGACGAGCCGGTCGATGACCGCGCCCTGGGCGAGGGCCGCCTGTCCCGTCGGCGGCAGGGTCGCCTGCAGCCGCACGCGCGGGCCCTCCAGCCCGACCTCGCCGCCGCCGAGGGCGTAGGCGTCGACCCACTCGTCGAGGATGCGCGCGCGCTCGGCGATGGTCGTCTCGTCGGTCGGGTTCGCCGCGACGTCGGCCTTGAGCTGCTCGACGGCGGCGCGCAGGTCCGGCGACAGATAGTCGTCGCCGGCGGCGTCGTTGCCGGGCGCGCCGCACGCGGCGGTCCAGCCGGCCAGCGCGAGGACGGTGATGGTCGAACGAAGGACCGGTTCTCGATCTGCTGCCCGATGTGTCATGGATGTGCCCCAGGTTTCCTCCGGTGTCGCGGCAGCGCCTCGACGCACTGCGGCCGGCATGTTTCGTCTCGAGCCGTGTGTCCAGGACGGTCGGACGAAACGGCTACCGGGCAGGCTCGCGGTCGCCGCGTTCCGCATCGCCATCGCCCTCCTCGCGCCGTCGACCCGGCTTCGGACCCGCTTCGACCTTGCGGCATCAGGCGCCGGCGCAGGGTTTGGATCGACGCGCCCGACCCGGCTTCGGACCCGCTTCGACCTTGCGGCGGCCGGCCGCGGGCCACGGCCACGCATCGCCGTTGAGCCCGACCGCACGGACTTCGCCGAACCCGATCAGAACATCGCGATCGGGTTCGCGGGGCTGCCGGTGCCGCGTGCGACGTTGAGGGGCAGCAGCATGAACATGAACTCGTGCCGGCCCTCCTCGGCGCAGGCGTCGGCGATGGGCTCCAGCCGCGCGTTGTCGAGCAGGGCGACCCCGAAGTTGAAGAGCACGCCGTGCACCGGCCAGGGCAGGCCGGCCGCGCCCATCCGGGCGTCCATGAGGTCCCAGCCGAGCAGGGCGACGTCGTGGTCGCGGATGAACTCGGCGCAGCTCGGGTGCAGGCCGGGGCGCCCCCGGCTGCCGTCGTCGCCGCTCTGCATGTACGACGCCCAGCCGCTGTGCACGAGGAGGGCGTCGCCCGGCTCGACGGCGACGCCCTGGGCGGCCGCGATCGTCTCGAGCTCGCCGCCGCGGACGGGACGGTCCGCCGTCACGTGAGGCTCGCCGCGGTGGCGGGGCACGTCGATCAGGACGCCCCTGGTGATGATGCCCCGGTTCCAGTGGGTGATGTCGCCGAAGTGGGCGCCCTGGGTGGTGATCTCGACGTCGGGGTCGCGGCCCTGCCACATGCCGTCCTCGTCCCAGATGTGGCACAGAGCGTCGATGTGGGTCACGGTGGAGCCGTGGTAGATGAAGCCCAGGTAGTCCATGACGTAGCCGCCGTTCCCCCCAAGCGAGCTCTTGGTCATGAAGTGCTGCGGCGGCTCGAAGACGCGGCTGAGCGAGACGGTGCGGCCGGTGCGCACGAGGCCGGCCGCGGCAGCCCGCTTCTCGGCGGTGATGAGGTTGACGGCGCCCACCTGGTCGTCGTCGCCCCAGCGGCCCCAGTTCCGGCGGTCGCGGTACATCGCGGCGTAGTCGGCGTCCTCGGTCTGGACCGCCCGCGCTGCGGGCGCTGCCGCAGCCGCGGGCGCTGCCGGCGCCGCCGCCGCCCGGTTCCGGGCGGCCTGGCGGGCCAGGAGCTCCGGGGGAGAGAAGGTCTCTGCGCTCCCGCCGGGGGCGCCCGCGGACTCTGCCAGGGCCGAGGCGGGCCGGGCCAGGGCGGCGCCGCCCATGGCCGCCGCATGCATCAGGAAGCGTCGTCGTGATGAAGCCATTCCCAGGTCCTCCCGCGGCCCCTCTCCGGAGTGTCTCAGGCCGGTTCGGGCCGTGTCGTCGAGCTGCTGAACAGGATGGATTATAGCGTCAGGCGCTTCGGCCCGGTTCGGCCCGGTAAACGGTTGACGGGATTGGACGTATCCTATTGGTTGGGAGCCCGCGGCGGGCAGACGCCGGGCTTGGCCCCGGCGGGCGTCCGGCGCGCCGCCCGACGAGGCGCCAACGAGGGAGCGCATCGCGGTATCTCACGGCGGACGGGGCGAATCCGCGGAGCGACCGCGGTCACCGGGCGCATCGCGCGTCGAATGCAGGGGCGCCCGTCGCCACGGGCCGCCACGGTCACGGTTCGTACCGACGAGGAGCCCCTGAAGGAGCTGGTGAACGTGGGAGCGAGAGACGTGCAACGGGTGGTCCCGGCATGGGCGGCGGCGATCGGGATGGCGCTGGCGGCGGCCCCGGCGGCGGCGCAGCCCGCCGTCCCGTTCGCCGCGCCGCCGGCGGGGACGGTGGCCGTCGTGCCGTTCACCAACCTGACGGGAAGTCCGGTCGACGACTGGATGGGCCAGGGCATCGCCGAGGCCGTGGTGGCGGGGTTCCCCGCCGGAAGCGCGGTCGTCGTGCAGCGGGGAGGAGCGGCGGCGGGGGATGCGCGGCCGGAAGGGCCGGTCTCGGCCGACGAGGCCGTCGAGGTCGGCCGTACCCTCGACGTGCCGTTCGTGCTCGTCGGCGCCTATCAGCGGTTCGCGAGTCAGCTCCGCATCACCGCTCGTGTCGTGTCGGCGGCCGGCGGCGACGTCGTACGTTCCGCCATCGTCGACGGCGCCTCGCCGGACCTGTTCGACCTGCAGGACCGTCTCGTCGCCGCGCTGGCGGAGTCCGAGGCGCCGGTCGCACGGGCCGGCGCCCCGAGAGCGGCTCCCGCGGCCGGCGTGACCGCCTCGCCCGCGGGAGCCGCCCGTGCTGCGGGGACCGTACCGCCGGGCCGGGCCGGTTCGCCCGGGAGGCCGCTGTCGCGTCCGGAGCGGCCGGCGGCCGCGGCCGGCCCCGGCGCGGCTCGGACGGCGCCCGGCGCCGACCCCTTCGCGGGCGCGTCGGCCCCGGCGTCGGCGGCCCCGGCGCCCGCGACGGCGGCGCCGGCCTCGGCGTCCGCGCCCGGCGCCGTGGCCCCCGGCGGCTTCCCGGCCGGCGCCGCCGCGTCGCTCGCATCGCTCATCGACGGTCCGCCGGCCCCCGCCGCGCCCGAGGTCATGAATCGCGACGAGGAGGGCCGCACCACCGTCCGCGCGATCCGGCTGGCCGAGGGCATCCGCCTCGACGGGGTGCTCGACGAGCCGGTCTACGAGACCGTGCCCGCGATCACCGGCTTCATCCAGCAGGTGCCCGACATCGGCGCCCCCGCCACGGAGCGGACCGAAGCGTGGATCCTGTTCGACGACACGAACGTCTACGTCTCCGCGCGGGTCTGGGACTCGGCCCCCGAGAGCCAGTGGGTCGCCAACGAGATGCGCCGCGACACCAGCCAGCTCCGCCAGAACGACACGTTCACCGCCTTCTTCGACACCTTCTACGACCGCCGCAACGGCTTCAACTTCTACACCAATCCCCTCGGGGCGCGCGCCGACCAGCAGTTCACCAACGAGGGCAACCCCAACTCCGACTGGAACCCGGTGTGGGACGTGCGCACCGGCCGCTTCGCCGGCGGCTGGACGGTCGAGATGGAGATCCCGTTCAAGACCCTGCGCTACCGCTCCGATCCGCCGCACGTCTGGGGCATCCAGCTCCGCCGGGCCATCCGGCGCAAGAACGAGTGGGTGTACCTGACCCGGCTGCCCATCTCGGCCGGCGGCGGCAGCGGCTCGGCCGGCATCTTCCGGGTCTCGGCCGCGGGCACCCTCGTCGGCCTCGAGCCCCCGCCCGCGAGCCGCAACATCGAGGTCAAGCCGTACGGCATCGGGGGCATCGCCACCGACCTGACCGCCAATCCGGTGGTGGACAACGAGCGGAGCGGCAACGGGGGCATCGACGTCAAGTACGGCATCACCCAGAACCTGACCGCCGACTTCACGTACAACACCGACTTCGCACAGGTCGAGGTGGACGAGCGTCAGGTCAACCTGACCCGCTTCCCGCTGTTCTTCCCGGAGAAGCGCGAGTTCTTCCTCGAGGGGCGGGGCATCTTCGGCTTCGCGCGGGGCGGCGTCACCGGCCGGTTCGGTGGTCCGGGCGGCGGCCCCACCGGGGGCATCTTCGGCGACGTCAACGTGCCGCAGCTCTTCTACAGCCGGAAGATCGGGCTCGAGCGGGGCCCCGACGGCGCGTCGCGGGTGGTGCCGATCGTCGGCGGCGCGCGGGTGACGGGGAAGGTCGGCCCGTTCGACGTGGGGGCGCTGAACATCCACGCCGGCGACGAGGCGGTCTCGGCCACCGAGCCGACCAACTTCACGGTGGTGCGGCTGCGGCGCGACGTCCTCCGCCGCAGCTCGATCGGCGGGATGTTCACCAACCGGTCGGTGTCGCGCGTCGCCCCCGGGGCCAGTCAGGCCTACGGGGTGGACGGCACCTTCGCGTTCTTCGAGAACGTCAGCCTCATCAGCTACTTCGCCCGCACCCGGGTGCCGAGCCCCGAGTACGAGGGCAGGGACACGAGCTATCAGGGCAAGTTCGAGTACGCGGCCGACCGCTACGGCCTGCAGGTCGACCACCTCCTTGTGGAGGACAACTTCCTGCCCGAGGTGGGCTTCCTCCGGCGCGACAACTTCCGCCGCACCTACGTGTCGGGGCGCTTCAGCCCGCGTCCCGCGTCCATCGAGAGCGTCCGGCAGTTCAGCCTCGAGGGGGCCGTCGACTACATCCTGATGGCCGACGTCACCCAGCTCGAGACACGCCAACGCCTGCTGTCGTTCCAGACCGAGTTCGAGTCGAGCGACCGGCTGACGTTCTCGGCGACCGACAACTACGAGCTGCTGC
Organism: Vicinamibacterales bacterium; assembly: GCA_965215105.1. GTDB lineage: Bacteria > Acidobacteriota > Vicinamibacteria > Vicinamibacterales > UBA8438 > JAJEEA01. The sequence continues at coordinate 107,675 of OZ244051.1, forward strand.
TGCAGCCGTTCACGCCGCCCGGCGCCGACTTCACGATCCCGGTGGGGGGCTACAGCTTCGCCAACTACCAGGTGGCGTACGCCATCGGGCAGCAGCGCCGGGTGAACGGTCAGGTGGCGCTGAGGCGGGGCGACTACTTCGGGGGCGAGCTGACGAGCCTCGAGCTGAGCCAGGGGCGCATCGCGGTGCTGCCCCAGATGTCGGTCGAGCCGACGGTGTCGTTCAACTGGATCGACACGCCGTACGGGACGTTCCAGTCGAACCTGGCGGTGACCCGGGTGAACTACGCGTTCAACCCGCGGATGTTCTTCAGCGGCCTGCTGCAGTACAACTCGGCCGACAACTCGTTCAGCAGCAACCTGCGCCTGCGGTGGGAGTACAGCCCGGGGAGCGAGCTGTTCGTGGTCTACACCGACGACCGCGACGTCACCAACGGGTTCCGGCCCGACCGGGGCCTGGACCTGCGCAACCGCGGCTTCGTGGTCAAGTTCAACCGGTTGTTCCGGTTCTGACGGTCAGTCAGGACACCTGACGAGACTCAGCTCGCCACCTGCCGAACGCCCCATCCCCGTGGAAGATGGGCTTGCTCCCGGAGCGTGGTCGGCAATCTCGATGTCGACTTCTGGCCCTGGCGCGGGCGTTCGGCGCCGTACCCAGCGCGTGCGGACGTTCGATTCACACCCCCAGGACCACGCGAGCCCGTGAACGCCCGGTCGGATGACGCCGCCCGCCGGCACGGGCGGGGCTGCCCGGAGCGACGCATCGGGTTCAGCGCGACGACAGCCCGCGGAAGCCGGTCTGGTGGCTCGGCCAAGCGCGGCCCGGTGCACAAGCCTGCGGCCGGTCGTGTCGTGATCCGACCCAGGTTCGTGCGAGACTTCGCAACCATGGTCCACGTATACGGTCCGTGCAGCCGCGCGACCCGCAACCAGGATGACAGGTTTCTGACGCATCTTGCGTTGGCAGCGGCGAGGTGACTTCACCGACTGTTCGCCGTGGAGGGCGCTCAAGGCTGAAGGCAGAGCCGCCCGACAGGGGCGAAAGGGACGAGTGGGCCGGCGTGGCGCCAGACGCGGCCGTCAGCGCGACAGCGGACCAAGCGCCTGGAGCAATACCCATGAGTGACACCTTCAAACCGGGACAGGAGGTTCGCCTGAAGCACGACTCGGGTCGTGTCGGCGTCATCACCGGCCGGACACGGCAGCTCGCGGGCGTGCATCGGTGGCAAGTGCAGTTCCCGGGGGCGCGTCAGTTCGTGCCGGAAGATCAGTTGGAGGCGACGGGCGACAGCGGGGATGACGCTCTGGACCTCCTCAAGCGCGACCGACTCGGCGATTCCGGCGATCTGCGCCGCGCGGTGACCCACGCGCGCCTCACGGGGCGGCTGGCCGATGTGATCTACAGCATGGACACGACCGGCACCGACTTCTATGCCCACCAGTTCAAGCCGGTGGTGAAGCTGCTGAACTCGGGCAGCCGGGGCATCCTGATCGCCGACGAAGTGGGACTCGGCAAGACCATCGAGGCGGGACTGCTCTGGACCGAGTTGCGCGCGCGCTTCGACTTCCGCCGCCTCCTCGTGCTCTGCCCCGCTGTTCTTCGCGAGAAATGGCAACGCGAGCTACGGCTGCGTTTCGGCGTGGACGCCGCCATGCTGGGCGCCGAAGAAACTCTGGAGCGCCTCGAGCAGGCGCGGGCAGACGGTTGGGGCGCCGGTTTCGCCATCGTAGCCAGTCTCCAGGGGCTGCGCCCGGACGGCGTTGGGACGATCCGACTGAGCCGCCTGACAGGGCGGCGTCGCGGCAGGCCCGTTTTCTCGACCGCCACGCCGAGGAAGAGCCCCTCGTCGACGTGTGCGTGATCGACGAGGCGCACTACCTGCGCAATCGCGAAACGATGACCTCGCGGCACGGCCGCCTGGCGCGGGCCGTCTCCGAGTACATCGTGCTACTGTCGGCGACGCCGATCCACCTCAAGGGCGGCGATCTCTTCGAGCTTCTCCGACTGGTGGACGAGGACATGTTCGACCGGCCCGGGGCCTTCGACGACATCCTGGAGGCGAACGGTCCGCTCGTTCGCGCCCGGCAGTTGATCCTCGGTGCAGGAGGGGGCGGGCGCGAGGCGTCGCCGGAGAAGGTGGAACGCACGCTGCGGGGGGGCTCGCCCATCCACTGCTGCGGGAGAGCCGTCAGTTGCGGGCGTTGATTGAGGAGCGGGTCTGGACCGACGACCTGACGCGGCCGGATGTCGCGGCCCGCGTGGCGGAGCGGCTCGACCGCGTGAATCTGCTGGGTCACGTCGTGACGCGGACGCGCAAGCGGGAAGTCCAGGAACGGCGAGTCGTTCGGGACGTCACGCCGCAGAACGGTTCGAGGCTGAACGGTGGGTACCGGTCGGTCGCCAGAAGGACCGCGAGGCGTGGACGCGCCACGTCCAGCGTGCCACCCCGACCATGAAGTCGTAGGTCTCCCGCGGGTAGCGGCCCGTTATGAGGATCTGTGCCCTCGACGGCTGTGACCCGTACGGGCGGCGATATACTCGTGATTCGGTGGCGAGGCCCTTCCGCACGACGCTGGGCTACGTCCAGTCGGCGAGTGCCGCCGGCGTGCCGAGTGGCACGGCGTGCGCGTCGCCGGCATCGTCGAGCGGGTAGGGGTTCGGCGCGCGGCAGAAGATCGACAGCGACCGGACGGCGCCGGGCGGCAGGGTGCGGGCGATCGCTCGCAACGGGCCGGCGTCGCGGGCGGTCGGGTGCTCGGTCCACTTGGCGTCCGCGAGGTGGAACGTCCCTGCGCGGTGGAGCAGGAAGTCGGCCTCGCGGGTGCGGTCGGCCCAGAGTTGGAAATCCCACCCGCCACGGCGGTTCGACTGGGCGCGGCGGATCTCGGCGCAGACGAAGGTCTCCCAGAGTGCCCCGGCGAGCGGCGACGCCCGTAGCGACTCGACGGTCTGCACGCCGCAGAGGAAGGCCGCGAGGCCGGGGTCGCGAACGTACAGCTTCGGTCGCTTCACCAGCGTCTTGGTCCGATTCGCGAACCACGGCTCCAGCAACATGAGCTGATGCGATGCCTCCAGCGCCGAGAGCCACGCGCCGGCGGTGGAGCCGGCGATGCCCGTGTCGCGGGCGAGGTCGGTGCGGTTGAGCAACTGCGCCGAACGCAGCGCAGAGGCGCGCAGGAAGCGTTCGAAATCCCTCAGGTTCGCGACCTGGAGGAACTGCCGGAGGTCCCGTTCCAGATAGGTCGCCACGTACGAGCGGTAGAAGCCCTCTACATCGATTTCCGGGTTCTCGTACAGCTCGGGGAACCCCCCCCGCACCACGAACTCGTCGGCGGTGAGGCGCGGATGTGCGATCCTCGCCTCGGCGAACGACAGCGGTTCGAGCGCGATGACGGCGGCGCGGCCGGCCAGGGAGTCGGAGACGGACTTCATCAGGCCCAGCGGCTGCGACCCGGTCAGCAGGAATGCGCCGTATCGAGCGCGCTCTCGGTCGACCGCCGCCTTCAGATGGCGGAAGAGCCCCGGTGCGTACTGCACCTCGTCGATGACCAAGGGCGGCGGGTGCCGCGCGAGGAAGGTGCCGGGGTCCCGCTCCGCCTGTTCCGCCTCGCTCGGCAGGTCGAGGGTGACGAAGCCGTGGTCGGGGAACAGCCGGCGCATCAGGCTGGTCTTCCCGGTCTGGCGGGCGCCCGTCAGCACCACCACCGGCCGCGTCGCCGCGCGCTGAAGCAGGAGCGGCTCGATCTGCCGGTCGATCCACATCGTGCAAATTCTACGATGTCATCGAACGATTTGCACGAAGGCAAGCGCGGTCGGCCGTATCGGGGGTACGGTGGGCTTCAGTGCAGACGTGCCCGTCCCGTCATTTCGGACGAACCCGGGGGCGCGGGAGGCAGGTCAACGTATCGCGCGCCGACTTCGGCCGACGCACGTGTCAGAGACGTGGGAACCGGGCAGGCTCGGGGACGAGAGTCCGGACCGGTGTCCGGCGTCGTGTCGAGCGGGGGCGCCGTCATTACTGGTCGGCCGCGCCCCGCACGACGGTGAAGTCGGCGGCCCACTCGTGGGGGCCCCAGTGGACGACGAGGCGGCCCTCGTCGGGGCCGGCGGGGACGAGGGTGGCGCCGAGGGGTCGGAAGGACCCGGCGGCGCGCGAGTACTCGACGGGCGTCTCCGCCGCGTCGAAGTCCGGGTCGTGCTGGGTGCCCCAGGAATCGGGCTCGTGGTTGAACACGAAGCGCCAGCCGGCACCGGCCCGGCGCAACCAGACGCCGTAGGCGCCGGCGAAGCCGGGGGCTAGGTTGCCGGTGGGGACGTCGGCCTCGCCGAACCGTAGCGAGACGTCGGACTTGAGGCGGAGGGCGGGGGCGCGGATCATCTCGACGACCGCCCAGTCCGGCGTGTCGGCGACGCGCGGGTAGTCCTCGTCCTCGACGTCGATGCCCTTCCAGTAGAGCATCGAGATGCGAGCGCCGTCGGGCAGCACGAGGGCCGTCTCGTTGCGCTCGTTGAGCATGTTGTTGCGGGCCGTCGGGGTGTTGTCGTCCGCGGCCTGGCGGGGGGTCCCGCGGCCTGAGACCCGGGGCCGTCGGGGCGGGGGCGGGAGCTCGTCGAAGCGGAAGTCGCTGCTCCACGCCTGGCGTCCCCAGCGCAGCTCCAGCCGGCCCGTCTCGGCCGCGGTGGCATGCACGGAGGCGGTGAACACCGGTGCTGGTGCGGCGGCTTCCCGATGCTGCAACGGCACGACATGGACGGTTCCGCCGTCGCTCCCGGCCACGTCGGCGGTGCGGATCTCCAGGCGCCAGCCCTCGGCGTCCCGGGCGAGCCACAGCTCGGGATCGGGCGGCTCGGCCGGTTCCGGCGCGGCCTCGTCCGACTCCTCGGCGGCGTCGTCCTCGTCCGGCTCCGCCTGCGCCGCGGCTCGCTGCGCCTCGGCCGCCACGCGCGCCGCCGCCGCAGCCCGTTCCGCGGCCAGCGCTTCGAGGTCCGGCGCCAGGGTGCCCATCCGCAGGGCGCGATGTCCTTCGAAAGTACCCAGTCGCACCGCCGCGCCCGCCAGCAACTCGGCGTAGGCCGGGCCGCTCGCGTGCAGGTCGGGCGGGAACGCGACGCCGATCTCCTGCCCCTCCAGCACCAGGGCGGCGTGCACGAGGCCGTCCGCCTCCTCGGTCGGCGGCGGCGTCTGGGCGCCGGCGGACGCCGCCGTCACGGCGGTCAGTGCGCAGACGATGCCCGCGACGAGCGGGGCCGGGCGCGGGCACGCGAAACCGGCACGTGCGACGGACGGGGGCGTGGCTTCGGCGGCCGGGCTCGCGCTCGGGGGCGGGAAGCCGCGCCGCACGGCCGCCTCCGGCCCGCGCTCGGCGTCGCCGGCGAGCGGGGCCGGGCGCACCGGCCAAGGGCCGCGCCGGCCGGGACCGGCAGGATGGATGTCACCGATGGTGGGCATGGCGATGTTCCCCGCGAATCGCGATGTTCCCGCAGAACCCGTCGTTCCCCGCAGAATCGGTTGTTCCCCGCAGAAAAAGCGAGGGCGGGACCAACGAGCCCCGCCCCTGCCATGAAGCCACGTCGCGCCGCACCGGCGCCGGCGTCAGTCGTTGTCGGTGGTCGGCATCGCCTCGGGCTCGTCGATCTCGGCGTAGCCGATGAACCCGAGCGACATCTCGTCGTCGGTCCGCGGCCCGTAGCCCACGAACCGGTTCGGGTCGAAGCTGCGCCGCGACGCGCGCTCCGGGGTGTTGTCGTACCAGAAGTCGACGTCGATGCGGGTGCCCTTCGGCAGCAGCTTCGGCTCCTTGTACTTGTAGGTGACCTGCCAGCTCTGGTCGTAGTGCGGCACGTCGAGCAGCAGCTCCTCGGTGCCGTCGGGATAGAACGCGGTGTAGCGCGCGGCGACGGCCCGCAGGTGGGCGTGCGGCCAGTAGGTCAGCACCAGGGTGTCCTTCTCGAGGACGCGCGACGACCCGACGCGGTAGTTCGGGTGGTTGGGCGGAATCTCGAACCCGCGGTTGTAGAGGGTGTCGTTGACGACCTTGTAGCGCACCGGCTCGTCGGCGACCCAGAACGCGACCTGCGGGTTGCTCCAGGCGGCCGAGCCCTCGGCCGGCTCCTTGTGGTAGTGCATGTTGAACGAGATGCTCGACCCCGTCTCCAGCAGCACCCCGAAGCCGTCGGGCAGCATGTCGGGCTCGCCGCCCTCGGCCACGCAGCTCAGGAGCTGGCTGCCGGCCGCGTCGGCGCCCTCGTCCTCCACCGCGCTCTCGGGGATGAAGGCGCCGGGCGCGATCATCGACGAGCACATGTGGTGGGTGACCTGGTTGTCGCCGACCCGGAACTCCCAGCCCTTGACCCAGGTGTCCTCGGGCAGGATGTCCTCGGTCAGCTCCGTGTAGAAGGTGATGTTCAGGTCGTAGATGTCGTCCTCGACCAGGAACGGCTCGGGCATGTTGACCACGAAGTCGGGGGCGCCGAGGGTCCAGCCGTCGTTGGCGTCCTCCGCGAACTGCCGGGCCGGCGGCGCATCGGCCATGTCGCCCGCGGGCGCGCCCGCCGCGACCCAGCTCAGGATGGTGTCGATCTCGGCGTCGGTCAGGCCGCGCTCGTTCTCGAACACGCCCTTGGGGGCCGAGGCGAACCACGGCGGCATCTCGCGCGACTCGACCTTGCCGGCGATGGCGCGGGCCCACGGCCGCGTCTCGCGGTAGTCCATGAACGACATGGGGGCGACGAGCCCGCTGATGTTGGCCCCGGACGGCCGATGGCAGGTCTGGCAGTTCTCCTGCATGATCGGCAGCACGTCCTTGTAGTAGGTCACCGCCTCCGCGCCGTTCTCGGCGTAGCCGGGGGCGGCGAACGTCAAAACCATGCCGAACGCGAGAAGAGCGGCGAGCGTGCGCGTGAGCTTCATTCGGGGTCTCCTTGGCGGCCCGGGTCGCGTGCGTGTCGTGTCGGGATGGACGTTCGCAAGGGATGCTTGTACCACAGGGCGCCACCGGGCCGCAAGGGGAACGGTCGGGCAGGGCGCGCGTCGAGAAGTCAGCAGAGGCGGCGCCGGGTTGCCTTGCTGTCCATTCGAGATGCATGATGGACTCGATGGGTATCTTCGGCAGCGAAACCGCCGAGCGCATCGCCCGGCTCTACGCGATGACGCTGGCCGCTTTCCGGGACCCCGGAGCCGCAGTGCGCTTCATGATGCGCCCGCACCCGGAGCTGAACGGCCGGGCGCCGTTCGACGCCACCCTCACCGAGGCGGGCGGGCGCGAGGTCGAGGAGATCATCGATCGGGGGTCTGCATGGTCTTCCGGTCTGACGCCCGCCAGGCGCGCCTACCGGATCGTTCTTGACCGGTAGCCCATTTCTCAAGGGACCGGCACCCGCTCGGCGAGCTCGGTGAACCAGTTGGCGACGTAGACGAGGCGGGTCGGCCCCTGGCGCGGGTCGGTGGGCGAAGCGTCTCCCTCCGTCTCGCGGAGCACGACGAAGCGGCGGCCGTCGGGGGCGACGTCCCAGTGGCGGAACACGCCGCCGAGACCGATGCGGCCCGGCAGCGTGAACAGCCGCTCGGGGCGGGAGGCGGCGAACGCGGGGCCGCCGCCGTACCCGACCGCCATCATCGCCATGCCTTCGGGGGCGGCGGCGACGTAGAACAGCTCGCGGCCGTCGCGCGACCACACCGGCATGAGGCCGGCGCGCTGCGACACCTGCCACTTGCCGTTCTCGACGTTCGGAAACGGCCGGACGTAGACGGCGGGGCGGCCCGACTCGTTGGAGTGGTAGGCGAGCCAGCGGCCGTCGGGCGAGACCGCCGGCCATCCCTCCACGGCGTCGGTCGCGATCAGCGGTTCCGACCTCCGGCCGCCGTCCAGGGGCAGCAGGTGGATGTCGACGTCCACCAGGCCGCCCGCGCGCATGACGAGGAGCGCTCCCGGCTCGCCGGGCTCGCCGGTCCAGGCGGAGGCCGTCTCGAACGGCCCCGTCGCCGTCAACGCCTCCACCTGGCCGGTGCCGTCCGCGGCCTTGCGGGACAGGACGGACCCGTCGGCGTGCATCGACGTGAACACGACGCGCCGCCCGTCGGGCGACCAGATCGGGCTGACGTTCCAGCCGTCGAAGGTCAGGCGGTTCGTCGCCCCGCGGGCGAGGTCGTGGACGTAGACGTCGGCCGCCCCGTCGTCGTCGGTGACGTCGAAGGCGATGCGGTCGCCGTCGGGGGAGAAGCGCAGCGTGCCGTAGGCCCGCGGCGGGACGGGGACCGCCTCTTCGCGGCCGCCCCGGTCGATCAACACCGGCGTGCGCCGGATCTCGCCCGCGTCGAGCCCGGCGTCGGCCGCGTAGAGCAGCGTGCCGTCCGCGGACCACGCGGCGGCGCCGGCGCCGGGGACGACGGGGACCGGCGCGCCGGTCAGCTTGAGCCGCTCGGCGTCGAACGGGGCCGCGAGCAGGGCCGCGCTGCCGGACCCCGGTCGTCCCGGCGCCGGCGGGCTCACCTGCTGCAGCACGAGATGGCCGGTCGGCGTGTAGGCGGCCCCCGTCACGTCGGACGCCACCGTCCGCGGCTCGCCGTCGGTCAGCGTCACCGCCTTGAGCAGGGCGCCGTCGGGCGACTGCTCGGCGTAGAGCACCGCGGCGGAGCCGGGCAGCACGTGGGGCGACGAGCACACGGCGAGCTCGGGGACGGCGCCGGCCGGCAGCAGGGGCTCGGGTGCGCCGCCGGCCGCGGGCACGGCCAGCAGGCCGCCGAGGGCCCCGATGACGATGCGGTCGTCGTCGCCCCAGCTCCCGCGCAGGACGGGGACGTTCTCGGCCAGCGTCACCGGCGCGCCTCCGCCGACCGGCGCCTTCTTCAGCGTCCAGCGGTACTGCATGCGCTCGGTCGGTCCGGTCGGTCCCTCCAGCGCGAAGAACCCGATCCAGGCGCCGTCCGGCGAGAAGAACGGGTCGAGGGCGCCCTCGGTGCCGGCCAGCGGCTCGGCGCCGGCCTCGTCCATGCGGCGGACCATCAACTGCCGGGCGCGGCCGGCCCGGCCGGTGCGGGCCACGTAGGCCAGGGTCGCGCCGTCCGGCGACAGGGCGAGAGCCGAGGCGCGGGCCATGGGCGCCGGCAGATCGAGGGTGAGGCGCCGGACCGCGGGCGGCTCGGGCGCCGGGGTGAGCGTCGAGAGCGTGGCCGCCGCGAGGAGGGCCCCGAGAGCGAGGCCGCCGGCGGCCCAGGCGACGCGCGCCCGCGACGCCCGCAGCGGCGAAGGCTCTGCGGCAGCCATGTCGGCGTCTTCGGGCCGCGTCTCCGGCGGGGAAGCCGCCGCCTCCAGGTCGCTGATCGCTTCGCCCGCGTCCCGCATTCGGCGCCGCGGGTCGCGTTCGAGGCAGCGGCGCAGCAGCCGCCGCACCGGCGCCGGCGTCGAGGGCGGCAGGGCCGACAGGTCCAGCTCGCGGTCGATCACCCGGGCCAGCACCTGCGCCACCGTGTCGCCCCCGAACAGGCGCTGGCCGGCGAGCATCTCGTAGAGGACGACGCCGAACGACCACAGGTCGCCGCGCGTGTCGGTCGGCTGGCCCTCGGCCTGCTCGGGCGACATGTAGGCCGGGGTCCCCATGACGAGGCCGGCGCCCATCCGGGTCACCGAGGCGGTGAGCGTGGCCGACAGCACCGGGTCCCCCGGGGGCGCCGGGGCCGCGGTGTCCAGCGCCTTGGCGAGGCCGAAGTCCAGGACCTTGACGGCGCCGTCCGCGCGCACCTTGACGTTGGCCGGCTTGAGATCGCGGTGGATCACGCCCGCCTCGTGCGCGGACTGGAGGGCGAGGGCGATCTGCCGGGCGATGGACACCACCTCGACCGGGGCGATCGGCCCCTGCTCGAGGCGGTCGGCGAGAGTCGGGCCTTCGACCAGCTCCAGGACCAGCGCCCGGGAGCCCCCGCTCTCCTCCACGCCGTAGATCTGCGCGATGTTCGGATGGTTCAGCGAGGCGAGGACCTTCGCTTCCCGCTCGAAGCGCGCCAGCCGGTCGGGGTCGGCGGTGAAGGCCTCGGGCAGCACCTTCAGCGCCACGTTCCGGTCGAGCTTCGTGTCTCGGGCGCGGTAGACCTCTCCCATGCCCCCGACCCCGAGGGGGGCGGCGACGTCGTAGGCGCCGATCGACGTCCCTGGCGTCAGCGGCATGGCCACGCGCGAACCCTTGGCCGGGTTCGCGCCATCCGAGGTTCCCGTTGCGACACGATACTACGTGCCGGGTCGGAGGCGGGAGCGGTTCGCGCCACCGCGCTCGATTGACACCGGGCAGGCGTTCGGCCAGACTATGACCGATTCGATCCGTGGCGAAGTCGCCGTTCCACAGTCACATTGACCAGAGTGCACCGTCCGTTCTTCCCCGACCGCGACAGGCAATCTCGTCGCGCCCGTTGCCGGCACCGTAGTCGTCGGCGCGCCGGTTTGTCGCGGGGAACGGGTTCGGGACGATTCTCGGCGGCGCGCAGGGGGGCCGACCCACGATGCCATCTGTTCCGCAACGGTTCCGTCTCGGCGCGGCGACGGTCCTGGCCGCGCTGCTGGTGCCGGCCCTCGCCGCCACCGGGGCGCTCGCCCAGCCGGCCGCCGGGGCCGACCTGCTCGGGGCCACCGTCGACCGGTACTGTCTGACCTGCCACAACGACCGGCTCCGCACCGCCGGCCTGAGCCTCGCCGGCCAGGACCTCTCCGCCGTCGCCGGCCACGCCGAGCTCTGGGAGAGGGTGGTGACGAAGCTGCGCACCCGCGCCATGCCCCCGGTGGGCCGTCCGAGGCCCGACGCCGAGACCTATGACCGGGTGGCGGGGTGGCTGGAATCGGAGATCGACCGCGTCGCCCTCGCCGCGCCGGACCCCGGACGCACCCAGGCCGTGCACCGCCTGAACCGCGCCGAGTACGCCAACGCCGTGCGCGACCTGCTGGCGGTCGACGTCGACGTCGCCAACCTGCTGCCCGCCGACGACTTCGACGAGTACGGCTTCGACAACAACGCCGACGTGCTGACGGTCTCGTCCGCGCTGATGGAGCGGTACCTGTCGGCCGCCCGCAAGATCGGCCGGACCGCGCTCGGGGAGGCCCCGCTGGGGCCGGCGGCGGAGACCTACAAGGTCCCCATCCTGCTGCTGCAGGACGACCGGATGAGCGAGGACCTGCCGTTCGGGTCGCGCGGGGGCATCGCCATCCGCCACGTCTTCCCCGTCGACGGCGAGTACGACCTCCAGATCCGCCTGCACCGCAACTATGTGAACTACGTCCGCGGCATGGGCTCGCGTCACGAGCTCGAGGTGCGGCTCGACGGCGAGCTCGTCCGCACCTTCGTCTTCGGCGGCGAGGAGCCCGAGGGCGTCCAGGCCCCGGCCAGCTACGGCGGCAACCTGTTCGGCGACCCCGAGTGGGAAGAGTACATGCTCTTCGCCGACGCCAACATGCGGGTGCGCTTCGAGGCCGAGGCCGGCCCGCGCGTCGTCGGGGTCTCGTTCGTGCGGCGGTTCACCGAGCCGGAGGGGGTGCTGCAGCCCCGCCAGAGCGTGTTCGCGGTCGCCGTGAACGAGATGCGGGACGGCAACGCGGCGGTCGAGCATGTCGTCATCGGCGGCCCCTACTCGTCGGCGGGTGGGCCGGGCGACACGCCGAGCCGCCGGGCCGTCTTCACCTGCCGGCCGGATAGCGAGGCGGCGGCCGACGAGGAGCGGTGCGCACGCGAGATTCTCGGCTCCCTGGCCCGGCGCGCCTACCGCCGGCCCGTCGACGAGGAAGACCTCCGCACCCTGATGCAGTTCTACCGGGCGGGCCGCGACGGCGGCAGCTTCGACGCCGGCATCCAGTTCGCCCTCGAGCGGGTGCTCATCGCCCCCGACTTCCTGTTCCGGGTGGTCCGCGACCCCGTCGACGCCGGGCCCGGGACCGCCTACGCCCTGAGCGACCTCGACCTCGCGTCGCGGCTCTCGTTCTTCCTGTGGTCGACCGGCCCCGACGACGAGCTGCTCGCCCTCGCCGAGGCGGGCCGCCTCGCCGACCCCGACGTGCTCGAGGCGCAGACGCGGCGCATGCTCGCCGACCCGCGGGCCACCGAGCTGGTGCGCAACTTCGCGGGCCAGTGGCTGTACCTGCGCAACCTGCGCAGCGTCGTGCCCGACGCCATCACCTTCCCCGAGTTCGACGAGAACCTGCGCGAGGCGTTCCGCGAGGAGACCGAGCTGTTCGTCGACAGCCTGCTGCGCGAGGACCGCAGCGTGCTCGACCTGCTCGGGGCCGACTACACGTTCGTCAACGAGCGGCTCGCCAACCACTACGGCATCCCCAACGTCTACGGCAGCCACTTCCGGCGGGTGCGCCTGGACGACGACCTGGCCGAGCGGCGGGGCGGCATCTTCGGACACGGCAGCGTGCTGACGGTGACCTCGTACCCGAACCGGACGTCGCCGGTGCTGCGCGGCAAGTGGATGCTGATCAACATCCTCGGGACCCCGCCGCCCCCGCCCCCGGCCGACGTGCCCGACCTGCCGGAGCGGGGCGAGGACGGCCGGGCCGCCACCGTGCGCGACCGGCTCGCCCGGCACCGCGAGAGCCCCGCCTGCTCGGTGTGCCACGCCCCGATGGACCCCCTGGGGCTGGCCCTGGAGAACTACGACGCGGTCGGGCGCTGGCGCACCACCGGCACCGCCGGGCTGCCCATCGACTCGTCGGGGCAGTTGCCCGACGGCACCGCGTTCGACGGGCCGACGGGGCTGCGCTCGCTGCTGATGGACCGGCGCCACCAGTTCGCGGCCACCCTCACCGAGAAGCTGCTGGCCTACGGGCTGGGGCGGGGGCCGGAGTACTACGACCGTCCCACCGTGCGGGCCATCACCCGCGAGGCGGCTACCGACAACTACCGCTGGTCGTCTATCATTGTCGGCATCGTCAAGAGCACACCGTTCCGGATGCGGAGGACCGAATCATGATCGTCACCCAGAAGGCGCTTCCCCGTCGTACCGTGCTCCGAGGGCTCGGGGCCTCGCTCGCGTTGCCGCTGCTCGACGGGATGGTGCCCGCGTTCGCGGCCCTGCGCACGACGGCGGCGGCCCCCGTGCGCCGGCTCGGGGTGGTGTACGTCCCCAACGGGATGATGATGCCGCACTGGACGCCGCCGACCGAGGGGGCCGGCTTCGAGTTCCCGACCATCCTGAAGCCCCTCGAGCCGTTCCGCTCGCACGTCGAGGTGCTGTCGGGCATGCACGGCGTCGAGAGCGAGGGGCCGCACGCCCGCTCGTCGACCCGGTTCCTCACCGGGGTGCCGTCGAAGCCCGACGACGGCTCGGACCTGCGGGGCGGGGTCTCGATGGACCAGCTCGCGGGCCGGGTGCACGGCCGCGAGACGCAGCTCGCGACCCTCGAGCTCGCCCTCGACGGGCGCGACTTCGCGGGGTCGTGCGACGACGGGTTCAGTTGCGCCTACACCAACACCATCGCGTGGGCCAACGACGTGACCCCGCTGCCGATGGAGAACAACCCGCGGGCGGTGTTCGAGCGCCTGTTCGGCGACACCGGCAGCACCGACCCCGCCATCCGCCGGGCGCGGCTGGAGAAGGACGCCAGCCTCCTCGACTCGGTCACCGACCGCGCCGCCGACCTGTCGCGGCAGCTCGGGGCCGGCGACCAGGCGAAGCTCGACCAGTACCTCGACGCCGTGCGCGACATCGAGCGCCGCATCCAGATGGCCGAGGCCCAGAGCGACCGCGAGCTGCCGGTGGTGGCCCAGCCCGCCGGCATCCCGGACACCGTCGGCGACCACGCGAAGCTGATGTTCGACCTGATGGGCCTCGCCTGGGAGACAGACCTCACGCGGGTGGTGACGTTCATGATGGGGCGCGAGATCACCGGCCGCACGTACGCCGAGATCGGGGTGCCCGACGCCCACCATCCCATCTCGCACCACCAGCGCGACCCCGAGAAGCTGGCCAAGCTGACGAAGATCAACCAGTACCACGTGCAGCTCTTCTCGGCCTTCGTCGACCGGCTGGCCAAGACGCAGGACGGCGACGGCACCCTGCTCGACCACTCGATGATCGTCTACGGCGCGGGCATGGCCGACAGCAACTCCCACGCCTCGACCAACCTGCCGATCCTGCTCGCCGGCGGCGGGGCGGGCACCGGCGGGCGGCACGTGAAGTACTCCGAGGACACCCCGCTGGCCAACCTGCACCTGAGCCTGCTCGACAAGATGGGGGTGCCCATCGAGCAGCTCGGGCACAGCAACGGCCGGCTCCCGCTCGAGCCGCTGTCCGGCGTGTAGAGGGGTCATGCTCGGGCGCGTTGCGGCCGGCCTCGCCGCCCTGGCGATGCTGGCCGCCCTCGGGTGCGAGCGCGAGCCCGACGGCGTGCGGGGATCGCTGCTGGAGACCATTGCCGAGCTGGAGGCGATCGCCCACGACGAGATCGCCATCCTGGAGGAGCTGAGCGGGCGGCCGGACACGCGGTCTCGCCACGAGGTGTGGCGGCAGCGCCTGGACGAGGCGCGCGGCACGCTCGACGAGCTCACGGCGTTGCGGGCGGAGATCGACGCCTCGACCGAGGCCCAGCTCGCCGGAGACGCCGGCCGCCACGCCTTGTCCGTCGTCGACGAGATTCGCCGCGCCACGGGCGAGCGCATCCAGCGCCTGCAGGCGGAGTTCGGCCGGCAGCGCATCACCTGACGGCGGCCGTTGGGACGGTGATCGGAACAAGGTTGCCGACTTCGCCCGCGCGCAGCCGGTTTCTTCGGCTTCCTGCGCTTGGCGCGCGATAAGGAAGCTACCGTTCAGTGTCCTTCCCGGGAAGCGAGAGGAGACAGCCCATGCGATTCATGACGGCAGGGCGTGCGTCCCGACGGCATTCGTCTCGAGCAGGCAGGGTGGCCTGGGCGCTGGTCGCGACCGCGATGGCGTCGGCGCCGGTCGTGGCCCAGGAAGCCGGGCGGAGCGCCGCCGCCGACTGGGCCACCTACAACCGCGACCTCGCCGGCACCCGCTACTCGCCCCTCGACCAGATCGACACGTCGAACGTCGCCTCGCTGGAGGAGGTCTGGTCGTACCGGTTCCATCCCGAGGACGGGTTCATCGAGGGTCCGAGCCCGGCCGAGCTGTTCCAGCAGGTGACGCCGATCGTGGTCGACGGCGTGATGTACCTCGCGTCGGGGAACCGGGTGGTGGCCCTGCGGCCCGAAACCGGCGAGGAGATCTGGCGGCACGAGCTGGCCGAGGGGCTGGCGTCGTTCCGCGGCGTCGCCTACGGGCCGGCCACCGACGCCCACGAGGCCCGCATCTACTTCACCAGCCTCTCGAAGGTCGTCGCCTTGAAGGCCGCGACCGGCGAGCGCGACGCCGGGTTCGGCGACGGGGGCGAGGCGGCGCTGCGCATCCCCTACACCGGGGTGCCGGTGGTCTACGACGACACCCTGATTCTGGGCTCGAGCGCCTTCGGCCCCGGGCAGCGGCACATCGCGCCGCACCTGAACCAGCCCCGGGGCGGGGGAGAGCCGACCAGGGCCTGGCCGCGGGCCCTCGACGCGAGCGGCACGCTGCTCTGGGAGTTCCCGACCCTGCCCACCGAGAGCGACTTCGGCAGCGAGACCTGGGGCAACCAGAGCTGGCGCGACCGCATCGGGAACAACGTGTGGGCGTTCACCCTCACCGTCGACGAGGAGCGCGGCCTCGTCTACATGCCCGTCAGCAGTCCGGGGTCGAACTTCTACGGCGGCGATCGCCCCGGCGACAACCTCTTCGCCAACTCGACCATCGCCATCGACATCGCGACCGGCGAGCTCGCGTGGTACTTCCAGAACATCCACCGCGAGCTGTGGGACTACAACCTGCCGCCGTCACCGGGCCTGATGGACATCGAGCGCGACGGCGAGGTCATCCCCGCCCTCGCCCAGGTCGGCAAGTCGGGGTGGATGTTCATCCTGAACCGCGTGACCGGCGAGCCCGTCCACGGGGTCGAGGAGCGGCCGGTACCCGTCGGCGACGTGCCCGGCGAGCAGTACTCGCCGACCCAGCCGTTTCCCCTCGCGCCGCCCCCGGTGTCGCGGGTCAGCATCGGCCCTGACGACATCGTCACCGCCGACGACACCACCCCCGAGCACGCCGCCGCCTGCCGCGAGCTGTGGGACACCGTCGGCTACTACAACGACGGGCCCTACACGCCCATCCGCTACCGGCAGGAGGGCACCCCGCCGTCGCTCGTGTTCCCCGGCACCGGGGGCGGCGTGAACTGGAACGGCACCGCCTACGACCCCGGGCTCGGCTACATCTTCGTCAACTCGAAGGACCAGCCCATCAGCGGCTGGATGACGGAGAACGAGCTGTACCCCTCGGACACCGACGACCAGGTGGCCTTCGTCCGCGAGGCCGGCCCGCCGTTCGAGGCCCCGATCTTCGACGCCGACGGCGAGCGCCTCGGCGCCCTGCCCTGCTTCAAGCCGCCCTGGGCGCGCCTCGTCGCGGTCGAGGCCGCCACCGGCGCCATCGCGTGGGAGGTGCCGCTGGGCATCGACGAGCTCCTGCCCGAGGGCAGGCAGATGGTCGGCAGCCGCAACGTCGGCGGCCCCATCGTCACCGCGGGCGGCCTCGTGTTCATCGGCGCCACCGTCGACCGCCGCTTCCGGGCGTTCGACTCGCGCACCGGCGAGGAGCTGTGGTCGGCCGAGTTCGACTACAACGTCGAGGCGGTGCCCATCACCTACGCGGGGAACGACGGCCGGCAGTACGTCGCGGCCAACGTCTCGGCCCCGGCGAGCGGCGAGCCGCGGGGGAACGAGCGGCTGGTGGTGTTCGCGCTGCCGTGAGTGAGCTCTATGACCGCGCTAGAACGGCAGTTGACGAGAGCCTGTCGGGAGTTGTCCGCCGCCCACGGTCCACGGCGGACGCTCCAGTGAGCCAGCCGGCAGGACGACGAACCACGCGCCGTCGATTTCGCGCAGTTCCACGCGCCAGGTCATCGACTCGAGCTCGGCCAGGGTCTGGCGGGCCTGGTCGATGTCCACGCGGAGCACCGCCAGCATTTCGATCCGCCGCTCGATCGTCGTCCACAGCCACCGCGTCCCCGCCCAACTCCCACCGCAGATGCCGACCGAGAGCATCAGGCCGAAGATCCGAGCCAGCCCGGGGACGGCTGGCGATGAAGTCGAGCACTTCCCGCTGAACCCAGCGCACGGCCCGGCTGCCGATGCGGATCGGCTTCGGGAACCGCGACTCGGCCATCAGCGCGTAGACGGCCGAGCGGGACAGGGCGGTCGCCGCCATGACGTCGCGCAGGGTCGGGAGTCTGGGCATGCCGGCGCCGGCGCTCGCGTGCTCAGGGGTGGCGTGTGGGTTCGTCGTCATCCGATGCGCTCCTCGATGCGATGGACGGTTGTGATCTGTCCGCGAACGGACAGGATCGGAGCGTATCAAAATCACGTAACTATCTACAAATGAAGGACTTATTCTCTGCGACGCATTCTCTCTTGACACCCGCCCATGGTTGTGGGTAGACTCGCTGTCCGGTGGCGCGCCCAGGCCTGTCAAGGGGGCCGGCACTAGGGGGGGGTTACTCGTGCCTACAATCTTCGGAGCGAAACACCTGCTGGTCGCAGCAGCTACGGTCGCCGTACTCCTTTTCATGGAAGTTGGTGCCGTTGGACAAGAAGCCCGGTTCCCGGTCGACGGTGAACACAGTGTGTCGGCGCTGCCGTTGACTCAGGAGGCGCCGGGATATAACCCGACGACCCCAGCAAAAGTCGAGCTGGGAAGGCTGCTGTTCTGGGACCCGCTTTTGTCGGGACCCGGAGACGTGGCCTGCGCAACGTGCCATCATCCCACAAACGCCTATGCGGAGGACCGCGACCTGTCGCTCGGCGTGACGGGCACCGGCCGGGGCCGCTTCCGGCGTGACGGGCATCTCGTCAAACGCAATAGTCCGACGGTTCTGAACGTTGCTTTCAACGGCATCGATGAATCGGGCCGCTACGACCCGGCGACTGCGCCGGCGTTCTGGGACAATCGCATCAGGAGCCTCGAATCGCAGGCGCTCGAACCGCTCAAGTCGTTTGAGGAAATGCGAGGGGACACCTACCCGGAGGATGAGGCTGTCGCGAGAGTGGTGGCGAAGCTCCAGGCCAACGCCGAGTACCAGAGCCTGTTCGCCGAGGCCTTCGGCAGTGAACAGCCGGTCACCGCGGAAAACCTGGGCAGGGCGATAGCGGCGTTCATGCGGTCGCTGCTGGCCAACAACGCGCCGTTCGACCGCTACATGCGCGGCGACCGCAGCGCCATGACGGCGGAACAGGTCAGGGGAATGCAGCGCTTCGAGGAGATCGGGTGCATCAGGTGCCACAACGGGCCCATGTTCTCCGATTACAAACTGCATGTCATGGGCGTGCCCGACAACCCCGCTCTTGCATCAGGTCTCACAACGCCCGCCTCCGACGGAGGCGCGCAGAACCCTCCTTGCGCGGCAGCTCCTCCGGAGCCGCGTACTGCAGCGTCCCGAGCAGCGTGCGACAGCTATGCGTTTCGCACGCCGTCGCTGCGAAACCTCGAACTGACCTTCCCATACGGGCACAATGGCATGTTCCGGACGCTGAACGCTGTCGTGGGGTTCTATGAATCCACCATCGCCGGGGAGTCCCGGAACCCGAACGTCCCCTACGAGGAGCTCGATCAGCGGCTTCGCGAGTTGCAGAACGTGGACGAAGAAGACGTAGATCTGATCGAGTTTTTGATTGCTCTGAGCGATGGGTCATTCGACCGGACGATTCCCGAGCGCGTACCGAGCGGCCTGCCCGTCGGCGGAAACATTCAATAGAGTCGAGTACGCGCCGTCGTGGTATGCTGCTGGCTTTCGGACACCCAAGTGTTGAGGCATGGCGATTGGAGGACTCACATGAAACCGATCTCTCTGTTTGTACTCGGCGTATTGACGGTTGTGATGAGCGCGCCGGCGCAGGCGCAGGTCTATGAGGAGCGCCGGATCGATACGAACGACCCCATCGAAAAGCCGTTGCTCGCCGCTCCGAACGCGGCTATGGCCAGGAACGCCACGGTCGTCAAGTGGATTCGGAATCCGGCGAAGAGTCCGGAGGACGACGTCACGGCTGCCGACTTTACGTTTGAAGTTTTGAGGCCCGGCCCCGGCCGTATGATCTGCTACGACCTGACCGGCTGGCCTGGAGAGCGGCCGTGGTCGGTGGAGTGCGTCAGCAGCGACGCCAACATGGCGCGCATCGCGCAGAATCGAGCGTTCGCGGAGATGGGGGCCAAGGCCCAGCCACTGCTGACAGAGGCCAGTGGAGGCAGGCCCGCCGGGCGTCCCGTCTTGTCGAGCAGCGGCACCGGAGGGATTAGGGATCTGGTTGTGGCCGCCGGGAAAGACGGAACGCGTGAGCTGCCCGAAGTCGGGTCCATTTGGTATAACCTCCGGGGCGACAGCCAGGACACCGCCATCTGGCACACGTTTATCGGCATGCCGAACTTCATGGCGGAGGAAGTCGGACTGCCGAACAACCGCGACGCGGGCGGCGCCTGGCTGATGTTTGAGGGCACGCCGGAAGCCCACATCATGTTGCCGGGCCGATAACCGGCAGAGAGTTTCTCGGCCTCGGGGTTTTCGACCACGAATCGGGGGGAGGTGTGTGACACCTTCCCCCGATTTCCCGCAGGTTGGGAATGACTTCGCTTTGCGTGAGCTTTATGAAATATCTACTGACAGGTCTTCTTGCCTCCGCTCTTCTTGCCTCCGCCACGATGTTTGCAACCCAGAGCAGACAGACGTTCTCAGGCACGATCACCGATGAGGAGTGCCCCAGCGCCGATCATTCCGGAATGCGGATGGGGTCGACCGACGCTGCCTGCGCCATCGCTTGCGTCGATGACCACACCGTCGAGTTCGTTTTGTTCGACGGCGAAGCAACCTATCTGTTGAGCGACCAGGACAAATCAAGAGAGTTTGCCGGAAAGAAGGTAGCAGTCGTCGGCACGCTGGACTCCACGACCTGGACGATCCAGGTCAATTCAATGGCCGCGGCCAAGTGACCCATCGATCCTCCCGGCATCCACACGGTTTTCGAATATTTCCTCATCCGAGCCTCTTGCGAAACCTGCGAACTGGCCTAATTTCCCCCTCCGGGTGCTCGGGCAGGCGCTACGGCGTTCCGAGGGTAGTACGGATCACAGGGAGCGCTACCGGTCGCGCGCGGTTTATTCCTCCAGTTTCTGTTGTTGCTGGCGTTTCTTGATCTATAGGAAGATCAAAAACTCACTCCTCATTGGCCCCGGAATCACTGAAGACGATCGCCTGCCGCGACGCCACGGTCCAGCGACGCTCTCCCAGCCAGCCGGCGTCGTCCCGGCCAGTCATCAGGCAACCGCAGGGTCAGGATCGCGCCGACCTGGGCGATCTCGTGAACGCGGGGCGGTCAAATCTCTGGAGGCTGGGGGTTCGGAGACCGCGGGGGAGGCGTACGCGCGCGCCGGCAGCGAATCAGTTCTGCTCGCCGGGTGGAACGCGACGAGCCCACCGCATTCGCTGGCCGTTGCGGTCGACCAGCGGGTCCACGCCAAAGCATTTCTGCAGTGACGTCGACCATCGGAGCCGTCGAACTCGTCGCTGTTCACTCCTCCGGCCTACCTCCCTTG
The DNA here is from genome assembly GCA_965215105.1 of Vicinamibacterales bacterium. GTDB lineage: Bacteria > Acidobacteriota > Vicinamibacteria > Vicinamibacterales > UBA8438 > JAJEEA01. Next base: position 128,313 of record OZ244051.1, read on the forward strand.
TGCGGTGAGTCCGATGCGCGAGAGCGTCCGACAGCCCGTGCCGGCCGCATTTCACTCCTGCGGCAGCGCGAAGGTGACGATCATGTTGCTGCCCATCGGCGCCTCCAGCTCGGACGCGTAGTTGCTCAACTGGAAGATGGACGCGCCGCCTACCGGCACCGTCAGGTACTGCCGGCCGCCCGCCGTGTAGGTGACGGGGAAGCCGGTGATCTGGCTGCCGAGGATGGTCTCCCACAGGACGTCGCCGGTCTCGGCGTCGAAGGCGCGGTAGCGCCGGTTGAGGTCGCCGTGGAAGACGACGTTGCCGGCGGTGGCGAGGGTGGAGCCGGCGTTGGGGGCGCGCTGGGTGTAGCGCCACGCCTCGCGGCCGGTGGAGATGTCGATGGCGCGCACCTCGGTGAGGTGGCCGTCGACCTCGAAGCCGGGCTCGGGCTGGGTGAAGCGGGGGCTGGCGCCCGAGACGGAGCGCTCGTTGGTGGTCTGGTTGAGGCACGAGCGGTTGATGGGGACGTAGAGCATCCCGGTCTCGGGGCTGTACGACCACGACCACCAACCCTTGACGTTGTGGCCGCAGATGATGAACTGCTGGCCGAGCTCGCGGGCCACGAGGTTCATGTTGATGAAGACCTGTCCGGTCGCGGGGTCGATGTCGCTGATGACGAAGCGCTCGGTGCTGTCGTAGGGCACGGGGTGCCCCCACAGGAACTCGCCGGTGGCGCGGTCGAGGACGAAGAGGCCGCCGGGCTCGCCCATGGTGACGACGACCTGGCGCTCCTCGGCGGTGCCGGCGAGGTTGGGGTTGACCCACATCGCCGCCTCGGGGTCGGGGTCGATGACGGTGTCGATGAGGGTCCGCTCCTGCACGAAGTCCTGGTCCCAGTCGTCGCAGGGCAGGTGCTGGTAGTACCACTCCATGGCGCCGTCGGCGACGGCGAGGGCCACCGTCGAGTTGGAGTACAGCTCGCAGGGGGTGCTGTCGCCCACGTCCCAGGTGCCGCGCCGCACGATGCGCGGGTAGGGCAGGGGTACGGCGATGCCCCAGTAGATGAGCCCGAGCTCGGGGTCGTAGCTGCCGGGGGCGCCCCACGGCGACACGTGGACGCGCTCGGACACGGGCAGGTCGCCCCAGCTCTCGCCGCCGGGGTCGTCCGAGCCGGCCGCGGTGTAGACGCGCCACAGCTCGCTGCCGTCGTCCGAGTCGTGGGCCGAGATGAAGCAACGCGCCTCGCGGCTGCGGGGGCTGCAGGTGCGGCCGGCGAGGACCCGGCCGTCGATGATCATGGCGCCGGTGGAGTGGGTGATGCCGTCGCGGTAGTCGGCCATCTCGGTGTCGAAGGCGACCTCGCCGGTGCTGGCGTCGAGGGCGAGGAGGTGGGCGTCGGCGGTCAGGTGATAGATGTGGTTGCCGTAGATGGCGAGGTTCCGGGTGCGGTTGCCGAGGGTGACGTACTGGCGCAGGTCCGCGGGGGTCTCGCGCCGGTAGTCCCAGAGCATGTCGCCGGTGGTGGCGTCGAGGGCCTGGATGTGGTCGTCGTTGTGGGCGAGGTACATCACCCCGTCGTAGACCAGCGGCTGGGTCTGCTGCGGCCCCTCGTCCATCGCCCGCATCCACGCCACCTGAAGCTGGTCGACGTTGTCGCGGTTGATCTGATCGAGCGGGCTGTAAGCCTGGAAGTCGTAGGTGCGGTGGGTCATCAGCCAGTCGCCGGGGTCGGGGTCCCGCAGCATCTCGTCGGTGACCGGCGTGAACGGCCGTGCCTCGCGGGTGATGGTCGTACCCTCCTGGGCGCCCGCGGGGGGCGCGGCGGCGAGGGTCGCGAGGGCAAAGAGCAGGTACGCGAACGTCAGGGGTCGGTTCGGCATGGTCATCTCCGACTTTGTATCGGCGACGGCCCTCACGACCGGCCGATCTCCATCCAGCGATCGATCTCCTCGGCCGTCGGCCGCCGCGACTGCGCCGCCCAGCTCTCCTCGATCTGGGAGAGCACCGACTGGCGCTCGTCGGTGGACGAGTCCAGCAGCTCGCGCACCTCCTGCTCCATCGAACGGCCCCGGCGCCTGGCGAGTGCCTTCAGCTTGTCCACGGTGCCGGCCGCGACATCCTGATCGTGAGGGTAGGCAAGTCGTGACGCTCCCGGATGCTCACCATGCTGGCGCGAAGGCGTCCGGATGTTCCGCGCCGGGTGCGGGCGACGGGCGATGCCACGGCCCGTGCGGCCGCGGCATCGCCGCGTTCCCGTTCCGCCGGGACTACTCCGCCAGCGGGTGCGGCCGCACCTGGAAGCGCACGATCTCGCTCGTCATCCCCTTGCCGCCCTCGTTGTGCCAGTTCGTCACCGAGTCGTAGCTGGCCCAGACGCCGCGGCCCTTCCAGCCGGCGTCGGCGTCGTCGATGCGGCCGTCGAGGCCGCGGGTGTAGAAGCCGAGGGGATAGGGCACCCGCAGCGTGACCCACTCGCCGGTGTCGGGCAACAGGGCGAGCAGCGCGTCCGAGCTGGTGCCGTTCGCGATGGGCACGTTCTCGCCCAGCCCCAGCGTGTCGAACTGGTCGACCCAGTTGTAGTAGTGGAAGTCGGCGCTGCCCGCCGCCTCCACCCCCTTCATCTGCGGGCCGGGGGTCGCGTACAGCGTCCACCCCTCGGGGCAGTGCTGCCCGGTGGCGGTGGGGCCGTTCAGCACCCCGCACTTGCTGCGGTCGAAGCTCGCGAGGTGCCCGCTGCCGCCGAGCGCGGTCCAGAGGACGCCGTTGCGGTCGACGTCGATGCCGCGGCCGCCGTGGCCCCACTGGCTCGGGTCGACGTCGGGGTTCTCGAAGGGCGGCTCGTAGACCTCGGCGATGCACGTCTCGGGCGGGTTGTCGCCGATCTCGAGCCGCACGATGTTCCCCGGCACCGGCAGCCGCCGCGCGATCCAGATCGAGCCGTCGACGGGGTTGGGGATGATGCCGTAGGCGAACCCGTCGATGCGCATGTCCTTGGCGGGGTCCTGCGGCTCGCCGGGCTCGGTGTAGGCGCCGATGACGCCGTCGCCGCTGGTGTCGACGATGGTCGGGCACCAGCCCTGCGCCGCCTGCTCGTCGCCGGTCTCGTCGTACAGCCGGGTGTTCAGCCAGCCGACGACGTCGGTCGACCCGCTCAGCCAGAGGGTGTCGTCGTCGTCCTCGGCGAACTGCAGGTGGTGGGTCATGTAGCAGGTGTCGACGTGCACGAACTCGCCGCTCTCGACGTCGTAGTACGAGAGCTGCCGCTGGCTGCGGTCGATGGGGAAGTGCCGCGCCGACGGATGGTCGGAGCCCGCCTTGCACCAGTCGGGGTTGTCCGACGGGCGGATGAGCTGGGTGATCCACAGGCGCCCCTTGTCGTCCAGCATCGGGTTGTGGGCGCTGTAGCCCCGCGCCGTCGAGCGCTCGTCGCCCCAGTACGGCGACGGTATGCGGGCCCGGGTGCCCGCGTAGGAGTCGCCGCGCTGCTCCATCGGCACGCGGGTCGTCGTGTCCATCCGCACCGAGCGGTGGGTCACCGGGTCGGTGATGACGAGCCCGGCCCCGCCGACGCCGTACACCGGACCGTTCGCGTACAGGTGGGGGTTGCGCTTGTCGGTGGCGATCTCGTCGTGCACCATCGCGATGGGGTCGCCCCAGCCCCACATCGTCAGCACCAGGTTGCGCTCCTGGCCCTGCGGTCGCGGCGGCGCCGGCGGCACCTCGCCGGCCGCGATGCGGTCGGTCCAGTCGGCGAACAGGCCCAGGGCGCGCTCGCGGCCCATCCGGTTCAGCCCCGCGTTCATGCTCGGCCCGCTGCGGCCGACCTGCACGCGGTGCTCCCACGCGTCGAGGGTCGAGTCGAAGTCGTCGAGGTCGAGCATGGGCATCTCGCGGGTCGCCACGTTGCCCATCTGGTGGCAGAGCTGGCAGCCGTCCTTCAGCCGGTCGACCCACTGGGCCTGGTGCCGCATCGCCGGGCCGATGCCGTTGCCGTCGGGTCCCGTGCCCGGGAACTCGCTCGCGGCGGGCACCTCGAGCAGCGAGTACCAGTAGTTGGCGGGGTAGATGCGCGCCGCCTCCAGCGGGGTGGCGGCCGCGGTCACCGTCAGGGTCACCTCGTCGCCTGGCCGCGCCGCGTGCTTCTCCGAGTCGACGAGGCCGTAGCCGCGCACCCACAGCTCGTAGCCGGCGTCCGGCAGGTCGGGCACCAGGAACCGCCCGTCGTCGCCGGTGACGACGATCTTGCGGAACGTGGTCTCGAGATCACCGGTTTCGGCGATGACCCAGACGCCGGCCTCGCCGCCTTCGGGGCCCCGCACGACGCCGCCGATATCGCCCTCGGGCGCCGCCGCACCGGTGACGGTGAACGCCAGGACGCCGGCCAGAAGCAGGGCTCCCGGGAGACCGATCCGCGATGTTCCACGCATGTCAACCTCCTTGAGCAACCGTTTCGCCGTCGATGGCTTACAGTGTATGTGACCGGAAGGGGAGAGTGGGGCGGTTCGACGACGATCGGGCCTCGTTCGGGGGGAGATCACCGCCGGGAGGAAGGGATGGCGACGCCTGGGCTCGAGGCCGCGAACCTCCGGGAGTACGCAGGTCGGGACTGGGGAATACCGGAACGGTTGGCGCGCCGACGTCGGGCGAGACTGCCGCTTGCACAGAAGGTCCGGCTCGCGATCGACCTGTACGAAGCGCTGCGCGCCACGCGGCCGGACTGGCCGACCGAGGCGGTTCGCCGCGCCGATCTGGCCACGCACCAGCGCGTTCGAGCCCTGCTCGACGCCGCCGCCCATGTCCATCGTCGCTGAAACGCTCTCCGCCGTCCGTCGGGTGCTCGACGGGCAGGGGCTGTCGTGGTTGGTCTTCGGGGCGCAGGCGGTCGCGGTGCGCGGCGAGCCCCGCGCGACACAGAACATCGACGTCACCGCGTCACCGTCCCGGTGGTGTATTCTCAGGCGATTCGCTGGGAGGCCGCATGTCACAAGCAACCGGGAGACGGACCGGCGGCTGCCATCGGCGTTCGCGCGCCGCGAGGAGGCCGAGTGCGGTCGACCCGCGTGGAAGGCCCTGCGGCTACCCGGTCTCGTTCGTCCGTCGTCGGACCCGGTCCTGGAGACTGGGGGTCGTCCGGCTCGCGTTCCTCGGGGTGATGGCGGCCGGGGTCGCCGGCACTGCGGCGGTGCAGGACGGCGCCGAGGACAACGAGCTGGATCGCTTCATGGAGCAGGTGCTCGCCCGACGCGACGAGAACCGCATCGCGCAGCGGCAGTACGTGTTCGACGAGGTGGAGCGGTTCACGGTGACGGGGTACGACGGCGAGGTGTACAGCCGCTCCACGCGCGAGTACGTCTGGTACTCGCGCGACGGCGTGTTCGTACAGAGCCCGGTGCGGATCGACGGGGTCGACGTCGGCGAGGACGACTGGCGGCGGTACGAGGCCGAGTGGCTGGAGGCGGAGGAGACGCGCGCCCGGGAGGCGCTCGCGGCGGCCGAGTCGCCCTGCGCACCGGACGGCTCGCCCGCCCCGCCGGCGGCCGCCGATGAAGCCGGCGTTCGGGTGCCCGCCCCGGACGGCGCCGGCGAGACGTCCGATCCGATCGCCGCCGCCGATCTCCTCCCGCGCTTTCTCTCGGAATCGTCCTGGCTCGACTTCGAGTTCGAGCCGGGCAACTACTACTTCGCGGGCCGCGAGCGGCTGGCCGGGCGGGACGTGCTGCGCATCGAGTACTTCCCCGAGCGGTTGTTCCGGGAAGGTGGTTCCGGCGGCGAGGACTGCGATCGGCCGGGGTTCCGTGTGCCGGGCAGGCAGGAGGCGTTCAACGAGAACGCGCTCGTCACGCTCTGGATCGACCCCGGCGAGCATCAGATCGTGCGGTTCACGTTCGACAACCTCGGTTTCGACTTCCTGCCGCTGCGTTGGCTCGTCCGCCTGGACGCGCTGACTGCTTCGATGACGATGGGCCGGCCGCTGGACGACGTCTGGCTGCCGGAGCGCATCGAAGCCCGCGGGGTCATGACGATGGCGAGCGGCTCGACCACCGTGGCTTGGTCCCGCGTGTTCTCCGACTACCGCGAGGCTCTGACCGGGGGGCGCCTCCGCCCGCGCGCCGGGCCCTGACGATGTTCCGCCGGCTGCCCGCGCGGCTGCGGCGCGTCATCCTCGGCGCAGCCCTCCCGACTGCGGCCGCCGTCCTGGCGACCCCGCCGCCCGCGGCGTCGGCCGCGCAGCAACGGATACCGCCGGTCGAGCTGGTGGCCGAGATACGGGTTCACGGCAACCTGTCCCTGCCCGACGCCGAGGTCGTCGCCCTGGCCGGCGTCGAGCCGGGCGATGCGGCCGGTCCGGACCTGGCCGAGACGGTGCGGAAGCGTCTGGAGGCGAGCGGCCGGTTCGAGGCAATCGACGTGCGCCGCCTCTATCGGTCCCTGACCGCCACCGACGAGGTCGCCCTCGTCATCGTGGTCCGCGAGCGTCCCGGCGCCCGCTGGAGCAACCCCATCGCGCGGGCGCTCGCGGGCATGGGCCGCCGGCTGATGTTCGCCCCGATCTTCGAGCACCGGGAAGGCTACGGGGTGGCCTACGGGGCCCTGACCAGTTTCCTCGACACGTTCGGGCCCGGCAGCCGCCTCTCGATCCCCGCGACGTGGGGCGGCCACAAGCGCATCGCGCTCGAGATGGAGGCGCCGGTTCCCGGTCCGGTGATCGACCGCGTGCGGGCCGGGGGATGGCGCGGGCGGCAGCGGCATCCGCACTTCGAGGTCGACGACGACCGGACGGGGGTCGGGGTCGCGGTCGAGCGCGGGCTCCCGCGCGGGTTCCGCCTGAACGGGGCCGCCGGGTGGGAGGACGTACGGTTCGCGGCGAGCGCGGACCGGCTGGTCCGGTCGGCCGTGCACCTCGACTACGGCGACTACCGGGAGACGCCCGCCACCGCCCGCCGCAACACGGTGGTGGTCCGCGCCGGGATCGAGCGGCTCGCGACCACCGGGGACGAGGCCACCGTCGTCCGGCCCCGTCTCGACGCCCGCGCCTACGCCGCGGTCGGCGGCCAGGCGATCCTGGCCGCGCGTCTCTTCTTCGAGGGCGCGTCGGCCCCGCTGCCGCCCTGGGAGCAGGCGCTCCTCGGCGGCAGCCCCTCCGTGGGCGGCACCCTCCGCGGCTGGCCCGCCGACCTGGCCGTGGGGGACCGGATCGCCGCGGCGTCCCTCGAGCTGCGTCTGCCGATCACGTCCGTGTTGTCCGAGGGACAGATCGGTCTGCGGTTCTTCGGCGACACGGCCGCCGTCTACGCAGCCCGGTCATCCATCCGGCACGCGAGCTTCCTGGAGGGCGCCGGGGTGGGTGTCTTCTTCACGCCTCCTGGATTCGACTTTCCGGTCTCCCTCGACGTGGCCCACGACTTCGCGGGCGGGATGCGCGTGCACGCCAGCGGCGGGTTCGGGTTCTGACCGGAGGTGCAGAGTGCCCACGATCGCCGCTATCATTCCGGCGATCGCCAGTACACAACTCTTCAAGCGAGGAGGCGCCATGCCGATTCGGATCAGCCTCTGTCTGAGAGTCCCGCTCGCCATGCTGCTCGCGGGCGGCGTCGCGATGGCCCAGGAGTCCAGCCCAGGCGCCGACACGGGCGACGTGGCGGCGCCCGAGGGCTTCCGGGCCAACCGCTCCTCGTACAGCGCGATCATGGACGTCATTCGTTCCACGCGGGCGTCCGCGGAGGTCAGCGACGCGGATCTCGCACGGCTTCGCGAAATGCAGCTCGAGGACATCTGGCGTTCGCTCGGGGACTATCGAAGGAACTACGTGCGCGGGTTCCGCTCGACGCAGCCCGGCCGCCGCGTGGCGGGCCGTGCGCTGACCATGCGTTTTCTGCCGCCGCGGCCGGACCTGGTGGAGGCGATAGACCGGCTCGCGGCGGAGGGGGACTGGGACCGCCGCTACTACGCGCGGGCGTCGGAGGAGGCGCGGCCCGGTGACGTGATCGTCGCCGAGCTCGGCGGGGCCGACGGCCACGTGCTGTTCGGCGGCATGGGTGCGCTCGGCATCAAGCTGCGCGGGGCGGCCGGGGTGGTCATCGACGGCGGCAGCCGCGATCTGGCGGAGCTGGTGGGGGAGACGTTCGCGGACTTCCCCGTCTTCGCGCGGTTCTTCGACGTCACGACCACGAGCTGGCTCGGCGTCGAGTGGAACGCGCCGGTCCGCATCGGGACCGCGACGGTGCTGCCCGGCGACGTCGTCGTCGCCGACGAGACCGGGGTGCTGTTCTTCCCCGGGCACCTCGTCGCCGACGTGCTGCGGGCCGCCGAGGAGCAGGCGGCGCTCGAGGAGCACGAGCGGGAGCTGCTGCGGTCGGGCGAGCACCGGTTCCGCGACGTCTACCCGCTCTCGCCGGCCCTGCGGCGCGAGTACGAACGACGGCGGTAGTCCACCGCAACGCGCGGCACGCGGCGCGGCCAGCCGCCGGTTCAATCGCGCAACCGCGGCGCGCACGGATGCCCCTGCGCGCGCGCCGCGGTCGTCCGCCGCGTCACTCGGCCCCGGTCACGAACTCCTCGAACTCGGACCACGCGCCCGGTCGCCCGTGGATGGGGACGATGGTCTCGACGTCCAGCCCCAGGCGCTCGACGTTCCGGTAGAGGGCCCGGGCGCTGGCGTTCGGCGCGTCGGGCAGCGGCCGGCCGGGGCCCGGCGGCGTGTAGAGGTCGGCCTCGACGAGTATCCTGTCGGCCGGGAGATAGGCGATCAGCATCCCCGCGGCGTGGGCGAGGCCCTGCACGTGGTGCAGCTCGACGAGCCGCGTCGAGTCGCCGAGGATGTACTTCTCGTGCAGGGTCTCGAAGATGTAGCCCTCGGACCACTCCTCGGGCGGGTGCAGCGAGAGCCGGTCGGGCTCGAGCACCCACAGCCCCGCGCGCAGCACCTCCTGGTAATAGGGGCGGTTCCCGAAGTGGGTGACGACCGTCGCCCCCTCGTGCACGTAGGCGCGGAGGCCGCCGATGTGGTCCCAGTGGTGGTGCGTGGTCACGATGAACCGGATCGGCTTGTCCGGCATGAGGCGCATCACCTCGTCGATCACCGCGAGCGACCGCGCCTCGTTCAGCGGGGCCTCGATGACCGCCACGTGGTCCGCGAACTCCACCGCCACGCTGTGGTGCGATCCCCCGGCGATCAGCCACACGCCGTCGGCCACTTCTTCGGACTCGACGCGCATCGGCGGCACGGTGGCGGTGCGCACGATGTCGGGAACCGTGAGCGCGGCGCCGCCCACGTTCACCTCGACGCTGTCGATGGTGGTGAGGCTGAACGAGTGGTCGCCGCCGCTGACGTTGGGCTCGTTGGCGCCGTCGTCGTAGTCCTGGTGCTGGTGCCAGTTGAAGGGGAACATCATCCCGCCCCCGACGTCCCGGTAGTCCGTGTACACCGTCTCGTAGTACATGTCGCCCACGACGGGGCTGGGCATCCACGTCTGGACGCGCTCGACGACGTTGTCCTCGGTGATGGTGCCGTTGATGCGGTACTTGCCGAGGGCGATGTACGAGACGACGGTCACCCGCTGCCCGTACTCGTTCCGCTGGATCGCGATCGGGTCGCCGGCCGCGGCGCCCTGCAGGAACCCGTGCGGGGTGAGGAAGATCTCGAGCAGGCGCAGCTCGGCGTTCTGCGGGGTGGGGACCACCCGGTCGACCCCGGGGGCGTCCCAGGCGAACTCGCCCCGGACCCGGAGGTTGCGGATGCGGTCGCCCTGGATCGGCGCGCCGCCGCCGCCCCGGGCGGGGTAGCCGCCCTGCCGGATGACCATGTCCTCCCTCGACGAGTTGGTCTCGAAGTCGATGGTGCGGCTGTACTCCGCCAGCTCGAAGCGCGGCCAGTCCTCGGCGGGCGAGGCGTTCTGGCCCACCGCGCCGACCCAGCCGCTGCCGGTGTACCGAATGGATGTCATGTCGGTGACGCCCATCGTGTCCATCGCGGCCTGCAGGGCCGCCATCGGGTCCTGGGCCGAGGCCGGCCCCGCCGCCAGCATCGTGGCGGCGACGAACGATCCGATTCGCTTCAGCATGGTTCCCTCCGCGCTTCCTGATGACTCGCGCCGGGCGGGGTGCGACCGAGGCGACCCGTCCGGCTCCCTGGATCGCACAGCGTAGTCCTTTTGCCGCGAGTTGACCACGGGAATCACGCCGCGGCTCCGGCGTACCGCTCGTTCAGGGCCGATTGCTGGACGAACGTGACCGCGACGGCCAACCCCTGGTCGCGGTGATCAACGAATCCGCGGCGCGCCGACACTTCGCCGGTGCCGATCCCGTCGGCGAGGTGATCTCCGTGTTCGAGAGGCCCTTCAGGATCGTCGGGGTCGTCGGGAACGAGCGGTTTCTCGGTCTTCACCAGGACGTGCCGCCCGCGGTCTACCCCCATCTCGCCCAGATGCCGGTGTCCGGCCTGAGTCTCCTCGTGCGCAGCGGCAGCGATCAGGGCGGGCTGGTCAGCCGGTTGCGTCGAGACGTCGCGGCGGTCGATCCGGACCTCGCGCTGTACGACGTGGAGTCGATGACCCGCGCAATCGAGAACATGATCGGCCCGCCGAGAGTGAGCTCGACGCTGGTCGCGATCTTCGCGAGCATGGCGTGGCTGCTCACCCTGCTCGGCGTGCATGGCGTCATCAGCTATTCGGTGACGCGCCGGGAAAGGGAGATCTGCCTCCGGATGGCCTTGGGCGCCAGCCCGTCCGCGGTCTTGCGGTCGATGCTGTCCGAAGGCGTCCTCATGGGGATCGCGGGCTCGATGGTCGGCCTCGGTGGTGCGTTCCTCGGCTCCCGCGTCCTCGGGGCCATGCTCTACGCACCGGATTCCCTGGATGTCGTCGTTCTCGCCGCCGTGGGAGCTGCCCTGATTGCGAGCGTTCTGGCGGCGACCTACGTGCCTGTGCGCCGGGTCATGACGATGGACGCCGGGTTGCTCCGCTCGGAGTGACGCCTCCGGTACGGCGTGTCCTGCGGGAATCGCGACTTGGCTCGCCACGCGACCGATGCCCGGAGTCCGACGTGGCGGCTCGAGGCCGTCGGCGACCACGTCAGACGCGTGGATGCCGGCGCGGAGCCGCTCCCCGTGAGTCGCCTTGACGGAGCCGGTGATCGGTAATACGGTATTACCGCCATGACGACCATCTCGTTCAAGGTGAGCGAGGACGAGGCCCGGCTGATCCGAGCCCGGGCTCGGAAGGAAGGGGTCAGCGTCTCGGAGTACCTCCGCCGCCGGGCGCGCCTCTCGACCGCCGATTCCCGGCCGCTGCGCCAGGTCCGTTGCCCGCACACCGGCGCGATGATCTTCGCTGCACCCGAGGAACAGGCTCCCCTCACCACCGAGATGGTGCGCGAGTTCCTCTCGGATTTCCCGTGAACTACCTCCTGGACGTCAACGTTCTCGTCGCGTGGGGATGGTCGGATCACGTCGAGCACGAGCGTGCCGTGCGGTGGATCGCCGCCGCACGAAAGCAACGAAGCTCACGACTGCTCACGTCGGCGATCCCCGAGCTCGGCTTCGTACGGGTGTCCGTTCAGCGCGCGGGAGGGCGTGTGTCGGTGCACGAGGCGGGGAGGACGCTGGCCGGGATGCTGCGCGCCCTGGGAGGGCGCCACGTCTTTCTGCCTGACGACCGGCCGGCCACCGACTTCCCCGAGTGGTGCCGTGGTGCTTCGCGAACCACGGATGCCCACCTCCTCCGGTTGGCGGAGGCTCACGGGGCGCTGCTCGCGACCCTCGACACGGGCATTCCCGGCGCCTTCCTCGTTCCCGCCGTTGAAGCCCGCTGACGGGACTCCCTGGCCGCTCGAGAGGCCCCTGCCGGTCGCGGGGGCGCTGCCTTACGGACCGTCCGGGGAAGGCACGACGCGGGGCGTCGGCGGGGCGGGAGGAGGCGGTGAAGGGTGTCCCCGCGAGGCATCCGCATGCCTCGCGGGGGATCTTGCTGTGCTTGCCCTGTGGCCGGCGCCGATCAGTTCATGGCCTTCGAGTACTTCGTGACGCCGCCGCCCGCGAACGGGCGCGACGCCGGCCCCTCGGCCACGAAGACGTTGCCGTCCTCGTCCACCGCGATGCCCTCGCCGGCGAGGCCCTGCAGGGTTCGGCCCTCCTCGGGGACGTGGGGCGGGATGAACGCGGTCACCACGTCCTCATTGGCCGATCCGATGCGGACGCCGTTCAGCCAGCCGTAGTGGTTGGTCTCCTGCGACTCGGAGTCGATGGCGTAGAGGGTGTCGTCGGCGGTGATGTACAGCCCGCTGATGCGGCTGAACTGGTAGTAGATGTCGAGCAGCTCGCCTTCCTGGTCGAAGATCTGGATGCGGTGGTTGCCGCGGTCCGCCACGAACAGGCGGCCCTGCGAGTCGAACTCGATGCCGTGCGGCGTGCGGAACTGGCCGGGCCGGAAGCCGATCTCGCCCCACTGCTTGATGAAGTTGCCGTCCTTGTCGTACTTGAGGATGCGGCCGGTCCGGCCCGCCGGCGGGTCGGGGTTCTGGCCGCTGTGGCCGTCCGAGACGAAGATGTCGCCGGTCGGGCCCCACGTGACGACGTCGCACGGCTCGTTGAGGTGGACGCCCTCGGGGTCGCTGCCCGGCTCGCCGGCGACGCCGAGGGTCAGGAGGACCTCGCCCTCGGGGCTGAACTTGAAGACCTGATGCCCGATCTCGTCGTTGCCCTGCGAGTCGGTGACCCAGACGTTGCCGTCGTCGTCGACGTGCAGGCCGTGCGGCAGCACGAAGAGGCCCGCCCCGAAGGCGGCGAGCCGCTCGCCGGTGTTCCGGTCGTACTTCAGGATGGGATCGACGGTCGGGTTGGCCGCGCATCCCCCGGCGAGGCCGATGCCGCCGCAGCGGTCGTACACCCACACGTGGCCGTCGGTCGGGTCGATGTCGATGCCCGCGGTCGAGCCCCACACGCGGTCGTCGGGCAGCGCGGCCCAGTTCAGGGCGACCTCGGGGTTGGGGTTGGGCAGCACCCGCTGCACCAGGTCGGCCGAGCCCTCCTGGGCCGCGGCCGGCGCCGCGGCGACGGCGATCAGGGCCGCCAAGGCTAGGCCGCGCTTCACAACGTTCCATCGATGTTCGGTCATGCTGTCTTTCTCCTGGGTGGAATCTCCGGGGTTGAAGTCAGGTCAATATCCTAGCACCTTGAGGCGCCGCGGCGGTTGCCAACGGCGGTAGGATCGGCGGATGGAGCAGACCAGGATTCTCGCCGCCGTCGCCGCCGTGGCGCTCGTTCCGGCCACGGTCTTCGCTCAGGCCGCGCCGCCACGCACGCCGTGGGGAGCGCCGGACCTGCGGGGCGTCTGGAGCCACGGGACCGCCACCCCGCTCGAGCGCCCCGAGCGCTACGGGGACCGGGCGCAGTTGACCGAGACGGAGATTGCCGAGGTCGACGCCGCGCAGCAATCGGCGGAGGGGGTCGGGGCGCGCCGCGTCGTCTGGTGGGAGCGCAGCCTGTCGGACGGCCGGACCTCCATGATCGTCGACCCCCCCGACGGCCGCATCCCGTACTCGGCCGCGGGTCGGGCGCGCCGCGCCGCCCGTCCGGGCCAGACGACGGAAGGGCCGGAGGGCCGCAGCCCCCAGGAGCGCTGCATCTCGTACGGCATTCCCCGCCTCGGCGGCCCCTACAGCCAGAACGTCCACATCGCGCAGACGCCCGACCACGTGCTCCTGCTGCACGAGATGGTCCACGAGTTCCGGGTAATCCCCCTGGACGGCCGGCCCCACGTGCCGGAACACGTGCGCCAGTGGCTCGGCGACTCGCGCGGCCGCTGGGAGGGCGACACGCTGGTGGTCGAGACCACCAACTTCCGGGACGACCAGTGGTTCCAGGGGCTGTCGCAGGGCGGGATGCGCCTCGTCGAGCGCTTCACGCGCCTCGACGCCGAGACGGTGCACTACGCGGTGACGTACGAGGACCCCGAGCTGTGGACCCAGCCGTGGACGGCGGAGATCCTGATGCCGCCCACCGTGGGGGCCATGTTCGAGTTCGCCTGCCACGAGGGGAACACCGGCATGACCGCGACGCTCGAGATCGCGCGCGGGGAGGAGGCCGCGGCGGCGGCGCGCTGACGCGCGAGCCCGCTTCGGCGCGCCGCCTGCGGGTTCGCCGGGCGTCCCTGGCCCGCCAATCGTCGCCTGCGGCTCCGCTTGGCGCCCAACCGACCCGCCAGGAGTCCGCGCCGTTCTACGGCGCAGACCCCGGGCGACCTGCCGGGCGTGGCCGGGCCGCTCCGCCATCCCGGGTGCGGGGACTCGTGGGCCCGGTCGCCGGTCCCGCCGACGGCCGGGCCGCACCGGCACGCCGGGCGCGTGGAGCACGGCGCGGCCGAGGGAAGTAAGGGCGCGTGTCAGCGGCGGCGCACCTCGATGCCGCCGTTGACGGTCGAGACGTCGATGTCGGGGCCGCCCTGCCCGAGCTGTCCCGACGCCGAGCGCGGGCCCCAGCGGCCCCGGACGTCGACGGGGAAGTCGCTGTCGATGCCGCCGTTGACGGTTCGGAGGCTCAGGTCGGCATCGACCTCGGCGGGCAGGGCGAGGCGAACGCGGCCGTTCACCGTCCTGAACGACAGGTCCTCCCGGGGAGACCCGCCCACGGCCGCGTCGATTCTCCCGTTGACGGTCCTCGCCGACACCAACCCGGCGCTCTCCGCCTCGATGTTGCCGTTCACGGTCGTGGCGCTGACGTCGCCCGACAGCCCCGACACCCGCACGACGCCGTTGGTGTTGCGGGCGTTCAGGTGCACGCCGTCGGGGACGGACACGGTGAACGCGACGTTCACGTCGTTGTTCCGGGAGCTCATGCGGTAGGCGTCGCCCCTCGCGCAGCGGTTCTGCCGGAACCACCCCGACGGATAGACGGCGCAGACGAGGATGCCCTCGCCGTCCTCGAGCACCTCGATGGTGACGTCGTCGGGGTCGCTGCGGCGCGCCGTCTTGACCGCCTCCACGACGACCTCGCCGCTCCCGCGGGCCGCCGTGATCGATCCGCTCACGCCGCGGATGGTGACGGTCTGACCCGCCGCCAGGTCGCCCCGCCACTGGAAGTCCGGGGCGGCTCCGGCCGGCTGGGCCGCCGCCACCGCCGGCAGCGCGGCCACCGCCGCCACCGCCAGCGCCGCCGCCAACCCTCTCCACGTCCTGTCGCCTGCTCTCGTCGCTGCTGGAACCATGCTCCACGCTCCTCGCGTCTGTTGTGGCCGCGCCAACCCGTGTCCCGGCTGCAGGGTCGCGGCTCGGCCGCCAGCCGTCGGGGCGGTGGCGGCGAGCGCGGTGTCCGCGCCGATCCAGTCGGGCGGTGCGCCGCGGGTTCGGTATGCCTCCCTTGGAGAATGGAGACGGACACGGCGGACCGCAAGTTCCTGGGCGCGCCGCGTCTCGCCGGGTTGCCTCGAAGCCGGAGCGCGCCCGGGGCGGGTCTTCGATGCGGACGCAATCCCGCGTTGCACCGACGTCGGCGGCGTGTTTGGGTGGGAAGACGCCGCGTGGGGAGGCCGATGACCGCGCCATCGGCGCGAGCGACCGCGGATCCGCAATCAGTCCACGGGCGACGCCGCCGCGCGTTGTGCATCGCTGGTCGATGCAGCGGAGCTCCTGTCCCGGGCACCCGGGGACGAGGCGCTTCACCGTTTGGCTGGAAGCGGTGGGGAGAAGCGGTAGAGAATGTGGCGAGAGGGCGTCGGCCCGGCCGTCGCGCCGGGCGAGCCACGGCACACGATGCCCGGGAGACTCCAATGACCTCGATCTCTTGCGACGGCCGGCCCGCCGAGCGGGCTCGCTCGCTGCGGACGGCGACCTGGACCGCGGCGGCGGCAGTCCTCGATCGGTCGTCTCGGCCGAGTGCGACGGCGTGGGCCCTGGCCGCGGCGGCGGCGGTGGCGCTGTCGGTCGGTGCTCCGGCCCTCGGGCAGGCTCTCGACCCCAAGCCGGCCCTCGACCACGAGGACACCTACCGCTGGAACACCGTCCGGAGCCCTCGCATCTCGGCCGACGGCGCCTGGGCGGCCTGGGTGGTGGAGCCCTGGGACGGCGACCCCGAGCTGGTGGTGTCCCGCACCGACGGGACCGCGTCGAGGCGGGTGCGGGGCCGCGGCCCCGTGTTCACCCGCGACTCGCGCCACGTGGCGTACCGGGTGCCGCCGCCGCGGTCGGAGGTCGACGCGTTGCGCCGGGAGGGGAAGTCGGGCGACGAGCTGCCGGGCGATTCGCTGGGGGTGCTCTCGCTCGCCGCGATCGAGGCGTCCCCGGACGGCGCGGAGGCCGAGTTCACCGCGGGCCCCATCGAGTCGTTCCAGGTGCCCGGGGACGGGGGAGCGTGGATCGCCTATCACCTGTCCGAGGACCCGGCGGAGGCCGAGGACGGGGAGGGCGGCGCCGAAACGCGAGGCGAAGAGGCGGAATCCGCCGGTGAGGAGGGCGGAGAAGCGGAAGAGGAGGCCGAGGAGGAGGAGCGCTCGCCGGAGTACGAGAAGCGCCACGACAAGGACGCCGGGACGCCGCTCGTGCTGCGTCACCTCGACACGGGAGAGGAGTTCTCGTTCCCCGATGCGGTGTCCTACCAGGTGGCGGACGGCGGGACCGCCCTCGCCTACGCTGCTTCGACCGATGAGGAAGGCGGCGACGGCATCCACTGGGTCGATGCGGCGACCGGCGCGGCGGCGGCGGTCATGGAGGGCGAGGGGCACTACCGGCAGATGATCTTCGACGAGTCGGGCGGCAGCCTCGCCTTCGTGAGCGACGCGGCCGAATGGGAGCGGGAGCAGCCCGCCTTCTCCCTCTACCGCTCCGACGCGGGCGCCGCCGCGGCCCTGGTGGCGACGACGACGACGGCCGGCGTGCCCGCGGGCTGGTGGATCAGCGAGCACGGGGAGGTGTCGTTCTCGGACGGCGGCGGGCGCCTGTTCTTCGGGACCGCGCCCCGGCCCGCCCCCGAGCCGGACGAGGCGCCGCTCGAGCGCGACGAGGTGCGGCTGGACGTCTGGAACTGGCAGGACCCCTACCTGCAGCCGATGCAGCTCGTGCAACTGGACGACGAGCGCGAGCGCTCGTACCTGGCCGTCGCCCTGCGCGGGCGCGACGGCGTGGTGCAGCTCGGCGGGCCGGACATGCCCGACGTGGCGCGGACGCGCGACGGCGGGTCGGACTTCCTGCTGGGGACGACGGACATGCCGTACCGGCAGGAGCTGTCGTGGGACGGCCGCTACCGGGACGCCTACGCGGTGGACGCCGGGACCGGCGAGCGGCGGAAGCTCGCCGAGCGCGTGCGCGGGGGCCGCGGGGTGAGCCTGTCGCCGGGCGGCGCCTACGCGTACTGGTGGGACGACGGCGACCGCGACTGGAAGGCAGGCCCCGTGGACGGCTCGGCCGCCGCGGTCAGCCTGACCGGGGGCATCCCCCAGGCGTTCCACGACGAGCTGAACGACCGCCCCCAGGGGCCGTCGCCCTATGGCGGGGCGCAGTGGATGGAGGGCGACGCGGCCCTGATCGTCCACGACCGCTACGACGCCTGGCGGGTCGACCCCGCCGGCGCCGAGCCCGCGGCGCGGCTGACGTCGGGGCGGGCCGGCCGCGTCCGGCACCGGCTCGTACGCACCGACGACGAGCCTGCCCTTGCCGAGGGTGACCTCCTGTTCTCGACCTTCGACGAGAGGACGCGGGCCGGCGGTTACGCCCGGGGATCCACCGACGGCGCCGGCGGCGTGACCGCGCTGGTGTCCGAGCCGTTCCGCTTCCGCTTCCACGCCAAGGCCGAGGACGCCGAACAGCTCCTCTGGACCCGGGAGAGCTTCGGGACGTTCCCCGACCTTTGGACGGGCGGCCCCGACTTCGAGGCGAAGCGGAAGCTCAGCGACGCCAATCCGCAGCAGGCGGAGTTCGCCTGGGGCACGGCGGAGCTCGTGGACTGGACCTCGAACGACGGCATGCGGCTCGAGGGCATCCTCATCACCCCGGACGGGTTCGACCCGTCGCGACAGTACCCGCTGATGGTCTATTTCTACGAGCGCATGTCCGACGGGCTGCACGACTACCGGGCGCCGACGCCGGGGGGCTCGTCGGTCGCGTTCTCGTTCTACGCCAGCCGGGGCTATGTGGTGTTCGTGCCGGACATCCCCTACGAGGTCGGCTATCCGGGCGAGAGCGCCCTCGACGCGGTGGTGCCGGGGGTGCTCGAGCTGCTCGGCCGGGGCTTCGTCGACCCCGCCCGCATCGGCGTGCAGGGCCACTCCTGGGGCGGCTACCAGATCGCGTACATGCTGACCAAGACCAACCTGTTCGCGGCGGCCGAGGCCGGCGCCCCCGTCTCGAACATGACCAGCGCCTACGGCGGCATCCGCTGGCAGACGGGCATGAGCCGCATGTTCCAGTACGAGCGCACCCAGAGCCGCATCGGCGGCACCCTGTGGGACGAGCGCGACCGCTACATCCACAACTCGCCGCTGTTCTTCGCCGACAAGGTGCGCACGCCGCTGCTGATGATGCACAACGACGAGGACGGGGCGGTGCCCTGGTACCAGGGCATCGAGCTGTTCGTGGCCCTGCGCCGCCTGCAGCAGCCGGTGTTCATGCTCAACTACAACGGCGAGGCGCACGGCCTGCGCCGGCAGGCCAACCAGGAGGACTGGGCCGTCCGCATGCAGCAGTTCTTCGACCACTACCTGCTCGACGCCGCCGCCCCGCGCTGGATGGCCGAGGGCGTGCCCGCCATCGACAAGGGCCGCGACTTGGGCCTGGGCCCGGCGGCGCCGCCGGGGAAGGAATAGGTCCGTAGAACCGGGGCGGACTCCTGCCGGGTAGGCTCAACTCTCCGCTATTGGTGTTGAGTGACCGGTGGGAGCCCCCCATTCTGGGAGTACACTGCCATAGCGTTCGGCGGGATCCTCGATCTACGGGATCATCACGGCCGGTGGCCGCAAGGTGGCTCACCAGCTCCGCCGCAAGGAGCCTGGAGCATGAACGGGGAATTCGACGGCCACGCGACTCCGGTCCCGGACGCTGGCCCCGACACGCCGAGTGGCGCGGCAACGTGGCCGACACACTTGGTCCGCGCCGGTTCTCATTCCTGGTTCGGCTCCGGTGAACCCGATCCTGGGGAACATCGTGAGCAGGTTGAGCCGTGGCTGTCGGCGTTGTTTCAGGCCGAGCACTTGAACATCCTCGTCGGCAGTGGTCTCACGACGGCAATCGCCAAAGCGGCGGGTGCTCCCGAAGTCGATATGCGTCCTGCGGCCTTTCAGCACACCCACACGGAAGAGGTGATGCGGGCTGCGCGTGAAGGCGCGAAACGCCTCGGCCGTGACGAACCCAACGTTGAAGATCAGGTGCGGACGATCAACGAGTTGATCGGCGGCCTGCGCATTCTGGCCGGCGCCGCGGACGGCGTTGGCGACGACGAACCGAAGTCGAGCGCGGCGATGTCGTTGCAGGCATGGAGATCCGCGCTCGATGCCACGCTGGCCGAGTTGCTCAAGAAGCTCCTAGCCACGGAGCGCGGCATCGCGAGCGCGCTTTCCGGCCCACAGGACGAAGCATCTGCCGATGCCCGCCGCCTGCTCGGCGGCTTTCTCCTCCCGTTCGCCAGCCGGACCGCCACGCGCGAGCGGGCGCACATCTTCACCACGAACTACGACAGACTGATCGAACGTGGCTGCGACCTACTCGGACTGCGGGTAGTTGACCGCTTCGTCGGCTTGCTGGAGCCCGTCTTTCGTTCCTCCCGGCTGGGCATCGACCTGCACTACAACCCGCCCGGCATTCGTGGCGAACCCCGGTACCTCGAAGGCGTGGTGCGGTTCACCAAGCTCCACGGGTCTGTAGACTGGAGGAGCTTCGGGCCGTCCAGCGGTCTGAACGTCCAGCGTTGCGGTCTCCCATTCGGCGCGGCTGACAACGATCCCGACGTGCCAGCCAAGACCGGCGAGCAACTACTGGTCTATCCCAACGCCGCGAAGGATGTTGAGACCCTGGAGTTCCCCTACGCTGAGCTGTTCCGTGACTTCGCCGCCGCGGTCTGCCAACCGAACGCCGTGGTCGTGACCTACGGATACGGCTTCGGGGACGACCATGTGAGCCGCGTGCTCCGCGACATGTTGAGCATTCCCTCAACGCACCTCGTCATCATCTCCTACAACGAGGCGGACGGGCGTCTGAAGGCCTTCCACGACGTGGCCGGCCACGAGGCGCAGATCACGCTCCTGGTCGGTCCGCATTTCGGCAACTTGGCGACCCTGGTCGAGCACTATCTGCCCAAGCCCGCCATCGACAGGACCACGTGGCGCATGGTCGACCTGCTGAATCGGCGGGCGCGTCCCCGACGAGAGGACGAGCCAGAGGCGCCCGGAGATCGCGAGCGCGAGGAACCAGTGTGACTGCGCTGGCCCAGGCCGTTGCGGAGCGGATCATCGGTGCGGTCGAAGAGGTGTCCGCCGACCGGATCCTGGTGCGCCTGGATCCGGATGCCCCCCAGGCCACGGCCCTGAACACCGGCGCGCCCGCCGGTTTTCCCCGCATCAACGGCTACGTGCTGATTCCCAACGAGGGAGGTGCCACAGCGTGCATCATCTCTTCGGTGCGCATCGAGCGACTGCCGTTCCCCAAGCGCAAGGGGATGCAGCAGGACTTCGGTCTCGTCGATCTGCCGTTCCCCTCCCGCGTGATCAGCCTCACCCCCATCGGGACACTCAAGACCCGCCCTGCCGGAGACGCGCTCTCGTTTCACGTGCAGCGCGGCGTTGACGTGTTTCCGTCTGTCGGCGATCCCGTGCTCGTTCCCGGCGGCGACCAGCTCCGGGCGATTGTCGAGGGCGAAGACGATGCGGTCAGGCGCATTCGAGTGGGCCACTGTCCGACCGCCGGACGGGCGCCCGTGCACGTCGACCCGGACAAGCTCTTCGGGCGCCACTTGGCCGTGCTCGGGAACACCGGGGCGGGCAAATCGTGTTCCGTAGCGGGACTGGTACGGTGGTCGCTCGATGCGGCAAAGACAGCACGAATCGCGGCAGACCGCAGCGGTAGACCCAACGCCCGCTTCATCGTGCTGGACCCTAATGGCGAGTACGCCCGCGCATTCGGCGATTTCGACGTACGCCTCTTCCGCGTCGACCCGGGAAAGGAAGCGGTAACGCTCCGTGTCCCCGCTTGGCTGTGGAACGGCGCCGAATGGGCGGCGTTTACCGGTGCAGCACCCGGTGCACAACGTCCGGTGCTGTTCGATGCCCTGAGGCGGCTGCGCTCAGGACTTGGGGCTCCGGACGAATACCGACCCCATTCGCCGGATCCGGCTTTCTGGGACGTTTGGACCGGCGAGCAGGAGCGGGCCATCGACTGGCCGACCATCGCGCGAACGTGGCAAGGAGTTCGCGCCGCGGAGACGTCGGAGTAGGCGATGGTCGTGATGCACACGGACAAACAGGTCGATGCGTTCGTTGAGGAGCGCAAGCCGCTTCCGGCGAACTGGCAGCACCGCACGCGCTGGAGGGCGAAGTGCGGCCAGGACGGACGGTACCCTGACGTCAACGGCGAGAAGGGAACGGAATTCAGGCTGATTCTGCGACGAACCAGGGTCAACGGTGTGGATTATTCCATCATTTTGGCCGTGCTCGTTCGGCGGGCGGCGCAGGTGTTTCGGCTGCGCCGCTACAACGGCAGGAGTCATGAGCACACGAACGAGATCGAGAACGGGACGCTCTGCGACTTCACGTTCATGTCGCGACGGAGCTGCTATCGGGCAGCGAGGGGGCAGCGACTCTTCCGGGGCGGGTGGCGCGAGGATGGCGCGACAGGGCGTACGGCATGATTCCCCTTCGCGTCTTCATCAGCAGCGTGCAGGGCGAGTTCGCCTCGGAGCGGGCGGCGTTGCGCGACTACGTTCGCGACGACGTGCTGATGCGCCGGTTCTTCGATGTGTTCGTGTTCGAGGACGCTCCTGCGTCGGATCGACGGCCGGATCAGCTCTACCTCGAGGAGGTCGAGCGGTGCGACGTGTACGTGGGGCTGTTGGGCAACGACTACGGCACCGAGGACGGCGAGGGCGTGTCGCCGACGGAGCGGGAGTTCGATCACGCGACCGGGGTCGGCTTGTACCGTCTCGTTTTCGTCAAGGACGCAGGCGGCGGCGGCCGCCATCCGAAGATGCAGGCGCTCATCGGCAAGGCGCAGGCCGGCTTGGTCCGGAAGCGGTTCGGGACCACGGCGGAGCTGGTCGCGGGGCTCTACGCCGCGCTGGTCGAGTACCTGGAGAGCAGGGAGCTGATCCGTTGGGGGCCGTTCGACGCCGCGCCCTGCGCCGGGGCGGCGCCGGACGACCTCGACACGGAGAAGATGGCGCAGTTCATCCGCGCCGCCCGCCACGCCCGTCAGTTCCCGCTGCCGGAGGGGACGCCTCCGTTGCAACTTCTGGAGCATCTGAACCTGCTGAACGACGGGCGCCTGACGAACGCGGCGGTCCTGCTGTTCGGGAAGGCGCCTCAGCGGTTCCTGATCTCGTCCGAGGTCAGGTGCGCGCACTTCCACGGGACGGAGGTCGCCAAGCCGATTCCGTCCTATCAGGTGTACAAGGGCGCCGCGTTCGAGCTCGTCGACCAGGCGGTCGACTTCGTGCTGAGCAAGATCAACCGGTCGATAGGCACGCGGGCGGAGGGCGCGCGGGCGCGCAGGACGTACGAGGTTCCGCCCGAGGTCGTGACGGAGGCCATCGTGAACGCCGTCGCCCATCGCGACTATACGGACAACGGCAGCGTGCAGGTCATGCTCTTCTCCGACCGGCTGGAGGTTCGCAACCCCGGGCGGCTGCCGCCTCCGCTGACCATCGAGGGGCTGCGCGAGGCGCACCGGTCGGTGCCCGGCAATCCGCTGCTGGCCGAGTCGCTGTACCTGGGCGAGTACATCGAGCGCATGGGCACGGGCACCCTGGACATGATCCGCCGCTGCGTTGGAGCCGGCCTGCCGGAACCGGAGTTCGCGGTCACCGGCGGGTTCGTGACCACGATCCGACGCGCGGCGGGCCGCGACCGCGCGGACGAGCGGGTGCGCGGGCCGGTCTCGAAACACCCTGGAGACCGGCCAGGGCCGCCGGCGGGGACGGGCGCGGTCCATGACCGGGTTGACCCGTACGGAGGTGCGCGAGAGGGAATCCCGGGGGGGCGGGAGCACCAACCTCTCGTAGACGGGAGCCGAGTCGGGGGGCAAGCGGGGGTGCAAGTCGGGGTGCAAGTCGAGGTGGATGCGATAGACATCGCCATGCTTCGAGCTTGCGGCGAGGCGACCGCGACGAGCCGGGAGTTGCGGCACGCGGGGGGCTACGCAGGCCGAACGCGCAGCTTCGAGCGGCGGATCAACCGTCTCCGCTCCGCGGGGCTGATCGAGATGACCGTCCCCGACAAGCCGCGGAGCTCCGCGCAGCGCTACCGGTTGACCGACAAGGGACGGGCTACGGTCGCGGCGGCCCACCGCGGGCGTCCGGAGTCGGACGCGTGAACCATGAAACGCGACGCCGGGTCTTCGCCCCGACACGGCACGCTCGGTGATTGAAATGGAGTCGACCTGGCCCGGGCGCAGGCCCGTGTTCCACGGTTCGCGCGGCTGCGACGTGGCAGGAGCGTTTTCCGTCAGTGTCCTGACCCTGACCGTCACGGAGACGGCGAGCTGAACGGTGGCCGGGCCCGATCGGCATTCTTCGTCGGCGAGGGGTCGTCGGCGGGGTCGTGGCGGGCGATGGCGTCCGCGGCGGCGGGATGTGACGTAGTATTCCCCGGGATCGGCTTGGACCCGCCCATGCGGGCGGAGAAACGGAGTCTCTGGTTTGCGAATCATCAGCGCATCGTTGCTCGTCGGTCTTCTCGGTCTCGCGCCGGTCCAGGCCGGCGCTCAGGTGACGCTCACCGACTGGATGGGGCGGTCGGCGGCCTTCGAGAAGGGTGAGGTGGACTCGGACGGGGTCGCCATCGCCTATCACTCGGCCGGAGAGGGCCCTCTCGTGATCTTCGTGCACAGCATCACGGGGCCGTGGTTCGACTTCCGCCACCAACTGGTGGCGCTCTCCGAGGGGTACCGGGTGGTGTCGATGTCCACCCGGGGCACCGACGAGAGCGGCAAGCCCGAGGGGGTCGAGCACTACGCGTCGGCCCGCATCGCCGACGACATCGAGGCGATCATCGACCACTTCGGCGAGGAGCGGGCCACCGTGGTGGGCCAGGACAGCGGCGGCCTCCACGCCTGGCACTTCGCGATGACCCGTCCCGAGCGTACCGAGCGCCTGATCTCGCTGGGGTCGGTGCATCCCGCGGGGCTCATCCGGGAGCTCATCGACAACCCCGACCAGCAGCGCGCGAGCACGTTCCAGCGCAACATGCAGGAGAACCCCGGGGCGGGCGCGCAGTTCGGGGCGAGGATTCGGAGCGGCGGGGCGCGGCCCGGCGACACGGCGGCGCTGGCGCGGCTGCGGGCGGAGGCCTACGAGCGCCTCTACGCGGAGTCGATCGTCAACTTCTACAAGGCGAACTGGCCGTACTCGCCGGTGACGGCGGAGACCGAGGGCTTCGGGTTCACGATGGACGCCTTCCCGGCGGTGCAGGCGCCGACCCTCTTCATCTACGGCAAGGACAGCGGGCCGTTCCTGAACGAGACCCTGAACGACCTCTGGAGCCGGGTCGAGGGCGAGCTGACCATCCACGTCCTGCCGGGGGTCGGACACGGGCCGCACAACCAGGTGCCGGAGTTCGTCACCCCGCGCATGCTGGAATGGCTCGACACGGGACGATAGGCGGCGGGCTGGCCGGCCGGGAAACGGGTGAAACGGCTGGCGCGCGGTGGTATTCTGGCCGACACGAGAGTCATGGCGGACGGGCGTCGGGCCGCGTTCGCGTTCGGGAAGAGGAGGATGCCGTGAGACTGAAAGCGCTGGTTCTCGTCGTGGCGGTGTTCGCGACGGCGTCGGTGGCGGCGGGGCAGGAGTGGGCGCCGCCCCGGACCGCCGACGGCCACCCCGACCTGCAGGGGGTCTGGGCCAACAACAACGTGACGCCGCTCCAGCGGCCCGAGGTGCTCGGCGACCGCGAGACCCTCACCGACGAGGAGGTGGCGGCCCTGCAGGCGCGCGCCGGCGAGCTGTTCAACGACGAGGCGGGCGACGCCGCCTTCGGCGACAGCGTGTTCGCGGCGGCCCTGGCCGAGGCCGAGTCGTTCTCGTCGCGCGACCGGGCGACCGGCAACTACAACCACTTCTGGATGGTCGAGCGCGACTGGGACAACCGGACCTCGCTGATCGTCGATCCGCCCGACGGGCGGCTGCCGGCTCGCACCGAGGCGGCCGACGCCCGGGCGGCGGCGCGGGCCGAGGCCCGGGCGCGCCATGCCTGGGGGCCCGAAGACCGCAGCCTCGGCGAGCGGTGCATCAGTTGGGGCGCGCCGCGGCTGGGCGCCGGCTACAACAGCTATCTGCAGATCTTCCAGAGCGCGAGCCACGTCGTGCTCTACCAGGAGATGGGCGGGCCGCGGGTCATTTCGCTGACCGGCGCTCCCCACGTGGACGACGGCGTCCGGCTGCTGCACGGCGACTCGCGGGGGCACTGGGACGGCGACACCCTGGTCGTCGAGACCACGAACTACGCGTCGCAGGCCTCGGTGGCGGGCTCGGCCGGCGACAAGCTGCACGTGCTCGAGCGGTTCACCCGGGCCAGCGACGACGTGCTGCGGTACGAGGTCACGGTGACCGATCCCGACACCTGGGCGGGGCCGTGGACGGCGATGATCCCGTTGCGCCACTCGACCGACCCGGTGTTCGAGTACGCCTGCCACGAGGGCAACATCGGCATGGAGGGCATCATGGCCGGGGCCCGCGTGCTGGAGAGGGCCGAGGCCGAGGGCGGCCAGTAGACCCGCCTTTGCGAGGATTCGAGACCATGAGACGCCTTTACACGTTCATCACCGCGACCGCCGCGGCGGCGGCGCTGGCCGCGGCGGCGACCGTCGCCGCGACCGCCAACCCCGAGGCGGCCGGCGGGGCCGCCCAGTCGGCCACCGAGATGGCGAGCTGCGACAGCCTGATGTCGCTCGCCCTGCCGAACACCACCATCACCGGGGCCACCCTCGTGGAGGCCGGCGCGTTCGCGCCCCCGGGGCCCCAGAACGCCCGGACGCGGGCGACCTACGGCGGGCTGCCGAAGTTCTGCCGCGTCGAGGCGACGCTGACGCCGTCGGACGACTCCGACATCAAGGTCGAGGTGTGGTTGCCGGGGGCCGACTGGAACGGCAAGTACCAGGCCGTCGGCAACGGCGCGTTCACCGGGTCGATCCGGCACAACTCGATGGCCGCCGCCCTCGCCCGCGGCTACGCCTCGAGCTCGACCGACACCGGGCACGAGGGCAACACCGCGAGCTTCGGGCTCGGGCACCCCGAGAAGGTCGTCGACTTCGGCTACCGCTCGATCGGCGAGATGACGGTGACGGCCAAGGCGGCCATCGAGGCCTACTACGGCAGGGCGCCGGAGTACACCTACTGGAACGGCTGCTCGGCCGGGGGGCGCCAGGCCCTGAAGGCGGCGCAGCGGTTCCCCGAGCACTTCGACGGCATCATCGCCGGGGCCCCGGGCAACGACTGGACGGGGCGGGCCGGCGGGGCGCTGCGCGTCGCGAAGCCGCTCGAGGCCAACGAGGCGGCCCGCCTTACCGCCGACCTGCGCGAGCTCGTGCACGGGGCGGTCCTCGAGGCGTGCGACGCCGGCGACGGAGTGACCGACGGGGTCGTCGGCGATCCCGAGCGGTGCGACTTCGATCCCGCGGTGCTGCAGTGCGCGGACGGCCAGAGCGAGGGTTGCCTGTCGTCGACGCAGGTGAACACGGTGCGCATGCTGTACTCGTCGCCCGAGAACCCGCGGTCGGGGCGCCCCATCACCGGCCTGCTGCCCGGCAGCGAGCTGGGCTGGACGGATCTGGGCTGGACCCGCTCGGCGCGGGCGACCGGACTCGAGCAGTTCCGCTACCTGACGTTCGCCGACCCGGAGTGGACGGTCGACCAGTTCAACTTCGAGACCGACATCGTGCGCGCCGAGGAGGTCGACAACGACACCCTCAACGCCCTCGACCCGAACCTGAAGCCGTTCTTCGATCGCGGGGGCAGGCTCCTCTCCTACCACGGCTGGGCCGATCCGCAGATCTCGCCGGCCAACGCGACGCAGTACTACCGGCGGGTCGTGAACGCGGTCGGCGATGCCGACGAGGTGCACGACCACTACCGCCTGTTCATGGCCCCCGGGATGGGGCACTGCGGCGGCGGGGCGGGGCCGAGCCAGTTCGACATGGTGACCGCCCTCGAGGCGTGGGTCGAGCGGGGCGAGGCGCCGGACAGCATCCTGGCGTCGCGCGTCCGCGACGGGGCGGTGGACCGCACGCGTCCGCTCTGCCCGTACCCGCAGCAGGCGGTCTACACGGGCACCGGGAGCACCGACGACGCGGCGAACTTCGTCTGCCGCGCGCCCTGACGGCGCGGTTCGGCGGCGTTCTGCCGACGCGGGCCGGTTGGGCGTCCTTGCGGGCGCCAGACCGGCCCGTTTCGCGTACCGCGGCGGGACTACCGCGTGTCGAGGGGGATGTCGAACCGGGTGATGCCCTCGGTGTCGCGGATGCCGTGGGGCACCCCGGCGGGAATGCAAGTGCTCCCTGGTTCACTGTCCCGGCCGCGACCCGCCCCGCACCGGCGCCCCCCCCCGGCGCGTCGCGCGGTGTTGAGTAGAATAGCCTCCATCGTTCGGTCCGATGGGGGCGAGCGGCAACGGATTGGCGCGAATCAGGAGAGATGGAATGCGCTCGATGCGAAACGTCGTGGTCGTGGGTCTGGCCGTGGTCTTCGTGGCGGCGGGCGCGGTGGGCGCCGCCGCCCAGTCGGAAGGCGGGCCGGTGGTGCTGACGCCATCCGGCGAGCTCGAAGGGGCGTGGGCCGACGCCGAGGCGGGCGTCTCGGTGTTCCGGGGCGTGCCCTTCGCGCAGCCGCCGGTCGGCGAGCTGCGCTGGCGGCCGCCGGTGGCGGTCGAGCCCTGGGACGGGACGCGGGCGGCGACCGGGTTCGGGCCCGCGTGCTGGCAGGCCCGCAACGCCGACGACTCGCCCTACGCGCGGGGCGAGCTGCCGCGCAGCGAGGACTGCCTGACCCTGAACCTGTGGACGGCGGCGCGGGTCGGCGAGCGCCGGCCGGTGATGGTGTGGTTTCACGGCGGCGGGCACAGCTCGGGCACCGGCAGTGCGAAGATCTTCGACGGCACCGCGATGGCGAAGAAGGGCGTGGTCATGGTGACCGCCAACTACCGCCTGGGGCCCTTCGGCTTCCTCGCGCACCCCGCCCTGACGGCCGAGTCGGCCGAGCAGGCGTCGGGCAACTACGGCATTCTCGACCACGTCGCGACCCTCGAGTGGGTGCGCGACAACGTCGCGGCGTTCGGGGGCGACCCCGGCAACGTCACCATCTTCGGGCAGTCGGCCGGCTCGTGGTCGGTGTGCGTGCTCCAGGCGTCGCCGCTGGCGAAGGGGCTCTTCCACAAGGCCATCGGCCACTCGGGCGGGTGTTTCGGCGCTCCGCGCACGCACCTGGCGACGACCGGAGGCGCGGCGACCGCAGTCTCGGGCCACGACGCGGGCCTCGCCGTCGCGGCCAGGCTCGGGGTCGAGGGCGAGGGCGCGGACGCGGCGGCGGCCCTCCGGGCGGCCGGGCCCGAGGCGGTGCTCGAGGCCGGGCGCGGCACCGGGGTCGTGGTCGACGGCTGGGTGCTGCCCGACCTGCCGAGCGCGATCTTCGCGGCGGGCGACCAGAACGACGTGCCGGTGATCGTCGGTTCGCTGTCCGACGAGGGGACGACCCTCTACGCGGGCATGGCCGGACCGCCGCGGGACGAGTTCGAGGCCGGTGTCCGCGACCGCTACGGCGACCGGGCCGACGCTCTGCTCGAGGCCTACGCCGGCGAGATCGCCGCGTCGACCCGCACCGCCGGCCAGGCGATCCAGGCCGACCGCAGCTTCACCTGGCAGATGCGGGAATGGGCGCGGGCCCACGCGGACGCCAACGCCGTCTACCTCTACTTCTTCAGCCACGCCCCGCCGGTGTTCCGTCTCTACCTGCCCGACCGGCCCGAGCTCGACTTCCCGGCGGGCCTGCGCGGCGGCGGCGCCTACCACTCGGGCGACCTCGCCTACGCGTTCGACAACGTCGGGCTCGTCGGCGTCGGGTGGAACGCGCGCGACCACGAGCTCTCGGGCCAACTGTCGCAGTACTGGGTGAACTTCGCGAAGACCGGCGACCCGAACGGCGACGGCCTGCCGCTCTGGCCGAAGTACGACCGCGAGGGCGAGCCGGCCATCGAGTTCGCGACCTTCGGGACGGCGGCCGCGAGCAAGATCCGCGAGACCAAGCTCGACCTGTTCGACGCCTCGTACCGGGCGGCGGCGACCGATCAGTAGTCGCGCTCCGGACCCTCCTCCGACGCCGGGGGAGGGTCCGGAGCGACGCCGGCGAACGCTCAGCGCCCCCGGTCGGGCGGGGTGCCCTCGAAGCCCTCGGTCACCGCCGAGAGCTGCACGACCAGGCCGTCCGGGTCGGGAACGAGGACGCTGCTCCCGCCGCCCCGCACGCCCTCGAAGCCGGCGTTCTCGAGCGTCCTCGCCACCCGCTCGCCGTCGAAGTTCTCGATCCCGACCCCGAAGTGGTCGATCTCGCCCGCGACCGCGCTCCCCGCGGTGAGGCTGCAGTTGCCCCCCTCGACCGGGCACAGGCTGATGAGGCCGCCGTCGGGGAAGTCGAGCGCGTAGGCGTCGCCGACGATGTAGCGGCGGGCCGGCAGCCCGAGCAGGTCGCGGTAGAACACCTCCGATCGGTCGACGTCGGCGACCCCGACGTTGACGTGATGCAGGGTGCGGGCCCGGACGCTGCCGGTCTGGCCCCGGGAGCCCGCCGGCAGGGCCATGGCGGCGAAGGCTCCCAGCACCTGCCGCCGGGTCAGCTTGCCATCCTCGTACTGTTTCAGTAGCGTGTCGAACGTCTCTCTCATGTGGGTTCTCCTTCACGATCAGAGGGCGATTGTAGCCGCGCTGCCAGGGCGCGGGGATGCGCGGCCCGCTGTGGGCGACACTTGAGACCCGACGGTCAGACCCGTGTTGCAGCGACGCCGGCAGAGCGCGGGTCGCGTCGCGGTTGGATGCTGGGGGCCTTCGCCACGGGCTCCCCAGGCGGGCGCCGGGCCCGGTCCGGTTGGAGGATGACATGGCGCGAACGGTGGACCCGCAAGAGCGCGAGTTGGAGCTGATCGAGCGATTCACCGATCTGGCCGGCAAGGACGTGCTCGACATCGGTTGCGGCGAGGGGCGGACGTCCCGCCGTCTCGCGAGGCGGGGCGCGACCGTGCTGGGCGTGGACCCCGACGAGGCCGCGATCTCGCAGGCCTGTGCCGGCGGGACCAGCGACGCCTGCCGCTTTCGGGCGGCGGACGTCCTCGAGCTCGCCCTGCCGCCGGCCAGCTTCGATCTGGTCGTCTTCTCGCGTTCGCTGTGATGACTGCCCCCCGAGGGCGTCGGTGACGCCCTGCGCAAGGTGGCACGCTGGTTGCGCCCTGCCGGGCGCCTCGTCAGCCTGCAGCCGATTGGCCGGCCGACGCCCTTCCATCTCCACCGGGCCGGCCGCATCGAGCCCGTCGGCGAGGTGTCCATGACCGACGCCGGGCAGCGGGACATGCGCGCGTCCCGGGAGGCGCTCTCCGCATCGATTCGGGCCGGGCTCTTCGCCCCGCGGGCCGAGCTCTCGACGGTGCTGGAGTTTCACTACCGCACCGAGGACGATTGGAACGAGTTCCTGGAGAGACCGCGGACGGGCGCCGTCGAGGCCGATCCGGACGTGCTCGCGGGGGCGCTGGCGGCGCTGTCGCGGGAGGACGCGGTGATCGTCGCGCGGGAGGAGACTCTCTTCAGCGCGTGCGACCGGGCCGACGACAGCGGCCGGGACGCGGGGAGGCAGCCGCGATAGACTGAACGCGCGCCGTCCGCCCGCGAAGCGTGGTCGCGGGGAGGCAGGAGCAGGGAGACGACGTGTCCGGCGGGCGGAGCGGCGGGGTGCAATGCGCCCGTCGCCCGGCGCGGGTCTTGCGCGCCGGCGCGTCGCGGATGCCGGCGGCGGACGTGGGTGCAGCGCGCCGATCGCCGGGCCGGGCGCCTGCACCGCGGCCGGTCGGACGGTTGGGCCGGGTGGCACGCCGCGGACGACGGTTCCGGGGCGAGGAGACGAAGCAGATGATGCGAAGCAGAAGCTTGGGCGGTTGGTTTGCGGCGGCCACGGTGGCGGGCGCTCTGGCAGCGATGCCGGCGGCGGCCCAGGACGGGCCGGGCCCGCACGACGAGGCCGAGTTCGACGCGCTGTTCGAGGAGGTCAAGAACTGGGGCCGCTGGGGCCCCGACGACGAGCTGGGGACGGCCAACCTGATCACCGAGGAGAAGCGCCGGCAGGCGCTGGCCCTGGCGACGCGCGGCCGGACGGTGTCGCTGTCGCACAACCCGATGCCGGGCGTCCACCCCGACAACCCCGACTCGGCGTTCAACCACACCATGGCCGAGACGCTGCGGTCCGACACCATCGAGTTCTCCTACCACGGCTACGGCGTCAGCCACATCGACGCCCTTTGCCACTTCCTGCACAAGGGCATGATGTACAACGGCCTCCCCGCCGACACGAGCTCGGCCGAGGAGGGCTGCGTCAAGCTCGGCATCGACAACCTGAAGGACGGCATCGTCACCCGCGGCGTGCTCCTCGACATCCCCCGCCTCAAGGGGGTCGACTACCTCGAGCCGGGGACGCCCATCTACACCGAGGACATCGAGGCGTGGCTGGAGCAGGCGGGCGTGACCATGCAGCCGGGCGACGCGGTCTTCCTGCGGACCGGCCGCTGGGCCCGCCGTGCCGAGGTGGGGCCGTGGCAGCTCTCGGGCAACTCGGCCGGCATCCACGCCTCGGTCATCCGCTGGGTCCGCGGCGAGGACGTGGCCCTCTTCGGCAGCGACGCGGCCACCGACGTGCAGCCGTCGAGGGTCGACGGGGTCGGCCTGCCGCTGCACATCCTGCTGATCGCGGGCCTGGGGACCAACATCTTCGACAACATGGACCTGGAGGCCTTGGCCGAGGTTGCGGCGGAAGAGGGGCGCTGGGAGTTCCTCATCGCCGCCGGCCCGATCCCGGTGACCGGCGGCACCGGGTCGCCCCTGAACGTGATCGCGGTGTTCTGACGCCCGCTGGCGGGCGACGGGGAGGAAGACAGCCCACGATGTCTTGGTTTCGCGATGGTCTGGCAGCCGTTCAAGACGTCGGTGGCTTGCTGGTCAAGAGAGGCACGGCGATGGGACCGCTGGTCCCATCGCTTTTCTTGAGCCCATTCTTCGTCGGAGCTGCGTGGCTGTTCCGATCCGACGCGGTAGTCTCTGGAGTACCGCTGTTCAGTGCTCTGTTCGTGCTCGCGGCACTGGTCATCGTTTCAGCTACCATCGACACTATGCGTGGTTTGCCAAGCATGATCCGGATCGACTGCAGTCGGAGAAGTACCGATTCGAGACGCAGCGGATGCAGATGATTGCCGCCAAGGAGTTGCGGCAGCCCGTGCCCGCCGACAGTCTTCCGTTGGCAGAGGCCGCCGAGAATCCGGTAGAGCGCGTGGACCGTGACGACACGGATTCGGAAACGGGCGGAGAACGGTTCCCATGAAGGCCTATCTCCTTGCATATAGTCAGGCGTGCACGCCCCAGCAGGTGCAACACCTGCTCAACGATACGCGGGCGGTCGCGACGTGGGTGACCCCATTCCCGTTTGCGGCCATTCTCGTTTCCGACCACAGCGTGAACGACCTCGCCGCCGTTCTTCGGGATCGGCTGCCGGGTGTGTGGTTCATGGTGACGGAGCTCAGAGGCGATTCAGTCCAGGGATGGTTACCGAAGGAGCTCTGGGACTACGTGAACGACCCGTCTCAGGCATCGTTGCGGCAGATCTTCGCAGGATTGGGCACGCCACGTTTGGGACAACCGCCACCCGCGTCGCCGACGGCAGACGGGTTGTTCGGCCCTCCCCAGAGTACGTGAGTAGGCCCGCCGGTCGGCAGGGACACTCGTGGTACCCGGAGCAGTGGAGTCGAGGAACGATGAGAAGGACGATGACTGCCTGTGTCGGTCTCGCGGCGGCATTCGCCGCGGAGCTCGCGCTCGGCCAGGCCGTGCCGCTGGACGTACGCGACCTGCGGCCCGGTCCCGTGGAAGTGACCGCGACCGAGGATGGCGTGACGGTGGAGTGGCCGGACGCGGCCGACCGGGACTGGCGCGCGACGTTCTCGCTCGATCCCGACCGACCCTTGATCGAGTCGATCGCGATGGACGGCGCCGTCGTGGTGTCCGCGGTGCGGCCGTTCTACCAGGTCGAGACCGGCACGCGGCGGCGCGGGTGGAACGCCTTCTTCGACTTCCCGCCCAGCCACCCCGACGGCACGCGGCACGCACAGGGAATGTTCCGCCTGAGGCAGGCGACCGTCCGCACGGTCGGCGAGCGGGTCGAGCTGACCTTCGACGGGCTGCGGATGGGGGTGTTCGAGGGGGCCATCGTCTACACCATCTACCCCGGCAGCCGCCTGATCCAGCAGGAAGCGGTGGCCACCACGGACGCGGCCGACGTCGCCTACTACTACGACGCCGGCTGGGAGATGGCCGCCGACGCCGACCGGACGCCGGGCGGCAACATGCAGACCCGGGTGAGCTGGTACGACACCGCCGGCGACCTGCGCCACGACGTGGCGACCGGCTTCGACCCGGAGCGCAAGCCGGTGAAGGTGCGCTACCGCACCCTCGCGGCGACCACCGCCGGCGGCAGCGTCGCGGTCTTCCCCCCGCCGCACCAGTACTTCTTCCCCCGCGACTTCACGTCGAACCTGGGGCACGTGTGGCACCGGTCGTGGCGGGGACGGGTTTCGCTCGGCATCCGGCAGATCCGCGACACCAACTGGCGCTTCTATCCGTGGATGAACGCCCCGCCGGGCGAGGCGCAGCGGATGTCGGTGTTCTTCCTCCTGTCCGACCGGGCGGCCGAGGCGACCCTCGACGAGGTCCTCGCGTTCACCAACCGCGACCGGTTCCGCCTCCTCGACGGCTACAAGACCCTGAGCACCCACTGGCACCTCGCCTACACCGTGCAGGCGCTGGAGCACGGGTTCGACTGGACGCCGCCGTTCAAGCCGGTCCTGAAGGCGATGGGGGTCGACGCGTCGATCATCATGGACTTCCACGGCGACGGGCACCCGCGCGACCTCACCGACCTGCGGCTCGACGAGCTCGACGCCTACTTCCGCGCCCTGCGCGCCCAGTCCGACCCGGACTTCCTGCTCATTCCCAGCGAGGAGGCCAACGTGCACCTCGGCGGGCACTGGGCCCTCGTCTTCCCCCGGCCCGTCTACTGGTTCATGGACCGGCCCGAGGGGGGCGCGTTCGAGATGACCCACCCCCGCTACGGCAAGGTCTACAGCGCCGCCGACGCGGCCGAGATGCTCGAGCTGGTGCGCCGGGAGGGCGGGTTCATGTACCAGACCCACCCCCGGACGAAGGGCTCGACCGGCTATCCGGACCGCATCGCCGACACCGAGCACTTCCGCGACCCCGCCTACCTGGGGGCGGGGTGGAAGGCGATGCCCGCCGACCTCTCGTCGCCGCGGCTCGGCGAACGGTCGCTGAAGCTGCTCGACGACCTCAGCGCGCAGGGGCTGAGGAAGCGCATCTTCGGCGAGGTCGACGTGTTCCAGTTCGACGCCACCCACGAGCTGTACGCGCACATGAACATCAACTACGTGCGCCTCGACGAGCTGCCCCCGTTCGACCGCTGGGGCGAGGCGGTCGAGCCCCTGGCGCGGGGCGACTTCTTCACCACCACCGGAGAGGTGCTGCTGCCCGAGGTGGACTTCTCGGCTTCGACCGACGATCGCCTCGACGTCTGGCTGGAGGCGGACTGGACGTTCCCCCTGCGGTTCGCGGAGATCGTGTGGGGCGACCCGTCCGGGGGCGTGCACCGCGAGATCACCCCCTTGTCGAGGACGCGGGCCTTCGGGGCCGGCGGGTTCGCGCTCGCGGCCGACGCCCCCGGCTGGGCGTGGGCGCGGGTCGCGGTGTGGGACGTGGCCGGCAACGGGGCGTTCGTCAACCCGACGTGGCGGGAATGAGCCGTTACCGGCGGCGTGCGCCGCGTCGCGGGCGGATCATCGTCTTTCTGGCAGATGGCCCCGTCGCGGGTCGTTACGTACGGGGAGCGAGTCGGCGGCGGGTGGCATGCCGCCCTGAAGGTGGGCGACCTGATCGAGCTACCCCTGACAGGTCGACGAGATCCGCCGGGGTCCGCGTTTCCCGGCCCTGGAAACCTGAGATCCAGCCTGTGACGGACAGACTCGGCGTGCGGTACGGGGCCGCTATGGTGGTTCCCGTTCACCTGCACCCGGTCGCGCTGCCGGCCCGGCGGTTCTGACCCGGGCGATTCGGAGGGACGATGGGGAACTGGCGTTGGCTGGACGACCTGGGGCGCGACATCCGCCGCGCCGTCCGCGGGTTGAGACGGAACCCCGGCTTCACGGCCACCGTGACGCTGATCCTCGCGCTGGGCATCGGCGCCAACACGGCGATGTTCAGCATCGTCTACGGCATCCTGCTGCGGCCGCTGCCGTACCCGGATCCGGGCGCCATCGTGAGCGTCGGCGAGATCAGCGCGCGGGGTGGAGTCCCGAACCTGAGTCTGACGAACCGCTCGATGCCGCTGCTGCAGGAGCACGCCGCGTCGTTCGAGCAGCTCGCCGCCTACCAGGGGTTCTCAGCCGATTGGGACGAGCTGGGCGGTGTCGAGCTGCGCGGAGCCCGGGTCTCGCCGTCGCTGTTCACGCTGCTGCGGGCCCGGCCGCACCTGGGGCGGCTCTTCCAGGAAGAGGAAGCACGGGTCGGCGCGGCGGGCGTCGTGCTGCTGAGCCACCGCGTCTGGGCGAACCGGTTCGCATCGGACCCGGACGTCGTCGGGACCGCCGTCGGCTTCGACAACGGATCGCACCTCGTCGTCGGCGTGCTGGCCGAAGGGTTCCACTTCCCGGACCCGGACACCGGGTTCTGGACGCCGTACGTCATTCCGCCCTTCGCGCCTCCGAGCCTGGAGGCCGCGGCCGGGCAGCCGGTGGTCGTCAGCGCCCAGGCGTTCAGCGCGCTCGGGCGGCTTCGATCCGGCGTCTCCGCCGAGCAGGCCGCCGCGGAGGCCCGCGCCGTCCTGCAGGAGAACAGCGACCCGCTTTCGGCGGCGCTGGCCGGCGGGAGCGGCGAGAACGACGTGAGGGTGGTCCCGTTGCTGGACGAGACGGTCGGCGAGTACAGACCGGCGCTGTCGATGCTGACGGCGCTGACCGTGCTCATGCTGCTGGTCGCCGGCCTGAACGCGGCGGGCCTGTTGCTGGCGCGCGGTGTGGCCCGCCGTCGGGCGCTCGCCATCAGCGCCGCTCTGGGCGCGGGCAGGGGCCGACTCGTACGGCAGTTGCTGACCGAGGGCACGGTGCTGAGCCTGGCCGGAGGCGTGATCGGGCTGGCGGTCGCGGTCCTCGTCCTGCGCGCCGTGCCCGCTCTCGTGCCGGGCGACGTCGCGCGTCTGGACGAGGTGGGGATCGACGGGGTCGTACTCGTCTTCGCCGCCGGACTGTCGATTGCGGTCGGCGTCGTGTGCGGGGCGGGGCCGGCGATTCAACAGTCGCAGGCTCGACTGGCGCGGACCTTGAGCGAGCCGTCCGCCGGCGGCTCCGGGCTGCTGCGGACGCATCGCATGCGCGCCGCTCTGTCCGTGATGCAGGTCGCCGCGGCGGTCGTGATGCTGATTGGCGCGGGGCTGCTGCTCCGCAGCTTCGTGCAGCTCCTGACGTTCGACCGCGGGTTCGACCCCGACGACGTGATCACGATAGTGGTCGACAATCCGATGGGGGTCCCGATGGACCAGGCCTTCGCGCAGATGGAGCAGGTGCAGGCGAGGCACCTGGCCCTCAAGGAACGCCTCTTCGAGGAGCTGACTGCGCGACTCGGGCCGCTTCCGGACGTCGAGGCGTTCGGATTCTCACGGAACCTGCCCTTCGGCCGCAACTCGCGCAGCAGAGCGCCGCTCCGCCCGGCCGGCACGCCCGTACCGAGCGATCCGACCGGGATGCCGATGACGGCGCTGCAGGTCGTGAGCCCCGGCTACCTCGATGCCATGCGGTTCCGCCTGCGCGACGGCCGCACGTTCACCCCACGGGACGGGCGCGAGAGCCCGCGGGTCCTGGTGGCCAACGAGACGCTCGCCCGCGCGCTCTTCGGCGATCGGTCGGCGGTCGGCCGGCAGGTGATCGTGGGTTTCGGCGAGCCCTGGGAGATCGTCGGGGTCGTCGGTGACGTTGTGTACGGCGGGCTGGAGCTGACGGCGCCGCGCGAGGCCGAAGCGTTCGTCCCCGACGCGCAGAGCGGCGAGAGTTTCTTCGGCTTCGCCACGGCCGCCCGAGTCGCGGTCCGGACGACCGCTGACCCGGCCGCCGTGATTCCATTTCTCCGCGAAGCCGTGGCGGCAGCGAACCCGCAGGCGACGATCGGCGAAGTGACGACGATGGAGGCGCGGCTGTTGAACGCCGTCGCCTGGCCGCGCCTCTACGCGTTCTTCGTCGGGGCGCTCGCGGGGCTCACGCTCATTCTGGCGGCGATCGGCGTCTACGGGCTGTTGAGCTACACCGTGGCTCAGCGCGAGCGCGAGATCGGCATCCGCATGGCCCTGGGCGCCGGGCGCGCGCAGATTATCGCGCTGGTGGTCGGGCAGGGGGCGGTTCTGGTGGGCGCGGGCGCCGTCGCCGGCGTGGGCGTCGCCGCGGCGGCGAGCCGTCTGTTGGAGAGCCTTCTCTACGGTGTCGATGCGGCTGACCGTTTGACGTTCCTGCTGGCGCCGCTGGTGCTCGCCGCCGCCGCGCTGGCGGCTTGCTGGTTCCCGGCGCGGCGGGCGGCTCGCGTCGATCCCGTGAAGATGCTCCGGCTCGAGTGAGCCGCGTTATCCGCCTTCGCCATCGTCGCACCAGACCGGGGCCGCAGGTCAGGATGATGTAGACGTCGTGGATCACCATGTCGCACTCGATGCAGCATCCGCCAGCAGGCGGCCAGCGCCGGCCGAGAGCATGATCGCCACCGTCAAGGTAGACGCCGCCAGGAATCGTTTCAACGTGTTCTGTTCTCCCCGAAAGCCCGGGCACCATGCCCGAGCAATCATTTTCTCCGGTCGCGTATCCAGTCGCGCACTCGCGCCTCCGCTTCCGCGAGCTGCTCGGGCGTCATGAATCGTGTGGCGAGACTGTCGAGCACTCTGCTTCCGCCGGCGGTACCGGGGTCGGACGCGGCGATGGCCATCCACGCGTAGGCGGCGACGTAGTCTTGCGGCACGCCGTTTCCGTGCATATGCAACGTCCCGAGGATGGTCTGAGCACCGGATTCGTCCTGCTCGGCGGCGAGTCGAGCCCAGCGAGCCGCCTCGTCGTAGTCCAGCTCCACGCCGCGTCCCTGGAAGTACGCCGCCGCGAGCATGCTCTGCCCGCGGGCGTTTCCCTGTTCGGCAGCGAGCCTGGCCCAACGCAGTGCTTCCTCGTAGTTCAACTCCACGCCGCGCCCATTGTAGTACACCACCGCGAGGAGAGCCTGCGCGTCGGCATCTCCCTGCTCGGCTCGCCGCCGATCCTCCTCCGTGGCGCGCATCCGCGAGTACTCGTCGATGAGCTCCTGTTTTCGCGCCTCCTCCTCCAACTGCTCGGGAGTGAGGCCGGCGCGCGTGATGTCGACTGACGGCTCGGCCGGATCGACATCCTCCTGCGCGCATGCCGGGATCGCGGCCGGCAGCGAGGCGAGGAGGGCGAGGAGAGGCAACCGGCTGCGGAATCCCGTCTTCATGTGCGGAGCTTACCACGGCCTGTGTCAGTGTTCTCATCCAGAAGGGGGCGCGGTCCTTCGGCGCCGGCGGGTTCGCGCTCGCCGCCGACGCCCCCGGTTGGGCGTGGGCGCGGGTCGCGGTGTGGGACGTCGCTGGCAACGGCGCGTTCGTCAACCCGACATGGCGGGAGTGGCGGGAGTGTGGCGGGAGTGACGACCCGGTTGGCATCTGGTATGATATTCAGATGTGAAACTCGATATGAGTACTCATGCCTGCCATTTCATTGAAGCTCCCGGGACAGTTGCTCGAGGCGTCCGGCCAGTGCGCCGCGGCCCTGCAACTGTCGCGTGCCGAGTACATCCGCCGCGCACTGGAGCGCATGAACCGGGACACGCGCGCCCGCTTGCGGGCGGACCGGCTCGCCGCCGCCTCGCGTCGAGTCCGACAGGACAGCATGCGCATCAATGCCGAGTTCGACGCCATCGAACGGGACGTCGATGCCTGATCGCGGGGAGGTCTGGCTGGCGGATCTGAATCCGCGTCAGGGGACCGAGCCCGGGAAGACCCGGCCCGTCCTGATCGTCCAGGCCCAGGCGCTGCTTGACGCCGGACACCCGTCGACCCTCATCGCCCCGCTCACCACGCGTCTCGTGGATGACGCCGAGCCGCTCCGCATTCGGATTCGGGCCACGGGACAGCTTCGCCGGGACTCGGACGCGCTGATCGATCAGCTCCGGGCCATAGACAATCGCCGGTTGGTTCGGGGTCCGCTGGCGCGCCTGGGTCCGGGCGCGATGGCCGAAGCGGGGCAGGCGCTGCTGGAAGTTCTCGATCTGGTCGAGGAGTGATTCCGGGATTCGCGCCGGAGGACGGAGGATTCGCAGATGGCGGTTGCCTCGGCGGCCGCCTTCTCGATGTCGGCAGGGCTTGCGGAGAATGCTATGCTGTAGCGGTGTTTCGGGGTCTTGACGTACAGGTTGGAGGAATGTCGATGCGGCGAACGACCACGTTGCTCGGGCTGGTCGGCGTGTTCCTGGTGGGTGCGGCCGCCTCCGTTGCGCGGGCGCAGACGGGGGCCGGGATCACCTTCACCGACCACATCCGGCCGATCTTCGAGCGAAGCTGCTGGAACTGCCACGGCGAGGCGTCGCAGCTCTCGGACCTGGATCTGCGGACGCGGGAGGCCGCGGTCGAGGGCGGCGCCCGCGGGCCGGCCCTGGTGCCGGGGCGCGCCGACGAGAGCCGCCTCTACCGGATGCTGGCCGGCCTCGACGACCCGCCGATGCCCATGGCCGGCGATCCGCTCAGCGACGCCGAGCTCATGGCCATCCGCACCTGGATCGACGACGGCGCCCACTGGGACGAGGGCGGCGCCACGAGCGCCGACGCCGCCCTGGCCGCGCTCGAGAACACCCTGCTGCCCGACGGGGCGCGCGACTACTGGGCGTTCAAGCTGCCGAAGAAGGCGACCGTGCCCGCCTCGGCGGACTACGAGCACCCCGTCGACCGCTTCCTCGACGCCGCCCGCCAGGAGGCGGGAGTGACGGCGGGGCCGCGGGCCGACGACCTGACCCTGGTGCGGCGGGCCTACCTGGACCTCACCGGGCTGCCCCCGACCCCCGAGCAGGTCGACGAGTTCCTCGCCGACACCGGGCGCGGCGCCTGGGAGCGGCTGATCGAGCGGCTGCTCGACTCGCCGCACTACGGCGAGCGCTGGGGCCGGCACTGGATGGACGTCGCCCGCTACGCCGACTCGACGGGGTTCGAGCAGGACTACCGTCGCGACAATGCGTGGCGGTACCGCGACTACATCATCGACGCCTTCAACGACGACAAGCCCTACAACCAGTTCCTGCGGGAGCAGATCGCGGGCGACGAGCTCGACCACGTCACCGACGAGACCCTCATCGCCACCGGGTTCCTGCGGGCGGGGCCGCGGGTCAACTTCCGCGAGAAGGACAACCCCGAGCGGCGGCACGACTACCTCGACGACGTGCTGGGGACCCTCGGCCGCGGCGTCCTCGGCATGACCGTGCACTGCGCCCGGTGCCACGACCACAAGTTCGACCCGATCCTGCAGAAGGACTACTACAGCATGCAGGCGTCGATCTTCGGCTACGTCGAGATCGACTACCCGCTGCTCGACCGGGCCGGCGTGCGCGAGTACCGCGAGAAGAACGCGGCCATCGACGCGGCCCAGCAGCCGCTGCGGGACGAGATCGCCGAGATCGAGGCCCCGCACCGCGAGCGCCTGCGCATCGAGCTCATCGAGGAGCGCTTCCCCGAGAACGTGCAGCAGGCGGCGTTCAAGCCGGAGGCCGAGCGGACGGCGGGCGAGCAGCTTCTGGCCGCCCAGGTGCTGTCGATCAACCCGCCGCGGCGTCAGGTCGTCGAGGCCCTGTCCGAGGCGGAGGGCGACCGTTGGCGCGAGCTGACCGCGGCGGTGGAGACCCTGGAGGCCCAGCGCCCGGCGGAGCCGCCGATGGCGGAGATCGTCACCGACGGCGACTACCGCTACGCGCCGGACGGCCCGGGCGACAACGTCATCGGGTGCCCCGAGTGCCGCATCCTGCCCGCCGAGCCGGGGTCGTTCCTCCACGAGGAGGGGGGACCGCCCTACGAGGCGCCGCCCAACTACTTCCTGATCCGCGGCGACCCGTTCAGCCCGGGGTCGCCGATGTCGCCCGGGTTCCTGACCGTGGCCACCTACGGCGATCCGCCGACGGTGCTGCCCCGGCCGGACGGGCGCACGTCGGGCCGCCGGCTCGCCCTCGCCGAGTGGATCGCGTCGCGCGACAACCCCCTGACCGCGCGGGTCATGGCCAACCGCATCTGGCACCACCACTTCGGCCGCGGCATCGTGCGCACCCTCGACAACCTCGGCCGGATGGGGGACGCGCCCACCCATCCTGCGCTGCTCGACTGGCTCGCCGTCGAATTCATGGACCGCGGCTGGAGCGTCAAGGAGATGCATCGGCTGCTGATGACCTCCGAGGCCTACCGGATGACGTCGGCCCACGAGGACGCGGACAGCCGCGCCGCCGACCCCGACAACCGGCTGCTCTGGCAGTACCGGCCGCAGCGGCTCGAGGCCGAGGCCCTGCGCGACGCCATCATGACCGTGAGCGGCGCCATCGACCTCACGGTGGGCGGTCAGCCGGTCTTCCCCCACGTGCCGCAGGAGCTTCTGCTGGCGGCGAGGAACGGCTACTGGGACAACCAGGAGGACGGTCCCGACGTCTGGCGGCGCAGCGTCTACGTGTTCCGGCGCCGGTCGCTGAGCTTCCCGTTCTTCGAGACGTTCGACCTGCCCGACCAGAACCAGACCGCGGCGGCCCGCAACGTGTCGACGGTGGCCACGCAGGCCCTGACCCTGATGAACAACGAGTTCGTCCTGAACCAGGCCCGGCTGTTCGCGGAGCGGCTCGAGCGGGCCGCGCCCGGCGACGTCGACCGGCAGGTCGACCTCGCCTACCGCATCGCCCTGACCCGGCCGCCGGCGCCCGAGGAGGCCGAGGTCGCCCGCGGCCTCGTGTCGTCGCAGTCGCTCGTCGACCTGACCCACGTGATGCTCAACCTGAACGAGTTCCTGTACCTGAGATAGAGGGAGCAACGATGCACGATTACCATCATCACCATGGCCGGAAGCGGACGTTCTGGGACCGCCGCAACTTCCTCTTCCAGTCGGGCGGCGGCATCGCGGGGCTCGCCCTCGCCCACATGCTCGACCGCGAGGGGGTGCTCGCGGCGGCGCCCGCGGACGGTTGCGGCGACCCGATCCCAGGGAACCCGTTCGCCCCGAAGTCCCCGCACTTCGAGCCCCGCGCGACCGCGGTCATCTCGCTGTTCATGAGCGGCGGGGTCAGCCAGGTCGACACGTTCGACTACAAGCCTGCGCTGACGGAATACGCGGGACAGCCGATGGCCGAGTCGGTCGTCGTGCGGCAGGGGCACCCCGGGCCGCTGATGCCGAGCCCGTTCGAGTTCCACCGGCACGGCGAGAGCGGCCTCCACGTGTCCGAGATCTTCCCGCACCTGTCGAAGAAGGTCGACGAGATGGCGTTCATCCGGTCGCTGTACGGCCGGTCGAACGACCACATCCAGGCGACCTACGAGATGCAGAGCGGCCAGATCCGGATGGGCTTCCCCGCCGTCGGCTCGTGGGTCACCTACGGCCTCGGGTCGGAGAGCTCCAGCCTGCCCGCGTTCGTGGTCATGAACGACTACCGCGGCGGTCCCCTCGGCGGCCCCAACGACTGGAGCGCCGGCTTCATGCCGGCCGCCTACCAGGGCACGCTGTTCCGCGCCGTCGGCGACCCCATCGTCGACCTGCAGCCCCCCGAGGGCATGAGCGTCGAGCAGCAGCGGGCGCGTCTCGACACCCTGTCCCGGCTCAACGAGATGGACATGGCCCGCAACCCGGGCAACTCGGAGCTCGCGGCCCGCATCTCGTCCTACGAGCTCGCCTACCGCATGCAGGGCTGCGCCCCCGAGGCGGTCGACACCTCGGCCGAGTCAGAGGCCACGAAGAAGCTCTACGGCCTCGACGAGGAGATCACCGAGCCGTTCGGGCGCCAGTGCCTGATGGCGCGCCGCCTCGTCGAGCGCGGCGTCCGCTTCGTGCAGCTCTTCCACGGCGGCCTCGGCGTCCAGAACACCGACACCTGGGACGCCCACAGCAACCTGAAGGAGAACCACAGCCAGCACGCGGCCGAGACCGACAAGCCGATCGCGGGGCTGCTGACCGACCTGAAGGCCCGCGGCATGCTCGACTCGACCCTCATCGTGTGGCACGCCGAGTTCGGCCGCATGCCGATCTCGCAGCGCGGCGTCGGCCGCGACCACAACCCCGGCACCATGACGGGGTGGATGGCCGGGGCCGGCATCCAGGGCGGCCAGGCCATCGGCGCGAGCGACGTGTTCGGCTACAAGGCCGAGCAGCAGCGGGTGTCGCCGCACGACCTGCATGCGACGATGCTGCACCTGCTGGGCATGGACCACACGAAGCTGACCTACCGCTACAACGGGCGGGACATGCGGCTGACCGACGTGCACGG
This sequence comes from Vicinamibacterales bacterium, assembly GCA_965215105.1. Lineage (GTDB taxonomy): Bacteria > Acidobacteriota > Vicinamibacteria > Vicinamibacterales > UBA8438 > JAJEEA01. The sequence continues at coordinate 172,306 of OZ244051.1, forward strand.
CACGCTGATCCCGCAGATCGTGGCGTAGGCGCGCAGCTTCGAGTCGGGACGCAATTGGGCACGGTCACGACCTGAAACGGGTCGTGCCCGTGCCCGTTTTTTTGCCAGCACCAGCCGCGGAGGCGTTGACATCCTGAACCACGCCTGCCGATACTTGAAGTGGTTCGGCGGGGCGGGTGAATCCGCGGAACGACATGAGACCAGCAACACATCCGGGCGAGACTCGGCTCGTCACGCCGGACGAGGGCGCGTCCATCGACGTGCCGGCGCGGCACGGAACGTGCACCGAAGCGCAGTACCTGCAGTGGACGCAACACTGCCGGCGGCTGCTCGAGTTCACGGACGGCCGTCTCGATATCCTGCCCATGCCGACCGACCGGCATCAGGTCATCGTGCGATTCCTGCTTATGGCGCTGCTTCCTCAGGCCTTGGAGCTGGGCGGCACGGCGCTCTTCGCCCCGTTGCGGCTGCGTATTCGTGACGGGAAGTTCCGCGAGCCGGACCTGTTGCTCGTGCTCGACGCGCGCGATCCGCGACGCGGGAACCGGTTCTGGACGGGGGCCGACCTGGTGGTCGAGGTCGTCAGTCCCGACGACCCGGAACGAGACACGCGGGACAAGCGCCTGGATTACGCGGAGGCGCGGATTCCCGAGTACTGGATCGTCAATCCTCTGGACGAGACGGTGACGGTGCTCGTGCTGGCCGGATCCGCGTACAGGGAGCATGGCGTTTTCGTCAGGGGACAGCCGGTCGCCTCGGTGTGCCTGCCGGACTGTTCCCTGGACGTGGCGAGCCTGTTCGACGCGCACTGACACGGCCGCTGCCTACACTCCGCATGGCCCGAAGTGCTTGCGTGACGCCGTTGCTCTGGAATCCGAGAGTGCGACGCGTGGGCGTGTTGGCGGTGCTCTCGGCGTGCGCGGCCGTCGCGATGCCCGGCGCCGTTGCGGGTCGACAGCCACCCGCCGCATCGCCTCCATCCGCCTACCTCGATGACTTCGACTCGGCCTGGACGTTCATCCGCGACAACTACGCCTACTTCGAGGAGAAGTCCGTCGATTGGGAGCAGGTGCGGAACCTGCTGAGGCCGCGCGCGACGACCATCCGCGACCGCGGCGAGTTCATCGGCCTGCTCGAGGATCTCGTCGAGCACCTGTACGATCATCACGCTCACCTGGGTGAGAACACGCCCTCGTCGCCCCGACTCTTCCCGAGCGGTGGGGATCTCTGGGCGGCTCATCGAGGGGGAACGGCCCTCATCACACAGGTGCGGGCCGGCTCGGACGGCGAGCGGACGGGGCTGCGGCCGGGGATGGAGATCGTGTCGATCGACGGCCGTCCCGTCGCCGACGCGGTCGAGGGTCGGTTGCCGGGCGCGGTCGGCCGGGAGGACCCCGCCGCTCGCGACTGGGCGCTCCGAGTTCTGCTCGCGGGACGGCAGAACGCCGCGGTTCACCTCGAAGTGCGGACAGGCTCGGGGTTGCGGCGCGTGGAGTTCCGGCCGGGGTTGGCGGGCCGCGCCGAATCACCGCTGACGGTGGCGTACCTGGATGACCGCATCGGATACATTCGTCTGCACGACAGCCTGGGACAGGCCGCCCTGGTCTCGGCATGGGATGCTGCGCTCGACGACCTCCGGGGGACAGATGGACTGATTCTCGACCTCCGGGACACGCCGAGCGGCGGCAACACGACCATAGCGCGCGGCCTCCTCGGCCGGCTCGTGTCGGAGGAGAGGCCCTACCAGCGCCATGAGCTTCCCGGCGAGGAGCGTCGCCACAGTATCCGGCGGATCTGGGTGGAGCACGTCGCGCCGCGCGGCCCTCGCGTCTACGACAAGCCCATCGCGGTGCTCGTCGGCCGGTGGACGGCGAGCATGGGCGAGGGTGTCGCCATCGGTCTCGACGGCATGCAGCGGGCGACCGTGTTCGGCTCGGCCATGGCGGGCCTCGCCGGCGCTGTCTACGGCCGCACGCTCGAGTACACGGAGATTCCGGTACGCGTGCCGGCAGAGCGGCTGTACCACGTCGATGGGACACCGCGCGAGAGGTTCGTGCCGCGGTTCCGGATCGAACCGACCTCGCCGGCCGAGGACACCGTGCTGGAAGCGGCGCTTCGGTGGATGCGAAGGCAGTAGCCCGTCGCCGACGCCCGGCATGTGGGCGCAGGCGAGGAAGGGCGTCGCGCGGTGTCAAGCGTGACGCGGAGGGCGGCGGCCATGGCCGCGACGACAAGGCCGCGCAGCAGAGGCTGTCGCCCCACGAGCTGCACGCGACGATCCTGCACCTGCCGGGGATTCCCGATCAGGGCGGTGGGCTTCGTGGCGATCGCAGCACGTCGATTCCCTCATGCGGGAACCGATCGTCGAGCGTGAAGACTGCTGCACGGTTGGCCCGTGCCGCTGCCCAGATGAGCGCGTCGGCGAATGACACGCGGTGCGAAGGGCGGCACAGGCGCAACGCCTCGATCACCACCGCCTTCGGCATCCGGAGGGTATCGATGTTCTCCTTGCGCAGCAGCGCGACGAGGTGGTCGACCACGGCCTCTCGCGGGATTCCGTAGACCGACGTGAGCACGTAGGCCGTCTCCACGAGCGCGACGTCGCTGACGACGAGATCGGATTCTCCGTCGATGACTTGCGCGCTGAGGTCGGCCAGCTCCGGCGGATCGCCGGTGAGATACCGGACGAGCATCGAGGTATCGAGCAGGGCGGTCACTTCGATCGTGGCCTGCTGACTGGCCGTGCTCGGACGGCATCGTTCCAGGCGCGCTCCCGCGCGTCGCGCCATTCATCTCCCGGTCGAACATGACTCTTGACGTAGGGGGCGAGGGCTCCCTTCAGCGACTCGCGATGCTCGGGGGGCAAGAAGTGGATCTCGACGTGGTCATCGACGAGGCGCTGGAGAGAGACCCAGCCGGGAGCGATGCCCAGGGAGTCGCGGATGCCCTTGGCGATCACCACCTGGCCCTTCGGTCCTACCACATTCGACACGGTATAACCTTTCTCGGTTGAGTATAACACTCGTGGCTGGGAGCGAGGCTGTCGCCGTGCTCATGCGAGGCCACGCGGGGCGTTCTCAATGCCTGCAAGAGCTGCGGCCGCGCTCTTTATTGTAGACAAACTACGCCATGATGAGTAGTATGGCTACACAATGATGTGGCGGACAGATCCGAGCCCGGCTGCGCTCGCTCTGGCGGTGGCGGCGGCAGGAATCGGAGCTCGACGAGGAGATCCGCTTCCATCTCGCCCGCGAGACGGAGGAGCGGATGGCGGCGGGGATGTCCCCGGAGGCGGCGCGCGCGGCGGCGCGGCGCGACTTCGGCAACGTCACCCTGACCCGCGAGCTGACGCGCGAGGCCTGGGGCTGGGCTTCGGCCGAGGCGCTCCTCCAGGACACGCGCGGCGCACTGCGCGCGATACGCCGGAACCCCGCGTTCTCGGCCGTCGCGGCGGGGACGCTGGCGCTGGCCGTCGGCGTCAACGTGGTGATGTTCAGCGTGCTGAACACGGTGCTGTTCCGGCCGCTGCCGTACCGGTTCCCGGACGAGCTGGTCATGCTGTGGACCGAGACCCCGAGCCAGGACCTCAGGGAGAACCGGTCGGCGTTCTGGAACGTCGAGGAGTGGCGGCGCCAGAGCCGCAGCTTCCGGGACATGGCGGTCTTCGACAGCGTGGCGTTGACGCTGACGCACGAGGGCGAGACTCAGCGGGTCCAGGGGGCCAGGGTCTCGCCCAACCTGTTTCCGCTGCTCGGCATCGAGCCGCGGCACGGGAGGAGCTTCTCGGCCGGGGAGGCGGCGGAGCGGCGGCGTCTCGCCCTCGTCAGCCATCGCTTCTGGCAGGAGCCGCGCGCAACCTGCTGTTCGAGGTGGGCCCGATGGATCCGGTGACCTTCATCGGCGGTTCAGTGCTGCTGCTCTCCGTGGCTCTCGCCGCATGCTGCGTTCCGGCCCGCCGCGCGACGAAAGTCGCGCCGCTGGTCGCGTTGCGCGACGACTAGCCCAAGTTTACCAGCCACGAATCTAAACTACTGCAACAAGGCGGCTTACGCCGACAAAAATCCTCGAGTGGCACTACAAGCCTGCGCAAACCGGTGAGGTCGGTCAGATGAGCGTCTTGCGAACGCCCCCGGGGTGGGGGTCGACGCCGAGGGTGCCGTAGATGTCCCGCTGCTCGGGTTCGGCTTGCGTGGCCGTGCGCACATGCAGCGTGCGCCCGTCGGGGCGGCGGAAGGTGGCGGTGACGCGCTGCTGGCCGTCGAGGATGCGGCGCAACGTGGTCCAACCGGCGGGGTTGCCGTGCCCGCGCAGTCGGGTGCGGATGACCTGCACGAGCTGGTAGGCGATGACGGTGATGAACAGGTGACCGTCAGCCCGCCGCGGCTTGTGGTGGTAGATGGGGCGCAGGCCGAGTTCGGACTTGAGGGCGCGGAAGACGGCCTCCACGTCGGTGAGGGTGGTGTAGGTGCGCCACAGGGCGTCTTCGTCCCAGTCGGTCTCGCTGCTGCGCAGGCAGTAGACCCCCGGATGGGTGGCCATCGAGCCGTCCTGGGGACGGCGGGTCCAGGTGACGGCGACGGCCTTGTTGCCGGTCTCGTCGGCGGTGACGGCAATCTGGTAGTGCAAGGCGACGCGGGAATGCTTCGTCTTCAATCGGCCGATGCGCTGCCACACCTGGTCGAGTCGCTTGTGGGCGCGGGGGCGCGCCAGCCCCTCGTGGAGTTGGGTCAGGGCGGTCTCGAAGCGGGTGGCGAAACGCTCGATGATGGCCCGTTCCTTGTTGGCCCGCTCCTCGGAGTAGCAGTACAGGCGCACCTCGTCGGGGTCGTTCGAGACCACCTTGTGCAGGTGCACGGTCTGGTTGGACCGGGTCCGGACCGACACGGCGGCCTCGGCGTCGAATTGCCGGTGGCGTTCGCGGCTGACGACCAGATAGCGGTAGCCGTGGTCGCGCAACCACGTGATGCAGGCTTCGGTGGCGACGCCACGGTCCATGACCACGAGGGCGCCGGCCGGTGCGTCGAGCGCCTCGAGCATGTCGGCCAGGGTGCGCTGTTCCCGGACGTTGCCGGCGAAGACCTTGGAGCGGCGGACGAAGCCGCTGGCGTCGAGCATGAGGCCCAGGGTCAGCAGCGGACAGTCGCTACGCTTCTCCTTCGAGTGCCCCCGCTGCGCCTGTGGCTGCTCGCTCGCCTCGCCTTCGAAGTAGGTGTTGGTCAGGTCGTAGAGGGTCACCGTCGGCTGCAGGTCGAACAGCCCCATCGCACGGTCGAACAGATGCGCCTCGATCGCCTCGCGATGCTTCACCAGGGCGTCCGAGGCGCGGTAGAGCTGCATCGCGCCGACGGTCTCGAAGTCGACGCCGAGCAACTCTCCGAGGCCGCTGCGTTCTTGCAGCCAGCGGTGCGTCGCCCGCTCCGAGGCGGGCTGGGCGAGACGCCCGACGATGACGCCGGCCGCCGCCGCGCGCAGGGCGCGGTTGACGCCGAGGTCGGCGAGCAGGGCCGGCAGGCCCAATTGCTCCAGCGCCCACAGACCGACCTGCTCGACGCCGACGCTGCGCGGGCGGACCAGGCGCAGCGAGTCGACATCAAGGGGCTGCACGTCGGTCGGTCCGGTCGGAGTGCCGCTCGCCTGCCCGCCACGGACGACCAACTGGCTGGCGATGCGCTGGGCTTCGTGTTCGACGGTTTGGGGGCCATCGGCGACCAGGGGCGCTTGGCCGGTCAAGATGTCGTCGATGCGGGCGCACAACTGCGGCCATTGGGCCTGGGGGATGTCGAAGTGGCGCCCGAGATTGAGGAGAGTGCGCTGCCGGACGGCGTTTCCGACGCGCTCGGAGTGCACCAAGCGATGGGAGAAGTAGGGCTTTCCGTCCTGGGTCCGCCGGGTTTGTGTGCGTCGAATGAACACGCTGCCGAGGATAGCGGGCGCCCTTGCCGGAGTCAATCCTTTCTGAAAATTATGGCACTACATCGCGCGCCGTCAAGGCTCGATCCTTTAGAATCAACAACTTACAGATATGGGAATCCCGAAAAGCAGCCGAAATCGGCCAAATAGCCGGTCAACTTGGTAAACTTGGGCTAGGAAGCCCGCCGCTGACGGTCGCGTACCCTGGAGGTGCGCGCGATGAGAGCGGCGATGCACCGCGAGGTCGCGGGGAGGCACGGCCCCTCACGCCTCGCCGGGCGTGGCGCCGATGGCGGCCGCCATGGCTTCGGCGAGTCGTTCCCAGCCCGCCACCTCCTGGTTGAGCTGCCGCCGCCCGGTGCGGGTCAAGTGGTAGTACTTGGCGCGGCGTCCGTTCCGGCTCTCGCCCCATTCCGATTCGATGAGGTCGCGGTGCTCGAGCCGGTTGAGGGCCGGGTAGAGCGAGCCCTCCGGCACGTCGAGGGCTTCTCTGGAGATCTGCCGGATGCGCAGCAGCACCCCGTAGCCGTGCAGGCGCTCCAGGGAGATCGCCTTGAGGATCAGAAGGTCGAGCGTTCCGGGAAGCAACCCGGCGGTCATGGGCAGCATGGCACCTGTCGATTGGGCGGGGGAGCCTAGCACTTCCTGGCCGAGAGTGCAAGATTTCACACCTGAATCCAGGAAGAAACGGTGGAATCCGAAGCGGGGCCGTCGTGCGATTCCTAGCTAGCGCCGCGGTCTTGTCGGCGGCCGCGTCTCAGTCCTTCAGGCAACCGTTGAACCACTCGCGCGCCATCTCGGCCGACTCGTCGAACGCCTCGCGGTAGATGTCGTAGTGCGTGATGTCCGGGATGACGCCGCCCGGAAGTCGAGCCGCGGCGCCGCCGCGCGGGTGCCCGGGCGAAGCGAGTCGCGCGCAGCGTGTATGATGAGCGGACTGCAGGAAGACGAATCGCCGCGCCGCGGGGGTGCGGCCACGAGGAGGACGCCATGCGACGGATGTGCGCCTGGGTGGCGGTGCTGTCTGCGGCCGGGCTGGCAGCCGGCGTGGAGCCGCACGCGCAGGAGACCGAGGGGGGCGCCGCGGTCCTGCCGTGGGCCTACGTGCTCAACGACCCGGACGTGGTTGCCGAGGCGCCGGACCCCGACGAGGTGGTCACGGTGCCCGGTTCCAGCGTGTCGATGCCGCGCTCGGCCATCGCCATCGACAACGGCCCGCCCGACTGGCACCCCGACGGCCATCCGCCGATGCCCGAGGTCGTGGCCCGCGGCGGCGGCGAGGGCGTCGTCGCGTGCGGCTACTGTCACCTGCCGAACGGCCAGGGCAAGCCCGAGAACGCGGGCCTCGCCGGCCAGCCCTACGAGTACCTCGTGCAGCAGATGACCGACTGGCGGAACGGCCGGCGCCGGCCCGGCGAGCCGCGCATGGGGCCGCCCGCGTTCATGGAGCGCATCGGCCTGGCCGCCACCGACGAGGAGGCGCGCATCGCGGCCGAGTACTTCTCGTCGATGGATTTCAAGCCGTGGGTCCGCGTGGTGGAGACCGACGCGGTGCCGGAGACGCAGTTCGCGGGGTGGATTCACGAGGTGGTCGAGGGCGGCGCCGTCGAGCCGATCGGCACGCGCATCGTCGAGACGCCGGTGGACCTGAAGCTGACCAAGCTGCGCGACGACTCGTCGGGCTTCATCGCCTACGTGCCGTCGGGCGCGGTGGGGCGCGGCCGCCGCATCGTGCTCACCGGCGGCGACAACTCGGTGGCGTGCACGGTCTGCCACGGCCCCGACCTGCGCGGCCTGGGCCCGGTGCCGGCCCTCGCCGGGCGCTCGCCGACGTACATGGCTCGGCAGCTCTGGGACCTGAAGACCGGCGTGCGCGACGGCGCGTGGTCCGACCTGATGGACGCCGCGGTGGCCGACCTCACCCTGGAGGACATCGTGGACATCGTGGCGTATACGGCCAGCCTGGAGCCGTAGAAGCCGGATCGGCGCGCCGGGTCGCGCGGCCGCGGGCTGGCGCGGGGGCGCCGAGGGCTGTTGGGGGGCGGCCGGTCCTCGGGCCGATCCGTCGTGTCCGGCAAGCGGATCGACCTTTGAACCGGCCGGTCGCGTCCTGGTGACGTGACCGGCCGTCCTGCCGGGCCAGGGTTTCGGCGCGGTCGGAGTCGTCCCGCGCGAGCATCTCCAACGCGTTCTCGATGAACACCCGACTCGCCGAGCGCGGGACTCAGATGCCGGTGGCCGACCCGAGGCCCATGGCGCGGCGCCACGCCGCGATCTGGCCGATGTGGCTGCCCTCGTGCGTGGTCATGACGAACGCGGTGTAGTCGCCGAGGGTGGGGAAGGTCTGCCGGCGCCGTTCGTCGGGGAACGGGGCCTCGAAGACGGCCGGGTCGGCCGCGGCGACGACCTCGGCCACCCGCGCGTGCTGCGCGGCCAGCTCGTCGAGAATCCGGTCCCGGCCCGGGAAGTCGGCGGCGGCGCCGCTCGGGATTCCCCCCGCTCCGAACGTGTCCTTCCACCCGGCCGGCAGCGTCGACTCGAGCCCGTACCGCCGCGCGAGGCCGTCGGACGAGAGCGCGAGGTGACCGAGGATCCACGCGGGGTGATTGACGACCCCGTGCGGCTGCCAGACCATCTGCTCGTCCGAGAGGTCCTTCACCATCACCCGGCCGCGGTCGAGGTTGAACTGGTACGCGAAGAGAAGGTGTCGAAGCATGGCCCCATTCTACCGCCGGTCACGCTTCGTGACGCGCGTCTGTACGCACGGACGGCCGCCCGGGGCTGGTCCTGCCCCCGGGCGGCTTGACGTGGCGCGGCCGTGGCCGCTTACGAGGCGACGCTCTCGGCCGTCACCGCGTCGACCGGCGCGGTCGTGCCGACCGCGATCCGCCGCGGCTTGGCGGTCTCGGCCAGCGGCAGGGTCAGCTCGAGCATGCCGTTCTCGTAGTGGGCGCTGACCTTCTCGGCGTCGACCTTGGCCGGCAAGGTGAACGCGCGCTCGAAGCGGCCGTAGCGGATCTCCGAGGCGTAGCCGTTGGCGTTCTCCTCGGTGCGCGTCCGCTCCCCCGAGATGGTCAGGCTGCCGCCGTGCAGGTCGACGTGGACCTGGCCGGGGTCGATCCCGGGCAGGGCGATCCGCAGCTTCCAGCCGTCGTCGCCGGTGCGGACCTCGGTGGCCGGGGTCCACGCCGGCCCCGCCGCCGGCTCGTCGCCGATGTAGCGGCCGAACACACGGTCCATCTCCCGGTGCAGGCTGCCGAGCTCCTCGAACGGGTTCCAGCGCGTCATGCTCAACATCGTGGTTTCCTCCTTGGGTGGTGACTGAGATCCGGTGCGAATCCTGTCGGCGTTCATCCGGTTTCCGTCGTTGCCTGATTCAACATGCTAGCAGGTAAACTTAACAGAGTCAAGTAACCTTAGTGTTTAACAGGCATATATTGGATGAGACGAGCACTCAACCAAAAAGGTTCGCGGGTCTTTTGCGCCGCGCCCGACCGCTGTCGTACCATGCACGCGGGCGTCGTCCCGGCTGTCCGCGGCGCCTTCCCCGCGGCGCCGGAGTCACGGAGAGGGGTCCCATGGTTCTCATCGGCAGCGACCGGTTCATCGAGCATCAGCCGCCGAGCGGCCACCCCGAGCGGCCGGCCCGCGGCGAGGTCATGGCGGCGGTGGCCGCGCGGTGGGTCGAGGCGGGGGGCCTGTTGACCCCGCCGCGGGCGGCCACGCGCGACGAGCTGGCCCGCGTGCACCGGCCCGCCTACGTCGACCGCATCGCGGACACGGCCGGGCGGCGCCTGCGCCTCGACCCCGACACCTACACGTCGGACACCTCGTACGAGGTGGCGCTGCTGGCGGCCGGGGCCGTCGTCGCCGCCGTCGAGTCCACCCTCGCCGACGGTGCACCCGCCATGGCCCTGGTCCGGCCCCCGGGCCACCACGCCGAGACGGACCGCGCCATGGGCTTCTGCCTGTTCAACAGCGTCGCGGTGGCGGCGGCCGCCGCGCGCGCCGCGGGCCTCGACCGGGTGGCGGTCATCGACTACGACGTGCACCACGGGAACGGCACCCAGTGGATGTTCTACGAGGACCCCGCGGTGCTGTACGTCTCGCTCCACCAGTACCCCTTCTATCCGGGGACGGGGGCGGCCGGCGACGTCGGACGGGGCGACGGGCTCGGCTTCACGCTGAACGTGCCGCTCGAGGCCGGCTGCGGGGACGCCGACTACGACCGGGCGATGCGCGAGCTCGTCGCGCCCGTGGTCGCCGGGTTCGATCCCGACCTCGTCCTGCTGTCCGCCGGCTTCGACGCCCACGCGCGGGACCCCCTGGGGGGCATGCAGGTGTCGACCGCGGGCTACGACGCCATGACCGACCACGTCCACCGTCTCGCCGCGGGCTGTTGCGGCGGCCGGCTGGCGGTGGTGACCGAGGGCGGATACGACCTGACGGCGCTGGAAGCCTGCCTCGACTCCACGCTGGCGCGCCTGGCGGCCCCACCGCCGGCGCCGGCGGACGCCGTCGCCGGGGACACGAGCCGGGTCGACGGGGTGATTCCGGCGGTGCGGCGGGCCCTCGCCCCGTACTGGGCAGAGCTCCGTTAGCCGGGGCCGTGCGTCGTAGCCGGCTTGCTATAATCGTGTCGACCACCCGTTCCGCGGGGTCCGACTCGCATCCAACCAAGCTGCAAACCGTGTCCGACTACGATCCGCAGGCCATCGAGAAGAAGTGGCAGCGGCGCTGGGCCGACGAGCGCGCCTTCGAGGTGACCGAGGATCCGGGGCGCCCCAAGTACTACTGCCTCGTCATGTTCGCCTATCCGTCGGGGCACGCCCACGTCGGACACGTCCGCAACTACATGATCGGGGACGTCATCGCCCGCATGAAGCGCATGCGGGGCTTCAACGTCCTGCACCCGTTCGGCTGGGACGCCTTCGGCCTGCCGGCCGAGAACGCCGCCATCAAGAACCGGTCGCACCCCGAGACCTGGACCCTCGACAACATCGCCCACATGAAGGGGCAGCTCCAGAGGCTGGGCATCAGCTATGCCTGGGAGCGCGAGCTCGCGACGTGCGAGGCCGCCTACTACCGGTGGAACCAGTGGCTGTTCCTGCGGATGTTCGAGCGCGGCCTCGCGTACCGGCGCCGGTCGACGGTGAACTGGTGCCCCGACTGCGCGACGGTGCTCGCCAACGAGCAGGTGGTCGACGGAGGGTGCTGGCGCTGCGGGTATGCGGTCGAGCCGCGCGACCTCGACCAGTGGTTCCTGCGCATCACCGAGCATGCCGACGGCCTCCTCGACGGCATCGAGCGGCTCGACGAGTGGCCCGCGAAGGTGCTGACGATGCAGCGCAACTGGATCGGGCGCTCGGAGGGGGCGCGCGTCCGGTTCGCGGTCGAGCCGGCGGCGGCCCAGGCGCCGGCCGGCGGGGACGCGGCGGCCGAGATCGAGGTCTTCACGACCCGCATCGACACCATCTTCGGCGCGACCTTCGTCCTCCTGGCGCCCGAGCATCCCCTGGTGTCCCGCTTCGTCGACGAGGCGCCCGACCCGGCCGCGCTGCAGAAGCAGGTGCAGGAGTTCCGGGCGCTCGACCGCACCGACCGCCTGACCGGGGCCATCGAGAAGGAGGGCTTCGACACCGGGCGCCGCTGCATCAACCCGTTCACGGGCCGGCCGGTGCCCATCTGGATCGCCAACTTCGTGCTCGCCGAGTACGGCACGGGCGCGGTGATGGCGGTCCCCGCCCACGACCAGCGCGACTTCGAGTTCGCGCGCAAGTACGGCCTCCCGGTCGAGGTCGTCATCCAGCCCGAGGACGCCGGCGCGGAGGCGCCCCTCGAAGGGACGACGCTGGACGCCGCCTACGCGGGGCCGGGGGTGCTGGCCGGCTCCGGCGAGTTCACGGGGCGTTCCACCGCCGACGCCCCGGCCGAGATGGCGGGGGCGGCCGAGCAGCGGGGGTTCGGGCGCGCCGCCGTGCAGTTCCGGCTCAAGGACTGGGGCATCTCGCGGCAGCGGTACTGGGGCACGCCGATTCCGATCATCCACTGCCGGGCCTGCGGCCTGCAGCCGGTGCCCGATGCGGACCTCCCGGTCGAGCTGCCGAAGGTGGCCGAGTTCAGCGGGCGGGGAGACTCGCCCCTCGCCCAGATTCCCGAGTTCGTCGACACCACCTGTCCGTCGTGCGGGCGGCCGGCGCGCCGCGAGACCGACACGATGGACACGTTCGTGGACTCTTCGTGGTACTTCTACCGCTTCTGCGATCCGGCCAACGACGAGCGGGCCTTCGACCCCGCGACGGTCCGTTACTGGGGGCCGGTCGACTTCTACATCGGCGGGGTCGAGCACGCCATCCTGCACCTGATCTACTCGCGGTTCTTCTGCCGGGTGTTCAAGGACCTCGGGATGGTCGACCACGACGAGCCGTTCACGCGGCTCCTGACCCAGGGGATGGTGCTGCGCGACGGCGCGGTGATGTCGAAGTCGAAGGGCAACGTCGTCGACCCCGACGAGATGATCGCCCGGTACGGGGCCGACGCCCTCCGCCTCTACGAGATGTTCGTCGCGCCGCCCGAGAAGGAGATCGAGTGGACCGACTCCGGTCTGGAGGGGAGCTTTCGCTTCCTGACCCGGGTGTGGCGCCTCGTGACCCGGGCCGCCCCCGGGCTGGCGGACGCTTCTCCGGCCGGGCCAGGGGGACGGACGCTCGACCCGGCTCACCGCGCCCTGCGGCGCAAGACCCACGACACGATCCGGCGGGTCTCGGGGGACCTGGATCCCCGCGCGCACCTGAACACTGCGGTGTCCGCCCTGATGGAGCTGGTGAACGAGCTGTACGCGTTCTGCGAGCAGCGGGGGATCAGGCCGGGGCAGGCGCCCGACGCCGGGGCCCGGGCCGAGGCGCTGCCGGCCGGAACTGGCGCCGTGCTCCGGGAGGCCATCGAAGCCCTGGTCCTCATGCTGTCTCCGTTCACCCCGCACCTCTGCGAGGAGCTGTGGGAGCGGCTCGGGCACGCCGGGGGCCTGCGGGCCGCCGGGTGGCCCGAGTTCGACGCGGCGGTGGCGAAGGCCGACGAGATCGTCGTGCCGGTGCAGGTCAACGGGAAGCTGCGCGCCCGCCTGACGGTGCCGGCCGGCGTCGGCGACGAGGAGCTGCGGGCGGCGGCGCTGGCCGAGTCCGCGGTTCGGGCGCATGTCGCGGGGCGGGAGATCGCCCGGGTGGTGGTGGTGCGCGGCAAGCTCGTGAACGTGGTCGCCCGGTGACGAGCCCGCCGAGGAGGCCGGAGGGGGAGGTCGCGCCATGACGCGAAGGGTGTTCGTGAGATGTCTGGGGCTGCTGGGCGCGTCCGCGCTCGGCAGCGGTTGCGGCTACGCCCTGGCGGGGCAGGGGACGTTCCTTCCCGACTACATCCAGACCATCGGGGTGCCGTTGTTCCAGAACAACACGACGGTCTTCGAGATCGAGCAGTCGCTGACCCAGCAGGTGCGTACCGAGTTCATCGGGCGCGGCCGCTACCGGGTCGTCGCGGCCGAGACCGGGGTGGACGCCCTGCTCACCGGCACCATCAGCCGGGTCACCATCGCCCCCGCCTCGTTCACCGCCCAGCAGCAGGCGTCGCGGTACGTATTCACGGTTCAGGCGGATATCGAGTTCCGCGATCTGACGACCGACGAGGTGCTGTGGGAGAACTCGTCGCTCTCGTTCAGCGACGAGTACGACGTGGCCTCGGGGCGCGGCGGGCCGATCGACGCGAACCTCTTCTTCGGCCAGCAGTCGAACGCCGTGCAACGGGTGGCCCGCGACTTCGCGAGCACCGTCGTCAGCTCGATCCTCGAGGCGTTCTGACGGGCTCGGCGGCCGCCCGCCCGCCGGCGCCGGCCTCGATGAGCGCGTGCCCTCCACCGCCATGTCCGCCATCACGCCCGACGAGGCGTTGAAGCAGATCGCCGCCGGCGACCTTGCACCCGTGTACCTGGTGCTGGGCGACGACGATCTGCAGAAGGCCGAGGTGGCCGACGCGTTCGAGCAGGCCGTCGACGAGGGCCTGCGGGCGTTCAACGTCGAGCGCCTCGACGGCGCCGAGTCCACGCTGCGCCAGGTCGTCGAGGCGGCCGCGATGCTGCCGATGATGGCGCCGCGACGGATCGTCATCGTCCGCCGCGCCGAGCGCTGCCTGGCCCCGAAGCGGGAGAGCGGGGCGGCCGTCGCGGACCTCGCGGCGTTCGAGGAGTACCTCGCCAGTCCCTACCCGCACGCGTGCCTGGTGCTGGTGGCGTCCGGCCTCGACCGGCGCCGCCGCACGACCACGCGCCTGCTGGGCGCCGCCACGCAGGTGCTGGGCGACGAGCTGGCGTCGGTGGCGGATGCGGAGCGCTGGGTTCGGCGGCGCGTGTCGGCGGCGGGCCGCGCGATCGAGGCGGCGGCGGCGCGCCTGGTGGCCGCGCGGGCCGGACCCGACCTGCCCCGCCTGCGCGGCGATGTCGACCGGCTGCTGCTGTTCGTCGGTGACGCGCCGACGGTCGGCCTCGACGACGCCAGACTGGTGGCGGGGCCGGCGGCGGCCCACGACGACTGGGCGGTGGCGAGGGCCATCGAGCGCGGACAGGGTGCGGCCGCGCTGAAGGAGCTCGCCCTCGTCGTGGAGTCGGGCGCGGCCCCCTACATGGTCCTGGGACAACTGGCCTGGGTCGTGAGGACCAGGATGCCGAACCATCGCGTGGCGGCCGCGGTCGAGTCGCTCTACCGCACGGATCTCGACCTCAAGAGCTCGGCCGGCGATCACCGGGTGCTGCTGGAGCGGCTTGTCGCGGAGCTCTGCGACGCGTGACCGGAGGGCGCGGGGCGACCTGCCTCGAGGCGCCGGTGCGGGGCTCCGCGGTCGGGATCCGCGCCGCCGGGCGGCGGGCGCGACCCGGCTCGGTCGAGCCGCCCCTATTCCGCGGCCGCGGCGAGGCGCCGGGCGAGCCGGGACTTGTAGCGGGCGGCGGTGTTGTCGTGGATGACGCCCTTGGCGGACATCCGGTCGATCAGCGACATCGTGCCGCTGAATGCCGAGCGGGCTCCTGCAACGTCGCCCTGATCGATGGACGCCCGCAGGGACTTGAGAGCCCCCCGGAGCCGGGTTCGAAACGCGCGGTTGCGGGCTCGACGCACGAGGTTCTGCTTGTGCGCCTTCAGCGTGTGCTTGTGGTTGGCCAAGTCGTGCGTTGTCCTTTCCGTTCCTCGAGAACCCCCAAGGACCTGATAGTATAGCACCCTGCCCGCCAGCCCGCCCATCGTCGCCTCTGGCTCCGCCGGGCGCCCAACCAACCCTAATGCTCCTTCAGGCGCCGCAGGGCGCGGCGCTCGCGCGCGTCCGGGGCCTTCGCGCCCGGCGGCCGCGACGGCCGACCGGGGTCGTGACCCAGGCGGCGCATCTCCCGCTCGGCCTCGGTGAGCGGCGGGGTGACGTCCTCGTACAGGGTCCTCGCCTCCGCCTTGGGGAGATGGTGCCCGGCCAGCGACCGCACCACGACGAGCTGCTTCCGGCCCTGTGTCCGGGTGATTGCGAGCCGGTCGCCGGCCTGGACGGTCCGGTGCGGTTTCGCCCGCTGGTCGTTGACGTCGACCTTCCCCCCGCGGCAGGCGCGCTGCGCCTCGGAACGCGTCTTGAACAGGCACGCGACGTCCAGCCAGACGTCCAGCCGGATCGGTTTCGCGGGGGCGTCCCCGCCTTCCGGTTCCCCGCCGGGGCGAGCGCGTGCGGGTGAGGTCATGCCTCCTGCGTGGCGGACTCCTCGCCGAGCATCCGGCCCACGACGCGCCGGCTCTCGGCCAGGAGCGCGTCGATGCGGGCCGGCTCGCGGCCGCCCGCCTCCGCGAAGTCGGGGCGGCCGCCTCCGCCCCCGCCGACGATGGGGGCAATCGCCTTGACCAGCTTCCCGGCATGCACCCGATCCGTGAGATCCTTGCTCACGGAGACGGTCAGGCCCACCTTGCCGTCCTGGTCGGAGACGAGCAGCACGACACCGCGCCCCAGGCGGTCGCGAAGCGTGTCGGCGAGGCCGCGGAGCGCTCCCTTCTCGAGCCCGCCGACCCGCCTCGCGATGAACCGGGCATCACCGATGGACACCGAATCGTTCCCCGGTGATTCTCCCGATCCACCGAGGGCCGCCTTCATCTTCAACTGGTCGAGCTCGCGGGCGAGCCGCCGGGTCTCGACCTGCAGCCGCTTGACGGCGTCCACGGCTCGGTCGTCGGAGACTCCCAGCGCCGCGAGGATCGCGGCGCCGGCCCTGCGCTGGCTCTGGACGTGGGCGACGGCGCCTTCGCCGGTCACCGCCTCGATACGGCGCACGCCGGCCGCGACGCCCGTCTCCTGGGTCACCGCGAACAGCCCGATGTCGCCGGTCGCCCGGCAGTGGGTGCCCCCGCACAGCTCCATGCTGACGCCGGGCACCGAGACGACCCGCACCGAGTCGCCGTACTTCTCGCCGAAGAGCGCCATGGCGCCGTCCTCGATCGCCTCCTGCGTCGCCTTGATCTCCGTTTGCACCGCGTGGTTCGCACAGATCCCGGCGTTGACCGTCCGTTCGATCGCGTCCAGCGTCTCGGGGTCGACCGGTCCGCCGTGGGCGAAGTCGAACCGGAGCCGGTCCGGCGCGACGAGCGAGCCGGCCTGCTTGACGTGCGCGCCGAGGTGCTCGCGGAGCGCGGCGTGGAGCAGGTGGGTGGCGGTGTGGTTCCGCCGGATGGCGTCCCGGCGCTCCCCGTCGACCGCGGCGGTCACCCGTTCGCCGATCCGCAGGCCTCCCGGCCCGACCTGCACGTGGTGCGCGCGCGGGCCGCCGGGGGCGATCCGCTCGAGGCCGTCGACCTCGGCGACGACGGCTTCTCCCGCCGCCGTCAGGCGTCCGGTGTCCGAGACCTGTCCGCCCGCCTCGAGGTAGAACGGCGTCCTGTCGAGAACCACGTAGCCCGACGCGCCGGGGG
This sequence comes from Vicinamibacterales bacterium, assembly GCA_965215105.1. Lineage (GTDB taxonomy): Bacteria > Acidobacteriota > Vicinamibacteria > Vicinamibacterales > UBA8438 > JAJEEA01. The sequence continues at coordinate 189,189 of OZ244051.1, forward strand.
CGATGGTGGAGACCTCGGTGCGCTCGTCGTCGAACAGTCCCAGGATCTCCGCGTCATCGATCCGGGTGGCCGTGTACCCCTCGAACCGGTCGGAGGCGTGGGCAACCGACGCGCCGGGGTTGGAGCCGACGTGTGACGAGTCCGTGCCGTCGGGGGGTACGGCCGAACCGCCGGGACTGCCGGCCGTGAACGTGAACTCGCTCGACCTGGCGTCGGCCGAGAACCGCGTGCCCGCCCGCGACTGCGTGCGCTGGGCCTCCAGGCACCGCTCGAAGCCGCCGCGGTCCACGGTCACGCCCCGCTCGGCGGCCAGGTCCTCGATGAAGTCCAGCGGCAGCCCGTAGGTGTCGTAGAGCCGGAAGATGTCCTGCCCGGCCAACCCGCCTCCGTCAGCCCTCGCCAGCGCCGCCTCGAGGCGGGGGAGCCCGTCGGTCAGGACCGCGTCGAACCGGTCCTCCTCGGTCCTCACCACGCCCGTGATCGTCTCCCGGCCGGTGCGGAGCTCGGGGTACGCGTCGCCCATCTCGCGGGCGACGACGTCCACGAGGCGATGCAGGAAGGGGCGGGTCATGCCCAGCTTCTTCCCGTGCCGCATCGCGCGCCGCATGATCTTGCGCAGCACGTAGCCGCGCCACTCGTTGGAGGGCATGACGCCGTCGCCGATGAGGAAGGTCATCGCCCGCAGGTGATCGGCGACGACGCGCATCGAGACGTCGTCGGGGCCCGGCGCGCCGCCCGGCGCGAGGGGGCCGTAGGCGCGGCCGGTCTCCTCGCCGATGGCGTGCAGCAGCGGGGTGAACAGGTCGGTGTCGTAGTTCGAGGTCTTGTCCTGGATGATCGCGACGATCCGCTCCAGCCCCATGCCGGTGTCGATGGACGCGGCCGGCAGCGGCTCGAGGTTCCCGCTCGCGTCGCGGTCGAACTCCATGAAGACGTTGTTCCAGATCTCGACGTAGCGCTCGCAACTGCAGTCGATGCCGCGGCACACGGGCTCCTCGCAGGGGACGTGGTCTCCGCGGTAGTAGTGGACCTCGGAGCAGCGGCCGCAGGGCCCGGTGTCGCCCATCGCCCAGAAGTTGTCCTCGAGGCCCATCTCGACGATGCGGTCGGACGGGACGAGACGGCTCCAGATGGCGTGCGCCTCGTCGTCGCGCGGAATGCCCGCCTCTCCCTTGAAGATGGTCGGGTGCAGCCGGTCCGGCGGCAGCCGCCACACCTCGGTCAGCAGCGTCCACGCGAACGGGATCGCGTCGTCCTTGAAGTAGTCGCCGAACGAGAAGTTCCCGAGCATCTCGAAGAAGGTGTGGTGACGCCGGGACGGCCCCACGTTGTCCAGATCGTTGTGCTTCCCGCTGACCCGCATGCACTTCTGCGACGTCGTCGCCCGCCTGTAGGGGCGCTGCTCGCGGCCGAGAAAGAGGTCCTTGAACTGGTTCATGCCCGCGTTGGTGAACAGCAGCGTCGGGTCGTCGGCCGGCACGAGCGGCGAGCTGCGGACGATCTCGTGGCCCTCGCTGGCGAAATAGTCGAGGAAGCTCTGGCGAATCGCGCTGGACGTCATGCGGCTATTCTTCCACAAGTGCGGCGTCGGCCCCGGCCCGCGCGAGGAGGGCGGCGGCCACCTGGTCGCGCGCGAAACCCTGTCGGACGAGAGCCTGGTGCAGCCGGCGCAGCTCGGCCCGCGTGCGGACCGGGCCCCGGACCCGCCTGGCGATCGCGCGCTCCAGCACCGCAGCCTCGTCGACCTCGTCGAACACCAGCGCGAGGGCCCGCTCGGCGACCGGCGGGTCGATGCCGAGCGACTCCAGCTCCCGGCGCGCGCGGTGCCGGCCCCGGAGCTTGACCTGGACGGCCCGGCGGGCGTAAGCGACGGCGGTCCGGGCGTCGTCGAGCAGGCCGGCGCGGGTCAGTCGGTCGAGGGTGCGGTCGATCTCGTCGGCGGGAAGCCCGCGCCGGCGCAGGCGCTCGCGAAGCTGCGACGTCGTGAGCTCGCGGCGGGCGAGGAGCCGCAGGGCGACGTCATGGCAGCCGCTCTCCCGGCCCATGCGCTAGGAGCCCGTGGTGAAAGGCCCCGCTGCATTCGACCGGCGATGCATCCTGCCTGACTGCGTTGCTCCTCGGTTGCATATGGCCGATATGCGCCCTCGTCGCGCCTTGTCAGGCAGGCGCCTCGCCGGTCTCCGTGCAACGCGGGGTTTCACCACGGGCTCCCGGTCAGGAGGTCTTGGCGGCGGCGACCGGCTCGGCCACGTGGCGCACGGGGGTGAGCCAGTCGTGGGCATCGCTGACGCGGCCGTTGACGACGTCGAAGAACCGGCGCTGGATGGCCGCGGTGACCGGCCCGCGGGCGCCGTCGCCGATGGTGATCCTGTCGATGCTGCGGATCGGCGAGATCTCCGCCGCGGTGCCGGTGAAGAAGACCTCGTCGGCGATGTACAGCATCTCGCGCGGCACCGGCTGCTCCACGACCGGCCTCCCGAGGTCGCGGGCCAGCGTGATGATGACGTCCCGCGTGATGCCGGGGAGCACCGACCCGCCCATCGGCGGCGTGAAGATGACGCCGTCGCGAATCACGAAGATGTTCTGGCCGCTGCCCTCGCTGACGAGCCCCGACGGGTCGAGGGCGATCGCCTCGTCGTAGCCGTTCAGCGTCGCTTCCATCTTGATGAGCTGCGAGTTGGCGTAGTTCGCGGTGGACTTGGCCATCGCCGGGAACGTGTTCGGCGCCGGCCGCGCCCACGAGCTGATCTGCACGTCGACGCCCTTCTCCAGGGCGTCCTCGCCCAGGTAGGCTCCCCACTCCCAGGTGAGGATGGCCGCTTCGACCGGGCAGTTGAACGGGTTGACGCCGAGGCTGTTGTAGCCCCGGTAGAGCAGCGGACGGATGTAGCACGCGGCGTAGCCGTTGACCCGGATCGTCTCGAGCACCGCCTCGCGGAAGGCGGGCCGGTCGATCTCGGGGGGCATCCGGTACACCTTCGCGGAGTCGTAGAAGCGGCGAAGATGGGCGTCGAGCCGGAAGACGACCGAGCCGGCCGGCGTCTCGTAGCACCGGATGCCCTCGAACACGCCGCTGCCGTAATGGACGACGTGGGCGCCGATGTGGATCCTGGCGTCCGCCCAGTCCACGAACTTGCCGTTCATCCAGATCTTGCCGCTGCCGAAGCTCATCGCGAAGGCCCGCCCATCTACCGCCGAATCAGATACTTGTACTCATCCAGTGTAGTGTTCCGCTCCGTCCGGGCGCAACCCAAATCCCACCGTCGGCGCGCGGGAGGACGCGCCGGGGTCTCGAGCCGGGATTCCGATGCCGGCCCGCCCATCGCCGCCTTCGGCTCCGCCGGCGGCCAACCGACACTCCCGGCGTCCGCGCGTTCCGCGGCGCGGACCACTACAGAGGTTCGCGGCAGAACGGGCAGCGGGTGGCTCGGGGGGGCAGAGGCTTGTTGCAGTACCCGCAGAAGTCGGCCGAAGGCGTCGCCCGGGGCCGGTTCGGCGTTCGTCCCGGCGCGCGGCGATCTCGCGCGGAGGGCGCGGCACCCTGGCTCCGGCCGCGCCGCGCGGCCCGGGCGCGCCGCGCGGCCCGGATGTCGTCGAGGTCGGACAGGAGCTCGCCCGCGTTCCCGTACCGGTCCTCGAGCTGCGGGGCGAGCGCCTTCATCACCGCGTCGTCCAGCTCCTGCGGGATGACGTCGTTGACGAGGCGTGGCGGCTCCACGAGCTCGCCGCTGCGCAGCCGGTGGAGGTCCTGCGGGGCGGGCGGGTCGTAGGGGAGCTCGCCCGTCAGCATCTGGTACATGGTGACGCCGAACGAGTAGAGGTCCGACGCGAACACCGCCTCGCCCTGGAACTGCTCCGGCGCCATGTACGGCGGGCTCCCGATGACGGTGGTGCCCCGGGCCGCGAGCTCGAGGAACCGCGACGTGCCGAAGTCGGCCACCTTCAGGGTGCCCGACTCCGAGACGAGGACGTTGGACGGCCGCAGATCGCGGTGGATGACGCCCTGGCCGTGGGCGTAGGCCATCGCCTTTCCGATCTGGATCGCGTAGTCGACGGCGCGGTCCACGTCGAGGGCGCCGCTCGCCCCGATGACCGCTTCCAGCGTGTCGCCGTTCACGTACTCCATCACGATGAAGAAGATGTCGTCCTGCTTCTCCGCGGTGGTGACGGCGACGATGTTCGGGTGGTCCAGGGTGGCGAGGAGGCGCGGCTCGCGGAGCAGCTCGCTGAAGTTGAGGTTCTGGCGGTGGGGGACCTTCAGGGCGACCCTCTTGTTGATCCAGGTGTCTTCGGCGAGATACACCGTACCGAATCCACCGCTGCCGATGGTGGAGACGATCTTGTATTTCCCGAGCAGATGGTCGGAGAACAACATGAAGGGCGAAAGTATAGCAGTCGCCTCTGCCCCGCGGCGGTCGCCGGGAACGGTTCGGGGAGGGCGGCCCCGGACTCCTATAATCGGACCCGATGCCGCCCCGGTTCTTCGCGCCGGCCCTGGCCGGACTCGACGCCCCGGTCGCGCTTCCCGACGGCGAGGCTGCGCACCTGTCACGAGTGCTGCGGCTGAGCGCCGGCGACACCGTCGCGGTGTTCGACGGGCGGGGAGCAGAGTACCTCGCGCGCGTGGAGCGGGCGGGCCGCGGCGGAGCCGTGGTGCGCCCGTACGAGCGGTTGGCCTCCGCCCGGGAGCCCGCGGTGGCGCTGACCGTGGCCCCCGCGCTCCTGAAGGGGCGCAAGTTCGACGACGTCGTGCGGGACGCCACGATGGTCGGGGCGGTGGCGGTGCAGCCGCTCACCACTGCCCGGACGGTGCCGCCACCGCGGGACGCGGGGCGCTGGTCGCGGATCGCGGTGGCCTCGGCCAAGCAGTGCCGGCGGGCGTTCGTCCCCGAGGTCAGGCCCCCGTGCTCCCTGGACTGGCTCATCGACCGCGACCGGTCGGCGGTGAGGCTGCTGCTGGCCGAGCCCGGCGCCGCCGACGCCGGCGCGGCCGGACTGGGAGCGCTGGCGCACGAGACCCGGCCCGCCTCTGCGACGCTCGCCATCGGGCCGGAGGGCGGCTGGAGCGCCGACGAGGTGGCGGCGGCGGCCGCCGCCGGCTTCCGCATCGTCACGTTCGGCCGCCTGACGTTCCGCGCCGATGCGGTGGTTGCGTGCGCGGCCGCAGTGCTGCTCTACATCTGGGGCGATCTGTAGGCGCCCGTCGCGAACTGCTGCACGACCTCCGCGGGATGCCTGTGCCCGGTCCCCCTCCATCATGCCGAGCCTGCCCGTTCATCCGCGGGCCGCAACGCGAAACGTCGTCGCAACCCACTCGTCCTCCTGCTCCCGCCACTCCATCCGCCCATGCTCGCGGTAGACGGCGGCGACCGCCGCCTCTTCCCCGGTGAGGATGCCGGACAGAATCAAGGCGCCGCCGGGCTCGACGAGGGCGGCGACGAGCGGGGCGAGGCGGATCAGGGCGGCGCCGGTCAGGTTGGCGAGGACGATCGGTGCGCTCGCGGGCTCCAGGTCCGCGATGTCCCGGCGGCGCAGCTCGACCTCGGTCGCGACGCCGTTGGCGTCCACCCCCTCCCGGGCCGAGTCGAGGGCGTCGGCGTCGCGATCCACGCCGATGGCGCGCCGCGCCCCCAGCTTGACGGCGGCGATGGCGAGGATGCCCGAGCCGGTCCCCAGGTCGAGGACGCGGCGTCCCCCCAGGTCCAGCTCCTGCAGGCCCCGCAGGGCGAGCCGCGTGGTCGGGTGGTGACCGCTGCCGAAGCCGAGGGCGGGCCGGATGGTCACCACCACGTCGGCGGGATCGGAGTCCGGGGGGGTGGACCAGGGCGGGGCGACGATGATCCGCCCGACCCGGACCGCCGGCAGGTCCGCCTGGGACCGGGCCGCCCAGTTCCCGTCCGAGACCCGGATCGCCCGCGCCCGCACCCGCTCTCCGTAGACGGAGACGACCGCGGTCAGGGCGCGGTCGCGGTCGGACGCCGATTCGAAGAACGCGCGGACGTGATGGGGGGCGGGCTCGTCGAGGGCGGAGGGCCGGTGGTCGTCGACGGCGGCGGCGATCGCATCCAGCCACGGCAGGCCGCCGGGATGCCCGTCGGAGGCCCGGATGTCGAGGGCCGGGTGGCGACCTGACGCATCCCGCCGGCGGCGAGCCGCTCCTGGCTGGTCGCCGGGCATCTCCTCTATCCGAAGATGTCCTTGACGCGCTCGAAGAACGGTCGGTCCTCGCTCTCGCCGGTCGCCGTCGGGTCGAGCACCCGCTCGGGCATCGTCTCGTCGAGGCTCTCCATGAGCTCCTTCTGCTCGCGGCTCAACCGCCGGGGCACCGCCACCTTGACCCGGACGTAGAGGTCGCCGCGGCCCCGTCCGCCGACGTTGGGCATGCCCTTGCTCCGCAGTCGGAAGCGGGTGCCGGCCTGCGTGCCCTTGGGAACATGGATGGTGGCCGGGTCGTCGAGGGTGGGGACGTGGATCTCCCCGCCGAGCACCAGCGTGGGATAGGTCACCGGGAGCTCGCACCACAGGTCGTCCCCGTCCCGACGAAAGAACGGATGCTCACGGACGTGGATGACGACGTACAGGTCGCCGGGGGGGGCGCCGCGGCTCCCGAACTCGCCTTCGCCGGTCAGCCGGAGACGCTGGGCGGTGGCGACTCCCGCGGGAATCTTCACCGTCAGCTTGCGCTCGCGGCTGACCCGTCCCTTGCCGTGGCACGTCTGGCACGGCTTGGCGATGACGCGGCCGATGCCCCCGCAGTGGTGGCAGGTCCTGGCGACCGTGAAGAACCCCTGCTGGATGCGGATCTGGCCGTTGCCGTGGCAGTGCGAACACCGTTCCGGCGTGCTGCCCGGCGCGGAGCCGGACCCGCCGCAGGCGTCGCAGGGCTCCTCCCGGGGAATCTGCAGGGTGGTCTCGGAGCCGTTCGCCGCCTCCTCGAACGCGATCTCCAGGTCGTAGCGCAGGTCGTTGCCGCGCCGGGCGCCCCCGCGTCGGGCGCCGCCGAACCCGAACAGATCGCCGAGCCCGCCGAGGATGTCGCCGAAGTCGTTGAAGATGGTCGGGTCGACCCCGACGCCGCCACCGGGCGCCCCGCCTACGCCGGCGTGGCCGAACCGGTCGTATCGGCCGCGCTTCTCGGGGTCCGCGAGCACCGAGTAGGCCTCGGCCGCCTCCTTGAACCGTTCCTCGGCGGTCTTGTCGCCGGGGTTGCGGTCAGGATGGTACTGGAGGGCGAGCTTCCTGTACGCGCTCTTGATGTCCGCGTCCTCCGCCGTGCGGGGGACGCCGAGAACCTCGTAGTAGTCGCGGGTCGTCACGCTTTCGCCACCTTGACCATCGACGGTCGAAGCAACCTCTTGCGCAGGGTGTAACCCCGCCTCAGCTCCTCGACGACCTCGCCGTCGCGGTGTCCGTCGCCGGGCTCGTGGACCACCGCCTGGTGCAGGGCGGGGTCGAAGTCGGCGCCGACCGCTTCGATGGGCGCCACGCCGCGCCTCGCCATGAGGTCGAGCAGTTGCTTGTGAATGATCTCCACCCCGCGGCGGTAGGCGTCGCCATCCTGGGTCTCCGCGGCGAGGGCGCGCTCGAGGTCGTCGACGACCGGCAACAGGTCGCCGAGCAGGTCGCCGGCCGCCTGGTCGATCAGCTCGCGCCGCTCCCGTTCGGTGCGCTTGCGGTAGTTGTCGAACTCGGCCGTGACCCGCAGCAGGCGCTCGTAGTGCGCGTCGCGCTGGCGGACGGCCTCCTCGAGCTCGGTTGCGACGGGATCGGCGTCGTCGTCCGCGCCCTCGTCCTCGGCGCCGGGTTCACCGGCGGCCTCGCCGGTCGCGCCGGCGCCTCCTGCGCCGTTCCCGCCGGCGGCGTCCGGCGGGGCTTCCCGCGGCGCCGTGGACGGCTCCCGTTCCGGGGCGGCATCGTCCGGGGCCGGTGGCTCTGTCTGCTCGGATGGCGCTGACTGCTCCGCTTGCGCCGGTGGCTCTGGTTCGGACGGATCAATCCGGTGTTCGTCGGGCATCTTCACTGGGCGGGGCGGCATGGTTGAGGAGGACCCGGCTGACCGCCTGCGACACGCTGTCGACCGCGGCGATGGCACGCGAGTAGCGCATCCGTCGGGGGCCGATCACCCCCACGGTTCCGGTCTGCCGACCGTCGGAATAAGCCGAGGCGACGAGGCTGAAGGCCCGCAGCTCGCTCTCCGAGTGCTCGGAGCCGATGACCACGCGCAGCCCGTCCGTGCCGAGATACTCGCCGAGCAGCCGGACCAGGCGGTGCTTCTCCTGCATCATCGCCAACAGGGCCCGCAAGGTGTCGAGGGACACGGGGCCGTCGTCGTCGGACATCTCGTCGAAGAGCAGCGTCGCGCCGTCGACGAAGACGCTCTCCTGCGGCACCATGTCCTCGAGGGTCGAGCTTGCGAGCCGCAGCCACTGCGACAGCAGCGCGTCGTAGAGCACCTGCTCCTCGCGCAGGCGCTGGATGACCACGGCGTGCATCTCGCCGATGGTGAGGCCCCGGAACTCGCGGTTGAGGTAGTTGGCGCCCTGCTCGAGCTCGCTCCGCTGGATGCGCTCACCGATGTCCACGACCTTGTGGCAGACCTGCTCGGCCTGCGCGGCGACCATGACGAGGATGCGCGTGCCCTCGAGGGGCACGAACTCGATGTGCTCGAAGCCGGCGGTCTCGCGGCTGGGGGCGAGGACGAAGCCGAGGTGGTGCGAGATGCGCGACAGCTCGTGCGAGACGTTGGACAGCACGCCCTTGACCGAGCCCGCCTGCCGCAGCCGCGCCTCGACGGCCGGGGTCGAGCGGGCCGCGCGCCGGTGCTCCAGCAGGAAGTCCACGTAGCAGCGGTAGCCGACGTCGGTGGGCACCCGTCCCGCCGACGTGTGCGGCTGCGACACGTATCCGGCCTCCTCGAGGGACGCCAGGATGTTCCGCACCGTCGCCGGGGACACCTCGAATCCGCCCTGCTCGACCACGCGCCGCGACGAGACGGGCGCGCCGCGCTCGATGTACTCCTGGATGAGCGCGGCCAGGACCCGTCGCGTTCGCTCGGGAAGGCCCGAACCGGCGGGAGCGTGCGGGACGGACTGCCGAGGCATCGGAAAGACAGTATAGCTTGCCGCCGCTAGCCGCCGACCGCGACCTCGGGCCGGGGGCGGGGGCTCCAGGCCATCGACTTGGCGTCGCGCCCGCCGTCCCGGCCGGCGGCCGCGTCGATCTTGCCGTACTTGACGCCGATCAGCTCGGCGAGGATGGACACCGCGATCTCCTGGGGCGTCACCGCGCCCAGGTCCAGGCCGACGGGGGAGTGCACGCGGCGCAACTGCTCCGACGGCATGCCCTCGCCCTCCAGCGCCTCCGCGAGGCGGGCGACCTTCGCCCGGCTGCCGATGAGCCCGAGGTAGCGGATCGGTTTCGGGGCCAGGGCCCGGAGGGCGTCGAGGTCGTGCCGGTGCCCGCGGGTCAGGATGACCGCGTAGGCGTGCGCCGGCAACTCGGCCCGCTCCAGCCATTCCGGTATCGCGTCCACGACGATCTCCTCGGCGTGCGGGAACCGCTCGGCGTTGGCGAACTTCTCGCGGTCGTCGATGACGTGGAGCTTGAAGCCGACCTCGTGGGCGGCGCGCGCGAGATGATAGGAGACGTGTCCCGCGCCCACGAGATAGAGCTCGGGCGCGGGCTCGAGGGGCTCGATGTACACCTCCATCTGGCCGCCGCAGATCAGTCCCGAGTCCTCCGCGATGTCGTCGGCCAGCTCGTACCTGGCGATGACCGGCTGCCGCGTCTCGATGGCCGTACGCGCCTTCCAGAACGCTTCGTTCTCGTAGCAGCCGCCCCCGATCGTGCCCACCGTGCGCCCGTCCGGGAACACCAGCATCTTCGCGCCGACCCGTTGCGGGGTCGAGCCCTGCGCCCGGATGATGGTCACGAGGGCGGCCGGCTCCCCGCGCTGCAGCGCCTCGGCGACCGCCGCGAACACGTCTTCGTTTCTCATGGTGTGACCTGCCGGTCTCTCCCGCGGACCGCGCCCGGGGCACGCCGCCGGCGAGCGGACGCCGCCGCTCAGATCAGGATGCGCACGTCGTGCGTGGCCCTCAGCTCGTCGACGAAGGCCGCCGTCCGGGCCTGCTGCTCCTGCTGCAGCAGCAGGTCGCGTATCGGGCCGCTGGCTTCCTCGAACGGCACGAGGCGGTCGGCCTGCCGCTCGATCATCTGGATGACGTGGAATCCGAACGGCGTCTCGACGACGCCGCTCAGCTCTCCCGGCTCGAGCGCGAACAGGGCGGACTCGAACGCCGGCACTGTTCGGCCCTCGACCACGATTCCGAGATCGCCGCCGTTGGACGCCGATCCCGGGTCGTCCGAATGCTCGCGCGCGAGAGCCCCGAAATCGGCGCCGTTCTCGGCTTCCGAACGCAGGCCCCGGGCCCGTTCCCGGGCTTCCGCCTTTTCCGATTCGGCCGCGTCGGGACTGACGCCTATCAGGATGTGGCGCGCCCGCACCTCGCCCGGTTCCGTGAACTGCGCGGGATGCTGCGCGTAGAACGCGCGCACGGACTCGGGGTCGATCTCGATGTCGGCGAGGACCGCCGACTCCAGGACCCGTTCGACGAGCAGATCCCGGCGGGCCTCTCCCCGCAGAATATACAGCGACGTGTTCCACCTGTCGAGTTGGGCCTCGAAGGCCGCCTCGTCCGGGAAACCGGACCGGATCGTGTCGATGCGGGCCTCGACCTCCGCGTCGTCCACGGCGATGTCCCGCCGCTCCGACTCCTGCAGCAGCAGGTGGAACGCCACGAGCCGGTCGAGGACGGTCCGGTACACGTTGTCCCGGAACCGGGTCGGGAGCGCCTGCCCGGCCTGGATCTCCGCGCTGCGCACCGCCTGCTCCAGCTCGTCGCGCGTGATCGAGTAGGCGCCGACGCGGGCGACCACGGCCGGCAGCTCCGACGGAACGGGTTCCACCGCCGGCAGCGCCGGAGCGTCCGCCGCCGCCCGCTCTTCCGGGGCGTCGGGCGGCGCGCTGCAGCCGGCGGCCAGCCCCAGCACGAGCAGCCATCGCCACCGGTCCGTGCGACGACACGGCATCATCCCTCGATTATACGTCCGCGGCCGTGGATCGACGGGTCCGGACGGGGGGCGGGGCGATCTTCCCGTCGCGCCCGGCGAGCCCGGGAGGCCCGTCGTCTTCCGGGAGCGCGGCGATTCAATGCCGGTGGCACCGCGCGTCGGGCTCGGTGCCCTCGACGAACGCTTCCGCGACCGGCCGGGGGCACGCGGCGGTGGCGCGCCTACCGGTGTCGCCGCAGACGTCGACGACGGTGACGCGAGGCGGCGGCATGAACCCCGGCACCGTCCGTTCGGCGAGGGCGTTGCGCATGAACGCGGTCCAGATGGGCAGGGCTGCCTCGGCCCCGGTGAGGCCCAGCGGGCTGTCGTCGTCCATGCCGACCCAGACCACCGTCAGCAGCGTGGGGGTGAAGCCCGCGAACCAGGCGTCGCGCAGGTCGTTCGAGGTGCCGGTCTTGCCCGCCGCGTCGTGGACGAAGCCGTCGCGCCGCGCCGCCGCCGCGGTGCCCGTGTCGAGGGCGCTGCGCAGCATCGAGGTCACGAGGAAGGCGCTGTCGGGGCGGGCCACCGGCCGCGCCGCGGGCGCGGCGCGGTGAAGCGCCTCGTCGCCGGCGGTCACGCGGCTGACCGCGTGCAGCGGCGTGCGGCTGCCCCGGTTCGCGAGGACCGTGTAGGCGGCGGCCACCTCCATGGGCGTGCTCTCGAAGCTCCCGAGGACGATGGAGGGATAGGCGGGCGGGGCCGCGGCGCCGGAGGCGGCGGACCAGAGTCTCGCGACTTCTCCGAAACCCGCCAGCTCGCCGACCCTGACCGCGGCCACGTTGCGAGACCGGGCGAGGGCCGCGCGTGCGGTGACCGGTCCATCGTAGACGCCGCCGTAGTTGGTCGGGCGCCACGGCCGGCCGCCGAAGCGGAACGTCGTGGGCCGATCGTCGATCACGGACGCGGGCGTGAACCGCACGCCCGGCTCGCGGGCGGCGCGCTCGAGGGCGGCCAGGTACACGAACGGCTTGACGACGGAGCCCGGCTGCCGGCGTGCGTGCACGGCGCGGTTGAACTGGGACTGCCGGTAGGAGCGGCCGCCCACCATGGCCCGGATCGCGCCGCTGCGCGGGTCGACCGCCACCAGCGCGGCCTGCGGCGGGTGGTCCGCGCTGCCGCCGCGCCGGTCCGCGATGCGATCCAGCCCCTCGCGCACGGCCGACTCGGCGAGCCTCTGCAGGTGCAGGTCCACCGTCGTCTCCAGGCGCAGGGCCCGGCCGCCGCCCCGCCAATCGTCCAGCCGGTCCTCGACCCGGGCCCGGACGAAGTCGACGAGGTACGGCGCCTCCCGGTCCGCGGGGTCGGCGTTCCCCCCCAACGGCTCGCGGGCCGCGACCATCGCGCGGTCGGGGGTCACCAGCCCGAGGTCCACCATCGCCTGCAGCACGCCGTTGCGCCGCGCCCGGGCGCGCTCCGGATGGCGGTGGGGCGCGTGGGTCTGCGGCGCTCGAATCAGGCCCGCCATGGTGGCGGCCTCGCCGAGGGTCAGGTTTCCGAGGTCCTTGCCGAAGAGGGCCCGCGCGCCCTGGGCGACGCCGTGGATGGCGAACGATCCCCGGTGGCCGAGATAGACCTCGTTCAGGTACAGCTCGAGGATGCGGGGCTTGGGCAGGCGCCTCTCCAGCAGGAGGGCCAGGGCTTGTTCGCGGAGCTTGCGCCACAGGGTCCGCTCGGGGCTCAGCAGGGTGTTCTTGATGAGCTGCTGGGTCAGCGTGCTCGCGCCGACGAGGTAGCTCCGGTTGCCGGTCAGGTTGGTGACCGCGGCGCCCGCGATGCGTACCGCGTCTATGCCGGGGTGCGCGAAGAAACGGTGGTCCTCCGCCGCCAGCACCGCACGCACCACGTCGTCGGGCATTTCCGCCAGGGGGACCGTCCGGCGTCGCCGCCGGTCGCGGCCGTGCAGCGTCGACAGGTGCGGCGCGTCCAGGGTGAGGCGCTGCGACCGGCGACCGGGGGGGACCTCGATCGCGGCCACATGGCCGACGTTGCCGCCGGCCGCGTCGCCGGCCCGGGACGATGCGAAACGCACCCTGGCGAGGCGGCCCTCCTGCGGCCCCTCGCGGGGAATCAGGATCACCGCGTCCGGCTCGACCGCGTACTCGCCGGCCCGCCGCGCCTGGTCCCGGCGCGCGTACCCCAGCTCGTCGAGCCGGTCGGCGAGCCCCGCGCGGTCGAGGCCCAGGCCGGGCAGCAGCTCCAGCGGGGCTCCGAACACCATCGCCGCCGCGGGAGTCAGCCCGGACGCCAGCCGCTCGTCGAGCTGGTGCGACAGGATGCGATGGGCCAGCAGGACGGCGGAGGCGCCCACGAGCGCCAGCGCGAGGGCCGTCCTGCCGTACCGGATCCACGCCGCCGGCCGTCGCCGCCGCCGCGTTCGGCCCTTCGGCCGGGAACGTGTCGTGCGATTGCCGCCCACGCCCTGTGTATCGGCTCGTCGCGCCGGGAGAAACACGGCGAATCCGGGGCGGGGCTCAGACCGCGATGACCCAGTGCCGGTTCGTGTCGAGGGTCGCGTCGGAGAGCAGCCGGTCGACGAGGGGGGGGCCGTAGCGGTTCAGGAAGCAGATGCCGGCGACGGTGCGCTCCTGCGCGCTCCCCTGGGGGAAGATCTGGGACTGGGCCCGGGTGAACTGGCGCCGCAGGGTCTGGTGCCTGCGCTTGGCGGCCTGCACGACCTTGCCCTTCAGGTTGCCGAGGTCGCGTTCCATCCGCCCGCGAGTCGAGTCCGCCGCGCCGGCGAGGGTGGGGTCGACCTCGGCCACCGCCGCCGCCACCGCCGCCATCCGGTTGCGGGTGGCCTCCGCCGCGCCCTCGAGGGCCTGCTCGACGGAAGCGGGGAGCTGCTCCCCCAGAAGGCGGTTCAGAGCCGCCTCGTCCCGCGGCTGCAGCGTGCCGAGGGGGAGCCCGGTGCGCCGCAGGAACTTCATCACGGCAGGGTCCACCAGCGTCGCGCTGAGCCGCGACGCGACGAGCGGCATCGGCACCCCGAAGTGGCCGTACACCGGCTTGAGCTGCGCCAGATAGGCGAGCTCGTTGGGCCCGGCGACGTAGCAGACGGTCGGGAACAACCGGTCCTGGACGATGGGGCGAAGCAGGACGTTCGGGCTGAACCGGGCGGCGTCGGCGCGGAGACGATCGAGCCACGCCGTCCGGTCCAGCGCGTCGTCGCCGGCTCGCAGCCCGTCCCCGTCGATGCGGAGGGCCCGACGGCCGCCGTTCTGCAGGAACAGCGCGACGCCGTTCTCCGGCGGCTCCACCTGCGCGTGGAACCCCGCGTCCCGCAAGCGGTCGCCGACCGACCGGGCGAGCGAGGTGCTGGCGCCGGCGCTGGCGAGCTCCCTGGCGAACAGGTCGGCGGCCAGCGGCTTCGCGGCGGGGTCGGCGGCGTCGAAGACGACCAGGCCGTGCGGGCCGAGCAGTTGCTCGATCCAGGTCGCGAACGCCTCGACCAGGCCGCGTCCGCTCGCGTACGCGCGGCGGAGGCCGCCCATCAGGCCTGCCGTGAAGTCCGTCTCCGGCAGGGCGGCGGCCAGGGCGTCGAGCGCCGGTTCGATCTCGTTCCCGAGGCGTACCGCGGAGGCCGGCGTCCCGGCCGGGGCGCCCGTCTCCAGGGCCACGGTGGCCAGCGTCTGGTCGGCGTCGAGCACGCCGCAGGTGCGGATCTCGTCGAGGTCGTGGTCTTCCGCGTCGACCCAGAAGACCGCCACCCCCGGGACCCCGAAGACGCGCTCGGCGCGACGGGCCAGACGGATGGCCGAGATCGCCTTCAGCAGCGTGTACAGCGGCCCGCCGAAGAGACCCGCCTGCTGGCCCGTCACGACCGCGGCGGCCCGCCGATCGTCGAGGCGTGCGGCGGCGTCGACGGCTGCACCCGGCGCTCCTCGCTCGCGCTGCTGGGCGCGGACGATCCGGCCGATGGCGGGCGGGTCTCCGCCGGGGCGCGTGCGGGCCGCGATGGCCGCCCGCCAGGCGCCGTCGTCGGCGGGGTCGCCGGCGAAGAACGGACGGAGCGCGTCGAAGTTGGCGACGTACTCGGCGGCCAGCCGCTTGAAGCCGGGAAGACCCTGAAAATCGACGGGCAGCGGGACGCTGTGGGGAGGGGCGGAGGACTCCGGAGACACTGGCCTCCACTCTCGCAGAGTGGGTCCGAGGTGTCAAGCGACGCCGCGGCCCCGATGACGGCCCGGCCGCGGGCGGCATGCCGGCAGAAACCGGTCTATCGCATTGAAAAACCGTGCACTTCCTGGTATCCTGCGATCCCGAAATCGGAGGAACGCTCTCCCTGAGACTCGGTCTTTCCGGCGCGTATCCATCTCCCGGTGCATTCGGTCCCTACGGTGTGGTGCACCAGATCGGGAGCGGAGTCCTCGGTCCCGTGTACCGCGCGCGCCGCTCGGACCGTGACGTCTCCGGGGATCGCCTGCTCGCCCTCAAGGCCTTTCACGTCGATCTGACCCCCGAGCGGACCATCGTGTTCGGCGACGCCCTGCAGAAGATAGTCGATCTGGAGCTGTCGCACGCCGCGTTGGTGAGTCCGGTGGGGGCCGGCGTCGCCGACGGGGTGCCCTATCTGGCTTACGAGCACGTTGCGGGCGAGTCGCTCGACGTGAGGATGCGTCCCCGCGCCCCTCTGGCGGCCGAGGCCGCCATGCCCGTCATCGTGCGCCTCGCCGAGGGCCTGGACGCCGCGCACGGGCGCGGCGTCGTCCACGGCGCTCTCCACTTGAGAGACGTGCTGGTCACCGCGGACGGAGCGCGGGCAGGCGGCTTCGGCATCGTCGCGGCGCTCGATCGAGTGGGACACCGTTGTCCGTTGCGGCCGCCCTACGCGGCGCCCGAGCAGATCGCCGGCGCCGGGTGGGGAGCGGCGGCGGATCGCTACGCCCTCGCGGCGGTGGCCTGCGAGCTGCTCACGGGACGCCGGGCCGTCGCCGGCGGCGGGATGGCCCGGAACCTCGAGCGGGTGCTGGACGCGGAGGCGGCGCGGCGCCTGACGGCGCTGTTCGATGAGGCGCTGGCGGCCGATCCCGCCCGGCGCCCGCGGTCGGCGGGTCAGCTCGCCGACGATCTGGCCGGCGCGTTGGCGTGGACGGGCGCCGCCGGCGTCCGCCTGGCGCTGTCGACGACCGACGGCGACGGGACGGAGGAGTCGGGAGGCGGCCGGGGGCCGGGTCGCGCGGAGAGCGATCCGGCCATTGCCGCCGGCGGCGTCGTTCCTCTCGGAGAGGAGCCGGTCGTCGCCGCGGTCGGAGGGACCCTGATGCGGAAACGAAAGAAGAGCATGCCTTGGCGGCGGAAGCAGTCGGACGTCGACTGGACGGATCGTGCGCTCGATCTCGGCCCGCCCGACGAGCCGTCCGTGAGCGAGGCCGGCGGCCCGCGGGCCGGCGACGCCGCGGCTCGGGAGGGTGGCTCGACCGAGGGCGACGACCCGATCGACGCGGCCCTGGAGGCCGGCGGCGAGGGGCGCGAAGCCGGCGGCGACCTCGATTCGGGGGCCGGCGCCGACACGTTGGCCGATATCGCCCAGGGCCTCCACGCCGGCCTGCGGGACCGCGGGGGAAGGGCGGCGGGCGCCGACCTGGAGGAGCCCGGCCTCGATTCCGATGCCCAGGCCGCCGACGGTTATTCGCCGATTCCGGTTGGTGAGCTGGAGTCGCGGGTCGAGGGCGGCGGCGCGGCCCCCGCGCCCGTCGACGAGCCATCCGACGCCATGACCGAACCGCGCTACGTCATGGAAGGCGGCGAGGACCCGACGCTGGCCGGCGACTCCGATCCGGAGGGGCCGGATCCGGGGTCGTCGGAGCCGGCCGACGCCGAGGGCGACGACGGCGAGTTCGCGCTGACCCCCGAGGAGGGGTACGGCTACGATCTGGAGGACGAGGCCGAGCCGGAGGATCCGTCCGTGGAGATCTTCGGTGGCGGCGCCGCCGACCAGGCCCGCCGGCTCCCCGTCGCGCTGGTGGCGGTGATCGGCGTCGCGGTCGCGGTGACCGCGTTCGTCATCGGCCTGGGGTGGATGGGCGGCGGCGAGGACGATGGTGCCGCGCTCACCGCCGGGCAAGCGGGGGAGACGGGGGCCGCCGACGACCCCGCCCGCGCGTTCAGCGAGGCGGTGGTCGACGATGCGGCGACCCGGCCGTCGGCGGCCGCGGTCGAGACCGGGAACGAGGCGCCGGCGGCCGCGGCGGCCCTTCGTGGCGACCGGTCTCCGGCGGCTCCGTCGGCGGGTGCACCCTCCCCGGCGGCGCGGGGCGCCGCCCCGGAGAGGCCGTCGCCGGCACCGCGGCGGCCGGCGCCGGTCGCGGCCCCCGAGTCTCCATCGCCGGCCGCGCCCCCGCCGCCGGAGCCGGAGGCCGCCGAGGGGCGGCTGCTGGTGCGGTCCATGCCCCCGGGGGCCGAGGTGATCGTCAACGGCGAATCGAGAGGCACCACCCCCCTCGCGCTGGCCGAGCTGCCGTACGGCCCCTACGAGGTCGAGGTGATCCTGGCCGGCTACCCTCCGCGGCGCGAGCGGCTCGTGCTCGATGCCGGTGATCCCATCGGGTCGTTGAACGCCGACCTGACCGCCGCCCCGGCCGGCGTCCCAGCGGCCGGAGGGGGGGCGGCGGGCCCGCCGCCCGCGGGGCAAGTTGGGATAGGATCCATTCTCGCCGAGACACGGCCGCCGGGTGCGGCGGTCTGGCTCGATCGGCGGCTCGTCGGCGAGTCACCCGTGTCGATCCCCGACGTGCCGGCGGGCGCCCACCAGATCGAGTTCAGGCTGGACGGCTACCGAACCTGGAGCACCACCGTGGAGGTCGCTCCCGAAACCCAGGCCCGCGTGGCCGCATCGCTCGACGACGCCGCTCGATGAACGCCGTCCTTGCCCTCGAGAACGGAAGCTGGCACCCCGGCGCCGCCGCCGGCGCGCACGGCGTCGCGCGGGGCGAGGTGGTGTTCAACACCAGCATGACCGGCTACCAGGAGGTGCTGACCGACCCCTCCTACGCCCGGCAGATCGTCACCATGACCTGCCCCGAGATCGGCAACTACGGGGTGACGGGCGAGGACGTCGAGTCGCGAGGTCCCCAGGTGGCGGGGTTCGTCGTCCGCGAGGCGTCGCCTGTCGCGAGCAACTGGCGGTCGACGGGCACGCTGCGCGACTACCTGAGCGACAACGGCGTCGTCGCCATCGCCGGCATCGACACGCGGGCGCTGACCCGCGAGCTCCGCACCGCGGGGGCGATGCGCGGGATCATCGCCACCGGCGACGTCGATCCGGACCATCTCGTGAACCAGGCGCGCGACGTGACGCCGATGGAGGGCAGCGACCTCGTGCGGTCGGTGACCTGCGCGGCGCCGTTCGACTGGCCCTCGTCCGCGGAGGCCGATGCCCCGGACGGGCTCGAGCCCGAGGGGTTCCGGCGTGCCCCGGCCCTCCCCGCGGGCCGGCGGTTCCGCATCGCCGCCTACGACTTCGGGCTGAAGCGGAACATCCTGCGCCGGCTGGCCGCCCACGGGTGCGACGTGCGGGTCTTCCCCGCCGCCACCCCGGCGAGCGAGCTGCTGGCCGTCGGGCCGGACGGCGTGTTCCTCAGCAACGGCCCCGGCGACCCCGCCCCCCTCGACTACGCGGTGGCCAACGCCCGGCGGATCATCGAGGCGGACCTGCCGGTCTTCGGCATCTGCCTGGGGCACCAGGTGCTCGCCCTCGCGATGGGGGCGACCACCTACAAGCTGAAGTTCGGGCACCGGGGGGCGAACCACCCCGTCAAGCAGGTGTCCACCGGGCAGGTCGAGATCACGAGCCAGAACCACGGGTTCGCGGTCGAGCCCGAGTCGGTTCCCGACGACGTCGAGGTGACCCACCTGAACCTCTACGACGGCACCATCGAGGGGCTGCGCCACCGCCGGCGGCCGGTCTTCTGCGTGCAGTACCATCCCGAGGCCTCGCCGGGGCCCCACGACGCCGACTACCTGTTCTCCCGGTTTCTCGAGGAGATGGCGCGCCGCGCCGCCTGACCTCCGCCCATGCCGCGCCGTACCGACATCGAACGCGTCCTCGTCATCGGCTCCGGGCCCATCGTGATCGGCCAGGCCTGCGAGTTCGACTACTCGGGCACCCAGGCGTGCAAGGCGCTCCGGGCCGAGGGGATCGAGGTGATCCTGGTCAACTCGAACCCCGCGACGATCATGACCGACCCCGGGGTGTCGGACCGGACCTACGTCGAGCCGCTGACCTGGGAGGTGGTCCGCAAGGTCATCGCCGAGGAGCGCCCCGACGCCCTGCTGCCGACGGTCGGGGGCCAGACCGCGCTGAACCTCGCCGTCGACCTCCAGGCCAACGGCGTGCTCGACGAGTTCGGGGTCTCGCTGATCGGGGCCTCGATCGACGCGATCATGGTGGCCGAGGACCGCCTGAAGTTCCGCGAGGCGATGGAGTCGATCGGCATCGACGTGCCGGAGAGCGCCTACGCGAGGTCGCTCGACGAGGCCATGAGCGTGGTCGACCGACTGGGGTTCCCCGCCATCGTGCGGCCGTCGTTCACCCTCGGTGGGGTCGGCGGCGGCATCGCCTACAACATCGAGGAGTTCCGCGACGTCGTGACGCGGGGCATCGAGCTGAGCCCGGTGCACGAGATCCTCATCGAGGAGTCGGTCATCGGGTGGAAGGAGTTCGAGCTCGAGGTGATGCGCGACGGCGCCGACAACTTCGTCGTCGTCTGCTCCATCGAGAACATCGACCCGATGGGCGTCCACACCGGCGACAGCATCACGGTGGCGCCGGCGCTGACCCTCACCGACAAGGAGTACCAGCGGATGCGCGACGCGGCGCGGCGCATCATCCGCCGCGTCGGGGTCGAGACCGGCGGCTCGAACATCCAGTTCGCGGTGAACCCCGCCGACGGGCGGATGGTCGCCATCGAGATGAACCCGCGCGTGTCGCGCTCGTCCGCCCTCGCCTCGAAGGCCACCGGCTTCCCCATCGCCAAGATCGCGGCCCGGCTCGCCCTCGGCTACCTGCTCGAGGAGATCCCCAACGACATCACCCGTCTGACCCCGGCCAGCTTCGAGCCCACCATCGACTACATCGTGGTCAAGGTGCCGCGGTGGACCTTCGAGAAGTTCCCCGAGGCCGACCGCACCCTCATGACCCAGATGAAGTCGGTGGGGGAGGCGATGGCCATCGGCCGCACGTTCAAGGAGGCGTTCCTCAAGGGCATCCGCTCGCTCGAGATCGGCCAGAGCGGCCGCCTGTTCCCGCCCCGACCCGAGCCGGACGACCCCGAGGCCGACGCTGACGCCGACGACGCGGCCCTGCAGCGGCAGCTCGTGGTGCCGACCGACCGCCGGATGTTCGCGGTGTTCCAGGCCCTCGACCGGGGGTGGACGGTCGAGCAGGTGCACGAGTTCACCCGCATCGACCCCTGGTTCCTGACCCAGTTCGCCGAGATCGTCGAGCTGAAGCGCGCCGCCGGCCGCGCGGGGTTGCAGGGCCTTTCGGCTGACCTCCTCACCGACCTCAAGCGGGCCGGGTTCGGCGACGAGGAGCTCGGCGGCGCCCTCGACGCGGCGCCCGGCGCCGTCGGCGACCGCGGCCGGGACGCGGGCCTCGCCCGGGTCTACAAGCGCATCGACACCTGCGCGGCCGAGTTCGAGTCGTTCACCCCGTACCTCTACGGCACGTGGGAGCGGGAGTGCGAGTCGGCCCCCACCGACCGCCGCAAGGTGGTGATTCTCGGCTCCGGGCCCAACCGCATCGGCCAGGGCATCGAGTTCGACTACTGCTGCTGCCACGCCGCGTTCGCCCTCAAGGAAGAGGGGCTCGAGACGGTGATGGTGAACTGCAACCCGGAGACGGTGTCGACCGACTACGACTCGGTCGACCGGCTCTACTTCGAGCCCCTCACCCTCGAGGACGTGTTCGCAGTCATCGAGAAGGAGCGGACGGCGGGCGGCGAGGTCGCCTGCATCGTGCAGTTCGGCGGCCAGACCCCGCTGAAGCTCGCCCTCGGGCTGCAGCGGGCGGGGGTCGAGATTCTCGGCACCTCGCCCGACTCGATCGACCTCGCCGAGGACCGCAAGCGCTTCGCGGCCCTGCTGTGGGAGCTCGGCATTCCCCAGGCCCCCAGCGGCATCGCCACCTCGCGGGACGAGGCGCGGGACGTGGCCGCGAAGATCGGCTACCCCCTCGTGGTGCGGCCGTCCTACGTGCTCGGGGGCCGGGCCATGGCCATCGTCTACGACGCGGGGGCCCTGGACCGCTACATGACCGAGGCGGTCGACGCCTCGCCCGAGCATCCGGTGCTGATCGACAAGTTCCTCGAGGACGCGTTCGAGCTCGACGTCGACGCGGTGGCGGACTCCGCGGGGGCGGTGGTCATCGGCGGCGTGATGGAGCACATCGAGCAGGCCGGCATCCACTCCGGCGACAGCTCCTGCGTCCTGCCGCCGTACCTCGTGGCCGAGCGGCACCTCGTCACCATCCGCGACTACACGCGTCGGGTGGCCGGGGCCCTCAACGTCATCGGCCTCCTCAACGCGCAGTTCGCGATCAAGGACGACACCGTGTACGTGCTCGAGGTCAACCCCCGGGCGTCGCGCACCGTGCCGTACCTGTCGAAGGCGACGGGGGTGCCGCTGGCGAAGGTCGCGGCGCGGGTCATGGCGGGGCGGACCCTGGGCGAGCTCGGGCTCGTCGACGACCTCGACGTGGCCGGCGTGTTCGTGAAGGCCCCGGTGTTCCCGTTCGTCCGGTTCCCCGGGGTCGACACCATCCTCGGGCCCGAGATGAAGTCGACGGGCGAGGTGATGGGGGCGGCCGCCACCTTCGGCTCGGCCTACGCCAAGGCCCAGCTCGCGGCCGGGCAGAAGCTGCCCGACCGCGGCACCGCGTTCATCAGCGTCAACAACGAGGACAAGGCCAACGTCCTCCCCATCGCCCGCGACCTCGCGGGGCTCGGGTTCTCGCTGCTCGCGACCCGGGGCACCGCGGCCTACCTGCGGGCCCACGGGCTCGAGCCCGAGCTCGTCTACAAGGTCAACGAGGGCCGCCCCCACATCGGCGACCGGCTGCTGAACCGGGAGATCGACCTCGTCGTCAACACCCCGCTCGGTCGCGAGTCCTTCTTCGACGACCGCACCCTCCGCCGCATCGCGACGGTGCTGGGGGTCCCCTGCGTCACCACCCTCACCGGCGCCGCGGCCGCGGTCGACGCCATCCGGGCCCTCAAGGACGAGGCGGTCGACGTGCAGCCCCTGCAGGAGTACCACGCCGCGGTCGCCCGGTCGTAGCCGCCGCGACATCCGACGCGCGCTGACGCCGCAGATTCTGCTTCATCCCGCCGGTTCCTCCCGGTCGGCCGGGCTCCACGCTCCGCGCCATGATTCTTGCAAGGGCACGGGGTCGTGACGGTCCCTGCGGCCCTGGCGGCGGTCCCGTTGCTGGTCGGGGCGGCGGTGGGCGCCTGGCTCCCGCTGCCGGTGGGCGGCCTGCGGGCGGCGCTGGTCGTCGTCTGGTTGATGGCCCTCGCGGCCTTCGCGCGCCGGGCGGCGGGGCGCCGCGTGGCGGCGCTCCTGGCCGTGGGCTTCGCCCTCGGGGGGGCGGTGCTGGCCGCGGCCGAGCGCCGGGCGGCCCTCGAGACCCCGTTGCGGGCGTGGTTCGACCGGCAGCCGGAAGCGGTCGGCGCCGGCCGGGTCGGGCCGGTGCGGCTCGAAGGCCGGCTGTTGCGCGACGCCCGGGTCACGGACTTCGGGGCCGCCTTCGACCTGGCCGTCTCGCGCGTCGGCCGGGCCGGCGAGTCGGTGCCGGTCACGGGAGGCGTCCGGCTGTCCGTCGGCGGCGAGGCCTGGGCCGATCGGTTCGTCGAGTGGCGAGAGGGGCGCCGGCTGCGGGTCTCCGCCACGCTGCGTCCGGTCTCCGCGTTCCACAACCCCGGGAGCGGCGATCAGGCCCGGCGGCAGGCCTTGCGGGGGACGGCGCTGCTCGGGTCGATCAAGAGCGGCCTCCTCGTCGACGTGGCGGCGCGCGGGCCGCGGCGGTCGGAGCTGGCCGCATCGGCCCGCGGCTTCGTCCGGCGCGCGGTGGCCGGCTCGGTGGGGCGCCACGGGGACCAGTCGGCGGCCATCGTCACCGCGATTCTCATCGGGGACCGGAACCGGCTCGACCCCGAGACGACCCGCCGCCTGCAGGACGGCGGCATCTACCACGTCATCGCGATCTCCGGCGGCAACATCGCCATCCTCACCGGCTGCCTGCTGTTCCTCGGCCGCCTGTCCGGCCTGCGGCCCCGGCCCCGGCTGCTGATGGTGGTGGCGTGCGTGCTCGGGTACAACGCCGTGGTGGGGGACGAGGCGTCGGTGACGCGCGCCACCACCGCGGCGGTGATCGTGCTCGGCGCCCGCCTCCTCGACCACCGGGCGCCCGCGCTCAACGTGCTGGCGGCCACCGCCGCCGGAATCGCGCTGGCCTCGCCCCTCGCGGTGCTCGATCCCGGGTTCCTCCTGACCTTCGGCGCGACCCTCGGCATCGTGCTGGGCGCGGCCCGCGTGGCGGCCTTCCTCCATCGCGGCGCCGAGCGGCCGCCGATGTGGGTCACGGCCCCGGCGGCCCTGTTTGCCGCGACCGTGTGTGCCGAGGCCGTGCTGCTGCCGATCGGGGCGGCCCTGTTCGGCCGCGTGAGCCTCGCCGGCCTCGTGCTCAACTTCGCGGCCATCCCCCTGATGACCCTGACCCAGGTGGCGGGGCTGGCGTCGGTGGGGCTGGCCGCGGTCCACCCGGCCCCCGCCGCGGCCGCCGGCTACGCGGCGCATCTCGCCGCGACGGGGCTGGTGGAGTCCACCCGGCTGCTCGACGTCTGGCCCTGGCTGGTGTTCCGCGTGCCGCCGCCCGCGTCCCTCACCCTGGCCGTCTACTACGCGGCGCTCGCCGCGCTGCTCTGGCGGGGGCGGTCGACCCGCACCCGAATCGCCGCGCAGGTCGTCACCGCGGCCGCCGCCGTCTGGATCGTCTCCACGCCGTGGCGCCCTCCCCTCGCGGGACACCCGCGGCCCGGCTGGCTGCGGGTGAGCGTGCTCGACGTCGGTCAGGCCGACGCGACGCTGGTGCAGACGCCGGCCGGGCAGGCGGTCCTCGTCGACGCCGGCGGGTCGATCAGCCCGCGGTCGGAGATGGGGAGGCGCATCGTGGTGCCGGCCCTGTGGTCCCTCGGCGTGCGGCGGCTGGACGCGGCGGTGGCGACCCACGGCCACCCCGACCACATCGGCGGCCTGCCCGGGGTGCTGCGCGACCTGCCGGCCGGGGAGGTCTGGGAGGGGGTGCCGGTCGAGGGGCACGGGGGTCTCGAGGCGCTGCGGCAGGCGGCGGAGGCGGCGGGCGCGCGCTGGCGGCGGGTCGCGGCCGGCGACCGCCTCGAGCTCGGCGGCGCGTCGTTCGAGGTGCTCCATCCGCCCGTCCCCGACTGGGCGCGGAGGCGCGTGAGGAACGACGACTCGGTGGTGCTCGACGTGCGGTTCGGCGGCGTCGCGGTGCTGCTGCCCGGGGACATCGGGGTGGACGTGGAAGGAGCGGTAGCCGAGGCCCTGACCCCGGCGCCGTTTCGACTCGTCAAGGTGCCGCACCACGGCAGCGCGGGCTCGAGCTCCGAGCGGCTGGTGTCGGCGGCCGGGGCGTGCGTCGCGGTGGTGAGCGCGGGCCGTGCGAACCCGTTCGGCCATCCCGTGCCCGCGGTGACCGCGCGCTACCGCCAGGCCGGGGCGCTGGTGCTGGAGACGGGGCGGGACGGGGCGGTCATCCTCGAGACCGACGGGCGCGAGGTGCGGCTGCGGACCGCGGGCGGGCGGCGCTGGCGGTACGACGCAGGAGCCGGGAGATGCGAACGCCGACTGGCTGACTGAAGTGCCGAGTACGGATGGTCTGCGTCGGAACTGCGCAGATTCCCGGGCGGCTGAGCGCGGGCCCTCGACGGTCGCAGCCCGTCGTCGGCGGGTTTCCTGGAACACGGCGCGTCGCTCCGTACGCCACGGAATCTCGACATGCCTGGTCAACGGGAGACAGTCGTGGGATCATCTTCGCCAGGGCCGGGGCAGATCGCGATGAGCAATGACACGAAGTGGATCATCGGCACGGTGTTGAGCACCGCCATCGCACTCGCCGGACTCCTGCTTGCGCAGAGCTCCAGCATGAACGGGCGCATGGACCGACTGGATGACCGTTTGCGAGCGGTGGAGAACCGTTTGCGAGTCGTGGAGGTCGGTCTGGCTGAAGTCAAGATCCTGATCTCCGGCGGGCGACAGAACCAGGTGGACGTCGGCCGGAATCCATCGGTGACGCTGCCGCCAAGGGGAAACTGACCCCGACCCCTGCCAGGACCCGTGGTCAGTCGGCGGGCGGCCCTGTTGCGGCCGTGGCCGCGGTCTTGATCGCCTCCCACTCCCGTTCGAGCTCGTCGGGCGAGGCGTCGTCCAGGGTGCGGCCGCGGCTCTCGAGGCGCTGCTCGACGGCGCGGAAGCGCCGGGTGAACTTGGCGTTGGCGGTGCGGAGGGCCGACTCGGGATCGACGCGCAGCTTGCGGGCGGCGTTCGCGACGGTGAAGAGCAGATCGCCGATCTCTTCCTCGATCCGCCCCGGGTCTCCACCCGCGATCGCGTCGCGCAGCTCGGCGATCTCCTCGTCGGCCTTGTCGACGACCTGCTCCGCCTCTTCCCAGTCGAAGCCCACGTTGGCCGCGCGGGCCCCGATGCGCGATGCCCGCAGCAGCGACGGCAGCGCCTCGGGGATGCCGTCGAGGAGGGTGGTGCGGCGGCCGGGCGCGGCGGCGCGCTCCTCGCGCTTGATGCGCTCCCACTGCCGCTTGACCTCGCTGGGCGAGAGCGCACGGCCGCGGGCTCCGCCAGCGGGGCCGGCGGCAGCGGGGCCGCCGGCGTCGTCCACGGCGGGGCCGGCGGCCGAGTCGGTCCCGTCACCGCCGGCCCCGTCGCCGAACACGTGGGGGTGCCGCCGGACGAGCTTGGCGGTCACCGCCTCGGCCGCGTCGGCGATGGTGAAGTCGCCGTCCTCGGCGCATATCTGAGCCACGAACACCGCTTCGAGCAGGAGGTCGCCGAGCTCCTCGCACAGGGCGGCGCGGTCGTCGCGGTCCATCGCCTCGACGACCTCGTAGGCCTCCTCGAGCACGAACGGTCGCAGCGAGGCGACCGTCTGCTCGCGGTCCCAGGCGCAGCCGCCGGGCGACCGCAGCGTGCGCATGGTCTCGACGAGCCGCGCGAACTGCGCGCCCGCGGCGGCGGTCGGGGAGAGAGGGTCGGATCGCTTCGGCTTGGCCATATCGTTCCCCTACTTTACGATCCCGTCGAGGGACGGACCGCGGTGCGACCGCCGCGGCGGCCGTCGTCGCCCGGGGAGGCACGAGGTTCCGGGGGGCGACGGCGCCGGGGCCTGCCGCGCATCCGGATCCCTCCGAGAGACCATGACCACCCCGCCGCCCGATATCTCGTTCAACGCGCTCGTCGTCTCGCTCGCGACGTCCGCCGCCGTCCATTTCGGCGACGTCGTCGACCCCGCCACCGGGCGGAAGCACCCGCCCAATCCGGCCGCGGGCGGCAACATGCTCGACCTCCTGGCGGTCCTGGCGGAGAAGACGCGGGGCAACCTGACGCCGGACGAGGAGCGGTTCCTGACCCGCGTCCTCCAGGAGCTGCGGATGCGCTTCGCCGAGGTCAGCCGCGCGGGAGGCCGGCCGGCCTCGCCCTGACGCCATGCGGGTCACGTTCCTCGGCACCGGGACGTCGGCCGGCGTGCCGGTGGTCGGCTGCGACTGCGCCACCTGTCGTTCCGACGATCCCCGGGACCGGCGGTGGCGGCCGTCCGTCTATCTCGAGCTCGCCGACGGGACCCGGGTCGTCGTCGACACCACGCCGGACTTTCGCTCGCAGGCGCTGGCCTTCGGGCTGACCGGGGTGGAGGTCATCCTGTTCACGCACGAGCACGCCGACCACATCATGGGTCTCGACGACGTCCGGCCCTTCAACTTCCGGCAGGGGACGACGATTCCGTGTCTCGGGGACGCGCCGACCCTGGCGGCGCTGCGGCGGGTGTTCTCCTACGTCTGGGATCCCGCGGCGCCCCGGGGCGGGGGGCTGCCCCAACTGCGGCTGCTCGAGGTGACGGGGCGGTTCTCGCTGGGGCGGGCGCAGGTCGTTCCCATCCCCCTCCTGCACGGCACGCGCCCCATTCTCGGCTACCGGGTGGACGACTTCGCGTACCTGACCGACTGCAGCGAGATTCCGGCGGGTTCCTGGCCGCTGCTCGATGGCCTGTCGGTCCTGGTGCTCGACGCCCTGCGGCACCGTCCCCACCCGACCCACCTGACGGTGGCCCAGGCGGTGGAGGCGGCCGCGCGCATCGGGGCCGAGCGGACCTACTTCACCCACATGTGCCATGACCTTCCCCATGCCGAGACCTGCGCCTCCCTGCCGTCCGGCGTGACCCTGGCCCATGACGGGCTCGTCATCGATGTGTAGGAACCCGCGCCCGGGAAGCGGCGGGGTTCCCGCCGGGTCGGCCGGGCCCCGGTCGGCGCGGTCGGGCGACGATCGGCGGGCGAGGAGCCCCCGGCCGCGCGACATCGAACGCGGTCTCGTGACCCGGATCGCGACTGGCGTATCATGATGGGCTGGCCGATGGCGTACGAGACTCTGCGGGAGCCGGCGCGGATCATTCACTTTCCGGACGACCCGAACGCCCCCGGGTGGCGCCGGCCGGTGCTGGCCCTCGGCAACTTCGACGGCGTGCACCGCGGGCACGCGAAGATCATGGAGCAGGTACGGCGACGGGCCGACGAGCAGGGGGCCACCGCCGCCGCGCTCACGTTCGATCCCCACCCGTCCCGAGTGGTTCGCCCCGACAAGGCGCCGCCGCTGCTGATGACCGGCCCACAGAAGCTCGCGGCCCTGGCCGAGGCGGGGATGGACGGCATCGCGGTCGTGCGGTTCACGCCCGAGCTGTCGCGCTGGGCACCGGAGACCTTCGTGCACAGGGTGCTGGTGGAGTGGTTGCAGGTCGCCGAGGTGTGGGTGGGCGCGAACTTCCTCTTCGGGCACGACCGGGCCGGCAACTTCTCGCTGCTGCGATCGCTGGGCGCGCGCTACGGGTTCCGGGCCGAGAAGATCGATCCGGTCCGCTATCGCGATTTCGTCGTCAGCAGCACCCGGGTCCGGCGCCTGATCGCCGAGGGCCGGGTCGACGAAGCGGGCTCCCTGCTGGGGCACCACTACGCGCTCGACGGCACCGTGACACGCGGCGACGGACGTGGCCGGAGCATCGGCTATCCCACCGCGAACCTCACCACCGGAAACGCCCTCTTCCCGCCCAACGGCGTGTACGCCACCGCGGTGGTCATCGACGGCGACATTCACGCGGCGGTGACCAACGTCGGGGTTCGGCCGACGTTCGGGGGCTCGCCGGACGGGCCGTTGGTCGAGTCCCACCTGTTCGACGTCGACCGCGACCTCTACGGGCTCGAGGTTCGGGTCGCGTTCATCCGTCGCCTGCGCGAGGAGCGTTCCTTCCCGGACCGCGATGCGCTGCGGGCGCAGATCGCCCGCGACTGCGACGAGGCCCGTGGGCTGTTCCGGCGGATTTCACTGTAAGATCGCGGCAGGCATGGGAAAGACCGCGCGTCCGGACTCGACGACGTCCATCGGCCTGAACGTGACGTTGCCGTGCGAGGCGCGGTACCTGCCGATACTGCGTCGACTCGCCGAACGGACCGCCGACCATCTCGGCTATCGAACCCCGCATCGAGACGACGTCGTCTGCGCGATCGAGCAGGCGGTGCTCAGGGTGTTCGAGCCGGGCGACGCCGCCTACTCGCACGTCGAGTTGAGCATGGCGGCGAGCGGACGCAGCATGCGGGTCCGCATCCGGTACCTCGGCGCCTCCCTGCCGCGCGACGGCGCGCCGGTCATCGAGCGGCTCCTGTCCCGGTCCGGTCCCGACGGCGTGCCCCTCGAGCGGCTGCGGCGCTCGATGCGCACGGTGGTCCTGGGGCGCGGGCCCGACGACGAGGGGGCCGACTTCTGCGAGTTGACGAGAGCCCTGCCGGAGGTCTCACAGGGGGCCGCGCCGTAGAATGGCGCGGACCTCCGGAGGGTCGGCCGGGCGGTGAGCGGAGCCGCGGCGGGGCTCCCCGGTCTGGAGATCCGCGGCCGAATCGGATGCGTCTCTACAACACCCTGACACGCCGGGAGGAGCCGTTCGCGCCGTTGCGCGACGGGACGGTGCGCATGTACACGTGCGGGCTCACCGTCTATGCGCGCGGCCACATCGGCAACTTCCGCACCTTCGTCGCCCTCGACGTGTTGAGGCGGACGTTGAAGCACGTGGCCGGGTTCGACGTCCGGCAGGTGATGAACTTCACCGACGTCGACGATCGGACCATCGTCGAGTCGAGGGCCGCGCGGGTGCCGCTGCGCGAGTACACCGACCGGTTCATCGCCGCGTTCCGGGAGGACTCGGCGTCGCTGGGGCTGGAGCCGGTCGAGGCGTACCCCCGCGCGACCGACGAAGAGAACCTGCGCTCGATGGTCGAGATGATCCAGGCCCTGGAGGCCAACGGACATACCTACCGCAGCGACGGGTCCGTCTACTTCCGCATCGCGACCCTGCCCGACTACGGCAAGCTGGCCCGGCTCGATCACGACGGGATGAAGCCGGGGGCGCGCGTCGACTCGGACCGTTACGACAAGGACGACGCGCGCGACTTCGTGCTCTGGAAGGCGACCGGGCCGGACGAGCCGACGTGGGACTTCGGGGTGGGGCCGGGGCGTCCCGGATGGCACATCGAGTGCTCGGCGATGGCCCACCGCCTGCTCGACGGGTCCCCCATCGACATCCACGCCGGCGGCATCGACCTCGTGTTTCCGCATCACGAGAACGAGATCGCCCAGTCGGAGGGAGCCACCTGCTGCCGGCCCTTCTCGCGGTTCTGGGTCCACGTCGAGCACCTGCTGCTCGACGAGGGCGCCAAGATGTCGAAGTCGCTCGGCAACGTCTTCACCGTGCCCGACGTGATCGAGCGCGGATACCGGGCCTCGGCCCTGCGTTACGCGCTGTTGTCGGTCCACTACCGCAAGCAACTGCGGTTCACCTGGGGTGGGCTCGACCAGGCCGAGGAGGCCCTGAAGCGGGTCATGGCGTGCCTCGCCCGGCTCGACGCCATCCGCGGCGGCGACGCGCATCCGGCGGTGGCGGCGCGGGTCGAGGCGGCGCGGCGCGACTTCGACGACCGGCTGGCCGACGACCTGAACGTGCCGGGCGGCCTCGGGGTGATGTTCGAGCTGGTGCGCTATGTCAACACCGCGATCGACGAGGGCGGGCTCGGCGAGCCCGACGCGGGGCTCGCCAGGGCCGCTTTCGACGGCTTCGACCGGGTGCTGGGGGTCATCGCCCTGCGCCGGGCGGAGGAGACCCTGGCCGGCGTCCCCGTCGAGGAGATCGAACGGTTGATCGCCGAGCGGAAGGCGGCGCGGGCGCGCCGCGACTTCGCGGCCGCCGACGGCATCCGCGACGACCTCGCCGGCCGGGGCATCGTGCTGGAGGACACGCCGGCGGGGACGCGTTGGCAGCGGCAGTAGCTGGCCCCAGTCTTGCAACGACCTGTCGGCGGACGATGACCCGTGCCCGCCAGTCCCTCGGCCGGCTCGGCGAGGACCTCGCCTGCCGTGAGCTGCAGCGCCGGGGCTATGCCATCCTCGCCCGCCGGTTCCGCACCCGCTTCGGCGAGATCGACGTCATCGCGCGGGACGGCCCGACGCTGGTGTTCGTCGAGGTCAAGACCCGGCGCACGGCCGCGTTCGGCGGGCCGACGGCGGCCGTGAACGCGGCCAAGCAGCGGCGGCTCGTCAACATGGCGCACAGCTATCTGATCGGCCTCGGCGGGCCGGCGCCCCCGTGCCGCTTCGACGTCGTCGGGGTCACCGCGGGCCCCGGTCGGCCGGCGGTCCTCGAGGTGGTGAGGGACGCGTTCTCCGCGCGTCCGCCTTGATGCCGCCCCGGCCCTGTGGTACCTTAGTTTCGCAGCAGTTGCGACGAGCGGGAATAACTCAGTGGTAGAGTGCGACCTTGCCAAGGTCGAAGTCGCGGGTTCGAATCCCGTTTCCCGCTCCACTCTTCTCCGGTGATGCGTCTCGGATCGCCGGAGACGGTCGGCCCGGCGGTAACGCCGGTTGACCTCCCGCCCGCCGGCGCCGTCGCCAAGTGGTAAGGCAGAGGTCTGCAAAACCTCCATCCCCGGTTCAAATCCGGGCGGCGCCTCCAATTCTCCAATGCAATCCTCGTTGCGGGCCTTGGGGTGGTCCGTCTACCTGCCTTCGAGCCTGATGGCGGTGGCGCAGATGGCGCTGCTCGTCGTCCTCCCGCTCTACGTGCTCGACCTGGGGCGGAGCCTCTCGCTGGCCGCCCTCGTGTTCGCGATGCGCGGGTTCGGCAGCGTCGTCGTGAACGTGCCCGCGAGCCTCGTCATCGAGCGTCACGGCTACAAGGCGGGCATGCTGCTCGGCAACGGCCTGATGGCGGCCGGCGCGGTGGTCATCGCCCAGTCCGCGTCCCCCGTGGTGCTGGCCCTCGCCACGCTGGCCTTCGGCGCCGGCGCGGGCACGTGGCTGCTGGCGCGGCTGGCCTGCATCACCGAGCAGGTCCCCACCCGCCAGCGGGGGAAGGCCATGGCCGGCCTCGCCGCGCTGCAGCGCGTGGGCCTGCTGCTCGGTCCGCTGCTGGGCGGGGTGGGGGCGGAGCAGCTCGGCTTCCGCGCGGTGTTCCTGGCCATCGCGGCCGCCGCGGTGCTGACGGTGGCGCTCGTCTGGAGGGTGGCGCCGCCGGCGTCGCCGGAGGGACGCGCGGCGGGCGACGGGGCGGCGGCGGAGACCGGCGGCTCGGCGGCCGCCATGCTGCTGCTGGTGCCGCGCCTGCTCGGCCGTCACCGCCGCGTCTTCCTGGGGGCCGGCGTCTTCGCGTTCTGCCTGCAGCTCGTGCGCGAGCAGCGCCGCCTGCTGGTGGTGCTCTGGGGCACCCGCATCGGGATCGACCCCGAGGCGATAGGGCTCATCGTGAGCGTCGCGGCGACGGTCGACCTCGCGATGGCGCCGGTGGCGGGTCTCGTGATGGACCGCTGGGGCCGCAGGGCGGCGGGCGTCGGCTCGATCGTCATCCTGGGGACGGCGATGGGGCTCCTGCCCCTGACCGGCTCGGCCGCGACGTTCGTGTGCGCGGCGCTGCTGGCCGGCATCGGCAACGGGTTGGGCAGCGGCGTCCTGCTGACCCTGGGGGCCGACCTTGCCCCCGCCGACGAACGCAGCCGCTTCCTGGGGGTGTGGCGCCTGGTGGGCGACTGCGGGGTCCTCGCGGGGCCGTTGCTGACGTCGGCGGTGGCCTCGCTTCCCGCCGCCCTGGCCCTGACTTGGCTGATCGGGGCCGCCGGCGGCGGCGTGCTGTGGCGGCGGGTGCCGGAGACGCTGCGTCCCGCGGCGCCGGCCGCCGCGAGCCGGGAGTCTTCGCCGTAGTCACCCTGCACCAGAGTGGTGTATAGTGGTGACGTAGGGGGAAAAATGGCGAAGGCGGCCGAAGCGAAGAAACAGAAAATGGACGGCCCGGTTCGGGTCTCGATATCGTTCGACCCGGCTGACTACGCCGAGATCAGGGATATCGCAAGAGACAAGCGAGTCTCCACCGCCTGGGTGGTCCGAGAGGCCGTCACCAGCTACCTCGATGCCCGCGCACCCCTCTTCGGCCGAGACCGTCGGGGGAGCGAGTGACCGAGCTCGCCCCGTCGGCGGCCGCCGCGTGGGAGCGACCGTCGGTTCCGCGCCCGGGAACGTCTCTCGTCACCGCCACGGAAGCGCGCGCCGTCCACGCTCGCAGAGCCGTGGAATCCGTGGAACGCGCCTTTGACCGTCGTGAGTCGGTAGCCGGCGCCTGGGCCGCCGTCCTGGGCAGCCGCTGGCGATGGGAACTGGTCTCGTCGCCTGCGCTCGTCGCCCGGCAGGCCGCCTGGGCGCTGGTCAGCATGCGGATCATCGGCCGCAGCGTCGGCACACTGCGCCCCGGGGCGTCGTTGCGCGATGGAGAAACCTGGTTCCTCGGAGAGGTCCGCGCCCCGAGCCTGCTTTCCGACTCGGTCACGGAGTTCACGGACCGTGAAGCCGTCCACGCACTCGAGTCGTTCACGTACGACGACGACCTGAGGGATCTGCTGCCGTACGTCCTCGACGCCCATGGGCCCGGCAGCCGCGCGAGCGTGATGAGAGACCCGGCGACTCGGACGTCTCGCCGAGCCAGGAGAGCCACCGGTGTCTTCTACACGCCCTCGGACGTGGCCGAGTTCATCGTTCGAGAGACCCTGGGTGGAATCGGCGAAGTGGCGCAGTACCCCGGTGTCCTCGATCCCGCTTGCGGGTCCGGGGTGTTCCTGAAGGCCGTGCTCGATACCGTCCGCACCCGGACGCCCGGCCTCGACTGTCCCGACTTCGTCGAGCGCTGCCTTCACGGTGTCGACGTCGATCCACTGGCGGTCGAAGCCGCCTGTTTCGTGTTGCTGCACGAGTGCCTGCGCTCGACCCCCGGACGGCGCGGCGCATCCCCCTGGTCACTGTGGCATCGCATCCGGTGCAACCTCCGCGTGGCGGATGCGCTGACGTTCACCGTCGCAAGGCCGGACGTGGACTGCTCCAGAGCCGTTTCCGATCTGCGGAAACGGCTCGATGATGCGTACGTACCGCCGCCGGCCGAAGGATCCGAAACGGGAAGGGCGGCGACGCCGTTCTCCGAAGGCCGTCCCCTCGGATGCGTTTTCCCGGCGATCTCCTCAGGTGCGGACGTCGTCATCGGCAACCCCCCGTACGCGAGGATCGGGCCTCGTGACGACGCCGCCGCGTTGCAGCGGCGATTCGAATCGCTCTCCGTGGGCGCAGTGGGCGGATCCGACTACTATCCGGCGTTCGTCGAGATGATGTGGCGATTCGCCCGGCCGGGTCGCAGCGCATCCGGGATGGTCGTCCCGCTCTCGCTCGCCTGCAGCCGGCGGTCCCAGTTGTGCGCAGTGCGACGGGCCATCGCCGTGAGCGGCGGGCGGTGGCGTTTCGCGTTCTTCGATCGGGAGCCGCACGCGCTGTTCGGCGAAGACGTCAAGACACGCAACGCGATCGCCCTGCGCCGCGATCGGTCAGGCGGCGCCCGATCGGGCACGACCATCGAAACCGGTCCGCTTCGCAAGTGGACCAGCCGCCAGCGCCGCCGGCTCTTCGACGCGATCGACTTCACGCCTCTCGGCGGCAATGCAATCTCGATCAGGGATGGTATTCCCAAGCTCGACGGACCGGAAGCAGCCCGCGTCTTCGGGCGCCTCGCACGCCGAACGTCACGCCTGCGGGAGATGTGTCTGTCGATCGGTTCATGCCTGCCCGCGGACGTCGCGGATAACCAGGGCGCGCACGTATTCGTAGGCGGAACGGCGTACAATTTTCTCAACGTGTTCCGGCCACATCGCAATCTGCCTGCCCAGCGGGCGCCGTGGAGCGCCAGCGCCGTACTGGACCTGAGGTTCGCCGACGAAGGTGGCGCGGCGCGCGGTTTCGCCCTCCTTTGCAGCCGTGTCGCGTACTGGCTCTGGCGCGTCAACGCGGACGGATTCCACGTCGCGCGTTCGTTCCTGATGGGACTGCCGTTCAACGACAGGATCTTCAGCGAGACCGACCGGGCGACGCTGACCACCCTCGGATCCCGTCTGTGGGACCACGTGCAGGCACAACAGGTGGTGAGCGTCAACGGAGGCCGCCAGACCGTGGCCTACCGGCCCAACGACAGTGGAGACCTCCGAGACCGGATCGATGCGCTGCTCCTTGAGGCGCTCCGGATCGATCCGTCCTTCATCGAGTACTTGCAAGCCTTCACCCGGACCGTCGTGGGGAGCGATGGGCGGGACCAGGTCCGCCAGCCTCGTTTCGCCTTCAGTGACCGAGAACGCCCATGCCGCAGGTGAGTGATGCCGTCAAGGCCAGGAGCAGGCTGACGAAGGACGAGTGGCGCGAATACACGAAAACGGTGTGGAACATCGCCAACACGACCCACGCGGAGCATCCGGCCGTGTTCCCGGTCGAGATCCCGCTCCGCCTCGTCAAGCTCTTCACCTGGCACGGTGAGACCGTCCTCGATCCGTTCGCCGGTACCGGCACCACCGCCGAAGCGGCCGTACCGCTCGGCCGCAGGGTGCTGTGCGTCGAGCAGAGTCGAAAGTACGTCGATGTCATCCGACGAGAGTGCAGCCATCTGAAGAACGGCCGCCTGACCGCGAAGGAGCTCATGCGCGTGGTGCGCGGCGACAGCCGCGACCTCTCGTTCATCGAAGATGGATCGGTCTCACTGATCGTCTCCAGCCCCCCGTACTGGAACAAGGCGGACTACGGGTCCGCGCGCTCGAATCTCGGGCGAGTCGCCGGCTACCGCCGTTTCCTCGACGAGATCAGACCGGTCTTCGAAGAGTGTTTCCGAGTTCTGCAGCCCGGCCGGAAGTGCTGTCTGGTCACGGCGAACGTGAATCA
The DNA here is from genome assembly GCA_965215105.1 of Vicinamibacterales bacterium. GTDB lineage: Bacteria > Acidobacteriota > Vicinamibacteria > Vicinamibacterales > UBA8438 > JAJEEA01. The sequence continues at coordinate 224,877 of OZ244051.1, forward strand.
GCACACGGACCACGGGCTCCTGACCTTCCCGCTGTCGGCAGATTTCGGAGCCATCCTGCGCGACGTCGGCTTCGTGATGGTCACCGAGATCGTCTGGTCGAAGGACGGCACCGGGGGGCGGTGGGGGTCGGCGAACGCGCAACGCCCCATCTTCGGCAGCTACCCCTATCCGCCCAATTTCCTGTTCAAGAACGTTCACGAGTACATCCTCGTCTTCTCGAAACCCCCCTCGAAGAAGTCCAAGGGGCCCAAGGCAGTGCCCTACGACGAACTGATGGCGGAAACGCGCAGTCGCCGGTAAGGCGACGACCGGCAATGGACTGTCGATTCCATCTTCAGGGCCCGACTTCTCCCGACACCGTCTACCTCTTCGAAGCGATCGTCGAGGCGGCTCGCGGCGCCGAATCCTGCACGGGCCTCTTCGCGTTCGCATCGAGAGCCGGTGTCGATTCCCTGATCGGCGATCCGGAAATCCAGACTTTCCTCGGCCAATCCACCATGGCGTTGCTGGTGGGTATCGACGCCGTGACGAACCGGCCGACACTGGAGCGTCTCCAGGAACTGGAGCGACTGCACGAACGCCTCAGCGTCCGGGTCTTTCGGAATCCCACCGACGCGCTGTTCCATCCCAAGGTCGCCCGATTCGACTACTCGGACGGCCGGCAGTCGATGATCGTGGGGTCCGGCAACCTCACGCCGGGTGGTCTTCACCAGAACTTCGAAGCGTTCACCGTGGTGCGTGCTTCGGCGGGTGAGACCCTGGACTTCTCATCGTGGCGGCGCTTCTTCACCGACCACGCCGCGGACGTTCGTGCCATCGACGGAGAAGTACTCGAGTCTGGCCGCGCGGAACGTCATGCGCGGGCGTCGACCGCGCCGCGACGTCGAACCCGAACCGGGCGTGCCGCTCGGCGGGGAACCGACGGTCCGGACGTCGAGTCGCCTGTGGGCCGCACCGACCGTTTCCTCGTCGCCCAGGTTCCACGCGCCGGAGATCGATGGCGCCAGGTCCACTTCAACAGGGAGGTCATCGATGGGTTCTTCCGGGTTCGGTCCGGCACGTCGCAACGCGTCTATCTCGTCGAGTGCCGGCAGGATGGCACGTTCGCTGAACAGGAAGTACGGCCGTGCGTGTACAGCGAAGCGAACAGGAATCTGAAGATCGAGATTGCGTCCCATCACGGTGCGCCATACCCGATCGCCGGCCAACCGATAGCCGTATTCCGCGAACTCCAGGCTCGCTCGTTCGCGTACATGCTGCTCATGCCCGGAGAGCCCGGCCACGAGGCGATGTCGGGATTGACGAATACCCTCGATTCCGTCGGCCGGGGGCTGCACCGGGTCATCGCAAAGAGCGCCGACGTGCGCGGCGTGTGGCCGGAATGCCCACTGGTCACCGCCATCGACGCACGCCCAGCGGGAAGCGCGGAAGACTGACGGTGTTGATCTCGGGAGCCGTCGGCCGCCTCAGCGTTCTCGGGCCCGGCCGCGCTCGGCGTCCAGTCGGCGCATCAGCTCGATGGTGTGCGTGGGCGCCTCGAACTCCGCCTCCTCGAGCGGCGTCCGGCCGTGATGGTCCAGGGCGTCGAAGTCGGCGCCGTGGCCGGCCAGATACTCGACGATGGCGTCCTCGCCGGCGCGTATCGCGGCGTGCAGGGCGCTGGGCCGGCCGGGGGGGCGGGCGTTCACGTCCAGCCCCAGCTCGACCATCAGCTCGACCGCCTCGAAGTTGCGGCTGCGGGTGGCGAGCAGCACCCCGCCCGCGCCCTCGTACGAACGCGCGGCAGGGTCGGCCCCGAGACCGAGCAGGGTCTTCAGCATGTCCACGTCGCCGGTCTGGGCGGCGGCCAGAAAGGGGGTGAGGCCGCCGGTGCGCGATGCCGCCGCCGCGGCCCAGCCGTCGGCCCGTCCCGTTCGGGCGTTCACGTCGGCCCCCCGCGTGACGAGCGTCCGCGCCATCTCGAGGTTGCGCTGTCGAACCGCCGCGTGCAGCGGCGTGCTGCCGGTGCGGTCCCGGACGTTGACGTCGGCCCCCTCGTCGAGCATCAGCCGGGTGACGGCGTCGCTGCCGGCGGCGATGGCCAGCAGGAACGCGGTGCTGCCGTCGGGGGCGGCGGCGTGGGGGTCGGCCCCGGCTGCAATGAGCGCCCGCGCGCTCGGGGCGTCGCCGTGCTGCGCCGCGAACAGGAGGGGCCGGAAGCCGTTGCGCGAGGCGGCGTCGACGTCGGCGCCGTGCTCGACGAGGAGGGCGGCGATGGACGGATGCTCTCCCGCGATGGCCCGCATCAGCGGCGTCTGTCCCATGCGCGACTCGGTCGCGTCGACGTCGGCGCCCCGGTCGAGCAGCAGCCGCACCAGCTCCTCGTCGCCGCCGTGCACCGCGGCCAGCAGCGCCGTGTCGCCGCTCCAACGGGCGGCGTCCACGTTCGCGCCGGCCTCGAGGAGCAGCCGGGCGAGGGCGAGGTTGCCGTTGGCGCAGGCGAGCAGCAGGGGCGTCTCGCCGTTCTCGTCCACCGGATCGGGATCGGCGCCGGCCTCGAGCAGGACCGCGGCGATTGCGGTGTCGCCGCGGAACGCGGCCCAGGACAGCGGCGTCGAGCCGTCGGCGCGGACCGCGTTGACGTCCACGCCGCCCTCGACCAGCGTCTGCACGGCAGCAAGGTCGAGCCGCTGCACGGCGTCGAAGAGCCGTTCTGCCGGCGCCGGCGGCTGCGCGGCGACCGGTGGCGGCCCCGCCAGCGCGAGAACGATCAGCGCGACGCCCGCGCGACGCTGGAGCATGCTGGTCATGAACGCCAATGGTAAACTGCCGGCGTCGTGTCTCGCCAGAGCCGCTGCCGGTCGAAGCGAACGCGGGTCCGCGTCGCCGCCCGCGTCGCCGTGCTGATGCTTCTGCCCTGGTCCGCGACCGGTCAGGACGCGGCCGGTCAGGGGGTCTCGCCGCCGGGCGATGACCTGCTCGCGGCCACCGTCGACCGCTACTGCCTCGGCTGCCACAACGACCGGACGCGGACCGCCGGCCTGACCCTGGCCGGCGTGGCCGACGCCGAGGTGGGGGAGCAGGCGCCGGTCCTCGAGAAGGTCCTGCACAAGCTCAGGGCGGCGGAGATGCCACCGGCCGGGCGGCCCGCCCCGGACCCCGGCGACCGGGCCGACCTCGTGGCGCGGCTCGAGACCGGGCTCGACCGCGCCGCGGCGGAGCGGCCCGATCCCGGCTCGCCCGCCATCCACCGGCTGAACCGGGCCGAGTACCGCAACGCGGTGCGCGACCTCCTGGGGCTCGACCTCGACCACGCGCGGGACCTGCCGGCCGACGACTCCGGCTACGGGTTCGACAACATCGGCGACGTGCTGACGGTGTCGCCGCTGCACGTCGAGAAGTACGTGGCGGCGGCGCGGCGCGTCAGCCGGCTCGTGGTCGGCACCGGCGCCCCCGTCCCCGTCGTTCAGCGTTACCGCCCCGCGGGCGGGCCGGGGTGGGACGGCGAGATCGCGGGGCTGCCGCCCAACACGCGCGGCGGCATCTTGTTCAAGCACCACTTTCCCTTCGACGCCGAGTACGCGATCCAGGTGCGGGTCCGGGGACGGCGCGCTCCCGGCATGCCGCCCCCGAAGCTCGACGTGCGCATCGACGGGGCCCGGGTCCGCCTGCTCGACGCCGACTTCGACGCCGAGGAGGCGAACCAGGGCAGCCGCATCTTCGAGGTGCGCATGGCCCTCGCGGCGGGCGAGCACGAGGTCGCGGCGGGGTTCCTGACCGAGTACGCGCGGCGCGAGGGCGCCGGGGGCGGGACGACCAACGGCGTGTCGGTCGACTACGTGCTCGTCGGCGGCCCCTACGGGGCGACGGGGCCGGGCGACCCCGAGAGCCGGCGGCGCCTGTTCGTCTGCCGGCCCGCCGCCGGCGAGCCCGAGGCGGCGTGCGCGCGGCGCATCCTGACCACGCTGGCCCGCCGGGCGTACCGGCGTCCCGTCACCGACGCGGACGTCGATCCCCTCGTGCGCCTTTTCGCGATGGGGCGGGCCGACGGCGGCAGCTTCGACCACGGCATCGAGATGGCCCTGAGCGGGGTGCTCGTCTCGCCGAGCTTCCTCTACCGGGCGCCCGCGGCTCCGGCCGGCGCGCGGCCCGGCGACGTGTATCGCCTCGCGGACCTCGACCTCGCCTCCCGGCTCTCGTTCTTCCTCTGGAGCAGCATCCCCGACGAGGAGCTCCTGCAGGCGGCGGAGCAGGGGAGGCTCGGGTCGCCCGACGAGCTGTCCCGCCAGATCGACCGCATGCTCGCCGACCCGAAGGCGCGGGCCCTCGTGGAGAACTTCGCGGGGCAGTGGCTCCATCTGCGCAACGTCGCCGACTGGACCCCCGACCCCGAGCGCTTCCCCCACTTCGACGACGGCATCCGCCACGCGTTCCAGCGCGAGACGCAGCTCTTCCTGGAGCACCTCGTCCGGGACGACCGCAGCGTGCTGGAGCTGTTGGACGCCGACTACACGTTCCTCAACGAGGGGCTGGCCGACTTCTACGGCATCGACGGGGTCGAGGGGGGCTACTTCCGGCGCGTGCCCCTCGCCGGCACCGGCCGCGGCGGCATCCTCACCCAGGGCGGGGTCCTGATGGTGACGTCGTACCCCACGCGCACGTCGCCGGTGCTGCGCGGCAAGTGGATCCTCGAGAACCTGCTGGGGGCGCCGCCTCCGCCCCCGCCCCCCGACGTGCCCGAGCTCGAGGCCGAGGCCGGCTCGTCGGCCGGCGGCCTGCGTGCGGCCCTCGAGCGGCACCGCGCCAACCCCGCCTGCGCCGTCTGTCACGCCCGTCTCGACCCGCTGGGGTTCGCGCTCGAGAACTTCGACGCGGTGGGCGCGTATCGGGCGGAGGAGGAAGGGGTCGCGGTGGACGCCTCGGCGGATCTGCCGGACGGCACGGTGATCGCGGGCGCGGACGGCCTGCGGGCGATGCTGCTCGACCGCCGCCGGGAGTTCGTCGAGGCGCTGGCCGAGAAGCTGCTCACCTATGCGATCGGCCGCGGCCTCGAGGCCCAGGACCGGCCCGCGGTGCGCGAGATACGGCGCCGGGTGGAATCGGACGGCTACCGGTTCTCGGCCCTGGTCTCCGCCGTGGTCGATAGCGTACCATTCAGAATGAGGAGGATTCCGGAGCCATGATCACCGGCACAGCCTTCGCCCGGAAAGCGTCGCCCGGCGGCTCCGCTTGCCGCCCCACCAGCCCTACCGCGGTCCACGCGGTTCCACGGCGCGGCCACCTGCCCCGACGGACCTTCCTGCGAGGCCTGGGAACCGCGGTCGCCCTCCCGTTCCTCGATGCGATGACCCCGGCGTTCGCGTCCGCGGCCAAGCCGATCACCCGGGTGGCGTTCATCTACACCGCCAACGGCGTGATCATGAGCGACTGGACCCCGGCCGAGACCGGCGCCGGCTTCACGTTCACCAAGACCCTGCATTCCCTCGAGCCGTTCCGCGATCGGCTCCTCGTCCTCACCGGCCTCGCCCACCGCAACGGCGAGGCGCTGGGGGACGGTCCCGGCGACCACGCGCGGGCCGGCGCGAGCTGGCTGACCGGCGTGCACCCCAGGAAGACCCAGGGCGCGGACATCCGGAACGGCATGTCGGTGGACCAGATGCTGGCCGAGGACATCGGCCGCTCGACGCCCCTGCCGTCGCTCGAGCTGGGGCTGCAGGACGTGCGCATGGTGGGGGGGTGCGACTCCGGCTACAGTTGCGCCTACAGCAACACCGTGTCGTGGAGCTCGCCCACGACCCCGCTGCCCTACGAGACCGACCCGCGCCGCGTCTTCGAGCGGCTGTTCGGCGACGGCGACACCACCGACCCCGCGGTCCGGGCGGTGCGGGCGCGGCAGAACCGGAGCCTGCTCGACTTCGTCCGCGAGGACGCGGGCCGGCTGCGGGCGGGCCTCGGCGCCGGCGACCGCCGGAAGCTCGGCGACTACCTCGACTCGGTGCGCGAGGTCGAGCGCCGCATCCAGAACGCCGAGCGCCGCGACGACGTGGACCTGCCGGCCCTCGCCCGGCCCGACGGCGTGCCCCCGACCTTCGAGGAGCACGTGCGGACGATGTCCGACCTGATCGCCATCGCGTTCCAGGCGGACCTGACCCGGGTCGTCACCCTGATGTACAGCCGCGAGGGCGGCAACCGGACGTACCGGTCGATCGGCGTGCCCGACGCGCACCACGGCCTGTCGCACCATCAGAACGACCCCGGGCGCATGGCGCGGCTGCAGCTCATCGACCAGCACCACGTCGCGATGTTCGCCTATCTCCTCGGGAAGCTCCGCGACGTTGACGACGACGGTGGGTCGCTGCTCGACCACGCGATGGTTCTCTACGGCAGCAGCCTCAGCGACTCGAACGCCCACACGCACGACGACCTGCCGGCGGTGCTCGCGGGTGGCGGCAGCGGCACCCTCCGCGGCGGGCGCCACCTGCGCTATCCCGACCGGACGCCGATGACGAACCTGTTCGTGACCATGCTCGACAAGCTGGGCTCGCACCGCGAGCAGGTCGGCGACAGCACCGGGCGCATCGAGCACCTGAGCGAGCTGTGAGCGGGGGACGCGGCGGCCGCGCGGCGCTGGTGGTTGCGGCGCTGGCGGGTGGGGTCCCGACCGCGGCAGCCGGCGAGCCACAGGGCGGCTCGCCGGGCGGTCCGTCCGTCCTCGTCCTCGTCCCGTCGGCGGCCGACGACCGGCTGGCGTCGGCGCACGAGGCCATCGCCTTCTGGAACGACCGGCTGGCCGAGCTGGGGGTGGAGACCCGGTTCGCCGAGCCCCGCGTCGTCGTCGAGTCTCCGGTCGAACGCGCCGTCGAGAACTACGCCCGGCAGGTCGCCCAGCGCGCCACCCGCCTGCCGGCCGGCGATGCCGAGCCCCCGCCCCCGGCCGCACTCGTCGGCCTCGGCGCCGACGTCGTCCTGCTGCTCTCCCGCCAGGACATCCTGTCGTTCGCGTGGCCGTTGCCCCGTGTCTCGCCGCCCCGCTACCTGGTGGTGATCCGCAGGGTGCGGGGACCGTACCGGACCGACCCGATGGTGACGAAGCACGTCGTCGCCCACGAGCTGGGCCACGCGCTCGGGCTCGATCACAACGCCGAGCCCCACACCCTCATGTGCGGCCCCTGCCAGCCGCTGACGGCCGAGCCCGACGCCACCGGCTTCCTGCCCCTCACCGCCGGCGACCGCGCGCGCCTCGTCGAGCTGCACGGCCGCTGAGGGCCGGCGCGGCGCCGTCCAGACCGACTCTCACGTCGAGCGGGCGGTCTCTATGGCGGTGGCGACATCCGACCGGCGCAGTCCGGCCCGCCGCGCCGCCTGACGCGCGTTGGCCACGATCGTGTCGAAGTCACGCATGGCGGGCGTGCCGATCCGCTTGAGCACAATCGCGTCGTCCTGGGCGAGGACGACGAACTCGGGGCCGGGCTCGCGACTCGGTCTGCGCCGGACGGCGTCGGGATTCTCGACCCGCCCCTTCGAGGACAGCCGCGTCGCGATCACATCCTTCATGCAGGTACCTACCTTACCACCGAGGTGCATCGCCGGTTCCTGCCGGGCAATCGTGCGAGAATGCTCCGACCACTTCATGATGTACTTCGTCGGCAGACGATGGACCGGAACGGGCGCCACGGCAGGAGGCAGCGGATGAAGACCGCTTCGATATTCGTCCAGGCATTCTGGGACGATGACGCGAAGGTGTGGGTGGCGACCAGCAACGACATCGGGGGACTGTCGGTGGAGGGTGCGACGCACGAGGAGCTGTCCGACAAGGTCGTGGCCGCCGTCGCCGATCTCATCGAGCTCAACGGAATCGATACCGACCTGCCGGAGATTCCCATCCACATCATGACGGATGACGTGCGACGGGTCGGCAATCCGCGCGTCGCCTGATCGGTGGCAGGCTACTATCGACGGTTGGTGCGCGTTCTTCGTGATCACCAGTGCAAGCGGGTTCGGGCAGGTCACGGCGACCATGAGGTCTGGTACAGCCCGATTTCGCGACGGCACTTCACGGTGGATCGCCAAATCGAAGTCCAGGCATACCGCCAACGGGGCCCTGAAGCAGGCCGGATTGGCGAGGGAGTTCTGAAGTGGCCTTGGCCGGCATGCCGCCATTGTGCCAACCATCCTCTGATGGTTCGGACCGATTCACGAGGTATCGCAATCGGTCCGACCTGGTACACGCCGGTGCGGGGTGGTCGGTTCAGCGAATCGGCCTGACACGGCCTGATGAGTTGGTTCTCTCGACGACCTCCGGGTTGCCTCGATACGAGACCGACCCGCTGCTGGTCAACCTGGCCCCGAGCGACTCCTCCGCCCACAACCGGGCATCGCCGCTGCTGCTCAACGCCACCGTTGCCCGCGTGCCGCGAACGGATTCTCCGTCGTAGTCTCCGCTGCTGCTGATGGTGAGGTCGAGACTGTCCACCTCGCCTTCGCCGATCCCGACGTCGCCCGAGCTAGTGATGCGGACCGCCAGCGCCCCCGCCCGGAGGTCGCCCACGGACAGGTCGCCGGAACTGCCGAGGCGGACGTCGACCGCTTCGGCCTGGACGGCGTCCACGGACAGGTCGCCGGAGCTGCCGAGCCTGACATCGACGGCGTCTGCCTGGATGGCGTCCACGGACAGGTCGCCGGAGCTGTCGAGGCGGACCTCGAACCGGTCCGCTCGGAGGGCCGGGGCCGAGGCGTCTCCGCTGCTCGACAGCCGGATGGACTCGAGCTCCCTCACCGTGAGCGTGTAGCGGATTCGCCGGGACGGTCGCAGGTGGAAGCCGGGCCGGGCGCCTATTCTGAGGGTGCCGCCGTCCGTCGTGATCTCGAAGTACTCGTGCAGGTTCTCGTCGGCCGATATCTGCAGCGCTTCCGTGTCGCCCAGGAGGATCTCCAGCCGACCCCGCGTGGCGAGCTCCACACCGGTGAGCCCGGTGAACCGGTGACTCTCCTCGGATATGCGGCCCGAGCCGCGTACCGTCTCGAGCCCGAGCACGACGTCCAGGCAACCCGACGAGAATCCCAGCAGGATGATGCACGCAAGGCATGGCCCGAGTTTCCGCTTCATGGCTTTCCTCCCTGATCCCTGTCTGACGTGGCGGCCGCGGAGCGAGTTCCGTTCCGTGTCACGTCGACTTCGCCGGATCGCGACGAAGGTGGCCCGAACCGTTTTGCGATACTCTCGAAAACGGTTCGGCTCGCTCGGACCGGAACAGCGAGATGTTCCGCGTCATGCGTTGCGAGACCCGGCGGCGCGCCGTACATTACAGACATGGGTACCGCTCGGCCGACGCCATCCGTGACGGACGCGTTTCGCACGACGCTCGACCTCTTCGACACGGGGCTGAAGCTGAAGTACCAGAGTCTCCGCAGAAGTCAGCCCGATGCGAGCGATGCGGAGCTCGAGCGACAACTTCAGCGGTGGCTCCTGGACCGACCGGGAGCGGAATTCGGTGACAGTCCCGGACCACGAATCGCCTGGGCCCACCGGTGCGCAGACCTCGCTCGAAGGGGTCCTGCATCGGATTGACGCCGACCTCACGAGTGCCCACGTCTCGTTCGCCTTGATCGGCGGCCTGGCGGTTTCCGCAAGAACCGAACCGCGATTCACGCGAGATGCGGACCTGGCGGTCGCGGTGGCGAACGACGCGCAGGCCGAGGCCCTGGTTCACAGGCTCCGCACGCTGGACTACCGCATCGAGTCCGTCGTCGAGCAGAAGGCCGTCGGACGACTCGCGACCGTGCGGCTCGTGCGCGGGCCTGCGTCACGAGCGCCCGTCGTCGATCTCTTGTTCGCCTCGTCCGGGATCGAAACGGAGGTCGTGACCGAGGCCGAGGTCCTCGATCTTCTGCCGCGTCTGTCGATGCGCGTCGCCACGACGGGGCACCTGATTGCGCTCAAGGTGCTCTCCCGCGACGACGTGACCCGCCCGCAAGACCTCGTCGACCTGAGGGCGCTGCTCCGCATCGCCACCGCGGCCGAGTTGGATCGCGCGCGACGAGCGCTCGCACTGATCGCCACCCGAGGCTTCCACCGGGGCCGCAACCTGATCGCGGACCTGAACGGCCTGCTGCTCCCGTGAGACACGTCCTGGTCGATCCGGCCGCCGCCCCTCTGCCACGAGCTGCCGGGCGTTCCGATGCCGAGGGTCGCGACCAGGACGTTGGCCGTATCGAGCCCGCGATCCAGGGTAACGAACGCCACGAAGCTGCGCAGCAGCAGCCCGGCGCCGGTCAGAAGGACCAGGGCCAGCGCGACCTGCACGACGGCCAGCACGGCCTGCCCCGGGTTCGTCCGCAGCCGGCCGAGGCCGCCGCCGGTGCCGCCCTGTCCGGCGTTGAGGGTGCGCGCCGCATCGACCCGCGACCAGGCGAGGGCCGGTGCGGCGCCGAACAGCAGGCCGGCCGCCACCGACAGGCCCGCCGCGAACGCGAGCACGACGCCGTCGAGGGCGACGTCGGCGAGGCCGGGGACGTTCCGCGGGACCAGGGCCGGGGCGGCGCGGACGACTCCGGCGGCCACGGCGACGCCGGCCGCCCCGCCGGCCGCGCCGAGGAGCACGCTCTCCGTCAGCAGTTGCCGTGCGACCCGGCCCCGGCCCGCGCCCAGCGCCCCGCGGATGGCGAGCTCGCGCCGCCGGGCGATGCCGCGCGCGAGGAGCAGGCCGGCGACGTTGGCGCAGGCCATCAGCAGCACCAACCCGGTCGCCGCGCCGACCATCGCCAGCGCGGGCCGGAACGGACGGCCCCGCGCTTCCCGCAGACGGACGACGCGCGCCTCGGGGGTCTGGTCCGGGGGCGGCGGCCAGGGGTCCTCGGCCCGCTGCCGGTCGAGTATCGTCCGCACCTCTGCCTGCGCCCGAGCCGGCGTCACGCCGGGTCGCAGACGCCCCATGCCGAGCATGAACCCGGGGTCATCCAGCACCCCTCCGGAGGACTCGTACGGCGCCACGGCGAGCGGCGTCCAGAACTGCGCCGAGGAGTAGGGGGGATCGAAGCCCTCGGGCAGGACGCCGACCACGGTGTGCGCCTCGTCTTCGATCTCGAACGAGGTGCCGATGACTTCCGGGTCCGATCCGAACCGGCCGGTCCACGCACCGTGGCTCAACAGCACGACCGGGGGCGCGCCCTCCGCCGCGTCCGCCGCGGTGAAGAGCCGGCCGAGCCGCGGCGTCGTCCCCAGCAGCGAGAAGAGGGACGGCGTCACCGCCGCGCCCGAGAGGTTGCCGTCGGGCCGGTTCAAGGAGACGGCGATGCGCGAGGAAGCGGCGAGCGGCTCGAAGGACCCGGCCTCGGCCCACAGCCGCCGCAACTGCGGATTCGTGAGCGTCGGCGGCCCCGTGCCGCCCGGCCACACCTGCCCCGCGAGCACGATCGCTTCCGAGTCGGGGTACGGCAGCGGCCGCAAGAGCAGGCCGTAGGCGATGCTGAACATCGCCACGTTGGCGCCGACGCCCAGCGCGAGGATGAGCACCACGGTGGCCGCGAAGCCCGGGCTTCTCCCCAGGCCGCGGGCGGCGTGACGCGTGTCGCGCCCCAGGTCGTCGAGCCAGCGCCAGCCCCAGGCGTCGCGGGCGCGCTCGCGTATCAGGGGGCCGTTGCCCAGCCTCCGCCGGGCCGTCCGAACGGCGTGGGCCTCGGACAGGCCGGCCTCCTGATGGCGCTCGCGCTCGAGCTCCAGATGGAGGCGAAGCTCTTCGTCGAGGTCCCGCTCGGCCGCGCGGCGGCCCAGGTACGGCACGAGACGATACAGCCAGGCTGGCCACTTCATGGTTCGGCTCTCCGTTCGGCGCTCGGCTCGGTTTCCGGGCGGCTCCCGTGCCGGGACGCTGGCCGCTTCATGGCTCGGCTCCCGTTCGGCGCCCACTACAACTCGAAGCGAAGCACCTCCATCGGGTCGACCCGGGTCGCGCGGCGGGCGGGGAGCCAGCACGCGACCAGCGCCACGGCCGCCAGCGCGAGCGGGGCCGCGACGAAGGTCAGCCGGTCGTCGGCGGCGACGCCGTAGAGGAAGCTCTCCAAAACCCGGCTCGACGCGGCCGCGCCGGCGAGGCCGACGACGACGCCGGCGGCGACGAGCACCGCCCCCTGACGGATGACCAGCGCGAGGATGTCGCCGCGCCGGGCCCCGAGGGCCATGCGGATGCCGATCTCGCCGCGCCGCTGCGCGACGGTGTAGCTGAGCAGGCCGTAGATGCCGGACGCGGCGAGGAACAGGGCCAGGGCCGCGAAGAACCCGACGAGGTAGGCGTAGAAGCGGGGCTGGGCGACCGCGAGCGACAGCCGCGCGACCATCGTCATCACGTCGTCGATCTCGGCGCGGGGGTGCGCCTCGGCCACCGCCTCGCGGAGGAAGGGAATCAGGGCGACGGGATCCCCGGTGGTCCGCACGGTGACGAAGGCGTCCGCGCCGACCGGGCGGGCCGCCCGGGCCTGATCTGCGGGGACGAACGCTTCCGCCTGTGGCCCGGTGACCGTGAGTCCCGCGTAACCGGACGTCCGCGACGACTCCGATCACTTCCCACCAGGGGTCCTCGTCGCCGCGGCCGCCGAACCCGAACTGCACGCGCCGTCCGACGGCCTGCCCGTCGCGGAAGAGGTCGCGGGCTAACGTCTCGTTCACCACGACCGCGCCGGAGCCCCCGGTGCGGTCGGAGCGCGTGAAGAGACGCCCGTCGAGGAGACGCAGGCGCATCGCGTCGAAGTAGCCGGGGCTGGCCCACGCGACCCGGGAGCTCAGCCGGTCGCCGGGTTCGGCCGGTTCGGGCCGGCCGGCGACCCGCACGAGCGTCGAGGTCGTCGTGCCGCCGGACACGAGCGGGAGGCCTGACGAGACCCCGACCGCGGCCACGTCCGGCAGAAGCTCCAGGCGCGTCACGGCCTCGAGGAACGCCGCCTGGAAACGGGCGTCGGCCGCGTCGTTCTCGCCCCGCGGTTCCGGTGGGCGCGCGCTTCGAGGCGCGTCCGGATTCCGGGTGCGCGCGGTGATCACGCCGGTGGGGTCGTAACCGCGATCGACGGTGACGAGCCCGACGAAGCTGCGCAGGAGAAGGCCGGCCCCCACCAGCAGCACGACCGCGACGGCCACCTGGGCCGCCGCCAGCGCGGCCCGCGCCCGGTTCGAGCGGAGCAGGCGGAAGCCGCCGGCGGCCTGCGCGCTCCCCTCGTTCAGCGCTCGCACCAGGCTGAACCGCGACCATTGGAAGGCCGGTGCGGCGCCGAACGCGAGCCCGACGGCCACCGACAGGGCGAGGGCGAACGCGAGTCCGGCGCCGTTGAGCCCGACGTCGTCGAGTCGCGCGACGTCGCCGGGAACCACCGCGGGCAGCCCCCGGAGCACCACCGCCGCCGCCGTGAGACCGAGCACGCCGCCGCCCGTGCTCAGCATCATGCTCTCGGTCAGGAGCTGGCGCACGAGCCGGCCCCGGCCCGCTCCGAGGGCCGCGCAGACCGCGAGCGCCCGCCGGCGCGTCACCCCGCGCGCGAGCAGCAGTCCCGCCACGTTGATGCAGGCGATCAGCAGCACGAGGGCGGTCGCCGCGGTCAGCGCCAGGAGCGCCGATCGGTATCCGCTGACCAGCTCTTCCTGCAGCGAGACCACCCGGGCGTCGACCTCCGGAAGGGCGTTGACGCGGGCACCCCTTGCCGCGGCCTGGGCCACCAGGCCGCGGCGCTGCAGAATCGTGCGCACCTCGGTAGTCGCCTGCTCGGTCGAGACCCCCGGACGGAGCCGGCCGAGCGCGGTGACGAAGGAGACGCTGAAGGAGGCGCCGCGCAAGGAGGCGCCCCACCCTCCTTCCGGCGGAGCAATCGAGTAGCCGGGCATCACGTAGGGCGTCCAGATTTCCTCCTCGGGGCTGGGAAAGAAGAACCCCTCGGAGAGCACCCCGACCACCGTGTGCGGCGCGTTGTTCAGCGCGATGGCAGAGCCGACGATGTCCGGATCCGACCCGAAGCGACGTGTCCAGGCGCCGTGGCTCAGCAGCACGACGCGGTCCGCTCCCGCTCGGGCTTCCTCCTCGGTGAAGAGCCGGCCGAGGTGCGGCGTCGTGCGCAGCAGCGGGAACATGGACGGCGACACGCGCGCGGCGCGCAGTGTGACCGCGCCCTCCGGACCCCGCCACGAGAAGCTGGAGGGCCCGTAGCCGGCGAGCTGCTCGAAGGACTCGGCCTCGTCGAGAAGCGCCGCCATCGAAGCGCTCGTGACGAACGGGGCCATTCTCGGCCCTATCGCCTCCGTGATACGCACGATGGCGCCCGCGTCCGGATACGGCAGCGGCCGGATCAGCATGCCGTGAACGACGCTGAACATCGCCACGTTCGCACCGATGCCCAGCGCCAGCGCGAGCACGACGGTGGCCGCGAAACCCGGGCTTCCGCCCAGGCCGCGGACAGCATGGCGCACGTCGCGCCCCACGTCGTCGAGCCAGCGCCAGCCCCAGACGTCGCGGGTGCGTTCGCGGATCAGGGTCGCGTTGCCCAGCGTCCGCCGGGCCGCGCGCAGGGCGTCGTGCTCCGGGACGCCGGCGTCACGCCGGCTTTCGCGCTCGAGCTCCACGTGCAGGCGCAGCTCCTCCTCGACGTCCCGCTCTGCCGCACGGCGGCCCAGGTACGGCACGAGGCGATAGAGCCAGGCTGGCCATCTCATGGTTCGACTCCAGTTGTGCTGTCGCCTCGGGACGGTGACGGAGATTGACGTGCCACGCGTGCCAGGCGGCAGGAAACCGCAGTAATCGGGCCACGTCCGGGTATGGTCGGCCAATCTGTAGCGATCATGGTCCTCAAGTTGGGACAGTGATCGATACGAGGTTGCCAACTGCATCCAGGGTCAGCTCGTTATCTGCGGGATGGGGCTGCGCGGCAAGTGGCAAGGTGATTCTCGTCAGCATTACTCGAAGCGCAGGACCTCCATCGGTTCGATCCGGGTCGCGCGGTGCGCCGGAACGTAGCACGCGAAGAGCCCCGCGGCGACCAGCGCGAGCGGCGCCGCCACGAAGGTCAGCCGGTCGTCGGTGGCGATGCCGTAGACGAAGCTGTCGAGAACGCGGCTCGACGCCCACGCGGCGGCGAGGCCGACGACGGCGCCTGCGGCCACGAGCGCGGCGCCCTGCCGGACGACCAGCGCGAGGACGTCGCCGCGCCGTGCGCCCAGGGCCATGCGAACGGCGATCTCTCCCCGCCTCTGGGCGACGGTGTAGCTGAGCAGGCCGTAGACGCCGAAGGCGGCGAGCAGGATGGCGAGGGCCGCGAAGCTGCCGACCAGCACCGCGTAGAAGCGGGGCTGGGCGACGGCTGACGACAGCCGCGCGTCCATGGTCGTCACCGTTGCCACCGACGCGCCGGGGCGCGCCTCGGCCACCGCCTCGCGGATGAACGGGACGGCCGCGAGCGGGTCGCCGGAGGTCCTCACGACCACCATGGGAGAGCCGTGCTCGAACGTCGGGGCGGCGTCGATCTGCCGCACCGGGGCGAACGCCTCCGCCTGGGTTCCCGTGGCCGAGAGCCCGTCGTACGTGACGTCCGCCACGATGCCGACGACCTCCCACGGCACGTCGTCGCCACCGGAGTTGATGGAGCCGGCCCCGGCGAAGCGCACCCGTCGTCCGACGGCCGGCGCGCCGCCGAGCACCTCGCGCGCGAAGGTCTCGTTGACCACGAGGACCCGCGGAGCACCGGTCCCGTCGCGGCGCGTGAACAGGCGCCCGCTGAGGAGACGCAGCCGCATCGCGTCGAAGTAGCCCGGGCTCGCCACCCGAAGCAGCGCCTCCGGCAGCTCGCGCGGGTCGCCTGACGCCGGGCCGCCGTCGACCTCCACCCGCCGACTCACGCTACCGGCAGCCGCGAGCGGCAGGCGCGACGACACCCCGGCCGCCTCGACGTCCGGAAGGCGGGACAGCCGGTCCATCGCCTCGGCGAGCTCCCCGTAGAAGCGTCGTTTCGACGCTTCGTACTCGATGAACGTCTCCCGTGGCTCGAAGCGCCCGATGGCGAACGGGAACCTCGCATCGGCGGCGATCACGTCGGCCGGGTCGTAGCCGCGATCGAGAGTGACGAGGCCGACGAAGCTGCGCAGCAGCAGACCCGCCCCCACGAGCAGCACCAAGGCCAGCGCCACCTGCGCCGCGGCCAGCACCGCCCGCGTCCGGTTGCCCCGAAGCAGCCCGAAGCCGCCCGTGGCCTGCGCGCTCCCTTCGACGAGGGTGCGGAGCAGACGTCGGCCGGACCACTGGAAGGCGGGGACGGCGCCGAACAGCAGCCCGACGGCCACCGACAGCCCCAGCGTGAAGGCGAGGACGACGCCGTCGAGGCCGACCTCGTCGAGCCGCGTCACCGCGCCCGGCACCAGCGCCGGCACCGCGCGCAGCACGACCGCCGCCGTCGCCAGCCCCAGCACGCCGCCGGCCAGGCCCAGCAGGACGCTCTCGGTCAGGAGCTGCCGCACGATGCGGCCCCGGCCCGCCCCCAGCGCCCCGCGCACGGCCAGCTCGCGCCGGCGCGCCACCCCGCGCGCGAGCAGCAGCCCGGCCACGTTGACGCAGGCAATCGACAGCACGAGCAGGATGGCCCCGGCCACCGCCAGAAGCGCCGGCCGGTACGCGCCGGCCATCTCCTCCAGCAGCGGAACCACCCGGGTCACCCGGGCGTCGATGTCCGGTGCGTCCCGGCGGGCGCGCCCGCTTCCGTCCCGGTCCGAACGCCCGGCAGCGGTGCCGTCCATGCGCCGCAGGATGGCGCCGACCTCGGTGGCGGCCCGCTCCGGCGAGACTCCCTCGCGGAGCCGTCCCAGCACGATGGCGGTCGCTTCCTCGGCCCGGAGCGCGTAGGGCGTCCAGACCTCCGCGGTGGGGCTGGGGAAGTAGAAGCCCTCGGCGAGCACGCCCACCACGGTGCGGGGCTCGTTGTAGACGTCGATGACGGTTCCGACGACGTCCGGATTCGCGTCGAAGCGCCGGGTCCAGGCGTGGTGGCTCAGCAGCACGACCCCGTCCGCCCCGATCCGCGCCTCGTCGTCGGTGAAGAGCCGCCCGAGGTGCGGTCTCGCCCCGAGCAGCCGCAGCAGCGCCGGCGATACCGGCGCGCCCCACGGCCGGGCGCCGTCCGGCGCGATCCACTCGAACGTGAAGGCCCCGTATGCCGCAAGCTGCTCGAACGACTCGGCCCCTTCCTGCACCTGCTCGATCGCGCGGGCGCTCAGGGACACGGGCGCTCCCGGCATTCTTCGAGGTTCCTGCCCGACGCGCACGATGCGCTCGCCGTCCGGGTACGGCAGGGGCCGGATCAGCACGCCGTAGGTGACGCCGAACATCGCCGTGGTGACGCCGGTTCCCAACGCGAGGATGATCACCACCGCGGCCGTGAACCCGGGGCTGCGCGCGAGGCCGCGGACGGCGTGGCGCAGGTCGCGCGCGAGGTCGTCCAGCCAGCGCCAGCCCCAGACGTCGCGCGTAAGCTCCCGGATCACGGGGCCGTTGCCCAGCGTCCGGCGCGCCGCGCGCAGGGCCTCGTCCTCCGGGACGCCGGCGTCGCGCTGCCGCTCGCGCTCCAGCTCGAGGTGGAGCCGGAGCTCCTCCCGCAGGTCCTCGTCCGCCTGGCGCCGGCCCAGGTACGGGACCAGGCGATACAGCCACGGTGGCCATCGCATGCGCATCCTCCCGCTTCGTCGCGTTCCTCTGCTCGAAAACGCAGCGTTCTCATCGGCTCGACGCGGGTCGCCTGCCGCGCTGGCAGCCAGCAGGCGACCCGCGCCGCCGCGAGGCGCGAGCGGCGCCGGCCCAGGTACGGAAGCGGCCGGTATAGCCAGACCGGCGGCTTCGTTACGGTGCCTCCTCGGCCCCCGCCGGCTGCATGACGCGTCCGACGGCCTCGACCATCCGCTCCCACCTCGTGGCTTCCCGCAGGAGCTGCCCGCGTCCCGCCTCGGTGAGGGCGTAGAACTTCGCCCTGCGGTTGTTCGACGAGACGCCCCACGTCCCGGTGATCCAGCCGCGCTTGATCAGGCGGTGCAGGGCGGGGTAGAGCGAGCCGTGGTCCACCTGGAGCGCGTGGTCGGAGGTCCGCTCGATGGTGGTGGCGATCTGGTGTCCGTGCGCCGGACCCGGCCGCAGGGTCTGGAGAATGAGCATGTCCAGCGTGCCCTGCAGCAGGCCGAGCTGGTCTTCGCTTGTCGGGGGTCGTGCCACTCGTGTGCCTCCTGAGGTAGAAGGTCTATCAGAGTAGCAGCCACCGGTAGAATGTCAAGGGAGGCGGCCGGGAACCGGCTGACGTCCGTCAGCGCACCTTCCGCGAGGCTTCTTGCGGGTGAGAGCCCCCCGGCCTGCCGTACGCCGGTCGCCGGCGCACCGCAGGCCGGGTGGAGGTCATTCCTTCACGGTCACCGTGACGTCGATCGGGGTGGTGGTGATCGAGTCGTCGGCGTAGGCGCGCAGCACGTGGGTGCCGGGCTCGGCGAACGTGATGGTGGTCTCGAACTGGCCGCCCCGGCCGCCCTCGATAGAGGCGCTCATCGGGTCGAAGCGGACCCGGCCCGGTCCCCGGTAGTGCAGCCAGGTGATGCCGAGCCCCGTCTCGCCCGCGACCCGCGCGTTGACGATGGCCTGGTTCGTGGGGTGGGGGCGGCTCGCCCGGCGGGCGGCGTCGGCGGCGAGCCGGGCCGCGCGCTGCGGGTCGTCGTCGTCGCGCGGCTCGGGAGGCCGCGGCCGCGGCCCGGGAATGCCGTCGTCGCCGACCACCGCGGTGATTGTCAGCGTGTCGGGCAGGGTCACCGTCAGGTCGGTGCCGCCGGGGACGGCGATCGACGGGTGCTGGTTGTCGGCCGGCGCTCCTCTGGCTCCCATGCCGCGGTTCGCCCGGATCACCCCGTCGTCGATCTCCCAGGCCAGCCAGAGCCGGCCGACGGCCCGGTCGGTGCGGCCGTTGGTGGTCAGGGTCCAGACGAGGTCCCGGTCACCCCAGTCGGCCGGCACCTGCACCCGAAACACGAACTGCTGCCGCCGCGGGTAGAAGCGCGTCGGCTGGCCGCGGTCGGCGGGGCCCGGCTCGAACGAGTTCGCGGCGCCGACCGGGGCCTCGGGCATCTCCTGGTAGTTCCGGTTCATGTACCCGAACACCATGTTGAAGGTGCCGTCCGAGTTGCGCTCCCAGCCTTCGAAGACCGGGGCCACGTTCTGGCCGCGGTCGTAGCGAATCTGGGCATCGGCCGCCGGGGCCGCCGCCAGCGCGACGAGGGCCGCCGCCGCGCACACCATCACGACTGGTTGAGGAGTGCGTATCGTCATCGTCTCTGGCTCCAGGCGTCATGCGCCGCGGATACGGGGCAGACGCCTGCCGGTGGGTTGGACCGGGCATCGGCACCGCGTGGCGCCGATGCCCGGTCTGGTTGTCGCTCGCGTTCCGGCCTCGCGCTCCGCGACGACCGCCGCGAGTCCAGCCCGCCAATCGTCGCCTTCGGCTCCGCTTGGCGCCCAACCAACCCTGCCAGGAGTCTGCACCGTTCCACGGCGCAGACTCCTAGTTGTCGTTCGCGTTCATGGCCTCGCGCTCGGCGACGGCGGCGGCGTACTCGTCGTCGGTGAGCTCGTAGTAGCTGGTCCACGTGAACGACATGTCGTCGCTCGACCGCTGGCCGAAGCCCGCCCAGTTCTCCGAGTCGGGGTTCCACCGGTTGCCGGGCGAGTTGTCGTGCCACGTGATGGTGTGCAGGAACGAGCCCGCCGGCAGCAGCGGCTGCGCGTCGTCGGCGTAGTTGTAGACGATGTGCCACCCGAAGTCCCAGTTCGCGCAACTGATGGTCTGGACGTTGCCGTCGGGCAGGATCGCCTCGATGCACTGCCGCTTGCCGCGGTTGTGCAGGTGGGGCTGGAACCCCGTCAGCCGCACGGCGGAGGTGAACGGGTGGTAGCTGTCGTGCCGCACGTTGTCCTCGCCCGGCGGGATGTCGAGGTCGAAGTTCTGGGCCAGGGCCCGCGAGAACAGCTCCTTCTCGGGCTCCTCGCCCTCGGGATAGAGCTGCAGCCCCACGCTCGTGCGGTCCGTGACCTCGCGCCCGATCGACGCGTAGTGCATGTTGAACCGGATGACCGAGTTCGCCCTGACGAGGCGTCCCGTGCCCGGCGGGAAGATGTCGCCGTTCTTGCCCTGGGCGTACTCGTTCAGGAAGTCGCCGTCCTCGGAATCCTCCGAGTCCTGGACCCGGGTCACCGCGTGGTGCACCACCGGGAAGCCCTCGGCCGACGGCTTGGTCTCGACCGCGCTGATCCACACGTCCTCGGTCAGCCCGGACGGCGAGAACAGGTCGCCCCACCAGTTGGCGCCCTCGGCCGGCACCACGAACGGCTCGGGAATCGGCACGATCCAGTCGGGCTCGCCGATGTGCCACATGTCGCGGTCGGCGAACTGCCGCGGCGGCGGCATGTCTTCGGGGTTGCCGCGCGGGGCGCCGGCGTCGACCCAGGCCACGATGGTGTCGATCTGCTCCTGGCTCAGCGACCGGTCGTACTTGAAGCCCTGGACGCCCACGTTGGGGTCGATGTACCACGGGGGCATGGTGCGGGTCTCCACCTTGTCGCGGATCGACCGCGCCCACGGGCGGGTCTCCTGGTAGGTCATCAGCGACATCGGGGCGATGGCGCCGTCCCGATGGCAGCTCTGGCACGAGTCCTGGAGAATCGGCATCACGTCGCGCGTGAAGGTGATCTCCTGGTCCTGCGCCGACGCGCCGGCGGGCAGGGCCGCCACCGCGAGCAGTGCGCCGACGACGACGCCGAGCGAGCCGGAACCGAGGGTTCTGACGCGGGTGTTCATCGGGGTGTCCTCCTAATCAGCGTAATCATGCGCCGGTGTCGAGAGCTTGTCAATCCGGGCGGTTCACGCGCCGTCGCCGCCGCCGCTTTGCAACCGCGCCGGGCTGTGCGAGGATGACTCGCAACCGAGGAGGAACCATGCTGAAGAAGCTTGCATTGGTCGCGCTGGCGGCGGCGTTCGCCGTGGTCTCGCTGGGAGGCCAGGGCGGGGGCGGGTCGAGCGACTACACCCCCAAGCGGATCAACAAGGCGATCGAGCTGCTCGAGCGGGACCAGCCGATCTACTACACGCAGGTCAACGGGGGCGGCTACGAGGCGGGCAAGGCGCTGGCCCAGACCTGGGCCGACTACATCACCTACAACCTCGAGCACAGTCCGTTCGACATGACCGACCTGCGCGCGTTCATGCAGGGGCTCGTCGACGGCGGGCCGACCAAGAGCGGGCACCGGACCCCGACGGTCATCGCGGTGCTGCCGTTCGGCGGCGTCAACGAGACGGTCATGTGGGGCAACTTCTGGATGGTCGAGCACCTGCTCGGCTCGGGGGTGCACGGGGTGCTGCTGGCCCACGCGCGCTCGCCCGAGGTCGTGAAGGTGCTCGTCGAGTCGGCCCGCTATCCGCACGCGAAGAAGGCCGACGGCCTCGACGAGGGCCTGCGAGGCAGCGGCGGGCAGGGCTTCGCGGCCCGCATCTGGGGCGTGTCGAACGCCGAGTACCAGCGGCTCGCGGACACCTGGCCCCTCAACCCGGAGGGCGAGCTGCTCGTCGGCCTGAAGATCGAGGACCGGCACGCGCTGCAGAACGCCGAGGCGAGCACCGCGGTGCCGGGCGTCGGCTTCGCCGAGTGGGGGCCGGGCGACATGAGCATGTCCTACAACGTCTCGCGGGCCGAGAACCCGCAGGTGCTCGTCGACGCGCGGGCGCGGGTCTTCGCGGCGACGAAGGCGGCGGGCATCCCGTTCCTCAACGGCATGAACGCCGACAACATCATCGCGATGATCGACGAGGGCGTGCGCATCGGGTCGAACCCGGGCCCCGAGGCGGCCGACATGGGCCGCCGGCACACCGGGCGCGAGATGCCCTGGTAGACCTCATCGGCCGGGGAACGGCCGCGCGCGAGCGCCGTGCGGTCGCGCCCCGGCGCGCCGACGGCCCGTGCCGCGGGGATGGCGCGCGGCGGGAGGACCCGTCTTGCTGAAGGAGATCGCGAAGGACGCGGCGACGGTGGTCGTGGTGCTGGTCTGCACCGTCGTCGTCGTCATCGTACTGTTCTGGGTGACCTACAGCTTGATCGGGCTCTTCGGCCGGGGTCTCCCCTCGTAGTTCCGCGCCTCCCTCACCGCCCGGCCGGTCCTCCCGCCGCCCGGACGGTCGTACGGCGCGGAGGCCTAATTTCCCTCGAAGGTGAACCGTACCGAGGCCAGGGTCCGCTCCCAGAAGAGGGCGAGGGTGGCGCCGTCGTCCGTCACGTCGAGGAACTGCCACGAGAGCTGATCGAACGAGTGGTCGAGCGTCTCGACCGTCATCGGCGCCCGCACGACGTCGCGGTCCGGCGTGTACTCGTACGCCCCCCACAAAGCGTCCCGGTTGTCGAAGTCGTAGGTGAGCTGGGCCGGCCACCGCGAGACGATGAGCTTCCACGGGTCGGCCGCGAGGTCGATGAACACCGTGTACTCGCCGGGCGCCACCGTCGTGTCCCCGAGCACCAGCTCCGTCTCGGTGATCAGGCGGGTGCTCTGGTTGGCGCCGGCCCGCCAGACGTCGGCGCCGTCGTTCAGGAACTCGCGGTAGTCGTCGGGCCCGAAGATGTCCCGGCCCCGACGGATGGGCCGGCCGTAGCGGATCTCGACCCAGCGGCCGCCGACGTTGCCGGCCCACGCGTCGTAGGTGCCGCCGACCTGGGTGGCCGACCGTCCGGGCGGGCTTGCGATGCGGCGCTCCTGGGCGGAGGCCGGTCCCGCGGCAATGCCCGCGACGAGGCAGACGCCGGCCGCGGCCGGCAGGACTCGCGGGAGAGTCATGCGGATTCTCATGCCGCCAAGGATAACGCGGGCGCGCCGGCGCGGGTATAATCGTCACCTTGATTTGCTCGTGACCCGGTATGGGCGCCCGGCCGTCACCGGCCGGGGCCGCGGCGGGCGGGCCGTCCGTCCCCGCGGCGATGTCCCGTGCCCGCAACCCCGGCAACCAAGGTTCGGAGGGAACGGATGAGAGCACAGGCACAACGTCGCGGGGGCGCCGGACGCCTCTCGTGGATCGCGCTGCTGGCGGTGGCCCTGGCGGTCACCGGCGCGGCCGCCCAGGAGCAGGATCGAGGCACGCCTCACGGGGAGTGGTGGTACCAGAGCGGCGACGCCTGGGGGACGCGGTTCTCGCCGCTCGACCAGGTCGACGCCGGGAACTTCGAGGACCTCGAGGTGGCGTGGGTCTGGCGGGGCGACAACTACAGCCCGCACACCAACTACGCGTCGCGGTCGACGCCCAGCTACATCGACGGCGTCCTCTACACCGTGGCCGGCTACCGGCGCACGGTGGTGGCCATGGACCCGGGCACCGGCGAGACGCTGTGGACGTACCGCGAGCCGAACACCGAGCGGTGGGAGCAGTCGATGCGGGCCGCCTACGGCAAGGGCGTGGCCTACTCCGAGGTCGACGGACGGGGGGTCATCTTCATCGTGACCCCGGCGTTCTTCCTGCACGCGCTCGACGCCAAGACCGGCGACCACATCGAGGGCTTCGGGTCGCCGGTGGACATCCCCGGGTTCCCCGAGACCGGGGTCGTCGACCTGCTGGCGGGACTCGGGCACCCCTACGACCCCTACAGCGGGCTCGACCCGGAGCTCGGCTACATCACCAACTCGTCGCCCCCCATCGTGGTCAACGACACCATCGTCGTCGGCAACTCGCACGAGCAGGGGTACAGCCAGAGCCGCATCGAGAACGTGCCGGGCGACATTCTCGGCTACGACCTGCGCAACGGCCAGCTCAAGTGGAAGTTCAACATCATTCCCCAGACCGAGAGCGAGTTCGGGTTCGACACCTGGGAGAACGACGCGTGGCAGTGGACCGGCGACGTGTCGTCGTGGGCGCCGATGTCGGCCGACCTCGAGCGGGGCATCGTCTACATCCCGACCAACGCGCCGACCATCGACTACTACGGCGGGTTCAGGCCGGGGGACAACCTGTTCGGCACGAGCACCGTCGCCCTCGACGCCGAGACCGGTGAACGGGTGTGGCACTTCCAGACCGTGCACCACCCGATCTGGAACTACGACCTGCCCAACGTGCCCATCCTCGTGGACGTCAACGTCGACGGCCAGGACGTGCCGATGGCCATCCAGACCACCAAGCAGGGCCTGACCTTCGCCTTCAACCGCGAGACCGGCGACCCGGTCTGGCCGATCGAGGAGGTCGAGGTGCCGGCGTCGGTCGTGCCCGGCGAGCAGCTCTCGCCGACCCAGCCGATCCCCACCCGGCCCGCGCCGCTCGAGGCCCTCGGCCTGCCCGAGGAGAACGTCATCGACTTCACCCCCGAGCTGCGGGCCGAGGCGCTCGAGATCATGAGCAACTTCCGCATCGGCGGGCCCTACATGCCGCCGCTGCCGGAGGGCCACAACGAGCCGGTGCAGGGCTGGATCGGCTGCTCGGGCGGGCTCAACATCACCAACCCGGCGTCGCTCGACCCCACCACCGGCATCCTCTACCAGCCGTCGGGGCCGCAGTGCTCGGGCCGGCTCGTGCAGCCGGGCACCAACACCGACGGCGACACCCACTCGTGCACGTCGTCCGAGGGCGACTGCTGGACCACTGGCACCACGGTGTCCGACTGGGTGCAGGGCGGCGGCGTGGGCTGGGGCGGCCCCCAGGGGCTCCCGATGCACAAGCCTCCCTACAACCGCATCACCGCCATCGACATGAACACCGGCGAGCACCTGTGGTGGCAGCCGGTGGGCGAGGCGTCCGAGCGGATGCGGCGGCACCCGGCCCTGCAGGGCGTCGACCTGACCGGGGTCGGGGGCGGCAGCCGGGCCGTGTCCATGGTCACCGGCAGCCTGCTGCTGACCACGCGGGGCATGAACGGGCCGGCCGTGCTCGACGCCCGGAACAAGGCGACGGGCGAGTTGGTCGGCACCGTCGAGCTGCCCGCGCCGGGTCAGTACGGCATGATGACCTACGAGCACGACGGCGACCAGTACATCGTGGTGCAGGTCGCGCAGGGCGGCGTCTTCCCGGCGTCGCTGGCGGCGCTGCGGCTGCCGGCCGGCGACTAGGCGTCTGCGCCGTCGGCTCGACACCTGGGCGGGTCCGGGGACGAACCCCGGACCCGCCTTCGTTTTTTGACCCCGGGAGACCGCGGGCGGACTGCCCGTCCTCCCGACACCGGCTCATCGGGACGGAGGCGCTCCTTGAACGGTGACGGCAACCTGGCGGTCTTCTGCGACTTCGAGAACGTGGCCCTCGGGGTCCGCGACGCCGATCTCAAGCGGTTCGACGTGAGGCCGGTCCTCGAACGGCTGCTGCTGAAGGGCAGCATCGTCGCCAAGAAGGCGTACTGCGACTGGGACCGCTACAAGGAGTTCAAGGCGCCGATGCACGAGGCGGCGTTCGAGCTCATCGAGATTCCCCACGCGCGGCAGTCGGGCAAGAACTCGGCCGACATCCGCATGGTCGTCGACGCCCTCGACCTGTGCTACACGAAGGAGCACATCGACATCTTCGTGATCATCTCCGGCGACTCCGACTTCTCGCCGCTCGTCAGCAAGCTGCGCGAGAACGCCAAGGCGGTCATCGGGGTCGGGGTGAAGAAGGCCACCTCGGACCTCCTCGTCAACAACTGCGACGAGTTCATCTTCTACGACGATCTCGTGGCCGAGAGCCAGCCCGCCCGCCGCCGCTCCCGCGGCAAGGGGCGGGGGAAGGGGTCGGCGGAGAAGCAGGAGAAGCAGAAGAAGGCCGCCGCCGCGCCCGCGAAGAAGGACGACCCCGTGCAGCCGGCCATCGACCTCGTGATCCAGACGGCCGAGGCGATCTACGCGGAACGCGGGGACCGCGCCAAGCTCTGGGGGTCGATGATCAAGCAGACCCTCAAGCGCCGGCGCCCCGGGTTCAACGAGTCGGCCTACGGGTTCGGGTCGTTCAACGACCTCCTGGAGGAGGCGCAGTCGCGCGGCTGCCTCGAGCTGGACCTCGACGAGCGGTCGGGCGGCTACGTCATCGGGAAGATCACCCGCGACTGAGTCAGCCGGCCATCCGCCATCCCGCCAGCAGATACAGCACCACGGTGAGCGCGGCCGCGGCCAGGGCATAGGGGGCCTGGGTGCGCACGTGCTCGATGTGGTCGCTCCCCGCCGCCGCCGACGAGATGACGGTGGTGTCGCTGATCGGCGAGCAATGATCGCCGAACACGCCGCCGCCGAGCACCGCGCTGACCACCAGGGGCAGCGAGACGGCGGCGCCGTCGACCTGCATGGCCGCGGCGAGGGGCACGGCGAGGGGGATCATGATGGCGAAGGTGCCGAAGCTGGTCCCCGTCGCGAACGCGATGACGGCGGAGGTCACGAAGACCACGGGCGCGGCGAGGGCCGGGGTGAGGAGGGGGGCGCCGCGGCCGGCGATGAACGGCCCCGTGCCCAGGGCCTCGCAGACGTCGCCGATGGCGAGGGCCAGCACCAGCACGGTGGCGATGGGCAGCATCGACGCCGCCCCGCGCCATGCCGCGTCCGCCAGCTCGCGGGGACGGGCGTCGCGTCCGCCGGTCGCCATGACGCCCAGGACGGCGAGGGCGGCGAGGACGCCGGCCAGCACCGCGGTCGAGCCCGAGGCGTGCTCCAGCCGGTCCATCAGCGTGGGCTCGGCGACGCCGGCCGCGCGCGCGCCGGCGATGCCGGTGGCGGCGATGGCCGCCAGCACCGTCCCCATCATCACCGCGAGCGGCACGGCGAGATGCCGCGCCCGCCCCGGCCCCGGCCGGTCGTACGTGAACCGGCCGCTCTCGGCGAGCCCGTCGCCCTTCACGAGCTTGCCGTCCGGATGTCCGTGGTCGGCGAGTCCGCCGTCCGGACGTCCGTGGTCGGCGACCCCGCCTTCCCGGGGCTTGCCTTCCCGAGGCCTGCCTTTCCCGAGCCCGGCTTCCCCGAGCCCGCCTTCCGCGCCGTCGCGTGCAGCCTCGTACGTCGCTCCGCCGTCCTCGCCGGGCCGGGTCCTGCCCGACCCCCGACCGGCCGCTTCGGCCCGCGGATGCGAATCCGGATCCGCGGCCCCGTCCGCCGGCGGCCCGGCCTCCCGGGCCCGGCGCTCGGCCCCTCGCATCGGCCCGACGTCGTACCCGGTGGCGGCGACCACGAAGACCAGCAGCACCGACAGGAGGGCGTAGAAGTTCAGCGGGACCGCGGCGAGGAAGACCGCCAGCGGCGCCCGGTCGCCGAGCCGGCCCAGCTCGGCCTGGGCCGCCAGCAGGGCGAGCACCACCGCGCCCCAACTGTTGAGCGGGAATCATCATGCACACCGGCGCCGATGTCGCGTCGCAGATGTACGCCAGCTTCTCGCGGGCGATGCGGTGACGGTCGAAGAACGGCTGGGCCACCGTGCCCACCACGAGGCACGTGATGGTCGACTCGATGAACACGCCCAGGCCGAGCCCGGCGGCCATCAGCCGGGCGCCGCGGCGGCTGTTCGACCAGCGCCGCCGGCGGGCCCACCGCAGGAACCCGTCGACGCCGCCGCTCCGCTGCATCCACCCGATCAGGACCCCCATGAGGATCGTGAACAGGACCACCCGGGCCTGGCCGGGGTCGACGAGCACGCCGCCGATGCCGCGCGCGGCGGCCGCCGTGGCCGCCAGCGGCTGCCAGCCCGTGACGATGAGCCAGCCGGCCCAGATGCCGGCCAGCAGCGCGGGAATCGCCCGCCGGCTCGCGACGGCGAGGCCGATGGCCAGGGCCGGCGGCAGGAGCGAGAGCCACCCGAACGGATGCAGGTCCACGCGGCGCATCGTAGCAGGCGGGTCGGGGGGCGCGAGACCGCCCGGGACACGCCGCCCGGTTTGAGTAGAATGGGGCTTCGCCCTGGCGGCGGGATGGCGTGCCGAGGGAGGGCGACGGCGCCGGAACCGCCCGTTGCGTGCCGACCGAGGAGGACGCCGCCGCCCCGCTCTTGCGGTCGTGCCCGCCGCAGACCGGGAAGACGGGCGCGGAAGACCCACGACGCCCCTTGCCCACCGCATGACGACAGGACCCGACCATGGATGACCTCAAGCTCGCGACGAACCGGCGGCACTTCCTCGGCGCGCTGTCGGCGGCCGGGCTCGGCTCGACCCTCCTGCCCGGGGCCCTCGTCGCGGTGGCCCAGGACGCCGACGCGGTCACGGTCGAGATGCTCGAGGCCGCGCAGCGGCTGGCGGGACTGGAGTTCTCGCCGGAGGAGCTGCAGCGGCTGGCCGAGCGCCTGAACGGCCCCGGCGACCGGCGGCGCGACTACGAGACCCTGCGGGCCGCCAACCTCGGGAACTCGCAGCAGCCGGCCCTCGTGTTCAACCCGGTGCCGCCGGGCATGACCCTGCCGGCCGACCGCGGTCCCAACCGCCGCGAGCCGGTGACCGTCTCCATGCCCACCAGCGACGAGGCGCTCGCCTTCCTGCCCGTCACCCACCTCGCGCGGCTCGTCGAGACGCGGCAGGTCAAGCCGTCGGAGCTGACCGAGCTCTACCTGGCGCGGCTGAAGCGGCACGACCCGAAGCTGCACTGCGTGGTCAGCTACACCGAGGACCTCGCCCGGCGCCAGGCCCGGCGGGCCGACGAGGAGATCGCGGCGGGGACCTACCGCGGGCCCCTGCACGGGATTCCCTGGGGCGCCAAGGACCTCCTCGCGGTGCGGGGCACGCGGACCACGTGGGGCGCCTCGCCCTATCGGGACCAGGTCATCGACACCGACGCCACCGTCTACCGCCGGCTCACCGACGCCGGCGCCATCCTCGTCGCCAAGCTGACGATGGGGGCCCTCGCGTCGGGCGACCGCTGGTTCGGCGGCCGCACCCGCAATCCCTGGAACACCGAGCAGGGCTCGAGCGGGTCGTCGGCCGGCCCCGGGGCGGCGACGGCGGCCGGTCTCGTCGGGTTCTCCATCGGCACCGAGACCCGCGGGTCGATCATCTCGCCCTCGACCCGCAACGGGGTCACCGGCCTGCGCCCGACCTTCGGCCGGGTGAGCCGCCACGGCGGGATGACCCTGAGCTGGACCATGGACAAGATAGGTCCCATGTGCCGGTCGGCCGAGGACTGCGCCCTCGTCTTCGCGGCCATCCAGGGTCCGGACGGGCTCGACAACACCCTGTTCGACGTGCCGTTCAACTGGGATGCGACCAGCGACGTCACCGCCCTGCGGGTCGCGTACCTGCGGTCGGCGTTCGAGGGCCAGGAAGAGGGCGACGGCGAGAACACGCCCCAGATGACCGCCCGGCGCCAGACCCTGGCCAACAATCGCGCCGCCCTCGACGTGATCCGCGGCCTTGGGGTGCAGGTGGCGCCGCTCGACCTGCCCGACCTGCCGAGCGGGGCGATCGGCTTCATCCTCGGCACCGAGGCGGCGGCGGCGTTCGACGTGCCGGCCCTCAACGCCCAGCTCGACAGCATGCGCGAGGAGCCCGAGCGCAGCCGGTGGCCCGACAGCTTCCGGCTGTCGCGCTTCGTACCGGCCGTCGAGTACCTGCAGGCCAACCGCCTGCGGATGCGCATCATCGAGGACCTGCACGAGGCCCTCGGCGACTTCGATCTGTTCGTCGGCAGCAACCTCGGGCTGACGAACCTCACCGGGCACCCCGAGATCAGCATGCCCAGCGGCTTCCACGAGGGGAGCCCCACGAGCCTGCGGTTCACCGGCAAGCTGTTCGGCGAGCGGGAGATCCTGCGCCTCGCCCACGCGTTCCAACTGGCCACCGACCACCACCTGCAGCATCCGGCGCTGTAGGCGCCTCAGGCCGGGAAGGCCAACCGTCGCCCCGGAATGTAGGTGCGCCGTCTCGGCTTGATGGAGGGGACTCCGGTGTGTGGGCGCGGGCGGCGGTGGGGGGCGCGTAACGCGATGTGATAATGTACACGGTATGCGCAAGACAGAGTGGATTGCGTTCGCGACGCTGATGCTCACCGTCATCGGGGCAGCCTGGTGGACCGGTGCCCGCATGGCGACGAAGGAGGATCTGGCGGTTCTCCGGCAGGAGATTCGGCTGGAGATCCAGACCCTCCGCGAGCACGTCGACGCGCAGATGGCCGAGCTTCGCGGCTATCTCATCGACCACCTGAACGGGCACCCCGTCGACTGAACCCCACCGTCCCGCCGCCGTTCGTCCGTCTCGGCCCGAGGTTCCTTCGCGCAATTACAGAACTATTACATCCGCCCCGCGCGGAGCCTGCTAGGCTGATTCCCGGTCCGGGCGCTGGGGTCCGGACCGTTTCCCGAAGGGAGCTGCCGTGGCCGCCAAGCAGGTCGACTTCGCCAGTGGGGACCGGGTCAGTTGGACGACCGCCATCGCGTTCGGCGTCTTCCACGTCCTCGCGGTGGTGGCGCTGTTCAACGCGACGTGGCAGGCGGTGGCGGTGGCCGCGGCGCTGCACTGGATGTGCATCGGCTGGGGCATCGGGCTCGGCTATCACCGGCTGCACACGCACCGCTCCTACAAGACGCCGAAGCTCGTCGAGTACTTCTTCGCCGTCTGCGGCTGCCTGACCCTGCAGGGCGGGCCGGTGTTCTGGACCGCGCTGCACCGCATCCATCATCAGCACTCCGACAAGACCGGCGATCCGCATACGCCGCGCGACGGCAAGTGGTGGTCGCACATGCTGTGGACCATCTTCGGCGAGGAGCTGCACGGCGACACCGAGATCATGGGCAAGTACGCCCCCGATCTCATGAAGGACCGGTTCTACCAGGTGCTCACGCGCTGGCACTGGGTGCCCCTGGTGGTCCTGGGCCTGATGCTGCTCGCGATCGGGGGCTGGTCGTGGGCGCTGTGGGGCGTGTTCCTGCGTGTCGTCGTCGGCCTGCACTGCACCTGGCTCGTCAACTCGGCGACCCACCTCTGGGGCAGCCGCCGCTTCAACACCACCGACGACTCGAAGAACTCGTTCTGGGTGGCCCTCATCACCTTCGGGGAGGGCTGGCACAACAACCACCACGCCCATCCCCGGTCGGCCCGGCACGGCATGGCGTGGTGGGAGGTCGACCTGAGCTGGATGCAGATCCGCGTCATGCAGTGGCTGGGGCTCGCGTGGGACGTGCAGGTGCCCAGCGCCAACCAGATCGCCCACAAGACACTGCCGCTCGAGAACGCCGCCTAGGAGTCTGCGCCGTAGAACGGTGCAGACTCCTAAGGACAGTGATCGAGTGCGCCGTGAAAGGCGCCATTTCTCAGCGGGTGCGAATCCCGCCCGGCAACTGTCGCTCCAGCCGGTAGCAGTCGGGGCGGACGATGGAGGCAACGACATCGGCTGAAGCACTCCGACGACAAAGGCCGCCTCGGGCGGTTCAGCGAGCACGCGGGCCGTAACGACGTGAACGCCGCGCAGGCCTCGAAACGTCTAATGCGGAAGCCGACCCGCCTCGATCACGGGGAAGGCTGCCAGCGGTCGGGAAGCGAGCGACGCGAGCACCGACCGGTTCCGCCGGGGTAATGGCGACGGCACGTGTGGAAGAGGGGAATGGACGCAACACGGGAAGCCCTGCCGGCGACGCGGCACGCGCCAACCGACAACCCGCGAGGGTCAGGTCAACTACGCAGACGACTTCGCGGTTCTCGGCCGCGCGCCGGCAGCGGAGATGCTGGCGGCGGTGTCCGGGCTGCTGAAGCGTCTGAAGCTGCCGATGAACGCCGAGAAGACCCGTTGCTGCCGAGTGCCAGAGGAACCGCTAACGTTCCTCGGCTACCGGATTGGGCGCAATTATCGGCGGGACACGGGAGCAGCTTACATCGGCACCCGTCCAAGCCCGGCGAGCGTCCAGAGCATCTGCCGACGCCTGAGCGAGCTGACGACGCGGCGTAGCGGGCTCCTGTCGCCGGAGGTCGCGGTGGCGCGCCTGAACCGGTTGATGACCGGCTGGGCGAACTACTTCACCTTGGGGCAGGTCAGCCCGGCCTACGCAGCGGTCGACCGGCACGCAACGCGACGGCTGCGCCAGTGGCTCTGTCGCAAGCACAAGGTGCGGACCGGGAAAGAGATGCGCTTCCCGGCCGAGCGGCTCTGGCACGAGTACGGGCTCACGCGCCTTGCACCGCGCACGACAAGCTTTCCGTGGGCGAAGGCATGAATCTCGTCCGAGAGCCGGATGCGGGAAATCCGCACGTCCGGTTCGATGAGCGGCGACTGGAAACGGAGTCACGGCGGGGAGTGAGGCACCGGCGACGGGCGAAAGCCGCCGGGAACAGCTACCCCCACCGCCTACCGCCACCGCGCCAGTCGTCGACTCTACTATAAAGTTGCCAACTACACGCGGATGCAGCCCGTTTTCGCGGGCTCCTGCGCTTGGCACGTGGCAAGGTAATTCTCGTCACTGTCCCAGGGTTGGATGGGCGCCAAGCGGAGCCGTAGGCGACGATTGGCGGGCCAGGAGGTTGCGCCGGGCGGCTCCCCTGGCCGGTTCCGCTCGCCGCCGGGGCCGCGGGAAGCCGGCGTCCCGTCGCCGGAGGGCAGCGCCCCCGCCGCGCCGACTCCTCGGTCCGGCGACGGCCGTCGCCTCCGACCGGTCGGAGACGCTATCCTATGCGCATGGATCGCTCCGGCGGGAATCGCCGACGCTCCGTCCTCCTCGCCGGCGTGCTCGGCGTCGGCCTCATCGCCGTCGCCGTCGCCCTCAACATCAACTTCATCGTCCTCTACTGGCGGACGGGGCTGCTGCTGCTGCTCGGCGTGGTCAGCTTCGTGGTCCTGGTCGGGGGACTCGTCCTCAACACCGCGTTCCTCATCCGCGAGATCCAGCGGAGCGAGCAGCACGACGCGTTCATCCACGCCGTGACCCACGAGCTGAAGACGCCGCTCGCGAGCATCAAGCTGTACCTGCAGACGCTGCGCCAGCGCGAGCTGCCGGCCGACACCCGGCACGACATCATCGACACGATGCTCGACGACTCCGAGCGCCTGCAGCGGACCATCGACCAGATCCTGCTCGCCGGCAAGACGGGCGCCGCCCGCCGCGTCGACAACCCCACCGACGTCGACCTGACCGAGGTCGTGGGCGAGTGCGTCTCCCTCGCCGGCAAGCGGCACAACCTCGTGAACGGCGAGGTCGAGGTGATCGGCCGCCCCGAGCACGGCGAGTTCGTCGTCGAGGGCGACCGCGAGGAGCTCACGGCGGCGGTGACCAACCTCGTCGACAACGCCGTCAAGTACTCGGGCGACCGGGTGCGGGTGGCGGTGGACGTGGCCCGCGTCGGGGCGCGCCGGGTCGCCGTCAGCGTGCGCGACCAGGGGATGGGCATCACCAGCCACGAGCTGAAGCGGGTGTTCCGCCGGTTCTACCGCCTGCCCGCCGCCCTCCACTCGCGGGTGCGGGGCACGGGGCTCGGGCTGTCGATCGTGCGCGCGGTGGCGCGGCGGCACGGCGGGCGCGCCTATGCCGACAGCCGGGGCTTCGAGCGGGGGAGCACGTTCACCCTCGAGCTGCCGTTGAAGTCATGAACCGCGTCCTCATCGTCGAAGACGAAGATCACCTCGCGGCGGGGTTGAAGCTGAATCTCGAGGCGGAGGGGTACGCGGCCGACGTCGAGGACACCGGCGAGGCCGCCCTCGAGCGCCTCGTCGACGGCGGCGGCTTCGACGTCGTCCTCCTCGACGTCATGCTGCCCGGCCTCGACGGCTTCGAGGTGGTGCGGCGGCTGCGTGCGGCGCGGCAGTTCGTGCCCGTCATGCTGCTGACGGCGCGCTCGCACACCGACGACGTCCTGCGGGGGTTCGAGGCGGGCGCCGACGACTATCTGCCCAAGCCGTTCGACCTGTCCGTCCTCCTCGCCCGCATCCGGGGGCTGCTGCGCCGCCGCCGGTGGTTGCACGGGGCCGAGGCGGGGCAGGCCCCCGAGGCCGACGAGTACTCCTTCGCGGGCCGGCACGTCGACTTTCGCAACCAGGTGCTTCGCCGCGGCCGCGCCGAGCAGCCGCTGACGCTGATGGAGGCGACGCTGCTGCGCTACCTCGTGCAGCACGCGGGCGAGACGGTGTCGCGGCAGACCCTCCTCGAGGAGGTGTGGGGGGTGCGGCAGGACACCGACACCCGGACCGTCGACAACTTCGTGGCGCGGCTGCGCCGCTACGTCGAGGCCGAGCCGGCCCACCCGCGGCATCTCCTGACGGTGCGCGGCGTCGGCTACCGGTTCGTGGAGGAGCCGGACGACTGACTTCCGCGACGGTCCGACGAGACCCTCGGGCGGCGAACTCATCCGGATCGAACCCATGCGCAAGCAGACTCTCGTGAAGCTCGGCCTCGGGCTGGCCGTCCTCATCGTCGTGCCCTGGCTCTTCCTGCGGACGCTGCAGGACACCATCGCCGCGCCGTACGAGGTGCCGGCGGAGACCCTGTCCGGCTGGACCCTGGTCCTGGCGGACCCGACGCGGCCCGCGGTGTGGGCGGTGGGGCTGCAGCCGCCGGCCCTGTTCCGCGCCGGCCTCTTCGATCAGCTCTTCGACCGCACCATGGCGTCGATGACCTCGCCGGTTGACGACGTTCTCCCTGTCGTGCTCGACTCGGAGCTGCGCGGCGGTCCGGCCGCGAGGCTCTCGCCCGAGGCGATCCGCCAAGCCGCGGCCGAGGCCGGGCTCGAGCGGGCGCGCCTCCTGCCGGTCTGCATGGCCGTGAAACGCGAGACCTTCGTGGGCCGCACGCGGGAGTTCTTCTTCGTCGTGTTCGACGTGCCCGAGGTGGACACATTCCGCCGCCGCCTCGACGAGCTGGCGGGGGAGGGCGCCGGGCCGGACGCGCTCGGCCCTCTCGACCTGATCCTGCCCATCGCCGGCTCGGACACCGCGTTCACGGGCTGGTGGCCGGTCGTCGTCGACCGCGGGGTCGATTGCCAGGCGCCGGTGGGGTCCTGAGCGATGGCGCTTCCCAGGGAACCATGAGGTTTGACGGGCGGATGTGAACCGCAACAGGTGGATCCGGACAACCGGCGCTGGACGACGGCCGAACGTGCCCGGCTACCTGAAGGAGGTAGTCCGCCTTTCGTGAAGGCCGGCGTCGCGGCAGCAAGGGACCGAGCCGGCTCCCGATCGTCGTCGACTCGGAGCAGCGCCGTGGGGCCCGCGGCCGGGCTCTCTCCGGGCGACCCGCCCAAGGGGCGGGCGAACTCCGGGCTCCGGCACGCGCGCCTCCAGCCGATCATGCTCGGTTCGGAGCCGCGCGACGCCCGACGCCGGCATCGCTCAGCGAGCGAACCGATGGTGCGCGCGTCGAACGCCGTTCCTCAGGCGCCCTTGCGGTCCTTCAGTATCCGGTCGAGGCTCCAGTCGCCGGAATCGCGGCTGGCGAGGTACAGGAACAGGAAGCAGAAGAGCACGGCCGGCTCGCCCTGGTTGACGATGGGCCAGATGCTGCCGCGCGGCACGTGCGATGAAGAAGGCCACCGCCATCTCGCCGCTGGCGATGAAGGCGGCGATGGGCGTGAACAGGCCGAGGGCGATGAGGGCGCCGGTGGTCATCTCGATGATGCCGGCGAGGCCGAGGCGGGAGCCCAGCGCGACGCTCTCCTCCATGCCGAGGATGCCGAAGATCTTCTGGGCGCCGTGCTGGAAGAAGAGCACGCCGGCGACGATGCGGACGGTGTCGTGGATGCACTCGGTGTAGGGCTTGAGGAACTGCATGAGTCACCTCCTGGTTGGCGGCGGTTGACGGACAGCGACGGCCGGTGGCGGAACCGCGTGGGGCCCGGGCCACGGGCTCCGCGGCTTCACGGTGCTACCATGTTCGCTCTGGCCGGCGACGACGAGGGCCGGCGGCAGGAGAACCCCGGTGACGAAGATGGCTGCGAAGACGACGATGCGGGCCGCGTTCTGCACCCTGCTCGGCGGGGCCTTGCTGCTGGGCGCCCCGGCCGCCCCGGCCCAGTACGGACATCCCCTGAAGGGCTCGTGGAGCGGCGACTGGGGGCCCGACGAGGACGACCGCACGCGCCTGCTGCTGGTGTTCGACTGGGACGGCGAGGCCATCATCGGCACCATCAACCCCGGCCCGAACCCGGTGCCCATCGCCACCGCGTCGCTCGACGCGTCCACGTGGACCCTCCGCTTCGAGGCGGTGGACGAGGACGCCGACGGCAACCAGGTACGGTACGTCGTCGAAGGCGAGCTGCAGAACATCGGTTCCTACAACCGCGTGCTCACGGGTTCGTGGACGCAGGGTGACGTCACCGGCGACTTCACCCTGATGCGGAACTGAACCGGGCTTGCAGGGCGTCGACTGGACCGAACTTGCGTCAGGCGTGTCTCCCCTCTTGTCGCCATCTTCGGACTCAGTCGCGCCACCTCCGCAATACGTCCGGATTGACGGTCACGAACTGCGAGAGCTTGCGCCCGTCCCCAATGACCGGACTTCCCACCTTGTGGTCGTAGACCCGTAGGTACTCATTCACGATCTGATTCGGGTTCGTCCCACAGGCGGTGATGTCCCGATCGAAGATGACGCCAAACAGGCGTGTCATGACATCGACTTCGCGCTTCCCGGCGGCGCTGCGCATGGCGTGGAGCTTCTGTACCAGGTCGCTTTGGTCCATTGGTTCACCACGAGCCGGCACGGTCCCTCGTTTCAGGGTCAGGTCGGTGGCCCCTACCGGTTGCCGAAGATCGGCTGCCCGAAGTCGTCGGTCAGGTGGTACAGATACAGGTTGTTGTCCTGACAGATGTACTCCATCAGCTCGCCGTCCGGCCGCCAGGGGATGTCCCAGCCGACCGTCCACGGCTCCGTGTACGCCTCCGGGTCGTCGATCGTCGCCTCGTAGCGCAGGGTGTTCTTGTCGGGGCGCGAGAACCGCTCGACGAGGTGGAGGGCGTCGGTGTGGGGATGGCCGTAGAAGTCGATCCAGCTCGTCTCGTTGAAGCCGACCACGTCGACGACCAGCGTGTCCCCTTCCCAGCGCCCCACCGAGTGACCCAGGAACGTGGGGTTCAGGGCGTCGCCCTCGGGATGGGGGCGGCCGTCCATGTAGATCTCGCGCCAGACGTGGGTGGCCCCCTCGAAGATCATGATGATGCGCTCCTGCTCGGGGAGCTGGATGATCTCCATCGGGTACGGCGTCGCCATCATGCGGGGGCCGCCCGGCGTCAGGCAGTAGCCTTCCGGGTCGTACTTGGACTCGTTGGCCGAGTTGTAGTCGTAGATCGCGGCCGACCACGGCATGAACGGGATGTGGGGCTCGGAGGCGGACCCGCCGCGGGCGCCGCGCGAGCTGGCCGGCGTGTCCGGGGGCGCCAGCAGCTCGCCGTCCGGCCCGATGGCCCGCGTCGCCATGTTGGTGATGTAGGGCACCGCCCAGACGCCCTTCTCGCCGGGCACGCGGCCGAGGTTGGGGGTGCCGTCGGCGAGGCGGGGGGTCGGCTCGGGCTCGGGCGCGGTCTCCGACTGGCCCGCAGACGCGGCGCCGGCGCTCAGAGAGAGGCAGGCGGCGATGCCGGCCGCGGCCAGCGCCGCGACCGCAATGCGTCCCCGCGCTCTCGGCGTTCGCAGACGCCCGGTCGCGGCGTCGTCGGCCGGCCCATGGAGCGCGTGCGGCGCTCTCGCCGTTCGCAGGTGCGCGGTCATGGCGTCTGCCCCTGGCTCGAGGCCGCGAACAGGCGCTGACCGCTCGATGCGAGCAGCACCACCCGCGCGTTCGCGCGGCTCGACCCGTCCTTGGCGAGGCTGCCCTCGACGCTGACGACGTCGCCGATGCTCATCGAGTTGCGGGTCCAGCCCCGCCGCATGAGGCCGTTGGGGCTGCCCATCTCCCAGCCCCAGCTCGTCACCTCGCCGTCGTCCTCGGTCACGTCGATGAAGAACCAGACGTGCGGGTTCTTCCACTCGATCTTGGTGACGATGCCGGTGAGCTCGACCGGCTTGTCGGCGTCGAACTCGGCCGAGAAGGAGTGGTGCGCCTGCACCGCCCCGGCCAGCAGCAACGCCGATCCGACCAACGCCGCGAGCAGTCTCGCGCCCATCACAAGCCTCCCGTTCTCTCCGCCGGGACACCGATCCGCTATCTCGGCGCCTCCGCGCCCTCCTCGCCCGGCTCGTCCTCCTCGACGGCCAGCCCCCCCACGATGCCGTCGACCCGGTGGCCGATCTGGATCGCGCGCAGCCGCTCGATCTCGGCCGGGGTCGCCGCCATCGGGTCGACGTCGCCGCACGTGAAGGCGCGCAGGGTGCACTCCGAGGTGGTGTGCACGATGCCGCGCTCGGCCATCATCCGGGTCATCAGCTCGACCGCGTCCTCCATCATCACGATGGCGTTGTTGGGGCGGAACGTGCCCACGCCGATGGCGTAGTCGATGGGCATCAGGGGCTCGATGCTGCCCCCGAAGGCCCCGTCGTTCTTCTTGCCGAGGTCGTGGGCGCCGAGGTCCGCCCCCTGGTCGACGAGGTACTGGATGATGTCGACGTCGCCCATGTTGGCGGCGACCATCAGGGGGGTGATGCCGGCGTCGTCGGCCCAGTTGACGTCGGCCCCCAGCTCGACGAGCAGCCTGATGACCTCGAGCCGCTCGGCGAACGACTTGCCCTGGCTGTAGCCGTCGATCCAGCCGTGGCCGGCCGCGGCCAGCAGCGGCGTCTCGTTGTCGCCAGACCGGATGGTGGGGTCGGCGCCGTACTCGAGCAGCAGCCGGACGAGCTCGAGGTCGGCGGAGTACGCGGCGCGCATGAACGTGGTGGCGAAGCGGATGCGCGGCGAGCCGCCGAAGTTGCGGCGGGAGCGCGGGGTCTTGTCGACCATCCGGTTCGGGTCCGCCCCCGCGTCGAGCAGCTTGCGGATGAGCGGCAGGGGGTCGGCGGTCACCGTCCACGGGAACCCCGGGTTCCACTCCATGTTGCGGCGGTCGACGGCCCAGAACAGGGGGGTGAATCCCTCCGCGTCGGGGTTGTCCACCGGCGATCCGCTGTCGAGCAGGAGCGACGCCAGCTCGTAGTTGCCGTTGTAGGTGGCCAGGCCCAGGGCGTCCTTCCCGTCGCTGGCCACCGCGCCGAGATCGGCCCCGCCCGCGACGAGCAGGCGGGCCGAGGTCAGGTCCCCCTCCCGCGCCGCGAACAGCAGGGGCGTGAAGCCGCCGTTGGAGTAGCCCACGGGCTCGGCGTCGGGGTCCGCGTCCTCGGGCTCGGGGCCCTCGCTCCCGGCGGCGTCGGCCACCGGGTAGATTCTCGTCCGCGCGTCGACGTCGGCGCCGTGGGCGACGAGCAGCTCGACCGCCTCGGCGTGGTGCTCGGCCACCGCCCACATGAGGGCGGTGGTGCCGCCCCACGTCTCGGCCCGGTTCACCTCGGCGCCGCGCGCGAGGAGCACGCGGATGGCGTCGGGCCGGCCGGTGCGCGCGGCCATCATGAGCGCGGTGTCGCCGTCCGGGCTGAGGGCGGCGTTGGGGTCGAGCCCCGCGTCCAGGAGGCGCTCGATCATCGCCGCGCTGCCGTTGACGGTGGCGAGCCGCATCGGGGTGGACCCCGCGTGGTTCGCGGCGTCGAGCGACGCGCCCGCGCGGATCAGCAGCCCGGCCGTCTCGTGATCGTCCCACCGCACGGCCCAGTGCAGGGCGGTGGTGCCGTCGGTCTGGGGGGCGTCGACGTCGGCGCCCGCCTCGAGCAGCCGGCGCACCTCGTCCGCGTCCCCGGCCATGGCTGCGTCGGCCACCTCGCTGGCCGCGGCCGCGCCGGCCATGGGACCCGTGAGGAAGATGCAGAGCCCGATGAGGCTTGCCACGACCGATCCCCGCACCGTCCGGCGTCTCCAGGGCATGAACGGTCTCCCGGCCGGTTTGCGGCCTGAATCCATCGGTTTCCTGACTGTCTTCTACCACTTTGGCCCGCGATGCACAAACCCGCCGGGGTCCGGGGGGCCGTGGTGGAACCCCCGCTGCGTTCGACCGGCGATGCATCCCGCCGGCGTCGTCCAGTCCGCCGCGGCCCGCGTTGCTCTCGGACTTTGGCAGGCCGCGGCTGCCGGTCGAGTCGCCAGGCGCCCGCGTCTCGTCCCGGGCGCGGACGGCTCCCGGTCCGCCGGCACCCTCGGCGCCCGCCGGCGCCTTCCATGCGCGGCGCAACGCGGGCGTTCGCCACGGGCTCCCGAGGCGAGGAAGGGCTTGCATTGAGGCGGGCGTTCCCGCATAGTTGTCGGCAGTCACCAGGGGTATTGGGGACACGTGCGCCCGGCGCTCCGCGGCCGCGTTCTTTACGCGCCGGACGCCGGGGTCCTTGGAGTCGGCGATGCTGCATCGACTGGTGGTCGTCGGTCTCGCGGCGGTGTTGGCGGGCCCCGGCGTCGCGGGCGCCGCCGTCGCGCAGGCGCAGGAGGCCGAGACGTCCGCCGCCCCGGCCGCGCACCGCGAGCTCCTCCAGCGTTACTGCCTCTCCTGCCACAACGACCGCAACCGCACCGCGAACCTGTCGCTCGAGGGCCGCGACCTCGCCGCCGTGGGCGAGGACCCCGAGCTGTGGGAGCGGGTGGTGCGCAAGCTGCGGGCCGGCATGATGCCCCCGCCGGGCATGCGCCGGCCGCCCGAGGCGGAGTACGTCGCGTTCCGGGACTGGCTGGAAACCGAGATCGACAGGTCGGCGCGGTTGAACCCCGGCACCAAGGTCCTCCACCGCCTGAACCGGACCGAGTACGCCAACGTCATCCGCGACCTCCTCGACCTGGAGATCGACCCGGCGACGCTGCTGCCGGCCGACGACTCGAGCCGGGGCTTCGACAACATCGCGGGGTCGCTGACCATCTCGCCGACCCTGCTCGAGACCTACGTCAGCGCCGCCGCCAAGGTCGCCCGCATGGCCGTGGGGTTCTGGAACACGCCGACCGAGGCGACCTACATCAGCCGGACCGACAGCTCGCAGAACCTCCACCTCCCGGGCATGCCGCTGGGCACCCGCGGTGGGATGGCGGTCCGCCACGTGTTCCCCGGGGACGGCGACTACACGTTCACCATCCGCAACCTCGGCGTGGGCACCTACATCCCCGGCGAGCAGCTCGAGCTGTACATCGACGGCGAGCGCGTGCACGGCTGGCGGTACGCCGGCATGGGCGCGTTCCGGGGCATGGACGCGGCGCGCGACGGGCACCTCGAGGTGACGCTGCCGGTGAAGGCGGGCTCGCGCCTGGTGGGCGCCACCTTCGTGGCGACGAACTTCCGGCCCAGCCTCGACGTCGCGAGGCACTTCGAGCGCAAGTCGCTCGAGAACGGCCGGGTGCGCGAGCTGACCACCTACCCGGCCATCGGCGCCCTGAACATCCAGGGGCCCTTCGACGCCACCCGCGCCACCGACTCGCGCAGCATCCGCAAGGTGTTCACGTGCCGGCCGTCCGCCGCCGGCGAGGAGACGCCCTGCGCGCGGGAGATCCTGACGACGCTGGCCCGGCGCGCCTACCGGCGTCCCGCGACCGGCGAGGACCTCGACGCCCTGATGCCGTTCTACGAGGAAGGGCGCGCGCGGGGGACGTTCGAGGACGGCATCGAGCTGGCCCTGCGGCGCATTCTCGCCAGCCCGCGGTTCCTCATCCGGGTCGAGCGCGAGCCGGTGGACAACCGGCCCGGCCTCGTCTACCGCGTCGGCGACCTCGAGCTCGCGTCCCGGCTGTCGTTCTTCCTCTGGAGCAGCATCCCCGACGACGAGCTCATCGACGCGGCGAGCCGGGGCGTGTTGAGCGACCCCGCCGAGCTCGAGCGGCAGGTGCGGCGCATGCTCGCCGATCCCCGGTCGGCCAGCCTCGTCGAGAACTTCGCGCAGCAGTGGCTGTACCTGCGGAACCTCGCGACGACGGCGCCGGCCCAGGCGGTGTTCCCCGACTGGGACGACGAGCTGCGCGAGGCGTTCGCCCGCGAGACCGAGCTGCTCTTCGAGAGCATCATGCGCGAGGACCGCAACGTCCTCGACCTGCTGACCGCCGACTACGCGTTCCTCAACGAGCGCCTCGCGAAGCACTACGACATACCCGGCATCTACGGCTCGCACTTCCGGCGCGTGCCCCTGGGGGACGACCTCGACTACCGGCGCGGGCTGCTGGGGCAGGGCAGCTTCCTGTCCGTCACGTGGGTCCAGAACAACCGCACCTCGCCCGTGAAGCGGGGCGTCTGGGTGCTCGAGAACATCCTCGGCACGCCGCCCCCCGAGCCGCCGCCCAACGTGCCCGCCCTCGAGGACACCGTCGAGGGGCCCGACCGCGTGCTGAGCCTGCGCGAGCAGATGACGATGCACCGGGACAGCCCGGCCTGCGCGAGCTGCCACCGCATCATGGACCCCATCGGCTTCGCCCTCGAGAACCTCTCCGCCGACGCGCAGTGGCGCCTCAAGGACGGCGGGGAAGGGGGGACCCCGATCGACGCGTCGGCGGTGCTCCACGACGGCACCGCGGTCGACGGGCCGGTCGAGCTGCGGCAGGCGCTGCTG
Source organism: Vicinamibacterales bacterium (assembly GCA_965215105.1). Taxonomy (GTDB): domain Bacteria; phylum Acidobacteriota; class Vicinamibacteria; order Vicinamibacterales; family UBA8438; genus JAJEEA01. The sequence goes on from OZ244051.1 coordinate 267,286, forward strand.
CGCTACGCGCCGCAGTTCGTGCGCACGCTGACCGAGAAGCTGATGACCTACGGCCTGGGGCGCGGGGTCGAGTACTACGACATGCCGGTGGTCCGGTCGATCGTCCGGGACGCGGCGGAGGACGACTACCGGTTCTCGTCGATCGTGCTCGGCATCGTCGAGAGCCCGCCGTTCAAGCTGCGGATGACGCCGGACACCGGGGTGCCCGCGGACGCGGATGCCGCGGCGCCGTAGCCAGGTTCGTCGGCCGGCCCCCCCCGGGAACGGCCGCGTCGGGTGGTTCGGGTATCGGAAACGGCAGGACGGCGCGAATCGGACGCGCCTGAGGAGTCGCTGATGTTCAATACCAGGAAGCACATTCCCCGCCGTACGTTCCTGCGCGGCGTCGGCGTCACCGTGGCGATGCCGCTGCTCGACGCGATGGTGCCCGCGAGCACCGCGATCGCGAGGACCGCGGCCCGGCCGGTGCCGCGGTTCGTCGGCATCTGGCATCCCCACGGCGCCTCGCCGGGCTACTGGAGCCCGCTCCAGGCCGGCCGCGACTTCGAGTTCTCGTTCATCACCAGGCCGCTCGAGCCGTTCCGCGACCGCACCGTGCTCATCAGCGGCCTCGACTGCACCGCTGCCTACTCGACGGTGGACGAGCCGGGGGGGAACCACGCCCGCGGCGCCGTCTTCCTGTCGGGCGCGCGGCCGAAGCGCGACGCGGTGACGCCGTACCTCGACGTCACCATCGACCAGACCATCGCCCAACGCTGGGGCCGCGACACGCTGCTCTCGTCCATCCAGCTCGGCATCGAGGACCCCAGCGGCAACAGCGGCAACTGCAACTGGGGCTACAGTTGCGCGTACACCAACTCGGTCTCGTGGTCGACGCCGACCACCCCGCTGCCCACCGAGATCAACCCGCGGATGGCGTTCGAGCGCATGTTCGGCGACGGCGCCAGCCCCGAGGAGCGGCGCGCGGGCCGGCTGCAGACGGTCAGCGTGCTCGACTCGGTGACCCACGAGCTGGCCCACTTCAAGCGGGGCCTCGGCCCCGGCGACCGCACCCGGCTCGACGACTACCTCGAGAACGTCCGCGAGCTCGAGCGGCGCATCCGCATCGCCACGAGCAACCCCGAGGTGGAGCTGTCGGGCGAGGTGCCGTTCGGCATCCCCGAGAACAAGGACGTCCACTTCAAGCTGATGTACGACCTGATGGTGATGGCGTTCCAGGCCGACATCACCCGGTCGGCGACCCTCATGCTCGGCCGCGACCTGTCCGCGAGCAGCTTCCCCGAGTCGGGCTACGAGGGCGGCTGGCACGGGACGTCGCACCACGGCGACATCCCCGAGAACAAGGCGAACTACGCCAAGGTGAACCGCTACCACGTCGAGAACCTGGCGTACTTCTGCGACAAGCTGCGGAACGTCCCCGACGGCGACGGCAACCTGCTCGACCACGCGCTCATCTACAAGAGCAGCAACATGGGCAACTCGCACCGCCACGCCCACGAGAAGGTGCCGGTGATCCTGGTCGGCGGCGTGAACGGGACGTTCAAGGGGAACCGCCACCTCGTGTTCCCCGACTCGACGGAGCGGACCGCCAACCTGCTGCTGGCCATCCTCGAGCTCTACGGCATCGAGCGGAAGAGCGTCGGCGACAGCACGGGCCGGCTGTCCATCTGAGGCTCGGGATGGCGGACGTGACGGGAACCTGGTGTCGAAGGTGGGCCGTGCCCGCGCTGGCGGCGGCCCTGCTCGCGGCCGCGGCGGCGCCGGTCGCGGCCCAGGGCAACCGGCGGGCCGCCCGCCCCGAGGTGCGGCTGCCGGGCGGGCCGGTCCGGCAGGTCATCCTCCGGTCGTGCACCACCTGCCACGGCATCGACGACTACGCCTACAACGCGCTCGACCGGGCGGGGTGGCGCGAGCTCGTCGGCGCGATGGTGGAGAAGGGCGCGGTCATCCCGGACGACGACCTCACGGTGCTGCTCGACTGGCTCGTCGCCGAGTTCGGCCCCCACTCCACCCCGTTTCCCCGCGAGTTCGTCGTCGTCCCGGTCGACGACGAGGTCTTCGCCGACGCGGACCTGGCCCGCGGCTATCTCACCGCCACCTGCACGATCTGCCATTCGCTCGACCGCATCGAGACCGCCCGCTTCGACGAGAGCCGGTGGCGGGCCACGGTGACCGACATGCGGGCCAAGGGCGCGCCGGTGGCGGACGAGAACGTGGACGCCCTCATCGGCTACCTCGCCCGGACGCGCGGGGCGGAGTAGGGCCGCCCGCGCCGCTTCGTTCCCTTCATCCCGGAGTGGGCGGCAATCGGAGCCGCAGGCGGCGACTTCCGGGCCAGTGCGCGGACACCGGGCCGGTGCGCGGATGCAGGCGGCGAGAGAGTGCGCGGAGAGTCGAGATGACCAGAGTGCTTGCCATCGGTTCGGCGATGATCCTGTCCGTCGGGGCGTTCGCGGGGGCGCAGCCCGTTTCCGAGCCCGCCGCCGCCCCGACCGCCCGGTCCGGGGCGCCGGCCGCGGACACGGCGCCGGCCCCGTACCAGGTGCTGTTCAACCTGTATCAGACCCCGGTGATGACCGTGTTCATCGCCGACGCCGACGGCGCCGACGCCCGGGCCCTGGTCCCCGACCTGGGGCTGGAGTACTCGCCCGCTTTCTCCCCGGACGGGCAGTGGGTGGTGTTCACGGCCGAGCCCCACGGGCAGGCCGACCTCTATCGCATCCGCCCCGACGGGACCGGGCTCGAGCAGCTCACCGACCACCCCGCGTTCGACGACCAGGGGTCGCTGTCGCCGGACGGCCGGACCCTGGCGTTCGTCTCCACGCGGGCGCGAGGCACCGCCGACATCTGGCTGCTCGACCTCGCCTCGAAGACCGCCTCGAACCTGACCGATCACCCGTCGGGCAACTTCCGGCCCCGCTGGTCGCCCGACGGGGCGTGGATCGCGTTCACGTCGGACCGGGACGCCGAGCCCGGGGACCAGCCCGGCATGTGGGAGCACCTGCAGTCCACAGGCGTCTACGTCGTCCGGCCGGACGGCACGGGCCTGCGCCGCGTCACCGCCCCGGGCGGGGTGGCGGGCAGCCCGTCGTGGTCGGCGGACGGCCGCCGCCTGCTGTTCTACGAGACCGACCCCGTGGGCGCCTACCTCGCGAAGAGCGGCCAGTCCCGCACCGAGCTCGCCTCGGTGGACGTCGCCACCGGCGAGCGCGTCCAGATCACCGCCTCGCGGGAGACGAAGCTGTCGCCGGCGTGGCTGCCGGGGGGGCGCATCGGCTACGTGAGCCGCGCCGGGGGAGACCAGGGCGGCCTGAGAATCCGGCATCCCGACCGCCGCGTCGAGACGGTGATCGCGGGGGCGGTGCGCGGCCCGAGCTGGTCGCCGGACGGCGGGCAGGTGGCCTACGAGCGCATCGAGCGGCTCGGCTACACCCAGCACATGGTGCCCGCCTTCAGCCCCGACCCCGAGTTCGAGCTCTTCCTCCACGAGCCGTTCGTGTCGTTCTCGCCGGACGGCGACAGCCTGATCTTCAGCCAGTACCGCGATCGGTTCTCGGACGCCACCGGGCTCGAGTCGTCGAACCCGAGCGACTCGAGCCTCGAGATCATGTCCGTGGACGGGTCCGGCCGGCGGACGCTCTTCCACCGCGAGGGGACCAGCGCGTTCTCCGCCGACTGGTCCGCCGCCCGCGACGAGATCGTCCTCTCCGTGGGCCGCTACTTCCGGCGCCCCGGCCTCCCGGCCGCCCAGGTCGCGGTGATCGACCCCGACGGCTCCGACCTGCGGATGGTCGTGGACGACGAGGTGAACAACGGGTTCCCGAGCTGGTCGCCCGACGGCGACCGCATCGTCTACAAGGGCGGGCGCCGGCTCTTCGTGACGCCCGCGGCCGGCGGCGACCCGGTGGCCATCACCGGTCCCGACTACTACAGCAACTTCCCGCAGTGGTCCCCGGACGGCTCCCGCATCCTGTTCACCTCCAACCGCGACGGCGACTTCGAGCTGTACACGGTCCGGCCCGACGGCACCGATCTCCGCCGCCTGACCCATGCACCCGGGAACGACGCCCACTCGACGTGGTGCGCGGGCGGCGAGTGGATCGTCTTCAGCAGCTCGCGCACCGGGTTCAAGGACGAGATGGCCCTCTACGACTCGGTGCCGCAGCCCTACGGCGAGATCTTCGCGATGCGCGCCGACGGCAGCGACGTGCGTCAGCTCACCGACAACAAGTGGGAGGACTCGGGCGCGGTCTGCGTGCCCGACCGGGTCGGCCGGCTGAAGTAGGCCGAGACCTGGCCGTCGGGTACTTGTTGCTGTTCGCGTGCCTGACTGGGATCCGTTGCGGTAGCCGGCCGCCTCTTCCGCCTGCCGGCTCGCCGAGGGGCGTCAGGGGACTCACCCATCTGCCGATCCGTGCCTCGATGGATGGCGCTCGGCGGTTGTCGGGTCGGCCCGCCCGTCGTGCGGGTCGCAGTGTCGCAGAGCCTCGACTCCCCGGCCGGCCGCAGATCCACATTCGCTGGCAGCGGTTCGGGCGACGTCCCGCCACCCGTGCCACTCGACGGGTAGCGGGTCTCGGCGGTGCCCGGCTTAGTCCCCTACAACATGTTGTTGCCAGAAGGGCGTCGAGTGGCATATCCTGTGCCCGCGGCGACTTGACGGGCGAATAAATGGCGAAATAAAATGGAACGGGTCGGCCGCAAGAGCGGGCGTTTCTGGTGCTCATGTCGCGAGGAGTTGTCGATCGTGGCCACGGAACCCTCCAGGAGCCTCTTCGAAGACGAACCGGTGCGGGGCCGCCCGCACCGGCGGGTCGTGCGCAACGGCCGGCCGACCAACGACCTCGTCTTCAGCGCGTACGCCGGTGCCAACGCGGATGTGTTCCCGAGAATCCTCGGTCTGTACGTGCGCCCGGGCAGCATCGTCGCCGACGTCACGTATGGGAAGGGAGCCTTCTGGAAAAATGTGCCGCGGGGACTCTACCGGCTCAAGCCGACCGACATCGAACAGGGCGTCGATTGCCGTGCGCTTCCCTACGGTGACGGGACCATCGACTGCGTGGTCCTCGATCCGCCGTACATGCACTCCCCCGGGGGCACCGCGCATACCGGTCACGCCGCGTTCGAGAACCACTACCGGAACAACGGAACCGGCAACCGGACGGCGAGCAAGTACCACGAGGCCGTCGTGGATCTCTACGCGGACGCGGGCGAGGAGGCCCGGCGCGTGTTGCGGGACGGCGGCGTGTTCATCGTCAAGTGCCAGGACGAGGTGTGCTCCAACCGGCAGCGCTTCACGCACGTCGAGATCATGACCGCCTACGAGGCTCTCGGATTCGTCGCCGAGGATCTGTTCGTGGTCATGCGCAACAACCGCCCCGGCGTCAGCCGTACCGTTCGGCAGGTCCACGCCAGGAAGAACCACTCCTACTTCCTCGTCTTCTGGAAGCGGGGCCGTAGCGGCTCGGTCTGGGAGGCGCCCCGATGAGCGCGGTAGAGATATTGAGACAGGTGATTCGGGAGAACACGCCGGCGTCCATCTGGACGGACGCTCCATTGGAGTCCTTCCGCCAAGTGGAGAATACCAACCGAGGCGAGATCGGCGAGGAGTTTCTGCGGCGGTTCCTGGAGCAGGAGGGTATTCCTCTGGGCGAGAAGAGCGGCCGCACATCGCGGGAAGACATGCTGATCGTGGGCGCGAGATTCGAGGTGAAGACAGCGTCCGAAGGAGCCAACGGCACCTTTCAGTTCAATCACATCCGACTCGACCGCCGCTACAAGTACCTGCTCTGTCTCGGTATTCGGCCTGCCGCGGTCGTATTCGGGGTTTGGAGCAAGGGGGATGTCGCGGAGGAGACGGCCGGGAAACTCGTGCGCATGGCAGAGGGTCAGTCCGTGACGTTCAAGCTGACGAAGAAGGCGGATGACCTCGACGGCATAGAGATGTTGCCGGCGTGGATCCGGGCGACAATCAACCCTGCTCCGCGAGCAGCTCGCGGGTGATGCGCATGGCGGTGTGGGCGGCGGGCGCGCCGCAGTAGATTGCCTGCTGCAGAATGATCTCCTGCAGGTCGCCGGCGGTGAACCCGCCCTCGGCGAGCGCGGCCCGGACGTGGAGCCGGAACTGGTCCCACTGCTTGAGGGCGAGCAGGGTGCCGATGACCAGCACCCGTCGGGTCCGTTCGTCGAGACCGGGCCGCGTCCAAATCTCGCCCCACGCGTAGCGGGTGATCAGGTCCTGGAAATCGCTGCTCGCGTCGGTGGTGTCCGCGACGACGCGATCGACGTAGGCGTCGCCCAGAATCTCCCGCCGAACCCGCATGCCCGCCTCATGCCGTTGGCTCTCGTCCATCAGTCTTCCGTTCTCGCGTGTTGTTTGAGTCGCGCGGAGCTCCGTCGCTACGGTCGTGGCGCTGAACTCGGCGATCGCCCGGCAGGACGGCTCCGAGTCCACTCCGCGAGGATCTCGGAGAGCGTGGCCACGATAGCATGGTATCGTCCCTGGTCCTCATTCGCCGGCGCATTCCGCGGGAGGCGGGTAGACTCGGCCGCCCGGGCCGTGCCCTCCAAGGAAACGGACTGCACGTACGAGACTGCCGAAGCACGCCACTTGAGCGGCGTCGAGTTCAGGGAAGTCGATCGACCCGGTCATCGGTTTCTGATCCGTCGTCGGCTTGTAGCTTCGCCCCTTCGGCAGTTGACGGCTGAGCCAACCCTTCACGTCGCGACGGGCCTCCCATGTCGCACCGTCCCAGCGAGTACGGGGCGGAAACCCGTGGCTCTGCATGCGATGCATGCATGGCAGAAACAGCACTTCGTACTCGGGATGCAGCAACGTCACGGCGGTTCTGAACGGGAGGTTCAGATTACCGATCCGGGTCGAGACTTCCGGAGCGATTTGCCGGGGGCATCGGTCCTCCTCGTCACGCAGAACGAGCACGCCGCCCACGTCCGGCTTGCTGCGCATGAACTCCAGGCCCTGCAACAGGCCTCCACGCCCACCCGGCCCCGGTTCCCACAAGTGAATGTTCTTCCAGCGTCGTGGTGGCGACCACGCCAGATGGACGCCGAGGTACAGCCCGAGGCGGGCCAGCAGCGCGGGAACCGCCTTCACTTCCCCCTGCCCCTCGACCAGCGTGTAGATTGGCGTGGTCACGAGCGGTGTCATTGGAGGTCCAGCGAGAGCTGAAGATCTCCGGAGAGGTAGAGGTCACCCAGAGAAAGCAGTTTCTGGCGAACCGGCGCCAACTGCTGATCGGATACGCGCCCTACTTCAGTATACCCTTTGCCGCGGTCGACGACGAAAATATGATCCCGTTCCACGTCGGCAACGTCGAGAATGATCGGGCTGTGCGTGGTGATGACGACCTGTGAGAGTTCGCTCGCCTGCACGAGGTAGTCGTAGACCATCGGGAGTGCGCCGGGGTGCACCGTCAACTCAGGCTCTTCGATGCCGACGACCGGTATCGTCGGCCTTTGGAGCAAGGCGGTAAGGAGCCCCGCGACGCGCAGGGTGCCGTCGGACTGTCGACCGGCGGGGAACCACTTCTTTCTCTTGTTCTGGTCGTGGGGTACGACCTGCTTGAATTCGGTCACGAGGAATCCGGCCGCGCTGCTGACCCGAGCGTCGTCGATGTCGCCCGTCAGCTCACGAAGGCCCGAGATGAGATCATCCTTCTCTGCCTTCTTCAGGAGTTCTCGCAGAATAGAAACCCAGTTCTCGCCGTGTCGCTTCATCGGGGACGCCGAATCGAAGGGCTGAGGCGCCCTGAGAACGTCAGGGAAAATCGAATAGACACATATACCGCTCAGGAACTCGGCCAGTGGCTTGAAGCGGGTATCGCCGGCGAGTGCCGTCAGTTCGAGCGCCTCGTCGTCCAGGCGGGGCGCATAGCCGTCCGGGCCGCTCCACTTCTCTCGGGTGCGCTGAAACTGGTGTGTCTCGTGTCCGGTGCGCACGGTGGCGCTCTCGGACTTGACGCGATACTCTTCGGTGCGGTCGCCGGTAATCTCGAAGGCGTACGAGGCGGGTCGGTTCCTCAGAGTGAGGTCCAGGGAGATACCCACGTTGTACGGGTGGCCGCTGCTGTGCCGGCGGATGCTGTCGATGCCTTCGCGGTGGGTGATGGCGGCGGGCAGCCCCTGGAGAACGGCGTCACGAACGAAGCTCAGGGCGTCGAGCACGTTAGACTTGCCGGACCCGTTGGGACCAATGAGAACGGATATCCGTCCAAAGCCCACGGCCACGTCGCGCCCGAGGCTTCTGTAGTTGGAGATCTGGAGTTTCCGAAGCATGTCGTCTCCGCCGTGTCGTCGCTAGCCGAAGTCCATTCGCCGAGCATGAACTGCTGGACGGTGAGATTCTAGCAGGTGTCGTTGGGCGCGTAGATCGGTGGGGCCGTTGTGGGAGGAGCTGACAGTGGTTGAGCGGCGAGGAGGCGAGAGATCCCGCCGCGCTCGGCCGGAGCGTGTCCGTCGGCCGCACCGGCACTGGCGGAGCCGGTGGTGGAGCGGGCGCGTCCATGGGACATCCGCGGATGTCGGTACAGCGCGCGGTTCGGGGTACCGTCAGGATGTCGGGACTTGCCGGAGAAACTCCCGGACTGCGGCCGTGAACGCGCCGGCCCGTTCCACGTTGGCGAGGTGGGCGGCGTCAAGGGCGAGCAGTTCGGCGCCGGGCACCTGTTCCCGGATGGCGCGGCCCGCGGCCGGCGGGGTGGCGTGGTCGTCGGCGCCGACGATGACCAGGGTCGGGCACTCGATGCGGGGCAGGTCGGCGCGCAGGTCGGCGTCGCGCAGGGCGGCGCAGCAGCCGGCGTAACCGGCGGCGGCGCATCCGCCGAGCATCGCCCGGAAGCGGTCGACGGTCTCCGGATCCGTTCTGCGGAACCGGGGCGTGAACCAGCGGGCGATGGCCGGTGCGACGAGGGCGCGCATCCCCAACGTTTCCGCGTCGCGGATACGTTGGTTCCAGAGGGCGGTGGTGCCGATCTTGGCGCCGGTGTTGGCGGCGACGACGCCGCTCACGCGCTCGGGGGCGTGCACGGCGAGCCACAGGGCGGTCTGTCCGCCGAGAGAGACCCCGCAGACGTACGCGCGCCGGGCCGCGGCGGCGTCGAGGACGGCGAGGGCGTCGCGGCCGAGCCGGTCGAGGCTATAGGGGCCGGGGGGCGCGTCGGATGCGCCGTGCCCGCGCGTGTCGAACCGGACGACCCGGAACGCGGCGAAGTGGTCGATCTGCGGTCGCCACAGGTCTACGGTCGTGCCCAGGGCGTCGAGAAGCAGGAGGGCGGGCGCGTCCGTCGGCCCCTCCGCGCTCCACGTCAGGCGGCACCCGTCCGCGTCGATGTCAGGCATCGTCGTCGATTCCGGCGAGGGCGCGCTCGATGAACCCCCGGGAGACGCCCAGATAGTTGTCGGGCGAGAGCAGCTCGTCGATCCGCGCGCGGTCGAGGTGATGGCCGACCGCGGGGGCCTCCGCGAGCGCGTCGGCCAGGGGCCGGCCCTCCTCGGCGGCGCGGCGGCAGGCGGCGGCGACGCAGGCGTGCGCCTCGTGCTTGCCGATGGACTCGGCCAGCGCCATCGCCACCGCCTCGGCCAGCAGGGCGCCGCGGGATGCGGCCAGGTTGGCGCGCATGCGGTCCGGGTCGACCGAGAGGCTCTCCAGCGCGTCCGCGGCGGCCCGGGCGCCGCCGGCGGCGACCAGCACCAGCTCGGGCAGCGTGTCCCACTCGACCTGCCAGCCCCCCAGTCCCCGTTCGTGCTCCTGCACCAGCGCCGCGAGGAGGGTCGCGACCAGGCCGGGGGCGCGGCCCGCCGCCGCGAGGGCCACCGAGGCCGAGACGGGGTTGCGCTTCTGCGGCATCGTCGACGACCCGCCGCGCCCCGCGGCGGCCCCCTCCGCGGCCTCCCCGACCTCGGTCTGGGCGAGCAGGGACAGGTCGCGGGCGATCTTCCCGACGGCGCCGGTCGCGACGCCCAGGGCGCACGCCAGACTCGCGAACCGGTCGCGATGGGCGTGCCACGGCGTAGCCGCCGCCCGCAGATCGAGGCGGGCCGCGAGCGCGTCGGTCACGGCGAGGCCCCGCGTGCCGAGGGCGGCCAGGGTGCCGGCGGCGCCGCCGAGCTGCAGCACCAGGGCGCCGTCGAGAGCGGCGTCCACCTGCCGGCGGGTCCGGCCGAGGGCGTCGGCCCATCCTGCCGCCTTGAGTCCGAACGTGATCGGCGTCGCCTGCTGCAGCCAGGTGCGGCCCGGCATCGTGGCGTCGGCGTGTCGGCGCGCGAGGCCTGCCGCCGCCTTCTCCGCACGCCGGAGATGCCCGGCGACGGCGGGCACCGCGGCCCGGATCTGCAGCGCCAGTCCCGTGTCCATGACGTCCTGGCTCGTCGCGCCCCAGTGCACGTAGCGCGCCGCGTCGGGGTCGGCGGCGGCGACCCGCGCGGTGAGGTGACGGACAACGGGGATGACGGGGTTGCCGTCGCCGGCCGCCTCCTCGGCGAGGCGCGCGCGGTCGTAGAGGTCGGCGTCCGCGGCGGCCCGGATCGGCGCGACGCACGCGGTGGGCACGACGCCGACGTCCGCTTCCGCCTCCGCGAGGGCCGCTTCGACGTCGAGCATCGCCTGCAATTGCGCCCGGCCGTCGAACCGTTCCATGAGGTCGGGGTCGCCGAGCAGCCGGGCGTGGAGGCGGCGGTCGGCGTTCATGCGGATCACACGTCGAAGAAGACCGTCTCCGCCGGCCCCTGCAGGGCGATGTCGAAACGGTAGGCGCCATCGCCGAGTCGCGTGGCGATGAGGGTCGGGCGGCGGTCGGCGGGAACGCGGTCCAGGATCGGATCTCCCGCGTTGGACGGCTCGTCGTCGAAGTAGATGCGCGTGACCAGTCTGGCGAGCAGGCCGCGCGCGAACAGGCCGACCAGCAGGTGCGGCGCCTGCCGCCGTCCGGGGCCGGGCACCCGGCCCGGCTTGATGGTCTCGATGCCGAAGCGGCCGGCGGGGTCGGTGTGCACCCTGCCGAAGCCGGTGAAGGGCGGGTCCCGGCCGTCGCGGCGCAAGTCCTCGGGGTGGTGGCACCGGCCCGCCGCGTCGGCCTGCCAGATCTCGATCAGCGCGTCCGGGACCGCGGCGCCGGCCCCGTCGCGCACGGCGCCGTCCACGCGGATCGGAATCCCGGGGGTCCCGTCCGGGCGCAACCGCACGCCGCCGCGCCGCGGCACGAGTATGGCGAAGAACGGGCCCACGGTCTGCGACGGCGTCAGCGGCGGCACCCGTTCAGGCCTCCATCGGCGTGGCGTCGCGCCCGCGCAGCACGATGTCGAAGCGGTAGCCCAGCGCCCGGCCCGGCTCGGTGACGTCGAGCTCGAACGACGCGATGAGGCGCTGGCGGGCCGACTCGCCGGGAACCGCGTTGAAGATCGGGTCGAAGGCCAGCAGGGGATCCCCGGGGAAGTACATCTGGGTCACGAGCCGGGTCAGGAAGCTGGGCCCGAACACCGAGAAGTGCACGTGGGCCGGGCGCCACGCGTTCTCGTGGTTCTGCCACGGGTACGCGCCGGGCTTGATGGTCACGAACCGGAACTCGCCGTCCGCGTTCGTCAGCGCGCGTCCGGCCCCGGAGAAGTTCGGGTCGAGGGGGGCGTCGTGCCGGTCCTCGGCGTGCGCGTAACGGCCGGCGGCGTTGGCCTGCCATACCTCGACGAGCGTCCCGGGCGCCGTCCGGCCGTCCTCGTCCAGGACCCGGCCGGAGACGATGATGCGCTCGCCCAGGGGCTCGCCGTGGTGCTGCCGCGTCAGGTCGTGATCCAGCGGGCCGGGGTCGCCGTGGCCGTACACGGGTCCGGTGATCTCGGACAGCGTCTGGGGGACGACCACGAGCGGCCGGGTGGGATGCCTCGCCGCCGTGGACCGGTAGCCGGGCGCGTCGTTCGGGGGATGGCAGTCCGCGGGCGGGCGTCGATACCGGAGAACGCCCGTCCCGCCCGGGGCGTCGCCCTCCGGGTGGCGTTCCGCCGTCCCGCCCGGTTTCCCACGAGTGCTCGTCATTGCTCGCCGCTGCCCGACGGAAGCTTGCCCGCACCTGTATGATACATAGGAGGGCGTTCTGCAGGTGACGCGTCTTGCGTTGGGCTTGGTGGACGGCTGCCGGCGAGACCGCCGCCGTGTCCGTCGACGGTTCGCAGCCGTCGACGCGCGGTGCGGGCGGATGCGTCGCGGCCGCCGGCACGGCCCTTCGCCGGCGGACGGCACTCGTGTACGTACGGCAATCGGCTTCGCCTGCCGATAAGTGAGAGCAATGAGCCAGTTCGAGGATCGGTCGGATGCTCTGTCGCGGAGCGGGACGGCGCCTTCGAGGAAGTGGTCGGCGCGTCGCCGCATCGCGGTGATGTCGGCGCTCGGCGTGCTCGTCGCCGCGGGGGGGGCGCTCGCCCAGTCGGGCGGCGGCGGCGAGACGTTGGCGCGGCCCGCGGCGGACGCGCGGGCCGCGGTCGCGGTGATGCCCTTCGTGAACGTCTCGGGCAGCCGCGACGACGACTGGCTCGGCAACGGGATCGCCGAGACGGTCATCTCCGGCATGCAGCGGTCGGGCCGCCTGCCGGTCGTGGACCGCCGGGCCGCCGGCCTCGGCGCAGCCGGGAGCGATGTCCGCGTCGGCGGGGATCGGGCGCGTGCGGAGGCGCGGCGTGCCGGTGTCTCGTGGCTGGTGGCGGGCAGCTTCCAGCGCGTGGACGAGCGGCTGCGGATAGTGGCGCGGGTCATCGACGTCGAGACCGGGACGGCCCGCGAGGTCGCCAGAATCGACGGTCGCGCCGACGAGCTGTTCGCGTTGCAGGATCGCATCTCGACGGAGGTGTCGCGGCGCGTGGACGGTCTGGTCGGCGCGGGCGGGGCGGCCCCGGCCGGCCGGCGGCCGGGAGCGGCGCCGCCCGCGGCCGGCGCCGGGTCGAGCGCGACGGGTCGCCGGCGCTCCGGCGGGCTCGGCTTCGCATCCACGGCCGCGTCGCCGGGCATCGGCCGCTCTGCCGGCGCCGGCGAGGCGGGCTCGCGACGGGCGGAGCGCGGCCCCCGGGCGGCGGCCGGGACCGCCGCGGGACGGGCCGGCGGGGCCGCCGGGTTCGCGCCGGTTCCTCCCGCTGGAGATGCCGGCGTGCTCACGGGGCGGGTGACGGTGCGGCCGCGTCGGACGACGAACCCGCCGACCGTCGACGGCCTCCTCGACGACGCGGTCTGGAGCAACGCGGCGCGCATCACCGAGTTCGTGCAGCGGGAGCCGGTCGACGGCGCGCCGGCCAGCGAGGACACCGACGTCTTCGTCGCCTACGACGACACCCACCTCTATCTCGGGTTCCACGCCAAGTACGAGAACCCCGAGATCCTGCGGGCGAGCCGGGTCGACCGCGACCGGGCGGGCTTCTCCGACGACACCATCTCGGTCTACTTCGACCCGTTCCTCGACCAGCAGCGGGCCTACGTGTTCCAGGTGAACGGCTACGGGGTGCAGGGCGACTCCATCGTCTCGAGCGGCCGGGGCGGCGGGTTCAGCGGCGGCGGGCGCGGCGGCGTACCGCGCGGCGACCGGTCGTGGGACGCCCTCTTCGAGAGCGGCGGCCAGCCCGTCGCGGACGGGTTCACGGCGGAGATGGCGATACCGTTCAAGAGCCTGCGGTATCCGGCGCGGCCCGGCAACGTCCCGCACACGTGGGGATTCCAGATCGTCCGGCAGATCCGGGACAAGGACGAGACCATCGTCTGGTCGCCCGTCTCGCGCGACATCGCCGGGTTCCTGCCGCAGATGGGGGTGCTCGACGGGATGACGGGCCTGTCGACGAGCCGCAACCTGGAGATCCAGCCGACGTTCACCGCGTTCCGCTACGGCACGTACGACGAGGCGGCGGGGCGGCTCGTCGACGGCGATCCCCAGCCCGACATGGGCGCCAACTTCAAGTACGGCGTGACCCCGAACCTCATCGCCGACTTCACCCTCAACCCCGACTTCTCGCAGATCGAGTCGGACCGGCCGCAGGTCGAGGTGAACCAGCGCTTCGCCCTCTTCTACCCCGAGCTGCGGCCCTTCTTTCTCGAGGGCGCCGAGATCTTCCAGATCACGGCGCCGGTCACCGTGGTGCACACGCGGACCATCGTCGATCCGCAGTACGGGGCCAAGCTGACCGGCAAGGCCGGCAAGACCACGCTCGGGGTGCTGTTCGCCGACGACGAGGGGGCGAGCCTCGGCGTGGACGACCCCGCGGACCGGGCGTACGGCCAGTCGGCGCAGACCTTCGTCGGCCGCGTCCGCTACGACCTGTACTCGGAGTCGTGGGTCGGGGGCATCGTCACCGACCGCGAGTTCCTCGACGGCTACAGCCGCCTCGTCGGCGTGGACAGCAATTTCCGGATCGGCGCCACCCACCAGTTGGGGTTCCGGGCCCTCGGCACCGACCGGCGCCTGGCGGGGCGCGGCCCCGAGACGATCCCCTGTTCAGCCACGGCGGTGTCCGACGCGGACGGATCCACGTCATGCGACGGCTACGCGCTCGACTTCGGGTTCCGGAAGCGGGGCCGCAACCTCAGCTACTCCATCGACTCGTTCGCGCTGTCGCCCGACTTCCAGACCGACGTCGGCTTCGTGCGCCGGACCGATCAGCGCGAGACCGAGGCGCGGGTCGACTACCTGTGGTGGCCGCAGAGCTGGGTCATCAGTTGGGGGCCGGAGGCGCGCTACAGCCGCAACTACAACTTCAACCGCGTGCTCGACAACGAGGACATCCGGGTCGGGTGGACCGCCAACTTCGCCAGGAACATCCGCTACAGCTTCGATCTCGACCAGGACATGGAGCGCTACGAGGGGTTCGACTTCGACAAGCGCCGCTACCGGATGTTCGGCAGCATCTACACCAGCCGCATCCTGTCCCTCAGCACCGGTTACGACTGGGGAGACGAGGTCTACTTCGACCGCGCCAACCCGTTCATCGGGCGCGAGAGCGGCTTCCGCTCCTACATCAACTTCCGGCCGGTGTCGCGCTTCGCCACCAACCTCAGCATCCAGACGAGCCGCTTCACGGACCCGCTGGGGCTCTTCGTGGAAGGGCTCAACCGGGGCGAGCGGGACGAGGAGGGCGAGGTGTTCAACGTGAACATCTTCCGCGCCCTCAACACCTATCAGCTCACCGACCGTCTGGCGCTGCGGAACATCACCGAGTTCAACACCTACCGCGGGACGGTCGGCCTCAACGTCCTGGCCACCTACCGCGTCAACTCGGGGACGGCCTTCTATGTCGGATACGACGATCACTACCGGCAGTACGAGCTGTTCGACGATCAGGTGAACGCCATCGACCGAGGCTACCTGCATACCAACCGAGCGGTCTTCACCAAGATTCAGTACCTGTTCCGGTATTGAGGGCCCTTCCGGTCCGGGCGAGACGGGAGAGACCGCGGGAGAACCGCGTGAAGGCTCGCGTCCTGCATCCGTGGCGCGTGTCCCATGCCCAGGCGACCGGGATCCAGGACGCCCTGCGCCCGCGGCTCGTCGCCGCGCCGCTGCCGAAGGACCCCCGGCTGGTGGCGGGGGCCGACGTAGCGTACTCGCGCCGTACCCATCGGGTGTACGCCGCCGTCGTGGTGGTGGAGCTGCCGTCGCTTGAGACCGTCGAGTCGGTCGGGGTCACGCGGGCGGCGACCTTCCCCTACGTTCCCGGGCTGCTCTCGTTCCGTGAGGTGCCGCCGCTGCTCGAGGCCTTCGAGCGGCTGTCGCGGGCGCCGGACGTGCTGCTCTTCGACGGGCAGGGCCTGGCCCATCCGCGCCGGTTCGGTCTCGCCTGCCACGCGGGGTTGTTGGTCGATACCCCGTCGATCGGCTGCGCGAAGACGCGGCTCGTGGGCGAGCACGGCGCCGTGCCGGATCGCCCCGGCGCCTCGGTCCCGCTTCGGGTGGGGGGCGAGACGATAGGGGCCGTGGTCCGCACCCGCGAGGGAGTGAGCCCGGTCTTCGTGTCGCCGGGGCATCGGGCGGACACGCCGTCGGCGGTCGGGCTGGTCCTCGCCCTCGCGGCCCGCTACAGGCTTCCGGAGCCGCAGCGCCGGGCTCACCACGCCACCGTGGCCCTCCACGCGCGGGACCGCGGTCGACCCGCCGCTGGCGTCAGGACCCATCCGGACTTCGTGCCGAAGCGTCCGCGGTGAATCGCGCGTGCCGTCAGGCCGGGCTCGGCGGGGTCCTCGATTCCCGCCGTTGCGCGGCGCGGAGGCGACGCTCGCCGCCCTCGAACGCCGGCGGGCGCAGGCGCTATGGCTGCGGCATCCGCGACGGGACGTTGCCGTCCAGGGTTACCAGCATCTGCAGTCCCTGCCGTTCCGTGGCCACGCCGATGCGCGGCTGCGCGGACGGATTGCGGGGCTGCCGGTAGGTGATGCGGTACTGACTGCTCACGAAGCGGTGCTTGCGGGCGATGTCCCGGCCCAGCGCGGCCAGCCGGTCCTCGATGGCGGTGCCGACGGCGATCCGCTCGAAGCTGCCGCGCGTGAGCTCCATGAGCGCATTGCCGATGTTGAACTGCTGCGCGGTCGCGCCCAACCCTCGGCCGCTGACGAACAGCAGGGTGTGCACCTCCATCGAGTTGTTCAACATCTGCTCCCTCATCCGGTCCACCCGTCCCTGCTGGCTCGTGCTGCTGTCGGCGCCGTCGGCGCTGACCATGACGACGACCGGGTAGTACTCGCGCTCGTCGTCGTCATGGACGCGGTTGGCCTCCTCCACGAGGGCGTCGAGGAAGCGCACCCCGGTACCGCCGTCCGGCGTGATGTTGGGGATGTCCCCCTCCAGTTCGTCCCGGTCGGTAGTGTGTCGGGTGATCCAGCGCGGCTGGCGGGCCAAGGTGAGGAACGCGATCTCGACCTCGTTCGGGATTTCCCGCAGCAGCGCCTGCAGGCCGTCGCGAATCTGCGGCACCACGTTGACCGCGGCGCCGCTGTTGTCGACGAAGACGGTGAGCCGGACCGGCCAGTCCACCGGCTCGAAGCGGATCGTCTCGAGGTTCTCGCCATCCCACTGCACGACGATGTCGCCTTCCGTGAGGCCGGGCACCGGATTGCCGTTGCTGTCGGCGACGGCCACGTGCAGGACGTGCTCCTGGGCGTCGGCGGTCAGCGAGGCGCCGAAGAGGCAGAGCGCGGCGACGAGCAGCGCGGTGTGGACCCGCCGACGGCGCCGGATGGGGATCGCCATGGGAACCTCCAGTTCCTTTGCGGCGCATGGACGACGGCGCGCGCAGCCGACCGGCGCGCCGCGGGGGGCCCATTGTAGCCCTTGTGAAGGCGGCGTGGGCGAGGACCGTGCGAGCCGGGAACGGGCGGGTCCCGCGAGGCGCCGCGGAACGCGGAAGCCATGCGATGCGTGGACGCTATAATGAGCCGCTTCAATGAGCCGCTTCATGTGACCGACGGCGCGGCCGCGACAGGGCTGCGGACGGCCGATGGCGAATCACTCCGACGCGCCCTGGTACCGGCAGGTCGACGGCCGGCAGCGGCGGGCGTTCGCCGGAGGGGGCCCTGGGGCGCAGGGGGGCGGTGTCGCTGGCCGCGCTGCTCGGCATCGGCGGACTGCTGGTGGCGGCGGTGATCTGGCTGGGGCCCGGCGCCGGGGGAGTGGACATGAGACGGCAGGGATGGCTGGTGGGCGCGATGCTGGCGGCGTCGCTGGTGGGCGGCGCGGTGTCGAACGCGTTGCTGACGGCGCGGCTCGGCGCGCAGGGCGCGGGGGTGGTCACCGCGTCGCAGGTGAACATCGTGGACGGGACAGGCCGGCTACGCGCGATCCTCTCGGCCGATGACGAGCGCGGGATGACCTCGCTCGCGTTCTACACGCCGGAGGGGGCGTTCCGGGGGCTCGTCGGCCTGGACGCGGACGACCATCCCGTCCTGCGGTTCACCGACCCGGACGGGGCGACGCGGATTCTCGCGACGGTCAGACGGGACGACGGGATGGTCACCGTCGGCGACGAGACCGCGCGCCACGCCCTGATCGGCACGCAGGCCGGCACTCCGTTCCTCGGCTTGTCGGACGGGCGGAGCATCCCCATGCAGATCACTCTGGGAAACCGGGGACAGCCTCGGGCGACCCTCTACAACAGCCGGGGACAGCCGGGCATCGGCATGGTGGTGGGGGCCGACGACGCGCCGTTCCTGTCGGTCTTCGACCCCGGCGGCGCGCAGCGCATCGCCCTCGGGACGGCGCAGGGCTCGACGGTGCTGAACCTGACCGACGGCGCCCGGGCGCGACTGGTGCTGGGCGTCGCCGACAACGGCCGGCCCACCGTCGACTTCTACGACGAAGCGGGCGGCCTCGAGCGCCAGGTCGCGGCGGACACCCGGTGACGGCCGGCGTGCCGCGCCGCCATCCCGTCACCGGGTTCGGGGCGGTCCGTACCTCGTCGTGACCGAGATGGCGCCGGGGCTCGATGCCGACCCCCATGGTGACCAGCACGGCCTGCACGGCTCTCCGGGGTCGGCCGGGGCCGCGGGCGGCTCCCGGGGCCGGGAAACCGCCGGTGAAGCCACGGGCCCTGCCCGCTGGATCCCGTGTTCCTTCCCCTCGCAGGCTCGACTCGCGTGCGGACCGCGCCGGCCCGACCCCATATAATGTGAGGCGTCCGCGACGGAGGTCATCGAATGCCAGGACAGATGGTGGAGTTTGCGAGCAACGGCGCGACGGGCGGCGGCTACCTCGCTGCGCCCGCGGCGGGCGGCGGGCCCGGGGTCGTCGTGCTGCAGGAGTGGTGGGGGCTCGTCGATCACATCAAGGACGTGGCCGACCGTTTCGCGGCGGAGGGGTTCGTGGCCCTCGCGCCGGACCTCTACCACGGCGAGAGCACGACGAGCCCCGACGATGCCGGCAAGCTCATGATGGCCCTCGACATCGGGCGGGTCGAGAAGGATCTCCGGGGCGCCGTCCAGTATCTGCTCGGACGCGACGAGGTCACGACCGCGCACGTGGGCACCGTGGGCTTCTGCATGGGCGGGCAGCTCTCCCTCTACGCCGCCTGCGAGAACCCCTCGGTCGGGGCCTGCGTCGTGTTCTACGGCATCCACCCGAACGTCAAGCCGAACCTGGCCGCGCTCGAGGCGCCGGTCCTCGGGTTCTTCGCCGAGCGCGACGCGTTCGTGCCGCCGCCGGCGGCCCGGCAGCTCGAGCAGGACCTCGCGGCGGCGGGCAAGTCCGCCGACATCACCGTGTTCGACGGGGCCGACCACGCGTTCTTCAACGATACGCGCCCCGACGTGTACGACCCCGCGCGCGCGGGGGAGTGCTGGTCGCGCATGCTGGCGTTCTACCGGGAGCATGTCCGATAGCGCCGACGGCCGCGGCCTCTTCGCGTGGCTGTCGGGCCTGCGCTCGTGGCAGCTCTTTCTCCTCGCGGGCGTGCTCTTCGTGGCCGATCTGCTGGTCCCGGACCCGATCCCCCTCGTCGACGAGATGATGCTGGGCCTCGCGACGCTGCTGCTGGGCCGGTGGAAGCGCCGCCGGGACGTGATCGATCCGCAGTGACACCGCCGGCTGCCCTCTTGGGACGGTGATCGAGGTGGATTGCGAGCTGCCGTCGGGCGCGGTCGGTTCTCCGCGGCTCCAGGCGTCTGACACACGGGGCATCTCCGGTGTCCTCGATGGACGGCGCGCGGTTCGGCGTCCGGGCGCGCGATTCGACACCTGAGAGCGACTCATGCCCGGCGACTCGTTCGGACACAGCTTTCGCATCACCACCGCGGGCGAGTCGCACGGCCCCGGCAACGTCGTCATCGTCGACGGCTGCCCGCCCGGCATCCCCCTCGCCGAGGAGGACCTCGCCGAGGACCTCGCCCGGCGCCGGCCCGGCCAGAGCCGCATCGTCACCCCCCGGAACGAGCCGGACGCGCCGGAGATCCTCTCCGGCGTCTTCGAGGGCAGGACGACGGGCACGAGCATAGCCATCCTCATCCGCAACGTCGACCAGCGCGCCCGCGACTACGGCGACATCCGCGACAAGTACCGACCGGGCCACGCCGACTACACCTACGACGCGAAGTACGGGCGCCGCGACTACCGCGGCGGCGGCCGGGCGAGCGCGCGCGAGACGGCGGTCCGGGTGGCGGCAGGGGTGGTCGCGAAGCGCATCATCGCGTCGGCCTTCGGCGGCCGGGTGGTCGGCTACGTCCGCCAGGTCGGGGACGTCGTGGCCGACGTGCCGGACCCCGCCGCGGTGACGCAGGAGCAGGTGGAGAAGCTGCCCGACGGCGCGCCGAACATCGTCCGGTGCCCCGACGCGGCCCGCGCCGGCGAGATGGTGGCGCTGATCGAGGAGCTGCGCGAGGCCCGCGACTCGATCGGAGGGGTGGCCGAGATCGTGGCCGCCGGCGTGCCGGCGGGTCTCGGAGAGCCGGTCTTCGACAAGCTGAAGGCGGACCTCGCCAAGGCCCTGTTCAGCCTGCCGGCGGTGCTCGGGGTCGAGTACGGCGTGGGGTTCGGCTGCGCGACGCTGCGCGGCAGCGAGAACAACGACGTGTTCCGCCCCGCGGGGGCCGGCGACCCGTCGGCGACCCCGCCCATCGTCACCCGCACCAACCGTCACGGGGGCATGCTCGGGGGCATCTCGAGCGGCATGCCCATCGTGCTGCGCGCTGCCGTGAAGCCGACGAGCAGCCTGCCCCGCGAGCAGGCGACGGTGACCACCGGGGGTGAGCCCACCACCATCCGGACCAGGGGGCGCCACGACCCCTGCCTGCTGCCGCGGTTCGTCCCGATGGCGGAGGCGATGGTGGCCATCGTCCTCGCCGACCACTGGCTGCGCTGGCGGGCGTCGTCGGGGTCGGGCGTCGGTTGATGCGGGTCGGCTGCCGGCCGCCGCCGCTCGTCGGGCGGGCTGCGCAGCGAGGGCTGTCCCGGGGCGGTGTGGGCCGTCCGCGGTCGTTGGGCGCGATTCGGAGGGCGCAATGTGTCAAAATGCTCGGTTGGCGGCAGAGTTCGCTGCCGAGCGTGCGAGCGAGGCAGCGACGGACCGACGGCCGGAGTCCGCGGCGCCGAGCGGCCTGGGGGCTTGGCGGGTCGAGCCGACCGCGAAGCCGCGAGGCGGAGATTCCGGCCCCGGCGATGGGAACAGTCACTACCGTGGAGACAGCATGATCATGCGCAACACCGTTCGTATTCTGCTGGCCGTCGCGATGGGCGGCATCCTCGCGAGCCCGGCCCCGGCCCAGGACCTGCTGGGGCCGAGCGAGCCCCTCCCCTACGAGCCGGTCGAGGGCTGGCTGAAGCCGTTCGCGGGCGACGGGTTCGCCTTCGGCGGGAACTCCGGGGTGTTCCCCGAGTCGCCCGACCGCATCTTCGTCCTGCAGCGGGGCGAGACCCGGCTGCCCGACCCGGTGCCGGACGGCTTCGACGGCTACGCCGGCTCCATCGGCATCAACACCCTGCGCGAGGCCGAGCGCCGGACGTTTCAGAACTGCATCTACGTCGTCGACGGCGACGGGAACGTCATCGAGGTCTGGGACCAGTGGGACCACCTGTTCCAGGGGTCCGAAGGGCCGGGGCCGCACCGCATCCGCATCAGCCCCTACGACCCGGAGCGCCGGGTGTGGGTGGTGCACGAGTCGGCGCACCAGATCTTCGTGTTCTCGAACGACGGCAGCGAGCTGCTCGCGACCCTGGGCGAGAAGAACGTCCCCGGCGACGACGAGACGCACCTCGGAGGGCCGCAGGACGTCGCGTTCTTCCCCGACGGCCGGGTGCTGGTGGCCGACGGGTTCATCAACTCGCGGGTGATCATCCTCGACGCCGAGCTCAACTACCTCGACGAGTTCGGACGGGCCGGCGACGGCCGCGGCGAGTTCAACGTGGTGCACTCGGTGGCGGTCGGCCCCAACGGCCGCATCTTCGTCGCCGACCGCAACAACCGCCGCGTGCAGGTGTTCAACCAGACCACCCGCGCCGCCGTCTGGTACCACCCGAACATCGCCCCCATCGCGGTCTGGCCGGGTTTCAGCCTGCCCCTCGACGTCATCGTGAACCAGTACGAGGTCTTCGTGACCGACCTCTCGCCGGTCAGGATCGTCAAGCTCGATCTGAACGGCAACCCGCTGGCCCAGTGGGAGCTCGAGAGCGAAGGGCCGAACGCGTTCATCGAGATGCACTCGTTCGCGGTCGACGCCGAGGGCAACCTCTACGGCGCCGACAACCAGTACGGACGGCTCCAGAAGCTCGTGCCGAAGGCCGACGCCAACCGCGCGCTGCTGATCGGGCAGCCGTTCGTGGAGGCGGCGGGGCAGTAGCGGCCGGCCGCCCGGGGTGTGGCCGGACGAGGACTCGGGCCTGGAGGAAGGTCACCGTGGCGGTCGCTTGCCCCCGTGAGGGCGGGCGCCCCGAGCGTCGCGGGCTTCCGCCGCTTCTTCGTTCGGCCGGCGGTGCACGGACGGGCGACGTTCGCATCGTGGATCGGGCCGGTGCGGTCGTCCGCCGATCGCGCGTGCGATCTCCGGACGGCCGCGTTCCGCTCGAACGGCGGCCCGCCGCGTGACGCTGGCCGGGCCGCCGCCCGCAGCAGTTGCTGCAGGCTTTGACGACGGAGGATTCGAGATGGCAAGCGGCAGCATCGTCAAGATCGTCGCCGGCGCGGCCGTGCTGGCGGTGACGTTGGGTTTCGGCTGGCTGCTGGGGAGGGCCGGCGTCGGCCAGGAGGTCCCGGTCGCGTCGCTGACCGAGCTCGAGCGCGGGTTCGCCGAGCGCATGCAGCAGGTCGTGCTCGTCGGCAACTTCACCGTCGACGGGCGCGAGACCGGGGGCGCCGTTCCCGAGCGCTACGAGATTGCCAGCGTCGCCAAGGTCGGCGACGACACGTGGCGCTTCGACGTGCGCATGGTCTACGGCAACTTCGACGCCACCCTCCCGGTCGTCGTCCCCATCGTCTGGGCCGGCGACACCCCGATGGTGTCCATCACCGACTTCGGCATCCCGGGGCTCGACGGCACCTTCACGGCCCGCGTGTTCTTCTACGAGGACCGCTACGGCGGCTCGTGGGAGCACGCCATGGAGCGCGGCGTCTTCGGCGGCCTGATGTACGGCCACATCGAGCCGATGGCCGCCGGCTAGTGCCGCGTCACGAATAAATGGTGGGACTGTGGGGGAACTCATCTCGAACCGATAGAGTTCCCATGCCACAGAAAAAGTACATCGTTCGACTCACGGCGGAGGAACGCGAGGTCTGTCAAGAGACGATCCGCAAGCTCAGCGGGAGCAGCGAGAAGGTGCGCCGCGCGCAGATTCTCTTGAAGGCCGATGCGGACGGGCCGGCGTGGACCGACCACCGGATCGCCGACGCCTTCTCGTGGCGCACCCAGACCGTCGAAAATATTCGCCAGCGATGCGTGCAAGAAGGGTTCGAGCGGGCGCTGGCGCGAAAGCAGCGGGAGTCCCCCCCGGTCCCCAAGCGGCTGGACGGCGAACAGGAGGCGCAAGTCATCGCTCTGCGTACGGGGCCGCCCCCGAAGGGCTTCGCGAACTGGTCGTTGCGCCTGCTGGCGCGCCGGGTCGTCGAGCTGGAGATCGTCGAGTCGGTCAGCCACGAGACCCTCCGGCGGATGCTAAAAAAAACGGCATGACCCAGCGGAAGATCGAGTACTGGGTGATCCCCCCGCAGGCCGATGCCGAGTTCGTGGCGCACATGGAGCGCGTCTTGGACATCTATGCGCAGCCGTACGACCCGGCTTGCCCGGTCGTGTGCATGGATGAGCAGCCGGTGCAGCTGGTCAAGGAAACTCGCCTGCCGCTGGCGGCCACGCCGGAACGACCTCGCCGCGTCGACTACGAGTACGAACGGGCTGGCACGGCCTCGGTCTTCCTGTTCGCCGAGCCGCTGGCGGGTTGGCGGCAGGCGACGGCCCGGGACCGGCGTACGAAGGCGGACTGGGCGGTGGAAGTCGCCGACCTGTTGGAGGGGCGCTACGCCGAATGCCCGAAGGTCATCTTGGTGTGCGACAACCTGAACACGCACACGATGGGCGCCTTCTACGAAGTGTTCAAGCCGACCCGGGCACGGGAATTGGTTCGTCGGATCGAATTCTGCTACACGCCGAAGCACGGGAGCTGGCTGAACATCGCGGAGAACGAACTGAGTTCGATGACGCGGCAGTGCCTGCACGGGCGCCGCATCGGCGACCTCGATACGCTGCACGGCGAAGTCTCGGCGTGGTCCACCGACGTCACTGGCACGCAACGCGGCGTCGACTGGCAGATGAAGGTTGAGGATGCTCGCTGTAAACTCAAGTCCGTCTATCCTAAAATTATAACGTGACGGAGCACTAGGAGTCTGCGCTTCCGCCAGTGTCCTTGGCGCGGCGGCGAGACCCCGACGCGGCCGGGAGTTCGGCGGCAGGATGAGCATCCGGACCCGGATGCATCCGCGTGACCGGGCGATGCGTGGCATGGTTCTTGCCCGTTCGTGGGTGACGGTTCGTGTGCGGGCGCGACAGGAATGGTCCGGGCGCCGTGCACACCGGAGTGCGCCATGGACGTAACCACGCTGTTTGGCATCAACATCACGGTGACGCTGGGTGTTGCCCTGCTGTTGTGGCGGGGGCTGTCGGCGAGAGTCGACAGCCTGAAGGACGAGCTTGCGGCCAGATTCGACGGCCTCAAGGGCGAGTTTGCGGCCAGATTCGACGGTCTCAACGACCGGGTCGAGGCGGAGCACGCCGGGTTGTCGGGCCGTATCGACGGTCTCAGGGACCGGGTCGCGGCGGAGCACGCCGGGTTGTCGAGTCGTATCGACGAGCTCACGGACCGCCTGTCGGAGCGGCACGAGGCTCAGACGGCCCGATTCGATGCGCTAACAACCCAGGTTGACGGGCTGACCACCCGGGTTGACGGGTTGACGACCTCCGTTGCGCGCATCGAAGGCTGGCTGGAGAGGGACCGCATGGAGCGGCGGGGTCCCGACGACGCTCCGTGACGGTGTCCGGCCGGCCGTGCTTGTCGCGCAGCTTGAGCTGACCACCGGCTTCGCCGGATATCGCGCGCCTCCCAATCGGCGGCGTTCCCGCGCCCGCGCGCGGGCAGAGTAGCGGACGCGATTCAAGACCATCCATTTCCTGCCGATAACGTGAACGGGCTCGGCATGCCCGGTTGATCGGCAGCCGTGGCATCCGATTCGCCCGTTCCGGGGGGGCGGCCGCCTGTCCACGGCCGTGACGACAGGCGTCTGGCAGACGTGCCGACCCGGTTCCGACGAACCACGGAAGGAGGAGGCCCGGGGATGGCGGATTCGACGATCGAATGGACCGACGCGACGTGGAATCCGGTCGCCGGCTGCACGGTTCTCTCGCCCGGCTGTACGAACTGCTATGCCATGCGCATGGCGGCCAGGCTGGCCGCCATGGGCCAGGAGAAGTACCGCGGCCTCACGCGTCCGAGCGGCCGACGGCAGGTGTGGACCGGCGGGATACGCTGCGACGAGGCGAGCCTCGACGTACCCTTGCGCTGGCGAAGACCGCGGCTCGTATTCGTCAACTCCATGAGCGATCTGTTTCATGTCGATGTGCCGGAGTCCTTCATCGCCAGGGTGTGGGCGACGATGAAGGCCACGCCGAGGCACACGTACCAGATCCTCACCAAGCGGCCCGACCGCATGCGCGAAGTCGCCGAGCGGATGGACCTTCTGCCCAATGTCTGGCTGGGAACCAGCGTCGAGTCTTCCGAGTACCTGGGGCGTCTTCACGAGCTTCGGTTCACTCCCGCCGCGGTGCGTTTCGTGTCCTTCGAGCCGTTGCTCGGTCCGATCACCGATGCCGACCTCAGCGGCATGCACTGGGCCATCGTCGGGGGCGAGAGCGGTCCCGGTTCGCGCCCGATGAAGCGGGAATGGGTCCGTGTGCTTCAGGTTCAGTGCGCGGAGCAGGGAGTCGCCTTTTTCTTCAAGCAGTGGGGTGGATCGCGGAAAAAACGAGCCGGCCGGGAGCTGGACGGCCGTACGTGGGACGCGATGCCCTCGGTCCCGGAGTCGCCACGGGAGCAATCCTCCATATCGCCGTAGTCGGCGAGTCCTGCAATGACAGACATCGAACAGCTCGCGCTCTTCGACCTTCCCCCTGCGCCGCCTCAGCAGAAGGTCTTCCGCTCTCTCGACCGACCGCTGTGGACCGAGCACAAGGCGAAGCTGATCAGCCGCTATCTGTACTATTTCGTTCTGATTACGAGACATGGCGTCTATATCGACGGCTTTGCCGGGCCGCAGCAGCCTGATCAGCCGGATAGCTGGGCGGCGAAGCTGGTCCTCGAGAGCGAGCCTCGATGGATGCGGGAGTTCGCTCTTTGCGACAATGAGGCCCGACAGGTGACAGCTCTTGAGAAGCTCCGTGATGTTCAGCCCGAGACTGCCGGACGGTCCGTCCACGTCTTCACACTACTGTCCCACACACCTTCAAATAGAGGCGGCTTGAACCTTCCAGATCTGGTAGAATGATTTGGCCCTCAAGTCATTCAAAAGACAGGAGATCCAAGCCGTGGCCCATCATAACACAGTCTTCGCGCAACTCCTCAGGTTCCTTCCGAGACATGAATTCGACGCCGAGGCGCGCGAGCACCAGTGCGGCCAGGGGCTGCGCGTCATGAGCCGCTGGGCGCAGTTCGTGGCCCTCGGCGTGGCGCAGTTGACGGGCCGACAGAGCCTGCGGGATATCGTGAGCAACCTCAGCGCCCAGGGGCGCAAGCTCTATCACCTCGGCGTGAGGACGGTGGTCAGCCGCTCGTCGCTGGCGCGGGTCAACACCGAGCAGCCGTACACCCTCTACGAAGCGTTGTTCGGACGCCTGTTGAGCCGCTGCCAGGAACGCGCGCCGAGGCACGGCTTTCGGTTCAGGAACAAGTTGTACTCCGTCGATGCGTCCACCATCGACTTGTGTCTGTCGGTCTTCCCGTGGGCGTCGTTTCGACGCACGAAGGCGGCCGTCAAGCTGCACGTCGGACTGGATCACGGCGGCCATCTGCCGACCTTCGTCAGGGTGACCGACGGCAAAACCGCCGACGTCACGGCGGCCCGCATCTGGGAGTTTCCGGCCGGCAGCGTGGTCGTGGCGGACCGCGCGTATCTGGACTTCAAGTGGTTCCATCAGTTGCAGGCGCGGGGCGTGACCTTTGTGACGCGCCTGAAGCGGGGCGTGCGGTATCGGGTCACGAAAGCGCACGCCGTCCGCCCCGGGACCGGGGTCATCAGCGACGAGACGATGGAGCTGACGAGCGCTCGGGGCCGCAAGGCATATGGTGAGCCGCTGCGACGGGTGGTCTATAAGGACCCGGAAACGAAGAATCGGTACGTATTCGTGACCAACAACACGACGTGGGTGGCGAAGACGATTGCGGACATCTACAAATCGCGATGGCAGATCGAGCTGTTTTTCAAGTGGATCAAGCAACATCTGAAGGTGAAGCGGTTCGTGGGCCGGTCGAAGAACGCGGTCTTGACGCAGTTGTGGGTGGCGATGTGCATGTACCTGCTGTTGGCGTATCTCAAGTTCCTCATGCGAGTGAGTTGGAGCCTTTACAAGATGCTGCAGGTGCTCCAGCTCAACCTGTTTGAACGTCGGCCACTCCTGGATCTTCTCACGACGCCGTCGCCACCGGGTTCTGACCCTCCCGACCCCCAGTTGTCGCTGACGTGGGCCTAAAATCGCCAAAAATGTGGGACACTAGTGACGTCTTCAAGGGTGACTTCAACGCACAGGTCGCCAACATTCTCGACACGGCGAGGATTCGCGAGAAGACGGCCACGTTCTGCCTTCTGGACCAGAGAACGTTCGAATGCGACTGGGAGACCGTTCGGAAGGTGGCGCGTCGCAAGACGGAGAGGAAAATAGAGATCTTCTACTTCGTGCCGACGGGTTGGCTTGCGCGTTCGATCTCAGCGTTGAGGGATCCGAAGTCGCGGATGTCGCGGTGGTGGGGCAAGGATGGATGGGAAGACTTGCGGGGCATGAGCAAGGATCAGACCGTGGAGGCTTTCCGGCGACGCTTCATCAATGAGTTCGGGTACAAGCATGCCCATGGCTGGCCGATTTACGACCGGCAGGGTGGCCAGAAAATCATGTACCATATGGTTCACGCCAGCGACCACGACGAGGCACCCAACCTGATGTCCCGCGCCTACAGGACTGCGACGCGCCGGGCCGAGCCGCCAGAGCAGTTCCGATTGGCGTTCGAGCGGTTCGCGAGAGACCACGGTCGGACGATCGAGATGGACGTTTCGGTGGACTGACTGGGTCGGACGGCGATCAGGGTGCGGCTTCCTCAGTGCAGGGACAGGATGGCTGCGATGCGGCGCGCGGTCTCGGAGAAGGCGGCGATTTCGTCGGGCCGCAGCGCGCGTCCGATGACGTCTCGTTCGCGGTAGGAGAGCCACTTCTTGAGCACTTGGTAGCCGCCGAGTCGGTAGCGCCAGACGCTGGCGGGCACGTTGCGCCAGAACGCGCGGCCGTTGAGGTAGACGTCGACCGTCGTGTCGCCGAGCGCAGGCGCGGAGCCGGCGATGGCGACCCGCTCGCCATCGGAGTACCCGCGTTCGACGAGGCGCCCCTGGCCCGGCATCACGGCGCGGCCCTGGCCGGCGTGTCCCCAGCCGGCGGTCACGGCGAAGTCGTCACCCATCATGTAGGTTCCGTCGGTTGTGGTCGGCACGGCGATGACTGCCGGGGCTGGCTGCAGTGGCCCGCGGGTGACGCCGGGCACCGGGGTCTCGGGGTTGAGCAGCCTGGCGAGTTCGCGCCCGCGACCAGCGGAAGCGGCGAGCGCGTCGGCGGTGCGGGCCTCGTCCGAGGCTTCGTCCGCGTGGTCGGCGGTGCGGGCTTCGTTCGCGCGATCGGCGGCGACGGCCGAGCCGGGCCAAGCGGGAAGGGGAATGCGCGGCCAGCCGAGACGCAGGGCGCTGGCGTTGGCCTTTCGGTATGCGGGGTCGTGGAGCACGGCAAGCACGTGGTAGAACAGGTCCTCGACGCTGGCCCCCAGACGTTCGAGGTAGCGGCGGGCCGGCCCCGACAGGTTGGCGCGGCGTTCCGGACCATTCTCGGTCGTCGCGAGGCCGTCATCGAGCAGCCACGCGGGGAACAGGTTGGCGCCGCGTTCGATAAGGTGATGCGAGCCGAGGTGTTCCGTGAAGCAGACCTGGGGCTCGGCGGCCCCTTGCCGTAGATGCTGGGCGGCGGAGAGCCACAGGTTGCCTTCGAACACGTGCGGGCGGTATTCGGTGCGCGGCCGGTCCAGCAACCCGTCGGGCTCCCAATAGAGCCAGCGGTTGTCGAACGGCCGGTAGGTGAAGCGGACAAAACCACTTTCGTCGTGGTGACCACGCGCCTGCAGGACGTCACGTGTGGCGCGGGCGTCGCCTTGCGCGGTGTCTTTCATGGCGTTCGGGTAGCGCTTTGCGAGTCCTTCGTGGCTCAGGTCGGCGTCGAAGTAGCTGGTGATTCGCGACTTGAGTCGGGTCAAGGTCGGTATCGACGAGAAGAGCGTCGCGGTTGGTCAGTACGGCCGTGAAATCGTGCGGGGAACAGGTCCGGCAGCGCAGGCCAGGCGAACCAGTTCGGACTGACGGCGGTCGGGCCGAAGGGGAGACCGAGGCCGAGGATCGGAGTGATGGGATCGTAGAGCGCCTGGGGAGCCGCGTGGGCTGTATTGAGCAGCGTTCGGGGCTTGTCTGAGCCCCAGAGATGGCGGAAGCCGATCTCGCTGGCTGACGTGTGGTCAGCCTTGCGGATCATCGTCGCGATCGCGGTGCCGACCTGGATGCCGACCGGGTCCTCGGGTGTAGAGAAGATGCTGGGATCGGGGCTGCCGTCGGGCGTAGTCTTGCCGGTCTTGTACTTGTCGCCGTTCAGGCAGTCGATGCGGATCGCGTCGAAGGCCTCCAGATAGCGTTCGCGCATACCGGTGTAGGACAGGCCGTCCAGCCACGAATAGTTGGAGATGAAGCAGACCACGCCGCAGCCGGTCTTCTCGACGATGCGCCGCTCGGCCATGCGGAAGAAGCGGACGTAGAGATCGTTCAGTCCCCTGCCCTCCGGGGGCCGGACGCGTTTCGTGACCCGGTAGGCGTCCGACAGCTCCCGTTCCTCGTGCACGGCCATGCCGGCGAAGCCGTTATAGGGTGGATTGCCCAGGATGACGAGGATGGGGGTCGCCTGCTTGACCCGGGCGGCGCGGTCGCGTTCGTCCTCCAGCTCGGGGAAGGGCAGGGGCTTGGTCGTGTGCGGCTCCCAACCGGTCAGGGCGTTCGTCAGGTAGATGGCGGCGCGTTCGTCGCCCTCGTCGGTGAGCGGAGCGCCCAGCGCACGCATGGTCAACCCGACTTGCAGGTGGGCGACGACGAACGGCGCGGGCATGATCTCGAAGCCGAACACGCGCTTCGTCGCCGCCTGCTTCACCCGCGCGCCGGTCAGAGCCCCTTGGCCCTCGCGTTCGAGATTGGCGGCGATGCGGCGCAGCACTTCGGCGAGGTAGGCACCGGTGCCGCAGCACGGGTCGAGCACGTAGACGTTGTCGGCGGCGAGCCCGCCGGCGACGCCGAGATCTTCCCGCAGCGCCTTGTCGACCCGGGCGACCATGTAGCGGACGACTTCGGCCGGCGTGTACCAGACCCCCAACTGCTTGCGCAGGTCGGGATCGAACGCCTCGAGGAACGGCTCGTAAAAGTAGGGGACGGCCTCGCCCTCGCTGAACTTGGCGAAGAACGCGGGCCGGTCGACGCGGTCGAGGGCTGCGGCGGTCCAGTCAATCACCTCGACGAGCCCGAGCGGCTGCATGCGGCCGGGATCGGAGAGTTGCTGGAACAGTGCCCGCAGTACCGGCGCGCGCAGGTGCCAGACGGCTTCGCGCCAGTTGAATCGATCTGACGGCGGAGGTGTCTGTCGCGCCCAGAGCACCCAGGCGGAGAAGACGCCGTAGAACAGCGTCTGGACCAGGGTCGACCGGAAGAACCGGGCGCCGCGGTCGCCCTCGAAACGGACACCGAGCGACTCTTCCAGGGCGTTGCGGACGGTCGCGAGCGTCGGCGCGGCGCCCGCGGCCTCCACGCGCGACAGCCCGTCCCGCGCATACGAGGCGAGCAGCCGGGCGAGGTCCTTCGGCTCAGCGATCGCGGCGCGGTGCGAGAGCGCCCGGCAGAGGTACTCGCCGAGGCTCGTGCCGATCTGATGGGCGAAGGCGCGCGGGGTTTCGAGGCGGCGGTCGAACTCGGTCTCGTCTGCCGCCAGCCGGAAGGCTTCCAGCTTGACGGAACGGTCCGCGGGGCCTTCACCGACGAGCAGGAACTCGCGCGTATTGGTGACCAGCACCACGCGGTAGCGAGCCCGGTAGCGGCTCACTTGCGGGCTCTCAGCCGTCAGTCCCGCGTCCGCGCCGGCGGACTTCACCTCGACGACGCCGCACTCCGGCGTCTGTCCGTCCCGAGGGCGGCCCTTCTGGACTTGCCGTGCCGCGTAGAGGCCGAAGTCGGGATGGCCGGCGCCCTGTTCGGCGAGTTCGCCGACGCAGAACACCTTGGGCTTGAGCGCGCCGCCGACGGCGTTGAGCAGGTTGGCGATCGGCGTATAGACCGACCGTTCGCCGGTCGCACCGCCGGACGCGCGAATCCTCTGCAGGTTGGCGAAGTAGTGTTCGGCCGCCGCTGTCAACCGGTTGCTCATCTTCCGCTCAGCGCCGGTGCGGACGGGACGCGGGCGCAAGTTCCGGGCTGGATGCCGGCCGCTGGACGTCAGTGGGGGCCATAGAGACACGCGTCGAGGATGCCGAGCGCCTCGTCGAGCACGGACGCGGGAGCCTTCTCGACGAACTGCACGTGTCGGAGGCGGTAGTCGATCGACTTGATCTGCTCGACCATGATGTAGCCGGTCAGCGATAGTCGGCCGGCGCTTCGACGTGAAACGGGAGGCGACGGCAGGTGTTGGTCATGGGGCACACCATGGCGAGCCCGGTGTGGCGGTTGAACAGCGTGCTGCTGACTACCAGGGCCGGGCGCCGGCCCTTCTGTTCGCGCCCCACCTGTGGATCGAAGGTGAGGATCACGAAGTCCCCCTTCGCGGGAACGTACTTGGGCATCTACCAGGTTTCCCGACCGACCGGGGGGCCCCAATCCGTCTCCTCGACCTGGTAGTCTTTCGGCATTCGGGCGACCAGCGCACGCAGGTCGTGGCTGCCGCGCACGCGGGATACGGGCTCGACGATGATGCGTCCGTCCCGGACTGACACGCGCACCTGATCGCCGACGCCGATCCGGGCTTCCGCCAGGACCGACTTCGCGACTCGAAGCCCCTGGCTGTTCCCCCACTTCTGAACGGTAGTGACCATCCCCCACAGCCCCTCTGCGTTCATCGCGATGTGTAGCCAGAGTATAGCCGATGCCGGATCGCGGCGAATGCCGACGCTACCCCCGCTTCCGGTCGAGGAACGCCTGCATGTACCGGCGCGGCTCGTCGGTGTGGTAGGCGCTGGTGAACGACCGGATGCCGACCTGGATGGCGTGATCGAGGGGCAGCGTCTCCCACCGCTGCACCAGCGCCTTCTGTGACCGGATGGCGTGGGGACCGGCGGCGGCGATGGCGTCGACCCACCGGCGGGCCGCGGCGTCGAGCTCGTCGTCGGGCACGACCCGCTCGACGAGGCCCCACCGCTCGGCCTCGGCCGCGGTGATGGGCTCGCCGGTGTAGACGAGCTCGCGCGCCCGGCCGGCGCCGATGAGCCGCGGCAGCAGGGCCGCTTCGATGACCGAGGGGATGCCCACCTTGACCTCGGGCATGCCGAAGGTCGCGCTCTCGCCGGCGACGCGGAGGTCGCACGAGGCCGCAATCTCGACCCCGGCGCCGAGGCAGTACCCCTGGATGCGGGCGATGACCGGCACCTGCAGCCGCCGGATCGCGGTGCACGCGAGGTGCAGCCGGCTGATGAACGGGTGGGTCGTCTCGGGGGTCAGGCCGGCCATCTCCCGGATGTCGGCCCCCCCGATGAACGCGCGCGGGCCCGACCCGGTCAGCACGACGCACCGCAGGTCCTTCTCCCCGCCGAGGGTGCGGAACGTGGTGATCAGCTCGCGGGTGAGCGTGCTGTCGAGCACGTTGAGGCGCGCCGGGTTGTGGACGGTGACGCGGGCCAGCCGGCCGGTGTCGCCGAGGGGCTCGATGGCGGTGCGAACTTCCGGGGAATCAGAGGACATGCTGGGCTCCGTGGTCGCGGGCGGCTCGTGACGGTGGCGCGCCCGGTCCCTGGCAGCCGGTGGCGACGGGCGACGCGGCGGTCGAGCGGCGATGCACCGCGCCCGGGCGGCTCGCCGGTCTGCCGGCGCCCTGCGGGCGCGGTGCCCCGCGGCGTTTCACCACGGGCGGCCAGAGACGGACGTATACTGACGCCATGTTCAAGCGTAAGGATATCGCGGGTCTTCTTGCAGGCATGCTTCTGTCGGGCGCGGCGCCGGCGTCGGCCCAGACCGGCGCCGTGGACGGCGAGTGGCCGACCTACGGCGGCGACCTCGGTCACACCCGTTACGCCCCCCTCGAGCAGATCACCGCGGACAACTTCGCGGACCTCGAGATCGCGTGGCGCTTCCGCACCGACAACCTCGGTCCCGTGCCGGAGTTCCGCTTCCAGTCGACGCCGCTCGTGGTCGACGGGGTGCTGTACTCGACGGCGGGGTCGCGCCGGGCGGTGGTGGCCCTCGACGCGGCGACGGGCGAGCTGCTGTGGATGCACCGCCTCGACGAGGGGGCGCGCGGCGCCGCCGCCCCGCGGCAGCTCTCGGGCCGCGGGCTCGCGTACTGGGACGGCGGCGAAGAGGGCGAGCCGCCGCGGGTGGTCTACGTCACCCCGGGCTACCGGCTGGTCGCCCTCGACGCCGCCACCGGCCGCCGCGTCCCGGGGTTCGGGCAGGACGGCCTGGTCGACCTGAAGCGCGACAACGACCAGCCGATCGATCCGGTCACCGGCGAGGTCGGGCTGCACGCCACCCCCATCGTCGCCGGCGACGTGGTCATCGTCGGCGCCGCCCACCGCACCGGCGGCAACCCCCGCAGCCGGGCCAACGTGAAGGGCTACGTCCGCGGCTACGACGTGCGCACCGGCGAGCGGCTCTGGATCTTCCACACGATTCCCCGCCCCGGCCAGGTCGGCCGCGAGACGTGGCTGGCCGACTCCGCCGTCTACACCGGCAACACCGGGGTGTGGGGGCAGATATCGGTCGACGTCGAGCTGGGGCTCGTCTACCTGCCGGTGGAGGCGGCGACCGGCGACTACTTCGGGGCCAACCGGCCCGGCGACAACCTGTTCGCGGAGAGCCTGGTCGCCGTCGACCTGTACACGGGCGAGCGCCGCTGGCACTACCAGCTCGTGCACCACGGCATCTGGGACCACGACATCCCCTGCGCCCCGATCCTGCTCGACGTCGTCATCGACGGGCGGACCATCAAGGCGGTGGCCCAGCCCACGAAGCAGGTGTTCCTGTACGTGTTCGACCGCGAGACGGGCGAGCCGATCTGGCCCATCGAGGAGCAGCCGGTGCCGGCCGGGGACGTGCCCGGCGAGTGGTACTCGCCGACGCAGCCCATCCCCACCCGTCCCCCCGCCTACGACCGGCAGGGCGTCACCCTCGACGACCTCATCGACTTCACGCCCGAGCTGCGGGCCGAGGCGGTGGAGCGGGCGTCGTTCTACAAGCTGGGTCCCATGTTCACCCCGCCTGTGGTCAGCGAGCTCGACGGGCCCCTCGGCACCCTGATGGCGCCGGCCCAGGGGGGCGGCACCAACTGGCCGGGCGGGTCCTTCGATCCGGAGACCGGCATCCTCTACGTGTCGTCGAACCGCTCGCTGGGGTCGCTGGGCATCGTGCCGCCGTATCCGGGTCAGTCCGACATGGCCTACATCCAGGGGAACGCGGTGACCGGCCCCCGCACCACCGGCGGCGCGGGGTCGGCGGCGGGCGGGGGGCGGACGAGCTTCACGGTGCCCCCCCGGCCGCGCCTGACGGCGGAGCAGCGGCAGCGCGCCCAGCTCACGATCCGGGGGCTGCCGATGCTGAAGCCGCCTTACGGCATCATCAGCGCCATCGACATGACGCGGGGCGAGATCCTGTGGCAGGTCCCCCACGGCGAGACGCCCGACCACATCCGCGACCACGAGGCGCTGCGGGGGCTCGACATCCCCCGCACCGGCCAGCCCGGCAGCGTCGGCACCCTGGTGACGGGGACCCTCCTCATCGCCGGCGACCCCCAGAACACGACGGACGCCTCCGGCGAGCGCGGCGCCATGCTGCGGGCCTACGACAAGGCGACGGGGGGCGAGGTGGGCGCCCTGTTCATGCCCGCGCCGCAGACCGGCTCGCCGATGACCTACGAGCTGGACGGCGTGCAGTACCTGGTGGTCACGGTGAGCGGGGGCGGCCGCTCGGGAGAGCTGCTCGCCTTCCGGGCGCCGCCGGAGTAGGAGTCCGCGCCGTTCTACGGCACGGGCGCCCGGAATGCCCGCTCGTAGCGCCACCGGCCGTCGAGCATCCAGATGCGGTGCCGCGGGCCGGCGCAGTCGAGGTGCCCGGTCTCGTAGGCGCAGTCCTCCGCGTAGAGGGCGACGCGGCCGCCGTCGACGGGATGCAGGCGTCCCAGCAGGCGTTCCCGGGGCCACGTGTCGACGGCCGCGAGCGCTTCGGCGACAGTGGCGTGGCCGGCCAGGCGCGTGCTCAGGGCGAACGTCGGGTTCGCGAACAGGATGCGCTGTTCGCGGTGCGCCTGCAGCGCGTCGGGCGGCCGCCACCAGCGGTGGTCCTCGATCTCGACGCCGTCGACGCGAACGGCGGGGGGGGCGGCCGCCGCCGCGAAGAACCAGGTGGCGAAGCGGATGGGGCTCGTCGCCGGCGTCGTCCACTGGCACATCGGATGCAGGGTCGCCGGGTCGACGGTGACCCCCGCCTCCTCGCGCGCCTCTCGCGCCGCCGCCCGCCGCGCCGCGGCCAGCTCGTCGCTGCCGCCGTCCCTCGGGTGGTCGCCGGGGTCGATGCGCCCGCCGGGGAACACCCAGTAGCCGCCCATGAACTTGAGGTCGGGGCTGCGGCGCAGGTAGAGGATCTCCGGCCCCGCGGGGCCGTCTCGCAGGAGCACCACCGAGGCGGCGGGCCGCGGCGTCGCGACGGGTCGCGGCTGACGTTCCACTCCCTCTAGTGTACCCGCCCGGGAGGAACCGCCCGCGCGGCGGCGCCGGCGCGCCGGGTCGGGAAACCGCGAACGGCCCCGGCGGGCAGGGTCGGGATCCCGCGTCGCGCGCGCCCGCCGGCCGGCCGAACGCGGGCCTGGCGCGAAGGCTTCGCCCGCCTCGCGGCGGCGACCCGCCCGGCGTCCGTGGTACGATCCGGGGTTGCCCGCACCCGGTTGGCGATCCTCATCGTCGCGGAACGACCAGTGCCGGCGCGCAGTGGTCGTGACGCGTCATGTCCTCCCTCGATCTCGCCGTCATCGTGTTTTGCAGCGTGGCCGGATTCACCCTGCAGGGGGCCGTCGGTTACGGCATGGGGATTCTGGGGACGCCCATCCTCATCCTGATCGATCCCCGGCTCGTTCCCGGTCCCGTGCTCGCGTCGACCATGGTGTTCACCCTGATGGTGACGGTGCGCGAGCGCCGCGGCATCGATCTCGGCGGCGTGGGCTGGGCGCTGGCCGGCCGCGTGGCGGGCACGCTGCCGGCCGCGGCGGTGCTGGCGGTGTTGCCGCAGAACCAGTTGAGCCGCGTGTTCGGGGTGATGGTGATCCTGGCCGTGGCGATCAGCGTCTCCGGCGTGCACGTCCGTCCCCGCCCGTCGACCCTGCTGGCCG
Organism: Vicinamibacterales bacterium; assembly: GCA_965215105.1. GTDB lineage: Bacteria > Acidobacteriota > Vicinamibacteria > Vicinamibacterales > UBA8438 > JAJEEA01. The sequence goes on from OZ244051.1 coordinate 304,130, forward strand.
GCGGCGTGCTGTCGGGCCTGATGGGCACGGTGGCCGCGATCGGGGGGCCGCCCATCGCGCTGCTCTATCAGCACGCCTCCGGCGAGAGGTTCCGGGGCACCCTGTCGAGCCTCTTCTTCGTCGGCACCATCATCTCGATCGCGGCGCTGGTGCCGGCGGGGCGCTTCGGGGGGGCGGAGCTGCGCCTCACCCTGTTCATGCTGCCGGGCGCGTTGTTCGGCTTCCTGGTGTCGCGCCGCCTCGCGAGCCGGCTCGACCGGGGCTACACGCGGCCCGCGGTTCTCGCGGTGGCCGCGACGGCGGGGTTCATCGTGGTCGCGCGCTCGTTCGTCGCGCCCTGACCCGCGTCGTGGCCGGCCCCGCCGATCGTGACGGCCGGCGGGCCCGGTGCTTCGCGACGGGACCAACCGCAGCCTCGGAGCCGGTCCCGGAACTTCCGACTAAAGTCCGTCGCCGCGTCGGCCGACATCGCGGGTATGGGCTTCCAGTCGTTCCCGATCCGAATGCTCGGCCTCGCCGCCCCGGATGCGCGAAAGCGGTGGACCACGCGGCGGTCGCGCCGGTCCCGGTCCGTGACCCCGCTCCTGGCGCTCGGCCTGTCGCTGGGCGGCGTCCAGGAAATGTCGGCCCAGAGCCTGCGGGGCAGCAGCGCGTCGCTGGATCGCCAGGTCGCTCAGGCCCGGCGGCACGACTTCACCCGCTTGACGGGCGCCGCGCAGGTGCGCCGGTTCGTCGACGCCGGCCTGCTCGTGCACGTCGCCGGAAACCGGGACTACACCCTCGTCGACGTGTCGTTCCCGTTCGCCCGCCCCGAGGTGCGGCTCTTCATCGAGCGGCTGTCGTCGCAGTACCGACAGGCGTGCAACGAGCGGCTGGTGGTCACGAGCCTGACGCGGCCGCTGTCCCATCAGCCCCGCAACGCCTCCGACCGGTCGGTCCATCCCACCGGCATGGCCGTCGACCTCCGCGTTCCCGCCGGGCGCTGCCGCGGCTGGCTGGAGGAGGTGCTGCTGTCCCTCGAGGCGCGGGGCGTGCTCGAGGCGACTCGCGAACGCCGCCCGCCGCACTATCACGTGGCGTTGTACCCGAAGCCCTACGCGGCCTACGTGAGAGCGTCGACGGCCGGGGGCGCCGGCGGGAGCGCGGAGACGGCGCGGGCCGCCGGCGGGAGCGAGACGGCGCAGGCCGCCGGCGGGAGCGGCGGGACCCCGGCGGCGGCCGTGGCGGCCGTCCACGTGGTTCGCCGCGGCGACAGCCTCGATCGGATCGCCCGCCGCTATGGGGCGACGGTCGAGGGGCTGCGCCGTGCGAACGGCCTCCGCTCGTCCCTCATCCATCCCGGTCAGTCGCTACGGGTCCCCGGGGCGGGGCAGCCCGCGGAGCCGGCTGCCGGCGGGAGCGGCGAGACCCCGGCGGCGGATGCGGTCGCCGTCCACGTGGTTCGCCGCGGCGACAGCCTCGATCGGATCGCCCGCCGGTACGGGGCGACGGTCGAAGGGCTGCGCCGTGCGAACGGCCTCCGCTCGTCCCTCATCCATCCCGGTCAGTCGCTGCGGGTTCCCGGAGCACGGCCCGCGGCCGCGGATGCGGTCGCCGTTCACGTGGTTCGCCGGGGCGACAGCCTCGACCGCATCGCCCGCCTCTACGGGGCCACCATAACCGCCCTGCGCCGCGCGAACGGTCTCCGCTCGTCCCTCATCCACCCGGGGCAGTCGCTCCGGGTCCCCCTGACGCGGTAGGAGTCTGCGCCGTGGAACGGCGCGGACTGCTGCAGGATTGGTTGGGCGCCCAGCGGAGCCGGAGGCGACGATGGGCGGGCCAGGAGTCTGCGCCGTGGAACGGCGCGGACTGCTGCAGGATTGGTTGGGCGCCCAGCGGAGCCGGAGGCGACGATGGGCGGGCCAGGAGTCTGCGCCGTGGAACGGCGCGGACTGCTGCAGGATTGGTTGGGCGCCCAGCGGAGCCGGAGGCGACGATGGGCGGGCCAGGAGTCTGCGCCGTGGAACGGCGCGGATTCCTGCAGGATTGGTTGGGCGCCCCCCAGCGGAGCCGGAGGCGACGATGGGCGGGCTGGTCGATTCCCGCATCCGCCCCGGTCCGCGCGAGGACGACGCTGTATCGTTGCCGCGGGAGCCGGTTAGAATATCCAGTGCCGCATGACTCCCGCCGCGCCCGGCGGGCCGCGGCGTTCCCCTGGAGTGGTGACTAGATGAAGATGACGTCCGTGGCACTGACGGTGGTCCTGGGGCTGTTCGGCGTGGCGTCGGTCGAGGCGCAGGACGGCATACCCCGGCTCTCGAACGGCCTCCCCGACATGAGCGGCATCTGGCAGGTGCTGAACGAGGCCAACTACGACCTCGAGCCGCACATGGCCCGGCACTCGATGCAGATGCGCCCGGGGCCGGTGAACCCGGTGCCGGCGATTCCGACGTTGCGCCTCGGGGCGGTCGGCGCGGTGCCGGGGAGCCTGGGGGTCATCGTCGGCGGCGGCCGGATTCCCTACACCGAGGAGGCGCGCGCCCTCAAGGAGGAGAACCGCGCCAACTGGATCGACCGCGACCCCGAGGTCAAGTGCTACCTGCCGGGGGTCCCGCGCGCCACCTACCTCCCCATGCCGTTCCGGATCGTCCAGAGCGAGGAGGACTTCTTCATCGCGTACCAGTTCGCGGGGGCGGTGCGCGACATCTACCTGGACGACCCCGGGCCCTCGCAGATCGATTCGTGGATGGGGTGGTCGGTCGGGCGTTGGGAGGGCGATACGCTGGTCGTGGAGGTGACCGGGCTCCACGACGGCACGTGGTTCGACCGGGCGGGCAGCCACCACAGCAACCAGCTCCGGGTGGTGGAGCGCTACACGATGCTGGGGCCGAACCACATCGACTACGAGGCGACGATCGAGGACCCGGTGGTGCTGACCGAGCCGTTCACCATCAAGATGCCCATCTATCGCCGCATCGAGGAGAACGCCCGGCTGATGGACTTTCGCTGCGTCGAGTTCGTCGAGGAGCTGCTGTTCGGCGAGTGGCGCCGCGAGCCGCTGCCGCGCTAGGAGTCTGCGGCGTAGAACGGCGCGGTAACTTCCGCGGTGACGATTTGTCGGGAGGTTGAGAAGATGGGTACTCGAATCGCGGTCGGTCTCGGCGTGCTCGCGGTGATCGGACCGGCGTCGCTCGCGGCGGCGCAGAGCGGCGACATTCCCCGGACCCCGAGCGGCCGTCCGGACCTGTCGGGCACCTACGACGTGTCGACGCTGACGCCCATGCAGCGGCCCGTCGAGCTCGGCGAGACGATGTCGCTGACCGACGAGGAGGCGGCGGCCATCGCGGCCGCGGAAGCGCAGCGCATGGCCGAGCGCAACGCCCCCAGCGACCCCAACCGCGGGGCGCCGCCCGAGGGCGGGGACGGGTCGCGCGGCGCCGCCGGCAACGTCGGCGGCTACAACTCGTTCTGGATCGACCGCGGCACCGGCGCCTACCAGATCGACGGCGAGTGGCGGACGTCGATTCTCATCGACCCGCCGAACGGCCGCTTCCCGCCGATGACCGACGAGCGGCAGGCGGCGCTGCGCGCGGCCTTCGAGGCCGGCCCGCCGCGGCGCGCGCAGAACGACGGGACCGCGTACTGGCTCGAGGCGGGGCTCGACGCCCCCGGCCCCTACGACAACATGGAGCAGCGGCCCTACGCCGAGCGGTGCATCCTCAGCTTCGGCTCGACGTCGGGGCCGCCGATGCTGCCGGCCCTCTACAACAACCACAAGCGGATCGTGCAGGGCGAGGACACCATCGTCATCCTGATCGAGATGGTGCACGACGCCCGCATCGTGCGGATGAACGCCGAGCACGATCCGCCCGAGATCAGGAAGTGGCTGGGCGACTCGATCGGCTGGTGGGAGGGCGACACCCTCGTCGTCGAGACCACCAACTTCGTCGACCGGCCCGCGTTCCGCCAGGGGACCGGCAACATGACGGTGACCGAGCGCTTCCGCCTGGACGACGCCGACACCCTCGTCTACACCTTCACGGTCGAGGACCCGACGGTGTGGACGGCGCCGTTCACCGGCGAGTACGCCTGGCCGCGGAGCGGCAACAAGGTGTTCGAGTACGCCTGCCACGAAGCGAACTACGCGCTGGAGGGCATCATGAAGGGCGCCCGCCTGCTGGAGGCGGAGTTCCGCGGCGAGGACCCCGAGGGCGTGGCCAACCCCACCCGGTAGAAGGCCCGGATTTCGACAGTCAGGAGAACGAAGATGCGCAAGCAGACCCGTATTTGGTTCGGAATCGGCATGGCCGCCACGCTCGTCCTGGGCGGGCTCGTGCTGACCGGCGGCGTGCCGGCCCAGGCCCATCACGCCTTCGGCGCCGAGTTCGACCCCAACCGCCCCGTCGTCCTGCGGGGGCCGGTGGTCCGCGTGGAGTGGGTGAACCCGCACACGTGGATCCACATGGAGGTGACGACCGACGACGGCGGCAAGCAGGTCTGGATGGTCGAGGGGGGCACGCCCAACACCCTGCTGCGGCGCGGGCTGACCCGGGACTCGATTCTCCCCGGCACGATGATCGTCGTCGACGGCTACCAGAGCAAGGACCGCAGCGCCCGCGCCAACGGCCGCGACGTGACGTTCGAGGACGGCAGCAAGTTCTTCATGGGCTCGTCCGGCACCGGCGCGCCCCTCGACGGCCGCGACCCGACCGAGCGGCGGCGCTGAGCCGCCGGTCCGCGCCCTGACCGGCGCGGACTCCTGTCGGGGACGGTGGCCGCCCGGCGGCGCCGCGGGCGACGACGGGGCGGGCGGCTAGACGGGCAGGCTGGCCTGCTGCCCGGCGACGGGAGCGTTCGACTGGCTCTGCGTCCCGGGCGCACCGGGAAGAACCGTCATGCGCTCGAGCAGCCAGACGACGTTGACGGCCACCGGAGCGCCGCCGGCGCGGGCCGGCACGAAGCGCACATCCGACGCGAGCCGCGACAGCGCTCGCCGAAGCTCCGCGTCCGGTGCGGCGCGTCCGGCCGCATCGGGACCCTTCGCCGTACCCGCGGCGTCCTCGCCGCGGGCGCCCCGCGCGCCGTCGGCCGGCGGCTGGCCGAGCACCTCGACCGACGCCAGCTCGCCCTCGCGGGTCACCACCGCGGCGAGGGCCAGGTTCTCCAGCACGAGCGGCGGAAGCGGCCGAATCAGCATGGCCGCGGCCTGGGTGTCCGGCGACACGTGCGGCAGGCTGACGCCGGTCTCGAACCCGCGCAGCGGGTTGGCGTTCGACCCGAGCCGGTTCGCCCCCTGCAGGAAGCCGGACAGGGAATGCGGATGGACCGGGGGCGAGAAGCTCAGGGCCATGGCCACGAACAGGCCGGCCACGAGCATCGAGGCGATCACGCCGCCGGCCACGCACAGGCTCTGTCCGTCCGCAACGGCCGCGCGGACCCGACGGGGCAGCGGCCGGCACGACCCCGTGGGCAGGGATTCGAGCACGCTCGACACCATGCCGGCGCATTCCAGTTCGTTCGGGCGGTGCTCGGTGGCGTACTCGCGCAGGGCGCCGCTGATGGCGCTCAGGTCCTGCCGGAGGCGGCGGCAGTCCCCGCAGGCGTCCAGGTGGGCGTCCAGCGCCACCTGCCGCGCCACCGGGAGCTCGCCGTCGTGGGACGCGGTCAGCCATTGACGCGCGGTGCGGCAACGGAGCGGTCTCGTGCCAGTCATCGGACGTGCCTCAGTTCTGCGCGCAGGGTCTGACGTGCGCGCGCCAGTCGTGACTTCACCGCGGCGGTCGACACGCCGAGCGAGAAGGCGATCTCGGCGTACCGCATGCCGTGCAGCTCGCGGAGCACGACGGCCGACCGTTGCTCGAACGGCAGGCGGCTCATGGCGCTCCACAGCCGCTGGCGCAGCTCCTTCCGGTCGAGCGCGCGCTCGGGCGACGTCGTCGCCGGCGGCGCCGGCGGGTCGACGAACACCGCCTCCAGCGACACCTGGTCGGCCCGTTTGCGGCGGCGCCACCAGCGCTGCTGGTTGCGGGCCTGGTTGACCGCGATGCGGTAGATCCAGGTCTGGAGGGCGGAGTCGCCGCGGAACCGGTGAATCGAGCGGAAGACCGTGAGGAACACGTCCTGCGACAGGTCGCGGGCGTCCTCGGGGTTGCCGAGCAGGTGCAGCGCCAGGTGATACACCATCCGCTGGTGGCCCTGGACCAGCTCGCGGCAGGCCTGGGCGTCGCCGGCCGCGCACCGCTCCGCCAGCTCGCTCTCGGAGGTCGTCGTCTCCGCCCAGTCGATGGCTCGAACCGGTTTCACCCTGCCTCCCGTGCCGGAGTCTCCCGGATGGCAACCGTCAGCCCGCCGCGCGCCGCGAAGCGGTCACGCGCCGGAGCCGTGTCGCCCGGGGCCGCCGCGGAACGCCGCGTCTCGTGGACGGTTCGGCACCGCCGACCCTCGTGGAGCGCGGATTCTCCGAAAGCCTCCCATTGATTGGATGCCGTCAGGCGAAGAAAGTTCCTTTTCGGGGCATCGGGGAGGAACCCCGCGCGCGCCTCCGCGTCCCGGGCCCTCATGGCCTCGGTTCGTGGTGCCGCGGAAAATCCCCGGCGCGCGCCCTCCGCGCCTCATCGTTGAATCGCGGGCCTCTGCAAGGTAGGATACACGGATCGCGCGGGGCAATCAGGCCCCGCGGTTCCGGGCGCGAGGGCGTCGGGACGGGTTCAGCAGACGGGGGACGGACATGCTCAGTCGCAGTCGCGTGACGGCCGGCATCGCCGGCTTGACGGTGGCGCTCATCGCCGCGCCGGTCGCGGCGCAATCCGATTCGATACAGCGGACGCCGCACGGCGATCCGGACATCTCGGGTGTCTTCACGTTCCGCACCATCACGCCCCTCGAGCGGCCGGCGGCGCTTGCCGACAGGGCGACCCTGAGCGCCGAGGAGGCCGCCGCCTTCGAGGCCTCCGAGCGCACGCGGCAGAACCGCGACCTGTTCGACCCCGAGACCGGTGCGCCGGACGCCGGCTACCAGTCGCGGGCGGAGGGCGGCGTGCTGTCCTACAACGAGTTCTGGTACGAGCGCGGGGTCGAGCTGACCGCCGACAAGCGGACCTCGCTGATCGTCGATCCCCCTGACGGCCGGCTGCCGTGGCGCGAGGAGAGCCGGCAGGCCCGCGCCGTCAACCGGCTGAACCTGCGCAACGGCTTCGCCGACCACTACACCGACCGCAGCCTGTCGGACCGCTGCATCCTGGGCTTCAACTCGGGGCCGCCGATGACCTCGGCCTCGTACAACAACAACGTGCTCATCCTGCAGACCCCCGGCTACGTCGTGATCCAGAACGAGATGGTGCACAACGCCCGCATCATCCCCCTCGACGGAAGCCCCCACGGCGAGATCCGCCAGTGGGTCGGCGACTCGCGCGGACACTGGGACGGCGCCACCCTGGTGGTCGAGACCACCAACTTCCGGGGCGAGACCGCGGCCCGCGGATCGAGCCGGGACACGCATCTCGTCGAGCGGTTCACGCGCATCGATCCCGACACGCTGATGTACGAGTTCACGTTCACCGACGAGAACCACTTCACGCGTCCGTGGACCGCGGCCATCCCGTTCCGCCGGACCGACGGCCCCCTGTTCGAGTACGCGTGCCACGAGGGCAACATCGGCATGCACGGCATCATGGCCGGGGCCCGCGAGCTCGACACGCAGCCGGTCGAGGGGACCCGCTAGCGCCACTCCTGACGGAAGCACCGGAAGCAGGACGGATTGCCTGGTCGGCGGATCGCCGGCGACCAGGCAATCCGGTAATCCATGGACTGGACCGCGCTTTCGGACGTCTTCCGCATCCGCGCGCAGGAGCTGCTGGGGACCGACCTCGCCCAGGTCCGGTTCACCGACATCGGCCTCGCCTGGTCGCTGTCGGCGGTCGTCCTCCTGATCGGCCTCGCGACCCTGGCGCGCCTGTGGGGGCTCGCCCGCATCCATCACCGCCAGCACTCCGGACATCGCATCGAGCCGCGCTTCCGGCGCGGGCCGCTCGGCCGCACCCTGTATCACCTGCCCAAGGTGCTGCTGGGCCTCGCCCTCGCGATCATGCTCGTCGCGATGGCCGACCCCTACCTCGCCTCGACCGAGGAGGTCGCGGGCGAGATGGAGTCGCGCATCCGCATCGACCTCGTCGACACGTCGCTCTCGATGTCGTGGGAGCTGCCGGGGACGGGCAGGTCGCGGGCCGAGGTCGCGCGCGAGGCGCACCTCGAGTTCCTCGAGATGCGCCGGGCCAAGAACGACCGCGTCGCGCTCTGGCTGTTCTCGTCGTTCCCCTACATGGTCGACGACTTCGTCATCGACGACGAGCTGTACTTCTTCCAGGTCCTCGACGCGCCGTACGCCATCGTGCGCATCCTCGCCGCCCAGTCGGGCACGCCCATCGACCAGTACTACGTGCCGCAGGACAAGGTGCGCATCGTCGAGCGCGAGGGCAACACCAACATCGTGCGCGCCCTGCAGTCGGTCGTGCGCCACTTCGACCGCGACGTCGCCCTCCTCGGGCGCGGCGCCACGCCGAACCGGGCGGTGCTCATCGTCACCGACGCCGACGTCGACGAGATTCCCGAGGCCGAGTTCGTGCAGCTCGCGCAGCGGAACATCGTCCCCTACATGATCTTCATCAACGCCGCCGACGCCCGGCCCGCCCGCGCCGGCCGGGGCGCCGCCCGCCAGTCGGCCAACAACACCCAGGGGCTCATCGACATGATCCGGGCCTTCGGCGGCGACTACTTCGACGTGGCCGACGCCGACGGCCTCGCCCGCGCCTACGAGGCCATCGACAACGCCGAGACGGTGCCCGTCGAGCTCGCCCACCGCGCCGTCAGGGTGCCCATCTACGCGCGGTTCCTGCTGATCAGCATGGCCCTCCTGGCGGTGGGGATTCCCGCCGGGTTCCTGGCCGAGCTGTTGTGGGGGACGAGCCCGTAGCGCCCCGGGGAGCCCGCCAGTGCGCCCAGGCCGCACGAGCCGGGTCCGGCTCCGCGAAGAGGCGCGCGCGCTCGTTAACCCTGACGTCCGTCCCGGTGTCGATGGCCCCCAAGGGGGCGAGTTCGGTGGCGACCGTAGGGGTTGCGAGGAGTTGTCGTCCGTGAAGCTCCTGCCATGCAGCGTGGAGCTTGCGCTGCGTGGGGTGTTTCAGCTCGCTGGTGTCGACGACGATCATCGGGGCTTCGCGTCCGGTGTCGCGTCCCGCGCGGCTGCGCGCACGCGCTCCTCCCGGAGACGCTCGAAAGGCGTTCGGGTCCCGCTCGCCCGATGCCGTGGTCCGAAGTACCACCGGTCGGCGAGCTGTCGTATCGTCTCGTCGTCGGCGTCTGGGCCCAGCAGCTCTTGGGCCCGGTCGTGGAGCATCTTCCGGAGCTCGCGGTCGCTTGTCACTGTTCGGCTCGGCATGACGCTCGCTCAGTCGTTCGTCGACTCGAACTGCGCCTCGAGGGGCATCAGCGCCGCCTTGATGGTCGAGGCCCAGATGCGGTTGCCCTTCTCGTTGAGGTGCAGGCCGTCGTCGATGAAGATGTCGTCCATCACCGTCCCGTCCGCCTGCAGGAACGGGGTGGCGACGTCGATGTAGTGCACGCGCTCGTCGGCCGCCGCGACCTCCCGGTACAGCGCGTTGGTCTCCTGCGCCTTGTCCCACACCGCCACGCGGGCCAGGCTCGGCTTCACCGACATCACGTAGACGCGGGTCTCGGGCAGCTCGGCGTGCACCGCGGCGATGATCTGCTCGAGCTCGGACGCGATCGTGGCCGGCGGCACCATGAACCGCCCGGTGTCGTTGTCGCCCTCGTAGATGACGACCGCCCGCGGCCGGTACGCGATGACGACGCGGTCGACGAAGTGCAGCACGTCGGCCATGGCGCTGCCCCCGAACCCGCGCGGAATCACCGAGAGGGGGGAGAGGTCCGCGGGCATCGCGTCGTTCCAGCGGGCGATGCTGGAGCTGCCGGTGACGACTATCGCGCCCGGCGGGGGCATGTTTTCGCGGTCCGCCGCCTCGAACGTCTGAATCGCGCCCTCGTAGCGGGACGGGTCGATGGGCAGGGCCTGCGCCGCCGCCATCGTCGCCACGCCTGCAAAGAGGAGAGCCGCCGTCGCCACCGATCTCAATCGCATCATGTGCATCTGCAACCTCCCGGTTCAATGGGCTTTCCACGGTTCGATGTCGCCGATTATAGCCGCCGCCGACTCGGGCGACGGCGTCGCTCCCGACGGCGTCCTGTCGCGTGCCGGAGGCGTCGTCGAGCTTGGCCGGTGGTGCTGCCGGCCCCGGCCCGCGGCCGTGGTCACGTTTGCGGCGAAGTCGCCGGTCACTGTCACGTCACGGTGTGGCGTCGGCGGCCCGGGTGCGCGGCGGTGGTCACTCGGCCGAACGAGTGCAACCCGACGCCGTTCCGCGAGTGGCGCCGCCGGTCCCGGCGCGGGGTCGTGGGTCACGGCGCCTCCGGCACGTAGATGATCTCGCCGCTCTCGAGCTGGTAGGCGATGCCGACCCTTCGGCCGCGGCGACCCGCGGCGTCGTCCACGTCCTCGGCCCGATAGCGGGTGATCTCGCCCGCCTCCTGCGTGATGATCTCCATCTCGGCCGTGCCGGGGTTCTTGACCATCGTGAAGTCCTCCTGGGTGAGGAACTCGGTCAACTGCCAGCGGCTGACCATCGCGACCATGAGGGCCACCGCGAAGACCATGGCGACGTCGAACAGGTTCGCGATGGCCCCGAGCGGGTCGTTGTCGTCGTGAAGGGAAGCGCCGATTCTACGCCGCCGTCTCCTGCCGGCCATCCGGTTCTCCTTCCGCGGGCTTGCGCGCCCGCTCGCCGACGAGGCCGCTCACGAACTCGAGGTCGTTGAGCGCCTCGGTGTGCCAGCGCTGCTTCGCCTGCTGGACGGCGAAGCCGATGCCCCCGACGAAAAGGCCCACCACGGTAGTCGAGAAGGCCACCTGCAGGTTCTCGGCCATCGTCACGATGTCGCCGGCGGCCAGCCCGACGAGGGCCGGCCCCATGGGAATGAGCGTTCCCATCAGGCCGAGCATCGGGCCCAGCCGCGCCATGGTCCGCGCCGGCGCGAGATCGGTCTCGCAGCCCGCCTCGAAGTCGGCGAGCACCTTCTCGCGCTGCGCCGCCGAGGCGCCGTGGTCGAGCAGGCGCCCGATGGCCGGCGCCCACCGCGGCTCGGGGGGCAGGTCGGCGTCCCGCAGCACCGCTTCCAGGTTGCCGCCGTCGAGCCGGTCGAGCAGCGGCCGCAGCGCGGCTCGGAACCGGAGCCGCGACAGCCACGCGCCGTAGGTGCGCCCGACGAGCAGCAGCGACCGGCCGAAGAGGATCAGCAGCACGACGATGACCGGCACGAGCAGGCCGGTCGAGAGCAGGTACAGGGCGCGTGTCAGCAGCTCCATGGCTCAGTCCGCGGCGCGGCGCAGGCGCCGGCGATGGCTCCAGTAGCCGACGAGGATACCGAGAAGCGCCGCGCCGGCGACGACGGCGAGGGGGCCGGCCTCCACCGCGGCCCCGGTGCTCCGGACGCCCCCCCGCAGCGCGAACGCGGTCAGTCCGGTCGCCAGCACCACCTGGCCGACGTGCACGAGCAGGCGCAGCTCGGCCCGGAGGTCCCGATCGGGAAGCAGGCGCCGAATCGCCTCGCTCCCGCCCAGGCCCGCGACGACGACGGCGAGGCACAGCGCCAGCGCGGTGGTCGAGAAGCTCCATCCCGACGCGGCATGGAACGCCTTGACCTCCACGTAGAACAGGGCCGGCGCGGGGATGATGCCGACGTGGCGGGCCGCCAGTCGCTCGAACCAGCGCAACCGCCGGCCGTGCCGGGCGCCGAGCAGCAGGGCAACCCCGCCGCAGCCGAGGACGCCGTCGAACGCGAGCAGCGCCGCCAGCGTCTGGACGCCGGCGCCGTCGAGCCCGCCGACGAACGCGGTCAGGCTCTGACGCACCGCTAGCGGGTGCAGGGCGTAGACGGCGGCGGCGACCGCGGCCACGGCCAGCCCCCGCGCCCACCTGCGGTCGACGGACGCCGCCGCCAGCAGGAGCAGGACGACGCCGGTCCCCGCGACGACGTCGAGCACCGCCTCCATGGCTCTCCCGCGTCAGATCGTGCTCCGCCTGCGCAGGACGAGCAGAGCGGGCGCGAACCGTCCGGCCACCGCGATTCCGCCCATGGCTCCCACGCGTCAGATCGTGCTCCGCCTGCGCAGGACGAGCAGCGCGAGCACGAAGAGGCCGGCGGCGAGGGCCGCCCCCAGCCACGCGAGGCGCGCCGGGGTCGGCGGGGCCGCCGCCGCGTCCGCCGGCCGCGTCTCCGCCTCCTGCGCCGCCAGGACCACGCTCGCCTCGGCCAGCTCCACGCTCGTCGTCAGCGCCTGCCGCAGCTCGCGCCGGTAGCTCGCCGCGAGGTCCGCCGGGGCCTGCTCGGCGATGAACGACGCCAGGGCCGCATTGTCGCAGACGAAGCCGCTGCAGCCCGCCTCGAACTCCTCCACCAGCCGGGTGTGCAGCTCCGCGAGCACCGCCACCTGCTGCGCCGTGGCCTCCCAGAGGCCCTTGCGCGCCGTCTCCAGCATCACCGCCGTCATCTCCTGCAGGGCATAGGGGTTCTCCCGCCGGAAGAAGTCGTGGACCCCGAGGTCGTAACGGTCGTCGACGTACACCGCGTACAGCTCGTTCCACAGCGTGTCGTCGATGGCGGCCGGCTTCATCACGTTCCACCCGTAGGTGTTGCGGAACGTCTCGGCGAAGTGCTCGGCCGACGAGGCCCCGCCCTCCTGCATCTCGCCGATGTAGGCGGGGTTCAGCAGCGTCGACCGCGCCTCGGTCCAGATCGTCTCCTCGAGGTCCGTCACCCGCGGCCGGTTCATGTTGCGGAAGTCGTTGAAGTAGGCGTCGGCGTCGCGGCCGGTCACGTGGCGGACGGCCGCGCTCAGCCCGCCCATGAACTCGTAGACGTGGTCGAGGCTGAGGGCGCCCCAGGTGTGGCTCTGCCGCGGCTGCACGACGATCTCGGTGCCGGCGAGGGCCGCCTCGAACATGCCCTCCGCGTAGAAGCTCCAGAGCTCGCCCTCGTCGTAGACGGCGCCCATGTTGCGGAGGTACTGGTCGGCCACCTCCGAGTCCTCCTCCCAGCGGTCGCCGCGCTCGACCATCTCCATGATGGCGGTCCCGTAGTTGCCGTTCACGCCGCCGAAGACGCGCAGGGTCGAGTAGCGCCGGGCGTCGGCGGGGGAGAGGCCCCTGGCCATCATCACCTCCTCGGCGCGCAGCCGCCCCTCGTGGACGAAGTTGGCGTCGGCGTCGCGCGCCTCGGCGGCCATGGCGACGGCGCGGTTGATGAGGGCGAGGCGCGAGGCGGCGAGGTCGCGGAGCTGGCCGGCGGTCTGGACGACGACGTCGATGCGGGGCCGGCCGAGATCGGCCGAGGGAATCAGGCGGAGGTCGCCGACCCGCCCGCGCGGGTCCCAGACCGGCTCGACCCCGAGCAGGTAGAAGATCTGGCCGATGGTGGCCCCCTCGGTGCCGATGAAGTCGGTCGGCCAGAGGGTGAACGCGACCTTCCGGGGCCAGGCGTCGTGCCGTCGCCGGTGCTCGTCGAGGAGAGACTCGGCCAGCCTGCGCCCCACCGTCCACGCCTCCGGCGAAGGCGTCTTCTCGGCGTCGATGGAGAAGAGGTTGCGCCCGGTGGGGACGGCGTCGGGGTTGACGATGGGGTCGCCCCCGGGCGTGGGCTCGACGTAGCCGCCGGCGAGGCCCCGCGCCACGCTCTCGAGCTCGAGGTCCGAGCTGTCGCGCAGGCCCTTCCGGTGGCGGTCGACGCCGGCGACGCCCGCCTTCAGCACGACAAGCGGCGCCGCGAGCTTCGATTCCCCGTGGGCCTGCTCGAGGTCGGCCGGGGAGACGAGGTCCGACAGCACCGCCTCGACGCTCTCTCCGCCCGCCCGCCGCGCGTAGGCGCGCCGCGCGGTCTGCCGGTAGCGGCGTTCGAAGAGCGCCGCGTCGTCGAGGACGTTGCTCTCGACCACGCCCTTGGCGATGTCGACGCGGGCCAGACCGTAGGCGATCGGGTCGATCGCCATCAGCTCCGCCGTCCCGTGGATCTCCCCGTCGGTGAACGCCTCGCCCAGCGTGTAGAAGCCCTGCACGACCTTCGCCCCGTCGATCGTCTCGACGTGGTTGCTCAGGCGGAAGTAGTCGTCGTCCGACCACGCCTTCTCGGGGTCGAGGTCGAGGTCCACGTGCAGGTCCATCTCCACGGCGAGGCGCCGGATGGTCCTGGCGTGCTCCGCCCTCACCGGGCCGTCCGCCGAGTTGCGGTAGCGGTCGAGCCGGTCCCGCAGGGGACGCAGCCCCGCGTAGAGGCCGCCCTCCATGAAGGGCGGCGTGAGGTGGGTGACGGTGGCCGCGTAGGAGCGGCGCTTGGCGATGATCCCCTCGCCGACGTTGCTCATGATGTAGAGGTAGACGTGGGGGATGCCGCCGATGAGGGCGTCCGACCAGTCGAACGACGACAGGGCAATCTGCTTCCAGGGTCTGAACTCGAGGCTCCCGTGGGTGCCGAAGTGCATCACCGCGTCGGCCTCGAACGCGCGCCGGGTCCACAGGTACGACGCCACGTAGGGATGCGGCGGCGCCTCCAGCGTCCCGTGCACGAGGCGGAACGTGTCGTCGCCCACCCCCGGCATCGGCTGCGGGAGGACGACCACGTTGCCGAACTGCACGCGGGCGACCGCAATGGCGGTGTCGTCGCCGCTGCCGACCGTCATGTACTCTCCGGGAGCGGGTCCGTACGCCGCGGCCACCGCCTCGCGCATCGCCGGCTCGAGGTGCTCTTCGGTCCATTCCGCATACTGGGCGGCGGACACCAGGGCCGGATCTCCCTTGGCCACGTACTCCTCGAACGCCCCGCGCGCGTACGGCCCGAGCACCGGCCCCTTCGCCTGGATGATCTCCCAGAACTCGTCCTCGGTCTCCGGCAGGCCCTCGACGGTGTACCCGGCGTCGCGCAGCGTGCGCAGCAGGTTCAGGAGGCTCGGCGCGACCTCCATGTTGCTCGCGACCATCGCGTTCTTGCCGGGGCCCTTGTAGTAGTAGATGGCCACGCGCTTGTCGCGGTTGGGCGTGGCCTTCAACGCCAGCCACCGTTCGACGAGGTCGCAGAAGACCTCGAGCCGCTCCGGCACCACGTCGAAGATCTCGTAGCCGTACTCGTCCTCGAACTCCGCCGCGACCGCGTAGGGGGCCACCCCGCCGTCGAGCTCGGGCAGCACCACGCTGAGGGTCAGCAGGCCGCCGGCCATGCCCTGCTGGTCGGCGACCCATTCGTCGTGGCCCTGGAAGACGGACAGGGCCGTCAACATGGGGATGTTCCGTTCCCGGAGCCACGCGATCGCTTCACGCGAGCGCGATCGGGAAAGGCGGCCGTGAGGCATCAGCACGACGAGGTCCGGCTCGATCTCCTGCAGGAAATCGAGCCGCTTGTCGTTGCTCGCGATCGGAAAGACGTTCCACCGGCGCGCCTCGAGGGCCTCGATGATCGCATCGACGTGATCCCGGTTGGCGTTGAAGGGGCCGGGCACGCTGGTGAGGAGGGCGATGGTCGGGGCCCCCGGCTTCGCCAGTCCCTGCTCCTCGTAGTGGGCGCGGAACGCGTCGACGGTCTCGAACGTCAGGCGGTCGTCGAGGTGGAAGAGGACGTCCATCGCCCGCTCCGCGGGCGGCTCCAGCGGGTCCGACCGGAACGCCTTGCCGTCGAGCTCGACGCGGGAGAAGTTGAGCAGCCGGGCGTAGTTCTCCGTGCCCCCGAACCGGAAGTAGCCGCCGACGTGCTCGAGCTGCCGCCCCCCCAGGTTCGTGACGTCGTGCTCGGGGTTCGTCGCACCGCGAACGAACAGCCGCGCGCCGCGCCGCCCCGCCTCGCGAAGCTGCTCGATGTGCGACTCCTGCAGCTCCAGCCCGCGCCCGTGCACGTACACGACCGGATAGGACGCCACGCGATGGAGGGCGTCGAGGGCCAGTGGCTCGATGCGGACCGCCTGGTCTCCGCGCGCCCTCTCGAGCCGGGCGAGCTGGACGCCCCGGAAGTTGACGAACGCGATCCGGGTCGGCGCGAGGTAGTGCCGGTAGATGCCGGTCGCGGCTGCGAGCGCGGCCAGCGCGAGGGCGGCGAGGAGAATCGTCCTGCGGCGTGCCTCGGGCCTGAAGAGACGCAGCAGCGTGCCCGTCCGTCTCGTCGCTTCCATCATCACCCTGCTCCTCTACCGTTCCGCCCGGTCCACTTGGCCCGCCAATCGTCGCCGGGCGACCCTGCGGTCGCCTTCGAGTTTTCCGCTGTTACGAACCTCTGCGCGGCGAGGATGGCCGCCCGACCAACCCTCCGGGAGTCCGCGCCGTCTACAGCGCAGACTCCGGGTCCGCCGTTCGTCGCCGCACGTCCTCGCGGTCGCGTCGTGACGTTCGCCGGTCCGCAAGTCCTGGCGCGAGGAACGCCGCTGCCCGGAAGCCCTCGTCGTTCCTCGCGCGGACTCCCTAGAACGGCGTCACGGCCAGGCTCACCGCGTACATCCGGGCCGCCGTCGGGCTCCCCAGCGACTCCTCGTAGTAGGCGTCCATCAGGTTCAGCACCTGAACGCCCACGCGCAGGTCGTCGTTCGGACGGAGGTAGAGCCCGAAGTCGGTGCGGACGTACTCCTCGAGCCACACCGGCCGGCCCCGCGACGTCTGGAAGCGCTCGTCGACCCACCGCTGATCGAGGGATCCGGTCAGGCGCCACGAGCCCAGCCACGCGCCGACCTCGAGGCCCAGGTTGACCTTGTGCCGCGGCACGCGGGCCAGCAGGTTCCCGGTGGCCAGGTCCTCGCTGTCCGTGTACGTGTAGTTGGCGTAGTAGTCGAGCCAGTCGGCGGCCTGCCCGTTCGCCACCAGCTCGACGCCGGTCGAGCGGGCCTCGGCGACGTTGACCCAGTCGAAGTAGCTGCGGTCGGCCGAGGCGATGAGCTGGACGAGGTCCGTCATGTCGTTGTGGAAGACGTTCATCTCGGTCCGGAACGCGCGGCTCACCTCGTGCTGGATGCCCCCGTCGAACGAGATGATGTACTCGGGCCGGAGGTCGGGGTTCGGGAAGCCGGGCGTGGTGCCGTGGAAGACGACGTTCCCGAACAGCTCCGACAGGCTCGGGGCCCGGAACGCGCGGCCGGCGGACGTGCGGACGCGCGTCGTCGGCGTGATGGAGTACAGCAGCGCGACCTTCGGGGAGGCGACGGTGCCGAACCGGGAGTGATAGTCGAAGCGCAGGCCGGGGACGAGCCGCACCCTGTCCGCCACGTCCCACTCGTCCTGCACGTAGGCGGCGGCGACGTTGAACCGTTCCCGGGACCCGTCCGACAGCGGGAAGACGTCGCCGAGCGGCGGGTCGCGGACGATGCTGACCGACGGGTTGACGGCGCCGGCGGCGAGGAGGTCGGCCTGCAGGCCCATGGCCTCCGCCGCGAGGTCGGCGTCCGAGCCGAGGAGGTTGGTGCGGTCGGCGATGAGGCTGTCGCCGAAGTTGCCGCGGTCGAGGACCCAGGTGGCCCCGAAGACGACGGAGTGGCTCAGGCTCGGCGTCCAGGTGAGCTGCGGCTCGACGAGCAGGCTCTGGATGTTCGTTTGCCGCCGGGTGAGGGCGGCGAAGGGGTGGGCGCCGCGCTCGACCGACTCGCTGAGGCCCGATCCGGGGAGGCCGACGATGGTCGTCTGCCGCGTCGGCGTGCGCGTGTAGTTCTCCTGGAAGATGTGTGAGCGCAGGTCGCGCTGGCTGACCTTGAGCTGCGCCGCCAGCGGGCCGGCGCCCCGGTGGCGAAGGATGGCGCCGAAGTTCACCGACGTGCCGGTCCGGTGCTCGTCGACGGCCACCGGCAGGCGCCCCGTGACGTCGAGCCCGGACGTGTACCGCGAGATCCGCGGCAGCAGCGTCGCCGTCCACCCGTCGGCGGGGGCGAAGTCGAGCCGGCCGCTCAGGCGCACGTCCTCGTAGCCGACGTTCTGCAGCGGGAGCGTCCTCGAGCCGCTGACGCGCGTGTCGCGGTTGTAGACGTTGTCGATGCGGCGGCGGTCGGCCGTGAACGAGTAGCCGACGGGCCCCGATTCTCCGCGGGTCGACCCGCCGAACTGGTAGTAGCCGGAGTTTCCGCCGCTCGCGAAGAAGTCGGCGGTCGGAGGCCCGGCCCCCTGCCGGGTGATGGCGTTGATCGCGCCGGCGAAGGCGTTCGCCCCGTACAGGCTGGAGAACGGCCCGCGGACGACCTCCAGCTGCTCCACCGACTGCACCTGGACGAGGTTCAGCTCTGCCAGCGTGCCCGTGCCGAGGTCGTTGGCGGGGAGCCCGTCGACGAGGAAGAGGGCCCGCTTCGTGCCCGGGACGCCCCGCACGACGAGCATGGAGTTGGCTCGGGCGGCCATCCCCGATCGCTCCACGAAGTCGATGCCCGGCGTCCGGCGCAGGAGGTCCTGCAGGTTGCGGGCGGGGGACGCCTCGATGGTCTCGGCGTCGAGAACGGTGACGCTGGCCGCGACCTCGGTGAGCGCGCGTTCGGTCTGGGTCGCGGTCACCACCACGCTCTCCTCGAACTCCAGCACGGGGAGCTCGAGGTCGATCCGCACGAGCTGCCCCGCCACCACCGTCACCGGCGAGGTGAGGGACGCGAAGGCCTCCCGGTGACGGTCAGCCGATAGGCGCCGGCGGGGACGCCGTCGATGGCGAACGTGCCGTCCGGTCCCGTGACGGCCGACATCGGCGTGCCGTCCAGGGCCACGAGAGCGGCCGGCAGCGGCGCGCCGCCGTCCTCGGCCACGACGGTTCCATGAATGGAGCCGGCCTGTCCGAGCGCGGATGCAGGGGCTCCGAACAGTCCGGCCGTGACGAGCGCGGCCAAGACAAGAGGAAGGGTTGCACGACGGCGAACACACATTCTCACTTCACACCTCCGCGGCGGGCGCGGCGCCAGGCTCCTCGGCCGGCGGGCTTCCGCCGATTCCCACGGTTTCGATGGCCGACACGCGGACGCTCTTCCCAGGGCGTCCGGGTCGACGCGGCGAAAGGAGGTGCTACGCGGGCGGTCCGCGGGTGAGTCGCGGGTCGGGCGCGGTCCGGAAGCCGCGTTCCTGGCGCGTCGACGCGGCGGCAGGCGCCAGCGGGGCCAGGTCCGCGGTCGCGGGCTCCGCCGACGTCGTCAACGTGGAATGGTCGCCGAGACAGCAGATGACGCAGTCGTGGTCGCGGCCGTCGAGAGCCCGGTCGTCGTGTCCGTGAGAGAGGTAGCCGGCCCGCAGCCGGACGCACGCCAGCACCAGCGCGGACGCGATTGGCCGGTTCGGCTTCGTCATGGCTCCTGCTGGGGCGGCATAGGGTAGTGATGGATGTGAAGTCGGCAAACTGCAGCCCGTTCCTGCGGTTTCCCGCGCTTGGCACGTGGCAACGTGATCTTGCGTCCCCGCGGGACGGACTCGCCCGACTCAGCGGCCGGTTCCGCCGGCGCCGCGACCGATGCGGATCAGCTCCCGACCCGTTCTGACGAACAAGGCGCCGTCGACGGCGGCGACCCCGTACAGCCGCTCCGAGATGGTCAGCGAGCTCCTGGCCAGCTCGATCGGCTCGGCCGCGTCGGCGGCGAAGACCAGGGCCGCGCCGTCGGTCCCGAACACGTAGACGCGGTCTCCGTTCACGATCGGCGTCGCCCACGCGGACGACGGCAGGCGGGCCGCCCACCGCGACCGGCCGGAGCCCCGCTCCAGGCAGCGGACGACGCCCAGCGTGTTGATGAAGCACACCGACTCGCCGGTCACGACCGGCGACGGCATCCCCGCCGTCGCGCCCTGGCCGCGCCAGAGCACCTGCCCGTCCATCAGGCGCCCGCGGTGCTCGACCGGCAGGGCGAGATTGGATCCCGAGTCCGCCGAGGGGACGACGATGCGCGTCCCCGCGAGGACCGGCGACGGGAGCCGGTTGCCGGAGAGGCCGTCGAGCCACCAGACCCGTTCGCCGGCGCCGGCGTCGTACGCCTCGACCATGCCGTCGACGCTGGTCACCACGAGCTCGCGGCCGTTTCCGGGCACGACGATCGGCGTCGTCCAGGCCGACGCCGGGGGACGGTCGGCCTTCCACCGCGTCTCGCCGGTGGCCGAATCGACGGCCAGGAGGTACGACGGTCCGTCGTGGGCGGCCAGGACGAACAGCGCCTCGTCGTTGCCGGCGAGCGAGCTGCCGAGGCCGTACCCCTCGATCTCGCCGTAGTCGGCCTTCAGCGACCGGGACCACACCGGCTCGCCGTCGTGGCTCAGGGCGCCGAAATCGCCGCTCTCGAACAGGTAGTAGACGCGCTCGGCGTCGACCCGGGGCGTCGGCGCGCCCTTGGCCACGAAGTTGGTGACCTCGACGGGCTGGCTCGACGCCAGGGTGTGGCGCCAGCGCAGCACGCCGGTCTCCGCGTCGACCGCCTCGACGATCTGCGTCTCGCGAAGCGGGCCGTCGATGGCGGTGACGAACACGAGGCCGTCCCACACCACGGGGCTCGACTGGCCGTAGCCCCCGACCGCGTGCCGCCACGCGACGTTCTCCTCGTCCGACCAGGTCAACGGGAGGTCGCGGGCCTGGCTGTGACCGAACGCCGGTCCCCGGAAGCCGGCCCAGCGCCGGGCTCCGGCCAGCGTCGGGCGGTCGCCGGCCGCGCCCTCTGCGCGCCGCGGCGCGTCGGCGACGTCGCTCGGCCGGAGCGAGGCCGTCTCGACCCGGTCGACGACGGCATGGGTCCGGCCGTGTGAGGCGCCCCCTACGATGTGCAGCACGCCCGGTCCGCCGACCAGGGCGTGGTACGCGCGATCCGGCCGGATGTCGTAGGCGAGCACCTGCCAGGCGCCGGCGTCCTCGTCGAGGCGGAACAACTGGTTCGCGTCGCTCGCGTACAGGCTTCCGCCGGCCGAGGCCATGCCCAGTCCGGCGCCCCCGCCGCGGCCGGACACGGGCGGCACCGGCGCCGGCGCCAGGGTCCGCGTTTGCAGGTCGAGCCGGTGCGTTTCGAGCCCCGGCCCGCGGGGCGTCACGCCCCCGGTCACCCAGATGGCGTCGCCATGGACGGCGGCGGCGACGGAATGCAGGCGCAGGGACGCCGTCTCGACCACCGTCCAGGCCACGGGGTCCGCGTCCAGGTCCGCGACGAGCACGTCGCCGCGCCAGTCCTCGGCCGGCGCCGCGAGCGGGCGAAGACGCGCGCCGGGGCCCTCCGCCACGGCCGAGGGCGCCCATCCGCCGATCACCCAGAGTCGGCGCCCGACGACCACCGCGGCGTGGTCCGTCCGTCCCGACGGCATCGGCGTCAGGTCGACCCACCGCCGGTCCGTCCCGTCCCAACGCTGCAGGTCGGGGCGGGCGCGCCGCGCGCCGGCGACCTCGGCGCCGCCCACGCGGTAGAGGTCCTCGCCGTCGCTGACGAGCGCGGCCCCCCGTATCGGGTCGCCGGTCCAGAACGTCGTCCAGGACGCGTCGCCCGGGGAGAGCGCGTAGAGGGCCGCCCTGCCGGTGCTCGCGGGGTTGCCGGAGGCGGGCGGCTGCGCTCCGGCATGCACGTGGAGGATGTCGCCGACCCATGCCCCGGACGTGTCCGACGACGCGTGCGGGAGGGAAGGTGCGGTCTCGGGCGGCGGGCCCGGCGACAGGGGGGACTGGGCGTGCGCGGTCGCGCCGCCGCCGTCGTCCGGTCCGGCGGCGAGGATGACCGCCAGGACGGCGGTCGCGGTAGAGCTGCGTCGCATGGTCGCCTCCAACTTCCGAACCGTTCGTCGCGGGGTGCGCCGGCGATGGGCGCGCGCCCGCGTCAGGGTGTGCTCCGCCGCCGGCGGAGGACGAGCAGCGTCGTCACGAACAGACCCGCGATCACGATCGCGCCACGTCGCGGGGTGCGCCGGTGATTGGCTCGCGCCCGCGTCAGGGCGTGCTCCGCCGCCGGCGGAGGACGAGCAGCGCCGTCACGAACAGGCCCGCGACGACGATCGCCCCCAGCCACGCCAGGCGCGCCGGGGTCGGCGGGGCCGCCGCGGCATCGGCCGGCCGGGTCTCCGCGTCCTGCGCCGCCAGGACCACGCTCGCCTCGGTCAGCTCCACGCTCGGCGTCAGGGCCCGCTGCAGCTCGCTCCGGTAGCTCGCCGCCAGCTCCGCCGGGGCCTGCTCGGCGATGAACGACGCCAGGGCCGCGTTGTCGCAGACGAACCCGCTGCAGCCCGCCTCGAATTCCTCCACGAGCCGGGTGTGCAGCTCCGCGAGCACCGCCACCTGCTGCGCGGTGGCGTCCCACAGGCCCTTGCGCGCCGTCTCCAGCATCACCGCCGTCATCTCCTGCAGGGCATAGGGGTTCTCCCGCCGGAAGAAGTCGTGGACCCCGAGGTCGTGGCGGTCGTCGACGTACACCGCGTACAGCTCGTTCCACAGCGCGTCGTCGATGGCGGCCGGCTTCATCACGTTCCAGCCGTAGGTGTTGCGGAACGTCTCGGCGAACTTCTCGGCCGACGAGGCCCCGCCCTCCTGCATCCCGCCGATGTAGGCGGGGTTCAGCAGCGTCGACCGCGCCTCGGTCCAGACCGTCTCCGTGAGGTCGGTCACCCGCGGCCGCTGGGCGTTGCGGAAGTCGTTGAAGTAGGCGTCGGCGTCGCGGCCCGTCACGTGGCGGACGGCCATGCTCAACCCGCCCATGAACTCGTAGACGTGGTCCAGGCTCAGCGCACCCCAGGTGTGGCTCTCCCGCGGCTGCACGACGACCTCCGTGCCGGCGAGGGCCGCCTCGAAGATGCCGTCGGCGTAGAAGCTCCAGAGCTCGCCCTCGTCGTAGACGGCGCCCATGTTGCGCAGGTACTGGTCGGCGACCTCGGCGTCGTCCTCCCAGCGGTCGCCGCTCTCGACCATCTCCATGATGGCGGTGCCGTAGTTGCCGTTCACGCCGCCGAAGACGCGCAGGGTCGAGTAGCGGCGCGCGTCGGCGGGGGAGAGGCCCCTGGCCATCATCACCTCCTCGGCGTGCAGCCGCCCCTCCTGGACGAAGTTGGCGTGGGCCTCCGCGTCGCGCGCCTCCGCCGCCATCGCGACGGCGCGGTTGATGAGGGCGAGGCGCGAGGCGGCGAGGTCGCGGAGCTGGCCGGCGGTCTGGACGACGACGTCGATGCGGGGCCGGCCGAGGTCGGCGGCCGGCATCAGGCGCAGGTCGGCGACCCGCCCGAACGGGTCCCAGACCGGCTCGACGCCCAGCAGGTGGAAGATCTGGCCGATGGTCGCGCCCTCGGTGCCGATGAAGTCGGTCGGCCAGAGCGTGAACGCGACCTTCCGGGGAAACGCGTCGTGCCGCCGCCGGTGCTCCTCGAGGAGCGCCTCCGCCAGACCGCGGCCCACCGTCCACGCCTCCGGCGACGGGGTCTTCTCGGCGTCGATGGAGAAGAGGTTGCGCCCGGTGGGGACGGCGTCGGGGTTGACGATGGGGTCACCCCCGGGGGAAGGCTCCACATAGCCGCCGGCGAGGGCGCGCGCCACGCTCGCGAGCTCGAGGTCCGCGCTGTCGCGCAGGCCCTTCCGGTGCCGGTCGATGCCGGCCACGCTCGTCTCCAGCGTCAGCACCGCCCGGGCCAGCTCCGCGTCGCGGGCCGCGCGCGCCTCCAGCTCGACGCCGGCGGCGTCGACGGCGGCGTCGAGGCGCGGGTCGAACGCCGGGTCGTCGAGGACCTTCCGCAGCCCATCCGCGGCCGGCGCGTCGACGTCGTGAAGCTGGTCCCGGAGCGTCGCGCGGTGCTCCCGGTAGAAGGCCACCGCCGAGAGCGTTCCCTCGATGTCCTCGCTGGCGGCGGTCACCAGCCCGTCCGCCGACTCGTGGCTCCACGCCCGCCCGAGGGCCTCGACCTGCGGCGCGTCGAGGGCGAAGGCGAGCCGCTCCGCCGCCAGCCGCCGTTTCTCCTCCTCGACGCGGTCGACGAGCCCGGGGTCCTCCAGCAGGGCGAACGTCCGCTCGCGGAGGGCGGCGTCCTGCATCGCCTCGAGGAGCGCGAACACGTCCGGGTCGTCGGCGATCTCCAGCGCCTCGGCCATCGGCGGGATGACCGCGGCGATGGTCCTGGCGCGCTCGCGCTGCACGGGATCGAGCAGTTGCGACGTCCGCGTGAACTCCTGCTCCGACCGCAGCCGCTCGACGAACTCGACCTTGCGCGGATGCGGCAGGATGCGCGCCACCAGGTCCTCGAGCTCGCCCGCGCGGGCTTCCGGCACGGCGGCGCCAGGCCGGCTCCGCCCGCCCGCCCCCATCGAGATGAAGCCGCGGATGATGTCGTCGTCCGACGGCCGCCGCGACGCCTCGCGCCAGGCGTGGGCGTGCTGCAGGTCCGCGTCCGCCACGAGGTCGGAGAGCACCGCCCCCGCGTTCCCGCCCGCGACCCGCCGCGCGTAGGCGTCGCGCGCGCGCCGGCGGTAGCGGCGCTCGAAGTACGCCTCGTCCTCGAGGTCGTCGGCTTCGACCGCGCCCTTGACGGTGTCGATGCCGGCGAGGGCGTAGGCGATGGGATCGATGGCCATCAGCTCCGCCGTCGAGTCGACCTCGGTCGCCGTGAAGGCGCTCCCGAGGGTGTAGAGCCCCTGCGCGACCTTCTCCCCGTCGATGGTCTCGACGTGGTTGCTCAGGCGGAACATCTCGTCCGCCGACCACGCCGCGTCGGGGTCGAGGCCGAGGTCGACGTGCAGGTTCATCTCCGTCGCCAGGCGCCGGATCGTGCGCGCATGCTCCGCCCGGACCGGCCCGTCGGCCGCGTTGCGATGACTGTCGAGCCGGTCCCGCAGCGGCCGCAGTCCTTCGTACAGCCCGCCCTCCATGAACGGCGGCGTCAGGTGGGTCACGGTGGTGGCGTAGGAGCGGCGCTTGGCGATGATCCCCTCGCCTATGTTGCTCATGACGTAGACGTAGACGTGCGGGAGCCCGCCGACGAGGGCGTCAGACCAGTCGAAGGTCGACAGCGCAATCTGCTTCCAGGGCCTGAACTCCAGGCTGCCGTGCGTGCCGAAGTGCATCACGGCGTCGGCCCCGAAGGCGTTGCGGCTCCACAGGTAGGAGGCCACGTAGGGATGGGGCGGGGCCTTCCGCGCGCCGTGCACGAGCCGGAACGTGTCGTCGCCGACGCCCGGCAGGGGCTGCGGCAGGACGACGACGTTGCCGAACCGCACGCGGGCCACCGCCAGCGCGGTCTCGTCGCCCTCGCCGACCGTCATGTACTCGCCCGGGGCGGGGCCGTACTGCTCGACGACGGCGTCGCGCATGCCCGGCTCGAGGTCCTCCGCCATCCACGCGGCGTACTCGGCGGCCGGCACCAGGGCCGGATCGCCGGTGGCCGCGTACTCCTCGAACGCGCCGCGCGCGTACGGTCCGAGCACCGGGCCCTTCGCCTGGACGAGCTCCCAGAACTCGTCCTCCGTCTCGGGGAGCCCCTCGACCGTGTAGCCGGCGTCGCGCAGCGCGCGCAGCAGGTTGAGCAGGCTCGGCGCCACCTCCAGGCTGCCGGCGTGCATGGCGTTCTTGCCCGGTCCCTTGTAGTAGTAGATGGCCACGCGCTTGTCGCGGTTGGGCTTCGCCTTGAGCGCCAGCCAGCGCTCGACGAGGTCGCAGAAGGTGTCGAGCCGCCGCGGCACCGCGTCGAAGATCTCGTAGCCGTCCGCGTCGGTGAACTGCGCAGCCACCGCGTAGGGCGCGATGCCGCCGTCGAGCTCCGGCAGGACGACGCTCATCGTGAGCAGCGCGCCCGCCATGCCCTGCTGGTCGGTCGCCCAGTCGTCGTGGTTCTGGAACACCGACAGGGGCGTCAGCATGGGGATGTCGCGCTCCCGCAGCCAGGCGACCGCCTCGTCGGCGCGGCCGAGGGTGAGCCGCCCGTGGGGCATCAGCACCACGAGATCGGGATCGATCCGCTGGAGGAAGTCGAGGCGCTGCTCGACGGCGGCGATCGGGTAGACGTTCCACGCGCGCCCTTCGAGCGCACGGATGAAGGCATCGACGTGATCCCGGTTCGCGTTGAAGGGGCCGGGCACGCTCGTGACCAGGGCGATCCTGGGGGCGTCCGGCTTGGCGAGCCCCTGCGCGTCGTAGTAGGCGTCGAACGCGTCGACGGTCTCGAACGTCAGGTCGTCGTCGAGATGGAACAGCACGTCCATGGAACGCTCGACGGGGGGCTCGACCGGGTCCGCGCGGAACGACTTGCCGTCGAGCTCGACGCGCGAGAAGTTGAGCAGCCGGGCGTAGTTCTCGGCCCCCCCGAAATCGAGGTAGCCGTTGGCCGCGTCGAGCTGCGCGCCGCGCAGGTTGGTGACGTCGATGGCCGGGTTCGTGGCCCCCTGCACGAAGAGGCGCGCACCGCGGCGGCCGGCTTCGCGCAGGTGCGCGAGCTGCGTCTGGTCGAGCTGCAGCCCTCGCCCGAAGATGTAGACGACGGGATAGTCGGCGGCGCGCTCGAGCGCCGCCAGGCCCAACGGCTCGATGCGCACCGCGCCGTGCGGGCGCGCGCGCTCGATGCGGGCGAGCTGGAAGCCGGGGAAGTTGACGAAGGCGACCCGCGTCACCGCGAGATGGCGCTGATAGGCGGCGAACGCGCCCCAGAGCACCGCCGCCGCGAGCGCCGCGGACACGATGCGCCTGCGATGCGACCACAGGTCGGCCAGCCGCGTCCGTACCGTCCGGGCCCGTGCCGGTTCCGTTCTCGCGGTCATTCGGGTCTCCTTCGTCTGCTGCCGCCGCGTCGCGCTCCCGCCGGTCCCGACGTTCGGACGGACGACGTCCCGGTCGATCCCGGGGGAGCGCGTTCGCGGGCCCGGTCAGTCGAGCTCGACGATGGTGATGGCGTTCCAGTTGTTCATCGGGATGAGCAGCCGGTTCCGCTTCGAGTCGTAGGCCATCGAGGCGGCGCTGGGGATGCCCGACGCCACGACCTCGGCCTCCTCTCCCGGCCGGATGCGCGAGACGGTGCCGATCCGGACGCTGGAGACGTACTTGGTGCCGTCGTCCAGAATCACCAGCCCGTCGTTGCCGCCGTCCACCGCGTGCTCGGTCCCGACGAGCTCGCCGTCGGGCGAGAACGTGAGCACCGCGTTGTCGTTGATGTTCACCACGACGATGTTCCCGTCGGGGTCGAAGGCGACGCCGTTGGGCCGGGCGAGGGGCGCGCCCTCGACCACGATCGACGAGCCGCCGTCCGGCCCGATGCGGTACACGCGCCAGGTGGCGCTCTCCTCGGTGCCGGTCTGGGTGGCCCAGATGGTGCCGTCCTCGGCGACCTCGATGTCGTTGAAGCGCTGCGCGTCCTCCACCGTGACGCTGCCCCGCGGCTCGCCGCTCTCCATGTCGAACCAGCGCACGACGTTGATGTCGGCCACGTACAGCAGGCCGTTGATGATGTCGCTGCCCAGCGGGTGGTTCAGGGTCAGGCCGTTCCGGTCGACGCCGATCCACTTCAGGGTGTGGGCCGAGCCGTCGGGGTTGATCAGCGAGATGTAGCCGTCGTTCGGGATGACGTCCTGGGCGATCCCGGCGTTGACCGCGACGTAGAGGTCGCGGGCCTCGTCGTAGGCCATGCTCTCGGCGAACCGGAAGCCGCCGAAGGTCTTGGCGTTCGACGAGAGGTCGAGCGGCGCGCCGGCCATGAAGGGCTGGTCGGCGGCATCCTGGGCCTGCGCCCGGGTGGCCGTCGCGCCGGCCATGCACCCGGCCAGCAGCGCGGCGGCGACCAGGCATCGAGAGACGAGCGGTTCTCCACGAAGACGTGACATGAGCTTCTCCTCCGTTCTCGGAACGATTGGTGACGTGGAACCCGGCGCGCCGGCGCGCTCCGGCGCCTGCGCGTACACCGATGGCGATCCGGGCGACGGG
The DNA here is from genome assembly GCA_965215105.1 of Vicinamibacterales bacterium. Lineage (GTDB taxonomy): Bacteria > Acidobacteriota > Vicinamibacteria > Vicinamibacterales > UBA8438 > JAJEEA01. The sequence goes on from OZ244051.1 coordinate 332,049, forward strand.
CGATGCGTGAGTGCGATGCGTGTCGCAGGGGCGTGCGACGAGGCGGCTACGCGGGCGGGCCGCGCGTGGGAAGGATGCCGAGAGCCGCGGGGCGTTCGCCGTCCGGGCGGGTGGACACGACGGCGTGGGCGACCAGGTCCGGCGCGGACGGCGCGGGCGTGCCGTCCGGTGCGATCCCCGCCAGGTGCCGGAAGTGACAGGCGTCGCAGTCCGCGTGGCCGCCGATATGCCAGCCGATGTCGTGCTCATGGAACGCGACGCTCAACGTCGCGAGCGCGACCAGCGCGAGCACGATGGGCAGTGCGGTGCCCCGCTTCGACTGCATCACCCACCTATTGAAGATGCAAAAGCGATTCCGAGTCAAGCGCGCACGGCCCCGGGCCGAGCCCCACGGGTCGCGTTCCGCTCGGCCGTGCTCCTTGCCGCATGGGTCAATCTCTGGTAGCGTTGAAAGCGATGGCCGACAGGGGACCAGTGCGCGCGGGGCTCGCACGACGCGGCTCCGGCCGGCGCGCCTGGATCGTCGTTCTGGCGATGGCGGTGGCCGGTGCCGCCGCCGCCGAGGTCTTCTGTCACGAGGAGCACGCGGCCGATCAGCATTGCGCGGTCTGCCAGCTTCGACACCAGCCTGCCGCCGATCTCTCCGGCTCGTTGCAGATCGGATTCGCCGATGTTGCGGAGCTGCTCGCGCAGGCTGCCGACGCCGAATGGATCACGTCCGGTCACTCCCTCCGCCTCCCCGCCCGCGGCCCGCCCGCCTGACTCCCGTCACGCGCTGCGTTTCGTCCATCGTTTGTCGACGGCGCACTGCCGCGAGCGCACGAGCGTGCGCGCCGCGGCAAGGGGGCCTGTGCGCGGCCGACCGCGGTTCAGCATGGCGTCTCCCGACACCGGTCAGCGGTGTCGCGTCTTGCGCCGTCCAGGGTGCCGTCTCCCCGACGCGGCGCCTGGCGCGTTCTCGGGCTGGCCCGCGCGATGGGAACGGGGAACAAGGTCACCAGGAGTGGGACTCGGGAAAGGGAATCTGATGTACCGATTGATAACAACAGGTGTTCGTGCAGCGGTTTCGATGGTCGTCCTCGCCGCGGCGCCGGTCCTTGCCCAGGAGGAGACCGGCACGGTGCTCGGCTCCGTGACACTGGAACAATATGGCTCCATTCACGGCGCGGTCGTCATCGTCGTGGGCACGGGCAGGTTCACGTTGACCGACGAGCTGGGAAGGTTCGAGATCGACGGCGTGCCGGCCGGCTCCTACGACGTCCTCGCGCAACGCGAGCACCTGACCGCGGAACGGCGCACGGTGACCGTCGAGCCGGGCGGGACGGCGACGGCGGACTTCGAGATCGGACTCTCGCCCGTTCGCGAGGACGTGACGGTGACCGCCTCGGCGGGCGGAACCGAGACGACGTTCGAGGCGTTCAACGCGGTCACCACCGTGGACTCGTTCGACATCGCAAGAGAGTCGGCCGCCGGTCTCGAAGATGTCCTTCGGAACGAGCCGGGCATCGCGATCCGCGGCTTCGGCCCCGGAGCGAGCCGGCCGATCATCCGCGGCTTCGACGGCGACCGGGTGCTGGTCCTGGAGGACGGCGTCCGCACCGGGGACCTGTCGAGCGAGTCCGGCGACCATGGCGTCGCGGTCGACCCCGACAGCGCGGAACGCATCGAGATCGTGCGCGGGCCGGCGACGCTGTTGTACGGCCCGAACGCGGTCGGCGGGGTCGTCAACGTGATCACGCCCCACGAGAGCTACCGCGAGTCGCTGCTCGATGGCACGCGGGCGCAGTTCAGCGCCGACCTGGGGAGCGCGAACGCGCAGGCCGGCAGCAACTTCGGCCTGCAGCACGCGCGGAACGGCGTGCACTACTGGGCCGGCGGCGGCACGCGGCGGACGGACGACTACGCCACGCCCGAGGGGACCGTGGAGAACTCCGCCACCGAGTCGAGCACCGTGCGGGCCGGGGTGGGCTGGTCGGGCGACCGGCTCTTCGCGAGCGCCGGGGTGACGTCGAACGGCGGCCGCTACGGGGTGCCGTTCGCCGGCGAGTTCCACGGGCACCACGGACACGAAGAGGAGTCCGGCGGGCACGGGGACGACCATGGCGAGACGGCGATCTCGCTCGACTGGCAGCGTCGCGCCGGGCGGGTCGACATCGGTCTCCAGAACCTCGACAACCGCGTCATCGAGGGAGCACGGCTCAGCCTCAACGTCGTGGATTGGAGCCATGACGAGCTGGAGAGCGAGGGCGGGCAGCAGCGCGTCGGCACCCGCTTCAACAACCGCACCTACATCGTTCGCGCCGACCTGGACCAGCGCCAGACGGCCGGTCTGGCGGGCAAGTTCGGCGTCTGGACGCAGGTGCGCGACTTCGAGGCGGCGGGAGTCGAGGCGCTGGCGCCGCGGACCGACCTGTCGTCCTTCGCGGCCTTCGCCTACGAAGAGCTGAGCCTGGGGCGTTTTCGCGTGCAGTTCGGCGGCCGCGTCGACCGCGACGACTACCAGGTGGCGGAGCGCAGCGGCGTCGGTGCGCACGACGATCACGATGACGGGCACGACGATCACGATGGGCACGACGATCACGAAGAGGGCGGGGAGCACCCCGAGGCGCCCCACGCGCGCGACCGCGGCTTCGAGGGCGCATCCGCGTCGGTCGGACTCCACGCGGACCTCGGGGCCGGCAACGCCCTGGTCGCCAACATGACCCGCTCCTACCGCGCCCCGGCCATCGAGGAGCTGTACAACTTCGGTCCTCACGTCGGCACGCTCTCCTTCGACGTCGGCAACCCGGATCTCGACGCCGAGTCCACCCTCGGACTGGACCTGAGCCTGCGGCACCGCGGCGACCGCGTCCGGGGCGAGCTGAACTTCTTCATGTACGACATCGACAACTTCATCTTCGGCAGCCGCAACGGGGCGGTGGCCGACAACCTGCCGGTGTTCAACATCCTGCAGGGCGACAGCCGCTTCACCGGTTTCGACGCCCGGGGCAGCACCCGGCTCGCGGGGCAGACCTGGCTGACGCTCGGCCTCGGGTACGTCGACGCGCGGCTGACGACGACCAACCAGGCGCTGCCGCGGATTCCGCCGCTGCGCGGCACGCTGGACCTCCACATCCCCTACGGCGCGTTCACGCTGAGCCCGCAAGTGGAGCTCGCGGGGCGGCAGGCGGACGTGTTCCTGGGCGAGACCGAGACCGAAGGCTATTCCGTGGTCAACCTGCGCGCGTCGTACGTCTGGCCGCGGCAGAACATGTCGCACATCCTGTCGTTCACGGGCTACAACCTGACGAACACGCTCTATCGCAACCACACGTCGTACATCAAGGATCGAGCTCCCGAGATGGGCCGCGGGGTCCGGTTGGGCTACTCGGTGCGGTTCCACTAGGGCGGTGGGGGTTGCTCCGACCATGCAGAGCTCCGCATGGTCGGAGCAACGCCAGGAAACTCATCCGGTGCGGTCGAGACGCGGCTTCAGGGCTGCGTAAGGGGAACTTGCGAGAATCTTCAGTTGTCGGCGCTCCCCGGCTGTCACAGACTCGAACGTGATTGCCATATGTCGGAGGGAGCGCAGTTGTTCACAGCGAATCGGATCGGCGGACGGGGTAGTTCCCGCGGGATGTGCCTGCTCGCGGTGTGGGTGGTGGCGGCGTCGGGGTTTGCTGGAGGCTCGGCCGGCGCAGGGGCAGGCGACCGGCTCGGTGCGGGGCACCGTCGTGGACGACGGCGGGGGAGCGCCGTTGGCGGGGGCGGTCGTCACCCTCGAGGAGATCGGGCTTCCACGACCACGGCGGCGGGCGGCGCCTTCGTCATCGACGGGGTCCCCGCCGGCGACTACACGCTGACGGCGACACGGCAGGGATTCGCGCCCCTCCTGTCCGGCGTCACGGTGGTCCCGGGGCCGGCCGTCACCGTCGACCTGCGCTTGCCGGCCGCCGAGTTCGAGGAGCAGGTGTTCGTCACCGGGACTCAAGGGGAGCTGGCCCTGGCCGAGGAAACGGACACCGGCAGCCGTCTGGGCCTGAGGGCCCTGGACGTGCCCGCCTCTATCGACGTCGTCGACAGCTCGGTCATGGAGGCGCGCGGCTATCGACGGATCAGCGATGCGGTCGAGACCACGCCGGGGGTCGTCGTGGGGCAGAACCCGGCTGCCCCGTCGAGCTTCTCGATGCGCGGGTTCACGCGGTCGCAGATCACGGTCCTGCGCGACGGCATCTGGCTCGGCCCCGCCAACATGGTCATGCGGCCGCAGAACACCTTCAACCTCGACCGGGTCGAGGTGCTGCGGGGGCCGTCGTCGGTCCTCAACGGGCAGGGCGCGGTGGCCGGCACCGTCAACGCCATCACGAAGCAGGCCACGCCCACCGCGGCCCACGAGTGGAACGCGCTCTTTTCCTACGGCCGTTTCAACACCCACCAGACGGCGGTCGGGGTGAACGGACCGGTGAGCGACTCGCTCTGGTACCGGCTCGACTTCAGCGGCCACGGCTCGGACGGCCACGTCGAGCGGATGAACCCGAGCTCGTCCAACCTCACCGGCAGCCTGTTGTGGCGGCCCGCGCCGCGCGCCGAGCTGCGGTTCAGCTTCGACCTCCTCGACGACGACGTCGGGTCGTACTTCGGTACGCCGCTGCTGCCCACCGCCGATGTCGTCGAGCCGCTCGACGTCATCACGGCAGCGACCGGCGAGGGCATCGACGCGCGGACCCGCTTCCTCAACTACAACGTGGGCGACGCGGTGAACGACTCGCGGCAGCTCCTGCTGCGCTCCGACGTCGAGGTCGGCCTGAGCGACAGTGTCACGTTGCGCAACACCGCGTACGGGTTCGGGGCCGACCGCGACTGGCAGAACGGCGACGGCTTCGCCTACTGCACGACCGTCGTCGACGTCTGCCGGCGGGTGGGCGTGGTGCAGCGCTACTACGGCTACTTCTGGCTCGACCACGACCAGCGGCTCGTCGGGGACCGCCTGACCCTCGACGTGCGCACGCCGGTGCCCGGCGGCGAGAACCGGATGGCGATCGGCGTCGAGGCCTCCGCCCTGGACTTCGAGCGGACGCGCGGGTTCCGGATCAACGTGCCGCAGGTGCCCGGCGACGGCGTCGACCTGCTGGACCCCGAGCCGGGCGTCTACGGGCAGCGCGAGCTGCGCGGCATCGCGCCCACCACCATCGACTCGCGCGCCCTGTTCATCGAGAACTCCCTGCCCCTGTCGAGCCGCGTGCGGGTGACGGGGGCGCTGCGCTACGAGGCGATGGACCTCGAGCGCGTCAACCTGAACGCCGCGCACGAGCCCGAGTCGAGACGAGTACGACGCCTACTACTACGGCCGAGGCGCCGGACGGCCGCCGCTTCCAGTGGTCCGCGTTCGGTTCGCCGACCCCATGCGGACCTGGATCTACGTGGACGCGACCACCGCCCGAATCGTCCACACCGTCAACCGATACGGTCGTCTCGAGCGCTGGCTCTTCAACGGGCTGCACAGCCTCGACTTCGCCTTCTGGTACGACCGGAGGCCGCTCTGGGACGTCGGGCTCATCGTCCTCATGCTGGGCGGGCTGGCGTCGACCGGCATCGGCGTCTGGCTCGGCGCCGGACGCGTCCGCCGGGCGCTCGGCCGCAATACGGCGCAGCCCTGATCGACGACCGGACCGGCGGTCCGCGTGCTATGGTGATGAGAGGACCATGGGCGAAATCCAAACCGAGATGAAGCTGGAAAACGCCGGGGACCGGGAGTACTACCGGCGCGGCGGCTGCGACGAGAGCGATGTCCGCCGGTCGACAGTGGAGGGGCTTGTCGACACGGGAGCCGTAACCCTGGTCCTGCCGCAGAACGTGGTCGAGCGTCTCGGGCTCGAGCAGCAGGGAACCGCTTTCGTCACGTACGCCGACGAGCGGCGGGAGGAACGCCCCCTGGCAGGCCCGGTATCGGTGCAGATCGGCGACCGGACGATGATAATGAACTGCGTCGTGGGCCCGCCACTGAGCGAGGCCCTGATCGGTCAGGTCGTCCTCGAGACGCTCGATCTGATCGCCGACTGCACGAACCGCGCGCTCACGCCCCGCTACCCGGACTACCCGCTGCTAAAGCTGAAGTAGGAACAACGGACGGGCTCTCTGAGCGCTGCACGCGCCGCGCGCCCCCGCACTCGGGGGCGCGCCCCAAGGCGCAGGGGGTGAGCGTCAGTAGTCGCTCGCGTCCAGCGACACCCGGATGATCTCCTCGTCGTTCCGCACCACCACGTGCCGGTTGGCGAACGCCGGGTGCGCCCACACCACGAGCCGGTCGCTCTGGCCGTGGCGGAAGCGCGAGCGCGACCCCGCGCGGCTGCCGCCGTAGCCGGACCGCGACGTGGGGTGGATGAGGTGCGTGCGGTCGTGCTCGATGTAGCCTTCCGGGCTGAACGTGGCGATGATGAGGTCGCCGTTCTCGTTGTAGACGAAGTAGCGGTCCTCGTGGCGGACGAAGTAGGCCGAGCCCCAGCGATTGCGGTTCGTCAGCCCCTCGGCCTCCCAGACCCGCTCGCCGGTGGCGGCCAGCAGGCCCCGCACCTGCCCGTGGCTGCCGATGCCATAGATGTAGTCGCCGACGACGAGCGGGGTGGTCATCACCGAGTGCAGGCCGGTCTCCTCCGCCACCTCGATGCCGTTGTCGAGCACCCGGCTGCTGCCGTCCTTCCACAGCGCGGTGGCGTCGGGCCGGTCGAGGGCGAGCCGCATCATCATCGAGCCGCTGTAGAAGCCCGAGATGAAGAGGTGGTCGCCGGCGCGGACGGCGTCGGCCACCGTCATGTTGGCCCGCCCCGCGAACGGCTCCTCCCAGTAGACGTCGCCGGTCTCGGGGTCGAGCGAGGAGAGCCCGCGCGGATGCCAGACGATCAACTGCCGGGCGCCGCCCGCCTCGATGATCAGGGGCTGGTTGTAGCCCATCTCCGTCCGCGTCTCGAGGGCCCGCCACACCTCGTCGCCGGTGTGCTTGTCGAACGCCATCACGAGGGCGTCGGGCTCGCCCCCCACCAGGAAGATCACGCGGTCGCCGTCGACCAGCGGCGCGCTCGACGTGCCCCAGATGGGGATGCTGGTGTCGTACTCCGCGACGGTGTCCTTCTCCCAGACGACCTCGCCGGTCGCCGTGTCGAGGCACAGGATGCGCCCCGTCGCCCCCGTCACGTAGACGCGGTCGCCGTCGACGGTGGGGGTGGCGCGGGGGCCGGTGGCGTAGGTGAACATCAGCATCCGGTAGGTGGTGGTCCACTCGTGCGACCAGAGCACGTCGCCGGTCTCCTCGTCGAGGGCGAGCAGCCGCTCGGTGCCGTCCATCGTCCGCGGCTCGGTCTCGACGTAGTCGAGCACGAAGACGCGGCCGTCGGCGACGGCGGGGCCGGCGTAGCCGCCGTTGACGGGGGCCCGCCACTTGACGGTGAGCCCGGTGTCGGGGAACGCCTCGAGGATGCCGGTCTCGGTCCAGACGCCCCGCCGCTCCTCGCCGCGCCACTGCGGCCAGTCCTTGGCCGAGAGGCCGGCCGCCGCGGTCAGGGCCAGGAGCCCGGCGAGGATGGCGACGAGGGTTGCGGGGGGATGCGCGCCTCTCGGAGCGGGGCCGCTACGGAACGTGGATGGCTGCATGAGACGCCTCCTCATGGAAGGAGCTCGTGGCGGGGCCACGTCGCCGCGCCGACGGTAGCGAAGCGGCGGGTGTGCCTGCCGGGGTTCTCGGCCGCACGGCTGCCGGGCCGCGGCGCATGGGCCGCGGCCCGACCGCGGGCGGATGCGCGGCTGGACCGGACACCGCCTCCGCGGCGCTGCACGCCCAACCACGCCTGCAAGCGGACGACGCCCCTGCGGAGGTGGCGCCGCCCTGCGCCGTGGACGCCTACTGGCCCAGATAGTCCTCGTCGCTCACCGGCCCGAGCCAGTCCGTCGGACCCTCGCCGCCGACGACGGTGAGCTGCACCATGTACGAGTCGGGGGCGGCGCCGTGCCAGTGCACGACCCCGGGGCCCGCGTAGTAGGGCACGCCCGGCTCCATCTCCTGCAGCGGCTCGCCCTGCACCTGGGTGCGGCCGCGCCCCTCCTCGGCCATGATCACCTGGAAACCGCCGTGGCTGTGCCAGTTCGACCGCGCGCCCGCCTCGAACCGCAGGCGCAGGGCGCGGATGTCCGAGGCGTCGGGCCGCGACGGGTCGCCGCCGACGAAGTTGCTCTGGGCCGCGGTGATCGCCGAGCCCTGACCCACCATCCATGCCCCCGCCGCCACGAGCACCAGGGCCAGCATCAGACCGAAGCGAATCCGTCCCGCCATGTCGTCCCTCCTCCGTTGGTTGCGTCCGCGTAACCGTATCACGGTCGAGCCTCGGGACAAGCCCCGACAAGCCCCGGCTGCGCTGGTCGTGGGTCTTCCCGCGGAAAGCCGGGCGAGCCGCCCTCGAGCATCGGCCAGTCCTGGGTGAGTGAACCATGCAAATATTGACTTCAGAGTTATATTCGCATGGATGATGATCGGCAGACGCCTCAAGCCGATGCTTCGCCGGTTGCTGGACAGGAACCCCGCGGTGGTGCTGATCGGGCCGCGGCAGGTCGGCAAGACGACCCTGGCGCAGGAAGTCGCCGCCGAGCGCGGGGCCGTCTACGTGGACCTGGAACTGCCGAGCGACTTCGCCAAGATCAGCGATGTCGAGCAGTACTGCGCCGAGAACGCCGACCGCCTGGTGATTCTCGACGAGGTGCACCGTGCCCCGGGGTTGTTCGCCCCCCTGCGCGGCATCATCGACCGACGCCGGCGGGCCGGCAGGCGCGCAGGTATGTTCCTGCTGCTCGGATCGGCGTCGGTCGAGCTCCTGAGGCAGTCGGGCGAGACGCTCGCGGGCCGCGTCGCCCACTGCGAGCTCCATCCCTTCGGCGTAGCGGAAGTCCCCGCGGACACGCAACGCCGGCTCTGGTGCCGCGGCGGTCTCCCCGACAGCTTCCTCGCGTCCGACGACGCCGAGAGCTTTGACTGGCGGGTCGCCTTCATCCGCATGTACCTCGAACGCGACATTCCGCAGCTCGGCCCGCGCATACCCGCCGAGACCCTGCGCCGATTCTGGACGATGCTCGCCCACAACCAGGGGCAGACGCACAACGCGGCGGCCCTCGCGCGGGGGCTGGACGTCAACGGCGTCACGATCGCCCGGTACCTGGACCTACTGGTCGACCTGCTGCTGGTCCGGCGGCTTCAGCCGTGGACGTCCAACCTGGGCCGGCGCCTCGTCAAGGCGCCGAAGGTCTACATCCGCGACAGCGGCATCTGTCACGCCCTGCTCGGCATCGAGACCGTCGACGACCTGCTCGGCCATCCCGTCGTCGGCGGCAGTTGGGAGGGCTTCGTCGTCGAGAACGTCGCCGGCGTCCTGCCGGCGCGCGCGTCGTTCGGCTACTACCGCACGGCCGGCGGCGCGGAGGTCGACCTCGTCATCGACCTCGGCGCGGGCGAGACCTGGGCGGTGGAGATCAAGCGGAGCTCCGCGCCCCAGGTTTCCCGCGGATTCCACAGCGCGTGCGAGGATCTCCGGCCGACGCGCCGGTTCGTGGTGCACGGCGGCAACGAGAGCTTCCCGCTGGGGAAGGACATCCGGGCGATGAGCCTGCCGGCGATGGTCGCGCTGGCGGCCGGCTCGCGCTGACCGGGCACAGGTCGCGCGTCGTGCCGCCTGCTCGGACGCTGGGCGCGACCGTAGCCACGCCCGGCCGGAGGCTTTTGCCCTGCGGACGCGGCCGATCCCGGGATGGTCCCGTCGCCCCTGCACGCGCCGCGCCTCACACGATCTCCGGGATGTACTTCTCGCGCGCGAGGTGCCAGAGCGAGGCGAGGAAGGCGGTCAGGGGGATGGCGACGATTAGCCCGAGGATGCCGCCGAGCGCCGTGCCCCAGAAGAAGATGGCGACGATGATGGCCATGAAGTGCAGGCCGGTGCGCTGCCCCATGATCTTCGGGGTCAGGAACCAGCCCTCGATCTGCTGCACCACCAGCACCACCGCGAGCACCAGCACGCACGTCAGCCACCCGCCGTCGGCCTGGAAGAAGGCGATGGGAATGGCGATGGCGAGGCCGATCATGTTCCCCAGGTAGGGGATCACGTTGAGGAGCCCGAGGGCGAGGCCGATGACGAACCCGTATCGCAGGCCGACGAGGCTGAAGCCGGCCGCGAACAGCAGCCCCTGCAGGAGGGCGATGATGAGCTGGCCGCGGAAGAACCCCACCGTGATGTCCACGAACTCGTGCAGCAGGTAGGTCACGTCCGCGCGGGTCTCGGGCTTCAGGAACGGCAGCACGCGGTCGGTGTCGAGCCGGAAGCCGGCGGTGAGGAAGTACGCGAAGTAGACGGGGGTGATGATCCACGACAGCAGGGCGGCGAGCCCGCGCGCGACGCCGAAGCCGACGGTGACCGCCTGCACCCCCATCGTCTGGAGCCACTCGAAGATCGCGTCCTGCTGCGCGACCGCGATCTCGCCCAGCCGGTCGCCGAGACCCGACGACTCGAGCAGCTCGGTGGCCTGCGGGAGTCGTTCCTCGAGCAGCGCGCGGGCGTCCGCCCACCACTGGGGCACCTGCGCGGCGAGGCCGACGACCTGCTCGACGGCGAGGTTCCCGAAGAACGCGACGAAGACGCCCAGCGGCACGAGGGCGGACAGGAAGACGGCGGCGACCGCCGCCGGCACCGGCAGCCGGCCCGGGCCGCGCAGCCAGTCGTAGAAGGGGCGGAACACGAGGGCCGCCACCCCGCCCACCGCCAGCGGCAGGAACACCCCCGAGAAGGTCCGGAGGAAGAGCGCGGCCAGCCACCCCAGGAGGCCGATGGCGAGCAGGATGACGAGGGCCGAGACGGTGGTGACGGCGGCCGCGATGGTGTTCGCCTGCCGGGGGGTGAGCTCGAGCGCCATGAACGGTCTCGCGGAACTGCGCGCTTGGCGATGGTACACGAACCGGCCGGACGGGGCGCGGGGCACGGCGGCCTGCCGTCACGGCAGGGTGAACGCCTGCAGGGCCGGCACCAGGATCAGGCTCAACACGACCACGACGATCGGCGTCAGGACGGTGACGACGGCGCCGACCCGGAACATCGTCCCGAGCCTGACCGCGCCGAACGAGAACGTCGCCGCCACCGCCGCGCTGGACCAGGGCAGCGTCACCGCGTCGGCGGTGCCCGGGATGATGCGGGCGAGAATCGCGGCGTTGTAGCCGAGGACGTCGTCGGGCTCGTAGCGAACACCGGGGCCGCGCTGCACTGCCCGATCATAGGTGAACGGGTGAAGAGGTCCGACGGAGTAGGGAGGCGCCATGGACGTCGGCAGTCTGGTCTGCGACCGTCCCGACCTGGGCCGGTTCAGGGTACATCGTTCCGCCATGGTGTCGCCGGCCGTCCACGATCTGGAGCGGCAGCGCATCTTCGACCGCTGCTGGCTCTACCTGGGACACGAGTCGGAGGTGCCCAACCCCGGCGATTACGCGCGGCGGGTGGTCGCGGAACGCCCGATGTTCTTCGCCCGCAAGCGGGACGGCGAGCTGGCGGTGTTCCACAACACGTGCCCCCACCGAGGCGCCCTCGTCTGCCGGACCGACCGCGGCAACGCCGAGGCGTTCCGGTGCTTCTAACCGCGCCTGGACCTTCGACACGTCGGGCGCGCTGATCGGTGTCCCCGACGTCGAGGGCTACGGCCCGGACTTCGACCGCGGCGAGATGGGGCTGCGTTCGCCGCGCTTCGACAGCTTTCGCGGCTTCATCTTCGTCTGCTTCGACCGCGAGACCGGACCCCTGCGCGAGTACCTGGCCGGGGCCGCCGAGTACCTCGACCTCGTCGCCGACCAGGACCCCGCCGGCATGCGGGTCATCCCGGGCTCGAACCGCTACAGCATCAAGGCCAACTGGAAGCTGATGGTCGAGAACAGCGTCGACGGCTACCATACGCCGTTCACCCACCGCACCTTCTTCGACTACATGGCCGGCACGGCCGGGGATGACGCGACGGCCGCCCGCAACCGCCGGGGGGTCGGCCGTTCCCTCGGCAACGGACACGGCGTCATGGAGAACGACGCGGTCTACGGGCGGCCCATCGCCATGTGGCATCCCAGTTTCGGCGAGGAGGCCAAGGCCGAGATGCAGAGAATCAAGGACGACCTCGTCGCCCGCCACGGGCTCGACAAGGCCCTTCGGATGTGCGAGAAGACCCGCAACCTGGTGATATTCCCCAATCTGGTCGTCAACGACATCATGGCCGTCACCGTTCGGACGTTCCATCCCACCGGCTCCGCCGGCATGGACGTGACGGCGTGGGAGCTGGCGCCCGCCGGAGAAGCCGGCGTCAGGCTGCGCGACCTGCCCGAGGGCGACCCGCAGACGGACCTGGTGTTCATCGACGACGACCGCGACCGCATGGCGGCCCGCGTCGTCCGGCTGAAGAGCCGCCACGCCCACTGCGAGTACCCCTGGTCGCGCACCCGCCGTTTCGTCTCCAACGTCATGGTGACGGCGGTGGACGGCGACGAGATCGAGGCCACCGCCGCGGTGGCCGTCTGGCGCTTCCGCGCCGGCGAGTCCGCTCCCTACGTCGGCCGCTGCGACGTGCGCCTGCGGCGGGTGGACGGGCGCCTGCGCCTGTGCCAGAAGCGCGCGGTCCTGGACCAGGAGACCCTGTCCGACCACGGCGCGTTGAGCATCATCCTCTGACCCTGCCGTCTCCGTCTCCGTCGTAGAGGGCAACCGGGCCCACCGATCGCTTGACCGACGCCGGAGTCTGCGCCGTCGGACGGCGCGGACTCCTGGCGGGTTGGTTGGGCGCCAAGCGGAGCCGCGGGCGACGACCTGCGGTCGCCGACCGGGGCGTGACGGCCGCCCGCCGTCCCGGTTTCCCGACCCGGGCCGCTCCCGCCCGTGTCGGGCGGGGCGGGACCGCTTGCGCGAGAGCCGGTTCGGGGCCATCATTGACGCGTCGAGAAGCGCCGAGAAGATCCATATCGACAGGAGGGTGACATGAGTCGTCTATCTCTCGCCGTCGTGACCGTCGCGCTCGCGGCGATGCTGGCGCCGCCCGCTGCCCCGGGCCAGACGTCCGGGGAGCCGCCGCCGCTTCGAACGGCATGGGGCGACCCCGACCTGGGGGGCATCTGGAACAACGCCACCCTCACCCCGCTGCAGCGTCCCGCGAACCTCGCGGATCGGGCGTTCCTGACGGAGGAGGAGGCGGCCGGCCTCTCGCAGCAGACCGTCGAGCGGAACGCCGACCTGTTGAACGCCCCCGCCCGGCGCACCGAGGCGGGCGGCAACGTGGGGGCCTACAACAACTTCTGGATGGAGCGGGGCACGTCGGTGGTGCCCGACCGCCGGACCTCGATCATCGTCGATCCGGAGGACGGCCGGCTGCCGCCCCTGACCCCGGAGATGGAGGCCCGGATGAGCTCGCCGGAGGCGAGCCGGCTCGCGCGGATGCGCGGCGGCCGGGAGCCGGTCGAGACGTACGAGCAACTCGATCTGGGCGACCGCTGCCTCTGGTACCGCGGCATCCCGTCGTTCCCCACCGGCTACAACAACAACTACCACATCGTGCAGACCCCCGACATGGTGGCGATCCTGCAGGAGCACATCCACGACACGCGCTTCATCCCGCTCGACGGGCGCCCCCACGTGACGGGGAAGATACGCCAGTACGCCGGCGACTCGCGCGGCCGCTGGGAGGGCGACACCCTGGTGGTGGAGACCACCAACTTCAACCGACACGCGTTCATCCGCAACTTCAACGGCAACCTCAGCACCGACCTGCACGTCGTCGAGCGCTTCACGCGGCTCGGCCCCGACACGCTGGGCTACGAGTTCACGGTGACCGACCCGAACACGTGGACGCGGCCGTGGAGCGGGTCGCTGCCCATGTCGCGCCTCGACGGGCAGATGTACGAGTACGCCTGCCACGAGGGGAACTACGGCCTGACGAACATCCTCGCGGGGTCGCGGGCGGAGGAGCTCGCGGAGGCGCAAGAGCAGCAGTAGGCGCGCAGCTTGCGGTCGCGGCCCGGCGGCTCCCGGTGCCGGGCGGCCGCTGGTGGGCCTTCGTGGGAGTAGAGCCGTCGATGCGGCGGTCGTTTCCGCGCTCGTGACCGCAGTCCGGCGTAGACGCGATCCCGCACGTTCGCCTGGAGACGAGAATCGTTCAACGCATCGAAGGATACCCATCGCCATGAAGTCGACGTACCGCTTCCTCCCCGTCATCCTGACCCTCACCGTGCTCGCGCCGACGGCGGCGCGGGCCGACGTGTCGTCGGTCGAGATCACCGGGCGCGCCCCCGTCGAGGACGGCCGCGCGTTCGGCGACGCCGGCCCCTACGAGCTGATCGCGGGCCGCATCACCTTCGCGGTCGACCCCGCCCATCCCCGGAACCAGGTCATCGCCAACCTCGACCGCGCGCCCGTCAACGCCGACGGCATGGTCGAGGCCACCGGCGACCTGCGCATCCTCGCCCCCGCCGACCCCGCGCGCGGGAACGGCGTGGTGCTGGTGGACATCGCCAACCGCGGCCGCCTGACCGCGCTCGGGTTCAACCGCGGGGGCAGCGGGCCGTACGGCGACGGGTTCCTGATGAAGGAGGGCTACACCGTCGTGTGGGTCGGCTGGGAGTTCGACGTGCCCGAGGGCCGTCCCATCCGCTTCGCGGTGCCCTCGGTGGACGGCGACCCGGTCGGCGGGCTCGGCTTCGCCGCCGTCCGCGACACCGCGTCGTGGATCAAGCACGACCCCGACGCCACCGTCTCGGCCGGGCACGCGCTGTCGTTCGGCTCGTCGCAGAGCGGCCGCTTCCTCCGCACGTTCCTCTACCTCGGGTTCAACACCGACACCGAGGGGCGGCCGGTCTTCGACGGCATGATTCCCCACATCGCCGGCGCGTCGCGGCTCGACCTCAACCAGCCCGGGGCGACGCCGATCTCGCTCGGCATGTTCGACGCCACCTCGTTCCCCTTCGCCGACGCCGCCCTGCGCGACCCCGTGACCGGGGTCGTCGACGGCACCCTGGGCAACGAGCGGAGCCGGGACAACCAGCCCCGCATCCTCTACACCAACACCGGCGTTGAGTACTGGGGCGGCGGGCGGGTGACCGCCCTCGTGCACGCGACGCCGGACGGCGAGGCCGACATCGACCTGCAGGACAACGTGCGCTTCTACCTGCTCGCCGGCACCCAGCACGGCCCCGGGCCGTTCCCGCCGCCAGCCGATTCCGGGAACCGGCAGGAGATGGGCAACCCCACCGACTACTGGTGGAACATGCGGGCGCTGCTGACCGCGTTGAAGGACTGGGTGGTCGACGGCGTCGAGCCGCCCGCCAGTCGCCATCCCCGGTTCGCCGACGGCAACCTCGTGCCGCCGACCGACCTCGGGTTCCCGGCGATCCCGGGCGTCCGGTCGCCGCACGACCGCGCCGGCGGGACGCGGGTGAGGAACCCGTGGCTGGCCGGGGCCGACGACGCCGGGGTGCCGCTGCCGATGCTCGTGCCCGCGGTCGACGCCGACGGCAACGAGACCTCCGGCATCGTGCATCCCGAGGTGGCGGTGCCCCTGGCCACCTACACCGGCTGGAACTTCACCCACCCCGACGCCGGCGACCCCGACACGCTGGTGTCCCTCGCGGGGTCCTACGTGCCGTTCGCGGCCACGCGGGCCGAGCGCGAGGCGGCCGGCGACCCGCGGCCGTCCATCGAGGAGCGCTACGCGTCGCGCGACGAGTTCATGGAGAAGGTCGAGGCGGTCGGGCACGCGCTGATAGGCGACGGCTACCTGCTGGCCGACGACCTGCCGGCCATCCTCGACCGGGCCGGCCGGCACTGGGACCTGCTGAACGGCGCGCGCTGATGGAATTTCCGCCGCCGGCGCCGTTCACGGACGGTGCCGGCGGCCCCACCCGACGGTGTTCCGGCCGTCAGTCGGGGTCCTCGAGCGAGTCGTAGAACTTGATGATGTCGCCCCGGTCCGCCGACTCGTTGAACGCCATGCCCGCTCGCGGGTGCTGGTTGAGCACCCCGGTCATCATGTAGGGGTAGTCGAAGCCCCACTTCAGGTCTTCGCGCATCGGCTCGATGTGGTGCTGGATGCAGTGCAGCACCGGGCGCAGCCGGAACTTCGGGTTGTGCAGGAAGCTGAGCAGCAGCTCCATCGGGCAGTTGCCGGCGCCCCGGCCCAGCCCCGCCATGCTCCCGTCGAGCCGGTTGGCGCCCTTGATGGTGGCCTGGATGGTGTTGGCGAACGCGAGCTGCCGGTTGTTGTGGGCGTGCATCCCCACCACCTTGCCGGCCGGCTCCGCGTAGCCCAGGAACGTGTCCATGTAGCTGTCGATCTGCTCCGTGTACAGCGCCCCGAAGCTGTCGACGATGCAGATGGTGTCGGCCTCCGACCTCGCCACCAGGGCCAGCGCCTCGTTCAGCTCGCGGTCGGGCACCGTCGACAACGCCATCAGGTTGAGGCTCGTCTCGTACCCGAGGTCGTGGGCGTGCTTGATCATGTCGAGGGCGAGCGGAATCTGGTGGATGTAGGTGGCCACCCGGATCATGTCGAGGACGCTCTCGGACTTCGGCAGGATGTCCTCGCGGTAGTCGCTCTTCTCGGCGTCGGCCATCGCCGACAGCTTCAGGCCGGTGCCGTTGTCGCCGACGATGCGGCGCACGTCGCTCTCGACGCAGTGCTTCCACGGGCCGAACTGCCCCGGCGGAAACTGCCGGCGCGAGTTGATGTAGCCGATCTCCATGTAGTCGATGCCGCTCTCGACGCACGCCTGGTACACCGCCCGCACCGTCTCGTCGCCGAACAGGTGGTCGTTCATCAGGCCGCCGTCCCGGATGGTGCAGTCGAGCACCTTGATCTCGGGGCGGTACGACACCCAATCGCTCGCAGGGCTCGCCTGCGGCTCTCGCTCACTCATCGCGCGGTCTCTCCTTTCGGGGCGATTGCCGCCGCCGGGCCCCTTGCCACGAACGCCGCATTCCCGCTTTGACGGGGGCCTGCGCGCCCCGTGGATCCGGTGATCGTAGCTCATCGGGGCGCCTTGCCGGAAGGACGCGGCGGCGCCGGTCAGAAGTCCCGTCGGCGGGAGTAGAGGATGACGTGCATGGACAGCACGTCCTTCCGCGTGACGACGCGGGCCGGGTAGCTGTGGTTGTAAGACTCGAGCAGGTAGCCGCCCCGCGTCTTCCGCACCAGCCGTATCAGCCGCTCGTCGGGCGCGAGCTGCACGTAGGCCTCGTCGCCGTCCTGCAGGCGGCGGTCGGGGCTGACGATGGCGATGGTGTGTGGGGGGTGCGCGGGCGCCATCGAGTCGCCGCGGACATGGACGCCGTAGGCGCTCGTGTCTTCCACGTCGCGGGGACGCGGTATCCACCGCTCGATCTCGCCGGGCGGCGGCGCGGCGTCGTTCCAGGGCGTCCCCGCCGGCGCGGCCGAGCCCTCCGCCACCAGCGGGATGCTGCCCGCGGCGTCGGTCCCGTAGTCGATCCGCCGGGGCTCGGCGTCGATGGCCACCCGCGCCTCCCGGACCTGGTCGTAGTCGGGGTCGACCCCGTCGAGCAGTTGATCGATCGTGCAGTGCAGGACCTTGGCCAGCTTCATCAGCGTCGGGGTCTCGAGGTTCCCGTAGCGGTCGTTCTCCCAGTCGGAGACCTGCGGCTGGGGGACGTGCAGCCGGTCGGCCAGGGCCTTCTGGGTGGACATGCCGGCCGCGATGCGCAGGCGCTTGATGTTCTGTCCGAGCGACACGCCGCTCAGGGTAACGTATGGCTGCCGCACGTGCAAACACGTAGTTCAATGAAATCAGCATGTTAACGAAAAAGCGAATAACGATTGCACGAATACGCCCCATGGCGTATATTTTAAGCACGATGTTGACAGCCGAACAGCTCGCGGCCCTGCGCGCGGAACCGGGCACCAACCGCGTCGCCAAGGCGATCGCCTTGGCCGGCGTCACCCAGGGCACGGTCGCGTCGGCCCTGGGTTTCCCCCAGCCCTACATCAGCGACGTCGCACGCCGCCGCTACCAGACCATCACCGTCGAGAACGCGAGGAAGTTCGCGCACTACTTCGGCTGCTCCATCGAGGACCTGTTCCCCGCCCCGGAGCAGGCGGCGTCCTGACGCGCCGGCCGGCGGCCTCGCAGTGGTAACCTGTCCGCGAGGTGGGGCGGTCAGGCGCCCCGTTGCGCGAGCCGGTTCGATGTCCACGCACTCGGTCAGGCGTCACCTGCGCATCGAGACGGCGGCCTACGACGAGACGATCCGCCGGTTCATTCCGGGCTACGAGGCGATGCTCGAGGTGGTCGCCACCACCCTCGCCGACGCCGGCCCGGACGGCGTGATCGATCTGGGGGCCGGTACCGGCGCGCTGTCCGAGGCGATCCTCGCGCACGACGGCGCGCGGACGGTGGAGCTGATCGACGTCGATCCCGAGATGCTCGCGCAGGCCCGCGCGCGGCTCGCCCGGTTCGAGGGGCGCGTGCGATTCCGCGAGATGTCGTTCCTCGCCCCGCTGCCGCCGTGCGACGGCGCGGCGGCGTCGCTGGCCCTGCATCACATCCCGAAGATGGCCGAGAAGCGGGCCCTGTATGGCCGGATTCGCGCCGCGATCCGGCCCGGCGGCCTCTTCGTGAACGCCGACGCGACGATGCCGGCGGACCCGGCGGGGCAGGAGGCGGCCCGCCGGCTCTGGGTCGACCACATGACGGCGTGCGGCATCGACGAGGCGCGGGCGTTCGGGCACCTCGAGGAGTGGGCGGAGGAGGACACCTACTTCCCCCTCGACGAGGAGCTGGCCGCGATGCGGGACGCGGGCTTCGAGGCGGCGTGCATCTGGCACGAGGCCACCATCGCCGTCGTGGTGGGGCGGACCGGCTGAGGGCGCGGCTGCGTGACGACCCGCCTGCCCCCGGCGGCCGCCTGCCTGGCCGCCATGATCGTGATCGGCATCCGCCGGTCGACCGTCGCGGGGCTTTTGCCACGGGTCCCCACGGGGTAGGATCTGCGCCATGATGAAACTCATGACGCCCAGGATGTTGATTGCCGCCCTCGCGGCCGGAACCTGCTCGCTCGCCTTCGCCGCCGGGGCGGGGGCGGGGGCGCAGTTGACGATAGCGGCCCCGGACGACGTGGCGGCCGTCCCGGCCGACGCCGAGACCACCGCCTCGGGGCTGGCCTCGAGGGTGCTCGAGGCGGGGACGGGCACCGAGCACCCGGCTGCGACCAGCCGGGTGGTCGTGCACTACACCGGCTGGACCACCGACGGCCGCATGTTCGACAGCTCGGTGGTGCGGGGCCAGCCCGCGCTGTTCCCCCTCAACGGGGTGATCCGGGGCTGGACCGAGGGCGTCCAGTTGATGGTGGAGGGCGAGAAGCGCCGGTTCTGGATTCCCGCCAACCTCGCCTACGGCGACAACCCCGGCGGCGGCCGGCCGGGCGGCCTGCTGGTGTTCGACGTCGAGCTGATCGACATCCGGTAGGAGCCCGGGGCGAAACGCCGCGTGCACCGCCGGCGCCGCGCCGTCCGTCCAACCAACCCTGCCGGGATTCCGCGCCGCCGCCGCGGCGGGGAGTCCCGGGTTCCCCGAAGAAGAGAGGCCCCATGGTCCGTCGACACACGTTCGCCGCCGTCCTGATCGCCGTCGCGCTCGCCGCCCCGCCCGTGTCGGCCCAGGTCGAGGACTACACGCCGGTCACCGACGCGATGCTGCAGGACCCCGATCCGGCCGACTGGCTGAGCTGGCGGCGAACCCTCGACGGCCAGGCCCACAGCCCCCTCGACCAGATCGACACCGGCAACGTCGGCGACCTGCGTCTCGTCTGGAGCTGGGCGCTGCGCCCGGGTCCCCAGCAGACGACCCCCCTCGTGCACGACGGCGTGCTCTACATCGCCAACCCCGGCGAGATCGTGCAGGCCCTCGACGCCGCCACCGGCGCCCTCCTCTGGGAGTACGACCGCGGCGCCGAGGCTCCCGGCAACAGCTTCGGCGGCCCGCCGCCCGGCCGCATGCACCGCAACATCTCGATGTACGACGACAAGATCTACCTGAACACCGCCGACGCGCACGTCGTCGCCATCGACGCCCGCACCGGCGACGAGGTCTGGGACGCGGACATCGACCAGGGCGTCGGCTACCAGTTCTCGAGCGGCTCCATCGTCGCCGACGGGAAGGTCGTGTCGGGGCTGACCGGCTGCGGCCGCTACCGCGAGGAGAGCTGCTACATCGTCGGCCTCGACGCCGACACCGGGGAAGAGCTGTGGCGCACCTCGACCGTCGCCCTCCCCGGCCAGCGCGGCGGCGACACCTGGGGCGACCTGCCCCCGATGTTCCGCGCCGGCAGCGACTCGTGGATCCCCGGCAGCTACGACCCCGTGACCCGGACCCTCTTCCACGGCACGTCGCAGGCCAAGCCGTGGGCCCGCGCCGTCCGCGGCACCGACGGCGACGCCCTCTACACCAACTCGACGCTGGCCCTCGACCCCGACACCGGGGAGATGAAGTGGTACTACCAGCACCTGCCGGGCGAGACCCTCGACATGGACGAGGTGTTCGAGCGCATCCTCGTCGACTACGACGACCGGCGCTCGGTGTTCACCATGGGGAAGATCGGCGTCCTGTGGGAGATGGCCCTCGAGACCGGCCGGTTCCGCGGCGCCCACGACCTCGGCTACCAGACGGTGGCCGACATCGACCCGGTGACGGGGCAGGTCACCTACCGCGACGGCACCATCCCCGTCATCGGCGAGGAGATCTACTGGTGCCCCAGCACCGCGGGGTTCAAGAGCTGGCGCGCCATGTCCTATCACCCGGGGCTTGAGGCGTTCTTCATTCCCATCCACCTCAACTGCGAGACGGCGATCTTCGGGCCCGTCGACCGCGTGGCCGGCGGCGGCGGCACCGGGCCGGTGCGCCGCACCAACCACCACCACCCCGACAGCGGCGAGCAGCTCGGCGAGTTCCTCGCCATGAGCATGCGCACTGGCGAGGTCATGTGGCGTCGCCGGTTCCGGACGCCCATCAACAGCGCCGCCCTCACCACCGGCGGCGGCCTCGCCATCGCCGGCGGCTGGGACCGCCAGGCGTTCGCGTTCGACGCGCGCACCGGGGAGACGCTGTGGGAGACGCGGCTGCCGACGTCGATCCAGGGGTTCCCGATCACCTACGCGGTCGACGGCCGGCAGTACCTGGCGATCCCGACGGGGAGCGGCGGGGCGAGCTGGGGCGGCATGCTGCCGAGGGACCTGACGCCGGAGGTCCGGCGTCCACAGGGGGGGAACGGGCTCTTCGTGTTCGCGTTGCCTTGACGCGGGGGCTGGTGCGTGGCGGTCCGCGTCTGTTCAAGCATGCGGATTTGGAAGGCGTACGTCCCGGCTCGTCATGGCAGCAAACCATCTTGCGTCGCTTGGTGAACCACTTTGCAGACGTGCGAAGCTGCTGCGCGGTGAGGCGCGATGCCCGTCTGCCCGCAATGCCCGCTGTGGGCGTAGCGATTGAGGTGTGACCAGTCGTTGAACGGTGCACCGATCGGAAGCAGATACCGTGCTCCTTGCAGACCGTTGGCGAAGCTCTGGTAAATCAACCAGAAGCCCTGGATGTGTTGGCGGCGTTGGCCGGTTATCGGTTGTCCCTGGGCTTCCATGATGGCCTTCAAGCCGCATTCCGCACTGAATCCGTACAACTGGTCCGCATTCGGCCAACATGAATGCCGGTAGAGCAGTTCCGCATCCTTCCAGTGCCGGCCATGCGCGTCGGCGAAGTCTTCCGGGTGTGTCATTGTGGCCTGCCGATGGCTGTGAGTACGTCGTCGTGCCGTAGATCGCTGCCGGCGTATTGCCAACCACCTTCACCGGAGCGGTTTCACCCCTCCCTTGCGGCCGAGGCCGTAGCCGACCCTGAAGACGTCCGGGATGTTGACTCGTCCGTCGCGCATGCGAAGAAAGATGCCCAAGGACTCCAGGGCTTCCCGAACGCCGCTGGCGCGCCGGCCGATATGGCGCGGCGGCAGCTTCACCTCGTCCTGGTTCGTTTCGGCGGTCAGCCGCTCGACTACACGCCTGTCCTCCCATCTGCCCGCGATGTCATCAAACCCACAGGGCACGACCATACCCTGGAGCGGGCTCAGTACCCGGTGCACCCACGGGTAGTCTTCCTGCAGCTCCCTGACGCGAATCCGTGAGGCGGATTGAACGCCGCGTCTGATGCTGTCGTGGTGCAGCGCGGTCTTGTGGTGAGGATATCGGTTTGCCGTGTCATCGGCGGCGGTTTGCAGCGCCGCCAAGAAAGACCGCGGGCTCACGCGGCCCTCGGTGTCGGCCAGGTGATTCGGAATCCACGTGTACGGAAAGCCGCGTCTACGGTCCGTTCCCATCCAGGGGCCGGCGACTTCGTGAAACTTTCGGCGCGGAGTATCCTCGTGGTAGATCAGAGCTCGTGGAACGAATACCACAGACCGGCCGTCCATCTCCACGGACTGCCATGTACCGCGCTGCAGGAACTTTCGGAAGGTAACGCCGTCCTGCCCGTTCGCCAGCCAGTGCCACAATAGCCCATACAGCTCATGCCGGGGCCAGCTCAACTCGACGGTGGAGGAAAGTACCTTCGACCCGTCCGGGAAATCGGCGATCTCCGCCTCATTGAACTGATCCGAACGAAGGAACACCTTGACCCTGAGACGTCGATACGACCGCATCTCCAACGCCGTTTGAGCCAGCCCGCGAATCACTCGGGACATGTCCTTCCAGTCGTCGGCGCTGCGGTCCAGGGCGTCAAAGAGGATGAGGAAGTAAACGCCGGCGCTGTCGAGCTCAGCGTCGCGGTCCCGAAAAAGACGGTCGATTGCCTCCGGCGCAGTGGCCACGTGGGTCACGCGTTCCGGCCATGAACCGCATTGCCTCAACGCGTGGCCTTGCGGCGCGATCTGCCACGCTTGCACGGTGCGCCACACGGTCCGGGGCTCGACGCCGGTCGAGGTCAGGCTGCGCAGCACGTCCTTGCTGGGGTACTCGTCCGGCGCGGGCCTGATGCCGAACCCCGTCCGCACCTCCGCCCTTTCGCTCCACTCGAGTCGTCCGTCCTGGTGGCCCAGCAACCTGCGTACCGTTGGGTCCTGAAGGGCGCTCCACCAGAACGTCTTTCCCGCCCCTCGCATACCGACCACCAACAGCTTGTCAGGATCGAGGGCCTTGAGGTGCGAACGCGGGAGGTACACCTGTTCGGGCGCCGGGTCGTCACCGTGACTCGTCCCATCGGGTAGCGCTCGAATCGCGTTACGCGCCACTTCGGGATCGATTGCATCGATCACGATGCCTTTCCTCCGTTGTCGACGGCGATGAGGCTGGCGAATTGCTTCAGAAACTCGGCGTACGCCAAAGCGACGGGCTGGGTGGCCGTCAGGTCGCGAAGCGATGCCCCGGCAGCCAGACCGCGGTTCCAATAAATGGGCACCGGGTAATGGGGAGCCTCGTTGTCATCCAGATCGAAAGAGTACATACTCTCCGAGTCGAGGTCTGGTTGGACTTCGTCATAGACGTTGCGGAAAAGATCCCAGGAGCGTTCCCTGAACCCTCGCAAGTACAGCGGGATCTCGGTTTCGGGCGTCAGCGCGGACACGATGGACAGGCGCTCGCGAATTCTCGGCGCGAGGTCATGACGCTGCCAGTGGCGGAAGAGGATCTCGTAGTCGGTCCACATGCTGTCCGAATCGGTGGCGAACAGCAGCACCTGGGCATCCAGGTCGGTCACGGTCGCCGCGGCAACGTGGTGCAGTCCACTGCGACTCTCCATGAGGACGGTTGTCGGCTTGTGCCGGTCCTCCAGGCGAGCCAGCAAGCGCTGAAGACGTGCGGTCCACGCGTCTGTAGTGTCCATGTAGACGCGGCCCAGCTTCGCGAGGTACTCCCCGGGATCTCGGCCGTGGGCCGGTACCACGCGCACCTCCCCTTCGAGGTCCTGCGCCCAGCCCGGTGCCGCGGTAATGTCCTGCAGCACGTGCTCGCCTTGGCCCACGAGATCCTCGACGAACCAGTCCGTGGCGCCGAATTGCGGGCGCGCGCCGGCGTCGAGCATCGCCGACAGTCCCGGGGACTCGAGGTCCAGATCGACCACGAGCACCCGCTGGCCATTCTCGGCCAGATGGCGCGCGAGCACCGCGGCCGTCGTGCTGCGCCCAACCCCGCCCTTGACGGAGAACAGCGCGAAGCGCGGCACGCCTGGAGGTACGCCGGAATCTCGAACCGTCCACCAATCGCTACCCGTTACCAGGCGATCGACGAGATACACGTCGCGATGGACCCTGCGCGCCGTCGCGCTCGCGCTATGTAGCAGTGCCGGAGCAACGAACAGCACCCCGCCCTCGCTGGGGGCACGGTGTGGACCGAGCCTGGCGTGCAGTTCGCCGGCGAGCCCGTCGAGTGCCTGCCGGCACGCCGGATCATCCTGCAGGTCCTCGGCCACCGAGATGCGGATCTGCCCATGGAGACTTCGTACGAGGTACACGGGCCCTGCTCCTTCCGGGAGGGGGCCGGCTGAGTCGACGGCCTCGACAACGCGCGCCCAAACGGCATCGAACGGAACGAACTGCGCTGGCATTACTCCTGTTCCTCAGTCAGTCTCCGCACCATATCTCCGAGCTCCTGCGCCGCCCTGCGGTGGCGCTGCGGGCGAGCCCGGTTGATGTACCGCCGACGCGCAGCGCGCGGGTTCGGGATCGATGTCCACGGCAGCGTGGATCTCGGAACTCAGGCATTTCATGTCCGAGATCCTACCGCGACCCGCGGGCTGCGCGCGACCTTGGATTCTTCGCGGACCGACGGGCTGGGCGCGAGGGGCGGCTGACAGCTCTCGCGGATTCGGGGTCGACAGCAGGTCATCCCGCGGAAGTGGCGGCGGCACGTCTGACGGGGCGGCGACCAGCGGGTCGGTCATCGGGTCGTGCGGAGAGTCGTGGCAAGGCGGTTGCGTGACGGTGCTGCAGCGCATTGCAGTGCGGCCGCGCGGCGTCCCATCACATCGACAGCGGGCTGTTCTCGCCCTCAAGACAGGAAGACATCGGCCAGGCGGAGCCCGAGGCGGGCGAGCAGCGGCGACCGGAGCGCCACTGAGCGAGGCCTTGAGCGGTCAGGTCGTCGTCCGAGACTCTCGACCTGATCGCCGACCGCGCGAACCGCACGCCCACGCCCGTTCGAGTGGAAAGCAGGAGTCGGACTGCG
Source organism: Vicinamibacterales bacterium (assembly GCA_965215105.1). GTDB lineage: Bacteria > Acidobacteriota > Vicinamibacteria > Vicinamibacterales > UBA8438 > JAJEEA01. Next base: position 357,270 of record OZ244051.1, read on the forward strand.
GCCCGGGGCGAAAGCGCCGGAAGCGCCACCGACGCCCTACCGGCCACGCACCTCCCCTCGACTCTACACGAATGTTGTCGGTACCCTCCCTCCCGCAAACGACCCGCTCCCCTCGACTCTTCCTCCCCGCAAACGACCCTGTGAGCAGCCGGCGCCTCGCATCACGGTGCGCCGGCCTGCCACCGCCGAGCCAGCTCGTACAACAGGGCACCAAGGGCCACGCCGGCCAGCGGCAGCAGGACCGGCACGGCCGTATCGACCGTGATGATGTTGGACCACACGACCTGCGCCGAGCTGTTTCCGTAATACCTCAGCCCGATCAGCGCCAACGACGGTATCACGGCCCGATCGAACACGTAGTACAAAAGCCACCAGGCACGCCTGTTTGGCGAGGGTCTTCACGGGCGGTTCCCCGTACGCGCGACGAAGCGCGAGGAACAACAGGACGTGGATGACCGACCAGACGAAGAGCAGAGTATCCAAATCCAAGAGCGGAGCGAACAGCGCGTCCACGGCGATTGCGGTGATGTTGATCACGAATCCCGCGGCGAAGAAGTGCACCGCGAAGACGAGATGCGGAAGGAAGAAGCGCTCGTGGCGGCGGTAGAGCAGTCGAAGCACCGCGGCTATCGCCGGCACGATAAAGAAAAACGACCAGGCGAAGCCTTCGTAGATGAAGGCCGCGACGCGCTCCGGTGACTCAGCCCCGCCCCGGGTGAAAGAGTCCTGCCAGCCGCCCCGGACGTCCAACAAGACGTCCGCGATGAAGAAGTAGATGAAGCTGACGAAGAGATAGAGTTGCAAGGGTGCCACGTGGCGCGCGCGCCGGCCGCGCCAGTACTCCACGGTCAGATGGCCCGGACGGCGCAGCAGGGTGAAGAGCGTGTTCCAGATCCTCGCATCGAAGGAGAAGATACCGTCCAGCGCTTCCCGGTGGGGCGGTCAGGCGACGGGCGGCGCCGAGGCGCTGTGGAACAGCCAGATGTCCTACGGCGGCATGGGGTCGCACGAGATGTACGGCGCCGGCGGGCAGGTGAACGCGGAGGTGGGGTACGGCCTGCCGGTGGGCGCCCGCTTCGTGGGGACGCCCCGGGTCGGCTATCTGGCCTCGCAGTACGGCCGGGACTACGTGATGGGGTACTCCCTCGGGCTGCTCGACAGCCAAGAGTTGCGCCTGGAGCTTGGCGTCGACGCACAGCGGCGCGAGAACCCCCGGATGGGGGGCGTCAGCAACGGCATCCTCGGGCGCACGACCATCGGCTGGTAGCGCGGACACGCTCAACGACGGAGGGCGAGGGCAAGGAGACTCCAGGGAGAGATGGGCAGCCTGCCCTGACGGGTTGGCGTGTTGGGGCGGGTTCCCACACTTTGATCGCGGACGGAACGGAACCGATGAGAAGTCACGCATTTTCGGTGGGGCGGCCCTGGCTGGGCTTGGCGGCGCTGGTCACGGTCGCGGCGCTGGTCACGGTCGCGGCGCGGGCGTGCGGCGAGTCGGAGCCGCTATCAGTGGCGAGTTCTGGTCTGCGCTTTGGGTTCAGCGCCCCCCGGCCCCGGATCCCTCTCCGTGGACGACGTTCAGCTCCGTCCGGGGTCCGCCGATCCGCGGCGGCTCAGGAGGCGGTTCGGCGGTGAACACCGCCTGGGCCGGGCCGGTCCCGTGGGTGCCTGCGGGTGCGATTCGCACGATTCTCTGGTGGCCGTCGGGGCGTAGTGTGATTCGGTCGATCACGTCCGTCACGGTCCAGCCCGTCCCCTTGTAGTGGAGCCGGAGGTGGTCGAGAATACCCACTTCGGCGAGCTGTCCGGTGGCTTCTTCCGGGCTGACGCCGTTCGGCCCCAACCACTCGCGGCGATTTCCCGCCGTGCTCATGGTCGTTGCCCGGACCCGGCCGTCTCGTACAGTGATCTCGACTTCAATCCACCTTGCGTCGTGGACGATCTGCCCGGCGCGCATGCCGCAGCCGTGCTGGTCTCGGGCGGGGTGCCCTGACCAGTCGAGGATCGAGCTCTGGTCCGTGTCCATCCGCTCGGACTGGCTTGCGTAGACGATCTCGGCGCGTCTGATGTGTTCGGGGGTCAGGCTGTTCGCCGCGGTCTCGAGGGCCGCGGGGTCCCTTCGATATGCGTGGTCGATGTCGTACGCGTCTCTGACGAGCGCGCTTCGGTCGCGCTGCAACTTGCCGTGGATGATCTGCGCAACGGACAGCCTGTTGATCGGTCTTCCCGAGATCGCCTCGGCTCGAGCCGATCCGGGTAGTCCCGGGTCGTGGATCCAGATGTCGATGCCGGACTCGTTTCCGTACTCGTCCACGACTCCGGTTCTCGCCCTCAGGAGTCTCTCCGCAGGGTCGTTGGTTACGTCCAGCCCCCGTTTTCGGAGCTCGGTCTCGACAGCGTCGAGCACCGCTTGCTCCGTCCGTCTGGATACGCTGGTTGGTATCGTGATGTCCAGGTCGAAGCTGAGGCGATGCCGCCATGCCTTTGCGAGGAGGGTTCCGCCGCCGAGCTGCCACACCGGCGGCTCCAGCTTTCCGAGCTCGGCGAGGAGCAGCTCGCCGTGGTCTCTCCAGAGCCTCATTGCCGGCTCGGGAAGCTGGTCCCGTGTCACCGATCCTCTCCGGCGGTTCCCGCTGGTGGTCCGAATCGGTTCAGGAGGGGCGCGTTCCTGGCGTTCGTCACGCCGTGCCGACGGCAGGCGGCGGCGAGTTCGCGCCAACTGTAGCAGTGGTCGATCCAGGCGTCGAAGAAGTCCTTGGACGATGCTTCGTCCATCCACATCCGGATGAGCATTTCGGTTCGACTCGTCGGTGTCGTGGTGTGGAACGCGGCGTGCAGCTCGGCCGGCGTCGGCTGTACGGCGTATCCGGAGCAGGCTGACGCGATGTGGAAGGAGAGCGCCCGGCTGCGGGGGCCGCGGCCTTCGGGCGGCGTGTCGTTGGCCGCCTCGGGGGCCAAATCTCCAATCGAGCTTGCGGGGTCGATGGTCTCGGGGTCCGGGATGACATGCTCCTGCCAAGCCGGTCCCCACCGAATCCTGAAGTAGTCCGGGGAGTCCGGGTCGTACATCGCAGCCTCTTCAGTGGCCCTTCCCGCTCCTGGGCGCGGTTCAGGCCAGCGTGGAGCGACGGCGTTCGTCCCCATTGGTCCGATTCTATCTGATCGGTCCCGTGTGTACCTGCGGGAGCACTCGACATTTCGCCGCGGTGCCTTGAGCAGTTGTCTGGGTTGGTGGCCGGGCGCCGTTTGTCCCTGTCTCGGCGGCGATCCGGTGGGTGCTATCGGGAGAGGGCCCGCGTCCCCGTCGACGTCCTCGAGGTACCGCGCGACGTCCAGCGCCGGCGCCGCGCCGCCCTCGTCGAAGCGTCGGGTCCGGGACGGTCCCCACCGCCCGCGGCGCGTCGTTCACCGGCGCGACGGTCACCTCCACCGCCGCGTCCGCCGTCTGCCCTCGGCGCCTCGACCGCACGCCCTCGACGCCTCGTCACCAACTGAACGACGCCTGACCGCGCACCGCGTTGCTGGCCTCGCCCGTCATCGGGCTCTCGCTCCGCAGCGCGTCCACACCCGCCTCGACGTTCAGGCGGCGCATCTCCAGCAGCCCGAGGCCCCAGCCGACCCGGTAGTCGCGGCTGTGCGCCGACCGGGAGAAGCCGACCCGCGGCGTCCCCCCAGGAAGGTCTTCGACCGTATCGGGTCCGACGAGAAGCCGAGCCCCCGGAGCCAGGCGGGCAGGTCGTCGAGCCGCAGCGGCGCGGCGAGGCCGCGGAAGTGCTCGGCGAGCCGCGACCCGTCCGAGCCGGCGGCCATCCGCCGTTCTTGCGCGGGCGTGAGGCCGGAGGCGACGCACGCCTCGACGCGGCCGGCGTCGTCGACGGTCACGAGCATGCCGGCGCGGGCGCCGGTCAGGCCGCGGGCGCCGTCGACGACCTCGCGCAGCACGGTCTCGAGGTCGAGGCCCGAGCCGATGCGCAGCAGGGCCGCGATCAGTCGGGAGGTGGGCGCCTCGAGCGCCTCGCCGGGGCTCTCGGTCATCGGCTCGTCTCTCGGTCGGAGCCGGCGCGTCCCGCGCGGAGCGATGCGCGGGCCGGACGCCGGGTTCGCGGGGCGGTCGGGTCGACGCCACCCCCCGCGGGCCGCCGTGTCGATGCGTCACCGGCACGGGCGGTCCCGCCGGCGAGGGCGGTGCGACGGGGGAACGAAGCGCGTGACGGGGGTCAGGCGGGGGGGCGCGGGCGGGCAGGCGGCGGCGGTCCGGTGCCATCCATCCGCCGTCGTCGGGCGGCTCGATCAGCGCCGTGACGTCCGCGTGCCCGGCCGGCAGGAACGCGGACGACTAGGCCGCGGGCTGGTGCCTGAGCTGGCAGACCGCGCAGTCCTGGCCGATCTCGTGTTCCTCGTGACAGGTGGCCTCGGAGGCCACGACGCCGGCCAGCGCCATCGCCAGAGCGACGATCCGGGCGCGCCGGCCGGGAGCCGCGTCGCGCGGCCCCGCGTGCGCGGGCATTCCGTCGGCCATCGGTCTGAACCTAGCAGAGATCGCCCCGGGGCGGCAAGCGGGTGCGCGAAGGCGGTTTCCGTCGCCGGCCTCTGCCGCCGCCCCGGGTCGGGCCTCTACCGCCGCCCCGGGTCGGGCCTCTACTGCAGCCCCGGGTCCGGCCTCGGCATCAGCTCGGTGAACGACGCCCCGTCCATCCGGTCGAACTTCTGGGTCCGCCCCAGTTGCGTGTCGACGCCGTACCAGCTTCCGTTCGAGTCGACCGATATCTGGTGCAGCTCGCGGAACTGCCCCGGGCCGTCGCCCTCGAGGCCGAAGGTGAAGAGCTGGTTGCCGTTCACGTCCAGCTTGACCATCCGCGGCGGCCGGTTGTCGACCACCCACACGTCGTAGCCGGCGGCGTAGATGTCGCTCGGGAACTCGAACCCGGGCCACGTGCCGATGGGCGAGATGTTGGGGTGGTACCACACCGAGCGGGTCGTCTGGTTGAACACCTGCACCCGGTCGTTGTTCCGGTCGGCCACGTAGATGTTGCCGCGGGCGTCGGTGGCGACGGCGTGCACGCCGTCGAACTGTCCCCGGCCGTTGCCCGCCGAGCCCCAGTGGGTCACGTAGCCGCCGTCGGCGTCGAGCTTCACGACGCGGGAGTTGCCGCTGTCGGCGACGAACATCGTGCCGTCGGGGAGGAACGCGATGTCCTGCGGGCGGTCGAGGTGGGTCTCGTCGTCGCCGGCGACGCCTTCTTCGCCCAGCGTCGCCAGCAGCTCGGCGCCGTCGTTCGAGAAGGCGTAGATGACGTGCTGCGTCTCGTTGACGACCCACACGCGCCGGTCGGGGTCGTGGGGGCTGATGCGGACCTTGTGGGGGCCGCCGGTGCCCTCGAAGAGCGAGTCCCACTGCGTCCACGACTCGGTCATGTTGCCGTCGCCGTCGACGACGAAGAGGCTGTTGCGCCACACCCGCTGGCCTTCCCCGGGCTGCACGGCGTTGATGCCGATGGACCCCACGAAGCCGGCGAAGCCGGCGGGCAGCGGGTCGGGCAGCCGCATCTCGCCGCGCTGGGCGATGAAGATGCGGTCCGGCGACTCGGCGAAGACGCCGGCGTGGGAGCCCCACGCGAAGCCGGCCTCCGCGAACGGCTTCAGCCACCCGTCGACGACGACGTAGGGGCTGTCGCCTTCGACGAGGCGCTCCTGCAGGGCCGCGGGCCCGGCCAGGAGGCCGGCGCCGACCAGGACGGTCAGGACGAGAACAGACGTGCGCATGGTGAACCTTCCTTCCTCCTCTTCTCGTGATCGGTTCCCGGGTGGCCGCGCGGGGATGTGAGGAGCGCGGCAACCCGCTCGTGTGCCTCGACTCGTGGTTGCTCCCCCGGGCCGCGCCGCGCCGGCCTGAGCGCCGCGTTGAGGGCCCGCTCGGGGGGCTCGGGCTACCTGGTGCCCTCGACCGGCTGCGTGTTGAGGCGCCGGGCGCCGGCCATGATGCCGTAGAGCCCGTAGTTGCCCTCGTGACAGGCGTACTCGAAGATGGGGCCGTCGGTGCGGCGGAACGGGATTGCCGCCGTCCACGGCCGCGTGTAGTTGCTGGGATCGTCGATGGTGAACTCGTAGAGCACCGTGTCGGGGTCGATGCGCGTGAAGCGCTCCAGGAGCTGCGTGTCCTTCGACGAGCCGCTGAAGTTGGTCGCCTGCCGGAAGTTCCGGGTCTCGATGACGAGCGAGTCGCCCTCGTAGCGCCCGCGCGAGTCGCCCACCCACTGGGGGATGCCGCCGTGCCCGCCGTCGCCGACGGGGATGATGCGGGTGTTGTGGATGTGCTCGTTGAGAATCGTGACGTAGCCCGGCGTCTGCAGGATCATCACGTTGTTGTTGTACGACCCCGGCCGCATCGGCGGGCCGGAGTTCGAGCCCATCAGGCAGCGGTCCCCGAGGCTGCGGTCGGTGTAGTGGTCCGCGAACCCGTTGCGCAGGTTGAGCCGCCGGATGCGGTTGGCCTCGGCGAACTCCGCCGTGTAGGGGATGCGCCCGCTCGGGGGATCGACGACGAGGGACGTGCGCTTGTCGCTCGTCAGCTCGATGCCGCGCTCGTACCAGAACTCGTTGTACGACAGCACCCCGCCCTCGGCCCGCGACTGGTAGCCGGCGCTCGGCGCCCCCGTCTCGGGGTCGAAGAGGTCGCGGTTGAGCCGCGTCCGCTCCGACGCCTCGAAGGCCGCCGCCTCCTCGGGGCTGAGCGTCGCCCGGTCGGCCAGCGCCTCGGGGCGCTGCAGCGGGGTGAGGGTGCGGAACGTGAACACGCCCGACACGTCGGGGTACTCGTCGGGCAGGGCGGTCGCCCTCGGGCCGTCCGGGGCCTGGGCCGGCGCCGCCGCCGGCGCGAGCACGAGCGCGAGAACCGCGAGCGAGCCCGCCAGGCGTCTTGTCGTCATGGGTGACCTCCGATGGTTGCGTGAACCTCTGCGAGCGAAGCTGCCGCGGCGCGAATCGCGGGTGCCCGGCAGTTGTGCGAATCCGTTCGTCAGGTGCCGATCCTATCGCCGGACTCCGAGGGGTTCAATGCCTCCGGGCCCGGATCGGCGGGCGGTGGTTGCGTCCGGCCCGTGGCGTGGGCGATCATGCCGGTGCCGCGTCAGTTTTCGCTGCCGCCGCGGTCCGGCCGCCGCGGCTCCGCGTCGCCCTTGGCCGCCGCGCTCGTGTTGGATGGAGCGGTGAGGCGCCCGGCTGTCGAGGGAGCGGCGGACCGTGGCCGACACGGTCGGTGGGTCGCATCGCCGTTCGCATGCCGCGGGCTGGTCACGGAGAGGCGGGAGGGCGGTCGGTGGCACTTCCCGGAGGAGGGTTCGAATGAAGAGGCATGGGGTCGCGCGGTGGGGGCTGGTGCCGGTCGCGGCGCTCGCGGCCATCGCCTGGATCGGGCCGGCGGAGGCGGACGCCCAGCCGAGCGAGAGGAACATCGAGTCGGGGCGCCGGCTGTACCACCAGAAGGCCGACTGCCAGTCGTGCCACGGGTGGTCGGGCGACGGCATGAAGATGGACAACCAGGCGCCCGACGGGGCGAACCTGCGCGAGAGCGCGCTCGACCGCGAGCAGCTCGTCTTCGTCATCAAGTGCGGGCTCCCGGGCCGGGAGATGCCCGCGTTCGACCGGCTCGCCTACACCGACGACCGCTGCCTCGGCCGGACCCGGCGCGACCTCCGGCGCATGGGCCTGCGGCTGCCCGAGCCGGGCGCGACCCTGCAGAACCGCGAGGTCGAGCGGCTCGTCGACTTCCTGCTCGCCAAGGTCGTCGGCCAGGGAGAGATGAACCGCGAGCGCTGCATCGACTTCTGGGGCGAGGAGGTCGACGTGTGCAACCGGCTGCCGTGAGGCGGGCGGCCGCAACCGGGAGGCCAGGGATGGGTCGTCGAATCGGCGCGGTGGTGGCGGGGCTGTTCGGCAGCGTGGTCGTGATCATGGCGGTGCAGGCGGTGAACGGCTGGCTCTATCCGCCGCCGCCCGGCACCGACCTCACGGACCCCGACGCCCTCGCGGCCCTGATCGCGCAGATGCCGGTGGGGGCGCTGCTGATGGTCGAGCTGTCCTACGCGGCGGGCAGCTTCGCCGGCGGTGCCGTCGTGCGCCGGGTGAGCGCCGACCGGGCCGCCGTCCTCGCCGCCGTCGTCGGCGGCCTCCTCACCCTCGCCGGCTTCGCCAACCTCGCGGCCATCCCGCATCCGCTCTGGTTCGGCGTCCTGACCACGGTGACCTACGTGCCCTGCGCGCTCCTCGGCGCCGCCGCCGCGGCGCGCCTGCATGCGGGGTGACCGCAAGGGCCAGCCTCGGCACCGGCCGCCCGCGCGGCGGATGGCGGCGGGGGCCGGGCGACACACTTGCCCTCGACGAGAGGCGGTCGCTAGAATGGCTTCAGCGCTCTGATTCGGCGCGGTCAACCAACATGCCCCTGCAGAACGGTTCTCAAGTCGAGCTGCCGCTCATCTTCACGTATCGTGATCTCGTCTACGGGACCGGGATCCTGGCTGAAGTGCGCGTTCGCGGGCGCGGGCTCGCGGTCGAGGAGCGTGACGGTGCCTGGATGTACGGTGTCAACCCGGGTGGTCTCGCCGACTCCGGCGCAACGGTCCCGGAGGCCCACGCTGCATTCCGGCGGTCGTTCACGGCTGTCTTGTTCGACATCGCCGAAGACGCGTCGAGCTTCGAGGACTTCGCGGCCCAGACGAGGCAGTTCGTCGACGAGGTCAATGCGCCGGTGGAGGCCGCGTGGCAGGAAGCCGTCGAGGCCCACCGCGCCAATCGGTTCGTCTTGGGCACCGCCGCTCGCGACATGGACGAGTTGCCGGCCGAGACCCCCATCTCCATCGAGATCGTGAAGAAGACCCAGGCCGACTTCACGACGGCCCTCAACGAGCTCGACCCGGAGCCCGCCCTCGCGGCGTAGTCGTGTCGTCCTTCGCTACCGTCCGGCTCAAGGACATTCTGCGGATGCTCGACCGGTGCGCTCCCGGTGCCGGCATCGAGACGAAGAAGCACCGGCACTGGGTCCGCTACGGCGGAAAGACGTACCGGGGACTACCTCTTGGGCGTCACGGCAGACGGGAGAACCCCGAGGTTGAGATCGGCCACGTGCGTCAACTGATTCGCTATTTCGGAATCGATGAAGACTGTGCCCGGCGGGCCATACCTGCCCTCGGCTGACGGCGTCAGTCTGCGCTGCCTGGCCGCCGGGTCTACCGGCGCCGGAGCGCGTTCATCGGGTCGACGCGCGCCGCCCGCTGTGCGGGGACGAGCCCGGCGGCCAGGGCGACGGCGGTCAGGACCAGACCCGCCGCGGCCACCACGCCGGGCGACAGGCCGTCGACCGAGTAGAGCAGCGCGCGGGCGGGATAGCGACGATCGACGGCAGGCTGCGCCTCGCCGGCTACCTGGAGCTGCGCGGTGTCTCCTTCGGGTACAAGCCGCGCGGGCGGCCGCTGCTGCAGGATTTCAACCTGTCGGTGAGGCCGGGCCAACGGGTGGCGATAGTCGGCCCCAGCGGGTCGGGCAAGTCGACGGTGGCGCTGCTGATTGCCGGCGTCTGTCGGCCGTGGGAAGGGGAGGTGCTGTTCGACGGACGCCCGCGAGAGGAGATTCCCCACCGGATCTTCAGCGAGTCGGTGGCGGTGGTGAACCAGCAGATCTCCCTGTTCGCGGGCAGCGTGAGGGACAACCTTCACGATGTGGAACCCAGCCGTTCCGGACGAGCTCGTCATCGGCGCCGCGCGGGACGCGGGCATCCACGGCGACATCGCTCATCGTCCCCTGAACTACTCCGCTCATGTCGAGGAAGGGGGGACGAACTTCAGCGGCGGCCAGCGGCAGCGGCTCGAGATCGCGCGCGCCCTGGTGAGCCGGCCTTCGCTGGTCGTCCTCGACGAGGCCACGAGCTCCCTCGACGCGGTGCTGAAGTCGGAGATCGACGACGCGTTGCGGCGCCGCGGTTGCGCGAGCGTGATCATCGCCCATCGCCTCAGCACCGTCCGCGATTGCGACGAGATCATCGTGCTGGCCAAGGGACGCACGATTCAGCAGGGCAGCCACGACGAGCTGATGCGGGACCGGGGCGGTCTGTACCGGCACCTGGTCGCCAACCGGTGAGTCGAGACGATGTCCGAGCCGAGCACGGTCCACCCGGGCGGCGAACGGCTCGAGCCGCCGGCCGCCGACACGTTCTCCACGGTCGCGGGCGAGCTCGTGCTCGACGACGGGGAGTGTGTCTGGCGGGTGGAGTCGGGCGAGGTCGACGTCTTCGTCGTCGAGCTCGAGGGCGGCCGCGTCGTCTCGAGCTACAAGCACGTGACCCGCGCCGCGGCGGGGCGCCTGCTCTTCTGCACGGACGGAACCGGGGGCAGCCGTCTCCAGTTGCGTGCGAAGGGGTTGCCGGGGTTCCGCGTCCGGCGGCTTCCGCTCGCGGGCGTTCCGGAGAGCCTGACGCCCGGCGTCCTCGCGCGGGAGGCGGACCTGTGGATCGAGGCCCTGTTGGAGTCGGTGGCGCGCGACGTTCCCCTGCTGCCGAGAGTCGACGTCTCCGTCCAGGCGGGCGAGCAGGCCGCGATAGCGCCGCAGGCGGTGGTCTCGGCCCGTCGGGGGGTCGTCTGGGTGCCTACCCGTCAGGTCGGGGCCTTCCTGGGCACCGGCCATACCGGCCCGGACATGCCCGAGGCGGTGCCGCTCTCGCCGTACACCTGGATGAGCTTCGGCGAGGCGGTGGAGGTCTCCACCATCTCGTCCGCGGACCTCGCCCGGCAGGGACGGCTGACGGGCGCCCTGGAGCGCTTCCACCGCACGGCGCTGGCGGCGGAACGGCTGACCCGGCAACTGGCGTCGATCGACGTCGCCAACCTGCAGGTCGACAGCGCGAAGCCTTCGTGCGCAGCGGCGCCTCCGTCATCCTCAACAGCGTTCACACCCTCCACGAACCGGTCCGCGCGCTGATCAGCGAGATAGAGGGCAGCGTGGCCACCTACGCCGGCGTCAACCTCTATGCGTCGTGGCGGTCCGCGCCGTGCTTCGCCAACCACTGGGACGACCACGACGTCTTCATACTCCAGGTGCGGGGGCGGAAGGTCTGGCGCCTGTGGGGAGAGGTGCGAAGGCAACCGCTGAGCCGTGATGTCGAAACCAACGAGGTCGCGCCCGCGCACCCCGTCTGGACGGGCACCCTCGACGAAGGCGACGTGCTCTATATTCCCCGCGGCTGGTGGCACAGCGCCCACGTCGCCGAGGAGAACGACGGACGCGGCACCATTCATCTCACCCTGAGCCCTCACTATCTCAGGAGCGCGCAGCTTCTCGGCTGGCTGGAGGCGAAGATCGCCGGGCACGAGGGGTTGCGGCGCAACGTGCCCCTCCTGGCGGACGAGGGCAGTCTGCGCGACTTCCTGCTCGAATACAGGAAGGTGATCGACGCGGCCCTGGTCGAGGCGGGCGAGGGCGCCCTGGCCCGCGACCTGCAGCGTTCCTGGCAGGCGCGGTCGCCGGGCCAGTTCCTGCGGGAGATCGAGCCGTGGCGGGGCGAGGCCTGGGAAGATCTGGAGCTGAGCATTCGCGGTTGGGAACAGGCGCGCGTGGTGACGGGCCCCGGGGAGGACGTCTTCGTGCTCCGTGCGAACGGTCAGGAGTTCGAGCTGGACGCGCGCTGCCGGAGCCTGATCGAGCTGCTGCTGGACCGGGGAGCCTTCCGCATCGGGGAGTTCCTCGAGACGGCGCGCGAGTCCTTCGCGGCGGGGTTCGCAAGCGACTTCGCCGTGGGGCTCATCAAGGAAGGCATCGCGGTGGCGACGACGACAGACGGCGCATAGCGGCCGGGCGAGCCGGCCGGTGGCCCCGGCCGCCCGCACGCCGCCGCGCCGGGGCCGCCGCGACGGCTACCGCGGGTCGAGGGCCGCGCTCGCGCGATGGAGCGCGGCGACGCAGCATGCGGTGTCGTAGCACCGCGACACGAACGCCGCGCGGGGCCGCCGGCGACGGCTACCGCGGGTCGAGGGCCGCGCTCGCGCGATGGAGCGCGGCGACGCAGCATGCGGTGTCGTAGCACCGCGACACGAATGCGAAGCGGCGCTCGTCCGGCCAGAGGGGACCGGAGGAAAGCGGGCAGGCGGGCCAGCCGCCGTCGGCCTGCCGCCGCATGAGCAGCAGGTGGACGGTCGCGGCGAGGTCGTCGCGGGCAGGCGGGCAGCCGAGGGCATCGAGGGACAGAAGCGCGATGGCGGTCCGCAGGACATCCCCGTAGGATCCGTCGCCGACGCGCCGGTCCCGGATGCGCGTTGCGAGCAGCGGTCGCACGTCGTCGAACAGCGTGGCCTGCAGCCGGCCCGCCTGCGCCATGGCGGCGTAGAGATCGACGGGGTCCCAGTAGTAGTGGATGGCTTCCCGCTCCCCGCCGGTCTCGACGAGGGAGACGAGCCAGTCGCGCGCCCGCCGGGTGGAGGCGGTCGGCCCGAGATACGCCAGGGCGTTGGCGTTCACGACCGCGTCGGCGTCGAGGGACTCGATCGGCGGCGCCACTGCCGTCTTGGGCATCGCGACCACCAGACGCACGGCGCGAGGCTCGCGGCCGGGAAGCGCGCCGAGGTGCTCGGTGGTGGCCGTGCGCGGCCGGGCGCGGTGCACGCGCTCCATCGCCCCGCATTCGGCCGGGTCCGTCTCGCGGCCGACCGCCCGGCAGACGGCGGAAGTCATGATGCGGGGGCCGCAGGTCACGCCGCGGCCGCGTGCGGATGGCGTCGGGTTCGCGCTCGGGTCGAGAAAGCTGCCGTGGGGCTCGAGGAAGACGCCCGGGGCCTCGGCCTCCGGCGCCCGGGAGGCGGCGAGGTCGTACTCGAGGACGACGGTGCGAAACCACCGGGAAAGAAAGCCGTCGGGCTCGGCCACCTCGGCGAGGACTGCGCCGAGGCCTCGGGCCGGTGCCGTCGCGCGCGGGTGCGTGCCGGACGCAATCAGGTGCCGGGGGAACCCGGACCGCGGTTGCACGGAGAGGAAGAGATCGCACCGGGCCGCGTCCTCGTCGAGCCGGCTCTCGACTCGAGCGCGAACGCGGGGAGCTGCGAGGCCCACCGCAGGACGCGACCGCGTCCGGGACCGGAGAGGATGGCGTCGGGCACGATTTCGAGTACGGCCGACAGCATCTGGTTCAAGGGTGTCGAGGGAAGCGAACCGGGCATGAATGGTTCCCTGCGGGGGACGACGACGCGGACAGTGCCGACGGTTCCCGGGAGTCGGAGCCATCCCGGCCTCGGACGCCCGCAAGCGGGCTCGTGGCGGTTGCGCGCAAGGGACGGCCTGAGCCGAGACAGGGTACCACGGCGTCGGGGCCTTCCCGCCGACATCGGCGGCGAGGACGGGCTGCCGCGGGTGACGGCTCGAATGGAGACAGGGTGCCACGGCGTCGGTGTCCACGCACGCGTTGGTCATCGGCGGGCGAGCCATGGAACGGCGCAGACTCCTGAAGGTTGGTTGGGGCGCCCAGCGACGATGGGCGGGCTGGTTGCGGGCAGGGCGCCGGAGAGAGGGGAAGGACTGCAAATGAGTGGTGACGATGGGTTGAGCCCGGAGCTGGAGGACCTGGGGCTGCGGTCCCACGTTGCGGAGCTGGCCAGGAGCGGCTTGTGCGTGGTGCCGCCCGAGGTTACGGGCGCGTCGGCACCGTGGGTTCGCAGCTTGTCGGAGCTGGTGTTGCGGCGGACGACGGAGTTCATCGGCTGCGGGTTCACGTTGGAGCGCGGACCGGATGCCGTTCTGGAGTACCACCCGGACGCGGAACCGGTGAATGTCGTCGTTCGCACCGGGAACAGGCCGAACCAGGTCGTCGTTCAACAACTGGCGGGCTGTCACCGGGCGTTTCGCGACCTCGCCGTGCACCCCGTCGCGGTGGCGCTGGCGCGGCATCTGATCGGGGAGGCGCGAACGCGCTTCTCGCACCACCAGTGCTTCGTCAAGTGGCGGGACGAGTACGGGTACGGCTCGACGCTCGGACTGCATGCCGACCAGACCGCGCTCCCCGAGCCCTGGCAGCCTGTGGCAAAAGTCGGGATTCAGGGATCGACAGAACGGGCCTGACGTACTAAACTCGCACGTATGGCGATGGGCACGACGCGTGACGACGGGTCTCAGCAATCGATGTGGTTGGCGACGGGCGAGCTGCCGCGAAGCGCGGGGCATCCGTTCTACGAACGGCTGAACCAGGTTCTGGGTGCGGCGGGGTTCGACGCGTTCGTGGAAGGCCTGTGCGCGAAGTTCTACGCGGCGATGGGGCGGCCGAGTCTGGCTCCGGGCCGGTATTTTCGGCTGCTGCTGATCGGGTACTTCGAGGGGCTGGACTCGGAGCGTGCGATTGCGTGGCGGGCGGCGGATTCGCTGAGCGTGCGGTCGTTTCTGCACTTGTCGGCGCCGGCCTCGCCTCCGGACCATTCGACGATTTCGCGAACGCGGCGTCTGTTTTCGGTGGAGACTCACGAGGCGGTGTTCACGTGGGTGTTGCAGCGGTTGGCGGAGTCGGGCTTGGTTCAGGGGAAGACGTTGGGCATCGACGCGACGACGCTGGAAGCGAACGCGGCGATGCGGGCGATCGTGCGTCGGGACACGGGGGAGGACTACAACACGTTCCTGACGCGTCTGGCGAAGGCGTCCGGCATCGAAACGCCGACGGCGGCGGAGTTGGCTCGTTTTGACCGGAAGCGGAAGAAGAAGACGTCGAACGAGGAGTGGACGCACCCCCACGACCCGGACTCGAAGGTCGCGAAGATGAAGGACGGCAGCACGCACATGGCCCACAAGGTGGAGCATGCGGTTGACCTGGGGACGGGTGCGGTGGTTGGTGTGACGCTTCAGGGTGCGGAGAAGGGCGATACGGAGACGGTGGTGGAGACGGCGGTCACGGCGGCGGAGCAGGTGGAGGCGGTGTTGCCGGAGGGGTCGGGAGTTGCGGAGATGGTTGCGGACAAGGGCTACCACAGCAACGAGACGCTGGTGGGTCTGGCTGCGGTGGGTGTTCGGAGTTACATTTCGGAACCGGACCGGGGCAGGCGCTCGTGGAAGGAACACCCGGAGGCTCGGGACCCGGTGTACGGGAACCGGCGTCGGATTCGGGGCAAGCGGGGCCGTCGCTTGCTGAAGAGCCGCGGCGAGGTTGTGGAGCGGACGTTCGCGCATGCGTATGAAACGGGCGGCATGCGGCGGGTTTACCTGCGGGGCCACCCGAACATTCTGAAGCGCCTGCTGGTGCACGTGGCGGGACTGAACCTCGGGCTGCTTCTGCGTCACCTGACCGGGGTCGGCACGCCCCGGAGCCTGCAGGGGCGGGCGTTTTCCGTCATTTGCGGTCTGATCGGGCGCCTGATCGACCTCTGGAGGCGTCTGACGGGCTCCTGGGGCGTCAATTGGCCGCGGGCGGCTCCCGTCGGCTCAATCGCTCATCGCGAAGCAGCCTGAACGAGCCGGATCGGCGGCCGGACTTCTCCCACGGGCTGCTGGGGAGAGACGGCGTTCGTCGCGAACGCGACGTGGTGCCTCACGGACTACACGCGGGCGGGCGGGGCCCTCGCCTACGTTCGGGGCTCTCACCGGCGCGGCGGCAAGCCCGACGGCGCCGAGGCGGCGCGCGAGGCGGTGCCGGTCGAAGCCGAGGCGGGAAGCCTGATCGTCTTTCACGGGGCGACCTGGCACGGCGCGTACCCGAGGACGATTCCCGGAGTGAGGCTGAGCGTGACGAAACCTCTATCGGCACCTCATGGTCACTCCCCACGAGGACCTGCGTCACTCTCTGGATCGCCGCCTCGCCGACGACTGCCGCAATCCCGAGTTGTTCCGGGAGCTGGCGGGGTTCAACGACGGGTTTCCTTATGTGAGGCAGCGCAAGCCGGTCCGGGTCGTGTCGTCGGGGAGCTGACCCTTTCCGGCGAACGCACGCCGCCCGCGGCGTCTCACAGCCCGGCGCGCAGGCGCTCGACGGCGGCCTCGAGGGTTTCCGTCGACCGGCAGAACGCGAAGCGGAGATAGCGGCTCCCGTCGTCGCCGGTGGCGTAGAAGTTGTCCCCGGGCACCGTCGCCACGCCGACCTTCTCGACCAGGTGCATCGCGGCCTCGGTCGGCGACAGCTTCGCGAGGGCGGGGACGGTCCGGTAGTCGGCGAAGAGATAGTAGGCGCCCTCGGGGGGAGTCACCGCGAAGCCGACCTCGCGGAGCCCGGCGACGAGCAGGTCTCGCTTGCGCCGATAGTCGTCGGCGATGCCGTCGAAGAACGTCCGCTCCTGGTCGAGCAGCGCCACCGCGCCCTTCTGCAGCGGCGTCGGCGCCTGCACCACGAGGTTGTCGTGCACCGCGCGCAGGCGGGCGGTGTAGCGCGGCGGGGTCAGCACCCAGCCGATGCGCCAGCCCGTCGCGCGCCCCGTCTTCGAGATCGAGTTCACCACGACGGTGCGCTCGGCCATGCCCTCGAAGCCCGCCAGGAAGAGGTGCCGGTGGCCGTCGAAGACGATGTGCTCGTAGATCTCGTCGGTGATGGCCAGCAAGTCGTGCCTCCGGCACAGCTCGGCGATGAACGACAACTCGTCGCGGCCCAGCACCTTGCCGGTGGGGTTCTGCGGCGTGTTCACGACGAACGCCCTGACCGACGGGTCGGCGGCGGCGGCGCGCACCTCGTCGCGGTCGAGCCGCCAAGTGCCGGCGTCGCGGTCCTCGCGCAGCGTCACGAACCGGGGCACGAGCCCGAAGATGGCGGCCTGCGACGGATAGAGCTCGTGACAGGGCTGCATGACCACGACGCCGTCGCCCGGCTCGAAGAGGGCGCAGAACGCCGCCGCCATGCCCTCGCTCGCCCCCAGCACGACCGTGATCTCCTCCTCCGGGTCGGGGCGGCGCCCGTAGAGCCGCGCGGTGTAGTCGGCGATGGCGCGCCGCAGCTCGGGCAGCCCGAACGGGAACGAGTACTGGTTGAACTGGTCGCGCGGGGTCCGCGCGGCCGCCAGCAGATCCTTCAGGGTCAGGTCGAGCGCGCCGCCGCCGGTGGCGCCGCGCGCGGCCAGCAGGTCGCGCAGCGTCATCGACTCGATCTCGCGGCGCCGCGCCTCGGTGCCGCCGAGCATCGCCGCGATGCCGCTCCAGACCAGGTCGTAGACGGGCGCCTCGTCGGTAAACCCCTGGGAGAGGTTCACCGCGCCGTGCTCGATCGCGAGGCGGGTCATCCGGCGGATGAGGGTCTCGTTGACGTCCACCTCTCTCGCTCCAGCGGGTCGCGTCTCCCTCGCCCGCCAATCGTCGCCTTCGGCTCCGCTTGGCGCCCAACCAACCCTCCAGGAGTCCGCGCCGTTCTACGGCGCAGACTCCTACCGGTACGCCGCGGCCTGGATGTCGTACAGCTCCGCGTAGTGTCCCGCCTTCGCCATCAGCTCCTCGTGGCTGCCCACCTCCACCACGCGGGCGCCGTCGAGGACGACGATGAGGTCGGCCATGCGCACGGTGCTGAAGCGGTGCGCGACGAGCAGGGTGATGCGGCCGCCGGCGGTCCCGTTGCCGTCCCCGCTGCCGCGGGCGGCGCTCGCGTAGCGCTCGAACAGCGCGTGCTCGGTCTCGGCGTCGAGCGACGCGGTGGGCTCGTCGAGCACCAGCAGCAGCGGCTCGTCGCGCATGAAGCCGCGGGCGAGGGCCAGCTTCTGCCACTGCCCGACGCTCACCTCCACGCCGTTCGGCCAGGTGGGGCCGAGCTGGGTGTCGAGGCCGGCGGTCAGGGTGCGCACGACGTCGGCGGCGCCCGCCCGGTCGACGGCCGCCTCGGCCGCGGGGCGCTCGTCGAGGCGCGGGACGTCGCCGACGCCGACGGTCCGCTGCGCCCGCAGCTCGAAGCGGAAGAAGTCCTGGAACGCGCCGGCGAGGCGCGAGCGCCAGTCGGCGGCCGGCATGCGGGCGAGGTCCTCGCCGTCGACGAGGATGCGGCCCGCGCTCGGCTCGTACATCTTGCCGAGCAGCTTGACGAGGGTGGTCTTGCCGGCCCCGTTCTCGCCGACGAGGGCCACGACGGCCCCGGCCGGCAGCTCGAGGTCGACGTTCTCGAGCACCAGCCGGTCGGTGCCCGGATAGGCGAACGACACGTTCTCGAGCGCGATGCCGCGCTCGATGGCCGCCGGGGCCGGCCGGTCCGCGCGCTCGGCCTGGGCCGCGGCGTAGTCCTCGAGCCACGCGAGGCGGCGCGAGCCGTCGAGCCAGATGCCGCGCAGGAAGCCGATCTCGCCGACGGTGGCGCTGACGTAGCCGGCCAGCCGCGAGCCGGCCGCGAGGAGCAGCAGCACGTCGCCGGGCGAGGCGCGCAGCCCGGCCGCGACGAAGACGACGGCGCCGACGTAGCCGGCGGCGAAGACGCTCCAGCCGAGGGTGTGCCAGCCCGCGCTGGCCCAGCGCGCGGCGGCGACGGGGCGGTACCAGCGCTCCCAGGCGGCGCGCCGGTCGCGCACGAGGCGCGGGCCGATGCCGGCGACGCGCACGTCCTTGGCGGGCGCGGCGGTGGTGGCGGCGTCGAACAGGTGCCGCGCGAGGCGCTGGGCCTGCGCGCCCCGCTGCTCGACCGCGCGCTCGACCGCCGGCCGCCACGAGGCGGTCGCCACCGTCGGCAGCGCGCACAGGGCGAGGAGGGCCAGCGCGGGATGGATCGACACGAGCAGGCCCACCGTCACCGCCAGCCGCAGGATCCAGCCGGCGGTGGTGAACAGCGACATGTACATGTGGTCGAGCACGAACACCTGGTTGCGGAGCATCGCGATCCGGTCCAGGTAGTCGGGCCGCTCGTGGTGCTCGACGGTGGCGACGCCCGCCTGCAGTGCGGCGACGTGCGATTCGAGGGCGATGGTGACCCGGTCGCGGAAGCGGCGCTGGGTGCGGTCGCTGACCACGCGCAGCACCCACGTCAGGGTGGCCGAGGCGGCGAGGCCGCCCGCGGCGACGGCGACCAGGGTCGAGTCGTCGCCGAGCAGGCCGTCGGCGAGCAGCTTCAACCACACCGCCATCAGCGCGTCGGGGAGGGCGGCCAGCAGGGCGAGCGCGAAGGCGACGGTCAGCAGCGCCGGCTCGGCGTCGAAGCCGCGCCGCAGTGCGCGCCACATCGACGGCAGCGCCGCCGGCATGTCGTCGGCGGGGCGGGCGGGCTCGGTCGAGGACATCGAGGTCGGCCTCTTCACTCTTCCGCGAAGCGCTGCCGGAGCGCGCGCCGCGTCGACGGCAGCGCCGCCGGCATGTCGTCGGCGGGGCGGGCGGGCTCAGTCGAGGACATCGAGGTCGGCCTCTTCCTCTTCCGCGAAGCGCTGCGCCTGCAGGTCGAACATGGTCCGGTAGCGCCCGCCCCGCGCCATCAGCTCGTCGTGGGTGCCCAGCTCGACGACCCGCCCGTGCTCGAGGACGCAGATGCGGTCGGCGTGGCGGACGGTGGAGAAGCGGTGCGAGACGAGGATGGTGGTCGCCCCGCGGGTCGCCTTCAGGATGCGCTCGAAGATCTCCGCCTCGCCCCGGACGTCGAGCTGGGCGGTGGGCTCGTCGAGCAGCACGACGCCCGCCCCCTGCCGCACCGCGGCGAGGGCCCGGGCCAGGGCCACGCGCTGCCACTGGCCGCCGGACAGCTCGGTCCCGCCGTCGTAGCCGCGGGCGAGGACGGTGTCGAGGCCGGCGAGGTTCGCCGCCCCCGCCTTCGCCAGCGCGTCGCGCACGACCGCCTCGGGCGCGCCGGCCGGGGCGACGTTGTCGGCCAGCGGCAGCTCGAAGCGCGCGAAGTCCTGGAACACCGCGGTGATGCGCGCGCGCCACGACGCGAGGTCGAGCTCGCGCAGGTCCATGCCGTCCACCTCGATGGCGCCCGCCTGCGGCTCGTGGAGCCGGCACAGCAGCTTGGCGAGGGTAGTCTTGCCGGCGCCGTTCCGGCCGACGATGGCGAGCGACGAGCCGGCGGGCAGGGTCAGGTCGAACCCGTCGAGGACGGGTCGGTCCGGCCGGGAGGGATAGGCGAAGCGCACGCCCGAGAAGCGGATCTCGCGCCTCGGCCGGTCCCCCGCCGGCTGGGGGCCGAGGGTCAGCGCGCCGCGCGCCGCCATCGCCTCGCGCAGCCGCAGCACCGCCGCGGCGGGCGCCCCCGCGCCGTCGAGGGCCCACGACAGGCCACCGAAGGCGATCATGCTGGCCGCGGCGGCGGCGCTCGCGAACGTCACGAGGCGGTCGAGGGTCAGCGCGCCGGCGGTGACGTCGGCGGCCAGCGACCAGAACACGACGGCGTTGGCGGCGAGGACGACGGCGAGGCTCGCCGCCACCGGGCGCTCGCGCAGCCTCGTCGCCGCCCAGCGCAGGTCGTGCAGCCGCCGCCGGTGGCGCCGGAACCTGTCGATGGTCCAGCCGGCGAGGCCGAACAGCCGCAGCTCCTTGGCCGCCGGCGCGTCCACGGCCAGCCGGTACGCGTAGTCGGCGTGCCGCTGGGCCTCGCGCACCGCGTCGGTCTGGCGGTCCTTCCAGACCCCGCTCTCGCGCAGCAGCCAGTGCGTCGCCAGCCACGCGCCGCCGAGCACCAGCGGGGCCCACCACGCGTAGGCGAAGAGGAGGGCGCAGGCGGTCAGCCCGGCCAGCAGCTCGATGAGGCCCGACGCGATGAAGTCCATCGAGACGAACAGGGGCGGTCCGCTGATGCCGAGGTCGAAGTCGCGCGCCATGGTCAGGTCGCTCGCGAGCTCGGGGTCCTCGAGGTGCCCGATGCCGGGAGGCTCGACGCTGGCCACCGTCAGCTCGTCGTAGAGCCAGGCCGCGGCGGCGCTGCCGAGGTTGGCGCCCGCGGCGCCGTGCAGCGGCGGCAGCACCTGCAGCAGGACGAACACCGTGCCGACGCCGGCGAGCGGCCAGGCGAGGCCGCCGCCCGCCTCGACGGCGCCCAGGAGGACCCCCATCGCGACCGCCAGCAGGGCCGGCAGGAGGCTGCGCACCACGAGGGCGCTCCACCAGACCGCGGCCAGGAACGGGTTGGCGCGGGGCAGGATGGCGAGGAACTTCCACTCGGGGCGAGCGCGGAGGCGTCGGATCGGGGACATGAGCATCGGTCGACGTCCGTAACTCTACCCGCTGCACGTTCCCGAGACCACCATCGGTGCCGGTCTCGGTCGCGTCGCCGGCTCGCGTTGCGATGCGGGCCGTCGAGTCTCGACGCGGGCGCGCCGGTGAAGGGCTCGGCCGGCTATAATCGAATCCACGTCACATCAGGAGGGAGAGCGAGATGAACCATCGAGTGCTCGCGTCGGCCGCGGGGCTGGCGGTGCTGGTCGCGGTCGCGTTGGCGGGACCGGCTCCCGCGATGGCCCAGTCCGAGGCGGAGGCGCCGCGGACGCCCTGGGGAGACCCCGACCTGCAGGGGGTCTGGGACTTCCGCACGATCACGCCGCTGCAGCGGCCCGAGGAGCTCGGCGACCAGGCGTTCCTGACCGAGGAGGAAGCCGCCAACCAGGAGCAGGAGGTCGTGGAGCGGAACGCCCGGCTGTGGAACCAGGCCGCCCAGCGGACCGAGGCCGGGGGCAACGTCGGCGCCTACAACAACTTCTGGATGGACCGGGGCACCCGGACGGTCGGCAGCCGGCGGACGTCGCTGATCGTCGACCCGCCCAACGGGCGCATCCCGCCGTTGTCGGCGGAGGGGCAGGCGCGGGCCGACGCGCGGGCCGATTACCGGGCCGCGCACCCCGCCGACTCGTGGGAGGACCGCAGCGTGGGCGAGCGCTGCGTGCTCGGGTTCAACTCGGGGCCGCCGATGGAGCCGCGGGCCTACAACAACCACATGCAGCTCTTCCAGACTGCCGACCACGTGGTGATCCTGAACGAGATGGTCCATGACGCGCGCATCATCCCCCTCGACGGCGGCTCGCTCGACGAGGGCGTGACCCAGTGGATGGGCGACTCGCGCGGCCGGTGGGAAGGCGACACCCTGGTCGTCGACACCACGAACTTCTACAACAAGAACTCGTTCACCGAGCGCTACGGGGCGACGACCGCGATGACGCTGGCCGAGCGCTTCACGCGGGTCGACGCCGAGACGCTGCTCTACGAGTTCACGGTCGAGGACCCGGCGACGTGGACGGCGCCGTGGACGGTCGAGGTGCCGATGCTGTACTCGGACGACCAGGTCTGGGAGTACGCGTGCCATGAGGGCAACTACGGGATGGACGGCATTCTCGCCGGCCACCGGGCCGAGGAACGCGATGCGGCGCAGGACCGGTAGCGGCTCGCGCGTCGTGCGCGGCGTCCCGGCCGTCTGCATGGCGGCGGGCGTCCTGGGCTCGGCCGCGCCCGCGGCCGCGGTCCAGGACCACCCCGGCGCCGAGCCCTACCGGCGGGTGTGCCAGCTCTGCCACGGGGCGGGGGGGCGCGGCGACATCGCCCCCGGCCTCGTCCCCCTCGGCTACGACGCCGAGTACGTGCTCGCCGTGGTGCGAGAGGGGTACAGCCAGATGCCCCCGATCTCGACCCGCGAGCTGACCGACGACGAGGTGCGGCAGGTGGTCGGCTACCTCGATGAGCTGTCCGGCCCGCCGGCGGAACCGTCCCCTGCCGCGGTGGTGGTGGATGCCACCGCGCCATCGGCTGCTTCCGCGCCATCGGCTTCCATCGCGCCATCGGCTGCCACCGCGCCACCGGCGGCCTCCGCGCCGTCCGAGGCCGGGGGAGGGGAGTCGCAGGCGGGCGCCGCGTCGGGCTACGACGGCCCCCGGACCCCGGGGGGCAATCCCGATCTGAGCGGCTTCTGGCAGGTGCTGAACTCGGCCGCGTGGGACATCCGCCCCCACAACGCCCGGGACGGCATTCCCGCCGGCCTCGGGGTGGTCGAGGGGGGCAACATTCCCTACCAGCCGTGGGCGGCCGAGCAGCAGCAGGAGAACTACGCGAACCGGCTGACCGCGGATCCGGTGCGGCAGTGCTTTCTGCCGGGCGTGCCGCGCATCACCTACATGCCGTTCCCGTTCCGCATCCTCCAGACGCCCGACCACGTCGTCATCACCTACGAGTTCGCCCACGCCGTCCGCATCATCTACACCGACGGCAGCCCGCATCCCCTCCCCAACGATTTCTGGATGGGCGACTCGCGCGGGCACTGGGAGGGCGACACCCTGGTCGTCGACACCACCCACTTCAACGGGCGCACGTGGCTCGACGCGGCCGGCAACTTCCACAGCGACGCGCTGCAGGTGGTCGAGCGCTACACCCCGACCACGCCGTACCACATCGACTACGAGGTCACCCTCGAGGACCCCAACGTGTTCACCCGCCCGTGGACCATGCGCATGACCCTCTACCGCCGGATGGACGAGGGGCTGCAGATACTCGACTACGACTGCGTCGACCATCTCCTGCAGATGGCGGTCGAGCAGGGAGAAGGAGCCAGATGATGAGCGCTCGACGAGCCTTCGGCGCGGCGCTGCTCTTCGCGCTGGCGGCGGCGCCCGCCGCCGCGGGCCAGGACGGCGACTACGAGCCCCCGCGCACGCCGTGGGGCGACCCCGACTTCCGCGGCTACTACCTGCCCGGCGTGTCCCAGCCGATGGAGACCGCCGCGAACGACTCGTGGCAACAGGCGGAGGGCGTCAACCGCGGGCAGGGGGCCGCGTTCTCCCGGTTCTTCGAGCCGGACCCCGACGCGCCGCCGCGCCCGGGGCGCATCCAGAGGCCGATGGTCGTCGACCCGCCCGACGGCCGCATTCCGTTCCAGCCGTGGGCGTCCGAGCGCCGGGGCGAGGTGATGGCCCGGCAGGACGAGCTGGAGCACCTCGACCCGCGCGTCAAGTGCCTCCCCGCCGCCCTGCCCCGCGCGCACCTGCCGGTGGGCTACAACACCTACCAGATCCTGCAGGTCCCCGGCTACGTGGTCATCCTCTACGAGTGGAACCACCACTCGCGCTACATCCCCCTCGACGGCAGCCCCCACCCCGACCCCGAGATCCGCCTCGGCATGGGCGACTCGCGCGGCCGCTGGGAGGGCGACACCCTCGTCGTCGACGTCACCAACTTCACCGACAAAACGTGGCCGGTGGGGCACGGCGCGCCCCCCGAGGGGGCCCCGGCGAGCGCCCTCACCTCGGGGCACGGCACGTTCCACAGCGGCAACCTGCACGTGGTCGAGCGCTTCACCCTGGTCGACGACGACACCATCCGCTACCGGGCGACCATCGAGGACCCCGAGGTCTTCACCCAGCCGTGGACCATCGAGTTCGACGCGCTGCGGCGCGCCCCGGACGGCCACATGCTGTTCGAGTACGCCTGTCACGAGGGCAACGGGCGCAACCTGTCGCTCATGACCGGCGCCGATCTCGACGACATCCGGGTGAACCCCATCAGGTGAGACCGGGTGACCTCCATCAGGTGAGACCGGTGAACCCCATCAGGTGAGACCGATGAGAAAGACTGCGACCTCGTTCATCGCCGCGGCCGGCGCCCTCGTCCTGCTCGCGCCGGCCGCCCCGGCGTCCGCGCACCACGCCTTCTCGGCCGAGTTCGACGCCAACCGGCCCCTGCAGCTCACGGGCACGGTGTCGCGCACCGAGTGGATCAACCCCCACTCGTGGATCCACGTCGACGTCACCGCCGACGACGGCACGGTGACGACCTGGGCCATCGAGTGCGGCGCCCCCAACTCGCTGATGCGGCGCGGCCTCAACAAGAACTCCATCCCGACCGGCACCGAGCTCGTCATCGACGGCTTCGGCGCCAAGGACGGGTCGAACACCGCGAACGCGCGCGACATCACCTTCCCCGACGGGTCGCGCTTCTTCGTGGGATCGTCGGGCACCGGGGCGCCGTACGAGCGCAACCGCTGAGCCCGAGGGCCTACCGCAGCCGATGCGGATCGTTTGGATCATCCCGTCGGGAGACGACCAGCCGCGGCTCGTGACCGGTGCATCCTCTGAGCAGATGATGCTCCCCGAACAAGTTCGTGTCGTGCTCACGGCGGGCGTTTCCGACTCGAATCCGAAGGCTGGCGACGTCGGTACGATCGTGCATGTCCATCGCAGCGGCGCGGCCTTCGAGATCGAGTTTCACACTCTCGACGGCAACACCGCGGCGGTGGCCACCATTCCATCGTCGTCGGTGCGGCCGGCGACCGGAGCCGACATCACGCTCCACGTCCGGGACTGCGCCGCCCACCAGCGGCTCGGCCGAACCCCGTACCGAGACGCCGGCCGCATCAAGCCGATGAGTCGCTTTTTCTACGCCCACGAGATCGCCAGGCCGGCGGACGTGCGCCAGTACCTCGCCAGACCGGATCGCCACTGGAAGATGGGTTACTCGGCCTACGAACTCGCCCATTCCTGGGTCGACGCCGATGGCATCCCGGCCGCTGTTCGCTCCCCGCCTACGTCTCCGATCGGTTGTCGTTGACCCGCTGGTTGGTGGGCAAGATCGGGGTTCGAGAGCTGAGAAACGGAACCGGCGGTTTCGCAATGCACCACAAGTGCGTAGTGTGATCAGAACCCGCCCCTGTTCCGGAACCAACGGGCGAGCCCCTTGGAAGCCAGCCGGCCGCCCCGCCCTTGCGCGCCGCGGGCGGGACGAATGATCATAATGATCATGAACGACGTGAAGAGCGTGAACCATGTCGTCGAGCACGAGCCTGCCGGTCTCCACGGCCGGCCTCGGGCCGCTTCTCCGGGTCACGCTCCCACCGCTGTTGATGGGGTCCCGGGCACGCGAGTACGAGAGGAGATCGAGCGGCGACTGCGAGAGCCCGATCAGTGGGCGCCGGCGACGCTCCTCCCGTCCTCCGCGTTCAGCGACGAGCCCGCGACGGACTGGGACCTCGAGCGCCTCGAGGACCCGAACGCGCGAACCGGCAGGCACGCTGACGCCGTGCACTTCCGCCTGATGAGCAGTTGCGCCGGGTGGAAGACCCGGCCCACCGCGAGCGAGTTCTACGACGCCGTGCGAGCTACCCGCCCGACCGCGCGCCAACGAGCGATCGTGTCTGCCTGGGGCCGCGAGGCGACGTACTTCGAACTGCTCGAGGCATGGGCGCAACGGGCATACACGGACCGCGAGCTCGTGCGCGCGCTGCACTTGGCCGGCTTCGACTGCGGCGAGCGAATCCGCGAGATCAACCGTTGGGCGAAGTACTCACGCTGAGAACCA
The DNA here is from genome assembly GCA_965215105.1 of Vicinamibacterales bacterium. Taxonomy (GTDB): domain Bacteria; phylum Acidobacteriota; class Vicinamibacteria; order Vicinamibacterales; family UBA8438; genus JAJEEA01. The sequence goes on from OZ244051.1 coordinate 383,421, forward strand.
CCGCCGGGTCCCTGTGGCGGGTGGTCAGGAGACCCGTTGCAGAGTGCCTCGCGGAGCTGCCGGGCGCACCCCACGAGTGCCGTCTCGGCGGAGGAACGACGCTCGCGGCCAGGTTTCACCACCGCGACAGCTTCGACATCGACCTGACCATCGGAGCCGAAGCGAACCTCGGCTACCTGCGGCCGCGGCTCGAGGAAGCCTTGACGAAGCTCGGCGGCAGGCCCAGGTACCGCGACGGCCACTTGAAGGTCGACTTCGGTACCGGCCTCCTCGATGTGTCGAAACTGCAGCCGCGACCGGCCGGCGCACAACAGACCGCCATCGTGGACGGCGGACCGTTCGTCGTGCTGTCGAATGCCCAGATACTCCACGGGAAGATGGAGCGGGCGGCCAAAGCCCCCGTTCGCGACGTCTTCGACGTCATCAAGACCGATCAGCTCGACCCCAACGCGGTCGCGATCGCCGTCAACGCGAGAACGCGCGTCTCCGCGGAGCTGGTGTGCATGGCGTGGGAGAAGGCCAACAGCCGGTTCGGCCGTGCGGCTGCCGAGGAGCTCCTCGGCGTGCCCGAGTCGATGCAGGACGACCCGGAAAGGATGGGTTTGAGCGCCGCGGCGGCGGCGCAAGGCGCGATCTACAAGCGAGTAGCGCTCCACACCGACGGCGACCGGACCATCATCGAGACCGAGACCAGGAACGGCAGACACCATCGCATCGAGCTCGCGCCGGACGAGCTCGACCGCAGCTTCGCGCTGAACGGCCTGAACGAGTACTTCTACTACAACGTTCTCGGCGGCGACCGCCTGCTCGAGTGCGCGCGGAGTGCCGTCGCGAACCCGTCGCTGCCCCCGATCGAATGGGAGACGGGGCGCATGGCCCCCGTACCGCCAACCCCGGCAACGAGCCGGCGCCTCGACCCCGAGCGCTGAACGCACGAACCTCCGCTCGCCAGACTCGTTGGGCGTCGGTGTGATCGACCGGGGCAGCAGGATCTGGTAGAAGGGGTCGAAGAACCAAGCGTCCAGTGGGGCCCGTCCGTTGAAGCTCGGTGATTCGTCGTACAGGGGCGCGTACCTCCGCCGCCTCGTCATACCCTTGCTCCCTTCTCCCAAATTCTTGCGCGAACACTGCTCGACGTACTTCCATCAGATTGGCCCGCCGTCCGGCTGGTGTCTGGGCGATCATGAAGGCGTCAACGCTGGTCGCGTTCGCGCCCCGGTCTTCACTCCGGGGTCTTCCAGCGCATGACCCAGTCCGATCCATTCGAACTCGACCGGCGACTGGATGCGCCGGTCGGCGATCGGCACCCAGCCCTTGACGTCGTCGTCAATGGCCCGCAACATCGCGAGCAGCGCTTCGGGAATCTCGGTCAGAGGCGCAGGACATCCACCAGCCAACCGACGAACGCTTGGTCCTTGTGCGAATGCGAAACGAAGACTTTGGTCGGCACGCGTGCGGATTACCTGCGCAGGCTCAGGTCCGGCCGAGGAGCGCATCGGCGATGGGCTTGACTTCGGGATCGCCGGTTTCCGGGTTCGGCAGATCCACCCAGGGCAGCTTTCGGACTATCCAGGGATTCTCGCCCGTGGGAAGCTGCTCGCGGCCACCGACCGCCACGGGAATCAAGCGGTTGCTGTAGCTCTTGGAGCCGAGCGCGTACGCCATCTCGGCCTTGACGTGCGGTGGCGCCCGACCCGTCCGCGGTGAGCTGGATCAACCCGCGCATCGAGCCGGGCGAGTTTCGGCGGGTGGTGACGGGCATCCCCGGCAAGACCGGCGTCGTCTACACCCTCGACCGGGCCACGGGCGAGTTCCTCTGGGCCACGCCGACCATCACGCAGAACGTCATCGCCGACATCGACGGCGCCAGCGGCGCGGTGACCGAGAGCGCCGAGCTCGTCTTCACCGGCCGCGGACAGCAGGTGCTCGCGTGCCCGACCTACAACGGCGGCAAGGACTGGGAGTCCGTATACAGATCCGCAGAAACCCCAATAGATCCCGTATTCATTGGGTGAACCGATGAGCAGAACACACGGCAGAAACCGTCAGAAATGGGCTCTCTCCATCAGAAATGGCTGGCAGTCCGGCTGGCAGTGCAGGCCGGATCTCCAGTGCTGCGGCTGTCGTGGTAGTGGCGGCTCGCGAGCAGGACAGAAACGCGGGACCGCCCCGGTCAGCGTCCACCATCCGCCGCCCTCCTCATCTCGCGGGCGATCGTGCCGACCTCCCGACCCACCGACGCCGACACCCGGCGCAGCAGGCTCGTCGTCGTCCACGTCAGTTGAAGTGCTCCGCGGCGAGCAAGACGCCGTCGCCACCGACCACGAGCTGGACCCGCGTGGCGACCGCGCAGGCGTCCGCTTCCAGAACGGGAAGGACGAACGCCGACACGTCGAGAGTCACACCGTCGATCACGACGGGCGGCCGAACACGGAGGACGACGATGTTGAACCCATGCCGGCGCAGGGCGCTCTCGGCCTCCGCCGTGAGGATCTCCGCGCCGAACGCGCACCGATCGTCGTCCAGGCGGGCGAGGATGTTGCCCGTCACGTGGGGACGACATCGGCCTGCGCCGCGACCTCGAATCCGGGGAAATAGTTCTGCCCGGCGACCGAACCGGCCGCGAGGAGCACGAAGGCGAACACTGCGACCGTGACCGCGGTCAACCGGCGGCCCGGCCCGTCAACCATTCGCCGTCCATGCCGCCGCTGGCGCAACGCGACGTCAGTCGCCAGTGTCAGCCGTGCGCCGCTCGCCGCAGATCACAACCGTGGCCGGATTGCACGGGCGGTTCGGCCCGTGCCGCGGAGCTGGCCCTGCCACCCCGGCGGGACCATCCCGCCGGGTGGCGCGTCAAGCCGCGCAAGCGCGTCTCCTTCACTGCGTTACGGCCCTCACGGGTGACCCGCCACCCGCCGGGATGGGAGAGCTGGTTGTTGCCGGAAGCACAGCTTCCGGCCGTCACAACGACCGGAACGAGCTACTGCAACCGGACCACCACGGCCACCGCCGCGACTGGTCGCCACGCGCGAGAGACCGACACTCACGACCAAGAGGCGGCCCGCAGGAAGTACCCGAGCGGCGCAGACGCGGTCGCCGCGCCCGCGCGGTCAGAACCGGTACTTCAGTTCGAGACTGACACCCCAGAACCTGCTGTCGTCCGTCGTGACCTGATAGAGAACCGCGTCGCCGCGGCCGACGCTGGACTCGTGGCTGCGGAGTTGATCCCAGGGCACCGGCTCGCTCCCGAACTCGCCGAAGGCAGCCCAGCGGAGCTTCACGCCCACCGTAATCGGGTCACGCAGCCGGTAGTCCAGTCCAGCGAGCAACTGGTAGCCGGCCATGACATCGGTCAGCCGGGCCTGACCGATCGTCGTCGTGCCGGCGAGCTTCGCGCGCAGCAGCGGATCTACGAACGTCGCGATCCGCTCCGGGTCGTCATTGCGCTTCCAGACCGTGCCGTAGTCGAGCGCGGCACGCTCCACTCCGACTCCGGCGCCGACGTACGGGATCCAGGATGAAGACGCCGGCCCGAAATCGTAGTACACGTTCACGAACACGCCGTGCGACTGAAGGTCGCCGACGCGGCCGTACGCCAGCTCGATCTCCTGCTCCCGCTTGTCCAGCGTCACGTCGTCGAAGATGTCCATGTCCGCCTGATCGCCATAGACCGTGACCCGATGGAAGTACTCGCCTTCGAATCGGATCGCCCCCCAGTCGTACCCCAGCGCGATGCCGGTTCCGACCCCGCCGCCGCCGCCGAACGCGTTCGTCCAGGAAGAGCGCGGCGGCGCCGTGTCGCACTCGCCGCCGGCGACCTCCACCGCGTGCGGGTTGATGATCAGGTCGCACTTGGTGCTCCAGTCGTCGTCCGACCCGTGGACGGCGAGTGGCGGGGCGAGGGCCGTCCCCACGCTTATCTGGATGTAGGGTCCAGTCTGAGCGGCGGCTTCGGTGGCGCATACCGTCAGAACCGCCGCGACCACCGCGAGCACCCGTTGTCTGTTCATCGTTGACCTCCGTGCACGCGCCCACCCGAACCGGAGCCGTTCGATGGCTCTTCGGAGTGAACGGGCGGCCTGAGCGGCTGGACGGGCGTCCGGTGCGATGTCTCGCCCTACAGCAGCGTCCAGACCAACCACCCGGACAGCAACCCGCCGACCCCGAGCACGGCTACGCCGAGGAGCCGCCGCAACCCGGTGGACCGCCCCACGCAGACCGCCCCGACAGCCGTCCGGCCGGAGCGCACGCCAGCGCGAGCGCCGTGCTCGCCAACGGGTCTCGCAGCACGTGCGGCAGAATCGAGCTGAACTCGGCCCCGCGGGCTTCGTTGCTGCCCGCGCCGTCGAAGATTCGGGATCCACCTCGCCGTCAAGTACCCGGGGATGAGCAGCAGGACGACCCCCGGCACGGGCAGCACGTTCGACTCCGCCTGGGTCTTGGGCACCGGCCACTCCGCTCTCTCCCGGAGAGTCCCGTCGCAAGAGAACCTCGTCGATCGTACTGTACGACACGCTTGGGCGGGCAACGCCGGGAGAATGTCGTGTCCGGCGTCACGGCCGTTGTGGGTGCGGTGAGCAGCTTGTCCATGTTGAGCACTGAGATGGCGAGAGCGGACGCTACGCCGCCCCCTCTCGAACCCCAGCCGCCGGTCGCGCCCGGCCGGCGTTCCCCCGTCCGACGGCGTGGAGCCATGCCGCCGTTGCCGCGAGCGCCTACGCGGTGAACTCGTAGACCAGACGGCCGTCAGCACCGTCGAGTCGGAGCACGACCCTCCCCGCGCCCGGCCCGTAGGCCTCCCGGCATCGCGTCTTGATGATCGAGAGGTCGAAGGCATACGACTGCGTCAGCCGAGCCTCGCACGGGTCGTCGTTCGCCTCGTGCGTGAGCACGACCGGGAGCTGCACCGGCGACGACTCGATGAACGACGCCGAGATGACCAGCGTGAAAGCGTGCGTCGCGCAGCCGCCTCCGTACGAAACCGAGACCGTGAGCGTGCCGCCGGCCACCGAGGCGGTGTTCAGGCGTAGCCGTCGTTTCCCAACGTCGCGCCGGTGCCGGCGACGACCACGGCGCCTGCGCGGGAAGCGCTCTGCGCCGCACCCGCGGCGGGCACGGCTTCCGCCGTCGGCTGTGCGGGCGTCCGTGCATCCCCGCAGCCCGTCCACACCAGCGGGAGGAAGAACAGCACGAGCCCCGCGCTCCTCCGGAAGGTGGAGCGGGAGCGGTGGGGGCACAGGAGCGAGCTTCAGATTCCCCACCGGTCCCGACAGCGCCATGTCGCGCAGGCGCTTGGCGCGGATGCTCGGAAAACAGCATCACGCTGCCGCCGCCGTCGAGCGTTCGCGCCATGTCGGTGAGGGGATCCAGGAAGCACTCCCTCCGCCAACAGCCTCGTTCCCGCCGCCCCACGTCTCATCGTGCCTCGTCGTGCCGTGATTCGGTCGCGGAACTCGAATCACGGCAGATCGGCTCGGAGGAAATGGACGGGCGGCTTCGAGCAGGACAGCGGTCGGAGTTGTGATCAGATCCGGCACCTGATCACATCAGGAGTACTACTCCGATCACACCTGGGCCGAAGACGATGGGGTCGCATTCCGGTGTAACTGCATCAAGCGTGACGGATCACAGGGGGCGTCACACCTGGTGTCACACCCCCAGAGCCTCTTGCAGAATCCGTGCTCAGCGGGGTTTTCTTCACCCGAAGGCGGCAGTCGAGGGACGGTCAACGGGCGGGAGACGGCGTTCGCAGGATGGTAGTGGCCGTCACCGCCGGGGAGCCGGAGTCGCGAGGATTCATGGGGCCTTCCTGCCGGTTATGAGGGCAAGCACGCGCGACGAGACGTGGCGCATTTCCTTGACGAGCCGTTCCAGCTCACGGTTGTTCTCGATCCACTCCCGGTAAAGAACGAGTTCGTCTTCGGTGAGGTTCAAGCCGACGGTCTTTCCGCGGACCTTGCGCGTCCAGTAGTGGTAGGGGCCGTGACGGGCGTTCGGGTCGTCGTGGCAGCGACAGCCGGGCCTGCCACACGTCAGGTGACGTGTCAGAATGCTGTCCTGGCCGATGAACCCGACCGTTTGCAGTTGTGCCTTGAGCGCGTCGTATTGCTCCTCGTAGCGGCGCATCGCTGCACTGGAGGCCATCGATTTTCGGTTTGCCATCCCTCGTCTATCGGCTATTATACCGTAGTCAACAAGGAGCGGTCCACAAGTGATGAATTCCCTGCGCACCTTCGCCCCCTACTGGCAGTCGATCCAGCGTGCGCTGTTCCCCCACTTGGAACACGTACTGGGTCCACTGACCGGGAAGCAGCAGCAGTTGGTGCAGACGCTGGAGGTCATCCGTATCGAGCACCTGATGTCCCCGCGCTTCCGGATGCCGGGGCGCCCGCCCAAGGACCGCGCGGCGATGGCGCGGGCCTTCGTGGCCAAGGCGGTCTACGACATGCCGACGACGCGCGTGCTGCTGGACCGCTTGGACACCGACGTGGTGCTGCGGCGCATTTGCGGCTGGGAGCGACGGAGTGAGGTGCCGAGCGAATCGGTCTTCTCGCGCGCCTTCGCCGAGTTCTCGGGAATGCAGTTGCCCCAGCGCGTGCACGAAGCGTTGATCGGGAACGCCCACCGAGACCGACTCGTGGGTCACCTCTCCCGCGACTCGACGGCCATCGAAGCTCGCGAGAAGCCGGCCGCGAAGGAAGAGACGCCCGCGCCGCCCAAGCGCAAGCGGGGAAGGCCGAAGAAGGGTGAGGAACGCCCGAAGGTCCTCACGCGCCTCGAACGGCAGGCGACCATGACCCTGCCGGCGATGCTTGATGACCTGCCGACCGACTGTGATGTGGGCACGAAGAAAGACAGCAAGGGCTACAAGGACACCTGGGTCGGCTACAAGCTGCACCTCGATGTGGCCGACGGCCAGATTCCCATCAGTTGCCTCCTGACGTCCGCCTCGCTGCACGACAGCCAAGCCGCCATTCCGCTGGCGACGTTGTCGGCCGAGCGGACGACCAATCTGTATGACCTGATGGACGCAGCCTACGATGCGGAGCCGATCCGGCAGCACAGCCGCTCACTCGGCCACGTCCCGTTGATTGACACCAACCCCCGCCGTGACAAGGTCCTGGCGGAGGAACTGCGAACCGAAGCCCGGCGCCGGAAGAATCTCGGCTTCCAGATGGCCGAGCAGGTTCGCTACAACGAGCGTACCGCGGGTGAGCGGGTCAATGGTCGCCTCAAGGACGAGTTCGGTGGTCGCCACGTCCGGGTCCGCGGCGCCGCGAAGGTGATGTGCCACTGCATGTTCGGCGTGCTCGCGCTCACTGCCGACCAGCTCGTACGCCTGGTGTCATAGCCGGCGCACCGCCGGCAACGCTCCACGGTACCCGCCGGGCGTCGTTCACCCACCCGTGTCCCGGCGCTCGGTCGGGAACACGTTGAGACCGCCTCATTTCTACCTCCCGGCGAGCCGCCGGCTTCCCCAGCAGCCGAGATCCGGTCGCCGGTCCCAGGGCATGTCCGTGTTCGCCCAGGAGTATTGAGGTCTACGCCAAGCCGCAAGCCTCAGAAGTTTCGCAAGAGGTTCTGTCAGAAAGAGGGTTACGTGAGCTGACCGGTTCGCGATACTCCGCATAGTTTGGGATGCTCTGTCCGGCCTGATTGGCCGGAAAGGAGCATTCCATGACCGTTCACGGCTCGTGGACCGTCGACCGCCTCGTCGACGAGTACACCCACCACCAACGACGTACGCGCGGCTTGCGCCCTCACACGTTGCGCTACCGTGCCTGGTTCGCCCGGAAGCTCGTCCGGGCCGCTCTTGGCACGGACCCGATCGACCCCAGCCGCCTGACGCCGGCCGCCGTGGTGGCGTTCATCACGTCGCTGCGTCACCGATTCTCCCCTGCGTCGATGCGGACCGTGCGGTCATCGTTGCGGTCGTTCTTCCGGTTCCTGCGCGTTGAGGGATTCTGCGGCGACGCACTCGAAACGGCTCTCCCGACCGTTGCCCATTGGCGGCTTGCGACGCTGCCTCGTTCCCTGACCGAGCAACAGGTCGAGCAAGTGCTCGCGTCGGTCGACCCCTCCACCCCGTGCGGACAACGCGACCAGGCAATCGTGCAGTGCTTGGCAACCCTGGGGCTGCGGCCCGGCGAGGTGGCCAACCTGTGTCTGGACGACATCGACTGGCGCGGCGGTACCCTGCAGATACGCGCTCGAAAGAACCGTCGAGGCGCTGTGCTGCCGCTGCCCCGCGTGGTGGGGCAGGCGCTGGTCGCCTATCTGAGCCGGGAGCGTCCGGCGACCGACGAACGCCGGGTGTTCGTCGTGCACCTGGGAGATCGTCGCGGCAAGCCGCTCTCGAGCCCTGCCGTCTCACGTGTCGTGGCACGCGCGGTTCGCCGCGCGGCAGTCGACGCGCCGCACGCCGGCGCCAACGTCTTCCGGCACACCGTCGCCAGCCGCATGGTGCGAGCGGGAGCCAGCCTCAAGGAGGTCGCTGACGTACTCGGCCATCGCAGCCTCGACACCACGACGATCTACGCCAAGCTCGACCTGCCGCGGTTGCGTGAGGTCGCGCTTCCCTGGCCGGAGGTGCTCCGATGACGCCTCCAAGCTTCCATCATCTGGTCGACGAGTACCTCAACGCGCGTCGCGGACTGGGTTTCGGCCTCGAAACGCAGGAGGGGTACCTGCGGAACTTCGCCCGCCATGCAGAGCGGAGCGGACACAGCGGGCCCTTGACCATCGAGCTCGCGGTCCAGTGGGCACTATCCTCACGCTCCACCAATCCGGCGCAGGTTGCACGCCGACTGACGATCGTGCGGCAGTTCGCCCGGTACCGCGCACTCGTCGATCCGGCCACCGAAGTGCCGCCGGTCGGGCTCCTGGGACGCGACTCCAGGCGCCGCTCGACGCCCCACATCTACACCGAGGCGGAGATCGCCGCGCTCCTGCAGCAGGCACGCTGCTTGCGGCCCCGAGGCGGGTTGCGACCCGCCACCTATGTCGCGTTCTTCGCCCTCCTGGCGTCGACCGGCCTGCGGCTGTCCGAGGCCCGCTGTCTCACGGCCGACGACGCCGACCTCGTCAACGGCATCCTGACCATCCGCGAGACCAAGTTCCGCAAGTCCCGACTCGTCCCGCTCCATCCGACGGCGACCCGAGCACTGCGTCGCTACGCCGACCGCCGTGACGCGTGTCTTGCTGCACGCCGGTCCGAGTACTTCTTCCGCACCGAGCAGTCGCCCGGGCTCACTCTCACCGGGGTGGAGACGACGTTCCGCCGGCTCAGGCGGCGTCTCGACTGGACCGCGCAAGCGCGTACGCGCCAACCGCGCATCCACGACCTACGCCACACCTTCGTCGTCCGCCGGCTGCTGCGCTGGTACCAGGAAGGCGCCGATGTAGATCGCAAAATCCTGGCTCTCGCAACCTACCTCGGCCACACCAAGGTCGCCCACACCTACTGGTACTGCACCGCTGTCCCCGAGTTGCTCGCCAGCACCGGACAGCGTTTCGAACGCTTCACCCACCGAGCGTCGGAGCGCCCGTCATGACCGCCGTCGAGCGGGCGTTTCCCGCACTCCTGCAAGAGTTCTTTCACCGGCGTCTCATCGCACAACGGGGCGCCAGCGCGCACACGATCGCCAGCTACCGCGACACCTTCACGTAGTTCCTCGGGTACGCTGCAGAGCGCACCGGACGCACCCCCTCGGCGCTGACCCTCTCGGATCTCGATGCACCCATGGTCCTCGGGTTCCTCGACCATCTCGAGACCGAACGCGGCAACTCTGCGCGCACCCGCAACCTCCGGCTCACCGCCATCCGGTCCTTCATGCGCTACGCCTCGCTACGCGAGCCATCCCTGCTGCCCGTCGCGCAACGCGTCCTCGCGATTCCCGTCAAGCGCTTCGACCGGCCCGTCCTCGGCTACCTGTCCCGCGAAGAGATCACGGCGATCATCGACGCGCCCGACCGGTCCACCTGGAGCGGGCAGCGCGACGCCGTCCTCTTCGCCGTGCTCTACAACACCGGCGCCCGCGTCTCCGAGATCACCCGTCTGCACGTCGCCGACGTGCTTTTCGACCGAGCGTCCTCGCTGCTTCTGCACGGCAAGGGACGCAAGGAGCGGGTAGTCCCGCTCTGGAAGAGCACCGCAGCGCAACTGCGGAGATGGCTCTCCCGAATCGATGGAAACCCCGACGCTCCCGTGTTTCCCAACCGCGCGGGCAAGCCCCTGTCGCGCTCCGGGGTCGAGCATCAGCTGCGGGTCGCCTGTCGAAAGGCCGCCGAGCGTCACCCATCGCTGGCGACGCGGCGGATCTCGCCCCACACGCTGCGCCACACGACCGCGATGCATCTGCTCCAGTCCGGAGTCGACATCACCGTCATCGCCCTCTGGCTCGGCCACGAGGACACCGTCACCACCCACCAGTACGTCGAAGCCGACCTCGCCATGAAGGAGGCGGCACTCCGGCGCGTCGACGATCCCGCACCTCAGCCACTCCGGTTCACCGCCACCGACCGGCTCCTCAACTTTCTGGAAGGCCTCTGACTATGCGGAGTACCGCTCCAGGCAAATCCCCCGAGTCAACGCGGGCCGCCGAGCCAACTCCGCATAGTCCGGGACTCCGCATAGTCGCCCCTATGCGGAGCTCCGCATAGGGGCGAGAAGAAGCACTCGAAGCGCATGGCGACGGTGGCTGCGGTCTACACGGTCGCGCCGTTCGTGCGCAGCCCGGAGGACTTCCTGACGAGCTTGATGCCCCGGCAGCCGGGGGACAAGACGGGCAAGAAGGCCAAGCCCCGGGCCAAGCCCCCGGCGGGGCGGCCCCGCCCGGTGGCGAAGCGGGTCTGGGCGAGCCTCGAACGGGACATGGAGGAGGTCATCGCCGAGGCGATGCCGGAAGCGGGCCGGCACGACCCGGAGTGCGCCAAGAGCTGGGTCGTGCTCGTCGACGGTGCCGAGAGGCAGCTCGACCTGGTGGAGGCGGCCGCCGACGCGTACGGCGTGGAGGTGACGGTGGTCCTCGACATCATCCATGTCGTCGAGTACGTCTGGAAGGCGGCGCGCGTGTTCCACCGCGAGGGAAGCCCCGAGCTGGCGTGCTGGGCGTGGACGCGCGTGCGGGACATTCTCGAGGGCAAGGCCAAGCGGGTGGCGTCTTCGATGCGGCGTGCGGCGACCGTCGCCGGCTTCCCGCCGGACATCCGCAAGCCGGTCGATACGTGCGCCGATTACCTGCATAAGTATGCGCCGTATCTGCGGTACGACCGCTACCTCGCGGCGGGCTATCCCATCGCCACCGGCGTCATCGAAGGGGCGTGCCGGCATCTGGTCCGCGACCGCATGGAGTTGACGGGCGCGCGCTGGCGCTTGGTCGGCGCCGAGGCGGTGCTGAAGCTGCGGGCGCTGCGGGCCAGCGGCGACTTCGACGCCTACTGGGACTTTCACGAAAAGCGCGAGTACGAGCGGAACCACGCCCATCACTATGCTGGCGGGGAACCACCGCCGGTCACCGAGCCGCCGCCACCGTCGTCCTCACCCCACCTTCGACGGGTCAAGTAGGTCTCTGTCATGCCGCCCGCAGAACCCCATGAACATCTCTCGACCGTCGACGAAAAAGAGCCGCACCCCTGCGGGTTCGTGCGCGCCAGCCCGGTGCCGCCCGGCCCCCGAACAGATGCCCTTGTTATGGGCCCACGCGCCTGCGCCGTGCTCTATCTCAGGCACAAAAACGGCCCGGTTCACCACACGCGGTGGCGAAAACCGGGCCGTACTTGCAAGGGTCCGGCCCGAAGGCCGGGCTCTGCGATTATTCGGGGCTGAAGGGCAGCGATGAATGATGAAGATTGATCTTCAAATCACCGTCAACAAGGACGTAGCCAAAGGTGTACTCAACCTTTGTCTCGTTACCGTCCGGGCCTGTGAAGTAGTAGTTACCCATGGCCATTGCGGAGGTGTCGTTGGTGTAGATGCCGTTGCTCTCCCACCGAACATTGGTCCAGCCCGAGATTGCGAACCCTTTGTCCTCCGTTCCGTCTTGCCCGATGAAATAGCTCAGAGCTTCGTCAAATGTTTCACGGAACTGATCTTCCGCTGCCATGGTCGGCTTGAACATGACGTTGGTCTCGCCATATGCATAAAGGTCATTGATGTGTTCCGTCGCACGGGCGGTGTAGTCGCCGCCATCGGCATGAACTTTGGCAATTGCGACAATGCCCTCGCCCCAGGTTTTCTGGGCATCAACGACAGTCTGTTCGGAGATCGGTTCCGCTGCAACTGACGTCGCAATGGCGGCAAGGGCGAGGCCGAAGGCCGCGGTCAGAACAGGATGTGGTTGACTCTTCATGATGGGTGTCCTCTCTTTCGTGAAATCGACGAGATCGTGGGCTCGGGGCCGGCTATAACAACCGTTTCACGCAGCCATTTCAATAGCCGCGAAGCGATTTGCGGTAGAGATGCGATTCCGGAAGGTCCAATTCATGACTTGCCGCTCCTTTCGGTTCTTCCCGTTCTTTGCCGCGTCCGGCGATTGAGAGACTAAGCGGAAAGCGGTCGCCTTGTCAAGATCAGGAGGGAAAGAAGCTCGTGGTGGCCTCCCTTGTCGGCGTCGGTCGTCGGTGGGCACGATTCCCGGTGCCGGGTGGCGCGCGGCGGGGCGGTGTCGCTTCAGGCCGGTTCGACCTGTCCGGCCATTGTCTCGGCGATGAGGCGGCCGATGCGCTCGGCGACCGCCGACGAGGTGGCCATCGGCGAGGTGGGCGCAGCCCGCCGTCGTGCGATGGCGCCGGTGGCCGAGGAGCCTGCCGACCTGGGGCAGGTTGTCGCCGGACATGACGGTTTGGCTGGCCACGGTGTAGCGCAGGTCGGGCAGGCGCGGCCTGCCGAGCCGCGACCCATTCATCGACGGCCCCTGCGGCCAACGAGGGTCGCCGCTGGGAAGCCGGATCGGTGCGGCCGGGAACAGCCGGCCGTCCAGCATCTTGTACAGGGTCGACCGCGAGACGCCTGGCTGACCGGCAAACTTGCTTGACCGTCAGGAGTTGAGCCATCACCGGTACCTCCCGTCGTCATGGCGCGCTGCCCGGCCAAGCGTTGAGGCGGAATGGAGTTTGTCCTCGCCGCCGCGATCCCGAGGCAGGCTGCCTGCACCGCGGCAGACGGCAAGCGGTCCGCTTGGGCGGCTTCGCGGACGCTGGCGTCCGGCGCAGACTTCGGGCGTCCACCGAGGTAGACTGACCACGGTCGGCCGACGGATCGCGGCGATCCCGACGCCCGCTCCGAGCAGCGGCCGTCCGGCGAGGATGGACGCATGACGGACGACACGAGGCGGCGATGAACCCTAAGGACAGTGATCGAGTGCGCCGTGAAAGGCGCCATTTCTCAGCGGGTGCGAATCCCGCCCGGCAACTGTCGCTCCAGCCGGTAGCAGTCGGGGCGGACGATGGAGGCAACGACATCGGCTGAAGCACTCCGACGACAAAGGCCGCCTCGGGCGGTTCAGCGAGCACGCGGGCCGTAACGACGTGAACGCCGCGCAGGCCTCGAAACGTCTAATGCGGAAGCCGACCCGCCTCGATCACGGGGAAGGCTGCCAGCGGTCGGGAAGCGAGCGACGCGAGCACCGACCGGTTCCGCCGGGGTAATGGCGACGGCACGTGTGGAAGAGGGGAATGGACGCAACACGGGAAGCCCTGCCGGCGACGCGGCACGCGCCAACCGACAACCCGCGAGGGTCAGGTCGGGCCGGCCAGGGTGGCGGAGAGGCCCGCAGTACCGGGGAAGCCGGGCAACTCCGGTGGAGGGAAGGGGCCTTGGTTCGAGAGCAGCGCATCACGGAGGACGGGACATGGGGACTGGCGCGAGCCTAACAGCCTCAGAACGAGTTCAGCGACTCCAGACGGCGCTACATGCGAAAGCGAAGGAAGCTCCGGGCTTCCGGTTCTACTCGCTGAGCGACAAGGTGTGGCGCGACGACGTGCTCGTGGTCGCCTGGCAGGCCGTTCGTCGCAACGGCGGCACGGCCGGGGTAGACGGCGAGACGGTCGCGGACATCGAGACGTTCGGGGTGGAACGGTGGCTGGGAGCACTGGCGCGGGACCTGAAGGCGGGGACCTACCGGCCGCAAGCGGTGCGGCAGGTCCTCATCCCGAAGAGCAGCGTGGGAAGTTTCGGCCGTTGGGCATTCCGTGTCTCCGGGACCGGGTGGCGCAGACGGCGGCGATGCTGGTGTTGTCGCCGATCTTCGAGGCCGACCTGCAACCGGAGCAATACGCCTATCGGCCGGGCCGGGACGCGCATGACGCGGTCAGACGCGTGCACCGGTTGCTGACGACGGGCCAGCGCGAGGTGGTGGACGGCGATTTGTCGGACTACTTCGGCCAAATCCCGCACGCCGAACTGCTCCGCTCCGTCGCGCGTCGCGTGAGCGACGGGCGGCTGCTGGGCTGGGTCAAAGGCGTGGCTGGAGATGGCGGTGGAGGAGGACGACGGTCGAGGCGGTCGCCGCCGGACGAACCGGGCGCGTCGGGAGCGGAAGGGAACCCCGCAAGGGGCTCCGATATCGCCGCTGTTCAGCAACATCTACATGCGTCGCTTCATCCTGGGCTGGAAGGTGCTGGGCTACGCCCGGCGCTTCAAGGCGGAAATCGTCAACTACGCAGACGACTTCGCGGTTCTCGGCCGCGCGCCGGCAGCGGAGATGCTGGCGGCGGTGTCCGGGCTGCTGAAGCGTCTGAAGCTGCCGATGAACGCCGAGAAGACCCGTTGCTGCCGAGTGCCAGAGGAACCGCTAACGTTCCTCGGCTACCGGATTGGGCGCAATTATCGGCGGGACACGGGAGCAGCTTACATCGGCACCCGTCCAAGCCCGGCGAGCGTCCAGAGCATCTGCCGACGCCTGAGCGAGCTGACGACGCGGCGTAGCGGGCTCCTGTCGCCGGAGGTCGCGGTGGCGCGCCTGAACCGGTTGATGACCGGCTGGGCGAACTACTTCACCTTGGGGCAGGTCAGCCCGGCCTACGCAGCGGTCGACCGGCACGCAACGCGACGGCTGCGCCAGTGGCTCTGTCGCAAGCACAAGGTGCGGACCGGGAAAGAGATGCGCTTCCCGGCCGAGCGGCTCTGGCACGAGTACGGGCTCACGCGCCTTGCACCGCGCACGACAAGCTTTCCGTGGGCGAAGGCATGAATCTCGTCCGAGAGCCGGATGCGGGAAATCCGCACGTCCGGTTCGATGAGCGGCGACTGGAAACGGAGTCACGGCGGGGAGTGAGGCACCGGCGACGGGCGAAAGCCGCCGGGAACAGCTACCCCCACCGCCTACCGCCACCGCGCCAGTCGTCGACTCTACTATAAAGTTGCCAACTACACGCGGATGCAGCCCGTTTTCGCGGGCTCCTGCGCTTGGCACGTGGCAAGGTAATTCTCGTCACTGTCCCTACCGTATACGTTCGTCCGCCTGCGACTCGCGGCAGGGCTCCCGGAGCGCTGGCGGGGCTGCCGCCGGCGAAGGGCGGCAGGCTCGTGAAACGTGCGAGTATTCGCGAGGAGCATGCGATGGGTGACGGGGCGCGCGCCGTGGTTCTGGTTCTGCTCGTGACCGCCGCGGGCGTGACGGCGCCCGCGGCGGCCCAGACCGGGGCCGGGTTGCCGCGCCTCGAGGACGGCCGGCCGGATCTGCGGGGCGTCTGGGACTTTCGCACGCTGACCCCGCTCGAGCGGCCCGAGGAGCGCGCCGGCCAGGCGCGGCTGACGCGGGAGGAAGCGGCGGCGATCGAGACCGCCGAGGCGCGGCGCGCCGTCGAGGCGGACCGGGCGGCCGCGATCCGGACGGAGCCGTTGCCGGCCGGCGCCGGCTTCGTCAGCTACAACGATTTCTGGAACGACCGCGGGGCCCGCGTGGTCGACGACCGGCGCACTTCGCTCATCGTCGATCCCCCGGACGGGCGGCTGCCGTCGCCGCGCCCGGGGGCGCGCCAGCAGCGCGCGGCCGTCGGCGGCGGCGCGGCGCGGTCGGACCGCCCCGTGCGGTTCCTGGTGGGCGGCATCGGAATGAGCGGCCCCGAGGATCGCGGGCTCGCCGAGCGTTGCCTGCTCGGCTTCAACACCGGTCCGCCGATCGTGCCGGTCGCCCCCAGGGGCCGCTACAACCAGAACGTGCAGCTCTTCCAGACGCCGGACCACGTGGTCGTCTTCACCGAGATGGTGCACGAGGCGCGCATCGTGCCGCTCGACGGGCGGGGCCCGCTGCCGGACGGCATACGCCAGTGGATGGGGAGCTCGCGCGGCCGGTGGGAGGGCGACACGCTGGTGGTCGAGACCACCAACTTCAGCGACAAGACCGCGAGCTTCGTCCCGTTCACGCGCCTCGCCATCGGCACGGGCCGGACGCGGCGTCTGACCGAGCGATTCCGGCTCGTCGGCGCGGACACGCTCCTCTACGAGTTCACCATCGACGACTCGGCGACCTTCACGCGGCCGTTCACGGCGGCGGTCCCGATGAGGCGCGCGACCGCGCCGCTCTTCGAGTACGCGTGTCACGAGGGCAACTACGGCATGCGGAACATGCTGGCGGGCGCCCGCGTCGCAGAGGGCCGGGCGTCCGGGCGCGGACATCGCGCTCCCCGCGGCTCACCCGCGGCGCCCCGGCGGTGAGGTCGGTGCGCCCGTTGCCGCAAGGCGGCGCGCCGGTCACGGTGTGATCCGGAACGGCACCACGGCCCCGCGGGTCCGCTCGGCGCCCCGGGCCTGGGTCGCGGCGACCTCGAAGGGGCGCCCGATGCGGTTGCCGGCGACGTCCTCGAGGGTCGCCGCCGCGACGAGTCGGTACTCACCCGGCCGCCACGGCGCGCGCGGCGTGAAGGTCCAGCGCGTCTCACCCTGCTCCACCCGGATCTCGCCGGCCAGCGGCCGGTCGTCGCCGGTCGCCACCCCGAGCGCGCGCTGCAACAGGCCGTAGTCGAGCGGCACGGGAAAGCGCACCGCCAGAGGGTCGCGCGTACCGCCGGCCGGGAGGTCGAGTCGCCAGTCGGCGGGATCGAGGGCGCGCTCCCGGGCGGGGCCCACCCTGAACTCGCGGCGGAACGGCGCCGCCAGCGGCTGACCGGCGGCGTCCCGCCAGTCCGCGTCGATCACGAGGGTGTACCTGCGACCCCCCTCCAGCGGGCGGCCCAGCTCGGCGTTCGGCCGGATGCCGCGCTTGACGCGCCCGGGGTCGTAGAGGACGGTGAAGCGCGTGCGGTCCGCGTTCCAGAGGTCGACGTCGAGCGGCAGAAACGGGTCGGCGAGCGGCTGGCCGTGCTCGTCGAGCAGCCGGACGTGCGCACCGCCCGCGCGCAGCCCCATCGGCGCCGAGAAGACGATGTACAGGCGGAGGTGGTTCTCCGGAACCTCGGGACCGGTCGGATAGACGGCGACCACGCGGGTCGACGGCTCGCGGCGGAGAGCCGGCACTTCGACCATCGTGCGGAGGGCGCGCGGCGGGGCGGGGGCGGAACCGCCGCGCGCGGACGGGAGGGACGACGGATCGAACACCACCTCGTAGCGTTGACCCGCATCGAACGGAAATCGGGGCGTGAAGCGCAGCGCGCCGGCGTGGACGGCGTAGTCGCCGAGGACCGGCGGCAACTCCGCGCCGGCCGGATCGGCCTGCGCGACGTGGACGCGCAGGATGGCCTGCCACTCGTCGCGCGACAGGGCGGCGCGTTCGAGGTGCGCGAGGTCCACGGCCGCCAACCCCGCGACGTCGACGGTCCGGGGTCCCGCGGGCGAGTCGGCCAATCGGATGCGCGGCGCGCCCGAGGCGGGTTCCGGCGCCTGGCCGCCCGTCTGCGAGCACGCGGCCGCGAGCGCGAGGGCCGCCGCCACCGCGGCGCCGGCCCTCGCCGCCTGTCTCATCGGATGCAGGCGCCAGCTACGGCAGCGCCACCGCTTCGAGGTTCAGCCCGCCGCCCGCGGCGTCGACGAGCAGCATCGCCCGGGAAGCGTCCAGCCGATCGAGCTGCCGCACGCCGTCGAGCGACGCGATGGTCTCGAACGGCACGCCGGCCGTATCGGGGATCGGGTCGGCGATGGCGTCCGCGGCGCCGAACGGCTCCGTCGGCACCTTCATCACGCCGCGCTGGTTGTTCGACAGCAGGATGTAGTCCTGCCCGTCCTTCTCGTAGACGATCATGTCGATGGGCCGGTTGCGGTTTCCGAACTCGGCGATCGTCGTCCCCTGTATCTTGCTGCCCGGCTCAAGCGCCGCGATGGGGAACTTGACGAGCGGCGTGCACAGGTAGCTGGCGACGATCGACGGCTCGCCGTCGATCTCGTAGGGGACGAAGGTGAACACCGGCGAGAACGTCTCGAGCTGCCCGTGCGAACCGTGGTAGATCTCGACGCTGGTCCCCGCGTCCGCCACCCGGAACGGATACGGGATGACGCGCATCTTCGACGCGAACTCCTCGTTCGACAGCCCCGAGACGAAGAGGTTGCCGTCGATGAAGGCCATGTGGGTGATGGTCTGCACGCCGATCAGTCCCGCGCGGTCGACCTGGTCGGGATAGTTGGCGATGGGGGATCTCCCGGCCGTCCGCGAGCACCAGCGGCGTCTCGGCCGGCGGGGGATTGGGCACCCCGATGCGCGTGTAGCGGACCTCGTCGAGGGAGACGACCTCGATCTCGCCCGCGCCGTCCACGCGCAGGAGGACCGGCACCGCGCCGTCGCCGAGCCCGCGCATCACCGAGAGCCAGGTGTTGCGGGTCCGCGGGTCGACCACCATGTCGGTGATCAGCAGGTTGCCGGCATCGATGCCGAGCAGCGCGGCGACCTTCCGATCGATCGCGGGCACGTCCCGCGTCCCCGGCGTCCCGCTGGCCATCTCCTCGCCGAGATGCAGGGCGGTGATGGACACCTCCTGGGCGTCGGCCGCGAAGAGCACGCCTTCGGGCCCGAACGCCAGCTTGCCGATGTACTGGAACTCGGGGGCGACGCCGGTCGTCGCCTCCGAGTTGGCCGCGGGCCGAGCCCCAGCGACCGCCAGGCTCACGCCGACGACGAGCAGCAGGCCGAAACGGAATGCAGACATGCAGTGTTCTCCTTCCAGCGCATCATACCGGTCTTGTCCGGTCCCGGCCAGGAGCCCGTGGTGAAGGACCCCGCTGCATTCGACCGGCGATGCATCCTGCCCGATTGCGTTGCTCCTCGAGCCTCTTGCGAAACTCCTGAGGCTTGCGGCTTGGCGTAGACGTCAATACTCCTGGCGAACACCCACATGCCTTGGACTCGGCGACGGGGTCTCGGCTCTGGGAAGCCGGCGGCTCGCCGAGAGGTGGAATAGGGCGGTCTCGACGTGCCCGACCGAGCGCCGGGACACGGTGGGTGAACGACGCCCGGCGGGCACCGTCGAGCGTTGCCGGCGGTGCGCCGGCTATGACACCAGGCGTACGAGCTGGTCGGCGGTGAGCGCGAGCACGCCGAACATGCAGTGGCACATCACCTTCGCGGCGCCACGGACCCGGACATGGCGACCGCCGAACTCGTCCTTGAGGCGGCCATTGACGCGCTCACCCGCCGTACGCTCCTTGTAGCGCACCTGCTCGGCCATCTGGAAGCCGAGATTCTTCAGGCGCCGGGCTTCGGTTCGCAGTTCCTCGGCCAGCGCTTTGTCGCGGCGAGGGTTGGTGTCAATCAACGGGACGTGGCCGAGTGAGCGGCTGTGCTGCCGGATCGGCTCCGCGTCGTAGGCGGCGTCCATCAGGTCATACAGATTGGTCGTCCGCTCGGCCGACACCGTCGCCAGCGGAATGGCGGCTTGGCTGTCGTGCAGGGAGGCGGACGTCAGGAGGCAACTGATGGGAATCTGGCCGTCGGCCACGTCGAGGTGCAGCTTGTAGCCGACCCAGGTGTCCTTGTAGCCCTTGCTGTTTTTCTTCGTGCCCACATCACAGTCGGTTGGAAGGTCGTCGAGCATCGCCGGCAGGGTCATGGCCGCCTGCCGTTCGAGGCGGGTGAGGACCTTCGGGCGTTCCTCACCCTTCTTCGGCCGTCCCCGCTTGCGCTTGGGCGGCGGGGGCGTCTCTTCCTTCGCGGCCGGCTTCTCGCGAGCTTCGATGGCCGTCGAGTCGCGGGAGAGGTGACCCACCAGTCGGTCTCGGTGGGTGTTCCCGATCAACGCTTCGTGCACGCGCTGGGGCAACTGCGTGTCCGAGAACTCGGCGAAGGCGCGCGAGAAGACCGATTCGCTCGGCACCTCACTCCGTCGCTCCCAGCCGCAGATGCGCCGCAGCACCACGTCGGTGTCCAAGCGGTCCAGCAGCACGCGCGTCGTCGGCATGTCGTAGACCGCCTTGGCCACGAAGGCCCGCGCCATCGCCGCGCGGCCCTTGGGCGGACGTCCCGGCACTCGGCCGCGCAGCGGAATCATCTGCTCGATACGGATGACCTCCAGGGTCTGCACCAACTGCTGTTGCTTCTCGGTCAGCGGACCCAACACGCACTCCAACTGCGGAAACAGGGCATGCTGGATCGACTGCCAGTAGGGGGCGAAGGCGACGCGCAGGCGATTCATTGCTGGTTGACCGTCCCTTCCAATTACTGTATGGTAACAGCCAATGCGGACGTCAAGCAACGAATCGATGGCCTACGACGCGGCGATGCGCCGGTACGAGCGGCAGTACGATGCACTCAAGGCGGAACTGCAAACGCTCGGATTCATCGGCCAGGGCTCCGTCTCCACCCGCCGGATAACGTGTGGGAGGCCCGCCTGTCGCTGCCACATCGACCCGGAGGCGCGTCACGGCCCCTACCACTACTGGACACGCAAAGCGTACGGAAAGACCGTCGGCTTGAAGCTCACCGAAGACGAACTCGGTATCTACCGGGAGTGGATCGAGAACAATCGTGAACTGGAACGGCTCGTGAAGGAAATGCGCCGCGTCTCTTCGCAGGTGCTTGCCCTCATCACAGGCAGACAGGCTCCATGAACCCCCGCGTCTCCGGCTCCCCGGCGCCGGTGGCGGTCACCGCCATCCTGCGAACGCTGCGTCCCGTCCACTGACCCTCACTCACCCGTCGCCCCAGGCAGAAACTCGGCCGAACACCCTTTTCGCAAGAGGCTCCCTCGGTTGCATATGCCCAACATGCGCCCTCGTCGCGCCTTGTCAGGCAGGCGCCTCGCCGGTCTCGATGCAACGCGGGGCTTCACCACGGGCCCCAGGGAGCGAGCGTATCGACGCGGCGAATCCTCACGCGTCAGGGCGCCGCGACGGCCGCCCGCCACGCCGCGGCGGCCGAGCGCTTGAGCGCCTCGGCGTCGGCGGGCAGCAGGTACCGCTCGGCGACCAGCGCGTCCGCCGCTTCTGCGTAGCGCCTCACGTACTCCGCCTCGCCGCCGGGATAGCGCTCTTCGAGGGAGAGCCGCGAATCGCCCGACGCAGTCCGCTCGTCCGTCGTCCGCGGGAACGGAATCGTGGAGCCGTTCACGCCGCACAGGTCGCCTTCGGCGAAGCCCGCCGCGCGAACCGCCTTGCCCATCGTGGAGAGCGGGGCCGCGACCTCCGGCACGATGACCCCCGCCCCCGCCGCGACGTTGCCGTCGGCGTCCAGGCTCGGGACGAACAACGGGTACCGCTCGTCGCTCTCCTTCGGCGGCCAGACCGAGAAGTCACGCACCCCGAGCGTGCTGATCGCGCTGTTGTAGGGACGGTCCGGGATGGTCGGATACTGCTCGCCCTGCCTCTCGACCGTCACCGCCGTGCCGTCGGCCACCGACGGTGCGCGCGTCGCCGGCGGCTCGACGCCGTCCCGCACCCACTGCACCATGGCGTCGAACGCCGACCGGTAGTACGGCCACGGCTGCACCGGGTTGCCGGGGTCGCGGCACCCGGCGCTGCCCTGCAGGTGCGCGGTCGCGAGCACCCAGTAGCGCACGTTCGGCGGCAGCTCGAGCGCGCGGCCGCTGGTGTCGGTGAGGATGAGCGAAGCGTGGGCGCCGTAGTACTCGGAGTCGGCGTCCACCTGGATGATGTGGGGGCAGGTGTCCGAAGCGGTGCAGGCGGCCAGCAACCCGTCGGTCCGGCCCGTCAGCGGATCGGTCGTCGTCGCGAACGTGAACGGGAACTCGTCCATCGGGTAGTTGTGGTCTTCGTGCTGGCGCGTGTAGCGGCCCGTCTGCGCGAAACGGGCGTTGACCCACGTGAGGCGGGCGCCCGCGACGTACGGCGTCACGCCGTCGAAGACGCGCCGCCCCGCCGGGTCCTCGTTGAAGCCCTTGTAAATGAAGTCCCTGATCATCCGGCCGCTCTGCGAGGAGCCGACGGCCACCGCGTGGTCGAGCACCGGCATGCCGTCCACGAAGAGCGGGTTGGGCGTGCCCCGGTCGTCGGCGGGACGGTAGCGCGCGAACGACGCGAGATCGCGCATGGCCGCGAAGCCCAGGCCGTGGACGATCGGGTCCCGGGCCTCGTACACGAACTCGTAGATGGTGCCCGCGTCGGTTCCCGCGGGGGGCGTGACCGCGACCGTCGTGTCGTCGACGTAGTGCCACCCGTCGGCCGGAACCGCCTGGCGCGGATCGTCCTGGAGCTGGCGATGCGTTAGGGTCGCGGCGCTCTCGTCGAGCGTCACCGCGGGATACGTCAAGCGCCCGAAGGCGGCGCTGTCCGGGTCCTGCCATTCCTCCATCGAGGTGCCGGTGATGGTCCGGCCGCCGTCGGTGGCGAGCGGCAGGGTCGCCAGCACCGGACGCGGGTCGCCGGCGCCCGGCGCGCCGTGCAGCCAGCCGCTCGATACGTACGTGTAGCCCTGGTTCATGAGGAACGCGCTGCCGGCGTTCCCGGCCGCGTAGCCCCGCCCCGCCTCGTGGAAGTAGCCGAAGACGATGTTGCGGCCGCGGTTGTTGACCTCGTACACGAGGACGCCGTTGCCCCGGGTGATGTCGACCGGCTTGAGGATGTCGACCTCGAAGGTGTACTCGACCAGCCCGTCCGCATTGCGCGGGGCGTTCTCGAGATCCACGATCCCGGCGTCGCGGGGGGCGCCCGGATCGGCGACGGCGGTGGCCGTGCCGAGGAGAATCTCGTACGGGCCGACGGCGCCGAACGACCGGCCGCCGAACGCCGGCCCGCGGCTGGTGATGTCGAGCCGGGTGACCCGCGAACCCTCGCTGGCCGGCGACGCGGACTCCTGCGCCTCGCCGACGCCCTGAAACCCGCTCAGCCCGATTCCGAGTACGACCGTCAACACCTGGCGTCGGAAACGCATGCTCACCTCCGGCCGCATGATAGCGCCTGCCGTCATCGACCGCCAGCGACGAGCGCCGGCCGTGCGAGCGGCGGCCGCTCGTGATCGTGCCTCCGAGTCTCGTGTCGGTGCTCGAGCGCGTCCTCGAGCCCGGTGGAGGGGCCACCGAAGCCAACTCGGGAAGCCACTTGTCGAACGGTGGGGAGTCCCTTGTCGCGCGGCCACACGGGTTCCTTCGCGGTTGCCAGGACCACCGCGGGGTGATAGCGTGAGCCGCCGGAAGGCGGAGATTCCGGTTCGGCGCCTCGTGAACGAGGAGGGCCGCAACGAAGGGGGACACGATGGTGGATCCGACCAGGCGCACGATACTCAAGACGGGGGCGGCGGCGACGGTTCTCGCGGCCACGCGGGGGCTCGCAGGGCAGGCCGGCCAGGACGGCGCGGCCATGTCCTTCTACGAGAGGGGGCCCGTTCGCATCCGCTACGAGGAGGCCGGCTCCGGCTTCCCGCTGCTCGTCATCGCCGGGGGGGGACTGAACTCCTCGATCGGCGGTCTGGCCACGCATCCCTTCAACCCGTTGGAGGAGTTCAAGGGAGAGAACCGCGTCATCGCGGCCGACCTGCGCAACTCCAACCGCGGCCAGTCCTCCGGTCCCCTCGAGATCGATCGGCCGTGGGATGCCCATACCGACGACCATCTCGGCGTGATGGATCACCTCGGCATCGACAAGTTCATGGTCCTCGGCTTCTGCATCGGCGGCCCGTTCATCTGGAACCTGCTGCGGCGGGCCCCCGATCGCGTCGTCGCGGCCGTGCTGGCGCAGCCGAGCGCGTGGAGCGCGGAGCATCCCACCCTGTTCTACGACAACAACATGGGAAGTTGGGGGCCGGATCTCGTCGCGCGTCGGCCCGAGATCACGATGGACATGATCGACCGGTTCCTGACCAGGATGTACCTCGACAACGCGGACTTCGTCTTCACCGCGACGCGAGATTTCGTGCGCGAGCTGCAGACGCCGATCCTGATCCTGCCGGACGACATCCCGGCGCATCCGTACGACGTCGCCATCGAGGCGGCGATGCTGGCGCCGCAGTCGGAGCTGAGCATGTTCCCGTGGAAGCAGCCCGTGGAACGGATTCCCCTGGCGGTGCGCCAGATACGGTCCTTCCTCCGGGCGCATCGGCCGGCTTCCGCTTAGTCGTCCGTGGGGAAGCTCCCCATGGCGGCGAGAGCGGCGAGGGCGCCGCGAGGAGGGCGCTGGACCACAGAAGCGGGGATCTACCAGTCAGCAATCCAATTCGCACCAGGACACGGTCTTGTCCCCGCAACGGCGGGGACGGACTCGCGGGCGAGGTCGCGGGGCTGCGGACCACCCGGTTTCTCCGCACGCGCCGGGATCGGCAGCGAGCTGGTACGGTTCAGACGCCAACACTAGTGTCCCACATTTTTGGTGATTTAGGCCCACGTCAGCGACAACTGGGGGTCGGGAGGGCCAAGACCCGGTGGCGACGGTGTTGTGAGAAGATCCTGGAGTGGCCGGCGTTCAAACAGGTTGAGCTGGAGTACCTGCAGCATCTTGTAAAGGCTCCAACTCACTCGCATGAGGAACTTGAGATACGCCAACAGCAGGTACATGCACATCGCCACCCATAGCTGGGTCAAGACTGCGTTCTTCGACCGGCCCACGAACCGCTTCACCTTCAGATGCTGCTTGATCCACTTAAAAAACAGCTCTGGATCTTCTCACGACGCCGTCGCCACCGGGTTCTGACCCTCCCGACCCCCAGTTGTCGCTGACGTGGGCCTAAAATCGCCAAAAATGTGGGACACTAGTGGCTCGGTATTGACGCGCGCCAACGACGAGCGACTGACGGTTCCCACGCCGAGATGGTAGAGCTTGCGCCCCTGGGCGCCGAGGTTGCTCACGATGTCCCGCAGGCTCTGTCGGCCCGTTAGCTGCGCCAAGCCAAGGGCCACGAACTGCGCCCAGCGGCTCATGACGCGCAGCCCCTGACCGCACTGGTGCTCGCGCGCCTCGGCGTCGAATTCATGTCTCGGGAGGAACCTGAGGAGTTGCGCGAAGACTGTGTTATGATGGGCCACGGCTTGGATCTCCTGTCTTTGGAATGACTTGTGGCTAAATCATTCTACCAGATTTGGAAGGTCCAAGCCGCCTTTATTTGAAGGTGTGTGGGACAGTAGTGGCTCGGTGTTGACCCGCGCCAGCGACGAACGACTGACGGTCCCCACGCCGAGATGATAGAGCTTGCGCCCCTGGGCGCCGAGGTTGCTCACGATGTCCCGCAGACTCTGTCGGCCCGTCAACTGCGCCAAGCCAAGGGCCACGAACTGCGCCCAGCGGCTCATGACGCGCAGCCCCTGACCGCACTGGTGCTCGCGCGCCTCGGCGTCGAATTCATGTCTCGGAAGGAACCTGAGGAGCTGTGCGAAGACTGTGTTATGATGGGCCACGGCTTGGATCTCCTGTCTTTTGGAATGACTTGTGGCTAAATCATTCTACCAGACTTGGAAGGTTCAAGCCGCCTTTATTTGAAGGTGTGTGGGACAGTAGTGAGACGCCAAGAACCCGACACCCCGCCAGTGCGTATGGCTGAGTCGGCTAAACGACTCGCGGATACTGGACAAGCAGCGGGCCGGCGCGCCGAAACGCGACACGCAGAAAAGCACGGCAAGCCGTGATACCGTGGGGATGGGGATCACGCCGGTGCAGCTCAGCGGAGCCAGCGAGTACCGCGAACCGGGCGAACCGCGGAGCGGAGACGCCGCCGCCCGGTGGCGGGAACAGTGGCGGATGCTGCGCCTGCGAGACCGGGACGCCTATCCCGACACCCTGGGGCCGCCCGAGGTCTTCAGCGACAAGCTGCCGGCCGACGTCGACCGGGAACGGTGCGGACACCCGGTCGCCCGCGGCGAGACGGGGCCGAACAGCCGCACGGTCACCAGTCGGCTGCGGATGAGCTGCACGGAGTGGCGGGACGTCCCGACCGCCGACGACTTCCACCGGGCGGTCCACGAGCCCGAAGGCACGAACGCCGAGACCGCGATCCTGCTCGTCTGGTACCACGAAGCCGACATGAGCGAGCAGCTCTACGCGCACCTCGAGGGGGCCTACAGCTGGAGAGCCCTGGTCGCGGCGCTGCACCGGGTCGGCCTGATCCACGGCGAAGGGGCACGCCGAATCAACCGGTTCGCAACCGCATGACCAGGCGAGGCCCCCCGGCGGACGGTATCCCGGTGCTCCGGAGCCGAGGCCAGCCGCGAGAGATCCTCCGGCGGATGCGGCCGGCGTTCCGGGAACACGTGCGACCCCACACCAAGGGACAGGAAGGCGAGCGACTGGGAGGCGGGAACGTGCTGGGCGCCCTGTGGAAACACCGCGGCACCCGGGGACGTCGACGCCTACGTGCGGCTCGGGACCACCGAGGACGGCAACCGGATACTCGACAGGGCCGCCGCGGCCTGCGGCGCCTGCCGGGTCGAGCACCCGACGTTCAAGCGGCTGGAGTTCGAGAGGAACAAGGACAACCACATCGACGTCACGTTCGGCCAGCCGACGCCCCGGCAGGGAGAACGCACGGTGATTCTCGACGGCGAGCCGACGACGATCCTGAGCACCGCCCAGATCATGAGCGGCAAGCTCCGCGGACGCGGCATGACCGCCCCGGTCCGGGACCTGTACGACATCGCCGTCTGCCGACTCGCCGACCCCAGGTCCCTGGAGATCGCCGTCAACGGCGTACCCGCCGAGAAGCTGAACGCCATCCTGTCGATCTACCGGAACCTCGAGGACCAGTACAGACAGGACGCCCCGAAGATCAGCGACACCCCCGGAAGAGCTGATCGCCATCAGGGAAAACCCGACGGTCTACGCCCACAACGCGATTCTGGACAGCCGGTACGCCAGTGCCGCGATTCGCACCCACAGCGGGAGCGTGCAGGTCGAGGTCCGGACCGCGGCCGAACAGCGGACCATCACGTACGGGACCGCCGAAGACCTCCAGGAGGGACTTGAGCTGGAAGGCGTCAACGCGTTCCTGACCGCGCAGGACCGGGATGCGGAGAGCGTGCTGCATGCTACCGTCGAGGCGATGTGGGCGAACGAGACGACCACCGTGATCGAGGTTCACCCGGAACCGCTCAAGCACACGCCGGCGGAGGCGTCCCCGATAGAGTGGGAACCGTGCGGGCTGCCAACAGCGGCAAACCCGACAGACGGAGCCGAGACGCAACCCGGACAAGGCGCCGAACACACGAACCAGCCTGGGACCGAGATGCGGGGCACGACTGCGGTCGTCCGCGGGGCCGACCGGCCAACGGGGGGAAGACCCGCTGCATCGAGCCGCCCGGACAAGACGCCGAGCCGGACCTGAGTTCCGGCCAGGGGTCTTCGTGATGCGCCCCGAATCTCTGTGACAGCGGGGCGCGGCTAGAGGGGATCGACGCCGGCGCGCACGCAGAAATACTCCCAGGTGCGGTCGAGGGCGAGCGGCGAGAACTGCGTCGCGCGTGAGAGCTCGACCTCGCGTTCCGACAAGCCTCGCGGCGTCCCGATCGCCATCGCCTGCAGTTGCACCTCGGCGTTGATCTTGAGATAGATGGCGGTCATCACGGCCGCCTTGAGCGAGCTCGCCGCGACCACCGCGCCGTGCCCGCGCATGAGCACGCAGGAGTTGCCGCCGAGCGCGGCCGCGAGATCGCGCCCCTGCTCCATCGAGCGCACCAGCATGTCAGTCTCGTCGAACCGGGCGGCGATGTCCCAGATCGGCACTTCGGATCCGATGACGGATGCGGTGTGCACCATGGGCTCGAGCGCGCGGCCGGTGATGCCGAAGGGGAGCAGCGGATAGGCGTGATTGTGCACGACGGCGTTGACGTCGCTGCGCGCTTCGTAGATCGCGCCGTGAATCATGCGTTCGCCGTAGGGTCTGCGACGGCCGGGATCGAGGGAGCGGCCGCCCTGCTCGAACCGGATCAGGTCGGCGTGCTCGACCAGCTCCGGGCTGCGCGACCGGGCCATGACGTAGCGTCCCGGGTTCTCGGGATCTCGCACGCTGACATGGCCGAAGGCATCGACGACCTCCTCGTGCGCGAGGATGCGGTTGGCGGCGACGAGGCGCCTGAATTCGATTCGATCCTCGAGCCCGGCCGCGTCCTGCGCGAAGGAACGCGCGGCCAAGGGCGCAAGCGCAAGCATGCCGAGCGCCGTGCGAACGAATTCACGCCGTGCTGCGTGTGGGTTCGAAGACATGCGCCCTCCTGAAGTGACGCCGGGTCCGTCGTCGCCGCCGCGAGGCCGCGCGCAGCGCCCCAGGCGACGGGATCACTGCACGGCGAAGGCGACGAGCTCGCCATCGTGATCGCGCGCGCTGATTGCGACCACCACGTACTGGGTGCCGTCGTGCATGTAGGTCATCGGCGCCCCGGAGGTGCCGGCGGGAAGCTCCGTTTGCCACAGCACTCGGCCGGTCGCCTTGTCGTAGGCGCGGAACATCCGCCCGCCGCCGAGGAGGCCGGTGGCGGCCAGAGTGGCGGCCAGAGATGCCCGGACTTTCGGCGCGGCCGTGCTCGGTATCGTCATTTGGATTCGTCTCACTGGGGTCCACCAGCCAGAAACGGGATCAGGGTCGCCAGGAGGGCCGGCGGCCCGATCCGT
Source organism: Vicinamibacterales bacterium (assembly GCA_965215105.1). GTDB lineage: Bacteria > Acidobacteriota > Vicinamibacteria > Vicinamibacterales > UBA8438 > JAJEEA01. The sequence goes on from OZ244051.1 coordinate 412,324, forward strand.
GCCGCCCTGTCCCGGCGGCGGTTGAAGAGCGGGACGCCGACCATCAGCACGAGGACGATCGTCGGAATCACACAACCTCTCCATCGGTTGTCATCGCGCCTTCGGCGCTGGGTGCGACCGCCGCCTCCAAGGGGCGGAACGGGCCGATTCTATCCCGCGGCGGGGCGAATGCCAGCAGGCCGTGGTGAACCCCCGCGTTGCGCTCGAGTGCAGTGGTGGCTCTCGCCACGGGCTGCCGGCGGCGGTTTCGGCGTGCGACGGTCGGACACACTGACATCGGTCCCCAACGGCCTCGCCGGGCGGATCTCTCGGCCTGCAACCTGTCCCCGGCGAGGAAGGGCGGGCCTTCGGGTATACTGCCGGCTGCGGGAGACGATTTGCGGGTGGCCTCAGGCTGCGAAGGAGAGATCCATGGGTGCGAAACGACCTGATCGACGAGAGTTCCTGCGAGGCGGCGCGGCGTTGGCGGGCGGCTTGACGGTGGGGGCGGCGGAGCCGGCCCTCGGGCAGGCGCCGCCGGAGCCGGAGCGGTACGTCAGGGGCGACCCGGACCTGATCGCCTACGGCGAGCGCTCCCGTTTCGTGACCTCGGTGCGCATACCGCACCCGCCGGGCGGCCGGGAGTCGCCCGATGCGTTCGGGCTCGTGTTCCACGTGGCGGCGCCGCTCCAGGATTCGGTGGGCACCATCACGCCGTCGTCGCTCCACTTCGTGGGGACCACCCGCGGCTCGCTCATGCCGGAGATCGATCCCAGCGAGCATCGCCTCATGATCCACGGCATGGTGGAGCGCCCGCTGGTCTTCACCATGGAGGACCTGAAGCGCCTCCCGTCGGTGACCCGCCTGCACTTCATCGAGTGCGCGGGGAACCGGGCGAGAAGCACGCACAAGGACGTGCAGGAATCGCACGGGATGACAAGCTGCGCCGAATGGACCGGCGTGCTCCTGTCCACGCTGCTCAAGGAGGCCGGCGTGAAGGCCGGGGCGGCCTGGGTCGTCGCGGAGGGGACCGAGAACGTGAAGGGCGCGTCGAGCTTCCCGCTGGCCAAGGCCATGGACGACTGCATCGTGGCCTACGGCATGAACGGCGAGGCGGTGCGGCCGCAGAACGGATTCCCGCTGCGGCTCCTGATTCCCGGCTTCGAGGGCATCTTCAACACGAAGTACCTCAGGCGCATCAAGGTCACGGACGAGTACTACCTGAACTACAACGACTACGGTCACCTCAGCCGGGACGACACGCGCGCCGCGCTGGGCTACCAGGTCGGACCGAAGTCGGTCATCACGCGCCCGTCCGGCGGGCAGCGGCTGCCCGGCCGCGGATTCTACGAGATCTCCGGCCTCGCCTGGTCCGGCGGGGGCGCCGTCAGCCGCGTGGACGTGTCCACCGACGCCGGCCGGAGCTGGAGCGAGGCCGAGATTCAGGGGGCGGCGCACCGCATGGCGCACACCCGGTTCCGCCTCCCCTGGAGCTGGGACGGGCAGGAGACCGTGCTCATGTCGCGCTGCACGGACGAGGTGGGCCAGGTGCAACCGACGCAAGCCCAGGTCGCCGCCCACTTCGGCGAGCCCGGCAATCCGTCCCGTGGCGTGCCGGGTCTCGACAACACGATCCAGCCGTGGCGGGTCGCCGGCGATGGGAGCGTCAGCAATGGGCGGGCTTAGGGTTCTCGCGCTGGCAATGCTGACGGGAAGCGTCGCGCTGGCGCAGGGGCCCACCTACGGCGTGGGGCGGACCCCCACCCCGGAGGAACTCCGGGCCTGGGACATCTCCGTCGGCCCCGCGGGGGAGGAGCTGCCGCCGGGGAGCGGCACCGCCGGGCAAGGGGAGCGGATCTACCGGATACGTTGTGCGGGATGCCACGGGAGGGAGCTGGAAGGCGGCCGGGCTCCCCGGCGCGCCCCCCGGCTGGTGAAGACCGAGCCGGGGTCGGACGTCGACCCGTGGGCGGCGGGGCGCATTCTGCCGTACCGCTCGCCCTACGCGACGACGGTCTGGGACTACATCAACCGCGGCATGCCGCTCTACCAGGAGGGGTCGCTGAGCGCCGACGAGGTGTACGCGCTGACGGCCTTCCTGCTGTACAGAAACGACGTCATCGCGGAGGACCTGGTGCTCGACGCCGAGAGCCTGCCGCAGGTCGAGATGCCGAATCGCGACGGATGGGCGCCGCTGCCGGAGTGGCAGCGCCTGTCGCCGAGGCTTCCGGGTTACCCCTTCTAGAACCAAGGAGTGCGGAATGAGGTTGTCAACCAAGCGGCGCGGCTGGATGTGGAGTTCCTTCCTGCCGCTGCTCTGCGTTCTCGGGGTGGCGGGTGGCGGGTGGCGCGGTGGCCCAGGAGGGCTCGGCGGGGGAGACCCGGCGCAGTGGGTCATGCCGAACGCCAACTACGCGGGCTGGAACTACAGCCCGCTCGACCAGATCGACGTCGACAACGTCGACCAGCTCACCATGGCGTGGACGATGCAGCTCGGCGTCCACGATTCGTACGAAGCCTCGCCGCTCGTGATCGGCGACACGATGTACATCGTCACCCCGGAGCCGAACTACGTCTACGCGCTCGACCTCGCCCGGGACGGCTTCATCAAGTGGGAGTTCCGGCCCGAGATCGCCGACTCGGAGCTGACCCGCAGGAGCGCCTGCTGCGGCGCGCAGACCCGCGGCCTGGGCTATGACGACGGCCGGATCTTCTTCGCCACCCTCGACGGACAGGTGTTCGGGCTCGACGCCGAGACGGGAGAGCAGCTCTGGCAGGCCGACAACGCGACCGTCGAGACCGGCGAGACGGTCCCCGGCATGCCGCTGGTGGTCGGCGACAAGGTCATCGTGGGCGTGGCCGGCGGCGAGCGCGGCGTCCGCGGTCACGTCACCGCCTACAACCTCGACGACGGCCGGTTCCGGTGGCGGTACTACAGCATGGGGCCGAACAACGAGGTGGGCATCGGGTCCCGCTTCGCTCCCTTCTATCCGGACGACCGGATCGACAACCCGGCCCTCGACACCTGGTCCGGCGACTCGTGGCGGCGCGGCGGCGGCGCCGTCTGGGGCTGGTTCACGTACGACGCCGAGCTCAATCTGTTCTACTACGGCACGAGCAACTGCGCCCCCTGGAACCCGGACTACCGCCGGGAGTGGGGCGTCGTCGAGCTGGACGAGGACGGCGGCCTCACCGGCTTCCGGAACAACTACTGCGCGTCCATCCTGGCCCGCGACGCCGACACCGGGGACCTGATCTGGGCCTACAACATGACGCCCCAGGACCAGTGGGACCTCGACGAGCCCAACGTGAACCTCCTCGTCGACCTCGAGATCGACGGCGAGGTGCGCAAGGCGCTGGTCCGCCCGGCGAGGAACGGCTACTTCTACGTGTTCGATCGCGCGACGGGCGAGATGCTCCTCGAGCCCTGGATGTTCGTCTACAACGACATCTTCGACGGCATCAACATGGAGACCGGCCGTCCGCGCTACGACATGACGAAGATGATGTTCACCGACGTCGAGGACCGGCAGCGGTACCTGCCCGACGCCGAGAACGTCGCCATCGGCTGGTGTCCCGGCATCGCCGCCCGGAACTGGCAGAACGACGCGTACTCCCCGCGCACCGGACTGGTGTACACGCCGACCTCGAACAGTTGCGCTCGCCGGAGAACGGTCGAGGGCGAGTACGTGCCCGGGAACGACTACACGCTCAGCGAGCGCGGCGGCCGCGCCCCGGAGCCGCCCAACGCCGAGGTCGTCCACGAGCTGCAGGCCAACGATCCGGTGGCGGGCGAGACCGTCTGGCGGGTCCAGTGGACGACCGCCAACAACGCGCCGGTCATGGCCACCGGCGGGGACCTGCTCTTCCAGGGCGGCCCCAACGAGGGCGTGGTGCGCGCGTTCGACGCCCGGACCGGGGACGTCCTCTGGACGTTCCGGACGGGGACCAACTTCCGGAACTCGCCCATCACCTACCTCGGGCCGGACGGCCGGCAGTACGTCGCCATCATCGGCAGCCAGCGCCCGGGCAGCGTGCAGATCACGCCGGACGCGGAGCCGGATGCGGTCGACCGCTTCCGGCGGGCGGGCAGCGCGCTCTACGTGTTCGCGCTCCCGCCGGCGAGCGACTGAGTCGCCGGGAGTCCGCGCCGAACGGCGCGGACTCCCGTAGCGTTGGTTGGGCGGTGAGCGGAGCCGCAGGCGGCGATTGCCGGGCGGGAGACGCGCGGCGAGGCGCCTGCGGCCGGGCCCCGGGAGCCGGCGCCTCGCTGCTTCCGGCCTCGCGGGGTTTCACCACGGGCGCCCGGACAGGCGATGCCCAGACTGCCGGCGAGACTCCCGGCTCCGCGGTGTTCGTCGCTCCGGATCCGCGCGCTGGCGCTGACCTGCGCCTGCCCCTGCATCGTCGGGCTCGCTCCGTACGTCGCCGCCTCCCAGCAGACCGGCCCGACGGACCCGGTCAGATCGGCCGTCGTGACGGCGGTAGCCGGCTCGGAAGTGCGGCTCGGCAGTTGGCCGGCCGTGTCGTTCGTACCGCAGGAAGTGCCCGACGTCGGCGAGCGGTGAGCCGGAAACCGCGAACTCCCAGTCGAGAACTGCCGCCACGACCCAGCGGCCCGCCACCCGCCGGACGAGGAGGTTGCGCCCACCGAAGTCGCCGTGAACCAGACAAGTCTCGTCGGCCGCCCGGCGGAGCGCCGCCGCGTGGGACCACATCGCCGTATGGGTCCTCTCGATCAGCTCCGCGGGGGCTCGGCGCTGCACCATCGGGGACGCGAGACACTGGTCGACGAAGCGCGGCATCGGGTCCGGGCCCGGCAGGAGAGGGTCCGTGACGGTGGATCCGGGGGCAAGCCAACCCGGATTCGCAAACGTGATGGAGCCGATGGCGGCGAGCGTCTCGCCCGCCGAACGTGCCGCCTCCGCGACCTCCTCGGACCTGGCGCTCCTGGCCAGCTCGCGAAAGGTCGGGCCTTCGACGTAGCGTTGGAGCATGAAGGGCCTGAGGCCCTTCGCGGCGGGCTCGGCGAGAAGGACCTCCGGCACCGGTACGGACCCGCCGAGCAGGTGCATCAAGTCGGCTTCCTTCCGGCACAACGAGGCGTCGTGCTCGTAGACCCGGAGGACGATCGGCGCGGCGGTGCAGTCGAGCGTCAGCTTGAAGTTCGCGTTGCGCAGCCCGCCGGCGAGCGGTTGGACGCGCAAGATGCGGCCCCGGGGGAACGCGCTGCGCACCATGCGCTCCGCTTCTTCGGCCGGCATGGCTCGACGCGGTTCGGAACGGACCCACCGGGCCTCACGGGGGGCGTCGTCGTGCACTTCGAGCTCCTGGTGCTGGCGCCTGCGGCCTCGAGTGACGGTAGACGGCAAGAACCCGAGGCGTCACTCTCGTCCCTGACCCTCGAAAGGGGCGAGGTCGAGGGCGTCGAGCACGTCCTGCCACGACACCAGCTTGAAGTTCTGGTTGGCCGCCGAGGCATCCGGGGCCAGGTTGACGCCGTCCTGCATGACGAGCAGGCCCATCGGATAGCGCGGGCCGAGCGGGGCCGACACGACGTCGAGCCCGTCGGTGTCCTCGACGCCGTCGACGGCCCCGGCATCGCCCACGCGGAACGTCCCGCGGTAGGCGTGCGGCGGGGCGCGGTCGTAGACGACGTAGGCGTGGTTGCCCTGGCTCGACGCCACCAGGAACCCGTCGTCGGAACCGCCGGCAGGTGGCGCGTAGATCGACAGGCCCTCGACGTTCGACGCCAGGTGTCCGCCCGCCGGCTCGCCCACCCCGACCCGGTCGACCGCGACCCGCTCCGCCGTCGACAGCCCCGGCTCGGCGCGGTAGCGCCAGATGCCGACCTCCTCCTCGCCGATGAACAGCCACCCGTTGGCGTCGTCGGCGACGCACCCTTCCGTCTGGCTGCCGACCGCCCAAGACCGGACGCGGGTGCCGGTCAGACCGGTGTCGCCGGGGTCCAGTCGCCACTGCTCGACCGCGCCGCCCTGGTCGTTGGCGAAGACGTACAGGGCGCCGCTCGCCGCGCTGCGGTAGAGGCAGAGGCCGTACGGGTCCTCGTCGAAGTCCGGCGAGATGGGGGAGTCGAGCAGCGGGGTGAGAGCTCCGCTGTCGGGGTCGAGCGAGAGCACGTCTATCGTCCAGGTGGTGCGGTTGGTGGCCGCGACGACGATCTCCTGCTTGCCGCCGACGTCCACGCCGTCCCGCAGATCGACGTTGTTGACTCGCCCGACGTCGTTCGTCGAGACGACCGCGCCGTCGAGCCCGTACACGACGAGGCCCCGCAGCTTGTTGGTCGCGACGATCAGGCTCGCCTCGGGGTCCGACTGGTCGACCCAGACGGCAGGATCGTCCGCCGCGTCGCAGGCGTCGGGCACGGGCACCGTCTCCGCCGCCGCGGTGACCGTCCGCGTGTCGGCCGGCTGCGGCCCCGGCTCGGGCGTCATCAGGTCGGTCAAGGCGCACCGAACTGCCGTGCCCGGGCTGCACCCGGCCACGCAAGACGTCAAGACGGTTGCGAGCCAGTGGGTCCTCATGTGTTCTCCCTGCGGAATGCGGCCTCGGGTGATGTCGTCGCGCGAGTCCCAGGTCATCACCGAGTCCATTCTCCCTCGACTCTCGACGAGAGCGGCTTGCGGACCAGGAGCGTGGCCGCGCACAGGGCGCCGATCACGAGCCAGAGGACCGAGCGTGTGAAACTGAATGGTTGACATGCAAGCACGCGCTTGCATAGCATGAGCCCCTGACATGCGGGCGGGCACTTGCCCTGGGCTGGATCTGTGGACGTGTATCGCGCGATTGCCGACCCGACGAGGCGAGCCATCCTGGACGAACTCGTCGATCGGTCAGGCCAATCGCTCTTCGAGCTCTGCGCACGCCTGACCATGAAGCACGGCATCAACTCCTCGCGGCAGGCGATCGCGCAACACCTGGACGTCCTGGAGGCCGCGGGGCTGATTCGCACGAGGCGCGAGGGGAGGTCGAAGCTCCATTGGTTCGAGGGCGGCCCGCTGAAGGCCATCGCGGAGCGTTGGCCGATCTCGACAGACGAAAGGGCATTCGAAAGATGAGAATCCACGCGACCAGCGTCATGGTGGACGACCAGCAGAAGGCGCTTCGCTTCTACACGGAAACGCTCGGCTTCCAGTTGAAGCACAACATTCCCCTGGGAGAATACGCCTGGATCACCGTCGTGTCCGAGGAAGCTCCGGAGGGGACGGAGCTGGTGCTCGAGCCTGATGCCCATCCCGCGGCGCGTCCGTTCAAGAGTGCGCTCGTGGAGGACGGCATCCCCTGGACCTCCTTCGCGGTCGACGACGTCGAAGCCGAACACGAACGTCTCCTGGCAAGAGGTGTGCGATTCGTACAGCCGCCGACGGACCTCGGGACCGTCATTACCGCGGTATTCGACGATACGTGCGGCAACTTGATCCAGATCCAAGAGGAGAAACGTCAACCGTGACGCAGCGGGTCTGTTCGAGCCTTGAGCATGGACTCAGAGCCGTTCCAGGTGGCCCTGGCGAGCGCGAGGGGCGACGCCGGGTGTCCATCGCCCGAAGGGGGGCGGGGGCCGTTGGCCGCGGCGCTCTCCGTTCGCTTGCTCGCTCGGCGCGTGGTATGGTTTCCACCATGATGGCAAGCCCGACGAACGATGGTCCGGCGACCGGTGAGGTGCCAGGGCAGAAGGATGTCAGCCCCAAGCCTTGCCCGGTGGCGGGCTTTCGAGGTCGAGGCGGATGAGACGAACGCATCGGTCCGGGCGTCAGTCAGACGACTCGGGGCGCCTGCGTGGGGTTCTGACAGCCGTCCGGTGGGCGGAAGCCGGACCGCTTCGCGGCGGGGTCCTCGGCGGTGCGATTCGGGAGGAGAGAGAGGCATGACAATACGGCGGAACACGGCGGCGGCAGTGGTCTTTGCGGCGGCCATTCTCGCGGGGAACGGCGCCTCGGCGCAGGGGCTCGCGGACCTCGAAGGAGTATGGATGGGGACGGTCACCGGGACCATCATCATGTCGGACGCCCTCGAGGTGGAGATCCACGAGGTGCACGGCGACCATGTGGATGACGGGCATTGGCACATGCCGGTGCCGCCGGCGCTGGCCCCCCTGTTCCCCGACCTGGAGGAGCTCGGCGGGGACGTATCGGGCGGGCAAGGCACGCCCCCGAGGCTGACGTTCGAGGTCGACGATATCGAGGACTGCGAGATCGACGTCGAGGTCGAAACGATCGAGGCCGACCGGTGGGAGGGCCATTGGCACACGCACGGCTGCAGCCCTCTCTCGGATGAAGGCGACCTGATGGTCATGCGGGCGGGGGCGGTGCCGGCGCTGCCGCTGGTCGGCGTGCTGCTGCTTGCGGCGATCCTCGCGCGGCGCGGCTGGCGGGGGCTTCAGGACCGTCGCTGAGGCGGGGGCTCGTGCGGCGTTCTGAAGCCGCCTTTCGCGGGGCGTCGCTCCGCGTCCTCACTCGAAGCGGCGGCGAGGGTTCTCGAACGATGTGGCCCTCGTCGCCCCCTCGACCAGTCTGGCCGCTACGGCAAGGTGAACGCGACCAGCTCGGCAATGCGCTCCTCGTCGAGGGCCGCCACGACGAGGTGCTGCCGGCCGTCGGCCCGATAGGTGATCGGGAAACCGGTGGTGGGGCCGGCGAGCGCCATCTCGTGCACCACCTCGCCCGTCCGCTTGTCGTAGGCCCGCATCACGGGGGCCCCGCGCTGTCCCTCGCCCGCGAACAGCAGGGTGGACGTGACGAGCAGCCCGGAGCTCTGGGTGAGGGTCCCCGTCCGCGGCACGTCGATGCCCTGCAGGTCCGGATGCCGCCGGACGTACTCGGGCGTCTCGCCGTGCGGGATCTGCCACAGCATCTCGCCCGCGGTCAGGTCGATCGCGGTGATGCGGCCGTAGGGCGGCTTCAGGAGAGGCAGGTCGCGGACGGTCGGCACCCCCCGCGAGAACGAGATGTGGTAGCGGACGCCGGTCCCCTCGGTGCCGTCCGTCAGCCCGAACAGCGTCGGCCTCGTCTGTGACGGCACGAAGAGCAGCCCCGCCTCGACGTCCACCGCGCCGCCCGGCCAGTTGACGCCGCCGCCCGCGCCGGGGACCCCGAGGGTCCCGAGGTTGACGCCCGGCTCGATCAGCGACGGCGGGGTATAGAGGGGCCCGAGCCGGATCGTCTCCACGGTGCGCAGCGCCTCGGCCCGCAGCTCGGGGGTGAAGTCGATCAGGTCGTCCTCGGTGACGCCCTGCTGGTCGAACGCGGGCGGCCTGGTGGGGAAGGGCTGGGTCGGAGAGGTCCACTCGCCGGGAACGTCGGACTCCCCGACCGCCCGCTCCTCGATGGGCCACACGGGCTCGCCGGTCTCTCGGTCGAGGACGTACGCGAACCCCTGCTTCGAGAGCTGCACCAGGGCCTTGACGGGGCGGCCGTCGACCTCGACGTCGACGAGGATGGGGGCGGTGGGGATGTCGTAGTCCCACAGCTCGTGGTGGGTGAGCTGGAAGTGCCACCGCCGCTCGCCGGTCTCCGCGTCGAGGGCCAGCACCGAGTTGCCGAACAGGTTGTCGCCGGGCCGGTAGCCACCGTAGTAGTCGTTGGTGGGCGTCTCGGTCGCCACGTAGAAGAGGCCGAGCTCGGGGTCGGCGGTCACCGGCGCCCAGTGCCCGACGTTCCCCGTGTACTTCCACGAGGCGTCGAGGAGATCGGGGCGCTCCTGCACCCAGTCGTGGGTGCCGGTCGGGACGTCCCAGAGCGACTCGTCCGCCTTCAGCCAGGTGTCGACGCCGAACTCTCCCTCCTTCGGAACGGTGTTGAAGCGCCAGAGCCTGCGGCCCGTGCGGGTGTCGTAGGCCACGATGTCGCCGGGCATGTTCATGGGCCAGACCTCGTTGGGGGAGGCCCGGGTGGGAATGCTGCCGGTGTGCAGCGAGATCGAGGCGATGAGGGCGTTGCCGAGAATGGCCGGCGGCGACGTGTTGGCCACCCGGCCCGCCCGCTCGGCGGCGGGGCGCTCGCCCCAGCGCAGGTCGTCCATCATGTCGACCACGCCGGCGGTGCCGAAGTCCAGCACGCGTTCGCCCGTCCCGGCGTCGAGGGCCACGAGCTGGAAGCTCGGCGTCACCACGAAGATGCGGTCGTCGCCGGCCCCGTCCGTCCAGTAGGACACGCCGCGCCCCGCGCTCCGCGCGACGGGCTCGATGATGTCGCCCCACCGGCGCTCGTTGTCGCCGGGGTGCCAGTTCCAGACGGGTTCGCCGGTGGCGGCGTCGAGGGCGATGACGCTGCGCTGGTTGCCGATGGTCGTGTAGAGGACGCCGTCGACCACGATGGGGCTGATCTGCGTCCGGCCCGACGGCGGCGGCGTGCCCTGGTCCCGCGCGCTCCAGCGCCACGCCACCTCCAGGTCGCCGACGTTGCCGGCGTCGATCTCGTCGAGCGGCGAGTAGCGGGTGGCGCCCGCGTCCGCCCCGAACACGCCCCATTCCCCGTCGGCGGCGCCGTCCTGGGCGCTCGCGCCTACGGTCCCCAGACACGCGACGACCGCCGCCGCCGCGAAACGGATGATCGGTTGCCGACCGGAAAGCGCTTTGAACATGACCCCCATTCTACTCTCGCCGCGGTCGGCGGCGAGCGCCGTCCGCCAAGGCGGTCTGTGCTAACATGCGCGGGCTTGCGCCGTCGGGCGGAGCGTTTTCGGGGGAGGTTGGCCGTCTTGACGGAGGTGCTCGGCGAAGGGGTGCAGCTCATGCTGGCAGGCATGGGCGTGGTGTTCGTCCTGCTGACCCTGCTGGTGCTGGCCGTCAAGGGCATGTCCCGCCTCGCCCTCGCGGTGGGCCCGCCCGCCGCGGCGCCGGAGGCCCCCGTCGACGTTGGCGGGACGGAGCTGATCGCCGTCATCTCCGCCGCCGTGACCGCATATCGAAGGGACGCGCGGCAGCAATGAAGAAACCCCTGGCCATCACCGAGCTGGTCCTTCGCGACTCCGCCCAGTCACTGCTCGCGACCCGCGTCCGCATCGACGACATGCTGCCGATCTGCGAGAAGATCGACAAGGTCGGCTTCTGGTCGGTCGAGCTGTGGGGCGGGGCGACGTTCGACGCCTGCATCCGCTACCTCGGTGAGGACCCCTGGGAGCGGCTGCGCCGGTTCCGCAAGGCCCTGCCCAACACGAAGACCCAGATGCTGCTGCGCGGGCAGAACATGCTGGGCTACCGGCACTACGCTGACGACGTGGTCGACGCGTTCGTCGAGAAGGCGGCCGGGAACGGCATGGACGTCTTCCGCATCTTCGACGCGATGAACGACATGCGGAACGTGGAGGCCGCGGTCCGCGCGGTGCTGAAGACGGACCGGCATGCCCAGGGCGCCATCTCCTACACGATCAGCCCCGTCCACACGATGGACACGTGGATCGATCTCGGGAAGCGCCTCGAGGACATGGGCTGTCACTCCGTCTGCATCAAGGACATGGCGGGCCTCATCAAGCCCTACGTGGCCGAGGAGATGGTGTCGAGGCTCAAGGAAGCGCTGTCGGCGCCGATCGCGCTGCATTCGCACGCCACCACCGGCATGAGCACCGCGGCCATCGTGAAGGCGGTCGAGGCCGGCGCCGACATGGCCGACGCCGCGATCTCGTCGATGAGCCACACCTACGGCCACTCGGCGACCGAGTCGGTGGTCGCGATTCTCGAGGGCGGGGACCGGGACACGGGGATGGACCTCGGGCTGCTCGAGGAGATCGCGTCGTACTTCCGCGGCGTGCGGAAGAAGTACGCGAAGTTCGAGGGCTCGCTGCGCGGCATCGACGCGAGGATCCTGACCGCGCAGGTCCCCGGCGGCATGCTCACCAACATGGAGAACCAGCTCCGCGAGCAGGGCGCCACCGACCGGTTCGACGAGGTCCTCGAGGAGATGCCGAGCGTGCGCAAGGAGCTCGGCTTCATTCCGCTGGTCACGCCGACGTCGCAGATCGTCGGGACGCAGTCGATCGTCAACGTGCTGTCCGGCGAGCGCTACAAGACGATCACCCGGCAGACGGCGGGCGTGCTGCGCGGCGAGTACGGCCGCACCCCCGCCCCCGTCGACGCCGACCTGCAGAAGCGGGCGCTCGACGGGGACGACCCGGTGACCTGCCGGCCGGCCGATCGCATCTCCCCCGAGATGGGGAAGCTGACCGCCGACGTGGACCGTCTGGCGAGGGAAGAGGGGTTCCGGCGCGCGGACGATCCGGTGGAGGACGTCCTGACCTATGCGCTGTTCGAGCAGGTGGGGCTGAAGTTCCTGAAGAACCGGAACGATCCGTCCGCGTTCGAGCCGCCGCCCTGGGAGGAGGCGCCCGCCCCGGCGGCGGCCGCGGCAGCTCCGGCAGCGGCCCCGGTCCCGGCGGCGGACGCCGGCCCGGCCCGATACCGGGTCAACGTCAACGGGACGGCCTACGACGTCGAGGTCAGCCCCGAGGGCGCCGTCGACTCGATTCAGCCGGCGAGCCCGCCCGCGCCGGCCCCGGCTGCCGCTCCCGCGCCGTCCGCCGCCCCCGCCCCGGCCGCGTCCGGCGAGGCGCTGCCGTCGCCGCTGTCGGGCACGGTGCGCGCCGTCCGGGTGCGGCCCGGGCAGGCGGTCGCGGTCGGCGACGTCGTCCTCGTGCTCGAGGCGATGAAGATGGAGACCAACGTCAGCGCCCCCCGCGCGGGCCGCATCGTCTCGATTGCCGTCCAGGAGGGCAGCCAGGTCCGGAAGGGCGACCCCTTGCTCCACATCGCCTAGCAGCCGGATGAGACCCCGCGTTGCACCGCGCCCGGAGGGCGCCGGCAAGAGCCGAGGCGCGGGATGCGTCGCCGCTCGACTGCAGTTGCGACTCTCGCCGCCGGCTCCTTCCGGGCAATCAGTCCCGAAACCTCGGTCTGGCGCTGGGCCATGGCTGGATGTTCGGGCACTGGTGCTGTGATTCGTCGACGATTGCGCGCGGTAGACCCATATCCGTGTCCGAAGTTTGGGACGTGACGCACCACTAGACTAATGGAACGCGCCGCATGCAATCCGACCTGCTGCTGAGGCTCTGGGAGACGACCGGCCTGGCCAACTTCGGCGGTATCGCGCCGATCGCGATGATGGCGGTCGGCGGCGTCCTCATCTATCTCGGCATCGCCAAGCGGTTCGAGCCGCTGCTGCTGATTCCCATCGGGTTCGGCGCCATCCTGAGCAACATTCCCGTCGCCGACATCGGCGGCCCCGACGGCATTCTCGGCTACTTCTACTCGGTCGGCGTGTCGACCGGCATCTTCCCGCTGCTCATCTTCCTGGGGGTCGGCGCCCTGACCGACTTCGGGGCCCTGATCGCCGACCCCAAGACGCTGATGCTGGGGGCGGCGGCGCAGTTCGGCATCTTCTTCACCCTGCTCGGGTCGCTGGCCATGAGCGAGCTCGTGCCGGCCATCGACTTCTCGCTCCAGGACGCCGCCGCCATCGGCATCATCGGCGGCGCCGACGGCCCGACCGCGATCTTCCTCGCCTCGCGGCTGAGTCCCGAGCTTCTCGGGGCGATCGCCGTCGCCGCCTATTCGTACATGGCGCTCGTGCCGATCATCCAGCCCCCGATCATGCGGGCCCTCACCACCGAGGAGGAACGCGCGGTGGCGATGGACGAGCTGCGTCCGGTGTCGGCGACCGAGCGCATCCTCTTCCCGTTCACCGTCCTGCTGCTCGTCGTCCTGCTGCTGCCCGCCGCGTCTCCGCTCGTCGGCATGCTGATGTTCGGCAACCTCCTGCGCGAGGCGGGGGTGGTCGAGCGGCTGTCGCACACCGCGCAGAACGAGCTCATCAACATCGTGACCATCCTCCTCGGCCTGACCGTCGGCTCGCGGCTCGCCGCCGAGACCTTCCTCACCGTCGAGACCATCGGCATCCTCGCCATCGGCCTCGTGGCCTTCGCCGTGGGCACCGCCACCGGCGTCCTCATGGGCAAGGCCATGCACCGCCTGAGCGGCGGGCAGGTCAACCCCCTGATCGGCGCGGCGGGGGTCTCGGCGGTCCCGATGGCCGCCCGCGTCGTCAACCGGGTGGGCCTCGAGTCCAACCCGAACAACCACCTCCTGATGCACGCGATGGGCCCCAACGTGGCCGGCGTGATCGGGTCCGCGGTGGCCGCCGGGTTCCTGCTGTCGCTGCTGGGGTAGCCGTCTGCGCCGTGGAACGGCTGCGGACTCCCGGAGGGCGGTTGGGTGCCAGGCGGAGGCCGCCACGCCACCCTGCGTCATCGGGTCTGCGGTGGCCGCCGGCTTCCTGTTGTCGCTGCCGGGGTAGTCGGCTGCGCCGTGGAACGGCTGCGGACTCCTGGAGGGTCGGTTGGGCGCCAGGCGGAGGCCGTCACACCACCCGGCGTCGGGTTCGGCGCAACATCATCTCCCCCGAAGCTGTTCCGGGTAGCGCCGGCCAGTTCCGTCGCGATAAAATGACATGTACGGCATTTTATCGCTATGAAATTCGAGCAACTGCTGGAGATCGTCGGCGACGAACCCCTTTTCGAGACCGGCCTCCTTCTGGCCGGCGCCGTCGACCCCGCCGACGTCCGGCGCCAGCTCGCGCGCTGGACCCGGGTCGGCCGGCTCCACCGGCTGCGGCGGGGGCTGTATGCGCTGGCGCCTCCCTATCGCCGACGTGCGCCCCACCCCTTCCTCGTCGCCAACCGCCTCGTGCCGGGATCCTACGTCAGCGGCCTCTCCGCGCTGGCGCACGCGCAGCGCATCCCCGAGTACGTGCCCGAGGTGACCAGCGTGGCCGCGGCGCGGCCCGAGCTGCGCCGCACGACGCTCGGCCGGTTCTCGTTCCGCCACGTGAAAGCCGACCTGCTGTTCGGCTATCGGTGCGTGGAGGTGGGCGGGCATCAGCAGGCGTTCGTCGCGCGGCCCGAGAAGGCGTTGCTCGATCTCGTCCACCTGTGTCCGGGCGGCGACGAAGCGCCCCATCTCGCCGGGCTTCGCCTCGACCTCGACGCCCTGGACCTGGACCTGATGGAACGGCTGGCGGCGACCGCGGCCCGGCCGAAGCTGCGGCGGGCGGCCCGGCGCGTTCGCGCAATGGCCGGTGAGCAGGCGGACAGCTTCGAGGTCCTGTGAAGGCCCATCTTCTCGATCTCGTGCGCGCGGCCGATCCGGTGCAGGGTCGCAACCGGGCCCGCGAATACCTGCAGGCCCGCATTCTCGGCGTTCTGCAGAAGGCGGGCGCGATGGTGCCGCTTGCCTTCCACGGCGGGACCTGCCTGCGCTTGCTCTTCGCGCTGCCTCGCTACTCCGAAGACCTCGACTTCACGCTCGAAGGCGACCCGTCGCGGTACGACCTGCGGGCCTGGCTGAAGACCATCCGCGCAGAGCTGGCGCGCGAAGGCTACGTCGTCGACCTGTCGATGCGGGAGAGCCGGACGGTGCACAGCGCGTTCGTGCGCGTCAGGGGCATTCTGCACGAGGCGGGCCTGTCGCTTCGCCGGGAGGAGGCGCTCGCCGTCAAGATCGAGGTCGATACGCGTCCACCGGCCGGCGCCGTGCTGGACACCCGTCTCGTGCGCCGCCACGTCACCCTGCGCCTCTGCCATCACGACCGGGCGTCGCTGCTCGCCGGCAAGCTCCACGCCGTCCTGCAGCGGCCCTATACCAAGGGGCGGGACCTGTACGACCTGATCTGGTACCTGAGCGATCCGACGTGGCCGGCGCCGAACCTGACCCTGCTGAACGCGGCGCTGCGGCAGACCGACTGGGCCGGCGCGGAGCTGAGCGCCCGAACCTGGCGGGAGACCGTGGCCGCCCGAATCGACCTCCTCGACTGGGACCGCGCCGTCGCCGACGTCCGCCCGTTCCTTGAGCGCACCGAGGACGTGGAATCGCTGACCAAGGAGAACGCGACGCGGCTCCTGACGGAGCACATTCGACCTGATTGACGGTGGAAGCGTATGTGGCGTATGTTGTGCCCCGGCTCTCGTGGCGGTTTCACTCGTTCGCCAGGACCTCCGCCAGACATGCCCTCACACCTATCCGCGAGGGCGTTCCTGGAATCAATTCGACGTGGGACGCCCAGACCGTCCTTTGGTGCGCGGAGCGGGCGGAGCGGCCACCCGATGAGCGCTACCTCCGTATCTCGATCGGGTCTTTGGCGGGCACCTGGATCTGTCAGGACGGAGGCCCCGGCGCGCAGACCACCGATGGTAGGAGAGTTCGTCATGGCCACGATCGATCGGGTGCTCCAATGTCTCAACCCCATGAGCAGATTCGGGCAACGTACGGGGCTGTCGCGGATGTCATCGGCACGTCGCCGCAGAACGTCCGGCTTTACCTCGGAGGGCGTCGACCATGGGCCTCATGGGTCGTCGCCGCGCGTAACGGTGAGCCGACCGGCTACGCTCCACACGAGAAGCACCCGCAACTGTACCGGCGGTACTGGATCATCACGACCGGCGCCGATCTACGGGAGGTTCTGCGGGCTGTGGGGGAGGTTTCCGTGCCCGAGGTTCTGCCGCCACGGGATCCAGCGCCGGATTCCGTGGCGGAAGTTCGTCAACCCGCCGAACTAGACGAAAGCACCGAAGCGGATTCCGATGTGGGGCGCGATCCGCAGGCCGAAGCTCCAATGTCTGGTGCCGGTGACAGGCAGCGCCTCACTTGGTTGATCCTGGGAGCGATTGCGTTGCTGGTCTACTACTTCATGTGCCGATGAGACGAGGAGCAGCCGAGTGCCGGGCGCGACGCGCGACGGCTGCTGCAGCATCCCATGGCCAGTGCCGAAACGTGGGGCGTGGCGAGGGTCTCGTCGGCGTCGCGCAGCGCTTCGAACGCGGGAACCGCGTGGCGAAGGTCGCTCAGCATCAGAGCACCCCGACCCGCGGGCTCCAGCGGTCCAAGGAACCTCCACGGCTACCCTACCCGGAGGGAGCAGGTCTGTCGATGCGGTCGATGCGAGGTCGCCCACCGGCCCTGTTCTGCGACCGCGTGCAGTCCGAGCACGGTCGTGGCGTTGCGGCTCAACGGTCGCCGGGCACGGTTGCCTGCGGGCCGAGCGTGCATTCTGGTCCGGCCATGGGAGGCAGAACGCTGGTCAATCCGCGAGTACTGCATAGGGAGGGGTTCGCGGTCTGCCACGCGCGCATCTCCGCCCATAGCCCAGTGCTACGCAGGTCCTCCGGAGACATGCCCGCTCGAAGGAGTCGCGCAATGTCGCTGATTCCGATACTCGACGGGAGGTCGCCCAGAACCCGCCGGAGTCCCGTCCGGAGAATCTCTGAGAAGCGGACGTGACGCATCGCGGGGGATCGATTCCATGCGAAATTGGGCGGGCTTCTCGAGCCTCGGCGCGGAAGCCGTTCCGCGGCCGAGGCTCGATGCGGGCTCGTTCCACAGGCTACCGGTCGAGCGCGAAGACGAACAGGTAGCTCGAGTTCTCGAGGTTGTCGTACTTCACCGGGTGCAGGTGGCGGCCGCTCGACTGGACCGCGACGTACTGCGTGGGCCCGATGGCGTAGGTGACGGGGGCGCCCTTGAGGGGGGTGCCGAGGTTGAAGCGCCACAGCTCTTCGAGGGTCTCGTCGTTGTAGGCGACGAGCCAGCCGTCCTGCAGGGCCGTGAACACGAGGCCGCCGGCGGTGGCGGTCACCCCCGAGCGGATCTCGATCTCGGTCACCGCCTTGCCGAGCACCTCGTGGTCGACCGCGTCGAACGCGGTCAGGGCGCCGTAGTAGAGGTCGCTGTCGTACTGCCGGCGCTCGCTGCGCTGGGGGTCGATGTCGCCCTCGGGCGAGGCGGGGACCATGGCCGCGCCGGTCTGCTCGAAGCAGCCCTCGGTGCCGACGCCGTAGGCGATGTGCTTCACGGGGTTGTAGGCCATCGGCTGGTGGGCGACGCCACCGTGCCAGGTCGGGCAGGCGCGCTTCATCTCGTCGCGGTCGCCGCGCATGGCGCGGGCCTCGGGGTTGTAGATCTGCACGTCGAGGTTCGGGTCGTACTCGACGGGCTTCCCGGTCACGGGGTCGAGCCCCGCCGTCCAGTTCAGGTCGTTGACGTACTGGGCGCCGCGGATGAAGCTGCCGTCGGTGCGGTCGAGGGTGTAGAAGAACCCGTTGCGCGCATAGTGGGCGACGACCTTGCGCATGCGCCCGTCGATCTCGAGGTCGTAGAGCATGTGCACCCCGACCTCGTCGTAGTCCCACGAGTCGTTCGGGGTGTACTGGAAGTGCCACTCGAGCTCGCCGGTGTCGATGTCGAGGGCGACGGCGCTGTTGGTGTAGAGGTTGTCGCCGGGGCGGAACTCGGCGTCGTAGCCGGGGAACGGGTTGCCGGTGCCGACGATGTAGAGCCGCGTCTCGGGGTCGTAGGACCCGGTCTGCCAGATGCCCCCGCCCCCGGTCTTCCAGGCGTTGTGGTCGTCCTTCCAGGTCTCGCTGCCGGGCTGCCCGGGCTCGGGCACGACCCACCAGCGCCACAGCTCGTCGCCGGTGTCGACGTCGAGGGCCGCCACCCAGCCCCGGGTGCCGCCGTCGCCGGCCCCGTTGTGCACGATGACCTTGCCCTCGGCGACGATCGGCGCGGTGAGGAACCGCTCGCGGCGGCCGAACTCGTTGACGCCCGCGATCTCCACGTCCCACATGATCTCGCCGTTCTCGCGGTCGATGGAGATGACCCGGCCGTCCGGCAGGTTGGCCAGCACCCGGTCCTCCCAGAGGGCGATGCCGCGGGTCCGCGAGGTGTTGCCCTCGTGGTCGACGCCGGGGTCCGAGATCCAGACGAACTCGCCGTAGTTGGGGTTGCGAGCGTCGATCTTGTACACGGTCCCCCACCCGTCGCTGGTGTACAGGAAGCCGTTGTCGACCAGCGGGTTGAGCTCGGCCTCGGGGCCGTTGCGCCCGGTGTCCTGCATGCCGCCGAGGGCCAGCGCCCACACCATGCGGAGGTCGGCGACGTTGTCGCGGTCGATCTGGGTGAGCCGCGAGTAGCGGGTCGCGGTGTAGTCGCCGTTCATGAGCAGCCAGTTCTGCGGCTCTCTCGCGGCGTTGATCAGGCGGTCGCGGTTGACGGTGAGGCTGTACTGGGCGTCGGCCGCGATAGCCGACGCGACCACCAGGAGGGCGACGGCGCCGACGGCTTTCACCATGGAGTGCTGGCGCATGCGGGGTCCCCTTTCTGGACGTTCCGATGGCCGTAGCTTACACCGAAAGGCGCCGTCCGACCGGGCACCGCGGGCTAGCCGAAGATGCCGTAGAGCGTCAGCAGGACTCCGCCGGCGATGACCGATCCGAGCTGGCCGGCGGTGTTGGCCCCCATGGCGTGCATGAGGACGTGGTTGGTGAAGTCCTCCTCCTGCGCCACCCGCTGCACGAGCCGCCCGCTCATGGGGAAGGCGCTGATGCCGGCGGCGCCCACGAGGGGGTTGACCTTGCCGCGGCTCGCGGTGCACAGCACCTTGCCGAACAGGATGCCGGCGATGGTGTCGAGGGCGAACGCGAAGAGCCCGAGGCCGAGGATGAACAGGGTCGTCGGCTGGAGGAACGTCTCGGCCTGCATGAGGCTGCCGACGGTGAGCCCCAGGAAGATCGTCGACAGGTTGGCGAGCTCGTTCGACGCGGTGCTCGCGAGCTGGGCGACGACGCCCGACTCCTTCAGCAGGTTGCCGAACATGAGCGTCGCCACCAGCGGCGCCGAGGGCGGCACGAGGATGCCGATGCCGATGGTCACCACGATGGGGAAGGCGATGACGGCGCCGCGGGGGACGGGACGCGGGGCGTACTCCATGCGGATGCGGCGTTCCGCCCGCGTCGTGAACAGCCGCATCAGGGGCGGCTGGATGATGGGGACGAGGCTCATGTACGAGTAGGCGGTGACCGCGATCGGGGCCAGCAGCTCGGGGGCGAGCAGCGACGAGACGTAGATGCTGGTGGGGCCGTCGATGGCGCCGATCACCGCGATGGACGCGGCCTGGTTCAGCGGGAACCCGACGAGGGTCGCGAGGATGAGGGTGGCGAAGATGCCGAGCTGGCCGGCCGCCCCGAGCAGTGCGAACTTCGGCTGCGACAGCAGGGGGCGGAAGTCCATCATCGCCCCGATGCCGATGAAGATGAAGAGGGGGAAGAGCTCGGTGTCGATGCCGAACTCGATCAGCAGGTGCAGCATCCCCTCGGGCTGGTTCATCGGCGAGTCGGGCAGGTTGCCGAGCAGCACCCCGAAGCCGATGGGCAGCAGCAGGGTCGGCTCGTACTCCTTCGCGATGGCCAGGTAGATCAGGAGCCCGCCGATGGCGAACATCAGCAGCGCTTCGGGAGCAATGGTGGGGACAATCGAGGGAATCATGGAGGCCGTAGCGCGCCGTCGTGGAGAGCGGGCGGCCGCGCCCCGGGAAATGGCTGCAGCGGCGTGATGCTCAGGGCTCGAACGACACCAGCGGCTCGCCCTGCGCGACGCGGCTGCCCTGGGCCACGTGCACGGTGTCGATGCGGCCGTCGCGCGGCGACCGGATGACGTTCATCATCTTCATGGCTTCGAGCGTGAGCAGCTCGTCGCCGCGCGCGACGGCCTGCCCGGCGGCGACCGCGATCGACGAGACCACGCCGGGAATCGGCGCGATCATGCGGTCCGAATCGCCGGAGGCGACGGTCGCGGCGGGGGCCTCGGCGGGGGCCGCCTGCCGTATTCCCGCCGCGCGCGCCGGGGCGTCGCCCAGCGGCACGTCGGTGCTGTCGGACGGCTCCACGTCGACCGAGAACGTCGTGCCGGACACCGTCGCGGTGACCGGACGCGCGTGCGGGTCGTCGATGTCCACGTAGTACCGCCGGCCGTCGACGGTGACCCGGTAGCGGCTCACGAGCGCGCCCTCGACCGCGCGACCCGGCTGCCGAGGCGCCGTGCGAGGTGCAGGTGCCGCCATTGGGACGGCGTGCGGTCGGGGACGCCGGGCGCGCGTGCGACGGTCGCGCAGGCCGTGGCCACCGCTATCGCCACCGCGCGGAGGCGCCGCTCCCGCTCGGCGTCGGTGATCCGTCCGAACGTCGCCGGCTCCGAGCCGGGAACGGTCTCGAGCAGCCACTGCGCGGCGCGGGCCGGCCACTGGGCGGTCAGGAGGTACATGAGGCCGAGCAGCCCGGCCAGCGCCGCGAACAGGATGAGGGTGCCGAAGGCCGAGATCTCCAGCACCGTCTCGAGTTGGGAGAGCATCAGAGCGGAATGTTCCCGTGCTTCTTCGGGACGGTGGCGGTCTGCTTGTCCTTGAGGAAGTCGAGCGCCGCCGTCACCCGGGCCCGGGTCTCGCGCGGGTAGATCACGTCGTCGATGTGCCCCGCCGCCGCCGCCACGAACGGCGAGTTGAACTTCTCCTGGAACGAGCCCTCGAGCCGGGTCCGCTCGGCCTCCCGCTCGGCGGGATCGAGGGCCGCGAGCTGCCGGGCGTACAGGATGTTGACGGCCCCCTTCGGACCCATCACCGCGATCTCGGCCGACGGCCAGGCGAGGCACACGTCGGTGCGGATCATCTTGCTGCTCATCACGATGTAGGCGCCGCCGTAGGCCTTGCGCAGCACCACCGAGACCTTGGGCACCGTCGCCTCCGAGTAGGCGTACACGATCTTGGCGCCGTGGCGAATGATGCCCTGGCGCTCCTGCCCGCTGCCGGGGAGGAAGCCGGGGCAGTCGACCAGGGTGACGACGGGGATGTTGAACGCGTCGGAGAAGCGGATGAACCGCGCGATCTTGTCCGAGGCGTCGATGTCGAGGACCCCCGCGAGGTGCGCCGGCTGGTTGGCCACGAACGCCACCACGCGGCCCGAGAGCCGGGCGAACCCGACGACCGCGTTCGGCGCGAAGTCGGCCTGCACCTCGAGGAACGATCCGCGGTCGGCGATGAGGCCGATGGCGTCGCGGACGTCGTAGGACAGCTCGGCCGACTCGGGAATGAGCCCGTCGAGGACCGCGGTGTCCGGGGTCAGGGCGTCGTCCGGGGTCAGGAGCGGCGGATCGTCGACGTTGTTCGACGGCAGGTAGCCCAGGAGTCGCCGGGTGAGGGCGAACGCGCCGTTCTCGTCGTCGGTCACGAAGTGCGCGACGCCCGAGCCCGCCGCGTGGGTCGTGGCCCCGCCGAGGGTCTCGACGTCGACCTCCTCGCCGGTGACGGTCTGGATGACGTCGGGCCCGGTGATGAACATGAAGCTGTTGCCGCGGGTCATCACCACGAAGTCGGTCAGCCCCGGCGAGTAGACGGCGCCGCCCGCGCACGGGCCCAGCATCAGGCTGATCTGCGGCACCACGCCGCTCGCCTGGGTGTTGCGCCAGAACAGGTCGCCGAACCCCGCGAGGCTCCACACGCCCTCCTGGATGCGGGCGCCGACCGAGTCGAGGAGGGCGACGATGGGCAGCCCGCTGCTCGTGGCCGCCTCGATGAGCCGTCCCACCTTCGTGGCCTGGACCTCGGAGAACGAGCCGCCGAGCACCGTGAAGTCCTGCGCGAAGATGGCGACGCGCCGGCCGTCGACGAGGCCGAACCCGGTGACGACCCCGTCGCCCGCGTGGCGGTTCTTCTCGAGCCCGAAGCCGGCGTGGCGATGCTCCACGTAGGGGGCCAGCTCCTCGAACGAGTCGGCGTCCAGCATCCGCTTGATGCGCTCGCGGGCGGTCAGCTTGCCGCGGGCGTGCTGGGCGTCGATGCGGTCCTGGCCGCCGCCCCGCCGGGCCGCGGCGCGGCGCTCGGCGATGAGATCGCGATTCGCGGCGGCCGGGGAAAGCCCCTCCGGCGACGCGTCCTCCACGGACGGCTCGGGGGCCCCGGGAGGAGCGGGCGACTCGCCGGTCGCGGGCGGACCGCCCGCGCGGTCGGGCGCAAGATCCTCGGCGCCCGCGCTCGGCGCGCCGAGGTCGGCAATCGCCGGGAGAGCGGCGTCGGCCGCCGGAACCGCCTCGTCAGCGGTCGGGGGAGCGGCGTCGGGTGCCGGAACCGCCTCGTCCGTGGCCCGGGGAGCGGCGTCGGGTGCGAGATCAGCCTCGTCCACGGCCGGTGGCGCGGGCGGCGCGACCTTGTCGACGGACGGCTCGCCCGCATCCACCGACGCACCGGCGACCGAACGCAACGGCGGGTTCGCGGCGTCGAGGGCGTCGGCGCCGGGCGGGGCGTCGCCGCCCCGTTTCTTCGACCGCCGCCGTCGGTTCCAGTTGCGCAGCGACGCCAGCACCGTCCCGCCGGTGACCGGGGTGCCGGCCGGCACGACCAGGTTCAGCGCCTCGCCGTCCGCGGTGGTCGCGCGCTCGTTGTCGCCGGCAACGGGGACCGCCGCCTGCGCCGGCTTCTCGTTCCGTGGCGCGTCGCCGGTAGTCTCAGCCATGTGGTCAGCCATTATACCGGGGAACGTCGGGCCGTACCTGAGGGGCGGTTCGTCAACTCCCATATTTGGTGTCGCGACCGGCGCCGTGTTGGGGGATAATTGCCGTGGTTCGAGACCCGCGTGCACCCGGGTTCGGCAGAGTGGCATGCGGAGAAGGAGCGCTCAGATGCCTCGAAACGTGGCCGGCGGCTGGCCGGTCGTCCTCGCCGTGCTCGCGCTCGCGGCGGCCGGCTCCGCCGCCGCGCAGGAGCCGGCCGCCGCGGGCGGGGCGGACGCACCCTACGAGGTGCCCCGCACGCCGCACGGTCATCCGGACCTGGAGGGGTTCTGGTCGAACCAGACCTACACGCCGCTCGAGCGGCCGGAAGGGGTGACGGCCGAGTTCTACACCCCGGAGGAGGTCGCCGCCATCGAGGGCGGGCGCGCCGTGCGGGAGAGCGCGCAGACCGAGCCCGGCACCATCCCCGACGTCCACTACGACTTCACCCAGTTCGGGCTCGACCGCAGCCAGGCGGCGCGGGCCCGGAACCTCCGCACGTCGATGATCGTCGACCCGCCGGACGGGCGGCTGCCGCCGGTCAACGCCGACGGACAGCGGACGGCGGCGGCGCGGGCCGAGGCGCAGGCCCGGCTCGGGGGGCGGTGGGACTCGGCCGAGGCCAACCAGCTCGACGACCGGTGCATCATGATGCGGGGCGTCGGTCCGCCGATGATGCCCAACGGCTACAACGCCAACTACCACATCGTGCAGGCGGCCGACCAGGTGATGATCCTGTCCGAGATGATCCACGACGCGCGCATCATCCCGCTCGACGATCCGGACGCCCCCCCGGCGGGCCTGCAGCAGTGGATCGGCTTGTCGCGGGGGCGCTGGGAGGGCGACACCCTCGTCGTGGAGACCGCCAACTTCAACGGCAAGAACCCGTTCCAGGGGTCCGGGGATCGCATGAAGGTGACCGAGCGCCTCACCCGCGTGTCCGACGACGTCATCGAGTACCGGTTCACGGTGGACGATCCGGGGACGTGGGACCGGCCGTGGACGGCCGTGAACCTGATGCAGAGGACCCGGGGGCCGCTGTTCGAGTTCGCCTGCCACGAGGGCAACTACGGGCTTTACAACACGCTGGTCGGCGCGCGTCTGGAGGAGCGGCTCGCGGCCGAGGCGGCGGAGGAGGCGGAGCAGGCAGAGCAGGCAGAGGCCAGGGACAGGTGACATGGCGATGCGCACTCTCGCAGCGACGATGACGTTGGCGGCGGCGGTCGCGCTGGCTGCGGTCCCCGCGGCGGGTCAGACCTCGGATTACGAGGCGCCCAGGACGCCCGACGGCCGCCCCGACCTCAACGGGATCTGGCAGGCGATGAACTCCGCCCACTGGGACGTCGAGCCCCACTCGGCGGGGCCGAGCGTGGTGCGCGAGCTGGGGGCGCTGTCGGCGGTGCCGGGCGGCCTCGGGGTCATCGACGGCGGCGCGATCCCGTACACGCCCGAGGCGCTGGCCGAGCGCGACGAGAACCGCGCCAACCGGCTCGAGCGCGATCCCGCCATCAAGTGCTACCTGCCGGGCACGCCGCGCGGCATGTACATGCCGTTCCCGTTCCAGATCATCCAGAGCCGCGATCACGTCATGATGCTCTTCGAGTTCGCCGGCGCGGTGCGCACGGTGTACATGACGGACCAGATGGACGCCCCCGCCGACAGTTGGATGGGGTGGTCGAACGGGCACTGGGACGGCGACACCCTCGTCATCGAGACGACCGGGTTCTACGGCCAGACCTGGTTCGACCAGTCCGGCAACCATCACACCGAGGCGATGCGGGTGGTGGAGCGCATCGCCCCGCGGAGCCCCGACACGCTCTGGTACGAGGCCACCATCGAGGACCCGAACGTCTTCACGCGGCCCTGGACGATGCGCATGCCGCTGTACCGGCGGGTCGAGGAGAACGCGCGCATTCTCGAGTTCAGGTGCGTCGAGTTCGTCGAGGATCTGATCTACGGGCACCTCCGCAAGCAGCCCTAGGAGTCTGCGCCGTGGAACGGCGCGGACTCCTGTAGGATTGGTTGGGCGCCCGGCGGAGCCGAAGGCGACGGTGGGCGGGCCAGGATGACGGCCGGTAACCGTTCAGGAGGGAACCATGCGCACGAAGCTCGCTTGCGTCGCCGCCGCCGCCGGGGTGCTGCTGGCGGCCGCGCCGGTGTCGACCCATCACGCCTTCTCCGCCGAGTTCGACATCGAGAGGCCGCTGACCCTGACCGGCAAGCTCGTCCGGTGGGAGATGATCAACCCGCACTCCTGGTTCCACATGGACATCGAGAACGACGAGGGGGAGCTGGTGCGGTGGATGATCGAGGGGGGGAGCCCCAACGAGCTGATCCGGAACGGGGTCACGAAGAACACCCTCGACATCGGGATCGAGCTGACCGTCGAGGGCTACTACGCCAAGGACGGGACGCCCAAGGGCGTGGGCAGGAACTTCCTGCTCGCCAACGGCGAGCGGCTCTTCCTCGGCGGGTCGGCCCCGCCGGTCGCGCCCGCCGTTCGCTAGGAGTCTGCGCCGTAGAACGGTGCAGACTCCTGGCAGGGTTGGTTGGGCGCCAAGCGGAGCCGAAGGCGACGATTGGCGGGCTGGCGGCCCGCGGTGGAGCTTCGCGTCGCATCGGCGCTGGAATGCAGCGGGGACTTTCGCCAACCGTTGCCGGCTTGGGAATCGTCGCGCGTTGCGGCCCGGATTGCCGCGCAGTCAATGCTCCAGTCGTCGCGCGCCGCCCTTCCGGGGCGCGAACGCCTGGATGATGAACAGGGAGAACATCGATATGCGGACCATCATCGCGGCGGCGGGGGTCGTCGGACTGGCGCTGGCCGGCGCCGGCGGCGCGGCGGCCCAGGACGTTCCGACCTACAACGAGCACGTCGGCCCCATCCTGCTCGACAACTGCGCGAGCTGCCACCGGCCGAACCAGGTGGCGCCGATGTCGCTGCTGTCGTACCGGGACGCGCGGCCGTGGGCCCGCGCGATCAAGGCGAAGGTCGAGGCGCGCGAGATGCCGCCGTGGTTCGCCGACCCGCGCTTCGGCGAGTTCTCGAACGACGCGAGCCTGAGCGACGAGCAGATCGAGACGATCGTCGCGTGGGCGGACGGCGGAGCCCCCGAGGGGGCGGGACCGGCCCCCGAGGCCCCGCGCTTCTCGGCCGCGGGCTGGAGCCATCCGTCGGGCGAGGAGCCCGACTACGTCATCGAGTTCCCCATCGCGTGGCAGATCGACGCCGAGGGGGAGACGCCCAACTTCAACCTCTACACGCCGTTGCCGTTCGACGACGTGATGACGGTGTCGGCGACGCAGGTGCGGCCCGGCAACTACGCGGCGACGCATCACATCACCACCGGCCTCGTCAACATGCCGGCGGGCATGGTGCTCGGCCGCGGCCCGGCGTGGCAGGGCGGCCCCGAGGTCGACTACGTGCCGGTTCCCGACCCCGACGCCGATCCCGAGGAAGAGGCGGCGAAGCTGGCCGAGGACGACGAGGCCGAGCGCCGCGAGCCGACCGCCGAGGAGCGCGCCGAGGCCGCGGCGCGGCGCGACGAGGCCGCCGCCCAGCGCGCCGGCTTCGGCCCCTACATCCCCGGCGTCGGCGCCGACGTGGCCCGGCCCGGCCAGGTGCGCGAGATCCGCGGCGACCTGTTCGACTACATCATCTGGAACCTGCACTACCAGGCCACCGGCAAGCCGGAGACGTCGCGGCCCTCGATCGGGGCGTGGCTCGCCACCGAGGAGCGGTCGCAGCGCGTTCGCAGCCTCAGCCTCAACGAGACCACTTCCGAGAACGAGCAGTTGATCGCGCCGCCGCCGCTGACGCCCGAGGAGCGCCGCGCCAGGGCCGCGTCCCGGCAGGTGGGGCAGGGCCTGAACCCGCTGCTCGCCCCGATTCCCCCCAACGACGGGAACTGGACGGTGACCGGCATCGGGGGCTTCCGGAACGACGCCGTCATCCAGTCGATGTTCGTGCACGCCCACGTCCGCGGCAAGGACTTCACCTGGGTGCTGACGTATCCCGACGGCCGCGAGGAGATACTGCTGCGGGTCCCCAACTACGACTTCGACTGGCAGTTCGAGTACGAGCTGGCCGAGCCCATCCGGGTGCCGGCGGGCACCACCGTGAAGTCGATCGCCCGCTACGACAACTCGCGCAACAACCGGCGCAACCCGGCTCCCCACAAGGAGGTCTACTGGTCGGAGCAGAGCTGGGACGACATGTACCTGACCAGCGTCAACTACACGCTGGTCGACGAGACCCCGGCCGACGACGACTAGGGGGCGGGATCGCAACGGGCAGGACGGGGGCGGCCGACTGGCCGCCCCCGTCCCGTTTGTGGGGGGCGACAGGAGACATCATGCGGAACGCGGGGCTATCGGTGTGCCTGATGCTGACGTTCGTCGCGGCCGGGGCGGCGCAGACCCCCGCCGAGCTGGAGGCCGAGCCCATCGTCAAGCTCCAGCCCGGCGAGACCGAGGTGGAGGGCCAGTGCCTGACCGAGCAGGAGCTGGACCTCATCGCCCGGCTCAACGCCCTGCGGCGCCCGACCCTCGGGGTCGAGGGCGACGCCGAGGGCGACGACCCCGCCCCGTTCGATCCCCACTACTTCGTCGGGACCTGGGAGGTCGAGGGCGTGCTGCCCGACTCGCCGCTGGCCGAGTCGAGCGAGTTCGTGGGGACCGAGACGGTGCGGCACGTGGAGGGGTGCACGTACGCCAGCACCATCGAGGCGTCCACGTTCGACGGCGACGTGACGGTCGAGTCCATCCTCGTGTACGACCGGCGCATCAGATACCTGGTGCGGCTCGAGGAGGACAGCCGCGGCTGGGAGCTCCTCAAGGTCGGCCGGCTCGGGGGCGACCCCGGCGGCTACTTCTCCCACCACTGGGAGGCGGCGCCCATCGAGCGCGGGGGGAGCCGGGTCCGGCTCGCCGGCCGCACGTTCATGCTGTCGCCCTTCCACTACGACGTCCGCATGCGCATGTCCGTCGACGGGGAGCCGTTCGTCAACCACGGGACGCTACGCTGGCGGCGCCTCGACGAGCCGTGAGGCGGCGAGCCTGCCCTCGTCGAGCATCGGCGGGCGGCTGCTCCCGCCTCCCCCTGACGAGTGACGAAGCCCTCACTCCCGGCGCCGGTACAGCCAGCCGACATCCAGTGCGAAGGAGCCGACCAGCAGGACGAGGGTGACCGCCGCGCCCGCGGCGGCGAGGCCGGCGGGGACGACGGGGGCGAGGCACACCACGAGGGCGACGCCCTGGGCGACGCACCCCGCCTTGCG
This sequence comes from Vicinamibacterales bacterium, assembly GCA_965215105.1. Classification (GTDB taxonomy): domain Bacteria; phylum Acidobacteriota; class Vicinamibacteria; order Vicinamibacterales; family UBA8438; genus JAJEEA01. Next base: position 440,953 of record OZ244051.1, read on the forward strand.
GCGCATCCGTTGGGGCAGGGGAGCCCGCAGCCACGGCACCAGCCAGCCGGCCGCGACGAACAGGTAGCGCGGCGCCGCGAGCAGCAGAATCCAGGCGTCGAGGCGCCCGTTGCGCCACACCAGCCCCGCGAGCACCAGCATCAGGAACGAGTCGAGCTCCATGTCGAAGCGGGCGCCGAAGGCGGTCCCGGTGCCGGTGCGCCGCGCCACCAGCCCGTCGACGCCATCGAGGCAGAGCGCGGCGGTGGCCATGCCGATGATCCACCAGAGGCCGGTACTCGAGAGGGCCTGCGCGTGAAGTACGAGCGCCGCGAGCGAGAGGACCAGGGCGGCGCGGCCGACCGTGACCCGGTTCGCCGCGCCGAGCCCGGCCCAGGGTTGCGGCGGCAGGAGGGCCTGGACGGCGGCGGCGAAGAGGCCGTAGGCGGCCACCGCGGTCACGAGGTAGTCGCGCGGCAGCTCAAGCCGCCAGCCGGTCGCCCCGGCGGCGAGCAGCAGCGGCACGAGGCCGACGGCCAGCTCCGCGGCCACGCGGCCCCGTCCGCGGACGGGCGGATCGGCGGGGGTGCGCGACGTCGTGGCCGGCATGGTCTGATAAGGTGTCGGCGCTGGACTCGCGATGGCGGAGCCGATCACCGCACGTCAGTTCTGGATCGAGGCGCCCGGCCGCGGCGCCGTCCTGGACGCGCGCCTGCCCCCGCGGCGGGACGGCGAGGTGTCGATCCGGGCCCTCTACTCGGGCATCAGCCGCGGCACCGAGGCGCTGGTGTTCCGCGGCGGGGTGCCGCCCTCACAGTATCAGGCGATGCGGGCGCCGTTCCAGGAGGGGGAGTTCCCCGGCCCGGTGAAGTACGGCTACAGCAGCGTCGGCCGGGTGGTCGAAGGTGCGGACGACCTCGACGGGCAGGTGGTCTTCTGCCTCCATCCCCACCAGGACCGCTACACGGTCCCGCGGAGCGCGGTGACGCCGGTGCCGGCCGGGGTGCCGCCGGGCCGGGCGGTGCTCGCGGCCAACCTGGAGACCGCGGTCAACGTGCTGTGGGACGCCCGCCCGGTGATCGGCGACCGCATCGTCGTCGTGGGCGGGGGGGTGGTGGGGCTGCTCTGCGCCTGGCTCTGCCGGGGGCTGCCCGGGGCCGAGCTCACCCTCGTCGATCCGAACCCGGCGCGGGTCCCGGTCGCCGAGGCTCTGGAGATCCCGTTCCGGGCGACGGCGCCGGCGGGGGCCGACGCCGATCTCGTCATCCACGCCAGCGGCCATCCCGACGGACTGGCCGCCGCTCTCGCGGCGGCCGGGGTGGAGGGCGTCATCGTCGAGGCGAGCTGGTACGGCGACCGGTCGGTGCCGCTGCCGCTGGGCGAGGCCTTCCACGCGCGGCGGCTCACGGTGCGGAGCAGCCAGGTCGGGCGCCTCGCCCCGGCCCGCACGCCGCGGTGGGACCATGCGCGCCGGCTCGCCCTGGCCATGTCGCTCCTCGCCGACGCGCGGCTCGACGTCCTGATCACGGGCGAGGACCGGTTCGAGGAGCTGCCGGCGGTCATGGCCCGCGTGAGCCGGGCGCCGGGGGACACCCTCTGCCATCGCATCCGCTACTGACCTGTCGTATCGACCTGCGTCAAGTGCAGTCGTCACCCCTGGACTCCTTGAGCGGGCGTGATCTTTCCAGTTGAGTCGAGTCTTGATCGCCTTCTGTTCGCCGCCGCCCAGGTGCGCCCGACCCTCATGTCTCGTCGGTCCGAGGCGGAGCCTCGCTAGAATATTGATCGATATGGAGTTGCCAACTGCGCCCGGATGCCGCCCGTTCCATGGCTTCCTGCGTCCGGCACGTGGCAGGCTGGTTTCTGTCCGTCCCTGGTAGCGAGCACTGCTCCGACGAGAACCCATGTACAGCCTCAACGTCCGCGACCACTTCATGATCGCCCACAGCTTCGAGGGCGAGGTCTTCGGTCCCGCCCAGCGCCTGCACGGGGCGACCTACGTCGTCGACGCCACGTTCCGCCGGGAGGAGCTCGACGGCGACGGCCTGGTGGTGGACATCGGGTTGGCGGGCCGGCGCCTCGGCGCGGTCCTCGCCGACCTGAACTACCGCAACCTGGACGCGGAGCCGGCGTTCGCGGGCAGGAACACCTCGACCGAGTTCCTGGCCCGGCACATCTTCGACCGGCTCGCGCACGACGCGCGGGAGGGGCGCCTGGGGGAGGGCGCGCGCGGCCTCGCCGCCATCTGCGTCACCCTGCGCGAGTCGCACGTCGCCTGGGGCAGCTACGAAGGTCCCGTGTGAGCGCCGTTCGCCTGCACGTCGTCGTCCCCGGCCCCATCGACCAGCAGACCGGGGGCTACATCTACGACCGCCGGATGGTCGACGGGCTGCGGGCCCGGGGCTGGCGGGTCGACGTGCACAGCGTGGCCGGGGCCTTCCCCGCGACCGATGCCGCCGCCCGCGAGCGGCTGGCGGCGGCGCTGGGCGGCCTCCCCGACGGCGCGCGGGTGGTCATCGACGGCCTGGCCCTCGGCGGGCTGCCGGCGCCGGTCCGCGCCGAGCGCGCCCGGCTGCGCATTCTCGCCCTCGTGCACCACCCGCTCGCGGACGAGACGGGGCTCGACGCGTCCCGGCGGGCGCGGCTCGAGGCTCTCGAGCGGGACGCGCTGGCCGCCTGCGACGGGGTGCTGGTGACCAGCGCGTTCACGGCCCGGCGGCTCGAGGCCTACGGCGTGGTCCCGGCCCGGGTGCGGGCGGTCCTGCCCGGCACCGACCCGGCCCCGCTCGCCGAAGGTCCGGAACCGGGAGACCCCCCGCTGCTGCTGTCGGTGGGGTCGGTGACGCCGCGCAAGGGCCAGCGTCTGCTCGCGGCGGCCCTGGTCCGGCTCGCCGCCCTGCCCTGGCGCTGCGTCTGCGCCGGCAGCCTGGAGCGGGAGCCGGGGTACGCGGCCGAGGTCGCCGCGCTCGCCCGCGAGGCCGGCCTCGCCGGGCGGTTCCGGTTCGCCGGCGAATGCGGCGCGGACGAGCTCGACCGCCTGTATCATCGGTCCTCGCTGTTCGTGCTGCCGTCGCACTACGAGGGTTACGGCATGGCCTTCGCGGAGGCGCTGGCGCGGGGACTTCCCGTCGTCGGCACCACCGGGGGAGCGATTCCCCACACCGTGCCGGCCGACGCGGGGGTGCTCGTGCCGCCCGGCGACGAAGCCGCGCTGGCCGACGCCCTGCGCCGCCTGCTCGTCGAGCCGGGGGGCGCCGCGCGCCGGGGGAGCCTCGCCGCGGCGGCCCGCCGCCATGCCGGGGAGCTGCCGGACTGGTCCGAGTCGGCGAGCCGGTTCGCGGAGGCGATAGTGGCATTGACGCCGGATCGAGACGTCTGACGGCGCCCGGCGGCGGGGCCGCGACGCCGGAGCGGCGGGCGCGGGAGCGCCGCCGGAGCCGGGGACAGGAGACGTTGCGCCGACCGGCCGGGGTCGCGTGGAGGCGACGGCGCGGCTGGAGCACCTCCGGCCGCGGGCTGGAGACGTCGACGCCGACTGGCCGGCGTTGGCCGGGGACAGGAGACGTTGCGCCGACCGGTCGGGGGCGCGTGGAGGCGACGGCGCGGCTGGAGCACCTCCGGCCGCGGGGCCGGAGACGTCGACTGGCCGGCGTGACATGAGCCGGTGGACCGGTGAGCGGGACGGGCCGCGGCCGGAGTTTGCATGGAGACCTTCGACGCCGAGTGGCTGGCGTTGCGCGAGCCGGCGGACCGGCGGGCGCGGGACGAGACGCTGCCCCGGCGGTTGTGCGCGGCGTGGCGGCGGCACGGCTGGAGCCGGGTGGTCGACCTCGGCAGCGGGACCGGCGCCAATCTGCGGTACCTCGCCCCGCGGCTGCCGTCGGGGCAGCGGTGGACGCTGGTCGACCACGACCCGGGGCACGTGGACCGGCTGCAGCGTCTCGAGGCGCCGCCGGAGGTCGATGCGGTCGCGGCGGTGTCCCGCGACCTCGCGGCGGACGGGCTCGCGGTCGTCGACGAGGCGGACCTGGTGACCGGCTCGGCCCTGCTGGATCTGGTCTCCGAGTTGTGGCTCGCGGAACTGGTGAGCAGGTGCGTCGACACCGCGTGCGGCGCGTACTTCGCGCTGACCTGCGACGGCCGGATGCGGTGGATGACGGAATCGGCGGCGGGGTGGCGGGTCGACGACGACCCCGATGACGGCTTCGTGTGGAGCGTCTTCAACCGGCATCAGCGGATCGACAAGGGGTTCGGCCCGGCCCTCGGGCCCACGGCCGCCGCCTCCGCCGCGCGCCTCTTCCAGGAGGCGGGGTACCGCACCTGGCTCGCCTCGAGCGCCTGGCGGCTCGATGCCGGCGACCACCGGCTGGCCGACCAGCTCGTCGAAGGATGGGCGGAAGCGGCGGGCGATCTCCGACCGGAACACGCGGCTCGGGTGGAGGCATGGGCCTTGCGTCGCTGGGATGCGCTGTCTCGCGGGTCCTTCCGCTTGACGGTCGGGCACCGCGATCTCCTCGCGCTGCCGGGTGACGCCGAATGAGCGGGCGCGGAATGCCGGCGGCGGAGCTGCCGCGGCGTGGGCCGGGGCGGGTGCCCCTCCTCCTGCGGGCGGCGGTCAGCCTGGGGCTGCTGGCCGGCCTCGCGGTGTGGCTCGACGCCGACGCGGTGGCGTCGCGGCTCGCGTCGATGCGGCCGTCCTGGGTGCTGGCCGCGCTCGCCCTCTCGGTGGTGCAGGTGGCGGTGCTCGCGTGGCGGTGGAGCTTCACCGCCCGGCGCCTCGGCGTCGACCTTCCGTGGCCGGTCGCGTGGCGCGAGTACTACCTGTCGATCTTCCTCAACCAGGTCCTGCCCGGCGGCGTCCTCGGCGACGTGGCGCGGGCCTGGCGCCAGGCGAGGTCGCAGGTCCGGGTGCAGGCGCCGCGGGGGCCGGCGGTGCGGGCGGTGGTGTTCGAGCGCCTCTCGGCCCAGGTCGTCATGACCACCGTGGCCGGCGTCTCCCTGCTCTTTCTCCCGGTGACGGTGGTCCCGGGGTCCCGGCCGGCCATGGTCGGGGCGGGGTTGCTGGTGGGGGGGCTCGTCGTCGCGACGGTCGTGTGGATGCGCCGCCAGTCGTCCGAATGGTCGCTGTACGGGCTGGTGCTGGCCGAGGTCGGGGCCGCCCACCTGGCGCCGGGCGCGTTCGCGGCGCAGCTCGCGAGCGCCCTGGTGGTGGTGGCGACGTATCTGGCGACCTACCTCCTCGCGGCGAGGGCGGTGGGGGTGGAGACGCCGCTGCCGGTCCTGCTTCCCCTCGTCGCTCCCGTCCTCATGTCGATGCTCATTCCGGTGACGGTGGCGGGATGGGGCCTGCGCGAGGGGGCGGCCGCCGTGCTCTGGGGCGCGGTGGGCTTGACGGCGGCCGACGGCGTCGTGGTGTCGGTGACCTACGGGCTCCTGGTGCTGGCGGGCAGCATGCCGGGCGCCCTGTTCCTGACCTTCGGCCTTCGGCGCGGGCGCTCCCGGCCCGGGGGGGCGATCGAGTCGGCGCCGATCGGGGCCGATCCGCGCCTCGACGACGATCCCGCGCGGTACGACCGGCGGACGCCCTAGGACGGTGACGGAATCACCTTGCCGCGCGCCCAACGAGGCACCGCCGAAACCGGCTGCATCCGGGGTGCAGGCGGCGACGCCGTATCGATCACTGTCCTCGGGGCGGTGACCGGGAATCACCTTGCCGCGTGCCAAGCGCGGGAAGCCGCGGAAACGGGCTGCATCCGGACGCAGTTGGCAACTTGATGACGATCACTGTTCTTGCGCTTCAGCGCAGGTCGAGGTCGAACAGCACGTCGTCGCCGAGCGGGAACCGCCGGCAGGGCGGCCGCAGGGCGCGGTCGAGCGACGGGACGGGGGGCAGGTCGATGGCGTGTCGGCCCGACCCGATGACCAGCGGCGCCACCGCGACGTGCAGGCGGGTCAGGACGCCGGCTTCGAGGAACCGTGAGACGGTCACGCCGCCGCCCTCCACCAGGATCCGCGACAGCCCCCGCTCGCGCAGGGCGGCGATGATGGCGGCGGGCGCGAGGCCGCCGTCGGCGGACGCCGGATCGGCCGGCAGCTCCAGCGTGTCGACCGTCGGCGGCGCCGCCGTGCCCCCGGCGGGGGCGCGCCGGACGACCACGGTCCGGGCCGCGCCGTCGCGGAACACCGCGCGGTCGGCCCCGAGGCGGCCGTTCGGGTCGAGGACGACGCGCACGGGGTTCTCGCCCTCGACCTGCCGCACGGTGAGGCGGGGGTCGTCGGCGGCCACGGTGCCGGCGCCGACGACGACGGCGTCGACGAGGGCGCGCAGGCGGTGCAGGCGGCGGATGTCGGCAGGGCCGGTGATGTAGTGCGAGTGCCCCTGCTCGGTCGCGATGCGGCCGTCCAGGCTCTGCCCGATCTGGCCGATGACGAGTCCGGCGTCGAGCTGCAGCGGCAGGTACAGGTCGAGGAGATCGCGCGCCGCGTCGCTCGGCGGAACCGAGGTTCGCCAGGCGCCGCCCGGGTCGACGTGCAGCCGTGCCTCGCCGCTTGCATTATGATCGTGCGGAACGGTGCGGCTCGTCGCACTCCTGCCGCGAGGCACCGCACGCAGCAGCCTCCAGGCGGTGTGTTCGGTCATGAATGGCGGCACCGGTCTGGTCCTCCGTCGTCACCCGAGGCCCGTCACTTCCTCAGGGCGTGGGCGACAAGAAGTGGTTCGAAGCATGTACGATGCGGAACGCGGGTTGTTCGACCTCCGACAGGGACGGCCCCTCTACGTCAGCGGATCGTCCGATGCCCGGAGCGGACCGGGCGTCCTGCTGGCGACGGTGGACACGCTGGGCCAACGGACCCTCGAGACCCTGGGCCGGCTCGACACCGCGCCGCGCCTCGTGGTGACCCATCACCGGGCGCGCGCGATGGGCCTCGGCAACGGCGGTCCTTCGCGGGACATGAGCCTCGGGCTGAACGGGGCGACGCAGCCGGAGCAGATCCTCCGTCTGTGCATCGCGGCGGGCCGGTTCCAGGCGCCGGATCTCGATCCCCGGCCGGCCACCACGCCGGAGTCGAGCGGGCTGACGCTGGCCCGGCTGGCGGGGCTGCTGCCCGCGATCATCGGGGTGTCGTTGAACGGACGGGGAGCCGACGGGCTCGGCCCGGGGTTGGCCAGCGGCGAGATCCTCTCCGTGACCGCCGCGCAGGTCGAGGCCTTCGCCGCCGACGAGCGCGTCGAGGTCACCCACGTGAGCGACGGTCCCGTGCCCCTGGAGCACGCCGAGGACGCCCGCTTCATGGTGTTCCGCGAGGGGAACAGCTTCCGCGAGCACGTCGCGGTCATGATTGGCGACCCCGCGAAGTGGCCGGACCCGGTGCCGGTCCGGCTGCATTCCGCCTGCCTCACCGGCGACCTCTTCGGCAGCCTCCGCTGCGACTGCGGCGAGCAGTTGCGCGGGAGCCTGCGCGTCTTCACCGCCAGCGGCGGCGGGGTGCTGCTCTACCTCGCCCAGGAGGGGCGCGGCATCGGGCTCGGCAACAAGATGCGAGCCTATTCCCTGCAGCATACGGGCCTCGACACCGTGGACGCCGACGAGGTGCTGGGGTTCGGCGACGACGAGCGGGGCTACCACGCCGCGGTCGGGATGCTCCGGCACATTGGCGTCGAGCGGGTCATCCTGCTGACCAACAACCCCAACAAGGTCGCGGCGTTGCGCGACGAGGGCATCGACGTGGTCGAGCGCAGGCCGCTGTTCGGCACCCTGAACCGCCACAATCTCCCCTACGTCAAGGCCAAGGTCGACCGGGCCGGCCACTGGCTCACCGACATGCTCGCGGGCGCGCCAAGCCACGAGTAGCGGGGCAGGCCGCGGTCCGACAGCCCGGCCCGATCGACCCCCGGCGGGGGGTCGGGGGCCGGAGCGTGGAGTCCGGGCGCCGCTCCGCCGGCCCCCGCCTCCGCCATGAGCCCCGGGGTGACCGGCGTCCGCGACGCGGCGGGCTACTCGGCCGCCTCGAACAGGTCCTGCATCACCAGGTAGCCGCCCATGCGCATTCCCAGGTTCGCGTAGGCAGCCTGCGCGGCCGTGTTCCCGCGCTCCACGTAGAGCCTCAGCCCCACCACCCTCGGCTCGGAGGCCGCCAGCGCCCTCAGGTGGGCGTACAGTGCACGGCACACGCCCCGGCGGCGGTGGTCGGGGTGCACGTACACGCTCTGGATCCACCAGATGTCGCCGTTGCGCCAGTCGCTCCACTCGCGCGTGTGCATCATCTGGCCGACGACGCCGCCATCGCACGCGACGTGGTACGAACCGCGCCCCGCGTCCGACAGCAACTCCCGTACGCCGTCCCGGAGGGTCGGGCGATCGAGGAGGATGCCCTCGCTCTCTTCGGCGAGGCGGGCGTTGAAGTCCACGATCGTGTCCAGGTCGCGGAGCGTCGCCGGCCGGACGACCAGATCCATCATCGACGTTCTTCCTCGTTGGCGGCGGGCTCCGTCTCCGGTCGACTCCGGCACTGCCCGGGGCGCCGTGGTCGGAGACGAACCGGGCGAGGCCGCCTCCGCGTGGCAGTCGCATTCAGCCCGGCGAGCAGGCTGCGCTCCCCGGCGTGCGTCCTCCGACCTGCCCTCCACAGCCGCCGGTCACGGGGATGCGTCGACCGGCTCGGCCCCGCCCCGGGCGGGCTCGACGGGGTCGTGGCCGTCGCAGCGCAGCACGGGAAGGCGGGGATACCGCGGATACCGGCCGTCGTCGTCGGACCGCCCGCAGCGATGGTAGCTCTGGCCCGTACGGGAGCCGACGAGGCGCGCGTGCCGGCAGTCGAGGCACAGGCCCACCCGGTCCCCGCTGTCAGGCGGCGGCATCGCCCGTCCAGCGGGTCCAGCCGCGGCCGTGGTGACCGAAGTCGCAGCGGTCGGGGTGCAGGATGTCCGCGAGGATCTCCGCCGACTCCACCACGCGCGGTCCCGGGCGGTTGAAGTACTGGTTGCCGTCGGTCATGAACACGCGTCCGTTCCGGACCGCGGAGAGCCGCGGCCAGACCGGGTGGGAAGCCAGCGGCGGCATCTCGCGGGACGCACGCTCGATGTCCCATCCGCACGGCATGACGGCGATCACGTCGGGGTCGGCGGCGGCGAGGGCCTCGATGGAGAGGCCGCCCGAATGCTCTCCCGCCCTCCCCAGGACGTCCACGCCGCCGGCCCGCTCGACGAGCTCGGGCACCCAGTTGCCGGCCGCCATCAGCGGATCGATCCACTCGATGCACCCGATGGACGGCCGCGTTCCCGCCGCCGCCGCCCGCGCCTGAACCGCGTCGAGGGCCGCCACGAGGCGGTCGACGAGCGCCTCGCCGCGTTCCCGGGCGTCGAGGGCCGACGCCACCGTCCGGATGTCGGACCAGATGTCGGGCAGCGACATCGGCTCGAGCGACACGATGCGGGGCCGCGAGCCGACGAGCTCGCACACCGCCGCCTCGACGTCCTTCAGGCTGACCGCGCAGACCTCGCACTGCGTCTGGGTGATGACGACGGTCGGCGCGAGGCGGTCGAGGATGCCCGCGTCCACGCGGTACACCGAGAGCCCGTCGGCGACGATCGCGCGCACCTGGTCGTCGATGGCGCGGCCGGCCGCCCCGACCTCGACCTTCGACGCCGAGCAGGCCGGGAGCCGGGCGACGGAGGGAGGGTGGTCGCACTCGTGGGAGCGGCCCACGAGCCGGTCCTCGAAACCGAGGGCGCAGACGATCTCCGTCGCGCTGGCGATGAGGGAGACGATGCGGTGGTGCGTCATGTCAGTACACCCGTAGCGGCGTCGCGCCGCCGGCGGCGACGCCGGCCCGCCGGGCCTGGCGGTCGAGCGTCTCCAGCGCCGCCCGGCCGGTGTCGCCGAGGTCGGTCGTCCAGTCGTTCACGTAGAGGTCGACGTGCTGGAACATCACGTCGTCGCTCAGCTCCTGGGCGTAGCGGCGCATGGTGGCGACCGTCTCTTCGCGATGGCGCCGGGCGTGGGCGAGCGAGTCGCGGATCACCGCGGTCGCGGCGCGAATGGTGTCGGCGCCGAGGGCGTGACGGGCGAGGATGCCGCCGAGGGGGAGGGGAGCGCCCGTCGCCTCCTCCCAGACCGTGCCGAGGTCCTCGACGAGGGCGAGCCCGTGCGCGCGCCAGGTGAAGCGGCCCTCGTGGATGCAGACGCCGAAGTCGGCTTCGCCGGACTCGAGGGCGGGCATGATGTCGGAGAACACCACCTGCTCGACGGCGCCCTCGCCGACGTGGAACAGCTCGTAGAGCAGGGTGGCGGTGGTGTGGGCGCCCGGGCACAGCACGCGGGCGGGCCGCGAGGCGCCGCCGGCCGCGGGGACGGGGTCGCGGGGATGGGTGCCGGGACGGGCGGCGAGCAGCAGGGGGCCGACGCCGAAGCCGAGGGCGGAGCCGACCGGCAGCACGCCGAGGTCGTCGCTCAGCAGCAGCGCGGCGTGGAAGCTCGCCTTCGCCACGTCGAAGTCGCCGGCGAAGAGCCGCCGGTTCAGCTCCTCGACGTCGAGCAGATCGATGCGGAAGTCGAGGCCCCGCGGGTCCACCTTCCCCTCGAGGATGCCGTGGAAGGCGAACGTGTCGTTCGGGCAGGTGGAGATGCCCAGGTGGACCGGTGTCACGGGCCGCTCCAGTCCGGCCGCTCGAGCAGGTCGGCCGCGACGAGGTAGGCGGCGTCGAGGGCCTCCGGGATCTGCCAGCGCTCGAACCGGCGGTCGCCGACCGCGTTCGAGATGCCGCGAACGATGGTCAGGGGCACGTCGGCGAGCCGGCAGGCCAGGGCGACCGCGAAGCCCTCCATGTCCTCGGCCGCCGCGTCGGGGAACAGCGCCCGCCGCTCGCGGGTCTCGCCGTCCGTCGCCGACGCCGTGCACACGGTCAGCAGGGGGCCCGCGGCGGGAGGGACGGGACAGGCGAGAGGGAGCGCGTCGGGCCCGTGCGCCTCTCCCTCGCCGCCGCGCGGCCAGTGGCGGTACCCGAGGTCGGTCGCGGGCACGAACGTGGCGACGCCCACCCCGACCCCGTGCATCAGCACCGACGGAAACACCGCGGCGGTGCCGACCGGGAGCCCGCCGGGGTCGAACGTGCCGGCGATGCCGACGAGAACGACCCGCTCGGGCTCGTGCACCGCGATGGCGTCGCGGGCCCTCGCCGCCGCCGCCACCGGCCCGAAGCCGCACAGCTCGCACGGCGCGTCGACCCCGAAGCCCCGCTGGCGGGCGAGGTGTCGGCGCTCGATCTCGGTGGGGACGAGGACGAGGGTGTGGGGAGCGGCCACGGGCTACCCAGTTTATCGCGGCCGGCGGCTACGCCCGCAGGTCGTAGCACCGCAGGCGGGGCCCGGCCCCGGTGAGGAGGTCGCGCGAGTTCTGCACGAAGTAGAGCAGGCCGCGGCTGAGCACCGGCAGCGTCCACGACTCGTAGGCGGCGGCCAGCCACGTGCGGGAGATCTCGCGGTAGCCGTCCGGGGTGAGATCGAGCCACAGCAGGTGGCCGATCTCGCCGAGCGCGAGGAAGTGGCCGTCGACCGCGAGGAGCGACCCCCGGGCGGTGCCGAGCTGGACGCGGCGCTCCCGCCCCCCCTGCTCGAACGTCTCGGGCCACAGGGGGACCTCGCGCCACGCCACCTCCCCCGTCGCCGCGTCGACGCAGGCGAGCGAGGAGTCGCCCTGGTTGCGGCCGTCGAAGCCGTACAGGTAGCCGTCCCGGTGGACCGCGGTGTTCCAGTGCAGGGCGAACTCGCGGGTCGTCCAGACCACCTCGTGGGTGAAGTCGGGCAGGATCCGGATCAGCGCGCCGCCGGTGCGGTAGCTGGCCGAGACGAACACCTTGTCGTCGAACACGACCGGGCACGAGGCGTTGACCGATTCGTAGGTCCGGCTGCGGAACGGGAACGCGAAGTCGACGGCGCCGTCCGCGGGGTCGATGGACAGCAGACCCCCGCTGGGGGGCGACGACTCGCCGCCCGCGAAGACGAGGACCCGCCGCTGCCCGTGCACGACCGCGGGCACCGGCGAGGCGTAGCTCGGGCCCCAGTCGCCGGCCCGCCACAGCTCGGCGCCGGTGACCGCGTCGAAGGCGACGACGCACGCGCCGCGCGGCGCCCCGACGTTCACGATCACGCGGCCGTCCTCGACGAGGGGCGTCGACGAGGTGCCGAAGAAGTCCTGGTGCACGCCGTAGTCGGCCCGCAGGTCGCGGCTCCAGAGGCCGCGCCCGGTGGCCGCGTCGAAGGCGTGCAGGCGGCTCTCGGCTCCGAGGGTGAACACGCGGCCGGCGTCGATGACCGGGCTCGATCGGGGGCCGTCGTTGTAGCCGTACCGGTCCCGGTAGCGGGTCGGGTAGCGGAAGTCCCAGTGCAGCTCGCCGGTCTCGGGGTGGCGGCACTCGACCACCTCGTTGTCGCCCAGCCGGTGGAGGAACACCAGCCGGTCTCCCGCGATGGCCGGCGACGTGTAGCCCGTGCCCTTCTCCATCTCCCACACCAGCGGCGGCGGCAGCGACCGGCTGAGGCGGGTCTCGGTGGACACCGCGTTGTGGGTGGGGCCGAGGAACGAGGCCCAGTCGTGGGTGACGGCGTCGGGCGACAGCGGGCGCGGCCGGTTCCGCACCACCGGCTGCGCGGCGGTCGTCCCCGCCGTCGCCGCCAGGACCGTGCCGCCGGCGAGGGCTTGCAGCAGGGTCCGGCGCGAGACCGTGTTCATGGCGCGCGATCCTATCCCTTCGGGCATGCCGAAGAAAGCGGGGCAGGCTATAATCCCGGCGTTTCGCTACGGCGACGGCGAGACCGGATGGGGCGGACGGAGGAGCGGAGGAGAGGGCCGACGTGGCGGACACCGGACCCAAGAGCGCGGTCGAGCTGGCGATGGAGCGCCTTCGGCGGCAGGATGCCGAGGGTGGCGACGACGCGGCCGGCCGTCCCCTGACGGACGAGCAGAAGGAGGCCATCGCCGCCGCCCGCCGCGACTACGAGGCGAAGGTCGCCGAGGCCGAGATCCTGATGAGCTCGAAGCTCGCGGCCACCTTCGATCTCGAGGGCCGGCGCGAGATCGAGGCCAACCACCGCCGCGACCTCGGGCAGTTCGCGTCCTCGCGCGACCGGAAGATCGCGGCTATCCGGAAAGGCGACGGGTCGTGACGAAGGCGGTCGTCGTCGCCCTCACCCTCGTCAACTTCGTGCTCCTCGTCCCGGGCGTGATCCTGCCGGTCTACGGCGTCACCATCACCACCGAGGTCGCGGCGGCGATCATCCCCGAGCCGGTGGAGGTCACCGTCTACGAGCAGACCCGGTCCATCCTCGGCACCGTCCGCGAGCTGTGGCTCTCGGCCGACTACCTGGTGTCGTTCCTCATCCTGCTGTTCAGCGTCATCGTTCCCGTCACCAAGGCCGGGATGCTGCTGGGGTCGATCTACGCGGCCGGCGACGCGGTCCGGAGGCGGCTGGTGCTCGTCGTCGACGTCATCGGGAAGTGGTCGATGGCCGACGTGTTCGTGGTCGCGGTGTTCCTGGCGTTCCTCGCCACCCGCGACCAGGCGCAGGCCAACAGCTTCAGCGTGCCGGTGCTGCTGCGGCAGGTCGACGTGGACATGCAGACCCGGCTCACCTCGGAGCTCGGGCCGGGCTTCTGGTGTTTTCTCGCGTACTGCCTCTTTTCCGTTGCCTGGACCCAGATATTGAAGTATCGCCGGCCTGCCTGAGCGCGCGGGGGCGGCCCGCGATGTCGAGCGGGAACGAGGCGGCCGGGCCGAGCGCGATGCGTGACCGTTGGTACGGCGACGACCGCGACGTCGTGAAGTGGAGCGCCATCGTGCACCTCGCACGCCGCGAGGCGATCGCGGACGTCCTGCACGCGGCCCTGTACCGGCCCGACGACGACTGGCCGCGGCTCGCCACCGCCCGCGGGCCGGCGGCGCTGCCGGACGAGGTCGTCCGCCACTTCCGCGACCTCGACCACCTGCAGCGGCTGGGGGCGCGGTCGGGGCTGCGAATCGTGACGGTGAAGGAGCGGTTCGCGGATCGGGCCGCCTACTTCCGGCGCCTCTGCGACCGGGTTCGGAACCACGCGTCGCCGGTGCTGGTGCTGCTCGATCCCGATACCGGTCTCGTCGAGGAGACGCCCGGTCCTCAGCACGTGGCGTCGGCCGAGGTGGCGCAGGTCTTCGCGGTGCTTCGCCCCGGCGACCTGCTCGCCTGCTATCAGCACGCCCGCGCCCAGAAGGACTGGCGCGGCCGGGCTCGGCGCGCCTTCGCGAACGCGCCCGGCGTTCCCTCGTTCGAGGTGGAAGTGCTACGCTCGGAGCTGGCCCGCGACGTGCTGCTGCTGGCCGTGAAGAAGGGGGAGTAGTGCTGCGGTTCCCGACGCTGCTGCCGGCCGCGGCGGCGGCCGTCGCGGCGGCGGTCGTCGCAACAGCGGCGCCCGCGCCGGCGGGCCAGTCGGACTACTGGTTCGCGGACGAGCTGGTGGCGTACCGCGAGCTGGTGGGGGAGTATCGGGCCGGCGACGCCGCCGCCGCGATGGCCGGGGTGCGGGCGATGGCCCCGTCCGCCGTCCACGCCCTCCTCGACCGGGTGCGCGAGCCCGACACCCGGCTGATCGGGACCGACGCCGCGCCGGCCCTGAACGAGCGGCTGTTCCGGACGGCGGCGATGCTGCACCTCGACGTGGCCGGGCGGCTCCGGTCGCGGGGCCTCCACCGCGACGCGGAGGCGCAGGTCGAGCTGGCCATCCGCTGGGTGAACCTGAACGCGCGAGATCCGGAGCCCCTGGGGTCGTTTCGGCGGCGGTGGTTCCTCGGAGCGGCGCTTCTCGCCTTCGAGCATGGCGGCTGGCAGGACGGCGTGACCTTCACGGATCTCGCCTGCGAGCTGCTCCCCGACGACGTGGCCCTGCTGACGGCGGCCGCCTGGTTCAACGAGGGCCTCGCGCTGGCCCCGGTGGACCCCGTCGAGCTGGAGCGGGGCGGACTGGCGCGGATGCAGGAACGGAAGCGCGGCCGGCTCCTCGCCGCGGCCCGTCGGGCAGGTGCGGCGCTCCGGGTCGCGCCCGCCGCGCCGGAGGCGACCCTGCGGCTGGCCCGGGCCCGGATGCTGCTGGGGCGGGGCGAGTCGGTGCGGGAGCAGTTGATCGGACTCGTGGATCGCCAAGGCGTCCCTCGCGCCCACGCCTACCTGGGCCGGTTGCTGCTTGGGCGACTGCACCTCGAAGTTGGGGAGACGGCCGAGGCCGAGGCCCGATTCCGGGACGCCGTCGCCCTCGAGCCGCACGGCCAGGCGGCCCGGGTCGCGCTCGGGCGCCTTCTCGAGCAGCAGGGGGATCGGCGGGGCGCGGCGTCGGTGCTCGAGCCGGTGCTGCGCGGCGACGCGGGCATGGTCATCGATCCCTGGGTCGACTACCTGCTCGGCCTCGGCAACGGTCCGGAGCTGCGGGAGGCCCTGCGCCGGGAGGTGCGGCGGTGAGCGGGCGGCCGGGCCCGCGTCCCGCCCGGAGGGCGTCGCCCCCCGGCTCCGCCCGCCGCCCGACCGCCCTGCCAGGCAGCCGGCCCCCGCGGTGGGCGGGTCGGTGCGCCCTGGCCCGCGCACCGTCGCCCTCGGCTCCGCCGGGCGCCCAACCAACCCTGCCGGAGCACGCGCCATTCTCACGGCGCGGACGCCTGGCCGGAGGCGGCGCGCTTCCGCCGCGCGGGCTCGTCGCCGCGATCCTCGCGCTGGTCCTCGTTGCCGGGGCGGCGCCCGCGGCAGGGCAGACCTTCCGCACCGGGGTCGATGCGGTGGCCGTCGACGTGCTCGTGACACGCGGGCGCGACGCGGTGGCGGGGCTGACCGCGGACGACTTCACGGTGCTCGACAACGGCGTGCGGCAGGACGTCGCCGCGGTCCTCGTCGAAGAGGTCCCGGTCACCCTGCTGCTCGTCCTGGACACGAGCGGGAGCGTCCGCGGCGCGCCCCTCCGCCAGTTGCTCGCCGCCGCCGAGGCGGCCGGCGAGGCGCTGCGGCCCGACGACCGGGTGGGCCTGGTGACCTTCTCCGACAAGCTGCGCCTGGCCGTCGAGCCCCCCGCCTCTCCGGCGGATCTTCCGGCCGGGCTCGACCGGGTGCGGGCCGGCGGCGCGACCGCCCTCTACGACGCCACCTTCGCGGCCCTCGCCCTGCGCGACCGGACGGTCGGCCGGACCGTCGTGCTCGTCTTCAGCGATGGATACGACACCACGAGCTGGCTCGATCCCCTCGACGTGCTCGACGCCGCCCGGCGCAGCGACGTCGTCGTCTACGGCGTCCATCACGACCATCTCGCACGGGAGGGCTGGCAGCAGCGCGAGGGGCGCGGGCGGGCTGGCCGCTGGTTTGCGGACGATCCGCATCTCTTCCGGCAGGAGTACCTGGCGCAACTCGCGGCCGACACGGGGGGCTCGGTGTACGTGGCGGCGGACCTGGACCGGCTGCGCGAGGTGTTCGCGCGGGTCGTCGACGAGTTCCGGAGCCGCTATCTCCTGACCTACACGCCCCAGGGGGTCGACGCCGGAGGTTGGCACGAGCTCGAGGTGCGGGTGCAGGGGCGCGGCCGGCGGGTGCAGGCGCGCCGCGGCTACCTGCGCTGAGCGGCGTGCCACGGATGCGGGCGCGGGCGCGGGCGCGGGGCAAGGCCGTTCCGTGTTCGCCGGCGTCTAACTCTCCGGCCGTCGCTCCGGCATCGGGAGGAGGAATCGCGACCGCATGGATACGCTGCTCCAGGACGTCCGCTCGGCCGTGCGCCGGCTCGCCGGCCAGCGCGGCTTCACGGTGACCGCGCTCGTCGCCCTCGCCCTCGGCATCGGCGCCAACATCGCGATGTTCGGCATCGTCTACGGTCTGATGCTGCGCCCGCTGCCCTATCCCGACGCGGACCGCCTCGTGCGCGTTGGAGAGTCGATGGGCGGGCGTGCCGCGCTCCTGTCGAACCGGTCGATACCGCTGCTCGAGGACGCCGAGTCGTTCGAGGGACTCGCCGTGTACCGGGAGAGCTCGGTCGAGTGGGCGAGCCCGGACGGCGTGGTCACCCTGAGCGGGGCCGCGGTCTCGCCCGGGATGTTCCCCCTGCTGCGGGCGGCGCCCCGGCTCGGCCGGCTGTTCACCGAGGACGAGGCGCGGGAGGGCGCGGACCGGGTCGTGTTGCTGAGCCACCGCGTCTGGACGAACCGCTTCTCGTCCGATCCGGACATCGTGGGGACCCCCCTCGAGCTCGACGGAGACCCCTACACCGTCGTCGGCGTGCTCGCCGAAGGGTTCTACTTCCCGAATCCGGACGGCGAGTTCTGGACGCCCCTCGTGGTCCCCCCGTTCGCGCCGCCGGCCGCCGCCGTCGCGGGGCAGCCGCGCATGGTGGTCCTGATCGCCTTCAACGGCCTCGGCCGCCTCGCGCCGGGGGTCTCGCCGGAACAGGCGGCGACCGAGGTCCGCACCCGCCTGCAGGCCGGTTCGCCGTCGTTCGGGCTGCCCGCCGGTGCGGCCCGGGCCGCCGCCGACGCGCTCGGCCGGCGTGAAGCGCGGGTCGTGCCGCTGCTGGAGGAGATGGTGGGCGCGTACCGGCCGGCGCTGACGGCCCTGACCGCGGCGACCGCGCTCGTGCTGCTGATCGCCTGCATCAACGTGGCGGGGCTGCTGCTCGCGCGCGGGGTGACGCGCCGGCGGGGGCTGGCGGTGTGCGCGGCCCTCGGCGCGGGCCGCGGCCGGCTCGTCCGCCAGCTCCTGACCGAGAGCGTCGTGCTGGGCGCGGCCGGCGGGGTCCTCGGCCTCGCCGCGGCGGCGGTCGTGCTGCGCGCCGTGCCCGCCCTCGTTCCCGGCGACATCGCGCGGCTCGACCAGGTGGGCATCGACGGCCTGTCGGTGGCGTTCACGGTGGGGCTGTCGATCGCGGCGGGGCTGCTGTTCGGCGCCGCGCCGGCCTTTCAGTGGTCGCGGATCGACCTGGTGCGCACCCTGAACGAGGGGAGCGCGCAGGCCCCCGGCGGCTTCCGGCTGCTGCGCTCGAACCGGGCGCGCGCGGCCCTGGCCGTGGCCCAGGTCGCCCTGGCCCTCGTGCTGCTCGTCGGGGCGGGGCTGCTCCTGCGCAGCTTCGTCGGGCTCGTCACCGTCGACCGCGGCTACGACCCGGCCAATGTGATCGCCGCCCGCGTCCGGAACCCCGACACGGCGATTCGACCGGACACGAGGCCGGAGAGCATCCCCGAGATCATGGCGGCCGGCCGGCGCTTCCAGGAATCGCTCCTGGAGGAGACGGCCCGCCTGGAGGACCTCTCCGAGGTCGCGGCGGTGGGGTTGTCGCAGCACCTGCCGCTGGCCTCCAGCCCCGGCGGCACCACGACCACGGTGATGCCGGCCGGCGCTCCCGAGCCGACCGATCCGGGCGACCTCCCCCGGGCCCGGCTCAACGTCGTCAGCCCCGGCTACTTCGACGCGATGCGGCTGCGCTTCGTGAGCGGACGCGCCTTCACCCGGCTCGACGGGGCCGCGGGGCCGCCGGTGCTGGTGATCAACGAGACCCTCGCGCGGGAGGTGTTCGGCGGCGAGCCGGCCGTGGGCCAGCGGGTGCTTGCGGTGTTCGGCGACGCGGACGAACCGGCGGAGGTGATCGGCGTCGTGGCCGATGTCCGTTACGAGGGACTGACGGCCGCCGGAACCCGGGGCGAGGCGTACGTGCCGCTGCAACAGATCGAGCGCCTGCGGTCGATGGGCGGGTTCTCCTCGGGGTCGATGCTCGTGGTTCGGACGGAAGGCGACCCGCTGGCCGTCATTCCGTTCCTCCGCGAGGCGGTGGCCGCGGCGAATCCCAACGCGAGCGTCGACGAGGTGATGACGATGGACGCGAGGCTGTCGGCGGCGGTCGCGCAGCCCCGGTTCTACGCCGTCTTCGTTGGCTTCTTCGCGGCCCTCGCGCTCTTCCTTGCCGCGTTCGGCATCTATGCCCTGCTCAGCTACACCGTCTCGCAGCGCCGCCGGGAGATCGGGGTCCGCATGGCCCTCGGGGCCCGGCCCGGCGACGTCGTCGCCCTCGTCGTCCGGCAGGGGGCCGGGCTCGTGGCGGCGGGGGCCGTTCTCGGCCTCTTCGGGGCGGCCGCCTCGTCGCGGCTCCTGGAGAGCTTCCTGTTCGGCGTCGGCGCCGACGACCCGCTGACGTTCGTGGCGGCGCCCGTCGCCCTCGTCGCCGTCGCCCTCGTCGCCTGCTGGCTCCCGGGCCGCCGCGCCGCCCGCATCCACCCCATGGACGCCCTGCGCGTGGAGTAGGCCGTGGAGTCCGTGTTCGAGGTCCGTCCGCTCCGCCGTGCGCCGGCTCTCCGGGCCGTTCGCCTCCCCCCGATGGACGCGCTACGGGTGGAGTAGCTCGACGGTAAGGCCGGCGTGACGGCGCTAGCTAGCGGCGGGGCGCGTACGGCGCTGCGCGGGTGCTGAGGCCGTCCCGGCGCATGTCCACCCGGGACGTCGGTCCTTGCGCGTCGCCGGGCGCGACGGTCACCAGGTACTGCATCCCCAGCTCGCGGCCGATGCCGGCCAGGGTGTCTCCCAGCGCCGCGGGGTCGTCGATCCGCACGAAGCGGCCGCCGGTGGCGGCGGCGAGGCGTTCGAAGTTCGGGAGGGGGACGGCGGTGACGGAGACCCCGGAGAACAGCACGCCGTGGGCGCTGAGCAGGTCCGCGAGCCCGTCGAGGTCGCCCGACAGGTCGGCCGCACGCCGCCGGCCGCGCACCTGCGACGACTGCAGCTCGGAGCGGGCCATCTCGGTGGCCTGGCCGAGCATGACGACGACGGGGCGGGCCGCCCCGCGGGCGTTCAGGTCGTTCACGGCCTCGACGATGGCGGCGTCCAGCTCGCCGTCGACGCTCTGCATGTCGAGGACGCTCTCGTCGTCGAGCGCGCCGATGAGCCGTGCGATGCCGGCGTTGAGCTGCCGCTGCGTGACCGCGAGGTTTTCGAAGATGGCCACGATCTGAACGGCCGGGGGCGCCGGCGTCACGTCCACCACGTCGAGCTCGACCCCGCCGGCGTTCACCCTGAAGTCCTCGCGAGTCAGTCCCGCCACCGGCGTGCCGTCCTCGTCCGTCACCGTCACGATCAACTGGACCGGCGACTGGGCGGTTGGCGCCTGAACGACGAGCGCGAGCATCAGAGCCAATGTTCGTCGATGCATGTGCCCCAGCGCCCTCGCGACGAACCTGCCCTCGGGCGCTCCGGTTACCTCGAAGATGATCTCGGGCGGTCTCATGAAACCCCTCGTGGGCGTTGTCAGGCGGGCCGCATGAGCTCGGCCAGCAGTTGCGCCGGGTGCACTGCCTCCGCCTCCGCGAGGTCGTGCACCTGATGCCGGCAGGATACCCCGGCGGCGACCAGCCGTTCGTTCGGCTCGAGGGCGCGGGCGGCGGGCAGCAGGCGCCGCTCGCCGATGCGGCGCGAGAGGTCGAAGTGTTCGCGCGCATAGCCGAACGAGCCGGCCATGCCGCAGCAGCCGGCGTCGAGGTCCACCACCTCGGCGCCAGGGACCCGGGACAGCAGGGCGCGGGCCGGGGGCAGGAGGCCGAGCGACTTCTGGTGGCAGTGCCCGTGCAGGAGCAGCCGCTCGGGGCCGGGCTGCAGGTCGAGGCGGACGGCGCCCGCGCTCAGCTCGCGTTCCAGCCACTCCTCGAACAGGACGCAGGCGCCGGCGACCTCGCGCGCCCTGCGTTGCGCGTCGCCGCGCAGCAGCGACGGGAGGTCGTCGCGCAGGGAGGACAGGCAGCTCGGCTCGAGGACGACGATTGGTTGCCCGGCCGCGGCGATGGGATGCAGGCGGGCCGCCGCGTCCTCGCCCCGGCGCCGCGCCTCCCGCAGCAGGCCCTGCGAGATGAGCGGCCGGCCGCAGCAGACGTCCGGCCCTAGCGCGACCCCGACCCCCGCGCGGTCGCAGACCGCCGCCGCCGCCATCCCGATCTCCGGGTGGTAGTAGTTGGTGAAGGTGTCGGCGAACAGGACGACGGATGCACCGTTGCCGGCGGCGGGACGAGGACGCGCGCCCCACTGCGCCCGTAGCGTGCGGGTCGCCCACCGCGGCAGCGCCCGGCGGCGGTCCAGCCCCAGCAGCCGCTCGTTGAGGCCGCGGACCCAGGACGTCGCGAGCCACGGGTTGATTAGCCGCGACAACGGGCTGGCCACCGCCGACAGATCCCGGATGTGCCCGAGCAGCCGCGCCCGCAGCGGCGTCCCGTGCCGGGCGTGGTAGTCGGCGAGGAACTCCGCCTTGAACCGCGCCATGTCCACGCCGACCGGGCACTCCGCCTTGCACGCCCGGCACTCCAGGCACAGGTCGAGGGCGTCGTACACCCCCCGGTCGCCGAGCCCCGCCTCGTCGAGGCGGCCGGTCATCGCCGACCGCAGGGCGTTGGCCCGCCCGCGGGTCGAGTGGGTCTCGTCGCGGGTGGCCATGTAGGACGGGCACATGGTGCCGTCCAGCGTCTTCCGGCACGCGCCGACCCCGCTGCACATCTCGACCGCGCGCCCGAGGCCGCCGTACGCCGCGTAGTCGAAGTAGCCCTCCGGCTGCGGGGTCCGGTAGCCGGGGCCGTAGCGGAGGTTGGCGGTCAGCGGGGGCGCGTCGACGATCTTGCCGGGGTTGAACAGCCCCGCCGGGTCGAACGTGCGCTTGACGGTGCGGAACGCGTCGTAGAGCTCGGGGCCGAACATGCGCGCCATGAACGGGCCGCGCACCAGCCCGTCGCCGTGCTCGCCCGAGAGGGCGCCGCCGTACTCGAGCACCAGCCCGGCGATGTCGTCGGCGATCGCCTCGAACTGGCGCACGCCCGCCTCGGTCTTCATGTTGACGACGGGGCGGACGTGGAGGCAACCGACGGAGGCGTGCGCGTAGACCCCGGTGGTGCTGCCGTGACGCTTCACGATGTCGAGGAACCGGGCGATGTAGTCGCGCAGCCGCGCCGGGGCCACCGCCGTGTCCTCGACGAACGAGATGCTCTTGGCGTCGCCCTTCATCGCCATCGACAGCCCCAGCGACGACTGCCGCAGGCGCCAGATGCGGGCCTGGGCGGCGGCGTCGACGGCCCGCGACGTGCGGCAGGCGATGCCCCGGTCGGCGAGGTCCTTCTCGATGGCCTCGAGGCGGTCGGGCAGCTCGGTCGCGTCGTCGGCGTAGAGCTCGACGCAGAGCAGGGCGCCGGGGGTCTCGTCGCCCAGCAGCACCGCCCGGCGCAGCGCGTCGAGGGCGGGGCTCTCGCGGGCGTGGTCGAGGATGAAGCGGTCCATCACCTCGACCGCCGACGGCCGGTGCTCGAGGATCGCGGGGGTCGCCCCAAGAGCGTCGAGGAGGTCGTTGAACTCGAGGGCGAGCACCGCCTTGGCGTTGGGCAGGGGCACCAGGTTCACGCGCGCCTCGACCACGAGGCCGAGGGTGCCCTCGGACCCGACGATCAGCTCCGCGAGGTTGAACGGTCGGTCCGGGTCGGTGAACCGGTCCAGGTTGTAGCCGCCGACCCGGCGCAGGATCTTCGGGTACCGCCGGTCGATCTCGTCCGCGTGGGCCGGCGCCAGCTCGCGCACCATCCGGTAGCACGCGCCTTCGAGGGTGTCGGCGGCGCACGCCGCCTCGAGCTCGTCCGGGGCGAGCGGGCGCAGGTGGGCGACGGACCCGTCGCTCAGGGCGACGTGGAGATCGAGGACGTGGTCGATGGTCTTGCCGTACAGCACCGAGCGCGCGCCGCTCGAGTTGTTGCTGATCATGCCGCCGACGGTGGCCCGGTTGGCGGTCGAGATGTCGGGGGCGAAGCGCAGCCGGTGGGGCGCGAGGTGCGCGTTCAGCTCGTCGAGGACGATGCCGGGCTCGATGCGCGCCCAACGCTCCTCGGGGTCGACCTCCAGCACCCGGTTGAAGAACCGCGACGTGTCGAGCTGCAGCCCGGCCCCGATGGCCTGGCCCGCCTGCGAGGTGCCGCCTCCGCGCGCGGTGATCGACACGCCGTGCCGGCGCGCGACCTCGATGGTGCGCAGCACGTCGTCGCGGTTGCGGACGACCACGACGCCGGTGGGCTCGATCTGGTAGACGCTGGCGTCGGTCGAGTAGAGGGAGCGGCTGATCCGGTCGAAGCGCACCTCGCCGTCGAGGGACGCCTCCAGATCGCGTTGCAGGCCGGTCACGAGAGCAGAGTATATCCCCGCCTCGGCCCACTCGGTTGTCCGAGCCGCCAGCGGCCGGTTGGCGAGGCGGTCCCGCGCCTCGTACTTGCGCCTCGGCCCGCCCGGGTTGCGCTCTCGTGGCAGGCTCCGCCGTATGGCACCGGGGCGCCGACGCCGCAACGGTCGGACTTGGTGCAGGCCCTGATCGACGAGGCGGTGTGGGCTCACGGGGGTCTGCATGCCGGCGGCGCGCCTCTGACGACGGACGTCAGCCTGTTCTTCACCTACGGATTGGGGTCGGGGTCTGGAGCGCGGGTCGCGGCGGGGCCGCCGGGCGTGACCTGGGACGCGACGTCGGACGCCGAGGCGGTGGCCGCGTTGACCGTGAGCGGGCCGGAGCTGACGCTCACGACAGTGGGGGCCGGCGACGCCGAGATCACGGTCACCGCGACCGACGGGACCAGCTCGGCCCAGGTCACGTTCGGCGTGACGGTCCAGACGCCGGCACCGGCGTTGCCGCTGGCCGGCCTCGTGGGGCTCGGGGTGCTGCTGTGGTGGCTCGGCCGCCGGCGGCTGGCGGACTGAGCGGGCCGTCGTGGATCTGCTTCGCTACCCGGTTGACGACATCCGGTAGACGCCGGCGCCGGTCGAGTAGAGGACGCGGCCGATCGGGTCGAAGCGTACCTCGCCGTCGAGGGACGCCTCCAGCTCGCGTTGCAGGCCGTCGCTCACGGGGGGCAGTATATCCCGCCCCCGTCCGGCCCGTTCCGTCCGGGCGTCGACGGTCTGCGCCGATAGTCCCGCCAGCGGCCTGACCCGGTCTGGATGACGCCGCGCGCTCCAACTCAAAGCGGGTGTTGACCTTCAACCCGTCGCTGGCGGCTCGACCCGGTCTGGATGACGCCGCGCGGGTTCGGCGTGTTACAGCGCATCTTCGTACATCACCGGTGGACCGCTCTGCCGGCCGCCGGCGCTCGGCCCGCCTTCGAGAGCGGGTTCCGTTCGACGCTCGGCGATGCATATATATACTATATGCATATGGACAGCACGGCGATCATCAAGCGGCTGGAGCGCGAGGGATGGCGCAACGTCGGCGGTCGCGGCAGCCATCGGAACTTCGCGCACGACACGAAGCCGGGTCGCGTGACCGTGCCGCACCCGAGAAAAGACCTGTATGTCAGAACGTTGAGAAACATCTACCGGCAGGCCGGCTGGGACTGGAGAGACCGATGATCCTCTACTTCGCCAAACTGCACGCCGAGTCCGACGGCGGTTACAGCGTCGAGATCGTGGACCTGCCGGGATGCTTCACCGAAGGCGACGATCTGGCCGACGCGATCCGCAACGCCGAAGAGGCGATCCTGTGCCATCTCGACGGCATGATCGCCGACGGCGAACCCGTCCCGGACCCTGACGCCGACGGCCGGTCCGTCGTAGAGCCGGGGGCGCTTCTCGTGGGGATTCAGGTCGATCTCGACAAGCTGGCGATCTCGAACAAGACCGTCCGGCTGAGTGTGACGATTCCGAAGCGCGCGCTCGCGCTGATCGACCACGCCGCGAAGCTCGCCGAGACGTCGAGGTCCGGATTCCTCACGCAAGCCGCTCTGACCTACATCGAGCGGCGGACGACGAAGAGCGCATAGGAGACGGCTCGGACCTGCGGCTGTCGCCCCGGTCCCGGATGGCGTTCGGCCAGGCGGCTGCCGAACGGCGCAGCCCCGGATGCAGGCGACGTGGGCGGAGACGGGGCGGACCGGGCGTACCGACTCCCGGGGTGGCGGGTTGAAACGCGGCATCAGCCGCCGACGTGGGCGGAGACGGGGCGGACCGGGCGTACCGACGGGCCGGCGGTGGGGCGGGTCCGGGTGCAGTGGGGCGCGGCGGCCTGATGGTCGGGTTCCGCGGACGGCGCGGCGCCGGAGAGCGCCGGAGCGGCCCGGCGCGGGATGGTGTAGATTGTCGGCGGCGCCGGGCGCGGCGCCCGCTTGCGGATCGCATGACCGGACCCTGAGTTGCATCGTCCCCGGAGAGCGCACGCATGTCCTACCGAGCCGGCCGTCACTTCCTGCAGATCCCCGGACCCACCAACGTGCCCGACCGGGTGCTTCGGGCCATGGCGCAGCCCACCATCGACCACCGGGGCCCCGCGTTCCAGGCCCTGGGGCGCGAGCTGCTCGACGGGGTGCGCGAGGTGTTCGGCACCACCCGGCCGGTGGTCATCTTTCCCGCGTCGGGCACCGGCGCCTGGGAGGCGGCCCTCGTCAACGTGCTGTCGCCCGGCGACCGCGTCCTCATGTTCGAGACCGGGCACTTCGCGACGCTGTGGAAGCAGATCGCCGAGCGGATGGGCCTCGACGTCGAGTGGGTACCCGGCGACTGGCGGCGCGGCGTCGACCCCGCCCGAGTCGAGGAGCACCTGCAGGAGGACCGCGGGCACGCCATCAAGGCGGTGTGCGTCGTCCACAACGAGACCTCGACGGGGGTGGCGAGCCGCATCCCCCTCGTCCGCCACGCCATCGACCACGCCCGGCATCCCGCCCTCTTCCTGGTCGACACGATCTCGTCGCTGGGGTCCATCGACTACCGCCACGACGAGTGGGGGGTCGACGTGACGGTGGGGGCGTCGCAGAAGGGCCTGATGCTGCCGCCGGGGCTCAGCTTCAACGTGGTGGGCGAGAAGGCCCTCGCCGCCCACGGCCGCGCGACCCTGCCGCGCGCCTACTGGGACTGGAGCGCGGTGCTCGCGGCCAACGAGAAGGGGTTCTTCCCCTACACGCCGGCCACCAACCTCCTCTACGGGCTGAAGGAGGCGCTGGCCATGCTGCGGGAGGAGGGGCTGCCGCAGGTGTTCGCCCGGCACGCGCGCCACGCCGAGGCGACGCGGCGGGCGGTGCGGGGGTGGGGCCTCGAGATCCTGTGCGCCGTCCCCGACGAGTACAGCGACTCGATCACCGCCGTGATGATGCCCGACGGGCACGACGCGGACCGCGTGAGGACGGTGGTGCTCGACCGCTTCGACATGTCGCTGGGGGTGGGGCTGACCAGGCTCGCCGGCCGCGTCTTCCGCATCGGCCACCTCGGCGACCTGAACGACCTGAGCCTGCTCGGCACACTGGCCGGGGTCGAGATGGGGTTGAAGCTCAGCGACGTACCGGTCGCCGCGAGCGGCGTCGAGGCCGCGATGGGCTATCTGGCGGAGTGCGCGCTGGCCGCACCGCCGCTCTGACGGGGTTGCCCGCCATACTGCACTCGGCGGGCACTCCGCCCGTGAAGATCAGGGTCGCATCCCCGGGAGCGGCGATCGTCTTTCCACGTGGTTCTTCCTCCAATCTGAACGCAATCCGAGCGCCATCTCGGTATTGCACCCTTGCCCGGAGCGGGACACGGATCCAGGGAATCCCCGACAGCAGACCGGGGCTGGCGGGCCGTACCGTCACGCCGGATCGGTCAGCAGCGCACGCTTCACGGCCTCGGGCTCTCTTGCGATCACGCGCAAGAGGGTCTCGGCGGGACCGCTCACGCGCCGCGTTCCCTGTTCCCACTTCCGGTAGCCGGAGAGGCTCATGCCCATCAACGGCGCCATCTGCGCCTGCGTGAGGTGCGCCTGCTTCCGAACCTCGCGGGGAGTCACGGAAGCGTGGACGACGGCGGGACCCTTGCCCCGGGCATGGGCAACGGCCTCCTCGAGGGACCGGATCAGGTCATCGCCGAATGTACTCATGTCTTCTCCGTTCGTGCGGTCTTGAGCGCGGCCGCGAGGGCCGAGACCGCCCGCCTTGCGTTCGGCGTCAAGTCGATCTTGCGGGCCTTCGCGTACACGAGCAGGGCGTAGATCGGCATCGCTTCGTCCGCGTAGTAGTAGATGACCCGTGCGCCGCCGCGTTTCCCACGCCCGGAGGCGGCGAATCGGAGCTTCCGAACGCCGCCGGTGCCGGGGATTTCGTCGCTCGCCAGAGGATTCCGCGCCAGAAAGTCGATCAGTTCACGTCTCTCGTCCTGACTGAAGATCTTGTCGGCCTGGCGGGAGAACGTCGGGGTCTCCGCCACCGTCTGCATTGCAGCGAGTATAGCCCATCGGGTTACCCTCGCCACCTTCACGCCCTCACCACTCGCACCTCGTCGTCACGAGGAGCACGACCCGAGCATCTACGTACCGTGCCGGGCCGGATTGCGGCGCTCGGCGCGACCGAGTGGACGGCGTCGGGCCAGCCTGCTTCGATATCGGTTCCTGTGTCGATTCCGCCGAACGGGGCGGAGACCTCGGGCGCTCGGGGACATTCGGGTTGATCGGGCGTCGGCCCTGACGGAGAATGCTCCGAGTCGCGGCGACCGCGTGCGGGCGGCGGCGAGACGGGCGCCGCAGCAAGCGGCCGGACGAGTGGGGAGAGCAGAGATGAACGGCACGCAGAGACGGTGGAGCGGCGGTCTCGTGACAGGCGTCTGCACGCTCGTCGTCGCCGGCGGCGGGCTCCTGGCCGCGGCCGGCGCGGCGGGGGCCGGTCAGGCGGGGGACGGCGACGTGACGTTCACCCGGGACGTGCTGCCGATTCTGCAGCGCGCCTGTCAGCAGTGCCATCGGCCGGGCTCGGTGGCGCCGATGTCGCTGCTGACCTACGAGGAGGTGCGGCCGTGGGCGCGGGCCGTCCGCGACAAGACCGCGCAGCGCGAGATGCCCCCGTGGTTCATCGAGCGCAACGTCGGCGTCAAGCGGTTCAAGGAGGACCCGTCGCTGTCCGACGAGGAGATCGCCGCCATCGGCCGCTGGGTCGACGCCGGCGCCCCGCGCGGGAACCCCGCCGACGCGCCGCCCCCCATCGAGCTCGAGTCGCTCGAGGAGTGGCGCATCGGGACCCCGGAGTGGATCGTGGAGCTGCCCGAGCCGGTGGTGGTCGGCGCCGTCGACGCCGACCGCTGGCTCGACATCTGGGCCGACTCGCGGCTGACGACCGACCGCTACATCAAGGCGGTCGAGACCAAGCCGTCTCCCGGCGCGCACCGCGTGGTGCATCACGTGGCCACGTCCATGACGTGGGAGGAGGAGGACGGCGAGGAGGGCGGCGGCTTCCTCAACGAGTACGCGATGGGGAAGAACGGCGACATCTTCCCCGACGGCACCGGCCGGCTGATCCGGGCGGGGACGCAGATCCGCTTCAACATGCACTACAGCTCGGTGGGGGAGGAGATTGCCGACCGCACCCGGGTGGGCTTCCAGTTCTACCCCGAGGGGCACGTGCCCGAGCGGGTGCTGATCTCGCGGCACGTCGGCGACAGCTTCGACACCCTCGACATCCCCGCCGGGGCCGACAACGTGCGCAGCGACGGCTACTACGTGCTGCCGGAGGCGACCCAGGTCACCGGGTTCCAGCCCCACATGCACATTCGCGGCAAGCGCATGTGCGTCGAGGCCATCCACCCCGACGGCCTCATCGAGACCCTGAGCTGCACCGGCCACAACTTCGGCTGGCACATCGTCTACAACTACGCCGACGAGGAGGCGCCGCTGCTGCCGGCGGGCACCATCCTCCACGTCATCGGCTGGCACGACAACACCGCCGCCAACCGCTACAACCCCGACCCCAAGAACTGGGTGGGGTTCGGCAACCGGTCGATCGACGACATGAGCTTCGCGTGGATGAGCTTCTTCCACATGCCGGAGGACATCTACGAGCGGCGGCTGGCGGAGCGGCGCCGCGCCGGCAGCGAGTAGTTGCGGAGGGCGCCGTGCCGATTCTCCACAGCGGCGATCGAAGGCCTGGCCTCCCGTTCGGGGTGGTCGTGGCGGGGCTGGCGGGCCTCGGCCTCCTGGCCGCGGCGCCGGCCGCGGTCGCGCAGACCTACCACAGCGGCCAGAACCTGCAGCCGGTCTTCGAGGGGTGGATGCAGAACCCCGACGGCACCTTCGAGATGCTGTTCGGGTACCTCAACCGGAACTACGAGGAAGAGCTGAACATCCCCGTCGGGCCCGGCAACTTCCTCGAGCCGGGCGACGTCGACCAGGGGCAGCCGACCTACTTCTACCCGCGACGGCAGCGCTTCGTGTGGCAGGTGACGGTGCCCGCCGACTGGGGCGACCGGGAGCTGGTGTGGACGGTGACCGCCCACGGCCGGACCGATCGCGCGGTGGGCTGGCTGGTGCCCGAGCAGATCATCGACGAGCAGGTCGTCGCCATGAACCGCGCCGGCGGCGGCGCCCCCGAGATCGAGAACGACCCGCCGACCATCGAGTTGCCGGAAGGCCGCCGGCGCACCGTCGCGGTCGGGGAGACGCTGTCGCTGACCGCGGTCATCGCCGACGACGGCGTGCCCGCGATGCGTCCCGCCCGCAACAGCCGCCCGCCGGGGCGCCGCAACGCCCTCGGCCTGCGGCTGGCCTGGATCCAGTACCGCGGGCCGGGGACGGTGGACTTCGATCCCTTCGTCCGGCCGATGGTCGACCACACGCCGGGCTGGACCCCGCCGCCGCTCCCCGAGGACGGCCGCATCGTGACCACCGCCGTCTTCAGCGAGCCGGGCACCTACGTCATCCGGGCGATGGCCGACGACGGCTATCTCTACACGCCGGCCGACGTGACGGTGACGGTGACGCCGTAGGAGTCTGCGCCGTGGAACGGCGCGTACGCCT
The DNA here is from genome assembly GCA_965215105.1 of Vicinamibacterales bacterium. Classification (GTDB taxonomy): domain Bacteria; phylum Acidobacteriota; class Vicinamibacteria; order Vicinamibacterales; family UBA8438; genus JAJEEA01. Next base: position 470,704 of record OZ244051.1, read on the forward strand.
GGGAGGGTTGGTCGGGCGCCAAGCGGAGGCCGCAGCGCGACCTTGAGGTCGCGTTAGGGGGCGATTGGGGGGAGGCGGCTCGAACGGGGCGGCCCGGGCCGAAGCCGCGGGCGCTGGCGCGGCCCGGCGGCTTGCGCTGGGAAGCGGCGGCGCCGGTCGGGAAGGGTCGGGCGAGAAGCGGCGCCGCGAGGCGGCGATCCGCCAAGGGATGGTCGATAGTTTCGAACCGCGGCAGACGGTGGGGAAGGAGAGAGCGATGCGCAGGACGCTATTCACGGCGATCGGTGTCGTGGGCCTGATGTCCCTGGTACCCCTGGCCGGCTGCGGCGGCGAGGCGCCGGCGGAGGAAGCGGTCGAGGATGCGGCGGCCAACCCGAGGGACCGGTTCGCCGGCGCGTGGTCGCTGGTGCGCAGCGAGCGCCGCGACGCCGAGGGCGAGCTCGTCGGCGAGCCGAGAGAGGATCGGTTGGGCTACATCATGTACGACGCCACCGGCTACATGGGCGTGGCGCTGATGAGCCGCGACCGGGAGCCGTACTCCGAGGGCGGGCCGACCGCCGACGAGGCGCTCGCCCAGCTCGGCAGCTACTCGTCGTACTTCGGGCGCTACAGCGTGAACGAGGAGGAAGGCTACGTCACCCATCACCTGGAGGGCAGCCTGAACCCGTCCGGCGCGGGGTCGGACTACCAGCGGTTCTTCACCTTCGAGGGCGACAACCTTGTCCTCCAGCCGCCGGCCAGCGAGGACGGGGCGCGGTCGTACATCACCTGGGAGCGGCTGCCCGACCTGCCGGAGTCGGAGCTGACCGACACCCATCGGCGGCTCTTCGGCTTCTACCGGGTCGAGTCGGTGACGCGCGAGACCAGCGACGGCGAGTCGGTGCCGGCCGACCAGTACGAGACGGCGTACATCGCCTACGCGCCGTCCGGGCACATGTCGGTGCACCTGATGCGGTCCGGCCGCCAGCCCTACGCGGGCGACGAGCCGACGGCGGAGGAGGCGCTGGCCGTGGTCGACTCCTACGGCAGCTACTTCGGGCCGTTCTCCGTCGACGAGGAGGGTGGCTACCTCGTGCACCACCGCATCGGCAACGAGACCCCGAACCAGAGCGGCACCGACGCGCAGCGCTTCTACGAGCTGACCGACACGCACCTCAACCTGATGCCGCCCCCGGCGACCGACGACGAGGGGCGCGAGGTGCAGAGCACGATACGCTGGGCCCGCATAAGCGACTGACCCCGACCGGGCATCGACCGCTCGGCGCCTGCATGGGCAGACCGAGGGGCTCGACACGTACTGACGGGGACGGAAGCCCGGCGGCGACCCTGTCGGATTCGCCGGATCCACGGGGAGGAGGATTCCATGCGCGGCATGTCGCTCACCGGCTTCGTCCTGGGTTCCGCGCTCGCGACGGGGTTTGCCGCTCCGGTGGCGGCCCAGCCCGGCCAGTGGCCGGGGTTCCGCGGCCCCGCCGCCGGCGCCGTCGCCGACGACCCGCGGCTGCCCGAGACCTGGAGCGAGACCGAGAACGTGGTCTGGGTCGCCGACGTACCGGGCCTGGGCTGGAGCTCGCCCGTCGTCTGGGACGACCACGTCTTCGTGACCACCGCGGTCAGCGCCGGCGACGAGCCGCCGCCGCAGCCGGGGCTGTACGACCCCGGGGCCGACTTCGGGGCCACCCCGGCCGCGGCCGAACACCGGTGGTTCGTCTACGACGTCTCCTTCGCGACGGGCGAGGTCCGCTGGGTCCGCGAGCTCTACTCGGCGGTGCCCGCCATCGAGCGCCACATCAAGAACAGCTTCGCGTCGGAGACTCCCGTCACCGACGGCGAGCGGCTCTACGTCTACTTCGGGACGGTCGGCCTCGTGGCCGCCCTCGACCTCGAGGGCGAGGTGGTGTGGACCCGCGAGGTCGGCGTCTTCAACGGCTGGCAGCGCTTCGGCACCGCCGCCTCGCCGGCTCTGCACGACGGCCGCCTGTACATCGTCAACGACAACACCACCGGCTCGTTCCTGCTCGCCCTCGACGCCGGCACCGGCGACACCGTCTGGCGGGTCGAGCGCGACGAGAACGAGAACTGGGCGAGCCCGTTCGTGTGGGAGAACGACGTCCGGACCGAGATCGTCACCGCGGGCCGCCGCCGCGTCCGGTCCTACGACCTCGACGGCCGCGAGCTGTGGGACATCGGGGGCATGACCGTCAACGTCGTCCCCACCCCGTTCGCCCGCGACGGCCTCGTCTACATCAGCTCGGGGTACCCCGGCGGCATGCCGCGCCCCGTCTACGCCATCCGCGCCGGCGCCTCCGGCGACATCTCGCTCGCCCCGGGCGAGACCGGCAACGACTACGTCGTCTGGTACCAGCCGATGCTGGGCACCTACAACACCTCGGCCCTCGTCTACGAGGGCGCCTACTACACGCTGCTCGACCGCGGCTTCCTCCTGAGCCACGACGCCCGCACCGGCCGCGAGCTCTACGGCCGCACCCGCATCCGCCCCGGCACCGGCTTCACCGCCTCGCCGTGGGCTTACAACGACCGCGTGTTCCTGCTCGGCGAGGACGGCGACACCTTCGTCGTGCGCGCCGGACCCGAGTTCGAGCTGCTGCACACGAACTCGCTCAACGAGATGGCCCTCGCCACCCCCGCCGTGGTGCGCGGCAGCCTGATTCTCCGGACGCAGTCGAAGCTATACCGCATCAGCAACGACGTTGCGAGGCCCTGAGGGTTCGGCCGGAGCTCACCTGGGTTGGCCGAAACGCTTGTCTCGCGCCCGCCGCGACCTGCGGCGAATCGATCCGCGAACTCGCGTCCCCCGCGAGAACGGCAGCCGAAGCCGTCGGCCCCGGCCGCGGTACGGCCGGAGTGAGCGTCCAGCGTAGAATCGGTGCGGTGGAGGGTGCAGGGTTGCCCGCGGGTTGCCGGTTCCCCGCCTCGGTAGAGCTGGGTCCTCGGACGCAGGTGTTCAAGGCAATGGTGAAGCCGGACAGGGGCACGCTCTTCGGTGGCGGGGTCGCTGCCATCGCACGCAGTCTGGCGTTGGGGGCGGGGATGCTCCTCGCGGCGGCGCAGCCGACGGCCGGCGTCCAGCTCCCGGACGGCCTGCGCGAGCGGGCCGAGCAGGGGGACGCGGCCGCCCAGGCCGAACTCGGCCGCCGGCATTACGCCGGGGAGGGTGTGCCGCAGGACGACGCCGAGGCCGTTCGCTGGACCCGGCTCGCGGCCGGGCAGGGCCATGCGCCGGCGCAGTACAGCCTCGGCCTCCTCTACTTCCGGGGCCGCGGCGTTACCGGCGACGACGAGGCGGCGGCGCGCTGGTATCGGGCCGCGGCCGAGCAGGGCCATGCGCCAGCCCAGGCTGCGCTCAGCTCTCTCTACGCCTACGGCGCCGGGGTCGAGGAGGACCCGGGCCTCGCCAGCATGTGGATCGAGCTGGCCTGGCGGGCGAGCCTCGACGGCGGTGACTGGCGCCTCTACGCCCGCCAGCGCGCCGAGCTGGCGTCGTGGCTGACCCCCGAGCAGACCGCGGAGGGCCGGCGCCTCGCCCGCGAGTGGACGCCGGCGTCACAACGCTGACCCTCCTGGGAAACCAACGGACGGGAATGGACGCTCGATGGCGTGAGGACTCGACCTGGATACCGCTCCGGGTCTTTTTCACGGATGGCTGGCCGGAACGCTTCGCTCGGGCGAGCGTTCGCCGTGGCCGGCCAGCGATGAGCGATCCAACAGGGTCGACCGTCGACTCGCCGGTGTCACTCCCACCGGAAGACCCGCGACGCGACCGCGGTGCACACGCCGAAGACGACGAGCAGCGCGGCGACGTCGCCGAGGTGGGCCGACCACGGGTCGCCCTGCCAGATGCCCGACAGCAGGGAGACGGCGTAGGTCAGCGGAATGACCCGCGAGATCGCCTGCATCGTCGGCGGCAGCGCGTCTATGGGGATGAACAGCCCGCAGAACGGCAGCATCGAGTAGAGCGCGAGGCTGCCCAGGGGCGGCGCGAACCGCGCCGTGCGCACGAGGCTGGCGATGATGAAGCCGATGGACAGGATGCTCCAGGTGCTGAACAGCAGGGCCACCGTGAACGAGAGCAGCGGGACGTCGGCGCCGGCGGGGTAGTAGCGGCGCCCCGCGAGGAACATCAGCAGGACGGTGACGGCGGTCAGGAGGAGCTTGACGAGCACGTGGGTCACGAGGATGGTGACGGGGCTGAGGGGCGTCGCCCGCAGCCGCTTGAGGATGCCGCCCTCGCGGTAGATGGCGATGATGGCGACGAGCGACAGCACCGCGCTGATGGCGATGAAGACGGCGACGAAGACCGGGAGGCCGGTGCGCATCTGGAGCGCGGCCGGCGACGCGGCCTCGGCGAGGCGCGGTCCGAAGGTGCGGCCCAGCACCAGGAACATCAGCACCGGGATGACCACCGACCCGATGAGGCCCATCGGCTCGCGCACGAAGATCTTGATCTCGAGCCAGGTGAGCTTGCCGAGGCCGCGCAGGGGAAGGTGTCGGGGCATGGCGTCGGACGGGCTCGTCTCGGGCCAGGTCAGTCGCGGATGGAGTGGCCGGTCAGCGTGAGGAAGACGTCCTCGAGCGTCGGCTCCTCGGTGCGGAACGCGGTCACCCGCATGCCGTGCTCCGAGAGGCAGTGGATGACCTCCGTCACGAGGTCCTCGCCGCGCCCGCGGATGGTGTGGCGGTCGCCGTCGCGGTCGACGGTGTCGGCCGAGTCGAGCCCCGCGAACCGGGCCGCGGCCCCCTCGTGGGCGGTGGTCACCACCACCGTTCGTTGCGGGCAGTGCCGGGCCACGAGGCCGGCCGGGGTGTCGTGGTCGACGATGCGCCCGTGCTCGATGATGGCGACCCGGTCGCAGAGCCGTTCCGCCTCCTCCATCAGGTGCGTCGTCAGGAACACCGTCTGCCCGCGGTCGCGGATGTCGCGCACCAGATCCCAGATGGCCCGCCGCGCCTGGGGGTCGAGCCCCGTCGTGAGCTCGTCGAGGAACACCAGCTCGGGCTGGTTGATCAGGGCCAAGGCAATGAAGAGCCGCTGCTTCTGGCCGCCCGAGAGGGTCATGAACCACGCGTCGCGCCGGTCCGTCAGCCCGAGCTGGTCGAGCAGCCGGTCGCCGTCGACCGACGTGTCGTAGAGGGCGGCCCACAGGTCCACCGCCTCCCACACCTTGATGCGCTTCTGGAGCTGCGCCTCCTGCAACTGCACGCCGATGCGGGGCTGGAGGGCGCCGGCGTCGCGGACGGGGTCGAGCCCGAGCACCTCGATGCGCCCCCGGTCGGGCCGCCGCAGGCCCTCGACACACTCCATGGTGGTGGTCTTGCCCGCCCCGTTGGGGCCGATCAGGCCGAATATCTCGCCCGCCTCGACGGTGAACGAGACGTCGTCCACCGCCACCGTCGCGCCGTAGGCCTTCCGGATGCCGGAGACGCGGACCACCGGGGTGTCGCCCATGTCGGCGCGATCGTATCAGCCCGTGGTCTCGCTCCGTGTCGCGCCGGACCGGCGGGGGCGGAGGGGCGGTCGCGGCGACCGCGCGACGGGACGGGAAGCGGGAGCGCCCGGGCGTGCGGCGACCGGGGAGTCGCCCGGTGCCGAGGTTGTCTGTCGGGCAGGTTGGACGGCCGCCGAATGCGGCGGGGTCCTCCGCCGCGAGCCGTCGTCGCGCGCGTCGTCGGCTTGACACCGGGCGCGGAACCGTTTGCAATGACGCAGCACTTTCGCCGGGCGCCGAGTGCGCACGGAGGCTTGGAATCGGAGACTCGAGACCGGGAGGTTCGCGATGAGGATGTGGAAGACACTGGCTGCGGTGGGCTTCGCTTTCGGCGTGTTCGGGATGGCGTGGGGATTGTCGGCCCAGGAGCCGGAGTCGCGGGTGTTCGAGCTGCGCGTCTACAAGACCGTCGACGGCAAGCGGGCCGAGCTGTCCGACCGGTTCCGCGACCACACCGCCGCGATGTTCGAGCGGGCGGGCATGGAGAACATCGGCTACTGGAACGCGGCCACCGGCGACGACACCGACGACACGTTCATCTACATGCTGGGCTACCCGACGCTCGAGGCGCGGGACGAGATGTGGGCCCGGCTCGGGGAGGACCCGGAGTTCCAGCGCATCATCATCTCGGCCGAGCGCTCCGAGGACCGGGCGCTGGTCGACACCATCGACGCGCGCATGCTCGTGCCGACGGAGTTCTCGGCCATCCGGTAGCGGGCGGACACGCAGAAAGCGGGGAAGCGATGGCTGACGAGACGATGGCGAGAACCGTCCGCGGGTGCGCGGTTGGCGCGGCCCTGCTGGGCATGCTGGTCATGGCGGGCGCCGCCGCGGCCCAGCACGGCACCGACGGCGAGTGGCGCGTGCACGGCGGCGACAGCGGGTTCACCCGCTACGCGGCGCTCGACCAGATCGACGCGGAGACGGTTCAGGACCTCGGCATCGTCTGGCGGCGCCCCGCCGTCGACGCGAGCCTGCACGCGCGCTGGGACAACCTGCGCTACTCGAACAACCTGCGGTCGACGCCGCTGATGGTCGACGGCGTGCTCTACGCCTCGAACGGCATCGGCATCGTCGAGGCGTTCGACCCCGCCACCGGCGAGACCCGCTGGGTGCAGGACCTGCCGTTCCTCACCGACGACGAGACCCCGCGGGGCGCCGCCAACCGCGGGGTCGGCTACTGGGAGGACGACGCCGGGGCGGGCCGCCGCATCCTGTCGGTGCGGCCGCCGTACCTGCTGGCGACCGACGTGGACACCGGCCGGCTGGTCCCCGATTTCGGCGACGGCGGCATGGTCGACCTCCGCGTCTTCGAGGACACCGACGAGCTGGTCGACTTCAACTTCACCTCGCCGCCCCTCGTCGTCCGCGACGTGGTCATCGTCGGGCAGGCCATGGCCGACCATCCCTTGACCATGGAGAACCGCCCCGGCTACGTCCGCGCCTACGACGTCCGGACCGGCGCCTTGCGGTGGACCTGGAACCCGATTCCCAGGGCCGGCGAGCCGGGGGTCGAGACCTGGCTCGACGACTCGTGGGAGTACTCGGGCATGGGCAACGTCTGGACGATGATGAGCGCCGACGAGGAGCTCGGCCTCGTCTACCTGCCCACCGGCGCCCCCAGCAACGACATGTACGGCGGGCACCGCCCCGGCAACAACCTCTACGCCAACAGCCTCGTCTGCGTGCGGGCCGAGACCGGCGAGATGGTGTGGCACTTCCAGATGGTGCACCACGACCTGTGGGACTACGACAACAACGTCGCCCCCATCCTGATGGACATCGTCGTCGACGGCCGCGAGATCAAGGCGGTGGTGCAGCTCACCAAGCAGGCCATGGCCTACACCTTCGACCGGGTCACCGGTGAGCCGGTGTGGCCCATCGTCGAGCGCCCGGTGCCCGGCTCGGACACCCCCGGCGAGTGGATCTCGCCCACCCAGCCGTTTCCGACCAAGCCCGCCCCGTTCGACGTGCACGGCATCTCGGTCGACACCCTCATCGACTTCACCCCCGAGCTGCGGGCCGAGGCCGTCGAGATAGCCGCGCCCTTCGTGCTGGGGGAGATCTACACCCCGCCGTCGATCCGCGGCGACGGCGACGAAGACACCAAGGGCACCCTGCAGCTCCCCGGCTCGGTCGGCGGGGCCGAGTGGGGCGGCGCGGGCTTCGACCCCGAGACCGGCATGCTCTACGTCCCGTCGGTGACGGGGACGTTCGCGGCCGACTTGACCCCCGGCAACCCCGACCGCATGAACGTGCGCTACACCCGCGGCACCCGCGCGTTCCCCCAGGGCCCGCGCGGCCTCCCGCTGCTCAAGCCGCCCTACGGCCGCATCACCGCCATCGACATGAACACCGGCGAGCACGTGTGGATGGTCGCCAACGGCGACGGCCCCCGCGACCACCCGGACATCGCCCACCTCGACCTGCCCCCGCTCGGCCAACCGGGCCGCGCGATGACCCTGCTCACCCGAAGCCTCCTCTTCGTCAGCGAGGGCGACCCCATCATGGTCCGCACCCCGCCCGGCGCCGGCCCCGACGCCGGCAAGGGCTTCCGCGCCTTCGACAAGGAGACCGGCGACGTGGTGTGGGAGACGACCTTCCCGGCCGGCAACGTCGGCTCGCCCATCACCTACATGCACGGGGGCAAGCAGTACATCGTGCTGCCCATCGGCTCGCTGGACCACCCCGGAGAGTGGATCGCGCTGGCGTTGCCGTAGGCGGGCTGCGGGAAGCGGTCGGAGGTATGAGCGGGGGGGTGAGGGCTCCGAGTGCGACGGCCATGATTTTGCAAAGGGATGTACGTCGGATGGCGCTTCCCGTCTTCGGCCGGCTGAACCATGAGCAGGCCGAAAGGAACCGGCGGGAACGGGCCGGTGAATCGGCTGGACCCGTCACGATGACCGACGCTCTGCTCACCGTTCCCGACCAGAAGGAGGGATTGTCCCTCGTCTACGTGAAGGCCTTGGCGACGCGCGCGGGCTACGCGACGTCGACCTCGACGCCGGACCGGGACAGCGTGGACCTCCGGATCCAGGCGGGGGGCCTCAGCCGGCCAGCCCTCGATCTACAGTTGAAGGCTACGGCCGGTCTCGGCGGAACGCGGGGCGGTTTTCTGCCGTTTCGGTTGGGGATCAAGAACTACGACGACCTGCGCTCCGCAACCCAGACCCCGCGGGTGCTTGTGGTGTTCGAGCTGTCGAAGGACGCATCGCATTGGATGACCGTCACCCCTGAGCAACTCGTGTTGAGGCGTTGCGCCTACTGGCTGAGCCTGCAGCACGGACACGACGAAGTCACCGGACAGGAAAGCGTCACCGTCCGTATCCCGGAACGGAACCTGTTCGACGTCGAGACCCTTCGCACGCTCATGGAACGGTCCCGGAGAGGGGATATCTGATGGAGGTCAGCATTCGCGACAGGGACGCGTTGCTGGCGGTTTCACCCGCGGCGCTCTCCGCCTACGCGCGTGTCGCCGGCTGGCGCCGGGGCGAACCCTACCGCGTCCATTCGGACATATACGCAGGCGAAAAGCTGCCGGAGATCATCGTGCCGCGAACCGAACATCTCGGCGACTACGCCAGCGTCGTGTCCACCTTGATCGAGACCTTCGCGGAAGTGGCCGGTCAGGACGTATTGACCGTCTATCGCGACGTGATCACCGCGGATCGCGACGTGATTCGTGTTCGGGCCATCGACCAGGACCACAGCGGGAGCCTTCCCGTCAGCGCCGGGGCGAACCTCGTCTGCGGCGCCCGTGACATCGTCCTCGCCGCGGCATGCTCGCTCGACCGCCCGCGACCGCTCTATCGGCCGGGCGCGAACAAGGAGGCCAGCGACTATCTGCGGCGCGTTCGGCTGGGCCAGACCGCTCAGGGGAGCTTCGTGGTGACGCTCCTGAGCCCCGTGGTGTCGCCGCCGATTCAGATGCCGCTGGTAGCGGGCGCCGCCGCACGGGACGAACCCATCGAGCGCCGGGTGACGAGCCGCTTGGCCGAGGCGCTGGCGGCGGCCCGCCAGGCGACCGACGATACGAGCGGGGGAGATGCGGACGCGTTTCCGGCGGCGGTGACGCAGGGTGTCAGCGCCAACCTGTGCGAGGCTCTGGCCACGCTGACCGAGACGTTGCCGAGACTCGACATCAGCGTGGTCTGGGCGCGGACTTGGCCGCGGGACGTCGGCAGGTCCACCACGCGGTTCGCCTCTCACGACGCCCCCATCCTCCGGGCGGCCAGCGACGCGTTCCGCAGCCGCGAGCCGAAAGCGGACGTGACCCTGGTGGGACTGGTCCAGCGATTGACACGGGACGAGGCGGATACGGACGGAACCGTGACGGTGCGCACCTCGATTGAAGGCGGCAATCAGTCTGTCGCCGCCGTCCTTCCGCAGTCCGATTACCACCGGGCGATCCTGGCCCACAAGACGAAAGCGCCGGTGGTCCTGCGGGGTGACTTGGAGAGAATGGGCCAACGATGGAGGCTGCTCAACCCGTCGCTCGAGGACGTTATCGAGAACGATACGGTACTGGACGACGCAGATCCAGAATCGACCCATACTGGGGAGGGGAGGCCGGTACCGAAACGGAGGACGAGGAAAAACCGGTGAGGCTCCCGGACGTGTTCAGCGACAAGGGAGTTCTTTGCGGCTGACTCCCGCCGTCAGTCTGCTGCTCGTCGGCCAGCGCCCCGGCCGGCAAGGCGGGCCGTTCAGGGCAGGATGCAGCTTCGTTGGCGTTTCGCGGGGTTGCCGCGGGTCGCCAGGACGGATGAGTGCCGGCGTCGGCGGCGCTGCCCTGAACGAGCTTGATGCCGCCGGCGCGGACACCCTGATCGGGAACCTCTGTCTGGAGGAGAGAGTCGAATGCGCGTGTCTCATCAGTTCGTGGCCACTCTGCTTGCACTGGCGTTGCTGGTGGCGCCGGCCGCCGCTCCCGCCCAGACCGCCGACGTGCCGCGAACGCCGTGGGGCGTGCCCGACCTGAACGGCGTGTGGGACTTCAGGACCCTGACGCCGCTCGAGCGCCCGGAACGGTACGGCGACCGGGAGTTTCTGACCGAAGAAGAGGCGCGGACGCTCGAGCAGGGGGCGGTCGAGCAGAACGAGGCGGCGGATCGGGCGCCGGCCCAGCGCACCGAGGCGGGCGGGTCGATCGGCGCGTACAACCGCTTCTGGATGGACTTCGGCACCGAGGTGGTCGAGACCCGGCGGACCTCGCTCATCGTCGACCCGCCGAACGGCCGCCGGCCCCCGCGGACCGACGAGGGCCGCACCAGGTTCAGCGCGCCCGGGTCGTTCGGGTCGGCGCCGCTCGAGCAGATCGAGGACCTCAGCTACTTCGACCGCTGCCTGGGGACGACCGGGCTGCCGATCTTTCCCGTCGCCTACAACAACAACGTCCAGATCTTCCAGACCGAGGATCACCTGGTGATGCTCGTCGAGATGCTCAACACCACCCGCATCATCCCCATCACCGACCGTCCGCACGGCGGCATCCGGCAGTGGCTGGGCGACTCGCGCGGCCGCTGGGAGGGCGACACCCTGGTGGTCGAGACCACGAGCTTCGACCGCTGGCTGCCCCTGGTCGGCGCGAGCCGGGAGGCCCACCTCGTCGAGCGGTTCACCCGGGTCGGTCCCGGCGTCATCGAGTACGAGTACACGATCGAGGACCCGACCATCTGGACGGCCCCCTGGACCGCCGTCCAGACGCTGCGGCAGAACCCGCTGCCGCTCTTCGAGAACGCCTGTCACGAAGGCAACTACGCCGCCGCGAACATGCTCGCCGGCGCGCGGCTCGAGGAGGCCGCGGTCGAGGCAGGCCGCTGACGCCAACGGCGCTTGGATCCACCAGCGGCGCTTGGATCCACCAGCGGCAGCGGGACCCGGGGCGTCGGGCCGTCCGAGGCGGTAGACGGCGCTCCGGTCTATAGGAGGCCCGCCCTCCGTGGTACGATGCGGTACGCCGTGTCCGAAACGATGGCCGCCCCCCAATACCGCTGGAGCCGCGCCGAGTACGACCGCGCCATCGACGCTGGCGTCTTCGGCCCCGACGCGCGGCTGGAACTCGTGGAAGGGGCCATCGTCGCCATGGGGCCGCAGGGGAGCGAGCACTTCACGGGTATCGAGCTCGTCGTCGATGCCCTGCGGAGCGCCTTCGGCGCGGGTTATCGCGTACGGACGCAGGGCCCCCTCGCCGCTGGTGAAGACTCGGAGCCGGAACCGGACGTGGCCGTCGTCGCGGGCGATGCCCGCAGCTACCGCGACGCCCATCCGACCAGCGCCCTGCTGGTTGTCGAGGTTTCCGACTTCTCGCTCCACCGCGATCGCACCGTCAAGCAGCGCCTGTACGTACGTTGCGGCATTCCCGAGTACTGGATCCTCGCCCTGCCGGAGCAATGTCTGGAGATCTACCGCGACCCGGCTACCGACGGATACCGATCCGTCTCGATCCACCGGGCCGGCGAGGCGGTCGCTCCCCTCTCCAGTCCCGACGCGGCCATCGCCGTCGACAGTCTGCTTCCCTGATTCGGCGGAGGGAATCCGGCGCCAGGGTGAGACCCTTCCGTTATTCCGCTCGGAGCGTGGTCAACGGCTGACACGCGCGTCGCGGTGGGCCGAAACCTGTCCCGCGTACACGGCGACGGTCCACGAGCAGCAGGGCGCGCCCTCAGACGACGCCGACCCCTGCGAGTGCTCCGATTCAGCGGGCGGGAGGTCTCGGCAAGTCGTTGCCGGAAGAGGGGCACGGCGCAGGAGCAGGGCAGTGCCGGCGACGGCCCTCTCTGCTCCTGGCCCTTCAGTACTTCACTCCTTCAGCGCGAACACGAACATCGAGTGCCCCGCGGCCAGGGCCACGTACTGCCGGCCGTCGACCATGTAGCTCATCGGCCCGTTGGCGATCATGCCGCCGAGGGGCTTGCGCCACAGCACGTCGCCGGTCTCGGCGTCGAGAATGTGGAAGTCGCCCTCGCGGTTGCCGGTGAAGAGCAGGTTCGACGCGCTGGTGAGGATGCCGCTGCTCGTGACGTCGGTCATCGCGACCCGCCACTGCTGCTCGCCGGTGCGGGGGTCGATGGCGATCACCGAGCCGCCGCCGGCCGCGTCGGTCCAGTTGTTGATGTGCCCGCGGCGCAGGCTGGGCACGTTGGCGCCGGCCCCGAACGGGTTGGCGGGCCGGCCCCCGAGGAAGACGCGGCCGGGCTGGTACTCTGCCTCCTCGGCCTCGAACACCGAGCCGTAGGCCTCCCACGCCGAGACGTAGAAGAGGCCTGTGTCGGGGCTGTAGGACGGCGAGTACCAGTTGGTGCCGCCCTGCACGCCGGGGAACGTGGTGGCGCCCGGCGGCTGCGGCGTCTGCACGGGCCGGCCGCTGTCGTCGAGGCCGCTCGCCCAGTTCACCTCCACGAAGGGCGTCCCGTTGAGGAAGCGGCCGTTCTCGCGGTCGAGCACGTAGAAGAAGCCGTTGCGGTTGGCCCAGAGCATCAGCCTCAGGGTGCCGCCGGCGCCGTCGGGGGCGTCGACGAGCACCGGAATCTGCACCGAGTCGTAGTCGTAGGGGTCGTTCGGCGTGAACTGGAAGTGCCACTCGAGCTCGCCGGTGTCGGGGTCGAGGGCGACCACCGAATCGGAGTAGAGGTTGTCGCCGGGCCGCTGCGCCGGGTTCCAGTCGGGGCCGGGGTTGCCGATGCCCCAGTAGGTGAGGTCGAGGTCGGGGTCGTACGAGCCGGTGAGCCACGCCGACGCGCCGCCGGTGCGCCACGCGTCGTTCTCCCACGTCTCGTGCCCCGGCTCGCCGGGCCCCGGAATGGTGTAGAAGCGCCATGCCTGCTCGCCGGTGGCGGCGTCGTAGGCGTCGATGTAGCCGCGGATGCCGAACTCGCCGCCCGCGACGCCGACGATGACCTTGTCCTTGATGACGAGGGGGGCCAGGGTCAGGGCGTAACCCTGGGCGGGGTCTGCGACGGTGGTCTGCCAGATGGGGGCGCCCCCGATGGCGTCGACGGCGACGAGGTTGCCGTCGATGGTGGCGAGGAACAGCATGTCCCCGAGGATGGCGACGCCCCGGTTGACGGCCCCGCAGCACGGCCGCGCGAGCGGCGACGGCGTGTACTCGTACTTCCAGAACACGCTGCCGCGGCTCGCGTCCAGCGCCACCACGTTGTTGACGGGCTCGGTCAGGTACATGATGCCGTCGACGACCAGCGGCGTGGCCTGGAACGGCTCGAGCGAGTTGGCCTGGAAGATCCACGCCAGCTCGAGCTGGTCGACGTTCTCGGGGGTGATCTGGTCGAGCGTGGTGTAGCGGTTGCTCGAGTAGGTGCCCGAGTAGGTCAGCCAGTTGTGGGGCTCGGCGTCGGCGTTCAGCAGGCGCTCGAACGTCACCTGCGCGGCGGCGCCGGGGGCCAGGGCGGCGGCGAGCAACAGGGGGGCGAAGACGCGCCAAGCCGGTAGCGTGGGCCGCCGAGACGCGCGCGCGGCGGTGCGACTGGCGGGTCGGCGGGGGGAGCCGCCGGGTGACGATTGCCGGGATGGGGTCATGGTCGACATGGCGTTCACAGTCCCTTCAGCGTGAGCAGGTAGGCGAGCACGTCGGCCACCTCCTGGTCGTCGAGCGCGTCCGTCGCGGGCGGCATGGTCGACTCGGCCCCGGCCGTCAGCTCGCGCAGGCCGGCCTTCTCGAGCGACCGCAGGCGCTCGTCCTGGTCGATCATCTGAATGGTGTAGGTGTCCTCGTTGAGCCGGCGCCCGGTCAGGACCGTGCCGTCCGCGAGCACTGCGCGCACCGGGCGGTTCACCGGCAGCATCGAGCCGGTGGGGTCGAGCAGCGACTCCTGCAGGTACGCTGCAGTGCGCACGGCCCCGATCGCGCTGAGGTCGGGGGCCACCCGCGACCCCTGCCCGAACACCCGGTGGCACGACGCGCAGGCGCCCCGGCCGGCGAACAGCGCCCCGCCCCGCGCCTCGTCGCCCAGGGTGACCGCGCTCAGGTCGACGTCGCGCATCGTCCGCAGATAGGCCACGAGGCCGGTGAGTTCGCCGGACGTGAACTCGTTGGGCGGCATGGCGGTGCCGGGGATGCCGGCGCGGAGCAGCCCCATCAGCTCGGGGTCCGAGCCGGCCCGGCTGTACACGCCGCTCGCGAGATCGACCCCCGCCACCGCGTCGCCGCTCTCGGCGTGGCACTGCACGCAATTGGCGTCGTACAGACGGGCGCCGAACTCGATGTCCGCCTGCTCGTACTGGCCGACGTGGTCCTGGGCGGCGGCGGTGGCGGCTCCCGCCGCCAAGGCGGCGATCAGGCCGATTGCGCCGGCCTTCCATCCTGTCGTTCTTCGTCGTGCGTTGTTCACCATCATCGTCCTCGAATCCGGGAATCCACCACGCGGGCCGGATCGGAGTCCGGCCGCCATGCGGCCCTCGACCGGCTCGTCGAGCCCGGGAGCGTCCGCGCTTCCCGGCGCCTGACGTCCATCATCGCGCAACGTGGAGAAACCACGCCAGTCTGTGAGTACGAGCAGGCGTTGTCAATCGCGGCGGCCGGCGAGTGCCGTGGCCGCCTCGCATTCTCGACGGGTTTCGGTCACCCGGCTCGCCCCGCCGGTGCCGCCGGGCCGGGCGCCGACGGGGGGCGGACACGGGCCGCCGCGCGTGACTCCGGGCGGCCCGGAGTGCTATCGTGCACGTGGCGCTACGGGGTGCTGCGGGCTTGGAGAGTCCTGTTCGGGAACGGTCCGACGGGTGGGCGGGCCGGTGTTGCGAGGCAGGGAGAAGCGACATGCGCAGGAGCGCTCTGGTCTTCGGCTTTCGGTTGGCGGCGGTGTGGGTCGTCTGTACGCTCGCGGCGTCGGGGGCGGCCGCCCAGGCCGGCGCCGGCGCGGACGAGTCGTGGCGGGTTCCCCGGACCGCTTGGGGCGCCCCCGACCTGCAGGGGGTCTGGGACTACCGGACGATGACGCCGCTCCAGCGCCCCCGCGAGTTCGCGGGCAAGGCGGTGATGAGCGAGGAGGAGGCCGCCGCCTTCACCGCCCGCACCCTCGAGGAGCAGGCCGACTACGACCGCGCCCCCAGCGTGCACGCCAAGTGGTGGCTCGACTACGGCAAGGAGCTGACCGAGGACCTGCGGACCTCGCTGGTCGTCGATCCGCCGGACGGGCGCATTCCCGCCCTGACCGACGACGCCCGGCGGCGCAACGCCGAGCGGTCGGCCCGCCGCCGCGCGCATCCCGCCGACGGCGCCGACTACCGCGGGAACACCGAGCGGTGCCTCAGCTTCGGGACTCCCCGGCTGCCCGGCGCCTACAACAACAACTACCAGATCCTGCAGACGCCGGACCACGTCGTCATCGTGTCCGAGATGATCCACGACGCGCGCATCGTGCCCCTCGACGGGCGGCCGTACGCCCGCATCCCCCAGTGGCACGGCGAGGCGCGCGGGCGGTGGGAGGGCGACACGCTGGTCGTCGAGTCCACCCACTACCGGGACGGCGCCGGGTTCCGGGGCTCGACCGGCGGGGTGCGCGTGACCGAGCGGTTCACCCGGGTGGGGCCCGACACCGTCCGCTACGAGATCACCGCCGACGATCCGTCCACCTGGGTGGCGCCCTGGACGGTGATGTTCCCGCTGAAGAAGACCGATCAGGCGATGTACGAGTACGCCTGCCACGAGGGGAACTACGGGCTCGCCAACATCCTGCGCAACGCGCGCCTCGAGGAGGCGGCGGCGCGCGGGGCCACCCAGTGACGCCGGGCGACGGGACGCGACGGGCAGGGATGCCGACGAGAATCACGTTGCCGTGTTCCAGGCGTTCCGGGAAGGGAGCCCCGGGCGCCGCTACGCTGAGACCGGCAAGCGCATATCGATCACCGTCATGACCGAGGAAACCAGCCCGCGGCAATCCGCGCGCGCCGCCGCCGGCAAGGCGGCGGCGAAGAAGGCCAAGAAGTCGAAGGGCAAGACGAAGGCGCGCAAGCCGCGCCCGCACGGCGGCGGAGGCGCCACCGTCGACCCACCGACCGCGGACGCGATTCCGGTCGACGCCGGGGTGCGCCCGGCCCACGACCCCGACGTCATCCGGCGCGTCTTCAAGGAGGGCGTCTATCCCTACTCGGACCGCATGAAGCGCGGCGCCTACGAGCGCCGCAAGGCCGCCCTGCAGGCCGAGCTGCTGAAGGTGCAGCGGTGGGTCAAGGAGTCGGGGACCCGCATCGTCGTCCTGTTCGAGGGGCGCGACGCGGCCGGCAAGGGCGGCACCATCAAGCGGTTCATGGAGCACCTGAACCCCCGCGGCGCCCGCGTCGTGGCCCTCGAGAAGCCCACCGAGCGCGAGCGCGGCCAGTGGTACTTCCAGCGTTACATCGAGCATCTGCCGGCGGCGGGCGAGATCGTCCTGTTCGACCGGTCCTGGTACAACCGCGCCGGGGTCGAGCGGGTGATGGGTTTCTGCACCGGCGCCGAGTACCTCGAGTTCATGCGCCAGTGTCCCGAGCTCGAGCGCATGCTCGTCAACAGCGGCATCCGCCTCTTCAAGTACTGGTTCTCGGTCTCCCAGGAGGAGCAGGCGCGCCGCTTCGGGAGCCGCCGGACCGACCCCCTGAAGCAGTGGAAGATCTCGCCCGTCGACCTCGCCTCCCTCGACAAGTGGGACGGCTACACCGAGGCCAAGGAAGCGATGTTCTTCTACACGGACACCGCCGACGCGCCGTGGACCGTCATCAAGTCGGACGACAAGAAGCGCGCCCGCGTCGCCTGCCTGCTGCACTTCCTCTCGAACGTGCCCTATCCCGACAAGAACCCCGAGGTGGTGACGCGCCCCGACCCCCTGATCCTGGGCCCCGCGACCCGTGTCGTCGGCCGCGACGAGCCGATGGCGGCCGAGGGGTAGGTCGGGCGGTGGAGTCGCTTGCAGCCGGTCACGCCGGTTCGGGTTCGGCGAGCCGAATCACCGAAGTCATGCGGGTTCCCAGGGGTTGATCAGATCGGCGCCCGTGACGTCGAAATCGCGCACGTTGCGCGTGACGACGACCAACCGATGTCGAAGCGCCGTGGCGGCTATCAGACCGTCGATGGCCGCGACCGGTCGGGCGACTCGCGCCATCAACCGGCCCCACTCGTCGGCGACGTCCGTGTCGACGGCCAGCACGCGGTCCTCGAACCACGCAGGAAGCCGGGTTTCCAGCCAGGCGGTGATACGCGATCGACGGCGGCCATCCGGGAGCCTTTCGACGCCCTTGCGGATTTCCCCCAGGGTCAGCGTGCTGATGAACAGCGCCTCCTGCGGCGCCGCCTCGAACCAATCGGTCACGCGCCGGGACGGCCGTGGCGTCACCAGCTCGGACAGGGCGCACGTATCGATCAGGAAGCTCACAGGTCGACCTCGCGCGGGAACGATCGGTCCCGGTCGATCTCCAACCTGACGCCCGCCAACGGCGAGGCCTTCAGGAACTCGACCAGCGAAGGCTTGCGATTCGCCAGCCGGTCGTAGGCTTTCTTCGAGAGGACGACCGCGGTGGGTCGCCCGCGCACCGTGACGATTTGAGGGCCATCCTCGGCGTCGCGCAGCAGTTCGCTGAAGCGCGCCTTGGCCTGCTGTACCTGCCATTGGAGCATTGCATCCTCCTGACCATTCTGACCAAATGCCTCCATGGTACCGCATAGCGGCGGCGCGTCGCCAGGCGATTGTCCGGTAGGTCTTCACGCTCGAAGCCCACGGCGGTCTCGCGCCGTTTACGAGGGCCGGGTGCTTCGGGATCGGGACGGCGCGCGGCCGGTGCCGGGTTGGTCGTCGTCGCGGTTACGAGGGCCGGGTGCTTCGGGTTCGGGATGGCGCTGGCGCGCGAGGTAACGCTGCCGCGCGAGATCTGTCCGGGCTGGCCGAGCCGGCTTCGGGGTGCTGGCAGCCTGTCGCCCCCCTCGACCAAGCCGGCCGCGGCCACGCGCAGCCGTGGTGGGAGAACGAAAGCGGTTGTCGTTTGTGTTCAGGGCAAGAAAGCTTATGATCTCCAGGGTGCCTTCGGTGCTCCTGGCCTGGATCGGCCAGACCGACCTCGATTGCGCGAGCGGCGACCGCACGGGGCGCGGCCCCATCGGGAGCGTCGTGGCCGCCCGGCCGTTCGATGCACTGGTTCTCCTCTCGAACTACCCGGCGACCCAGAACGCCGCGTTCGTCGACTGGCTGGTCGGGGCGGGCGCTCCTCCCGTGCATCTCCGGCCCGAGGTCCTGCCCGATCCGACCGACTACGGCGCCATCCACGCCGCGGTGGTTCGGGCCTTCCACTTCACGCGCGACGAGTTCGGCGCCGACGCTGACCTCGCGGTGCACGTCAGCCCCGGCACGCCCGCCATGCAGGCGGTCTGGGTGCTGCTCGCCAAGACCCGCTATCCCGCGGAGCTGATTCAGTCGCACGCGCAGACCGGCGTCCGCACGGTCTCGGTGCCCTTCGACATCGCCGCCGAGTACGTGCCGGCGTTGTTGCGCAGCACCGATGCGAAGATCGAGCGGCTGACCGCCGGCCTGCCGCCGGCGTCTCCCGCGTTCGACCGGATCGTCGGCCGCAGTCCGCTGATGGACCGGGCAAGAGCCCGCGCACGACGGGTGGCCCCGCACGATGTCACCGTCCTGATCGAAGGCGCGTCGGGTACGGGCAAGGAGCTGTTCGCGCGGGCCATCCACGCCGAGAGCCGCCGCGCCCGCGGCCCCTTCGAGGATGTCAACTGCGGGGCCCTGCCCGAGGGCCTCGTCGAATCGCTGCTCTTCGGCCACGAGCGGGGCGCGTTCTCCGGCGCCGTCCGCGCCCGCGCCGGCCACTTCGAGGCGGCCGACGGTGGCACGCTGTTCCTCGACGAGATCGGCGAGCTGCCCCTCGACGCCCAGGTCAAGCTGCTGCGCATGCTGCAGGAGAAGACCGTGCGGCGCGTCGGCGCCGACCGGGCGGTGGCAGTCGACGTGCGGGTGATCGCGGCCACCAACCGCGATCTCCCGTCTGCGGTGGCGGCCGGCCGGTTCCGGGAAGACCTCTACTACCGGCTGGCGACCGGAGTCATCCGGCTGCCGCCGCTCCGCGAGCGCCCCGGCGACCTGACGCCGCTCATCGACCACTTCCTGGCTGCCGCGAACCGCAAGTTCGCCGACCAGCCGGACGTCGAGCAGAAGCTCCTCTCTCCCAAGGCAAGGAACCTTCTGTTGCG
The DNA here is from genome assembly GCA_965215105.1 of Vicinamibacterales bacterium. GTDB lineage: Bacteria > Acidobacteriota > Vicinamibacteria > Vicinamibacterales > UBA8438 > JAJEEA01. The sequence continues at coordinate 490,393 of OZ244051.1, forward strand.
GCACCCGTGGCCCGGCAATGTGCGAGAGCTGCGGGCGACGATGGACCGGCTCGTGCTGTGGACGCCGCACGCCGTCATCGAGGTCGCGGACGTGAGCGAGGAGCTGCTCCGCACGGCGCCGGACGCGCCAGCCGACCTGCTGGGCCGGCCACTCGGCGGCGGCCTCGATCTGCCGGTGCTGATGGCCGACCTCGCCCGCCACTACCTGGAACGCGCGCTCGACGAGGCCGGCGGCAACAAGACGCGGGCGGCCGAGCTGATCGGACTGCCCAGTTACCAGACGCTCACGAACTGGATGCGGCGGTACGGAGTGACGCGGCGGATCGAGAATCGGCGCAGTTGATGCGCACGCGGTGGGCTCGGAGGTTCTGGCACGCGCCTTGCTTATGTGATGGAGCAGGCAGGTTACGAACATGACAGATGAACCGACGCATCCACCCGATGCCCCTCGGTCCGCGGCAGGAACGCCCGCAGGGCGGGACCCCGGCCCGGCACACGAGCCGACGCAGGTGTCCGATACGTCGCCGCCCGCGACCACTACTGAACGGTCGGGGACGCAGCGCCCGGTGATCACTGCCGTCGAGATCGAGAACTTCAAGGGCATCGGCCGCCTGCTACGGATCGACCTGCGGCCGATCACCCTGCTGTTCGGCGGCAACAGCGCTGGCAAGAGCACGGTGCTTCACGCGCTCTGTTACGCACACGAGATTCTGAGCGGTGGGAACCTCGACACCCACGAGACGAGGCTCGGTGGTGATCGGGTCGATTTGGGCGGGTTCCGCCGCTTTGTTCACGCCCACGATACGAGAAAGGTGGTGCGGTTGCGCGTCGAACTGGGTCTCGATGGCTGGAAGGTCCCCGCGCCGGTACTGGAGAGAATGCGCCGCTGGGACGATTTTGCCGACGAGTGGATTGAGGCGGACGATCCAGCCCGCGTCATCCGGTCGGCCTGGATGGCGCTCTCCGTCGAATGGAACGGGTGGAAGGAGAAGCCGGCGCTCGCCAGCTACGAGCTGGGCGTCAACGAGTCGCCCGTCGGACGGATCGTCTCGACGGGAGACTTCGGCGGAAAGGTCGAGGTGACATTCAATCGAGCCCATCCCCTGCTCGGCCCGTTTGCCAGCCATGCGCCGGCGCGTTCGGATGCAGGGGCGGGTCAGGTGCGCGAGGCTGCTGACCCGGGCGCCGAATGGTCGCAGAGCGTGGGGGTGCCTGGACAGACGACGCCGCTGCCCGACTGGGACGAGCTGCTTCCGTTGGACCTGGAAGCTCTCCCCGATACCGGGATCGTAGAACAGAGCTGGACGAGCCTTCTCCGATTCCAGTCGCTGGTGTCGGCTCTGTTCGTCGGTATCGGCCGCACCCTGCGGGAGGAGTTGGCTGCGCTGAGATACATCGGCCCGATGCGCGAGTTGCGTCCGCCCGCGCAGGCCGAGGTGGGTTCGCCGGCTCAGGAGAGTTGGAGCGACGGCACGGCGGCCTGGAATCTGCTTCTTCATCCGGAACGTGATCCCGTTCGGCAGGAGCGCGGGCTGATCGACGACGTGAACGATTGGCTGGAGCGTCGCGACCGACTCGATGCCGGTTACCGGTTGCTGCGCAAGGCCGTTGTGGAGCTTCCTGCAGACCAGGGTCCGGTGCAGTGGATTCGCGCGTTCGCCCGGTTGCCTGACGAGTTCCGGAACGAAGACCGCGAGGTGGACCTGGACGGTTGGGTGCGGAAGACGTCGACCGAGGTTGCCGGTCTGGTCGGCGGCGATCCGCCGGAAGTGGAGGCGCGAATCAGGGGGGGCGGCGATGACGAGGTGGAGTCGGATACGGGTTCGTCGGGTCAAGACCCCGTAACCAGGAGCTACCGCGGGCTATACCGAGCTCTTGCCGGAATCGTTGCGCCCGTCGACGAACTCGAGAACGGCCGTCCTCCGTCGGCGATCAGGGATCTCGTTCGCGCGATTGCCGCGGCCTCGGATCGGACCACGCTGGAACTCGTGGCCGTCGGGTCGGAGTTACCCGTGAGGACGGCCGACGTCGGAACGGGCATTTCACAAGTCTTGCCGGTGGTGGTCGCCGCACTCGATCGCGAGCGTCCGGGCATTACCGCTGTCGAACAGCCCGAGCTGCACGTCCATCCGCGGCTGCAGGTCGAGCTCGGTGATCTCTTCGCGGAGCAGGTCGATCAGGGCGGGATCTTCGTGCTCGAGACCCACAGCGAGCACCTGATGTTGCGCCTGTTGCGTCGCATCGAGGAGACCGGCAGCAACGAGCTGCCAGAGGGGAAGCCTCCACTGAAACCCGACCAGGTCTCCGTGGTCTTCCTGGAACAAGTCGATGGCGAGGTGCGCGCGACGTCGCTGCGGATCGACGAGACCGGCGAATTCATCGACCGCTGGCCGCAGGGCTTTTTCGACGAGCGCACGGACGAGCTTTTCTGATGCTGTTCGAATACGCGGTCGAACCCGAGCTGGTTGCGACCTGGGCTGACCCGAGACGCGGCCGGTATTTCATCGACAGGTTCGGGATCGGCACACCGCGCCTCGTCTCCCGATATCCCAAGAGCTGGAAGAGACTCGTCTGGAGAGCTTGGGAGGCGAGTGGGATGCGCGGCGCCGGTGAAGCCGGCCGCCAACGGAGACGGATGGAGACGCTGATCCAGCGCCTGTCGGCGGCGATGGTCGAACGCCAGCATCTGGATTGGGATGCCGACCGGTCGTGGGTCGAGAATGCGGTCGATCAGCAAGTTCCGTTCCATGCCGTTCTCGCGCGACTCAATCCGGCCCGAGATCCGAGGGTACTGGTTGCCGACGAGTTGGACGAATCCACTCCGCGGTGGGCGGCGCAAGCAACATGGAACGACCGTACCGAGAACGGCGGAGGCCATCGCGAAAGCGATGGGAAGCATGCTTCGAATCGCGAGGAACATCATCTTCGTCGATCCGTACTTTGCTCCAGATCGCCCGCGCTTCGTCAAGGTGATCGCCGCGTGCGTGAGGGCAGGCTGCGACGGGAGAGCCGTCGGTACGGCGAAGGTCTGCATCCTCAGCTCCGACAGAGAAGAGAATGGGACATATGAGCACCTGGAAACGACGTGCGGAAAGCACCTGCCACGCGAGTTTCCGGCGGACCTGGAGGTCATGATTCGTCGCCTTGGTGAACGCCAAGACGGAGAGAGGTTGCACAATCGCTACATTCTGACGGAGCTTGGCGGCGTGAGTTTTGGCGTTGGGCTGGACGAACCCGACGATCCCGCAATGGCGGATGTTGTCACGGATGACTTGAGCTTGCTCGCGTACGATCAGTATCGCGTTCGCTGGAGGCAGTATGCAGGTGATTCGCCGGAATTCCACCAGCGCGGAGGCCCGATCACGATCGTCGGCACTCGTCGAGGCAGCCGAAGCCGGTGTGGCGAGGCGGCGAGCCGCTGCCGCGTGAGAGTAGAGCGGTGACGGCGATGTTCGTGTCGGTGACGGAGCAGCCGCTTCACCGCCGGCGCTCGGCTCGCGTCTCTTCGACCGCGAGGGCCATCGCCTCATCGTCGCTCAGCCCGGATCGTTCGGCGGCGGCGACGAGCGCCGCCGCGGTCTCGATGGTTTTGACGCCGTAGAGGTCGAGACTCTCTTCGACGATCCGCCGGACCGTCGTGTTGCGGCGGGCCGCCGTCTCCTCGAGCGCGCGAGGGCGCTCGTCCGAGAGCGTGATGGTCAATCGTGGCATGGTGATTCCGCAACTTGGCGTGAACGCGCCGAACACCATACCACCGCGATGGATGCGGGGCGGCGTTCGTCCGGTATCCGCGCAACGCTGGGCGGCGTGTATCATCTTCGCCAGCCATGCCGAGCACATCCGACTCCTCCCCCGGCAGCGCCCTGTGGGCCGCGTTCGGTCCCGGCATCCTCTGGGCGGCGACCGCCATCGGGGTGTCGCACCTCGTGCAGTCGACCCGGGCCGGGGCGTCGGCCGGGTTCGGGCTGGCCGGGGTCATCCTGATCGCCCTCGTCCTGAAGTACCCGTTCTTCGAGTACGGCCCGCGCTACGCGGCGGCCACCGGGCGGAGCCTCGTCGAGGGCTACGCCCGCACCGGCCGGTGGGCGCTGTGGCTGTACCTGGTCATCACGGTGCTGACGGGCGGCGTCATCCAGGCCACGGTGGTCATGTTCACCGCCTACCTGGTGGGGTTCGCGCTGGGGGTCGACTGGCCGCTGGCGGTGCTGGCGGCGGCGGTCATGGCGCCGGGCTGCGCGCTGCTGTGGTGGGGCCGGTTCCGCGGGCTGGACCTGTCCATCAAGCTCGTCGTGCTGCTGCTCGCGGTGTCCACGCTGCTGGCCGCCGCGGTCGGCCTGCCGCGCGCCGACTTCTCGACGGTGGCGCTGTGGCCGGGAGACCTGGTGGAGGCGGGGGTGCCCTTCCTGTTTCTCCTGGCGCTGGCGGGATGGATGCCGTCGGCCATCGACATCTCGGTGTGGAGCTCGCTGTGGACGCTGGCCAAGAACGAGACGTCTGGGCAGCCGTGCTCGGTGGAGACGGCGCGGCAGGACTTCCTCATCGGCTACGTCGGGACGGCGGTGCTCGCGTTCACCTTCGTCGTCCTCGGCGCCGCGGTGATGTTCGGGTCCGGCGAGGAGTTCGCGGCGCAGGGGACGCTGTTCTCGACGCAGCTCGTGGACCTCTACGCCGCCACGCTCGGCGCCTGGACCCGGCCGGTGGTGCTGGTGGCGGTGGTGACGACCATGCTGTCGACGACGATGACGGTGCTCGACGGCGGCCCCCGCGCCATCGAGCGATCCATCCTGGTCCTGCGATCTCCCGGCGCGCCCGTGCAGCCCTGCGGCCCGCTGTACTGGTGGACGCTTGCGGCGCTGGTCGCCCTGACCCTGGTCGTGATGGCGCTGTTCATCGGCAACCTCACCACGATGATCGACTTCGCCACCACCCTGGCCTTCCTGACCGGTCCCGTGCTGGGCTATCTCAACCTGCGCGCGGTGACCTCCGCCGAGATGCCGCCCGAGCACCGGCCCGGACCGGCGATGCTCGCCCTGTCGTGGATCGGCATCGTCCTGCTGGGCGGGACGGGGATCTTCTACCTGATCACCCTCCTGGGCTGACGGCGCGGTCGGGCATCGCGTCCCGGCCTCGGGACGGGCGGGCCCGGCGGAAAAAGAGGGCGCGGGACAGCCGTCCGATGTATAACTGGCCTGACACGAGCTTGGCATCGAGCGTCGAGAGGAGGTCGTGACGGGCGCGCGGTTCAGGGGCGCTGCCTGGATTCCGACGTGGGCCGTGGCGGCGGCCGCCGCGGCGACGGAGGTCGTTGAGCGGGACACGCCCATCAGTTCCTGGCATATGATGTTCAACCCGTCCCTGGCCTGGAACCCCTCGACGAAGATCTCCGTGGGCAGCGGAAAGGCCGGGCGGGGTCGCGTGACCGGGGTTGCGGCCCCTCTCCACACCGGGGGGGACCGGGGGGCTGTGTCGGCGGGCTCGAGTGCTACAATTGGCACTACTTTGGCGAAAGGAAGTCGGATGCGCATCTACATTGCAGCGGGTCTCGCGGCAGTACTCCTCTCTCTCTCCCCTTCGACGGCGCAGGCACAGGCGCCGCCGCCGGTCGCCGCCGAGGAGTCCGGCATGCGGCTGCAGGCGGACGGCGGGCTCCTCATCGACCGCATCGACCCGGAGCGCCTCCGGCAGATCCGGAGCGAGCGCACCCGCCAGTTCATCCTCGGCGCCGGGCTCGTGGCGGCCGGGGGCCTCGTGGGCTTCACGCACAACGAGTGGGTCGTCGACGAGGGCGTCATCGGCGCCGCGATCGCCGCGATCGGGTTGGTGGCGATCATCGAGCCGGTGACGTGGCGGAACCTCGAGGTGAGGACGACCACCAACGGCCTGTCCCTGGAGTGGTGAGGCGGGGAGGCGGCGCCGTTCGAGGCGTTCCCTCCGTTTCGACTGAGGGAGACGGCCCCCGCGGCCGGCCGCAGGCGGCGGTCGCCCTCCTCGGCCGTGGGAGGCTGACTGGGCGGCGAGCCGTGTCTGTCGGGGGGAGCGGGGCGGATTGCTGTATGCGTGCGGCGCCCGGCCCGCGGTCCTGACAGGCTCTGCTGCGTCGCACCTGTCGCAGTCCCGACCGGATTCTCGGCGCATCGTGCGGCCGCGCCCGGCTGTAGTTCCTGCGACTCGACGGAAGCTCGCGTTCGTCACGCGCACGAAGGAGAAGCACCATGCCGAACCGGAGGATCGCCGTGATCGTCGCCGCCGTCGCGTGTCTGCCCTTCGCCCTCGCCGGTTGCGCGGAGATGCCCGCCCCCGCGGCGGAGGGCGGGTCGACGCCCGCTCCGTCCGCCCCGGCCGTGGAGGACGCGGCCGCGCCGGGCGGCCTCCCTCGCGGCCCGATCGTCGGGACCTACCGGCTCGCCGGGCGCAACGTCAAGGACGAGGGCGGCGCGTGGGTCCCCGTCGAGGACTTCAACTCGCTCGGCTACATCACCTACAGCGACACCGGGTACATGGCGGTGAACGTCATGCCGCTCGATCGGGAGCCGTTCTCCGACGGCGGGCCGACGCCCGAGGAGGTGCAGGCGGCCCTCGAGGGCTACACCGCGTACTACGGTCCGTTCAGCGTCCAGGAGGACGACGAGGGGGGATTCCTGATCCATCACCGGATCGGCCAGATCAACCCCGGCGCCGAGGTCGACGCGAAGCGGTTCTACGACATCGACGGGGACCGGCTCATCCTCACTCCCGCGGCGGCCGACGGGACCAAGAGCGGCGGCAACCGGCAGGTCGTCTGGGAGCGGCTGCCCGACGCCGAGCTGTCGGAGGAGGCGCAGCGCTTCGTCGGGTTCCGCCAGCTCCTCTACACGGACCGGTACGAGGACCGCGGCAGCGAGTTCTGGCGTGGGGATCGGAACGACGGCCGCGCCGGCTCCTGGATCATCTACACGCCGACCGGCCACATGATGGTGCACCTGATGGCCCGCGAGGGGCGCACGGCGTACGCGGAGGCGACCCCCACCCCGGAGGAGGCCTTGGCCGCGTACCGGACCTACGGCGGGTACTTCGGGCGGTTCACCGTCCACGAGGACGCGGAACCGCAGTACGTCGTCCACCATCAGGAAGGCAGGACCCGTCCCGTCGAGGGGGTGACGGACGCGGAGCGGCTCTACCGCCTCGAGGGCGACGTCCTGCGCCTCGGCGGGCGGCCGCGCACCACCGACGACGGCGATCTCGTGGGCGGCAGCCTCTACTGGGAGCTCCTGCCGCACCGGCCGGAGTAGCGCCTCGGCGCGGCGTTGGGCGGGCTGGCGGCCGGGGGCGCGGCCCGCGCTCTCGGTCCCTGCTCCGTGCGGCCGGGCGCTTTCTCGTCGTCCTGCGTCGCGGTCGAGTCGACGACGGTCCCTTCCACGTGCGGCCGGGGCTTCATGACGCCCCCGGGATAGCTGCTGCGTTCGACGGCTACGGTCCGGGGATCGCACCCCCGGTGGTCAGGCGGACCCGATAGAGCCCGGTGCGGGCGGTCATGTAGAGGGTGCGGCCGTCGTCGCCCCACGCCACGTTCGCCGGCACCTCGTCCGGCATGATCGACCCGAGATGCGTCCCGTCGGGGGCGATCACCCAGACCCCGCCGGGGCCGGTGGCGAAGAGGTTGCCGGCGTCGTCCACCTTCAGGCCGTCGGCGGCGCCCTCGGCGGTCTGGTCGTTCACGTCGAAGAAGACCCGCGGGTTGGACGCGCCGTCCTCGCCGAGGTCGTACGCCATCCACACCTTCTGCTCCGGGTCGGAGTTCGCCACGTAGAGCACCGACTCGTCCGGCGACAGGGCGATGCCGTTCGGGCGCGACTGGTCCCGGTACAGCAGCTCCAGCTCGCCGTCCGGGCTCAGGCGGTAGATGCCGTTGAAGTCGAGCTCGCGCAGCGGCGAGGCGTCGCGCCCCTCCAGCGCCGACCCGGGATCGGTGAAGTAGAGCCAGCCGTCCGACGCGTAGGCGGCGTCGTTCGGGCTGTTCAGCCGGTTCCCGTCGAAGCTGTCCACCAGGGTCGTCCGCGTGCCGTCCTCTTCCACCCGCGAGATGAGCCGGTTGCCGTGCTCGCACATGACGAGACGGCCCTCGGCGTCGAGGGTCAGGCCGTTGGAGCTGACCGACCGCAGGCCGGTCCGGTCGCCCTCGAACACCGGCTCGATGACCGGGCGCGTCCCCCCCGACTCGGTCCACTCGTAGACTCCGTTGCCGCGCACGTCCGAGAACAGCAGGCGCGACTGCGCGCGGTCCCAGACCGGCCCCTCGGTGAAGACGAAGCCGTCGGCGAGCTTCTCGATGCGCGCGTCGGCCGGCACGAGCGCGTCGAACCGGGGGTCGACCCGGAGGATCGTGCCGGCGCCGGTGTCCGGTGCGGCGTTTTCGGCCGGCCCGCCGGCCGGTTCGGGGGCGCCGCACGCGGCCGCAAGGCATCCAAGCAGGACGAGCGTCGGTCTGGTCATCATGTCTCCTCGGTGGTCGTCGGGGCCGCCGCGCATCGCGCGAATGCGCTGGCCGTCGACCTCCACGAGCACGCGGCACATCGCCGCGCGGAGGGGGGCAGGCGGCTGGGTGCGGCGGCGGTTGCCGGCCCGTGCCGAAACGGCGGGGAGGAACGCATCGCCGGGCGGCCGAACCCGCCGGGCTCGCGGCGAGTGGTCCGCGGCGGCGGTGCGTCCCGTGGGTGCGCACTGCTGGCCGCCCATCGTCGCCTGCGGCTCCGCTGGGCGCCCAACCAACCCTCCAGGAGTCCGCGCCGTTCTGCGGCGCAGACTTCTAGCCGAGCGCGCTCTCGAACAGGGCGAGGAGGCGGCTCCACGCCCGCTCCGCCTGCGGCTCGTTGTAGACCTGGGTGTCCGGCGGGCACCAGCCGTGCAGCGCGCCCTCGTACACCTCGATCTCGGCCGGCAGGCCTGCCTCGTCGAACGCCTCGCGGAGGACGTTCTTCGCCTCGGGCTCGTTCTCGTCGTCGTTCTCGGCGATCGCGAACAGGTAGTGCGCGGTCATCTGCGGCACCAGCAGGTGCGGGCTGTCCTCTCCGTCGGTCACGAGGCCGCCGCCGTGGAACGACGCGCCGGCGCCGATGCGGTCGGGCAGGGCGGCCGCCGTCCGCATGGTGATGGGGCCGCCCATGCAGTAGCCCATCGTGCCCATCTTCCGGTTGCTGTCGACCGACGCCTGGCTGTCGAGGAAGCTCACGAACGCCCGCGCGTCGCTCACGTGGGTCTCCGCGTTCAGCGTGGCCATCAGCGGCCTGACCGTGGCGGCGACCTCGGCGAAGTTCGTGCTGTCCACGATGGGCGCCCGCTGCGAGCGGTAGTACTGGTTGACCACGAGCACCGAGTAGCCCGACTCGGCGAGCCGCTTGGCCATCTGCCGCTTCGCGGGCCGCAGGCCGAAGGCGTCGGGCCAGATGAGGACGCCGGGGTGGGCGCCGCTCGCGGGATGCACGAAGTAGCTGTCGCAGACGCCGTCGGGGGTGGTGACGTCGATCTCGGACTCGGTGACGGCCTGGGCGTTCGCGGCCCGGGGCAGCAGCATCGCCAGACCCGCGCCCGCCGATACGGCGCCGAACTGCCTGCGGGTCATCTCCCGCGCGCGCCGGTACTTCGTGGTGTCGGCATCGGTTCTCTCATCACACATGTGGATCTCCTTGCTGAAACCCTACTCGGGGGCGCCGGACTCTCTCCGCGCCGGCCCTGATTCTACGCGAAACCGTCCAGCCGCAACAGGGCCGGCGGCACCGGGCCGCCCTCGCGCTCCGGGGCCGAAGCGCGGCCGGGAACCCGTCATGTCGGCCGGGGAGCGCGCCCAGGCGAACGGCGCCCCTGTCCCGGGAGCCGGGGTCGAGGGCCGGCGATTCCCGGGAGACCGGCGATGGTGCGCGAGAGAAGCCGTGTCGCCCGGGCAGGACGGGGCGATGGTCGGCGATCGGCGACGGGGTCTTGCGGTTGCCGCTGCCGCGGACGATCATGGTGCGGATCGACCGAGTCGTTCCCCGCAAGCCTCCGGCAGGCCGGAGCGTCGGCGGGCGTCGAGGAAAGGAGTGACCCGTGCGTGCAGCGAGACAGGCGATGCGATGGACGGCGATGTTCGGCGTCGCCGCGATCCTGGCGGGTGCCGGCAGCGTGGCGGCGCAGACCGCCGGGGGCGCGCGGCTGCTGGTGCTGCTGCGGGACGCCAGCGCCCTGGCCGTGGTGGACCCGGCGTCGGGGACCGTGCTCGGACAGGTGCCCACGGTGGACGGCCCCCACGAGGTGACGGCGTCGCCCGACGGGAGGCTCGCGTTCGGCGCCGTCGCCTACGCGGCGCTGCGGGGCGACGACCGCGTGGCGGTGATCGACCTCGAGACCCTGGAGGTCGTCTCGGAGATGCCGACCGGCCCCGACTCGGGTCCCGGCTGCATGTTCTGGCTGGCGGGGAGCTGACGATGGGTGCAGCGTTCCGGAGGTTCCGCGCCGAGTCGCGGGTGGCGGTGGCGGTCGAGGCGCCCGCAAGAGCGCGACGAGGGTGGGCTGACCGCCGAGGTGCGTTCCCGCGGGCCGCGGTGGCGTTTGTCGCGGCGCAGGCGCGAGTTCGGCAGGGATGGGCTGACCGTCGAGGTGCGGCGTCACGGGCGGCGGTGGCGATCATCGCGGCGGGGCTGACGCTCGGGGCGGCGCCCGGCGGAGAACCGGCTTGTTGCACGGAGGCCGGAGAGCCGGCCGCGCGGCAAGGCGCGACCAGCGCGGCGGCGGGCGCGCGGACGGGCGAGCTGCGGGCGGCGCTCGACACCCTGGCGGCGCTCCCGGGCGAGCCGCGCATCGTGAGCGCGGCGGGGGTGTCGCGCGACGAGACGCCCCTGCTCACCCTCGAGAACCCGTCGCCCTTCGACCCCTCGCGGGCCGAGCGCCGCATGGTGCTGGTCGGCGGGCTCGAGGGCGACGCCGACGCGGCGGCCCGCATCGTGCTCGACGCGGTGCGGTGGTTCAAGTCCGGGGCGCCCGAGGAGGAGCGCACGCGCTGGGCCGTGAGCGCGCTGCCGATGGCCCATCCGTCGCCGGACGGTGCGACCCGACCGGGCGGGTTCCCCCCGGCCGGCGGGTTCTTCGACGACCCCGACCGGCCCGAGAGCCGCTACGTCTGGCGCTGGGTCGCCTACCAGGCCCCCGACCTCGTGGTGGAGGTGCGGGCCGGGGACGGGTTGATCATCCACTCGCGGTCCGCCGGCGAGAGCGGCGGGACGGCCGGCGGCGCGGAGTTGCCCACGGGCTCGCTGGCCGCGGCTGTGGCCGATCCCGCAAACCAGCCGGGCCTCGGTCCCGTCGACGCGCTGCACGTGACCGCCGGCGCCTCCGACGGGGCGGCGGTCATGCGGGAGGCGCTGGCCCGCGTCCCGGGCGGCCCGTCGCCGCTGCGCGACGTCCTCGCCGACCGAATCGCTCGCGACCCGCTGGAGCTGGCCCGAGTGCTCGCGCGGCGCTATCCCGGCACCCCGAGCATCAGCTACATCCCCGCCCTCGCCTGGGTGCACTCGCTGCGGCTCGCCGCCCTCGACGGCGACCCGTCGCTGCGCGACAAGGTGATGGCCGAGGTCCGCCCGTGGCTCTCCGGCGAACGGCCCCTGTTCGGCGACCGCATCAGCTTCGCCGTGGTGGCGGGGACGATGATCTTCAGCGAGCTGGCGCAGTCGCCGGGCGGGGACCGCGACGCGGCGGCCCGCCTCGCGGCCGAAGGGGTTGCCCTGGCGCGGGCGGAGACCGCCCCGGGCGTCCCCCGGCACGGCTCCGGGTGGAGCGACGACTTCTTCCTCGGCACCATCGCGGCCGTCCGCGCCGGCGACCCCGAAGGCCTCGCCGCCGCCGTCCGCCTCGTCATCACCTACGCGGCGCGCCTGCAGCAGCCGGACGGGCTCTTCCACCACGACGCCGGCGCCCCCACCGCCTGGGGTCGCGGCAACGGCTTCGCTGCTCTCGGTCTCTCCGAGCTCCTGACGGTCCTGTCCGCCGACCATCCGGAGCGGGAGAAGGTGCTCGACATCCACCGCCGGCACCTGGCGGCCATGCGCGCCCACCAGGCCCCGGACGGGATGTGGCGGCAGGTCGTCGACGAGCCCGGCAGCTACCGCGAGACCAGCGTCACCGCGATGACCCTGACCGCGACGGCCCGCGGCATCCGCCTCGGGTGGCTCGACGCGTCGTACCGGCCGGTCGTCGACCGGGCGTGGCGCGCCCTGCTCGCCCACGTGCTGGAGGACGGCACCCTGGTCGACGTCTGCATCGGCACCGGGGCGGGTCCGACACGGCGCCACTATCTCGATCGGTCCGCCGTCAACGGCGCCGACGACCGCGGCGGGGCCATGGCCCTCGGCGCGGCGCTGGAGTACCACCGTCTGCTGCGGTCGGACTGAGCAGAGCCGCGTTCACACGCGCAGGCCGTCCGGATCTCGTCTCGACACGGCCTTCCGGGCTACCTCGTGCTTCGATTCGGGATGGTGTCATAATGACATCATGCCTGGCATCCATGTGCGCGAGCTGTCCGAGCAGACGATGAGAGCATTGAAGCGAAGAGCCCGAGCCCATCATCGATCGGTTCAGGGCGAAGTGCGAGAGATCCTGGTGGAAGCGGCGCGGACGGCGCCTCCGGAGGGAGGATACCCGCCCATTCGGCTCCATCATGTCGACACCGGAAGCGAACGCCCGTGGACGCGCGAGGACATCTACGGCGATGACGGCCGGTGATCGCCTGTTCTGCGACACCAACGTGCTGCTGAGCGCCGTGGACCGCGGGCGCAGGCTGCATGCGCAGGCGATCCACGTGCTGAACGTGCTGCCCAATCGGGGCGTCGCCCTGTACGTGAGCGGTCAGGTGGTGCGCGAGTTCCTCGCTGTCTGCACGCGGCCGGTAGCCGTGAACGGGCTGGGTCTTCCGCCGCGGGAGGCGGTGCGCAACGCCGAGGCGATCGCGGAGCGCAGCACCGTCCTCGACGAGAACCGAAACGTGACGGTTCGGCTTCTGGACATCGTGCGGACGGTGACGTGCTCGGGCCGGCAGCTTCACGACGCCAACGTCGTTGCAACGATGGAGGAGCATGGACTGACGCGGCTGGTGACGGGCAACCTGGGTGATTTCCGACGGTTTCGGGGCCTCGACCTGGTGGATCTGGCGGCGTTGCCCGGCGGGGACGTCCAGGAGTCCGCGCCGTAGAACGGCGGGGACTCCTGGAGGGTTTGGTTGGGCGCCGGGCGGAGCCGCAGGCGACGACGGGCGGGCGAGGAGTCGCCGTAGAACGGCGGGGACTCCTGGAGGGTTGGTTGGGCGCCGGGCGGAGCCGCAGGCGACGACGGGCGGGCGAGGAGTCGCCGTAGAACGGCGGGGACTCCTGGAGGGTTGGTTGGGCGCCGGGCGGAGCCGCAGGCGACGCCTGGGCCAGCGTCGACCGATCGACCGGAAGTCGCGTCAACGGGGCTCGATGCTTCGGGTTCAGGAGGAGAACATGACCGGATCGCGACGAATTGCGGGGATCGCGGGTGCGGCGCTGATGGCGGCCTGCGCCGCCGACGAGTCGGGAATCGACGTGCCGCCGCCACCGCCCACCGAGGTCCGGGAGGTCGTCGACACGCTGCACGGCGTCGAGGTGCCCGACCCCTACCGCTGGCTCGAGGACCAGGAGGCGCCCGAGACCCGTGCCTGGATCGACGCGCAGAACGCCCACACCGACGCGGTGCTCGGCGCCCTGCCCGGCCGCGAGGAGCTGCGGGCGCAGGCCGCGTCGGTGCTCGAGCGCGACGTGGTCGGCCTGCCGAACGAGCGCGGGGGGCGTTACTTCTACAGCCGGCGCGGCGCCGACCAGGACCTGTCGGTCGTCTACGTGCGCGACGGGCTCGACGGCGAGGACCGGGTGCTGATCGACCCGCACCCCATGAGCCCCGACCACACGACCAGCGTCGCGCTGCGCGACATCTCGGACGACGGCTCGCGGGTCGTCTACGGGGTCCGCGAAGGGGGCGTCGACGAGGTCGAGATTCGCGTGCGCGACGTCGACACCGGCGAGGACCTCGCCGACGTGCTGCCCCCGGCCCGCTACGGCGCGGTGACCCTGGCCCCGGACGGCGGGGGGCTCTACTACGAGCGGTACGGCAACGTGACGCCGCGGGTGATGTACCACGCGTTCGGGACGCCCCTGGCGGACGATCGGCAGCTCTTCGGCGAGGGATACGAGCGCTACCAGATTCCCTCCACCGTCGTGTCCGACGACGGGCGCTGGATGGTCGTCCACGTCATCGAGGGCTCGTCGGGGCCGACCTCGATACACGTCAAGGACCTCGAGCGCGACACGCCGTTCGTGACCGCCATCGCCGACGGCGTCTCCGAGTCGTGGGCCTCGTTCGCCGGTGGCGAGCTGGTCATCGTCACCAACCTCGACGCCCCCAACAAGCGGGTGGTGCTGGCCGACCCCGCGGACCCCGGGTTCGAGGGCTGGCGCGACGTCGTCCCCGAGCGCGACGACGTCGTCGTGGAGGGGGCCGCGACCCTCGGCGGGAAGCTCGCGGTGTCGTACCTGCAGGACGTGCAGCCGCGGGTCGCCGTCCACGAGCTCGACGGAACCCACGTCCGCGACATCGCGTTCGACACCCTCGGCTCGGTCGGCGGCGGGGCGGGTCGCTGGACCAGCGACGAGGCGTTCTTCACGTTCCAGACGTTCCACGTGCCGAGCACCATCTACCGCTACGACCTCGCGACCGGCGAGCAGTCCGTGTGGGCCGAGCCCGAGCTGCCCGTCGACCCCGCCGCCTACACCGTCACGCAGCGCCGGTTCGCGTCGAAGGACGGCACCGAGGTGCCGATGTTCGTCGTCCACCCGCCCGACGCCCCCCTCGACGGGACCAACCCGACCCTGCTCACCGGCTACGGCGGCTTCAACAACGCCATGACGCCGGCGTTCTCGGCCCTCGCGACGACGTGGCTCGAGTCGGGCGGCGTCTTCGCCCTCGCGAACCTGCGCGGGGGCAGCGAGTTCGGCGAGGAATGGCACCGGGCCGGCATGCTCGAGAGCAAGCAGAACGTCTTCGACGACTTCATCGCCGCGGCCGAGCACTTGGTCGCCGAGGGCTACACCAGCCCCGAGCACCTCGCCATCCGCGGCGGCAGCAACGGCGGCCTCCTCGTCGGCGCGGTGTCGAACCAGCGGCCCGACCTCTTCGGGGCGGTGGTCTGCACCTATCCGCTGCTCGACATGGTCCGGTACCACCAGTTCCTCGTGGCGAGCTTCTGGGTGCCCGAGTACGGGTCGAGCGACGACCCCGAGCAGTTCGCCTACATCCACGCGTACTCGCCGTACCACAACGTCGTCGACGGCGGCGACTACCCGGCGACGCTGTACCTGTCGGGCGACGGCGACACGCGCGTGGCGCCGTTGCACGCCCGGAAGATGACGGCCCTGATGCAGGCGAGGAACGGCTCGGACAACCCGATCCTGCTCCGTTACCACACGGCGGCGGGCCACTCCGGGGGGCAGCCGGTGAGCCAGCAGATCGACGAGATGGTCGACACGGTGAGCTTCCTGCGCTGGCAGGTGGGGCGGGAGTAGCCGGGGTTGCCTTCGGCCGCGGTTGACGGTTCGCGGCGCCGCGCCAGAGTCCCGGTTCGAGGGGGCTTGCCCATCGCAGAGCCTGCGACGCCGGACCCGCGCCCGAATCAGGGGCCGACCGCGACGGTCACGTCCTGGTGCGTGGCGAGGCCCCCGTCGTGGGCGAGGCAGCGGATCACGTAGCGGCCCGGCCGGTAGAAGGTCGCCTCGACCACCCACGTCCCGTCCTCGGGCGGCTCGGGCGTCTTCCAGCCCGGCGCCCACGGCGAGTCGGCGCCGGCGCGGTAGTCCTCCCAGACCTTGAACTGCGGCGGGTCGAACGTGACCGCGCCCGGGCCGCGGTAGACGATCCAGGCGACGCGGAGGCCGCTCGCGCTGTTCGGGGTGCCCGCCCCGATGCGGGTGGTGCCGATGCGCGGGGCCGGCATGTTCCGCGTTCTCGGGACGCCGTCGTCGGTGGCGCGCGCCCGCAGGACCACGGGCTCGCCGACGGTGGTGCGGCGCACCGACAGGTCCTCGACCTCCAGCTCCGGCCGCTGGTTGCCGAAGATGTTGTAGGCGCCGCCGGCCGGCCCGCCGGCGCCGTTGTTGTTCATGATCGCGACATCGTCGAGGAAGTAGTCGGGATGCAGCGTCGCGTAGGCGCGCTCGGTCTCGCCGCGGCTCGTGAGCGTCCACACGAGCTCCCGGTCGCCGAAGTCGGCGGGCACGCGGACGCGGAAGACGTGCCGGTTCCGCCGCGGCTGGAAGCGCGTCGGCTGGCCGCGGTCCGGGTTGCCCGGCTCGATCCGGTTGTCGAGGCCGATGGGGATTTCGGCCGGGTCCCAGCTCCGGTTCATGTAGCCGAACACCAGGTTGAACGACCCGTCGTCGTTCCGCTCCCAGCCCTCGTAGGCGGGGGCGATGCTCAGCTCGCGTCCCGGCCGGTCCTCGGCCTGCTCCTGGGCCTGCACCGTACCCGGGGCGGCGACGAGGGCCGCGGCCAGGAGGACCGCGGCGCCTGCCGCGGCTCGCGTCCCTCGCGGCTCCGACGTCTGCGTCGTGCCCGCCATCGCCGCACGGCCCGCTCCTGCGCCTCGGTCGCTACCACGCCCAGGCGGCTCCAGCGTCCGCGTCGTCTCCGCCATCGCTACTGCCCCTCGGTGTCGTCGGCCGCGTCCGGCACCAGCTCCGACGGGTCGGGGTAGCCGCACAGCGGACACCCGATGACCGTCTCGCCCGGCGCCAGGCCCAGACGCTCGCGGCGCGCCGCCATCTCGTCGGCGAACTCCTGGTCGGTCAGCGACACCGCCTGCCCGATGTTGATCATCATGTTGTCGATCGAGCGGTGGCCCAGCCCCGACCAGTTCCGCGGGTCGGAGACGTTGGGGTTGCTCGGCGTGTTGTCGAAGTAGCCCCTGATGCGCAGGATGGTGCCGCGCGGCAGCAGCGGCGCCGCGTCGTCCTCGAAGGTGTACACCCGCACCCAGTTGTGGTTGTAGCCGGCGCAGCTCAGGGTCTCGACGTTGTTCTGCCAGATCGCGTCCAGGCACATCCTCACCCCCGCCGCGTGCATGTGCGGCTCGTACACCATCATCCTGGTGTGCTCCATCAGGGTGCTGAACGCCTCGAACTCCTGGTCGGCCTCCATCGGCCGGATGTCGAGCTCGACGGTGGCGGGACCGATGATCTGCACCGTCCGCGACGGCTCGTAGCCCTCGGGGTGGAACTTGAACCCGATCTCGAGCCGGGCGCGGGTGTGGCGCCCGTTCGAGTGCAGGTGGGCGGACGGGAACAGGATCTTCGAGCCCGCCTTCAGCAGCTTGCCGGCGTCGGGGTGGAAGACGTCGGGGTTGCGCCCCACCTCGTGGACCGGCCAGAAGCCGGCCTCCTCGACCGGCCGACCGTCGGGGCCGACGGGCAGCACGACGAGGTGGTGGATGACGTAGAGCCCGCCGATGGTGTCGCGCTCGGGCGGTCCCTCGAAGGTGCTCAGCTCCCGCATCTCGATGGCCGAGACGTAGCGGTCCTCGGTCAGGCCGGTCTCGGTCTCGCCCATCGGGCCCCACCAGTCGGGCGCCGTCGCCGAAACCTCGATCTCCGGGGACCTGACGACGAGGTCCGGCGCGCCGATCTGCCAGCCCGACGCGTCGACGACGCGGGTCACGGCGGGGCGGTCGACGGGCTCGCCGCGCGGGGCGCCCTTGTCGACCCACGCCGCGATGAGCGCGATCTCCTCGGCGCTCAGCGAGATGTCGCCCTTGTAGTCCTGGATGCCGACGTCCTTCTCGATGTACCACGGCGGCATCACGTCCGGCTTGCCGACCCGCCCCGTGCGGTACTTGATGGACCGCGCCCAGGGCCGCACGTCCTCGTAGGTCAGCAGCGACATCGGCGCCACCGACTCGGGGCGGTGGCAGTGCTGGCAGCTCCGCTCGAGGATGGGCGCGATGTCCCGGTGGTAGGTCACGCCGCCGGCCGGGTTCCCGGACTGCGCCGCGGCCGGCGCGGCGATCATCGCGAAAGCGGCGGCGGCGACGGCGCCGACCGCGAACCAGCGTCCCCGGAAGCTCGATGCAGGCATCAGGACGGTCTCCTCACGTGGCGATGTGATGACGGCGCGCGTGCGCCGGACGCGTGGCGGAATGCAGGGGCTGACTCGCCACCCCTCCTATCCTAGTGGACCGATGCGGCGGAATCAACGTGCCGTTCCGGCGCCGCTGCGGTAGGCTACCGAGAGGCGGCCGGGCGGGGGCGAAGCCGTTGCGGCGTCCCGGCGGCTGATGGCCTGCTTCCGGTCTTCGGGAAGTGAGGGGCCGAGCGGGGGCCAAGCCGTTGGGTCCGGCGCCGCTCGTCACTGCGCATCTCGGAGGCCGGGCCGCGACGGGCCGGCGGTCGCGTGGGGAGACGGACGCGGGATGACGCTGGATGAGTGGCGCGTGCTGCGCCGGCGGGTGAAGGCGGCGCACCGCGACGAGGAACCCGAGGTCCTGGCGCCGGCAGAGGCTTTCAGCGATCGCCGTGCCGACGAGACGATCCGCAACGAGTATCTGCCGGGACACGATCCCACGACCATCCGCGAACGCAGCGCCACGGTCCGGAGCCGCCTCGCCAGCAGTTGCAGCGGTTGGGCGATCCAGCCGACAAGCGCGGAGTTCTACGACGCGATCCGCGCTGAGCCGCCGACCAGGCGCCAGCGAGCCCTGATCCGCATGTGGACCCGGGAGGCGGAGCCCGCTCAGATCGTCCTCGCATGGGCCGAAGAGGTGTACACGATGCGCGAGCTGGCCGCCGCCGTCCACAGAGCCATGGCGGACCATCCCCAGGTCGCGAGAGAACTGAACCGGCTGGCGCGACGATGACCACCCGGCGGGAGGTCGAGGACCTGACGCTGCCGGAACCGGCCCGGACCCTCCTCGGCCGGACACGCCTGATTATGGACGCGTACGTCACCCCGCTCACGCCGGGCCGTCGCGGCTGGCAGATCGGGGGAGGAACCATCCTCGCCGCGCGCTGGCGGCACCGCGAGAGCCAGGACATCGACCTGCTGGTCCACCCCCGGACCGAGACGCGGTTCCTCCACCCCGAAGCCGCACCGGATCTGCACCGTCGGCTCGAGGCCGCCGGCGCCAGGAAGATCAGGTTCGGCCGATTCAGCCAGATCCTGTTCGAGGAATCGCGGATCGAGATGCTGGCCGCCGATCCGCAACCGCGAGTCGGTCATTCACGAGCGATTGTCGACGGCAAGGAAGTGACCGTCCTGGCGTCGAGTCAGATCCTGACCGGCAAGTTCAGCAACCGTTCCCTGAACCCGCCGGTCCGGGACCTCTACGACTTGGCGGTGGCCGGAACCATCGCACCGCGGGCGCTAGCGATAGCCGTCAACGCATTGGCGGGAGACGATATCCGCTGGCGGCTCGTGAGCTGGGAGATGGAGCGCGGGAAGTTCGCCGAGGACGGGCCCATCGAGCTCCACGGAGTGCCGCCCCGGTACGAAGCGATGCGGGCCGATCCGGCCTGTCATGCCAGACACGCAGTGATGGCGGCGGTGTACCGACACGTACGGTTGCTCGCACGCGACGGCGCGGCAGTCGTCGAGACCGAGAGCGGACTCGGCCGTGAGGCACGGATCTACGACAGGCCGGATGACCTCGCGGAGCGGTTTGAGGGAGACGGGATCAACGCGGTGCTCGCGGCAGCAGGGACCGACCCGGAGAGAATCCGCCGCGAGACGGAGACGGCGATGCGGAACGGCGAGAGCGCCACGGTTCTCGAGCTCGACCAGGACTGGGCCGCATGGGGATGGTAGCTGCCGATAAGTCGGCGAGCCCGGGCCCGGCGGCCGCCCCCGACCAGACGGCGGGAATCGACGAATCGCGGGGGGGGCGCAGCCCGTGGCGGAATCCGCCGGCGACGCACCCCGCTCGCCCCAGTTTCCGAGGGGTGGGGGAGGCGGCCGATCGCTCGACTCGATAGGCGGCGCGGGGCCCCCCTCATTCAGGCGCGCGCGCCTCCATACGCGGCTGCACACGGACCCGATGCATCTCCCGCCAATTCCCCCGGCGGCCTAGCCCATCGTCCTGGCGCCGCAGGCACTCGCGGACGACGGGGGCGCTCCCGAACACCTCGAAAGACACCCGGGCGCCGCCCGCGCGCACGTGGAGATGGGGGGTGTCTCGCAGCAGCCGCAGGAGCGCCTCGATCCCGCGGCCGCTCGTGAGCCGGACCACGCCGTCGTTGACGGGGGCTACCGTTACGTTCTGCCGCTCTCCGCCGGGGAACCCACGAATCGAAGCGCTCTCGCCGGGGTCCAGGGAACTGGGAAACTCGAACCCGGCGCTGACGCCGAAGCGGTCGCACACGAGAATGATCGCCGCCCCCTCCTCGTTGTCACCGAGCCGAAGCTCGGCGCCGCCGCCGCGGAGGTCTTCGGCGTTCCAGACCGCCTGCGCCGCCGGCGTGGCGGCTGCCGCAACGAGCACGGCGACCACGGCGATGACCTTCCTCATTGGGCGTCCTCCCTCACGGGACGGCTCCGCGCCGCCCAGAACCGAGCGGGGGGGGGGCGAAGTTGACGGACTGCCGGCCGGGCGAGGGCGGCCTTGTACCGTCCCGACTAAGACTAACACGTGTCAAGCAGACTCCGGAATCGACGTGCCGTTCCGGCGTGTCTGCGGTAGTCTACGGGGACGCCGGCCGGCAGCGAGCCCGCCGCCGGCGGCGCCAGTCGTCACTGTGAATCGCGACCGCCGGGCGACACCGCGGACGAGGCGGCCGCGCGGGAGACGGACGATGTCAGGACAAGTGGACGTGCGGGACGCGGGTGTGCGCGCAGTGGCGGCGGCGGCGATGCTCCTGCTCGGCGCGGCTTCGGGCCTGGCGCAGCTCGGGGCGGCGGGCGGGGAATGGCGGACCTACGGGGGCGATCTGGGCAGCACCCGGTACGCGCCGCTGGATCAGATCACGGCCGACAACTTCGACGACCTCGAGGTGGAGTGGCGCTTCAGGACCACCAACCTCGGGCCGTTCCCCGACTTCAACTACCAGGCCACGCCGCTGATGGTCGACGGCGTGCTCTACGCCACCGCTGGGAGCCGCCGCAACGTCGTCGCGCTCGACGCGGCCACCGGCGAGCTGCTGTGGATCCACCGGCTCGACGAGGGCCAGCGGGGGACGAACGCCATCCGCCGCATGTCGGGCCGCGGCGTCGCCTACTGGACCGACGGCGAGGGCGACGACCGCATCTACACCGTCACCATCGGCTACCAGCTCGTGGGGCTCGACGCGCGGACGGGGCGGCGCCTGTCCGACTTCGGCGTCGACGGCATCGTCGACCTCAAGCGCGACAACGACCAGCCCATCGACCCCCTGACCGGCGAGATCGGGTGGAACAGCGCCCCCGTCGTCGCCCGCGACGTCGTCATCGTCGGCGCCTCGCACCGCTCCGGGGGGTCGCCGCCGAGCCGGGAGAACGTCAAGGGCTACATCCGCGGCTACGACGCCCGCACCGGCGCGCGCCGGTGGATCTTCCACACCATTCCCCGGCCCGGCCAGTTCGGGCGCGAGACGTGGCTGAACGACTCGGCCGTCTACACCGGGAACACCGGCGTCTGGACCAACCTGACCGTCGACGAGGAGCTGGGCATCGCCTACCTCCCGATCGAGATCCCCACCGGCGACTACTACGGCGGCCACCGGCCCGGCGACAACCTCTTCTCCGAGAGCCTCGTCGCCGTCGACCTCGAGACCGGCGAGCGGCTCTGGCACTTCCAGTTCGTGCACCATCCCATCTGGGACTACGACGTGCCGTGCCCGCCGATCCTCGTCGACATCACCGTCGGCGGGCGCGAGATCAAGGCGGTGGCCCAGCCCGTCAAGCAGGGGTGGGTGTACGTGTTCGACCGCGTCACCGGCGAGCCGGTCTGGCCCATCGAGGAGCGGCCGGTGCCGGCGGGCAACGTCCCCGGCGAGTGGTACTCGCCCACCCAGCCGTTCCCCACGAAGCCGCCGCCGTTCGAGCGGCAGGGGTTCACCCTCGACGAGCTGATCGACTTCACCCCCGAGCTGCACGCCGAGGCCCTTGAGATCGCGTCGCGCTACCGCACCGGGCCGGTCTTCACGCCGCCCATCGTGCGCGGGCAGGACGGCCTGCTCGCGACCCTGTTCGTCCCCAACGGCGCCAACTGGCCGGGCGGCTCGTTCGACCCCGACACCGGCATGCTCTATCTCTACTCCCATACCCTCAACCGGGCCATCGGCCTCGTCAACGACCCCGAGCGGTCGGACATGGACTACGTCAGCGGCCGCCTGCGCCCGCCCACGGTGCGGGGGCTGCCGATGATGAAGCCGCCGTGGGGCCGCATCACCGCCATCGACCTCAACGAAGGGGAGATCGTGTGGCAGGTCGCGCACGGCGAGACCCCCGACTTCGTGCGCAACCATCCGGCTCTGCGCGGCCTCGACATTCCGCGCACCGGCCGCACCGGGGGCGCCGGCGGCAGCTCGGGCGGCATCGGCACGCTGACCACGAAGACGCTGGTCATCAGCGGCGAGGGGGGGACGGTCGCCACGCCGTCGGGCGCGCGCGGGGCCATGCTGCGCGCCTACGACAAGGCGACGGGGGAGGAGCGGGGGGCGGTGTATCTGCCGGCCGCGCAGACGGGGTCGCCGATGACCTACATGCTCGACGGGCGGCAGTATCTCGTCCTGGCCGTCGGCGGCGGGACCCACCACGGGGAGCTCATGGCCTTCACGCTGCCGGAGTGACCACGGACCCCGTCGCCGAGAAGCGCCGCGCCGATGATGTGCACACCTTCGCCAAGGCCGCCGACTTGCCGGGACTGCTCGTACGATCCGATGATCAAACGACTTCGCGACGCTTCCTCCGCGCCTGGACAAATCGAGCTGGCCGTCGACGGTGGCGATGGCGTTGCCGTAGGGTAGGCGTCGGGTCGGAGGGTGGAGATGACCGGTCGCTCTGTGCGGCGTGATGGCCGTGGTCCGGTTGACGTGAGACGAAGTGATTCAGCAAGCGTCGGACAACAGCCTGGAGAGCGTGCGGGAGCCGGCGCGCCGGATGGTCGGCGCTTGAGAGGACTTGGCATGCATAGCGCGACAATCGCGCGTCTGTGTCGACGCGTTGATGCAGCAGGCCTTCGCGCTTGGTGTCTCGCAGCGGTCCTGGTATTGTCCCCGGCACTGCTGTCGTTGGCGCTGGTGTTTACTCACACAGAGGGATTGCGCCAGCGCTTGGTGGAGCAAGCGGAGGCTCAGGCCCGGGTGGTGCAGCGGGCGGAAGCTCAGGGCCGGCTCGAGGAACGCTTGCGGCTTGAGGAACGCTTGGTGGAGGATCAGGCGGAGGCTCAGACGCGGCTCGAGGAGGTCAACAGGAAACTGCGCTTGGCGGAGCAGGACAGCAAGGGACTGCTTCAGCGTTTGGTGGAGCAGGCGGAGGCTCAGGCCCGAGCTGATGCGGCCGGGGGCGGCCCTGGAGCGCGGCAGCGAGCCCGCCTTGAGGAAGCCAACAGGAGACTGCGCTTGTTGGAGCAGGAGAACATGGGACTGCGCCAGCGCCTGATGGAGCAGGCGGAGGCTCAGGCGGGGACTCAGGCCCGGCTTGAGGCCCACGTCGCGATCGCCGAGGCGGACAGACTCCGCGTCGAGAGGATGGCCATCGAAGAGGAGGTGGCCATCCTCCGCGTCGAGAAGACGGCCGTCGAGGAGTTGGACATCCTCCAGAGAGAATCAGCGACGTGGATATCGGCCCTGGCCGTCGCCGGTCTGCTGGGGTTCATGGTCCCTCCAGCACTCTACATCGCTCGCGGACGCGATCAGTTGAAGACGCGGCTCAAGGAAGCGGTAGCGGAGCGCAACAACCTGAAGCACAGAGCCAAGCGCCTGGAGAACGCAGCCGACGAGTTCGCGGACACCGTTCGTGAGCGCGATCAGTTGAAGACGCGGCTCCAAGGAGTTGAGGCTGAACGCCACAACCTGAAGCGCAGAGTCAAGCGCCTGAAGAACGCAGCCGACGAGTTCGCGGACACCGTTCATGAGCGCGATCAATTGAGGACGCGGCTCCAAGGAGTTGAGGCTGAACGCCACAACCTGAAGCGCAGAGTCAAGCGCCTGAAGAACGCAGCCGACGAGTTCGCGGACACCGTTCATGAGCGCGATCAATTGAGGACGCGGCTCCAAGGAGTTGAGGCCGAACGCGACGATCTCAGGCGCAGAGTCAGGCACGTGGAGAACGAAGCCGCCGGGTTCGCGAACACCGCTCGGGAACGCGATCAGTTGAAGACGCGGCTTCGAGGAGCCGAGGCCGAACGCGACGACCTGAGGCGCAGAGTCAGGCACCTGGAGAACGAAGCCGCCAGGAGGGCGGACCCGGGCGGCTACGCCGCGGGCTTGGCTCTCCTGGGCCTGCGGCCGCCGGTCACGCCCCAGACGGCGCGGACGGCGTACCTCAAGGTCTCCAAGACAATCCACCCCGACGTGTGCAAGGGACCCGAGGCGAACAGGCTGATGCGCTTGGCGACCGAGTGCTACGAGAAGATCTCCCAAGCGAACCTCTTGCGAAACTTCTGAGGCTTGCGGCTTGGCGTAGACCTCAATACTCCTGGGCGAACACGGACATGCCCTGGGACCGGCGACCGGATCTCGGCTGCTGGGGAAGCCGGCGGCTCGCCGGGAGGTAGAAATGAGGCGGTCTCAACGTGTTCCCGACCGAGCGCCGGGACACGGGTGGGTGAACGACGCCCGGCGGGTACCGTGGAGCGTTGCCGGCGGTGCGCCGGCTATGACACCAGGCGTACGAGCTGGTCGGCAGTGAGCGCGAGCACGCCGAACATGCAGTGGCACATCACCTTCGCGGCGCCGCGGACCCGGACGTGGCGACCACCGAACTCGTCCTTGAGGCGACCATTGACCCGCTCACCCGCGGTACGCTCGTTGTAGCGAACCTGCTCGGCCATCTGGAAGCCGAGATTCTTCCGGCGCCGGGCTTCGGTTCGCAGTTCCTCCGCCAGGACCTTGTCACGGCGGGGGTTGGTGTCAATCAACGGGACGTGGCCGAGTGAGCGGCTGTGCTGCCGGATCGGCTCCGCATCGTAGGCTGCGTCCATCAGGTCATACAGATTGGTCGTCCGCTCGGCCGACAACGTCGCCAGCGGAATGGCGGCTTGGCTGTCGTGCAGCGAGGCGGACGTCAGGAGGCAACTGATGGGAATCTGGCCGTCGGCCACATCGAGGTGCAGCTTGTAGCCGACCCAGGTGTCCTTGTAGCCCTTGCTGTCTTTCTTCGTGCCCACATCACAGTCGGTCGGCAGGTCATCAAGCATCGCCGGCAGGGTCATGGTCGCCTGCCGTTCGAGGCGCGTGAGGACCTTCGGGCGTTCCTCACCCTTCTTCGGCCTTCCCCGCTTGCGCTTGGGCGGCGCGGGCGTCTCTTCCTTCGCGGCCGGCTTCTCGCGAGCTTCGATGGCCGTCGAGTCGCGGGAGAGGTGACCCACGAGTCGGTCTCGGTGGGCGTTCCCGATCAACGCTTCGTGCACGCGCTGGGGCAACTGCATTCCCGAGAACTCGGCGAAGGCGCGCGAGAAGACCGATTCGCTCGGCACCTCACTCCGTCGCTCCCAGCCGCAAATGCGCCGCAGCACCACGTCGGTGTCCAAGCGGTCCAGCAGCACGCGCGTCGTCGGCATGTCGTAGACCGCCTTGGCCACGAAGGCCCGCGCCATCGCCGCGCGGTCCTTGGGCGGGCGCCCCGGCATCCGGAAGCGCGGGGACATCAGGTGCTCGATACGGATGACCTCCAGCGTCTGCACCAACTGCTGCTGCTTCCCGGTCAGTGGACCCAGTACGTGTTCCAAGTGGGGGAACAGCGCACGCTGGATCGACTGCCAGTAGGGGGCGAAGGTGCGCAGGGAATTCATCACTTGTGGACCGCTCCTTGTTGACTACGGTATAATAGCCGATAGACGAGGGATGGCAAACCGAAAATCGATGGCCTCCAGTGCAGCGATGCGCCGCTACGAGGAGCAATACGACGCGCTCAAGGCACAACTGCAAACGGTCGGGTTCATCGGCCAGGACAGCATTCTGACACGTCACCTGACGTGTGGCAGGCCCGGCTGTCGCTGCCACGACGACCCGAACGCCCGTCACGGCCCCTACCACTACTGGACGCGCAAGGTCCGCGGAAAGACCGTCGGCTTGAACCTCACCGAAGACGAACTCGTTCTTTACCGGGAGTGGATCGAGAACAACCGTGAGCTGGAACGGCTCGTCAAGGAAATGCGCCACGTCTCGTCGCGCGTGCTTGCCCTCATAACCGGCAGGAAGGCCCCATGAATCCTCGCGACTCCGGCTCCCCGGCGGTGACGGCCACTACCATCCTGCGAACGCCGTCTCCCGCCCGTTGACCGTCCCTCGACTGCCGCCTTCGGGTGAAGAAAACCCCGCTGAGCACGGATTCTGCAAGAGGCTCAAGCATGAACTGTAAACGGGTTGCCTTGGTTGGCACCCGCGCCGAGCACCCTGGTCGCCGGCGGGAACCCCTCAACGCGCGCCCGGGCTCTCCCAGATCGCCGCGTTTCCTCGGCCCGAACTCGTTCGCGGCGGCGAGAATGTCTCGGCGCTCGCGGTCAAGGTTGGTCGGGCGCTTGCGGCTCACCCGACGCCTCCGCCCGCGGGCGCGGACGCCACAACTGGTGGATCACCCAATCCAGGTCCAGGCGCTCGCCGCGCCAGTCGGGCGTGAGGGTGTCGGGGTCGATGGAGACGCCGTCTTGTTCAAGCCGCGCTCTCACCGGCGCCAGCGGCCGACCCGTCCAGTCCGGCGGCGCCGGCGCGTCCGGCAGCGGACGGCCGTCCGGCCGAACGAACTCCACGTTTCCGCTTGCATCCAGCGTGACGCGGAACCCCTCCTCGTGCACCGCCCGATGGTGCCGTCGGCACAGGAGGACCAGATTGGCGAGCGTCGTCGCCCCGCCGTGTGCCCAGTGCCTGATGTGGTGGGCATCGACCCGGACGTTCCGGCACCCCGGAAACCGGCACTGACGGTCGCGGGCGTGCAGCGCCCGGCGCAGGGCCGGCGAGATGGTCCGCGTGCGGCGGCCGACGTCGAGGATCTCGCCGCCGGGGCCGTGCTGCATCTCCACCGTGGCCGCGTCGCAGGCCAGCCGCCGTGCCGTCTCGGCCGAGATGTGGATGCCCCCCGCCTCGTCCAGCGCCGTCTGGCGGCGGCCGGCCGGGCTGGACGCGGCCTGCTGCGGCGACGCGGCTGTTTCGGACGTTCCCGCGGGAACGTGGAGTGCTTCGGGAGCGTCGGGCGCTTCGGTCAGGGCGTCCGCGTCCACGTGCACCACCACCTGATAGCGGTCCCCCGCCGTCCCCCGGTCGAGCCCGCCAGACAGCGCGCACTCCGCAATCACCCCCAGCGCATCCGCCTGCCGCTTTGCCAGCGACGGCGCCTCCGCCTCTGCGCCGGGAACGGCCTCGGCACCGGGGGCGGCCTCTCCGTCCGCGTCCGCCGCCGTCGCGTCGGCGCCGTGGGCCTGGTCGCACGCCGCCTCGAGCGCCCGCCGCACCACCGCGCCCACCTCAGGCGACAGCCGGCCCCGCACCACCACCATCCCGTCCTCGTCCACCCACGTCCGCAGCGACCGCGTCTCGTGCCGCCGCCGGTCCTCGGCCTGCTCCGCCAGGCGGTCCACCCGCCGCCACGCCCGCACGATCTTCTCGACGTGGGCGGCGGTGCCCGACAGCGCCACGTTCAGCAGGTCGTCCTCGGTCTCGGGCGTCGCCACCCGCGTGACCGCGCGCATCTTCGAGTAGGAGACCTTGCCGCGCCGCATGGCGTCGCTCAGCTTCGGCAGGTCGGCGAGGGCGCGGGCCACCCGCACGTGCTCGCGGGCCGCGCCCGGGGCGAGCCCGGTGCGCCAGCCGAGCCACTCGGCGCACGACGTGCAGCCGGCCCAGCCGTATCTCTCGTCGAACTGGTGGATCAGGCTCAGCAGCTCCCAGGTGGCGGCGCTGATGCGGGCGGAGAGCTCGGCGATGCGGTCGCCGAGCGCGACGACCTCGGCCTGTGGACCGTCGGGGCACCAGGGCCGCGGTGCGGGTGGGTCGCTCTCGGGCACGATGGCGTCCGCGGGATGCAGCGCGGGCGCAGGGACGTTGGGTATCGTCGTGAGATGCATGTCCCATCGTAACTCATTGATTTTGGGCCGCTTGTACTCGCGTCAGCGGCCCGAACGCGCTGCGGTGCAACGGATTTCGGTTTCGCGGCTGGCGTCGTGCAGCCAGCGGCGCCTGAGGGTGTTCAGAGGGCATTCTTGGTCGCGTCCCGTCAATCGCGCGGAGTGGCTGCCAAAAGCTGTCAAGCAAAAAAATGCCGGCGGTCGCGGTTTCTCCGCGGTCGTGGAGATCCGAAATGGGCGACATGAGAACTCCTCTCATGCGAGCCTCTTGCGAAACTCCTGAGGCTTGCGGCTTGGCGTAGACGTCAATACTCCTGGCGAACACCCACATGCCTTGGAATCGGCGACGGGGTCTCGGCTCTGGGAAGCCGGCGGCTCGCCGAGAGGTGGAATAGGGCGGTCTCGACGTGCCCGACCGAGCGCCGGGGCACGGTGGGTGAACGACGCCCGGCGGGCACCGTCGAGCGTTGCCGGCGGTGCGCCGGCTATGACACCAGGCGTACGAGCTGGTCGGCGGTGAGCGCGAGCACGCCGAACATGCAGTGGCACATCACCTTGGCGGCGCCACGGACCCGGACATGGCGACCGCCGAACTCGTCCTTGAGGCGGCCATTGACGCGCTCACCCGCCGTACGCTCCTTGTAGCGCACCTGCTCGGCCATCTGGAAGCCGAGATTCTTCAGGCGCCGGGCTTCGGTTCGCAGTTCCTCGGCCAGCGCTTTGTCGCGGCGAGGGTTGGTGTCAATCAACGGGACGTGGCCGAGTGAGCGGCTGTGCTGCCGGATCGGCTCCGCGTCGTAGGCGGCGTCCATCAGGTCATACAGATTGGTCGTCCGCTCGGCCGACACCGTCGCCAGCGGAATGGCGGCCTGGCTGTCGTGCAGGGAGGCGGACGTCAGGAGGCAACTGACGGGAATCTGGCCGTCGGCCACATCGAGGTGCAGCTTGTAGCCGACCCAGGTGTCCTTGTAGCCCTTGCTGTCTTTCTTCGTGCCCACATCACAGTCGGTTGGAAGGTCGTCGAGCATCGCCGGCAGGGTCATGGCCGCCTGCCGTTCGAGGCGGGTGAGGACCTTTGGGCGTTCCTCACCCTTCTTCGGCCGTCCCCGCTTGCGCTTGGGCGGCGGGGGCGTCTCTTCCTTCGCGGCCGGCTTCTCGCGAGCTTCGATGGCCGTCGAGTCGCGGGAGAGGTGACCCACCAGTCGGTCTCGGTGGGTGTTCCCGATCAACGCTTCGTGCACGCGCTGGGGCAACTGCGTGTCCGAGAACTCGGCGAAGGCGCGCGAGAAGACCGATTCGCTCGGCACCTCACTCCGTCGCTCCCAGCCGCAGATGCGCCGCAGCACCACGTCGGTGTCCAAGCGGTCCAGCAGCACGCGCGTCGTCGGCATGTCGTAGACCGCCTTGGCCACGAAGGCCCGCGCCATCGCCGCGCGGCCCTTGGGCGGACGTCCCGGCACTCGGCCGCGCAGCGGAATCATCTGCTCGATACGGATGACCTCCAGGGTCTGCACCAACTGCTGTTGCTTCTCGGTCAGCGGACCCAACACGCACTCCAACTGCGGAAACAGGGCATGCTGGATCGACTGCCAGTAGGGGGCGAAGGCGACGCGCAGGCGATTCATTGCTGGTTGACCGTCCCTTTCACCTACTGTATGATAACCGGCAATGCGGACGTCAAGCAATGAATCGATGGCCTACGACGTGGCCGTGCGCCGGTACGAGCGGCAATACGATGCACTCAAGGCGGAACTGCAAACGCTCGGATTCATCGGCCAGGGCTCCGTCTCCACCCGCCGAATGACGTGTGGGAGGCCCGCCTGTCGCTGCCACATCGACCCGGAGGCGCGTCACGGCCCCTACCACTACTGGACACGCAAAGCGCACGGAAAGACCGTCGGCTTGAAGCTCACCGAAGACGAACTCGGTATCTACCGGGAGTGGATCGAGAACAATCGTGAACTGGAACGGCTCGTGAAGGAAATGCGCCGCGTCTCTTCGCAGGTGCTTGCCCTCATCACAGGCAGACAGGCTCCATGAACCCCTGCGTCTCCGGCTCCCCGGCGCCGGTGGCGGTCACCGCCATCCTGCGAACGCTGCTTCCAGTCCACTGACCCTCACGCACCCGTCGCCCCAGGCAGAAACTCGGCCGAACACCCTTTTTGCAAGAGGCTCATGCGACAGTCACATCAGTTCTCAGCGTGATATCATCTGACCCCTCGGCGGTCGCAAATCGACTCCATAGGCGACGATGTTCGGCATGTCTTCGAGCCCACGAGGCGATCGGGCGACAGACACCGAGACGCGTTCGCTGTTCCCGAGCGGGGCGCCCATGGCCTTCTGCTCCTCCTTCCCGTGCAGAGATACGAAATGAGCAAACAGGGGGCAGCCGCCATCCTCGCCGCCGCCATCCTCGCCGCCGCCGACCAGTGGAAGCAGCGGTGCCTGCTGGGCGGCGGGTCACTGTTCAGCGACGAACGGCTGTGGACAGAGCGGAACTTCGATCAGCTCCGTGTTCACTTCGTCGAGAATCCCCAAGAGGGATCCGAGCCCTTCTACGAGAAGCTGCGGCGTCAACTGGGCCCCGCAACCTCGGAGGCGAAGCGTCTGTGGTCGGAGATGACCTGGGCGTACTATCTCATCGCGAGAAACGTTACTCCGCAAACGAAGCGTGACCAGATCGCCAGGGTATGGGAATGGTCGGGGGCGCGGCTCCCGGAGAGTCACTGGGCGCTCGCCGACGATGTGCTGGCGGGATGCGCGAATACCGGTCCCGGTTACCTGACCAATCGGTGGCGCGAGCAGCGCTTCATCGTCCTGACGATGAACGACTGGTTTTCCCTTTCGAGGCAGGACCGCGAGGCGCTCACGGCCGATGCGTGGAAGTTCGCCGGCTGGCTCGCCGACCGCAGGCTCGTCCAGGGGCGTCAGTTTCGGCACGCGCTGCTGTTCCTCCTGTTTCCGGATTCGTTCGAGCCCATTGTCGTGGGGAGTCGCAAGCGGGAGATCGTCAAGGGTTTCGCTCGGGACGAGGATCCGCCGGCCGCTCGCGATGATGTCGCCATCGACCGATTGCTGCTGGCGACTCGCAAGCGGCTCGAGGCCGAGCATCCGGATGAGACCGTCGTCAACTTCTTTCAGTCCCCGTTCGTGGAGGTCTGGAGAAAGGACGGGCCTCAGCCGCCTCAGCCGCCCCCTCCGGCAACAGGTGACGACGAAGCGTGGTTTCGGCGGCGTTTCGGGGAGGTGGGCGGGTGGGCGATCAGCCCCGGTGTGGGAGCGAGTCGCTGGCTTGACTTTCAGCAGCGTGGAATCGCAGCGATTGATTGCCAGGAGTTGGGTGACCTGAACGGGTTCGCATCGCGGGAGGCCATTCACGAGACGGCGGTCGAGAGCGGACTGGGTGACAATCCGTCCAATCACTCGCTGGCCCTGTGGAGCTTTGCGCACGCGATGCGGGTCGGGGACGTTCTCATCGCGAAACGGGGTCGCAGCTTCATCCTGGGATGGGGCGCGGTGACAGGGGAGTATTTCTACGATCCCGGCTGCGCGGACTTCCAGCACGTACGGGAAGTCGAATGGCATCCAAGCGTGGAGCCTGTTGAGTTGCCGGCGCCGGATCTGTTTCCCCCGAAGACCCTGACAAAGCTGACGCCAGTTGGCAAGGGCTGGGTACGGCGCGCATTTCCGCTCATGAGCGACCACCCTCCTTCACGGCCCGAGGTCATCGTGGAGCCGTACGACATTCAGCGGGCGTTGAGGGGAGCGTTCATCCCCGCTGGGCAGTTCAGCCGCATGCAGAATGCCCTGGCTGGGCAGAAGAACCTGATCCTGCAGGGTCCGCCCGGGGTGGGCAAGACCTGGATCGCGAAGCGGCTCGCTTCGTGTCTGATCGGACGAGAGGATCCCGATGCGATCGAGATGGTGCAGTTCCATCAGTCCTATGCCTACGAGGACTTCGTACAGGGCTGGCGGCCGACCGAGACCGGAGGGTTCGCACTGAGGAACGGCGTGTTCTTCGAGTTCTGCAAGCGGGCCGAGGCGCGGCCGGACACGCGATTCGTGTTCATCATCGATGAAATCAATCGGGGCAATCTGTCCCGGATCTTCGGCGAACTGCTGATGCTCTTGGAGCGGGACAAGCGGGGGCCGGCTCACGCGATTCCGTTGACGTACAGCGGCGCCGAAGAGCGCTTTTTCGTGCCCGACAACTTGCATGTCCTGGGCATGATGAACACCGCGGACCGGTCTCTGGCCATGGTCGACTACGCGCTACGGCGGCGGTTCGCCTTCGAAGCGCTGATGCCCGCGTACGGCACCGACGAGTTCCGGGGGCATCTGCTCGAGGCGGGCGTGGACCGGAAGCTCGTCGACAGGATCGAGACGAAGCTGATGGAGCTGAACGAGCGCATTCGCGAGGACAAGGATCTCGGACCGGGGTTCCAGATCGGGCACAGCTTCTTCGTGCCAGATGACCAGACGGAGAGCGTGGATGACGACTGGTACGAGTCGGTCGTCGAGACGCAGATCGCGCCCCTGCTGCGCGAGTACTGGTTCGACCGACCTGAACGCGCGGAAGAGCTGGCGGAGCTGTTGAGGCGGTGAACATCCCCATCGCCAACGTCTACTACCTGCTCTGCTACGCCTGGGGGCACGCCGAGGACTTGGAGGTGGTCCGGGCGGAGGAGCTGGAGGGGTTGAAGCGCGTTCACGACCTGCTCGGCTACTTGCTCGCCACAGGGTCCGCCCGGCTGATTCGGCGGGGCCTGGACCGGGGCTACGGTGAAGTGCGCGAAGACATGGCCGGCATCCGGGGCAAGGTCGCCCTGAGCGACACGGCGGCGCGGGCGTTGCGATCCCGCGGCCGCGTGGCCTGCGACTTCGAGGAGCTGTCGCACGACGTGCTTCACAACCGCATCCTCCGTTCCACGCTCGCGGCGCTCCTGAGAATCGTGGAGCTGGATCGCGACGTGCGAGACCGCATCAGGCTGGCGTATCGCGCGCTGGAGGGCGTGAGCGTCGTGCGGCTCGGTCGGCGGCTGTTCGGACAGGTGCAACTGGATCGGAACCGCCGCCGCTATCGGTTCCTGCTCTCGGTGTGCCGACTCGTTCACGAGTGCCTGCTCGTCGACGAGACGTCCGGTGATGCACGGTTCACGGACTTCCGCAGGGACCAGGCGCGCATGTGGAAGCTGTTCGAGGACTTCGTGATCGGGTTCTTTCGGCACGAGCAGGACGAATACCGGGTGAACCGGGGCGGGCGCGCGATTCGATGGGACGACGAGGGGACGGCGGAGCCGCATCGCTCGGCCATCCCGCGGATGGAGGGCGACGTGCTGCTCGATTCGCGGGAGCGGCGCATCATCCTGGACACGAAGTACTACGCAGATCCGCTGGCGGGTCGGCACGGCGCCAGGAAGCTCCCTGCGGACAACCTGTATCAGTTGCTGGCGTACCTCCGAAACCGGGACGCGACGGAGCCCGGACCCCGTCACGAGGGTGTCCTGCTGTATCCGACGGTGAGGGAGCGGTGGGCGATAGACCTCCGCCTGGAAGGGTTCGCGATCCGTGCGCGTAGTGTCGATCTCGGGCGGCCGTGGCCCGGCATCCACCAGGAGATGCTGGCGTTGATTGGCGCTGGGAACGGCGCCGCTTGAGCGTCGACTGCCGTCCGGCCGCGACATGACCTGCGGCTCGGCGTCCGGGCCGCGACTCGACCGCCGCCGGTCCGGCGCCCTTGACGAGGGAACGGGCGCTCGTGTGCGAAAGGAGGGCCGGTTCTCAGGACGGCCGCCGGTGCGAGCAGCGGTCCAGCAGCTCGGACCCCGAAGCGCAGGTGACGATCCACTCGCCGATGTCGGCGAAGTGGTCCGGGTCGTCCACGGTGGCGATCAGAACCGCCAGCCGCTCCGCCGTCTCGGTGCCGAAGCGGCGCGCCGCCCGGCGGCAGAGCAGGGTCCGTTGCTGGGCGCGGCCTTCCGCCCGTCCTTCGGCGCGGCCTTCCGCCCGTCCTTCGGCGCGGCCTTCCGCCCGCCCGGCGGTATGGCTTTCTGCGCGCACCCAGCGCAGAAAGGAGGCGTTGCCGGCGCGGGGGCCGTCCTGATCGCGCAACGCCCGGCCGACCCGATGGAGGACCGCCATCGTCTCAATCGACAACGTCCGTTCGTTCATGGCCTGGTGGATCTCCGACGCCGTCCACCCGGGGAACGCGCGGCTCTCGGCCGATTCGCGGTAGGCGCCGTCCGCGTGCAGGACGTGGATGGTCAGGCCGGGCTTGAGGTTCGCGGGTCGGCTGGGAGAGGATGCGTCCGGCACCTCCACCCACACTTCGGGCAGTCCCCACGACTCGTACAACGCCAACTTGCCGCGGCGCACGTCGGTGGTGTTGTCGACCTCCACGATCACGTCCGGCAGGGTGTCCTCGCCGACGACGATGTACTGGCCGAGGGGGCGGTCGTCCTCCGGGCGCAGATACACGGTCTGATCGGCCTCCAGGACGCGCTGCCGTTCGCCCCGCTCGTTTCGCAGCATCAGGTCGACCGAGCCGAAGGTCTCGATGGGCGTGCCCCGCGTGAGGGCGATCAACGTGGCCATTTGCGCCACGCGCTGGCCCGGATGCTCGTGGTAGACGCCGGCCGGCTCGCGCACCACCATGGCCGTCTCGGTGGCGGCGTCCCAGCACTCGACGCGCCCGTCGTAGTCTTCGAAGTCTTCGCGGGAGATGTGCACTGCGCGGCAGCCGGGGAACGCGTCGGAGTCGGACGTCGGCCATGCGGCTTCGGCAGCTTCGGCCGGCGCCGATGCCGCGGCGCGTGACGGCGCGGCGCCGGCCGGAGGTCCGGCCGACACCCGGGGGTCGGCAGCGGGGATTTCAGAAAGCAGGGTCATGTCTGACTCCGGTGATCCCTGGGGACTTGGGGCTCGGCCGCGCCGCTACTCCCCCTCGATCAGCCGCATGAAGTCCACGTGCGAGCCCACGAGCCCGTGGACGCCTACGTGGCGCGCCACGTCGAGGCCGAGCTGCTCGATGTTCTGGGCCAGGCTCCGCATGCTCGCCGTGACCGCGGGCGGGTCGGTCCCCGGCGCGGGCGGCGAGTAGAGGTCGGCGTTGATCAGGATCCGCTCCGCCGGCAGGTGCACGACGAGCATGGTGCCGGCGTGCCCGAGGCGCAGCACCGGGTGGATGTTCACGACGCGCTCGCCGTCGGTCAGCGTGTAGCCGTCGTCGCCCACCAGCTCGTACGAGGGGATGCGGTTCGGCGCGAACCACGGCATGCGCCCCGACAGCAGGTCGGGCTCGAGGGCGCGGGTGCCGGGGTGGAAGAACACGGCGTCGTAGAACTGGTGGTTCGCCTCGTGGGTGATGACGGTGGCGCTCTGGGCGACGTAGGTGCGCAGGCCGCCGGCGTGGTCGGCGTGGTGATGGGTGTTGATGACGTAGCGGATCGGCTTGTCGGGGACCCGGCGGCGGATCTCGGCGATGACCGCCAGCGACCGCGCTTCGTTCTGCGGGGCCTCGACGACGGCGATGAAGTCGGCGAACTCGATGGCGACGCTGTGGTGGCTGCCGCCGTAGACGCGCCAGACACCGGAGGCCATCTGGGTGGACCGGACGACGACGGGGGGGACGGTCGCGTCCTGCACGTTGTCGGGCACCGCCAGCGGCTCGGCCTCGACGTCGGCCGCCGCCTCCGTCACGGTGACCTCCATCGAGTTGTGGCCGGGATTGAGGCGCGGGTCGCCCTGGTGCGAGTGGATCACGGTCGGGAACATCACGCCGCCGAAGTCCTGGTAGCCGGTGTAGCGGTGGTCGTAGATCATGTCGCCGAACACGGGGTGCGCGACCCACGTCAGGACGCGCTCGACGAGATTGTCCTCGTTGATGGTGCCGTTCAGCCGGTGGCCCATCGCCGTGAACGACACGATGGTGAGCTCGCGTCCCTCCAACACCACGGAGGCGGCGTCGGCGTCGTCCGCGGCGGCCGCCGCGCGCAGGAACCCGTGGGGCGACGTCCAGATGTCGAGCTGCCGGACCTCGGCCGCGGCGGACTGGGGCACGGCGTCGCCGCCGCGCAGCGTCCAGGCGTGCTCGCCGCTGGTGAGGAGCGTCCGGTCCTGCTCGCCCGCGAGCGGCGTCCCCCCGCCGAGGGCGGGGTAGTCGCCCTGGCGGCGGGTGTAGGTCTCGCGGGACGACCGGGCGTCGTAGTCGATGGTGCGCGAGTAGGCGGTCATCTCGAAGCGGGGCCAGTCGTCGGCGGGGGTGTGGCTCTGGCCGACGTTGGCGACCCAGCCCGTGCCGGAGTACTCGATGGTGCCCGGACTGCCCATGGCCTCGACGGCCGCCTGCAAGACGCCCTCGACGTCCTGGGCCGCCGCCGGCCCGGCCGGCAGGGTCGCGAGGGCGACGAGAAGCGGGAAGGTTCTTCGCATGGATTCCTCCTGACGGCGTGCGTTGAGTAGCGGAATCGATGATAGTCGGAGACCGCGAACAGGGACAAGATTGTTCGGCTCCCCGGCGGGATGGCGGAGCGTTGTCCGGCTCACGGCGAATCACCGCTGCCCGGACTGCCCCCGCGCCGGGCCCATCGGCTGGGTCCTGGCGCGGCGTCCTCGCCGGCCCGGGCCGGCGCGCGGCCCGGGCGTGGGCCCCTGCCGGGGGGGCGGCGCACCGTGTCCGTCCGGCTGGGTCACGGCGCGGGCCAGCGGCCGGCCACGCCCACCGCCGTGCTCACGCGGGCTCCTGCCCGGTCTCGGCCGCGGCCGCGCCGGAGACGCGGGCCCGCGCCTCAAGCACCTTCGCGACGAGCAGCTCGACGTCGGCCTCGTCGACGAACGGCGAGAGGACGTAGACCTTGAGGGCCGCGATGGGTTCGCCGTAGTCGGTCATTCGGTAGCAGTCCGTCATCGAGATGAGTACGCCGCGGCCCGCCATCGCTTCGGCGTGCAGGTCGAGATAGACGCGGCGGTTGTACGCGTTGTGGGCGAGCAGCTTGTTCCGCATGGCCGGGTCGGTTCGTTCGCGCTCCTTGACCGTCCAGGTGTCCACGTCGTCCGGGTACACGCGAAACAGGGTGACGGTGCCGAAGTTGTCGCCGTTCAACACCGTCGTAACCGGATGGCCCTCCAGGTGCTCGCGCAGGAGTTCCGCCATCTCCACCAGATGCCCGAGCACGGTGCGCAGTCCGGTCCGGCCCAGGAGCTGGAGGCTGGCGAGGGCGCTCAGCACGCCGCCCCCGCCGCGGCTCGTCTCCAGCGAGAACAGGCCGGGGTGGTGCTCGCCCGACTGGAACAGGTAGGGCATGTCGGCCCGCCCGCGCACCAGGTGCTGCAGGTCGCCCTGGTCTCGCACCAGGAACAGGCTGGAGACGTACGGCGCGAACCCCGTCTTGTGGAAGTCCAGCCCGACCGAGTCGGCGAGGCCGAGGTGCCGGATGCGGTGCCACGCGCCGGCCAGGGCCCGGACTGTGCGCGGGCGGAACCCGAGCGGGTTCTCCTCGAAGTCGTATCCGGTGAACACGGACCAGGCCCATCCGATGACCGCATCGGCATGGACGTGGGGGCAGTAGTCGAGCTCGAAGCGGGTGACGAGATCGTCGCGCAGGGTGACGACGGCCCGCAGGTCGTCGATGCCGAAAGCGTCCGTCGTGCCCATCGTGGCGACGATTGCGGCGATCCGCTTCCCGTCGGCCAGGGTGCGTTCGGCCGCCTCGGCGAGCCGACCGAGGTCGACGTCGTTCGCGAGATGGCTGCGGACGGCGAGCACGTTCCGCTCGCCCAGACCGAGCCAGCCGGCCACGTTCAGCCGGCAGTAGTGACCTTGTTCGGAGGCCAGGACCACGGCGGTTCCGCTCTGCACGCCGTTCTCCATCGCGCCCGGCAGGGCTTTCTCGATGCCGATCTTGACGCCGTAGAGGTTCGTGCCGGTGCCGCCGAAGGTGAAGAGCCCGCCCGCCCGGTCCGGGTCGTATCCGAGGAGATCCGCGGCCATCGCGGTCACCCGGACCTCCGCTTCCAGAATTCCGTGCGCGGTCTCGTCCGAGACCAGGTTCGGGTTGTAGATGGCGGGCAGCAGCACGCCGATGATGCTGGCGATGGACGAGCAGCTCACGACGTTCATCTGGGCCCGCGGATGCCCCCAGATCGGCATGCCCTGGAACTGCGCGACGAGTTCTTCCGCCACCTGCTCGACCGGGGCGGTCTCGTCGGCGACACGCGCCCGCCGGGCGCCCGCGTAGTCGAGGGCGCGGCTCTCGCCGAGCAGCGGAATCGCGGACTTCAGCGCGTCGATGTGGTCGAGCGTGCGCATCAGCGAGAACACCACGTAGGCATCGTGGACCCGGTCCGACACGGGTTGCGGAAAAGCGAGGCGAATTCGGGAGAGCAGGTCTCGATAGGGTGCGGCCATGCTCGATTATGCGCCGATCCGGGGGGTAGAGGAGCCGCCCGGGATTCCGCGGCTGCCGAGGCGAGCGCGTGACGCGCGACGAGGGCTTCGCGCGGGGGTCGCGGGATAAAGCCGCCCGCGGGCCGTGATTGCCGAAGCCCGTGGCGGTGCCCGTGCCCTCTGGGGCGGAGCGGTTCCCGCCACCGTCCGACGTGGGGAACGCCACCCAAGTGTTTGTGGCGGTGCCCGTGCCCTCCTGGGCGGAGCGGTCCGGTGGGGAAACGCCGGAACCCGCGATCGCCGGCCCGCCCGCGGTGGTAGAATGCGATGATCGCCGCCCGGCCGGGCGGTGATGAACATCGGGAGGGCCTGACGTGGCTGACTACAAACTGCTCGGAAAGAACTACCGGTTGCCGGACCTTCACGCGAAGGTCACCGGCCGTTCCCGCTACGCCGAGGACCACCGGGCCGAGGGCATGGTCTTCTGCAAGCTGCTGGTGAGCCCGATGCCCCACGCGCGGGTGGTGTCCATCGACACCGGCGCGGCCGAGGCCCTGCCCGGCGTCGAGGGCATCCTGACCGCGGACGACCTGCCCGAGGTCGACGCGCCGAACGAG
Source organism: Vicinamibacterales bacterium (assembly GCA_965215105.1). GTDB lineage: Bacteria > Acidobacteriota > Vicinamibacteria > Vicinamibacterales > UBA8438 > JAJEEA01. Next base: position 529,646 of record OZ244051.1, read on the forward strand.
GCGGCCCTGACCAACGAGCCGCGCTACGAGGGCGAGCCGATCCTGGCGGTGGCCGCAGTCGACGAGGAGACCGCGGCCCGCGCCATCGAGCTCATCGACATCGACCTCCAGCCGCTGCCGTTCGTCCTCGACCCCCTCGACAGCCTCCGGCCCGGCGGGCCGAACGCCCGGACCGAGGGCAACACGATGAGGGGGCGCGAGCTCGCCGAGGTCAAGTGGACCGAGGCGGATCTGGCCGGGCTCGGGCCAGGCGAGATCCCGATGGAGGCGGAGGCCACCGACGAGTGGTCGTACGGCGACCTCGCGGCGGGGTTCGCGGACGCGGACGTCGTCATCGAGGAGCACTCGTACCACCAGTCGCTCTCGCACCAGCCGCTCGAGAGCCGCACCACGATGGCCTACTGGGAGGGCCAGAAGGTCTACGTGTACCCGTCGGTGCAAAGCACGAACCGCAGCGTGGGGCCGATGGCGCGCTGGGCCGGCGTCGAGCCGTCGAACGTGGTCCTCATCAACGAGTTCACCGGGGGCGGCTTCGGCAGCAAGGCGGCCGGCTACGTGCAGGCGCAGATCCCCATGCTGCTGTCGAAGAAGATCGGCAAGCCGGTCATGATGCGCGTGACCCGGCGCGACGAGACGTCGTTCGGCAAGGCCCGCCCCGGCATCCAGGCCCGCATCCGGCTCGGCATGCGGCGCGATGGGCGGATCACCGCCCTCGACATCCACTCCATCGGCGACAACGGCCCCTACGCGCGGTCGGGCGACCACATGAACCTGGGCGTCATGGGCTCGCTGGCCTACCAGCCGGTGGCCATGCGCATGCGCGGCACCGGCGTCTACACCAACACCCCGCCGCGCGCCGCCCAGCGCGCCCCCGGGGGCGAGCAGTCGATGACGATGCTGTCGCCCATCATTCAGAAGGCGGCGAAGCAGTTGGGCCTCGACCAGGTCGAGGTGCTCAAGGTCAACGCGCCGGAAGGGCAGGCGAAGTTCGGCGCCCCGGGCGTGGACGGCGAGCAGGGGCACGTGTCGAGCGCCTTCGCGCGCGAGGCCATCGACAAGGGCGCCGAGCTCTTCGACTGGCGCGAGCGCGTGCAGCGCAGCGGGCGGCGCAACGGCCCCAGGGTGACGGGCGTGGGGGTGGCGCTGAGCACCTTCGCGGCCGGCGCCTCCGGCGTCGACGGGCTGTTCGTCATCCGGCCCGACGGGCGCATCGCCATCCAGTCGGGTGTCGGCAACCTCGGCACGGGGTCGACCTTCGACATGATGCGCCCCATCGCCGAGGGCATGGACGTGCCCTGGGAGAAGTGCGACGTCGCATGGGGCGACACCAGCCGGCACCTGCCGTGGAGCTCGTTGCAGGCGGGCAGCTCGACCGCCCACGCGCACACCCGCGCCAGTTGGGCGGCGGTGCTCGACGCGCGCCAGAAGGTGCGCGAGATCGCGGCCCGCGACCTCGGCGGCGTGCCCGAGGACTACAGCATCGGCGGCGAGCGCGTCTTCCGCACCGGCAACCGCTCGGTGGGCCTGAGCTTCGCGCGGGTGGCGCAGCGGGCCATCGACATCGGCGGCCGCTACGACGGCCACGAGCTGCCCGAGGACATCAACGGGATGACGACGGCCGCGGCCACCGCCCTCGCCGGGCAGGGCCTGATGGGGGTCGCCCGCGACAACTTCGAGGAGGGCGGGCGGCGGATGTCGTTCGTCGCGGGGTTCGCCGAGGTCGAGGTGGACGTGGAGACCGGCGGCATCCGGCTCGTCGACTACGCGGCGGGGTGCGACGCCGGCACCATCATCCATCCCCGGACGTTCGGGGCCCAGGTCTTCGGCGGGGCCATCCAGGGCTTCTCGGTCGCCCTCACCCAGAACTGGGTGTTCGACCGGCGCTGGGGGCTGCTGGTGGCGAAGCGCTTCTACAGCAACCGCCCGCCGGGCATCCTCGACGTCCCGCACGAGCAGCCCATGAAGTGGGGCGCCGCCGACCTGCCCGACCCGTTCAACCCGCTGGGCGCCAAGGGCATCGGCGAGGCCGCGCAAGGCGCCGGCTCGGGGGCCGTGATGAACGCCATCGCCGACGCGCTGGGCCAGAACGGCGACCTCTTCCGGACGCCGGTGACCCGGGACCTGATTCTGACCCGGCTCGAGCAGGCGCCGAGCGGCCACGACCGGCTGATGGCCCACGTCTAGGAGAGTTCGCGCCAGGAGCCCGGTGGTTCTCCACGGGCTCCTGGCTGCGAGTCCCACGCGCTGCCTTTCTCCGGCCCCTCGCCGAATGTCCGGTAGCCACGCGTTGCTTTCCCCGCGGGTCGAGGGGTTGGCCCAACCCCGCAGCCTGCTTTCCTTCCGGCCCCCCTCGCCGAATGTCTCGTAGCCACGCGCTTTCACCGCTGGCCGACAAGGGGTTGGCCCACTGCTTCGGCCGTTCCGGCGCCGCCGAGCTGCGGTGGAGGGTGGCCCTGCCGGACCGCCGGCAAATCGAGGGCCATGCTCGGTAGCCACGCGTTGCTGTCGCTGCTGATAGACGAGGGGGTGACCCACCTCTTCGGCAATCCCGGCACCACCGAGCTGCCGCTGATGGCGGCGCTGCCGGACTACCCGCAGATCGACTACGTGCTCGGGGCCCAGGAGGCGGCGGTGGTGGCCATGGCCGACGGCTACGCCCGCGCCAGCGGGCGCCTCGCCGCGTGCAACCTCCACGTGGCGCCGGGGCTGGGCAACGCCATCGGCTCGCTCTTCAACGCGAGCTGGATCGGCTCGCCGCTCATCGTCACCGCCGGCCAGCACCCCGTCGGGCACGGCCTGACCGAGCCCATGCTCTACGCCCCGCTCGAGCCGATGGCCCGGCCCCATGTCAAGTGGGCGGTGGAGGCGACGCGGCTCGACGACCTGCCCCGCATCGTGCGGCGCGCCGCCAAGATCGCCCTCGCGCCTCCGACCGGGCCCGTGTTCATCTCGCTGCCGGGCAACGTGCTGACCGACGACGTCGAGGTCGATCTGGGCCGGTGCAACCGGGTCGAGGCCCGCGTCCGGCCCGCCGACGCGGTCCTCGACGCGCTGGCCGACCGCCTGCTCGCGGCCCGGCGCCCCGTGATGGTGGTCGGGCACGAGGTGAGCGCCCGATCGGCCCTGCCGCAGGCGGCCGGGCTGGCCGAGCTGCTGGGGGCCGGGGTCTATCAGGACACCATTCCCACCGCGGCCCCGTTCGTATCGTCGCACCCGTGCTTCCTGGGCATGCTCAGCCGCAACCAGCGAGACGTGGCAGAGCGTCTCGGCGCCCACGACCTGCTCGTGTGTCTCGGCACCGACGTGCTGCGCATGTCGGTGCCGGGGCCCCCGCCGCTGCCCTCGGGGCTGGCCGTCGTGCAGGTGGGGGAGCGGTCGGCCGACCTCGCCAAGAACTACCCGACCGAGCTGGCGGTGCAGGCGGACGTCCGCGAGACCCTCGCCGCCCTGAACGAGCGGCTGCGAGCGCGCCGCCCGGCTGGACACGAGGCGGCGGCGCGGCAACGCATCGAAGAGCTGCGGCCCGGGAACTGGTCGGCGGCGCGGGAGGCTTTCGTGCGGTCCCTGGGGCCCAGCGCGGGGGCGCCGATCCACCCCGACCACCTGATGCGGGTGCTGAGCGACACGCTGCCGGCCGACGCGGTGGTAGTGGACGAGGGACTGACGTCGTCGCTGGCGCTGCCCCGGCTGTGGCCCTATCGCGACGAGCGCAGCTACTACGGGCTCGCCAGCGGAGGCATCGGGTTCGCGGTGGCCGGGGCGGTGGGCATCCGGCTGGCCGTGCCGGACCGGCCGGTGGTGGCGGTGATCGGCGACGGGTCGGCCCTGTACAACATCCAGGCTCTGTGGACGGCGGCCCACCTGCGGCTGCCGATGGTCTACGTCATCGCCAACAACCGCGGCTACCGCATCCTCAAGCAGCGGGTGCGGGCCGGCCACGGCGTCGAGCGCTTCGTCGGCATGGACTTCGACGACCCGCCGGTCGACTTCGCGGGGCTGGCGGCGGCGATGGGGCTGAGGTCGCGGCGGATCGTCGAGCCGGGCGAGGTCGGACCCGCCCTCGAGGAGGCGCTCGCGCATTCCGGCCCGACGCTGCTGGACGTGTTGGTGGACGGACGGATCTGAACCCGCGCGGCTGACCGGCGGGACGTCCGGCCTCGGTCGACCGGGCGTATAATCTGCACGAAGAACGTTGTGCTTTGCGAGCGTTGCGCGTCCCCGGAAGACGCGATCAGGAAACCAGACGGGAGGTACCAGATGACTCGAACACGTTTCGGCGCGGTTGCCCTGGCCGCGCTCCTGCTCGTGCCGGCGGCAGTGGCCGGCCAGGAGGCGCCGCGGACCCCGTGGGGCGACCCGGACCTGCAGGGCACCTACACCAACAAGACGATCACGCCGCTCGAGCGTCCCGAGGCGCTGGGCGACAAGGCGTTCCTCACCGACGAGGAGGTGGCGGCCCAGGAGCAGGCGCGGGTCGACCGCAACCAGGAGCTGCTGGTGGCTCCGCCCCGGCGGACCGTGGCCGGTGGCAACGTCGGTGGCTACAACAACTTCTGGCTGGACGGGGGCACGCGGCCGACAGGCCGGACGTCCCTGATCTCCGATCCGCCGAACGGCCGGCTGCCGACGCGGACGGCGGACGCGGCCGAGCGCAAGATGGCGCACGACGCCGCGTTCCCGGTCGAGGGGCCGTTCGACTCGTGGGAGGACCTCGAGCTGAACGACCGCTGCCTGGTGTGGTCGGCGGGTCCACCGATGCTGCCGAGCGCCTACAACAACAACTTCATGATCATGCAGACGCCGGGCTACGTCGCGATCTACGTCGAGATGATCCACGACTTCCGGATCATCCCCATCGACGGGCGCGCGCACGTGCCGACCAGCATCCGCCAGTGGCACGGCGACGCGCGGGGACGCTGGGAGGGCGACACCCTCGTCGTCGAGACCACCAACCTGCGGCGCACCGAGGCGAACGCGGGGGCGGTGGGCGGCGACCCGGTCCTGTTGCGCATGGCCAACGGCCGCGACGACGACACCATCACCGTCACCGAGCGCCTCACGCGCACCGGCCCCGGCACGGTGCACTACGAGTTCACCGTCGAGGACCCCACGCACTGGGAGCGGAGCTTCTCGGGCGAGTTTCCGTTCACGACGTTCCCGGCCGACGAGCTGCCCTACCTCTTCGAGTACGCCTGCCACGAGGGCAACTACAGCATGACCAACATCCTCGGCGGCGAGCGCGCGCGGGAGCTGGCCAACGAGCAGTAGGCCGCACGCGCGAACGGGCATCGGCCCGCGTCGGGCATTCAGCGGGGGGCCGGGCACCGTTGCCCGGCCCTTCGTCTTTGCAGGCGGTTCTTCTGGGATGGGGGCGACCGGGGATCGGGTCACTGCTGCGCGGTCGGCACCCATGCCGTCGTGCGCCCACCGATGGTGAGGTGCTCGATGCGCTCGCCGCGGGTCGTGCGCGCGTCCGCGCGCTTGCCCCAGCGGCAGTGGAACAGCCACGTGCGCGGATAGCGCGCATCGTCAGCGTTGGCGTCGACGGCGCGCTTGACGATCGCCGCGAGCTTCGCGCGCAGGCGCCGCGCTTCCGCGTCCGTCAGCGACGCGGCGTGGCGCCGGGGATCGATACCGGCCTGGTACAGCGCCTCGTCGGCGATCCAGTTGCCGACGCCGGCCGAGAAGGACTGGTCGAGCAGCAGCGACTTCACGTTGGCGCCGCGCGCGCGGATCAGCTCGGAGAACCGCTTCGGCGGGGGCATGGCAAGGAGGGGGTCGAAGCCGAGCTTAGCGACGGGGGGCTCGCCCTGGGGGTCGTCGCGCAGCAGGATGCGCCCGAGGCGGCGCCCGTCGGTCATCGCGAGCTCGCCGCCGTCGTCGAAGCGCAGCCGAATCTTCAGGAACCGCGGGGGCCAGACCGCGGCGTCCTCGCGCGGCCCCGACTTGAGCTGCAGCGGCGTCGACGCCGGGGTCTTGAAGCCGCCGGCCATCCCGAAGTGGAAGAGGGGATGCGGCGGCCGGTCGAGGACGAACCAGAGCTGCTTGCCCCAGCGCCGCGCCGCCTCGATCCGCCGCCCCTCGAGGGCGTCCCGCCAGTCGCGCGGCGCGACCCCGTCGAACACCAACGGGTCGTCCTCGCACCAGACCCGCTCGATGCGCCTACCCGCCGCGACCGCCTCCGCGAGCCTGCGTCCCCTTTCGACTTCCGGCAGCTCTGGCACTGTCGGTCCTCACCCGCGCTCCGCCTGGTTCGGCAGGCCCGCCCAGCCGATCGGCCGGGAATCCGGTCGTGCGACTGCGCGGACTCCGGTTACTCGGGGAGCCCGAAGGTGAACACCACGTTGCCGGCGGCGATGGTCACGTACTGCTGCCCGTCGACGGCGTAGGTCATGGGAGCGGCGTGCACCATGGCCCCGACGGCGACGTGCCACAGCTCGCGCCCGGTGGAGGCGTCGAGGGCGTAGAAGTAGCCGTCGACGCTGCCGCTGAACACGAGGTCGCCGGCCGTCGCCAGCACCCCGGCCGTCGAGCGCGGCTGGAGGGCGTACTCCCACCGGATGTCGCCGGTCCGCGGGTCGATGGCGCGGATGGCGCTGTGGTAGTTGTCGACGGGCAGCGGGCGCTGGAAGCCGCCGCCGGTGTAGCGGTCGCCCTCGACGTACTCCTCGTCGCGCTTGTAGTAGATGTCCTCGCCGTCGTAGGCCTGCACGTAGAAGAGCTCGGTGCGCGGGCTCCAGGCGGGCGAGAACCAGTTCGTGCCGCCCACGACCGGCGGCGAGACGAGGGTGCCCTCGGGGGTGGGGGAGGTGTCGGGCACGCGGATCGGACGGCCGTTGGAGTCGAGCCCCACCGCCCAGGTCTGCTCGGCGTACGGCGTCCCGAGCAGGAACTCGCCGGTCTCGCGGTCGAGGGTGTAGAAGAACGCGTTGCGGTTCGCCCACATCATCACCTTGCGCTCCTCGCCGTCCCAGGTCAGGTCGGCGAGAATCGGCACCTGGATGGCGTCCCAGTCGTGCACGTCGTGCGGCGTGAACTGGAAGTACCAGTCCAGCCCGCCGGTCTCGTGGTCGATGGCGAGCACCGAGTCCGAGTAGAGGTTGTCGCCCAGGCGCACGTCGCCGTTCCAGTCCGGCCCCGGGTTGCCGGTGCCCCAGTACACGAGGTCGAGGTCGGGGTCGTAGGCGCCGGTGATCCAGCTCGCCGAACCGCCGGTGCGCCACGACTCGCCGGCCCAGGTCTGGTTGTCGGGGTGGTCGGGGCCGGGAATCGTCCACGCGCGCCACGTGAGGTCGCCCGTCGCGGCGTCGTAGGCGTCGACGAAGCCGCGGATGCCGAACTCGCCGCCGGCGATGCCCGTCACGACCTCGCCCTTGACGACGAGGGGGGCGGCGGTCTTGCTGTAGCCCGACCGGTGGTCGGCGACCTCCCGGTCCCACACCAGGTTGCCGGTGCGCGCGTCGATGGCCACGAGGTGCGCGTCGAGGGTGCTCATGTAGAGCGTGTCGCCGAGGATGGCGACGCCGCGGTTGTTCCGCCCGCAGCAGATGCGCAGGTCGTCGGGCAGCGGGTGGTCGTAGCGCCAGTACTGGCGCCCGGTGGCGGCGTCGACGGCGACGACGTTGCTCGGCGCCTCGGTGATGAACATCACCCCGTCGACCACCAGCGGCGACGTCTCGGCCCGGTCGAGCTGCGGGATCTGGTAGGCCCACTTCAGCTCGAGCCCGCCGACGTTGCGGTTGTGCACCTGGTCGAGCCGGCTGTAGCGCTGGGCGTCGAGGGTGCCCGAGTACATCAGCCAGTTCTCGGGCTCGTCGGCCGCGTTCAGCAGGCGCTCCCAGGTGACGGGCGAGAAGGACGGTGACGGGCCGGAGGCGTCGTCGGCCGGCTGGGCGGACGCCGCGGCGGCGAAGGCGAGCAGGGTGATGGCGGTGGCAAGCCGTTGCATGTCGGTCTCCCGGTGTCGGTTGTCGGTCGAGCGGGCGCGGCCCGCGCTCGGGTGCGGTCCCAGCCGGTCAAGATACCACGCGTTGGCGGCACCCCAAAGGCCGGATAGGCCGGATCGAGGGTGTCCGCGGGCGATCACGAGGCGGGTCGCGCTGCCGCCCGGCCCAGGTCCGCTCCCGGCGGACTATGATCGCCCCTCATGCCGGCGAGCTTCGGGTCGCGCCAGTTCTTCCGGTTTCTCCACAAGGGGCTCGGCCTGAAGAACCTCGCCGACTACATCGAGCAGCGGCAGAAGCTGCTGGGCCTCACCAACCTCGACGTCCGCACCGTCATCGACGTCGGGGCCAACAAGGGCCGGGCGGCGCGCCGCTTCCGGCGGCTCTTTCCCGAGGCCCGGGTCTGCTGCGTCGAGCCGATCCCCGGGCTGTGCCGCAGGCTGGAGCAGTGGGCGGAGACCCAGGGCGATGCCGTCCGGGTGTTCGAGCTGGCGTTGGCCCGAGCCCCGTCGGAACAGCCCTTGTACGTGCATCGGCACAGCGACATCCTGTCGACGCTCGCGGCCCCCGCGCCGGGCGAAGCGGCCGAGTACGAGCCGATCCCGGTCCGGGTCGAGACCCTGGACCGCCTGGCCGCGGACCTGAGCCTCGAGCCGGACGTGCTGGTCAAGGTCGACACGGAGGGCCTCGACCTCGAGGTCATCCGCGGCGGGGAGGAGACGCTGCGCCGCGCGGCCGCGGTCATCGTCGAGGCGGCGTTCTACCCCAACGCGGCCGGAGGCGGCGCTCCCACCTTCGAGGACATTGCCGCCGCCCTGCGCGACCTGGGTTACGTCTACCGCGGCAACGTGCGCCTCGGCTGCCGCCACGGCACCCCGATGCTGGCCGATGTGCTGTTCGCCCGGCGCGAGGCGGCGGAACGGCTGGCGGACCGGGCCTAGCAGTCTGCGCCGTAGAACGGTGCAGACTCCTGGCAGGGTTGGTTGGGCGCCCAGCGGAGCCGAAGGCGACGATGGGCGGGCTGGCCTCGGCCCCGCCGGATGCTCCGCCCTTCGACATCACCTGGCCTTCGCGGCCGGCGCCGGGCGGCGGGGCGTGGGGCGCGGCCTGGGTTCGCCGCCGGTGCGCTGGGCCTGCTGCCCCTGCTGCATGTCGATGCCGCCGCGGAACCTGGCTCCTTCGGCGATGGCGACGCGGGGAGCCTTGATGTCGCCGTCGACCGTCCCTTCGGCGCTGATCGAGACGGTCTCGGCCGCCTCGATGTTGCCGACGACCTCACCCAGGATGACGACCGACTTGGCGAGCACGTCCGCGTGAATGCGTCCGTGGGTTCCGACCGTCAGGGCATGCTGCTTCAACGTGATCTTGCCCTCGACCTGCCCCTCGATCTTCACGTCCTCGCCGCCGTGGAGCTCGCCCTTGACGACGATCGACTTGCCGACGATCACGTCCCGGTTCGTGTTGCTTCGCGCCGGGCGGGCGGAGCCGTCCGTGCTCTCGACCTGAGGCGTCACCGTCCGGATTCGTTCTTCCTGTTTCCACATGCGTGCTTCTCCCGGTCATGCGGCCGACAGACAGCGCCCTTCCGGGAGTGTGCCGGGGCGGCCGGGCCCGGTTCCATGCCCGGTGCCCGCGACAGAACCCGGCCCACAACCGACGCTCACGGTTCGACACGGCGAACGCGCCGGCCTCCTCCAGCTTCCCCGGCGCCTCGGCAGTCACCCGCACGCCGGCCTCCGGGGGGACGGTGGTCCGCGGGTTCACGGTCCACGCATGGGGTAACGATAGACCATTTGGTGTGATATTTGGGTGATCTCTTGGGTTCAGATGGCGATCTTCGGCGTGACTGCGGGCGGCGGCACGGACGTGTGGACGGACGCGTCGCCGTTTCGGACGGGGGAACGGGTAGAATCTTTGGGATCCCCGGTACCCCAACCTTCGGAGGTGCACCGATGACCCTCTCCCGACGCAAGGCGATATCGCTGTCCGGTTCCACTCTCGCAGGCCTCTCGCTCGGCGTCCTGCGGCCCGAGCATGCGGCGGCCCTCGGGGCGCAGGGCCAGGACGACTGGCCGGATTCGCTCGTGGAGCGCCCGCTGCGCGACGGGTTCCCGGCGCCGCTGCCGCTCGAGCCGGACGGGTCGGCCCCCGAGCATCCGGAGAGCGCGGCCGGCCCCATCACCGATCCGCTGATGTGGCGAACCCAGGGGCGGCAGACGCCGCAGATCGAGTTCGACTACCGGCGCATGGCGATCCGGGTCGACACCCGCGGCATGGCGCGGCTCTCCGGCACGCTGCGGTTCTCGGACCTCGAGCAGTTGCCGGTCGTCTCCGGCACGTACCTGCTGCAATGCGGCGCCCCGAACCCGCGCGGCATCGTCAAGTGGACCGGCGTCCGCTTCAGCGACTTCGCGGACATGCTCGGGGTCATCCCCGGCGTGCACTACTGCCGCTTCGTGGGCTCCGACCGCTTCTACGCGGACGAGCCGATGACGACGCTGCGGCATTCGCAGGTGATGCTGGCGTGGATGATGAACGACGAGCCGATCCCGCCCCGGCACGGCGCACCGCTGCGGCTGGTCGTGCCGTTCCGCTACGGGAACCGGAGCGTGAAGGCGATCACGGAGATGACCTTCAGCACGCCGGGGCCGCGGATGCCGCCCCTGCCGGCCTGACCGGCGTCGCCGATCTCCGGCGGGAGTCCGCGCCGTTCTACGGCGCAGACTCCTGGCCGCGCGCCAGCGCTGCCCGCAGCGCGCGCTGGGCGAACACCGCCACCATGGCGCGGCGGTAGTCGGCGCCGGCGTGGATGTCGGCGTTGACGTCGCTCAGGCCGTCGCCGGCGCGGGCCGCGGCGGCGGCGACGCTGTCGGCACCGGCCGGGCGTCCCGTCAGCGCCTCCTCGACCGCGGTCAGCCGCACCGCGTGCGACAGGGCGCCGGTCAGTCCGAGGCGCGCGCCCCGGACGGCGCCGTCGGCGACGTCGAGGGCCGCCGCCACCCCCACGATGGCGAAGCGCGACGCGCGCTGGTAGAGCTTGGCGTAGGCGGCGGTGCGGACCGGGGCGAACCGCACCGCGGTGATCAGCTCGTCTCCCGCCAGATCCACGGTGAACAGGTCCTGGAAGAAGTCGCGCGCAGAGACCGCGCGCGCCCCCCGCGGGCCCTGGATGCGGACCTCTGCGTCGAGCGCGAGCAGCGTCGCGGGGTAGTCCGCCGCGGGGTCGGCGTGCGCGATGCTGCCGCCGAGGGTGCCGCGGTTGCGCACCTGCGGGTCGCCGATGGTCGCCGCGGTCTCCGCGACGACGGGGCAGCGCGCACGCAGCAGGTCGGACGTGGCGACCGCGTGGTGCACGGTGCCGGCGCCGATCTCGATGGCGCCGTCCGCCTCGCGGATGCCGGCCAGCTCGGGGATGCGCGCGATGTCGATGAGGGTGCCGGGCTCGTTCAGCCGCAGCTTCATCAGGGGGACGAGGCTGTGCCCGCCCGCGATGAGCTTGCCGGCCCCGCCGGCGGCGGCGAGCCGGGCCACCGCGTCGTCGACCGAGGTGGCACGTTCGTAGTCGAATGCGGACGGGATCACGCCTGGCCTCCGTGGATGATCTGCCACAGCTTCTCGGGCCGCAGCATCATGTCGACGTGGGTGACGCCGAACCCGCTGAGCGCGTCGACCGCGGCCGACACGATGCAGGGGGTCGACCCCAGGGTCCCCGCCTCGCCGACGCCCTTGGCGCCGAGCGGGTTGACGGGGGTGGGGGTGACGGTGGCGTCGAGCTCGAACCGCGGGAGGTCGGCGGCGCGGGGGATGGCATAGTCCATGAACGATCCGGTCAGCGGCTGCCCGTCGGCGCCGTAGCGGACCTCCTCGATCATCGCCTGGCCGATGCCCTGGGCGAGGCCGCCGTGAATCTGGCCCTCGACGATCAACGGGTTGATCAGGTTCCCGGCGTCGTCCACCGCGACGAGCCGCAGCAGGGCGAGCTCGCCGGTGTCGCGGTCGATCTCGACCATCGAGATGTGGCAGCCGAACGGGTAGGTGTTGTTGGGCGGCTCGAAGAACGCCTCCTCGCTCAGCCCGGGGTCGAGCCCGGCCGGCAGCGGCACCGGGATGTACGCATAGGCGGCGACCTCGGCGAACGACTTGCCGGCGTCGGGCGAGCCCTGCACCGAGATGCGTCCGTCCTCGAACACGAGGTCGTCCTCGTGCGCCTCGAGGAGGGCCGCCGCGAACTTCGCCATCTTCTTGCGCACCTTGGCCCCGGCCAGGTGCAGCGCCGTCCCGCCCACCGCCTGCGAGCGGCTGCCGAAGGTGCCGATGCCCTGCTTCACGACCCCGGTGTCGCCGTGGTGGATGCGGACGTGCTCGAACGGCACGCCGAACTGGTCGGCGAGCATCTGCGCGAACGTCGTCTCGTTGCCCTGCCCGTGCGGCGAGGCGCCGGTGGTGGCGTTGATGCGCCCGTCGCGCTCGACGGTGACCTGCGAGTGCTCCCACCCGCCGGTCGGCAGAGACGCCGAGGGGCCGATGCCACAGACCTCCACGTACATCGCCAGCCCCAGGCCGACCAGCCGCCCCTCGGCGCGCGCGGCGTCGCGCTCGCGCTGCATCTCCTGCCAGCCCGAGTTCTCGATGGCCCGGTCGAGGGCCTTGGCGTAGTCGCCCGAGTCGTAGACGGCGCCCATCTGGGTCTTGAAGGGGAACCGGTCGGGCGCGATGAAGTTGCGGCGCCGCAGCTCGGCCGGGTCCATGCCGAGGCGGCGGGCCAGCATGTCCATGCCCCGCTCGACGAAATAGGTGGCCTCGGGGCGCCCGGCGCCGCGGTAGGCGTCGGTCGGGGTCTTGTTCGTGAACACCTCGGTGAGGGTGGTGCGGATGGCGGGGATGTCGTAGGTGGCGTTGGCCATCAGCATCGTCAGGGTGGGGATGGCCGCCGTCAGCAGCATGTTGTAGGCGCCGACGTCGGCGATGAGCCGCAGCTTCAGCCCCAGCACCTTGCCGTCGCGGGTCGCCGCGATGTCGACGTAGCCGATGATGTCGCGGCCGTGGATGGTGGCGAGGAACGCCTCGGAGCGGTCCTCGGTCCACTTCAGGGGCAGGCCGAGCCGCTTGGACAGGGCCGACACCACGTACTCCTCGCCGTAGATGTTGATCTTGGCCCCGAACCCGCCCCCGACCTCGGGCGCGATGGCGCGCACCTCGTCCTCGCCCATCCCGTTCAGCTTGGCGACGAACGTGCGGAGGATGTGGGGGTTCTGGGTCGACGACCAGACGGTCATCGTGCCCTTGCCCCGCTCGTAGTGGGCGACCACCCCGCGCGGCTCCATCGCGGTGGGGGCGAGGCGCTGGTTCACCATGCGCTGCGACACGACGACGTCGGCGTCGGCGAACGCCTTGTCGACGGCGCTGTCGTCCACCGTCTTGCCGTCGGGCGAGACCCCGGTGCCGCTCGGCACCAGCGGCACCGCGAGGTTGTTGTCGAAGTCGGCGTGAATCACCGTCGGGTGGCCGGTCATCGCCACCTCGGGGTCGACGACGGCGGGCCGGGTGTCGTAGTCGACGACGATCGCGTCGGCGGCGTCCCGCGCCGCGTAGCGGTCCGCGGCCACCACCACCGCCACCGGCTCGCCGACGTAGCGCACCACGTCGGTGGCGACGGCGCGGTGCTCGGGCGAGGGGAACGGGGTGCCGATGGGCATCGGGTCGAGGAACTCCGCGATCTGCGCGCCGGTGAACACCGCCTCGACGCCGTCCATCGCCTCGGCCGCGCTCGTGTCGATCGAGCGGATGCGGCCGTGGGCGACGTCGCTGCGCTTGAAGGCGGCGTGCCGCAGGCCGAAGATCTTCACGTCGTCGACGTAGGTGCCGTGCCCCTGGACGAGCCGCGGGTCCTCGCGCCGCTTGACGCGCTGGCCCACGAGCTTCGGCAGAACCGGAGCGGCGCTCATGACGACCTCCGCGCGGCCGCGTTCTGCACCGCGTTGACGATGTGCTGGTAGCCGGTGCAGCGGCAGAAGTTGCCGTCGAGCCCCTCGCGGATCTGCGCCTCGGTGGGCGACGGGTTGTCCTCGAGGAGGTTCACGGAGGACATGATCATCCCCGGCGTGCAGTAGCCGCACTGCAGCCCGTGCTCCTCCCAGAAGCCGTCCTGCAGGGGATGGAGGTCGTCGCCCCTGGCCAGCCCCTCGATGGTGGTGACCTCGGACCCGTCCGCCTGCACCGCGAAGATGGTGCACGACTTGGCGCTGCGGCCGTCGACGAGCACCGTGCACGCCCCGCACTGGCTGGTGTCGCAGCCCACGTGGGTGCCGGTCAGGTCGAGGTGCTCCCGCAGGAAGTGCACCAGCAGCAGGCGCGGCTCGACCTCGGCCGTGCGCCGCCTGCCGTTGACGGTGATGGAAACCTGAGCCATGTGCGTCCTTTCGAAGCGGCCGGGGCGACGGTGGTCGGCGCGCCCGTCTCCGCGGACTCGGGTGGATCGGCCCCTGCCGACCGCCGGATTCTGCGTGTCGCAGGCCGATATGGTGACCCGGGAGGGCCGGCTCGCGCAAGCCGGTGCCGGCGCTCGCGGTTGGCCACATACGCCTCAACGCGCGACCGGTTTCACCTTCGACGCGATGCCGCGCGGCCGGCGGGTCTGTGCCTTCGACGCCGTCAGCCGTCGGATGGGTCGTCGTCGCGGACGCGGTCGAGCAGGTCCTCCGCTGTTGCGCACTCGATGATCCAGTCGCCGACCCGTCCGAGACGGTCCGGGTCCGTGACGCCGGCCAGAGCGGCGGCCAACTCTTCGGCGGCCGCCGCATCGAACTTCCGGGCCGCCTGGCGGCAGAGCAGCGCGCGTTCTTCGTCGCGGCCCTGCTCGATGCCTTGGGCGCGGCCCTGCTCGAGCCACTCACGAGTCCATTCCCGCATGTTCTCTTCCAGCATCGTGTGCGTCTCCTGCAACTGCCCCAGCGGGTCCTGCTCGCCGGCGGGAAGCCGATCCGCGACCCGCCGTCCCGGGTGGAGCCACGTCACGAACACCTGCGTCAAGTCATCGTCATCCGCCGCCCGCAGGAGGTCGATCAGCACCTTCAACGGTTCGACGAGACGCGCCGTGTCGCGCGTCTTTTCCAGGCTGATGAGCGCCGACACGAGGTTGCCCGACGGCAGGTCCGCGTGCGGCACGCGGGCCGCATCCAGAAGATGGTATCGCTGCGACGGCTGGTACGACGCCAGCAGCTCGGGCTGCGGCTGGCGATTGCCGAGGTTCGTCGCGCCGCTTACAATCGAGCGGCGCACGCGGACGCGGCCGCCGGGGCGCGAACGCGCGGCGACGTGCCGGATTCAGGGGTAGCGAGAAGGGTGAGGTTCCCAATGAGACAGCGACAGACGAGGCGGGCGGCGACGCGGCGCGGTCGGATGCAGTCGATGGTGGCGGCGGTGGCCGTGGCCGCGGTCGGGCTCGCGGCGGCGCCGGCCGGCGCTCAGGACGGCGGGCGGCTGAACAAGGTGATCGAGGCGCTGGAGGCCGGTGGCGCGGCGATCGCGAATCGCGAGTGGCGCTTCGTCGACATGGAGCACTCGCCGTTCTCCGGCGAGCGCGTGCAGCGGGTGCTGGCGGAGATGAGCGAGGATCGGGACGCCGACGGCCGGCTGAGCCTGACCCCGCTCATCCGCATTCCCCAGGACGGCGACGAGGACTTCAAGTGGGCGGTCAAGCAGGTCCTCGACCTCGGCGGCTTCGGCATCATCCTGCCCCACGTCGACCGAGGCGAGGAGGCGGTGCGGCTGGTCCAGGCGATGCGCTATCCGCCGGCCCGCGGCTCGTCCGCGCCCGAGCCCCGCGGCGAGCGCGGGTGGGGGCCCGGCGGGGCGACGCGGCTGTGGGGCCTGAACAGCGTCGAGTACCACGCCGTGGCCGACGTGTGGCCGCTCAACCCCGACGGCGAGCTCTTCGCGGTGGCGATGATCGAGTCGCAGGAGGCGGTCGACAACATCCACGACATCCTTGCCGCCCCGGTCAGCGCCATCCTGGTCGTGCCCGGCGACATGGCCATCGACCTCGGCCTCGGTCCCAATCCGCCCGACCGGAACCACCCCGAGGTAGAGGCCGCGTTCGACACCGTGCTCGAGGCCTGCCAGGCCCAGGACCGGGTGATCTGCGGCATCGGCGACGGCGCGAGCCGCCTGCAGCAGCGCCTCGACGAGGGCTGGCGCTTCGTGCTGCCGCTCGGCGGGTAGGTGTAGGGAGCCGATACCCACGGCTCTCGCGAGTCAGTCTTCGTACGCTGCGTACGGTGGGGTTCTGCTCCGGGCGTAGTCGGAACCGCTACGTGCCCGGCCAGCCCCGGCGGTTCGCACTCCCGGCCGGAGGTCGTGTCCGGCGGGGAGAGGCCGCCTCCGGCATGAGGTCGATCATGCGCGTGATTGAAGTTCCCGAGAACGACCCTTGGCCCAAGTGGACCGAAGACACGCAGGTCGTTGAAGGAACCCACAAACCGGTGTTCGTGCGCCCCGTCTTGGCAAGACGTGACGACGGCGAGGTTGCGTGGCCTTCGGTCCAGATTCGAATCGGTGGATTGCGCCGCCCCTGGAGCCTGGGGGCGAAGTTCAACGGCCACGATCTCGGCGAGGCCGCAGACAAGGCCGACCAACTGAGGGCGGATGCCGAAAGCGCAGGCGACTCCGGAACGGTGCCGTTCAAGGTTCAACTTCGCAGGACGGCAGTCAAGACCAGGTTGACGCCGGCCGACGCGCGGCGGGTGGCGCAGGCGATAGACGAGGCCCGATTGCTTCTCGAAAGAGCTCCCGGCGAGCCCGCTGACCCTGCCGGCGGGGAAGTCCTACGGTCACAGCAAAAACAAGGCGCCGTTCAGCAGTCCCCGGATGGACCGGAACCCCATTCTCCTGGTCCCGTGCTGGCGCGCTTGGCTTGGTTGTTTCGCTCGCGGGAAAACGCGTCTACCGAAGCTCTGGCGCATATCCTGAACACATCCGCCAGTGCGAGGGAAGCACTCGATGACGTGATACGGTCGGGTGCGCAGGACGTGGCATCCATAGTCAGGGCACGCACGCAGTTGGTTGGACCGGGCGGAGCCAGACCGGATCTGGTCGGCGAGGATGAGGCGGCAGGAAAGAGAGTGATCGTTGAGGTCAAGTTCTGGGCTGAACTCATGCCCACGCAGCCGAATGCGTACCTCAAGTTGTTGCCTCTCGACGGGCCGGCCGTGGTGCTCTTCCTGGTGCCCGACGAACGGGTGGGGACGCTGTGGCCTGAATTGCGCAAGCGTGCGGAGTTCACGGGCAGACTGTCGGAGGTGGACACCGAGGGGAAGTGCGTGCGGGTGGGCGACAGCCATCGCTACCTGATGGTGACGGGCTGGGCACACTTGCTGGATTGCTTGGAGACCCGCACCAGGAATGCCGAAGAGACCCAGGTCGCAGCCGATGTCCGACAGTTGCGGGGCCTTGCGGACTACGAAATTGCGAGGGGGCGGTTCCGCCCAATCGATGCTCGTCATGACGCGTTTGGACCAGGCGAGGGCGAGGGTGACCGTGATCGCGACCTGCGCCGCATTATCGATTCTGCGACGGACTTTAGCGTCGACGCCGGTTGGTTGAGCAAAGACGGTTTGAATCGGGTGCTGAGATCGTACGGTTATGGAAGGTATGTACGGTTCTCGGGATCGAGTGTTCTCGCCTGGTTCGGAATCAACTACGATCTGTACGAGAGGAACGGCGAGACGCCTCTGTGGCTCTGGTTTTACAAGCCGGCCTTGAAGCGAGGACACCTGAACCACGCGCAGCTCGATGCATTGCGCGACCAATGTGGATTGCGGGGTCAATGGGTTCCTCTCATTTTGAAACCCGGCGTCGAGTTTTCTGACGTTCGGGATGACGTGGGGAACCGCCTCGGGCGGATTTCGCTGCTGCTTAAGAACAACCGGCGCGGGTTGGGGCGGAGGTTGACTTCATGGGTTTCAGGACGTAAGTCGCGGTCGTTGAGCGAATAGTCCAGGGCGCGCCATGGATCCGGTCCGCAACCCCTACAGCCCGGGCGCCGGCGCGCCGCCACCGGCCTTGGTGGGCCGAGACGCCGAGCTCGCGGCCTGCGACGTGGCCATCCAGCGCTTCGGCTTGGGAAAGCCGGAGCGCAGCATGCTGCTGACCGGGTTGCGCGGCGTGGGCAAGACGGTGCTGCTGCGGGAGTTCGGCCGCCTGGCATACCGTCATCGGTGGGTCCACCACGCGATCGAGATCACCGAAGAGCTGAAGTTCGTCGAGGAGATGAGCGCACTCGCTCATGCCGCGCTGCGAGCGCTGTCGCCCGGCAGGCGAGTGGCGGAGCGCGCGCGCCGGGCCCTCGGCGTGCTCAAGTCGTTTCAGCTCAAGTGGAAGCTGCCGGATGGGGGGGACGTGGTCATCGGGCTGGATCCGGTCCCCGGCTCTGCCGACTCGGGATTGCTCGATCGCGATCTGGCCGGGCTGCTCCTTGAGATCGGCGCAGTGGCGCAGGAACGCGGCGTGGGCATTCTGGTCACGATTGACGAGATCCAGAACCTGCCCCGGGAACATCTGGGCGCCCTGATGGTGGCCTTGCATCGGGTGAGCCAGGAGCAGTTGCCGGTAATGGCCGCCGCCGCGGGCCTGCCGACGGTTCCCCGGCTCGTGGGGGAGGCCAAGACGTATGCCGAGCGGCTCTTTCACTTCCGGACAATCAACAGCCTCGCGGCCGCCGATGCGCGGGCGGCTCTGGTGCAGCCGGCGGAGGCGGAAGGGGTCCGTTGGGAGGATGAGGCGCTCCACCGGGTCCTGGCCGAGACCAGGGGCTATCCCTACTTCATCCAGGAGTTCGGCAAGCACGCCTGGGACGCAGCGGGCGGTCCGGACGAGATCACGGCCGCCGACGTGGCGGCTGCCGTGCCACGCGCCACGGGAGAGCTGGATGCGGGGTTCTTCCGCGTCCGCATCGACCGGACCAGCCGGGAGGAACAGGCCTACCTCGCCGTCATGGCGTCGTTGGGGCAGGCGCCCGACCACGTTCAGGTCGCCCGCGCCCTCGAGACATGGAGCGATGACGACTCCTGGATCGGAAGAGCGGCCGCGGACATCAAGGCGCAGCAGGCGTTCGCCCGAAGCGCCGAGGACGTCACGGAACGGCTCCGCGATTCGCTGATCGGCAAGGGGCTCTGCTATTCGCCGCGTGAGGGCAGAGTCGACTTCACCGTGCCGCTGTTCGACCAGTTCCTGCAACGCCAGCCGATTGATGACGTGCGGAGGCAGGCGGGGAAGGCGGACACGTAGTTCGCCCGTGAATCTGGCCGACGCCTGCGAGACGAGCGGCGTCTACGCTCCCGATTGGACGGCATCTACGCTCCCGATTGGACGGCATCCACGCTCCCGATCGGACGGTTGGTGGTATGCCGGTCGCGCAGGTTGGCGCTCGGAGCGGAATCCCTGCCTGCCGGTCGCGGTCGACCGGTCCGACGTGGCACAAGCCGTTCGGATCGGGGCGCTCCCCGGGTCAGACGGCGTCTTCTTCCAGGGGCAGCGGGCCGGTCGCGTGGCCCAGCGACTCGACCGGTACGCCAAGCCGGTCGAGCAGCGTCAGGTGCAGGTTGGCGAGGGGAGTGTCGGCAGGGTAGCGCACGTGGCGCCCGCCGGGGCCGGCCCCGCCGCCGGCGAGGAGCACCGGCAGGTCGTCCGAGGCGTGGGCGTTGCTGTCGGCCATGCCCGCGCCGTAGACGATCATCGCGTGGTCGAGCAGCGAGCCGTCGCCGTCGGGGGTCTCGCGCAGCCGCTCGAGGAAGCCGGCGAAGAGCTGCACGTGGTAGAGGTTGATCCTCGTCAGCTTGGCCAGCTTCTCGGGGTCGCGCTGGTGGTGCGAGATGGGGTGGTGGGCGTCGGGCACCCCGATCTCGGCATAGGTGCGGCCGGTCAGCTCGCGTCCCAGCATGAAGGTGACGACCCGCGTGAGGTCGGTCTCGAAGGCGAGGGCAAGCAGGTCGAACATCAGCTTCGCGTGCTCGCCGAAGGTGTCGGGAACGCCCTCGGGCCGGGCGACCACCGGCAGAGCGCGGTCGGCCTGCGCCTCCGCCGTCTGGATTCGCCGCTCGACGTCGCGCACCGCGTCCAGGTACTGGTCGAGCTTGAGGTTGTCCCGCGGTCCCAGGCCGCGGGCGAGGTCGCGCGTGCGCTCGCGCACCGAGTCGAGCAGGCTCGCGTCCTTGCGGCGCCGGGCCTGCCGGACCGCGGCGTCGGTGCTGCCGGCGTCGCCGAACAGGCGTTCGAACACGATGCGCGGGTTGTTCTCCATCGGCAGCGGGGTCGTCTCGTCGGCCCACGCGATGGTGTTGGTGTAGGCGCAACTGAAGCCGAGGCCGCACGAGCCCGCGAAGTCGCGGCCGTCGATGGCCAGCTCGAGCGTCGCGAGCTGGGTCTCGCGTCCGAGGACGCGGCCCGCGATCTGGTCCATCGACACGCTGGCGAGGACGTCGGCCCCGTCCTCCCGCTTGGCGGGCACGCCGGTCAGGAACCGCGTCGACGCCCGCGGATGCGGTCCCGGTCCCGCCGCGCCGTGCATGCCGGACAGGACCTGCACGTGGCGGCGCAGGGGCTCGAGCGGCTGCAGGATGGCGGGGAAGTCGAAGGCGGCGCCCTCGGCCGCCGGCAGCCAGTGCTCCATCATCATGCCGTTAGGCACGTACACCACGCCGAGCCGGCGCACCGGCCGCGCCGCGGTGGCGAACGCCGGGACCATGCCGTCGAGCAGGGGCAGGGCGAGCGAGGCGCCGAGCCCGCGCAGCACCGTCCGCCGGGGCAACGCTTTTCGGGTCAGGAACATGGGGGCACCTCAGGTGAACAGGTCACGTACTGGCACGCTGAAGTCGGAGAACACGGGCTCGCCGTCCAGGACGTCCGGCTCCCGGAACACGGCGGCCGGGCGTGCCCGGCGATGGACGGTCACCGACCGCGTCTCGGGATCGACGACCCAGACGAGCCGGGTCCCGGCCGCGAGCCAATCGTCGACCTTGGCCTGAATCGCCACGGCGGAATCGCTGGGAGAGACCACTTCGACCGCGAGGTCGGGCGCCAGCTCCAGGAATCCGGCCGGGGCTCCACCTGGCCCCAGACGGTCCCCGGCCACGAACGCCACGTCGGGGGCCCGGACGGTGTCCGGGTCGCGCTGCAGAAGGAACCCCGTCTCGGCCGCGAACACCCGGCCCAGGTTCCGGTCGAGGACGTGGTTGCCGATGACGAGTCCGATCCGGTGTGCGACCTGCCCGTGACGTCCTCCGGCCGGCGTCATCACGATCAGGTCTCCTCGCACGAGCTCGGTCCGCTTTCCTTCCAGGGAAAGACGCGAGGACAGAGCGGAAAGCTCCGTCGCCGTCACCAGGGTGGTCCCGGTGGTCAAGGCCATCGTTCCTTGCGTGCGGCTGCGAGTACGCCTCCCGTCGCATTCTAACAGCGCGCGGCCCGGGTGACGGCGGCCGACCGGCGCCAGCTCTTGGCCCGGAGGCGGAAACGGGACCGCATCGTGACCGCGGTGGCCCGGTGCCGGAGACCCGCGATCATGGGCGCTCGATCTGCGCACCGGTCGATCTATGATCGGCGTGACCAGTAACGTCGAACAGCGCCGGACCGTTCCGGACCGGGAGGACCCTGACCATGACCCGTCCTGTTTCCGCGCTCGCCACCGTGTTCCTGCTGCTCGCCGGCGCCGCGTCGGCCGACGTGGTGCGCATCGAGGTCGACGCCCGCCACGACGTCGCGGACGGCCGCGCCTACGGCCTCGCCGGCCCCTACGAGGCGCTGAGCGGCATGGTTCACTTCGAGGTCGACCCCGCGAACCCCGCCAACCGCGTCGTCACCGACATCGACCTCGCGCCGCGGAACGAGCGCGGCCTGGTCGAGTTCCGCTCGAACTTCTACCTGCTGAAGCCGGCCGACGCCGCCCGCGGCAACGGCACCGTCCTCTACGAGGTGTCGAACCGCGGCGGCAAGGGCATGCTCGGCTACTTCAACAACGCCGCCGGCAGCCGCTACCCGCAGAGCGCCGAGGAGATGGGCGACGGGTTCCTGCTCGAGAACGGCTTCTCGCTGCTGTGGCTCGGGTGGCAGTTCGACGTGCCGGTGCGCGAGGGCCAGATGCGGCTGCACACGCCGGTGGCGACCGACGACGGGGCGACCATCACCGGTTTGGTGCGGAGCGAGGTCGTCGTGAACGAGCGGACCTTCGACCGGTCGCTGGCCGACCGCAGCCACATCGCCTACGAGGTCGCCGACCCCGACGACCCCGCCAACGTGATGACCGTCCGCGACGGCGCCGGGCAGCCGCGCCGAGTGGTGCCGCGCGACCAGTGGCGCTTCGCGCGGCGCGGCGAGAACGGCGAGATCGTCGACGATCCGACCCGCGTCTACCTCGAGGGCGGCTTCGAGCCGCACAAGCTCTACGACATCGTCTACGTGGCGAAGGACCCGGCGCTGGTCGGCCTCGGGCCGGCCGCGGTCCGCGACATGATCTCGCGGATGAAGTACCGCGAGAGCCCCGAGCTGGGGCTGACGGCGGGCTCGATCGACCACGCCATCGCCTGGGGGGTGTCGCAGAGCGGGCGCTTCCTGCGGACGTTCCTCTACCACGGCTACAACCGCGACGAGCAGGATCGGCGGGCGTTCGACGGGGTCATGTCGCACGTCGCCGGCGGCGGGCGCGGCAGCTTCAACCACCGGTTCGCCCAGCCGTCGCGCGACGGGCACCCGTTCCTGAACAAGCTCTACCCGAGCGACATCTTCCCGTTCACCGACGTCGCGCAGCACGACCCGGAGACCGACATGCAGGACGGGCTGCTCTCCGCCGTCCAGCCCGCCCACATGCCGAAGGTCTTCTACACGAACTCGTCCTACGAGTACTGGGGGCGCGCGGCGTCGCTCATCCACACCACCATCGACGGGGCGGCCGACGCCCCGATGATGGACAACGTGCGCATCTACTCGTTCGCGGGCGGGCAGCACGGCCCCGGTCGCTTCCCGCCGCGGCGCACGAGCGGCCAGCAGCCGAGCAACCCCAACGACTACTCGTGGTTCCTGCGCCCGCTGCTGCTGGCGATGAACGGATGGGTCGCCGACGAGACGGCGCTGCCCCCGGCCAGCGTCTACCCGCGCATCGCCGACGGCGACCTCGTGGCGTGGGACGCGGTGGGCTTCCCCGAGCTGCCCGGGGTCGGGCAGCCGGCCGAGCCGCACCTCGCGTACCGCGCCGTCTACGGCCCCGAGTTCCGGACGCGGGGCATCGTGACGGAGCAGCCTCCCGAGGTGCTGTCCGCGTTCCCGATCCTCGTGCCCGCGGTGGACGTCGACGGCAACGAGACCGGCGGGCTGATGATGCCCGAGGTAGCGGTGCCCCTGGCCACCTACACCGGCTGGAACCTGTTCCGCGAGGGCGCGGGCCCGACCGACGTGCTGTCGAGCATGCAGGGGTCCTACATCCCGTTCCCGCTGACGGCCGAGGACGGGGAGCGCATCGATGATTCGCGCCGCTCCATCGAGGAGCGGTACGGCAGCCGCGCCGCCTATCTCGGCCTCGTGACCGAGGCGGCGCTGGCCCTCGTCGACCGGGGGTACCTGCTGGCCGGCGACCTGGCGCCGGTCCTGTCCCAGGCGGCGCGCCACTGGGACTACCTGATGGAGGAGGATACCGGCGACGAGCAGCAGTGACGCAGTGAACGGCGCCGTGTCGCCCGGCCCGGGCGATGCGGCGCCGCCGCGCGTGTTCGCACGGGGCTCGGTCAGCTCCGCGCCTCGGCGAGTCGGCGCGCGCCGGTTCGGGTGCCGGCCGCCCGCCCTGCCTCCAGCCAGCGTTTCCGGGCGTGGTTCAGCCGCCGGCGCAGCTCGTCGCCGGTATCGACCCGCGGGCAGGTGTCGGCGACGTAGTCCAGCCAGTTCCCCACGTAGGCGTCGAGCCACCGCCCGTAGTCGTCGAGCTCGTCCTCGTTCGACACCACCGACAGCCCGCGCTCGGCCCAGGTGTCGAAGCGCCGCAGGGCGAGGTCGATCAACTGCGCGCGGTACACGACCGGGTCCAGGGTGACCCGGGCGGTCGCCGCGATGTGGGCGTCGCAGCGTTCGAGCGCCCGTCTCGCCTCGCCCGTCGCGGCGTCCCAGACCTTCCGCCGCGGATCTCCGCCCGGGAACGGATTGCCGCCCTCCACCGGGTCGCGATGCGACCAGCGGGGGACGGCGGAGCGATGTCGGATCTCCCGCGTCACGCCGAGAGTATAATGGGGCCCCAACAAGCGCGGCCCCGGTCTTCCCGACCGGTTGCTGACCGCGGCGCCGCGCGCCGTCGGCCGGTTCAACGCCGGTCCCGGGTCGGTCCATTTCCGTGGAGCGAGGTATGAGGATGTCGAGAACAGTCCTGAACGTGGTGTTCGTGGCGGTGGCCCTCGCGGTCGTCGCAACCAGCGTGCAACGGGCCCAGGTGCTGCCCAATCCGTATCGACAGGTCGAGGGCTGGGCGAAGCTGCCCGAGGGCCGGGAGATGGGCGCGGTCGGCAAGGTGACCATGGATCCGGACGGCGAGCACCTCTGGGCGGTCATCCGGTGCGACGCGCCGGGCGAGTTCTTCGGCTTCGAGTGCCTCGACTCGGACCTCGACTCCGTCGTCAAGTTCGACATGGACGGCAACACCGTCGACAGCTTCGGCGGCGGGATGTTCATCTGGCCGCACGGCCTCGACGTCGACGACGACGGCAACGTGTACGTCACCGACGCGGTGTCCGAGGCCCGGACGCCGGAGGGGGATGCCCGCGGGCACTACGTCGTCAAGTTCAGCCCCACCGGCGAGGTGCTGATGACCCTCGGCACGCCCGGCCAGCCGGGCGACGGCCCCGACCACTTCAACGCGCCGTCCGACATCGCCATCGCCGACAACGGCGACATCTTCATCGCCGACGGCCACGCCAACGACACCAACAACCGGGTCGTGAAGTTCGACAAGGACGGCAACTACCTCATGGAGTGGGGCCAGACCGGTTACGCGCCGGGCGAGTTCCGCACCCTCCACGCGATCGACATCTACGACGACGGGCGCGTCTTCGTCGGCGACCGGTCGAACAACCGCGTCCAGATCTTCGACCAGGAAGGCAACTTCCTCGCGCAGTGGACGCAGTTCGGGCGCCCGAGCGGCATCGCCTTCGACGGCCACGGGCGCATCTACGTGGCCGACTCCGAGTCGGACGACCTGCAGAACCCCGGCTGGGAGATGGGCATCCGCATCGGCGAGGTGGCCACCGGCTGGGTCACCGAGTTCATCCTCTACCCGTGGGGCGACCCCCGCGACCCCGCCGGCAACGGCGCCGAGTTCGTGGCCGTCGACCTGGAGGGCAACATCTACGGCGGCGAGCCGCGGCCGCGGAAGATTCAGAAGTACATGCGGGTGAGGCCGTAGGTCATTCCGTGTTGTCTTGCTGGGGGGTGACATGGAGAGACATCTTTTCGTCGTCGTGAAGCGCATCGGCATCCAGCGCGGTTTCGTCGCGCTGGCCGGAATCGTCGTGCTCCTCGCATCGGCGGGAGGATGGGACAGGTCGGTGTTGCACGCCCAACCGGCTCCGGGCCAGCCGGCGGCGCCTTTCGAGGCGTCGCCGGAGCCCGCAGACGAGCCTGCCCCGCCGGCGGCGGGGCAGGCCGCCGCCGGGCCGGCGCAGCCGGGCGCGGCAAGCGGGCAGGAGCCGGTCGAGCCGGCGGCGACGCCGTTCCTGGCCGCCCGCTACCAGGCGGACCTCGCGGCGATGGCCGAGCATCGCCCCGCGCATCCGTTCTGGGAGCACGTCTTCATGATTCCGGACGGCCGGATCCTCTTTGCGAGCGGGGTCGACGGCCGCCTGCTGGCCTCGTTTCCGGCGAACGCCCGGAACTGGGCCGCGGAGGGCGTCTGGTACGAACCGGCCCTCGAGGGGGCCCTCGACGGGGTCCGGCTGCCGTCGGCCCTGGGGCGCCGGCGGGACCGCGTGGCCGAGCTGCTGGAGCCGCTGGCCGGGGGACGGGTCATCCACAACGCCACGCGGGGAGGGTTCATCGCCCCGAATGCCGATCGCTACGGTCGTTTCCTCCAGGAATGGACGACGATCTACGAGCGGTTCGGCGTGCCTGCCGACGTCGGCCTGGCCAAGGCGTTGCTCGAGTCGGGGCTGAACGGCAGGGCGCGGTCGCGGGCGGACGCGCTCGGCTTCTGCCAGTGGTTGCGGAGCAACTGGAGCTCCCTGGATCGGCTCGATCCGAACGTCATCGAGGTCTACAACCAGACGACGCAGGCGCCGTACTGCGCGGCGCACCTCACCATTCTGGCCACGATGTACGGCAGCTTCATCCCGGCCCTGTCCGAGCATCACGCGGGCGGGGTCAACGTCGGTCGCGTGGTCATCAACGGCATGCGGCTTGGGGGGGGCGATACCCGCGAGCGGTATTTTCTGGGGTCGCGATACGCGCGCGACCTGCGGGGCGTCTCCATTCGGCGCTTCCGCAATCTGTTCCGCACCTACGGTCCCGTTTCGTACCTGTATTCCGAGATGGTGTTCGGCAACGCCGTCAACGTCGCCCGGCTGATGGCCAATACGCCGCAGGCGCCGATCTTCGCGATGCGCACGCCGCGCAGCCTGTCCCTCGCCGAGTTGCGCCGGACGACCGGACTGTCGACCGACGAGCTGAAGCGGTTCAATCCGGCGCTGGTGCGGCGGGTGCCGGCCGGGGCGAACGTCTATCTGCCGTCGTACGTCGAGGAGTTCGGCCCCGACGTCTCGTTCTGGCACCGGCCGCCGCCGGCCGAGTTCGTGGCGGTGCTCGACGAGTTCGTGCGCCTCGAGCCGGGGGTGGAGCGCTGGCACGAGCCCGCTTTCGCGGCCACGCTGCGGGACTTCCAGCGCCGGTTCGCGGCGACCGGCACCGAAGAGGGCACGGTGATGTCGACGACGTTGCGGTTCATCATCGGGAGCCTGCGCACGAGCCGCCGCGCGGAGATACTCGCCGACTTCCGCACCAGCACCCAGATCGAGCGCCTGTTCCAGCGGGGGCTGGTGGCGTTGCGCGCGAGCAACTGAAGCGGGGGACCCGCCGGGCGCCGGTTTCAGGCGGTATCGGCTCAACACGGAAGGAGCTTGCCATGCCTCGTCGAATCGCCCTCTGTCTCGGCATTGCGGGTCTGATCTGGGCGGCGGGACCCCATGACGTGTCGGCCCAGGCGGGTTCCGACATTCCCCGCACCCCGTCCGGCCGTCCGGACCTGTCGGGCACCTACGACACCTCCACCGTGACCCCGCTGCAGCGGCCGCGGGAGTTCGGCGACCGGCTGACCCTGACCCGGGAAGAGGCGGCGATCATCGCGTCGGACCCCGACGGGCTCGCCCGGGTGTTCGGTCTCGCCCCGGCCGGGTCGGATGAACGCGCGGCGGCGCGGGCAGAGGAGCAGCGGGCCGGGTTCGAGACCGGCGACGGCAACCGGGAGGCGCCGCCCGTCGGCGGCGACGGATCGGGCGGCGCGGCCGGGAACGTCGGCGGGTACAACACCTTCTGGATCGACCGCGGCGACGCCGCGTTCCAGATCGACGGGCTCATCCGCACCTCCATCATCACCGACCCCCCGAACGGCCGGCAGCCGCCCCTGACCGAGAGCGCGCGCGCCGCGAGGGCCGCCCGTGCCGGCTTTGCACGGCCCAACGACGGCACCGCGTGGTGGCTCGCGGACGACCTGGATGCCCCCGGCCCCTACGACAACCCCGAGCAGCGCCCGCACGCCGAGCGGTGCCTGATGGGGTTCGGGTCGACGGCTGGTCCCCCGATGCTCTCGGTGCTCTACAACAACATGAAGCGCATCGTGCAGACCGAGGACACGGTGGTGATTCTGGTCGAGATGGTGCACGACGCCCGCATCGTCCGCATGAACCAGGAGCACAATCCCCCCGAGATCCGCAGTTGGCTGGGCGACTCGGTCGGCCGCTGGGAGGGAGACACCCTCGTCGTCGACACCACCAACTTCACCGACAACCCGTCGTTCGGCGCCGCGTCGCGGAACCTGCACGTGGTCGAGCGGTTCACCCGGCTCGACGCCGACACGCTGCTCTACCAGTTCACGGTGGACGACCCCACGGTGTGGACCGCCCCGTGGAGCGGCGAGTACGTCTGGCCCGCCTCGGACGACC
This sequence comes from Vicinamibacterales bacterium, assembly GCA_965215105.1. Lineage (GTDB taxonomy): Bacteria > Acidobacteriota > Vicinamibacteria > Vicinamibacterales > UBA8438 > JAJEEA01. The sequence goes on from OZ244051.1 coordinate 557,763, forward strand.
GGGTCTACGAGTACGCCTGCCACGAAGCGAACTACTCGTTCGGCGGCATCCTGCGCGGCGCGCGGGTCCTCGAGGAGGACGCGCGGCTCGCGGCCGAGGCCGGCGCCCGCGACTGACGACGGTCAGCGCGGCGGCGAGAGGGCGACCCGGAAGCCGATGAAGGGCCGGCGGGCGCCGGGGTCGGCGCCGCCGCGGGTCGTGGTTCGCAGATTGCGGGCGGGGTCGGTGAACGAGCCGCCCCGCATGACCCACAGCGCGTCTGCATCCAGATCGCCGCGGTTCTCCTCATCGAACGGGTAGGACCGGAATGGGCTTCGTGTCCATTCCCATACGTTGCCGCTCATGTCCAGCAGGCCGTAGGGACACTCGGGGCACGAAACGCTACCGGCTGGCGCGGTGCCCCCGCGCTGAGGGGGGAGGCGGTCCCGGCGCATCTCTCCGCCCCACGGATAGCGCCGGCCGTCGGTCCCGCGTGCCGCCTTCTCCCACTGCGCTTCCGACGGCAGCGTGACCTGCCAGCCTGCCTGAAGCCGCTCTGCCAGCGCGGCGGGCGTCCGGGGCGAGTCCCGCAGCGCGGCGTCGAGCCAGCGGCAGTAGGCCAGCGCGTCGGGCCACGACACGTTGGCGACGGGCTGGTCCGGGGCGGCATCGAGGGCCCGGGGGTCGGCCTCGAACCCGGTCGCGGCGACGAAGGCCGCGAACTGCGCGACGGTGACCTCGTAGCGGGCGATGAAGTAGGCGGGCAGATCCACCGTCCCCTGGGCGGTCGTCGCCGACCAGCGCTCGTTGTCGAACGCCTCGGGGTCGGTCGTCGGATCTGCGCCCATCGAGAACGGCCCGGCCGGGATCTCCACGAAGCCGAGCTCCGCGTCGTCCGGCAGGAACCAGGCGTCGGCGCGGAATCCCGGCAGCGCGGCGGGGGGCGCCGGCGTCGGAGGCGCGCCGGTCGCCGGCTCCGTGCCGCCCGGCGCCTGCCGGAGCCCGAGCCAGGCCGCCGTTCCCAGCACGAGCACCGCCAGGATCGCCGGTCCGACCACGCCGGGCGAGGTGGCATCCCGGGAAGCGGCGAGTGCGTTGCGGCTAGACATCCGTCGGAGGCCCCCTCAACCTGTGGTGGAAGTCCGGCGTCGGGCGCTGCAACGCCGGGGCGGCCTCGCGCCCGGGGGGCTGCACCCGGCAGTCCGTGGGGAGTCTCCGCGTCGCCCTGGCCGCGTCATCGAGGACGTACGACGGGGCCGGCCGGGCGTCGGAGTCCGTGGGGAGTCTCTGCGTCGCCGTGGCCACAGGGTCGTGGCGGCGACCAGCCGCGGACGACTCGGAGTCGGCGAACGGGTTTCGGGCGGCATCGTCAGGGTCACGGCCGGCAGGCGAACGACCAGCCGTGGTCGCAGGCCCTCGCGTAGAGCGTCGGCTCGGGCATGTCCAGCAGGTTGGGGCCGGCCTCCCGGAGCAGCAGCCGGAGGTCGAGGGCGCGCGGGTCGGCGCGGACCGTCGACGCCGCGTCGAGGAGGTTGACGCAGGCGGCCTGGAACCGCAGCTCGCAGGCCTGGGCGAAGTACTCGAGCGCGCGCTCGGGGTCGGCGGCGACCACGGTGCCCTCCCGGTGGTGCCGGCCGAGCTCGTTGCACGCCCATCCCGCGTTGTCGCCGCAGTAGTTGGTCTCGATCTGAACGAGCCGCGCGCAGGCCTGGGGCCGGCCGTCGGCGCAGGCCTGCTCCCAGAAGGGGACGCTGTCGCCGCGGTGCCGGCCGTCGGTCGCCCCCGCCGCCGTCATCACGGCGAAGAAGAGCGCCCACACCGCCATGTGGAGGGGGTTGGCCTGCAGCAAGCCGGCCGGGGCCGGCGCTCGCGTTCCCGCCGGCCCTGGCGCCGCCTCGCGTCGGGCCCGGATGGCGGCGGAGAGCTTGTCGATTTGCTGCACGCTCAGATTCAGCAGCGGTACGCAGAGCAGCTTGTCGTAGAACGTGGGGAGGCCCATCGCCCCCAGCAGCGCGTAGAGGGCGAACACCCCCGCCCCGTAGAGGGCCCCGAAGATCGCCTTCCCGAGGGGCGTCCGGGGCGACGTCGACGGGTCGGTGACGAGCAGGTGCAGCCCCAGGAACACCGCGCTCGGGATCTCCGAGTCGATGAAGTACGGCACGCCCGTGACCGCGGAGTACAGCGCGCTCGACCCGAAGAGGACGATGGCGGCCGAGCCCGCGACCAGGGTGATGGAGAACGCGTACATCACGACGAGGCCGATCAGGAACAGGAACAGGTAGATGCGCGGGGCCAGGGTCAGGGTCGAGGCGATGTCCTGGCCCCAGGTCAGATCGGTGGTGCCGGTCGCGAGCAGGATCAGCGAGAACAGGCCGAGGGAGAAAGCCGAGGGGTTGAAGATGTGGGTGCTGTGTCCCTCGCGCCGCCATCGCACGAACTCCTTGCCCATGAAGCCGGCCGCGAGCATGACGAACTGCAGGTAGAACCAGTCGTCGCGGAACCACAGGAAGAGGTTGGTGCTGAAGATGATGGGGAACGGCCCGAACCCCAGCACGTAGCGCTCGCGGCGCGACCAGGCCAGCAGGAGGTCGAAGGCGTAGGCGAAGAGGAGCTGGCCGACGAGCAGCCACGCGTGGTCGTAGACCGGCCGCCAGAAGTATCCCCAGTAGACGAACACCGAGAGCTGGACCGCGGCCTGCAGGTAGTGCTGCGGCCGCAGGACGACCTGGCACGATCGCCCGGCCGGCTCCGCCCGCAGGCGCAGCCAGAGGACCGCCTGCCAGATGGCCAGGGCCGCCGCGGCGGCCTGGAACGAGCCGGCGAGGACCGTGCTCGCCTGCACGCGCGGCGCCAGCGACACCGCGAGGAGCGCGAGGGTCAGCCCCACGGGAACCGCCCAGATCGGGAGGGACGAGGAAGTGCCGGCCGCGGCGGCGGCCGCCGCGGGAGCGGCGGGGGGCGGTGCGTGCCGATGGGGCGGCCGGGAGCGGCGGCGTCGCGCGGCTGACATCGGCGATCATCATACGCCGTATAATTGTCGCGGTCCCGCCGGGCGAACGGCGGGGGAGCGTCCGGTGACCACGGCTACCGACATCTTCGTCAACGGCGTCATCGGGGTCTTCACCGGCATCGCGGTCCTGTACGTCCTGATGCGCGTTCTCGCCGCGTTCCTCGGCCGAGCCGCCCGCGAGCCGACCCCGGCCGACCCGGCATCCGACTAGTGGCGTTCCTCGATCAGCTCGGCGTCCTGGCCGTCACCCCGGGCATGCTGGTCATGTGGGCGATCGGGCTCGTCCTGATCCACCTCGCCATAAGCCGCCAGTACGAGCCGCTGCTGCTGCTGCCCATCGGGTTCGGCATCCTCGTCGCCAACCTGCCCCTGACGGGGTTGATGACCCCCGGCGAGGGCCTGATCTGGCGCTTCTACCACTACGGCATCGAGTGGGAGGTCATCCCCCCCCTCATCTTCCTCGGGCTGGGGGCGCACACCGACTTCGGCCCCCTGCTGTCGCAGCCGCGCCTGATCTTCCTCGGGGCGGCGGCGCAGGGCGGCGTCTACGTCACGTTCTTCGCCGCCCACGCGTTCGGGTTCAGCCTGGAGGAGGCGGCGGCCATCGGCATCATCGGCGGCGCCGACGGGCCGACGACGATCTTCCTCGCCTCGCAGCTCGCCCCCGAGCTGCTCGGCGCCTGCGCCGTCGCCGCCTACTCCTACATGGCCCTGGTCCCCATCATCCAGCCGCCGATCATGCGGCTGCTGACGACGGAGGGGGAGCGCAGGATACGGATGCGGAAGGCGCGCAAGGTGACCGCCCGCGAGAAGCTCGTCTTCCCGATCGCGGCGGCGATGGGCATCGTGCTGCTGGTGCCCGCCTCGGCGCCGCTGATCGCGATGTTCATGCTCGGCAACCTCTTCCGCGAGTCGAAGGTCGTCGAGCGGCTGACGGACACCGCGCAGAACGCCCTCATGAACATCGTCACCATCCTCCTCGGGGTGAGCGTGGGGGCGACGATGGACGCGCCGACGTTCCTGCGGGCCGACGTGCTGTTCATCTTCGCGCTCGGGCTCGTTGCGTTCGCCCTCGGCACCGCGAGCGGCGTGCTGCTGGCCAAGGCCATGAACCTGTTCACGAAGGATAAGATCAACCCGCTCATCGGGGCGGCGGGGGTGTCCGCGGTGCCGATGGCGGCGCGGGTCGCCCACAAGGTGGGGGCCGAGGCCGACCGCAAGAACTACCTGCTGATGTTCGCCATGGGCCCGAACCTGGCCGGCGTCATCGGCACCGTCATCGCGGCCGGCATCTTCCTGACGATGCTGCGGTAGCTTGGATCGGGCGGCACTCGGCGCCGCCGCGCGGCGGTTGGCGGGCGGGGGGGCTGCGGCGCGGCACATGGCGCCCGTGCCGCAAGGCGGGCGATGGAGCCGCCGAGCCGCGGTCGCGGGACGAGGCGGGAAGCTGGGGCAGGGAAGGACGACGACATGGCGGAAGACGTGGCGGCCCCGCTGGCCGGGAAGGTGCTGTCGATCGCGGTGGCGGTCGGCGACGCGGTCGAGGAGGACGACGAGCTGCTGGTCCTCGAGGCGATGAAGATGGAGACGGTGGTGTACGCGCCGTCGGACGGCACGGTGACGGCGCTGCGTGTCGCGGTCGGCGACCAGGTCGAGGAGGACGACCCGCTGGCGACGATCGGGGAGTGACGACGAGCATGGACTTCGAGCTGACGGACGAGCAGAAGCTGGTGCAGGAGACGGCGCGCGAGTTCGCCGAGAACGACATCGCGCCGACCCTCGTGGAGGAGGAGAGGAACCACGAGTTCCGCCTGGACCGGGTGCGGCGGATGGGCGAGCTGGGCTTCTTCTCGTGCGCCCTGCCGGAATCGCTGGGGGGCACCGGGTTCGGCTTCATGGAATCGGTGCTGATGGCCGAGCAGATCGCCAAGGTCTCGGCGTCGTGGCGGCTGCCGTTCAACATGCAGAACCTCGGGCCGGCGCTGACGGTGGCGAAGTTCGGAACCCCCGAGCAGCGGGAGCGGTTCATTCCGGGCTGGGTGGCGGGGACGCGGATCGGCTTCTTCGGGATGACCGAGCCCGAGAGCGGCTCCGACGTGGCGAGCATGACCACCGTCGCCCGCGACATGGGCGGCCACTGGGAGCTGACGGGCAGCAAGATCTGGGTCTCGAACGCCACCCAGGGCGACGCGGGGCTGCTCTACGTCATGACCGACCCGGCGCGGAGGCACCGGGGCATGAGCGCGTTCATCCTCGAGCCGAAGAAGGTCGACGACTTCGTGGCGACCGACATCGACACCAAGCTGGGCCTCCACTGTGCGCCCACCGGCGAGATGGCGTTCCACGGCACGAAGCTCCCCAAGGACGCCCTGCTCGGCGAGCCCGGCGACGGGTTCCGGATCTGCATGTGGCAGCTCAACAACACGCGGCTGGGGTGCGCGGCCGGCGCCCTCGGGGTCGCCGGCGCCGCCCTCGACGCCGCCGTGGGCTACGCCAACGAGCGGACCCAGTTCGGCAAGCCGATCTCGCAGCACCAGATGGTGCAGGCGCAGATTGCCGAGATGGCGCTCGAGCACGAGGCGGCCCGGATGCTCGTCTACCGGGCCGCGTGGCTCAAGGACAACGGCAGGCCCAACCAGTACGAGACGTCGCTGGCCAAGCTGCAGGCGAGCGAGGCGGCGGTGCACGCGGCCAACGAGTGCATGAAGATCTACGGGTCTTACGGCTACTCGACGGAGTATCCGGCCGAGCGGCTCTACCGCGACGCCAAGTCCCTGCAGGTCGTCGAGGGCACCTCGAACGTGCAGAAGCTCATCATCTCGGGCATCGCCTGCGGCCACGCGCCGAACCGGTGACAGGCCGGGGAGCGCAAGACGGAGCCGCGCCGAAGGCGTTCCCAGCAGGTACGGGCGGCGGATTCGCGAATGGCGCCGGCCGCGGAGCCGGCTCGACGGCCGTGACGCCACCGCCGGCCGACGGCCGGCAAGTAACGAGGAAGGTGTAGTGAAGCCGTACTTCGAGACGATGGACCGGTTCGGCAAGGCCTTGAGGCCGGGCCGGGTGAAGCGGGCCGCCGCGAGCGCGGAGGCGTTGCGGGCGGTGGAGGCGGACATCGCGGCGGCGGCGAAGGCGGCCGAGGAGGCCGGGTTCCCCGCCGAGAAGATCAACCAGCGCGGCTGGATGACCGTCTACCAGCGGCTCGAGTACCTGCTGGACACCGGCACGTGGCATCCGCTGCACACGCTCTACAACCCGGCCGAGAACGAGGAGGGCGTCACCAACGTCGTCGACGGCCTCGGGCGCATCGAGGGCCGCTGGGCGGTGGTCATCGGGTTCGACAACAAGGTGATGGCGGGGGCGTGGCTGCCCGGCCAGTCCGAGAACATCCTGCGCGCCACCGACCTCGCCCGCCGGCTCAACGTGCCGCTGGTCTGGCTCGTCCACTGCAGCGGGGCGAAGCTGCCCGAGCAGGAGAAGTTCTACGCGAACCGCCGCGGCGCGGGGACCCCGTTCTTCCGGCATGCCGAGCTCGAGCAGGCGGGCATCCCGGTGCTGGCCGGCATCTACGGGACGAACCCGGCGGGCGGGGGGTACCAGTCGGTCAGCCCGACGATTCTGCTCGCGCACAAGGACGCCAACATGGCGGTCGGCGGGGTCGGCATCGTCTCGGGCATGGCCCCCAAGGGCGGGTTCGACACCGCCATGGTCGAGGAGCTGATCGCCAGGACCCGCGAGTTCACGGCGCGCCCCCCAGGGGACGTCGCGACCCACCACGACGCCACAGGGTTCTTCACGCGGGTCTACGACGACGAGACCGGCGTCCTCGACGGGTTGAAGGAGTACATGCGGGCGATGCCCGCCTACGGGCCCGAGTTCTTCCGGGCCGCGCCGCCGAAGGCCCCCGCGTTCCCCGTCGACGACCTGTATCACCTGCTGCCGTCGAACCAGAAGGAGGTCTACGACTTCGACGAGGTCCTGGCCCGCCTCGTCGACGGCAGCGAGCGCCTCGAGTTCCGGCCCGACTACGGCCCCGAGGTGTTCACCGGGGTCTGCAAGGTCGACGGGCGTCTCGTCGGCTGCATCGGCAACCGGCAGGGCTACCTGGGGAAGGGCTATCCCGACTACGGCGACTATCCGGGCATGGGGGGCAAGCTCTACCGTCAGGGGCTCGTCAAGATGAACGAGTTCGTCACCCTGTGCGGCCGCGACCGCCTGCCCGTCGTCTGGTTCCAGGACACGTCGGGCATCGACGTCGGCGAGCGGGCCGAGAAGGCCGAGGTGCTCGGGCTCGGGCAGGCGCTCATCTACTCGATCCAGCAGACCGACGTGCCGATGATGCTGGTGGTGCTGCGGAAGGGGACGGCGGCCGCCCACTACGTCATGGGCGGCCCCACCGCCAACCGCCACAACGCGTTCACCCTCGGCACCCCCGCCACCGAGATCGAGGTCATGCACGGCGAGACCGCGGCCGTCGCCACCTACGCCCGGCGCGCCGCCAAGGAGCACGCGGCGGGGCGTTCCCTCGCCCCGGTCATCGACCGCATGAACGCGCTCGTCGACCGCTACCACGAGACGTCACGTCCCGCCTACTGCGCCCGCCACGGCTTCGTCGACGAGGTCGTGGCCCTCGCCGACCTGCGGCGCTACCTGCAGGCGTTCACCGCCGCCGCCTACCAGAACCCCGACTCGCTCTGCCCCCGCCACCACATGCTGCTGCCCCGCGTCATCCGCGGGTGAGAGCGGTCCGTCCGGGTCACTCGCCGAGGCGGTCGAACTTCTGCACGCGCTGGCCGACGTTGACCTCGGTGGTGTAGAGGTTGCCGCGCGAGTCGACGGCGAGGTTGTGCAGGCGGTAGAACTGGCCGGCCATCTTGCCGAGGCGGCCGAAGCGGTCGCGCACCTCGAGGGTCTCGCGGTCGAGAATCCAGACGACGTTGTTCGTCCCGTCGGGGATGTACAGCCACCGCTGCTCGGTGTCCTCGGAGAGGGTGACGGCCGAGACCGAGCCGCTGCCGAGGGTCGCCGGGCGCACGAACGCCTCCCTGATGAAACTGCCCTGCTTGTCGAAGACCTGCAGCCGGTTGTTCGTGCGGTCGGCGACGTAGACGAGCCCGTCGTGGGCGATGGTGACGTCGTGCACGGGGCTGCGGTAGTGGCGGATGGGCTCGGCGTCGGGGTCGTAGGCGGGCAGCGGGGTGTCGTCGGGGCGCTCGCCGTAGGCGCCCCAGTGCCGGCGGTACTCGCCGGTGTCGGCGTCGAACACGATGACGCGGCGGTTGCCGTAGCCGTCGGCGACGTAGATCTCGTTGGTCTCCGGATCCACCCGCGTGGCGGCGGGGCGTCCCAGGTTCGCGGTGTCGTTGCTGCCCCCGCTCTGGCCGGCGCGGCCGATCTGCAGCAGGAACTCGCCGTCCTTGGTGAACTTGAGGATGTGGGCGTCGCCGGCCCCGTTCCCGCCGACCCAGACGTGCCCCCGGTGGTCGACGTGGATGCCGTGCTCGCTCGCCGGCCACTCGTAGCCGTCGCCGGGCCCGCCCCACGAGCGGAGGACGTTGCCGTCGGGGTCGAGCTCGATGACCGGCGGCGCCGGCACGCAGCACATGCCCTCCTCGCCGCGCTGCCGGGCGTCGAGGGTCCCCGGCCGGTGCAGCACCCAGACGTGGTCGTCCGCGTCGACGTCGAGGCCCGAGACCTGCCCGAGCATCCAGTTGTTCGGCAGCTCGCGGGCCCAGAAGGGGTCGACGCGGAACTGCGGGATGTCCCCGCCGGCTTGCGCCGCCGGCTGGGCCTGTCCGGGGTCCGCGGCGCCGACGGCCAGCGCGAGCCCCAGCAGCAGGATCGAGAGTCCGTGGTGGCGACGAGGGTTGGTCTTCATGCCGAGCACGATACACTACAATTCCACGTGAGCGCACCGATGGTCGGTCCCGGTCGCGCCGGTCGTCGGGGTGGGACCGCACCATGACGCGCGGACGGCGGCCGATGCCGTTGAGGAGGAACGCAGAGATGAAGTGGCTGATGACCGTCGTCGCCTTGCTGGCTCTCGTCGCCCCGGCCCACGCCCAGCTCGCCGTGCCCAACGAGGCCGGGATCACTTACGGCCACGTGCACCTGAACGTCAGCGACGTCGAGGTCCACAAGAAGCTGTGGGTCGAGTGGTTCGGCGGCGAGGTCGTCGAGAGGGGGCCGCTGACCACCATCCGGCTGACGAACTTCATCATCGCGCTGAACGAGCAGGAGCCGACCGGCCCGACGCAGGGCTCGGTGCTCGACCACTTCGGCTTCAAGGTGCGCGACACCCGCGAGTTCCTGCAGCGGTGGAGCGAGACGGGCAGGGAGGCCGGGCCGGTGTTCATCGGCGCGGAGGGGATGCCCAACGCCTACGTCATGGCTCCCGACGGCGTCTGGGTCGAGCTGCAGGAGGACCCGTCGCTGCACGTCCCCATCGCCGGCTACCACATCCACTTCTTCACGCCGCAGTACGAGGAGCTGCTCGACTGGTACAGCGAGGTCTTCGGCCTGCGCATCCGGCCCCGCGGCCGCATCGAGTCGACGACCGACGTGCCCGGCATGAACATGAGCTTCGGGGCCGGCAGCGTCGACGAGCCGGCCGGCACGCGGGGGCGCTCGCTCGACCACATCGGCTTCGAGGTGGACGATCTCGAGGCGTTCTGCGAGCAGTTGAAGGCCAAGGGGGTCGAGTTCGACGTCGAGTACCGCGAGGTCGAGAGCATCCAGATGAAGGTCGCCTACCTCACCGACCCGGCGGGCACCTACATCGAGCTGACGGAAGGATACGACGCGTACTGAGCCTTGGCGGGTACCCGTGGCCGCAGCCCGCACTCTGCGGCCGGCCACGGGCTCGTCGGGCCCCGGGCTTGAGATCGGGGCAAATGCGGCACCTCGACGGCCCCTTGAAAGTAGGCCGAGAACATGAGTGTCGAGGTTCTCGCGACCGTGCTGGTGGGAGTCGGTGTTCTCGTCAGGGTCCCGGCGGGCACTGGTGCCGGCGCCAGGAACCGCCGCCGGCCCCGGCCACTCACGCGGCCGCCAACGGCTGGTTCCTGCCGCGGCCTGAAACGACGTCGTCCACCTCGAACAAGCGTTGGCTAGCGATCGCTCGAAACTCGACTCTTGCCAGCCGCCGTCATCGGCCCGCCTCCTGGAGCGCGCGGTCCGGGGAGATCGGTCGGCGATCGACGAGCTGTTCGCGCGGTACCTGCCCCGCCTGCGCCGTTGGACCCGAGGACGGCTGCCGCGTTGGGCGCGTGGCGTCGTCGATACCAGCGACCTCGTCCAGGACACGCTGCTCCACGCGTTCACCCGGATCACCGTCTTCGAGCCCAAGGGGGACGGTGCGCTTCGGGCCTACCTCCGGCACCTCCGGCAGGCCGTCGAGAACCGCATTCGGGACGAGCTGCGGCGGGTCGCGCGGCGTCCGGCCGTGGACAGCCTGGACGGGGACACCCAAGTGCCGGGCGGCGGGCCTTCTCCACTCGATCGCGCCATGGACAACCAGACCTGGGCGCGCTATCTGTCGGCGCTGAAGCGGCTTTCACCGCGTGAGCGCCGACTGATCGTCGGGCGCGCAGAGCTGGGATATTCCTTCACGCAACTCGCCTACATCGACGGCAGGGCCAGCCCGGACGCGGCGCGGATGGCGCTGAAGCGGGCGCTGGTACACCTTGCCAGCGAGATGGGCGATGACGACGTGCCCGGCAGCGGGAGGCGAGATGGCTCATGACCGCGTCCTGCTCGACGTGGCGGGGGCGGTGGCGTCGAGCGAAGGCGTGGACTGGGATCGTGCGCGCCGCGCGGCGCGGTTCGACCAGCACCGGGTGCTCGACAACCTGCGCGCGCTGTCATGGATGTTCGCTGGCGCCGGACCGGGGAGTCTGGACCGCGCTCGCGCCACCGCCGGTGACCCCGTCGGCACCGCGTTCGTACGTCTCGCGTTCGGAACGCTGGTGGCGGTGGCGGCGCTGCATGTCGCGGCTGCCCTGGTCACGACCGCGTGGTCGTGGGACCGGGCGATGGGCGAACCGTTCGCGGTGCCGCGCACGCTGTCGCTCGTCAGTTTCCTGCTCTGTGCGGTCCTGCTGCTGATCGGGGGACGTCTCGATCATCGGGCTCGGCTGATGGGTGCGGTCTTCCTCGTGGTCGCGTCCTCGTTCTGGGCCTCGTTCACGGGCATCGGGTGGATTCTCCCCGAAGCGTTCCTGGCGGCGCTGCTGTGGGCGTTCGCTCGGGAATTCCCGCGGGCGGCTCGACGCACCCGGCTCGATGACCTGGCGCGCCTTGCGGTTCCACTCAGCGCCACGATAGGGGCCGGGCTCTGCATCGTCAACCTGCCTCCGGTGCTCGAATGGCTGCCGTTGCTCAGCCGTGGGGCCGACATCCCCATCTACTGGATGTTGCTCGCGCTTCTCGCCCTGCCGGCCCTGGTGGCAGTGGCTTGGCGTGCACGTGATGCGCACGGCGAGGAATCGATGCGCGCGAGGCTGCTGATCGGGGGGATCGTGATAGGCGTCACCCCACTCGTCCTGGACATCATCATCGAGACGCTTTGGCCCGCCGCGCGCCGGTTCGGCGATGACCACCGGGCCTTCCTCGCCGTCGTCGTGTACACGTTCCTTCTCTCGATGCCGTTCTCGATCACCTGGGCGGTGCTTGCCCAGCGTGCGCTCGACATACGGACGGTGGTGCGCGCATCGTACCGGCGCTTGCTCACGCGGCGCCTGCTTGCTGCGGCGACAGCCGCACCGGTGGCAGCCCTCGGATGGGCGTTCTTCTGGCAGCCCGATCGCACGGTCGAAGCCGTCATGGCCACCTCGGCGGCTCGGCTGAGCGTTGCGGCCCTCGGCGCGGCGGCGTTGGCGGCGGTCTGTCGTCGTCGCCTTCTCGTGCGTCTGGATGCCTGGGTATTCCCGGAGACCGAGGACCACGGTCGTCTCCTGGGTGCAGCGGGATCGGAGCTGATGCAGGCTACCTCCGTTTCGCGTGTGGCCGAAGTAGTCGCCGAGACGATACGCCGCGGCTGCGGCGCGGCGGGCGACGTTGATGACCCTTGACGAAGCCGCCCGAACGTCTACACCGGCCTCGGCACGGCCCCGCCGGCCGCCGCGCCGCCCCTGCCCCGCACCTCGGCGGTCGCGTTCGTGCTGGAGTCGTCCCGCGAGCCAGTCCTCGTCGATCCCGACGACCCGGCGGCCGTCTTTCGTCTGTTGCCGGCCTCCGACGCAGGGTGGCTCGTCGCTGCGGAGGCGGCAGCCGTGGCTCCGGTCCCCGGTCCCGGAACCGAGCTCGACGGCGTCCTGGTGGTCGGCCGGCGGCTCGACGATCGACGGTTGAATCCCATCGCGCTCGAGTTCCTCCGTACCCTGGGGGTGACCGCGGGTCTCGCGGTGGCCCGCTTGCGATCGGCGCTGCCCGCCCGATCCGAACTGGACGCCCCCCCCGCGCGAGAATGTCCGGTGTGCGGAGTCGTGGCGGCGGGGGAACCGGGGGAAGGGAGCGGTCGGCAGGGGGCCGCGTGCGGTTGCGGCGCCGACTACGCCCCGGCCCTGGCTCCCTCGGTGCTGGCCGGCAAGTTCCGCCTGGAGCGCCGCCTGGGGGCTGGCGGGATGGGCGTCGTCTATCTTGCGCAGGACACCGCTCTCCATCGCCACGTCGCCGTCAAGACGCTGCCTTCCGCGGCCGTCGAGGGATTGGTGCGGCTGCGGCAGGAGGGCCGCGCCATGGCCGCGATGGCGCATCCGGCAATCGCCCAGATTCACGGCGTCGAGACCTGGCGCGGCCGCCCACTGCTCGTCGTGGAGTACCTGGCCGGCGGCACGCTCGTGACCCGGCTCGAGCAAGGGCCCGTGCCCACCGTGCAGGCGGTGGGCGTCGCCACCACCGTGGCGGAGGCGCTCACAGCACTGCACCACGCCGGATACGTGCACGGCGACGTGAAGCCGAGCAACATTGGATTCGCGTCGAACGGGGCGGTGAAGCTGCTCGATTTCGGTCTGACCCGTCCCGCGGACGAGGGTGATCGGCCGGCGGCCGGCGGCACCCTGCCATACCTGTCGCCAGAGGTGCTGCGCGGAGCCCCGGCCGGCGGCGGGGACGACGTCTGGGCGCTGTGCGTGGTGCTCTTCGAGATGCTCACCGGTTCGCGGCCCTTCGCCGGCCACAGCGTGGAGGAGCTGGCGGACCGGATTCGCCGTCAGCGGATTCTCCAGCCGCTCTCCGCCGGTACCGAGGTGACAAGACGGCGTGCGTACTCCTTCGTAGCCTCGATCCTGACGGCTACCGTGTCAGCACGTCCTGCAAGCGCCCAGACCTTTGCCGACGCGTTGCGCCGCCTTTGAACCGACATGTTCGGTTCGGTGATTCGCGACGTTTTATTCCTGTAGGCTGGCCAAGTCGGTTCACTGTCGACACACAGCGCCGGCCCGCGAGAACTCTGTCTTCCAGGAGGAGCCAATGACAGCGAACGTAAGCGACGCAGCCGACCCGGTGGAAACGGCCCTCGTTCAATGTGAGGCGTCGTTCATCCATGGAGTGCATTCGTTTCACGGGGGTCAGCAATCAGACTTGCTGATTCGGCCCGACGCGCTCCACGAGTTGAAGGAGAGGATGCGACCGAAGTTCAAAGAGCGTCTCGTTGACGATGATCCCACGCACTGGGAACGTGACGGTGAACGCGTCAGGCGCGTCGGATACTACGCGGGCGCCTTGGCGGCCTTCCACGCGTATGCCGGCCTCTCCGAGTGGGTAGAGAGCGCTCACCTCAAGGAAGCAATGGCGCATGTCAAGGAGCACTGCTTGGACCCGAAAAACCCCACAGTCAGATGGGTCTATTGCCCTTAGTTAGAGTTGGGGTCTTTGGTTAGCGGGTCTGGGTGAGAAAATTCGCGAAGTGCTGTGCAGATCCGGGACGCTCGTGCCGATACCCGAGGCATGGCTCGGGAGAAGGGCAGACGCGGCGGCTCGAACGCGGCCCAGCCAGAGCGCGATTCTCGCGACGCGCGCATCACGGAACTTGAGCGCGAGAATGACCGCCTGAAGCGCGAGAACAACCGGTTGGAGCGTGAGAACGACCGGTTGGAGCGCGAGACGGACCGGTTGGAGCGCGAGACGGACCACCTGAAACAACAGTTGGAGTCCGTGCGGCGAGCCGGCCGTCGACAGGCGGCGCCGTTCGCCAAGGACCGACCGCAGGGCGACGGGAAGCGACCCGGTCGGCGGTCCGGCGCGAAGTACGGCCGGCACGGATGCCGTTCCCGCCCGCCTCGGGTCGACGAAACCCACGCAGCACCTGTCCCCGCGGCCTGCCCAGACTGCGGCGGCGCGGTTGAAGTGACCGGCACCGCGTCGCAGTATCAGGAGGACTTGCCCGAGGTGCGCCCCCCCTCGTGCGCCAGTTCGACATTCAGGTCGGGCACTGCTCGCAGTGTCGGCGCCGCGTGCAGGGTCGCCACGCCTTGCAGACCTCCGACGCGCTGGGCGCCGCCGCGGCGCAGCTCGGCCCCGGCGTCGTCGCGCTGGTCGTCCAGTTGCACACGGAGATGGGGGTGCCGTTGGCGAAGGTCGCCGACCTGCTGCGGAGGCACTTCAACCTGCAGGTGACGCCGGGCGGTTTGGCCCACCTGCTGCACCGCACCGCCCGCGACGCCGGGCCGGCCTACGCCGAGTTGTGCGAGCAAGTGCGCAACTCGCCCGTGGTCACGCCCGACGAAACCGGCTGGCGCGTCGGCGCCCGCCGCCACTGGCTCTGGGCGTTCGTGACTACGGACACGACGGTCTACGCCATCTGCCCCGGCCGCGGGTTCGCCGATGCCGTCACCGTGCTCGGGACCGACTACGCCGGCGTGCTCGTGCGCGACGGGTGGGCACCGTATCGCTGCTTCCGCGACGCCAAGCACCAGTCGTGTCTGTCGCACCTTCTCCGACGGTGCAAGGAGCTCCGGGAGGATCATCCCGACAGTGCTTGGGCCGGCGAGGTCCAGGCGACCCTGCAGGCCGGCCTCGACCTGCGCGACCGCTGCGACGCGGGCGAGCTGAGCGAGCACGGTATGGCGACGGCCCGCGGCCGACTCATCGCCCGGCTGTCAATGACAACCGAAAACTTCCCACTTCTGAGCCTCTTGCAAAAAGGGTGTTCGGCCGAGTTTCTGCCTGGGGCGACGGGTGCGTGAGGGTCAGTGGACTGGAAGCAGCGTTCGCAGGATGGCGGTGACCGCCACCGGCGCCGGGGAGCCGGAGACGCAGGGGTTCATGGAGCCTGTCTGCCTGTGATGAGGGCAAGCACCTGCGAAGAGACGCGGCGCATTTCCTTCACGAGCCGTTCCAGTTCACGATTGTTCTCGATCCACTCCCGGTAGATACCGAGTTCTTCTTCGGTGAGCTTCAAGCCGACGGTCTTTCCGTGCGCTTTGCGTGTCCAGTAGTGGTAGGGGCCGTGACGCGCCTCCGGGTCGATGTGGCAGCGACAGGCGGGCCTCCCACACGTCATTCGGCGGGTGGAGACGGAGCCCTGGCCGATGAATCCGAGCGTTTGCAGTTCCGCCTTGAGTGCATCGTATTGCCGCTCGTACCGGCGCACGGCCACGTCGTAGGCCATCGATTCATTGCTTGACGTCCGCATTGCCGGTTATCATACAGTAGGTGAAAGGGACGGTCAACCAGCAATGAATCGCCTGCGCGTCGCCTTCGCCCCCTACTGGCAGTCGATCCAGCATGCCCTGTTTCCGCAGTTGGAGTGCGTGTTGGGTCCGCTGACCGAGAAGCAACAGCAGTTGGTGCAGACCCTGGAGGTCATCCGTATCGAGCAGATGATTCCGCTGCGCGGCCGAGTGCCGGGACGTCCGCCCAAGGACCGCGCGGCGATGGCGCGGGCCTTCGTGGCCAAGGCGGTCTACGACATGCCGACGACGCGCGTGCTGCTGGACCGCTTGGACACCGATGTGGTGCTGCGGCGCATCTGCGGCTGGGAGCGACGGAGTGAGGTGCCGAGCGAATCGGTCTTCTCGCGCGCCTTCGCCGAGTTCTCGGACACGCAGTTGCCCCAGCGCGTGCACGAAGCGTTGATCGGGAACACCCACCGAGACCGACTGGTGGGTCACCTCTCCCGCGACTCGACGGCCATCGAAGCTCGCGAGAAGCCGGCCGCGAAGGAAGAGACGCCCCCGCCGCCCAAGCGCAAGCGGGGACGGCCGAAGAAGGGTGAGGAACGCCCGAAGGTCCTCACCCGCCTCGAACGGCAGGCGGCCATGACCCTGCCGGCGATGCTCGACGACCTTCCAACCGACTGTGATGTGGGCACGAAGAAAGACAGCAAGGGCTACAAGGACACCTGGGTCGGCTACAAGCTGCACCTCGACGTGGCCGACGGCCAGATTCCCATCAGTTGCCTCCTGACGTCCGCCTCCCTGCACGACAGCCAGGCCGCCATTCCGCTGGCGACGGTGTCGGCCGAGCGGACGACCAATCTGTATGACCTGATGGACGCCGCCTACGACGCGGAGCCGATCCGGCAGCACAGCCGCTCACTCGGCCACGTCCCGTTGATTGACACCAACCCCCGCCGCGACAAAGCGCTGGCGGAGGAACTGCGAACCGAAGCCCGGCGCCTGAAGAACCTCGGCTTCCAGATTGCCGAGCAGGTTCGCTACAACGAGCGTACGGCGGGTGAGCGGGTCAATGGCCGCCTCAAGGACGAGTTCGGCGGTCGCCATGTCCGGGTCCGTGGCGCCGCGAAGGTGATGTGCCACTGCATGTTCGGCGTGCTCGCGCTCACCGCCGACCAGCTCGTACGCCTGGTGTCATAGCCGGCGCACCGCCGGCAACGCTCCACGGTGCCCGCCGGGCGTCGTTCACCCACCGTTGTCCCGGCGCTCGGTCGGGCACGTCGAGACCGCCCTATTCCACCTCTCGGCGAGCCGCCGGCTTCCCAGAGTCGAGATCCAGTCGCCGATCCCAGGGGCATGTGGGTGTTCGCCAGGAGTATTAGCGTCTACGCCAAGCCGCAAGCCTCAGGAGTTTCGCAAGAGGCTCTTCTGACAACTGAAAACTGCACACTTCAGGGGAGGACGTCTCGGGCGGATCCGTACGTGCTCCTGTCAAGTTTCCCCCCCGCGACACTGAAAACTGACCCCCGAAGAAACGGCGCATATAGACGGTTCCGCCGGGAGCGGTCGGCCGCGCCGACGGCTGCAACCCCGAGACGGCGGTTCCGGTCCGGCGCCCCGAATCCGGCGGTCCGCCGCGTCCCGTGAGCGTCGTGGACGGCCGGGACGCCCCGTCCAGGCCGGGCCGCAAGGCCCATAACTGCCATCTGAGCCGCGGGGCGGACGGCGTGTCACCCACAGGGCCGTAGCATCGCGGAGGACGCGCGCAAGCGCGTTGACACGCCGTCCGTCCCGCAGCTATGCGCCCCCGACCTCCCGACAAGCCAGCCGGGCGTCCCCGGGGCGAGTTCGACCGGGGAGCGCGACCCCGCAGGCATCAACGGGCCTCCGGACGCCGACGCCCGGCTCCCTTCGTGGCCGCCAACCGGAAGCTGTCGCCGGCGGTCTAGCCGTCACGTCCGAAGCCCCTGGGCAGCTCCACGGTCTCCAGTTCCGACAGGTCCAGATCGCAGACCTGCTCGAGCAACTCAGCGGTCGCGGAGCCGGCGAGGGATGCCGGCAGCGCGTCTCGCCACTCCCGGTACTGGTCCTGCAGCGCCAGGAGCGTCCCCACCGCGTCGTCCCACTGCTGTGGCCGCGACCTCCGGTCCACCGGCCGGCGGTACCGGATCCGGGACTCGCCGGTCTGCCGCCGCTCCCGATAACGCGCCTGCCGCTCCGCGTTCGTCAACGCCACGGCCACTCCACACCGTTACGTAACGGACCCGTGACAGGCGGCTCGGCCCCTGACGTTCGCGACGTCGAGCGTCGGCGGGCCCGGGGCCGCCGTGGACCGGGAGCACGGCCGCGGGGGCGGGCGCCGGCGGCGATTCCCAGCGGTACCGGTCCGTCCGGCAGCTCGGTGTCAACCGTTGCCCGTCGGCGGCCACCGGTGCCGCGTTGCAGCGGGCCGGCCCGCCTGACAACCACCACGCCGGCCGAAGGGCGGCGTGGTGCGGCACCGGCGCGTGGCCGTGAGTCCCTGTCGACGATCAGGACTACGTCGTCGAGGGCTCGTGGCACCTGTCGGGTTCGGCGCCTGACCATCCAGCTGTAGGACCAGTGGCGCGGGTCCGGGCACGTCGTCAGCCGCCGACCATCTCCGGCATCTACATGTACGGTGTCCCGCACCCAGGTCGCGTCCCAGGAGGTGGCCAGCAGCAGGAATCCGGCGCCGGCGGTGAAGATGCTGTCGACGGCCTTCGAGGGCTCCCAGGCTCCGCCCACCATCAGACCGCCGATTGCCGCGACGGTCAGGCCGGCGGCCAGCTGATCCCTGGGCAGCTCGGGCGGAAGGCCGTCCAGCGATCCCCTCGCGGTCCGCCACTCGCACCGCCCGGCCAGCAACGTGGTCTGCAGGTGGGCATCGCAGTCTCGGTCCATGGCGGCGGCGTAGACGCCGAGCGACGCCAGGCTGATCCCCGTCACCGCCTGCGTCTTCCGACCCTGCGCAGCTGCCGGCTCCACCAGCACCGCCAACACTGCAACAACTCCCACGATCCGGACCAGGAGGAACGCCAACGCCGCGGCTCCGCCGGCAATGCCGATCCCGGTCCCCAGCGTGCAGTTCGTGATGCGACCCTCAAGCTCGCCGATCGTCGCGTCGAACTCGCGCCTCGTGACGTACCGATCTCCGTTGGGCATCGACTCCTCCTGTTCACTACGGCCGGGCGGATCAGTCGAAGGAGTAGACCGCCCTGCCCATCCAGTAGTAGAACCCTCCATCGGGCGCGAGGAGGGTAAACCGCGTGCCGGCCTCTATCCGTATGCGCGGCACGATCCTCCCCGACACGAAAATCTCCGCGGCCGGCAGGATGAAGCTGTTCCCCGGCGACAGCCAGATGGGAGTGGTACCCACGAGCAGGTCCACGCCATCGTCGAGCGGGGCCCTGAGATGTATAGACAGCAGACCCAGGTAGCCGTCGTACCAGCCGCCGACTCTCCAATGCGGTGCGACCCAGACGCCTCCACCTATATGGACACTGGCGTGGGAGGAGTCGGCGCGCCAGACACCACCGCCCATGAAGACGTCGAACCTCCGCGAACCCTTGCGCTGCCGCGTCGCTGACGCCTCCACACAAGAGCACCGCCGCGAGCGCTACCGTCCTGTATGACATCTCGACTCCCATCTGCACAGAAGGCCCGAGGGCCGACCGGTCGAGCGCATAGTTGGCGGGTCCGGCCGCGGGCGGAGTGAACGACTCAGCTCCGCCCGCAGGCCGTCGGGCACCTCCAGCGTTCGCGACTCGACCGGCTCCAGTACTGCATCGATCCGCGGTGTGAACTTGAACGCGGCGCCGGTCAGGAAGTCCGTGATCACCGGCAACGCAGCCACAGCCCACGGGATGGCGGTCTGCGCGAAGGTGTGCGGCCCCGTATCGCCCTCCAGCAGCGACCAGCCGACGGCAGGGACCAGGATGGCCGCGAAGCCGGCATTGCCCAGGATCCACCAGCTCTCCTGGCGCTGCATCACCCGAGCATGTGCGCGGAAGCCGCTCTTCTCGATGCGAATCTCGGGGGCTCGGTTGCGCCTGCTCACCGTGAGCTCGGTCGGCGTCTTGCCCGCTGATCGCCCGTCGAGGTATACCTCAGCGCCTGGCGGCGTCGAGACTACCCGTACGGACTGCGTCGTACCATTCACTCCGACAGTGGCGCAGCTTGCCGTCGCCACCAGAGCAGCGACGGCAAGCCCTCCTCGCATGTGACGTTGCATCACTGCGGTCCTACGGCAGTCGGAGCTCGACGCCCGTCTGCTGCATGCCGGGGCCCGCGCGAACGGCGACAGGTTCGGACAGCTGCCCGCCGTACTCCGCCAGAAGCTCCACGGTGGTATCCGGCAGCAGGCCGCCGACTCGGAACGACCCGTCCGGGTTGGACGTCACATCACCGCTCACCAGGCCGGCAAGGACCCCGCGGCCGGGCACGGTCCGGTCGTACCTCGCGTGCACACGCGCGCCGTACACCGCCGTGCCGTTGCGATCGACGACCTTGCCGGAGGCCGCGGCCTCCAGCAGCAGCCCGAGCCGTGTGTCGTGGTGCTTGCCGGCCTCGATCGTCAGCGAGCTGAAGTACGGCGCGAACCCGTCGGCGTGCGCGAAGATTACGGCCGGGCCGGCGGGCAGGTCGTTGAACCGGAATGCACCGCCGCGGGTCTGCGATCCGCTGGAGACGGAGTTGAGTGGGTGATGGACCAGAAGCTCCACATGACCCGGAACTCCGCGGCCGGTCACCAGGTCCACCAGCGTGCCCGAGGCCGTAGCCGGTGGGGTCAGCTCGAACCGCAGCGTGACGCCCTCCCGAGGCGGCCACGACCGCTTGGTCGTGGCATACCGATCCGCCGTAACCGTCACGATGCCTCCGCTGGCGTTGGAGATCTCGAAGTTCCCCTTGTCGTCCGTTCTCGTGGTCTCCAGCGTCTCGCCGTCCTCCGCGTACCTGACCTCGGCGCCCGCGACGGGCTGGCTCGTGCTCGCGGACACGACGACGCCGGCGATCTTCCGGCCCTGGGTCATGACCACCGCGCTGCAGAACAGCGCGAGCGCGACGACGACCACCACAGTTCTCTTCATCGGTCTGCTCCTCTCTGCGCGTCCTCGGTGCGTACCGCGCCGCGGCTCGCTACCATTCGAAGGATGTCTGGATCTGCAGCCGAACGTCGGCCGACACGCCGGTACCGTCGTTCGAGGAGTCCGAGTGCCAGGGCGAGGTACCGCTGCAGTCCCACGAGGACGAGCAGGTGATCCCGGTGTCGATCGAGCCGTACTCCAGATCAGTGACGTGGTCGTCGAAGCTGTAGGGATCGAGCTCGTAGAGGCGCATCTCGACGTCCCTCTCGGTGTGCACCTCCGGGGTGATCTTCCGGCAGTTGTTGCGGTGGCGGTAGCCCGTCCGGTACCAGGTGGATCTCGTCCCGACCTCGTACGTGCCATCAGACCTCTGGCGTCCGTTGCCGTCGTTGAAGTGCTCGTCCTGGTTGAACAAGGTCGTGCAGGAGTTCCACTGGAGCCAGCCGTCGGAGGGATACCAGCCGGTGAACTGGAAGCCGTCGATGCGGGGGCCGTACTTGGACGACACGCCCCAATTTCCGTACGGCGGGTCGTGGCACCACTCCCAATGGTTGAACCGGAAGCACTCGTAGTGGCACTCGGTCTCGACGATCCCCGTCACTCGGCGACGATCGTTCTCCAGCGTGTAGTCCGTGCGGCAGTACGCCTCGTCGTACTGGGCCTCGGCCTCGACCCAGTCCGGCGAGGGTGCCGCCAGCACCAGCGCCAGGATGGCCGCCGCCGCGCCCACACGCCCGATTCGACGATGTCTCATGATCCACCTCCTCTACTAGTGAAGAGCAGCGAGGAGCCGATCGGTTACAGGAGCCTCTTGCGAAAAGGGTGTTCGGCCGAGTTTCTGCCTGGGGCGACGGGTGAGTGAGGGTCAGTGGACGGGACGCAGCGTTCGCAGGATGGCGGTGACCGCCACCGGCGCCGGGGAGCCGGAGACGCGGGGGTTCATGGAGCCTGTCTGCCTGTGATGAGGGCAAGCACCTGCGAAGAGACGCGGCGCATTTCCTTCACGAGCCGTTCCAGTTCACGATTGTTCTCGATCCACTCCCGGTAGATACCGAGTTCGTCTTCGGTGAGCTTCAAGCCGACGGTCTTTCCGTACGCTTTGCGTGTCCAGTAGTGGTAGGGGCCGTGACGCGCCTCCGGGTCGATGTGGCAGCGACAGGCGGGCCTCCCACACGTTATCCGGCGGGTGGAGACGGAGCCCTGGCCGATGAATCCGAGCGTTTGCAGTTCCGCCTTGAGTGCATCGTACTGCCGCTCGTACCGGCGCATCGCCGCGTCGTAGGCCATCGATTCGTTGCTTGACGTCCGTATTGGCTGTTACCATACAGTAATTGGAAGGGACGGTCAACCAGCAATGAATCGCCTGCGCGTCGCCTTCGCCCCCTACTGGCAGTCGATCCAGCATGCCCTGTTTCCGCAGTTGGAGTGCGTGTTGGGTCCGCTGACCGAGAAGCAACAGCAGTTGGTGCAGACCCTGGAGGTCATCCGTATCGAGCAGATGATTCCGCTGCGCGGCCGAGTGCCGGGACGTCCGCCCAAGGGCCGCGCGGCGATGGCGCGGGCCTTCGTGGCCAAGGCGGTCTACGACATGCCGACGACGCGCGTGCTGCTGGACCGCTTGGACACCGACGTGGTGCTGCGGCGCATCTGCGGCTGGGAGCGACGGAGTGAGGTGCCGAGCGAATCGGTCTTCTCGCGCGCCTTCGCCGAGTTCTCGGACACGCAGTTGCCCCAGCGCGTGCACGAAGCGTTGATCGGGAACACCCACCGAGACCGACTGGTGGGTCACCTCTCCCGCGACTCGACGGCCATCGAAGCTCGCGAGAAGCCGGCCGCGAAGGAAGAGACGCCCCCGCCGCCCAAGCGCAAGCGGGGACGGCCGAAGAAGGGTGAGGAACGCCCGAAGGTCCTCACCCGCCTCGAACGGCAGGCGGCCATGACCCTGCCGGCGATGCTCGACGACCTTCCAACCGACTGTGATGTGGGCACGAAGAAAAACAGCAAGGGCTACAAGGACACCTGGGTCGGCTACAAGCTGCACCTCGACGTGGCCGACGGCCAGATTCCCATCAGTTGCCTCCTGACGTCCGCCTCCCTGCACGACAGCCAGGCCGCCATTCCGCTGGCGACGGTGTCGGCCGAGCGGACGACCAATCTGTATGACCTGATGGACGCCGCCTACGACGCGGAGCCGATCCGGCAGCACAGCCGCTCACTCGGCCACGTCCCGTTGATTGACACCAACCCTCGCCGCGGCAAAGCGCTGGCCGAGGAACTGCGAACCGAAGCCCGGCGCCTGAAGAATCTCGGCTTCCAGATGGCCGAGCAGGTGCGCTACAAGGAGCGTACGGCGGGTGAGCGCGTCAATGGCCGCCTCAAGGACGAGTTCGGCGGTCGCCATGTCCGGGTCCGTGGCGCCGCCAAGGTGATGTGCCACTGCATGTTCGGCGTGCTCGCGCTCACCGCCGACCAGCTCGTACGCCTGGTGTCATAGCCGGCGCACCGCCGGCAACGCTCGACGGTGCCCGCCGGGCGTCGTTCACCCACCGTGTCCCGGCGCTCGGTCGGGCACGTCGAGACCGCCCTATTCCACCTCTCGGCGAGCCGCCGGCTTCCCAGAGCCGAGACCCCGTCGCCGAGTCCAAGGCATGTGGGTGTTCGCCAGGAGTATTGACGTCTACGCCAAGCCGCAAGCCTCAGGAGTTTCGCAAGAGGCTCGCAGGAAAGTTCTTTCCAATCCTGAAATGAGCCTGAAGCGGCGGCACGTGAGCCGAGGTGACGGCGGCCGAATCAGCGGACCGAGACAGGGGTCCTGGCGCGGGCTGCGGTGAGCCAGCGCACGCTACGGAACATTATCTGCCATGTCGGTGACGACCGGTTGCGGACCCCGCGCGGTTGGGGCCCGTCATGTGGGTTGGGGGGCTTGAAGGGGTCGGCCGTTGCGCCCGCGCGTTCTCCGCGCCGGTGTCAGGTTCCCCTGCACGCGGCGTTGATGCGCCGGCCACGGGCCTCGCGTCTCCGGCGGTCCGATCCGCCTGACGAGCACGCCGGCCGAAGGGCGGCGTGCAGCGGCAGCGGTAGAGCCGGAGGGCACGTCACCGGCACGAGGGTCCCGTGTCGGCGTTTGCCGCGGGGGCGGGAGTGGCGTCGAACCCCGCCGCCGACGGCGGCCTTGGCGTCGACGGCGGTGACGGGGAAGACGGGCCCATGTATGAGGTGAGTCTGAAGGGGGCCGTTGATTCCAACGTGAAATGAGCCTGAAGGCCCCGCGCCGCGTTCCGGCGGTCCGCCCTGCCTGACCATCACGCCGGCCGAAGGGCGGCGGGTGCGGCAGCGGCCGGGGCGCACGTCGAGGGCGTCACCGGCGCGTGAGTCCCTGTCGGCGTTCGCGATGGCGTCGGTGTCGAGGGTCGTGCTTCGCGCGCTCTGGCCGTCGGCGGTTCGCCGTGTCCCGGGAGACGTCGTGGACGGCCGGGACGTTCCCGTCCAGGCCGGGCCGCAAGGCCCACAACTGCTGTCTGAGCGCGGGGGCGGCCGGTGTGTCACCCGCAGGGCCGTAGCGTAGCGGAGGACGCGCGCCAGCGCGTTGACACGCCGGCCGTCCCCGCAGCTACGCGGCACCGATTTTCCAAGCTGCAGTGCGTCCGGGGGCGGGTGCGAGCCGGGGCGCACGACCCGACGGTCCTCAACGGCCTCCGGATGCCGGCGTCCGGCTCCGCTTCGTGGCCGCCGAGGGGAAGCCGTCGCCGGTGGTCTGGCCGTCACGCCCGAAGCCCCTGGGCAGCTCGACGGCCTCCAGCACCGACAAGGTCCAGATCGCGGATCTGCTCGGGCAACGCCGCGGTCGCGGACCCGGCGAGGGATTCCGGCAACGCGTCCCCGCCACTCCCGGTGCGGGTCCTGCGGCCCCGGGAGCGTCTGCACCGCGTCGTCCCACTGCTCTGGGCCGGTACCGCCGGCCGGCGGTACCGGATCCGGAACTCGCCGGCCGGCCGCCGCTCCCGGCAACGCGCCCGCCGCTGCGCGTTCGTCAGCGCCGCAAGCCTACTGTGCACCGTTACGTAACGGACGAGCTCGGGGCGACAGCGGACCGGGAGCACGGCCGCGGGGGGGCGGGCGCGGGGCAGCGCGGCCCGGCGGGGCCGGCGGGCGAACCCGGCCGCGGGGTCGCCGGGGTCGCCGGCGTCGAGCCCGGCCCGCGGCGCCGCCGCGACCCGCCGCTCCGCGCGAGGGTTTCAGGCGGCGGGGTCGATGGAGGCGAACAGGCGGTCGCGGGCCTGGTTGAGGGCGCGGGCCGCGTCGTTGTCGCTCATCTCGGCGGCGACGGCGTCGAGCTGGTCGAAGGAGGTTCCCGGCTTGAGGCAGGCGGCGGCGTCGGGCAGCGACTTGAGCTTCTCGTAGGGGGTCATGACGTTGGCGTGGGGGTAGCGTTTGCGGACGCGGCCCTTGGCGTCGACGGCTTCGACGGGGAAGAGGCAGGGGCGGTGGAAGTTCAGGTAGGGGGAGAGGACGTGCTGGGTGAAGGCGTTGACGCGTTCCGCGTACCGGCCGGGGATGTGGTCGTAGCCGAGGTGCTTGCGGATGACCGAGCCGTTCTTGGTCTCGACGAGGGCGTTGTCGTTGCTGCGGCGGGGGCGGGACTTGGTGAACTCGTCGATGTGAAGGGCCTGCAGCAGGGCGGCGACCTTGCGGTTGATGAACTCGGTACCGTTGTCGGCGTGGAACCCGCGGACGATGAAGGGGAACGCCCCGAGCAGGCCTTCGAGGACGGGGGCGAGGCAGGGCGCCTCAATGCGTTCGACCGAGCCGACGAACTGGAACTGGGTGACCTCGTCGACGAGGTTGAGGTGGTAGAGGCCCTTGATGCCGTCGAGGTCGCCCTGGTGGACGGAATCCACCCGCAGGTAGCCGGGTAGTCCGGCGGGCTGGGGCCGGCGGCGCTCGCCGATGGCGATGCGCACGGGGCGGGTCGGCGCGGGCGTCGCCCCGCGGCGGCGCTGATAGGTGGTCGAGTGGCGCAGATTGTAGAGGTGCCCGTTGGAGATGGCGGCGAGGCGCTCGAAGCGCTGATCGCCGAACTGACGCCGAGCCCGGACGCAGAGCTGGCGGGTGGCGGGACCGGAGAGGGTGCCGTGGAGGGCGTCGACCTCGGCGAGCAGCCCGATGTCGGCCTTGGTGTAGCGGCGCGGGAACGGGTGCGGCGGTCGGCGGCTGTCGGTGATGGCGCCTGTGGTCCGGTGCTGGCGCAGCAGGCGGGTGACCTGCGCTCGCGAGAGACCGGTCACCTTGACCAGGAATCGGCGGATCACGCCCCTGTCGGCCTTCCCCCGGCCGGGGTAGTCGAACCGTTCCAGGGTCTCGGCCACGAACGCGTAGGCCTCGGTCCGGGTCCGCGGCCGCAGGTCGAGCGGTCGGCTGCCGGCGAGGAACTCCTCAACCTGGTCCAGGGTCTGCAGGCGCTGGGTGTCGAGTCTCACGATCATCCTCCGATGATCCGCGACCCCGGCCCCCTTCAGGCTCATTTCACGTTGGAATCAACTCCCCCCTTCAGGCTCATTTCACATTGGAAAAGACGCCTCTCGATCTGGACCGGTTCTACGCTGTCGGTACGGGCCGCGCGGACCTGGCGGAGGCGTGACTACCTCGACGAGGTCGGCGATCCATTCGGCATCGCGGACCTCTCCGGCCAGCCCCAGCTCCATCGCCGGCGTCACCCTCAGCGAGCTGTGGATCCGGCAGAAGTTGTGCCAGGTCGTGTACAGCCCCACATGAGCTGCGTGGTTCATGGCCTTCTTCGAGAACCCGTTCGACAGCCTCGTGAACCGGCGCACGTTCATCCGCAGATTCAGGTTCTGCCGCTCGATGAACGACGTCGACGCACGCCGCATGTCCGGATCCCCGGCGATCCGAGTCCTCACGATGGACTGGGCGTGCGGTGGAGAGTACCGCCGATGCTCGCTGCCTTCGGGATCGCTCCACGCTCCACCGCGATACGTCTTCACGACCTGGGCGTAGTCGATGTCCGAGCCGAACACCTCCTCGACCGCCTCGGTGTACCACTGGAGCCCGTCCGTCGAGAGCTGAATTCGCCCAGTGACCCGCCTCCTGAGGTCCCGCATCAGCATCGTGGCGCACTGCGGCGAACGGTTACCGTTCAGCCAGCTGATAATCAGCTTCGAGTCGGAGTCCATCGCCATCCACGTCCAGATGTCTCCGTGCCAGTCGTAGACGCGCCGGGTCTGCCCCGACATCCGCTCCTTGCAGTACGTGAACGACCAGATCTCGTCGGCCTCGACGTGGCTGACGTCGAGGTTGCGAACCACTCGGTTGTGGTAGTCCATGCACGCCACACCCGCGTCGACGAGCAGAGCGCTGACCGCCGCCCTCGACACGCCACACAGCCTCGCCGTGGCGCGCATGGACGCACCTTCGGCCAAATGAGCAATGACCTGGGCTCGCGCTCGTCCCGCTCGAAGCGGTCCACGGGGCGCTCGCCCGTCGTGCCGTGGCGGCGGACGTTGGCCGTGCCCTCCGCCCAGCCCGACGCCTGCTCGTTCAGGTCCTCGTCGTTCGCGAACGCACGTCCGTAGAAGAAGCTCTCCCGGATGTAGCGGATCGGCCGCTCCACCTTGCCCTTCGTCCGGGGCCGATACGGCCGGCAGGCCCGCGGGCAGAACCCCCAGTGCGCCGCAAACCGCAGGAACTCCGCATTCAACACGAGCTCGCCGCCGCCCACCCGCCGGTCCGAGAGCACGACCGCGCGCATCTGGTCGAACAACAGCTCCTTCGGGA
Organism: Vicinamibacterales bacterium; assembly: GCA_965215105.1. Taxonomy (GTDB): domain Bacteria; phylum Acidobacteriota; class Vicinamibacteria; order Vicinamibacterales; family UBA8438; genus JAJEEA01. Next base: position 585,263 of record OZ244051.1, read on the forward strand.
CACCGCCGAACCGCTCGAAAGCCGTCTCCAGCCCGCCGGTCAACACCGCCATCGTCTGTCGGCGGTAGAAGCGCAGCCACAGCAGCCGGGAGTGGCTCAGCACCACCACCAGGGCGTACCGACGGCCCCACGGCAGGGTGAACGTCGCGAAGTCAACCTGGCCCTGACGCCCCGCCGGCGTCTCGAACCGCACCACCGGCTCGGGCGCCTCCCGGGGACGAACCGCCCGGACGTAATCCCGCACGCGGCCGTAGCTGCCGGCGTAGCCCGCCGCGCGAACCTCGTCAAACAGCCGCTGCGCCGACAGCCCGGGGAACTCCTCGAGGCGCGAATCGATGATCCCCGCGTAGGGATCCAGCTTGTGGGGCACCGGCGGCCGCGGCGAGTAGCGCGAGCCACCCGTCGACAGGTCCCGGTCCAGCTGCCCCGTCACGACCCACTCGTGGATCGTCCGGCGACTCACCCCGAAGCGCCTCGACAACTCGGCCTTCGAGACGCCCCGGTCCAGGTAGTGCTTCAGCAACATCCTCGTCTCCCATCCGTGCATCCGAGCCCCGCTCCTTCCCTGTTGACGACGTCAACAGCTTGGAACGCGGGGCCGAGCCCAGCAACCACCAAGGTGTGCAGTTTTCGGTTGTCACGAATGGGAAATTTACAGTTGTCGCCAACAAAAGTCGCTGCGGGACGAAAGTGCAAGACCATCATCTCGAGGTGCGTGGGCATCAAGTTCCTGGAGATCTGCGTGAAGATCGACGTCTGCTACTAGACGGCACGCGCCTGTCGATCGGTGTCTTGGGGTGAGCGTGGGAGGTTGCGGGTCGGGAGTGTCACTTGAGGAGGTGCGTTATGAGACACACGTTGTTGACGTTGACGGTTGCGGTGGGTTGGGTTTGGCTTCCACGGTGCGGACGCACGGTCAGGAAGCACCGGCAGGGCCGCTGTCGGCCGGGGTCGTTTCCTCGCAATTCGATAGCTGTGGGATTGGCAATGCGTTGGCGATGCAGCCCGCGCGATGCGAGATCCCTGGATACCCGACTCCTCAGAACATCCAGTCGATAGGGTTGAGCTGGTGCAGGTCGAACGTAGGATTCCAGAGACGGGCTTTCGCCCTGCAAGCGGCGGGATCGTGGTGCGAGTTGCTCGGCGGCACGCCGAATGCGGCGGCGCATCGGGAAATGATCCACGCAGTCTGTGATCGGCTTGACGCGTTCGCCGCCTTGGGCGGCCCTCCGTGCCAGTGCCCCGCCGGATACCGACCGTGAGGGTTGGGGTGTGCTGAACGGGATGTGGGTAGAGCGGGCACCTGCATGGAGCAGACCGAAGGTTACGACGTAGCCGAGACCGGGGGACCGTGGCCGCCGCCCGCACGCGGAGAGCGGCTACGGGCTTTTCGGCATGCGAGGGCGGTGACAGCGAGGGGGCCAGGGGGGCGCCTGGTCGGAGACGCCGCCGACCCAGGCGGCGCTGAGCGCCTCGCCGGAATCATGGCCGCGATTCGCCGAAACTCGGCGATTCCGTCCGGTCACCCGCCTAGAACGGCGGGCCGGCACCGCGGTCGTGCGCGGTACCGGCCCGTGGCTTCCGTCCGGTTCAGTCGTGCCGAGGCTGCGTCGGGGCCGGCGGGGAACCGTCGGACCCCGGCGCCGGCGGCTACGGCCGCAGCTCGCGGCCCTGGCGCTCGAGCTCGCGCGCGCCGGCGAGAATGCCGTAGAGGCCGATGTTGCCCTCGTGGCACGCGTACTCGAAGAGCGGGCCGTCGGTGCGGCGGAACGGCATCAACACCGTGTGGGGCGCGGTGTAGACCGTGGGGTCGGTGATCGTGTACTCGTAGGCCACCCGGTCGGGGTTGATCCGCGTGAACTTCTCGATGAGGTGCTTGTTCGGGCTCGTGCCGCGGCTCTCGCCGCCGCGGAACTGGGTGGTCTCGACGACGAACGTCTCGCCCTCCCAGTGGCCGCGCGACACCCCGGAGAACTGCTTGAACGGGGGCTTGGCGACGTCGTCGATGGGGATGATGCGGGCGTTGTGGACCATCTCGTTGAGGATGACGACGTGATCCGGGGTCTGGAAGATCATCACGTTGTTGTTGTACGCGCTCGACGACATCGGCGGGCCGGCGTTGAAGCCCATGATGCAGCGGTCCATCAGGCTGCGGTTCTCGTACGAGTCGTACATGTGCTCGCGGCGGTAGGCCGCGCGCTCACGCCCCGCCTCTATCGCCTCCGGGGTCCGGGGCGGCAGCCGCCCGTCCGGTGGATCGATGATCAGCGACGTGCGCTTGTCGTCGGTCAGGTCGACGCCCCGCTCGTACCAGAACTCGTTGTACGACAGCACGCCGCCCTCCGAGCGCGGCGCGTATCCGGCGCTGCGCGCGCCCGCGATGGGGTCGAAGAGGTCGCGGTTCTGGCGGGTGCGCTCAGACGCCTCGAACGCGGCGGCGGTCTCCGGATCCAGGGTCTCCTGGTCGGCGAACTGCTGGGGGCGCTGCAGCGGCGTCAACGTCCGGAACGTGAAGATCCCGGAGATGTCCGGGTCGCCGTGCGGCCTGCGCATCGGCATGCTCGGGTCGTCGGACTGCGCCAGCACCGGCGCGCCGAACGCCAGAACCGCGGCGAATACGAAAAACCCTGCGACGCATCTCGTTCTCATCTCTGGTTCTCCTGCGGGTGGACGCCGCGTTGATCTGTGCTTCTCCTGCGGGTGGACGCGTCGCCCCTGGCTCCCGAAGTGCACCGACCCGCCGAAGCCATGGCGCACTGACGGCCCAACTCGGAAATCGTCGCCTGCGGCTCCGATTGCCGTCCAACCAACCCGCTACGCGTCTGCACCGTACGGCCCGGACGCCTGGACCGACCGCGGCGCATCGGCCGAACGGGAGGCGTGACAAACGTACTCAGCCAGTCAGCTTACGCGCCGGAGAACGCGAATGCAAGCGGACAGCAGTCGTCGGAACCCCGAAACGGCCTTCGAGTCCGGTGGACCCGCGGTCAGTCCTTCCGGGGAACCGCGACGCGGCGCGGCGTCGGCGCCGGTCTCGCCCCGCCAGAGGGCCTCGATCTCGTCGATCTGATCCTCGTCCAGCCCGAAGTAGTGGCCGAACTCGTGGATTACGGTCTCGCCGATGGCCTTGACGACGTCGTCCTCGTCCTCGCAGTCCTCCAGAATGGGCCGCTGGTAGATGGTGATGACGTCGGGCAGCACGTTGCCGTGCGTCCACTCCCGCTCCGGCAGGGGGATGCCTTCGTAGAGGCCGTACAGCGTGTCCGGCGGCTCGATCTCCATCTCGGCGAGCCGCTCCGGCTCCGGCTCGTCCTCGACGACGAGCGCGACGTTGTCCATCTCGCGGCGGAATCGGGGCGGATAGTCGCGCACCGCGCGTTCTACGTCGCGCCTCGCGCGCGCGACGAGCCGCTCGAACTGCCTGCGGGTCATGCCGGCAACATGATAGCCGGAGCGGCGCGAGATGCGCGAGCCTTCTCGACGGTATACGATGCCGTCGGGGCGCGCCGAAGCGGGGATGGGCGCGCGGAGCCGTCTCCACGCCGGCGCACGACCGGGTCGCGGCGGGGGGCGGCTGCCGCCGAGGGAGGATGCAGGTGACGATGCGGAACGCTGTCCTGACGTTCCTGGCGGTGACGGGGTCGGCCGCGCCGGCCGTGGCCCAGCCGCCCGGCGAATGGCGCTACTTCGGCGGCGACGAGGCGTTCACGCGGTACTCGCCCCTCGATCGAATCGACCGCGACAACGTCGGCGACCTGGAGATCGCGTGGCGCCGGCCCGGCCTCGACCCGGCCGTGCAGGAAGCGTTTCCGGACCTGGGGGTCAACGCCTACCTGCGGTCGACGCCCGTCATGATCGACGGCGTGCTCTACGCTCCCAACGCGGTCGGGCTGCTCGAGGCGTTCGACCCGGCCACGGGCGCGACGGTCTGGCGGCAGGCGCCGTTCGCCGCCACGCTCCAGGAGGTCGCCGGCCGCAGCACGCGGGGGGCCGCCTGGTGGACCGACGGCTCGGTCCGGCGGCTGCTGTTCGTGCGGGGCGGGTATCTGTACTCGCTCGATGCGCGCACCGGGCGGCCCGCGCCGGCGTTCGGGCTCGCCGACCAGGGCCGGGTCGACCTGCGCTGGGACCATCCCCTCGCCGGCGACTTCGACTGGTCGGCGGGGCCGATCGTGGTCGGCGACGTCGTGGTCGTGGCCGGCATCACCGGCGGGGCCGGCGACGGCGGGGTGGTCCGCGAGGCGGCGCCCGAGGACGTCCGCGGCTTCGACGTCCGCACCGGCGAGCTGCTGTGGACGTTCCACGTCGTGCCCCGGGAGGGGGAGTTCGGGGCGGAGACGTGGGGCGGCGCCGCCGCCTACTCGGGGGATCTCGGGTCGTGGTGCTGCCTCGCCGCCGACGAGGCGCTGGGCCGCGTCTACGTGCCGCTGTCGGCGCCGACGGGCATGGTCTACGGCGGGCACCGCCCGGGCGACAACCTCTTCTCGGACAGCCTCGTCGCCCTCGACGCGGCGACCGGCGAGCGGGTGTGGCACTTCCAGATGGTCCACCACGACGTCTGGGAGTACGACACGGTGGGGCCGCCGACCCTCGGCGACATCACCGTCGACGGCCGGCGCATCCGGGCGGTGATGCAGCCCAGCAAGACCGCGTTCCTGTACGTGTTCGACCGCGACACCGGCGAGCCGGTGTGGCCGATCGAGGAGCGCCCGGTGCCGCAGTCGATCGTGCCGGGCGAGAGGACCTCGCCGACGCAGCCGTTCCCGACGAAGCCGCCGCCGTTCGACCGGCAGGGCGTCACCGAGGACGACCTGATCGACTTCACCCCCGAGCTGCGGGCGGCCGCCCTGGAGGCGGTCGAGTCCCTCGTGCTCGGGCCCCTGTTCACGCCGCCGTGGCCGCGGACGGGGGCGCCCGACGGCAAGGTGGGCACGTTGACCGCCCCCGGCGGGTGGGGCGCCGGCAACTGGCACACCGGGGCGTTCGACCCCGAGACCGGCATCTACTACGCGGTGTCCCACACCATGCCGACGGTCTGGAGCGTCGCCCCGACCACGGACGAGGACGCGACCCTCGCCTGGGCGACGCCGCGGGGGGACGAGTTGCGGGTGCCCACGCCCCGTCCCCACGGGCTGCCCGTCACCAAGCCCCCCTACGGGCGCATCACCGCCCTCGACCTCAACCGCGGCGAGCTGGCGTGGATGGCCCCGAACGGCGACGGCCCGCGGAACCACCCGCGCCTCGGACACCTCGACCTGCCGCCGCTCGGCATTCCCAACCGCCCCGCGCCCCTCGTCACCGGCACCCTGCTCTTCCTCGGCGAGGGCAGCGACGCCATCATCGGCACCCAGCGCGGCGACGGCGACCCGTCCGACCCCGAGCAGGACCAGTCGTGGCGGTGGGGCCGCAAGTTCCGCGCCTACGACAAGGCGACGGGCGCGGTGGTGTGGGAGACGGAGCTGCCGGCCGGCACCACCGGCGGCCCGATGACCTACCTGCACGAGGGCCGGCAGTACATCGTCGTCGCGGTCGGCGCCCGCGGCGAGGTCCCGGAGTGGGTGGCCCTGGCCCTGCCGTAGCGGCGGACCATCGTCTCCTGGTTGTCGCGGATTGGCCGCTGCGGGTGCGGCGAAGCGGACCGGCCGGTCGCACCACCTACCAGCCCGTGGTGGAAGTCCCCGCTGCATTCGAGCAGCGATGCATCCCGCCTGCGCCCGGCAAGCGTCGCCTCCGGCTCCGATTGCCGCCCAGCCACGCCTACCGGCAGTCTGCGCCGTGACCGGCGCAGACTGCCGGCTGCGTTGTTCGTCGGTTACATATGCCCAATATGCGCCCTCCTCACGCCTTGTCAGGCGGGCGCCTCGCTGCTCTCGGTGCAACGCGGGGTTCCACCACGGGCTGCTACCGGGTCTCGCCCAGAATGGCGCGCAGCACCGGGATGTCCTCGGCGTCGGGCGATGCCGAGGGCAGCGACTCCAGGAAGGCGTAGATGTCGGCGAGCTTCTGGTCGGAGACGTCGGCCTGTCTGTAGGGCGGCATCTGCCGGGGATTCGGCGGGTTGCGCAGGTATCCGATGAACTGCCGTTGCCGGAGGCGGGGCGGGTTCAGGCGCGGTCCCCGGCCGGTCTCGCCGGTGTAGCCGTGGCAGCCGTAGCAGGTGTAGTCCCTGAACAGGGCGGCGCCGCGTTCGGCGTCGCCCTCGAGGGTGGCGGGGTCCTGTGCGGCCATTGCGCCCCCACCGGACCCGGCGACGCCGGGGGTCGCGACGGCGGCGAGCAGCAGCCCCACGAGGGCGGCAGCGGGCCGCGAACGACGCGGTGTCGCCGTCGTCATCTCGTGCCTCCTCACCGGGGTTGACTCACCACGTCGATCAGGGCCGGCTCGCCGGCCTTCACGCGCTCGACGCCGCGGCGGAGAGCGGGGGCGAGGTCGGCGGGGCGCTCGATCGGGCCCTCCGCGTACATGCCGTAGGCCTTCGCCATTTGCGCGTAGTCGATGTTCGGGTCGGTGATCGTCGTGCCGACGGCGGCGCGGTCGACGCCGCGGTTGCGGGCCGCGCACTGCTGCTGCAGGTACATGACCTCCTGGTGGTACGCCCGGTTGTTGTGCACGACGGTCAGCAGCGGAATCCGGTGGTGCACCGCCGTCCACAGCGCCCCCGGAGCGTAGTTGAGGTCGCCGTCGCCGTTGATGTCGACGGTGATGCGCCCGTGCTCCCGGTTGGCGAGGGCGGCGCCGACGGAGGCGGGCAGGGCGTAGCCGATGCCGCCTCCGCCCTGCGACCCGAGGGCGTGGTAGGTGCGCTTCATGTCCCACAGCCGGCCCGGCCACCCCCCGATGAACCCCTGGGGCGAGGAGAAGGACCAGTCCTCGTTCTTGATCAGGGGCCACAGCTCGGCCGCGATGCGGGCGAGGCTGACGGGGCTGGCGTCCCACCCGTGCCGCGCGCTCCGGATGTCCTGGCGGCGGCGCCCGGCGTGGGCGGCGGCGATGGCGGCGCCGCGCTCCTCGAACAGCCGCCGCCGGTCGTCGGTCAGCCGCCGCCGGACCTCGTCGATCAGGGACGGCAGGGTGGCCTGCGCGTCGGCCGCGACCAGCAGGTCGGCGGTGCCGGAGCCCGCCTCGTAGACGCTGAAGTTGCGGCTGACGAGGAACTCGGCCGAGCTGATGGTGATCGTGCGGACGCCCGGGCCCGCCGGTACCCTCGGCCCCCCTCGGCCGGCCGGCTCCAGGTTCAGGACGAGGTCGGGGCGGCCGGTCCCGCCGCCGGCGAGAGGATGGCGGGACGGGAAGTTCAGGCGGGCGCCGCCGCCGTCGACCGGGGCCTGCAGCAGCTCCGCCAGCTCGACGAGGAGGTCGATGCCCGCCTGCGTGCGCGCGGCGAGGCCGGCGGTGATGAGCGGGTTCTCGGCTTCGACCAGCATCCGCGCGATCTCCCGGACCGACCCGGCGTCGGCGCTCGGGAAGCGCGGCGGCGAGATGGGCGGCAGCCCCGGGGCGCCGTCCGCGGGATCCTTCTGCAGCTTCGCGTCGACCACGAGCAGCACCGGCGCCATCGGCGGCGTCGTGGCGACGCGGTGCGCCCGCACCGCCGACGGCCCGAACTCCGCCAGCGAGCCGGGTTGGCCGTCCCACTTGACGAACTCCCGCACGAGGGCGGCGAGGTCGGTCGCGTTGTGGGCCGCCACCGGGCCGTCGTAGTCGAGGCCCGCGACCAGGTAGATCGGCACGCGGTCGCAGTAGGCGTTGTAGATCGCCATCGAGGCGTGCTGGATGCCGACGGTGCCGTGCAGCAGGGCCATCATCGGCTTGCCCGCGACCTTGGCGTAGCCGTGGGCCATCCCCACCGCCGATTCCTCGTGCAGGCAGGTCAGGAACTCGGGCCGGCGGTTGCCGCCGTGGTTGACGATCGACTCCTGCAGCCCCTCGAAGCTGGACCCGCAGTTCGACGCGCAGTACTCGACGTCGAGGGCCCGCAGCACGTCGACCATGTGGTCCGAGCCCGGACGCTCGACGATGTAGGCGTCGACGGCCCGGGAGGGGGGCGGCACCTGCGTCTCGCGCGCGAGCTGGGCCCGGGTCGGCGGCGGCGCGGTCGGCCGCGTCCCGGGTGCGGGCTCCGCCCGCGCGGCGGGGTCCGCCAGCGTCGCCGCGCCCGCGACCGCGCCGGCGGCGGCCCCCTTCAGGAAACCGCGACGGGTCACGGGAGCTGTCTTCGGCACCGCCGCGAGCTTCCGCTTCATGGCCTGCTCTCCTGGCGTTCCGGCCGAGTCGCCGTCCTGTCTACAACCGAGACGGTGGTCGTGATCGAGGGCGCGGTGGGCACTCACGATTCCTCTCCCCTCGAAGGGCTTCCGTTCGGCACCAGCGTACCGCCTCCATCGAGGCGGTGCAAATCTCCTCGCGGAATGCAGGGGCGGTGGCTTCACCGGCCTCCCGGCCCGGTGGACGCGAGCGGGTTCGGGAACGGCCGGGAGCGGCCCGGGCAACGTCCTCGTTCGGAAGAGGTGCGTGGCCGCCGGTTTCCCTTCAAGCGCATTTCGTATATCGTGTTAGCCGTGACACCAAGTGGAGTCGATGTCCTCGTGGAGGCAGTGCGTCAGCGGATCGAGGCGGAGGGGCTCAGGCCGTTCGCGATGCGCACGGGGATTCCCCTCGGTCAGTTGCGCAGCGTGGTGCAGGGCCGCGCGTCCCGCTACACGACGCTTCAGTCGATCGCGTCCGTCATGGGAATGCGCTTGTCGGTCGGCCCCGCCGAGCGGGGCGGCGAGGCTCCGCAACTACCGCCGGAGATCACCAGGGCGCTTCACCTGCCTTCCGACGCCAGCGTGGTGGACGCGGTGGGGCTGATCGAGAAGGACGTCATGGCGTCGAAGCTGCGCGACGGCATGCGTCTGGTGCGGGAGTTGACCGAGCGCGCGGCGATAGCGGCGGAGCTGCTGCCGGAACTGGTCGGCGAGTCGTTGACGACGCGAATGATGCCGCTCGCGGAGCACGTCCGGTTCAGGGCGGACACCGGCGAGGTGGAGTTCGACGAGTCGACCGACTTGTCGATCGCGGTCGCCGAGAAGGTCCTGCCGCCCTGGGCGCGCACGGATCACCTGACCTGCGTCCGGGCGGACGGCGATTCGATGGAGCCGACGATCCAGGGCGGGGACCTCGTCGTCGTCGACAAGGACCGGCGCGCCGCCGTGGAGGACCAGTTGTTCGTCGTCCGTTCCGGCGAGGGTCTGGTCGTCAGGCGCCTTCGGCACATCGGCGATCACTGGAGCCTAGTCAGCGACAACCCGGCGCACCAGTCGAGACCGATGGCGGCGGGCGACGTGATCGTGGGGCAGGTGGCCTGGTGCGGTCCGCACGGCGATGCAGTCGCCTGACCGGGGCGGCTGCCGGCGTGGCAGGGTCAGCCCGTACGCCGATTCGGGCGGCGCCGCCCCGAGGCGGCGCGGCAAACGCGGCCTCGGGATGTCGGCCGGCCATGCGAGCGAGTCGGGCCAGTTGTCGGACACGAAGCGGAGGCGTCACGAGGTCGACGACCGCGAGGCTGCCGACGGCCCGCCGGGCGTCGGCGCGCCCGATTGGCGGCCCGCCCGGAACCGTGCTCAGCGCACCTCGAGGTCGACCGTGTCCTCGCCCTCCGAGCGCGCGATGATCGCCGCACCGCACGAATCGCTGAAGATGTTGATGGCGGTGCGGTACATGTCCAGCGGCCGGTCGATGGCCAGCATCGCGAGGACGATCGCCTCGGCCTGGGGATGACCGCCGAGCCCGATGGCGTCCAGGACGATGAAGATGACCACCAGGCCGGCCGAGGGCACCGCGGCCGCCCCGATGGACGCGAGCAGCGCCGTCATCACCGCCACCACCTGGGCGCCGAGCGACAGGTCGAAGCCGATGACCTGGGCGATGAACAGCGCCCCCACGCACTCGAACACGGCGGTGCCGTCCATGTTCACCGTCGCCCCCATGGGGAGGACGAACGAGGACACCTTGTTCGAGACTCCCACGCGTTCCTGAACCGTCCGCATCGTCACCGGCAGGGTCGCGGCCGACGAGCTGGTGGAGAACGCGATCAGGAGCGGGCTGCGCATGTTCCTGAAGTGGATGGCGGGGGAGATGCGCGCGAGCACGATGAGGACGATCGGCAGGGTGACGAAGAGGTGGATGCTGAGCCCGGTCCCCACCGTCAGGAAGTACCGGATCAGGGGCGCGAACGACTCGAACCCGGTGGTGCCGACCATCCGGGTGATGAGCGCGAACACCCCGATGGGGAGCAGCTTGATGATGCCGGAGGTCAGGACCACCATGGCCTGGAAGAACGCCTCGAAGAGCCCGACCAGGGTGCCGCGGGCGCCGTCCGCCTTCAGGGCGGTGATGGCGGCCCCGAGCACGATGCTGAAGAAGATGATGGGCAGCATGTCGCCCGCGGCGGCCGCCGTCAGCACGTTCGGGGGCACGATGTCGAGAAGCAGGTCGACCCCCGAGGTGGGGATGTCGAGCTCGGGCATCTCGCCGTCCGCCGTGGCGTCGCCGAGGGAGGCGCCCACCCCCGGGCGGAACAGGTTGACGACGATGAGGCCGGTGGTCGCGGCGAGGAAGCTCGTCAGGAGGTAGTAGCCCATCGTCTTGCCGAAGAGGCGTCCGATGGCCCGCCCGCCCCCGATGGACGCGACCCCGGAGACGATGGAGGCGAATACCAGGGGGACGATGATCATGCGCAGTAGACGCATGAACAGGTCTCCGATCCAGCCGACGGCGTTGGCCCCGCCCTCTCCGAAGATCAGGCCGGTGAGGGCGCCGAGGAGCATGGCGCCGAGCACCTGCCAGTGGAGCTTGAGATACCAGATCCGGTCGTGGTTGATGTCCATGGTCTCAGGGGTTCTCGCCGGGAGTCGCGGCCGTGACGGGTGACCAGTCTTCCGCGCGGCGCTCGGCCTCGGCGAGCTGGCCGGGCGTGAGCTGCCGCGCGACGATGGCGCGCCCCTGCAGCAGGCGGGTACGCTCGGGTTCCGCGGCCTGCCGGGCGGCGAGCGTCAGCCACAGGTAGGCGGCGCCGAGGTCCTGCGGCACGCCGTCGCCGTTGGCGTACATGACCCCGAGGTTCTGCTGCGCGGCCGGATCGCCCTGGTCGGCGGCGCGGCGGAACCAGCGCGCCGCCTCGGCCGCGTCCCGCGCGACCCCGGTGCCGGTATCGTAGCTCATCCCCAGGTTGAACTGCGCCCGCACGTGCCCCTGCCCGGCCGCGAGCCGGACCAGCCGGACCGCTTCCGCGAGGTCCCGCGCGACCCCGCGGCCGTTGAAGTACAGGTTGGCCAGCGCGAACTGGGCCTCCGCGTGGTCCTGGTCGGCCGCCCGTCGGATCCAGCGCACCGCCTCGGCATCGTCCTCGGGCACCCCGGCGCCGGCGTCGTGAAGATAGCCCAGGGTGACCTGGGCGGCGGGGTCGCCCTGCACCGCGGCGAGGCGGTACCAGCGGGCGGCGAGGGCGAGGTCGCGGTCGACCCCCGAGCCGGTCTCGTACATGCTGGCCAGGGTCACCTGCGCGGTGGGATTGCCCTGCGCCGCGGCCATCCGCACCCAGTGCGCGGCCCGCGCCCGGTCCCGCGGCACGCCGCGGCCGTTGAAGTGCATCCGGCCGAGGTTGAACTGCGCCTCGGCGTGGCCCTGGCCGGCGGCGCGGCGGAACCAGCGGACCGCCTCGGCGTCGTCGCGGCCGACGCCGGCGCCGCGGGCGTACAGCCGCCCCAGCCGGAACTGGGCCTCCCAGTGGCCCTGGCCGGCGGCGCGGCGGAACCAGCGGGCCGCCTCGGCGTCGTCCTCGGGCACCCCGAGGCCCGCGTCGTAGCGCACCCCGAGGCCGTGCTGGGCCCCGGCGTGCCCCTGCTCGGCCGCCCGCCGGTACCAGCGGGCGGCCTGGCCGTCGTCCCGGGGGACGCCGGTGCCGGTGACGTGGAGGCGGGCGAGGTTGAACTGCGCCGCCGCGTCGCCCGCCTCGGCCCGGGCGCGCAGCTCCGGGACGTCCCGCTGGGCGTGGACCGGCGTCGCGAGGAGGACCACGACCGCGCCGGGGACGAGCGTCCGAAGCAGCGGATGTCGATGCGGGGCCGACCCCGCAACGTGAACGAGCCGGCGTGCGGGTTGCCGGGGCGATGCGCGACACCAGCGAACGCCGTGGCGAACGGCCGCGGCGGCCGGCGTCCGGACCTGCGGGTGTCGGGGCAAGATGCCTACCTCGCGGCCGGGAGCGTCGCCGTGTCGACTATCCCCGCGCCTTCCTCGACGGTGATCAGCCGGTCGGCGGGGACCGCGCCGAGGCGGTCCACCCGGCCGCTGGGCCACGTCACCACGACCGAGTCGGCCCACCCCCGGCCGCCGAGCCCGAAGGTCACCGGCAGCTCGCTCTGCGACAGGTAGCTCGAGCCCGTCGTGACCAGTTGCCACTGCGCGCGCCCCCCCGCCGTCACGTCGATGCGGGCTCCGATGCCGTCGCGGTTCGAGGCGGTCCCCACGGTCCGGATGCGCAGCAGGCGGTTCTCGTTGCCCCCGTCGTTGCGGAGCAGCCGCGGCGGCCCGCCGTTGGCGGTGACCAGCACGTCGAGGTCGCCGTCCCGGTCGAAGTCGGCGTGGGCGGCGCCGCGCCCGACCTGGGCCGCCCCGAGGGCGGTGTCGGGGGCGTTCACCTCCTCGAACCGCCCGCCGTCGTTGCGGAACAGTTGCGGCGGTTGCGCGTAGGTGATGCGGGCCTGCACCCGCTCGACGTCGTCGGCGACGTGGCCGTTGGCGGCGAAGATGTCCGGCCAGCCATCGAGGTCGAAGTCGAAGAAGAAGCAACCGAACGTCAGGGTCAGGAGGGTCGCGCGGCCGATGGCCGAGCGCGGCCCCTCGTCGATGAACAGGCCGTTGCCCTCGTTGTGGTAGAGGGCCATCATCTCGGTCGAGAAGTGGCCGATGACGAGGTCGGGCCGGCCCGAGCCGTCGTAGTCGGCGGCGTCGACCCCCATGCCGGCGCGGGCCACCCCCGCGTCGCTGAACGCCACCCCGGCGAGGACCCCGATGTCTTCGAACGTGCCGTCGCCGCGGTTCTCGAAGAGCTGGTCGGGCTGGGTGTCGTTGGCCACGAACAGGTCCATCCAGCCGTCCTCGTTGTGGTCGAGCATGACGACGCCGAGCGCCTTCGACGACGGCGCGCGCAGGCCCGCCGCGTCCGTCACGTCCTCGAACGTGGAGTCACCCCGGTTCCGGTACAGGGTGCCGCTCTGCCCCTGGTACGACTCGGGCGTGCAGTACGACTTCGTGTCGCCGGAGAGCGAGCAGAACAGGTCGGTCTCCGGCGTCCAGTGCACGTAGTTGCCCACGAACAGGTCGAGGTGGCCGTCCTCGTCGTAGTCGAACCAGAGGGCGGCGGTCGAGAACCCCGGGTCGCCGACTCCGGCCGCCGCCGTCACGTCGGTGAAGGTGCCGTCGCCGGCGCCCTTGAGCAGGCGGTTGGGCCCGAGCACGGTGAGGTAGACGTCGACGTGCCCGTCGTTGTCGAAGTCGGCGGCGGCCCCGCCCATGCCGTACAGGGGGACGTCGAGCCCCGAGCCGCGGGTGATGTCGGTGAACGTGCCGTCGCGGTCGTTGCGGTACAGCGCGGCGTGGGTCTGCGCCTCGCCCCGTCCCGGCCAGGCGGTGCCGTTGACGAGCAGCAGGTCCTGCCACCCGTCGCCGTCGACGTCGAGCCAGAGGGCGCCCGAGCCGAAGGTCTCCGGCATGTACTTGGCCCCGAAGGCGCCGGTGTTGTGAGTGAAGCGAATGCCGGCCGACTCGGTGACGTCGGTGAAGACGACCGGGGTGGCGGCGGTCAGGACGAGGGCCGGGACGGACGCGGCGAGGGTCGAGGCGAGTAGGCGTGTCATCGGGTCAGAGCCGGGAAGCGTGTCATCGGGTCACGGTCGGAGCGCGTCATCGGCTCATGGCCGGGAGGCGTCACGGGGGTCATGGGTCAGGGGGCGGCCGGCCGCGGGCCCGGGTGCCGGTGCTCGTGGATGGCCTGCCGTTCGTTGTTGTCCTCGGGCGAGGCGCGACGGAAGTCCCCGGTTATCGCCTGGGCCGCCTCGTCCGCCTTGAACCGTTCGTAGAGGGCGCGCTCGCGCATCGCCTCCTCCCGGTTCCCCGCTCCTTGGTGGGCGAGCATCAGATTGTAGTGGGCCGCCACGTCCTCGGGGTCGATCGCGAGCACCGCCTGGTAGGTGTCGACGGCCGCCTCGTACTGCCGGTCGAGGAACTGCAGGCGTCCGATCTGGCCGAGGACCACGCGATCGCGCGGGTACTGCTCGCGGGCCACCGCCAGGTGCTCGAGCGCCTCCTCGTAGCGGCCGAGCGGCCGGAGGGCGGTGCCGAGGAAGAAGTGCGCCCGGGCGAGGTCCGGCTCGAGGGCGAGGGCCTGCTCGAGGAGGGGAATGGCGGCGTCGACGTCGCCCTCCTGCAGCCGCGCCCGCGCCGCGTTCACGGGCCCGTCCGGGTACTCGGGGTCGATCGCCATGACCCGGCGGAACGCCGCCTCGGCCCCCCGCAGATCGCCCTGCAGAAGCAGGCCGATGCCGTAGTCGTTCCAGCGTCCGCGCTGCCGCGCGTCGCCCGGCGGGATCGCCGGGGCCGGGGGCAGCGGCGCATCCGCGTCGACGACGGTCAGGGTCGCGGTCGCCTCGGCCATCACCGTGGTGGGAATGTCGGGAATCGCCTTCACCTGCCCCGACACGTCGCTCGTGTCGCCGGTGAAGACCCAGCGCCCGTCGTCGTGGCCGCTGGTGACCGACGGCGCGGGGTCCGACGGATCGCGGACCCCGGCGAACGCCCACTGCGTGAACCACCATGCGAACTTCCGGTAGTTCACCTTGGCGCGCACGGTGATGCGGTCGCCGGCGTCCTCGGGAATCTCGAGCCGGTAGTGGACGGTGTCGGCCGCGCCGGGCGGGATCAGCCGCACGTAGGCGACGGACCGGGTCGCCCACGCGTTGCGCTTGTTGATGGGGTTGCCATGCTCGTCGAGCTGCAGGCTGCGGTAGAAGTGGGCGCCGGGGTCCACCGGCCCGCTCCCGCCGTCCGCGGCCTCGCCGCTGTGGAGGAGCACGCGTCCCTGGTCGTCGACCGCCTCGAGCTCGACCCAGACGTCGAAGGCGTCGACGGTGCCCCCGGGGAAGAAGTGGCCGACGTTGCGGGTGCGCACCACCACCTCGAGGCGCACCGACTCGCCGCGCCGCACCGCCACCGGCGACAGGTCGAGGGGCGCGACGACCTCGGCCGGCGCCGGCCCGAACGGCAGCCGCCGGGGCGCCCCGAACTGCAGCGACTCCTCGCCGACCGCGAACGTGCTCGACAGGGCGGGGTCGCCCCCCGGCAGGACCGCCCCGGCGGGAGCCGCCGCGTCGGCCACGCGGGTGATGCCGAAGACATCGATGGAGACCTGCCCGGCCCGCAGGAAGTCCTGCACCGCCTCGAGCTGCGCCTGGTCCCGGTTGACGAACGGCAGGGCGGTGTTCGCGCCGGGGAAGCGGTGCGACCGCACGTAGCCGTCGCGGGCGGCGGGGTCGTCGGACCGCACCAGGGGCATGTGGCACGAGCTGCACGTCTGCGGCGTCTCGGGGTAGTAGAACGACCGCGCGCCCTGCCCGGAGACCCCCGACGCCTGCCAGTTGTCGTACTCGTTGAACCCCCGCACCCACCGGTAGTCGTTGACCGGCAGGTCGAGGTGCACCTTGTGGCACGACGAGCAGAACTCGGCGCTCTGCTCGGTGTGGAACGGCTTCATGAACGTGTCGCGGTGCGGCCGGGGGGCGAGCCGCAGCAGCAGGTCGTGCACGCTGCGCAACAGCGGGTGCTCGCTCGCGGCGAGGTCGTGCAGCGGCGGGTACTCGATGGTGAAGTCGCCCTGGCCCATGGTGCTGCCGACGTGTACGATCGAGTGGCACGACGTGCAGCCGAGCCCCGCCTGCGCCTCGGGGGTGTCGATCTGCTCCACGATCGGCGTATCGAAGCGCCCGTTGAAGAACACCGCGTGGTCGTGGCAGCCGGCGCACCACTTCGACGGCCGGGTGCCCACCACCTCCTGCATGTACTCGATGGACCGCCGGTACCACTGGTTGTTGAACGACGAGAAATGGTGGGCCGACGCGTTCCACTGCTCGTGGATGTCGGCGTGGCAGCGGCCGCAGGTCTCGCTGGTCAGGAAGAAGTCGGCGGGAATGGTGTCGCCGGTGTTCGTGGTGGCCGACGAAGGGGCGAACGGGCTGGACGCGCCCGCCCCCTCCTCGTCCATGGTCGCGGGCGGCCGGACGGGGTTCTCGATGCGATGGGTCTCGCGCCATTCCGCGTCCCGCGCCGCCCGCAGCAGGGGCGCGCTCACGCCGGCCGCGGCGGCGGCGACGAGGGCGATGCGGGCGGCCCTGGTCCACCCGGGCGTCCACTCGATGGCGCGCCAGAGATGCACGCCCCAGAGGATCGCGCCGACCGTCGATACCGCGACGTGGACCTGCAGCAGCCAGGCATGGTCGCGGGTGGCGCCGACCGCGGCCACCGCCAGTCCGAGCGCGAGCCCCGCCGCGAGCAGCCCGACCCCGGCCGCGGCCGGGAGGTTCCCTCTCCACGGGCGCCGCCACGCCTCGCGGACGAGCGCCCCCACCAGCACGAGGCCGAGCAGGGGATGCAGGCCGACGGTGGCGAAGTACGCGAGGGAGGCGGCCGGCGCCGCGACCAGGTGGGCCCCGGTAAGCAGCAAGGCGATGAAGCCGAACGTCGCCAGCCGGGACGTGCTCATCGTCTCTCATCGTAACGCAGGATTGCCGCCGCCGGCGTGACTCGTCGCGCCGAGCGGGGGCGGGGCGGTCGGCCGGGCGCGCCAGAGCCGGTGGTAGAATCGCGCTCGATGCCTGCGTTGCGAGCCGTGTCTCCGCGCGCCGCTTGGTTCTGCGCGCTGGCCGCCGTGGCCGCCCTCGCGCTGGCCGCGCCGGCCGCCGACGAGCGCGAGTGGCTGGCCGGCGACTCGCACATCCACAGCCACTGGAGCGCGGGCTACGACTACCGCACCAGTCCGCCGACGCCGATCAAGGCGCGCGACGCCCTCTACTCGACGCCGCGGAACGCGGCGATGGCGCGGAAGTTCGGCCTGCGGTGGATGGTGACGACCGACCACGGCGGCCCGAACCACGCCAAGCTGAACCTCGAGCAGGCGTACCGCGAGCTGACCCTGTCGCGCGAGCTCGTGCCCGACGTGCTCCAGTTCTACGGCCTGGAGCTCAACATGCCGGGCATGGACCACCACACGCTCATCATCCCGCGGGCGGAGGACGAGGCGAAGGTGCTTCACGAGATCGAGAGGCGGTTCGACGCCAACGAGGACTGGGCCCTGCCTCCCGACCCGCGCCGGCAGTCGGCGGCGCTCCGGCGGCAGGCGCTGGCCCACATGCAGGGGCTCGAGCGGCTGCCGGTCCTGTTCGCGAACCATCCCTCCCGTTCGGCGCCGGCGATCGGCCACTACGGCCGCGACGAGCCGTGGGAGCTCCGCGAGAACAACGACCTCGCGCCCGACGTGTACCTTGGCATGGAGGGCGCGCCGGGCCACCAGGCGGCGACCCTCACCGACAAGAACACCATGGTCTACCGCGGCGCCTACTGGACCCCGGGGGCGCAGACGCTGGGCGGCTTCGACCAGATGACGGCACTCGTCGGCGGCCTCTGGGACTCTCTCCTCGGCGAAGGGCGCCGGTTCTGGATCGTGGTCTCGTCCGACTCGCACTTCCACTACACCGAGCCGGTGCGGGCCGGCAGCGACTTCTGGCCCGGCGAGTTCCACAAGACCTGGGTGCACGCCCGCCCCACCTATGCCGACATCCTCGACGGGCTCCGGCGGGGGCGCATGTTCGCGGTCGCCGGCGACCTCGTCACCGAGCTCGAGTTCGGCCTGAAGAGCGCCGGGGGGCGCAAGGCGGGGCTCGGCGGCACGCTGCGGGTCGCGCGCGGGGCGCGGGTGGCTGCGACCGTCCGGTTTCGCGATCCGGAGACCCCGAACGCGGCGGGGGAGAACCCCGCCGTCCGGCGCGTCGACGTGATCGTGGGCGAGGTGTCGGGGCCGGCTTCCGACCCCGCGAACGATCGCAACCCCACGACGCGCGTGCTCGCCCGATTCACGCGCGACGCGCTGGCCCGCGACGGAGACCGGTACTCCCTCGAGGTCGATCTGCCGGCCGTCGACCGCGACCTCTACGTCCGGGCGCGCGGCACCAGCACCGAGGACCTCGAGCCCCTGGTGGACGGCCTCCACGAGAACCCCTGGCACGACCTCTGGTTCTACTCGAACCCCATCTTCGTCGAGGTCGAGTGACGGCGCCCTCTTGATCGTCGATCCCTGGTTCTACGCCGCCGCGACGGTCGCGGTGCTGATCGTCGGCATCGCCAAGGGCGGGCTCGGCGGGGGCATCGCGGTGGTCGGGGTGCCGCTGATGGCAATGGTCATCAGCCCCGCCCAGGCCGCCGCGGTGCTGCTGCCGATCCTCATGGTCATGGACGTCCTCGCGGTCCGCGCCTACCGGGGGGCGTGGGACTGGCCCAACCTGCGGGTGCTCGTGCCGGCGGCGCTGCTGGGCACGGTGCTCGGCACGGTGACCTTCGAGTACCTGACCCCCGACGGCCTGCGCGCGCTGGTGGGGGTCATCGCCCTGACCTACTCGCTGCAGTTCTTCGTGCCGCGGCCGGAGACGACCCGACCGTCTCCGCGCCGCGTGTCCGGCGTTCTCTGGGGGGCGCTGGCGGGGTTCGCGAGCTTCTCGGTGCACGCGGGCGGACCGCCCCTCCACGCCTACCTGCTGCCCCAGCGCATGGACCGCACGACGTTCCAGGCCACCGGGGTGGCGTTCTTCTTCGTCGTGAACTGGTCGAAGGTGGGCCCCTACGCGTGGCTGGGTCAATGGAACGCGGACAACCTGCTCACCTCGCTGGTGCTCCTGCCCCTCGCGCCCCTCGGCATCTGGATCGGCCGCCGGTTGCACGAGCGCGCCACCGACGAGCTGTTCTTCCGCATCGTCCACGCCTCGCTCTTCGTCATCGGCGTGAAGCTCCTGTACGACGTGACGTTGTGATGTTTGCGGCACTGTGGTAATGTTTATCGCATGGAAGCCGACCGACTCATCGCGGTGGGAAACCTGCTGATATCGCTGGCCACCGCGATCGGCCTCGTCGTCAGCACGTGGTTGCTCAACGGCAGAATCGACAAGCTCGACGGCAAGATCGACGAGCTCAGCGGCAAGTTCGACAGGCTGACGGGCCGCGTCGACGCGCTGGAGACCAGCCATACCGCCCACGTCAACAGCGGTCTCCACGCGCGTTGACGCATCGGCCCCCGCGCACTCCACCCTCCCATTCGGCTTCGATTCCCGCCCGGTCTGCGATGTACTGCGATCGGGGCCCTCGCCATTGTAGAATTCACCATTGGCCAACTTGCGAGGAGAGCACTCTTGAGCAACCGATCCGTCGTGTGGTGTCTGACCTTGGCGCTCGCGGGCGCGCCCGCCGCGCCGGCCCTCGGGCAGGAGTCCGGCGAGACCTGGGAGCCCCCGCGGCTGAGCGACGGCCGCCCCGACCTGCAGGGCGTCTGGGACTTCCGCACCGCCACGCCGTTCGAGCGCCCCGAGGGGCTCGGCGAGACGCTGACCGAGGAGCAGGCGGCGGCCGTCGAGTCGTTCGCGGCGGCGGCGCAGCAGTCGGCCGACCGGCCCCCGGCCGAGGGCAACGTCGGCGCCTACAACGCCTTCTGGCTCGACTTCGGCACCTCCGTCGGCGACGACCGCCGCTCGTCCCTCATCGTCGAGCCCGCGACCGGGCGCATGCCCGAGCTGGTCGAGGGCGCCGCCCGCCAGGCGGGCTCGCTCGACGTGGACGTGCCCGGCGAGCGCCCTTGGCGCGTGCGCTCGGCCGGCATCGGGGCCGACGGCCCCGAGGACCGCGGCCTCGCGGAGCGGTGCCTCGTCGGCTTCAACTCGGGGCCCCCGATGATGCCGAGCGCCTACAACAACAACATGCAGCTCTTCCAGACCGAGGACCACGTGGTCATCCTGAACGAGATGGTCCACGACGCCCGCATCATCCCCCTCGAGCCGCGGGACCACCTGCCGGCCGGACTGCTGCAGTTGAACGGCGACTCGCGCGGCCGGTGGGAGGGCGACACCCTCGTCGTCGAGAGCCGCAACTACTCGGACCAGCGGGCCAGCTTCGAGCCGAACGCGCTGGTGGCGCTGGGGCTCGGCTCGACCCTGCGGCTGACCGAGCGGTTCACGCGGGTGAGCGAGGACACGCTGCTCTACGAGTACACCGTCGACGACCCGGCCACGTTCACGGCGCCGTTCACCGCCGCGGTCCCGATGCGGCTCTCCGACTCGCTCATCTACGAGTACGCCTGCCACGAGGGCAACTACGGCATGATCAACGCCCTGAGCGGGGCGCGGGCGGCCGACGCGTCGTCGGGGCAGTAGGCGGGCGGCTGCCGGATCGGTGGCATCGTCGGGCGGCGAGTCGACGCGGCGCGGGAGAGGCGGCATCGTTTCGCCGTGTCGAATGAGGACGGACGCGGGCGCGCATCGAGTATGCGTGCGCGTCGGGTGAGGCTTGCGCGATGCGGGCCGAGAGCCTACCATCCCTTGCGGGAGATGCTATGCGGATGACCATTCTGCGGGTGTTGACGGTGCTGGGCGCGGCGGCGGTGGCGGCGGGGCTCTACCCGGATCGCGGTCCGGAAGTGGTGCTGGCCCAGGCGCCGGGGCAGGTCGAGTTCCACCGCGACGTCCGGCCGGTGCTCGCCCAGGCGTGCTTCGCGTGCCACGGGGCGTCCGAGGCGACCCGGCAGGCCGAGCTGCGGCTCGACACCGCCGACTTCATCGAGACCCACGTGCGGCCCGGCGACGCCGAGGGCAGCCCGCTGTTCCAGCGGCTGACGACGGACGAGCCCGTCGCCCTCATGCCGCCGGCCTCGTCCGGGCGGTCGCTCTCGGCCGATCAGATCCAGCTCGTGCGGACGTGGATCGACCAGGGCGCGCACCTCGGCGCCGACCTCGCGGCGGCGGGCGCGGCCCCGGCCGCGCTGGCCGGGCGCACGATCGACTTCGCCCGCGAGGTGCGGCCCCTGCTCTCGCAGAACTGCTTCTCGTGCCACGGGCCCGACGAGGCGTCGCGCCAGGCCGGCCTGCGGCTCGACGTGCCCGAGGGGCCGTTCGCGGACCGCGGCCGCTACGGCGGCCCCGCCGTCGTCGCCGGAGACTCGGCGGCCAGCCTGCTCGTGCACCGCGTGTCGGCCGACGACGCCCGCGTCCGGATGCCCCGCGGCGGCGAGGCCCTCGACGAGGCCGAGGTCGAGACCCTCCGCCTGTGGATCGACCAGGGCGCGGAGTGGGAGTCGCACTGGGCGTTCATCCCGCCCGAGCGGCCCGTCGTGCCCCCGGTGGCCGACGCCGAGTGGCCCCGCAACGACATCGACAACTTCGTGCTGCAGCGGCTCGAGGCCCAGGGCCTGACCCCGTCCGACGAGGCCGACCGCGCGACCCTGCTGCGGCGCGTCACCCTCGACCTCACCGGCGTGCCCCCGACCCCGGTCGAGCTCGCCGACTTCCTGAACGACGACTCCGCCGACGCCTACGAGGAGGCCGTCGACCGGCTGCTCGCGTCGTCGCGCTACGGCGAGCGGATGGCCGTCGAGTGGCTCGACGCCGCCCGCTACGCCGACACCAACGGCTACCAGACCGACGGCGAGCGCTCGATGTGGCGCTGGCGCGACTGGGTCATCGACGCCTACAACGCCAACATGCCGTTCGACCGGTTCACCATCGAGCAGCTCGCGGGCGACATGCTTCCCGGCGCGACCCTGGAGCAGCGCGTCGCCACCGCGTTCAACCGCAACCACAGCCTGAACAGCGAGGGCGGCATCGTCGTCGACGAGTTCCTCGCCGAGTACGGCGTCGACCGCGTGTCGACCACCGGCACGGTGTGGATGGGCCTGACCCTGGGGTGCGCGCGCTGCCACGACCACAAGTTCGACCCGATCTCGCAGAAGGAGTTCTACGAGGTCATGGCGAACTTCAACAACATCCCCGAGCGGGGCAAGGGCTTCAAGTACGTGAACTCCCCGCCCCTGGTCACCGCCCCCACCGGTGAGCAGCACGCCGAGCTGGACGAGCTGGACGCCGAGCTCGCCGAGGCGCGGGCGGCGCTGGCCGCCCTCGACGACGAGGCGGCGGCGGCCCGGGCCGAGTGGGAGGCGTCGCTCGAGCAGGCGGGGCCCGTCGACTGGAACCTCCGCGACGGGCTGCTCGCGTATCACGCCTTCGAGGGCACCATCGACGGCATCCAGACCTCGACCGACGTGCCCGCGGTGCTCGAGGACGGGCTGCCCCAGTTCTATCCCGGCATCCTCGGCTACGCCGCGAGCTTCGACGGGCGGCGCTTCGTCAACGCCGGGCACGCGCCGGACGTCGGCTACGACGACTCGTTCAGCCTCGCGGCGTGGATGTACCCCACGGCCGAGAACGGGGTGGTCGTCTCTCGCGCGGCCGGCGGCGACCAGGGCGAGGTGGGCTGGGGCCTCTACCTCGAGGACGGCAGGCTTCGCCTGAACCTGTCGACGCGCGTCCTCGACGACGGCGTGGCGGCCGAGACGGCGGAGGACGTCGCCCTCGGCCGCTGGCAGCACGTCGTCGCCACCTATGACGGCTCGAAGACCCCCGAGGGCATCCGCATCTACGTCGACGGCCGCCTGCAGGCGACGGAGCCGCTGCTCGACCTCGTCGGCAACCGGCTGCCGGCCACCCGCTATCCCCTGCGCATCGGGGCGAGCGGGTCGGACAAGCCGCGGTTCCGGGGCAACCTCGACGAGGTCCGCATCTACGAGGGGGTGCTGACCCCGGCCGAGGCCGCGGTGGTGGCGACGGCGGAAACGCTGGGCCAGATCGCGGCGCTGGCGCCCGGCCAGCGGACCGCGGCCCAGGCCGACAAGCTGCGGCTGGCGTTCCTCGACCAGTACGCGCCGCCGGCGATTCAGGAGGCGGTGCGCGAGGTGGCCAGGCTCGAGCGCCAGCGCGACGAGCTGTGGGCGAGCTTCCCGACCGTCATGGTCATGGAGGAGCGGACGGTCCGCAAGCCCACCTACCGGTTGAACCGCGGCGCCTACGACAGCCCCGCCGAGGAGGTGTTCCCCGGCGTGCCCGCCGTCCTGCCGCCGCTGCCCGAGGGCGTCGAGGCCAACCGCCTGTCGTTCGCGCGCTGGCTCGTCGACCCCGGGCACCCGCTGACCGCCCGGGTCACCGTGAACCGCTTCTGGCAGATGTACTTCGGGACCGGCCTCGTCAAGACGGCCGAGAACTTCGGCACCCAGGGCGAGTTCCCCAGCCATCCCGAGCTGCTCGACTGGCTCGCCACCGAGTTCGTCGACTCGGGCTGGGACGTCAAGGCCCTGCAGCGGGCGATCGTGACGAGCGCCGCCTACCGCCAGGCGTCGCACGTGACGGCCGAGGAGTTCGAGAGCGACCCCGAGAACCGGCTGCTCGCGCGCGGACCCCGGCTGCGCCTGCCCGCGCCGATGATCCGCGACCAGGCCCTGGCCGTGTCCGGCCTCCTCGTCGAGAAGGTCGGCGGGCCGTCGGTCAAGCCGTACCAGCCGGAAGGCCTCTGGGCCGACATGGTCGAGGGCGGCTACGGCGACTACGTGCAGGAGACCGGCGAAGACCTCTACCGCCGCAGCCTCTACACGTTCTGGAAGCGCACCCTCGGGCCGCCCACGATGATGACGTTCGACGCGTCGACCCGCGAGACGTGCATCGTGCGGACCGGCCGCACCAACACGCCGCTCCAGGCCCTGAACCTGATGAACGACGTGACCTACGTCGAGGCGGCCCGCCGCCTCGCCGAGCGCATGATGACCGAGGGCGGCGAGACGCCGGAGGACCGCATCGGCTACGCGTACCTCCTGTCGACCGCCCACCGGCCCCCGCCGGCCGCGCGCGACATTCTGATGAACGGCTACCGGCGCCATCTCGACCGCTACCAGGCCGACCGCGGCGCCGCCCTCGAGCTCGTCAGCCAGGGCGAGTCCGGGCGCGACGAGACGCTGGACGTGGCCGAGCTGGCGTCGTACACGATGGTCGCCAACCTGATCCTGAACTTCGACGGCACGATCACGAAGGAATAGAGCGATCACGAAGGAATAGCGCGAGCCCGAGCGCAACGAGACCTTGGCGCGGCTGAGCCGGCGTCGCACGCGACGGTCGCCACCCGATCCTGAACTTCGACGGTACGATCACGAAGGAGCAGGGAGGGTCGCCGACCCGATCCTGAATCTCGACGGCACGATCACAGAGGAATGACCATGGACGCGCACCTCGAACAGCTTCTGAGTCGGCGGCGCTTCTTCGAGCTCGCCAGCACCGGCATCGGGACCGCGGCCCTCGCGACCCTCTTCGGGCAGGACCTGCTGGCCCAGGCCCCCGGCGGCGGCGTCCCCGGGGCGGCGGCCGGCTTCGGCGCCCTGCCCGGCCTGCCGCACCACGCGCCCAAGGCGAAGCGCATCATCTACCTGTTCCAGTCCGGCGCCCCCTCGCAGCACGAGCTGTGGGACTACAAGCCGGCCCTCGCGCGGATGGTCGGCGAGGACCTGCCGCCGTCGGTGCGCGGCGACCAGCGCGTCACCACGATGACGGCGGGGCAGGAGCGCTTCCCGCTGGTGCCGTCGATGTTCGAGTTCAGGCAGCACGGCGCCACGGGCACGTGGGTCAGCGACCTCATGCCCCACACCGCCAAGATCGTCGACGAGCTGACGTTCATCAAGTCGATGCACACCGAGGCGATCAACCACGACCCCGGCATCACGTTCTTCCAGACCGGGGCCCAGCTCGCGGGGCGGCCCAGCATGGGGGCGTGGCTCTCGTACGGCCTCGGCAGCATGAACGCCGACCTGCCCACCTTCGTCGCCATGATCTCGAAGGGCTCGGCCCAGACCGGCCAGCCCCTCTACGACCGCCTGTGGGGCAGCGGCTTCCTGCCCACCCGCTACCAGGGCGTGAAGTTCCTCTCGACCGGCGACCCCGTGCTGTACCTGTCGAACCCTCCCGGGGTCGACCAGGGCACACGCCGCCGCTACCTCGACGACCTCGGCGCGCTGAACCGCCTCAAGGAGGAAGAGTACGGCGACCCCGAGACGGGCACGCGCATCGCTCAGTACGAGATGGCCTACCGCATGCAGAGCTCGGTGCCCGAGCTGACCGACCTCTCGGACGAGCCCGACAGTACGTTCGAGCTCTACGGCCCCGACTCGCGCACCCCCGGCACCTTCGCCCGCAACTGCCTGCTCGCCCGCCGGCTCGCCGAGCGCGACGTCCGGTTCATCCAGTGCTTCCACCGCGGCTGGGACCAGCACACCCGCCTGCCCCGCGGCATCCAGCGGCAGGCGAAGGACGTCGACCAGGCCCAGGCCGCCCTCGTCACCGACCTCAGGCAGCGCGGGCTGCTCGACGACACCCTCGTCGTCTGGGGCGGCGAGTTCGGCCGCAGCGCCTACTGTCAGGGCGTCTTCAACGAAGACACCTACGGCCGCGACCACCACCCCCGCTGCTTCACCATCTGGATGGCCGGCGGCGGCGTCAAGCCCGGCGTCACCCACGGCGCGAGCGACGACTTCTCGTACAACATCGCCCGCGACCCCGTGCACATCCACGACCTGCACGCCACCATGCTGCATTTGCTCGGCATCGACCACACCCGGCTGACCTACGCCTACCAGGGGCGGAACTTCCGGCTGACGGACGTGGCCGGGAGGGTGGTGGACCCGATTCTGGCCTGACGAGGTCGACGAGGGGTCAGATGGAGTGCACGGCGGTCGTGAAGCACTGCGGCGACTGGTGGATCGGGTGGATTGCCGAGGTTCCCGGCGTCAACTGCCAGGAACTCACCCGCGAGGAGCTGCTTCGCAGCCTGGCCGGCGCCCTCGCGGAGGCCCTCGATCTCAATCGGCAGGAGGCTCTGGCCGCGACCGGTGACGACTATCTGGAGGAGAAGGTCGTCGTTGCATGAAGCGGAGCGCGCTCATCCGGCACCTGAAGCGCCACGGTTGCCGGCGCATCCGCGAGGGGGACGCCATTCCCGGTGGCGCCGCGAGTAGCACATGGGCCGGCTCGAACTTCGTTGTCTGTCTCCAGAACGCGGGCCATGAGGTATCGCTGAACCGCGGCTCGCGCTATCGGATCGTCCCGGATGCCGATGCAAGTGGGCACCATCAGGTGCGCGTCATCGACGAATCGGGAGAAGACTAACTCTATCCCGAGTCCTGGTTTTCGCGATCAATGATGTGGAGACCCGCTTCTTCGATCAACCGATCCTGAACCCGCCCTTCGGGATTCACTTGCTGCCGGCCGGGCCGCGAATGGGGCACGGATTCGTCGGCTTGAATCGGCAGAAACCGGGTTCTCTGGGTGTTCGTCAATGCCGCTGCTCGACTGGATCACCATCGAAGGATTCAAGAGCGTAAGGCGCATCGATCGCTTGCCTCTGGCGCCCGTCAACGTCCTGATCGGGCCCAACGGAGCCGGGAAGTCCAACTTCATCGGGGTGTTCTCGTTCCTCAGCGCGATTCGCGCCGGGAGACTGCGGGAATACGTGGCTCGGTCCGGCGGAGCGGACAGGATTCTGTACTTCGGCACGAAGGTCACGCCGAAGCTGCGGATTCACGTCTCGTTCGGAGGCAAAGTCCATCAGTACGAGATCACGCTGGTCGCTACGGATGCCGACGGCCTGTCTCCGACGAAGGAGGAATGTACAGACCACCGGGACGGAAGACCGATGACGAACACGTCGTTGGGAGGTTACGGACCGGAGGCCTGGATCAGTTTCAGCGACGTCCACGATGTCCCCGGTGGCGAGTTCGTACGGAGCGTTCGTGAGCATCTGGACGGTTGGCGTGTCTACCATTTCCACGACACGGGCTCCACCTCGCCACTCAAGAGGACGGCGGATCTGAACGACAACCGTTTCCTGCGTCACGACGGCGCGAACCTCGCGGCGTTTCTGCATTACCTGTTTCGCCGGCACGCCGATTCGTACGACTTGATTCGGCGAACCGTACAGCTCGTTGCGCCGTTCTTCGACGATTTCCATCTCGAGCCGCTGGCCTTGAACGAGGCGGCGATTCGTCTCGAATGGCGGCATCGGCACTCGGATGCCCGCTTCGACGTGTCCGCGTTCTCCGACGGCACCCTGCGGTTCATCGCGCTCGCGACCCTGCTGCTTCAGCCTGCGTCGCTGCGGCCGCCGGTGATTCTGCTGGACGAGCCCGAGATTGGGTTGCACCCGGGCGCGCTCACGATCGTGGCGTCGCTCGTCAGGCAGGTTTCGGTCGAGACGCAGGTCGTGCTGTCGACGCAGTCGTCGCTGCTGCTGGATCACTTTCGGCCCGAAGACGTCCTGGTGGCGGATCGCGTGGACGGGGCGACCAGCCTCAGGCGTCTGGATGCCGGCAGGCTGGAACGATGGCTGGAGGACTACAGCCTCGGTCAGCTCTGGATGAAGAACGAACTCGGCGGTCGTCCGGCCCCTGAGCGTGCGTACGGGAGCGGCGCCCGGTGAATCTGGTCGTTCACGTAGAGGGCCAGACGGAAGAGAGATTCGTCGATACGCTGCTGGCTCCCCATCTGAGCGCTCACGGCTTCTCGACGGTGCGGGCAGGCTTCATCGGCGGCATGCAGGGTGGAATCACGTCCTGGACCCTGGCGAGGCGTGACATCGTGAACCACCTGGAGGATGATCCGTCCTGCATCGCGACGACGATGGTCGACTACTACGGGCTGCCGGCGAAGGGTAGAGCTGCGTGGCCGGGCCGTGCGGCGGCGGCGCAGGTTCCGTCTGCAGACAAGGCGCGTACCATCGAAGACGCGTTGCTGAAGAGCGTTCGGGAGCGGATGGGCCGGGCTTCGATGAGAGGCGATTCGTCCCGCACGTGATGATGCACGAGTTCGAGGCGTTGCTCTTCAGCGATTGCAGGGCGTTCGCACGTGGAATCGGCCGGCCGGAGCTCGGTGACGAGTTTCAGCGGATTCGAGACGGCTTCGCCAGCCCGGAGGAGATTGACGACTCGCGAGACAAGGCTCCGTCGAAGCGGGTCGAGGCGCTCGTGCGGGGTTACCAGAAGCCGCACATGGGAACGCTGGCGGCGCTGACGATCGGGATCGAGATGATGCGCGGTGCGTGTCCGCACTTCGGCTGTTGGCTGGACTGCCTGGAGCGGTTGCCGGGCGCTTGATCGGTCGTTGCCGTTCTCGCGCCGCTATCGGCATGGGTTCACGGTCGTGGATTCGCGGGGCGCTTGGCTCCGGCGTCGTTGCGGCCGCCACGAACGGCGACGGCATGCCTGTAGGGGGCGGGTCGACCGAGGCCGCGGGGCTCCGTCGTTCTGTTGGTCAAGCGGCCCGAAGCGCAATGGAAACGCGGTTCTTCGAGCAACCCATCCTGAACTCGCCCTACGAGTACCCCGCCCGCCACTGGGAGCTCGACGCGGGCGGGCAGCCGACCGACCGGGTTCTGGGGCATCGGCGGCGCGTCTCGTTCATCACGCCCATTCCCAAGCCCAAGAAGCAGAAGGCCGCCCAGCCCGAGCTGGTCTTCGACGCCGGCGCGAAGGCGATCGAGGAGGCCGGCCGCCAGCAGTACGACCTCACCGAGCTCATCAGCGGCGTCCGTCAGCGCGTGGACCGCTGGCGGGAGCTGCCCGATCCGGGTGCCTGGCGGGTGACGCCCGAGACCGCGCGGCTGCTGAGACACTGGCGCAGCCACCGGTTCGGCGACATCCGGCCGTTCTTCTGCCAGGTCGAGGCGGTGGAGACCGCCATCTGGCTGACGGAGGTCGCGCCGACTCTGGGCAAGGAAGGGCGGCGGTTCCTCGACCAGATCGACGCGGCCAGCGAGCAGGCCAACCCCGGCCTGGCCCGGCTCGCCCTGAAGCTCGCCACCGGGGCCGGGAAGACCACGGTGATGGCGATGCTCATCGCGTGGCAGACCATCAACGCGGTGCGGCGGCCCGGCAGCCGCAAGTTCACGCGCGGGTTCCTCGTGGTGACGCCCGGGGTCACCATCCGGGACCGGCTGCGGGTGCTGCAGCCGAACGACCCCGATGCCTACTACGCGAGCCGCGAGCTCGTGCCCGGCGACATGCTCCGCGACCTGGAGCGGGCGAAGATCGTCATCACCAACTACCACGCGTTCATGCCGCGCGAGCGGCTGGAGCTGTCGAAGGGCGGCCGGGCCCTGCTCCAGGGCTCGGGCCCGGACCTGGCGACGCGGGAGACGGAAGGGCAGATGCTGCAGCGGGTCATGCCCGAGCTGATGAGCATGAAGCGCATCCTGGCCCTGAACGACGAGGCCCACCACTGCTATCGCGAGAAGCCGGCCGGCGACGACGAGGAAGGCCCCCTCAAGGGCGACGACCGCAAGGAGGCCGAGAAGAACAAGGAAGCGGCCCGGGTCTGGATCTCCGGGCTCGAGGCGGTGCAGCGCCGGCTCGGCCTGCAGCGCGTGATCGACCTGTCGGCCACCCCGTTCTTCCTGCGCGGCTCGGGCTATGCCGAGGGGACCCTCTTCCCCTGGACGGCCACCGACTTCTCGTTGATGGACGCCATCGAGAGCGGCATCGTCAAGCTGCCGCGGGTGCCGGTGGCCGACAACATTCCGGGCGGCGACATGCCGAAGTTCCGGAACCTCTGGGAGCACATCCGGCCGAAGATGCCGAAGAAGGGGCGCGGCAAGGCCGGCGGGCTCGACCCGCTCAGCCTGCCGCTCCAGTTGCAGACCGCGCTCGAGGCCCTCTACGGGCACTACGAGAAGACCTTCGAGCTGTGGGCGAAGGCGGGCATCGACGTCCCGCCGTGCTTCATCGTCGTCTGCAACAACACCTCGACGTCGAAGCTCGTCCACGACTTCATCGCCGGCTTCGAGCGCGAGAACGAGGACGGCTCCACATCGCTGGTGAACGGCCGCCTCGCCCTCTTCCGCAACTTCGACGAGCACGGCAACCCGCTGGCCCGGCCGCGGACGCTGCTCATCGACAGCGAGCAGCTCGACTCGGGCGAGGCCCTCGACAAGAACTTCCGGGCCGCCGCCGGCGACGAGATCGAGCGCTTCCGCCGGGAGATCGTCGCCCGCACCGGCGACCGCCGGCAGGCCGAGACGCTGTCCGATCAGGATCTGCTGCGCGAAGTCATGAACACCGTCGGCAGGCCCGACACCCTCGGCGGATCGATCCGATGCGTCGTCTCCGTCTCGATGCTCACCGAGGGCTGGGACGCGCGGACCGTCACCCACGTGCTCGGCGTCCGCGCGTTCGGCACCCAGCTCCTCTGCGAGCAGGTCATCGGCCGCGCCCTCCGCCGCCAGTCGTACGACCCCAACGAGGAGGGCCTCTTCGACGTCGAGTACGCCGACGTCCTCGGCATCCCCTTCGACTTCACGGCGAAGCCCGTGCCCGTCAAGCCGACGCCGCCGCGCGAGACGGTGCTGGTCAAGGCGATCTCGCCCGAGCGCGACGCCTGCGAGATCCGCTTCCCGCGGGTCGCGGGCTATCGCGTCGAGCTGCCGGAGGAGCGCCTGACCGCCCGCTTCGACGACGACACGACGCTGGAGCTGACGCCCGACCTGGTGGGCCCGTCCATCACCCGCAACGAGGGGATCATCGGGGAAGGGGTCGACCTGAACCTCATCCACACCCGCGACCTGCGCCGCTCGACGCTGCTCTTCCACCTGACGAAGCGGCTGCTCGAGACCAAGTGGCGCGACCCGGGCGACGAGCCGAAGCTGCACCTGTTCGGCCAGCTCAAGCGGATGGCGCGGCAGTGGCTCGACCGCCACCTCGTCTGCAAGGGCGGCACGTATCCCGCCCAGCTCATGTACCAGGAGCTGGCCGACATGGCCTGCGAGAAGATCACCGCGGGCATCGTCACCACCCTGCTGGGCGAGCGGCCCATCAAGGCCGTGCTCGACCCCTACAACCCGACGGGCTCGACCGCCCACGTCCACTTCACGACGTCGCGGAAGACCCGTGTGGACACCCGGGCCGACCGCAGCCACGTCAACTGGGCGGTCTGCGACAGCGACTGGGAGGCCGAGCTGTGCCGCGTGGTCGAGCGGCACTCGCGGGTGCGGGCCTACGTCAAGAACCACAACCTCGGCCTGGAGGTGCCGTACCGCTACGGCTCCGAGACGCGCCGCTACCTGCCCGACTTCGTCGTGCTCGTCGACGACGGCCGCGGCGACGACGACCTGCTGCGCCTCGTCGTCGAGGTCAAGGGCTACCGACGCGAGGACGCCAAGGTCAAGAAGACGACCATGGACACCTACTGGGTGCCGGGCGTCAACAACCTCGGCGCCTACGGCCGCTGGGCCTTCGCCGAGATGACCGACGTGTACCAGATGGAGGAGGACTTCGAGGCCGCGCTCGAGGCGCGGTTCGGGGCGCTCGTCGCGCGGGCGGCGCCGTGACGGGGGAGGAGGCGGCGACGCCTTGAAGCTGTCGCGCGCCGCGCGGGCGCGAGTCGAGGGCGGCAAGGTCGTCGGCTATCTGCTCTCGCCGCGTCATCCCGACGGTCGCAGCAAGGCCGCCTTCTTCGGCGCGTTCGGGTTCAGTCCCGTGCGATGGGAGCTCCTCGCCGCCGCGTTGCGCGATCAGGGCGCGAAGGGGGAAGTCGCCGCCATCGCCACGTCGGAATATGGTACACGGTACAGTGTGGACGGCGTCATCGAGACTCCCGACGGTCGCAACCCTCGAGTACGAACCGTCCGGATCATCGAAGACGACGGGGAACCGCGTCTGATCACGGCGCATCCGTTGAGGAGGGGGGATGCTGGAAGAACATGATCGCGTCGTGTTCACGGACGATGTCGTCCACCCGGACCTGAAGACCGGGGACGTGGGAACGATTGTCCACGTCCATCGGAACCGTGAGGCTTTCGAGGTGGAGTTCTCGACCCTGGACGGGCAGACGGCGGCGTTGGCCACCGTGCAGTCGTCGCAGGTGCGCCCGGTGACCGGCGCGGACATCACGCACGCGTGGGAGCTTCTGGCGGGGGCCGCGGCTCGACCGCGGTAGGGGGTGTCATGGCCGAGGTGGACAGCTCGGCGAACCTGGTCGTGGAGAGAGGCATGAAGCTGAAGGTCATGATCCACGAGGCCGAGGAGGGCGGTTTCTGGGCCGAGGTGCCGTTCATCCCGGGATGCGCGACGCAGGGAGACTCGTTCGAGGAGCTGCTGAGCAACCTCCATGAAGCGGTAGAAGGGTGCCTTTCGGTCGCGGTGATCGAGGAGTCCGAGCCGTAGGACGCATGGCCAAGCGGCGGCGCAAGCCTCCCAGGACGGTCGAAACCTCACCCACGACGCGGCGTCGGGGAAGGCATCCCCACCGCCGAGTTCGGGTCCGGCACGATGCGGCCGACAATATGGCCATGAAGATTGCCAGCATCACGGAGTTCAAGAACCGCCTCAGCGAATACCTCGCAGCCGTGGCGAACGGCGAGGAGGTGGAGGTGCGCAAGCGGAACATGCCGCTGGCCCGCGTCGTGCCGATCCGCCGGGCCGCCCGGAATCGTACCGTCCTCGGCTGCGGCGTGGGGAGCGTCGTCGTCAAGTCCGACCTGACCGCCCCGATGATTCCCGACGCCGACTGGGAGATGCCGGGGGACCAGCGGCGGTGACGGTGTTGCTCGACACGTGCGGCGTCGTCTGGGCCGTCACCGACCTCCGGCAGCTCTCGCCGCCGGCCGTGTCCCTGCCCGAGACGGACGACGCATGACCGCGGATGGGACAGGCATGGCGAAACGGAAGCGCGAAAAGACCATCGCGACCCTGAAGCACGACGAGGCGTCGCGCAAGAACATCCCGACGGCCGAGTTCCGGTCGGTGATGGACCGGTCCGAGCAGAGCCCGGTCCGTGTCGCCTACGAGCGCCGCAACCGCGACCTCGACCCCCAGCTCGTCTGGCGCGGCAAGGACCAGCAGGACTGGTCCGACCTCGTCGTGCAGGCCCCGCCCCTCTACATCCAGGAGAAGGTGCACCCCAAGGTGCTCATCGACGACCTCCGGCGCCGGACGCGGGAGGGGCGCCGGGACCGCGAGGACGCCGCGGCCGAGACCCAGCCCGACCTGTTCGCCGACTTCAACGGCCTGCCCGACGAGGGCGCGAAGACCGAGTTCTACCAGCACGACGCCAACTGGTCGAACCGGATGATCCTCGGCGACAGCCTCCAGGTGATGGCCTCCCTGGCCGAGCGCGAGGGGCTGCGCGGCAAGGTGCAGTGCATCTACCTCGACCCGCCCTACGGCATCAAGTTCAACTCGAACTTCCAGTGGTCGACGACGAGCCGGGACGTGAAGGACGGCAAGGCGGAGCACATCAGCCGCGAGCCGGAGCAGGTGAAGGCCTTCCGCGATACGTGGCGGGATGGGGTTCATTCGTATCTGACGTATCTGCGGGATCGGCTGACGGTAGCGCGAGACCTGCTGGCGGAGAGTGGCTCCGTTTTCGTGCAGATCGGGGATGAGAACGTCCACCGCGTTCGGGCGTTGATGGACGAGGTCTTTGGTGCCTCGAACGCCATCGCGGAGGTTGTCTTCAAGACAACAAGTTCGTTTACCAGCAATACGTTGTCTCGCTCCGTCGACTACTTGGTCTGGTACGGAAAGGACGCAGGAGTAGTCAAGTACAGGCCTCTATACCTGCCCAAGGCACTTGAGGATGACAAAGGAGGGCGCTTTACACGTGTTCAAGACATCGACGGTACCCGTCGATTCATGACGAACGAGGAGCGACAAGGTGGATCGGCAGTATCAGATGTGTTGGTCTACCGCCATGACAATGCGTACTCGCAAGGGCGAGCTTCAGATCGGCAGCCCTTTGAATTCGAGGGGCATACCTTCGATCCGTGGGAGAAGAATTCCCACTGGAAGTGTCGTTACCCTGTGGGCGTTCTTCGGCTTGCCCGGGCGAATCGTCTCGCGCTGCCAACCCCCAAATCTATTGCGTACGTTCGGTACCTGAACGACTTCGCAGTCCAGGACATGGCCAACGTCTGGCTCGATACCCAAACGGGGGCTTTTACCGACGAAAAAACCTATGTTGTGCAAACGAACGCGAAAGTAGTGGAACGATGCATTCTTATGGCCACGGATCCGGGTGATCTCGTACTGGATCCTACGTGCGGGTCCGGCACTACCGCCTACGTTGCGGAGCAATGGGCCCGTCGGTGGATCACGATCGACACCTCGAGGGTCGCGCTGGCGCTGGCGAGGTCACGAGTCACAGGCGCTCGCTACGCATACTATTTGCTTGTCGACAGTCCGGACGGCCGGCGCAGGGAAGCCGAGATCACCCGCACTGCCCTGTTGGATGGTGCTACGAGGGGCGACGTGCGGCAGGGGTTTGTCTGCGAGCGGGTGCCGCACATCACCCTCAAGTCGATCGCCGACAACGCCGAGGTCGATGTTATCTGGGAACGCAGGCAGGAGACACTGGAGCCGTTGCGCGAGGACCTGAACGCAAGGCTCGATCGCGACTGGAAGGAGTGGCAGGTTCCGCGGGAGGCGTCGGAGGAGTGGCCCACGGAGGCGATCGAGTCGCATCGGCTGTGGTGGGAGGCGCGCATCGCCCGGCAGCAGGAGATCGACGATTCCATCGCGGCCAGGGCGGACTACGAGTACCTCTACGACAAGCCCTACGAGGACAGCCGGAAAGTGCGGGTGGCGGGGCCGTTCACGGTCGAGAGCCTGTCGCCGCATCGGGTGGTGGCCGTCGACGAGAACGACGAGCTCCTGGACCGCGTGGCCGAGAGGAGGGCCGACTACGGCCCGCAGGTCGACTTCGCGGGCATGATCCTGGACCAGCTCGCGACGGCGGGCGTCCAGCAGGCGCACAAGGAGGACCGCATCGCCTTCGCGGCGGTCACGCCGTGGCCGGGCTCGTACATCTGCGCGGAGGGGCGCTATGTGGAGGGCGGGGGCGCATCGGGGCCGGAGAAGCGGGCCGGTATCTTCGTCGGCCCCGAGTTCGGCACCGTCTCGCGCCCGGACCTCGTGGCCGCGGCCCGGGAGGCCGGCGACGCCGGCTTCGACGTGCTGATCGCCTGCGGGTTCAACTACGAGGCCCACGCGTCCGAGTTCGACCGCCTGGGCCGTATCCCCGTCCTCAAGGCCCGCATGAACGCCGACCTGCACATGGCCGGGGAGCTGAAGAACACCGGCAAGGGCAACCTCTTCGTCGTCTTCGGCGAGCCCGACATCGACATCCTGGCGGCCGGGGGAGATGGGGCCGAGGACGGCCGGCTCCAGGTGAAGATCAACGGCGTCGACGTCTTCCACCCCAACACCGGCGAGGTCCGCAGCGACGGCGCCGACGGCATCGCCTGCTGGTTCATCGACACCGACTACAACGAGGAGAGCTTCTTCGTCCGCCACGCCTATTTCCTCGGCGCCAACGACCCCTACATGGCCCTCAAGACCACCCTGAAGGCCGAGATCGACCCGGATGCCTGGGCCTCGCTCCACGGCGACCTCTCGCGTCCCTTCGACCGCCCCGAGTCGGGCCGCATCGCCGTCAAGGTCATCAACCACCTCGGCGACGAGGTGATGAAGGTGTTCCGGGTGTGAGTTGCGGTCCAAGCACGGCTGTCGTCTCGACGTGCCGAACGAGAGCAGAAGTCATTATGTTGGATTCTCATTTCAAGGAACAACTCAGGGAACTCATCGGAGAGTACGAAGCCGGTATGGCAGGGTCAAAGTATGATGATGGTTCGGATGTATTCAAGGGGCACCGAGTCGCGGCCATGCTGAGTAGGTGTACGGCCGTCGAGGAGCGTATCGCAGGCCGAAACTCAACCTATTATGAAGACATAGAGCGAATACTTCAGAATGCCAACAGCAACTGCGGTCATCTCTCCTTGATGATGGGCGTTGTCGGGGCGCTGGCTAATGATCTTGAGAGGGGCTATTTGACGTCACTTGAGGAGCTCATTCGGGCGGATGTATTTGACGACTTGTTGCAGATGGCAGATCATCTTGTCGACCGTCGTTACAAGGACGCGGGCGCAGTGATCGCCGGCGGTGTCCTTGAGGGACATTTGAGGAAGGTCGCGACCAAGAATGGGATTCCTGTATCGACGGAAGAACGCAAGAAGAGCGCGTCTGGGCTGAACGCAGAAATCGCGAAGGCGGGGAGCTATTCTAAACTCGACGAGAAGAACGTGATGGCGTGGATTGATTTAGGGAATATGGCGGCTCATGGGCGATATGACGAATATGATGGAGCACAAATTAGATTGTTGATTGCCAATATCAGAGATTTCTTGACGAGGAATCCGGCATAATAATGTCTGGGGATTGCGTGCATTGCAGGTCGGAATTGGGATCGCGGCCAGGGTCACGGCCTTGGACACGGGAGATCAGGATACGGGGGTCCTGGGGCCATGCAACTTGAGACAATTACGAAGGTCCGAGTCGAGCGGTTGCGGCTGGATCGGATGAACCCGCGGCTGGTCGGCGAAGGCGCGAACGCGTCCGACGAGTGGATCATCGCACGGCTCTACCGCTCGGCCGAGCTGGATGAACTGTTGCAGTCGATGTCGGCCAACGGCTACCTGGACATCGAGCCATTGGTCGTGATGGACGACGACGGCGCGGACGATGACGGGCTGATCGTCCTGGAGGGCAACCGGCGGCTCGCCACGCTGCGTGTGCTGCGGGAGCCGGCGCTGGTCGGCAGGATCGCGTCCGCTGAGAGCACCCGCATCGCGGTTCCGGAGATCAGGGAGACGGTACGGGGGACGCTCGACGAGGTTTCGGTGTATCCGGTTGGGAACCGCAGCCGTGCTCGTGCGTTCATCGGCTTCAAGCACATCAACGGCCCGGCGAAGTGGGACGCCTATGCGAAGGCCCGGTTCGCGGCGGACTGGTATCAGAAGGGCCGAGAAGAGGGCATCGGGCTCGACGAGATTGCGAGCGCCATCGGCGACCGGCACGATACCGTCAAGCGGATGGTCTCGGCCATCTACGTGCTGGACCAGGCGCGGGACAACGGCTTGTTCGACATCGAAGACCGCGTGACGCCCAGATTCAGTTTCTCCCACCTGTACACGGCCCTCTCGCGGTCGCAGTACATGGATTACCTGGGGCTGGGAGCGGGATGGGTGCGCCACGATCCGCGGCCAGACCAGGTTCCGCGAGAGCACCTGGGTCGACTGAGGCAAGTGTTGGTGTGGATCTACGGCTCACGGGTGGACAACGTGGAGCCGGTTGTCCAGAGTCAGAACCCGGACATCAAGCGGCTGGGCGAGGTGCTCGCCAACGCGGAAGGCCGGCTCGTTCTTGAGCATACGGCCAACCTGGACGAAGCCCACGCGAGTACCGAGTCGGCCGACAGCCGGTTCACGGCCTCTCTTCTTCGGGCTCGGGACGCCATAGGTGAGGCGGCGAAATCGGTGAAGGCGTACGATGGACGAGACCAGACGTTGCTCGGGATCGCAGATGACGTTCGGGAGACGGCGGAAATGGTGCATTCGCGCATGCTGAAGAAGCGCCGAGACGCGATGGTGGCGGATTGATGGGGCTGTACCTGCCCTCGGACTCGGTGACCGGGCGCCCGATGGATGTGGACCTGTTGGCCGACTACCTGGAGTTGACCGCGTTCTTCGCGGACGATTCGACGGCTCGGGGGTCGGACCTCGTGGATGCGGCGTCCCTCGGCGCGGAAGAGCGGGACGGCATGGACGGCGAGATTCGGCATGGGCCACACACGCTTATCGAGCGTGGGGCAAATCGGATCAGGCAACGCGGGACCATCCTGGGTTCGGCGTACCCATTCGAGCTTGGTCATCGGGGCGAGATGGTGACGTGCCGGGTGGACCACGCGGCGCTCGGCCAGGCTGCCTACGTGCTGAGCCTGGTGTTGTCACACCTTCGCACGGTGTCGCCCGTGCTCGACGGCTCCAA
Organism: Vicinamibacterales bacterium; assembly: GCA_965215105.1. Lineage (GTDB taxonomy): Bacteria > Acidobacteriota > Vicinamibacteria > Vicinamibacterales > UBA8438 > JAJEEA01. The sequence goes on from OZ244051.1 coordinate 623,283, forward strand.
CCTCCATCCCGGCGACGAGGAAGTGCGGCGGCTGCGGCAGTACTTCCAGGGATGCGCCACCGCGGCCCTGGCGGCGGAAGTGCAGGGCGCGGCCTGGTCGTTCGGCTTCCCGCGGCCGGACGGTTCCGGATTCCTGGAGAAGCTGGAGCAGATCTGGCGGAAGCTCCGGGACGGGACGGTCGCGCGGCAAGCGGGAGCACCCGAGCGACCGAAGGACGACCACATCGACGTCTTCGCTGCGCGCACGCATCCTGACGGCCTGCCGGGGTTCCTGCTCGCCGTGGGCCAGGTGGCTACCGGCGCGAATTGGCGGCAGAAGTCGCTGATAGGACATCAGACCGGGTTCAAGCGTAGCTGGTTCAGCACACCGCCGGTGACGGACTTCATCCCGTACATGGTCGTTCCGTTTGCAACGGACGACAAGCGGTTCGTGGACGATGTGGGCAGGATGGGAAAGGTGCTTCACCGGCTGCGCGTGCCCAGTCGGGTGACGGAGGCGGCAGAGCTCGCGGAGGCGGGAGTCACGATCGAGGGCTACGACGGTCTGACGGAGGTCGCGGGTTGGGTGGCCGCTTACCGCAAAAGGGCGAGAGCGGCATGAGGCATCGGTTCCACTCGATCTGTCCGTACTTCGCGATGTTCCCGGAGACGTTCGTCGAGAAGCATCTCGCGGCGACTCGGCACGACGGGGTCGTCTTCGATCCGTACTGCGGCCGGGGTACGACGGTGTTCCAGGCGCTGTTGCAGGGACGGGCCGCGGCCGGCTCCGACGTGAATCCCGTGGCGGTCTGCGTCTCCGGCGCCAAGGGCGATCCGCCCGCGTTGGCGAACGCCAGGATGCGCCTCGACGATCTGCGACGCGGCTGCGTGGAGCCCAACGACGAGGGCTGGCATGGCGATCTGGAGCGGTTCTTCGGCCTATGCTTTCAGCGAGACACGCTGCTGCAGGTGCGCCACCTGCGGTCCACCCTCGATTGGCGGAACCGCAAGGACGACCGGTTCATCGCGGCGCTCTGCCTAGGCGCGCTCCACGGCGAGTCGCACAAGTCGCCGAACTGCTTCAGCAACCGCATGCCGCGGACCATCAGCACCAAGCCCGATTACTCGGTGCGGTGGTGGACGCGGTGCGGGTACACGCCACCTTCGCGGGACGTCTTCGAGATCCTCGAACGGATGCTCGAGTACCGGTACCGGACGAGGCCCCCGGAGGGATGCGCAACGGTCGTGCAGTCCGATGCCCGGGAGGTCGCCGACGCATTCCCCGAGCTCGCCGGTCGGGTGACCGACGTCATCACGTCGCCGCCGTACCTCGACACCACGAACTACCGCGAGGACCAGTGGCTGCGCCTGTGGTTTCTCGGCGGCGGGGCGCGGATGCCCCGTGGCCGGGGCGACGACCGGCACTACAACAAGGACATCTACTGGACGTTCATCCAGGAGTCGATGCAGGGGTTGGCGCCGCTGCTGGCCGAACGCGCGAGGATGGTCCTCCGAATCGGTGGACGCCGGCTGCAGAAGTCGGAGCTGAGAGAAGGGCTGGTGCGGTCTCTGAGCCGTGGCCTGGAGCGTGACGTGCGGCTCATCGACGACGGCGTCACCACGGAAGTCGGCAAGACCCAGGCGAACGTGTTCCGAGGCAGGAGAGTGTCCCGCTTCGAGGAGCACGACTTCTGCTTCGCGGTGTAGGCATGCAGTTCCGCATCGCCGACACCTTCACCGACAGCCTTGCGAAGCTGACCGGCGACGAGCAGAAGGCGGTCAAGACCACCGCGTTCGACCTGCAGGTGGACCCGGCTCCACTAGTGTCCCACATTTTTGGCGATTTTAGGCCCACGTCAGCGACAACTGGGGGTCGGGAGGGTCAGAACCCGGTGGCGACGGCGTCGTGAGAAGATCCAGGAGTGGCCGACGTTCAAACAGGTTGAGCTGGAGCACCTGCAGCATCTTGTAAAGGCTCCAACTCACTCGCATGAGGAACTTGAGATACGCCAACAGCAGGTACATGCACATCGCCACCCACAACTGCGTCAAGACCGCGTTCTTCGACCGGCCCACGAACCGCTTCACCTTCAGATGTTGCTTGATCCACTTGAAAAACAGCTCGATCTGCCATCGCGATTTGTAGATGTCCGCAATCGTCTTCGCCACCCACGTCGTGTTGTTGGTCACGAATACGTACCGATTCTTCGTTTCCGGGTCCTTATAGACCACCCGTCGCAGCGGCTCACCATATGCCTTGCGGCCCCGAGCGCTCGTCAGCTCCATCGTCTCGTCGCTGATGACCCCGGTCCCGGGGCGGACGGCGTGCGCTTTCGTGACCCGATACCGCACGCCCCGCTTCAGGCGCGTCACAAAGGTCACGCCCCGCGCCTGCAACTGATGGAACCACTTGAAGTCCAGATACGCGCGGTCCGCCACGACCACGCTGCCGGCCGGAAACTCCCAGATGCGGGCCGCCGTGACGTCGGCGGTTTTGCCGTCGGTCACCCTGACGAAGGTCGGCAGATGGCCGCCGTGATCCAGTCCGACGTGCAGCTTGACGGCCGCCTTCGTGCGTCGAAACGACGCCCACGGGAAGACCGACAGACACAAGTCGATGGTGGACGCATCGACGGAGTACAACTTGTTCCTGAACCGAAAGCCGTGCCTCGGCGCGCGTTCCTGGCAGCGGCTCAACAGGCGTCCGAACAACGCTTCGTAGAGGGTGTACGGCTGCTCGGTGTTGACCCGCGCCAGCGACGAGCGGCTGACCACCGTCCTCACGCCGAGGTGATAGAGCTTGCGCCCCTGGGCGCTGAGGTTGCTCACGATGTCCCGCAGGCTCTGTCGGCCCGTCAACTGCGCCACGCCGAGGGCCACGAACTGCGCCCAGCGGCTCATGACGCGCAGCCCCTGGCCGCACTGGTGCTCGCGCGCCTCGGCGTCGAATTCATGTCTCGGAAGGAACCTGAGGAGTTGCGCGAAGACTGTGTTATGATGGGCCACGGCTTGGATCTCCTGTCTTTTGAATGACTTGAGGGCCAAATCATTCTACCAGATCTGGAAGGTTCAAGCCGCCTCTATTTGAAGGTGTGTGGGACAGTAGTGACCCGGCTCGGCCGGGGCTGAAGCTGCACCAGGTCGAGGGGGCGAAGGACAAGGGCTTCTGGTCCGCCCGGGTCAGCCTCGACATCCGCCTGATCGTCCACCGCACCGCGTCGAGCTTCCTGCTCTGCTACGTGGATCATCACGACGCGGCGTACCAGTGGGCCGAGCGGCGGCGGCTGGAGCGGCATCCGACCACGGGAGCGGCGCAGCTCGTGGAGATCCGCGAGACGGTGCGCGAGGTCCCGGTGCCGCGGTACGTGGAGGTGGACGTTCCGGCGGCCGCCGAACCCGAGCCCGCCAGCCGTCCGGCGACGCGGACCCCGCTCTTCGCCGGCGCATCGGACGACTACCTGCTGGGCTACGGCGTGCCCGTCGAATGGCTGGGCGACGTGCGCGCGGCCACCGAGGACTCGCTGCTCGACCTCGCCGGCCACCTGCCGGCCGAGGCGGCCGAGGCGTTGCTGCAGCTCGCCACCGGGGGCGCCCCCGTCGTGCCCGCCGCGGCCGGCGCCGACGCCGATCCGTTCGCGCACCCCGACGCCCAGCGGCGCTTCCGGGTGATGGCCGACGTCGAGGCGCTCGAGCGGGCCCTCGACTATCCCTGGGAGAAGTGGACGGTCTTCCTGCATCCGGCCCAGCGGCAGCTCGTCGAGCGCGAGTACAACGGCCCCGCCCGCGTCTCGGGCTCGGCGGGCACCGGCAAGACCATCGTGGCCCTCCACCGGGCCGTGCATCTCGCCCGTACGCACCCCGAAAGCCGCGTGCTGCTGGCGACGTTCTCCGACGCCCTGGCCACCGCCCTGCGAGTGCGCCTCGCGCGCCTGATCGGCAACGAGCCGAAGATCGCCGAGCGTCTCGAGGTGCAGTCCATGAGCGGCATCGGCCGGCGACTCTACGCGGCCCGCGTCGGCCGCCTCGATCTCGCCGCCGACGAGGACGTCCGAACCCTGCTCGACCGCGCCGCGGCCGGCGTCGAGGGCCACCGCTTCAGCCCCCACTTCCTCTGGACGGAATGGAGCACGGTGGTCGACGCCTGGCAGCTCGATGCCTGGGAGGCTTACCGCGACGTGCCGCGGCTCGGCCGCAAGACGCGGCTGGCCGAGAAACAGCGCGAGGTGCTCTGGTCGATCTTCTCGCGGGTCCGGTCGGCGCTCGCGGACGAGGGGCGGCTGACGGAGCCCGCCATGTTCACCCGGCTGGCCGCGCAGATGGCGCAGGCGGCGCATCCGCCGTTCGACTTCTGCGTGATCGACGAGGCCCAGGACATCGGCGTCGCCGGGCTGCGCGTGCTCGCCGCCCTCGGCGGCGGCCGGCCGAACGGCCTGTTCTTCGCCGGCGATCTCGGACAGCGGATCTTCCAGACCCCGTTCTCGTGGCGGTCGCTGGGCGTCGACGTGCGCGGCCGGTCCCACACGCTGCGCATCAACTACCGGACCTCGCACCAGATTCGGCGGCAGGCCGACCGGCTCCTGCCCCCCGAGCTCGCCGACGTCGACGGCAACGCGGAGAAGCGGGGCGCCACCGTCTCGGTGTTCAACGGCCCCGCGCCCGAGCTCAGGACGTTCGACTCGCCGGAGGAAGAGACGGAGGACATCGCGGGCTGGCTGCGCGCGCGACAGGGCGAAGGCTACGGGCCGCAGGCGATCGGCGTGTTCGTCAGGTCGGAGGCGCAGGTCGAGCGGGCGCTGTCAGCGGTGCGCGCGGCGGGATTTGCGGCCGTGCGGCTCGACGTCGGGTCCGGCGGCGTCTCGGGATCGGTGGCGGTCGGCACCATGCATCTCGCCAAGGGGCTCGAGTTCCGCGCCGTCGTGGTGGCCGCCTGCGACGACGAGGTCATCCCGCTCCAGGGCCGGATCGAGCACGTCGCCGACGAGGCGGATCTCGAAGAGGTCTACAGCACCGAGCGCCACCTGCTCTACGTCGCCTGCACCCGCGCCCGCGATCGCCTGCTGGTGACCGGCGTCGAGCCGGCCTCGGAGTTCCTCGACGATCTGCGAGGGGGGAACGCGATGGTGGGAGAATAGCCCTCAGCGCCCCGGGTCGTGGAGCGCAAGGCTCGCAAGGCAGACTGGCCGCAAGGTTCTCCCGCCGAGGTGGGGAAATTACGCGCCCTGCGCGATCTCAGACTTGGTTGTGGCTTAGCATCAGCAATGGAACTGGTCGAGTCGCTGCATCGGATGGTGACATGAACGAGGCGCGACCAAACGCACGGGAGAGGCGACACCCGCTCTGCCTGCGGGGGCTGAGCCTCGACGACTACACCCGGTGCATCGTCGAGGCGGAAGACGATACGGAGCGCAAGCGCGCGGTGATTCGCGATCTGTCCCGGAAGCTGCACGCGATGACCCGGGAGGAACGCCGTCGGGTGCTCCACGCGGCTCCCACGCCGAGCGGCACGCGCTGGGACGCGCTCATCGGCGGCATGGTCGAACACGTGGCCTGGCTCAACGGATGGGAGAACCCGGCGTGGAACGAGGCGCCGGAGTGGTTTCTCGCCCCCACCTGGTTCGTGACCGACAGCCCGGCGATTCGCATCGACGCCGCGATGTACAGCCCCGGCGCGTTTATCCGTCACGGTGCGATTCCCGATCCGCTCGAGCTGGACGCTCGCGGCGGCGAACGGTTCGACTGGATGGCGGGAGCATGAACCCGACCCTCGACCGGGCGGCCATCGTCGACGCATTGGAAGCGCTGGACCGGGAGTTGCGCAAGCAGGGACGGCGAACAGGACGGCGAACTCAGATCTACGTCTACGGAGGCGCCTGCGTGAGCCTCAGCTTCGATAGGAGCAGGGTCACGGGCGATATCGATGTTCACGTCCGAGAGGAGCATGGAGCCGTTCAGGAAGCGATCCTGAAGATCGCGCGAGAGCGGGCGTGGCCGACGACGTGGATGAACGAGCAGGGTACGCAGAAGCTGCCGCGGACGACGGACCAGCGGGCCCGGGTGCTGTATCAGTCGGCGCACCTGGTGGTGACCGGCGCGAGCGCAGAGCACATCATTGCCATGAAGATGCGGGTCGGGAGGGACATCGACTGGGAGGACATCGAACGCGTCGCCAAGCACCGCGACATCGAGAGCGCGAGCGAGCTGGAACGGATCCACGATGCAGTCTTTCCGGGCGAGGCGCTGCCCCTCGAGAATCAGGCTTCGGGAGTGGCGGTCGCGGGAAGCGGGCGAAAGCACGCGATGAAGTCCAGCGCCGCTGGCAGGGGCGGGTCGTGGAACGTTCCGGCGAATGCTGGATCGGCTGGGTCGTGCAGGTGCTCGGTGTCAATCGCCGGGAACGCACCCCGAGAAGTTGCGCAGGACCCCGGCCCGTGCCCTTGCGGGAGCCCTTGAGCTCAATTGCGAGGAATGAACGGCCGATCTCTCATGCCCCGCTCCGCTCTTCGAAAGGGTCGAGCACGTCGACGCCGGCCTTCTCGAAGTCGGTCCGGTTCCGGGTGGCGACGACCAGCCCGTGCACGAGCGCGGTGGCTGCGATCAGGCTGTCCTTGATCGGCATGGCCTGCCCCGACGCCCGGAGATCGGCGAGGAGCTCGGCCCAGCGGAGGCCGGTGGCGGCGTCCCAGGGCAGGCAGTGCAGCCGCTCGACGCCGCCGTCGAACCAGCGCTCGAGCCGCGCCCGCCGGCGGCCGCGGGGCAGCAGCAGGATGCCGAACCTGATCTCCCCGAGAACCACCGGGTCCACGACGAGCGCCCGTTCGTTCTGCCGGAGCCAGTCGACCACCGCCGCGTCGGGGACCGGCTTCGTGGTCTCGCTCAGCACGTTGGCGTCGGCGAGGAAGGTCACAACGTGTCGGTGCTCTCCGACTCGATCGGAACGAAGAAGCCCTTCTCCGGACAGTCCAGCAGCCAGTCGACGACGCCTGCTTTCGATCCGGCCGCCCGGCGGACGAGTCGGTATTCGCCCCGTTCGATGCGTTCGACGTCGAACTCCTGGCCCGGCTCGATGTCGTCCTGCCGCCGAATGTCGGCGGGCAGCACGATCTGCCCCTTGGTGGAAACCGATGTCTTCATCGGCGTAAGATACCGTCTTACCTTGCTGAATGCAACGTGTGGATTCGGTGCGGTCCGGCCCTGCTCCGTCACCGGGCACGCTGGGCTCGTCCCGCCTTCCGTCCTCCGGCGGGACGGGCGGAGGAACGCCGCGGTGAACCCACGGGTATGATGAGGCACGACCCGGGGGGCAGCGAGTGTGTGCGGTGGACGCCGGTCGCCCGGCCGGTCGATCAGGCACGAACGTCGGAGCGGCACCGCCTCCGCGGGGAAGCGCGCGCCGGCAGCAGAAAGGACAGGTCGTGATTCACTACGTCTCGGGAGACATCCTCCTCAGCCGCGCGCAGGCGCTGGCCCACGGCGTGGCGCCGAAGGACCCCATGAATCAGGGGCTGGCGCGGTCGCTGCACGAGATGTACCCGGCGATGCACAAGGACTATCACCACTGGTGCAACCTGAGGCACCCGAAGCCCGGCGAGGCGTGGATGTGGGGCGGGGCGGGCGGCGTCAGGGTCATCAACCTCCTCACCCAGGAAGGCGGGTATGGCCACGGCAGCCGCCCCGGACGCGCGACCCTCAAGCACGTCCGTGACTCGTTGCGCGCCCTGGTCCACATCGTCGAGGGCGAGGGCCTGAAGTCGCTCGCCCTGCCCAGGCTCGCCACCGGCGTGGGGGGGCTGGAATGGGACGACGTGCGCCCCGTGCTCGAGGAGCGCCTCGGCGGCCTGAAGATCCCGGTGTACGTCTACGCAGAGTTCCACGCCGGCCAGAAGGCCGACGAGCCGGGCGCCTGAGCGCCCGGACGCATCGAGCATCTCCGGTCTCGCACCCCCACGCCGCATGGTGCGCGGTGGATGGACGGCGCATGAACGACCATCACGATCGGCAGCGGCGCGGAGCGGACAAACGGCGGCCGGGCATCGGCATCGTGCCGGTCGGCGCCGACGTAGTGCTCGAACTCGTCGGCGGGCTCCTCGCGGGAAGCCATCGGCGCGACGGCGTGCCCGCCTATCGTGCCGGCTCCGTTGTCGTCCGAGGGCTGGCCCTCGTCGGTCACCGGCGCGGTTGGCTGGCGGCGGTGCTGGTGCTCTCGGCGGCAGCCGGGCTCGCCGCGCAGCAGCAGCCGCCGCTGGTCGAGCGGGTCGACGTGTCACGCGTCATGATCGACGTGCGGGTCATCGGCGACGAGGGCGAGCCGGTGGCCGGGCTCGGGCCGGACGATTTCGAGGTCCGCATCGGCGGCGAGCCGGTGGACGTCGAGTCGGCGTTGTGGCTCGGCGCCGACGAGGCCGACGGTGTCAATGAGGCCAACCTCGCCGACGAGGCCGACGACGCCGGCGAGACCGATCGAGCGCCCCTCGCTTCGACCGGCTTCGCCGCCGTCCTCGCCCCGCGCGACCGCCGGCAGCTCGTCGTTTTCTTCGTTCAGAAGAGCCTGGAGGCGGACCGGGCGCTGGGGTTGCTGCGGCTGCTGCAGGACGCCGACCGCCTGCTGGCCGGCGTGGGGCCGGACGATCGTGTGGCCGTGGTCTCATTCGAGCACCACTTCAAGATATGGCTCGACTTCACCGCCGACCTCGACCGGGCGCGCGAGGTGCTCGCCTGGGACGTGATGCACGAGGACCCGCGCGCGCTCGAGCCGCAGGCGGGTCCCTCCATCGTGGCAGGGATCGACCAGGCGGAGGGGCGCGGGATCTGGCAGGTCGAGGACGCCCTGCGGCGGCTCGGCGACGTGCTCGAGCCGATGCCCGGGTCGAAGTCGGTGGTCCTGATCGGCTACGGCTTCGACCACGGCTTCGCCCGCTACGAGCGGGCCCTCGACGCGCTCGACGCGGCCCGCGCCGCCGTGTTCTCGCTCGACGTGACCCAGGCCGACTACCACACCTTCGAGCACGCCCTGCGCGACGTGTCCCATCACACGGGAGGCTTGTTCCTGACGACCTTTCATCGTCCGCGGCGCGCCATCGAGCGGATGGCCAGCGCCGTCAGCGGGCGCTATGTGCTGTTCACCACGTCGCCGGACCTCGAGCCCGGGTCGCATTCCATCGACGTGGAGCTGCGGGGCGGCGACGGCCGCGTGCTGGCGCGCAGCACCTACGTCCACTGAGGGCAGGGAAGCGCGGCTGGCGGCGGGGCCTCCAGCGGGCGGCGGCGGCCCCCCGATGCGATTCCCGACGTGGTCCGTCCGGCGCGGGGCACCTGCCGAGGCGGGGGCCCACGCGCCGATGCAATCGCGACACGGGAGCCTCGTGGCGGGTCACGTCCCAATCGTCGGACGCGGACATGGGTTCGCTGCGCGCAATCGTTGACGAATCACAGCGCCGCACACCCGAACATTCAGTCATGATGGCTAAAGACATGAGCCCTGGAAATCGTCCCAACTTCAACACCGACAGCGGGTTGACCCCGATCGGCAGGGGTCCGGCGGGGGAGTGGCCCGGATCGGCTCCGGAGAGCAACGCGGCCGGGTCTCCGAGGGCCTCGAGGCCGGCGCTTCGGGGACTCTTCGCCCCCGGAACACGTGTCGCGATCGCCGCGGCCCCAGCCGGGCCCGGAGGTCTGCCGGCCGACATCGACGCGCCCGCCGCGACCCTCCACCGCCCGGGCCGCGGCGCCGGCGTCGCGGCCGCCGAGGTCGCCGCGGCCGGGCCCGCCGCCGGCGCGTGAAGGACTTCACGATGCCCGCGAAGCCCCGGTGGCTCCTCGCCATCCCCGACGCCATCAGCCAGCTCGAACAGCTCGACCGGCAGCTTCTCACCCGGCGCGACATCGAGCGGCTCTTCGGCGTCGGCAAGGTGCGCGCCGCCGCCCTCATGACGACCTTCGGGGCAGAGCTCGTCGGCAACCAGAAGACACTCCCGCGGACGAAGCTCCTGCAGCAGCTCAAGAAGCACCGGGGCCGGGCCGCCTTCCGCCATGAGGAGGAGCGCCGCGAGCGCCTGGCCTCCGAGCTCCAGAAGGCCCGGCTGACCGGGGTCCGGTTCAAGGTCCCGGCCGAGAGCATGAGCGCGAAGCTGGCGAACCTGCCCGATGGGGTGAGGGTCGAGCGCGGGCGGATCGAGGTGCGGTTCGACGGGGCGGAGGACGCCCTGGTGCGGCTCTACACGCTGGCCCAGGCGCTCGGAAACGATCTGGGGCGGTTCCAGGCGCTCGTCGGTCGTTGAGTCGGTGGGGGAGGGTGGTGAAGAGATGACGGACGCCCTGGTGCCGGTGGTCGAGACGCCGGCGGTCGACGCGGTTGCGGCCGCGGAGGCGACGTCGGGCGTGACACGGGCGGGCTCGGCCGGGCTCGCGTTGCCGCGGGTGATCGTGGACGCGGGGCCGGTGGCTACGGGGAAGTTCGTGGAGTTCTTCGCGGGTCGGATCGCGAACGAGCGTACGCGGGCGGCGTACGCGCGGGCGGCGGGGCAGTTTCTCGGGTGGTGTGAGGGCCGAGGCCTCCGGCTCGAGGCGGTCGAGCCACTCCACGTCGCCGCCTACATCCGGACCCACCCCGGGTCGGCGCCGACCGTGAAGCTGCACCTGGCCGCGATCCGCATGCTCTGCGACTGGCTCGTCGTCAGCCAAGTCCTCCCGGTGAACCCCGCCGCGGCCGTCCGCGGGCCGAAGCACGTCGTCACCAAGGGGGCGACGCCGGTCCTCTCGCCGGCGGAGGCGAGGAAGCTCCTCGAGACGATCGACACGGGCGCCCTGGCCGGACTGCGCGACCTAGCGCTTCTCTCGGTCATGCTCTACAGCTTCGCGCGGGTGAGCGCGGTCCTGGGGATGCGGCGTCAGGACTACTTCGGGCAGGCCGCCCGGTGCTGGCTCAGGCTCCACGAGAAGGGCGGCAAGCGGCACGACGTGCCGGCTCACCACCGGGTGGCCGCGGCTCTCGACGACTACGTCGAGGCGGGTGAGCTCGAGGAGCCGAAGGCTGCGCTCTTCCAGAGCGTGGATCCGGCGGGGCGCCGGCTGACGGGCCGGGCGCTCGAGCGGCGGGTCGTCCTGGCGATGGTCAAGCGGCGCGCCGCGGCCGCTGGACTCCCGCCCTCGACGTGCTGCCACACGTTCCGGGCGACGGGGATCACGGCGTACCTGTCGAACGGGGGAACGCTCGAGCACGCGCAGCAGATCGCGGGGCACGCGTCGCCGAAGACGACGAAGCTCTACGACCGGACGGCGGACACGGTGACGGTGGACGAAATCGAACGCATCGTGATCTGAACGGGCTGAACGGGATCCTGGGCCGGTCCCCAATCAGCTCTCGCTCGAACCTCGGCCAGCGCCGCGAACACGAAGGCGGCCGGCCGCGGTCGTGGTGTCGCCGCCGGCCGCCGCCGCTGAGCTCGTCGCAGGTCCTCAGCGTCGAGCTGGACGTGCTCCCGACCGCGTGGTCCGGCTCACGGAACCGGACGAGGGGGTTCTGGCTGATTGGCCTACGCCCCGCGCCGTCTCAAAGACCGACGGCTCGCAGTCACTGGACCTGCAGCGGGGGACGTCCCGCCCGCCGGGACGTACGCTGGCTCCGGCAGCCTCGACGCCCCGTCTCGGCACCCGCTCCCGCCGCAAGGGGGGAGTTCTTGCGGGCCGACGAGCGGTTTCCCGACGCCATCCAACGTCAAGCAGCATCTGTGCGACGTGGCCAAGGCCATCCACGGGGCCGGGGGACGGCGCTCGCTCACCCGTGGGCACAGGACCGGAAGGCCGAGTTGGACGCCGGGCCGCCTCCGAGACCTGGTCGCAGCGCTGCGCACCCACGCCGACACGCCCGAGGCCCGCCAATGCATCCAGTACATCGTCGGCAACCGCCACCGGATGCGCTATCCGCAGTTCCGGGCTCGGGGCCTGTGCGTGTCTTCGGGCGTCGTCGAGGCCGGGTGCAAACAGATCGGCGCACGGCTCAAGCGCGCCGGCATGCGCTGGACGGTCGCCGGCGCCAACGCCATCCTCGCCCTGCGCTGCTGCATCCTCAGCGGCCGCTTCGAGGACTTCTGGGAGCGACGAGCCGCGAAGGCCGCCTGACGCCATCCAACAATGATGTCGTGCACCCCCGCGGACCTCCCTTGACACGATCCTCCCGGCTGTGCGATAATGCCACTCATATCTTGAGCCTCTTGCAGAATCCGTGCTCAGCGGGGTTTTCTTCACCCGAAGGCGGCAGTCGAGGGACGGTCAACGGGCGGGAGACGGCGTTCGCAGGATGGTAGTGGCCGTCACCGCCGGGGAGCCGGAGTCGCGAGGATTCATGGGGCCTTCCTGCCGGTTATGAGGGCAAGCACGCGCGACGAGACGTGGCGCATTTCCTTGACGAGCCGTTCCAGCTCACGGTTGTTCTCGATCCACTCCCGGTAAAGAACGAGTTCGTCTTCGGTGAGGTTCAAGCCGACGGTCTTTCCGCGGACCTTGCGCGTCCAGTAGTGGTAGGGGCCGTGACGGGCGTTCGGGTCGTCGTGGCAGCGACAGCCGGGCCTGCCACACGTCAGGTGACGTGTCAGAATGCTGCCCTGGCCGATGAACCCGACCGTTTGCAGTTGTGCCTTGAGCGCGTCGTATTGCTCCTCGTAGCGGCGCATCGCTGCACTGGAGGCCATCGATTTTCGGTTTGCCATCCCTCGTCTATCGGCTATTATACCGTAGTCAACAAGGAGCGGTCCACAAGTGATGAATTCCCTGCGCACCTTCGCCCCCTACTGGCAGTCGATCCAGCGTGCGCTGTTCCCCCACTTGGAACACGTACTGGGTCCACTGACCGGGAAGCAGCAGCAGTTGGTGCAGACGCTGGAGGTCATCCGTATCGAGCACCTGATGTCCCCGCGCTTCCGGATGCCGGGGCGCCCGCCCAAGGACCGCGCGGCGATGGCGCGGGCCTTCGTGGCCAAGGCGGTCTACGACATGCCGACGACGCGCGTGCTGCTGGACCGCTTGGACACCGACGTGGTGCTGCGGCGCATTTGCGGCTGGGAGCGACCGAGTGAGGTGCCGAGCGAATCGGTCTTCTCGCGCGCCTTCGCCGAGTTCTCGGGAATGCAGTTGCCCCAGCGCGTGCACGAAGCGTTGATCGGGAACGCCCACCGAGACCGACTCGTGGGTCACCTCTCCCGCGACTCGACGGCCATCGAAGCTCGCGAGAAGCCGGCCGCGAAGGAAGAGACGCCCGCGCCGCCCAAGCGCAAGCGGGGAAGGCCGAAGAAGGGTGAGGAACGCCCGAAGGTCCTCACGCGCCTCGAACGGCAGGCGACCATGACCCTGCCGGCGATGCTTGATGACCTGCCGACCGACTGTGATGTGGGCACGAAGAAAGACAGCAAGGGCTACAAGGACACCTGGGTCGGCTACAAGCTGCACCTCGATGTGGCCGACGGCCAGATTCCCATCAGTTGCCTCCTGACGTCCGCCTCGCTGCACGACAGCCAAGCCGCCATTCCGCTGGCGACGTTGTCGGCCGAGCGGACGACCAATCTGTATGACCTGATGGACGCAGCCTACGATGCGGAGCCGATCCGGCAGCACAGCCGCTCACTCGGCCACGTCCCGTTGATTGACACCAACCCCCGCCGTGACAAGGTCCTGGCGGAGGAACTGCGAACCGAAGCCCGGCGCCGGAAGAATCTCGGCTTCCAGATGGCCGAGCAGGTTCGCTACAACGAGCGTACCGCGGGTGAGCGGGTCAATGGTCGCCTCAAGGACGAGTTCGGTGGTCGCCACGTCCGGGTCCGCGGCGCCGCGAAGGTGATGTGCCACTGCATGTTCGGCGTGCTCGCGCTCACTGCCGACCAGCTCGTACGCCTGGTGTCATAGCCGGCGCACCGCCGGCAACGCTCCACGGTACCCGCCGGGCGTCGTTCACCCACCCGTGTCCCGGCGCTCGGTCGGGAACACGTTGAGACCGCCTCATTTCTACCTCCCGGCGAGCCGCCGGCTTCCCCAGCAGCCGAGATCCGGTCGCCGGTCCCAGGGCATGTCCGTGTTCGCCCAGGAGTATTGAGGTCTACGCCAAGCCGCAAGCCTCAGAAGTTTCGCAAGAGGTTCATCTTGATAGTGGGTACGGGTCCGCCCCTGACCGGCGCGGAGCGAAGGGCGGAACCAAGGAGAGGAATGCGAGCCATCGTCGTCCGCCTTGTGGCCGTGCCCGTCGCCGCCGTCCCCGACGCGGACGGGCAGGCAGCGCGCACCGGCGACGCCGCCATCGTCGAGGCGCTCCTCGACCCCCGCGTCTGCAGATCAGGGAGACACCGATGCAGATTCTGCATGTCCTGACGGCCGCGGCGCTCGCCGCGCCGACCCTCGCGAACGACGCCCCCGGGACCCGACTGGCGGTCGACCCGCCGTCGACGCGAGTCGAGGAAGTCCATCGGCGCGCCACCGAACGCCGCGACGCAAGGATCGTCGAAGATTACCGAGCCCGGGACGGCCAGCCCGTGGGACGCACGACGACGTATCAGTTCGCGATGAGGACGACGACCGAGATCAGCCATCTGCGAACGCAACACGCGTGGATCGGGCATGCAATGTACCAACGGGCGGCGCTCAGTGTGGCTAGGAGCCGCCTCCAACGAATGAGCGCCAGGTTGCACCACGCCCGGCTGGAGAACGGTCGGTTACGGAGGTACATTCGGGAGCTGGAAGCCGAGCTTGAGCGGCTGCAGGCCGCCAACGGCCCCGGGGTCGGATCGGTGATCGGCATCGTCGCGAGCATCACGCTCGGCGTCATCGGGCTCCCTCTGCCCGTCATCTCTGCAGTCAGCGCGGGACTCCAGACCGCCGGCGACGGGGGCGGCTTGGAAGATGTCGCACGGTCCGCAACGCTCGGAGCGGCGACGGCGGTCGTTCTGAAAACGATCGGAGACTCCCTCGACATGAACGCCCGGCCGGCGGAGGTCGAACCGGGCGGTGTAGCGGCCCCCCGAGGACCGCTGCTCGTGGCCCATGCAGGGCAGGTGCCGAGGCTGTACCACGCCTGCATGAGGGACCCGGGCTGCAAAGCAGCGGGCGCATACATCGTCGAGGAGGCAGTCCCCTATGCCATGAGCGGCGCCGGAAAGATCGTCAAGGGAGCGAAGGACGGTGTGAACGCGATGGACACTGCGCTTGACGGCGCACTAGAGAACCTTGCCCCGGCCATTGATGCCGCCAACCAGCCGGGCGCAATCGAAGAATGGCTGGGAGCGCCGCCCTGGGAGTTCGAGGGAAGGTAATGCGAATCTCCTCAAACTCGTGTGGGTAGAGCTGGGGCCAGTTCGATGCCTCCACAGCAGAGGAACAGCATCGAGATGAGCGGAACCGGGCACTGGTCGAGCAGCTCCTCGGCTTCCTCCGGCGTGCCTTGCCGAAGGATCCGTCGCCAGGTACTCCTTCAACTCGTAGGCACGGTCGAGAGCTCGGTTCTTGCGTCGCAACGCGGCCAGGCGCCGCGCCTCGCCCGGCTTCAGGCGGTCCCGGACACGAGTGACCAACGAGAGGACACAAGAACATGAATTATTTTGGAATCTCCCGCAGCATCGCGGCGCTCGCCTTGAGCGCCATCTTTGCCGCTGGTGCCGCAAGTGCCGCAA
Organism: Vicinamibacterales bacterium; assembly: GCA_965215105.1. Taxonomy (GTDB): domain Bacteria; phylum Acidobacteriota; class Vicinamibacteria; order Vicinamibacterales; family UBA8438; genus JAJEEA01. The sequence goes on from OZ244051.1 coordinate 638,906, forward strand.
CGGCGACGACGGGCCGACAGGAGCCGGCCCTAACCCAAGCCGGGCTCGCGGCGTACCTCAAGACCATCGAGCAGTCGATTCCCCCGGAGCGGGAGTGCTCGCCTTTGTTCGACTGGAACCAGCCGGTCTCGTTCTTCAGCGACCGCATCCAGAACACTGAACCGACGGAGACCGCTCGTCAACGGCTGCTCGATGGTCTGCTGGATCTCGCGAACGCGGTCGAGCTTTACCGCTACCATGAGAATTACATCTGCCGCGTGGCCGCTGAAGTATCGAACGAGGAGGAGCGAATCAAGGGATTCCGAACCCAAGTGCGGAGCCATGTTCTCGCGGGCATCGAGGCCATCCAGCGACGCGTCTCGCTGCTACCGGCAGATGTCCCCTTCGCCCGTCGCGACTACGGCTACGCTCAAGAGTTGCTGTGGGTCCGAGCGGACCAGACCACTTACGGCACCGCCGACAGACCGCCGTTCATCAACGGAATCGATTGGAACGGGAGCGTGGACGACTTCAGCTCGTTCATAATGAGGAACGTCTCGTACTCGCCCTCCGGCGCAGTGCGCGTGAGGCCGGTCACCGAACGCCGGAGCCGCCAGACGGTGAGCATGCACTTCCGCGACGGCGGGTTTCTCGAACGAGACTGGGGATACTTGACGATCACGGAGGAAGTCACGGGCGGGCGCTTCCGGCTGACCGCCAACTTCAACTGCTCAGACGACAAGACGTTCAGCAACTGCCTGGGAAGACCGAGAAGCGTGGTCAAGCAGAGCCTTCAGGAAGATGCCAGTTTCAGGCTGAGCGAGGTCTACCTGAAGGAACGCGTCGTGCCATTCCTGCGCAGCAGGGCCGGCTACCGGAGCACCGACGGCTGCGTGAAGGTGCTGCAATCTCCGGCGTGGATCAGGGAAGTGCTCCTGAGCAGCTTGCCGGACGACAACCCGGCGGTACAGGATGCCTTCCGCGACGTCATGAGGGAGATCGCCCCCGATTTTGATCTGATGGCCGACACGACCCAAGCACGAACGTGGTGCGCGGGAGACATGGGCGACCTCGCACGGTCGATGGTCGACCGCGCGATCGACACCGTCATCGACACGACACGGGTCCGCGAACAACGCAACTTCCATGGCGCAGAGAAAGCGCGCCTGGAAGGCGAGCTTGCGCGAACGCTGAGCGACGTGGTCAACCGGCAACTCGGCTTCGGCTTCTGACATGGAGCGCGCTCGGTGACTCCGTCAACACTGGTAGGGGGCGAGCCTCGGAGCAGGAAGCCGTGCGGCGAACGCGGAACGACGCCGGAGCAATGCCCCCGAAGCAAATCAGCGCCTTGGCGGACGCCCGTCACCCAACAGTCGGTCCACACCGCACGTCAATCAGACGCAACGCCTGCGGGCGCAGGCCGGTAGTACAGTGTCGATGATTGGCACTATAGGACAAGAGCTCGTTGTGGAGCGTGCGCGGAGCCAGTGTCAAGGCCTTTGGCCCGCGGAGCGGGTCGGGCGTTGAAGCGCTGAGGATGGTGCTACCACGGGTCCAAGTCCGTCTCCACGCGAAAATGAGATCCGCGAGCTGCAGCCACGGCGCGGGCCGTCTACTACGGGCAGCGGGGGCGCATCAGCGCCCGGGAGGTCTACGACCAGATGAACGCGTGCTCGTGCCTGACCCTGATTCTCGCCTGCATCGTCTACTGGCAGGCCCGGGAGATCTCACGGCTGGCCGCCGCGCCGGACTTCCCGTTCGACCCCGATCTGCTGCGGCATGTCAGCCCGATCGAGTGGAAGAACGTCATCCTCTACGGCGAGATCAAGATCGACCCCGCCAAGCTCAAGATGCGACGCCCTTAGCGTGCATCACAGCACGAATGGTGTCGGTACCCTCTATTCGACGCCGACAGCCTGGAAATCGCCAGCTTCAACAACAAGCCGGTGACCAACCTCGTCCCGGGGGCGCCCGCCGCGCCGGCGGCGCCGACGGTAGCCTCGGTGCCGGACAACCAGAACGCGCTGTCGGTGCGCTGGACGGCGCCGGCCGCCAACAACTCTGCGGTCACGGACTACGACCTGCGGTATTTCGCGGGGAGCGCGGACCCGAGCGACGCGGACGACTGGATCGAGGAGGGCGAGACCAGCGGCCACACCCATACGGGCACGGCAACGACAGCGACCATCACGGGCCTCACGGCGAACACCGAGTACCGGGTGCAGGTGCGGGCACAGAACGCGAAGGGCGAGAGCGCGTGGTCGCCCTCGGGCAGCGCCACCACGGCGACGACCCCGCCCGGCGCGCCGGCGGCGCCGACGGTGAGCGCGGTGTCGAGCTCGCGCAACCTGTCGGTGAGCTGGGCGGCGCCGGCCACCGGCGGCTCGGCGGTGACGGGCTACGACCTGCGGCTGTTCGCCGGGAGCGCCGACCCGACCGACGAGGCGGACTGGGTGCTGCGCAACGAGTCGAACGGGATCCCCGACCTCAGGACGAACACGGGGACCTCGGCGACGCTGACGGGGCTCGCGGCGAGCACCGCCTACCGGGTGCAGGTGCGGGCCACGAACGGGGTCGTCTGGGGGCCGTGGTCGCCCACGGGCACGGCCACCACCAACAACACGGCGTCGACGACGAACCGAGCGCCGATCCGGATGAAGCTCGGCACGCCTGCCGAGGGCTGCATCGAGAAGACCGACGACACGGTGTTCGGGACGATCCTTGCCAGCTCAAACACCCTGGGCAGCCTGCCGAACGTCCTGGACCGATCCCAGTGCGGCGCCGTCTCCGATCGCAGGTCCATCGTGTTCAGCGACCCGGACAACGACACCCTGACCATCACGGCACAGTTGCGGGGGGAGCTGCCGGAGAACGTCCGTCTCGGTGACGGCACCCCCTTCGTGCAGGCAAGCGGCGACCAAGTGCTTTTCGTTGCCGTCGCCGCATACCGGCGGACGGAGTTTGACATCGACCTGACGGCCACCGACCCGCACGGCGCCTCGGTCAGCACGTTCTTCACTGTCTCTTTGCGCCACCTGGCCAACTCGGGGGCGCCGCGTTTCGAGGCGCAGGCGGAGAGCCTGAGTCTCACCAGGAACGAGGCGATCGAGCCTGTCGTGCTGCCCGCCGCCACCGGCGGCGACGTGAGAGGAGCGTTCACTAGTGTGCTGTCCCCGAAATTCGCATTGCAACGAGTGCCACCCGTGCCGATGCCGATGACCGACCGAGACGTGACGTCCCCGGGCGAACGGGGCAGATCACGGTGAACGGGACCAGCTTGCGGGAGCGCAGAATCATGTTGCGAACTTGCGAGACGGCACACTAGCACCACCGACCATTATGAGTTCCCCTACATCTACGAGGTGACCGGGCTGCCGCCGGGGCTCGACTTCGACGCGGCGACGCGCACGCTCTCGGGTACGCCGACCCGGGCCGGGACGTTCACCGTGACCTACACGGCGGGGGACGCCGACTCCGTCCAGGACCGGTCGGACGAGGCGAGCCAGATCTTCAGGGTGCGGGTCCCGGGCGGGCCGCAGATCACCCAGGTGCGGATCGTCTCGCACCCGACCTACGATTCGGCCGGCAAGGACGGCGTGCCCGACACCTACGTCGAGGACGACGAGATTCTCGTCGACGTGGAGTTCAACGAGCCGGTGGCCGTCGGCGGCGACGACAAGGTGCGGCTGCGCCTGGACCTGGGGACCGACGACGCCGACCCGAGCAACAGCCGCAGGGTGACCACGGATGCTGACTACAGGCGAGGCCGCAGACCTGACGGCGAGCTGGCTGCCGACTACGGGCGACCCGCGGGCGAAGGTCGACGGCACCAAGGACGACGACGACATCGGGCCGAGGCCCTCGAGCGCGACGGTGAACGGCGCCACGCTGACGGTGACCTTCGACGAAAACCTGGACACGTCGGTGGACACGGCCGAGCTGAGGTACGACCTCCTCGTGCAAGGCGCCGGCGGCCTCGGCGCGGACGACCGCAACGACCAGCAGTCCCCCACGGCGGTATCCGTGAGCGGCTCCACGCTGACGCTGACGCTCGGCACCCCGGCGCGGGCCGGCGACACTGTCACGGTGAGCTACACGTATAACAACGACAAGACCGAAGTACTCAAGGGCACCGGCGGCGACCGGGCGACGCGGTTCCGCGACCAGGCGGTGACCAACAACACGTCCGGCACGGCGGGGCCCGCGCTGCTGAACGCGTCGGTGGCGGGGAAGAAGCTGAAGATGGTCTTCAACGCCGACCTGGACGACACGTCGACGCCGGACGGGAGCGCCTTCACGGTCGTGGCGGACGACCTGGACGGCGACAGCCGGGAAATCGCCGGCACGGGCACGGCGGACATCGACGACGCGGTGGTCACGGTGACGCTGGCCGAGGCGATGCGCGTGGACGAGACGGGCACGGTGTCCTACGAGAAGCCGTCCTCGTCGCCGCTCAGGAGCTCGGGCACCGGCAACCCCGAGGTGCGGTCGTTCGACCGCTTTCGGATCGCGGAGGTGACCGACGGCGTGGCGCCGACGCTGCTCGGCGGCGCGGTCGGGCAGACGGGGACGTCGCCCGCGAAGTCGAAGCTGTCGCTGTATTTCGACGAGGCGCTGGACACGTCCTCAGTGCCGGCGACCGGGGACTTCGCGGTGCAGGTGGGCGAGAACGCGGCGACGGTCTCGGGGGTCGCGGTCGAGAACACCGCCGTGGTCCTGACGCTCGACCGGCTGGCGGCGGCGGGGACGGTGTTCGAGGTGACCTGGACGCCCGGAACGCGCTCCATCCAGGACCTGGCGGGCAACGCCGCGGCGGGGTTCCGGCAGACGGTCAGCGCCGCGACCGGCAAGCCGGCGCTGCTGTCGGCGGCCGCGGACGGCACACGAGTCGTGCTGAGCTACGACAAGCCGCTCGACCCGGCGAGCACGCCGGCGGCGGATGCGTTCACGCTGCACTGGACGCTGGGCAAGGACGAGACCGCGGCTGACCGCGTCACGTACGAGCGGAACGACGTCCTCCGCGTCGCGGTGGAGGGGCGGACGGCGCTGCTGCATCTGCGGAACCCGGTCTACCCCTGCGAGCCGGAGAATTTCACGGTGACTTACGCCAAGCCGGGCACGTCGCCGCTCCAGGGTCTCGACGGTACCGACGCAGACGCGCTCACGCACGAGGACGTGACGAACGCGCGCGCGTACCGGTGCCGCAACAGCAACTGGCTGCAGGGCGCGCGGGTGGGCAGCGTCATCCTGCGCGCCGAGCGGCCGTATGCGACGGACGTGACGCCTGAGGCGTCGTGGTTCACGGTGACGGCGTCGGGCGGGCCGGTGACGGTGACGGCGGCGACGTTCTCGGAGGACGACCCCCAGGAGCTAAAGCTGACGCTGAGCCGCGACATCACGCCGAGCGAGACGGTGACGGTGAGCTACCAGCGCCCGGCGGGCGAGTCGGGACTGTGGGACGTCGACGGCAAGCAGCTTGCGGACATCAATGACAAGCCGGTGACGAACGCGGCGGCGACGCCGCTCACCGCCGCGTTCAACGACGTGCCGGCCGGGCACGACGGCCAGGGCAGCGAGTTCAGCTTCGAGCTGGCGTTCAGCGAGAACTTCGGCGGCCGGCTCGACTACAAGGTCCTACGGGACGAGGCGCTGCAGGCGACCAACGCCCGGGTGACGGGCGCGAAGCGCGTGACGCAGGGTCAGAACCAGCGCTGGACGATCACGGTGCGGCCGCGGTCGAACGACGACGTGACCGTGACGCTGCCGGCGACGGAGGACTGCACGGGCGCGGGCGCGATCTGCACCCCGGACGGCAGGAAGCTCTCGAACACGACCTCGGCAACGGTCTCCTTGGCCCCCGCCCGGTTCAAGAGCGCCACGACGGAGGCGGCCGGGCGCGGCTTGAGACTCACGTTCACGAAGGACATCAAGATCACTAGCGGCCACCCGCACTACACGGTCATGGTCGACGGCGAGAGCCGGGATACCAGCAGCGCGTCCTGGCAAGACGACACGGTGGGTCTGCTGCTGGCGGAGCCGGTGCAGTGGGGCGAGACGGTCACGGTGGCCTACACGAAGCCGGCGGACGGCGTGGTGCTGCGCGACGCGGACGGCATGGCCATCGAGAGCTTCGGCCCCGAGGCGGTGACGAACACGGTACCGCAGCCCGCCGAGACGAGCCCCGCCACGGGTGCACCGACCATCTCGGGCACGGCGCAGGCCGGCGAGACGCTGACGGGCGTCGACCGACGGCATCGCGGACACGGACGGGTTGACCGGGGCGACGTTCGCGTTCCAATGGGTGAAGAACGCCAACGACTCGGACACGGACATCTCCGGCGCGACGAGCTCGAGCTACGTGCTCGCCGACGCGGACGTGGGCGCCACGATCAAGGTCCGGGTGAGCTTCACGGACGATGCCGGCCACAGCGAGGAGCTGACGAGCGCCGCGACGGCGGCGGTGACGGCGCGGGCGAACTCGCCGGCGACGGGCGCCCCGACCATCTCGGGCACGGCGCAGGCCGGTGAGACGCTGACGGCGTCGACCGACGGCATCGCGGACACCGACGGGTTGACCGGGGCGACGTTCGCGTTCCAGTGGGTGAAGAGCGCCGGCGGGTCGGACACGGACATCTCCGGCGCGACGGGCTCGAGCTACGTGCTCGCCGACGCGGACGTGGGCGCCACGATCAAGGTCCGGGTGAGCTTCACGGACGATGCCGGCCACGCCGAGGCGCTGACGAGCACCGCGACGGCGGCGGTGCAGGCCCGGCCGAATTCGCCGGCGACGGGCGCCCCGACCATCTCGGGCACGGCGCAAGCCGGCGAGACGCTGACGGCGTCGACCGACGGCATCGCGGACGCGGACGGGTTGACCGGGGCGACGTTCGCGTTCCAGTGGGTGAAGAGCGCCGACGGGTCGGACACGGACATCTCCGGCGCGACGGGCTCGAGCTACGCGCTCGCCAACGCGGACGTGGGCGCCACGATCAAGGTGCGGGCGAGCTTCACGGACGACGCGGGGAACAGCGAGGCGTTGACGAGCACCGCGACGGCGGCGGTCAAGGCCCGGCCGCTGACGGCGAAGTTCGAGAACATGCCGGCGGAGCACGGCGGCAGGCACGTCAAGTTCCAGTTCCGCCTCGTGTTCAGCGAGAACTTCCCCGGGCGCTTCGACTACAACGAGCTGAAGGAGGCGTTCGTCGTCGAGAACGCCCGCGTCACCGGCTCGAAGCGCGTTGCGCAGGGCGCGAACCGGAACTGGACGATCACGGTGCGGCCGCGGTCGCACGCGGCGGTGTCGGTGTCGCTGCCGGCGAACTCGGTGTCGACGGAGTCGGGCCGCCCGCTCGCGAGCGCGGTGTCCGCCACGGTGGCGGGCCCCCCCGGGCTGTCGGTGGCGGACGCGAAGGTGAAGGAGGGCGCCGGGGCGGTGCTGGCGTTCGCGGTGACGCTGAGCCGGGCGGCGACGAGCGCGTTCACGGTGGACTACGCGACGTCGGACGGCACGGCGCAGGCGGGGGCGGACTACACGGCGGCGAGCGGGACGCTCTCGTTCCAGGCGGGGGACTCGTCGAAGACGGTCGAGGTCTCGGTGCTCGACGACGCGCACGACGACGGTGAGGAGACGCTGACGCTGACGTTGTCGAACGCCTCCGGGGCGTACCTGGATGACCCCGTGGCGACGGGGACGATCGAGAACGCGGACCTGATGCCGGCGGCGCTGCTGGCGCGCTTCAGCCGGGCGACGGCCGAGCAGGTGGTCACGACGATCGAGGAGCGGATGGCGGCGCCTCGGGAGCGGGGCTTCCGGGCGCGGCTGGCGGGGCGGGAGCTTCGGTCGGGCAGCGAGCGTGACTTCGCGGCCGGCTTCCTGTCGCAGGCCCTCGGCTCCCTGTCGCAGTACGCGCAGCCGATGGGCCTGGGTGCGGCGGGTGCGGCCCCGATGGGCGGTGTCGCGATGGGCGGCGCGGCCCTGATGGGCCTGGGTGCGCACGGGGCCGGCGCGGGCATGCCCGGGATGGGCATGCCCGGCACCGTCGGCTCGATGAACATGGCCGGCTCGATGAACATGGCCGGCTCGGGCATGTCCGGCCTCGGCGGCTCGACGAGCATGAGCGGCCTGGGCGGCGCGGCGGGCTCGACGATGGGCATGACGGGCCAGCCTGCGCCGATGGGCGGCGGGACGGCGATGGGCGGCTACGGGCCGGCGGGCGGCGAGTACGGCGGCGGCTTCCTCGGCTCGATGGGCATGGCGGCGACCTGATGGGGAGCACCGAGCTTGAGCTGAACCGCGAGAGCCGCGGCGGCATGCTGTCGCTGTGGAGCCGCAGCTCGCGGTCGCACTTCACCGGCATGGAGGACGCGCTGTCGCTCAACGGCGACGTGCGCACGACGATGTTCGGGGCCGACTGGGCGCGCGGCCCGCTGACCCTCGGCCTGTCGGTGGGCCGGACCTTGGGCATGGGCGGCTACAGCGGCCCGAGCGGCGGGCAGATGACGACGTCGATGACCGGGTTCTACCCGTGGCTGGGCTACCAGCTCAACGACCGTGTCTCGGTGTGGGGGACGACCGGCTACGGCACGGGCTCTCTGAGCCTGACGCCGGACGGCCTGTCGGCCCTCGAGACGGGGGTGTCGATGCTGATGTCGGCGGTGGGTACTCGGGGCGAGCTGATCGGCTCGCGGGCCACCGGCGGTTTCGCGCTGGCGTTCAAGGCCGACGCGATGTGGGTGGGCGCGTCGAGCGACCTGCTCGCGGGCCCGGCGGGCAGGCTGAACGCGTCGGAGGCGGGGGTGACGCGGTTGCGGACGGCGCTCGAAGGCTCGCGGGGCTTCACGCTGGGCGGCGGCCGGCTCTCGCTGAGGCCGAGCGTCGAGGTGGGTCTGCGCCGGGACGGCGGCGACGCCGAGACGGGCGCGGGCATGGACGTGGGCGGCGGGCTCGCCTTCAGCGATACGGTCACGGGGCTGTCGCTGGACGTTCGGGTGCGGACGCTGGTGCTGCACCAGGCCGAGGGGTTCGCCGAGCGCGGGATGTCGCTGTCGTTCGGGTGGGACGCGACGCCGTCGAGCCCGCTGGGGCTGACGGCGCGGGTGGCCCCGTCGTGGGGCGGTCAGGCGCAGGGCGGGGCCGAGGCGCTGTGGGGCAACCAGATGACCTACGGCCCGGGCTCGCAGCAGATGTACGGCGCCGGCGGGCAGGTGAACGCGGAGGTGGGCTACGGGCTCCCGGTGGGCGCGCGCTTCGTGGGGACGCCGCGCGTCGGGCTGAGGACGTCGCAGTACGGCCGGGACTACCAGGTCGGCTACGGCCTCGGGGTGCTGGAGCAGGGCACGCTGAACTTCGAGCTCGGGGTGGACGCGCAGCGGCGGGAGAGCCCGGCGGAGGGCGGCGCGAGCAACGGGTTCATGGGCCGCGCCACGATCGGCTGGTAGAACTGCGCCGGCGCACGCAGGCGGTCCCCGACGTATCGGGCCTCGACGGGCTCGAGGGGGTCGCCCCAGCGGAGTAGGTAGTGCGCCACCGTCCGGCTCAGCGTCGAATCTCAGGCGAGCCGGGCGGTGGCGTCGTCGATCGGCTCCTCGTGCAAGGTTGAACCGGGAGCTGCCGACCGCCCGCCAGGGCGCGAGCGCCCCGAGAAAACGCGACCCGCCAAGAAGGGGTCGTCAGGATGTCGACAACTGCGCGTTCGGCTTCCACGGACGCAGGTCGAGTCCGGAAGGAGAACTTGCCTGAAGACTCGCGGGTTGCAGCCGGGGAGGGTTCCCGTCTCAGGGACGAACAAGTTGACGGATCCGCCGGGATCGCGGCCCCGACGAGGGTCGTAAACGAGAAGACCGAGGCCCTTGTGCAGAGGACCGCGGTGTTCGAGGCGGTCGCGCGCTCACTCGCCAGGTTCCTCCACAAGTGAACCACGAGCTCCGGACACGGTTGGTGGCGCCCGCTGACAGCGAGAACACGATCGTCATCGCAGCAGCGGCTGAGGACTGGCCCGTCGGCCGCACCCTGACGCCGCGCAAGGCCACGCGCGAGCCCAACGGAACCCTCTGGTTCGGGGCCGAGCTCGACGAAGGCGAGCAGGTCTGGTTCCGGATCGAGGAGGAGGCGATCCGCCGGATGCCCGAGAGGAACCCGGAGGCCCGCGGACGCCGCCTGCTGGACGCGCTCCGCGTCTGGCTCGCGGCGGACCGCTCGCTCAGGCGCGGGATCAACCGCTTCGAGGTTCGCGTGGCCGAGAACGGCGACACCTGGATCGAACGGCTCCGGTGGTGAGACGGACGTCGACGGCGTCCTGCCCGCGGGGAGACCGCCCGATCGCGACCCCACCAACGACCCCGCCGGACGACCAGCGAGCCGCGCTATGATGATCCACGCGAGCATCGGGGCAAGGGAAGAGAGCACCCACGTGGCCACCGCGCAACCCGTCGTCAAGCTCACCTACGAGGACTACTGCGCCGCGCCGGCGGACAAGCGCTACGAGCTGCTGGACGGCGAACTGATCATGGTCCCTGCCCCGAACCTCAAGCACGAGAGCGTCCGGTCCCTCCTGGGACACCACCTCAGCAACTTCATCATCGACCACGGGCTCGGCAAGCTCTTCTACGCGCCCTGCGACGTGCTGCTGTCCGACAACGACATCGTGCAGCCGGACCTGCTGTTCGTCTCCCGGGAGCGGGAGGACCTGCTGAGGGGCGGGCAGAACGTGCAGGGAGCGCCGGACCTCGTGGTCGAGATCCTGTCGCCATCGACCGCCGAGCGGGATCGCGGCAAGAAGCGGGCCCTCTACGGCAAGCACGGCGTGACCGAGTACTGGCTGGTCGACCCGGTTGCCGAGACCATCCAGATCCATCGCCTGCAGGGCGAAATCCTGGTTCCGACCCGCACCTTCGGCCGGGAGGAGACGCTGCGCTCCCCGCTGCTCGTCGGCCTTGAGCTCCGCCTGGACGACATCTTCTCGTCTTGAAGCTCAAACCGCGCCGGGTTCGGAAACGCCGATCATCGGCAGTGTTCCCCGCGCCGCCGCCGGTCGCGGCCGAGGACAGGCGCGGCCGTGACCGGCGGCGGTAACCGGCGAGCCCCCGGGCCGTTCGTTCCCCGGCCCGGACTCGGGAGCGCAGGATGGCGACCGGCGAGGCGTTCTGGCGATGATCTTGTCGTGGAGCTCGGTGGCCAGCCGCTCGGACGACGTCGTCCGTCTCGGCCGCGAGTCGTGAGGTGGGAGCGCGGACGCCGCCGGCGTCGACGCTCCGAGAACGCCGTGTGATCTCGGCCTGGTGACCGGACGGGGCGGACGGCGGAACCGGAGGGACGGACGATGTTGAGAGGCGTGCTGGCGATTCGCGGACAGGCGGCGGCGCGGGGCTACGGGTTCATCGGGGTCGAGGGGCATGAGGACGACGTCTTCGTCCTCGGTTCCGAGGTAACCGACGAGCACGGCGGGCCGGCGACCCGTGGGGAATGGTCGGCGCTGGACGGCCGGGCGGTGGAGATCGGCGATGTCATCACGACGGCCCGGGGCGACCAAGCCACGAACGTGCGGCTGCTGCCGGTCGAGAACGCCTCGACGGACGGCGGCGCCGAAGCCTCGACGGCCGACGGCGACGCGGAGGTGCCGGAGGATGCGGCGAACGAGGAGCCATGGGCGGCCGGGATCCGCGCGCACCTTGAGCGTCGAGGCTGGACGCAGGGCGAGTTGGCGTCGAGGTCCTCGTTGAAGCCGAATACGGTCGGCGCGGTCCTGCGGGGCGACCCCACCAGCACCTGCACCCTGACCGCTATCGCCACCGGGTTCGGCGTCGGGGTCGGCGCGCTCTTCGGCGGCGGGGCCCCCGAGCCGGCCGACCCCTGGACCGCGGCGCTGGAGCACCTCGACGCGGCGGGCCGGACGCTGTCCGCGGCGAACGTCGACGCGACCCCGCGCCCCGAGCTGACCCCGGATGCGTCGGCCGACGTCGAGCGGGCGGCCCTGGCGGTGCGCCGGGCGCTGGAGGCGATCGGCGAGGCGGCGGCGGAAGTCAGGGTCGGGCGGGCGCTGTCCGCGTTCGTCCGGGGCGCGGAACCTGCAGAATCCTTGGGTCGGTGAGCGGACCCGCGTGCCCGCGTGCTGGCTGGGTGGTGTCGGTGCTGGCCTCTACGCAACGCGTTTCCCGGTCAGGGCTTCGCGTAGTCCCTCGAGCAAGCCTTCGAGCTTCGCCATCTGGATCTCGAGTGTGTGCATGCGCGCGCCGAGCGCCTTCTGTTCGGCGACGGTCGTGCCCAGGTCGGCTTTCAGGTCGGTTTTGACCGTGTCCAGGTCGGCTTTCAGGTCGGTCTTCAGCTCGTTGAACCTGGCCTCGATGCGCTGTTCGGCGCGGGTGACGTAGCGCCACAGCAGGGTGAAACCGGTGCTGCCGAGCGCAGCGAGCGTGAATCCGGTGCCGAGGATGGTCCAGATCTCGGGCGTCATGGTGATTGTGTCTTCCATTCAGTCTACTCCGCCCATTCCCCCCCGGTCGCGTACGTGAGCAGAACCCGGGCTGTCCGGATCCCGGACCGCCATCAGAAACCGGCTGGTGAGGGTGGCGCATGAGCCCCGCACGACCGCCACGGCCTCCGTCCGCGAGACAGCGCCACCCGCCATTTCTCCGGGTCCTGGAACCAGTGTTCCCACCGCCGCGCCTGCTCGAGCCGGTCGCGCAGCTCCGCGTCGGAAGCCGGGCCGCGGCCGCCCGCTGCTCGCTCACGGCCGCCTGCTCGGATTGCCCGAAGTCACGCCCCTCACGACGTCGAGAGCCCCCCGGTGGTCGGTGGTCGCCCGGGCCGTCGCCCAGGCCCTCGACGCCCCCGCGGCCGAGGTTCGCTCCATCGTGCGGGCCGCAGTCGCAGCCGAGCGCAGCGGCCGCGGCCCCGTCGGCGAGCCCGTCGACAGCGGCGGAGGCAGCCTCACGACGCGGGCCTTGCCGCGCCGGCGCCGGCTTCGGCGCAGGCGCGCTCGAAGTCGCGGTGGCGCCGACCGCGGTCCGTCACGATGGCGGTCGCCGCGGCCGCGGGGGTCGGGAACTCGCCGACCAGGCTGCCGTCCTGGTCGACGCGGTAGGTCGGCACGTGGCCGATTCCCGGCCCGGGCAGCTCCCAGAGCTGGTAGCCGTCCCGGGTCGCCCGGATGAGAGTGCGGGTGGGGAAGGCTTTCGGCATGTCGGCGCGGCCCAGGGTCCGATAACGGGGCCTGATGTTAACCTCCCGAGGGCCGAAAACCACCCGGATTCCGGGGCACTTCCGCGGGGGCTCAGTCGCGGCCGAACCCTCCCCGCAGCTCGACAGTCGAGGGCGTCGAGATCCACATCGCGGCGTCGGCAGGGCCCGGTCGGTGGCCATCAGGGCCACCCCCCGGCCACCAAGGGCGGTCCGCAGAGCGCGTCGAGGTGGGCGCGGACGGCCGGGCCGGTGTGGCCGACGTCGAGGACCGGACAGGGCCCGTGATACTCCTTGGCCGCGGCGCCGCCTGCCAGGCCGCTCCCTCGAGATCGCCGCCTGCGCCGACGGACCAGGTCCTCACGGGCGCGTCGCACCCGAGCAGGTCGGAGGGGGCTTCCACGGCCAGCAGCGTAGCCCAGCCGCACGGCCGGGCTCGACGAGGTGAAGTTCCTCCCCGCCGGGTGAAACCGCTCGAGTTCGTGACGAACGGGTAGCGTCACTCCATCCCGCGGAACTGCTCAAAGCTCTGCCCGCTCATCAGGAACACGAGCGAGCCGACGAACAGGACCCCATTGGCCACGACCGCGAGACCGACGATGGCCCACCCCACCAAGCGGCGGGAATGCAATTGATAGCCGATGTTGAAGAAGGCCGGCGCCGCGAGCGGCAGATTCTGCACCCCCAGGGCGAGCAGGGCGACCGCCACGGCACCATTGAGCGCCAACGTCGCCCGGCCGGGTCGTGCGTTGGGTGCAAGCAGCTTTCGGGTGTGCGCGATCAACCACCAGGAGGGCGCTGCCAGCGCCAGCCCGATCAAGTAGAACACGAGGATCGGACCGTCCAGTGTTCCTCTGGCGAGCTTCGTGGTCACCGCGAGGAGGTGGCCGAACGCCATTCCTCCGATCATGACCCCGAAGAACAGGTTCATCGCCGCCAACACCCTGCGCTGGACGGCGAGCGCCGAACCGCGCTGTCGGATCATCAGCGCCGTGGCAGCCAGCAGGGCGAGGGCCATCGACGCAGTCAGCCACTTGCTCTCGTCCACGATGAGCGCGACAAGATGATCGAGCACAGGTCGGTTCTCAAGCGTCCTCGTGACGGTAATCCGTACTAGTGTGCCGTCTCGCAAATTCGCATCGTTATTCAGATGATCCCGCTCATCGTGACCTACGCCGTTCGTCTTGGCTACGTCTCAGCCGGCTCATCGGCGATCACCGGCACGGGTGGCACCTATTCTGATGCGCATTTCAGGGACTGGACACTAGGGCTCTCCGTCAACTTGACGCCTTCCGGTCGCTGCTCGCCCTGGACCCCGGCAGGTCCTGGGAACGGAACGATGCCGGGCGCAGCCGGGCGTGAGGGGTCCGCGCCAGGTGGAAATGGCAACTGACAAAAGGGACCCCCGTGGCCACGTGAAAAGGGACCCCCAGGTCTCCGTCAACACATCAGATTTGGGCCCTCCCTATGACACAGCACTCGTTGCCCGCTTGGGCCGGGTCGCCCCCTCTGCGGTGGTGTCCTGGGCTGCCGCGGCGGTCAGGGCCGAGCGGCGGGTCGCGCCTGGAGAGCCTCGCGAGCCGGTACAACCCGTATAATGTGCGCGTTGCGCGTGTCCGTTCGTGGCGAGCAGGCGCGTGTCCGGCCGGAGTCGCGGCCGAGGCGACCCGGAAGCAGGGATCCGGATGGTGAGAAACAGGTTCCGCCGCGCGGGCGTAGTGACGCTGCTGCTGGCCGGGGCGGGGGGGACGGCCGCGGCCGCAACCGCCCAGACCGACGCCGGCGCCCACGCCGTCGCCCCCCTCGCCGAGCAGTACTGCTTCCGCTGCCACGGCCCGCAGACCCAGACCGCCGGCATCGACCTCGCGACGCTGGTGACCGAGCGCCCGCTCGTCCGCAACCGCGAGACCTGGGAGCGCGTCATCGAGGCCCTCGACGAGGGCGAGATGCCGCCGGCCGGCGCCCCGCCGCTCCCGCCCGAGGTGCGGCGGCGGATGGCCGCCCTGCTGCACCGGGACATCGAAGGGTTCGACTACTCGATCCTCGACGACCCCGGCTTCGAGCTGATGCGGCGGCTGACCCACACCGAGTACGACAACACCGTCCGCGACCTGTTCGGGGTCGCCCTGAACGTCACCGACCGGTTCCCCGACGAGCTGACGGGGTCGAGCGGCTTCGACAACTCGTCGAACACCCTGTTCCTGCAGCCGGCACTGATGGAGCGCTACATCGCGGCGGCCGAGCGGGTCGTCGAGCTGGCCCTGCCGGCCGAGCCGACCGACATCCGCCACCTGGCGTCGCGCGAGCTGATCTTCGTCGCCACGCCGGGCGGCGGGCTCGGCGAGGAGGAAGCGGCCGAGGCGGTGCTCGAACGGTTCCTGGGTCGGGCTTACCGGCGCCCGGCCACGGCCGGCGAGCTGGACCGGGCCCTTGCCCAGTACCGGTCGGGCCGGGGCGCGGGCCTCGACCACGAGGTCGCCGTCAAGCGGGTGCTGCAGTCGGCCCTCATCTCGCCGAAGTTCCTGCTCCGCGTCGAGCGGGGCCACGCCGGCGGCGACCCCTACCGGGTCGACGACTGGGAGCTCGCCTCGCGCCTGTCGTACTTCCTGTGGGCCTCGATGCCCGACCAGGCGCTGTTCGACCTCGCGGCGGGCGGGGAGCTGCGCGACCCCGAGACGCTGCGGGCGCAGGTCTCGCGGATGCTCGCCGACCGGCGCGCCGACACGCTGGGCACCGTCTTCGCCGCCCAGTGGCTCGGCTTCCAGCACGTCGGCACCCGCATCTGGCTCGACCCCATCGACAACCCGTGGTGCACCGCGACCCTGATGACCGCGATGCGCGACGAGTCGTCGCTCTTCTTCCTGTCGCTGCTGCGCGAGGACCGGCCCGTCCGGGAGCTCATCGACGCCGACTACACCTACGTCAACGAAGAGCTGGCGGGCACGCTGTACGGCATGCAGGGGGTGCGCGGCGAGCACATGCGGCGCGTCGCCCTCGACGACCCCAACCGCGGCGGGGTCCTCGGGCAGCCGAGCATCCTCGCCCTGACCTCGAACTACAAGGACACCAGCCCCGTCAAGCGGGGCAACTACGTGCTCGACGTGCTGCTCGGCACCCCGCCTCCGCCCCCGCCGCCGAACGCCGGCGTGCTGAGCGAGGAGGTGGCCGATCTGCGCGGGCTCAGCTTCCGCGAGAAGCTCGAGATGCACTCGAGCAACGAGACCTGCGCCGCGTGCCACCGCCGCATCGACCCCATCGGGTTCAGCCTCGAGAACTTCGACTACTTCGGGCGCTGGCGCGAGACCTACCACTTCCGCCAGCGGGTCGAGGACCCCGCGGAGGCGGACGAGACCATCGAGTTCCAGACCGAGACCAGCGCCGATCCCATCGTGCGGTACTACAGGAACACCCACCGGGTCATCGCCGCCGACGGTGCGCTGCCCGACGGGATGCCGTTCGCGGGCCCCGCGGGGCTGAAGCGGGCGCTCATCGAGAACCGGCACGACGATCTCGTGCGGCAGGTGACGTCGAAGATGCTCGCCTATGCCCTCGGCCGCCAGCTCGAGTACTACGACGAGCCGGCGGTGCGCACGATAATCGCCGCCCTCGAGGCCGACGGCTACCGCTTCCGGACCCTGCTGCAGGAGATCGTGGCGAGCTACCCCTTCCAGTACAAGAAGAACCGCGTCGAGGAGACCGACTGATGCCGTCTCGCCGCCTGTCGCGCCGCACCGTGTTGCGCGGGCTCGGGGCCGCCGTGGCCCTCCCGCTGCTCGACGTCATGCCCGCCGCCGCGTCCGGCCTCGGGGCCGCGGCGCCGGCCGCGCCGGCGTCCGCGAACCGGTTGGCCTATCTCTACTTCCCGAACGGGATCCCCCGCGGCGCCTGGTATCCCGAGGAGACCGGGCCCGGGGGCCGGCTCGTGAAGCTGAACGAGTGGATGAGTCCCCTCGAGCCGTTCAAGGAGCACCTCGTCATCCCCACCAACATCTGGACGCCCCGGGGCAACGGCCATGTCGGTGGCCCCCCGACGTGGCTGACCGGCGGCGACTACGACCGGCTCGCCGTCAACGCCGGGGGGGTGTCGGCCGACCAGGTCGCGGCGCGGCAGCTTCGCGACGAGACGATGCTGCCGTCGCTCGAGCTGTCGGTGCAGGGCGAGGGGTTCTTCTCGAACTCGCTGCCGCGGAACGCCATCTCGTGGTCGGCGCCGGACCGGCCGATGTCGCGCGAGATCGAGCCCCGCGCCGTCTTCGACCGGATGTTCCGCCCGCCGTCGGGCGGCGCCACCGACCGCTCGGTCATGGACGCGGTGCTCGCCGACGCCCGGGCCCTCGGCAGCTACGTGAGCGCGGCCGACCGCTACCGGCTCGACGAGTACTTCGAGTCGATCCGGGCGCTGGAGCGCCGCATCGAGTTCGCGGAGCGCCGCTCGGCGGAGGTGCGCGACGACGGGGCGCTGACCGACACCCTGACCACGCCGACCCCGGGCATCCCCGCCGACCACGAGTCGTACATGCGGCTGATGATGGACCTGGTGGTGGCCGCGTTCCAGTCCGACGCCACCCGCGTCTGCACGTTCATGCTCGACCACGGCCAGTCGAACCGCTACTTCAACTTCATCGACGGCGTGCGCGGCACCTGGCACGCGCTGTCGCACTACAAGAACGCCTCGGGCAAGACCGAGGACGACGACGGCGTCACCTCGTGGGACTCGGTGGAGCAGAAGCGGGCGATGTATGCCGAGGTCATCCGCTGGCACCACCGCCAGGTGGCGTACCTGCTCGAACGCCTGAGCTCGGTGCGCGAGCCGAACGGCGGGACCCTGCTCGACAACAGCGCGATCGTCTACGGGGCGACCCTCGGCGACGGCAACGAGCACGACGCCCAGCACCTGCCGACCCTGATCGCGGGCGGCGGGGGCGGGACCATCGCGACCGGCCGCTACCTCGAGCACGCCGAGCCGACCGACCTCGCGCGCATCCACGTCTCGCTGCTGCAGGGCATGGGGGTGCCGGTCGAGGGATTCGGCACCGCCGACGGTCCGCTGGAGGGGCTGGCGGGATGAGGCGGGAGACACCTGTCCCGTTCAGCAAGTTCGCGCAAAGAACGTTCGTGGCGGCGACGCCGCCGGTGAACGGGGAAGAAACCGTTTCGACAATGGATGCCGCCCCGTGTCGGCGGTGAGGTCCTCCCGCCGCCGTTCTCGCAGGGGGGATGACGTGGAGACCAGGAAGATGACCGTCCGGAGCATGACGATAGCCTTGGGCGTGGCGGCCGCAGCGGCCTTCGCGGCATCGCTGGCCGTCACCACGCGCGCCCAGTCGGAACCCGGCGACGGCCCGCGCTACCGCAACGGCGACGAGCTCGTCCGCCCCGACGACTACCGCGAATGGATGTTCCTGAGCTCCGGCCTGGGGATGACCTACGAGGCCGAGAGGGTCGGGGAGGCGGGCAGCGGCGCGCGCCCCATGCGGTTCCAGAACGTCTTCGTGAACCGCTCGGCCTACGCGGGGTTCGCGGAAACGGGGGAGTGGCCCGACGGCAGCATCTTCGTCCTCGAGATCCGGGAGGCGGCCTCCGAGTCGTCGATCAACGTGGCGGGGAGCTTCCAGAGCCGGCTGCTCTCGCTCGAGGCCGAGGTGAAGGACTCGCGCTTCGAGGACGGGTGGGCGTTCTACGCCTTCGGGCGCGCCGGCTCGATGCCGGACGCGGTCGCCCCCCTGGCCGGCGACGACGTCGCGCGGTGCATCGAGTGCCACACCGATCACACCGCGGTCGAGCGCACGTTCGTCCAGTTCTATCCGACGCTGCTGGAGATCGCGCGGGAGAAGGGGACCCTCAAGCCGGGCTTCTAGTGGACCGTCCCAGAGCCGACCTTGCCGCCCTGTCGCTGCCTTTCGTCGGCAACTGCTGCGGAAACGGGGCGCGCCGTGGGCAGCTCTCCTCCAGGACAGTCCACTGGTACTAGCCGCGATGGTCAGGCGGACTGCCTGTGCGGCACGCGGGGCCGCAAGGCGGCCATCGTCGCGAGGAGCCGGGCGAGCTCCCTACGGGGTTCTTTCTCGGCCGAATGACCCGGGGCGGTTCAGCCGAGGCGGGTGACATGGTCCGTGCATTCGGCCACCCCGGCCTCGATCGAGGCCACGCCGTAGAGCTCGCGCGCGCGCTGCCACAGGGTCCTGGCCTCGTCGACCTGACCCAGCTCCTCCTTGAGGATCGCCATCGGCCGGAGGGCGTTCGCGTGGTCGAGCGCCGGCGCCTCGTCCTGCCCGCCGTAGAGGGCCAGGGCCTCCGCGTAGCAGTCTTCCGCCGTGGTCAGCCGCTCCGCCTTCCGATGCAGGTCGCCGAGTTGACGCAACGCATGGGCGAGCGGCAGCCGGTGATTCGCGCCGCGCGCGACCGTCACCGCTTCCTCGTAACAGGCGAGGGCGGCATCGACGCGCCCGGCATTCTCCTCGGCATGGCCCAGCTTCCCCAGCGCCCCCACCAGCTCGCGGGTCGCGCCGGCGGTGCGCAAGAGGCTCACCGCTTCGGAGAGATACCCGTGGAACCGGGCGATGGCCTGCTGAAGCTCGGCCTCGGTGGCGGGCGGCGACTGCATCGCCCTCCAACGGAGCGTCCAGGCCTTGTCGATCAACTCCCGCGCCTGGTCGACGGGGGAGCGCGTGTCGGCCTTGTCCATCGGAGGCTTACCCGTAGCCACTTGTCGTCCGGCGCGGGCCGGTCGGAGATGCGTCGCCGGGCCAAATTCGGCCGTCGACACCGAGGCGGGCGCCGTCCGGCCCCGACGCGGCCGCCGGCTGCCCCGGCCGTGACTCTGAAACCTCGGTAGCATACTCGAAAGACGGCGACCGTTCATGACACCCTTCGAGTTCCAGCTTCGGACCCGCCTCGTGTTCGGATCGGGCACGATCGACCGGCTCGGACCCCTGGCCCGCGAGCTCGGCCTCTCGCGGCCGTTGCTCGTCACCGACCGCGGCCTTCGCGACGCCGGCCACGTCGAGCGCGCGCTGCGGCCACTGCGCGACGCCGGCGTCGAGGCCGCCGTCTTCGACGCGTGCGAGGCGAACCCCGACGGCGCGATGGTCGACCGGGGGGTCGCCTTCGCCGCCGCCTGCCGGCCCGACGGCGTCATCGGTCTGGGCGGGGGCAGCCCCCTCGACTGCGCCAAGGGCATCAACCTGCTGCTCACCAACGGGGGAACCATCGCCGACTACAAGGGCTACGGGCTCGCCCGCAAGCCGCTGCTCCCGATGATCGCGGTGCCGACGACCGCGGGCACCGGCTCCGAGGCCCAGAGCTACGCGGTCATCGCCGACAGCGCCACGCACATGAAGATGGCGTGCGGCGACCCGAAGCTCGCCTTCGCGGCCGCCATCCTCGATCCCGGGCTGACGGTGTCGCAGCCCCCCGCGGTCACCGCCGCCGCCGGCTTCGACGCCCTCGCCCACGCGGTGGAGACCGCCGTCACCACCCGCCGCACCCCGATCTCGACCCTGTTCTCGCACGCCGCCTTCCGGCTGCTCGAGCCCTACTACGAACGCACGCTGGCCGAGCCGGAGGACGTCGACGCGCGGGCGGCGATGCAGCTCGGGGCGTTCTACGCGGGGGTGGCCATCGAGCACTCGATGCTCGGGGCCGCGCACGCCTGCGCCAACCCCCTGACCGCGCGCTACGCGCTGACCCACGGCGTTGCACTGGCGATTCTGCTGCCGCACGTCGTGCGCTGGAACGCGGAGGGCGACGGCGGGCTCTACCGCGATCTCGCCGGGACGACCCCGCCGGCCCCGACGGACGGCCGTCCCGGGGACCGTCTGGCGGACCGCCTGGTCGAGATCGGCCGGTCCGGCGGGTTCTCTCCCGATCTCCGGACCGTCGGCGTGCCCGCCGCCGACCTCCCGGCTCTGGCCGAGGCGGCGGCCGGGCAGTGGACAGGCACGTTCAACCCGAGGCCCTTCGGCGTGCGCGAGGCCCTCGACGTGTACCAGCGCGCCTGGTGACGGGCGCGCGCCGAGAAAGGGTGGACGGGCACGTTCAACCCGAGGCCTTCGGCGGGCGCGAGGCGCTCGACGTATGCCGGCGCGCCTGGTGACGGGCGTGCGCCGAGAGAGTCGGAAGGACTGTACACGACCATGTCGATAGCCCACCTTCGCGTCTACACCATCAACAAGGGGCAGATGGAGAGCTGGCTCCAACTGTTCCACGGCCACATCGCGCCGCTGCTCCGCGAGCACGACATCACGGTGGAGGGCGCCTGGGTGAACGACGCTCGAACGCAGTTCATCTGGGTGCGGAGCTACGGGGAGACCGAGGCGGATCTCGAGCGGAAGGAAGCGGCGTTCTACGGCTCCGACTGGTGGCAGGCGAACGTCGCCCGCGTGCGCGGCCATCTGGCGCACCGCGAGATCACGGTGATCCGGTCGGCGGAGGCCGCGGCAGGTTGAACGCCGCTTCTCGGCCTCCGCGACGGGATCCCGCTGCCTCGCCGGCTCGACGCCGGTTCCGTCGCTGGGGCAGGAAGAGCCGGCCCGAGCCTGGACCCTTGAGCGGCAGCAGCGATGCGGATTCTCCACGTCGCGGATCGACTGAGTGACCGCGGAGGCGCCGACCTCGCTCTGCTCGGCCTTCTCGACGCCCTGTCGGACGGCCGTCACCGGATGCACCTCGCCGTGGGCCGCGACGACGGCGCCGTGCGCCCGCCCTGTCCGGTGACGGTCGTACCGCACCTGGACGCCAGGCTGCGTGCCGCCGCCGACCTCGACCCCCTGCTGGCGCGACTGCGGCCGGACCTCGTGCACGTGCACAACGTGGTCAACCCCGCGGTGCTGGAGTGGGCGGTCGGGGTGGACGCGGTGGTGACCGTCCAGGACCACCGCTTCTTCTGTCCGGGGCGCGGCAAGTGGACCACGGACGGCCGGGTCTGCGGCGACGCGATGGGGCGCGAGGTGTGCGCCGGCTGCTTCGACGACCCCGCGTACTTCGAGAGCATCCTCGAGCTCACCGCGCAGCGGCTGGAGTCGGTGAGACGCCTGCGGCTGACCGTGCTGTCGTCCTACATGAAGCGGGAGCTGACCCAGGTGGGGGTCCCGGCGGAGCGGATCACCGTCGTGCCCCCTGTCGCCTACGGCCTCGACCCCGACGCGCGGGCCGACGGCCCACCCTGCATCCTCTTCGCAGGGCGCGTGGTCGAGGCCAAGGGCATTCGCGACGCGATTGAATCCTGGCGGCGCTCGGGGTCCGAGCTGCCCTTCGTCGTGGCGGGCACCGGTCCGCTGCGCCGCGAGATCGAGGCGGAAGCCGTCGAGGTGCTGGGCTGGCTCGACCGCCGGCGCCTTTCTGCCGCCTACCGGCGCGCCGCCGTGCTCGTCATGCCCTCGCGCTGGCAGGAGCCGTTCGGCATCGTCGGGCTCGAGGCCCTGACCCTCGGCACGCCGGTAGCCGCGTGGGACAGCGGCGGGGTGCGCGAGTGGCACCCCGGCGGCGACCTGCTCGTGCCCTGGGGCGACGTCGACGGGCTGGCCGGGGCCTTGCGCATCGCGCCGGGGCATGGCGTCGACCCCCCTCGCGGGTTCGAGCGCGAAGTCCTGGTCCGCAGCCTGGAAGCCGTCTACGGCGGGTGCGCCCCCAGTCTGCAATAGAGGCGGCGTCTGACGATTCCATCCGGCGGCACGCCGAGCGGACCGGTGCGGTCATCGTGACGAAGGAGGAAGACTTCGCGGTTCATCAGGTCCGCCGGTCGTGTGGCTTCGCGAGAAACACGCGCCGCACGGCTGTGCTCGATCGGATGGAACACGAGTGGGGCCCCTCGTCGCCGCGCTTCAGCGGGGGGAGACCCTCGTGGAAGTTGCTTGAAGGCACACACGTTCATATTTCAGCAAATCTTCAGGACACCGCCGGGCGCCAAGCGGCTACCATACGGCCGCTGGGGCGGTCGCGCCGGGGATGGACGGGCGCCGGTGAGGTGGTCATGCGACGAGAAGCGATGCTCGGCCTGGCGGCGGTGGGGCTGGCGGCGGCGACGCTCGCGGGTCAGCGCGCCGCGAGCGACTACCCGTGGGATCTGCCGCCCGGGGTGCCGCCGCCCCGGCTTCCCGTCGGCGCGCCGATGACGGAGGCGCGCGTCGAGCTCGGCCGGCACCTCTTCTACGACACGCGGCTGTCCGGCAACGGAGAGCAGTCGTGCGCGACGTGCCACATCCAGGCCCTGGCGTTCACCGACGGCCGCCCGCGGGGGCTCGGCTCGACCGGAGAGCGCCACCCGCGCGGCGCCATGTCGCTCGTGAACGTGGCCTACCGCGATGCCCTCACGTGGGCGAACCCGACGCTGCGGTCGCTCGAGGAGCAGTGCTGGTCCCCCTCTTCGGGACCGATCCGGTCGAGCTGGGCTTGTCCGGGCACGAGCCGCGCGTCTACGCCGCGCTCGCGGCCGCGCCGGTCTACCGACGCCTGTTCGCGGCGGCGTTCCCGTCTCGCTCGCCGGCGGAGGAGGGCGAGGGCGGCGTCGAGCGGCTCGTCACCACCGACAACGTCGCGCTGGCCCTGGCGGCGTTCCAGCGGTCGATCGTCTCGTTCCGCTCGCCCTACGACCGCTACCGGTTCCACGACGACGAGACCGCGCTGTCGCCAGCGGCCCGGCGCGGGATGAGGCTCTTCTTCTCGGGCCGGGCGCGGTGCTGAGGCTGCCACCTGGGACACACGGTGTCGACCGACCTGGGACTCAACCTGGACGGCGGCTCGAAGGCGGCGACGAGCCCGGTCAGCGACCCGCCGGTGTTCCTGTTCCACAACACCGGGCTCTACAACCTGCCCGGTCCGGTGCCGTATCCGGCCGACAACGCCGGGAAGTACACGCACACCGGCGATCTCGAGGATGCGGGGCAGTTCCGCAGCTGAGCCTCCGCGACGACGAACGGCGGGACCTGATCGCGTTCCTTCAGAGCCTGACCGACGAGGCGCTCCTGCGCGATCCGCGCTGGAGCGACCCGTGGAGCACCGGACCCTGGTAGGGCGCCAAAGACGTGATGCCACACACCTGGTGGTGTGGCTCTCGGACGGCGTCCTCGACCCGCGCGCGCCGTTCGTCGCCCTGGGCGCGACCTTGCGCGAGGGGTTCGGCATGGCGCTGGCCTCGCTCGCCTGGCAGCAGCCGGCATGGCAGGCGCGGCTCACGTGGTTCGTGCCGCTGGGCCGGATGGCCCTGAGCGTCTACCTGTCGCAGACCGTCGTCCAGTTGCTGCTCTTCTCGCGTCGCCGAACTGTCGGGGCTGGCGCGTTGTCCGGCGAATCCGGGGAGCCAGCCGGAGAGGCCGAGGAGCGGGCACCCACGGTCGCGAAGCTGGTCGAGGTGCGGGCTGGCGCCCAAGCGCGGGCGGCGGTGCTCGAGCAGCCGCAATGCCATGGCGCGATGGACGCCGACCTCGACTCGACGCTCGTTGAGCGGACCGGCCAGGATGGCAGGACGCCCGTGCTTCGTGATCGCGGCCAGACCGCCGTGCTCCGCGTCCCTGAGGAGCTCACCGGAACGCTGTCGGACGTCGCGCGCGCTGAAGACGTTGAGCGTCAGCTCGGGTGGACGGAGAACTCGTTCCGGCCCGTCGGCGTCACCCGCGCGACGGCCCGTCGCCGTCGACGCGGGCGAGCAGCTCCGCCGCCGTCGCGCACTCGATGATCCAGTCGCCGACCCGCGCGAGGCGGTCCGGGTCGGTGACGCCGGCGATGGCGGCGGCCAGCGTCTCCGCGGCGGCGGCATCGAACTTCCGCGCCGCCAGACGGCAGAGCAGCGCCCGCTCTTCCTCGCGGCCCTGCTCGATGCCCTGTGCCCGGCCCTGCTCGAGCCACTCGCGGGTCCATTCGCGCACGGTCTCTTCCAGCATCGTCCGCCCCTCCTGCAACTGCGCCAGCGGCTCCCGGTCGTCCGTCGGCAGCCGTCCCGCGATCCGAAGCCCCTGCTGCAGCCACGCCACGAACGCCTGCGTCAACGCGGCGTCCTCCGCCCCCCGGAGAAGGTCGCTCAGGGCGTGCAGCGCCTCGCCCAGACCTGCCGCGTCGCGCGCTTCTCCAGACCGATCAGCGCCGACACCAGGTTGTTCTCCGGCAGGTCCGCGTCGGCCACCCGCGCCCCGTCCAGAAGATAGTAACGCTGCGACGGCTGGTACGGCGCCAGCATCTCGCTTCCCGTCGTCGTCAGGTCCATCAGCTCGACCGGCACCGTCCATCGACGCCGGCCGTTGTAGAGGACGACCGGCAGCACCGGCGGCAGGGTCCCGTGCTCGCGGAGCACGCCGTCGGCGATCACCCGCTGGTAGAGCAGAGCCGTGTACGCCAGCATGCGTGCCGCCATCGCGGGGTCGACGGTGGCCTGGAACTCGAGGAGCAGCACGAGGTAGAGCCAGCGGTCGTCGCGGAACCGGATGCGCCACACGAGATCGCCGTGGCGCTGCTCGAGATCTTCGCTGACGAAGTTGGCGGGCAGCGGGGCCAGCGTGTCGAAGTCGAGGGCTGCGCCCCAGCCGCGGGCGGCGAAGCCGTCGAGCAGGTCGCGGACCATGCGGGGCCGCGAGAAGAGCAGCTTGTAGGCAGAGTCGTGCATTCTGGCTCCGGGGTGACATCCCGATTCCTCGGGCCGGCGGCGTGCCGGACGCGCGGCGCGTCGCAAATCGGCGAGAGCGCCGCGCGTCCGGCTGCCCGTCGGCTACCAGGTGCTTCACGAGCAAGAACGGGGCCAAACGCGGAGCGCCCGGCGTTCACGGGATGGGCAAGGGCCGAGCCGCCCACGGTGCAGGAACCGCAATGCCCGGGCGGCTCGGCGGTGGCGCACACTTCGTCAACCCCGCGGTGCTCGAGTGGGCGGCCGGCGTGGATGCGGTGGTGACGGTCCACCATTGCGTCGACGCAGACGCGGCCGTCCGAGGTCAACTTGCCGCGGCCCGGACGGGAGAAGCGGTGGTCCTCGGCACGCCGGTCGCCGCGTGGGACAGCGGCGGGGTGCGCGAGTGGCACCCGGGCGGCGAGCTGCTCGTGCCCTGGGGCGACGTCGACGGGCTGGTCGGGGCCCTTCGTGTCGGGCCGGGACAGGGAGTCGACCCCCCGTGCGGGTTCGAGTTCGAGGTCCTCGTTCGCAGGCTGGAAGCCCTGTATGCGAGGAGCGCTCCGAGTCCATCGTAGGGCGCGTCGGCCGCCGGCGCCCGTGCGTTGGTGCGTTGTGGCGAAGTCGGGAGATAATGGACGGTGCCCGATGTCTGAAGGAGGCGCCGTGAGCAAGCTCGATCGGATCACGACAGATGCCGACGTCTGCGGGGGGCGACCCTGCATCCGAGGCCTGCGCATCCGTGTCACGGACGTGTTGGATCTCTTGGCGGCAGGGGCGACGCGAGAGGAGATACTGAAGGACCTGCCTTACCTGGAGCCCGACGATATCGTCGCCGTTCTCGAGTTCGCGGCACGTCAGAACGATCATCCTGTGCTGCGGAGCGCATAGTTTGCGTTTCCTGGTCGATGCCCAGCTCCCGCCGGCTCTGGCGCGCCGGATTGAGGCCCAAGGCCACGAGGCGGAGCATGTCGCCGACTGCGGCTTGGCGTCGGCGTCGGACAAGGCCATCCGGGGCTACGCGGAACGAATCGGCGCGGTCATCGTGACCAAGGACGAGGACTTCGCAGTTCACCACATCCTGTCATCAGGGCCGGCGGTAGTGTGGCTCCGCGTGGGGAACACACGGCGCTCGGCCTTGCTCAATCGGATGGACCGTGAGTTTGGCGACATCCTGGCCGCGCTTCAGCGGGGGGAGACCCTCGTGGAAGTTGCGTGAAGGAGTCGGCCTGGAGTGGTCCGACCGCGTAGTAGGATCGAGCCGTGACTGAGGCGTGCGCCCGTGCCTTGCGGTCGGGTTACCGGATCGAGGAGTACGAGATCGTCCGCGTGCTCGGCGCCGGCGGCTTCGGCATCACCTATCTCGCGAACGATACGAAGCTCGACGGGCCGGTCGCGCTCAAGGAGTACTTCCCGCACGAACACGCCGAGCGGACCGTGGACCAGCGCGTGGCCGCGTTGCCGGCGGAAGAGAGCCGTGCGCTCTTCACCTGGGGTCTCGACCGTTTCCTGGACGACCTGGCTCCTGGGTGACATCCCGATTCCTCGGGCCGGCGGCGTGCCGGACGCGCGGCGCTTCGCAAACCGGCGAGAGCGCCGCGCGTCCGGCTGCCCGTCGGCAACCAGGTGCTTCACGAGCAAGAACGGGGCCAACACGGAGCGGCCTGCGGTCACGGGATGGGCACAGCCGGAGCCGCCCACGGTGCAGGAAACCGCAATGCCCGGGCGGCGCGGCGATGGCACGGACTTCAGTGGGGCCAGTGCGTAGATGTGGGTGACGGGGGGCTGCACCACCTGACTCGAGTGGTGTTCGACGGGCGCGTACCCCGGCGTCAGCACCCTGTGTGCCGAAGCCGCCTGGGCCGAGCCGCTCGTCGGGCCTGAGCGCCGTCCGGTGTGGTCACCGCGCGCGGGACGGGTGTCGAGAGGACCGGGGCTCAGCGCTCCATGACGATCACGGTGCCGGGCGCGTCGGACCCGGTGACGAACATCGTGGGACGCGGCGTGTCGGGGCTCGCCTCGACGTAGCTCAGCCGGAAGAATTCCGGCGCGGCGACGTAGATCGCCTCCCACAGGAGCCCGTCGTCGTGGACGAAGTCGAGATGGCGGGGCGACTGCGCCGCGTCGAGCCGTATCTGCCCGCCGAGCTCGTTGCCGGTGGCGGTGACCAGCGCGAAGCGGTCGCCGGTGATGGTGAGGACCCCGTCGACGATGACGTCGAACGGTCGGCCGCCCTGCTCGGCCGCGGCCACGGTCCATTCGCCCTGGAGCGTCTGCAGGTCGTCCTGGTCGGCCTCCTGCGCCATCGGCGAGGCGAGGCACAGCAGCAACGTCGCGAGAATCAGTCCGGGAAGCGTCTTGCGCATCGGGATCTCCTGGTCACGCGTTCACGACGGGGAACGAGCCGACCGCGGACCCGAGAATCGGCGCCGGGTCGACGCCGAGCCACTGCTGCAGCACGTCGGCGTAGATGTCGCGGAAGTCGACGGTGGCGTCGAGGCCGCCCCGGGTGACCTTGCCGAGGTCGGCCGGCTCGCCGAGCAGACCCGCCCGCACGCCGCCCCCCGCCACGAACAGCACCCCGGCGTCGCCGTGCTCGGTGCCGCCGGTCTGGTTCTCGGTGACGAGGCGGCCGAAGTCGGAGAACGTCAGCAGGAGCACGCGATCGAGGTGCCCCGCCCGGCGCAGGTGGCGCGTGAACGCGCGCAGGCCGCGCCCGAGCTCGGTGAAGAGGACCCGGTGCTTCGCGGGCTGGTCGACGTGGGTGTCGAAGGAGGCCGGGTCGGGGCCGTCGAACGAGCCGAGGGACACGTAGTAGACGCGGGTCGGGCAGCCGGTCTCGATCATGTCGCCGGTCCACCGCAGTGACTGGCCGAAGGCGCTGTCGGGGTAGTCGAAGCCGCCGCCGGTGCCGGCCCGCGCGCGGTGGAGCTGACGCGCGGCGTGAGCGAGGCCGTTGTCGACCTGCCTGAGGTAGTCGAGCCGGCCCGTGCGGGGGCCGCGCGGCGCGGCGGCCGGCGGCTGGGCGGCGTCCAAGCCGAGCAGCAGCTCGGGGTGACCGATCGACGTGCTGCGGCCCGAGGCCGAGGCCAGGGTGCGGCCGAGCGTCTCGTCGAACTGCACGCCGGTCAGGGGCTCGTCGCCGCACTCGCAGGCGTGGTCGAGATAACGGCCCAGCCAGCCGTGACGCGGGGCCGGCGAGGCCACCGAGCCGGTCTCCCAGATCTCGGTCGCCCGCGAGTGCGACCGGGACGACCGCGGATAGCCCACGCCCTGCACGATGCCGGCGAGGCCGTCGTCCATCAGCCGTCGGAAGTCGCCGAGCCACGGGTTGAGGCCGAGGTCGCTCCCGTCGAGAGGAATGGTGTCCCGCCGGGGGATGGCGATGGTCGGGCGCGCCCGGTAGTAGCGGTCGTCCCGCACCGGCACCACCGTGTTCAGCCCGTCGTTGCCGCCCCGCAAGCGCAGGACGACCACGATGCGCCCGTCGTTGCCGGCCGCCGCGCCGGCGGCGGCTGCCTGCGTCCCCGCGGTGGCCGCCCGCGCGCTCTCGCGAACGAAGAACGGCACGGTCGGCGTCAGGGCGAACCAGGTCAGCAGGTCGCGTCGGCTGATGGTGCTCATCGGTCTCCTCCACGCTGGCGCTCACGCCAGTTGATACTCGGGGGACATCATCACGCGCCGGATGAACGCGCTGCGGCCTTCCGGTGACGCGACGCCGGACACCTCCCGCTCGACCGCGGCCGCGTCCAGGCCCGGCGCCGGATCGAGCCGCGAGAGCAGCTCCGCCGGTGCCGCTTCGCGGAGCGCCGCGTCGACCGGGACGTCGCGCGGCCCGGCCGCTTCGCTGCCGGCCGGATCGGGGCGTTCGAGGCCGAGGGGCGGCAGCCGGCCCCCGAGGGCGGCGGCGAGATGGAACCGGACGGTCAGGCGCGACGGGGGCGACACCCAGGCCTCCTGACCCGGCCAGCCCCCCTCGCCGTTGTTCGGGGTGTCGAACAGGGTCTGGCCGCTCGCCTCGAGCCAGCGCGCGATCTCCGCCACCGGGGGCGACGCGATGCCGAGTTGGCGGCAGGCGCCCGCCGCGAGATGGACGGGGCTCTTGATCAACGTCCACCGCGACGCCTCGGACCAGAAGGCCTCGGACCGAACGACCTCGCGGAGCAGCGCCTCGAGGGACCCGCCGGTCGCCCCGTAGACGGCGGCGAGCCGCGCCTCGAGGGCCCCGCCGTCGTCCTCGACGCCGAGGTGGGCCAGCAGCAGGCGGCCGAAGCGGCGACCGGTCGCTTCCTGGGCGGCGAGCCATCGCACGGCCGACCGCGCATCGAATGGCCGGGTGCGGCCGAGAATGGTCTTCGGGCCGGCATCGGCGTCGGCGGAGCGGAACGTGGGTACGAGCCCGGTGCGCCGCGCGGCCAGCGGCGCCCGGCGGGCCACCTCGCGGGCCGGCCCGCGCCCCTCGGGGGCGACGAGCCGCCATCCCGTCAGCGCTCTCGACAGCTCCTCGAGGTCGCGCGGTCCGTAGGCCCCCTCGCCGACCGTCCAGTGATCGAGGACGAGCTTGGCCGCACGGTCGGACACGCGAAGCCGCCGGTGCCCGTCCATGCCGATCTGGATCATCATGGCGGGGTCGACGACGAGGGCCGCGAGCAGGTCCGGGACGGTGCCCAGGCACCGCCGGCGGAGCAGGGCGTTGCGGCCGTGAAGAGCGTGGGCGGCGTCGACCGATCCGGTGCTGCTGCCGAAGACCCCGTGCAGGAAGAGGACCAAGTTCTCCCGCAGCGGCGCGGGGGAGGTGAGCAGCTCGGCCAGCCACCAACGGCGCACGTCGTCGACGGCGGCGCGCACGCCGGGCGCCTGCCGGTCGAGCATCGCCTCGAATTCCTCGTCGGAGACGCCAGCGAACCGCAGCCCGGGGTTGCGCCAGGCGCCGCGGGCCGCCTCGGGGCGCTCGGGCTGTGGCGTGTCGCGGGCCGCGCGCACGAGGACCTCGAGGGCGTCGTCGGCCGACAGCCCGCTCACGGCTTCATCCAGCGCCGGGGTCGCCGCGAACGCGAGGCGCCGCAGCAGGTGCCGCCGCTCCAGGTCGGTGAGCACGCTGTTCGTCGCGGGTTCCTGCGTTCCGGTCATGGGGCCTCTCAGGTGCTCGCGTCATCCGGCACCGACACCACCGGCACCGGGGGCGGGAGCGCGGCCTTCCGCGAAGACACGGGGGCCGGTGCCGATCGTGGCCCGGGCACGACCGACCCGGCGGGCCGGGGCGCGGGCCCGGCCACGCGCCAGCGGCGCCACCCCGGCGCCGCCACGCGCGTCCACCACAGGATGAGGCCGGTGACGGCCAGCACCGCGGGCGCGAGGCCGGTGACGAGCCAGACCAGGCGGATCCCCACGCCGCCGAAGTTGCCGAAGTGCACGGGGCCGACGAGGGCGATGACGGCGTCGCCGAGGGTGCGCCGCCCCGCCGGCGGCGCGGCGAGCCGCTCGCCCGTGTACTGGTCGAGGTAGACCGTCCGCAGGTGGCGGGCGCCGAGCCGGGAGGGCCGGTGGTCGGTGAACAGCACCTGGAACGGCGCCTCGTCGCCGGCCGGCACCACGACCCGTGCGACGAACGCGTCCGGCTCGACGGGGCGGGCGCGGTCGATGAGCTCGCGCCACGTCGGGCGTGGCGAGGACGCGGCGCCCTCGGGGTTCGACTGCGGCGGGCGGACCGCGGCGGTCAGCGGGGAGATGCGGTTCACGGCGGCGCGGAACTTGTCGGGAAACACGAAGTACGCCCCGGTGACGGCCCAGCCGGCGGTGAGGACGAGCGTCCAGATGCCCACCGCGCCGTGCAGCTCCCACGTGACGCGTCTCCAGGGGCGGCGCCAGTCGACGGTCAGGGCGCGCCGCCATCCCGCCCGTTCCGGCCACCAGACGAACACGCCGGTCAGGCAGAGCAGCAGGAGGCAGAGGGCGCCGGCGCCGTTGACGACGCGGCCGGTGGGGCCGGCGAGGAGGTCGAAGTGCAGGTCCTGCAGGGTGCGCACCACGGAGCGCTCGGGCAACTCGCCCAGCACCTCGGCGGTGACGGGGTCGATGAGCACGGTATGGAACCGGCCGCCCGCGGTGACGTAGGCGAGGTGCGTCGGCCGCACCGTGGTCGGCGCGTCGACCCCGGACACCCGGCCGCCCGGGTACGCGTCGCGCACGCTCTCGAGCACCGTCGCGATGTCCGCCTGGGGACCGTCGGTGCTGGCCGTCAGCAGATCCGGGTGCGCGGCCCGCTGCAGGTGGATGCGGAAGACGAGGGCGGCGCCGGTGACCGACACGAGGACGGCGTAGAGCGCGATCGCCACGCCGGTCCACAGGTGGACCTGGAAGAGAGCGCGCCGCAACCGTCCCGAACGGTCCAGCAGGCTCACGCCGATCAGCTCCCTCCGTCGCCAAGGACGCTCACGAGGACTGCTCTGCGACTTGGCACGAGCCCGATCCGGCAGAAGCGGCTGCCCCCCGGGAGACGCGGTTGGCGACTCCTCATCGAGCACGGTCCCAAGCGGCACGCCGACGGGTGCCCCCGTCCGTGGCGGCCCGCCGAGTGCCACCACGCCCGGCGGCCGACCCCGCGCGAAGGGGAACGTGCCACCAGCAGCGCTGCCGTGCCCGTGGTCAGCCGCCGAAGTTGAAGCGTCCCCCGGCCACGAACGCGCGCGGCAGGCCCGGGTACCCGAGCGCGCTCTCGTACACCGCGTCGGTCAGGTTGTCGATGCGCAGGAACAGCGTCAGCTCGGGGCGCACGCGGAACTGCCCGCCGGCCGTGACCAGCGTGTAGGCGGGGTTGACGGTGATGTCCACCCCGCGGCCGTCCGAGACGCGCTGCAGCCCGAGGAACGCGCTGTCGTGACGGTCGCCGGTCACCCGCATCGCCACGTGCACGCTGCCGCGCCCCCGCGTGTAGCCAAGGCGCAGGTTGCCCGAGTGCCGCGGCCGGCGCAGCAGCGGCTGGCCCGGCTGGAACTGCTCGCTCGTGCTCGCGTTGGTCACCACCTCGGTGTCCACCAGCGCGTAGGAGGCGCTCGCCGTCACGCCGCCGAGGGGCCGCTGCATGCTGAACTCGAGCTCGACCCCGTCCGCCCGCGACCCGTCGATGTTCACGTAGTCGGCGACGCCGTCACCGCCGAAGCCGAGCGAGGGCGAGTAGGCGATCTGGTTCTCGTAGTCGTTGCTGAACCACGTGAAGCGGGCCAGCCAGCGCTGGTCGTCGAAGGTCAGCTCGGCCCCCGCGTCGACGGTCAGCGCCTCCTCGGGCAGCAGCGACAGGTCGCCGTCGACCCACTGCGAGCCGTAGAGCTCGGAGAAGGTCGGGTTCTTGATGCCTCGCCCGACGTTGGCCGACACCTTGACCGACGACAGCGCGCCCGCGCGATACGGCAGGGGGTAGCCGCCGGCGGACAGCTTGGGGTTGACGGCGGTGCCGTAGAGGGAGTTGTCGTCGATGCGCGCCCCGCCGGTGACGAACCACGCGTCGGCCACGTTGAACTGCTGCTGCAGGAAGTACGAGTGGTTCTCCACCGTCTGCAGGGTGTCGAGGGCGTTCGTCTCGCTGTAGTAGTCGTAGCCGGCGCTCAGGACCTGGTCGTCGAGCCAGATCGCGTTGGCCTGGTAGCGCACGGCGGGCCGGCGCAACTGGGTCTCGAACTCGAAGGGCCAGTCGAAGCCGCTGAAGGGGCCGGTGCGGGCGAGGAACTGGCCGGAGCCGAGGCCCGAGGGGTCGGCCATGAGGGCGTCGAAGGCGGGCTCGTCGAGGAGCCGCACGAGGCGCGGGCCGGCCGGATAGATGGCGCCGGGCTCGCCCTCGAGGAGCGCGAAGACGCTGAACTGGGGGTCGCCGATGGTGTCCATCGACTGGCGTCCGGACCGGAAGTGGCTCACGGTCGCGGAATGGTCGAAGCGCGGGGAGAGGGTCTGGTCGAAGTCGATGTGCCAGGTCAGATCGTCGGTGTCGTAGCCGCCGCCGGTGTCGCCCCGGGCGTAGACGATGGGGCCGACGGAGCTGCCGCGGCGGTTGCTGTAGCGGAAGCCGCCGCGCAGGCGGGTGTTGTCGCCGACGATGGCGCCGAGGTTGCCGTCGACCGTCTGCTGGTCGAAGCGGTCGGGCTCGACGAGTCGGTCCTGGAACGCGCCGTCGGTCCCGCGGTGGGCGACGCCGAGCTGGTAGTCGACGCGGCCGGCGGCGCCGCCGAGGACGCGCAGGTCGCCGCGGGTGGTGCCGAACGAGCCGCCCTCGAAGGACCCGGACATGCGGGGTCCGCTGTCGGGGGCTCCGCGCTTGGTGAATATCTGGATGACGGAGCCGATGGCGTCGGAGCCGTAGAGGGCGGACTGGGCGCCGCGGACGACCTCGACGCGCTCGATCTCGGCGGCCGAGACGCGGTCGAAGTCGAAGTAGCCGCCGTTGTCGTTGACGCGCACGCCGTCGATGAGGACGTGGTTGTAGTCGGACTCGCCGCCCCGGGCGAAGACGGAGGTGACAGAGCCCTCGCGGCCCGTCGACTCGACGTTGAGGCCGGGCACGTAGCGCAGGACGTCGGCGACCGAGTGGCTGCCGAGGGTCTCGATGTCCTCGGCGGTGAAGACCGAGTGGGACTCGGTGACCGACGCGGCGCCCTCTGCGGTACGGGAGGCGGTGACGACGACGGTGTCCCTGACGGGGGCGATGTCGAGGCGGAAGTCGGCGGTCGCGGGGCCGGTCGCCGCCACCTCGGCCGCGGCGGTCACGAAGCCGTCGAGACCGGCGGTCAGGCGATAGGGCGCGGTCTCGGGCAGATCCAGGCGGTATCGCCCGTCGTCGCCGGTGGCCGTGGTCGACACCAGGCGGAGCCCGCGCCGCGCCTCGACGATGGCGCCCGGCAGCACGCCGCCGGACGAGTCGGTGACGAGGCCCGTCACCGCCACCGGTTCCTGGGCGGCGGTCGGCGCGATGGCCAGCGAGCAGAGCAAGACGGCGAGCGGGGCGCGATACCGCGTCATGGTGACCTGTTCCTTCCTTGAATCTGCGGCGCCGGCCTCATCGGCGGCACGGGAGCGGACACGCGGGCGTCGGCGATACCGGTGCCGTGGCCGGGCAAGGGACTGTCGACGACACGGGTACCTCGACCGGGCCGTGGGCGCGGTCGAGCCGTGCGCGGAGGGTTAGACGCACACCGGACACGAGTATAGAGAGCGCGCTCCCGTCGGGATCTGAAGACTTCCTGAAGACTTCCTGAAGTCAGGCGGCGGGGCCGCTCGATTCTGAAGAATTCCTGAAGAATTCCTGAAGTTTCGGCCGCGTGCCGCCGCCGTACGGGGCAGGGTGTTCTAATGTGGAGCGGCGCGCCGAGAGCTCGGCAGCCGGGGGACATCAGATTGCTGCTGCATGCCGTCGGCCTGCTGTGCGCGCTCGCTGCCGCGATCTTCGCGACCGCGACAAGGGACCGTCGCGACGTTCTCGCGCTCGCAGGCGGCTTCGCGCTCGGCGTCTTCTGGCTCCCGACGGAGGCGCGATGGGCTGGCGCCCTGGTCGCGGCCGCCGCGGGGCTGTGGTTGGCGCGTCCGCACGGCGCGGCGTCGTCGCTGTTCGTCTCGCTGGCGGGTGGGCTGGCCGGCGGGTTCTGGACCCGGGTGCTGGCCGGCTACGGTCTGCCGGTGTGGACGGCATGGCTGCTCGCCGCGGGCGTCATCGCGGTCGCGGCGTCGTTGCCGCGGCGCGATCCGCGGTTCGCGCCGCCGGCGGTTCGCGACGACGCGCTGGCCGCGGTCGTCGCCCTCGGACTCGCCGTCGCGGCCGCGCCGGCGGTGGCGACGGGGTGGCGGGCGGCGGCGGCGATGAACCTCGAGGCGCCCGGCCCGGCCGGGCCGGGCGTCCATCCATGGGTGGTCGTGGGGGTCGCGGCGATGGTTTCGCTCGGTGGATTGCATTCGCTCCGGAGGCGCCGGTGAACCTGCTCGGCACGCTCGAGAACGGCCTGTTCGCCCTCGCCCAGGTGCTGCGCTTTCCCGTCATCCTGCTGCTGTGGGCGGCAGTGGCCGCCGCGGTGTTCATGGCCGGCGGGTGCGTGATGGAATGGCTCGCGCGCCGGCAGGAGCGCAGCGGCTTCGACCTCAGCGCGTGGCTCGACGCCGGTCCGGTGCTCGGCGGGTCCGCCGAGCACCGGGCGGCGCTGCCGGCCGCCCTCCGGGGGT
This sequence comes from Vicinamibacterales bacterium, assembly GCA_965215105.1. Classification (GTDB taxonomy): domain Bacteria; phylum Acidobacteriota; class Vicinamibacteria; order Vicinamibacterales; family UBA8438; genus JAJEEA01. The sequence continues at coordinate 674,845 of OZ244051.1, forward strand.
TGCTTCGGGACGTCGAGGCCGAGCGCCTCAAGCCGTCGTTTGGCGACGGCAGCCTCGAGCACCTGGTGCTCGAGCGCGAGGAACGGGTGAGGCGGACCCTGAACGGGTCCCGCCTGCTCGTCAAGGTGGGGCCGAGCCTCGGCCTGCTCGGCACCCTCATCCCCATGGGGACGGCCCTCGCCTCGCTGACCGCCGGCAACCTCGAGGCGATGGCGGGCCAGATGGTGGTGGCGTTCACGACGACGATCGTCGGCCTCTCGGCCGGGACCGTGGCCTACGTCGTCCAGGTCGTCCGCCACGGCTGGGTCAACGAGGCGGTGCGCGAGCAGCGGTACCTGGCCGAGCGGCTCGCCGGCGAGCTGAGGCGCGGCGCGCCCGGCGACCCGGCGGCGGAGGTTCTCGCGGCGGAGGAACGACACGATGGGACGCTTTCTGCACCTGCCGTCGCCGGCTGACGCCGAGGACGAGGACCCGCTCTCGGGCGTGGCCAACATCTTCGACGTGTCGGTGGTGTTCATCGTCGGCCTGATGATCACCCTCTTCTCGGTCTACCGCATCGGCGACCTCGTCGATCCGGACAGCGAGGTGACGCTGGTCAAGACCAACGCCGACGGCCTGAGCGAGATCATCGTCAAGCGCGGCACCGAGATCACCGCCTACGAGCTGACCGGCGAGACCCTCGGCGGGCAGGGCGAGCGCCTCGGCACCGCCTATCGCCTCGCCGACGGGCAGATCGTCTACGTGCCCGACTGAGAGGTGCAGCATGAGAGGCGCAGGAGTGTATCCGCGGCGATGCGCCGCCGCGCTGGTCGTGTCGCTCGCGCTCGCGGCGGCGCCAGCGTACGCCCAGGAGGCGCGCGTCACCTACCTGTTCTCGGACGGCAACCTGTCCGGCACCCTCGGCGCGTACCGGGCGGTCCTCGAGGAGCACCCCGATCTGCGCGGCCGCGTCGCGGTCGAGTTCCTCACCGAGTCGCTCTTCGACGACACCGACGTCGACGCCCTCCTCGGGACCGACGTGCTCGTCTTCGACGTCATGAACCAGCAACTGCTGGAGCGTTTCGAGGCGGAGCACGGCGTCGATCTCGTGGAGCGCGTCACCGGCCGGGGGCTGGTGCTCGGGGTCGGCGAGGGGCTGCTGCCGCGCGAGCACTACGTCGAACGGGGCGTGGCGTGGAACGAGCGCGCCCGCGCGTTCTGGGCGAATCAGGGCTTCGAGAACCAGGTCGGCCTGCTCAAGCAGGCGCTGTCGGCGGCGGGCGTCGCCGGGCTGACGGTTCCCGATCCGCAACCGAGCCTCGATGCCGGCTACTACTACCCGGACGGCGGGACGGGGCGCGTCTTCGCGACCTGGGAGGCGTTCGACGCGTGGCGCCGCGCCGCCGGCAAGCGCCGGCCGGGGGCCGCGCGCGTGGCCGTCGGGTTCTACAAGTCGCAGTACTACGCGGGCGACACCGCGATCCTCGACGCCGTCATCGCCGAGATCGAGCGGCAGGGCGCGGAGGCGATCCCGGTCTTCGGCTATCCCGCCGCCATCGCCTTCGAAGCGTTGCTTCTCGACCCCGCGGGGGCGGCGCGGGCGGACGTGGCGCTCGCGTTCGTGTTCCGCTTCGCGGGTCCGGAGGCAGGCGGGCCGCTCCGGAACCTCGACATCCCGGTCATCAGCCTGATCGGCCTCTACGGCCGGAGCGAGGCCGAGTGGCGCGCCTCGCCGCGGGGCCTGTCGATGTTCGAGGGGACGTTCCAGGTCGCGGTGCCGGAGCTGGCGGGGCTGGTCGCGCCCACCGTCGTGGGCAGCAAGGAGCGCCGCACCGATGCCGACACCGGCCTGACCATCGTCGCCGGCCAGCCCATCGCCTCCCGCGTGACGACGGCGGTGCGCCGCGGGCTGCGCTACGCGGCGCTGGCCGCGACGCCCAACGCCGAGAAGCGCGTGGCGGTCCTCTACTACAACTACCCGCCGGGGAAGGCGGGCGTCGGCGCGAGCTACCTGAACGTGGCCGAGTCGCTGGCCAACATCCTCCGGCGCATGCGGGCCGACGGCTACCATCTCGGACCGGGCGACGCGGACCTCTCCGCCGGCGCCCTCCTCGAGCGCATCACGACGCGGGCGCGCAACGTGGGCGGCTACGCCCCCGGCGAGCTCGACGAGATGCTGTCCCACGGCGGGGCGGCGCGCGCGTGGATGGGCGACTACCTGCAGTGGCTGGACGGCTACGCGCCGGCCCTGCGCGAGAAGGTCGTCGCCGACTGGGGCCGCCCCGAGGACGCGACCGTCATGGCCCGGGACGGCAGCCTGATCATTCCCGCCCTGCGGTACGGCAACGTCGTGTTGCTGCCGCAGCCGGCGCGCGGGTGGGGCGAGGACCAGGAGAAGCTCTACCACGCCGACGACCTCGCGCCGCATCACCAGTACGTCGCGACCTACTCGTGGCTGCGCGCGCCGGAGCCGGTGGGGTTCGGCGCCGACGCGGTCGTCCACCTCGGCACGCACGGCACGCTGGAGTGGCTCGACGGCAAGGACACGGGCCTGTCCGAGGCCGACGCCCCGGACGCGCTCATCGGCGACCTGCCCGACCTCTACGTCTACAACGTGGACGTCGTCGGCGAGGGCCTGGTGGCGCGGCGCCGCGGCATGGCGACGGTCGTCGACCACATGGTGCCGCCGTTCGTGAAGAGCGGGCTGCTGCCCGAGCTCGCCGCGCTCGGCGAGAGCGTCGACGACTACCACGGCAGCGTCCACCAGAACGAGCTGCTCGCCGAGGCGTACGCGGACCAGATCCGGCAGCAGGCGGCCGACCTCGGGATCGTCAAGGACCTCGGGCTCGACCTCGGGACGGGGGCCGAGCTCGACCACGACGTGCTGCACGCCCTCGAGGACTACGTGATCGAGCTGCGGGACCAGCACATCCCCTATGGGCTGCACGCCTTCGGCCGCACCCCCGAGCCGGCCATGCGCGCGAGCACCGTCGAGGCCATCGTGTCGGTCGACCGCGACCTGCTCCCGGACGACGCGACGGTGATGGCCGGGGACATGGAGCGGCGCATCGTCGAGTCGGGGCCGCGCGAGCTCGACCACCTGCTGCACGCGCTCGACGGCGGCTACGTGCCGGCGGGCGGCGGGGGCGAGCCCATCCGCAGCCCCGACGCCTATCCCACCGGCAAGAACTTCTACGGCATCGACCCCGACAAGGTGCCCAAGCCGGCCGCGTGGGACCTCGGGGTCTTCCTCGCGGAGCGGATGCTGAGGGACCACGTCGCCGAGCACGGGCGCTATCCCGAGAAGGTGTCGTTCGTCATCTGGGGGGCCGAGACGCTGCGCCACGAGGGGATCCTCGAGTCGCAGATCTTCCATCTCCTCGGCACGCGCCCGGTGTGGGACGTGCGCGGCAACGTCGTCGACGTCGAGGTCGTCCCGGCGCGCGAGCTCGGCCGGCCGCGCGTCGACATCGTCATCGCCTCGGCCGCCGAAGGCATGTTCAACAACGTGACCCGGCTCATGGACGAGGCGGTGCAGCGGGTGAAGGTGCTCGAGGAGGCGGAGAACTACGTCCGCCGCCACTACCTCGCGACGCGGGCCGCCCTCGTCGACCGGGGCTACTCCGAGGAGGACGCCGAGCGGCGCGCCGGGGTGCGCATCTTCGACGAGCCGCCGGGCACGTTCAACCTCAACACGTCGCGCATCGCCGCGGCGAGCGGCACCTGGGACAGCGACGGGCCGATGGCCGACGAGTACCTGTCGAAGATGGGGCACGGCTACGGCAACGGGTTCTGGGGCGAGCCGATGGAGGACGTGTTCCGCCTGGCGCTCTCGGGGACCGAGAAGGTGGTGCACAGCAGCTCCACCATGCTCTACGGCGCCCTCGACAACGACGACTTCTTCATGTACATGGGCGGCCTCGCGGCGGCCGTCCGCAGCATCGACGGCGAGAGCCCGCAGATGGTCGTCACCAACACGCGCGACCCGGGCCAGCCCGAGATGACGGGGATAGACAAGTTCCTGGGTGCGGAGTTCCGGACGCGCTACGTCAACCCCACCTGGATCGAGGGGATGCAGCGCGAGGGCTACGCGGGCGCGGGCGAGATGCGCGCGTTCGTCGAGTACCTCTGGGGCTGGGACGCGGTGGCGCCCGAGACGGTCGATGACGCGATGTGGCAGGAGTCGTTCGCGGTGTATGTCGAGGACCGCCACGACCTCGACCTCGAGGCGTTCTTCGACGAGCATTCGCCCCACGCCTGGCAGGACATCACCGGCCGCATGGTCGAGACGATCCGCAAGGGCTACTGGGAGACCGACGCCGCGACCCTCGAGCGCCTGCTGCGCGAGCACGTCGAGAGCGTCGCCGAGCACGGCGTCGGCTGCTCCGTGCAGACCTGCGGCAACCCCCGGCTGCTGCGCTACGTGCTGGAGCAGGGCGCGGTGATGAACATCCCCGGCCCCGCCCTCGACACCTACCGGGCGGCGATGGAGGCGGCCCTCGGCGCCGACATCGAGTCGGCCGCGGCCGCGGCCGAGGAGTTCGTCCGCTGGAACGAGTCGCGGCCGGCGGTGACGACGATGAACATCGAGGGGCTGCGGATGGAGGAGTCCGCGGACGACGCCGAGGCGCTGCCCGCGCCGCCCGCCTCGGACGGCGGCGGCGGCGTCTGGACCCCGCTCTGGGTCGGCGCCCCCCTCGTGGGGCTCCTCGCGGTGTGGCGCTGGCGCCGCCGCCGCGGGCCGGGGAACCCGTGACGAAGACCGCGCCGCTCTTCGTCCTCCTGGGCGCCGCCGCCGCGGCCGGTGCGCAACCGGCGGCGGTGCAGGTCAGCCGGAGCGGGCAGGGCGCCTATGAAGCGAGCGTCGCGCCGCACGGCGGCGGGTTCGCGGTCGCCTGGCACGACACCCGCCACGGGTTTCCGGAGATCTATGTGCGGCTCGTCGACGCGAACGGCCGGCCGATCGCCGGCGAGCACCGCCTGACGACCAACGCGGACCGTTCGTACGAGCCGAGCATCGCGGCGACGGGCGCCCGCGACCTCTTCGTCGCGTGGTATGACGTCGCCGCCGACGGCTCGCGGTCGCGGGCCAGGGTCGGGGCGTGGACGACGGCCGGCGGATGGCGCTGGACGAGGACGCTCTCCCACGCCCGGCGGCGTGGACGGGTGCCCGTCGTCGCGGTACACGCAGATCGGATTCAGTGCGCCTGGCTGGAAGAGACCGGAGGCGCGTTGCGCCCGAGCACTGCCGCGGATCGCGATCGGGGCGCGGTGGAACCCGACGCCGCGGGGAACGCCGGCCCGGACGCGGCCGTCTGGGCGCAACAGCTCCGGCTCGACGGCGCGCCGCTCGGGCCGCCGCGCCGCGTGGCCGCCGCGAGCCGCGAGACGTGGAACCTGAATCTCGAGATGGACGAGGACGGGGTCGCCTGGATCGTCTTCGATGCACGGGTCGGGACGCGGGCGCACGAGCTCTTCCTGGCCCAGGTCGAGGGCGGGAGCGCGACGGTCCGGCGCCTGAGCGCGGACGACGGCGTGCCGTCCGTCTATCCGGACGTCGCGTTCGGGGCGGGGCGCGCCGCTCTCACGTGGTTCGACCAGCGCGACGGCAACGCCGACGTTCATCTCGCGGTCGTCGACGCGCACCGGCTGCCGCCGGCGATCGAGGAAGCCGCCGTGCGGGTGACCGACACCGCGGGGGCGTCCATCGGCGCCTACGTCGCGTGGAACGGCGCGCGGTTCGGCCTCGCGTGGTCCGACGAGATCGAGCCCGGTTGGTCGCACGAGCTCCACTTCCAGCAGTTCACCGCGGGAGGGGCGCCGGACGGCGGGCCGCGCCGGCTGACCGACAACCCCACGGCGTCGCTCATTCCCGCCATCCGCGGCGCCGGCTCGCGTTTCGCGCTGGCGTGGAACGAGGACGTGGTCGAGGCGCGCGGCGACCACCTGGGGGGCGGCCGTTCGGAGGTCGTGTTCGCCCTCGCTCCGTGATCGCGGTCGCGGCAGGCCGCCCCGTGCCGTCGCCTGGTTCCGACAGGCGGCGGGGATTCCCTCCACCGTCCGTGCGCAAACCGTGGCTCGACCGTCGAGGTCGAAGCGGTCGCCGGCGACGAGCGTGCGCCGTCCCCGCCACTGACTGCCGCAAACCGGTATCATCGAGACACACAGGAAGGAGGGCTCGATGCACATCCGTTTCGCGGGCGTCGCCGCCGGCGCGGCGGCCGGTCTGCTGCTTGCATCTTCCCTGGCCGGCGCGCAGGCCATCGGCGGCACCGTCACCGACGACACCGGCGGGGTGCTGCCCGGCGTCGCCGTCGAGGCGCGCAGCCCGGCCCTGATCGAGCAGGTCCGGACCGCGTTCACCGACCAGTCGGGCCAGTACCTGATTACCGGGCTCGTCTCCGGCGAGTACACCGTGACGTTCACCCTCGGCGGCTTCTCGACCGTGCGGCGCGAGGGCGTCAGCCTGAGCGCCGGCTTCACCGCCAACGTCGACGGCGTGCTGTCGGTCGGGTCGGTCGAGGAGACGATCACGGTGACGGGCGAGGTCCCCGTGGTCGACATCCAGAACGTTCAGCAGAACATCGCCATCGACCGCGACGTCATCGACGCCATTCCGAGCGGCCGCTCGTTCCAGAACCTGGGCATCCTGATTCCCGGCATGGTCGGCGACGGCGTGGTGGGGTCGACGCTGGCCGTCGACGTCGGCGGCCAGGGGGGCGTGAACTACCAGCGGCTCGCGATCCACGGCGGCGTGGGCACCGACCAGATGGTCCAGATCGACGGCCTCGGGGTCGAGGCGGCGACCCGGGGAGGCGACTCGTCGAACCTGTTCTTCGCCGACGGCAACTACGCCGAGTACTCCATCGACTACTCGGGCAACACGGCGGAGGTCGAGTCGGGCGGGGTGCGGGTCAACATGATTCCGCGCGACGGCAGCAACCTGTGGGCCGGCCAGTTCTTCGGCAGCTTCTCGTCACCGGACCTCCAGTCGAACAACGTGGACGACGCGCTGGTGGCGCAGGGCATCGGCCGGGACCAGGCGAACCGGCTGAGCCGCCTGTGGTTCGCCAACCCCGCCGCGGGCGGGCCGATCGTCCGCGACCGGCTGTGGTTCTGGGCCAGCCACACGTCGCAGCGGACCGACCAGTTCGTGGCCGGCGTCTTCCACGACCAGGACCCGAGCGACCTGGCCTACACGCCCGACCACGGCCGCCAGGCGGTCGACGACCAGCTCGCCCAGTCGACCACCCTGCGGCTGACCGCCCAGGCGACGCCGCGCAACAAGTTCACGTTCTTCTACGACAACAACTACAACAAGCGGAACCGGTTCCTGATCGGCAGCACGATCTCCACCGCCCTCAACGTGATGCCGGAGGCGGCGGTCGATTCGACCATCAAGGTGCAGGTGTACCAGGGGACGTGGACCGCCCCCATCACGAGCCGCCTCCTGTTCGAGGCGGGCGTGTCGCTGCATCCGCAGCACCAGAACTGGCGGAACACGCCCGACGCCGACCCCGTGCGGGCGGGGGCGCTGCTCATCCCCGGCAACATCGCGGTCCGGGGGATGTCGAGCTGGTTCTCGGGGACGGTGTTCCAGGACCGGCGCGCCGACACCAACGCGGCCCGGGCGTCGCTGTCCTACGTCACCGGCAGCCACGCGTTCAAGGTCGGCATGAACCTGACGAACGTGGCCGAGGACGAGTACATCGAGAGCGTCCAGTACCAGCGCTACATCATCCTCCAGGGCCTTCCGGTCGACCTCATCGACTTCTACGCGACGCCGTCGCTCGTCGAGAACGACGTGCCCGCCAACCTCGGGCTGTACGCGCAGGACCAGTGGACGGTGGACCGGCTGACCCTCAACCTGGGGGTCCGCTGGGACTACTTCAACGCGGCCTATCCCGACCACGACACCGGCACCTCGCGCTACCGGCCGGTGTCGGCCAGCTTCCCCGGGCAGCAGGTGGTCGGCTTCAAGGACATCCAGCCCCGCCTCGGCCTGGCCTACGACGTGTTCGGGAACGGGCGGACCGCGCTCAAGGCGTCGTTCGGCCGCTACGCCGACCGCGACTCCAACGCGCGCGCGGGGAGCGTCAACCCCGCCGACAACAACAACGCGCAGCGGCGCACCTTCATCGACTTCAACGCGAACGGCGGGGCGGACTGCGATCCGCTCGATCCGCTGCCCAACGGCGAGTGCATCTCGCCGTCCGACAACCTCGCGTTCGGGCAGCCGGTCATCAACACGTTCTACGACCCGGCGTGGGCGTTCGGGTGGGGCACGCGACACACCAACTACGAGTCGTCGGTGAGCGTGCAGCACGAGGTGGCCGGCAACGTCTCGGTCACCGCCGGCTGGTTCCACCGCTCGTTCGTGAACTTCGCCGTGCAGGACAACCGGGCGGTGGGGCCGAACGACTTCGGCTTCTACTCGGTGACCGCCCCCGCCGACGACCGCCTGCCCGGGGGCGGCGGCTACACCCTGAGCGGCTTCGCCGACGTCAACCCCGACATGCTGGGGCAGTTCGACACCATCACGACCGGCGCCGACGCGTTCGGGGGGCGGTCGCGCACCTACGCCGGCTTCGATCTCTCGGTCGACGCCCGGCTCGACACCCTCCTCCTGCGCGGCGGCCTCAGCACCGGCCGCACGAGCCACGACAACTGCGCGTACCTGTCCAGCCTGCCCGAGGCCCACGCGGGCTCGGCCGCCGGCGACGCGTCGCCGGCGTTCTGCGAGTGGTCGACGCCGTACCTGACGCAGGTGAAGCTGCTCGGCTCGTACACGTTCCCGTACGGCATCACCTTCGCGGGGACCCTGCAGAGCGTGCCCGGCCCGCAGCGCGCCGCCATCGTGACCTACCCGAGCGGCGCCGTCGCCGCCTCGCTCGGCCGTCCGCTGGCGGCCGGCGGCGCCGTCGACATCAACGTCATCGAGCCGGGCACGGCCTACGGCGCCCGTTGGAACCAGGCGGACATCCGGGTGTCGAGGTCCTTCGACGTCGACGGGGGGCGCATCCAGGCGATGTTCGACGTCTACAACGTGCTGAACGAGAACGCGGTCATCGAGGAGGACCGGAACTACGGGCCGAACTACCTGCGGCCGACCGCGATCATGCCCGGCCGGCTGGTCAAGTTCGCGCTGCAGTTCAACTTCTGACGCGGACGGGGGCGGCGGGGGGCAGCGGCCCCGTCGACTCGGAGCTGCAGCTCGACTTCCGGGCGCCGGTGGGCATCGACCCCACCGGGAGGGGAACCGCGGTGCGGCTTCGGTTCCCGTGGCGCCGCCGGCGGGGTATGGACCCCACCGACCGGGTGCTGAGAACGCGATGCCCGGTGTCGGCGTGGCGACCGGTGGAGCGTCGGCCCCACCGGTTCGGGTTTTCAGTTCCAACCCGGTGGGGCATCTCCCCGCGCGTCCGGGCTGCATCTCCACTTCTGGATCGGGCGGGGCTGTCGGTGGGGCAGCGACCCCACCGGCTCGGGTTTGGCGGCCGCGATGACGGCCGCGCGTCGCCGGGTTGTCAGGCCTCGGTATCCGCGGGTACGCCGTCCGCCCCCAGCAGGACGATCTCGTGACCCAGGCCCTCGAGTCCCTCCTCGATCGCGGCTCGGTCGCTCACCACCACGATGACCATGTCGTCCATGGTCATGTGCTTCGCGGCGAGGGCGTTCAACTCGTCGGGCGGAGATGGCGGCGAGTATCTCGTTCTGCCGCTCCACGAAGTCGTCGTCGAGGTCGTAGGTCAGGATGCGGGACAGGAAGCCCAGCTTCTGGAACGGGGTCTCGTGGCTCAGGGCATCGCGCTGGCCGATGGCGTTGCGGGTGAAGGCGAGCTCGGCGGGGGCGATGCCCTCCGCCGCGTAGGCGCGGATCTCGTTCTGGAGCTCGACGATGGACGCCGCCGTCGCGTCGGTCCGCACCGCCGCCGAGGCGGTGAACGTGCCGTAGTCGCGGTTGCCGGCGAACCGCGAGCGGGCGCCGTAGGTGTAGCCCTTGTCCTCGCGCAGGTTCATGTTGATGCGGCTGTTGAAGGCGCCGGCCAGCGCGAAGTTGGCGAGGCGCGCGCGGTAGTACTCGCCGGTGGCGTCGTAGGCGAGGGCGCGCCGGCCGATGCGGATCTCGGACTGGGCGGCGCCCGGCTTGTCGACCAGGTACAGCCGGGTCGCGCCGGTGTCGGGGAACGGCGCGAGCGGGGCGGGCTCGACGGGCGGGCCCTGCCACGCCTCGAGCGTCGCGAGCTTCGGCAGCAGCGCGGCCTCGTCGAGGTCGCTGACGACCACGAGGCTGGCGATGGACGGGGAGTAGCGCGCGGCGTAGAAGGCCTGCGCGTCGTCCACGGTCAGCGCGCCGACCGTCTCCGGCGTGCCCAGATCGAGATGGGCGACGGGGTTGTCGCGGCCGAGGAGCAGGAGGTCGTAGACGGTCTGCGCGGTGGCGCCGGCCTGGTCGCGGCTCAGGGCGATGGCCTGCATCGTCTGCTGCTGCACGCGGGCGAAGTCGGCGGGGTCGAACTTCGGCTCGAGCAGCTTCTCGGCGAAGATGGCCAGCGTCTCGTCGAGGTTCCGGGTCAGCGAACGCACCGTGGCGGTGGTGGCGTCGTCGCCGGCGCGGAACCGCACGGTCGAGCCGAGCATCTGCAGCCGGTCGCTCAGCTCCTCGACGGTCGAGCGCTCGGTCGACTCGTTGAGCAGGCCGGCGGTCAGGGCGGCGAGGCCGAGCTGGTCGAGTCCCTCGTCGCGCTGGCCGGCCTCGATGCGCAGGCTGATGGCGGTGGTCGGCGTCTCGGCGTTGCGGGCGCCGAGCACCCGCACCCCGTTGCCCAGCTCGGCCCGCCAGGTGCGCGGCAGCGTGAGGACGGGGTTGTCGCCGGCCGGCGGCATGACGCTGCGGTCGAAGTCGTCGGTCGCGGGGCGCTCGTCGAGGTTCCGCGGCGTCCGCGGCCTCGAGGTCGTCTATGCACATCCGATCGAGCGTCTTGACCAGCGGCCGTAGTCGGGGTGTTCCGGTCAACACGACCAACACGAAAAAAGTACTTGACGGGGCTTCTCCCGATCGCATAGGCTCATCCTTGATGAAAGGACATTTCCTCTCCTCGCCTCTCCTCGCCTCTCCTCGCCTCTCCTCGCCTCTCCTCGCCTCTCCTCGCCTCTCCTAACTCACAACGCCCCATATCACAGTTCGGCTCTCCCTTCAAGTCAGGCTTTTGCCTCCTTGGGAGGTGCGCGGTTCTGCCAGCGGTACGCCCGCAAAGTGCGTCGAAAGTCTGGTTGGTTTGGTTCGTCCCACGAACTCCGACGACGATATCGATTCAACGCTTCGCACCCACGCCGCGCAGGGTGCTTCCTGCCGGAGGCAAGGATACCGATGCTGCAACGTGCTACTTGCGCCACTGCCGTGGAACCGCGTTCCGGTGCTCGCGCCCGATGTTGCGCCGCCGGCCATGACGCTTCTCAAACCGTTCTGGATCGAATGTTCCCGTTGTCCGTTCAACCTCCGCTGGCGAACCGGTGGAAGGTATGTCACGCACTGATTCTGGTGGCGAGCTTGGTCGTCCCCGTCGCGTCACCGGCGTCGGCCCAGATTCCAGCAGACGTGTCCATGGGTTTCGCGGTTAGCGAATCGGGCTGTTGTGCCGTGGTGGCAGAGGTTACCGAGCAGTTGACGGACGGTCTGGCGATTGTGGGGGGGGCGTACTGGGGAGCAGAGGATTCGCAGTACAGCCGCCGGCCTCGGTCTCCAGGCTCAACGATTGGGTTCTACGTCGCTCCGCGCCTCTACACGGAGCCTCCCGGGCGGCTACGTCCTTTCGGCGAGGTCGCCGTGGGGTCTTCTCTTTCGAGCGTCCGTGCCCATGCCATCACATTCAGGCCGTCTTTGGGCATTGAGGCTGTGGTTGGGTGCCGGACACGGCTCAGAACGTCAGCAGGGTATGGGTTGGCGTTGGGTTTGGGGAAGGACGTGGGTTTCACCATCATGACCGCGCTGGTTCTGATACCGGCCTCGGGGGGAAGGTGACTCGGTTTGGTTCGCGCTAGATCGATTAATTGTGCAGCTACAGAGAGGGTACCAGTGCATTGGTGGCTCGGGTTCAATTCCGCCATTGTGGCTATCGGGTTTTTGGTAGGTGCCGGAACGGTGGACGGCATTGAGCCTGTTGGTCGACACAACATTCCGACCAATGCGCAGGAGACGGTACGTACTGCCACCATCATTGCGGCGCGCAACACGCAGGCAGTTGGTGTCTTGATAGTCGGTGGCGTGCTGAGCGGTGGATTCTTGTCTATAGCATTGCTTGCCTGGAACAGCTATCGTCTCGGTGGCATCTGGTTGCGCATCTGGTACACCGACCGACTAGTTGCATGGCTGATGATTCAATACGTTCCACTCGAATTCGCTGCAATGGTACTGGCGTGCTCGAGCTGCAATGTTTTGGCTCTCACGCTATGGCATTGGCTACAAGAAGGGCCGTTCTATGAAGGACGTCGCGGAGTTCAGTGGGCATTGGGTTCGCTGATATTGATAATTGTAGGTGCCGTGCTCGAAGCGCTGGTTGGCTATTGGATCTCAATGCTGTCCTAAACAAAGGTGTTCTGCATGGCTGCACTGCTTTTTTCGCCGATCCACTACTTTCGTCTGCGCACTGCACGGCGCCCGGCATGGGGATTGGCGTTCACTCCGGTAATTGTGGTGGCCGGGGTGCAGTCGTTGGGAGCCGTCGCGGTATTTCAACGTAGCCAAATCGCAATTGCGGATGTGATCTCGCGATTTGAAATGAATATTTTGCCGGCCGCGGCTGGAGTCGGAATTGCCGTGTTTTCTGTTCTGTTCGGTGTGGTCGTTGTATTCTGGTTGTCCACCGGGACACTAGTCGCGCTAGACCTGCTGTTCTCGCAATCAGGGCAAGCGCGACGGCTAGTGGAGTTCTCCGCGATAGCATACTGGTCTCAAGTGCCGTGGGCTGTGGTCGGCACTGGGTTGATGTTGATGTTGATGGAGTTTGAACCGGTGACCGTGCCCCCGGGGGTTCAGGCGACCGAAATTCCTGGCCTGCTCGCCGACCACCGGATGGCGCATGCCGCTGCACCGCTACAACAGGTAATGGGTTTGATGGGTATGTACTTTCGGATCTGGCTGGCTTTCCTGCAAGCATGTGCCTTGCGAGTGGTGTCAGAATTCTCGGTCGCAGGCACGTGGATTAGCGGAATTGGACTCACGTTTCTGTTCGGCGTACTGCCGTGGATGATCTAACTAACTAAGGAGGTTGACAACATGAGAGATCCACCTGATAATCGGCGGAAGGGCACAGGCGGGCAACATCTCGTGTTCGGTGGGTCGTGGAGGAGTGTCGCGGTCGGCTTGGCGGCGGCGTCTTGCGGCTGGTTGGCTCGCAACCAGGGCGGAGGAGGTAGAGTGATGGTGAAGACGAGAGTTCTGCAGCGCGGTGTCTGGGCGACGGTGGCGGCCCTGCTCATGGTTCTGGCGGGCGGCGTGGCGGACGATGACGGCGGCATGGCGTGGGAGTACTACGTGATGGGTGAAGTGGGCATGGCGTGGACCATGAGCGCTGGCGCCACGTGTCTCGGTCAGGCCGCATGGTATATGTGGACGGGTTGGGGAGCCATTATCGGGGCTGGAGGGTGCATGGTGACCGGCTGGTTGTAGTTGCAGTACGGGCTGGGAACTGAGCGGGCGGCGCGACGACGGCAGAGCCCGTGAACGTTGGAGGCGGGGCGGGCGGAACCTGTGCGAACTTGTAGAGCAGAGGAACCCGCCCGCCCCCATCCGGGAGCTGGTCGACGGTGGCCGTCGAATATCTTGGTCGTAACACTGGGCAGGGCGGCGGAGCGCCTCACGCTGGTGCGCGGCGGGTGTTGGCCCGGTGTTGGCCCCAGCGGGCGTCGTCCGCGAACATTGGTGATTGGCAGTTCGGCGATTGTGGGAAGCCGTGATGGCGATGCGGATCGGGTCTGGATGGTCTGGATGTGGGTGGTCTTCGCCACCGGTACCTTTGAGGTGCCGCTGCTATCCGGGTCGCCAGGCAGCCCCGGGACATGTCGCTAGGACATGTCGCCGACGCAGGGTTGGTGGCGACCTCAAGGTCGTAATGCCGCATGATGGGCCGTGCCATCAGGATCGGATTCTGCGTCGTGACGCGGTCCACCGCGACCTTGGCGCGAGGGTGGGATGCGCGGCAGACGCGGATCGCGCTGCAAATTCTTCAATCTGCGTGGCGGCGAGCGGTGGCAGCGGTACTGTGCAGCGGCGGCGTGCGCGGCCCGCATCGCGGATTCTCTGAGGGAACCTCGGCATGTGTGATACTGCAGTCGTGGTCGTCGAAGGCTTGACGTTCAGCTACGGGATGGGCGAGGTAGTGCATGAGATCTGTTTCAGACTGCGAGCGGGTGAGGTGGTGGGACTCCTGGGACCGAATGGCGCCGGCAAGAGCACCACCATCAAGGTCCTGAGCGGTGTGCTTCCGCCGGGCAGGGGATCGGTCGAGATAGCGGGATATGGTCTGCCGGACGAGGCGGCGGAAGCCAAGAAGCGCATTGGCTACGTGCCTGAAGCGGCGGGGCTCTTTGAGAGTCTAACGGGACAGGAGTTCCTGGAACTCATGGGCCGGCTGCAGGACGTGCCGGAAGAGTGCCTGCAGTTTCGAATCGGCCGATTCCTGGAGCAGTTCGGGCTGCGCGACGACCGGCTCCGCCCGTTGGACGGATACTCGAAGGGTATGAGGCAGAAGGTGCTGCTGAGTGCGGCCCTCCTGCACAATCCAGATGTGGTGCTGCTTGACGAGCCCCTGTCTGGCCTCGACGTCAACTCGGGACTGATGGTTCGGGATCTCGTAGCTGTCTTGGCGGAGGAGGGAAAGACCATCCTCTACAGCTCGCATGTGCTCGATGTGGTCGAGCGGGTATGCCACCGCGCGCTAATCCTGCACGAAGGCCGTCTCGTCGCGGATGGTTCGCTCGAAGCGTTGAAGTCCTCTACAGAAGTGGGAAGGCTCGAAGACGTCTTCCGGCAATTGACGTATACGGAAGGCAGAACGAGCAGTGTTTCCGAGATCATACAGAGCCTTCGGTCATGACCGCCCCGCACATCGTCATTAGGTCGGTGTTCCGCAGCGCAGGGTTCGATAGGCTGCTCGAACGGTGGGGTATCGAGCCGCGCCGGTACCGGGTGCTGGTCGATCTGTTCCACACTCTCAGCACGCGGCAGGAACTGGTCGGGATGGACTCCGGTGCGATGCAAGCCGTGACGATATTCTGGGTCATCCTGTCGAGCGTCATCAGCTTCATGATGCTCGCTGGCGGCTCTACACCGGGAATGTACCTCGCCGTCTTTCTGGTGATCACGGCGTTTCAGCTTGCTGCCATTCTGCTCGTCGAAATCTCGGAGAGCTTGGTAAACCCGGTCGCGGGGCGGATTCTGGCCCACCAACCGATCAACGGCGCCACTTGGTCCGCTGCGAATTTGACGCATCTGGTCGTCGTCATCGTCTACATGGTGGCGGGGATCAACACCGTGCCGGCGCTCGTCGGGGCGCTGCTTCCGGACAGGGACGGGTTCCTTCGCGTCAGCTATCCTCCCATGCACTTTGTGGTTGCTCTGGGAATCGGGCTGGTCGTGGGGCTTCTTTGCTGCGGTCTGTTCGGGTGGCTGGTGCGCTTCGTTCCGATCGGGCGTCTGAAGGCGATCGCGGTGACGGTGCAGGCGTTTCCCATGTTGTTCCTTTTCGCGTTTCCGTACCTGCGCGGGGTGGTGGCGGAGATGGTCACCTGGGCGGACGCGATTTCAGTGCCGGGGGAGTGGGTTGCCGTTGGCGAAGCGGTGCCGGGTGGGTTCGCGGCGCTGTTGGGCGCAGCGGCGGTTGCGGTTGCGAGCGGCGCTGCGGTCTTGGGGCTGCGGGCACTTTCGGCCGACCATCTCATTCGGGTGGCGGGTCTGATGCGATCACGCGGCAGGATGCCGCGCTGGAGGCAGGGACGATCGCGGATAGGTCAGTGGATTGGGAGGATTTCCGGTGGGCAGAGTGGACGAGCGGGGTACGAATATCTGCGTTGCATGGTGGTTCGCGACTGGCAGTTCCGGCGCAATATCGCGATACAGGCTGCACCGTTAGTCATCTGGTTCGTCGTGCTACTCGTGGTCGGGAGAGAGGTGTCGCCGTTCGATGCGAGCTTTGCGGCTGCGTATTTTCTGCCGCACCTGTTCGGCGTGACGGTTGTCACCACTTGCCGGTTTCTGCCGTACGGCAATGATTACAAGGGTGTCTGGTCGTTCGGTGTGGTGCCGGATTCGTCCTTCGGGCCGTTCGCGCGGGGGGTCTACGCGGCGCTTTGGCTCATGCTGATCGTTGGTCCGCACGTTTTTTGGCTGGTGGTACTGGCGTGGTCCTGGGGCGTGACGGATGCCGTCTTCTTCATCGCCCACAGCACGGCCGTGGCCTCTCTTTATCTGGGGTTGGGGCTCAGACTGATAGACGGTGTTCCGTTCGGCAAGCAAACGCCGCCCGCGGTTCGTAGCGTTACAGCCGGTGTGCTGGTAGGCTATCCGATCGTTCTGGGCATGGCGATTGGGATCCAGTACATGGTGTTCCGTTCAGTTGCAGCGGTCGTCGGCTCGACGGTCCTCGTGGGGGTGGGGGCGTACTTCGTGACACGAGTGGGCCTCGCGCGCTTCGCGTCCCGCATTCGGTCCCATCTCAGGCCTGCGGCGGCCGGATCGATGTTCATCTCCATGCAGGACGACGGTGGCGTCTGACGCAGGCGGTGCTGGTGCTCGGCGGCAGGTGGACATCCGGCGGTGAGGTCGACGGTCAGCGAGGGCATTCAGGCAATCTTCGATGTCTACAGCCTGCTGAGCGAACTCGGTCGTGGAGGAAAGGAACCCTGCGGCCGGCAACCGGCGGCGGACCAGGGGCATGACCGGCTTGTTCGGCGAGCTCGCGCTGCAGGTAGAAGTGCTGACGCGCGCGTGGTGGGCGGTGTGGTTATAGGGGCGGGTTATAGGGGCCCAGGGGTTCGGTGGGCGATCGCGATGTCGCGGCGCGGTGGCCGGCCGCGTGAGGGCGGCCGGCAGGCCCGCGCGGCGTCGGCCTGTTCACCGAACCCGTGGGAGCGAGCGTGACGCCGGGTCGTCACGGTGCGGGGAGCCGCTCGGGGACCCTGGCCGCGGGGGCGGGGCTGGGCCGGGGTCCTCAGGCCGCGGCATCGACCGGCGTGCGGTCCGCCCCCAGCAGGACGATCTCGTGACCCAGGCCCTCGAGTCCCTCCTCGATCGCGGCTCGGTCGCTCACCACCACGATGACCATGTCGTCCATGGTCATGTGCTTCGCGGCGAGGGCGTTCAACTCGTCGGGCGGAGATGGCGGCGAGTATCTCGTTCTGCCGCTCCACGAAGTCGTCGTCGAGGTCGTAGGTCAGGATGCGGGACAGGAAGCCCAGCTTCTGGAACGGGGTCTCGTGGCTCAGGGCATCGCGCTGGCCGATGGCGTTGCGGGTGAAGGCGAGCTCGGCGGGGGCGATGCCCTCCGCCGCGTAGGCGCGGATCTCGTTCTGGAGCTCGACGATGGACGCCGCCGTCGCGTCGGTCCGCACCGCCGCCGAGGCGGTGAACGTGCCGTAGTCGCGGTTGCCGGCGAACCGCGAGCGGGCGCCGTAGGTGTAGCCCTTGTCCTCGCGCAGGTTCATGTTGATGCGGCTGTTGAAGGCGCCGGCCAGCGCGAAGTTGGCGAGGCGCGCGCGGTAGTACTCGCCGGTGGCGTCGTAGGCGAGGGCGCGCCGGCCGATGCGGATCTCGGACTGGGCGGCGCCCGGCTTGTCGACCAGGTACAGCCGGGTCGCGCCGGTGTCGGGGAACGGCGCGAGCGGGGCGGGCTCGACGGGCGGGCCCTGCCACGCCTCGAGCGTCGCGAGCTTCGGCAGCAGCGCGGCCTCGTCGAGGTCGCTGACGACCACGAGGCTGGCGATGGACGGGGAGTAGCGCGCGGCGTAGAAGGCCTGCGCGTCGTCCACGGTCAGCGCGCCGACCGTCTCCGGCGTGCCCAGATCGAGATGGGCGACGGGGTTGTCGCGGCCGAGGAGCAGGAGGTCGTAGACGGTCTGCGCGGTGGCGCCGGCCTGGTCGCGGCTCAGGGCGATGGCCTGCATCGTCTGCTGCTGCACGC
This sequence comes from Vicinamibacterales bacterium, assembly GCA_965215105.1. Taxonomy (GTDB): domain Bacteria; phylum Acidobacteriota; class Vicinamibacteria; order Vicinamibacterales; family UBA8438; genus JAJEEA01. The sequence continues at coordinate 693,000 of OZ244051.1, forward strand.
GGGCGAAGTCGGCGGGGTCGAACTTCGGCTCGAGCAGCTTCTCGGCGAAGATGGCCAGCGTCTCGTCGAGGTTCCGGGTCAGCGAACGCACCGTGGCGGTGGTGGCGTCGTCGCCGGCGCGGAACCGCACGGTCGAGCCGAGCATCTGCAGCCGGTCGCTCAGCTCCTCGACGGTCGAGCGCTCGGTCGACTCGTTGAGCAGGCCGGCGGTCAGGGCGGCGAGGCCGAGCTGGTCGAGTCCCTCGTCGCGCTGGCCGGCCTCGATGCGCAGGCTGATGGCGGTGGTCGGCGTCTCGGCGTTGCGGGCGCCGAGCACCCGCACCCCGTTGCCCAGCTCGGCCCGCCAGGTGCGCGGCAGCGTGAGGACGGGGTTGTCGCCGGCCGGCGGCATGACGCTGCGGTCGAAGTCGTCGGTCGCGGGGCGCTCGTCGAGGTTCCGCGGCGTCCGCGGCCTCGAGGTCGTCTATGCACATCCGATCGAGCGTCTTGACCAGCGGCCGTAGTCGGGGTGTTCCGGTCAACACGACCAACACGAAAAAAGTACTTGACGGGGCTTCTCCCGATCGCATAGGCTCATCCTTGATGAAAGGACATTTCCTCGCCTCTCTGTAAGTTATTGATTCTAAAGGACCGGGGTTCTGGGAAACCGAATGTAGTGCCATAATTTTGTTATCAGTGTTGGAATATGGGCCGCGACCGCGTATCGTGCCTCCATGTTCATCCGGCGAACCCAAACCCGGCGCACCGGGACCGGAAAGCCCTACTTCTCCCATCGACTTGTTCACGCAGAGCGCATCGGAAACACCGTCCGCCAGCGCACCCTCCTCAACCTCGGCCGCCACTTCGACATCCCCAACACAGAATGGGCGCGGCTGTGTGCCCGCATCGAGGACATCCTGAACGGCCAAGCGTCGGTGCTGGCCGATAGTCCGCCCGTCGTCGAGGAGGAAGCGCAGCGCATCGCCGCCCAGTTGGTCGCCCGCGGTGCGGGCGGGCCGTCCAGCCGACCGACAGACGTGCAGCCGGTCGACGTGAGCTCCTTGCGCTTGGTTCGTCCCCGCAGCGTCGGCGTGGAGCAGGTCGGCCTGTGGGCGTTGGAGAAGCTGGGCCTGCCGGCCCTGCTCGCCGACCTCGGCGTCAACGGCGCGTTGCGCGCCGCGGCCGCCGGCGCCATCATCGGGCGCCTGGCCCAGCCGGCCTCCGAGCGGGCGACGCACCGCTGGTTGCAGCACCGTAGCGGTCTCGGCGAGTTGCTCGGCACGAGCTTCGAGACGGCCAGCGCGATGCAGCTCTACCGCGCCTCGGACGCGTTGGTGAAGCATCGCCAGGCGATCGAGGAGCGCCTGTTCGACCGGGCGATGGGGCTGTTCGACCTGCAGCCGACGGTGACCCTCTACGACCTGACCAACACGTACTTCGAAGGCGAGGCGGGCCAGCAGCCGCAGGCGCAACGCGGGCACTCGAAGGAGAAGCGCACCGACTGCCCCTTGTTGACCCTGGGCCTGGTGCTCGACGCCAGCGGCTTCGTGCGCCGCTCGCAGGTCTTCGCCGGCAACGTCAGGGAACAACAGACGCTGGCCGGCATGCTCGGGGCGCTTCAGGCGCCCCAGGACGCCCTCGTGGTGATGGACCGCGGCGTCGCCACCGAGGCCTGCGTGACGTGGTTGCGCGACAACGGCTACCGCTATCTCGTCGTCAGCCGCGAGCGCCACCGGCAATTCGACGCCGAGGCCGCCGTGTCGGTTCGCACGCGGTCCGACCAGACCGTGCATCTGCACAAGACGGTCTCGACCGACCCCGACGAAGTGCGGCTGTACTGCTTCATCGGAAGAGCGCGCCAACAAGGAGCGGGCCATCGTCGAGCGTTTCGCCGCCCGCTTCGAGGCCGCCCTCGCCAAGCTCAACGACGGACTCTCGCGGCCGCGCGCCCACAAGCGCCTCGACCAGGTCTGGCAGCGCATCGGGCGCCTGAAGGCCCGGCATACCCGCGTCGCCGCCCACTACCAGATCGAGGTCACCGCCGACGAGACCGGCAAGCGAGCCGCCGCCGTCACCTGGACCCGACGCCCCAAGGACGGCTCGATGCTCACCCATCCCGGCATCTACTGCCTGCGCAGCAGCGAGACCGACTGGGACGAAGAGACCTTGTGGCGCACGTACACGACGCTCACCGACGTGGAAGCCGTCTTCCGCGCCCTCAAGTCCGAGCTCGGCCTGCGCCCCATCTACCACCACACACTACTGTCCCACACACCAGCAAATAAAGGCGGCTTGAACCTTCCATGTCTGGTAGAATGAGTTGTCCACAAGTCATTCAAAGGACAGGAGATCCAAGCCGTGGCCCATCATAACACAGTCTTCGCGCAACTCCTCAGGTTCCTACCGAGACATGAATTCGACGCCGAGGCGCGCGAGCACCAGTGCGGTCAGGGGCTGCGCGTCATGAGCCGCTGGGCGCAGTTCGTGGCCCTTGGCGTGGCGCAGTTGACGGGCCGACATAGCCTGCGGGACATCGTGAGCAACCTCGGCGCCCAGGGGCGCAAGCTCTACCATCTCGGCGTGGGCACCGTCAGTCGCTCGTCGTTGGCGCGCGTCAATGCCGAGCAGCGGTACACCCTCTACCAGCCCGTGGGAGAAGTCCGGCCGCCGATCCGGCTCGTTCAGGCTGCTTCGCGATGAGCGATTGAGCCGACGGGAGCCGCCCGCGGCCAATTGACGCCCCAGGAGCCCGTCAGACGCCTCCAGAGGTCGATCAGGCGCCCGATCAGACCGCAAATGACGGAAAACGCCCGCCCCTGCAGGCTCCGGGGCGTGCCGACCCCGGTCAGGTGACGCAGAAGCAGCCCGAGGTTCAGTCCCGCCACGTGCACCAGCAGGCGCTTCAGAATGTTCGGGTGGCCCCGCAGGTAAACCCGCCGCATGCCGCCCGTTTCATACGCATGCGCGAACGTCCGCTCCACAACCTCGCCGCGGCTCTTCAGCAAGCGACGGCCCCGCTTGCCCCGAATCCGACGCCGGTTCCCGTACACCGGGTCCCGAGCCTCCGGGTGTTCCTTCCACGAGCGCCTGCCCCGGTCCGGTTCCGAAATGTAACTCCGAACACCCACCGCAGCCAGACCCACCAGCGTCTCGTTGCTGTGGTAGCCCTTGTCCGCAACCATCTCCGCAACTCCCGACCCCTCCGGCAACACCGCCTCCACCTGCTCCGCCGCCGTGACCGCCGTCTCCACCACCGTCTCCGTATCGCCCTTCTCCGCACCCTGAAGCGTCACACCAACCACCGCACCCGTCCCCAGGTCAACCGCATGCTCCACCTTGTGGGCCATGTGCGTGCTGCCGTCCTTCATCTTCGCGACCTTCGAGTCCGGGTCGTGGGGGTGCGTCCACTCCTCGTTCGACGTCTTCTTCTTCCGCTTCCGGTCAAAACGAGCCAACTCCGCCGCCGTCGGCGTTTCGATGCCGGACGCCTTCGCCAGACGCGTCAGGAACGTGTTGTAGTCCTCCCCCGTGTCCCGACGCACGATCGCCCGCATCGCCGCGTTCGCTTCCAGCGTCGTCGCGTCGATGCCCAACGTCTTCCCCTGAACCAAGCCCGACTCCGCCAACCGCTGCAACACCCACGTGAACACCGCCTCGTGAGTCTCCACCGAAAACAGACGCCGCGTTCGCGAAATCGTCGAATGGTCCGGAGGCGAGGCCGGCGCCGACAAGTGCAGAAACGACCGCACGCTCAGCGAATCCGCCGCCCGCCACGCAATCGCACGCTCCGAGTCCAGCCCCTCGAAGTACCCGATCAGCAGCAGCCGAAAATACCGGCCCGGAGCCAGACTCGGCCGCCCCATCGCCGCGTAGAACTTCGCGCACAGGCCTTCCACGAACGCGTCGAACCCCGCCGCACCCAGAACCTGGTTCAGCCGTTCGTAGAACGGATGCCCCGCGCTTCGCGGCAGCTCGCCCGTCGCCAACCACATCGATTGCTGAGACCCGTCGTCACGCGTCGTGCCCATCGCCATACGTGCGAGTTTAGTACGTCAGGCCCGTTCTGTCGATCCCTGAATCCCGACTTTTGCCACAGGCTGCTACGAAGCGCTGTTCGGACGCCTGTTGAGCCGCTGCCAGGAACGCGCGCCGAGGCACGGCTTTCGGTTCAAGAACAAGTTGTACTCCGTCGATGCGTCCACCATCGACTTGTGTCTGTCGGTCTTCCCGTGGGCGTCGTTTCGACGCACGAAGGCCGCCATCAAGCTGCACGTCGGACTGGATCACGCGGGCCATCTGCCGAGCTTCGTCCGGGTGACCGACGGCAAGACCGCTGACGTCACGGCGGCCCGCATCTGGGAGTTTCCGGCCGGCAGCGTGGTCGTGGCGGACCGCGCGTATCTGGACTTCAAGTGGTTCCATCAGTTGCAGGCGCGGGGCGTGACCTTCGTGACGCGCCTGAAGCGGGGCGTGCGGTATCGGGTCACGGCGGGCACGGTCACGGAGGTTGCCAATGCCACACAGAGTCCCCCATGCAAAGCGACGAACGACCCGGAAGTTGTTCTTCGCCGCGCTGTGCCTTGCCGTCGCGACTATCTGGAACGCGCTCCGTCCCGCGCCCGTGCATGCCGAGTTGTGGTGTTCCGAGGAGTGTGCAGCCATCTGCAACTCACTGAACCTTCAGTGCGCCGGGATCTGGAACGGAGACTATGATTGCTACTTTTGGTGCTACTAGTCGTGTGTCCGCCAAATGGCTTCGCAGCGCACCGCCGTGGTCGACAACGCCGGAAAACACCCGATTTTCGGGCACCAACCGCGTCTCGCCCACGGAAGCTGAACTGTAAAATCAGTCCAGTGACACACCACTAGGCCAGCAATGTAGGAGGTTCCACGCGTAGACGGCATGTCCGCCCGTTTCGATCGGCGTGGTCGTCCCCTACAACCCGTTCATGGGCTGGCCTCCCTGCAAATGATGGGTTGATTTCCGTGCCAAGCATACCACAAATTCGTCTTTCTTGGCGACTGACGGACTTCTCGCACACCTCGTCACTTCGCTCCCGACCCAGCGACGTTCGATTCTGCCCACGTTACTTGCACGCATAGTTGTGCCGACATGGTGGCGTACGGCATTCTCACCGCGTTGTTACATCCCCGCGCCCATTGCTTAGGAGCGCCCAATCAAAATGAGTTCCAGCGGGCTCGATCGGTTGTTGGACAGAACGGCATCAGTGGCGCTGATTGCCGCGGCCGTCGTATTGCTATGGACCCTGTTGGTCAACCACGGATCCGATACTGCCCCGGATTCGGTCGAGGTCCAGCAACTCGAGGTAGCCCGAGTCGTCGATTCACCTCGGTCGTCGAGCGTCAGGGGCAACTCGGCCGCACGGGTCGCGATCATCGAGTTCTCCGATTTCGAGTGTCCGTTTTGTGCTCGACACGCCCGCCAGGTCTACCCTCGGTTGATGGAGCAATACGTGGACACAGGCGACGTGCAATACGTATTCCGCCACTACCCGCTCGACATTCACCCCCTCGCCGTCAAGGCCGCCGAGGCTGCGGAATGCGCGGCCGACCAGGGGAAGTACTGGGAGATGCACGACCGCTTGTTCGCAGCAGACGCCGCCCTGACCCATTCGGATCTTCTGGACCACGCTGCCTCGTTGCAGCTCCGATCTGAAGACTTCGAGAATTGCCTTCAGGCCGACGTGATGCTGGAACGCGTGATGGAGGACCGTCGCGCCGGAAACGAACTGGGCGTCAACGCGACGCCGACATTCTTCTTCGCCGAGGTCCTCGACGACGGCAAGCTCAGCCTGTTGGCAAGGCTGAGCGGGGCCATGCCGTACTCGACGTTTCGGTCCACCGTCGATGAACTCCTGTCGAGGACGGCGTCACGAGCCGGCCCTTGACGCCCTTCCAAGGCGCTTGCCCCGCCGTCGTCATCGCGGCGGCTGGTTCTGCGCGCTCCCGCCCAACGTGTAGTGAGAGCGGTGTCGCACCCGGATGTCGTCGCGACCGCGCACCTCGACCCGCAACCTCCGGACCATCGAGTCCGAATCGCCCACCGTGAAACCGAGAATGTAGTAGTCGCTCGTTTCCGCGTCGACCTGCCGAAACGCCTCGTCGAAGTCGTTCCGGTTCACGATGGCCCGGCCTCCCGTCAACTCCGAGAGCCCACGCAGGCTGTTCTGCGTCTTGAAGATCCACGCGTTGAACGACCGGTTACCGCTCAACCGGTAATGGGCGGCCTCGGGCCCTGCAACCAGCCCTCGGGGATCGACGGTGTAGAACGACGCGTTGGCCCGGTTGGCCGCCGCCGCGAGCTCCGCGATCTCGCTCGTCAGTGCGCCATCGCTCAGCGGGTCGCTGGGAGCCATGCCCCTCCCGCCGTAGAGACCCCGAAGCCGGCTGAAGGGGTTGGTCGCCCCGCGAGATCCAGCATAGAGCGCGCGTTCTGAAATGAACGGGTTGAAATCGTAGCCGCTGCTCAAGTAGACGACCACCTTCCGGAGGTGCTGTACGGTCTCCAGGCTCCGGATGATGTCACGCATGGTGTTGAAGGCCAGCTGGGCCCGTACCCTCAACTCGGGGACTCCTTCCGGTGTCGGTGGGAAGTTCTCGATCAACTCGTTGGGATTGAAGCCTCCGCCCATGATGCGAGCCGCCGCCTCGTTGAGCAGACGGCGGTCGTCGGTCACGTCGATCTCGATCGACGACAGGCCGGTCGACACGACACCGAACAGATCGCCCTCGTGGATGAGGTTCTCCGCCAACTGCTCGAACACCGCCCGCGTGCGCAGCGTCAGGCCCCCTTCGATGTTCAGATCGTCGACGAGGATGACGAACAGGCGCCCCCCCATTTCGCCGGCCGGGCGGGGCGGAGGCGGGGGCGGGAGAAACACTCCCCCGGGCAGGCGCGTCGGCAGGGCGAGCTGGCTGCCTGTGCGCCCCCCGACGACGGGCACCAGGGAGACGACGGGCCGCGGCCGATCGTCTTCGAGGACGACGAAGTCTTCCGCGGTCAGGTCGGCCTGGAAGAGGCCGTTCCGGTCGCGGGGGACGACCACCGTCGTCATCAGCGTGACGCCGGAGCGGAACAGCGGGTCCCGGGTCTCGGGATCCGCCGGTCGAGGTGGTTGTGGCTGCGCCCGTGCGGCGAGAACCACGCCAAGCACGATGACCGACATCGCCAGGAGTATCCTCACGGTTGGCATGTTCCACATGACAAGGCCAGTTTACCACACTTGGTACCGTGGTCTTTGTTTAGCGGGTCTGGTGAGAAAATTCGCGAAGTGCTGTGCAGCTCCGGGGCGCTCGTGCCGATACCCGAGGCATGGCTCGGGAGAAGGGCAGACGCGGCGGCTCGAACGCGGCCCAGCCAGAGCGCGATTCTCGCGACGCGCGCATCACGGAACTTGAGCGCGAGAATGACCGCCTGAAGCGCGAGAACAACCGGTTGGAGCGTGAGAACGACCGGTTGGAGCGCGAGACGGACCACCTGAAACAACAGTTGGAGTCCGTGCGGCGAGCCGGCCGTCGACAGGCGGCGCCGTTCGCCAAGGACCGGCCGCAGGGCGACGGGAAGCCGAAGTGGTCGTCGCACTGGATTGGACGAGCTTCGCGGCCGACGAACAGGAGACGATAGTCCTGTCGATGTCACTACTGTCCCACACACCATCAAATAAAGGCGGCTTGAACCTTCCATGTCTGGTAGAATGATCGTTGGCGCAAGTCATTCAAAAGACAGGAGATCCAAGCCGTGGCCCATCATAACACAGTCTTCGCGCAACTCCTCAGGTTCCTTCCGAGACATGAATTCGACGCCGAGGCGCGCGAGCACCAGTGCGGTCAGGGGCTGCGCGTCATGAGCCGCTGGGCGCAGTTCGTGGCCCTTGGCTTGGCGCAGTTGACGGGCCGACAGAGCCTGCGGGACATCGTGAGCAACCTCGGCGCCCAGGGGCGCAAGCTCTACCATCTCGGCGTGGGCACCGTCAGTCGCTCGTCGTTGGCGCGCGTCAATACCGAGCAGCCGTACACCCTCTACGAAGCGCTGTTCGGACGCCTGTTGAGCCGCTGCCAGGAACGCGCGCCGAGGCACGGCTTTCGGTTCAAGAACAAGTTGTACTCCGTCGATGCGTCCACCATCGATCTGTGTCTGTCGGTCTTCCCGTGGGCGTCGTTTCGACGCACGAAGGCGGCCGTCAAGCTGCACGTCGGACTGGATCACGGCGGCCATCTGCCGACTTTCGTCAGTGTGACCGACGGCAAGACCGCCGACGTCACGGCGGCCCGTATCTGGGAGTTTCCGGCCGGCAGCGTGGTCGTGGCGGACCGCGCGTATCTGGACTTCAAGTGGTTCCATCAGTTGCAGGCGCGGGGCGTGACCTTCGTGACGCGCCTGAAGCGGGGCGTGCGGTATCGGGTCACGGAAGCGCACGCCGTCCGCCCCGGGACCGGGGTCATCAGCGACGAGACGATCGAGCTGACGAGCGCGCGTGGCCGCAAGGCATATGGTGAGCCGCTACGGCGGGTGGTCTACAAGGACCCGGAGACGAAGAACGGCTCTCCTCAAACGAGTGTGGGTGGGTTGAAGCGTGATCGGCGGGTCGGCGAGGGCGCGTGGCAGCGCAGGCGGCCTCGGCATGGACCGCTCATGGCGTTCACCTGGCGGGCGGCAGGCATGGCGGCGCACCGTAGCCGGGGGTAGGTCGGAGCGGAGTAGCTGCGGGCCGGCCGGCGTGTCAACGCGCTACGCGCGTCCTTCGCTGCGCTACGGCCCTGCGGGTGACACCCCGTCCGTCCCTCCGCTCAAGCAGCAGATATGGGCCTTGCGGCCCGGCCTGGACGGGGCGTCCCGGCCGTCCACGACCACGGGGAGAAGCCCGGCGGCTGACGGCTGGGGGTAGGCGCTGGCTGTGCCCCAACGGCCATCTCGGGGCGCGGCGCCGACGGTGGAGGCCGGTTGGGCGGGCCAAGACGTTGTCGGGGCCGCGTGCGTCGTCTCGGTTGACGGAAGTGGTTGCAAACGCAGGGGGTTTCCTGGTCTCATGGGCGTGCACCACCACGACCCGCGAGGAGGAGAACCCCCATGCGTTTGACTACGGTACTACGCCGGCTGTTGGGTGTCACGCAGATGTACGTCAAGCAGGTGGAGCTGGCCGCCCACAGCCCGTTGTTGGCGGTGTCGGTGGAGCCGTCGTGGCGGCGTTCCCGGTGCGGGACGTGCGGGGAGCGGGCGCCGCGGTATGACCGTCGGCCGGTGCGCGAGTGGCGGCACCTGTCTTGGGGCCGGATGCCGGCGTGGTTGCGGTATGCGCCCTGGCGGGTGTCGTGCCGGCGTTGCCGCGGGGTGAAGGTGGAGCGGGTGCCGTGGGCGAGCGGCAGCAGCGTGTTCACGTCGGAGTTCGAGGAGTTGGCGGCGTATCTGGCGCGGGTGATGGACGGGACGGCGGTGAGCCGCTTGCTGGGGATATCGTGGGTGACGGTGGGGAGCATCGTGGAACGGGTTGTGGCGCGGCGGCTTGAGGGGACTCGGTTCGGCAAGCTGAGACGAATCGGCATCGATGAGTTCAGCTACCGGAAGCGTCACCGCTACCTGACGATCGTGGTTGACCATGACGAACGTCGGGTGGTGTGGGCGGGGGCGGGGCGCAGCGCGGAGACGCTGGGGGCCTTCTTCGAGCAGTTGGGACCTGGCGGGTGCGCACGGATCGAGTTGGTGACGGCGGACCTGGCGTCGAGCTGGCAGAAGGCGCTGAGGGCGTGGGCTCCGCACGCGCGGGTGGTGTTCGACCGTTTTCATGTTGAACAGCTTGCGTCGGATGCGGTTGACGAGGTTCGGCGGTCGGAGCAGCGGCGTCTGGCCCCGGCGGATGCGAAGGCGCTGAAGGGGACGCGCTATGCGCTGCTGAAGCACCCGGCGCGGCTCCGGCCTGGGGAAGCGCGTCGTCTGGAGAGGTTGCGTCGGGAGAACCGGGCGCTGGACCGGGCCTACGAGCTGAAGGAGTACCTGGCGACGATCCTGGGGCAGGCGACGCCCGAGGATGCGCCGGCGCTGCTCGACGAGTGGCTGGAGTGGGCTGCGCGGTCCCGGTTGGCGCCGTTCGTGAAGCTGGGGCGCACGATTCGGAAACACGCGGAAGGCATCCTGGCGTATCTGGACACGAAGATGACGAACGGTCCGGTGGAGGGTATCAACAACAAGCTGCGTGTGATTGCGCGGCGCGCGTACGGCTTTCACTCCGCCGGAGCCCTCATCTCGATGCTGTTCCTGTGCTGTGGAGGCATAGAATTGGCGCCGCCGCTACCCACACGCATTTGAGGAGACTCCGAAGAACCGGTACGTGTTCGTGACCAACAACACGACATGGGTGGCGAAGACGATTGCGGACATCTACAAATCGCGGTGGCAGATCGAGCTGTTTTTCAAGTGGATCAAGCAACATCTGAAGGTGAAGCGGTTCGTGGGCCGGTCGAAGAACGCGGTCTTGACGCAGTTGTGGGTGGCGATGTGCATGTACCTGCTGTTGGCGTATCTCAAGTTCCTCATGCGAGTGAGTTGGAGCCTTTACAAGATGCTGCAGGTGCTCCAGCTCAACCTGTTTGAACGTCGGCCCACTACTGTCCCACACACCTTCAAATAAAGGCGGCTTGGACCTTTCAAATCTGGTAGAATGATTTAGCCACAAGTCATTCCAAAGACAGGAGATCCAAGCCGTGGCCCATCATAACACAGTCTTCGCGCAACTCCTCAGGTTCCTCCCGAGACATGAATTCGACGCCGAGGCGCGCGAGCACCAGTGCGGTCAGGGGCTGCGCGTCATGAGCCGCTGGGCGCAGTTCGTGGCCCTTGGCGTGGCGCAGTTGACGGGCCGACAGAGCCTGCGGGACATCGTGAGCAACCTCGGCGCCCAGGGGCGCAAGCTCTACCATCTCGGCGTGGGAACCGTCAGTCGCTCGTCGTTGGCGCGCGTCAATACCGAGCAGCCGTACACCCTCTACGAAGCGCTGTTCGGACGCCTGTTGAGCCGCTGCCAGGAACGCGCGCCGAGGCACGGCTTTCGGTTCAAGAACAAGTTGTACTCCGTCGATGCGTCCACCATCGATCTGTGTCTGTCGGTCTTCCCGTGGGCGTCGTTTCGGCGCACGAAGGCGGCCGTCAAGCTGCACGTCGGACTGGATCACGGCGGCCATCTGCCGACTTTCGTCAGTGTGACCGACGGCAAGACCGCCGACGTCACGGCGGCCCGTATCTGGGAGTTTCCGGCCGGCAGCGTGGTCGTGGCGGACCGCGCGTATCTGGACTTCAAGTGGTTCCATCAGTTGCAGGCGCGGGGCGTGACCTTCGTGACGCGCCTGAAGCGGGGCGTGCGGTATCGGGTCACGGAAGCGCACGCCGTCCGCCCCGGGACCGGGGTCATCAGCGACGAGACGATCGAGCTGACGAGCGCGCGTGGCCGCAAGGCATATGGTGAGCCGCTACGGCGGGTGGTCTACAAGGACCCGGAGACGAAGAACCGGTACGTGTTCGTGACCAACAACACGACATGGGTGGCGAAGACGATTGCGGACATCTACAAATCGCGGTGGCAGATCGAGCTGTTTTTCAAGTGGATCAAGCAACATCTGAAGGTGAAGCGGTTCGTGGGCCGGTCGAAGAACGCGGTCTTGACGCAGTTGTGGGTGGCGATGTGCATGTACCTGCTGTCACTACTGTCCCACACACCTTCAAATAGAGGCGGCTTGAACCTTCCAGATCTGGTAGAATGATTTGGCCCTCAAGTCATTCAAAAGACAGGAGATCCAAGCCGTGGCCCATCATAACACAGTCTTCGCGCAACTCCTCAGGTTCCTTCCGAGACATGAATTCGACGCCGAGGCGCGCGAGCACCAGTGCGGCCAGGGGCTGCGCGTCATGAGCCGCTGGGCGCAGTTCGTGGCCCTCGGCGTGGCGCAGTTGACGGGCCGACAGAGCCTGCGGGACATCGTGAGCAACCTCAGCGCCCAGGGGCGCAAGCTCTATCACCTCGGCGTGAGGACGGTGGTCAGCCGCTCGTCGCTGGCGCGGGTCAACACCGAGCAGCCGTACACCCTCTACGAAGCGTTGTTCGGACGCCTGTTGAGCCGCTGCCAGGAACGCGCGCCGAGGCACGGCTTTCGGTTCAGGAACAAGTTGTACTCCGTCGATGCGTCCACCATCGACTTGTGTCTGTCGGTCTTCCCGTGGGCGTCGTTTCGACGCACGAAGGCGGCCGTCAAGCTGCACGTCGGACTGGATCACGGCGGCCATCTGCCGACCTTCGTCAGGGTGACCGACGGCAAAACCGCCGACGTCACGGCGGCCCGCATCTGGGAGTTTCCGGCCGGCAGCGTGGTCGTGGCGGACCGCGCGTATCTGGACTTCAAGTGGTTCCATCAGTTGCAGGCGCGGGGCGTGACCTTTGTGACGCGCCTGAAGCGGGGCGTGCGGTATCGGGTCACGAAAGCGCACGCCGTCCGCCCCGGGACCGGGGTCATCAGCGACGAGACGATGGAGCTGACGAGCGCTCGGGGCCGCAAGGCATATGGTGAGCCGCTGCGACGGGTGGTCTATAAGGACCCGGAAACGAAGAATCGGTACGTATTCGTGACCAACAACACGACGTGGGTGGCGAAGACGATTGCGGACATCTACAAATCGCGATGGCAGATCGAGCTGTTTTTCAAGTGGATCAAGCAACATCTGAAGGTGAAGCGGTTCGTGGGCCGGTCGAAGAACGCGGTCTTGACGCAGTTGTGGGTGGCGATGTGCATGTACCTGCTGTTGGCGTATCTCAAGTTCCTCATGCGAGTGAGTTGGAGCCTTTACAAGATGCTGCAGGTGCTCCAGCTCAACCTGTTTGAACGTCGGCCACTCCTGGATCTTCTCACGACGCCGTCGCCACCGGGTTCTGACCCTCCCGACCCCCAGTTGTCGCTGACGTGGGCCTAAAATCGCCAAAAATGTGGGACACTAGTGCTCGTGGAGTCGGCGTGTTGATCTACGAACCGTCACGCGGTTCGTTCACCCCGGCGCCTGGCCGCCGCCGCGTGACACCCGGCCATCCCGCGCGACCGTTCTCCCTGGGTGGCGAGGACCACCGGGCGAGCCGGGTGCGCCCGCACCGGTGGTCGGCTGACGCCGCCCGTCAGTTCGACGGCGCGGGGCCGAGGCCGTGCGCCCCGAGGAACGACCGGATGGTCGCGTAGATGTGCAGGTTCTCCTCCAGGCTGAACCCGCCGTGGCCGCCGCCCTCGATGGTCAGCAGCCGGTTCGGCACCCCGGCCCGGTCGAGGGCCTCGTGCAGGCGGACGGCGTGGGCGTGGGGCACGATGCTGTCTTCGTCGCCGTGGATGGTCAGGATCGGCGGGTTGCCCTGCCTCACGTAGGTGAGGGGCGACACGCGGGCCGCGACCTCGCCGCGGTCGCTGCGGCTGCCGAGCCACGCCTCGGTGAAGTTGCCCGAGGTTCCCGGCGGGCCCTGCATGAGGTCGACGACGTCGGTGATGCCGTACCAGTTGACGATGGCGGCGACCTTCAGCTCGGCCGTCGATCTGGTGCCCGTCGTCCACGTCCGGTTGCGGTCGCCGGGGCACTGGCGGTCGAGCCCGGCCGAGGCGGGCAGCATGCCGGTGGTGAGCGAGAGGTGCCCGCCGGCGGAGTTGCCGCTGACCACGATGCGGTCGAGGTCGAAGCCGTACTGCTCGGCGTTCCGGTAGATCCACCGGAGGGCGCAGCGGCAGTCCTCGACCGCGGCCGGGGCGTGGGCGTCGTCGGCCATGCGGTACTCGGCGTTGACGACGTTCCAGCCCATCTCCAGGTAGGGGAGGAAGGTCAGGGCCGAGCTCTCCTTGTTGCCGTTGGTCCACCCGCCGCCGTGGATGTAGAGCAGCGTCGGGTTGGGGCTCGCGCTTCGCGCCTGGTAGACGTCGAGCTTGAGGTCCACGCCCCCGGCGCGCAGGTAGGTGACGTTGGGGACGAGCCGGTAGCCGCTGGCCACCTGCACGAACTTCGCGGCGGCGTCCATGTCCTGCGCCGCCGCGGGCGGCGCGGCCGGAGCGAGGAGCGCCGCCGCGGCGAGAACGCCGATCCACGTCTGTTGCTTCTGCATTGCCATTGCCTTTCCTGCGGCCGGAGTCCGCACCGCCTCCGCGGTGCGGACTTCGGGCCTCGGGTACCTATTCCAGGCCGGCGGCGTCGATGCCCGCCCGGGCGCAGATGGCGTCGTTGGCGCCGGTGTCGCCGCTGACCCCGATGCCGCCGATGTGCTGCCCGTCCGCGGTCATGATGGGCAGCCCGCCCTCGAAGTAGTTCAGGCCGGGGACGAAGGCGGCGGCGGAGACGCCGTTGCCGAAGGCCATCTGGCCCCACTGCTGCGTCGACCGGGGGCTGGCGGCCGAGCTGTGGGCCTTGGCCATCGCCACGTCGTGCGACAGGAGCTGGGCGTCGTCCATCCGGAGGTAGGCCTTCAGGTTGCCGTGGTTGTCCATGACGGCGATGTGCATGCGCCAGCCTTCCTCCTGGGCCTTGGCCAGACAGCCGTGCACTATCGTCATGGCGGCGGCGCCGGTGAGCATGGGCCGGTCCTCGGTCTGGGCGGCGGCGGGGCCGGCGGCCAGCGCGAGGGCGGCGAGACCGAGAACGACGACGAAGCGGCGTGCAGGCATGGACTTTCCTCCGAAGCTGGTGTGAACGGGGATCCGCTACTGGCCGGCCTGTGATGAAACCTCGGGGCTTCTGCCAAGGCCCCGTACCGGATCGACTTCGAGCGCGGTGAGTATACCCGGGCGGCGCTCCGGCGGGAAGCCTGCGCAGGGCGCGGGCCCGGCGGGCCGGAGGAGCCCGCCGGGCGGCGGCCCGGTTCCGATGGCTCGGGCAGATGCGCGGCACGTGTGCCGGAACCGGCCGGGCGCGCCGGGCGGCGGCTCGGTTGCCAGGCGGATCGGCGGGGGCACGGATCGCCACCGGCCTCCGGGATGCCGCGGCCGAGGGCTCACGCGGCCGGGGGGCGGGGGAGCGCCCGGGCCCCGGCGAACTCCGCCGCCGCGCCGAGCGCCTCCTCGATGCGCAGCACCTCGTTCCACTTGGCCATGCGCTCGGAGCGGGAGAACGAGCCCACCTTGAGCTGCCCCGCCCGCCAGCCCACCGCGAGGTGGGCGATGGTCACGTCCTCGGTCTCGCCCGACCGGGCGGAGACGATGGCGCCGAGGCCGGCGCGGCGGGCCGCGTCGAGGGCGGCCCGGGCCTCGGTCACCGTGCCGGCCTGGTTGGGCTTGACGAGGAGGGCGTTGCAGGCGCCGTCGCGGGCGGCGCGCTCGACGCGCGCCGCGTCGGTCACGAGGTAGTCGTCGCCCACCACCTGCACGCGGCCGCCCACCGCGGCCGTGAACCGCCGCATGCCGGCGTGGTCGTCCTCGGCCAGCGGGTCCTCGACGGAGACGATGGGATACCGGTCGACCCAGCCCGCGAGCAGGTCGCCGAGGCCGTCGCTGTCCACGGCCCGCCGCTCGAGGCCGAGGTGGTAGCGGCCGTCCCGGTAGAGCTCGGAGGCGGCGACGTCGAGCGAGATGGCCACCTCGTCGCCGGGGATGCGTCCGCCGTCCTCGATGGCGGCGACCAGGAACTCGAGGGCCTCTTCGTTGGTGTCGAAGACGGGCCACCAGCCCCCCTCGTCGGCGACCCCCTGCAGGCGCCCCGCGGCCGCCATCCGCGCCCCCGCCGCCCGGTAGACCTCCGCCGTCCAGTCGAGGGCCTCGGCGAAGCCGGACGCGCCCACGGGCATCACCATGAAGTCCTGGACGTCGACCCGCCGCCCCGCGTGCGCGCCCCCGCCGAAGATCTGGATCTCGGGCAGCGGCAGCAGCGCCGTCTCTCCGTCCAGCAGATGCCGCCAGAGCGGCTCCCGGGCGGCGCCGGCGGCCGCGTGCAGCGCCGCCATCGACACCGCGATGCACGCGTTGCCGCCCAGCCGGCGCTTGTCCGGGGTGCCGTCGAGGTCGAGCAGGACGCGGTCGAGTCCGGCCTGATCGCTCACATCGAGGCCGCGCAGGGCGGGGGCGACCGCGTCGCGGATTCGCCGGACCGCGCGGGTGACGTCGTGGCCGCCGAACGCGGCCCCGCCGTCGCGCAGGTCGAGGGCCTCGCCGCGGCCGGTGGAGGCGCCGGCCGGAGCCGTCGCGCGCCCCAGGACCCCGCCGGGCAGGTGGACCTCGGCCTCGACGGTGGGGCGGCCGCGCGAGTCCCATACGCGGCGGGCCGAGACGCGGGCGATGCGGTGGGCGGGTGCGGTCATCGGCGGTCGGCGATCGAGGTCGAGAGCGCCCTGCCGCGCGGAGAAGGCTGTCCGGCCAGGCTCGACGCCCAGGCCTCCCGCACCGCGGCCAGGGTCGCGACCGGCTCCTGGAGCAGGCGACGGGCCACCCCGCGCACGTGGTCCCGGGCCTCGTCGGCGGTCAGGTACTCGACCGGCGACTTCCCGTCGACCCGGGCCAGCAGCAGGCCGGGCAGCAGCGCCGCCGCCCGCGCTTCCAGGCGCTCGCGCGGCTCCCAGTCCGCCCCCCGCAGATAGGCGCCCGCGAGCCGGTCGAAACAGGACAGGAAGCCCGGCGTCGCCGCCGGCGTCCACAGGCACTTGAGCAGCAGGTGGTTGAGGCAGAAGGCAACGTCGAACGCGGGGTCGCCGTACCACGCGCACTCGGCGTCGAGGAACACCGGGCCGCGGGGGCCGACGAGGATGTTCTTGGGGCTGACGTCGCCGTGCACCAGGGTGAGCCGCGTCTCCGCCGTCGCCGCGGCGAGGCCGGCGAGGCGCGGGCGCAGGTCGGGATGGCGCTCGGCGGTGGCGAGCAGGTAGGGCTCGAGCCGGATGGCGTGGAAGATGCCGCCGGTGTCGAAGCGGTCGCGGAGGTCGGCGCGGCCGGCCGTCGCGCGGTGAATCGCGGCGAGCCGGGTCCCGACCTCGCGCGCGGTCGCCTCGTCCGCTTCGCCCCGCCGGAGCTGCGTCTTCCAGAGGAGGTGCGCGGCGGGATCGAGGAACCCCATGACGAGGCAGTTCGAAACGGGGTCCTGGGCCGCGAGGGGCGGCACCCACGCCGCGTCGACGCGGGCCGCCTCCTTCATCCACGCCCATTCGTAGCGGCTGCGTTCGACCGGCGCCTCCCACACCGCGTCGACCTTGAGCCGGGCCAGGGCCCGCTTGACGCAGACCGGCCCGCCGGGGAGGTCGACGCGCCAGATGTCCGACGAGACGCCGCCGGGCAGGGGCGACATCGGCGGCGTCTCGTCCGCACCGACGAGCCGCAACCGACGCAGGGCGCCGACGATGGCGGGGTCCGGTTCCGGCACGGTGCCTTATCATAACGACGCCCGGCGGCCGGTGCAGACTCGCCGCGCGGCGGGGCCGGTCGGCGGCCAGGCGGGCACCGGCGCGGCCGGGCACCGGGCGGCGCGCCGCCGGGGGGCTCGGAAGCGCGGCGCCGGGCTGCGTCAGGGCACGGGGAGCCGTCCGGGGCGACCGGCCGGGGCTCGCCCCCTTCAGGATTGATGCATGAGTGATGTGATGCGCGCCGTCCGCTGCCACCGCTACGCCGGCCTCGACGCCCGGGGCAAGCCCGTTCCCACTCCCGTTCCGTTGCGCGAGGTCCTGACCCTGGACGAGATTCCCCGGCCCGTGAACGAGCCGGGGCACGTGCTCGTGCGCGTGCACTACGCCGGCGTGCAGTACCCGGACGCGCTGCAGGCGCAGGGCCTGTACCAGCACAAGCCGGGCCTGCCCTACGTGCCGGGCATGGACGTGTCGGGGACCGTCATCGAGGCCGATGCCGACCACGTGAGTCCGGGCGACCGGGTCGTCGCGCAGATGAGCATCGGCGGGCTCGCCGAGGTGGTGAAGGTGCCCGCGGCGTCGGTCTGGCCCGTGCCGCCGGGGGTGGACCTGGCCGCCTGCGCCAACCTCGGCCGCAACTTCTTCCCCGCCTACTACTCGCTGAAGGTCCTCGGCGAGGTGACCGCCGACAGCCTGGTCCTGGTCGACGGGGCGTCGGGCGGCGTCGGCATGGCCGCGGTGGAGCTGGCCGGGGCGATGGGCGCCAGGGTGATTGCCGGCGTCAGCACCCCCGAGAAGCGGGAGCTTCCGGCCGCGGCGGGCGCCGACCGGGTGTTCTGCTACGGCGCCGACCGGGACGGCTACCGGCGGTTCAAGGACGAGGTCCGCGGGGCGTCGGCCGAGCTCGGGCATCCCGCCGGGGTGGACGTCGTGCTCGACATGGTGCAGGGCGATCTGTTCGAGGCGGCGCTGCTGTCGGTCATCCGGCCCCTGGGCCGGATCTGCCTGGTGGGCTTCACGGCCGGCCAGCGGCCGATCCGGCCGGGCATGATCCTCATCAAGCAGGCGGTGGTCATGGGCAGCATGTGGGGCGGCTGGGCGGCCGGGCATCCCGACGGGCACCAGCGGAACGTGGCCGAGATCCTCGACTTTCTGGCCACCGGGGCGATGAAGCCGCGCGTCGACCGCCTCATTCCCTTCGGGCGGTTCATCGAGGCGTTCGAGCTCTTCGAGCACAACCGGGGACGCGGCAACACCGTCGTCGGCGTTCACGAGTAGCCGGAGCGTCGCCGCCGCGGCCGCGGCGGGCTCCGCGCCGACCGGCCTGCCTCACGGCGCCGACTCGCCGCCGGCCCGCTCGCGGCCGTTCATCTCGTCGAGCGCCCGCCGGGCGAGGACGGTGACGTAGGCGACGGCGGCCACCGTGACCGCGAGGCCGAAGAGGAGCACGGCCCACTCGGCGGCGGTGCGCGCCTCGCCGCCGAGGGTCTCGACCCCGACGAAGCCGGTGTAGAGATAGGCCCACGCGCCCGGCAGCGTGAACACCGCGCTCGACGCCAGGAACGTCAGGAAGGGCACGCCGGTGACGCCGAAGAGGTAGTTGCCGGCGCTGTAGGGCAGCGTCGGGTTGAGGCGGACGAGGGCGACGATGCGCCAGCCCCCCTTGCTGACGGCGCGGTCGACGACGCGGAAGCGGGGGTAGCGGTCCATGAGCCGCAGGACCGCCCCGCGGGCGACGTGGCGCCCGAACAGGAACGCGGCGGCGTCGGCCACGGTGGTGGCGACGGCCACCACCACCAGGCCCCAGCCCACGCCGTACACCGCGCCGGCGGCCATCGTGAGCACCGCCCCCGGGACGAAGAGCAGGGCCAGCGCGACGTAGGCGGCGCCGAACCCGATCATGCCGGCCACCCCGCGGGCTTCGGCCCAACCGCGGGGGGCCGACACCGTTTCTGCGATCCGCGACTGGCCGGCCAACAGGACTGCGGCCGCCAGCCCCGCCAGCAGGCCGACTACGCCGATGCGCCAGCCGATTCGCACTGCTCTGTCACCGGGTCGCCATGCATCGGGGAGCGGACAGGTACGGTGACGGGAACTACCTGGCCACGTGCCAGGCGCACGAAACCGTAGAAAGGGGGCTGCATCTGGACGCAGTCGGCAGCTTCATGTCGAGCACTGTCGCAGCGAGGCTCCGCCTCGGGCCGACGAGACATGTGGGTCAGGCGCACCCGGTCGATGGCGAACGAGACGCGATCGAAGCTCGACTCGACCGTGAAGATCACGGCCGCGCCGGGAGTCCGGGGACGGTCTATCGTAGCCCATCGCTCGCCGACAGCGCGTAGAGCGCGATGCCGGCGGCGGTGGCCACGTTGAGCGAGTCGACGCCCTCGGCGATGGGAATGCGGACGCGCCGGTCGATGCAGGCCACCGCATCGTCGCTCAACCCGGTGCCCTCGGTCCCGAGCACGACGGCCAGCCGACCCCGGGGGCTGGCCGCGAGCGCCTGCAGGTCGTCGGCGTCCCGGTCCGGCGCCAGGGCCACCGTCGTGTAGCCGTGGGCGCGCAACCGGTCGAGCCCGTCGGGCCAGTCCGGCATCTCGCCGTAGGGAATGCGGAGGGTGGCGCCGATCGACGTTCGGATCGCCTTCCGATACAGAGGGTCGCAGCAGCCGGGGCCGAGCAGGACGCACGGGACGCCGAAGGCGGCGGCGTTGCGGAAGATGCTCCCGACGTTGTCGGGGTTTCCCACCTGCTCCAGCACCACGACGAGGCGGGCCGCGGCGAGGTCGGGGAGGTCGGTGTCGGTCGCCGGCGGGGGGCGCTCTCCGATGGCCAGGCATCCGCGGTGGACCCGGAAGCCGGTGATCTGCTTCAACACCGGGGGCGGGGCCACGTACACTGGCAGGGTGTCGACGGCGCGGTCGTCGAGGAGGTCGCGGAGGCTGGCGAGCGCGGCCGGCGTCGCCAGCAGCGACCGAGCCGACAGGCGGGGATGGGCCAGCAGCTCCCGCACCACGAATCGGCTCTCGGCCACGAAGAGGCCGCGCCGGCGGAGCAGGACCGGGTCCGGCACGGCGTGGAAGTCGTGGAGGCGCGCGTCCAGCGGGTCGTCGACGGGCACGATCGGCATCGTACCGTCAGGATAGCCGTTCTCGTCGAAGGTGATCGCTCATGTCCTACTCGGCCCGCGTGGAGTTGGTAGCACCGTTCCTCGCCATGGAGGTGATGGAGCGCGGCATGGAGATGGCGCGCGCCGGCCTCGACGTGCTGCAGCTCGGGGTCGGCGAGCCGGGGTTCCCCCCGCCGCCCGAGGTGGCCGGGGCGGTCGCCGCCGCCGTCGCCGCCGGCGACACCCACTACACCGACAGCCGCGGGCTCTACCGGCTGCGCGAGGCGATCGCCGCCGACTGCGAGCGGCGGCGGGGCACCGCGGTCAGCCCGGACCGTATCGTGGTGACCAGCGGCACGTCGCCCGCCCTCCTCATGGTCGCCAGCCTGCTTCTCGACCCCGGTGACGAGCTCATCCTGCCTACGCCGCACTACCCGTGCTATCCGAACATGGTGCAGATGTGCGGCGGCCGGCCGGTCCTCGTTCCGACCTCGCCCGACGATGGCTATGTCATCGACGTCGCCCGGGTGCGGGCCGCGGTCACCCGGCGTACCCGGGGCATCCTGGTCGCCTCGCCGGCCAACCCGACCGGGGCCGTGCAGCCGCCCTTGGTGATGCGCGAGCTGGCGGAGCTCGGCGTGCCCATACTGTCCGACGAGGTCTACGACGGGCTGCTCTACGACGGCGCCGTCACCACCTCGCCGCTCGGGATGACCGACCGCTGCTTCGTCTTCGACGGCTTCTCGAAGCGGTACGCCATGACCGGCTTCCGCCTCGGCTACGTCATCGCCCCCGAATCGGCGATGCGGCACCTCGTGTCGCTGCAGCAGAACCTGTTCATCTCCGCGTCGCACTTCGTGCAGACGGCGGGGCTGATCGCGCTGGAGAAGGGTGAGCCGCACCGGCGGATGATGGTCGCCGAGTACGACCGGCGCCGCCGGGTGCTCGTCGACGGCGTGCGCCGCCTCGGCCTCGCCGTCCCCGTCACGCCCACCGGGGCCTTCTACGTGCTCGCCGACGCCCGGCACCTGGGGCGCGACTCGCTGCGGCTGGCCTTCGAGATTCTGGAGCGGACCCAGGTGGCGCTGGGGCCCGGCCGCGACTTCGGCGAGATCGCCGAGGGCTTCCTGCGGTTCTCCTTCGCCGCCGCCTTCGACGACATCACGGCCGCGCTGGCGAGGCTGAGAGAGGGGCTGCCGTCCCTGGCGGCGTCCGGGTAGTCGACCGTCCTGCGGCAAGTCCGTCCATCCCGCGGGGGGCCGTAGCTCTTGTCCCCCGGGTCGGAGACCGGGCGGCGAGCCCGGCTCCGGGACGGTCGCCAGAAGGCTCGGCGGCGGCCTGTCGCGCGGGGTCGGGCCGTTGCCTCCGCGCGGTACAATGCGAGAGGGTCCCCGAGCGGGGGGCCGGATCCGACGGCCGGAGTTCGGCGCGGAGGAGGGGACGCCCCGCGGGCGCATGGGAGGCGGCCAGGGAGACGGCATGGCGCAGTGGATTCGGTTCGAGCACGCGGGAACGACCGGCTTCGGCATCCTGTCCGGTGATACTGTCGCCGTGCACACCGGCGACATGTTCGGCGAGCCGGCCGCGTCCGGAGCGACGCTGCCTCTCGACGACGTGGCGCTGCTGCCTCCGGCGCCGGCTGGCAAGATGGTGGCGCTGTGGAACAACTCGCGGGCGATGGCCGAGAAGACGGGGCAGAGCGAGCCGCCCGAGCCCCTCTACTTCATCAAGGCCAACGGCTCGTACCTCGGCTCCGGGGGCACCATCCGCAAGCCGCGCTCGTACGACGGCAAGGTCGTGTTCGAGGGCGAGCTGGGCATCGTCGTCGGCCGGGAGTGCCGCGCCGTCGACGCGGCCGGGGCCGCCGCGTGCATCTTCGGCTACACCTGCGTCAACGACGTCACCGCGGTCGGCATCCTCGGGAAGGACCCGTCGTTCCCGCAGTGGACCCGGGCCAAGAGCTTCGACACCTTCGGCGTCTTCGGCCCGGCGGTGGCGACCGGCCTCGACCCGCTGTCGCTGTCGATCCGCACCGTGCTGAACGGGCAGGAGCGGCAGAACTACCCGGTCACGGACCTCTTCTTCCCGCCGGACCGCATCGTGAGCGCGATCTCGCAGGACATGACGCTGCACCCGGGGGACGTCATCTGCTGCGGGACCTCGGTGGGGGTGGGCTCGATGAAGCCCGGCAGCACGGTGGAGGTGACCATCGACGGGGTCGGGACCCTCGGCAACCGCTACGAGGAGTGAGGCAGCGCCGCCGTCGGCACGACCGGCGGCGGCATCATCGGACACGCGGCGCCGGTCGCGGCGCCGCAGGCGCGAGGAGGACAGGCGATGAGGACGCGACGCGCAATCGTGCGGGGCATCGGAACGACGGTCTGCGGCCTGCTGCTGGCGACGGCCGCGGCGGCCGGCCAGGCGGGGCAGGGCGAGACGTCGGCGCGGGACCTGCAGGGGGTCTGGGACTTCCGCAGCGCCGTTCCCTTCGAGCGCCCCGACGACTTCGAGGGGCGCGCCACGTTGACCGCCGAGGAGGCGGCGGCGTTCGCGCAGGAGCGGGTGGACGCCCAGAACGTCGACCTCTGGCGCGACGAGAACGGGCGGCTGCCGGTGTCGGGCGGCTACAACAACTTCTGGTACGACCGCGGCACATCGCTCGGCGAGGAGCGCCGGACGTCGCTGGTGGTCGACCCGCCCGACGGCAGGATCCCCGCGCGCAGCGACGAGGCCCGGGCCCGCGGCGAGCGCCGGCAGACGCTGCTCGGGCGCGACGCGTTCGGGCCCGAGGACCGCGGGGCGTTCGAGCGCTGCATCATGGGCTTCAACTCGGGTCCGCCGATGAACCCCAGCGCCTACAACAACAACATGCAGCTCTTCCAGACCGACGACCACGTCGTGATCCTGAACGAGATGGTGCACGACGCCCGTGTCGTCCCCCTCGACGGCTCGCCCCACCTGCCCGGCCACGTGCGGCAGTGGAAGGGCGACTCGCGCGGCCGCTGGGAGGGCGACACCCTCGTCGTCGAGACCCGGAACTTCACCGACAAGACCAGCTTCCGCGGCTCCGGGCCGAACATGCGGCTGACCGAGCGGTTCACGCGAATCGACGCCGACCGTCTCGCCTACGAGTACACCGTCGACGACCCCGCGTCGTTCGCGCAGCCGTGGTCGGTGCGCGTGGTCATGCAGCGGTCGGACAGCCCGCTCTACGAGTACGCCTGCCACGAGGGCAACTACGGCATGGAGAACCTGCTCGTCTCGGCCCGCGCCCGCGACCGCGAGCGGGCGCAGCAGTGAAGACGGTGACGGAATCACGTTGCCACGCGCCAGGCGCCACGCGCCACGCGCAGAAACCGGCGGGGCGAATCCACAACGAGACGATGAGACACAGCGGCAGGCCACGGGAAAGATGGCGGCAGGTCGTGGCGAGCCTCGCGGCAGCCGGCGGCCTTCTTTGGCCGGCGCCGCCGGCCGCGGCGCAGGACGGCGGCGCGTCCGCGGCCACCTACGAGGTGACGTTCCAGGGCAACTGGACCCTCGAGAGCACGCCGGGCGGCGTCGTCGCGGGCGCCCACTTCACGACGCTGATCGGCGCCGTGCACAACGACGGCGTGACCTTCTGGCGCCCCGGCGGCTCGGCCTCGCCGGGGGTCGAGAACGTGGCGGAGCTCGGCGTGACACCCAGGTTCGAGTCCGAGATCAACGCTTCGCCCCACGCCCCGGCCCTCATCAAGCAGGGCATCGCGCGTGGAGGTACAGCGAGCGCGACGTTCTCGATCGACGTCACCTCGGACCATCCGCTGGTCACCCTGCTGTCGATGATCGGGCCCAGCCCCGACTGGTTCGTCGGCATCTCGGGGCGGCCGCTGATGGATGCATCGGGCCGGTGGCTGGAGGAGGACGAGGTCGACCTGTTTCCCTACGACGCCGGCACCGAGGACGGCACCGAGTTCTCGCTCGACAACCCCGCCACCGACCCTCACGGTGTCATCACGAGCATCCGGGGCACCGGCAAGTTCTCGAACGAGCGCATGGCGCGGCTGACCTTCGTGCTCACCGCGACCGAGACGCCGCCGACGGTGAGCCTGTCGGCGTCTCCCGACCCCGTCGACGAGGGCGATCCGGTGACGGTGACGGCGACGCTGTCGCCGTCGCTGGCGGACGACGTGACGATCCCGCTGACGCTGACGGCGGGCACGGCCGAGTCGGACGACTACGGGTCCCTGGAGAGCATCATGATCGCCGCCGGCTCGACCACCGGCACGGGCGAGGTCACGACGGCGGCCGACGCCGACCACGACGACGAGACGTTCACGGTGGCGCTGGGCGACCTGCCGTCGTCGGTGGCGGCCGGCACGCCCTCCTCGGTCGAGGTGACGATACGCGACGCGGGGCCGGCGCCGCCGGAGCGGCCCGGGCGACTCGTGGTGACCCCCGGGGACGGGGTGCTGGAGGTGTCCTGGGACGAGGTTCCGGGCGCGGAGAGCTACACCGTGCAGTGGAAGTCGGGCTCGGACGAGTACTCGGAGGCTCGGCAGCAGACCGTCTCGACGCCTTCCGCGGCGATCCCGGGGCTGACCAACGGCGTGGCCTGCACGGTGCGCGTCCGGGCGAGCAACGTCGGCGGTGACGGCGAGTGGTCGGAGGAGGCGCCGGGGACGCCGGTCCAGCCCGTGCCCGCGCTTCCCGCGGCGGGCGCCGGCCTGCTCGGCCTGTTGCTCGCGCTGCTCGGCGGCCGGCGGCGGCCTCCCGTGAGGCACCCGTAGGTGTCGCCATGCCGACACTCGCGCCGGGCGACCGGCTCGGGCCCTACGAGGTGGTCGGCGCCCTCGGCGCCGGCGGCATGGGCGAGGTCTACCGGGCGACGGACACCCGCCTCGACCGCACCGTCGCCGTCAAGGTGCTGACCGCGCACGTCGCCGACAGCCCCGAGCAGCGCGAGCGCTTCGAGCGCGAGGCCCGCGCCGTCGGCGCCATCAACCACCCCAACATCTGCACCCTCTTCGACGTGGGGCGCGAGCGGCCGTCGTCGGCCGGCCCGCCGATGGACTTCCTGGTCATGGAGTTCCTCGACGGCGAGACGGTCGCCCGGCGCCTCGAGCGCGGCCCGGTGCCGGTCGCCGAGGCGCTGCCCATCGCGGTGGAGATAGCCGAGGCCCTCGACACCGCGCACCGGCAGGGCATCGTGCACCGCGACCTGAAGCCGACCAATGTCATGCTCACCGCCACCGGGGTCCGGCTGCTCGACTTCGGCCTCGCCAAGCAGCACGAGGCGGGGGCGCCGGGGACGGTGACGTCGGCGCCGACGCGCACCGCCCTGACCATGGAGGGGAGCATCCTCGGCACCCTCCACTACATGTCGCCCGAGCAGCTCGACGGCAAGCCGGCCGACGCGCGTTCGGACGTCTTCTCGTTCGGCGCCACCCTCTACGAGATGGTGTCGGGGCGGCGGCCGTTCGACGGCCCGAGTCAGGCGAGCGTGATCGGGGCGATTCTGAAGGACGCGCCGGTTCCCCTCCGGGACGCCGAGGCCCCCATTCCGCGCCGGCTGGACCGCGTGGTGCGGACCTGCCTGGCCAAGGATCCCGAGGACCGCTGGCAGACGATGCGCGACCTCAAGCGCGAGCTGCAGTGGATCGACCCGATCGGCGAAACGGACGAGCCCGATGCGGAGCCGGCCGCCGCGGAGGTCGCCGCTCCGCCCGGCCGCACTGCGGGGACGGGATGGCGCTTCGCCCTCGTCCTCCTCGTCACCGCGGCGGTGACCGCGGGTGCGGCCTGGACGTTGAAGCCGGCGGCCGACGCGCCGCCACTCCCGGTCCAGCGCTTCACCATCGATCTGGACCCCGGCCAGTCGCTCACCGGCGCGCTGGCGGTCTCGCCGGACGGCCGTCACGTCGTCTACGGCGTCGCGGGCGGTGACGCGGCGCAGCTCCATTTCCGTGCCCTCGACGCATTCGACGCGGCGCCGATTCCGGGCACCGAGGGCGCGGCGGCGCCGGTCGCGATTGCGCCGGACGGCCGGAGCCTCGTGTTCCAGTTGCGGGACGGCGGACGATGGACGCTCAACCAGATTCCGCTCGCGGGCGGCACACCCTATACCGTCGTCGAAGGCGAGGGGAGGCTGTACTCCAGGGCCGTGTGGCTGCCGGACGGCACCATCGTCTACTCCGTGCTGCCGGGCGACGGCGGGAGCGGCCTGATGCAGGTGCCGGCGGCAGGGGGGACGCCGCGCGCCCTCACCCGGCTCGATGATCAGCGGGGCGACTACGCCCACCTCTGGCCGCTCCCGGTTCCGGGCCGTGACGAGCTGGTCTTCACGATCGTGCGCGAGGACGCCGGCCGGGTGAACCTGGAGGACGGGAAGGTGGCCGTCTACTCGCCCGTGACCGGCGAGGTCGGGGTGGTGCTGGAGCCGGCCCTCGGCCTGGGCTACCTCGAGGCCGGCTACCTGCTCTACGGCGACCGCGGCTCGCTGCTGGCGATCGGGGTCGATCCGGAGGCGCCGGCCACGACGGGAGACCCCGTGCCCCTGTTCTTCGACACCTCCGGCGACACCGTCACCGGCAACGTCATGTCCGACAACGGGACGCTGGCCTACACCCTGGCTCCCGCCGCCGCGGCGGCCGGAGACGAGCCGCCGGGCCGGATCTACGTGGTCGTCAACTGGTTCGAGGAACTGAGGCCGTCCCTCTCGCCGAACTGACCCGCGCCTCCGCCGGCGCGCCGCCGGGGCCGAGGCGACACAGGTTCGACGGTGCGTCGTCAGGCGCAAGGAAGCTGACCCGAACGGAGGTACCTCATTCGGTGACGGGCCTCACGACTCTGCCGCCAACTCTTCCGGTCCCTGAAGCGAGACTCGCACTTCGTCGCGTACGACCGGCGCCCGGATCTGCTTGAGGGTGCCACTCACACGATTCCGTCCGAGTGACCACGCACATCCAGCCGGAAAGGCGACCGTCCTAGTGTGGCGCCCCGCAAATAGCCACTATAATTGGTGGTCTTTCAGCAAGGGTGACTGCCAATGCCACGCGGACGCCCACGCGCACCGCTCCCGATCACCGACGAGCAGCAGGAGCAGCTCAATGGGATTGCCCGGTCGGCCACCCTGCCGTACGCCCTGGTCCAGCGAGCCCGCATGATTCTCGCCAGCGCCGAAGGCTTGAGCAACTCGGCCGTCGCCAAGCGCTTCGACGTCACCCCGCAGACCGTCGGCAAGTGGCGACGGCGCTTCCGCGCCGCCGGCATCGAGGGTCTGCACGACGAACTCCGACCCGGCAGGCCCCGGACGTATGACGACGACAAGGTGGCGAGCGTGATCAACCGCGCGTTGCAGGAGACACCCGACGCCGCCACCCACTGGAGCACGCGCTCGCTGGGGCGGGCCGAGGGCCTGTCCAAGAGCACGGTCCAGCGCTGGCTCGCCCTCTTCGGCGTCAAACCGCACCGGGCGCAGACCTTCAAGCTCTCCGCCGACCCGTTCTTCATCGAGAAGGTGCGCGACATCGTCGGCCTCTACCTCAATCCGCCCGACCACGCGATGGTCCTGTGCGTGGACGAGAAGTCCCAGATTCAGGCCCTCAATCGCACCCAGCCGACACTGCCGATGGGCCTCGGCTACGCCGAAGGCTACACCCACGACTACGTCCGGCACGGTACGACGACGCTGTTTGCCGCCCTGGACATCGCCACCGGACAGGTGTTCGGGCAGTGCCGGAAGCGGCACCGCCACGAGGAGTTCCTGTCGTTCCTGCGCTTGATCGACCGGGAGGTGCCGGCGGAGTTGGACATCCACCTGGTCCTCGACAACTACGCGACGCACAAGCACGCCAAGGTCAAGCGGTGGCTGGCCGCCCGACCCCGTTTCCATCTGCACTTCACGCCCACGTCGGCGTCCTGGTTGAACCAGGTGGAGCGGTGGTTCGGCTTGCTCAGCCAGCGGGCGATCAAGCGGGGCTCGTTCCGTAGCGTCGCCGATCTGGTGAACAAGATCCAGGCGTTCATCGACGATTACAATGGCTCTGCCACGCCGTTCGTCTGGGTCGCCACCGCGCAGTCGATCATCGACAAGGTGGCGCGCATTGCGATGCGCATTTCCGGGACGGCACACTAGCAGCGGGGGGCAGGGTGCTGTGGTAGGATCCGTGATCTGGAGGAGGAAGGCACGTGGCCAAGCCGTTGAAGATCCTGGTTCACGCCGCTGCCATCATCGGTCTGTATCTCGCATTCTCATTCGTAATGTTCCTGGGACTTCAGGTCAGTCCCGTCTACGGCAACGTCGGGCTCGTGGCGATTGCCGCTCTGGTCGCGCTCTACGTCTACATCGGCTTCATCAGGAAGTAGCCGAGGCTGTGTCCGCTCGACTCGCTGGCGATGACCGGCGCCGGGCTGGGCTCCGATGTCCGACCTCCGTCGTCTCAGTGCCGCGTCCCTCGTCGGCGCGGCCGTCCAGATACACGGCCCAGTCGTCCATCAACCGCCGCCGACGCTCGAACAGGTCCGACCGCGCGTAGGCCGCTTCGACCTTGTTGCCGACGACATGGGCCAGCGCCGCCTCGATGACCTCGCGACGGTGCTCCGTCTCCTCGGCCGCCCAGTCCCGGAACGACGACCGGAAGCCATGAGGAACGGCCGGGACCCGCTGACGCTCCAGCAGCCGCCGTAGCACCTTCTCTTCCAGCGGCTCTCGCCGTGGTTGCCGGTGAACACGAGCGGCCCGCCGCCGTCGCCGAGCGCCCGCGCCGCATCGACGATCTCCGCGGCGCGGCGGCACAGCGGGACGCGGTGTTCGCGGTTCGCCTTCATCCGCGCCGCCGGGATGGTCCACACGTGCGCCGTCGTGTCCATCTCGGTCCACCGCGCCCAACGGACCTCGCCCCATCGAGCGGCCGTCAACACCAGGAACTCGAACGCCAGCCTGACCGCCTCGGCCGCGTCCGACGCCCGGCCCGCCGCGACCGCCGCCGCCACGTCCCGGTGCGGCAGCGCCCGCATGTGTCGCACGACCTCGTTCTGCTTGCCGAGCACCGGCAGCACGCGGGCGCACGGGTTGTCCGATCGGAGGTTCATCGCGATGGCCCACTCCATCACCGCGCCGATGCGCTGGCGCACGTTCCGGGCGGTCTGGACCTTCACGTGCCAGATCGGCGTGAGGATGTCCAGCACGTCGGCGCTCGTCACCTCGGAGACGGGCCGGCTGCCGATGCGCGGGAAGGCGTGGAGTTCGAGGCTGTTCAGCCAGGTCCGGGCGTGGACGGGGCTGCGCCAGCCGGCCCATGTAGAGCACGCCGCGGTAGACGAGGGGGGTGCCCTGCTGGCTGCCGGGGGTCAGGGCCCGCGTCCACGCGAGGCGCAGGTCGCCGACGTTCGACCGGTCGATCTGGTCGAGGGGGCTGTAGCCCCAGGCGTCGAGGGTCCGCCGCCACGTCAGCCAGTCCTCCGGCGCCGGGTCGCGGAGCATGGCGTCGGTCACCGGGACGAAGTCGGCGGGCGGCGGCGCCTGCGCCGCCGCCGTCGCGGGCGCGAGGGCCAGCGCGACCAGGACCAGGGCCGCGGCCGGGGTTGGTCTCGCCGCGGGAGTCGTTCGAAGCGGCACACCTTCGGTTCGGGTCATGACGGCAGAGTATGTCACGTCGTCATGGCAAGCGAGACGACCGCACGCGGGCGTGCGCCGCCCGGCAGGTGTCGGCGCTGTCGTCATATGCCATGACAACTGACGACGGTGTCGACAGTTTCCGTTCCGTCGCACCACCGTCCGGGTCGCGGGGGCCTCGCGGCGGGGGAGGCGAGCAGGCACACTCAAGATCCCCCCCGGGTCGTCGTTGGTCGCCACGACCCGATCAGCCACCCGGCCGGGCGCGGCGAGCGGGCAACGAAAGGCTATTGGCTCGCCCGCTCCTCGGCGCGATGGCCGGCCAGTATCCCCTCCATGCCGTAGTTCCCCTCGTGGCAGGCGTACTCGAACATGCCGCCGCCGTTCGCGATCATGGGCAGCACCACCGTCCAGTCGCGGGTGTAGGTGGCGGGGTCGCTGAGGGTCATCTCGTAGTCGATGCTGTCGGGCCCGGTGCGGGTGAACCGCTCGATCAGCGTCAGGTTGTCGACGGGGAAGCCGCGGAACACCTGCTTGGCGCTGAAGTTGGTGGTCTCGACGACCAGGGTGTCGCCCTCCCAGCGGCCGCGGGAGTCGCCGTTCCACAGGCGGACGACGGCGGCGACGTGGGGGCGCCCGTCGAGGGGGACGACGCGGGTCTCGTTGATCATCTCGTTCAGCATCACCACCGCGTCCGGCGTCTGCAGGACGAGGATGTTGCTGTTGTAGTTGTTGGGCACGCGGGGCGTGCCGCGGGTGATGCAGCGCTCCCACAGGTTGCGGTCGGTCCACGAGTCGGCGGGATGGTCGCGCCGTCGCGCGGCGTTCTCGGCCGCGCGGCGTTGGCCGGCCGGCGTGAGGGCGGGGATGCGACCCTCGGGCGGGTCGACGATCAACGACGTGCGGGTCAGCGCGTTGCGCGACCCGTCGCGCCACTGCGAGCCGTAGTTGCCGGGGCTGCCGGCCCGCGGCGGGGCGTCGAACGCCGCGAACCGGCGCCGTTCGCGCTCGGCCGCCTCCTCCTCGCTGAGGAACTCGCGGTCGCCGGCGTCGGCCGCCCGCTCGAGGGGGGTGCCGGTGGTCTGGTCCCAGACGCCCTGCAGGTCGGGGTGGCCCCACGGGGTCTGCGGCGGGACCCAGCCCACGCCGGTCTCCTGGGCGGCGATCGGCGCCGCCAGACCGATGCTCAACGCCGCCGCGAACGCCGCGACCAGGGTATAGCGCATCGTCAACCTCCCTTGCTGCGCCGCTGGACGGTCCAGACCCTCGCTTGCAACTCCGATTCCCGCGGCACCAGGTGCCATGTTGCGCCGCTTGGCGGTGCGGCCCGGGCTCCGGTAGCCCCTCGCCTTGCGGTCGGGTTCTCGGCGTGCCGGCCCGCGTCCCTGCCCCTCGGCGACGCGGCGCCCCGGTTCGAAGGCCGCGTGTTGCGGTTCCGATTCGCGGCGAACCAAGCCGGCGATTCCGCGGCGCTCGGCAGCGCAGTCGCAGCCCGCCAATCGTGGCCTTCGGCTCCGCTTGGCGCCCGACCAACCCTCCGGGAGTCCGCGTCGTTCCCCGGCGCAGACTCTTACTGGTCGCCGGTGGCGTTCACGCGAATGCGGTACAGCCCGGTGCGCGCGGTCATGTACAGCGTTTGCCGGTCCGCGTCGCCCCACGCCACGTTGGCCGGCACCTCGTTCGGCTTGATCGTGCCGAGGTGCGTGCCGTCCGGCGCGATGACCCAGACCCCGCCGGGGCCCGTCGCCCACAGGTTGCCCTGGTCGTCGATCTTCAGGCCGTCGGCCGAGCCGCTCTCCTCCGAGGCGCTGGCGTCGAGCAGCAGCTCGACCTCGCCGAGGGTGCCGTCCTCGTTCACCGGGTACGCCATCCACTGCCGGGTGGCGCTGTCGGCCACGTAGAGGGTCGACTCGTCGGGCGAGAAGGCGATGCCGTTGGGGCCGGTCTGGTCCGCGAGGCGGGCGAGCTCGCCGTCCGCGCTCAGCCGGTAGATGCCGTTCACGTCCTGCTCCCGCGCCTCGGGGGTCGGCAGCCCGTAGGCGGGGTCGGTGAAGTAGAGCGAGCCGTCGCTGTGGTAGTCGAGGTCGTTCGGGCTGTTGAGCCGTCCCCCCTCGAAGCTGTCGACGACCACGCTCCGCGTCCCGTCGGCCGCGATACGGGAGATCCGGCCGTTGAAGTGCTCGGTGAAGACGACGTTCCCGTCCGGGTCGACGATGATGCCGTTCGACCCGACGAGCCGCCCCTCCTCGTGCTCGCCCTCGTAGACCGGGTTCAGGAAGTCGCTGACGGTCCCGTCCGGGTCCCACCTGACGATGCGGTTGCCGGGGATGTCGCTGAAGAGCAGGTAGCCGTCCCCGTCGTCGATCCACGCCGGACCCTCGGTGAACCCGAACCCGCCGGCCAGCTCCTCGATGACCGCGTCGGCCGGCACCAGCGCGTCGAAGGCGGGGTCGAGCCGCTCGATCGTCCCCGCGCTCGCCGGCGCCTCCGGCTCGGCCGCCGGCTCCGGCTCCGCCCCGCCGCCGCACGCCGCCATCAACAGAACGCTCAACAGCACCCCTGCTCGCATCACCCTTCTCCTGACTGCGACCCGTCGGTTCGAATGGCCTCAAGCGTAGCACGGGTGGGTGTTCCGGCGGGCGCGGGGGCGGAGGGCTCGAATCGTTGTCGGTGGGAGCGTGCCGCGCCGGGGCGGTCGGCGGCGTCGGGGCGACGCCGGATTCCGTGTCACACTATTCCGAGTTCGGGGAAGTCCGGAGGATCACGATGGAGAACGTCACCATCGAGTTGCCCGACGATCTCGCCCGATGGGCGGAGGCTCGGGCGGCGGAGAACGGGCGCAGCGCACCGGAGTGGATTGCCGCGCAACTCGAGAGCATGCGACGCTGCGAAGACGAGTACGACGTTGCGATGAATCGCCTCTTCGGGCGGGCGCGGAAACCGAGAAGGCTGGAGTGGGTCGACGGCCGCAAGCCGACGCGGGAGGAGCTGCACGACCGGGCCGATCGTCGTTGACACCCGGCCGGGGAAGATGCGAGAGATGGGCGAAGCGGACGACCACGCAACGGCGCTGTTCCCGGAGCTGGCGCGGAGAGAGCTCCCCGGAGAGCTCCCCGCGGTATCGACGGGGGTCCTGCCGTACCAGCGGATCAAGGCCCTCTGTCAAGACGGCCGCATTGCGGCGACCGAGCCGCTCGCCGAGGACCAGATTCAGCCGGCGAGCCTCGATCTGCGGCTGGGGCCCGTCGCCTACCGCCTGCAGGCCAGCTTCCTGCCGGGCCGGCACGCGACCGTGGAGCGCAAGCTCGACGCGCTGTCGATGGCCGAGCTGGACCTGTCATCGCCGACGGTCCTGGAGAAGGGGTGCGTCTACCTGGCGCCGCTGATGGAGAGCCTGCGGCTGCCGCGCGGCCTGTCGGCGAGGGCCAACCCGAAGAGCACGACGGGCCGGCTCGACGTGTTCACGCGGCTGATCACCGACTACGGCAGCGAGTTCGAGCGCGTGCCCGACGGCTACTCGGGGCCGCTGTTCGCCGAGATCGTCCCGCGGACGTTCCCGATCATCGTGCAGCGGGGCGTGCGGCTGTCACAGTTGCGCTTCGTGCGAGGGAAGCCGCCCCCGACCGACAGCCTGCTCGAGCGCCTGGACGAGGCGGACAACCTCATCTATCTGGAGGACGACGGTCCGGCGCCGGCGGACATCCAGAAGGGCGTCAAGCTGTCGGTGAGCCTGCGGGGGCGCGACGCGACGGACATCGTGGGCTACCGGGGCCTAAAGAACGCTCCCCTCATCGACATGCGCAGGGTGGGTCACTACGATCCCGGCGCCTTCTGGCACGAGATTCGGAACCTCCCCGGCGACCGCCTCATCCTGAACCCCGGCGACTTCTACATTCTCGGCTCGCGCGAACGGGTGGTCGTGCCACCCGACTGCGCGGCCGAGATGGTGCCTTTCGATCCGACCGTCGGCGAGTTCAGGATCCACTACGCGGGCTTCTTCGACCCCGGGTTCGGGTACGGCGAGGAGAGCGACAAGGGAACGCGGGTGGTGCTCGAAGTGCGGGCGCACGAGGTGCCGTTCGTCATCGAGCACGGCCAAGTGGTCGGCCGCGTCGTGTACAGCCGGCTGCTGGAGGTCCCGGAGAGGATCTACGGAGCGTCCATCGGCTCGTCCTACCAGCGGCAGGGGTTGGCCCTGAGCAAGCAGTTCCGGCGTGCGGCGCACACGGGCGAGGTGACGTAGGGGGCCACGAGTCGAATAGGAACCCTGACCGCGCCGGGTCAACGATTTGCGGGAGGCCGATGAGCACCGTGCCCGATCTCCGCTACGCGCTTCGCGGCCTCGTTCGCCGGCGCTCGCCTCGGCGGTGGCGGTCGCCACGCTGAGCCCCGGCCTCGGGTCGGTGACGTCGGGCCCGACGACGACGTCGAGGGCGCTGCGCTCGTCGCCGCCGTCAGCCACCGTCGGCGTCGAGCCGCTCGCCGCTCGCCGCTCGCAGGGACGTGGGCGACCCCGTGGTGCGGAAACGCCGTCCGGGGGGATGTGTCGACCGGCATGGCCCTAACCGAATCGAAAGTAGATTCCAGCGTGCGCGACGGTGAAATCGGTCCGCCCCGATGACCAGACGTCCACAGTGAAACCGAAGCCCGACGTCAACAGGCCCCAGAGCGCACTCGCCTCGCGCGTGTACAGGCCGACTCCACCCATGACGCCGGTGAAATCCGCTCTCTCGCCGAGGTTGGCCCACCCGATACCGATGCGCGCCACGGGACGGACGGCCCACTGTGCCGGACCGAGCCTGATGTTGGCGCCGCCCTGCGCCAGGTACCGCCCGGTGCCGCCCGAGGAGTCGACCGCGTCTGAGGAGTACGCGTTCATGGCGAAGAATGGTTCGAGCCATTTCGCGCGCCGGTCGGCTCCCGACACGCCGACGTACACGCCTCCGCCGCCAGCCGAACTCGCGGCAAGTCCCGCCAGGCCCAACTCGATCGTGAGCTCGTCGCTCGAAACCTGCGGCTGAGCCTGAGCTGCGGGTGGAACCAGGAAGAGCCCGACGGCCACCAGCACGACGATGGTCAACTTCGACTTGGCTATAAAGGGGGCATTCGGTGTCATGCAAGAAGCAGGATCGCGGGCGCCAAGTGTGTGCCAGCGAGAGATCGGCGCAGCCGGCCGCTCGAACGTCGCCTCTCGTTTCCAAGTCTCAAGGCAGCGTGAAGACGAACAGGTTGTTGCCGCGGATCCTGAGCGTCAGGAGTCTGCACGGTTCCATGGTGCAGTCCGCGCGTTTCTGGACCGTCTGCGGCAGGGCGCCGCCCCGCCGCGCGATCTCATCCTCTACGGACCGCGCGGCAACGGCAAGACGACGCTGCTCTCCTGGTTGCACGAGGCCGCCTGCGCGCGTGAGGCGGTCGACGTGATCCACTTGACGCCGGCGGCCGTTCCCACCGAAGAGAGGCTCGTCCGCCGCCTGCTGTCGCCGACGTGGTGGCGGCGGCTGCTGCCCGGCGAGGTCTCCATCTCCGGCGTCCGATGGCGAGCGGGGCAGTCCCCGCGAGCGCCTGGGCGGTGAACAGCTCGAAGCCGCGGTCCGGCGGGGCCTGGGCGAGCCGGGCAGCGAGAAGCGAACGGCGGCGACGGCGAAGACCCTGGGTCACCTGGGCTACATCTGGCGGCCCGACGCCGTGCCCACCTGGGAAGCCGGCATTCCGAGCCTCATGGACTACGTGCGAACGCACGCCGCCGGTCGCTGAATGGCCATGATGCAGCTCGCGGCGAGTCCGAAACCAGGTCGCCCTGCCAGTTGGGGGGCCTCGGCCGCGAACGGCACGCGGCCGCCGAAGTACGGCTCGCTGAACCCGCCGTCGTCGAGCACCCGCCAACACGCCATGTCGCCGACGGTCGCGAGTTTCTGCGGCAGCATCGGCGAAGAGCGCACCGCGGCCCGAGGCAGGCGAGCGGATCGACTCGCGAGATGCCGGCGCCTTCAGAACCAGTACTTCAGGCTGAGACTCACGCCCCAGAACCTGCTGGCGTTCGTCTTCATCCAAGAAGCCGGCGTGCGACCGCCAGTCGTCGACGCCGCCGACCGCTCGAGCTCGATCTCCTGCTCCTGCTTGTCCAGCGTCACGTCGTCGACGATGTCGATGTCCGACTGAATCGTCGTAGGCGGTGACCTGTGCGTAGCTGGCGGGGGGCAACCTGCTCTGCCCCCCCTGACCGCGCGACCTACATCCGGAAGCACCTCCAGCCGGACTGTCTCCTCCACCAGCGATACCTGGAAGCGGCGGGCGACGGCCCGCAGCTCGACCATCGACTCCGGGGTCACGTCCGGCCGGAACGTCGCGTCCGGATTCCGGATGCGGGCGGTGATCACGTTGGCCGGGTCGTAGCCGCGATCGACGGCCGGCCGATACTCACCGACCATCTCTTCGAGCAACGGCACCACCCTGGCGTCGACGTCAACGCCGCGCACCGAGCGCCGGGTTCCGCCGGCCGACAGCCCGAACATCGCGCCGGCACTGCTCTGCAGCAGGGTCCGCGCCTCCACCCCCGCCTGCTCCGCCGCGGTGTTGGCGCCGATGCCGAGGGCCAGGGTCAAGAGCGCGGCAAGGGTGAACCCGCGCCGGCCGGCGAGTCGCCGCACGGCTGAGCCGACATCCTGAAGCAAATCCATGTGGATAACCCGTGCCGACCGCGTCACTCTTGCCGGGCGCCGAGGCGCGAGGACCGGTTCGGCGGCGCGAGGGGTCCTGACCCTGCCAAGGCCGCCGCTTGCCATTCACCGAGTGAGAACATCCCACAGGTCCTCGACCCGGAAGCCCAGCGAAGGATCGGCGCTGAAGGCGTCGGGGTCGAACTCCACCTCCGTCACGTTCACGATCTGCGTCTCCCGCAGCTCGGGCGTTCCGTCGGGGGTCGTGCTCAGCGACGACTCCGCGAGCGTCAGGCTGGGGCCGAGGTCGAAAACAGGGTCGAAGCTCGGGAAGCGGTAGTCCCAGAGGTCGACGATGCCGCCGGTCGGCAGCTCCGCCCGCGAGTGGTGGAGAGTCAGCGGGCCGCGGGCCTCCGTGCCGACGTACCGCAACGGCGCGCTCGCCCCGTCCCGTGTCAGCGTCCGCGTCATGGACACCACCCGCGCACCGGCAGGCAGCGCCGGCCTCGGGCCTTGGGCTCGCGTCACGACGTCGAGCAGCTCCGGCGGCAGCGAGGACTCGGCGCTCGTCGCGACGTTGAGGGGGCCGGTGCGCACGACCCCCTGGCCGTAGTCGATCACGATCTGGCTGCCCGCGCCCGCGCCTGCGGTCGCGGGGACGACGATCTCCGTGGTGGTCCGCTCGCCGTCGACCACGCGGTCCATCCGGCGGTGGCCGGTCGGGGCGAAGGTGTGGGTGCCTTCCTCCCGCTCCACCACCGTCGCGCCGACCGGCCGCGTCTTGACATAGTCC
The DNA here is from genome assembly GCA_965215105.1 of Vicinamibacterales bacterium. Taxonomy (GTDB): domain Bacteria; phylum Acidobacteriota; class Vicinamibacteria; order Vicinamibacterales; family UBA8438; genus JAJEEA01. Next base: position 730,474 of record OZ244051.1, read on the forward strand.
ACGCGGAACATGGTGTCCTGGGCCGCGGCCGGCCCGGACTGCAAGCCGGCGATGGCGACCGACACCAGCACGAGAACGCCCAGGCTACAGCAACAAGCGCGGCGCGTCATCGGACGCCGATTCCGGCGGGGATTCAACATGGCGGACAGCCTCCGTTCCAGGTGTGACGGACGCGCCATCGCCGGCGCCGGCAACCACGTCCGCCGGTGTCTCCGAACCTCTTTCGCAAGCTCGACGAGATGCGTCGCGCAACTGGCAGCCGAAACGCCCTGAGCCAGCACGAGGTCGTCGGCCGCGTGCTCGCTCTCGCGACGGAGCCGTGCGCGGACCATCCAGGCGAACGGGTTGAACCACCAGACACAGCGCAACGTTTCGGCCGCCAGTTGCAGCAGCCAGTCGCCGCGGCGCGCGTGCGCGAGCTCGTGCAGCAGCACGATGCGCATCCGCTCCGCCGACCACTCGGACGCCGACGCCGGCAACATGACGACCGGCCGCCGCCAGCCCCATGTCGCCATCAAGCCGGGGAGCGGTCCGAACACCAGGTCGGCGCCGCGTCTCAGGCCGCACGACCGCGCGAGATCGGCGCACAGCCGATGCCACCGCCCATCCGTCACGCGGCTCGACGACGCGCGGAGCCATCGGAGTCTCGCCAACCCGACCAGGAGCACGCCAACGCTGGCGACCGCCCCCAGCAACCAGATCGTCACGGCCATCCGGCCGACGACGTCGCCGCCGGCGACGGCCGCCGCCGCGGGTCGCTGCGATGCAGCCGCCAGTTCCGCCACGCCTGCACCTGCTGCCGGTTCCGTGAACAGGTCGTAGGAATCCAGCCGGAGCGCGTCGAACACGAACGGCCCGGCCGGAGCCATTCGCACCACCGGCGGAATCGGCAGGACGTCGAGCGCCGGCGCAGCGACCGCTGCGACGACCCCGACCGCCAGCACCCAGCGCTTCGCGGAGGCCGAGCTCCCGCGCAGACAGAGGGTGCCGACCAGCGCCAGGAGCAGGATCGCCGACACCTTGACGGTCAATGCGGCCAGCAGGCTCATCACGGCTCCTCCCGCTCCCCGCTCGTGTTGCTTCCGTCCCGTCCGCTGCCGCGTGACGCTGATTGATCGTGACTCTGTTGGGCCGCTCTCGCGTCCGAAACGATCCGTGCGATGCGGTCGAGCTCCGGCTCGGTCAGACGCCTCGCCTCGCCGCCGAGCAACGCGGCTACGGCCTGCTCGGCGGATCCGTCGAAGAACGTCTCGACGAGATGCCGCAACGCCGACCGGCGGGCGGTTCGACGAGGCGTCACCGGGCGATACACGTACCGCAGCCCCACCTCCTCATGACGCACATGTCCCTTCTGCTCGAGGATGCGCAACTGCGTGCGGACGGTCGACGAGTTCGGGTCACCGGGAAGCTCTGCCTGAACGACGCTGGCCGGGGCGCGGCCGAGCCGAAAGAGGATGTCCATGATCTGTCGCTCGCGGCGCGACAGCCGGCTGTGCCACGGTCCTTCGATGCTGCCCATGAGGAGGTTCGACCACTTCCGGGGCCGTTCGGCCGGTCGACGATTCGTTAGTTTTATAGCACACCAGCCATTGAATTAACAGAGTCGGTCCGCTCTGGCCTGGACCGACGTCCGAGGCGCCCTGCACCGAGACGGGCGACTCCGCGGCACACCGCCTCGCCGGAACCCGTCTGTTCGGTCTGCTGCGACACGGCCTTGGCGGAGGAGCCGGAGACGATGTCCCAGCACAGGCGGCCGCCATTCTCGATTTTCGGTACCGCCGCGATGGCTCCGCCCTTCCGACGCAGCCACGACTGCCGCACCAAGGGCACGGACGCCGCGCAGCCCGGGCGGCGGCACGGGACGGTGCGCGCGCCGAGGCGGCCTGCTTCGAGCGGAATGGCCCCGCCGCCGGCGAACATGTCGAGGACCTTGGGTGGTTGCGCCCCGTGCAGCTCCTTGATCCGTTGCAGCGCTTCGGAGACTGTCGTGGAGTCGGGTTTGTAGGCGGCGAGCTTCGCGACGAAGGATGCGGCTTCTGCTCGTTCGGCCTCGGTGCGCGGCGCTGGCGCCAGCGCGGCGTAGATCGCCGCGCGGCACGCGGTGGTCGGACGCCGCGCGGGCCAGTAGTGAATGAGCGCAAGCGCATGTTTCGGATGTTTCTTCTCCTTCGACGAGATGGCGTTGAGCACATCCAGCGGTAGGTAGTCCTCGATCAGTCGTCGGTCGTCGGTCGTCTGGAAACGTCCCCTCCTCCCGAGACGGCGTCGGAAATCGTCGGCGGCGAAGCCCATCTCCGCGAGAAACCGTGACGGCTGCTTCGGCCATCCCCTGTACTGCTGCGCCCGCGACAGGATCAGGCGCTCTTTCGTTCGGGTGATCGCGACGAAGCAGCCGCGGCGTTCCTCCTCCAGCGCGGCGCTGCCATTCTCGTGCGTGACGCTGTGCCAGGAGGGCAGGATCTCCTCCGCCAAGCCGATGAGGTAAACGGTGTCGAACTCCGGACCCTTGGCGCTGTGAATGGTCGCCAGAGATACGGCTCCCGGCGCGGGAACCGGTTCCTTGGAGCGCAGCTCCAGCTCCTGGAGGAATCGGTCGAGCGATGTCGGCCCCACCGCGGTTCTGATCTCGCCCGACAATCGCCGCCAGGCACTCAGGTCGTCCTTGAGGTCGTCGTCGGGCTCGTCGCTCTCGAAGTGGCCGAGGATCTCGTCGATTGCCGACGCGAGCTTCAACTGTCGGGCGGCGAGACCCGCAATCAGGTCGACGATCTCCGCGGCGGGCGACGGTAGCCCGGCCGCTTGCGCGGCACCCGTCCAAACCGACAGGTAGGTAACCCCCTCCGCCGCCGAACGGGACAGCAGGTCGTCGAAGTCGAGCGGCGCGGTCCCGCTGGCCGCCGACGCAGCGCAGGCAGGCACGAAGCTGCCGAACGCCTCGACCAGCGTGGCCAGGTTGCGTCGGTCGAGCGGCCGGTTGAGCTGATTCAGGCAGGCGACCAGCCAGCGCATCTCGGGCGATGCGAAGTCGTCGCGGCGATTCAGAATCATCGCGTTCACGTTCTCCGCCTGCAAGGCGTCGCGCATGGACTCCAGCAACGCGCGGGTCCTGGCCAGCACCAGCGTCCGGTCGCGCTCGGCGATGTCCAGACCGGCGATCTCGGCGGCAATACCGGCCGCCTCGCCCTGGTCGGTCTCGAACACGAGGCACCGCATCGGCTGGTCGTGGAGGGAACGACGGCGCTGGGTCGGCTCGGCAGGACGCTTCGCCCTAGCGCGCCGGGCGTTGTAGACGACGAGACGGTTCGCGGCTTCGACGATGCCCGGCGGGCAACGGTAGTTGGTCGGAAGCTGCATGACCTCGCAATCGAAGTCCTCGACCAAGGTGCCGATCCGGCGGACGTTGGCGCCGTTCCACTCGTAGATCGTCTGGTCGTCGTCGGCCACGGCGAAGACCCGGCGGAAGTCCTCGCCTGACATGCGCCGAAGAAGTCCGTACTGGGCGCCGTTGGTGTCCTGGAACTCGTCGACGAGCCAGTAGCGGTAGACGGTCTGATAGTGTCGCGCCATCGCCGGATATCCGAAGAGGCGGTGCGCCTCGAAGATGAGCGAGTTGAAGTCCAGTGCGTTGCCGCGGCGCAGCTCGGGCCTTGATGGCGTCGATCCTGGGCAGGAGACGGCGATCCTCGCTGTCGACGCGCCGGCAATCGCGCGCGAGGGCATCCTCCAGCACAGCTTCTCGGTCGGATGTCCGGGAGTAGATCGCGAAATCGGGCTTGATGCCGAGATGCACGCCATGCTGGCGCAGCACCTGTGTGCAGAACCCGTGGAAGGTGTGGATGTCGGCGCGTTCCTCGAGCCCGGGCGCAAGGGCGGTCAGCCGGCTCGACATCTCGTGGGCGGCCTTGTTCGTGAACGTCAGCGCGAGGACGCGGAAGCGCTCGTCCGGCGATCGATCGAGCAGGCGCGCGACCCGGCAAGTCAGTACGCGGGTCTTGCCGGAGCCGGGACCGGCCAGCACGAGCAACGCGCCGTCGTCCCACTCGACCGCCTCGCGCTGGATGTCCGACAGCTCGTCCAGAGAGGTCTCGAGCTGGGTAGTCATCAGGTCAGACCCCGCAGTTGCTCGATGGCGGCGCGAAACGCCTCGGGAGTGCGTTGCGCCAAGTCCGCGTCTCGACGAACACGGGCCGCGAACTCTGCCGCATTGGCAGTCTTGTCGGCGCGCAAGCGAACGACGAGGTCTGCGTCGTCCAACGCATGCACCTCCCGGATGCCCAACGCCGCCAGCATTTCCCGCAATTCCGGCCCCAGCCCGTCAGCGACGAGTTGCGCCTCGAGGTCACCGGCGGCGTGGGTTCGACAGCGTTGGCTCAATTCTTCGACACTGAACCCGCGGTTGGCAATCGCCCGCACGAACTCACGTCCGGCGTCGTCGCCGTCGAACACCGCCAGCCACGGAACGCCCAGTGCCCGCGCCAGGGCTGCGAAGGTAGCCGGGCTGCCGTTGTTCTGGGCGTCGACGACCGAGACGCCGTGCTGGTCGAGGTCGTAGTCCAGAGCATGCGCAATCGCGTGCACGATCAGGTAGTCGGCCTGTCCTTCGACGATCAGCCAGCGTTCCGCGAAGAAGATCTCGCCGCGCATGCGCCGGGCGTAGGTTTCGAGGGACCGAAGTTCGTCGTCGTCGACATACAGGGACGAGCGTTCCCGCAAGTCGCTGCAGCAGCGGTTCGAGCTCGGGGCGGCGCTCGTCGACCCCGCAGCACGCGAGGAGGTCGCGGTAGATCCTCTCGCCGAGGGCGCCGTGGACCGTGAGCGTCTCCGAAGCTCGTTCGTAGGTCAGCACCCCGGACGAATTGGCCACGACGGCCTCGAGACCATCGAGGGACGGAATCGAGACGGAGAAGCTCGCCGGCAGCGACCGCACTTCCGTGCCGTTCGCGGTGAGGCGCACCAGGCGTAGATCCCGAAACGGCACGTGCTGGACGAAGTACGGCGAATGGGTGGTGACGATCTTCTGCCCGGGCAGCGCGCTGACGTGGCGCCAGAGGGTGCGGACGGCCTGAGGATGGAGGTGGGTTTCCGGTTCCTCGAGGGCGAGCACCGGCTCGCTTCCCGGCTCGTACAACTCGCGCAGCAGGTGATCCACGAACGCCTGGAACAGGAAGATCACCGACAGGCTCTGGATGCCCTGCCCCTGGTGTCGCAGCGGGAGCCACGGCAGGTCCGGCTCGTTGCGGAGGATGATCTCGGCCCTGGAGAGGAGGTCCCAGGTCTTGAGCGGCACCATCCGGAGGTCGAGACCCCCGTCGCGATCGCGCGCGGCGATCCGGGTGGCGCCGGACAACGTCTCCGCGATCTCCGCGAGGCGCGGATCCGCCTCGAGCAAGCGGCGGTTGAGCAGATCGAGGACCCGCAAGGCACGGGATTCGAGACCTGTCGGGATCTCCAGGGCTCTGAGCAGGCGGCCCCAGAACTGAGACGAGCGCGGGGAGAACTCGTCGCCCACGTCCCGCAACGCGCCGAGGTAGAACACGGGCAGGTACTGCCAGAAGCGCTCGAGGTTGACCCGGCGCGCGCTGCGGCCGGCCAGCGGCTCACGCCTTGCGTCGAGGAACTCCCAGCTCGGCTCGAAGGCACCGGTCTCGTCGCTCCATGCGCAACGCGTTCTCAGGACGATGGAGCGGCGTGCCGTGATGGGGTCCAGTTGCACGATGTCGCCGAGGTCGGCCGCGATCGTGTCGGGCCACTCGCCGGGTTCGCTCTCCTCCGAGCGGAGCTCGATGCGGACGCCGCTGGAGGCCTTCGGATCGACCGTGTCGTCGGCAAGGTGGATGTCGTACTCGCTGAAACCGGTGCCGCGCTGACCCCACCGGCGCGTCAAGGCGATCCGGAGTGCGTCGAGAATGGCGGTCTTGCCCGCGTTGTTCGGACCCACGAACACCGTCGTGTCGCCGAGATCGACGGCAAGCCGCCGGATCGACCGGAAGTTCTCGATCTCGAGACGGGTTATGCGCATGTGCGACAGATCCTCCGATGGGTCAGCGCGCCGGTCATGCGGCGCCGTCCCGCTGGTCTTGTGCCGCCTGCTCGACCGCGTTCGCCGGAACGTCGTAGTACCGGGCCGCGACGACCTCCTTCTTCGCGTAGTCCAAGTGCCTGGCGGGGTTCCGGACCACGACCGGGGCCGCGTCAGGGTTGTCGAGCGGGTCCCACACCACGTAGAGCCAGTAGGTGTCGCCGAGCTGCTGCGCCTTGTACCACTCGTTTGTGGTGAGCCTCACCGGACGGCCCGTCCTGCGGCCCTTGACCTCGATGCGCCGCACGCCGGCCACCGGGTCACGGTAGCCGGTTTGCGGGTCCGGGGCCGCGAGGCTGCGGATGTCGAAGCCGATCTTGAGGTGGCCCACCCGCTGGCAGTCGCGGTTTCGGGCCTCTTCGTAGGCGACGACGATGTCCTCGGCCGCCAACTCCACACGGCGCTTCAGCGCGGCATCCTGCTCCTCGGCCAACTCCGGGAAGCTGCCGATTGCCGTGTCGGGCGGCAGCACGAGGCAACTGGCAATGTGGCGCACCGGCCCGTGACGGGCGATGCGGAGCCGGTCCACGCCGGCGATGCGTTCCTGCCGGGTCCGTTCCAGATCCGCGAGATCATGTTCTGCCCGCTGCCGCGCCAGAGCCATCTCGGGCTCCTTCGACTCCCTGTGGCGCAGTCGCATCACACGGTCCTGCGCCGCCCTCACCCGCGCGTCGAAGGACCTCTGAAGATAGTCGCGCGCGACATCGGCGTAGCGGCCGCGCTCGTCGCGCACGGCGGTGCGGCGATCCATCTGCACCGTGGCCTTGACGTAGTCGCTGACCGGTCCGAAGTCGATCCCGGAAAGCGTCTCGGGCGGGTGCGGGTGTTCGGGAAGGTCGATGAGGACGTCGGCGGGAACCATCCCGAAACGCTCGGCGTCCGCCACGCCCTCGGCGACCTCCTCGCGCACCGCCGCGAGCTCGGCATGGACGGTGGTCGCCTCTCCCTTGGTCGTCTGGCCTCGAACCGTGATCTCGTAGAAGTGCAGCCGGTACGGCGCCCCGGCCATCGAGTCCACGTAGACGGCGGTGCGCCCCACGACATCGTGAAGCAGCTCGTTCAGCTTCTCGTCGACCGTGGCGTAGACGGCATGACCGGGGCCGAGCAACACGGCATCGAGGTGCTGATCCTGTTCCAGATGCTCCTTGTAGAAGGTCAGCTTGCGGTAGCTCGCGTCCGGCGCGCCCAGGCGTCGCACGGCGGCGAGGCGTTCGGAGCGGAGATGGGCGCGCACGTGCTCGATCCGCCAGAGCCCGTCGGCCCTCGCCTCCGTACGGAGGCCCACGGCCTTGGCGGCGCTCACGAAGTGGGACTCGACGTAGCGCGGCATGAGCCGGCGTTCTTCGGCCTCCAGGTTGGCCTGTGCGAAAGCCGAGAAATCGACGTGCCCGCGCGCCAGGGCGATGCCGGTCGCTTCCTCGTAGCGGCCGAGCAGATCGGGGTCGATGCGGTCTATCATGTCGAGATAGTCGTCCAGCCGTCTCGGCTCGTACGCCACCTCGCGGAGCATGTCCGGCAGGTTGACCTTGTTCAGGGAAAGCACTTCGCCGACCACGTCGAACACCCGGTCTCCGAGCGCCTCGCGCATGCGGTCCAGCTTGCCGAGCAGCCGTTCCAGGATGCGCCCTTCGATGACGGGCTGGCCATCCTCCGACGACGTCGCCACGAAGTTGAACGCGTACACGTCACGCGTCTGCCCGATGCGGTGGATGCGACCCAGACGCTGCTCGAGCCGGGTCGGGTTCCAGGGCAGGTCGTAGTTGATCATCAGGTGGCAGAACTGCAGGTTGATGCCTTCGCCGGCCGCTTCCGTGGCCACGCAGATCTGGCGGCTCGTGCGGAAGTCCTCCTGAGCCTGCTGGCGCTCGCGCGGGTTCATCCCGCCGTGAATCTGGCAGGCCGAGTAGCCCCACGCCTCGAGGTGCTCGCGCAGGTAGACGAGCGTGTCTCGGTGTTCCGTGAAGAGAAGGGGCTTGCCGCGCCCGTCCTTCAGCTCCTCGAACTCCGACCTCTGCACGCACTCGCGCAGCGCGACCAGCTTCGAATCGCGCCCGCTCTCGCGGACCCGCCCCACCCGGGCCACCAGATCGCCAAGCTCGGCAAGCTCGGCGCGGAGCTGGTCCAGCTCGGCGGCCGTGGTCGCCTCGTCGATGAGCAGGTCGCGGGCGGCTTCATCGAGGTCGTCTTCGTCCTGCTCCGTGTCCGACAGCCGACCCTGCAGTTGCGCGAGCCGGCGCGCCCGCTGAGCGGGCGAAAGGCCTTCGAGCTCGTGGAGCAGGTCGTCGAGCTTCTTCCGGCGGCGGCGGAGCGACTCGCAGATCGCATCCGTCGAGCTCGCGAGGCGGCGCTGGAAGACGGTGCGGGCCAGCGCGACGCTGTTCTTGCGGCGCCCCGTCGCCTGCGGCAGGAACTCGTTGATGTAGGCCGTCACCGCCTTGTAGATCGCGTACTCGTCCGGCCCGAGCTCGAAGCTGACCGTCTGAACATGGCGGTCCGGAAACAGCCGACGGCCCCGCATGTCCTTCAGGTCTTCCTTCAGCCGCCGGAGCCACCACGGGCAGTCCTCCCCGAGCTTGAGGATGTCGCGGCGGATGCGACCGGACGCGTCGCCCAAACGGTGCGGCTCGGGGAACAGGTCGCGGTCGAGCAGGCGGATGAAGTGGGCGAACCGGTCGTCGTCGCCGTGATGCGGGGTGGCGGTCAGGAGCAGCAGACCATCGCATTGCTCGGACAAACGCTCCGCGAGCTGATACCGCTTCGTGCGTTCGACCTCGTCCTCGCGCCCGGCCGAGCGCTTCGTGTAGGCGCTGCACTTGTGGGCCTCGTCGATGATGATGAGATCCCACCGTTGCTGCCATACGCGCTCGCGGACATCGTCCTGCTTGGCGTAGTCGATGGACGAGACGACCTGGCGTTCCCGCTCCCAGAGGTTCAGGAGCTGCTGCTGGTCGTTCGACGAGTGGATGATCTGAAACGGCTCGTTGAAGAACCGCAGCATCTCGTCCTGCCACTGAATGGTCAAGGGCGCGGGGACCAGGATGAGGCAGCGGTCTAGACCTAGGGCCTCCCGCAGCTTGAGCTCCTTGATCAGCAGGCCGGCCATGATCGTCTTGCCGGCGCCCGGGTCGTCCGCCAGTAGGAACCGCAGCCGCGGCTGCGGCAGCATCTTCAGGTAGACGGCTTCGATCTGGTGTGGGAGGGTGCGGATCCCGGACAGGCTGACCGCGAACTGCCGGTCGTACGCGTAGGCGAGGCGGATGCGGGCTGACTCCACGAGGAGTCGCAGCCGGTTCGCGTCCGCCGGCCGCGGCACCGCCTTCTCTGCTGCCGCTTCCGCCCCGAGGATCGCCGCCGCCTCGTCGGGCGAGATCACCGCCTCCTCGATCGTGCCGTCGGGCAACCGAACACGGCACTCAAACCCGGCGGACCCGTTCGCGCCCAGCGGTCGTACGTCGTCCAGGACGACGGGCACGTCGAAGTGCCCGGTCAGCGACACCCGAATCCCGATCTTCGCTGAGAAGGGATGCTCAGCCACTCCTGGTCCATCCTCCCCTATTCCTGTCCGACTCGCGCGACTAGTGCTGCGCCACAAATAAACATTAGGACTGTCGGGGAACTCATCCCGAGCCGATAGAGTTCCCATGCCACAGAAGAAGTACATCGTTCGACTCACGGCGGAGGAACGCGAGGTCTGTCAAGAGACGATTCGCAAGCTCAGCGGAAGCAGCGAGAAGGTGCGCCGCGCGCAGATTCTCTTGAAGGCCGATGCGGACGGGCCGGCGTGGACCGACCACCAGATCGCCGACGCCTTCTCGTGCCGCACCAAAACCGTCGAAAACATTCGCGAGCGATGCGTGCAAGAGGGATTCGAGCGGGCGCTGGCGCGAAAGCAGCGGGAGTCCCCCCCGGTCCCCAAGCGGCTGGACGGCGAACAGGAGGCGCAAGTCATCGCCCTGCGTGGACGGCGAACAGGAGGCGCAAGTCATCGCCCTGCGTACGGGGCCACCCCCGAAGGGCTTCGCGAACTGGTCGTTGCGCCTGCTGGCGCGCCGGGTCGTCGAGCTGGAGATCGTCGAGTCGGTCAGCCACGAGACCATCCGGAGGACACTAAAAAAAACAGGATGACCCAGCCAGCGGAAGATCGAGTACTGGGTGATTCCCCCGCAGGCCGATGCCGAGTTCGTGGCGCACATGGAGCGCGTCTTGGACATCTATGCGCAGCCGTACGACCCGGCTTGCCCGGTCGTGTGCATGGATGAGCAGCCGGTGCAGCTGGTCAAGGAAACTCGCCCGCCGCTGGCGGCCACGCCGGAACGGCCCCGCCGCGTCGACTACGAGTACGAACGGGCTGGCACGGCCTCGGTCTTCCTGTTCGCCGAGCCGCTGGCGAGTTGGCGGCAGGCGACGGCCCGGGACCGGCGTACGAAGGCGGACTGGGCGGTGGAAGTTGCCGACCTGTTGGAGGGGCGCTACGCCGAATGCCCGAAGGTCACCTTGGTGTGCGACAACCTGAACACGCACACGATGGGCGCCTTCTACGAGGTGTTCGAGCCGACCCGGGCACGGGAATTGGTTCGTCGGATCGAGTTCTGCTACACGCCGAAGCACGGGAGCTGGCTGAACATCGCGGAGAACGAACTGAGTTCGATGACGCGGCAGTGCCTGCACGGGCGCCGCATCGGCGACCTCGAGACGCTGCACGGCGAAGTCTCGGCGTGGTCCACCGACGTCACTGGCACGCAACGCGGCGTCGACTGGCAGATGAAGGTCAAGGATGCTCGCTGTAAACTCAAGTCCATCTATCCGAAGATTATAATGTGACGCAGCACTAGCCGCTTCCGAGCCCATCTCCACCCGTTGTGCCGGACCCGGTCGTCCACCTGCGATAGCTTGACGGAACAGGCAACCGTCGCGGTGGGCCGGCCAAGTCCCGTGTGCCGTGGAGCAAGGTATCACGTCCGCGCTGGAAGTAGCCCCACCGCGCGGGGCCGCGCGGGTCAGGTGTAGACCGCCGCTCCGGCCCGCTCTCCCCCGCGTCGACGAGCGACGCTCGGGGCGAGCGGTCGGCTGCCTGGTCGGTCGAGCGGCTGAAGGGCAGGCCGAGGCGGCGGAACGGCTGGGGATCTCCGCGAATGGGACTCAACGAGGTCGTGGTCGGCAAGCACCGGATCACCTCGGACAATGCTCCGCGGCTGTTTCGGATGCTGAATGCGTCACCGCAGTTCCGGCTGCGGCTGCCGGGCACTGGACCTACACCGTGCCCGTCCGGCGGGAACGTGTCGTGACAGCGCGTGCCGGGCAACAACGCCTCCCGTCGGGTTTCTGGGACCTCCACCAGCCCGCCGGATCCGCAGCAGGGAGCGGCCCGGGCTACGGCCGCACTTGAACGCGAAGAGCGGCGAGGTCGGCCTCCCGTGCCCCTCCAAGATCATCGCAAGCACGAAGACGAAGATGTTGTTGCGCTGCTCGGCCGCCACTCCGGGGTCATCGCGCTTCAGCGCGTTGCCGCCGCTGCCCGTGCCGGCGACCACGTACTGGGCGGCCGTCGACCGCGTAGGTCACGGCCCCCACAGCACGTCGCCGGTCTCGTCGTCGAGGGCCTTGAAGCAGCCGTTGACGTCGCCGACGAAGACGAGGCCACCGGCGGTGGCGGCGAGCGACATGGTGGCCGAACGCTGCTCGTGGGTCCACGCGACCGCGCCGGTCTCGGCCGAGATGGCCCAGACCGCACCGAGCTGGTCCGTGCCGACGGCCAGCTCGTTCCGCATGCTCAGGTTGTCGAGCGACCGTCCGCCGCCGCCGAGGGGGCCATGCGCGCGCAGGCGTTGCGCAGCAGCATGTACATGGTGTTGGTGCCCGGGCTGTAGCTGCCCGGCTCCCAGTTCCTGCCCCCTATCGCGGTGGGGCAGGCTGAAGACCTCCGGCCCGAAGCGGCGGAAGACCGTCTCGGGGTTCTCGGTCCACCGCGCCGGTGGCGCCCTCGATGTGGGTGATGACGTTCTCGGGCGATGGTCGGGGTGGCCCAGAGGAACTCGCCGGTCTCGCGGCCGAGGTGCAGACGACGCCGGTCTTGCCGGACACGCATCACCCGGCGGACCTCCCGGGCCGGAGCCGCGGGTTGATCCAGCTCACCGCGTCGGGGTCCGCCGCGACCGCGCTGTCGAGCAGCATCCGATCGAAGCGATGGTCGCGCGGGTCGCCGCCGTCCCGACCGGCCGGCCATGAACCCAGCCGCTCAGCCGCGCAACGCCCCGGTCGACAAGGCCCAACATCTTGGGCCTCGCCGCTCCGCTACCCCAAGTCCGTCAAGATGTAGGGTGCACTTGACGGACAACCCCATCATGTAGTAGGCTCCCAACCTTGGGAGAACGCTGTGTCTAGACCCGTCGCAACCCGCGCTCGTGCCACCGCGACCGAATTGCTGAGGAACTTGTGGCGTCGGCGCGCCACCATCTGGACGTCTACGCCCACCAGTCCGCAGGAGATCTTTCCCCTGGATCTTCGCGCCGTGGTCGAACAAGGGCTCGGTGTCCGATTCGACGACCCTGAGTACATCCCCTCCACTACGCCCGCTGCTCCTCACTCGGTGCCGGTCCAGACGGCCGGGTTCATCGACCGCGACGGCGGTCGCATCGTAGTAGCGCAGAAGTTCCCGATTGACTATCGCCGCTTCACCGGCGCCCATGAAGTCGGCCATTGGCTGCTTCACCCGAAATTCAAGTACCACCGAGACAGGCCCCTCAAGGGCACCGAACGACTTGCGCCCAAGCGGCCGCTCGAAGAGTACGAAGCGGACGTGTTTGCTGCCGAATTGCTGATGCCAGGAAAGTATCTTCGTAAGTGTTTTGAAGCGCGTTTTCGTGAAACAATTCACCTTTCAAATCTAGACGAAAATATGGCCGTCTGGCTATCGGGTCGCAGAGCATCCAATGCCCGCATTTCCGATCTGGTGTCCCGTGGCCAGAGGTACTTGGCTCTGCAGGTGGCCACATGCAGGTGCTTCGAGAGCCGGCATTTTGAGTCCATCGCGGACCGCTTTGGCGTATCACCAACCGCTGCGGCCATAAGGCTCGAAGAGCTTCGACTTGTTTGTGCTTGAGGAACGAGAAGTTGTATGGCGACCAAACGCGACGAAACATGGGGACGACTAATATACAGTCCGCTGACGGATACGTTCGAGGCATGTGCAAAGGGCCCCATTTCAGACATTGCTATCGATAGACCCATCTCCGCGGGTTGCATAGTTACGGGTAAGTGCAATTTGAAATGCCAGTACTGTTACGGGAATGACGAGTCTCTCCCGACAGAAGAGCTCTCGGCCGAAGAATGGGGAGCTATTTTCCGGCAGCTGAGGTCATGGGGCTTGATGAGAGTCGATTTGTCAGGTGGTGAGCCCACGATTCGACCAGATATTCTCCAGATCTCGGTGGCCGCGATGGAGGCCAGACTTAACGTTGTCGTTAGTACCAACGGCATGGTTCTTGCCAAGAAGGGGCTATCCTTGCTGCCAGCGGGGATTCGTCTCCATATCAGCATTGACTCCGGCTTTTCTGAGATTCACGAGGGGAGCCGTGTCCGGCGCAATCTGCTCCCCTCTACGGGTTCTATGGCGGAAGTCATGGAGTTGACTCAGCGAGCCGTAGCGGCAGACTACCACGTTAGGATCCTAACCTGCATCGGCAGGCACAATAGTCGCGGCCTTGTTGAATTGGGTGAACGCCTCGCTCTCGCTGGTGTCGGGGATTGGAACATTTCTCGTATTCTGTCTGCTGGTCGAGCTCAACTCCACGACCAGTACAGATGGGAACACTAGTGTCCCACATTTTTGGCGATTTTAGGCCCACGTCAGCGACAACTGGGGGTCGGGAGGGTCAGAACCCGGTGGCGACGGCGTCGTGAGAAGATCCAGGAGTGGCCGACGTTCAAACAGGTTGAGCTGGAGCACCTGCAGCATCTTGTAAAGGCTCCAACTCACTCGCATGAGGAACTTGAGATACGCCAACAGCAGGTACATGCACATCGCCACCCACAACTGCGTCAAGACCGCGTTCTTCGACCGGCCCACGAACCGCTTCACCTTCAGATGTTGCTTGATCCACTTGAAAAACAGCTCGATCTGCCATCGCGATTTGTAGATGTCCGCAATCGTCTTCGCCACCCACGTCGTGTTGTTGGTCACGAATACGTACCGATTCTTCGTTTCCGGGTCCTTATAGACCACCCGTCGCAGCGGCTCACCATATGCCTTGCGGCCCCGAGCGCTCGTCAGCTCCATCGTCTCGTCGCTGATGACCCCGGTCCCGGGGCGGACGGCGTGCGCTTTCGTGACCCGATACCGCACGCCCCGCTTCAGGCGCGTCACAAAGGTCACGCCCCGCGCCTGCAACTGATGGAACCACTTGAAGTCCAGATACGCGCGGTCCGCCACGACCACGCTGCCGGCCGGAAACTCCCAGATGCGGGCCGCCGTGACGTCGGCGGTTTTGCCGTCGGTCACCCTGACGAAGGTCGGCAGATGGCCGCCGTGATCCAGTCCGACGTGCAGCTTGACGGCCGCCTTCGTGCGTCGAAACGACGCCCACGGGAAGACCGACAGACACAAGTCGATGGTGGACGCATCGACGGAGTACAACTTGTTCCTGAACCGAAAGCCGTGCCTCGGCGCGCGTTCCTGGCAGCGGCTCAACAGGCGTCCGAACAACGCTTCGTAGAGGGTGTACGGCTGCTCGGTGTTGACCCGCGCCAGCGACGAGCGGCTGACCACCGTCCTCACGCCGAGGTGATAGAGCTTGCGCCCCTGGGCGCTGAGGTTGCTCACGATGTCCCGCAGGCTCTGTCGGCCCGTCAACTGCGCCACGCCGAGGGCCACGAACTGCGCCCAGCGGCTCATGACGCGCAGCCCCTGGCCGCACTGGTGCTCGCGCGCCTCGGCGTCGAATTCATGTCTCGGAAGGAACCTGAGGAGTTGCGCGAAGACTGTGTTATGATGGGCCACGGCTTGGATCTCCTGTCTTTTGAATGACTTGAGGGCCAAATCATTCTACCAGATCTGGAAGGTTCAAGCCGCCTCTATTTGAAGGTGTGTGGGACAGTAGTGAGATGGGAAGTAGATGACAGCGCCGTGCTGGAGGAAGTACACACCGTAAGGGAGTGCTATCCATGGATGCGAATCGGCTACTCTGATAGGACCATGCAGGATGGCTATTTTCTCCTGGTGCTGCCTGATGGCTCGTTGGCAACTCAATACACAGACGGGCGTGACAAAGTTGTCTTGGGTCGATTGGGGGCCATGAGTCTTGAAGACTTGCGCAGACACCCGGACTTTGACTTGGGTTTGCATGCTCGAAAGTGGGTGGGGATCACAACTGAGTATCAAGGGGACGCGGTTGTCGTTCAGAACTGACGGAGACCGCTGCACGGGCCGTTGTGTCGTGGTGGAGGGTGACTCCGGCGGCTCCGGAGAGGTACTGATACGGCCATCGTATCGGTGCGGCGAGGAGGCCTCCGCCGGTCCGTTGCGAGTCGGTCGGCTGAGGACTCTGCAACGCTGCGGGGATGTGCAATAGGGCGGAGGTGGAGAATCGGTCTCGTGAGGGGTGTCAGACGGTCCGGTCGATGGTCTTGCTGCGCTTGGCAGCCTCGCCGGAGACGTGGAGAGGCGTCAACCGGTATACACGATCAGCGATCCTGGATGCACGCGCAATGTCCCCCGCACAGAGCGCGTCCCGGACATCGTCGAGCTTGCAGGCGTCCTCCAGTCGCAGGTAGGGGGCCCAGCCGCCATCGGCTTCCACCAGCTCGACGTCGACTTCCGCCGCGAACTCACCGCCTCGCACGAGTCGCGAGGTCGACCGGGTACTCATGATTGTCTCCTCAGCCACGTCTCGTCCCATCTCGCGGGGTCGGGCCTGTACGCCGTGACGACGACGGCCGGCGACCGCTGTCCGGCGGGAATACCCCAGACTACATGAATCGGTCGATTCGCTCCATCGCGTTGCAGGACGAGACAGCAGCGCCCTTTCGGATAATCCGGATAGTCCTCGACCACGAGAGCCTCCGCGACCCCGGCGACGACATCACGAACCCGCACCGCATCCGCCGCCAACTCTTCGAATCCATGAAGCGAGACTCGCACTTCGCCGCGTGCGACCAGCGCCCGGATCTGCTCGAGGGTGCTACTCACACGAATCCGTCCGAGTGACCACGCACATCCAGCCGAAGAGGCGACTGTCCTACGGCTCCGGCAGCGCGAACGCGAACAGGTTGTTGCCGAAGCTCGGCCGCAGCTCCGGGGTCATCCGCAGGTTGATCGAGGCGTTGGCGGCGGTGCCGGTGCCGACCGCGACGTACTGCCGGCCGTCGACCGCGAACGTGACGGGGTAGCCGCTGACCGGCGAGCCGAGGTTGATCTCCCACAGCACCGCGCCGGTGTCCTGGTCGAACGCGCGGAAGCGGCCGTTGACGTCGCCGCCGAAGATCAGCCGGCCGCCGGTGGCGACGAGCGACATCGTGGCCGCGCGCTGCTCGTGGAGCCAGCGGGTGGCGCCGGTGTCGACGGCGATGGCGCGTACCGTGCCGAGGCGGTCGGTGCCGGGGGCGAGCTGGTGGCGGGCCGCGAGCATGTAGGTCGAGCTGCCGCCCTCGGTCGTCGACAGCAGGCGCTGGCAGGCGTTGCGCAGCGGGAAGTACATGGTGTGGGTGAGGGGGCTGTAGGCGCCGGCCTCCCAGTCCGGTATCGCCCCACGTGAGCGTAGTGTAAACATCGTGTTACCAGGCATTTAGCCACGCGCCCCGTTTCCCTGCCAGCCGATGCTGCCAGCCGAAACGGGCCGCCCAGCCGGTTCCGGCCCCCCCTTTCCGTCGTCCCGGCGCAGCCGCTCGAGCGCCGCCAGATGCTTCGCCAGCTCCGGCGGCGCGTAGATCATGGTCGTCTCGGGCCGGGTGTGTCCATAGAGGTCCTGGATATCGGCGACGTCGGTCCCTGCCCTCCGCAGCCCCGCCGCGAACGAGTGCCGGATCTGGTAGGTGGTGAACACGGCTCGGCCGGCCCGGCGCGCGGCCTTGGCGAGGGCCCGGTTGACGCTGCTGCGGGGCCACGGCCCGAAGGCCTCGGCGTGAAGGAAGGCTCGGGCCGCGGCGACGCCTTCGGGGACGAGCGGCACGGCGGCGATCCGCCCGCCCTTGCCACGCGGGACCGCCACGTAGGGGATCGGCTCGTCGAGCCGGAAGTCCTCGGTGCGCAGGCGCCCCATCTGCGACGGCCGCATCCCGGTCCAGTGCATCAGGTCGAGCCGGATGCGGGTCAGCGAGCCCGCCGGGATCTCGGCCAGCACGTCGGCGATATGGCGGCGGTCGACCCAGCGGGGCCTGGGCGGCGGCGGGGCGAAGCGGACCATGTCGAGCAGGTCGAACGAGGCGCGGCGGCCGTAGAGGACGCGGACGAGGTTCGTCAGCGCGTGGCGGCGGTGGTTGCAGGTCGAGGCGGCGAGCGTGTTGCGCCACTCGTGGAGCTGGGCGTTGAGCATCGGAACGTGCGCCGGAAGGGCGAGCGTCCGCATATGGCCGAACCGCGGGAGCCACGCCAGCAGGTCGCGGCGGCGGTCGCCGAAGCTGACGAGGGCGCCCTGCATCTGGTCGAAGTAGCGCCCGGCATCGTGGCTGAGGGTGTGCCGGCCGCCGGCCGGGAGCGTCCGCAGGCCGGCGCGCAGCTCGTCGCGCTTCGCGCGGATGGTTCTGAGCGGAGTGCGGGGCGGGAAGCGGACCTCGCGCTGGACGCCGTTGACCTTGACGGTGGCGGCGAGCCCGTGGCGGTCCTTGTAGATGCCCTCGGCGACGCGGACGCGGCGCCGGGCCGGCTGACCGGCGAGCCTGCCCTTCGGCTTCGCGCCTTGTGAATCGCGAGGCTCGCGGCGTGGAGCCGCCTTCGGGTCTGCGGCTGTCTCCGCGGGGGCGGGTGCATCGTTCTTGCGGGAACTCATCGAGCTTCTCCTCACGCGTGCGTGCGTGCGCTCCACTTGACCTCGCCGACCATGGGGGCGTCGTCGGGCCACGGCCGGGTGGGCCAGGTCTGCTTGTTGGGGTTGTCGCTGACGAGCTGCCACGCGCCGGTGCGGTCCTTGCCGGCGCGCTTGACGATGAGCCCGTCCTCGGTCCGGACGACATAGATGCGGCCGGCGCGCCGGCGCTGGCGTGCGAGGTTGACGAGGATCGAGGAGCCGTCGATGAGGGTCGGCTCCATCGACTCTCCCATGACCTGGATGACACGGCACTGCCGGGCGTCGAGGCCGTGGCGGTCGAGCCAGTCGCGGCGGAACTTGAGACGCCCGACGATGCGTTCGTCGTCGACCGCGGCCCCGCTGCCGGCGGCGGTGGCGAACTCGGAGACGCCGACGAAATCGCCGTCGTCGGTGATGCCGGCGTGGGCCCGCTGGTCTTCGAGGTCGCGGACGCGGGCGGTGGCGGCGGTCAGCTCGACGGCGAGCTGGTGGGCGGGCGTCGGCTCGTCGGTGAGCCCGAACAGGTAGTCGACCGAGATGCCGAGGGTCTGCGCGGTGGCGGACAGCTTGGGCATGGTGAGGCCGCAGCGGTTGTGCTCGACCTGGGAGATCAGGTGGCGGGTGGTGCCGAGGCGAGTGGCGAGCTGGAGCTGAGAGAGCCCGCGGTCGGTGCGGACCTTGCGGAGGCGCTTGGCGACGATGTTCATGCGGACAGTTTAGCAATAATAATTTATTGCGTAAAGTAAACCTCCCCCAAGGGTCCTGATATCGCGAAGAAGGCCTGTCTCCCGGGAGCGAAACGAGCCCGGCCGTGCGCCGGTTGCGTGACGGGTTCTGACGTGTTCGGTCCCGATGCCGTCAACGACGACGGGTGTGGGAGCTGTGGAGCCCGCGGTCTGTGTCGGATCCAAGGGATTGCGAGGCGGCTGGCGGCCGTCCACAGGCCCGTGAGCTTCCCCGCCGACGCCGGCTCCGGCGGGCGCGCGGACTCCGCCGGCGGGCTTTCCGATGCGGTCGGCGTTGGTCTCGGGAGGCGGGGCTTGACTTCGACGTATGGAGGCGTAATATTCTCACCTTTTGGCATCAGCAAGCGAAAAATGGTTACGGGCGCCGTGAAAGGCGTCGTCATCCAGCAGGTGGGAGTCCTGCCCGAGGAGTTGACGGTTCACCTCGGTAGCTACGGAGCAGGCGCGGGGGGCAACTGCCGTGCTTGAAGCCTCCGGACAGAAGCTCGATGTAGTCGAGCTGCAACACGGCGGGCCGTAACGCGCGTGAACTCTGAACAGGCCCCGAAAGACTGTCGTGGACGCCGACCCGCCGTAACCACGGGGAAGGCCGTCGGGTTCGACGCGACACAACCGTCAGGCGTCGAACTGTCCACCGGGGTAGTGGAGACGGCACGCCGTGAAGGATGGCGGGGCAACACGGGAGACCCGTTGCCGTGGGCGCTCGCCACGCCCAACCGACCGTAGGGGTCGGGCGGTGACGGGAGTCGGAGGGGCTCGTACTACCGTGGAAGCCGGGTAACGCCGGTGGAGGGAAGGAGCCCTGGTTCTGGGTGCTTGCACGGGAGTGGAGGGTCAGGGAGATTGGCATGCGCCTTACAACCCCACCAGCGATCCGGACGCTTCAACGCAAGCTGTACGTCAAGGCCAAGACTGAGCCGACCTTCCGGTTCTACCGTCTGTACGACAAGGTCTACCGGGCCGACATCCTGTCCCACGCGTACGCACTGGCCAAGGCCAACGATGGTGCGCCGGGCGTGGATGGGGAGACGTTCGAGCAGGTCGAGTTGGCAGGACGGGAGGATTGGTTGGCGCGGCTAGGGGAAGACCTGCGTACGCGCCGGTATCGGCCCGCCGCGGTTCGGCGGGTGTACATTCCGAAGCCCGGCGGAGTCGGGGAGCGTCCGTTGGGGATTCCGACCATCCGCGACCGCGTCGTACAGACGGCGGCGGTGCTGATGCTGTCACCAATCTTCGAGGCGGACTTCACCGACGCGATGTACGGATACCGTCCGCGACGCAGCCCGCAGCAAGCGGTGGCCGCGGTGCATGAGGCGCTGGACGCCGGATACACCGATGTCGTCGACGCGGACCTGTCCCAGTATTTCGACACGATTCCGCAAGCGGACCTGCTGAAGTCGGTCGCGCGGCGGGTCAGCGATGGAGCGATGCTGCATCTGCTCCGTCTCTGGCTCAACGTGCCTGTCGAGGAGCGGGACGCCGGGGGCCGTGTGACTCGGACGGGCGGCTGTGGACATGGGCGGGGCACGCCGCAGGGCGGTCCGCTCTCTCCCTTGCTGGCCAATGTGTACATGCATCGCTTCCTCCGGGCGTGGCAGGAGCGGGACATGGACCGGCGCTTGAAGGCGAAGGTGGTCTGCTACGCGGATGATTTCGTCATCCTGTGTCAGGGACCGGCGGCTGAAGCACTCGCCATCGCTCGGCGATGGATGCAGGCGTTGCAGCTGACGCTGAACGAGACGAAGACGCGCACCTGCGACGCGACGCAGGAGCACTTCGATTTCCTCGGCTACACCTTCGGCCCGATGGTGCATCGGCCGACGGGTCGGACCTACGTGGGGGCTCAGCCGTCACGGCGGGCCGCGGCCCGTTTGCGCGCACGGGTGCGGAGCATACTACGTTCTGGCAATCAGGCACCGTGGCCGGAAGTGGTGCGCCAAGTCAACCGAGTGGTTGGCGGCTGGCAGCGCTACTTCTCGTACGGGACTGTGAGCCGGACGTACTGGAACTTGGACAAGTTCCTGCTGTGCCGCGCCCGTGGCTTCCTGATGCGTCGGCACAAACTCCCTGGGCAAGGGACGCGGCGCTTTACGGCGGCACAGGTCTTCGAGCGTGACGGCCTGTTCCATCTGGGCGCGGCGCATCGTGCGGCCCGGTCGCATGCGTTGACGTGAAACCAGTCCGAGAGCCGTGTGCTGGAAAACGGCAAGCACGGTTCGACGAGCGCTCGCAGGAAACCGGGTATGGCCGGTGGGACTGAGGCGTCGCCCGAAAGGATGCAACGAAACCCCACCCACGGCCTGCAGCCGCGGCGCCTGCGTTCGACTCTACCTACAGGATTCGGCTGATCCGTGGTCGCCTCGCGCAGCTCGGGCTGTCGCAACACGACCTCGCGTCGGCGCTCGGGCTCAGCCAGCCCACGGTGAACGCAGTCCTCACGGGCCGCCGTGCGCCCCGCGCGGGGTTCGAGGCGAGGGCGATCCGGGCGCTCGAGCGGCTGGAGCACATCGAGCAGGCCGCGGCCGAGGCGCGGGCGAAGGCGGTCGAGGAGATGGGCGGCGCCGAGTGCAACCAGACCGGGGACGAACCGATCGACGTGGAGGCGCTGCCGGAAGTGCTGTTCGTGGAGGACGTGGCGGCGCTGATGCGCTGCTCACGGTCGACGCTGGAACGCCGGGTGAAGGCGCGGGTCTTCCCGCTGGCACCCATCCGGGGCATCGACAAGCGTTGGCGCTGGAGCAAGACGGCGGTGTTGCAGTGGCTTGCCCTCGGCGGACCCAGCGGTGGGCCGGCGCGGCGACGCAGGAGCAGAACGGCATGAGGGATGCGGCTGTCGGCGGCGCAGGCATGACCGGCGCCGGCCGTCGGTCGTGCGCCCGAGCGAGACGCGCCGCGATGCGAAGCGGCGCGAGGTCGTGGATCGGGGCACGGGGCGATTCGCTGTCCATTTGCCCGGGGTGCCGGCCGGAGGCCGGGCGTACTGGCGGGCGCGGCCGAACGCGCGCGTGCGGGTCCTCCGGGCCCGCACGGACCGGGCGCCGGGCGCCGTGTGCGAGCCGGAGCGGCCGTGCTACGAGGCGCGAGCCCCGGGACTCGGGTCTGCGATGGCGAAGGGGCGCGGATGGGGCGGCGGACCGCGGTGGACGTTGCCGGGCGTGGCGGCGGAAACGGGCAGCGAGCCGCGGTGCCGGTCGCGTCTTTCGGTGAACGGGGATGTGGAACACGGATTCCGGCGAAGTGGAACGCTCGTCGGAGCGCAGCGACGTTGAGCGGGCGGTCGAGGCATCGGACGCAGACGCGGCGGAGCGGCTGTGGGCCGGCTGCGACGCCGAGCTGGACCGGCTCGTCGAGCGGTGCCGGACGGCCAAGGGCGACTGGTCCCTGGCCCGTGACAGTGTCTTCCCGCTCGACATCGGGTTCGCGGCGCGCGTGCTCGCACTGTGCGCGTTGCCACGTCGAGATCCCGGTGACCTTGGCAGGTACAAACGCGTAAACGGGCCGTATCGGCTCGTCGTGGTGGCGCTTGGCGACCAAGGGCTGCCCTGGGGTTCGATCCCGCGCCTAGCGCTGGCTTGGCTCTGCACGAACGTGGTGCGCAAGCGGTGCAGGGTTGTCGAGCTGGGGTCGTCGTTCGAGCAGTTCTTCACGGAGCTCGGCTATCCGCTCCGGATGGGCGGGCGCAATCATCGCAACGTCAAGACGCACGTTGAACGGCTGTTCTCGGCCGCGTTCTACATGGATGTCGACAAGTGGGCGGGAGAGGACCGGTGGGAGCGCAACGTTGAGATCTGGCCGGTCTCGAAGCGGGTGCGCCTGTGGACGAGTCGCCGGGGGCGCACGGCTGGCGGCTGGACGGTGGCGTCGGTCGAGCTGAGCGAGCCGCTGTACGAGGCGATCATCGAGCGGCCCTTCCCAATCAACCTGAACGCGATCAAGGCGCTGCGGAAGTCGCCGCTGGCCATCGACCTGTACCTGTGGCTGACGTTCCGGATGAAGGGCGTGCGGCGTCCTCTGCGCCTGAGCTGGGCGCAGTTGTGCAGGCAGTTCTCGGAGACCGAGGGGCTTGCCGGAGCGGCGGCGCGAGACTTCGCCAGGCGGATGCGGAAGCAGTTGACTCGCGTGGTGGACGTGTGGCCAGAGGTCCGGATCAGGTTTGTGCGCGGAGGTCTGTTGCTGATGCCGTCGGAGCGTCAGGTCGCCCGACGACCCGTCAGGAGTGAGGATGGGGAGCCGTGAGTTTTCCACAGAACGCCTGTGGAAAACGGGAGTTTTAAATGGGCGAAGTGCTCACGTTGCTCGTGGGCGAACTACTCACGTCGAGTGGGATGTTTGTGGGCGAACTACTCATTTCCATGTGGGCGAACTACTCACAATCAGGTGTCCGTCAAGTGGGCTTAAGTTATTTGATTCTGGTGCTTTAGAGCGCTGGTGCGCGGGCGTGCAAGTAGTACGTCTGCAGGTAGTTCACGACAGGTAGTTCACGTACAAGTAGTTGTTTCGCTGCGCGAACGTGGATTTCGTCGACATGACCAGGACGAGAGCCTGACGGCTGTCGAGACGCCGATGGCGAGCGAGCACCCCGCAGCGGCTTGGCTGAACGAGTTCTACGCGCCGGAGGAATCGGTGGCGGTGCTGGCCGTGAATCGCAGCGGGGCCGAATCGGCGAGCTCGGTCTGGCAGCGGACGTTGCGGGTGGCCCACGTGTGCTCCAGGCGCTTCCTCGCCGAGCTGACGGGCCGCAATGAGCGGGGCTCGGACATCTACGCGTCGGTCAACCCCGTGGACCCGCGTTCGCGCGACCGGAGCGTGTCGGAGGTGAGACGCCTTCAGCTCGACCTGGACGCCGATGGGGACAACTCGGTGAGGGCGCTGATGGCGGACTGCCGCGCCGGGGAGCTGCCGTATCCGGCGGTGGTGGTGCGGACGCCTCCGGGCCGGTGGCAGGTGCTGTGGCACCTGGAGCCGTCGAGCTGGTCGAGGTCGGGGGCGGAGGAAGTGAACAGCCGTCTGGCCGAGCGGTACGGAGGCTGCCGGGCGGTGATCGACGTGAAGCGTGTGTTCAGGCTGCCGGGCTTCCGGAACTGCAAGCCGGGCCGCGGCGGCGTGAGGGCGGCGATGGTCCCGCGGAGCCGGTTCGATCCCGGCGAGAGGGGCCGGCAGCACTGGGAGCCGAGCTCGTTCGTGCCCCTGCGTCATCGGCGGCCGGCGGATCCGAGGACGGCGTCGGGAGTCGGGCGGGCGGCAGAGGTCGACGGCGGAACTTGCGAGGTCGACGTTCGGGGCCAGGCCGGTCGGCGCGGCGGCGAGCGTCGGGTGAGCCGTTCGGAGGAGGACTGGCATGCGGTGGTGGGCTACCTGCGGGAGGGCGTGCCGCCGGGTCAGTTGATCGAGGAGCTGGCGCGGCACCGGGGAGACAAGCCGCGGCCTCGCGAGTACGCGGAGCGGACGGTGGTGCGTGCCTGTCGTTCGGTGGGCGTGCGGCCGCCCGGCGTCGGTTGGCAGGTGCGCGAGAGGGAGTGAAGCGATGGAGAAGCAGGAGATCACGCGCGGCGGGAAGACGATTGTGACCCTGTGGCCGGGCTCGCTCGAGGAGTACCAGGCGGCGATCTCGGCGGGGGCGAGCCACGTGAGCCTGACCGAGGAGGAGGTCCGGGCGTGGGGGCTCGACGTCGAGCTCGTGCCGTTGTCGGGGGAGGCCGCGGCGGATGCGGTCCTCGCGGAGGGCGACGCGTTCCACGAGCTCCTGGACGGCATGCAGCGGGTGGTCTCGGACACGGACCTGCTGAACATGACGGACGAGGAGCTGGGGCGGATGCTCCGCGAGACGGGAATCCTCCAGGGGGAACCGACGCCCGACGGTGAGGACCTGGAGCCGTGGAGCAACAGCCGAGAGGGCGAGGCTGCCCGCAGCGAGGCGCGGTGAGATGGCTCGGTCTCGGACGGACAGGAGGTGGAACGAGTAGCACGCGGTCGGGTTGGCGGCTGCGCCAGCCGAACGAGGGGTAAGGGAAGTTGGCATGAACAGGGCGGGCGGCGGCGGAGCAAGCCGCGAGGCAGACCGGATGCCGGGCATGTCGGCCGAGTTGGCGGACGTGCTGCGGGCGGTGGGCGCGCGCGGGTACGAGCAGGGCTACGCGGCGGGCTACTACCCGCTGGAGCGGGAACCGTGGAGCTCTGCGCGGGAGTCGGTGGGCGAGTTCGCCGGCGATAGGACGGCGGCGGGCGTCGAGCTGCGGTTCGTCCTCGAGCGCGCGCACGCGACCGGCTACACGCTGGGGTTCGACGACCGGATGGGGGGCAGGGAGCGGGTGCCGGCGCGGACGGAGGCTTCACCGGAGGTCGGGGACCGGGGGCTGGCGCTGTGGGAGCAGTTGCGCGCCGTGCAGCGCGCGCAGGGCGGCGCCGCCTACCTGGAGGGTTACGACGAGGGGGCCGCGAGCAAGACGGCGCGGCCGCAGGCGCGGGATCTGCCGGGCGCGGTGCGGGGCCTCGATGCGGCGTGGGACCTGATGCACGACGTGCGGGCGCGCGGCTACGAGCGCGGCCACGCCGAGGGCGTGAGTGGATCGATGAAGCGGGACGTGGCGGAGAAGCGGGCCAAGGACGGGGTCTCGTACTCGGCGGTGGCCCGGTTCGGCAAGCACAACCAGGCGCGGGAGGCGGAGCTGGCGCGGCGGAGCGAGGACCGTCGGGCGGAGGAACGGGAACAGGGGCGGGAGGGGCGACGGGATGTCGGGGGACTCTCTCGCTGACCGGCGCTGAAGAGGAGAGCGCGGAGAAGGGAGGGTGCGGAGTTCAGAGGAAACGGCCGGCGGCGGAGATCGGCGGCGGAGATCGGCTTCGTGTGAACTCGTGTGGGCGCCTGAGCCGCATGGCCTCGCGTCCGGCCCCGCAGGGGTGATCCCGGTGAAGTGAAGGAGAGCGGACATGGCATTCCAGGGTGGGAGCAGGGTCGATCCCAGCGAACGGATCCAGGACGTGGACCAGCAGATCGTGCAGAACATCCGGGAGGGGAAGGCGTTCCACCAGACGCAGACGCTGGAGAACGGTCCGTACCGCTCCCGGGTGCTCGACCCGGTGAACCCGCAGCACGGCGGGAACGTGTTCTCGGCGTACAACGCCTCGGTCCTGCACGCGCAGATCCAGGAGCGGGGTCTCGGCTCGCCGGAGTTCGTGAAGTCGGCGGTGCTCCGGGAGCTGGGGCACGAGCGCAGGGACGACACCCGGTTCGAGAGGCAGTACTGGGTGGCGCCGAACGGCTCGCGCTTCGCGTCGGTCGGCGGGGGGACGGTGAAGACGACGGGGACGCCGCACTCGTACCTGCACGTCGAGACGCAGACGACCCTGCCGACGAAGGCATTCCCGCTGAAGGGCAGGCTGGACGAGAAGGGGCTCGTGACGGCGGTGGAGAGGGTGGCGAAGCTCTCCGGCGTGAAGCTCCAGTACGGGAAGGACGACCGGCTGGTCCACAAGGACGGGAAGGCGGGTCCGACGGTGGTGGTCCCGATGCCGGACAAGTTCAAGAACCGGGAGGCGTGGGCGTCTACGGCGCTGGCGGGGGTGGCGTCGGCGGTCCAGCGGAGCGCGCGTCTTCGAAGCGAGGTCGAGGTGGACGCGGTGGAGATGGCGGCGGTGCGGTCGGAGAACAACCGCCGCGGCGTTGCGAACTTCCGCCGGCGCGAGGCGGCGCGGGACCAGGCCGGTGAGCCGGGCCGGGGTCAGGCGCGCGTCGCCGCTACTGGGAAACTCACGTGTTGATCACGGATTCAGGCGGCCTTCACTTCGACAACGACGCCGAGATCGTGCAGCCGCCGCAGGAGGCGCTGCTTGGTGCGCTCCTTGTCGCGGTCGGCCAGGTAGCGACCGCCGAGGTCGCGGTAGTCCGTCTCGTCGCGGAGCATGAAGTAGACAGCGGTCAGCATGGAGGCGGCGACCGCGATGATCGCCTTCTTCGGGCCGCGCCGGCCTTTGAGGCGCCTAAATTGGGATTGCAGGTAGCTGTCCTTCTTCCGTGTCGCCGCCCACGCGGCCTGGACCAGCGCCGTCTTCAGCCACGGGGTCGCATGACGGATCCGGGTCGAGCGGCGCTTGCCCGCACTCTCGTCCAGGCGCGGGCACAGGCCCGCCCACGAGACCAGATGGCCCGCACTGGGAAACTGCGTCATGTCCACGCCGACCTCGGCGATGATCACCCGCGCGACCGTCTCACTGACCCCGGGTATCGTCGTCAGCCGGTCGGCCGCCTCGCGAAAAGGGCGCAGCACCTCGTCGGCCTGCCGCTCGACCTTCTGCACGGTGGCGCTCAGCGCGTCGATCTGCGCCAGATGCAATTCCAGCAGGAAGCGATGATGCGCCGTCACCCGGCCGTGCACCGCGGCGACGATGTCCGCGCGGCCGGCCTTCAGGCGCCCGGTGGTGCAATCGGCCAGCCGCTCGGGGTCGGTCTCCCCGGCGATGAGCGCCGCGAGGACCGCCCGGCTGCTGGCGCCCAGGATGTCGGTGACCACGCGCGTCAGCTTCACGTTCGCGTCTTCGAGTGTCTTCTGCAGCCGCTGCGTGTGCCGCGCGATCTCAGCGACGAGTTGCTTGCGGGTCCGCGTCAGGTCGCGCAGTTCCTGAATCGGGGCCGGCGGCACGAAGCTGCCCGAAATCAGCCCGTGCGCCAGCAGGTCGGCGATCCAGGCCGCGTCCTTCTGGTCGCTCTTGCGGCCCGGAACATTTCGGATATGCCGCGCGTTGGCGAGCACCAGCGTCAACGACTCTTCGTCTCCGAGGATGTGCCACACCGGTTTCCAGTACACGCCGGTCGCCTCCATCGCCACGTGCGTGCAGCCGGCCTCGGTCAGCCACGCCGACAGTTCGAACAGGCCCGCCGTCGTGGTCGCAAACTCGCGGTGTTCGGTCGTAACCGTACTACCCGCCGCCACGCGCACGCACGCGGTCACTTGCCGCGAGTGCACATCCAACCCGGCGCATCGACGATGCAAGACTTCCATCCGTCACCTCCTGATCGCAAGGGCGCTGGCGTGGAGTCCGCAGATACGCAATCTACTGGACGCGCTCACCGGACAAGCCGGTCTCGCAATACGGGGTGCTCGCGGGACTCCCGGTCCAACTCAGACACGAGCTCTCGGCACCAAGGAAAAGCCAACCTCTGGGCCAGCGCCAAGCCCCTACACGATACCTGTTTCATCCATACGCGGGTCCGGCCCTGCCGGGTGGAAAACTCAGACGGACCTGCAGGGCTACCTGCGGGTGCGCGGCGACGCGTCGGCGGCGGTGTTCACGGAGGCGCTGACGAAGCTCGCGAAGGAACGGGGCGTGACCCTGGACCTGGAGGGCCGCAGCCCGCAGGCGTCGTACGACGCGAAGACGAAGACGTTCACGGCGGCGGGCCGGGGCGAGTTCAGGGGCCCGGAGCGGAACGCGGCGTGGAAGCAGCAGGCGCTGTCGGACCTGGCGGCGGCGGTCGGCGGCAAGGGGATGGCGAAGGCGGTCGACGAGGTCCGCCGCGGGGGCCGTTACGCGGTGGCGAAGGCGGTGGGCGTCGGCAACCTGCGGCCTGAGCCGGCGTTGGGGACGGCGGAGGAGAAGGCGCGCGCGGACCTGGTCGGGGGCATCGCGGCGAAGCGGCTGGCGGAGCAGATCGGGGTCCGGTACGACCCGGGCGAGATGGCGCAGGCGGACCGCGACCGTCAGGCGGCGGTGGCGGAGAAGGTCGGGATCCGGTCGTTGTGCACGCAGGCGGAGCAGACGAAGAACTACCTGCTGGACGTGAACGACCGCCCGCGGACACCGGAGCGTCAGGCGTCGATCGCGCACTCGGCGACCGGGCAGTCTCTCGCCGAGGAACAGACGCGGACGGCGGCCCGGCAGCCGGCGCAGGAGCGAGCACAGGAGCAGGCGCCCCCTCGGGCTCGCTGAGGGCGGCGGTGGTGCGGGGATGCGGCCGGGGGGAGCGGTCTCCGGGCCGCGGCGTTGGACCAGGGGGTGTTCGGGTGATGAGTTACGCGCGTTACGTGGCGGCGTTGGCGGTGCTGGTGCCGGTGCTGGCTCTGCTGTGGACGCCGGGCTGCGTGATTCAGTCGTTGAGCGCGCTGAGCCGCGTGGTGACGCGCTGGGGCGTGGGCCCGGCCCGCCTGGAGGGCGCGTGGTGACGATGGCGCGCACGTGTTCGGGCTGGGAGCGCGCGACGAGCGGCCTCGTCCTCGAGGCGGCGGGCGCGCGGCTGTTGTCGGACGCGGCGGCGGGCCGGGCCTGGTACCAGCTGTCGAGCGATGACGAGGGTCCGTGTCGATTCCGGTTCCGGGAAGGAGAGCGGAAGCGGAACGTGGTCTCGCTGGTTCACGAGGTGGTGCTGCGGCAGGCGATGGCGGACCGGGGCTGGCGGGTTCCCCAGTTCGTGCTGCCGGCGGGGCCGGGTCGGCGGGCCGCGTGTCTGGAGCCCGTGTGGCTGGTGGCGCCGCGCTGGTGGTTCGAGGCCGGGGACCGGGAGGTCATCGCGGTGTTCCAGTGCGAGGAGGCGGGCGTGGAACCGGCACCGGCGTGCCGTCTGGCGGGCGGCGGGGAGGCGTTGCCGATGGCGGACAAGCTGGTGCGGGCGGCGGGCCTTCAGGCCGGCGGCCGGTCCGGGTGGTCCCGGGAGGTTGCCACGGACGTTCGCGCGGCGGAGCGGCTGCGGTGCTCGCGGGTCGCCGCGGTATGGACTCCGGCCGAGATCGGGTTCTCGGCCTGGCTGCGGAAGTTCATGGCCGAGCTGGCCGGCTGCTATGCGGTCACGGTCGAGGCGGCGTCGTGGGCTCTCGTGCGGAAGGCGGCGAGCCTCGGCGGCGTGCGTTCGGCCGGCGGGGTCCGCGCGGGGCTGGCGGGCTGCTACTGGGCGGCGGTCGGCCGCCTGTCGGAGGCCTGCGGGCTGACCGTGGTTCGGGAGCCCGGGGACCGGGTGCTGTGGGAGCCGGTGACGCGGACGCTGATCCCGGTGGAGGTTCCCGGTTCCGGGGAGCGGACGGCGGCCGGGGCGCTCTTCGAGGCGGCGCTGGTCTTGGGCCGGCCGGCGTGGGCGGAGATGGCGCGGCGCCGCGACGTCGTGGGCCTCTTGCGGGAGTTGGGCCTGGGCGGCGTGCTGGCGCGGCCGGTGGACTTCTCGGGCCCGGCGTGGGCGGCGCGCGCCCGGGTGGTGGCGGCGTTCGCGGCGAAGCGGCTGTCCGAGCTGTGCAGCGTCCGGTACGAGTCGGCGCGAGACGTGGAGGTCGACGTCGGCCTGAGGGCTCTGATGGAGCGCGAGGGGTGGGCGTCGGTGGTGACGGAGGCGGGGAACCTCGCGACGTGGCTCGTGGACGGCGTCTCGGGCCGTCGCGGCGGCGGCGCGGCGGCGGGTGATGCTGGCGCTTGAGGTTCTGGTGCGCGCGGCGGAGGGCGACGGCGCGGCGGTGCGCTCGGTCGCCGAAGAGGTGAGGCAGGTGGGCTGGCGGGACTGGGCGCGTGAGGCGATGCGGTCGCGGCTCGATCCGCTGCTGGTGGTGGCGGTACTGCCGGAGCCGGTGCGCGTCGAGGTCGCCCGGGCGCTGGTGGTGTTCTACGGCAACTGGGGCGGTTGCTTCCCGCGGGAGTACCGGCGCGTGCGGCGGGAGTGGCGGGTGCTGCGGGACCGCTGGCAGGGCGGCGGCAGGGCGCGGGCGTACGGGGAGCTGCTGGCGGCGGTGGGCGCTCCCGCGCCGGCCCTTGCCGGAGCTTCGGCCGACGCCTGCGCCCGGGCGGGGTCGTCCTTCGTGGCCGTGGCGGCGCGCGAGGACGGGGAGGCCGGCAGGCGGCCGTCGGCGGCGAGGGTCGAGGAGCCGTCGCCGCCGCCGCGCGGCGGGACGGGAGGCGCGGCGACGAATGCGGGCGGCATGGCGGCCGGCCTTGTGCTCGATGAGCCGCTGACCCGGGAGGACGCGGCCGGGGACGCGGCCGTGGAGCGTGGCGGTGACGCCGACGCCGGCGTCGCGCCGGGGCGGGAAGAGACGGGTGAGGAGGGCCTCGGGGACGTGATCGCCGGTGCGGCGGACAGCGTGCTCCCGGACGGTTCGCGGGTCGTTCCGGGCATTGCTCCGGAGGCGGCTGGGAAAGCGCCCTGGATGGAGCGGTTGCGCGAGGCGGCGGGCCGTGAACCCTCGGTGGCGGCGCAGATGCGCGAGTCGTGGCTCGATCCGGACCGGGATGGCTGGTTCGGGGAGTGGCTTGAGCCGGCCGTCTCGAGGTCGCGGGAGCGGGCAGGTCGGTGATGGATGCGCCGAGCGCGGGTGAAGTGCGGCGGGTGTCGCGGACGGGGGTGGAACGGTCCGTGCGCGCGATGCCGCTCGTGCGCGACTGGGCGAAGCCGGAGCGTCGGCGGGAGCGGACCGCGTGGATCGGGCGGGTCGTCGATCCGTCGCTGTTGCGCAGGGAGCCCGGGGCGCGGCGGGATGCGGGGCGGCGCGACCGCGAGCGCGAGGGCGTGCGGCGCCGCTCGCAGGCGGAGCGGATGCGCGAGGTGCTGGAGCTCCTGGCGAAGCTCCGGGTGGTTTCGTACCGGAGCGTCGTCGACGCGGCGTTCGACGGGCATCCGCACACGGCGCGGCGCGGCATCGGCGCGCTCGAGGAGCAGAGTCTGATCGAGCGGCGGTCGGTCAGGCCGATCGGGTCGAAGCCGAACGGCGCGGCGAAGACGTTCCAGGTCCTGGCGCTGACGGCGCAGGGCGCGGAGGTGTGCGAGCGGAAGCGCCGCGAGGCGGGAGAGCCGGGCGGCCGGGTGTGGTCGGGCTTCGTGCGGCCGCGCGAGCTGGCGCACGACGCGGCGGTGTCGGACCTGGTTCTCTCCGTTCAGGAGCGGGTGGAGGCGTGCGGCGGCGCGGTGCGAGGCGTCCGGATGGAGGCGGAGCTGAAGGGCGCCCTGGCCCGGGCGGAGGAAGCGGCGGGCGGAGACCCGGGCGCGCGGCGGAAGGCGCGGCTCGCCGCGGCGGCGGCGCTGGGGGTGCCGGCGGTGGACGGCGAACTCCACGTGCCGGACGCCGTGGTGGAGGTGACCGACGACGCGGGACGTGAGGTGGGCATCCAGCTGGAGGTCGCCACGGGCAAGTACTCCGCGGCGCAGGTGCAGGCCAAGCTCCAGGCCGGGATGGTGGTGGCGTTCGCGGGCGCGACGCGGAGCTTCGTGCGCCGGATGGAGCGGGCGGTCGTGCGCATGGCGATGTCGTCGAAGCGGATCCCGGGACGCCGCCCGGGCGAGTTCGAGGAGCGGTTGTTCGAGGTGGGGCGGGTGCGATGAGGCCGGGGAGGTTCTCGGTGGGGATGACGCTGGTGATCCTCGTGCTGGGAGCCACGGCGGTCGCGGTGGAGTTCCGGTACCTATCGGTGTTCCGGGCCTACGTCGTCGGGGAGCACGGTCTGCGGCTCGGCTTGATGGCGGTGGCGACCTTCTTGGCGGTGGCGAGCGGGACGTACCAGTTGGCGAGGGTCCTGGCGCTGGGGGAGGTCGGCGAGCGCGTGGGGCTTCTGGAACGGACGATGCGGCGCGGCAAGGGAGGCGACCCGGAGCTTCGGGAGGCGCTGGCCCGCGAGGAGTCGGGGGACTACGCCGATTGACCAGGACAGGGCTACGCCTGTCCGGGAGTCTGGAGGGTGAGCGATGGCGTTGAAGGGAAGTTCCTGCAGGGGTTGGGCGGCCGGGGCCGCGCGGCGGGCCGGCGAGTTCGTCGACCGGCACGGTTCTCTGTTGCTGTGCGTGGTGTTCCTGCTGCTGGTCAGCTCGACGGACGCGGAGGCCCTCGCCGCGACCGAGACGCCATGGGCGAAGGCCGCGCTCGGGTTTTGCGGACTCATGGTGGGCGTCGTGGGCAAGTCCCTCGCCGTCGTGGCCCTCATCTACGCCGGAGTGACGTACTCGTTCGGCGAGGGCGCGAGCAAGACCATGCTGGCGGGGGTCGTGTTCGGCGCGGGCATGGTCCTGATGGCTCCCGCGATGCTCGATTTCTTCTTCAGTGACGCGGGGGTCACGGTCTCCGGCGGCATGTGCACTGTCACCACGTAGCGGCGCCCGTCGCGTGGCTCAGCACACCGTCTCGGGATTCGTTGCCGGAGAGAGTGGTCCTGATGGGCATCGGGCGGCGGGCCGTCTACCTGGCGGTGATGTTGTCGGCGGTCGCGGTCGCGGCGCGGGCATCGTGGGTGCTGGGGGCGGCCGTCGCCGGGATCGTGGTCTGGGCCGAGGCGAACCGCTGTTCGTTCTGGCGGTGAGCCGGAGCCGACGGCGCGACGCAGGTCGTCCGTTGCCGGGGCGGGGAGGAGGTGGCTCGTGCCGAGGGGAGCGAAGGTCCGCGAAGCCTACGGCGGGTTGAACGAGGTCCTCACGGTCATGGGCATCGAGCGCAAGGCGTTCGGTTTGGTAGCGACGTTCTCCGTGGTGCTCTACGTGGCGTTCGACTCGCTGATGTTCGGGGCGGCCGTCTTCGCCGGGCTCTGGTGCGTCGTGTGGGCCGCGATGAAGTACGACCCGCGGTTCATGGAGATGTTCCGCGACGCCGCCCGGGTCCGCGGGGGCTGGTACGACCCGGGCCTGCTGCCGGAGAGTCCCTGGGCGATGGAGGTTCGTTCGGAGGCGGAGCGGTGAAGCAGGTCCTGGCCGCGGACGCGTTCCGGGGGCGGTCCCTCTCCGAGGAGCTGCCCTGGTGGGGATTCTGGGACGACCGGGTGTGCGTGCTGCGGTCGGGGCGCCTGCTGGCGGTGTCGCGCGTGGATCCGTTCGTGGCGGACGGAAGCGATGCGGAGACGCTCGACCGGGTGGTGGGCAGTTGGTCGCGCACGCTGGCTTCGCTCTCCTCGTCCTGCCGGCTGTGGTGGGTGGTGGAGCGGTCGCGGCAGGAAGCGCCGGCGGCGTCGGGGTCGCTGGACATCGCGGGGCTGGCGCGGGGCAAGCGGGCGGCGTACGTGGCGGAGCGGACCCGCCGCCACGCGGTGCACCTGGTCTGGGAGTTCGACCGGGGCGTGCTTCGGAAGGTGAACGAGGACCCGGAGGCGGGGGTCGGGACGCGGCTCGTCGGCCTGGCGCGGGAGCTGCTGCGGCGCCGCCGGCAGCCGCATCTGTCCGTGGTGGTCCGCCGGGTGTTGGAGGAGGCGGTGAGCGAGGTCCGCGACGAGGTGGCAAGCCTGGAGGCGCGGCTGTCGGACCTGACGCGCGTGTCTCCGGCGCCGGCGGCCGAGGCTGCCGGGGTCCTCTACCGGATCGTGAACGGGGTGTCGGAGCCCTGGTCTCCACCGGCCGTCCTCGGGCACGGCCTGAACTGGCGGGTGGCGATGCAGGAGGTCGAGATCACGGTGCGGAAGGGCCTGCGGGTCGGCGAGCGGCGGGCGCAGCTCTTCTCGCTGGTGTCGGTGCCGACGCTCGCCGTTGCGAACTGCCTCGACGAGCTGTACTCGCTCGACGCGGACCTGTCGGTGGTCCTGGAGTGGCGTCCGATGGAGAAGGCGTGGGCGCGGAGCGTCATCCAGAACACGCGGCGCCACTACTTCCACGGGCGTCACACGATGCTGGCGCACGCGCAGGACGCGGCGGGGACGACGGAGGCGCTCGAGGACGTGGGGGCGTCGGCCGAGGTGGAGTGGATCGGGGAGGCCCTGGTCGACCTGCAGCAGGGCGGCCTGTCGTTCGGCGAGGTCGTGATGTCGGTCGCGGTCTGGGCGGACTCGCCGCGGGAGTTCGAGCTCGCCGGGGCCGAGATCGGGCGGATCATGGGGTCGGTCGACGGGAAGATGATCCGGGAGACGTACGGGACCGCGCCGGTGTGGTTCGGGCGGATGCCGGGTCAGCCGCGGGCGTTGTCGGGGCGGACGCTGATGGTGTCGTCGGCGCTGGCCGCGGCGATCGCGCCGCTGGCCGGGCCGGCGGTGGGGCATGCGCGTTGCGCCCACCTCGACGCGCCGAGCCTGGTCGACTTCGAGACGTCGTGGCGGACCCGCTACGGCTTCGACCTCTTCGGCGGGGGCGACGTCGGCCACACCCTCATCCTCGGGGCGACCGGGTCGGGAAAGTCGTTCCTCCTCAACTTCTTGCTCATGCAGGCGCTCGGGTACGACCCGCGCATCCTCATCCTCGACCTGGGCGGCTCCTACCGGCACCTCACGCAGTTCGTGGGGGGCGATTACATGGGGCTCAACCGCGGCGCGAGCCTGGAGGCGGGGGCGGAGGGGCCGGCGGGCTTCGGCCTCCAGCCGTTCGGGTTGCCGCACTCGGTGCGGACGACGCAGTTCCTTGTCCGGTGGGTGGTGTCGCTGCTGGCGATCGGGGGTTACGAGGCGGCGGGCGAGGACTCGACGGACGTGGGCGAGCGGATCGAGGAGATCTACCGGCTGCCGGGAGAGCGCCGGACGCTGGGGGCGCTTCGGCAGAGCCTCCCGCGGAAGATGTGGCCGGCGCTGTCGCGGTGGGTCGAGGGCGGGCCGTGGGCGCGGTGGTTCGACGGGCCGCCGGCGGCGGGAGACGCGGGGTTCGGGTGGTGGCAGGTGATCGATCTCGAGGGCGCGGACCGGTACGAGGACTGGTGCGAGGCGGCGTTGTGGTTCTTCCTGGAGCGGCTTCGCCTGGTGATGGACGACGAGGGGGAGCGGAGCCGGCTGAAGGTGATGGTGGTGGACGAGGCGTGGCGCTACCTGTCGGACCCGATGGTCGCGGGCCAGCTCCTCGAGGCCGCGAAGACGTGGCGGAAGAGGAACGGGGCGCTGGTCCTCGCGACGCAGTCCGTGGGGGACGTCCTCAAGGGCGGGTGCCAGTTGCTGGAGTCGCTGCCGACGAAGGTCTTCCTCGCGAACCCTGAGTTCCCGGACGAGGCGGCACGGGTGCTGGACCTGTCGGCGGCCGATGTCCGCACGATCCGCGGGCTGGAGCCGAAGCAAGAGCTCTTCATTCGGCGCGCCGACGAGGCGTCGGTGGTGAGGCTGTCGGTGGATGCGGAGAGCTATTGGCTCTACACGTCGGACCCGGTGGAGGCGGTGCGGCGCGAGAAGGCGATCGCGCGGTGGGGTCTCGAAGGGGCGTTGATGCGGCTCGCGGCCGGGGTCGACGAGGGAGAGGTGGGGGCGAAGGAGGTCGTGGCGTGATCAGGACCGAGACGGTGTTGGCGGCAGTGCTGGCGTTGGGCCTGGAAGTCGGGTTCGCGCCCCCTGTGGCGGCGCAGGCCGGCCAGTCTGATGACGGGGCGCCGGGGTTGGGCGGCGCGGGCGTCGACGACGGGCGCACGCCGATCCGCACGGTGCAGGCGAGCGAGACGCAGCCGGTGCGGATCTGGACGCGGGTGCGGACGGTGACCGCGATCGTGCTTCCCGAGGGCGAGTCGGTGGTCGAGACGGCCTCGGGCGACGCGGAGAACTGGGACGTGAATCCGGCCGGCGCGGTGCTGTACGTGAAGCCGCTCCTGGTGGGGATGGTGAGCAACCTGACGGTGCGTTCGGTCACGGGCCGGGTGTTCACGTTCACGGTGGTCGAGGACAGCAACGCCGTGACGGACTACGTGGTGACGGTCGAGGCTCGGGAGGAGGAGTTGGCGCCGGGGCCTGAGGACGCCGCCCGGGCGCTGGTCCCGACCGCGTTCCGAGCGGCCGGGCTCGCCCGCGGGCACGAGGCGCGGATGGCGGCGTTCGAGGCGGACCGGCGGGCGGTCATCGCGTCCTCGGCGCGCGACGTGGCGGAGGTGTGGGAGCGCGCCGAAGCGCGGCGGGAGGCTTACCGGCGCGACTTCGCGTTGCGCGTGCGGCTGCCGTACCGGCTCACGGTCGAGGCGTTCGGCGTGCCGTTCCAGGTGCGGGACATGTGGACGGACGGGCGGTTCACCTATCTCCGATCCGAGGGGCAGGAGCTGCCGGCGCTGTTCAGCTACCGGGGCGGCGAGCGCGAGCTGGTGGAGGTGGACGTCGAGCCGGAGGGCCTGCTGGTGGCGGACCAGGTGCTGCGTCACGGCATCCTGTCGCTGGGCGGCCGGGAGGCGTACTTCGGGCTGGCGTCCGAGGGCGGGTGGATGCCGCAGGAGCGTCCCGGCTGGTGGCGGCGGCAGTTCGGGGAGGCCCCACGGATGTTCTGGAACTGGGGCGCGGTTCTGGGCGGCTTCGCCTTGCTCATGCGCTGAGCGGCCGGCGGCTGGTGGGGGGAGCGGACATGCGGAGAGGGTTGCGGCGGGTGTCGGCGGCGGCCGTGGTGGCGTCGGCCCTGGCGGCGGGCGCGCCGGCCGGTGCTCAGGTGCCGCAGGGCGCGGCGATGGCCGGCGTGCGGTCGGGGGTCGCGCTCCTCGAGGTGATCACCCGGGTGGGGTTCGAGACGACGGTGGTCCTGCCGCGCGCGTGGCGGGTGGTGGAGCGTCGGGTCGGGGACCCGCGGCGGTGGGTGGTGACCGGGGAGGGGCACCTGACGATGGTGCGGCCGCTGGTCGCCGATGCGAAGACGAACCTGAACCTGGTGCTCGCCTCGGGCCGGGTGGTCTCGGTGGGCCTTCGGGAGAACCAGGTGCTGCCCGTGCACACGGTGGTGCACCTCGACGTCGCCGGCGGCGTGTTCGCCGAGGGCGGCGCGGCGGCCGGCGCGGAGGCGTTCCGGGAGGACGTCGTGGCCGGCACGTCGGGCGAGGAGGACGCGGCGGTGTTCGTCTCGGCCGTCGACGTGGAGGGCATCCGGGAGCGCGAGGCGCGGGCGCGGGAATCGGTGGAGCGCGCCCGGGGCGAGGCGGCCGACCGCCTGGCGGACGCGGTGCGGGCCGCGAACGCCGAGGCGGAGGCGTTCGAGGCGGCCTATCCGACGCAGCTGCACTTCGTCTTCGAGTTCAACCCGGAGGTGGACGTCGGCGGGGCGCCGTACTTCGTGGAAGGGATGTGGCACGACACGGAGTTCACCTACATCCGCTTCCGGCAGGTGCTGGCCGAGGACGTGGTGGTGGCGGGGTTCCTCGAGGACCGTTCGGCGCGTGTCCTCGCGCACGAGGTCCTGGGCGTGGGCCAGGTGATCCGCGTGGCGGGGGTGGTGGAGTCGGGAATCCTCGGGGTGGGCAGCCTGGGCGCCGGCGTGCCGTGGCGCATGCGCGGCCGGGAGGAGCCATGGCGAAGTGGACGGTGACGGACCGCATCCCGAAGGGGATCCCCAAGAAGCTCCCGCAGTACCTGGGGCTCGGGGTGGCGGCGTTCGTGATCATCACGATGCTGCTGACGACGGACTGGAGAAGCCCGGTCCCGTCGGAGGACACACCTGCTCTGGATGGGCCGGCGGTCGCTGGCTCGGACGTTGATGGGGTGATGGCGGCGCTCTCGGCGGAGGCGGAGCGGGCGCGGCAGTTGCGGGCGGAGCTGGAGCGCGAGCAGGCCGAGGCGGAGCGCCGGCGGCGGGAGGAGGAGGACCGGCGGTTGGCGCAGGAGCGGGAGCAGGACCGCCGGGAGCTTCAGGAGGCGCGTGCGGCGTTGGAGCGTGCGGCGCAGCTTCGCGGGCAGTCGGAGGAGGACGACCTGTCCCCGGACCAGCGGCTTCAGCTTCTGGATTCGGTCGGTTCGGTGGAGGAGAAGCAGCTGCGGGAGGCGATGCGGCTGGCGGAGGTGGAGCGGTTCGCGAACTCGATGCGGGCGCCGTCGATGGTGGGGTCGGTCGCGGCGGTCGCGCCGGCGCCGCCGTTGCCGGTGCCGGCGCCTGGTCCGCCAACCGGCCTGGAAGCGGTGCTCGGGGCCAGGCCGGTCGCGCCCGCCCTCCCTGCTCAGCCCGCTATCCCCCACTCCCCTCCTGTGCGGGACGGTGAGGCACCGGCGGTCGCACCTCGCGTGGGCGGGCCGGGCGAGGACCCGGTCGAGGTCTATCCGCCTCTGGGACCGGCCGGGGTGACGGAGCAGTCGGGCCCGGGCGCGGCCGCGGTGGCGCGGTGGGGCGAGGTTCCGGAGGGAGCGGATCTGGTCTACCAGGGCCGGATGCTCCAGGCGACCCTCCAGACGCAGCTCTCGGGCGAGTTCACGGGCCCGGTGCGGGCGCTGGTGTCGATCCCGGTGTGGTCGCGCGACCGGCGTCGCGTCGTGATCCCGCGCGGAACGCTCGCGCTGGGGGAGGCGCAGCAGGTGGCGGGGGCGTTCCAGGGGCGGTTGGCGGTGGGCTTCGACCGCCTGGTCTTCCCTGACGGGCGCACGGTGCGCATGTCCTTCGCGGGCCTGAACGCCATCGGCGAGACGGGGCTCGCCGACGAGGTCGACCGGCACTACGTGTCGACGTTCGGGGCGGTGGGGGCGGTGGGGCTCCTGGCGGGGCTGGTGCGCGGCGGGGGCGGGGATTCTTACTACGACCCGGTGAGCCAGCAGTTCGCGTTGACGGCGACGCAGTTGTTCGACCGCTACATGAACCGGCTGCCGTTGATCACGATCCGGGCCGGGCATCCGATGCGGATCTGGCTGACGCAGGACCTGATCGTGCCTCGCGGCGACGCGGGCCGGGAGAGGGGGCTCGGATGACGAGGATGCGGCTGGACGACGTGTTGATGCTGGCGCTGGCGGAGCGGCTCATGGAGTTGGGTCAGGTGGTGGCCGCGGCGGTCGTGGCGGGGGCGGTGGCGTTCGTGTGGTTCTTCCCGAGGAGGGCGCGATGACGAGGAGGGCGCGGCTGGCGTGGGTGGCGGCGTTGATGCTGGCGGTGGTGCTGTTCGGCGCTCGCCGGCCGGCCCAGGCGTTCCTTGGCTTGGACCCCGCCTCCTGGATCGTGGTGGGGCAGATGGCGTCGGTGGTGTCGCAGATGGTCGCGGTGCGGGACAGCATGATGCGGCTCCGCGACGAGGCGCTCAGCCACGCGCGGGGCTTGATCGAGCCGGTGGACGACTTCGCGGGGGAAGTGAGGTCGGCTCTCCGGGGCGGCGACTGGTCGGCGTTCAACGCCGGCGACGTCGAGCATCCCGAGGACACCGAGATCGGGGCGTGCCCCGGGGGCGAGCTGCCCCGGACGGGGCCGGCGGAGGACCGCGTGTGCGTGCCGGACGACCTGCCCGAGCTGAGCGCGGACATGGCCGGTGACGGTGTGCCCGCGGAGGCCGCGGAGGCGTTCGGGCTGCGCCAGGCGCTGGCCGAGGCGGAGCACGACCGGCTGCGGTCGGAGAGCGAGTACGCGCGGCAGCTGGTGGACGGAGCGGCCGTGAAGATCGCCAACTGGCACGGGTGCGAGACGGCCCCGGGGCCGGACTCGAGCGCCATGCGGTGCCCCGACGGAGTGGACGAGACCGAAGGCGGCCGGGCGCAGCTGCTCGACGCCCTGGATGCGCTCTCGTCGGCGGACTGCTCGGCGGACGGCGGCGAGGGATCGGAGGGGACGTGTCCGTCGATGGCGCAGCTGCGGTCGCTGATGGTGACGGGGTTGCAGGCGATGGCGGCGTTCGCGGCGGCGGAAGCGGAGATCGAGGCGGCGGAGCTCGACATCGCTCGGCGGGACGAGGAGGCGCGGCTGCTTCGGGAGGCGCTGCGTCGGCAGGCCGCGATCGAGAGCCTGGAGGGCATCGAGCCGCTCTTCGACGCCGACGTGTCGAGCCCGGCGTTCGCGGGCGGCCCCCTGGCCGGCTGGTGACGGATCGTCCCCGCTGGAGGAGGTGAGCGATGAGTGTGAACGAGCGGGACGTCGAGGCGTGTCGGAGGCGGAAGCGTTCCCGGCTGTTGCGCGGCGCGGTCGCGGCCGGGCTCGTGTGTGTGCTTTGCCTCACGGTGCCGGCGCGGAGCGATGCGGGCTGGGCGGGGATGCTCGTCCAGATGGTCTCGGTTCTCGAAAACCTGCGGCGGATCGTCCAGACCGCGGAGGAGATGACGGCGAACGCGACGGCGGAGTTCCGGGGCCTGCTCGACCCCGGGGGGATCGTGAGTGGAATCCGGAGCCTGTCTGATTGGCGCGGGCTCTACCGGCAGTTCCTGGAGGTGCCGGAGGTGTGGGAGCTGGCGCCGCAGAGCACGGCGCTCGTCTCCGAGGGGCTCGGCGAATACAGGACGGCGGCGCAGCTCGCGGGAGGCGACGGCTGGCAGGCGTACGACTTCAGCTCGCTGGCGGGCTGGAACAGCTTCATCGAGAGCGGTCCGCTGTCGTGGACGGGCGGCATCGGGACGCCGATGGGTGCGCTGGAGAGCCTCGACGTGGTCGACGCCGACACGCTGGCGGCGTTTCGGAGCGCGGTCGAGGCGGAGTCGGTGATCCACGGGATGCGGTATGCGCGCTCGCTGGAGAGCCGGCTGGCGGCGGCGGCGCTGCTGGGCTCGGCCGCGGCCGAGGGCGCGCAGGCCCTGGGCCCCGACGAGGGCGTGCTCGAGGCGCTGGACGAGGTGGTGGAGGAGGCGGTCGAGGTGAGCTCGGCCGAGACGGCCAGCGACGCCGAGCAGAGCAGCGGGCAGACGATGGTCGTGGCGGGGCTGGCGTCGACGGCGGCGGGCAAGCTGGAGGTCGCGTCGGCGCGGTTCAAGGCCGCGATCGAGGAGCGGGACCGCAAGCTGTGGGCGGCCGCGCGGCGCCGGTCGGAGATGACCCGCAGCCTCCAGCGCATTGCGGAGCTGGACTTCACCGTGACCGGCACGCCGGCGCCTTTCGGGGCGTCGGATGACGAGGACTGACGTGGCTGCGGCTGGCACTCGGCGTTTCGTCGCGGTGGCTGCGCTGAGCCTGGTCGTCCTCTTGGGCGGCGCGCCGGCCTTTGGGCAGCCGCCGGCGCCCGGCGGGCCGACGGAGCCGGGATCGACTCAGATCGAGGATGCCTTGCAGAGGTTGCAGGATGAGCTTGTCTCGCCGGGCGTGACCGTGCGCGACTTCTTCTTCAACCTCGGCGTCTCGCTGTGGGGGGCGATGGCGTTGATCATGGTCGCCTGGCAGGCGATTCAGATCGCGCTCGGCGGGCGCTTCGAGATGGGTGACTTCGTCAAGTTCGTCTTCTGGATCGCGGTCCCGAGGATGATCCTGGACGGCTTCTACACGGACTACGAGCTGTTCGGGAATCAGACGTTCGTGGCCATGGTGACGAATCAGGGACGCAACATGGCGGAGGCGCTCAACGGGCCGACGGGGCCGTGGTCGACCGCGTTCGGCACGGTCCTGACCGCGGTCGGCGACCTGTTGGGCAAGGTGTTGCAGATCTTGGTCTTTGGTGACGCCGGCAGCGATGAAGGATGGACCTTGAGTATCTTCGGCGCCCTCATGGAGTTGCTGAGGCTCTTGGTCCTGTATGTCGTCGTGATAGGGATTTTTGCCCTCCTCGGCCTCGGCATCATCCTGGTCGCCCTGCTCCTCGTCTATGTGCAGACGCTGTGGGCGGACGTGGCGGTCGGGATGATGACTCTGGCCGGCCCCGTGTTCGTGCCCTTTCTCCTGGTCGAGCAGCTCGCCTTTCTGTTCTGGTCGTGGTTCAAGGCCGTCCTTCAGTACTCGCTGCAGGTCTTCGTGGGGGGAATGATGATGGTCCTGATCGGCCAGTTGGCCATGGGCCCGGTCGTGGCGCTGACGGGGTTGATCGATGGCGTCAATACGGTTCCGCCGGAGGGCGGCGTGACCGAGATGATCGCGGGACTCTGGACAGGATTGATTCTGCCGATATTGCAGTGGTTCCCGATCATGGTGTGCTGCCTCTTCATGTCGCTGAAGGTGGGCGAGTTCACGGCGGCGCTGGTCTCGGGCATGGGCGCGCCGACCTCGGGGATGGCGGGCTTGGCGCTGGCGGCGATGACGGCCGGCAAGAGCGTGGCGTTGAGGGCGGGCGCGATGGCGGCGAAGCGCTTCACGAGGGCGGGGGTCTGAGGGATGGCCGGTGCGCGGGAGTTCGCGGACATCTGGGGCGAGGAGATGCATCGTTCGCGCCAGTACCGCGCGGTGGTGGCGGTGCTGGCGTTGGGGCTCACGGCATCGGGAGCGGGGCACTGCGCCGACGCGCTCCAGCCCGAGCCGCCGCCGCTCGTGGTGCGGGTCGACGAGGTGGGGCGCGCCGAGGTGGTGGACTACCTGCCGGAGGCGGTGGCGCCGACGTCGCCGGAGACGCTGTTCTTCATCCGGCGCTTCGTGGTCGACCAGTACGAGCGGCGGGCGGCGGTCGTGGAGGAGCGCTGGGGCCGGTCGTTCCACTTCGTGTCGCAGTCGGTGGCCGACGCCCTTGTCGTGGAGCATTCCGACGAGGTGACCGGCTATCTGTCCGGGCGGCTGAGGGACGAGGTGCGGGTGGAGGAGGTGGCGATTCGGGTGGTTCCGGGCCTCGAGCCGCCCTACGGCGCGGAGGTGCGGTTCGACCGCGTGACCTACGTGGCGGGACGGGAGACTGCTCGCGCCGGCGTGACCCTGGGGTTGCAGTTCTCTTTCACGGCGGTGGATCGTGCACGGATCTTCGACAACCCGATCGGGCTCGTGATCAGCTTCCTGGAGGCCAGCGAGGTGGTGCGGTGACGGGGGGCGAGGCGCAGGCGCGGTCGGAGGAGCTGGCTCGGGGGCTCCGGGAGAAGTTCGGGCTCGACCAGGCGGAGGCGGAGTTCGCCGTGCTCGTCGGCCGGAACGGGGGGTTGTGTCTGGCAGGCCAGGTGGCTGCGTGGTGCCGGGCCCGCAAGTTGGCGGCATCGCCCATGGCGGTTTCCAGATGGATCAATGGCCTTCGCGACAAGCTGGGCGCGGGGTTCACCACGTTCGCGCTGGAGCGCGAGGGCAGGCGGAGCGTTCAGGTGCATCAGTTCGTCGGCCGGAAGGTCTACCGGGAGCTCGGAATGGAAAACAGTCGCTGGCGCTACTCGGCGGAGAAGAAGGCGGCGCTGGTGGAGATCAAGCGCCGGCTGGTGAGCGTCGGCGCCGTGCTCGCTCGCTGGTGGTATCCGTGGCTGGGTTCGGTGGAGGCGTCGGTGGCGTGGTGCGACGCGCTCGGGATCGACCGGGCGGCGCTTCCGCAGACGCGTTACGGGACGCGAGGGAAGGAACGGCCGAGCTACTTCCCCGACCGCTCGCCGCACGCCGCCGACGGCAACCTCTGTTTCTTCGTGTGCCCGCTGGTGGTCGAGGAGAGGGACGAGAGCAAGGGGCTCCGGAAGTGGGGCCGGAGCTACGCCCCGCTGTGGCAGGCCCTGGGCCAGGTGGGCGTGCAGACGACGGTCGTCGTGGCGCGCAGCGCCGAGACTCTGTCGGTGCCGGTGGCGGACGTGATGAGCGGCTGGGAGGCGTCCGGCGAGAGCCACCGCGCGGTCCGGGGCATCTGGTTCGATACGCAGCTCGACTATGTGCTCGCGGCG
Organism: Vicinamibacterales bacterium; assembly: GCA_965215105.1. Classification (GTDB taxonomy): domain Bacteria; phylum Acidobacteriota; class Vicinamibacteria; order Vicinamibacterales; family UBA8438; genus JAJEEA01. The sequence continues at coordinate 774,525 of OZ244051.1, forward strand.
ACCGCCCCCGCGGTGCTCGAGGCGCACGGCGGGCCGGAGGGCGTCGCCCGCCGGCGCCGCGAGCTGGCGGCGGCGATCGAGGAGGCGCGGGCGGAAGTGGGCCGCGGGGTGGCGAAGACGGAGGAGCTCGTGCTGGAGGAGGTGCCGGCATGACGGCGCATCCGGGGCGGGTCCTGACCTGGAAGGTGAACGCCGCTGTCGCGGTCACGCTGGCGTGGTGGTGGTACTTCCCGTGGCCGGCGGAGGATCCGGCGGTGAACCTCGTGCGGCTTCAGTCGCCGATGTGGTACCCGGCGCTCCGCGCGTGGTCTCTCGTGAGTCCGGGCGTCATCGTGCTGATACTCGCGCTCGTCGCGGAGTCGGTGAAGCGGGTGTGGTTCGAGTCGCACGTCTCCGAGGTCTTCGGACGCGGGCAGCTGCCGGCCTGGCCGCAGTCCCCGGACGACCCCGCGCCGTCGCTCGTCATCGGGGAGCAGCATCACCGGACGCGGTTCGAGGAGGTCCGGGACCCCCGCTGGCTGGTGATACCGGAGAAGGGCCTGTTCACGGGGCTGCTGATCCTGGGGGCGGTCGGCACGGGGAAGACGGCCGGCTGCATGCGCCCCTTCGTGCGTCAGCTCCTGACCTGGCAGGCCCGCGACAGGGAGAAGCGGGCGGCGGCGCTCTGCCTGGAGGTCAAGGGCGACTTCTGCTTCGACGTGAAGAAGATGCTGGACGCCTGCAAGCGGTCGGACGACTACGTCGAGCTGAACATGGAGCCGGACGGCTACGCGTGGAACCCGCTCGCGGCGCCCTGGCTGGACCCCAAGTCGATGGCCGGCACGATAGCCTCGCTCATCAACCAGATCGCCGGGAAGGGGAAGGAGCCGTTCTGGCAGCAGGCGTATACGAACTTCGCGCAGTGGGTAATCGTCCTGAAGCGGCTGGAGTATCCGTCGTGGGTGACGATGGTGGACCTGTACCACTACGTGCTGCAGGACGAGAAGCTCACCGAGGACATTGCGGCGATGAAGAAGCGCCTCGACGAGCGGTGGGCGAGTCCGGACATGGTCGACGTGTGCGTGGATGGCGAGCTGTACGAGGCCCACTCGAAGAAGCTCGCGAGCTGGGAGTGGGAGCCGGCGAGCAAGGGCCGGATGGCGGCGCGAATCCCCGCCGGCCGCGACGACAAGGTCGAACGCGCGGTCGCGGACTGCCGGCACCACCTCGGGATCGAGCCGGAGGTCTATTCCGTCGGGTACAGCGACGCGGAGCCCGGGCACACGGAGGAAGAGTACGGACACATGGAGTGGATCCAGCGCGGCGAGCTCGAGTCGGTCGAGCTGTGGCTGGAGAAGGACTGGAAGCAGCTGGCGGAGCAGACGCGCACGAACGTGGCGACGGGGCTGTCGGTGTTCCTGGGGATGTTCGACCTGCCGGACGTGAAGGCGAAGTTCTGCCCGCCGTGCCCGGACCCGACGCGGAAGAAGGGGATACAGGTCGGCTCGGGTGCCGGGGCGAGAGCGGCCGCGCGCGTGAAGCCGCTGGACTCCCTGGATCGGTTGATAGAGCTGGGCAAGGTGGTCGCGCTGAACCTGCCGGCGGGGAAGAACCCGGATCTCGGGCGGACGATCGGCGTGATGCTGAAGCAGGCGTGGCTCGGCACTCTGCTCCTGCGCCCGGAGAGGATGGCGAAGCGGCCCGGCTGGGAGCCGCGTCCGGCGGTGTTCATCTGCGACGAGTACCAGGCGTTCGTCAGCGCGGGGGGCGCCGACGCGGGTGGCGACGAGAAGGCGTTCTCGTTGACGCGGCAGTCGCGCTGCATCCCGATCGTGGCCACGCAGTCGCTGTCGAGCCTGCGCTCCGTGCTGGGCAGCGGCGAAGTGTGGCGGACGCTGCTTCAGACGCTTCGGAGCCGCGTCTACTTGGCTCAGGCGGACGACCAGTCGGCGGAGATTGCGAGCAGGCTGTGCGGCCAGGTGTCGCGGACGCGCGAGAGCTGGTCGGTGTCGGAGAACACGGGCCGGTCCGGAGCCAGCTTCCTGTCGGGGAGGATCGGCGGGTCGGGGACGTCGGCCGGGATCACCAAGTCGTTCCAGGACCGGAAGGAGGCGCTCTTCAGCGCGCGCGAGTTCACGGTGCTGGAGAACTACTCGGGGATCGCGCAGATCTTCGACGGGAAGGAGGTCCACGACGCGACCCGGGTCTATCTGAAGCCCGACTACGTCGACGAGGACCTGACCTACTGGCGGGCGCGGGAGGCGGGGAGGCTCTGACGGAGGGAAGGTCTGATGGAACGGCAACTGTCGCTCGAGGATCTGGTCGACTTCCTGCCGGAGCTCGGTCCGTTGGTCGCGGACGACTCGGTGACGGAGATCATGATCAACGGGCCGGGCTCGCTCTATGTGGAGCGCGCCGGCAGGCTGTCGCGGGTCGAGGGGGTGTCGGAGACGTTGACGGCGGCGGCGCTCCGGTCGGCGGCGATGCAGATCACGCGGCCGTTGGGGTTCGACCTGCTGCGGGAGTCGCCGATCGTGGACGCGCGCCTCGAGGACGGCTCCCGGGTGGCGGTCGCCTATCCGCCGGCGACGCCTCAGGTGGCGATCACGATCCGGCGGTTCGGCAGGAAGTTCCTGACGGCGGACGACCTGGTGCGGATGGGTTCGCTGCCGCGGTCGGTGCTCGAGGCGATGGCGCGGGTGGCGTCGTCGGACGGGAACATCCTGATCGCCGGGGGGACGGGCAGCGGGAAGACGACGCTGCTGAACGCCGTCGTGGGCCTGCTCCCGCGGGAGGACCGCATCGTCGTCATCGAGGACACGATGGAGATCCGCTGCAACCACCCGAACTGCGTCCGTCTGGAGGCGCGCGGTGCGTCGGGAGGCGGGGTGGCCGTCCGGGACCTGGTCAGGCACACCCTTCGGCACCGTCCCGACCACATCGTGATCGGCGAGGTCCGCGGGGCGGAGGCGGGGGACGTCTTGCAGGCGCTGAACACCGGGCACGGCGGCTCGATGACGACGATCCATGCGAACACGTGCGAGGGCGCGTTGTCGCGGATGGCGAACTGCGCGATGCAGGCGGGAGACGGGCTGCCGTGGGACGTGACGTGCGGGAACGTGGCGCAGGCGTTCTCGATGGTGGTGCGGCAGGCCAGGGTGGGCGGCGCCCGGGGCGTGCGCGAAGTGATGTACGTGGACGGCTACGACGCCGGTGGCCGTCGGTGGCGGCTGCGGGAGGCCTGGCGTTCGCCTCGGGCGGCGGAGCTGGGCACGGACGCGCCGGCGTGGCGTCCCGTCGAAGGCCTGCACGGGGTGAAGGCGGGCCCTCGGGAGGCGGTGACGGTGGCTTCCCTCCTGTTGGCGCTGGGCGCCTCGTCGGGCGGGAAGCTGTGGCGTGTGCGCCGCCGCCGGACAAGGGGCAACGGCAGCCGCGGGCTGGCCGCGATACCCGTGGTCCGCCCGCAGCGGGCGGCTGGCGCAGGAAACGGAGACGGGGCGGTCGGGGGCGGGGAGCACGCGTGAAGCCGGCGGACGCGGCGGCCGTTGCGGCTGTCGGTCCAGCAACCGAAGGGCCGCTGCGGCCTGAAGCCGGCGCACCTGCCGCAGGACTGGCGCCTGGTCGTGCTGGTGGACATCGAGGGCGGACCGGCGACGCCGCGGAAGGCGAGGTCGAAGATGAGCGGGAACAAGCCCACGGCGGAGGTCCGGCTCGGCCGCATCAAGGCGGCGATCTGGGCCAACCAGGACAAGGACGGCGGGCGGTGGCACACGGTGCAGCTGACGCGGCTCTACCAGGACGGCGACCGGTGGCGGTCGACGCACAGCTTCGGACGGAACGACCTGCTGACGGTGGCGAAGGTGGCCGACCTGGCGCACTCGAAGGTCTGCGAGCTGGAGGCGTCCGAGCGGGGCCGGGAGGAGGCCCCCGCCGAACAGGCGGAGGCTTGAATGGAGACTCCTGCCCTGTTCCGGGGCGCCGGGCCGGCGTGAAGGAGAGGTGCGATGGCCACGGACGCGGTGGATGCGGAGCAGGCCGCGACAGGCGTGCCTGGCTTGGAGGTGGGCGCCCGGGTTCCCGCCAAGGACGAGGACTGGATCTCCGGCACGAAGGGGGACGGAGAGGGAGAAGGTACGCCCCCAGGGGAGAACGGTCAGGGCCAGGGTGCGCCGTCTTCCGAGAGCGCACAGGGCCAGGGTGCACCGCCCGCCGGGAACGCGCAGGCCGAGCAGGGCTCGGGCGACTCGGGGCAGCCGGGGAGGCCGGACCGGTGGGGGCGGATTCTGTCGGAGCAGGCGACGTCGGCGTCGGACGACTCGGGCGAGCTGATCGAGCTGCTGCGCGACTTGGAGTCCGGGGAGGGCGGGCTCGCCCCGGACCGAGCGCTGCTGGCGGCGGAAGCAGTCGGTGCGCTCTTCTCGGCGCCGGGCGGGATGTCGGTCCGGGAGAACGCAGCGCTGGTCATCCGGGAACTCGCGCGGGCGGGCGTCGACGTCGGCAAGATGCTCGCGGCGATCGCGGAGGTCTCCGCGCGGGACCGGGCGGAGGTGGCCGCGGGCGAGCTGCGCGACGGGCTGAAGGACGTGCTCGCCCTCGTGCATCGGATGGCGGCGGCGACGTCGTCGCGCGTAGGCGCGCATCTGAGCGGCTTCGACGAGCGGGCCCAGGGCGTGGTCACGTCGGCGCTGATGGCGCAGGCGGTGCTCGACCGGGTGGAGGCGAGCAGCCGGAAGTTGATCGCGCGTCTTGACGAGGTCCAGCGGGCGACGGAGAACCTGGCTTCCAGGGTCGGCGCCGCGAAGGTCGAGGTGCAGGCGGCGTCGACGGCGGCCGAGGGCTGGGTGGAGAACGCGGGGACGCTCGGCCGTGGCGTGTGGTGGTGGGCGCTCGTGGGCGGCGTCATGGGCGGGGTCATGAGCGGCACGTTCGCCGGTCTCATCCAGAGGGTGCTGGCGGGGCTGTGATGGCTCAAGAGAGAGCGGGCGCGGGACGGTCCGCCGCGGCGTTCGACGGCGAGGACCTCGTCGGTCGCCTGACGGAGGCGGGGGGCGACGAGCGCGCCGAACGGAAGGCCGTCGGCGAGTATCTCGCGGAGCTCTCCGAGGCCGCGCGCGGCGCGAAGGTGGACGCGCTCCGTTCGGGCGTGGCGGAGGCGCGGGCGCGGCGTGAGAACGAGAAGCCGCCTCCGGACTGGTGGACGATCGCCAACGGGCTCGAGCAGAAGGAGGCGGAGGTCGGTCGTGAGTGGCGGCTCCAGGCGAAGTCGGTGGCGGGGGCGCTCGAGGAGTTCGCTCAGGCCGACCCGGGCAAGGACCGCGCCTGGCTGCGGGAGGACATCGCGGCGCTGAAGTCGCCGGAGTACGACCCGTTCGCGGAGAGGCGCGGCGCCGCGGCGGAGCGGGGTGCGGCCGCATCCGTGTCTGCCGGGGGAACGGGCCGCGCGGCCGCGCCGCAGGTGGCCGGAATGGCGGCCGCGGCAGGCGGCGAGAAGGGCAAGGCGGATCGGCCGCCGGAGCCGGGTCGGTACCGGAGGTCGCTCGCCGAGCGGCTCGTGCAGAACCCCGAGCACCCGGAGCGGTCCTGAAACAGGCCGTGCACGAGTACCTCGAGGAGGCCGGCTCGAAGTACCTGGAGAGGCTCGAGAAGGCGCTCGACGCGAGCCTGCGCACGCCCGCGGCCAGGGCGCTGGCGGAGTGCGATGCGGCGAGGCGGGAGTTCCGGGAGACGGAGCGGGCGGTGGTCGTTGACGCGGCCGGCGCGAAGCAGGACCTCAAGGAACAGCCGAAGCGCCAGTCGCCGGCGCGCGAGGCGTCGCGGGCCGGCCCCACGGGCGCGGCGCGTGAATCCGTTCCCGAGGGCGAACAGGACCTCGGGCCCGAGTCCCGCGACGCCGAACGTGCGCGCGAGGCGCGGGCGGACATGGAGGGCGGGCCTCGCGCGTTCGCTGCCGGCGTCGCCTACCGGCTCGGCCTGCAGGTCGCCGCGGCGCGCGGCGAGGACGCGCTGGCGCGGATGGGTGAGCGCATCGAGGGCTCGACGCGCGCGCAGGCCGGCCTGCGCACGGTGGGCGCGGACCCGCTCCTGGTGGCGGCCGCGGCCGACGCGATGGCGCGGAAGCGCGGGGACGGCTCTCCTCAGGTCGTCGACGCGGTGACCGGGCGGGCGGCGGAGCCGGTCCGGACGAAGACCGCGGTGCTCGCCGTCGACATGCTTCACGCGCATCGGCGGGAGTGCTCCGAGTTCCCGGACCGGGCGGCGGCGAAGGAGGAGGTCTGGGAGCGTGGGCGGCGGACGTTGGCGGCGGGCCCGGCGGCGGAGTCGGCGGCGCGAGTGTCGCAGACCTGGGGAGCGGCGTGCTCGGCGGAGATCGCCGCGGCCCGGGGCGGCCGCGTGGAGAAGGCGCCGCCGGAGGGCTGGAAGCCGGGTCCCGGCCTGGAGGGCCTCGCGTTGTCGGAGCGGGGCCGGGCGGCGGTGGCCGCCGCGCGGAAGGCCGACCCGGTGGCGCTGAGGCAGTCCGCGGCGGCGGGGCGGGTCGTCGAGGGCTCGGGCCGGGGCGCGGTCCGCAGTCTCGCGGGCCGGCGGGCCGAGGGGTTCAACCGGGTGCGGCAGTTGGCGGACGGCCTGCCCGGGCGGCTGATGGCGCCGGTGTCGCGCAGGCTCGTGACCTGGGCGGCCCGGGGGGACGTCACGCGGCTGAAGCGCGTGGGGGCGGTCATCGGCCGCTCGAAGTGGCTCGCGGCGGGCGTGGTGGCAGCGCGGGTGGACCCGGCCCTCGTCGCCGTGGCGGTGTCGCGGCAGTGCGCGGCGTCGCTCGCGGAGGGGAAGGCCTGGACGCCTCGCGCGGGCGACAACCGGCGTCTGAGCCAGCTGGCGGTGGAGGTGTTCGAGCGGCACGACCGGCGGGAGTCGGGCGGCGCCCCCGGGGAGAAGGCGGCCCGCGAGGAGCGCGTCGGCGCCTGGCGGGACGGCGTGTCGTCTGGCGTGGCGAAGGAGCTGCGGGAGGTCCACGCCGGTTGGGACCGGCGCAAGAACCACGAGCGGTGCGAGTTCGGCGACCGTCAGGCCGAGGCGGCCCGCGCCCGGGCGGGCCGGGACGCGGAGGCCCACGACGACGTCGGGCGGGTCAGGAACGGCGAGCGGCTGTGGGCGCAGCCGAGCGCGCCGAGGACGGAGAGGAAGTCGTTCTCGGAGCTCTTCACGCGGGTGGACGTCCCGGACGCCGACGGCGGCCGGGTGATCTTCCGGGCGAAGGCGGGCGTCGAGCCGAAGACGCGCGAGGTGTTCGCGCACCTGCTCGAGCAGTCCGGCCACGAGCTGGCCGTCTCGGACCAGGGGGACGGCCGGATCGTCGTGGAGCCGAGCAAGCGGCGGGTGGCGGTCGACCGCGAGGCGCTGAAGGGGCCGGACGCCGGCTCGGTCCTGATGATCGCGGCCGCCTCGGCGCTGGTCTCGTCGCGGACTGACGGGGCGCGGGTCGATCGGGGGGACGGCCTGGCCGCGGTCGGCATGGTCGCGTCGAGGGTCGCCCGCGAGCAGGGGCTCGACTACCAGCCGCCGAAGGCGTTGAGCGAGCTGGCGGTGGACCAGGTGTCGGAGAAGGCCGTGGCGGAGGGTTCAGGGCACGCCCGGGCGGTTGCCGATTTGGTGGCGAGGCGGCTGGACGGCCGCGACCGGCCGTCCCCGGCGGCGCAGGCGCGGATCGACGAGGCCCATGCCTCGGTCCGGCGGGCGGAGATCGACGGCCCGCACGATCGAGTTGCCGGCCGCGAGCTCGACCAAGGTCGCGTCCAGGCGCAGGCGCACGACGTGCCGACGGCACAGACCTTGAACCTGCCGGTGCCGGCGGTGGTGCCGGCGAGGTGAAGGGGCGGCGACAGGAGGGGTGGTCATGAGTCTCGCAGGGACGTTTCGGGGGGCGGGGGCGGCGGCGGTCCTCGCCGCGGCCGTAGCGCTTGTGTGGGGAGAGTCGGAGGAGGTGGCACGGGCGCAGCAGTCGGGCGTGGTCTGCGACGGGGACTGGAGCAGTGCGGTCACGGGCCGCGTGAACTGTTTCGTCGATCCGCGGACGGCGACCGGTCATTCGGTGCCGCCGCCTGGCGGGAGCGTCACGAACGTCGGCAACTTCCAGCCCGGGGCGCAGTACTGGGACTACCGCCTGCGCACGCAGGGCGGCTCGCCGCTTCTCTACTGTTCGGCGTCGACCCCGGTGCCCGGTCCGGAGCCGGCGTGGCGGGCGGAAGCGGTGGGGGGCGCGATCCGGATCGGTGAGCTGGACTACGGCCGTGCTCAGGCTCCCGCCGACTTCGATCGGCTCGTGGAGACGTTCTGGGGCGGGCGGACCGATACGCGGCGCTGGACTCGACGCAGCCGGTATGACCGCGAGGAGGCGCGCTGGCGGGCGGAGATCTGGGAAGTGGAAGGTGCGGGCCCGGACGCCGACGAGGAGGCGGAGCCGGACGGCGCCGCCGGCGGCGAGCGGGACGGCTTGGCGGCGGGCTCTCCGGGCGCGAGCTGCCCCGAGGACGGTCTTCTCGTGAATCGGCTGGTGACGGCGGGGCGGCTCCTGGGCGGTTGCATGGCGGGGAGTCCGACCGGCGAGCACTGGATCCACGACGCCGGCCGGTTGCGGGAGCAGGCGCGGTACCGCCCGCGCGGACAGGGCGGCGAGGAGGATGACGACGAGGAGGAGGACGGCGAGGAGGACGACGGCGAAGAGGACGATGGCGGTCAACCGCCGGTCGGCGTGGACCATCCGGACCACCCTCGCTTCGACGGCCACCGGACGGAGCCGGTGTTGCCGGCGGACTGCGACCTGCGTCCCGGGGCGCCTGACTGCGACGTCTGCGAGGTCGATCCGCTCTATTGCGAGTGGCGGGATCTGGTGGACGACGACTCCGGTGAGGGTGGCAACCCCGGCCAGGGTCCGGAGACCGGGAACGGCGGGGTCGACGATTCTCCAGGAGGCGGAGTCGGCGACGTCGGGGACGGCACCGACTACCAGGACGGCGCGGGCGTCGTGGCCGTCCGCCACAACCTGGCGTGTCTCGAGCTGAACGCGTGGGAAGTGAGGGAGCGGGTCGTCGTGGAGACGGTGGACGTCTACGACCCGAGCTGCGACCTCGCCGAGAACGGACTCAGGGACCCATCGTGCGACCTCCGGGGCTTCGACGCGAGCGGTAACCTCCGGCAGGAGCAGTCGCGGCGCGAGCGGTACTGGGCGCGGATCCGCGGCCCGGAGAACGTCCCCTGGGCGCGGGTGTTCTGGGAGGGCCTGCCGCCGGAGATGGGCGGGCCGTTCGGGTCGGACGGGGCCGGCGCGGTGGTCATGGGGCAGGACGGCAGCGGCCATTGCCTCCTCCGTCAGGGGCTCATCCGGAACCCGGCCCTGCCCGGTGTCGTGCCGTCCGTGTCGCGGTTCCTCGCCGGCGTCTGGGCGGAGCCCTTCCGGGGCAGAGTCGCGGCGGTGTGCCCGGCGCAGGAGGACTCCTTCGCCGCATCGGTGGCGGTCGCCGGCGCCGGGACCTTCGGCGCGGCCGATGCGCGGTTCGGGGTGCAGGTGTCGGTGGACCACGCGCCCGTGGTCGGACGCCCGGGTCTCGACGAGGACCGCTCGCAGGCCGACTACCGGGCGATGCGCCCGTGCGCCGATCATCCCGAGGGCGCCACCGGCTGCGGCGAGGCCTTCGCGTCGAGCGACGCCCGCCGACAGCGCCTCGCCGACGCGGAACGGCTGATCCGGGTGGAGGAGTCGCGGGGGAACACCAGGTCCTGGTCGGTGGGCAAGGACGCGGAGGTCGTGGCGTTCGGATGGCGGCTTGCGGACACGTTCAATCGGCCGCACGTCGACGGCGTGGACCGTGTCCTGGCTCTCGAGACGGGTCACGGCGACGTCGGCGGCGACTTCGGGTCGGCCAGGAGCAGCGAGTCCCGCGTGCTGGTGGGCCCGTGGTTCGAGTGCGGGGGGCCGGCGGGCACGGTGTTCGGGGACTCGGACTCGCTGACCAGCTGGTGGAAGGAGCGCGGATGGGAGCGTCAGGGGGAGCAGTTGGCGTTCGTGGCGGAGATACAGCCGCTGGCGGACCTGGCGGTTGCGGCGGAGACGGAGGCGGAGCGTGAGCGGGCGCGGGGGCTCTTCGAGGCGGCGGTCGCCGAACGCTACCGGGAGGCCCGGGCGGACACCCGCGGGATCTGCGGGTGAGCGGGATTTCCGGGGCCGGTACCCCTACCAGGTGTCGGTGCGGCTGACGCGGCTGCAGCACGAGGAGCTGGACCGGTTGAGCGAGGAGTTCCGCGTCCCTCGGGCGCGGTTGTTGCGGGACGCCATCGACTTGGGGTTCGAGCCGATGGTGAGGCGGCTTCGCGGTGGGCGGCATAGAGGGGGATCGTGACGGTCCGGGTGACGGGAATCGGGAAACGGGAGAAGGGGCGGAGGATGGACCTTGTTGGGGTGTGCGGCAGCAGTCCGGTGGGTGCGGCCCTGGTGGCGACCTTCGTGTGGGGCTGGTTGGTGTTGTGGTGGATGGCGGTCATCCGTGTGCGTGCGGCTCGGGACGCGGAGGCGGGGGCGCGGCCGTCTTCGCCGGCATGGCGGGAGCGCGTTCGCGCGTGGATCGAGGCGCGGCGGGGCGTGCGGCTCGGGGCGGCGTCGGCCGGGGCGGGCCTGCTGTTGTTGACGGCGGGCGCCGGGGAGGCCGCGGCCGCGGTGACCCTCGAGGACGTGCGCCGCGCCCCGCGGCTGCAGGAGCTCGGCCCCGCGGTGCCGATGATCGAGGACCAGGCTCTCGTCGATTGGGCGACGGACTGGCAGCGGCGCTTCGAGCCGTTGTCGCCGCAGTCCATCGACCGGCTGTCGGTGGGGCGGCGCTCGGTGTGGCGCACGGTGGCCGGCGTGGTCCTCGTGGCGGCCGCGGGCTACGTCGCCTACGAGAGCGTGCGGTGGCACCGGCAGGACGCCGGCCGCGTGGTCGAGGGCGTCGGCCGGTTTCGGTCGGCGTGGAACCACGCCGGTCTCGCCGGCGGCTTGTCGCTGGCCGGGATCACCGGCGGGACGGGCCGCATGATGCTGGGTCCGTGGAGCCGGGTGAGGGTCGTCGAGCAGGGGTATCTGTGAGCGGACGGCGGAAGCCGCCGCGCTCCGAGGTGATCACTCGCGCGGACGGGCGGGTGTACCTCCGGCGATGGCGCCTGTGGCGCGGGAGGTTCTTCTCGGTCTACCTCCACCGGTTCATGGCGCCAGACCAGTCCGCCTGCGCGCACGACCATCCGTGGCCGTTCGTGTCGCTGGTGCTGTGGGGCGGCTACGTCGAGGAGGTCTGGCCGGACGGCGATTCCGCCGCAGCGGAGCGTGTCCGGCGGGGGGTCCTGTCGATGGCGTCGCGCGAAGCGCTGCACTGCCACCGGGTGGTGGCGTGCCGCCCGGGCTGGACGTGGACGCTGGTCCTGACGGGGCCGCGCTGCCGCGCCTGGGGGTTCCGGACCCGCGGAGGCGGCTGGGTGCCTGAGGAGAAGTTCGATCCCGCGGTGGTGGACTGCTGAGGACATCGACGCGAATCGGGACGCGGGCCGGGCGGCGTCAACGGCGTCGGCCGGGGAGACGGGTCAACTCCATGGATGCGGGCAGCGAGGCGTGCGAGATGGTCCTGGCGGTCGTGCTGGTGGTCGGCTTCCTGGCGGTCGCGCACCTGGCCGTGCTGCTGGACATGGCTCGCGCTCGCTGGCGACGTCGTGCTCGGAGGCGTTGATGGCGTGCTCGTCGACCCTGCCGGGTTACGGCGTGATGAACCGCAGGATCGCGAAGGTGAGGGCCGCTGTCGTGATGACGGTGCCGACCATCCACTTGATGAGGCGGGTCTCGAGGTTCGCGATCTCGGTGCGCACGCCGGCGATGTCCGTCCGCTGCTCGGCGCGCAAGTCGGCGATCTCGGTCCGCACCTCGGCGATCTGCGTCGAGAGCCGCGTGTCGAGGTTCGCGATCTCGGTGCGCACGGTTGCAATGTCGGTGCGTTGCTCGGCGCGCAACTCCGCGATCTCCGCGCGCTGTTCGGCTACTTGCCCTGCCATCTCCGAGAACTGGCCCGCAACTTCAGCTCGGTGCGCGGCGATCTCGGTCCGGAGCTCGGCGATGCCGGCCCTGAACTGGTCGGCCGTGACGTGGTCCCCCTTCTCCGTGGCCTGCAGGACGGCGCTGGTGATGGCGTCGGCCTGGGCCGGCGTGAAGTCGGCTTCGGTCAGCGACCGGGCGACGGCGTGGGTGTCGAGCATCGATGCCTCTCCCGGGGGGTTGCCTTCAGACGCGCTGTGCGGGGCTCGGAGCTGTCGCCGTGCATTGGGCTGCCGCCACTAGTGTCCCACATTTTTGGCGGTTTTAGGCCCACGTCAGCGACAACTGGGGGTCGGGAGGGTCAGAACCCGGTGGCGACGGCGTCGTGAGAAGATCCAGGAGTGGCCGACGTTCAAACAGGTTGAGCTGGAGCACCTGCAGCATCTTGTAAAGGCTCCAACTCACTCGCATGAGGAACTTGAGATACGCCAACAGCAGGTACATGCACATCGCCACCCACAACTGCGTCAAGACCGCGTTCTTCGACCGGCCCACGAACCGCTTCACCTTCAGATGTTGCTTGATCCACTTGAAAAACAGCTCGATCTGCCATCGCGATTTGTAGATGTCCGCAATCGTCTTCGCCACCCACGTCGTGTTGTTGGTCACGAATACGTACCGATTCTTCGTTTCCGGGTCCTTATAGACCACCCGTCGCAGCGGCTCACCATATGCCTTGCGGCCCCGAGCGCTCGTCAGCTCCATCGTCTCGTCGCTGATGACCCCGGTCCCGGGGCGGACGGCGTGCGCTTTCGTGACCCGATACCGCACGCCCCGCTTCAGGCGCGTCACAAAGGTCACGCCCCGCGCCTGCAACTGATGGAACCACTTGAAGTCCAGATACGCGCGGTCCGCCACGACCACGCTGCCGGCCGGAAACTCCCAGATGCGGGCCGCCGTGACGTCGGCGGTTTTGCCGTCGGTCACCCTGACGAAGGTCGGCAGATGGCCGCCGTGATCCAGTCCGACGTGCAGCTTGACGGCCGCCTTCGTGCGTCGAAACGACGCCCACGGGAAGACCGACAGACACAAGTCGATGGTGGACGCATCGACGGAGTACAACTTGTTCCTGAACCGAAAGCCGTGCCTCGGCGCGCGTTCCTGGCAGCGGCTCAACAGGCGTCCGAACAACGCTTCGTAGAGGGTGTACGGCTGCTCGGTGTTGACCCGCGCCAGCGACGAGCGGCTGACCACCGTCCTCACGCCGAGGTGATAGAGCTTGCGCCCCTGGGCGCTGAGGTTGCTCACGATGTCCCGCAGGCTCTGTCGGCCCGTCAACTGCGCCACGCCGAGGGCCACGAACTGCGCCCAGCGGCTCATGACGCGCAGCCCCTGGCCGCACTGGTGCTCGCGCGCCTCGGCGTCGAATTCATGTCTCGGAAGGAACCTGAGGAGTTGCGCGAAGACTGTGTTATGATGGGCCACGGCTTGGATCTCCTGTCTTTTGAATGACTTGAGGGCCAAATCATTCTACCAGATCTGGAAGGTTCAAGCCGCCTCTATTTGAAGGTGTGTGGGACAGTAGTGGTCAAGAGACGATTCGCAAGCTCAGCGGAAGCAGCGAGAAGGTGCGCCGCGCGCAGATTCTCTTGAAGGCCGATGCGGACGGGCCGGCGTGGACCGACCACCAGATCGCCGACGCCTTCTCGTGCCGCACCAAAACCGTCGAAAACATTCGCGAGCGATGCGTGCAAGAGGGATTCGAGCGGGCGCTGGCGCGAAAAAAGCGGGAGTCCCCCCCGGTCCCCAAGCGGCTGGACGGCGAACAGGAGGCGCAGGTCATCGCCCTGCGTACGGGGCCACCCCCGAAGGGCTTCGCGAACTGGTCGTTGCGCCTGCTGGCGCGCCGGGTCGTCGAGCTGGAGATCGTCGAGTCGGTCAGCCACGAGACCATCCGGAGGACACTAAAAAAAACAGGATGACCCAGCGGAAGATCGAGTACTGGGTGATTCCCCCGCAGGCCGATGCCGAGTTCGTGGCGCACATGGAGCGCGTCTTGGACATCTATGCGCAGCCGTACGACCCGGCTTGCCCGGTCGTGTGCATGGATGAGCAGCCGGTGCAGCTGGTCAAGGAAACTCGCCCGCCGCTGGCGGCCACGCCGGAACGGCCCCGCCGCGTCGACTACGAGTACGAACGGGCTGGCACGGCCTCGGTCTTCCTGTTCGCCGAGCCGCTGGCGAGTTGGCGGCAGGCGACGGCCCGGGACCGGCGTACGAAGGCGGACTGGGCGGTGGAAGTTGCCGACCTGTTGGAGGGGCGCTACGCCGAATGCCCGAAGGTCACCTTGGTGTGCGACAACCTGAACACGCACACGATGGGCGCCTTCTACGAGGTGTTCGAGCCGACCCGGGCACGGGAATTGGTTCGTCGGATCGAGTTCTGCTACACGCCGAAGCACGGGAGCTGGCTGAACATCGCGGAGAACGAACTGAGTTCGATGACGCGGCAGTGCCTGCACGGGCGCCGCATCGGCGACCTCGAGACGCTGCACGGCGAAGTCTCGGCGTGGTCCACCGACGTCACTGGCACGCAACGCGGCGTCGACTGGCAGATGAAGGTCAAGGATGCTCGCTGTAAACTCAAGTCCATCTATCCGAAGATTATAATGTGACGCAGCAGTAGGCTTCCCAGTTCGTTCATCAGAGTCCGCCGCCGCTCGAACAGGTCCGAGCGCGCATAGGCCGCCTCGACCTGGTTCTGCACGACATGGGCCAGCGCCGCCTCGATGACCTCGCGCGGGTGGTCGGTCTTCTCGGCCGCCCAGTCCCGGAAGCTGGAGCGGAAGCCATGTGGCACGGCGGCGATGCCGTGCTCCTTGAAGACGGTGTAGAGCGGCGTGTGGGACAGGGGCCTGCCGCGCGGGCCGGGGAACACGAGCGGGCTGCCGCCGCCGAGTGTCCGCGCCGCGTCGAGGATGTCCACCGCACGCCGGGAGAGCGGGACCCGGTGCTCGCGCTTCGCCCGCGAGGCCGGGACGGTCCACACGCGGTTGGCCGTGTCCATCTCGGCCCACAGCGCCCCGCGCACCTCGCCCGAGCGCCCGGCCGTGAGCACCAGGAACTCGAACGCCAGCTTGAGGGCCGGCAGCGCCCGCGACCCGTGCACCGCCGCGACGGCCGCCGCGACCTCGGCGTGGGGCAGCGCCCGGAAGTGGTGAACGGCCAGATCGTGCGGGCCGAGCACCGGCCCGAGCCGGTCACACGGGTTATCGGCGCGATGCGCCAGCGCGACGGCGCACTCCAGCACGGCGCGGATGCGCTGGCGCAGCCGCCGCGCGGTCTTCGGCTTGGTGTGCCAGATGGGCTCGAGGATCTCCAGCACGGCGGCGGCGGTCACCTCGGAGACGGGCCGTTGGCCGATGCGGGGGAGGACATGGTTCTCGAAGCTCCGCCACAGTCGCGGGCGTGCCTTGGATGGCGCCAGCCCTGCCGCAACTGGTTCCAGACGCGTTCGGCGGCGGCGGCGAACAGGGGGATGCGCTTGGCGCGGCGGCGGTCGGCGAGCGGGTCTCCGCCGTCGCGGGCGAGCTTGCGGTAGACGAGGGCCTTCTCGCGGGCCTCGGCGAGCGGGACGAGCCGGACGCTGCCGAGTCCGATGTCGCGCCGCCGGCCACGGATCGCGATGCGCTGGATCCAGCTGCGGGCGCCGGTGGGCTTGACGACGAGGTAGAGTCCGTCCCTGTCACAGTGCCTTCCGACCGGTGCGTTGCGGACGAACGCGGCCGAGAGTCGCTTGTCGGGATGCTGGCCGCGGGGCTTGGTTTTCCGCGGTCTGGCGGTGCACCGCGTGCCATCGTTCATGCCCTCATTATATAGTGGGTTGGGCAGGATTTTGCGGGACTTCAGAGGGCGGGCAGGCGGGCGCGGATGAGCAGTAATAGCCTTATATTCAGTCAATTACAACCATACACGGACCACGCGGAACATTACCGGACTTCATGCATTGACAGACCCACCGACTGCGAGTTCCTGCTCGACCACGCGATCGACGAGGAGGCGGCTGGCAAACGCAAGAAGCCGTACCGCTACCGCTGGCCCGACCGTGTATGTGACGAAGTCCTCGCCCGCCTGCTGGAGCTCAACGCAGAGCGGGCTGCCGAGCAGGCGCGCCCCGGCCGGGTGGCGGCCCCGGCCGGGGCGGACCGGCTGTCGGGGTGAACGCGAGCGGCGCCCCGCGCCCCGCAGCCCCAGCCGCGCGGGGCCGGCCGGAGCACCGTCCGGGTGGCCCCGACGGCGCCCCCGGCCGAATCGGCTATCATGCCGCTCGCGCCGACCCGACGGGGAGATGCGAGCTACGGCCGTGGACCCGTAGCGGATCTCGGAGTGGCTGATCGCTGGTGAACGCGAGTGGAGCCCGGACGGCGACGCGTGCCCGTCAGGAGAGTCTGGGATGGTGGACCCGGCGAGATGCGACAGCGAGATGATCCCGATCGACCGCAGCGTACTGCGCCGGAAGCGAGCGACGCGTTGCCGGGGGGACCAAGCCACGCCTCTGCGGGACTTCGCACCGTCGCGGCAGGTATTCCCCGCGCGACAGCCAACATGCCGACCACCTACAGAGTCGTCCTCGAGACCGAGACCCGGCCGCGTGAGGTCGCGGTCGCCCTCGACCACCTGCCCGCCTTCCAGGTCGACGCACCGAACGTCGACATCGCCGCCCGGCTCGCCGTGTCCCATCACATCGACAGCCGGCCGACCCCGCCTCCCGCCGGGACCTCGTTCGGGCTCCTCGTGATCACGCCGCCGCCCCACGACCCGAACGTGCCTCACCACGACCTCGACGACGAGGCCGAGATACACCACCTCAACGTCGAGTACCGGCCCACCCCAACCGCCGCGCACTGATCGCCCGTTGCGGCCGGAGCAAGCACCCCGGCCAAGCCACCGCGCCCACCGGCAGCCTGGCGGCACGCTTTCGACCTCGACGCCCCAACAACTGATCGACACCCGCTTCCCCGAGTACAGTTCCCGTGGGAAGCGTCGTCAGGTCCTTCGACCGCCGCCGGCGCACGGTCTTTCGGCACCGTCACCGAGCTGCGGCGCGCCACGAAGCCATTGTCGCCGGCCCCGAGACCGGCCGATGGCGCGGGCGCTACGCCGGGCTCCGGCTCATCAAGGCCGGCCCACGGGCGGAGCGACGATGCAGCAGGTCGAGCTCTCGGTCAGCCTTGTGTTGCGAACGACCTGGAGCGACATCCTGGATACGCCTGCACGAGATCACACACGCGCTCATCGAGCCCGCCCGCGGACACGACGCCGTGTGATCGACCCGACGGCCACCGGCACGGTCCAACGACCGTCCGCGGACCTGCGCCGCTCCCCGCGGGCGGAAAGCTCTTTCGGCCCACCCTCCCGCCCCTGTTGACGACACGCCCGAGGGAAGCCCCGCGGCCTTCGCCCCGATTAACCTGCGGATCGCGAACGAGGGCCATACAAGCAGGCTGAGCTTTCCGGCGTCGCGCCGGCGTTCGGAGACAAGACGGAACGGCGCGATCCACCCGAAGTCCCGCTGGATCCAACCGCGCAAGAGCTTTCCGGTCGCGGGCTTGTCCCGGTAGATCGGCCCGAGCACCGAGAGCACCGCCGCCCGGTCGATCTCGTCGACGGTCGACCGATGAGACGCGCCGTGTACCGCGCCAGGGTCCGCCGCCGCGTCTCTCGGGTCCGGCCGCGCCACTGGCCCCCTTGGTCGACCTTGGCGGACACGTCCGCGAACGTCGGCACGGTCGACGCACGCCCGGACGGGTCGCCGCCCCGCTTCGCCGTCAGGCGGTTGTCGTGCGCCCGCTCCCGAGCCTCGGACAGCGTGACGGACGGGTAGGTGCCGATGCTGATGTCGCGCCGCTTCCCCTGGACGTGGAGCCGTTGAACCCATCGCTTGTTCACCCCGCCCGTCCGGCCCTTGCCCACGAGCAGTTCTGCGAGATCTACCGGCAGTGGGCGCGACGGCTGCGGCCATCGATGCGGCAGGTCCATCGCGCCGGCGAGAAGACGTTCATCGACTTCTCGGGGGAAGCGGCCGGCCCTGGTACCCTGCGCGGTCGCCAGTCAGATCCCAGCTCGTGGTCAGAGGCGTCGGCGAGTCCGCGCCCGCACCGCAGGGACTGCCAGCCGGACTGCCAGCCGTTTCTGACGGACAGAGTCCATTTCAGACGGTTTCTGACGTGTTCTGATCGACAGTCTACCCAATGAACACGGGTATTCTTGGGACTTCCGTGGATCCGTATACGGACTCCCAGTCCTTGCCGCCGGCCCAGCTCGGGCACGCGAGCCGCTCCTGGCCGAGGGCCGAGAAGAGCACCTCGGGGTTCTCGGTCACGTCGCCGGTGGCCCCGTCGATGTGGGTGATGACGTTCTGGGCCACGGTGGGGTTGGCCCACAGGAACTCGCCGGTCTCGCGGTCGAGGGTGTAGACGACGCCGGTCTTGCCGGGGATGCCGGTCATCACCCGCCGCTCCTCGCCCGGCTGCAGGCGGGGGTTGATCCAGGCGACGGCGTCGGGGTCGGGGGCGACCGCGGTGTCGACGAGCAGGCGCTCGAACGGGTGGTCGAGGTCCCAGTCGTCGTTCAGGTGCTGGTAGTACCAGACGATCTCGCCGGTGTCGGCGTCGAGGGCGAGGGTCGAGTTGTGGTAGAGGTGCGCCAGCTCGGGGCCGCCGAGCATGAACTTCGGGGCCGGCGACGTGACCGACGTGCCGATGTAGACGAGGTCGAGCTCGGGGTCGTAGCTGGGGACCATCCAGGTGCCCACGTGCTTGCGCCGCTCGAACGGCACGTCGCCCCACGTCTCGTCGCCGGGCTCGCCGGGGCCGGGAATGGTGCGGCGCCGCCACAGCTCGCGGCCGGTGCGGGCGTCGTGGGCGGTGACGACGCAGGCGTCGGGGGTGGCGTTGGCCCGGCAGCTCCGGCCCGAGACGACCCGGCCGCCGGCCACGATCGGCCCCGCCGTCTGCAGGGCGGGGTTCACGGTGTAGTCGAGGACCTCGGTCTCCCAGACCATCTCGCCGGTGTCGGCGTCGAGGGCCATCAGGTAGTCGTCGCCGGTGGTGTCGAGGAGCAGCCGGTCGTAGATGGCGATGGTGCGCTTGGTGGTGGCGAGCCCGCCCATGTGCTCGCCGAGGTCGTCGGGCAGGTCGCGCCGGTGCTCCCAGATGAGGTCGCCGGTCGCGGCGTCGATGGCCTGGATGACGTCGCCGGGGTTGGGCATGTAGAGCACGCCCCGGTAGGCGAGGGGCGTGCCCTGCTGGCTGCCCTGGTTCAGGGCGCGGGTCCAGACCAGGCGCAGATCGCCCACGTTGCCGCGGTCGATCTGGTCCAGCGGACTGTAGCCCCAGCCGTCGAGGGTCCGCCGCCACATGAGCCAGTCCTCGTCGGCGGGGTCCTGCAGCATCGCGTCGGTGACCGGCACGAAGTCGTCCGGCTGGGCGGACGCCGCCCCCGCGATGGCGAGGAGGGCGCCCGCCGCCACGGCGAGGGATAGCGCGATTCGCAGGCGTCGTCGTCGCGGCATCGTGAGAGGCTCCCTCCCGGCTACCACGTGAGCTGCGCGCCGAACTTCACGAAGCGCGCCAGCAGGATGTTCACGGGCACCTGCCACGCCGGGCCGTAGGTGTCGTTGATGGCGAGCGGCGCGTTGTCGTTGAGCATGTTGTAGGCGTCGAGCATCAGGCGGAGCTCGCGGTCGGCGTCGAAGCGGAAGAGCTTCGAGAGGCGGATGTCGAGCTGGTTGAGGCGGTCGGCGAACATCGTTCCCGGCTGGATGAGGTGGATCTCGGCGGTCGGCGACCCGCCCGCCAGCGGCCGGCCGAGCGACGGCTCGATGGCGCTGGCCGGGGCGTTCCACGTCGCGAGAATCGGCACCCCCGGCAGGTTCTGCAGGAAGCCCGAGAGCTGCACGTCGTACCACGGCAGCGTATAGGCGCCGCTCAGCTTCCAGGCGGGCCGGAAGAAAGGCGGGTTGATGCTGCAGTGATGTCCTCTGGGCAGGATGATGCCGGCCGCTTCCTCGCTGTCCCAACCGCCGCCGGTGCCCGCCCCGCCCGCGGTCAGGGCCAGTGTCGGCACCGCCGCGGGGTTGTCCGGACGGGCGTCGCAGTCGTTGAATCGCGTGCGGCCGAGGCCGACCCCGCCGTAGACGAAGAGGTCGCCGCTGATCCGCGAGTTGATGACGACGTCGAGCCCGTCGAACACCTGCTCCATCGTGTAGCCGTTCGGCTCGGCCGGTATGATGTCGTTCTGCACCTGGCCGAAGCTGGCGGGATTGACGTCGTAGAGGCCGCAGACCTCGTAGCCGCCCCCGTTCGGCAGCCTCTGGTCGCTGGGCGCGATCACGCAGTAGGGATCGAAGTCGCCGGGGCCTACCAGCGTGTTGTCGGTGACCGAGAAGTTGCCCTGCACGCGACGCCAGTACGACACGTCGAGGGACATGCGGGGCAGGATCTCCTGCTCGATGCCGAGCGAGTACTCCCAGTTGTTGCGCCGGGTCCCGAACCCCGAGTAGACGTCCGGGGCGAAGACGTTGGTCAGCACGCTACGGCCGAAGTTGGCGTTCGAGTACGGCCCCAGCTCGTTCTCGTCGGGGAAGAAGTCGCCGTTGGCGTCCTGCCAGAATCGCGTCGCGCTGGTGACCGACGCGTTGACGGGGTTGCGCGACGCCGCCATCCCGATGGTGTCGACGCGGAGGTAGCGGCTGACCGAGCCCTTGATCGCGGTTCGGCCGTTGCCGAAGACGTCGTGCGCGATGCCGATCCGCGGCGACAGGTCGGTCCAGTTCGCGGCGTTGGGGATGGCGTCCCAGCGGCGCGTCGGGGCCCATGTGCCCGGCCCCACCGAGCCCGAGGGCGTGTCGACGAAGCGCGACGTGTCCTGGGCGGGGATGTCCTGCCGGACGTAGTCCCACCGCAGGCCGAGGTTGAAGGTAGTGCGGTCGATGGTCCACGTGTCCTGCACGTAGAGGCCGAGATCGGCCGTCAGGTCGACCTCCACGTTGTAGGGGGTGGCGAAGGCCGCGATCAGCAACGGCGTGCCGTTGAGGGTGTACAGCAGGCTGTCGGTCGGTCCGATGATGTCGGTGCCCTGGCGCCAGGTTCCCTCGTCGAGGGTCATGCCGAACTTGAGGCTGTGCGACCCCGTGACGTAGGACATCGAGGCCTTGTAGGCCCGGTGCACCTCGTTCCACCGGCGGCTGAAGCCGATGCCGCGGAAGTCGATGCCGTCGGCGAGGTCGCGCACGGCGTGGAGGTGGGGGGCGTCGGGCTGGGGGTCGATGGTCGCGTCCTGAATCTGGATGCCCATGCCCGCCTCGAGGAGGATGCGGTTGCCGACGGTGCCGGTCCAGGTGGTCGTCCCGTGCCAGTTCAGGGGGTTGCGCTGGTCGCGCGCCGCCTCGGGCGTGCGCCGGTTCGAGATGCCCTGGAACGGGCGGTGGCGCGGCGCCCCGTTGTAGTAGACGGCGAACTTGTTGCCGGGCGTCGCCTGCCACGTGAGCCGGATGCTCGCGCTCTGGTCGTACTGCTCGTCGATGCCCGGCCGCGTCAGGTCCGGCGTGAAGACGTAGTCGTTGGGGTCGGTGTCGTAGAACGTGTTGGCGGGCAGCAGCTTGAGGCCCCAGTTGCGGTACGCGGCGTGGAACCACAGCCTGTCCCTGACGATCGGCCCCCCGAGGTCGACGCTGCTGTCCCAGATGCTGCTGACGACGTCCGGCGTCCGCAGGCCCGCGTCGAGCAGGTCCTGGCTGAGGTTGTCGCCCTGCAGCCCGCTGTTCGAGAAGTTGCCGAAGGTCGATCCGCTGAACGTGTTCCCGCCCTCCTTGGGGATGATGTTCACGCGGACCCCGCCGATGGCCACGTCGGCCGAGACCGCCCCGATCTCGTAGGAGAGCTCCTCGGTCTGGGCGTCGTTGGCGTTGAGGGTCGTGCACGAGTAGCCGCACGACAGGTTGCCCATCGTCAGCCCGTCCATCTGGCGCATGCCGTCGCGCGTGTCGCCGCCGTGCGCGGCGAGATACGGCATGTACGATTCGCGGACGCCGCCGACGTCCTGCGACTCGGGGGCGACGCCGACCGTCAGGGCCCCGATGGCGCCCCAGTCCTTGTTCATCGGCAGGGCGTTCAGCACGTCGTTGGTGACGACCGTCAGCTCCTGCACCCGCTGGACGTCGATGACCGGCGACTGGCCGGAGACGGTGATGGTCTCCTCGAGGGCGCCGACGCCCAGCTCGACGTTGACCGGGGCCGTGAACCCGGCGGTGAGCTCGATGTCCTCGCGGATCACCGTCGTGAACCCGGTCAGGGTGAAGGTGACGGTGTAGACGCCGGGCCGCAGCGCCGTGAACGCGTAGCGCCCCTGGGCGTCGGTCACCGCGACACGCGACCCCTCGATGAGGGCCGGGCTCGCCGCCTCGACGGTGACGCCGGGCAGGACGCCGCCGGTGTTGTCGTTCACCGCCCCCGCGATGCCGCTGTCCTGGGCGGCGGCGGGAACCGCCGCGACCAGAAGGATGGTTGCGAAACATGCGCCGCTGAGCCTCATCGGTCGTCCTCCCCTTTCAGGTGACCTTCCCCGGTCCATCGCCTCTGCGAACAGTGTAGCGCCTGACGCCGTGCGACGTCCCGTTGTCGGGGTGTCGCGGCGGCACCTGGAGCGTCGCATCCTCGGGCGACTCACGTCGGCGGGAGCGCCGTCAGGCCGGAGTCCGGCGGGGGTCCGGTGGGGACGTGGCGGTCAGCCTTCAGCGCCGCTCTCGTCCTGTCCGGCTCCGCCGATCGGTCTCGTCTCATGTTCCTTTCCAGCGGGGTCATGCCCCGCGGGGCGCGTCAGAAACGGCGACCCCAAGTGCTTGATGTGATCGACGTGCGGTTGCCGATCTCGGAGAGACCGTGCCGCGAGATCTGAAGCATGTTCGTCCTCCGGTTCCCACTCGCTCGGCGTAGCCTTCATCGTGAGCAGGTAGCTGAAGGACTGTTCCAGCGTCCGAGCGCCGATGCCCTTTACGGCCGCCAATCGACTGAGCGAGTTGACGTCCTCGCGTTGCACTGCTTCGCGGATCCGCGCCACCGTAAGCCGTCTGAGACCGGATTCGCGCGAGACTTCATCGTCGCTCCTGTTCTCCAGCGCATCCTTGAATCTCCCGTACAGATCATCGCGGGCGCGCGGATCGTAGCGGTAGATTTCGACCGGGATCTCGCACTGATCCAGGTGTCGCTTCATGATTTCGAGCGATTCATCTTCGGGGATGCGGCCGTTCGTTGCTCCGAGCACTGGGAACGCAATTGACGTGATGCCCATGTCTCGGTACGTGCGCAGGAAGGCCTCGAGGCCACGATCGAGGTACTCGATTCGTGAAGGGTTCCGCCAGTGCTTCTTCGTCGGAAAGTTCAGCACCCATTTCTCATCTTCAGGGCGCCGTGACGGCTCGCCCGCTCGGCCTTCGGCGATGGGCTTGTAGAGCCACAACGAGCCGATGCGGATCTCGCCGTCCCGACAGCGGTTCTCGTAATCCGTGAACATCCGCGGGTACCGCAGCTTGAACTCCAGTGCGATCCCGGCTCCCATCACGCCATGACAGTTGACGGTGTTGACCAGTGTCTGGCGCCGGCTGGTGAAGATATTGCCGTGTTTGACTGTGCATCGAGACACGTTCGACTCCGTCTGCTGTCCTTCTCAAAAAAACCACGTCGGTTCGGTGCGGACGAGCGGCCGGGGCAGCACCTCGTGGACCGCCCGCGCCGCCGCGACATTGCTCACGACGACGCACTGAAGGTGCTCGAGTCCGAGCCTGCCGGGTACGAGTACCTCCGCACAGCGCTTTCGCCTTCCGTCCGGAAAGTCGGTCCAGTACGGGGCTCTGATACACGCCCAGTCGAGCTGGTCGAGGTGCCGACAGTCGCCGAAGAACCGCGTATCCACGCTGGCGGCGTTGCCGTCCGTGAAGACCGCTCCATCGAACAGGAGCGCGCTCTTGTTGATGCAGAGGATGGCCAGTTGCGACTGAACATCCCGCCGCTTGGACAGCATCGGATTCCTGGGCGTGAAGTAAAGGGGCACGTAATCGTGCAAGGGCCGGTCGAAGACGGTGTCTCGACGCCGGGATCGAATCGTTATCACCTCCGGATCCGCGATGTCCCTGGGCTCATGCATCCCCTCATTCTGCAGGGGTCAGATTACGCCGAAGACCCCCCGAAACACCCGCTGTTCCAGAAGCATGCTTCCAAACGTCTCCATCAACGGACGAATCCGATCCTCAGGCCAATTGGGAAGATGGTGATACAGCATCAATCCCTGTCGAAACAACGAATGCGGGCGCGACACATGCATCGATGACAGACCCATCCCGAAACGCATGTCCTTGATGTCCCGAAAACCAGACTCGATCCCCCAGCGCTTGCCGTAATACCGAATCAGCACCCGCGTTGGGACGGTCGCGTCGCTCGCCACCAGACACCACGGTTCGTCCATCTCCACATCGTGTACACACACGACCGCGCCCACCGCCATCTCATGCGCGTCAGTCACCAGAGCACCCACCAACCGCCGCGCACGCCCACCGGCGCCGACCCACGCGGCGGCCATGCGCCGTTCGCCGCGCGCGTTCGTTACATAGATGTCGCCGCGCATCCGAATCACGTATTCGAAGTCCAATTCCGTCGCCAGCGCGTAGAACAGTTTGCAGTCCGCAAAGCCCCGATCCGCTACGACCGTGACTGTATTCGGTTACGGGCGCCGTGAAAGGCGTCGTCATCCAGCAGGTGGGAGTCCTGCCCGAGGAGTTGACGGTTCACCTCGGTAGCTACGGAGCAGGCGCGGGGGGCAACTGCCGTGCTTGAAGCCTCCGGACAGAAGCTCGATGTAGTCGAGCTGCAACACGGCGGGCCGTAACGCGCGTGAACTCTGAACAGGCCCCGAAAGACTGTCGTGGACGCCGACCCGCCGTAACCACGGGGAAGGCCGTCGGGTTCGACGCGACACAACCGTCAGGCGTCGAACTGTCCACCGGGGTAGTGGAGACGGCACGCCGTGAAGGATGGCGGGGCAACACGGGAGACCCGTTGCCGTGGGCGCTCGCCACGCCCAACCGACCGTAGGGGTCGGGCGGTGACGGGAGTCGGAGGGGCTCGTACTACCGTGGAAGCCGGGTAACGCCGGTGGAGGGAAGGAGCCCTGGTTCTGGGTGCTTGCACGGGAGTGGAGGGTCAGGGAGATTGGCATGCGCCTTACAACCCCACCAGCGATCCGGACGCTTCAACGCAAGCTGTACGTCAAGGCCAAGACTGAGCCGACCTTCCGGTTCTACCGTCTGTACGACAAGGTCTACCGGGCCGACATCCTGTCCCACGCGTACGCACTGGCCAAGGCCAACGATGGTGCGCCGGGCGTGGATGGGGAGACGTTCGAGCAGGTCGAGTTGGCAGGACGGGAGGATTGGTTGGCGCGGCTAGGGGACACTACTGTCCCACACACCTTCAAATAAAGGCGGCTTGGACCTTCCAAATCTGGTAGAATGATTTAGCCACAAGTCATTCCAAAGACAGGAGATCCAAGCCGTGGCCCATCATAACACAGTCTTCGCGCAACTCCTCAGGTTCCTCCCGAGACATGAATTCGACGCCGAGGCGCGCGAGCACCAGTGCGGTCAGGGGCTGCGCGTCATGAGCCGCTGGGCGCAGTTCGTGGCCCTTGGCTTGGCGCAGCTAACGGGCCGACAGAGCCTGCGGGACATCGTGAGCAACCTCGGCGCCCAGGGGCGCAAGCTCTACCATCTCGGCGTGGGAACCGTCAGTCGCTCGTCGTTGGCGCGCGTCAATACCGAGCAGCCGTACACCCTCTACGAAGCGCTGTTCGGACGCCTGTTGAGCCGCTGCCAGGAACGCGCGCCGAGGCACGGCTTTCGGTTCAAGAACAAGTTGTACTCCGTCGATGCGTCCACCATCGATCTGTGTCTGTCGGTCTTCCCGTGGGCGTCGTTTCGGCGCACGAAGGCGGCCGTCAAGCTGCACGTCGGACTGGATCACGGCGGCCATCTGCCGACTTTCGTCAGTGTAACCGACGGCAAGACCGCCGACGTCACGGCGGCCCGTATCTGGGAGTTTCCGGCCGGCAGCGTGGTCGTGGCGGACCGCGCGTATCTGGACTTCAAGTGGTTCCATCAGTTGCAGGCGCGGGGCGTGACCTTCGTGACGCGCCTGAAGCGGGGCGTGCGGTATCGGGTCACGGAAGCGCACGCCGTCCGCCCCGGGACCGGGGTCATCAGCGACGAGACGATCGAGCTGACGAGCGCGCGTGGCCGCAAGGCATATGGTGAGCCGCTACGGCGGGTGGTCTACAAGGACCCGGAGACGAAGAACCGGTACGTGTTCGTGACCAACAACACGACATGGGTGGCCAAGACGATTGCGGACATCTACAAATCGCGGTGGCAGATCGAGCTGTTTTTCAAGTGGATCAAGCAACATCTGAAGGTGAAGCGGTTCGTGGGCCGGTCGAAGAACGCGGTCTTGACGCAGTTGTGGGTGGCGATGTGCATGTACCTGCTGTTGGCGTATCTGAAGTTCCTCATGCGAGTGAGCTGGAGCCTTTACAAGATGCTGCAGGTGCTCCAGCTCAACCTGTTTGAACGTCGGCCACTCCTGGATCTTCTCACGACGCCGTCGCCGCCGGGTCCTGACCCTCCCGACCCCCAGTTGTCGCTGACGTGGGCCTAAAATCGCCAAAAATGTGGGACACTAGTGGCTAGGGGAAGACCTGCGTACGCGCCGGTATCGGCCCGCCGCGGTTCGGCGGGTGTACATTCCGAAGCCCGGCGGAGTCGGGGAGCGTCCGTTGGGGATTCCGACCATCCGCGACCGCGTCGTACAGACGGCGGCGGTGCTGATGCTGTCACCAATCTTCGAGGCGGACTTCACCGACGCGATGTACGGATACCGTCCGCGACGCAGCCCGCAGCAAGCGGTGGCCGCGGTGCATGAGGCGCTGGACGCCGGATACACCGATGTCGTCGACGCGGACCTGTCCCAGTATTTCGACACGATTCCGCAAGCGGACCTGCTGAAGTCGGTCGCGCGGCGGGTCAGCGATGGAGCGATGCTGCATCTGCTCCGTCTCTGGCTCAACGTGCCTGTCGAGGAGCGGGACGCCGGGGGCCGTGTGACTCGGACGGGCGGCTGTGGACATGGGCGGGGCACGCCGCAGGGCGGTCCGCTCTCTCCCTTGCTGGCCAATGTGTACATGCATCGCTTCCTCCGGGCGTGGCAGGAGCGGGACATGGACCGGCGCTTGAAGGCGAAGGTGGTCTGCTACGCGGATGATTTCGTCATCCTGTGTCAGGGACCGGCGGCTGAAGCACTCGCCATCGCTCGGCGATGGATGCAGGCGTTGCAGCTGACGCTGAACGAGACGAAGACGCGCACCTGCGACGCGACGCAGGAGCACTTCGATTTCCTCGGCTACACCTTCGGCCCGATGGTGCATCGGCCGACGGGTCGGACCTACGTGGGGGCTCAGCCGTCACGGCGGGCCGCGGCCCGTTTGCGCGCACGGGTGCGGAGCATACTACGTTCTGGCAATCAGGCACCGTGGCCGGAAGTGGTGCGCCAAGTCAACCGAGTGGTTGGCGGCTGGCAGCGCTACTTCTCGTACGGGACTGTGAGCCGGACGTACTGGAACTTGGACAAGTTCCTGCTGTGCCGCGCCCGTGGCTTCCTGATGCGTCGGCACAAACTCCCTGGGCAAGGGACGCGGCGCTTTACGGCGGCACAGGTCTTCGAGCGTGACGGCCTGTTCCATCTGGGCGCGGCGCATCGTGCGGCCCGGTCGCATGCGTTGACGTGAAACCAGTCCGAGAGCCGTGTGCTGGAAAACGGCAAGCACGGTTCGACGAGCGCTCGCAGGAAACCGGGTATGGCCGGTGGGACTGAGGCGTCGCCCGAAAGGATGCAACGAAACCCCACCCACGGCCTGCAGCCGCGGCGCCTGCGTTCGACTCTACCGGGTCAGGGATCGGCTTTTGCCCGTGGAAAGTAGGAGTGAATGGGTCGGACGGTCGGAAAGTTACGGCTCAGCGGGGCTGCGCCGTCGCACGGATTGTCGATTCTGGCGGGTCGACCTTGGTGCATGGAAACAGAACAAGCTGCTTGGTTGGGTGGCCTGCGCGAGCAAGCCCGGTTGGGACGTGTGGGGGGGTACTCTCGTGGCGGACGCCGCAAGCGGGCACGTGGCCTGGAGGGTCGTCGGGAACGCCGGCGGTCACTCGTGGACCCTCGGTCCGGCGTTCCAGGTGGAGCGGGCGCGGGCGGTTGCGCTCGGCGCGACGCGAGAAGGGTGGTGCGGACCCGGGGTTCGCAGAGCTTGGATGGCCGGCGTCAGGAGGGTGGCGGCAGGGCAAGCGCTTCGGGCACGACGGGTTCGCGGGCGCATAACATCGTGGTGATCAGAGCGCGGGGGTCGAGATGGCGTTGGCGGGCGGTGCGCACGACACTGGCCAGCACTTGCTGGGTGTCCGCCCCGCGCCGGGTGCGGTTGCCGCCGCAGACCTTGCGGGTGACCACCGCGGGGCGGATCGCCTGCTCGGCCCGCCAGTTGGTGGCGTCGATCGACGGGTCGCACAAGAAGAGGAACACCGCCGGGAATTCGTTGGCCAGGTGCTTGGCAAAGCGCTCGGCCAACGCCAACGGCGGCGGGGTGTCGATCAGCCGGCCGAGCCGGGCGGCGAGCCGGCCGCGGGCCGAAGCCAGACCGTGCTCGCTGATGTCGCCGGCATTGCAGCGGTCCCGCAAGGCGAGACCGTCCTGCAGCACCGCCTGCACCTTCCCCGCCCAGGGACTGTCGGGATGAGCGGCCTGCAAGTCCTTGCAACGGCGCAAGAGGTGACCGACGCACGTTTGGGCCGGCGCGTTCTTGAAGCCCCGATAGGCCACCCAACCGTCCCGCACCAGCACGCCGGAGAAGTTGGGACCGAGGACCGCAGCCGCATGCTCGAACCCCCGCCCGTCGCAGATGGCGTAGACCGTCGTCTCCGGGGTGGAGAACGCCCACAGCCAGTAGCGGAGTGCGTTCACCCGCCAGCCGGTCTCATCCGGCGTGACCACCAGACTGCGGCGGATCTGCTCGCGCAGCGCCCCATACGCGGGCGCCGCCGCGTCGGCGGTACGGTGCAGCAGTTGGACCAGGGCGCCCTTGGTCACGGGCAGTCCGAACTCGTTCCGCAGAACGCGGGTCACCTTCTCCAGCGGCATGCCCAGCTCGGTGTGCAGCTCGACGACCAGCGCGGCGATGTTCGGTCCCAGTTGTGCGGCAGCTGCGCCCAACGCATCCGAGGTCTGCAACGGGTGCCGGCCCTGCACGCGACGCCGACACTGCGAGCAGTGACCCACCTCGACGTTGAAGCGCCGCACGAGGGGGCGCACCGCCGGCAGGTCTTCTTGATACTGGGCCTCCACCCGGTCCGGCGCGACCGCGCCGCCGCAGTCGGGGCACATCGTCGGGACCGGCGCCGCATGCGTCTCGTCAACCCGTGTCGGCGGACGGCGGCATCCGTGCTTCCCGTACTCCGCGCCGGCTCGTCGCCCGGGAGGCCGTTTGCTCCCCTGCGGCTTGTCCTTGGCGAAGGGCGCCGCCTGTCGGCGTCCGGCGCGCTGCGCCGCCTCGAGCTCCTTCTCCAGATGCTCGCTGCGGCGCTTCCAGCGATCCCGCTCCTCGATCAGCTTGGCCTTGTCTCGCTCGAGGCGTTCGATGCGCCGCACGTCCCGCGGGTCCCGCCGAGGCCCAGGACCCTGCGAATCGCCGCGGTCGCCCTTCTTGCGCGCCATACTTCACGTATCGGCACATGCCCGCGGTACCTGCACACATTTTCGTGGATTTTCTCGTCACGACCCGCTAACCGAAGACCCGTGACTTTCACCCCGGCCGGCAAGACTTCCCGCAGCCGGCACAGCACCTCGTACTCATAGCGCCTCTGATTGCCCTTCAGCGTCGACGACGCCACCGTCTTCCACAACAGGGGCGTCGCGCGCCCATGCTTGGTCAACATCGACAGGACTATCGTCTCCCACTACTGTCCCACACACCTTCAAATAGAGGCGGCTTGAACCTTCCAGATCTGGTAGAATGATTTGGCCCTCAAGTCATTCAAAAGACAGGAGATCCAAGCCGTGGCCCATCATAACACAGTCTTCGCGCAACTCCTCAGGTTCCTTCCGAGACATGAATTCGACGCCGAGGCGCGCGAGCACCAGTGCGGCCAGGGGCTGCGCGTCATGAGCCGCTGGGCGCAGTTCGTGGCCCTCGGCGTGGCGCAGTTGACGGGCCGACAGAGCCTGCGGGACATCGTGAGCAACCTCATCGCCCAGGGGCGCAAGCTCTATCACCTCGGCGTGAGGACGGTGGTCAGCCGCTCGTCGCTGGCGCGGGTCAACACCGAGCAGCCGTACACCCTCTACGAAGCGTTGTTCGGACGCCTGTTGAGCCGCTGCCAGGAACGCGCGCCGAGGCACGGCTTTCGGTTCAGGAACAAGTTGTACTCCGTCGATGCGTCCACCATCGACTTGTGTCTGTCGGTCTTCCCGTGGGCGTCGTTTCGACGCACGAAGGCGGCCGTCAAGCTGCACGTCGGACTGGATCACGGCGGCCATCTGCCGACCTTCGTCAGGGTGACCGACGGCAAAACCGCCGACGTCACGGCGGCCCGCATCTGGGAGTTTCCGGCCGGCAGCGTGGTCGTGGCGGACCGCGCGTATCTGGACTTCAAGTGGTTCCATCAGTTGCAGGCGCGGGGCGTGACCTTTGTGACGCGCCTGAAGCGGGGCGTGCGGTATCGGGTCACGAAAGCGCACGCCGTCCGCCCCGGGACCGGGGTCATCAGCGACGAGACGATGGAGCTGACGAGCGCTCGGGGCCGCAAGGCATATGGTGAGCCGCTGCGACGGGTGGTCTATAAGGACCCGGAAACGAAGAATCGGTACGTATTCGTGACCAACAACACGACGTGGGTGGCGAAGACGATTGCGGACATCTACAAATCGCGATGGCAGATCGAGCTGTTTTTCAAGTGGATCAAGCAACATCTGAAGGTGAAGCGGTTCGTGGGCCGGTCGAAGAACGCGGTCTTGACGCAGTTGTGGGTGGCGATGTGCATGTACCTGCTGTTGGCGTATCTCAAGTTCCTCATGCGAGTGAGTTGGAGCCTTTACAAGATGCTGCAGGTGCTCCAGCTCAACCTGTTTGAACGTCGGCCACTCCTGGATCTTCTCACGACGCCGTCGCCACCGGGTTCTGACCCTCCCGACCCCCAGTTGTCGCTGACGTGGGCCTAAAATCGCCAAAAATGTGGGACACTAGTGATCGTCTCCTGTTCGTCGGCCGCGAAGCTCGTCCAATCCAGTGCGACGACCACTTCGGTGCGGGCGCCGACGATGTACGGCGTCCAGTAGGCGAAAAAGGTCCAGACGTTGACGCCGCGATTGCTCAGCAGCCGGTCCACCTGCTTGACGCCATGTTTGGTCAACGTGCCCATGGCCTGCGCCAAACCGCGCCCCACCGCATGGATTGCCAGCGAAGCGCTCGTCAGCACGCCCAGGGTAGCGTTGGCCAACGACAGCACCCGCTTGGCATGCAGATCGCCATCGTACAGGGTGGTGATGAAGTTCAGGAGATCGCGTCTCCGGAGCTTCTGCTTTGGCGACCTGGACCGCTTTTCATACGGCTGCATATGGGTCCATATTGTGACTCAAATTGCACCATTTTGCAATTCCCGGACGAGACATTCAGCCTATTGACGCAACGGGGCATCGGGGCAAAAGCGGTGTAAGTTATTGCAAATAAATCGCTTATTGAAATGAGGGGATCTCTAAGCGTGAGGCGGTGAATCCAGAGACCGGAAGATCCACGTCCGCAGGTTCCGTTACGTTGTCGAGGCGCACGAGAGTCCGCTCGATCCTACAGGAGTTCGCGTCGTTCTGCGCCGCACGCTCCTGTCCCACAGTGGCTGCTACGCAGACGGCCAACGCGACGCTCCCGGTCAAGGCTGGTCGGCCGGATGCCGCTTGCAGGTCGCCTCCACCCGCAAGCGCGGGCGCCACAACTGGTGGATCACCCAATCGAGGTCCAGACGCTCGCCGCGCCAGTCGGGGGTGAGCGTGTCGGGGTCGATGGAGACGCCCTCTCGTTCGAGCCGCGCCCTCACCGGCGCCAACGGCCGACCCGTCCAGTCCGGCGGCGCCGGCGCTTCCGGCAGCGGACGGCCGTCCGGCCCGACGAACTCCACGTTGCCGGTCGCATCCTGCGTGACGCGGAACCCCTCCCCGTGAACCGCCCGGTGATGCCGGCGGCACAGCAAGATCAGATTGTCGAGCGCCGTCGCCCCGCCGTGGGCCCAGTGCCTGATGTGGTGGGCATCGACGCGGACGTTCCGGCACCCCGGAAACCGGCACCGCCGGTCGCGGGCGTGCAGCGCCCGCCGCAGGGCCGGCGAGATGGTCCGCGTGCGGCGGCCGACGTCGAGGATCTCGCCGCCAGGGCCGTGCTGCATCCCGACCGTCGCCGCGTCGCAGGCCAGCCGCCGCGCCGTCTCCGCCGAGATGTGGATGCCCCCCGCCTCGTCCAGCACGGTCTGCCCGCGAACGGCCGGGGTGGACGCGGCCAGACGCAGTTCCGGACAAGGGGTCGGGTACGGGAGCGACGGCCCGCCGCGGTCCCGCGTGTCCGCCTGACCCATGAATGGCCCCGGCTCTCGTCGAACTGCCACCACGCGCGCTTTCTGGCCAGCGCCGCGCCGCACGGGCACGAGCAATGCCGTCTTCGACGGTCCCGCGGGAACGTCGGAAGAGTCGTCGTGTCCTTGCGATCCGGATGCTGCCGCGGGGGCTCTCTCGGAAGCGTGCGTGCAGCGGTCGCCGGGTTCCGAAGTTGACGCTCCCGCCGTTGGGCCCCCGGAAGCGTGTCCGCCGTCGCGCGGCGCTGATCCCGACGCGGCCGTCCCCGGCGTTCCCGCGGGAACGTGGGGCGCTTCCAGAGCGTCGGACGCTTCGGTCAGGGCGTCCGCGTCCACGTGCACCACCACCTGATAGCGGTCGCCCGCCGTCCCCCGGTCGAGCCCACCCGACAACGCGCATTCCGCAATCACTCCCAGCGCATCCGCCTGCCGCTGCGCTAGCGACGGCGCCCCCGCCTCTGCGCCGGGGGCGGCCTCTCCGTCCGCGTCCGCCGCCGTCGCGTCGGCGCCACGGGCTTGGTCGCACGCCGCCTCCAGCGCCCGCCGCACGACCGCGCCCACCTCAGGCGACAGCCGGCCCCGCACCACCACCATCCCGTCCTCGTCCACCCACGTCCGCAGCGACCGCGTCTCGTGCCGCCGCCGGTCCTCGGCCTGCTCCGCCAGGCGGTCCACCCGCCGCCACGCCCGGACGATCTTCTCGACGTGGGCGGCGGTGCCCGACAGCGCCACGTTCAGCAGGTCGTCCTCGGTCTCGGGCGTCGCCACCCGCGTGACCGCGCGCATCTTCGAGTACGAGACCTTGCCGCGCCGCATCGCGTCGCTCAGCTTCGGCAGGTCGGCGAGGGCGCGGGCCACCCGCACGTGCTCGCGGGCCGCGCCCGGCGCGAGCCCGGTGCGCCAGCCCAGCCACTCGGCGCAGGAGGTGCAGCCGGCCCAGCCGTAGCGCTCGTCGAACTGTCGGATCAGGCTCAGCAGCTCCCAGGTGGCGGCCTGAATGCGGGCGGAGAGCTCGGCGATGCGGTCGCCGAGCGCGACGACCTCGGCCTGGGGATCGTCGGGGCACCAGGGCCGCGGTGCGGGTGCGTCGCTCTCGGGCACGATGGAATCTGCGGGATGCAGTGCGGGCGCAGGGACGTCGGGTGTGGTTTCAGGGTGCATGTCCCATCGTAACCCTCTGATTTTGAGCGGCTTGTACTCGCGTCAGCGGCCCGAACGGCCCGCGGGGCGGCAGATTAGGTCTCGCGGTCGGCATCGTCCAGCCTGCGGCGACTGAGGGGTGCTCAGCGGGCATTCCTGGTCGCGTCCCGGATATCACGCGAACTGGCTGCGCAAAGCTGTCAAGCAAAAAGTGCGGGCGGGCGAGGCGCTCTTTCGAATGCGTGGAGATCCGAAGAGGTCGATGTCGAGATCGGCAGCCCGAGCTGCGCCGAGGCGCTCGGGCGCCAAGTCGCGGACGACGAGTGCGCCGGCGCCGAGCAGGCCGCACCGGCGCCTCACGCCTTGTCAAGCCGGCGCCTCGGTGATCCCCTGGCGCTCTCTGGGCGCGGCAACACGGAGCAACACGGGGCTTTCACCGCCGCCTTGCGCAACGCGTCCATCGCGAGACGCAACGGCGCGGTCTCCACACCGCGCAGGGTCCGGTCGTCCTCGGCGGCGGCGTCCCCTGGATCAGGAAACCTGTCGCCGAGCGGTTCCCCGGCGCCATCGAAATCGTCGACGTCAACCACACCAAGCAGCATCTGCGCGACGCGGCCAACGCCATCTACGGCGCCGGAACGGGCCTGCCCGACGCCCGGGCCGAGGCCCCGCACCTCATCCGCTGTTCCGCATCGTCCCCGGTGGCGTGGTGGCGTGGGAACGAGCTGGCATCGCCCGCTGACGGCCGGTGCCGCAGGGACGTCCAGCTTCGGCGGGAGGCTTTGGGCTCGGGCCGTCAGCCCTGTGTTAACGTGTGCACATTGACGACAGGCGCGCAGATCGAGAACATGACCACGACCCTGTCGGTTTGGATCGATGCGGAAACCAGGCAGCGTCTCGAAGCCCTCGCGAAGCGATCGCGTCGCTCGAAGTCGTTCCTCGTCGCCGAGGCCATCGCTGCCTACGTGGAAACCGGGGGCTGGCAGAGGCTGGCAGGTCGACGAGATCGTGGCCGGGCTCAACGATCTCGACGAGGGTCGGACCGTCGATCATGATGCGGTTGCCGGCTGGCTGCGATCCTGGGGCGGCCCGCATGAACGGCAGGCTCCCGACCATTGACCATCGTTTGGTCCGCACGTGCTGTGCGCCACCTCGCTCAGCTCCGCGCCGTCATCACCAAGGATCGGCCCTGGGCAACCGGGAACGTGGCGGCCACGATGCTCGCCAACGTCGATCGGCTCGCTCGACCTCCCGGGCTCGACAGGGCTGGACGGTGCCGGGATCCGGGAGCTGGCAGTGCCGGGAACGCCCTACGTGTTCCTCGTCGCGTACGCCACGACCAGATCGAGATCGTCGGCATTTCCACCGACGGTGGCGGTGGCCGGCGGACTGTGACTTGGTGCGCGGCCAAGCTCAGGCCCTCTGCCGCTCACAGGAAATGGCATGGCACGCATGATTCCTCCGGTTCCGGCCGCGGAGACGCCGGACTCCGAACGGCACGTCTACGAGCGGTTCCAGTCGGTGCTACCCGACTCATGGACGATCATTCACAGCCAACGCTTCCTGCTTCCGAGGCGCGGCGGGAAGCGCGAAGAGAAGCTCCACCGGGAAGGGGAGCTCGATTTTCTGATTCTGGACCCGTTGCGGGGGGCGATCGGCCTCGAGGTCAAGGGCGGAGGCGTGCGGAGGACCGCCGACGGCTGGCGGCCCATCGATCGCCAGGGTGTAGAGAACGTCATCAAGGACCCCGGGGGACAGGTGAGTAAAGCCGTCCATGCCCTCCGCGGGTACCTTGATGCAGCTCCGGGCTTCGGGGGCAAGGGGTTGCGTTGCCGCTTCGGTTGGGGAGTGGTGCTGCCCGACATCGAGTGTCCGGCCGACATGGGACCCGATCTGCCTCGGGACGTCATCCTGGATCGCGGCGACTTCGTGCGCTTGAGGGAAGCGGTCGATCGCGTGTTCACGCGCTGGGTTGGCGATGGACAACCGCTGTCTGAGGCGGGCGCCGGCGCGTTCGTGGCCGCGCTGGTCGAACGGTACCCGCCCGTCTCCAGGCTCGCCCTTCAGTTCAAGGAGGAGTATCAGGAGCTCCTGCGCCTCACCGAAGATCAGATGCGCCTTCTCGACAGCCTCGCCGCCCACGACCGCGCGGCCATCGCCGGGGCGGCGGGGACCGGCAAGACGGTGCTCGCGATGGAGAAGGCGCGGCGTCTGGCTCTTGGTGGCCAACGCGTGTTGCTGCTGTGCTTCAACATGCCGCTCGCGGGGGAACTTGCCGAGAGCGCGGACGGCTTCCAGGTCGAGACGTTCCACGCCTTCTGCCGTCGCCTCGCGCTTCAAGCCGGGCTGCGGTTCGAGCCTCCGGGGCGCGGCCGGGATACGCGCTTCTGGGCGGAGGAGGCGCCGATGCTGTTGCTGGAAGCCCTGCAGCAGCTTCCCCCGGAAGTCCGGTACGACGCCATCGTCGTGGACGAGGGGGGACGAGGGGCAGGACTTCTTGCCCGACTGGTGGCCATGCCTCGACGAGGCGTTGCGGCGCAATCGTGAAGGAATGCTCTATGCGTTCTACGATTCCAGTCAGAACATCTACGGCGGCGGGCCGCCGGGCGCCCTGGAGGTCATGGAGACGAGACTGGTCGACAACTGCCGCAACACGGTGCGCGTCGCCGAGTACGCGGCGGGCCTGATCGCAACCGAGGCGCATGTCAAGGGGGGCGCCCCCCAAGGTCAGGCGGTCGAGGTAGTCACCTGCGCCGACGGCGAAGAGGTGGTTCGGACGGTCACCGCCAAGCTCGAGCAACTGGTGCTGCGCGAGAACGTCGACCCCGACGGGATCGCCATCGTGTCCACG
Organism: Vicinamibacterales bacterium; assembly: GCA_965215105.1. Classification (GTDB taxonomy): domain Bacteria; phylum Acidobacteriota; class Vicinamibacteria; order Vicinamibacterales; family UBA8438; genus JAJEEA01. The sequence goes on from OZ244051.1 coordinate 811,298, forward strand.
CGCAGGCTCGGGAACTCACCGTTCGCCCGAAACCGTCGGGCCGGCTGCTTCGAGTTGGTGAACCTCGATGAGCGGAGGCGGCCATCGAGCACGGGCTCGCGCCGCGTGGTCTTTGACACGCTGCACCGATTCAAGGGCCTCGAACGCGACGTGGTGATTCTGCTCGATCTGTCCGAGGGTGAGCTCAGCGGAGTCGCGCGTCGCGCGGCGAGCGCCCACGATTCGTCCCACGTCACGGCGTCTCATCGTTACGTCGCCGCGTCCCGGGCCAGGAACCTGCTGATCGTCGTCCGCCTGAACCCGGAGGCGCCACCGTGAGATTGCCCTACGACATGGGGAACGCCGGTGACCTGCTCAAGCATGGCGTGCTGGCGGAGTTCGTGCGCTGGCGGTGCGAGTCGGGCCGCCCGGGTCGCTTCATGGATCTGTTCGGCGGCGAACCCGAAGGGCCTGCCGTTCCGGAAGTGGTGACGCGCGTTCGAGGGTTGCCGGACGGTGCGTTGCGGTCAGCGCAGAAGGACATCGACAGCGGCCGCTACCATGGCAGCGGCTTCGTCGCCCGGCATGCGGCCGAGGATGCCGGCTGCAGCATTCGAGTGCTGGCTGCCGACGCGGACCGCAAGCGCGAAGGGCGACTCAAGAAGGCGGGACTCTCCATGCTTGTCGAAGAGTTCCCGCGGTGCGGCGTTCGCTCTGGCCGGTACGATGCCTGGGGCGCGTTTGCGGAAATCGCGCCCGTTCTGGGCGACGACGACTTGGTGTTGCTCGATCCGTTCCACGATTTCCTGCGCGCCAAGGTCCCGTCGGTGGTGCCGCAAATGGCGGGGGCGGCCGCGCGCGGGGCCGTCCTGTTGTTCGCGTTGAACCTGGAGCCTCGAAACTGCAAGGGCCGGCAGTTTGATGCGCTTCTTGCACAGCACCTGCCGGGTGCGTGGCGCATGACGTGTCCGCCGCTTCGCGAGGAGACCGGGGTCCGTGGCGAGTCGAGGTTCCACGCCGACGTGGTGCTGGCGGCACGCCCACTCCTGGAAGGCGACGGCAGCACGGACCTGCACCGCTTGCGAGAGAGACTCACGGGATTCGCGAGGGGCCTCGCCGGCGTTCTCGGTCTGCCCGCTCGAAGCCTCGTTCCCCGTGACGTGCCGTCTCGACGGCTCGGGAGCTGAACCGCTTCAAGCCAAGCGGCATCCCGGCCGCCGGGTGCCCGACTTGTCGTCAATGACAGCCTGCGCTCACGCAGAAGCGCCCCGACCTGCCGTCGGCGGCTGCAGGCGCTGCTGCCGACCATCGGTGGTTGAGCAGGAGGACCATCGGCCGTACACTCGAAGGCGGCGATGGCCGTTTCGCAGCAGCGCGGCCTCATGGCTCGTCGAACCCGCCGCGCGAGTCGTGTACGTCTATCGATCGGAGCACGACGTACGGGTGATTGGAGACGACGGCGAGTTGACGGGCCGGCGAGGTGCTGCGGGGTTCCGATGCCCGGTGGGGCGGCTGTATTCCCTGACGGACTCGACTCCGCGTGACAGCGATGGCAGATACCGACACCGTCACCGGCGCGGCTCCGGCCGGGCGTCGACTGCGGACGGCGCCCCCGGGAGGGCCGGATCGACGTGCCGGGCGCACCGATCGGGAGTCCGTCGGCGAGGCGCGCGAACCGGTCTACGAGTTCCCCGGCTGCCGGCCGGTGCGCATCTCTCGCGAGGCCATCGCGGACCATGAGGGCCGCATCGAGCACTGGGACGCCGCCACCGAGACGGCGATGGTCTGCGAGCCGACCACCACGTACCACGAACACCCTCCGCAGCGCCTCGCGCAACTGACGGCGCTGATCGCGGTGGCCCGCGGCGCCCCGATCGAGATGTACGGGTCCGCGGACCTGCTGCTGCGCGACGAGCGGGGCGAGCGGCGGCGCATCCTGCAGGCGGACCAGACCGTGTACCTGCATCCTGACCGCGAGGGTCCGGGCGGCCCCTGGATGGTGGTGGGCGAGGACGTGCTTCCCGACGTCGTCGTGGAAGTGGATCACACGACCGACGCGCGGCGCGGAAAGCTCGCCCTGTACGAGTCGTGGGGGCTGCGCGAGGTGTGGGTCGACGTGCCCGAGGCGCCGGCGCCGGGCCGGCCGGCGGGCCGCACGCCGGGGTTGACGATTCACGTGCTGGAACGGGGCGCCTATCGCACGTCGGAAGAGAGCCGCGCGTTTCCGGGCTGGACCGCGGTCGAGATCCACCGCGCCATGCACGAGCCGGCGTTGTCGGCGGAGACCGTCGCGGTGCTCGAACGGGTCGGCCGGGCGTTGCGCGACCGGGAGGGCCGGCCGGCGGGCGACCGGCCGTTTCTGCGGCGCCTGCGTGGAGAGATCCGCGCCGAGGAACGTGCTCAGGCTCGCGCCGAGGAACGCGCGCGCCTCTGCCGCCAGGCGGCGCTGCGATTCGAAGCCGGCACGGGGGAACGACTGGGGACCCTGATCGCCGGCGTCGACGAACCGGCGTTTCTGGCCGCGGTGGCGGACTGGATCGTCGTCTGCGCCACCGGCGCCGATCTGCTCGATCGCGTGCGGCGCAGGCGGGCCGCGGATTGACGTGGACGCTCGGCGAACCGGCGCTTCGGGGGCCGGCGAACGCGGCTGCCCGCGTGCTATTCTGACGGGCAGTTTCGTAGCGTGAAGGAGTGCACGATGACGACGTGTGGACGCGTGACGGTGCTGGCCGCTACGGTGCTCGCCGCCGGATCGGGGCTGCCGGCCGTGGCGTCGGCCCAGTCCGACGCGTACTCGCCGCCCCGGACGGCGGCCGGGCATCCCGACCTCCAGGGCATCTGGGGGAACAACAGCGTGACGCCGCTCGAGCGGCCCGACGCGGTCGCCGACAAGGCGACGCTCACCGAAGAGGAGCTGGCCCGGGTCGAGGCGACCGCGAACGCGCTCTTCGCCCAGGACGCGGGGGACGCGGCCTTCGGGGACCAGTTCTTCAACGTGGCCCTCACCGGGGCCGACAGCTTCACCTCGACCGACGGCGGGACCGGCAACTACAACCAGTTCTGGCTGGTCGAGCGGGAGTTCAACAACCGGACGTCGCTCATCGTCGACCCCCCGGACGGCAAGCTGCCGCCGGCGACGCTGGCCGCCGCGACGGCGGCGAGGCTCGCGCGGGAGTCACGCGGCCGCCCCGCGGCGTGGACCGAGGACCGGGGCCTCAGCGAGCGGTGCATCACGTTCGGGCTGCCCAACCTGCTGGCGGGCTACAACAGCTACTACCAGATCTTCCAGACCGCCGACCACGTGGTCATCGAGCAGGAGCTGATCCACACGACCCGGATCATCCCGCTGGACGGCCGGCCCCACGTCAGCGACGAGGTCCGCCAGTGGCACGGCGACTCGCGCGGGCGCTGGGAGGGCGACACGCTGGTCGTCGAGACCCGCAACTTCTCGCCGCGGAGCAATTTTCGGGGCGCCCGCGAGCACCTGCGCCTCGTCGAGCGGTTCACGCGGGTGGGGCCGGACCGGATGGACTACGAGTTCACGGTGGTCGATCCGACGACGTGGACGGCGCCGTGGACCGCCCGCGTGCCGTGGACGCGGACCGACGAGCCGATGTTCGAGTACGCCTGCCACGAGGGGAACATCGGCATGGAGGGCATCCTGGCCGGGGCCCGGGTGGAGGAGCTGGCGGCCGCCGGGCGGTGATCGCGGCGGTCGGCGGCGTCGCGGCTGGAGACTTTCCGGAGAGGTGACATGAGCAATCGAACATTCTGGAGCGTTGCCGCGGTTCTCGGAATCGTCATCCTCGTGCTGGCCAATCCGCGTACCCCGGAGGAGACCGTCGTTCACGCGCCCGCCCCGGCAGAGGAGGTGGCCGCGGCCGCGGCCGACCCGCCGGCGGAGCAGGCGCCCGCCGAGCCGGCGTCGGAGGCGGAGCCGCCCGCAGACCCGGCCGACTGGACGGCGCCGCGCACGCCGTGGGGCGACCCCGACCTGCAGGGGGTCTGGACCAACGCAACCCTGACCCCCATCGAGAGGCCGGCCGATCTGGGCGATCAGGCGGTGCTCACGGCCGAGGAGGCGGCCGAGCTGGAGGTGCGGACGGCGGAGAGCCGTGCCGCCTCCGACCGGTTCATCCTCGGCAACGTGGGCGCCTACAACCAGTTCTGGATGGACAGCGGCAAGAACGTGACCGAGGACCGGCGTACCTCGCTGATCACGGATCCGCCCGACGGCCGCATCCCGTGGACGGAGGCGGGGCGCGAGCGGCTCGAGAGCGACCTCGCGCGGTACGGGGTCGGGCCGTTCGACACCTACGAGGACGCCGACACCGGCGAGCGCTGCCTGACGGACGGGCTGCCGCTGGTGCCCCTGCAGGGCTACAACATGAACTACCACATCCTGCAGTCGCCGGGCTGGGTGGCGATTCTCAACGAGATGTTCCACGAGTACCGGATGATTCCGGTGGACGGCCGGGATCAGCTCCACGCCGATATCGGCATGATGCTCGGCGACGCCCGCGGCCGGTGGGAGGGCGACACCCTCGTGGTCGAGACGACCAACTTCTCGGACAAGCGGCACTTCCTGTGGCGCGCGACGTGGCGGGGGGCGCGGCCGGGGCTGCATCTCGTCGAGCGGTTCACCCGGGTCGACGACGAGACCATCGACTACGAGTTCACGATGACCGACCCGGAGATGTTCACGCAGCCGTGGACGGCCAGCGTCCCGATGACCACCAACCAGGAGTCGCGCGGGGTCACGTCGGGGCCCCTGTTCGAGTACGCCTGCCACGAGGGCAACTACGGGCTGCTCAACATCATGCGCGGCGCCCGCGTCGAGGAGCTCGAGTGATGGCGCACATGTACGTGTCGTTCCAGGACGACGACCGCATCGCGATCTTCACGCAGGATCCCGTGACGGGGGCCCTGAGCCGGCAGGAGGACGTGGCGGTCGAGGGCGGCCCGGGCCCGATGAACCTGGGTCCGGACAAGCGGGTGCTGCACGTGGGGCGGCGGGGGAGCCAGCAGCTCTCGAGCTTCGCGGTCGACCCCCGCACCGGGGGACTGTCCCTGATTGGGACCGTGCCGCTGCAGGGCGAGCCGGTGTACGTGGCGACGGACCGGTCGGGGCGGTACGTGCTCTCCGCCTACTACTACCAGAGCACGGCGGCGGTGCACGCGGTGGGGCGCGACGGGGCGGCGACGTTCCCGCCGGTGGAGTGGCGGTTCACCGCCCACGGCGCCCACGCCATCCTGACGGACCGGTCCAACCGGTTCGCGTACGTGCCGCACATCGCCAACCGGGGTCCCAACGCGATCTTCCAGTTCACGTTCGACGAGGCGACGGGGCGGCTGACGCCGAACGCGCCGCCGCACTACGCCCCGGACGCCTACCTCGGCCCCCGGGCCCTGGCGTTCCATCCCGTTCTCGACGTCGTCTACTTCTCCGACGAGCAGGGGGGCAGCGTCAGCGCCTACGCCATCGACCCGAAGAGCGGGACCCTGGCCCCGCTCCAGACCGTCTCCACGCTGCCGGACGGTTTCACCGGACCCAACACCTGCTCGCAGATCGCGATGCACCCGTCGGGTCGGTTCCTCTACGCGCCGAACCGCGGGCACAACAGCGTGGCCAGCTTCGCCGTCGATCCAGCCTCGGGCCGGCTGACGGCGACGGGGCGGGTGGCGACCGAGCCGGTGCCGCGGGCGTTCAACCTCGATCCGCGGGGCGGCTTCCTCTATTCGGCGGGCCTCGATTCGGGCCGTATCGCGTCGTACCGCATCGACCAGGACAGCGGCGAGCTGACCCCGCTCGAGACCTACGAGGGCGGGAACCGGCCGATGTGGGTGCTGCTGGCCGATCTCTGAGTCGGGAGCCGGGCGCCGCGGCCAGGCGTTCCGCACGATCGGCGGGGCAGGTGCCACGCCGGCGGCCGGCAGACTCGCGCGCAGTGAGGACGAAGCGATGCACGGCCTGATGATGGACTATCCGCTGACGCTCGACCGCATCGTCGAGCACGCGGCCCGGATGTTCCCTCACAAGCGGATACACACGCGGCAGCCCGACGGCCGGACGCACGACTACACCTACGCCGACCTCTGCCGCCGCAGCCGGCGGCTCGCCGCCGCCCTCGCCGGCCTCGGCGTCGCGCCCGGCGACCGGGTGGGGACGTTCGCCTGGAACCATCACCAGCACCTGGAGATGTACTTCGGCATTCCCGGGGCGGGGGCGGTCTGTCACACCCTCAACGTGCGCCTGTTCCCGGGACAGCTCTCCTACATCGTGAACCACGCCGAGGACCGGGTGGTCTTCGTCGACGCCACGGTGCTGCCGCTCTTCGAGCGGGTCGCCGGCGACATCGACTGCGTCGAGCACTACGTGCTGGTGAACGCGCCGCGCGACGTCGAGACGAAGCTGCCGGACGTGCTGCACTACGAGGACCTCGTCGACGGCGCCGCCGACGACTTCGAGTGGCGGTCGACGGACGAGCGCATGGCGATGGGGCTGTGCTACACCAGCGGCACCACCGGCGACCCCAAGGGGGCCCTCTACAGTCACCGGTCGATGTTCCTGCACACCCTCGGCGAGAACCAGGCGATGGGGCTGGCCCTCACCGAGACCGACGTCGTCCTGCCCGTCGTGCCGCAGTTCCACGCGATGGCGTGGGGGCTGCCGTACGCGTGCACGCTGGCCGGAGCCGACGTGGTGATGCCCGGGCCGAACCTGCAGCCGGCGGCCCTCGCCGAGCTCATCGAGACGCACGGGGTGACGGTGGCGGCGGGCGTGCCCACCATCTGGAACGGGCTGTACCACGAGCTGAAGGCGAGGCCGCGCGACGTCTCGTCCATCCGGTCGCTGGTCGTCGGCGGCTCGGCGATGCCGCGGTCGCTCATCGAAGCCTACGAGCGCGACCTCGGGGTCAATGTGCTCCACGCCTGGGGCATGACCGAGCTGTCGCCGCTGGGCACGGTGTGCAAGCTGCAACGGCAGCACGGAGCGTTGTCCGAGGCGGAGAAGTGGGACGTCAAGGCGCGGCAGGGCACGCCCCTCGGGGGAGTCGAGCTGCGCATCGTCGGCGACGACGGCGCCGAGCGCCCGTGGGACGGCGAGACCATGGGCGAGCTGCAGGCGCGGGGGCCGTGGGTCATCCGCAGCTACTTCAGGCGCGAGCCGACCCCGGAGAGCTTCACCGCCGACGGCTGGTTCCGCACCGGCGACGTCGGCACCATGACCCCCGACGGCTACCTGACCATCACCGACCGCACCAAGGACCTCGTCAGGAGCGGCGGCGAGTGGATCTCGTCGGTGGCCCTCGAGGGGGCGCTGATGGCCCATCCCGAGGTGCTCGAGGCGGCGGTCATCGCGGTCCCCGACGAGAAGTGGGGCGAGCGGCCGCTGGCGGTGGTGGTGCGGACGGAAGGGAGCGCGGTCTCGGAGGACGAGCTGCGCGCGCACCTCGCGGAGAGCTTCGCGAAGTTCGAGATTCCCGACGGCTTCGCCTTCGCGGACGAGCTGCCGAAGACCAGCGTGGGGAAGTTCGACAAGAAGGTGCTGCGCAGCCGCCACGCGGAGGGGAGCCTGTGACGGGACGGGGGCGGTGCCCGGTGGCTACTGCCGACGCGTCGCTTCAGTTGCAGGCGGGGGGTCTGCGCTCCGGTCCTGCCAGCCGAGAATCCGTCCCTCGAGGTGCGCCAGCCGCTCGCCCAGTGCGCGGACTTCTCGAACGATCCACAGGGAGGCGGCGAGCACCATCGCTGGTGTCACCCAGTCAGGCCAGTCGTTCATGCCGCACCCCTGACTCCGTGGTGGATGGTGTGCGTCACGTATATTCATGGTGGGCTATCGTTAACCGGCTTGTCAACTTCTTGGGACTCGAGCCGGGACGCTGCTCGTCACCAGGGATGCACCGGCGCCGCGCAGGGCGGACGCCACACGCAAGGGAGGTTTCCATGCCAAGGTCCGGACGCATCGGATGGATGCCGGCGGCAGCTCTGATTGTCGTCGTGCTCGGCGCGGGCGGGGTCTGGGCGCAGTCGTCGACGACGAACCCCTGGCGGGCCACCTTCGGCTGGGAGAAGCTGCCGGAGGGACGCGTCATGGGGACGGTGAGCGGGGTCTTCCCGGACCCCGACGGGCGTCACCTCTGGATCCTGGACCGGTGCGGCGCCAACGAGTGCGCGGGCACCGATCTGAACCCCATCATGAAGTTCGACCTCGAGGGCAACCTCGTCGACAGCTTCGGGGCCGGGCTCTTCGCCTTCCCCCACGGCTTCTTCCTCGACCACGAGGGTTTCCTGTGGGTGACCGAGGGCGGCTCGCACGGCGACCGACGGGCCGTGCTCGGCGAGAGCATGGGCATCGGCCACCAGGTGCTGAAGCTGAACCAGCAGGGCGAGGTGGTCATGCGGCTCGGCGAGGCCGGGGTCTGGGGCGACGACGAGTCGCACTTCAACGGGCCGTCGGGGGTGGTGGTCTCGCCCGAGGGCGACATCTGGGTGTCGGACGGACACCGCGGCGGCAACAACCGCATCGTGAAGTTCTCGGGCGACGGCACGTTCCTCTTCGCCATCGGCGGCGGCGTGGGCTCGGAGAGCAAGGAGGCGGCCCGCTTCAGCGACCCCCACGACATCAAGATGGACTCGCAGGGCCGGGTCTACGTGGCCGATCGCGGGAACAGCCGCATCCAGGTGTTCGACCCCGACGGCAACCTGCTGTACATCTGGACCCACTACGGCAAGCCGAGCGGGCTGTTCATCGACCACGACGACATCCTCTACGCCGGCGACGGGCTGTCGGGCATGGTCCGCACCGGCCCCCCCGACAACTGGCGCAGCAACCTCGGCTGGGAGAAGGGCGTGCGCATCGGCGACCTGAAGACCGAGCAGGCGTGGGTGACGCACTTCATCCCCCAGCACGACGAGGACGTGGGGGCCGGCATCGAGTTCCTGGGCGTCGACTTCGACGGGAACATCTACGCGGGCGAGGTGAGCCGCCGCCGGCTCGTGCGCTACGTGCTGCACCGGCCGTCCGAGCTGATGAAGCGGTGACGGGCGACGCCTCCCGGGGCCGGCCGGCAGTCGCCGTCGTGGAACGGTGCGGACGAAGGGCGACGGTTGGCGGTTGGGCGCCGAGGGTGGAGCCGCGGGCGACGGTTGGCGGGGCAGGGGGCTGCGCCGTGGAGCGGCACGGACCCTGGAGGATTGGTTGATCGCCAAGCTGAGGCCGCGGCGCGACCTTGCGGTCGCGTTCGGCGACGGTTGGCGGGCTAGAATACCCGCGCGGAACGAGCACTCGAGTTGGAACGGACTTTCGACCAAAGGGTTGGAACGGACTTTCGACCAAAGGAATGGACTCATGCGCAGATTGCAGACGTTGACGGTTCTCGGCTTGGCACTCGGCCTGCTCCTGGGCGCGACCGCCCCGGCGTCGGCGCAGTTCAGGGCCGCGGACTTCGAGTTCGGCGACCGGTTCGCCCTGCCGGAAGGCGAGGAGTCGCCGATCTGGAACCCCGCCATGCGGAAGCTGCTCGACGGCGGCCCGATGATCGGCGGCACCATCCGGGCCACCGATGCGCGCACCTACTGCGCGATGGCGGCGGCCGGCTACGACTTCATGTGGGTCGAGATGCAGCACGAGGCGACCTCCTGGGAGCAGGTGGCGCGCCTGTGGCGGACCTGCCCGGGACCGGCCGCGCCGGGCGCCCGCGTGGCCTACGCCGACGAGCGGGAGATCCAGCACGCGACGGACATGGGCGCCGCGGTCATCGTGGTGCCGACCGTCGACAGCGTGGAAGAGGCGCAGGCCGCCGTCGACTGGACCTACTTTCCGCCCATGGGCCGCCGCAGCTCCGGCGGCGGACAGGGCCCCGGCGAGCTCTGGAACGACGTGCCCGGCGGCTACCGCCAGACCTGGAACGACAACGTCGTGCTCCTCCTCATGATCGAGACCCTCGAGGGGGTCGAGGCGGCTCGCGAGATCGCGCAGATCCCCGGCGTCGACGGACTCTTCGCGGCGAGCGGCGACCTCGGCAACTTCTCGGGTTACGGCGAGGGCGACGCCGAGTACGAGGCGCTGATCACCGAGGTGTCGACGGCCGCCAAGGAGGCCGGCATCCACGCCTGCGCGCCGCTGCGCTGGGCCGACCGGGCCGACTTCACGTGCTTCCAGGCCGGCACCGAGGCGGCCAACATCCGACGCGGGGCCGCAGCCGAGATCGCGCAGGCCGAGGCCGCGTTCAACTCGACGGGCGGGGGCGGCGCGTCGTCGAACGCGGCGGCGCTGCTCGCCAACCTGACGGCCGAGTGCGGGTCGATCACCTACGAGGCCGACTGCTACGCGGCGGTCGAGGCCGCGGCGTCGGCGGCGGGCTCCCTGTCGGACGCGGATCGGGAGCTCATGGTGAGCCGCCTCGGCGCGATCGCGGCCGCGAACCCGAACCAGGCGGTCCGCATCCGCGAGATCGCGGCGGGCGGCGGGCTCGAGGTGCAGTAGGGGAAGGATCGCCCGGTCCGGCGTCTTCCGGGCGCCGGACCGGGCCGTTTCGCGGTGGCGATGCGTTCGGGTGTGGCGCGCTCAGGGGCGGCGTGCGAGGAGAGGGCGATGAACAACCGATGGCGATGGCTGCTGACGGTCGCGGTGACGTGTGCGTTGCTGGTGTCTCAACCCGTGGGGGCGAGCGCGCAGTCCGGAGCCGCGGAAGGGTGGAAGGCCCCGCGCACGGCGTGGGGCGATCCGGACCTGCAGGGGGTGTGGACCTCCGCCACCCTGACGCCGCTCGAACGGCCGGTCGGTCAGGCGGAGCGTGACGTGCTGACGGACGAGGAGGCGGCCGCGATCGAGCAGCGGACGGTCGCGACCCGGGCCGCCAACGACGGCAAGTCGGCGCCGGGCACCGTCGGCGGCTACAACCAGGTGTGGCTGGACGCGGGCACGCGCATCACCGGTAGCCGGCGCACCTCGCTCATCGTCGATCCGCCCGACGGCCGCATCCCCTGGTTGCCCGGCGAGCGCGAGGCCCACGACCGCGAGCGGGCGCGCTACGGCGTCGGTCCCTTCCACTCCTACACCGACACCGACACCGGCGAGCGCTGCATCACCGACGGGCTCCCCAACATGGTGCCGCTGCAGCCCTACAACATGAACCTGCAGCTCCTGCAGACGCCGGGGCAGGTGGTGATGTTGCACGAGATGTACCACGAGCTGCGGGTCATCCCCCTGGACGACCGGCCCCTGACCGGCATCGCGCAGTGGACGGGCGAGGCGCGCGGCCGGTGGGAGGGCGACACCCTCGTGGTCGAGACCGTCAACTTCGTCGACAAGCCCGACGCCTACTGGAGCTCCCCGTGGCGCAAGGCGCGCTCCACGCTGCGGCTCGTCGAGCGGTTCACGCGGGTGGGCCCCGAGTCGATCGACTACACCTTCAGGCTGGAGGACCCGGAGGTCTTCGAGCGGGCGTGGACCGCATCGGCGCCCATGACCACCGACCAGGCCTCGCGCGGAGTCACGGCGGGCGAGCTCTGGGAGTACGCCTGCCACGAGGGCAACCACGCGATGATCAACATCCTGAGCGGGGCCCGGGCCGAGGAGACGCGGGCGGCGCAGGAGCAGGACTGACTACCGCGCGGACTCCCGGCTCGTCGGCTTCGGCAGCGCGAAGCTGAGGATGAGGTCGCCGCCGCGGCGGCCGCGGTCGCCGCCGCCCGAGGCGACGGTGACGAACTCCTCGCCGTCGACCATGTAGACGGCGGGCGAGGCGAAGATGCCGGCACCGGTGTTGTAGCGCCACAGCTCCTCGCCGGTGCGGGCGTCGAACGCGAAGAAGTAGCCGGCGATGTTGCTGCCGGTCCCCACGAACACCACGCCGCCCCGGGTGACGACCGACCCCGCCTGCCCGTAGCCCTCGAAGATCTGCCGCCACACCAGCTCGCCGATGGTGGGGTCGTAGGCCGAGAAGTAGCCCTTGGGTCCGCGCCCCGCGTTGAACGGCCGGTCGATGGCGTTGACGTAGAGCAGGCCCGTGTCGGGGCTGTAGGCGATGGGCCCGTAGCTCGCCCCGCCGCCCATGCCGGGGGCGAAGATGACGTCGCGGGTCACCCGGGGAATCGGGGTGAACTGCTCGAGGAAGCGCTTGCCCTCGGCGTGCTCGGGGGGGATGTCGGTGGGGAACACCGGCGAGACCGGCTCCATGCGCTCGCCGTTCGCCTTGTGGGGGATCGGCTGGGTCGGGTAGGGCACCTCGCCCTCGCGGTCGGTCTCGGTCGGGACCGGGGTCTCGATGATGGGATGCACGGGCTCGCCGGTCTCGCGGTTCAGGATGTAGAGCCAACTGTTCTTGTTGGCCTGCGCGAGGGCCTTGACCGGCTCGCCGTCGACGACCATGTCGAAGAGGACCGGCTGCTGGCCGTTGTCGTAGTCCCAGACGTCGTGGTGCACCTGCTGGTAGTACCAGGCGAGCTGTCCGGTCTTCAGGTCGAGCGCGATGATCGAGTCGGTGAACAGGTTGGCGCCGGCCCGCTGCGTGCTGTCGCCGAAGGGGTTGCCGACCGCGGCGTAGAGGAGGCCGAGCTCGGGGTCGATGGACGGCGTCTCCCAGATGCCGCCGCCGTTGCGCCCGCCGCCGACCCAGGTCGGGCCGGCGATGTCCCAGCCCTGGTCGCGCTCGTCCTGGGGGACGGTGTTGAAGTGCCAGACGACCTCGCCGGTCTGCGCGTCCACCGCGAGGACGTGGCCGCCGGGGATCATGCTCTCGCTGCGGGTCGAGCCGACGTAGAGGATGCCGTCGTGGATCTGCGGGGCGCTGGTGAACCAGTAGCCCATCGAGATGGCCGTCTCCACGTCGGGGTAGCGCAGCCGGAGCACGTCGAGGATGACGCTGGCCTGCCCGTTCTCGCCGAAGCCCTCGATGGGCTCGCCGGTCTCGGCGTCGAGCGCGAACATGAACGAGCCGGCGGCGCTGTAGACGACGCCGTCGGCGTAGGTGACGCCGCGGTGGCGGAAGATGTAGCCCTCGCGCCGGCCGCCGCCGAGCAGCTCCGTCACGTCGTAGATCCACAGCAGGTGGCCGTTGGCGGCATTGACCGCGTAGACGCTGCCGCGCGAGTCGGTGACGTACATGACGCCGTCGACGATGACCGGGGTGGTCTGGTTGCTGACGCCGTCGATGACCCCGTGCTGGAAGAGCCACCGCGGGGTGAGCAGGTGCGCGTTCTCGGGGGTGATCCGGTCCGTCTCGGAGTACCGGCTCCCGGCCAGATCCAGGTTGTGCAGCGGCCAGTCGACGTTCTGGGCCGCGGCGGCCCCGGCGAGAAGGGAGAGCACGCACAGGCTGGCGATGGCGGTGCGGACAGGATGCATCGGTTCTTCCTCCGACCGCCCTGGGGCGGTATCGAGTCCGGACACGGGCGATGTGGCCGTGCCGGGATTGTAAACGCGCCGCTGCGTTCGCGACAACGCGTCGGGCGCGGGTCTCGAGTCGAATTGACCCGCTAAAAGCGGCATGATACGGTCGCCACGGGCGGTATTCGGCGCGTGCTGCGCCGCCAGCCGGGAGCATGGTGACAGAGCATGGATGAACGCCAGTCGATAGGAAGCAACGGACTGTCTCGGCGCTCGAGTCTCGCCGCGCGGGTTCGCCTCGGGGCGCTGCTCGCCGCCGTGACGGTCGCGGCGACGGCGCCGGCGGCGCTGGCCGCCGGCGACGTGATCGCCGCCGCGCGAGCGGGCGACGCGGCCGCGGTGCGCGACCTCCTGGCGGCGGGCGCGGACGCCGACGCCCGTCAGGGGGACGGCGCGACGGCCCTGCACTGGGCCGCCCATCGCGGCGACCTCGCGACCGCCGAGGCGCTGATCGGCGCCGGGGCGGATGTCGACGCCGCCAACGCCCTCGACGCCACGCCGCTCTGGCTGGCATCGCAGAACGGCGACGCGCGCCTCGTCGCCCGCCTGCTGGAGGCGGGGGCCCACCCCGACGTGACGTTGAAGATGGGCGAGACGCCCCTGATGAGCGCCGCGCGCTCGGGCGACGTCGCCACCGTCGAGCTGCTGCTCGCGGCCGGCGCCGACGTCGACGCGGCCGAGCGCGAGCGGGGGCAGACCGCCCTCATGTGGGCGGCGGCGCAGAGCCACGCCGAGGTGGTGCGCGTCCTCGTCCGGGCCGGGGCCGACCTGCACGCCCGCAGCCGGGTCTGGCACCAGCTCGAGAACACCGCCGGCAACACCAACCCCCTCGGCAACTTCCGCATGGCCCACGGCGGCTCGACGGCGCTGCTGTTCGCGGCCCGCAACGGCGACGTCGCCACCGCCCGGGTGTTGCTCGAGGCGGGGGCCGACGTCGACGACACCGCCGCCGCCGGCACCAGCGCCCTCGTCGTCGCGGCGCACAGCGGGCACGGCGCGCTGGCCGAGCTCCTGCTCGAGCGGGGCGCCGACCCCAACGCGGCCGAGGCCGGCTACACCGCCCTGCACGCGGCGGTGCTGCGCGGCCAGGGCCCGCTGGTCCGCGCCCTCCTCGCCCACGGCTCCGACCCGAACGCGCCGGTCGTGCGCGGCACGCCCGGCCGCCGCTTCAGCGCCGACTACAGCATCCGCCACCAGGCCATCGGGGCGAACGCCTTCTGGCTCGCCGCCAAGTACGGCGAGCTCGACAGCCTCCGCGCCCTCGCCGACCACGGCGCCGATCCGTTCATGGTCCCCGCCAACGGCGTCTCCGCCCTGCAGGCGGCCATCGGGCGCCCGCAGATCTCGCAGGAGAACCGCCGCAACCGCGTCGGCGTGCCCGTGTCCGGGAACGTCGACGGGGAGGCGCTGGCGAGGGAGCTCGCGGCCGTCGTGCTCGCGCTGGGCGTCGACGTGAACACCGCCGACGACCGGGGCGAGACCCCCCTCCACGACGCGGTGCGGACCGGGTTCGCCTCGGTCGTGGAGCTGCTGGCGCAACACGGCGCCGACGTCCGGGCCAGGAACCAGCGCGACCAGACCGCCCTGACCCTGGCCGAGACCCCGCTCCCCGTCCCCGGCACCAACGGCCGCCGCGCCACGCGCCCGGAGATCGCGGAACTCCTGCGGACCTACGGGGGCGGCGAGTAGGGGACGCGGCGCTCCACCCGGGAGATGATCAGGGCGGCGGAGCCGATGGTGCTCGGGCAACCTCGCTGGCCGCCGCCCGTGTGAATCCGACCGAATAGCCGGTCCCGCAAGGAAGTGACGCGGACGACCGGCGCACGCCGCCGATTGGGCGCCTCATGAACCCCGAGTCGAGTCCCTTCAGGCCCGGACAGCCTGCGCCGATCGAGTTCTTCGTCGGACGGCACGCGGAAATAGAGCGGGTGCGCGGCATGGTTCGCGCCAGCACGCGGGGCCGTGTCGGCATCGGTTTCGTCGGCGGTGAGCGCGGCATCGGCAAGAGCTCGCTGGCCCGGTTCGTCCGCCATCTGGTCGAGCAGGAGGACGATGCGGTCGGCTGTCACGTCTTCCTGGGCGGGGTGCAGGATCTCGGACAGATGCTCCGCCGGACCTTCGAGCGTCTGCTGAACGAGAGCACCGACAGGCCGTGGCATCAGAAGCTGCGTGATTTCTTCGGCGATCGAGTTCGGAAGGTCGGACTCTTTGGCGTCACGCTGGAACTGGATCTTCAGGGACGCGATCTGGCGGCGATCAAGCATGGTTTCGTGTCGTCAGTGAGGCGGTTGCTGGAGCACCTGGCGGAGCACAAGCGGTCGTTGTTCCTGATTCTCGACGACATCAACGGCCTGGCGGGTTCGGACGAGTTCGCGAACTGGCTCAAGAGCACCGTCGACGAGATTGCCACGTCCGACGACCAGACGCGGCTCTGCATGCTGGTAGTGGGACTCGAAGCGCGGCGGCAGGAGCTGGTGAAGCGGCAACCGTCCCTGGCCCGCGTGCTCGACCCGATCGACATCGCCCCATGGTCGGACGATGAGGTGCTGGACTTCTACCGTGGGGCATTCGGTGAGGGCAACGCGGAGATATCCGACGCGAGTCTAAGGATGTTGTCGCTGTATACGGGTGGGCTCCCGGTGCTGGCTCATGAGCTGGGCGATGCCGTCTGGCGTACGGCTCGGAGCTCCAAGATCGGACCCGGCGACGTCGCGGACGGCATCGTCGTGGCGGCCGGCGTCATCGGCAGAAAACTGCTGGAACCGGGCATCTTCCGGGCCATCACGAGCGAACGCTACCGCTCCATCTTCCGGAAGATGATCGACGACCCCCACCAGATGCGCTTCCGCCGGGCGCAGCTTCGGGATCGCCTGACCGAGCAGGAGAGAGGCGTACTGGACAACTTCCTGCGCCGCATGAAGAAACTCGGCGCGATCGAGACGGACCCGGAAGTCCAAGGCGGATACCGATTTCCCAACCGTCTCTACGGTCTGTATTTCCGAATGTCGACGGTTGGCGCAAAAGAACAGTGAATCCGGATCCAGGTTACAGAAAGAGATCGTTGCAGGGCGGGACCATCACGGATGCTCCTGTTCGGCGTCGCCCGCGGCGGTCGGGACCCAGTTCTCCACGGACAGTCCCGGAACCCGCAAGAAGTGTCTCTCGTTGTTGGTGACCAGCACGCGGTCGAGGGTCAGCGCGTGGGCGGCGATCATGGCATCGTTGTTGCCAATCGGACGTCCGGCCCGGAGCAGTCGGGCCTGGAGGCTCGCGAAGGCGTTCGCGGCGGTTCGGTCCCAGGCCAGCACGTCGCTCAACCGGCTGCAGAACGCCCGAATGGCCCGGTCGTACCGCGCCGTGTGCGGGGACCGCTCGGCCCCCAGCCTCAGCTCGGCATAGGTCACGGCCGAGATGGACAGATCGGCCCCGGCGCGGGCATGGTCCTGCAACCGGGCAAGGAGGCGGGGATTGCGGGCGCGGATGACGTAGCTGCAGATGTCGGTGTCGAGCAGATAGCGCATCACAGAACGACGCGGCGGTCATCGTCCAGCAGGTCCGGCCGCTCGGTCATGAAGTCGTCGCCGACGGGCGGGGCGTCGTCGGCAAGGGAGGTCCACGTCTTGCGCGCGGGCACGATGACCAGCGCGTCGCCGTCCTTGCGAATCGCCACCTCGCTGACCCCGTGGAACTGAAACGCCTTGGGAATGCGAACGGCCTGACTGCGGCCATTCGTGAAGAGCTTGGCGGTCGTTTCCATGGGCGATCTCCTCCGCGGCGTCGAGAGTCTCCAGCGAGGCCTTGCGGGCATATTACAGGCATATTCCGACTACGGCAAGAAGGCGGTCGGTCGGGTCCGCGATGCCGACCGCACCGGGGGACCGGTATGTCGGCTTGGAAGGCCGGGGCGGGTTTCTCCGGTGGCGCCGACGCCGGTGTTGTGGCAGAGTGGGCGCCGGAGGGCGACAGAGCATGAGCAGGCGGAGATCGGTCGATCGCCGGCAGTTCCTGGCCGGCAGTGCGGGTGCCATGGGGGCGGCGGTGTTCGGGCGGCTGCCGCTGGGGGCGATGGTCGAGCAGGGGGCGCCACCGGCGCCGCAGGGGTGGGACCCGGGGCGGGTGCGGCATCTGCTGCCCGGCGTCAGCGACACGCGCATCCTGCTGAAGGCGTCGTTCGACGGACCGTTGCCGGACACGCCGGTGCTGCGCGTCGGGGCGAGCGACGTCCCGGGGCGCATGACGGACACGGCCGGCGAGTACTGGCTCTTCCACGCCACCGGCCTCGAGCCGGGGGGCCGCCACACGCTGTCGCTGCACGGGGCGGACGGGGCGGCGCTGTGCGAGCCGTGGCCGCTGTCGACGTTCCCGGCCCCGGACGCGAGCCCCGAGCGGTTCCGGATGCTGTTCTTCACCTGCGCCGGCGGGCCGGGCGGGACCTACGAGGGCATCGGGCAGCGGAGCGGGTTCCTGCCGACGGCCATCCGCAACCGGCTCCTGCGCCGCGCCCTGTCGTTCGAGCCGGACGCGGCCGTCGCCAACGGCGACCACATCTACTGGGACCTCCACACCTGGCAGGGCGAGAACGCGGGGCAGCTCAGCCCGAGCGGCCGGACGTCGAACTTCGACTTCTCGGCCACGGTGCTCGGCGCGAGCAACGAGACCGCGATGAAGGCGGCGGCGGGGCCGCAGATCGTCCCCGTCTACGGCGCCGACTTCCGCTCGACGCCGGTGTTCTTCCTGCAGGACGACCACGACCACTGGGAGAACGACGCGGTCACCGACGACATCGCGAGCTTCCCCATCCCGTGGTTCCAGCTCCAGCTCGCGCGGGCCACGCAGCATCTCTACTATCCCGAGTTCCTGCCCGACCCGGGGCGCCCGGCGGGGTTGCCGTGGTCGTCGGCCGGCGACCGGGGCGACCTCTCGGAGAGCTTCGGGACCGTGCGCTACGGCGACCTCGCCGAGGTGCTGCTGTACGACGTGCGCCGCACCCTGAGCCTCGCGGGCCGGAACGCGGTGTTCGTCGACGCCCAGGTCGAGCGGTGGCTGCTCGACCGCACCGCGTCGACCGGGGTCCGCCACCTCGTGCACGCCCCGTCGAACCCGTTCGGGTGGAGCGCCGGCAAGTGGGGCGAGTGGTATCCGGACATCCTCGACCGGGAGCAGGGGGCGCTGACCACCGCGATCGAGAAGCCGTACTGGCAGGAAGGCTGGCTGCGGCAGCATGACCGGCTCGCCCGGGCCATCGGCGCCCAGCCCGACCGCGTCCCGCTCGTCATCAGCGGCGACCTGCACGCCATCGGCACGGGCCGCATCCACCGCGCCGGCGGGGTCGACCTCGCGGCGCGGCCGATCACCGCGGTGCTGAGCGGGCCCGTCGGCACTTCGGTGCGGGGCTTTCCGTCGGTGGTGCGCGGCATCGGGGCCTCGCCCCCCGACCACCTCGACATCGAGGAGTCGGTGGCCCCCATCGAGGACCACGGCTTCACGCTGTGCGACTTCCTGCCCGACCGCATCGTGCTGCGGCAGTTCCGGTGGGACGTCGACCGCCAGCCGGTGGAGGCCATCGACCGGCTCGAGCCGTTCTACACGACGGAGCTGCCGCGGCCGGGGTGAAGGGGCCAATCAGCCGCCCCATGGCCGGAAGAAGACAATCCTTGAAAATCAGTCTGTCGAACGCTGATTTTCAAGGATTGTGAGGCCAGTGGAATCGGTGGGGCGGCAGCGACCGCCGGACACGGCGGCTACAATGCGCGCTACCAGTCTCTCGCCGCGGCGCCGGCGGCAGGTGGAGGAGCATCATGACCCAGACGCGACGGGATTTCCTGAGGCAGGCCGGGGTGGCCGCCGCCGGCGTGACCGCCGCGTCCGGCGGCAGGGCCGCCGCTTCGCCGGGCGGCAGCGTCGCCGAGGCGCAGGCCACGGCCCAGCCGGCGGCGGGCCCCGCGGCCCGGACGGTGCGCACCGAGGTGCTCGAGATCGGCTACGAGGAGCACGGGCCCGGCGGGGGTTTCCCCATCATCCTGCTGCACGGCTTCCCCTACGACATCCGTTCGTGGGACGAGGTCGCGCCGCCGCTGGCGGAGGCGGGGTACCGGGTGCTGGTCCCGTACCTGCGCGGCTATGGCACGACGCGGTTCCTCGATCCCGAGGCGCCGCGGATGGCCGAGCAGGCCGCGATCGCCCAGGACGTGGTCGATTTCGCCGACGCCCTCGGGCTCGAGCAGGTGGCGCTGGCCGGCTTCGACTGGGGCAACCGGGCCGCCTGCATCACGTCCATCCTGCACCCCGAGCGGGTGCGGGCCCAGGTGGCGGTGAACGGCTACTCGGTGCAGGACACCGTCAACCCCGGCGGGCCCGGATCGGCCGCGGGCGAGGCGCGGCTCTGGTACCAGTGGTACTTCAATACCGAGCGGGGCGTGAGGGGGCTCACGGCGAACCGGCACGACATCGTCCGCTACCTGTGGGAGACGTGGTCGCCGGGGTGGGAGTACACCGACGAGGCGTACGAGCGCTCGGCGCCCTCGTTCGACAACCCCGACTTCGTCGACATCGTCATCCACTCGTACCGGCACCGGCACCTCAACGCCCCCGGCGAGGAGCGCTTCCTCGAGGTCGAGCGGCGGCTCGCCGAGCGGCCGCCGATCACGGTGCCGGCGATCGTCCTGCGGGGCGACGCGAGCGGCTTCGGGCGGCCGTCGGCGGACCCGTCCGGTGACCGGAACCGGTTCACCAATCTCGTGGCGCGGCGCATCGTCGAGGGGGCGGGGCACGACCTGCCGGTGCAGCGCCCGGACACGGTGTCCGAGGCCCTGCTCGAGCTCCTGGCGTGAGCTGACACGGGCCGCAGGCTTCGCCGAGACCGTGCCGAGCATGAAAGCGGCAGGGGCCTGGCGGCCGTCGGCCCGCACCCGCGCCGGGCACGGCGGTGGCGGTGAAGCGGCGGGGCGCGTGACGCTTCGTCCGTCGAACGACGGGGGGCCCGAACGTCCGGCCAGCGGTCCATGGAACGCCTGCCCCGGCTCGCCACGTTGCTGTTGACGGTCTCCGCGTGCGCCGAGGCGCCCGCGCCGCCGCTCGGCCGCGGCTTCAGCGCGATCGAGCTGCCGCGGACTCCGCTCACCCGCGGCGCCGCCGTCGACCGCGACGTCGCGGTGGCGCCCGATGGCTCCCGGATCGCGTTCGTGTCCGACCGCGGAGACGGGCTCGGGCTCTGGACGGCGCCGGCCGCCGGCGGGGAGCCGACGCTGCTGACCGGCGGGCACGACTTCCTGCTGGCGCCGAGATGGTCGCCGGACGCGTCCCGCCTCGCCTACGTCTCCGATCTCGAAGGCTCGGTCGACCTCTGGATCGTCTCCGCGGCCGGGGGACATCCGGTTCGGATGACCTCCGGCGCCGGGCGGGTCCGCGATCCGCAGTGGTCTCCCGACGGGTCCGCGGTGCTGTACTCGAGCAACGACGAGGGCCATGTCGATCTCTGGACGGTGCCGGCCGCCGGCGGCGCGCCGGTGCGGCTGACGACGAGCGGGAACTCGCGCGAGTGGGCGCGCTGGTCGCCCGCCGGCCGCGAGATCGCGTTCGTCTCCACCGACAGCGGCGCTCGCCACGTCCGGGTGATGCCGGCGTCGGGCGGCGAGGACCGGCCGCTGATCGCGGGGCCGGGCGGACCCGATCAGGTGGAGTGGTCGCCGGACGGCGAGCGGCTCGTCTTCGTCTCGAGTCGCAACGGCACGCCGGATGTCTGGGTGGCGTCCCGCGACGGCGGGCCGGAGGTCGCGCTGACCGCAGGGGCGGGGAACGATCAGCGGCCCCGCTGGTCCCCGGACGGCCGCTGGGTGGCATTCCGATCGAGACGTGATGACCGGGCCGACATCTGGATCGCGCCCGCGACCGGGGGCGCGGCGCGGCGGGTGACCGACGACGCGGCGGAGGAGGGCTTCCCGAGGTGGTCGTGGGACGGCGCCTCGCTGGTGTTCGGCGTCGCGTCGCGGCAGACGCGGCTCTGGACGGTGCCGGTCGACGGCGGCACGCCGACGGCCCTCACCGCGGGTCCCGAAGTTGCCGAGGATCCGGCGGTGTCGCCGGACGGGACCCGGGTCGCGTTCCTCTCGAGTCGGGGTGGGGCCCGCGATGTGCACGTCGTGGTGATCGACGGGGGCGCGCCGCACCGGCTCACCGCGAGCCCGGGCGGCGCGGCGGCCCCGCGGTGGTCGCCGGACGGCGCGCTCATCGCGTTCGAGTCCGGCCGCAGCGGGAACAGCGACATCTGGATCGTGCCGGCGGAGGGGGGAGAGGCCCGGCAGGTGACGACGCATCCCGGCCGCGACGTCGACCCGGCGTGGTCGCCTGACGGCGCAACCCTGGCCTTCTGGTCCAACCGGGCCGGCGGTCCATCGGACATCTGGCTGATCGCGCCCGACGGCGGTGAGCCGCGGCGCCTCACCACGCGGGGCGCGGCGCCAGGCCCCCGCTGGCATCCCGACGGCGGGTCGTTGATCTTCCGATCGCCGGGGGCGGACGGCCAGGAGCAGGTGTGGCGGGCGCCCGCCGGCGGCGGCCCGGCGGAGCAGATCACGCGCGGCGGCTACAGCGCCCGCATGGACTACGCCCCGGACGGCCGCCGCATCGTCTACCAGTCGCACGACGGCGTCGGCTTCGATATCCACGTCGTCGCGGCGGGCGGCGGCGCGAGCACGCGCCTGACCACTGCGGCCGCGGACGAGACTCTGCCCCGGTGGTCGCCGGACGGGGCCCGGGTGGCGTTCCTGTCCGGCGAGCCGCCCGAGCGCGAGCTGCACGTCGTCGCCGCCGGCGGCGGCGCGGCGACCCCGCTCACCCGCGAGGGTGACGTCCGCGGCTTCGACTGGCTCCCGGACGGCTCGGGCCTGGTCTACAGCCTGACCGAGGCCGCGGCGAACGTCTGGCGGGTGGACATCGCGGAGCTTCTCGACGGGGTGGCGTCGGTCCCGGCCCGTGATTGACCAGGCGTCACGACGAGTCTCCGGCGGCGCCTGCGTTCCGAGGTGCTCCATGGCTGTGCGGTCCCTCCCTCGACCTCCGGGGCGAGTGCCGAGGCAACCGCCGCCGAGGCAGACAGGAGAAGGCGGCGAAGAACTCGACACGACGGTGAAAGATCGGAGTGATTCCAGGCGTCTTTGAAGGCATGGGGCGTGGGGCCGCATGGTCCCCCGGAACGGCACACGGAACGTAGTCGCGGAGTGAGACGATGCGTTCACCGAGGTCGCTGTTGCTCGGCACCGTCGGGATCCTGGTCGCGGCGTTGGCGGCGTCCGAACGTAGCGGGTACGCCCAACCGCCCGCATTCGGCGACATGGCGGGCTCGGCGGAGCCTGCCGGGCTCGCCGTGGCGGTGGTCCCCTTCGCGAACGTCTCGGCTCGACCCGAGGACGACTGGCTGGGGATCGGGATTGCCGAGACGGTCGTTGCCGGCGTGGATCGACTCGGACTTCTGACCGTGGTCGACCGTCGGTCGCTGTTCGGCGGGGTCGCCGACGGCGGGGTGGCCGGCGGAGCCCTCGACGACGAGACGTGGGCTCGAGATCGGGCGCGTGCCGCCGGCGTCTCGTGGCTCGTCGTCGGCGGGTTCCAGCGGCTGGGCGATCAGGTGCGGATCATCGCGCGCCTCACCGACGTCGAGACCGGAGCCCTCCGCGAGGTCGCCAAGGTGGATGGTCACGCCGACGACCTGTTCCTCTTGCAGGATCGCATCGTGGCGGAGGTCGCGGGCGGTCTCGCCCGCCTCGTGCGCCCGGGGGCGCCGGCCGCGGACGGTCCGGCCCGCTTCGTGCGCCCGGGGGCGTCGGCTCTGGAGGTTCGCGCGGCGGTCGCACGGGAAACGGGGGGGCGACGGGGGACAGCGAGCCCGCCCGGGGCCCGCGCCGGCGACGAGTCCGGCCCCTCGTCCGTCGCGGCGCGGTCACGGCGTTCGCTCGATGCGAACCGCGCGACCCCGGCGGCCGGGGCACTCGGTCCGGCGCCCGCCGGAGACGCCGGCGTGCTCACCGGCCGGGTGACGGTGCGGCCGCGGCGGACCACGACCCCGCCCACCGTCGACGGCCTCCTCGACGACGCGGTCTGGAGCAACGCCGCGCGCATCACCGAGTTCGTCCAGCGCGAGCCGCAGGACGGGGCCTCCGCGACCGAGGACACCGACGTCTACCTCGCGTACGACGACTCGAACCTGTACCTGGCGTTCCATGCCAGGTACGAAGATCCGGGCATCATGCGCGCGAATCGCGTCGACCGCGATCGGGCGGGCTTCGGCGACGACACCATCTCGGTCTACTTCGACACGTTCCTCGATCAGCAGCGCGCGTACGTGTTCTCGGTCAACGGCTACGGCGTGCAGGGGGACTCGATCGTGGGCGGCCGGCGGGGCGGCTTCGGCGGTGGCGGCGGGTTCGGCGGCGGGGGGCGCGGCGGCATCCCGCGCGGCGACCGGTCGTGGGACGCCCTCTTCGAGAGCGGCGGCCAGCCCGTCGCCGACGGCTACACGGCCGAGATGGCGATACCGTTCAAGAGCCTCCGCTATCCGGCGCGGCCCGGCGGCGCGCCCCACACGTGGGGGTTCCAGATCGTCCGCCGCATCCGGGGCAAGGACGAGACCATCGTGTGGTCGCCGGTGTCGCGGGACATCGCCGGGTTCCTGCCCCAGATGGGCGTCCTCGACGGGATGACGGGCCTGTCGACGAGTCGGAACCTCGAGATGCAGCCCACCTTCACCGCCTTCCGCTACGGCACGTTCGACGAGGGGGCGGGGCAGCTCGTCGACGGCGAGGCGCAGCCCGAGTTCGGGGCCAACTTCAAGTACGGCGTCACGCCCAACCTCATCGCCGACTTCACCCTCAACCCCGACTTCTCGCAGATCGAGTCGGACCGCCCGCAGGTCGAGGTGAACCAGCGCTTCGCCCTCTTCTACCCCGAGCTGCGCCCCTTCTTCCTGGAGGGGGCCGAGATCTTCCAGATCCAGGCGCCGGTCACCGTCGTGCACACCCGGACCATCGTCGATCCGCAGTACGGGGCCAAGCTGACCGGCAAGGCCGGCAAGACCACGCTTGGGGTGCTGTTCGCCAGCGACGAGGGGGCCAGCCTGGGGGTGGACGACCGACTGGATCCCGCGTTCGGCCAGTCCGCGCAGACCTTCGTGGGCCGGGCCCGCTACGACCTCTACTCCGAGTCGTTCATCGGGGCGATCGTCACCGACCGGGAGTTCCTCGACGGGTACAGCCGCCTCGTCGGCGCGGACAGCAACTTCCGGATAGGCGCCACCCACCAGTTGGGCTTCCGGGCCTTCGGCACCGACCGGCGGGCGGCGCAGAGTGGTCCCCAGACGAACCCGTGTCCGTCCCCGGCGGCGTCGGACCCGGAGACGCCCGCCTCGTGCGGCGGCTATGCAATGGACTTCGGGTTCCGGAAGCGGGGACGCAACCTGAGCTACTCCATCGACTCGTTCGCGCTGTCGCCCGACTTCCGCACCGACGTCGGGTTCGTGCGCCGGACCGATCAGCGCGAGACCCAGGCGGACATCGAATACGAGTGGTGGCCGCAGACGTGGGTCATCAGTTGGGGCCCCGAGGTCCGCTACGGTCGCAACTACAACTTCGACCAGGTGCTCGAGGACGAGCAGTTCCGGGCCGGGGTCAGCGCCAACTTCGCGAAGAACATCCGCTACAGCTTCGACGTCGACCAGGACATGGAGCGCTACTACGGGATCGACTTCGACAAGCGCCGCTATCGCATGTTCGGCAACGTCAACACCAATCGCGTGCTGACGTTCGGCGGCGGGTTCGACTGGGGGGACGAAGTCTACTTCGACGGGGCCAACGCGTTCCTCGGGCGCGAGAGCGGCTTCCGCACGTTCATCAACTTCCGGCCGGTGTCGCGCTTCGCCACCAACATCAACATCACCACGAGCCGGTTCACCGATCCGCTGGGCCTCTTCACGGCCGGCGTCAACGATGGCGAGCGGAGCGAGGACGGCGAGATCTTCAACGTCAACATCTTCCGCGCCCTCAACACCTACCAGGTCACCGACCGGCTCGCCCTGCGCAACATCACCGAGTTCAACACCTGGGACGGAACGGTGGCGCTCAACTTCCTGGCCACCTACCGCGTGAACTCGGGCACCGCGTTCTACATCGGGTACGACGATCACTACCAGCAGCACCATCGGTTCTACGACGACCAGGTGAACATCATCGACCGCGGCTACCTGCAGACGAACCGCGCCGTCTTCACCAAGATCCAGTACCTGTTCCGGTACTGACCGGGGCCGGTGAGCCGAGCCTCGCACCCGGGGGGTCGATCTGCAACCTCTGCCGGTTCGTGCGGGGTCTCACACCAGGGCCAATGTCGCCCGGCGAGTCGCAAGGGCGGGCGGAAGCCGCTGATTCCTGCGACAATCACAGCGTCACGATCGGCGAGGGTCCGTCGAGCCGGCCGCGTCATGCCCGGACGCGGTCCGGGGTGCGCGCTCGAGAGCGCATGGGGCCGGCCCGAGCCGTTCTCGTTCCACGATACGGCGCCGCCGGGTATACTCCCTGCCGGTCTGCGATGGAGCGGCCGGACGACGGACGCGCCCCTCCGTCGCGCAGCACGGATCGACGAGCAGAGGAGAAGAACCGAATGAACGACAGCCTGACCGGTGCAGAGTTCAAGGCCGCACTGAGGAACAACCAGCCGAAGATGGGCCTGTTCATCAATTCGCACAGCCCGACCGCGGTCGAGCAGCTCGCCCACAGCGGCTACGACTGGCTGCTGATCGACTCGCAGCACGGCCCGATGGGCTACGAGACGCTGTCCACGATGGTCGGGGCCATCGGCAGCGGCGGGGCGAAGTCGCTGGTGCGGGTGACCGGCTACGGCGACCGCGCGGGCATCCAGCAGGCGCTGGACGTGGGCGCCGACGGCGTGCTCGTGCCCTACATCAACAACGCCGACGAGGCCCGCCAGGCGGTGAGCTGCACGCGGTACCCGACGGCGGGGACGCGCTCGGTGTACTTCCCGCAGCGCAGCATGAACAAGGCCGGGCTGCTCGGCTACGCCGGTCCCGCCAACGACAACATCATCTGCGCCCTGCAGGTGGAGACCGCGGACTGCATCAGGAACATCGACGAGATCGCCGCGGTGCCCGGCGTGGACATCCTGTTCCTGGGGCAGAACGACCTGTGCATGTCGATGGGGCTGTACGAGAAGTACGAGTTCCCCCACATGTACACCTCGCCCGAGCTGAAGGAGGCCACCGACGCGCTGAAGGCGGCGGCGCGGCGCAACAACGTGATCCTCGGGCTGTTCCTGTTCGGCACCGACCGCGTGGCGGAGTTCCGCGAGCAGGGCTTCAGCCTCATCAGCATCGGGAACGACCTGCATCACCTGCTGACGCAGGCCGGCTCGCACGTCGAGACGATGGAGGGCATCATGTCCGACTGGAAGCGGCGCCCGACGGCGCTTTTCTAGCCCGCCAATCGTCGCCTGCGGCTCCGCTTGGCGCCCAACCAACCCTCCAGGAGCCCGCGCCGTTCTACGGCGCAGACTCCTGGTCGACCAGCGCCGGGGCGCCGGCGGCGTCCCGGCGGCTTCGGAAGGACTGCCGGCTGCGGAAGGCCGCAGCCGCCACAGAGAGAGGGGCCTTCGGTGCCCATGACGCGACTGGCGTCGGCGCTCGCGGTGGTCTGCCTGTCGGCCGCGGTGGCCGCGGCGCAGCCGGGGGGCGGCGACTGGGAGTGGCGCTCGTACGCGGGCGACGTGCAGGGCACGCGGTACGCCCCGCTGGACCAGATCACCGCCGACAACTTCGAGACCCTCGAGCCGGCGTGGCGCTGGCGCAGCGCCGACGCGCAGCTTCCGGTCGAGAGCGGGTCGGGGGTGGCGCTGGCCCCCGCCGCGACGGTGTTCGACCGGCTGGAGGCGGCCGATCCCGACCGGTGGGTGACGCGGCCCAGCATCGCCCGACTCTCGGCCACGCCCGTCATGGCCGGCGGCCGCCTGTATCTGGCGACGCCGATCTACCAGGCGACGGCGGTGGACGCGCGCACCGGCGAGACGGCGTGGGTCTACAACCCGCGGGTGTACGAGCAGGGCAGCCCGCCCCTGCCCGCCCCCTGGAACCACCGGGGGGTGGCGTACTGGGAGGCCGGCGGGGAGGCCCGCGTCATCTGGGGCACCGGCGACGGCCGGCTCACCGCGGTGGATGCGGCGACGGGGCTGCCCGCCGCCGGGTTCGGCGAGGACGGCGGCGTGAGCCTCGAGGCGGGGCTGCCGCGGGCGCGCGAGAACCCGAGCCGGCTGCCGCCGCCGTCCCGGTCTCCGCCCCTGGTGATCGGCGACACGGTGGTCGTGGGGTCGTCGGTCCACGACTACCTCAGCCGGCGCGAGAACGCCCCGGGTTTCGTGCGGGCCTACGACGCCCGGACCGGGCTCCACCGCTGGGACTTCCACATGGTGCCCCAGAGCGCCGACGCCTACGGGGCCGACACCTGGCTGAACGAGGCCTGGCGCTACTCGGGCAACACCAACGTCTGGGGCAACATCGCGGCCGACCCCGAGCTGGGCTACGTCTACCTGCCGACGAGCACGCCGACGTCCGACTACTACGGCGGCCACCGGCTCGGCGACAACCTGTTCGCGGAGAGCCTGGTCGCGGTGGACCTGGAGACCGGCCAGCGGGTGTGGCACTTCCAGATGGTGCACCACGGCGTCTGGGACTACGACAACCCCACCGGGCCGAACCTGATCGACGTCGTGGTCGACGGGCGTCCCGTGAAGGCCGTCGCCCAGGTCACGAAGCAGGGCTTCGTCTACGTGTTCGACCGGGTCACGGGCGAGCCGGTGTGGCCCATCGAGGAGCGGCCGGTGGCCACCGACACCGACCTCGAGGGCGAGCTGCTCGCCCCGACCCAGCCGTTCCCCACCCGGCCCGCGCCCTTCGAGTACCAGGGGGCGCTCGTCGACGACCTCGTGGACTTCACCCCCGAGATCCGAGAGATGGCCCTGGAGGCGGTGGAAGGGTTCCGGCTCGGGCCGCTCTACACGCCGCTCTCGTTGCGGGGCACCGTCTTCCGCCCCAGCGCCGGCGGGGGCGCGAGCTGGGGCGGGGCGGGGGTCGACCCCGAGACCGGCCTGCTCTACGTGCCGTCGCGCAACCTGCACTCGGTCATGCGGTTCCGCGAGCCCGAGCCGGCCGACGACTCGAACCTGCGCTATCTCCTCAGCCGGGGCGGCGCGCCGTTCCTCGGCGGAGGCAACCTGCGCCGCCGGCCGCAGATGCCCGGCGGGTTGCCCCTGTGGAAGCCGCCGTACTCGCGCATGACCGCCATCGACATGCACACCGGGGAGCACCGCTGGATGACCCCGACCGGCGACGGCGACCGCTTTCGCAACCACCCGCGGCTGCGCGACCTCGACCTGCCCCCGCTGGGCGGCGACGCCGGCCGCAACGGCCCGCTGGTCACCCGGACCCTGCTGGTCTACACCCTCACCGCGGGCGGCGCCGGCGACGGCCCTCGGCTCGTCGCCTACGACAAGGCGACGGGCGAGCTGCGCGGATCGGTCGACCTGCCGGGCGGCGCCATCGGCACGCCGATGTCGTACATGCTCGACGGGCGCCAGTACATCGCCGTTACGGTAGGCGGCGACGTGCCGTCGCTCGTGGCGTACCGGCTGCCGTGATTGCCAGCCCGTCGAGCTTCCCGAGATTGAGCCGGTTGGCCGGAGCGGGTACGATGGCGAGGTGATCACCGATGGCATTGGCGGGTTCATGGCGCGCGACTGGCAGCGGGCGCGCGACGCCAAGGA
Source organism: Vicinamibacterales bacterium (assembly GCA_965215105.1). GTDB lineage: Bacteria > Acidobacteriota > Vicinamibacteria > Vicinamibacterales > UBA8438 > JAJEEA01. The sequence continues at coordinate 840,480 of OZ244051.1, forward strand.
CGCGTACTGGGCCGAGCGCGTCGGTCGCCTCGGATCGCTCGAGTCGATGCGGATCGCCGAAGAGCTGCGGCGGCAGGTGCTCCTGCAGCATCCCGATTGGCCCGACGCGGCTAGCCGCCGGGAGGATCTGCGCCACCATGTCCGCATGACCGAGCTGTTCGCCCGCGTCGATGCCGCCCGCCGCACTTGATTGCTCCAGATCTCCCGCGGCGCTCGCCCGTTGGGGCGTTTGCACTTCATCGGCGCACGGGCGGTCGAGGCGTGAGCGCCGAACGATCACACGACGGAGAATCGAGATGACCGAGCCCACCAGTCGCTACCTGGCGCTGATCAGTCTGGCGGGGATCGTTGCGTTCGCGGCGGTGCCCCCGGCCGTGGCGCAGGAGGGTGCGGCAGTAACGCCGCCCAACATCGTCGTGATCATGGCCGACGATCTGGGCTATGGCGACATCAGCCCCTACGGCGGGTGGATAGACACGCCGCGGCTCGACCGAATGGCCGAGGAGGGCATGCGGTTCCTCGACTTCCACTCGAGCGGCAACGTGTGCAGCCCCACGCGGGCCGGCCTGATGACCGGGCGGTACCAGCAGCGGGCGGGCATCCCCGGGGTGTTGTTCGCCAATCCGGCGCGACCGTCGCACGACGACGGCATCGGGGCGGGGGAGGTGACCCTGGCCGAGGCCCTGCGGGCGCGGGGCTACGCCACCGGCATCTTCGGCAAGTGGCACCTCGGCTACCGCGCCCGGTTCAACCCCGTGCGGCACGGGTTCGACGAGTTCCGCGGATTCGTCAGCGGCAACATCGACTATCACTCGCACGTCGACACGATGGGGCGCGCGGACTGGTGGCGCGACGACGAGCTCAGCACGCAGGAGGGGTACGCCACCCACCTCGTCACCGAGCATGCGCTGCGGTTCATCGAGCGGCAGCGTGACCGGCCGTTCTTTCTCTACCTGCCGCACCACGCCCCGCACTACCCGTTCCAGGGGCCGGACGATCCCGCCGACCGCGCTGTCGGCGGCGAGTTCGACCCCCGCGGCTCCGTCGCGAACCGCCGGCGGGCCTACCGCGACATGGTGCGCGAGATGGACACCGGCATCGGCGAGGTCCTCGACGCCCTCGAGGCGCACGGCATCGCCGACCGGACGCTGGTGTGGTTCTTCTCCGACAACGGCGCCGCCCAGTGGGGGTCGAACGCCCCGTTGCGTGGCCTCAAGGCGACCGACTGGGAAGGTGGCCACCGCGTGCCGTCCATCGCGGTCTGGCCGGGCCGCATCCCTGCCGGGACCGAGTCGGCCCAGCTCGCCTCGACCCTCGACGTCATGCCGACGCTGCTGGCACTGGTGGGCCGGGGCGGGATTGGGGCGGCGACCTCCGGCGCAGGGGCGACGACGTTGCCGCCCTTCGACGGCGTCGACCTTTCGCCGGTCCTCCTCCGGCGGGAGGCCCTCGCCCCGCGGCAGCTCTTCTGGGGTGCGGACGGCACCTTCTGGAACGGCGCCGCGGTGCGCGACGGTCCCTGGAAGCTGCTCATCGACCGGCACGACGGCGCCCCGGGGCCCCCGATGCTGTTCAACCTCGACGACGATCTGGGGGAACAGGACGATCTCGCGGCGGCGCATCCGGACCGGGTCGAGCGCCTGCTCGCCGCCCTGGAGGCGTGGCGCGCGGAAGTCGGGGCCATCCGCTGACTTCCTCGCCCTTCGCGGCCTTGGCCGGCGACGCCGCCCTCACAGCTCCCGCAGGGCCGTCGCCACCGGCAGCCGCGCCGCGCGGAGGGCCGGGAAGAGCCCCCCGAAGAAGCCCATCACCACGGCCCAGGTGATGCCCTGCACGAGCAGGGCGGGGTTGACCCGGAACGCGAACGCCACCTGGCTGAACGTCTGCCAGTTGATGGTGGCGGTCTGGTAGCCGTTGAAGCCCGCATAGGCGAGGAGCCCGCCGAGCAGCCCGCCGACGACGGCCAGGGCCACCGACTCCGCCATGACGGAGATGACGACCGGTCCGCTGGAGAACCCCAGCGCGCGCAGGGTCGCGATCTCGCGGGTTCGGGTCGCCACCGCGGTGTACATGGTGTTGATGGCGCCGAAGACGGCGCCGATGCCCATGAGGAACGCGATGACGCCGGCGATGCCGGTGATGATGGCGGTGACGGCCTGGGTCTGGCCCAGGTAGTAGTCCTCCTCGCGCTCGACCATGACGTCGAGGCGGGGATCGGTGGTCAGGGCGTCCTTGAACGCGTCGAAGGCATCGGGCGAGTCGAGCCGCGCGTAGACCGACTGGAACGAGTCGCCTCGGCGGTACGCGGGCTGCAGGACGCGGGCGTCGCACCAGATCTCGGACTCGGCGATGGTGCCGCCGGCCTCGAAGATCCCGACCACCTCCCACGTGCTCTCGCCCCAGCGCTGCGTCGACCCGAGGTCGATCCCCGCGAACTGGGCGGCGGCGCTGCGGCCGACGATGATCTCGTTGGTGCCCGGCCGGAAGGTCCGGCCCTCGACGATGCGCACCTCGTCGCGCACGCCGAAGGCGGCCGGCTCGACGCCGCGCAGGGGGACGTTGGCCGGCGTCCCCGTGCTCCGCTTGGGCACGTCGACGACCACGAACAGCTCGGCCGAGGCGACCACGCCCTCCGCCGACCGCCGCACGCCGGGCGCGTCCTTGATGACCCGGGTGCTCTCGAGGGGCAGCCCGCTGCTGAGCTCCGTGTCGCTTCCCCCCCGCATGACGATGGCGGTGTCGGGCGACCCGGCGCCGGCGAGGGCGGCCTGGAACCCCTCGGCGATGGAGAGCACCGCGACGAAGACGACCACGACGCCGGCCACCCCGGTGACCGCGACGAAGGACGAGCCGGCGCGCTGCGGCACAGTGCGCAGCGTGAGCCCGATCATCGTGAACACCTGAGCGAAGAATCGCATCGCTACACCTTCCGCAACGCGTCGACGATCCGCAGCCGCGTCGCCCGCAACGCAGGGAGGGCGCCAGCGGCCAGCCCGAGCAGAATCACCAGGACGCCCCCCACCGCGAGGTCGCGGCGGGGGATGACGAACGTCGCGAGGAAGCCGCCGGTGGGATCGCCGAGGCCGATCAGCAGGTAGCCGATGGCGAGGCCGGCCGCACCCCCCGCCACCGCGATTGCGAGCGACTCGCCGAGCACGAGGGCGAGGACCCCACGGTCGGTGAAACCGAGGGTCTTCAGCACCCCCAGCTCGCCGGTCCGCTCGCGGATGGACTGCGCCATCGTATTGGCGGTGATCAGCAGGATGGTGAAGAAGACCGCGCCCAGCACCGCGGTGACGATGGCCCCGATGTTGCCGATCTGGTCGGCGAACCCCTGCGCGAACGCCTGCTCCGTCGACGTCCGGGTCTCGGCCGGCGAGTTGGCGAAGCGGGTGTCGATGGCGGCGGCGACGTCGGTCGACCGCGCGGGGTCGTCGACGCGGATGACGAACTGGCCGATGAAGCGCTCGCCGAGGTCGTTGGCCTCCATCAGGTACTCGTGGTGGAAGTAGAACGTCGAGGTGTTGTAGCTCTCCACCCCCGCCTCGTAGATGCCGTCGATGGTGAACTCCCAGGTCGGACCGTCGCGGGTCCTGAAGATCGTCCCCTGGAGGGGAATCCGGTCCCCGACCTCCCACCCGAAGCGGTCGGCGATCGCCCGGCCGACGATGGCGCCGGTCCGGTTGCGCAGCCACGTCTCGCGCTCGGCGTCGCTCAGCACGATCTCGGGGTAGAGCCGCAGGTAGCTCTCGGGGTCGACCGCGAACTGCGCGAAGAAGTTCCGCGGGTCCTGGTAGACGCCGCCGAACCACGACATGTGGCTGACGTCGGACACCCCGTCGACGGACGCGATGCGCCCCAGGTAGCTCTCGGGCAGGGGCTGGATGAGGGAGATCTTGTGGATGACGAGCATGCGGTCCGCCCCCGTCACCTCGACCCCGGAGCCGAACGCGAGGCGGATGGCCGCGAGGTACGCGAACAGGATGAACGCCACCACGATCGACAGCACCGTGAACAGCGTCCGGACCTTGCGCCGGAACAGGTTCTTCCAGACGAGGGGCAGGAACTTCATGACTCCGGCTCCGTCGAGAGCACGCCCTTGTTGAGGTGGAGGGTGCGCCGGGCGCGGTCGGCCGCGTGGGCGTCGTGCGTCACCATCACGATGGTCTTGCCGTGGTCGGCGTTGAGGGCGTGCAGCAGGTCGAGGATCTCGTCGCCCGACTTCCGGTCGAGGTCGCCGGTCGGCTCGTCGCAGAGCAGCAGGGTGGGGTCGGTCACGATGGCGCGCGCGATGCCGACGCGCTGCTCCTGCCCGCCGGATAGCTGGCGCGGATAGTGCTTGGCGCGGTGTGACAGGCCGACGACCTCGAGCGCGGTGGCGACGTGGCGGCGGCGCTCGGCTCGCGAGAGCGGGGTCAGCAGCAGCGGCAGCTCGACGTTGCGCTCGGCCGTGAGCACCGGCAGCAGGTTGTAGAGCTGGAAGACGAACCCGATGTGGCGCGCCCGCCAGCGCGCGAGCTTGCCGCCCGACATGCGGTCGATGCGGTCGCCGCCCACCGTCACCGAGCCGTCGCTCGGGGTGTCGAGGCCGCCGAGCAGGTTGAGCAGGGTCGTCTTGCCCGAGCCCGACGGGCCCATCAGGGCGAGGAAGTCTCCCGGCGGGAGATCGAGCCCGACCCCCTGCAGGACGTCGATCCGTTCCGATCCGCGCTGGAACTGCTTGTGCAGGTCCCGGATTTGCACCAACGCCTCGGTCTCGTTCATCGCCCCGCCCCCGGTATCACCGCCGGCCCGCAACCGCCGCGTGCCGGCGCGTCCCCGCATGGTCTATACGTGCCGGCCCCCGATCCAGGTTCCATGGCCGCCCGCCCGGAGTCACCGTCGGCACGGCGACATGGTAATCCTGCCGCACAGGTTGCCGTCGCCCGGGTCGCCGGGCAAGGGGAATCACGCTCGGCGGTCGCGTGCGGCGAGCCAGCGGCCGGGAAGCGCCGGTGGACGGTCTCGTCGGCGAGGATCCGGGCAGCGCGCTCCAGGCGCCCAACGGCACGTACCTGCCGAGCTACCACCCCGTCACCGGCCGCGCGGCGCCGAGAGCCGCGTCGGGAGATGGCGCGAGCGGTCGCGCCGCCGGTGTCGCCGGTTCACGCGCCCGATAGGACCGCGAGCTCGCGGTACACCGCGTCCACCTGCCCGTCGGTGTCGGCCAGGGTTCCGTCGGTCCGGATCACGTGGTCGGCCCGGCGCACCTTCTCCGCCGTCGGAAGCTGGGCGGCGACGCGGCGTTCGGCCTCGTCCCGGCTGAAACCGCGCGCGACGACCCGCGCGACCTGGGCCGCGTGCCCGCAGGCGGTCACGATGACCCGATCGAACGACTCGGTCCGCACGCTCTCGAAGAACAAGGGTATCGCGACGACCGCGAACCGGTGGTCCGGGCGCCGTTCGAGGGCGTCGAACCAGCCGCCGATGGCGGACCGCACGCGGGGGTGGACGATGGCGTTCAGGTCTGCCCGCGCGGCGTCGTCGGCGAAGACGATGGCGCCGAGCCGGCGCCGGTCGACGCGTCCCCCGGCGTCGATCACCTCGGGCCCGAAGCGGTCGCGCACGTCCCGCCACGCCGGGGCGCCCGGCGCCATCGCCTCGTGAGCCCACCGGTCCGCGTCGGACGTCGGCACGCCGTGGGCCGCGAGACGGTCGAGCACGCGGCTCTTGCCGGTGGCGATGCCGCCGGTCAGCACCACCCGCATCGTCCGTCCTCCCCGGCCGGGGCGATGAGCGGTCCGGGGGCCGCGTGGACCATGATGGGCGTGCCGTCCCGCATCTCGTCAGCTCTCTTCCGCCGGCGTGATCCGCTCCTCGACGAAGGTGTTCCATTCGTGGCACTGGGGACACTGCCACAGCAGCTCCGTGCTGCGGTAGCGGCACCGCATGCACACGTGGGGGTCCCGGTAGAACACCGCGCCGCGCATCAGCTCCATGTAGCGGCGGACCCGCGACTCGTCGAAGCGGAGGGCGGCGAGGGCCTGCCACACCACCTGGTGCACGTTCATGGCGTGCGGGTTGTGCGCCAGCGACTCGAAGAGCAGGTCCAGCGCGCCGGCGGGGTCGCCGCGGTCCGCGAGGTGCCGCCCCAGCGCCAGCCGGGCGCGCCAGTCCTGGGGATTGGCGTCGATGAGGCGGCGGCACAGGGCCGGGAAGCGCTCGTCGTCGCCCAGCTCGCGGCTTGCGCGCTCGATCCGGTCGAGGATGAGGTAGGCGCGGTCCGGCGCGACCCCGGGAACCCGGTCCCAGGTCGCGACGGCCTCGTCGAGGCGCCCCTCCCGTCGCTGCAGGTCGCCGAGGTCGAGGTAGGCGGGGACGGCGCGCTCGTCGAGGGCGATCGCCGCCTCGAACCGCGACACCGCCTCGTCGGGGTCGGCCTGCTCCAGCGCCTGCACCCCCAGCCGGGCCTCGAGGAACGCGAGTATCGCCTGGTGCCGCGGGCGCTCGCCGGGCTCGGCGAGGGCCGTGAGCCGGCGGCGGATGGTGCGGGCCTCGTGCCACTGCTGCTGCTCCTCGTGCAGCTTCTCGAGGTTCGACAACGCCTGCCGGTTGGCGCCGTCGATGCGCAGCACCTCCGTGAAGGCTTCGACGGCCCGGTCGACGAAGCCGCCGCGCTTGAAGTCGAGCCCGAGGCAGAGCAGCAGGTACGCCTGCTCGCCCCTCGTCAGCTTGGGCCGTTGCAGCGCCTGCTGGTGGAGCTGGATCGCGCGGGTGACCTGCCCCTTCTCCCGGTACAGGTTGCCGAGTATCAGGTGCAGCTCGAGGGCGTCGGGGTCGAGGCCGACCGCGGTGCTCAGCTCCTCGATGGCGGAGTCGAGCTGGTTGGACACCAGCATGTTGAGCCCCAGCAGGTAGCGGGGCGACTCGCGGGCCCGGCGAAGGTCGATCCAGCGTCCCGCGCGGAGCTTGTAGCGTTCCCAGGCCTTCCCCGCGGCGAGGCCCGCGAGGAGGGCCACGAGCGCCACCAGCAGCCCCACGGAGTCGTCCATCAGAACAGCTCGGTGCGCCAGAGGGCGTGGAGGTGGACGACCCCCTCGACCTCGCGGGCGTCGCCGACCACCACGAGGGCGGTGATGCGGTGGGTCTCCATGAGGTGCAGGGCCCGGGCGGCGAGGGTCGACGCGGCGATCGTGTGCGGCGCCGCCGACATGACGTCGCCGGCGGTGCGGGCGGACAGCGGCCGGCCCGCCGCGAGCTCCCGCCGCAGGTCACCGTCGGTGATGACGCCGGCGAGACGCCCCGCCCCGTCCACCACGCAGGTCATGCCGAGCTTCTTGTCGCTCATCTCGCGGACCGCCGCGGACATCGGGGCGGTGACGGGGACCACCGGGACGTCGCCGCCGGCCTGCATGAGGCGGCCGGCCGGCATCAGGCGCTTGCCGAGCCCGCCGCCGGGATGCAGGTGGGCGAAGTCCTCCTGGCGGAACCCCTTCCGGACGAGCAGGGTCATGGCGAGGGCGTCGCCGAGGGCGAGCGCGGCGGTGGTGCTGGCCGTCGGCACGAGGTTCAGGGGGCACGCCTCGGCGCGGACGCCGCAGTCGAGGGCGACGTCGGCGCTGCGCGCGAGGGTCGATCCGGGGGCGCCGGTGAGGCAGACGAGCCGGGCCCCCACCCGCCGGATGGTCTCGATCAGGCGCAGGATCTCGTTCGTCTCGCCGCTGTGCGACAGGGCGACGACGACGTCGTCGTCCTGCACGACGCCGAGGTCGCCGTGGACGGCCTCGGCCGGGTGCAGGAAGAACGCCGGGGTGCCGGTGCTGGCGAGGGTGGCCGCGATCTTGCGGCTGATGATCCCCGACTTGCCCATGCCGGTGACGACGACCCGCCCCGCGCACGCCTCGAGCAGGCGCACCGCCGCGTCGAACCGCTCGTCGAGGCGGTCCGCGAGCGCCTTCAGCGCCTCCGCCTCGATCTCGATGACCTGGCGCGCCAGCGTCCGGTCGACCGGCGCGGCGCCGGTGGCGGTCATCCGCCTCGAGCCCTCGCGGCTTCGGCGATCCGCAGCACCCGCTCCAGCAACGGCTGCAGCCGGTCGAGCCGGAGCGCGTTCTGCGCGTCGCTCTTCGCCCGCGAGGGCTCCTCGTGAATCTCGAGGAACAGGGCGTCGACCCCGGCGGCGGCGCCGGCCGCGGCCAGCGGCTCGATGTACTCGGCCTGGCCCGCCGTCACCCCGTCGCCCGCGCCCGGCAACTGCAGGCTGTGGGTGACGTCGAACACCACCGGCACGCCCAGCGCCTTCAACTGGGGGAACGCGCGGAAGTCGACCACGAGGTCGTGGTAGCCGAAGCTGGTCCCGCGCTCGGTGACGAGGACGCGGCGGTTGCCGGCCGCGGTGACCTTGGCGACCGCGTGGCGCATGTCCGAGGGCGCGAGGAACTGTCCCTTCTTGAGGTTCACGGCGCGGCCGGTGGCCGCCGCGGCGACGATCAGATCGGTCTGCCGGGAGAGGAAGGCCGGGATCTGGAGGACGTCCGCCACCTCGGCGACGGCGTCCACCTGCGCGGTCTCGTGGACGTCGGTCAGGACGGGAACCCCGTGGGCTTCCCTGACGGCCCGCAGCGCGGCGATGCCCGCGTCGAGGCCGGGGCCGCGGAACGAGCGGGCGGAGGTGCGGTTGGCCTTGTCGAACGATGCCTTGAAGACGCAGGGAACCCCGAGTCGCCGGGCGACGCCGGCGATGGCGCCGCCGAGGAAGAGGGCGTGCGCTTCGCTCTCGATGACGCACGGGCCGGCGATGAGCGCGGGCGGCCCACCGCCGCCGACGACCGCGTCACCGATGTTCACGACGGACACGCGACCATTATAGGGGGGCGCCCGCCGCTCGCGGACGGCTCGGCGGGCACCGCTTCGCCCGCCGCCGCGACCGGCTCTCCGGCCGTCCGCGCCGTTCCGCGGGGGGGAACGGCCGTCCCTCCTTCACGGCTCCTGGACCGCCGGCCGTGCCTCCCGCGATCGCGCCGTCGCGACCTTGTGCTCGTGGCTCGCGCGTACGAAGTCCGCGAAGAGCGGGTGCGGATCGAGCGGCTTGGACCGGAACTCGGGATGGAACTGGACGGCCACGAACCAGGGGTGGTCGGGCAGCTCGATGGTCTCGACGAAGCGCCGGTCGGGGGACTGCCCGGAGATGACGAGGCCGTGCTCGGCGAGGGTCGACTCGTACTCGCGGTTGAACTCGTAGCGGTGCCGGTGGCGCTCGTGCACCTCGCCGGTCCCGTAGATGGCGCGCGCCCGCGAGCCCGCCGCGAGCTCGCAGGGGTAGCGGCCCAGCCGCATCGTCCCGCCGAGGTCGTCCACGCCGAGCAGGTCGCGCAGCTTGTAGATGATCTTGTGCTCGGCGTCCGGGTCGCACTCGGTGGAGTCGGCCCCCGCGAGCCCGCACACGTTGCGGGCGAACTCGACCGCCGCCCACTGGAAGCCGTAGCAGATGCCGAAGTAGGGGATGCGGCCCTCGCGGGCGATGCGCGCGGCGCGCATCATGCCGCCGGTGCCCCGGTCGCCGAACCCGCCGGGGACGAGGATGCCGTCCGCGCCGGCGAGCAGCTCGTCGCCGCCGTCGGCCTCGAGGGCCTCCGCCTCGACCCACTGGATGTCGACGCCGAGCCGATGCCGGAAGCCGCCGTGATACAGGGCCTCGTTGAGGCTCTTGTAGGAGTCCTCGTACCCCACGTACTTGCCGACGACGTGGATGCGAAGACGGTCGACGGGGCTCCGGAGGTCCTCGATCAGCGCCTGCCACGCGTGCATGGCGCGTTCCGAATCGGGCAGTTGGAGCCGTCCGAGCACGTGGCGGTCGAGGCCCTCGCGGCCGAGGACGAGGGGCACCTCGTAGATGCTCGACACGTCCCTGGCCGTGATCACCGCGTCCTCGTCCACGTCGCAGAAGAGCGCGATCTTGCCGCGGAGCTCCGGCGGCAGGACCCGGTCGGTGCGGCACAGGAGGATGTCGGGCTGAATGCCGATCGACCGCAGGTCGCGGACGCTGTGCTGGGTCGGCTTGGTCTTGAGCTCGCCCGCCGCCCCGATGAACGGCACCAGCGTCAGGTGGACGTAGAGCGTGTGCGCCCGGCCGACGTCCTGCCTGAACTGCCGGATGGCCTCGAGGAACGGCTGGCTCTCGATGTCGCCGACGGTCCCGCCGACCTCCACCAGCACGATGTCCACGTCCTTCGCCACCGTGCGGATGCAGTCCTTGATCTCGTTCGTGATGTGGGGGATGACCTGCACCGTGCCGCCGAGGTAGTCGCCGCGGCGCTCCTTCTGGATCACCGACAGGTAGATCTGGCCCGTGGTCCAGTTGTGGTTCTTGGTGGTGAGGGTGTTCGTGAAGCGCTCGTAGTGGCCGAGATCGAGATCGGTCTCGGCCCCGTCGTCGGTGACGTAGACCTCGCCGTGCTGGTACGGGCTCATGGTGCCCGGGTCGACGTTGACGTAGGGATCGAGCTTCTGCAGCGTCACCCGGTAGCCGTGCCCTTCCAGCAGGCAGCCGATCGAGGCCGCGGCCAGCCCCTTGCCGAGCGACGACACGACCCCGCCGGTGACGAAGATGAACTTCACGGGCCGGCCCGCGTCGTTGACGATGGGTTTGCTCATGCCGGGGCTCCGGCCGCGAGACGTCGGCGCACCCGGTCGAGATCGCCGGGCGTGTCGACGCCGATGGGGTCGTCGTCGATGCGTGTGGTCATGATGCGGCAGCCGTGCTCGAGGGCGCGCAACTGCTCGAGGCGCTCGGCGCACTCGAGCGGGGTCGGCTCGAGCCGGCTGAGGGCCAGCAGGAGCGGCTGGCGGTACACGTAGAGCCCGATGTGCCGGTCGACCGGGGCCGGCGCCGCGGGGGCCGCGTCGCGATCGAGGCCGATGGCCGCGCGGGAGAAGAAGAGGGCGTAGCCCGCGCGGTCGACGGCGACCTTGACGACGTCGGGGTCGCGCCAGGCGTCGGCGTCCGCGAGGGGGCAGCGCAGGGTGGACATCGCCACCGCGGGGTCGGCCGCGGCCGCGACCGCGGCGTCGATGACCGCCGGGGCGATGAGCGGCTCGTCTCCCTGCACGTTGACGACGAGGTCGCAGTCGAGGCCGGCCGCGACCTCGGCGAGCCGGTCGGTGCCCGACGCGTGATCCGAACGCGTCATGCGCACCTCGCCGCCGAACGCGTTCACCGCTCGTGCAATCCGGTCGTCGTCGGTCGCGACGAGGACGCGGTCGACCGAACGGGCGTCCGCCGCGTTTCGGTAGACGTGCTCGATCATCGTCCGGCCGCCGATGTCCGCCAGCGGCTTGGCCGGCAATCGGGTCGATGCGTAGCGGGCGGGGATGATGGCGACGGTTCCTCCGGCGGCGGGTGAGTTGTGGAGGGAGGGGAGCGTGGCGGGGCGCACAGCGAATCCTACCACGGACCTGTCACTCGTCCCGCTCCAACCCGATGCCTTCCGCCGCTCGGACCTCGCCGGTACGGCGCAGCCTGCCAGCGCGCCCGACGTGGTACGATGAGGACCGATGAAGGATCGCGTCCAGGAAAGCTGGCGAGTCGATGCCCGAGGATGACGCAGACAGGCCGCGTCACGGCTTCGTAGCGTGTTCGTGCGCGGCGTGAGAGGCGAACGGTGACGGCGAAAACGACGGACGATCGCCTGACGGCCATCGAGACCGAGTTGAAGCACGCGGCGACGCGCGAAGACCTGCAGAAGCTCAAGGTGTGGTTCCTCTCGGCGGGGTTGGGGGCTGGGGGCATCGGAAGCATGCTGACCTGGCTTGCGCGGGTGTGGGGCGGAGCGGAGTAGTTCTGCTCTTGGAGCCCTTGTAGAGAGAGCCCTCCCGGCTCTCGACTGCTATTGCGATGAGCAAGACGCGTCTGTCGTTGTGGGCCGGCGGCGCGGCGCTTCTGGCCGGGTGGCTGTCCTCGGCCGCGGGGACGACGCCGGGCGGGCTCCCGTCCCCGCCGCCCGGCGGAGCATCGGCGCCTCCACCGTCGCCGACGGCGCCGTCGGCGCTCGATCACGTCGACCTGGACCGGCAGGTGGCGCGGATGGCCGCCTGGCTGGAGCGCGCGCCCCGGCCGCGGCCGGTGGTCCGCAACCCGTTCACGCTGGCCCCGCGGCGCCGCGCGGATGCCCCCGGCGGGTCCGGGATGGTCGTGCCGGAAGGCTGGGCGCCGGGCCCGACGGCCGCCGCGCAGGCGGCTCCGCTCCGGGTGTCGCTCGCCGGCATCGCGACCGAGGCGGCCCCGTCCGGTCCCCTCCGGACCGCGATCCTCTCCGTGGACGGACAGGTGATGCTGGCCCAGGTCGGGGACGAAGTGCCGGGACCCTATCAGGTGCAGCGCGTCGACGACGACGCGGTCGAGCTGTTCGATCCCGGCCGTCAGGCCTCGTTCCGGCTGACTCTTCCGTAGGTGGGCGGGCTGGACTCAGGCCTCCCAGGCGGAGATCAGGGACGCCTGCTTCACGGCGGGGACCGCCTCGATCTCGTTGAGCACGTCCGCGGTGACCCCGGGGGCGCCGCTGTCCTCCTGATCGATCTTGACCACCGCCACCGCGCCGCCCCCCGACGCCCCCCGGCCCAGCGCGAACGTCTCGATGTTGATGTGGTGGCGGCCGAGAATCCCGCCCACCTCGCCGATCACGCCCGGCTGGTCGTCGTTGCGGACCACCACGAGGGTGCCCTCCAGGGGGGCCTCGATCTGCACGCCGTCGAGGAGGACCAGCCTCGGGCCCGCCCGCTCGAACAGGACCCCCTCGACCCAGTGCTCGCCCCGGGCGGTGTGGAGCTTCATCGAGATGAGGTTGGTGAAGTTGCGGTTCCGCGAGCTGCGCGACTCGATGACCTCGATGCCGCGGTCGCGGGCCACCGCCCGCGCGTTGATGGGGGTGACGTTGTCCACCGTCGATCCGAAGAAGCCGACCAGGCTGGCCCCGACGAGCGGCTCGTTGTCGCCCTCGGCGAGCCCGCCGTAGTAGCGGAGGGCGAGGGCCTCGGGGCGCTCGTCGCCCATATGGCTCAGCAGGGTCCCGAGCCGTCGCGCCAGCACCGCGTAGGGCTGCATGCGCTTCAGCTCCTCGGGGCCGAGGGAGGGGTAGTTGACGGCGTTGCGCACGATGCCGGCGCCGAGGTAGTCGCGCACGCAGGCCGCCGTCTCCAGCCCCACGAGCTCCTGCGCTTCGTGCGTGGACCCGGCGATGTGCGGGGTGGTGACGACCTGGGGCAGGCGGACGAGGCGCTCGTCGCGCGGCGGCTCGACCTGGAAGACGTCCAGCCCGGCCCCGCCGATGACGCCCCGCTCGATGGCATCGGCGAGCGCCTCTTCGTCGATGAGGGCGCCGCGCGCGGTGTTGACGATGCGCGCCGACGGCTTGCAGCGGGCCAGCCGCTCGGCCGTGAACAGCGGCCCGGAGTCGGTGGCCGGCACGTGCAGGGTGATGAAGTCGGCGGCCTCGCACAGCTCGTCCAGCTCCATGAGCTCGACGTCGAGGTCGGCGGCGACCTGGCCCGCGATGAACGGGTCGTGCGCGACGCAGCGCATGCCGAACGCGTGGGCGCGGTGCACGACCTCCCGGCCGATGCGGCCGAGGCCGACGACGCCGAGGGTCTTCCCGCGCATCTCCACACCCGTCAGGCGCTTCTTCTCCCAGTGCCCCGCCTTGAGCCGGGCGTCGGCGTGGGCCACCGACCGGGCCGAGGCGAGCAGCAGGGCCATCGCGTGCTCGGCCACGCTGACGCTGTTGGCCCCCGGGGCGTTGACGACCAGCACCCCGTTCGCGCTCGCGGCGTCGAGGTCGACGTTGTCGACGCCGGTGCCCGCGCGCGCCACAATCCGGAGCCGGGGCGCGGCGGCCAGCAGCCCGGCGTCGACCCGGGTGGCGCTGCGGACGATCAACGCATCGGCGTCGGCGAGGTCGGCCTCGAGCCGCGGCCGGGGCCGGCCCGCCTCCGCGTCGACCGTCCACCCCTGGTCGCGGAGCAGGTCCGCCGCGGACGGCGGCAGGGAATCGGCAATCACGATCTTCATGCGGCGCTCTCTTCTCGAGAAGTTGTGGTGAATCTCCGGGTCCGACCGGTGCCGGCGGGACGCCGGCGGACGGCTGGCGGCCCGTGGGCGAGGCCCCGCCGCGTCACCGCGGGGGGGCGGGCGCCAGTGGGCGGCGGGACCTCCGTGCGCGGCCGGGCGTGGCGGGAAGTGTACCGCAGTATAATGGGCGGCCGCTCGCGGAGGTTCGCCCGCCACGCGATCAACGGCCCCGGAAACGGGCGGTTCCCGGACCGCCGCGGGGCGATTCCACCAGGGTTCCACGGTTCTCGGGGACGATGCCGCTTACGCGCCACGGCGCGATGCCCGGCGCATCGCGCGGCGTCCGTCGCCGGACGGCCGGCGGTGAAAGGGGTACTGAACGCGTCATGAATCGAAAAGTCAGCGTCATCGGGTCGGGCAACGTCGGCGCCACCGCGGCGAGGAGCATCGCCGACAAGGAGCTGGCCGATGTCGTGGTCCTGGACATCCTCGAGGGCGTGCCGCAGGGCAAGGGGCTCGACATGCTCGAGGCCTGTCCCATCGAGGGTTCCGACTCGCGGGTGCTCGGCACCAACGACTACGCCGACACCGCGGGGTCGGACATCGTGGTCGTCACCGCCGGCCTCGCCCGCAAGCCGGGCATGAGCCGCGACGACCTGCTGAACAAGAACGCGAGCATCATCCGGTCGGTGACGGCCGAGGTCGTCAAGCACTCGCCCGACTGCATCATCGTCCCGGTGACCAACCCCCTCGACGCGATGTGCCAGGTGGTGTACCGGGAGAGCGGGTTCCCCCGCGAACGCGTGGTCGGCATGGCCGGGGTGCTCGACTCGGCCCGCATGCGCTCGTTCATCGCCGAGGCGTTGAACGTGTCGGTCGAGAACACCCACGCGTTCGTGCTCGGGGGCCACGGCGACACCATGGTGCCCCTCCCGCGCTTCTCCACCGTCGCGGGAATCCCCATCACCCAGCTCCTCGACGAGGCGACGGTCGACGCCATCGTCGACCGCACCGCCAACGGCGGGGCGGAGATCGTCAAGCTGCTGGGCACCGGCAGTGCGTACTACGCGCCGGGCTCGGCCGCGGTGGAGATGGTCGAGGCGATCCTGAAGGACAAGAAGAAGATCCTGCCGTGCGCGGTCTACCTGCAGGGCGAGTACGGCATCCGGGACCTGTTCGTCGGGGTCCCGGTGAAGCTGGGCGCCGGGGGAGCCGAGCAGGTGATCGAGATCGCTCTCGAGCCCGGCGAGCAGGCGGCGCTGGATCGGTCGGCGGCCGCCGTGAAGGAGCTCGTCGACGTTCTCGGTCTGTAGTCGTTCCCGGTCTGCAATGAGGCCGCGCCCCGGCGGCGCGGGTCCTCGAGGCGCCGGCCGCGGCAATCGGTGCCGCCGTCGGCGGTTCCCGCGGGATTCATCGTGAAGATCCACGAGTACCAGGCCAAGGCCCTGCTCGCGCGTCACGGCGTCGCGGTTCCCCGCGGGGAGCCGGCGTTCTCGGCCTCCGAGGCGGGGGCCGTCGCCCGGCGGCTCGGCGGCCGCGTCGTGGTCAAGGCGCAGATCCACGCCGGCGGCCGGGGCAAGGGCGGGGGCGTCAAGGTGGCCGGGGACGCCGCCGAGGCCGAGCGGATCGCGGGCGAGATCCTGGGGATGACCCTGGTGACCCCTCAGACCGGGCCGAGCGGCCG
Source organism: Vicinamibacterales bacterium (assembly GCA_965215105.1). Lineage (GTDB taxonomy): Bacteria > Acidobacteriota > Vicinamibacteria > Vicinamibacterales > UBA8438 > JAJEEA01. The sequence continues at coordinate 856,205 of OZ244051.1, forward strand.
GGTCGTCCGGCGGGTGCTCGTCGAGGAGGCCCTCGACGTGTCGAGCGAGCTCTATCTGGGCGTGCTCGTGGACCGGTCGGCGGGGCGGCCGGTGATGATGGCGAGCGCCTCGGGCGGGATGGACATCGAGGCGGTGGCGGCGGCGACCCCGGAGCTGATCCACCGGGTCCACGTTCACCCCGGGCTCGGGCTCGCGCCGTTCCAGGCGCGGCGGCTCGCCCACGCGGTGGGGCTGTCGGGGCTGGCGGCGCGCGATGCGGCGGCGATCGTGAGCCGCGCCTGGGGCGCGTTCACGGCCTCGGACGCCTCGCTGGTCGAGATCAACCCGCTGGTGGTGACCGCCGCCGGCGCGGTCCTCGCCCTCGACGCGAAGGTGACGCTGGACGACAACGCGCTGTTCAGGCACGTCGACCTCGCCGACCTGCGCGACCCCGCCGAGGAGGAGCCGCTCGAGACCGAGGCGTCCCGGCACGCCCTGAACTACATCCGGCTCGACGGCAACATCGGCTGCATGGTCAACGGCGCGGGCCTCGCGATGGCGACGATGGACATCATCAAGCTGTCGGGGGGCGAGCCCGCGAACTTCCTCGACGTGGGCGGGGGCGCCAACGCCGACCAGATCCGGAACGCGTTCCGCATCCTGCTGTCGGACGCCCAGGTGCGTGCGGTGCTCATCAACATCTTCGGCGGCATCCTGCGCTGCGACGTGCTCGCGGCCGGGGTCATCGCGGCGGTCCGGGAGCTCGGGGTCGAGGTGCCGGTGGTGATCCGCATGGAGGGGACGAACGTCGAGGAAGGGCGGCGCATGCTCGACGAGAGCGGGCTCAACTTCACCACCGCGGACACGATGGGGGAGGCGGCGCGACAGGTCGTCGCGGTCGCGGGCTAGACGATGGCGCAGCGGAACGAAGCGGACGCCCGCCGAGTTGGTCCGGCGGAGAGCGGCGCGGGACGGCGGCGGCTCCGCGCCGGGTTCCACCGGCGTTCCCGGAGCTGATTGGATGGCGGTTCTCATCGACGAACGGACGCGGCTGGTCGTCCAGGGCCTGACGGGGCGGGAGGGCGCCTTCCACGCCCGCCAGGCCATCGAGTACGGCACGAACGTCGTGGGCGGGGTGACGCCCGGCAAGGGCGGGACCAGCCACGAGGGCCTGCCGGTGTTCGACACCGTCACCGCCGCGGTGCGCGAGACCGGCGCCGACGCCTCGGTCGTCTTCGTGCCCCCGGCCGTCGCCGCCGACGCGGTCATGGAGGCGGCGGATGCCGGCATCGGGCTCGTGGTGTGCATCACCGAGGGCATCCCCACCCTCGACATGATGCGGGCGCTGGCGTTCATCGGCGAACGGGAGTGCCGGCTCGTCGGGCCGAACTGCCCCGGGCTCATCTCGCCGGGGCGCGCCAAGGCCGGCATCATTCCCGGCCACATCTGCCGCGAGGGGCGGGTCGGCATCGTCTCGAAGAGCGGCACCCTGACCTACGAGGCCATCCAGCAGTTGACGCGGCTCGGGCTCGGTCAGACCACGTGCATCGGCATCGGCGGCGACCCGCTGATCGGCACCACCTTCATCGACGCCCTCCGCCTCTTCGAGGGCGATCCGGCGACGGACGCGGTGGTGCTGATCGGCGAGATCGGGGGCGCGGCCGAGGAGGAGGCGGCGGCGTTCATCCGCGACGACGTGCGCAAGCCCGTGGTGGGGTTCATCGCCGGCCAGACCGCCCCGCCCGGCCGGCGCATGGGGCACGCCGGGGCCATCATCTCGGGCGGGCAGGGCACCGCGGCCGAGAAGATGGCGGCCCTGTCGTCGGCCGGCGTCGCCGTCGTGAAGAGTCCCTCGGACATCGGGACCGCGGTGGCCGCCGCGATTCCGTCCGTGTCCTGACGAAGGCGTCCGCCTTCGGACCGTGTGCGCGGAAACAGGCGTTTGTTATACTTGACAAGGCTTGCCTTGTATGTCAGGGAGCGCCGTGCCGCCACCTCCAGCCGTCGCCGCCCCCTATCGCCCCGAGGAACCTGAATGGCCGCGTACGACGTAGCAGTCGAAGAGCGCCCCACCGCGTCGTCTGTCGACCCCGTCATCAACGATTTCAGCATCCAGGTCGCCACCGTCAACGGTTCCGGCAGCCAGACGGCGAACCTGGTGCTGCTGCGCGCCATCTTCCAGATGGGCGTGCCCGTGTCGGGGAAGAACCTCTTTCCCTCGAACATCGCCGGCCTCCCCACCTGGTTCACCATCCGGGCCAACAAGAAGGGGTACATCGCCCGCAAGAAGGAGATCGACGTTCTCGTCGCGATGAATCCGGAGACCGCGCGCGAGGACGTGCTCGGCCTGCCGGCGGGCGCCGTCGTCGTCTACGACGCGCCCCTCGACCTGGGGTCGCTGCGCGACGATCTCGTGTTCTATCCGGTTCCCTTCGACACCCTGCTCGCGAAGGTGTCGCGCGATGTCAAGCTGCGGCGCCGCGTGCGCAACATGCTGTACGACGGGGTGCTCTCGCGCCTGCTCGGCGTCGACCTCGACGAGATGGAGGCGGCGCTGCGGAAGCAGTTCGGCGGCAAGCCGAAGGTCGTCGCCATCAACCGGGAGGCCCTCGACATCGGCTACGCCTACGCCGAGGAGCACCTGGAGAAGCGCGATCCGTTCTCCATCGAGCCGATGGACGCGAACCGCGGGCGCATCCTCGTCGAGGGCAACGCGGCGGCGGCCATCGGCTGCATGATGGCCGGGGTGACCGTCGTCACCTGGTATCCCATCACGCCGTCGTCCTCGCTGTGCGAGACCCTCATCGACTATCTGCGCAAGTACCGCGTGGACGAGGAGACCGGCAAGGCGACCTTCGCCGTCGTGCAGGCCGAGGACGAGATCGCCGCGCTGGGGATGGCGCTGGGCGGGGCCTGGGCGGGGGCCCGGTCGATGACCGCGACGTCCGGGCCCGGCATCTCGCTGATGGGCGAGTTCGCCGGCCTGGGGTACTACGCCGAGGTGCCCGCGGTCATCTTCGACATCCAGCGGGTGGGGCCCTCGACGGGGCTGCCGACCCGCACCGCCCAGGGCGACGTCCTCTCGACCGCGTTCCTCTCTCACGGGGACACCCGGCATCCGCTGCTGTTCCCCTGCTCTCCGGAAGAGTGCTACTCGATGGCGATGGACGCCTTCGACCTCGCCGAGCGGTTCCAGACCCCGGTCTTCGTGCTGAGCGACCTCGATCTGGGCATGAACACGTGGATGTCGGCGAAGTTCGAGTACCCGTCGAAGCCGCTGGACCGCGGCAAGGTGCTCGACGCCGAGGCCCTCGAGAAGATCGGGCGGTTCGGCCGCTACCGCGACGTCGACGGCGACGGCATTCCCTACCGGTCGGTGCCCGGCACGTCCGCGCCGGCCTACTTCTGCCGCGGCTCGGGCCACAACGAGTGGGGACAGTACAGCGAGCGGGCCGACGACTACGAGAAGAACGTCGACCGCCTCGCGCGCAAGTTCGAGACCGCCCGCAACTGGATGCCGGCGCCGGAGGTCGAGATCGACCGCCGCGCGACGGTCGGCATCATCGCCTACGGCACGAGCCACTGGGCGGTCGTGGAGGGCCGCGACCAGCTCCTCGAGGAAGCGGACCTGCAGACGTCCTACTACCGGCTCCGCGCCTATCCGTTCCGCTCGGGGCTGGCGTCGTTCATCGAGCGGCACGAGCACGTCTACGTGGTCGAGCAGAACCGGGACGCCCAGCTCGCGTCGCTGATGCGGCTCGAGCTCGAGGCCGAGCTCGCGGGGCGACTGCGAAGCGTCCTGCACTACGCGGGCGTGCCCATCGACGCCCGCACCATCACCGACGACATCCTGATTCAGGAAGGCTACCGCGCCGAGCGCTCGGTGGCGGACGGGCGCATGCCGCACGAGGCGGGCGTCGGCGGAGAATGACGGCAGTGACTTCCCCCGCGAGGACGACGGTGACTTCTCCCGCCACGACGACGGTGACTTCCCCCGCGAAGAAGAAGACCAACCGGGCCGGCCTGGCGCTGCCCGCCTATCGGGGCGGCAAGACCACCCTGTGCGCCGGCTGCGGGCACAACGCCATCTCGGAGCGCATCATCGACGCCTGCTTCGCCATGGGCATCGAGCCCGACCGCGTGATCAAGCTGTCGGGCATCGGGTGCTCGAGCAAGAGCCCCGCGTACTTCCTCGGGTCGTCGCACGGCTTCAACGCCGTCCACGGGCGGATGCCGTCGGTCGGCACCGGCGCCCTGCTCGCCAACCACGAGCTCGTGGCCATCGGCGTGAGCGGCGACGGGGACACCGGCGCCATCGGCATCGGGCAGTTCGTGCACCTCATGCGCCGCAACCTCCCGATCATCTACATCATCGAGGACAACGGGTGCTACGGGCTCACGAAGGGTCAGTTCTCGCCGACGGCCGACGTCGGGTCGACGCTGAAGACGGGCGTCGTCAACGACCTGCCGCCCATCGACACCTGCGCCCTCGCGATCCAGCTCGGCGCCACCTTCGTGGCCCGTTCCTTCTCGGGCGACAAGAAGCAGTTGACGGCGGTCCTCAAGGCGGCGCTGGCCCACCGGGGCACCGCGATGATCGACGTGCTGTCGCCCTGCGTGACGTTCAACGACCACGAGGGCTCGACGAAGAGCTACGCCTACGTGAAGAGCCACGACGACCCGCTCGGCGAGCTCGACTTCGTGCCGTTCTTCGAGGACATCTCCGTGGACTACGAGCCCGGCGCCGTGCAGGAGGTGACGATGCACGACGGCTCGCGGCTCTATCTGCGGAAGCTCGACGAGGCGTACGACCCGACCGACAGGATGCACGCGCTGCGCGTGCTGCACGAGACCCACGACCGGGGCGAGTTCGCCACCGGGCTCATCTACGTGGCCCCGGCGGCCGCCGATTTCCTCACCACCCTCAACCTGGTGGACGAGCCGCTGGCGTCGCTGCCGGAGTCGCGGGTGCGCCCTCCGAGGGCGGTGCTCGACGAGATCATGGCGGGGCTCGGGCAGGAGTCCGCGCCGTAGTACGGTGCGGGTTCCCGGAGGGTCGGTTGGGCGCCAGGCGGACCCGCAGGCGACGATTGGCGGGCCGGCCGGGCGCGAGGCGGGCCGCCGGGCGGCGATTGGGGGCCGGCGGGCATGCCGGCCGACAGGCAGGAACGCATGGAGCAGACATTCGCGATCGTCAAGCCGGACGCGGTCTCGTCCGGACATACCGGGGCCATCCTGCAGCGCATCGAGGAGGCCGGCTTCCGGGTGGCGGCGATGCGCCTGGTGCGGATGACGAAGGCGGAGGCCGAGGGCTTCTACGCCGTGCATCGGGAGCGCCCGTTCTTCGACAGCCTGACGACCTTCATGTCGTCGGGCCCGGCGGTGGTGCTGGCCCTCGAGGCGCCGGACGCGATTGCCCGCTGGCGGGCGCTGATGGGGGCGACGGACCCGGCCCGGGCGGAGGAAGGGACCCTGAGACGGCGGTACGGCAGCTCCATCGAGCACAACGCCACGCACGGCTCCGACGCGCCGGAGACCGCCGCCTTCGAGCTCGGCTACTTCTTCCGCGGTCTCGAGCTCGTCCGGTCGGAGTCGGCGCCCTGGGAGTCTGCGCCGTAGAACGGTGCAGACTCCTGGCAGGGTTGGTTGGGCGCGCGGCGGAGCCGCAGGCGACGACGGGCGGGCGAGGAGTCGCCGTAGAACGGTGCAGACTCCTGGCTGGGCGCCCGGCGGAGCCGCAGGCGACGCTCTCCGGGCTAGCGCGGCGCGGACTCCCGGCCGGCGATCGGGTGCAATCGGCGGCGGGCCGCCCTTGACCGCGAACGGCCGCCGTAGTACGATCCGGCCACCTTCTACTTCGGACTGCTGTACCGCTGTCCGTGCTTGTGACGGAAGACACAAGCCAGCGAGCGGCCGCCGGTCTGCCAGATGTCCTGATGGAAAAGCTCCGCGAGCGCGAACCCGAACGCCCCGAAGGGCCGCTTGCAGCCGCACCGTCTCTCGCCGTTCAGTTCTTTCTGATTCCCCTCGCGGTGGTCGCGGTCGTCGTCGCCGTCTACGGCGGATTCCGCATGATGGTCACCGACGAGCGCACCCCCGAAGAGTATCTCCTCGACGTGCGGACGGGGGGGCGCGAGCGGCGGTGGCCGGCCGCCTACGAGCTCTCGCGCCTGATGGGCGATCCGGCCACCGAGGAGCGCCATCCCGGGTTGGGCAGGGCGCTGCTCGACGCGTTCGTCGACTCGCGGGGCGACGACCCGCGGATCCGCCGCTATCTCGCCCTCGCGATCGGGCGTCTGCGCACGCCGCCGCCCGGCACCGTCGAGGCGCTGACGGAGGCGCTCGACGACCCCGACAGCGAGACCGTCATCAGCGTCGTGTGGGCCCTGGCCTCGCTCGGCGACGAGGCGGTCGTGCCGCTGGTCGTCTCGATGTACCAGTCGTCCGATCCCGGCGTGCGGAAGATGGCGGTGTACGCGCTCGGAGTGCTGCCGGACGACGGCGCCCAGACGACGTTGCGGGCGGCCCTCGACGACCCGACGCCGGACGTGCAGTGGAACGCCGCCGTCGCCCTCGCGCGCCACGGCGATGCGCGGTCGACGGGGGTGCTGGCCCGCATGCTCGACCGGGAGCACGTCACCGGGCTCGTCACCGCGTCCGAGACGCGGCTCGACCCCGCGGGCGAGGTGATGATCAGCGGGTTGCAGGCGGTGGCGGGGCTGGGTTCGGCCGGTGTCGGCGAGGGTCTGCGGTCGACCGTCGCCGCCCTCGCGGACTCGGATCCGAGCGTGCAGGTACAGAACGCGGCGTTGGAGGCGCTCGATGCGCTCGATGCGTCACTGGTGGGCAACGGCGTGGCCGAGCGAAAGCAGGAGTCGGCGCCGTAGAACGGCGCGGACTCCTGGAGGGTTGGTTGGGCGCCAAGCGGAGGCCGCAGCGCGACCTTGCGGTCGCGTTCGGCGACGATTGGCGGGCTAGGGCGGGCGACAGGCACCGTCATCGGCCTTCTTCTGCGCTGATGGCGATTGGGACAGAAGACCATGGCTGACGAGAACAAGACCCCACCGTCTGCGGACGACGCCGCAGAGAAGCCGGCCCCGGCGGCCGGGCCGGCGGCGGAGAAGTCCGCCGAAGCGCCGGCGAGGGCCGAGGCGGCAGCCCCGGGCGATGCGAAGGCCCCGGCCGGGGCTCCCGCGAAGCCCGCGGCCGCTTCCGCGGCGACGGCGCCGGCGGCGGCCACCGCTGCGAAGCCGGCTGCCGCCGCGAAGCCGCCGGCCACTGCCGCGAAGCCGCCGGCCGCGGCCAAGCCGGCGGCGGCCAAGGCAGCGGCCGGCGCAGACGCCAAGCTCAAGGGCCGCACCACCACCGCGGCGGCCGGGGCGGCGAGGAAGAAGAAGGCGGCGATTCCCGACGACTCGCCGCTGATGGGGCGCCGCGGCTGGATGGGGCTGGCGTGGGGCTCGTTCACCGCCGCCACCGCCGGCTGTCTCGCCGCGACGGGCCGCTTCATGTTCCCGAACGTGCTCAACGAGCCGCCGCAGCAGTTCGCCATCGGGTTCCCCGAGGACTACGGCGACGGGGTCGACGAGCGGTTCAAGGACCGCTTCGGGGTCTGGATCGTGCGGACCGACAACGACTTCACGCACGAGGCGTCCGGGTTCTACGCGCTGTTCTCGGTGTGCACCCACCTCGGCTGCACGCCCAACTGGCTGTCGGCCGAGAACAAGTTCAAGTGCCCCTGCCACGGCAGCGGCTTCCGGCCCACCGGCGTCAACTTCGAGGGCCCGGCGCCGCGGCCCCTGGAGCGGACGCGGATCGTGCGGGCCGAGGACGGCCAGATCCTCGTCGACAAGAGCCGGAAGTTCCAGCAGGAGCTTGGCCAGTGGGCGGACCCCGAGTCGTTCCTTCCGATCTGAATCGACATGGCTGACACGAAGACCATCGAACCGAAGGCGCCGGCCCTCGTCCGGGCGTGGGACTGGATCACCGAGACGCAGATCTGGACGTCGATCTTCCGGCACGCGGCCCCGATCAACGACCGCAACCGCGTGCTGGTCATGCTCTCGAACGTGTTCCTGCACATGCACCCCGTGCGCCTGCGCAAGTCCGGCGTGCGGCTGCGCTACACCTGGTGCATGGGCGGCATCAGCTTCTTCCTGTTCCTGGTGCTGACGTTCACCGGGCTGCTGCTGATGTTCTACTACCGCCCGACCCTGGAGTACGCCTACTCGGACATCGTGGGGCTGCGCGAGCACGTGCCCCTCGGCATCATGCGCGAGATGCACCGCTGGGGCGCCCACGCCATGGTCATCACCGTGTGGCTGCACATGTTCCGGGTGTTCATGACCGGCTCGTACAAGCCGCCCCGCGAGTTCAACTGGAACATCGGGGTCATCATGCTCGTGCTGACCCTGCTGCTGTCGTTCACCGGGTACCTGCTGCCGTGGGACCAGCTCGCCATCTGGGCCATCACGGTCGGCTCGAACATGGCCCGCGCCACCCCGTTCCTCGGGCATGAGGGCCCCGGAGCCTCGCTGATGGCCCTGGGCGACGTCCAGTTGGTGCACGCGGCCGACGACGCCCGGTTCGCGCTGCTCGGCGGCACGTTCGTCGGCGAGGGGGCGTTGCTGCGGTTCTACGTGCTGCACTGCGTCGCCCTGCCGCTCGTCATCGGCTTCCTGATGGCGATTCACTTCTGGCGCGTCCGGAAGGACGGCGGCATCTCCGGTCCGCTCTAGAGCGCGCGGGTTCCGGTCTGAGACTTTGGACGGCGGAGACGAACCATGTTGGAAGGGTTGAAGGGCTTCATCGATCTGTTTGCCGATCCGCAACTGTTCTTCGCCACCACGGTGGTGGCGCTGGTGCTGATCGTGTGGAAGCGCGAGGCGTTCTCCTCCACCCGCTGGGGCTGGGGGTTGATGATCTTCCTCACGGTGTTCTTCGGCTTCGGCCTCACCGACTCCGACTTCAACCTGATCATCACCAAGCCGGACAACGTCCCCATCGTGGGGCTGATCTTCCTGCTCGTGTTCTTCACGTGGTTCTCGATGCGGCAGGCGGTCGACAACGACCGCCGCGCCGCCGGCGGCCAGCCGCCGATCGAGAAGGACGAGGAGGACCGCGTCTGGACGTGGCCCGACCTCGTCTACACCGAGCTGATCTCGATGGTGGTGTGCACGGTCATCCTGATCGTGTGGTCGATCGGGCTCGAGGCGCCCATCGAGCAGCCGGCGAACAACGCCAACACCCCCAATCCGTCGAAGGCCCCGTGGTACTTCCTCGGCCTGCAGGAGATGCTCGTCTACTTCGATCCGTGGCTGGCCGGGGTGGTGCTGCCGTCGCTGATCATCGTGGGGCTGATGGCGATCCCCTACATCGACAAGAACCCCAAGGGGAACGGCTACTACACGTTCAACGAGCGCCGGGTCGAGATCACCATCTTCCTGTTCGGGTTCGTGGTGCTCTGGTCTTCGCTCATCGTCCTCGGGACGTTCCTGCGGGGGCCCAACTGGAACTTCTTCGGCCCGTTCGAGTACTGGGACATCCACAAGCTCGAGGCGCTGACCAACGTGGACCTGTCGGAGTACATCTGGGTGCGCGGCTTCGGCATGTCCCTGCCCGACCACTGGCTCGTGCGGGAGATCTTCGGCATCCTGCTGACCATCGGCTACGTCGCGGTGCTGCCGGTGGTGCTGGCGAGGAAGGGCCTGACGAAGTACTACGAGAAGCTGGGACCGACGCGCTACTACGTGACCGTCATCCTCTTCCTGTCGATGCTGTCGCTGCCGGTGAAGATGCTGACCCGGTGGGCGTTCAACCTGAAATACGTGGTGGCGATTCCGGAGTTCTTCTTCAACATCTAGGGTTCACTCTCAATCTACGGCTAGCGCCATGGCAGACAAGCGGGCAGTCGGACACGCCTACAACATCGATTTCCTGAACGTGGTCTTCGCCGCGTCGAGCCTCTTCGTGCTCTTCTCGACGCTGTGGATGATCTGGGACGACTACGATCGGGAATGGAAGAACTACCAGCGGCAGTTCTGGGCCCTCGAGCAGGAGGTGACGAGCGCGGACCTGGCGCTGGCCGAGCGGGACGTCGACCGCGCCCGGGTCGCGGAGCTCGAGACCCAGCGCGCCGCGGCCGAGCAGCAGCTCGCGGCCAACGCCGCGCAGGTCGCCGAGCTCGAGGACCTGCTCGCCGACGTGGACCGGCAGCTCTTCGTCGCCACGCGGAACTTCAACTTCACCAAGGCGAACTACGACGTCGATCGGTACGACTTCGAGTCGCGCCGCGACGAGGCCGGCGGTCATGGAGAAGGCGAGGGGGAGGTCCACGTCGAGGGCGAGGAGGACGTCACCGCCCTCTACGAGCGCTGGCTCGAGGAGGGGCTGATCGTCGAGCGGCTCACGGCCGAACGCGACGCCCTTCGCGACCGTATCGGCGAGTTCAACGCCGAGGTCGACGCCGTCAACGACGAGCTGGGCGCCCTGACCGGCGAGGCGGACCGGCTGCGGGGGCTCGTCGCCGACATGGCCCCCAACCTGATCGACAACTACCTGCTGAACGCGCCGCTTCTCGACTTCATGGCGCCGACCCTGACGGTGCGCCAGACCATCACCCCGAACATCGTCGACGACGTGAACTTCATCCGGGTGCCGAAGATGGACCGGTGCCAGACCTGTCATCTCGCCATCGACCGGGAAGGCTACGAGGACTATCCGCAGCCGTTCCGCACCCATCCCAACCTCGAGACCTACGTCGGCAGCTCGTCGCCGCACCCCCTGGAGACGACGGGGTGCACGGTGTGCCACGAGGGGATGGGGCAGTCGATCTCGTTCGTCGACGCCGCCCACAGCCCGTCGAGCCCCGAGCAGATGGCCGCGTGGGAGGAGGAGTACCACTGGGAGGAGTCCCATCTCTGGGACTACCCGATGCTGCCGAGCGGGATGGCCGAGGCCTCGTGCGCGAAGTGCCACAAGGAGGAGGTGTTCATTCCCGAGGCCGACAACCTGAACCTCGCCTACGGCATGTACGAGCGCGCCGGCTGCAACGCGTGCCACACGACCGCCGGGTTCACGGACCAGCGCAAGCCCGGCCCCAACCTGACGAAGATCGCCTCGAAGCTGGACGAGGAATGGGTGGCGCGGTGGATCCGGGACCCGCGCGCGGTCAAGGCCAGCACGTGGATGCCCAGGGTCTGGTACAACTCGAACACCAGCTCGCCCGAGGACGCAGTGCGCAACGAGGTCGAGATAGACGCGGTCGTCGCGTACCTGTTCGCCAGCTCCGAGGACCACGAGCCCGCCATCGGCTTCCCGGGCCGCGGCAACGCCGCGAACGGCCAGCGCATCTTCGAGTCGGTGGGCTGCCTCGGCTGCCACATCGCCGGCGACGAGACCCGGGAGGAGGCGGGCCCGCGCCGCACCTTCGGCCAGCCCCTGCAGGCCATCGGCGACAAGACCAGCTACGTGTGGCTCTTCGACTGGATTCGGAACCCGCGGCACTACAGCCCCGAGACGTACATGCCGGACCTGCGGCTGAACGACTTCGAGGTGGCCGACGTCGCGACCTATCTCATGGGACTGACCGGCGAGGGCGGGGTCGAGGCCGGCGCGACCTACGGGCCCGAGGACGTCGACGCGGCGCTGCTCGACTACATGCGGGCCATCGTGCCGTACGACGAGGCGCAGGCGGCCATCGCCGACATGAGCCCCGAGGAGCGCCAGCTCGATCTCGGCCAGCGGGCGATCGGGCGCTACGGCTGCTACAGTTGCCACGAGATCGCCGGGTTCGAGGACGTCCAGCCCATCGGCATCGAGCTCTCGCAGGAGGGCAGCAAGCTGCTGCCGCAGTTCGACTTCGCGTTCATCCACGCGGAGGAGGTCCCCCACACCAAGCGGGACTGGATCAACCAGAAGCTGCTCGATCCCCGCATCTACGACCGCGGGCGCATCCTGCAGCCCCTCGAGAAGCTGCGGATGCCCAACTTCGGCTTCTCCGAGGCCGAGGCGCGGCTGCTGACCACGGCGGTGCTGAGCTTCCAGCGCGACGTGCAGCCGAAGGAGTCCCAGGTGCCGCGCTCGGCCCGCAAGGACGCCATCATCGACGGGCGCAACCTCGTGCGTCGGCGCAACTGCATCGCCTGCCACGAGATCGAGGCCGACGGGGGAGACTACCGCGAGTTCGTGGAGGACGTGTCCCTGGCCCCGCCGCTGCTGACTCCCCAGGGGGCCAAGGTCAAGCCGGAATGGATGTACGCGTTCCTGCAGGAACCCATCACCATCCGGCCGTGGCTCGACGTGCGCATGCCGTCGTTCGGGCTGGACGACGCGCACTGGAACGGAGTGCTCGACTACTTCGCGGCGATCTCCGACACGGTGGGGCCGTTCCGCACCCACGACGTGGAGCTGGACGCCGACGTCGTCGAGACCGGCGAGGAGCTGTTCGAGCTCCTGCGGTGCCAGCAGTGCCACGTGCTCGACACCATTCCCGAGGACCAGGACGTCGCCAACCTCGCGCCCGACCTGCGGATGACCCCGGAACGGCTGCAGCCCGACTGGATCATCGACTGGCTCATCCGGCCACTGGCTATTCAGCCGGGCACGCGGATGCCGCAGTTCTGGACCGAGTACCCCGGCTCGTTCTATCCGCAGTTCGACCAGGACGCCGTCGCCCAGATCGAGTCGATTCGGGACTACCTGCTGACCTTCAGCGGGGGGCCGAGCCCCTTGCAGCAGGGGAACTGAGGCAGAGAGGCCCGCGGGAGACCGCGGGCCTCTCTGTTGCGGGGAAGTCAGGACCATTCCAGGTCGGCGGACGTGCGCAGCATGGCCCCGGCCTCCCGCATCTCCTCGAGGGCGCGCGGGCCGTCTCCCGGCTCGAGGTCGACGGCGGCGATCGCGTCTGTCAGCAGCGTCACCCGCCAGCCCTTCCTCAGCGCATCGAGCACCGTGTGCCGGACGCAGTAGTCGGTCGCGAGGCCGCCTGCGAGCACGTGGGTGACGCCCGACGCCCGCAGGCTCTCCTCGAGCGTCCTCCCGTCCTCCAGGCGGCCGTCGAAGGCCGAGAACCCGTCCTCGTCCGCCTCGACGCCCTTGCTGACGACCCCGGCGCCGGCCGGCAGCCGCAGATCCGGGTGAAAGCGGGCTCCGTCGCCGCCGGCGACGCAGTGGACGGGCCACACGCCGCCCCCGCTGACGAAGTGCCGTGTCGACGCCGGATGCCAGTCCCGGCTCGCGTAGACCGGCAACCGCCGGTCAGCGGCGGCGCGGAGCACGTCGTTGAGGACCGGGACCACCGCGTCGCCGGCGGGGACCGCGAGGGCTCCGCCCGAGCAGAAGTCCCGCTGGACGTCGATCACGAGCACCGCCGTCGCGGGTCCGGCCGGAGGCTTCGAAGTCACGGCGAGTGATACATTAGCATTTCGCGATGCCGGGAGGGCTGTCCACCGACCTGTACGAGCTGACGATGGCGGCCGGCTATCATGCGGCCGGCCGGATGCCCCGGGCGTCGTTCGAGCTGTTCGTGCGGGCGCTGCCGCCGACGCGCGGCTACCTCGTGGCCGCGGGTCTCGATCAGGCGCTCGGTTACCTCGAGTCGTGGCGGTTCACGGCCGAGGACGTGGCCTACCTGCGCACCGTCCCCGCCCTGGCCGGGGCCGGCCCGGCGTTCTTCGACGAGTACCTCTCCCGGCTGCGGTTCACCGGAGACGTCTGGGCGATCGACGAGGGGGTCCCGGTCTTCGCCGGCGAGCCGCTCGTGCGGGTCACCGCGCCGCTGGCGGAGGCCCAGCTCGTGGAGACGGCGCTGCTGTCCACGGTCCTGTTCCAGACCATGATCGCGAGCAAGGCGGCGCGCGTGGTGGAGGCGGCCGAGGGCCGGGCGGTGATCGAGTTCGGCGGCCGGCGCGCCCACGGCGCCGAGGCCGCGATGCTCGCCGCCCGCGCCGCCTGCCTGGCCGGCTTCCAGGCCACGTCGAACCTGGACGCCGGCCGCCGCTTCGGCCTGCCGGTGGCGGGGACCATGGCCCACTCGTGGGTCCTCGCGCATCCCGACGAGCTGACCGCGTTCCGGCGCTTCCTCGACCTGCACGGCCCGCGATCGACCCTGCTCATCGACACCTACGATCCGCTGGCGGCCGCGCGCTCCATCGTCGAGGCCGGCCTGCGGCCCGGCGCGGTCAGGCTCGACAGCGGCGACCTCGGCCTCCTCGGCCGGGCCGTCCGCGCGACCCTGGACGCCGGCGGGTGCGCGGCGACGCAGATTCTCGCCAGCGGCGACCTCGACGAGCACCGCATCGCCGAGCTCGTCGGGTCGCAGGCGCCGATAGACGGGTTCGGCGTCGGCACCGCGGTGAGCACCTCGTGGGACGCGCCTTCCCTCAGCGGCGTCTACAAGCTGGTCGAGATCGAGCGGGACGGGGCGATGACGCCGCTGGCGAAGCACAGCCCCGGCAAGACGAACCTGCCCGGCGCCAAGCAGGTCTGGCGCACCGGCCCGCCCGACGCGGCGGCCGGCGACGTGATCGGCCTGCCCGACGAGGCCGCGGCGGGACGCCCGTTGCTGAGGCCGGTCATGCGCCGGGGCGAGCGCATCGCGGCGGGCCCGCGCATGACCGAGTTGCAGGCGGCGTGCGGGGCTGCCGTGCGGGCGCTGCCGGCCGCGGTGCGCGCCCGCCGGAACCCGGCCGCGTATCCGGTGGCGGTCGGTCCCGGGCTGCAGCGGCTCTCGACCCGAATGACCGGGGTCGGGGTCGCGGCGCCGCCCTGACGATCCGGTGCTCCGCGGCAGTGGTTTCGTGGAACGACTCCGAACGGCGTCGTTCTCGGTGGTTGCCGCCATTTGCCGCGGTTCGAACGTTCACGAGCTTCACGGCCGGGACACCGGCCGTGTCCGTCGGCCCGGGACGCGGGCGGGCCGCGCAGGATGACGAGGAGACGTGATGGTCGGAAGCAGGCGGTGCGGGGTCGTTGGCCTGCTGTCGGCGGCGGTGCTGCTGGCGGCGGGCGCGGACGCCGCGCGGGCGCAGATGACGTGCGATCCGTGCGCGGTGGGCGTGGTGTTCGACGGGCCGTGGGCACGGAACGACGAGCTGCGGGCCGGGTTTGAGGAGGAGATCGCGGCGCTGGCCGCCCCCCGGTTCACGGTCGAGTTCCCCGCCGGCGCCCGGCGCGTGGCCGACTGGACGGCGGCGGGCGCGCGGGCCGCCGTCGAAGCCCTCCTCGCGGACCCCGACGTCGACGTCGTGCTGACCTACGGTCCCGTGTCGTCCAGCCACGCCATCGACCGGGGCGGGCTGCCGAAGCCGGTGGTGGCGGCGTTCGTGCTCGACCCCGAGGCGCAGGGCTTCCCGCTGGAGACGACCGCCGCCGGCGAGCGGGTGAGCGGCGTGCCCAACCTCGCCTACGTCACCTTCACGGGTGACCGGGCGGACGAGATCCGCCGCCTGCAGGAGGTCGCGCCCTTTCGGCGCCTGACCTACCTCGTGAACGAGGCGCTGCTCGCGGCGGTGCCGGTGCTCGAGACGAACCTGCGGCTCGGCCTGCTGGAGGCCGGCGCCGAGGCGGAGATCGTCGGCGTGGGCGCGTCGATCGACGCCGCGCTCGCGGCATTGCCGCCGGCGGGGGAGGCCGTGTACGTGACCCCGTTGATGCAGCTTCCCGCCGGCGAGTTCGGTCGGCTCGTCCGGGCGCTGCGCGAGCGCCGCGTGCCCGCCTTCTCGTACTGGGGTCGGAGCGAGGTCGACAGCGGTCTGCTGGCGAGCCTGTACCTCGATACGGACCTGCGCCGGCTCGCCCGGCGAGTGGCGCTCCACGTGCAGCGGATTCTCGGCGGCGAGGACGCCGGCCGCCTCCCGGTCGACTTCCGGCGCAACCAGCGCCTGACCCTCAACATGGCGACGGCGCGGGCGATCGGCGTTCACCCGAGCTGGCGCGTGCTGACCGAGGCCGAGCTGCTTCGGAACGAGCCCGCGAACGTGGCGCGGCGGCTCAGTCTGGCGTCGGCGGCGCGGGAGGCGGTGGCGGCCAATCTCGATCTCCTGGCGGCCGACCGTTCGGTCGCGGCGGGGCGGCAGGCGGTGCGGGCCGCGGGCGCGGCGTTGCGGCCGCAGGTGACGGCGTCGGGCGGCGCCGAGACGATCGATCGCGACCGCGCCGAGAGCTCGTTCGGCCTGCAGCCGGTGTGGACCTCGGCCGGATCGGTGGGCGTTTCGCAGCTCCTCTTCTCGGACGGCACGCGGGCCCGGGCGACCATCGAGCGCCACGTGCAGACCTCGCGCGAGCAGTCCCGCGAGGAGCTGCGGCTCGACGTGGCGCAGGGGGCGGCGGTCGGCTATCTCGACGTGCTCCGCGCCAAGGCCTTCGAGCGGATCCAGCGGGAGAACCTCACCCTCACCCGATCGAACCTCGAGCTGGCGCAGTCGCGCCGGCGCATCGGGGTCGCCCGCGCGTCCGAGGTCATCCGCTGGGAGAACCAGATCGCCATCAACCGGCGGTTGGTGATCGAGGCGGGCGCGGCGCGCAGCGTCGCCGAGATCGCCCTGAACCGCCTGCTGCAACGCCCCCTCGAGGAGCCCTTCGAGACGGCGGAGGTCGACCTCGACGATCCCGCCCTGCTGGCGAACGCGGCGACGGTCGAGGCCTACATCGACAATCCCTTCGCATTCGCCATCTTCCGCGACTTCATGGCGGCCGAGGCGTTGGCCCGGTCGCCGGAGCTGCGCCAGCTCGACGCCGCCATCGCCGCCCAGGAGCGGGCGGCACTCGCGGCCCGCCGCGCGTTCTGGGCGCCGACGGTGGCGGCGGGCGGCGACCTGACGGCGGTGCAGACGGCCGGCGGGCTCGAGTCGGTCGACGCCCGCGACCTGCCGTTCCCCATCACGCGGCCGAACGCGCTGAACTGGTCGTTCGGCGTGTCGGCGTCCCTGCCGCTTTTCACCGGCGGCGCCCGCCGGGCCGAACGGGCGCGCGCCGAGGTGGAGCTCGACGAGCTCGGCCTCGCTCGCCGCGCCGCGGCCGAGCGGGTCGAGCAACGGCTGCGGACGGTGCTGCACCGGGCGGGGGCCTCCTGGGCCGGCATCGATCTGGCCGCCGACGCCGCCGACGCGGCACGGCGGAACCTGGCCCTGGTCACGGACGCCTACGAGCAGGGCGTGCTGTCGATCCTCGATCTGATCGACGCGCAGAACGCGGCCCTCGTCGCGGAGCAGAGCGCGGCGACCGCCGTCTACGATTACCTCGTCGACCTGATGGACGTGCATCGCGCCAGTGGCCGGTTCGGCCTGTTCATGGAGCCGGCCGGGCTGGCCGCGTTCGCCGACCGCCTGCGCGCGTTCTTCCGGGACGCGGGCTACGCGCCGCGTCCCGGACCGTGAGGATCTCGAGGAGCCGCGAGGAACGAGGAGATGAAGGCACGCCGCCGTCGCCGCCGATTGCCGCCGACCGCTCTCGCCGCCGCCGGGCTGCTGGCCCACGCCTGCGGCGAGCCGCCGCCGCCGGCCGAGCCGGTCGTCCGGCCGGTGCGTTACGTCACCGCGCAGGCCACCGGCGGCCAGCGGACGCGCACGTTCTCGGGCGTGGCGCGGGCCGGCGTCGAGTCGTCCCTCAGCTTCCGCGTCGCCGGCGCGATTGCCCGGCTCGACGTGGGGGTGGGCGACCGCGTCCGGGCCGGCTCGCCCATCGCCGAGCTCGACCCCGTCGACTACGAGCTGCAGGTGCGCGAGGCGGAGGCGTCGCTGCGGCAGGCCGAGGCGCGCGCCGGCAACGCCGAGGCCGATCTGCGCCGGGTGCGCGGCCTCTACGAGAACGACAACGCGGCCCGCACGGATCTCGACGCGGCGACCGCCGCCGCCGATTCCGCCGCCGCGCAGGTCGAATCGGTGGCGCAACGGCTGGACCTGGTCCGCCGGCAGGTCGGCTATACGCGCCTGACGGCGCCGGTCGCGGGCGCCATCGCCGACGTGCTGGCCGAGGTGAACGAGAACGTGTCGCCGGGGCAGCCGGTGGTGGTGCTGGCCTCGGGCTCGACCCCGGAGGTCGGCTTCGCGGTGCCCGAGGCGCTGATCCGCGAGGTCCGCGAGGGCATGCCGGTGACGGTCGGCCTCGACGCGATTCCGGGCGCGCGGTTCGACGGCGTGGTGACGGAGGTGGGCGTCGCCACCACCGCCACCGGGACCACGTTCCCGGTGACGGTCCGCCTGGGCGCCGACGCTGCCGAGATCCGCTCCGGGATGGCGGCGGTCGTCGACATGGTGCTGGGGGACGAGGACGCGCCGGACCGGTTCATCGTGCCCGGGCAGGCGGTCGGCGAGGATCGCGGCGGTCGCTTCGTCTTCGTGGCCGAGCCGTCGGCGGGCGGCCCGGCGGTGGTGCGCCGGCGGCCGGTGACGGTCGGCGCCTTCGCGGCCGGCGGGCTCGAGGTGCTCGACGGCATCGCGGCGGGGGACCGGGTCGTCGTCGCGGGCGTCAACCGCCTGCAGGACGGCGACGAGGTGCGGCTGGACGTCGCCGAGGCGGGCTGACGATGGACCTGACGCGCGCCGCCATCGAGAAGAACCGCATCACCGCGGTCGCCCTGCTGCTGGTGCTCGCCGGCGGCCTGTCGGCGTACCGCGGGATGTCACGCGCCGAGGACCCCGGCTTCACGATACGTGCGGCCCAGGTGCTGACGCGCTTCCCGGGCGCGAGCCCGGCGCGGATCGAGCAGCTCGTCACCGACCCCATCGAGGAGGCGATCCAGGAGCTGCCGGAGATCGACTTCATCTCGTCGACGTCGAAGACCGGCGTGTCCATCGTCATGGTCAACGTCCGGGACGAGTTCGACGACATGCGGCCGATCTGGGACGCCCTGCGCCGCAAGGTGGAGCGGGCGGCGGCGGACCTGCCCGACGGCGTGATCCGTCCGCAGGTCAACGACGAGTTCGGCGACGTCTTCGGCATCGTGGTCACCCTGACCGGGGACGGGTACTCGTACGCCGAGCTGAAGCAGGTGGCCGACGAGGTGCGCGACGAGCTGCTGCGGGTCGCCGACGTCGTCAAGGTGGACGTCTACGGGGCGCAGGACGAGCGGATCTTCGTCGACTACGACAACGCGCGGCTGGCCGAATTGGGACTGTCGCCGCTGCAGCTTCGCTCGATCCTCGACAGCGCCAACATCATCATCCCCGGCGGCAGCATCCGCACCGGGGTGGAGCGCATCGCGCTCGAGCCGACCGGCAACTTCGAGTCGGTCGCCGACCTCCGGCGGACGGTGGTGACCCTGCCCGGCCGGCCGGAGATCGTGTTCCTGGAGGACCTGGCCCAGATATCCCGCGGCTACGTCGATCCGCCGTCCAGCCGCGTCTATGCCTCGGGCGTCCCCGCCCTCGCGCTCGGCATCGCGATGCGCGACGGCGGCAACATGATCACGCTCGGCGAGGGCGTGGTGCGCGAGATCGAGCGGCTGCAGGCGATCTATCCCATCGGCGTCGACTTCGACGTCGTCGCCTTCCAGCCGGAAATCGTCGAGCGCAAGGTCCGCGAGTTCATGGTCAATCTCGGTCAGGCCGTCGCCATCGTCCTGCTGGTGATGCTGGTCTTTCTCGGTCCGCGCACCGGGCTGGTCGTGGCCAGCCTCGTGCCCATGACGATGGTCGGCTCGCTGCTGGTGATGGCGTGGCTCGGCATCGGTCTCGACCAGATGTCGCTCGCGGCCCTCATCATCGCGCTCGGGATGCTGGTCGACAACGCCATCGTGATGGCCGAGTCGATCATGGTCCGGATGGCGGCGGGCCGGCGGCCGGTGGAGGCGGCGGTGGGCTCGGCGCGCGAGCTGCGGGTGCCGCTGCTGATCTCGTCGCTGACCACGGCGGCGGCGTTCCTGCCGATCGCGTTGGCGGAGTCGACGACCGGGGAGTACACCGCACCCCTCTTCATGGTGATCACCATCGCGCTGCTCTCGTCGTGGCTGCTGGCGCTGACGATGACGCCGCTGCTCTGCGTGCTCTTCCTCAGGGTCCGGCCGGTCGCGGCCGGTGAGCGGTTCGCCGGGCGCTTCTATCGGGCCTACCGCGGCCTGCTGGTCGCCTGCCTGCGGCGCCCGGCGTGGACCCTCGCCGCCGTCGTCGCCGTCTTCCTGCTGGCCGTTCAGGGGTTCCGCATCGTCCCCAGCATCTTCTTCCCGCCGTCGGACAAGGCCATCTTCACCGCGGAGTACGAGCTGCCGGCCGGCACCTCCATCGAGCGGACGATGGAGGTGGTCGAAGCGGTGGATCGCTTCGTCTCCGGGGAGCTGCGCGCCGAAGCGGGCGGGAGGTCCGAGGGCGTCACCAACTGGGCGACGTTCGCCGGCGACGGCGGGCCGCGCTTCTACCTCGGCCACAACCCCTCCCCGGCCAACCCGCAGTTCGCCTTCTCCCTGTTGAACGCCACGAGCCCGGACGTCATCTCGGACGAGCTGATTCCGCGTATCGCCGCGTTCTGCCGCGAACGGTTCCCCGAGCTCGACGTCAAGCTGAAGCCGCTGCAGCTCGGGCCGGGGGTCGGGGCGCCGGTCCAGGTGAGGCTGTCGGGGCGCGACCCCGACCGGCTGTTCGACCTCGTCGATGCCGTCAAGGCGGAGCTCCGGTCGATTCCCGGCGCCGCCACGATCACCGACAACTGGGGCATGCGCAGCAAGAAGCTGGTGGTCGCGGTCGATCAGCCGCGAGCCCGGCGGGCCGGGGTGACCAGCCAGGACGTCGCCATTTCGCTGCAGACCGCCCTCAGCGGCTTCGAGACGACGCAGTACCGCGAGGGCGAGACCGCCATCCCGGTCACGCTCCGCTCGACGCTGGCGAGCCGCGCCGACGTGACGAAGCTCGACAGCCTGAACGTCTACGCGCAGGCGAGCGGCGCGGCCGTGCCGCTGCTGCAGGTCGCCGACGCCTCGGTCGTCTGGGAGCCCTCGAGCATCCTCCGCCGCGGCCGGCTCAAGACGGTCACCGTCTCGTCCGAGCTGGCGCCGGGCGTGGTCGCCTCGGACGTCGTCGCGCGGCTGCGCCCGTGGCTCGACGCCGAGCAGGCCGGCTGGCCCCCCGGCTACCGCTACGAGCTCGGCGGGGAGGCGGAGGGCTCGGCGCGGGCCAACGAGTCCATCGCCGAGCAGTTGCCGGTGGCCGGACTGATCATCCTGATGCTGCTCGTCGGGCAGTTCAACTCCGTCCGGCGGACCGCCATCATCCTGTTGACGGTCCCCCTCGGCCTGATAGGGGTGGTCGCCGGGCTCCTGCTGGCGCAGTCCTACGTCGGCTTCATGACCCTGCTCGGCATCATCGCGCTGGCCGGCATCATCATCAACAACGCCATCGTGCTGATCGACCGCATCCGCATCGAGATCGACGACAACGGCCTCGACCCGCCGCGGGCCGTCGTGGAGGCGGCCCAGGGGCGCTTCCGGCCGATCCTGCTCACCACCGCCACCACCGTCGCCGGCCTCCTGCCGCTCTGGTTCGGCGGCGGCCCGATGTGGGAGCCGATGGCCATCGCCATCATCTTCGGCCTGCTGGGCGCGACCGGGCTCACCCTCGGCGTGGTGCCGGTCCTCTACTCGCTGCTCTTCCGCGTCCGTTTCGACGGGTTCAGGTACTAGCCGACTGCCCTCGGTCCGGACGCGATTCGCCTCTGCGGAATCGTAGCTCCTCGCATCGACCTCCACGGGGCCATCGAGCGCATTCCCGACTGCGTCAACAGGCGAGAGCCGCACGAAGCCCACGTCCGCAAAAGCCTCGCGGGCCGCCGATGTAGAATCGGGGCGGGTCGCCCGGTGCGGCCGACCACATGAAGCACTGGCAGGAAACGTCGCGGATCGTGGGCCGCATCGCCGAGCTGGCGGCGGCCGGCCGGCGCGCGGCGATGGCGACCGTCGTGCGCATCGAGGGCTCCGCGTACCGGCGCCCCGGCGCCAAGCTGCTCGTGGAAGAGGGCGGCGCGACCTGCGGGGGCGTGAGCGGCGGGTGCCTGGAGGCGGACGTGCGCGAGGTCGCCCTGGCCGTGATGCGCGACGGCGTGCCCCGGCTCCGCCACTACGAGACCGGCGACGACGACGGCACCGTGTGGGGTCTCGGCCTCGGCTGCAACGGGGCCGTCGACATCTTCGTGCAGCCGGTCGCGAGCGAGGGCGCCGTGGACGCGGCGCGGCGCCTGCGCGCGCTGCTGGCGGGCGATGCGCGGTTCGCCGTCTCCACCGTCGTCCGCGGCCCCGCCCCCGTGCTGGGCCGGGTGCTCGTGACGTCCGATGGCCCGCCGGCCGGCTCGGCGGAAGCCGCCCGCCTGGATCGCGAGATGGCCCGGCGCGCGGAGGCGCTGCTCGCCGCCGGCGAATCGAAGTGCCACGACCT
Source organism: Vicinamibacterales bacterium (assembly GCA_965215105.1). GTDB lineage: Bacteria > Acidobacteriota > Vicinamibacteria > Vicinamibacterales > UBA8438 > JAJEEA01. The sequence continues at coordinate 878,540 of OZ244051.1, forward strand.
CGAGTCGGCCGGCGTGTTCACGGAGGTGCACGTCCCGCCGCCGCGGCTCGTCATCTGCGGCGCCGGCGACGACGCGATGCCCCTGTCGGCCCTCGCGTCGCAGGTCGGTTTCCGCGTGACGGTCGTCGATTACCGCCCCGCCCACCTGTCCCGCGAGCGCTTCCCGGACGCGGAGCTCGTCCACCGCAGGCCCGAGGACGGCCTCGACGGGTTGCCGCTCGGCCCGCGCGCCTATCCGGTGGTGATGACGCATTCCTTCGCGCACGACCGCGAGTGGGTCCGGCGCCTGCTCGCGACCGACGTCCCCTACGTCGGCCTGCTGGGCCCGTGCGACCGGAGAGACGAGATCCTCCACCAGATCGGCGCGACGGCGACCGGCCGGCTCTTCGCGCCGGTAGGGCTCCATCTCGGTGCGGACGGGCCGGAGCAGGTGGCGGTGAGCATCCTCGCCGAGCTGCTGGCCGTCCGCGCGTCGAGCGCCCCGGCCCACCTGCGCGAGAAGGAAGGGGTCATCCATGCCGGCTGAACGGAGCGGCGCGGTGGCCGGCGTCGTGCTCGCCGCCGGCAGCTCGACCCGCATGGGGCGCAACAAGCTGTTCTTCGAGCTCGACGGGGAGACGCTGCTGAGACGGACGGTGCGCCGCGCGATCAGCGCCAGCCTCGATCCGGTGCTCGTCGTCGTGGGCCACGAGGCGGAGCGCGCCCGGGCGGAGCTCGCGGGACTGGCGTGCACGCCGGTCGACAACCCCGACCACGCGCTGGGGGTCAACCGGTCGCTGCGGACCGGCATCTCTCACGTGCCGGAGCGGGCCGGGGCGGCGGTGGTGATGCTGGCGGACATGCCGTTCGTCACGAGCCGCATGGTCTCGACCCTCGTCGCGCGTTACCGGGAGAGCACCGCCCCGCTCGTCATCTCCGCCTACGGGGAGGTCAACGCGCCACCGATGCTGTACGACCGCGCGCTGTTCCCCGAGCTGCGGCAGATGAGCGGATCGGGGTGCGGGCGCCAGGTCGTGCGGCGGCATCGCGACGAGGCCATCGCGGTCTCGCGGCCCGAGGCGGCGCTACAGGACGTCGACGTGCCCGAGGACTACGAGCGGATCAAGGCCGAGCTGGGAGCCGCCGGCGCGGACGACGCCGGGACCGCCACGGGGTGAACCGATGCGCACCGACATCCTGCAGCTCGCATCCGATCTCGCCGGCCGCGGCGAGGCGTTCGCGCTGGCCACGGTGGTCCGCCGCGAGCCGCCGAGCTCGGCCCGGGTCGGCGACGCCGCCGTGGTGACCCCCGACGGGGAGTTCCAGGGCTGGCTCGGCGGAAGCTGCACGCGGCCGACGGTGATCCGCGAAGCGCTCGCCGCCCTCGCCGACGAGGCGCCGCGGCTGATCGGCATCGTGCGCGACCCCGACTCGGCGTCGGAGGCGCGCCCCGGGCTGACGGTGTTCCCGATGGCCTGCCACAGCGGGGGGAGCGTGGAGATCTACATCGAGCCGCTGCTGCCGGCGCGGCGGCTGCTCGTCTTCGGGGTGACGCCGACGGCGCAAGCGCTGGCGCGCCTCGCGGCCGTGCTCGGCTACCGGGTGGAGGCGGTCGACCCGGAGGCCACCGAGGCGCTGTTCCCCGAGGCGAGCCGCGTGGTGACGGACGATGCGTCGGTCGAGCCTCCGGGCTCGGAACGCGACGCGGCGCGCTGCTTCGCCGTCGTCGCGACGCTCGGCCAGCGGGACGAGGAGGCCGCGCTGACCGCCGCCCGCCTGGAGCCGGCGTACCTCGGCGTGGTGGCGAGCCGCAAGCGGTTCGGACAGATTCGGGAAACGCTGGCCGCGCGTGGCGCCACGCCGGAACAGCTCGATCGGATCGCCAATCCCGCCGGCCTCGACATCGGGGCCGAGACGCCCGAGGAGATCGCCCTGAGCATCCTCGCCGAGATCACCCGGCGGGGGCGCGGCCGCCGCCCGGCCCGGGATCGGGCTCCCGCTCTGACGGTGGGGGAGAAGGAGCAGGATCGGTCTCCCGCCGCAACGGTCACGGAGGCCGGGCAGGACCCGGCCGCCGCCGTGAAGGTTGGGGGGATCGGACAGACGCCCGCCGCAACCGCCGTGAAGGCGGGGGAGACCGGACAGGCCCCGGCGCCCGCCGCAACGGTCGCGGACACCGTCCGGGACTCGGCTGGCGTCGCGGCCCCCGCCGCCGCCCCCGACACCGGGCGCGACCCGGTGTGCGGCATGACCGTGTCGGCCTCGGCCGCCTCTCACCAGGCCGAGGTCGGGGGAAGGACCTGGTACTTCTGCTGCGCAGGCTGCCGCGCGCAGTTCCTCGCCGAGCCGGGCAGGTACGCGACGGCGGCGGGAGCGGAGGCGTAGCGTGCGGCCGGAGGTGCGCGAGATGCAGGCGGCGATGGAGCGGGAGGGCTACATCGCCGAGCCGGCCATCGCCACCGCCGTCTTCCTCGCCCGCGCCATGCGCAAGCCGCTCCTCATCGAGGGCGACGCCGGGGTCGGCAAGACCGAGATCGCCAAGGTGCTGGCCCGGATGCTCGACACCGAGCTGATCAGGCTGCAGTGCTACGAGGGCATCGACGTCAACACCGCCCTCTACGAGTGGAACTACCCGCGGCAACTGCTGCGCCTCCGCATCGCGGGCACCGAGGGCCGCGAGCCGACGGAGGTCGAGCAGATGATCTTCAGCCGCGACTGCCTGCTCGAGCGCCCCCTGCTGCGCGCCATCACCCGCCGCGACGGCCCGCCGGTGCTGCTGATCGACGAGATCGACCGCGCCGACGACGGCTTCGAGGCGTTCCTGCTCGAGGTCCTCTCCGACTTCCAGGTGACGATTCCCGAGCTCGGCCCCGTCACCGCCACCCACGTGCCGTACGCCGTGCTGACGTCCAACCGCACGCGCGAGATCGGCGACGCGCTGCGCCGCCGGTGCTTCTACCTCTACGTCGAGCACCCGTCCCTGGAGAAGGAGGTGCGCATCATCCGCGCCCGGGTGCCGGAGGTGGTGGACGGGCTGGCCCGGGAGATAGCCGCGGTCGTGCAGGCGTTCCGCGCCCGGCGGCTCCACAAGGCGCCCGGCGTCGCCGAGACGCTCGACTGGACCCGCGCGCTGATGGCCCTTCGGCTCGATCGCCTCGACGCCGACGCGATGAAGGAGACGCTGGGGTGCGTCCTGAAGGACCACCACGACGTGCGGGAGCTGACCGGGCAAGGCGTCGACGCCCTGCTCGCCGGCGCGCGATCGGGCGGCCCGACCGATGCGTGATCGTGACGTCGTGGAACGGCCGCATCCGCCTCGTTGCCGTGTCCCGCGCGCTGACGGCGCTTCGGCTCGATCGCCTCGCCGGCGACGCGGTGGAGGAAACGCTGGGGTGGGTCTTGAAGGACCACCACGACGTGCGGGAGCCGACCGCGCGAGGCGTCGCCCTGCTCGCCGGCGCGCGATCGGGCGGCTCTGCCGATGCGTGATCGTGACGTCGTGGAACGGCCGCATCCGCCTCGCTGCGGTGTCCCGAGTGCCGACGAGCGTGGCCGATGCCTGACCGTGACGTCGTGGAACGGCTGGCCCGATTCGCGGGGCGGCTGCGGGAGCGGAGCGTCGACGTGTGCGTGAGCGACGAGATCGACGGCGCCGCCGCTCTCCTGCTCGTGGACCCCGGCGACCGGGACGAAGTCCGCTACGCGCTGCGCACGGCGCTGAAGGTCCGGCGGTCGGACTGGGACACGTTCGACGAGCTGTTCCGCGACTTCTGGGCGGCCGGGAGCGGCCCCGGCGGACGGTCGGAACCGGCGGCCCGAGCGCAGACCCGACCGTCGCCGCCGCGCTCGGATCGGAAGGGTTCGGTCCCCCAGTGGCGGCGGCTCCAGGCAATCGCGCCGCGTGCCGACGAACGCGAGAGCGAAGCGCCCGCCGGAGACCGGCCGGGTTCCTCTTCCGACGTGCTCCTGCGCCGCAAGCCGTTCGACGACTGGCGCCCGGACGACCTGCCCGCCATGGAGCGGCTGCTCGCGCGGGCGGTGCGGCGGTGGAGGTGCCGCCCGGGCCGGCGCCTGGTCCCGGTCCCGGCGGGGGGGCGGGCCGACCTGAGGCGCAGCTTCCGCCGCGCGGTCGGCACCGGCGGCGAGCTCCTCGCGCTGGCGCGGCGCGACCGCGCGGTCGAGAAGCCGGACGTCGTGCTGCTGTGCGACACCAGCGGCTCGATGGACCCGCACACCCGTTTCCTGCTGACCTTCGCGCTCTCCCTCAAGCGCGTGGCGAGGCGTTGCGAGGTCTTCGCGTTCAACACCTCGCTGACCCGGTTGACGCCGTGGCTGACACCGGAGAAGATCGGACCCACACTGGAACGCTTGGCCGCCGGCGTGCCCGACTGGTCCGGCGGGACCCGTATCGGCGCGAGCCTCGACGAGTTCGTCACGCGGTACCTGGAGACGCTGGTGAGCGCGAGGACCGTCGTCGTCGTGCTCAGCGACGGGCTGGACTCGGACGGCCCCGCCGTGCTCGCCGGGGCGATGCGGGCCATCCGGGAGAGGGCGCGGAAGGTGATCTGGCTGAACCCGCTGCTCGGCGACCCCCGCTACCGGCCCGAGGCGCGCGGCATGAAGGCCGCCCTGCCCTTCGTCGAGCACTTCGTGCCCGCGCACGACCCGGAATCGCTCGAGCGGCTCCTGCCGCTCCTGGCCTCTCGCGGGCGGACCCCGGGCGGCATCGCGCCCGGAGGGCGCCAGCGATCCGCCGAGCCGCCCGGGCGGCAAGGCGCGGCGGGGGAGCACGGGACCTCTCGCGGCGGGCCGCCGGGAGCCTGACATGGGTATTCCTGTAGAGAAGCAGTTCGTCGTCGGCGCCGCCCGGCGGGAGGTGTGGGCGTTCCTCACCGATCCGTCGCGGGTGGCGGGCTGCCTGCCCGGCGCCGCCATCACGGAACGGGTCGACGAGCGGACGCACGCCGGCACGATCGCCGTCAAGGTGGGGCCGGTGTCGGCCCGCTACAAGGGCACGGTCCGCTTCGAGCGGCTGGACGAGGACGAGGGCGTGGCCGAGATCGTCGCGGCCGGCCAGGACGTCCGCGGCAAGGGCGGGGCGGACATGCGCATGACGAGCCGGGTCGTCGAGCGCGGCCCCGCCGAGACCGAGGTGATGGTGGCGTCGACCGTGAACATCACCGGCATCCTGGCGCAGTTCGGCCGCGGCATGATCCAGGACGTCAGCGACGAGATGTTCCGGCGCTTCACCGACGCGATGCGGGCCGCGCTGGAGTCGGCGCCCGGACGGGCGGGCGCGGACGCCGCGGACGCCGCGGGCGCGCCGCCCTCGACCCCGGCGGGCCCGGCCGCGCAACCTCCCGTCGCCGCCGCTCCGGACGGCGACGCCATCGACGCCGTTTCCCTGGGGACCACGGTCGGGAAACGGGCGCTCGCCCGGACCGTGCGGCGGCCGGTCTTCTGGCTGGCCGTCGTCATCGCGGCCGGCATCCTGTGGCTGATCGTGGGTTGAAGGGAGCGTCCCAATGATTCCGCCGGCATTCGACTACCACGCGCCGGGCACGCTCGACGAAGCGGTGGCCCTGCTCGAGCGTCTCGGGGACGAGGCGAAGGTGCTGTCCGGCGGGCAGAGCCTCCTGCCGCTGCTGAAGCTGCGGCTCGGCGACGCCGGGCACTTGGTGGACATCGGGCGCATCCCGGGGCTCGCGGGCATCGCCGAGGCGGACGGGTACCTGCGCATCGGCGGGGCCACGCGCGAGGCCGACCTCGAACGATCGGATCTCGTCCGCGAGAAGTACCCGATCCTGCTCGACACCGCCGCGGTCATCGCCGACCCGCTGGTGCGCAACCGGGCCACGGTGGGCGGCAACCTCGCCCACGGAGACCCGGCCAACGACCACCCGGCGACGATGCTCGCGCTCGGGGCCGAGGTGGTGGCGCGGGGGCCCGGGGGCGAGCGCACCATCCCCGTCACGCAGTTCTTCACCGGGCTCTTCGCCACCGCCCTCGCCCCGGCCGAGATCCTCACCGAGATAAGGATCCCCGTCCCGCCCCCGCGCAGCGGCGGCGCCTACGTCAAGCTCGAGCGCAAGGTGGGCGACTTCGCCACCGCGGCCGCGGCGGCGCAGGTCACGCTGGGCGGGGCGGGCGAGATCGCGCGGGTCGGCATCGGGCTCACCAACGCCGGACCGACGCCGATCAAGGCGACGGCGGCGGAGCAGCATCTGCTGGGCCGGCAGCCGGACGCGGAGACAATCGCCGAGGCCGCGCGGTTGGCCTCGGGAGCCGCGTCGCCGAGCGCCGACCGGCGCGGCTCGGCGGAGTACAAGCGCGACATGGCGCGCGTGCTGACGGGCCGGGCGATCACCCGGGCGGTCGAGCGGGCGGGGGGGCAGTAGGCATGGCGACACACGACGTCCGGATCACCGTGAACGGCGAGCCGCGGGAGGCCGCGGTGGAGTCGCGTCTCCTGCTCGTGCACTGGCTGCGCGACGTGCTGCGCCTCACCGGGACCCACATCGGCTGCGACACGACCCACTGCGGCGCGTGCACGGTGCTGCTCGACGGCGAGCCCGTCAAGTCGTGCACCGTGCTCGCCGTGCAGGCGGACGGGGGAGAAGTGACGACGGTGGAAGGCCTGGAGCAGGACGGGGCGCTGCATCCGCTGCAGGAAGGCTTCCAGCAGGAGCACGGGCTGCAGTGCGGCTTCTGCACGCCGGGCATGCTGATGACCGGGTGCGCCCTGCTCGAGCGGATCCCCGACCCGAGCGAGGCGGACATCCGGCAGGCGATCTCCGGGAACCTGTGCCGCTGCACCGGCTACGTGAACATCGTCAAGTCGATCGAGCACGCGGCCGCGAAGCTGCGCGAGCAGTCCGCGTCGTAGGACTGCGGACTGCTGCGGGTTGAAGACGGCTGCGCCGCAAGGCGGCGTCGGAGCCGCGGGCGCCGGGCGAAGCGCCTGCGCCGTTAGGAGAGAGACCATGGCACCCCAGACGACGCCGGAAGTGTGCGGCATGGGCCACTCCATGAAGCGCAAGGAGGACCCGCGCTTCATCCGCGGCCAGGGCAACTACGTCGACGACATCCAGCTTCCGGGGATGCTCTACCTCGACATCGTCCGCAGCCCGTTCGCGCACGCCCGGATCAAGTCCATCAACTCGGAGAACGCGCTCAAGATTCCCGGGGTGCTCGCGGTCATCACCGGCGAGACCCTCGAGCAGTACAACCTGCACTGGATGCCGACCCTGATGTCCGACACCCAGATGGTGCTGCCGACCGAGAAGGTCATGTACCAGGCGCAGGAGGTGGCGGCGGTGGTCGCGACCGACCGCTACGCGGCGGCCGACGGGGTCGAGGCGGTCGAGGTCGACTACGAGCCGCTGCCGGTCGTCGTCGATCCGTTCAAGGCCCTCGAGCCCGACGCACCGGTGCTGCGCACCGACAAGGAGGGCAAGACCGACAACCACATCTTCCACTGGGAGGTGGGCGACCGGGCCGCCACCGAGGGCGCCCTCGCCGCCGCCGACGTGGTCGTCGAGCAGGACCTGTACATCCCGCGCATCCATGTCGCGTCCATCGAGACTTGCGGCTGCGTCGCCGATTTCGACCGGGTCATGGGCAAGCTCAGGGTCTACATGACCACCCAGGCCCCCCACGCCATCCGCACCGTGCTGGCCCTGGTGGCCGGGCACGTGGGGCTCTCGGAAGAGAAGATCCAGGTCATCTCGCCGGACATCGGCGGCGGGTTCGGCGGCAAGGTGCCCGTCTACCCGGGGTACGTGCTCGCGATCGCCGCGTCGGTCGTGGTGGGCAAGCCGATCAAGTGGGTCGAGGACCGGATGGAGAACCTGCAGGCCGACTCGTTCGCGCGCGACTACCACCTGAAGGCCCGGCTCGGGGCGACGAAGGACGGCACCCTCACCGCCCTCAAGATCAAGACGGTGGCCGACCACGGCTACACCGACGCCGCCGCCAACCCGTCGAAGTTCCCGGCCGGCCTCTTCTCCATCGTCACCGGGTCCTACGACCTGAAGCACGCCTTCGCCGAGGTCGACGGCGTGTACACGAACAAGCCGCCGGGCGGCATCGCCTACCGCTGCTCGTTCCGGGTGACCGAGGCCGTCCACACCATCGAGCGGCTGACCGACGTCATGGCCCGCGAGCTCGGGATGGACCCCGCCGACCTGCGCCTCAAGAACTTCATCCCGGCGGACGAGTTCCCCTACAAGTCGGTGCTGGGGTGGGAGTACGACAGCGGCGACTACCACGGCGCCCTCGAGAAGGCGATGGAGCGCATCGGCTATGCCGAGCTGCGGAGGGAGCAGGCCGAGAAGCGGGCGCGGGGCGAGCTCATGGGCATCGGCATCTCGAGCTTCACCGAGATCGTCGGGGCCGGACCCTCGAAGACCTTCGACATCCTGGGCCTCAAGATGTTCGACTCGTGCGAGATCCGGGTCCATCCCACCGGCAAGGCGACCGCCCGCTTCGGCACCAAGTCGCAGGGCCAGGGCCACGAGACCACCTACGCGCAGGTGCTCGCCGAGGAGCTCGGCATCCCCGCCGCCCACATCGAGATCGAGGAGGGCGACACCGACACCGCCCCCTACGGGCTCGGCACCTACGCCAGCCGCTCGACGCCGACGGCCGGCGCGGCGGGGGCGATGGCCGCGCGCAAGGTGCGCGACAAGGCGAAGAAGATCGCCGCCCACCTGCTCGAGGTGAGCGAGGACGACCTGGAATGGACGCCGGGGGCGTTCTCGGTCAAGGGCGCGCCGCAGAAGACGAAGACCATCCAGGAGATCGCGTTCGCGGCCTACACCAACCATCCGCCCGGCATGGAGGGCGGCCTCGAGGCGGTCTCGTACTACGACCCGCCGAACCTGACGTTCCCGTTCGGCAGCTACATCTGCGTCGTCGACATCGATCGCGGCACCGGAGAGGTGAAGATCCGCCGCTTCGTGGCGGTGGACGACTGCGGCAACATCATCAACCCGATGATCGTCGACGGGCAGATCCACGGCGGCCTCACGATGGGCATGGCGCCCGCCCTGCTCGAGGAGATCAGCTACGACGAGAACGGCAACATCTCGGGCGGCAGCTTCATGGACTACCTGGTTCCGACCGCGATGGAGACGCCGCGGTGGGAGACCGACAAGACCGTGACCCCGTCGCCGCACCATCCGCAGGGCGCCAAGGGGGTCGGCGAGTCGGCCACGGTGGGCGCGCCGCCGGCCATCGTCAACGCCGTCGTCGACGCGCTGGCGCACCTCGGCGTGCGGCACATCGACATTCCGATCACGCCCGAGAAGGTGTGGCGGATTCTGAAGGACACCGGCGCCGGCCTGTAGCGGCGAACCCCGCACCACTGCGACTCCCCGGTGCACGAGCCGGCCCGACGGCCGTCGGTTCCCGGCTCGGGCGTTCCGCGTCCCCGCGTTCTGCGCGTGAAATCCGCGTGAAGGCGGACGCGCCGTTTCCTCACGCCGGTTTCACGGCACAGGCCGTAGTCTGAATCGCTCGCGGCGTCGAATCGATGGAGCGAGAGCAGTGGACACGGTGATCAGATGGTTCGACACGGCGCGCCGCGCCGGCCCCGGCGACGACGAGTCGGTGGACTGGCTGCGCATCGTGCCCTTCGTGGCCCTGCACGCGGCCTGCGCGGCGGTGTGGTGGGTCGGGTGGAGCGGGGTCGCGCTGTGCGTGGCGCTGGCGTCCTACGCGGTCCGCGCGTTCGCTATCAGCGCGTTCTTCCACCGGGGTCTCGCCCACCGGGCGTTCCGCATGGGGCGCGTCGTGCAGTTCGTCTTCGCCTTCCTCGGGACGGCGGCGACCCAGCGCGGGCCCTTGTGGTGGGTGGCCCACCATCGCAACCACCACGCCCACGCCGACGGCCGCGGCGATCCGCACGATGCCACGCGCGGCTTCTGGTGGTCGCACATGGGCTGGTTCCTGTGCCGGGCGGCGTTCGACACCCGGGTCGAGCGCGTGCCCGACCTCGCCCGCTTCCCCGAGCTGCGCTGGTTGAACCGGTACGACCTGGTCCCGCCGGTGGTCTACGCGGTCGCTATGTTCGCGCTGGGGGAGGCGCTGCGGCCCGCGTATCCCGGGACCGGCGGCTGGCAGATGCTGGTGTGGGGTTACGTAGTCGCCACCGTGGCCCTGATGCACGCGACGTTCCTCGTCAACTCCGTGGGCCACCGCCACGGCCGGCGGTCGTACGAGACCCGCGACCTGAGCCGCAACAGTTGGTGGCTGGCGATGATCACCATGGGTGAGGGCTGGCACAACAACCACCACCGCCACAGCGCCTCGGCCCGGCTCGGGCTGCGCTGGTGGGAGCTCGATCCCGGCTGGCTCGTACTGCGGCTCATGGCCGGGGTCGGCCTCGTCCGCGACCTGAAGACGGTCTCCGGAGACGGAGGACGATGCCCGTAGCGGTGGTGGGCGGGGTCGGCGCGGCCTCGACCCCGGAGCCTCGCGCGGTGGAGACGGAGGACCCTGCGGGTAGCCGTAGCGGGCGGGGTCGGACCGGCGTCGAAGTCCGGAGCCTCGCGGGATGGAGACGGGGCACGATGCGCGTAGCCGTGGTGGGCGGGGGCATCGCGGGCATGGCCGCGGCCTGGGCCCTGCAGGACTTCGCCGACGTCAGCCTGTTCGAGGCGAGGCCGCGCCTGGGCGGCCACACCGACACCCACAACCTGCAGGTGAACGGACGGGCCTACGCGGTGGACTCGGGGTTCATCGTTTTCAACCGCACGCACTACCCGCTGTTCTCGGCGTGGCTGGACGAGCTGGGGGTGGCCTCGCGGCCCACCGACATGTCCTTCTCGGTGCGCTGTGAAGGGGACGGCGGCGCCAGCGTCGAGTACGGCACCACGAGCCTGCGCGCGCTGTTCTGCCAGCGACGGAACCTGTTCAGCCCGAGGTTCCTGTCGATGCTGCGCGGCATCCGCCGGTTCTATCGCGACGCGGCGGGAGTCGACCCGGACGACGCGCGCACCCTGGGCGAGTATCTGGACGCGCAGGGCTATCCCGGGCCTTTCGTCGACGACCACCTGCTGCCCATGTGCGCGGCCCTCTGGTCGGCGCCGCTCGCGAGCGCCAGCGAGATGTCCGTCGCGCACGTGGCCGCGTTCATGGCCAATCACGGGCTGCTGCGGCTGCGCGGCCGGCCGGGGTGGCGCGTCGTCGAGGGGGGCTCGAGCGCCTACGTCGACGCGTTCGCGCGGCGCTTCCGGGGCCGCCGTCGCGTCGGCCGTCCGGTCGAGCGCGTCGAGCGGGGGCGGGGCGGGGTACGCGTGGCGACCGCGGGCGGCGAGGCCGAGCCCTTCGACCGCGTGGTGCTGGCGTGCCACGCCGATCAGGCCTTGGCCCTGCTCGCGCCCACGCCGGCCGAGTGCGAGGTGCTCGGCGCGCTGAAGTACCGGCGCAACCGGGCGGTGGTCCACTCCGACCCCTCGGCGATGCCCCGCCGGCGGGCCGCGTGGTCGAGCTGGAACGTCACCGCGACCGCGCGCGGCGGCGCGGCGAGCTGCCGGGCCACTTACTGGATGAACCGCCTTCAGGGCATCGCCGGCGGGCAGCAGTTCTTCGTCACGCTGAACCCGCAGGGGCCGTTGCGGCAGGTGTGGATCGAACGCGACTACGCGCATCCGGTCTTCACCCCCGAGGCGCGGCGGGCGCAGGCGCGGCGGGACGAGATCAACGGAGTGGACGGCACGTTCTACTGCGGCGCCTACTGGGGCTGGGGCTTTCATGAGGACGGCTTCCGCAGCGCCGTCGACGCGGCCGACGCCCTCTGCCGGGAGCTTCGCGATGCCGCCTGAGCTGTCGCGGGAGTCGAGCTGCCGGGGCTGGGTCATCCACGCACGTGCGCATCCCGTGCGCCACGTCTTCCGGTACCGCGTCTGGATGCTGCTGGTGGACCTGGACCGCGTCGGCGCGGGCCGACCGCCCTGGGGCCGGCTGCCGGTGTCCGTCGACCGAGGCCACCTGCTGACCCGCGCCGAAGCGGCGGCGCACCTGGCGCGCGCGGGGATCGACGTCCGGCCCGAGCGCATCCTCGCGCTGACGCAGCCGCGCTCGGCGGGGACGTCCTTCAACCCCGTCAACTTCTACTTCTGCCACGCCGGCGGGGAGTGCGCGGCCATCCTCGCCGACGTGCGCAGCACGCCCTGGAACGAGCGGCACTGCTACGTGCTGGACGCGCGGGGCCGCGGGGGCTGCCGCTTCGGACCTGCCAAGCGACTGCACGTCTCGCCGTTCCTGCCCATGGCGGGACGCTACCGGATGAGGTTCTCGCTGACGGCCGACCGCATCCGCGTCGCGATGCGCTTCGACCCCGGCGGCCGGCGGACGTTCGGGGCGGTCCTCTCCCTGGCCGCCGAAGCGCTGACCCGCCGCGCCGTGCTGGGCTGCCTGCTGCGCGCGCCGGCGCAGAACGCGGCGACGCTGGCCCGCATCTACTGGCAGGCGGGGCGGCTGTTCCTGAAGGGTGCGCCGTTCCATCCTCATCCGGCGGGAGTGCGCGCGCGAGGACCGATCGATGGCTAGCAGCATGCGCCGTGGAACGGCGCGGACTGCGGGAGGGCTGGTTGGGCGCCAGACGGAGCCGCAAGGCGACGCTCGGTGGGCCGGCGGCGGAACGGCGCGGTCGCCCGGCGGGGTGGTCGGTGCCGGGGCGGCGCCTCGACGCGGCGACTGGCGGACGGGCGCGGCCCGACGCCTTCTGCACCGGGCCCTCGACGGGCTGCGCGGCGGCACCGTCACCGTCGCCGACGGTGGCGCCGAGACCGTGCACGGCGGCGGCGACCCCGCCGTCCGCATCGTCGTCAACTCGCCGGCGTTCTACCGGCGGGCCGTGTACGGGGGCGTCCTCGGGGCCGGCGAGAGCTACATGGACGGCGACTGGGACTGCGACGACCTCGTCGGCCTCGTGAGGCTGCTGACCCGCGATCGGCGCACCCAGGACGCCGTCGACCGCCGCCGGGGGCTCGTCGCGACCTGCGCGGACGCGTTGCGCCACGTCGCGCGGCGCAACACCCGGCGCGGCAGCGCCCGCAACGTCGAGGCCCACTACGATCTCGGCAACGACTTCTTCCGGCTCTTCCTCGACGAGCGCATGATGTACTCGGCGGCGGTGTTCGACGACGGCTGCGAGTCGCTCGAGGCGGCGAGCACGGCCAAGATCGAGCGCCTGTGCCGCAAGCTGCGCCTCGCCCCCGGCGAGGAGCTGCTGGAGATCGGGGGCGGCTGGGGCGGCCTCGCCGTGCATGCCGCGGAGCGGTTCGGGTGCCGGGTCACGACCGTCACGCTGTCGCCGGCGCAGGCCGACCACGCGCGGGCGCTCGTGCGGGAGCGGGGGCTGGACGGGCGCGTCGACGTCGTGCTGGCGGACTACCGCGACCTGACGGGGCGGTTCGACAAGCTCGTGTCGGTGGAGATGATCGAAGCGGTGGGCCACCGCTTCCTTCCCGCGTACTTCCGCGCCTGCGCGCGGCTGCTCCGGCCCCACGGGCTGCTCGCGCTGCAGGCCATCACCATTCGCGACCAGCGCTACCGGCGGGCGCTGCGCTCGGTGGACTTCATCAAGAAGCACGTCTTTCCCGGCGGCTTCGTGCCGAGCGTGTCGGTGCTCGTGGACGCGGCCGCCCGGCACGCCGACGCGGTGCTCATCGACCTCGAGGACATCGGCCAGGACTACGCCCGCACCCTGCGGGAGTGGAGCCGCCGGTTCGAGGCCCGCCGCGCCGACATCGCCGCCCTCGGGTTCGACGAGCGTTTCCTGCGGCGGTGGCGCTTCTACTTCGCCTACTGCGAGGGCGGCTTCCTCGAGCGCGCTACCAGCGACGTGCAGATGCTGTTCGCGATGCCCGGCTACCGGGGACCGACGCGCGGCGCGGCGGGAGGCTCGTGGTGACACCGAGCTGCCCCATGCATCTGATGCACTGGCACACGGGGCCGACGCGCGGCGCGGCGGGGGAGACGTGGTGACGGTCTTGGGCGGTCTGATGCGGCTTGCCGAGTCCGGGCGCCTGCCCGACGCCGCGATCCGCGCCGGCATCCGCCTCCTCCTGCGCCGGCGCCTGCGCGAAGAGGCGGCGCACGACGCCGAACGACGGCTGGCGCGCCGCCGCGCCCTGCTCGAGGAGCTTCGCCGCGGGCCCATAGCCGCGCGCCCCGACCTCGCCAACGCCCAGCACTACGAGGTGCCGGCCGCGTTCTTCCGCGCCGTGCTCGGCCCGCGCATGAAGTACAGCGCCTGCCACTGGCCGCCGGGAGTGGACGGCCTCGCCGCGGCCGAGACCTCTATGCTCGAGCTGACGGCGGCGCGGGCGGGCATCGAGGACGGCATGCGCATCCTGGATCTCGGCTGCGGCTGGGGCGCGTTCGCCCTGTGGGCGGTCCGCCGCTACCCGTCGAGCCGGGTGGTGGCGGTGTCGAACTCGGCCGCGCAGGGGAGGTTCATCGACGCGCGCGCCCGCGAGCTCGGGCTCGACAACCTCACTGCGTGCACCGCCGACATCAACGACTGGCGCCCGGCCGGGCGCTTCGACCGCGTGGTGTCGGTCGAGATGTTCGAGCACATGCGCAACTACCGGCTCCTGCTCGACCGCATCGCGGGGTGGCTGGCGCCCGCCGGCGCGCTCTTCGTCCACGTGTTCTGCCACCGTTCGCTCATGTACCGGTTCGAGAGCACGGGGAGCGACGACTGGATGGGGCGCTGGTTCTTCTCCGAGGGGCTGATGCCCGCCCAGGACACGCTGGCGGAGTTCCAGGGCCGGCTGCGGCTGGCGGGGCAGTGGATGCTTGACGGCCGCCACTACCGCGACACGATTCGGGCGTGGCTCGCGAACCTGGACGCGGAGCGCGCCGCTGCCGCCGGAGCCCTGGTCGGGCCCGGCGGGGAACCTGCGGGCGTGCAGTTGCAGCGCTGGCGCATCTTCTTCATGGCCTGCGAGGAGCTGTTCGGCTTTGCCGGGGGGACCGAGTGGCAGGTCGGCCACTACCTGCTCGCGCCCGAACGCGCCGGTCCGGGAGGCGCGGGGTGAACCGCCGGGGCCTGCGCGCGCGGCTCGGGCGGGTCTTCGCGGCCCAGGTGGCGGTGATCGGGCTCGCCACCGTGGTCGGCGTCTACGTCACCCGGGTGGTGGTCGAGGACCTGCTGACGCGGCGCGCCCTCGACCTCGAGGCCGAGCACTACTGGCAGCTCGCGGACGCCGACCCCGCGCAGCCCCTGCCGAACACCGCCAATCTGCGCGGCTACCTCGCCGTGCCCGGCTCTCCGCCGCCCCCCGACGATCTCGCGGGCCTCGCGCCGGGGTTCGGCCGCCGCCCCGTCGACGGGCGTGAGCGGCTGGTGCACGTCTCGGAGCGCGACAGCCGGCGTCTGTACCTCGTGTTCGAGGAGGACAGCGTCTCCGACCTCACCTTCTACTTCGGCCTGCTGCCGCTGTCGGTGGTGCTTCTGCTCATGTACGTGCTGCTGTTCGTGGCCTACCGGTGGTCGCACCGGGCGCTGTCGCCCGTCGTCCGGCTGGCGCGGCAGTTGCGGGAGGTCGACTTCGAGAGCACGGGACGGGTGCGGGTCGACCTCGGCCCGTTGCGCGACACCGCCGATGCGGAGCTGGCCGCGATGATCGAGGCCCTGGACCAGCTCGCGGCCCGGGTGGACGCGGCCATCGAGCGGGAGCGCGTGTTCACGCGCGACGCCGGGCACGAGCTGCGCACCCCGGTGGCGGTGCTGAAGGGGTCGCTCGATCTGCTCGAGCGCGACGAACGGGACCGCCCGGAGCGGGAACGGGAAACGCTGTCGCGCATGCGCCGCACCGTCGACGACATGGAGGCGCTGCTCGAGACCCTGCTGCTGCTCGCCCGCGGAGAGGTGGTGCCGGGGGCGGAGGAGACCGTGGTCAACGACGTGGCCGCAGGCGAGATCGGGGTCCTCGCGGCGCAGGCGGCCCGGGCCGGCGACACGGTGTGCCTGCACGAACGCGAGGAGCTGCGCGTGCGGGCGCCGGCCCGGGTCGTGCGCATCGTCTTCGGCAACCTGCTGCGCAACGCCGTGAACCATACCCGCGGCGGGAAGATCGACGTCATCGTCACCGCCGACAGCCTGACGGTGGAGGACACCGGCCACGGCATGTCCGAGGCGCAGCTCGACAACGCCTTCGAGCCCTTCTACCGGGCCGACGACAGCCGCCGCGGCGCCGAGGGGCACGGCCTGGGCCTCTCCATCGTACGCCGCCTGAGCCGGCAGTTCGGCTGGCAGATCACGGCCCGCAGCCAGCCGGGGCAGGGCACGTCGATGGAGATTCGGTTCCCGTGAATGGCGGGGGAGGCCGTGGCCGCCGCTCGTCCGCGCGCCGACCCGCGGCGCGGGGCATGACCCGAGCGCGGCCCCCGGCGCGCCGCCCCGGTGCGCAGCGGACGTCGGGATGCGCGGGATGCCGCCGGTCAGTCCGGGGCCGTCTCTCCCGCGACGCGGATGCAGTAGCCGCTGCCGGTCACGGTACAGCGGACGTCGGGGATGCGGGATGCCGCCGGTCAGTCCGGGGCCGTCTCTCCCGCGGCGCGGATACAGTAGCCGCTGCCGGTCACGGTGTGGATCATCGGGGCCCCGAACGGCTTGTCCACGGCCCGGCGCAGGTTGTAGAGATGGCTGCGCAGCGCGTCGCTGTCGGGCGGGTCCTCGCCCCAGAGCTCGCGCTCGATCTGCCGGCGGGACACCACCCGCGGATGCTCGCGCACGAGGACGTTGAGGATGGTGAACGCCGACCTCGACAGCGTCACCGGGCGTCCGGCCCGCGTCACCTGCAGGGTGTCGGCGTCGAGCACGAGGTCGCCGATCTCGAAGCGGGCGGCGAGCCCCTGCCGGCGGCGGGCCAGCGCCTCGACGCGGGCGACGAGCTCCGGCAGGTCGAACGGCTTGACGAGATAGTCGTCGGCCCCCGCGTCGAAGCCGGCGAGCTTGTCCTCGAGCCGGTCGCGCGCGGTGAGCATGATGATGGGGGTGGAGCGCTTCGCATCGCGCCGCAGCCGCGCGCACACCTCGATGCCGTCGGGCCCCGGCAGCATGACGTCCAGCACCACCACGTCGTAGTCGCCGGTGACCGAGAGGTGGAGGGCGCTCAGGCCGTCTGCGGCGTAGTCCACGGTGTGGCCGCACGACTCGAGGAACGCGCCGGTGGTCTCCGCCAGTTCCCGATGGTCTTCGACGAGCAGCACGCGCAACGCCGGCATGGCGGCACATTATCACTCCGGGAGGAGACATGAGCAGGACGCGGGCGTTCGTCGCGAGCGCGGCGGCGGTGGCGGTGGCGGGAGGCATGGCCGCCGCCGGCAGTCACGGCGGCATCGCCGTGGGGGGAGTCCCGGTCTTCGCGCTCTGCGTGGCCCTGGCGTTCGTCCTGCAGTGGGTGGCGTTCGTTCCCGCGTGGATCTGGCGGACGGAGCGTTACTTCGATCTCGCGGGCAGCGGCACCTTTCTGATCCTCGTCCTCGTCGCCGTCTCGGCGCGGGGTGCGGCTGACGCCCGTTCCCTGGCCATCGCGGCCATGGTCGCGATCTGGGCGGTCCGGCTCGGCGCGTTCCTGTTCGCCCGCATTCGCCGGCAGGGCTTCGACCGGCGCTTCGACCGCATCAAGGGCGACCCGGCGCGGTTCTTCCTGACGTGGACCCTGCAGGGGCTCTGGGTGTCGTTGACGCTGTCCGCGGCGCTGGGGGCGGTGACCGCGGCGGCCGCCGCGCCCCTCGGTTGGCCCGCGGCGGCGGGCGTCGCCATCTGGGGCGCGGGGTTCATCGTCGAGGTGGCGGCGGACGCGCAGAAGAGGCGTTTCCGGCGGCTACCGGGGAACGCCGACAGTTTCATCGCGAGCGGACTCTGGGCGCGCTGCCGCCACCCCAACTACCTCGGCGAGATCCTGCTGTGGACCGGCGTCGCGGTCACCGCGCTGCCCGCCCTCGCCGGCTGGCGCTACGTCACGCTGGCCTCCCCGGTCTTCGTGTGGCTGCTCCTGACCCGCGTCAGCGGCATTCCCCTCCTGGAAGCGCAGGCGGACCGGAAGTGGGGCGCCGATCCGGCGTATCGGGCCTACCAGGCGCGAACGCCCTTGCTGGTTCCGAGAATCGGACGGCTTCCCGACCGGGCCGGGCGTTGACGCCGGGGCCGCGGCGGCGCGGGGCGGCGCTTCGCCACATCCGCTTCGGGCCGCCTGGCGACTCCCCTCCGCGCGCCCCGCCCGTTCCGCCCCCAAGGGGTGTCCCGGCAGCGCTTGTAGTACGATCGCTCGCCGCAACCGGAGACGGCGTGCGGCGTCCATGCGGTTCCAAGGACAGTGACCAGAATTGCCTTGCCATGTGTCCGGCGCGTACGGCTACCAGGCGGGGGGCGCCTGGGCGCTGTTGGCAATCTAATACGGATCACTGTCCTAACTAAGCGGCGTAGAGGGGCCGCTGGCGTCCCGTCGGCGGCTGGCGGAGCGATCGCGGAAGCACCGGCGCGGCGGGATCCGTCCGGCAGACTCGGTGAGATGGCGGAGAACGGGACGATGAAGGTGGCGATGGGGTCGGACCACGCCGGGTTTCGCCTGAAGACGCTCCTCGCCGACATGCTGCGGGAGCAGGGGCACGAGGTCGTGGACGTGGGTACCGACAGCGAAGCCGCGGCCGACTATCCCGACTACGCGGAATCGCTGGCCCTCGCGGTCCGCGGCGGCCGCGCCGACCGCGGGGTGATGATCTGCGGGAGCGGGGTCGGGGCGGGGGTGGCCGTCAACAAGGTCCCCGGTATCCGGGGCGCGGTCTGCCACGATACCTATTCCGCCCATCAGGGCGTTGAACACGATGACATGAACGTCCTCGTTCTCGGGGCGCGCATCGTCGGCGTGGCGCTGGCCCGCGAGCTCGTCGGGACCTTCCTCGAGGCGAGGTTCTCGCGCGAGGAGCGGCATCGCCGGCGCATCGAGAAGGTCCGGCGCCTCGAGACCCGGCAATGGCCGGACGCCTGATTGCTGCGCGACCTTCGGTCGCGTTGGGAGTTTCGCTGACGCGAGGCTCCTGCGCCGCGCGCGACCCTTCGGTCGCGTCGGGGGTTTGGCTGAAGCGAGACTGCTGCACGGCGCGCGACCCTTCGGTCGCGTCGGGGTTTGGCTGAAGCGAGACTGCTGCGCGGCGCGCGACTTTCGGTCGCGTTGGGGGTTTGGCTGAAGCGAGACTGCTGCACGGCGCGCGACCCTTCGGTCGCGTTGGGAGTATCGCGCGGCAGGCCCCCGGGGCGACCCCGTTCGCCAGCCAGCGTCTCCCGGACGCGCTCCCTGATTTCTGCTGGAGCATCCTCTGACTGAATCGACGAAGGAATGGCGGCTAGGCCGCGACCTGCAGGCCGCCCTCGACGAGGAACGCCGGCGCTGGGACCGCGACGGTCTGGTGGGCCGCCTGTGGCGCAAGGACCCGGACGTGTGGACGGGCGGCGACGAGGCCCGCTGGCTGGGGTGGCTGGATCTGCCCCATGCGGAGGTGCCGGCCGCCGCATTGCGCCGGCTCGCGGACGGCGTGCGCGCCGACGGGCTCACCGACGTCCTCCTGCTCGGCATGGGCGGCTCCAGCCTCGGCGCCGAGGTCGTGGGCCACGTGCTCGGCGGGGCCCCGGGGGCGCCGGCCCTGCACGTGCTCGACACCACGGACCCGGCGCAGATCGCGCGGACCGCATCGTGCATCGACCTGTCCCGCACCCTGTGCATCGTGTCGAGCAAGTCGGGCACGACCCTCGAGCCTGCGCTGCTGGCCGCTCACTTCCAGGATCGCATGCGGCAGGCGGTCGGACCCGCGCGAGCCGGCTCGCACTTCGTCGCGATCACCGATCCGGGCTCGGCCCTCGAGGAGAAGGCCGCGGCCGAGGATTTTCGGCAGGTGTGGAGCGGCCGTCCCGACGTGGGGGGCCGGTTCTCGGTCCTCTCGAGCTTCGGTCTCGTCCCCGCTACGGCCTGCGGCCTCGACGCGTCGGCGTTCCTCGCGCCGGCGCGGGAGATGGCCGAACGGTGCGGTCCCGACGTTCCCGCCGGTCGGAACCCGGGGGTTCGGCTGGGGCTGCTGCTCGGACTCGCCGCCGCTGCCGGGCGAGACAAGGTCACCCTGGTGCTGACACCGTCGATTGGCGTCCTCGGCGGCTGGCTGGAGCAGTTGCTGGCGGAGTCGACGGGCAAGGCGGGGCGCGGGCTGATTCCGATCGTCGACGAGGCGCCCGGACCGCCCTCGGTCTACGGAACCGACCGCCTGTTCGTTCAGCTTCGCGTGGATGACGACGCCGAGCCCGGCCAGGACGCGGCGCTGGCCGGCCTCGCCGAGGCCGGACATCCCGTGGTCACCCTGTCGCTGCCGGGCCGGGAGGCCCTGGCCGGCGAGTTCTTCCGGTGGGAGCTCGCGACTGCCGCGTGCGGGGCGGTGCTCGGGGTGAACCCCTTCGACCAGCCCGACGTGGAGGCGGCCAAGGTCGCGGCGCGGACCCTGACCGCGGCGTGGGAGGCGGGCGGGGAGTTCCCGGAGGAGCTGCCGGCGGCGCGGTCCGACGGTATGGCCCTGTTCGCCGACGCCGCGACCGCCTCGCGCCTCGGCACGTCGACGGGCGAACCCGCCACCCTCGAAGCACTGGTTTCGGCGCACCTGGCGAGCGCCGGCCCCGGCGACTACGTGGCCTTGTTGGCGTACGTGGATCGGAGCGGGGCCAACGCCGCGGCGCTGCAGCGCATCCGGCAGCGGGTCCGGGACGCCCGCCGGGTGGCCACCAGCGTCGGGTTCGGACCGCGCTATCTCCACTCGACCGGCCAGGTGTTCAAGGGGGGGCCGGCGACGGGCGTGTTCGTGCTGCTGACGACAGACCACGCCGGCGGCGATCTGCCGGTGCCGGGCCGTTCCTGCACGTTCGGGGCCGTCGAGATGGCGCAGGCGCTCGGCGATCTCGAGGTGTTGGCGGCACGCGGGCGCCGGGTCGTCCGACTGCACCTGGAGGGCGGCGCCGTAGCCGGGCTCGAGCGGGTGGCGTCGCTGTTGGAGCGCGTCACGACGGGATGAGGCGCCCAACGGAGCCGCGGGCGACGACGGGCGGTCTAGCGCCCCGCCCAGGCCGGGGCGCGGCGGGCCACGAAGGCCTCGACGGCGTTCCGGAAGTCCTCGCTCGTGTAGCACTCGACGATGAGGTCGTGGGCGAGGGCGGGGTCGGGCCGGCGCTCCCGCTGCACGCGGCGGACGATCTCCTTGGTGGCGCGAAGGGTGAGGGGGGCGTTGGCGGCGATGGCGGCGGCGGTCTCCGCCACCGTCTCGTCGAGGCGGTCGTCGTCGACGACCCGCGTCGCGAGCCCGGCCGCCAGCGCCTCGCGGGCGTCGAGGAGGCGGGCGGTGTACATCAGGTCCTTGAGCCGGTCCGGTCCCACGAGGTCCAGCAGCCGGGCGCAGTTGGCGGCCGACAGGCAGTTGCCGAGGGTGCGGGCCACGGGAATGCCGAAGCGGGCCCCGGGGCCGCAGATGCGCAGGTCGCAGGCGATGGCCATGACGCAGCCGCCGCCGACGGCCACCCCCTGGACGCGGGCGATGGTGGGTATCTGTACGCGTTCCAGGCGGTCGACCACTCGATCGAGCCTCGATTCGTACCCGAGCGCGTCGTCCGGGGTCCGCAGGTCCTGGAACTGGCTGATGTCGGTGCCGGCCACGAAGGCCCGGTCGCCGGCCCCCTGCAGGACGAGGACCCTGACCGCGGGGTCGGCGTCCACCGCGTCGCAGGCGTCGACGAGGGCGTCGTACATGGCCCAGGTCATGGCGTTGCGGGCGGCGGGGCGGTTGAACGTGAGGGTGGCGACGGGACCGTCGACGGCATAGATGGCATCGGGGGTAGACACGGATTGACTCTCCTGGTTCGGCGAGGGCGATGAACTCGGCACTGGACGGACTGCGCGTGCTCGACCTCACGCAGGTGATGGCCGGGCCGTTCTGCTCGATGCTACTGTGCGACATGGGGGCGGACGTGATCAAGGTCGAGCCGCCGGCCGGCGACTCGACCCGGCGCATGCCGGGCGGCGTCGGCAGCGACAGCCCCAGCTTCAACGCCGTCAACCGGGGCAAGCGCGGCATCGTCGTCGACCTGAAGCAGCCGGCCGGCCGGGACGCGGTGCAACGCCTGGCGGCGGTGTCCGACGTGCTGGTGGAGAACTACCGGCCCGGGGTGCTCGAGAAGTTCGGCCTGGACTACGCGGAGCTCTCCCGGCGGTATCCGCGTCTCGTCTACGCGTCCATCTCGGGCTACGGCCAGACCGGCCCGTCCGCCGGCAAGGGGGGCTTCGACCTCGTCGCGCAGGGCGTCTCCGGCCTCATGTCGGTCACCGGCGAGGCGGGGCGCCCGCCGGTCAAGGCGGGGATACCGGTGACCGACCTCGGCGCCGCCCTCTTCGCCGTCGCGGGCATCCTGTCCGCCCTGCTCGCGCGGGCGCGCACGGGGCGCGGCCAGCTCGTCGACACGTCGCTCGTCGACGCCGGGGTCGCCCTCTCGGTGTGGGAGGCGACCCAGTACTTCTCGGGGCGCGGCGTCCCCGAGCGGCTCGGGTCGGCGCACCGCATGAACGCGCCGTACCAGGCGATCCGCTGCGCCGACGGCCACGTGACGATCGGGGCGGCCAACGACCGCACGTACCGGCGCCTGTGCGAGGCCCTGGCACATCCGGAATGGGCCGACGATCCCGAGTACCGGGACGACACCCACCGCATCCGCAACCGCGATGCCCTCGCGGCCCGCATCGAGGCGGTGATGGAGACCCGTCCCCGCGCCCACTGGATCGAGCGGCTCGAGGCCCACGGCGTCCCGTGCGGCCCCATCAACGACTATGCCGAGGTCCTCGCCGATTCCCACGTCCGGGCCCGCGAGCTGGTGGTCGAGACCGACCATCCCACGCTGGGGCGCATCGAGACCCTCGGCACGCCGATCAAGCTCTCGGAGACCCCGCTGGCCCCGGGCCGCCCCGCGCCGCGGCTCGGCCAGCACACGGACGAGGTGCTCGTCGACGCGGGGTTCGGGGCCGAGGAGATCGCCGAGCTGCGTCGAGCCGGCGCGGTGGCGTAACCGCCTGTCGTGACGTCCGCGTTGCACTGCCGGGGCGCCGGGGGATGCCGCGTCCGCCGACGGGCCGGAGGAAGTCGGGAGCCCGACCCGGCGAGGGAAAAGGGCACGTCGGGCACCGGGCAACTACGGTTGCAGGCGGCTCCGGCGAAGAACGCAGTCAGGCCGGATGGGCAGCCTGGCGAAAGCAGAGGGCCAGCGAAGAACGCGGTCAGGCCGGATGCGCCGCCCTGCGAGTGCAGGAGGCCTTCACCCGGGCTGCCGAGCCCGGCCGCTGACGAAGGCGTACCACGTTTCGAACGAGGACCATGGCAGAGAGAACCTATCGCATCGCGGTGATTCCCGGCGACGGGATCGGCAAGGAGGTCGTGCCCGCGGCCCAGGAGCTGCTCGAGGCGGTCGGCGGGCGGCACGGCTTCGGCTGCGAGTGGACGCACTTCGACTGGTCCTGCGAGCTCTACGCGCGGACCGGCAGCATGACCGGGGGGCGCGGCATCGAGGAGATCGCGGGTTTCGACGCGGTGTTCCTGGGCGCCGTCGGCTACCCGGGGGTGCCGGACCACGTGTCCCTGTGGGGGTTGCTCATCCCCATCCGCCGGCAGTTCCGCCAGTACGTCAACCTGCGCCCGGTCCGGCTCTGGCCGGGCGTGCGCACCCCCCTGGCGGACCGCGGACCCGCCGACATCGACTTCGTCGTCGTCCGGGAGAACAACGAGGGCGAGTACTCGGAGATCGGCGGCCGCCTCTACGCGGGGACGCCGGCCGAGCTCGCGGTGCAGCAGTCGGTGTTCACGCGGGAGGGCGTCGACCGGGTGCTGCGCTACGCGTTCGGGCGGGCGCGGGCGCGGCCCGCGAAGCACGTGACCTCGGCCACGAAGTCGAACGGCATCATCCACACCATGCCGTTCTGGGACGAGCGCTTCGAGGCGGTGGCCGCCGACTATCCCGACGTGCGGACCGACCAGTACCACATCGACATCCTCACCGCCCACCTCGTCCAGCATCCCGACTGGTTCGACGTCATCGTCGCCAGCAACCTCTTCGGCGACATCCTCTCCGACCTCGGCCCCGCCGTGGCCGGCTCCATCGGCCTCGCCCCCGGCGCCAACCTCAACCCCGACCGCACCCATCCCTCGATGTTCGAGCCCGTCCACGGGTCGGCCCCGGACATCGCGGGCAAGGGCGTCGCCAACCCCGTCGCCCAGATGCTGACGGGGGCGATGATGCTGGAGCACCTGGGGGAGGCGGACGCGGCGCGGGCGATCGAGGCGGCGGTCGAGAGCGTGCTGGGCGCCGGCGATCCGCGCACCGCCGATCTCGGCGGCGCCGCGACGACGGCCGAAATGACGGGCGCGATCATCGCCGCGCTGGGTTGAGCCTCGCTACGGGGTGCGGATTGGCCGCGTCATTCCGGCGGGCATGTCAGGCGGGAGGGGACGAGGCGGCTCCGCCTGGTGCCGGCCATCCGCCCGGATGCGTTTCGTGACGTCTCGGACCTTCATGAACCGCGCGGCAACGCCGATCGACGTCCATCGTATCGTGGAACGCTGTCGGGCGAATGGTGAAGGCTACGGGCCCGCCGGCGTCACCCACCCCCCGTGGGCGACCAGCGCCCGGGCGACCCGCGCGCGGCTGTCGACGAGACCGACGGGGGCGGGGAGCCAGGCGGCGAGGCGCTCGAGGGCGGCGGCGAGACGATCTCGCGCGAGCAGGCTTCCCAGCAGTTCGGTGGCTTCCTGTCGAACGCGCTCGGTCGCCCGGCAGAACACGATCCGCGCCAGCGCGGTCTCCGCCTCGGCCTCGTCGCCCGGGCGGCCGTCCCGCCGCTTCGACACCCGCAGGACGGTGCTCTCGGCCAGGTAGGTCTCCATCGCGACGTCCGCGAGGCCGGCCAGGTACGCCTGGTGGTCGGGGTCGAGCAGTTGCGCCTCGTCCAGGTTGTCCCACACCTGTCCCAGCAGGAAGAGGAACAGGCGCTTGAGGCCGCCGATGCCGGCGCGCAGGGCCGCGAGGTCGTTGTCCTGGGAAGGACGGCCGGCGGGGGCGGCGGGCAGGCCGGCCACCGCCTCGCGCAGCTCGAGCTCGCCCCGGTCGGCCCGCTTCAGGAGGGTCTTGGCGATGCCCAGCCGGCAGATCTCGCTCGTGCCCTCGTAGATGCGGGTGATGCGCGAGTCGCGGTACCAGCGGGCGGCGGGGTACTCCTCGCTGAAGCCGTAGCCGCCGTACACCTGCAGGGCGTCGTCGGCCACCGCGTGGTACGCCTCCGACCCGATGACCTTGGCCATCGCGCACTCGACCGAGAACTCGGCGAACGTCCGCAGCTTGGCGTCGAGCGAGACCGCGCCCTGCCGGCCGAGGTCCTCGATGGCCGCGTAGACGAGCCCCGCCGTGCGGTAGGCCACCGACTCGGCCCCGTAGGCGCGGGCCGCCATGTCCGCGAGCTTGCGCTGGATCAGGCCGAACTCGGCGATGGGCCGGCCGAACTGCCGCCGGTCGGCCGCGTAGCGGGTGGTGGTGGCGAGGGCCTTCTTGGCCGAGCCGGCGCAGTTGGCGCCCATCTTCATGCGGCCGACGTTGAGGGTGCACAGCGCCACCCGGTGCCCCTGGCCGACCTCGCCGAGGAGGTTCCCGACCGGGATGGCGACGTCGTCGAGCTGCAGGGCGCACACCGACGAGCCCTGGAGGCCGAGCAGGCGCTCGTGGGGGCCGACGGTCACCCCCGGGGTGTTCCGCTCGAGCAGGAAGGCGGAGAAGGCGGTGCCGTCGACCTTGGCGAAGAGGATGAACAGGTCGGCCCACCCCGCGTTGGTGATCCACTGCTTGGAGCCGTTGACGACGTAGTGCGTCCCCTCGGGGTCGAGGACGGCGGTGGTCCGGATGTTCATGGCGTCCGAGCCCGCCTCGGGCTCGGTCAGCGCGAACGCCGCCATCAGCTCGCCCCGCATGCAGCGGTCCAGGTAGCGGTCGATCTGGTCGGCGGTCCCGAAGTTGATGAGGGGGAGGGTGCCGATGCCCTGGTGGGCGAAGACCGTCGAGGCGAGTCCGCCGAGCCACGAGCGGCACTCGTTCATGCCCGCGACGGCGAGGGGGCTCAGGCCGAGGCCGCCGTGGGCCTCGGGAACCTCGGCCATGAAGATGCCGAGGTCCGCCGCCTTCTCGAACAGGGGACGGATGACCCCGATGTCGCGGCGGTCGATCTCGTCGAGCCGCGGGGCCACCTCCTGCTCCGCGAACTCGCGGATCGAGCGCATCAGCAGGCGCTCGTCCTCGCCCATGTCCTCCGGACACACGACGTCGTGCGGTTCGACCTCGTCCACGAGAAAGCGCGCCCCGCGCGCTGGCGACGCGATCGTCATCTTCGTCCCCCGCTCCTGTCGGCCCCGTCGCCAGGCGCGGGCCGCCGACGCTTCCCGCGCGGGGCCGACCATCCCGCCCGGATTCGCCGATCCCCCGGATTCGCCGATCCCCTCGGATTCGCCGGTCCCGCCCACGGTCCGCCGAGTCGTCACGGGGCCGCCTTGCCCTCCCGTGTCTCCTCGCCTGTCCCGGCGGAGGTCCCGTACACGCGAACGGGCCGGCATGCGATGCCGGCCCGTTCTGTATTTGGTTGCGGGGGGGGGATTTGAACCCCCGACCTTTGGGTTATGAGCCCAACGAGCTACCGGACTGCTCCACCCCGCGTCAATCGACCGATTCGTCGGCTGGTCGAAGGTGACCGGCCGAAACTCTGCTTCCCAATCGTTCGTTTATCATAGCAGATCAATCGGATACGAGCAAGACGTCGGCCGGCGGTTCGCTCGCCGCGATCCGCCGGCGGGGCGGCTGGTCCTCGACCGGCACCGGCGCGCGCGGGTCCTTGACGATGAACAGCCGTTCGCCCGGTCGGACGAGCCCGAGATCCTGGCGGGCAAGGTCCTCGATCGCGGCCGGATCGTGGCGAAGGCGCCGCGTCTCGAGCTGCAGTCGTTCGTTCGCCGCCCGCAGGGCGGCGATGGCGGCCTCGAGCTCCCGATGCTCGCGCCGAACCCGGAGGGTGGCCGGCAGCCCCCGGTCGCCGACGAGCGCGTTCGCGATCAGAATCGCGGTCAGGAGGCTGAACAGCAGGCGCGCGAGATGCCGTCGCTGCCACGGGCCGTCCTCGACGCGGCGCACCGGCGGAACATCGGTGCGACGTTGGCCGGGGAAGGGGAGCGCCTGCTGCGCGGGCCCTCCCCTTTCCCGGGGCGCGAGAGCCGGTCGGCGGCGCGGTCGGGAAGGGCGTTGTGCCGCGTGAGGCATGCACTGTCATGTCTCGGTCGAAACCGGGGCGGAGATTAGCCTCCGGCGGGCTTGCCCCGAAGGATGCGCAGGAGGAGGCGTGACGTCTTCCGAAGCGGTCGTGGTCCTGATCACGTTTCCCGTGGACGCCGATGTCCGGCGCTTCGCGTCGACGCTCGTCGTCGAGGGCTGCGCGGCGTGCGTGAACATCCTGCCGGACGTCGAGTCCGTCTACCGATGGCAGGGCCGTGTCGAGCAGGCGCGGGAGCGCCAACTGATCCTCAAGACGCAGAGGGCCCGCGTCGACCGGCTGCGCCGCCGGGTGGGCGAGCTGCATCCCTACGATACGCCCGAGCTGGTGGTGTTGCCCGTGGTCGACGGAGACCCGCGGTACCTCGCGTGGATCGCGGAGGCGACGGGGGAGTCGTCCGTTCGCCGCGATCCGGCGTGACCGTCTCTGCCCTCTGATAACATCACCGCCGCCCTCCCATGGCTTCGCAGGCGCCTTCGCCCCGCCTTCCCGCAAGCACCGCCCCTTCACCGCCTCCCGCGCCTCCGGGCGCGGCCGGCGGGTCCGGCGGCGGACGCGGACGCCTGCGGGCCGCCGTCGATGCGCTCGGCGAGGTGACGGAGCTCTTCGCGGCGTCCACGCCGGGTCTCACGATCCTCGCGGTCCTCGGCCTCAAGGCGTTGATCGCGCTGTTCGGCGGAGCCGGCCCGGGGTGGCTGCGGGTCCTGGACGCGGCGGGGACCCTGGCCCTGGTGGCCGCTCTCGGCTACCTGCTCGTGCGGATGCTGAACCTGCTGCAGCAGCGTTTCCTGTGGCGGGTCCGGCGGAGGCTCGTGCTGTCCTACGTCCTGATCGGCTTCGTGCCGATCCTGCTCTCGGTGGTGTTCTTTCTGGTGTCGGGCGTGCTGCTGCTGACGACCGTCAGCTCCTCGCTCGTGCAGCTCAGCTTCTCGGACGTGATGGAAGACGCGAACGACCTCGCGGCCATGACCGCCGTCGACCTGGGCGGCCTCGTCGAGCCGGCGGAGGTGCGGGCGGTGCTGGCGGGCCGGGTACAGGCCGTCGAGGAGCGCTATCCCGACGCCTCCATCGCGGTGTTGTGGAACCAGGCGGGCCGGGACCGCGCCGCCGGCGCCGGGCCGTGGCGCCACGACTCGCGCGATCTGCGGTTCCCCGCCTGGCTCGGCGCCCCCCCCGATGCCGGCGGGCCGGGGGACGCGCGCGACGGCGCCCCCCCCGATGCCGGCGGGCTCGTGGTGACGCGCGGCCGGGCGGGCTGGACGGTGGTGGCGCGCGGCGTGGAGCGGTTCAACGAGGACGGTCCGGGCTATGCGGTGATCGCCGATCTGCCCATCGCGGGAGAAGTCACCCGGCGCATGCAGGCCTCCCGCGGCGTCACGCTCACCGATTTCAGCGTCACCCCGACCGTCGGCGGGGCCGGGGCCGGCCCCGGCGGTGCGGACGCGGGCCCCGCCGCCGCCGCGTTCGAAGCGCTCCGGTTCCCGTTCGGGGCGCCGCCTCCGGACGGCGCCCCGACCCTCGACCTGCCCGCGGAGGCCCGTGTCGATCTCCTCGACTGGTCCACGGGCCGGCGGGGGCGCGGCGAAGTGGGCTTCACCGTGCATCCCATGGTGTTCTACCGCGAGGTCGTCGAGGGAGGCGAGTACGCCCTCGGCGTTTTCGTGTGGGGGCTGCTGTTGCTCGGGGTGATGTTCCTGACCATCGAGGCGGCCGCCATGGTCATGGGTTTCGCGCTCGCCGGGTCGATCACCGGGGCGGTGCACGAGCTGTTCACCGGCACCGAGCGGGTCCGGCAGGGCGACCTCACGCATCGCATCCGCGTCGACACCGAGGACCAGCTCGGCGAGCTGGCCGAGTCGTTCAACGCGATGACCGGCAGCATCGCCGACCTCCTGACCCAGGCCGAGGAGAAGCGCCGTCTCGAGGAGGAGCTGCGGATCGCGCGCGACATCCAGATGTCGCTGCTGCCCGACGGGCCGGCCTCGGTACCCGGTCTCGGGGTGACCGCGGCCTGCCGGCCGGCGCGGGAGGTGGGCGGCGACTACTACGACTTCATCCGGCTGGACGAGCATCGGCTGGGGGTGCTGGTGGCCGACGTGTCCGGCAAGGGGACGTCGGCGGCGTTCTACATGGCCGAGCTCAAGGGCGTGGTGCTGTCGCTGAGCCGGTTCCACCAGAGCCCCCGGGAGCTCCTCATCGAGGTCAACCGCATTCTGTCCGCGACCCTCGACGGCCGCACCTTCATCACCATGACCTACGCCGTCCTCGACCTCGCGGCCCGCCGCCTGACCTACGCGCGGGCCGGCCACACACCCCTGGTCCACGTTCCGTTCACGCCGGAGGGACCGCGCACGCCCCGCGTGCTGGCCCCGGACGGGCTGGTGGTGGGGCTGCAGATCGACGGCGTCGAGGAGAAGTTCGTCGAGCTCCTCGAAGAGTCGTCCTTCGCGCTGGAGACCGGCGACCTGGTCGCCCTGTTCACCGACGGCGTGACCGAGGCGATGAACGAGGAATCGGACCTCTTCGGCGAGGAACGGCTGAGCCGCATCCTGTCCGAGCAGATCCACCTCTCGTCCGACGACCTGAAGCAGCGCGTTCTCGGCGACGTCGAGGCGTTCGCCGGGGCCGCGGAGCAGCACGACGACATGACCATCGTCCTCCTGCGGGTCGGGGATGCGTCGTCTCCTCCGGCGCCCGCGAGCCGCCCGTGAGCGATTCCGATCCGCAGGTCGTGTTCCGGACCCAGTCCACGATCGAGGCCGACGTGGTGAGCGGGCTCCTCGAGACCCGCGGCATCGAGGCGGTCATCTCGTCGGGGGCGCCGCAGGCCATCTTCCCCCTCACCGTCAGCGGCCTGGGCGAGGTGCGGCTGACCGTGCGCGGAAAGCAGGCCGAACGCGCCCGCCGCCTCATCGCCGAGTTCGGCCGGCAGGTCTCCGACCGGGTGACGCGCATCCGGGACGAGTTCCGCGCCGTCGAGGAGGCGCTGGGGTACCGCTTCCGCGACCCCGGGCTGCTGGAGCACGCCCTGACCCACCGGTCGCGCGCGCACGAGGACGCCAGCGGCGGGGTCCGCGACAACGAGTCGCTCGAGTTTCTCGGCGACGCGGTGCTGGGGTTCGTGATCTCGGATCGGCTGTTCCGCGAGTGCCCGGACTGGAACGAGGGACAGAAGTCGAAGGCGCGGGCCGCGCTCGTCTCGTCGGCGGCGTTGGCGCGGGTCGGCGAACGGCTGGGTCTCGGCGACCATCTCCTCCTCGGGCGCGGCGAGGAGAGGACCGGCGGCCGCACCAAGCGGTCGCTGATCGCCGACACGTTCGAGGCGGTGGTGGCCGCGGTGTACCTCGACGGGGGCGTCGAGGCGGCGGACCGGTTCATCGAGCTGTGGTTCAGGCCCCAGCTCGACGCCGTCCGCGCCGGCGGGGTCTCGGTCGGCATGACCCGGGACCACAAGTCGGCGCTGCAGGAACGGCTGCAGTCCCGGGAGCGGGGCCTGCCCCGGTACGAGCTCGTGGGCACCAGCGGTCCGCCCCACCGCCGCGTCTTCGAGACCGAGATCCGGGTGGGAGACGAGGCGCTGGCCCGCGGCGAGGGCCGCAGCAAGAAGGAGTCGGAGCAGCGAGCGGCCGAGCGGGCGCTCGCGGCCCTCGAAGGGTCGGGGCGGGAGCCCGCGCCGTAGAGGCGCGCGGGTTCGGCGGATGCGCGCCTCGGGTCCTTCTGCTACCATCGATCGCTTGGCGCCGCCGGCCGGACCGCCCCGCCGCACCCGGTTCGACGGCAAGGGATCCAGCGGCCGGCTCTCACAGGACGAGGAAGAGCGTGAACATCGCCGTCATCGGTGCGCAGTGGGGCGACGAGGGCAAGGGCAAGGTCGTGGACCTCCTCACCCCCGGCGCGTCCATCGTGGCGCGTTATCAGGGCGGTCACAACGCGGGTCACACCGTGCGGGTGGGAGAGACCGAGTTCATCCTCCACCTGCTGCCCTCCGGCATCCTGCACCCGGGGGTGCGCTGCGTCATCGGCAACGGGGTGGTGGTCGACCCGGCGGCGCTGTTCTCGGAGATCGACACCCTGGCCGGGCAGGGCATCGACGTCGGCGACCGCCTGCTCATCAGCGACCGGGCCCACGTCATCCTGCCGTACCACCGCGACCTCGAGGCGCACTCCGAGGCGCGGCGCGGCGACCAGCGCATCGGCACCACCTCGCGGGGCATCGGGCCGACCTACGAGGACAAGGTCGGGCGGCGCGGCATCCGGGTGGCCGACCTCGCGGACGCGTCGGAGGACGGCGCCCTCGCGCGTGCGATTCGCGCGAACGTGTCGGCCCGGAACGAGGCCCTGGGGGGCGCGGCGGCCGACTGGCAGGCGCTGCACGCGGAAGTGTGCGCGGCCGCGCGCCGGCTCGCGGGCTGGGTCGGCGACGCGTCGGTGTTCCTCGCGGGGGCGTTCGAGGCGGGGGAGTGCGTGCTGTTCGAGGGCGCCCAGGGGACGCAGCTCGACATCGATCACGGCACCTACCCGTTCGTCACCTCGTCGAGCGCCACGGTCGGCGGCATCTGCACCGGCCTCGGCATCGGCCCGCGCGCCATCGGCTCGGTCCTCGGCATCGCCAAGGCCTACACGACCCGGGTCGGAGAGGGACCGCTGCCGACGGAGCTGCACGGGGCCGAGGGCGACCTGCTGCGGGAGAGCGGCCGCGAGTACGGCGCCTCGACCGGGCGCCCGCGCCGGTGCGGCTGGTACGACGCGGTGGTGGTGCGCTACGCGGTGCGCGTGAACGGCCTCGACGCGCTCGCGGTCACCAAGCTCGACGTGCTCGACGGCCTCGACGAGATCCCCCTGTGCACCGGCTACCGCCACGGGGACCGCCTGCTCGAGGACTTCCCGTCGAGCCGCACCGTGCTCGCCGAATGCCGGCCGGTGTACGAGCGCCTGCCGGGATGGTCGCGGCCCACCGCGGGGGTGCGCCGCTACGAGGATCTGCCGCCGGAGGCGCGGGCGTACCTGGCCCGCATCGAGGCCCTGAGCGGCGTGCCGATCGCGATCGTCTCGACCGGCTCCGACCGGGCCGACACCATCCTGGTGCGGGGCGGGCTCGTCGAGCGGTGGCAGGCCGAGCGGGCGTCGGCGCGGCCGGTCGTCGCAGGGAGGTAGGCCGTTGACGACCCGGATCATGCGGTTCGCCGGCCTGCTCGCGGTCCTCGCCGCCGCGTGCGGCGGCCAGCCTCCGCCGAGCGCCGGCGAGGCCCGCGCGTTCCTCGACGATGCGGAAGCCCGGCTGCTCGACGCGTGGATAGCCACGGGGCGGGCGGCCTGGATTCAGAGCACCTACATCACCGAGGACACGACGGCCCAGGCGGCGGAGGCCCAGGCCGCGGTCATCGGGCTCACCATGGAGCTCGCCGCCGAGGCCGCGCGGTTCGACGGCATCGAGCTTCCCGAGGAGCTGCGGCGCAAGCTGCTGCGGCTGAAGACGTCGCTGGGGGTGGCGGCGCCCGCCGACCCGGCCCTGCAGGCCGAGCTCGCGGCCATCACGACGGGGATGGAGGCCGCCTACGGCCGGGGCGAGTACTGCCCGGACGGCGGTGGGGCGTGCCTGTCGCTGCCCGATCTCGAGCGACGGCTCGCGGAGGTCCGCGACACCGACGAGCTGCTCGACCTGTGGCTCGGCTGGCGGACGGTGGCCCCGCCGATGCGCGACGCCTACGCCCGCTTCGTCGAGCTGGCCAACGCCGGCGCCCGCGACCTCGGCTTCGCCGACCTCGGCGAGCTGTGGCGCGCCGGCTACGACATGCCCCCCGACGCGTTCACGGCCGAGCTCGAGCGGCTCTGGGGCCAGGTCAGCCCCCTCTACGAGTCGCTGCACTGCCACGTGCGCGCTTCCCTCGCCGACGAGTACGGCTCGGCCATCGTCCCCCCCGACGGTCCGATTCCCGCCCACCTGCTCGGCAACATGTGGAGCCAGACGTGGGCCAACGTCTTCGACCTCGTGGCGCCGCGGCGGGCCGACCCCGGCTACGACCTCACCGACCTGCTCGACGACGCGGACGTCGGCGAGGTCGAGATGGTGCGCTACGGCGAGCGCTTCTTCAGCTCGCTCGGGTTCGACCCCCTGCCGGACACGTTCTGGGACCGGTCGCTGTTCGTCCAGCCCGCGGACCGCGACGTGGTCTGCCACGCCAGCGCCTGGAACCTCGACTACGACTCGGACGTGCGCATCAAGATGTGTCTCGACGTGAACGGCGAGGACTTCGTCACCGTCCACCACGAGCTGGGCCACAACTACTACCAGCGCGCCTACCGGCATCAGTCGCCGCTCGATCGGGACGGCGCCCACGACGGCTTCCACGAGGGCATCGGCGACACTGTCGCCCTCTCGATGACCCCGGAGTACCTGCTGGAGGTGGGGCTGCTGGACCGGGCGCCGCGGGCCGACCGCGACATCGGGCTGCTCTTGCGGCTCGCGCTCGACAAGGTCGCGTTCCTGCCCTTCGGCCTCCTCGTCGACCAGTGGCGCTGGCAGGTCTTCTCCGGCGAGATCCCGCCCGATGCCTACAACGACGGCTGGTGGAATCTCAGGACGGCGTACCAGGGCGTCAGCCCCCCCGCGCCGCGCAGCGAGGCCGACTTCGATCCCGGCGCCAAGTACCACGTCCCCGCCAACGTGTCCTACACACGCTACTTCCTCGCCCACATCCTGCAGTTCCAGTTCCACCGGGCCCTGTGCGCGGCGGCCGGCCACGAGGGGCCGCTGCACCGCTGCTCGATCTACGGCAGCCGGGCGGCGGGGGAGCGGCTGCAGGCGATGCTGGAGGCGGGCGCGAGCCGCCCCTGGCGCGACGCCCTCGAGCTGGGCACCGGCGAGCGCGAGATGGACGCCACCGCCATCCTCGACTACTTCGCGCCCCTCCAGGCGTGGCTCGACGAGCAGAACACCGGCCGCTCGTGCGGCTGGTGACCGCGGTTCCGTTCGGGCCGGCTGGGGCGTGACGCGATGTCGTTCAGCCGCCTCAAGCAGGTGCTCGACGAGACCGACGGTAGTCTCGGCACCCACCTGCGCAAGCTCGAGAACGCCGGCTACCTGTCGATAGAGAAGACCTTCCGCGGCCGGCGGCCGGTGACCTGGTACACCCTGACGCCGGCCGGCCGGACGAGGCTGATGGACCACATCGCCAACCTGACCCGGCTGATCGACCGCGCCGGTTGACGTCTCCGGACGGGTGCGACCACGCGCGTCATCGCCGAGCGCGCAGGGGCGATACGTCCGCCATCTTGCCGCTCTGTTCCACGCACGGCGGCGGCCGAGCGGGGCCGGCCCGAGGCGTCCGCCGCGTCAGCTTGCGCGTTCTCCGGTCGAGCCTGCTCGATCGGCTAGGATGATCGTATGGACCGTGCGCCGCCCGAGGACCCGGTTCGCCGTCTCGTCGACGACTACCGCGTTCGGTGCCTGTGGTTTCTTCGTGAAGACTACTACCCGGCGACGGCGGACGCACGAGAGCGGGTGCTGCGGCTGATCGAGCGGAACGGCGACCTGGCGGCGTTCCGCCGGGTCGCCGAGGTGCGGACATGGCTCTCACGCCGCTCCAGCGGGACGTCTGCCGCCTCCTAGCCGAGGGGCGCCGCCGCCACCGCGACAGCTTCGTGGCCGGCGGCGCGGCCTTGGGCCTCGCCTTGCGCTCGCACCGCCTGTCGCGGGACGTCGACCTCTTCCACGACACGACCGAGGCCGTCGCGCGGTCGTGGGACCGCGACCGTGCGGCGCTCGAATCGGCGGGATTCGAAGTCGCACCGCTACGCGAGCGTCCCGGCTACGTCGAAGCGATGGTCGCGCGCGGGACGGAACGCCTGGTCATGGAATGGACGCGGGACAGCGCGTTCCGGTTCTTCCCCCTGGTCGAGGACGACGATCTGGGGCTCGCCCTGCATCCCTTCGACCTCGCCACGAACAAGGTACTGGCCCTCGTCGGGCGGCTCGAGGCCCGCGACTGGGTCGACGTGCTGGCGTGCGACGAGCGCCTGCAGCCCCTCGGCTATCTGGCGTGGGCGGCGTGCGGGAAGGATCCCGGCTTCACGCCGAACGGCATCCTCGCCGAGGCGCGCCGGTCGTCCCGTTACTCGGCCGACGAGCTGGCGTCGCTCGCCTTCGAGGGGCCGCCCCCGCGGGCGGAGGACCTGTCGCGCCAGTGGCGCACCGCCCTGGACCGGGCGGATACGGTGATCGAGCTACTGCCGGCGCCTCACGTCGGCGAGGCGGTGCTCACGAAGGCCGCGACGCTGTTCACGGGCGACGCCGCGGCGCTGGCCGAGGCCGGCGCCGCGGACCGTCTGCGGTTCCACCGCGGCCGTCTTGGCGGAGCGTGGCCGCGGCTCAAGGCGTAGCCCGGTACTCGCGGTACCTCCTGATGGTCGTTGCGTAGGCTTGAGAGACTCATCGGGTTGGGTACGGGTATCTTCGAAGGGTTCGGCGCCTTCCTTCGCGCATCGTCCGCCGAATACCGAAGCTCCCGCAAGACTCCGGCAGGGCGATCCTTCCCATAGAGTTCGTCGAGATCGCCATAGTTTTTCTCGACCCGTTTGGCGTCCGTGATGAGTGTCTTGACAGTCTTGAGCTTGAGCGAGGGCTCACGCTGTTCAAGCCACGCTCTGTAGCCGTCAGTCCGCATCGCTGCTCACTCCCTGACCGACGAGGCTGGACGGATTCAGCGGCGAACACGGCCGAAGGGCCGCTGGCCGAGGGCGCGCTGCATCACCTCGTACTGCACGCCGATGATGTGGCCGATGGCCTCGATCCAGTACGCCGCGTTGTGGGCGCCGGGCATCTGCATGTAGTTGAAGGGGATGTTCTCCTCGAACATGTACGCGGCCAGCTCCTGCGCCCCCGCGATCAGCCGGTCCTCGGTGCCGCAGTCGAGGTAGATGTGCGGCAGGTCCTCCCGCGGCACCTGCTTGATCAGGGTGAACGGATCGTAGGCGTCGGCCTGCTCCGGGTTCGTGAACATCCGGCCCCGCGGCGACCGCTCGACCTGGCTGCTGAAGCCGTCGATGCCGATCAGGGGATTGGGCTGCCGGCGGCGGGCCTGCTGCTCGGCCGTCGGGGTGCGCCGCGGCCGCGGCTCGAGATCGCCCCGCATGCGCGCCGCCGCCTGCCGGCCGTACTCGAGGGCCCCGCTGGTGCTGCCGATGGAGATGAACAGATCCGGGTTCCGCAGCCCCATCGTGATCGCGCCGAACCCGCCCATCGACAGGCCGGTCATGGCCCGGCCCTCGCGGCGGGCGATGGTCCGGAAGTTCCAGTCGACGTGGCCGACGACGTCGCGGACGATGTGGTCCTCCCAGTCGTTGGTCTGCCCGTCCTCGTCCTCCGCCCAGTTGACGTACCAGGAGTTCCCCGCGTCAGGCATCACGACGATGAGGTCGTCGTAGAGGCCGGCGTAGAACGGGGCGCCGTTGGCCAGGCCCCACGCGGTGTAGTTCTGCGTCAGGCCGTGCAGCAGGTACAGCACGGGATAGCGGTCGGTCGACGTCTCGTAGTCGTCCGGCAACAGGATGTTGTACTTCATGGTCCGGTCGACGGCGGGGCTGAAGAACTCGACCGTCAGCAGCTCTCGCCCCTGGGCCGGCGCGGCGGCCACGAGCGCCGCGAGCACGAAGACCACCGCCGCCGTCCGCGCGAGCTTCGATCTCAGCATTGCTTTCCTCCGAAGGGTCACTGCGGCGTGCGGATGCCGTCGCCGCGGAGAGTCATGCTACCCCGAAACCGAGGCCGTGCGAAGGGCGCCGCCGCCTCGCGACCGGACGGTGGTCGCGCCGCGGGCGCTGCGTTTCGGGGCCGACATCGGACGAGGTCTCCGCGGCACCGGCTTCCCCCTCTCGCCGTGCCTGGCCCGGTGTCCGGGACGACGCTGCCGTGGCTGGGGGACGCGCCAAGTCGCGACGAGCGGGCGCCCCGCCCCGTGCAGTCGGTCCGCTCGGATGATCACCGTCCCTGCCGACCGCTCGCGGGTGCGTCGTCCTCCGCCGCCTCGGGACTCGCGCGGCGAGCATGCAGGTCGTTGTGGTGGAGGATGGTGTTGAACAGCATCCCGAACTCGCCGTGGTTCTGCCAGCGGTAGCACGGGTTGGTGGCGAACAGGACCACGCGGCCACTGCCGCGCGGCATGTCGACGACGGCGGGGCGGCCGTCGATCTGGCTGGCGCCGCGCAGGTGGCCGCTGAGCACACGATTGCTGAACGTCATCACCACCCAGTCGTCGCGGAGCCGCCGCGGCACGTCGAGGAGCGGCCCGTTGGCGTAGCGGACCGGTATCCGCCTCTCGTCGTAGCCGTAGAAGATCGGATGGTCGGGAACCGCGATCTCCGCCTCGACCAGCGGCCCCGGCGCGTAGAAGCCCGACCCCGGTCGCCGGACGCCGATCTCGCGGGTGAGGCCGTACTCGGGCGGGACGTGGCTCGCTTCGCCGAGGGTGACCAGCAGGCCGCCGTCCTCGACGAACCGCTGCAGCTCGAGGACGCCCTCCAGGCCCATCCCCCCCGTGATGTCCTCCGACGAGCCGTAGTCGCCGAGGAACCGGTAACGCTCGGTCTTCGTGTAGGCCCGCGGGCCGCCGCGCGGCTCGACGTCGAAGACGAGCCCCTTCGCGGTGCGGCCCTGGTTGGGGACGAGGATGACGTCGTAGTCGGCCCGCAGGCCGCCGGCCCGGACCCGCTCCTTGAAGATGAGGTCGAAGGGGATCTCGAACTCGTCGAACGCGTGGCGCACCCAGCCCACCTCCTGGGTGTCGCCCCACGTGCTGTACATGGCCAGCCGCGGGAGGTCGACGGGATGGGCCGCGACGTCCGGCCGTTCGTCCAGCCCCGCCGCGGTCAGGCCGAGCTCGGTCACCGCCGCCCGCAGGCGATCGGCGCGCTCGCTCCCCGCGGCCGCGGACACGATGAACGACCCGGGGGGAAACTCCACGCCGTCGACCTCGAAGCCTTCCTCGGCCGCTTCCACCGGCGCCGTTCCCAGCCGGTAGCGCAGCGTCGTCAGATGGTTCGAGCCGTAGTGGGCGACGGCGTAGCCGAACCGCGGCCCGCGTCCGCCGGCGACGGTGCCCGCGATCCGTGCCTCGTCGACCGGCTCGACCGGGACGTCGAGGACCTCGGGGTCGTCGACGGCGACCACGTCGACCCCGTGCATCAGACCCATCGTCCAGCCGGTGTCGTCGTAGGTCCGCAGGCCGTCGTCGGGGAACGTCTGGTTCCCGAGGAGGATCTTGGCCAGTCGGAAGTACGGCTGCCCGGCCTTGACCACGTACGAGCCGGCGGGGTGAGCGCCCTCGCCCTCGTCGCCGAACGAGAGGGCGTCGCCGGCGCGACCGACCTCGATGCCCTGCATGCGCAGCAGGTCGACGAGGGTCGCCACCCGCGTCATGTCGCGCTGCCCGCCCGGGATGACGAAGCCGTGCGGCGGGTCGGTCTCGCCCTCCGCCACCGCGTTGCGCGACTTGCGGTAGAAGTTCTCCAGGATGACGCCGGGGTTCGACGACGCGAGCTCCAGCGCCGCGAGGGCGGCGGTCTGGCTGTAGTTGGTGTTGTTCCGCATCGACCACTCGACCTCCTCGTAGGGGGGCGAGGGCCGGTACCACTCGCGGCTCGTGCGCGCCTGCTCGGCCGTGTTGTCCTCGGTCTTCAGGCGGCGCTTCATGGTCGTCGCGCCGCCGTTGCCGTAGGTCTCGTAGAACCGGATGAGCCCGTTGTGGTTCGACGCCATGAACGCCAGATAGCCCGGCGACCACATGTCGACGAAGGCGTGGGTCCACACCCCGGGCATGCCGTAACCGGTCAGCCGGGCCATCTCGAAGTTCGCGAACCACGGCAGCTCGCCGTAGACGATGGGGTCGAGCAGGGGGTTCTGGGGGGCCTGCCCGCTGAACGTGTAGAGGAACGGCACCGACTCGTGGAGGTCGTGCATCACCGGCGGATGCCACTCGAGGTACCAGTCGAGCACGTTCCGCATGCTGAGCTGCGAGTAGTTGATGTCGCGGTTGTTGTCGTGGAAGACGTACTTCCCCCA
Source organism: Vicinamibacterales bacterium (assembly GCA_965215105.1). Classification (GTDB taxonomy): domain Bacteria; phylum Acidobacteriota; class Vicinamibacteria; order Vicinamibacterales; family UBA8438; genus JAJEEA01. The sequence goes on from OZ244051.1 coordinate 917,963, forward strand.
GTACGGCGGCCCGCCGATGCGGTCGTCCTCGTCGCTGATGTCGATGAGGTGCCGATAGTACCAGTCGACGTAGCGGTCCCGCCCGTCCGGATCGACGGCGGGAATCAGGGCGACGATGAGGTTCTCGCGGATGCGGTCGTAGAGCGGCCCCTCCTCGACCGCCAGCCGATAGGCCAGCTCCATGAACATCTCGGGCGGGCCCGTCTCGCTGCTGTGCAGGCCGGCCATCAGCACGTAGATCGGCTTGGCCCGGGCGACGACGGCCTGCGCCTCGGCCTCGCTCAGCCCGCGGGGGTCGGCGAGCCGGGCGAGGTCGCGGCGGTAGGGCTCGAGGTCGGCGACGGTCGCCTCGTCGGCAATCGTCACCACCACCATCTCGCGGCCCTCGTCGGTGCCGCCGATGGGCGTCACCGCGACCCGCGGCGACGCGTCGTCGAGCGCCCGGTAGTAGTCGAGCATCTCGTCGTAGTAGGTCAGCTCGCGCGGCGCCCCGGCGTGGTGGCCGAGGACGTCCTTCGGCGACGGGACGGCGCCGCCGGCGGGCAGATGGTCGACGAGAGGGCTGAGGAACTCGGGGCGCGTCGTCCACTCGCGCACCTGCTCGGCGAAGTCCGCGTCCATCGGCTGCCCGGCCCCGGTCTGGGCGGATGGCGAAGCGGCCAGCAGGCCCATCACGGCGCCGGTTGCCGCGACACGGCACAAGGTCGAGAGGCGGCCCGCGCGGGGCTCGGGCGTGGTCATCGTTTTCTCCCCAAGGAGGGTGCGGCGGTTCAGGGCTCCGACGGGCTGCTGTGTCAGCGCCGACAGTTCCGTCCGCCTGGACAAGAGCCCTTGCCCTTCCGGAGTCTGAACGCTCCTTGCGCCAAGCTACGAACCGCCAGCATCGGGCGCCGCACCGGGACGGCTTCTTCCTGCATCCCGGCGTGCCGTCGGGCGACGCGACAGGTCGAGGGTCGCCTGATCGCGTGGCGGAGCGAACTCGTAACCGGGTCGGGACGGCTCACGGAAGGTGATCGCGTCGTAGTAATCGTCGAGCGGAACGAAGACAACGTGGGTTTCCGCCCATACCCGCATGCCGCGGTTGCACGAATGCGCCCACGACAGTACCTCCACCAGCCAGCCTCGCCGGTGTATCCGCTCCAGCGTGCTGTGGAATCCCCGCCCATGCGTGTAGCCCGCGCCATCGCCGGTGAGCAGCACGACGATCCCCGGATTGCCGTTGTGCTCCAGGCCGTCCTCCAGCATGCGCAACTGCAGCCATTGATCGGGGACACCCTGTTCGCCCTGGTCCCGCGTGCCGCGGTCGAACAGATTGACCTCGACGCCGCGATTCTCCATTCGGTTCCAGAGCTGCTGCATTTCCGGTGGAATGGACCCGGCCGCCACGGCTCGTCTCAGCGGGCGGTCGGCGTGGGCCAGACGCAGCAGGTTGTCGAAATGCACGCGGACGAGGTAGCGGGCCCCCGGCGTGCCTTCCCGCTCGTCGGCGAGGCGTTGTGCCTCGTGGTAGATGTTGGAGTTGTCCCAGTAGACGAAGACGTCGTTCATGGCGTGGCTTCCGCTATCGGCCTTCGGCTGCGGCGCGAAGACGCGCTCCTTCCGTCAGTCTACCGGACGGCCGACGCCTCGGGACAGTCTGCGTCTTTTCCAATGTGAAATGAGCCTGAAGGGGGGAGTTGATTCCAACGTGAAATGAGCCTGAAGGGGGCCGGGGTCGCGGATCATCGGAGGATGATCGTGAGACTCGACACCCAGCGCCTGCAGACCCTGGACCAGGTTGAGGAGTTCCTCGCCGGCAGCCGACCGCTCGACCTGCGGCCGCGGACCCGGACCGAGGCCTACGCGTTCGTGGCCGAGACCCTGGAACGGTTCGACTACCCCGGCCGGGGGAAGGCCGACAGGGGCGTGATCCGCCGATTCCTGGTCAAGGTGACCGGTCTCTCGCGAGCGCAGGTCACCCGCCTGCTGCGCCAGCACCGGACCACAGGCGCCATCACCGACAGCCGCCGACCGCCGCACCCGTTCCCGCGCCGCTACACCAAGGCCGACATCGGGCTGCTCGCCGAGGTCGACGCCCTCCACGGCACCCTCTCCGGTCCCGCCACCCGCCAGCTCTGCGTCCGGGCTCGGCGTCAGTTCGGCGATCAGCGCTTCGAGCGCCTCGCCGCCATCTCCAACGGGCACCTCTACAATCTGCGCCACTCGACCACCTATCAGCGCCGCCGCGGGGCGACGCCCGCGCCGACCCGCCCCGTGCGCATCGCCATCGGCGAGCGCCGCCGGCCCCAGCCCGCCGGACTACCCGGCTACCTGCGGGTGGATTCCGTCCACCAGGGCGACCTCGACGGCATCAAGGGCCTCTACCACCTCAACCTCGTCGACGAGGTCACCCAGTTCCAGTTCGTCGGCTCGGTCGAACGCATTGAGGCGCCCTGCCTCGCCCCCGTCCTCGAAGGCCTGCTCGGGGCGTTCCCCTTCATCGTCCGCGGGTTCCACGCCGACAACGGTACCGAGTTCATCAACCGCAAGGTCGCCGCCCTGCTGCAGGCCCTTCACATCGACGAGTTCACCAAGTCCCGCCCCCGCCGCAGCAACGACAACGCCCTCGTCGAGACCAAGAACGGCTCGGTCATCCGCAAGCACCTCGGCTACGACCACATCCCCGGCCGGTACGCGGAACGCGTCAACGCCTTCACCCAGCACGTCCTCTCCCCCTACCTGAACTTCCACCGCCCCTGCCTCTTCCCCGTCGAAGCCGTCGACGCCAAGGGCCGCGTCCGCAAACGCTACCCCCACGCCAACGTCATGACCCCCTACGAGAAGCTCAAGTCGCTGCCCGACGCCGCCGCCTGCCTCAAGCCGGGAACCTCCTTCGACCAGCTCGACGCCGTCGCCGCCGAGATGAGCGACAACGACGCGGCCCGCGCCCTCAACCAGGCCCGCGACCGCCTGTTCGCCTCCATCGACCCCGCCGCCTGAAACCCTCGCGCGGAGCGGCGGGTCGCGGCGGCGCCGCGGGCCGGGCTCGACGCCGGCGACCCGGCGACCCCGCGGCCGGGTTCGCCCGCCGGCCCCGCCGGGCCGCGCTGCCCCGCGCCCGCCCCCCCGCGGCCGTGCTCCCGGTCCGCTGTCGCCCCGAGCTCGTCCGTTACGTAACGGTGCACAGTAGGCTTGCGGCGCTGACGAACGCGCAGCGGCGGGCGCGTTGCCGGGAGCGGCGGCCGGCCGGCGAGTTCCGGATCCGGTACCGCCGGCCGGCGGTACCGGCCCAGAGCAGTGGGACGACGCGGTGCAGACGCTCCCGGGGCCGCAGGACCCGCACCGGGAGTGGCGGGGACGCGTTGCCGGAATCCCTCGCCGGGTCCGCGACCGCGGCGTTGCCCGAGCAGATCCGCGATCTGGACCTTGTCGGTGCTGGAGGCCGTCGAGCTGCCCAGGGGCTTCGGGCGTGACGGCCAGACCACCGGCGACGGCTTCCCCTCGGCGGCCACGAAGCGGAGCCGGACGCCGGCATCCGGAGGCCGTTGAGGACCGTCGGGTCGTGCGCCCCGGCTCGCACCCGCCCCCGGACGCACTGCAGCTTGGAAAATCGGTGCCGCGTAGCTGCGGGGACGGCCGGCGTGTCAACGCGCTGGCGCGCGTCCTCCGCTACGCTACGGCCCTGCGGGTGACACACCGGCCGCCCCCGCGCTCAGACAGCAGTTGTGGGCCTTGCGGCCCGGCCTGGACGGGAACGTCCCGGCCGTCCACGACGTCTCCCGGGACACGGCGAACCGCCGACGGCCAGAGCGCGCGAAGCACGACCCTCGACACCGACGCCATCGCGAACGCCGACAGGGACTCACGCGCCGGTGACGCCCTCGACGTGCGCCCCGGCCGCTGCCGCACCCGCCGCCCTTCGGCCGGCGTGATGGTCAGGCAGGGCGGACCGCCGGAACGCGGCGCGGGGCCTTCAGGCTCATTTCACGTTGGAATCAACGGCCCCCTTCAGACTCACCTCATACATGGGCCCGTCTTCCCCGTCACCGCCGTCGACGCCAAGGCCGCCGTCGGCGGCGGGGTTCGACGCCACTCCCGCCCCCGCGGCAAACGCCGACACGGGACCCTCGTGCCGGTGACGTGCCCTCCGGCTCTACCGCTGCCGCTGCACGCCGCCCTTCGGCCGGCGTGCTCGTCAGGCGGATCGGACCGCCGGAGACGCGAGGCCCGTGGCCGGCGCATCAACGCCGCGTGCAGGGGAACCTGACACCGGCGCGGAGAACGCGCGGGCGCAACGGCCGACCCCTTCAAGCCCCCCAACCCACATGACGGGCCCCAACCGCGGGGTCCGCAACCGGTCGTCACCGACATGGCAGATAATGTTCCGTAGCGTGCGCTGGCTCACCGCAGCCCGCGCCAGGACCCCTGTCTCGGTCCGCTGATTCGGCCGCCGTCACCTCGGCTCACGTGCCGCCGCTTCAGGCTCATTTCAGGATTGGAAAGAACTGTCTGCGCCGAGCCGGCCAGAGACAGTCAAGACGTCGCGGAGTGTGGTCAGGCGCCGTACTCGGCGTCGCTGACCGCCTCGAACCAGCTCGTCTTCGCGTCGATGTTGACGGCGACGTGGGTCATGGGGCCGTCCGGTCCCGCTCCGTGCCAGTGGCGCTCGCCGGGGGCGACGGCGATGAGGTCGCCGGGGGCGGCCTCGCGCACCGCCTCGCCGTCCTTCTGGAACCGGCACGTGCCCTCGACGATCTGCAGCAGTTGCGGGCCGCTGTGGGCGTGCCAGTGGGTGCGCGCCCGGGCCTCGAACGCGACCCGGTAGACGTTCGCGGGAGGCGCGTCCGACACCCCGTTCATGCGGGTCAGCCGGGCGCGGCCCACGAACGTCTTCGGGTCCGACGGCTCGCTGGCGAGGTCGGCCAGTGAGAACAGCCTCATGCCGTCGCCGGCCGCCTCCCGTAACGGGCGATGGACCAGATGGCCAGCGCCGCGATGAGCGCGATGATGTACGTTCCCGCGTTCAGGATGCCCTGGTCGGCGTACGACACGATGAGGTAGCCGACCGAGCCCGGCAGCAGGGCGTAGTAGACGAAGGGCAGCAGGGTGATGCGGATGACCGAGCCCTCGCGCCCGAGCAGCCCGACCACGGCCGAGGCCGCCACCACGTTGTGCACGCAGATCATGTTGCCGGCGGCCCCGCCCACCGCCTGGAGGGCGACGATCCACGTCGGGTCGACCGCGATGCGCTCGCCCATGCCGAACTGGAACTGCGAGAACATCATGTTGCTGACGGTGTTGCTGCCGGCCACCGCGGCCCCGATGCCGCCGATGAACGGCGCGAAGATCGGCCACGCGCCGCCGACGAGCGAGGCGACGCCGTCGGCGAGCACGATGGGCATGCGCTCGAAGCCGGCCGCCCCGCCCATGGTGTTGATGAACACCTGCACCATCGGCACCGTGAACACGAGGGCGATCGACGCCGAGGCGGTCACCTGCAGCGAGGTGGTCCAGGCCTGCTTGTAGGCCGGGCCGGGAATGCGGTGAATCAGGAACGTGATGAGGGACGTGGCGATGAACAGGCCGCCCGGCAGGTACAGCGGCTGCACCGCGTTCATGCTGATGCCGGTGCCGAGAATCTCCGGCCACGTCAGCGCGAACGTCGACTGCAGGAACGCCTCGAAGGGGTCCAGCACCGGACCCAGGATGGGGAACGGGCTGCGCGAGGTCAGAAGAAGCAGGGCGACGATCACGTAGGGCATCCAGGCCCGTAGCAGGCTCATCGGGGCGCCGTTGCCCGCGTCGTCCTTGATCTCGATCGATCCGGTCCACTCGGACGGCCACGTCGACTTGTCGCCGAAGTCCCAGGCCTCTTCCGGCTTCGGCACCAGGAACCCGCGCCGCGCCGCCAGCACGACGACCAGGAGGCCGACCAGGCTCCCGAACAGAGCCGGGAACTCGGGTCCGAGGAAGTAGCCGGCGATGATGTAGGGGATGGTCATCGACAGCGCCGCGAACAGCGCGAACTTCCAGACCTGCAGCCCCTCCGCGAACGACTTGCGCTCGCCGAAGAAGCGGGTCATGAACGACACCAGGATGAGGGGCACGAGGGTGCCGGCGACGGCGTGCAGCACCGCCACCCGGAAACCGACCACGCGGAGATAGTCGGTCCACTCGCCGCCCACGCTCGCCGCCATGGAGGCGACGAGGGCGGGGTCGGCCGAGAGTCCGGTGTTGACGCCGACGAGGATCGGGGTGCCGGCGGCGCCGAAGCTGACCGGGGTGCTCTGGATGATCATCCCCGCCATGACCGCGGCCATGCCCGGGAACCCGAGGCCCACGAGCAGGGGCACGGCCACCGCGGCCGGGGTGCCGAAGCCGGCCGAGCCCTCGATGAACGAGCCGAAGAGCCACGCGACGATGATGACCTGCACCCGCCGGTCGCGGCTGACGTCGGTGAACCCGCGGCGGATGACGTTGATGGCCCCGCTCGCCCGCAGGGTGTTCAGCAGCAGGATGGCCCCGAAGATGATGTAGAGCAGGGTGAGGGCGATGACGAGGCCGTTGATGGTCGCCGCCGCCACCTGCATGCCCGGCACCTGCCAGACGAAGAGGGCAAGGGCCGCCGCCACCGCGTAGGTCAGGGGCATGGCGCGGCTGGCCGGCCAGCGCAGCCCGACCAGGAAGACCGCGACGGTCGCGATCGGCAACAGGGACAGGACGGCCAACGTCATCGTGCCCATCTAGGCTCTCCCTTCAGAAGCTCGGGCGCCGCCCGGGTCGGCCGGGCGCACCGGCGCGCCATTGTAGCGCACCCGGCGCAGTTGGCGCGACGAGACGCCGGGCCTTGAACCAGGCGCCACGCGCGCCGCGTCATAATAGGTACAGCGGAGCCGCGTTCATGCGCATAGGCGTACCGACCGAGATCAAGCCCGACGAGAACCGCGTCGCGATCACGCCGGCCGGGGTGGCCGCGTTCCGCGGGCACGGCCACGAGGTGCTCGTGCAGGCCGGGGCGGGGCAGGGCAGCGCCATTCCCGACGCCGCCTACGCCCGCGCCGGCGCCGCTGTCGTCGAGGGCGCGGCGGACATCTGGGACCGGGCCGAGCTCGTGCTCAAGGTCAAGGAACCGCTCGAGCCCGAGTTCGCCCTGATGCGGCCGGGTCAGGTCCTCTTCACCTACCTGCACCTCGCGGCCTCGAAGGCGTTGACCCAGCGCCTCCTCGACCGGCGGGTGGTGGGCATCGCCTACGAGACGGTACAGCTCGCCGATGGGACCCTGCCGCTGCTCGTGCCGATGTCCGAGGTCGCGGGGCGGCTGGCGGTGCAGGCCGGGGCCGCGTCGCTCGAGCGCATCGCCGGGGGCAAGGGCATACTGCTGCCCGGCGTGTCCGGCGTGCGGCGGGGCCGGGTCACCATCCTCGGGGCGGGGGTCGTCGGGTTGAATGCCTGCGTGGTGAGCGTCGGCTTCGGGGCCGACGTCACCGTCATCGACATCAACCCGCTGCGGCTCGCCTACGTGCGCGACGTCGTGCAGGGACACGTCACGACCCTCATGTCGAACGCCGCGAACATCGAGGGGGCGGTGTGCGACGCCGACCTCGTGATCTGCGGGGTGCTCATTCCGGGCGCCCGCACCCCGCGCCTCGTCACCCGCCGCCATCTCGAGCAAATGGAGGACGGCTCGGCCCTCGTCGACGTCGCCGTCGACCAGGGCGGCGGGGCCGAGACCAGCCGCCCGACCACCCACCACGAGCCGCGTTTCGTCGAGCACGGAGTCGTGCACTACTGCGTGTCGAACATGCCGGGGGCGGTGCCGCACACGTCCACCTACGCCCTGACCAACGCCACCATGGCCTACGCCCTCGACATCGCCAACCGGGGTTGGCGCAATGCGGCCCGCGACCCCGTCCTCGGCGGCGGCGTCAACGTCGTCGACGGCCGGGTCACGCACCCCGCCGTCGCCGATGCCCACGGCCTCGAGTGCGCGCCGCTGGGGGCGCTGACCGGCGGGGGATGAGGAGCCCGATGGGAGACTACGTGCGCATCGGAGACGCCGTCGACGTGCCGCCGGGCAAGGTGCGCTGCATGCGGCTCGCCGACCGGAAGGTCGCGGTCTTCAACGAGAGCGGCGCCCTGCTCGCCTACGACGACTACTGCACCCACGTCGGCGGGCCCCTCACGCAGGGCACCTACGAGAACGGCGTGGTGACCTGCCTGTGGCACGGCGCCCAGTTCCGCGTCACCGACGGCGCGCCGCTCACCCCGCCGGCCGGCGGCCGACTGCGCGGCTATCCGCTCCGCGTGCGGGACGGCGCCATCGAGATCGACCTCGGGGACTAGGATTCTGCGCCGTGGAACGGCGCGGACTCCTGGAGGGTTGGTTGGGCGCCAAGCGGAGCCGCAGGCCACGATTGGCGGGCCAGGATTCTGCGCCGTGGAACGGCGCGGACTCCTGGAGGGTTGGTTGGGCGGCGAGCGGAGGAGGCCCCGCGCGAGGAGGCTTCGACATGGCGACCCGTCCGGCCCTCTGCGAAGGTGCGGACGAGATTACCGCGGACTGGATGCAGCAGGTGCTGGCCGCGGGCGGCGCGGCAGGCTCTCCGACCATCAGGGACCTCGTGGTCGAGGACCTCGGGTCGGCGACCAATGCGTTCGGCAGGCTGCTGCGTTGTCATCTGACCACCGGCGGCGGCTCCGCCGCGGCGCCGGCGAGCGTCATCGTCAAGCTGCCCACCGCCGACCCGACGGCGTTCCGGTTCGCCCGGTGGCTGTCGATGCACGAGCGCGAGTGCCGGTTCTACCGCCGTCTCGCGCCGCGGGCGCGCATCCGGTCTCCGGCCCTCCTCTACGGCGACTTCGATGAAGACACGCACCGGTTCGTCCTGGTGCTCGAGGACCTGCGCGATCTCGGTCTGGAGGTGCCGGCCCGGTTCGCCGGCGTCGAGGCGGGGCGGGCGAGGCGCGCCGTCCGCGAGGTCGCCGGGTTGCACGGGCAGTTCTGGGGCAGGGTCGATCATCCGGCCCTGTCGGGTTGCCCCGACATCCTCGGTCCGAAGTACGCCCGCCTCCTGCAGATCGCCTACCTGGTGTGCCTGCCGGTGGTGCTGGAACGCTTCGGCGACTGTTTCTCGGGCGGGACGCGCCGGCTGGTCGAGGCGCTGGGGCCGAGGATTGGCGCGCATTTCGCGGCGGTGGCGGCGGGGCCCCGGACCTTCGTCCACGGCGACTACCGGGGAGAGAACATGTTCTTCCGAGCCGTTGATGCCGCCGGCGCCGGGGCGAACGCCGGCTCCGGCGCCGACGCCCGCGGCGAGGCCGACGGCGACTTCGCGGTGATCGACTGGCAGGGCTGCGGGCTGGGCGCCGGCCTCTACGACGTGGCGTACTTCCTGGGGGCCAACGTCGCCACCGCCGATCGCCGCCGCATCGAACGCGAGGCGCTCGCGGAGTACCACGACATCGTGTGCCGGCTCGGCGCCGAGGGCTTCACGTTCGACGACTGCTGGCGCGCCTACCGCCGGAACATGCTCGGCGTCCTCGTGCCCCTCGTCCTGGGTTGCGGCGGGCTCGATCTCGACGACCGGCGGCTCCGCGACCTCGTGAAGTCGGGGCTGGTACGGACGCTCGCCGCGGTCGAGGACCTCGCCGCGGGAGAGTTCCTCCCCGCCCCCGGCGGGTTCCTCACTGCCGACCGTTGCCTCTCGACGCTGTCCCGCTGTGCGTACAGAATGTACGACGTCGCGCGCCGAGTGCGCGGAAGGGCGGCCCGCGACAGCCGACGGTAACCCGGCAGGAGGTCCACCCATGTTTCGGAAGCCGGTCTTCTGGGCGGCGTTCGCTGCCCTCTCCCTGGCCTGCGCGGCGTTCGCGGTCGTCAACTTCCCGCGCGCGTTCTCCATCGTCGAGCTCGACCTGGAGATGGACCGGGCGGCGGCCCTCTCCGAGGCGCGGCGGCTCGCCGGCGAGCACGGATGGGGGCCGTCCGACTACCGGCAGGCCGCGAGCTTCCGGGTCGACGACCGCGCCCGCAGCTTCGTCGAGCTGGAGGGGGGCGGCCCCGAGGCGTTCGCGGGACTGCTGCGCGACGGCCCGTTCCACCCCTATCAGTGGGTCGTCCGGCACTTCCGCGGCGGCGAGGTGCGCGAGACCGAGGTGCGCTTCCGCCCCGACGGGGCGCCGTACGGCTTCCGCGAGACGCTGGCGGAAGACGCCGGGGGCGCGGCCCTCGACGCCGACGCGGCCCGCGCCGTCGCCGAGGCCGGGACCGGCGCGCCCTGGCACGTCGCGCTCGACGGCTACGCCCCGGTCGAGGCGTCGCAGACCGAGCGTCCGGGCGGCCGCATCGACCACACGTTCGTCTACGAGCGCACCGGCGCGCAGGCGGGGGAGGGGCGCTTCCGGCTGCGCCTCGTCGTGAGCGGCGACCGGCTCACCGAGCTGACGCACGTCCTCCAGGTGCCCGAGGCCTTCGACCGCCGCTACGAGGAGATGCGATCGGCCAACGAGGGCATCACCATCGCCGGCAACTTCGCCATGCTGCTCGTCTACGGCGGCGGCATCGCGGTCGGGCTCTTCGTCCTGCTGCGGCAGCGGCGGGTGCTGTGGCGCATGCCGCTCGTCTGGGGCGTCTCCATCGCCTCGGTCCAGCTCCTGGCCGGCCTCAACCAGTGGCCGCTGTTGTGGATGGCCTACGACACCGCGGTCTCGGAGACCGCCTTCGCGATCCAGCAGGTGACGGTGCAGGTCGCCCTGTTCCTGGTGTTCGCCGGCATCCACACCCTCTCGTTCATGGCCGCCGAGAGCCTGTCGCGGCAGGCGTTCCCGCATCACCTGCAGCTCTGGCGCTGCTGGTCCGGGGACGCCGCGCGCTCGTGGACGGTGCTGGGGCAGACGGTGGCCGGCTACCTGATCGTCGGCATCGACCTCGCGTTCGTCGTCGGCTTCTACTGGGTCACCGTCGGCTACCTGGGCTGGTGGTCGCCGTCCGACGCCCTCGTCAACCCCGACTCGCTGGCCTCGGTGCTGCCGTGGCTCACCCCGCTTGCCGCCTCGCTGCAGGCAGGCTTCTGGGAGGAGTGCCTCTTCCGCGCCGTGCCTCTGGCCGGCGCCGCCCTCATCGGAGAGCGGTTCGGCAACCGGCGAGCCTGGATCGCGGGGGCGTTCGTCCTGCAGATCCTCGTCTTCGGGGCCGGCCACGCCGCCTATCCCGCGCAGCCCTCCTACGCGCGGGTGGTCGAGCTGATCGTGCCGTCGACCATCTTCGGCCTGCTCTACCTGCGCTTCGGCCTGCTGCCGGCCATCGTCATGCACTTCGCGTTCAATTCGGTACTGTTCGGGATTCCGCTGTTCCTGTCGTCGGCGCCGGGCGCGTGGATCGACCAGGGCATCTTCGGGCTGCTCTTCCTCGTACCCCTCTGGGTGACTCTGCGCGCCCGCTACCGGGGCGGGGCGTGGACCGAGGCGCCGGCGGGGCTGCGCAACGCGGCATGGACCCCGCCGGCGGGCGAGGCGCCGGCCGAGGCGCCGCCCGCCCCGGCACGGGCGGCGGCCGCCCTGCCGGCCCTGCCGGCGATTGCCGGGATCGGCATCCTGGGGTTCGGGCTCTGGGCGTACACGGCGCTCGCGCCGAGCGAGTCGCCGGGGCTCGAGGCGGGTCGGGCCGAGGCGGTGGCGGCGGCCCGCGAGGTGCTCGCCGGGCAGGGCGTCGAGCCCGGGGCCTGGACCGAGACGAGCCGGGCGTTCGGCGGCCTCGGGCCGCAGCACCGCTTCGTCTGGAGCGAGGCGGGCGAGGACGTCCACCGCGCGCTGCTCGGCGACTACCTGCCCGGCCCGCGCTGGCGCGTGCGCTACGCCCGCTTTGAGGGCGACGTGGCGGAGCGGGCCGAGGAGCACATCGTGTGGATCGCCTCGGACGGGACGCCGGGGCGGCGGGAGCACCGGCTCGCGGAGGGCACCCCGGGGGCCGCCCTGTCCGAGGAGGCGGCGCGCGCGCTGGCCCGCGACGCCCTCGTCCGGCGGGGCCGGGCGCCGGACCTGGCGGAAGTTTCCGCCGAGTCGGCCAGCCGCCCCGCGCGGACGGACTGGACGTTCACCTTCCGCGACGAGGCGGTCCCCGACCTCGCGGGCGGGGAGGCGCGGGTGATGGTGGAGATTGCCGGCGACGAGGTGGTCGACACGGGGTTCTACGTCTTCCTGCCCGAGGCGTGGCGGCGCGCCGACGGGCAGCGGCTGGCGAGCCTGCAGATCGCCGGCATCGCCTCGACCGTCGTCCTCGGGCTGCTGCTGGTGGCGGGCGCGGTGCTCGCGGTGGTCCGGATGACCCGCAAGGCGTTCGACCTGCGGCTCGGCCTCGCCGTCGCGGGGCTGTCGCTGCTGGCCGCCGTCGTCGGCCTCGCGAACGACTGGCCGGTGCTGATGCACGGCCTGTCCACGGCGCAGCCGCTGCCGCTGCAGCTCGGCATCGTGCTCGCGGGCGGCCTGATCGGGACGGGGGCGATCGCCGTCCTGCTGGGGCTGCTGGCCGGCGCCCGCCCCGCGGCGGGGGACGGGGGCCCGGCCGGCGACCGGCGGCCCGCGGTCGCGACCGGGCTCGCGGTCGGGCTGGGGGTGCTCGGCGCGCTCGCCCTCGCCGAGGCCGCGCTCGGCCGCGGCCTGCCCCCCTGGTCGGCGCATGGTCCCGCGTCGTCCACGGTGCCGTGGCTCGCCGCCGCTCTGGCGCCGTTGCAGGGGTTCCTCGTCCTCGCGTTGGTGACGATGCTGGTGGTCGAGCTGGCGAACCGGCTCACCGCCGGCTGGACGCGGCGGAAGGGGGCGGTGGGGGCGGCGCTGGTCGTCGTGGGGGCGACGCTGGCGCCGGGAACCACGCCGGACGACCTCGCGTCGTGGGCGGTCGCGGGCCTCCTCGCCGGGGGGCTGCTGCTGGCCGCCTACGTGCGGATCCTGCGTGACCGGCCAACCCTGGCGGTGCTCGCCGCGGCCGCGATGACCGTCCCCGGCGTGCTGGACCGCGGGCTCGATCAGGCCTACGGCGGCGCCCTTCCGGGGGCGCTTCTCGGCGCCGTTCTCGTTTCCGGCGTCGCGTGGCTCTGGTTCGCGCGCCTCGTGCCCGCGCGGCGGGCCTGAGGCTGGTCGGCTACCGGCTTCGCGGCGGCTCCGGGCGCCTTCGGGTCGTCGCCCCGCGGGCCTCGACCCCGAGGTCCGGCCGACGCTGCGGCGGGCGAGGCGCGGCCGTCGCAGCGGCGCCGACGGCCGCGGGGCGGCGCCGGAGGCGAGCATGCGTCGGATCTGCTGGTAGACTCGTCGCGATCGACTTGTGCGGTCGAGGCAGGAGGACTCGGATGGCGCTCTCCGGGCTTGGTCGTGTGCGCGCGGGGGTCGTCGCGGCAGCGGCTCCCGGCGCCCAGGCGGTGTCGATGGCGGCCTGCGGGTCGGATGCCGGGCTGCCGACCGGACCGACCTCGCTCGTCCCACCGGCCACGGCCGAGCGCGACGCGCTGGTGGCTCAGTACCATGCCGCGGGCGGTCCCGACTGGACCGACACCACCAACTGGCTCAGCGACGAGCCGCTGGGAACCTGGTACGGGGTGGAGACCAGCAACGACCGCGTCAGCAAGCTCGATCTCTGCGGTCCCGACGGCAACAACCTGAGAGGGACCATCGCGCCCGAGCTGGGCCGGCTGACGAGCGCCACGGACCTTCGCCTCTCCAACAACCATCTGTCCGGGGGCATTCCCGCCACGCTGGGGAGCCTGACCAGCCTGGAGATACTGCGGCTCTCGAACAACACCCTGAGCGGTCCGGTGCCGGCCGAGCTGGCGGACCTCGGGAACTTGGTGGAGCTGCGGCTGCATCGGAACCGGCTGACGGGCGAGCTGCCGCGGGGCCTGATGAACCTGCCGAACCTCAGGCGCCTGCGGATCGAGGACAACGCCGGGTTGTGCGCGCCGGCGGACGCCGGCTTCCAGGTGTGGCTGGGCACCCTCGAGGAGTTCGTGAGCGACTGCGACGCGCCGGCGCCGGCGGGGTCGGCGAGCTTCTTCAGTTTGCGCCGGCCGGTCGGCCAGGAGGCCTGTTGGTCAGGCGTCCGCGAACATGTCGCGCCCAATGGCGTCGCGCGACGGCCGCCCTCGCGGGGGGCGGTGGCTTCGGGCGTGTAGAATGCCGGTGCGTTGCCGGCGTGGTTCCGAATCGGGACGGCGCCGGGCGTGAGCGCGGTCGGCCGTGCGCCGGATGCGGCGCCGGCGTCAGCAGGGAGGTGTGCGATGCGGAAGACAGGCATGGCGGCCGGCTTGGTCCTCGTCTGTGGAGTCTTCGTGGCCGGCCCGCCGGTCGCCGCGGCGCAGGGGCCGGGGGCGAGCCGCGTGGCGCAGTTCGAGCACCTCGACGCCCCGCGAATCGCGCTGCCCCCGGACGCGGGGGAGGGCCCGATGCGGGAGCTCTGTCCCGATGTCACCGAGACGTGCCGGAAGTACTGGGAGTACACGGGCCACTTCGTCCGGAACGCGACGATCCCCGCGCGCCACCGGGAGCTGCTCATCCTGCGCACCGCCTGGCTGTCGCGCGGCGACTACATCTGGGGACGGCACGACGTCATCGGGAAGGAAGCGGGGCTGACGGCGGAGGAGATCGGGCGGGTGACGGCGGGCCCGGACGCCTCCGGGTGGGACGACTTCGAACGCGCCCTCCTGCGGGCGGTGGACGAGCTCCACGCCAGCCGGTTCATCTCCGACTCGACGTGGGACGCGCTGGCCGCGCGCTACACGGACGACGAGCTCCGCGAGGTCGTGCTGATCGTCGGCAACTACACGCAGCTTGCGATGTTCCAGAACGCGCTCGGCGCCCAGTTGCCTCCCGGCTTCGAGGGGCTGCCGGCGGACGCGGGCCGCTGAGCCGCGGTCGGCGGCGGCGCCTGCGCGCGATGTTGCGGCCGGAGCCGGTCTGCACGGCCTCCGCCCCGCCGTGGAACGGGTGACGGACGAACCGGGGACGGACCGATGGCTGCAACCGACGGACGAGGCTCGGCGAGTGGCTGGTGGTCGCGTTGGGCGCAGGCGCCGCAGGGCGTCGGGCTGCGCAAGGCGATCTTCCAGGTTCACCTGTGGACCGGCGTCGGCCTGGGCCTCTACATCTTCGTCATCTCCGCGACCGGCAGCGTGCTGGTCTATCGGAACGAGCTGTATCGGCATTTCTCGCCGCAGCCCGTCGTCGTGGACGGCGCGGGCGCGTCGCTGGGCGACGACGCCCTCGATCGCGCGGCCCGGCAGGCCCATCCCGGCTTCGAGGTGGCGGACGTCCGGCCCGGCGAGGCCCCGAACCACGCCGTCGAAGTCACCCTGACGCGCGACGGCGAGCGCATTCGGCGGCTCTTCGACCCGTTCACGGGCGAAGACCTGGGAGATCCCCTGCCGCTGGGCTACCGCGTATCCGCCTGGGTGCTGGACCTGCACGACAACCTGCTGGCGGGAGAGACGGGGCGGCGCGTCAATGGCATCGGCGCCCTCGTCCTGCTCGCGATGTCCCTGACCGGGGCCGTCATCTGGTGGCCGGGCGCCCAGCGCTGGCGGCGCAGCCTCGGCGTCGACCGGCGGCGGCTCAACTGGAGCCTCCACAGCGCGTTCGGCTTCTGGTGCTGGCCCTTCCTCGTGATGTGGGCGATCACCGGGGCCTACCTGTCGTTCCCCGCCGCGTTCATGGCCGTCGTCGACTACCTCGACCCGTTCGACCCGTCCGACCCCGTCGAGCGCTTCGGCGACCGGGTCATGTACTGGCTCGCCTACCTGCACTTCGGCCGGCTCGGCGGCCGCGGCATCCCCGGCTGCGGAGATCTCTGCAACTCGACCACGAAGGCGATCTGGGCCCTGGTCGGGCTCCTGCCGCCCGCCCTGTTCGTCACCGGCGCCGTCATGTGGTGGAACCGCGTCGTCCGCCGGTGGCTCAAGTCGGACCCCGCCGCGTGACGACGAGACGGTCGCCAGGACGCTCGACGCGGGGGGCGACGACGACATCGTCGAGCCCTTCTCGCCGACGGAGCTGACGGCACGGGTGCGGGCCGCCCTGCGCCGGCGCACCGAGCCCGCCCCCTTCCGCCTCGGCGAGCCGGCCATCCACCACGAGCAGCGCCGCGCCACCGTGGGGGAACGGCACGTGGAGCCGACCGCCACCGAGCTCGAGAGGCTCCGCGTGCTCTCGGTCGACGGTTACCGCATGCCCGACCCGGGCGACCCGTGAGGCGCCCGGGCGGCCGCGGCGACCCGGTCGTTCACGGTAAACGACCCGCCTCGGGCTCGCCGGCCGCGGCTCCCTCGCGCGCTCCCTCGTCCCCGGCGCCCATCCCCGCCGCCACCCGCCACCACCCGCCACCCGGCGCCGCCCGGCCCGGCGGCCCCGAAGCCGGCCCGCCAACCGTCGCCCGCGGCGCCGCCCGGCGCCCGACCGACCCTGCCGGGAGCTAGCAAGCTAGCACCCTTCCACCGCGCAGCCCCCCGGAGAGTCCCCGGCAACCGGAACGTGTGACGTTCCCGTCCGCCTCCGCCTTGCGGACACGTGGTCGCGACCCTCCCGGCTGTCGCTCAGGCCCAGCGTCGAGATGGGGCTGCGCTACGACGGCGGGGACGCCGAGACCGGCGCCGGCCTGGACGTGGGCGCGGGCCTCGGCTTCTCCGATTCGGGGACGGGGCTGGGGGTGGACGTGCAGGTGCGGACGCTGCTGGTGCACCAGGCCGAAGGGTTCTCGGAGCGGGGCGTGGCGTTCTCGCTGAGCTACGACCCGACGCCGTCGACACCGCTGGGCATGACGGCGCGGGTGGCGCCGTCGTGGGGCGGCCAGGCCCAGAGCGGGGTCGCGGCGCTGATGGGCCGCGAGACCCTGGTGGGCATGGCCCCGGGCGGCGCCGCGCAGGGCTACCGGCTGAACAGCGAGGTCGGCTACGGCCTGCCGGTGGGCGGCCGCTTCGTGGGGACGCCGCGGGTCGGCTTCTCCCGGTCGGCGCACAGCCGGGACTGCCGGGTCGGCTGGGGCCTCGGGCTGCTGGAGATGCGCAGCCTGAACGTCGAGGTGGGCGTGGACGCGCTGCGGAGCGAGAGCCCGATGGCGGGCGAGGCCGGCAACGCGGTGCGCGGTCAGGCGTCGTTCAGTTGGTAGGCGAGGTGTCGAGCGCGTGCGCTCGAGGCGTTGAGGGCGGGACGGCGGACGCGCCAGCGGAGTTGGGGGGCGAGCAAGGTCGCCGCCCGGCGGCCGGATCGTTCTGCTGCGGAGCTGCCCACATGGCGCCGACACAGCCTGAACGCAGTCCAGCCCTGTCGCGGCAAGTTGTTGATTCCATTGGTGGGCCGCGCTGGGATCGAACCAGCGACCATCTGATTAAAAGTCAGGTGCTCTACCTCTGAGCTAGCGGCCCGGGGATCGTCTCCGAGGTTGCGAACGAGCCCCGGGAGGGCGAGGCCGCCGTCCCGGGGCGAAGCGCCGTGGGCGTCCGCGGCTTCAGTGCACGAGTATCGGCGCCGAGGCCACCATCGAGCCCCATTCGAAGCGCAGCTCGCCGTTCTCGAGGAACAGCGTCAACTGCTCGGCGGGCGCGTCGAGGGTGCCGACGGTCATCTCCGTGCGATCGAGGTCCTGCTCGGGGTCGTAGGCGGTGCCCCACTGGCCGGTCTCGGCGTTGACGATGAGCTCGGTGGTGTCGCCCGTGGTGAGGGCCCAGAGCGTGTACTCGCCGGCGGGGACGTGGGCGGCCCCCACCATGAGGTCGGTGTCGGTCACGAGGGTCGTGGCCTCGTCGGCCCCGAGGCGCCAGACCGTGCCCTCGAGGGGCTCGACGGTCTCGCCGACGGTCCGGTCCCGCAGGTAGGGCCGGCCGTAGATGATGGAGATGTTCGCGCCGTCGACCTCCCAGTCGACGCGGACGTGGGGGCTGCCGGCCTGTCCGTCGTGGACGGGCGTGAGGACCCCGCCGCCGAGCATCTCGGGCGGCGCGGCCGCCTCTGCGGGGGCCGGCTCGGCCTCCGCCGGCTCGGGAGGAGAGCCGCCGCAGGCGGCCAGCGCCGCCATTCCCATCAACGCCGTGGCCGAGAAACAGGACTTCCGCACTGTCGTCATCTGAAAAACGCCTCCTGCGCCTGGGCGGACCGACCGCATCCGGGGGCCGTCCGCTTCGGCAAGCTGGTTCTGGGTTGAGCGCCGCGACTGCGTGCTGCGTCGTGGCGACGGGCCGCCGCTCCGTGACGCTCGGCCCCGTTCCGTGACGGATCGCCGCCCCACGGCGCGGCGTCGCGCCTTCGGAGCGCGCGCGACGCCCGGCCGGGGAACGCGGGGAACCTCCTGGCACTATAGCATCCCGGGCGCCGGGGGCACGTCCGGTGCGGGACGGACCGACGGCGCGGGCGGCTTGACGCCGGGGATAACTTTCCGATAATGTGCGATTTATCGCTCTTGGGTCGGGAAGGACGGGTGCCGCGCGAGTCGTGTGGCTGTCCGTGCGTCATCACGCGGAGAGGGAGTCGGTGACGACGAGGCGCTTCGAGGTGGGAGCCAGGGTGCACGAGCCGACCTATGGCCCGGGGTCGGTCATCGCGGTCGAGGACGCCTTCACGCGGATCCAGTTCGACGACAACACCGTCCGGAAGTTCCTGACGAGTCTGGCCAGGCTCGAACCGACGAACGAGCCGGCGCCGGCCGCCCGCCCCCAGCGGACGCGCAGGCGCAAGACGGCCTCGTCCGCGAAGTCCGCGAAGACGAAGCAGGCGGCGCCGGTGGCCGTCGATATCGATCTCGACGCCGTCGACGTCTCCGACGTCGATGCGGATCTCGACGTCGGCGATTGATTCCACCCGCGGGGCGAATCATCCTCCGCCCTGCCGCTCCATCGCGCTCCGCGCCGTCGCCCGTGCGTCCGCCACGCAGTCGGGTATGCCGACGCCGCGAAAGCCCGCGCCGGTGAGGAAGAGCCCCGGGCAGCGGTCGAGCCGCGCGTCGATGGCCGCGATCCGCGCGAGGTGTCCGACGTTGTGCTGGGGGTTCGCTCGTACCCACCGATAGACGCGCGCGAGATGAGGACGGCGGCCGATGCCGAGGAGGCGGGCGAAGGCCGCGTGGGTGCGGTCGACGAGGTCGTCGTCGGACCGTTCGTCGACGCGGGGGTCGCGGACGCCTCCCAGAAACCCGCGCAGCAGCACGTGCCCGTCGGGGGCCCGCCCCGGCCACTTCGAGGTCACCCACGACCCCGCCATCAGGGGGACGGCGCGCTCGCGGCGCGGCACGACGAACCCCGATCCCCGGGGTTGCCGCCGCACCGCCGACCGCGGGTAGGCGAGGAGCACGGTCGCCGTCGACGTGTAGGGGATCTCGCCGCACAGCGCGGCCAGCCGCTCGTCGAGGGGCCGGACGAGCGTCGCGGTGACGTGGGCGGGCGTGGCGAGGATGACGCTGCGGGCGCGGACGGGTCCGCCGGCCGACAGGCGCAACGAGTAGGGCGACGGGCCTCGGAGGGCGACGGCTCGGGTGCCGCACCGGACGGCGGCGAGGGGCAGGGCCGCCGTCAGGGCCGTCGCCAGCTCCTCGATGCCGTGCGGCAGCGAACGGAACAGCCCGCCGGCCGGGCGCGGCGCGGCCCGGCGCAGTTGCCGGAGGGCGCGGATCACGCTGCCGCCGGCGCGCTCGGCCTCGACCAGGCGGGGGAACAGGGCCGGCATCGACAGTTGGTCGACGTCGCCGGCGTGGATGCCCGCGAGCAGGGGCTCGGCGATGTACTCGACGGCCTCGTTGCCGAAGCGACGACGGAAGAAGCTCCCCACCGACTCGTCCGATCCGTCGCCCCGCGGCAGCACGAGGTCTGCGGCCAGGCGCAGCCGGCCCGCGGGGGAGAGCAGGCGGCTGGCGACCCAGGGGGCGACGGCGGTCGGTATGCCGAGGACGGAGGCCTCGGGAATGGGGCGCAGCCGGCCCCGCAGCACGTAGGCGGTGCGCGGCTCCAGCGTCGACAGCAGCCGGTCTCCGAGCCCCAGCTCGTGGCACAACTCGATGGCGGCCGGCTTCTGGACGAGGAGCGAGTCGGGTCCGGCGTCGAGGGTGAACCCGTCGGCGCGCTCGGTGCGGACCACGCCGCCGGGCCGCGGGGCCGCCTCGATCAGCACGAACGAGGCGTGCCGCCGGTGCAGCTCGTAGGCGGCGGCCAGCCCCGCCATGCCGCCTCCGACCACCGCGACGTCGACGGGCGTCATGGTCCGCCGTCGGTCGGGGGCCTCACCACGCCGTCGCGCTCCGCTCGTGCACGAATCGGGCCAGCAGTTGCACGTGCTCGAGACTGGTGCCGGGCAGGATGCCGTGGCCGAGGTTGAATACGTGGCCGGCGCGTCCCCGGGCCCGGCGCAGCACGTCGAACGCGCCCCGCAGCAAGCGTTCGACGGGGCCGAGCAGCAGGGTCGGGTCGAGGTTGCCCTGGACCGCGCAGTCCTCGCCGAGGAGCTCCCAGCCCTGGTCGAGGGGGATGCGCCAGTCGAGGCCGATCACGTCGCCCCCCGCCTCGCGCATCGCCGGCAGCAGGGTCGCGGTGCCGGTGCCGAAGTGCAGCATGGGAACCCCGCCGGGCCTCACCGCGTCGAATATCTTCCGCGTGTGGGGCAGCGCGAACTCGCGGTAGTCCTCGGGGGAGAGCGCGCCCACCCAGGAGTCGAACACCTGCACCGCCTGCACGCCGGCCTCGATCTGGGCGTTCAGGTAGTCGGCGACGACGGTGGCGAAGGTGTCCGCGAGCCGGTGCCAGGCCTCGGGCTCGCCGTACATCAGGGCCTTGGTCCGGGCGTAGTTGCTCGACGGTCCGCCCTCGATCGCGTACGAGGCGAGGGTGAACGGCGCTCCCGCGAACCCGATGAGAGGCACGCGATCCGCGAGGCGCAAGCGGAGAAGCCGTATCGTGTCGAGGACGTGGGCGAGCGCCTCGCGGGGCTCGAACACGCGGAGCCGGTCGATGCGCTCGACCGAGCGTACCGGGGGATCGATGACCGGCCCTTCGCCCTTCACGAAGTCGAAGGGGATGCCCATCGGCTCGAGGGGAAGCAGCAGGTCCGAGAACAGGATGGCGGCGTCGACGTCGATGGCGTCGACCGGCTGCAGGGTCACCTCGGCCGCGAGCTCCGGCTGCCGGCAGATCTCGAGCAGGCTGTAGCGCTCGCGCAGCGCGCGGTAGGCGCTCATGTACCTGCCGGCCTGGCGCATGAACCACACCGGGGTCGCGTCCACCGGCTCGCGCCGGCATGCCCTGAGGAAGCGATCGTTCACGGGTAGAAGCTCCTGACGGGGGAAGGACGGCAAGCAAGGCGGTCGGCTTGGATGGCCTTCGCCATTCATGCTAGTGTACTCCCGTCTCTGGATACCGTCGCCTGTACATCTTCCGGGGGCGCCGGTTGCGGAGCGGATGCCTTTCCTTCGGTTCTCGCGCGACAAGCGCGGCTACGCCAACACCTACCTCTGCCATACGTTTCGCGAGGACGGCATCGTCCGCATGCGGGTCCTGTACTGGTTCCGGACGCCCCCGGACATCGCGGTCGGCCGGCCGGCCCTCGACGCCGAGGCGATTCGCGACATCGAGGCGTCGAACCCCGGCCTCACCTTCGATTGGGGCGAGATCCTGAAGGCGAAGCCGCCCCCGACGCCGCCGGACCGCGGCCGCGAGGAGCGGAGGGAAGGCCGGGCGCGTCGCCGCGAACACGGGGCCTCGATCGCGGGCGGCGCTGCATCGGCCGGCTCGGCGGGGGCGGACGGCCGGCCGCCGGCCCGGGCGCGGGCGGCGGCGAGCCCCGACGGGGCGGCGACCGGGTCGGAGCCCGGCGCCGGCGAGCCGCCGGCGGCGCGTGACGAGACGGCGGCGGGGGCGGGCGCGCGGCCGCGCCGCCGCCGCCGGAGACGCCGTCGCCGCGGCGGGGGCGGGGACGAGCCGCGCGTCCCGGGTGCCGCGTCGGCGGGGGCGGAAGAGACGCCGACCGAGGTCGAGCCGGACTCCGACCCCGCGTGACGCGCGCAGGCCGTCGCCGCGCTTGGCCCGCCCCGTCCGCGCAGGACCCGGGTGCGGCTGACGGGCCGCGGCCCGGCTCTGTTGCCGGTGCTCTGCTATTGCTATAATGCGCGAATGGGTATGACAGCTTTCGGTCGCAGCGCACGAGCCGGTGTCGGCGCCGTCGCCGTCACCGCTGCCGTCTTCACGGTCCTGTCGGCTCAGCAGCAGCAGCCGCGGAGCCGGCCCGAAGAGCCGGGTCCGACCAGCGTCGGCCAGATCGGTGACGGCCAGCCGACCTTCCAGACCGGGGTGACCCTGGTCACGACCGACGTCATCGTGCGGGACCGCGACGGGGTCTTCGTTCCGGATCTCGTCCAGGGCGATTTCCGCGTCTTCGAGGACGACGTCGAGCAGCAGCTCGTCACGATGGTGATGGTGCACGGAGGCCGCGTCTACAACCACCTGCAGCCGGCGCCGGCGGTTCAGGAAGGCATCATCCTGCCGTCGTCGCGGCCGGTGGACAACACCGCGGGCCGTATTTTCGTGTTGTTCGTCGACGACCTGCATCTGACCGCGTCCCGGACGCCCAAGGTGAGGCAGATATTCGAGCAGATCGGAGAGCACCTCGTCCACGAGGGCGACCTGTTCGGCATCATCTCCACCGGGCCTTCGTCGCTCTCCATCGACATGACCTACGATCGCGGGTTGCTCTACGCGGCGGGCAACCGGATCATGGGCGACGCGCTGAGCGTCCGGGACCAGGTGATGGCGATGGACACGTCGCGCGGGCCGGCCGAGGTCCTGTACCGCGCCCACGTGGCGTTCAAGACCGCGCACTCGGTGCTGCGGAACCTCGAGACGGTGCACGACCGCCGCAAGGTCTTCGTCTATCTGAGCGAAGGCTACGACTTCGATCCGTTCCCGGAGTCGCGCATGTACAGCGGCCTGTTCGACCAGCAGCGGCGGGCCGACGTGGGCGTGATGGATCCGGATGAATTCAACAGCTTCTACGGCAGCATGCCGGATCCGGCGACCGACCCCTTCGCGCGGATTGCGCGCCAGGGGCAACAGTTCGCCAACCTCGACCTGAGCTTCGAGGTGGCGGAGCTGGCGCGGGCCGCCAACCGGGCGAACACCTCGTTCTACACCCTGGATCCGCGGGGTCTCGTGGCGGGGCCCGACCTCGACGTCCCGGTGGATCTGATCGAATGGAACCGCCACATCTACCAGACCCAGGGCACGCTGCGCATGCTGTCGGAGCTGACCGGCGGCCGGGCGATCGTCAACCGGAACGATTTCGACGACGCGCTGCGCGAGGTCGACGCGGAGACGAGCGACTACTACGTCCTGGGGTTCTACACCACCAACCCCGACCCGACGGTCAGAACGCGACAGTTGCGGGTCGAGGTGCCGGGCCGGGACGGACTCGACATCCGGGCGCGCACCCACTACACGTTGCCGCGTCGCCCCGCCAATCCAACCAACGAGATTGGGGACTGACCTGAGACCCGTCGCTGCCGTCGAACGCGGGGGGCTCGTGCCGCCCGTGCCCGGGGCCGCCGGAGCCGCGACATCCGGAAGGTGGCGTCGGGCAGCGGCGGCATCCCCGCGGCGTGCCCGGCGGGGCGGCGTCGTGCCGGCCGCGCTCGTCCTCGGTCTCCTCGCCGCGGGCCCGCCCGCGGAGCTCTCCGCCGCCGGCGCGGCGGGGGCGGCCTCTTCCGCCCAGGGCATTCCGTCGCCCCGCGTGCGGGCCGAGGCGGCAATCATCTTCGATCCCGCGACGGGCGACGCGTTGTGGGAGCTGAACGCGCGTGAGCCGCGTCCCATCGCCAGCATCACGAAGGTGATGACGGCGATGCTGTTCCTCGAGCAGGAGCCGGACCTCAGCCGCGACGTGGTCATCTCCAGGCGCGACGTCCGCCGGGCGTCGACGACCTACCTGCGGCGAGGCGAGCGGGTCAGCCTGCGCGATCTCGTGCACCTCGCGCTGATCGCGTCCGACAACGTGGCCGCGCGCGTGCTGGCGAGGGCGTCGCGGTGGGGGACGAAACGCTTCATCAGCCGCATGAACGCCATGGCGGCCGAGCTCGGGCTGGAGCAGACGCGGTTCACGGACCCCTCGGGGCTGCACGAGGGCAACGTGTCGTCCGCCCACGACGTGTCCCGACTGATCGCGGCGGCCGGCCACCAGCCCGAGATCGCCCGCATCATCCGCAAGCGCTCCCATCGCATCCGCACGAGCCGGCAGAGCCTCGTCGTCCGGAACACCAACCGCCTGCTCGACAGCCGGCCCGCCGTGGTGGGGGGAAAGACCGGCTATATCAACGAGGCCGGTTACTGCCTGGCGACACTGATCAGGGTCGGCGACCGCGCGGTCTCCGTGGTGGTGCTGGGCGCCCGATCGAATGCGGGCCGCTTCCGGGAGACGCGGCGCCTGCTCGACTGGCTGACGGACCGCGCCCGCGTGCTGCTCGCACCCGCCGATTGATGTCCTGGCCCTGTCGTCCGTGCCGCGGAGGTCGGGGGCCGGGCCTCGTGTCGATCATGCGGCCCGGACACCTGCCGTGGCGGTGCGGACGGCGCCGTCGGCTTTCGGCGGCCGGCCCGCAGCGTCCGCGGCTCCCGGGTGCCGCCCCGCCAACCCCCGCATGCGCCTGCAACGTTCCACGGCGCAGACTCCTGTCGTGGAGGATCATTCCGGATGCGCAACGTCATCATCATCGGGTCCGGACCGGCCGGACTGACCGCCGCGCTGTACGCGGCCCGGGCCAACCTGAAGCCGCTGGTCATAGAAGGGCTGGAATCCGGCGGACAGTTGATGCTCACGACCGCGGTCGAGAACTTCCCCGGGTTTCGCGACGGCATCATGGGGCCGGAGCTCATGGCGGAAATGCGGGCGCAGGCGGAACGGTTCGGGGCGGAGATCACGGCCGGCGACGTGACGTCGGTCGAGCTGGGGGCGCCCCCGTTCGTCGTCCGGGTGGGTGAGCAGGGGCACGAGACGCGGTCCCTCATCATCTCGACCGGCGCCTCGGCCCGCCTGCTCGGCCTCCCGTCCGAACGCGCCCTGATGGGGCACGGCGTGTCGACGTGCGCGACGTGCGACGGCTACTTCTTCCGCGGCAAGCCCATCGCGGTGGTGGGCGGCGGCGACTCGGCGATGGAGGAGGCCGTCTTCCTCACCAAGTTCGCCTCGCAGGTGACGGTCCTGCACCGGCGGGACCGGCTTCGGGCTTCGAAGATCATGCAGGACAAGGCGTTCGCCAATCCCAGGATCGCCTTCGAGTGGAACACCGAGCTCGTCGAGGTGAAGGACGTCGACAAGGGCGTCGTGACGGGGGCGGTCATCCGGAACCGCGAGACGGACGAAGCCAGGGAGCTCGCGGTCGACGGGGTCTTCGTCGCCATCGGCCATACGCCCAACACCGGTCTCTTCGAGGGACAGATCGAGTTGGACGCCAACGGCTACATCGTTGCGGGGAACGGCACGCGCACCAGCGTTCCCGGCGTTTTCGCCTGCGGCGACGTGCAGGACCACGTCTACCGGCAGGCCATCACCGCGGCCGGCACCGGCTGCATGGCGGCCATCGACGCCGAGCGCTACCTGGAGTCGCTGTAGCGGGAGCGCGAGCCGGCCTCTTGTCCACGCCGCCGGGCGGGTCGCCGCGTGCGCTTCCGGCGGGGGGGAGCGCCCGCGGCGACCCGCTCCTTCGACGTGCCCGGCCCTCAGTCGATCCACCCGCCCCCGAGCACCGTGTCGCCGTCGTAGAAGACCACCGCCTGGCCCGGGGCGACCGCGCGTTGCGGCTCGTCGAAGACCACGCTGACCCGGTCGCCGGGCAGGGGCTCGACCCGGGCCGGCGCGTCGGGATGGCGGTGCCGGATGCGGGCGGTGAGCCGGCCGTCGCCCGGGGGCGAGCCCGCGATCCAGTTGACCGAGCCGGCGGTCAGGTCGGTCCGGTCGAGCGCATCCCTCGGGCCGACGGTCACCGTGTTCGCCGGCGCGTCGATGGCCACGACGTACAGCGGCACGCTCGTCGACAGCTTCAGGCCCTTGCGCTGGCCGACCGTGTAGCGGTGCACGCCCTCGTGGCGGCCGATCTCCCGCCCCTGCCGGTCGCGGATCGGTCCCGGCTCGGCCACCGCCGGCTCCCGCGCCTCGACCAGCCCCGCGGTATCGCCGTCGGGGACGAAGCAGAGCTCCTGGCTGTCGGGCTTGTCGGCGACCGGCAGCCCGGCCCGCCGGGCCAGGTCCCGCACCTCCGCCTTGCGCAAGTGCCCGACCGGGAAGAGAGCCCGCACGAGCTGGCCCTGGGTCAGCGTGAAGAGGAAGTACGACTGGTCCTTCTCCCGGTCGAGGCCGCGGCCCAGCGTGTGGGGGAGGTCGGGTCCGGGGGCCGGGATGCGGCGCGCGTAGTGCCCGGTGGCGACGAAGTCCGCGCCGAGGGCCTCGGCCCGCTCCAGCAGGTAGGCGAACTTGAGGTCGCCGTTGCACTGAACGCACGGAATCGGCGTGCGGCCGGCCGCGTACTCGCGGACGAACACCGAGACCACCGCGGCCTCGAAGTGCCGCTCGAAGTTCATCGTGTAGTGCGGGATGCCGAGGGCGGCGGCGGTGCGCCGCGCGTCGTGCAGGTCGTCGAGCGAGCAGCATCCGCCGAACCGCGCCGCGCCCTGCCGCTGGTCGTAGAGCTGCATCGACAGGCCGACGACCTCGTGCCCCGCCTCGACGAGCTGCAGGGCGGCGACGGAAGAGTCGACGCCGCCCGACATCGCGACCACCACCCGCATCGTCAGCGTCCCGTCGCGGCGGCGCCGCGGGCGGACAGCGCGCGAAGGCGATCGACGATGCCGGGGAGGACCTCGACCACCCGGTCCACGTCGGCGCGGGTGTTCCCGAGCCCGAGGCTGAAACGGATCGAGTTCTGGGCCCGATGCGGGGAGAAGCCCATCGCCCGCAGGACGTGGGAGGGCTCGAGGGTTCCGGACGAGCAGGCGGACCCGGTCGAGACGGCGATGCCCTCGAGGTCCAGCGCAATCAGCAGCGACTCGGCCTCGACGCCGTGGAAGCTGATGTTCGAGGTGTTCCCGACACGGGGGCTCCCGCCGCCGTTGACGACGGTGCCGGGCACCTCGGCGAGGATGCCCGCCTCGAGCCGGTCCCGCAGCCCGGTCACGTGGCCCGGTCCCTTTTCGTCCGCCTCCAGCAGCCGGTGCGCGGCCGCGCCGAGGCCCACGATGGCCGGCAGGTTCTCGGTGCCGGCCCGGCGGTTGCGCTCCTGGCGGCCGCCCGTCAACTGCGCGTGCAGACGCGTCCCCCGGCGGATCCAGAGGGCCCCGGCCCCCTTCGGGCCGTTGAACTTGTGACCCGACAGCGACAGCAGGTCGACGCCCAGGCCCCGCACGTCGACGGGGATCTTGCCCACCGACTGGACCGCGTCCGTGAGCACGAGGGCCCCGCGCTCGCGGGCCAGCGCGGCCAGCTCGGCGACGGGTTGAATCGTGCCGATCTCGTTGTTGGCGTGCATGACGGAGACGAGCGCGGTGTCGTCGGT
The DNA here is from genome assembly GCA_965215105.1 of Vicinamibacterales bacterium. GTDB lineage: Bacteria > Acidobacteriota > Vicinamibacteria > Vicinamibacterales > UBA8438 > JAJEEA01. The sequence continues at coordinate 945,486 of OZ244051.1, forward strand.
CAACGCCTCGGCGAGCCGATCGGCGGTGACCACGCCGCCCGCGTCGACCCCCACGAGGGCGGTGGTCCGGCCGTCCCCGTCGAGGGCCTTCAGGGTGCGGAGGACCGCCTCGTGCTCTATCGCGCCGGCGACGAGGCGAAGGCGGCCGGCGCTGGCCGCCGCCTCGGCGACGCCGCGAATGGCGAGGTTGTTCGATTCGGAGCCGCCGGACGTGAAGACGATCTCCGTGGGCTCGGCCCCGATCAGGCGCGCCACCGCGGAGCGGGCCTCGTCGAGGGCGGTCTTGGCCTCCTGCCCGTACGCGTGAACGCTCGACGGATTGCCGAACACGGTGCGCAGGGCGTGCGTCATCGCGTCGGCCACCGTCGGGGCCACCGGCGTCGTGGCGTTGTGGTCGAGATAGGTCCGGGTCACCTCATCCAGTCTACCAGCCTCACGGGGGGGCGTGGCGAGGGGGGCGGGGGCAGCCGGGGAGCCCGCCGCCGGCGATTCGGCCCGGGGACCCTCGCCGCAACCGCGGCGCGCCCCTCGCCCCGCGGCCGACTGCGCGCCTTCCGCGGGCTCCCCGGAGGCTGTCCGGACGGCGCACCTCCGCCGATAAGAGGCGTGTCTCCGTGGTGCGGCCGTCGGTGGACACACCGCGAGCGCTCGTCGTACCATTGAGGGGCGACAGGGCCTCCTTTCGGCCGCGTGACGGGAGAGAAACAGTCATGTGGAAGCGGGAAGAACCAGCTCCGCCGGTGCAGCCCCCGGTCGTGGGCACGATCGGCTCCGGCCTCCCCGACGAGGCGGGCGGCGCGAACCGGAACGCGATCATCGGCAAGTCGATCGTCGTCAAGGGCGAGCTCCGCGGCAGCGAGGACCTGACCATCGAGGGACAGGTCGAGGGCAAGATCGCCTTGAAGCAGCATGTGCTGACCGTCGGGACCCACGGACGCATTCGCGCCCAGGTGCTCGCGAAGTCGGTCGTCGTCCTCGGCGAGGTCATCGGCAACATCGAGGCGACGGAGAAGGTCGCGATTCGCAACGAAGGCAGCGTCGAAGGCGACATCAAGGCCCCCCGGGTCGCCATCGCCGAGGGAGCGAAGTTCCGCGGCGGCATCGACATGCAGCCGGGGCAGGGGCAGCCGGGGAACCGAAGCCGCAACGAGCCGAAGTCGGGATCCGAGGTCCGGCGGCCGGCGCCGGCCATCAAGGCGAAGAGCACGTAGAGTCCGGCGCGCACGCCCCGTCGGGGCCGGCGCGGAACCGCGGAGCCCACGGCGGCGTCCGCCGCGTTCCGGTACGGAGCAGATGGCCCGTCCAGTCGTCGCGCTGTTGAGCGACTTCGGCACCCGCGATCACTACGCGGGCACGATGCGGGGGGTGATCCTCGGTATCTGTCCCGACGCCACCCTCGTGGACGTGACCCACGACATCGAGCCCCACGACATCCAGGCCGCCTCCCTGGAGCTGGCCGCCGCGTATCGGTTCTTTCCGGCCGGCAGCATCTTCCTCGTCGTGGTCGACCCCGGCGTCGGCTCGGCCCGGCGCGGGCTCGCGGCCGATGCCGGCGGCCACCGGTTCGTCGCTCCCGACAACGGCGTCCTCACCCACGTCTTCGACCAGACCCCGCCCCGGCAGGTGGTGGAGCTGACCGAGCGGCGTTATGCGCGCCCCACCATCAGCCGCACGTTCGAGGGGCGCGACCGCTTCGCGCCCGCCGCGGCCTGGCTGGCGCGGGGCATTCGCCTGTCGGCGCTCGGTCGGCCCCTGCGCGACCACGTCACGCTGGATCTGCCCGCGCTCGAGCTGGGGGACGGGTCGATTGCCGGCCGCGTCGTGCGCATGGACCGGTTCGGCAACGCCGTCACGAACGTGGACCGCAAGCGCTTCGAACGGCTGGCCGCGGGCGGGGCCATCGACATCGAGGTCGGGGGGTGCGCGGTGGGACGGCTGGTCGAGACCTACGCCGACATCGGACCCGGCGAGGTCTGTGCGCTGTTCGGCAGCACCGATCACCTCGAGTTCGCCGCCAACGCGGCCAGCGCGGGCGAACGCCTCGACCTGAAGGTGGGTGCGGCCGTCCGGATCACCAGCCAGTGAGCGGCGGCGGCAGCGGCCGGCGTCCCGTCCCCATGAGGAGAAGCACGAGCGCATGAGTGACACCAGCCGGGCCGGCGTGGGCGCCGACATCACATCCGCGTTGCTCGAGGTCGTCGAGCGGGCCGCCGTCGCGTGCGCGCACACGATGGGCCTGGGCGATCGACACCGGTCCGATCAGGTCGCGGTCGAGTCGATGCGCGAGACCCTGGATCGCGTGCCCATCGACGGCAGGGTGGTCATCGGCGAGGGCGAGCGGGACGAGGCGCCGATGCTCTACATCGGGGAGCTGGTGGGGACCGCGCATGCCGGGCGGGCGCGGGGGGACGGGGCGGCCCTGCCCCAGCTCGACATCGCCGTCGATCCGCTGGAGGGGACCAACCTGTGCGCCACCGGGGCGTCGAACGCGATCGCGGTGCTGGCGGTCGCCGAGCGCGGCGGGCTGCTCCACGCGCCGGACATCTACATGCAGAAGCTCGTCGTGGGACCCAGCTCGAAGCACGCCGTGTACCTGGATGCGCCGGTGCGGGACAACCTGCGCGCCATCGCGCGGTGCCTGGACCGCAAGGTGGAGGACCTCGTCGTGATCGTCCTGGACCGTCCCCGCCACCGGGAGCTCATCGCGGACATCCGGGAGGCCGGCGCCCGCATTCGCCTGATCGGCGACGGCGACCTGTCGGCGGGCATCTCCGCCGCGGTACGGGGCAGCGGCGTCCACGCCGTCATGGGGACCGGGGGGGCTCCGGAGGGCGTGCTGGTGGCGGCCGCGATGCGCTGCCTCAACGGCGAGATTCTCGCTCGCCTGGTGGTCGACACGCCGGAGAGGGAAGAGCGCTGCCGGTCGATGGGGATCACCGACATGGACCGCGTCTACCGCGCCGCCGACCTCGCCTGCGGCCGCCGCATCATCTTCGCGGCGACCGGAGTCACCGACGGCACCCTGATGAGGGGGGTCCGCTTCTTCGGCGACGGGGCGAGGACGAGCTCCCTCGTCATGCAGACCAGTCCCCAGCGCATCCAGTTCGTCGACACCATCCATCTGGCCGGCGACGCCGACATGGTCGTGCACTTCTGACCGGGCGCGTGAAGGGTCGGGCGTCGGCCGACGGGTTCCCGCGGCCGTGCGGCCCTGCGCGGCCGCGCCAGGGGCTTCGCTTCGCAGGCGCGCAACCTCCGCTTCGCGGCGCGCCGGCGGGCGCTCAGCCGGTCGGCTTCGAACGCCCCTTGTGCTTGCGGTCGCGGAAGAGCCGCTTGGTCTTGTCCGGATGGGGACCGCCGCGCTGGCGGGGCAGGGGGGCCCGAGGCAGGGGCGGGCGCTTCGGCGCTCGGGAAGGCTTGGCAGGCACGATGACCCTCGATCCAATCGATTATGCGCCATGCGGGCCGGCGCTCGCAACGAGCCGGCCGCGCCCGGAGCCCGCGCGGTGACCCCCCGCCTCCTCCGCCTCGACGCGGCCGCCTCCGACGAGGCCTTTCGGCCTGCCGTGGCCGCGCTGAGCGCGGGCGGCGTCGTGGCCTATCCCACCGACACGCTGTACGGGCTCGGCGTCGACCCGACCCAGGCCCCCGCCGTCGAGGCGCTCTGTCGGCTCAAGGCGCGATCGGCGACCGCCGGCATTCCCCTCATCGCTTCCACCCTGGTCCAGGTCGAGTCGGCGGCGGGCGGCCTGCCTCCGCTGGGCCGCCGGCTGGCGGCCCGGTTCTGGCCCGGCCCGCTGACCCTCGTCGTCGAGCCGGAGGCGGCGTTCGCGACCGGCGTATGCGCGGCGGACGGCTCGGTGGCGATACGGGTGCCCGCGGCCCCCGGCGCCCGCCGGCTCGCCGCGCTGTGCGGAGGGCCGATTACGGCGACGAGCGCGAACCGGGCCGGCCGCCGCCCCGCCGCGACGGCGGCCGAGGTGGTCGCCGGGCTGGGTGCGGCGGTGGCGATCGTGGTGGACGGGCCGGCCGCGCTGACGGGACCGCCGTCGACCATCGTGGACGTGCGCGGACGCCATGCGCGCCTGATCCGCGAGGGGGCCGTCGCGTGGGACCGCGTGCTACAATCGCTGGCGTGATGGCCCGTTTTCCGACGCTTGACACCTCATGCCGAAGGGGGGCGCGAGTCGGGCCCGGGTGCGCCGGCCGGCCGGCCGGCGCGCAGGCTCACCTCCGGGGATCGCAGGGTGTCGGCGGCGTGTTTCCGCACGGGCGTCGATCGACGCAGACCGTGGCGGCGGCGCCGGGCTCCCTGCGGCGAAGCGCGGAGCGATGAGGCACGCGCGGGCGGCTGTCGCCGTCGCTGCCGTGGGCGTGCTGGTTTCGGGCTGCGCGGCCCGCGTGCCGGTGGTCACCACCGCGGCGTACCCCGACTATCCGCTTCCGGTCGTGCCGGCCGAGCTGGGGGAGACCCGGGCGGCGGCCGAGCACCGCGACGCCTGGACGTTCCTGCAGGCGGGACAGCTCGACGCGGCGGAACGGCGGTTCGCGGCCATCCTCCGCGACATGCCGTCGTTTCATCCGTCGGCGACGGGGCTGGGCTTCGTCGAGCTGGCTCGAGGCGACACCGGCGGCGCCATCGCGCGGTTCGAAGGGGCCATCGCCCGGGTCTCGGACTACGTGCCGGCGCGCCTGGGGCGGGCCGAGGCGTTCCTGCTGGAGGACCGCCTCGCCGAGGCCCTCGGCGATTTCCGCGCGGCCCTCGCGGCCGACCCCGGCCTGGCCGGCGTGCGCCAGCGTATCGCCGCGCTGGAGGCCACCGCCCTGACCCGACAGGTCACGGCCGCCCGGGAAGCGGCCGCGGCGGGGCGCGACGCCGAGGCCCGGGCGGCCTACGAGCGGCTCATCGCGGCGTCTCCCGAGTCGGGGTTCCTCTACCTCGAGCTGGCCGAGGTCGAGCGGCGGGTCGAAGGCGCGGGGGCGGCCCTGGCCCGGCTCGACCGCGCCGTCGCCCTCGATCCGGATGCTCTCGACGCCTGGCTGCTGATGGCCGATCTGTATCTGGCCACCGGCGATCTCGATCGCGCCGAGCAGGCGCTGCTCCGGGCCGACGCCATCGCGCCGGGAGCCGACGTCGAGCGCCGGCTCGCGGAGCTGGACGCCCGCCGCCAAGTAGCGGCGCTGCCCCCCGAGTACGCCGACATCGAGACGGCGGACGCGATTACCCGCGGGCAGCTTGCGGCCCTGCTGGGCGTGCGGTTCGAGCTCCTGCTGGCCGGCCTGGCCGGCGACGGCGCCGCCATCATCACCGACGCTCGCGCCCACTGGGCGTACCGCTGGATGATCGACGTCGCGCAGGCCGGAATCATGCCGGCCGACGTCAACTACCGTTTCCTGCCGGAGCAGATCGTGAGCCGCGCGGAGCTCGCGCGCATCCTGGTGCGCATGCTGCGCGGGGCCGGGGTCGAGCCGGCGTCCCCGGCCGGCCTGCCGCGGTTCTCCGATCTGGATCCCGGACACCTCGACTATCCGGCCGTGTCGGAAGTGGTCGCGGCCGGGTTGCTGCCTTCGCTCTCCCGGAACGCGTTTCGGCCCGGCCTTCCGGTCACCGGCGACGAGGCGATGGCGGCGTTGTCCCGGCTCGGCCGGGCGACCGGAACGGGTCGCTAGAGGAGCCCGGGAACATTGGGGCCGGGGTCCGTCCGTCCCGTGGAGCGGCGCGGACCCCCTGGGATGCTTGCCATGTCGGCGTTGACGGTCGCGAACCAACTGACGCTGCTCCGGATGCTGCTGATTCCGGCCCTGGTCATTCTGGTGGTGTACGGAATGAACGGGTGGGCGCTGGTGGTGTTCGTCGCGGCGGGGGTGACGGACGCTCTCGACGGCGTGCTGGCGCGCTGGTGGAGTCGGCCGACGAGCCTGGGAGCGCTCCTCGACCCGATGGCCGACAAGCTGCTGCTCATCTCGACGTTCGTCGTGCTCACCCTGCCCGAGCTCGATCTCCCGAACCAGTTCCCGGTGTGGCTCACGGTGCTCGTCATCAGCCGCGACGTCATCATCGTGGTCACGGTGGCGGTCGTGAACCTGGCCGTCGGACGGCGCACGTTCCCGCCTTCGATGCTGGGCAAGCTCGCGACCCTGGTCTACATTCTGACGATCGCGCTCGTGCTCCTGTACAACTGGCTGGGGCGCGGCTCGGTGGTGGTGGATGCGGCCATCTGGGCTGCGCTGGCCATCACCCTCGTCTCGGGGCTCCACTACATCGTTCACGCCGCGCGGGTGTTGAGCGAGTGAAGCCGGGCGGCGGGATGCGGCCATCTGGGCTGCGCTGGCCGTCACCTTCGTTTCGGGGCTCCACTGCATCGTTCACGCCGCGCGGGTGTTGAGCGAGTGAAGCCGGGCGGCGGTGGCCTCGGACGAGGGCGTCGACGCAAGCCGGCCTGTCGCTCGGTCGCCCCCCGGCCGCGGATGCCGGCGGCCGGCGCGCGGCCGGCCCCCTCGGCCCGGTCCCGCCCTGAGCGCGGCGGGCCGTTCGCGCGGCGGGTGAACGGGGCGTCACCCGCCGCGAGGATTCCCGCCGAGCGGGGTCCGGAACCACGCGATGGTATCGCTCAACCCCTCCGCCAGGGGCACTCGGGGCTCCCAGCCGAGCACCGCCCGCGCCCGGCCGATGTCCGGCCGGCGCACCTTCGGGTCGTCGACCGGCAGCGGCTCGTGCACGATGCGGCTGCTCGAGCCGGTCAGCCTGATGATCTGCTCCGCGATGCCCGCCACCGTCATCTCGTTCGGGTTCCCGAGGTTGACCGGGTCGTTCGTGTCCGACCGCATCAGCCTGAGGATGCCGTCGACGAGATCGCTGATGTAGCAGAAGCTGCGCGTCTGCGTGCCGTCGCCGTAGACCGTCAGGTTCTCCCCGCGCAGCGCCTGGGCGATGAAGTTGGGCACGGCGCGGCCGTCTCGCACCCGCATCCTGGGCCCGTAGGTGTTGAAGATTCGGACGATCTTGGTGTCGATGCCGTGACAGCGGCGGTAGGCGGTGGTCATGGCCTCGGCGAAGCGCTTGGCCTCGTCGTAGACCCCCCGCGGACCGATCGGGTTCACGTTCCCCCAGTAGCTCTCGGTCTGCGGATGCTCGAGGGGGTCGCCGTAGACCTCCGAGGTCGAGGCGAGGACGAACGTCGCCTGCTTGGCCTTGGCCAGACCGAGTGCGTTGTGGGTGCCCAGCGCCCCCACCTTCAGGGTTGGAATGGGCCGCTCGAGATAGTCGATGGGGCTCGCCGGACTGGCCCAGTGCAGCACTGCATCGACCGGCCCGTCGAGGTCGATGTAGTTGGAGACGTCGTGACGGATGAACTCGAAGTCCCGGTCGGCGAGGTGGGCGATGTTGACCGCGTCTCCGGTCGACAGGTTGTCGATGCCGACGACGCTGTCGCCCTGGTCGAGCAGGGCCTCGGCGAGATGCGATCCGATGAATCCGGCGGCGCCGGTGATGACGACGCGATGACCCATGGCGGTGTCGGAGGGCGTTGCCGGGGCGGCCCCGGGCCGCCTTCGGGGAAGGCGGCCGGCCGCGGACCCCGTGCCGTGGCGGCTCAGTACGCGTGACGATGGAAGAACACGCGGAGGACGGTGAACCACATGATCTTGAAGTCGAGGGCCACCGACCAGTTCTCGATGTAGTAGAGGTCGTACTCGATGCGCTTCTCGATCGACGTGTTCCCCCGCAGGCCGTTCACCTGGGCCCATCCCGTCAGGCCGGACCGGACCTTGTGGCGCAGCATGTACTGCGGGACGCGCTGCCTGAACTGCTCGACGAAGAACGGCCGCTCCGGCCTCGGTCCCACCAGCGACATCTCGCCGCGGACGACGTTCCAGAGCTGGGGAAGCTCGTCGAGGCTGAGCGTGCGCAGCACCCGGCCGACCGGCGTCCGGCGCGGGTCGTCCCGGCGGGCCCACACCGGTCCGGTTTCCCGCTCGGCGTCCTCGAACATCGATCGGAACTTGTAGACGTGGAACGGGCGCCCGTCGAGCCCCATGCGCTCCTGCCGGTAGAACACCGGGCCCGGCGAGGTCGCCTTGATGAGGGCGGCGATGACCGCGAAGGGCAGGCCGAGGAAGACGAGCGAGACGCTCGCGATGCCGACGTCGATCGTCCGCTTCATCAGGCCGTTCAGGCCCTGGAGGGGAACGTCGTTGATGCTGATGATGGGAACCCCGTCGAGCTCCTCGAGGCGGGCGCGAAGGGCGATGACCTGCATGAGGTCGGGCACGACCTTGACGTCGACGAACTCCCGGTTGGCGACCTCGATGAGCTCCAGCATCTTCGCGTGCTCGTCGAGCGACAGGGCGACGTAGAGCTCGTCGATCCGCTCGCGCCGCAGGATGTCGGCCACCTCCGACAGCGACCCCAGCAGCGGCAGCCCCCGATAGCCCTGCCGGTCGCTCGCGCGATCGTCGACGAAGCCGACGATGCGGTAGCCGAGCCCGCGATGGTGGAGCACCTTGTCGACGACGTGGCGGGCGACGTCGCCGGTGCCCGCGACGAGAATGTGCTTGAGGCCCACGCCCTCGCGCCACTGATGCTCGAGCGCGGACCGCACGCTGGCGCGGGCCGCGTAGGCGCAGAGGATGCAGAGGGCGAGGAACAGCGCCCAGACCAGCCGCGACACCTCGTAGACGCCCTGGTCCTTCAGCTCGGCGGGAATGAAGTACGCCTGGAACACCAGCGTGCCCGCGAGACCGAGCACGACCGCGATCAGGCCCCCGATCAGCACCGCGAAGAAGTCGTCGACGCGCGATCGGATGCGCTCGTGGCGATAGGCGCCCTGCAGCCAGAGGCCGAACGGGAGCAGCAGTCCGACGAAGGGGGCGAGCTGCAGGTACGACTCGACCGGGGGCTGGCCCTTGGGCGCCGGGATCAGCCCGGTCTCGAACCGCAGCCAGTACGCGGCGAGGAACATCGTCACGCCGATGCCGGCGTCGATCACCGACTGGATGATCATGCGCACCCGGGCGCGTTGGGTCATGGATGCAGCTCCGACGGTGATGCGCTCATCAGGCGGGTGACCTCCGTTGCCAGCGCCGCGCGGAACCGCTCTCGGGAGAAGCGCAGGGCCTGCCGGCGGGCGGCGGCGGCGTCGGGCGGCCGGACGTGAATCCTGTCGATGGCCTCGGCGAAGGCGTCCGGCGTGGATTCCCGCACCAGGATCCCGGTCTCGCCGTCCACCACGGTCTCCGAGGCCCCGCCCTCGGCGAGGGCGACGACCGGGCATCCGCACGCCTGGGCCTCGACGGGGGCGATGCCGAAGTCCTCGGGACCCGGCAGCAGCATCGCGGCCGCGCTTCGATACGCCTGCCGGACCTCCTCGTCGCTCACCGGACCGAGGAACGCCGTCTCCGGGCCGGCGATCTTCCGCAGGCGCCCGAGGTCCGGGCCGTCTCCGACGATGCGCAGGGGAACCCCCGCCTGCGCGCACGCGCGTATCGCGAGGTCGACCCGCTTGTAGGGCACGAGAGCCGACACGATCAGGCAGCCATGCCGCGCCGGAGCGGGGCCCGGTTGGAAGAACGACGTGTCCACGGGCGGATACACGATACTCGCCTCTCGATTATAGTATCGACCAATCCTCCCCGCAACATACTGCGAAATAGCCACATAGCGGTCCACCCGGTGGGCCGTGGAGGCGTCCCAGCGGGCGATCGCGGCGAGGCCCCGCCGGAGCCACCGGCTGGCCCCGGCGCCCACCCGCTCCGGCCCGAAGTACGCGGGAAACTGATCCCACACGTAGCGCATCGGCGTGAAGCAGTAGCAGAGGTGTCGGGCGCGTCCCGGCGCGACGACCGACTTGGCGACGCAGTGGCTGGTGCTGATGACGAGGTCGAAGTCGTCGAGATCGAGCTGCTCGACGGCGGCCGGGAAGAGCGGCAGCAGCGACCGGTAGTACCGGTGCGAGCCCGGCAGGCGCTGCACGAACGAGGTCCGGATCGGTCGCGCCTCGATGGCCGGGGAGACCGAGCCGCGCACGTGCAGGAGCGCGAACCGCGCGGCGTCGGGGAAGAGCTCGCAGACGGTCTCGAGCACGCGTTCGCCGCCCCGCATGCCGGTGAGCCAGTCGTGCACCAGCGCCACGCGGGCGCCGGTCGCGATTCCCATCCACTACTAGTATCCTGTACAGGCATGTCGCGGACGCGTCTCCCGATCCGGGCGCCCCGCCGTGGCCCCTCCCGGGCGGCGGGGTTCGACCCCGGACTCCTCGGAATCACCGTTCACCCATGAGAATGACGGTCGTCGGCACGGGCTACGTCGGTCTCGTGGTCGGCGCGTGCCTGGCCGAGACGGGCAACGAGGTCACCTGCGTCGACGTCGACGAGGGCAAGATCGAGTCCCTGCGCGAGGGCCGTCTTCCCATCTACGAGCCGGGGCTCGACGAGCTCGTGGTCCGGAACGCGGCCACGCGCCGGCTCACCTTCGACACCACCCTGGTCCCCGCCGCCCGCGACTCCGAGGTCGTGTTCATCGCGGTGGGCACGCCGTCCGACGAGGACGGCTCGGCCGACGTGCAGCACGTCCTCCGGGCGGCGCGGGACGTCGCCAGGGCGATGGCCGGCTACACGGTCGTGGCCCTCAAGAGCACGGTGCCGGTGGGCACCGCCCGCCGGGTGGAGGAGGCCATGGGCGGGGAGACCGGCGAGCCGTTCAGCGTCGTGAGCAATCCCGAGTTCCTCAAGCAGGGGTCCGCCGTGGACGACTTCCTGAAGCCCGACCGCGTCGTCATCGGCGCCGACGACGAGCGCGCGTCGCGGCTGATGGCGTCCATCCACAAGCCCTTCACCCGCACCGGCGCCCCCATCGAGATCATGGACCGGGCGAGCGCGGAGCTCAGCAAGTACGCCGCGAACGCGATGCTCGCCACCCGCGTGTCGTTCATGAACGAGGTCGCGAACGTGTGCGACGCCGTGGGCGCCAACGTCGACCACGTGCGCCGCGTCGTCGCCTCGGACCGCCGCATCGGCCCGTCCTTCCTGTTTCCCGGCATCGGCTACGGCGGGAGCTGCTTTCCCAAGGACGTCAAGGCCCTGGGCCGGCTGGCCCGCGACGCCGACTACCGCTTCCGCATTCTCGAGGCGGTCGAGGCGGTGAACGCCGCCCAGAAGCACCGGCTGGTCGACAAGATGGTCGACGCCATGGGGGCGGTCGACGGCCGGCGCATCGCCGTCTGGGGGCTGTCGTTCAAGCCGCGCACCGACGACATGCGGGAGGCGCCTTCCATCACCGTCATCGAGGCCCTCCTCGCGGCGGGGGCCGAGGTCGCGGCCTACGACCCGCAGGCCAACGGGTCGGCGCGGCGGATCTTCGGCTCGCGCATCGGCCTCGCGTCCGACAGCTACGAGGTGCTGGAGGATGCCGACGCGCTGGCCATCCTGACCGAGTGGAACGAGTTCCGCGAGCCCGACTTCGCGCGCATGCGGGAGCTCATGCGGGAGGCCGTGATCTTCGACGGCCGCAACCTGTTCGACCCCGCCGAGATGCGAGACCTCGGCTTTCGCTACCACTCGATCGGGCGTTGAGCTTCCGATGAGCACGGTGCTGGTGACGGGCGGCGCCGGTTACATCGGCAGCCATGCCGTCAAGGCCCTGCGGGCGGCGGGGCACGCCGTCGTCGTCTACGACAGCCTCGTCGCCGGCCACCGCGCGGCGGTGCGCGGCCTCCCCCTCGTCGAGGGAGACGTTCGCGAGACGGCCCGGCTCGAGGCGGCGTTGCGGCAACACGGGGCCTCCGCCGTGATGCACTTCGCGGGGCTCCTCGCGGTGGAGGAGTCGGTGCGCGATCCGGCCCGGTACTACGATCACAACGTGCGGGGCGGGCTCTCGGTGCTCGACGCGATGCGCGCCGCCGGGGTCGGCCGGCTCGTGGTGTCGTCGACCTGCGCCGTGTACGGCAATCCGGTGGCGACCCCGATCGACGAGGATCACCCCACCGACCCCATCAACGCCTACGGGAGCTCGAAGCTGGCCGTCGAGCGCGCCCTGCGCGACTACGGCCGGGCCTACGGGCTGCAGTCCATCGCCCTGCGCTACTTCAACGCGGCCGGGGCGGACCCCGACGGCGACCTCGGCGAGGACCACGACCCCGAGATCCACCTGATTCCCCGCGCCCTCGACGCCGCCTGCGGGGGAGCCCCGCTCCGGGTGTTCGGCGACGACTACCCCACCCCGGACGGCACGTGCCAGCGCGACTACGTGCATGTCGCGGACATCGCCGACGCGCACGTCCGGGCCCTCGACGCGCTGGGGCCGGGGGACGGCGCCAGGGTCTACAATCTGGGCACGGGGACGCCGCACTCCGTGCAGGAGGTGATTCGCAGCGTGGAACGCGTGACCGGCCGCCGCGTACCGGCCGAGCCGGCCCCGCGCCGCGCGGGCGATCCGCCGGTGCTCTTCGCCGCCGCGGGGCGCGTCGAGCGCGATCTCGACTGGCGGCCGGTCCACACGGCGCTGGACGACATCGTCGCGACCGCCTGGCGCTGGCGCGAGCGCCACCCGGAAGGGTTCGGCCCGACCACACCGTGAATCCACTGCTCCGGCTGCTGCGATTCGTCCTGCCCCACAGGCTGCGCGTCATCGCCGCGCTGCCCGCCATGGTGCTCTACGCCCTGGCCTCGGGCGGGCTGGCCTACATCATCGAGCCGATCTTCGACGAGGCGCTTCCCCAGGGCGAGGACGTCGGGTTCATCTGCGGCCTCCTGGTGGGGCTCTACCTGATGAAGGGGGCGGGCGCCTACTTCTCCGTCTACCTGATGGCCGACGCGGGGCAGCGCCTCGTCCACGACCTGCGCACCGAGCTCTTCGGGCACATGCTCGGGCAGTCGAGGACCTTCTTCGGAGGCCGGACGACGGGGCGGCTGCTGTCGCGGCTCACCAGCGACGTCAGCCGCGTGCAGCACGTCGTCTCGGAGACGTGCGGCGACCTGATCCGCGAGTCGCTGGCGCTGTGCGCGTTCGCCGGGCTGCTGTTCTATCAGGACGCGAGGCTGGCGCTGGTGTGCCTGACCGGGGCGCCCCTGGTGGTGTATCCCCTGGTGCGGCTGGGGCAGTTGGTGAGGCAGACGACCCGCCGCGGGCAGGAGGAGGACGAGCACCTGTCGCACCTCGCGGTGGAGGCGCTCACCGGGCACCGCATCGTCCAGGCGTTTCAGGCCGAGTCGTTCGAGCGGCAGAAGTTCACGCGGGCCTCGCACCGGCTGTACCGGACGATCATGCGGGTCACCAGCGCCCTGTCGATCCTGCCGTCGGTGATCGAGCTGCTCGGCGGCGTCGCCATCGCCGGGATCCTCTGGTACGGCAGCCGCGAGATCGCGGCCGGCGACCTGACCGCGGGCCAGTTCACCTCGTTCATGACCGCGCTCCTGCTGATGTACGGTCCCGTGCGGAAGCTGAGCCGGGTCAACGCGAACATCCAGCAGGCCATCGCCGCGGCCGAACGGATCTTCGAGGTCCTCGACACCCGCACCGGGACCGGCGACCGCCCCGGCGTCGGGGCGCTGCCGCCGTTCGCGTCGAGCATCGAGTTTCGCGACGTGACGTTCCGCTATCCCGACGATGACGAGGCGGTGCTGCGCGGCGTCTCGTTCACGGTGCGGGCGGGCGAGGTGGTGGCGGTGGTGGGGCTCAGCGGGGCGGGGAAGTCGACCCTCGTCAACCTCGTTCCGCGGTTCCACGACGTGACCGAGGGGGCCATCCTGATCGACGGGGCGGACGTACGGGACGTGACGCTGGCGTCGCTGCGCCGGGCCATCGGCATCGTCGCCCAGGAGACGTTCCTGTTCGACGCGTCGGTGGCCGACAACATCGCCTACGCGGCGCCGGGCACCCCTCGGGAGTCGATCGTGGCGGTGGCGCGCGCCGCCCACGCCCACGAGTTCATCGTGGACCTGCCGCAGGGCTACGATACCGTGATCGGAGAGCGCGGCCAGCGGTTGTCGGGCGGCCAGCGCCAGCGGCTCACGATCGCGCGGGCCCTGCTGAGGAACCCGCCCATCCTCGTGCTCGACGAGGCGACGTCGGCCCTCGACGCGGAGTCGGAGCTGCTCGTGCAGGACGCGCTGGCGAGGCTCCTGCTCAACCGCACCGCGTTCGTCATCGCCCACCGACTCTCGACCATCCGGCGGGCCGACGCCATCATCGTGCTCGAGGGCGGACGGGTGGTGGAGTCCGGCCGCCACGAGGAGCTGCTGGCGCGTCCCGGCAGCAGCTATGCGAAGCTCTATGCGACGCAGGTGTTCGGGCAGGAGGGCGAGGAACGGGCGATGGCCGCCGCCTCCGCCGCGGGGCCGGCCCGCCCGGCGACGAGTGCAACGCGATGATCAAGTCGATGACGGGGTTCGCGTCCGGAAGCCGGGAGCTCGAGACGGCGGCCCTCGGAGTCACCGCCCGGACCGTCAACCATCGCTACCTCGACATCCAGGTGCGGCTGCCGCCGCTGCTGGCGCCGGTCGAGGTCGAGCTGCGCGCCGCCGTCCAGCGCTGGGTGGCGCGCGGCCGCGTCGAGGTGGCGGTGACCGCCCGGCTTCTCGGGCAGCCCGAGGTCGAGGTCGCGCTGAACGAGCCGCTGGTCGACGCGCTCTCCGCCGCCGTCGAGCAGGCCCGCGCCCGCGGCGTTGCCGCCGGCGGCCTGACCGCCGGCGACCTCCTGCGGTTCCCGCGGGCGCTGGTGGTCGAGGAGCTGGAGCTGGACGAGGCGGGCCGGGCCGCGCTCGGGCGCGCCGCGACCGCGGCGGTCGAGGACGTGCTGCGCGACCTGGACGCCATGCGCGTGCGCGAAGGCGGCTACCTGCTGGCCGACCTCGAGGCGCGGTGCCGCACCCTCTCGGACCTCGTCGGCCGTCTGGAGGCGGCGGCCGAGTCGGGGCGCGCCGAGCTCGTGTCGCGGCTGAACGCCCGCGTCGAGGAGCTGCGGGGGCAGGCCGGCGTCGAGGAGGCGGCCCTGGCCCAGGAGGTCGTGCGGTTCGCGGCCCGCTCGGACGTCAGCGAGGAGATCACCCGGCTGCGCGGCCATCTCGCCCACTGGTCCGCCCTCACCGGCGCGGCCGAGCCGTGCGGCCGCAAGCTCGACTTCCTCCTGCAGGAGATGAACCGGGAGGTCAACACGCTGGGCGCGAAGGCGGAGGGCGCCGACGCGAGCGAGCTCGTGGTGACCGCCAAGGCCGAGCTCGAGAAGCTGCGGGAGCAGGTCCAGAACGTCGAGTAGGTAGGAGCGCGCGCCGCGGGAACCGGTGCGTGCTTGCGGAGGGGGTCGCGGAGCGGGAACAGCCGAGCTTGGAAGCTGCTGCGGGAGTAGGTCCGGAACGTCGAGCAGGAGCGCGCGCGGTGGGAACGGTGCGTGCTCCCGGAGGGTTGGCAGGGCGGGAATCGGAGCCGCGGGCGACGACTCCCGGGCCAGCGGGGAGCGCGCGCGTGAACGGCAAGGGGAGCCTCTTCGTGGTCTCGGCCCCGTCGGGCACCGGGAAGACGACCGCCGTCGACGCGCTCGTCAGGCGGGTGCCTGAACTCGAACGGTCGCGGAGCTACACCTCGCGCCCCCCGCGTCCCAGCGAGCGGGACGGCGTCGACTACCACTTCGTGGAGCGGGAGCGTTTCGAGTCGATGCGTGAGGCGGGCGAGTTCCTCGAGTGGGCCGAGGTGTTCGGGCACCTCTACGGCACCCGCGCCCTCGACACCCGGCGGCGCCTCGGTGCCGGCCGCAGCCTCGTCCTCGTCATCGACGTGCAGGGCGCGCGCCAGGTCCGCGGGCTCGAGCCCGGCGCGGTCGGCATCTTCCTGCTGCCGCCGTCCCCCGCGGTGCTCGAGGAGCGGCTGCGCCGCCGGCCCGGCGACCGCCTGACGGAGGCCGAGATCCGGCGCCGGCTGAGCGTCGCCCGGCGCGAGGTCCGGCACGTCGGGGAGTACGATTACGTGGTCGTCAACGACGACCTGGAGGACTGCGTGGAGCGCCTGCGGTGCATCGTCGAGGCCGAGCGCCAGTCGTGGCGCGCGGCCGGCGCCGCCGCGCGGGCGATCGCGGAGAGCTTCGGCGAGCCGGACAGCGGGGCCGCGCCATGGCACTGATCGCGGTGGGGGTGAGCGGCGGCATCGGCGCCTACAAGGCGGTGGAGATCGTCCGCCGGCTGCAGGACGACGGACACGACGTCGTCGTGGCCATGACCGCCAACGCCCGCCGCTTCGTCGGACCGCTCACGTTCGAGGCGATCACCCGGCGGCCCGTCGTCACCGATCAGTTCGCGCCCGGCGCCAACGCCACCATCGAGCACGTGGCGCTGGCCACCGACATCCGGGCCCTGCTCGTGGCGCCGGCCACCGCCAACGTCATCGGGAAGCTCGCCCACGGCATCGCCGACGACTTCCTGACCTCGCTCTACCTCGTGACGCGGGCCCCGGTCGTCCTCGCCCCCGCCATGAACACCAACATGTACGAACACCCGGCGGTCGTTGCCAACCTCGCCGCCCTCGAGGCGCGCGGGGCGCACGTGGTCGCCCCCGGCGAGGGGTACCTCGCGTGCGGCTGGACGGGCCCGGGGCGGCTCGCCCCCGTCGACGACGTCGTCGCCGCCGTCGAGCGCCGGCTCCGGCCGGACGGGGGCGACCTCGCGGGCCGGCGTCTCCTCGTCACGGCCGGACCGACGTGCGAGGACATCGATCCGGTGCGCTTCGTCGGCAACCGGTCGAGCGGCCGCATGGGGTACGCGCTCGCCGCGGAAGCGGTCGACCGCGGCGCCCGGGTGGTGCTGGTGTCCGGCCCGTGCAGCCTGGAGCCCCCGGCCGGGGCCGAGGTGATCGCGGTGCGGAGCGCGGCCGACGTGCACGCGGCGGTGACGGGCCGGGCGGGCGAGGCCGACGCGGTGGTCATGGCCGCGGCGGTGGCCGACTACACGCCGGCCGGGGGAGCGCGCGGGCAGAAGATCGCGAAGGAGCCGGCGACCCTGACCCTGACCCTGACCCGCACCACCGACGTCCTGCACGAGCTCGGGCGCCGCCGAGGCGGCCGGCGCCGGCCGGTGCTGATCGGGTTCGCGGCCGAGACCCGCGACGTCGTCGCGCGGGCCCGGGCGAAGCTCGAGGCCAAGGGGGCGGACCTCATCGTCGCCAACGACGTGTCGCGGACCGACGCCGGGTTCGACGTGGAGACGAACGCCGCCACCCTGGTCGAGGCGGGCGGGGCGATCGACCTGCCCCTGCAGCCCAAGCGCGACCTGGCCCGCGCCATCCTCGACCGGCTGCGGGACATGCTGGCCGGAGACGAGCCGCCGGATGCGGCCGGGACCGCCGATCATGACCGACCGTGAGCAGTTGCGGCGGCACCTCGAGTTCTTCCGCGAGCTGGGGGTCGAGGGGGTCAGCCGCGACGCGCGCTGGCGCGTGCGCGACCCCGCGGATGCCGTGCCGGAGGCGGCCGATCACGGGAACGAGCGCGCGGCGGCACCGCTGGCTCGCGCCCGCGATTCGCTTCCGATGAGCGATCCGGCGCCGCGCCTGGAGGTCGTCGGGCAGACCGACGCGGCCGCCGGCGGCCCCGCCGCGGCTTCCGACGCCTCCCTGCCGGCGGCGGAGACGGCCGGGGCGGCGCCGGAGACGCTCGAGGCGATTCGCGAGGACCTCGGCGAGTGCACCCGCTGCAAGCTGCACGGGGGACGGACGAACCTCGTGTTCGGGGTCGGCAGCCCCGCCGCCGACCTCGTGTTCGTGGGCGAGGCGCCGGGGCGGGACGAGGACCGGCAGGGGATTCCGTTCGTGGGGCGGGCGGGGCAGTTGCTGACCCGGATCATCGCGGCGATCGGCCTGTCGCGCGACGAGGTCTACATCGCCAACGTCATCAAGTGCCGG
Source organism: Vicinamibacterales bacterium (assembly GCA_965215105.1). Classification (GTDB taxonomy): domain Bacteria; phylum Acidobacteriota; class Vicinamibacteria; order Vicinamibacterales; family UBA8438; genus JAJEEA01. The sequence continues at coordinate 963,364 of OZ244051.1, forward strand.
CCCCCGAACAACCGGAACCCGGAGCCCGACGAGGTCGCGACCTGCGAGCCGTTCCTGTTCCGGCAGCTCGACGTCATCCGCCCCCGGGTGGTGGTGGCCCTGGGCGGCTTCGCCATCAGGACCCTGCTCCGGACCGACGACGCCGTCTCCCGGTTGCGCGGACGCGTTTTCGACTACCGCGGGGCGAAGCTGATCCCGACCTTCCACCCCGCCTTCCTTCTGCGGAGCCCCGAGCGGAAGCGGGACGTCTGGGAGGACATGAAGCGGGTCCGCGCCCTGCTCGCGGAGCCGGATCCTTAGCGCGGCGCGTGCCGCCGCCGTCGTTCATCGCCGATGCCCCGCGTCGTCTCCGTGGTCGTCCCCGTCCCCGCCCTCGACCGGCTCGACTACGAGGTGCCTCCGGAGCTGCCGGTCCCGGAGACGGGGACCCGGGTCCTCGTGCCGCTGGGGACGCGGGCGGTGACCGGTTGCGTCGTCGACCGATCGGAGTCGCCGCCCCCCGCCGCGCTCAAGCCCCTGATCGATGTCCTCGACGCCGAGCCCCTGCTGCCGGCCGGCGTGGTGCGGCTCGCCCTCTGGGTGGGCGAGTACTACGCCTGCGGCGCGGGCGAGGCGGTGGCGGCGGCGATGCCGCGCCTCGCCTGGGTGGTCAGCGAGCGGCGGGCGGAGATTACCCCGGCGGGCCGCGCGGCCCTCGCGGGCCGGCCCGGCGCCGCGCGACGCCGTCTCCTGGAGCTGCTCGCGGACGGCGCCGCGCACCGGGTGGCGGCGATCGATCACGCCGGGGGCGGCCGGGGCCCCGGGCGGGGGCGGGGCGGGGGACGACACGCGCTCCTCGCGGCCATGGCCCGCGAGGGGCTCGTCCGGTTGACGCAGCCCCTCAAGGGCGCCGCGTCCGCGTTCAAGACGGTCCGCGTCGCCCGCCTGACCGCCGACGGCCGGGCGCGTCTGGCCGCCGGAGCCCCCCTGGGGAGACGCCAGCGCGAGGCGCTCGAACGGCTCGAGGCGGCGCCGGGGGGAGTGGCGGTGCCGGTGTTGACGGCCGCCGGCGTCCCGGCGGGGACGCTCCGCCGCCTCGCCGAGCTCGGCGCGGTGACGATCGGGAGCGAGGTCGTCGAGCGGGAGCCGGGGGCGGTCGCGCTCCTGGACGCCCCCGAGCCGCCGGCCCGCACCCTGACGCCCCGGCAGCGGCAGGTGGTCGAGGCGCTGGAGGGCGCGGCGGGGTCCGGCGACTTCGAGGTGGCGCTCCTCCACGGGGTCACCGGGAGCGGCAAGACCGAGGTCTACGCGCGGCTGGCCCGGGCGGCGGCGGCGAGAGGGCGGCAGGCCCTGGTCCTCGTCCCCGAGATCGCCCTGACCCCCGCCATCGCCGCGGGTCTGCGGTCGGCGTTCGGGGCCCGGGTGGCGGTGCAGCACAGCGGCCTGTCCGACGGCGCCCGCCACGATCAGTGGCACCGCATCCGCCGCGGCGAGGTCGACGTGGTGGTGGGCACCCGGTCCGCGGTGTTCGCGCCCCTGCCGTCGGTGGGCCTGATCGTGGTCGACGAGGAGCACGACGCCTCGTACAAGCAGGACGAGAGCCCGCGCTACCACGGCCGGGACGTCGCCATCATGCGGGGGAAGCGCGACGGCGCCCTCGTCCTGCTCGGGTCCGCGACGCCGTCGCTCGAGAGCTCCCGCCACGCGGAGACCGACCGCTACCGGCGGTTCACCCTGCCGCAACGCATCGGAAACCGCCCCCTGCCGGCGGTGCGCATCGTCGACATGCGCGAGGAGCTGGCGGCGCACGGTCCCGACGCCGTGCTGAGCGCCCCGTTGGCCGAGGCCGTCGACGACAGGCTGGCGCGGGGCGAGCAGGCCCTGGTGCTGTTGAACCGGCGGGGGTTCGCGGCCTCCCTGTTGTGCCGCGGCTGCGGCAAGACGCTGGAGTGCCCCGACTGCAGCGTGAGCCTGACCTTTCACCGTGCCATCGGGCGGGCTCGTTGCCACTACTGCGGGTACTCGCGGCCCCGTCCCGACGCGTGCCCCGGGTGCTCGGGCACGGTCCTCGAGCACGTCGGCTTCGGCACGGAACGGGTGCAGGCGGAGCTCGAGCGGCGGTGGCCGGCGGCCCGCGTCGCCCGCCTCGACCGAGACACGGTGCGGCGGCGGGGCGCGGCGGCCCGGCTTCTCGAGCGGGTCGCGCGCCGCGAGCTGGATGTCCTCGTCGGCACGCAGATGGTGGCGAAGGGGCACGACTTCCCGGGCGTCACCCTGGTGGGGGTGGTGTCGGCGGACATCGGCCTCGGGTTGCCGGACTTCCGGGCGGCGGAGCGCACGTTCCAGTTGCTGACGCAGGTGGCGGGCCGCGCCGGCCGGGGGAGCACCCCGGGCGAGGCGATCGTCCAGACGCTCCATCCCGGTCACTACGCCGTCCGCCATGCGTGCGACCAGGCGTACGCGCCGTTCTATCGCGAGGAGCTGCGTTTCCGGCGAGCCCTCCGTTATCCGCCGGTGGTGTCGCTGGTGTCGGCCGTCGTCCACGGAACGGTCCGGGATCGCGCCGTCCAGGACGCCGCCGTCCTGGCCGCGCGGCTGCGCGCGGCGCGGCGGCGGTTCACGGTGCTGGGGCCGGCGCCGGCCCCCCTCGCCAGACTGCGGGGCCGGTACCGCATGCACCTCTTCCTGAAGGGCGGGTCCCGGGCAGAGATGCGGCAGGCGCTGCTCCGGGTCCTGGACGAGCATCCGCGCCTGAAGCGGAACGTGGTGGTGGATGTCGACCCGGTGTCGATGCTTTAGGGGTCAGGCGTCGCATGGCGAGCCCCACGTGCGGCTTCTCGTCCGAGAGGCGTCTACGGCCCGAGGTCTCCGATGATCTGGATGGGAGCGGGCGTGAAGCAGAGCACGAAGATGACGAGCGCGAAGGCGGCGACGAGCATCCGGGTCCGGTCGATGGGAACGTCGTGGTCGAGGGTGCGCGGGTGCCTGGGGCCCAGCGCGACGAGCATGACCACCATCAGCACCGCCCAGACGATCCAGCTCGGGGAATGGAAGGCGAGGGCGAAGAGGACGGCGGCGGAGATCAGGGTCACGAGCGTCGAGCGGGCGCCGAAGACCGCGTACGAGATGTGGCCGCCGTCGAGCTGGCCGATGGGGAACAGGTTGAGGGCGGTGGCCAGCAGTCCGACCCACGCCGCGAATCCCATGGGGTGGAGGTTCAGCCAGTAGCCGTCGGGGAACGCTCCCCAGATCGTCCAGGCGGCCAGACGAAACAGGAGGGGTTGGCCGAACAGCAGGGCAGGCTCGCCGAAGTCATCCGGCCGCGGCAGGACCTCGGACAGCGCGACGCCGAGGAACAGGGCGGGGACGGCGACCACGAAGCCCGCGATGGGTCCCGCGACCCCGATGTCGAAGAGCATCCGCTTGGTGGGAATCGGCTGCCGGATTCGGATGAACGCGCCGAGGGTGCCGATGAGAATCGGCGCCGGCAGGAAGTAGGGGAGCGATGCATCGACGCGATAGCGCCGACAAGCGTAGTAGTGGCCCAGTTCGTGGACGCCCAGAATGGTCAGCACCGTCAAGCTGTACCAGAGTCCGTTCCACGCCACGAGCGGCAGGTCGACCGCCGCATCGAAACCCGAGGCGAACGCCCGATGATAGCCGGCCCCCACCCACGTGGTGGTCCCGATGGTGCCGAGCAGGAGCGTGAAGTTGATCCAGGGGCGGTCGCGCCGCGGCGCCGCGGCCATCGGTGTTCGCGGACGCGGCGCCGGGGGAGGCCCCGGGCGCGGTTCTGCCGGCCACGCCGGCGGTGGCGGCGGTTCGGGAGTCGGAGAGAGAGGCTGGTTCAAGGGAGGCCTGTCCGTGGGGTTCGCGCCGCCTGTCGCCGGAGCGGATGCGCGGCCGACGACGCGTCAGCCGCCGATGTCCTGGAGGTCCTTGCCGGGCTTGAACCGGATGGTCCGGCCGGGTGGAATGCGCACTTCCTTGCCGGTTCGCGGATTGCGGCCGATGCCCCGCTTGCGCGGCTTCACCTGGAAGACCCCGAAGCCCCTCAGCTCGATGCGCTCTCCGCGCTGCATCGACGTCCGCATGGCGTCGAACACGGCGTCGACCGCCACCTCGGCCTTCACCTTGGTGATGTCGGCGAGCCTGGAGACTTCGTTCACGATGTCGACTTTTATCATGCGTCTATCATGCGTCGCGGCCCGCGAGGTTATGTAAGCATCATAGGTACTGTCATTTACGGCTGTCAAGCGGCGGCGCCACGAGTGCCGGGACGGGAGCGCGATGGGCGGTGAGCTGAACCGGGCGGCGGGGCGGGTGGTCCTGGTGGGCCGGCCGAACGTGGGCAAGTCGACCCTCTTCAACCGCCTGACGGGGACGCGGCGGGCCATCGTCACCTCGCTGGCCGGGACCACCCGCGACGTGCTCGAGGGCGAGGTGGAGTGGCAGCGGCGGGTGTTCTCCCTCGTCGACACTGGCGGGGTCGCGGGCGCGAGCGCCGATCCGATGCAGGCGGCGGTGGCGGACCGCGGCCGTCGCGCCGCCGGCGAGGCCGAGGTCGTGGTGTTCGTGGTGGACGGCGGCGAGGGGCCGGTGCCGGCCGACGACGAGCTGGCCCGCGAGCTGCAGACGCGAGGAACGCCGGTGGTGGTCGCCGTCAACAAGATCGACGACCGGCGGGCGCGCTCGCACGTTCCCGAGTTCCACCGGTTCGGCTTCGAGCCGGTCGTGGAGATAGCGGCCGAGCACGGGCAGGGCATCGGGGACCTGCTCGACGAGGTCGTCGCGCGGCTGCCGCCGGGGCCGGCCGCCGCGCCCGACGGCGCCGCCGACGCGGAGGGGGAGACCGGCGTGGTGGTGGTCGGCCGTCCCAACGTCGGGAAGTCGTCGCTCGTCAACCGGCTGCTGCGCGGCGACCGGGTGCTCGTCAGCCCCACCCCGGGGACCACCCGCGACGCCGTCGACGACGTGATGCGCTGGCATCGGCAACGGTTCCGCATCGTCGACACCGCGGGCATGCGGCGTCCCGGCCGCGTCGCCGGAGGCGGGCGCATCGAGACGGTCAGCGTCGTGCGGGCGCGCCACGCGATGGAGCGCACCGACGTCGCGGTGATCGTCGTGGATGCGGCGGCGGGAGTCGTGAAGCGCGACGCGGCCATCGCCGGCGAGGCGGAGGCGGCCGGCTGCGGCGTCGTTCTCGCCGCCAACAAGTGGGACCTCGTCAAGGACCGCGGACCCGGGTTCGCGGCCCGTTTCGACGAAGAGCTTCGCGACGCCCTCAAGTTCGTCGACTACGCGCCCATCGTCCACCTCTCGGCGATGACCGGAGAACGGACGGGGCGGTTGCTGCGGCTCGTCGACGAGGTCGCCGCCGCCCGCCGGACGAAGGTGACCACCGGCGAGCTCAACCGCGTGGTGGCCCGGGCGACCCGAGACCATCGCCCGTCCGGGGCCGGGCAACGGACGGTGCACATCCGCTACGCGGTGCAGACGGGGGTGGCGCCGCCGACGTTCACGCTGTTCACGGGCCGGGGCGCGCGGCTGCACTTCTCGTCCGAGCGGTTCCTCCGACGCCGTCTGCGGGAGGCCTTCGGGTTCACGGGCACCCCCATTCGCCTGAAGGCGCGGGGGAGGTAGGAGTCTGCGCCGTGGAACGGCGCGGACTCCTGGCGGGTTGGTTGGGCGCCCGGCGGAGCCGGAGGCGACGATGGGCGGGCCAGGCCGGTGTATACTGGGACCGGCCTGAAGCGAAGCGATGGCGACACGGCTCAAGATACCGGAACGATCCATCTACAAGCCGTCCGAGGTTTGCGCCATCGCCGAGTTGCAGCCCTACGTGCTACGCTCCTGGGAGGCGGAGTTCCCGGACATGGGGGTCGCGCAGGGCGACAGCCGCTCGCGCCTGTATCGCCGGGAAGACCTCGACAAGGTGCTTCGCATCAAGGAGTTCGTCTTCGTCGAGGGCCTGACCCTGGGGGCGGCGCGGCGGAAGCTGCTCAAGGAGGCGTCGGGGTCGGAGCACGCCGAGGCGACGGCGTTGGACGAGTTGCTGGGAGAAGAGGTCAGGACGCGGCTGGACGGCATCAAGAAGGGCCTGCACGCCATTCTGGACCTGCTGGCCGGGCAGAAGGCCTGACCGGGCGCACGCGGGACTTCGGGGTTCCGCGGCCGGGCGGTGAGTTCGTGTCGGGATGTGGCGCAGTCTGGTAGCGCACCTGACTGGGGGTCAGGGGGTCGCTGGTTCAAATCCAGTCATCCCGACCAATACGCGACACCGCCACCCGGGGTCCACGGTCGCTTTCTCCCTTCGCTCCGAATCCCGCGATGAACCCGTCCCGGGCGCCTTTCGAGCCTGACCGTGCGCTCGGCCGGCGCGTTCATGTCCTTGCGCAAGTCGCGCAGCTCCCCAACCCCATTCCCGCCGTCCGATCCGGAGCGGCGGCAGGAGGACACGGCATGATCACGCGGGTCGAGAAACCGGGGGCCGGCGCACGGATGCAGGCTTGGTCGATACGGGCCTGCGCAACCGCTCTGGCCGCCGTCGCGACGACGGTTGCGTTGTCCGCCGACGACTGGCCGCAGTGGCGGGGCGCGGACCGGCTCGGGGTCTGGCACGAGACGGGCATCGTCGAGGATCTGCCGGACGAGCTGAAGGTCGCCTGGCGCACGCCGATTCGCGCGGGGTACTCGGGCCCCGCGGTCGCCGGCGGCCGCGTGTTCATCACGGATTGGCGGGAAGATCCGGAATCGCGCACCCTCGACGGCACGGAGCGGGTGCTCGCCCTCGACGAGGAGAGCGGCGAGGTGCTGTGGACCCACGAGTGGCCGACCTCCTACCGCATGCTGTCGGTGAGCTACGCGGTCGGCCCCCGCGCCACCCCGACCGTCGACGGCGACCGCGTCTACGTCCTCGGCGCCACGGGACGGCTGTTCTGCTTCGACGTCGAGACCGGCGCGGTGCGCTGGCAGAAGGACTACGTGGCCGAGTACGGCACGAGCGTCCCGGTGTGGGGCATCGTCAGCGCCCCCCTCGTCGACGGCGACCGGCTCCTGACCGTCGTCGGCGGCGAGCCCGACGCGCTCGTGGTGGCCTTCGACAAGCGGACCGGCGAGGAGCTGTGGCGGGCAATCGAGGTCGAGGCCGAGATGGGCTACGCGCAGCCGATCATCTACGAGGCGGGCGGCGTCCGCCAGCTCATCGTCTGGCATCCGCGGGCCCTCGCGTCGCTCGACCCCGAGACCGGCGAGCTCTACTGGGAGCAGCCCTGGGACGTCTCGATGGGGGTCACGGTGGCGACCCCGGTGCGGAGCGGCAACTACCTGCTGGTGTCGCAGTTCTTCAACGGCTCGCTCATGATGCAGTTGAACCAGGACCGGCCGGCCGCGACGGAGCTGTGGCGGGGCCGGAGCCGCAGCGAGCTGCCGGGGGAGACGGACACCATCCATGCCATGGTGACGACCCCGATCATCATCGGCGACCACGTCTACGGCGTGGACAGCTACGGCGAGCTGCGCGCGCTCGACGCCGCCACCGGCGAACGCATCTGGATGAGCCCCGACATGACGGCACAGGCGCGCTGGAGCACCGCCTTCCTCGTGCGGCACCGGAACCGGTACTTCGTCAACAACGACGACGGGTTCCTCATCCTCGCCCGGTTCACGCCGGAGGGGTACGTCGAGCTCGACCGCACGCGGCTCATCGAGCCGACCGGGGGCTCCGGCACCCGGACGCCGCACGGCCGCATCGCCGAGCGCCTCGTCAACTGGTCGCACCCGGCCTACGCGAACGGGCACATCGTTCACCGCAACGACCGGGAGATCATCCGGGCGTCCCTCCGCGCGGACGACTACCAGCAGTCTGCGCCGTAGAACGGTGCGGCCTGCCCCGGATTCCCGTCGCGCCGGAGCGCCGGTTCCCAGGCACGCTTGGTGGAGTCGGGGGGGCGCTTGTGATACAAACCCGCGAACGTCGCGGACCCCGCGCGCGCCGCGCGGCCGGAGCGAGGCGGTCTCGGCCTCCGCACGGCGTGGGAGTGGCGAGATCTTTCAGTTTTGTGAACCGTGCGGCGTCGGTTCGGTTATCATGCGGGGCAGCGCAAGCGACCGGTTCACTCATCACCAGGAGGGAATGTTGGCAAGAGTCAAAAAGCTCACCGAGGCGATGACGAAGACGCAGATGTTCGCGGACATCGCGGAGAAGTCGGCCTTGTCCAGGCGACAGGTCTCCGACGTCTTCGGAGCGCTGGAATCGGTCATCGAGCGCCACGTCCGGAAGGGGGCCGTCGGTGTCTGCACCATACCCGGCCTGCTGAAGATCAAGGTCGTCAAGAAGCCGGCGCGAAGGGCGAAGAAGGGCGTGCCGAACCCCTTCCGGCCCGGCGAGACCATGGACGTGAAGGCCCGCCCGGCGAGCACGACGGTGAAGATCCTCCCGCTCAAGAAGCTGAAGGACATGGCCTAGCCCAAGTTTACCAAGTTGACCGGCTATTTGGCCGATTTCGGCTGCTTTTCGGGATTCCCATATCTGTAAGTTGTTGATTCTAAAGGATCGAGCCTTGACGGCGCGCGATGTAGTGCCATAATTTTCAGAAAGGATTGACTCCGGCAAGGGCGCCCGCTATCCTCGGCAGCGTGTTCATTCGACGCACACAAACCCGGCGGACCCAGGACGGAAAGCCCTACTTCTCCCATCGCTTGGTGCACTCCGAGCGCGTCGGAAACGCCGTCCGGCAGCGCACTCTCCTCAATCTCGGGCGCCACTTCGACATCCCCCAGGCCCAATGGCCGCAGTTGTGCGCCCGCATCGACGACATCTTGACCGGCCAAGCGCCCCTGGTCGCCGATGGCCCCCAAACCGTCGAACACGAAGCCCAGCGCATCGCCAGCCAGTTGGTCGTCCGTGGCGGGCAGGCGAGCGGCACTCCGACCGGACCGACCGACGTGCAGCCCCTTGATGTCGACTCGCTGCGCCTGGTCCGCCCGCGCAGCGTCGGCGTCGAGCAGGTCGGTCTGTGGGCGCTGGAGCAATTGGGCCTGCCGGCCCTGCTCGCCGACCTCGGCGTCAACCGCGCCCTGCGCGCGGCGGCGGCCGGCGTCATCGTCGGGCGTCTCGCCCAGCCCGCCTCGGAGCGGGCGACGCACCGCTGGCTGCAAGAACGCAGCGGCCTCGGAGAGTTGCTCGGCGTCGACTTCGAGACCGTCGGCGCGATGCAGCTCTACCGCGCCTCGGACGCCCTGGTGAAGCATCGCGAGGCGATCGAGGCGCATCTGTTCGACCGTGCGATGGGGCTGTTCGACCTGCAGCCGACGGTGACCCTCTACGACCTGACCAACACCTACTTCGAAGGCGAGGCGAGCGAGCAGCCACAGGCGCAGCGGGGGCACTCGAAGGAGAAGCGTAGCGACTGTCCGCTGCTGACCCTGGGCCTCATGCTCGACGCCAGCGGCTTCGTCCGCCGCTCCAAGGTCTTCGCCGGCAACGTCCGGGAACAGCGCACCCTGGCCGACATGCTCGAGGCGCTCGACGCACCGGCCGGCGCCCTCGTGGTCATGGACCGTGGCGTCGCCACCGAAGCCTGCATCACGTGGTTGCGCGACCACGGCTACCGCTATCTGGTCGTCAGCCGCGAACGCCACCGGCAATTCGACGCCGAGGCCGCCGTGTCGGTCCGGACCCGGTCCAACCAGACCGTGCACCTGCACAAGGTGGTCTCGAACGACCCCGACGAGGTGCGCCTGTACTGCTACTCCGAGGAGCGGGCCAACAAGGAACGGGCCATCATCGAGCGTTTCGCCACCCGCTTCGAGACCGCCCTGACCCAACTCCACGAGGGGCTGGCGCGCCCCCGCGCCCACAAGCGACTCGACCAGGTGTGGCAGCGCATCGGCCGATTGAAGACGAAGCATTCCCGCGTCGCCTTGCACTACCAGATTGCCGTCACCGCCGACGAGACCGGCAACAAGGCCGTCGCCGTCACCTGGACCCGCCGTCCCCAGGACGGCTCGATGGCCACCCATCCGGGGGTCTACTGCCTGCGCAGCAGCGAGACCGACTGGGACGAAGACGCCCTGTGGCGCACCTACACCACCCTCACCGACGTGGAGGCCGTCTTCCGCGCCCTCAAGTCCGAACTCGGCCTGCGCCCCATCTACCACCACAAGCCGCGGCGGGCTGACGGTCACCTGTTCATCACCGTCATCGCCTACCAGCTCGTGCAGGTCATCCGCACCCGACTGCGCGGGCACGGCAACCCCGCCGGTTGGACCACGTTGCGCCGCATCCTCGACGGCCAGCAGCGCGTCACCGCCACCTTCCGCCGCCCCGACGGGCGCACGCTGCATGTGCGCACGGCCACGCAAGCCGAACCCGAGCAGCGGGACATCTACGGCACCCTCGGCGTCGACCCCCACCCCGGGGGCGTTCGCAAGACGCTCATCTGACCGACCTCACCGGTTTGCGCAGGCTTGTAGTGCCACTCGAGGATTTTTGTCGGCGTAAGCCGCCTTGTTGCAGTAGTTTAGATTCGTGGCTGGTAAACTTGGGCTAGCGGCCCGGGTTCCGGGGCTCATGCCGCCAAGGCTAACGTCGCCAAGCCGTCGCCGGCCCCGGAGCGCGTCGAGGTTCCGGCTCGATCGGGCGACGGGGACACCGGCCGCGGGGACGCGAGACGGCTCGCCGCCGGATGCGTTCCCGGCGGTCGATGCCGGTTGTCGCGCGTGCTCTCGGGGTTCGGGGGAGGAGAGGTCTTCGGACCACCCCGAGCCTCAGGCGTTCTGCGCCCGGTGTCGGGCGAGCGCCAGGGCCACGTCGATCTTGCCGGGCTCGACGGGCCCGCAGAAATGGGCCCCATCCTCGATGATCAGGGCGGGTGACGACAGTCGCCCGCTGACCACGCACGACGCTCGAAGCTCGATGAGCCTCGATGCGGTCAGGTTGCCTTCGACCCGGCCCAGCACGGTGACGGTTCGGGCGAAGACGTCGCCCCGGATCCGTGCGACGCCGGTGATCGCGACGTTGTGGTTCGGCACCACGACGTCGCCCTCCACCGTTCCTTCGATGATGACGTGATCGGTGGCGCTGAGCTGGCCCTTGGCCGTGATGCTCCGGCCGAAGGTCGTCAGCCCGCCGGAGCGGCGCGCGTCTCGATGCGGGGAATCGTCGTCGGACGGGGCCGGGGTGACGGTCGGGTAGCGGTCGATCGTCGCCATGGGTCGAGGGGGTCGCAAGATCTGGAGCGGGAGACGGGGATCGAACCCGCGACCAACGGCTTGGGAAGCCGTGACTCTACCACTGAGTTACTCCCGCTCTACCGTCACGCGCAATCATCTTATCAGATCGCGCAGTCAGCTTCGGATCAGGTCCAGCACCTCGTCCCTGCGCCCCTCCATCTCGCCCCGGGTGGCCGCCTCCAGATTCAACCGCAGCAACGGCTCGGTATTGGAAGGCCGCACGTTGAAGTGCCAGGTCGGGTACTCGACCGACACGCCGTCCATGTGATGGACGCGGCCGTCGGCGTAGCGCGCGGCGAGCAGCTCCAGCTTTGCGGCGACGCGCTCCCGATCGTCCAGGGCGGTGTTTATCTCGCCGGAGATGAAGTAGCGCTCGCGAAACGGCGCGAGCATCTCGCGCAGCGTCTGCCCCCGGGCCGACATGAGCTCGAGGATGAGCAGGGCGGGGATGAACCCGTTGTCGGCGTAGAAGTTCTCGCGGAAGTAGTAGTGGCCGGTGACCTCTCCGCCGAAGACGGCGTTCTCCTCCCGCATCCGCTTCTTGAAGAACGCATGGCCGACCCGGTTCATCAGCGCCCGCCCCCCGAAGGCGGCGACGGTGTCCCGGACGGCGTGGCTGGCCCGCACGTCGTAGACGACGGCGGCGGCCGGGGTCTTGCGGAGAAAGGCCTCGGCCAGCAGGGCGGTGACGAAGTCGCCGGGGACGAACTCGCCCTCGCCGTCCACGAAGAAGCACCGGTCGGCGTCACCGTCCCAGGCGATTCCCGCATCCGCGGACCCCGCCCGGACCGCCGCGACGAGGTCGCGCCGGTTGGCCTCGATCAGCGGGTTCGCGTCGTGGTTCGGAAACGTTCCGTCGAGGTCGAAGCAGAGCCGGGTCGTGCGGCACGGCAGCCGGTCGAAGAGGGCCGGCGCGACCACGCCCGCCATGCCGTTGCCGGCGTCGAGCACCAGCGAGAACGGCCGGATGACGGCGGGGTCGATGAACCCCAGCACGTGGTCGAGATAGTCGTCCAGAACCCGCGCCTCGCCGCGGGCGCCCTCCCGGGCGGCCGGCGGCGGCAGCGCGCCGGCGGCGAGCATGTCGCGAATCTCCGCGATTCCCGCGTCGCCGCTCAGCGGCAGCGCCTGCCGCCCGACGAGCTTGATGCCGTTGTAGGCCCCGGGGTTGTGGGACGCGGTGACCTGGGCGCCGCCGTCGAGGTCGTCGCGGGCCACCGCGAAGTACAACTGGTCGGTCCCCATCAGGCCGATGTCCACGACGTCGGCGCCCTGCGCCCTGGCTCCGGCCATGAACGCCGTCGCGAGGGCTGGCGACGACACGCGCATGTCGCGGCCGACGGCGATGCGCCGCGCCCCGAGATGGGCCACGAACCCCCGTCCGATCAGCTCCGACAGCCCTTCGTCGATCTGATCGGGGTACAGTCCGCGAACGTCGTAGGCCTTGAATACGTCGGGGTCGAAGGTCATCTCGTCATCTCACGGGACTGGAGTCCGCGCGTTGGGGCCGCCGCCGGCGTTGCCTCGACGACCCGGTCGGACGCCGATCGGAGCCGCCGGCGACTCGCCGGTCGGGCGCCCGGCGCCGGGGCGGGCCGAGGCGCGGCATGCGGGCGTCATGCCCGGCTGTGGGCCGACAGCGTGGATCGGCTTCCCAGAACGCATCCGGCGCCGATGTCGGCGCCGTCGCCGATACGGCACGCATTGCCCAGAATCGCCTCCCGCACGACCGCATCCGCGCCGACGGTGCAGTCTCCCCACACGATCGACCGCTCGATGACGGTGCGGGGGCCGATGGTGCATCCGGGCCCGATCACCGACTCCGCGCCGATGCGGGCCCCCTCTTCCACGACGCAGCCGTCTCCCAGGAAGCAGGGGCCGGCGAGATCGGCGCCTGGTGCGATGCGACATCCCGCGCCGCGGTGCACCGAGCCGGATGGCCGGTCCCGGAAGGGCCCGGCCGCACAGCGCCCGGCCATCAGGTCACGGTGCGCCTGCATGTAGCTGGCGGGGTTGCCGATGTCGATCCAGTAGCCGCGATCGACATGCGCGACGAAGGTCTCGTGCCGCTCGATGAGCGAGGGGAAGTACTGCCGCTCGATCGACCACGCCGCATCGTCGGGAATGCGGTCGAAGGTCGCCGGCTCCAGCAGGTAGATGCCCGCGTTGATCGTGTCGCACGTGATCTCGTCGGGGCCCGGTTTCTCCAGGAAGCGCCGCACGCTTCCATCGGCGTCGGTCTCGACGAGCCCGTAGGCGGACGGATTGTCGACCGGTGTCAGAACGACGGTCGCCAGCGCGCGGCGCTCGCGGTGCCGCGCGACCACCGCGTTGAGGTCGATGTCCGTCAGCACGTCGCCGTTGACGACGAGGACGGTGTCCCGGATTCCCCGCGAGGCGAACTTGACCGCACCGCCGGTTCCCAGGGGATGAGGCTCGACCCGGTACCGCACCGGCAGCCCCGCGTCGGCGCCGTCGTCGACGCGGGCTTCGATGCGCTCGGGCCGGTAGTTGAGGCTCAGGATCACCTCGTCGACCTCCGGGACCCGGCGCAGCAGATCGATCTGGTGATAGAGGAACGGACGGTCGAAGATGGGTACGATCGGCTTCGGGATCTCGAGGGTGAGGGGGCGAAGCCTCGTGCCGAAGCCGCCCGCCAGAATGACCGCCTTCATGCGGCGGGGATCTTAGCACCGGTACCCGCCGGCCGAGGATGTTGCGACCGGTCCGTCCGGACACTACAATGGGGCCGTTCTCGTTCCCCAGATGAATCTGCCGAACAGCTTGACCCTGGCCCGCATCTTCCTGGTTCCGCTGCTCGTGGTCGTGCTGTGGACGGAGTTCGAAGGGAAGGAGCTGGTCGGCGCCGCGATCTTCAGCGTGGCCGCTCTCACCGACTGGCTCGACGGGTTTCTCGCCCGGCGGCAGAAACAGGTCACGACGTTCGGCCAGTTGATGGATCCGCTGGCCGACAAGCTCCTGATCACGGCCGCCCTGATCTCGCTCGTGCAGATGGAGCTGGCCCCGGCCTGGATGGTGGCCATCATCCTGGGCCGCGAGCTGGGAGTCACCGTGCTCCGCAGCCTCGCCTATTCGCGCGGCGTGACGATTCCGGCGTCGCCGCTCGGCAAGGTGAAGATGATGTCGCAGGTCATCGCGATCCTGCTGCTCATACTGGGGCGGGAGCACCTGCGGGAGTTCTTCGTGCTGGGCCAGATCGCGCTCTGGGTCGTGGTGGCCACCGCCCTGGCCTCGGCGCTGGAGTACTATCGGCGGTTCACCCTGGCGGGGACGCACCCGAAGGACGATTCCTTCGAGCCTCCTCCCGCGCCGGTCGCCCCGGCGTCCGAGGCCGTCACCGACGGCAAGAGCCACGGCCTCGCTTCTCCGTCCTGAGCGGCGGCACTCCACCAGGGGCGGGCCCGCGCTCAGCGGTATTGCCCCGGGTTGCGAACCCCGCAGGCCAGATCGCCGAGGCCGCTCCGGGACGTCGGGCACCGGCCGGGGGTGCGGGTCGCCGCGCCGTCATCGATCGAGCTGGGCTTCGAGCTCGGAGATCCGCGCGCGGGCCTCCTCGGCGTACTCGCTGGCCTCGAACTCCTCCAGGATGCGCGCGAAGTACGGAATGGCCTCGGTGATCGCCTGGCCCACGGCGTACGACTCGCCGAGATAGAAGTAGACCTCGTCGCGCTTCGAGTACTCCGGGTCGCCGTCCAGAATCTGACGGAACCGGTTGACCGCCCCGGGGTAGAACTTGGCGCGGTAGTAGAAGTGGCCGACGGTGAAGTCGTGCTCGCTGAGCCGGTCGCGGGCCTCGCGAAGCCGTTCGCGAACCGTGGGCATCCATTCCTGATCGGTCGGATACCGGTCCATGAAGTTCTCGAACTCGCGTATGGCGTTGCGCGTCTCGGTCTGATCCCGTTCGGCCCGCCGCATCTGGTGGAAGTGCACCATCCCGAGCTTGTACTGGGCGAAGGGTGCCCGGGGATGGGTCGGATAGAGGCTGAGGAAGTCCTGGAATTCGGCGAGGGCGCGTACGTACGCCTCGGTCGAGCCTTCCTGCTCGTAGCTCTCCCCGATGCCCAGCCGCGCCGGCGCCCGGTACTGGCTCTGGGGATAGTTGTCCCGGATCTCCACGAAGTACTGGCGCGCCCGGCGCCAGTCACCGTCGTCGAGGGCCGCCGCGCCCCGCTCGAAGAGGAGGCGGTCGGCCTCCACCTCGCCAATCGCGGGAATGTCCGCCCGGGGCGTGGTGCACCCGGCGGCGGCAACGGCGAGCAGCATCGCCAGCCCGGCTCTCGCCCGCGGGGGGGCCTTGGGCATCGGCGGGCGGCGGAAAGTACGCATGGGAGCGCAATGATGGTAGCTCATGGGTCTTCTACGCCAACAGCTTTCGGACGTCGGCGGGGAGCCGAGCCGGTCTGCCCTTGCCGTCGACCGATGCGTGCACCGTGTGGCCCAGGGCCGTCGCGGCGCCGTCGCCGCTCCGCCGGACCTCGTACGCGAACCGTACTCGAACCGGCGACAGCAGGCCGCCCCGCGTGAGAATCGTCAACTCGTCATCGTAGCGGGCGGGCTGTCGGTACTCGCAGTGCGCCTCGATCACCGGCAGCATGAATCCGGCCGCCTCGAGGTCCCGGTAGGTGCAGCCGACGGACCGCAGCAGGTCGCAACGCGCCACCTCGAACCACACGAGGTAGTTCGAATAGTACGCCACCTGCATCCGATCCGTCTCGGCGTACCGGACCCGAATGGTGGTGCTTCCCCGAGCCAACCGTCAGCCTTCCCCGACGGCGGCGGCCACCGGCGCGCTGGCGGCCGCGCGCAGGGCCCGGACCGCGGCCGGCACGTCGGGCGTCCCGAAGATGGCCGCGCCCGCCACCAGGATCTCGGCTCCCGCCTCCACGATTCGCGCCGCGTTGCCGCAGTCCACGCCGCCGTCGACCTCGACCGGCGCGCGATTGCCCGCCTCGTCGAGGAGCCGCCGCACCCGGGCGATCTTCTCGTCGCTGCCGGGAATGAACGTCTGGCCGCCGAATCCGGGGTTGACGCTCATCACGAGCGCGAAGTCGATCGCGCCCGCCACCTCGCTCAGGGTCGACACCGGCGTGGCCGGGTTCAACACGACGCCGGCCCGTATGCCGTGACTCCGGATGTGCCCGAGGGTGCGGTGCAGGTGCGGCGTGGTCTCGACGTGGACCGAGATCGACGCCGCGCCGGCGTCCGCGAACCGATCGATGTACCGGTCGGGGTGCGCGATCATGAGGTGCACGTCCAGCGGCAGGCCGGTCGCCCGATGAAGGGCCGCGACCGCCGCAGGACCGATGGTGAGGTTGGGCACGAAGTGCCCGTCCATCACGTCGACGTGTATCAGATCGGCCCCCCCCGCCTCGGCCGCCGCCACCGCCGCGCCGAGGGCCGCGAAGTCGGCCGAGAGAATCGAGGGGGCGATGCGCACGCTCATCGGCTGACCTCGAGGGAGATCGCCTCGCCGTGGGCGATCTGAAACCCCGCCTGCGGGAACTGCCGCAGAACCACCCCCGGCTCGACGGGATAGGGGTGATCGCCCACCACCGAGACCCGGAACCCGCGGGCACGCAGCACCTCGGCGGCATCGGCGCCGTAGACGCCGATGAGATCCGGCATGACGTACGTGGCGCCGCGCTCTCCGCGGTTGACGAGGACGGAGACGTTGGAGGCCGACGCCTGGGGCGGCGGCTCCTGTGCGACGACGGAGTCGCTGGGGTAGCGGCCGGACCGGATCTCGGAGACGCCGAGCAGGCGCAGCGCGTCCTCCTCGAGCCGGGCGCGGGCGCCCCGCTCGGACTGCCCGATCAGCGTCGGCACCGAGCCCGCGCTCGCGCCGGAGCTCAGCCATACCTTCACGCTGCGGCCGAGGCGCGTGGTCAACCCGGTGGCCGGATCCTGGTCCGCGACATGGCCGGCCGGAATGCTCGGGTCGATGCGGGGCAGCGGCTCCACCCGCACTTGAAGACCGTGCTGCCCGAGGGTCGTCGACGCCTGCTCCTCGCTCAGGCCGACGAGGTCCGGCACCGGGACCTCGCGGAGCCGCAGGGCGACCTGGAGCCCCACCACCGCGAACAGCAGGAAGACCACGCCGGCCATGGACACGACGGCGCCGGCCACGAACAGCCGCGCCGTCCACCGGCGCGTCGCCGAGGGGCGGGAGGGAGCGGCGGCGGGAGCAGGCCGGCGGCGTTTCCGGGGTTCCCCTGAACGCGCCGGCGGCGCGTGGGCGGAGCGGTCGGATGGAGGAGGCACTACTCACAAAATACTACAGGTTCCCGCCGGCGTCACGGTTTCCGGGCGTCGTCGCAGGACGACGGCGAAGAACGCGTCGAGACCGTGGTCGAAGGGTGTGGTGGACAGGCGGCCCCGGTCGTCGAGCACGGCGCGGAGACCCGGCGCGACCGGACCGGTCCGGTCTGGACTCGTCACCTCGAAGTCGGCGTGGGCGTCGAGAAACGCGGCTACGACCTCCTCGTTCTCGTCCGGCTCGCTCGAGCACGTCGCGTAGAGGAGGACGCCGCCGGGGCGGACCGCGGCGGCCGCGTGGCCGGCCATCGACAACTGCGCCGCCGCGAAGCGCGGCAGGTCGCCGGGACGGCGGCGCCAGCGTATCTCCGGATCCCGCCGAAGGACCCCGAGCCCCGAGCAGGGCGCATCGACGAGCACCCGGTCGAACACCGGGCCGAACGGGACCCCGCGGCGCAGATCGAGGCGGACGATGGCGGCGTCGGTGGCGCCCATCGCTGCGAGAGTGCCGCCGAGCAGGCGGAGCCGCGCGGTTCGGAGGTCGCCGGCGACGAGCAGCCCGCGCCGGTCCAGCGCGCCGGCGATGGCGGTGGTCTTGCCGCCGGGGGCGGCGCAGGCGTCCAGTATGCGTTCACCGGGGCGGCCGCCGAGCAGCTCGGCCACGAGCTGGCTGGCCTCGTCCTGGGCCAGGAAGAGACCCCGGCCCGCGACGGGGGTCCGGTAGGGGTTTCCGGCCACGACGGTGAGCCCGTCACGCGCGAACCGGGTGGGCTCGGTTCGCACGTCGTGCTCCGCGAGCTGTCCCGCGAGCTCCTCCCGCGTGGTGCGGAGCCGGTTCGCGCGCAGGGTCAAGGGGGGGGCGGCGTTGTTGAATCGGACCCAGTCCGCGACGGCGTGGAGACCGTGGCGGTCGAGCCATCGCTCGACGAGCCAGCGCGGATGCGACCCCGTCACGCTGAGGTACGCCAGGCGGGCCTCGCGATTCCCGGACTCTCCCGGCGGGGGAGGCAGCCCCGGCCTCTCCCGGGCCGCGGCCAGCCGCCGGAGCACCGCGTTGACGAATCCGGCCGCGCTCGACTTGCCGATTCGCCGGACGAGCCGGACCGATTCGTCGACCGCCGCGGCCGCCGGCACCCGGTCGAGATGCAGCAGTTGGTAGGCGCCGAGCCGGAGCACCGTCAGGACGTCGTCGTCGATGCGCGCGACGGGCCGGTCGGCCGCCCGCCCGACCACGTGATCCAGCGCGGCCAGCCAGCGAAGCGTCCCGCCCGCGAGCTCGGTGACGAGCGCGCGGTCCCGGTCGTCGGCGAGCGGGTCTCTCGTCCCCGCCAACGCCCGCGGCAGATCGTCTCCGCGCAGAACCGCCCGCACGACGTGGTAGGCGGCGGTGCGGGCCTGATTGGCGCGAGTCATGGCGTCGGTCTCACCGGCGCCGCGCCCGGCCTCGGATCCCGTCTCCGCCCCGCCGCCGGTCCTGCCGGACGGCGGGAGTCGCCGCGTGTGCGGGCCTGCTGATCATGCCGGGGGCGGCGACGGCCGGAAAACGGCCCCCGGGGGGATGCGCCGCCCCGCCAGAAAGTCGCGGGTGGACTGCGCCCGGCGGCCCTCCGGCTGAATCTCGAGTATCGACAGCACGCTGCCCCCCCCGCAGGCGACGCGCAACCGATCGCCCCGGGCCTCGACGACGGTGCCGGCGGGCGGCGCGGGGTCCCGGGCCGGCACGGACCGGGCCTGAGGCGCCGTGCGGCGTATCAGGTAGCGGGTCGCATCGAGGAAGGCGAACCCGGGCGGCCAGGGGTGCAGTCCGCGCACGAGGTCGTGGACCGCCCCGGCCGGCCGCGTCCAGTCGATGCGGCCGTCCTCCCGCGTCAGGCGGGGCGCGTAGGTCGCGAGGGCGTGGTCCTGGGGCTGCTCGCGGGCCCGTCCGGCGGCGATGGCGCGGACGGTGTCGAGCAGCAGGTCCGCCCCCATCGCGGCCAGCGCTCGCTCGAGGTCGGCGCCGGTCTCGTGGTCGGCTATCGGCCGGGACGCGCTCGCGAGCATCGGCCCCGCGTCCATCTCGCGGACGAGGCGGATCATGGTGACGCCGGTCTCCCGTTCGCCCGCGATCACGGCGCGCTGTATCGGCGCCGCGCCCCGATAGCGCGGGAGCAGCGAGGCGTGCACGTTGATGACGCCGTGGCGGGGCGCGGCGAGCACCTCGTCGGGCAGAATCTGCCCGTAGGCGACGACGACGCCGAGGTCGGCGCCGCTCGCCGCGAGGCCGGCCGCGAAGCCCGGCTCGCGAGCCCGTTCCGGCTGAAGCAGGGGGATACCGTGGTCGAGGGCCGCGGCCTTCACGGGGGACGGCTGAAGCCGCTGTCCTCGTCCGCGGGGACGGTCCGGCCGGGTCACCGCCAGCACCACGCTCTCGCCCGCCGCGACGAGCCGCTCCAGGGAGGGCACCGCGAAGTCCGGGGTCCCGAAGAAGGCGATCTTCACCACTTGCCCGTGCGCTGGAGCTTGCGCACCCGCCGCACGATCTGCTCGCGCCGGAGGCCCCGCATCCGGTCGACGAACAACTTGCCGTCGAGGTGGTCGAGCTCGTGCTGGAGCACGCGGGCGAGCAGCGTCTCGCCCTCGATGGTGATCTCGGTGCCCTCGCGGTCGTAGCCCTGAACCACCAGCCGGGTCGGCCGCGTCACCCGCCCCCTGAAGCCCGGCAGGCTGAGACAGCCCTCCTCTTCCCGCTGGTTGCCTTGCTGCTCGATGATGCGCGGATTGACGACGGTGACGAGATCGCCGATGGATCGCCCGGCCGAGGGGTCGGCGACGAAGACGCGCAGCCCGACTCCCACCTGCGGCGCGGCCAGACCGATGCCGGGGGCGGCGTGCATGGTCTGGATCATGTCGTCGATCAGCGTCTGCAGATCGCCGTCGAAGTCGACCACCGGCCGGGCCGGGCGGTGCAGGGCGTCGGCGCCGTGGCGCAGGATGGGGCGGATCAATCGGATTGCCCGTCCGAATCGGCGTTGCGTTCGTCGTCGGCCCCCAGCTCGCGAAGCACCTCGGCGCTGTTGCCGGCGGGGTACCGGCTGGGGTCCTGGATGCGGGCGCGGGTCGCCTCGGCCGCCCGGGCGAGATCGAGCGGCGTGCGCCCCGCGCCATCCTTCGCGTCGAGGTCCGCGCCCCGCTCGGCCAGGAACCGCACGACCGTGGTGAAGTTCCGTTGCGCGGCGGCGTGCATGGCGGTGTCGCCCCGCAGGTCGGCGGCGTTGACGTCGGCCCCGTGGTCCATCGCGGTCCGGACCGCGGCCATCACCTTGCGCTCGTCGTCGTCCGGGTCGCGTAACGCGCTGTTGAAGAAGCGCCCGCGGTTGGCCGGCCCCCGTGTCGCCGCCACGAGGGGAGGAACGAACCCGCCCGCGACGTGGGGCGGCCCCACGCCGCCCGCGCGCTCGAAGACCGCCCGCCAGCGCTCCAGGGTCGTCAGCCGGGGGTCGGCGCCCGCCTCCGCGAGCTCGCGCATGACGTCGGCGTCGTGGAACCACGCCGCGAGCCAGTAGGGCGTCGCGCTGACCAGGGCCGGGGCGAACGCCCAGTCCTGGCTCGCACGCCGCACCGGCGTTCCCGCCTGCAGCCGGAGGTTCGGGTCGGCG
Source organism: Vicinamibacterales bacterium (assembly GCA_965215105.1). Lineage (GTDB taxonomy): Bacteria > Acidobacteriota > Vicinamibacteria > Vicinamibacterales > UBA8438 > JAJEEA01. Next base: position 984,492 of record OZ244051.1, read on the forward strand.
CCGTGGGCGAGCAGGGTCCGCACCAGCGTCCGGTCGCCCCGCAGCACGGCCGCGTGCAGGGCGGTGTAGCCGCCCCCGATCGCGTTGGGATCGGCCCCGCGTTCCAGCAGATGCGCGGCGAGCGCGCCCTGGCCGCTGAGCGCGGCGAGCGCGAGGGGGGACGCGCCGGTCGGGGCCGGGCTCTCCAGGTCGGCGCCGCCGTCGAGCAGGATCCCGGCCGCCGCGACGCGGCCGTGGCGGGCCGCGAACAGCAGCGGCGTGAACCCGCCCCGGTTCCACATGACCCCCTGGTCGTACTGCGACGCGTTGGTGCCCTCGGCGTGCATCATCCGCGGGCGCACCTTCGAACGGGCCTCGACGTCCGCCCCGTGGCGCACCAGGATGCCCGTCACGGCGTCGTGACCCTGCGCCACCGCCCACATCAGGGCGGTCTGGCCGCGCGAGCGTTCCGCCGCGTTCACGTCGGCCCCGGCCGCGACGAGGGCCCGCACGCCCTCGGCGGTGCCGGCCCGGGACGCGGTCATCACCGGTGTCTCGCCTTCCGGCAGCTCGACGTTCGCGTCCGCGCCGGCCGCGAGCAGACGTTCGATCATCGCCGCGCTGCCGTTCTCGGCCGCGAGCCAGAGCGGGGTCGCGCCGAGCTCGTTGGCCGCGTCGACGTCGGCCCCCGCCCCGAGCAGCAGCCCCGCGACGTGCCGATCGTCGCGGAACGCGGCCCAGTGCAGGGCGGTGGCGCCGTCGGGCTGACGCTGGTCGACGTCGGCGCCGTGCTCCAGCAGGCGCGCCACCGCCTCGGCGTCGGCCGCCCTGGCGGCGGCGACGAGGGGGAGCTCGTCGGTGTTGGCGCCGGCCGGCGCGGCCGCCGCGGCCAGGGCGAGGCAGGCGCCGGTCACGGCGAGGGCGCCCATTCGAGGCGCCGATCGACTCGCGGGAATGTTCGCGCTCATCGAGGCTTCTCCTGAATCCGGGGATGTCATGGACAGGGCCTCACGGCGATCCGGCCATGGCAATTGCCGACCCATGGTACCGCAGGTTCCGTCCGTGGTGGAACCCCCGGCCGAGGTGCCGTTCGCACATCGTGACCTGCCGCTCCGCACACGGGCCGCTGGCGCCCGCCGCGCCATTGACACCCAGGGGGGAAAGCGGCGACACTACCGTGTCCCGCGAGCGGGTTGGGGTTCGTCCGCCCGCGGCGATCACCAGGCGGTTTCGTTGCAGGCTCGCCGGCGCGAGACCGCCACGCCGCAAGCCCCTGACGCTTCCGATCGACGTTGGGCCGACATCTCATGACACCTTATCAGGCTCCGGCGCTCCGACGTTTCCTCGCTGGACCGGGCGCCGCGCTGGCCGCGGCCCTCGTCTGCACGTCGCAGGGCGTGCTGGCCGGACAGCCCGCTTCAGGCGCGGCGGCCCCGGCGGTCTCGCCGCAGCGGGCGCTCGTCGACCGGTACTGCGTCACCTGCCACAACAGCGCGATCGTGGAGGGCGCGGGCGAGCCGCGGTCGTCGCTCGTCTCGCAGCTCCGCGCGGTGGGGTTGTCGCTCGACACCGTCGACGTCGACGACGTCGCCGACGACCCCGAGATCTGGGAGGCGGTGGTGCGCAAGCTGCGCGTCGGGGCCATGCCCCCGCAGCCGCGCCCGCGCCCCGACAAGGCCGCCTACGACGGCTTCCGGCGGTGGCTCGAGGGCGAGCTCGACCGCGCGGCGGAGGCGACGCCGAACCCGGGCCGCACCCTCGCGCTCCACCGGCTGAACCAGACCGAGTACCGCAACGTCGTCCGCGATCTGCTCGACCTGGAGGTAGACGTCGGCGAGTGGATTCCCGCCGACGCGCCGGATCGCTTCGGCTTCGACAACAATGCTGGCGCCTTGTCGCTGTCGCCGTCCCTCTTCGAGCGGTACGTGTCGGCCGCCCGCAAGATCAGCCGCCTCGCCATCGGCGAGCCTCCGGCCGGCGGGGCGGTCATCGCCACCTACGAGGTTCCCCTGAACCTTCAGCAGGAGAATCAGCAGAGCGAGGACCTGCCGTTCGGCTCCCGGGGCGGCGCGGCGGTGCGGCACCACTTCCCGGTCGACGGCGAGTACCTCATCAAGCTGCGCCTGCGCACCAACTACGTGGGCTACGTGCGGGGCATCGACCAGGCCCACAACGTCGAGATCCGCCTCGACGGCCGGCGCATCCGCAAGTTCACGTTCGGCGGCGACGCCCCCGGCATGCCCGCGCCCATCAGCTTCGCCGGCAACATCCGGGGCGACATCGAGTGGGAGTCGTACTCGCTGCACGCCGACGACGGCCTCGAGATGCTCATCCGGGTCGACGCGGGGCCGCACGTCATCGGGGTGTCGTTCCCGCGCGAGACGTGGGAGGAGGAGGGCGTGCTGCAGCCGCGGCAGTCGGGCTTCGCCCTCGCCGTCAACGACATGCCGGACAGCAACCCGGCCCTCGACAACGTGCAGATCCACGGCCCGTTCACGGTGGACGGCCCCGGCGACACCCCGACGCGGCGCCGGCTGTTCTCGTGCACCCCGGCCAGCGAGGCGGACGAGCGCCCGTGCGCGGCGGAGATCCTCGGCACCCTGGCCCGGCGCGCCTACCGGCGCCCGGTGTCCGACGACGACCTCGACACCCTGCTCGACTTCTTCGACATCGGGCGGCAGGGCGGCAGCTTCGACGCCGGCATCGGGCTCGCCCTCGAGCGCGTCCTCGCCGACCCCGAGTTCCTCTACCGCATCGAGCACGACCCCGTCGACAGCCCGCCGGGCGCCATCTACGCCATTCCCGACCTCGACCTCGCCTCGCGGCTGTCGTTCTTCCTGTGGAGCAGCATTCCCGACGACGAGCTGCTGGCCGCGGCCGAGGACGGCTCGCTCGGCGACCCCGCGGTCCTCGAGCGGCAGGTGCGCCGCATGCTCGCCGACCCGCGGGCGTCCGCCCTCGTCGACAACTTCGCGGGGCAGTGGCTCCACTTCCGGAACCTCGAGGGCGTCTATCCCGACCCGCTGATCTTCCCGGACTTCGACGACAACCTGCGCGAGGCCTTCGAGGCCGAGACGAGCCTCTTCATCGACAGCCTGATCCGGGAGGACCGCAGCCTGCTCGACCTGCTGCGGGCCGACTACACCTTCGTCAACGAGCGGCTTGCCACGCACTACGGGATTCCGAACGTCTACGGGAACCGCTTCCGCAAGGTGACCCTGCCGGAGGGCGAGTGGGCCGGGCTGCTGAGCCACGGCAGCGTGATGACCGTCACGTCCTATCCCAACCGGACGTCGCCGGTGCTGCGCGGCAAGTGGGTGCTCGAGAACCTGCTCGGCGCCCCGCCCCCCGAGCCGCCGCCCGACGTGCCGACCCTGGAAGAGGAGAACGAGGAGGGCGAGCCGCTCACCATGCGGCAGGCGATGGTGCGGCACCGCGAGGACCCCGCGTGCTCGGTGTGCCACGCGCCGATGGATCCCATAGGGTTCTCGCTCGAGAACTTCGACGCCATCGGCCGATGGCGCGCCACCACCGCGGGGGTCCCCGTCGACGCCTCGGGGGTCCTGCCCGACGGCGCCGCCTTCGAGGGCCCCACCGGGCTCCGCGATCTCCTCCTGGCGAGGCCCGACGACTTCGTCGGCACCGTCACCGAAAAGCTGATGGGCTATGCCCTGGGGCGTGCGATCGAGTATCATGACGCTCCAACCGTCCGGCAGATCGTGCGTGAAGCGGCCCGCGACGACTACCGCTGGTCATCCATCGTCCTCGGAATCGTGAAGAGCACCGCGTTCAAGCTGCGGAGGTCCGACTCATGATCATCACCAGGAAAGCCATCCCGCGCCGCACCGTGCTGAAGGGCGTCGGCGCCGGCTTGGCGCTGCCGCTGCTCGACGGCATGGTCCCGGCGTTCGCGGCCATCCGCAACAGCGCCGCCGCCCCCGTTCGCCGCTTCGGCGTCTTCTACGTGCCGAACGGGATGGCGATGAAGCACTGGACCCCCGAGGCCGACGGCCCGGGCTTCGAGACGACCCGGCTGCTCAAGGGCATCGAGGCGTACCGCGACCAGACGACGGTGCTGACGGGCCTGAACGGGGTGCCGAGCAACGCCGGCGTCCACGCCAGCGCCGCCACCCGGTTCCTGACCGGCGTGACCCCGGCCCGGACCGAGTCGAACCTGCGCGCCGGCGTCTCCGTCGACCAGCTCATCGCCCGCGAGACGGCCCGCCACACGCAGCTCGGCTCGCTCGAGATCGCCCTCGACAGCCGCGACGTGTCGGGCTCGTGCGACGTCGGCTTCAGTTGCACCTACACCAACACCATCTCGTGGCGGAACGAGACGACGCCGCTGCTCGGCGAGAACAACCCGCGCGCCGTGTTCGAGCGGCTCTTCGGCGACAGCGGCTCGACCGACCCCGCGGCGCGGCTCGACCGCATCCGCAAGGACCAGAGCATCCTCGACTCGGTGTCCGACAAGATCGGCGCCCTGCAGCGCGGCCTCGGCCCCGCCGACCAGGTGCGGGTGAACGAGTACCTCGAGGCGGTGCGCGACATCGAGCGCCGCATCCAGAAGGCCGAGGAGCAGAGCGACCGCGAGCTGCCCGAGGTGGTCCAGCCGGCCGGCATCCCCGCCACCTACGGCGAGCACGCGAGGATCATGTGCGACCTGCTGCTGCTCGCGTACCAGACGGACCTGACGCGGGTCAGCACCTACATGATGGCGCGGGAGATCAGCGGCCGGACGTATCCCGAGATCGGGGTGCCCGACTCGCACCACCCGACCTCGCACCACCGCGACGACCCGACCCTCTACGAGAAGATCGCGAAGATCAACGAGTATCACCTGTCGCTGTTCGCGTACTTCCTCGAGAAGGCGCGGGCGACGCCCGACGGCGACGGCAACCTGCTCGACAACATGATGGTGCTCTACGGCGCCGGCATGTCCGACAGCAACCGCCACGACAACAAGGGCCTGCCCCTCGTGCTCGTCGGCGGCGGCGGCGGCCGGCTGCACGCCGGCGGCCACCTGCGCTACGAGGACACGTCCATCTCGAACCTGCACCTGACGGTGCTCGACAAGATGGGCGTGCCCGTCGACAGGATGAGCGACGCCACCGGCCGGCTCGAGCTGCTGCCGGTGGGCTAGCCTTCGACGTGGAGGACCGGTAGGCGCAACCCCCTGGGCCCGGCATTCGTGCCGGGCCCTTTCTTTTTCGGGCTTCGACGAGTTCTCGGGCCGATTGCCGGCGATGCGGCCCGGCGCCTCGCCGCTTTCGCGCGTGGGCGCCGGGGAATCTGCGCCGGGGTTCGGGACCCGGTAAAGCGGCCGCGATGGCGGCGAGGGAGGACAGAATGGCCAGACTGCGCACGGGACTGTCGGCGGCGGCGGTGGCGGCGATGCTCGCCGCGGTGTCCGGCTTGGCCGTGGAGGGACGGCAGGGCGGCGTGATGATCGACGCCGACGACATCGGGGGGGTCGTGACGAGCAGCGCCGGACCCGAGGCGGGGGTCTGGGTGGTGGCCGAGACCACCGATCTGCCCACCCGCTTCATCCGCATCGTGGCCACCGACGACGAGGGTCGCTACGTGGTCCCCGACCTGCCCGACGCGACCTACGAGCTGTTCGTGCGCGGCTACGGCCTCGTCGACTCGCCGCGGGTCACCGCGACGCCCGGCGAGACCGTCGACCTCGAGGGCGTGGTCGCGCCCGACGCCCGCGCCGCCGCCGCCGTCTACCCGGCCGCGTGGTGGCTGTCGATGCTGGAGCTGCCGGAAGGGGAGCAGTCGCAGCAGGAGCTGGGCAGCCGGGTGACCGGCTGCATGAACTGCCACCAGGTCGGCAACCGGGCGACGCGCGAGATTCCCGGCGATATCCTCGACGCCGCCGACTCGCACCTCGAGGCCTGGGACCGCCGGGTCGCGATGGGGCCGATGGGCGCGAGCATGGCCGGCATGTGGGGGGGGCTGGGCGAGCAGCGCCGCATGTTCGCGGACTGGAGCGAGCGCATCGCCGCCGGCGAGGCGCCCACCCAGACCCCGCCCCGGCCCGCCGGCATCGAGCGCAACGTCGTCGTCACCCTCTGGGACTGGGGCACGCAGACCGACGGCCGCACCGACAGCGCCTCTTCCGACGTGCGCGACGCCACCGTCAACGCCGACGGCCTCGTCTACGGCGTCGTGCAGCCGAGCGACATCCTCGCCGTCCTCGACCCCGTCGAGCACCGCGCGTTCACCATCGACATCCCGTCGGGCGGCCCCGTCATCCAGGGGCAGACCCCCGAGTCGCCGTACTGGGGCGACGACCCCGTGTGGGCCCGGCAGTCCGACCCCCGCAGCGTCGCCATGGACGGCGACGGGCGGGTGTGGCTGACCGGCCGCGTCCGCGCCCCCGGCGAGCAGCCCGAGTTCTGCACCGACCCCGCGAACGCCTTCGCCGCCCACTACCCGATCGCCCAGGCCACGCGGCAGGTGTTCATGTACGACCCCGAGACCGAGGCGTTCTCCGAGATCGACACCTGCTTCTCGGCCGACCACAACCAGATCGGCGAGGACGAGCGCATCTACTACGGCTTCCAGAACGGGCTCGGCTGGATCGACATGGAGATCTGGGACGAGACGGGCGACGCCGAGGCGGCCCAGGGCTGGTGCCCCGGGGTCGTCGACACCAACCAGGACGGCGTCATCACCACGGGGTGGACCATGCCCGACGCGCCCGTCGACCCCACCCGCGACCACGCCATCCGGTTCGGCTGCTACTCGCCGGCCGTCAACCCCGCCGACGGCAGCGTGTGGTGCTCGGGCAACGGCCGCAACCAGCGCCAGCTCGTCCGCCTCGAGATCGGCGACAACCCGCCCGAGTCGTGCACGGCCGAGCTGTACGAGCCGCCCCCCTCGGTCATGAACCCGGGCGCCTACGGCAGCGGCGGCCTGCACCTGACCACCGAGGGCGTCGCGTGGCAGGACTGGCGGGGCAGCGGTCACTTCGCGCGCTTCGACCGCAGCCGCTGCGAGGACATCTCGGGCCCGCAGGCCGACGGGCAGGGCTGCCCCGAGGGCTGGACGTTCTTCCGGATGGACAAGCCGATCTACCAGAACGCCGAGGCGTTCCCCATCAACTCGGACGAGAGCTACCTCACCCAGGTCGACCACCACGACGTCCTCGGCCTCGGTCGCGACGTGCCCCTCTACGGCGTCGTCAACACCGACTCGCTCGAGGTCTTCAGGCCAGACACCGAGGAGTTCGTCACCCTGCGGGTGCCGTACCCCCTGGGCTTCTTCTCGCGGTCGTCGACCGGCCGCGTCGACGACCCGACGACGGGGTGGAAGGGCAAGGGCCTCTGGTCGAGCTACTCGAACTACGCCGCCTGGCATCTGGAGGGCGGGCCGGGAACCAACCAGAAGGTCATCAAGTTCCAGATTCGGCCCGATCCGCTGGCCCACTAGAACTAGAGGGCCCCGTAGCGAGACCCCGCGTTGCACCGTGCCCGAAGGGTGCCGGCAGGAGGCCGGCCCCTTCCTCGGCCAGTCGACGCAGATGCCGAATCGCGGCCTCGGTGGCCTCGACCCCGTCCACCGGATTGGCGGTCCGCGCTCCATTCAACTCGGCATCCGCCTCCCGTTCTGAGGAGTCCACATGCGGTCAGTGGTGTGGACGGTCGCTCGCAAGGAGACGCGCGAAATCGTGCGCGATGGCCGCTTTCGCTGGATGGCGGCCGGGCTGCTCACCGTGCTGTGCGTGGGAACGATCGCCGCGTGGCAGCAGTGGACGGCGGACACGGTGCTGCGGACGCGGGCTGCGGAGATCCAGCGTGAAGAGTGGCTGGACAAGGGCCGGATGCATCCCCACATGGCGGCGCACTACGGCACGTTCGTGTTCAAGCCGATGCATCCGCATGCCGCGCTCGATCCCGGCGTGGACCCTCAGATCGGCGGGTTCGTCTTTCTCGAGGCGCATCGCCAGAACCACTTCTCGGGTCGAGCAGCGCACAGTGTGGCGGCGGACAGCGCCCTCGGGACGCCGACGGTCGCCCGCCTGCTGCAGCTCGTGGTGCCACGCCCCGCGGGTCTACAGACAGCTCGTCGGGCGAAGCCACACCATGTTCGCGCTCGGCAAAACGGACTTCTTCCACGGGCTGCTAGTGTGTCGCCCCACAAATAGCCAGTACAATGGGCGGTCTTCGAGCAAGGGAGACTGCCAATGCCACGTGGACGCCCACTCGCACCGCTCACGCTCACCGACGAGCAGCAGGATCAACTCAACGGGATTGCCCGGTCGGCCACCCTGCCTCACGCCCTGGTCCAGCGGGCCCGCATGATTCTTGCCAGCGCCGAGGGCTTGAACAACTCCGCCGTCGCCCAGCGCTTCGGCGTCACACCGCAAACCGTCGGCAAGTGGCGACGGCGCTTCCGCGCCGCCGGCATCGAGGGGCTGCACGACGAACTCCGACCCGGTCGGCCCCGGACGTACGACGACGACAAGGTGGCGAGCGTGATCAACCGCGCGTTGCTGGAGACCCCCGACGCCGCCACGCACTGGAGCACACGCACGCTGGGGCAGGCCACGGGCATTTCCAAGAGCACGGTGCAGCGCTGGCTCGCCCTCTTCGGCGTCAAACCGCACCGGGCGCAGACCTTCAAGCTCTCCGCCGACCCGTTCTTCATCGAGAAGGTGCGCGACATCGTCGGGCTCTATCTCAACCCCCCCGACCACGCGATGGTGCTGTGCGTGGACGAGAAGTCCCAGATTCAGGCCCTCAATCGCACCCAGCCGACACTGCCGATGGGCCTCGGCTACGCCGAAGGCTACACCCACGACTACGTCCGGCACGGCACGACGACGCTGTTTGCCGCCCTGGACATCGCCACGGGACAGGTGTTCGGACAGTGCCGGAAGCGGCACCGCCACGAGGAGTTCCTGTCGTTCCTGCGCCTGATCGATCGGGAGGTGCCGGCGGAGTTGGCCATCCACCTGGTCCTCGACAACTACGCGACGCACAAGCACGCCAAGGTCAAGCGGTGGCTTGGCCGCCCGACCCCGTTTCCATCTGCACTTCACGCCCACGTCGGCGTCCTGGTTGAACCAGGTGGAGCGGTGGTTCGGCGTGCTCAGCCAGCGGGCGATCAAGCGGGGTTCGTTCCGCAGCGTCGCCGATCTGGTGAACAAGATCCAGGCGTTCATCGACGCCTACAATACCTCCGCCACGCCGTTCGTCTGGGTCGCCACCGCGCAGTCGATCCTCGAGAAGGTGGCGCGCATTGCGATGCGTATTTCCGGGACGGCACACTAGCCAGCTAGCCCGCCCATCGTCGCCTCCGGCTCCGCTGGGCGCCCAACCAACCCTGCCAGGAGTCTGCACCGTTCTACGGCGCAGACTCCTGGTCTCGGAACGGGCCGGCCGGACGACCGGTCGACCCGAGCCGAGTCGGGCGTCGGTTTCAAGAAAGCGCGCGCATCCCGCGGGGCGTCGCGCGCAGTTCCTGCAACGTCCTCCGAGTCACCCTCTCGATATCGCCCGAACAGACCGGGTTCCGCCGCCGGGCCCTTTCCGGCCGGCATCTTGCATTCCTGGCGTTGCTCATCAGATCCCGGTGCTTACGTTCGTGCGGACGTACGTGGCCGTCCGTCCCGGTCTCGGGTATCGGGCGGTCACCGGGACGACTCTCGTGGGAGCGTCCGCCTCGATGGGCCGCACCCGTGTCCGGGTCGGGATGCGGGCATGGCCGAGAGCCCGACGACGGCGGCCGGAACTCGATGTCGGAGGAGACAGTGCGAGGCAACATCCATTCGGACGATCTGGGACTCCTGGGCCGGAGCGACGCGATGGCCCGCCTGCGCGGCAGCCTGCGGCGGGTCGCCGAATCGCCGTTCCCCGTCCTCGTGACGGGCGAGAGCGGCTCCGGCAAGGAGCTGGTCGCGCGCGGCGTGCACCGGTTGAGCGGCCGGCCCGAGCGCCGTTTCGGGGCCGTCAACTGCGCCGCCCTCACCGACGATCTCGTCGAGGCCGAGCTCTTCGGCTACGTCCGGGGGGCGTTCACCGGCGCCATGACCGACCGCGCGGGACTGTTCGAGGCGTGCGACCGGGGCACGCTGTTCCTCGACGAGGTGGGGGAGCTGTCGCCGCGCGCGCAGGCCAAGCTGCTGCGCGTGCTGCAGGACGGCGAGATTCGCCGCGTGGGGGACACGGTGCCGCGCGCGGTCGACGTGCGGGTCGTCGCGGCCACCAACCGGCCCATCGAGAGCGACGTCAGGACCGGCCAGTATCGCGAGGACCTGCTGTACCGGCTCGACGTGCTCCGCATCGAGGTGCCGCCGCTCCGGGACCGCGGCGACGACGTCGTGCTGCTCGTCGAGCACTTCTGGCAGCGGGCCCAGTCGCTCACCGGGAGCCGGGCCGCGCCCGCCCGCGCGACCCTGGAGGCGCTGGCCCGGTACCACTGGCCGGGCAACGTCCGGCAGCTCGAGAACATCGTGGCGGCGCTGGTCGTGCGCGGGCCCCGGAGCGGGGTGGTGGGACCGGCCCTGCTGCCGGCCGCGATCACCGGTGGGGCGAGCGGGCCGGACGGCACGCCGACCCTGCACGAGGCGCGGCAGGTGTTCGAGCGCCGCTTCGTCAGCGGCGCCCTGGCGCAGGCCGGCGGCCGGCGGGCCAAGGCGGCGTCGGCGCTCGGCGTGACGCGGCAGGGACTGGCCAAGCTGCTGAAGCGGCTCGACCTCGAGGATCCGTCGCGGGCGACGGTGCGCTGTAGTGACGACACGCGCTACGGCGAACCGCCGGAGGCGTGAGGAGCCGACTCGGCACCGGGTCCGGGCGGGGCGCATCGACGGCGAGGGTGCGGCCTGCGAGCGCTTCCTCGTTCGACGAGGCTGGGAATCACGGCGCGCCGCATCCCCGCCCCTCGTACAGCCCGACGTCGTCGATCTGCACGTCGACGGCGCTCTGCGCCAGGTCGAAGGTGATGCGAGCCGTCGTGTCGTCCTCGGGGCTGATGAACCGGTGCCGGAACCGGTGGTAGCGCCGGGTCAGGCTCGCCCCGGTGCCGCGGGTGGCGGCGCCGACCTCGGGGTCGAACCCGGTGCCGACGAGCCCGCCCTGGACCGTCGCAGGCGCCGCCGATGCTGACCAAGCTCGCGCTCTCGGCCGACTCGGGTTCGTCGACGACGTGGCTCACGAAGTCGTTGCTGAACAGGTGGTTCAGGCCTTCCGCATGGAGATCCGGGCCTGTAGCGCGCCCGCGAGCTCACGTAACGCCAGGGGATTGCTGATCCAGCCCTGTCGGGCGAGAAGCTCGCCGGTTCCGAGCGGCAGACGACAGAGCGGCCCGCCGGAGCGGCCGAGCCGCAGGAAGTTGTCGAGAGTCCTGGTATCGACACAATCGAGGAGGTTCTCGGCACCCGCGTCTCCCTCCCGGTACCGCAGCACGACTCGCAGCATCCGTGCCAGCGACAGCGAGCGCTTGGCCGGCAATCCCGCCATTCGGCACCGATTCCTGAGCGCGCTGTGCGACACACCGACCAAGAGGGTCCAATCGGAAATGGTCCTCGGGTCCTTGGGCGAGTCGATCACGGGAAGCACCACACCCACCCAGCGCCTGACCGCGTGCGGAACGAGCGTGCTGCGGTCGTCCGGCAATGGTGCGAAGGGGACTTGGCCGTCCATCCCTTTTGTGGTCATCATGCCCTGCTTGCCGACGCCGCGCCAACGAACCGTGTTGGCAGGGATTGTCCCGTTCGTTGTTGAACTTCGCGAGTGACGGACTCCCTGTTCCGCTCCGAAGTCGCCTATTCTACGCCACGTCAGCAACCACAGCAACCACGCCGTCGGGCGGGGCCAGCGCGTCCAGCGCGCCGACCAGGTAGCGCAGGTCGCGGTAGCCCCGCACCCGCCGGAAGCGCGGCTCCGCCTCCACCAGCGCGCTCGCCACCCAGCGTTGGATCATCTGCCCGCCGCGCCACCGCTTGACCCGCCGCGTGTAGCCCTCCACGCTGCCCATCAGGTTCTCGATGACGTTCGTCGTGCGCAGAGTACGTTCGAGCGCTCCCGTCAGACCGAGCCGCTGCACTGTAAGCGTCTCCTCGAGGCCCTCCCGGATGGACGCCGCCGCGCCGGGGTGGTCGCGCTCCAGGGACCCCGCCAACCGCTCCAGCACCCGCGCCGCGCGGTCGGCCGAATCGAGGTCCCAGGCATCCCGCAACGCCTTGCCGACCGAGGCGTGCAGCCGTTCCGGCAGATGGCCGAGCACGTTGCGCAGCTTGTGTACTTTATTCCGATATCGGAATAAAGTACAGAAGCCACCGGACCGCGCGTCCGTCGTTCTTGCCCTCGCACCGACCGGCCCGGTGCCAGGCCCGTCGTCTTTCAACAGGCGTGGTGACAAGGGAATCGCCGTCGCGTCGACACGGGCGAAGAATGCTCGGTTTTTGTGACCGCTTTTGCGACATTTTCTGTTTGCAGGTCACATACATGTCAGGGGACACTGTTGCCACTTGGAGTTGAGGAGTGAACTCCTACGGTTTCGGGGATCTGCCCGGACCACTGTGACTCCAGAGGAGGTTGCGAGCATGAGAACTCTGAGGAGGGATGTCCTGCGGCTGTTGCTCCATAGGCGCTAACTTGATTTCGCAGTGGGGCCGGCGTATCCTGTCAGACGGATGCGTGACACGGAGGCCGGCACGGTCACGGAGGCTGCCAATGCCACACAGAGTCCCCCATGCAAAGCGACGAACGACCCGGAAGTTGTTCTTCGCCGCGCTGTGCCTTGCCGTCGCGACTATCTGGAACGCGCTCCGTCCCGCGCCCGTGCATGCCGAGTTGTGGTGTTCCGAGGAGTGTGCAGCCATCTGCAACTCACTGAACCTTCAGTGCGCCGGGATCTGGAACGGAGACTATGATTGCTACTTTTGGTGTTACTAGTCGTGTGTCCGCCAAATGGCTTCGCAGCGCACCGCCGTGGTCGACAACGCCGGAAAACACCCGATTTTCGGGCACCAACCGCGTCTCGCCCACGGAAGCTGAACTGTAAAATCAGTCCAGTGAGCCTCTTGCGAAACTCCTGAGGCTTGCGGCTTGGCGTAGACGCTAATACTCCTGGCGAACACCCACATGCCCCTGGGATCGGCGACTGGATCTCGACTCTGGGAAGCCGGCGGCTCGCCGAGAGGTGGAATAGGGCGGTCTCGACGTGCCCGACCGAGCGCCGGGACAACGGTGGGTGAACGACGCCCGGCGGGCACCGTGGAGCGTTGCCGGCGGTGCGCCGGCTATGACACCAGGCGTACGAGCTGGTCGGCGGTGAGCGCGAGCACGCCGAACATGCAGTGGCACATCACCTTCGCGGCGCCACGGACCCGGACATGGCGACCGCCGAACTCGTCCTTGAGGCGGCCATTGACCCGCTCACCCGCCGTACGCTCGTTGTAGCGAACCTGCTCGGCAATCTGGAAGCCGAGGTTCTTCAGGCGCCGGGCTTCGGTTCGCAGTTCCTCCGCCAGCGCTTTGTCGCGGCGGGGGTTGGTGTCAATCAACGGGACGTGGCCGAGTGAGCGGCTGTGCTGCCGGATCGGCTCCGCGTCGTAGGCGTCGTCCATCAGGTCATACAGATTGGTCGTCCGCTCGGCCGACACCGTCGCCAGCGGAATGGCAGCCTGGCTGTCGTGCAGGGAGGCGGACGTCAGGAGGCAACTGATGGGAATCTGGCCGTCGGCCACGTCGAGGTGCAGCTTGTAGCCGACCCAGGTGTCCTTGTAGCCCTTGCTGTCTTTCTTCGTGCCCACATCACAGTCGGTTGGAAGGTCGTCGAGCATCGCCGGCAGGGTCATGGCCGCCTGCCGTTCGAGGCGGGTGAGGACCTTCGGGCGTTCCTCACCCTTCTTCGGCCGTCCCCGCTTGCGCTTGGGCGGCGGGGGCGTCTCTTCCTTCGCGGCCGGCTTCTCGCGAGCTTCGATGGCCGTCGAGTCGCGGGAGAGGTGACCCACCAGTCGGTCTCGGTGGGTGTTCCCGATCAACGCTTCGTGCACGCGCTGGGGCAACTGCGTGTCCGAGAACTCGGCGAAGGCGCGCGAGAAGACCGATTCGCTCGGCACCTCACTCCGTCGCTCCCAGCCGCAGATGCGCCGCAGCACCACATCGGTGTCCAAGCGGTCCAGCAGCACGCGCGTCGTCGGCATGTCGTAGACCGCCTTGGCCACGAAGGCCCGCGCCATCGCCGCGCGGTCCTTGGGCGGACGTCCCGGCACTCGGCCGCGCAGCGGAATCATCTGCTCGATACGGATGACCTCCAGGGTCTGCACCAACTGCTGTTGCTTCTCGGTCAGCGGACCCAACACGCACTCCAACTGCGGAAACAGGGCATGCTGGATCGACTGCCAGTAGGGGGCGAAGGCGACGCGCAGGCGATTCATTGCTGGTTGACCGTCCCTTTCACCTACTGTATGATAACCGGCAATGCGGACGTCAAGCAATGAATCGATGGCCTACGACGTGGCCGTGCGCCGGTACGAGCGGCAATACGATGCACTCAAGGCGGAACTGCAAACGCTCGGATTCATCGGCCAGGGCTCCGTCTCCACCCGCCGAATGACGTGTGGGAGGCCCGCCTGTCGCTGCCACATCGACCCGGAGGCGCGTCACGGCCCCTACCACTACTGGACACGCAAAGCGCACGGAAAGACCGTCGGCTTGAAGCTCACCGAAGAAGAACTCGGTATCTACCGGGAGTGGATCGAGAACAATCGTGAACTGGAACGGCTCGTGAAGGAAATGCGCCGCGTCTCTTCGCAGGTGCTTGCCCTCATCACAGGCAGACAGGCTCCATGAACCCCTGCGTCTCCGGCTCCCCGGCGCCGGTGGCGGTCACCGCCATCCTGCGAACGCTGCTTCCAGTCCACTGACCCTCACGCACCCGTCGCCCCAGGCAGAAACTCGGCCGAACACCCTTTTTGCAAGAGGCTCGAAGGTTTTCTTTTTGATGTCACCACGGACGATCCTGTTGCGTTCGTAGCAGCGCCACTCGTACTCTTCGCTGTGGCCATCGTGGCCAGCTGGCTTCCCGGCCGCCATGCGACTCGCGTTGACCCCACTGAGGTTCTCGGTTTGGAGTGAAGGGGAGCAGCGGAATATTGGCGGTGAACGGCGGCGACTGGATCTTTGGCAGGTCATCGCTGCAGTCGACGCCCGATGCACGCCTAGCTAGTGCGGGTGTGGTTTGCTTCTTGCTGGTTTCTCTGCTTCTGTCTGCGATGATCGACGAATGGGGGTTATCGCGCTGCGGTTGGTGTGAGAGGTCTGCAAGTAGGAGGTAGCATGGCGAGGCGATTCGACGAGGTCCTTGAGAGCGTGTCTTCAGTAGTCGTCATTTTGGCGGCGGCTGCGCTGCTATGGGTATTGCTGGGGAACGACCGGTACGGTCGGGGATCGGGGACCGCGCGGGTTGAGGAACTGGATGCAGTTCAAGTGGTGGAGCGGCCACGCTGCGTCTGGTTCCTGCTCACGTGGCGCCCATGGGGGCACTCGGGCAGAGCCAGGGGCGCCTCCGCGGGGCGCTCCTGGCCGTGATGCCGCTGGGGAGTCTCTGACCCGGGCAAGACGTACCCTCTTGGCCTCTGCACGCTCAGTGGTTCGGGTCGACGATGAACACCTCGACCCCGCTCGCGTCGGCGAGCTCCCGGTGCTCGCCACGGATCACATGTCCCATGACGGCGGCCGCCGCTTCTTCCCCGAAGACCGCCTGAAGCGCGTCCGCCGACTCGCGCGCGCGTTCGACGTCGCGCCCGTCGAGGGTGTTGGACGCCTCGACGGCGACCCACACCGTGGTGCGGCCGTTCTGACGCTGCGCCCGCAGGATGAGGTCGGTCGCGAAGACGCGCACTTCCTGCCGGACCGTGATGCGGTCCGCGTCGACCGCCTCGTACACCGCTTCCTGCAGCTCGCGGTCCGTGTGCGTCACGGCGCCGTGAACGATGTCCGGCCGGCGCAGGCCGAGCTTCTGGCTGAGGAAGGGACGGATCCGCTTGTGCATCCTGACTTCGAGGCTGTCTCCCTTGAGGGCCGCCACGTCGATCTTGACGGCCGCCATGTCGATCTTGATCTCGGCGACGTCCTGCTCCAGGGTGGTGACCCGGCGCTTGATCTCGGCGACGTCGCGCTCGATGGCGTTCAGCCGCACCGGCATCCCCAGGAACTCGCCGGTCAGCATGGCGCGCAGGAGCATCTGCTGGGCGGCCGGATTCGCCTCGAGCTCGGCGATGATCCGCGCCACCAACGATTCCGGATCGAGCCGCTCGGCCGCTTGCGAAGCCATGCATGCCAGTATAGCCCGGCCTCCCGCCGTCCGGATGGTCCGGATCGATCCTCCGGCTGTGCAGCGGTGGTCGGACCGTGCGAGACCACCACCGTCACCGTCGGGAGGCGCGAGGAGGGGAACCGGGAATTGCCCGGCTGCCGCATCCCTCTGTGTCAAGGCGCGATGATCGGCGGCTTGAAGGGCGACTCGGCCTGCAAACGGCGCCGCCCGCGCCAGGGACTTCTATCCGAACATCAGGTTGACGATGAACACCGCCGCGAGGATGCCCGCGGTGTCGGCGAGCAGGCACGCGGGCACCGTGTGGCGGGTGCGGCGGATGCCCACCGCCCCGTAGTACACCGCCAGCGTGTAGAACGTCGTCTCGGTGCTCCCCTGGAAGGTGCTGACCATGTACCCGACGAGCGAGTCGGGGCCCTCCGCGGTCATGATCTCGGCCATCACCGCATAGGCCCCGCTGCCGGTGAGCGGCCGCAGGATGGCCATCGGCAGCGCCTCGGCCGGCAGGCCGATGAGCGTCGTGAACGGCGACAGCGTCGCCGTGATGAGGTCGATGCCGCCCGAGGCCCGGAACATCCCCACCACCACGAGAATGGCGATCAGGTAGGGGATGATGCGCACCGCCACCTCGAAGCCCTGCCGGGCGCCGGTCACCAGCGAGTCGTAGACGCGGACCCCGCGCGTCCAGCCGAACACGACGAGGAACGACACCACCAGCGGCAGCATCCACGCCGACGTGATGGCGCTGAAGAGCTCGAACGGCGGGTCCGCCCGGTGCTGCCAGACGAAGCGGCCGAGGAGGACGGCGAGGGCGAGCCAGAACAGCCGCCCGATCCAGCGCCGGCCGGGCAGCGGCTCGAGGGCCTCGGGGGCGTCGTGGCCGGCGGCGGCGTCCGCGGCGGCGTCGCCGTCCGGGGCGGCGTCCGGGGGCGCTTCCCGCGCCAGGGCCGGCTCGGTGCGCCGGTAGACCGCCAGCCGGCTCAGCAGGACGGCCGCCGTCACCCCGACGATGGTGGCGCAGCCGCTGGCGAACCACGTCGGGAAGAAGATGCCGACGGCGTCCTCGGACCCCACCGACGCCCGCATCGACACCACCCCCGACGGGAGGATGGCGAGGGCCGACGTGTTGATGGCGAGGAACAGGACCATCGCGTTGGTCGCGGTGCCGCGCTCGCCGTTCAGCTTGTCGAGCTCCTCCATCGCCTTGATGCCGAACGGGGTGGCGGCGTTAGCGAGCCCCAGCATGTTGGCGGCGATGTTGAGGATCATGGCGCTCATCGCGGGGCTGTGCACGGGCACCCCCGGGAAGAGCCGCTGCATGACCGGCCCGACGAGCCGCGCGACGTGGCGCAGGGCGCCCGCGTCCTCGATGACCCGCATCAGCCCGAGGAAGAACGCCATCAGGCCGATGAGCCCGATGGCGAGGTCGACCGCCCCGCGGGCCGACGACACGATGGCGTCGGTCAGGGCCTGCATCTGGCCGGTCAGCGCGGCCAGGAGCACCGACGCGAGCGCCGCGAAGACGATGAGTCCGTTCAGCATGCGTGGGCCGTGGGGAACAGGGCGGGGGACGGCGTCCATCGCCTCGGGCGTGCCGTGGTCACCCCCCGAACACGCTCACGGTGTTCCGGAGGGCGTCGGTGGCCCGGATGACGACCGGCCCGGCGCCGGCCCCGTCGAGCACCACCTCGAAGCGTTCCACGAGCCCGTCGGGCACCCCGTCGAGGGGGTAGACGACCCGCCAGTCGTCGTTGCCGGCCGCGATCTCGACCCGCTGCACCGGCGACTGCGCGTCGCGCACGGTGAACGGCAGGACGATCCGGCCACCCTCGCGCCGCCGCGCCCCCACCTCGATGCGGGGCGGGGCGTTGTCGACGTCGAAGACGGCGCTGTCGCGCTCGCCGACCAGCGCCGCCCCGGGCGCGTTCCCCGCGGCGTCGGATGCCGAGATGCGCACCCGGTAGGCGCCGTCGGGGATCGTCGTGGTGTCCCACGCGAACACCGTCGCCCGCAGCCCCGTGCGCAGGACGTGCCAGGCGCTGTCGCCGTCCCGCTGGTAGGACACCGAGAACTCGAGCGGGTCGCGGTTCTCGTCGCTCGCCTGCCAGCGGAAGGTCTGGATGCCCTTGCGGTAGCTCTCGCGGCCCACGGTGGTGGCGGGCGTGGAGGACGGCGGCTCGTCGAGGCCGGCGATGGGGGGATCGCCGGTGCTGAGCGACTGCTGGAAGACGGTCCCCGGCGGGTGCACCGTCAACCGGGTGACCTCGGGCCGCAGGTTCCGCGGCAGGTACGCGGCGGTCACCGCGGTCAGCACCGGCGAGGCGTCGCCCCCGGCGTGGAGGGTCGCCCGCCACTGCAGGTAGCGCGCGTTGGGGCTGGCGATGGGCGAGCCCGACGCCTCGGTGTAGGCGTCAGACCACGCGCTCCACGTGTCGTTGGGAATCGCGGTGTTGCCCGACCGGCTCGCGAGCTCGACGCGGCTGCCCGGCGGCGTCAGCCCGCGCCAGCGGATCGAGCCCCAGCGGGCCGCCGCCCCCGCGTCGTGCACCTCCGACTGGTAGGTCCCGCGGGCGGCGAGGCGGCCCGCCATGCGCAGGACCTTGCCGGGGTTGGCGGTGGCGTACCACAGCGACCCGTCGGTCGCGGGCAGCAGCCGGGTCACCTGCGGGGCCGGGGCCTGTCCCGAGAGGACCGTCCGGGGCGGGTCGCCCGACACGCGATAGAGCTTGCCGTTCGGTCCCGTGCCCACGACCAGCGCCCCCCGGTCGTCGAACGCGGCGTCGAACGGCGTGTCGAGGCTCGACCGCCACAGCCGGTCCGACAGCCCGTCGGCGGTGACGTGGTACACGGCGCCCTTCTCGCCGGCGCTCGTGGACGACGTGGTCGGGGCCGGCGTCGTCGTGGGCGTCGCGGTGCTCCCGACCACGACCGCGGAGACGCTGGTGGTCACCGAGACCGTCGGCACCGGGGCCGCCGCCGCGGCCGGGGCGGGAGCCGGCGTCGCCGCCGCGCCCGGCGCCGGCTGGCCGCTCACCGCCACCGCGAGCAGCGACCCGTCGGGCTGGGGCCGCAGCGAGCGGATCTCCTCGTAGGACGAGTCGAGCAGCACGAACGCCCGTCCCGTCGGGTCGATGCGCAGCACCTGGCCGGGCGATTCCGTGCCCGCCAGCAGCGTGCCGTCGCCGGCCACCGCGAGCGAGAGGACGTGGGCGGCGTCGCTGGCGTAGAGCAGGGCGGGGCTGCCGCCGGCCGGCACGCGGTAGACGCGGGCGGGGTTGCCGGTGGCCACGTACAGGACGCCGTCGCCGTCGAGGGCGAGGGCCCAGACGTAGGTCTCCTCGGGGTCGAACACCACCGTCGCCTCGCCGGCGGCGGTGACGCGGTACACCCGGCCCCCCGGCGAGGTGCCCGCGTAGACGCCGCCCTCGCGGTCGGCCGCGAGGGCGTGAACGTCGAGCTCGTCGGCGTCGAGGACGACGGTGCCGGTTCCGTCGGCCCCCAGCCGGTAGAGGCGCCCGTCGGTCCCGCTCCCCATCCACAGGGCGCCGTCGGCCGCGCGCGCGAGCGACCACAGCGCCGGCTCGGGGGTCTCGAGCACGGTGTCGGTGGCGGGGCCCAGCCGCAGGCGGCCCTCGTCGTCGACGGACAGGGCGTCGACCTCGCCGCGCAGGAGCTCGGCCTGCGTCGACACCTGCCAGAAGACCGGCGACGACCCCGTCAGGGTGGCGGCGGCGGCGACGAGCGCGATCGGGAGAATGCAGCGTTTCATCAGGAGCCCAGGTCCAGGTCGAGGACGCGGGCGCCGGAGACGACGCGGTCCAGGGGCACCTCCCACTCGCGCAGGGCGGCGCTGCTCATGCGGGCGAGGCCGGCGCCGGCGCGGTCGGCCCCCAGCACGTCGAGCACCGAGCGGGGGAGCGAGGGCAGCCGGCGGCCGTTGACGACCGCCCCGGCGTCGCCGCGCCGAAGCTGCACGTAGAAGCGGTCGTTGCGCCGCGCCGTGTTCAGGGCGTCGACGAGGTGCCGGAGGCTCGTGGGGCGCGCGGCCAGTCCCGCCTGCTGCCGCTCCTCGCGCGCGAGGGTCGCGCCGTCGGCCACCAGGAGCCGGACGCGGCCGCGCGCCGCCGACGGCAGGTCGACCATCACCGTCCGGACCTCGACCTCGCCGTCGCGGGCGCGGATGGCGAGGCGCAGGGGCGCCGTCCGTCCCGGCCGCGGGCGCGGGTCGTCGAGCCAGACGCGCTCCAGCTCGGCCGTCCGCGTGCCGTCGCGGGCGGTGACCGACACGTCCACCCGCTCGATCGTCACCGGCTCGAGCCCGTTGTCGACGAGCGCCATCAGCGGCCCCGCCACGTAGGCCGAGGCGAGCACGGTGGCGGCGTTGCCCGCGAAGGTCTCCTCGAACCGGGCGGCCGGAAGGCCGGCCAGGGTCACCTCTCCCCGCACCGCGTAGGTCGCCGCCCCCACCTGGCGGTTGTGCGAGAACAGGGTGTTGAGCATGGCGTTGTAGG
The DNA here is from genome assembly GCA_965215105.1 of Vicinamibacterales bacterium. GTDB lineage: Bacteria > Acidobacteriota > Vicinamibacteria > Vicinamibacterales > UBA8438 > JAJEEA01. The sequence continues at coordinate 1,005,275 of OZ244051.1, forward strand.
CGAGCAGCGGCGTGAAGATCGCGTCGTCGACGACCTCGAACTCGAAGGTGTCCGTCCGTTGCCGCTCCGGCGCGTCGAGGGTGATGCGGACGGGCACGAGCCGCGGGCCGGGGCCCAGGCTGCCGGCGATGCCGCTCGAGCGGTCCTGGTCGATGGTGCCGAGGGTCTCGCCGACGGTGGCGATGCGCGACGAGATCAACTGGCTGGGCAGCACCGTGTGCACCCAGGCGCGGGTCATCGGGAAGCGCGACGCGCCGAGGTTGTAGAAGGGGTGCCCGAACGCGTACACCCGGTCGCCCTCCACGAGGGTGACGGTGCCCGTACCCGCCATCGACAGGTCGCCCTGCATCAGGCTCACGCCCACCGCGTCGCCGGCCTGGAGCGGTGCGTCGGACTGCGCCGCCGTCCCCCCCGCCACGGTCCCGCCCACGACCGGGGCGAGGCCGGCGGGGCCGAACATCGCCGCGATGCGGTCGAACGCGGCCGGCGTGAAGCCGCTCAGGGTGAGGGGCGTGGCGATGGGGCGCAGGCGGACCCCGTAGGAGGCCCCCGCGTCGGCCGGCAGCCCCACCGCGTCGACGTCGCCGGGTCGCGCCGCGAACGGCTCGGGCCGCGCGAGGCGGGTGGACAGCAGGCGCGTCAGGCTGTCGGCGGCCAGCGGGAGGGTCAGCTCGGGGGCGGCGCGCGCGGTCCGGGGCGGCCCCGGCGTGTCGTCGCGAAGCATCTCGTCGATCGGCGTGATGCCGGCGATGGTCTCCCTGGGGAACGAGCCCAGGGCGTAGGAGACGGCGCCGACGAGCCGCCCGTCGATGTATACGGGGCTGCCGCTCATGCCCTGGATCACCCCGCTCGCGGCCAGCGGCCCCCCGTCGAGGCGGGCCAGGACGAGGTTGCGGCGGGGCCCGAACGAGTTCTCTAGCACGCCGATGATCTCGGCCGTGAACTCGCTCCGCTTCGCGCCGTCGAAGACGGTGAGGCCCGTGCCCCGCATGCCCGCCCGCACCTCGTCCACCGGCATGGTGACGGTGGCCGCGGGCAGCACCGCGAGGAAGCAGCCGGCCGTGAGGGCGAGAGCCAGGAGCGGCCTGTTCGGATTCATGGAAGATGGCCGGAGGTGCGCCGGAACGAGACCCTTATAGCGAAGGAAGTGCTGACGGGTCAAGCAGAAGGGTCCGGCGGCGACGCCGCCGACCGCCGAAGATCGCGGCCCGGCAGCCCGTGGTGAAGCCCGCGTTGCGCCGGGAGTGGCGGGATGCATCGCCGCTCGAATGCAGCGGGGACTCTTGCCACGGGTTGCCAGGCGTTCCGGAACGGGCAGTTCCATCCAACCGTGGTCGGGCCGGCCCACTGCAGTCCCGGCCGTCGTCCGAGCGGTGTGATCCCTTGTGATAGGATCTTGCGCGGGAATTGGAGTGGAGATCGCAACGCTGATCGCGGCGGTCGTCGGGGGCGTGACCGGGCTGGTCAACACGGTCGCGATCATCCTGGTGAACGGCAAGGTCGACCGCCTGACTGACCGCGTGGACGTGCTTCAGGATGCGGTCATGAAGCGGCAGCCGTGAGGGTCGGCGTCTCGCCGGTGCTGGACCCGGACGACGTGACGCGCCCGGTGTGGGGGCGGCGGGGCGGTGACATGGTGCCTCAGGTGTTCGAAGAGCAGACTATTGCGCGGCGGCACGGCCTCGTTCCGGCATGCGGCGGCGGATCGCGCGCTTGGTGGGGTTACTGGTTTACCCGGCCCGGAGAGGTGCGTCTGCCCGCCTGACCACAAGCCACAGCAGAACGCGACAGCCTCTCCGGCCCCCGGTTGGAGAGGCTTTTTTTGTGTGAGGACTTCCCGATGACCCGGGCTCGACTGTGCGCCACCGTGACCGCCGCGACCACCGCCGGCTTGCGGGCCGCGCGGGACGCGGCGCGCGGCGCCGATCTGGTCGAGCTGCGGCTCGACGGGGTGGGGGACCTCGACGTCGACGGCGCCCTCGCCGGCCGGTCCGTCCCGGTCGTCGTCACGTGCCGGCCGGTCCGGGAGGGCGGCCGGTTCGCGGGGTCGGAGGAGGAGCGGCGGCGCATCCTCGCCCGGGCGTTCGAGCTCGGCGCCGAGTGGGTGGACCTGGAGTGGCGCGGGGGGTTCGAGAGGCTCGTCGCGGAGCGGCGGGGCCGGAACGTGGTGCTGTCGGCGCACGACTTCGAGGCCACCCCCGACGACCTGGAGTCGTGGTACCGGGCGATGCGGGCCACCGGGGCCGAGGTCGTCAAGATCGCGGTCCGCAGCCGCTCGGCCGCCGACGTCGTGCGGCTGCACCGGCTCGGGCACAGCGCGCGGGGCGAGGCGGCGGTGCTGGTGGGGATGGGGCCGATCGGCGTGCCGACCCGCCTCCTGCCGGGGCGCTTCGGGTCGGCCTGGACGTACGCCGGCGACGGGGTGGCCCCCGGCCAGGTCCCCCTGTCCGACATGATCGGGCGCTACCGCTGCCATCGCGTCTCGGCGTCCACCGTGATCTACGGGGTCGCCGGCGTCCCGATCGCGCACTCCCTGTCCCCGGTCATGCACAATGCCGGCTTCGCCGAGGCCGGGCTCGACGCTATCTACGTGCCGTTCGAGGCCACCGACGCGGGCGACCTGATGGGGCTGGTCGAGGCGCTCGGCGTGAAGGGGCTCAGCGTCACCGCGCCCTTCAAGGAGTCGATCCTGGGCCACGTCGTCGACGTCGACCCGGTGGGCCGGCGGACCGGCGCCATCAACACCCTGCGCGCCGGCGACGGCGGGTGGCGGGGGTTGAACACCGACGTGGCCGGCCTGCTCGCGCCGCTCGAGGCGCTGGGCGGGGTCGGCGGTCTCCGCTGCTGCGTGCTCGGGGCCGGGGGCGCGGCGCGGGCGGCGGCGGTGGGCCTGGCCGGCGCGGGGGGCGCGGTGACGGTGTGCGCCCGCCGTCCCGAACGCGCGGCCGAGGTCGCGGCCCTCGCCGGCGGCTCGGCCGTCCCCTTCCCGCCCCCGCCCGGGTCGTGGGACCTGCTGGTGAACACGACGCCCGTCGGCACCGCGCCCCGCGTCGACGACACGCCGGTGCCGGGGGAGGCGCTGGCGGGCGGCGCCACCGTCTACGACCTCGTCTACAACCCCGCCCGGACCCGGCTGCTGCGCGAGGCCGAGGCGGCGGGCTGCCGCACCATCGGCGGCCTCGACATGCTCGCGGCCCAGGCGGTGCGGCAGTTCGAGTGGTGGCTGGGGACGCGCCCGTCCCCCGGCCTGTTCCTGCGGGCGGCGCGGGAGGCCCTGGCCGCCAGGGAGCGGCCGCCGTCGCGGGAGGAGACCGCGCAGGAAGCGCCGGCATGAGCATCACCTCGTTAGAGACGTTTCGGGACCTGGCGGATCGCGGCACGTTCGTGCCGGTCTGCAAGGAGATCCTGGCTGACCTCCTCACGCCCCTGTCGGCGTTCCTCAAGGTGGCCGAGCACGCCGACTACGCGTTCCTGTTCGAGAGCGTGGAGGGGGGCGAGCAGGTCGCCCGCTACTCGTTCCTCGGCAAGGACCCGTTCCTCGTGCTGCGGGCTCGGGACGGGCGGACGATCGTCGAGGAGGGCGGCGTCACCACCACCGACCCGACCCCGTTCCTCGACCGGCTGCGCCGGGTGATGAGCGACTACCGGGCCCCCGTCGTGCCGGGCATGCCGCGGTTCACCGGCGGCGCCGTCGGCTTCCTCGGCTACGAGGCCGCCCAGTGGTTCGAGCCGGGGCTCGGGCCGGTGTGGGAGCGGCGCGACGCCCCCGCGACCGGCGACGATCAGGCCGCCTTCATGGTGTTCGACACGATCCTCGCGTTCGACCACGTCAAGCACCGGATACTCGTCATCGCCAACGCCCGCGTCGACCCCGGGGCGGACCTCGACGCCGCCTACCGTTTCGCGTGCGCCCGCATCCACTTCCTCGAGCGCGAGCTCCAGCGCAGCCTGTCCGAGCCCGCGGTGACCGCGTCGGGCCCGCGCGAGGTGAGCTCGAACACCAGTCGGGAGGCGTTCGAGGCGGCGGTGAGGACCGCGAAGGACCACATCGCGGCCGGCGACATCTTCCAGGTGGTGCTGTCGCAGCGGTTCGAGGCCGCGGTGGACGCCGACCCGTTCAGCGTGTACCGGGCCCTGCGCCACGTGAACCCCTCGCCGTACATGTACTTCATCCGCATGGGCGGGCTGTCCATCGTCGGCTCGTCGCCGGAGATGCTGGTGCGGGTGGAGGGGCGGCAGGTCATCACCCATCCCATCGCCGGCACGCGTCCCCGCGGCCGGGACGACGCCGAGGACCGCCGGCTGGCCGAGGAGCTGAAGCAGAACGAGAAGGAGAAGGCCGAGCACGTCATGCTCGTCGACCTCGGCCGGAACGACATCGGGCGGGTGTCGGACTACGGGACGGTGCAGGTGGCGCAGTTCATGGCGCTCGAGCGCTACTCGCACGTCATGCACCTGGTGTCGCGGGTCGAGGGGCAGCTGCGCGACGACCGGGACCGGCTCGACGCCCTCGCCGCGTGCTTCCCCGCCGGCACCGTGTCGGGGGCCCCGAAGATCCGCGCGATGGAGATCATCTCGGACCTCGAGCCGACCCGCCGGGGCATCTACGCGGGGGCCATCGGCTACGTCGACTTCGCGGGCAACCTCGACTGCTGCATCACCATCCGGACCATCACGATGCGCGACGGCCGGGCCCGCGTGCAGGCGGGGGCGGGCATCGTCGCCGACTCGGACCCGGCGGCCGAGTACGACGAGACCCGGGACAAGGCGTCGGCCCTGCTGCGGGCCCTGGAGATGGTGTAGAGGCCGGTGCCGTAGAACGGCCCGGACTCCCTGGGAGGGTGGTAGAGGGTGGTTGGGCGTCCGGCGGGCGGCCGGACGACGATGGGTGGGCCGGACGCCCGCGCCGTGGAGGGCGCTTCCGGCCGGTCGACCGGGCGGCTGGCGGAGCCGAGGAGACGAATTCGAGGCTGAGACCATGGTGCTGGTCATCGACAACTACGACTCGTTCACCTACAACCTCGTCCAGTATCTGGGCGAGCTGGGCGCGACCCTGACGGTTCGGCGCAACGACGAGGTGACGGTCGACGGCATCGCGGCGCTCGGGCCGGATCGCATCGTCATCTCGCCGGGGCCGGGGCGCCCCGAGCACGCCGGCGTGACGGTGGATGCGATTCGCCGCTTCGGGGCGGATGTGCCGATTCTCGGGGTCTGTCTCGGGCACCAGGCCATCGGGCTCGCGTTCGGGGCCGCGATAGCGTCGGCGCCGACCCTCGTGCACGGGAAGCGCTCGACGGTCGAGCACGACGGCCGGGGCGTCTTCGCGGGCATCGAGGGCCCCTTCGAGGCGGGCCGCTACCACTCGCTGGCGGTGGCCGCGGACACGTGTCCGCCCGAGCTCGAGGTCGCGGCCCGCACTGCCGACGACGGCACCATCATGGCCCTGCGCCACCGCGACCGGCCCGTCCACGGCGTGCAGTTCCATCCCGAGTCGGTGCTGACGGGGGTCGGCCACCGGATTCTGCGCAACTTCCTGGAGAGCTGACGTGTTCGCCGACCTGATCGAGAGGCTGCACCGCCGGCAGGACCTGAGCGTCGACGAGGCGGCGGGCGCCATGCAGGAGATCATGGCGGGGCGCGCCGCCCCCGCCCAGATCGCGGGGCTGCTTGTCGCGCTGTCGATGAAGGGGGAGCGGCCGTCCGAGGTCGTGGGGCTGGCGAGGACGATGCGCGCCAACGCGGTGCCGCTGCCGGCCGGCGAGCGGCCTCGGTTCGACACCTGCGGCACCGGCGGCGACCGGGCGTCGACGTTCAACGTCTCGTCGCTCGCCGCCCTCGTCCTCGCCGCGTGCGGGGTGACCGTCGCCAAGCACGGCAACCGCGCCGTCTCGAGCCGCTGCGGCAGCGCCGACCTCTTCGCCGCCCTGGGGGTCGCGGTCGACGCGCCCCCTCCGGTCGTCGAGCGCTGCCTCGACACCTGCGGCATCGCGTTCCTGTTCGCCCCCACGTTCCATCCCTCGATGCGGCACGCCGCCCCCACCCGGCGCGAGCTGGGCGTGCGCACCGTCTTCAACCTGCTCGGCCCCCTGACGAACCCCGCCGGCGTCGCGCGGCAGCTCGTCGGCGTGTCGCGACCCGACCACACCGACCTGCTCGCCCGGGCCCTCGCCGACCTCGGGACGGAACGGGCGTGGGTGGCGCACGGCGCCGACGGGCTCGACGAGATCTCCACCACCGGCCACACCAAGGTGTCGGAGTGCCGCGACGGCATCGTCCGCAGCTTCTTCCTGCATCCCGACGACTTCGGGCTGCCGGTGGCCCGCATCGACGACATCCGGGCCGAGTCGCCGGACGACAACACCGCCATCGCCCGCGACGTGCTGGCGGGCCGCCCGGGTCCCCCGCGGGACATGGTGCTGGCCAACGCGGCGGCGGGGCTGTTCATCACCGGGCGGGCCGCCGATCTGCGGGCCGGCGTCGCGACGGCCGGCGCCGCCATCGACGACGGGCGGGCCCGGGCGACGCTGGACCGGCTGGCGGCGGCGACCACGGCGGAAGCGGGGGAGGCATGAAGTCCCCTCCGCGCCCCGATTCCGGCAAGAGGTGCGCGGCGATGGCCGCCGCGGCGACAGGGGCGGTGCGCGACCGCCGGGGCCGCGATTCATGATGGTCACTCTGCACGCCGACCCCGGGCCGGACCTGCTGGCGACCATCGTCGCCGCCACCCGGCAGGCGGTGCGCGACCGCCGGCAGGTCGTGCCGGAGACGGTCCTGGCGTCGCGGGTTCCCGCCGGTCTCGACGGGAGGGCGCGGTTCGAGGCGGCCCTGTCCGCCGCCGGCGGCCCCAACGTGATCGCGGAGTGCAAGCGCCGGTCGCCGTCGCGGGGCATCCTGCGCCGCGACTACCGGCCCGAGGCGATCGCCGCCGCCTACGAACGGAACGGGGCGGCGGCGGTCTCCGTGCTGACGGAGCCGACGTTCTTCGACGGCTCGCTCGACCACCTGCGTGCGGTGCGGGCCGCCGTCGACATTCCGGTGCTTCGCAAGGACTTCATCGTCACCCCCTATCAACTGCTGGAGGCGGCGGCGGCCGGCGCCGACGCGGTGCTGCTGATCGCGGCCGCCCTCGACGACGCCGGCCTCGGCGCGCTGCACGCCCGGGCGGCAGAGCTGGGCCTCGGGGTCCTCGTCGAGGTCCACGACGGGGACGAGCTCGACCGGGCGGCGCGGGCGGGGGCGACCGTGGTCGGCGTGAACAACCGCAACCTGCGGACCCTCGCCGTCGACGTCGAGGCGTCGCACCGGCTCGCCGGGCGGATGCCGGCGGGCGCGATCGCGGTGGCCGAGAGCGGCCTGCGGACGAGCGCCGATCTCGCGCGGCTGGGCGCGGCCGGCTATCGGGCGTTCCTGATCGGCGAGACCTTCATGACCGCTCCCGACCCCGGCGCCGCTCTGCGCGACCTGCTGGCGGGGGCGCCGGCCGCGGGTCGAGAGCACGTCGGCGAGGAGCCGCCCATGGCCCTGCGGGAGGCCGAGATGCGGGCGGGGGACGTCCGATGACGGTGCCGGTGAAGATCTGCGGAATCACGCGGCCCGAGGACGCGGACCTCGCGGCGCGGCTCGGCGCGGCGTGGGTCGGGTTCATCTTCTGGCCCCGCAGCCCCCGGTTCGTGGAGCCGGCCGCCGCCGCCGCCATCCTCGGCCGGCTGCCGCCCCACGTGGGCGGGGTGGGGGTGTTCGTGGATCAGCCCGTCGACGAGGTGAACGCGGTCGCCGACGAGGTCGGGCTCGCCGCGGTTCAACTGCATGGACGGGAATCGACGGCGACGTGCCGGGCGTGCCGCCGGCGCGTCATCAAGGCGGTGCGGCTGTCCGGCGACGGCGTCGGCGACGACCCGGACGCGGTATGGTCCGGGGCGACGATACTGGTCGACGCGTTCGACCCGGTGCGGATGGGCGGCACCGGCCGGCGGGTCGACTGGACGCGGGCGGCGCGGCTCGCCCGGCGCCGTCCGCTCATGCTGTCGGGGGGGCTGCGGGCCGAGAACGTGGCCGACGCGGTGCGGCAGGTGGCGCCCTACGGTCTGGACGTGTCGTCCGGGGTCGAGTCGGAGCCGGGGGTGAAGGACCCCGATCGCCTGCGGGCGTTCTTCGCCGCCCTGGCCGCCGTGGACGCGGCGGCGCCCCCGGCGGGAGGCGTGGAGGAGTCATGACGACCACGGAAAGCACCGCCGCGGCCGGCGCGGTCTTCGGGCGGCGGGACCCCGACGCACGCGGCTACTTCGGCGCCTACGGCGGGCGCTTCGTGCCCGAGACCCTGGTGGCGCCGGTGGCGGAGCTGGAGGCGGCGTACTTCGCGGCGCGCGGGGACCCCGGGTTCCGGCAGGAGCTCGCCACCCTCCTCGACCGCTATGTCGGCCGGCCGACATCGATGTGCGAGGCCCGGCGTTGGTCCGAGGAGATCGGCGGCGCCCGGATCTTCCTCAAGCGGGAGGACCTCGCCCACACCGGCGCCCACAAGATCAACAACGCGCTGGGGCAGGCCCTGCTCGCGGTCCGGATGGGCAAGCGGCGGGTGGTGGCGGAGACCGGCGCGGGGCAGCACGGGGTGGCCACCGCCACCGCGTGCGCCCTCCTCGGGCTTTCGTGCGAGGTCTACATGGGCGCCGAGGACATGGCCCGCCAGGCCCTCAACGTGGTGAGGATGCGGCTGCTCGGCGCCAGGGTCACCGGGGTCGACGCGGGGAGCCGGACCCTGAAGGACGCCATCAACGAGGCGATGCGCGACTGGGTCACCAACGTCTACGACACCTACTACCTGCTCGGGTCGGTGCTCGGGCCCCATCCCTACCCGCTGATGGTGCGGGAGTTCCAGTCGGTCATCGGCAACGAGGCGCGGCGGCAGATCCTCGAGCTGACGGGCCGCCTGCCGGCCGCGGTCGTCGCCTGCGTGGGCGGGGGCAGCAACGCGCTGGGCATCTTCGACGGCTTCGTCGACGATCGCGGCGTCCGGTTGATCGGCGTCGAGGCGGGCGGCGAGGCCATCGTCGCGGGCCGTCACGCGGCCCGGTTCGCCACCGGCGCGGTCGGCGTCCTGCAGGGAACGAGGAGCGTCATCCTCCAGGACCTCCACGGCAACATCGAGCCGACCCACTCGGTCTCGGCCGGGCTCGACTACGCGGCGGTCGGCCCCGAGCACGCGTGGCTGCGCGATCTGGGCCGGGCGGAGTACACCTGGGTGTCGGACGCTCAGGCGCTGCGGGCCTTTCAGCGGGTCGCGCAACTGGAGGGCATCATTCCCGCCCTCGAGTCGTCGCACGCGCTGGCCCACGCCGAGAAGGTCGCGGCCGAGTGCGGGCAGGGGGGCATCGTGCTCGTCAACCTGTCCGGCCGGGGTGACAAGGACGTCGAGATCGCCCGCGACCACGGGCTCGGGGCGGCAACCGCGGCGGACGGCGGCGGACCGGCGGCCGACGGCACGGGGCCGGTCACGGACGGCGGGGCGCCCGCGGGACAGGAGCGGAGGGCATGAGCTCCCGCATCGCCGCCCGCTTCGCCGACCTGCGGGCCGCCGGCCGGACCGGCCTGGTGACCTACGTCACCGCGGGCGACCCCGATCTGGAGCGCTCGGGCGACATCCTCCGCGCGCTCGACCGGGCCGGGGCCGACGTCGTCGAGGTGGGCGTGCCGTTCTCCGACCCCCTGGCGGACGGACCGGTGATTCAGCGGGCCTCCGAGCGCGCCCTCGCGTCGGGCACGACCCTCGCCGGAACGCTGGATCTGATCGAGGGCGTGCGGAGCGATGTCGGGGCCGCGGTAGTGGTGTTCACCTACGCGAACCCGCTCCTCCGATTCGGGGCGGAGCGGTTCGCGGCCCGGGCCGCGGCGGCGGGCGTCGACGGCGTGCTCGTCCTGGATCTGCCGATAGAAGAGGCAGACGGCCTCCGACGGATCATCGTCGGGGCGGGCATGGACCCGATCTTCCTGCTGAGCCCGACGACGACCGACGATCGCATCCGGCGGGCGGCCGAGCTGGGACGCGGATTTCTCTACGGCATCTCCCGGCTGGGGGTGACCGGGGCGCGGGCCGACGTCGCGTCCGGCGTGCGGGGGCTCGTGGAGCGCATCCGGGCGGTGACGGCGTTGCCGGTAGCGATCGGGTTCGGGCTCTCCCGTCCCGAGCACTTCCGCGAGGTGGGGGAGTACGCGGACGCGGGGGTGGTGGGGAGCGCCCTCGTGGACACCATCGCCCGGGAGTCCGGCTCGGCCGGCCTGGGGAGCGTGGTCGAGCGGTACGTGAGCTGGCTGAAGGGCGACCGGGGCACCGGGGGAGGCGCGGACGCGGCATGACCGAGGAGCGGCAATCCGCATCGCCCGGGATCGAGGCGGTGGAACGGGAGATCACCAGGATCAGGAACCGGATGGACGAGCTCGACGCCCGTCTCGTCAGTCTGCTGAACGAGCGGGCGAGCTGCGCGCAGGAGATCGGACGGCTCAAGGAGACGGTGGGGCTCAAGGTCTATCAGCCGCATCGCGAGCGCGAGGTGCTGAACCACGTGCGGTCGGAGAACGCCGGCCCGCTCGACGGGGACGCGATCACGCGGCTCTTCGAGCGGATCATCGACGAAGCCCGGCGCCTGGAGCGCTCATCCGGGTGACCCGGGCGGATCGGGCGGAGACGGGACGAGAGGAAGGGCGGAGCCATGGTTGTCGTGATGGAAGAACGCGCGAGCGAGGATCAGATTCAGGAGGTCATCGCGCATCTGGTGGAGAACGAGTTCGACGTGCACCGGTCGACCGGCCAGTTGCGCAGCGTGCTGGGCGCGGTGGGGGGCAACCGCTCGTTCGACGCGCGGCTGATCGAGGTGATGGACGGCGTGCACGAAGTGCTGCGGATCACGGAGCCCTACAAGCTCGCCAGCCGGACCTTCCGGCCCGAGAACACCGCGGTGTCGTTCGACGGCTTCCGCGTCGGCGGCGACGAGGTGGTGGTCATGGCCGGGCCGTGCTCGGTGGAGACCGAGGAGCAGATTGCCGCCGCCGCAGCCGCCGTCAGGAAGGCGGGAGCCAAGGTGCTGCGGGGCGGCGCGTTCAAGCCGCGCAGCTCGCCCTACAGCTTCCAGGGGTTGGGCGAGGAGGGGCTGCGGCTCATGCGCGACGCCGCCGACGCCGAGGGCCTGAAGGTGGTCTCCGAGGTCATGGACGTCAGCCAGATCGACCTCGTGGCCAAGTACGCGGACATCCTGCAGGTCGGGGCCCGCAACATGCAGAACTACACCCTGCTGCGGGAGCTGGGGCGCAGCGCCACCCCGGTCCTCCTCAAGCGCGGCATCTCGGCCACCATCGAGGAGTGGCTGCTGTCGGCGGAGTACGTGCTGTCGGGCGGCAACGCGAACGTGATCCTGTGCGAGCGGGGCATCCGGACCTTCGAGAGCTACACCCGGAACACCATGGACATCTCCGCGATCCCGGTGGTCCACAAGCTCAGCCACCTCCCCGTCATCGCCGACCCCAGCCACGGCACCGGCCTGCGCGACAAGGTCGCGCCGATGGCAAGGGCGGCCATCGCGGCGGGGGCCGACGGCCTGATCATCGAGGTCCATCCCGACCCCGACCATGCCATGAGCGACGGCGCCCAGTCGATATCCCCGACGCAGTTCGACCGGCTCATGGCCGAGCTGCGGATCATCGCGCCGGCCATCGGGCGCAGCATCTGCCTCGAGCCGGTCGCCTGGCGCGGGTGGGGGACGTAGAGCTCGTGGCGACACGTCGCGCCGAACGGGGACCGGTGAGGGCGCCGGCCGGGACGCGCCGCGGGGGAGGAGCGCGTTGACCGACGCACCCAGGACCCTGCCCGTCATCCAGCCGCAGGCCGCGGCGACGAGCCCGCCGCCGTTCGAGAAAGTGGCGATCGTCGGCCTCGGGCTCATCGGCGGCTCGATCGCCCTCGCAGCGAGGCGGCACTGGCCCGCCTGCCTCGTCATCGGCGTCGACCGCAAGGAGGTGCTCGAGAAGGCGATGGTGCTCCACGCCATCGACGTCGCCGCCGACGACCCCGTGGTGATGGCCGAGGCTGACCTCGTCGTCCTCGCGGCGCCGGTCGAGCAGAACATCGACCGCCTCGCCGAGCTCGAGCGCCACGTCGCCACCCCCGCGGTGGTGACCGACGTCGGGAGCACCAAGCGGACGACGGTCGAGGCGGCCCGCCAACTGCCGTCGCGGTTCACCTTCGTCGGCGGGCATCCCCTCGGCGGCGCCCCTCGGAGCGGCATCGAGCACGCCCGGCCCGACCTCTTCGTCAAGCGGCCGTGGCTGTTCACCCCGGACGGCGACGTGGCGGCCGGCGTGATCGAGCGGCTCTCCGAGTTCGTCCGCGCGCTGGGCGCCGAACCCCACGTGCTCGACCCGGAGGAGCACGACCGGCTCCTCGCGTTCGTCAGCCATCTGCCGCAGCTCGCGGCGAGCGCCCTCATGCACGTCGTGGGCAACCGGGCCGGGGAACGCGGGCTGGCCCTGACCGGGCGGGGGCTGTTCGACGCCACCCGGCTCGCGTCGAGCCCGCCGGCCATCTGGCGGGATATCTGCCGCTCGAACGCCGACGCCGTGGGCGAGGCCCTCGACGAGCTCGTCGCCGAGCTGCAGGCGCTGCGCGCGGGGCTCGACGAGGGCTCGGAGATCGATCGGGTCTTCGAGTCGGCGGCGACCTGGCGGGCTCAGTTGGCGCGGCTTCGCGGCGATCGGCGGCAGGAGTGACCCGGGAGTCGGCGCGGCGGGACGGCGCGGACTCCCGCAGGGTCGGTTGGGCGCCAGGCGGAGCCGTCAGGCGATGACTGGCGGGCCAGGAGACGAGCCCGGTGCGGGACCGCCCGAGCAAGGGAGCGTGCTCGACGGCCGGCGGTGCGGTCCGAATGACCCGGGCGGTGTGGGACGCCGTGCTCGATCATGCGCGACGAGCACTGCCGGACGAATGCTGCGGCCTGCTGATCGGGACAACCCTCGGGGACGAGACCCACGTGTCGCGCGCGTGGCCCGCCCGCAACCTGCGGTCGAGCCCCACCCGTTACCTGATCGATCCGGCAGACCACTTCGCCGCCATCAGGACCGCCCGCCGGAACGGTCTCCGCGTGGTCGGCGCCTATCATTCGCACCCGGCATCGCCGCCATCACCTTCTGAGACCGATGCGCGGGAAGCCAACGACGGCGAGCTGGTGTACCTGATCGCCTCGCCGGCCCTGGGGCTGGTACGGGGCTATCGCCTCGCCGGCGGCCGGCTCAAGCCGGTGGAGCTGCGAACGACCGTCAGTCCGGAAACCGGCCACCCTGGACGGTGACCCGGACCCGGGCCGAGGCCACCACGTCGTCGCGCCGCTTGAGGTTCAGCCGGACCTCGTAGCGGCCCGAAAACTGGTAGGTGTGCCGTCGCGAGAAACGGCGCCGGATCTCGCTCACGCCCGGCTCGTAGGGCTCGCAGTCGAAGACGCTCTCCGACACCGTGCCGTCGTCCCAGTCCCACTCGGCGCTGAGGCAGTAGAACTCCTCGTAGTCGTCCGCGCCGCGCCGCAACAGGCCCGTGAAGGAGATCGCGTTCGTGGCGAACGTCACGTTGGGGCGGGCCCGGAGGGTGAGCTCCGGGCGCTCATCGTCGTCCTGGGCGGCCACGGCGCCCGGGAGCGCGAGGGCGAGCAGCGCTGCGCCCACGAGGATCCCGCCGAACGGCTGGCGCGAGCGAGTTCCTTGCATGGGTCGATTGTAACGCCGACGGTCATCGCTCCGCCACTGCCGGGAGTCCGCGCCGCGGGAACGAAGCCCTCGGTGTCGCCTGGTGTCGCCTGTCTCCCGGCATCGGACGCACGCTATAATCCGCCGATGCACACGGCAAGCGATGTCCTGCCCGTGGAATGCCGCTCCGGCGCGCTGGGCCGTTCCCGGGCCGATCTGCTCTGCGCCCCGTTCTTCGAGGACGACGAGAACGCCGATCTGCGCGAGCTCGATGCCGCGACGGCTGCCGCCATCGGCCGGGCCCGGGCCTCCGGCGAGCTGACGGGGAAGCTCCACGAGCTGTACCTGACGGATGTCGTCGACGCCGCCTGGGGGACCCGCCGCGTGCTCCTGGTGGGGGCGGGCCCGAGGGACGCCTGGGTCGTGGACCGGGCACGGACGGTGGCCGGCGCCGCGGGGCTGGCCGCGCGCGGCCGCAAGGCCCGGCGGGTCGCCTTCGCCTGCGGCCGCGACGGCGAGACCCCCGCGATGGCCCGGGCGGTCGTCGAAGGCCTGGCGCTCGGCGCGTTCCGCGATCTTCGTTTCAAGACCGACGAGCCCGACAGCCTGCCGCTCGCCGCGGCGGAGCTCGTCCTCGGCCGCGAGCCCGACGCGGACGTGGAGGCGGCGGCCCGCCGGGGGGCCCTGCTCGCGGCGTGCACGAACCTGGCGCGGGAGCTGTCCAACGAGCCCGCCAACCTGTTCACCCCGCGGGTCTTCGCCGACCGGGCCCTCGATCTCGCGAGCGGCCCGCGGACCTCCGTGGAGGTGCTCACGGAAGAGGCCATCGCGTCGCAGGGGATGGGGCTCGTCCGGGGCGTGGCCCAGGGCAGCGTGGAGCCGCCCCGGGTCATCGTCATGCGCTACGAGCCGGAGGGAGGCGGCGACCCGGGCGCGCCGGTGCTGGGGCTCATCGGCAAGGGCGTGACCTTCGACACCGGGGGCATCTCGATCAAGCCGTCGGAAGGCATGGGCCTCATGAAGCACGACATGTCGGGCGGGGCCGCCGTCGTCGGCGCCATGCGGGCGATCGGGGAGCTCGCACCGCCCGTGCGCGTGCTCGGCATCGTGCCGGCGGTGGAGAACATGCCGGGGGGGCGCGCCATCCGCCCCGGCGACGTGCTGACCGCGGCGGACGGGAAGCGGGTGGAGGTGCTGAACACCGACGCCGAGGGCCGGCTCATCCTCGCCGACGCGCTCGTCCTCGCCCGGAGGCTCGGCGCGACCCACCTGGTCGACGTCGCCACCCTCACCGGCGCGTGCGTCGTCGCCCTGGGGCACCACGCCTCGGGCCTCGTGGGGACGCCGGCGGCGTGGGTCGAGTCGGTGCGGGCGACGGCGGCCGGGGCGGGGGAGCGGCTGTGGCCGCTGCCCGCCTTCGACGAGTACGCCGAGCAACTGAAGAGCGAGACGGCAGACCTCGCCAACATCGGGGGGCGCGACGCGGGAGCGATTACGGCGGGGATGTTCCTGAAGGCCTTCAGCGGCGACCTGCCCTGGGCTCATCTCGACATCGCCGGGACCGCGTGGCGGGAGGAGAGCAAGCCCTGGTCCGTCAAGGGAGCCACCGGGGTCGGCGTGCGGACCCTGGCCGCGCTGCCGTTCGAGGCCGACTGGGGCGGGGCGCCCGCCGGCCCGGACCGCGCCTGACGCGGGGCCGCCGGCCGGCGTTCCCCTCGAGTCCCCGGGGCCCGGCGGCGGGCGTGACGCGCCGACGGGAACCCCGGCCGGCGGCCTCGGCTCGGGGCGGCGCACCCGCGTCAACGGAGCTGCATGTCGACCTGGTCGAAGTAGTCCGACCCGACGAGCACCTCGCGGGCCTTGCCGCCGGTCCCCGCCGACACCAGCCCGTCCGCCTCCATCATGTCCACGAGGCGGCCGGCGCGGCTGAATCCGATCTTGAGGCGGCGCTGGAGATGGGAGATGGACGCCTGGCCCGCGGCCACCACGAGGCGCGCCGCCTCGTCGTACAGGTCGTCCCTCTCGAGGACGTCCGCGTCGGCCGGCTTCTCCTCGGCCGTGATCGACGTGTCGTAGGCGGGGGCCCCCTGCTTGCGCAGGAAGCCGCAGACGCGCGCCGTCTCCTGCTCGGAGATGTACGGCCCGTGCACCCGCACGAGGCGCGACGAGGCCGGGGGCAGGTACAGCATGTCGCCGCGGCCGAGGAGCTGCTCGGCCCCGTTGCTGTCGAGGATGGTGCGGGAGTCGACCTTCGACGACACGCGGAACGAGATGCGCGACGGCAGGTTGGCCTTGATCAGGCCGGTGATCACGTCGACCGACGGGCGCTGGGTGGCCAGGATCAGGTGGATGCCGACGGCCCGCGCCATCTGGGCGAGACGGGCGATCGACTCTTCGACCTCGCGGCCCGCGAGCATCATCAGGTCCGCCAGCTCGTCGATGGCGAGCACGATGTACGGCAGCGGCTTCGGCAGCTCGTCGGGCTCCGGAGGCGCTCCGCCGTCCCGACCCGCCGCCTCCTGCAGTTGTGCGCGCGCGTTGCGGTTGTACTGCTCCAGGTTGCGCACCCCTTCCGCCGCCAACTGCTTGTAGCGTTCCTCCATCTCGTGGACGGCCCAGCGCAGGGCGTTCGCGGCCAGCTTCGGCTCGACCACCACCGGGGTCAGCAGGTGGGGGATGTCCTTGTACATGCCGAGCTCGAGCCGCTTGGGGTCGATCAGGATGAACCGCACGTCGTCGGGCGTGGCCTTGTAGAGGATGCTCGTGAGCATCGCGTTCATCGCCACGCTCTTGCCGGTGCCGGTGGAGCCGGCGATGAGGAGATGGGGCATCTTCGCGAGGTCCCCCGCGATGGGCTCGCCGTGAATCCGCCGCCCCAGGGCCAGCGCCAGCTTGGACTCGCTCTCGCGATAGGGGCGTGACTCGATCATCTGCCGCAGGGAGATCTGTTCGCGCACCCGGTTGGGTATCTGGATGCCGACGGTGGAACGGCCCGCGAGCCGCTCTATCAGGATGGACTCGGCCTGCATCGCGAGGCAGAGATCGTCGGCGAGACCCGTGATCCGGCTGTACTTCACGCCGGGGTCCGGCTGGAACTCGTAGGTCGTCACCACCGGCCCCGGGTGAATCTGGATGACGGCTCCGCGGACCGAGAACTCCTGGCACTTGTTCTCCAGCAGCCGGGCGTTGTCCAGCAGCTCGCGCTCGTCGAACTGCTGTTTGGCCCGTACGGGGTCGAGCAGCGACAGCGGAGGCAGCGCGAAGGCCTTCTGGCGTCTGTCGGACGACGGCGGGGGCGCCGGGGTCGGGTCCAGGCCCGGCGTCGTCGGCGTCGCCGGCGCCGTTTCGGGGGCCGGCGCCGGGGTCGGGTCGGGGCGCGCGGTCCGGACCGCGGGAGCTGGCGCCGCGCGCTCGGCTCCGGAGGCGGCGGACGTTGCGCTCCGGCGCACGCGCGTTCTGGCCCGCCCCGGCCGGCCCGGAGCCGGAGCGGCCGCCCTCTCCGCGGCGGCCGGGGCGACGGCCGGCGCGAGTCGGGCGAGGTCGGGTCGGGCGGCGGCGTTCCGGCGCGCGCGCCCGCGCCGGCGGTCGCCCCAGCCGGCGAGCGCGGCGTTCCGTACGGCGGCCCCGCTCCGGCCGATGCCGGCCAGGGAGCGGCTCAGCAGGTAGCCGAACGACACCTGGGTCAGGAGGAGGATGGCCAGGAAGAGCACGGTGAGGATGAGAATGATCGAGCCGGTGCGATTGAGATACTCGGCGAGCAGGCCCGAGAGCCATCCTCCGAGGTAGCCGCCGGCCCGGAACGGGCGTTCGACGGTGTCGAAGGCGGCGAACGCGAGAGTCAGGAACGACGAGGTGCAGGCGAGCGTCAGCCCCAGGCCCACCGCGCGGACGTACGGCCCCTCGACGGGCCGGCACCAGAAGTAGTGCCAGCCGAGCACGAGGAGCACGAGCGGAAACAGGTAGGCGCTGAATCCGACGAGCTGAAAGGACAGCTCGGCCACGAACGCGCCCACGCGCCCCGCGAAGTTCACGGGCGTCTCGTGCCCGTCGGTGCTGAAGAACCAGACCGGATCGGCAGGATCGTAGGTGGCCAGGGCGACGAGCGAGAAGAGCGCGGCGGCGAACAGCCCCACCCCGAAGAACTCGCTCAACCAGCGTGACAGCGTGGATCGGGACACCCGTCAGACCTCCATGATGACCGGCAGCACGAGGGGGCGCCGGCCCGCCTGCTTGCGGAACAGGCGTTGCAGCTCGATGCGGACCCGCTCGGCGAGCAGATCGCGGTCGGATCTCTCCTCGGGGCCGGCCTCGCCGATGACCTCGGTCAGCCGCGCCGGCACGGTGTCGAGCACGACGCTCGTCCGGTCGTCGAGCACGACGCCGCGCGTCACGACGTCCGGCGTGCCCTCGATCCGCCCGGCCTGCCGGTCGACGGCGATCACCGGCACGACCACGCCGTCGGCGGCGAGATGCCGGCGATGCCGCAGGACCTCGCTGCCGACCTCGCCGGAGCGGGTGCCGTCGATGAGGAGGCGGCCGGCCGCGACGCGGCCGGCGATGCGCCCCTCGCCCGGGGCGAGGCGAATGACGTCTCCGTCTTCGGCCAGCAGCACCGTCGTCTCTCCCCCCGTGACCCGCGCGGCGACCCGCGCATGCTCCGCGAGATACCTGTACTCCCCATGTATCGGCACGAAGTAGCGCGGCTTGACGAGTGAAAGCAACAATTTCAGCTCTTCGACGCTTCCGTGGCCGGAGACGTGCACCGCCTTCCGCTCGTTGTGCACCGTTTCCGCCCCGCGGCGGGCGATGTGGTCCATCACCCGCCCGATGGCCCGCTGGTTGCCGGGAATCGCGCGGGCCGAGAAGACCACGACGTCCTCCGGCTCGAGCCGCAGGTGGCGGTGGTCGTCGATGGCGATGCGCGACAGCGCGGCCAGCGGCTCGCCCTGCGACCCGGTGGTCACGCACGCGACCCTGCGGGCGGGGTAGTCGCCGATCCGGGAGTCGCGAATCTGAAGCCCGGCGGGAAGCCGCAGGTGGCCGAGCCGCGTCGCGATGTCGGTGTTCTGGACGATGCTCCGTCCCACGAACGCCAGCTTGCGGTCGAACTGCTCGGCGAGGTCGGCGAGGATCCGGATCCGGTGCAGGCTCGAGGCGAACGCGGTCACCACCACCCGGCCCTTCGCGCTCGCGAACACCTCCTCGAGCCCGGGCACGACGTCGACCTCCGACCCCGTGAACCCCGGCCGCTCGATGTTGGTGCTGTCGCCGAAGAAGGCGAGCACGCCCTCGCGTCCGAGCTCCGCGAAGCGGTGCACGTCGAGGGGCTGGCCGTCGATGGGGGTCTGGTCGATCTTGAAGTCGCCGCTGTGCACGATGACGCCGGCCGGGGTGTGAAGGGCCACCGCCACGCAGTCCGGCATGCTGTGGGTGACCCGGATCAGCTCCAGGGTGACCTCGCCGATCCCGGCCGTGCCGCCGGCCTCCAGCGGGCGGCAGCGCTCGTCGGGGTCGAAGCCGTGCTCGGCCAGCTTCTGGCCGGCGAGGGCGAGGGTCAGCGGCGTGCCGTACACCGGTCCGTCCAGGAGAGGCCAGACGTAGGGCAGGGCCCCGATGTGGTCTTCGTGCCCGTGGGTCAACACCACCGCCGAGAGCCTGCCCACGCGCTCTTCGAGGTGGCCGGGATCGGGGATGACGAGGTCGACGCCGGGCAGCTCGGGCCCCGGGAACATCGCCCCGGCGTCGATGAGGACGGCGGTGTCCCGCCACGTGACGAGCATCATGTTCATGCCGAACTCGCCGAGGCCGCCGCAGGGCACGACCTCCAGCGCGGGTTCGGCGGCCTGGAGGGATTCTGGTGTCGAAGCCATGTTTCTCGTTGGCCGCATCGGCCGCGGGAGCGGCGCGCCGGCGAACTCCGGACGTCACCGCAAGGCCGGGCTCCATCGGGACGCGGCGGCCAGGATGTCCGCGAGCCTGGCCAGCTCCGCCGGATCGAGCGTGGCGGGACGACGATCCGGCGCGACTCCCGCGCGTTCGAGCAGCTCCCGCGCCGACAGGGGAGACATGTCGCGGGCAAGCGGGTCGAGGGCGTTGAGCACCGTCTTGCGGCGCTGCGAGAACAGCGTCCGGACCAGCCGCTCGAACAGCTCGCGGTCGGCGACCGGTGCGGGCGACGGGCGAAAGCGCAGGGCGACCACCGCGGAGCGCACGCGGGGCGGCGGCCGGAACGCGCCCGGGGGCAGGGTCAGCACCCGCTCGGCGCGGGCGGCGGTTCCGGTGAGAATGGCGAGGGGGCCGTAGTCTCGCGACCCCGGCCGGCCCACGACCCGGTCCGCGACCTCCCGTTGCAGCATCAGCGTGGCGTCCGCGAAGCAGCCGTGCCGGTGCTGGGCGTCCATCAGGCGGCGCAGGATGGGCGTCGAGATGTTGTAGGGCAGGTTGCCGGCCACGCGGGCCGGCCCCCTCGACCGGGCGGTCCGCGCCTCGATCACGAGGCGGGCGAGGTCCTCGTCGAGGACGTCGCCGGCGACGACGCGAACCGAAGCGGGGGCGATCTCCCGAAGACGGGCCGCGAGCGCGCGGTCCTTCTCGATGGCGACGACCTCGGCCCCGGCCGCCGCGAGGGGCAGGGTGAGCTGTCCGGCCCCCGCGCCGATCTCGAGAAACAGCTCTCCCGGCCCCGGCCGGATGCACGCCACGAGCTTCGATACCCACGCCGTTTCGAGGAAGTGCTGGGCGAGTCGCCTGCGGGCAGGCGGCCGCGTGGCCGGACGAGTCGCGATCGGCATCCCGGTTCAGCGGGGTTCAATGCACCGCCGACTTGTTCCAGTCCGGCTTGGCGCCCGCCTCGGAGCACGCCTTGAGGTGTTCCTGCAGCGCCTTGATGAGGTTCGGGACGACCGCCGTGGGCACTGCGATGCGCGACCGGACCGGCGCCTTGAGCACGTGGTTCGCGGCCGCCTCGCGCACCGCCTTCTCCGTGGGCGGCAGAACCTCGCAGAACGTCAGCGTGAAGTCGAACGGCGTGTGGGAGATCGCGCAGAAGTTCGAATAGACGCGCGGTTCGTCGGACGCGTCGTCCGGGACGATCGTGAAGTTGATTTGCTTGCGTTCTTCCATGGGTTGCCAGTCCTTGCGACCGAGGGTCGACTCCGCCGTTCCGGAGCGTCGTGGTTCGAGCCGGATTGCCGCGGACCCCGCCGGAGGCCGCCGGCCTCGGGCCGGCGGATCCGGCTCTAGTATCGCCGGATCACGCCGATGACGACACCCTGCACCCGCACCGCCTCCGGCTTCGCGATGATCGGGGCGAGGGCTTCGTTCGCGGGTTGCAGCCGGATTCGGTTCTTCTCGCGGTAGAACGTCTTGAGGGTGACGTCCGACCCGTCGAGCAGGGCGACCACCATCTTGCCGTTCCGGGCGACCTGGCGATCTTCGACGACGACGAGGTCGCCGTCGCGGATCTGCTCGTCGATCATGGAGCTGCCGCGGACCCGCAGGGCGTAGGTTTCCCGCGCGCCCACCAGGTCTTCCGGCACCGTCACCGTCTCGGCGCTGACCACCGCCTCGATCGGCTCCCCGGCGGCGACGTACCCCAGCAACGGCAGGTCGACGGCGCGGCCTCCCGCCCGGGTCTGCACCAGCTCGACCGAGCGGCTGCGGTTCCAGGCTCGGCGAATGAAGCCCTTCTCCTGCAGGTTCATCAGGTGCTTGTGGACGGTGGCGAGGGACGACAGGCCGAACCGGGACCCGATCTCCTCGAGGCTCGGGGCGTACCCGCGTTCGTCGATGAACTCCTTGAGATAGTCCAGAATCTCCCGTTGCCGTCTGGTCAGTGGTTGCAACGCGGCCTCCCTCGCCCGCCAAAACGCCGCCCGAGGGCTCCGTTCGGCGCCCGACCAATCCAGCAGGGCCCGCGCGGAACGGCGCCGGCTCCTGGCGTCTCCGATCCGTGAAGGGCACGAAACAGAAACGACACGGTAACTTTACACGAATACAAAGAAAAAGCGAAAAAATCGGTATATACTCCAATCCATGGGCAATCGACGGGTGGGCTGGACGGCGGCCCTGGCGCTCGCCGTCGGCGGACCGGCCGCCACGGGCGGGGAGGTGCCGGGCGGACCGGAGCGGGCGCGGGAGGCGGTCCAGGCCGTCGGAGCGACCTCCGAGGAGTCCGGCGCCCGGCTCGAGCGGAGGCTCCTCGAAATCCTGCGGAACGCCGACGAGCCGTCCTCGGAGGTTCGGCTGACTCCGCTGCCCGAGCCTGACGTGAACGCCTATCTCGGGCATCAGGCGGTGCCGCACCTGCCGGTGGGCATCCGGGCCCCGTCCGTACGCATCGGTGAGGACAGCCTGTCGGCGGAGGCCGTCATCGACCTCGACGCGATTCGCGATTCGCGCGAGCGCGCCGGTTTCGACCCCATCCAGTTTCTGGGGGGGCAGCTCCCGGTGACCGCGAGCGGCCGGGTCCGGTCGGGGGGCGGGGTGGCGCGGGTCGACGTGGAGACGGTGACCGTGGGCGGCGTTCCGGTGCCCGTCGAGGTGCTGGAGGAGCTGGTGCGGTACTTCACGCGGACGCCCGACCAGCCGGCGGGGACGCGCCTCGACGCCCCGATTCCGCTGCCCTACGGCATCACCGAGCTGCGCCTGTCGCCGGGCCTCGCCGTCATCGTGCAGTGAGCGCCGGTCGCGACCGTCAGTGGTGAACGCGCAGCCGCCCCCGTCCGCCGATTCGGGTCTTCGCGCCGAGCTGCGTTTCCTGAAGGGGGTCGGCCCCCGCCGGGCGGCGGAGCTCGAAAGGGCGGGGCTGCGTACCTCGGACGATCTCCTCCACCGGTTTCCCCTCCGCTACGAGGATCGCAGCCGCCTCGTCCGCTCCAGCGAGCTGCGGCCGGGCGAGGCCGCCGCGATCCGCGGCCGGGTGGTCAGCACCGGGCTGCGGCAGACCCGCCGCCGCGGCTTCTCGCTGTTCGAGATGCTGCTGCGGGACGACGCGGGCACGTTTCGCGCGGTGTGGATGAACCAGCCGTACCTGAAGACGGCGTTCGCGCCGGGGCGGCAGGTCCTGCTGTACGGCACGCCGGAGTGGCGGGACCCCGGCGGCCTGCGGCTCTCCAACCCCCAGTACGAGCTGCTCGGCGACGGGGACGGCGACGAGGAGGAGCCGGCGGAGAGGGGCGGGACGGACGAGCGCGGGGAGACCGGCCCGCTGCACGGCGCCCGTGTCGTGCCCGTGTACGAACGGGTCGGCACCCTGACGACCAGGCAGCTCCGGGCGCTGGTGCATCGCGCCCTCGAGCAGTTGCCGGCCGACCTCGACGATCCGCTGCCCGCCGGCCTCCGTGCGCGCCGCCGCCTGCCCGAACGCCCCCGGGCCCTTCGGGAAGCCCACTTCCCGCCTCCCGGCGCCCCGCTCTCCCTGCTCAACCGGTTCCGCACCCCGGCGCAGGTGCGGCTGATTCTGGAAGAGCTGTTCCTCTTCCGGCTCGGGCTGGAGGTGCGCGGGCAGGCCCGGGCGCGGGAGCCCAAGCCGCATGTCGTCCGGGTGGACGATCGCATCCGCCGCTCGGCCCTCGCGGTGCTGCCGTTCCGGCTGACCCCGGGACAGAAGGGGGCGCTGCGCACCATCGTCGACGACCTGCGCCGCCCCCACGCCATGAACCGCCTCCTGCAGGGCGACGTGGGATGCGGCAAGACCATCGTCGCCCTGCTGGCCGCCCTCGTGGCCCTCGAGAACGGCCTGCAGGTCGCGTTCATGGCCCCGACCGAGCTCCTCGCCGAGCAGCACTATCTGACCCTGCGGCCGCTCCTCGCCCGGTCGCGTTTCCGGGTCGTCTCACTGACCGGCAGCCAGGGGGCGAAGGCGCGGCGGGAGACCCTCGCGGCCCTCGCGGGGGGAGACGCTCACCTGGCCGTCGGGACCCACGCCCTCGTGCAGCCGTCGGTCGCGTTCCGCGCGCTCGGGCTAGCGATCATCGACGAGCAGCACCGCTTCGGGGTCAGGCAGCGGGCGACCCTGCGGGAGAAGGGGCGGCGGCCGGACGTGCTCGTCATGACCGCGACCCCGATACCCCGCAGCCTCGCCCTCACCGCCTACGGCGATCTCGACGTGTCGGTGATTCGGGACCGGCCGCCCGGCCGGACCCCGGTCGACACCCGGCTCGAGCCGGAGTCGCGCCGCGAGGCGGTGCACGCGCTCGTCGAGCGCCAGCTCCGCCTCGGGAAGCAGGCCTACGTCGTCTGTCCCCTCGTCGACGAGTCCGACAAGATCGACCTCAAGGCGGCCGCGGTGATGGTCGACGCCCTCGCACGCCGATTCCCGTGCCACGCCGTCGAAGTGCTCCACGGGCGCATGAAGCCCGACGAGCGGGAGGCGGTCATGGCCCGGTTCGCCCGCGGCGACGTGCACGTGCTCGTGGCCACCACCGTCATCGAGGTCGGGGTCGACGTGCCCGGAGCCGCCGTCATGGTCGTCGAGCACGCGGAACGGTTCGGGCTGGCGCAGTTGCACCAGCTCAGGGGGCGCGTCGGCCGCGGCCCCGGCCGCGCCTGGTGCCGGCTGCTGTACCGGGAGCCGCTGTCGGACGTCGGCCGTGCGCGTCTCGAGGCGGTCGCGGGCACCGGCGACGGCTTCGAGCTCGCCGAGCGCGATCTGGAGCTTCGCGGCCCCGGCGAGGTGCTGGGCACCCGGCAGTCGGGCCTGCCGGCCCTCCGCCTCGCCGACCTCGTCCGCGACAGGGACATCATGGAGGTTGCCCGCGACGAGGCGGAGCGCGCCATGCGCGAAGGCGTCGCCGCCGACCTGCTGGCGCGGCTCGACGCGGGCTGGACGGAGCGCTTCGGCCTGGCCGGTGTAGGGTAGCCGAGCATGCGCATCATCGGAGGCACGCACAAGGGACGCCGGCTGTCGACGCCGCGCTGGGAGGGCCTGCGCCCCACCTCGGATCGGCTGCGCGAGACCCTGTTCGACATCCTGGGTCCGTGCGTCGAGGGCGCACGGGTGATCGACGGCTGTGCCGGCACCGGCGCCGTTGGCCTGGAGGCGCTGAGCCGGGGCGCCGCTCATGCCGTGTTCGTGGACCGCGACCCGCGGGCCGTCGCCCTGATTCGCCGCAATGCGGAGGCCTGCGGCCTCGCCGACCGCTGCACCGTTCGACGGGCGGCGTTGCCGGCCGGCTTCCGCCGCCTGGCTCCCGGCGCATTCGATCTGATACTCCTCGACCCCCCGTACGGGGCGCCGGACATCGGCCCGATGCTCGCCGCGGCGGCGGCCCGGCTCGGCCCCGAGGGCCGGCTCGTGATGGAGCACGCGCGGCGCCTGGAGCCCCCGGTCCCGCCCGCCCTCGAGACGCTGCGCTCGGTGCGCGCCGGCGACAGCGCCCTCCGGTTCTGCGCCCCGGCGGTTGACAGACGGTGCGTCGGGCGTGGCACCATGCAGGCCACCGTCCCGGACGGGGGAGCGTGACACGCCATGGCAACCGACCGCCCCGAACGTATCGCCGTCTATCCCGGCACCTTCGACCCGTTGACGAACGGCCACGTCGACATCATCGAGCGGGGGGCGGCGCTCTTCGACCGGATCGTGGTCGCCATTCTCGTCAATCCCGAGAAGTCGCCGCTGTTCAGCGTCGCGGAACGGGTGGAGATGACCCGCTCGGTGTTCGCGTCCCGGCCCGGCGTCGAGGTCGACACGTTCGAGGGGCTGCTGGTCGACTATGCCCGTAAGCGCCGGGCCGACGTCATCGTGCGCGGGCTGCGGGCGATCTCGGACTTCGAGTTCGAGATGCAGATGGCCCTCATGAACCGCAGGCTCAGCTCGACCATCGAGACCGTCCTGATGATGCCGGCCGAGTCCTACACCTACCTCAGCTCGCGGCTCGTCAAGGAGGTGTTCGCCCTCGGGGGGTCGATCCGCGGCCTCGTCCCCGAGCTCGTCGAGACCCGCCTGGCCGAGAAGGCGCGCATCACCGGCTCGCTCGTCGTCTGATCGGCTCCGGCCCGCCGTCGGACCGAGGTTGCCGTGAAGCCGCCGACCGCGGCCCGCGCGTGCGCGGACCCCGCCACTACGCCATCGTCATCCCGGAGCGCGCGGACCCGAGGCCCGTGCGTGCGCGGACCCCGCCGGGCCTCCGGCCGCGCGTCACGGCGGCGCCCGGTTGGTCGCGAGCACGACGGTCTGCAGGTCGGTGGCCGGGTCGGGCCACAGCAGGGTCCGGAGCTGCAGGCCGCCGATGTCGAGGTAGGCGACGCGCCCGAGCTCGTACGCCGTCGCGCCGTCCGCCCGGGCCTGCTCGAGGTCGGTGTCGGACAGCACGCACAGGACCGGCTCGGGCGAGGCGAGAAACGCCTGGAGCTGCTCGGGCGTGAACAGGTCCACGTGCGGCCGGCCGACGTAGTACAGCAGATTGCGCACGAAGACCCGGTAGCGGCCGTACGGCACGTCGTCGGGACCCGCCGCGCGGACGAGGGCCGCCATCCGTTGGACCGGCTCCGGCCCGGCCCGGGACAGGAAGGAGTACTGCAGGCTCAGGGCGGTGACCACGGCGGCGGCGGCGAGCGCGGCGGGAAGGCGCCCCTGGCGCGGCGACAGCGCAGCCAGCACCACACCCAGGCCGGCCAGGGCGATCAGGATCGACGCGATCCGTACAGAGGTCCCGGGACCGTCGCTCAGCAGCGGGCCGGCCCTGGCCACGGCCGCCCCGAAGAGCAGCAGCACCATGCCCGATATCGTCCCGCCGGCCGCCAGGAGCCGGTCCCGCCCGCGCTCGCCCGCGGCCCGGCGCGCCAGGGCCCGCGAGACGGCCCGGGCGAGGAGGATGGCCAGCGGCGGCAGGATCGGCAGCACGTAGCGCGGCTGCTTGCCGATAGACGCCGAGTAGAAGACCAGGGGCGCCAGCGCCCAGAGGCCGAGCCACGCCTCGACCGGCACGATCCGGCGGGCCCCGGCGAGCGTCCGGCGAAGGGGCCGCCACCAGACGAGCATGAGGGGCGACCAGGGCAGGAGTCCGCCGACGGCTATCGGCAGGTAGTACCAGAACGGACGCGGGTCGTTGTAGCGGGCGGTCGCGAACCGCTCCACGTTCTCGTCGATGAAGAACCGCTCCAGGTACCCCGCGCCGTGCGTCGCGGTCATCGCGGCGAACCAGGGCAGGGCCAGGGCCAGGCAGATCGCCGCGAGCAGGCCCACGTCGCCGGCCAGGCGGGCCGGCGACCGCCCCGGGGCGCCTCCCCGGGAGCGTCCCTCGGTGATGCAGCGCCAGATTGCCGGCGGCCCCACCGCGAGCGCGGGCAGGACGACGCCGACCGGGCCCTTGGTCAGGAACGCGGCCGCGAGGGCCGCGCCGGCCGCGGCGAGCCATCCCCGCCGGCGCTCACCGGGGGCGCGCGGGACGACCAGGGCCTCGAACGCGGCCCACGTCGCCGCGGTGATGAAGCAGGCGAGGGCGAGGTCCGGCAGCGCCTGCCTCGCCCACCCCACGCAGCCGAAGCTGGTGGCGGTGATGGCGCCCGCGAGGAGCGCGGTGTCGTCGTCGTACCAGCGGCGCGCGCACGCGAACGCGGCGAGCACGAGGCCGAGGCCGGCCAGCGCCGACGGGAACCGCGCGGCGAACTCCCCGGCGCCGGCCGGGAGGTACGCCAGCGCGACCAGCCAGTAGAACATCACCGGCTTCTCGAACCGGTACTCTCCGTTGTAGCGGGGAGTCACCCAGTCGCCGGTCTCGACCATCTCCCGCCCCGCCTGGGCGTAGAACGCCTCGTCCGAGTCGGTGATCGCCGGCCGGCCGAGTCCGACGAAGAACGTCAGGAACGCGAGACCCGTGAGGATGAGCACTGCACGCGCGGACACGGCGGGATTGTATACAAGGGCGGCGTTCCTCGCGGCCCCGGCCGCCCCCGCGACCGCCGCCGCGGGCGCACGGCGGCGCGTCCCGGCGGCATCGGCTCGGAGTCGACACGGCCGGCGCCCGCGACCGCCGCTACGTACCACCGGCGGCGCGCCCCGCGTGACCCGCGGGGCCGGCCGGACCGGCGGCGCGCCTCCCGACGCCCGGTCGGGCAGGCGCGCCCCATTCGTCTCCCGGCGCGGCGGCATCTTCGCCACGGGATCCGCCAGGGCGCCACGGTATACTGCCGCATGGCCCGAGTCGCCGCCGTCGTCGGTGCGTCGCGAGACCGGAGGAAGTTCGGCAACAAGGCGGTGCGGGCGTTTCGCCACGCCGGCTTCGAGGTCGTGCCGATAACCACCGCCGCCGACGTCATCGAGGGCCTGCCGGCGTTCGCCTCCGTGCTCGACGTCGCGGGCCGCATCGACCTCGCGACCGTCTACCTCGAGCCGGCGGCCGGCGAGGCGGTCGTCGACGAGATCGCCCGGAAGGGGATCCGGGAGGTCTGGCTGAACCCCGGCGCGGACGGCGCCGCCGTGGTGGCGCGGGCCCGGGCCCTCGGCCTCGAGCCGATTCTCGACTGCAGCATCGTCGGCATCGGCGAGAGCCCCGCCTGCTATTGACGCCCGGGAAAACACGGCGAACGGCTCGCCTCGCGGGTTGACACGCCAGTTGGGGCGTGCCTATACTCGCTTCCGACAGCCATTCCTCGTCACGGGCCTCGTGCGGGATGCCTCGCGTCCGCCTCACGCACGGCTCACGAACTTCTACCTCCAGTCTGATCTCCCTATGCCGACGAACCAGAAGCGCACATCAGCGCGCCCGTCCACCCATCCCCCGGCCCCGGCGCCGGCCGAGACGGCCACCGCGGAGCCGCCGCCCAAGCAGAATCGACGCGCCGCCAACGGCCTGAACATCGGCGAGCTCAAGGACATGAGCATCGCCAAGCTGACGCAGGTCGCCAAGGACCTCAGCGTCGCGGGCGCGACCGGCATGCGCAAGCAGGAGCTGATCTTCCAGATCCTCAAGGCGCAGACCGAGCAGAGCGGGTTCATCTTCTCGGAGGGCGTGCTCGAGGTGCTGCCGGACGGGTTCGGCTTTCTCCGGGCCCCGGACTACAACTACCTGCCGGGCCCCGACGACATCTATGTCTCGCCGTCGCAGATCCGCAAGTTCGACCTGCAGACCGGGGACACCGTCTCCGGCCAGATCCGTCCGCCCAAGGAGGGAGAGCGGTACTTCGCGCTGATCAAGGTCGAGGCGGTCAACTTCGAGTCGCCCGACTTCGCCCGGGACAAGCTGTTCTTCGAGAACCTGACGCCCCTCTATCCCGAGGAGCGGGTCACCCTGGAGACCACCGCCGACAACCTGTCGGCCCGGGTCATGGACCTCATGACCCCGATCGGCAAGGGGCAGCGCGGCCTGATCGTCGCCGCCCCCCGCACCGGCAAGACGATGCTGCTGCAGTCGATCGCGCAGTCGATCGCCGCGAACCACTCCGAGGTCTACCTCATCGTGCTGCTCATCGACGAGCGGCCCGAGGAGGTCACCGACATGCAGCGGTCGGTGGACGGCGAGGTCATCTCGTCGACCTTCGACGAGCCCGCCCAGCGCCACGTGCAGGTGGCCGAGATGGTCATCGAGAAGGCCAAGCGCCTCGTCGAGCACAAGAAGGACGTGTTCATCCTGCTCGACTCGGTCACGCGGCTCGCCCGCGCCTACAACACGGTGATCCCCCCGTCCGGCAAGGTGCTTTCGGGCGGTCTCGACTCGAACGCGCTGCAGAAGCCGAAACGGTTCTTCGGCGCCGCGCGGAACATCGAGGAGGGGGGCTCGCTCACCATCATGGCCACCGCCCTCGTCGACACCGGCTCCCGCATGGACGACGTCATCTTCGAGGAGTTCAAGGGGACCGGCAACATGGAGATCCACCTCGACCGCAAGCTGGTCGACAAGCGGGTCTTCCCGGCCATCGACATCCAGAAGAGCGGCACCCGGAAGGAGGAGCTGCTGCTCGGGCCCGAGGACCTCAACCGGGTCTGGGTGCTGCGGAAGGTGCTGAACCCGCTGTCGGCGGTCGAGGCGATGGAGCTGCTGCTCGACAAGATGGGCAAGACCAGATCGAACCAGGACTTCCTGGCCTCGATGCAGAAGATGGGGTGACGCGATGGCGGAGATCAAGGTCCGGGAGAACGGCCCCTATCTGGTCATCGGCGACGACGTGGCCCTCGTCGACTGGAACGGCGCCTCCTATCCCATAGCCCGGCGGCCGTTCGCGCTGTGCCGTTGCGGCGCCTCCGAGAACAAGCCGTTCTGCGACGGCTCCCACAAGACCGTCGGGTTCGAGGCGTGCGAGGCCGCGCCGGCGGCCGATCCCACCACGTAGACGTCGTCACGCCCGCCCGCCGTCACGCAGCGACGGGTTCCGCCGTCGCGAAGGCCAGCTCGCCGCCGGCCGCATCCACCCGGACGTGCGCGCCCTCGCGCAACTCGTGCTCCAGCACGCGCCGCGCCAGCGGGTCGAGCACCATCCGCTGCACCGTGCGCTTCAGCGGGCGCGCCCCGTACACCGGATCGAAGCCGCGCTCGGCGAGCAGGTCCAGCGCCGCGTCGGACAGCTCGATGGTCATCCGGCGATCCGCCAGCCGCTCGGTGAGCCGGTCGAGCTGGATGCGCACGATCTCGCGAACGTGCTCGCGGCCCAGCGCGTGGAACAGGATGATGTCGTCGATGCGGTTGATGAACTCGGGCCGGAAGTGCGCCTGCAGGGCCTCGAAGACCCGGTCGCGCACGTCGTCTCCGACGTCGCCGCCCGCTCGGCCGGCCCGCTCCGCGATGAACTGGCTGCCCAGGTTCGACGTCATGATCACGACCGCGTTCTTGAAGTCGACGGTGCGGCCCTTGCCGTCGGTCAACTGCCCGTCGTCGAGGAGCTGCAGCAGCACGTTGAGCACGTCCGGGTGCGCCTTCTCGACCTCGTCGAGGAGCACCACCGCGTAGGGGCGGCGCCTCACCGCCTCGGTCAACTGCCCCGCGTCGTCGTAGCCCACGTAGCCGGGAGGCGCCCCGATCATCCGCGCCACCGTGTGCTTCTCCTGGTACTCGGTCATGTCGATGCGGACCATCGCGCGCTCGTCGTCGAACAGGAACCGGGCGAGGGCGCGGGCCAGCTCGGTCTTGCCGACCCCGGTGGGCCCGAGGAAGACGAAGCTGCCCAGCGGGCGCGACGGGTCCTGCAGCCCGGCGCGGGCCCGGCGGATGGCGTTCGACACCGCGGTGACCGCCTCGTCCTGCCCGACCACGCGCTCGTGGAGCCGGCCCTCCATCTTCAGCAGCTTCTCGATCTCGCCCTCGACGAGCCGGCTCACCGGGATGTGGGTCCACCGGCTGACGACCTCGGCGATGTCCGTGTCGTCGACCTGCTCCTTGAGCATGCGGCCCTCGTTCCCGCCCTCTTCGCCGGCCGGCGACGCCTGCGCCGCGATCTCGCGCTCGAGCTCGGGCAGCCGACCGTACTGCAGCTCCGACGCGCGGGCATAGTCGCCCTCGCGCTGAGCCCGCTCGATGGCGAGCCGCACCTGCTCCAGCTCCTCGGTCAACCCGCGCGTCGCCTGGATGGCCGCCTTCTCCTGCTGCCACTGGGCGTGCAGGCGGGTGCGGCTCTCCTTGAGGTCGGCGAGCTCGCGCTCGAGCCGTTCGAGGCGCTGGGCCGACGCCGCGTCCTTCTCCTTGCGCAGCGCCTCGCGCTCGATCTCGAGCTGCATGATGCGCCGCTCGACCTCGTCGAGCTCGGCCGGCAGCGAGTCGATCTCGGTCCGCAGCTTCGCCGCCGCCTCGTCGACGAGGTCGATGGCCTTGTCGGGCAGGAAGCGGTCGGCGATGTAGCGGTGGGAGAGGGTGGCGGCGGCCACCAGCGCGGCGTCCTTGAACTGCACGCCGTGATGGATCTCGTAGCGCTCGCGCAGGCCGCGCAGGATGCTGATGGTGTCCTCGACCGTCGGCTCCGAGACCAGCACGGGCTGGAAGCGCCGCTCGAGGGCGGCGTCCTTCTCGATGTGCTTCCGGTACTCGTCGAGGGTGGTGGCGCCGATGGTGTGCAGCTCGCCGCGAGCGAGCATCGGCTTGAGGAGGTTCGAGGCGTCGATGGCGCCCTCGGCCGCGCCGGCCCCCACCACCGTGTGCAGCTCGTCGATGAACAGGACGATGCGGCCGTCCGAGTCGGCGACCTCCTTCAGCACCGCCTTGAGGCGTTCCTCGAACTCGCCCCGGTACTTCGCGCCCGCGACGAGCGCTCCGAGGTCGAGGCCGATGATGCGCTTGTCCTTCAGCCCCTCGGGCACGTCGCCGCGCGCGATGCGGTGGGCGAGGCCCTCGACGATGGCGGTCTTGCCGACCCCCGGCTCGCCGATGAGCACCGGGTTGTTCTTGGTGCGGCGCGAGAGCACCTGAAGGGTGCGCCGGATCTCGTCGTCGCGCCCGATGACGGGGTCGAGGCGGTCCTGGCTGGCGGCCTCCGTCAGGTCGCGCCCGTAGCGCTCGAGCGCCTCGTACTTGCCCTCGGGATGGGGGTCGGTGACCCGCTGGCTGCCACGGACCGCGGTGAGCGCCTCGAGGACCCGAGCGGAGGTGATCCCGTGCGCCGCGAGCAGCCGGGCCGCCTCGGCGCCGTCACCCTCGAGGGCGACGGCCAGCAGGAGGTGCTCGGTGCTGACGTAGTCGTCGTTCAGCCGCTCCGCCTCGCGCTCCGCCGCCTGCGCCACCGTGCGCAGGCGCGGCGACGGGCCGGCCTCCGACCCCCCGTGGGCCCGCGGCAGTCGCGCGAGCCGTTCCCGGGCTTCCCGGAGAAGCCGGGGCGGCTCGACCCCCAGCCGCCGCACCACCGCCGGCACCACGCCGTCGGGCTGATCGACAAGGGTGACGAGCAGGTGCTCGGGCTCGATCTGGGGGTGATGCTGGCGTTCCGCGAGCTGTTGCGCGGCCAGCACCGCCTCCTGGGACTTCTCCGTATAGCGCTTGAGGTTCATGGTGCCTCCTTCGCAGAATCTAAGTATTAAACAGGCATATATTTTTATATCGATACTAGCATCTTGATCGACGTTCCGCAATACCCGATAGTTCCCTCGGCATGGCATCACAAGACCGGTTCTCGTCGCGGTGGGGGCTGATCCTCGCGGGCTTGGGGATGGCCGTCGGCACCGGCAACCTGTGGCGGTTCCCCCGGGTCGCGGCCGAGAACGGCGGGGCCGCGTTCCTGATTCCCTGGCTGCTGTTCCTGTTCCTGTGGTCGTTGCCCCTGCTGATCGCCGAGTTCGGGCTCGGCCGGGGCAGCCGGCGGGGGGTCATCGGGGCCTTCGCCGACCTGGTGGGGCGGCGCTGGGCGTGGATGGGGGGCTTCGTCGCCGTCACCAGCGTGATGATCCTGTTCTACTACTCGGTGGTCACCGGCTGGACGCTGAAGTACTTCACGGTGACGCTGCTCGGCAGCCTGCAGGGCGCCGCCGCCGAGGAGTACTGGACGAGCTTCAGCACCTCGGTGTGGCAGCCCCTCGCGTTCCAGATCGCGGCGGTGCTGATGGCCGCCGCCATCATCAGCCGCGGGGTGGTGGCCGGCATCGAGCGCGCCAACCGGGTGCTCATCCCCACCCTGTTCGTCCTGCTGGTGGTGGCGGTGGTGCGCTCGGTGACCCTGCCGGGGGCGGGCCGGGGGCTCGGCTTCCTCTTCAACCCCGACCTGTCGCTGCTCGGCAGCTACCGCACGTGGCTCGAGGCGCTGACCCAGTCGGCGTGGTCTACGGGGGCGGGGTGGGGGCTCATCCTCACCTACGCGGTGTACGTGAAGCGCGAAGAGGACGTCGTGCTCAACTCCACCGCCATCGGATTCGGGAACAACACCGCGTCGCTGCTCGCGGGCATGGCCATCGTGCCGACCGCGTTCGCGATCCTCTCCGAGAACGAGGCCCTCGCGGTGATGGCGAGCGGGAACCAGGGCCTGACCTTCATCTGGATTCCCCAGCTCTTCCACCGGATCCCCGCGGGCGGGCTGTTCCTGCCGCTGTTCTTCCTCGCCCTGTTCTGCGCGGCCCTGTCGTCGCTGATCGCGATGTTCGAGCTCGCCACGCGCATCCTGATGGACACCGGGATGCCGCGGCCGCGGGCCATCTGCTGGGTCACGGTGGCGGTGATCGTCGGGGGGGCGCCGTCGGCGGCCAGCCTCGCCGTCTTCGACAACCAGGACTGGGTGTGGGGACTCGCCCTCATGATCAGCGGCTTGTGCATCGCGATGGGGGTGCGGCGCTTCGGGGTCGGCCGGTTCCGGCGCGAGCTCGTCGACGTGTCGGCCGGCCAGCTTCGGGCGGGACGAGCCTGGGAGTGGGTGGTGACGTGGCTGGTTCCCATCGAGTTCCTGGCCATGTTCACGTGGTGGACGTACCAGGCGGTGGCGGTCTTCGACCCGGCCGGCTGGTGGAACCCGGTGCGGGTCAGCTCGCTGGGCACCTGCCTGCTCCAGTGGGGCATCGCGCTGGCCCTGCTGCTCGCCTTCAACCGCCGCATTGCGGCGGCCAGCCTGCGGGGCAATGCCTGACCACGTGTCGGCCGGCCGACACGGCCGCGTCCTGTGCTAATCTGAATGGCTGGAACGCACTGAAAGGAGCATCCCCTTGTACCCAGAATTCATGATTGCGCCGATGCGCGAGGAACTGACCCGGTTCGGCGTCCGCGAGCTGCGGACCGCGGCGGAGGTCGACGAGGCCCTGGCCAAGACCTCGGGGACGACGATGGTCGTCGTCAACTCGGTGTGCGGCTGCGCGGCCGGACGGGCTCGCCCCGGGGTGGCGCTCTCGCTGCAGCATGCCGTCAAGCCCGACCACCTCACCACGGTGTTCGCGGGCGCGGACGTCGAGGCCACCGAGCGGGCCCGCAGCTACTTCACCGGCTATCCGCCCTCGTCGCCGTCCATCGCCCTGCTCCGCGACGGCAAGCTGATCTACTTCATCGAGCGGCACCAGATCGAGAACCAGGAAGCGCACGCCATCGCGGCCCAGTTGACCGCGGCGTTCGACAAGCACTGCGCCCCGGCGCCGGTCGCCGGCTAGGAGTCTGCGCCGTAGCACGGCGCGGGCTCCTGCAGGGTCGGTTGGGCGCCCAGCGGAGCCGCAGGCCACGCTTGGCGGGCCAGGAGTGTGCGCCGTAGAACGGTGCAGACTCCTGGCAGGGTTGGTTGGGCGCCCAGCGGAGCCGCAGGCGACGCTTGGCGGGCCAGGAGTCTGCGCCGTAGAGCGGCGCGGGCCAGCGGTTCCCGATGGCTCCGTCATCATCGAAGCCGCGGCGGCGGGGTGAGCCGTCCCCGCGCTCGACGCAACGGCTTCCCGGATGGGCCCGACGGGTCGAGAACCGCGTCGTTGGCCGCGCAGGCGGCCGCATCAGGCGGACGGCGGCTCCGCCGCGGGGCAGATCGGCAGGGGACGCCCGCCCCGGTAGCGATCGGCGGTCGAGCGGACGACGTCGGCCATCATGTCGAGGAAGCGCGGGTCGTCGTTGACGGCGGCCGCCCGGCGCATGGTGATGCCGAGCTCGGCGCAGACCTCGGCCGCCTCGACGTCGAGGTCGTAGAGCACCTCGACGTGGTCGGCCACGAACCCCAGCGGACAGATGATCGCGGCATCGAGACCGTCCGCCGCGGCGGTCCGCAGGTAGTCGCAGACGTCGGGCTCCAGCCAGGGATCCTGGGGCCGCCCGCTGCGGCTCTGGAAGACCAGCGTCCAGTCGGGGCGTCCCAGGCGCCCGGCGACGAGGCGGGCCGAAACCTCCAGTTGCTCGTGATACCCGTCGGCGCCGGCCATGCCGACGGGGATGCTGTGGGCGGTGAACACGAGCCGGGCGCGGCCCCGCTCCGGGGGCGGCAGCGCGTCGAGCGCGGCCGCGACCCGCCCCGCCCACGCCTCGATGAAGCGGTCGTGGACGTGCCAGTCTCCGACGTAGCACACCTCGACGTCGGGATGGCCGGCGGCGCGCAGCTCCCGGCGCGCGGCCAGCACGTTGTCGCGGTACTGCCCGCAACTCGACCAGGAGCGGAACCCGGCGAGGATGAGTCCCACCGCGCGCCGGACGCCCCCCTCCGCCATCTCCCGCAGGGTGTCGGCGAGGAACGGGTGCCAGTTGCGCATGCCGACGTAGACGGGAAGCGGCGGGCCGTCGCGATCGAGCCGCTCCTGCAGCCCCGCCGCTTGCCGCCGGGTCAGTTGCGTGATGGGAGAAACGCCGCCGAAGTGCTCGTAGTGCCGCGCGACTTCCTCCACGCGGTCGGGAGGCACGCGGCGACCGCGCAGCACGTTCGCGAGAAAGGGCCGGATGTCGTCGAGCCCCTGCGGGCCGCCGAAGCTGACGAGCAGCACCGCGTCGAACGGCGCGGAGGTTGCCGGTCGGGTCGTCACCCCTCCATGATAGCGTCCCGTCCTGCCATGCCGTCCCCGCGCCCCGCGGAGGCAACCTCTATAATGAACTCCCATCCGGTGGCCGCGACCATGCCGGGGCCGGACCACGAGACACCATGCCGAAGCTCGCCGCCAACTTCTCGATGATGTTCCGCGAGGTCGACATGCTCGATCGGTTCGGGCTCGCCGCGCGGGCCGGGTTCACCGGCGCGGAGATCCAGAGCCCCTACGAGCACACCGCGGAGGAGATCGCGGCGGCGTACCGGGAGAGCGGCCTCGATGCGGTGCTCTTCAACCTGCCGTCCATGGTGGGCGCCGTTCCCGGGCGCGAGGCGGAGTTCGACGAGGGTGTCGCCCGCGCCCTCGAGTACTGCCGGGCCGCCGGCTGCCGGCAGGTGCACTGTCCGGCGGGAGTCACCGACGACGCGCAGGCGGAGGCCACTTTCGTGGCCAACCTGCGGCGGGCGTCGGCGGCGGCGTGGCCGCTGGGGGTGCGGCTGCTGCTCGAGCCGCTCAACACGCACGACATGCCCGGCTACTTCCTCGCCCATACGGCCGATGCCCGCCGCATCATCGACCGGGTAGGGGAGGACAACGTGTTCCTCCAGTACGACGTCTACCACATGCAGATCATGGAGGGCTTCCTCGCCGAGACCATCAAGGCCAATCTCGACGTCATCAGCCACATCCAGATCGCCGGGGTCCCCGGTCGTCACGAGCCGGGCGCCGCGCAGGAAGTGCACTATCCCTACATCTTCGAGGTGCTCGACGACGTGGGTTACGATCGCTGGGTGGCCTGCGAGTACCGTCCCGCCGGCGACACCCTCGCGGGGCTCGACTGGGCACGGCCCTATGGCATCGACGCGGCCCGCGCCCGGTGAGCGGCGAGCCCGCCGCTACCGGTGCCGCCGCCTGGCGGGCGACTTGCGACCCGCGAGACCCCGCGCCCGGTGAGCGGCGAGCCCGGCGTCGCCTCGAGCCCCCGCGTTCCTGCAGACGATGCGACAGGTTCTCGTCACCAACGACGACGGCATCGAGGCGGACGGGCTGCGGGCCCTGGCCGACGCCCTCGCTCCCCTCGGGCGGGTGACGGTGGTCGCGCCGGCGGCGGAGAGCAGCGCCGCCGGACACGGCCTGACCCTGCGCCGGCCGCTGGAGCTGCTCGACGTGCGGCCGGGATGGCACTCGGTCGACGGCACCCCGGCCGACTGCGTGAACCTCGCGGTGTCGGAGGTGTTCGGCGGCATCCCGGACCTCGTGGTGTCCGGCATCAACAACGGGCTGAACATCGGCGACGACGTGACCTACTCCGGCACGGTGGCGGCGGCCCTGGAGGGGGTCCTGCTGGGGACGCCGGCGATCGCCGTCTCGCTGCAACGGAGCCCGCGCATGGACTATGCCGGGGCCGGCTGCATCGCCCGCCAGCTCGCGGAAGCGGTGCTGCTCGAGGGGCTGCCGGGGCGCACCCTGCTGAACGTCAACATTCCGCGCACGATTCCGCGCGGCATCCGGGTCACGGTGCAGGCGAGCCGGCGGCGGACCCTGGAGACGGCGGGTTCGAGCGGGGCCGGCCGCCGATCGGCCTGGGTCGGCTCGGCGCGTCTGGAGTGGGAGCCGAACGAGCGATCCGACTACGAGGCGGTACGCGCGGGCTGGGTCTCGGTCACCCCCCTGCATCCGGACCGGACCCACCACGCCGCCCTCGGCGCCGTCGAATTCCTCGCCGAATCGGATGCGGTTGAGGTACAATAGGCGATTGTGTCGGGGCGTGGCTCAGCCTGGTAGAGCACTCGGTTCGGGACCGAGGGGTCGGAGGTTCAAATCCTCTCGCCCCGACCATCCTTCCATCGTCGTCGGTTTCCCCCCTCCCTGCGAATCCATCGCGAAGCTCCGGGCGGCCGGGGTCGGATATAATCGCGCGCTGCCGAGTGCGGGCCGACGCAGGGGTCGACGCCCGGGCGCGTGACGCCGATGCGTGGCGCCGCGCCGCGGACCCTGGGCGCGCGGACGTGCTCGGGGACGCCGGCATGCCGGAGGCGGAGTGATCGTCGCGAGGCGCTTCGTGGTTTCCGGGCGGGTGCAGGGTGTCGGGTACCGGTTCCATGCGCGCGCCGCCGCCGCCCGGGAAGGACTCCGCGGCTTCGTGCGGAACCTCGCCGACGGGCGGGTCGAGGTCGAGGCCGAGGGCGACGCGGAAGCGGTGGAACGGTTCGAACGGGCGCTGCGGCAGGGGCCGCCGGCCGGGCGCGTCGATGCCGTCGCGGTGACGGAGACGACGCCCGGCGCCGCGGCGCCCGCATTCCGCATCGAACACGACCAGGAGTCTGCGCCGTAGAACGGTGCAGACTCCTGGCAGGGTTGGTTGGGCGGTGAGCGGAGCCGTAGGCGACGCTCTCCGGGCCAGGAGTCTGGGCCGTAGAACGGTGCAGACTCCTGGCAGGGTTGGTGGGCGGTGAGCGGAGCCGTAGGCGACGCTCTCCGGGCCCAGGAGTCTGGGCCGTAGAACGGTGCAGACTCCTGGCAGGGTTGGTTGGGCGGTGAGCGGAGCCGTAGGCGACGCTCTCCGGGCGAGGAGTCGGGGCCGTGGAACGACGTGGATTCCTGGAGGGTCGGTTGGGCGCCCGGCGGAGCCGAAGGCGACGATGGGCGGGCGAGGAGCCCGGGCCGAAGAACGACGTGGATTCCTGGAGGGGCGGCCGGGCGCCCGGCGGAGCCGAAGGCGACGATGGCGGGCTGGCGCGGCGCCGGGAGCACCGCGTACCTGACCAAACCGCGGACGGGGACGGCGGGGAGCAGAGGACGACGAGACCCACATGGAGCACCTGAAAGCGAAGATTCGGCACGTTCCGGACTTTCCGAAGCCGGGCATCAACTTCTGCGACATCACGACCCTGATCCGCGACCCCGCGGGCCTGTCGGACGTCGTGGAGGGGTTGACCGAGCCGTATCGCGCCGAGCGCATCGACCTGGTGGCGGGCATCGAGAGCCGCGGGTTCATCCTGGGCGCGGCGATCGCCGACCGGCTGCGCGCCGGCTTCGTCCCCGTCCGGAAACCGGGGAAGCTGCCGGCCGCCACCCTCCGACAGTCCTACGAGCTGGAGTACGGGTCGGACGCTCTCGAGATCCACGAGGACGCCATCGAGACGGGCCAGCGGGTGCTCATCGTCGACGATCTCCTCGCCACGGGCGGCACCGCCGCCGCCGCCCGCGATCTGGTGCAGAGGACCGGGGGGAAAGTGGTGGGCATCGCGCTGCTCGTCGAGCTGACCTTCCTCGACGGGCGCAAGCGGCTCGAAGAGACGCCGCTCGTCGTCGGCCTGCAATTCTGACTCGCGAGCGCACCATGGTCGAGCTGGCGCTGCTGGCGGTCGCCGCAACCATCGGGATCGGCGCGTTCCTGGTCGGGAACGCCCTGGCGGCCCGGCGGCGGGAGGCGCAGCTCCTCGGGCTGCTCGCGACTTTCGGTCCCGCCCGCGAGCGGGCCCGCACCGACCCGCGGATCCTGCTGGCCTGGTATCCCGTCGCCCTCGCGGCCCGGCGGGCGCTTCCGCAGGCCTTCGCGGTGCTGGACGGGGACGGGCAGCGCCGGTTTCCGTTCGGTCAGGCGGAGCTCGAGGCGGCGCACGCCCGGTGGAGCACGGACTGGCTCGACTGGGAACGCCGCCAGGACGCGGAGCATCGCGCCCGGCGCGAGGCCGTCGAGGCGGAGCTGGAACGAGCCACCGACGAGACGGCGCCGCCGCTGCGGGCCCGCCTCGAGGCCCTGGAGCGGGAGAAGCTCGAGCAGTACCAGCGCCGGTACGAAGAGTACGTCCGCGTGTCGCGGGCGCTGAAGGAGCTGTCGGAGACGGAGCCCGCGGCGGACCCGCGTTCGACCCGCCGGGGCGCTTGAGGCGCTTCGGCCGCGCAACGGCGGCGGGCGGAGGGGAGCGGGGCGTCACGGCCGACGGGGACGTGATGCCGCCGCCGTCCCCGGCGCCACCTGCGGCGGATCGGGAGAGCAGGGCGCCGCGGTCAACCTGGATCGGATGGAGAGAGCGGGGCGTCATGGCTGACCTGGACCTCGATCGTTTCATGCGCGGCCTGATTCGCCGCAACCCCGGAGAGCCCGAGTTCCACCAGGCGGTGAAGGAGGTCATGGGCTCGCTCATTCCCTTCATGCGCGACCACCCCCGGTACGCCGAGGGCGGCATTCTCGAGCGCATGACCGAGCCGGACCGCATCATCGTCTTCCGGGTCTGCTGGCTCGACGACCGCAACCGCGTGCGCACCAACCGCGCGTACCGCGTGCAGTTCAACAACGCCATCGGTCCCTACAAGGGGGGGCTGCGCTTCCACCGCAACGTGACCCTGTCGGTGCTGAAGTTCCTCGGCTTCGAGCAGACGTTCAAGAACAGCCTCACCGGCCTGCCGATGGGCGGGGCGAAGGGCGGCGCCGACTTCAACCCCAAGGGCAAGAGCGACGCCGAGGTGATGCGCTTCTGCCACTCGATGATGACCGAGCTCGCCCGCCACATCGGCGAGGACGTCGACGTGCCGGCCGGCGACATCGGGGTCGGGGCGCGGGAGATCTCGTACCTGTTCGGCCAGTACAAGCGCATCAACAACCGCTTCGCCGGCACCCTGACCGGCAAGGGCGTCGCCTTCGGCGGCAGCCTCATCCGCACCGAGGCGACCGGTTACGGCTGCGTCTACTTCGTCGAGAACATGCTGAAGCAGCGCGGCGACGGGCTCCGGGGCCTGACCTGCGCCGTCAGCGGCTCGGGCAACGTGGCGATCTACGCGGCCGAGAAGGCCGTCGACCTCGGCGCGAGGGTCGTGACGCTGTCCGATTCCGGCGGGTTCGTGCACGACCCGGACGGCATCGACGCCGAGAAGCTCGCCTTCGTCAAGGACCTGAAGGAGGTCCGCCGGGGACGCATCTCGGAGTACGCCGACCGCTTCGGCTGCGCCCATCACCCCGGCGCGAGGCCCTGGGGCGTGCCCTGCGACGTCGCCCTGCCTTGCGCGACCCAGAACGAGCTCGACGCGGGCGACGCCGAGACCCTCATCGCGAACGGCGTCCGCGCCGTCGGCGAGGGCGCCAACATGCCGTGCAGCCTCGACGCCACCGAGCGCTTCCTCGCCGCCGGGGTCCTCTTCGGGCCCGCGAAGGCGGCCAACGCCGGCGGGGTGGCGGTTTCCGGCCTGGAGCAGAGCCAGAACGCGCTGCGCATGAGCTGGTCCCGCGAGGAGGTCCACGAGCGGCTGCGGACCATCATGGCGGAGATCCACGAGAAGTGCGGCGCCTGGGGCGACGATGGTCGGGGCGGCATCGACTACGTACGCGGCGCCAACGTGGCCGGCTTCGTGAAGGTCGCCGACGCGATGCTCGCCTACGGGGCGGTGTGACCCGGCGACGAACCGCGGGTGTCGACCCGGCTCGCCGACCGTCGCACGCGAGGGGGCCGCAATGGCTCCGGCAAGGTGCTCCACGCCGTCAGCCCCCGACGGCAGCTTGCGGAAGCGACACGCGGAGTGCGGGGTCGGTGGAGCGGCAGCGCGACGGGAAGGCACCGTCCAAGGCGCTGGGAGAGACCGCGTGACGCCTGTGTCACCTCCGGTGACGAGAGTGATGGCCCTCGTCCGGATCCCAGCCGCGGCCGGCGGCCCCGGGGAGGGCTGTCGCTCTCCCGCGGTTCGGCCGAAAAGCGGTACATGTTCCAGTCCCCGGACGAAGCCCGCGACGTGATCTGCTCTCACCGGGCGCGCGCGGGCGGCGCCGGGAACTGGGTGGTCCGGGTCGGGGAGACCACCCTGGGGGAGCGCGAGTCGCTGGCCGGCGCCATCGACCTCACCCGTTCCGCCGCCGTGTCCCGCCGCCGGCCGGCCTGGCTGCTCGACGAGTCGGGATACCCGCTGAAGCCGATGCTGCCGTGGAACCTGTGACCGCCGTCGACACGGCGGCGAGCCCGACGTGCGGTTCCGCCCGCGAACCCGCCATTCCCGATCCGTCGAGTCACCCGGCGAGGTCCGGCCTCTGCTACACTGGAGCGTTACCCGATACGCGCGTGTAGCTCAGTCGGATAGAGCGACCGCCTCCTAAGCGGTAGGCCCCTGGTTCGAATCCAGGCACGCGCGCCAATCCGAACCGTCGCCGGAGCCGCGCCTCTGGTACACTTTCGGCGGAGATCGATGTGCAAGCGCCGGGCAACACCGGGCGACAGGCAGGAAGACGCGAATGAAGCGGAGTGAGCGGCATCACCTGAAGGAGAACGCCTTCGCCGTGGCGATGGCGCGGTTCCAGGACCGGGCCGAGAGCTGGGGAACCGGGCTCGCGATCGCCGCCGGCATCGCGCTGGCCGGCGGCGTGCTGTTCGGCGGCTACACCTGGTGGTCCGAGCGGGCGGAGGCGACGGCGGGAGCCCTGCTCGCCGCGGCCCTCGTGGTCGCGGACGCGCCGGTGGTGCCGCCGCCGGCCGGTGCGGCGAACGGGGGAGAGGACCCCGCGGCGGCCGAGCCTCCCTTCACCCAGCCGCCCGGCTCCTATCCCACGATCGAGGCCAAGATGTCGGCGTCGCTTCCCATGCTTCTGGAAGCGGCCGATGCGCATCCGAACACCCCGTCGGGAATCACCGCCCGGTACCGGGCCGCCGCGGCCCTGGCCGCCCTCGGACGTGACGACGAGGCGGCGGAGCATTACCAGCGGGTGATCGACGCCGACGGGGGCGGCGTCTACAGCCGCATGGCCACCCTGGGGCTGGCGAGCGTGCAGATGTCCCGCGGCTCCTACGACGAGGCCATCGCCCTGCTCGAGCCGTCGTCGGTGTCCGCCGCCGACGCCCCTCTGCCGATCGACGGAGTCCTGATGCAGTTGGGACGCGCCTACCGGCTGGCCGGCCGGGCCGACGACGCCCGGGCCGCGTTCCAGCGCATCATGGACGAGTTCCCGACCTCGCTCTACTTTCCGAACGCCGAGCGCGAGCTGCAGGTGCTGCAGATCGAGGGCCAGGAGTCTGCGCCGTAGAACGGCGCAGACTCCTGGCAGGGTTGGTTGGGCGCCCAGCGGAGCCGCAGGCGGCACCCTGCGGGCTCGCCGGCGGCCTCGCACCCCGGCGCGGCTCTGAACGCGGCCGGGGGCCTGCGGCGCCTCGCCGCGCGGGCATGTCCGATGTCGACAGGAGAGACTCCGCGGTTCACGGTGGGTCTGGTGCAGATGGCCTGTGTCGAGACCGCGGCCGCGAACGTCGAGACCGCCGCGGACCTGGTCCGTCAGGCGGCGGCGCGGGGCGCCCAGATCGTCTGCCTGCAGGAGCTCTTCGCCTGCCGCTACTTCTGTCAGCGCGAGGACGCGGCCAACTTCGAGCTCGCCGAGCCGGTGCCGGGTCCCACGACCGACCGCTGCGCGGCCCTCGCCGCCGATCTCGGCGTGGTGCTGGTGGTCCCGGTCTTCGAGCGGCGCGCGGCCGGCGTCTACCACAACTCGGTCGCGGTCATCGACGCCGACGGCTCGCTGCTCGGTCGCTACCGCAAGACCCACGTCCCCGACGATCCGCTCTATCACGAGAAGTTCTATTTCACGCCCGGCGACCTCGGCTACCCGGTGTTCCGGACGCGGTTCGCCCGGATCGGGCCGCTGATCTGCTGGGACCAGTGGTTTCCCGAGGCCGCTCGCCTGAGCGCGCTGGCCGGCGCGGACCTCATCGTCTACCCGAGCGCCATCGGCTGGCACCCGGCCGAGCGCGACACGGAGGGGGCGGCCCAGCACGACGCGTGGCGCACGGTGCAGCGGGCGCACGCCATCG
This sequence comes from Vicinamibacterales bacterium, assembly GCA_965215105.1. Classification (GTDB taxonomy): domain Bacteria; phylum Acidobacteriota; class Vicinamibacteria; order Vicinamibacterales; family UBA8438; genus JAJEEA01. The sequence continues at coordinate 1,049,093 of OZ244051.1, forward strand.
CCAACGGCGTCTTCGTCGCCGCCGTCAACCGGGTCGGGCACGAGGGGCGGCCCGGCGGGGGGCTGCAGTTCTGGGGCGGGTCGTTCGTCTGCGACCCGGCCGGGCGGATCCTGGCCGAGGGATCGATCGACGGGGACGAGGTGGTGCTGGCGGAGTGCGACGGCGGCGCCGTCGAGCGCCAGCGGCGGGGATGGCCGTTCCTCCGGGACCGCCGCGTCGACAGCTACGCGGGCCTGACCGCCCGGCTGCTCGACGGAGAGCCGCGCGGCGAGGCCTCGAGTCCGGCCGACGCCACATAGAACGGTGACGAGAATCGCCTTGCCCTATGTCAGGCGCGCATGGCCGCGATAGGCGGGGCGCGTCCGAGTACAGTTGGCAACAGCTTGTCGAACCGCCGAACCGTCTCTCCGCCGGCCCCGGAGGCCCGACTCGATGGCGGCCGCTATGTCATGCCGGCCGAGTGGGAGCCCCACCGCGCGACCTGGATCGCGTGGCCGCACAACCGCTCGGACTGGCCGGGCAGGATCGAGGCGGTCCGGTGGTGCCACGTCGAGATCGTGCGCCGGCTCGCCGCCGTCGAGCCGGTCGAGATCGTCTTCCCGGACGCGGGCTCGGAGCGGCGGGCCCTTGGGCGGCTGACCCGGTCCGGGGTCGATCCGGAGCGCCTGGGGGCCCACCGGTTCCCGACGAACCGCGGCTGGGTCCGCGACTCGGGCGGCACGTTCGTGCGCCGCGCCGCCACCCGGGAGGCGCCGGCCGAGGTGGTCCTGGTGGACTGGCGCTTCAACGGCTGGGCCAGGTACGACGACTGGGTCCATGACGACCGGCTGCCGGGCCGCATCGCCGCCGCGAGACGGGTGCGACGCATCGTGCCGCGCATGGCCGGCCGGCGGCGGCCGATGGTCCTCGAAGGCGGGAGCATCGACGTCAACGGTGCCGGAGTCGCGCTGGCGACCGAAGATTGCCTGCTCGACCCGGTCGTGCAACCGAGGAACCCCGGGATGGCCCGGGAGGACGTCGAGCGGGCCCTCGATGCCCATCTCGGCGTCCGCGCCGTGGTCTGGCTGGGGCGCGGCATCGCCGGCGACGACACCCACGGCCACGTCGACGACGTCGCTCGATTCGTGGACGCGACCACCGTCGTCGCCGCGGTCGAGCCGGACCCCGCCGACGAGAACCACGCGCCGCTGGCCGACAACCTGCGGCGCCTCCGGGCGGCCCGCGCGGGAGGCCGCGCCCTCACGGTCGTCACGCTGCCGATGCCGCGGCCGCTCCGGTTCGACGGCCAGCGGCTGCCGGCCAGCTATCTGAACTTCTACGTGGCCAACCGCCTGGTCCTCGCCCCCACCTTCAACGATCCCGCCGACCGGGTGGCCCTCGGCCGGCTGGCCGAGCTGTTCCCCGACCGCGAGGTGGTGGGCATTCACGCCGTCGACCTGGTCCTCGGCCTGGGCACGCTGCACTGCCTGACCCTGCAGGAGCCCGCCGCCTGAATCGGAGGAGTCGCGGCACCGCGATTGACCAGGCCGGCGCCGGCGAGCATTCTCAGGCCGGATCGGCGCCCAGGCGTGCGATCTCCGTCCGGAGCCCGGCGAGCCAGGCCCTGAACCGATCGGACGTGACGGGACCGCCGTGATCGGCAGCCGGACGATCGCCTTTCGTGACTGGCGTCCGCCCGGGCCGGCGCGAACCGTGCGTCGGTCAGCGGACCGGCGTCATTCGCGACCACCCGGCTCGTGCGCGGCCAGGCGCTCGTCGAGGAAGAAGGCGGATCCCGGGCCGGCCGGCGTCGCGGGTTCCGCGAGGGCGTCCGGGGTGCCGAAGAGACTCCGCAGGTCCGTCGGGCCCTGCGCCGCCGAACCGGTTTTCGCGCCGATCAGGTCGTCCAGCCGCGACACCCCGTACAGCACCGCGTCCAGTGCGCCGCAGAGGGTCGCGTCGTACAGGTAGTCCCCGATGAACTGCAACTGAGGCCAGCGCGGGTCGGGGCAGTGCCGCCGGCGCACGGGCCGCAGGGGCACGCCGCCGGGAAGGGCGGAGACCCCGGCGACCCCGGTCCATCGGTCGACGCAGGCCCGGACGAGAAGGCCGTCCGGCACCGGGGCGGCGCCGGGCATGGCGTCGAGGACCGCGGCGACGACCTCCGCATCGGGTCTCGCCGCGTGCTCCAGGGCCGGCGCGCCGCCGAGCAGCCAGCTCTGGATGCCGGCTCCCGACGAGCCGTCGTCCGGCGACTGGTCGTAGACGGTGACCCCGCCGAAGGCGTCGCTCACGAAGTAGTCCTCGGGGAACTCGCGGCGCCAGAACCGCCGGCGGAACAGCAGGGTGACCCGCAGGTAGGCGGTGCCGTGATCGTGATGGCGGACGTGGCCAGCGACGGCGTCCCGCAGGCGCGCGTCGCGCCATCGGATCGCCCGCACGCCGGCCGGGGGCAGGGCGACGAGCAGCGCGTCGACCTCGACGTCGCGATCCTCGCCGTCGGGGCCCCGCAAGGTGACCCGCAACCCCGCGTCGTCGTCGGCGGTGACCGCGGTGACGGCGGTGCGCAGCGCCACGGGCGAGCGGACGCGGTCGGAGAGCGCCTCCGTGAGCCCCTCGTTCCCGGCCGTCAGGGTGTACATGGTGCAGTAGCCGGGATGGTCGATCAGCAGGTTGTCCATGCCGAACAGCCCGCTCGTGCGGGGCGGCTCGGTGGCCAGGTCGCTGTGGCACTGCATCGCGGTGAACCACTCGCAGCGCGGGTCGTCCATGTCGCCGAGCACGTCCTCGAACGTGCGCCGCTGCCAGGGGTGCTCGTTGTCCTTCTCGCGTCCCGCGAGGGCGTAGTCGGCGGGCGGGCGCAGCGCCGTGCCCTCCTCCCAGAACCGGCGCAGGCGGTCCATGCCGCGGTGGCCGAGCAGGCCCGCGAGGGCGCGGTCGTCCCGCAGGACGCGGTCGTCGACCACGAAGTACGGCGTTCCGGTCAGGGGCCGGGTCTCGAGGCCCAGGTGACGGATCAGGTTGCGGAGCTGGGGGTTTCCGGCGATGTCGTAGAGCTCCGCGACCCCCGCCTCGTAGCTCGCGCCGGCCTCGGGCACCCGGGTCGTCCTCACGCGGCCGCCGGGGCGGTCGGCCGCCTCCCACACGTCCATCTCCACCGCGTCGCCGAAGCGCCGTTCGAGCAGGTACGCGCTCAACAGCCCGCTGAAGCCGGCCCCGACGATCCCGATTCGCTCCGCCATGAGACGTTCCGTTCCGCCCGGCGCTCCTCGTCGGCGTTCGACCGCCTACGGCCCGGGCTCCTCGCCCGCCTCCCGCTTCAGCTCCGCCAGCCGGTTGAGCGCCTCCAGCGGCGTCATGCCGTCGACATCGAGGCCGCGGAGGCGACGGACCACCTCGGGCTCCGCCGGCGGGTCCGCGAACAACGCGAGCTGCGCCTGCCCGTCCGCGCCCCCGGAGGCCGGCGCGGGACGTCCGCCCCCGCGGGCCAGCTCGTCGCGCTCGAGGCCGTGCAGGAGCTCCTTCGCCCGTGCGACCGTCCGCGCCGGCAGGCCCGCGAGACGCGCGACCTGGATGCCGTAGCTGTGGTCGGAGCGCCCCGGCTCGACCTTCCGCAGGAAGTGGATCTCGTCCTCCCACTCGCGGGCGACCACGTGGTAGTTGGCCACCGCCGGCAGCACGTCGGCGATGTCGGTGAGCTCGTGGTAGTGGGTGGCGAACAGGGTCCGCGGCCGCGCCGACGGGTCGGTGGCGAGGTGCTCGGCGACGGCCCAGGCGATGCTCAGCCCGTCGTAGGTGGCGGTGCCCCGGCCGATCTCGTCCAGCAGCACGAGGCTGCGGGAGGTCGCCGAGTGCAGGATGTTGGCGGTCTCCTGCATCTCCACCATGAACGTCGACTGCCCGCGGGCGATGTTGTCCGAGGCCCCGACGCGGGCGAAGATGCGGTCGGTCATCGGCACCTTGGCGCGGTTCGCGGGCACGAACGACCCGATGTGCGCGAGGAGCACGATGAGGGCGGTCTGCCGCAGATAGGTGGACTTGCCGCCCATGTTCGGGCCGGTCAGGAGGATCACCTGGTGTGTGGACCCGTTGAGGGTCACGTCGTTGGGCACGAAGGCGTGCCCGGCGTGCCGCTCCACGACGGGATGACGCCCTTCGGCGACGACGAGCTCGTCGCCGTCGTGGACGTGCGGCTTGATGTAGTCGTTGACGGCGGCGGCCTCGGCGAGCCCCGCCAGCACGTCGAGGCTCGCGACCGCGCGGGCCGAGTCCTGGATGGGCGGCGCCGACGCCGCGACCTCGCTCCTGAGCGCCTCGAAGAGCTCGATCTCCCGCTTGAGGATCTGCTCGTCCGCCCCCAGCACCTTGTGCTCGTAGTCCTTGAGGGCGGGGGTGATGAAGCGCTCGCCCCCCGCGATGGTCTGCTTCCGGTGATAGTCGTCGGGGACCGCGTGCAGGTTGGGCTTGGAGACCTCGATGTAGTAGCCGAAGACGCGGTTGAACCGGATCTTCAGCGACGCGATGCCGGTGCGGGCGCGTTCGGCCGCCTCCATCGCCGCGATCTGGTCCTTGCCGCCCCGGCTGACGGCGCGAAGCTCGTCGAGCCGGGCGTCGACGCCGTCGCGGATGACCCCGCCGTCGCGCGCGAGGGCGGGGGGGGCCTCGTTCACGGTCGCCTCGATGGCGTCGCGCACCGCCGGCACCTCGTCGAGCTCGGCCGCGAGGCTGGTCGTCAGGGGCGCGTCGAACGCCTGGAGAATCGCCTTGAGGCGGGGGACGGCGGCGAGGGAGCGCTGCAGCGCCAGGAGGTCCCGCGGGCCGGCGGTTCCCATCGCGGCCCGGGCGACCAGGCGCTCGACGTCCTGCACGGGCTTGAACGCCTCCCGGAGCTTGGCCCGCTCGGTCGACCGGAACGCGAACTCCTCGACCGCGTCGAGGCGGTTTCTCACCCGTTCGAGATTCGCGAGCGGACGCAGCAGCCAGCCCCGCAGGAGCCGGCTTCCCATGACCGTCACGGTGTGGTCCAGCTCGCCGAGCAGCGAGCCCGCGCGGCCGCCCTCGGCCGACCGGACGACCTCGAGGTGCCCGAGGGTGGCGGGGTCGACGATCAGCGCGTCCGCGGTCTCCCGGAACGCGATGCCCCGGACGTGGGTGAGGCGGCCGCGCTGCGTCTCGCCCAGATACTGCACCAGGGCTCCGGCGGCGGCGACCGCGGCGGGACGATCGCGGAGTCCGAAGCCGTCGAGCCCGGTCGTCCCGAACTGCCCGGTCAGCGCCTCCCGGGCACGGTTCACTTCGAAGGTCCACGGGTCGCGGGGCGTGACCGCCGGGGGGGAGGAGTCCGGCAGCAGGGGAGCGACGTCGCGGTCCTGCGGCGCCACCACCTCCCGCGGCTGCAGCACCGCGACGTCGTCCGCGAGCGTCCGGCGCCCGGTGTCGCCGGCATACTCCGCGGCCACGAAGGCGCCGGTCGAGACGTCGAGCAGAGCCATGCCGTAGCGGTCCCGGCCGCCGGCGGTCTCGGGGGGAAGGACGGCGATGCCCATCAGGAACGCCGGCTCCCGATCGTCGAGATAGGCGGTGTCGGTGAACGTTCCCGGGGACACGACCCGCACCACTTCGCGCTGCACGACTCCCCGGGCCTTCCGGGGGTCCTCGACCTGCTCGCAGATGGCGACGCGGAACCCCTTCTGCACGAGCCTGGTCAGGTAGGTGTCGGCCGCGTGGTGGGGCACGCCGCACATGGGAATCGCCCCCCCCGCCGCGTCCTTCGATCGGGACGTCAGGGTGAGGTCGAGCGCCCGCGCCGCGGTGACGGCGTCTTCATAGAACATCTCGTAGAAGTCGCCCATCCTGAAGAAGACAATGGCGTCGCGGTGCCGGCGCTTCGCGTCGAGGTACTGACGCATGGCGGGCGTCGGGGCCCGCACGGCGGCGGCGCTGTCCGTCGTGGAGGGGGTCACGGGGCCAATCGGAGGAACGGAGAGAACCCGGACGCCGCGGGATGGCCGGCGTGCGCGGCCCCGGGGTGCGGCGACCGGTGGATCGTGCGAGTATAGAAGGCGCGCCCGAGCGCGTCAAGGCGGGTCGAGGCGCCCGGAGGAACCGCATCTTGCTCACCCTGGCCGTCGATACCACCACGAATCGAGGCAGCTTCGCGCTGGCGCGGAACGGACGCCTGATCGAGGAGCGGTACGGCGAGTCCGGCTCGACCCACGGCGAGCGCCTGCCGGGCGCGCTCCGCGCCCTGCTCGGGGGGCAGGGGCTGACCACGGCCGACGTCGATCGGTACGCGGTGGCCCTCGGGCCGGGATCGTTCACCGGGCTTCGAGTGGGCATCGCGACGGTCCAGGGACTTGCCCTCGCGCACGGCCGGCCGGTGGTCGGGATGCCGGTCCTGGATGTTCTCGTGGATATCGCGGCGCAGGCGGCCGGCGGGGGAGCCGGCCCCGACCTGATCGTGCCCTGGGTGGACGCCAGGCGCGGAGAGGTCTTCAGCGCGCTCTACGAGGCGGCGCCGGAGACGCCGCCGCCGACCGGGCCGGTGGGCGCCGAGGCGGCCGCCGGCGCCGGCTGGCGCATGACGGAGGCCCCGATCTCGGCCGCCCCGGCCGCGGTGCTGGACGGCTGGGCCCATCGACTGCGGCACCGCCCGGCCTGGGTCGTCGGGGACGGGGTCGCGGCCAGCCGCTCGCTTCTCGATGCGCGGCTGGGCGCCGGTTCGCGGCGCCTCGAGGAGATCCCGTCGCTGGCCCGGGCGATGGCCGCCATGGCCCTGCTCGCTCCTTGGCGCGACCGGGCAGGAGCGCCGCATGCCCTTCGACCCGTCTACGTGCGGCGGCCCGACGCCGAGCTCGCACGTGAACGGCGCCGACAGGGGGCCTGAAGCAGCCCGCCGTCGCCTATACAGGGCAGCGGACTTGTGCTACATTTCTCCTCCCGTACCGATGCATCCGGACATGCGGCCCCGCCCTTCGCACCGTGTCTTCCAGGAGGTGGCATGGCACAGGATTCGCAAGAGTTGAGAGAGCATCTTCTCCAGACCGACAGCGGGTTCCGCCAGCTCGCGGAACAGCATCAGGAGCTCGATGTCCGCCTCCACGAGTTGTCCCGCCTCGAGTACCTGTCACAACCGGAGCGCATCGAAGCGGCGAACCTGAAGAAGCGGAAGCTCCAACTGAAGGATCGGATGCACGACATCCTGCGCCGCCACGCGGATCCCCAGACGGCCTGACGCTGCGGCCCCCGCAGCTCCATTTCATGTCCATCGACCGGGCGGGCGTACCGTTCATCGGTCTTGCGTTCGTTCCGTCGCTGGCCTGCCTGACTGCCGGCTTGGTGCTGCCGGCCCTGCTCCTGTGCATTCCCGGGCTCCTCGTCGCACTCTTCTTCCGTGATCCGTCCCGCAAGCCTCCGCGCGAGCCGGGGGCCGTCGTGGCGCCGGCCGACGGGCGAGTCCTGTTCGCGGGCGCGGCCGAGGCGTCGGGCGCGCCGGCGGGGGCGTGGCTGCAGGTCAGCATCTTTCTGTCGCCCCTCGACGTGCACGTGAACCGCGTGCCGATCGGCGGGCGCATCACCCGGGTCGACCATGTCCGCGGCACGTTTCTGCCCGCCTATCGTCCCGGGGCCGGCGCGAGCAACGAGCGATCCGAGGTCTGGCTGGACCACGAGGGGCGCACCATCGTGTTCCGGCAGGTGGTGGGCGCGCTCGCGCGCCGCGTCGTGTGCCGGGTGACGCCGGGGACCGACGTCCGTACCGGCCAGCGTTTCGGTATCATGAAGTTCGGTTCGCGGATGGACCTGTTCGTGCCCACCGACGCCGTCCTCGTCGTCGCCCGGGGCGATCGGGTGCGGGGAGGCGAGACGGTGGTGGCCCGGCTCGGCGCCGAGGGGGGACAGCGCGGGACTCCCGCTTCATGAGGCCCCGCGTTCGATCGGGGCCCCGGCCGACGGGCGGAGCGTCATCATGCCCAAAGTGCTCGCGGTGCTGCGAAACAAGCGCCGGACGCAACGTTTCCGCCGCAGCGTGTACCTGTTGCCGAGCATGTTCACGGTCGGCAACCTGTTCTGCGGCTACGCCTGCATCGTCCACGCCATGCGCGGAGACTACGAGACCGCGGCCGTCTTCGTCGGCGTGGCCACGGTGCTCGACGTGCTCGACGGCCGCATCGCGCGGCTGGCCGGGGCGGAGAGCGAGTTCGGCGGCGAGTTCGACTCGCTGGCCGACGTCATCTCGTTCGGCGTGGCTCCCGCCGTGCTCGTGTTCGCGTGGGGGCTCGAGCCGCTCGGGCGTCTCGGCTGGGCGGTGGGGTTCCTCTACGTCACCGCGACCGCGCTCCGGCTGGCGCGCTTCAACGTCCAGCCGAACAGCCCCGACAAGCGCTACTTCGCGGGGATGCCGAGCCCCGCCGCGGGAGGCGTGCTGGCCGCCACGGTGTTCGCGTGGCCGGCCGGCCTGGTGATCGCCCAGGCGCAGGTGGTCGCCCTGCTGGTGGTGCTGGTGCCCGCGCTCCTGATGGTCAGCCGCATCCGTTTCCGCAGCTTCGGGGCGCTCATCGTGCAACCGCGCCGCTCGTCGGTCGGCCTGCTCCAGTTCGCGATACTCGTGGCGGCCATCGCCGTCCAGCCCCAGCTCGTCCTCTTCCTGATGGCGTACGCCTATCTGGTGTCAGGCCCCATCGGCTACCTGGTGGGCCGCGTGCACCGCGCCTCGGGGCGCCACGACGATCAGACGCGGGACGCCCCCGACCTCGAGACCGCCGGTACCCGCTGACGGCGGAGGCTCGAGGGCTCCGCGGCGTTCCGGGCCTCCCTTACGCCGCCGTCCCGGCCGGGTCCGCGGCCGGCAGGGTGATGGTCACGGCGGTGCCGCGGCCCCGCTCGCTGGCGACCGCGATGCTCCCGCCGTTCAACTCCACGTTGCGCTTGGCGATGGCCATGCCGAGTCCCGTGCCGGTGATCCGGGTCGAGAAGTACGGCTCGAAGATCCTGGCCAGCGCGTCGGGGTCGAGCCCCACCCCGGTGTCCCGGATGACGAGCCGCAACCGGCCGGCGTCGCGCAGCACGCCGAGCGAGAGCGTCCCCTCGTCGGGCATCGCGTGGAGGGCGTTCTCGATGATGTTGGTTATCGCCCGCTGGATCAGCACCGGGTCGATCAGCAGGCGGGGCAGATCCGGCGGCAGGTCGGTCGAGAGGGCGATGCGGCCTTCGAGGCCGGGCCGGTAGGGTGCGACGACCTCGCTCACCAGGGCCGCGAGATCCGTCGGGGCGCGCCTGGCCTCGGGCGAGGAGGCGTAGCTCGAGAACTCCGAGGCGATCTGGCGCAGGATCCGCACCTGCTTCATGATCGACTCGACGCATCCCTGCAGCACCGGCGTCAGCGGCGACCCGCGGTCGGCGTGGACGCGGAGCAGGTGCTCGGCGCTGAGCTGGACCGGGGTCAGGGGATTCTTGATCTCGTGCGCGACCTGGCGGGCCATCTCCGTCCAGGCCTCGAGACGGTGGGTGCGCTCGAGCTGCCGGCGCTGCGCATCGAGCTCGACCGCCATCCGGTTGAAGTCCGCCTCGAGGACGACGAGCTCGTCGGCCGACCGCGCCGCCACCCGCTTCTCGATGAGATCGGCCTGGAGGCCGGACACGAGGGGGCCGAACTCGCCCCGGGCGACGCGGCTGGTGGCACGGGTGAGGCGCTTGACGGGGTTGGCGATGCCCCGGGCGATGGCCCAGCCGATGAACCCCACGACGGCCGCGAAGAACAGGGCGGACCCGAGGACGCGCCGGTTGAGCTCGTCGATCTGACCCTCTATCTCCTGTTGCCTCGACGCCAGCGGCACCGTCAGGATCACGTCGCGCCCGCCCGCCCGAACCGGGGCCGCCGCGAGCTGGTACCGGAGGGAGCCGGCCGCGTCCTCGCCGACGAATCTGGGCAGCCGGTCGAGGGCGATGGCGCGGTACACCATGTCGGGCGTGCGCGTCGGCAGCACGCCCGACGCGTAGAGATCGCGCGTGCTCGTCGCGACGAGGTTCGGGCCGTCGAAGATGTTGACGTCCTGTCCGATGACCTGACCGATGCGGACGAGGATGTCGTCGGTGAACCGGGCGATGATCTGCCCGTCGGGCGATTGAATCGGCACGGACTCCTCGATGACGCTTCTTGCCACCGCCGCCGCCCGCTGCGCGACGGCCTCGACGTCCGCCCGGAGCCGGTCGGCGAGGTATCCCTGAATCAGCAGCGCCACCACCACCACCGGAGCGGTCGCCGCCCCCACGAACCAGATCTGCAGCTTGAGGGCGAACCGGGTCCGCACCTCGCGGTACGGCAGCCGCCGGCGGAGCCCCGGAAACACCAGGGCCGCGAGGACCGCCGCCGCCAGCGCGAAGCCGCAGGCGGCGACCACGAGGAGGGCGATCTCCGACAGGTGGAGCAGATGATCGAACGCGGTGCGGGCCGGATAGCCGATGGCGTAGATGCCGGCGCGGGTGTTCGCGATGAACACCTCGTAACGGCGCGAGTCCTTGACGAGCCGGGTCCAGAACGGGTCGCGGGACGCGTAGATCCGCTGGAACAGCGCATCGTCGATCGGCCACGCGCTCCGGTTCGAGAGGAACGCGGGCTGCCGGCCCCACCCGTAGAGCACGAGCTCGACCTCGTGGCCCGGAACCGGCGAGCCTCGGGCCGTGTCGAGCGGCTCCACGTAGGGGCTGCGCGAGGCGATGAAGGGCAGCGACTCGTAGTCGACCTGCGTGACGTGAACGACGACCGCGCCCGCGGGAATCTGTGTCCCGCCGTCGGGCTCGCAGAACCCCCGTTCCGCGTGGAGCATCCTGCGCTCCTCGGCGCCGAACGGGACCACCTCGCCGAAGACCTCCCATTCGCACCCGGGGTCGGTCCAGCGGGGAGTGGTGCCCGAGTCGGGGATGTTCAGGGCGAACCGGCTCCGCAGCTCGCCGTCCGCGCCGAACAGCTCGACCGCCGAGGTCAGCCGCGACGCCGCGAGGGCGGTCCGGCTCCAGATGCGGAACGCCGCGTCGATGCCGGCGCGGTTCGGCGGCGAGGCGAGGGCCCGCAGGGGCGGCCGCGCCTGGAGCTCGGCGTCGATCTCCTCGAGGGCGCGTTCGAGCTGGCGGTGGAGGTCCTGGGGATGCTCGGCGGCCTGGAGCGCGTAGCTGCCCGCGATGAGGCTCCGCCTCGCCTCGTCGGTCGAGGACACCAGCGAGAGATACAGCGGCAGGGCCGGCGCCAGCAGCGCGCACAGGGTCGCGAGCAGCCGGGTCACGGGGTCGGTGCGCCGGAACCAGTGCATCAGCCGCTGCCCGCGGAAGGCGAGGGCGCTTCCGAGCAGGCACAGGAGCAGCGACGGCGCGAGGGGGGCCCAACCGGCGAGGGCGGCGAGGGCGCCGGGAATCAGGATCGACGGCGCCAGCCGCCGGACACGGCGCGCGAGGGGCCGCGCCGGCCGCCGGGCGAGGGCGATGCCCATCAGGATCGCGATGGCCCAGACCGTCCCCGCGCTGGCCAGCACGAGGGCGAGCTGGAGGATGGTCCGGGCCGAATCGAGCGGCTGCAGCGACGTGTGCAGCAGGTCCATCGACGCGCCCGCCACCGTGTCCCGCAGCAGCGCGTGGTGGAGCCCGAGCAGCGCCGCCGTGGCCATGAGCGTTGCCGGAACGGTCAGCCGGGGTCCGGCCCCGCCGGCCGATCGCCGGGCCGCGCGGAACCATCGCCGGCGCTGCGCGATCTCGCCGGCCAGCACCACCAGCACCGCGCCGAGAACGGTCGCGACCAGGAGATCCGCGGCGGTGCGCAGGACTTGCGGCGCGAGCGTCGAGCGGTAGGCGGCCGGCGACAGCACGGACCACGCGAAGAGATCGGGCGTGGCGGCGAGCCACGCGCACGCTCCGCCCGCCAGCGCCGCCCCGCCCGCGATCGCGGACGGCCGCAGGTGGCCGCGCCGGGTCCGCCCGGCCAGGACCCGGCCCCCCGCCGCGAGGACGATTCCCGCCAGCACCACGAGGAGGAGGGCGGCGACGCGTCGGCGCCAACGGGCGCGCACCGCGTCGATCTCGTCGAGACCGATGGAGCCGCTCAGGCGGACCGATCCGTCCGCCCCCGCGACATGGAAGCCGTGCAAGCGAGGATCGTCGCCGGCGTCCGCCCCGCCCGGCCGGAGGACGGCGGGGCCGACGGAGGTCCCGACCACGAATCCGGGATCGGAACCCCCGGTCGCGGTGGTCGAGGAGATGACGCGCTCGACGACGACCGTGCCGAGCCGGCGTTCCCGCGCACCGGATTCGCCGGTCCCCTCGACTATCGGCTCGACGTGGACGAGACGGAGTCCCACGGGTCCCACGGCGGCGAAGCCGACGGGGGCGGACTGAAGCCGTTCGGTGTCGAGCTCGCCGGGGCGGCCGTGCCACGCGCGTGGTATCGAACGCGCGTCGTAGACGGTGATCGCGAGATCGGCGACGGCCCGGTCGCCGTCCGACGCCCGCAGGATGTCGAAGACCCTCCGGACCGCCGAAGGATCGCCGGTCAGGCCCTGTCTCACCTCGGCGCGGGCGGCCAGCCCGCGGGCGACGCGCGTCAGGGCCGCATCGACCCCGGTGATCTGCACCGTGATCTCGCGAGCGGCGCGGGCGGTCGCGGCCGCGTCCGAGCCGATCAGCACCCGGTCGAGGACGCCGCCCGACGCCAGGACCGCGAGGACCGCAATGGCGCCTCCACCGATCAGGCGGGACCAGCCGGGAGCTGGGGGGCGCCGGGTCTGCCGTCCTCGCGCCGATGCCACGGTCAGGCCAGCATACCTCAGGAGTCCGGTGGGTGCCGTCGCTACCGAGTCGGCTCGTCGTTCGCGTCCGGGGCTTCCGGCGGGGCCGGCCCGGCCGCATCTTCCCCCTCGCCGGATGCGCCCGCATCCTCGTCGCCGGAGCCGTCCGGGTCCTCCGCGGCGGGGAAGAGCTTGTCCCACGCGGTCGTGCCGGCCGGATCGAGTCGCACGGGCCCGCTGCCGCGACCCACCGCCTGCAGCTCGCCGGTCGCGGTGACGAGGATCACGAGCAGTCCGTCGCCGAGGGGATCGGCAACGGCCAGGGGGGCGTAGGCCAGCTCGGCGGAGACCTGCAGCCGGTGGAAGACCACGCCGCCCGCCGGTCCGCGGAGGTCGAGCTCCTCGCTCAGCCCGCCCTGCATGACGAGGTCCTCCGCAAGCCGGGGGCCGGCCGAGGGGCGCGCGGGAAGCAGCTCGCGCCAGCGCTGCCCGCCATTCGAGCGGTCGAGGGCCCAGAGGGTGTTGTCCAGCGAGGAGAAGTACACGTGGTCCTCGTCGACGGCGGGGAGGCCGACGACGTCGCCGCCGGTGCGCCATCGCCACCGCAGGGCGCCGTCGCGGCGGGACAGCCGGTAGAAGTGATTGTCGCTGGCCCCGACGAAGAGGTCGCCGGCCACGAGGATCTCCTGCGGCGCCCCCCCCAGCCGCCGCTCCCAGATCGCGGCGCCCGTCAGCAGCTCCAGGACCTCGATGCCGCCGCTGTCGAGGGGCACATAGAGGCGGTCGCCGGCGATGGTGGGCCGGGCGCTGACGCCGCCGTCGACGGTCTTCCGCCACACCGTGCCCCCGCTCCCCGCGTTCAGCGCCAGCAACTCGTGGTTCTCGAGGGCGGCGATCAGCCACCCCGCGTTCCACAGCAACGGCGCGGAGACCCGCGCCTCGAGCACGGCTTCCCACCGGACCTCGCCCGTTTCCGCGTCCAGGGCCAGCAGCCCCTCGGGCGTGGGCGCGTGGAACAGGTCCGCCCCCGCCGCGGGCTCGCCGACGACGGCCCGTTCGACCTGCCACAGCTCCGAGCCGTCGACGAGGCTGACGGCGGCGACGCGGTCGTCGAAGAGCGCCGCGAAGAGCCGGTCGCCGGACGCGACGGGGGGCGCCGCCGCGGGCGCCGGCAGGGTGGCCGTCCACCGGGTGGCGACGGGCAGCCAGGTCGAGGGCGGGCCGGCAGGGGGATCGGACGTCTCCGATCGGAGCTGACCGGCCGCCGCGCCCGGCGCCAGCGAGACGGCGAGGAGGATCGCCGCGACGCATCCGATCGGGATTCTCGTCATCGGTGGTGGACTACAAGATATGGTGGTTTCGCGCGGGCGTATGCCATTATAATAGGGTGCCGGCGGCCGGGGGGGTGGGCCATCCCGGCTTCCGGGCTCTGGCGCCCGTCGGCGCATCCGCAACTCGTCCCGCATCATCCGGTCGGCCGCGTGCCCCATCAGACCCTGCTCGTTCTCGACTTCGGATCGCAGTACACCCAGTTGATCGCCCGTCGACTGCGCGAGCTCAGCCTCTATGCCGAGATACTCCCGTTTCACACCCCGGTCGACGAGCTGGCCGCCCGCCGGCCCGCCGGGCTGATTCTCTCCGGGGGGCCGGCGAGCGTCCGCGAGCCCGAGGCGCCCCGGTGTCCCGAGGGCGTGCTGGCCCTCGGCGTGCCGGTGCTCGGCATCTGCTACGGCATGCAGCTGATGGCCGACGTCCTCGGGGGCGAGGTGGAGCCGGCGCCGGAGCGCGAGTTCGGCCACGCCGCGGTGCGGGCCGAGCCGGGCAGCCCGCTCTTCGACGGGCTTCCGGACGAGATCGGGGTGTGGGCCAGCCACGGCGATCGCATCGGGCGCTTGCCGGACGGCTTCAGGGTCTCGGCGACGAGCGCGAACGCGCCGGTCGCGGCCATGGAGGACCCGGCCCGGCGCTTCTACGCGCTGCTCTTCCATCCCGAGGTGGCCCATACCGAGCGGGGCGCCGACATCCTGCGGAACTTCGCCGCCACCGTGTGCGGGTGCCGCGGCGACTGGACCATGGCCTCGTTCCTCGAGGAGGCCACCGTCCGCATCCGCGAGCAGGTGGGCGACTGCCGGGTGGTCTGCGGACTGAGCGGCGGCGTGGACTCCACCGTGGCCGCGCTCCTGCTCCGCCGGGCGATCGGCGACCGCCTGACCTGCATCTTCGTCGACAACGGCCTGCTGCGCCTGAACGAGGCCGGGCAGGTGCGGAGCCGGTTCGAGGGGCAGCTCGGGCTGAACATCGTCTTCGAGGACGCGGGCCGGCGGTTTCTCGGCGCTCTCGACGGCGTCACCGACCCGGAGGAGAAGCGGAAGATCATCGGCGCGACGTTCGTCGACGTCTTCGACGACGTGGCCCGCCGGCTCGGGCACTTCGATTTCCTCGCGCAGGGCACGCTGTACCCCGACGTCATCGAGAGCGTGTCGGTGATCGGTCCGGCCGCCCCCATCAAGAGCCACCACAACGTCGGCGGCCTGCCCGAGCGCCTGCGGTTCGCCCTGGTGGAGCCGCTCCGGCTGCTGTTCAAGGACGAGGTCAGGCGGCTGGGGGAGACGATGGGCCTCGACGAGTCCTTCGTGTGGCGCCAGCCGTTCCCCGGTCCGGGCCTCGCGGTCAGGATCCTCGGCGCGGTGACCGCGCCGCGCCTCGCGATTCTCCGCGCCGCCGACGCCGTCGTGGCCGAGGAGATACGCCGCGCCGGGTGGTACCGCCGGCTGTGGCAGTCGTTCGCGGTGCTGCTGCCGGTCAGGAGCGTCGGGGTCATGGGCGACGAGCGCACCTACGAGCACGTCCTCGCGATCCGCGCCGTCGAGAGCCGAGACGGCATGACCGCGGACTGGGCCCGGCTGCCGCACGAGTTGCTGGCCGCGATCTCCTCGCGCATCGTGAACGAGGTGCGGGGGGTCAACCGCGTCGTCTACGACGTCAGCAGCAAGCCGCCGTCGACGATCGAGTGGGAGTGACCGGCGACCCGCCGCGATCGGGTCCGTCGCCGGCCGGCGGGCAGGCGGCCAGGCCGGTAGAGGCAGCGAGACGCGAATCGAGCGGCAACCCATGACCGAGTTCGTCCACCTGCACCTGCACACGGAGTACTCGCTGCTCGA
Organism: Vicinamibacterales bacterium; assembly: GCA_965215105.1. GTDB lineage: Bacteria > Acidobacteriota > Vicinamibacteria > Vicinamibacterales > UBA8438 > JAJEEA01. The sequence goes on from OZ244051.1 coordinate 1,065,000, forward strand.
CGGCGCCTGCCGCATCGGCGAGCTGCTCGACCATGCCCAGCAGGCCGGCGCGCCGGCCCTCGCCGTCACCGAGCACGGCAACATGTTCTCGAGCGTGGTGTTCCACGACGAGGCGCGGAAGCGGGGAGTCAAGCCGATCCTCGGCTGCGAGGTCTACGTCGCGCCCGGCAGCCGTCGCGAGCGGAGCGGCACGCCCGGGGAGACCAACAACCACTTCGTGCTTCTGGCGGAGAACCTCACCGGGTACCACAACCTCATCAAGCTGGTCTCCGCCGGCTACACGGAGGGCTTCTACTACAAGCCGCGGATCGACAAGGAGCTGCTCTCCCGGCACGCGGAAGGGCTCATCGGCCTCAGCAGTTGCCTGAAGGGCGAGGTGGCGACGGGCCTCCGCAACGAGCAGCCGAAGCGGGCCCTCGAGGCGGCCGCGGCCTATCGGGACATCCTCGGACCGGGCAACTTCTTTCTCGAGATGCAGTACCAGGGCATCGAGGAGCAGCGGGTCGTGAACACCGGACTCCTGCCGATGGCCCGCGACCTCGATCTGCCGCTCGTCTGCACCAACGACGTCCACTACCTGAGGCGGGAGGACCGCCGCCCCCACGACGTCCTGCTGTGCATCGGCACCGGCAAGAACGTCAGCGACGAGCAGCGCCTGCGCTACCACGGCGATCAGTTCTACCTGAAGACCGGGGACGAGATGCGTGCGGTGTTCGGCGACTATCCGGCCGCGCTGTCGAACACGATGGCGATCGCCGAGCGCTGCAACGTGGTGCTGGCCAAGGACGAGAGCCACCTGCCCAACTTCGACGTGCCGGAGCCGTTCACCCTCGACGGCTACTTCGAGCACGTGACCCGCGAGGGGTTCCGGCGGCGCCTGGAGAGTTTGCGGCGGCAGGAGGGCGCGGGGGGGCTGAGGCACGCCATCGCCGACTACGAGGCGCGGCTCGCCTACGAGATCGACGTCATCGTCAGGATGCGCTATCCGGGCTACTTCCTCATCGTCTGGGACTTCATCCGCTACGCCCGCGAGCAGGGCATCCCGGTGGGCCCGGGCCGCGGGTCGGCGGCAGGCAGCCTGGTCGCCTGGTGCCTGCAGATCACCGACGTCGACCCGATGCAGTTCGACCTCATCTTCGAGCGCTTCCTCAACCCGGAGCGCATCTCGCTGCCGGACATCGACATCGACTTCTGCGAGCGCCGCCGGGGCGAGGTCATCGACTACGTCACCCGCAAGTACGGACGGGACAACGTCGCCCAGATCATCACCTTCGGCACGATGAAGGCCCGCGCCGTCGTGCGCGACGTCGGCCGGACCATGGGCATGTCGTACGCGGACGTCGACCGGGTCGCCAAGCAGATTCCGCCCGCCCTCAACATGACCCTCGACAAGGCGCTGGAGGAGAGCCCGGACCTCAAGAACGCGGAGCGGCGGGACCCCCAGGTGAAGGAGCTGATGTCGGTGGCGCGGCGTCTCGAGGGCATCACCCGCCACGCCTCGGTGCACGCCGCCGGGGTGGTCATCACCCCCCGGCCGGTGACCGAGTTCGCGCCCGTCTACAAGAGCCAGAAGGAGGAGATCACCACCCAGTGGGCCATGAAGCAGGTCGAGCGGATGGGCCTGCTCAAGATGGACTTCCTCGGGCTGAGCACGCTGACCCTGCTCCACGACGCGGTCGATCACATCCGCGAGACGACCGGCGAGTCCATCGCGCTCGATCGCCTGCCGATGGACGACGCCGAGACCTACCAGCTCTTCTGCGACGGCCAGACGCTGGGCATCTTCCAGTTCGAGAGCTCGGGCATGCGCGACACGCTGCGGAAGGCCAAGCCGCAGCGGTTCGAAGACCTGATCGCCCTCAACGCCCTCTACCGTCCCGGCCCCCTGCAGGGCGGCGTCGTCGACCGCTTCATCAAGCGCCGGCACGGCCGCGAGGCCATCGAGTACGACGCGCCCGGGCTGGAGCCGATCCTGCAGGACACCTACGGGGTCATCGCGTACCAGGAGCAGGTCATGCGCATCGCGAGCGACCTCGCAGGCTTCACGATGGGCGACGCCGACCACCTGCGCAAGGCGATGGGCAAGAAGGACGCCTCGGTCATGGAGGAGCAGCGCGAGAAGTTCATCGAGGGCGCGGTGGCGCGGCAGGTGCCGCGGGAGCAGGCCGTCACCATCTTCAAGTTCATCGAGTTCTTCGCGGGATACGGCTTCAACAAGTCCCACTCGACCACCTACGCCCTCCTCGCGTATCAGACCGCCTACCTGAAGGCCAACTATCCGCGGCACTTCATGGCCGCGCTGATGACCATCGAGGCCCAGAACACCGACAAGCTCGCGATGTACCTGGGCGAGTGCCGGGACATGGGGATACCGGTGCTCGGCCCCGACCTCAACGTGAGCGCGATGGGCTTCCGGGTCGATCGGGAAGGCGTCCGCTTCGGCCTCACCGCCGTCAAGAACGTCGGAGAGAACGCCATCGCCGCCATCCTCGCCTGCCGCGAGGGTCACGGCCGCATCGAGTCGCTCTTCCGGCTGTGCGAGGACCTGGATCTGCGCCTCGTCAACAAGCGGGTCTTCGAGAGCCTCATCAAGGCGGGGGCGTTCGACTCCGTCCTCGCCTCCGGAGCACGACGCTCACACGAGGGCCGGGCTCAGCTCCTCGCGGTTCTGGACCGCGCGTTCGACCACGGCAACCGCGTGCAGCGGGACCGGGAGCGCGGTCAGGCGCAACTGTTCGACGCGATGGACGCCGGGGGAGAGCCCGACGGCGGCGCCCGACTTCCCGACGTCGAGGCCTGGACGCCGTCGGAGCAGCTCGCGTTCGAGAAGGAGTCGCTGGGGCTCTACCTCAGCGGCCACCCCATCGACGGCTATCGCGACCAGCTCGAGGCGGCCGGCGCCCGAACCGTGGACGCGCTGCCGGCGGAGGACTCGACGGTGTTCATGGGGGGCATCGTCAGCGGCTACCGCCCGCGGAAGACCCGGCAGGGGGCGCCGATGGCGGTCTTCACGCTCGAGGACCGGACCGGCGGCGTGGAGGTGGTCGTCTTTCCGAAGACCTGGGAGCGCTGCGGGAACGTGCTGGACGCGGACCGGCTCGTGGTGGTGTCCGGCCGCCTCGACCGGGACGAGGAGGTCCCCCGGGTGGTGGCCGAGGACGTGCGGCCCATCGAGAGCCTGAGCGGTGCGGTGGGGCGCACCCTGTCGATACGCCTCTCCACGAGCCGGCACGGCCGCGAGACGCTGCAAGCGCTCGCCGATCTCTTCGACATGCACCGCGGCCCGAGCTGGATCCGCCTCCATCTCGAGCTGCCCGGGCACCACCCGCCGTTGCGGGTCCAGGCCCGGCTGACGGAGGCCCGCATCCGCCCGTCCGAGCAGCTCGCCCGGGCCGCCGAGCAGATCTGCGGCGAGGGAACCATCTCGTGGACGTGAGCCCGAAGGCATGAGTGGGCCTCCGACGGCGCCGCCCCGGCTGGTCTGGGACCACCCGGACGTCGACGAACGGCGGGCGGAGGAACTGGCCGGGGCGATGGACCTCGATCCGGTCGTCGCGCGGTTGCTGGTCCTGCGCGGGGTGACCACGGCCGGCGAGGCGGAACGCTTCCTCCACCCCCGGCTCGAGCACCTCCACGATCCGTTCCGGCTCGCCGATCTCCCGCTCGCCGTCGACCGGTTGGAGCGCGCCGTCGAGCAGGGGGAACGGATAGCGATTCACGGCGACTACGACGTCGACGGGGTGACGTCGACGGTCATCCTGCGCCGGGTCCTCGAGCTGCTCGGCGCCGACGTCACCCACTTCATACCGGAGCGCCTGCGGGACGGGTACGGGCTCGAGCCGGCGGGGGTGGAGCGCCTCGCCGCGCAAGGGGTGGCGGTGGTGGTCTCGGTGGATTGCGGCATCCGCAGCCGCGCCGCGGCGGCCCGGGCCCGGGAGCTCGGCGTCGACCTCATCGTCACCGACCACCACGAGCCGGAAGCGGAGCTGCCCCCGGCCTTCGCCGTCATCAACCCCAGGCGGCGGGACTGCGGCTATCCCGACAAGAACCTCGCGGGGGTCGGTGTCGCCCTCAAGCTCGTGCAGGCGCTGTGCCTGCGGAGCGACCGGTCGGGGTGGCTGCCGGCCTTCGTCAAGCTGGCCGCGGTGGGCACCGTCGCCGACGTCGTCCCCCTGCGGGGGGAGAACCGGGTCATCGCCAAGCTGGGCCTGGAGCGGTTGTCCCGGAAGCGCCACGCGGCCGGGCTGCGGGCCCTCCTCGATTCCGCCGGACTGCTGGGAGAGTCCCTGACCGGCTTTCACGTCGCGTTCCGGCTCGCCCCCCGCATCAACGCGGCGGGGCGGATGAGCACACCCGACCTGGCGACCCGGCTGCTGCTGCTGACCGACGAGAGCCGGGCCGACGAGGCGAGGAGCCTGGCCGGGCAGCTCGAAGAGGTGAACGCCCGCCGACGGGAGGAGGAGGCGGAGATCCTGGCCGCGGCCCGGCGCAAGGTGGACGCCGATCCGGATGTCGGGGCCCACGCGATTCTCGTCGTGTGGGGCGCGGGATGGCACCGCGGGGTCATCGGCATCGTCGCCTCCAAGCTCGTCGATCTCTTCCATCGCCCCGCCGTCGTTCTCGCGGTGGAGGGGGACGTGGCCTACGGCTCCGGCCGCAGCATCCCCGGATTCGATCTCCTGGCGGCCCTGGAGCACTGCGGCGAGCTGTTCACCAAGTACGGCGGTCATCGCCACGCGGCCGGCGTCACCATCGAGTCCGGCCGCCTCGCGGAGCTGCGGCGGCGGCTCACCGCGTTCGCCGACGACCGCCTCGGTCCCGAGCAGCTCATGCCGCGGCTCCGAGTCGACGGCCGCCTGCCGCTGGCCGCCATCACTCCCGGCATGATGGCGGGGTTGCGGGCGATGGAGCCCTTCGGCGCGGGCAATCCCCGGCCCGTGTTCCATTCCGGAGAGCTGGCCCTCGCGGACGGTCCCCGGGTGTTGAAGTCGCGGCACCTCGCGATGCGGGTGAGGCAGCAGGGGCGGGTGTTCCGCGCCGTCGCCTGGCGCATGGGCGACCGGGCGGACTTCGTCAGGCGTCACGGGGACGCGCTCGATCTGGCGTTCCACCTGACCGAGAACGCCTGGCGGGGCGAGCGCACCATCGAGCTGTCGGTGGCGGACATCCGGCCGGCGGCGCCCGGAAACGGGTCGGTGGCGACTACCGGGCCGGAGTCCGTGGCGTAGAGCGGCGCGGACACCTGGGGACCCGGTGGACGCAGAGCGGGGCCGGAGGCGAAGACGGCGCCGGGCCGAGGCCCGCGCGTCACACCGAGTCGAGCAGGATACGCGGCGGGTGGGTGCAGCCGCCCCTCCCGCGGCTACGGACTCGGGGGCAGGTGCAGGCCCAGGCTGGTCTGACTGGCGGTCTCGCCGTTGATGGCGTTCGCCGGCCGCAGCCGCCGGAGCCCGATCAGGCCGCCGGCGAACAGGATCGCAAGCGCCACCGCGACCAGCAGCAGGACGCCGGTGAAGCTGAACGCGCCGATCAGGATGTCGGCGACGGTGATCTCCTCCGTCGCGGGCTCCGCCAGCTCGATGATGACCGGCGTGAGTGGCTCTTGCACGGGCTCATGGTACTACACGCGGCGCCGGTCCCGACGGGGGCGTCTCGCCGCGGCCGCGCCCCCCGGGACCCGGCCCCCCACGCCCACGGATTGCCGACGCCGCGCAAGCTCGATACAGTGGTGATCGTGGACCACCAACCCGACCGGTCGGAGGCGGCCGGACCCGACGCACCGGCAGTCCCGGGCTCTGCCGGCGAAGCGCGGCCGGCCCTGGCGACGACCCCCGCGGGGGGCTCCCGCCGCGCGCGCCGCCGGCGGAGGCCCGTCCGGTGGCAGCGGGCGGCGCGGCTCGGCATCGCCGCGGGACTGGCCCTCTTCGCGGCCTTCCTCGTCACCGGCCTGCGGGAACGACGGGACTCGACGGAGGCCCGCGCCGTCGACCGGGCGGACCCCGACGCGGTGAGCGAGAGCGCGGGCATCGAGTTCGTGCGGAGCGACGGCGAGGTGGTGATCTTCCGGCTCATGGCCGAGCGGCAGTCGACGTACGCCAACGGGTCGATGCGGTTCTCCGGGGGCGTCGCGGTGACGGTGCCCCCGCGCCGGGGCCGGGACGGCTTCACGATGAGCGCGTCGGAGCTGTCCGTCGAGGAGGGGCAGGGCGACTTCGCGGTGAGCGGCGACGTGCGCATGGCCGACGCCGACGGCCTGGCCGCCCGGACCGGCGGCGCCCGCTACAGCGAAGCGCGGAACGTCGTCACCATGAACGACCCCGCGGGTCCCACGAGGCTGGTCCGCGCCGGCCTGGAGGCGTTCGGGGACGACGTCGTCCAGGACCGCGAGCGGGGCGTCATCACCCTCGACGGCGGCGCCGGGGTGCGGTTGACCGGCGACGCGGACCGGGCCGCGGTCGACGTCGCCGCCTCGCACGCCACCCTCGCCGACACCGACCGCTACATGCGCTTCGAGGGGGGGACGAGCATCGAGACCGGCGAGCTGACCATCGTGGCGGAGACGGGGACCGCGTACTTCGGGGAGGGCGAGAACGCGCTCGAGTCGATGGAGCTGCGCGGAGGGGTCCGGATTCGTTCCACCGCCGCGTCCGACGGCGGGCTGCGCGAGTCGTCGGCGGACGAGACCGGTCTCGAGTTCGATCCGGCGACCCGGGAGCCGCGGCGGGTCGTCCTGGCCGGACAGTCGGTCATCGAGCTGGTGGGGGCGGACGGCGGTGACGGCTCGCGGATCGAGAGCGACGCGATGGACGTGACCATGGCGCCGGGCGGGACCGAGATCGTCGGACTCGAGGCCGGCGGCGACGTGTTCCTGCGGCTACCCGTGACTTCCGGAGAGCCGCGCCAGGAGATTCGCGCCCGCACCTTCACCGCCACCGGGACCCCCGAGACCGGCCTGACCGGCATCGGCCTGGACGGCGGGGTCACGTACCGCGAGCGGCACGAGGCGTCGGCGGACGGCGCGGCCGTCACCAGGACCGTCCGCGCCGACCGGTTCGAGGCCGGCGTGAACCGGGGGCTCGTCGGCCTGCTCGCGGTTCGGTTCGACGGCGGGGTCCGGTTCGATGACGAGAGCCGCCGGGCCGATGCGGCCCGCGCCGCCTACGACCTGCTGGGGGGGACGATCGTGCTCGCGGCGGAGGGTGAGCCTCTGCCGGAGGACGAGCCTCCGGAGGGTGAGCCTCCGCCGCAGGGTGAGCCTTCATCGGACGGCGAGTCGTCGTCCGGCAGCGGGTCCGTTCGGGCCGCCGAAGGCGGCCAGCCGGCGATCCTCGTCGATGGCAGCCGCACCATCGAGGCGCGAGGGAGTCTCGAGGTCGCCCTGAACGGGTCGCGGGTATCGGGGGCGGGCGGCGTGCAGACCGTGCTCGCGCCACCGGGGGACGGGGAGGACGAGACGGACGCGGACCGGGTGCCCGCCCTCATGGAACGGACGCAGAGAATCAACATCCGGGCCGATACGGCCGACTACGACAACGACGCGCGCCAGGTCACCTACGGCGGCGAGGTCCGGATGTGGCAGGGCAACACGAGCTTCGAGGGCGAGACGATCTCGATTGACCACGCCACCGGAGGCCTCTCCATCGGCGGGCCGGCGCGAACGACCATCCAGCTCGTCCGCATCGACGAGGAGACCGGAGAGAACGTCGTCTCTCGCACCGACGCCACCGCCGGGAGCTTCGTCTACGACGACGCGGCCCGGCACGCCGTCTACGAGGGCGGGGCGGTCCTCCGCTCCGACCACGGCGACCTGGCGGCCGAGAAGATCGAGGTCTTTCTGCAGCCGGACGGCCGGACCCTGGACCGGTTCGTCGCGACCGGCGCGGTGCAGTTGCGCCTGGCCGCGCGATGGGCGACCGGTGAGACTCTCGTGTACCATGAGGCCGAGGGGCGCTACGAGATGGAGGGAGCGCCGGTGGAGATCGTCGAGGAGGCCGAGCCCGACGACGAATCGGCGGAGGCCGAGCCTGCCGAGCCCTCCGAGCCCGTATGCCGCAGCACCAGGGGGCTCGCGCTGACGTTCTATCGCGGGTCCGACGTGGTGGCGGTCGACGGTCGCGAGCGGTCGCGGACCGAGACCGCCAGCGGCCCCTGCCAGCCCCTGGAGTTCTGACCCGGCGGCCGTCCGCCCGCCGGCCGCCCTCCGGCGCCGGATGCGCCGCGCACCCCGCCTCGCATGGCTACACTGCGTACCGAGAACCTGACGAAGTCCTACGGCGGGCGCACCGTCGTCCGCGACGTCGGCCTGACGGTGGCGTCCGGCGAGGTGGTGGGGCTGCTGGGCCCCAACGGCGCCGGCAAGACGACGACGTTCTACCTGGTGGTGGGTCTCACGGCGCCGGATCGGGGCCGGGTCGTCCTGAACGACGAGGACGTCACCCACGACCCGATGTACCAGCGGGCCCGGAAGGGCATCGGCTACCTGCCGCAGGAGCCGTCGATCTTCCGGGGACTGACCGTCGAGCAGAACATCCTGGCGATTCTGGAGACGGTGGGGATGCCGCGCCGGGCCCGGTACGCGCGCATGCGCGAGCTGTTGAACGAGCTCGATCTGACGCCGTTGGCGAAGTCTCCGGCCCATACCCTGTCCGGCGGCGAGCGGCGCCGGGCCGAGATCACTCGCGCCCTCGTCATCTCGCCTTCGTTCATCCTGCTCGACGAGCCGTTCGCGGGCATCGACCCGATCGCGGTCACCGACATCCAGGAGATCATCTTCCACCTGAAGGCGCGCGGCATCGGCGTGCTCATCACCGACCACAACGTCCGGGAGACGCTGCGCATCACCGATCGCGCCTACATCGTCCACGACGGCGCCGTGTTCCGCAGCGGGACCCCGGCCGAGCTGGCCCACGACGACGACGTCAAGCGAATCTACCTCGGCGCCGATTTCCGGCTGGATTGACCGGGGCCCCCGCTTCGGCGCCCCGGTCCCGGCCGGTTGCGAACCGCGGCGGCGGAGCACTAGAATCGAGATAGTGCGGCGTTGCGGGAGGCGGCCCCGTGGGCGCGCCGGAAGCCCGCCGGCGCCAGACTCCCGCGGCTCAAGCCCTGGCTCTCGATGCGCCGCGCCCTTGCGGATCGAGAACACCGGCCCCATGGCACTGCAGCAACGACTCCAGACCCGCCTCTCGCAGAAGCTCGTCCTGACGCCATCGCTGCAGCAGGCCATCAAGCTGTTGCCGATGTCGACCCTCGAGCTCGTGGATCTGCTGACGCAGGAGGTCGTCGAGAACCCGATGCTGGAGGAGGTGACGGCCGAGGACCTGGAGCCGCCGGACGCGGCGAGCCAGGCGGAGGCGGCCAAGTCGGACGCGGCGGCCGACAAGGACGCGCAGGACTCGTGGGACGACTCCGACTACGAGTACTTCTTCGGCGACTACCTGGACGACGGCTACCGCCCGCATACGCCGCGCGAGGTCCGCGACCTTCCCCCGATAGAGAACACGCTCTCGACGCCGGGCGCCCTCGCCGATCACCTGATGTGGCAGCTCTCCCTGCAGCCCGGAGACGACGATCCGCTGGTGCGGGACATCGGCGCGGCGATCATCGGCAATCTCGACGACGACGGCTACCTGGTGGCGTCGGTCGAGGAGATCGGGGCGATGGGCGACTGGGCCGCGGGAGACGTCGAGCGGGTCCTCGGGGTGGTCCAGGGCTTCGATCCGGTCGGGGTCGCGGCCCGGGGGCTGCGGGAATGCCTGATGCTGCAGATCGCGCATCTCGGCCTCGACGGCACCGCGACCGGGATGATCGTCCGCGACCACTTGCAGTTGCTCCAGAATCAGCAGGGCCAGGAGATCGCCCGGCGCCTCGGACTCACGCTCGACGAGCTGAAGCACCACGTCGGCGTGATCAGGCAGCTCGATCCGAAACCGGGAAGCCGCTACAACCGCAGCGCTTCCCAGCACGTCATCCCCGACGTCTACGTCGTGAAGGTCGAGGACCGGTACGTCGCCATGCTGAACGAGGACGGCATGCCGCAGCTCCGGATCAGCCCCGTCTACCGGCGGCTGCTCGACAAGAACAACGACAACCGCGAGACCCGCGCCTACGTGAAGGAGAAGTTCCGATCCGCGTTGTGGCTCATCAAGTCGGTCGATCAGCGCCAGAAGACGATCCACAAGGTGGCCACCAGCATCATCTCGTTCCAGCAGGAGTTCCTCGATCGCGGGATCGAGTTCCTTCGGCCCCTGGTGCTGCGGAACGTCGCCGACGACATCGGCATGCACGAGTCCACCGTGAGCCGGGTCGTCAACAACAAGTACATGCACACGCCGCAAGGGGTGCTCGAGATGAAGTACTTCTTCCACAGCGGCATCAGCAGCGCCTACGGCGAGAGCGTGTCGTCGGTCGCCATCAAGCAGCGCATCCGCAAGATCATCGAAGAGGAGGATTCCCGGAAACCGCTGAGCGATTCGCGCATCGTGCGCCTTCTTCAGGACGACGGCCTGATCCTGGCCCGGCGGACGATTGCCAAGTACCGTGAGGAAATGAAGATTCCCACCTCGAGCCAACGCCGGGTCTTGTTCTGACCCCGCCCCGCCGCCGTCCGGATGCCGGCCGGCGCCGCCGTTCCGGCTTCGTCGCGGCGGCAGGGGATGGTTGCCGGAATCGACTGCCCAAACAGGACACTGACGCAAATGCAATACACGTTGACGGCCCGGAACGTTCCGGTGAACGACGAACTGCGCGATCTGATCGACAAGCGGCTGCTGCCGCTCGAGCGGGTGCTCGGCGACGCCCTCGTCTCCGCCGAGGTGGTGTTGTCGTCGGCGCGCCACCTGTGCGTGTCCGAGCTGATCGTCCACGCGCGGGGCGACCACCGGCTGCACGGCGTCGCGGAGGCGCCGAGCTGGCAGGCGGCGGTCGGCACCGCGGTGGACAAGGTCAACCACCAGGCCCACACCCTGAAGGGCAAGTGGCAGGACCGCCGACGTCACGCCGTGCCGGTGTCCGAGTCGGCCGGCCACGATGCGGAGGTGGACGACACGACGAGCGTGAGCTGAGCGAACGGTCGCAACGCCGACGGGGCCGCGGCCGTAGCGGGGCCGGGTAACCGATGGTCGAGCGGCCTGGTGGGGGAGCGGCATGACCGCCAGTCATCGGGGGTCGGGGGACGGCGGACGCCCGGCGGGCGGGGAAGAACGCCCGGTCGAGACAGGACGCCCGCCGGGCGGGGAGCACGCGGCTCCCGAGAGCCCGTCGACCCGGTTCGTCGTGGTCACCGGCCTCTCGGGAGCCGGGAAGTCGGCGGCGATCCGGGCCCTCGAAGACCTCGGCTATCTGTGCGTGGACAATCTGCCCACGGTGCTGATCCCGACGTTGGCGGATCTCGATCCCGGCGAGGGGGGACGGCCTGAGGCCATCGCCGTCGTCGTGGACGCCCGCGACCGGTCGTTCGCCGATCGGTTCGCCGGCGTGTTCGCCGCGCTCCGCGCCCGGAGCCGCCTGCGGACCTGGCTCATCTTTCTCGAGGCTTCCGACACCGCCTTGTTGCGGCGCTTCAGCGAGACCCGCCGACCCCATCCGCTGGCGCCTGCCGGCTCGGTGATCGAGGGCATCCTGGCCGAGCGGGCGAGGCTCCGCGAGATCAGGGAGATGTCGGACCTCGTGCTCGACACCTCGGACCTCACGGTGCACGAGCTGCGCCGGGCCTTCGGCGAGCTGGCGGAGGGCGGGGACGGCCGGGCGCGGTTGACGGCGACGCTGCTCAGCTTCGGCTACAAGCACGGGGTGCCTCCGGAATCGGACCTGCTCTTCGACGTCCGTTTCCTGCCGAATCCGTACTTCGTTCCGGACCTGAAGGGGCTGAGCGGCCTGGACCCGGGGGTTCGCGACTACGTGTGCGCGGCCGACACGGCCGCGCCGTTCCTGGACAAGACCGCCGATCTGCTCGGGTTCCTGATTCCCAGGTACATCCACGAGGGCAAGAGCTACCTGACCATCGGTGTCGGGTGCACCGGCGGACGTCACCGTTCCGTCGTGATCGTCGAGCAGCTCAGGGCGAGGCTGTCGGCGGTCGACGAAGTACGATGGCGCGTCCGTCACCGCGACGTGGAGGCGGGATGCGGCGATGACGGGGAGGGCGTCGGATGAGGGTGGACAAGCCTTGGGGCTACGAGCTGCACTGGGCGAAGACCGGGCACTACGTCGGGAAGATCATCCACGTCGATGCCGGACACGCCCTCAGCCTGCAGTACCACAGGGTGAAGGACGAGACCATCCTGGTCTGGAGCGGGCGCATCCGGTTCGAGGCGGGGCAGGGCGACGCCCGTGTGACCCGCGAGATGGGGCCGGGAGAGAGCGTTCACATCGCGCCGGGAACCGTGCACCGCATGACAGCCCTCGAGGCCGCCGACATCTTCGAGGTTTCGACGCCGGAGCTCGATGACGTCGTCCGACTCGATGACCGTTACGGACGCGGCGTGGCCGGCGGCAAGGAGTCCGCCGCAAGGGGTTCGGACCCCGAACGCGGTCAATCCGGCTGATCGCCGGCCAGGATGATACGTTCGAGCGTGGCCAGCCGTTGCTCGACCTCGCCGAGGGTGATTTCGACCGGCAGATCAGAACGGGATATCGTCCTCGGTCAGCTCGGCGGGACCGGACTCGCCACCGCCGCCGGGCATGTCCTGGCGCCCGCCGCCACCGTAATCGCCGCCGCCTGCCGCCGTATCCTGTCGGCCGGAACCGCCGCCGGCGCCCCCGCGGCCGCCGAGCAGCGTGATGCGGTCGGCGCGGATCTCTGTGGTGTACCGCTTGTTGCCGTCCCGGTCGTTCCACTCCCGGGTCTGCAGCCGCCCTTCGACGCAGATCTGCTTGCCCTTGGTCAGGTAGGGCTGCAGCGACTCCGCCTGCCGGTCCCAGACCACCACGCGGTGCCATTCCGTACGTTCCTGGCGTTGCCCCGACTTGTCGGTCCACGTGTCCGTGGTGGCCAGGTTCAGGGTGCTCACGGCGGTACCGTTGGTGGTATGCCGCTGCTCGGCGTCGCGGCCGAGGTTGCCGATCAAGAAGACCTTGTTGACGCTTCCCATCACTCTCAATCCAGGCGGTCGAGCGCCTGCTGCGCCAGATTCGCCATGTTGTCGTCGGGATGCTCCCGCACCACGGTCTGGAAGGTCTCCCGAGCCAGATCGAGCTGGTCGAGGCGCTCCAGCGCGAGGCCGCGCTTGTACAGCGCCTCGGCAACGACGTTGCCGTCGGGATAGCGCACGACGACCTGCTCGTAGGCGTCGGCCGCTTCCGCGAACCTCCCGTCCGCGTAGTAGTTCTGCCCGATGAAGAACAGCGCGTCATCGGCTATCTCGGACCGGGGGAACGTGCTGATGAACTGCTCGAAGCCCTGAATCGAGAGGGCCCACTGGCCGGTCGTGTAGTCCGTATAGGCCGTGTCGTAGAGGCGCTTGGGTGAGACGCCCGGGTTGACGGGCGGCGAGGGAGCGAACGCCGGATTCACGGGAAGGCCCGTCTCGGGATCGACCTCGAGGTCGGTCAGCGGCGCCCCCAGCATCGGCATGGCCATGCGCAGCGCCTCGACCTCCTGGGCGAGGGAGGACACCCGCACGTTGTTCTCGTCGACCTTCTCCCGCACCACCCGCACCCCCGTCGCCACGCTGTCGACCTGAAGCTGCTGATTCGCGAACCCCCGACGGACGTCGTCGCCCTGCTCGTCGAGGCGCGCCAGGATGGAATGCAAGGTCTGATCCAACGCCGTGAGCATGAGATGCAGCCGAGCGTCCTGCTCCTGCAGCATCCGGATTTCGGCCGCAAGCTGCTGGTGCTCGCGGTTCTGGCCCGAGGCGGGGGCGACGGTCAGCGCGGTCCCGAGAAACCCGAGCGCGAACGTCGTGAAGGGGAGCCATCTCATGACACTACCTCTGCGCCGAAACCGGGGGATGGAAACAGAAGGCGCTCGGGGCGGCCGAGCACCGGCACGAGCGGCTTGCGCCTATGGTATCCCGGCCGGGGCCCATCCGCCAGCCGGAAAAGCGCCGCCCGCTGCTCTGCTGACCGCCCGGCCGCACCCCCGGGAATCCGCGCCGGCCTGCCGCAGGCGGCGCGGATCGAGGGCGCGGACCGCTACTTCTGCGTGATCACGAAGTGGGCCCGCCGATTGGCGGCCCACGCCGTGTCGTCGTGTCCGGAATCGAACGGAAACTCCTTCCCGTAGCTGACGGTCTGGACGCGCGCCGCATCGAGCCCCAGCTCGACCAGGTACCGCCGCGCCGCCAGGGCCCGCCGCTCGCCCAGCGCGAGGTTGTACTCGGCCGTGCCGCGCTCGTCGCAGTGCCCCTCGATGGTCACGCTCCAGGTGGGGAAGCGCGCGAGCATCTCCGCGTTCGCTTCCACGACCAGTCGGGCGCGCTCGTCGAGGTCGGCGCTGTCCAGCACGAAGAAGACCGGCTCGAGGAGCCGGGATCGGTTGAGCTCCTCCAGTGACCGCGAGGCGATCTCCTCGTCCGGCGCCAGGACGGGCGCCACCGCCGGCGGGGGGGTGGGGGCGGCCTCGCGCGCCGGGGTGGAGGCGACGATCTCCGGCGGATCCTCGATCACCGCCCGCTCGACAATCGGTTCGGGAAGCTCCGGCGGCGGGTTGTCCGAGCATGCGGCCAGCATGCAGAGCATCGGTACGATCGACGCGGCTCCCACGAGCCGTGAAGCATGTCTTCGGTCGTGCATCTTCGGTGATTCCTCCTTGTGTCTCCGAACCGCGGGCGCTCCCCGCAACCCCGGTTGCGCGCCTGCGCCGCGGGTTAGCGCGACCAGCTCGGCATCTCGTTGTTGCCGACCGACGTCACGCGGCGCAGCCCCCGGCCGTCGCGGCCTATCGTGTAGATCTGCTTCGTCTCGTTGCGCGTCGACATGAACGCGATGTGGCGGCCGTTGGGGGCGTAGCTCGGACTCTCGTTCGAGCCGAGCCCGAACGTCAGTTGACGGACCTCGTTCGTGGCCAGATCCAGCACCTTGATGTCGTGTCCCGCCCCGGTCCGCGACGAGTAGGCGATCTCGTTGAACGGCGGCGGCGACCAGGTGGGCCGGTCGCAGTAGCTCTCGTAGGTCAGCCGCCGCAGGCCGGTGCCGTCGGCGCCGACCACGTAGATCTGCGGCGCGCCGGTGCGATCGGAGGTGAACGCGATCTGCTGGCTGTTGGGCGACCACGTGGGGCTCGTGTCGATGGCGGGATGGTTCGTCAGCCGCTGGAGCCCGGTGCCGTCGACGTTGGCGACGTAGATGTCGCTGTTGTTGTCGCGGTTCGAGTTGAAGGCGACGCGCCGGCCGTCCGGCGAGAAGGCGGGCAGGAAGTTCTGCCGCCGGCTGTCGCCTTCGACCGGCGTCGCCATGCGGCCCTCGAACAGGTACGACACCACCACGTCGGGAAACCCGCCGAGCCACGACGTGTACGCGATGGACCGGCCGTCGGGGGACCACGCGGGGGTCGTGTTGAGGGTGCGGGACACGGTGACCCGCCGCGGGTTGGCGCCGTCGTAGTCGGCGATGTAGATCTCCTTCACCGGCCGGTTCTCGACCAGCCCGAACACCGACTCGCTGTCGCGGTCGGAGACGAACGCGAGCCGCGTGCGGGCCACCCCCTCGAGGCCGCGCTGGGTGCGGTGGATCTCGTCCGCGAGCTGGTGCGCGTAGAGACGGACGTTGCGGGTCGAGCCGGTGTAGATGACGCCGAACGCCGACCCGCCGT
Organism: Vicinamibacterales bacterium; assembly: GCA_965215105.1. GTDB lineage: Bacteria > Acidobacteriota > Vicinamibacteria > Vicinamibacterales > UBA8438 > JAJEEA01. Next base: position 1,080,754 of record OZ244051.1, read on the forward strand.
CGCGGACGGAGAACAGCCGCGCCGCTATCTCGAGCTGGCGGTCGCCGCGGGCCTCCACGGTGCAGCTCACCACGCCGTCGGCGCCGATCTCCCGCCATCGGTCGAAGGGCAGGTCGGGCAGCGACCCCGCGGCGGGGATGGTGCGGTAGACGTCGCGGGGAATCAACCGGAACTCGCGTTCGAAGTCCAGGTCGTCCCACAGCACCTGGGCGATGGTGCGGCTCGCCTCCTGCGTCGTCCGGTCGGGTGTCAGCGGCAGGCAGTCGGGCACCGCGATGCTCGGCTGGGACCCGATGCTGTCCCCGATGGTCACCCGGACCTCGTCCTGCTGCATCGGCGCCGCGGCGGCGCCGAGGAGCGCCGGCAGCGGGGGAGCGGCCATCGCCGCCAGCGCGGCCGCCAGGACGCCCCAACCCCGGGCGGGATACGGGTTCGCTCGGATGCCGCCGCCAGCGCCCTTCGGGCGGGGAACCTTCGAGCCATCGGGGGGGCGGCGCGAAATGCGGGCCATCGGTGGATACTCCTCAGCGTCGATACTCGAAATCGAGATGAACGGTCAGGCGGTCGGCGGGGAACGCCGGCGGCAGGTACGGCAACTGCCTCGTCAGGAGCACGGCGCGCTCGGCGCTCGTGTCGAGCGCGAAGTAGCCGCTGGTGGTCGTCCGCTCCACGTCCGTGATGCGGCCGTCGCGGTGGATGGTGAACCTGATCGTCACCTCGCCGGTCGCCTCCTGCCGGCGGTTCCAGTTGTTGCGGATCCGCTCCGTCATGATGGCGAGGTACTCCGGACAGCAGAAGTTCAGGAGCTCGAGCTCCCCGCCGTCGCCCAGCCCGCCGGCCGAGAGCCCCACGCCGCCGCCCTCGGCGCCGGTGTCGGCGAGGGCGCTGCCCTCCCGCAGCGCCGGCCCGCGGGTCGGCGTCCGGCCCCGGGACTCCTCCGGCGCCGCCTCCGGCGGCACGTCCTCCTCGACCCGGCGGTCGGCCTCCTCGTCGGGCAGGATCACCTCCGGCGGGGCGGGGGTGGGGGGCTGAATCCACTGGGGGCGGTTCGCCTCCTCGAGCGGCAGCACCTCCTGCACGGGGCGCGCGGCGAGGGCCGCCTGCCCCCCGGTGGTGGGCCCGGCCGGTCCCCCGAGGCTGATGTTCATGACGTCGGCCGCCAGATCCGTCTCGAGGTCGGCGACGAAGGCCGACGGGAACACGACGAGCACGGCCAGGAGGGCGGCGTGCCCGGCCAGCGACATCGCGCAGGTGCGGCCGAGGCCGTCCCCGCCGGCCCTGCGCTGGCGAACCAGGTCGGTGATGGACTGCATGGGTCTTGCCTGGACGGTTGGGTCACGGTTCGACCGGCAGCGCGGTCACGAGCCCGACGTCGGAGACGCCGCCCGCCTTGAGCTCGTCGATGACCGACACCAGCTCCCGATAGGTGATGTCTCCGTCGCCGCGGACGAAGACCTCGCGAGAGGCGCTCTCGTTCAGCTCCTGCCGCATGCGCTCGGCGAGAACCTCGATCCGGACCAGCTCTTCTCCCACCTGCACGATTCGATCCTCGCGGAACGTCAACCCGATCGTCACGAACAGTCGTTCGGCGACGAGTTGATCCGAGCGCCGCGACACCGGAAGGCTCACGTCCATGCCGCGCTGCATCATCGGCGCCGCGACCATGAAGATGATCAGCAGCACGAGCATGACGTCCACGAGCGGCACCACGTTGATCTCTGACAGCGAGCTCGCGGCCCGGGGGCGTCCGCGTCGCCGGCCGCCGGATGAGCCGCCCGTCCCGTTGCCGTGAATCGTGGGCATGTCCTTATGACGCCTGGCGTGGGGCCGCGGGCCTCACATGAAGTTCCTCTCCGAGATGTTGAGGAACTCCAGGGAGAAGTCGTCCATCATCGACAGGTACAGGCGCACCTTGTTCGTCAGGTGGTTGTAGAAGTAGACGGCGGGAATCGCCGCCCCGAGGCCGGCGGCGGTCGCCACCAGCGCCTCGGCGATGCCGGGAGCCACCACCGTCAGGCTGGTGGAGCCCGTCCCCGCGATGCCCTGGAAGGCGTTGACGATGCCGACCACGGTGCCGAACAGCCCGATGAACGGGGTGATGCTGGCGGTCGTCGCCAGCAGGTGGACGCGGTGCTCCAGCTTGTTGACCTCGACCACCGCGGCCCGCTGCAGCGCCCGGTCGACCGCCTCGAGGCTCCGGAGGACGGGACGCTCGCCGGTCCCGCCGTCCCCCTGGCGAAGCTGCGCGTTGAGCTCGGCGTAGCCCGCCTGGAAGAGCCCGGCCAGCGGACTGTGCTTCAGCGTGCGGCACGCCGAGCTCACCTCGGAGAACTTCGTGCTCCGCCGAAACACGTCCAGAAAGCTCCATGTCTGGCGTTCTATCCGGGGGAACAGCCACAGCTTGTGGAGGGCGATGCCCCACGAGTAGACCGAGAACAGGAGCAGGAGAAGAAGGACGAACTTGTTGAGGGGCGTCGACTGGGCGATCCAGTCGAGCAAGCCGCCACTCAACCCAGCGGGAGACGCGCCATCGGCCTGCAGTTGCATGGCCAAGGCGTAGCAACCAAGAGCACGCACGAGCCCTCCGTCAACTACCGTTGCGCGCCGCTGGGAAGGCGCTGACAGGGCAAGGTAACACGGCGGCGAGGCGCTGTCAAACCTATGATACGATGGCGCTTCCCGGCCCCCCGGACCCTGCCGGACCATGATCCGTTTTCTCAGCATCAGGGACCTGGCGGTCATCGATCGCCTGGAGCTCGAGCTGGACGCCGGGTTCACCATCCTGACCGGCGAGACCGGCGCGGGAAAATCGATCCTGGTCGGCGCCCTCGGCCTGCTGCGGGGGGCGCGGGCGTCGTCGAGCCTGGTGCGGACCGGCGCGGAGCGGGCGGTGGTGGAGGCGATGGCGGAGGACGCCGACGGCGGCGAGCGCGTGCTGCGCCGCGAGGTGTCGGCGCAGGGCCGCAGCCGGGCCTTCGTCGACGACAGGCTCGTCTCGACCGCGGCCCTGCGATCCGTCGGCGCCCGGCTGCTGGACATCCATGGTCAGCACGAGCATCAGGCGCTGCTCGATCCGTCGACCCATCTCGATCTGCTCGATCGCTACGCGGGCCTCGAGCCGTTGCGTGGCTCGGTGCGGGACGCCTTCGGAGGTTGGCAGGACGCCCGCCGGAGGCTCGAGGAGGCGCGCGCACGCGCCGCGACGGCGGTCGAGCGCGACGAGATGGCGGCGTTGCGGCTTCGAGACATCGACGAGGTCGACCCCCTGGAGGGCGAGGACGAGACGCTTGCCGCGCAGCGACGGTTGCTCGCCAACGCCGAGCGGGTCCACCGTCTGGCCGCCGAGAGCTATGCGGAGCTGTACGACGGTGACGGCGCCGTGCTGGACGTCCTCGACCGCGTGTGGCGGCGGGTGCAGGAGCTCACCGCCTTCGACGCCGAGTTCGCACCGCACCTCGCGGCGAGGGACACGGTGCGGCCCCACCTCGAGGACCTCGCCTACGCGTTGCGGTCGCGCGCCGGCGGGGCGGACGCGTCACCCGAGCAGTTGCCGGCGATTGAAGAGCGCCTGGCGAAGCTGGAGCGCCTCAAGCGGCGCTACGGCCCGACTCTGGCGGACGTCGCCGCCCATCGCGACGAGCTGCGGCGGGAACGCGAGCGGATGGCGGGGGAGACCGACCTCGGATCGCTGGAGGCGGCCGCGTCCGAGGCGGGGGAGCGCTACGCGGGCCTCGCCCGCACCCTGTCCGGGCGCCGTCGCGGGGCGGCGGGCGAGCTCGCCCGCGCCATCGAAGGCGGGCTGGGGGAGCTCGCGATGGAGCGGACGTGCTTCGAGGTCGGGTTCCACGAGCCGGCGGACGGGGAAGCGGCCTGGACGGACCGGGGAGTCGACCGGGCGGAGTTCTACTTCTCCGCCAATCCCGGGGAGGACGTCCGGCCGCTCGCCCGCATCGCTTCCGGCGGCGAGCTTTCCCGCGTCATGCTCGCGTTGCGGACGTTGATCTCCACCGACCCGCCGGGCCGCACGCTGGTGTTCGACGAGGTCGACGCGGGGGTCGGCGGGGAGGCGGCCGAAAGGATAGGGGCGAGGCTGCGCGGACTGGCGGAGCGCTACCAGGTGCTCTGCATCACGCACCTGCCGCAGATCGCGGCCTGCGGCGCCAGCCATCACCGGGTCACGAAGTCGGTCCGCGACGGCCGGACCCTGGCCTCGGTGGACCGGCTCGACGGGGAGTCGCGGGCCTCGGAGATCGCGAGGATGATGACCGGGACCCGGGTCTCGGGTACCGTGTTGGAGAGCGCGCGGGAGCTGCTGTCGCCGGCGGCGCCGGCGAAGCGGAACCGGAGGGCCCCGTGAGCGCGCCGGGCGCGGGCCCGGCATCGACGAGGTAAGGCTGCCGTGGCCAGGAAGTACTTCATCGAGACGTTCGGCTGCCAGATGAACGTCCACGACTCCGAGCGGCTCGCGGGCCTGCTCGACCAGGCGGGGTACGAACCGGCGGCGGCCGTCGACGACGCGGACCTCGTGGTCATCAACACCTGCAGCGTCCGGGAGCGGGCCGAGGAGCGGCTCTATACCGAGCTCGGCATGGTGCCCGGCCGTCCCGGCGGCAGGCGCCCCGTCGTCGCGGTCACCGGCTGCGTCGCGCAACAGGAGGGACGCGCCCTGCTCGAACGCGGTCAACGCGTCGACCTCGTCGTGGGCACCCAGGCGTTGAGCCGCCTGCCGGCCATGGTGGACGGACTGACCGGCCACCGGCCGGAGCGCGTCGACGTCAACCCCTATGACAACGTCTCGTTCCCCCTGGGGGTGGCCCGCCGGTCCAATCCGGTCACGGCGGCGGTCACCATCATCGAGGGCTGCAACGACTTCTGCGCCTTCTGCGTCGTACCGTACACGCGGGGCCACGAACGGATGCGGTCGGCGGCGGAGATTCTCGACGAGGTGAGGCTCGCCGCCGACAGCGGCTATCGCGAGGTTCACCTCCTCGGCCAGATCGTGAATCACTACCACGCGCCCGACCGCCCCGGTTGCGATTTCGCCGAGCTGCTCACGCTCGTCAACGACGTGCCGGGCATCGAGCGCATCCGGTTCGCGAGTCCCCATCCGCGTCACGTCACCGACCGGATGATCGCGGCGATGCGGTCGCTTCCGAAGGTGTGCCGGCATCTGCACCTGCCCGTGCAATCGGGATCGACCGCGGTGCTGGCGCGGATGCGCCGCCGCCATACGCGGGAAGACTACCTGCAGCTCGTCGACCGCTTGCGGGCCGCGATGCCGGACATCGCCGTGTCGACCGACGTCATCGTCGGCTTCCCCGGAGAGACCGACCGCGACTTCGAGGACACCCTCAGCCTGACCCGCCGCGTGCGCTACCACGGCATGTTCTCGTTCAAGTACTCCGAGCGGCCGAACACCCTGGCTTCCAAGCGGCTCGCCGACGACGTGCCGGCGGCCGAGAAGACGCGGCGGATCGTCGCGCTGCAGGAGCTGCAGAAGGGGATACAGTCCGAGATCAACCGCGGGCGCGTCGGCGCCGTGGTCGAGGTCCTGGTCGACTCCACCAGCCGCCGGCGGGCCACCGAGCTTGCCGGCCGCACCAGCGGGAACACCGTGGTCAACTTCCGTGCCGGCCCCCGCGACGCCGCGTCGGGAGACTTGATGGGCCGCCTCGTCGGGGTCCGCGTCACGGACAGCGGACCGTTCAGCCTCCGGGGCGAGCTCGCCGATTCTCCGGCGCCGCGCCCGTTGCCGCCGGCCGGGCGCGGCGCGGCCGCGGAGCTCGGCGGGGCGACGGCGTAGCGCGGTGATCCGTCGCCGCAGGCGTTTCGCGCGGGCGGGACTTCCGACGCGACCGCGGGGCCGCACGGGCGGCTCCGAGCCCCCCCGGCCAACCTGCCGGGAGTGCCCGCCGTTGCGGCGTGGACTCCCGTGAGCAGCGGAGGTATCGATGCAGGTCGAGATGTCCATCAAGGGGTTGATGGTGGATCCCATCACCAACATGCCGATCGTGATCCTGCACGACGCCGAGGGGCAGCGGGTCCTCCCCATCTGGATGGGCGTGTTCGAGGCCAACGCCATCGCCCTGCAGATCGAGAACGTGTCGACTCCACGGCCGATGACGCACGACCTGTTGCGCAACGTCATTCACGACCTCAAGGCGGACGTCCGCAAGGTCGTCGTCAGCGACCTGAAGGACAGCACCTTCTACGCGGTCATCCACCTCATGGCGCAGGGCGAGTCGGTGGCCATCGACGCCCGCCCCAGCGACGCCATCGCCCTGGCGCTTCGCGTGAGGGCGCCGATCTTCGCCGAGGACACCGTCATCGATCGCGCGAAATCGCTGAACATCACGCCCGACAAGGCCGACTCGGAGCGCCTGCAGAAGTGGCTGGAGGCCCTCGATCCGGACGAGCTGGGGAAGTACAAGATGTGAGCGCCGCATTCTTGACACGCCGCCGGGAGCGTTCCTAAAATGGTGCCGCGGTCGGATCGGGCGTCCGGACGGATCCTCGGCGCGATTCCTGCCAGCAGTCGCTCGACATGATCGTCGCGATCGCCAATCAGAAGGGCGGCGTCGGCAAGACCACCACCGCGATCAACCTCGCTGCCGCCTTGTCGCTCCGTGAAGGGCGGACCCTGCTGATCGACCTCGACCCCCAGAGCAACAGCACCCTGTCGTTCCTCGACCGCACCACCATCACGCGGTCCGTCTACGACGCCTTCGCGGACCGGGACTGCTCGCTCGCGGACATCGTGCTGCCGGCCGAGCAGCAGGAGAACCTGTCGGTCGCGCCGGCCCAGATCTCGCTGGCCAAGCTCGAGGCGCGCCTGGTGGGCGAGCTCGACGCCCACTTCAAGCTGAAGGACCTGCTGGCGCCCCTCGGCGACACCTACCGCTACGTCGTCATCGACTGCCCGCCGACCCTCGGCCTCCTCACCGTGAACGCCCTGGTGGCCGCGACGCATCTGCTGATTCCGATTCAGTCGTCCTACTTCGCGCTCGAAGGCACGGACGATCTCCTGGAGACGATCGAGAAGGTCAGGACGAGAGCCAACCCGAGCCTCGAGATGATCGGCGTGCTCATCACCATGCACGATCGGCGGACCTCCCTCGGCCGGGACATCCGCACCCAGATCAACAGGGTCTTCGGCAGCAAGGTGTTCAAGACGGTCATCACGAAGAACGTGCGCCTGGAGGAGAGCCCCGCGTACCGCGAATCGATCTTCTCCTTCGCCCCCGACTCCAAGGGCGCATCGGACTACTACCGGCTGTGCGAGGAGGTCATTGACCGTGCCTAGAAGAGGACTCCCGAGCGCAGTCAAGATGCGCCACGATCAGCACTACGTGGAGGCCCTGGCCGCCTCCGCGGGCGTTCCCCTCGGGCGCATGGTCCCCATCGACCAGGTCGACCCCAATCCCGACCAGCCCCGGCAGGTGATGGGCGACCTGTCCGAGCTGATGGCCTCCATCTCCGAGAAGGGCATTATCGAGCCCCTCATCGTGCGGCAGCGGCAGGGCCGGTTCCAGATCGTGGCGGGCGAGCGGCGTTACCAGGCGGCGGTCCGGCTTCAGCTCGCGGAGGTTCCGGCCGTCATCCGCGACGTCGCCGACGACGAGATGATCGAGATTGCCCTCATCGAGAACCTCCAGCGCAAGGACATCAGCCCGTTCGAGGAGGCGGAAGCGCTGCAGGCCCTCGTGCTGGGGCACGGCTACAAGCACGAGGAGATAGCCCGGAAGATCGGAAAGTCGCGCACCTCGGTGACCGAGTCGCTCGCCCTCCAGGCCATGCCGGAAGAGGTCCGGGAGCTGTGTCGGCTGGCCGACATCACCTCCAAGTCGCTGCTCCTGCAGGTAGTCAGGCAGGGCGACGCCCAGAAGATGGTCGCCTTCGTCGAGCAGCTCACGCGAAGCGGCGGCCCGGCGACGCGCGAGCAGGCCCGCGCCGTGGCGGCCCGGCAGGGCGACAGGCAGAAGCCGGGGCGGCCCAAGGCCTTCGTGTTCAAGTACGTCCCGCCCGCCAAGAGCTTCAACCTCAGCCTCAAGTTCCGGAAGTCCGAGGTCGAGCGCGAGGAGATCATCTCCGCCCTCACCGATATCATCGAAGAGCTGCGACGGGCGGAGTGATCGACCGTCGGCCGGGCTCCGGGCTCCGTTCGGCGGTTCGGCGGGAGATCGACCCCAAACTTAACATAACATCCCTTATCGGACCCACTTCGTGGGTCCGATCAAGGGGTCTGTCGGGTTGCTGGGCTCGCCGGTGTTGCCTGGGTTCGGCGATGGTGCTGCGGGTCGTCGGTTGCTCGCTTTGCTCCGCTCGCCGGTGTTGCCTGGCTCGGCGATGGTGTTGCTGGGCTCGCCGGTGTTGCCTGGGCTCGGCGATGGTGCTGCGGGTCGTCGGGTCTGTCGGGTTGCTCCGCTCGCCGGTGCTGTCGGGGTTCGGCGATGGTGCTGCGGGTCGAAGTGGACGCTTCGCACTTCCACGGAGTTCATGGAACACCCATCCGACCCATTTCGCGAGTTCGGGGATCAAGGTGTCGAGAAGTGCAGTGAGGCGTGTCGGCCGGCCGACATTGGACCTCGGCGGGCCTTCCGACGAAGTTGGGTTGGAGGCGGCCAGCCTGGCGGGACTCGCGTCGCGACGGCGCCGCGACTGTATCGCCGCGGCGGGCGGGCGACTTGGTACAATCGACGTGATGTTCCGCATCATCGACCGCTACGTCCTGCGGGAGACGCTGTCGCCGGTCCTCCTCAGCCTGCTGGTCTTCACCTTCCTGTTGCTGATCCCTCCCATCATGCGGGATGCCCGGGAGCTGATCGCCAAGGGCGTGGACGGCTGGACGATCGTGGAGCTGATGCTGTGGCTCGTGCCGCAGGGGCTCGGCATCACCATTCCGGTGGCGGTGCTGGTCGGGCTGCTGATGGGCCTGGGCCGGATGTCGGGAGATCGCGAGATCGTCGTCATGCAGGCCTGCGGCGTGAGCACCTACCGCCTGCTGCGCCCGGTCCTCGCGCTGGCGTTGGCGGCTGCCGCGGCCACCTGCTACACCCTCGTCGTGCTGCTGCCGGACGCGAACCAGGCGTTCCGGGAAATCGTCGACCGCAACGTGGCGGCGGCGACCGAGGGCGACGTCAAGGCGCGCGTCTTCTACCAGGGCCTTCCCGGCATGGTCCTCTACGTCAACGAGGTGGACCTCCAGGGCACCGGCTGGTCCGGGGTCTTCCTGGCCGACACCTCGGACGAGGACGCGCCCCGAACCTACGTGGCGGACGAGGGGCGCATCGTGCTCGACCCGGCGAACCGGCAGGTCGACATCGTCCTGACCTCGGGGGCCTCGCACGAGGTCGACCAGGCCGACCCCTCCACCTACAACGTCAACCGCTTCGACGAGACCGTGCTGGGTCTCGACTTCGACGAGGTCTTCCCGGTGCGCGGGCTGGCGCCCGGGCCGAACGAAATGACCATCGCCGAGCTTCGGACGCGCGCGGCGGAGCTCGAGGCCGGCGGCCTCCCGGCGCACAACGAGATCATGGCGCTCCACCAGAAGTTCTCGTTTCCGGTGGCCTGCCTCGTCTTCGCGTTCATCGGCCTCGCCCTCGGCGTGACGACCCGGAGGGACGGCAAGCTCGCCAGCTTCGCCCTGGGCATCGGCGTCATCTTCGCCTACTACATCCTGTGGTTCGGCGGGCAGGGGCTGGCGAAGAGCGCCCTGATCCCGCCGCAGTGGGCGGTGTGGATCTGCAACGTCGTGCTGGGCGTGCTCGGCGTGGCGTTGCTGGCGTGGCGCGCCCGCTTCGGGGAGCATGGGTTCCTGCCGGCCCTGCCCCGCTGGCGGCGCCGGCCGCCTTCACCGCCATCCGAGCCCACCGATGCCGCGGCCGTATCCGGTGATGCGGCGCCGGGACGCGGGGTGAGCCTGGGAAGCGGGATCGGCTGGGGCGTGAGCCTGCTGGACCGGTACGTGGCCAAGCAGTACCTCAAAGTGGTCATGCTGTCGTTCGTCGGGCTGCTCGGCATCTTCTACATCTTCACGTTCCTCGAGATCTACGACCGGCTGCTCAGGGGCGACACGACGCTGGACATGGTGCTGGAGTACTTCTGGTACGCCACGCCGCAGTTCGTCTACTACGTCATTCCCATCTCGGCCCTCGTGGCCACGCTCATCACCGTGGGCCTGTTCACGAAGACGAGCGAGCTCACGGTCATGAAGGCGTGCGGCATCAGCCTCTACCGGGTCTCGCTCCCCCTCTTCCTCTTCGCCATGCTGTGGGGCGGCACGCTCTTCGGCATGAGCGAGAGCTTCCTCGCCGACGCCAACCGCCGGGCCAACGAGCTGAACCGGGTCATTCGCGGGGGCTCCCCGGAATACGTCGACATCCTGCAGCGGCGCTGGCTGATGGGCGAGGACGGCACGATCTACAACTACGGCCACTTCGATCCCAACGCGGTCACGCTGGACAGGGTCACCGCCTACCGGTTCGCGGAGGGCGAGTGGCGGCTCGCCGAGCGGCTGTTCGCCGGTGGGGCCGCTCACGGGGACGAGTGGCTGGGCCGGGACGTCTGGGCACGCGGGTTCGGCGACGACAGGAGTCCGGGTCCGTTGGAGACGAGCGCAGAGCTTCAGTTGCCGCTCGCCTCGCCCGAGTCCTTCGCCACGGAACGGCCGGACGCGGAGCGGATGAACTACCGGGAGCTGGATCGCTATATCGCCGAGCTGTCGGCCAGCGGGTTCGACGTGGTCCCTCTCCGGGTCGAGCTCCAGCGCAAGCTCTCCTTTCCCTTCGTCACCCTGATCCTGACCCTGATCGCGGTGCCCTTCGCGGTCACCATGGGCCGGCACGGCGCACTGTCCGGCGTCGGGATCGGCATCGTGCTCGCGCTCTCCTACTGGGTGGTCATCAGCGTCTTCGCGGCCATCGGAAGCGCCGGGATGGTGACTCCCCTGCTCGCCGCGTGGGCCCCCAACGTCCTCTTCGGCGGCTCGGCCGTCTACCTGCTGCTCGCGGCGCGGACCTGAGGCGTCTGCGCCGTGGAACGGCGGCGAGCCCCTGGAGGGTGGGTTGGGCGCCAACCGGAGCCGCGGGCGACGATTGGCGGACTGGAGCCCGCGCGCGGTGGAACGGACCGGACACCCCGGTGGTCGGCCGGGCGCCAACCCGAGCCGGTGGGGGATCGCGGCGGACCCCGGAATCACGGCCTGCGGGCGGTCGACCGGGCAGTCGGCTGCGGTTACAGGCCGGCGGCGCCGCGAAGGGCGTCCGCCTTGTCGGTCCGCTCCCAGGTGAAGTCGGGCTCCGACCGGCCGAAGTGGCCGAACGCGGCCGTCTGCCGGTAGATGGGCCGGCGGAGATCGAGGGTCTCGATGATGCCCTTGGGCGTCAGCGAGAAGTGCTCGCGCACCAGATCGCTCATGCGCGTCTCGTCGATCCTGGCGGTGCCGAACGTGTCGACGAGCACCGAGACGGGGTCGGCGACGCCGATGGCGTAGGCCAGTTGCACCTGGACCCGGTCGGCGAGGCCGGCCGCGACGCAGTTCTTCGCGACGTAGCGGGCCATGTAGCTCGCGGACCGGTCGACCTTGGTGGGGTCCTTGCCCGAGAAGGCCCCGCCCCCGTGGGGCGCCGCCCCGCCGTAGGTGTCCACGATGATCTTGCGGCCGGTCACGCCGGCGTCGCCGTGCGGCCCGCCGGTCACGAAACGCCCGGTCGGATTGACCAGGATGCAGGTCTTCTCGTCGAGCAGCGACGCGGGGACGGTCGGCTTCACGACGTGGGCCAGCACGTCCTCGCGGATGCGGTCGTTCGCCACGTGGTCGCCGTGCTGGCTGGACACGACGACGGTGGCGACCCGCACCGGCCGGTCGCCGTCGTACTCGACCGTCACCTGCGACTTGCCGTCGGGCCGCAGGTAGTCGATGACGCCGTCGCGGCGGGCCCGCGACAGGCCCCGGCAAAGCTCGTGGGCCAGCGATATCGGCAGCGGCATGAGCGACTCGGTCTCGCGGCACGCGTAGCCGAACATCAGCCCCTGGTCGCCGGCGCCCCCGGGGTCCACCCCCATCGCGATGTCCGGCGACTGCCCGTGGATGGCCGACAGCACCGCGCAGGTGTCGGCGTCGAACCCGAACTTGGCGCGGGTGTACCCCACGTCGCGGATCGCGTCCCGCACCACGTCGGTGAAGTCGGTGGATCCGTTGCAGGTGATCTCACCCGCGATCACCACGAGCCCGGTCGTCAGCAGCGTCTCGCAGGCGACGCGGCCAGTCGGGTCCTCGGCGAGGACGGCGTCCACGATGCCGTCCGAAACCCGATCGGCGATCTTGTCGGGATGGCCCTCGGTGACGGATTCCGACGTGAAGCGGTACTGCCCGGTCCGGCGCATAGAGTGTGCTCCTTGCTGCGTGGTGACGACTGCGGGCGTCCGGCGCCGGCGACGCCGGATGGATGACGTGGTCTCGTTCCGGTCCGCGGAAGTGCTTGCCGCGAGGCGTCCGCGGGCCGCATGGCCGACCCCCGGGCCGCGTTGGCAACCGCTAACCATACCATCGACCCGCGACGGGGATCAACGCACCCTCGCCTCGCGAGGGCTCAGGCCCTGGGGTGGAACTCGTCGTGGATCGCCCGGAGCCGTGCGTCCAGGATGTGCGTGTATATCTGCGTCGTGGACAGGTCCGCGTGGCCCAGCAGGGTCTGGATGACGCGCAGGTCCGCCCCCCGCTCCAGGAGGTGGGTGGCGAAGGAGTGCCGCAGCGTGTGGGGGCTGAGCTCCCGCGAGAGCCCGGCCTGGCGGCCGTACTTCTTGACGATCGTCCAGAACCCCACCCGGGTCAGGACTCCCCCGTCCCGCGCGTTCAGGAAGAGGTGGGCCGATTCGCGTCGCTTGAGCAGGACCGGCCGCCCGGAGGCCAGGTAGCTGCGGGTCCACGAGGCCGCCGCCTCGCCGACCGGGACCATCCGCTCCTTCGCGCCCTTCCCCAGGCACGTGAGCAGGCCCCGGTCGAGGTCGACGTCGCCGATCCGCAGGCCCACGAGCTCGCTGACCCGCATGCCCGTCGCGTAGAGCAGCTCGAGGAGGGCGCGGTCGCGCAGGCCCGCCGGCCGGTCGGGGTCGGGCTGCTCGAGGAGGCGGTCGACCTCGTCAAGGGAGAGGAACCGGGGCAGCGCCGGCCACGCCCGGGGCGCGTGCACGTCGTCGGCGGGGCTCGCCAGGAGACGGCCCTCGAGGACGAGAAACCGGTAGAACCCCCGCACGCTCGCGACGTGGCGCGCCACCGAGCGCGGGGACAGCCCCGACACCATGAGCTCGCGCACGAAGGCCTCGAGATGGCCCCGGTCGAGCGCCGCGGGCGCCAGATCGAGCCGCGCCGCGAAGACGCACAGGCGCGCGAGGTCGCGCCGGTAGGCGAGCACGGTGTTGGCGGCGAGGCGGCGCGACACGCGCATCTCGTCGAGAAAGCCGAGCACCTCCGGCGGGGCGTCCGCGAGGTCGGGCATCGATTGTCCGGGCCGTTTCGCGCGTTGTATACTTTCCACCTCAGATTCTATCGGCAGGAAGGGTCGACGGGTCGAGACGCGGCGCGCGCGGCCCCCGCGACCGAATCCAGGACGGGGTGCGAGCAATGCAGAGACGCTTCCTTCTTCTCTCGGGTTTTCTTGCGGTTCTCGTCGCGGCAGCGCCGGTCGCCGAGGGAACGACGCAGGCCGCGCCGGCCGACTTCGCGATCCAGCTCAACGAGTACGTGCAGGTGCAGGAAGCGCTGGCCGCCGACGACTTCGAGACCGCGATGGCCGAGCTCGAGGAGTTCGCCCGAATCACCGACGAGGCGACCCGGGCCCTCGCGATGCACGCGCTCGCGGCCGGCGACATCGAGGAGATGCGGGCCCGCTTCAAGCCGCTGTCCGAGTCGCTGGCCGAGCAGGCCCTGCCCCAGGGTTTCGCGCGGGCCTACTGCCCGATGTACGACAACGGATCGGCCTGGGTGCAGCGCGACGGCCCCGTCCGCAACCCCTACTACGGCGCGTTCATGCTCACCTGCGGCGTCGTTGACGCGGCGGCCGGCGCCCACATGGACCACAGCCCCCAGCACGGCGGCACCGTGTTCATGGCCCCCGACAGCTTTCACCACATCGAGGGCACGTTCCCCGAGCCGGGGCTGTTCCGGATCTACGCGACCGACAACTATCGGGAGCCGGTGGACGTGAGCACCTGGACGGGCCGGGCCGTCACCCTCGAGGAGTACGACGAGGCGACCGACGAGTTCGTCGAGGTCAGCGCCTTCGATCTCTTCCCGAGCCCGGACGGCGAGTTCCTCGAGGCCCTCATCCCGACGTCGGACCCGAACTACGACGCCCCCGCCGAGTTCGCGGCCAAGGTCATCTTCCAGGCGGACTTCCCGGCCGAGCGCTTCGACTTCATCTTCGGCGCGCTGACCACCGAGGCGGCGGTCGCCGACGCCCTGCCGCCGGCCGTCTTCGGCGGGGACACGCCCGAGGCGGTGCCCCTGGCCCAGCGCATCCTGCCGGACATCCCCGATACCGCGTTCGGGATCGCGATGGAGATTGCGTCTCGCGACCAGCAGATTCAGGACCTGATCGCGCGTGGGGCGTTCACCGAGATCTTCATTCCCGCCCTCCAGGCCAAGGAGCTGGCCCTCGCCCTGCAGCGGGCGGCGACCGACCTGCCGCCGGCGAGCGGGGACCAGGTGCGCATCGCGGTCCGTCACCTGGTGCGCTCGGCCTATCTGCTGGACTGGTACGGCGATCTCGGCAACAAGAACAACGTCGACAGCGCCTACGCCGTCTTCGGCGGCGCCGTCGGCGAGATCAACGCCGTCTACGACATCCAGTGACGCCGGCGCCGCGCGCGGCCCGCCGCGGCGCCTCGCGCCGGCCGGCGTCCTCGCGCCGAACTTCGGGAGGATGATGATGCGACCTCATACGTCCGGGGCCCTCGTTCTGGCGGCCGTCGGGGCCGTCGTGCTGCTCGGCGGCGTGACGCGGGGGCACACCCCCATCGCGTCCCGCTTCACCTACAACGAGCACATCTTTCCCATCTTCGAGCGCCAGTGCGGGAGCTGCCACGTCGAGGGCGGCATCGGCCCGATGTCGCTGCTGACCTACCGCGAGGCATATCCGTGGACCCAGTCGATCCGTGAGGAGATTCTCGGCCTCCGCATGCCGCCCTGGAAGGCGGAGGACGGCTTCGGCAGCTTCAGCAACGGCCACGTGCTGCCGGCCCACGAGATGGACATGATTCTGGAGTGGTCGGCCGGCGGCTACCCCCAGGGCCCGCGCAACCTGACGCCGCCCGCGCCGCCGCCGAGCACGGGATGGAACCTCGACGAGCCGACGGTTGCGATTCCCCTCCCCGAGCCGTTCGTCTTCGACGCCGCCACGTCCGAGACGGTCCGGTACTTCGTGCTGCCCACCGACCTCGGGGCGGACCGGTCGATCCGCGCGATCGACGTGCTGCCCGAGAGCCGGGCCGTCGTGCGCCACGTCTCGGTGTACGTCGATACCAGCGGCGAGGCCCGGGCCGCCGACGCCGCGGACGACGGGCCGGGATTCGCCTCGGGATTCGAGAGCGCGGAGCCGGTCGCGGTGTGGTGGCCGGGCCAGCAGATCGAGGTCCTCGACGGCATCGCCTATCCCCTGCCGGCGGGGGCCGACCTCGTGGCGAGGATCCTCTACAAGAAGACCTGGATCACCGAGGGCCTGGAGTTCACGGATCGGACGCAGCTCGGGCTGCACCTGGCGGACGGCGACGCCGACGCCATCGAGCAGACGGTCGTCGATGCCGCCGCCGAGCCGGCCGGCCGCGAGCTGACCTTCCGTCACGTCTTCGACGACGAGACCACCCTGCTCGCCCTGCTGCCGGAGGTCGCGGTGGGTTCCAGTGAGCTCCAGGTCGAAGGCGTGCTGCCGGACGGTTCCCGACAGCCGCTCCTGCTGATTCGGGAGCCGGACCCGGCGTGGCCGACGCGGTACTGGCTCGAAGAGCCGCTCGACCTGCCCGCCGGAAGCGCACTGCAGGTCACGGCAACGCTGGAGCCCGGCGCCGGGTCCCAGGACGTTCCGTCTCTGTTCGCCAGCGACGCCCCCATGCGCCTGCTGGTGGACCACACGAACGGGACGCCGGTCGCCGACTAGAGGCGGCCGGTCGCCTTCAACAGCTCCGCGTTCAGCACCGCCGCCCCTGCGGCACCGCGGACGGTGTTGTGCCCCATCGCCACGAGCTTGTAGCCGAGCACCGGACAGGCGCGGAGGCGGCCGACGCACACCGCCATGCCCCCGTCGCGGTCGGCGTCGAGCCGCGGCTGCGGGCGGTCCTCCTCGTCCATGTACAGCACCGGCCGGGGCGGGGCGCCGGGCAGGTCGAGCTCCTGCGGCCGGCCGCGGAACTCGCGGATGGCCGCGACCACCTCGTCGACGGCGGGCGCCTCGTCGAGGGAGACCGTCACCAGCTCGGTGTGGCCGTTGATGACCGGCACCCGCGTCGTGCCCGCGCTCACCGTCACCGGGTGCGGCTCGACCCCGCTCTCCGACATCCGGCCGAGGATCTTCCGCGTCTCCGTCTCCATCTTCGGCTCTTCGCCGCGCACGACGGGAATGACGTTACCGACGAGGTCGAGCGAAGGCACGCCCGGATACCCGGCGCCGGACGCCGCCTGCAGGGTGGAGACGATGACCTGCCGCAGGCCGAACCGGCGCAGCGGCGCCAGGGCGAGGGCGAGGACGATGGTCGAGCAGTTGGGGTTGGTGACGATGGGCCCGGACCATCCCCTCGCCGCGCCCTGCCCGTCCAGCAGGCCCAGGTGGTCCGCGTTGACCTCGGGAATCACGAGGGGTACCAGCGGGTCCATGCGGTGGTTGCGGGCGTTGGTGACGACGACGTGCCCGGCCCGCGCGAACTCCGCCTCCGCCTCGCCCGCCACCGACGCGTCGAGGCCCGAGAACAGGAGCTTCGGCGCCCGGCCCGGCGTCACCCGGTCGACCGTCATGTCCGCGATGCGGTCGGGCCGCGGCGCCGGCAGCCGCCAGCGGGTGGCGTCGCGGTAGGTCTTGCCGGCCGAGCGCTCGCTGGCGCCGACCCACGCGACCTCGAACCACGGATGGTCCGCCAACCGCGTGATGAACTCCTGCCCCACCGTTCCCGTCGCGCCCAGTACGCCCGCCTCGATCTTCGTGCTCATCCCTGCCCGTCCTTCACCCGTCCTTCGCGCCGGCTTCACCCGTCCCTCGCGCCGGGAGCCCGCCTCGTCTGCCGACGCGACGGTGTCGCCTCGTCCGTGCAATCCGGTCGTGATGCGGAAGCGCAGCCGAGGGGTCACGCGGACGCCGCCGCGGCCTCCTCTCGCGGAAAGAACTCCCGGTGCACCGCGGCGACCGCCTCGTCGAGCCGCTCGGCCGAGATCACGCACGCGACCTTCATCTCCGACGAGCTGATGCAGTCGATGTTGATGCCCCGGCGCGCGAGGACCGCGAACATCCGCGCCGCGAGCCCCGGCGTCGCGGCGAGCCGCGAGCCCACGATGGAGATCTTGGCGACGTCGTCCTCGACCACGCAGCCGCTGGTCACCCCCCCGGCCTCCCAGCTCCGCGCGAGCTCCTGCGCCCCCGCGACGAACTCCTTGTCGAGGATGAACGTGATGCGGCCCTGGTGGGCCGAGCTCGCGCTCTGAATGATGAGCCGGACGTTGATGCCCCCGGCCGCGAGGTCCTGGAAGACCCGGGCCGCCATGCCCGGCTCGTCCGGCACGTCCAGCAGCGTGAACTTGGCGATCTTCGCGTCCCCGGTGACCGCGACCACCTCGGCTCGTTCCATGATGCTCGCCGCTCCTCGAATCCAGGTGCCTTCGCGCAGGTGGAAGCTGCTGCGCACGTGAATCGGCACGTCGTACTCCATGCACACTTCGGCGGCGCGCGGATGCAGGACCTTGGCGCCGCTCGAGGCCATCTCGATGGCCTCCTCGTAGCTGATCTCCGCCCACAGCCTCGCGCCCGGCACCCGCGACGGGTCGGCGGAGAAGACCCCGTCCACGTCGGTGCAGATCTCGCAGGCGCCCGCGCCCAGGGCGGCGGCGAGGGCCGCCCCGGTGATGTCGCTCCCCCCGCGCCCGAGGGTGGTGACGTCGTTCGCGTCGTTGATGCCCTGGAAGCCGGTCACGATGACGACCCGGCCGGCGTCGAGCTCGGCGCGGATGCGGGCGGTGTCGATGCTGCGGATGCGCGCGACGTTGAACACGCCGTCGGTGCGGATGCCGCACTGCAGCGCGGTGAGGGAGATGGCGGGGATGCCCCGGTTCTGCAGGGCCAGGCCCAGCAGCGACACCGTGACCTGCTCGCCGGTCGAGAGCAGGAGATCCATCTCCCGGCCCGCGGGCCGGTCGGAGACCTGGTGGGCGAGGCCGACGAGCTCGTCGGTGGTGCTGCCCATGGCCGAGAGCACGACCACCAGCCGGGGGGTGCGGTCGAGGTTCCGCTCGATGCGGTCGGCGATGGCGAGAATCCGCTCCGCCGTCGCCACCGACGTGCCGCCGTACTTCTGGACGACCACCGGGCCGTCGGGGCCGGCCGGCGCCGTCATCGGTCCTCCCCCTCCAGGGCGGCGGCCGGGACCGGCCGCGGCCCCGCCTCGTCGCCGAGCTGCGCCGACAGTTGATGCAGGAACAGCCCGACGTCGGTCACGATGCCCGCGGTCTGCGACGATCCGCGGTCGGCGAGCTTCGTCACCACCGCGGGGTTGATGTCCACGCAGACCACGCGCACCCAGGCCGGCAGCATGTTGCCGACCCCGATGCTGTGGAGCATGGACGACAGCATGATCACGAGCCTGGCCCCGTGCAGCATCTCGGCGTAGCGCTCCTGGGCCTCGACGAGATCCATCAGGGTGTCGGGCAGGGGCCCGTCGTCGCGGATGCTGCCCGCGAGCACGTAGGGCACGCCGTGCGCGATCAGGTCGTGCATGACGCCGGAGCGCAGGTGCCCCTGCTCGACGGCGGCGCGGAGGCCGCCGACGCGGCGGATCGCGTTGATGGCCCGCATGTGGTTCTTGTGCCCCTCGTCGACGGCGACGCCGGCGTCGAGATCGACCCCGAGCGACGTGCCGAAGAAGGCGTGCTCGACGTCGTGCACGGCGAGGGCGTTGCCCGCGAGCAGCCCGTCGACCCACCCCCGCCGGACGAGCCGGCTCAGGTAGTCGCCGCCGCCGCTGTGCACCACCACCGGCCCCGCCACCACCACGATGCGTCCGCCTTCCGCCTTCACGGCCCGCATCATGCCGACGACGCGCGACACGCTGACCTCCACCCGGCGCTCGGTCGAGACGTCGCCGGTCATGAACGCGAAGCCGAGGCGGTCGCGTTCCTGGAACTCGGGCAGGACCCGGATGCCGTCGAGCCCGCACACGACCTGCTCGCCGCGGCGGACGTCCCTCAGCTTGCGGCAGGCGGCGCGGCCGTCGCGCACGACCACCACCGCGTCCATCCGCTGTCGCTCCACGTCCACCCAGCCGCCGCCGTGGCGGACCTGGGTCCGGTGGTTCGTGGTCGAGTAGAAGTCGTCGGGGACGAAGCCGTCGCCGGCCTCCTCGAGCCGGGCCTCGCGCTGCGGCCGGGGGTGGCATCCGAGGGGGATCAGCTCCTCGACGAGCTCGCGGAGCCCCTCGCGGGTGTCCGCGGTGACCTGCATCTCGAGCTGCGAGAACTCCTCGTTGGTCCGGCCGATGGTGAACCGGAGCACGTGGTAGCGGGCGCCGCGCTCGATGACCTTGTCGAAGACGGCGGCGAGCAGCCGCGAGTCGATGAGGTGGCCCTCCGCCTCGACGATCTCGCTGAACGATTCCGGGGAGCTGTTTCCGGGCGTCACGGCGCACGCTCTCAGGAATGGACCGGCTGCCCCGTCCGCGAGGCCATGAACGCCTCGAACTCGCGCAGCGACCGGCCGATGTGGGTCGACTCGGTGGGGTGATCGGCCATGACGTGGGCGGTCTTGTACCCGTTGCCGGTGATGCACACGACGATGGACTCGTCCTTGGGAATCGCCCCCGACTTCAGCAGGTTGATGGTGGCGGCGAGGGTGGTGCCGCCGGCCGGCTCCGTGAAGATGCCCTCGGTGCGCGCCAGCAGGGCGATGGCGTCCAGGATCTCCGTGTCGGTCGCCCGCGCCCCGGTGCCCCCGCTGCCCCGCACCGTCTCGAGCACCTGGTGCCCGTCGGCGGGGTTGCCGATGGCGATGGACTTCGCGATGGTGTCGGGCCGCACCGGCTCCGGGTACTCGGCCCCGCTCTCGAGGGCGTTGATCACCGGCGCGCATCCCGCCGCCTGCGCCGCGTGGATCTTCGGCAGCTCTCCCTCGGCCAGCCCCACCTCGCGGAGCTCGCGGAACGCCCGCCCGATGCGCGGCAGCAGGGTCCCCCCGGCCACCGGCGAGACCACGTGGCGGGGATAGCGCCACCCCAACTGCTCGACGATCTCGAAGCCGTACGTCTTGGCCCCCTCGGCGTAGTAGCTGCGCAGGTTGATGTTGGCGAACGCCCACCCGTACCGCTCGCCGGCCTGGGTGCACAGCCGGTTCACGTCGTCGTAGGTGCCGTCGATCTTCACGATGTGGGGGCCGGCGACGGCCGAGCCAAGAATCTTGCCCGGCTCCAGGTCGTGGGGAATGAACACGTAGCACGTCAGGCCGAGCCGCGCGGCGTGGGCGGCCACGCTGTTGCCGAGGTTGCCGGTCGACGCGCAGCCCAGGGTGTCGAACCCGAGCTCGACGGCGCGGGTGGCGGCCACCGGCACGACGCGGTCCTTGTAGGACAGCGTCGGGTGGTTCACCGAGTCGTCCTTGAGGTAGAGCTCGGGCACCCCGAGCTCGCGCCCCAGCCGGTGCGCCCGCACCAGCGGGGTGCAGCCGGAGTCGAGGCCGGTCCGGGGCTGGCCGGTGACGGGGAGCAGCTCGCGGTAACGCCAGAGGTTGCGCGGCCGCGCCGCGACGGTCTCGCGGGTCAGCGTCCGCCGCGCCGCGTCGTAGTCGTACACCGCCTCGAGCGGACCGAGACACTGGTCGCAGACGTACAACGCCTCGGACGGAAACCCGGTCTTGCACATCGCACACCGCAGACCGGCAAACGCACTCATGGACGCTCCTTCCCTTTCGCGCTGGTGCGCCGGGTCCCCTGCGACGCGCCCGCGCTCTCGCCGGCCGTCAACCGTCGGCCCCGTCGGACCGGTCGACGAACATCGGCAGCCACAGCGGCGGCCGCACGTGGAAGTCGAAGCGGGCGGCGTCGGCCAGCGCCGCCGCGACCGACGTCGAGCTGCACGGCTCGAGGGTCATGACGAACGGCAGCTCGGCCTTCGGCCAGCCCGGCTCCTGCAGCACCGCATCGAGGTTGATGCGATGGTGCGAGAACACCCGGGCCAGGCTCGCGACGATGCCCGGCCGGTCGTCGATCATGAACCGCACGTAGTGGGGGGCCTCGAACTCGCGGACCACCGGCGACGGCTCTTCCGAAGCCGGCAGCCAGCCGTCGGGCGGCGCCGCGCTGCCGCGCGCGATCGCCATCAGATCGGAGACGACGGCGACCGCGGTCGGCTCCCCGCCGGCCCCGAACCCCGAGAACGCGGTCTCTCCCCCGAACTCCCCGTCGACGACCACGACGTTCCGGCTGCCCTCGACCCGTCCCAGCGTCGACGCCTCCGAGACCAGGGCCGGCCGCACCGCCGCGTGCAGGCCGCCCGCGCCGGGCAGCAGCTCGGCCCGCGCCACCTGCCGGATGACGCATCCCAGCCGCCGGGCGTAGGCGAAGTCGACGGCGGCGACCGCGGTGATCGGCTCCACCGGAATGTCGTCGACGCGCACCACGCCGCCGAGGCCGACGGCGGCGAGAATCGCCAGCTTGGCCCCGGCGTCGTGGCCGTCGACGTCGTCGGTCGGGTCCGCCTCGGCGTATCCGAGGCGCTGCGCCTCCGCCAGCGCGTCCGCGAACGTCAGGCCCGCGCTCTCCATCCGGGTCAGGACGTAGTTGCAGGTGCCGTTCAGGATGCCCTGAATCCGCCGCAGGCGGTCCCCCGCCACGCCCTCCCGGAGGCCCCGGAGAATCGGGATCCCGCCCGCCACGGCGGCCTCGAACAACAGGTGCCGGCCCCGGCGTCCCGCCTCCCGCAGGAGCGCGGGGCCGCCGTGGGCGATGACCTGCTTGTTGGCGGTGACCACGGACTTCCCGGCCGCCAGCGCCTGCTCGATCCAGGCCCGGGCCGGGTCCTGCCCGCCGATCAGCTCGACGATGACGTCGACCGGGCTGTCGACGAGGGCCTGGAACGAGTCGGTCCAGACCACGTCGGGTCCCGCCCAGTCGACGCGCTTGCGGGCGACGTCGCGGTTGCAGACGTGGGTCAGCCGCACGCCGGGGTGCGAGCCGTCGGCGAGGATGCGCGCCACCGCCCTGCCCACCGTTCCGAAACCCGCGATGCCCACGGTGCACCCGCACCCGGTCGGTCGACTGGCCGTCACCACGTCCATGCGACTGTGCAAAAAAAAACCATCATCCGGTGCGGATGATGGCTGGTCGGACCCTGCTGCTCTCCCGCTGCATCACCCACTGTGCCCGCGCGGAGCGGGCGCCATGGTGGTCGTCGCAACCGGAGCCGTCACGTTCTCTGTCATGGCCTGCGCCCGAGCTTGCTGAACGCCCTGCTGATCAACAGCGTATCGTAGCCGTTCCCGACCCCGCCGTCAACCCGCCCGCCCCCGGCACGAGGCCGGCCGGCCCCTGGTCGGAGGGCGCGGGGCTTCCGCCACGCCGTTCGGCCCGCGGGCCGTCCCCGACCGGTTCGCTCCCGGCCCGCCGCGGCGCCGAAGCGCCGGCCATGGAACGGCCGGAGCGCCGGTTGACACCCGCCGGACCGAGGAGTAGTATCCGCCGCACCCTCCGTCGGGGTGGCGTCTCATGCCGAAGCGCTCCAAGTGGCAGTCCCTTCCCACCGAAGCCATCAACCCCCGCTCCATCGCGATAGACCAGGCCTCCACCGAGGAGATCGCCGAGCTGATGCTCAGGGAGGACCGCCGCATCATCAAGGCGGTGCAGCGCGAGAAGGAGCGCATCGCGATCGCCGCCGACCTGATCACCGAGGCGTTCGGCAAGGGCGGCCGGCTCGTCTTCGTGGGGGCGGGCACCAGCGGCCGGCTCGGCGTCCTCGAGGCGGCGGAGATGCCGCCGACGTTCAGCACCCCGGCCCAGCTCGTGCAGGCGGTCATGGCGGGGGGGCGCGAGGCCTTCTTCAAGTCGCGGGAAGGGGTGGAGGACAACTTCGAGGAGGGGGGGCGGGCGGTCCGGCGGCTGCACCTGTCGAGCAAGGACGTCCTCGTCGGAATATCCGCCAGCGGCATGACCCAGTTCGTGCGGGGGGCGTTGACCCGGGCGCGCCGGGCCGGGGTGAAGATCGTGTTCGTCACGTGCTGGCCGGGGAGCGAGCTGCAGACGTTCGTCGACGTCATCATCGCCCCCGAGGTGGGGCCCGAGGTCATCGCCGGATCGACCCGGTTGAAGGCGGGCACGGCGACCAAGATGGTGCTCAACATGCTGACCACCATCTCCATGGTCCACATCGGCAAGACCTACGGCAACCTGATGGTGGACGTGCAGACGGGGTCGGAGCAGCGCCGGAGCCGGGCCCGCAACATCATCACGACGGTGACCGGCCTCGACTACGACGCGGCCGGGCTGCTGCTCGGGCGCGCGAAGTGGAACGTCAAGGCCGCCATCGTGATGGAGAAGACCGGCGACACCTACGCCAAGGCCCTCGCCCGCATCCGGCGCGCCGGGAACCTCGTGCGCCGGGCCATCGGCGAGGACGCGTTTCCCCGTTCCGCCCGCGGGTGACGCGGGCCTGACACCTTCTCCCGGCGCCGGCGCCGGGTTCGACCGCCCGGGACGACTCGAGGCTGCCCGAAGCGCGGCCCTGACGCCCGTCCCTCGGCGCCGGCGCGGACTCGGCGCCGCGCCGCGGCCTCCGCCCGTCGTCCGCGGCGGACATCCGGCGTGGCCGGCGCGCCGCACCTCCCCATGAACCTGCTCGACGTCGCGGTCATCGTCGTCTACACGGCCGGCACCGTCTGGCTGGGCCTCGCCCTCGCGCGCGGCCAGGCCACGGTCCGCGACTACTTCGCCACCGGCCGGCGCGCGCCGTGGGGCGTGGTGATGGCCTCGATCGTCGCGACCGAGACGAGTACCGCGACCGTCCTCAGCGTCCCCGGGTTCGCGTTCGGGACCGACTTCACGTTCCTGCAGCTCGTCTTCGGATACCTCGCGGGGCGGGTGCTCGTCACCGTGCTCCTGCTCCCGGGGTACTTCCGGGGGGAGTACCTCACCGCCTATCAGGTCCTCGCCGAGCGCTTCGGGGCGGGCGTGGGCCGCCTCGCGGCGGCCATCTTCCTCGCGACCCGCAACCTCGCCGACGGCCTCCGGCTCATGGCGGCCGGGCTCGTGCTCGCCGCGGCCCTCCTCACCTGGCCGGCCGCCGGCGCCGCCGCGGCCGCGCTGGCGCCGGGGCTCGCGCCGTCCACCACCCTGCTCGTCGTGTCGATCCTCGCGGTGGGCGCGACCACCACCGCCTACACCTTCCTCGGAGGCGTGACCGCGGTGCTCTGGACGGACATGGTGCAGCTCGCGGTGTATCTCGGCGGCTCGCTCGTCGCGGCCGTCGTCCTCGTCGACCTGATCCCGGGAGGCTGGACCGAGGTCGCCGCCGCCGGCGCCGAGGCCGGACGCTTCCGGCTGTTCGACTTCTCCCCCGACCCCACCCGCAGCTACACCTTCTGGTCGGGCCTCGTCGGCGGGGCCTGCCTGATGTTCGCCACCCACGGCACCGATCAGTTGATCGTGCAGCGGTACCTGTGCTGCCGTTCCCGGTCCGGAGCTGCGAAGGCCTTGCTGTGGAGCGGGGTCCTGGTGCTCGGACAGTTCCTGCTGTTCCTGGTCATCGGGGTCATGCTCTACGTCTACTACACGGGTCAGGCCCCGGACCTGCTGGCGGCGCTGTCCCGCGACGGGCAGGTGCAGACCGACCGGGTCTTCCCGGCGTTCATCGTCACCGGCCTGCCGGCCGGGCTGCGCGGCCTCATGGTCGCCGCCATGGTCGCGGCGGCGATGTCGACGCTCTCGTCGTCGCTGACGGCGTCGGCCTCGACGACCCTGGCCGACTTCTACCTGCCGGCCACCGGCGGCCGGAGAGCGGCCCGGCACTACCTCTCGGTGGCCCGCCGCGCCACCGTGGGCTGGGGCGTCGTACAGACGGCGGTGGCGCTGGCGGCGATCCCCGTCTCGCAGCGCATCGTCGACGAGGTGCTGGGGATCTCGTCGTTCACCAACGGCGTCATCCTTGGCGTCTTCCTGCTGGGCCTCGCCGGCTACCGCCGCAACGCGACCGCGTACGCGGGCATGGCGAGCGGCGCCGCCGTCATGCTCGCGGTGCGCCTGTTCACGGACGTGTCGTGGCAGTGGTACGTCCTCATCGGCGCCGCGTTCACCCTCGCGGCGGGCTGGACGGCGGACAGGACCGCCGAGGCGAAGCGGGCAGGGGGCGGCCAGGAATCCGCGACCTAGGAGTCTGCGCCGTGGAACGGTGCAGACTCCTCGAGGGTCGGTCGGGCGCCAGCGGAGGCCGCAGCGCGACCTCGTGGCCGCGTTCGGCGACGATCGGCGGGGCAGGCACTCGGGTCGGGGATCGGGGGAGGACGGGGAGATGGACGTGCGGTCGGCGTTCGCACCGGTTGAACGGCTCATCGACGACGCGGTGCGCGGGCGCGCCTTTCCCTGCGCCGCCGTCGAGGTCGGCGGCAGCGCCGGACCGGTCTGGAACCATGCCGCCGGCACGCTGTCGTACGAGGACGAGGCCGCCGCCACCTTGGACACCGTCTTCGACCTCGCGTCCCTGACGAAGGTCCTGGCGACCACCACCATCCTCATGCGGCTCGTCGACGCCGGGGCGGTCGCCCTCGCCGACCGCGTCGGTGCCCGGCTCGCCGACTGGCGCGGCGGCGGCCGCGACGCGGTGACCCTCGCCGACCTCCTCGAGCACGCCGGCGGCCTGACCGCCCACCTGCCCTTCTATCGCGACCACCGCGGGCGCCGCGACTACCAGCACGCCATCTGCACCCTGCCCCTGGAGTACACGCCGCGGATGCGGTCCGTCTACAGCGACCTGGGGTTCATCCTGCTCGCGTTCATCGCCGCCGACGCGGCCGGGGCCGGCCTCGACGAGCAGTTCGACGAGGTCGCGGGCGGCCTCGGCATCGCCGACCTGCGCTACCGCCCCCCTGCCGCGTGGCGGGCGCGGACGGCGCCGACCGAGGTCGACCCGTGGCGGGGCCGCCTGCTGCGCGGCGAGGTGCACGACGAGAACGCCTGGGCGCTGGGCGGCGTCGCCGGGCACGCCGGCCTGTTCGGCACCGCCCCGGCGGTGGGCCGCTTCGCCCGGGCCGTCCTCGAGACGCTGCGGGGTCGGCCGCGGCTGGCCCGCCCCGAGACCCTCGATCGGTTCGTGCGGCGCGGCCGCGTCGCCGGCAGCTCGCGCGCGCTGGGGTGGGATACGATGCTCGTCACCTCGTCGTGCGGGCGGTCGCTGTCGCCCGCCGCCTTCGGGCACACCGGCTTCACGGGAACGTCCCTGTGGGTGGATCCGGCGCAGGATCTGTACGTGGTGCTGCTGACCAACCGGGTCCATCCGACTCGGACCAACGAGGCGATTCTCCCGGTCCGCCCCGCCGTGCACGATGCGGTGGTCCGCGCCCTGAAGCGCGAAAGCTGACACGCCGGCCATGTCCCTCACGCCGCTCGACTGGCTGATCCTCGCCGGCTTCCTGCTCTTCCCCGCCGCCGTCGCCCTGTCCGTCGCGGGCCGCGCCGGCAGGAACCTGCGGCAGTACTTCCTCGCCGGCGGCGATCTGCCGTGGTGGCTCGCGGGGACGTCGATGGTGGCGACGACGTTCGCGGCCGACACCCCGCTCGCGGTCACCGGCATCGTCGCCCGGGACGGGGTCGCGGGGAACTGGATCTGGTGGAACGGGGCCCTCGGCAGCATGCTCAGCGTGCTGTTCTTCGCCCGGCTGTGGCGGCGGGTGGGCATCCTCACCGACGTCGAGTTCGTCGAGGTCCGCTACCACGGGCGGGCGGCGCGCCTCCTGCGCGGGTTCCGCGCGCTCTACCTGGGCCTTCCCGTCAACTGCATGATCATCGGCTGGGTCAACCTCGCGATGGCCAAGATCCTCGAGGTCACCCTGGGGTGGACGCGGCTGACCGCGGTCTTCGCCGGCCTCGCGCTGACCGGGGCCTACGTCACCGCGTCGGGCCTGCGCGGCGTGGTGATGACGGACCTGATCCAGTTCGCCCTCGCCATGACCGGGGCCGTCGCCGTGGCGTACTTCGCCCTCCGCGCGCCGGAGGTCGGGGGGCTCGCGGGGCTCGGCAAGCAGCTCCCGGAAACCACGTTCCTCATGCTGCCGGCGGCCGGCGCGCCCGCTCCCGGCCCCGCATCGACGCTGAGCCTGTCGGCGGCCGCGTTCGTCGCCTATCTCGGCGTGCAGTGGTGGGCGAGCTGGTACCCCGGCCAGGAGCCGGGCGGCGGCGGGTACCTCGCGCAGCGGATGATGGCGGCGCGGGACGAGCGCCAGGCGACGCTGGCGACGCTGTGGTTCACCCTCGCCCACTACTGCGTGCGGCCGTGGCCGTGGGTGCTCGCCGCCCTCGCCGCGCTGCTCCTGTATCCGGACATCGCCGACCGCGAGGCGGGCTACGCCCTCGTCGTCCGCGACCACCTCCCCGCCGGCTGGCGGGGGCTGGTGCTCGGCAGCCTCGCGGCCGCGTTCATGTCGACCATGTCGACCCAGCTCAACTGGGGCGCCTCCTACCTCGTCCACGACGTCTACGCCCGCTTCGTGCGGCCGGAGGCGGACAGCGCCCACTACGTCCGCGCCGCGCGGGTGGCCACCCTCGGCATCATGGTCCTGAGCGCCGGGGTCACGCTGTACCTGGACAGCGTCCGGCAGGCGTGGGAGCTGATTCTCCAGGCGGGGGCCGGCATCGGCCTGGTGCTGATACTCCGCTGGTACTGGTGGCGCATCAACGCGTGGTCGGAGATCGCGGCGATGGTCGCTCCCCTCGTCGGCCACCTCGCGCTGGCCCGGTTCACCGACGTCGCCTTCCCCGAGTCGCTGCTGTATCTCGTGGCGTGGACCACCGCCTGCTGGCTCACGGTCACGTGGCTCACCCCGCCCGAGCCCGAGGCGACGCTGGCCGCGTTCTACCGGCGCGTACGCCCCGGCGGCCCGGGCTGGGCCCGGCTGGCCGACCGCATCGGCGAGCCGGCGCCGCCGCCGATCCGGGGCCGGGTGGCCGACTGGCTCGCGGGGCTGGGACTCGTCTACGGCGCGCTCCTCGGGGTCGGCGCCCTCGTGCTTCCGGCCGGGGGGCCGGCGTGGCCGTACCTGGGCACCGCGGTCGCGAGCGGGGCCGTCCTCTACCGGCGCGTCGGCGCGCGCGGATTGGCGGGCGTCGCCGGGCCCGCCGGCGTCGAGCACGTAGATGCGGTCGACGTCGCGGATTGAGCTGAGCCGGTGCGCGATCACCATCCGGGTGATGGCGACGCCGTCTACGGGCTCTACTACGGGGGTTGGTGGGTTGCGGTCGCCGCCGCTCTCTCGATCCCGTTAGTAGGAGCGGTGCCCCAACCTTCCGTCGCGTCGGCACTTCAGACGCAAGCGGTCGACGAACGCGGCCACGACAACCGGTAGCCGCCGATGTTCCAGGAGGTGGTCCGGCTGAGGGACATTGAGGACCGGCCGAACGCCGAGGTCGCCCGCCGGCTGCACATCTCGAAACGGAACGTGGCCACGCGGCTCCACCGCGCCCACCGCCTGCTGCGCCGCCGCCTGCAGGCCCAGCGTTGACGCCTCAGAATGCGATGACGGCCTGCAGCGACATCCGCGGGATGGTGATCATGCCCCAGTCGCGGTGCGCCAGAACCATCAGGTCGAGCGCGAGACGCGCCTTGACCGTGCCCGCCACGCGGACGTCCATCCCGACCCCGGGCTGCATGACGAACGCGTTGGACTTCTGCTCCCGATACTCCGGGTACCGCACGCACGGGGACAACAGCACGCCGTCGCCGTACCCGCCGCGTCGCCGGTTCGCCTCTTCTGCGTCGTAGCCGGTCCAGTCGTAGTCGGTCCGATGGCGCGACATGAGGCCGCCGACGAGCAACTGGTAGAAGGGCGAGAAACGCTTCTCCCGGTCCAGGCCGCCCCTGATGCCGGCGGCCATCGTCAGGTAGAAGCTGCGCGCGACCTCGCTCCCCGGGTACTCGTCGAGAGGGTCCCATCTGCCGTGTATCTCCTGCATCCTCTCGTTCAGGCTCCAGCCGGCCTCCACCACGAACTCCTGCCCGTCGATCTCGAAGCCGCCCGACACGAGCCAGCCGTGCGTCATCGGCTCCCGCTGCAGGCCGTACTCGGGGCCCGCCCCCAACTCGAACCGGGTCTGGCCGGAGGCGGCCGGCGCGAGCAGGGACAGTCCGACAACGAGCGCCGCGGTGCGAACGATCATGGCCCCTCCTCTGATCAGAACTCGACGGTCTTGCTGACCGCGACCGCACTCGGGCTGACCTGGACGTCCAGCCCGCCGCGCCACAACCAACGCCCGGCCGCCAGCCCGAGCACAGCGACGCCGGTCCACATCCCGTTCAGCCGGTTGAACGACGTGCGCCTGCACTCGGGCAGCGGGTAGCCGTCGTACTCGCCCGGTGAATCCGACGGGTAGTACACCGCCCCGACGATCCCGCCCATCTCGCCCGGGCAGTCCGTGAACCACCTGCCATCGTCGGCCAAGGTGTGGACGGTGCCCGGCACGTAGCCCTCGTTGCGGGCCGCGGCCAGCAGCATGAGCCCCGCGCCGGCCGTGGCGAGCGCGTCGACGGTCCGCGAGGGCTCCCATGTGCCGCTCGCGATGAGCCCGCCGACGCCGGCGACGGCGAGCCCCACGGCCATCTGCTTCCGGGGCCGGTCAGGCGACACCCCGATCCACTTGCCGGCGAGGTCGAGCCATTCGCAGCGCCCGTTCTGCAGGACGCTGAACCGGTGCCGACTGCAGTCCCCGTCGGCGAACGCGGCGTAGGCGCCCAGCGACGCCAGGCTCAGCCCTGTCGTTAGCTGGGCGCCACGCGACTGCGCGGTCGCCGGGCCCGTCGCGAGGATCAGCACCGCCAGCGCGAGGGCCGCGAGACGCACCAGCAGGAACGACAGCGCCGCGGCGCCGCCCGCGATGGCGATCCCGGTGCCCGTCGAGCAGTTCGTGATGCGGCCCTCAAGCTCGAGGATCGCCGCATCGAACTCGCGCCTCGTGACGTACCGTTCTCCGCTGGGCATCAGCTCCCTCCTTTACCATGATTGTCGAGGCCCGGACCTTGCGCCGGGCCTCGGCACGCTGCGGCTGGTGCGGATCAGTCGAAGGAGTAGACCGCCCTGCCCATCCAGTGGATGAAACTTCCATGGGCGGCGAGGAGGGTGAAGCTCGTGCCGACCTCTACCCGCAGGCGCGGCACGATTCTCCCCGACACGAGGATTTCCGGGGCTGGCAACACGAAGCTGTGCCCGGGCGAGTACCAGACGGGGGTGACACCCACGAGCAGATCCACGCCCTCGTCGAGTGGGGCCCTGAGATGTGTGGACAGCAGACCCAGGAAGCCGCCGTCTTCGAGCCGGGCGCCGACTCTCCAATGCGGCGTGACCCAGACGCCCCCACCCACTTGGACAGCAGTGTGGGCGGAGGATTCGGCGCGAAAGACACCACCGCCCGCGAAGACATCGAACCGCCGCGGCTCTTGCGCCGCGGCGTCGAGCCCCACGCACAAGAGCGCCGTCGCGAGTGCTACCGTCCTGCTGGGCGACATCTCGACCTCCCGCCGGGCGGGGTGATTTTCCCCCGCCCGGCATGGCACCGCTCGGTCAGCGGCCGGTATTCTGGAACGTGCACGACTGCCACTGCCGCCAGCCGTCTTCCGGGTACCAGCCGGCGAACTGGAAGCCGTCGTACGCCGCTCCGTAGTACGACATGACGCCCCAGTTGCCGAATCCGCTCTCGTACGGGTCCTTGATGGGGGTCCCCCCGTCGTAGTGCCATCCGGTGCACTCCACGTTGACTTCGCCCGGTACCCTGCGCTGGTAGTTGTACAGCTCGATGGACACGTAGCATCGCGCCGCGGCGTCGACCGGGATAGACACCGCGACGAAGGCGACGAGGATCCCGAAATACCCTGCAAGGCATCGTCTGAAGGTACTTGCGCATTTCCCTCTCCTTTCAGCTCAACGGATGTCCTCCGAGCCCTCCGGCGCCGGATCGTTCACGGCAGCGTGAGGATGATGTCCAGTTGTCTCATCCCAGGGCCGATCTCGATCGTCTTCACCTCGGAACGTCGGCCGCCCAGCTCCGCCTGGAGCTCGACCGGCGTGTCGGGGACCAACCCGTTGAGGCTGAAGGCGCCGTCCGACCCTGTTTCCGGTTCTGTGTTTTCGGTTTCCTCCGCTGCGCGTATCCGCTCGATCGTCGTCGCATCTCTCGGTTGTCCGTGCCTCAGGACGTGCTTGGCGAGGGCGAGGACGCGCTTCGGCCTGACGGGGCGGTACTCGAGGTGTTCGACGCACACGTTGATGTGCGGCGAGTCGTCTGGAAGCGGCTTCATGTTGTGCACGTGCCCGTGTGCGTTCACCCAGCCCTTGGGTACCTCCAGCAGCGGGACGTGGGTGATGGCGAGGGGCGGGTCAGTGTCGACCACGACGACCGGTGCGGCGAGGTCGTGGGCGGAGGGGTCTAGGCAGCCGGTGAAACGGTTGAAATCGTGATTCCCGGTCACGAGGATCTTCCGGCCCGGCGTCTTGGCCAGCGTTTCCCGGCAGTGGCCGAAGACGGCGGTCGGGTCGGACACGTCCCCGCCGTTCAGCACGGTGTCGCCATCGGCGGGCACTCGCTCTGCCGCCCGCGGTAGCGCGGTGGCCATGTGCTGGATGCCCGCGAACGGTCGGTTGCAGCGGCTGATGATCTCGTGGTGGAAGAGGTGCAGGTCAGACCAGAGCCACGTGCGACTGTTGCCGCCGGGCGCGTGGACGAGCCGGGCGTCGCACCGGCGTCCCGGCGGGTTCGTCGGTCCGGAGCAGCCGGCCAGGGTTCACCGGCTTGCTAACATATCGCCATGGGCCCAGGCGAGCACCCGTGCGAGCGGAGCTCCGAGCCCGGCTACGCCATGGCCGGGCTGCTCGTCGCCATCGGGATCATGAGCATCCTGATGTCGGTGGCGATGCCGGCGTGGCGCACCCTCGCCAAGCGCGAGAAGGAGGCCGAGCTGCTGTTCCGGGGCCAGCAGTACATGCGGGCCATCGACCTCTATCAGCGGCGCTTTCCCGGCGCCTACCCGGCCGACCTCGAGATGCTCGTGGAAGAGCGCTTCCTGCGGCGCCTCTATCCTGATCCGATGACCGGAGAGCCGTTCCGGATCCTGACGCAGGGCTCGGCCGCGGCGGCCGCGGACGAGACGGCTGCCGAGGCCGGCGAGGAGGGTGGCCGTCCGCGCAACGCGGGGTCCCGCCGTGCCGCGGGGAACCTGTTCAGCGCCGCGCGTTCGGAGGTCGTCGCAGGCGGAGCCGGCAGGGTCTCCCCCGGTCCGTTCTCGGGCACCCTGGGCGGGGAAGACGACGAGCTGGGCGGCATCGTCGGGGTGGTCAGCCGGTCCACGGAGGAGTCGCTCCGCGAGTACAACGGCGCCACCCGCTACGATCGGTGGCTCTTCGTCCATCAGGGGCAGGCGGTCACGCCCGGCGCCGCGGGGGCGGCGACCCCGTTTCCCGGGGGCATCGGGGGCGGTCCGGGCGGGCGCGACGGCATGGGCGCCCGGGCGGGGAGCTTCGACACCGGCGGCCTCTCGCGGCGGCCGGCCGGCGGCTTCGGCGACCGCGGGGGCCCGGGGCGCGGAGGGCGGCCGCGCGGGCGGTAGTTCTCTCCCGGCGTTCGGCGCCAAGGGCGGTGCGGCGGCGCCCCGGCTTCGCAGTCCGACCCCCGGGCGCATCCCGCCCCTACCACTCGGCGTAGGGCGTGCCGTCGAGGCCGGCGCCGCTCGCGCCGCTGTGCACGTCGAAGACGCCCTGCGCGAGCGGTTCGGCGGGGTCGTACTCGGCGAGGACGACCTGCCACGTGGCCGTCGACCGGGTGAACGGGTCCTCCGGGATCGCGCGCAGATACCCCTCGGAGACCAGGTTCTCCAGCGCCGGCGGATACTCGGTCCGGTCCGCGTAGTACTGGTCGATGGCGTCCCGCATGCGAAAGAGGTCCTCCTTCAGGACCGCTTCCCGGGCCCGCGTGACCGCGGTCCCGTAGCTGACCATGGCGACGGCCACGAGGGTCGACATCAGCGAGACCACCACCACCAGCTCGATCAGCGTCCAGCCCGCCGCCGAACCGGCGCCGGTCGCCGGCCGGCGTCCGGCCGTCGCCGTCGGCGGTCCGGCCGGCGTTGGCGGACGGGCCGCGAGCCGGGGCTCCACGCGTCGGGTGCGCCAGGCTTCCATCGTCACCACTCGTCGTAACGCGTCCCGTCGAGGGCCGTCGCCCTCGATGTCGTGTAGACGTCGTACACGTTGTCGCCGCTCCACCGCCGGGAATCGGGCTCGTCGTCGTAGGAGCGCAGCCCCCACTCGCGGCTCTGCGTCATCGGATCGAACGGAATGCGCCGCAGGAAGCGCATCTTCCGGCCGGTCGCGTCGTTCGCCATCTCGACGCCCTCCACGAGGACCTCGAGGCTGGCCGGGTACCCCTGGTTATCCGCCTCCACCTCGAGGCCGCCGATCACGCCGAGGTCGACCGCGTCCTTGTGGCGGTCGATCGCGGTGCGCATCTCCCGCAGCGCCCGCCGCAGCTCCGCCTCGCGCTGGCGCTGCATCGTCACCCGGGCCAGCGGCATCACCGCCGACGCCAGGATGAGCACGATGGCGCTGACCACGAGCAGCTCGACGAAGCTGTAGCCGCGTTCGGCCCCGCCGCGGGCGCGAAGGGCGCGCAGGAGCCCGCGGCGCCCCGTTGTCACCCGGGCTCTCCCGCCGCGGCCGGGGAGGCGTCGCGATAGTACGTCGAGACCCCGAGGGTGAGCACCAGCCCCTCGTCCGACTCGTTCCCCTGCCCCAGCACGACGTCTTCCACGAGGATGAACTCGGGGGCGGTCTCGAGGACGTGGATGAAGCGGCGGACGTCCTCGTACCGTCCCGCGAGCACCATCGTGGTTCGCAGCCGGGACAGCCGGCTGCCGCGTTCCCGTTCCGACACGCTGCTCTGCCGCTCGAGCACGAGGGCGGAATCGCGGGCCAGTCGATCGAGGTACGGCGAGAGGATGGCGCGAGCGCCCGCGAAGTCGGTCGGGAGCACCTGCGTGTAGAACTGCTCGAGCCGTTCCTCGGCGCGGGCGGTGCTGGCGCCGGTCTCGGCCGCCGTCTCCCAGGCGGCGCGCATCTGGGCGAGGCGGCTCTCCGCCGCCGCCGCGTCCGCCTCGGCCTGCGCGACCTTCCGCGACCACGGGTACAGGGCCACGGCGTAGAGCAGGGCGTCGACCGCCAGCAGCAGCGCGACGGCCGTCACCAGCCGCCGGTGGTCGGACGCGATTCGCCGCAGCAGCGTCATCGACATGCCGGTCTCGAGCCTCGGGCTCCCGTGGCGCGCACCCTCAGTCGCCGGGCCGGGCACCGGAGGCACCCGCGCCCGACGGCGCCTCCGCCGCGTTCCCCTCCGCGTCGTCCTCCCCCGGTCCGGCGCCGCCGGCGTCGGGGGTCGGCGCCGACTCGAGGTAGCGCCCCCGCAGGACCGCGCGGTACATCCCGTCCTCGGTCAGCTCCACCTGCCGGTTGAGAACGCCGACGAACGCCCCGGACGTCTCGAGGGACGTGACGAACCGGCTGATCGAGTCGAGGCTCCGGCCCAGCACCCCCATCGCCACGTCGACCGTGCCCGGCTCGATCTCCGGCCGCACCTCGGTCACCATGACGTCCGGCGGCAGGGTGGTCTCGATGCGGTTGAAGAAGTCGGTCCACGAGAACACGCGCTGGGTAATCAAGGTGTTGGCCTCGCGCGTCGCCTCGGCCAGGGCGGTGAGGTCCCGCGGGGTCGCGGCGCGCTGCGCCTCGGCGGCGCGGGCCGAGAAGTCGGCGGTGGTCCGGGCCGCCCGGTCCATGCGCGCGTTCAGCTCGCCGTTGAGCCGGGCGAGGTCGACGAGGCGCACGGCCCCGGCCGCGAGGACCGCCAGGGCGAGCGTCGCGGCCACGCCGAGCGCCATCCGGGCGAGCCGCTCGTTGTAGAAGGGCCGAGTGGCCAGATTGGTCCGCAGCATCCCGTCCTGCCTGCAACATACCACGGGCCCGCGGACCGCTGCCCACGGGCCCGCGGACCGCTGCCCACGGGCCCGCGGGCCTCCGGCGCCGGCCGCGCGGGCCGCCGCGGGCACCCGCCATCGCGGCCTCCGCCGCCGCGGTCTCCCTCGTTCGTGCAACAGCTCGCGCCGCCGAGGCGTTCACCGCGTGCCCGCGCGACGGTCTCGCGCCGCCGCGGCCCTCGCGGTTCTTTCTCGCAACGGCTCACGCCCCCGCGCCGCCCGCCGTGTGCCCGCGCAGCAGCAGGCCGGCCGGCGCCGCGATGACGTCGGGGAGCGCCCCGCCGGCGTGCGGGGGCTCGGCGGACCGGCCCGCCGCGACGGGGGTCACGGCGGTGTCGAGGTGCGTCTCGACGAGACCGCGGAGGCGCCCGGCATCCCGGGCGTCGGCCCCCTCCGTGCTCACGGCCAGCAGCACCCGCCCGTACCCGCCGCCATCCAGCCGATCCTCGTAGTACATCGTGGTCTGGTGCACCAGGTCGACGAGGGCGTCGTCGTCACCGTCCCCCGCCGGCCGGTGCCGGAACAGGATCAGGTGTCCCCGCCGGACGACGGCGACGGACAGGTATCCCCCGGCCGCATGCACGAGCAGCCAGTCGGGCTCGGCGGGCCGGCCGCGGGCGAGCACCGCGTCGATCAAGCCGAAGCTGGCCAGGTCCACCACCCCAGCGTGCCCCCCGGCCCGGGCGCACGCGCCCTCGTACTCCTCGACGATGTCCCGCCGCATCAGGCTCACGACGAACTCCCGTCCCCCGCCGTCGACGAGAGCGCCCGGCGCGCACGCCACCTGGGCGTCCTCGATGCGGAACGGCGCCGTCTTCCGCGCCTGCCAGCGCACGAGCTGGTCGAGGTCCGCGTCGCGCGCCGGCACCTGGTCGAACCGCAGCAGCGACACCTTGGCGGCGCTGTCCGGCACCGCGAGGGCCAGGCGGCGCGGCGCGCCCGGCAGCGACTCGCGCACCTCGCGGACGACGTCGCGGACCGTATCGGGCTCGACCACGTTGGCGGCGTTCACGGCCGGGGTCACCGCCCCGGCGGGAAGGGGCCGCGAGACGGCGGCGGCCACGCGCCGCTCGCGGTCGAGGACGACGCCGGTGACGCGGTCGGCCGCGATCTCGATGCCCGCCGACGGCGCGGGGGCGGCCAGGAGGCGGTACAGGCTGGCGAGCGCGCTCATTTGACGAAGGTGACCTTGTTGATCTCCTGCAGGGTGGTCAGGCCGGCCAGCACCTTCTCGACCGCCGACTCCCGCAGGAAGCGCATGCCCTCGGCTCGCATCGCCTGCTTGATCTCCGAGGTCGGGGCCCGCGCCAGGATCAGCTCGCGGAGCCGGTCGCTCAGGTCGAGCAGCTCGCACAGCGCGGTGCGGCCGCGGTACCCGGTCCCGTTGCACTCGATGCACCCCGCGCCCTCGAAGAGCTCGCGGCCCCGCGCGAGGTCGGGGTCGAGGCCGGCGTCGGCGAGGGCATCGTCGCTCAGCCGCACCGGCCGGCGGCACTCGGTGCAGACCATCCGGACGAGGCGCTGGGCGAGCACGCAGTTCAGCGACGAGATGAACTGGTAGGCCTCGACGCCCATGTTGAGGAACCGTCCGAGCACGTCGAGCACGTTGTTGGCGTGCACCGTGGTGAAGACGAGGTGGCCCGTCAGCGCCGACTGGATGGCGATTTGGGCGGTCTCCGAGTCGCGGATCTCGCCGACCATGATCTTGTCGGGGTCGTGCCGCAGGATGGAGCGCAGCCCGCGGGCGAACGTCAGCCCCTTGCGCTCGTTGATGGGGATCTGGGTGACGCCGTGAAGCTGGTACTCGACGGGGTCCTCGATGGTGACGATCTTGTCCTCGGGCGAGTGTATCTCCGAGAGCGCCGCGTAGAGCGTCGTCGTCTTGCCGCTGCCGGTGGGCCCGGTCACCAGCACCATGCCGTAGGGCTCCTTGATGGCCCGGCGGAAGCGGCGGAGCTCGGCCCCCGCGAACCCGAGGACGTCGAGGCGCAGCTCGCGGAACTGCTCGCTGATGGTCTCCTTGTCGAGAATGCGGATGACCGCGTCCTCGCCGTGCACGGTGGGCATGACCGACACCCGGAAGTCGATGGTCTTCCCCGGCACCCGCACCTTGAAGCGGCCGTCCTGAGGAATCCGCTTCTCGGCGATGTCGAGCTCTGCCATGACCTTGATGCGCGAGAGGATGGCCCCGTGGAACTGCTTGTCCACCGGGCGCATGGCCGGCTGCAGGGTGCCGTCGATGCGGTACTTCACGTGGACGGCGTCGTCGAGGGTCTCGACATGGATGTCGCTCGCGCGGCGCTGCAGGGCGGTGTAGATCGTCGAGTCGACGAGCCGGATGATGGGGCTGATGTCGCTCGTGAGCCGCTCGACGGTCAGGCTGTCCTCGCCGCCCTCGTCCTCGTGCAGGATCTGCAGCTCGAAGCTCTCGGTCGCCTCGTCGAGGACCCGCTGCGACCCCTCGCTCTTCTTGAGGATGGACTCGATGGCCGACCGCGTCCCCACCGTGACCCGGATGGGGGTGTCCAGCAGCAGGGCCAGCTCGTCGATCCTCGGGAGGTCGATGAGGTCGGAGACGACGATGACCAGGGTGTCGCCCACCTTGCGGTAGGGCACGAAGCCGTACCGCAGCATGAGGTCGGCGGGGATGGACCGGAACAGGTCCGCGTCCATGCTGAACCGGTCCATGTACGCGAACTCCACCCGGTAGCGCTCGGCGAGCCGGCGGGCCCGCGCGACCTCCTCCTCATGGTCGACCGCGGCCGGTCCGGCGTCGGCCTGCGGGTCCCCGGGCGGGGCCGCGCCGGTCTCCGCGGCGCCGGCGCGGCTGTCGTCGGTCGCGCGGACGCGGCCGTCGTCTGCCGCGCCGACGCCGCGGGCCGCCGCGGTGGGGTCGGGGGCGCTCATGACAGGACGGTCCCCAGTTGCAGGAGCGGGAGGTACAAGGCGACGAGGAGGGCGGCGATGACGAGCCCCATCACGATCAGCAGCACCGGCTCGATGACGGCCACGAAGCGCCCGAGCCGGGTCTCTATCTCCTCGTCGAAGAAGTCGGCGACGCTCGTCAGCATCTCCCGCAACGCCCCCGTCGCCTCGCCCACCTCCACCATCCGGACGACGACCGACGGGAAGATCCCCCGCGCCGCCAGGGCCGCGGCCAGCGCCTCGCCCTCGCGGACCCGCTGCCCCGCCACCGCGAGCTGCTCCGCGTAGAACCGGTTGCCGAGGGCGCGCGCCGCCACGTCGATGGCGTCGACCAGGGGTATCCCGCCGCCGAGCAGGGTAGCCAGGGTGCGCGACAGTTGCGACGTCGCGAACCGGCCGGCGATCGAGCCGACCCCGGGCAGCCGCAGGACCAGGCGGTCGAGCAGCGCCGCCCGGCCCGGCCGCTGAAGCCAGCGCCACGCCGCCCACCCGGCGAGGCCGGCGGCGGGGACGACGAGCAGCAGGTTGCTCCGCGCCGCGTTCGACACCGCCACCACGAGGCGGGTCATCAGGGGCAGCTCGGCCCCGAACCCGGCGTAGAACGCCTCGAACTCCGGCACCACCCGCAGGATGATGATGGACACCACGACCAGCGAGAGCCCCAGCAGGATCACCGGGTAGATCATCGCCGAGAGGGTCTTGCGCTGCAGGGCGGTGACCACCTTCACGTAGTCGACGTAGCGGCGGATGACCTCTTCGAGGCCCCCGCTCTTCTCCCCCGCCAGCAGCGAGGCGGTGTACATGCCGGGCACGATCTCGCCCTGTGCGTCGAACGCCTCGGAGAGCGACGCGCCCGCGTGCACGCGGTCGTGGACGTCGTTCAGGACGGCCTTGAAGCCGGGGTCGTCCATGCGCTGGCGCAGGATGTCGAGCGACTGCACGAGGGGCAACCCGGCCTGCAGCAGCGTGGCCAGCTCCTGGTTGAAGACGAGGAACTCCCGCGTCCGGATGCGCCGTCGGGGCGCCGACGACGACGAGAGGCCCGACCAGGCGAACGAGCCGCGGCGGGTGAGCGCGAGCACGCAGAGCCCCTTCGCCTCCAGCTCCTGGCGGAGGGCCGCCTCGCTCTCGGCGGTGTGCACGCCCTCGATGACCTCGCCGCTCTCGGTGCCGAGTCTGCAGTGGAACTCCATGCGTCGGGGCCGGCCGCCGGGCGCGCGGAGGGCGCACCGCGCACCCTCGGCCTGCCGGACGCGATTCTAGCAGTCCCCGGCGGGCCGCGCCACGGCATCCGCGGGCCGCGCGCGGTTGCCGCATGTTTCGCGGCATGTTAGAGTTGCGCCGTTTTCGCACTTGCGGTCGGGAGTCCTGTGCGGTTTCCACGGCGCGGACTCCTGCAGGGTTGGTTGGGCGCTCGGCGGCGCCGTCAGGCGACGACGAGCGGGTTGCCCCCGGATGCCGCGCACACGGCCGGTCCGGCGGAGAAGGACGGCGATGTCTCTCGAAGCGCTCGGCATGGTGGAGACCAAGGGCCTCGTCGGATCGATCGAGGCGGCCGACGCCATGGTCAAGGCTGCCAACGTGCTGCTCGTCGGCAAGGAGTACATCGGCGCCGGCTACGTGACCGTGTTCGTCCGGGGCGACGTCGGCGCCGTCAAGGCCGCCACCGACGCCGGCGCCGCCGCCGCCCGGCGGGTCGGCGAGCTCGTGGCCGTCCACGTCATCCCGCGCCCCCACGGCGAGGTGGAGAAGATCCTGCCGCAGGCCCGCGACGCGAAGTGAACGATCCGCCGCGCATCCGGCCATGGCTGATCGGGCCCTCCTGAACGACGCGGAACCCGGTTCGGCGGTCGTCGCGGCCGCGTCCGCCGCCCGGTCCCGCGGCAAGTCCCGCCATGGCTGACAGGGCCTCCCGGATCGACTCGGACCTCGACTCGATACGCGAGGCGAGGGAGCTCGCCCGGCGCGCCCGCGCCGCCCAGACCCGCCTCGCCGAGCTGACCCAGGAGCAGGTGGACCGCATCGTCGGCGCCGCCGCCTCGGCCGCCGCCGCCCAGGCCGCGCCGTTCGCGCGGATGGCGGTCGAGGAGACCGGCTACGGCAACGAGGCCGACAAGGTCCGCAAGAACCGTTTCGCGGCCGAGACGATACACCGGTTCATCGAGCCCATGCGCACCGTCGGCGTCATCCGGCGGCTCGAGGCCGAGCGCGTCGTCGAGATCGCCGAGCCCTTCGGCGTCGTCGCCGCGGTGGTGCCGTCGACCAACCCCACCTCCACCGCCATCTACAAGATCCTCGTCTGCCTGAAGGCGCGGTGCGCGGTGGTCCTGAGCCCCCACCCCGCCGCCGCCCGGTGCGTGCGCCGGGTCGCCGAGGTGATGACGGCGGCCGCCGCCGCGGCGGGGATGCCGGACGCCGCCGTCACCTGCATGACGACGGTGACCCTCGAGGGCACCCAGGAGCTGATGCGGCGTCGCGAGGTCGCGCTCATCCTCGCCACCGGGGGCCTCGGCCTCGTCCGCGCCGCCTACAGCGCGGGCAAGCCGGCCTACGGGGTCGGCCCCGGCAACGCCCCCGCGTACATCGAGCGGACGGCGGATCTCCCCAAGGCGGTGGCCGACATCATCACCGGGAAGACCTTCGACAACGGCCTGCTCTGCTCGTCGGAGAACTCCGTCGTGGTCGACGAGGCGGTGGCCGGCGAGGCGCGCCGCGAGTTCGAGCGGCAGGGCGCCTACTTCCTGAACGCGGGCGAGGCCGACCGGCTCGCCGCCGCCCTCGTCACCGCGGACCGGCTGCCCAGCCCCGAGCTGGTGGGCCGGACGGCGGCCGAGATTGCGGCCCGCACCGGCATCGACGCGCCGGCGGGGACCCGGGTCCTCGTCGCCCCCCTCGAGGGGGTGGGGCGCGACCACCCCCTGTCCATCGAGAAGCTCTGTCCCGTGCTCTCGTTCTACGTCGTCGCCGACTGGCGCGAGGGCTGCGAGCGGTGCATGGAGATCCTGCGCTACGGCGGGATGGGCCACACCATGGCCATCCACTCGCAGGACGAGCACGTGATCCTCGAGTTCGGCCTCCGGAAGCCCGCGTTCCGCATCGTCGTCAACACCCCGACGACCCTCGGCTCGATCGGCATGACGACGGGGCTCGAGCCGTCGATGACCCTCGGCTGCGGCGGCCACGGCGGCAACATCACCTCGGACAACATCACCCCGAGGCACCTGCTCAACGTCAAGCGCCTCGCCTGGGAGGTGCGCCCGGCCGACCGGCCCGCCGGCGATGGTCACCAGACCGTTCCGCCCGGCCGACCGGCCGACGCTGCCGCCCCGGCGCCGACGCCTCCGGCCGCGGCGCGCCCCGCCGCCCGCCGGCTCGACCCCGAGCTCCTCGCCCGCCGGATCGATACGTTCCTGGCCCGACGCGGCGTGAGCACGGCTTCGTCCGCCGCCGTGGCCGCCCCGACGTCCCCGAACGGGTCCGCCACCGCCTCTCCGGACCGGTCCGCCAGGGCCGCCGCGCCCCGGGTGGACCCGCCGCCGTCCCCCCCGCCGGCGCCGCCCGCCCCGGTCGAAACGAACGCCGCCGCCGACGCCGACCGCCCCGTCGACTTCGTCTGCGAGGACGACGTCCGCCGAGCCGTCGAGGACGGCCGCCGCATCGCCGTCGACGACCGCACCATCGTCACCCCCGCCGCCCGCGACCTCGCAGAACGGCACGGCACCTTCCTTCAGGCGTAGCGCGCGTCCCGCCGGGTCCGCCGCCGGGACCGGCTGACCGGCCTGCTGCCGGAGATCGTCGAGACCGATGCGTCGCGAGAGTCACGCCGGGGCCCGGCCTCGCGTTCAACGGCGCGATCGGTCGGCCACCTGCCACGGTTCTCCTCGCCGCCAGGTTCTCCATCGGTTCGAGATTCAACCAGCCCCAGCATGACTGGCCCTTCGCGGCCGCTTCGCCGCCGATGGTCGGACGGCCGGATGCCTGCCCTTCTGTTCGGAGCACGGGACGGGTCGCGACGCGGCGTGGCACTTCCTGCGCGAGGTCTGCTCGCGCCACCGGTCGATTCCTGCCAATGCTCTTCGCTGGAGGCCGTGCGCGGCGTCGTTTCTCGCCCGGCAGCTTTCTTGCATGAAGACGCCTCGTGCTGGCCATCGTGCGGAGCGCGGCCCTGTTCGGCATCGAGGCGCAACCCGTCCGGGTCGAGGTCGACGTGTCGGACGGCGGGCTGCCGGCGACCATCCTCGTCGGGTTGCCCGACGCCAGCGTCCGCGAGAGCCGTGACCGCATCGACAGCGCCATCCGCAACTCGGGCATCGAGTTCCCCAAGCGGAAGGTGACGGTCAACCTCGCGCCCGCGGACATGCGCAAGGTGGGGTCGGCGTTCGACCTGCCGATCGCCCTCGGCAAGCTGGCCGCGGTCGAGCTCGTGCCACGGGCCGGGCTCGACCGGACGGTCGTCGTCGGCGAGCTGGCCCTCGACGGCGCGGTCAGGCCGGTGCGGGGCATCCTGCCCATCGCGGCGCAGGCTGCGCGAGACGGCGTCGAACGGGTGCTGCTGCCGCACGCGAATGCCGGCGAGGCCGGGATCG
This sequence comes from Vicinamibacterales bacterium, assembly GCA_965215105.1. Lineage (GTDB taxonomy): Bacteria > Acidobacteriota > Vicinamibacteria > Vicinamibacterales > UBA8438 > JAJEEA01. Next base: position 1,123,714 of record OZ244051.1, read on the forward strand.
TCGCCGGGCTCACGGTCCTGCCGGTGACCTCGCTGGAGGAGGCGGTGGCGGTGGTGGCGGGACGGTCGAGCGGGACGACGGCGCCGACGCCGCGTCGAGCCCCCGCGGCGCCGGCGGCGCCGGACCTCGCCGACGTGCGGGGGCAGGCGCTGGCGCGCCGGGCCCTGGAGATCGCCGCCGCCGGGGGCCACAACCTGCTCTTCACCGGGCCGCCAGGGGCCGGCAAGAGCATGCTGGCGCGCCGGCTGCCGGGCATCCTCCCGGCTCTCACCACGGACGAGGCCCTCGAGGTGACGACCATCCACTCGGTGGCGGGGCTGCTGCCGGCGGGCGCCGGGCTCGTCACCACGCCGCCCTTCCGGGCCCCCCACCACACCGCCTCGGACGTCGCGCTGGCCGGCGGCGGCGCGATCCCGCGACCCGGCGAGATCAGCCTCGCGCACAACGGCGTCCTCCTCCTCGACGAGGCGGCCGAGTTCGCGCGCCACGTGCTCGACGCCCTCCGCCAGCCCCTCGAGGACGGCGCCGTGCAGGTGGCCCGCGCCGCCCGCACCGCGGTCTTCCCCGCCCGCTTCCTGCTCGCGGCCACGACGAACCCCTGCATCTGCGGCTACCTCGGCGAGCCGACCCGGCCGTGCCGCTGCTCGCCCCGCCAGATCGCACGCTACCGGAGCCGCCTGTCGGGTCCCCTGCTCGACCGCATCGATCTGGGCGTCCGGGTCCCGGCCGTGCCGTTCGAGGCGTTGACCGGGACCGCGCCCGGCGAGGCGTCGGCGGCGGTGCGCCGGCGGGTCGCGGCGGCCCGCGAGGTCCAGCGGGCGCGGAATCGATGCCGGGGCGCCGCGCCGGTGAACGCCCGCCTGCAGGGCCGGGCCCTCTCCCGCCACTGCGCCCTCGACCCCGCCGGCCTGCGCATTCTCGACGCGGCGAGCCGGCGGTTCCGCCTCAGCGCCCGGAGCTGTCACCGGTTGATGAAGGTGGCGCGCACCATCGCCGACCTCGCGGGGGACGACACGATCGCGGCCGGGCATCTCGCCGAAGCGGTACAGTTCAGGCTCGACGAGTGACCGCCGCGGGCCGGCGCCGAGACTCGGCAGCCCGCGTCGTCCGGGCTCCGGCCGGTCGATCCAGACCGGTTGTCGGCAACGCCCGCACGATCGGCCGGCGCTGTTCGAAACGCGTCCGCGTGCCGATACTCCAAGGCGACATGGAAACCCACAGGATGGGAGCCGCGACTTCGGCGAGCTTCCGATCGGTCGGTTCGGCGGCGCTCCTGACGCTGGCGATCGTCCTGGCCGTCCAGGCCCCGCGGACGGGCGTCGAGGCGGCCCAGTCCGGCGACGAGCCCCTGGACTGCCTGGCGCTGGCGGCCTTCTGGGAGGCGGGCGGCGAGGGCCGCGACGGCATGGCGGCGGTGGCCTGGGTGGTCCTCAACCGCCGCGCGCACGCCGACTTTCCCTCGACGATCTGCGACGTGGTCCACCAGGGCGGCGAAGAGCCGGGCTGCCAGTTCAGGTTTTGGTGCGACGGGAAGAGCGACAAGCCGCGTGACCCGGACCTCTGGGCCCTGGCCCGCGAGGTCGCGGCGCAGGTGCTCGAAGGGCTCACCGACGATCCCACCGGCGGCGCGCTGTTCTTCCACGCGACGGCGCTCGGCGAAGCGCCGTGGCGCGTACCGCGGGAACGCACCGTCCAGATCGGACGGCACATCTACTATCGGTAGCCGCCTGTCGGCAGCCGCGGCGGCGCCGTGGGCCGCCCGCGCTCCCGGCGCCGCAACCGCCCGTCCCGCGACAGCCGCGGGAGGAAGCGGGCGGTCTCTCAGGCCGGCTCGGGCCGCGCGGCGCCGGTCCGGCCGCGCGGCGCGCAGGTGCCTACGCCCCCACGCCGACCGGCGCCGCGACGCTCCGGCCCCGGCGAATGAACTCCTCCTGCACCTCGCGGCGCGGCTCGCCGGCGGCGGGGGTCCTGAGGACGTACTCGCCGTCCGACCCGCAGTCCCACACCGAGCAGTTGTCCTGGTCGTAGGCGGCCAGGATCTCGTCGAGCTCGCGCTTGAGCGCGGGGTCCTCGACCGGGATCACCGTCTCCACGCGGCCGTTCAGGTTCCGCTTCATCCAGTCCGCCGACCCGATGAAGTGCTCCGGCCGTCCCGCGTTGACGAACCGGAAGATCCGGCTGTGCTCGAGGAAGCGCCCCACGACGCCGAACACCCGCACCGTCTCCGACAACCCCTCGACCCCGGGGCGCAGGCAGCACAGCCCGCGGACATTGAGCCGGATGGGCACCCCGGCCCCGCTCGCGTCGTAGAGCTCGTGGATGATCTCGGCGTCCTGGAGCTGGTTCATCTTCGCGTCGATGCCCGACGGCCGCCCCTCCCGGGCGTGCTCCGCCTCGCGCCGGATCAGCTCGATGAAGCGGCGCCGCATCGACACCGGGGCGACGAGCAGCTTGCTGCTCTCGGGGTAGGGAATCACGCCGGTCAGCGAGTTGAAGACGGCGGCGACGTCGTTGCAGATCGACTCATTGCAGGTCAGCAGCCCCATGTCCTCGTAGATCCGCGCCGTCCCCGAGTGGTAGTTCCCGGTGCCGACGTGGGCGTAGCGCCGCACGCCGTCCGGCTCGTCGCGCACGACGAGGGCGAGCTTGACGTGGGTCTTGAGGCGCTCCACGCCGTAGGACACGTGCACGCCTTCCTTCTCCAGGAAGTTGCCCCAGGCGATGTTCGGGGCCTCGTCGAACCGCGCGGTGATCTCGACCAGCACCGCCACCTGCTTGCCCTGCCGCGCGGCTTCCGCCAGCGCCCGCAGCAGCGGCGAATCGCGGCTGGTGCGGTAGATGGTCAGCTTGATCGCGAGGACCGCCGGGTCCGTCGCGGCCGAGTTCAGGAACCGCAGCACGGAGCCGTCGAAGCTCTGGTAGGGGTGGTGCAGCAGGATGTCGCCGCGCGCGATCTCGTCGAAGATCGCCGAGGAGCTGTCGGGCAGCCGGTGGAGCCGCGGGTGGTCGGCCGGCTCGTGCGGCGGCTGGCGCAGGTCGTCGCGGCCCGGTCCGTCGAAGCTCTGAAGGTCGCTCACGCCGAGCGGCGCCCGCGTCGGATAGATGTCGTCGGGGCCGATCCCGAGCTGGCGGCTCAGCCACGACACCTGGTGCTCCGGCATGGTGCTGTCCACCTGCAGCCGGACCACCCCCGCGAACCGCCGCGCCTTCAGCTCCGAGCTCACCTGCTGGACGATGCTGCCGGGTTCCGCCAGCGGCGCGTCGCCGGCTCCATCCGCGTGGTCGACGTCTCCCTCCGCCGCGCGCGTGACCCGGAACACGTGGACCGCGGCGGGCGGCGAGCCGGGATACAGCAGGTCGAGGTTGGCGGCGATGACCTGCTCGACGGGCACCACGCCGGGGCGGTCGTCGAGGGAAATCCACCGCGGGCGGTTGCCGGGCACCTTGATGCGCACGAAGCGGGTGTCGCCGTCGTGCGGAATGAACACGGCGAGGTTGAGCCCGAGGTTGCTGATGAAAGGGAACGGATGCTCGGAATCGACGGCGAGAGGGGTCAGGATGGGCTGGATGTTGCGCGCGAAGTAGGCGCGCAGGGCTGCACGCTCGTCCCGGTTCAGGTCGTCGTGCCGCAGGATGGGCAGCCCGGCCCGGGCGAGGTCCGGCACGAGCTCCTCGTGCCACAGCCGGCCGAGCTCCCCCACCTGGGCGAGGAGCTGGGCGCGGCAGGCGGACAGCTCGTCGGCCGGCGTCCGGCCGTCGATGGAGAGCTTCTTGGCCCGGTTGTCGATCTCGCGCTTGAGGCCGCTCATGCGCTTCATGAAGAACTCGTCGTGGAGCATCCCGATGATGCCCGCGAACTTGACGCGCTCGAGCAGGGGCAGATCGGCGCGGCCGACGAGGTGCAGCACCCGGCGGGCGAACCCGAGCCAGCTCAGCTCGCGGCTGAGGAACGCCCGGGCCGGTCCGAGGGCGGCGAGGCGTGCTCTGGTCGACACCGCTCCCCCTTTCGATTCGGCGGCTCGCTGTTAATATCTCGCGGGGTTTCCGCTCCCGGAAGCCTTCGATTATAGGACACCCGTCGTGCCGAACCCGATAGAGACCCTTCCCGAGAACATCGCCGCCGTCGACCTCGGCTCCAACAGCTTCCACATGCTCGTCGCCCGCACCAAGGGCGGCGAGCCGGTCCTCGTCGATCGCCTGCGCGAGATGGTGCAGCTCGCTTCCGGCCTCGACCCCGATGGACGCCTCAGCCCCGAGTCGCGCGACCGCGCCATCGAGTGCCTTCGGCGGTTCGGGCAGAGGCTGCGCCACATGGACCCGAGCGAGGTGCGGGCGGTGGGCACCAACACCTTGCGGGCCGCGGCCGACGCCGGCGAGTTCCTGGTCGACGCGGAGCGGGCGCTGGGACACTCGATAGAGACGATCTCCGGCATCGAGGAGGCCCGCCTGATCTTTCTCGGGGTGACGCGGACCCTGCCCGGACCGCAGCGCCGGCGGCTGGTCGTCGACATCGGCGGCGGCAGCACCGAGCTGATCGTGGGCGACGAGGCGCCCCTCGAGCTGGAGAGCCTCTACATGGGCTGCATCAATGTCAGCCGCGCCCACTTCGGCGACGGCCGGCTCACCCCCGAGAACTGGCGGCGGGCCGAGCTCGCCGCCCTGCAGGAGCTGGAGCCGGTGACCGAGCGTTTCCGTGCGGCCGACTGGGAAGAGGCGGTCGGGGCCTCGGGGACCATCCGGGCCATCGACGGCCTCGTCCGCACCTACGGATGGAGCCGGAAGGGGATCACGGCCGAGGCCCTGGGCAGGCTGCGCGACACGCTGCTGAAGGCGGGACGCGTCGGCCGGCTGAAGCTGGAAGGGCTGAACCCGAGGCGCAGGACGACCATCGCGGGAGGGACGGCGATCCTGTCGGCCCTGTTCGAAGCGCTCGGCATCGCTGTCATGCGCCGCTCGGACGGGGCCCTGCGGGAGGGGCTGCTCTACGACTTTCTCGGCCGGATCCGCGATCAGGACGTACGCGAGCGGGGGGTCGAGGCCCTGGCGGGCCGCGCGCACGTCGACCGGCAGCAGGCGGCGCGGGTGAAGCAGACGAGCCTGTCCCTGCTGGCCCAGGTGGCGGGCGGCTGGGACCTGGGAAACCGCAACGCCCGGCAGTTCCTGTCCTGGGCCGCGAACCTGCACGAGATAGGCCTCGACATCGCCCACAACCACTACCACCGGCACGGGGAGTACATCGTCGCCCACGCCGACCTGCAGGGCTTCTCGCTGCCCGAGCAGCAGGCGCTCGCGACCCTGGTGCGGTCCCACCGGCGCAAGTTCCCGACCGAGGTCATCGCCGCCCTGCCCCGGACCTGGTCGGCGTGGACGGAGCGGCTGGCGATGCCGCTGCGCCTCTCGGTGGTCCTGCACCGGAGCCGGAGCCCGCTGCCCCTTCCCCCGATCGGGCTCAGCGCCGCGAAGAACGCCCTCGACCTGCGGTTCCCCCGGGGATGGCTCGACGACCACCCCCTGACCCGCGCCGATCTGGAGACCGAGGCCGCCTATCTCCGGGAAGCCGGATACCGGCTGTCGTTCGGATGAGCGGCCGACGGTCGGCCGGCCGGGCGAGCAATGCCCCGGCGCCCGGCGATGGTTCATGTCGGCCGGCCGACGTCCGGCCGCCCGGCGGGGGTTCGGCCGCCCGGCCGACGTCGCGGCCGCCCGGCGGGGGTTCGTGTCGGCCGGCCGACAGGTCTCAGCCGACCGCTACGGATCGAGCCGGGCCACCATGCGCGGGACCACGAGCCACAGCAGCTCGCCGCAGCCGGGCCGGACCTCGTCCCACCCCGCCGCGTCGAGCCGGATGCACGCGAGCGCGGCCGTCGGAAACCGCAGGGCTCCTCCGCCGATCAGTATCGACGCCGTCTCGGAGCAGGCCGGCTCGTGTCCCACCACGAGGAGGGTCTCCACGCCGGGGTCGACGGCGCGGACGCACGCCAGCACCTCCTCCGGCGCCGCCCCGTACAGCTCGGGGACGACGGCGGCCGGGGCCTGCCATCCGCCGGCGTCGGCGGCGTGCCGCAGGGTCTCGGTCGTGCGGACGGCCGGCGAGCAGAGGATGCGGTCGGGGGCCGGCCCCGCCCGATCGAGGAACCGGCCCATGCGCCGGGCCGCCTTCACGCCGCGCGGGGCGAGCGGGCGCTCGCGATCCGGACGCCCCGGGGCGTCCCAGCTCGACTTGCCGTGACGGAGCAGGAGAATCGTCTTCACTGCGTCTCCGGGCGGGTCTCCGCGAGCCGCCGCACCAGCTCCCCCCAGAGGGCGGCGTAGGCGCGCGCGGCCTCACTGCTCCTCCGGAACGCGCACAGCGGCTCGCGCCGCGCGCTCATCTGCTCGACCGCGCTCGAGTACGGAATCTCGGTCGCGAGCATGGGGCACGGCATCTCTTCCGGGGCTTCGCAGATCCGGCGATGCAGGGTCCGGCGGCGATCGACCATCGAGTAGAACGGCAGCACGCGGACCGCCGCCGGCTGCCGCCGCAGGTGCCGGGCGAGCTGGCGGAGGGTCCGCCGCGACAGCGTCGTGGGGATGGTCGGCACGATCAGGGCGTCGGCGACCGTGAAGACCGCCTCCGAGGCGAGCGAGATGCTGGGGGCGCAGTCGAGGAAGACGTAGTCGTAGCCGGCGCCGAGCTCTCGGATTCTGCGGGTGAGGCGCCGGACGTACTTCGGGCTGTCGAGCAGCAGATCCAGATGACGGTACGAGAAGTCGGCGGGAAGCAGGTCCAGCCCCTCGTAGTCCGTCTCGCGGACGTATCGGGCGAGGGCGCGCTTGCCGCGGACGAGCTTCCTGCCGCCCCCCCGGACCTTCATCCTGATCCGGAAGCACCAGGTGGCCGCGCCCTGCGGGTCGAGGTCGCAGATGAGGGTCCGCGCCCCCGACGCGGCGGCGAGCCACGCGAGGTTGACGGCGGCCGACGTCTTCCCCACGCCGCCCTTGATGTTGTAGGCCGCCAGCACCTTCATCGTGAACCGGGGGCTGTGTCCGGGGCTTCCGGACGGGAGGCGAGGAGCCGGTCGAGATCGGCCGCGGTCCGCGCCGTCGCGAACCTCCCGACCTCGTCGGCGAGCCGGCGCCGCGCGGCGGCCTGCCGCGACTCCAGCCGGTCGAGCAGGCGTCCCGCCGTCAGGAGCGCCGGCGCGTCCGCTCCCCCCGCCGCGAGGAGCTCGCGGGCGGTGTTCTGCAGCTCGCCCTGCTGGACCTCCACGTCGTTGTACTCTCCGAGGTCGTCCTGCAGCCGCTTGAGCGAGCGGATGAAGGCGCTCACGCGGCCGGCCGCGAACAGGCTGCGGAAGAACTCCAGCAGGTACCGCAGCTTCTTGCAGGCGATTCGCAACTCGTGAACGGCTTCGGCCGGGGTCTCCGCCGAGAGATGCCGCCCGCGCTTGCGCACCCTCGCGAAGGCCCGCTCGATGCGCTCGCCCGCCACCTCGCGGATGGGACGGGCGGCGTTCGCGCCGCCGCCGTCGGCGTCGGTCTCGAGAAGGCGCCGCCATTCCCGCTTCAGCCGCCGGTAGCGGGCCGAGTCGAGCCCCGCGAGCTGCTCCGCGTGCGCGGCCTCCCGCCGGCGCTTCAGATGCTCGGCCAGCGGGGACAGATCGCCGCGGGCGGACGGCGGCAGCTCGGCCTGGTGGCCCCGCAGGCTGAGCAGGTGCACGTCGAGGTCCCGGGGCGGCCCCGTCAACCGGCCGAGCCACGCGAACTCGGCCGCGAAGCGGCGCGTCGCGGCCTCGTCGAAGACGTCCCCGACCTGTCCCAGGCAGGAACGCGTCCGCCGCACCGCGACCCGGAAGTCGTGCAGGAACTCGGGATCGAGGTCCGCCCGGAGCCCCGCCTCGTTGGCCTGCATCATCTCCCACAGCGCCGCGAGGATGCGCTTCACGGCGCGATCGGTGCGCGCGTCCGGTTCCAGGCGCAGCTCGAGCTTGCCGGTGTAGTCGCCGGGCCGGCGGCCGATCGCGGCGAGGGCGAGATCGAGCTCCGTCTCCGGGCCCGGCGCCAGGCCGAGGTCCTCCTCCACGAAGCGGCGCACGCTGCGGTAGGGCCGTTCGTATCCCGTCATCCGGTCGAGTCGCAGGACCGTCGGCAGTCGCCGGCGGCGCCGCGTGGAACCGGCCGCGGTGCCGTGATCGAGCGACAGCCGCACCACCGCCTTGTCCCGGCCGTCGACCACCGAGATCCGCTCGCTGCGGCGCTCGACCCGGACCACCGGCAGCAGCCGACGGATGCCCGCCACCGCCTGCAGCTCGTCCCGGAAGCCGCCCGGGGGCAGGTCGCGGGCGAAGTCCGGCGGCGCCGGCACCGTCGCGCGGTGGCGCAGGCCGCCATCGAAGCGGTCCCAGCGCACGCGGCACGACCCGTCCCCCGCGTCGGACAGGACGGTCCCCGCGTCGCGATAGAGGCGCCAGTCGAACGTGTCGAGATAGGTGCGGGCGGCGGCCCGGCCGTCCTCACGCCGGATCGGGAACCGCTCCGCGAGCCGGGACAGGAGGCCGGCCGCGGTCCGCGGCGCGTCGAGCACGTAGCTGTGGCACATCGATCCGCCTGATGGTACAACGTCGCCGGGCCGGAGGCCGATACACCGTCCCCGGGCTGGAGGCCGATACACCGTCCCCGGGCTGGAGGCCGATACACCGTCGCCGGGCCGGAGGCCGATGCACCGTCGCCGGGCCGGAGGCCGATTTGCGCATCCGTTCACAAAATCGCGGCCGCCGTGGTAGTATCGATGACTTGCGAGGTGAGCGCTGGTCAAACGCTATTCCTTCATCGTCGCCGATCGTTCGACCGGAGTCGTCCACCGCTTCGCCCTGAGCTTCCGCCCGAAGCTGGTGGCCGCCCTGTTGATCGCTCTCCCCCTCGGGTGGGCCGGCCCCGCCGCCTGGCTCGACGGGTCGCGGTTCGATCCCGCCCAGTGGCTGAAGTCGCCCCGCTGGACGATGAACGACCGGCTGCGCTCGTTCAACGCCCTGCTCCAGTCCGAAATCGACCGCTACAGCACCACCGCCGTCGACGTGTCCCGCCGCGTGGCCGCCCTGCAGCTCGTCGTCGAGGCCCTGCGCGATCAGTCCGTCGTCGACCCCGGCGTCAGGCAGGCCATGGTGCAGGTGGCGGAGGTCGATCGCTCGCGAAGGGCGTCGGCCCTGCGGGCGGTGGCGGAGGCGGCGCCCACCGAGACCCTGAACCTGCTGCACGATCTGCTCGACGTGCTGGAGATCGAGCTCGGGGTCACCCGGGACCACATCCGTCTCCGGCGGGATCTCGCCGCCGCGACGCCCCTCAACCTCCCGACCCCGGGCCGCATCAGGTCCCGTTTCGGGTACCGGAGAGATCCCTTCACGGACGAGCGGGCGTTTCACGAGGGGCTCGACATCTCCACCGGCTACGGACAACCGATCCGGGCAACGGCCGGGGGCCGCGTCGTGGAAGCCGGACGCAACGGCAGATTCGGCAAGATGATCGAGATCGACCACGGGTTCGGCCGGAGCACGCGCTACGCCCATCTGTCCGATTACGCCATCCGCGTCGACGAGGATGTCGAGCGCGGGCAGGTCATCGGGTACTCCGGCGCCACCGGCCGCACCACCGGGTCCCACGTCCACTACGAGGTCCTGGTCGGCAACCGCCCGATGAACCCGCTCCGGCTGGTGTTCGCCTCCGGCGGCGTCTCGACCGACTGATTCTCCGCCGCGTTCGGAGCCCGCTTCGTTCCCCCGCGACGACACCTTGCGCGTCCACGGCCGACCACCGGGACGCCGCCCGGGGCCGGCGTCGGCCTCGTCGCCGGCAAGGTCCCGGTCTCGCGGGCGGGTGACCCGGTCGTCTTGACGCGCAGGGGCCCCCTTCCCTACAATCGATCGCATCCGTGTCTACCGGATCGACACCCGCCTTGGATCATCATCGACAACGTAACGTTACCGAGAGGCCGGGCCTGCCCGAAGAACGGCCGGCGGCCGGAGCCGCGGGACGGCCCGGCCGGCCGGAGGGTCGGTCCGGCGCCAGGCGTCGGCCGCCGCGCGACCTTGCGGTCGTGTTGGGAGCTTCGCCGGCGCGAAGCTTCTGCGGCGACCGATCGGCGGGCTAGATCGTCCTCGACGCGGTCCCTGGACTCGACCGATGCTGCAGAACGTCCTCAGGAAAGTCTTCGGCACCCAGAACGAGCGCGACCTCAAGCGGATGCGGCCGGCGCTGGTGGAAATCAACGACCGCGAGGCGGCCGTCCGGGTCCTCGACGATGCGGAGCTCCGCGCGCGCACCGCGACCCTGCGCGAGCGCGCCGACCGGGGCGAGCCGCTCGACGACCTGCTGCCCGACGCGTTCGCGGTGGTCCGCGAGGCGGGCCGCCGAGTGCTGGACATGCGCCACTTCGACGTCCAGCTCATCGGCGGCATGGTCCTGCACCAGGGCAGGATCGCCGAGATGAAGACCGGCGAGGGCAAGACCCTCGTCGCCACCCTCGCCGCCTATCTGAACGCCCTCGGCGGCGGCGGGGTCCACGTCGTCACCGTCAACGACTACCTGGCCCGGCGCGACGCCGAGTGGATGGGCCGGATCTACCGCTTCCTGGGCATGTCGGTCGGGGTCGTCCAGCACGATCTGCGCGATCCCGAGCGCCAGGCCGCCTACGCCTGCGACATCACCTACGGCACCAACAACGAGTTCGGCTTCGACTACCTGCGCGACAACATGAAGTTCGAGCTCGCGCACTTCGTGCAGCGCGGGCACCGCTTCGCCATCGTCGACGAGGTCGACAGCATCCTCATCGACGAGGCCCGGACCCCCCTCATCATCTCGGGGCCGGCCGAGCAGTCGACGGAGCTGTACTACGAGGTCGACCGCATCATCCCGCGCCTGAAGCCGGGGGCGGTCACCCAGGGCAACGTCAAGGCCGAGGACCGCGAGGCCCTCGAGGAGACCGGCGACTACCTGACCGACGAGAAGCACAAGACCGTCTCGTTGACCGAGACCGGCATGGCGAAGGCCGAGAAGTTTCTCGGCAAGCGCCTCAACCCCGGCGGGCTCTACGACCCCGCCAACATGCCGCTGCTCCACCACGTGAACCAGGCCCTGCGCGCCCACGCGCTGTTCAAGCGCGACGTCGAGTACATGGTGAAGGACGGCCAGGTCGTCATCGTCGACGAGTTCACGGGCCGGCTCATGCCCGGCCGGCGCTGGAGTGACGGCCTGCACCAGGCGGTCGAGGCCAAGGAGAAGGTCAAGATCGAGCGGGAGAACCAGACCCTGGCGACGGTGACGTTCCAGAACTACTTCCGCAAGTACGACAAGCTGTCGGGCATGACCGGCACCGCGGACACCGAGGCGCCGGAGTTCGCCAAGATCTACAAGCTCGACGTCATGGTCATCCCGACCAACCGCCCCCTGGTGCGGATCGAGGAGGCGGACTCGGTCTACCGGACCGAGCGCGAGAAGTACGACGCCATCGCCGACGACATCATCGAGAAGCAGGAGGCCGGCCGCCCGGTGCTGGTCGGCACCGTGTCGATCGAGAAGTCCGAGCGCCTGGCCGGGCTGCTCAAGCGGCGGGGCGTCAAGCACGTCGTGCTCAACGCCAAGTACCACGCCCAGGAGGCGGAGATCGTCGCCCAGGCCGGCCGGCAGGGGGCGGTGACCATCGCCACCAACATGGCCGGCCGCGGCACCGACATCGTCCTCGGCGGCAACGCCGAGTACATGTCGCGCCAGCGGGCCCTCGCCGAGCAGGCGGCGGAGCGGCTGCCGAAGGAGGAGGCCAAGTTCGTCGACGACGAGGAGTTCGTCTACTTCTACCACCTCGAGCACTTCTACCGGGCGCCCCGGCCCCCCTGGGAACGCATCTACGCCCAGTTCACGGAGCAGACCGCGGTCGAGCACGAGGAGGTCGTCGACGCCGGCGGGCTGCACATCATCGGGACCGAGCGGCACGAGTCGCGCCGCATCGACAACCAGCTCCGGGGCCGGGCGGGCCGCCAGGGCGACCCCGGCTCGTCCCGCTTCTACCTCTCCCTCGAGGACGACCTGATGCGCATCTTCGGGTCCGACCGCATCTCGGGGCTGATGGAGCGGCTGGGGATGGAGGAGGGGGTCCCCATCGAGCACCGCATGGTGACCCGGGCCATCGAGCGGGCCCAGAAGCAGGTCGAGGCCCAGCACTTCTCGGTGCGGAAGCACCTGCTCGAGTACGACGACGTCATGAACAAGCAGCGGGAGAACGTCTACACGCTGCGCCGGGAGCTGCTCGACGGGCAGGTGCACGTGTCCGACGACGAGGTCGTCGACAGCCGCCGCTACCTGATGACCCTGGCCGAGGACCTCGTCGACCAGGAGGTCGAGGCCCACTGCGGGCGCGACACCGACCCGGAGGAGTGGGACACCGAGGGGCTGTCGCGCGCGGTCGGCGAGCTCGCGGGTCTGCCGCCGGAGCGCATCGACGAGTTCGAGCTCGACGACAAGAACCCCGACGAGATGCTGGACACGTTGTGGGCGGCGGTCAAGTCGCGCTACGAGGAGAAGGAAGAGGGGATCGACGCGGAGCTGCTGCGGCGGGTCGAGCGCGACGTGATGCTGCAGATCGTCGACACCCAGTGGAAGGACCACCTCTACAGCCTCGACCACCTGAAGGAGGGGATCGGCCTGCGCGCCCACGCCCAGCGGGACCCCCTCGTCGAGTACAAGCGGGAGAGCTTCGCCCTGTTCCAGGCCATGAAGGAGCGGATCGACACCGAGATGATCCGCTACCTGTGGCGCCTGCGGCCGATCGTGCAAGGGGAGGGCGGCGAGGTCGCCCGCCCGGCGGCCCGGCAGCGGGCGCCGGTGACCCTCAACGACCCCGGCGCCGCCGCCCCCGCGTTCGCGGGCGCCGCCGCCGCGGGCCGCGGCCCGCAGCCGGCCCGGACCGGCGGCGACGACGCCAAGGTGCGCACGGTGCGCCGGGTGAGTCGCAAGGTCGGGCGGAACGAGCCCTGCCCGTGCGGCAGCGGCAAGAAGTACAAGAAGTGCTGCGGGGCCTGACATGACGGTGGGCATCGAGACCACGGCCACCCGTTTCGCGGCGACCGACATCGCGGTCGCCCTGACGTTCGACGACGTGCTGCTCGTGCCCCAGCGGTCCGAGGTGCTGCCGGCCGAGGTCGACGTCTCCACCCGGCTCACCCGGAACGTCACCCTGAAGGTGCCGATCATCAGCGCCGCCATGGACACCGTCACGGAGTCGCGCCTCGCCATCGCGATGGCCCAGCTCGGCGGCATGGGGGTGATCCACAAGAACCTCCCCATCGAGGCGCAGGCGGCCGAGGTCGACCGGGTCAAGCGGTCGGAGAGCGGCATGATCGTCAACCCGATCACCCTGGCGCCCTCCAATCGCATCGTCGAGGCCCTCGAGCTGATGAAGAAGTACCGGATTTCGGGGGTGCCGATCACCGAGGACGGCAGCACCGAGGGCCGGCTCGTCGGCATCCTCACCAACCGGGACCTGCGCTTCGAGCGCCGCATCGACCGGCCGATCGGCGAGGTGATGACCCGCAAGGACCTCATCACGGTGCCGGTCGGGACCACCCTGCAGGACGCCCAGGCCATCCTCCACCAGCACCGGGTCGAGAAGCTGCTGGTGGTCGATCGGGAGTTCCGGCTCAAGGGGCTCATCACCGTCAAGGACATCCAGAAGATGATCACCTACCCCACCGCGTCCAAGGACGAGCTGGGCCGGTTGCGGGTGGGGGCGGCGGTGGGCATCGCCAAGGACACGATGGAGCGGTCCGAGACCCTGGTCGGGGCCGGCGCCGACGTGCTCGTCGTCGACACCGCGCACGGGCACTCGCGCGGGGTGATGGCGATGGTCGGCCAGCTCCGCGAGCGCTTTCCCGGCGTGGAGCTCGTCGCCGGCAACGTCGCCACCGCGGAGGGCGCCGAGTCGCTGATCGCCCTCGGCGTCGACGGCGTGAAGGTCGGCATCGGCTCCGGGTCCATCTGCACGACGCGGGTCATCGCCGGCATCGGCATGCCGATGATCTCGGCCCTCGCCGAGTGCGGGCAGGCCGCCAGCCGGCACGGCGTCCCCGTCATCGCCGACGGCGGGGTGCGCTACTCGGGCGACATCACCAAGGCGCTCGCGGTCGGGGCCGGCGCGGTCATGATCGGGAGCCTCTTCGCGGGCACCGACGAGAGCCCCGGCGAGCTGATCCTGTACCAGGGGCGCAGCTTCAAGGAGTACCGGGGGATGGGCTCGATCGGGGCGATGCGCGCCGGCAGCCGGGACCGCTACTTCCAGGAGGACTACGACCTCGCGAGCCCCCGCGAGGACGGCGAGAAGCTCGTCCCCGAGGGCATCGAGGGGCGGGTGCCGCACAAGGGGTCGGTCGGCGCGATGATCCACCAGCTCGTCGGCGGCCTGCGCGCGGGCATGGGCTACTGCGGCTGCCCCACCATCCCCGAGCTGCAGGAGAACGCGAGGCTGGTGCGCATCACCCCCGCCGGCATGCGCGAGAGCCACGTGCACGACGTGGTCATCACCAAGGAAGCCCCCAACTACCGTTCGGAGTAGACTGCCTGCCCCCGGCATTCGGAATCACGCATCTTCTCCCGCGTCCCGCCGAGGCGGGACGACGATCCTGCACGCAGGGCCCGTGGCGCGGCTGAGCTTCCTGTCCAGCGTCACGAGGGGACAGCCGATGGCCTCGGCCAGCGCCACGTACCAGGCATCGTAGCTGGTCAGATTGCTTCGCAAGGCCCAGACGCGTTCGGCAAACGGCGTGAAGGGGAACAACTCCACGTCGAGTTGAAGAAGGTCCTGGTGCGCGCTCATGGCTTCGAGTCGGGAAACCACCCCAGTGCGTTCGAGCCGGCGGAGAATGTTGCTGGCTTCGGCCAACGCCAACTCGGGCCCGGCCAGGGAATCGTCCGCGATCACCGCCTCTGCCCACGCGCCGTGGTCGGCCGAGTCGACAAGAGCCGACACGAGCACGGATGCATCGACGACGACGGTCACTTTCGGTCCGCGTCGCGGGCTTGCAGGATGCTCGATGTTCCGATACGGGTGCCTGTCACTGCCTTGCGGTCGCGCACGCGTTGAAGCCACTCACGGGCGGATGGGCGGGATGCGATGCGCTCCAATTCGCCGCGGAGAAACCCCTGCATGGACTGGCGCTGCCGTGCGGCGCGCACGGCGAGCGCATCGCGAACTGCTTCGGGGACCTCACGAATCGTGATTTGTACCGGCATGACAGCATTGTGACATCGATGACAGCGCACCGCAATCATGACGGCGGGTGTTCGCGGCTCCGGGATCGGGGATACGGTCGCTCACGACCTTGCTGCCTCGCCCGAAACGGACGGATTGCCAGGAAGCGAAGCTGGTTCGAGCTCCCCCGGCAGATCGATGACGAGTTCCCGCGAGTCGCCTCCGCGGTCGTGAATCCGGACCGAGACCGCCCCCGGGACCGGACGTGGCAGGCGGTCGGCCCATTCGATGCAGACGAGGGCGCCTCCGTCCGGCAGCTCCTCGAGCCCCAGATCGTCGGTCTCGGCCGGGCCGAGCCGGTACAGATCGACGTGCTGAACCCGCCCGCCGCCGTATGCCTGGACGATGGTGAACGTCGGGCTGCTGACCTCGTCGGGGTCGATGCCCACGCCCTCCACGAAGCCCCGCACGAACGCGGTCTTGCCGGCGCCGAGGTCGCCGAACAGCATGACCACGGCGCCGGGCGGCAGCCGCCGGGCCAGGTCGGCGGCGATGTCCCCCGTCTGGCGCTCGGAGTGACTCTGGTAGCGCGTGTCCACTGGTGTCCTCGTCCCGAAAGGAGACGTCAGAGCGGCCGGCGCTCCGGCTCCTGGTCGTGCCGGCCGACCTTGCCGTCCTCCAGGCCGACCAGGGCGTGCCCGAGCCGGTGTGCGAGATCGGTGGCGACGAGGCCCGCATGGCCCTGCTCGGCCGCCGCGAGGTCGCCGGCGAGCCCGTGCAGGCACACCCCCAGCCCGCACGCGACCTCGATGTTCCGCAACTGCGCGATCCACGCGGCCAGGACCCCGGCGAGCACGTCGCCGGCGCCGCCGGTGGCCATCCCCGGGTTGCCGGTCACGTTGATCCGCACCGCCCCCGCGGGGGTCGCCACCAGGGTCCGCGGCCCCTTCAGGACGACGAAGACGCCCTGCTCCACCGCAAGGTCCCGGGCGACGTCGAGGCGATGCGCGGCAACGTGGTCGGCCGGCCTGCCGATGAGGCGTCCCATCTCGCCGGCGTGCGGGGTGAGAACCAACCCGCGGTCAGGACGCCCCCGGAGGCCGGTGCAATCGCCAGCGAACACGTTCAGGGCGTCGGCGTCGAGCACCATGGGGACCCGCGCGCGGTCCACCAGCTCGCGCACGAAGCGAGAGATTCCGGCTCCCTGCCCGAGGCCGGGCCCGACCACCAGCACGTCGCAGCGCTCGGCGAGCACGGTGTCGACCGCCTCGGCCCGGACCAAGCCCTCGCCGTCGTCGTCGAGCCCCAGGGTCATGTACTCGGGCGCCATCGCCGCCACGGTGGGCTGACAGGCGCGCGGCGTCGCCACCGTCACCAGTCCCGCCCCCGAGCGCAGGGCGCCGACGGCGGCGAGGCCGGCGGCGCCGGTCTTGCCCGTCGAGCCGGCGACGACGAGCACCCGCCCGTAGTCTCCCTTGTGGCTGTCCCGGCGTCGGCGCGGGACCTGCTCCCGGGCCCAGGCCCGGGTGCTGACGGTCACCCGGGGTCCGCCGAGGGCATCCACGACCGGTGCGGGAATCCCGATGTCGGCGACCACGATGACGCCGGCCAGGTTCGCGGCGGGGTCCAGCAGCAACGGCAGCTTCGGCGCCCCGAGGGCCACGGTGAGGGTGGCCGCGACCGCCTCGCCAATCAGCTCGGCCGTGTCCGCCGACAGCCCGGACGGCAGGTCGATCGACGTCACCGGCGCGTCCAGGACATGGAGATCGCAGACGATCGACCGCCAGTGCCCGGCGAGGGGCCTCGTCAGGCCGGTGCCGAACAGGGCGTCGATCACCAGATCGAATCCACCGAGGTCCGCCCGCACCGCCTTCCACGCGGAGGGGGTCGAGGCGTCGACCACGGGAACCCCAGCCCGCCGGAGCGCGTACAGGTTGACCTCGGCATCTCCCCCGATCTCCGCCGCCGGCGCGCCCAGGCACGTCAGCACGGCGGCGCCGCGGGCGGCGAGGAGGCGCGCCGCCACGAACCCGTCGCCGCCGTTGTTCCCCTTCCCGCACAAGACCGCGATACGCCCGCGGCCCGGCAGCGAAGGCCAGTGCGACTCGATGGCGGCGACCACCTGTTGGCCCGCCTGCTCCATCAGGGTCAGCGACGGCACGCCGAGATCGGCGATGGTCTGCCGGTCCGCCTCACGCATCTGTGCCGTGTCGAGCACCCGCATCCTGTTCCGCCGTATCGGGGGTCACCCGGTGTTCGGGCTTGCCCGTTCGCCAACTGCCCCCGGCATGCCGCCGCCCTCCGACGGCACCGGCCGCGGCCGCGGTTCGCGCAGATACTGGTCCTGCCCTCCGCCACCGGCGAGGTGGCGGGCGTCGGGGCGACCGCCCCGCCCGCGCTCGGGCCGTCACCGGGGTCCTGCGCGTATGGTACCGTGGACGGCGTGAAACCGTATCCCGTCGACGCGCCCGCCGCCGGCATCGCCGAGGCCACCGTGAACGTGAACGGCGTCGTGACTTCCGGCGACCGGGCGGTGGTCTCGGTCTTCGACCACGGCTTCCTCTACGGCGACGGCGTCTACGAGACGTTGCGCACCTACAACCGCCGGCCCTTCCTGTCCGACCGGCACCTCGCCCGGCTCCGCGCCTCGGCCGCACGCCTGTCCCTGGAGGTCCCGCCGACCGACGCGGAGCTCGAGTCCCGCATGCGCGACACCATGCGGGGCGTCCACCCCCGGAGCGAGGTGATGCTGCGGATTCTCGTCACCCGGGGGGTCGGCGATCTCGGCTACGACCCCGCCGCCTGTCCTGCCCCGACGGTCGTCATCATCGCCCGCCCGCACCGCGAGTCGCCGGACTGGGTGCAGCGGGACGGGGTGCGGCTGGTCGTCGCCAGCGTCCTGCGCAATCACCCCCGCAGCGTCGACCCCGTCATCAAGTCCAACAACCTGCTCAACAACGTGCTGGCGATGCACGAGGCGGTGCGCGACGGCGCCTACGAGGCGATACTCCTCAACCACCGCGGCGAGCTCGCCGAGTGCTCGCAATCGAACCTGTTCGTGGTGCGGGGCGGCGTCGTCCTGACCCCGCCGCTCGACGCGGGGCTGCTCGAAGGGGTGACGCGCAACCTCCTGTTCGAGGTGGGTGCGGAGATCGGGGTGCGGGTCCGGGAAGCGGTGCTCCGCGAGTCGGACCTGCCGGACGCCGACGAGCTGTTCATCACCAGCACCACCCGCGAGGTGGTCCCGGTGGTCCGGGTCGGCGATCAGGTGATCGGATCCGGCGCGCCGGGGCCGGTTGCCGGACGCCTGCTCGTGAGGCTGCGCGAGCGCGCCGACGCTCTGACCCGCCCGCCGGTTCGTTGATCCCCGGGTCGCCACTGTCTCGCTGCCATGGACGACGCCGTCACGACTCCCTTCCCGAGGTTGGCGCTCGCCCGCTGACGGCCTTGTGACCACATCGGGAGTTCCGCGAACCGGGCGGAGCTGACGGGACCATGGCGAAGCCACGACGGCGCGGGACCGCGCTGGCCGGGATGGGTCACGTCCAGAGCGGTCGGCCGGCGCCGAATCCGTACGCGGGTCTCTGATTGGTTCCGAACGCAAGGCGCGGCGCCTCACACCAGAGCGCGTCTCGGAGACTCGATCGGTTGCCCGCGAGAGCGGCGGCCACGTCGGGCCAAGCCAGCGGGACTCGCCAGAGCGGCCATCGGAAACGTCTCCCGCGCCTGGGACCGTAGATGCCGGTCGAACGCGTGCCAAGGCGGCCCGATCTCACCTCGGGGAACGAGACCAGCCCCGAGATGCCCATCATCGAGAGCCACTCGATCCACGGCTCGGTTCGCTTGTCCTTGGATGCTTCCTGGGGACGACGTGCGCCTTGGGCCGCCAGAGGACTCCATCGGAAGGACTTCTCTTTGTTGACCAGGGTTCGGGGTCCGACCAGCGACCGACGGAGACCATCCGACGAAAACGCTTTGTCTCGGGTCGTCGTCGCCCACTCGAAGACCGACCTGAACGAACCCCGTGTGTCCCCTGCCATAGGAGGCGGGCACACTCATCGGCCAAGTCCAGTGCTCGAAGCACACCGAGGGTAGCGAGGTAATCGCCCGGCACGAAGCCGTTGAGTGCCGTCAAGGCGGTCTCCGCAGCCGGCCTCACCCGTCGCGCCTCGGGTCGGCAGGACTTGAGCGGTTCACCCCCGGCGGGTGCAAGATGTCCTTTCTTCTGTGCTTCCACTTGCCGGTGGTCGCTCAGTTGTACGATGGCCTCCAGCCATGCGAGTCCGAGCCACCCGAAGCGCTCCTGAACGGCGCGAAACCTCGCGGGTGCCCGCTCCGCCTCCGCGTGCGCCAGCTCATCATCGAAGGTGAGGCCAAGGAC
The DNA here is from genome assembly GCA_965215105.1 of Vicinamibacterales bacterium. Classification (GTDB taxonomy): domain Bacteria; phylum Acidobacteriota; class Vicinamibacteria; order Vicinamibacterales; family UBA8438; genus JAJEEA01. The sequence continues at coordinate 1,143,306 of OZ244051.1, forward strand.
CTGGTCGTCGACGCGCGCCTCGCCGCACGCAGAGCGGACGAAGGGGCGTGACCAGCCATGGTGGCTCGCGACGAGGTGCTCGACGAGTTCCGTGTCGTTCGCGCTCTCGTGCAGCCCGTGCCGGATCATCAATTCCACTGACAGCGCTTCGTGCCGCTCGCCCTTGGGATAATCGGACACGGCCGCGCGTCGCCGGCGCTCGATCCAGCTATGGCCGCTCTGCGCGAGCGGAGCGGCATCCGGTTGTCGTCCACAGAGCCGCTGGAAGCGGTCATCCAGCTTGCCCACGTCGTGCAACCTTGCAGCCAGCGCCAAGTCGTCAATCATCTCCGGCGACAGACCGATCCGTTCGGCCGCGGCGCGTGTGCGCGTGGAGACGCCGTTCAAGTGGCTTTCCAGACTCACTGGCCGGCGCTGGAACGTCGGTCCGTCGTCGTCCGGCTCGGTCGGCAGTTCCGAGACGAAGAGCCAGCGGCGTCCGATGTCGACCCACGTCCAGTCCTGCAAGGCGGAGCGTGCTTCATCTGCTGCGATCCAGGATCTGACATGATCCTCGACCGATTCGTGCTCGTTCACCGATGGAGCGTCGTGGATCTGGAACTCGATACCGCGATGATCGCGCATGGCGGCGGAACTGATGTCGGCCACGCGACCCGCCGACCCGTCGAACGTGCCGTGGGGACCAAGGCCGCCGTATGCGGTGGGGACCACCACCGTGGCGCCGACCCTGATGCTGTCGGCCGTGTCGATGGTGGTCTCGGCTCCGAGCCGGATCGCCTCACGCCCGTCAAGCCATCTCCGCAACTCCGGAAGCGGTACCGGCACGGCCTCCAGGCTCGACGGCGGAAGCGCCTTCAACAGCGGTTCCACGCAAGTGTGGTCCCTGGCAGGGTCGAGATCCCGCCAGACTACCTGGGCATGGTGATCCTGTTGTACGCCATGGAGAAAGACGGATACGTCGTAGGCCGGGCCGTCCGCCCGGTTCTGGGACCACAGGTCGAGGTATTCGCGGACCAGCAACGGGGCCGACGCTGGCCGGCGCACGCAACCGTTCGGGGCTTCCGGCATGGCTCCCGGGGGGCACTGCAACGGCGATGCTTGTGCGAGCCAGCCTGCCGTCGCGATCTCGTACCGACCGTAGACGGGACAGAACTTCTCCTTTTTGTCCGGGTCCTTGAGAGTCCTTCGGGCCGGGAGGATGACGCACTCGGCGCCGTCGCGTTCACCGCGTCGGTTCACTCTGCCCATGCGCTGAACGAGCGCGTCCCACGATGCGCACTCGGAGATCATGGCGTCGAAGTCCCAGTCGACGCCCGCCTCGACGCACTGCGTCGCGACGACCAGCGTCGGCTCGCGGTCACCGAGTCGCCCCTCCACGGTGTCGAGGGTCTCCCGCCGATCCAGCGGGCGCATGCGCCCTGTGACCAGGAAGGGTTTCCGATCCAAGGCGCCCGGCCGGCGCGCAGCCCGGGCCTTCGTCGCCTTGCCCCACCAATCGAGGGCGGTACGGACGGTGTTCGCGACCAGGAGCACACACGGTGCGTCAATCATCGCGAGGATCTCTTCGAGCCGGTCGTCCGACCAGCGCGAGGTCTTCCGCGCGGTCAGGCGGGGGACGAGTGCCGGATCGTTGCGCTCTTTCTCGTTGAGTTCGAAGCGCGTCGTCGCCGCCGTCGCGGCTGGTGTGGCGCTGAGCTGCACGACGTGGCGGCGCGGAGCGACGCCCCGGACGGGATTGAGGTGTTCGAGACGCGCGAGGGTGTCCAGGAACGGTCCGGCAAGGTGCGCTTCGTCCAGGAGGAAGAGCGTGTCCTGACCAACCAGACCGGCCTCGACGGATCGCATGCGCGGCGTGACGCCGTAGCCGCGGAGGAGAAGTCGCGAACCGATCTGGTCGACCGTAGAAGCGACGATCTGGACCTGATCAGCAGAACGGCACCACCTTGGATCGGTAGGACAGGCGCCGCGTAGTCGGATGCTGCTCGCTGGCTCCGGACTGAGCTTGGCGAGAGCCTCTCGCACCGGAACGAGTTCGGCATCTGCGTCGATCCGTTCGAGAAGACGTTGACCATGTCGCCACGCCTGATCGACAAGTACACGCCGGTCTACGACGAGGATGATGCGGCGGGGATGTACGCCGCACTCGCCTTCGTGCGCTGCCGCCGCGAGCGCATAGAGCGCGATGTCGATTGCCGAGGTCTTTCCGGATCCGGTAGACAGGTCGAGTGCGTCAGGCCATCGTCGGTCGGCGAGCACTTCGTCCGCGAGACGTTCCTGCCACCGATACGGGGCCACGCCGCGGCAGATTTCGAAGAACCGGGTGAAGGTCGGAAAGGTCACGGCAACGCCTCTACGGGTTCCATCAAGCCGTACCCGAGATGCCGGCCCGCGCCCACGACGAGCGGTCCTTCGACTTCATTCGGGAACAGAACGCGGGCGTGAACAAGAGGACGGCGGTGCGGACCCCGCACCGTGCGTGAGTTGGGACTTCCAATGGTGAACGGGGTATTCGAAGCGTCGACCTCAATCGGGGACGGCAGACCGGCTTGGGAACACGCCAGCCGTATCGCGCCGGCAACGCGGCGCCAGTCGTCCCGGTTCCACTTCCGGCGTCTGGCCACGTGGCGCGGAAGTTCCATCGGGATGACGGTCTGCCAGACCCTGGCGGCCCGGCACCATCGCTCGTCGGCGAGCGTGCGTCGGGAGTCCGCCGGCCCGAAAGACAGCAACCGGCCGCCTGTGGTCGTCAGTTCTCCGCCGTGTGCGAACCACGTCGCGACGACGCGTTGCACGTAGGCTCGGTCGTGCTCATCGGTGTTCGGCGGCGTGATGAACGAAACGCCCAGCACGGCACCGAATGCGTGCCGAAATCCGACGTGAGGAAGCGGGCAGAAATGGAGGTGGGATCTGCGTAGCGGAGATCCGTCGTCTTCATGCCCGTGGAGGATGGGACGCAGGGGGAGGCGCTCCGCTTCCGCCACCGCGATCAACGCCCGCCTGAGCTGCTCCGCCAGCGTCGGTGCGTGCTCGATCGGCCAGTGCCCGCGGGCCAGCCCGACGGTGATCATGCGACCCGGCCGCCGACTGCCGCCCCAGTGGTAGGCTCGCCAGTCGCACGGGAGCATGCGTCCGGGGATGAGCGTGTCGGATCCGGCTATCGCGCGGAGAATCCCGGGCATGGGAATCCGCAGCATCGTCCCGGAAGGCTGGGGACGCCATGCAGGGCCGTGGAGTTCGGTGCGTCGTCCGGTTCTCATCGCGACGAGGCTCTCGGCCGAGCCGAGTCGCGTGCAACGCCGGCACAGGTCGCGCAATGCTGCCTCATGCTCCGCCGGGGCATCGACACCCCACACGAAACTGACGGGAGCGTCGCCGACGTATCGGCTGGAACGGAGCTGGCGCGTTCTTGGAAGTGACGGCCGCTTGCCGCCCTTCTTGTCCCAGTTCGGAACGCTGTTCATCGGAAGCCATGCTTCGTACGTCTCATCGGGGGCGTCTCGGGCGGCAACGATCCCCGGCGCTTCCTGCGACTCCAGCCACCTGAGCGTGGCGGCTTCTCCTTGCCGGCAACCGCCGTCGTACCACGCCGCGATCAGTGCATAGAACAGGCGCGCCGGATGCGGCGGCCACTCCGATCCCACGCCGTGCGTCTGAGCGACAAATTCACCGCCGAGGAATCGGACGGAGATCTCCAGCATCAGGATTCGCTTCGCCCCATGGCGGCGACAAGATTCTCGTGGACCTTGAGATCAAGAGGCTCCCTCCGGAAGGCGAGCTTCGATGAGGGAAAACGATCGAGCGCTTCCTGGACGACCTTCAGCGCACACTCCACGGTGATTCTGGACAGCGCTTCGTCTGGAGAATCGTCTCGGCGAATCTGCCAGCCGTCCGTCCGTTCACAAACGAGGTCGCACTCGCTGCGGAGATGTCCGCCACTGCGATGAAGGACAGCGAGGCCGAGAATGCCCAGCGCGGCGAGGTAGTCGCGCGCCACGCGGTCCTTGCCGGCGCCGCCGAACCCGATCTTCCGAAGGACGCCGAACGAGACGACCGACCGCTGCTCAGCATGCCGCATAGTGATCGAGATGCGCGGGAACTTGTCCATCGATGGCGGCACCACACCGAGTCCCTGATCGACGAGCTTCTGGCTCCCCTGTTCGGAGAGTTCCTTGGCGAGCTTCTTCGTGGCGTTCTGGTCTTCGACGAGCTGCTTCAGGACGGTCTTCTGTTCGTCCATAGGCGTCTGGCGGCTGTCACCGAGGTTGACCCGCGCCGACGAAGGCAGGCCCATCGGATCGAGACGACCGCCGGGACGGTTCATGCTGAATGCATCGACGGCCACGATCTTCGACCAGACCGCCTTTTCGTGCCGGCCCTGCCAAGCGTTCGCCGCCATGCCGGAGTGCGAGTCCCAACCACCAAGAACGAGGATCAAGGGGGCGTGCTCAAGAAGTGCTGCCGCATCTTTTCGGCTCGCCGCGCGGATCCGCTTCGCAATCTCCGACTTGTCCCACCTGTTTCCGTCTGCGAGCGTTGCGGTGCCGATGGCCGCATCGTAGGCGCGGTGCGGCAGTTCCAGGTCGGTCAGGACGCCGATGTTCGGAACGTCCATGCGATGGAGCGGGAGGGTGAGCTTCTCGGATCGGACCAGATCGAGAAGCGACTCCTCGATTCGGTTGGCCTGCGATGCCGGCGAATCGAGCAGACACGTCTTCACCGTTTCATCACCGACGCGGCGCTCCGACCACACGTATCGCGGTCCTTTCTCGTCGCCTTCCGCCTGCGCGAACGTCGGCGGCGAGACAGCATCGCCATGCCCGCCCAACGGCTGAAGTTCCCGGGTAATCGAGAGACCGCGGACCGCGGAGTCCGCCATGAGAGTTGAAAGAACATCGAGCGAGAACACCATTTCGAGTCTCCGCTTGAGGACGGGACGAGGGACGGCACAATGAAACCAGAACGACCTGCTGTTCCACCACAGCGAAAGTGGCACTGGGGTGGCACCCAAGGACCTTCGACGCCGACAGTGGAGTTTTCGGCAGGTGTCCGGCACGCTTGGCGCCGCTGCTATTCACCGGGTGCAGTGGTCGGCAGAATGACGCGTTAGATCGTGAGAAGCCGCTGATCGACCTTGCCGAAGGCGATTTCAATCGCGCGCAGACGAGCGTCGAAGTTGTCCATGGTGGCGCGCATGTCGCGGAGGTCGGCTCGAACGTCATCGATGCGCGTGTTCACGGCGGCGATCTGCGTCGTGATGTCGACGCGGACGTCCCGCAGGTCGGCGCGGACGTCCCGCAGATCAGCGCGGATGTCGCCCGTGAGCGTGACCACGACGGCGATCACGGCCACGGCGGACGCGACGACGGTCGTCATGACCGCAACGACGGTTCCGACGATCCATTTTGCATCGTTGCTCATGGATTTCAGTGTAGCACGAGTGTAATACGTTTGCATATATGTGAGTGTCTGGATCTGATGCAGCCGAGGGAGTCGGGGCCTCTCGCTGTCGGCTCCCGCGGGTCGGCTCTCCGTCCGCGCCGCCGCCCCGTCGCGCGGGCTCACCGTGCAGTACGCGAGCACACCGTCCAACCTCGTCACTCGGCCCGCGCCGCCGCCCCGCCGCTCGGGCTCACTCCTCGTACGCGTCGATCGGTGGACAGGCGCAGACGAGGTTGCGGTCGCCGTGCGCGTCGTCGATCCGCCCCACCGGCGGCCAGAACTTGTTCTCGCGCACGAACGGCAACGGGTAGACCGCCTGCTCCCGCGTATAGGGGTGGGACCAGACGTCGGCCGTCGCCTCGGCCGCGGTGTGGGGGGCGTTCTTGAGTACGTTGTCGACGGGGTCGGCGGCGCCGTCCACGATGGCCTGGATCTCCCCGCGGATGGCGATCAGCGCGTCGCAGAACCGGTCGAGCTCCTCGCGCGGCTCGCTCTCGGTCGGCTCCACCATCATCGTGCCCGGCACCGGGAACGAGACCGTCGGGGCGTGGAACCCGTAGTCGATGAGGCGCTTCGCGACGTCGATCTCGTTGAGGCCGTGGCGCCTCAGCGCCCGCAGATCGAGGATCAGCTCGTGCGCGACCCGCCCGTTGTCACGGGCGTACAGGACGTCGTAGTGCGAGGCGAGGCGCGCCTTGACGTAGTTGGCGCCGAGTATCGCGGCCGCGGTGGCCTGCCGCATGCCGTCCGGCCCGAGCATCCGCACGTATCCGTGCGAGATGAGGAGAATGCTGGCGCTCCCCCACGGCGCCGCCGAAACCGCGGGAATCGCCCGCTCGCCGCCGACCGGCACCAGCGGATGCCCGGGCAGGTACGGCGCGAGGTGATCCGCGCAGGCGATCGGCCCCATGCCGGGTCCCCCGCCGCCATGGGGAATCGCGAACGTCTTGTGCAGGTTGATGTGGCAGACGTCGGCGCCGATCGCGGCGGGGCTGGTCACCCCGACCTGGGCGTTCAGGTTCGCCCCGTCCATGTACACCTGACCGCCGGCGTCGTGGACGACGTTGCAGATCTCCCGGATGGCGTCCTCGAAGACCCCGTGCGTGGACGGGTACGTGATCATCAGGCCGCACAGGGTGTCGCGGTGCGCCGCCGCCTTGGCGCGCAGGTCGTCGAGGTCGACGTTGCCGCCGTCGTCGCAGGCCACCACCACGACCCGCATCCCCGCCATGGTCGCGGTGGCCGGGTTCGTGCCGTGGGCGGACGCTGGAATCAGGACCACGTCGCGGCCGCCGCCCCCATGGTCTCGGTGCCAGGCGCGGATGACCATGAGCCCCGCGAACTCCCCCTGCGCGCCCGAGTTCGGCTGCAGCGACACCGCCGGCAGCCCGGTGATGGCGGCGAGCGACGCCTCGAGCTCACTGAACACGGTCCGGTAGCCCTCGGCCGTCTCCACCGGCGCGAACGGATGGACGGCGGCGAACGCCGGCCAGCTCACGGCGCGTATCTCGGAAGCCGCGGTCAGCTTCATCGTGCAGGAGCCGAGGGGGATCATCGAGGTGTCGAGGCCCAGATCGCGCCGCTCGAGCTGCTTCAGATAGCGCATCAGTTGGGTCTCCGACCGGTGCCGGTGGAAGACCGGATGGGTCAGATACGCCGACGTGCGCACGAGGGGTTCCGGCCAGTCGGGGGTCGCATCCTCCTCCGCCATCGCCGCGGCCGCGACCCCGGGGTCGGGCGGCGGGGCCGGGCGGCCCAGGGCGTCGGCGACGAGCGACACGATGTGAGCCACGTCGCTCGGGGTCGTGGTCTCGTCGAGGGCGAAGCCCGTCGCGCCGTCGCCGCGGTACCGGAAGTGCATGCCGTCGACGGCGGCCCGGGCGCGCAGGCGCCCTGTCGCCTCGGTGGGCAGCGGCGCCGTGACGGTGTCGAAGAAGTGCGGGTGCGCGGGCGCGAGGCCCAGCTCGCGCAGGCCGTCGGCCAGCCGCCGGGCCAGCCCGTGCACGCGGCCGGCGATGGCGCGCAGGCCGTCCGGGCCGTGGTAGACCGCGTAGAAGCCGGCGAGGTTGGCGAGCAGGGCCTGGGCGGTGCAGATGTTCGACGTCGCGCGGTCGCGCCGGATGTGCTGCTCGCGGGTCTGCAGCGCCATCCGATGGGCGGGGCGGCCGTGCCGGTCGACGGACAGCCCGATGATGCGTCCCGGCACCTGTCTGACGAGGTCGTCGCGGGTGGCGAAGAACGCCGCGTGCGGTCCGCCGTAGCCCATCGGCACGCCGAACCGCTGCGAGTTTCCCACCACGACGTCCGCTCCGCTCTCGCCGGGCGGCGCCATCAGCGTCAGGGCCAGCAGGTCGGTGCAGACGGCGGCGAGCGCCCCCGCCTCGTGGGCGCGGTCCACCGCCTCGGCGATCGGGAGCACCGCGCCGTCCTCCCCCGGCGTCTGGAGGAGGACGCCGAAGACCCCGTCGTCGAGGGGCATCTCCGCGGGGTCGCCCACCTCGACCACGATGCCCAGCGGCTCGGCCCGGCCCCGCACCACGTCGATGGTCTGCGGAAAGCAGTGCCGCGACACCAGCAGCCGGTCCGCGCCGGGCGCGGTGCGCGACCGCACGCGGTGCATCATCGCCATCGCCTCCGCCGCCGCCGTCGCCTCGTCGAGGAGCGAGGCGTTCGCCACCGGCATCCCCGTCAGGTCGCCGACCATCGTCTGGTAGTTCAGCAGCGCCTCGAGGCGCCCCTGCGCCACCTCGGCCTGGTACGGCGTGTAGGGCGTGTACCAGCCGGGGTTCTCGAACACGTTGCGCAGGATGACGCTCGGGGTGATGCAGCCGTAGTACCCCAGGCCGATGCAGGCCCGGCCGGGCCGGTTCCGGGCGGCGACGTCGCGCAGGCGGGCGAGGTACTCGGCCTCGGTCTCGGGCCCCGGCGTCCGCAAGGGGGCGTCCAGCCGGATGTCGGCAGGCACCGCCTCGGCGACGAGGGCCTCGAGCGAGGCGGCGCCCACCGCCGCGAGCATCGCCTCGACGTCGTCGGGGCGGGGCCCGATGTGTCGCTCGGAGAACCGGTCGACTCGTGCGCGGGTCACGCCGGGTCCGCCTGCTTCACCAGCTCGGCATAGGCGGCCGAGTCGAGGAGTCCGGAGGTGGCGGCGGGGTCGGTCAGCTCGATTTCCATCATCCAGGTGCCGTGGGGGTCTGCGTTCACCGTCTCGGGGGCCGTCGCGAGCGCCCCGTTGACCTCGGTCACCCGGCCGGCCAGAGGGCAGTAGAGGTCGGACACCGCCTTCACCGACTCGATCGACCCGAACTGAGCCCCGGCCTCGAACTGCCGCCCCACCTCGGGCAGCTCGACGTACACCACGTCGCCGAGCTGGGCTTGCGCGTAGTCGGTGATGCCGACGCGGGCGCTCGTCCCCGAGATCAGGATCCACTCGTGGTCCCTGGTGTAGAGCCGGTCAGTCGGATACATGGCTGCTCATCTCGGGCGCTTGTAGAACGGCAACGGCACGACGCGGGCCGGCACCCGGCGCCCGCGGACGTCCACCTCGTACTCGGCGCCGGGTGCGGCGCCCGCGGCGGGGACGTAGGCGAGGGCGACGGCCTTCTCGAGGAACGGGGTGCGGGTGCCGCTGGTCACCCGGCCCACCGGCTCGCCGCCCGCGCGGACGTCGTAACCGTGCCGCGCGATGCCCGGCCCCGCCATCTCCAGCCCCACCAGCTTGCGCCCGACCCCGGCCTCGCGCTGCTTCACGAGCGCGTCGCGCCCGATGAAGTCGGGCTTGTCCCAGCCCACGATCCAGCCGAGGCCGGCCTCGAGGACCGTCGTCGTGCGGTCGATGTCCTGGCCGCTGAGCCGCATCGCCGCCTCGAGGCGCAGGGTGTCGCGGGCGCCCAGCCCCGCCGGCTGCAGCCCGTGATGTCGGCCGGCCGACATCAGCGCCGTCCACAGCCGGTCGGCCGCCTGCGGGGCCACGAACAACTCGAGCCCGTCCTCGCCGGTGTAGCCGGTGCGCGAGAGGGTCGCGCGGATGCCCGACACCTCGCCCGTCGCGAAGCGGTAGTACCGGATGGCCGCGAGCTCGACGTCGGTCAGCGGCTGCACGACGTCGAGGGCCCGGGGCCCCTGCACCGCGAGCAGGGCGTAGCGCGAGCTGGTGTTCACCGCCACCGCGTCGCCGACGCCGGCGATGTGGTCGCGAATCCACTCGAAGCCGGCCGCGATGTTGGCGGCGTTGACCACCAGCATGAAGTGGTCGCCGGCCAGCCGGTACACCAGCAGGTCGTCGACGAAGGTGCCCTCGGGGGTCGCCAGCGCCGAGTACTGGGCCTGGCCGACCTCGAGGCGGCTGGCGTCGTTGGTCGAGATCCGCTGCACGGCGGCGAGGGCGTCCGCCCCGGCGACCTCGATCTCGCCCATGTGGCTGACGTCGAACAGCCCCGCCGCCCGCCGCACCGCCAAGTGCTCCTCGGTGATGCCGGCGTACTGCAGGGGCATCTCCCACCCCGCGAACGGCACCATCCTCGCGCCGAGGGCGACGTGGCGGCCGTGCAGGGGCGTCTTGAAGGGGGCGGAAGCCGGGGCGTCGGTCATGACACGGTAGAGTCGGCCGTGGCGGGCGGTCCGTGCCGGGAAGCGCCGGCTTGCGGAAGATGTCCGGCTGCCGACGTGGCCGCGGCCAGCCGCCGGGACGCCGGAAGAACCTGACAGAAACGTACTATGGGACCCGCGGGGGGTCAAGGCATGGCCGCCCCGCCCCCCGCCGTCCCCGGGTCCGGGGCGGTTCTCCGAGCGTCGAGTGCCGCATGCCGGTGCGGGGCCGGCTCGACCGCTCTCAGGACCGGTGACGCAGGTACGACTGCAGCGTATGGTAGCTGATGCCGAGCACCTCGCACGTGCGCCGCTTGTTGCGGCCGCAGCGCTCGAGCATCAGCCGTGCGTAACGGCTGCCCCAGGTGCGCATCGACTCGGCCCGGGTGATGGACGGCTGCAGCAGCTCCGCGTAATCGCGGGTCAGCTCGACCGGCAGATCCTGCAGCCCGATGGTGTCCTCGGTGGCGAGGGTCAGGGCCCGCTCGACGACCCGCTGCAGCTCGCGCACGTTTCCGGGCCAGTCGTGCGTGCGCAGGGCGTCCGCCGCGCTCTCCGACAGGGTCAGCCGGCGCAGTCCGTCGTTCCGGGCCAGAAAGTGCTCGGCGAGCGCGATGACGTCCTCGCGGCGGTGCCGGAGGGGCGGCACGTGCAGCTCGACCCCGGCGAGGCGGTAGTAGAGGTCGGTGCGAAAACGCCCCTTGTCTGCCAGCTCCCGCAAGCGCTGGTTCGTCGCCACGACGATGCGGATGTCCACCGCTCGGGCCCCGTGTCCGCCGACCCGCTCGACCGAGAGCTCCTGAATGGCCCGCAGCAGCTTGGCCTGCGCGGCCGGCGACAGGTCGGCGACCTCGTCGAGAAACAGGGTGCCCTGGTCGGCGAGCTCGAACTTGCCGCGGCGGGCCCGCACGCCGGTCGCGACCCGGTCCTCGATGCCGAACAGCTCCGCTTCGAGCAGCGTCTCGACGAGAGCGGCGCAGTTCACTGCGACGAAGGGTCCCTGGCACCGTCGACTCAGCTCGTGCACCTGCCGCGCCACCAACTCCTTGCCGGCCCCGCACTCGCCCTCGATCAGGACCGTGAAGTCGGTCGCCGCCACCCGCTCGATCTCTTGACGCAATCGTCGCATCGGCGCGCTCGATCCGATCAGCGGCGCCGCCGGCGTCGGCGGCTGGCCGGGCGGTGGCGCCGGGTTCCGGCACGCGATGACCAGACCGACCACTCGGGCCGCGTGGCGCAGCGCCTGCCGGTCCCGCGCATCGAGCGCCAAGCCGGGATCGATGCTCACCTCCAGTGCGAGGTCCCCGCGCGTGGGGGCCGGCACGGGGAACCTCAGCGACGAGACCGCCGGTCCCTCGCGTGCGGCCAGGGGAGGGGCGGGAGCCGCCGTCAACCGCGCTCCGCGAATCGGGACCAGCCGCTCCAGGGCCGCCTTCACCGCGCCCTCCAGCGCCCCGATCGTCACACCCCCGGCGGCTCGCGACTCGAGGACGGCGAGGAACTCCGAGAACCGGTGGCCGCGCTCGACGAAGTTGCCGCGGTGGACGAAGCGATTCGGACTTGAAAACGACAGGTCAGCCATGATGAGACGCGCACCTCGACGCAGTGGCCTCGAAGGCTCCGGAATTGACGGCCGCACGGTGCCCCCCAGGCGCAGTGTGAACAAACGCGCGAATAGTATTCGAATGACGCGAGAATATCAACGTGACCGCACGTGTCCTGCGCCCGTTCCTGCAAGGAGCAAAGACGGAGTTCACGCCAGGCTGCGGGTTTCGATCCCTTCCGGCGGGTCGATCGTCCGGTCGAATCGCACCGCCCCACGATAGAGAAGGCCGCGGTCCGGCAGGATGGCGGACACCCAGGCTCGGACGACATCACCCGGCACCTGCAGCTCGCCGTGGGGAGTCTTCAACTGCAACACCGTCTTCATCGCCGGCCGGAGCCGGGTCGCGGTCTCCACCAGCGCGCCTCCGGAGGACAGGTCCATCAGCACCGCTTCGAGCCCGGGTTGCAGGCGCGCCGTCCGCAACCCTCCGAGCTCGGCCGCGGGCCGGCGAGAATGCCGCCGCCGCTCGACGCGCCCGCTCGTCATCGGCCCACCCACGACGCGGTGTCCGCGTCGAACTCGAGAATGCGGATGCGCCCGGTCGCGCCCAGGACCCGCACCGCGAGCTGGCGCCCCGACCGATGGTGCAGATAGAGGGTCCCGCTCGTTGCGGTACCCAACGGGGTGAAGGTCACGCCGTCCGAGGCACCGAACCGAATCGGGTCCGAACCGGAGGCCAGGGTCTGCCGGCCCGCGACCCCCGGCACGTCGGCCGCGATGCCGATGGCGACGCCGGGGAACCGGTCGCCGATGCGCTCGAAGTCGGCGAGCTGCGGGTCCACCTCGCTTCGAATGTCTCGCGCTCGCAGGCCGTCGCCGTCTCCGTCTGCGTACATCGCGTACCGGTACTCGCCGCCCTCTTGCTCGAACCGCAGCCCGACGTGAACCGACTGCGTCACCGCCCGCACCCGCATCGACTGCGCCAGGGCCGCGAGGTGCCGGGCCGCGGCGACGGCCCGCATGCCGTCGAGGCCCGTCCGCATGGACGGCAGCGCGAGCGCGGCTGCGATCCCGAGCAGCACGAGCACGACGCCGGCCTCGACCAGGGTGAATCCCGCGGTGCCGGCGCTTTCGCCGGGGCGCGCGGGCCCGGGCCCGCGTTCACGGTCATCCGGCGTGTCCCGGGGACGGCACCCCGGGACACGCCTGCACGAACGGCTATCGACGTTGAGCGGCATCGGGCTCGGGTGCCGCGACGGTCACCAGCGGCTTCAACCTGAGGAAGGTGCGTTCGCCGATGCCGCGCACGTCCATCAGGTCCTCGATTCTCTCGAAGCCGCCGTGCTCACGCCGGTACTCGAGGATTCGCTCCGCGGTACGCGGCCCGATTCCCGGCAGGGTCTCGAGCTCCATGGCCGTCGCGGCATTGAGATCGATCAGCTCCGACTGCGCGCTCGGCGCCTCGGGCGACGCCGTCTCCTGGACCTCGGCCGCGCCCCACTGGCCGGCGCACAGGGTCAGAACCATCACCAGGCTCCACAGAACTGTTCGCATCGTCTTCTCTCTCCTGTTGAAAGGGACTCCGTGGCCACCGCCGCCTCGGGCGGTGACCGGCTCACGCCCCGCCGCCGGTGCGGCGACCCAGGAACCAGGTCGGGCACGCGGGCCGCCGCGTGGCGGCGGGACCTCGAGTGAGAGCAAGAGACCGGCCAGCTCGTCGGGGCGCAGTCGGGACGCAGGCAAGTGCCGTGTCTTCAGTAGCTTGCAGCCAGAGACCCGCGCGAGAAGAAGAGGCCCGGCAACGCCTTGCGCGGCGGAAGGCAACCGCCGGTCCACGCCGTGCCTCGATGCTCCGCGCCCAGGCCGTCAACTTCGGATCCGCCACGGACGCCGGAAGTTGACACGCGCACGCCGGGGCGGTCATGGTGCGCGCCGAGACCGGGCAGGCAGGCGTCGGTGAACACGGGGCCGGGACTCCGGGGCGGTCCTGCCGGCGACGCGTGTCGGGATTCCCCGGTCGCGCGGCGTCCGGCCGGTGTCGCGTCCGGCCGGACCCTTGGACACCGCTTTTGTGCGGAGGGGCAAAGTGGCGTATACTGTAACGTTTATAGGGACCTGCGGTCGGCCGCGCAGGTTCCCGCGACCCGCTTCCCCGCGTCCCCATCGTCCAGAGGCCTAGGATTCAGCCCTTTCAAGGCTGAGACACGGGTTCGAATCCCGTTGGGGACGCCAATCCTGCCTTGGCCGTCCGTTCCCATGGACTCCCGATTCGCGGCCGGGACACCGAAGGCCTGCGGCAGGCCCGGTCTGCTCCCGGGGTGCGGGCGGGTGCGGTCACCACCGAGATGTCGGGCGTGGTAGCATGTCTCCGTGGGGTTCTTCAAGAAGCTCAACGAGTTCTCGCCAGCGTTGACGCTCCTGGTTCTCACCGCGGGTTTCGTCTGGACCGCTGCAACCCGGAACGCTCAGTTCGAGGTAGTCACCCGGGATTTGGCTGAGTTGACCACGGACGTGGAGGTCCTGCAGACAGATGTGCGCTCGGTACAGGAGACGCTGCCGCACATGGTGTCCTGCATGATCGACCTGCAGAGGTTTGCCGGGGGCTCCTGGAGCACCGAGACGGGGGCGGGCGACGCCCGGTCTCCCCTGCCGGCCGGTTGCGAGCACGCCCTCGCCCGAACGACTCCCGCGCAGGGCGACTGACGCTTGGCGTGGGTTCGTTCGTGGGCGGCGGCTTCCGTTTCCACCGACACGAAGCCCTGTCATATCAACGGGTTAGCTGTTCCGTCCGAGTCCTGTCGGGATGTCGACCTCCCCCATGAGACACGGAATCGCGTTGGTCCTGCTGACGGCCGCCCTCTCCGGAATCCTGGCGTCGGCCGCAGCCTCGGGCCAGACGGCCCCGGGCGCCACCGCCGCCCCGCCGGAGACCGCTCCCCTCGCCCTGACCCCGGCCGAGTACAACAACACCGTCGCCGACCTCTTCGGCTTTCCCCGGGACGGCGACCGGTGGCCGGCCCGCCCCGCCCTCGCCGACCGCATCAGCCCCCGGCGCGAGCCGAGCAAGGGGGTCTTCACGGCCCCGCCGCCCCCGCCGGTGTGGCCCTGGCGCTTCCCGGCCGAGACGGGCTCCGAGGGGTTCGAGGGCATCGCCGAGGGGCAGGCGCCCTCGTCCTACCAGGTCGAGGAGCTGCACCTGGCGGCGATGCACTTCGCGTCGTTCGCCCTCGTGTCGCCGACGTTCTTCGCCTGCGACGGGTGGGGCTCGCTGCCCGCGGCCGAGCGGGCCGCCTGCGCGTGGGCGAGCCTCGGGCGCTTCGCCCGGCGGGCCTACCGCCGGCCCCTCGACGCCGGCGAGCGCCGGCGCCTGGAGGCGTTCTGGCGGGCCAACGCCGCGGCCGGGCCCCTCGACGAGGCGGTCGCGCTGACGGTGGCGGGCATCCTGCAGACGCCGACGTTCCACTTCCGGCTCGGGCCGCGCGAGCGCGCCGACGCCGCCGCGCCCCTGAGCCGCTGGGAGCTGGCGTCCCGCCTCTCCTACTTCCTGTGGGACTCGATGCCCGACGAGGCGCTGTTCGCGGCGGCCGAGTCGGGCGGGCTCGATACCCGGGCCGGCATCGAGGCCCAGGCCCGGCGGATGCTCGACGACCCGAAGGCCCGGACCGCCGTGGTGCGCTTCCACCACCAGTGGCTCGGCACCGGCGACGTGCTGCTCGTCGCGCCCGCCCGCCGCGCGTTCGGGCCCCTGTTCGGCCTCGAGGCGCGACTCGCCACCGCGCGGGACGACGACGTCGAGTGGCCGGCCGTCATGGGCCCGGTGCGTCACTCGATGAAGCTCGAGACGGAGCTGTTCGTCGAGCGGGCGGTCTTCGACGGCGTGGGTACGTTCACGGCGCTGATGACCGACCACCGCGGCTACATGTCGGACGCCACCGCCCCCATCTACGGCGACGGGGCCGAGCGCGTCGAGGGCCCCGAGGTGACCCGGACCATCGACCTCGTGGTCGCCTCCATCGGCCGGCGGCAGCCGCTGGCCCTCTATCCGGCCAGCTTCCCCCCCGAGGAGCGGGCGGGGGTGCTGACCCTGCCGTCGGTGCTCGCCCTCGGCGCCTACGCGGTGCAGCCGGGGCCCATCCCCCGCGGGGTGCGGGTGCTCGAGCGGCTCGCCTGCATGCACCTCGGCACCCCCGTCCAGGGGGCCGAGACGGCCCTGCCCCCCGACACCCTGACGGCCGAGAGCACCAACCGCGAGCGCACCGCCGCCGCCACCCGGCCCGCGACGTGCGACACCTGCCACCGCACCATCAACCCGCCGGGGTTCGCGTTCGAGCACTACGACGCCATCGGCCGGTGGCGCTCGCACGACAACGGCCAGCCGGTCGACGCGAGCGGCTCGCTGACCCTGGCCGGCGGGGAGCGCGTCGCGTTCGACGACGGCGTCGACTTCGCGCGGCAGCTCGCCGCCAGCGCCCGCGTGCGCGACTGCTACGTGCTGCGCTGGACCCGCTACGCCCTCGGCGAGCGGCTCGACGCGGCGGCGCCCGGTCTCGACGCGCTGCAGGCGGGCTTCCGCGCCGACGACTCCATCGAGGAGCTGCTGGTGTCGATTGCCGGCAGCGACCTCTTCCGCCGCCGGCCGGGCGCCGGCGCGCCGGGAGGCCACGAATGATCTCGCGACGACGCGTGCTGCGGATGGGTGGGCTCACCGCCCTCGGGGCGGCCGTTCCCGACGCGGCGCTGCGGGCCTTCACGCCCGAGGCGGGGCCGGTCCGGCGCCTCGTCGTCATCAGCCACTGCCACGGCTGGCCCTACGAGGGCTGGCGCATGCAGCCCCCGGGCCGGTCCGCGGACGAGCCGTGGACGCTCGACCTCGCGCCCCTCGCCGCCGGCGACCTCAGCCGCGCCCTGGCCCCGCTGCACCCCCACCGCCGGCGCGTGCTCGCGCTCGACGGGCTGTCGCTGGCCACCGCCGAGCTCGACACCGGGGGCAACCGTCACGACCGGGGGTGGATTCATGCCTGGACCGGCGACAACGCCGACTTCGCGGCGCGGGACACGCGGTCGGTCTCGCCGTCGCTCGACCAGGTCGTCGCCGGGCACGTCGCGAGGCCCGACCGGCTGCCCTCGCTCGAGCTGTCGCTCGACGCCGCCCTCGAGGCGGGCCGCCCCATCAGCTACAGCCTCGGGGGCATGCGGCTGCCGGCCGAGCGTTCGCCGCTGGGGGCCTGGAACCGGGTGTTCGGGCCGGCGTCGTCGGGCGACGCGGTGGGCCGGCGCCGCCGCGCGACCCTCGACTTCGCGTACCGCGAGTACCGCGAGCTGGCCCCCCGCTTCACCGACGGCGAGCGGGCCCGGCTCGAGACCCACTTCGGAATCGTCGAGCGGCTGGGCCACCGGCTGGAGAGCCTCGCCACCCTCGCGTGCGAGGCCCCGGCGCAGCCCGCGGCCGGGTTCGAGCGCTACGACCTGGGTTTCGACGCGTTCACCGACGTGGTCGCGGCCGCCTTCAGTTGCGACATCACCCGGGTGGTCACGCTGTCGCTCGGCGAGATGCCCACGGCCGAGTTCGGGGCCGACCACATCAGCGACAAGGTGCACAAGGGCATCGCCCACTACATCCACGAGGACCCCGCCAAGTACGCCGCGATGACCGACTACGTTCGCCATCACGCCGCCCAGGTCGCCCGGCTCGTGAGCACCCTCGAGGCGGTCCCCGACGCGGGCGGCGGGTCCGTCATGGACAATACCCTCGTCGTCTGGGGCTCCGAGCTCGGCGACGGCTGGCACGGCTATCGCCACTACTGCCCGGTGCTGATCGGCGGCGAGTGGGCGTTCCGAACGGGCCGCTATCTCTACTGGCCGCACGAGACGCCGGCGGAGATGCGGGTGCCGTCGCGGGTGCTGACCGGCGGCGCGACCCGGTTCTCGGGCATCCCCCACCAGCGGATGCTGGTGAGCGTGGCCCGCGCGATGGGGCTCGACCTCGACCACGTCGGGTTGAAGCACGTCCGCGGGCAGCGCGGCGACTTCATCGACGTCGGCGGCCCCCTGCCAGGCCTTGCCTGACGCCGGAGCCTTGGGCGAGTTTCCCTCGAGCGATCGAGCGTTTCCGATGACAGCACTGCAGCAACGCGCCGAAGCAGCGGCGAAGCGGTTCAGCGCGGCCAGAACGCCAGTGGTGGTCGAATTCGCCGGCGTCCCGAAGGCAGGCAAGAGCACGACGCTCGGCCAGGTGCATGCGTTCCTGAAACGGTGCGGCTTCCGGGTCGAGGTCGTTGTGGAGCACGCATCGATCTGTCCGGTTCGGGACAAGAAACACGCCCATTTCAACGTCTGGACCGCGTGTGCGACGTTGTCGCAGATCCTGGAGAAAACGCAGATTCCGTCCGGGCCCGGCGATCCGGACATCCTGCTTCTCGACCGCGGCCGCTATCTGCCGGTCGAGGGCGCATCCGGTTCCATCATGAACGTCGACGTACTGATCGAGGAGCAACTCGAAGAGGAGATACTGTCTCTGCCCGAGACCGCCGTGGCGCCCTTCTTCGACGAGACGACCTGGCTAGACAGGACCGCTGCGGAAGAGGTGGTCGATCTGTTCGCCGGCCAGGGCACGTTCACGAGCCGCGAGCGCGTGGAATCCGATTTCGGGCGGGTGCAGGCCCTGCCGGTCGTGGTGGTGCGCAACGGGAGCGGGGATCTTCTGCGCCTGAAGCGAAGGGAGCAGCACGAGGACAGCCCGCTCCACGGCAAGATCGTGATTTGGGCCGGGGGTCACGTCAGGCGGGAGGATGGTGACAACGGTCCATCCATCGTGCAGGGCGCGGTGCGCGAGCTTCAGGAGGAGCTCCGCATCAGCGTCGAGCCCGCGGACCTGAAGTTGCTCGGCGCCGTCTGGATCCGTGGCCGAGATGGCGACAGGACGCGGCGCCACGTGGCCATCGTCCACGAGTGGCAGGCGAGAACCGACGATGTCGCCATCGCGCTGAGCGCGACGGAGTTCTTCGAGCGCCGGGGGACATCACTCAGCGGGAGCTTCGTGACGCCGCATCAGCTTGCAGCCGATGTCGACAGCGGCTTGATCTGCGAGCCCTGGAGCGTCGAGATCGTCCGCCGACTCCTGCCTGAACGCGAGCTGGTCGAGCCAAGGCTGCTCTAGACCAGATCTGCCTGGTCGTCAACCGCCGTTCGCGGTCAAGTACCGGCGGCCCGACAGGACCATCGCGCCGAGGCCCAGCCACGTCGCGGCGAGCCAGAAGAGCCCGCCGAGCCACGGGATCTCGAACAGCAGATAGAGCGCGAGGATGCCGACGGCCATCGCCGCGTACGGCGACGCTTCGGGGCGGCCGGCCCGGGCGAGCAACTGGTCGCCCGCCCACGCCGCAATGGGGAGCTTGGCCACGTAGAGGGCCACGGTGAACAGCAGCACGGCGATGATGCCGACCGGCAGCCCGACCAGCGTCATCATCACGACGGC
Source organism: Vicinamibacterales bacterium (assembly GCA_965215105.1). GTDB lineage: Bacteria > Acidobacteriota > Vicinamibacteria > Vicinamibacterales > UBA8438 > JAJEEA01. Next base: position 1,162,352 of record OZ244051.1, read on the forward strand.
CGCCCCGACCGGCACGATGAGGAACGCGCCGAACCCGAGCAGCGCGCCGAGGGTGGTCTCGCCCGCGATGGCCGAGGCCAACTGCTGCACCAGGGGCCGGAACAGCGCGACGGCGAGCATGCCGGCGAGCAGCGCCGCCCCCGCCTGCCACGTCCAGAAGAGGAAGCTCCACGCCGCGCTGCCCTCGTCGTCGTCGTCGTCGATCGGTTCCTCGTAGCGCACCGCCCCCGCCACCCGGGCCGCCGCCTCGGGGCTCAGGGGCAACCGCGTCCGGTAATCGAGGTCGCCCTCGATGCGCGCGTCGGGGGCGAGGTCGAGGCGGTCGGCGATGACGTTCGCGTCGCCGCGCACCGTACCGCGCAGCACGAGCTCGCCCGCCGCCGCGCGCAGGTCCTCCTCAACCGTCCCGTCGATCTCGAGGCTGCTCGCGGCGGCCGCGACGCCTCCGCGAATGACGGCGCTCTCGAGGATCTGCACCCGGTTCGCCCCCGCTATCAGGTCGCCGTCGATCGTGGCGTCCACGACCACCTGCTCGCCGACGACCCGGGTGGAGTCGCCGATGGCGCCCCGAAGGTCGACGGCCCTGGCCGCCGCGAACACGTCTCCCTCGACCTGACCGTCCACGAGGACCCGCTGCGCCCCCGCCACCAGGTCCCCCGCCAACCGCCCGTGGACGCGGACCGCCTCGCCCGCCGCGTAGAGATCGCCCTCGCGGACCTCGCCGCTCGGGACGGTCACCACCGCGCCCGCCTCGCTCTCCTGCGCCGCGGCCGGCGTGGACGCGGCCGCCAGCGCCGCCGTCAGCATCAACCCCATCGCCCGGTGAACCATGTGTCGTCCTCCTGGCGTGGATGTTGTCGTCCCCGGCCTCGGGACGCAACCGGATTGCGATCGACGGTCGTCTGCGCGCGCCAGCGGTCCGAGAGCGCCGGTAGCCCGTTGGCGGCCCGGTGCCAAGGGGCCTGCAGTCCCCTTCCACCCACAGCCCTCGGCATCGGGCACGGGCGTCCTCGGCCAGGCGCCTCCTCGGTCCGCCGTCTTCGCGGTTGGCCGGATCCGTTGCGGCTCGGTCACCGAGGCCGAACTCACCACCGGAATATCTCGCGCAGCCGCCGGGCCTGCCGCCGGGACAGCGCCACCGTGCCCGCGCCGGGACACACGATGGTGCAGGCGCCCGCGTCGGCGGGCCGGATCTCGGCGATGCGCCCGAGGTTGACCAGGCAGCCCCGGTGGGCGCGGAAGAACTGGCCCTCCAACTGCCGCTCGAGATCGGACAGGGTGCGGTCGACGAGGAACCGCCCGGCCGCGGTCCGGGCGAAGACGAGCGTGTCCTCCGCCTCGAACCAGACGATCTCCTCCGGGTCGAGCAGGAGAATCCGGGGGCCGCGCCGGGCGCTGATGCGGTCGGGCGGCGGCGCCGCGGCGCCCCCCCGGCCGACGGACCGCCGCAGGTCTTCCAGCTCGTCGAGGATGCGCCGGGCCGGGCCGGCGGCGTCGATGCGCTCGCGGGCGCGCTCCAGGGCCTCGGCGAACCGCTCCCGACCGACCGGCTTCAGGAGGTAGTCGATGGACCGCACCTCGAAGGCGGGCACCGCGTAGCGGTCGTAGGCGGTAACGAAGATGACGTGGGGCACGCGCCTCACCCGCTCGAGGACGTCGAAGCCGGTGCCCTCGGGCATCTGCACGTCGAGGAAGCACAGGTCGGGCGTGGTCTCGTCGATCAGCCGGACCGCCGCCTCGGCGTCGGCAGCCTCCCCCGCGAGCTCGAAGTCGGGATGCGCGGCGAGCAGCCGCTTGATCCGGTCGCGGGCCGGCTTCTCGTCGTCGACGACGACGCAACGGCAGGTCACGGCGCCCTCTCCGCGGATTCCGGGAGGGCCGGGGCGGCGGGCAGGGTGAGCCGCGCGCGGGCGCCCGTGCTGCCCGGTCCGGCGGACAGCGCGAGGGCCGCGCGCGCGCCGTACGAGGCCCGGAGCCGGCCGGCGACGTTGCCCAGGCCGTGACCGTCGCGGATCAGGTCGTCTCCGTCGCCGGAGAGCCCCACCCCGTCGTCGACGACGTCGATGCGCAGCAGACCGTCGTCGAGGGAGGTCGAGACGTCGATGCGTCCTCCGCGCGCGCGCGGCACGAGGCCGTGCCCCACCGCGTTCTCGATCAGGGGCTGCAGGATGAGACCGGGCACGCGCACCGCCAGCGAATCAGGCTCGACCTGCCAAGCCACCCGCAGCCGGTCGCCGAAACGAGCGTGCTCGATCCGCAGGTAGCCCTTGGTGAAGGCGATCTCGTCGCGCAGGGGGACGGGTGCCGCGGCGGCCGCGGCGAACGCATAGCGGAACAGGTCCGCGAACGTCTCCAGCAGCTCCTCGGCCTTGCGCACGTCCTCGTCGAGCAGGGACGCGATGGTGTTGAGGGTGTTGAAGAAGAAGTGCGGGTTGATCCGCGCCTGCAGCGCCGCCAGCTCGGCCCGCGCCGCCTCCTCGCGCAGCCGCGCCTCGACCAGCCGCACCTCGCGCATCTCCCGCAGGGCGTCCTGCAGCCGCAGCCGCATCTCCTCGTAGCCGAGCACGACGCCTCCCACCACCAGGGCGAGGACGCTGTTGAGGACGACGACCCCGACCGCGAGCCGGGGCTCGCGGAAGACGAACAGCGGGTAGGCGCCGAGCACCGCGAGGCTGCCGAGGACCGACCCGGACAGCAGGGCGAGGACGAGCAGCGGGAACCGCAGCAGGCCGGTGCGCCCGCGCAGCCGCGGGAAGAGCCAGACCGCGCACACCATCGCGGTGAGGCCGACCACGTTGGCGAAGAGCACGGAGATGACGAGAATCGGGCGCTCGACGCCGTCGCCCTGGAACGTGCTGACGCCGAGCCCGACCGCGAGGCCGGCGAGGCTGCTCGCCGCAATCCACAGTCCGGCGTGTCGGCCGAGGCTCCCCGCCGGGCGCGAGCCGCTCACCGCACCCTCGCGAGGACGAGGGTGACGTCGTCGTGGGCGTCGACGGGGCCGCTCCACTGCAGCAGGGCGTCGAGCACGACGTCGATGACCGCTTCGAGCGGACGCGCGCGATGGGCGCGCAGCAGCTCGGCCAGCCTCTCGGCCCCGAACTCCTCGCCGTCCGGCGCCGGCGCCTCGCTGACCCCGTCGGTGAACAGGGCCAGCAGGTCCCCCGGGACCAGCGTCCGCGCGCCGGTCTCGTAGTCCGCCCCCTCGAACAGCCCGATGGGCATGCCGCCGTCCTCGCAACGCTCCGTCTCGCCGTCTCGGACGAGGATTGCCGGCAGGTGCCCGGCGTTGGTGTAGGCCAGGCGGCGGGTCTCGGGGTCGAAGGTGGCGAGGAACGCGGTGGCGTAGCGCGCGGCCGACGACGAGCCGCACAACGCCTCGTTGAGGCCCGCCGCGAGCGCTCCCGGGGTCTCCGCGGTCGGGAACCGGCTGCGCATCGAGGCCTGCAGGTTGGCCATGAGGAGGGCGGCGGGAACGCCCTTGCCGGACACGTCGGCGATGAACACGCCCATCCGGCCGTCGCCGTCCCGGAGGTAGTCGTAGAGGTCTCCGCCGACCGCGATGGCGGGCCGGCAGACGCCGGCCAGCTCCAGTCCCGCGACGTCGGGGACCTCGCGCGGCAGCAGCTCGCGCTGGACGTCGCGGGCCACGGTGAGCTCGCGCTCGAGCGCGTCCCGCTCCCGGAGGACGCGGTACGACGCCTCGATCTGGCGGCGCATCCGGTCATAGGCGCCCAGGGCCACCGCGACCCCCGCCGCGAGCACCGCGTTGAACGCCATGAACAGCAGGGCGGCGCGGGGCTGCGCCGCCACGTAGAACGGATCGGTGAGGATGACCAGGATCGAGCCGAAGATCGTGCCCGACACGACGATGAGCGCGTCGAGCGCCAAGCGCAGGGCCCCCGGCAGCCGCGCCAGCAGCGGGAACACCAGCCGGGCCGAGATGTACGCGCTGAAGCCGACGACCTCGGCGAACAGCACGCTCAGCCGAAGGACGGGGCCGAGATCGACGCCGGCCCCGAACGAGATGCCGGCCGCGAAGACCACCCCGACCGCGGACCACGCGGCCGTCCATCCGACGAGGAAGTGCCAGCCCGGCGCGGCCGCCGCCTCGGCGGGGCCCCCGAGGCCCGGAGCCGGCTTCGCAACGGGAGATGGCCTCAACGATTCATCGCTCACGACGGGATTCCCCGGGTGGCGGTCGGCGCGGACCCCCGGAACCGGTCCCCTCGACGCGCACCGCGCGCCCGTCCCGCAGCACGTGCCTGGCTTCGCCGGCGAGAACGCTCCACTCTCCGTTCCACCGCTCGACGCGCGGCCGATGGCCGGGGAACGGGTTGGACAGGCGGAAGGTGGTGTCGGCGGACACGAAGAAGAGCTGGCCGGGGGCGGCGTCGCCCCGGCAGCGGGGGCTCCGGAACACCAGGGCGTCGCGCGTGCCGTCGCCGTCGAAGTCGCGCTGGTCGGGGAGATCGAGGCACATGTCGTCGACCTCGCCGATGACGACGTGCTCGCGATTGCCGATGCGGGCGACGAGGATGTCGAAGAAGCGGGCGCCCTTCACGACGTGGTAGGCGATGTCGCGGCTCGACTCGGGCGCAGGGGCAGGCGCAGCGGCCGTGGCCTGATCCGCGTCGGCGGGGACCGGAGCGACCGCGGGCGCCGGGTCGTCCGGGCCGCCGGCGTTCCGTTCCGCGTCGATCCGGCAGCCGGCGAGCGCGAGGCCGAGAACGACGACCGGCAGGAGCCCGCGGCCGGCCGTCGTCGCCGCGAGGGAGTTCACCACGGGCTCCTCGTGAGAGGCCGGCTCCGCGCGCGCCGTGCCGCCGTCCCGCCGGCGATCAGCCGAGCACGCCGGCGTAGCTGTCGGCGTCGAAGCCGACGAGCAGGGTCTTGCCCACCCGCAGCAGCGGTGCCCGCAGGTTGCCGGTGGCGCCGACCATGGCGTCCACCACCGCGTCGTCGGGCGCGCCCCGCGGCTCGAACTCCACCACCTTCCGCCCCTTGGCGACGATGATGCGCGACGCCGCCTCGGCCAGCTCGCGGGCGTCGGTCCGGCCGAGCTTGCGGCTCGCGGGCACCCGTTCGGCGACATCCACCCCGTTGGCCTCCAGGAACCTGGAGGCTCTGCTGCAGCTCGTTCAACCGGACCGGTGGTAGTACCAGTCGACCCTACTGCCCATCGCTCGCCGCCGCCTTCTCGACCGCCCGGGCCCCGGTCAGGGTGCCGTCCATGCCGTAGTTGCCCTCGTGACACGCGTACTCGAACAGCGGGAGGTCGCTGCGGCGCATCGGGAGCTCCACCGACCACGGCTGCGTCCACGTCGTGGGGTCGGTCACCGTGAAGCTGTAGACGAGCACGTCGTCGCTCATGCGGCGGAACCGCTCGACGAGGTGGAGGTTCTCGCTCGAATTGCGGAAGCTGGTCTCGCGCAGGAAGTTCTTGGTCTCGACGACCAGGGTGTCGCCGTCCCAGTGGCCGCGGGAGACGCCGGTCCACATGGGCACGGTGCCGTGGCCGCTGCCGTCGAGGGGGACGATGCGGGCGTTGTGCACCATCTCGTTGAGGATCACGACGTGTTCGGCGGTCTGGAAGATCTGCACGTTCATGTTGTAGGCGGCGGGCAGCATCGGCGGCCCCGAGTTGAAGCCGGTGATGCACCGTTCGCCGAGGGGACGGTCCTCGGGGCCCCACGACGGCCGCTGGTTGACGCGCAGGCGCTCGGCCGCCCGCGCCTCGGCCGCCTCCGTCAGCGCCGGAATCCGGCCGTTGGGCGGATCGACGACGAGGGAGGTCCGGCGGGTCTCGACGACGGAGTCGCCGCGGTCCCACCAGAAGTCGTTGTAGGCGAGGGCGAGGTCGCGGCTCTCGCGGGTGCCGTTCACCAGTCCCCGGTCGGTGGTCTCGAGCTTCCGCTCCTCCCGGTCGCGGTCGGCGTTGCTCTCCCGGACGCGCTCCGCGGCGTAGGCGGCGACCTCCTCCTCGGAGAGGAACGCCTGGTCCGCGAACTCCTCGGGACGCTCGAGGGGGGTCACGGTCCGGAAGTCCCAGACACCGCTGATGTCGGGGTGCCCGTCCGGGGTCCGCAAGGTCTCGCTCCCAGACTGGCCGGCGGCCGGGGCCGAGAGCGACAGTGCGAGCACGGCGCTGCCCGCGAGCACGGCGAGTGTTCGAATCGTCATGTTCCCTTCACCTCTGATGTGAGAAGGGCGTCTGCCCGCGCCGCGGGTTCCGCCCTTGCCCGTTTCGACGGCTTCGGCTCGACCGCCTGTTCCGCCGGTCTTCGCCTGCGCCCTCCGTCTGGTCCCCAATCAAGCCTCCGGGCGTCCGCGCCGTTTCCACGGCGCAGACGCGCGGCCGGCTTCCAGCTCCAATCGACTACCTCGACGCCTCGGCCGCCGCTTCCTCCACCCGCGCCCCCGCGAGGATGTTGTACAGACCGTAGTTGCCCTCGTGGCAGGCGTACTCGTACATCGGCTGCTCGTTCCACACCATCGGCACCTCGTAGGTCCACGGCCTCGTCCAGACGGTGGGATCGTCGATGGTCGCCTCGTACATCAGCATGCCCTGCGACACCCGCGTGAAGCGCTCGGTGAGGCGCAGGTTGTCGTCGGTCAGGCCGGAGCGGAAGCTCGTCTCGCGCAGGAAGTTCGCCGTCTCGACGACCAGGGTGTCGCCCTCCCAGTGCCCGCGCGAGTCGCCCGTCCACTGCGGCAGGTCGATTTCCGGCCGCCCGTCCAGGGGGACGACGCGGGCGTTGTGGTTCATCTCGTTGAGGAGCACCACGTGGTCGGGGGTCTGGAAGATCTGCACGTTGTTGTTGTAGCCGCCCGGGGTCATCGGGGGGCCGGCGTTGAAGCCGGTGATGCAGCGAAGCTGCAGGCCGTTGGCCCCGAGGTCCTCGACCCAGCCGCCCGGCGTCGGCGAGTGGTTGTCGACGCCCTCGCGCGCCGCGCGCAGTTGCGCCTGCCGCTCGGCCGCCTCGGGCACGAGGGCCGGAATCTTCCCGCTCGGCGGGTCGACGACCAGCGACGTGCGCCGGGTGCCGACGGGGGCGGTCCCGCGGTCGAGCCACAGGTTGTTGTAGAAGCCGGGGGCGCCCTCCTCCCCGCGGTCGACGCTGGCGGTGACCTCCGTCCGCCGCGCGGGGCGGTTCAGGAGCTCCTCGTTGCGGGCCAGCGTCTCCTGCTCGAGGTTCGCGGCCTCCTCCTCGGTGAGGAACGCCCGGTCGCCCAGATCGTCGGGACGCTCCATCGGCGTGATCGAGCGGAAGTCCCAGACGCCCTGTATGTCGGGGGCTCCCCACGCGGTCCGCGGCACCGCCTCGTCGGCGGCCTGGCCGGCGGCCACGGCCGGGGCCAGCATCCCCAAGGCGACGGCGACGGCTATCGCCCGACCCGTTGCGGCGCGGTTTCGATGGTTCATGTCACCCTCCTCGTCCACTCGCCCGCCAATCGTGCCTACGGCTCCGCTTGGCGCCCCACCAGCCCCCGCAGGGGTCTGCGCCGTGGACGGCGCGGAACTCCTGCCATGGATAACGCATGATCGCCCACTTCGGCGGCCGGACGCAAGGCGCCGGGGGCGTCAGTAGTCGGCCGCGTCGAGCGAGAAGCTGACGATCTCCTCGTCGTTGCGGGTGAGGACGTGCCGGTTGGCGTAGGCGGGATGGACCCAACTGACGCTGCGCAGCTCGCGACGGTTGCCGGGGTTGGAGGTCGGCGCGATCAGTTGCGTGCGGCTGATCTCCTCGTAGCCGGCCGGGCTCAGCCGCGAGATGATCAGCTCGCCGCGGTCGTTGTTGATGAACACGCGGTCCCGGTTCTTGACCATGAACCCCGAGACCCAGCGGCGGCGCTCCACCGTGGCCTCCTGGGTCTCCCAGATGCGCTCGCCGGTCTCGGCGTCCAGGCAGCGGAGCTGGCCGTAGCTGCAGATGCCGTAGATGTAGCCGCCGTCGATGATGGGGGTGGCGAGCACCGCGTGCAGGCCCTCGGTGCGGATCTCGCTGTTGCTGCTCCCCTTCCAGGCGATGGTCGCCCCCGGGCGGTCCTGGTTGAGGGCGAGCATCATGGGGCCGTCGTAGAACGTGGTGAAGAAGAGCCGGGCCCCCACCTGCACCGGCACCGCCACGGTCATGGCCCCGCCCACGACGTAGGGCTGCCGCCAGTAGACGTCGCCGGTCACGGGGTCGAGCGAGGCGACCTCCTCGGGATTCCAGATGATGAGCTGCCGCGCCCCGCCCGCCTCGATGATGATGGGCTGCGCGACCCCGAGGTCGGCCTCGCTCGGCAGGGCCCGCCACAGCTCCTCCCCCGTCATCTTGTCGAAGGCGACGACGCGGGCGTCGGGCGAGCCGCCGACGAGGCAGACGAGCCGCTCGCCGTCGACGAGGGGCGCGCTCGCGAAGCCCCAGTCGAAGCCCCACTGCATGCGGTCGACGCCGTAGTCCTCGCCGTAGTGCTTCCGCCACAGGATCTCGCCGGTGTCGACGGCCAGGGCCGACATCACGCCGGTGCGCCCGAGCACGTAGACGCGGTCGCCGTCGACGGTCGGCGTCGCCCCCGGCCCGATCTCCCACTGGACGCCCGCGTAGTCCGCCTCCCACGACTGCGTCCAGAGGATCTCGCCGGTCGCTTCGTCGAGGGCCAGCGCCCGCTCGACCCCGCGCATGCCCTGCCGCGGCTCCCAGTCGGTGACGAACACGCGGCCGTCGGCCACCGCCGGCCCCGAGTAGCCGGCCTTGACGGGGGTGCGCCAGCGCGCCTTCAACCCGTCCTCGGGGAACGCGCGGAGGATGCCGGTCTCGGTCCAGACCCCGAGGCGCCCCGCCCCGCGGAACTCGGGCCAGTCCTCGGCCGCCACCTTCGCCGCGCCGCCGGCCAGGCAGGCGACGCAGGCCAGCGCCGCGACGAGTCTCGAGTCAGTCATGCGTGCGTATCCTCAATCCCGGCCTCGCGTGGATGGCTCGTCCGGAGCGACGGCTCGCGGTCACCGGGCGGCGAGCTCGGCGTAGAGCGCGTCCACGGCGGCCGGCAGGCCCGTCATGTCGTAGTCGGCGTACCGGTCGGGCAGCGCCAGCCCCGCCGCCGCCTCGGCGGCGCTACGCCCGGCTGTGAACTCCCGCTCCACCGCGGTGACGAGGGCGCGGGCGAAAGCGGCGTACTCGGCGAGGTCGTCCCAGGTCAGGAACCCGCTCCACGCGCGGGCCGCGCCGCGCTCCCGGCGCCCCCGGCCCGCGTAGGTCGAAGGGAACGGCCCGTGCCCGGTGATGACCCGGGCGACCCCATCGATGGCCGCGACGACACGATCGAGCGTGTCGGGAAAAGCGAGCCCGCTGCCGCCCCGATCGAGGTCGATGACCGGGACCGCGCGGTCGGGAAACAGGCCGCCGAGATAGGCGACGCCCTTCGCGGGGAAGACCACCACGACGTCGCCGCCGGTGTGGCCGGGGCCGAAGTGGTAGAGGTCGATGCGGTCGAGGTCGTCCAGCAGCGAGTAGCGGTCGGTGAAGGTGGTCGTGGGCAGCCCCGGGCCGCCCTCGGCGTACCGGCCGTCGCGCAGCATCGCCGCCCGTGCGTTGGCGTGCGCGACGATCGTCACCGCGTCGGGAAACTCGGCGTTGCTTCCCGCGTGCTCCTCGTGCGCGTGGGTGTTGATGATCGTGGTCACCGGCAGGTCCGTCACCTGCTCGATGACCTCGCGCACCGCCGCGCCCCAGCCCGGCGGCTTGGTGTCGATGAGGACCACGCCGCCGTTGATCTCGTCGATGAGGGCGAGCCCGTTCCCGCCTCCGCCCCCGAGGTGGTAGAGCACGTCGCGAACGTTCAGGGTGTCGATGCTGACGATCCGATCGGTCTGTGCGGCAGCCGGTCCCGGAGAGCCGACCGCCAGTACCGCGACGGCGACCGCGCCGATCCATCTCATGCGATGCCTCCGACGCATGAACGAAACACTGTCGACCGCCGCCGACGCCACGAATACCCTGGCCGTCCGGTCGGCGGGGTCACGAGATCGAGGATTTCAGGGAAGCCGCAGGGCGATTTGGAACAGCATCGCCAGCATCACCAGGGTCAGCCCGATCGACGCGCCGACCATCCACTTGAGGATGCGAACGTCGCTGGCGATCTCACCCATCTCGGTTGCGGCTTCGAGGGCCAGCTCGGGCGGCACGTTGGCGGCGGTATGCGCCGCGTAGGTTTTTGCCGATACGGTCTTCATCGACAACCTCGGGAACGATGCGGCGCGACGGGCGACATGAAACCGTCATGGCTGGCGCTGCTGGAATGGCGCCGCCAAGGTGAACCGATGCACCGCAAGCCCGTCCGGCCCTGTGGCCATGCTACCACAGGGCGATGCGGCGGGCCCCTGGCCCGGACAGCGCCGCCTCCGGCTCCGCTCGCCGCCCAACCAAGCCTGCCGTCGGCACTGTTCTACGGCATAGACGTTCAGACTACAGCACGCCCGCCTCTTCCATCACCGCCTCGCACTTGCCCCGGATCTCGGTCGCCACCTCGAACGGGTCTCCCTGCACCAGCTCGGCCCGGAACAGCTCGACCGAGAGCGCCCCGGTGAACTGCTTCTCGGCCAGCTTCTGCAGGATGCGCACCACGGGGGCGATGCCGTCGCCGGGAATGATGCGCGAGTCGTTGTCGATGAGCTCCCGCGGCCCGTCGAGCAGGTCCTGGAAGTGGGTGTGGGCCAGCTCGCCCGGCTCGAGGAGGTCGAGGTCCTCGAACTTGCTCATGCCCGACCACAAGTGGAAGAAATCGATCATCGGCCGGACGGCGGGATGGTCCGCGGCCCGAATCATCGCCAGCGACGACGTCAGCGTGGACAGGTGGGTCGAGGTGCGCGTGAACTCGATCATCGTGGTGAGGTCGAACCCGGCGGTGATCTCCGCCACCTCGCGGATGGCGGCTGGCGTGGCGTCGAAGTCGGCGGCGGTGACCGGCCGGTTCGTCACCGACGGCGAGTAGATGAGCTCGAGGCCGAGGCTCGCGAACTGCTCGCAACGCTCCCGCCAGGTGTCGAGCGAGGCCTCGCGGGCCGGCCCCGGAATCCACAGGTCGGGCAGGGCCACCGCGGCCGAGACCGGGGTCAGCCCGTTGTCGGTCAGCACGCGTCTCGCCGCCGCCAACGTGTCGTTGGCGAGGAAGTCGACCAGCATCCCGTCGTTGAGCTCGACGTAGCGGATGCCCGCCCGCGCCCAGCCCTCGAGCGAGCCGCGGTAGCCGGCGCCGCGCGAGGTGTTCTGGTGCATGGCCAGCAGCATCTTGCCGGGCTCGGCGGACTGCCCCCGGGCCAGCCGGGCGAGGGGGACGGCGAGCGGTGCGAGCAGAAGGGAGCGTCTCGTCAGCATGGATTCCTCTCGTGTCGTCGTCGGCCGTCGCCGGCCGCGTGTTCTCCTGTCGCCCCGGCCGCCGCAAACGGCGGTCGGCCCACGGCGCCATCGATGGCCTCGTCCGGAGATCGTCGCTTACGGCGCCGCTTCCACCCACCCACAACCCGGGAGTCCGCGCCGTTCTACGGCTTGGACGCCTAACGGCCGCTCTCCGCCGCGGCCTCGGTTTCCTGCACCACCGCGCCGGCCAGGATGTTGTAGAGCCCGTAGTTGCCCTCGTGGCAGGCGTACTCGAACAGCGGCTGGTCGTTCTTCACCATGGGGATCTGGTAGCTCCAGGGCCGGTCCCACGCGTTCGGGTCGTTCACCGTGACCTGGTACATCAGCGTGCCCTCGGACACCCGGGTGAAGCGCTCGACGAGGTGGAGGTCGGCAGTGGTCACGCCGCCCCGGAAGCTGGTCTCCCGCAGGAAGTTGGTCGTCTCCACCACCAGGGTGTCGCCCTCCCAGCGGCCGCGCGAGTCGCCCATCCACTGCCGCAGGCCGTCGTCGAGGCGCGGGCGCCCGTCGAGCGGGATGACGCGCGAGCTGTGCACCATCTCGTTGAGCAGGACGACGTGGTCCTCGGTCTGGAACACCTGGAGGTTCTGGTTGTAGCCGCCCGGGGTCATCGGCGGGCCGGAGTTGAAGCCCAGGAGGCAGCGCACCGCGAACATGCCCGGCCCGAGGTCCTCGACCCAGCCGCCGGGGGTCGGCGAGTGCCGGTTGACGCCGGCCCGCGCCTGCTGCTGCGCCTCCCGCCGCGCCGCCGCGTCCGCCGACAGGGGCGGCACCCGACCGTCGGGCGGGTCGGTCACCAGCGACGTCTGCCGGGTCTCGCTGACCCTGTTGCCGGGGTCGAACCAGAACTGGTTGTAGTTGCCGACCACGTCGGCCGGCTCCTGGTCGTCGCGCACCGCGAACGCGGCGAGGCGCTCTGCCTCGAACTCGGCCGCCTCCTCGGGCGTGAACACCGCCTGATCGGCCAGCGACTCGGGCCGCTCGAACGGGGTCAGGGTGCGGAAGTCCCACACGCCGTTCAGGTCGGGGGCGCCCCAGGCCGTCCGGGGCGCCGCATCGTCCGCGGCCGCCGGCTGGGCATGGGCCGCGACCGGGGCGAGAACGCCCGCCGCCAGAACGAACGCCGTACATGTCGCCGCCGCGTATCGCTGGATGGCCACGGACCTTGCTCCTTCCCGGGTCTCCTTCGACCCGACTATCGACGCATGATCGCTCCGATGCCGGCGGCCGTCAACCCGGCCGGGGAGAAGACACCGGGCGGAAGGCATGAAGCGGCCGGGCAAGTGTATGCTAAGTGCATGGCTGTCAAGACCATCACGATCGACCTGGAATCGTACGAGCTGCTCGCCGCTCGCAAGCGGCCCGGCGAATCTTTCAGCCGCGTGATCAAGCGCACGCTCCAGGACGAACGATACACGGCGTCGCACCTCCTCGAGCACATCGACGAGGTCCTGCTGGCCGAGGACACGCTCGCCGCCCTCGACACGGTGGTGAACGAGCGCCAGCGCGACCGGCCGGACCCCGTCGTGCTGGAGAAGTAGCCGTGTTCGCGGACACCTCGTTCGTGATCGACTTCATGCACGAACGCCGTCGCGGACAGAGCGGCGCGGCGACGCGGACGCTGCGCGCGCACGGCGCGGTCAAGCTGCGCATGCCGGTCTTCGTCCGCTGCGAGCTGGAAGCCGGAGCCCGCCAGTCTCGGGACCCGCAACGGGAGCTCGACCGCGTGGCTCGACTGACGGACTTCATGGAGCTGGCGCTGCCCGGGCCTGATTTTGCCCCGCGCTACGGCGAGATCGAGTGGGCGCTCCGCAGCCGCGGCATGATGATCCCCACGATGGATCTCCTGATCGGCACGCTGTGCGTCTGTGCGGGGGAACCGGTCCTCACCAGCGACGCTCACTTCCTGCGGATTCCCGCCCTGAGCGTAGTGCGGTTCGACCAGGCGTGAATCCGTCGACGCTCCCCGACTGCACGAGCGCGCGGCTTGCTCCCCGCCGGGGAGCAGGCCGCACGCCCTCCGCGGCCATCTCCCTCATCGGCGGTCGAGAATCCGGTTCCAGGCTTCCACCTGCGCCTGCTGCGCGGCGAGCAGGCCCGAGGCGTCGCCCTCGATCGTCACCTTGGTCATGACGTCGTTCTGCGCGACGGCGTTGACGACGTCCTGGCCCGAGACGACGCGGCCGAAGACCGAGTGCCGGCCGTCGAGGTGCGGCGTGGGCCCGTGGGTGATGAAGAACTGGCTGCCGTTGGTGCCGGGGCCGGCGTTGGCCATCGAGAGGACTCCCGCCGCGTCGTGCCGCCGGTTCGGGCTGAACTCGTCGGCGAAGTTGTAGCCCGGTCCTCCCCGACCGGTGCCGGTGGGGTCGCCGCCCTGGATCATGAAGTTGGCGATGACCCGGTGGAACTTGAGCCCGTCGTAGAAGCCGCGCTGCGCGAGGTTCACGAAGTTCGCCACCGTGAGGGGGGCGTCGTCGGCGAAGAGGGCGATGCGGACCTGCCCCTTCGACGTCTCGAACACCGCCGCGAGCTCGTTGCCTGCAGTCGTCGTCACCGTTCTCACCTCCAATGACCCGGCGCCGGGGTCGACCGGCGGCGCAACCCGCCTGAACCGGTCTCGGCACGGCGCCGGGGACGTGCCCCGGCCGGCCGGTCGGGGCGGACCGGCCCATTCTCACATGGCTGTCACGGGCGGGCGGGCCGCTGCCGCCGGCCGGCGTCTGAGCGGGCTCTCACCGCGGGCTGCTAGTCCTGCGGCGGCTCTCCCAGGCAGGCGCGGCAGTCCTCGGCGGACATCTCCGCGGCGCAGAGAACATGCAGGGACTCCGCCGACTCACCTCGCCGCTGCCGCAGAAAGCGGTCACAGGCCGGGCTGCGCACCGCCCCGCCCGGGGCCGGCGCCATCGCCGCAAGCGGATACTGGCAGCTCTGCTCGACCGTCTGGACCGCGAACGCGAGATCGGCGAAGGCTTGTCGAGCCCGGTCCATCTCCGTCGAGTACTGCCGCTCGGCGGACCGGTAGGACAGGATCTGCAGGCCGCAGGCGTCGCTCTCGACGATGCCGGGCGGCGGGTTGTCGACCGGATCGGTGGTGCGGAAACGTTGCCGGTCCTGAGCGCACCGGGTGTACGCTTCCTCCCCCCTCCGCAGCGCCGCCTGAGACGACGCGACCCTGTCGGCGGTCTCGTGCACGTCGCGGGCGACCGCGCGCAGCTCGTCCAGATCGGACGCGCACTGCGACCACTGCGCAGCGGCCGGGGCTGCCGGCAGCGAGAAGCACGATGCGGCGACGACGGCATGCCAGGGGAACCTCATGGTCTCCTCCCATCGGTCATCGAGCAATCCGACTGCGTGAGCGAGGGCCCGGGCGCCTCGAGGCTCGGCGATCTCCGCGCCCCTGTACGGCTCGCCCCCGCCCCCGCGTCACGGGCATTATCCCCCGCCGGTCCGCTCCAGGAGCCGGCGCCGCGACGCCGCCGGGAGCAAGGGCGAGAGGAGTCGAAGCTCCCCGAAGCTCCCCCTCTCGACAGGCCGGGGTGCGATAATGGACTGCTTCCGCCGGCGCACCGGGAAGCGAACCGGGAGGTGGCAATGAAAGCAATGCGACGCTTGGCTCTCTTCGTCGCGCTCGGGCTGACGGCCGTCGCGGCCGCCGCGCAGCCGGAGCCCGAGACGATCGTCCGCGGCGGCGAGGTCTTCACCGCGGGCGGCCTGCGCCAGGCCGACATCCGCGTCGTGGGCTCCACCGTCGCCGAGATCGGCACCGGCCTCGCCGCCCGCGGCGCCGACACCCGCGAGCTTGACGCGCGCGGCCGGCTGGTGCTGCCGGGGGGCGTCGACCCCCACGTGCACCTCGGCCGCGACCGGCTCGACGACTACACGTCGGGCTCGGCCGCGGCCCTCGCGGGCGGCATCACGACCATCTCGAACTTCGGCGGGGTGGGGGCGGGCAGCACGCCGGCCGCGGCGGTGGCGCGGGCCGCCGCGGACGTGGACGAGCAGGCCATCGCCGACTTCATCTTCCACCCCATCGTCTCCAACCCCGCGACCGCCACCCCCGAGACCCTCGCGGCCCTCGCCGACACCGGGCAGACCACCATCAAGGTGTTCATGAACAGGCCCACGTTCGACGCCAACGCCCCCGGCTTCGTGTCGACGATGCACGCCGCCCGCGAGACCGGCGTGCTCATGATGCTGCACTGCGAGGACGCGGCTCTCGTGCAGATCACGTCGGAGCGGCTGCTCGCCGAGGGACGGGGCGGCCTCGAGCACTTCGCCGACGCGCGGCCGGTCACGGCGGAGGTCGCGGCCACGCAGCGCGCGGTGTCGATGGCCGAGGAGGCGGGCGTCCCGCTCTACATCGTCCACCTGTCCTCGGAGGGCGCGTTGCGGGTCGCCGAGCGGGCGCAGGCGCGCGGCCTGCCGGTGTACGTCGAGACCCGCCCCATCTACCTGCACCTGACGCGCGAGCGCTTCGACGGCCCCACCCCGGGCCTCTACATCGGTCAGCCTCCGCTGCGCGAGCAGAGCGACGTCGACGCCCTGTGGGACGGCATCGCGCGCGGGACCGTGCACGTCGTGGCCACCGACCACGTGGCCTACACGCGCGAGGAGAAGCTCGACCCCGCGCAGAACGTCGTCCAGCACCGCGCGGGGATGAGCAACCTCCAGGTGATGCTGCCGATGCTCTACTCCGAGGGCGTCCGGGACGGCCGCATCAGCCTGGAGCGCTTCGTCGAGGTCAGCTCCACCAACCCCGCGAAGCTGTTCGGGCTGTACCCCCGCAAGGGGGCGATCGCGGTCGGGTCGGACGCGGACCTCGTGCTGTGGGACCCGGAGGAGACGCGGACCATCCGCAACGAGGACATGCTGTCGAACAGCGGCTACTCCGTGCACGCGGGCCGGGTGGTGACGGGCTGGCCGACGCTGACGATGCGCCGGGGCGAGATCGTCTACCGGGACGGCGAGGTGCTGGGCGAGCCGGGCAGCGGCGAGCTGGTTCGCCGCGACCTCTGGCGCGGGCCGCCGTTCTAGCCCGCCCATCGTCGCCTCCGGCTCCGCTGGGCGCCCAACCAACCCTGCCAGGAGTCTGCACCGTTCTGCGGCGCAGACTCCTAGCCGGCCTCCGCCGCGCCGAGACGCATTGGTGACGTGGACCGGTCAGTGCCCGCGCCACCTCGACAGTGCGTCGCTCCCCGAATGCCCTCGTCGGCGAGACCGCTTACGAGCGCCTGGAACTGCGCGGCGCGACGTGCAGATCGAAGTGCTCGACGACGGCCGTCAGCAGGGTCAGCGCGACGTGCCCCGGCACGAGCAGCGGGAACTCACGCGAGAGCGCGGGGCACAGCAGGCCGATCGCCGCGAACTGCAACACGATGCCCGCGTGCATCGGGTGGGGAACCCACGAGTAGGGAACGACCCGACCCGGGCATGCGGCACCGCGCCGAGCTCGGCGCCGTAGTACGTCCGGGTCACGCCGAGGACCCGGACCGCCAGCGCGTTCAGGACGATGCCGGCGACGAGCATCGACCATCCCCCGACGAACGGCGCCAGCTCGCCCGACCGGACCGCGACCGCCGCGAGCAGACCGAACGCCAGCGTCCGGCAGGCGGCGGACTGCAGCGCGAAGCGCGCCGCCTCGGTGCGCCGGAAGACGAACGCGGCGAGATTGACCGCGTGGTAGGCATAGCTCAGGCCGTAGACGAGCACCCGCACGATCGTCGTCCTCGGATCGTACCCGCCGCCCGGAAGACCCGCCCGACATCACTTCCGTTCGAGGCGCATCTGCCAGTACTGCACGGTGAGCCCATCCACCCGGCCGAAGCCTCGACGGTCGCACGTGGCGACCGAGTAGCCGAGACGCACCGCGGTGGCCGCGATGATCAGGTCGTGGGCGCCCATGGGCGTTCCCCGCCGAGCGAGATCCGCGGCCAGCGCCGCGTGCACCTGCGCGGCCGGCAGATCGAAAGGGACGACCGGCAGGATCGCGAGCCACCGCTCGGCGAACGCTCGTGCGTGCATGAGGCGTACGCCGCCAAGCCGGTGCGTGCCGTGGAGCAGCTCGGACGCGGTAATCGCGGCGACGCCCACGGGTTCGTCGGGGCCGACCGCGAGCGCGGTCTCGAGGTCGAGTCGGCCACGCTCGGCCGCGATCAGCACGCTCGAGTCGATCAGGGTTCCCATCGGTTCTCGGGAACCTCGGGGCGATTGTACAAGGCGATGCCATCCTCGACCGCCCTCAGGTAGTCCTCGCCGGGCGATGGAACCGACCCGGAACGGACGAGCTCGGCGAAGTCGCGAATCGTGACGCTCTTCGCCTTCACCGGACCGATCTCCGCTACCGGCGTGCCGCCGCGCTCGACGACGTAGACGGCGCGCTCTTCCCGTACCCGATCGATGATCGCGCCGAAGTTCTTCGCGGTCTCTGTCGCGGTGACGACGCGCGCGCCGGATGCCGCCGGCCCCCGCGGCTCTGCCCCGCTGCCTCGCAGTCGTTTAACCATTACACCCATGTTACGGATTATGCGGAGTATGCGCAACCTCGTGCTCCGGGCGAGAGTCGCGTCACCATCCCGGGCCGCCTGCGCCGGTCGTTCCGCTCCGCGTTCGGCAGCACCGCGACGAGGGTCGTGGGGACGTTTCCCCAAGCGGCCGGCCTTCGTCCTCCGTTCAGGGCAGAGCGAGCGCGATCAGCTCGGCGCCGCCCTCCGCACTCGACGTGCCGACGGCCACCGCGATGTACTGCTTCCCCTCGTGCAGCCAGGTGACGGGGTTGCCGTAGGGCACGGTGGGCAGCTCCACCGACCCCAGATAGGCGCCGGTGT
Source organism: Vicinamibacterales bacterium (assembly GCA_965215105.1). Lineage (GTDB taxonomy): Bacteria > Acidobacteriota > Vicinamibacteria > Vicinamibacterales > UBA8438 > JAJEEA01. The sequence goes on from OZ244051.1 coordinate 1,180,578, forward strand.
CCTTGTCGTAGGCGGTAACGGCCCGCGCCGCCTCGACCATGTCCTCGACGTACCGCCCGCCGGAGTTGACGACGAGCAGGGTCTTCGTCACCAGCGGGCCGCCCCCGTGCATGCCGTTGTGGCCGCCGAGCGGCGGCAGCCCGAGGTGGCGCAGGGCGGGGTGGTTGCGCGGTCCGTCGCCGTGCGGGGCCATCCAGGCGTGGTCGCCGGTGTTCAGGTCGATGGCGGTGACCCGCTTGTAGGGCGGCTTGACGAGGGGCAGCCCCCGCGGCCCCGGCGCCGGCTGCGCCCACGGGTCGGTGAAGTAGCCGACGGTGGCGGGGGGCGGGTAGGCGACCAGCTCGACCGCCCGCAGGCGGGTCTGCGACGGCACGAACAGGCGCCCCGTCTCGGGGTCGACGGCGGCGCCCGGCCAGTTGATGCCCCCGCCGGGGCCCGGCGACTGGATGATGGGCCGCCCCTCGCCCCGCACCGGGGGCGGGGTGAAGATGGGCCCGAGCCGGGCCCGCCCGGCGAGGCGGAGGGCCTCAGCGCGCAGCTCGGGGGTGAAGTCGATGAGGTCGTCGACGGTGATGCCCTGCAGGTCGAACGCGGCGGGCCGGGTGGGGAACGGCTGGGTCGGCGAGTACCACTCCCCCGGCACGCTCCCGGCCGGAACCGGCCGCTCCTCGATCGGCCACACCGGCTCGCCGGTCACGCGGTCGAAGACGTACACGAAGGCCTGCTTGCTCGGCTGGGCGATGGCCTTGACGTCCCGGCCGTCGACGCGGATGTCGACGAGGTTGCCGGCGGTCGGGAAGTCGTAGTCCCAGAGCCCGTGGTGAATGGCCTGGAAGTGCCAGACGCGCTGCCCCGTCTCGACGTCGACGGCGACGATGCTCTCCGCGAACAGGTTGTCGCCGGGGCGCATGCCGCCGTACCAGTCGTTGGTCGGGGTGCCCGTGGGCAGGTAGACGTAGCCCAGCTCCTCGTCGACGGCCATCGTGCCCCAGACGTTGGTGTGGCCGCTGTAGCGCCACGACTCGTCGTGCCACGTGTCCGCCCCGAGCTCGCCCCCCTGCGGAATGGTGTGGAAGATCCACTTCATCTCGCCGGTGCGGGCGTCGAAGGCGCGGACGTGGCCGGGGTCCGCCTCGCGGCGCGTCAGCGAGGTGTCCTGCACGATGCTGCCCACGATGACGGTGTCGCCGACCACGGCCAGCGGCTGCGAGTGGGTGAACCGCGACCGGTCGACGGGCCGCCCCAGGCTGCCGCTGAGGTCGACGGCGCCATCGGCCCCGAAGTCCCGGTAGAGGCGGCCGGTGCGGGCGTCCATGGCCACCAGCAGCAGGTCGTGGGTGGCGATGAAGATGCGGGCGTCGTCGCTGTCGTCGTCCTCCCAGTACGACACGCCGCGATGCTGCCACCCCATGTTGGCCGGCCGTTCGAGCCGGTCGTAGGTGCGCGGGTCGTACGACCAGACCAGCTCGCCGGTGCCGGCGTCGAGGGCCGCCACCTGCCCGAGGGCGGTGCTGACGTAGACCAGCCCGGCGATCATCAGCGGCGCGGTCTTGAAGGGACCGGGGCGGATGGCCTCGTGCTCGTCCGCGACCTCGCCCGAGATCGAGCGCCAGCGCCAGGCGATCTCCAGCTCGGTGAAGTTCTCGGGCGTGATCTGGTCGAGCGGCGAGTACTTGGTGTTGGCGGCGTCCGCCCCGAACGCCCGCCACTCGCCGACCGGGGCCAGCGTCTGCGCGGCCGCTGCCGCCGTCACGCCGAAGATCCCTGCAAGCGCCACCGCACCCGCCATCCCGCGGAGCCGCACCATCGTCATTTCGCCTCCTCCTGCTCCTCGCTGTCACCGATCCGGCTCGGCGTGTTCGGCGCGGGGCGCCCAAGCGACAGCCATTCCGGATCCGAGGCTCGCCCAAACCGTCATGACCGGCGCGCCACTACCCCGACGTCATGAAGCGGAGCCGGCCTGGCGCCTCTAGCGGGCCCAGCGCCGTGCAGCGCGCCGGCTCTTGGCGGTCGACAACCATGTCGTGGTACCCTCCAGAAGGCCGCACGTGATAGTGATAGCATGCGATGGTCGCACACAACCCACAAGTCGCGTTGTGCGGGTCGGCTGCACCGCCCGCCCTGTCGGTGGTCAACAGCCCCGGTCGAGATTGCTCAGGCAAACGGTACACCGATGACGCCTCGTTCACGCATGTTGGACCGCCGGGTGTTCCTGCCCTTGCTGCTGGGCGCAACGGCAGCCTGCGGCGGTGACCGCGCATTCGACGACTGGTGCAACACGCCCGGTCGCGAGATGACGCTGCTGCTCTTTGCCGCCACCCCCGGGGTCGTCGCAGCCGGCGCCGTCTGGTGGACGCGCAAGCGACGCCTCGAAGACTGGGACCTGCGGGAGTCCCCCGACGCGCCGCCGGTCGGCGTGCTGGCGTGGGTATTCCTGGGCGTCTTCCTCGCCTCGGGACTGGTGCTCTCCGTCTTCCTGAGCGGCGCGGACGGCTGCGCTCCTGAACAGCGGACCGCGAACCTGTGGTTCACGTGGCTGGGTCTCGCGATCGCGGCGGCCCTGTGCGGACTCGGACTGTTCGGTGCGAGCTGGTCGTACAACAGGAGGCGCTAGACGGTGGAGAACAACACGCTCGTCGTGTGCGGCGGCACCGGCGCCCACGTGGCGCTGGCCCTGCTGCGGCTGCACACGCTCGGCCAGCCGCTCGGGTTCTTCCGCGACGCGGACGACAAGGCCCTCGCGTTCCCCACCGTCTATCTCGTGGATCAGGATTCCGGCGACGGCGACCGCGAAGACACCGCGTGGCAGCTCACCCGCCGGCTGGTCGCCTCGCACCCGGGCCGGCACGACTGGCGGGCGGCGATCGGACGCTCCGATCCGCCTGAGCTGAAGATCGTCACTCCCCTGCCCGTGGGCCGGGATCGCACGTGGTTCAACCCGCCCTTCGACAGCCTCGACCAGCGCTTCGCCGACTCGCCGTACCTCGACCTCCTCACGTCACGAGCGCAGCGGGATATCCGCTTCTCGCACGGCATGATGGGTTCTCCCGCCGTCGGGTCGCTGCTGTTCCGCCTCAAGGAGCTCGACACCAAATCGAGCGGCGTCGGCACGAACCACGACGGCGCCTACCACGAGCTGCTGACCACGCGGGGTCGGGTGGCGGTGGTCGGCTCCGCCGTCGGGGGCACCGGGGCCTCGGTGGCGCCGACGCTGGCGCAACGGTTCGCCGCCGCCGGCGACGACGTGATGGCCATCATGGTGCTCAACTGGTTCCGATTCGAGCAGAAGGGCCTCGATGAGGGCACCCTGGAGAAGGCGCAGCTCCGCGACCGCTCCATGGTGCATAACGCCAATTCCGCGTTCGCCTACTACGGCCGGAGCCTGGCGCGTCACGCGGCCACGGTGCCGGTCGGCGTGCCCCACACCGCCATCAAGGTCCGTCGCTATACGTCGGACACGCAGCAGCCGATCCGCGAGTCTTTCGTCCACGGGGTCGCCGCCCTGTGCGGTCTGCACCACTTCCTCGACCGCCGGCCCTGTTCACCCGGCCTCTACCAGATGGGCGCCGAGGACCCGACCCGGCTCGGCGGCCGCAACCGCCTTCCGGGCGGCTCGGGGAACGACACGGTCCAGAGCCTCGCGAACCAGGCGGCGACGCTCGCCGACGTGCTCGACGGGTTCGCAAGGGCGTTGTCGACAGCGCAGAAGGGCGGCCTGTTCCGTGTGGCCCCCGCCATCTACAAGGAGACGGGACGTCTGGCCGTTCCGGAGCGGGTCGGCAAGGCACTGCACGGGCTGGTCGCCGACTGCCGCGGACACATCGACTGGATGAAGGAAGTCCTGGGCGCAGATCCGCAACCCGACCTTTCCCTGACTCGCGAAGCCCTGTCACGTGAACGACTGGCGACACCGAAACACCGGCTCGAGCCGGCGGACCGGACCGACGTCGCCGCCGAGGATGCCACGGCGCTGGCGCTCCTGCAGTGGACGGCCGACTGGATCCGCGAGTTCTCCCGCGGGGAGGGCTCCGCCACTCTGGTCGTCCCGCCGACGCCCGCGGCCCGCGGCGGGTACTGGCCGCCGCCCGTGGGCCACGACAGCCTCAAGGTCGCGGCCGAGAAGCCGGGCCGGTTGACGCAGGTTCTCGACCAGAACATCCTGGGCACGGTTCAGGGATTCGTCCGCCAGGCGGACATCGCCCAGAACGGCTGGCCCGACCCGATGGCCGCGGCCGACCACTTCCGCTACGCCATCGAGCACGAGCACCCGACCGAGCGTCGGCAACTGGAGATGCTGCTGGCCGGCGTGGTGATGGGCAGGCTGACCCTGCACGACGTCTCGCCGCGACACGAGCCGCCACTGCTGTCGCTCGATCACCTCGTGGACGAGTACCGCAAGACCCGACTGCCGGAGCTGGCACGGGTCGCCATCGTCCACGAGAGTCCACGAGCACCGTGACGGCGACGTCGCGCTGGGATTCAACTCCCCGCTCACGCTCTTCTGCCCGACGCCGATCGAGAGAGACGAGAGGCGCGAGCTCGCCTGGGGCGCGCTGTGGCAGACGCTGACCGGCTCGGAGCGGCCTCGCGACTGGCGAACCGAGGAGATGGGCGAGTGGAGACCCGCCGGCCTCGCGGTGCGGCAGATCCGCACCTGGATCGATCGCGAGAAGCGGCGGCGCGGCGACGCGGCGCCGCCATGGGCTGCGCAGGTGTTCGCGGACCACCCCGCTCAGGGTCCCGCGACGTTCGGCAGGGGCATCAGCCTCTCGGTGAAATGGGGCGCGGACGCCGAGGCCGCTCCCGTCACCATCGCGCTGCCGACGCCGGACCGCTGGTGGCCCGACGGGGACACGCCGCTGATGGGCGAAGAAGAGCTCCCCGAGGCGCTGGCGTCCGCACTCGAGTCGGCGACGACGGATGCCGGGGTGGCCTTCGAGAAGGTCGAGTTCACCCTGCCCGATCACCAGGAGTCCACGCGGGCGTTCTGGCGCGAACATCTCGACCACCTGCAGATCCGGGGAGACATCGCCGCCTTCGGCGTGAGGGGCGACGAGCGCAAGTTGGCCGTCCTGACCGCGGATCACCAGGCGGCCGCCATTCTCGAGAACGTCGTTCTCCTCGACCGCGACGACATCATGGTCCGGGACTGCACCCCGATGCGGCAGGAACCGGTTCGCGGGTCGTCGACCCGGCCCGGACGGGTGCTGTACCCCGACTACCCGTTGCGGGCCGACTACCTGGGCCTGCTGGAGACCGATGACGGCCGGCGCGTCATCGATCTGCTCGAGCGCGGCGAGCAGGTTCGCACGGCCCCACCGTCCATCGACCAGGGACCCCGCGGGCAAACGGCACACGAGCCCCCACCCGCGGAGCACTACGAGCGCTTGGGGCGAAATGTCCGGGTCGGGATCTCGGCGGTTGGCGACGCCATCAAAAGGGGCCGGCAGCGTTTCGATCAGTTCAAGCGTGGGTACTCCGACGCGGCGCCGTCATCCGGTGACGAAATCGCCGCCGGCCGCCCCCGGCAGTCGGCGAAGGCGACATGGCATCTCCGTCTGGCCGGCCGCAGCGACGTGCTTCCGATCACGCTGCCGGTGCCGCGGTCCGACGACGAACACCACCGGGCGCACTGGATGGTCTGGCCCCGGTTCCGCTCCAGGGAGGCCCCGCACTGGCGCGCCTACTACGTCTACGAGCACTGTTCGGACTCCCGGCTGCACCTGAGCACGCTGTGGTTCGATCCCGACGACGACCGGGTCCGGCGGTGCGCGGCCCCCGCGCGGGACGGCGCGCACCCGATCCGCTTCACGGCCGGCGACCGGCGCGCGCACACCGGCGGCCCCCCGCTGGCGTTCAGCCTGGAGAACCCGGAATCGGGCCAGGAGCTGGGACTCTACCTGATCGCCCTCGATTCCCTGGGCCGGCGGCAGGCGGACGTCAAGGTGGGACTGGACTTCGGGACGTCGCATACCGTCGCCGCGGTGAAGACGGACGGCAAGGAGCATCTCGTCGAACTCCCGCCCGAGCTGGCCTCCCCGCACGATCCGCTCACGCTGCACGTCAGCGAGAATTGGTCGCACGTGAAGGGCACGTTCGACGACGACGGCCTGCAGGCGCGCGGCATCTGGTCGCCGACCTATACCGATGAGCCGGTCCCGCGGCAGGCCGCGGGGCTGATCCCCTCGGAATTGCTGACCATTCGCCCGCTGGCGAGCCTGAGCGACGACCCGTCGCCATGGCAGCCCGGCCGCGACTGCGTCATCCCGTACATGCACATGCAGCGGAAGGACCTCGCCGCCCACCTCCTGTCCGACTTCAAGTGGAAGGCGTCGTCCGCGGCCTTTCGGGATCGCGAACCCATGCTGCGCGAGATCTATCTGGGCATGGCGATCGAACTGGTCCTGGCCGACGTCGTCTGGCGGCGGCTGCGCAAGCTCCCGAAGCGAGTCGAGTTCACCTTCACGTACCCGCTCCGGGACTCGCCCGAGCAGGTGCAGGGCTACGAACACACGCTGCGGCAAGTGATGGAGAGCGGCACGCGCAGCCTCGGGTGCAAGCTCGAACTCACCGACGGCATCGGGATCTACAACGAGTCGAGTGCGGCCAAGGGGGGCACGGAGGTCTTCGGAGAGGTCTGCCTGGTGGGCGACCTCGGCGGCGGCACGCTCGATCTGTTCATCTCGGCCTATGGCGGCGGTGGCGTCGACTTCGAAGAAGTGGCGGACAGCGCGAAGCTCGGCGGCAACGAGCTGCTGCGCACGATGGCCGAGCACCCCGACCGGTTCCTGCCGCCGGGCTGGGCGAGCCCGCCTGAAGAGGCCCAGACGCAGTTGCGCGCGTGGATGCGCTCGAAGGGATGCGCGGCGCTCTTCGGAGGTGGAAACGAGGCCGAGCGCCACGACGGCCTGGAGGTGAAGGGTTTCGCCCGGCCTGGGGCGGCGAAGGCGGCGCGTGCGCTGATCGAACGCTATTTCCGACTGATCGTCGAGTACATGGCCCGCAGTCTCGTCGCCTATCTCGTTCGCCACTGGTATGACCGGGTGCTGGAGAAGCGTCCCGGCGACCGCGACAAGCTCCGGGTCCTGGTGCAGCTTCGGGGCAACGGCTGGCGGCTGTGGCACGGCAGCGCGAACTACGCCGAGATCGAAGAGAAGGTCGCCGCCGTCGTCGCGGCGCGGGCCGGCGAACTGTGGCGGGATCGGACCGGCGACCGCGACGCCTGGCGCGGCTTGGAGAACCGATGGCGGCAGCAGGGGCTGTGGAGAGAACCCGGGGCCGGGGGCGGCGGGCCGGCCGTCGACGCGCCGGCCTGTTCGGCGGAAGACTCCCACGAGACGAACCCCAAGGCCGCACCGATCCGGCGAGTCACCGGATTGGCGCAGCGCCACGAAGATGTCCGGGCCTATTCGCATGCCCTCGTCCATCTCGACGTCCTGACCCCGCGGGCGGCGGGACACGACGCCGAACCCGTGATCCGCTGGTTCGACCGGCTGCCGGTGAAAACCGGAGGCGCCGGCGCCAAGGTGGAGTTCCGCAACATCGAGCCGCCGTTCGCGCTGAGTCACCCGGAAGCCGCCGGCCCACGCCTGGAGCTGGATGATCTGGAGCCGGCCCTCAAGAAGGACATCAACCGGGCGCTCGAAGAGCTTGGGGACACGAGCGGGGTCCACTATCGCGCGCCGATAGCCGCTCTCGTATGGGAGAAGGCGTTCGAGTCGAAACGCTTCGTGAAAGGCGAGTGATGTCGGTCGGCCTCGACGGAAACCCCGGCCGGCGCGCCCGACGGGTCGCGATCGGCGGCCTGGGCGCCGGTGTCGTTTGCCTGCTCGCCGGGACCGGCGTCTATCTGGGAGCGGAACTCGACATGCTGCCCGCGACGTGGACAGCAGCGGACCGCCCGACCGCTGCGAGGAACCTCGCGCTGGCCGCCGTGGCCGTGCTGGGGACGATACTGGCGTCGGTCGGAACGGTCTTCGCGCTGATCGAGCGGACCGGCGTTCTGCGCGATGCGCAGGCGCCCGAACCGCGCCGCCCGCACGCGGCGCCCAGCTGCAGCAGCCCGGCCCGGGTTCCTGCGCCGGCGTCGGTCCCTCCCGCAGGCCCGGCCGGCGAGGGCGACACCGAGCCCGACGCCGCCCGGTTGCGCGGGGCCGCATCCGATGACCGCCCGGACGGCCGGATCAGCGCCGCGCCGAACCCCGGCGGCGGCGATCCGACGCCGGCCCACAGCACCGCGCCGGCCTCCGAAGACGCGCCCGAGCCCGAACCCGAAGCGCCGCCCGAACCGCGCGCCGCGGTGACGGCTGCAACGGCGCCCGCACGCCCGGTCGAAGAACCGCCGCCCCCGGAAACACCGCAACCAGGCGACCTGATCGCCGCCTGGGACAGCTACAGGCGAGACGGCGACGGTCACTTCAACCCGCACGGCCTCCAGACGGTGCTGGATCAACGGAGGCTCGCGGCGAACGTCAGCGACGGCGACCGCGTCGGCGCCGGCAGCAACATGCTGCTCGTGGAAGCGCGGTCTCGGCATCCACAGTTCTACGTGCTTCCCAGTTTCGCTAAATCACCGCGGGCGGTCGCGGACTGGTTCGACGACAGCAGCGGCGGAGCCCTGACCGGTCGCACGCAGCGGGTGATTCGGGTCGGCGAAGGACGCTGGACAGAGGGCGGATTCGAGGTGGTCGGCAAGGGCGTGGTCGCCTGACCGGCGCGCAGGCTGACCACCGCCGCCGTCGCAGTCCGAGCCGCTTGCAAAAACTCTTTGGGGAGCGCGACGTGTTCTGGCTGCCGAGTGCTCCGTGTAGCCTCGGGGACTACAGCAGCGAGTCGGAAAGCCCGAAGAACGGCCGGAAAGGAAACCCATGCATGCACCGTCACGGAGCGCCCGCCTCGCCCTGCTGCTGACGGGTCTGGCGATCACCTCCGCCGCGTGCGGCGGCGGGGCGGGGTGTCCCGATCCGCGGGCCTGCGGCGATGGCGTCACCCGCGTCGAGAACCTGCCGCCCCTGGCGGCCACGGCGGCGCCGGCGTGGGACGAGCCGGCGACGGGGGCGGCCAGCCCGCCGGGAGATCCGGAGCGGGTCGAGATACACCTCGACGTCTCCTCCCCCATGGCCGGCTACCTGCCGCCCGGCGGCGCGGGAGACCTCTCGGTGTTCCAGTTCATCGCCCAGAACGCGGCGCAGCACATGGCGCGGGTGTTCGGCAGCGCCGATGCGCCTGTCCGGTGGGTGGGCGTCGGCCACGAACTGCATAATCTCGGCGCGCGTCCGCAGATCGAACGCAGCGTCTTCGACGGACGGTCCACCGAACTCGACCTGTCGATGGAACGTATGCTCGGCGACTTCCGCAGCGGCCGCGCTGAGGCCGCCGCCCTCGTCTCGGACCTGATGGCGACCGGTGACGTCACCGGCCCCCTGACCCTGTTCGGCGCCCTCCGCGCGTGGCTGGAATCCGCGGACGTACGAACCGGCGCGTTCCACGTCGGCCTGTTCGGCCTGAAGGCCGACTACTGGGGCGTGCGGGTTCGCGGGTGTGCGGCCCGCGCCCCCCTCGGCTGCCGGTTCGACGAGCAGCGGCGGCGCTGGGTCGCCCTCGAGACCGTCCGGCAGATTCCGGTCTACGTGCTCGTGCTCGGCCGCGGCGCTGACCGCGTCCTCTCGGTCATGGAATCGCTGCAGGCCACCGTGGACGAGCTGAACCGCGGGCGCGACGCCCCCATCGAGACGCAGTGGGAGCTGCTGACCCGCGCCGCGAACGGCCACGACGCCGCGGTCGTCTGCCGAGCCGGCGCCCGCGGCGATGGCGAGCCGGGGCCGCAGTACGCCCTGTTCGGCAACGAACGGCAGCAGTACTGCTGCGTCCGGGACGACACCGTCACGCTGTTCTGCGAGGTCGAGGACGGGTTCCAACCGACCACCGCCCGCGCGACGTGGGTCGTGACCCCGGCGGCCGAGAGCGGTGCGGCGCTGGTCGCAGAGGCGGAGACCGGAGACGGGGACGACTCCGGGGACGGGGACGGGGACGGGGACGGGACCCCAGCGACGCGGCCGCGGCGCCAGCGGCGCCGACGGTGCCGCCCGCCGCCGACGCCCGTATCGACGGGACGCGGCTGGCCTTCGACTTCGCCTGCTCCGCAGTCCGTTGCGGCCCGCCCGCTGGCGCCGGACTGGATCTGCTTATCGAGGCCACCGGCACGGTCGCGAACGATGACGCCGTCGACTGGCGCAGCGACTGGTCCACGGAGACCGGCGAGGTCGGCCGAACGCTGCAACTGCAGGGCTTCGTCGAAGCGGTCCGCATCAACCCGGACCGCTACCGGCTGGAGACCCCGGCCCTCCTCCGCTTCCCGGGTCGGTGATGGCGTTCTTCGATCCCGTCGTCGTCCTCGTGCTCGCGGTACAGGTCTACATCCTCTGGCGCTGCAGCGTTCTCGCGCGTGGGGACGAGTCGGAGGAGCTCGACCGCCTGTGGAAGACCTTCAAGCAGGACATCCAGAGTCGGGCGAAACGGGGTGACGGCCCCGACTGGGTGCGCTACATGGACGAGGCCGACCGGGTGCACGAGCGCCGGGTCGACCGCATGCGGGTGTGGGCGACGGCGGCTCTCGTCGTCGGCATCGGCGGCACCATGGCCGCTCTCGCGTACCGGCTCTGGGGATTGTCCACCTTCGAGCTCGGCGTGCTGACCGCCTTCGCACCCGCCCTCCTCGCCAGCCTCACCGGCGTGCTGAACAACCTGCTGATCACCCTCGGGCTCTTCCGGCTCTCGGACCGCCGCTTCGAACAGGCGCTGAACGACTTCCGGCAGGCGCTTCGGAACTGCAGCGAAGAGAACGCCCCCCAGGGCAGCTTCGCGGACGCGGTCCGGGACCAGTTGGGCGAGGCGTTCCGCCAGGCGGTGCGGAGCTTCCCGGAAGCGTTCGCGCGACTGGACCGCAGCGTCCAACACATGGCCGATTCGGCCGCCGAGCAGTCGCAGTTGATGATCGAGGGGGCGTCCAGCCTCGAGCAGGGCGTGGGCGGCCTGACCGCCGCCGCCGAGCGGCTCGCGCCGGTGGCCGAGCTGCTGAGCACCGCGACGGCCGAGCTGCGCGCTGTGCCCGGTGAACTCGGACGGACCCTCGGCGAGGCCCGCGCGACGTGGGCGCACGAGATGCGCCGCGACCAGGACGCGTTCATCGGGACGGTCCGGCAGGTGCTCGACGAGCAGCGGGCGATTCTGGGCCGCACGCGGCAGGCGCTCCAACGGTGGGAGCGCGGGCGCCGCGAGGCCTCCGAGCAGCAACAGACCGCGTGGCGCGAATCCGTCGAGCTGATTCAGAAGGGCGCGGCGGAGATCGCCGCCATCGTCGAGGGCCTGCCCGCCGCGTTCACGCGCGAGGTCGAACAGATAGCCGGCCGCCTGGGCCGGGAGTTCAGCATCGGGGCCCAACAGCACGTTGCGGACCTCACGCAGGAGATGCGGAAAGGCAACCGGACCCTCGCCGAGCAGATCGAAGCCTCGACACGGGAACTGCAGAACCGTTTGCTGAACGAAACGAGCCGCGTGGCCGGCGAGTCGGCCGAGGAGGTCCACCGGCGCGTCGGCGAGCCCCTGCTGTCCATGCTGCAGCGTGTCACCCGCGGCGTCGAGGAAGCGCTGCAGACACTGCCCGAGCACGCCGGGACGTTCGCGGCCAGTCTGTCCACCGCCGACGAGAAGCTCCAGCAATCGATTGAACGGCTCAAGACGGCGGCCGACCACCTGGAGAAGGTGGTAGAACTCACCGAGAGCTTCCAGGCGTCGCTGACCCAGGCGTTCCGGGACGGCGCCGCGGACAGCTTCGAGCCCCTGCAGGGCCAGTTGCAGGACGTCGTGACCGCGCTGCGGCAGGCCGCCGCGCGGGCCGACCGGTCGGCCCCGGGAGGGCTCCGGGGGTTCTTCCGCCGGCTGTTCCACCGATTGAGACGGCACGGGACCGGCGGCGACCCTCCCGACGGCCGAACGTTCGAACTGCGATGAAGTCGGGCGGATCGGCCGCCGGTGAACCACCTGCAGCAGTCCCTCCGGCTGCCGAGTGTGCAGACCGCATGCAGAAGTCGGAGGAGATCGGCCGCCGTCATAGCCCGGGCGATCCTCCCGGCGGACCGAACGTTCGGACCGAAACGAAGAGAGACGACCGAGCATGAGACGATCGCGCACCGCCCTGACCGCGTGGCCGGCGTTCGCCGACTTGATGACCGTTCTGGCCGTGCTCGGCCTCGCGATCGCGGCCGGCGTGGCCGGCGTCGACGCGCCCAGCGACGAGGAAACTGAACTGGCGGCGGCACGGGAACGCAACGCTGACCTCGCGGCGCGCCTCGAGGAGGCCGAGACACTGAAAGACGAACTGGCGGCAGCGCAGAAACGCAACGCTGACCTCGCGGCGCGCCTCGAGGAGGCCGAGGCGCAGGAAGCCGACCTCACGGCGCGCCTCGAGGAGGCCGAGCAGCGCGAGGTCGAGCGCCGGCTCGGGAGCTTCCCCTGCCTCGGCACGCGGACCGGCTCGCGGACCGCACCGGTGCCGCTGCTGCGGATCGTCGTGGATTCGGGATACCGCCTCACCCGTCTGTGGCCGGTGGGGGCGGACGTGCAGGACATCCCGCGGCTCGACGACGCCATCGCGCACAGCCCGATGCAGGAAGACGACCTGTCCCGCTACGCCCGCGGCATCCACGCGTACGGGAACGCCGACGACACCTACGGCCGCTCGTGCCGCTTCTGGGTCGAGCTGGGCAAGGGCGAGACCACGTCGCTGACGGCGTTCGCGAGGGCGTTCGGCATCGTGAACCAGTACTTCCTGCTCACCAACTCGTCCGAAGTGAACCGGATTCTCAGGGCGGCGCAGTGAGCGCACGTCCGCCTTGGTCCAGTCGCTCGACCAGACGGAAGACGCGCGGCCGAATCCAAGGCGCTGTCGCATGGTGGCGGTTCCCGGCTACCATGGAGACGCTGCCATGAGGTCCAGGTGCCCGACACATCCATCTGCCACTATCGCCTGAGCCGCGTCGAGTACGACCGCGCCGTAGAAGCCGGCGCGTTCGAGCCGGACGCCAAGCTGGAGCTCGTCGACGGAGACCTGAACGCCATGACACCGGAGGGAGTCGGCCACACGACCGGCATGGACCTCGTGGCCGAGTGCCTGCGACAAGTGTTCGGCGCCGGGTTCCACGTACGGATACAGCACCCCTTGGCGGCCGACGACTACTCGGAGCCCGAGCCGGACGTGGCCGTTGTGACCGGCACCATCCGCGACTACCGGGACGCCCATCCAGCGTCGGCGGTGTTGGTCGTCGAGGTCTCGAACGAATCACTGCGGTACGACCGGACCGTCAAGCAGCGCCTGTACGCGCGGTGCGGGATTCCCGAGTACTGGATCCTCGCCCTCCCCGATGCCCGTCTCGAGGTCTACCGCGATCCGGCTGAGGACGGCTACCGCAACGTCACCAAGCATGCAGCCGGCGACAGCGTCGCGCCTCTCGCTCGTCCCGACGCACGGATCGTCGTCGACGATCTGCTTCCCTGACCTCGGAAGGCGGCAGCTCGCGACCGTGCCGTCGTTCACGCGTGGGATCCGGCTCTGCTCCAGCACCCTGACCTCGGAAGGCGGCAGCTTGCGCCCGTGCCCGGTGTCGCCGTTGCGATCTCGCCGGCGGGTGCCGCGCTTGAAGTCGCTCGGGGAATCGACGAGGCGGCCGGGACCCGTGGGCCCCCATGGCGCCTGCTCAACCCCCATACAGACGTGTATTCGATCATCTAACGTGATATTTTCAGGGTGTATCTGCCATGAAGAGGCTCGCCGAAGACACCCTGCAGCGCTGGCTGACGGCCCGCCGCCGGAAGCCGCTGGTGCTGCGCGGGGCGCGGCAGGTCGGGAAGACGACCCTGGTTCGCCGGTTCGCGGCGGCAGCCGGCCTGGCCCTCTGCGAGGTGAACCTGGAGCGCCATCTCTACCTCGACGGCGTGTTCGAGAGCCTGGACACCGGCCGCATCCTGCGCGAGCTGGAGACGCTCGGGGGGACCCGACTGGACCGGGCAGTCCTGTTTCTGGACGAGGTGCAGTCGACACCCCATGCCCTGCCCGCCCTGCGCTATCTGTACGAGGACCGGCCGGACCTGCCGGTGGTGGCGGCGGGGTCGCTGCTCGAGTTCACCCTCGCCGAGCACGGATTCTCCATGCCGGTAGGGCGCATTCAGTACCTGCATCTGGGGCCGCTGACGTTTCGCGAGTTCCTGGCCGCGGTCGACCCGTCGGCCGTCGGGCCTGTCGACGACTTGGCCCTGGACACGCCGCCGACCGAGGCCGCCCACCGTCGACTCGGCCGGCGGCTTCGCGAGTACCTCCTGGTCGGCGGATTGCCCGAGGCGGTGCTGGCGTACAGCGAGTCCGGATCCCCGATAGAAGTGTCGGCTGTCCACCGTTCTATCGCGTCGACCTATGAGGACGACTTCGCCAAGTATGCGCGGCGGACGCCGCTCGCCCGTCTCCAACGGCTCTTCCGCCTCGTACCCCGGTCGGTTGGGCATCCAGTGGGCTACCGCCGGCTCGACCCGGATGCGCGCGCGGCGGAAGTCAGCGACGCGATCGACCTGCTGGTCAAGGCGCGCGTATGCCACCGTGTCTCGCACAGCCACTGCTCGGGGCTGCCGCTCGGCGCCGACGCCGGCAACCACGCCGGCAAGCTGTTGTTCATGGACGTGGGGCTCATGAACCACCTTTGCGGCCTGGACCTGACGGACATCGAGGCGCTGGACGATACGCGGCTCGTGAACGAAGGAGGGGTGGCCGAGCAGTACGTGGGGCAGCAACTGGCTTCGCTGAGCGGCGGCGATCGGCCGCCGGAGCTCCACTACTGGCTGCGGCACGCGCGGCGGGGCAACGCCGAAATCGACTACGTCGTCTCGCACCGGAACTGGATCGTGCCGATCGAGGTCAAGGCCGGGCGCAGCGGCTCGCTGAAGTCGCTCCTCCAGTTCGTCCACGAGAAG
Organism: Vicinamibacterales bacterium; assembly: GCA_965215105.1. GTDB lineage: Bacteria > Acidobacteriota > Vicinamibacteria > Vicinamibacterales > UBA8438 > JAJEEA01. Next base: position 1,195,593 of record OZ244051.1, read on the forward strand.
CGGCCGGCGATCGCGGTGCGATTCGACGCCAACCCGCCCAGTGTGCAAACGGTCCGTCATGCCATCCGCACCGCGGCGGGAACGCACGACGTGGACGCACGCATCCTCTCGTTGCCGTTGTACGCCGTGGAGGAGTTGCCGCGGCTGCTCCAGACGCTACGTCCGGACGCGCGCCTGCCCGATGCCGCACTTGGGGAGCATCCACCCGACTGAACGTGGATGATCTCGCGCGATTCGCCCGGCCCCTGGACGAGCCCGTTGCACCGCCGCCCGGTTTGCTCCGGCCCCTGCCCGCAACGACCCGCACGCCCGTAAGCGCCTTGGGCTCCTGAAACGTTCGGACTTGCGCCGTGGCCACCATCGGCCAAGCCCGCCAATCGTCGCTTGGCGCCCAACCAACCCTCCCCGGAGTCTGCACCGTTACTACGGCGCAGACTCCGGGCCACGGTTCGGAGTCCGCGTCGCCTCAGCGCCTGGCTTCCGCCGCGCGGACGGTGTTCGACAGCAGCATCGCGATGGTGAGCGGCCCCACCCCGCCAGGGACCGGCGTCAACGCCCCGGCGACCGAAGAGACTTCGGGGTGCACGTCGCCGACGACGGTCTCGCCCCGCCGTTCGAGCACCTCGAGGCGCGGGGAGTCCGGCCCGAACAGCGCCGCGACGCGGTCCCGGTCGGTCATTCGCGAGGTGCCCACGTCGATCACGGTGGCGCCCGGCTTCACGAAGTCCGCGGTCACGAAGCCCGGCCGACCGATGGCCGCCACCAGGATGTCCGCCGAAGACGCCACCGCCGGCAGGTCGCGGGTCCGCGAATGACAGATGGTCACCGTCGCGTGCCGGTGCAGCAGCAAGGCGGCCATGGGCTTGCCGACGATGTCGCTGCGGCCGATGACGACGGCGCGGCGCCCCCCGATGGGGATGCCGTTCCGCTCGAGCAGCTCGATGATGCCGGAAGGCGTGCCCGGCGCGAGGGCCGGCCGGTTCTGCACCAGCCGGCCGACGTTGACGGGGTTGAACCCGTCGACGTCCTTGGCGGGATCGATGGCGTCGAAGACCTGCTGCTCGGCGTCGGCCCCCATGCCCGGCGGCAGCGGGGACTGCACGAGCACGCCGTCGACATGGTCGGCGGCGTTGAACCGCGCCACGATCGCCATCACCTCGTCGAGGGCCGCGTCGACCGGCAGGCGCTGGAGATCGGCGCGGATGCCGAGCTCCTCGCAGGCCCGGACCTTGTATCGCACGTAGATCTCCGACCCGCCGTCGTCGCCCGCGAGGAGGATCCCCAACCCCGGCGGACGCCCCGCCGCCGTCGAGAAACGCGCCACGCGCGGCTTGAGCGATTCCCGAATCTCCTCCGCCACCACTTTCCCGTCGAGCCGCTTCGCCAACGCCATCCGACTCCTCTCCAGATGCACTCGCCCGCCCATCGCGCCCCCGGCCGGGGGATTTGCGGATGCATGTTAGCAGGAGCGGTCCGATCACCCCGCCGACCCCCTCAGGAGCCCCTGGTGGAGCTCCGCGTTGCACGCGACCCGCGAGGCTCCGAGAAGACCTGGCGGACGGCGGAGCGGCCGATCCCGTGGTACCGGTTCGGACCGCCCGCCCGAGCGCAGGCCGTTGACCGCACCCATGCCTCTCCCCCACTTCTATATACTGTCGCCCCGACACCGGCGACAGGCCGGCCGTCCCCCGCCGACCGGGACGGGATGGGAACGCAGGCATGGAAACCCTCGAGCAGCTCATCGGGACCGTCAAGTTCTACGTCGACAGCTTCGGCATCCCCGTCGGCGACCAGGTCGTGCCCCTCAAGGTCATCGCCCTGCTGGGGGTCGGCGGCTTTCTCACGGTCCGGCTGGGGTTCGTCCAGCTTCGGCGCCTCGGCCACGGGTTCGCCGTGACCGCGGGGCGCTACGACGACCCCGACGACCCGGGGGACTTGTCGCACTTCCAGGCCCTCACCACCGCCCTGTCGGCCACGGTGGGCATCGGCAACATCGCGGGGGCGGCGTGGGCCATCCACTACGGCGGCCCGGGGGCGCTGTTCTGGATGTGGATGACGGCCCTGCTCGGGGCGGCCACGAAGTTCTCGGAGGTGACCCTGGCCCAGCGCTACCGCGACGTGCACCCCGAGGCCCAGAAGCACGAGGGCACGGTGGCCGGGGGCCCGATGTACTACATCGAACGGGGCATGGGCGAGGGCTGGCGGTGGATGGCGGTGTTCTTCGCGATCGCCCTCGGCTTCACCGCGTTCATCACCGGCAACGCGGTGCAGGCGAACACCCTGGCCGACACCCTCGAGTCGAACTTCGGCACCCCCAACGTCGTGACCGGCCTGCTCGCGGCGGCGGCGGTGGCCGCGGTCATCCTCGGCGGCATCACCCGCATCGGGAGGGTGACCGCGATTCTCGCCCCCCTGATGGCGAGCATCTACGTCTTCGCCGCCCTCCTCATCATCGTGATGAACGCCGGCGCGGTGCTGCCCACGTTCGCCCTGATCCTGCGCGAGGCGTTCAACCCGACCGCGGGGGTGGCGGGCACGGGCATCGGCGTCCTCCTCGTGACCCTCAACTGGGGGGTCAACCGCGGGCTGTTCTCGAACGAGGCGGGACAGGGGTCGGCGCCCATCGCCCACGCCGCCGCCAAGACCGAGGAGCCGGTGTCGGAGGGCGTGGTGGGGCTGGTCGAGCCGTTCATCGACACCATCGTCATCGTCACCATGACGTGCCTGGTGATCATCATCACCGGGGTGCACACCGATCGCGTGCCGTCCGCGTTCACCCTGGCCGGGGGCGACCTGACCTACGTGGTGACCGAGCCCGACGGCGCGCTGCGGGAAGCCGACCCGCCGGCCGCCATCCGCGTCGTCGAGGGCCGCCAGGAGATCGCGGCGGGAGAGGCGGCGTTCGCGTGGCACGACGTGCCGGTCGAGCGGTTCTACGTCGACGAGGCGCAGGCGGTCCCCTTCACCGGCACCATCGACCCGGGCGACGGCAGCGCCACCGCGGACGACGGGACCGGGTACGCCGTGCTCTACGGCGACGCGCCGGAGGGCGGCGCCCCGCTGACCCAGCTCGGCTTCCGGCGCGGCCTCAGCCCCCTGGGCGACTGGGGCGGGATCATCGTGGTGTTCTCGGTGGTGCTCTTCGCCATCTCGACCGCCATCGCGTGGAGCTACTACGGCGACCGCTGCGCCGCGTACCTCTTCGGCGCGCGCGCCATCCTGCCCTATCGGCTGGTCTACGTGGGCATGGTGTTCCTCGGCGCGATGCTCGCCCCGGCCGCCGCCTGGGACCTGGGGGACATCGCCCTGGGGATCGTGATCCTGCCGAACCTGGTGGCCCTCGTGGTGCTGTCGGGCCAGACCCGGACCCTGATGGACAGCTACTTCGAGCGGAAACCGTGGTTGCGGGGAGGGAAACACGGGTAGTCGGCGCCACCGAACCGCGCCGGCATCCATGGGGTCGGCCGGCCGGCGCGACGGCAGCGGGTCCGGGGGCCCCGTGGCGAAGCCCCGCGCCGCGCCCTGAGGGCGCGTGCGGACGCCGAGGCGCCCGCGCGGCAAGGCGCGACCAAGGCACGTATCGGGCTCAGGCGACCGGGGGACAACGCAGCCCCCCGGGATGCCTCGCCGGCCGAAAGACAGCGGGCACCCTTCACAACAGGCTCCTGGGAGAAGCCCGCGAACTATTCGCCACCGAGGACGTCGAGATAGGCCCGCACCCGCCGCGCCGGGTCGCCGCCGGCGAGCAGGTCGGAGATGACCGCGACCAAATCCGCCCCCGCCGCGACGACGGCCGGCGCGGTCTCCAGGGTGATCCCGCCGATGGCGACCACCGGGCGCCCTCCGGCCGCGCGCGCGGCCCGCCGCACCGCCTCCAGGCCGACCGCCGCGTATCCCGTGTCCTTCGTCCGGGTGTCGCGCACCGGGCCCACCGCGAGATAGCTGACCGGCTGCGCGAGAGCGTCCTCGAGCTGCGGCGCGTCGTGGGTGGAGAGGCCGACGACGGCGGCCGGCCCGAGCAACTCCCGGGCGGCCGTCGCGGGCAGGTCGTCCTGACCGACGTGCACGCCGTCGGCTCCCGACATGAGAGCCACGTCGCAACGGTCGTTGACGACGACGCGGGCGCCCCGCGCCGCCGCGACGGCGACGATCTCGCGAGTCCATTCGAACAGCGTCCGGGTGTCGACGCCGGGGGCCCGCAACTGCAGGAGCCGCGCCCCCCCGTCGAGGTACGCGCGGGCGAGATCGACGGGCGTCCGGCCGGCGCGGGTCGCGGAGCCGGCGTCGACGATCGCGTAGAGCCGGGGCCACCCGCTCACGCCGCCGTCGCTCCGTCGGCGAGAAACCGGTCCAGGAACGCGGTGCTCAGGCGGCCGGCGAGGAAATCGGGATCGTCGAGGATGCGCAGGTGCAGCGCGAGGTTCGTGTCGATCCCTTCCACCACCATCATCCCGAGCGCCCGCCGCATGCGGGCCACGGCCTCGGGGCGGTCGCGCCCGTGCGCGATCACCTTCGCGAGCAGCGAGTCGTAGAACGGCGAGACCATGTGGTCGGCGTGGGCCGCGGTCTCTACCCGGATGCCCGGCCCCCCGGGCAGCACGAGGGTCCGGACCGCGCCGGGGCTGGGGGTGAACGTCTCGGGATGCTCGGCGTTCACCCGGCACTCGACGGCATGCCCGGCGAGACGGACGTCGTCCTGCTCCAGCGCGAGCGGCTCTCCCGCGGCGATCCGGATCTGCGCCTTGACGATGTCGATCCCGGTCACCGCCTCGCTGATCCCGTGCTCGACCTGAATGCGGGGATTGACCTCCATGAAGAAGAACCGGCCGTCCCCGTCCATCAGGAACTCGAACGTGCCCGCGTTCACGTAGCCGACGGACCGCGCCGCCGCCGCGACGAGGCCGCCGACGCGCTCGCGCACGCCCGCCTCGAGGCCGGGGGCCGGGGCCTCCTCGACGACCTTCTGTTGCCGGCGCTGCACCGAGCACTCCCGCTCGCCGAGGTGCACGGTGCGGCCGTGCCCGTCGGCGAGGACCTGGAACTCGACGTGCCGCGCGCCCCCGAGGTAGCGCTCGAGATAGACGCGGGGGTCGCCGAACGCCGCCTCGGCCTCGCTCACGGCGGCGCGGAACGCCTCGGGCAGCCGGTCCGGGGCCTCGACGAGCCGCATCCCGCGGCCGCCGCCGCCGCCGACCGCCTTGACGAGGAGCGGATAGCCGACCTCCGGGGCGGCCCGCGCCGCCGCCACCGCGTCCTCGACGGGCTCGGTGCCGGGCACGAGGGGCAGGCCCGCCGCCCCCATGGCCTGCCGGGCCCGGGCCTTGTCGCCGAGCAGCCGCAGGACGTCGGGCGGCGGCCCGATGAACGCGACGCCGGCGGCCGCGCACCCCTCGGCGAGGTCCGCGCGTTCCGACAGGAAGCCGTAGCCGGGGTGGACGGCGTCGGCGCCGGTCGTCTCCGCCGCGGCGAGGACGGCGAGGCGGTTCAGGTAGCTGTGCCGGCTCGGCGCCGGCCCGATGCAGACCGTCTCGTCGGCGAAGCGCGCGGGGAGGCCGTCCCGGTCGGCCTGCGAATGCGCGACAACGGTGCGGACGCCGAGCTCCCGGCAGGCGGCAACCACCCGCAGGGCGATCTCGCCCCGGTTGGCGACGAGGATCTTTCGGAACATGTCAGGACGGCCGCCGATCGGCGGACGGCAGGAGCGTGAACAGCGGCTGGCCGTACTCCACCGCCTGGCCGTTCTCCGCGAGGACCTCCACGATCTCGCCCGCGAACTCCGCCTTGATGTCGTTCATCAGCTTCATCGCCTCGATGACGCAGAGAACGTCTCCCGGCTCCACCCGGTCGCCGACATCCACGAAGGGCGCCGCGTCGGGGGCGCCGGCGCGATAGAAGGTGCCCACGACGGGCGCCTCGACGACCGTCGCGACGGGCTCCCGGCCGGCCGGCGCGGGGGTCGCCGAGGCCGCCGCCCCGGCGCCGGTCGTGACGGCGGCGACCTCGCCCGACGCGCCGGCGGCGCCCGCCTTCCGCGCGCGGATTCGCAGGTCCTGGGACTCGACCTCCAGCTCCGCCAGCTCGTGCTCGCGCATCAGGCCGAGCACGCGGTCGAGCACCGGGCCAATCCGTTCGACATCCATGACAGGAAATCCTAGACCACAACGAGCTCGGTCGGTACATCCGTCAGCAACTCGCAGCCGGTCTCCGTCACCACGACGTCGTCCTCCAGCCGCACGCCCCCCTTCCCCGGCACGTAGACCCCGGGCTCGACGGTGACGACCATCCCCGCCGCCAGCCGCGTCTCCTCGGAGCCGTCGGCCGCGCGCGGCTTGCCGATGCGCGGCGCCTCGTGGACCTCGATGCCCAGGCCGTGGCCGGTTCCGTGTCCGAACGCCTCCCCCAGTCCCCGGTCGGTCAGCACGGTCCGGGCCGCGCCGTCCACCTCGACCGCCCGCACGCCCGGCCCCATCGCGGCCAGCGCCGCCGCGTGGGCCGCCCGCACCGCGTCGTGCAGGACCGCCGCGCGCGGGGTCGGGGGGCCGAGGCTCGCCACCCGCGTCAGGTCCACGCAATAGCCGTCGTGCACGCCGCCGAAGTCGAGCAGCACGAGGTCGCCCCTCGCGAGCTCGCGGTCCCCGGGCCGCGCGTGCGGCAGGGCGCTGTTGGGTCCACTTGCAACGATGGTCTCGAAGGCCGGGCCCTCGAACCCGGCGCGGCGGATCGCCCAGTCGACGTCCGCCGCCACGTCGCGTTCGCGGCGGCCCGGCCGAAGGGCGGACAGCATCTCGGCCATCACCTCGGAGATGCGGGCCCCGCCTTGGCGCAGGACCTCCACCTCTCCCGCGTCCTTCACCAGCCGGCCCGCCTCGACCACCCCCGAGGTCCGGCACAGCTCGACCCCGGACCCGGCGAGGGCCTGCTCGAGCCACGCGTGCCGGGCGAGGGTCATGTGCTCGGCCTCGACGCCGACCCGGCAGCGCCCGCGCGCCCGCAGGAGCTCGCAGAGGGTCTCCTCGTACGACGTCTCGACCTCGGCGAGGACGACCGGCGCACCGGGGGTCGAAGCGTCGTCGAGCACGCGCCGCGCCGCCGTGACGTAGCGCGAGTCGACGATCAGGGTGGCTTCGCCGGCGCCCGCGAGCAGCATGCCCGCGCTGCCCCGGAACCCGGTGAGGTAGAACACGTTGGCGGCGTGGGTGACGAGCAGGAGGTCGGGCGGATCGTCGGGCCCCGGCCCCGACGCGGCCTCCGCGGCCCCGGACGGCACCGTGAACAAACGGCCCCTGCGGCGCGCCCAACGAGCGTCCTTCCCCACGATGCCCCCCGCTCGGCGGGCGGCCGCCCGCCGCGGCCGCCTCTCGTGGGGAACGATACCCCAACCGGCGGCCGCGCCACAGGAGTCTGCGCCGTAGAACGGTGCAGACTCCTGGCAGGGTTGGTTGGGCGCCAGGCGGAGCCGAAGGCGACGATTGGCGGGCCAGGCCCGGGGAGCCCGTGGTGAAGACCCCCGCCGCATTCGACCGGCCGTGCAACGCCGGGTCTCGCGACGGGCTCCCGGTCACCGCACGATGCGGGGCGTGAGGAAGATCATCAGCTCGTCGGTGCTCTCGTTGCGGCTCGAGCTCCTGAACAGCCATCCGAGCACGGGAACCCGATGCAGGCCCGGGGTGCGGCTGCGCCGTTCGCTGCGGGAGTTCTCGTGGATGCCGCCGATGACCGCCGTCTCGCCGTCGCGGACCTGCACCGTCGTCGCCGCGCGCTGGGTCACGATGGAGGGAATCGGGGGGGTCCCGAGGGCCCGCGCGAAGTCCGCGAAGGAGTTCTCGACCTCGACCTGCATGATGACGGTGTCGGCGGCGGTGATCTGCGGCGTCACGCGCAGGGTCAGCGCCGCTTCCTTGAACTCGACGGTGACGGTGTTGTTGGCGACCGTCTGGTACGGGATCTGGTCGCCCTGGAGAATCTCGGCCTGGACGTTGTTCTGGGTCGTGACCCGCGGACTGGAGATGATTTGCAGATCGCCCCGGCTCTCGAGCGCCGACAGGGTCAGGTCGAGGTCCATGAGGCCGTCGACCGGGCCGAGCGCGACGCCGAGAGTCGAGGTCGGCGCCGCGGCGCCGAGGTCGACCCCGGTCGCGAGGCGCCCGTCCGGCCCGCCGCGGACCTCGCTTCCGGTTGTTTCCGCCGCCTCTGCCCCGCCGCGCCCCCGGGGGCTGCCGCCGAGCCCCCATTGCACCCCCAGGGCCCGAGCCGAGTCGTGGCCGACCCGCACCACCCGCGCCTCGATCTCCACCTGCGGCTCGGACCGGTCCAGCGTGTCCAGCAGGTCGTCGAGGGCCGGCAACCGATCCTCGAGGTCCCGGACGATGAGGGTGTTGGTTCGGGGGTCGGTGAACACCTCGCCGCGCGACGACAGCGACGTGCCGGTGATCAGCGGCACGAGATCGTCCGCGCGGGCGTGGCTCAGGGTCCGCGTGATGACCGCGAGCTCGCCCGCCTCCGCCTCGCGCCGGGCCAGGATCGCCCGCGCCTCGACCTCCTCCTGCAGCCGTTCGATCGAGGCGATCCGCACCACCGTGCCGTCGATCTCGTACCCGAGCCCGTTGGCCCGCAGGATGACGTCGAACGCCTGGTCCCACGGCACCTCGGTGAGGGCGACGTTCACCTCGCCCCGCACGCTGGGATCGATGACGATGTTCAGGGTGCTGATCTCGGCGAACACCCGGAGCACGGCTCGGAGATCCGCGTTCTGAAAGTCCATCGACACCGGGTCGCCGACGTAGGTCCGCCCGACGGCGAGCGGCTGTCCGGCAGGCCGGGCGGCCCCGGCGCGAGCGCCGCCAGCGGCGCCGACGGCGACACCACGACGCGGATCCGGACGGGCGCCCGGGGGGGCCGCGACCCGGGCCTCGGGCCATGCCGGCGGCCGTGGAAACACCACCCGGAGCGTCCGCGACCCGGGTCCTCCGGCCTCGACGCGATGCGGCGCGGAGCGCGACAGCTCGAGAACCACGCGGGTCAGCCCGACGGATTGGCGGTCGACCCGCACGAGGTCGACGGGGTCGATGCCGACGCGCGTGGCGGGGGCGGCTTCGGCCGCGACGCCCGGAAAGTCCAGCACCAGCCGGGGCCGAAAGTGCTCGACCCGGCGGACCGCGCCCGGCGACAGCCCGCCGTCGCCCCGGATCGCAACCGTGACCGCGTCGGGCCCGACCGCGGCCTCGACCGCGACGATCGCCGTCGCCGCCGGAATCGGCGCCGCACCCTCGCCCCCCGCCGCCGGAACGGCGCCCAGCAGCATCCACCCGATCGCCCGACCCGCTCGTCCCCTCATCGCGCCCTCTCCGCATCGCGGACCCGCATGCTCACCGCCCGTTCCGCCAACGGGACCGAGTCGGTGGCGTCCCGCAGGAACAGCACCCCGTCACCGGTGACCTCCTGCACCTTGCCGTCGTGCAGGCGGTCGCCCGGCCGCACCAGGTAGGCTCTCGCGTCGGGCCCCTCGAGCAACGCCAGGCGGCCCTCCCGGATCGAGACGACGCCGCGCACGACCACCTCGTCCACGGCCAGGCCCGACAGGCCGGAGGGACGGACGTCGGCGGGTCGGGCAACACCCGGCGCCGCCGGCCTCACGAACGGGTCGCGGGCGCCCTCCGCCTCCTCACCGGCCGCGGCGTCCTGCGCCGCGCCCGCTCCCCGCACCGCCTGCGGCGCCTGACCCGCCGCCCTCGCGGGGGCCGGCGCCGGTGGCTCCCCGGCCAGCGCGAGAGCGGCCAGGCCGAAGCCCGCCAGCATCGCCGACCGCGCGCCGACCCTCGCTGCGACCATCTACCCTGCCTCCTCGCGGCCCGGCCGGCCGCCCGATGCTCCGCGCACCACGAACGCGGTGGCCGTGCACTCGGCCGCGATGGTGCGGCCGGGCTCGGGCGGGTCGACGGTCCGGATCAACACGTCGTCGATGGTGACGGGTCGGGAGAGCTCGCCGACCCGCCGGAAGAACCGCGTGAGGCCCTCGTAGGTGCCGTCGAGGTGCAGCCGGTACGACCATGCCGCCGGCGGCTCCTCCCGCGACGAAGGCCGCGGACGGAGGGCCCGAATCGTCAGGTCCGACTGGAGCGCGAAGACCTGCAGGCGCCGCAGCAGCGCGGAGACGTCCTCCCGGTCCGCCGGGGCCGCGCCGAGCCGGTCGAGCCTGAGGCTCAGCTCGCCGACGTCGTCGCGGGCCCGCGCCAGGCCCGCCCGTTCCCGGCGCGCCTCCGTCAGCGCCGCTTCCCTGCCCGCCAGCGCCGCCCGCGTCGCTTCCAGCTCGCGCGTCCGCGGTCCCACCCAGGACAGTCGAAAGACGAGCGGCAGGGACGCGGCGAAGGCGGCCGCGAGCCCGATGCGCGCGTACCGCGGCAGCCTCGTGAAGTCCGTTTCCATGATTCCCACCTCGAAGTCCGCGTCGCGTGACGCGCGTTCCTCACCATGACCCGCGGAATCGGTCCGGCTGCCGTTCAGGGGGCGGGAGCGGGAAGCGCGCCCGAATCTCGAAGTGCACCGCTCCCGCGTCGCGCCGGCTGTCCACGATCTCGATCGGCGGGGGGAAGTACCCCGACGACTCCAGTCCGGCCACCAGCTCGGTCAGACCGGTCATCTCCGCCGCCCGGCCCATGAGGGTGACCCTGCTTCCCTGCTGCCGCAGCTCCGTCAGCCAGACGTCGTCCGGCAGGACGCGGCCCACCTGTTCCAGCAGGCGCGCCGGCTCCCCCTGGGCCGCGCGCAGCGCCTCGCTCAGCGCGACGCGCCGGGCCAGGTCCGCGCGGCGCCGTTCGGCCTCTTCCCGCTCCGTCGCCACGCCCTCGAGGCCGGCCAGTTGACGGTCGACGGCCCGCATCCGCTCGTTCAGTCGACTCGACTCGCGCCGAACCGCGAGCCCGTCCCGCACCATGAGCCCCAGCACGACCCCCAGGACGACGGCGCCGCCCGCCGTCGCCGCCCGGCGGCCGGCACCCGATCGTGGCGGACCCTCCGGCGGCGGCTCCGCCGCCAACAGGTTGATGCGGATCATCGGTCGTCCCCGCGGCGCAGGGCCAGTCCAACCGCCACCGCGAAGGCGGCGTCCGACTCCGGCCCGCGGTCCTCGTCCCCCGCCCCCGGGTCGCGGCGAACCCGGCGGAACGGATCGAACAGGGAGACGGGTACGTCCGACCGCGCCTCGAGCGCCGGCAGGAAGCCGGCCCCCCCCGCCCACGGGCCGCTCACCACGAGCTCGTCGACGCGCCCCCCGGGCGTCGCGGACCTGAAGAAGCCCAGCGTCCTGTCGATCTCCAGCAACAGGGGGTCGGCGACGGCGGCGCCGAAGGCGTCGGCGTCCTCCGGGCCGGCGGCGTCCCCGGGCCGGCCTTCTCCGAGGGGTCCGGCGGCGAACGCGGGGGCCGGCTCCGGCGGCAGGGCGTCGGCGGCGCCGCCCGGGGAGACGTCGCGGGTCAGCAGCGTCTGCCCGCCTTCGACGATGTTGATGGTCAGGCCGCCCGCTTCCGCGTTGACGAGCATGGTCACCCGCCCCGGGTCGATCCCGTAGTTGATCTCGAAGGCGTTCTGCAGGGCGAACGCCGCGACGTCGATGACCACCGGCACGCCTTCGCCGCCCGAGATGACGCTGGCGCACTCGGCGACCCGGTCCTTCCTGGCGGCCACGAGCAGCACGTCCATCGAGGCGCGGTTCGCGGCGTCGCTGCCGGCCCGCAGCACCTGGTAGTCGAGATTGACGTCCGTCGTGTCGAACGGCATGTAGCGCTCGGCCTCCGAGCGGATCGACCCGGCGAGATCGTCCTCGTCCATCAGGGGCAGGGTCACCCGCTTGACGATGACCGCGTTGCCGGCGACGGCCGCCGCCACCCGCCTCGTCCCGATTCCGCGCCGGTCGAGGGCCGTCCGGATCGCCTCGACAACCGGCTCCCGACGTACGATCTCCCCCCCGGCGATGCTGCCCCGCGGGATCGGCTCGCGGCCGATCGCGGCGACCTCGCGGCCCCGCGACGTCCTGCGCAACGCGACCGCCCTGACCGCGTCCGGCCCGATGTCGAGTCCGACCACCGATTCCCGGCGCCTGAAGATCATGTCCGTGGCCCTCGGGCGGCGACTCCCGGGCGCGACCGGGAGTGGATGCCGCCACGATTTCACAATGCAATTCCCGGTCCATCCCCGGCCGGCACGCTCTCGGCCCGCCGCCGGCGGGGCGCGCCGACCCCGACGCGAGCCGGGGCTGCGAAAACCGCCATCGCCGCCGCCCGACGGGCGGCAATTCTTGACACAGGGGCCACTTGCGCGTAGCCTTTTGGTTTGCGTCTGCGGTCTTGGGGGCCGCTGGAGAGTAGATGTCCACGTATGTACCGTCGGCCCTGGGCATTGAACGGCGATGGCACGTCATCGACGCGGGCGAGCAGGTGCTCGGCCGGGTGGCGACGGTCGCCGCGAAGCTGCTGCAGGGCAAGCACAAGCCGGGATACGCGCCGTTCCTCGACACCGGCGACTTCGTGATCATCACGAACGCCAGGCAGGTCAAGCTGAGCGGGGCCAAGGAAGAACAGAAGCTCTACCGCCGCCACAGCGGTTTCGAGGGCGGCCTGCGGGAGACGAGGGCCAAGACGCTGCGGCAGCGCATGCCGGCCCGGATGGTCGAGGAGGCGGTGCGCGGCATGCTGCCCAAGACCAAGCTGGGCAAGCAGATGTACCGCAAGCTGAAGGTCTACGCGGGGCCCGACCATCCGCACGCGGCCCAGCAACCCGTTCGATTCGAGGTGTCCTGACGTGGCGGCGACGACTTTCTATGGAACCGGACGGCGCAAGTCTTCGACGGCGCGCGTGTTTCTGAAGCCCGGCTCGGGCGAGCTGGTCATCCGGGGAACCTCGCTGGAGAAGCGCTTCCCGTCGGAGGCGGTGCGGATGCGCATCACCGCCCCGCTGCAGGTGGCGGAGGCCGCCGACAAGGTGGACATTCTCGCGACCGCGAGGGGCGGCGGCGTCACCGGTCAGGCCGATGCGCTCAGGCTCGGCATCGCGCGCGCCCTCGTCGCCTTCGACGGCGAGCTGCGGCCGGTGCTGAAGAAGGCCGGCATGCTGACCCGCGACGCCCGCATCAAGGAGCGCAAGAAGTACGGCTTGGCGGGGGCCCGCAAGCGGTTCCAGTTCAGCAAGCGGTGAGCCGTCGAGGCGGACGGGCGGTCCCGGTCAGTCCGGTGTGAGCAGGCGGGATGCGGCGCGGGCCGGCAGTCCGGCCGCCCGCGTTCCGCAGAGGGGATGGAGGAAGCTTGACGTCGATCGCCATCAAGGACCTGCTCGAGGCAGGCGTGCACTTCGGCCACCAGACCAAGCGCTGGAACCCGAAGATGAAGCCGTACATCTTCGGGGCGCGCAACGGCATCTACATCATCGACCTCAGCCGCACGGCGGAGCTGTTCTCGAAGGCGGAAGCGTTCGTTCGCGACCTCGCGGCCGAGGGCAAGACCGTGCTCTTCGTCGGCACCAAGCGCCAGGCCCAGGACCTCGTCGTCGAGGAGGCCAGGCGTTGCGGCATGTTCTTCGTGAACCAGCGGTGGCTCGGCGGCCTGTTGACGAACTTCGTGACCATCCAGCGCAGCATCGCGCGCCTTCGCGACATGGAGGCGATGGCCGAGGACGGGCGCTACGACACCTTCTCGAAGAAGGAAATCGCCCGTATCGAGAAGGAAAAGCGGAAGCTGCACAAGAACCTCGACGGCATCCGTCACATGTCCAGGCTGCCGGACGCGGTGTTCGTGGTCGACACCCGGAAAGAGAAGATCGCCGTCGACGAGGCGCGCAAGCTGAAGATTCCCGTCATCGGCATCGTCGACACCAACTGCAACCCGGACGACGTCGATTACGTCATTCCCGGGAACGACGATGCGTTGCGGTCGATCAGGCTCTTCCTGACCCGGATTGCCGACGCCGCCGTCGCCGGCCGCGACCGGCGGGAGTCGTCGCAGAGCGCGCCGGCGGGCCCGTCGTCCGCCGCCGCCCCGCCCCCCACGGCGGACGACCCGGCGCCGGCGGCGTCTCCGGCCTCCGCCTGAGAGTCCGCGGCGTGAGGACCGGGGCGCCCTTCGCCCCCCCCGAGGCTCCCCCTCGCCGCACTCGCGAGGGGACGGCGCCGGCCACGCGGGGACGGGCGTCGGCCACCGCTGTCGAACGACCCCCTTCACGGCAGGCAGATACAGGAACGCGCAGGAGGCCCCGAGAGAACAGGCATCCCGCAACGGCGGGGACCGCAGGCGGGAACCGCGCGGGTGCCGGGGGGAACGGGCCGCCGGCCGCCTGACTCGTCGGCGCCCGCTCACCGCGCCGGACCGGAGCGCCCGGTGCGCTCATCGCGAGAGGTAGATTGAGAATGGCTATTTCCGCCGCACAGGTCAAGGAGCTCCGGGACAAGACCGGGGCCGGGTTCATGGACTGCAAGGCCGCCCTCGGCGAGGCGGGGGGCGACGTCGACAAGGCGATCACGATCCTGCGGACGCGCGGGCAGGCGCGCGCGGCCAAGCGGTCGGGCCGGAGCACGAGCCAGGGCCTCGTCGGCAGCTACATCCACATGGGCGGGCAGGTCGGCGTGCTGGTGGAGGTCGGCTGCGAGTCGGACTTCGTGGCCCGGACCGACGAGTTCCAGCAGTTGACCCGCGAGGTCGCCATGCACATCGCGGCCGCGAGCCCGGTCTACGTCACCCGCGATCAGGTCCCGGGCGAGGAGGTCGATCGGGAGAAGGCGATCTTCCGCGCTCAGTTCGAGGGTTCGAACAAGCCGCCGCAGGTGATCGACAAGATCGTCGACGGCAAGATGAACAGCTACTACCAGCAGGTGGTGCTGGTCGATCAACCTTCCATCCGCGACCCCAAGACCTCGATCGGCGACCTCGTGACGGCGGCCATCGCCAAGATGGGCGAGAACATCAACATCGTCCGGTTCGCACGGTTCAAGATCGGGGAGACCGCGGACTGAGCCGCGGTCTCACGCGCCTGCGGCTCGGCTATAATCCCCGTCACTCGATGGCTGCCCCCGCCTATCGGCGCGTCCTCCTGAAGCTGTCCGGCGAGGCGCTCCTTGGCGATCGCTCGTACGGCATCGACCCGCCCGTCGCCGATCAGATCGCCCGCGAGGTGGTGGACGTGCAGCGGCTCGGGGTCGAGGTCGCCATCGTCATCGGCGGCGGCAACATCTTCCGGGGCCTCGCCGCGAGCGCCCGGGGCATGGACCGCACCACCGCCGACAACATGGGCATGCTCGCGACGGTGATGAACGCCCTCGCGCTCTCGGATGCCCTCGAGCGCCATGGCGCCGCCACCCGGGTGCTGACCGCCATCGAGATGCGCACCGTCGCCGAACCGTTCATCCGGCGGCGCGCCATCCGGCACCTCGAGAAGGGGCGGGTGGTGCTGTTCGCCGCCGGCACCGGCAACCCGTACTTCACCACGGACACCGCGGCGGCGCTCCGGGCCATGGAAGTGCGGGCCGACGTCATCATGAAGGCCACGAAGGTGGAGGGCGTGTTCACCGCCGATCCGGCGGTCGACCCCGCCGCGACGCGGCTGGACTCGCTCACGCACCACGAGGTGCTGGAACGGCGGCTGAACGTCATGGACACCACGGCCATCTCGTTGTGCATGGACAACAAGCTCCCCATCGTGGTGTTCAACCTGAAGACACCCGGAAACGTGCGGCGGGCGGTGCTGGGAGAACCGGTCGGATCCGTGGTCAGCACCTGAGCGGCATCCACTGCCTGGCGCCGGCCTGCGCAGAAAGGACGAGGGTCGCGATGAACGTCACCGACGGAAAGAGCGCCGTGGCCGAGGCCCGGGCCGGCATGGAGGGGCAGGTCGCCCACGTGCAGCACGAGTTGGCGGGGGTGCGCACGGGCCGCGCGTCGATCGGCATTCTCGACTCGGTCCGGGTCGAGACCTACGGCACCCAGATGCCCCTCAACCAGGTCGCCACCCTCTCGGTGCCGGAGCCGACGCTCATCGTCGTGCACCCCTTCGACCCCGGCCAGATCGGCGCCATCGAGCGCGCCATCCAGCGTGCCAACCTCGGCTTGAACCCGGCCAACGACGGCAAGATCGTCAGGATTCCGATTCCCCCCCTGAACGACGACCGGCGGAAGGAGCTCTCGCGCATCGTGCACGCCCTCGCCGAGGAGGGGCGCAACGGCGTTCGCGGCGTTCGCCGGCACGTCAACGACGCTCTGAAGAAGCTCCTCAAGAACCACGAGATCTCGGAGGACGACGAGCGGCGGGCCCTCGACGACGTGCAGAAGGTCACCGACGAGCACATCGCACGGATCGAGGAGCTGCTGAAGGCCAAGGACGCGGAGCTCCTCGAACGGTGACGGCGGGCGCGGCGATGTCGACCCGCTTCCGCCTCGAGTGCTCCGTCTCCTGCGGCGCGGGACCGTTCGACGCGGACCGCCGCCATCACCTGTGCCGGTGCGGCCGCCCGCTGCTGGCGCGGTACGACTGGGAACGCATCGCGCCCACGTGGCCCCGCGAGTCGCTGCGGGACGCCGTGCCGTCGATGTGGCGCTACGCGCCGGCGCTCCCCCTCGCCGCCGGCGATCGCCCCGTGACGCTGGGCGAAGGCTGGACGCCCCTCTTCCCGGCGCCCGCCCTCGGCGCGGAGCTGGGCCTCGACCGGCTCCTCGTCAAGGACGAGGCGCTGAACCCCACCAACTCCTTCAAGGCGCGCGGCATGTCCGCCGCGGTGACCCGGGCCCACGCCCTGGGGGCGACCACCCTCTCGGTGCCGTCGGCCGGGAACGCGGCCTGCGCGCTCGCCGCCTACGCCGCCCGGGCGGGCATCGAGGCCCGCGTCTTCATGCCCCGCGACGTGAAGACGCCGTTCATCCGCGAGTGCCGCGTCCACGGAGCGTCGGTCACCCTGGTCGACGGCCTGATCACCGACGCCGGCCGCATCGCCGCCGACGAGGGGCGCCGCCTCGGCTGGTACGACGTCTCCACCCTGAAGGAGCCGTACCGCGCCGAGGGCAAGAAGACCATGGGCTACGAGATCGCCGAGCAGCTCGGCTGGCGCTGGCCGGACTGGATCGTCTACCCCACCGGGGGAGGGACCGGCATCGTCGGCATCTGGAAGGCATGCGAGGAGCTCGAGCGGCTCGGCTGGGTGGAGGGCCCGCGCCCGCGGTTGGTGACGGTGCAGGCCGAGGGCTGCGCGCCGATGGTCCGCGCCTTCCACGCCGGCGCGGACACCGCCGACCCGTGGGAAGGGGCGGCGACGGTGGCCGACGGCCTGCGGGTCCCGGCCGCGGTGGGCGACGTCCTCGTCCTGCGGGCGCTCCGCGAGAGCGGCGGCACCGCCGTCACCGTGTCGGACCGCGACATGGTGCAGGGCATGCTCGACCTCGGGCGGCGCGAGGGCATCGGCGCCGCGCCGGAAGGCGGGGCCACCCTCGCCGCCCTGCGGCAGCTCGTCCGCGACGGCGTCGTCGCCCGGGACCAGGAGGTGGTCCTGCTGAACACCGGCGGCTCGCTGAAGTACCTGGACGTCGTCAAGGAGGGCTGAACGCGGCCCGGGCGGGCCCCTGACGGCGGATGGTGGACCGCATGGGATTCGAACCCACGACCTCCGCGTTGCGAACGCGGCGCTCTCCCGGCTGAGCTAGCGGCCCATCGTTGGAATCAACAACTTAACAGTGTTCGCTCGGGAACTGCAAGCCCTTAGTGTCTCCATCGCGTCTGCGGTATAACTGAGCAATGGCGTATCGGGCGGTTTTTCGGTGTATCGCGGGGTGTTCCGGGGAGCATCCGGTCTGGGACCCGATATACCGGTGCCCGTCCTGCGGCGATCTGCTCGAGGTCGCCCACGACGTCGACGGACTGAAGGACCGCTCGGCCGGGGCGTGGATGCGCCTGTTCGACGAGCGCTACAAGCGCACGACGTGGCCCTACGGATCGTCGGTCTGGGGCAAGAAGGAGTGGGTGTGCCCCGATGTCCGGAACGACTCGGTGGTGTCCATGGACGAGGGCGGCACCAACCTGTTCTGGGCGGAGCGCTTCGGCCGCGAGCTCGGGATGGACGACCTGTGGGTGAAGCTGTGCGGCAACTCGCACACCGGCTCGTTCAAGGACCTCGGCATGACCGTGCTCGTGTCGGTGGTGCGGCAGATCATGGACGAGGGCGGCGACATCCGCGCCGTGGCCTGCGCCTCCACCGGCGACACGTCGGCGTCGCTGGCCGCCTACGCCGCGGCCGGCGGCATTCCCGCCATCGTCCTCCTGCCCCGCGGCAAGGTCTCGACGGCCCAGTTGCTGCAGCCCGTCGCCAACGGGGCGTTGGTGCTCGCCCTCGACACCGACTTCGACGGGTGCATGGCGATCGTGCAGCGGCTCTCGCAGGACGAGGGCATCTACCTCGCCAACTCGATGAACAGCCTCCGGCTCGAGGGCCAGAAGACGGTGGCCATCGAGATCGTGCAGCAGCTCGACTGGACCATTCCCGACGTCGTCATCATTCCCGGCGGGAACCTCGGCAACGTCAGCGCGCTGGGCGCGGGCTTCGACATGATGGCGGACCTCGGCCTCATCAACCGGCAGCCGCAGATCGTCGTGGCCCAGGCCCAGGCCGCCAATCCCCTCTACCTGGCGTACCGGCGCGACTGGGCGTTCGAGCCGGTGGGCGCGAAGCCCACGCAGGCGTCGGCCATCCAGATCGGCAACCCGGTGTCGGTGCGGAAGGCGATACGCACGCTGCAGCGTCACCGCGGCATCGTCGAGCAGGCGTCGGAGGCGGAGCTGGCCGAGGCGGCGGCGCGGGCCGATCGCACCGGCATGTACAACTGCCCCCACACCGGGGTGGCCCTGGCCGCCCTCATCAAGCTGCGCGAGCGCGGGCAGATCGACGCCGGCGCCCGGGTGGTCGTGATCTCGACAGCCAGCGGCCTGAAGTTCACGGACTTCAAGCTCGGCTATCACGAGCGCCGGCTGCCCGGCGTGCCCGCCGCCAACGCGAACGTCCCCGTCGAGCTGCCCGACGACTACGACGCGGTCCGGCGCGCCATCGACGAGCACGCGGCCGGCTGAGGCCGCTGAGGCCGCGGTGCGGCCGGTGTTCGTGCTAAGATCGGCCCGGGAAGCTGGCGCGGATGCCCATCTACGAATACCAGTGCTCGCGGTGCCGGCAGGACTTCGAGTTGCTGGTCCGCGCGGGGGCGGCCCCGCCGTGCCCGACCTGCGACACCCCGACGCTGGAGAAGCGCCTGTCGGCGTTCGCCGTGGGCCGTCCGGCCCCGGCTTCCGCGAGCTTCGCGCCCGGCGCCTGCGGCACCTGCGGCGA
Organism: Vicinamibacterales bacterium; assembly: GCA_965215105.1. Taxonomy (GTDB): domain Bacteria; phylum Acidobacteriota; class Vicinamibacteria; order Vicinamibacterales; family UBA8438; genus JAJEEA01. Next base: position 1,214,929 of record OZ244051.1, read on the forward strand.
CCCGCGGGGCGCCGGCGCCTGTTCGATGAACTGACTCCGGCGACGACGCCGGGCGGGTGGGCGAAGCTGCCGGGGTCATGTCGCGCCGGCCGTCGACCGATAGAACCGAGGAGCGTACAGCAGCATGTCCGTGCCGCGGATCACCAAGGAAGCCCTGAAGACCCGCCTCGAGGAGGACGCCGCCAGCGCGCCCGTCATCCTGGACGTCCGGCTCAAGTATCCGTACGAGCACAGCACCATGACCCTGCCCGGCGCGGTGCGCGTGGACCCGGACGCGGTGGACACGTCCGGGCTGTCCCCCGAGCGCGACGTCGTCGCCTACGACTCCGATCCCGAGGAGCTGGTGAGCGCGCGGGTCGCGGCGGCGCTGATTCGCCAGGGATTCCGGGCGAGCGCGCTCGAAGGGGGACTGCCGGCCTGGATCACCGCCAAGTACCCCACCGACACGAAGGACGCGCCGAAGCAGGCGCCTCCCAAGGCCGGCAGCCTGAAGGGCTGACACCCGCGTCGGCGGGGGCGTAGCGCATCGATGCGATTCCCTCGTGTCATCGGCGTGATCGGTGCCGCCGCGACGTTGGCATCCTTGGTGCCGCCACCGGCCGCGCAAGTGGCGGAAACGCCGTCGGCGCGATATGCCGCGCGGGCCGTGGGGCCGGCCATCGGCGACTCTCCCGCCATCCGCGGCGCCCCGGCGCAGATCGAGCGGCGGAGGGTGTCGGGCTTCGCTTCCCCGTCGCTCATGCCTCGGACGGCGGAGCCCGCGCTGCCCTCGCCGCTCTGGTACGACCAGAACCCGCGGCTCATCCGCGCGGACCACGCGGGCGGGCTCTCGCTCGACGACTTCCTCGTCGCCGGCGACATCGCGACGTTGACGTTCGAGCGGTTCGCTCTCAGCGCGGTCGACGACAACTACGTCGTGCGCGAGTCGTGGCAGCGCACCCGCACCACCGACATCGAAGGACACCTGGTCAGCGTCTTCAACCCGAGCTGGAACGGCGCCGCGCTCCGGGACGGCATCGGCTGGCAACGCCGCGGCTTCGACCACCCGTATGCGCGGTTCGGGACGCTCCTGATGCCGAGGCCGTCCGACCCGGCGAACGCCGGCGAAGACGCCGTCGCGAGGTTCGCCATCCGGCTTCGCCTGGCGCCGCTGAACGTGCCTGCGGCGCAGATCATGCAGATCGACGCCAGCACTCAATACGCGAGCCACGTCGTCAACCTCGTGATGCCGGAGTTCGGCGACGGCCGGCTGTCGGCCGGCGACTACGGCCACGAGCTCGACGAGGCGGCAAGGCGGTTCTACGCGCACTTCAGCGACGAGTACGCGTCGATCGCGTTCGTTCCCCGGCAGCAGCACGTGGTGCCCTACGACGCCTTCCATCACAACGTCCGGAACCCCATCGCGGGCCTCGGCGCCCTGCCGGTGTTCGACGATTCGGCAGCGTACGGCAGCGCCGGCGTGCTCCGCTCGGTGGAGTTCTATCCGGACGTTTCGTTCACGTCCAACGCCTCGTCGACGCACGCCATCAGCCACCAGTGGGTCGACTACTGGGACTGGTCGGGTCTGGCCGGCGGCATCGATCGCGCCGGGGAGCGGGACCCGGCCAGCCACACGCCCCTGCTCTATCCCGGCGAGGTCTACGCCGGCGCGGTGCTCGACGTGACGCGACGGGTGGCGGCGGTCGGCGGTGGAACCTCGCACACGGTGGAACGGACGCCGGCCCCGGCCATGCTGCATCCCACCACCTTCTATCGGATGGGGCTGATCGGGCCGGAGGCAGTGCCGGAGCTCCTCGTGTTCGAGAACCAGGGCCAGTTCGCCGAAGCCGACTCGCCGACGCCCGCGGTCGGCGCTGCGGTCCGCGGCGGTGGGCGCCGCGTGCACGTCAATGACATCCTCGCCGCGCACGGCGCACGCGACGGACCGGTGGACGACGCCTGGTCGCGGGTGACGGTCGTGGTGTCGCGGGACGGGTTGCTGTCAGCCGACGAAATGAGCTATTGGAACTTCTTCGCGGCCCGCCACGCGGCGACGGGCGGGACCACCACGTGGGAGGGCGTTCCGTCGTTCTTCGAAGCCACCGGGGGGCGAGTGCCCCTGCGAACCGACGTGACGCCGTTGCGCGCGGCCAAGCTGGTCGAGGCGTTCGAAACGGGCGACATGCCCATCGCTCCCGGGGAATTCAGAGACGTTCACCTCGACGAGCCGGTGCCGGCGCGCCTTGCCGTCGGCGAGACCGTGAACATCACCGGCGCGGTGACGACGACGGAGCGCGACGACTACAACCTCGCCTGCGTGAACTGGACATACCTCGGCGCGCCCGTCATCCGTCAACCGGGGGATGGTTGGGCGTGCGACGCCATCGCCGGCAACCGGTTCTCGATTCCGTACCGATTCACCGCGGGCGACGCCGGCCAACGTGCGCTTCAAATCTTCCTCTTCTACCCGGCCCCGGGTTCGCCGACCCCCCTTTTCATGCTCTTGCCCTCCATCTCCGGCATCACGGTGGCTCACCGATGACTCCCTCCTCACGCCGGCCGGCGGTGTTCCTCGTGCGTGAGCGGACGCGGTCGACGATTCTGCTCCTCGCCGCGGTCGTCGCGAGCCTCGCGGGCATGAGCGCGGGCGCCCAGCCGCTCGGTGAGACGCCGGGAGACCTGCAGCGGGCGCTGCAGCGGCGCTACAACCTCGTGCGCGATTTCACCGCCGACTTCACGCACACCTACCAGGGGGGCGTGCTTCGGACCACCCTGGTCGAGAGCGGCAGGGTCAGCGTCAAGAAGCCGGGCCGGATGCGCTGGGACTACCGCGAGCCCGAGCGCAAGCTCTATCTCTCGGACGGCGAGCACCTCTACTCGTATCTGCCGGAAGACCGGCAGGTGATCGTCGCCGAGCTGCCGGGCGCCGGCGAGGCCACCACCCCGGCCCTGTTCCTCGCGGGCCGGGGGAGCTTCGAGACCGACTTCACGGCGGCTTTCGACGCCGTCGACGATCCGCCTCCGAACAGCCGGGTCCTGCGGCTGACGCCGGTCCGCGCCGAGCGCGACTTCGAGTTCCTGGTCGTGGTCGTCGACGCGCCGTCGCTCGCCATCGTCCGCCTCGTGGCCTACGACCTGCAGGGCGGCGTATCCACCTTCTTCTTCTCGAACCTCCGGGAGAACGTGGGGCTGTCCGACCGCCCGTTCACCTTCGAGATTCCACGTGATGCCGATGTCATCGACACCACCGCCGCCGGCACGTTCCGCTAGCCGCCCGCGCCGGGCATGCACCGCCGCGGGGCTGGCGGCGGCCGGGCTGTGCCTGATCCTGGCCGCCGGCTGCGCGACCACCGCCAGGGACCGGGCCCGCACGGCGGAGCTGGCCGAGAACTTCGACGAGGCGGTGGTCGAGTACACGCGGGCGCTCGAGGAGCGTCCGAACGACCGGACCCTGCAGCGGGCGCTCGCGCGCGCCCGTCTTCGCGCCGCCCGCTACCACCAGGCGGAAGGACTCCGCCTCTCCGGCATCGGCAACTACGAGGACGCCCTGGTCGAGTACCAGATCGCGGCCGAGCTGGACGCCGCCAACCCCGACATCCAGGATGCCCTGCGCGAGACGGCGGCGCTCGTGACGGCGCGGCGCGCCGCCCTGCGCGCGGGCCAGACCGCGACCGAGGCGTTGATCGAACGCACCCGGTTCCTCCCCGCCGAGGGACTGGACCTGCCCGACGATGTCCTGCCGGACTCGCTCGTCTTCCGCGACGCGAGCACCCGCGACATCCTCACCGCGCTGGGCCTGTTCTCGGACGTCAACGTCGTCTTCGATCCCGACTTCGTCGACCGGCGGACGTCCGTCGACCTGCGCGGCGCGAGGTTCTCCGCCGCCCTCGCCGCCGTCACCCGGGCCACCGGGAACTTCTACCGCGTCACCGCGCCGCGCACCGTCACGGTGATTCGGGACACACCCGGGAAGCGAAGCGAGTACGAGGAGGAGGTCGTGCAGACCTTCTACGTGAGCAACGCGGACCTGGAGGAGACCGTCAACATGCTCCGCCTCGTCCTCGACCTGCGCCGGCTGTCCGTCGTCACCGCCACCGGAGCGCTGTCGATACGGGACACGCCGGAGCGGGTGGCGGCGGCGGCCCGGCTCATCGCCGCCGTCGACAAGGCCCCGCCCGAGGTGGTGATCGACGTCGAGCTGCTGGAGGTCGACCGGCAGCGCCTGCGGACCTACGGCCTCCAGTTCGCGACCGTCACCGCGGAGGGTCCGAGCACCGCGGGCGTCGACGGCCTGCTCACCGCCGATCGGCCCGGCGGCCTCTCCATCGACGAGCTGGGCAGCCTGGGGGTGGCGGACGTCGTGGTGGCCAACCTGCCGGGACTGTTCTATCGCCTGCTGAAAAGGGACCAGCACACGAACACGCTGGCCAACCCTCACCTCCGCACGTCGGCGGGCGAGACCGCCACGGCGCAGTTCGGCGACGAGGTTCCGATTCCCGTCACGACGTTCACGCCGTTCGCGGCCGGCGGCCTGCAGCAGCAGCCGGTGACGTCCTTCCAGTATCGCAACGTCGGCGTCAACATCGAGATCACGCCGTTCATCCACCACGAGGACGAGGTCTCCCTTGAGCTCCTCATCGAGGTGACCACCATCTCGGGCGTGGGATACAACGACATCCCGACCTTCGGCGAACGGTCCATCACCACGACCATTCGCCTGCGGAACGGCGAGACCAACATCCTGGCGGGGCTCATCCGCGACGACGAGCGCGAGGTCCTCGAGGGGGTGCCCGGCCTGAGCGACCTGCCGTTCATCGGCCGGCTGTTCTCCCGCAACCGGGTGGAGACGCAGGAGACCGACATCATCGTCACGCTGACCCCGCGCATCGTCCGGGGCCTCGATCTCGAGGAGGCCGACCTGCGGGCGTTCCGCTTCGACGGCGACGCCGGCGCTCCCCTCGACGTGATCAATCGGAACTCGACGGCGCCGGTGCCGATCCCCGGCGCGCTGCGGCCGCCGCCGCTCGACGCGCAGCCCGCGCCGCCCCGGGACTTCGACCCCGGCCAGGTCCTCCCCATACTGCCCCCGCCCCTCGATCCACGGTGACCCGCGGCGACGCGTCGCGACCCGTGTGACGCACCGGGTCCGGCGAGGATCCGCGATCGAGGCAGGCGCCGCGCGGGTTCCCGCCACGCGCTCCCGGGCCGCAATCGCACGGGGAATGCCGTGGATCCGCGGTCGGCCGGACCCGCGCGACGGACGCCTCGCCCGCCCGTCCTCGCGGCCGGCGCGATGTCAGGGACTCTCGACGTGTATGCGCGCGCCCAGGGCGAGGAGCCGCTCGACGAGCTGCGCGTAGCCGCGCTCGACCGTCTCCAGGGGACGGATGCGGCTGGTGCCGTCGGCGGCCAGCGCCGCCGCGATGAGGGCCATGCCCGAGCGCAGGTCCCGGCTGTCGAGGGTGCGGCCGGTCAGGGCGGCGGGGCCGTTGACGATCATGCGGTGGGGATCGCACAGGAAGAGGTTGGCGTTCATGCCGCTCAACTGCTCGAGGGCGAACAGCCGGAGCTCGTACATCCAGTCGTGGATCAGCGTCGCCCCCCCCGCCTGGGTCGCGAGCACGCAGATGAGGCTGACCATGTCGCTCGGGAATCCCGGCCACGGCGCGGTGGTGATCTGCCTCACCGCCTCGGGTTTCGAGGGGCGCAGCCGCAGCCGGTCGTCGTCCACCTCGCAGTCGATGGCCATTCGCCTCAGCACCGAGGTGATGGGCTCGAGGTCGCCGGCGGCGGCGCCGTGCACGGCGACCTCGCCGCCCGTCACCGCCGCCGCGACGGCCCAGCTTCCCGCCTCGATGTAGTCGCCGCCGAGGCGATGCTCGACCCCCGCGAGCCGCCCGCCGCCGGCGACGCGCAGGGTGGACGTGCCGGCTCCCTCCACCTCGGCCCCCATCCGGGTGAGGAAGCGGCACAGCTCCACCACGTGCGGCTCGCAGGCCGCGTGCCGGATCTCGCTCACGCCGGGAGCGGCGGCCGCGGCCAGCAGGGCGGTCTCGGTCCCCGTCACCGACGCCTCCACCAGGTACAGCGAGGCCGGGCGCAGGCCGTCCGGCGCTTCGAGCACGAAGTCGCCGCCGCGATCCGTCAGGCGACGCCCGCCCATCGCCTCGAGCGCCTGCAGATGGGCCGACAGGGTGCGCCGCGCCGGGAAGTCGCCGCCGGGCGGAGCGAGGCGCACCCGGCCCCGCCGCGCCAGCAGGGGACCGCACAGGAGCACCGAGCCCCGCAGCCGGCCGACGAGGTCGCGGTCGGGGACGTCGCCGGTGACCTCGGCGCAGTCGACCCGCAGGGTCGTGGTCCCCTCCCCCTCGATCACGGCCCCGAGCCCCCGCAGCAGGTCCGACATCACCTGCACGTCCTTGATGCGGGGAATGTTGGTGAGTACGCACGCCCGGTCCGTGAGGAGGCAGGCGGCCAGCAACGGCAGCGCCGCGTTCTTGTTGCCCTCGACGTCGATTCGGCCCTCCAGGCGGTAGCCGCCCTCGACCACCAGACTCGTCAGGCTGCTTCCCACCGGTCTCGCCATGTCGTCATCCAAGTCCGGGGACGGTCCGTCTCGCAGCTCCCGCCCCGTAACCCTCGAGCGAATCCGCTTCGCGCCAGCCGGCCAATCGCCGCCCAACGCGACCGCAAGGGTCGCGCTGCGGCCTCCGCTCGGCGCCGAACCAACCACCAGGGAGTCTGCGCCTCTTTCGGAAACGGTGGCCGTCCTGCGGTGCGGACTCCTCGCCCGCCAATCGCCGCCTGCGGCTCCGCTCGGCGCCCAACCAACCCGACAGGCGTGCACGCCGTTCTATGGTGCGCACTCCTGCCGCGCGCCTCCCGCCTCGAACTCGCCCAGGTACACGACCTCGTCGCGAAGGACCACGCCGAACCGCTCGGCAACCCCCGTCCGGCACGACTCGATCAGGCGGTGCACGTCCGCGGCCGCGGCACCTCCCTCGTTGACGATGAAGTTCCCGTGCCGCCGCGAAACGACCGCCCCGCCGATGCGCCGCCCCTTGAGCCCCGCACGTTCGATGAGGGCGCCGGCCGACCGCGGCACCCCGTCCGGCAGGGGGCCGTCCTCGGGTCGCGGGTTCTGGAACACGCAGCCCGCCGACGGCTGCCCGAGAGGCTGGGTCCGCTTGCGAAAGGCCAGGGAGCGGCGGGCCGCCGCCCGCAGCGCCGCCGCCTCGCCCCGGCCCACCCGGAACTCGGCCCAGCGGACGAGCTCGCCGGTGTGCTGCACGCGGCTGTCGTCGTAGCCGAAGCCCATGGAGGCCCGCGGCACGACGAGCTCCGCGCCGGCACGGTCCACCACGCCGACCGCCGTCACCAGATCCCCGATCAGCCGGCCGTCGAAGTGCGCGTTGCCGCGGACGGCGCCGCCCACCGTGCCGGGGGTCCCGGCCCAGCCCTCGAGGCCGGAGAGGCCGCGTTGCACCGTCCAGCGCACCAGTTGGTTGACGGTCACACCGCCGTCCGCCCGCACCGCGCCCGCGGCGGTGCGCGAGATCGTCCCGTGGCGGACGCGGACGACGAGGCCGCGCACGCCCCCGTCGGCCACCAGCACGTTCGAGCCGCCGCCGATCACCGTCAACGGCAGCCCCAGCCCATTCGCGATCCGGATCGCCGCCGTCAGCTCCGCCGCCCGTGCCGTCTCCACGAGCCAGTCGGCCGCCCCCCCGGTGCGAAAGGTCGTCAGGCCGGCGAGCGGCGCCCGTCGGCGAACGCGGTCCCCGAAGACCGCGGCGAGGCGGACGCCCACCGCGTCGACCTCCGCGGACGACGGCGAACCGGGTGGGAGGGCGCCGCCGGCGGCGCCCGTCGCGGCGGCGGTCATCCGGCCTCGGGTCTCCCCGCCCCCGGCGCGAAGGTCGGCTCGAGGCACGGCGGCGCCAGTTGCATCAATCGCTGCTCCATCTCGACCAGCGCCGCGAGGGCCTCGCGATGACCACAGGCGTCGAAGGCGATCCAGTCTCCCGGCGCGAGCTGTCCGGCCACGCCGAGGTCGGCCGTGATCACGGTGCCGAGCACCGCGTAGCCGCCGGTGGTCTGACGGTCCGCCATCAGCAGTATCGGCTGGCCCGAGGGAGGGACCTGAATCGTCCCCGCGGGCGTGGCGGTCGAGAGGACCGGGGCGGGGTCGGCGAGGCGGACCGCGGAACCCTGCAGCCGGTAGCCCATGCGGTTCGAGTCCGGCCCGACGGTGAAACGGCAGTCCTGGAAGCGTTCCAGGGCGCCGGCCTCGAACCGTCGCGGGGCCGCTCCCGGAACGAACCGCACCCGCGCGCCGCCCGCCGGCGGCGCCGGCGCGGGATCGCGCCGCCGGACGGAAACCGGGGCGCCGCCGGCCGCCCCCACGTCGAGCCGGTCGCCGGCCCGGAGCGGCCGCCCCCCGAGGCCCCCGAGGCGACTCGCGAGATCGGTGCTCCGGCTGCCGAGCCGTGGCGGCACGTCGATGCCCCCTCGCAGCGCGACGTAGGCGCGCGCGCCCGCCGTGCGCCGGCCGAACCGCAGCCGGCTCCCCCGGCCCGCGCGGGTCGCGGCGCCGGCCTGAATCGACCGCCCGTCGAGGCGCAGATCGAACCGCGCGCCAGCGACGGCGAAGATCGCGTCGTCGAAGAACTCCAGCTCGGGCCCCATCAGGGTCACCTCGAGGGTGGCGCGGTCCGGCGGGTTGCCGACGAGCAGGTTCGCGGTCCGATGCGACGCCGGGTCCATGGGGCCGGCGACGGGCACCCCGAGGTGCTGGCAGCCCCACCGGCCGGCATCCTGCACCGTGGTCAGGAAGCCCGGCTCCGCCACGCGGATCACGCGCCGTCTCCGATCGCCGGCGTTCCGGGCGGCAACGGCTCGAAGCGCACCCGGTCGCCGGGGCCGACGAGGCCCGGCGGGTCGCGGTCGGCGTCGAACATCCGCACCGCGGTGCGGCCGACGAGACGCCAGCCTCCCGGCGCGGCAGTCGGATACACCCCGGTCTGCCCGCCTGCGATGCCCACCGAGCCGGCCGGCACGACGAGGCGGGGGGTGGAGCGCCGGGGCATCGCGATGCGGGGTTCCACGGTGCCGAGATAAGCGAAGCCGTGCAGATAGCCGACCATGTAGACGCGATAGAGGGGCGCGGCGTGCCTTCGGACCACCTCGTCGGCCGGGCATCCCGCGAAGGCCGCGACCTCCTCCAGATCCGGACCCGCCGCGCCGCCGTAGCGCACCGGGATGACGACCTCGCGCGACGCGTCCGCGGCCGGCGCCGGCGCGGCCGCGGCCTCCTCGAGCGCCGCCCACACCCGGCCGGCATCGGCCCGCAGGGGATCGACGTACACGGTGACCGAGTGGTAGCTCGGGACGACGTCGCGCACGCCCCGGAGCCGCCCGGCCGCGACCCGCGCGGCCGCGGCCGTCACCCGGGCGTTGACGCCGGGATCGATGCGCGGCTCGAACTCGAGAGCGACGGCGGCGTCGCCGGCGAGGCGAATGCGCCAGTCCCGTGCCGAACTCGCCCGGCCGGTCACGATCTCCACCACGTCATCGAATACTCATTCTGACACGGGATCGGGGACGCCCGGTCCTGCCCGGCGCTCGACGGGCGCCGCCCGCGTGGAATGGGGCCCGACCCGCATCACGGTCCGTCGCGCGGTTCCCCGTCCGTGCCGGCGCGGGTCCGGGCTCGCCCGCCAGCCGCCGACGATGCGAGCGCGTCCAGGAGCCGTCCGTGCACGCCCCCGAACGCCCCGTTCGACATCACCACGACGAGGTCGCCGTCCCCCGCCTCGTTCACCACCGCCTGGACGATGTCCGACAGATCCGGCAGGAACCGGGCGCGTCCCCCTCCGGCCCGGATCGCCGCCGCCAGCTCCGGCTCCGACAGGCGCTCCGCGGCCGGCAGGCTCGAGCGGTGCACGCGCCAGATCAGCGTCTCGTCCGCGTCGCCGAAGGCCGCGGCGAAATCCGCCTGGAAGACCCGCCGGCACGCGGTAGCGGACCGGGGTTCGAACAGGGCCCAGATGCGGCGCGACGGGAACGCCGCCCGCAGCCCCGCCAGCGTCTCGCGCACCGCGGTCGGATGGTGGGCGAAGTCGTCGTACACGGTCACGCCGCCCTCGCGCCCCCGGACCTCGAGACGCCGTCGAACGCCCGCGAAGCGGCCGACCGCGTCGATGATCGCGGCGGCTTCCAGGCCGACCGCATGGGCCACCGCGAACGCGGCCAGCAGGTTCCGCACGTTGAAGGCCCCGACGAGCGGCATCCGCACCCGACCGAGCGGCGAGCCCCGGTGCACGACCGTCAGTCCGGTGCCGTCCGGGCCGGGCTCGACCTCGGCGGCCCGCCAGTCGGCGTCGCCAGTCAGCCCGAACGTCTCCACGCGGCAGGGGGCGCCCGTTCCCATCTCCAGCGCGGCAGGGCTGTCGGCGCCGACGAGCAGCAGCCCGCGCCGCGGCAGCAGGGCGACGAACCGGCGGACTGCCACCCGAATCGCCTCGAGGTCGGCGTAGATGTCGGCGTGGTCGAACTCCAGGTTGCCCAACACCGCGATGTCCGGCAGGTACTTCAGGAACTTGGCGGTCTTGTCGAAGAAGGCGCTGTCGTACTCGTCGCCCTCGATCACGAACTCGCGTCCTCGCCCCAGCCGGCAACTGGACCCGAAGTTCCCGGTCACGCCGCCGATCAGGAAGCTCGGGTCGCGACCGCCCTCGGTCAGCAGCCACGCCACCAGCGACGCGGTCGTCGTCTTGCCGTGCGTCCCGGCGACGACGATGGACCGGCGGTCCCAGAGCCACGTCTCGCGAATCATCTCCGGCAGCGAGCGGTACCGGAGCCCCCGGTCGAGCACCGCCTCGACCTCGGGATTGCCGCGCGACACCGCGTTCCCGACCACCACCAGGTCGACGTCGGCGGCGACGTGGGCGGCATCGAAGCCGTCCCGGCACGGAATGTCCCGCGCCGCGAGGAAGTCGCTCATCGGCGGATAGACGTGCTGATCGGAGCCGCCGACCTCGTGTCCCTCCTCCTTGAGCATGGCGGCCAGAGTGGCCATCGCCGTGCCGCAGATGCCGATCAGGTGGACCTTCATCGTCTCGGGCTCGTCGCCGGGTCGCCAATCGTCGCCTGCCGTTCCGGCCGGCGCCCCGCCCGGTCCGGCAGGCATCCGCGCGGTTCCATGACCCCGTCCTCCCGGGCGGGTCAGCAGACCGCCGCCTCGGTAACCGCCAGACGGGGGCGCGCGCCGCCGACCACGCGCACCTCGACCCCCAGCGGCACCGTCAGGGCCGGTCCCGAGGTATGGCCGGTCGGAAACCCGAACAGCACCGGCCCGGGAAAGACGTCCAGCAGATCCGCGACGACGCCGCACGCGGTCAGCTCGCCGCCGGGCTCGTCGCAGCCCGGGAGCTCTCCGCACACGACCGCGGCGGCTCGGCCGAGGACGCCGCTCCCGATCAACTGGGTGAGCATCCGGTCGATGCGGAACGGGCGCTCGCCGACGTCGTCGAGCAGCAGCACGTAGCCGTCGGGCGGAGAGAACGCGTGGGGCGTGCCGAGCGACGCCGCCAACTGCGTGAGGGTGCCCCCGAGCAGGGGCCCGCGCGCGTCGCCCGGCCGCAGCGTCCGGACCCCGTCGCAGGCCAGCTCCCCCATCGGCGCCGGGGTCATGAGGCTGCCCAGCAGCGAGTCCGGGTCGTAGCTCGCGGCGCCGCCGGCGAGATTGACGACGGTCGGTCCGTGGAAGCAGACGACCCCGCGGTGGATGGTCAGATAGACGAGGAGCGCGGTGAGGTCGCTGTGGCCGATGAACGCCTTCGGCGCCCCGCCGAGGTCGCCGGGGTCGAGCAGCGGGAGCAGTTGCGCGCTGCCGTAACCGCCCCGCGCCCCGATCACGGCGGCGACGCCGGGGTCGCGCCACGCCGCGGTCAGGGCCGCGGCCCGGCGCCGGGCCTCTCCCGCCACGTATCCCCGGCGCTCGAAGACCCCCTCGGTGAGCACCGGCTCGAGCCCGAGCCGCGCGATCTCGGCCACGCCCCGATCGAAACGGTCCCGGTCGAACCCGCTCGCCGGGGCCACGACCGCGATCCGGTCGCCGGGCACGAGGCGGCGCGCCTTCCGCATCAGGGGCCGCCCCCCGCCATGGCGCGCCGCATGGCGTCGGGGCTCGCCTCCGCCGCCCCGGACGGGACATCGAACCTGGACCCCCGCACCACGTCAGGCCCGCTCCATCGTCTCCGCCAGCGCCCGGTGCTCGTCGGAGCCGATGCGCTCCAGCAACTGTCGGCGCGACAGGGGACGGCGCGGGCGCTCGCCAGCGAGGAATCGCGCCTTGACGCGCTGCTGGCGCGCGCACGCGTCTTCGACGAGGCGCCGGTCCAGGTCGCCGTCCTCGACGGCGTGGATGATCGCCTCCAGCACCGATGCGTGCCGCTCGACCGACGTCCCGCAGACGAGAACCGTGTCGCAGCCGCACGTGATCGCCGCCACCGCCGCCTGCTCCACCGTCCGGTGCGCGGTGATCGCCCCCATCTCGAGATCGTCGGTCACGACGAGCCCGCGGTGGCCGCACTCATGCCGCAGCACGGTGTCGACGACGGTGCGCGACAGGGTCGCCGGATGCTCCTCGTCCAGCCCGGGATAGACCACGTGCGCGGTCATCACCGCCGCCACGTCCGCCGCGACGGCGGCGCGGAACGGCGCCATCTCGTGCGCGCGCAGCCGCTCCGGGTCGTGCTCGACCACCGGCAGCTCCTCGTGGGAGTCGGCCCCGGCGTCGCCGTGCCCCGGAAAGTGCTTGGCGCAGGCGGCCACGCCGCCTTCCTGCAGGCCGGCGACGATGCTCGAGCCGAGCCGACCCACCGTGCCCGGATCCGACGAGAGCGCGCGGTCCCCGATCACGGGGTCCGCGGCTCCGTTGAAGAGATCGAGGACCGGCGCGAAGTCGAGGGTGACCCCGACCGCCGACAGCTCCGCCGCCAGGGCCCGCGCGAAACGGCGCGCCAGGTCTTCGGCGCCCTGCCTCCCGAGATGCGCCATCGCCGGCCACTCGGTGAACGGCGCCCGCAGACGGGCCACCCGCCCGCCTTCCTGGTCGATCCCGACCCACAGGGGCGTCTCGCGCGCGAGCCCCCGGGCCGTGAAGGTCAGCTCCGCGACCTGCTCCGGCGCCTCGACGTTGCGGGCGAAGAGCACCACCCCGCCGAGGTCCCACTCGCGCGCGAGGGCACGGAGCTCCACCGGCACCGTGCATCCGCCGAACCCGGCCATCATCACCTGCCCCACCTGACGATGCAGCGGGTTCATGACCGGCCGTTCCTCTCGAATCGGAAGGGATGCGCGCGGCGCGCGCGGAGCCGGCGTCTCGGGACGGCGACGGGGCCGGGCGCCCCGGTATCCGGGAAACGACGGCCGGCGACGGTCGGCCGGCGGAAGGACGACACCGTGCGATTATAATGCCCGCGTGCAAGTGCGCGCGTCGGCCCCCACCCGCATCGATCTCGCGGGAGGCACCCTCGACATCTGGCCCCTGTACCTCTTCCACCCGGGCGCACAGACGGTGAACGCGGCCATCGTGCAGCGCGCCGCGTGCACGGTGTCGACGAGCACCGACCGCCGCGTGCAGATCGTGTCCGAGGACACCGGCGCCGGCCTGTGCGCCGACACCTGGCGCCAGCTCGCCACCGACAGCGACAACCGTCTGCTCGCGCACATCGTCCGGTTCTTCGAGGTCGACGGCGTGCGCGTCGCGACCCGCGCGGCATCGCCGCTGGGGGCGGGCATCGCGGGCTCCTCCGCCCTCGACGTCGCGGTATGCGGAGCCCTCGCCGAGTGGTGCGGCGTCGACCTCCCTCCCGAGGATCTCCTGACCCTGGCGATGAACCTGGAGGCCCGAACGCTGGGAATCCCGACGGGGGTGCAGGACTACCGGCCCGCCTGCTACGGCGGAATCGCGGCGATCGAGCTCGGGCCGGCGGGAGTCCGCCGGGTCCCTCTCGACGTCGACCCCGCGGAGCTCGAGCGCCGCATCGTGCTCGCCTACAGCGGCGACTCCCGGTCGTCGGGGATCAACAACTGGGAGATCACCCGTCGGCACATCGAGGGCGATTCGACGGTCGTCGCGCGCCTCGGCCGCATCGCGGAGATCGCGGCGGCGGCCCGGGACGCCCTGACCCGCCACGACTGGACGGCGCTCGCGCGCCAGGTGACGCTGGAATGGCGCGAACGACAGGCCCTCGCCCCCGGCGTGACCACCCCGGCCATCGACCGCCAGCTCGCGGCGGCGACCGCGGCCGGCGCGACGGCGGGGAAGGTCTGCGGCGCGGGGGGCGGCGGGTGCGTCTTCTTCCTCGTCGACCCCGGCCGGCGCGACGCCGTGCGCCACGCGCTGGCGAGCGCCGGCGCCCGCCTCCTCGACAGCCCGATAGATCTCGACGGCCTCCGCGTCGAGAGGCTCGACTGACGATCCCCGCCGGGGAACCCGCGGCGACGAAGCAGAGACGGACGAGCCGGCGCCTGCGGGGTGGCTGCGCGTACTTCCGTGCGGGGGATCGACCGTGACCGGCCGTGCACGGATCGGTCACGAGCGGGGCGGCCGACGATCGACCGGCGGTGCGGCCGTGGGCTCCGCGCCCCGAGGCGTCACGGCTCCACGTAGCTGAGGTAGTTCTCGCGCGTGATCGTGGCCGTCGCCACCTCGCCCCGGCCGCCGAGCGAGCGCGCCTCCTGCCCGTTGATCGCGAAGCCGAACTGCCCCGCGTTGCCGATGTTGAGGTTGATCTCGTCCTCGGCCTCGTAGGATTCCTCTTCGCCGGCCTGCATGATGCGGGCGAGCACCCGCTCGCCGTCCACCGTCAGCGACACCCAGCTCTCGCCGCGGGGGCGCAACACGATGGCCAGAGGCTCTGGTGCCACCGCCGCCGCCTCGACCTCGACCGGCGCGGGGGGCGGGGAGACAGGCTCGGCCACCGTCGCGACCGGGCCGCCGGCATCCCCCTGCCCCGGGGAGACGGTCGAGGTGCCGCGAAGCCCGAGGAACAGCAGTCCCGCCAGGGGCACGCCGATGATGAGGAGCTTGAACACGGTCTCGACCATCTGCCGACCGCTTGGCATCTGCTCGTCGTCGAGCCGGAGCGGGTCGTTGGCGGCGTCGGCGGGGGCCTGCGCCATGAAGTCGCGGGTCGTCTGTTCGGGGTCCAGGCCGACCTCGCTCGCGTAGGCCCGGACGAAGGCGCGGGTGAAGATCCCGCCCGGCAACGGATCGAAGTCGTTCTGCTCGAGGGCCTCCAGCGCGCCGATGGAGATCTTGGTCGTGGCGGCGATGTCCCGGAGCTCCATGTTCCTGGCCTCGCGCGCCTCGCGAAGACGAGCCCCCACGTTCGCGGCCGGGTCGCGCGAGGGCCCGGAATCGGTGGACGTGACGTTCAGTGTCTCTCCGAGCATCTGCGAATCTCCGCTGCGATTGCGCTGATCGAGTCGAAGCTGCCCGCGGGTCCGGGCTCCGCGAAGAGTCCGATCGCCGCCGCCCCCACGGCCCCGGCGGCCAGCACCTCTTTCATATTGTCGACGGTCACGCCCCCGATCGCCAAGACGGGAAGACGTACCGTTCGCGCCGTCGCGGCCAGCGCGTCGATGCCGCAAGGGGGCACTCCCGGCTTCGACGCCGATGCGTACACGGTGCCGAGGGTCAGATAGTCGACGCCGCCCTCCGCGGCCACCCGCGCCGCCTCCCCCGCCCCGTGAACGGAACGTCCGACCACGAACCCTGGGGGCAGATGGGCCCGCATCACCGGCGACGGAACCGACGAGCTCCGGAGATGCACCCCCGCGGCCCCCGACGCCAGCGCCACGTCGAATCGCTCGTTGACCAGAATCAGACTTCGGGTCCCCCGCGCGACGTCGACCGCCCAACTCACCAGACCCGCCAACGCACGGTCGGAGAGGTCGGGCTCCCGGATCTGAACCAGGTCGACGCGCGCCCGCACCGCCGACTCGATCTGCCTCTTCAGGAGGTCGGTGCCGTCGCCGTGCGGCGCCAGCCGGCGCCGGCTCGTGACCAGCGAGACGACCGGCCGCCTCGTCAGGGCTTCCGCGGCCAGGAACCGCCCTCCTCCGCGAGCGCGCGATCCACCCCGCCGTCGGGCGGCGCCAGTCGCTCGCTCCCGGCGCCGCGCCGCCGCCGGAGCGACGCACGCACCGCCGCCGTCAGTTCCCAGAAGCCGACCGCGAGGCTGACGAGGCCGACGCCCGACACCATGCCCCGGACGCCGTGCAGACGGGCCACGCTTCCCCAGGACGGCAGGATCTCGACGAACAGGTTCCGCTCCCACGCGGTCGACCATGGCGCCACGAGCAGAACCAGACCCGTTTCGAGGAAATAGACGATCAGCAGAATCCGTGACAGTCGACTAATCTCACCCTCCCCCGCGGGCCGGAAGCCCCTTGCACGATGGTATCAGACATCCGACGACGAGGACGGCCGGAACGTCCGGCGATGCGCGGGTGATCGGCCGTGGCGGGCGACGGCGGCGAGGTGCTGCGGGGTCGCGTATCCCTTGTGGCGGTCGAATCCGTAGCGCCCGTCCGTCCGATGCAGCCGGAGCATCTCGCGGTCGCGGGTCACCTTGGCGACGATGGAGGCGGCGGCGATGCACGCGCACCGCCGGTCGCCTCCGACCACGCCGCGCTGGGGAATGAAGACGGACGGGATGCGGAACGCATCCACGAGCACGAAGTCCGGCGAGGGCGCGAGACCGCGCAGGGCATCCCGCATCGCGGCCAGGGACGCCCGGTGCACGTTGAGCCGGTCGACCTCGTCCGCCCCCCGCACGCCGACCCCCCAGGTCAGGCAGGAGTCCAGGATCCGGTCGTACAGCCGCTCGCGGGCGGCGGCGGTCAGCAGCTTCGAGTCCCGAAGCCCGACGAGACGCCGCCGGGAGAGCACCACCGCGGCGGCGACGACGGGCCCCGCCAAGCATCCCCGGCCCGCCTCGTCGACCCCCGCGATGCGGGTGAAGCCCAGGCGGCGCAGCGCATTCTCCGCCGTGCGCCGGGCCGACGGCGGTCGATGCCGGCGGGCTGCCACCCGGGAGGGCCTACTTCGAGCCTTCGCTGGGCCGGCGCCGCTCGCGCAGCCGCGCCGCACGCCCCCGCAGGCCGCGAAGGAAGTAGAGCTTCGCGCGCCGCACCCGGGCGGCGCGCCCGATCTCGATCTTGTCGATCGAGGGCGAGTGCAGGGGGAAGATGCGTTCCACGCCCTGGCCGAACGACACCTTCCGCACCGTGAACGTCGCCCGGGGACCGCCGCGCCGAATGGAGATGACGACGCCCTCGAAGACCTGGATGCGCTCCTTCCCCCCCTCGCGGATCCTGACGTGCACGCGAACCGTCAGGCCCGGCCGGAGGTCGGGGCGCTCGCGCAACTGCTCCTGCTCTATCGTCTCCATCACACTCATCTGACGCTCCAGGTCTGCATCGGCCGGGCCGGGCCGGCCGCACCGCCGCCTGCATCGGCTCCGCGAGGCCGGTCACTCCTCGCCGACGCTGTCCAGTTCCTCCAGGATCTCCCGATCCTCGCCGTCGAGCGCCGCCCCCTCCAACAGGTCCGGCCTGCGCGCCAGCGTTCGCCTCAACGCCTCCCGCTTCCGCCAGCGGCGTATCTCCCCGTGATGCCCCGAGAGCAGCACCTCGGGCACCGCGTGGGCGTCTATCTCCGCCGGCCGCGTGAAGTGCGGATGGTCGAAGGGCCCGCGCACGAACGAGTCGTCATCGACCGAGCGGGCATCGCCGACCACGCCGGGGACGAACCGGGCCACCGCGTCGACCACCACCGCCGCGGGCAGCTCTCCCCCCGTCAGCACGTAGTCGCCGATGGAGATCTCTTCGGTGACGACCATGTCCCGCACGCGATCGTCAACCCCCTCGTAGCGGCCGCACAGCAGCACGACGTGCCGCAGCCGGCTCAACCGCAACGCCTCCCGGTGGGAGAACGGCCGCCCCTGCGGCGACATCAGCGCCACCGCGTCGGGAGCGCCGTGCCGAGCCCGGATGGCGCCCACCGCCGCGATGAACGGTTCCGCCTTCAGCACCATCCCCGGTCCCCCGCCGTAGGGCACGTCGTCGACGGTGCGGTGCCGGTCGCTCGTATAGTCGCGCAGATCGTGCACGCCGAGCCGCACGACGTTGCGCTCCAGGGCCCGGCCGAGGACGCCCTCCCCCACCATCGTCCGCGTCATCTCCGGGAAGACGGTGACGATGTCGAACCTCAGAGTGTCCCCCCCCGGTCGCCGGGCGCCTCACGTGGCGCCGCGGGCGCGACGTGAACGGTTGAGCTCGAGCAGCCCCTCCGGCGGGTCGAGAACGATGACCCGCTCGAGTGGATCCACCCGCACGCAGATCGGAGCGGTCAGGGGTACCAGCACCTCGGCGGACCCGTCGTCCACGACCAGCCGGTGCGCCTCCCCGCCCCCCTCGACCGAAGCCACCGTGCCCACCGTGCGTCCTTCCACCGTCTCCACGCGGCACCCGATCAACTCGTGATGGTAGAACGTACCGGCCGGCAGGCGTCCCAAGGACTCCGCCGGCATCCGGACGTCGGCCCTCGCCAGGGCCTCGGCGCCGGAGATGGTCGACACGCCGTCGAAACCGACGATGGGCCGGCCCCGGTGGAAGCGCACGTCCCGGAGCACGAGCCGTTCGACATCGTCGCCGCGGCGCACGTAGACGGCGTTCCCGGGGCTGAACCGTTCTTCCGCGAAGTCGGTGTCCGGGTCGATGACGACCCGCCCGGCGTTCCCGTGCGGCCGGGCGACGCGGCCCACCGAAACCATCGTGTCCCAGACCGGCCCGGCCGCGAGGGGCGCCTCCGAAGGCCCCGTCCCGCGTTGCCGGCCGGGCCCGCCGCCGGACCTCTCCCGCGCCGATGCGTCCACTGCCGCCCCCGGCAACCGCTCTCCTCGCCCGCCGATCGTCGCCTTCGGTTCCGCTCGGCGCCCCGCGAACCCTCCGCCGGTCGGCGCCGTTTCCGCGGCGCGGCCCGCTATCGCTCGTCGACGAAGTCGACCACGACGCGCCGGTCCTCGGACTCGGCGGCGAGCCCCGCCAGCACGCGGATGGACGCCGCGGTGCGGCCCTGCCGCCCGATCATGCGCCCGAGGTCCTGACCCGCCGTCGACAGCTCGACGTAGGTCGTGTCGCGCTCCTCCCGCTCCGTCACGGAGATGTCCTCGGCGCGATCCGCCAGCTCGCGGGCGATGACCTCGACGACGTCTCGCGAACGGCTCATGCCGTCACCGCATCGCCGCCGCCGGGCGCCTCGCCGCCGCCGGCGGGCGCCTCGTCGCCGCTGGCGGGCGCCTCGTCGCCGCCGCCGGCGGGCGCCTCCGACTCGGCCGGCGGCGGAGCGGGATGCCTCGCGAGCAGCGTGCGGACGGTGTCGGAGGGGCGGGCCCCCTTGTCGATCCAGTACGCCACCCGTTCGTGATCGACCTCCACGGTCTCGGGCTCGGTGCGCGGATTGTAGTGCCCCAGCGACTCCACGAAGCGGCCGTCCCTCGGCGTATGCGATTCCATGACCACCACGCGGTAGAACGGCCGCTTGGTCGTTCCCACCCGACTCAATCGAATAGTCAGCATATCGGCTGTCTTCTCCTGGCCCGCCAATCGTCGCCTGCGGCTCCGCTTGGCGCCCAACCAACCCTGCCAGGCGTCTGCACCGTTCTACGGCGCAGACGCCCAGCCCGGAGAGCGTCGCCTACGGCTCCGCTCACCGCCCAACCAACCCTGCCAGGAGTCCGCGCCGTTCCACGGCGCAGACGCCTAGCCCAAGTTTACCAAGTTGACCGGCTATTTGGCCGATTTCGGCTGCTTTTCGGGATTCCCATATCTGTAAGTTGTTGATTCTAAAGGATCGAGCCTTGACGGCGCGCGATGTAGTGCCATAATTTTCAGAAAGGATTGACTCCGGCAAGGGCGCCCGCTATCCTCGGCAGCGTGTTCATTCGACGCACACAAACCCGGCGGACCCAGGACGGAAAGCCCTACTTCTCCCATCGCTTGGTGCACTCCGAGCGCGTCGGAAACGCCGTCCGGCAGCGCACTCTCCTCAATCTCGGGCGCCACTTCGACATCCCCCAGGCCCAATGGCCGCAGTTGTGCGCCCGCATCGACGACATCTTGACCGGCCAAGCGCCCCTGGTCGCCGATGGCCCCCAAACCGTCGAACACGAAGCCCAGCGCATCGCCAGCCAGTTGGTCGTCCGTGGCGGGCAGGCGAGCGGCACTCCGACCGGACCGACCGACGTGCAGCCCCTTGATGTCGACTCGCTGCGCCTGGTCCGCCCGCGCAGCGTCGGCGTCGAGCAGGTCGGTCTGTGGGCGCTGGAGCAATTGGGCCTGCCGGCCCTGCTCGCCGACCTCGGCGTCAACCGCGCCCTGCGCGCGGCGGCGGCCGGCGTCATCGTCGGGCGTCTCGCCCAGCCCGCCTCGGAGCGGGCGACGCACCGCTGGCTGCAAGAACGCAGCGGCCTCGGAGAGTTGCTCGGCGTCGACTTCGAGACCGTCGGCGCGATGCAGCTCTACCGCGCCTCGGACGCCCTGGTGAAGCATCGCGAGGCGATCGAGGCGCATCTGTTCGACCGTGCGATGGGGCTGTTCGACCTGCAGCCGACGGTGACCCTCTACGACCTGACCAACACCTACTTCGAAGGCGAGGCGAGCGAGCAGCCACAGGCGCAGCGGGGGCACTCGAAGGAGAAGCGTAGCGACTGTCCGCTGCTGACCCTGGGCCTCATGCTCGACGCCAGCGGCTTCGTCCGCCGCTCCAAGGTCTTCGCCGGCAACGTCCGGGAACAGCGCACCCTGGCCGACATGCTCGAGGCGCTCGACGCACCGGCCGGCGCCCTCGTGGTCATGGACCGTGGCGTCGCCACCGAAGCCTGCATCACGTGGTTGCGCGACCACGGCTACCGCTATCTGGTCGTCAGCCGCGAACGCCACCGGCAATTCGACGCCGAGGCCGCCGTGTCGGTCCGGACCCGGTCCAACCAGACCGTGCACCTGCACAAGGTGGTCTCGAACGACCCCGACGAGGTGCGCCTGTACTGCTACTCCGAGGAGCGGGCCAACAAGGAACGGGCCATCATCGAGCGTTTCGCCACCCGCTTCGAGACCGCCCTGACCCAACTCCACGAGGGGCTGGCGCGCCCCCGCGCCCACAAGCGACTCGACCAGGTGTGGCAGCGCATCGGCCGATTGAAGACGAAGCATTCCCGCGTCGCCTTGCACTACCAGATTGCCGTCACCGCCGACGAGACCGGCAACAAGGCCGTCGCCGTCACCTGGACCCGCCGTCCCCAGGACGGCTCGATGGCCACCCATCCGGGGGTCTACTGCCTGCGCAGCAGCGAGACCGACTGGGACGAAGACGCCCTGTGGCGCACCTACACCACCCTCACCGACGTGGAGGCCGTCTTCCGCGCCCTCAAGTCCGAACTCGGCCTGCGCCCCATCTACCACCACAAGCCGCGGCGGGCTGACGGTCACCTGTTCATCACCGTCATCGCCTACCAGCTCGTGCAGGTCATCCGCACCCGACTGCGCGGGCACGGCAACCCCGCCGGTTGGACCACGTTGCGCCGCATCCTCGACGGCCAGCAGCGCGTCACCGCCACCTTCCGCCGCCCCGACGGGCGCACGCTGCATGTGCGCACGGCCACGCAAGCCGAACCCGAGCAGCGGGACATCTACGGCACCCTCGGCGTCGACCCCCACCCCGGGGGCGTTCGCAAGACGCTCATCTGACCGACCTCACCGGTTTGCGCAGGCTTGTAGTGCCACTCGAGGATTTTTGTCGGCGTAAGCCGCCTTGTTGCAGTAGTTTAGATTCGTGGCTGGTAAACTTGGGCTAGTGCTGCGTCACGCCATAATCTGCGGGTACGGACTGGCCCTATTGGTCACATCGTCAACGACTTGCCAGCACCGCGTACCCGAACTCTTGGCTGTGGCACTGCACTAGCGCCCGGGAAACCCCATGCCCGGCGGCAGGGCCATCGCCCGCCGGCCGCGCTTTCCCTTCCGGGAGCGGGACGCGGCGCCGACCGAGCGCAGCATCCGGCGCATCTCCACGAACTGCCGCAGGAGGCGGTTGACCTCCTGCACCGTCGTCCCGCTGCCCCGGGCGATCCGGCGGCGGCGGCTGCCGTTGATGATCTGATGCCGGGAGCGCTCCTGTGGCGTCATCGAGTCGATGATGGCCATCGTCCGCCCGAGCGCCGCCGTGTCCACCTCGCCGGGCGCACGCTGGGCCATCTGCCCCATCCCGGGGATGAGGTCCATGAGGCGATCGAGCGGGCCCATCCGACTGACCGTGGTGAGCTGGTCGCGCATGTCCTGCAGGGTGAATTCGTTCCGCCGGATCTTGCTCTCGAGCCGCGACGCCTCGTCGCGGCTCACCACCTGCTCGGCCTTCTCGACGAGCGAGAGGACGTCGCCCATGCCGAGCATGCGCGACACCAGGCGGTCGGGCTGGAAGGGACGGAAGTCGTCGATGCGCTCGCCGTCGCCGACGAAGGTCACCGGCACGCCGACCACCGAGACGACCGACAGCGCGGCGCCGCCCCGGGCGTCCCCGTCCATCTTGGTCAGCACCACCCCGTCGATGCCGACCCGCCGGTTGAACTCGCCGGCGCTCTTGATGGCGTCCTGCCCCGTCATCGCGTCGGCCACGTACAGCAGGTCCGACGGCTCGACGGCGACCTTCAGCGTCTCGAGCTCGCGCATCAGGTCGTCCGCGATGTGCAGCCGTCCCGCGGTGTCGACGAGCACCGCGTCGAACCCGAGGTCGCGCGCCGACTCCACCGCCCCTTCCGCCCGGGCGGCCACGCCGGTGCCCGGATCCGGCTCGTGCACCCGCACGCCGGCCTCGCGGGCCAGCACCCACAGTTGCTCGATGGCGGCCGGCCGCCGCACGTCCGTCGACACCACCAGCGCGTGCCGCCCCTGCCCCTCCAGCCACTTGGCGAGCTTGACGGTGGTGGTGGTCTTTCCCGCCCCCTGCAGCCCGAGCAGCAACACCACCTGGGGCCGCTGGCGGGTCGGCGCCAGCCCGCCCTCGCCGTCGCCCAGCAGAGATCGGAGCTCGTCGCGCACGATGGCCACGACCTGCTGGGTCGGCGTCAGGCTCTCGAGGACCGCGCCGTCCACGGCGCGGTCGCGCACCCGGTCGATGAAGGCGCGGACGACCTTGAAGTTGACGTCCGCCTCGAGGAGGGCCAGGCGTATCTCGCGCAGCGCCGTCTCGACCGACTCGGGGGTCAGACGGGCCTCGCGGCGCACCGCGGCGAACACCGATTGCAGTCGTTCACTCAGCGAGCCGAACATCTGTAGGCCAAGGGAAAGCGGACCAGACGCAACCGCTCATGATGGCGCCGATCAGGCTCTTTTGTCAACGCAAATTGCCTGAACGACGGGTCCGCCTCACACGGACTTCAGGGTATGCCCCAGCTTGGTCTTCTTGGTCTTGAGGTACGAGCGGGCCAGCCCGGTGGTGGGCACCTCGAGGGCGAGCGAGGCCACCACCGACAGCCCGTAGCCCTCGAGGCCGATGAACTTGCGGGGGTTGTTGGTGAGCAGCCGCATGCTCTTGACCCCGAGCTCGCCGAGGATCTGGGCGCCGATGCCGTAGTCCCGCTGGTCGGGCTTGAAGCCGAGCCGCTCGTTGGCCTCCACCGTGTCGTACCCCTGGTCCTGCAGGTGATAGGCGCGGATCTTGTTGTTCAGGCCGATGCCCCGGCCCTCCTGGTTCAGGTAGAGGAGAACGCCGCGGTCCTCGTCCGCGATCCGCTCCATGGCCGCGTCGAGCTGGGCGGCGCAGTCGCACCGGACGGAGTGGAACGCCTCGCCGGTGAGGCATCGCGAGTGCACCCGCACGAGGACGTCGTCGCCGTTCCCGAGGTCGCCCCGCACCAGGGCCACGTGGGTCTCGCCGTTGACGATGCTCTCGAACCCCACCAGCTCGAACTCCCCGAAGCCGGTCGGCAGCTTCGACGACGCCACCCGACGCACGAGGCGCTCGTTGCTCATGCGGTACTTGATCAGATCGGCGATGGTGATCATGAGCAGCTTGTGGCAGCGCGCGAACCGCCGCAACTGCGGCACCCGGGCCATGGTGCCGTCGTCGTTCATGATCTCGCAGATCACGCCGGCCGGGTTGAGACCGGCGATGCGGGCCAGGTCGACGGCCGCCTCGGTCTGGCCGGCCCGCACCAGCACCCCGCCGTCCCGCGCCCGCAACGGGAACATGTGGCCGGGGCGGGCCAGGTCCCGGGGCTTGGTGGCGGGGTCGGCGGCGACGCGCGCGGTGGTGGCCCGATCGGCGGCCGAGATGCCGGTGCTCGTCGACTCCTTCGCCTCCACGGACACGCAGAACGCGGTGTCGAACCGGGACGTGTTCTCCCTCACCATCAGGGGAATGTCCAGCCGGTCGAGCCAGTCTCCGGTCATCGGGAGACAGATGAGGCCCCGGCCGTGCTTCGCCATGAAGTTGATGATCTCGGGGGTGGTCTTCTCGGCCGCGACCGTCAGGTCGCCCTCGTTCTCGCGGTCCTCGTCGTCGACGACGATGACCATCCTGCCTTCGCGGATGGCGTCCACCGCCTCGTCGACGGGGGCGAACGGCCCGCCCCGGCGCGACTTGTCGGCCAGCGCCAGCCGCCCGCGGCGCGCCCGTCCGCCGTCGCTCTCTTCAGCCATGACCCCTCTCCGCTCGGGGAACACCGCCTTGCGTCTTCCCCGCCGCCTCGCGGCGCCGGCGCCCCGCCCTTCACCCCCCCGCGCCCTTGCGCGGGGCCGGCTCCCGGGCGCCGTCGCCCGCGCCGGACCTCCCGAACTCGCCGACCTCCAGGGCGCGGACCACGTACTTTCCGATGATATCGCACTCCAGGTTGACGACGGCGTCGACCCGGGCCCGCCCGAGGTTGGTGTGCTCCCAGGTGTAGGGCACGATCTGCACGTCGAACCCGGTCGCCCGGAGCTCCGCCACCGTCAGGCTGATCCCGTCGACGGCAATCGACCCCTTCCGCACCAGGAAGGGCGCCATGCCGGCGGGGAACGACACGGAGACCCAATGGAAGTCCGCCTCGTGCCGGATGCCCTCGATGCGGCCGGTGCCGTCGACGTGCCCCTGCACGAAGTGACCCCCGACCCGTGCGTCCGCACGCATGGACCGCTCCAGGTTCACCGCGTCCCGCAGCGCGAGCCCGCCCAGGTTCGTCACCCGCACCGTCGCCGGCGACACCTCGGCCGAGAACGACGCGTCGTCGGCCCGGATCACGGTGAGGCAGACCCCGTTGACGGCGATGCTCTCGCCGAGGACCAACTCGCACGCCACCGGCGTCCGCACCCCGAGGCGCAACCCCTCGGGAATCGGCGTCAGCTCGGCCACCTCGCCCGTCGCTTCAATCAAACCGTTGAACATCGGCCTCCAACAGGACGTCCGCGCCGAGGCACCGGGTCCGGACCGGGCCGAGCGCGGCGAGGGAGAAACGCGCGTTCGGCATCCAGGGGACTCCCCCGCGCCCCAGGATCACCGGACACAGGTACAGGCGGATGCGATCGACGATGCCCGCCTTCCACGCCGCGCGGTGGAGCTCGGCGCCCCCCTCGATCAGCAGGTCGCTCACGTCGTGGGCGACGAGGCGCGCCGCCGCGGCGGCGGGGTCGCGGGCCGGCAGGCGCTCGAGGGTGGCGCCCGCCGCCTCGAGGGCCGCCGCCCGGGCCGGCCGGGCCGCCGCCGCGGCGTCGGTGGTCACGACCACGACCGGGCCGTGGCTCAGCGTCGTCAGCACCCGCGCGTGGGGCGGCGTGCGCATCCGGGTGTCGAAGATCACCCGGACGAAGGGGCGCCGCCGGGCCGGCCCCCGGGCCGTCAGGAGGGGATCGTCCACGAGCACCGTCCCCGACCCGACCCCGACGGCGTCGACCACCGCGCGGACCTCGTGCGCGTGCTCCTGCGACCGGGGACCGCTCAAGCCGGTCCGCCGGCCGGGCGCGGCGGCGATGCGCGCGTCCAGGCTCGCCGCCGCCTTCAGCGTCACGAACGGCCGCCCCCGCCGCTTCACGGTGAAGAAGGCCTCGTTCAGGCGGGCGGCGCGCTCGGCGGCGACCCCCACCACCACCTCGATCCCGTGGGCGCGCAGGCGCCGGATGCCCCCGCCGTCCACCCGGGGGTCGGGGTCCCTCACGCCCACCACCACCCGGCGCACCCCGGCCTGGACGATGCGGTCGGCGCAGGGGGGGGTGCGGCCAGTGTGGCAGCAGGGCTCGAGCGTGCAGTAGAGCGTCGCCCCCCGGGCGTCGGGACCGGCCTCCTCGATGGCCACCACCTCGGCGTGGGGGGCGCCGGCCCGGACGTGATGGCCGCGCCCGACGATGCGGCCCGCCTTCCAGAGGACCGCGCCCACCATCGGGTTGGGACTGGTCGAGCCGCGCCCGCGCGCCGCGAGCTCCAGGGCCAGGGCCATCAGCGCCTCGTCCGAGGCACCCGGCGAGGCTGACGAAACGCGATCGTGGCCGTCCCGCTTCCCCGTCACCATCCCGACTCGAACAGGGCGTCCACGTACTCCTCCGGCGAGAACGGAAGCAGGTCGTCGATCTGCTCTCCCACCCCCACGTAGCGGATGGGGACCCCCAGCTCCGCCGTGATCGCGGCCGCGATGCCGCCCTTCGCGGTGCCGTCGAGCTTCGTCAGCACGATCCCCGTGACCCCGGCCGAATCGAGGAACGCGCGGGCCTGCGACAGCCCGTTCTGGCCCACCGTGGCATCGAGGACGAGCAGCGTCTCGTGGGGCGCGCCCTCGACCGCGCGTCCCGCCACCCGCCGGATCTTGTCGAGCTCGGCCATGAGGTTCGAGCGGGTGTGGAGGCGCCCCGCGGTGTCGACGAGGACGGCGGCGCGTCCCCGCGCCTTGCCCGAGGAGATGGCGTCGAAGACCACCGCGGCCGGGTCGGTTCCGGGGCGGGCGCGGACGAAGTCGGCCCCGACGCGGCGCGCCCACACCTCGAGCTGCTCGACCGCCGCCGCCCGGAACGTGTCGGCGGCGCAGATGACGGGGCGTTCGCCGGCCTGGGCGAGCAGGCGCGCCAGCCGGCCCACGGTGGTGGTCTTTCCCGTTCCGTTGACCCCCACGACGAGCACGACGCGGGGTCGCGCGGCGGGCGCGGCGACGGGGTCGGCGGCGTCGAGCACCCGCAGCAGCTCCGCCTTGACGACCGAGCGCAGGTCCTCGCGGCCGGCCCGGTCGCGCGCCGCCTCGACGAGCCGGGTGGTCGCGACGACCCCGAGATCGGCCTCGATCAGGATCTCCTCGAGGGTGTCGAGGGTCTCGACCGGGACGGCCGCGGCGGCCGGCGTGCCGTCTTCGGCGCGCGGGACCTCCGGCAGCTCGTTCAGCCGCAACTCGACGGCGGTCCGCCGCAGGCCGGTCCGGAGCCGTCCGAGAAAGCTCACGACCGCCCTCGCTCGGCGCCGTCCGACTCGGGCCGCTGCCGGCGCAGCATCAGCTCTTCGACGGCGGCCCGCGCCTCGATCCGGCCCGCCAGCACCGCGCCCATCTGCGCGGTGATCGGCAGGTCCACGCCGTGCCGGCCTCCCAGCTCGAGGGCGGCGGCGGTCGTCTTGACGCCCTCGGCCACCGACTGCATGCCCGCCAGTATCTCATCGAGGGGCCGGCCGCGCCCGAGCTCGCGGCCCACGCGCCAGTTCCGGCTCAGGCCCCCGGTGCACGTCAGCACGAGGTCGCCGAGCCCGCTCAGCCCCGCCAGGGTCTCCCGCCGGGCGCCGAGGGAGCACGCGAGCCGGGACATCTCGGCGAGGCCCCGGGTGATGACGGCGGCCAGGGCGTTGGGCCCCAGGCCCAGCCCGTCCACCACCCCGGCGGCGATGGCGATCACGTTCTTCGCGGCGCCGCCGACCTCGACGCCGACGACGTCGTCGCTGGCATAGAGCCGGAAACAGGCACCGGCGCGGAACTCCTGCTGCACCGTGCGCACGACATCGCCGCGACGGCCCGCCACCGACACCGCGGTGGGCGCCGCGCGCGCGACCTCCGCCGCGAACGACGGGCCGGACAGCACCACCACCGGGCGCGACGGGCCCAGCTCCTGCTCGATGACCTCGGACATCCGGCTCAGCGTACCGGTCTCGAAGCCCTTGGTCGCGCTGACGAAGGTCGCGTCCGGACCGACGGCCGGGGCGGCTCGCCGCAACAGCGCCCGCGCGCCGTGGGACGGCACCGCGAGCACGACCGCGTCCGCCCCGCCGACCGCCTCCTCCAGCGACGCCGTCGGCGCGACCGCCGCCGGGATCGGGGCTCCCGGCAGGTAGGTCGCATTGACGCGGTCCCGCCGCAACCGATCCACGAGGGTCTCGTCCCTCCCCCACAAGTGCGTCCGCTTCCCCACCCGCGCCAGATGAATCGCCAGCGCCGTTCCCCAGGCGCCGGCTCCCAGAACCGCCACGTCGTTCATCGATGCACCCGTGCCGCCATCGCCATGACCCCGATCCACTGTACACGCTCACCGGCCGGCGGGCCGCCCGAGGGCCGTCGACTCCAGCACGTGGTAGCCGACGCCACGCGGTGTCCGCCGGCTCTCGTACAAGGTGACGTGGTCGACCAGCCACCCCGGGGTCTCCGGCCGGACCTCCGACAGGACCCGGTCCACGTCGCGCCGGCTTCGCGGCGGCCACCGCTTCATCCGCCCCAGCGTGATGTGGGCGCGCAACGGCCGGGCCTCCGGCAGGCGCCCCGCCGACGCGAGGCGCCGGTCGAGCTCGGACCTGAGCTCGGTCATCCCGTCACCGCCCTCGCCGATGCCCAGCCACAGCACCCGCGGCGGGCCGGAAGGCGGAAAGCAACCGAGGCTCGACGCCCGGGCGAGGAACGCTCCCGTCTCGAGGGGCGGCCGAAACACCGCGCGGACCGCATCGGCGTCGGCCTCCGTCATCTCGCCGAGGAAACGGAGGGTGACGTGCAACCGCTCCGGCGCGACCCACCGTACCCGCTCGTGGGCGCCCCTCTCCAGGCGGCCCGCCACCGCCCGCGCCGCACGCTCGGCCGCGGCCCGGACCATCGGGTCCGGGTCAACCGCGGCGAAGACCCGCAAGCTCCCCTCCGTAGCGCAGCAGGGCCCGGCGCAGCAGGTCCAGCGCGACGCGGGCGGCCTGACCGCGGATTGCGGCGCGGTCGCCGGGCAGGCGCACGGTGGCCGCGGACTCCGCGCCTCCCGGGCCCACGACCGCGATGCAGACGGTGCCGACGGGCTTGGCGTCGGTCCCGCCGCCGGGCCCCGCCACGCCGGTGACCCCGACCCCGAGGTCGGCGTCGCCCACGCGTCGCGCGCCGGCCGCCATCGCCAGCGCCACCGGCTCGCTGACCGCCCCGTGGGCCTCGAGAATCGCCCCCGGCACCCCCAGCACCGCCTGCTTGACGGCGTTGGAATAGGCGACGACCCCGGCCTCGACGTAACCCGAGCTGCCCGGCACGTCCACCAGCCGCGCCGTCACCAGGCCGCCGGTGCACGACTCCCCCACCGCCACGCGGAGGCCCTCGCGCACCAGCAGCGCCCCCACGACCTCGGGGAGAGAGCGACCGTCGGCGCTGAACAGGTGGTCGCCCAGCGCCGCCGCCAGCTCCCCGGCCGCCCCGTCGAGGACGGCGGCGGCGGCCGACGCCGACCCGGCCCGGGTCGACAGGTGCAGCTCCACGAGCCCCGGCGACGCCAGCACCGTCGTCTCCACCGCGGGGTCGGCCCGCCGCCACCGCTCGTAGACGGGCTGGGCCCGTTCCTCGACGTGCGACTCCCCGCGCCCCGCCACCCGCAGCACCCGCCGGTACAGCCGCTCCCCGGTCGCCCGGGCGGCGAGACGGCCCTCGACCAGCCCCGTGAACATCGGCTCCAGCTCGCGCGGGGGGCCCGGCAGCAGGACGACCACCCGGCCGTCGTGCTCCAGCCACAGTCCCGGCGCCGTGCCCCGCGGGTTGTCGAGCACCGCCGCGCCCGCCGGCACCCGCGCCTGGCGGCGGTTGTTCTCGGGCATGCTCCAGCCGCGGCGGGCGAAGCGGGCACCCAGCCGCTCGACGATGGCGGGGTCCTCCCGCAGGGGGCGATCGAGCACGCCGGCCACGGTCTCGCGAGTCAGGTCGTCCTCGGTGGGGCCGAGCCCGCCGCAGATCACGAGCAGGTCGACCCGGGCCAGGGCGGACCTCACGGCGGCGCTCAGGTCCTCGACGCGGTCGCCGACGATCGACTTGCGGCAGACGACGATGCCGAGCTCGTTCAGGCCGGCGGTCAGGAACAGCGAGTTGGTGTCGGAGCGGAAGGGCGTCAGCAGCTCGGTGCCCACCGCGACGATCTCTGCCGTCGAGAGCGGGCGGTCAGGCTGCGGGGCGGTCGTGTGTGTCATCGATGCGCGTCGGGCCCCGCAGTCGGGAACAGCGAGTCCGTGTCAAAGCGGAACGGCCTCGGCAACTCCGTTTCCACCGCGATGATCCCGGCCTTCGAGAGCGGCCGGTCCGGCAGCGGGGCGTTCCGGTTCGGCGAACTGACCTGAAACGGCTCGCCGGGCCGCGAGTCGGCCCGAGTCAAGCCCCCGTCACCCAGAGAAGGAGCCGAAGCAGCGCCTGCGCGTACACGCCGGCGACCAGATCGTCGGCCATCACACCCCAGCCGCCGGGCAGCCGTTCAGCCCGGCGGGCGGGAAACGGCTTCACGATGTCGAAGAGGCGGAACGCGAGAAACCCGGCCGCCGCGCCGCCGAGCCCGACGGGGACGGCGGCCAGGGTCAGGAGCATGCCGGCCGTCTCGTCGATGACGATGAGCCCCGGGTCGTGGCGTCCGGTCGCCGATTCGACCCGCGTCGCGGCCGCCACGCCGATGGCGGTCACCGCCAGCAGCACCGCCAACTCCACGGCCAGGGACCCTGATGCCCGGACCGCCCAGAACAGCAGCAGCCCCGCCGCCGACCCGAAGGTCCCGGGTGCGACCGGCGCGTGGCCGCAGGGGCCCATGGTGGCGATCCCGAGGACCGCCCGGTCGCGCCACCCCGGCACCGTCACGCCGCCCCGCCCTCCGACGTTGTCCGCGGGAGCGGCGCCACGGCCATCACCCGGGTGCCCGAGATCGCGTCGTGCAGGGTCTGGCGCTCACGGCCGAAGAGGATCCACACGACGCCGAGCGTCAGGGACGCCGGGATCCAGAAGGTGCGAGCCAACGCTCTCGGCAGGGAGACCGGCCCCCCGTCCGCATCGGCCACGCGCAGGCCCCAGGCCATCTTGCCGATCGTCTGGCCCCCCGCCGCCGTCAGCCCCGCGACGTACCCCGTGTCGAGGAGACAGAGGAACGCCACCAGGGGCGGCAGCGGCAGGGCGCCGAGCGACCGCAGGTCGAGCCCGGTGAGCCGGAGGGTCAGCCAGACCACCAGCGCATCGAGGCCGGCCAGCAGCGTGAGGTCGCAGCATGCGGCGCCGATACGCGCGCCGAGCCCCGCCGGCCGCGGCCGGGCCTCGACCGCCGGCGCCGAAGCCCCGGACGACGACGCGGTCTCGCGCCGCCGCTCCACCGGCGTCGCGCCTTCCGCGTCGTGCGCCGATCGCCGAACGCGAAGCGGGGCGCGAACCCTCGGTTGCGGGGCCCGGGTCTCCACCTCGGGCGGGAAGAGCAGCAGGTCGGGGGTGGAGCCGGCCGGCGAGTCCCCGCCGGGCGCCGATGGGGAATCCCGCCGGGGCTCGGATCGGCCGGAACGGGACGGGGTCAGGGCCGCCTCCCGCATCCGGGCCTCGGGGGCGACGGCCATCGTGGCGCCATGCGCATCGGAGCCATTCTACCAGCCGGCATCGCGTCGGCGCGGGCCCCGGCGGCGTATGCTATATCTGCAGCGTGGGCTTGATCGAGGCGGTCCCCAACGTCAGCGAAGGCCGGCGCCGCGACGTCGTCGACGCTCTCGCGGCCGCGGTCGCCGGCGTGCCGGGCGCGACCCTGCTCGACACGTCCTCGGACGCCGCCCACAACCGTTCCGTCTTCACGCTGGTGGGCGATGCCGCCGCGTTGAAGAGCGCCCTGCTCGAGCTGTACGCGGCGGCGCTCGCGCGCATCGACCTCCGCACCCACTCCGGCGTCCATCCCCGCATCGGCGCCGTGGACGTGACCCCGTTCGTCCCCCTGGATCCGACCGGGATGCCCGCCTGCGTCGCCCTCGCGGCCGAGCTCGGCGAAGCCGTCGCGCGACGCTTCGCCCTGCCGGTCTACCTGTACGAGCAGGCCGCGCGCATCCCGGACCGACGGCGGCTCGAGCTGATTCGCCGCGGCGGCTTCGAGAGCCTGGGCTCGAAGATGCTCGAGCCGGAATGGCGGCCCGACTTCGGTCCTGCGGCGCCGCACCCCACGGGGGGGGCCACCGCCATCGGGGCGCGGCGCCTTCTCGTCGCCTTCAACGTCAATCTCGACACCGACGACCTCGGCGTCGCCCGCCGCGTCGCCCGGGCCGTACGGGCGTCCGACGGGGGTCTCGACGCGGTCAAGGCTATCGGCGTGAGGACGGAGAGCCCGGAAGTCGTGCAGGTCTCGATGAACCTCGTCGACTTCGAGCGGACGCCGCTTCACGAGGCGTTCGAAGCCGTCCGCCGCGAGGCGGCGCGGCACGGCGTCGCGGTGCGCAACAGCGAGGTGGTGGGCCTGGTTCCCGCCGCCGCCCTGCTGCCCGTCGCCGCCCGCGCCCTGCGCATCGACGGGTTCACCATGCGCCGCGTGCTCGACCGTCGCCTTCCGACTGGAGAGGCCTCCCCGACGGCTTCCGACGCCCGCTCCTCTCAGCCCGCATCGCGCGACAGCGCGGGCTCCTCGAAGGTCGGGACCACCCCCGCGGAAGACGATGGGCGGGTCAGTCCTTGGCGTCGAGCAGGTCCTGCAGCTCGGTCATGAACTCCCCGACGTCGCGGAAGTCCCGGTACACGGAGGCGAACCGGACGTAGGCGACCTTGTCGAGCCGCCTCAGCTCCTGCATCACCAGCTTTCCGACCTCCTTGGTCGGGATCTCCTTCTCCGGTCGCTCCTGGAGCGTGCCCTCGACCTGATCCGCGAGGGCCTCGACCGCGGCCACCGTCACCGGCCGCTTCTCGCACGCCTTGAGCATGCCGGACGTGATCTTCTGGCGTTCGAAACGCTCCCGGGTGCCGTCCTTCTTCACCACCATGTACGGAATCTCGTCGATCCGCTCGTAGCTCGTGAAGCGGCGGCCGCACGCCAGGCACTCGCGCCGGCGGCGGATGACCTCGCCCTCCCGGCTCTCGCGCGAGTCGACGACCTTGTCGCCGAGGTGGCCGCAGAACGGGCACTTCATGGCGCCTCCGCCGGCGCCGGCGACGCGTCGCCGCGAGGCTTCGACGAGGACGTCGCGTCCGCCATCCCGCGGAACGTGATGCCGTCGCGGGCCATCCACGCCAGGCCGACGACGGTCACCGGCGCGAACGTCGCCGCGTGCAGCACCAGGGCCGCGCCGACCGCCGCGTCCTGCGGCACCTCGTAGAACGCGGTCAACCCCACCTGGACCGCCGCGTGGAACCCTCCGACGCCGGCCGGCGTCGGCACCGACACGCCGAGGGCCATCAGCGCCATCAGGAGCAGGCCGCTGCTCGGCGGCAACTCGATGCCGAACGCCAGGCAGCCCCACCACGCGGTCGCGCCCACCAGCGCCCACATCACGAGCGACCACGCGACGCCCATCAGCAACCGCCCCGGGTCGCGGGCGACCCCGAGCCCGGTGCTGAAGCGCGTGATGAACCGGCTCGCGGTCGCGCCGGGACCGTGCGGCGCCAGCCGTTCCACCCGCCCCGCGAACGCGACCACCCACCCGGGCCGGCGCGCCGCCACGCAGACCAGCGCCAGGAACACGCCGGCGCCCATCGCGACCGTCAAGCCCCCCGCCTTGAGGGCGCCGAGGACCTGGTCGTCGGTGGCCGGCAACTGGCTGCTGAACGCGGCCAGGAACAGCCCGAAGAGCAGGATCACCGCGATCATGTCGAGAATGCGCTCGACCACGATCGTCGCCAGCGCCGCGCTCATGCTGAGCGACTCGCGGCGCGCGAGCAGGTAGGGCCGCACCACCTCGCCCAGCCGCGGCACGATGGTCGACGTCGCGAACCCGATGATGGTGGCGCGGGTCGCCGACCCGACCCCGACCGGCCCCAGCGGGGCCAGCAGCAGGAGCCACCGCTTGACGCGGACCACGTAGGCCAGGGCGATGCCGGCCACCGACGCCGCGATCAGGCCGGGGCGGGCCCCCTCGATCTCCGCCCAAACCGATGCCGCATCGGTGTTCCGGAACACCCACGCCATGAGGGCCACGGCGAGCCCGACCACGCCGACGGTTCGAAGGTGCGTACGCATGCGTTCGGATAGTCCGTCCGGGAGCGATTTCGTGGGAGTCAGGCCGTCGCGGCGGGTCTCCGGCGGGTGCGGAAGGGCTTCATCGGATATCGGGAAGAATCGCGGGTCGGCGGCGACGGGCGCGCCTGCGCTCGACGCGCCCCACGGCGGGCCTCCTTGCCGCCTGCGCATCTCTTCGGTAAGCTACGATTCTACATGCTCCCGGGCATCGGTCGTCGCCAACGACGGGTCCCGGCAACTCGTGGCGACCCTGCAACCGCATCGCGCCCGAAGGGCGCCAGGGGACCGGCCGTCGCCCGCCTGACGAGGCATGAGGAGGGCGCGGCCGGAATTCGGAATGAGGCCATCGTGACGTCCGCACCCGCACTGTTCGAGACATCGCTGGAGGGACTGGAGCCGCAGCGCCGCGGCAAGGTCCGCGATCTCTACGCCGTCGGCGACCGTCTCCTGATGGTCGCGACCGACCGCATCTCCGCCTACGACCTCGTCCTCGGCTCGACGATTCCCGACAAGGGCAAGGTGCTGACGCAGCTCTCGGCATTCTGGTTCGCCCGCACCGGGTCCATCGTCGAGAACCACCTCGTGTCGACGGACCCCGACGAGTACCCCGCCGCGTGCCGCCCCCACGCGGAGACGTTGCGGGGGCGTTCGATGCTGGTGCGGCGCACCGAGCCGATTCCCGTCGAGTGCGTCGCCCGCGGATACCTCGCCGGCTCGGGCTGGGCCGACTACCGCCGTAGCGGCGCCGTCTGCGGGGTCGAGCTGCCGGCCGGCCTGCAGCAGTCCGACCGGCTGCCCGAGCCCATCTTCACCCCCGCGACCAAGGCGACGAGCGGCCACGACCAGAACATCACGGCCGAGCAGGCGGCCGGCATCATCGGGCCCCGGCTGCTTGCGCGGCTGCGGGAGCTGACCCTCGCGCTCTACGCGCACGGGGCCGAGCACGCCGAGTCGTGCGGCATCATCGTCGCCGACACCAAGTTCGAGTTCGGGCTGGTGCGGGCCGACGGCGGGCAGGGCGCGGGCGGGGACATCGGGGAGGGCGACGAGATCGTCCTGATCGACGAGGCCCTCACGCCCGACTCGTCGCGGTTCTGGCCCCGGGCGACGTACCGGCCCGGCGTCGCGCAACCGAGCTTCGACAAGCAGTTCGTGCGGGATCACCTGGACGCGGTCCAGTGGGACCGCCAGCCGCCGGCGCCGTCGCTGCCGGACGACGTGGTGGCGAGGACCCGCGAGAAGTACCGCGAGGCCTACCGACTGCTGACCGGCTCGGAGCTCGACTGAACCGTCCGCGGGGTTGCTTCCTCGCGCCGTCTACGCCGTCCGCATCGAGACCTGCACGTCACCGGCCTCCGTCGGCTCGGGATTGATGTCCTCCCGCTCGACCGCCCCGTCCATCAGGTGGATCACCCGGTGGGCGTGCCGCGCGATGTCCGCCTCGTGGGTGATCAGCACGATGGTGTTGCCCGCCCGGTGCAGCCCCTCGAAGATCGCCATGATCTCGCGCCCCGTCTTCGAGTCGAGGTTCCCCGTCGGCTCGTCCGCAAGCAGCAGCGACGGCTGGTTGACGAGGGCCCGGGCTATCGCCACCCGCTGGCGCTGGCCGCCCGACAGCTCGTTCGGCCGGTGGTCCATGCGGTCCTCGAGCTCCACCAGCTCGAGCGCCGCCACGGCCCGCTCGTTCCGCCGCGCCGACGGCACGCCCGCGTAGATCAGGGGCAGCTCGACGTTGTGGAGCGCCGACGCCCGCGGCAGCAGGTTGAACGTCTGGAAGACGAACCCGATCTCCTCGTTCCGGATCCGCGCCAGCTCGTCGTCGTTCATCCGGCTCACGTCCTTGCCGTTCAGCCGGTACGTCCCGCTGCTGGGCGTGTCGAGGCAGCCGACGAGGTTCATCAGGGTCGACTTGCCCGAGCCGGACGGACCCATGATCGCGACGAACTCGCCGCGCTCGATGTCCAGCGACACCCCGCTGAGGGCGTGGACCGACTCGGCGCCCATGTGGTACGTCTTCCAGAGATCCTCGGTGTGGATCAACGACATCAGCCTGCATCTCCTCTGCGCATGATAGCCGGCCGGTCCGCCGCTGTCGTTCCGCTACTCCCCAATGACGCAAGACCTCCGCTGTCGGTTCCGACCCCGCCGCGAACCGCCGCCCTGCGCAGTGCTCTTCCGCCGATCACGTACGAGCGACGATGGCGGGACGTCGCCCGCCGTCTACCGGACCGGACCGTCAACCGCTTCCGACTCGACGTCCCGTTCGGTTGACCGCTGAAGCGGTCACGGGCCGGAACAGCCGAGTTGACAGGCATCAAGGAAACTCCAGCACCTCCCGTGCGACACTTTTGCCGAATACGCTACGGCCTGAAGCGGCGACCGTCGCCAAGCCACTCCTTGCGGCCCCAAGAACCAAGGACGGCAAGGAAACCGGAATGAACGCGTACGCTCGTTGGGCCCGGCTTGTCGCCGGCATGATCTCGGCCCCGAGCGACCTGCGCACCCTCGCCTTGTGGGCCCGCCATGTCGGCGCAAGCACGAGCACGGTCCGGGCGCGTCGCAAGGCGGCCGATGTCGCAGTTCTGGCGTCGCGCGACCTCGGGCGGCTGCTTCGGGTGGTCGCCCGATCGAGCCTGAAGCAACAGGGTTGGGATCCGGCGGCAGAGCTGGCAAGCTGCGACCCGAGGACCCTGCAACGGATGCTCGTGCGCGGCGGGCTCGCCGAGTGGCCCGTTGCAGCCGCCACTCCGTCAGTCGAGTGGTTCCTCGAACGGCAGGGCTTCGTGCACAAGCGCACCCTCGCCAGCCTCCGACGAGCAATCGCAGACTGATGCCCGATGCTCGCGACCAGAATCGCCGGCCCGGGTGGTCCGCGAGGACAGAGATCGACGCGGAGGGGCACTCCGAAACGATGGCAAGTCCGACCGGGCGCCAGTTGATCGACGCGGTCCCCGCCGTCACCAGAACGAGATGAGCACCTGAGAGTGCTTTCGATGTTCTGCAACACCACGACGCTACGCGGTTCCGCCATGACTCGGAATCGCGGGCAAGAAGCGCAAACACGAAACGCGTACGCCCGTGGTACGATTCTCTCCACCCGATTCCTGACGCGCCCGCACCGCCGATGGCGCCGCCGCGGTGGGCTGGGAATCGGTGGAGGGCGCCGGCACCGCTCCGACGTCCCGTCGAGTCGAGGGCCTCGCCTTCGACCTCTGCCGGGAGAACGGTCGGACGCGATCCCGGCGATGGATCCCCAATGATCCGAACCTTCGTCGAGCGGCCCATCGGCACGAGCATGGGCGCACTGGCCGTCGCCCTGCTCGGGGTCGTCGCCTGCCTGCGCCTGCCCGTCGATCTGCTGCCGTCGCTGGAGCTGCCACGGGTGTCGGTGCAGGTGCGGCTCGAGGACGCGCCGGCCCCCGAGGTCGAAGAGCTCGTCACCATTCCCGTCGAGCAGGCCCTGAGCGGAGCGCCGGGGGTGCAGGAGGTCGACTCGCTGTCGCGCGACGGCCTCGCCTCGATCACGCTCGCGTTCCCCTGGATGACCGACGTCGACCTCGCCATCCTGAACGTGCGGGAGCGGCTGGACGAGGTGCGCGACACGTTGCCGGAAGCGGCGTCACCGCCCACCGTGCAACGGTGGGATCCGGGCAACCGGCCGTTCGCGGTGCTGGCCGCGTCCCTCGAGCACCAGCGCGCCGTCGGGCCGAACCTCGGCGAGGAGCAGGCCGTGACGGCGCGGGCCGCGTCCGTTGTCCTCGGCGGCGGCGAAGCGTCACGCCTGGTCGCGCTCAGCAAGGCCATTCGCGAGGTTCTGCGGCCCCGGCTGGAGCAGTTGGACGGCGTGGCCAGCGCCGGGCTCGACGGCGACCTCGACGAGCGGGTGCTCGTCGAGATGGACCCCGCGCGCGCGCGCCTGCTGGACGTCGCCCCGGCGGAGGTCGCGGAGGCGATTCGGCGAGCGGTGACCGTGCCCGAGAGCGGCACCCTCAGGCGCGGACCGTACCGCTACAGCCTGCGCGTGCCCGCGCTGGTGCAGTCCCCGCCGATTTCGACGTGATCGTGGTGTCCGAGCCGGGAGCCGACCCGAGCGTGCGGCTCGCCGACGTCGCGCGCGCCCGCGTGGTCCCCGGCGAGCCGCGGACGGTGCTGCGCTTCGACGGCCGGCGCGCCGTCGGCGTCCGCCTCTACAAGGATGCCGACGCCAACGCCCTGGCCGTGACCGACCTCCTGCACCGTCAGCTCGATGAGTTCCGGGCCGAACACCCCGACATCCGGATCGACGTCGCCTACGAGCAGGCCGGCTTCATTCGCGACGCTCTCGGCGGGGCCCTGACCTCGGTCCTGCTGGGCGGCGTGCTCGCGTTCGGCGTGCTGTTCTGCTTTCTCGGCGACTGGCGGCAGCCGGTGGTGGTCGGCGTCGTGGTCCCGGTGGCGGTGCTCGGCGCCCTCGCCGCCATGGACTGGCTCGACGTCTCGATCAACCTAATCTCCCTGGGCGGGCTGGCCCTCGGCATCGGTCTGCTCGTCAACACCGCGATCATCGTCGTCGAGAACGTGCACCGGCAGCGGGAGGAGGGCCTGTCGCCGGCGGCCGCGGCGGTGGCGGGCACGGCGCAGGTGACGGTGCCCATCACCAGCGTGACCATCACGACGCTGGTCGTCTTTCTGCCCCTGGTCGCGGCCGGCGGCTTCGCGGGGGCGCTGTTCCGCGACCAGGCGATCGCGGTCAGCGTGGCGGTGCTGGTGGCCTGGGCCGCCGCCCTGACCCTGGTGCCGGCGCTGTCGGCCCGGCTCGCGGGCCGAGGCGTCGTGCGCGCCCCGCGGGAACCGTGGACCCGGCCCGTGCGCTGGCTGCTCGGCACGCTGCTGCGGCGCCGCGGGCTCGCCCTCGCGGGCGCCGCCGCGCTCGTCGCCGCCGCCGCCGTGCTCGCCGTGCGCACCCCACGCGAGGTGGCGCCACCGGTCGACACCGGCGACCTTCGGGTGACCGCGGAGCCGCGCCACCGCATGACCGTCGAGCATCTGGCCCGGGCCGCCGTCCGTCTCGAAGAGACGCTGAGGACGGCGGCCGGCGCAACCCGGGTGCTGGCGACGGCCGGCGTGCAGGTGGACAACGCCCTGACCGGGGGCGGCTCGATGCGCCGCAACGACGTTCGGGCGCAGTTCCGCGTGGACAATACGACGGGACTGGACGGACTGGGGACGGCCCTCGAACGCAGCCTGCCGAGCTTCGACGTCCGCGGGGAGCCCACGGAGACACCGCTGCACGACGTGCTCGGCATGCTCGCCGGCCCGGTGGACATCGCCTTCTCGGGCCCCGACCTGGCCGGGCTGAGGCGGGCGGCCGAGGCGTTCGCGGCCGAGGTCGCAGGCCGCGGCGACCTGGGCCGCATCGTCGCCGCCCCTCTCGAGCCCGAGGAGCAGCTGCGGCTCGACCTCGCCCCCCGGCTCCTCGGCGAGCTGGGCCTCTCGACGGCGGACGTCGCCGAGCAGGTGGGCTTCGTCACCCGCGGGGAGACCGTCGCCCAGCTCCGCATCGCCGATCCGCCGCTGCAGGTGGTCTTGCGTCACCCCCTGGCCGAGGGGGCGCCCGCCGCTCGCACCTTCGACCGGATTCCCATCATGCCGCCGCGACATGATTGCCTCCGTGCATCGGCGTCACGCGACAGCGTACACGCAGTGGGGTTCATCACTGCAGTATGACGTTTTTCTGAACCTGCACTCGTACGACGGTGATGGTCTCGTGAGCGACATCCGCCTGCCGGGTCTTCCCCTGGGGCGCGACGACACGCACCTGCTGTTCATCGACTGGGGGTCGGCCGGACGCAGGGCTGCCTTCGACGAAGTGGACCTCGTGCGTGTGCCCGTTCTGGCCGGTGAGGCCGGTTTCGTTCGGAACGAGTGATGATGCGCGGAGCGTCGGTTGGGCGGCCCGGCTCCCGGATGCGCGTGGCGGTGAGACTGCTGCTGGCTGCGCTTGTCGTGATCGCGGCCGTCATCTTCATCAACAACCTCCATCAACAACTTGCATGGGAACGAGACGTGACGGCAGCCTACGCGTTCGTCGCCGACCACCCCGAGATATCGCGGCGCCTGCCCTGCTTCTGCGGCTGCGGTCAGTCGGAAGGCCATGCGTCCGTGGACAGTTGCTTCGTGCGGCGGCGGGACGAGGCCGGCGCCGTGTTCCAGCAGAACGCCCACGCACGGACCTGACCGGTGTGCATCGACATCGCGCGGGTCGCGATGCGGATGCACGGGGAGGGGCGTAGCGTCCGCAACATCCAACAAGCCATCGATGACGCCTACGAGGCGTCGCATATCTTCCGAACGCCGACGCCGCGGATGCCGGAGTGACCGCGGTGCTTGAGCCGGGCAGGTGAGTACTTCCAGTGAGGCACCTCGTCCGTCGTCCAAAGAGAAGACTGCCAGCCTGCCGCGCCGTACTCCGCCTGTCCGCTCCACCCCAGGTCGCATCGCCGAACGTCGAAGAGCCGCGCCAAGTGAGAGAACTGACGTGGCACGTCCAATCACGTACCCGTGACGGGTACGGAGACCTGCGGTGGGGCCCGACGATGCCGCCTGACACCCCAACGGGCATCCTGCTACCATATCGGGCGCGGAGGACTGTATGGGCGACACACGCTCGAGCAGGCTCGCCGAGTTGACCGTTCCGGCGCTGGTGGTGGCCGCGTTCGCGGCAGGTGCCGGCTGCGCGGCCGACTCCGGCGCCGCCGCCGATCCTCCGGCCCTCTCGGCGAACGCCGCGCCCTCCGCGGAAAGACAGGCGATCCCCGTGACGGTCGCTCCGGTTCGACGAGGCGACCTCGTTCACCGCATCGCCGTCGACGGGGAGGTTCGCGCCACGAACCTGCTCGAGCTCCAAAGCGAGACCGGCGGCACCGTCGTGGAGCTGCCCGCGCGGGAAGGCGCCCGCGCGGCGCCGGACGACGTGCTGGTCCGCTTCGACTGCCGCGATGCCGAGCTCAGCCTGCGCCGCGCCCAAACCGACCGCCAGAGCGCCCTCGCCCAGTACGCCGTGCGCACGATGGAACAGGCCGGCGTCGCGACCGGCTTCTGGCAGCCCGGCGACCGGCCGCCCATGGGGCTCGACGAGGCGGAGGCGCGCTTCGCCGAGGGCCTGATCTCTCGGCGCGACCTCGATGCCGTCCGGGCGCGCCCACGACCTCCGAGGGCTGGGCGAGCCGGCCCAGCGCGACCGGTCCATCCGCGCCGACGTCGGCCTGTCGGCGGCCGAGATCGCCAT
This sequence comes from Vicinamibacterales bacterium, assembly GCA_965215105.1. Lineage (GTDB taxonomy): Bacteria > Acidobacteriota > Vicinamibacteria > Vicinamibacterales > UBA8438 > JAJEEA01. Next base: position 1,256,633 of record OZ244051.1, read on the forward strand.
CGCCGAGGCCGAGTTGCGCGTCGCGCGCTGCGATGTTCGCGCCCCGTTCGCGGGAATCGTGGCCGAGCTCCCCGTCCGGCTCGGACAGGTGGTCAACCCCGGCGAGCCTCTGTTGACGCTGGTGGATCTCGACGAGGTGGAGATACACGCCGAAGTGCTCGAGACGGATCTGACCGGTCTGCGCGTCGGCAGTCGCGCGTCGGTCCAGCCGACGACCGATCACGACCTGCAGCTCGATGCGCGGGTGCTTCGAATCTCGCCCCTGGTCGACGCGGCCCGCCGCGTGGGGCGCGTCACCCTGTCGGTCGACACCGGCCGGAGCCGGCTGCGCTCGGGCGCCCACGTCCGGGTGACCATCGCGGGGCGCTCACTGCCGGACCGGCTGATCGTCCCCAACGACGCGGTGCTCTACAGCGACGACCGCCCGCTCGTCATGGTCGTCCGCGGCGATCTCGCGCAGTGGGAGTACGTCCAGCTCGGCGAGACCAACGGCGACGAGACCGAGATCCTGCCCGACGAGGCGGCGCTGCGCGGCGTCGCGGCGGGCGAACTGGTGGTCACCGACGGCAACTTCACGCTCGCCCACGACACGCCGGTCACCATCGCCGAGCGGTGGTGACAACCGGCCCCAGTATCGCTTGAGACGTTCAGCGTGCTCTCATTCTTCTTCGCCGAGGTCCACGACGACGGCAAGCTCAGCCTGTTGGCGGAGCCATGCCGTACTCGACGTTTCAGTCCACCGTCGATGAACTCCTGTCGACGACGGCGTCATCAGCCGGCCCTTGAAACTCTTGACGACTCCCGAAGGCTTGCCCCGCCGTCGCTATAGCGGCGGCCGGTTCCGCCCGCTCCCGCCCAACGTGTAGAACATTGCTCGGGCCCCTGCCATGTGCCGCCACGCACATCAGGAGGGTGTCCATTCGTGATCGGACCGTGACGCGTAACTCTTGGTAGCGCCACCCAGCTTCACACGCCTGCGCGTCCGACGCCATACCGCAACCTACCGCGTCGGCGTCTTGATGCGGCTCATGGACTTTCTGGACTGGCGCCATATGTCTCGCGGAATGCCCGGCGGCCGACCCTGCGCTGGGCATGGTGCGGATGCAGGCTGACCCGACGGAGGCACAACACTGCGGCAACGGTGCAGCGTGCCAGGTTGCGAGCAACCGGGTGACCACCAACGATAACTTCAGGCTACGGTGCGCTACTCCGGCAGCGGAAGCTGGCGGCTCTCTTTTTCGCGCGCCTGGTCGAAGGCGGCCACGGGCTCGGCCGTGCGCACCTGCTCCAGCCAGAACACCCCGTCGTAGGGGATGGAGTTGCCGCGGGTGCCGATGAGGTCGACGTCGCCGTCGCCGTCCATGTCGCGGACGAGGAACTTGTCGAACATGCCGCGGACGCGGCGCGACACGTCGTGGCGCGTCCAGGCCCCGGTCGGGTCGTCGGGCTGCTCGAACCACGAGAGGCGGCCGGCGCGGTGCGACGGGGCGAGGTCGGCGGCGTCGACGTCGCGGGGGTTCTGGCTGTAGGCGCCCGAGAACGCGTCGAGGCGACCGTCGTCGTCGATATCGGTCAGCACGAAGCCGACCAGGCGGTCGGGGGTGAGGCCGCCGATGACGTGCAGGTGCCAGGCATCGGCGAAGTCGGCCGGCTGCTCCAGCCACGAGAGGCCGTTGCGCTCGTCGCGGATGGCGATGTCGACGCGGCCGTCGCCGCTCAGGTCGACGAACTCCATGTTGAAGCCGGTGACGACGGCCTCCGGGGCGATCTCGATGCGGTGCTCGCGGAAGGCGATGTCGCCGCCGCCGGTGACGTTCTCGAACCAGAAGATGCGCTGTTCCATGCGCGAGCCCGCGATGACGTCGAGGTCGCCGTCGCCGTCGAGGTCGAACGGCTGGGAGTTGATGGGGACGATGACGCGGGCCAGCTCGTGCTCGACCCAGGCGTCGCCGTCGAGCGGGTCGTCGGGCAGCGCGAACCACGACACGGGGTGCTTCTCGGTGGTGCCGCGGGGCGGGTTCTGGCCGCCCTTGTTGGCGGCGACGACCTCGGGGCGGCCGTCGTCGTCGAAGTCGGCGAGGAAGACGCGGATGTACGAGCCGCGGTCGAGGGTCGAGGCGGGGATGACCCGCTTCCACCGCTCGGCCCGGCCCGCCGCGCCGGGGTTCTCGAGGTAGATGAGGTGCGAGAGCTCGCAGGCCACCACGACGTCGGGATAGCCGTCGCCGTTCATGTCGCCGATGGCCACGTCCTCGGCCGCGCCGGCCTCCTCGCCCTCGGCCAGGGTGTAGAGGTCCCACGCATCGGGGTCGGCCGAGCCGTAGGCGATGCGGACGTGACCGTCGGGGACGCCGTCGTAGGTGGTGTCTGACTCGTGCACGGAGACGATGTCGGGGTGGCCGTCGAGGTCGAGGTCGGTCATGGCGAGCCCGTCGCTCCCGGCGAGGGCGACGCCGCCCACCGCGAGGTCGTCGATGATGTGCTCGCGCCAGGAGATGTACGAGCCGTCGGCGGCCTGCGCGCGCGTCGGCGTGTCGGCGATGGTCGTCTTGCCGTCGCCGGACTGGGCGGACGCCCCCTTCCCCGCCGCCATTCCGACGACCAGCGCGACCGCACCCGCGAGGATCGCGGCGAACCCCGTCCACCGCCGGCTGGTCCTTGCATGCATGACTCTGCTCCTCAACTCGGGCGGCAATGGTGACGTCAGGCCGAGCCCGTCGTCGGTACCCCCCGGGTCCGGCGATCATCGCCTCGAGGCCCGGGACAGCGATGAACCGTCTGGCCGCGTCCCAGGAGGGCCGGCGAAGGACGGGCGACGCCATGGTGGGCCGGCAAATCTCCGTCGAGCGCCGTCCCCAAACTTTCGCGGCCGGCCCATCCGCCATGGGGCCGCGGCGCAGACGGTCTATGGACAGTGATCGATATAAAGTTGCCAACTACACGCGGATGCAGCCCGTTTTCGCGGGCTCCTGCGCTTGGCACGTGGCAAGGTAATTCTCGTCACTGTCCTATGGCGCGGCGGCCGGCTTGACCTCTACGGTCACGTTGACCGGCGTCACGAAGACGGTATCGTCGGCCACCGCCTGCAGGACGTAGGTGCCGGGCTCGCTGAAGGAGACCTCGGTGACGGCCCGTCCCCCCTCGCCGATCTCGGGCACCCGCGGGTCGAACCTCACCGTTTCCGGCCCGCGCCAGTGCAGCCACGTGACGGCGAGGCCGGTGGCCGCCGCCTGGCGCGGGTCGACCATCGCCTGCGACTTGGGGCCGCGGCGCACGCGCCGCTCCGCGAGCCGCGGGTTCGGGGGCGGAACGCCGTCGTCCCCGGCGAGGACGGCGATCTCGAGCGTGTCGGGCAGGGTCACCTCGAGGTGGTCCTCCCCTTCCAGCCGCACGACGGGCCGCTGGTTGTCGGCGTAACCCTGCCCCGAGCCGGTCCCCCGGTTCAGGCGCATGACGCCGCCGTCGATCTCCCACACCGGCCAGAGGTGGCCGATGGCCCGGTCGGTGCGGCCGTTGTGGGTGACGGTCCACACGAGGTCCTGCTCGCGCCCCCAGTCGGCGGGCACCCGCACCGAGAACACGAACTGCTGGCGCCGGTTGTAGAAGTGCGTCGGCTGCCCGCGGTCGGCCGGACCGGGCTCGAAGCGGTTGTTCGGGCCGACGGTGATGATCGGCTGCTCCTGGTAGTTGCGGTTCAGGTAGCCGAAGACCATGGTGAACGACCCGTCGTCGTTCCGCTCCCACCCCTCGAAGACCGGCTGCACGTTCTGGCCGCGGTTCCAGCGCTCCTGCGCCGAGGCGCCCGATGCGACGGCGCCGACGAGCAACGCGATCGCTGCGACCACGCGGAGATTCCGACTCTGACCCTTCATGGCTGTTCTTCCCGTGCGTTGACGTCTCGCGACGTTCCCGAACCCCGAACGATCGAAGCCTCCGCGATCGCGAGATCGCGAAGGCCCCGGTCGAACCAATCCGCTGCCCCGACGCCCGCGGCGCCGTCTACTCGTCGTTGTCGGCCAGCGCCTCGCGCGCCTCGACCTCCTTCTCGAACGCCTCGTCGTCGAGCTCGTACCAGCTCACCCACGCGAAGCTCATCTCGTCGCTCGACCGCTGCCCGAAGCCGGCCCAGTTCGTGGGGTCGTCGTTCCAGCGGTTCGCCTCCGAGTTGTCGTGCCAGCTCGTCACGTGGAGGAGGGTGCCCTTCGGCAGCAGCGGCGCCACGTGGTCCTCGTAGTTGTAGACGATGTGCCACCCGAAGTCCCAGTCGGCGCAGCTCAGAATCTCCTTGCTGTTGTCGGGATAGATGGCCTCGAGGCACTGCCGCTTGCCGAGGTTGTGCAGGTGGGCCTGGAACGCGGTGATGTGGGCGTTCTCGTTGAGGCGGTAGTACCCGTCGTGCCGCACGTTCGAGGCGCCGGCGGGGATGTCGAGGTCCTCGTCGTCGCCCACGTGGGCCGAGATGAGCTTGCGCTCGGGAACGACGCCCTTCGGGTAGAACTGCAGGCCGACGCGGGTGCGGTCGGTGGTCTCGACCCCGATCGCGGCGTAGTGCATGTTGAACTTGATCTGCGCCCCGGCCTTGATGAGGCGGCCGGTGCCGTCGGGGAAGATGTCGCCGTTCTTGCCGAGGGCGTACTCGTTGAGGAACGCGTAGTCGTCATCGTCGGACTCGGGGTCGGAGTTGCTCGTCACCGCGTGGTGGACGACCGGGAACCCATCGATCGACGGCTTGGTCTCGACCGCCTTGACCCAGCGGTCCTCGGTCAGGCCCGAGTCCGAGTAGAGGTCCCCCCACCAGTTGGGGGCCTCGGGGGCGACCACGAACGGCTCGGGAATCTCGACGATCCAGTCCGGCTCGCCGATCTTCCACTCGGCGATGTCGCGGAACTCGCGGGGCGCCGGCAGGTCCTCGGGGTTGCCGCGCGGCGCGCCCGCGTCCACCCAGCCCGCGATGGTCTCGATCTCCTCGTCGCTCAGCGAGTAGTCGTACTTGAAGCCCTGGACGCCGATGTTCTTGTCGACGTACCACGGCGGCATGGTCCGGGTGACCACCTTCTCGCGGATCGAGCGGGCCCACGGCCGCGTCTCCTCGTAGGTCAGCAGCGACATCGGCGCGATGGAGCCGGTGCGGTGGCACTCCTGGCACGAGCGCTGCAGGATCGGCGCGACGTCCCGGGTGAAGGTGAGCTCGTGCGCCTCGTCCTGCGCCTGGGCGGCGGCCGGCGCGGCCAGGAAACCGAGCGCGGCGACCAGGGCGACGGCGAATCCGGCGCGGCCATGCTGAGTCAATGACATCTCGAGGTCCTCCGGACCGAAATCGAGTGAACCGGTACTCCGGCCGCGTCGCCGCGGCCGACGGCCTATTGTGAACCAGGATGCGCCTCTGCGCCAAGCGTTCGCTGACTCACGCCGTGTGCCTGACCACGATACGCGCGTCGGCGGTGCCTCGGTGGTAGAGTGACCGACGGACGCATGCGGTGCGAAACGAGTTCACGGCCGTGTTCGAACGCGACGGCGCGTGGTACGTCGCCTATTGTCCGGAAATCCCGGGCGCCAATGGACAGGGACGGACCAAGGAGGAGGCCCGTCGCAGCCTGCTGGACGCGATCTCGCTGATTCTGGCGGACCGCCGGGACGACGGCTTGCGGGGCATTCCCGCCGATGCGGAACGCGAGACGGTGATCCTCGAGTGAAGCACACCCGTCTACTGCGACAGTTGCGCAAGCATGGCTGCCATTGAAGCACGAATCCGACGACCAGCGTCGTCGAGACAATCCCCCGCCGCTCTCAGGCGGCGTCCCGGTCGCGGCGGCCGGCGAGAAAACCGTCCAGGGACCCTTCCATCTTGGCCATGCGTTCTCGAAGGTCGGCCACTTCGCGCAACACGCCGTCGAACCGCTGGTTGACGGTTTCGTTCAGCCTGTCGATTCGGTGGTTCGTGCTGTCGTTCGAGGCGTCGATGCGCGCGTTGATGTCCTTGGCGCTCGCGTCGAGGCGATCTTTCAGCCTCCGCATGCCGCGTTCGAGCCAAGCGAACAGGGCCAGCACCAGGGCGGGTGTGAGCAGCTCGCTGACGTCGGGCATCCCTGTAATCCTAGCACCCTCCCTTCGGGCTGGCCGACCGCCGAGCCGACGGCCTGCCCTTGAACCGCAATCGCGCCGCCGTCAGCGCCGCAACGAGAAGACGTACAGCGCGTTCCCCGTCTCGGGGTGCACGATGTCGGGGCTCAGGAGCGACGGCACCCGGCGCGGGCTGCCCCCACCGAGCCCGGTCGAGACCGCGATGTACTGCGTGCCGTCCACCCCGTAGCTCACCGGGAACCCCTGCACCGACGTGCCGAGCCGGGTCTCCCACAGGACCTCGCCGGTGGCTGCGTCGTGGGCCCGGAAGTAGCGGTCGACGTCGCCCGCGAACGCGAGGCCCCCGCCGGTGGTGAGCACCGCGGTCATGAACGCGGCCCGCTGCTCGACGCTCCAGCGCTCCTCCAGGGTGTCGACGTCATAGGCGGCGAGCTTGCCGAGGTTGCCGTCGGTCCCCGGCATCTCGAACCACAGCCGGTCGGCCTGCGAGCCGCCCGAGCCGATCTCCAGGGCCACCTCGCGGCCCGCGATCTCGAGGCAGCTCTGGCTGAGCGGGATGATGAGCAGCCGGGTCTCGGGGCTGAAGCCGGTGGCGTGCCAGTTGTGGCCGCCGGCGGTGCTCGGGCACACCGACACCCAGTCGCCGATGCCGGCGTCGGCGATGTCCTGCCGGTAGGTCACGATGCCGGTGTCGGGGTCGATGGACTCGAACACGTTCTGGAACACCGTCTCGGCGTGGCCGAGGAACGCCCCCGTCTCGCGGTCGAGCTTCCACAGGATGCCGTGCTTGCCGATGGTGAGGAGGGCCTTGCGGCCGTCGCTCTCCACCAGCACCTGCTCGAACCCCTCGTCGAGGTCGAGGGCCTCGCCCGGCACGTGCTGGCGGTACCAGCGGATCGAGCCGTCGGCGGGGTTCAGGGCGAGGGTCGAGTTGGTGTAGAGCGCGGGGTCGTGGACGGTCAGCCCCCGGCTCGCGGGCACCCACGGCTTGGCCTGGGCGACCGGCCAGTAGAGCAGGTCGAGGTCGGGGTCGTAGCTGCCCGGAATCCACGAGTCGCCGCCCCCTCGCAGGGCCAGCGGCAGGTCGCCCCAGGTGTCGCCGCCGGGAGCGCCGGGGGCGGCGATGGTCAGCCGGCGCCACAGCTCCTCGCCGGTGTCGGCGTCGTGGGCGGTGATGAAGCAACTGTCGGGCATGAACCGCGAGCACCCGTTGATGCCGTTGACGACCCGCCCGTTCGCCACGATCGGCCCGCTCGAGTTGGAGTAGCCGTCGTTGTAGTCGGCCATCCGGGTCTCCCAGACGAGCTCCCCGGTCCGGCTGTCGAGGGCCACGACGTGGGCGTCGCGCGCCCCCAGGTACAGCTTGTCGCCGTAGATGGCGAGGTTGCGGCTGTTGGCGCCGCGCAGCGCCTCGGGCAGGGGGCGGCGGTACTCCCACAGCAGGGTGCCGGTGGCGGCGTCGAGGGCCTGGACGACGTTCCCCGGGTTGGCGAGGTACATCACGCCGTCGTAGACGAGCGGGGTCGGCTGGTTGCGGCCGTCGCCCATCGACCACACCCACGCGAGCTGCAGGTCGCCGACGTTGCCGCGGTCGATCTGGTCGAGGGGACTGTGCCCCCACCCGTCGTAGGTCCGCCGGTAGATCAGCCAGTCGTTCGGGTCGGGGTCCTGCAGCATCGCGTCGGTGACGGGCACGCGCTCGGGGACGGGCCGGAAGCTGCGCGTGCCCCCGTCCAGGGCGGCCGCGGCCGGTGCGGCCGTCGACGGCGCACCGGCGCCGCCGCCCGCGGGCGCGGTGACGCCGCCCAGGGCCACCGTCCCCGCCGCGACGCCGTTCTCGCGCAGGATGTAGGCGACCACGCTCGCGTACTCCTCCGGCGAGAGCGAGCCGCCGGCCCCCGGCGGCATGGTGACCTGCACCAGCTCGATCAGCTCGTCGACGCCCCGGTCCTCCCAGGCGCCCCGGAACGTCGGCCCCGCCAGCTCCGGCGCCTCGAACGAGCCCGTGAGGTTCGACATGTGGCACGTCGCGCACATCTGTTCGTAGATCGGCTGCCCCGCGTCCGCCTCGGCCGCGATGTAGCCGGCTGAGACGAGCTGCGCCGACGCTGCGGCCGGGGCCAGCAGGACCGCGGCAACCACCGCCCACAACGTCGATTCGGCCGGACGCCGTCCGTGTCGTCGTCGTCGATACATCGACGTCCTCCTCTACTCCGTCTTCGTGTGGTCTTCCTCTCCGAGCAGTGCGTCCTCGAGGCGCCCGCCTTTCCGATACGGCACCCGGGGGCCCCGCTCGACGGTACCCGCGCTGCTACCAGCGCGACTGGCGACTCACGCGCATCGTAACGCATCTCGACCCGCGACGGGCCAGGGTCGCGCGCGGGCCGTTCGCAGTGAGACGCGCCAGCGCAGAACCGGTTGGCATTGGAACACATTCACACGTATCATGTGTTCATGAAGAACGTCACCATCGCTCTCGATGAAGCCACGCTGCGCGAGGCGCGACGGATCGCGGCCGATCGGTCGACGTCGCTGAACGGCATGATTCGCGAGTTTCTCGACCAGCTCGTCGCCAGGGAGTCGCGCGCCGCCAAGGCTCGCCGTCGCATCGTGGCCCTCTGCCTGGAATCGACGGCCGAACGCGGAACGGAACGCTGGACGCGGGACGAGCTCCATGAACGTTGAGTGTTTCTTCGACACCAGCGTACTCGTCTACGCAGCCTCCACGTCGGCCGAGGACGCTGGCAAGCGAAACACCGCCCTCGATCTGATCCGGACGAAGGACTTCGGTCTGTCGGCTCAGGTGCTTCAGGAATTCTACGTGACGGTCACCCGGAAGTTTCGGGTGCCGCTCGAGCCATCCGCGGCGACTGCCCTGCTGGAATTCTATCGAGAGTTGCCGCTGGCGTTGATCGACTACCCGTTGATCACGTCGGGAATCGAGGTGTCGCTCCGCTACGGGATCTCCTGCTGGGACGGCACCGTCGTCGCCGCCGCGGAATCGCTCGGCGCGACGGTGCTCTACACCGAGGACCTGAGCCATGGACAGCGATATGGCTCGGTTCGCGTCGTCAATCCGTTCAGATAGGCACCGTCAATACGCCAGCGCGTAGCAATCGCGTCGCGGATCGCCGGCGGCGAGACGCGTCCCGGTCGCCGGATCGATGAGGACCGCGGTCGCGCACCCGGACATCCCGAACGGCGTCACCTCGTTGACATCGTGCCCCCGGCGCCGCAGCTCGTTCGCCACCTCCGGCGAGATTCTCGACTCGAGGTCCATCCGGTTGAAGCCGGCCGCGTGCGGCCAGAAGGACCCGTGCAGGTGCTGGGTCCTGGCCCGCGGCCACGCCAGTGCGTCGTGCAGGTTGGGGTACCAGTCGTCCCAGAACTCCACGACGTTCAGGAACGCCTGCAGGATGGTCTGGTCCTGGTTGTCTCCCCCCGGCGTGCCGATGGCCATCAGGGGCTCGCCGTCCTTGAAGACGAGGCTCGGGGTCAGGGTGTAGCGCGGCCGGGCGCGGGGGCGGATCTGGTTGGCGCGGGCCGGGTCGAGCCAGAACTGCTCGCCCCGGGTGCTGAGGCCGATGCCGGTTCCCCCCAGGATCACCCCGCCGCCGGTCCAGCCGCCGCTCGGGGTGGCGTCGAAGACATTGCCGTCGGCATCGACGATGGCGACGTGGGTGGTGTCCTTCAGCCCGCCGGCCGACGGCACGAACGACCCGTCGGCGTCGCTCGCCGCCACCCCGTCCGCGATGTCCGCGACCCAGAACGGCCAAGCGTCCACCTCGGGGTCGTGGGGCACCGGATCGCCGGCGCGGAACGCGACCGACGCGCGGCCGGGGTCGATCTCCGCCGCCCGCTCGCGGGCGTAGGCGGTCGACAGCAGGCCCTTCGCCGGCACGTCGACGAAATCGGTGTCGGCGTAGTAGGTGTCGCGGTCGGCGTAGGCCAGCTTCATCGCCTCGACCACGGTGTGGATGTAGTCGGGGCTGTTGTGGCCCATCGCCTGCAGGTCGAACTCCTCCAGGATGTTCAGCGTCTGCAGGAGGACCGGGCCCTGGCTGTTGAATCCGTGCTTGTAGATGGTGTAGCCGCGGTACTCGGTGGCCGTCGGCTCCTCGACGCGGGAGTGGAACTCGGCGAAGTCGTCGAGCTCGAAGGGGGCGCCGTGCTCCTGCAGGAAGGCGACCATCTCCTCGGCGATGTCGCCCTTGTAGAAGCGGTCGCGGGCGGCGGCGATGCCCTGCTCGCGGCCTAGATGGGCGGTCGCCCGCTCGGCCTCGACCATCCTGGTGAGGGTGGCGGCCAGCGTCGGGAACGCGATGGTCTCGCCCGCGGCGTACAGCGAGCCGTCCGGCTTCAGCCAGAACCGCTGGTTCTCCGGCCACGCCTCCATGAACCCGAGGTTGGCCTCGATGGCGCGGGCGGTGAGGGGCCGCAGCGGGAACCCGTCCCCGGCGTACTCGATGGCGCGGGCCGAGACCTGCTCGAAGCTCATCGTGCCCCAGCGCTCCAGCACCGTCAGCGCCCCGTGCAGCGCGCCCGGCACCACGGCGGGGTCGAGGCCCTCGCCGAAGAGATCGCGCTCGCGCGACTCGTACCACTCGATGCTGGCCCCCTTCGGCGCCCACCCCTGGGCGACGACGGAGGTGACCTCGCCCTCGGCGGCCGGGTAGACCAGGATCAGCGCCTCTCCCCCCAGCCCGTAGAGGTCCTGCTCGACGACCCCGCCCACGAGGAGCGCGGTCACGCCCGCGTCGAACGCGTTGCCGCCCTGGATCAGCGTCTCGAACGCGGCTGCGGTGGTGAGAGGATGGCCCGTCGACAGCCCCGCGCGCGGGCCGGATACGGCCGGTCGCTGTGCCTGCAGCGGCGACGCCGCGAGGGCCACGGCCAGTCCGGCCAGAACGAGGTACGTGGCGAGCGCGCGGCGGCGCAAGTGGTTCAGCATCTCGACCCCCAGTCGATCCAACCCTGTGCAAACGCGAAGACGCCGACGAAGTCACTCTGCCGTGCGCCGATTCCCGGCGCCATCGAGGGCGCGGCCGTCGGCCCATCCGCGTACCCGGCGCGGCTCATCGGCGCTCGGCCGCGAGCTGCTCCAGGTACAGGTTCTCCAGGCGCTCGACCGCGGCCAGGAAGCCATCGGGGTCGACGAACGTGTCGGGGTGGTAAGCCTGCCCTCTTTCGAACTTGTCGTGCAGGCCGTACTGCCCCCCGTGCGCGGCGACCCAGACGTCGACGTCCAGCGCCTTCTGCTTGCGGAACGTCTCGGCGAAGTCGCCGGCCACCCCGGGATAAGTCGGGTCGACCACCAGCCGCTTTCCCGCGTTGATGGTGCCCATGTTCGCGATGGCGACGCTGTACTCGCGTCCGTTCTCCTCCACGGTCATGAGGTAGCTCGAGCTGCCGGCGGTATGCCCGGGGCTCTCCATCACCGTGAGCCGCGCGTCGCCGAGCTCGAGCACCTCGCCGTCGGCGATGATGCGGTCGACCTCGACCGGCGGGAACGAGACGCGGCCGCCGAAGTGCGGGTCGCTGAACCCGCCATCCTCGAGCACCGGCGCGTCGCCGGCCGTCGCCCACATCTCGGCCCCGGTAATCTCCTTGATCTCGGCGAGGGCCGCGGTGTGGTCCCAGTGCGACTGCATCTGCAGCAGCACCCTGACGTCCTCGAGCCGGAACCCGAGCGACTCCATGTTCCCGCGGATCATCGCGGTCGAGTCCTCGAGCCCGGTGTTGATGAGGAAGTGGCCCTCGTCCGACGTCACGAGAAAGACCCCGAGGTCGTAGGTACCCACCGCGTAGAGGTTGCCGATGACCCGGTGGCCGGGGAACGGCCGGGTCCACCCCTCCGGCTGCGCGGCGACCGGCGCGGCGGCCAGCAGCGCCAGAGCACCGGCGGCGACAAGACGGCGCAGATCGATTCGCATCACGGTACTTCTCCCTCCCGGACGAATACCGGCGGACGGCGGCCGGTCGCCGCTCCGCCCCCCTCCTGGTGGGCGCCGAACAGACTCAATATACCCCTTCGGCGCGCCGATGGCCTCTACCGAGGACGCGGCGGCGCCGTAACCGGCCCGGGTGCCGCCGCTCGCCGGGCTGGAAGCAAGTCGGACCGGAGCGCGGAACCGTCGGTGGCGGAGAGCTCCCCCGGCAGTGAGCTCCGCCCGCCGCGCCGAGGCGCCCCAAGGGTGCGCCGCGCTGCTCCCGGCTACCGGCCGGCCGCCTCCGCGGCGGCCCGCTCCAGGGCCCGTTCGCCGCTCAGCATGTTGGCGATGCTGTAGTTCCCCTCGTGGCACGCGTACTCGAAGAGCGACTCGTCGATCCAGCGCAGGGGCAGCTCGCCCGACCAGGGACTCGTCCACCGCGTCGGGTCCTCGACCGTGAACTCGTAGCGGATCGTGTCGGCGTCGACCCGCGTGAACCGCTCGACGATGCGGAGGCTCTCGGTACGGCCCCCGTTGGCAGCTCGGATTCGGACCACGTCGTTGCCGAACAACGACCCCTCCTCGCTGCGGGCGATTCGCCGCGTCTCGACGACGAGGGTGTCGCCCTCCCAGCGGCCGCGCATCTCGCCCAGCCACTGCGGGATGCCCCGGTCGGGGCGCGGCCGGCCGTCGAGGGGGATGATGCGGGTGTCGTGGATCATCTCGACGTGGATGACGACGTGGTCGGGCGTCTGCAGTATCAGGTAGTTGTTGTTGTAGCCGGTCGGCAGCATCGGCGGCCCCACCGACCAGAGCATGCAGCGGTCGTTGAGGTCCATGTCGGTCCAGGTGTCGGCCGGGCCGCGCTCGGCCCGCGCGGCGAGGCGGGCTTCCTCGTCCGCCTGCGCCTCGGGCGTCAGGGGAGGGATCCGCCCGTCGGGCGGATCGACGATGAGCGACGTCTGCCCGGTGGACGTGGTGCCGCGGTCGAGCCAGAAGTTGTTGTAGAACCCCGGCGCCCCGTCCTCGCCGACGTCCACGCTCTCGGTGACCTCGGTCCGCGACGCCGGCCGCGCGAGAAGCGCCGCGTTGCGGTCGAGGACCTCACGCTCCAGGTTCGCCACCTCTTCCGCCGTCAGCCGTTCGCGCCCCGCGAGGTCGGCGGGCCGCTGCAGCGGCGTGATGGTCTTGTTCGTGTAGGTACCCTGCAGGTCGGGGTCGCCCCACGGCGTGCGCGACGCCGTCTCCTGGCCGGCCGCCGGGGCCGCCAGGAGCGCGACGGCCGCGAGCGCGACCACGGCAACGCTGGATCGAACCGTCATCTCTACCTCCCCGGCCGCGTGACCCGCTTCCCGTCTCACATCAGGACGACTCCCGCATCGGGGAGCCGCGGCCCTTCGCGGGGCGACCCGCAGCTGTTCCATGCTACGCCGTCGAGAGCCCGGTCACAACCGCGAACCAGGGCGCCGCAGCCGCCGCAAACCCCGCGAATCCCGCCTCCCACCCGCCGTCGGCCGATCCAGCGGTGCACCGGGAGCGGCGAGTCGACCGGCGGGGTGGCGCACACTCGCTGGCCAAGGAGGGCAATGCCCGACAACGCGTGAGCAGACCGCCCATCACCCGTCTCGCCACCGCGCGACGGCTGCGCGGCCCGTCCGTACAACGCATGCCGGCGGGACGCACCCGGTCCCGTTCCCGGGAACTCCGCGGCCCGCCCACGGGACGGCGGTTTCGGGTACTCTGACAGCCGAGTGGGGGCAGGACCGAACGCCCCTTCCGGGAGGCCGATCATGAAACGCTGGCTTGCATCGTCCATCGTCACCGGTCTCGTCGCCGCGGTTGCGGCGGCCGCCGCCGCCCAGACCGGAGATACCGGTCACGGCGAAGATCGTCTCAACACCCGCCTCGTCGGGATGGACGACCTGCAGGCGCGCTCCGCCTACCAGCCATTGCCGGTCCGCCAGGGCACGCGCCGCATCGTCTACGTCGGCCACCATGCGGGTGATCGGCTGAATCCCCTGACCGGCGCGGTCGAGCCCAACGGCACCTCCGTCGTCGACGTCACCGACCCCGAGACGCCGGTCTACCTCGCCCACATCCCCGCGACGGGCGGAGCCAGCGGCGCCCAGATGGTCCAGGTGTGCGCGGGTGAAGAGCTCCCTCGGAGCGGAGCCGGGCGATTCTACCTGCTGCGCTCGAACGGCAACCGGAGCCACGAGGTCTGGGACGTCACCGAGCCGGCGCGGCCCGCCTTCGTGCGGACGGTGGCCGAGATGGGCCGCACCCCGACCGGCGAGCAGCACACCCACAAGAACTGGTGGGAGTGCGACACCGGCGTCGCCCATCTCGTCGGGACCGTCGACGGGTGGCGCGCCCCGCGCATCCTGCAGGTCTTCGACCTCGCCGACCCGGCGGCCCCGCGGCGCATCCGCGACTTCAGCCTGCCCGGTGTCCAGCCCGACGCGAGCGGCCCCGTGCCGGGCGGGTCGGGGCTGCACGAGGTCGTGCGGCTGGGGAACCGCCTGTATCTCGCCTACGGCACCTCGGCCGACGGCGCCGTGCAGATCCTCGACCGCGACCGGCTGCTGCGGGGCGATCCCGCCTCCGCCGCGCCCCTCGCGTCGAGCCCCGCCGCCCTCGCGTTCCCCCAGGTCGGCCGCATCGACCTGCCGTCGTTCTGGGGCGGCCACACCGCCATGCCCCTGCTCGACGTGCCCATCGCCGACTACGCCGACAACCGCGACCACGCCACACGCGACTTCCTCTTCGTCGTCTCCGAGTCGGTCGCCAACGCGTGCCAGGAGACCCGCCACGTCACCCTCATGCTCGACATCACCGACGAGGCCCACCCCCTGCCCGTCGCCACCTTCCAGGTGCCTGAGTCGAGCGGCGGGTTCTGCGAGCGCGGCGGCCGCTTCGGCCCCCACGCGCCGCAGTGGTCGATGGAGCCGCCGTTCTACCGCAAGCTGATGGTCGTGTCGTGGTTCAACGCGGGGGCGCGGGTGATCGACGTGCGCGACCCCTTCGACCTGGAGGAGGTGGCGTACTACATCCCCGCCACCACCGAGCGCACCGACGAGCGGTGCGCCGTGATAGACGGCGTCGAGACGTGCCGGGTGGCCATCCAGACCAACAACGTGGAGGTCGACGACCGCGGGCTGATCTACCTCGCCGACCGCGCCGACACCGGACTCCACATCGTGGCGCTGACGGGCCCGGCCGCCGCAATCCTGGAGAACTGACCGCCCTCGCTCAGAAGAACCGCAACGAGCAGCTCACCTCGAGCCCCGTTCCCATCTCGGGGGCGAGACCCCGCCGCCTCCGTCGGCGGGCTCGCTCACGGACCGAGCGGAGGCGTGTGCACCGGGAGCCGCCGCGCCCTCGTCGCCTGCTCGAAGGCGTAGCCCAGGGCGAGCAGGCGAGGCTCGTCGAACGCCCGACCCAGGAACGAGAGGCCGACGGGAAGGCCGTCGCCGGTGAAGCCGGCGGGCACGATGAGGTCGGGAAAGCCGGTGAGATTGGCGTACCGCGTCGCCGAGCGGCCTCCCCCGCCGGTGGGCGCGGGGGCGATGTCGACCCGCCCGGGCCGCCGGGGCGACGTGGGATACACGATCGCCGCGAGGTCGTCGGTGTCCATCAGCCCCCGGATCACGGTGCGAACCATCGCCAGGCCGTGCTCGACGACCGCGCGGTACTCCGGGTCCGACAGCTCGCCGCTCGCGTCCTCCTCCCGCATCAGGCGCCACCGGCCGGGGTTGTGCCCCGCCCCGTCCGCCGGGGCGGTGAGGCGCACCGACCGCTTCACCAGATCGGCGAGGCTGGCGTGGAACTCCGGCTGCAGGGTGGCCAGATAGTCCGCGATCTGCGCCCGGAACTCGCGGTAGCGGACCACGGTGTAGAAGTCGGCGCCGGCGTCGAGCAGCCACGGCGGGAACCGCACGTCGACGATGGTGGCCCCGGCGTCGCGCATCACGTCGAGCGACGCCTCGACGACCCAGTCCACGTCGCCGTCCTGGCCGAGGAAGTCGCGGGCGACCCCGATGCGGGCGCCCGCGAGCGCGTCCGGATCGAGGTACTGCGTGTAGTCGGTCTCGAAGCGGCCGCGGCTCGCCGCGGTGGCCTCGTCGGCGGGGTCGACCCCGGTCATGACGCCGAGGGCGGCGGCGACGTCGTACACGTGCCGCGCCATCGGACCGGCGGTGTCGAACGACAGCGCCAGGGGTACGATGCCGTCGCGGCTGAGGAGACCCAGGGTCGGCTTGAGCCCGGCGATGCCGTTGGCCGTCGACGGCGAGCGCACCGATCCGCCGGTGTCGGTCCCCAGTCCGACCTGCGCGTAGGCCGCCGCGATCGCCGCACCCGTCCCCCCCGACGATCCGCCCGGCGACCGGACCAGGTCGTGCGGGTTGCGGGTGCGTCCCCCGAGCGAGCTGATCGCCCCGCCCGAGGCGAACTCGCTCATGTTGACCTTGGCCAGGACTATCGCGCCCGCCTCGCGCAGCTTCCTGACCAGGAAGGCGTCGTCGGGCGGCATCGAGCCGGCCAGCAGGACCGACCCGGCGGTGGTCGGCAGATCCGCGGTATCGAAGTTGTCCTTGAGGACGACGGGCACGCCGTGCAGTGGCGACCGCGCGCCGCCCTCCCGTCGCTCCGCGTCGAGGGCGCGGGCGCGTTCGACCGCGCGCGGATTCAGGGTGATGACGGCGTTGAGCTCCGGGCCGGCGTCGTCGTACGCCGCGATGCGGGCCAGGTACCCCTCGACGAGCTGCTCCGAGGTCAGGGTCCCAGCCTCGAACGCCCGGTTCAGGTCCTCGACGGTGGCGGAAGTGACGTCGATGGTCTGTCCGCCGACGGCGGGGACGCAGGCGAGTCCGAGCAGCAGGGCCAAGCCGTACCGGCGCCGGAAGGGTCGTGCAGTCATGTCAGGGCTCCCGAAACAAGAGACGGAAACACGATCCTACAGGACGAGAGCGTCCATGACCCGATGGTTCGCAACCCACCTGCGAGCCACGCCCCGATCGCGGCGAAATCGCCCGGGGACAACGACCGCCACACCAGCCATCGCCGCCGAGTCGCGCCAATCCGGGCACGCCTGCCATCACTGGCGGGGGCCGGTGAACCGGGATCCGCGGCGATGCCGCTCTCATCGATCCGTGATGTCGGTGACGTTCGCAATGCCTTCGGCAACGGCCGCCGTCGCCAGCTTCGCATCGAGTGTCGCGATAGTGGCGCCGCGGCGTTTCGCGGTCTCCAGATACGCGGCGTCGTAGGCGCTGAGCGCGTGCCGCCGGGCCAGGGTCACGGTTTGCCCGTCGTCCTGATCGTGGTCGGTGACGAGCGGCAGGAGGCGGAGGCGGCTCAGGTGGCGACCCGTCGCTTCCGGAGCGATACGCCCCCTCCGCTCGGCGACGATCAGGACGTTGCGTATCTCGTGCCAGAAGACCCCTGGCACGACGCCGGTCTCGACAGACAGCCGAGCCATCGCCACCTCGGCCCGAGCGCTGCCCTCCTCGTCCCGCAGGCACCAGGCCGCGGCCACCGACGCGTCGATGACGACCGCTATCAGGGCCATCAGGCCCGGCCCTCGTCGCGAGCTCGGCGGACTTCTTCGCGCGACAGGGTCGCCGGTCTCCGGTCGCGCTCCCTGAACATGGCGTCGCCGACGAGCCCGACGACGAGTTCCCGGAGTGTAGCGAAACCGTGGTGAAACTCGTTCTGGTTGACTCGCACGTACCGCCACGGGGCGCCCGTGGCGGCGCTCACGCGCCGGCACCACTCCTGCATTGCGCCGTCCTTCTCGTGGGTACCGTCCCAGACGCGGCCCTTGGTTTCGATGATCCAGTTCACCGTTTCGCCGTCGACCTGCTGAACGGCTACCCAGTCGGGGTAATAGAAGCCGATGGCGCCGCTCGCCTTCAGGTAGTCGACGCGGAACGTCGTGCCCGACGTCCCCTGCTCGGTCGTGCCGAGCGCGGCGAAGCGCAGCACGTCGGTGGCGCGGTCCAGGAACTCCGCGAAGCGGCGCTCGAAGCTGTTGTAGGTGGCCACGAAGTTGAAGACGGTCTTCCCGGCCACCAGCGGCGGCAGGTCGCGCCGCCAACTGAACGGCTTCGTCTCGGACAGCCGGAAGTCGGCCCGCTCGAACTCGACCGTGCGCTGCTCGACGGTGAGCTCGGCGATGCGGCGGGCCAGGTACTTGGCGATGCCCTCCCGCATTTCGAGTCGGCCCAGGTGCGAGCGGATAGCCTCGTCTTCCAGGTCGATCTCCCGGCCGAAACAGCGGTGTGTCACGTAGTCCCGCACCACCGGGTACAGCCCGGCGAAGCGATTGGTGAGACCGGCCCGCTCCGCGACCAGGTTGGTGACGCTGGCCAGCAGGCCCTGCGCGGGCAGCAGCGCCGCGGCCACGTCGTCCTGATGCACCTCCGTTTCGGTGGTGGCGAACTCCATCTGCAACTTGATGCGGTAAGGCTCGGCCAGGTCCTCCTGATCGAAAATTGCGTCGAGCGAACGTCCGTTCAGGCGGGACAGCTTGCGGACGTCGTGCCGCAGGCCCGGCTTCGTGATCGGGAACGCGACGTCGTAGTCCAGTCGTTCCTGCACCGGTTCGATGTAGATCGGCGACGGGGGAGCCGTGCTGGTGCTCGCCACGCCGACGCCCTCGGCCTCCAGTTGATCACGAAGAACCCTCAGCAGGTTGCGCGTGCCGAGCACCTCCAGCGTCTGGGGCCGGTCCGGACTCACCCGCCTCATGGGCCGCAGCCCCCGACCGATCACCTGCTCGGGGAGGATCTCCGCCTTGGCGGTATAGGGCCGCAGCCCCAGCACCACCGTCACGTTGCGCACGTCCCAGCCCTCGCGCAGCATCATCACGCTGACGATGACCTTGATACGGCTCTGTGGGTCGTCGATGTCCCGCGCCGCCCGCCGCGCCCGGTCGAGATCGCCCTTTCGCACTTCCCCCGTGTTGTTGTCGATGTGGATGACGAGCACCTCGGACTCGCTGAACCCGTACTCCGGGGTCTTCCAGAGATGCTCGCCGAGGGCGTCGGCGTAGACATTCTTCTCTGCCATGATGAAAAGCACGGGCCGGACCCCCAGCTTCCCGTATGCCTGCTGGTGCGCCTGCCAGCGGCGCACCGCGGCCTGCAGCCAGAAGCCGTACTTCTCGGCTACGTTCGCCTTCGTGACTCCGTCCGGGTCTTCGTCCGGCTGCGCCCGGTCCGCCTCGCAAGTGACGATCAGCGGCGCCTTGACGATACGGTCCTCCACCGCCTGGGCCAGCGGATAGTCCACCACCGTCCACGGGAAGTACATGCCGTTCTGGTCCTTCGGCGTGGCCGAGAAGTCGAGCCATGCGGCGAGACCGTGAGGCAGGGCGTCGTGGACGGCGAGCAGCGACCGGCTCCAGGCCAGCTCCTCGTCGTGCACGTGGTGGGCCTCGTCGTTCATCACGATGACGTCGTCGAGTGACTTCACCCGGTCGAGCATGGAGCGCTGGCCGGAGGCCGCGAGGTCCTGCGCCGGCTTCGGCCCCAGGAGCGCCTCGACGGCGTTCGCCGGCGTCCACTGCGCGTCGCGTGACTCGTAGAGCTGGTGGATGTTGGTGAGGAAGAGATTCCCCGCCGTATCCGGCTCCGCGGACTCGCCGCGCAGGATCACCTTCTGCGAGAAACCGCCCTTCCACTCCGGAGGGATCAGCGGCAGTTCGTGGAAGATCCGGTTGTTCGCGAAGTCCTTCTCCAGCCGCTGGTACACGATGACGTTCGGCGCCACGACGAGGAAGTTGGCTGAGAGTTCCGAGCCGGGCACGCGCTGCCGGTGGAAGCGGGACCACACCACCGCCATCGCCATCACCCACGTCTTGCCCGAGCCGGTCGCCATCTTGAAGGCGAAGCGGCGCAGGTCCTCGGGCGGCAGGTCCTGCACGCCGTCCGCGTTCAGCTCCGGCACGTAGCGGCGAAGCTGCCGGCGGCCGTCCATCGCGGTCTGGAACTCGACGTTCCGTGAGACCAGGTCCTTCCGGTAGATCGTGGCGTGGGCTTCGATGATCGCCTTCGCGTCGGGCTGGCCGGCGATCTCCACCAGCCACGCCAGGGTCTCGATCGCCTCGCGCTGGCAGAAGTGGAACCGGAACGGCGCATCGAAGCCCGCGACCTCGTGATCCTCGTCGAACCAGTAGGCGAACAGGCGCCGCGTGACTTCCGAGGCGCCCGCGTAGCCGCCGTCGCGCCAGGAGTCCACGGCGGCGCGGATCTTCGGCACGAGCAGCAGCCGGCTCGGTCGGCGGCCGGAGTCGTCCACCCGCCAGCCGGTGGGGACGGCTTCGTCCTTGACCAGATACGACGCGGGCCGCTCCCACGGCCGGCGGTTCGGGATCTCAGGCAGGTCCCGGTCGTAGGCGATTACCGCCTCAGCCATCGTGGTGCTCCGTTTTCAAGGTCCTGTTCGGTCAGGCCGTTCTCGGTCAGATACTGCCGGATGCGCTCGACGAACTCACCCGCCCGCCGGCACTCGAGCCGGGATTCCTCGGCACTGAAGGACATTTCCGCGTCGTAGTCCGCCACCAGGCGTTCGTCGGAACCCGTGGCCAGATACCTCGACCACTCCCTTTCGATACGCCCCGTGAGAACGAGGTGTTTCCCGAACATCCGCTTGACGCCGGCATGACTCGACGTCGACACGTCATGCACCAGCAGCGCGGCCCTGGCGGCGTGCAGAATCGCATAGTATGCTCGGGACACGGCGTCTTCGGGATAGTCTTCCCGCGACAGAAGATCGGCCGCCCGCAGTGATTGGGTGGATCGACGCCACTCCGCCAGAACCACTTCACGATTCACAGGACCGATACCCCGTCGCGCTCCACGGCCTGCTGAAAGGGGTAGCCGCGTCTCTTCCGGTCTTCCCATTCGGCTTGCGTGTACGCCATGATGGAAGGTACAGCGCTCGACTCCGCGGCCAGATCGTAGCCGATGTACCGCAATGGGCGCTTGAGGGCGGTCGCCTCGTTTCTGACGATGAGGAGCACATCCAGGTCGCTGTCTTCGTGGGCGTCGCCCCGCGCCTTCGATCCGTAGATCACCATGCGCGTGACCACGCCGGGATGGCGCCTCCGGAGCGCGTTCCGGTATGCGTCCAGCCAGACCTGCTCTTCGGGCTCGAGAGCCAACATGTTCACACCTCCACGTCGTATGCCTGTGACGTGTCGTTGCCGAAAACGTCGATCACCTTGACCAGCGCCCGGTACCGGCCCGGCCGCTCGTAGACGTGCGAATCGGACGCGAGGGGCAACGTGCGGTCCTTGCGCGTGCGGTAAGCCACCCATCCCTGCATGAACGTGTCGTTGCGGAAGTCCCAGTCCACCGCCCAGTAGTCGATGTAGTCCGACCACTTCCGGATCTTGCTGCGCACGTCGTCTGGAATCAGCTCCGCGTTGGGGATGACGAAGTCCGTCAACGTCACCTGCACGGTGCGCTTCTTCGACTTCCTGATCCGAGCTTCCAGGTAGGCCAGCTCGAAGAAGCTCACGTCGCCCTTGTCGGCGGCCTGCTGCTCCATCACCTCCCGGGGAATCTGCAGGAACAGCAGCTTCACACCGCGCACCCTGGCCGACTGGTGCATCAGGCCGCCCTCGCGGACTTCGTTGTTCGGTCCCGCCAAGCCCATCTCCCACTCCCATCCGAGGACATGGAGCTCCTTCCGCTTGAGAGCGATGCATTCCTCCACCGCGGCGTCGATCTCGCCGATGGTAACCGGCGCATCCACCGCGCCGATGTGGACCATCGCGTCGCCCTTCTTGCCGTGCAGGTGGACCATGCCGGCCAGCGGCCGGGCACCGTAGAGCTTGAGGATGAACGCGAGGTACTCGTAGAGCGCCTGCTCCGTGATCGGCTTGTGCTCCTTTTCTCCGAAGGTGGCGCCTTGCCAATACTGTCGTTCGTATTTGCCGAGGTTCAGCACCTCAAAGGGTCTGACGTTCTCGATCCCCAGAAGCCGCTTCCGCGTGACGTGGATGCTCCAACGGCCGAGGTCGCATCCAATCCATCGGCGCCCCAACTTTTCTGCCACGGCGAGCGTGGTGCCGGAACCGCAGAAAAAGTCGGCGACCAGATCTCCCTCGTGAGAAGATGCGCGAAGCACGTTTTCCAGAAGGGCCTCAGGCTTCTGAGTTGCGTATCCCAACCGCTCTGACGCAACGGGATTGATGTATGGAATTTCCCAAACATCGCCGACTTTTGTCTCCGTATTGCTCATGGCATAAACACGTTTTCCTTCCTCGTCGCGCAACCACACACGCTTTCCTTCAATTTTTTGAGTAACGGGTTGCATCTTTTGTTCGCGTACAGGACGCATGAGAGCATTGTGAGTCCAATTTTTTCCGTTTACATATGCAAATAGAATGTCGTGATGCTTGTCGAACGTATTTCCGCCGGTTCCAAGTTTGTTCGTGTAATGCCAAATGATTTCGTTTCTGAAGTTGTCCCGACCAAAAATGTCGTCCAGGACTAGTTTCAAGTAATGCCCGATGGTCCAATCGATATGAATGTATATTGTCCCCTTTGGTGAAATGAGATCTCGAATGAGTTCAAGACGTGATCTCATCATATTCAAATATGAATTAATTCCGCTTCTCCAAGTGTCTCTGTACGCCTTTTCTTCGATCGCCGATTGCTCCTTTGAGATTCTCTCGTTCGATTCGCCGATCTCTGCCATGAAGCGAAAATCCGCTCCCGTAGCAAAAGGCGGATCAATGTAGACGAGGTCAACCTTCCCCGCGAACTTCTCCAGCAGCGAACCCATCACCAGCAGGTTGTCGCCCCAGATGAGCTTGTTTTTCCAGCCGTCCTCGAAGGTGTCGCCCTCCTTGCCCTCATAAACCTCGAACAGGGACTGCTGCGATCCGCCCTTCCTGGCTTCCCGCCCGGCCCGGCTCTCGTTGACGGTTTCGATGACCTGGAACGGCAGACTGACCCGCGGCGTATCTTTGAGCGTGCCGTCGTCGTTGTACTTGCCGGGCCACACCAGCTCGGTCTTCGTAACGTCGATCTTCGTCATCTATCGCGTCTCCGTCGTGCGCTTCAGGCCTGCGTGTCCGTTGGCGTCCCGCGGTTGCGCTGCCTGGCGCCGCGCGGTGACTTCGAAGTCGGCAAACATCATTTCGGATGCTCCCGGCTCCCCGATGATACCCTCGGCACGGCACAGCGTCCGCAGGTCGCACTCCCGGCAGATCACCGGTTCAGGCGGCGTCGTGACGGCGAACTCGCCGGCCTGGATGCGGCGGACGGTGTGGTCGAAATGCCGGCCCGCCTCCGCGACCCGCTCCGGGCGGTACGGCAGCGTCATCAGGACGTCCTCCTTGCGCGGCTCGGAGGTCCAGTAGAGGAGCAGCCGGTCCACGCGCCGGCCGCGCCGGCGCTCCAGGAGGTGCGCGTAGGTGCACAGTTGCCGTTCGTAGGCGGCGAGCAGTTCGGGGTTCGTCCTCGGGCGCGGCGACGTCTTGAAGTCGAGCAATTCCAGCCTGCCGTCACCGCCGAGCAGCAGGTCCACCTTCCCGGCGAGGATGTAGCCGTCCTTCTCCAGCGAGACGTCGACCTCGGTCTCGACGATTCGGCGCATCTCGTCCTGGTTCTGCCGGTAGTAGTGGAGCACCTGGGTGAACGCGGACTCCTTCGCCCGGCCGCCGATGGGGCGCACGTCGGAGAGGGACAGGAAGCGGAATGTCCGCTCGAACAGGTCGCGGACGTCCGTCTCGCCGAGCATGTCGAGCCGGCCGTCGAGCGCGACGCAGTGGATCTCTTCGATGGACTGGTGCACGAGCAGACCGAAGAAGATTACCGCGGAGCGCGAGGGCGTGAAGTCGTACTCGCGGAAGAACTGGTACTGTCGCGGACAGGTCTCGTAGATCCGGAGGTCGCCGGTGAAGCTGTAGGTCTTCTTGACCGGCGCGCGTTCGCGCCATGCGAAGCGCTGCGCGGCCAGCCGCTCCCGCTGCGCGTAGGGCCACTGCGGGAGCCCCTGCCAGATGGCGGCGAAGTGCTCCCGGGGCGGCTCGTGCGCGGTGAGCACCAGCACGTTCCGCGGCCGAGAGAAGGCGACGTAGTGCAGCCGCATCCGGTCGAAGAGGGTGATGCGGCTCTGGGGTTCGAACGGTGGCCGGTGATGGAACGGGCCGAGGTCGCGGTCGATCCGCTTGGGGCTGGGGAGCTGCGTCGAGAGCGATCCCACGGCGACGACGGGGAATTCCAGTCCCTTCGCCTGGTGGATCGTCATCACCTGCACGTGGCCGGCCGGGAAGGGCCGGTCCGGGTCCTCGTACTCGTTGATGCCGCCGTCGTGGAGGAGGCGCAGGAAGCTGGCGAAGAAGTGGAACCGGATGAACTCGCGGTTCCGGTGCGTGACGACGGTGTAGTGGTAGTAGCTCTGGAAGACGTTCAGAAGTTGCGAGAAGACGGCCAGGTTGCGCGCGGTGTTCTCGTCGCGGACGGCGCTTCGGAACGGCTCCAGCGCCAGCAGGCGGTAGAAGTAGTCGGCGGGACGCAGATCCAGCGTCTCGCCCTCCCGCAGGGCCGCGATGTCGCCGGTCCACCGTTGGAGCGCGCGGGCCAGCGGATGCGGGTCGCCGAACTTTCTGCCGAGGTGAACGATGGCGTCGTCCACGTACCGCGCCAGGTGCGCCACCGCGCCCCCGACCTGCCCGCGCCCGGCGCCGTGCCAGCCGAGCAGGACCGCGTAGCAGGCGACCAGACGGCGGATTTCCGGTACGTCGAAGAACGCCCGCGCCCGCGGACAGAACGCGGGGATGCGTCTGGCCTTCAGCGCTTCCAGGTACGGGCCGCTGTGCTCCTCGCGGACGCTGTGCAGCAGGAGGGCGACCTGGGCGTAGTCGGTGATGACGCCGTTCTCCTTCAGGAACGCCGCCAGGTCGGCGAACCGGCCGGCCTCGTCGCGGCGATCGCGTCCCCAGATGCCGATGACGGCCGGGTAGTCCGGGTGCGGTCCCTGCGCATCGGCCTCGATCGTCTTGTCGTGGCGAAACGGAACGCCCTGCGGACTGGACCAGTCGGCCGCGGTCATCCAGCGGTCGTAACGCTCCACGATCGCGCGGTGGGAGCGGTAGTTGGTGGTCAACCTGACGGTGGCGCACGCGGGGACCCGTTGCGGGAACTCCAGGATGTTGCGGACGGTGGCGCCGCGGAACCGGTAGAGGCTCTGGTCTTCGTCCCCGACCACGCACAGGTTCCCGCGTGCCCCGGCCAGCTTCAGCAGGATCTGTTCCTGGACGTAGTTGGTGTCCTGGTACTCGTCCACCAGGACGTAGCGGAGATCCCGGGTGACGGCGGCGGCGATCTCCGGATCGGCCAGCAGATCGTGCACCAGCCGCTGCAGGTGGGCGAAGTCGATGCGGTTGGCGGCGCGCAGAGCCTGTTCGTAGCACTGGCAGGCGCTCCCGATCCGGTTCAGGAACGAGTCGCTGGAAGCCGCCAGCCGACCGGGGTCGATCAGCTCCTCGGTCATCTTGTCGAAGTACCCGCGTGCGCCGGCGATGGCCGTCCAGCGTGTCTTCCAGCGGGTGAGGTAGAGGCCGTCCTCGGGCGCGCCGACGATCTCGTCGAAGTGCTCGAAGATGAAGAGGAGCTGGGTCAGCTCGTCCAGCGTCTCGAAGTTGTGCCCGAGCCCGGTCCGGTGGCGGTGTCGGGTGAGCACCTGATGGCAGTAGCCGTGGATGGTCGAGACCGTGAGGTCGGACAGATCGCTCTCGTAGCGCACCGTGCGGGCCGCCGCGGCCAGCCGGTCGCGCATCTCGAAAGCCGCCTTCTGCGTGAACGTGCACAGCACGACCTCCTTCGGCTGCGCCTTCTCCAGCAGCAGGAGGTTCAACGCCCGCAGCACGATGCACTGCGTCTTGCCGGATCCCGGCCCCGCCACGACCAGCAGCGGCCCGTCGAGATGGCCGACGACGGCCCGCTGGGCGTCGTCGAGTTCCGGGAAGTGCGCCAGGATGCCGGGAGCGACGGTCACAGCAGGCGCTCTTTCCGAAAGCTGAAGACCTGCTGCGCGGCGACGATCAGATGGTCCACCACGCGCAGTTGCACCGTCTCCGCCGCCAGCACGACGGCCCGCGTCAGGGTCTTGTCGTGCCGGCTCGGCGTGGCGTCGCCGTTGGGGTGGTTGTGCGCCAGGACGATCGCCGCCGCGCCCCGTTTCAGCGCGGTTTCGATCACCCGGCGCGGGTAGACGGCCGCCCGGTCCACCGTGCCTTCTTCGAGTCGCTCGACGGACTCGCGCCCCTCGCGGTCGTCCGGCAGCAGCCGGTACGCCGAATCCAGGTACGCGACCTCGAACACTTCGATCCGGAGCCCCCCGAGCCGCATCCGCCAGAAGTCCTCCAGGCGGGAGGGGTCCGCGAGCGCATCCCGTCCCTCGCTTCCCTGGCGCAGATAGAGGGCCGCCGCGGCCTTGATGATCCGCAGCGCGACCGGAGTGACGGTTCCGATGCCGCGAATGGACCGCAGCTCCTCGACAGGCGCGTCGAGGATGCCGCGGAGATTGCCGAAGCGCGCGATCAGGGCCTTGGCCGGCGGTTTGACGTCGCCGCGCGGAATCGCCAGGGTCAACAACAGCTCGACCACCTCGTAGTCGGCGAAACCCTCGAGGCCGGACCGCAGGAAACGCTCGCGGAGGCGTTTGCGGTGGCCGGCGCCGTGCGCAGAGTCCATCACGGTGTTGAAATCACGACGATGGCCGCTCCGTCCCGAGTTCCGGGGCGGTCGAGGCCGCTTCCCGCTACCCCTCCGGCAGCGCGAACGCGACGAGGCGCGCATCGGGCCCGGCGCCGGTGGCGATGAGGATGAACTGCCGGCCCGCCCGCGAGCGGTAGGTCATCGGGTTGCCGCTCGTGCGGAACTCGGTGGCGACCCGGGTCACCTCGCGGCCGGTCTCGGCGTCGAACGCGTACAGGTACGGATCGCCCCCGCCGAGGAAGACGAGGCCGCCCGCGGTCACCATGGGGCCCGGCGCGCCGGGGGTCCCGAGGCGGTCGGGCAGGTCGACGCCGCGCAGCAGCGGATGCGCGCGCATGATGCGGCTGCCCTCGCCGAACGGCACGCTCCACGCGATGTCGCCGGCGTTCAGGTCGATCGAGACGAGGCGGGCGTACGGCGGCTTGACGAGGGGTATCGGACCGAGGCGGCTCCGCTCGGCCGGCACGTACCCGCCCAGCCCGCGAAAGATGCCGGCCGAGCCGCCGCGCGGGCAGTTGTTCGTGTAGGCGACGTCGACCTCCGGCAGCTCGGGATCGGTCTCGCAGACCTGGTTGGCCGACACCCCTTCCGACGTCCGCACGTAGAGCCGGTTGGTGGTGGGGTCGAGCGCCGCCCCGCCCCAGTTGGCGCCGCCGTCCACCCGCGGCCGCTGCAGCGTCCCCTGCAGGCTGGGCGGCGTGAACAGCGGTCCGAGCCGGTAGGTCTGCAGCTCTTCGGTCGCAAGGCGGTGGATCTCGGGCGTCAGGTCGTTCGCGTCGTCGAGCGAGACCCCCTGCGCCGCGAACGGCGGCGGCCTGGTCGGGAACGGCTGGGTCGGATACGGCACCTCCCCGGCACATCGGTCTCGACGTCGACGGGGCGCTCCTCGATGGGCCACACCGGCTCGCCGGTCACCCGGTCGAAGACGTAGGTGAAGCCCTGCTTCGACACCTCGGCGACGGCGTCGATGGTCCGGCCGTCGACGTCGAGGGTCATGAGGTTGGGCGCCGACGTGAAATCGTAGTCCCAGAGCCCGTGGTGCACGGCCTGGAAGTGCCACTCGCGCTCGCCGGTGCGGGCGTCGAGGCAGACCAGCGACTCGGCGAACAGGTTGGCGCCGAGCCGCCGCCCGCCCCAGTAGTCGCTGCTCGGCGTGCTGGTCGGCACGTACAGCAGCCCCCGCTCGGCGTCGAGGGACATCAGCCCCCACACGTTGGCGTGGCCGGTGAAGCGCCACGAGCCGCCCTGCCACGTGTCGGCCCCGAAGGCGTCGTTCGACTGCGGCACCGTGTAGAAGACCCAGCGCCTCTCGCCGGTGTGGACGTCGAACGCCTGCACCGAGCCCGGCGTATCGAAGCGCTTCTGGATGCGGTCGGGCACCCGGCTCCCCACGATGACGAGGTCCTCGAAGACCACGGGCGGAGACGTCTGGTCGAACATCTCGTGGGTCACGGGGTTCGGGAAGCCCTCGGTCAGCAGCACCCGTCCGCCGTCTCCGAAGCCGGGCATCAGCGAGCCGTCGGCCGCGTTCAGCGCGTAGAGGCTGTCGCGGCTGTTGATGAAGACGCGCATGTCCTCGCCCGCGCCCGCCACGCGGTTCGCGGTCGCCGGCCAGACCGCCACGCCGCGGTGCTTGAAGCCGCCGGGAGGGCCGCCCTCCGGGCCGGTGCGCCACGCCTCGGGGTCGAACGCCCACAGCTCGTCGCCGGTCTCGGCGTCGAGGGCGACCACCCGCGTGTACATGGTCGACACGTAGACGACGTCGTCGATCATCAGGGGCATGACCTCGAAGCTGCCCGGCCGCGTGCGGAACTCCTGGTTGGGCAGCTCGTCGGGCTCCCAGGTCCAGGCCACCTCGAGCCCGTCGACGTTCGAGACGTCGATGTCGGCCAGCGGCGAGTACTTCGACGCCCCCTGGTCGGCCCCGACGTAGGGCCACTCGACCATGCCGCCGGACGGCTCCTGCCCCGCCGCCGCGGGGCCGGCGGCTGCGACCAGGAGGGCCGCGGCGACCGCGGCGTGTCTGTGGAGCTTCGTCTGCATCGGCTGCCTCACGGGAAGTTGGTCCTCACGATGCCGCGGTCGATCTCGGCGAGGGAGGCCACCCCCGCGAACGCCATCGCCTGCCTCAGCTCGGCGTTGACGATCTCGAGCACCTTCTGCGCGCCCTCCTCGCCGAACGCCCCCAGCCCCCAGCGCGACGCGCGGCCCAGGCACACGGCGTCGGCGCCCAGGGCCAGCGCCTTGAGCACGTCGCTGCCACGGCGGAACCCGCTGTCTATCAGCACCGGGACCCGGCCCGCCACCGCCTCGACGACCTCCTCGAGGACCTCGAGGCTCGAGGGGCCGTAGTCGAGGGCCCGCCCGCCGTGGTTGGACACGATGACGCCGTCCACGCCGCGCTCCAGGCACTTCTTCGCCCCGTCGCCGGTCAGGATGCCCTTGGCCAGCATGGGCACGGCGCACATCGGCCGGAGGTCGTCGAAGAGCCTCCACTCGTACCAAAGCCGCCCCGCCGAAACTCGGTAGGGGTTGGGGGCGTCGGGCCGAGGCTCGCGCCGCGTCACCCGGCGCGGCGCCCCGCCGGTGTGCCTGACGTGCAGGTCCCGCTCGTAGTAGGACGCCTGCTGGTCGATGGTCACCACGATCGTCTGCGCGCCCACCTCCTGGGCGTCGCCGAGGGCCACCCGGTTGGGCTCCATCTCGCGCGTCGCGTAGCGCTGGAACCAGAGCGGCCCCTCCGCGCCGCGGGCGATGCGCGTGAACGGGAGGCTCGACGCGTTGCTGACGATCATCGTGGTGCCGGTGGTCGTCGCCGCCCGGTGCATGCCGAGCTCGCCGTCGGGGTGCAGGTCGCGCTGCCGGGCCGTCGGCGCCAGCATGACCGGGCTCGGCATCGCGTGCCCGAACAGCTCGGTCGAGGTGTCGACCGACGCCGCGTCGACCCCGCCGCGGCCGATCAGCTCGACCCAGTCGAACGCGTCGCGGTTGCGGTAGAGCGTGAACTCCGACTCGGTCCCGTGGGCCGTGTAGTCGTAGACGGCCAGGGGGACGTTGGCGCGGAAGACGGGCTCGAAGTCGAACACGTCGCGCATCTCGTCGAACCCGAGAAAGCGCCGGTGCGGGCCGAGCGGCCACGGGTCGCGCTGCGCGTGCAGCAGCGGCGACGCGGCCATGAACGACGCCAGCCCCGCCAGCGCCTTCCTCCGTGACATTCCCCGACGCCACCGCTGCTCGATCTTCCCCACGATGCCTCCTGCGCTGGAAGAGACCCGACGGCCCCGCCCGACCCGCCCGGCGCCGGCGGCGTGCCGGGGCCGGGCCGCCGCGGCGGCGTCAGCAGTGTATCAGCAGAAACGTCGAACGCCCGAGGGTTCGGGCGGAAGGCGGCGGCGCGGCCGCGCCGCCGGCGCTCAGCTCGGATTGGCCGAGGGTTCGGCTGCGTACTCGACGAGGCGCCTCCGCAGGAGATCGTCGAGCAGCCGGTCCACGTCCCGCTCGAGCACGTCCCGGGATACGTCGTACTCGGCGTGCACGCGGTCCACGATGACGTCCGGGGTGGAGCGCTCCTCGATCAGCCTCCACACCATCGCGCCGACGTCGTCGAGGCCGAAGTAGCGCCCCGAGCGCATGTCGGCCACGATGATCTGAGCTCCCAGGCGGGCGCAATGGGCCTTTCCGGATACCTTCAACGGCGTGTCCGTTCGCATTGCGGCTCCCGGTCTCAGGCGGCCTCGGCGCTCACCCCCGGGCGCCGCCGCCCGTGGACGGCGTGCTGCAGCCAGGCGTCGAGCGTCAGGGTCGAGAGCAGGCCTCCGAGATCGGGGGCGTGACCCTGGCGCGCCAGGTGCAGGGCCGTGCGCAGGCGTTCCCGGTCGACGGCGCCGAGCTCGACCAGCATCGACGAATCGACGATCCCGTCGACGATCGGCCATTCCTTGCGAAGGCCGTTGTAGACGGCGTGACCCGTCGACGCGTTCTGCGTGCGGCGTCTGACCTGCTCGGGCAGGATGCCCTTCATGGCGCGCCGGAGGATCGCCTTGGGCTCTCCGGGCACCGCCTTCAGGCTCCACGGGGCCGCGAGGGCCAGCTCGACGAGCGGCCGGTGCAGGAACGGATAGCGTATGTCGCACGCCTTCTCGAGGTAGCCCCGCAACAGGAAGCCCGTGATCCAGCCGATGCGCTCGACGTGCCACTGATCGGCCGCTCCCCGTCCGGCTCGCGGCATGCTCCCGCTCCGGGCGCGGTCCCGGAGGTTCCACCTGCCCGCGAAGCCCCGGTCGATCCAGTCGTGAACGCGGGGCGGCAGGCCATACGTGAGCAGCGGCCGGGTCAACAGCGGCTGCAGGCAGTACCGCGACACGAGGCTGCCGAACGGCATCTTCAGCGCGCGTTGCCAGCCGTCGAGCGCGCGCCAGAGCCGGCCCAGTTGCCCGCGGCGCAAGAGATCCGCGAGGTGGACCGGTTCCTGGTGCTTGCTCAGGACGACCGCCTCCGCGCCGATGCCGCTCAGGAGCACCGGCACTCCGCCGCCCGCGATGAGGCGTCGGCACTGCGCGTGCACGCCGAAGAAGGCGGCCGCCGGATGCGGTTCTTCCCAGTACTGCACCGCCTCGCGAAACCGGCTGAACGGGTGCTGAGCGTCGCCGTCGACGTCCCGTTTTTCCACTCCCGCCGCCCGCGCGACCGCCGCCGCCCATTCCCGCTCGTCGCTGAACGTCGACTGATCGAAGACGACGTTCAGCGCCGACAACCGCGGTCGACCGCGTTGCCGGGCCGCCACGCTCACGATGGAGGACGAGTCGAGCCCGCCGGAGAGCTCCGACCAGAGCCCGTCCGCCCCGGACATCCGGCTCCCCACGGCATCGGAGAACGTGTGGAGGAACCTCTCCACGTATTCCTCCTCACCGTACCGGGCATCGATGCTCGAGCCGCCGCCTCGCCCGGACCATTCCCAGTACCGCTCGATCCGGACGCGCCCGTTCTCCGCGATGAGTCGATGACCAGGTTCGAGGCGCGACACGCCGCGATAGGGCGTACGGCCGCAGTTCGGGCGATCCACGCCCAGGGCGACTCGATCCGCGACGTACTCCAGATCGATCGGCGGCGTGCCGGGGCTGATGGCCAGCAGTTGTCGAAGCTGAGTGGCGAAGCAGAGCCGGTCGTCCCGCACCTGGATGTACAGGGGCCGCACCCCGAGCGGATCCCGTGCGCAGAGAAGCCGGCCCGCACCGCCGTCCCAGAGCCCCAACGCGAAGTCCCCGACGAGTCTCGACGCGAACGCGTCGCCCCAGGCGTCGTACGCGGCAAGGATCAGCTCGCCGTCGTCGGCGGACTCATCGACGCCCCGGCCATGCAGATCCGCCAACAGCTCCCGGCGGTTGTCGATGCGGCCGTCGAACACGAGGACGCATCGCCGGCCGTCACGTCCGGACGACTGCATGGCGGCGGGACGAGCCGCCCCGGCCGGCGCCTCGCGGCAGGCGAGCCCGATGGACTCCTCCGTCCACTGGCTCCTGCGGCCGGCGACCAGGGTCTGCGCCGCATCGTTCAGGCGCAGAACCGCCCCGGGCTCGATCCGCCCGCCGTCGAGCGACCGGATGCCGCAGATTGTCCGAAGCGTGGCGCCGGCCATCGAGATCTCCCTGCGAGCGGTCGCGGCGACCGCGACAACGCTCCTTCGCGCGGCCGTCACCCTCTGCCCGCCCGAACCCGGCGGCCCCCGGCCGGCTCGCGCGTGGAAACGATCGGCACGTAGGGCTCGTGGCGCCAATCGTCCGTGGGGTCGTCCAGGACTTCTCCGAGGCACTCGACCCAGGCATGGGCGCCGAACGGGTAGCGCTTCACGCCGATGCGCAGCGTGGCGGGAACTCCCCGCCGGCGCAGAAGCAGGTAGGTGGCCAGGGCTCTGGGCAGGCAGTCGGGGCGCCGTCGGGGGTAATAGCGAGTGACGGTGCGCACGGCCGCGAGAACCCGGCGCACCGTCCGTCGCCGGACGTCGAGCGGCGCCGCGTCGCCAACCGCAGCGGATGGCCGCCCCCACCGCTCCACCCGCTGGAACACGGAAGCGAAACCGAGCACTCGGAACCCGACGTCAAGCAGGACGAAGACCAGGAATGCCTCGATTGTCATCTCGCCCCGTCCTGAGCTCGCATCGCACGTCGGTCAGGCCGACCGACCGACACGTCGGCGGCGTGCCCACCGTGGCCCAGACCCCGGCACGCCGCCATCATCGGACCCGTCCCGCGGGCCCCGCTCCGCTTCCACCCGGCCGGCCTCGTCAACGACTCCGCCGCCCCCGGTGCCAGGAGAGCCCCTCGGGCGGAGGCCATATCCCCCAGAACGCACCGTGGAATCCGTCGGTGCACAACCCCAGGCAGTCACCCGTCATCACTTCGATGGCGCCGAAGTCCATGACCCGCGGGGCGACGTACGCCTTCTTCTTCTGTTGCTTCGCCACGTTTCTCCTCCTTTCGAACAGAGACGGTCGTCGATTCGCGACGGCCCCATCCTCCCAGCTTCCATGGCGGGGCGCATTGCTCTCCGTCAGGCAAGCCCTTGATTCCGATCAATGCGGCTCGGTGCAGGAGAAGCCGCGGCCGGCCACGATGCGCGGAAGCAGGAGCGTGCGGCAGGCCCGCGAGGGCTTCCCGGCGGGTGGGTGGGGCTTGGCAGCGCGGGTGCGCCGCTCTACGACGCGGACTCCCGGCTCTCGATTCCGATGCCGGCTCGGTCGATGACGGACTGCACGTCGACCCCCCGCCGGACCTCCGCGGCGGCCGGGGACAGCAGGACCGTGAACGTGGTACCGCGGCCGGGGCGGCTGTCGACCCTGATCCGCCCGCCGTGTGCGCGCACCACGTGCCGGACGATGGCGAGCCCGAGCCCGGTCCCCGCCACGCCGCTGCTCCGGGAGACAGCCCGATAGAACTCGTCGAAGATGCGCGTCCGGTCCTCCGGTGCGATGCCGATGCCCTCGTCGGCGACGTCGACGGCCAGGTCGCCCCCGCAACGGCGCAACCCCACGCGGACCCGGCGGCAGCTCCCCGAGTACTTCATCGCGTTGTCCAGCAGGTTCACGAAGACCTGGGTCATCGCCGCCTCGTCGACGCTGACCGCGGGCAGCCGGCCCTCGGGCGCGGTCACCACGATGGTGAAGCCCTCCTGCGCGCGCCGCGAGTCGACCGCCGCCACCGCGGCGCGGACGACGTCCTCCAGCACCGCCGGCCGGGGCCGATAGTGAACCTCGGCCGACTCGATGCGGCGGAAGCTCAGCACGTTGTCGATGAGGTGCCTGAGACGGGCGCTCTCCTGCTCGATGCGGGACCCGCATTCGACGACCTTCTCGCGTGCCGTGATCCGGCCGCGGCGAAGGAGCTCGCCGAACACCGCGATGGACGCGAGCGGCGTGCGCAGCTCATGGGACACGTTGGCGACGAACCCGCTCCGGATTCGCGAGAGCTGCCGCTCGCGCCGCGCCGCCCGCCACGTCAGCAGCACCCCGGCGACGGCCACCAGCGACATCAACGCCGACAGAATCCAGCTCGTCAACGCGTTCGACCGCAGCACCTGTGCCGCCGCGGTATGGCGACTCCTCGCCGACAGCTCGAGGTCCTCGAACACGAAGTCGAAGCGGCCCGTCAACGGGTCGTCCTGACCCGGCTGGTCGTGCGTGGCCGCCAGGACCCGCCCCGCGCGGTCGGTCACCCGCACGATGAGATTGTCCCGGACGTCCTCGTCGAGCAGGCCGGACATGGAGGCAATGGCCTGCGGCAGATACTCGCTCTCGAATCGGCGCTCATCCACGACGAAGCCCGCGAAGCCGACGGTGGCCGACCCGGAATCCGTGATGAACCGATAGACGACCCGGTGCTCTCCGCTCAGTTCGTCCACATAGATGTCGGATCGATTCAGGTGCTGTATCCACTCCAGGCGAAGACGCGCGGTGACGCGCATGATGATCGCCTCGGTGGCAGGATCGGCGCCGATGGCGACCTGGCCGGTCTCGGGGTCGTAATACCGCGTCTCACACAAGCACCCATCGAGCGACCCGGCGAACAGCAGCCTCGCCGCCGACGCATCCATGTCGTCGAAGTGCTGCGCGACGGCATCGAACCGCTGGGCGGCGAGAGCGTCCCCCGGCACCGCCAGCATCTCCTGCGCCGCATCCTCGTACACCCGCCGCACGTCGGCCGCAACCGCGTCCAGGTACCGCGTCAGGGTGGTCTGGTGCGCGATCATCTCCACGCGGGCCAACCGCCTGTTCGACACGTACTGCAGGACGATGAGCGCCGCGAACGGCACGAGGACGAAGGCCACCTCGAGCCGCCACCGCCGATGGAACGATCCGAGGCTGTTCATCCCCGCCCTCCCACGTGCCAAGACTATACATCCGGACACCCGGGCAGGACCCGGCGCGGGAGAACGGACGCCCGCACTCGACCCGTCAGGCATTCAGCGGCCACCCCACGTCACGACCGGCGGGGTCGGCCTCGCGCAGGCCCGGCAGGTCCATGATGATCAAGCGGTCGCGGCGCACGCGGATCACGTGCTCCCGCTGCAGGCGGGCCAGCAGCGCGCTGAGCTGGCCGGACGAGATCGAGAGCAGTCTGGCCAGCTCGCGGTGCGTGACCGGGAGGCGCAGGTGCACCTCCTTTTGCAGGCCGCCCGTCTCGTTGGCGTCGAGCAGCCGGCGCAGAAGGTGCTTGAGGCGAGCCTCCGGCGGCACGCACTCCCGGCCGCCGGGGCGCTCGAGGCGGTCGACCATCTCGCGGCTGTACATCTGGGCTACGCGCCACGACAGGTCGGGGTCGACCCGCACGAATCCGAGGAACCGTTCCCGCGCGAGCCCCCGCACCGTGCAGTCGGTCGCCGCGACCACCGCGATCGGCGTCTTCCGCCCCGCGATGACCGATTCGGCCCCGAGCAACCAGCCGGGGAACCGCAGGCCGACGGTGGCGGCGGCCCGACCCGGATCGCGCCTCTCGAGCCTCGCGATGCCGTCCGCCAACAGTTGCACCCGCTCCGGCATGCGGTCCTGCGGCAGCAGCTCGGTTCCCGCCGGATGCGTCTCCGGCGGCGTCAACCGGGCCCGCCACCCGTCGATCTCCCCGGCCGCGGCGTCTGCCCCGCCGCGGCACCGCCCGACCGCGTTCATGGCGCCCAGGCCCGCCCGAGCGGGTCCACGGGGTCCGTGAGCACCCCGCCCTCGTCGACGTCGTCGGCCGCGAGCCGGTGGACGTCGGGAACGACGATGACCCCGTCGGTGACGCGGATGACCCCGTCGTCGCGAAGCTGGCGGAGGAGCCGGCTCAGGTGTTCCGGCGTGACCGCGAGCAGGCTGGCCAGCTCCCACCGCTTGAGGGGCAGCGTCAGTCGGACCCCGGTGTTGTTCCGGTTCGCGGGCGCGGACCCCGTGAATCGCCGCAGGAACCGTTCGAGACGCTGTCGCGACGTCGCCGTGCCGAGATCCACCATCTGCTGAAGCTGGCTCAGCACCTCGCGGCTGTGCATCTGGTGGACGTGCCACGACAGCGTCTCGTGCTTCGCCATCAGGTCGAGAAACGCCTGCCTCGTCAACCGGCGCAGCCGGCACGGAGTCACCGCCACCGCGCTCGCGGGATGGGCCCGGAACGTCAGCACCAGCGCCGCGCCGAGGAACCAGCCGGACCCGCGCAGGCCGAGAATCTGCTCCCGTCCGTCGGGGCCCGTTCGGACGAGCTTGGCCAGCCCCTCCTCGACGTAGAACACGTCGCCCGGGTCGCCCCCCTGCTCCATCAGCACCGTCCCCACCGGGTACGACAGCGCCGACGGCAGCAACGGCAGCCAGGCGTCCCTGCACGCCGTCTCGACGCCGCCGACTCCATCGCGAGCTTCTTGGCCCATGCGCGGATCGTGGGGCGGCCCGCCGAAAAAGTCATCATCCCGCTGTCAAGGTTGTCTTCGAAATGTAAAATTCCGGCAGCAAATGCGTCCATGTAGTGATAAAACATTGACGGCCGGCGTCAACGACGCCGGATCCGTTCGAGAGAACGCAGGCCCCTGCGCCGCAGTCGAGGAGAGCGAGTGACCGTAGCCGACGCCGTCCCCCTGATCGCGCTCGCCCGGATCCACCGGCTGGAGCTTCTTCGGGACCTCTACGAGCACGTGCTGATCGGCTCCGTCGTCAAGGCCGAGACCATCGACTCGGGCGGCGCGGCACGGTTGCTCGGCGTGGAGCAGCTCGAGGCCGCGGTCGACGCCGGCTGGCTCAGCGTCGCCACGGCGACCGACGCCGAGAACGATCTCGCGCAACGCCTGTCTCGTCGCTCACGCCTGCACCGGAGCGAGGCGGAGTCGGTCGCCCTCGCCCGCGTGCGCGAGTTCCCGCTGGTCGCCGACGACAAGGAGGCGCGGAGCCTGGCGAAGACCCTCGGCGTGCCCCTGATCGGCACCGCGGGCGTGCTCCTGCAGGCGTACCTTCGCCGCAGCTACGGTCTGGACTCACTGGAAAAGGCCCTTCGGGACCTCGGCGAGACGCTCTGGCTCTCTCCCTCGGTCGTCACCGAGATCCTGAGACGAGCTCGCAAGGCCAAGCGATGAAGAAGGAACAGATGGTGGGGGCTCGGCTGCCCGCGGACCTGGTGCGCGAGCTCGAGCTCATCCAGAACGTCGAGCAGTCCGATCGCTCGACCACGGTACGCCGGCTGCTGGCGCGGGCGATCCGGGACTGGAAGCTGGAGCGCGCGGCCCGCCAATACGGCGAGCGCCGCGTCTCGCTGTCCCGGGCCGCGCTCGATGCCGGCGTCTCCCTGTGGGAGATGATGGACTACGCCAGAGCCAGCAAGGTGGCGGTCCAGTACGATCTCGAAGACCTCGAGAGCGACCTGCAGTCATCGTCCACCGGCCGTCGGAGATCCTGAACCCCGGCCGGCGGGTCGGCTCATCCGGTGAACTTGTAGCCGACCCGGTGAACGGTGACGATCCAGCGCGGGCCCGAGGCGTCGTCCTCGATCTTCTGCCGCAGCTTGGCGACGTGCATGTCCACCGTGCGGCTGAGGGGGTGCATGGCGTCCTGGTCCCAGACGTCGTCCAGGAGCCGGTCCCGGCTCACGGCCTCGCCGCGGTGGCGGATGAAGTACTCGAGCAGGCGAAACTCCCGCGGCTGCAGCGCCAGCCGCCGCCCTGCCTTCGTGACGTCGCGGGTCCGGAAGTTCACGTGCACGTCGCCGAAGTCGCAGGTGCGCTCCCGCGCGGCCAGTCCCCGCGAGCGGCGCAGCACCGCCTCTACGCGCGCCAGCAGCTCGGTGAAGCTGAACGGCTTCGTGACGTAGTCGTCCGCCCCCGCCTTCAGCCCGACCACCTTGTCGAGCTCCTCCCCCTTGGCGCTCAGCATCAGGACCGGTACCGTGCTGCCCTGGTCGCGCAGGCGCCGGCACACCTCGACCCCGGTCAGCCGCGGCAGCATGACGTCGAGGATGACGAGGTCTATGCCGGGCCGGGCGGCGAGCCGCAGGCCGTCGTCGCCGTCGCGCGCCAGCAGCGTGGAATAGCCCTCGTAACGCAGTCCGTCGGACAGCCCCGAGGCCAGGGACTGGTCGTCCTCCACGATGAGGATCTTGCTCACGTCAGTCTCGGGACAACGCCGGGCGGAGGGCTTCCGGTGGGCGGGAGCCGTCCGCGCCGACTCTCCTGGCCGGCCTTAACGATAACATCTGCAAACGCCGGGAGCCAACACGCACCCCCCTGCCGGGATCTGCGGTTGACACTCTCCCTCTTCGACTGCTAACCTTGTCAGTCCGTAACAGAGAGCGCTAGCCCCTCCTCGCCCCTACTCCAATTCCGGGGAGGATCCTTCCACAACTCAAGGAGTCGGACACACATGGCAATCAAGGTACGACCACTTCACGACCGCCTCATCGTGCAGCGTCTCGAGGAAGAGGAGCAGCAGGTCGGCGGCATCATCATTCCCGACACCGCCAAGGAGAAGCCCCAGCAGGGCAGGGTCGTCGCCGTCGGGAAGGGCAAGGTCAAGGAGGACGGCGGCCTGCAGCCGATGGACGTCTCGGAAGGCGACACCATCCTGTTCGGCAAGTACTCGGGGCAGGAGATCAAGCTCGACGGCGAGGAGTACCTCATCATGCGGGAGGACGAGGTTCTGGGCGTCGTGCAGCAGTAGCCGGCGACGGCGATGACAGCCCGGCGCCGGCCCGCGGCCGCGCCGGTCACGCGAATTTCGACCTGATTGGAGCACATCGACATGGCAAAGCAGATCGTCTACAGCGAAGGGGCGAGGCAGAACATCCTCGCCGGCGTCGACCAGTTGGCCAACTGCGTCAAGGTGACGCTCGGGCCCAAGGGCCGCAACGTCGTCCTCGACAAGAAGTTCGGGTCTCCCACCATCACCAAGGACGGCGTCACCGTCGCCAAGGAGATCGAGCTGAAGGACGCCCTCGAGAACATGGGCGCCCAGATGGTGCGCGAGGTCGCGAGCAAGACCTCCGACATCGCCGGCGACGGCACCACCACCGCGACCGTCCTCGCCCAGTCCATCTACCGCGAGGGCGCCAAGAACGTGGTGGCCGGCGCGAACCCGATGGAGGTCAAGCGGGGCATCGAGACGGCCGTCACCTCGGTCGTGGACAACCTCGAGAAGCTGTCGCGGGCCGTGAGCGGCGACATGATCGCCCAGGTCGGCCAGATCTCGGCCAACAACGACGAGACCATCGGCCGCATCATCGCCCAGGCGATGGACAAGGTCGGCAAGGACGGCGTCATCACCGTCGAAGAGGCGCGGACCCTCGAGACGTCGCTCGAGGTCGTCGAGGGCATGCAGTTCGACCGCGGCTACCTGTCGCCGTACTTCGTCACCGACTCCGAGCGCATGGAGGTCGTGCTCGAGAACCCCATCATCCTGATCCACGAGAAGAAGATCAGCTCGATGAAGGATCTGCTGCCGCTGCTCGAGCAGGTGGCCCGGCTGAACCGGCCCCTCCTCATCGTGGCCGAGGACGTCGAGGGCGAGGCCCTCGCCACCCTCGTGGTCAACAAGCTGCGGGGCACCCTGCAGGGCGCCGCGGTCAAGGCGCCGGGCTTCGGCGACCGGCGCAAGGCGATGCTCGAGGACATCGCGACGCTGACCGGCGGCAAGGCGATCACCGAGGACCTCGGCCTCAAGCTCGAGAACATCGGCATCGAGGACCTCGGCAAGGCGAAGAAGGTCACCATCGACAAGGACAACACCACCATCGTCGAGGGCGAGGGCACCCACGCCGCCATCGAGGGGCGGGTCAAGCAGATCCGCACCCAGATCGAGGAGACGACCTCGGACTACGACCGCGAGAAGCTGCAGGAGCGGCTGGCCAAGCTCGTCGGGGGGGTCGCCGTCATCAAGGTCGGCGCCGCCACCGAGACCGAGATGAAGGAGAAGAAGGCCCGCGTCGAGGACGCCATGCACGCGACCAAGGCGGCCGTCGAGGAGGGCATCGTGCCCGGCGGCGGCGTGGCCCTGCTGCGCAGCCAGACCGCCCTCGCGGACGTCAGTCTGGACGGGGACAAGCAGATCGGCGTCAACATCATCCGGCGCGCCCTCGAGGAGCCCATGCGCTGGATCGCCACCAACGCCGGCCAGGAGGGGTCCATCGTGGTCCAGAAGGTGCGCGAGCAGAGCGCCGACGAGGACGGCTTCAACGCCCAGACCGAGGTCTACGAGAACCTGATCGACGCCGGGGTCATCGACCCGACGAAGGTCGTGCGGGCGGCCCTGCAGAACGCGAGCTCGATTGCGTCGCTGCTGCTCACCACGGAAGCGCTCGTCAGCGAGATCCCGGAAGAGAAGAAGGACGCCGCGCCGGGCGCCGGCGCCCACGGCGGCATGGGCGGCATGGGCGGCATGTACTAGGCCCGCGGAGGGGACGGGTCCGCCCCATCCCCTCCACCGCCGGTCGGCGCAGCCGGAGGACCCGGTGGCGCCGACGGGAACGGAGAACACGAGAAAGGGGACGGCCACCGCACGGATGGCCGTCCCCTTCCTCTTTCGGCCCGGCCCGCCACAAGTCGCCGCCTGGCGACTCTGCTCGGCGCCCGACCGGCCCTTCAGGATCCGAGCCGCTCTCCCCCGCAGAACTCCTAGCGCAAGGTGAACGTCAACTCGATCGTCACGAGCACCGCAACCGGCTCTCCGAACCGGGTCCCGGGCAGGAAGCGCCACTGCCGGGCGGCCTTGATGGCCTCCTCGTCGAGTCCGAAGACCTTGTCGAGCGACCGGATCACGGTGACGTCGCCGACGGTGCCGTCCGGCAGGACCACCGCCTCCACGAGGACGATCCCCTGCACCTTGGCCCGCATCGCCTCGGCCGTGTACTTCGGGGTGACCTCGCGCAGCAGACGGGGGGTATCCACACCGTTTCCCGGCCGGAAGACGCCGCCGCCGGTGCCGCCGCCCTCGCCGGGTCCGAGTCCGTCACCCGCGCCCGGGCCGATGCCGCCGCCCGATCCCTCGCCGGCGCCGCCGTCGGTACCGCTGCCGGCCGAATCGAGGGCGCCGGTCAGGAGACCCTCGAGCAGCCCCGTCCGGGTCTGGAGCGAGGCGGCCATCGGCACGGCGGAGAGCTGGATGTTCTGCGACTCCAGCGGCTCGGCCTCGGGTTCCGGCTCCACTTCGGGCGGCGCCTCCACCTCCTCCGGCACCTCGACCGGCACGTCGATGGTGTCCTCGCCCGCGACCTCGACCTGCCGCGGCATCTCCAGCGACTCGTTCCCGCCGCCGCCCCCGCCGCCGCCGGGGCCCGCCTGCGGTATCCAGACGATGTCGTAGTTGAGCCGCTCCTCGAAGATCTCCTCGACGGGAGCGGTGCGGACGACGAGCAGGACGAAAGCCACCGCCAGCAGGTGACTCGTGAACGAAGCGCCGAGGGCGCCGCGTATCCGCCCCCGCTGGACCCCGAGGAAGGGAACGTGCCCCGCCGACTCCCAGCCCGTGGCGGCGCCGGTGCGAGGCCTTCTGCGCGCAGGACGGGAGGTCCCCGGCCCTGCCTTTCGCCGACGGCGCTCGGGCGGCGTGTAGCGTTGCCGCCCGGGTGAAAACGGGAGTGGCCCGAGGTTCAAGCCATCGCTCACGCGAAGCCCTCCTGGCCCGAAGAATCACCGCCCGGCGGCTTCGACGCCGCCTGGCGGAGCCGCCCCAATCAACCCTGCCACGAGTCGGCGCCTCCCGCAGGAGGCGGCACCGTTCCTGCGGCGCCGACTTCCGGCTGACCCGTCCCGGCGAAGCGAGCCCTCCCACCGTCGCCTGACGGCTCCGCCGGGCCCCGCCGACCCTCCAGGAGTCGGCGCCGTTCCGCGGCGCAGACGCCTGACCGCTCAGACGCGGCCGGCCCATGCGCCGATGGACGCGTTGCCCCCGCCGTATGCGAACATCACGGCGAGCGCGTCGGCCGCCCGCGGCTCGTTGTGCACGCCCACGAGAACCCCGCCGCGCGCGGTCAGGGTCTCGAAGATGTACCCGTCATGGGCCTGGAAGCCGACGCGCCGGATGGTCGCGGCGATACCCGCGCTCCCGAGGTCTCCGATGCTTCCCTGC
The DNA here is from genome assembly GCA_965215105.1 of Vicinamibacterales bacterium. Classification (GTDB taxonomy): domain Bacteria; phylum Acidobacteriota; class Vicinamibacteria; order Vicinamibacterales; family UBA8438; genus JAJEEA01. Next base: position 1,298,944 of record OZ244051.1, read on the forward strand.
AACGCCCCGACCAGCGGCCCGTGCGCCACCACCGACCCGACGCGGGCAAGGTCCATCGTATCACCGTCCACCCCGAACGTCCGCTTCATCAGCTCCGCCGCCTCGGGGGTCCGGCGGCTGATGAGCGAGAGAGACTCCGCCGCGAACCCCTCCTTCCCGAGGGCTTCGAGTCCGCGCTGCGCCCACTCGACGTCCTGAAACACCCCGATAGTGAAACACTGCCGCCCTGTCTCGTCCATTCCGCGCCCTTGTCGGTATTCCGCCCTGCCGCCCAACGAAACCGCGTCCTGCCGTCATGGCACCGAACGGACGCCCCGCCTTCCAGTTTAGCCACAGTTGCCGGTGATGGCAAAGCCGGGGCCGCTCGTTCCACGGCGCCGACTCCTGGCCCGCCCATCGTCGCCTTCGGCTCCGGCTGGGCGCCCAACCAACCCTGCAGGAGTCCGCGCCGTTCCACGGCGCCGACTCCTAGAGGACGATCCGTTTCTCACCGACCCGCCGGGTGAGACGCGCCCGGTCCAGATACTCCAGCAAGGGGATCGCGAACTTCCGGCTGACCCCGTACCGTTCCTTGAAGGTGGCGACGTCGATGGTCGCGCCCGCGCTGCCCGCCTTGAGGGAGACGAGGTCCGCCTTCAGCGATTCGACGGCGCCGACGTCGAACACGAGCGGCCCCACCCTGACCACCGCCTGCTCGCGCGCCAGGCGCCTCAGCAACCGGTCGAGCACCTCCTCGTCGACGCCCACCTCTTCGCGCAGCGCCGCCGGCGCCGGCGGTCGCAGCCCCGCGGTGCGCAGACGGGCGACGATTTCCTCGCTCGCCCGGAGCTCCTCCGGCGAGAGGGTCACCTTGTGGCCGGGCAGGGCCAGGTGATCGCGCGCCACGAGACGTCCGGCGCCCGTCAGCTCGTCGAGCACCGCCTCGAAGACGCCCGGGCCGGCGTGACGGAAGACGCGCTCGCGCGCCTCCTCCCGGGGCATCCCGTCGCGCAACGGGTTCGCGCGATGGAAGTCGGATACCGTCGCCGACAGTCGATCGCCCCCGGCGCGCAGCGCCCCGGCCTCGACCAGCCGGTCGCCGATGCGCCGCACCGCCCCGGCCTCGCACAACCGCTCGACGACCGCGTCGACCGACTCCGGGGCCAGGCCGGCCCGCGCCACGAGCGCCGCCGACGGCAGCCCCGTCAGTCCCCGCTCCCCGATGAGGACCGCGAGGGCCCGGTCGGCGCCGGCGGCGTCCGACAGCCCTTTCAGCAGCCGGTCCATCCGCGCCCGCGTGGACCCGGCGCGGATGCCCCCGCGCGGGGGCGAGGGATCGAGGACCCTGCCCCCGGCGATGGTCAACGGGGGCGAGTACGCGCGCAGGATGAAGCGGTCTCCCCGGGTCAGCACCGCCGCCCCCTCGAGGCGCAGCCGCGCGAACGCGCGCCCTCCCGGCGGCAGGGCATCGGGGGCGTCGCTTTCCGCGACCACGCCGGACAGGCCCGGTCCGAGGGCCACCCGCCCGAGCACCTCGCACGTGCCGTGGTGGAAACGCACACGCGCACCGTGCCGCAGCCGCCGCGCCGACGGCAGGAGATCGAGCACCGCGTCGACGCACCGCGTCGCCTCGAAGCTGCCGGGGGTGACCGCGGTCTCTCCCCGCGCCACCCCCGACGCGCCCGCGCCGGAGAGGTTGACGGCCACGCGCTGGCCGGCCGCCGCGCCCGCCTGGATCGCGCCATGGACCTGCAGCCCCCGGACCTTCACGTCGACGCCGGCCGGAAGCACGGTCAACGTGTCGTCGACGGCCATCCGGCCCGAGACCAGGGTGCCGGTGACGACCGTCCCGAAGCCCCGGACCGTGAACGCGCGATCGATGGGCAGACGCGCCGCGCCGGCGGGGACCCGCCCGACGTTGCGGGCGGCCATCGCCAGCAGCGCCGAGCGCACCTCCTCCACGCCCTCGCCGGTCCGCGCGGAGACGGGAACGACGGGCATGCCCTCGAGCGGAGACCCCGCCAGCAGATCGGCCGTCTCGAGCTCGACCAGCTCGACCGTCTCCCGGTCCACGAGGTCCACCTTGGTGAGGGCCACGATGCCGTTCGTGACCCCGAGCAGGCGGCAGATGTCGAAATGCTCGCGGGTCTGCGGCATGACCGACTCGTCGGCGGCGATGACGAGGAGCACGCCGTCGACGCCGCTCGCGCCGGCCAGCATGTTCTTGACGAAGCGCTCGTGGCCGGGCACGTCCACGAACGCCAGCCGGGTGTCGCCGTCGCTCCAGTGCGCGAATCCGAGATCGATGGTGATCCCGCGCGCCTTCTCCTCCTTCAGCCGATCCGGATCGGTGCCGGTCAGGGCCCTGACGAGGGCGCTCTTGCCGTGGTCGATGTGACCGGCGGTGCCGATGACGACGTGACGCGTCATGGCGTCAGCCCCGCCCCCGGGTACGCCGCGACGAGCGTCCTCCCGGTGACCTCGACGACCGTCGGTCGCAGCTCGCGCGGCCGCGCCGCGGCGCGCGGCTCCGCTCCGAGGCGCGGACCGCGTCGAGAATCTCCACCAGGCCGAGATCGATCTGCCGCCGCGCGGGGTCTGCGCGCATCACCTGCACGCCGACGCGATCGCCCAGCCGGTAGACCTTGCCGGTCGTCTCGCCGCAGAGCGCGTGATCGGACTCCACGAACCGGTAGTGATCGTCGGCCATGGCGGAGACGTGCACCAGCCCTTCGACGAAGTGCTCGATCAACTCGACGAAGAGCCCGAAACGGGTCACCCCGACGACGTAGCCGGTGAACTCGTCCCCGACCTTGTCCGCCATGAAGCGGACCTTCTTCCACTGGACGATCTCCCGCTCCGCGTCCTCGGCCCGCCGTTCCATGGCCGAGGCGTGCCGGGCGGCCTCCGGCAGCTCGTCGGCGAGCTCGGCGATCCTTTCCGCCGGAATCGGCCCGCGCCGCGACTCCCGCAGCAGCCGGTGAACCACGAGGTCCGGGTAGCGCCGGATCGGAGACGTGAAATGGGTGTAGACGTCCGACGCCAGGCCGAAGTGACCGATGTTGACGGCGTCGTAGCGCGCCTTCTGCATCGTCCGCAGCATGAGCAGGGCCACCGGCCGCTCGACCGGCGCGCCGTGCACCCGCGCCAGCAGCCGCTGGAAGTGCCGCGGCTGCGCCCGGTCCGGGGGCGCGCCCAGGCGGTGTCCGAGGGTCGCGGCGAAGTCGTCGAAGTCCGCGACCTTGGCCGGGTCCGGCCGCTCGTGGACCCGGAACAGGGACGGCAGGCCGCGCCCCTCGAGGTGTCCCGCCACCGTCTCGTTGGCGATCAGCATGAACTCCTCGATGATGCGGTGCGCCACGTTGCGCTCGGCCGCCACGATGTCCTCGACGGCGCCCGCCTCGTCGAGCACGAGGCGGGTCTCCCGCAGATCGAAGTCGAGCGAGCCGCGCTCCCTCCGCCGGGCGGCGAGCCTCTGCGCCAACCCGCCCATCGACTCCAGCATCGGCACCAGGGCCGCGCGCCGTGTCCGCACCCCGGCGTCCCGCGCCGTCAGGATCGCGTCCACCTCGGCGTAGGTCATTCTCGCATCGGAACGGATCACGCCGTCGTGCAGCTCGTAACGTACGACGCGGCCCCGGTCGTCGACGTCCATCAGGCAGGACTGCACGAGCCGGTCCACGCCCGGGTTCAGGCTGCACAGCCCGGTGGCGAGCCGCGCCGGAAACATGTGGATGGCCCGCTCGGGAAAGTACGCCGACGTGCCGCGCCCGCGCGCCGACTCGTCGAGCGCGCTCCCCACCGCGACGTAGTGGGCGACGTCGGCGATGTGCACGCCGAGCCGCCGGCCGCCGCCGGGCAGCGTCTCGATGGTTATCGCGTCGTCGAAGTCGCGCGCCGTCTCGCCGTCGATGGTGACCGTCGGCAAGCCCCGAAAGTCGGTGCGCCCCTCCAGATCCGCCGGTGTCACGGTGTCTCCGAGTCGGTCCGCCTCCGCCGCCGCGCCCGGATCCTCTCCGTCGGGCAGACGGTGCTTCCGGATGACGATGGCGGTGTCGACCCCCGGTTCCTCCAGCCGGCCGAGCACCTCCACGACGCGCCCGACCGGGCCGCGCCCCCGCGCCGGCCACCGGTCGACGGCGGCCACGACCATCTGCCCCGCCTCCGCCTCGATGTTCCCGCCGGGGGGGATCCGCAGCTCCATGTTCACGCGCTCGTCGAACGGAACGACGAAACCGATGCCCGCGTCGTCGACCTCGTAGCGCCCCACGACGTCCGCGTTCGCGTGTTCCAGCACCTCGACGATGCGGCCCTCCGCGCGGTCGCCGGCCCGCTCCACCCGCACCGTGACCCGATCGCCGTGCATCGCCTCGCCGAGATCGACACTCGCCACGTAGACGTCGTCGCCGCCGTGGTCGGGGCTGACGAAGCCGAAGCCGCGCGGATTGACGGCGAGCCGGCCCGCCACGAGGTGCGTGCGATCCGGGAGGCCGTAACGGTTCCCGCGGATCCGCACGAGGTGGCCGGCGTCGACGAGCCGGGCAATCTGCCGGCGGAACCCGTAGCGTTCGCTGCGCGCGATCTCGAGCACCCGCATCAACTCCCGGATCGTGGCCGGATGACGCACCCGGTCCCGGATGCCGCCGAGAAGTGCGGCATGCCCCTCCGTCCGTTCCACCGTGTCCCTCATCGCCATGACCGTCCCGCGCCGGACGAAACCGTCAACGCGGCCGCGACGTCGTACCGGAGCGCGGCGGCCGAAGGGTCCCGCGTCGGCGGACCTTCCGACCGGCCCGTCGGGTCCGGAGGCCGCGCGAGCACGACCTGGATGTCCCCGACGTTGGTGCCGGTCGGCCCGGTGCGCACGAGGTCGCCGAGTCGATCGAAGTACGCGTGGGAGTCGTTCTCGGCCAGGTACGCCGCGGGCGGGTCCAGAACGAGGGCACGGGCGCGGAGAGCGGTCTCCGGGTCGACGATGGCCCCGGCCGCGTCGGTGGGCCCGTCGACGCCGTCGGTGCCGACGCTCGCCAGCGCCGCGACGCGTCCCAGCCCGCCCATCGCCTCCACCGCCGCCAGGGCCAGCTCCTGGTTGCGGCCGCCGTGCCCGGCCCCGGACACGGTGACCGTGGTCTCGCCGGACGAGACCACGCACCACGGTCCGGGCGGGGCCGCGGCCACCTCGACCGCCCGCGCCGGATGGCCCGCGCCGACGACCCGGGCCTCGCCGACGATCGGCTCGTCGATCCGGATCACGTGGTACCCGAGCCGGCCCGCCGCCTCCGCGGCCCCGGACATCGCGTCGCGCCGGCTCCCGACGACCCGGTACATCGCGCGCTCGGCGGCCGGCGGGGCCTTCAGCGTCTCGGGAAGGAGACCGTCGCGCCCCCGCTCGAGAAGCCGGCGCACCCGGGCCGGCACGCGCGGCCGTATCGCCGGGCGCTCGACGATGGCCAGCGCCTCGCCGAACCGCGTGTCGTCGTGCACCGTGGGTCCCGAGCCGATCACGCCGGGATCGTCCTCGACGGGGAGGACGACGTCCGAGATCGCCAGCGTCAGCACGCGCCCCGCCGTCGCCGCCGCCAGACGCCCCCCCTTCACCGCCGAGAGATGCTTGCGAACGCAGTTGAGCTCGTGAATCGGCACCCCCGCCTCGAGCAGGACGCGGGTCGTCTCGACCTTCTCGGCCAGGTCGATGCCTGCCGCCGGCACCGAGAGCAGCGCCGACGCCCCGCCCGACAGCAGCACCACGAGACAGCCGGAGGCGGGCGCGTCGGCCGCGCACCTCAGCGCCTCCCGCCCCGCCTCGACGCTGCCCGCATCGGGCGTCGGGTGACCGCCGCGGCGCCAGGCGACCGCCTCCGGCAGCGACCCCGCGGCCCCCGGTCCCGCCGCCACGCCGCCGCGAATCGGCCGATCCACGGCGGCCGTGAAGCCTTCGATCATCCCCGCCGCCGCCTTGCCGGCCGCCACCAGGCTCAGCGGCCCGCGCTCGACGAACGACCGCACCGCCGGATCGGCGAGAGCGGCGCGGACGAGATGCGCCGGGTCCACCGCGGCAATCGCCGCGCGGACGACATCAAGGGTGTGTTGGCGAACGAGCGACAGCGAGCGGGATGGAGATGTCAGGAGGAAATCAGTGGATGACGGGGGGATCCGACCATGCCGACAGCTTCGTCACGCCATCGAACGAGCGCAGCAGACTGCTGACGACCTGGTCGACGTCGGCGCCGCCCTTGGCGCACAACTCGTCGACGCGGGCCATGACGTGACAGAGCGCGGCCTCCATCTCGCTGATGGTGCATTCCGAGTAGGCGTCCCGCAGGCGGCGAAGGCAGTCGCGATGCTTCAGGAACTCTTCGCGATAGAACTCGGTGCGGATGCTGTCGAGAGCTGCAGACTCGCGTGGGCGCAAGTCCACGAACAGGTCGGCGAGAGCAGGATCTGGCCGCAACATGAATGACGTGGGTTCAGTCTATGCCCGAACGTCGGACGCTGTCAACGCGCCTCCCCCCGGGGCCGCCGCCGCGCCCGGCATCGGCGGCGGTCCGCGGCCGCGAAGACGACGCGTCACGCGTCGTCGGACAGCGCTCGCCGCAGGAGCTCGTTCACGAGCCGCGGATTGGCCCGCCCCCGGGTCTCCCGCATCACCTGACCCACCAGAAACCCCAGCGAGCCCTCGTTGCCGCCGCGGAACCGCGACACGGCGTCGTCGTTGTCCGCGATCACCCGGGTCACGACCTCGCGCAGCCGTCCCTCGTCGCCAATCTGCGCGAGCCCCTCGGTCTCCACGATCTCCGCGGCCTCGCGCCCGGTCCCGTACATGCGCTCGAAGACCGTCTTGGCCGCACTCCCGCTGACGGCCCCGCCGTCGACCATCCGGATCAACCGGCCCAGCGCGTCCGGGGAAACCCCGACGGCGCCGATCTCCTCACCGTCCGCGTTCAACCGCCGGGTTACCTCTCCCATGACCCAGTTGGCGGCCGCCTTCGCGTTCCCCGCCGCCGCCGCGACGGCTTCGAAGTACGCCGTGAGCCCGCCGGTGTCCGCGAGCTGCCCGGCCTCCCCGGCCGCGAGGCCGTACCGGCGAACGAGCCGCTGCTTCCGGGCCTCCGGCAGCTCGGGCAGCGCCGCCGCGACCTCGGCGATCCACGCCTCCGACACCTCGACCGGAGGCAGGTCCGGCTCGGGGAAGTAACGGTAGTCGTGGGCGTCCTCCTTGCTGCGCATGGACACGGTGCGATGGGCCGCCGTGTCCCACAGGCGGGTCTCCTGCTCGACCCGCCTCCCGGCGCGGACCGCCGCCGTCTGCCGCTGGATCTCGTACTCGAGCGCGCGCTGGAGGAACCGGAACGAGTTGAGGTTCTTGACCTCGACCTTCACCCCGAGGACCTGCTCCCCGGCCGGCCGGATCGACACGTTGGCGTCGCAACGGAGGCTGCCCTCCTCCATGTTCCCGTCGTTGACCCCGACGGTGGTGAGGATGCCCCGCAGCCGGGTGAAGAACGCCGCGGCCTCGGCCGGAGCCCGCAGGTCGGGATGCGTCACGATCTCTATCAGCGGCACCCCGCTGCGGTTGAAGTCCAGGTCGGTGTGCCGGTCGGCGTCGCCGCCGGCCGCGTGCAGCGACTTGCCCGCGTCCTCCTCGAGATGCACGCGGATGATGCGCACGACGCGTTCGCCCTCGTCCTCCGCGTAGCGCACCTCGCCGTCGGTGGCGAGGGGGCGCTCGTACTGCGAGATCTGATAGCCCTTGGGCAGGTCCGGATAGAAGTAGTTCTTGCGGGCGAAGATCGAACGCGCCTGCACGGTGCAGTTCAAGGCGAGCGCCGCGCGCATGCCCAGCTCGACGGCGCGGCGGTTCAGCACCGGCAGCGCCCCGGGCAGTCCGAGGCAGACCGGACATACGTGGGCGTTCGGCGCCCCCCCGAAACGGGTGGCGCACCCGCAGAAGATCTTCGTGTCGGTGAGGAGCTGCGCGTGGATCTCGAGCCCGATCACCGGTTCGAACAGGGTGTCGCTCACGGCGATGGTCGGCTCCGTTCGGAACCCGGGGCGGTCGCCGCGCGACGGCCCCGGCTGCTAGCGGCTGGCCGGAACCCCGCTCGCGGGACCGGCCGCCGCCACCTCGTGCGAGACGTCGCCGACGAACCGGTTGAAGTTCCCGGCGAACATGCCGGCCAGCCGGCCGGCCTGCGCGTCGTAGTCGGCCGGGTTCGCCCAGGTGCGCCGGGGTTCCAGCACCTCCGACGGGACGCCCGGGCAGACGCGCGGCACGTCGAACTTGAAGACCGGGTCGGGCGCCGTCGGCACGTCGTCGAGGCATCCGGACAGCACCGCGGCGATCAGGGCCCGGGTATGCGCGATGGGCATGCGCCTTCCCACCCCGAAGGCCCCTCCCGTCCACCCGGTGTTGACGAGCCAGGCCTTCGTGGGATGGCGGGCGAGCCGCTCGCCGAGGAGCCCGGCGTAGGTGGTCGCGGGCGACACCATGAACGGGGCCCCGAAGCACGTGCTGAACGTGGCCGTCGGCTCCGTGACCCCGCGTTCCGTCCCCGCCACCTTGGCGGTATAGCCCGAGAGGAAATGGTACATCGCGGCCGCCGGCGACAGGCGCGCGATCGGCGGCAGCACGCCGAAGGCGTCGGCGGTGAGCATGATCACGTGGCTCGGATGCCCCGCCCGCAGGGAAGGCACGTACGAGTCGATGGCCGCGAGCGGGTACGCCCCGCGGGTGTTCTCGGTGACCGAGTCGTCGTCGAGATCGAGCTGCCGGGTCACCGGGTCGATGGTCACGTTCTCGAGCACCGTCGCGAACCGCCGCGTCGTCGCGTAGATCTGCGGCTCGGCCTCGGCCGACAGCCGGATCATCTTCGCGTAGCACCCGCCCTCGAAGTTGAACACCCCCCGATCGCTCCATCCGTGCTCGTCGTCCCCGATGAGGTGCCGGGCGGGGTCGCTCGACAGCGTCGTCTTGCCGGTGCCCGACAGACCGAAGAAGACCGCCACGTCGCCCGCGGACCCGACGTTCGCGGCGCAGTGCATCGGGAGAACGCGCCGCAACGGCAGCAGGTAGTTCATGACCGCGAACACCGACTTCTTGATCTCGCCGGCATAGCTGGTGCCGCCTATCAGCACGAGGCGCTTCGCGAGATTCAGCAGGATGAAGACGTCGGAGTTGGTCCCGTGAATCCGGGGATCGGCCTGACAGGAAGCCGCGTTGATCACCGTCAGCTCGGGAACGTGGTCCGCGAGGTTCGCACGGTCCGACTCGGTGATGAGCAGGTGACGCGCGAACAGCGCGTGCCAGGCCTTCTCGGTCACCACCCGCACGGGGAGGCGGTAGTCGGGGTCCGCCCCCGCGTAGCAGTCCTGCACGAACAGGTCCCGGCCGCGCAGGTGCTCGACCACCGCCTCGTGGACGGCGTCGAACCGGTCGGGCGCGATCGGCCGGTTCACGTCGCCCCAGGCGATGCGCTCCGAGCTCGACGGCTCGTCGACGAGGAACCGATCGCGCGGGGAACGCCCGGTGTGGGGCCCGGTGCGGCAGACCAGCGGCCCCGACGTGGCCACCGTTCCCTCGCGGCGCGCCACCGCTTCCTCGTAGAGCGCGGCCGTCGACAGGTTCCAGAAGACGGATGCCGGGTCGACGATTCCGACAGACTCCAACCGCTGGTCAGAACTCACGTTCAACATCCGCCCTGCTTCTCCAACGCTGCCGTTCCGGCGGCGCCCGCGGGCCGCCGCCTGCTCGTCGCGGGGCTCGGCGGCTGCCCGCCGCCCCGCGCCCGATCCGCGGTGCACGGCCCCGGTCTATCCCCCGGTCCCGCGGGTGGCGACGCACGACGCCGACCGCCGCTCCGCCCGCCCGCGAGCGAACGGAACGATCCCGCAATCGCGACGCATGTCTCTCCGATGTGGCGGGAAGGACTCCACCGCGGGGGAAGGCCCGACTGGGGTGCGAAAACCATACGTCCGAACAACCGCACCGAGCGCCGGCACGGCCGGGGGTCGGCCCGATGCCGCGCCGATTTTATTATCGGTCTCGATGGGCGTCAACGTGGGCGGGGAAGCCGTGGAGAATCGCCCGCGGCGGCGGCGCCCGCGCGCCGAGGCGCGTGTTCGCAAACCGGGGTCCTGTAATATAATGCCGACGTGCGGCTCGTGACCTCGCCGGCAGCCGGCAACGCCTCCATTCCGCCACGTCGTCGGCGCGACGCGCCGATGGCGGCGGCGTCCGGCGGCAATCCGCCCGCCGCGATCGAGACCAGGCTCGCGGGCGAGGTCAAGCACCTCCTCGCCGCCGGGCGGCGCGAGGAGGCGGCCGAACGGTTCGGAACCATCGTCGACCGGCAGCAGCGCCGGGCCGCCCGCATCGCCTATCACTATCTCCGCGACCCCGCGGAGGTGGACGAGGTCGTTCAGGATGCGTTCCTGAAGGCGTTCACGCACCTGCCGTCGTTCCGCGAGTACCTGTTCTTCGAACTGTGGTTCACGCGCATTCTCGTCAACGCCTGTCTGGATCGACTGAAGGCGCGGGGCCGTCGGGCCCGCTGGATGGTGTCCGCGGAGGCCGGGCAGGGTCTGCTTCCGGACGGGCCGCCGACCCGCGAGCCGTCTCCGGAAGCGGTGCTGCTGGCCAAGGAGCAGCGGGCGCGATTGGAGCAGGCCGTCGACCGGCTGCCGTTGCGCCAGCGCACCGCCATGATCCTGAGCCATTTCGAGGGTCGGCCGGCGCGCGAGGTCGGCGCCATCATGGGGCTCAACGAGTCGACGGTGCGCGTGCACCTGTTTCGGGCGATACGGAAGCTGCGGGACGCGCTCGACCGGGAAAGCTGGACGGGCAGGGAGGTCGCCGCCCCCGGCCGGCGGGCGGGCCGCGGGCGGTGAGGCGGGCCGCGCCGGTCGGACGCAACCGCGGCGGGTTGACTCGGGAATGATGACTTCGATCCTGCGACGCTGGCGCACCCGCACCGACCGCGGGCATCCCTCCGAGGACCGCCTCCTCGACGTGGTGCTCGGCGCCGCCGACACCGCCGTCGCGATATCGACCGCCCGACACCTGCGCCAGTGCGCAGCGTGCACGCGCCGCGCCGGCGAGCTGCGGAGATTCCTCGACACGGTCGCGGACGGCGCGGGAGCCGCGTTCGACGAGGCCTTCCCGCCCGAGCGGCTGCAGGTCCAGCGAGCGCGCATCGACCATCGGCTGGACCGTGTCGTCGGCCCCGTCGAACGGGCCCGGGTCCTCTCTTTCCCGTTCCGCCGCACGCCCGAGCAACGACGGGATCTCCGTCCGAGCCGATGGGCCGTGGCCGCCACCGCCGCCGCACTGGGCCTGGGGCTCGTCGCCGGGCAGCTCGTGCACTTCGACCGCATGCCGACGGCGCCGGCGAACCTCGGCCCGACCTCCGGGGTCGTCGCCGAAGCACCGGCCGGATCCGGCGTGAACCCCACGCTCGACATGACCGGCACCATCGAGCTCCCGCCCGCGTCGACCGCCGACGCCGCCCGCGCGCCGCTCTCCCTGAGCGAGTTCGAGCAGGTCATGGCCGAGGCGGCGTTGCTCGACGCCCTCGACGTGGCCACCGTCAGCCTTCCCGTGACGGAGCTCGCGTCCATCGATGCGCTCACGCCTCGCGTGCCCGACCTCGCCGCCGCCGTCCGATGATGCGCGGGAGCCGGGGCCGGGCGGAGCCGTTGCGCCGGAGGGCGCGCCGACGGCCATGACCGAATCAGCACAGCCGGTCCGGATGTTCCGCAAGGGACTCGCGTTGAAGCACGAGGTCGCGGACGAGCTGACCGCGCACTACCACAGCGCGCTGGTCGACGAGGTGCGGGCGGCCGGCTACCAGCGGAGAACCGGGCGCCTGCACCTGTACCTGGCCTCCGAGTTCGGGTTCTGCTACGGGGTCGACCGGGCCGTCGACTACGCGTACCAGGCACGCCGCCGTTTCCCCGATCGGTCCATCTACCTGACGGGCGAGATCATCCACAACCCGCGGGTCAACGATCGGTTGCGCGACGCCGGCATCCGGTTCCTGAGCGATGCCGGCGAGGACGAGCACGCGCTCGGGCCGGACGACGTCGTCATCCTCCCCGCGTTCGGCGTCACCGTCTCGATGCTGCTGCGGTTCCAGCAACAGGGCTGCACGCTGGTCGACACGACGTGCGGGTCCGTCCTCAACGTCTGGAAGAACGTGCGCCAGTATGCCCGCGACGGCTTCACCGCGATCATCCACGGCAAGGTGAGGCACGAGGAGACCGTGGCCACCGCGTCCCAGGCCCTGCAGTATCCGGACGGACGGTCCCTGGTCGTCTTCGATCGCGCCGAGGCCGGGATCGTGTGCGACTTCATCCGGCGCGGCGGCGACGCCTCCGCCTTCCTGTCGAGGTTCGCCGGCGCCGTGTCGCCCGACTTCGACCCTCACCGGGACCTCCGGCGCATCGGACTCGCCAACCAGACCACCATGCTGATGTCCGAGTCCCTCGCCATCGGCGAGATGATCCGCGAGGCCATGGTCGATCGGTACGGGGACGGGGCCGGGCTCGAGCGGCACTACCGGGCGTTCGACACCATCTGCAGCGCCACCCAGGACCGGCAGGACGCCGTCGAAGCGCTGCTCTCCGACCGCGACCTCGACCTGATGATCGTCATCGGCGGCTACAACAGCAGCAACACCAGGAACCTCGCCCGCCTCGCCGGCCGGCGGGTGCCGACCTATCACATCGCCGACGCGAGCGACCTGGTGTCGGGGCGCGAGGTGCGCCACCGTCCCGTGGACGACGGCCGCGGCCCGGCGACGACGGCGGAAACGCGGAGCGTCGACTGGCTTCCCGACCTGCCGGTCGTCAGCGTCGGCCTGACCGCGGGGGCCTCGACGCCGGACTCGGCCGTCGGCCAGGTCATCGATCGGCTCGGCGCCCTCGCCGCCGGGCAGCCGGAGCCGGGACAGTAAACGTTCGGCGTTTTCCGAGAGTCTTGGAGTGGCAGGACGCGGTCATTCCACTGGAGGAAGGTCGATGCGCTGGTGGGTCAGTCTTCTGGTCGCTCTCGTGGTGACGGGCGCCGCGGCACCGCTCGACGCCGACGCGCAGAACCGGCGGCCGCATCGCTGGTGGCAATCGGCGGAAGTGACGGCGCTGCTCGATCTGAGCGAGGAGCAGGCGACCGACCTCGACCGCATCTATCAGCGCTCGCTGCCCAAGATGCACGAGTCCTACCGCCGCCTGAACGGGGAAGAACGGACGTTGTCGCGGATGATCGCGAACATGCAGGTCGAGGAAATCGACATCACCCGTCAGATCGACCGCGTCGAGGCGGCGCGGAGCGAGCTCAGCAAGACCCGGACCCTGATGGTCTTCCGCATGTACCGCGTCCTGAACCCGGCTCAACGCGCGGCGCTCAACGACTGGATGGACTTGAGGCGGGACAACCACTCGGGGCAATCCGGGAACCGGTGCAGCTAGCGGCCCTGGCCCTGGAGCGGCGCGGACTCCTGCAGGGCCGGTCGCACGCCGAGAGGAGCCGAAGGCGGCGATTGGCGGGCCGAACCTGCGCTCCACGCGGAAGATCCGGACCGTCCCGCGAGTCTACATACACGAGACCGCAGCGCGAACGCCGAAATGCCGGCCTCCCCCGGGGCTGGAATCGCCGTCCGGCGAACCGCCAAGGAGCAGCATCGTCATGTGGAGCGTTTCGTCCCGAGCAGTTGCCGCCGTCGCCCTGGCGGCGCTCGTGAAGCTGCCGGCCGTCGCCGAAGCCCAGCCCCCGCCCGACGATCGTGTCGACGATCTGATCGCCCAGGCCCGAAGCCGGCTGGCCGCGGTGCAGACCCCCGGCGCCGGGTCCCGGATCGATCTCACCCTCGACGAGGCGGTCGCCCGGGCGCTCGAGCGCAACCTGGACCTGGCCGTGCAGCGGCTGAACCCGCAGGTGTTCGATCTCAACCTGGCCCAGCAGCTCGCGGCGTACCGCCCCACGTTCGACACCAACTTCTCCAACAACTCGCGCACCAACCCGTCCCAGACGCAGCTCGACGGCGGAGTGTCGGTCGTCAGCGACACCGTGACCCTGAACAGCGGGGTCAGCCAGGAGGTCGGGTGGGGCGGCGGCCGCTACCAGGTCAACTTCAACAACAACCGCTCGGAGTCGACCAACTTCTTCACCAGCTTCAACCCCAGCTACCGCTCGAGCGTCCAGGCGTCGTACACCCAGCCGTTGCTGCGCGGCTTCCGGATCGATCCGATACGGCAGCAGATCCAGGTCACCCGCATCAACCGCGACATCGCCGACATCGACCTGCGCCAGACGATCACGAACACGGTGTCGGCGGTCCGGGACGCCTACTGGGAGCTGGTCTATGCGACGCGGTCGGTGGAAGTGCAGCAGCAGGCCCTCGATCTGGCCGAGGCCCTCGTCCGCGACAACGAGGCCCGGGTCGAGATCGGCACGCTGGCCCCGATAGACGTGGTCCAGGCCCGGTCCGAGGCGGCGGCCCGACGCCAGACCCTCGCCCAGGCCGAGCAGGCCCTGGCGACGGCGGAGCTCGTTCTGAAGCAGTTGGTCGTCGACGGCACCGGCGACGACTACTGGCGCGCGACGCTGAACCCCATCGACCTCCCCACCCTCTCTCCCGCCCCGATCGACCTCGAGGCGACCATCCGCCGGGCCCTCGAGGAACGCACGGACCTCGAGCGGTCGCGCCGGCAGCTCGACATCAACGAGGTGAACCTGTCGTCGATGCGCAACCAGAGGCTGCCCTCGGTCGACCTCACGGGCAGCTACCAGCTCCAGGGGCAGGGCGGCACGCGTTTCCTCCGTTCGGGCCTCGGCGGCGCGGTGCTGACGGAGATCCCGGGGGGCATCAACGACGCGTTCGACCAGCTCGTCGATCTCGACTATCCGGTGTGGACGGTGCAGCTCAACGTGAGCTACCCGATCGGCCCGAGCGCGGCCGACGCCGCCTACGCGCGGGCGCAACTGCAGACCCAGCAGGTCCAGGCGCAACTCCGGCAGCTCGAGCTGCAGGTCGCCACCGAGGTCACCAACGCGGTCCTCCAGATACGGGCCATCGCCCGGCGCATCGAGGCCGCCACCGCCGCCCGCGAGCTCGCCGAGGAGCAGCTCGCGGCCGAGCAGAGCCGCTTCGACGCGGGGCTGTCGACCAATTTCTTCGTGGTCCAGGCGCAGCGAGACCTCTCGACCGCCCAGGACACCGAGCTTCGGGCCATCCTCGATCAGCAGAAGGCGCTCATCGAGCTGGACCGCGTGCAACGAACGTCGCTGTCGCAGGCGGGCATCCAGATCATCCAGTAGCTGCCCGCGAGCGGGCCGCCGGAGGCCCCGAACGAATGCGCAAGTTCAGTGAGGACCGTGTCCCATGAAGAAGGGTCTCATCGTCATCGTCCTGGCCACCCTCGGGATCACCGCGTACGGCTACCTGGGGTTCCGGACGACGGAGTTCGTCCCCGAGGTCAGCACCGTGGCGCTCGCCCGGGGAGACGTGGTCGACACCGTGGGCGCGACGGGGGCGCTCGAGGCGGTCACCACCGTGCAGGTGGGCAGCCAGGTCTCCGGCATCATCGACGCGCTGTACGCCGACTTCAACTCCATCGTCCGCGAAGGGGAAGTCATCGCTCGCCTGGAGCCGTCGCTGTTCGAGTCCCAGGTCGAGCAGTCGCGCGCCAACCTCGCGCGCTCCGAGGCGGACGTGGCCCGGCTGACCGTCGCCCTCGAGGACGCCCGGACCCAGTTGCGCCGATCGGAAGAGCTCGCGGCCCAGGACCTCATCGCGGCCTCCGAGCTCGAGGCCGCCCAGGTCGCGGTCCGATCCGCGGAGGCCCAGCTCCAGTCGTCCGAGGCCAGCGTCATCCAGTCACGGGCGTCGTTGAACCAGAGCGAGGTCAACCTGGGCCACACCGTCATCACCGCGCCCATCGACGGCATCGTCATCGCGCGGCAGGTCGACGTGGGTCAGACCGTGGCCGCGAGCATGTCGGCCCCCGAGCTGTTCATCATCGCGGCCGACCTGACCGAGATGCAGGTCATCGCCAACATCGACGAGTCGGACGTCGGCCGCATCCGGCCGGGGCAGCCGGTGACCTTCACCGTCGACGCCTACGCGGCGGAGGAGTTCGAGGGGACCGTCTCGCAGATCCGCCTCGAGCCGGTGGTGCTGCAGCAGGTCGTGACCTACGCCACCGTCATCGACGTCCCGAACAACGACCTGCGGCTGAAGCCCGGCATGACCGCCACCGTGACGCTCGAGATCGCGAGGCGCGAGAACGTGCTGCGCGTGCCGAACTCCGCGCTGCGGTTCCGGCCGACGCCGGACATGTTCGCGGTGCTGAACCAGCCCGTGCCGGAGATCCTCCAGAGGGGCGGCGACAACCGCCCGGGCGGCGGCTCCGGCGGCTTCGGTGGACCCGGCGGGAGAGGCGGACCCGGCGGCTTCGGCGGCCCCGGCGGGGGGCGCGGGGGCCCGGGCGGCTTCGGCGGACCCGGCGGCGGACCGGGCGGACCGGGCGGCTTCGCCAACATGTCCGATGCGGAACGACAGGCCATGCGCGAGCGCATCCAGTCGATGACGCCCGAGCAGCGGGCCCAGTTCTTCGCCGAGCGCCGGGCCCAGGCCGGGGGCCCGGGCGGCTTCGGCGGACCCGGCGGGAGAGGCGGCCCCGGGGGGGCGAGACGCCCCGCCAACCGGAACGCCGGACCCGCGATCCCCGCGGTGGAACGCGGCGCGCGGACCATCGACGCGTTGTTCTCGCCGATCGAGGTGGAAGAGACCGCGGGCCGGGTCTGGGTGATGGACGGAGACGAGCTGAGCCCGGTGGAGGTGCGCCTGGGGGTGACCGACGGCACCGCGACGGAGCTCGTCGGCGCGGCCGGCCCGCGCCCGCCGGCCGGACCCGTCGTCGATCCCCAGATCGTGGAGCTGCGCCAGCAGGTGGAGCTGATCGACGACCCGGCGGCGCGCCGCAGTCTCGAGCAGATGATCGAACGGCTCGAAGCCACGCCGGCGGCCCCGGCCGAAGCCCCGATGCTCGCCGCGGTCCTGGAGGAAGGGATACAGCTCGTCACCGACGTGAGCACGCCCGAGGAGGGCGTGGGCCCGGCGGCCCGGTCATCCTCGCCGCTCATCCCGCAGTTCGGGCGCGGACGCAGGCGGTAGGAGGCGGCGCCGTGGAGCGGCGCGGACTCCTGGAGGGATTGGTCGGAGCGCCAGCCGGAGGCGGCGCTTGGCGGGCCGCGGGGCCGGGCCGTCGAACCGGCGCGGACTCCCGGCCGGGTGGTTGGGTGGCAACCGGCACCGTGGGCGGCGGTCGCCGGGCAGGTTTCCCCGAGACGTTCATGACGACGACCATCGCCGTTCACGATCTCACCAAGGTCTATGACCTCGGCGAGGTCAAGGTCCGCGCCCTCCGCGGCGTGACGACGGAGATCCGGACCGGCGAGTTCGTGGCGGTGATCGGCCCGTCCGGCTCCGGCAAGTCGACGTTCATGCACATCCTCGGCTGCCTGGACCGCCCGACGACGGGACGGTACATCCTGGACGGGCAGGACGTCTCCACCCTGTCGAAGAACACCCTGGCCACCGTCCGCAGCAAGAAGGTCGGCTTCGTCTTCCAGGGCTTCAACCTGTTGCCGCGCACGAACGCCCTCGACAACGTCGAGCTGCCGCTGCTGTACAACGGCAACGGCCTGCGCGCCCGCGACCGGCACCGGCGGGCCCGCGAGGCCCTGGCCGCGGTCGGCCTGACCGACCGCGCCCACCACCACCCCAGCCAGCTCTCGGGCGGGCAGCAGCAGCGCGTGGCCATCGCCCGCGCCCTCATCAACGAGCCCGCCATCCTGCTCGCCGACGAGCCGACCGGGAACCTCGACAGCCGCACCAGCATCGAGGTGATGGACATCTTCCAGCGCCTGAACACCGAGCGCGGCATCACCGTCCTCCTCATCACCCACGAGCAGGACATCGCCGAGTACGGCACGCGCATCGTCGCCTTCCGCGACGGCCGCATCGTGAGCGACCAGCCGAACCCGGTCCGGCGCATGGCCGCCGACGAGCTCGCCGCCCTGCCCGACGACGACGACGCGGTCGAGCCCGCCCTCAACATCCTGCGCCGGGCCCAGATCGAGCTCGCCGAGCAGGAAACCGACGGCGCCGACGCGACCGCGGAAGCACCGGATCTGCCCCTGACCCCGCCGGCGGCGGCCCCGCCGGCGGCGCCGGACACGCCAGAGAGCGGCGAGCCCCGCCCGACCGACGGCGAGCCGCCCCCGAAGGAGTAGCCTCGCATGACACTGCTGCTGATCTTCCGGACCGCGCTCAAGGCGCTCGGACGCAACAAGATGCGCACCGCCCTGACGATGCTCGGCATGATCATCGGGGTCGCCGCGGTCATCACCATGGTGGCGCTCGGCACGGGGGCGCAGGAGGAGATAGAGACCCAGATCCAGTCCGCCGGCACCAATCTCATCATGGTGCGCGCCGGCAACTGGAGCCGCGGCGGCGTCAGCGGCGGCATGGGGTCGTCCCCGCGCCTCAAGGTCAAGGACATCGCGGCGATCCGCGAGCAGATCCCCGGCGCCCAGTACCTGAGCGCCACCGTCAACACCCGCGACCAGGTGATCGCCGGCGGCCAGAACTGGTACACGCGCATCGAGGGCGTCGACGTGGAGTATCCGCTCATCCGGTTCTGGGAGATCGCCGACGGCGAGTTCTTCACGCCGACTGACGTCTCGAGCGCGGCCAAGGTCGCGGTGCTCGGCTCGGTGGTCCGCGACAATCTGTTCGGGGAGGGCGTCGACGCCGTCGGCCAGTTGATCCGCATCCGCAACCAGTCGTTCCGGGTGATCGGGATCATGGAGGCGAAGGGCTCCGGATCGTTCGGGGAGGACCAGGACGACTCGATCTTCGCGCCCTACACGACGGTCCAGCGCAAGCTCCGGGGGCGGGACGGCACCAACATCTCCGGCATCAGCATCTCGGCCCGCTCCGCCGACGAGATCCAGGAGGTCTCGGAGGAGATCGAGGCGGTGCTGCGGGTCGAGCACGAGCTGATCCCGGGCGAGGACAACGACTTCATGGTGCGCACGCAGGACGACATCACCAGCATGCGCACCGGCATGACCCAGACGATGACGATGTTCACGCTGGCCATCGCCGTCGTCTCGCTGATCGTCGGCGGCATCGGCATCATGAACATCATGCTCGTGTCGGTCACCGAGCGCACCCGCGAGATCGGGCTGCGCATGGCCGTCGGCGCCAAGGGCAAGGACGTCCTGTGGCAGTTCCTGGTCGAGGCGATCGCCCTCAGCCTCGTGGGGGGCATGATCGGCGTCGGCTTCGGGTTCGCCGTCTCCGGGGGGCTCACCGAGTTCCTCCAGTGGCCGGCCCGGGTGCCGCCCGACGCGGTGGTGATCTCGGTCGGCTTCGCGGCCGTGATCGGCGTCGTGTTCGGCTTCTACCCGGCCTGGAAGGGCGCGCAGCTCGACCCCATCGAGTCGCTGCGGTTCGAGTAGGCGGCGGCGCCGGCCCAGGTATCTGCGCCGTAGAACGGTGCAGACTCCTACCAGGGTTGGTTGGGCGCCAAGCGAAGCCGTAGGCGACGATTGGCGGGCCAGTTCATTCGCCGCCGGCGCGGAGCATTTCCAGCAGTTGGGACACGGTCCTGCCGGTCACCGGATCGACGAGCTCCGGCGCAATCTCGGCCAGCGGCTCCAGGACGAACGTCCGGTGGCGGAATCGCGGATGGGGCAGCGTGAGGGAGGACGACTCCACGGCGAGATCGCCCACGAGCACCAGATCGAGGTCGAGTGTGCGCGGCGCGCCCGGATAGGACCGGACCCGCCCCCGCTCCCCTTCTATCGACAGCAGACGGGCCAGCAGCCGGGCCGGCGTGTCGCGGGTGCCCCCCACGAGGGCGGCGTTGAGGAAGAGGGGCCCGTCGACCGCGTGCTCCGGACGGGTCTCGATGAAGCGGGAGACGACGACGTCGGACAGCGTCCGCCGCAGCCGGCCCACGGCGTAGGTCAGGTGCGACGCGCGATCGCCGACGTTGCTCCCGAGCGCCACGGCCGCGCGTCGCTCCGGTGGTGCCATCGGCGCCTCGCCACGCCTCGGGAACCGCGGAAGGGGTCGCGTCCCGGCCGCCGACGTCAGCCGCCCGGCGGCGGCATCGTCACCGCGCGCTCTGCTTCTCCTTGCAGGTGATGCACACGCGGGTCCAGGGAATGGCGTTCAGCCGCGCCTCGGCCACCGGCTCGCCGCAGTCGCGGCAAACGCCGTAGGTGCCCTGCTCGAGGCGCCACAGCGCCTCCTCGATGGCCTGCAGAATCTTGGCGTCGGTCTGCTTCAGCTTGAGCTGAATGTGGACCTCGTTGTTGCCGGTCGCCTGGTCCGCGAGGTCGCCCTGGCGGCTGCTCGTCCCCTCGCCCGCCTGAATCGGCTTGGCGCCCGCTCCGACCGTCAGGATCTCCGAGCGCTTGCGCAACAACGCGTCCCTGTAGCGTGCCATGTCCATCGGGACTCTCCGGTACCGGCGCCCGTCGCGCGCCGGTCGGCGAGGTTGCGAAACGGGCCGTAGCCGCAGTCGCGCCTGCGCCGTCGCCGCCGGCATCGAGCCGCATCCCGACAGACCGCATCCGGGATGCACGTGTAACTGTTGATCATATCAGATGGCCGCCTCCCGCCCGGCGCACCCGTCTTTTCCAATGTGAAATGAGCCTGAAGGGGGGAGTTGATTCCAACGTGAAATGAGCCTGAAGGGGGCCGGGGTCGCGGATCATCGGAGGATGATCGTGAGACTCGACACCCAGCGCCTGCAGACCCTGGACCAGGTTGAGGAGTTCCTCGCCGGCAGCCGACCGCTCGACCTGCGGCCGCGGACCCGGACCGAGGCCTACGCGTTCGTGGCCGAGACCCTGGAACGGTTCGACTACCCCGGCCGGGGGAAGGCCGACAGGGGCGTGATCCGCCGATTCCTGGTCAAGGTGACCGGTCTCTCGCGAGCGCAGGTCACCCGCCTGCTGCGCCAGCACCGGACCACAGGCGCCATCACCGACAGCCGCCGACCGCCGCACCCGTTCCCGCGCCGCTACACCAAGGCCGACATCGGGCTGCTCGCCGAGGTCGACGCCCTCCACGGCACCCTCTCCGGTCCCGCCACCCGCCAGCTCTGCGTCCGGGCTCGGCGTCAGTTCGGCGATCAGCGCTTCGAGCGCCTCGCCGCCATCTCCAACGGGCACCTCTACAATCTGCGCCACTCGACCACCTATCAGCGCCGCCGCGGGGCGACGCCCGCGCCGACCCGCCCCGTGCGCATCGCCATCGGCGAGCGCCGCCGGCCCCAGCCCGCCGGACTACCCGGCTACCTGCGGGTGGATTCCGTCCACCAGGGCGACCTCGACGGCATCAAGGGCCTCTACCACCTCAACCTCGTCGACGAGGTCACCCAGTTCCAGTTCGTCGGCTCGGTCGAACGCATTGAGGCGCCCTGCCTCGCCCCCGTCCTCGAAGGCCTGCTCGGGGCGTTCCCCTTCATCGTCCGCGGGTTCCACGCCGACAACGGTACCGAGTTCATCAACCGCAAGGTCGCCGCCCTGCTGCAGGCCCTTCACATCGACGAGTTCACCAAGTCCCGCCCCCGCCGCAGCAACGACAACGCCCTCGTCGAGACCAAGAACGGCTCGGTCATCCGCAAGCACCTCGGCTACGACCACATCCCCGGCCGGTACGCGGAACGCGTCAACGCCTTCACCCAGCACGTCCTCTCCCCCTACCTGAACTTCCACCGCCCCTGCCTCTTCCCCGTCGAAGCCGTCGACGCCAAGGGCCGCGTCCGCAAACGCTACCCCCACGCCAACGTCATGACCCCCTACGAGAAGCTCAAGTCGCTGCCCGACGCCGCCGCCTGCCTCAAGCCGGGAACCTCCTTCGACCAGCTCGACGCCGTCGCCGCCGAGATGAGCGACAACGACGCGGCCCGCGCCCTCAACCAGGCCCGCGACCGCCTGTTCGCCTCCATCGACCCCGCCGCCTGAAACCCTCGCGCGGAGCGGCGGGTCGCGGCGGCGCCGCGGGCCGGGCTCGACGCCGGCGACCCCGGCGACCCCGCGGCCGGGTTCGCCCGCCGGCCCCGCCGGGCCGCGCTGCCCCGCGCCCGCCCCCCCGCGGCCGTGCTCCCGGTCCGCTGTCGCCCCGAGCTCGTCCGTTACGTAACGGTGCACAGTAGGCTTGCGGCGCTGACGAACGCGCAGCGGCGGGCGCGTTGCCGGGAGCGGCGGCCGGCCGGCGAGTTCCGGATCCGGTACCGCCGGCCGGCGGTACCGGCCCAGAGCAGTGGGACGACGCGGTGCAGACGCTCCCGGGGCCGCAGGACCCGCACCGGGAGTGGCGGGGACGCGTTGCCGGAATCCCTCGCCGGGTCCGCGACCGCGGCGTTGCCCGAGCAGATCCGCGATCTGGACCTTGTCGGTGCTGGAGGCCGTCGAGCTGCCCAGGGGCTTCGGGCGTGACGGCCAGACCACCGGCGACGGCTTCCCCTCGGCGGCCACGAAGCGGAGCCGGACGCCGGCATCCGGAGGCCGTTGAGGACCGTCGGGTCGTGCGCCCCGGCTCGCACCCGCCCCCGGACGCACTGCAGCTTGGAAAATCGGTGCCGCGTAGCTGCGGGGACGGCCGGCGTGTCAACGCGCTGGCGCGCGTCCTCCGCTACGCTACGGCCCTGCGGGTGACACACCGGCCGCCCCCGCGCTCAGACAGCAGTTGTGGGCCTTGCGGCCCGGCCTGGACGGGAACGTCCCGGCCGTCCACGACGTCTCCCGGGACACGGCGAACCGCCGACGGCCAGAGCGCGCGAAGCACGACCCTCGACACCGACGCCATCGCGAACGCCGACAGGGACTCACGCGCCGGTGACGCCCTCGACGTGCGCCCCGGCCGCTGCCGCACCCGCCGCCCTTCGGCCGGCGTGATGGTCAGGCAGGGCGGACCGCCGGAACGCGGCGCGGGGCCTTCAGGCTCATTTCACGTTGGAATCAACGGCCCCCTTCAGACTCACCTCATACATGGGCCCGTCTTCCCCGTCACCGCCGTCGACGCCAAGGCCGCCGTCGGCGGCGGGGTTCGACGCCACTCCCGCCCCCGCGGCAAACGCCGACACGGGACCCTCGTGCCGGTGACGTGCCCTCCGGCTCTACCGCTGCCGCTGCACGCCGCCCTTCGGCCGGCGTGCTCGTCAGGCGGATCGGACCGCCGGAGACGCGAGGCCCGTGGCCGGCGCATCAACGCCGCGTGCAGGGGAACCTGACACCGGCGCGGAGAACGCGCGGGCGCAACGGCCGACCCCTTCAAGCCCCCCAACCCACATGACGGGCCCCAACCGCGGGGTCCGCAACCGGTCGTCACCGACATGGCAGATAATGTTCCGTAGCGTGCGCTGGCTCACCGCAGCCCGCGCCAGGACCCCTGTCTCGGTCCGCTGATTCGGCCGCCGTCACCTCGGCTCACGTGCCGCCGCTTCAGGCTCATTTCAGGATTGGAAAGAACTGCACCCGCCGGCACCCGCAGTGGCCGCGCTCGCGTCGGGCAACCGACCGGCTCGGTCCGCGGCCCCTCCCGGCACGGAAAGGGGCCGACGGGCCCGGGGCGCCCGGCCGCACGGGCCGGAACCGGCGGAGCGCGAGTCCGTCGAGCGTGACGAGTGGAGTGCGACGAGCGCAGCGCGGCAGAGCCCTGCGCCCTTCGGGCGGCCGCCCGCCGCCGGTCATTCGGCCCGCAGCGTGGCCAGCGGCTTGCGGCGCAGCGCGTCCAGGCTGGCCGCAACGCCCACGGTCCCCACCACCAGCGTCGTCAACAGGACGCCCCCGAGGTTCACCAGCAGCGCGGGGTCCCAGTTGATCTCGAGCAGGTGGCGGCTCAGGCCCCAGGTCAGGCCGAGGGCGCCGATCGAGCCCACGGCGCCGGCGAGGACGCCCAGCGTGCCGTACTCGACGACGAGCATCGTCACGAGGCTGCGGCGGGTGGCGCCGAGGGTCTGGAAGATGGCGGTCTCGTAGCGCCGCTGGTACTTCGTCATCGCGACCGAGCCGATGAGGATCAGGACGCCGCTGAACACCGCGATGCCCCCGACCACCGAGATCGCGAGGGTGACGTAGTCGAGAATCCGCCGGACAGTGGCGATGACCTCGAGCCCGTCGATCACCGAGACGTTGGGGAACGCGGCGACGAGATCGCGCTGCAGCAGCGCCCGCGCGTCCGTCTCCGGGGGGCCGCGCAGGAACGAGATGAAGCTGTGGGGGGCCGTGTCGAACACTCCCGGGCTGAACAGGAACATGAAGCCGCCGCTGCGCGAGTCGTCCCAGTCGACGGCGCGCACGCTCGAGACCGTCGCGCTGACGTCGCGCCCCAGCACCCGGAACACGAGGACATCGCCCATCACCAGGTCCAGCCGGTCGCGGATGCTCTCCTCCACCGAGACCTCGGGCCGGCCGGGTCCGCCGGGCGCCCAGAAGGCGCCGTCGACGACGCGTTCGTTCGCTTCGAGATGCCCGCGGTAGGTCACCGTGAACTCGCGCCCGACCCCCCGCCGCCGCACCGCGCGGCGCGTATCGAGGCGCGTCCGTTGCCCGTCCACCCCGGTCACCCGCGCCCGCAGCACCGGAAGCAGATTGGGGGCGTGGCCGGTCCGCTCCTCGACGAGCTCGCGGACCCCGGCCTGCTGGTCCTGCTGGACGTCGATCAGGAACATGTCGGGGCTGTCGTCGCGGATCTCGAGGGCGAAGGCGCCCAGCAGGTTCGCCTGCACCGCGTGGATGCCGATGACGAAGAAGCTCCCCAGCCCCACTGCGAGGAGGATGACGCGGGTCTGGTTGCCGGGCCGCGCGAGGTTGAGGACGGCGTGGCGCACCGCGAACCGTGCCCCCGCTCCGAGGGGCTGAATCAGGCGGACCAGCCCTCGTCCCACCCCGTGCAGCGCCACGGCGACGGCCGCGAAGCCGCCGCACACCCACAGGCCGGCCTCGAGCGATGCCGCCTGCCAGCTCGCCAGGGCGACCAGCCCCGCCGCGACCGCGCCGATCACCGCCCAACGGACCCAGTCGCGGGCCGCGGCCGGGATCAGGTTCCACCGGATGAGGGCCAGCGGCTTGATGGCCCGCATCTCCAGCAACGGACCGAGCGCGAACAGCAGCGACACCAGGACGCCCACCCCCAGCCCCTGGAGGATCGCCGACCCCGTCACGCCGTAGGACAGGTCCTCCACCCCCGCGACGGCCGCGGCCTGCGCGGTGAGGGACGAGGGCAGCGAGGCCAGCATGCCGGCGGCCAGGGCCACCCCGAGGAGCGCGCCGCCGAGCCCCAGGACGGCGACCTCCGCGACGTAGATGGCGAGCACCTGCCGGCTCGTCGCGCCCAGGCACTTGAGGACGGCGACGCTGCGCACGCGCTGCTGCACGAAGACCCGAGTGACGCTCCACACCCCGATGCCTCCCAGCACGACGACCACGAACCCGATCAGGCTCAGGTAGTCCTCGGCCCGCGACAGGTTGCGGGCGATCCGATCCTCGGTGTTGCGGTAGGACCATACGCGCGCGAACTCGTCGCGCAACGGCTCGCGCAGCGACGCCACCAGGGGGTCGACGCGGGGCTCGGGCACCTTGACCAGGATCTGCCGCTCGGCCCGCGTGCCGAGGGTCAGCAGCCCCGCCTCGAGCAGGTCGTCGTAGTCGACGAGCACCCGCGGGCCGAAGCTGAAGGCGCCGATGCCGCCCCCCGGCTCGCGGAGGACGACCCCGCGGATCTCGAAGCCGCGATCGCCGATGAGGATGTCGTCTCCCACCGCGACGTCGAGCTGCGTCAGCAGCTCGGGCCGCACCAGCGCCCCCCCGCCCGCGAGCAGACCGTGGTGATAGGCCCGACCGTCCTCGAGCACGAAGGTCCCGTAGAACGGGAACGCGGCCTCGACGCCCCGCAGCTCGACCACCCGGGCCGTCGCCTTCGACTCGTCGGCCGGGCGGGCCATCGTCGGCGTCTCGATGGACAGGGTCCGCGTCAGCCCCGGCTCGGCGCCCAGGATGCGGTCGATGGTGGCCAGGGCCGCCTCGGACCAGGGCTGCTCCGACTCGATCTGCACGTCGGCGGCCAGCAGGGCGCGGGTCTCGCCGTCCATCGCCACCCCCACCTGCTGGATGACGGACCGCAACGCCACGATCGCGCTCACGCCGACGGCCACGCAGACGAAGAAGAAAGCGAGCCGCCGCCACGACGCGCGCAGCTCGCGGCCGACCATCCGGAGCACGAACGTCATGCGATGCCCTCCACGACCGGCGCCGGCGCCACCCGCTCGGTGCGGCCGTCGCGCATCCGCAGGGCGACGTCGGCGCCCGACGCCAGCTCGGTGTCGTGTGTCACGAGGACGATGGTCATGCCCCGCGATCGGTTGACGCGATGGAGCAGCTCGACGATGTGCCGTCCGTTGGCGCTGTCCAGGTTTCCCGTAGGCTCGTCCGCGAGGAGGATCGGGGGCTCGTTGGCGAGGGCCCGCGCGATCGCGATCCGCTGCTGCTCGCCGCCCGAAAGCTGGGCCGGGTAGTGTCCGGCCCGGCCTTCCAGCCCCACCTCGGACAGCAGCGCCGCCGCCCGGTCCGACGCCCGCGCGGCGCCGGCGATCTCCAGCGGCACCAGCACGTTCTCGAACGCCGTCAGCGACGGCACGAGGTGGAAGAACTGGAACACGATGCCGATCTTCCGGCCCCGGAGCCGGGCCAGCTCGTCCTCGTCGAGGGTCGAGATCTCCACGCCGTCGATGACGATCTCACCGGTGGTCGGCGCGTCGAGACCCGCGATGAGGCCGAGCAGGGTCGACTTGCCGCTGCCCGACGGCCCGACGATGGAGACGTACTGCCCGGAGGACACCGTCAGGTCGAGAGGCTGAACGATGGTCAACGGCGCGTTCCCGCTGAGGACGGTCTTGGAGACGTTGCGGAGCTCGATCATGCGTTCACTCGGGGGGCGGTGCGGCTGCCGGAAGGCCGAGGGCTCATGGGGAGAGCGCCGGCAGCAACGGCTCCAATGCGTCCCGAACGCGTGCCGCAACGATCGCCGCCCCTTCCGCGGTCGGGTGAATCCCGTCTGCCTGGTTGAGGACCGGATCGGCGGCCACCCCGTCGAGCAGGAACGGCATGAACGCCACGTCGTGCTCGCGGGCGAGATCGTCGAACACCGCCCGGAACTCCGTGGTGTAGACGGCCCCGAAGTTGGGCGGCGCCTCCATCCCCGCGAGCAGGACCCGGATGCCGCGCTCGCCGGCCAGCGCGAGGATCTGCGACAGGTTGCGCTTCATCTGGCCGGCAGGGAGCCCGCGGAGCCCGTCGTTGCCGCCAAGGGCGACGATGAGGATGCGCACGTCGCCCTCGAGCGCCCACTCGGCCCGGGCGAGCCCGGCCGCGGTCGTATCGCCGGAAACCCCGGCGTTCACGACCGTCACCGCGTAGCCTTCGCTGC
This sequence comes from Vicinamibacterales bacterium, assembly GCA_965215105.1. Classification (GTDB taxonomy): domain Bacteria; phylum Acidobacteriota; class Vicinamibacteria; order Vicinamibacterales; family UBA8438; genus JAJEEA01. The sequence continues at coordinate 1,326,429 of OZ244051.1, forward strand.
GCAGTGCCCGCTCCAGGCGGGCCGGATAGGCCTCGTCGACGTCGAGTCCGAGCCCCGCGGTCAGGCTGTCCCCCAGCGCCACCAGCAACGGGCCGGACGACGCCGACTCGGCGGCGGCTGCTGCGACTCCCGAGCCGCCGGCCGACGCGGCCGGCGGCGCCGCGGGCGCGGCCGTGTCCTCGTGGCCCCCCCCGCAGGCGGCGAGGCCCATCCCCGACACGACGACGAGCGCCCGCCGGACGTCTCTCGCGAGGATCCGCATCGACGTAATGTTATTACGTAACCTCGGGCGCCTCGGTTTACCCGAGCCGGCGGGCGCGGTCGGCCGGCGGCGCGCCACGCGACGAGCAGGGCGCCGGGACGCCGAACGCGACGCACCCGATCGAGGCGGATCCTCGACCACCGGCTCCCGACGCGCCGTACGTCATTCCCCGTTCCCGCAAGGACGGCCACGAAGAGCCGACCACGCACGCCAGTACAGGCACACGTTCACGACCAGCAGGGCGGCCCCCAGGGCGACCTGCATGCCGCGGGTCAGGCCGGCCGGGTAGATCAGCGCCGTGACGTAATGCTCGACGAAGCCGTCCTCGTAGCCCGCGGCCCCCGCCCGGCGCCGCAGCCACACCTCGAGCGGGGTGAGCGGGCAGATCCCGCCGGACCACTCGATGCCGACGCCCCACACCACCGCGGGCAGATGCAGCCAGGCGACGCGCGGGAACCGCCGCAGCAGCAGCGCGCCCCCCGCCGCGAACAGGATGAACCCGGCGTGCGCCAGCAGGACGAGGTCGGCGAGGGCGGCGTACATGGCGTCATCCCCGGCCCGGGAACGCCCGGCCCGCCGTTGTGCGGTCCGCCCGCACGTGTAGAATAGGCCCATTCCCGGCCGGTCGGTCCGTCCGCCTGCGAGGTGTCCCGCTGATGAACGCCACCCTTCTCTCCGTTGTCGGCCTCGGGATGATCTTCATCGGCTACCGGTTCTACTCGAGCTTCATCGCCGAGAAGATCTACCGGCTCGACCCGGACTTCGAGACGCCCGCCCACTCGATGCGGGACGACGTGGACTACATCCCGACCAACCGGGTCGTCCTGTGGGGCCACCACTTCACCGCGGTGGCCGGCGCCGCGCCGATCATCGGCCCCGGCATCGCGGTCATCTGGGGCTGGCTGCCCGCCTTCCTGTGGGTCATCCTCGGCACCATGTTCTTCGCCGGCGTCCACGACTTCGGCGCGGTGTGGGCCAGCGTCCGGAACAAGGCGAAGTCGGTCGGGGCCCTGACCGGCGACGTGGTGAGCCCCCGCGCCCGCACCCTGTTCATGATCGTCGTCTTCTTCCTGCTCATGATGGTCAACGCGGTGTTCGCGGTGGCCATCTCGAACGAGTTCCAGGCGACGCCGAGCGCCGTGATTCCGGCGTGGACCGCGGTCTTCGTCGCCGTCGGCATCGGCATCCTGATCTATCGCATGGGGGTTCCGATCCTCTGGCCCACGGTGGTCGGCACGGTCATCCTGTACGCGGTCATCTACCTGGGCGAGCGCTTCCCCATCGAGCTGACGGCGGGGCTGGTGCCGGTGGGCGCGCAGTGGATCCTCATCCTGTTCCTGTACGCCGGCATCGCGTCCCTGCTCCCGGTCTGGCTGCTCCTGCAGCCGCGTGACTACATCAACGGCATCCAGCTCTTCGTGGGGCTCGGGCTGCTGTACGGCGCAGTGCTCATCGCGAACCCCACCATCGTCGCGCCGGCCATCAACGCCAACGTGCCGGCATCGGCGCCGCCCCTCTTCCCCCTGCTGTTCGTCACCATCGCGTGCGGAGCGATCTCCGGCTTCCACGGGCTCGTCGGCTCGGGCACGACATCGAAGCAGCTCAACAAGGAGACCGACGCCCGCTTCGTGGGGTACCTGGGCTCGTCCGGCGAGGGCTCCCTCGCCCTGGTCGCGATCATCGCGGCGACGGCGGGGTTCGCCACTCTCGGCGACTGGGAGGCCATGTACAGCGAGTTCGGCAACGGCGGCATGACCGCGTTCGTGCAGGGCGGCGCGCGGATCGTGTCGGCCGGCGTCGGCATCTCGACGGAGTTCGCGGCGACCCTGCTCGCGGTCATGGCGGTCCTCTTCGCCGGCACCACCATGGACGCCGGGGTGCGGCTGCAACGTTACATCGTGCAGGAGTGGGGCGCCATCTACAACATCCCCGTCCTGCAGAACGGCTACGTGGCCACGGTCGCGGCGGTGGCCGCGTGCCTGCTGCTGGCGTTCGGGGCCGGCGGCCCGAGCGGCGAGGGCGGCATGCTGATCTGGCCGCTGTTCGGCACCACCAACCAGTTGCTGGCCGGACTCACGCTGCTCGTCATCAGCGTCATCCTCGTCAAGCTGGGGCGCCCCGCCCGCTACACGCTGGTGCCCATGGTCTTCATCACGACGATGGCCCTCGCCGCCGCCATCTACCAGCTCGGCAACCTGTACGGCGAGGGCGGCATCCTCTATCCCCTGCTGTGGATCGACGTCGCCATCGTGCTGCTGGCCATCTTCACGATGCTGGAGGCGGGCTCGGCGTTCCTGCGGGAGAAACGGGCGGCGGAGGCGGGGGCGAGCGCATGACCGCGCGCGCCTCGGGCGGGGCGATGACCACACGAGACACGCGACAGGCTCCCGGGCCCGGCACGGACGGGACCCCGGGGTGGTTCGCCCGCCTCCAGGACCTGCTCGACGAGTTCTACGCAGCCCCCTACCGCGGGACCCTGGCGCGAGCGCGGCGGGACGAGGAAGACCTGTTCATGCTCTTCGTCTTCGCCGAGCTCATGGGGGTGCCGAACCCCGCCTCGTACTACACCCTGGAGCTGCAGCCGGTGCTGCTCGAGCGCTTCCACGAGTGGCACCGCCGGCAGGGGCTGGACCACTCGCCCCTCGACGGCTTCCGCTGCTGCTAGCCGACATCACGCGGGAGCGCCGCCCTGCTCGACGAGATCCTGAACCGTCCCGTCCTCTTCGTCGGCGGCAAGGGCGGCGTCGGCAAGACCACCACGGCGGCGGCCCTGGGCCTCGCCGCCGCCGGCCGCGGCCGTCGCTGCCTGCTCGTCTCCACCGACCCCGCCCACTCGCTCGCCGACCTCTTCGGCCGCCCCGTCGGCGACCGCGAAACCGCCATCGCCGACGCGCTGTGGGCGCTCGAGATCGACCCCGACCGGCAGGCCGACACGCACGTCCGGACCGTCAAGGCCCGCATGAAGCGCCTGGTGCACCCGCGCCAGTTCGACGAGATCGACCGGCAGCTCGACCTCGCCCGGCTCGCCCCCGGCACCATGGAGGCGGCCCTGCTCGAGCGCGTCGCCGAGCTCATGACGCTGGCCGGACGCGAGTACGACCGCGTCGTCTTCGACACCGCCCCGACCGGCCACACCGTCAGGCTCCTGTCGCTCCCCGACATCATGGCGGCATGGGCGGACGGGCTGCTGGGCCACCGCGAGCGCTCGGCGCGGCTCGGTGAAGCCCTGCGGCATCTGGGCGGGGGACGCGTGCGCGGCGACGAGCTGTCGCGGCTGGAGACCGCCGCCGACCACGAGCCGGGCAGCCGCGACGCGCAGCTCGACGAGGTGCTCCAGGCGCGTCGGCGGAAGTTCATCGGGGCCCGCGAGCAACTCCTCGACCGCTCCCGCACCGCCTTCGTCTCGGTGGTGAACCCCGATCGCCTCTCCGTGCTCGAGACGGTCCGGGCGCACGAGGTCCTGCGCCGCTTCTCGATCCCGGTGAGCGGGGTGGTGGTGAACCGGGTGCTCCCCGACGACGCGGAGGGCACGTTCCTCGCCGCCCGCCGCCGGCAGGAGGCGCGCTACCTGGAAGAGATCGACCGAGTGTTCGCGGGAATACCGCAGGCGCGCATCCCCCTCCTCCCCGACGACGTCCACGACCTCGACACCCTCCGCGCGCTGGGCCGCCGCATCGCGGGCGGCGAGACTCGCCCCGACCCCTCCGCCACACCCTGACGAAGCTCGACTCGCGTTCCATCGTCGTCCTCCGGAACCGGTAGAGTCCGGAGGCGGCGATTGACCGTCGCGCAGCTTGACAGGTGCCCATGTCTGACCGTACCGTGGATATCAGGATACAGATGTGGATATGGATATCCCATGCCTCAGCAGCAGATGACGAAGAAGGCGACGATTCTCTTTCCCCCGGCGCTCTACGGGGAGCTGGAGGACGAAGCCCGCCGTCAGGGACGATCGGTCGGGGAACTCGTGCGGGAAGCGGTGATGATCCGCTACGGCGCGGGCGGCGAATCGATGCGGGTCGAGGCGGTCGAGAGACTCGTGCAGCTCAACGGAGAGGTGCCCGAGGACCCCGCTCGGCTCGAAGCCGAGATCATCCGCGGTGCGCTCAAGCGGTGAGGCTGTTCGTCGACGCCAACGTCCCGATGTACGCGGAAGGGCGCGACCACCGTTTCAAGGCGCCGTCCGCCGAGTTCATGCTCGCGGTCGCCCGGCGGCAGGTCGACGCAGTGAGCGACGTCGAGGTGTTGCAGGAGATTCTCCACCGTTACCGCGCCGTCGGTCGACAGTCGGATGGCTTCGTCGTCTTCCAGACGTTCGCCACCACCGTCCGGATCTTCCATTCGATCACGCTCGACGATCTGTGGGAGTGCCGCGCAATCCTGCGACGGCACCGCGCCCTGCAGCCGCGCGACGCGATCCACGCCGCCGTCATGCGCCGCCACGCGATCCGGACCGTCGTCAGCTACGACCGCCACTTCGACGAGCTTCCGCACATCGAGCGCGTGACGCCTGAAGCGGCGCTTTGAACGCACCTGTCGATGAAGGAGACCGGAACCGCGGGCGGTTCGCGGTCAGTAGCGGTAGTGCTCCGGCTTGTACGGACCCTCGACGTCCACGCCGATGTAGCTCGCCTGCTCGGGGGTGAGGCTCGTGAGCCGGACCCCGAGGTGGTCGAGGTGCAGCCGGGCCACCTTCTCGTCGAGGCGCTTGGGCAGCATGTACACCCGCTTGCCGTACTCGCCCTTGTTCTGGTGGAGGGCGATCTGGGCGAGGACCTGGTTGGTGAACGACGCGGACATGACGAAGCTCGGATGGCCGGTCGCGCACCCGAGGTTCAGCAGGCGCCCCTCGGCGAGCACCATCACGCTGTGTCCGTCGGGGAAGCGCCACTCGTCGTACTGGGGCTTGATGTGGACGTGCTGGATGCCCGGCGTCTTCTTCAGCCCGGCCATGTCGATCTCGTTGTCGAAGTGGCCGATGTTGCCGACGATGGCCTTGTCCTTCATGCGGGCCATGTGCCGGGCCGAGATGATGTCGCGGTTGCCGGTGGCGGTGATGAAGAGGTCGGCGCGCTCGACCATGGCGTCGAGGGTGTTGACCTCGTAGCCCTCCATCGCCGCCTGGAGGGCGCAGATGGGGTCGATCTCGGTGACGACCACGCGGCACCCCTGGCCCCGCAGGGCCTGGGCGCAGCCCTTTCCCACCTCGCCGAAGCCGCACACGACCGCGACCTTCCCGCCGAGCATGACGTCGGTGGCCCGCGCGAGGCCGTCGGGCAGCGAGTGGCGGCAGCCGTAGACGTTGTCGAACTTGCTCTTGGTCACCGAGTCGTTGACGTTGATGGCCGGGAACAGCAGGGTGCCGGCCTCGGTCATCTCGTAGAGCCGGTGGACCCCGGTGGTCGTCTCCTCGCTGACCCCGCGAATCTGGGGGCTGACCCGCTGCCAGTGCCCCTTGTCGCGGGCCTGGATGTTCCGCAGCAGGTCGAGGATGACGCCCCACTCCTCGGGCTCGGTCTCGGGGTCGAAGCCCGGCACCTCGCCGAGCTGCTCGAACTCGTGGCCCTTGTGCACGAGCAGGGTGGCGTCGCCGCCGTCGTCGACGATGAGCGAGGGGCCGGCGCCGTCCGGCCACACGAGCGCCTCGTTGGTGCACCACCAGTACTCGGGGAGGGTCTCGCCCTTCCAAGCGAACACCGGGATTCCCCGCGGGTTGTCGGCGGTCCCGCCCGTCTCCGGCCGGCCCACGACGACGGCGGCGGCGGCGTGGTCCTGCGTGGAGAAGATGTTGCACGACACCCACCGCACGTCGGCGCCGAGGTCGTGCAGGGTCTCGATGAGCACCGCGGTCTGCACCGTCATGTGCAGGCTGCCCATGATGCGGGCGCCCTGGAGCGGCGCCTGGCCGGCATGCTCCTTACGCAGCGCCATCAGCCCCGGCATCTCCTGCTCGGCCAGCCGGATCTCGTTCCGCCCGAACGCCGCGAGCGACAGGTCCGCGACCTTGAACGGCTCTCGGTCCGCCCGTACCGCCTCGTCGAACGCATGCGTGGTCTCAACCGCCGTCGGTCCCATTCCCGTCTCCTTGCTGGCAGCCGTGGCGAGAGTCACCGCCCCACTCGAGCGGCGATGCATCGCCCGACTGCTGTTCGCGATTGTTGCGCCCCCTCGGCGGCCCCGTTGCGACGATGCCGCTTCATCCGCTCCCGCCGAGCGGCCGCCCCCGCCGGCGACCGGTCACTCCGTCCTGGCTATGCGATACAGCTTCGACTGAGTGCGCAGAATGACGCTGCCCCGCGCCACCGCGGGGGTCGCCAGGGCCATCTCGTTCAGCGGGTTCTTGTGGAGGATCTCGAACTCGGACCCCGCCCTGACCACGAAGGTGTCGCCGTCCTCGCTCAGCAGGAATATCTTCCCGTTGTAGCCCCACGGCGACGCGGTGAAGCCGTTGCCGATCTCGAGGCGCCGCCGGCCGTAGATCTCCTCGCCGGTGGCCGCGTCGTGCGCGAGGAGGAAGCCGCGGTCGAGCAGGGTGTAGTAGATGTCGCCGTAGACGAGGGCGGTGGTGTTGTAGGTGCCCAGCAGGGGATAGGCCCACACCACGTGCGAGTCCTGCGAGTAGGTCCGGCTGCCGGGGAACCCTTCCTGCAGGCCGCTCGCGACCTCCTGGTAGATGGAGATGTCGCCGGCCGCGCCGGGCTGGATGGCGTAGACCGGCCGCAAGGCGCCGCCGGGGTACCCCGAGCTGATGTAGACGAGCCCGTGGCTCGTGAACGGGCTCGGGGTGGTGAGCAGCGACATCCCCCCGAGCTCCCACAGGACCTCGCCGTCGAGGTCGTAGGAACGGACCTTCCCGGTGGCGGCGGTCACGATCTCGGTGCGCAGGGGGTTCTCCCACACGAGGGGCGTCGACCAGGTGTGCCCCGGCTCGTCGCGCTCGACCCGCCACACGTCCTCGCCGGTCGCGGCATCCAGCGCGGTGAAGAACGACTGCGTGGTGTTGTCGTTGAGCAAGTAGAGCCGGCCGTCGTGCAGCGCCGGCGACGACGCGGTGGCCATCGCCTGCATGGTGTTGAACGTCCCGACGTCGCGGCGCCAGACCTCCTCGCCGTCGAAGTCGAGGGCCGCCACCAGCCCGATGGCCCCGAAGTAGACGTAGACGCGCTCGCCGTCGGCGACCGGTGTCTCCGAGGCGTAGCTGTTCTTGAGGTGCCGGGTAATCTCGGGCACCGCGCGATGGAGCTCGCGCGCCCACCGCACCGCGCCGGTCTCGAAGTCGATGTCGTACACCAGCCAGCGGTGCTCGCCGCTCGCCGGCACCGACCCGTTGTGCTCGCCCGGGTCGTACAGCCCCGGAATCGGCTGCACCTCGTCGTCGGCCGCGCTCACCGCGGTGGTGACGAAGATGTGGTCCCCCCAGACGATCGGCGAGCTCCAGCTCAGCCCCGGCAGGTCGATCTTCCAGACGACGTTCTCGGTCTCGCTCCAACGGTCGGGCAGGGCGGGGTCGTCGGCCACGTTGCCGGCGTTCAGCCCCCGGAACTGCGGCCAGTGCTGCCCCGCCGCGTCCGCCGCGGGAGCCAGCAGCGCGCCGATGCCGAGCATGCCGATCAGGATGCGCTTCATCGTGTCGCTCCTCGTTCCGGACCGCGCCGGGGGACGATGCGGCCGGCAACCGCTCGATTGTACCAAACGCTCATGGCCGCGCTTCGCGCAGCCACCCCGACGGCATGAGATTCGTCGGAGGCAGGCCGCTACCCGGAGCTGCAACGGTACACGATAGCGGCGGAGACAGGCCCGCGGTCGTCATGGTGCGAAGCAACAATGCTGGCACCGGCCAGGGCGCTCGTCCGGAAATCGGCCTCGGAGGGCGGCATGGGCTCTCCGCGCACGGCCGGTGCCGGCTCAGGGATCTTCGCCCGCGAACGGGTCCCGCGTCGGAAGCTCCGGGAACAACGAGAAGTCGCGGTCACGGGTGAACAGCGCCTCGGCGCCGTGAGCCACGCAGATGGCGGCCACCCGGGCGTCGTGCACGACGGCGCCGCGCACCCGCGGCCGCCGAACGAACCGGCCCAGCACGTCGAGGAAGTCGCCCGTCTCGCCCAGCAGTCGATTCGACGGCGACGAGGTCCACGCCTCAAGCTGGCCCCAGGCGCGCTCCATCGGCGTCACCGCATCCCTCCAGATGCGCCGATTGGTCACGACGCTCAGGAACTCGTAGCAGCAGGGCCACGGAATCCCCCAGGCGCGATCGCCCTCGGCAAGCCGGCACAGGAACGCTCGCGCGCGGTCGTGCGCACGGGACTCGCGGCGGTGGGCGTAGACCAGGATGTTCGTGTCGACCGCTGTCACGGGGCTCCCCGGTCGCCGTAGATGGTCTCGCGCAGGTCCTGCCACGAGTACGACTCCAGCGGGTCGGGCGCCTCCGCGTCGCCAGCGCTCAGGTCCGGCAACCGGTAACGGGAGGAAGCCGCCGGCGTCGCCAGCACCTGGCGCAGCCCTTCCTCGACCACCGCACGCAACGGACGACCGATTCGCCGGGCATGCCGCTTCGCCCGCAACAGAAGGTCGTCGTGAATGTCCAGCGTCGTCTTCACGATAGCCATACTACCCATATGACGTAATATGGGTCAACTGGCCGTCCGGACCGTCACGGGATACCGGCCCGTCGGCCGTCAGAAGCCGAAGCCGGCACTGGTGTGCACACGCACTCCGCTGGCGAAGTCATGCGCACGTCGATGGCGATCGGGAAGCCGAATCCGGGGGGCATGACGAAGACGCCCACCCCGGCGCCTTCCAGAAACCTCGCCCGCCGGATGGACGTTGCCGCGTCGTAGACGGCGGCGGTGTCGGCGAACAACCGGAGGCCGACCTGCACCTCCGACAACAGGGAGGTCACGGGAAGACGCAGCTCAAGTGACGCCGCGGCGATCCGGTCGCCGACCGCCGTGCCGGCCGGCCAGCCGCGGAGGGTGCCGCGCGCGGCCGGGCTGCCGCCGAGCAGCGCCCTCTCGTACGGCGGCAACGGACCCGACGCCCCCGCGTAGAAGAGCCGCGCCGCCACGATCGCCTGACCTCCGGCCGCCGCGTACGCCCGGGCGTCCAGGCGGGGCCGAAGGACGATCCCCGGGCCCCCGACGATCGCGAACCGCTCGACGCCGGCGCGGACCACCACCGTGTCGCGGCGGGCGGTGGCCGGCGTCTCGCGATAGTCGCCATAGTCGAGGTGCACGGCCGACCGGAACAGCCGGTCCGCCCCCGCCGCGAACCGCACGTCCTCCCACGCGGCCGCCCCGTTCAGCCGGAACCCGCCCGGAAGCCCGCGCTCGACCGCGACCTCGAGCCCCGTCCGGTCGTCGTCGGCCGTGAACCGCACGATCTGGTGCTCGTCGGGGTCGATCCAGAGGGGTGACGAGGGTGCTCTCGTTGAACGCCGCCTGGGCGCCCGGCACGCTGATCGGCGGCCGATTGCAGTCCCCGTCGTCGGGGCCGCGCTCCCGGAACAACTGCTCCGGGAAGTACTCGATGCGCAGCACGTCGCGCCCGGCCAGTGGCTCGCGGCCCGCGAAGTAGTAGTTGCCCGGCTCGAACTCGAATTCGAGCCAGTACGACTCGGAGAGGAAGCGCGGGCGGAGATCGGCGGCGGCGCTCAGGTCGGCCGTCGCGCCGGCGCCGCCCGGGGAAGGCGATGGGACAGCGGCCTCGTCCGCCGCCACCGGCGATCCGGGAGAGTCGTCCGGCGCGCGGGGCGTCTCGGACGCGGCATCCCGAGCCCGCTCCGCCTCCAGCCACTCCGCTTCGTACCGCCGCCAGTCGTCCTCGCCGGCGTCGACCCCGTCGAACCGCACCGGGCTTCGCACGAACACGCCGTCGCGCCGGTACCAGACGTACTCCCGCGTGTAGCGGCTGTATACCTCGCCGTCGTATCCCGTCACCGTGAACCGCTCCACCTCGTCGAAGACGTACTGCCGCCGCGCGATGCGGTTCTCGTCGCGGCGGGCGAGCACCTGTTCCATGAAGCGATCCAGCGCGCCGGTTCCCCGAGGGCGACAGGGGCGGCAGGCGGGACGAACTCCGCGGGCCGCTCGCTCCGCGACTCCGCCGGCTGCTCCCGCTCGACCGCGCCGCCGGTCGAGTGGGCGGAACGCGGCGCGGACGACGCTCCGGACCCGCCGGCCACGCGCCGACGGCTCCGCCGGGTTGCTCCTGGAACGGGCCCGTCGGCGGCCCCGGCGTGAAAAACTCGGCGACAACGGCTACACTACGCAGATTGCCCGCCGGGTACCGGAGCCGCGCGCTCCAGGTTCCGGCCGGTCGTCCACGGCCCACGGAACGCGTGAACGGCGGTCGTCACATCGTCAAGAAGAGAGTGATCGGACCATGGTGAACACCGCCCCGGCCGTCGCGGGAATCGCGGTCTGGCTCGCGCTCGGGTCGATCGTTTCTCCGTGCCTGGCGAGACCCGCGGCCCTGCCGGCCGCCCCGAACGCGGCGCAGGCGGTGGTCGACGGGACCTGCCGGCGCTGCCACAACGACCGGGCGCGCTACGGGAACCTGTCGCTGGACCTGTTCGAGGTCGCCCGAGCCGGAGACGACCGTCCCCTGGCGGAGAAGATCATCCGGAAGGTGCGCACGGGCCTGATGCCCCCGGCCGGGACCGCCCGCCCCGACGAAGCCGAGCTCCAGTCGCTCGCCGGCGCCCTCGAGACCCTGGTCGACGGCGCCGCGGCCGAGCGGCCGCTCCCCGCGCGCCGCAGCTTCCAGCGCCTTAACCGCGCCGAGTACGAGCGGTCGGTCCGGGATCTCCTCGCCGTCGACGTCCGGGCGAGCGACTACCTGCCGCTCGACACCAAGAGCGCCGGGTTCGACAACATCGCCGACGTGCAACTGCTGTCCCCCACCCTGATGAACGGCTATCTCCGGGCCGCGGCCGAGATCAGCCGGCTGGCGGTGGGCGACCCGACGGCCGGTCCCCGCGAGTCGACCTACAAGGTCACCCGTTGGGTCTCGCAGCGGGAGCAGGTCGAGGGCGCGCCCTACGGATCCCGGGGCGGGATCTCCGTCGTCCACACGTTTCCGGCCGACGCCGACTACCGTTTCCGCGTGTCGTTCCACCACGAGACCACCGGTGAGCTGTTCGGCAGCGGCCGCGGTGCGCTGCACACGGCCGAGCATCCCGAGCAGATCGAGATATCGATAGACGGCGAGCGCGTGGCCCTCCTCGACATCGATCGGTGGATGCACGTCTCCGATCCCGACGGCGTCAACCTCCGGACCGATCCGATCCGCGTCGCGGCGGGACCGCACCGGGTGTCGGCCGTCTTCATCCGCCACCTCGAGGGCCCCGCGCAGGACCTGATCTCCCCCCACGAATGGTCGCTGGCGAGCACGAGCGTCGCCAACGCCTACGGGTTCACGAGCCTGCCCCACCTGCGGGACCTCGCGATCCGGGGGCCGCTCGATCCCGTCGGCGTGTCCGACACGCCGAGCCGGCGGCGCATCTTCACGTGCCGGCCCGCCACGCCCGACGCGCCGGCGTGCGCCCGCGAGATCGTCGACCGGCTCGGCGCCGCCGCCTACCGCCGGCCGCTGACCGACGACGACCGCCGCGCCCTGATGGCGCTGTACGAGAGCGGCGCGGCCGAGGGCGGGTTCGAGGCCGGCGTCCGCATGGCGCTCGAGGGCATCCTCGCCAGCCCCCACTTCGTGTTCCGGTTCGAGGCCCCGCCGGCCGGCACTGATCCGGCCCACGGCTTCGCCGTCTCGAACCATGCCCTGGCGTCGCGCCTGTCCTTCTTCCTCTGGGCGGCGGGCCCTGACGCCGAGCTCGTCGACCTCGCGACGGCCGGCCGGCTGTCCGACCCCGCGGTGCTCGACGCCCAGGTGCGCCGCATGCTGGCCGACCCGCGGTCGGAGGCCCTCGCCACGCGGTTCGCCGCCCAGTGGCTTCGGCTGCCCGATCTCGAGGCGCTGCACCCGGACGTGCGGACGTATCCCGACTTCGACGAGCAGCTCAAGCACGCCATGCAGCGCGAGACGGAGCTCTTCTTCCACCATCTCGTCCGAGAGGACCGGAGCCTGCTCGAGCTGTTGACCGCGGACTACACCTTCGTCAACGAGCGCCTCGCCAGGCACTACCGGCTCCCCGGGGTCGTCGGCGAGCACCATCGGCGCGTGCGGTGGCCCGCCGGCCAGCCGCGCCGCGGGCTGCTCGAGCACGGCAGCGTGCTGGCCCTGACCTCGTACGCCGACCGCACCTCGCCGGTGCTCCGCGGCAAGTGGGTGATGGAGGTGCTTCTCGGCAGTCCGCCCCCGCCCCCGCCGCCCGACGTGCCCGACCTCGACGACACCGCGGCCGCCGACGGCGGCCGGCTGCTGTCGGTGCGGGAACGCCTGGAGCAGCACCGGCGAAGCCCCGCCTGCAGCTCGTGCCACCGGATGATGGACCCCATCGGGCTCGCCCTCGAGCACTACGACGTGACCGGGGCGATGCGCGTCAAGGACAGCGGCAACCCGATCGACTCGTCGGGCCGGCTCTACGACGGCACGCCGGTCACGAGCGCGGCCGACCTGCGCGCCGCCCTGCTGAAGCGCCCGACCGCCATCGCGCGGACGTTCACCGAGAACCTGATGGCCTACGCCCTCGGGCGCCGCATCGAGCCCTTCGACATGTCCGCTGTCCGCGAGGTCGCCCGCGCCGCCGAGGCGGACGGCCTGCGCCTCTCCCGCTTCATCGTCGAGATCGTCCGCAGCCCCGCGTTCCGCACGCAGGGCCGGGCGCCGGATTCCGTGGAGGACTGACCAGCATGGCCTTCGTCACCGGCAAGCATCTCCCTCGGCGCACGTTCCTGCGAGGCGTCGGGGCCACCGTGGCGCTGCCCTTCCTCGACGCGTTCGTGCCCGCCGGCCGGCCGTGGCGCCGGGTCGCGGCGGCCCAGTCGCTCGACGATCCGACGCGGCTCGTGTGCATCGAGAACGTGCACGGCGCCGCCGGCAGCACCGCCTATGGCGCGTCGCGGCACCTCTGGTCGCCGGCCGCGACGGGGCGCGGCTTCGACCTGACGCCGAGCGCCCTGAGCCCCCTCGAGCCGTTCCGCGACGTGCTGACCATCGTCAGCGACACCGACGTGCGGCCGGCCGAGGCGGTCACCCCGCCGGAGATCGGCGGCGACCACTTCCGATCGAGCGCCACGTTCCTCACCCAGTCGCATCCGAAGCAGACCGAGAGCTCCGACGTCCGGGCCGGCATCTCCCTCGATCAGCTCTACGCCCAGCGCTTCGGCCAGCGCACCCCGATTCCGTCGATGCAGCTCTGCATCGAGAACGTCGATCAGGCCGGGGGCTGCGCCTACGGCTACTCGTGCGTCTACACCGACACCATCAGTTGGGCGTCGCCGACCGAGCCGCTGCCGATGATTCGGGATCCCCGGCTCGCGTTCGACCAGTTGTTCGGGGCCGGCGCCACCCCGGGGGAGCGCGCCGTCCGCCGCCGGCAGCAGCGCAGCGTGCTCGACTTCATCACCCGGGAGGTGGCCCGGCTCACCCCCACCCTCGACAGCGCGGACCGTCGGCGCATGGACCGCTACCTGTCGGACATCCGGGAAATCGAGCGGCGGATAGAGCGCGTCGAGGCCCGCAACCTCGGGGGCGAGCCCCGCGAGCTCCCCAACTCGCCGCCGGGCGTTCCCGACTCGTTCGACGAGCATGTCCGCCTGATGTTCGACCTGCAGGCGCTCGCGTTCGAGACCGACGTGACACGGGTCTTCTCGTTCAAGCTGTCGCGCGACGCCACCGGGCGCGTCTACCCCGAGAGCGGCGTCACGCGGGGCTTCCACCCCGCCTCGCATCACGGCGGGCGCGAGCGCAACATCGAGGAGTTCGCCCGGCTCAACCGCTACCACGTGAGCCTGCTGCCCTACTTCCTCGGCAAGCTGCGGACCCTCGAGGAGGACGACGCGACCCTCCTCGACCGCTCGATGATCGTCTACGGCTCGCCCATGGGCGACCCCAACGTGCACAACCACAAGCGGTGCCCGCTCTTCGTGGCCGGCGGCGCCAACGGCCGCCTGCCCGGCAACCTGCACCTCCGCGCGGCGCCGGGGACGCCCATGGCGAACGTCATGCTCGACCTCATCCAGCGGCTCGGCCTCGACGACGTCGAGCGGTTCGGCGACAGCACCGGCGCGTTCTCGTTGATGGCCTGAGGGGACCGGATCCGCAAGGCCTGCATCGGCTGGAGAGAACCATGCATCGAGCTCGGACCGGCGTCCTCCTGACGTTGCTGGCCGTTGCGTCCGGCCCCGCCGCGGCCGCCGTCGACGCGCCCCTCGCCGACGCGGTCATGCGCCAGGACCACGAGGCGGTGCGGTCGCTCCTCGCGGCCGGGGCCGACGTGAACGCGCCGCGCGGCGACGGCATGACCGCCCTGCACTGGGCGGCGCGGCACGGCGACGCCGCGGCTGCGCGCCGGCTCCTCGGCGCCGGCGCGGACCCGGAAGCGGTGACCCGCCTCGGCCGCCACACCCCGCTGCACGTCGCGAGCCGCGCCGGCCACGTCGCGGTCGTCGCCGCCCTGCTCGAACACCGGGCCGATGCCGAGGCGCTGACCTCGACCGGGGCCACCCCGCTGCACTTCGCGGCGCAGTCGGGAAGCGCCGGCGCCGCCGAGGCGCTGCTCGCGCGCGGCGCCGATCCCGACGCCCGCGAGCCCCGGTGGGGTCAGACCCCCCTCATGTTCGCGGCGGGAACCGGCCGGACCGCGGTCGTCGCGCCCCTGCTGCGGTGGGGCGCGGACCCCGGCGTCACCGCGACGGTCGTGGACATCTCCGCCCGCAACGCGTTCGACCAGGCGGACAGCCGGCGTCGGCGCGGCCGCATGATCCGGTCCTTCGTGAACCTGGCTCCCCGCAACGCGGCCGGCCGGGCGGGCAGCCCCCAGGGGAGCGCCCGCGCCTCCCGGGCCGCACGCGCGGCGGAGCGCCCGCCCCGACGCCTGCAGCCGCGACGCTTCGGTCAGCCCCCGACGCGACCGGCCACCAGATCGTCCTACCGGGCCCCGG
This sequence comes from Vicinamibacterales bacterium, assembly GCA_965215105.1. Taxonomy (GTDB): domain Bacteria; phylum Acidobacteriota; class Vicinamibacteria; order Vicinamibacterales; family UBA8438; genus JAJEEA01. The sequence goes on from OZ244051.1 coordinate 1,341,750, forward strand.
TCCGGCCGCGACCCGCGGCGCCGGCAGCCGAGGTCGACGGCCAGGAAGAGCCCGAACCCCTCGGTTACGCCGATCTGGTGGGGACCCACGGCGGGCTGACAGCGCTGCTGCTGGCGGCCCGCGACGGCCATGCGGAGACGGCGCTGGCCCTGATCGCGGGCGGGGCCGACGTCAACCAGGTGAGCGCCGCCGACGGCACGAGCCCGCTTCTCATCGCGAGCATCAACGGGCACTTCGATCTGGCTCTGCAGCTCCTCGAGTCGGGAGCCGACCCCGCGCTGGCCAGCGACGCCGGGGCCACCCCGCTCTACGGGGCGCTCAACATGCACTGGGCCCCGAAGGCGCGGCACCCCCAGCCGACGGACCACCTGCAGCAGGCCGCCTCGTACCTCGACGTCATGCGGGCGGTGCTCGCGGCTGGGGGCGACGTCGATGCGCGGCTCGAGCGGTCGCTGTGGTACACGACCTACAACCGCGACCTGCTCGGGGTCGACCGGGCCGGGGCGACCGCCTTCTGGCGCGCCGCCTACGCCCTCGACCTCGAGGCCATGCAGCTCCTGCTGGACCACGGGGCGGACCCGCACCTCCCGACCGTCACCGTGCCGACTCGTCGCCGCGCGCCCCATCCGGATCCCTCCGGCCTGCCCGCGGTCCCCCTCGGCGGCCCCGCCGTGTCTCCCCTGCTCGCGGCCGCCGGCGTCGGCTACGGCCAGGGTTACGCGGGGAACTCGCACCGTCACGTGCCCGACGGCTGGCTGCCCGCGGTCCGGTTCCTCGTCGAGGAGATCGGCCTCGACGTCCACTTCCGCGACCACGACGGCTACAATGCCGTCCACCACGCCGCCGCCCGCGGAGACAACGCCCTGATCCGCTACCTCGTCGACCGGGGGGTCGACGTGACCGCGGTCAGCCGCCGCGGACAGACCACCGTGGACATGGCCAACGGCCCCGTGCAGCGCATTCAGCCTTTCCCCGACACCATCGCGCTGCTCGAGAGCCTGGGCGCGAAGAACAACCACCGCTGCCTGAGCTGCTAGCTCTCCCATCTCGCCCACGGCTCCGCCGGGCCGCCCAACCAACCCTCCAGGAGTCCGCGCGTTCCACGGCGCAGACTCCTGTCCGCTCCCGGGCAGCCGGGGGTTCTCCCAGCCGCCATGGCGACCGCACGGGCGCGCGCAGGACCGCGCGGACGCGGCGCGAGGCGGCCCCGCGTCCCGCGCTTTTGGGTTATCATGGCCTGCAGATGGCCCCTGCGCCCGTCGAGGTCGCGCTCACGGTCCGGCCGCGCGCCCGTATCGATCTGCTCGATGTCCGCCGCCGCGTGTCCGAGACCCACGGGGACGTGATCGAACCCTTCCCGCTGGCGCTGTACAGCTCGTTTCACACCACCGCCGGCTACCTCGATCAGAGTCTGGCGACGCGACTGAACCGGAGGCTCGGCGGCCTCGGGTCGTACCTGTCCTTCTTCCGCGAGGTGTTCCCCGAAGGAGCGGGATACAAGCACGACCAGCTCGACCTCCGCGAGGAGCTGTCCGAGGCCCAACGGCGGACCGAGCCCCGCAACGCCGACTCGCATCTGGCGTTCATCAGCGCCGGCCTGCGAAGCTGCGTGACCTACCGCGGGCGCAACGGCGAGCCGGTGTACTTCATCGACCTCGACGGCGTCTACCGGGGCCGGGCGCGCCAACGCGTGACCACCGTGCTCGGCTACAACGCGGAGGAGGAGGTGGCGCGCGACCGCGTCACGGTGCCGATGTCCGCGCATGCCGTCGAGTCCGTGAGTCTCAAGGACCCCCGCTTCGGCGTGTTCGAGCGCTGCGAGGAGCTCATCAGGCGGCACGGCGTCGACAAGGGCCGCATCCAGCTCACCCTCGGCCCCGGCGAGGAGCAGGCCGGCCTGACCGTCAACGAGTACGAGACCCTGCTCATGCGGCACGACCTCGCCGAGGTCCTGCGCGACCCGTTGCGGTTCATGGCCGAAAACAGCCGCGATCTGCTGTCCGACCCCCGGTCCATTCCGAACAAGACCATCAACTACGCCAAGTACGACCTGGTGCGGGTGTTCAACGAGGTGTTCGACGTCCTGCACCTGAGCGACTCGATGGTCGAACGCATCCTGTCCCGGTTCTTCGTCGCGCCCGCCCGACGCTTTCTTCAGGTGAAGCGCTCGGTGAGCCTGCCGGTTTCCGACCGCGAGACCCCCGGCGAGGGTCATCTGGCGCAGGGACGCTACCAGAGTCCGATCCTGATGCAGTGGCGGCGGAACGAGCCCTGCGCGCGCGCCGTCGACATCAGCCTCACCCGCTTCCGCTAGCTCCGGACCCGACGGCCACGCCACGCCCCCGGAAGGAGACCGCCATGAACGTCGATCCGACGCGGCGCCGGTTCCTCCACACCCTTGCCGTCGGCAGCGTCGTCCGGCCGATGCTCGCCGGCCGCCCCGCGGCGGCGCAGCCCGGCGAGTCCTTCTGGGAGGAGGTCCGCCGACAGTTCGCGTTCCGCGAGGAACGCGTGCCGATGAACGCGGCCAACCTGTGCCCGTCGCCGCGGGTGGTGGCCGAGCGGGTGAGCGAGCTGACCCGCGACATCGACGTCGACTGCTCGTTCCCGAACCGCGCGAAGTTCGGCCCCCTCCTCGAGGCCTCGCGCGAGGCGGCGGCGGCGCAGCTCGGCGTCACCCCGGACGAGATCGCCCTCGTCCGCAACACGAGCGAGGCCAACAACGTCGTCAACGCCGGGCTTCCCCTCCAGTCGGGCGACGAGGTCGTGGTGTGGGACCAGAACCACCCGACCAACAACGTCGCCTGGGACGTGCGGGCGGCGCGCCACGGGCTGACGGTGACGCGGGTGGCGACGCCGGCCGCCCCGTCGGGCGCGGACGAGCTGGCCGCCGTCTTCGAGCGCGCCCTGACGCCGCGCACGCGGGTGCTGGCCCTGACCCACGTCTCGAACGTCAGCGGCGTGCGGCTGCCGGTGCGCGAGCTCTGCGAGGTCGCCCACCGCCGCGGCATCCACGTCCACGTCGACGGCGCGCAGAGCTGGGGCGCGCTCGACGTCGATCTGCGCGCCCTCGGCTGCGACTCCTGGACGGGCAGCGCCCACAAGTGGTTCCTCGGGCCCAAGGAGGTCGGGCTGCTCTACGTCCGCGCCGACCGCGTGGCGGACATCTGGCCGAGCATCGTCGCCCCGAGCTGGGGCGGCGAGGTCGCTCCCCGGCCCCGCGGCGCGCGGAAGTTCGAGTCTCTGGGCCAGCGCGACGACGCCGCCCTCGCCGCCGTCGGCACCACCGTGGCGTTCCAGAACCGCCTGGGCATGGCGCGGGTGGAGGCGCGCATCGTCGAGCTCGCGACGGCCCTGAAGGCCGGGCTCGTCGAGGCCGGGTTCGAGCTCGTCACCCCGACGGCGCCCGAGCTGAGCGGCGGCGTCGTGATCGCGGCGTGCGAACCGGACCGCCGGGGCGCCCTGGTGACGGCGCTGTACGAGCGCTACGGCATCGCCGGCGCCGCCACCGGCGGGCTGCGTCTCTGCCCGCACGTCTACAACACCCTGGATCACGTGCATCGCGCGGTTCGCGGCGCGGCGGCCCTCCGGGCGTGAAGCCTTCGCCGGACCGCGCCGACGAGAGCGTCGAACCAACCGACGATCGCAGGCCGATCTGACAGAGTGCCGATGACAGAGTCCAAGTCCGCCGACACCGCCCGAGGCATCCGCTACGAGCCCGACGAGAAGCCGCCGCACGCCCTGGCCCTGGGGCTCGGCTTCCAGTACGCGATGCTCGCGGTGGCCGGCATCGTGGTCACCCCGGCCATCGTGGTGCGGGCGGCGGGGGCCGGCGAGGACTACCTGACGTGGGCCGCCTTCGCCGCGCTCGCCATCAGCGGCGTCACCACCGTGTTCCAGGCGCTCCGCATCGGCTACGTCGGCTCGGGCTACATCCTGATGATGGGCACGTCGGGGGCGTTCATCGCGGTCTGCGTCACCGCCCTCGCCGAGGGGGGCCCGGGGATGCTCGCGTCGCTGGTCGCGGCCTCGGCCCTGGTGCAGTTCGCCCTCTCGGCCCGCCTGGCCCTGCTGCGGCGCATCTTCACCCCGACCGTCTGCGGCACCGTCATCATGCTGATCGCGGTGACCGTCATGCCCATCGTCTTCGACATGCTGCCCCAGGTCCCGGAGGGAGCCTCGCCGGCGTCGGCCCCGGTCAGCGCCGCCGCCACGATAGTCGTCACCGTCGCGGTGACCCTGCGCGCGGCCGGCGTCTGGCGGCTCTGGGCCCCGGTCATCGGCATCGTGTCGGGCTGCGTGGTCGCCGCCTTCTTCGGCATCTACGACACCCGCCTCATCGCCGAGGCGGGCTGGATCGGCCTGCCCGCGGGCGACTGGCCGGGGCTCGACCTGGACTTCGGCGTGACCTTCTGGTCGCTCCTGCCCGCTTTCGTCTTCGTGACCCTGATCGGGGCCATCGAGACCATCGGCGACAGCGTCGCCATCCAGCGGGTGTCGTGGCGGAAGCCGCGGGCGGTGGACTTCCGCGCCGTGCAGGGGGCGGTGGCGGCGGACGGGCTCGGGAACCTGCTCTCCGGCGTCGCGGCCACGGTGCCCAACACCACCTACTCGTCGAGCATCGCGGTGGCCGAGATCACCGGCGTCACCTCGCGCCTCGTCGGGGTGTACATCGGCGCCGTCTTCATCGGCTTGGCGTTCCTGTCCAAGTTCATGGCCCTCATCCTCGCGATCCCCGGTCCCGTGGTCTGGGGCTACACCGTCGTGCTGCTGTCCGTCCTGTTCGTGCTCGGCATGAAGGTGGTGGTGCAGGACGGCATCGACTACCGCAAGGGGGTGGTGGCCGGCGTCGCGTTCTGGGTCGGCACGGGGTTCCAGCAGCAGTGGATCTTCCCCGAGGCCCTCGGCCCGTACTGGGGCGGCCTGCTCGGGAACGGGATGACCGCGGGCGGACTCGCCGCGATCCTCATGACCGGGTTCCTCGAGCTCGCGCGGCCGCGGCCGCGCCGCGTCCGGACCGGGCTGAACGTCGACGCCTACCCGAGGATCGACGAGTTCCTGGCCGAGTTCGCGGCCCGGCAGGGCTGGAGCGAAGCGATGACCGACCGGGTCCGGGCCGTCGGCGAGGAGACCCTCCTTTCCCTCGCGGCGCCCGGCGAGGACGGCGCGCCGCCCGACGGCCGGCGCCTGCTGCTGACGGCCCGCCGCGATGGCCTCGCCGCCGAGCTCGAGTTCGTGGCCGCGACCGACGAGACCAACATCGAGGACCAGTTGGCGCTGCTCGGAGACCGCGCGGGGGCCGCGCCGGGCGACCGCGAGGTCTCGCTGCGGCTGCTGCGCCACTTCGCCTCGTCGGTGCGGCACCAACAGTACCACGACACCGACGTCGTGACGGTGCGCGTGGAGCCGACCGCCGCCGCGTCGTGACCGACCGACCCCGCCCGGCTCCCGGCCGACGGCCGACGGCCGCCGTTCGGCCCGTCCTCGAATCGGCCTCGCCGGCGGAACGTGGCCCCTACGGCACATGCCCCCGGCGGGCTTCGGACGGAGAAAAGCCGCCCAGCACCTTCTTTCCCAGCGCCGACTCGACGAAGTGAACGGCGAGCTCGGCCGTCCGGTTGCGCACGTCGAGGACCGGGTTGACCTCGGCGACCTCCAGCGACCGCAGGCCGCCGCCGGCGGCGGCCCGCTCCATGACGGTATGGACCTCGCGGACCGTCAGGCCCCCGGGCACCGGGGTGCCGACGCCGGGCGCGGCGGACGGATCGAGAGCGTCGACGTCGAGGCTCAGATGGAAGCCGCAGGTCCCGTCGAGGACCAGACTCATGGCTTCGTCGATGACCGGGGACATGCCGCGCCGATCCACCTCCTCCATCGTGTAGACCCGCGCCCCGAGCGACGCCACCACCGCGGCCTCCCCGGGGTCCACGCTGCGCGCCCCGATGACCGCCGCGTTCGCCGGCGACAGCCGGGCGGTGCCGGGTGCGAACCCCCCGACGCGCGTCAGGGCGTCCGGGCCCTTCCCGAGAATCGCGGCCAGCGACATGCCGTGGAGGTTCCCGCTCGGCGAGGTTTCCGGCGTGTTGGCGTCGGTGTGGGCGTCGATCCAGAGAAGTCCGATGCGTTCGCGGGCAACCTCGCGGCCCGACCCCGCCATCCCCGACACCGTCCCCAACGCGATCGAATGATCGCCGCCGAGGACCAGCGGCAACCGTCCGGCGAGCCTCACGCGGCGCACCCGTTCGGCGAGCGTCTCGAGCACCCCCGCGATCTCCGCGAGGTAGCGGGCGTTCTCGTTCCCGGGACCCGCGAGCGACTCGACCACCGGGGCGACGAGGTTGCCCTCGTCGACGACCTCGCGGCCCAGGCTCCGGATCTTCCCGACGAGCCCGGCATTGCGCATCGCCGACGGCCCCATGTCCACCCCCCGGCGGCCGGCGCCGAGATCGAGAGGGACGCCGATGACCGACACCGGAGCGCGGGAAGGCACGGCGTTATCGTAGCGTGACCGCGTCATGGGGTTGCGTGTTAAGGTCACCCGCATGCTCCGCGGCGAAGCCGGTACGGCCCCCCGCCGGAACGAGGACCGGGGCGGGGGGCCTCGGGCGACCCCGCTGGTGTGCGTTGCGCTGGCGCCGGCGTTCGCCCTCGGCTGCGTCCTCGCGGCGCCGGCCGTCGCCCAGTCCACGGACGCCGGACGGGAGCACTTCGCGTTCACCGGGCGCCTGCACTGGGACGCGGCGGGCTACCGCCGCGCCGCGGGGGAGGCCGGCGGCGGCGCCGTGGAGACCCGGACCCTGCTCCGCCGCGCCCGCCTCGGCGCGCGGGGCGCCGCGGGGCGCTTCTCCTGGCTCTTCGTGGTCGATGCCGACGCCGCCGGCGGCGGCCCCGCCCGCGCGGTGGAGATCGAGGACGCCGCCGTTCACTACTCGCCGTCGGACCGGCTCCGGCTCGGCGTCGGCAGGATGAAGATCCCCGTCACGTTCCAGGAGAGCGCCTCGTCGAACGACATGGCGTTCATCGAGCGTCCTCTGCCCGTCGACGCGTTCACCGACGGAACGCTCGGTCCGAGGGTCACCAACGCCCAGGTCTGGATCCACGGCCGCAACCATCTCGTCGAGGCGGCGGTGCACCTCGCGCGCCACGCGGGCCGCGCACCCGGCGACGATGCGCCGGCGAAGGCGCTCGGCGTCACCGGCCGCGTGGCGTTCGCCCCCGTACTGACCGCGACGAGCGCCCTGCACGTGGGTGGCTGGGTGGACCGCTCCGGCGGGCCCGTCGGCGAGGCGAGATGGGGCTACGGCTCGGAGCTCGACGCCGCGGACGTCCCCGCCCTGACCGGTCGCCGGCCCGACGGGAGACTGCGCGCGCTGGTCCACGGAGGCCTCGAGGCCGCCTGGCTCGACGGCCCGTTCTGGGCGCAGGCCGAAGTGATGGGCGGACGGTTCGGGCGAGCGGACGGGACCGGCCATGCGGCCGCCGGATGGTACGCCCAGGTCGGGTACCTGGCGGGCGGCGCCCGCCGCTATGACGTGCGTGAGGGAACCTGGTCCCCCACTGCCGTCGGGCATGCCGTCGCCGCCGGGGGGACCGGCGCCCTGGAGATCGCGCTGCGCTACAGCACCGTCGATTTCGGGGAGCCCGCAAGCCCCACGGGAACGAGACCGGAGGGCGACACCGGACATGCCGGCCGCCAGGCGAACGTGACGGCGGGCGTCAACTGGTATCTCACCCGCCGCAGCCGCCTGATGTTCAACGCGATCCGCGTCGATCTGGACGGCGCCTTCGGCCTCGGTCGCGGATCGGCCGCCGACGGCATGTCCGTGCCGTACGCCGTCCCCGTCACCGCCACGTTCCGGATATACGGTGTGCGCTGGCAGTATCGGTGGTGAAGGGCAGTCCGCGTGCGGCCGCGGACGGTCAATCGACGGTCCGTATCCGCCGCGCCCACGAGCGGTTCGCGGCGTACCAGTCGACGAGCCGCCGCACCCCGTCCTTCCAGGTCGTGCGCGGCTCCCAGCCCAGCAACCGCCGCGCCTTGGACGTGTCCGCCCAGGTCGCCGGGACGTCCGCGGGATGGGCCGGCCGGTGCTCGACGCGCGCGGTCCGCCCCACGCGGGCCTCCACGAAGCGCAGGACCTCCAGGAGCGGGGCCGGAGCCCCCGCGCCCAGGTTGACGACCTCGTAGCCGAGAGGCGCGAGGCCCGCCACGGTGCCGCGCGCGGCATCGTCCACGTAGGTGAAGTCGCGCGACTGCGTGCCGTCGCCGTACAAGCGGACGGGACGCCCTTCGTGAACCCGCTGCACGAACCGGAAGAGGCTCATGTCCGGCCGGCCGGCGGGGCCGTAGACCGTGAAGTAGCGGAGGACGGTGACGTCGAGCCCGAACTGGTGGTGATAGGCGTGGCACAAGGCCTCGGCCGCCTGCTTGGTGGCCGCGTACGGGCTCCGGACCCGGCTCGCGTCCGCGTCCTCGCGGTGCGGCATCGGGCTGCCCGGATCGTAGAGGCTGGACGTGGAAGCCAGGACGAACTTCGGTACCCGGCGCTCCCGGCAGAGGTCCAGCAGGTTGAGCGTGCCGGTGACGTTCGCGCCCACGTAGGCCCAGGGGTCTTCGACGCTGGCGCGGACGCCGGCCCGGGCGGCCAGGTTGATCACGCCGTCGGCGAGCGGCTCGCCATCGCACGCCGCTTCGAGCGCATCGCGATCCGACACGTCCGCCCGCCGGAACGTGAACCGCTCGCGCGCCCGCAGGCGCTCGAGCCGCCAGTGCTTGAGCCGAACGTCGTAGGCGTCGTTCAGGTCGTCGACGCCGAGCACGGCGTGACCCGCTTCGAGCAGCCTCCCGGCGACCGCGGCCCCGATGAAGCCGGCCGCCCCCGTCAGCAGGTAGTTGGCCATGTGCTCAAGCGGCCGAGCCGCCCGCCAGGCGGCTCATGCCCGTCTCGTAGATCGCCCGGACCTGCGTGGTGACCTCGCGATAGCGCACGAGCAGCTCCCGTCCCGACATCGGCTCCCGCAGCCGGTGCGCGAACGGCTCGACCGCGTCCGGGTCGGTCGAGATGACGCCCCCGGCGGCATCGGCGGCGATGCGCAGCACCGTCTCGAGGTCGCGGAGAAAGCCGTAGGCGCCGCGGAGCGCGTCGACCTCGTCGGGCCGCAGGAAGTCGGTGTCGGGGAACGCCGCCAGCAGGCGCCGCGCCCCCGCGACCCGGAACTCCGGGCGGTCCGGCCCCTCGCGGAGCTGCAGCACCTGCAGCAGGAAGTCGATGTCGGCGAGGCCGCCGTGCCCGCGCTTGAGATCGAGGTGCTCGCCCCCCGCCTCGCCGGCGAGCTCGCGCTCGATGCGGGTGCGGATGCGCCGGGCGTAGTCCACGACGTCCGGCGACCACGGCGCGTACACGAACCCCTCGACGACATCCGCCACCTGCTCGCCGACGGCCGGGTCGCCGCCGGCGAAGCGGCAGCGCGTCCACGCCATCCGCTCCCAGATCTCGGCGCGCTCGCGCAGGTAGCGCTCGAAGGCCACGACCGAGAGGGCTAGGGCGCCCATCCGCCCCTCGGGGCGCAGCCGGGTGTCGATCTCGTACGCCGCCCCCGCCCCCGTGCGCTTCGAGAGCAGATCGTGGATGGCCCGCACGAACTTCTGCTGCGGCTCGAACCAGGACCCGTCGCCGGCGTAGAGGAAGACAATGTCGAGGTCGGAGTGCACGGTCAGCTCGCGGCTGCCGAGCTTGCCGAGGGCGAAGACGGCCCAGCCCGTCTCCGGACCCGCCGACCCGGGACCCGGCGGCCGGTGGTGCGACACCACCCGCGCCGCCGCCTGCAGCGCGCAGTCGGCGACGAGGGACAGCTTCTCGTTCAGCTTGTCGAGGCGGCGCTCGGTCAGCCACTCGACGAGCGCCTTGAACTCCTCTATCGCCTTGACCCGCCGGAACGGATCGAGGCTGAACGCCGGCTCGTCCCCCGCCGTCACCTCGTCGAACCCCCGGACCACCTCGTCGCGGAACGTGTCGGGATCGACGACGGCCCGGCCGAGCGAGTCCAGGAGCTCGGGGTAGGCGGCGAGCCGCGCTGCGTAGAGGTCGCCGGCGTCGAGCCCCGACACGAACCGGTGGCGCAGCTCCTCGTCGTCGAGGAGGGTGCGGAAGAGGGCCCCCGCCGCGCCGGAGCGCGACGCCACCCGCTCGAAGCGGACGAGCATCCGGTTCAGCCCGGCCGGCGTCTCCCCCGCCAGCATCTCCGCCAGCAGGTTCGCGAGAAGGTTCCGCGCCGACGACCAGCCGTGCGACGGGGCCGCGTCGAGGGCCCGCATGGCGTCGAGGGCGCTGCCCGGCTCGTCGACCCCGGCCTCGGCGAGCCGCGCCCGCGCGTCGTCGTCGGGCATGTCTCCCGAGAGCAGCCGGAACATCTCGCGGCCGGCGAGGCCGCCGTCCTCCTGCTCCCCTTCGAACAGGTCGGCGTAGACCGCGTGCACGCGGTCCCGATGGCGGTTCAGCACCTCCGTCAGGGTGTCGAGGTCGTCGAACCCGAGACGCCGCGCCAGCGCCCGCAGCCCCCGCTCCGTGCCCGAGAGGGTGTGGGTCTGCTGGCCCTGCGCGACCTGCAGGCCGTGCTCGATGTTGCGCAGGAAGACGTACGCGGCGCCGAGGTCCCGCTGCACCTCCGGCTCGATGAACCCGTGCGCCCCGAGGTGGTCGAGGGCGGTCAGGGTGTGGCCGGTGCGCAGGTCCGGCGTCTCGCCGCCGTAGATGATCTGGAACACCTGGGCGAACAGCTCGATCTCGCGGATGCCCCCGCGCCCCTCCTTCACGTTCTGGTCCAGGTCGCCGCGCTTGCCGTGCTCGCGGTCGGCCCGCGCCTTGTACCGGGCGAGCTCCTCGATGGCCGCGTGGTCCAGGTACCTGCGGTAAACGAAGGGGACGGTCACCTCGACGAAACGCCGTCCGAGGTCGAGGTCGCCCGCGATCGGCCGCGCCTTGATGAGCGCGAACCGCTCGAACGTCTCGCCCATGCTCTCGTAGTACTGCGCCGACTGCTTCAGCGAGTAGACGAGGTTGCCGCCCTGCCCCATCGGGCGGAGGCGCATGTCGACCCGGTAGAGGTAGCCCTCGCCGGTATGCGCGGACAGCAGGGAGGTGAGCCGGCGTCCCAGCTTCTGGTAGCGCCGCTGGGCGGTGCCGGTCGTATCGTCCGGGGCGTCGTAGACGTAGATGAGGTCGATGTCGGAGCTGTAGTTGAGGTCGCCGCCGCCGAGCTTGCCCATGCCGATGACCGCGAACCGCCCCGGCAGCGGGCCGTCGGCCGCCGCCTGCTCGGCCGTCGCGATGTCCAGCACCCTGTCGACCAGGGTGTCGGCGAGGTTCGAAAGCTGGGCGGTCGTCGACGTCAGCGTCTCCCGGTTCAGCATGCCGAAGAGATCCAGGGCCGCGACCCGCAGCATCTCGCGTCGCTGGTACCGCTTGAGCCCGTCCACCTGGAGCTCGACGGAGCTTTCGCCGTCGATCAGCCGGGCGAGCTCGCGGTCGTAGTCGTGGCGGTCCGGCGGCGCGCTGTCGAGCTCGTTCCGCAGCCAGTGCAGGTAGCCGGGGTTGCGGATGAGAATCTCGCTGAGGAACGGGGAGGTCCCGAGAATCTGCGCCAGGATGTCGAGGACGTGCGGGTCCTCCTGCAGGGTGCCGATGAACGACGCCTTCGGCGTTCGCGTGGCGACGTAGCGACAGAACCCGACGACGGCGGCGTCGGGGTCGGGCGTCGTCGCGATCTCGTCGAACAGCAGGGGGGCGAGATTGCCCAGGGCCACGCGGCTGGTCAGGTCGTCCGCGAGCTGCTGGAGCTGCTGGTCGGCGGCGGCGCCGTCGCGCACGCCGCAGCCCTCGAGAAACCGCGCGGCCGCCTCGGGGCTGAGGTCGGCGCCCAGGAAGATGTCCTTCGGTGCGACGGCGTTCGGTTCGGACGGCATGGGACGTCCTTGCGGCCGGCGGAACGACACGGGTCCCGTCCGGGGTTGATCGGCACGACCGCGCCGTCGGGCGGCGGGGCCGCAGGCGGTGATTGCCGGCCGGGAGGCTGCGCCGACGGCGCGGACTCCCGGCGGTTGGTCGGGCGCCAAGCAGAGCCGAAGGCGACGCGCCAGCCCGCCAATCGTCGCCTTCGGCTCCGCTCGGCGCCCAGCCAACCCTGCCAGGAGTCTGGGCCGTTCTACGGCGCAGACTCCTAGGCCTCCTAGCTAGGCCACGTCGGTCTCCCCGGTCCGGATCACCCAGCTCTGCTCGACCGGCAGCACGAACACCCGGCCGTCACCGATCTCGCCGGTGCGGGCGGCGTCCATGATGATCTCGACGGCCTCGTCGACCGCCTCGTCGGCCACCACGATCTCGACCTTGGTCTTCGGCAGCAGGCTGATGTCGTACTCGCGCCCGCGGTAGATGGTGGTGTGGCCGCGCTGGCGGCCGTGCCCGCGCACCTCGGTGACGGTGATGCCGGGGATGCCGCGCTTCGCGAGCCCGTCCTTGATGACGTCGACCTTGCTCGGCCGCACGATGGCTTTGATCAGCTTCATTGCCGTATCCGCGTTTGGTTCACCGCTCCCGCGTCGGGATCCGGGGTCGGTTCGTCCCTGAAACCGAGTGTACACGTTCCGCGAGGCCCGCGACACACCGGCCGGCGGACCCGCCTGACTGCCCGTGGCGGCAAGACCCCGCCGCCTTCGAGTCGCGAGCTCCACCGCGGGCCTGCCCAACCGGCGCTCACGGGGCCGCGCGGCCTCCGGGATGCCCGGGGCGCCTGGCCCGACACCAGGGGCGCCCGGCCGGCTATCATACCGGACGGCACCGTGCGCGGCGCGTCGCGCCGCCGCCCCGGTTGTGGTACGATTCCCGCCCGGCCCGGCGCCCCCGCGCCGGCCGCGGCAGTTCGAGTCTCCACCTCCAGACGAGTCGCACCGAATGGTCGTCGGCATCCCTGCAGAAACCTTCCCCGGCGAGCGGCGCGTCGCCACCGTCCCCGGCGTGCTTCCGGCCCTGACGAAGGCCGGCCTCGACGTGCTGGTGGGGCCCGGCGCCGGCGCGCCGGCGGGCTTCCCGGACGCGGAATACGTGGAGAAGGGCGCGTCCCTCGCGGCCGATCGGGCGCACCTCTTCGCCACCGCCGACGTCGTCCTCCAGGTCCGCGCCCTCGGCGCCAACCCCGACGCCGGGCGCGCCGATCTGGAGCTGATTCGGCCCGGACAGGTGGTCATCGGACTGTCCGAGCCGCTCGGCGCGCCGGCGGCGGCCCGCGAGCTCGCGGGCCGGGGCGCGACCGCATTCTCCATGGAGCTCATCCCCCGGATCACCCGCGCCCAGAGCATGGACGCGCTGTCGTCGATGGCCACCATCGCCGGCTACAAGGCGGTGCTGGTGGCGGCCGAGGCCCTGCCCCGCATGTTCCCGATGATGATGACGGCGGCCGGCACCGTCACCCCGGCCCGCGTCTTCGTGGTCGGGGCGGGGGTGGCAGGCCTGCAGGCCATCGCGAGCGCCCGCCGCCTGGGAGCCAAGGTCGAGGCCTACGACGTGAGGCCGGCCGTCAAGGAGCAGGTGGAGAGCCTGGGCGCCTCGTTCGTCGACCTGCCCCTCGACACCGCCGGGTCGGAGGACGCGGGCGGCTACGCGAAGGCCCAGGACGAGGCGTTCTACGCGCGGCAGCGCGAGATGATGGGCCGGGTCGTGGCGGGCAGCGACGTCGTCATCACCACCGCCCTCATCCCCGGGCGGCCCGCCCCGGTGCTCGTGACCGACGAGATGGTGGCGGGCATGACCCCCGGCTCGGTGGTGGTCGACCTGGCGGCGGAGCGAGGCGGCAACGTCGAGCCGTCGCGACCCGACGAGGCGGTAACCGCCCATGGCGCCACCGTGCTCGGCCCCACCAACCTGCCGTCCACGGTGCCGTACCACGCCAGCCAGATGTACGCGCGGAACGTCTCGGCCCTGCTGCTTCACCTCGTCCGGGACGGCGCCGTCGCCCTCGACCCCGACGACGAGATCACGGCGGGCACCCTGGTCTCGCGCGACGGCGAGGTCGTCCACCCGCGGGTCCGCGAGCTCCTCGAGACGGCCTGACATCGTGCCGAGGTCCCCATGGATGCGTTCCTGCCCCTGCTGACGATCTTCATGCTCGCGGTCTTCGTCGGCTTCGAGATCATCACCAAGGTGCCGCCGCTGCTCCACACGCCGCTGATGTCGGGCAGCAACGCCATCTCCGGCATCACCATCATCGGGGCGCTCCTGTCGGTCGCCTCGCCGAACCGGGCGACGATGGTCCTCGGGTTCCTCGCGCTGGTCATCGCCACCATCAACGTCGTGGGCGGCTTCCTGGTCACGCACCGCATGCTCGGCATGTTCCGGAAGAAGGACTGAGCCGATGAGCTGCATGACCACCGGCACCGGCCGGCCCGCCATCTGAACAGGACCGACCGTGGACAGCGCGATCAATCTCGTCTACCTCGCGGCCTCGGCCCTCTTCATCCTCGGCATCCGCGGCCTCACCCATCCGCGGACGGCGGTGCGCGGCAACCTGATGGGCGCGACGGGGATGCTGCTCGCGGTGGCGGCGACGCTCCTCGACCGGCAGGTCTTCGGCGCCGGCCCCCAGGGCCTGGCCGTGATCCTCGCCGGCGTGGCCCTCGGCGGGGCCATCGGCGCCACCCTGGCCCTGCGCATCGCGATGACCGCGATGCCCGAGATGGTGGCGCTCCTGAACGCCTTCGGGGGCGGCGCCTCGGCCCTGGTGGCGGGCGCGGTACTGGTGAGCGCGGCCGAGCCGTCGGCCCAGACCACGGTGGCCACCGTCGCCTCCGGCCTCATCGGCTCCGTCACCTTCTGGGGCAGCCTCGTCGCGTTCGACAAGCTGCGCGGGCTGCTGCTGCCCGACGCGCCGGTCGTCTTCCCGGGGCAGCAGGTCCTGAACGGCGCCATCGCGCTGGTGGCGCTCGGGCTCGGCGCGATGGTCGTCGCCGATCCCGGCACCGTCGCCTTCTACGCGGGCCTCGTGGCCGTCGCGTCGCTGCTCGGCGTCCTGCTGACGATCTCGATCGGCGGGGCCGACATGCCGGTCGCCATCGCGCTCCTCAACTCCTACTCGGGCCTCGCCGCCGCCTCGACCGGCTTCGTCCTGAGCAACGACATCCTCATCATCACCGGCTCGCTCGTCGGCGCCTCCGGCATCATCCTGACCCGCATCATGTGCAAGGCGATGAACCGGTCGCTCGTCAACGTGCTGGTGGGGGCGATCGCCGAGGGCGGCGGGTCGAAGTCGGACGCGGACGCGGTCTACGCGGGACGCGTCAAGAGCACCTCGGCCGAGGAGGTGGCGATGCTCTTCGACGGCGCCCGCCGCACCGTCATCGTCCCCGGCTACGGCCTCGCCGTCTCGCAGGCGCAGCACCAGGTGCGCGACCTCGCGAACCTGCTCGAGTCGCGGGGCGTCGAGGTGGAGTACGCCATCCACCCCGTCGCCGGCCGCATGCCCGGGCACATGAACGTCCTCCTCGCCGAGGCCGACGTCGACTACGACAAGCTGAAGGAAATGGACGCCGTCAACCCGTCGTTCGAGCAGACCGACGTCAGCCTCGTCATCGGCGCCAACGACATCGTCAACCCCGACGCCCGCACCGACCCGTCGAGCCCGATCGCGGGCATGCCGATCCTGAACGTCGACCAGTCCCGCACCGTCGTCGTCATCAAGCGCAGCCTCTCCCCCGGCTTCGCCGGCATCCCGAACCCGCTCTTCGCCGCCGACAACACGCTGATGTTCTTCGGCGACGGCAAGCAGGCGGTGCTCGACCTGATCGCCGCCGTCAAGGAGTCCTGATCGCCAACGGCGTGCGCACGGCAGGCCGTAGCGTCTCCCGGCCGGAACCACCCCTCGCAGCCACCGGCAGGCGAAGACGAGATGACGCAGTCCACGGGTGGTCCGCCGACGCCGGCGCCGGCGTCGGATCGACGCCCTGTTCGTCAGACAGGCGATGAAGAGACGATGCAGTCGACGGCTCCGCCCGAGGCGGTGAAGCTCGTCGGCGTCCGGCTGGTCCGGGACCGCTCGACCATTCTCGAGGACATCGACTGGCGGGTGCGCGCCGGCGAGCGCTGGGTGGTGCTGGGCCCCAACGGCAGCGGCAAGACCACGCTCTGTCAGGTCCTGACCCTCTATCAGCACCCGTCGGCCGGCTCCGTCACCGTGCTCGGGGGCGAGCTGGGGCGCGTCGACGTGCGGGCCCTGCGCCTGCGCATCGGGGTCACCAGCGCCGCCCTCGCCGCGATGATCCCGCCCGCGCTGACCGCCGAGCAGATCGTGGTCGCCGGCAAGCAGGCCGCGCTCGCCCCCTGGTGGCATCGCTACGACGAGGCCGACCGGAACCACGCGCGCCGCTGTCTCGCCCGCGTCGACTGCCTCGGCCACGCCGGGCAGCGCTTCCGGACGCTGTCGTCGGGCGAGCGCCAGCGCGTATTGCTCGCCCGCGCGCTCATGTGCACGCCGGGCCTCCTGGTGCTCGACGAGCCCAACGCCGGCCTGGACCTCCCGGGCCGCGAGCGGCTCGTGCAGACCCTGGCCACCCTCGGCCGCACCGACCCCGGGCTGCCCGTCGTTCTCGTCACTCACCACCTGGACGAGATCCCGCCGGGTTTCACCCATGCGCTGTTGCTCGCGTCGGGCCGCATCACCGCCGCCGGCCCGATCGGGCAGGTGCTGACCCCGCGCAGACTGTCAGCGTGCTTCGGCCTCGCCCTCGACGTCGAGCACCGCCACGGCCGTTGGCAGGCCCGGGCTACCTGACGGATCGCGAGACGGCCTCACCGTGTTCCGCGATATTCAGCAGGTCTGACGCCGGCAGCGGCACGGCCATCTGACGGATCGCGAGACGGCCTCACCGTGGGATGACACCGCAGGCGTAGCGGGCATCGCCCGGTGTCCGTGAGTCGGTCGATAGTCATGACCCTGTGAGGATGACGCCGCAGGCGTAGCGGGCATCGCCCGAGCGGCAACCCGCTCCGCGAGGTGTGCGGCAGCGGACGGCCCATCCCGCCGGGGGCAGCGCCGACGTCGGGCCGGCGCCGCCCGAGATCCGTCAGGATCCTGCAAATACGCTGGTCCGCAGGGCGCCGGCGAGGGACTCGACGACCCGGGTGAAGTCGCCGGTCTCGGCGTACACCCGCCGCTGAGCGGCGCAACTGGGTCCCGCCTGCATGAGGTCGCGGATACGCACCAGCTCGGCGTGGCTGCCGAGCCGCTTCGACACCGGCTCGACCGACTCCAGCAGCCGATGAATCGACTCCGCGAGGGGCTCGAGCCGGCCTTCCTCGTCCACGATCACCTGCGCGTCGAGGGCCCAGCGGGCCGCCCGCCACTTGTTCTCGCGGACGATCCAGTAGCGCTGCACCGGCAGGTAGATGCCGTTGTCGTACTGGTCGCCCAGCCACACCACCAGCGCCTGGATCAGCGCGGTCATCGCGACGACGTCGTCGAGGGTCGGCAGGCCGTCGCAGATGCGCACCTCGACCGTGCCGAACTGCGGGTGGGGCCGGATGTCCCACCAGATCTCCCGCACCGACTCTATCGCCCCCGCCCCCACCAGGGTGATCATCAGGCGCTGGAACTCGGCCCAGTTCAGGAGCCGGTAGGGCAGCCCCGCCGTGGGCAGGCTCTCGAAGATCTTCACCCGGCACGAGGCCAGCCCCGTCTCCTCGCCCTGGAAGAACGGCGAGCTCGCGGACAGCGCGAGCAGATGCGGGATGTAGGTGGTCAGCGCGTTGAAGATGGCGATGGCCTTCTCGCCGCTCTCGATCCCCACGTGGACGTGCAGGCCGAAGATCATCAGGCGGCGCGCCGGCCACTGGCACCGCTTGGCCAGCAGGTGATAGCGCTCCTTCTCGGTGATCTGCTGCTCGGCCCACCGCGAGAACGGATGGGTGCCGGTGCTCGCAAGCTGGTAGCCCAGATCGTCGCACAGCCCGTAGAGCCCGCGCAGACGTTCGGACAGCTCGCGGCGGACCGCCGCGACGTCGGCGCACACGTCGGTGTTGATCTCGATGGTCGACTGGATCAGCTCCGGCTTGAGGTGGTTGCCGGCCGCGTGCTCCAGGATGGCGGTAGCCCCCGACACCAGGTTCCTGGTCTCGGGGTCGATGATCTGCAGCTCCACCTCCACCCCGAGCGTGGGCCCCGACGAACCGTTGAACGAGATGCGCATCGTCGTGTCCTGGCTCGATGGAGAATCCGCGTGCGGCCCGGGACCGGCCGAACGCCCGTGCGGCAACGCGCTCAGGCCCCCCGCGACCGCCGGACGCGTCAGTATACCCGTTGCCGTCGACCCATGCCGGCACATGCCCTCCAGGGTCATCCCACGCTGCCAGCGCGTGACGACTCGCCGCCAATTCGAGGCATCGCCACCGTCTGGCCGACCGGCCGGCACCACGCAAGACCCACGATCCCGCACGTCAGGAGCCGACAGGACACGCCACCATGCTGCTCACCCAGGGACGCGGCGGAGCGTGGGATAGTCCTGACATGCCCTCCGCGGGGTGCACGACAGGAAAGTGAGACGCCCGCCGAGAACGACACGGGAGGCGAGAGCCTGACGGTGCCGGGAACGCTCATCTCACGAATCTGTCGTGCACCCTGCTCCGCGGAACGGCTTCCCTTTCCCCCGGCAGGAATGAGATAGTGGACTCGTGCCGGTCGCGACGCCTCGCTCCACGCTGGTCCGCTACACGCTCTACCAGATCCCGGAATGGGTGCTCGCCGTGGGGGCCGCCATCCTGCTGTACCGCTGGGGTTTCCTGCCGAGCTGGGCCGGAACCCTTCTCGTGGTGGGCGTGATGGCCAAGGACGCGGCGCTGTATCCGTGGCTGCGGACCACCTACGAGAGCGACGCATCGACCGCCATCGAACGCCTCATCGGGCTGCCGGGCGTGGCTGTGGAGCCGCTCGCTCCGCACGGCTACGTCCGGGTCCGCGGCGAATTGTGGCGCTCGGAGCCCGCGGCCGGCGCGCCCGCCATCGCCCCCGGCCATCCCGTCACCGTCGCCGCCGTCCGCGGCACGACCCTGCTCGTCCGCCCCGCGCCCCCGCGCACCGCCTGATGACCGTCCGCCCGGGGCACGCGCCCAGCTGATCGTCCGCGCCGCCGACGAAGAACGCCATCGCGCTCACCACGGGTCGAGCCTCGCCGTCAGCGGCGCCGCGGCGACGGGGGCGACGGGGGGGCGACGGGGACGCTGCTCGTGGTTGTACAATACCGTCGCGCCCTGGAGGGTGCGTCAAGGCGACTGAACTCCAGTGAGTGGATCCGGGCCTGACCACAACTACTTCGCCAACCTCATCTGGCAGATCGCCGACCTGCTCCGCGGGCCCTACCGCCCGCCGCAGTACGAGCGCGTGATGCTGCCGATGACCGTCCTGCGGCGCTTCGACTGCGTGCTCGCCCCGACCAAGGCCAAGGTGCTGGCCGCGTACCGGCGGCGGAAGGGCGGCAGGCTGAAGGGCGACGCCCTCGACAGCGTGCTCGACAAGACCGCCGGCCAGCGCTTCCACAACCACTCCGAGCTCGACTTCGACCGGCTGCAGGGCGACCCGGACCACATCGCCGAGCATCTGGTCAGCTACATCGCCGGCTTTTCCGGCAACGTGCGCCGCATCTTCGAGTACTTCGAGTTCGAGACCGAGATCGAGAAGATGCACGAGGCGAACGTCCTGTACCTCGTCGTCTCCAAGTTCTGCGACGTGGACCTGCACCCCGACCGGGTCCCGAACGAGCAGATGGGGCTGCTCTTCGAGAACCTCATCCGCCGCTTCAACGAGCTCGCCAACGAGACCGCGGGCGACCACTTCACGCCCCGCGAGGTCATCCGGCTCATGGTCGACGTCCTCTTCATCGAGGACGACGAGCTGCTCGCCCCCCCCGGCGCCGTGCGCAAGCTCCTCGACCCCGCCTGCGGCACCGGCGGCATGCTCGCCGAGGCCCAGAACTACCTGCGCGAGCACCACCCGCAGGCGCGGCTCTACGCCTTCGGGCAGGACTACAACAAGCGCGCCTACGCGACGGCGGCGTCCGACATGCTCATGAAGCAGGTCGACCCCAACGGCGCAGGCGACAACGTCCGCTTCGGCGACAGCTTCACCGAGGATCGGTTCGAGGGCGACACCTTCGACTACTTCCTCACCAATCCGCCGTTCGGCGTGGACTGGAAGAAGCAGCGGCACGAGGTCCGGCAGGAGCACGAGAAGCGCGGCTTCGCGGGCCGCTTCGGCGCCGGCCTCCCCCGCATCAACGACGGCTCGCTGCTCTTCCTGCAACACATGGTGCACAAGTTCGAGCCCGTCCGGCCGGCCGAGCACCAGCACGGCTCGCGCCTCGCCATCGTGCTCTCCGGCTCGCCGCTCTTCACCGGCGGCGCCGGCTCCGGCGAGAGCGAGATCCGCCGCTGGATCATCGAGAACGACCGGCTCGAGGCCATCGTCGCCCTGCCCGAGCAGATGTTCTACAACACCGGCATCGGCACCTACGTCTGGATCCTCACCAACCGCAAGGAGCGACGGCGCCGCGGCCGGATCCAGCTCCTCGACGCGCGCGCCTGCTGGACGCCCGGGGGCAGCGCGGACAGCCGCCGCAGCCTCGGCGACAAGCGCCGCCACCTGTCCGACGCGCAGATCGCCGACATCGTCCGCCTCTACGGCCGCTTCGCGGAGGAGGAACGCTCGAAGATCTTCGACAACGCCGACTTCGGCTCTACCCGCGTCACCGTCGAACGCCCGCTGCGCCTGCGCTACCGGATGACCATCGACGACAAGGCCCGGTTCCTCGACGCCTGCCCGTTCCTGCTCGACGACGTCCAGGCCATCGACAAGATGCTCGGCCGCGAGCCGCTGCGCGACTGGAACGCGGTCCGCGAGCGCATCGACGCCCTGCTGCACGAGCGCGGGTCCCGGTGGAAGAAGACCGAGCGCGGCCTCTTCCGCCACGTCTTCACGCAGACCGACCCCGACGCCGCGCCCGTGGCGCAGAGGGGCTCCGGCGGGGGCTTCGAGCCCGACCCCGCGCTGCGCGATTTCGAGAACGTGCCGCTCGAGGACGACATCGACAAGTACTTCGCCCGCGAGGTCCAGCCCCACGTCCCCGACGCCTGGATGGACCGCGGCAGGGACAAGGTCGGCTACGAGATCAACTTCAACCGCCACTTCTACCGGTACACGCCGCCCCGCCCGCTGGCGGAGATCGACGCGGAGCTCAGGGACGCCGAGGACGAGATTCTGCGGCTGCTGCGGGAGGTGACGAAGTGACCGTGGCTCCTGCGGCTTGGCCGGCCAAGCGCCTCCGCTTCGTCACCCGGACGAGAACGGCGGGGTCCTCCCGCGATTCCCGCGATCCACTGGACGCGGCGCGGGAGGTAACGTTCCTGCCCATGGAAGCGATTGGCGAGCAGGGGCAGCTCGACCTCTCGGCCAGTCGGCCCCTCGAAGAGGTGCAGTCGGGCTATTCGCGGCTCAGCGACGGCGACGTGGTGATCGCGAAGATCACGCCGTGCTTCGAGAACGGAAAGGGCGCCCTGATCCGCGGCACCGCAACCGGTATCGGCTATGGGACGACCGAACTGCATGTCCTCACCCCCGGGCCGGAGCTCGACGGCCGATTCCTGTACTATCTGACCGCTCAGTCCGAATTCAGGCGTCTCGGCGCGACCTGCATGACAGGAGCGGCGGGACAGCAGCGCGTCCCCGAGGACTTCGTACGGGACTTTCGAATTCCCGTTCCCCCGCTTCCGCACCAGCATGCCATCGCCGACTACCTCGACCGCGAGACGGCGCGCATAGACGCCCTGATCGCGGCCAAGGAGCGAGTACTCGGCCTGCTGGCCGAGAAGCGCCGGGCGCTCATCACCCGTGCGGTCACCCGCGGCCTCGATCCCGATGCTCCCCTTCGCGATTCCGGCGTCCCCTGGTTGGTAGAGGTTCCGGCGCACTGGGAGGTGACTCGTCTCAAGTTCGTCGGCCGCGTACAGACGGGTCTTGCGCTGGGCAAGCGGTATGGAGCTCGTGCTGTCGTCGAGTACCCCTATCTGCGGGTGGCGAACGTCCAGGACGGCTTTCTCGATCTCTCGGACGTGAAGACCGTTTCCATCGCGGAACGGGAAGCCGGCGCATACCTGCTACGTGCGGGTGACGTGCTGATGAACGAGGGCGGTGATGCGGACAAACTGGGGCGCGGCGCCATCTGGACCGGCGAGATCGACCCGTGCCTGCATCAGAACCACGTGTTCGCGGTGCGGGCCAAGAACACATCTCCCGCGTGGCTCGCGCTCTGGATATCTGGCGATCATGCCAAGGCGTATTTCGAGAGCCGGTCCAAACAGTCAACCAACCTCGCGTCCATTTCCGCGACGAATCTCATGGAGATGCCTTTGCTCCAACCTCCAGAAACCGAGCAATCGGCCATTCTGGAAGCCATACGTCATCGTATTCCCGACATCGATGCGGTTCACTCGGCGACCGGGCGTACTGTCGAGCTCCTCAAGGAGCGACGCTCAGCCCTCATCGCAGCTGCGGTGACCGGACAGATGGATGTGGACGCCACAGCATGAGCCGTGTTGTACATGCTGAGACGAACTGTCGTAGCGAACAGATTGGAGGGTCTGAGAAATGCCGACGTGCTTTGTGATCCAGCCGTTCGATGAGGCGAATGACAGACGGTACGAGGAAGTATTCAAACCGGCGTTGGATGCGGCTGCGGCTACACCATATCGAGTGGACAAAGATCCGAGTGTCGCGGTTCCAATAGAATCTATAGAGAGTGAGATACGAAAATCCGACATCGTTCTCGCCGACATCACCACGCACAACCCCAACGTATGGTACGAGCTGGGATTTGCATTCGCCACTGAACGACCGGTCGTCATGATCTGCGAAGAGGCGGCATTTGGCAGACTCCCTTTCGATGTCCAGCACCGACTCGTGATCAAGTATTCGACAGCGTCACCTACTGATTTCGAACGTCTACGCGGAGATATCACGAACCGTATTGTAGCGCGCCTCGATGACGTCGTGGACAGCAGAAGTGCAGCAGGAGTTGACAGTACCACGGTGGAGTCATCGCCGGACTTGACAGCACAGGCGAAAGAGATCCTCAAGGCCGCCACTCTGGGAGATGGCCGGGTTCTGTACACTACGCATTTTGGTACCCCGAGCTCCACTATCCAGGTCGGTGACAAGTCAATGATCCCGGACGATGCTGACCATCGTACGGAGGTCGCGTGGGCCGGCGCACTGCATGACCTGGAGCGGTTCAATTATATCCGCGATCTGGGGCAGGGAACGGTGTTCGAATTGGTCGGCAGGCTACGCGGCGGCGGATGAACTGTTGCCGAGAGCGACACGGCACAGGGTGTGGATGGAGATCAATCGCGGGAAAGATCCGGGTGGATCGACAGCCTTGGACGGAAGGGCTCTGAGCATCATCGAGAGGCACGGCGGGAAAAGGTGTGCGGGGGGGTGGCGATTTCCGGACGGTTCCATCTTGGAGGAACGCTGGAACCAACTCTTCGCGTCATGAGACAGCGGTGGATGAAGTCAAGGAGCCGTCGCAGTTTCTGGCTGAGATGGGCATCATTTGAAGTCGAACCGGCGGAGGAACACCATGAACTGGCGAGACCACATCACCGTCGATCCGCAAGTCTGCCATGGACGGGCGTGCGTCACCGACACTCGCGTGCTCGTGACCACCATCCTCGACAACCTTGCGGCGGGCCTGAGCCCCGAGGAGATCGTACGAAGCTACCCTTCGATTACCCACGAGTCCATCCACGCGGCGGTGTGCTACGCCGCGGAGTTGGCGAAAGAGCGGGTGGTGTCGCTGGCGAGGTGAGGTTGCGTGCGATTCAAGCTGGACGAGAATCTTCCGGCTGAGCTGGCGGAGCTGTTCCGTCAGGCCGGCCATGACGCGGTGACAGTTCTGGATCAGGATCTCGGCGGGACGTCGGATCCGGATCTGGCCGCGGCGTGCGTTCGCGAACGCCGGGCTATCGTCACGTTCGACACCGACTTCTCGGATATTCGAACGTACCCACCGCAGGCATATTCCGGGATCGTGGTGTTCCGACTGGAGAGCCAAGCCCGGGATCACGTGCTGGAAATCGGGTTGCGGCTCCTGCGGTCACTGGCTGGGTCGCCACTCGACGGACAGCTCTGGATCGTGGAAGAATCGCGCATCCGGGCGCGGGAGTGAGAGGCTCGTCTGGCTCGGACTCACCCCCCCCGCAACGCTACTCGATGAGACCGACCCGCGAGGCGGCGTTGAGAGCGTCATTGGGATCACCTGCTGGATCACGACTGCGTACGGCTCCCAGGAGAGGGCATCGACCGCACGCGCGCGACTCGTCTCGGCCCCGGTCTCGATCGCCCGACAAAGAGCACCGATGAACAGAAAACTGACCGCGATGATCGAGCGGGAGGGCGACGGCTACGTGGCCCTCTGCCCCGAGGTGGACGTCGTCGGCCAGGGCGATACCGTCGCAGAGGCGCGGAACAACCTCGAAGAAGCGATCACGCTGTTCTTCGAGACCGCCTCCGCGGAGGAAATCGAAGGCCGCCTGCGCGACGAATGAGACCATGAAGCCCACGGACGAGGCCGCCTTCGAGACCGTGATCGAGGACCACCTGCTGAACCACGGCTACGTACGCGTTCCGGGAGAGGGTTTCGACCGCGAGCGCGCGATCTTTCCCGATACCGTCCTCGCCTTCATCCGCGAGACGCAGCCGAAGGAGTGGTCGAAGATCGAGGCGCTCCGCGGCGACGGCACCGGTGAGCAGGTGCTCGGCGACCTCTGCAAGTGGATGGACGCCAACGGCTCGCTCGCGACGCTGCGCCACGGCTTCAAGTGCTACGGGCGCACGCTGCGGGCGGCCTTCTTCAAGGCCGCGCACGCGCTGAACCCGGAGCTCGAAGCCCGTTACGCGGCCAACCGGCTCGGCGTGACGCGGCAGCTCCGCTTCTCGGCCCGCTCGGAACAGTCGCTCGACGTCACCCTGAGCCTGAACGGCATTCCCGTCGCCACGGCCGAGCTCAAGAACCCGCTGACCGGGCAGACGGCGGACGACGCGATGCGCCAGTACCGGCGCGACCGGGACTCCCGCGAGCCGATCTTCGAGTTCAAGCGGCGCACGCTCGTGCACTTCGCGGTCGACACCGAGTGCGCGCGCATGACGACCCGGCTCGCCGGCGACGCGACCCACTTCCTGCCCTTCGACCGGGGACGGGACGGCGGCGCGGGCAACCCGCCCGACGCCCGCGGCCGCAGCTACCGCACCGCCTATCTGTGGGAGGAAGTGCTGGAGCGCCACGGCCTGCTCGACCTGCTCGCGCGCTTCGTGCACCTGCAGACCGACGAGCGGCGCGACGACCACGGGCGCAGGGTCCGGGTCGAGACGATGGTGTTCCCGCGCTACCACCAGCTCGATGCGGTTCGCAGACTGGTGCGCATGGCGCGGGCCGAGGGCGTGGGCGGAAACTACCTGGTCGAGCACTCGGCGGGCAGCGGCAAGAGCAACACCATCGGCTGGCTGACCCACCGTCTGGCGTCGCTGCACGACGACGCCAACGAGCGGGTATTCGACAGCGTGATCGTCGTGACCGACCGCGTGGTCCTCGACCAGCAGCTCCAGGACACGATCTACCAGTTCGAGCACAAGCGCGGCGTCGTTCGGAAGATCGAGGAGAGCTCGAAGGAGCTGACCCAGGCGTTGGAGAGCGCCGTTCCCATCATCGTCACCACCCTGCAGAAGTTCCCGTTCGTGTCGCGGCAGCTCCTGAAGATGGCCGACCAGCGGGGCGAGGCGGGAACCGGCGTCCTCCCCACGCGGCGCTGTGCGGTCGTCGTGGACGAGGCGCACAGCTCGCAGGGCGGCGAGACGGCGACCGATCTCAAGGAGGTCCTCGGCGGCGAGCGTCTTCGCGAGGAAGCCCGCCGGCGCGCCGCAGAGGAGGGGCGAGAAGACCTCGAAGCGCTGTTCCGGAGCATGGCGAAGCGCCGCCGGCAGGCCAACCTGAGCTTCTTCGCCTTCACGGCGACGCCCAAGCACAAGACGCTCGCGGGCTTCGGCCGCGACGGCGAGCCGGTGCACCGCTACACCATGCGCCAGGCCATCGAGGAGGAGTTCATCCTCGACGTGCTGCAGCACTACACCACCTACGCGACCTACTACAAGCTGCTCAAGGCCTGCGAGGACGACCCCGACGTCGAGCGCAGGAAGGCGGCCCGCGCCCTCGCCCGCTTCCTGCGCCTGCACCCGCACAACGTCGCCCAGAAGACCGAGGTGATGGTCGAGCACTTCCAGGCCGTCACGAGGCACCGGATCGGCGGCCGCGCCAAGGCGATGCTCGTCACCGGCTCGAGGCTCGAGGCCGTACGCTACAAGCAGAGCTTCGACCGCTACATCCAAGAGAAGGGATACGCGATCCGGACGCTGGTCGCGTTCTCCGGCGCGGTTCGGGACGACGAGCTGCCGGGCGTCGAGTACACCGAGGTCAGGATGAACCTCGGCATCCGCGAGAAGGAGCTTCCCGAGAAGTTCGCGACGCAGGAGTACCAGGTCCTTCTCGTGGCCGAGAAGTACCAGACCGGCTTCGATCAGCCGCTGCTCCACACCCTGTTCGTCGACAAGCGGCTCGCCGGCATCCAGGCCGTCCAGACGCTCTCGCGCCTGAACCGCACGCACCCGCTGAAGGAGGACACCTTCGTCCTCGACTTCGTGAACGACCGCGACGAAATCCGCGGCGCCTTCAAGGTCTACTACGAGGGCGCGGAGATGGGCGACGAGGTGGACCCCGCCCGGATGTACGCGGTCAAGGGCGAGCTGGACGCGTCCGGGGTGTACCTCGACGAAGAGGTCGAGCGGTTCTGCGCCGTGTACTTCAAGCCCCGGCGACGCCAGAGCGTGCAGGACCACCAGGCCATGAACGTCGCGCTCGATCCGGCCGTGTCGCGCTTCACGGTGCTGCAGAGGGACGAGGAAGAAGAAGCGGAGCGGTGGCGCGGGAAGGTCCAGGCGTTCCGCAACCTCTACGGTTTCCTGAGCCAGGTGATTCCCTACCAGGACTCGGACCTGGAGCGCCTCTACGTCTTCCTCCGCCATCTCGCCGCGAAGCTGCCGCGGCGCTCCAGCGGCCCGGCCTATCGGTTCGACGACGAGGTGCGGCTCGAGTACTACCGGCTGCAGAAGATCGGCGAGGGCTCGATCTCGCTCCAGGAGGGCAGGGCCCGGGCTCTGGACGGCCCGACCGAGGTCGGGTCCGGCGCGGCGCGGGAGGAAGCCCTGCCGCTCTCCCAGCTCATCGACATCGTCAACGAGCGCTTCGGCGCCGACTTCAACCCGGCCGATCAGTTGTTCTTCGACCAGATCGTCGAAGCGGCGGCGAGCGACGACGGCCTGCGTGAGGCCGCCGCGGTGAACCCGGAGGACAAGTTCGAGCTCGTCTTCGGGAACCTGCTGGAGCGGCTCTTCGTCGAGCGGATGGACCAGAACGAGGAGATCTTCGTCCGCTTCATGAACGACGCGTCGTTCCAGCGCGTGGTCACCGCCTGGATGGCGTCCGAGACCTATCGTCGGCTGCGAGCCGGCCCGGAGCGCGGTGAAGGCGCGGAGCAGAGTGAAGGCGCGGAGCAGGGTGCAGGGGCGGAGCGGGGTGGAGGCACGGAGCGCGAGCGGCGCCTCCCGCCCGGTCTGCGCATCGTGGAGCCTCGTCCCGAAGACCGCTACGTCACCTGCGTGCCGCTCGTCCCCCTCGAGGCCGCCGCGGGCGCCTTCAGCGATCCACAGCGCGTCGAGGACGACGCCTTCGAGTGGGTGGCCGTGGCGTCGAGCCGCCGGCTCCGCCCGGGGATGTTCGTCGCGCAGGTCGTCGGGCAGTCGATGGAGCCCGCGATTCCGGATGGCTCGTACTGCCTCTTCCGCGCTCCCGTGGACGGCGCGCGCCAGGGCCGGACCCTCCTCGTCCAGCTCCGCGACGCGACCGACACCGAGACGGGCCAGCGCTACACCGTGAAGCGCTACCGCAGCGAGAAGACCGCGGCCGGCGACTCGTGGCGCCACGAGACGATCACTCTCGAGCCGATGAACCCGGACTTCGACCCGATCGTGCTCACCGACGCCGACGAAGGAGCTGTACGGGCCGTCGCGGAGCTAGTCGAGGTATTGTTGGGGCAATGAATACAGAAGGGTGTCTTCGCAGCGGGCGACGCTTGCGAAGGTGGTGTTCCCCCGTGACAACTCGCGCCCGGGTTGCGCTCGTCGGGCGGTCGACCGCGCAACCTGTGACGGCCAACCGACCAGGGTGATGGGAGCATGAAGCTGACAGCAACGCGATTTCAGGTCCTGAACTATCGCAACATCGATGACAGCGGCTGGATTCCGATCGAGCGAGTCACGGCATTCGTCGGTCGTAACGAGGCCGGGAAGACCGCCCTGCTGAAAGCGCTGCACAAGTTCAATCCGGCGGTCGAGGAACCCTACAACCCCCAACGGGAGTTCCCTCGCGACCGCTTTACAGCGAAGTACCGGGGTGGTGCAGAATGGCCTGTGTGTCGCGTCGACTTCAAGCTCTCGGCCAAGTTCCGCACTGAACTCGCAGAACGACTGGACGGCGCGGAAGTGCCGCCCACGGCGGTACTGACGCGTTACTACGACGGCGCCCTGACCTCTGAGTACGACGGGGAGGTTCCGGACGATGCCGTCGACCCCAGCGACCTGGTGGAGGCGCTCCACAGCTTCGCAAAAGACGCGCGGCGCCTTGCCGCGCCGGCCCCGGATCACGAGGAAGACACGCAAGCACTGCGCACGCAGCTTGCGGACTGGGCGGACGGTTTCCGGGCTGCGGCCGAAGGGCTGGCGGATCTGCGTGCACAAGACGGCATGGAGCTGTTGCGACAGGTGCGGAATGAATCGAATGCGCACGCCAACCCTGCGTCGGCGAATTTGGTCGAAGAACTTCAAGGAGTGGTCGACAGCCTCCTGCGTAGAACGGGAACGCCGCCGCTGCGACAGCAGTTGGACGACGCCATCACGGCCGAACTTCCCGTGTTCATCTATTTCGAGAACTATGGGATTCTCGACAGCGCCATCCATTTCCCCCGGTTTCTCGATGACCTTTCAGCAGGACCCGACCAACCGCGAGTGCGAACGATCAACGCGATGTTCCAGCACGTGGGTCTCACTGCAAAGGACATCTCCGACTTGGGCCGGGAGGAAGCCGAGGAAGCGCGAGTAGGGGGTCAAGAGGTGACTCCGGAGACAATTGCCCGCGACCAGGAACGCAAGGAACTGCGCAGCGTGAAGCTGAACTCGGCATCGATCGATATTTCAAGGAAATTCAGTCAGTGGTTCCAGCAGAGACGCCACAAGATCCGCTATCAGGCCGACGGCTCGTATTTTCGCATCTGGGTGTCCGACGATCGGCGGCCCGACGTCGATATCGAGCTCGAGAGCCGCAGCAAGGGTTTCCAGTGGTTCTTCTCGTTCTACCTCGTGTTCCTCGTGGAATCCGACGAGTGCCACAAGGACGCTGTCTTGCTGCTCGACGAGCCCGGGCTGCATCTGCATCCGACGGCGCAACAGGAACTCATGGGGTTCTTCGAGACGCTGTCCAAGAACAATCAATTGATATATACAACGCATTCACCGTTCCTGATCGACGGAGAACATATCCACCGGGTCCGTCCGGTTACCGAAGACGAGACCGGGCACTCCCGGATCAGCGTCGATGGCTGGCCGCGGGACCGGGAGACCATATTCCCTCTGCAGGCGGCTGCGGGCTATGCGATGGTGCGCGGGCTGTTCCAGCACAAGAAGAACGTGCTGGTCGAAGGCATGTCGGACTACCTGTACCTGCACGCACTGAACTTGCATTGCCGCTCGCTCGGTCGAGAGGCGTTGCCTGACGACGTCCATGTGACGCCGTGTGGCGGGACCAAGTTAGTGGGGCATCTCGCGTCGCTGTTCCTGGGGCAGGACGTGCGTCCGGTTGTCCTGCTGGACGGCGATGACGCGGGGCGGGCTCGGCGTAACGCGTTGACGAAGGAGCTGTACGCGGGCTATGAGGGGGCCGTCCTGATGCTGAGCGAGGTGCTCGGGCGGGAGCGATGCGAGATCGAGGACCTCATCGGTGAGGAGACGGTGCTCTCCGTACTGAAGGACGTGGTCGGCCAGACAGTGACGCTGAACGAGGACGACCGCGGCAAGGGGAGCCTGGTGGCGCAGATCAAGAACGCGGCGGGAAGACTCGGTGCGGTGCTGCCGGACGGCTGGAAGGCGGAGGTTGCACGTCGGGTTGTCGTTGAGTGGTCGACAAGAGACTCGACAGCGGTGCCGACACAGGTGATCGACCGGGCGACGGCGCTGTTCCGCGAACTGACGGGGCGATTCGACGGCGCAGAGCCGTAGGTTCGCCAAAGTTGCTCACGATCGTACGCAATCGGCGGCGGACGCCACGCCGCACGAATGCGGACGCGGGGGGCCTGTTCCTCAACACCTGCAAGCCCTGCACGAGCAGAGCGGGCGAGGCGTCGCGGTACCGTCATCCCGATCTGGATCGTCCCCCGAGCCGCAAACATCATTCGCGTTCACCTGAACGCCGTTCAGGAGCAGTCCAGGGAACCTGGGTCAGAAAGCCGGCCAACTCCGCACTCAGCGGAGACGCCTCGAATCGCTCGCGCGGCAGGCCTCTTCGGCCGATGATGATCGACATCGGATCCCCCGGGTGATTGAACTGCCCCGTGACCGTGACGATCGCCTTCAGCCGGTCCGCCCCGCCGCTGCCGGACACCTTGTCGTCACCGTCCCGGTTGTCGTCGATGAACCGGGTGGCTGCGGCGTGCCGTTCGGGCCAAGCCTGCGCCACCATCGGCGCCAGATGATCCTCGATGGTGCCAGTCGGGTCCTGAGCGCTCCTGTGAAACACGAAGCAACCCACGGGTACCGTGCTTCCGTCAGCCACGTGCCATGCCCCAGGTTGGCGAGATCGCCGAAGTGCGCGCCGTAGCGCGCGCGGAATCCGGCCAAGGTGAACGCCACGCCCTCGCCGTTGGCGTCGAACAGGAAGGCGGCGGCGTACTCCGACACGTCGAACGTGCCGGCGGGCTGGTCGGTGAAGGTGTCCCGCAGATCCTGGAGCAGCTCCAGACACGCGTCCGGCCGATCCTGTCCGTGGGCCCGAACGAGGACGAACATCGTCGCTGTCGCCGCGTTCTCGACGACGGCATCGAAGCACGGCAGCGGGGGGTGCGCCGCATCCCGAAGCGTGAGGTCTTCCAGCGCAAGCCGCTCGAATCGCCTCGCGATCAGCCCCTTGGCGACCGTCTTGCCCCGGCCGAACGGTGAGGGCAACTCGCCCACGGGCCTGTCGACCCACTCGCAACCGCCGTGCGCACCCAGGCTCCGTTGCGCGAATACGACGTCGTGGCGGCCTTCGCAGAAGACCAGCACCGCCTTCATCACACGCCCCGCAGGTCGAAGTCCACCGTGTCATACAGCATGGCCTTCACCGCACACCCCGCAGGTCGAAGTCCACCGTGTCATGCAGCTTGCGCAGCCTGTCGCCGCCATAACGACGTGCCGTGACGCCGTCGGCGCCGCGATTGAGCGCGTAACCGACGACCTCGTCGGTCCCGTGTCCGTTCAGAACGAAGGCGTCTATCGCCTCCTTGCTGTGGGTCGACAGGAAGACCTGAACGTCGAGCTCGGCCGCGAGATCCTGAACGAGTTGCGTGAACTCCGCGAGCAGCTCCGTATGGATCGCGTTCTCGAACTCGTCGACGAGCAGCACGCCGCCACGGGCGCTGGCGAAGAGCAACCCGATCTCGAACACACGCCGTACCCCGTCGCCGAATACCGAAAGGTCCGGCGCCTTCTCAAAATCATCGTGACTGACCAGGAACCGGCTGAACCGGTCCGCCAGCTCGATGTTGCGGAGTCCGGGATCAACGCGTTTGCGAATGAAGTCGATGAGCTGCCACTTCGTCCCTGCCTCGATGCTCTCCTTGTTGCAGCGGGCAAGTGTCTCCGGACGGTTCGCCACGAAAGGGCTGGTAAACGCCGAACGGCACAGCCAGTTCTGCCCCTCGAACCGGGTGCGCCACGGGCGGTCCCCGAAGAACACCACGTCCGTACTCTGCACGTGCTCCCCGTAGCTCGATTCGATGGCGAGTTTCGAAAGGAAAGAGGTCTGGTCTTCGACGTCCGCAGCCGGTTCGGTGGCAACCGCGAACTCGACGCTCGTCCTGTTGTTCGGAATCCGATCGAAGCATCCGGCGATACGGACGTCGCTTGGAAGCTGTTCGACGAGCCAGAGCGGCGGTGGATCACCGTTCACGCGGCCGCGCCAGCAAATGGCGTCCAGGAGAGCCCGCTCGTCGTTCTGATGGGCCAGCAGGTAGATCGCTTCGAGCAGCGACGTCTTTCCGGCGTTGTTCACCCCGACGATGAGATTCACTTGACCGGGAGCATCAAGGACAAGACCGTCGATGCCACGGTAGCTCTCGATGCGGATGCAAGCGAACCGCGATTGCGTGATCTCGTTGAAGGGTTGCCAAGGCAACCGGGGACCGACGCCCTGCGGCTGGCGCTTGCGGGCCAGCACCATACCCTGGAGTCTGCCGATGAGCTGATCGATCCGGTCGAGCTCGCCGGACTCCAGCTCTCCGATTCGGCTGCCGAGCTTCTGGATTCCCCGGTCGCACGACCTGAACGCGCGGTCGATCTCACTTCTGACCAGCAGATCGCTCGAGAGCGTCGCCTCCTGGAGACTGCGGGTCTCGTCGAGACTCTTGACGGCCTCCGGGTGCGCGATGATCTTGGCGAGCTCGCGAACGTGCCCCCCGGTGGTAATCACGGGATCGGACGTCGATCGGGCATCGACGTCCTGGCCGTCTTCCTCTCCGTCGTCAGATTCCGTTTCGCGCGACATCCAGGAAAAGAGTCGGTTGAGGTTCGACGGGTTGGAAGCCGCGCGCGCGTTGTGGTCCCAGCCCAGCCAAGTCCGCATCTCCTCGCTCTTGAGGACCTCGCGGAACAGGTTGTACTGATCCGACTGCAACTGGTCGCCATAGTCGCTCGCCGCGTAGGCCTCCACCAGCGCCAGCGTTCTCACCGACAGGTTGAACTCGCGCCTGCTGACGCCGAGAGCTTCACAGACCGCCTGCGCATCGTTCCGAAAGTGCGGCAGGAGCTGCTCCATCGCCCGCGCGCGGTTGATGGCCGGCCAACGCCGCTTTCCGGAGATGTGGTGGAGCCCCATCATCACCAGACGGTTGCGCTCGTCCGCGTCCCGGTAGAGGACGACCGGCAGTTCGGAAAACAGACCAGGATCGAGCTTCCCGAGATCGATGGCCCCTTCTTCGTACCGGCGCTGCAGGTACTTGAGCGTCGCTACTCGTCGGTTCCCCTCGACCACGAGGAACCGTCCGGCCTCCGTGCGCTGGACCAGGACGGGATCGATGTCGAGCCAACCATTGGCCTTGATGCTGGCGACGAGGTCCCGCACGTTCTCCTGTTGGCGTCCCAGCACGAAGCCGGTCGTACGCCGCTGCACGTCCGCATCGAAGACGCGCTCCGGCGGAACCGACCCGTACTCCGGATGATCCACGAACCGGAAGTTGTTAGGGTCGAGGTAGAGGCGCGCGAGCGACACGGTCTGCCGCCGGCCACGCATCTGTTCCGCGGTTTCCTCGCTCATGGTTCACTCCGTCGTCGGCGTCGGGAGGATGGCCGCCCCAGCTACACGATCCTGTCAGCGCACGACCGCAGAGAGCGGTGGGGACACGGTTCCGGGAATGAAGCGGCGCGCTTGCGGCAAGCCGAGACCTCGTGGGAATAGCGCCGAAGACGCGGCCAGCCGCCAAAAGAACGCCGCAGAGGGACGATAAGCCGAATTCTGTGCCCGGCGCCGCCCGCGAACGGACGGACGCCGGGCGACGACCATTCCTCTGGCCCCGCCATCGCTGGCGGGGTCGAGCGACCTACCCGGAGGCTTCGGACGGGCCGCCCTCTGGCGCCTCCCTATTCGGTCTTGCTCCGTGCGGGGTTTAGCCTGCCATCCGCCTTGCGGCGGACGCGGTGCGCTCTTACCGCACCTTTTCACCCTTACCCCGCGACGCCCCGGAGAACCGGAACGTCTCGAGGCGGTATGTTTTCTGTGCCACTTTCCTTCAGGTCACCCTGACCGGGGATTACCCGGCGCACTGCCCTCTGGAGTTCGGACTTTCCTCCCCACCCGATGCCGTGAACGACATCGCGTGCAGCGGTCGCCTGTCCCTCTGCGGCGCGTCAGCCGCACCGTGTCCTCGCTCGCGGATCCTCCTCACCTCGTCGTCTGATCCAGGCTCCGCTCGACGAGGGCCGCCACCGTGTCCTCGCTCGCGGATCCTCCTCACCTCGTCGTCGCCTGATCCAGGCTCCGCTCGACGAGGATCGCCACCGTGTCCTCGCTCGCGGATCCCCTCACCCGTCGGTGTCCTGTGAGATCCCGTAATGTTCCAGCTTCTTGTAGAGATTGCTGCGCGGGGTGTCGATCACTTCCGCGGTCCGCGAGATGTTCCAGCCGTGCTCGCGCAGCTTCTCGATCAGGAACGCGCGCTCCGCCCGCTCCTTGAACTCCCGCAGGGTGCCGGCCTGACCGGCCGCGAGCCCCGCCGTCCCGTCCCGGAAACCGCTCCGGACCACGGCGCGAACATCGCCCACGTCAATGGTCTCGCCGGGGGTCATCACCAGCAACCGCTCGATCGTGTTCTTCAGCTCCCGGATGTTGCCCCGCCACCGCTCCCCCGCCAGGGCCTCGATCGCCGCCCCTGTGAACTCCCGGGGCCGGAAGTTGTTGTCCCGGCAGAACAGCGCGGTGAAGTGCCGGACCAGCCGCGGAATGTCCTCCCGCCGGTCGCGCAGCGGCGGTACCCGGATCGGGATGACGCTGAGCCGGAAGTACAGGTCCTCGCGGAAGCGATCGTTGTCGATGTCGTCTTCCAGGTTCCGGTTGGTGGCGGCAAGTACCCGCACGTCCACTTCGATGGTCCGCGCGGATCCGAGCCTCTCGACCTCTCCCTCCTGCAGCACCCGCAGCACCTTCGCCTGGGTGCGGAGGCTCATGTCGCCGACCTCGTCGAGAAAGATCGTGCCGCGATCCGCCTGCTCGAACTTGCCGATCTGCTTCTGGGTCGCCCCCGTGAAGGCGCCCCGCTCGTGCCCGAAGAGCTCCGACTCGATCAACTCCTCGGGGAGCGCGGCGCAGTTGACCTGTACGAACCGCTCGCGGCCCCGCCGGCTGTTCCGGTGGATCGCCCGCGCCACGAGCTCCTTGCCGACCCCGCTCTCCCCCTGGATGAGGACGGTGCTGCTCGTGGGCGCGGCCCGGCCGATCGCATCGGTCACCGCCTGGAGGGCGGGGCTCTCTCCCACCATCTCGTGACGGATCTCCGCGAGCTCGCGGTAGCGGCTCACCTCCGTCTGCAGCCGGTGCTGCTCGAGGGCGTTCCGGATGTTGAGCTTGAGGACGTCCCCCTCGAACCCCTTCTCGATGAACGTGAACGCGCCCTGCTTCGTCGCCTCGACGGCGGTGCTGATGGTGCCATGGCCGGAGATGACGATCACGGGAACCGCGTCGCCGCGTTCGCGCATCCGCCGCAGCACCTCCAGCCCGTCCATCCCCGGCATTCTCACGTCGAGCAGCACCAGGTCGACGCTCTCCGTTCCGATCAGGTCGAGACCCTCCCGGCCGCTACGCGCGAGGAGGCAGTGGTAGCCCTCGTACTCCAGGGTCATCTTGAGCGCGTCGCGCACGCCCTCGTCGTCGTCGACCACGAGAATCCGTCCGTTCGTCGGCATCTGCCGGCCATTATAAGTTTGCGAACGCCGGAAACGCTCGACCGGATGGTCCGGACCGGTGCGGTGCGAGAGCCGGAAGTCGACCGACGTCGGCCACGGCGCCGGCGCCGCCGGCCGTTGGGTCGGTGGGCGGGGACTTGCGAACGCCGGAAACGCTCGACCGGATGGTCCGAACCGGTCCGGTGCGAGAGCCGGAGGTCGATCGACGTCGGCCACGGCGCCGGTGCCGCCGGCCGTTGGGTCGGTGGGCGGGGAGCGGCGCCGCGAGGTGAGGCGACGAACCGGGCTCAGCGGTCGCGGGCCAGCACGTAGTCGGGCAGGGCCCTGAGCGCCTCGAGCTCCGGCGTTGGCGAAAAACCGTGGAGGAACCGCTTCGCGGCTTCGGCGAACCCCGCCGCGCGCTCGAAGGCGAGATCGAGCACCCGGTGCTCGGCCAGCAGGCCGCGCAGCTCGTTCCAGGCGTCCGGGGTGAACCGGCGGTCCCGCACCATGGCGTCCAGCAGGGTTCGGGCCGGAGCACCCGCCTTCCGGAGCAGGTAGATCGCCGGCAGGGTCATCTTGCCTTCGCGCACGTCGCCGCCCACGGGCTTTCCGAGCACGCTCTCGTCCGCGGTGTAGTCCAGCAGGTCGTCGACGAGCTGGAACGCGACGCCGAGGTTGATGCCGTAGTCGCGCAGCGACAGCCGCTGGGCCTCCGACAGGTCTCCGAGCATCCCGCCGATCTGGGCGCAACCGCCGAACAGGTGGGCGGTCTTGCGACGGATGATCTCCAGGTGCTCTTCCTCGCTGATGTCCACGTCGCCGACCTTGGTGAGCTGGTACAGCTCGCCCTCGATCATGCCCCGGGTGACGTCGCAGAGCAGCCGGACGAGATCGAGGGAGTCGACGGTCAGGGCCATGCCCATCGACTTGATGTAGAGGTAGTCGCCGAGGAGCACGGTGATGTCGTTGCCCCAGCGCGAGTGCACGGTCTCGCGCCCGCGACGCGTGACCGAGTCGTCGATCATGTCGTCGTGAACCAGGGTGGCGGTGTGGATGAACTCCACCACCGCCGCGTAGAGGGTGGCGTTCTCGCCCCGGTAGCCGCCGAGCCGCGCGCACATGAGCAGCAGCGCCGGCCTCACCCGCTTGCCGCCGCTCGCCTGGAGATAGCGGCCGATCTCGGGAATCAGCTCGACCCGCGACTCGATGTGGTGGACGAACTTCTGCTCGACCGATTCCAGGTCCGCGCGTATGGGCTCGAAGATCTCGGCGAGGTCCGGGGGGACAGAGGTTCTCGACACGGCGGCGTCTCGCGCCCGGATTTCAGCACAGTTGCGCTCCAAGTGTCAACGCAGCAACCCTTTAGGGGCCCGCGGGCGGCGCCTCCGAGACCGGGCCCACGCGGGGGAAGAGGGCGTCGAAGGCCGCCGCGGTCCGTGCGGACACCTCGCCGGCAGGCGTCCCCCGCACGTGCGCCACCGCCTCGACGACGCGGGCCACCCACGCCGGCTCGTTGCGGCGCCCGCGGTGCGGGACCGGCGCCAGGTACGGGGCGTCGGTCTCGACGAGCAGCCGGTCCCAGGGCACGACGGCGGCCGCCTCGCGCACCGTCTCCGCCCGCCTGAACGTCGCGATCCCCGAGAACGACACGTGGAAGCCGAGGTCGACGGCCCGGCGCGCCGTCGCGGCATCGCCCGTGAAGCAGTGGAACACGCCGCCCGGCGGCGGCGCCCCCTCCCCCTCCAGGACCGCGAAGGTGTCCTCGTCGGCCTCGCGCGTGTGTATCACGATGGGGAGCCCCAGCTCGGCCGCCACCCGGACCTGGGTCCGGAACACCTCGCGCTGGACGTCGCGCGGCGCGAAGTCGTAGTGGTGGTCGAGGCCGATCTCGCCCACCGCGCGGGCGCCGGACCGCGCCGCCACGGCGGCTCGCAGCCGCGGCTCGACCTCGTCGAGACACGCGGCGAACTGTCCGGCCTGGTGGGGGTGCACGCCGACCGCGAACCGCACGTCCGGCCACGCCGCCGCCACCCGCCGGGCGCGGACCGCCTCGGCCCGATTGGTCGCGTCGAGGATGCACAGGGCACCCCGGACGCCGGCCTCCCGGGCCCGCTCGACCACGGCGTCGAGGTCGCCCTCGAACGCCTCGTCGGCAAGGTGGCAGTGCGAGTCGAACATCGGCGCGCCCCGGCCTCGACTAGCGGACCCGGGCCCCGGGAGGGGCGGCCTCGGGGTCGTCCACCCCCAGCAGGACCGGCCCGCCGCCGGGGTCCGTCGCCGCGAGAATCATGCCGTTCGACTCGACGCCCATCAGCTTCGCCTTCTCGAGGTTGGCGACGATGACCACCGAGCGTCCCACCAGGGTCTCGGGGGCGTAGGCGCGCGCGATGCCCGCCACCAGCGTGCGCTCGCCCGTCCCGTCGTCCACCGTCACCTTCAGCAGCTTCTTCGACTTGGGGATCGCCTCGGCCACGAGCACCTTCGCGACCCGGAGCTGCACCTTCATGAAGTCGTCGAACGAGATGCGCGGCTCGTCCACCGGCGGCGGCGGGACGGCCGCGGATGCGGGCGAGACCGTCGCCGGACCGGAGCCGGCCTCGCCGGACGGCGCCGCGGACGAGGCGTCGCCGTCCGGCCCGGCCTCCGTCCCCTCCCGGCCGCCGGCGGCGGCTGGCGGCGCCGGCGGCGCGGTCGAAGTGTCGTCGGTCATCGTCTTCCCTCTTCCCTTCTCCGCGGCGGCCCCGGCGGCCACCGCGGCGGTCTCGCCGAGGGCGCCGCCGGCCTCCAGCCGCGGCCACAGCGGCGGGCCCGGGACGACCTGCCGCGCCCCGCCCGACCACGCCGCGTCGGCATCGAGCCGGCTGGCGGCGATCGGCCGGGTCTGCCCCATGCGGCGCCATATCTCCGCGCAGGACGAGGGCATCGCCGGCCACAGCAGCAGCGCCGCGATCCGCACCGCCTCGACCATCTCGAACAGCGCCTGATCGAGCTCGTCCGCGCGGTCGGGCGCCTTCGCCAGCACCCACGGCTCCGACCGGGTGATGAACTCGTTGGCGGCGTCGACGAGGTCGAACGCCGCCGCCAACCCCGCGTGCAGCTCGTAGCCGTCGAGGGCCGCGCGGTAGCGGCGCACCACGTCGGCGGCGCGGTCCGCCAGTCGGGGCGCCGCGCCCGCCGCCGGCGCCACCCGTCCCCCGCGGTACTTGTGGGTCATCGCGGTGACCCGGTTCACCAGGTTGCCGAAGTTGTTCGCCAGATCCGCGTTGTACCGCTCGTCGAAGCGCTCCCACGTGAAGTCGCCGTCCTGGCCGTAGACGATCTCCTTGGCGAGATACAGGCGGAGGGGATCCGGACCCAGCCGGTCGGCCGCCTCGAGGGGATCGACGACGGTGCCGAGCGACTTGCTCATGCGCTGGCCCTGCCAGTGCACCCAGCCGTGGCCGTAGACCGTCCGCGGCAGCTCGATGCCCGCGCTCATGAGCATCGCCGGCCACACCACCGCGTGGAAGCGGGTGATGTCCTTGCCCACGACGTGCAGGTCGGCCGGCCACCACCTCGCGAACTGCTCCTCGTCGGTGCCGTACCCCACCGCGGCCATGTAGTTGGTCAGGGCGTCGAACCAGACGTAGACCACGTTCGACGGGTCGAACGGCAGGGGAATCCCCCAGCGCTGCCCGGTGCGGCTGATGGAGATGTCCTCGAGGCCGCGCTCGAGGAGCCGCAGCATCTCGTTGCGGCGGACCTCGGGCTGGACGAAGCCCGGGTGGGCCGCGTAGTGCTCCAGCAAGCGGTCCCGGTACCGGGACAGGCGGAAGAAGTGGTTCTTCTCCTTGAGCCAGTCCGGCTTGCTGCGATGCACCGGGCACTCGCCGTCGACGAGGTCCTTGTCCTGCTTGAAGGCCTCGCACGAGACGCAGTACCACCCCTCGTACTCCCCCTCGTAGAGGTCGCCGGCGGCGGCGATGCGCTCGACGAGGGTCGTCACCGCCACCCGGTGGCGCTCCTCGGTGGTGCGGATGAAGTCGTCGAACGACACGTCGAGCTTGGCCCAGACCTCGCGGAACACCCCCTCCATCCGGTCGCAGAAGGCCAGCGGGTCGAGCCCGAGCTCGGCCGCGCGCTGGAAGACGTTCTGCGAGTGCTCGTCGTTGCCCATGACGAAGCGCGTGGGCAGGCCGCACAGGCGGCGGTAGCGGGCGATGACGTCGGCCGTCACCTTCTCGTAGGCCGTGCCCAGGTGGGGCCGGCTGTTGACGTAGTCGATAGCCGTGGTCAGATAGAAGCGGCTCATCTCTGCTGCACCCCGACCGCTCGCCGCTGGCCGCGGCCGCGCCCTGCCCGGCCGGCGCCTCGAACCGCCGCGCCCCTCAACGCCCGCGCGCCCCCGCCGCCAGCCCCGCGTCCCGCGACGCCTGCACGGCGGCGGCGTGAACCTCCTTCGCCGACACGCCGTGCTCGCGGGCCGCGCGGGCGCAGTCCTCGAACTCCGGCGCCACGTTGACCACCGCGTCGCCGCGCCGCGCCACCTTGCATGGTATCTCGCCGTAGCCCGTCGCCACCGGCACGATCTCGCGCGCCAGCACCTCCCGGGCCACCTCCCCGTACCGGAGGCCGATGGTGCTCGTCTCCCGGAACAGGACCGCGCAGACCGCCTCCCGGCGCCCCGGCGGGGCGAGGACCGTGACGTGGGTCCCCGGTCGGTTCTTCTTCATCTGCACCGGCGTGTAGAACACGTCGAGCGCCCCCGCGTCCTGCAGGCGCTCCATGAGCACCCCGAAGATCTCGGGGTTCATGTCGTCGATCTCGCACTCGACGGAGACGACCCGGTCGGAGGGGCCGGCGTCCGCCGCCTCTCCGACGAGGACCCGCAGCACGTTGGGATGCCCGCGGGGGTCGCGAGAGCCCGCGCCGTAGCCGATGCGCTCGATGCGCATCGCCGGCAGCGGACCGTGCTCGCCCGCGAACTCCGACACCAGCAGCGCGCCGGTCGGGGTCAGCAGCTCGCCTCCCGGCGGCCCCGCGTACACCGGCGCCCCCTTGATCAGCTCCGCTGTCGCCGGCGCCGGCACCGGCATCGTCCCGTGCGCGCAGGGGACGCTGCCGCTACCCACGTTCACGGCCGAGGCGACGATGCGCTCGGCCCCGAACCACTCCAGCGCGAAGACCCCGCCGACGACGTCGACGATCGAGTCGAGCGCCCCCACCTCGTGCAGGTGCACCCTCTCCACCGGTATCCGGTGGATGGCCGCCTCGGTCTCGGCGAGGCGCCGGAACAGCCTGGCCGCCCGTGCCCGCGACGCAT
This sequence comes from Vicinamibacterales bacterium, assembly GCA_965215105.1. GTDB lineage: Bacteria > Acidobacteriota > Vicinamibacteria > Vicinamibacterales > UBA8438 > JAJEEA01. The sequence continues at coordinate 1,382,929 of OZ244051.1, forward strand.
CGGCGAGCGCGGACCGCTCCACGAGCTCCAGGATGGCCGGGAGATGGCGATGCGGATGGCCGGCGGCGCCCCCGGCCGTCTCCGTCACCGTGAACTTGGTGGCGCCGACCCCGGATCGGGTCACCGCCTCGGCCGAGACGGCGCACTCGTCGCCGAGGGCCAGGCTCCCCAGGGCCTCCCGGAGGCGCTCGAAGGGCAGCCCGGCGTCGAGCAGGGCGCCGATGAGCATGTCGCCCGAAGCGCCGGAGAAGCAGTCGAGGTAGAGAATCCGCCCCATGAGTTCCCGGAGTCTCGCGCCGGCGCCCGCATCGCGGCCGCGAGCTCGCTAGATCCGCCCCATCTCCTTGAAGCTGCAGTACTTGGCGTCGGCCAGAATCACGTGATCGACCACCTCGATCCCCATCACCAGCCCCGCCTCGACCAGCCGCGCGGTCAGCGCCACGTCGTCGCCGCTCGGCGTCGGGTCGCCCGACGGGTGATTGTGGAACAGCACTATCGCCGCCGCCCCCCCGCCCGCCGCGGCCCGGAACACCTCTCGCGGATGAACGAGGCTGGCATCGAGGGTCCCCGTCGACAGCAGCGCGGTCTTGAGGACGCGGTGCTTCGTGTCCAGGAGCACGATGCCGAACTGCTCGACGGGGCGGGCGCCGTAGCTCGGCAGCAGGAAGGACGCGACCTCCCGCGGAGTGCCCAGCCGCTCGCGGTGATCCGGTGGTCGAACCAGCGTGCGCCGGCCCAGCTCGACGGCGGCGAGCACCTGCGCCGCCTTCGCCGTGCCGAGTCCCTTGAAACGGCACAGGTCGCCGAGAGACTGCCGCGTCAACCCGTGCACACCCTGCACCGCGGCCAGGACCCGGTTCGAGACGTCGATCGCGTTCGCGTCGCGGAACCCGTGACCGAGGACGATCGCCAGCAACTCGTTGTCGCCCAGACCTGACGGCCCGAGACGCTCGAGCTTTTCGCGGGGTCGGTCGTGGAGAGCGAGTGACTTCATCGTACCACACGGCGGGCCGCGGGCCGGCCCGGTCGGCTGCCACCGCAAGTCGTTTGCAAGAACCGGGCACATGCGGCGGGAAGAGCGGGTCGGTGGCGGCTGCCGCGGGAAAGCCTGCCCATCCGAGGATGATCGCGGGGGGGCGTGCCGTCCCTTCGGCGAAGACGTACGCGTACGCTGCACGCGGCCGTCTCGACCCGCGTTGCGCGTGCTGCAAGGCGTCCTGCCTCCGCCGGGGCGCGCGGCCTTCGGACCGGCGGCCACGGCGCCGACGGCCGGCCCGCCGGTCGTCGCCTTCGGCTCCGCCTGGCGCCCAGCCAACCCTCCGGGAGCCCGACCCGTTTGGCGGCGCAGACGCCTCTGCCGATGGTCGGCTTCGGCTCCCGCGTGGCGCGCGACCGACCCTCCAGGAGCCCGAGCCGCTTTACTCCTGCCCGAGCCAGCGGCCGGTCATGACGATGTCCGCCCACCCCGTGAGCTGGATGCCCTCTTCCGTCCAGCGCACGCGCTGCGCCCCGCCCGGCGACAACACCTCGACCTCGCGGGAGGCGCCGCCGAAGGCGGCGGCCGCCACCGCGCTCGCGCACGCACCGGTCCCCGACGCGGCGGTCGGGCCGACGCCGCGCTCCCAGATGAGTATCCGAATCCGGGAGGCCGACTCCACCTCGACCAGCTCGACGTTGGTGCCGTCGGGGAACGCCGGATGGGTGGCGAGGGCGGCGCCGAGACGGTGGAGGCGGCGCTCGCTCACCTCTCCCCCGAGCACGATGCACTGGGGATTTCCGACGGACAGCTCGACGACCTCGACCTGCTCGCCGCCCGCCTCCAACCGCCGTTGACGAAGTCCGACCGGCGAGCCCATGAGCGCATCGAACGTGGTCCGCCGGCCCGCGGACTCGACCCGCGCCAGCGGTATCGGGCCGGCATCGGTCTCGATGACCGGGCGCCCGAGCGAGGGCCGCTCGCGGACGACGATCGCGGCCAGGCAGCGCACCGCGTTGCCGGACACCTCCGCCCGCCCGCCGTCCGCGTTGTAGAGGACCATCCGGGCGCCGGTCCCGGTGGGAGCGTGGAGCACGAGCCCGTCTCCGCCCACGCCGGTGTGCCGGTCGCAGAGGCGGCGGGCGAGCGCGGCGCGCCCCGCCTCGGCGGTCTGCTCGATGGGAACGAAGAGGAAGTCGTTGCCGTAGGCGTGGGCCTTGACGAGGTCGAGAGGCATGGCCGGCGGGGTCCGTCTCCGAATCAGGGCGCCAAGGGATCCGATCAGGGCGCCAGGGGGCTCTGGAAGACCCAGGTGAGGCCGACGGTCACGCCGACCTTGGGATCGAGCGCCGTGAGCCCCGTGAACAGCCCGCCGTCCAACCGGACCGACCCGCGCGTATAGCGCAGCCCGAAGGTCATGCGGCCGCGGCTCCCGGTGCCGGGCGGCGGCGTCCCCCGACGCGTGCTGATGCGCCCGTTGAGCTCGCCGACGATCTCCGAGGCGGCGGTAATCGCCCGGGCCAGCGAGACGCCGTAGGTCAGCACGTCGTTCTGGCGGTCGCCGCGCGTCGGGTCCGACAGAATGCCGACCCCGACGTTGCCGACGAGGCGAATCGACTGCACGGTCTTGCCGACGAGCAGCGACTGGAAGAAGTCCATGGTGTCGAGCCCGAGCCCGGTCTCGTTGCTGGCGTTCGGCAGCCGCGTGGCGAATCGCAGGCCCACGGCCGGCATCACCCCGCCTTCGTCGGCCAGCTTGACCTTGGCCCCGATCACCGCGTCCTCCCAGCCCCGCGTCGTGTCGCCGGGGACCTGGACCATGTGCGACAGCGGCGCGTCGAAGCGGTCGGAGATGACGAGGCGGCTGATGGACACGGCGTCGAGCTGGATCTCGGCCCGCGACCCCATGCCGAAGCTGAGGCCGAGCCGCGGCAACCGCAGGAGCTGCCCTTGGAGCCCCGACACGGGAAAGATGTGGTTCCAGGTGTTGTCGACGCCCGCCTCCAGGAGCACGAGTCCGTCTCCCACGGGCTCGGGGTCCTCGGTCAGCAATGGCCGCTGCTGGGCCGCGGCCGCCCCCGCGGCCAGACAGAATCCAAGCACCCACCCCGCCAGACTCGTCGCCCTGCCGCTCATCCCTCTCCCCGCTCAGAATGCCTTCCCCGTGTCGAGGAGGATCGTCACCGGCCCGTCGTTGACCCAAGTTTACCAGCCACGAATCTAAACTACTGCAACAAGGCGGCTTACGCCGACAAAAATCCTCGAGTGGCACTACAAGCCTGCGCAAACCGGTGAGGTCGGTCAGATGAGCGTCTTGCGAACGCCCCCGGGGTGGGGGTCGACGCCGAGGGTGCCGTAGATGTCCCGCTGCTCGGGTTCGGCTTGCGTGGCCGTGCGCACATGCAGCGTGCGCCCGTCGGGGCGGCGGAAGGTGGCGGTGACGCGCTGCTGGCCGTCGAGGATGCGGCGCAACGTGGTCCAACCGGCGGGGTTGCCGTGCCCGCGCAGTCGGGTGCGGATGACCTGCACGAGCTGGTAGGCGATGACGGTGATGAACAGGTGACCGTCAGCCCGCCGCGGCTTGTGGTGGTAGATGGGGCGCAGGCCGAGTTCGGACTTGAGGGCGCGGAAGACGGCCTCCACGTCGGTGAGGGTGGTGTAGGTGCGCCACAGGGCGTCTTCGTCCCAGTCGGTCTCGCTGCTGCGCAGGCAGTAGACCCCCGGATGGGTGGCCATCGAGCCGTCCTGGGGACGGCGGGTCCAGGTGACGGCGACGGCCTTGTTGCCGGTCTCGTCGGCGGTGACGGCAATCTGGTAGTGCAAGGCGACGCGGGAATGCTTCGTCTTCAATCGGCCGATGCGCTGCCACACCTGGTCGAGTCGCTTGTGGGCGCGGGGGCGCGCCAGCCCCTCGTGGAGTTGGGTCAGGGCGGTCTCGAAGCGGGTGGCGAAACGCTCGATGATGGCCCGTTCCTTGTTGGCCCGCTCCTCGGAGTAGCAGTACAGGCGCACCTCGTCGGGGTCGTTCGAGACCACCTTGTGCAGGTGCACGGTCTGGTTGGACCGGGTCCGGACCGACACGGCGGCCTCGGCGTCGAATTGCCGGTGGCGTTCGCGGCTGACGACCAGATAGCGGTAGCCGTGGTCGCGCAACCACGTGATGCAGGCTTCGGTGGCGACGCCACGGTCCATGACCACGAGGGCGCCGGCCGGTGCGTCGAGCGCCTCGAGCATGTCGGCCAGGGTGCGCTGTTCCCGGACGTTGCCGGCGAAGACCTTGGAGCGGCGGACGAAGCCGCTGGCGTCGAGCATGAGGCCCAGGGTCAGCAGCGGACAGTCGCTACGCTTCTCCTTCGAGTGCCCCCGCTGCGCCTGTGGCTGCTCGCTCGCCTCGCCTTCGAAGTAGGTGTTGGTCAGGTCGTAGAGGGTCACCGTCGGCTGCAGGTCGAACAGCCCCATCGCACGGTCGAACAGATGCGCCTCGATCGCCTCGCGATGCTTCACCAGGGCGTCCGAGGCGCGGTAGAGCTGCATCGCGCCGACGGTCTCGAAGTCGACGCCGAGCAACTCTCCGAGGCCGCTGCGTTCTTGCAGCCAGCGGTGCGTCGCCCGCTCCGAGGCGGGCTGGGCGAGACGCCCGACGATGACGCCGGCCGCCGCCGCGCGCAGGGCGCGGTTGACGCCGAGGTCGGCGAGCAGGGCCGGCAGGCCCAATTGCTCCAGCGCCCACAGACCGACCTGCTCGACGCCGACGCTGCGCGGGCGGACCAGGCGCAGCGAGTCGACATCAAGGGGCTGCACGTCGGTCGGTCCGGTCGGAGTGCCGCTCGCCTGCCCGCCACGGACGACCAACTGGCTGGCGATGCGCTGGGCTTCGTGTTCGACGGTTTGGGGGCCATCGGCGACCAGGGGCGCTTGGCCGGTCAAGATGTCGTCGATGCGGGCGCACAACTGCGGCCATTGGGCCTGGGGGATGTCGAAGTGGCGCCCGAGATTGAGGAGAGTGCGCTGCCGGACGGCGTTTCCGACGCGCTCGGAGTGCACCAAGCGATGGGAGAAGTAGGGCTTTCCGTCCTGGGTCCGCCGGGTTTGTGTGCGTCGAATGAACACGCTGCCGAGGATAGCGGGCGCCCTTGCCGGAGTCAATCCTTTCTGAAAATTATGGCACTACATCGCGCGCCGTCAAGGCTCGATCCTTTAGAATCAACAATTTACAGATATGGGAATCCCGAAAAGCAGCCGAAATCGGCCAAATAGCCGGTCAACTTGGTAAACTTGGGTTGACGGAGTGGACCCCCATGTGCGCCTGAAACACCCCCGTCTCGACCGAGACCCCCCGATCGCGGAACCGCCGGACCAGCTCGTCGTACACCGGGCGCGCCTCCCGCGGGGCCGCGGCGCCGTCGAACGACGGGCGCCGGCCCCGGCGGCAGTCACCGTAGAGCGTGAACTGAGACACGAGCAGGACGCCGCCGCCGACCTCGCGCACGGAACGGTTCATGCGCCCGTCGTCGTCGGAAAAGACGCGCAGCCCAACGACCTTGTCGACCAGGTAGGACACGGCGTCGCGCCCGTCGTCGCGGGCGATCCCCACCAGGACCAGCAGCCCGTGGCCGATGCTGCCCACCTCCCGGTCGCCGACGGTGACCCGGGCCGAGGTCACCCGCTGCACGACCGCTCGCATCGGCCTCCTGACGCCCGCGCGCGTCCGGAGCCGGCGCGGACCGGGACCCCCGCGGCGGGCGAGCTGGGCATGCGGTGCGCACGCATCGCGACGCGATCAGACGACCGCCTGGCCGGATGAAGACCGGGTCGAGGGCAAGGTTGCGGCCGCGCTCGCCCGGAGCTCCGCCACCGGGTTGAGGCGCCGGTCGAGGAGATGGCGCCCCGCGACGTTGCCGAGCGCCTTCAGCATCGACTGCTTCACCCCCGGATGGTCACGCTCGAGGTCGAGCAACAGGCGCTTGACGCGCTGGCGCTGCAGGCTCAGGTCGCCGCAGGCCGGGCAGCAGCAGCCGATCACGGGCAGGCCCGCCTGCCGCGTGTAGTCCCGCGCCTCCTCCTCGCTGACGTAGACCAGCGGGCGAACGACCACGTGGCGTCGATCGTCGGACACCAGCCGGGCCGGCATCGCCTTCAGGGCCCCGGCGAAGAACAGGTTCAGCAACAGGGTCTCGATGAAGTCGTCGGCATGGTGCCCGAGGGCGATCCTGGTCGCCCCCACCTCGCCGGCGATTCGGTACAGGACGCCCCGCCGGAGCCGTGCGCAGAGCGAGCAGGGGGTCGCCCGCTCGTCGAGCTTGTCTTCGATGATCGCGCCGATCGTGGTGTGCTCGATCCGCAGCTCCCACCCCCGCTCCGCGCAGGCCCGCTCGATGGCGTCGTGCCGGTAGTCGCGATAGCCGGAATGCACGTTCACCGCCACCAGGCTGAAGTCGACCGGCGCGCGCCGCCGAAGCGCGTCCAGAAGCTGCATCAGCGCCCAACTGTCCTTGCCGCCGGACAATCCGACCATGATCCGATCGCCGTCCTCGATGAGCTCGAAGTCGACGATGGCCTTGGTGACCTTGCGGGCCAGCTTCTTCTCGAGTGCGCTCTCGTATGCCATGACTGCGCTGTCGGCGTGTCGTGCCGCAGACCGGTCCGCCGGGGGGGCGCGGCACCGGCCCGGCGAACGCGCTCGCCGGACCGCCGCGCCGAGTCCATGATACGACGAAAGCGCAGGGCGGAGCAGTGCGCGCCGTTCCGCGCCGGGACGCCGCGTCAGTCGAGGAACGTCTGCGACCAGCGCTCGAGCACCATCAGGCCGAACAGGAGGCGGGCATGGTCGCGGCGGCCGGCCAGGTGCTCGTCGACCCGGCGGGTGACCTCGCCCGGCTCGAACCAACCCCGCCGCCGCACCTGGTCGGGCCCCAGGAGGTCCTGCATCGTCGGGGCCCACTGCTGCCGCAGCCAGGTCCGCGTGGGCATGAAGAACCCCGCCGTCGGGCGCCGCAGCGTCGACTCCGGCAGGAGCGGGCGCAGCGCGAGCTTGAGGATGTGCTGGCGGTCGCCGTTCCGGATCTTCAGGGAGCCCGGCATCGAGAACGCCAGCTCCATGACGTCGACGTCGAGGAAGGGCGCGCGCGTCTCCAGGGAGGTCGCCATGCTCAGCCGGTCGACGGCCGCGAGCAGGTCGTCGCTCAGGAACACCTGCAGGTCCGCGTACAACTGTCGGTTGAGGAGGTCGTCGGTGTGCGCGCCCTGCAGATGACGGCGAATCGGCGCGTACACGTCGCTGTCGACGAGGGCCCGGCGAAGGGCCGGCGTGTAGATGCGCCGCTTCTCGGGAACGTCGAGGACCGTCATCCACCGGTAGTGCGCGATGTTCTCGGGCCCCGTCGCCAGCCCCCGGGCGAAACGGCGCAGCCGGTTGATGACACCCTGCTTCTTCTCGCTGTGCGGCAGCACGGCCGTCGCGGCCGAGAGCAGCCGCAACGCGGCGTCGGGCGCCACCTTCGAGACGCGCCGCGCCAGCGCCTCGGTCCGGTAGGTCCGGTAGCCGCCGAAGAGCGCCGCCCCGCCGCTGCCGGACAGGGCCGTGGTCACGTGCTGGCGGGCGATCTGGGACACCAGGAAGATCGGGAACGACGAGGCGTCGGCGAACGGCTGATCGAAATGGGCGGCCACGCGTTCGAACAGCGTGGGGAGGTCGGGGTCGACCACCGCCTCCCGGTGGTCGGTCCCGAAGTGGGACGCCACGGCGCGGGCCTGGGGCAGCTCGTCGTAGCCGGCCGCGTCGAAGCCGAGGCTGAAGGTGGCGACGGGCTGCCCGGCCGCCGTCGCCATCAGGCCGACGACGGCGCTCGAGTCGACGTCCCCGCCCATGAACGCGCCGAGGGGCACGTCGGACATCATCTGGGCGGTGACCGCCCGCGACAGCGCCTCGCGGAGCGCCGACGCCGCCTCGTCGTCGCTCCAGCTCCGGACCGGCACCGAGGCCGGGTCCCAGTACCGCTCGATCTTCACGGAGCCGCGCTCGTAGATCAGGTAGTGGGCCGGGGGCAGGCTCCGGACGTCGGCGAAGATGGTCCGGGGGTTCAACACGTACCCGTAGGTCAGGAACTGGTCCAGCGCTTCGAAGTCCATCTCCCGCGACACTTCCGGCCGCAGGAGCAGGGCCTTCATCTCGGAGCCGAACAGGAGGCGTTGCGGGGTCTGGGCGTAGAAGAGGGGCTTCTCGCCGGCCCGGTCGCGGCCGGCGAGGAAGCGGCGGTTGTTCGCGTCCCACAACGCGAAGGCGAACATGCCGCGCAGGCGGGTCACCACGTCGACCCCGAACGCCTCGTAGCCGTGCAGGATGACCTCGACGTCGGACCGGCTCCGGAACCGGTGGCCCCTCCCGACGAGCTCCCGGCGCAGCTCGGCGTGGTTGTAGATCTCCCCGTTCGCCACGAGATGGGTCGACCCGTCCTCGCTCGAGAACGGCTGCTGCCCGTTGCGGATGTCGATGATCGGCAGCCGCCGCATGCCGAGGCCCACCCCCGGCCGAACGAGCTGGCCGTGCTGATCGGGGCCCCGGTGGCGCAGGGTCTCGACCATGCGATTGACCTGGGTCGGATCGACCGGGCGGGCCGGGTCACGTTCGACGATGCCGGCGATACCGGACATGGACAGGGCTGGAGCAATGGGCGAAGACGCCGGCCGGACCGGCGCCGCCGTGCGCGGACGCGACGATGGTACAATGGCCGTGGCCCGTAATCATCAGTTTCTTTGACGAAGCACGGTGGATCGCCGCCCTCCGCCGGCCCGCTTTCTTCCCGCGCAGCATCGCCCGCGACCGTCGCGTTTCCGCGAATCGAGAGGCAGGTCCTCCATCGCCGGCGCCCGGCCGGGAATCAGGACCGAGTCATGACCCAAGCCGTCTCCCGCCTCGTCGCCGGGGCGGCCGCCGCGATGCTCCTCGCCGCGTGCGGCGCGCCGGACGCCGGGCCGGTGCTGGCGCCGTTCCGGGCCGAGTCGGGCCGGCTGGCGCGGGAGGCGGAGGCCGCACGCCGCATCGCCGTCGCGGGCGTGGACGACTGGCTCTTCCTCGCTCCCGAGCTGCGGCTGGTGAGCGGGGACGGCCTGCGGGAGACCGACGCCGGCGGCGCGGCGGCGCCGGAGACGGAGGCGGCCCACGTCGAGACCATCCTCGACCTGCACCGCCAGCTCGAAGCGCTGGGCGTCGAGCTGCTCCTGGCGCCGGTGCCGCCGAAGTCGGTCATCTTCCCCGAGAAGGTGTCGGGCGCGGTGGCGGTTCCGATTCCCGTGCCCCGCCTCGACCCCGCCCTCGAGCGGCTCTACGATCGGCTCCGCGCGGGCGGCGTCGACGTGCTGGACCTGACGGATCACTTCATCCGCGAGCGCTTCCACGCGGAGGGCCCGCTGTACTGCCGCACCGACACCCACTGGTCGGGCAGCGGTTGCACGACGGCCGCCGCCGCCATCGCCGCCGACGTCCGGGCCCGGCCGTGGCATGCGGAGCTCGACACCGAGTCGTTCGGGGCGAGCTGGTACAGCACCGGCATCAGCGGCGACCTCACGGGGCCCGGCGGCGTCCCCGCGGCCCGGGAGGAGCTGCGCCTGCGGGGCGTGATTCGCGCGACGGGGCGCGACCGCACGGCGGTATCGACCGATCCCGAGAGCCCCGTCCTGCTCCTCGGCGACAGTCACGCGCTGGTGTTCCATGCCGGCGGCGACCTGCACGCGGCCGGGGCGGGACTGCCCGAGCAGCTCGCCTTCGAGCTCGGCCTCCCCGTCGATCTCGCGGCGACCCGGGACCCCTCCCCCGTCGCCGCGCTCGAGGCGCTCGTCGAGCGGATTCGCGCCGACCCGGGCTACTGGAGCCGGAAGCGGCTGGTCATCTGGTGCTTCGCGGCGCGCGCGTTCGGCGCGCACGACGACTGGCGTCCGGTATCCATCGCACCGTGACCGAAGTCCCCCTCGTTGACCTCCGCGCGCAGTACGCGTCGATCGGACGCGAGATCGACGAGGCGGTGGCGCGCGTTCTCGAGAGCGGGCAGTTCGTGCTCGGGTCGGAGGTCGCGGCCTTCGAGCGCGAGTTCGCGGCCTTCTGCGGGGCCGGCCACGGCGTCGCCGTCAACTCCGGCACCAGCGCCCTCCACCTCGCCCTCCTCGCCGCCGGCGCCGGACCCGGCGACGAGGTGATCACGGTCCCGTTCACGTTCATCGCCACCGTCGCGGCCATCCGCTACACCGGCGCGACCCCGGTGTTCGTCGACATCGATCCGCGGACCCGCACCATGGACGTGGACCGGGTCGAGGAGGCGATGAGCGCGCGCACGAAGGCGGTGGTCCCGGTGCATCTCTTCGGCCATCCCGCCGACCTCGACCCGCTGCTGACCCTCGCCCGCCGGCGGGGCGTGACGGTGATCGAGGATGCGGCGCAGGCGCACGGGGCCGAGTACCGCGGCCGCCGGATCGGCGGCCTCGGCGACCTGGGCTGCTTCAGCTTCTACCCGACCAAGAACCTCGGGGCGTACGGCGAGGGCGGCATGGTGGTCACCAGCGACGAGGCGCACGCCCGCGCCGTCCGCGCGCTGCGAAGCTGGGGCGGCGACGATCGGCGCTCGCCGCCGCAGGCCGGCTTCAACTACCGGATGGAGGCCCTGCAGGGCGCCGTGCTCCGGGTCAAGCTCCGCCATCTCCCCGCGTGGACGGAGGCCCGCCGCCGCATCGCCGCCGCCTACGACCGCGCGCTGGCCCCGACCGGCCTGACCGTACCCGCGGCCGGGCCCGACGTCCGGCCCGTCTACCACTGCTACGCGGTGGAGACGCCGCGCCGGGACGCCCTGCGCCGCGCGCTCGACGAGGAGGGCATCCGGACCGCGCTGCACTACCCGGTGCCGATACACCTGCAGGCCTGCTGCGCCGATCTGGGGGGGCGGGCCGGCGACCATCCCCACGCCGAGGCGGCCGCCGCCCGCACCCTGAGCCTGCCCATCTACCCCGAGCTGCCGCAGGACGTGCCGGCACGAGTGGCGGAGATCGCCGAGCGGGTCTGCCGGGGGTGACCCGCCTGGCGCGGTCGAGCGCCCGCGGCGTCAGCCGAGGAACCGAAGCGCGGCCATGACAATCGCGGTCCGGATGCCCGCGACCGACGGGACGCGGGCCCTCACGACCGCGGCTCGGACGGTTCGTAGTAGCGCCGGTAGTCCTGGCCGACGCCCCGCCGGAACAGCCAGCCGCCGAGCGGGCCCAGCCACCGCAGCACGTGGTGCATGTGCCGCAGGTCGGTCAGCTCGATGAGGTTGCCGTCGGGGTCGCGGGCGAAGAACAGGGTGTGGCCGTGGGGCGACCGCTCGGGCCGGCTGACGATCTCCACCCCCTTGTCCGCCAGGTAGTCGTGCCAGCGCGAGGTGTCCCGCACGTTGAAGCAGACATGGGTCAACCCGACCCGGTTCCAGGCCAACTCGGCCGCCGGGCGGTCCGGCCGGAACTCGAAGATCTCGATCACCGCCCCCCCCGGCACCCGGATCCAGCCGATCTTGCAGGTCGGCTCGGGGGCGTCGACCCCGAAGAAGCCCCGCACGCGCTCCGTCGGGGCGTCGGACACGCCCACCAGGGGGCACCCGAAGACGTCCCAGTAGAACCGGACCGCCCGGTTGAAGTCGGACACCGTGATGCCGGTGTGACTGAAGGAGCGTACGCGCACGATGGTGTCCCTCCTGATCTGCCCGGTCACGCGCGCAGCTCCGTCTCCCTGATGTGGTCGGCCACCCGAAGGGCCTGCGCGACGATGGTCAAGCCGGGGTTCACGGCCGACGAGGACGGAAAGAACGAGGCGTCGACGACGAAGAGGTTCTCCACGTCGTGCGACCGGCACCAGGGATCGAGCACCGAGCGGCGCGGGTCGGTCCCGAAGCACAGGGTGCCGCACTGGTGGGTCGTATTGTGGATCGAGCGCGGATGGACGTAGACGATCCCGAGCCCGAGCCGCCGCAGCATCCGCCGGACCTCGCCAACGAGCCGCTTGTGGGCCCCCACGTTGTTCGGCCGGTAGGACAGCCGGATGCGCCCGCCGGCGTCGACCGTCACCCGGTTGTCGGGCCGCGGCAGATCCTCGGTCATGGCGAGCCAGTCGAGGCCCCGCGCCACCCAGAAGTCGAAGAACCCCAGCGGCATCCACGGCACCGCGGTCCGGGCCATGACCCCGTGGGTCCTTCCCTGAGACTGGATCTGCCCCAGCGGGTGGCCGCCGTCCGGACCCCGGAGATAGAAGTCGTTGATCGCCACCGTCTTCTGGAACACGGTGTGGTTGCGGCGGAACGGATGGAACCCCGCCATCATCGTCGCGAGGTGCGCCATGTAGCGCCGCCCCGCCAGCCCCGAGGAGTTCGCGAGGCCGTCCGGGTGCCGGTCGTTCGCCGACTGCAGCAGCAGCGCCGCCGAGTTGACCGCCCCGCACGACAGGACCACGAGGGGCGCTTCGACGCGGCGCCGCTCGCCGGCGTGGTCGACCTCCACCGCCTCGACCCGCCGGCCGCCCGGGTCGGTCAGCAGGCGCCGGGCCCGCGCATCGGTCCAGAGGGTGACGTTGCCGCGCGCGGCGGCGGGGCGGACGCAGCAGACGTCGGCGTCGCTCTTCGCATCGCGGTGGCACGGGAACGAGTTGCACGTGTCGCACAGGATGCAGCGTCCCGGCTCCCCCGGCCCCCGGAGCCCCAGCGGCAGGGGCGAGGGGTGCAGCCCCTGCTCGCGGATCCGGGCCACGTACTGCTCCACCTGCTCCGCGTGGGGAACCGCGGCGTGCGGGAAGGGGGCCCTCGGCGCCTCCGTGGGGTCCTCGCCCGCCGTCCCGTGCACCTCGTACAGGCGTTCGGCCCGTTCGTAGTACGGCTGGAGCGTGTCGTAGTCGATGGGCCAGGCCGGCGACACGCCGTCGACGTGCTCCAGCTCGCCGAAGTCCTCGCGGCGCATCCGGAAGAGGACGCTGCCCCAGAACTTCGTGTTGCCCCCCACGCAGTAGTGCATGTACGGGCGGAAGGGCCTGCCGCCGCCGTCCAGCCAGGTCTCCGACGTCTGGTAGCGGCGGTGCTTCCAGACCGCGGCGGGGTCCCGGTTCTCCGGCTCCCGCGGCACGAAGCGGCCCCGCTCGAGCAGCAGGATGCGGGCCGGGGCGTCGGCGAGGGCCCGGGCCACGGTGCCCCCCCCGGCCCCCGTCCCGATGATGACGACGTCGTAGCGCTCGCTCCGCACGTGTCAATCCCGCCGAACCGCCGCGGGAGGCGCCGCGGCCGCGTCAGCCGACGCGTAGATCTGGTCCATGAGCCGCTGGTCGTCGATGGCCGTCTCCAGGCTCATCTCGGGGGGCCGCCCCGATCGCATGGCGCCGACGAAGTCGCGGTACATCGCGCGATAGCCGCGGATGTCGCGCACCCCCGGGAACAGGAGCCGCGGCCGGCCCCGGCCCCGGGCGAGGACGAACCCGCCGTTCGACTCGAACGTGATGACGCCGTCCCGGCCGTACAGCTTCGACAGCCGGACCCCGCGCAGGAGGGAGGGCACCTCGCGCGAGTAGAGCAGCGCGCCGGCCGCGCCGTTCGCGTACCGGAACGCGGCCAGCATGCTCTTGGCGCGACGGTCCGGACCACGACGCGCGGGGGCCGGCCGGAACCCGGTCGCCGACGTGATGGCCGGGCCGAGGCTGTTGGCGAGGTGCAGCCAGTGGATGCCCTCCTCGAAGAAGGCGTCGCCCCCCGCCATGCCCTCGTCGTTGCGCCAGTCGTCGGCCGTCTTCAGCCGCTCGACCACCGTCGTGAACTGGGCGAGCAGCAGATCGCCGATGACGCCCTCGGCCAGCAGCCGCCGCAGGCAGACGGCCAGCGGCTTGTAGTGGTCGTTCTCGCCGACGAGCACCACCCGCCCGGCGCCGTCCCGCGCCTCCCGCACCCGCCGGTAGTCCTCCATGCGGAGGAAGGCCGGCTTCTCCACGAGCACGTGCTTGCCGGCGGACAGCGCCTGCAGGGCCAGATCGAGATGGAACCGGGGCGGCACCGCCACCACCACCGCGTCCACCCGGGGATCGTCGATCGCCGCCGCGTAGCCGTCGTAGCTGCCGGCCCCGCGGTAGCGCCGGCGGTAGGCCTCGGCCTTCGCGCGATCGCGGCTTGCGTAGCTGCAGGCGACCGCCCCCCGCAAGCGCCGCAGGTGGCGGCTGTGAACCCCCGCGATGAACCCGCACCCCAGGAACGCCAGGTGCACCGGCTCGTCCCGCCGTCCCGCGTCCGAGGCCGTCATCTCAGCTCGCCAATCGTCGCCTTCGGCTCCGGCCGGCGCCCCACCCAACCCTCCAGGAGTCCGACCGTTCCACGGCGCAGACTCCTGATCCCGAGAACCGTCCCGCGGCACTGCCGTCCTGCGGCATTGCCGCCTGCCACGCGGCCGTCCCGCCGGGGGCCTGCACCGGCCGTACCCCGCGGATCCCGTTCACTCGCGGGGCCGAGGCGACGCCGCCGGGTCGTCGGGCGGCGTCTCGATCACCTCGCGCACATGGTAGGTCGGCTTGTCCTGCGACTCGTGGTACGTCCGGACCTGCAGCTCGGCCAGGAGCCCGAGGGTCACGAGCTGCACGCCGGTGAACAGCAGCAGGATGCCGAACAGCAGCAGCGGCCGGCCGCCGATGTCCTGGCCGCCGAACAACCGGATGTACGCCAGCCACGCGGTGATCGCCGCGCCCGCCGCCCCCATCGCCACCCCGACGAGGCCGAAGATCTGGAGCGGCCGCGTCGAGTAGCTCAGCAGGAACTTGACGGTGACGAGATCCAGGATGACGTGCGGCGTCCGCGACAGGCCGTACTTCGACCGGCCGTGCCGGCGGGGCCGGTGATTGACGACCACCTCGGCGATGCGCACCCCCTGCTCGCTCGCGATGGCGGGGATGAAGCGGTGCATCTCGCCGTAGAGCCGCAACGACTTGACCACGCCGGCCTGGAACACCTTGAGCGAGCAGCCGTAGTCCCGCAGCCGCACCCCCGTGACCCGCGAGATCAGCAGGTTGGCGACGGCCGATACGAGTCGCCGGGAAAGCCACGGGTCCCGCCGCGGCTTGCGCCATCCGCAGACGATGTCGAACCCCTCGTCGAGCTTGTCGATCATTCTCGGAATCTCGCCGAGATCGTTCTGCAGGTCGCCGTCGGCGGTGGCGATCAGACGTCCCCGGGCGGCCGCGAACCCGGCCGAGAACGCCGCCGTCTGTCCGAAGTTCCGGCGCAGGCAAACCACCCGCATCCGGGGGTCCGACGCCTGAAGCCGGGCGAGACGCTCGAAGGTGCCGTCGGTGCTGCCGTCGTCGACGAACACCATCTCGTAGGTCCTGCCCCAGGCGTCGAGGGTCGCCGTGAGCTCCCGGTAGAGTTCGTCGACGTTCGGGGCCTCGTCCAGGAGAGGAATGACGACCGACAGCTCTGGACTCATCGAATCGGGGGTGGAGGCGCGGTACGGCGGGATTATAAGCCCGGATGCGGCGACGCCGGACGCGGAGACGGCACGAGGCGCGGACCGGCGCCGGAGCCCGGGCTCGGGAGGCCGGACTCCGGCGGTCCGCCGCGAACGGCTCCGCTCGCGACCGGCCCCCCGACGCCGGCCGTCAGAACCCGACGTTGAACGTGAAGGCGGTGGTCATTCCTCCCAGGTCGATCCGCTCGGCGAGGAAGCCCTGGTCGATGCCGACCACGCCCTGGGCGTCCTGGTAGCGGAACTCGATCCCCGCCGCGTAGCGATGTCCCCCGAACCGCAGCCCGGCGAGATACACGCGGCCGACGTCGCTGCCGCTCGCCGTGGACTGGCCACAGTGCACGGGCCAGTCGTGGTGACCGAAGTCGATGAACTCGCCGACCTCGCTGTAGCGCCAGTTGAAGAGGCCCACCCCCGCACCCGCATAGGGCTGCACCACCGCCCGCCGCCCGAAGGGAAAGAAGCGGGCAGTTGCCGTGATCGGTGCCACCTGCAGGGTGAAGTCCTGCTCGATCTCGGTCCCGTCGAAGTCGACGAACTGGTCGTAGACGCTGAACGCCGTTCGCCGGTACCAGCCGGCCCCGACCCCCACCTCCAGGTAGTCTCCGACTCCGAGGAGCCACTCGGCGCCGATGCTGGCGCCGTTCAGGTCGTCCGGGAAGAAGTAGAAATCCTGCAGGTTCGCGAGCAGCACGTCGTCGGCGATGCGCGTGTCCGCCCCCCGAACCGTGAAGCGCCCGAGGCTCAGGCTCAGCCAACTGTCCTGCGCCAGGAGCGGCGCCGGCCACGAGACCGCCAGCAGCGCCGCCAGCGCCGTTCTCCGCATCGACCTCATCGACATCCCATCCTCCTCACGGGCCGCCGGCCGTGCCCAAGCCGCCGCATCGTGGCCGGGTTCGGTGACCCGCCAGAGAGGAAGCAACAGTCATGCCAGGACCAGGATTTTCCGACAACCTGCTTTCTTGCAGCAACTTGAAGGGTGCTCGCCAGAAAGCCGGTGTCCACTCCAGATGACTCCTGCCGGGTTGGTTGGGCGGTGAGCGGAGCCGCAGGCGACGCTCTCCGGGCTAGGAGTCCGGCGGCGTCGGGACGACGTCGAGGGTGTGGTCGAGCATCCGCTCGCCGTCGAAGATCCAGCGGCCCGCGAACCGTCGTCCCCCGACGACGAGCGGCAGCCAGTGACGGTCGTCCTCCCACATCTCGTGGAAGGGGATGGCGTCGACGTCGAACCAGAGGGGCACCGCCTCGTCGGTCTCCACCGGCTCGCCGTCGACGTCCGCCGCGCGGTACACCCGGACGAACGTCGAGTAGCCGTCGACGAACTGGAAGCAGTGCTGGCCGAGCCGGGCGAGGCGGACCGGGGTCACCCCCAGCTCCTCCCGCATCTCCCGGACCGCGCAGTCGTCGAACGACTCCCCCGCCTCGCGCCGGCCGCCGGGGCCGTTGATCTTGCCGGCCCCGAGCCCGCGCTTCTTCCGGATGAGGAGGATGCGCCGGCCCCTGACGACGAAGACGAGGGTCGCGGGATCGACGGCCCGCCATGACGTCCAGTCGATCTCCCGCACGCGTCGCACCGTCATCCCGCCTCCTCCTCTCCGACGGCGGGGGGCCCGGACGACCGATTGGCGATGATCCGGAGCATCTCGTCGTGAATCCGCCCGTTCGAGGCGACGATCTCGTCGCCGTGGGTGTCGAACGCGCCGCCGTCGAACCGCGACAGCCGCCCCCCCGCCTCCTCGACCACGAGGCTGGCCGCCGACATGTCCCAGGGATGCAGGCGCTGCTCCCAGAAGCCGTCGAACCGCCCCGCCGCCAGGTAGCAGAGGTCGAGGGCGGCCGAGCCGAGCCGCCGCACCGCCCGCGCCCGCGCGACGAAGGCGCCGAAGAGCCCGACCAAGTCGTCCACGTTCGCGTGCACGTCGTAGGGAAACCCCGTGCAGAGCATGGCGTCGAGCACGGCGCCGGTCTCCGACACCCGCAGGGAGGCGTCGTTCAGCCACGCCCCGGCGCCCCGTTCGGCGGTGAAGAGCTCCCGGCGTGAGGGGTCGTAGACGGCCGCCACCACCGGCCGCCGGTCCACCTCCAGCGCCAGGCAGGAGCAGAAGATCGGCAGGCCGTGCGCGAAGTTGACGGTGCCGTCGAGGGGATCGAAGACCCACCGGCAGCGGGCCGCCGCCCCGCCGGCGCCGTTCCCGAGCTCCTCTGCCAGCACCTCGTGTTCCGGAAAGCGCTCCGCGATGACGGCGCGGCCCATCCGTTCGACCTCGACGTCGATGGCGGTGACGAGGTCGATCGCGCCCTTCTTGCGGACGTGGAGATTGCCGCCGAGGCGGTCGAGCTGAATCTCGCCGGCGCGCCGCACGATCTCGACGGCGGTGGCCAGCCACGTGGAAGGGTGCGCCATGGCGTCAGGGAAGAGGCGGTTCGCAGGTTGCGAGAGCGAGTGTCGCCTCCGGTCCGCGGGTCAGGAGGCCGATTCCCGGGAAACCGGCTGGAGGGTCTTCACCATCACCACCTCCATGCCCCCCTCCGGCGCCCGCCGGATGCGCACGTCGTCCATGAGGCTGCGCATGAAGAAGACGCCCCGGCCGCTCGACTTCAGCAGGTTCTCGGGGGCCAGGGGATCGCCGATCTCGACGGGGTCGAAGCCGTCGCCCTGATCGACGACCCGCACCGTCAGTCGCTTCGGGTCGGACGGGGGCGCCAGCCCGAACTCGACGGTGACCAGCTTGTCCTCGATGTCCTGGTTGCCGTGCTTGATGGCGTTGATCACCGATTCGCGGACCGCCACCCCGATCCAGTGAATCGAGTCGCCGTCGAAACCGATGATCTTCCCCAGCTCGTCGCTGACGACCTGGACGAAGTCCAGCATGTCGAAGTGACTGCGGAACGTCAGGCGAACGACAGGGTCGCTGGTCATGCGGCTGTGTCTCGGTCGGGATGAACGGCTCCCCCCCGGTCTCCGCGGCGCGGGCCCGGGACGCCGGCCACCCATGGCCCGGGGCGGGAAACGCCGGCCTCGGCCCCGCTCCCGGCATCGGGCGCGGCCATGCAAATGCGTAACATACTGTCGCTCCCCGCCTGGCGCAAGAGCCGCCGCGGGCCCGCCGCGAACCTCTCCGCCGCGCCCCCCTGATATAGTGCTGGCGATGTCGTCCGTCGTCGTGCATCCCGCCGCCCGCGTCCGCGGCCGCGTCCCGGTACCCGGTGACAAGTCCATCTCGCACCGCTACGCGCTGCTCGCGGCGCTGGCGGAGGGCCGATCGACCATCGACGGCTACGCGCCGGGGGCCGACTGCGCCTCCACCCTGGCGTGCCTCCGCGCGCTCGGCGTCCGCGTGGATGAGCCCCGGTCGACCGGCGGGGCGACCGGCCGGCCGGTCGTGACCATCGACGGCCGCGGCGTCGGCGGCCTCGGACCGCCGGCGGGGCCCCTGGATGCCGGCAACTCCGGCACCACCCTCAGGCTGCTCTCGGGCGCCCTCGCCGGCCATCGGTTCACCAGCGTCATCACGGGGGACGGCTCGCTCCGCCGCCGGCCGATGCGCCGGATCATCGATCCCCTCTCGCTGATGGGGGCGCGGTTGACGGGAGACGGGGACCGCCCGCCCCTCACCATAGCCGGCTCGCGGCTCGCGGGCATCGACTACACCCCGCCGGTCCCGAGCGCCCAGGTCAAGAGCGCGGTGCTCCTGGCCGGGCTCCACGCGTCGGGCGACACCACGGTGAGGGAGACCGCGGCCACCCGGAACCATACGGAGCTGGCTCTGCCGATGTTCGGCGTCGAGCTGCGCCCCGTCGACGGCGGCGTCGCCCTGCGCGGCGGACAGCGCCCGCGAGCGGCCGGCCTGACGGTGCCCGGCGACCTGTCGTCGGCCGCGTTCTGGGCGACCGCCGCCGCCGCCCTCCCCGGCTCGGACGTCACCCTCGAGGACGTGGGGCTCAATCCCACCCGCACCGGCATCCTCGCCTGGCTCGAACGGGCGGGAGCGGTCGTGGACCTGCTGCGGGTCGTCGAGGACACCGGCGAGCGGCGGGGCTCCATCAGGGTCCGCCACGGAGGCAACCGCGCGCTGGCAGTGGGGCCCGCCGACGTGCCGGGACTCATCGACGAGCTGCCGGTGCTGGCCGCGCTGGCCACGCATGGCGGAGAATTGCGGGTGACCGGCGCCGGCGAGCTGCGGCACAAGGAGAGCGACCGCATCAGCGCGCTGGCCGACGGCCTGCGCGCGCTCGGAGGACACGTCGAGGAGATGGCGGACGGCTTCCACGTGGCCGGCGCCCGGCCGCTTCGGGGCGGCGAGGCGGACGGGGCCGGCGACCACCGGCTCGCGATGGCGTTCGCGGTCGCCGCCCTCGGCGCCCGGCAGCCGAGCCGAATCCTCAACGCCGAGGCGGTGGACGTGTCCTACCCCGGCTTCTTCGACGTCCTGGCGTCCATCTGCGTCCCCGCATAGCAGCCCGAGACCCGTTTCCAGCCGGAAGCCGCGCCGGCCGATGCGAGCTGACAAAATCTACCTCGTCGGGTTCATGGGCGCCGGCAAGAGCAGCGTCGCCAGCGGGCTCGGAACGAAGCTCGGTTGGCGCGTCGAGGACATCGACGACCTGATCGAGCGGCGCGAGCGCATGACCGTCGCCGACATCTTCTCGCGGCGCGGGGAGAGCTACTTCCGCCGGGTGGAACGGGCGGTCCTGGCCGCCCAGGTCCCGATGCGGCACGCGGTCGTCGCGACCGGCGGGGGCACCTACGTGGACCCGGCCAACCGCTCTCTCATCGATCGGGACGGCGTCTCGATCTGGCTTGATGTATCCTTGACACGGATCATCGAGCGTCTGCCGAACGACGGACGACGACCGCTGGCCGCCGATCGCGCCGGCATGATGCGGCTCTTCCGCGACCGGCAGACCGCCTATCGGCGCGCTCATCTCCGCCTCGACGCCGGAGCGGCGTCGGTCGGCGAGATCGTCGAGCGGATCATCGACCGGCTGAACGTGTAGCCGACCGGCTCGGTGTCCGGCATCCGGCGGCGAGGCCGCGCGTCGCGCCCGACCGACGAGGCGCGCGTCCGCGGCACGTGTGGTGAGGCCGTTTCCCGATGCGGTTCCTGATTCTCAGCGACATTCACGGCAACATCGACGCCCTCGACGCGGTACTCGCCCGCTCGCCGCCCGAGTCCTACGACCGCCTGCTGGTGCTGGGCGACCTCGTCGGCTACGGAGCGAACCCGAACGAGGTCGTCGAGCGCATCTTCCAGCTCGAGCCGGTCGTCGTCATCCGGGGGAATCACGACAAGGTCTCGACCGGGGTGACGGAGCCCGACGACTTCCGCCGCGTCGCGTCGGAGGCGGCGCGCTGGACCCACAAGGCGCTCACCCCCGAGAACCGGGAACGGGTGGCGGCGCTGCCGGCGGGACCGAAGCGGGTGAACCGCGAGATAGAGGTGTGCCACGGCACCCCGTCGGACGAGGAAACCTGCATCGCCGACGAAGAGGACGCGGCCCGGGCCTTCGAGGCATCCCGGCGCCCCATCTGCTTCTTCGGCCACACCCATGTGCCGGTGGCCTACGTGCAACGGGGATCGGACGTGGCGACCACCCACCCCATACCCGGCGGCCCCGAGACGACCGTCATCAACGTGGACAAGAAGTGGCGCTACCTCGTCAACCCGGGGTCGGTGGGGCAGCCGCGCGACACCGACTCGCGAGCGTCCTACGCGGTCTACGATTCCACGAAGCCGAGCATCGAGCTCCGGCGCGTGCCCTATCGCATCGACCTCGCGCAACAGCGCATCACCGAGGTGGGACTCCCCGAGAGCCTCGCGTTCCGGCTCGGCCTGGGTCGCTAGATTAGCGGTCTGCGCCGCGGGAGGCGCGGGGTCAGGCCTCCCGGGCCTTCTTCCGGGCGGCGCGCTCCTCGCGCCGCCGCAGCTCCGCCGCATAGGCGTCCGCGGCGGCGCGGGACCCGAGGATCCAGCCGACCACCAGCCCCAGCAGCAGGACGGCGGGGATGTAGACGAAGTGTCCGGCGGGCATTGCGAAGGGAACCGGGGCGATCAGGCCTCGTCCCGGTCTCCGATGCGGCGGGTCACGTCGGCGAGCTCGGCCTCGACGGTGCCCAGCCGCTGCCAGATCGTCCACAGGTAGCCGACGGCGAGGGCCCAGACGACGGCGTAGGCGCCGGCCACGAGCGGCGCCGCCGGCATCTGGTCCTCCGGCGGTATGTCGTCCATCGGCACGAAGCCGTCCTGGGCCGCGGTCGTGGCGGGCTGGGCGGCATCGAGCGCCGCCATGCCCGCCGACAGGGCGACGAGCAGTCCCAGCACCAGCACACGGGGCATGCCCCACCGGGGCGCGGCCCGCCGCGACGCGCCGCGCAGACGCAGAATCCCCACTAGTCCTCCTCCAGCGCCAGGTAGAGACGATCGAGCGCCGCCCGCTGCTCCTCCAGCCGGGCCCGGGCCGCGAGCAGCGCCATGCACAGCACGATGAACCCCGCGAAAGACCACCAGAGCGGCAGGCCGAAATCGACGGGAAGCGTGGGCACCACCGAGGTGCGGGGATGCACCGTGCGCCAGATCTCGGTCGAGACGTAGAGGAACGGTACGTTGGCCATGGCGAAGATGCCGACTCCCGCCGCGAGGCGGTCCGAGCCGGCCCCGCCGTACTGGCGCAGGAGCAGATACGCCACCAGAATCAGCTCCAGAATCACCGCCATCGTCAACCGGGCGTCCCATTGCCACCACACGCCCCACGCCTTGATCCCCCACAGCGGCCCGGTGATGAGCCCCATCAGCCCGAAGACCACCGCCAGCTCGGCCGCCGCGACGGCGAGGCGGTCGGCCGACGGCTTCCGGCGGAAGAGGTACTGCACGCTGGAGATGCCGAGCACGAAGACGGCGAGGAACATCGCCATCCACGCCGGGAAGTGGAAGTAGAAGATCTTCTGGACCAGCCCCATCGTCGATTCGTAGGGCGCGCGGATGATGACGATGGGCGCGGTCACGAGGAAGAAGGCCGACAGGCCCGCGAACACGGGAAAGAGGCGTCGGTTCATCGGTGTCATTCTGTCATGACCGGCTCGAATGTCCATAGCGCGAGGGTCAGGAACACCGCGTCGAAGAAGAACAGCAGGCCGATCCAGAGGCGCGCCATCGCGAGGTTCGGCTCCGGATCGATCAGCACCGCGGTGCCGCTGACCCCCATGATCAGGACCGGGATGGTGACCGGGTACAGCAGCACCGGCAGCAGGACGGCGCGGCTCCGCGCGCGCACGAGCATCGCCGAGAACAGGGTTCCCACGCTCGCGAACCCGAGGGTGCCGAGCGACAGCAGCGCGAAGAGCCGAACCGGATGGCGGAACAGCGGGGCCTCGAACAGGAACGCGACCATGACCGTCACGATCGCCTCCACCACCGCCAGCAGCAGCAGCAGGCCGGCCAGCTTGCCGACATAGATGGCGGGGCGCGCGACCGGCGCGAGCAGCAGGCCGCGCAGGGCGTCGTGATAGCGCTCGCGCTCGAAGGCGCGGCCGAGGGCCAGCGTGCCCGAGAAGGCGATGGCGATCCAGAGGATGCCCGCCGCCGCCCCCTCCACCGCGCGGCCGGCCCGGACGAAGCCGAACGAGAACACCAGCACGCAGGAGATCGCGAAGAAGACGGTCGTGAACAGCAGCTCGCGGCTGCGCGACTCGACCCGCAGGTCCTTGCGGACGACGAGCCACGCCACCCGCAGGAACTCCCTCATCGCGCGCCCCCCGCCGCGACGGCGGCCCGGTACCGCTCGCGCAGCGTCCCCTCGCCCCCGAGGGGCCGCAACCGGCCCGCCCGCAGCAGGAGCGCCACGTCGAGGAGGCCGTCGACGATGTCGAGGTCGTGGGTGGCGAGCACGACGATGCGCCGCTCCGCCCGCAGGCCTTCGAGCCGCACCACGAGCCGGCCGCACGACGCCTCGTCGAGCCCCGTGAAGGGCTCGTCGAACAGGGCCAGTCGCGGGTCGTGCAGCAACGCGCGCTCCAGGGCCAGCCGCTGGCGCATGCCGCGCGAGAAACCCTCGACCACGTCGTCGGCGCGGTCGTCGAGGCCGGCCCGGACCAGCGCCTCCGACGCGGCGCGCCGGGGATCGTCGAGGCCGTGGAGGCCCGCGCAGAACTCCAGGTTCTCGCGGGCCGAGAGCTCCGGATAGAGCTGCAGGTCGTGGGAGAGGAAACCGATGTGCGCGCGGAGGGCCGCGCCCGCCTCGACCGCCGTCGAAGCGCCGTAGCGCACCGTTCCCGCCGAAGGCGCGGCGAGGGTCGCGAGCACCGACAGCAGGGTCGACTTGCCGGCGCCGTTCGGGCCGAGCAGCCCCACGATCTGGCCGGCGGCGCAGTCGAATGTCACCCGGGACAGGGCGCGGCGGCGCCCGAAGTGACGGGACACGCCGGCGACGGCGATGCGATCGAAGTCGACGGGGTTGGGAATCGGCACCCGGCTCTCAGCACCCGGCCGGTCCCGGCGCGGAGGCCCCGACCCGCGGCCGCGACCCTCCGCGAGCCCTTGGGAGCCCGCGGCGAACGGACCCGCTGCACTCGACCGGCCGGGCCTTCGGCGCCCCGCCGATCCGCCGGCGCCCCCCGGGCGCGACGCAACGCGGGGCTTCACGGCGAGCTCTCAGCCTGCGAGTCACCATCGAGACCCGCGCCCTGCGATCACGCGGGCGCCTGACCTGAAGCAACCGGCGCGGTGCCGACCGCCAGAAGATCGTCCAGCTCCCGCAGCACGTTCTGGAGCTGGTCGACGAGCTCGCCGCGCCGCGTCCCGTACCGCGTGGCCTTGATCCGGCCCTGTCGATGCTGCCGCTCCACCTTGACGAGCTCGGTGAACAGCTTCTCGCGGCGGCGTTCGAGGGCCTCGCGCCGATCCGGTTCCCCCTCGCCGCCGCCCCCCACCGAGCCCACGATGCCGATGGCGACGATGAGCGCGGACAAGGCCAGGGTGACGATGCGGGGCCAGCCGCTGTGATGGGGCAGGCCGCTCAGCTCCAGGAGCACCGGCTGTCCCGCCGGCACCCGCCGGCCGGCGCCCCAGATCAGCGGCGACAGGCCCGTCTGTTCAGCGCTCATCTCTCCCCGCCGCTCGATCTGGTCCGACGCCACGTCCACCGCGCCCCAGTGCTCGACGAAGACGAGCAGTTGCTCGAAGTCCGCGGGAAAGACCTGCGACAGCGCGAGGCCGTCGCCCGAGTAGGGCACGATGCTCCCCACCTGCACCGGGGTGACCCCCGGCTCGAAGGCCCCCTGCACCCACACCCGCGGGCCGTCGACGAGGGTCCGCGGCGTCGACCCCGACATCACGGAGCCGCCCTGGGCGCCGGGCGGCAGCCGGAACTCGAACGGCGGATCGGGCTCGACCGGCCAGGGCGACTGGTTGAACACGTCGAGCAGGTAGTACAACTCGATCTGCTCTTCGCCGAGCTCGATGTGGATGCGCGACTCCTGGCTCAGGGTCACCCGCCCCGGCCGCGCCGCGGGACGGGCGTCGGCTGCGCCGGGGTCGCCCGACGCCCCGACCAGGAGGACCGCGACCCCGCCCCGGCCGGGCGTCGCGAACGGCAGCGACTCGAGCTCGACCCCGTCGAGCTCGGTGGCCACCGTCACCTGCTCGCCCGGGTTCAGGGTCAGGAACGTCGCCCGGCCCTCCCCGTCGGTCTCCGCCGTCGACACGCGGTCGCCGGCCCGCAGCTCGACCGCCTGTCCGTCCACGTTGTTCGCGAAGCTCCCGCGGATGACGCGCACCGTGATCGACCCGTCCGACAGGTTGGGGTCGGGCCGCGGAATCCCCGACATCTGCCGCGGGTCCGGCTGGGCCAGCGCCGACGCGGCGAGGCAAAGCAGCAGCACGCCGGCGCCGACCGGCTTCGGCACCTGCCCCGCGCGCGGTCTCGCTGCACGGGCTCCCGGTCCGCGGGGTCGGTTCTCCCCGCCGCCCCGGGCGGCCCGAACATCGCAGGCGCCCCCGTTCACGCCACCGCTCCCGACAGCGTCGCGCCGCATGCCTTGCAGAAGCGGGCGTCCCCGTCGTTGACGGTCCCGCAGCCGACGCAGTTCCGCTTCGCGACGCCGGCGGCGGCCGCGGCCGGCTCGGCGGACCGGCCCAACCGCTCCTCCAGCTCGCGCTCGATGACCGCGAGGAAGTCGACCGCCTCGACGTCGAGCTGCTTCATGAGGCGGATCGCCCGCGCCCGCAGCCGGTGCCCCATCTCCTCGAAGTCGGCCTCCGACACCTTGCCCATCGCCCGGTCGAACTCGAGCTCCTTGATGGACCGCAGCACGAGGGTCTTCTCCCGCTCGACCGCGGCGCGGCTCCGCGTGCCGACCATCACCGTCGTCTCGGGGAACGTGCTCTGCGTCAAGGGCATGATCGCCCGGTAGATCATCAGCCCCACGAATCCGGCGGCGCCGATGGCCAGTGTCAGCAGGATCGCCCCGACCGGGTCCGACGGCCTCGCGACGAGGATGGCCGCCGTCGCCGCCACCAGCGCGGCGAGCACGAACAGGTGCCAGGGGCGGAAGGAGGAGGTGTCGACAGCCCGCTTCATGGAGTCAGTCGAGATCCCGCAACTCGTCGTCCAGACGGGCCTCGAGAAGGTCGCGCTCCTCGCCGGGGCGACCGTCGTCCGCCGGGGGCGCCTCCTGGCCGGGACGCGTCCAGCGCACCAGGGCGGCGCCCAGCGCCACCGCGCCGGTCGCGGCCAGGAAGTAAGGGAAGAGCCAGGCGAGGCGGTTGAACCCCTCGTCGAGAGGCGCGGCCAGCGCCTCCTGGCTCTGGTGCTTGTCGATGTAGAAGCGCAGCACCTCGTCGCGGGTCAGCCCCTCCGCGACGAGGTTCCTGAGCTCCTCGCGGGTGACGGAGGCTTCGGCGCACGTGCACTCGGCGAGTATCTTCTTGCCGCACCCGGGGCTGCCGCACATGCAGACGAGAGATCGCTGCAGATCGAGCTCGAGCGCGCTCGCGGGGACGTTGGCGTCCTGCAGCGCGCCCTCGAGCTGGGCCGGCTGGGCTCCCGCGCCGGCCGCCGCCAGCGCCGTCAGCCCGAACGCGAGCAGGGCTGTCGTCGCCGTCGACGCGGTGGCCGCCCCCTGCGGCACCGTCGCCCCCGCGTAGGCGAAGGCGCTCTCCGGCAGCAGGGCGATGCCCGTGCCGAGGGCCAGCACCGTGAAGCCGAACCAGATCCAGTTCACGAGCGGGTTGACGGTGATCTGGAAGCTCGCGGCCTGGTCGCTCAGCTCGTAGCCGGCGAGCACGACGTAGAGGTCGTCGGCGATCGTCCGCCGCATCGCCACCTCGGTGGTCGGCTCCGTCTCGTGCTTGAAGAAGAACCACCGCGCCGGGTACAGCTCGCCGAGGACCTCGCCGTCCTCGAGCACCGTCATGTGGGCGGTGATCATCTGCTTCTGCGTGTCGGTGTTCTGGCTCAGCCGGTCGTAGCGCACGGTGTACGGACCCAGCTCGTGCGCGTCTCCGGGCCGCAGCAGCACCTGCGAGTCGAGCTTGTACCCGGCCCCCGCGAAGCCCAGGAACATCAGCACGATGCCCACGTGCACGACGTAGCCGCCGTAGCGGCGACGCGACCGCGCCACGAGCCCGATCATCGCGGTCAGCAGGTCGGTCCCCGTCGCCTCCCGCCGCACCGCCGCCCCGCGGACGAACTCCTGCCCGATGGTCCCGACCACGAACGCGCACAGGGCGAAGCAGACCCCGGAAACCCAGACCCGGAAGCCGAGGGCGTACAGGCCGGCGCCGGTCGCCAGCGCGAGCACGACCGGCCACGTGAACTGGTAGAGCAGGTTCGAGGGCGACGAGCGCCGCCATGCGAGCAGAGGCCCGATGCCGGTCAGGGTCAGCAGGATGAGCCCGATCGGCAGCATCCACTTCGTGAAGAACGGCGGCCCCACCGTCAGCCGCATCCCCGTGACCGCCTCGCTCAGGGTCGGGAACATCGTCGCGAACAGCACGAAGACGGCCGAGAACAGCAGGATCCAGTTGTTCACGAGGAACGCGGCCTCGCGCGACACCCACGACTCGAGCTCGTTCCGGGCCCGCAGGAGCGGCATCCGGTAGATGACGAGGCCGAAGCTGAAGACGAGGAGCACGATCATGAAGACCGTGAACATCCACGCCAGCGCGATGTCCTGGCCGAACGCGTGCACCGACTGCACGATGCCCGACCGGGTCATGAACGTCCCGAAGATGGTGAGGAAGAACGTCAAGATGACGAGCGTCATGTTCCAGACGCGGAGCATGCTGCGCCGCTCCTGCACCATCACCGAGTGGAGGAACGCGGTGGCCGTGAACCACGGCAGCAGGCCCGCGTTCTCGACCGGGTCCCAGCCCCAGTAGCCGCCCCATCCCAGCTCCTCGTAGGCCCAGATCATGCCCAGGGTCAGGCCCAGCGACAGGAAGAGCCACGACATCATCGTCCACCGGCGCACCGCCCGCAGCCACGAGTCGTCGAGGTGCCCGGTGATCAGCGCCGCGATCCCGAAGGCGAACGGAATCGTCATCCCGACGAAGCCCGTGTAGAGCGACGGCGGGTGAATCGCCATGTAGGGGTTCTGGAGCAGCGGGTTCAGCCCCCGCCCGTCGAGCGGCGCCTGCGTCAGGTAGGTCGCGAACGGGTTCTTGTGCACGATCATCACGAACAGGAAGAACATCTGCACGACCGCGATGACCGCGACGACGTAGGGGATCAACTCGCGCTGCCGCTCCCGGTTCGAGTAGACGGCGGCCGACCCGAAGGCGGCGAGCAGGGTCACCCAGAACATGATCGACCCGTCGAGCCCGCCCCAGTACGACGTGAACTGGTAGAACAACGGCTGGGCCGAGTCGGAGTACTGGTCGACGTAGCGGATCGAGTAGTCCTCGGTGATGAAGGCGTGGACGATGACGGCCGACGCCAGGAGCATCAGGGCGGTGACGAGGTACGAGGCGCCGATGCCGCTCTCGATCAGCCGCGTCGAGCGGCGCCGCGCCCCCGCCACGGAGACGACGGCGGCGTAGGTGCAGACGACGAAGGCGGCCAGGAGGGTGAACGAGCCCAGGGATGCCATCGTGATGAGTCCTCGCTGAGGAGTGTTCGAAAGCCCGACACGGACCGGGCGCGGTCACCCTGTGCGGGGTACGCCCGATCCGCGAACCTCATCCGGAGCGACGGCCCCGGCTCCCGTCCGGAACGCCGGCCGGAGGAGCTCTAGTAGCTCGACGCCGCCGCGCCCAGGGTGGGCTTGGGCTCGTACTTGGACGGGCACTTGGCCATCACCCCGTTCGGCTTCACCGAGAAGCCGTGGGGCGAGAGCTGCCCCGAGATGACCACCTCCGAGCCGTCCTGGAAGGTGTCGGGAACGATGCCCGTGTACTCGGCGTCGATCACGGCGCCGTTGTTCTCGACCTTGAACCGGTACTCCAGGGTGTTCGGCTTGACGAGCCGGGACCCCGGCACGACGTATCCGTGGACCTGCAGGTTCTTGCCGTACCACGCGTCGGGCTCGGCCAGGACCTCGTCGACGTGCATGTAGTACTCGGTGCCCTCGGCGAGCGTGCCCCAGAGCAGCCCGCCGAACGCGGCGGACAGGACCAGGGTCGTCACGATCATCTTCACGGTCTTGGCCGGCCGCTTGATGGTCCCGGCCTGTGTGCTCGAGCTGCCTGCGGTCTTCTTGAACGCTGCTTCGATGGTGTTCCCGTCAGCCAGCTTCTTCACAGTGTCGACCGGCCTCTTTGCGATCCTCGCTGCCATGGCGCTCCATCCTCTGGCGCGAAACCCCGAACACTTCTTCTCGCGCCAAACCGGATTCGTCGGATATGTCGAAGGATACCGTGACTACGCCCGGCCGGTCAACGGTCCGCGCCCGCTCGGGACGGCGTTCCCGCCGCGTGCTACGCACCGTCGCACCGCACCCCCAGCTCGTCCAGCAGACCGGCGACGAACTCGACGGGTAGCCCGACGACGTTGGCATGGGAGCCCTCGATGCGGGCGACGAACCGCGACGCCAGCCCCTGGATCGCATATCCGCCGGCCTTGTCGAGCGGCTCGCCGCTGGCGACGTACCACGCGATTTGCGCACGGCTCAGCGACCGAAAGACCACGCGGGTTGACTGCACGCCGGCACGGCGCCGATGGGGCGCGCGAAGCGCGACCCCGGTCAGCACCTCGTGGGTGCGGCCGGACAGCCGCCGGAGCATGCGAGCGGCGTCGGCGTCGCCGTGCGGCTTGCCCAGGACGACGTCGTCGTCGACCACGACCACCGTGTCCGCCCCGAGGACGACGGCCCCGGGATGGCGAGCGGCCACTGCGGCGGCCTTCCGCCAGGCCAGACGACGCACGAGCCGGGCCGGCGCTTCGCCGTCGCGCCGCCGCTCGTCGATGTCGGCCGGCGCGACCTCGAAGCGGTAGCCGGCGCGGGTCAGCAGCTCCGCCCGGCGCGGCGAGCGGGACGCGAGCACCAGTCGCATTGAAGCCGGATGTTACATTACAGTTAACCGGATGCGGGGAGGCCATCGCGGCGGGAAGAGCGGACCGATGACGGCGGCGGGGCGGAGCACGACCGCCGCCGTCGGGGCGTTGCTCCGCGACCAGCCGCTGTCGCCCGGCAAGGTCTCCCTGGCCTGGAGCGCCGCCGTCGGACCGGCCATCCACCGGGTCACGACGGTCGCGCTCGATCCCGAGGGCACGCTGAAGGTAAGGGCCGCCGACCCGAGCTGGACCCGCGAGCTCCACCGGTCGCGCCCCCTCGTCGCGGCCAGGCTGAACCGGTTGCTCGGCGACGGGGTCGTGAACCGAATCGAGATCGGAACATCGAGCCGCGCCACCGCGGAGGAGAGACAGTCTCATGCGAGAGTCGGTCATCGTCAGCGCCGTGCGCCTGCCCACCGGTAAGTTCCTCGGCGCCCTCAAGAGCCTGCCGGTCACCGACCTGGGCGCCCGGGTGGTCCGCGAGGCGGTCGCCCGCGCCGGCATCGAGGCCGAGCTGGTCGACGAGTGCATCATGGGCAACGTGGTGTCCGCCGGAGCCGGCCAGGCCCCGGCCCGGCAGGCGGCCATCCGGGGCGGGCTCCCCGACCACGTCGGGGCCCTGACCATCAACAAGGTGTGCGGGTCGGGCCTCAAGGCGGTGATGCTCGCCTCCCAGGGCATCGCGACGGGAGACATCGACGTCGCGGTGGCCGGGGGCATGGAGTCGATGAGCAACTGCCCCTACATGCTCACGCGGGCGCGCGAGGGCATGCGCATGGGCAACGCCGAGGTCCTCGACTCGATGCTCCACGACGGGCTCTGGTGCTCGCTCGAGAACCAGGGGATGGGCATCGCCTGCGAGGCGGTGGTCGAGCGCTACGGCGTC
Source organism: Vicinamibacterales bacterium (assembly GCA_965215105.1). Classification (GTDB taxonomy): domain Bacteria; phylum Acidobacteriota; class Vicinamibacteria; order Vicinamibacterales; family UBA8438; genus JAJEEA01. The sequence goes on from OZ244051.1 coordinate 1,413,777, forward strand.
TCGCGCGACGACCAGGACGCCTTCGCGGCCGCGAGCCACCACAAGGCGGCGAGGGCCATCCGCGAGTGCTGGTTCAAGGACGAGCTGCTGCCCGTCGAGATCCCGCAGCGCCGCGGCGACCCCGTCCGGCTCGAGTACGACGAGCCGGTGCGGCCCGACACCAGCGCCGAGGCCCTCGGCCGGTTGCGCCCGGCCTTCAAGAAGGAGGGCGGCACGGTGACCGCGGGGAACGCCCCGGGGGTGAACGACGGCGCCGCCGCCGTCGTCGTCATGGCCGCCGACCGGGCCGAGTCGCTCGGCCTGACCCCGATGGCCCGGGTGGTCGGGCAGGCGGTGAGCGGGCTCGCGCCGAAGTGGCTGCTGATGACCCCGGTCGAGGCCGTCCGCAAGCTGCTGGCGAAGGTCGGCTGGTCGATGGACGACGTCGACCTCATGGAGCTCAACGAGGCGTTCTCGGCCCAGGCCCTCGCCGTCATCCGCGAGCTGGGCGTCGACCCCGCGAAGGTCAACGTCAACGGCGGGGCGGTCGCCCTCGGCCACCCCATCGGGGCGAGCGGAGCCCGCATCCTGACGACGCTGCTCTACGCCATGCGGAACCGAAACGCCAAGCGGGGCGTGGCGACCCTCTGCCTCGGGGGCGGCAACGGCGTGGCCCTCGCCGTCGAGCGCTGACGGCGGCCGGGGCGGCCCCCCGGAGCGGCGCGAGCGAGCTACGGGGCGGACCCCTGGTCCTCCTCCTTCCAGAAGGCGATGCCCCCGGCCTGCTTGCCGACGTCGACGGCGCCGACCCGCTCGCCGGTGGCCATCCGGTAGATCTCCACGGTGCCGGGGTCGGCCCCCACGCCCTCCAGGGTGACGAACGCGAGCTCGGCGTCCGGGGTCACCACCACGCCGTGGGGAATGGTGCGGCTGGTGGGCGTCCGGGCGGTCTCCTCCCCGCTCTCGAGGTCCCAGAACCCGACGGCGTCGCCGTTCTTGTAGGTGGCGACCATGCGCGCGCCGTCGGGGCTGACGTCGATGTTGTAGGGGCCGGCCCCGGTCTCGAAGGTCCGCTCGATGCGCCAGTCATCCAGGTCGATCTCGAAGATCCGGGCGACGTTGTTGCCGGTCACGTAGACCTTGCCGTCCGGGGTGGGACGCGTGACCCAGGTCGGCATGACGCCCTCGCCGAGCGGGAGCCGGCGGGTGATCTCGAAGGTGAACGCGTCGAGCTCCACGAGCTCGAAGTCCATCATGTTGACCGAGTAGAAGGTCGAGCCGTCCCGGCCGAGGCGCCCGCCGTGGGGCCTGACGCCGGTGTCGACGCGGGCGACCTCGCTCATCGTGTCGACCTCCACCACCGAGATGCTGCTGGGCTCCAACGGGCCGTGCAGATTGAAATTCACCGCGAAGAGCAGCCCGGTGGCCGCCGACACGTCGAGGGTCGCGGGGAACAGGCCGAGGGTGACGTCGCCGACCCAGGCGTCGGTGCCGGTCTCGTACTTGTGCACGCTGCCGTAGGGGAACCCGTGGGCGATCGAGACGTACCAGTGGCGCCCGTCGGGGTCGACGTTGATCCCGTGCGGCCCTTCGATCTCGGCCGGGTAGCTGCCGACGGTCACCGTCTTCACCACCTCGGCGCCCCCCGGCCCATAGCGGACGACGGCCACCTCGTCGTCCGACTCCGCCGCCACGTAGACGTAGTAGCTCCTCGCCGGGGCCTCCTGTTCCGTGGACGCCGCCGGAGCCGCGCAGGCCAGGATCCCCGCCAGCGCCGCCGCGCCGCCGGATCGGCGTGTATACGTCATTCCCCGATACCTCCGAGCGCCGCTACCGCGGTTCGCCGATGATGCGCCCCGCCCCGGTTCGCTCCTGCAGCTTCACCGCCCAGAGCCCCGTGTTCCAGTCGGTGAAGAAGATGTGCCCCTTGTAGGGCTGCGGCCCCCACACCATCGGGGCGTTGGCGATGTAGCCGTCCGGATCCGCCGGCTCGAACATCGCGATCTCGCGGCCCTGCCGGTACAGGTCGCCCATCAGCTCGCCGGAGACGTCGACGACCCGGAGGCCCCCGTTGTAGAAGGCGGCGTAGAGGACGTCGTTCTCGACCCAGAAGTTGTGCGAGCCCGCCTCCGGCACCTGGTAACGCGCCACCTCTTGCGGATTGTCCCAGTCGCTCCAGTCGATGACGTGAATCCACCCCGCCGCGCGCGAGGGGGCCCCGCCGCGCGTCGGGCTGTAGCCGCCGTAGGGGAACGACTCGTCGCCCGCGAACAGGTAGAACCTGCCGGTGGACTGGCTGCGGTAGGGAAAGGCGGAGTGGTTCCAGCCGCTGGGGTACGCGTAGCGGCCCAGCTCGACCGGCTGCTCGGGCGTCCCGCCGCGGCCGCCGCCGCCGACGTCGACGGCGACCACGCCGTCCGTCCAGTTCGACGAGAACGCGACCCCGTCGCTGACCCAGACGTCGTGGATGCTGTGGCCGGGGGTGTCCAGCTCGAACCGTCCCACGCGTTGCGGGTTGCGGGGGTCCTCGAGGCTGATGACGTCGTAGCGGCGACCGGCGCTCAGGGCGAAGACGTGGTCCTCGGAGATGAACACGTTGTGCACCCCGCCGGTGAGCTGGTCGGTGAACTCGGACAGGATCGGCACCCCCTCGCGCGGGTTGCCCACGCCGAGGACGACGATGCCGTTCCTGCGGTTCGAGGCCCCCTCGCGGCTGATCACCGCGATGTCGCCGTCCTCCGACACCTTGACGTCGTTGACGGTGCGGGCGTCGACGTTCACCTCGTGCAGCCGCTCGATGTTCGCGGGGTCCGTGACGTCCCAGATGTACGAGCGGCCATCCGAGCCCCAGGTCCCGGTGATGGCGTAGTCCCGGCCGTCGGTCCCCTCCCAGATCCACAGGTCGGAGGTGTGCCGGTCGAGTACCCGCCCGCGACCGACCACGTCGATATCGCGGCGCACGTCCCGAGAGCCGATGGAGATGGTGGCCGACGCCGAGTGGCGGCCGGTGGCGGCGACCACGGTGTAGGTCCCGGAACGCTCGGCCACGAAGCGTCCGTCGTCGGCGATGTGGGCGGCGGCGCCGGCCGCGATGATCGTCGGCGCGGTCTCGCCGCCCACCGCGAACCGCACCGGCACGCCCCGCACCGGCAGCCCCCGCGCGTCCTTGGCGGTGGCCGTGAACCGCACGACGTCCCCGGTCGACGCGGTCGGGGCGCTCGCCCGCAGCTCGAGCGAGGTCACGGGGCTGGTCTCGACCTCGATGGCGAGGCGGGCGCCGACGTCCTCGGCCGTCGCGGTGATCTCCACCTCGCCGGGCGCGTGCAGGGTCAGGAACCCGAAGCCGTCGACCTCGGCCACGGCGGCGTCGCTCGACGCGAACGACACCGGGACGTCCGTCCGCACCGCGCCGACGAGGTCGACGACCTCGACGGCCACCCGCGGCCGCGTGCCGACGTAGTACTTGGGCGGCGGGTCGACGAACGCCACCCGCGCCGCGGCCGGGGGCGGCACCGTCACCGGCACCTCGACCCGCACCCGCGCCTCGGGACGCCGGTCGCGGCTTCGCGGATCGGCGGGCACGAGGGCCACGAGGGTGAACTCGCCGGGCCGGTACGCCTCGACCTCACCGCCGCGCGTCACCGCGACGCTGCGCCTCGCGCGGGAGAAGTAGACGACCGTCGCGCCGTCCACCACGGCGCCGTCTCCGTCCCGCACGGTGGCGGCCAGCGTGGCCGTCTCCCCGACCGCGAGCGTCAACCGGGCCGGGGTGACCTCGAGGGTGAGCCGCCCCGCCTCCGGCTGCGCCGCCGCCGGCCACGCCGCGGCGGCAAGCACCGCGACGACGACGAGCAACGTCGCCGCGCTTCTGATGTCTGTCACGAGTCCCTCCCCCACCATTCGGCGCGGATTCCCGAGCGACCCGGGATCGCAGGTCCTCCGACCAGGCCCATCCCCTCGGTCGTTGCGTCGCACCCGACAGGGCTGCGCCATTGTAAACCGGCCGCAGACGGCCTCGCGGGAGCGGCCGGCCGCATCCGGGCCGCGGCGCTTCGACCCGGCTCGACAACGGCCTCTCGGACCGACGGCGCCGGCGCGCCTCGCAGGCCCGACCCCACGACAACTGCCGCGCCGGCGCCCGTGATCCGCAACGCCCGGCGCATGGCAGATCCTGCACCTGCAATCGTCTTCCAGGATGCCGTATCCTGCGCGCGCCACTGTCGACAGCGAAAGTCAGACCATTCCATAACATGTTTATTCATCGATGGATAGTCGACATGTGACCTCACACTTTCGCTTGACATCGAGCCTGGTACGGTCCTAGAATGCCGAACCGTGACACTCCGGTCCCGGCCTCGCCGCGATACCGCGGGGGTCGAAGCGCCGGCCCCATCGACACGCGGCGTCCGCCGGCACTCCCCGGACCCTCCGGAGCGCTGACGCCGAAATCCGCGAGGTATCCATGCCCGAGCAACGCAATCTGCGGGAGCGCGACAAGGCCATCGACATGGCGGTGGGCCAGATCGAGAAGCAGTTCGGCAAGGGCGCCATCATGCGGCTCGGGCAGGACGCGGTCACCGCCGTGCCCCACATCTCGACCGGATCGATCAGCATCGACCACGCCCTCGGCATCGGCGGGGTCCCCCGCGGCCGCGTCGTCGAGATCTTCGGGCCCGAGGCGTCGGGCAAGACCACCCTCACCCTGCAGATCGTCGCCCAGGCCCAGCGCCGGGGCGGCGCCGCCGCGTTCGTCGACGCCGAGCACGCCCTCGACCCCACCTACACCAAGAAGCTCGGGGTCGACCTCGACAACCTCCTCGTGGCCCAGCCCGACCACGGCGAGCAGGCCCTCGAGATCGTCGAGGTGCTGGTGCGGTCCGGAGGCGCCGACGTCGTGGTCGTCGACTCGGTCGCCGCCCTCGTGCCGCGGGCGGAGATCGACGGCGAGATGGGCGAGGCGCAGGTCGGGCTGCAGGCGCGGCTGATGTCGCAGGCCCTGCGCAAGCTCACCGCGGTGGTCGCGAAGTCGTCCACCTGCCTCGTCTTCATCAACCAGCTCCGCGAGAAGATCGGGGTCATGTTCGGCAACCCCGAGACCACCACCGGCGGGCGGGCCCTGAAGTTCTACTCGTCGGTCCGCGTCGACATCCGCCGCATCGGCGCCATCAAGGACGGCGACCAGGTGGTCGGCAGCCGCACCCGGGTCAAGGTCGTCAAGAACAAGGTGGCCCCGCCGTTCCGCATCGCCGAGTTCGACCTGATGTACGGCGAGGGCGTCTCGCGCGAGGGCGACCTGCTCGACCTCGCCGTCGCCAACCGCCTCGTCGAGAAGAGCGGCACGTGGTTCTCCTACGACGGCGAGCGCCTCGGGCAGGGGCGCGAGCGGGTCAAGCAGTTCCTGAAGGAGAACGCCGCGGTGTTCGAGTCGATCGACGCCCGGCTGCGGAAGACGCTCAATCTGGCCGCCGACCCCGAGCCGAAGACCGCGCCGACGGCGGCCGCGCCCAATCTCCGAGCGGCCAAGTAGCAGCGCCGACCGGAGCGCGAGGGTGATGCGCTATGCTACGTGTGATGTCCACGGACACGAAGTGGACCATCGGGACATGCATCGCCGTCATCACGACGATCGTCGGCACCGGGGGCGTGCTCGCCGGCCTGCTGCTGACGCAGATCAGCGGCGTGAACGCCCGCATCGACGACCTGCGCGACGACATGAGCGACGTTCGAGCCGACATGCGCGACATTCGCGCCACTCTGGAACGGTTCGACGCCCGGCTCGACGCCGTCGAAATCGCCCTCGCAAAGCTCGACCAGCGCCTCCTGACGATCGAACGGGTCGTCCTGCCTGGGGCCGAGACCGGCGAATAGCCGCTCGGCCCCGGCAGCCCGTGGTGGAACCCCGCGTTGTGCACCGCTGGAGTCTGCGGCGGTCCCGGCGCAGACGCCCGGCAGGCGTGGCTGGGCGGCATCGGAGCCGAAGGCGACGCTTGCCGAGCGCAGGCCGGATGCATCGCCGCTCGAATGCAGCGGGAGTTCCACCGCGGGCTGCCAAGTCAGGGTGCCGGATACTCCATCGTGAACGGGTCGGGCAGCGGAATGCGCACCGCCTCCCCCGGGCGGAGCGCGTCGAGTGAGAACTCCGGCCGGTCGGGGTCGCCGGCGAGAATCGCCTCGAGGTCGCCGACGACGAGGACGGCCAGGGCCTCGGGGTCGAGGTAGCGCCGAGCCGCGTCGAGCACGTCGTCGACCGTCACCGCCGCGATGTTCTCGCGGTAGGTGGCGAGATACGACGGGTCGCGGCCCGTGTATTCGTCCCGGGCGAAGAGGCCCGCCGTCGAGGCCGCGCTCGAGAAGTTCCGCGAGAACGTCTCCACGAAGTACGCGATCGAGTTCCGCAACTCCTCGTCGGTGACCGGCTCGGTGCGGATGCGCTCGATCTCCTCGAGCACGATCGCCGCCGCCCGCGCCACCGTCTCGCTGCGCGACTGGAACCCGGCCTGGAACACCCCGTCGTAGTAGGTGCCCAGCGCGTAGCTCGAGAAGGCGCTGTAGGCGAGCCCCTCGTCGGAGCGGACGCGGGTCAGCAGCCGGGCGCTGAAACCGCCGCCGCCGAGGATGTCGTTCATCACCAGCAGCTTGTAGCGGTCGGGGTTGTCCCGGGTGGTCGCCAGATGGCCGATGGCGACCCGTCCCTGGTTCACGTCGTCCTTGTCGACGAGGTAGAGGCCGGGCGACGGCGTGAACTCCGGCGCCGGCACCGCCGCGACCGCTTTCGCGCCCGCCTCCCAGCCGTCGAGCCGCCGCTCGAGCTCGGCGAGGATGCCGGCCGTGTCCACGTCCCCCGACGCCGTGAAGAGGAAGTTGCCGGGATGGTAGTACTCGCGGTGGAACGCCGCCAGGTCGTCGCGCGTGATCGCCTCGACGGTGGCCCGCGTCCGCGGCCGGGTCGAGAAGTGCGCGTCGCCGCGCATCAGCCGCGCCCACTCGCGCCGCTCGATGCTCGCGGTCGCGTCGTTCCGCCGCTCCAGTTGCTGCAGGGCCTGGCTCTTGGCGAGGGCCAGCCGGTCCTCGTCGAAGCGCGGGTTCCGGAGCATGTCGAAGAAGAGGTCGAGGCAGGCGTCGAGGTCGCGGGTCAGGCAGTTCATGCTCGCCCCGCCCGAGGTCGCGCCGACGTTGCTGCCGATCTGCGCGGCGAGGAAGGCGGCCTCCTCGTCGAAGTCGGCCGCGCTCATGGTCGTCGTCCCGCCCGCCCGCATCTGGCTGCCGGTGAGGCCGGCGAGGCCGATCTTGTCCGGCGGGTCCAGGTACGACCCGGTGCGGACGGTCACCCCCACCGTCGCCAGCGGCAACTCGTGGTCCTCGACGACGAAGACGACGACGCCGTTGGAAAGCTCGTGCCGGTGGTCCGCCGACACCGGCGGGGTGAAGTCGAGCAGCTCGTAGGTCAGCTCGGAGGGATGCGCGGGAATCGGCTGGGCGGCCGCCGTCGCCCCCAGCAGCAGAACGACCACCGCCAGGGCCGACGCCGTGCGCCGCTCCCGAAGCCCGCGGGACCCCGTCGGCGGCGAACCGTCCCGCGAGCCCGGAAGACGGGTCGTTGTCGAGCACGCCGCGAACCCTGGCCTCCCGACCCGGGAGCAGGCCGCACGGTCTGCCGGTCTCTGGTCGACGCGCGTCATCGTCCGCCCTCCTCGGTCGCGGCCAGCCGGTCGCGCAGAAGGTCCAGCACCACCGCGACCATGTCCTGGTTCTCCGGCGGCGTCTGCGACGACATCTGCTCGAACTGCGCGATGAACTGCCCGAGCTGCTCCGCGTTCAACTGGCCGATCATCGCCTCCATCTGGCGCACCTGCTGCTGCTCCTCGGGGTCGAGCCCCGCGAGGCGGGGGTCCGGCGCCTCGTCCGATTCCTCCCGGTAGTAGATGGCCACCGTCCGGTTCTCGGGCTCGAAGTAGGTGCCGGCCACCCGCATGATGTCGTCGGCGGTCACCGCGTCGTAGAGCGGCGGGTCGGTGTTGAGGGTCTCCCAGCCGCGGTACGCCTCGCGCATCAGCATCGAGTACATCAGGAAGAAGTTGCCCTGCAGCTGCCGGAAGTTGGACGCCGCGTTCTGGTTCTTCACCTTCTGCAGCTCGCGCTCGTCCACCGGCTCGGTCTTCAGCCGCTCCATCTCTGCGTACAGGGCCTGCTCGACCTCCTCGGGCGCATGGCCCTCGGCCGCCGTTCCGCGCAGCTCGAACATGCCCTCGAACTTGAAGCCCGCCTGCCCGCCGGACGCCCGGGTGGCCACCCCCTGGTCCTCCACCAGGGCCCGGTAGAAGCGGCCCGTGCGGCCGTTCAGCAGTTGGCCCAGCACCACGAGGGCCGGCTCGTCGACATGGCCGTCCGGCACCGAGTGGTAGCGGACGACCACCTGCGGGTTGGTCTCCGCCCAGGCGTGCATCCGCTTCTCGCTCAGTTGCGGCATCTCGCGCGTGCGCGGCTGCGGCGGGGGCCGGTCGCCCCGCGACAGCCGGCCGAAGTAGCGCTCGGCCAGCGCCTTCGCCTCGTCGGGATCGAAGTCGCCGACGAGGGCCGCGGTGAGGTTGTTGGGCGCGTAGTACAGGTCGAAGAACGACAGCGCCTCGGCGCGGGTGATACCCTCGATGTCGCTCGGCCAGCCTATCACCGGCCAACTGTAGGGCGACGACTGCCAGAACAGCGAGTTGAACTGCTCCTCGAACTTCCCGGTCGGGGTGCTGTCGGTGCGCAGCCGCCGCTCCTCGTGGACGACGTCGCGCTCGGCGTAGAACTCGCGGAACACCGGGTTGAGCAGCCGGTCCGACTCCATCCAGAACCACAGCTCCAGCTTGTTGGCGGGGACGTTCACGAAGTACAGGGTGAAGTCGTAGCTCGTGCCCGCGTTCATCCCCGAGGCGCCCTGCCCCGAGTAGGTGCGGCTGAAGTCCTCCGGTATGAGCAGCTCCTCCTGCTGGGCGAGGAGCGCCTCGAACCGGTCCATCAGCGCCTGGTGGTCCTCGGTGCGGTGGGCGGGGTCGCCGGCGTCGTCGATGCGCCCCAAGCGCTCCGCCTCGAGGAGGGCCGCCTCCTCGACCCGCATGGCCGCCTTCACCTCGTCGAGTTGGGCGATGATCTGCAGGTCCTGCTCGATGTTCCGGGTGCCGATCGCCGCGGTCCCCTTGAACATCATGTGCTCGAAGAGGTGCGCGACGCCGGTGATGCCGGGCCGCTCGTAGACCGACCCGACCTTGGCCACCCACCCCGCCGCCACGTTGGGGTCCCCGGGCCGGGGAAGCAGCAGCAGCGTCATCCCGTTGTCGAGCACGACCTCCTCGACCGGCACCTGCTGCGCCATGGCCGTGGCGCCGGCGCAAACCGCCGCGAGCGCCAGCGCTCCGATGCGTTTCCTCATGATCCCTCCCAGACGGCGCCGACCGGGCTCCCCGGCGGGCCTCGCGCTCCGAGTGTGGCACAACCCGCCGACCGAGCCAAGCCGCACCAGGCCGCCCAAGCCGCTCCGCCAAGCCGCCGCGGCCGGCCCCTACTTACGCTACACTAGGAGTCTGCGCCGCAAAACGGCGCGGACTCCTGGAGGATTGGTCGGGCGCCCAGCGGAGCCGCAGGCGACGATGGGCGGGCCAGGAGTCTGCGCCGGAGAACGGCGCGGTCCTCGGCGCAGGCTCGCGGCCGCAGGGAGCGAGAAGAGCTCCGCTGCGCTCAACCATCGGGCCACCTCTTGCCCAACGACCACCCCCCGCCCGCCGAGACCCCGGCACCGACCCTTCCGCGGTGGGTGCGCGCCGCCGACGGGCTGACCGTCCTGCTCGGCGCGGCCTCGCTGCAGGCGGCCCTGTTCGGCGGCTTCCGCGTTCCCGGCCTCTCGGTCACGAACCCGTGGCGCCCCCTGGTGTTCGCCCTCGTCCTGGTCGCCCTGCGTCATGCGCTGCACCGCACCACGCCGATGCACGAGCGCCTGTGGGGCTGGCTGTGCCGGGTCTGGCTCACCGACCGGGTGCGAGCGGGGTGGGCCGACACGATGGCGGCGCGGATGGCGCAGTGGCCGTCGATGGACGCGAGGTTCTTCCGGACCCTCGACTACGTCGTCCTGTCGGTGGTCTCGATCTCGTTCGCCGCACTCGTCCTGCTCGCCCTGAACCGGTTCGACGCGCGGATCGCGGTGATCGCGGGGCTCATCGTCGCCACCGCCGTCCGCTGCTTCAGCCCCGCGCAGTTCGACGCCGGGCGCGCGTCGGCCGGCAAGCCCATCGCGCCGGTCCTCGTCCTGGTGCTCCTGACCGGCCTGCTGTTCCGCACCGAGCCGTTCCTGTACCTGCACGGCGGCCAGGACCAGGGCGTGTACGTCAGCATGTCCGCCCACCTGCAGCGGACCGGCTCGGCGTTCGTCGACGACCCGTTGCCCGACGCGCTGCCCGACGAGCGCTCGCGGGACACCTACCGCGGGAGCATGCCCGACGAGCCCGAACCCGGCAGCTCCGTGCAGCCCGGCCTCTACTACTCGCCCACGCAGGGCGACTACGTGTTCCAGTTCTACCATCTGCACCCGCTGTGGATGGCGACGTTCGGCGAGGTGTTCGGCGACCGCGCCCGCTTCCATGCCCTGGGTTTCTTCGGCCTCCTCGGGGTGCTCGGCCTCTCCCTGCTCGCGTTCGAGCTGACGGGGTCGCGCCGGGCCGCGTTCGCGACCGGGGTGCTCGCCGCGACCAACCCCCTCCACGTCTTCCTCAGCCGGCTTCCCGTCTCGGAAGTGGTGGCCCTGGCGTTCTCGTCCCTGGGGTTCTACTACCTGGCCCGGGCGTTCCGCGGCGCCCGGCGCGGCGCTCCGCCCGCGGCCACCGCCACCCTGGTGGCCCTGGCCGCCGCCGCCGTGTCGCTGGTGTTCTTCGTCCGCATCACCGGCTTCCTGTACCTGCCGGCGCTGGCGCCCCTCTTCGGGCTCGGGGCCTGGCTGACGCTGCGGGACCGCGCGGCCGCGGGCCGCCGGCTCATCGCCTTCTGCGCCGCCGTCGCGGGCCTCTACGGCGTGTCCATCCTCTACGGCCTCCGCTACTCGCCCGGCTACGCGCCGAGCGTCTACGACCGCACGTTCGGCAACCTGCTCGGCGAGGGCTGGCCGCTCGTCGTCGCGGGCGCGGCGGTGCTCGCGGTGGCGGGGCTGGCGGAGGTGGCGCGGAACCCGCGGCGGCCCGCGGCGCGCCGCTTCCTGGTGTGGGCGGCCGATCCGCGGCCGTGGATCAGGCTGGCCTCGGCGCTGGTCGTCGTCGCCCTCGCAGGCAGCCTCCTGCAGGCCTACCTGATCGGCTTCACCGAGTACTACGCCGGCAACGTCCTCTACCAGGGCTTCGGCATCATCGGGTCCGGGGCCGGCATCTTCCTGCAGTCCGGGGCCGTGGGCTGGCTGCTGTACGCAACGCCGTGGCTGGCCGTCGTCGCGGTCGGGGGCATGCATCGCCCGCCCCGCCGCTGGCCCGTCGCCGTCCTGTACGTGTTCCTCGCCGTCTGCATGGCCGCCACCCTGCTGCTGAACATCCCCGTCGTCTACCAGCACTACTACTACGCCCGCTACCTGCTCAGCGAAATCGTGCCCTACACCCTGGTCATCGCCGTCGCGACGACCTTCCTCGCCTCGCCGGGCGCCTTCCGCACCCTGGGCGTGACCGCGATTCTCGCCGCGATTCCTTTTCAACTGTTCTTCACCGCGAAGCAGATGCCGGTGCGGGAGGGTGTGCAGCCCTACGACGTCATGCAGCGGCTTGCCGACGCCGTCGGCGACGACGTCATGCTGTTCGACGTCGACGGGTTCCGCGGCACCAGGTCCTTCTGGACGCACACGCGGCTCCAGACGCCGCTCACGTACTATTTCGGCATGAACGTCCTTCCCTACCATGCGGGGACGCCCCTCGACGACGTGGTGCAGTCGTTCGAGGGCGTGGTCGACAGCAGCCGCCTCTGGCTGCTCAGCCCGGCGCCCAATCCTCATCCGGGCCTGGAGCTGCACGAGGTCTTCGACTACCGCGACCGTCGCGTGAACAGCTCGACCACGATTCCCGTGACCATCAACGAGCGCTACTGGCCTCAGACGCTGTTCCTGTACCGGCAGCGCTGGGTCTGCTCGACCCCGGACTGCGAGCTGAGCCTCCGGGACGGCGCGCTCTACTCGATGGGACACGGTCACGTCTACCATCGGCGGCTGCTCGGCCCGGGGTGGCACACGGCGGAGGAGCGGCACGTCTGGTCCGGGGCCGAGGCGGCGCTGACGCTGTCGCGAAGCTGGTTCCCCGCCGGCCGGTGGCCGAGGTCTCTGCTCCTGGAGATACGGGCCTTCGCGGCTTCCGCGGATCACCGCGTGACCCTGACCGTCCGGTCCGGCGGCGTCGAACGCGATCTCGTGTTCGACGACATCGCCACCCGGTTGCACGAAGTGCCTGTCGCCTGTCCGACTCGCGGCGACGTGTGCAGCGTGCAACTGGCCGTCGACGGGGCCCGCTCGCCGCGCGATGTCCATGGCGAGCCGGACGGCCGGCAGCTCGGCATCGCCCTGTCCCGCATCGGGTTCGGGCTCTGAATGGCGGCAACGTGAAGCTCATCATCCAGATTCCCTGCTTCAACGAGGCCGCCACCCTCCCGGCCACGCTCGCCGACCTCCCGCGAATCGTGCCCGGCTTCGACGAGGTCGAGTGGCTCGTCATCGACGACGGGAGCGCCGACGAGACGCGGCGGATCGCCCGCGACCACGGCGTCGACCACGTCGTCGGGCACACGTCGAACCAGGGGCTCGCCCGCGCGTTCATGACCGGGCTCGACGCCTGCCTGCAGCGGGGGGCCGACGTCATCGTCAACACCGACGCCGACAATCAGTACAAGGCGGCGGGCATCCCCGCCCTCGTGGCCCCGGTCCTCGACGGCACGGCGGACATCGTGGTGGGCGAGCGGCCCATCCGCATCATCCGCCACTTCTCGCCGGTCAAGAAGGCGCTGCAGAAGCTCGGAAGCTGGGCCGTGCGCATGGCCAGCAAGACCGCCATCCCCGATGCCCCCAGCGGCTTCCGCGCCATCAGCCGCGCCGCCGCCCAGCGGCTCGTCGTGTTCAGCGACTACACCTACACCCTGGAGACGATCATCCAGGCAGGACACAAGAACATCGCCATCACGTCGGTCCCGGTCGAGGTCAACGAGGAGCTGCGGCCCTCCCGCCTCGTCACCAGCGTCCGGTCCTACGTGACCCGCAGCATCGTGACCATCGTGCGGGTCTTCATCATCTACCGCCCGTTCCGGTTCTTCGGGACCCTCGCGGCGGTGTGCTTTCTCGCCGGCTTCGCCATCGGCGTCCGGTTCATGGTGTTCTACCTGAGCGGCGACGGCTCGGGGCACGTCCAGAGCCTGCTCCTCGCCACCCTGCTGATGGGTGCGGGGTTCCAGCTCTTCGTGGTGGCCTTCGTCGCGGACCTCCTCGCCGCCAACCGGAAGCTGCTGGAGGAGCTGTTGTACCGGGCGCGCCTCGCCGACGGCGGCGCCCGGGGAAGGGAGCCGGCGGGCGGCCCGTGAGAATCTCCGGCGGCCGGAGCGAGCAGGGCGTCGTCTTCGGCAACACCTACGACAAGTACGGATCGCGCAACCCCGTGGTGCGCGCGCTGATGCGCGGCTTCACGCGCGGCCTGGAGGCCTTCGTGGACCGCGCCGCCCCGGCGTCCATCCACGAGGTGGGCTGCGGCGAGGGGTACTGGGGGCTGCGCTGGGCCCGCCGGGGCATCCCCTACCGGGGCACGGACTTCTCGGCCGGGGCCATCGACTGCGCCCGCGCGAACGCACGCGGCGCCGGCGTCGACCCGAAGGCGTTCTCGGTCCGCAGCGTCTACGACCTGTCCCCGGAAGCCGACGGGGCGGACCTCGTCGTCTGCTGCGAGGTGCTCGAGCACCTCGAGGACCCCCGGACGGCGCTCGCCCGGCTGGAAGCGGCGGCCGGCCGGCACCTCATCCTGAGCGTGCCCCGCGAGCCGCTGTGGCGGGTGCTGAACGTGGTGCGCGGCGCGTACCTGGCCGACCTCGGCAACACCCCGGGACACGTCCAGCACTGGTCGCGCCGCGGGTTCGTGCGATTCGTGGGCGGCGCCGTCCCCTCGTTCGAGGTCGTCGGGCACCGCGCCCCGCTGCCGTGGACCTTGCTGCTGTGCCGGCGGCGAACCGGCCCGGCCTGACCGCGGAGCCGAGGGACGGACCGCGGACACGGCTCCGGCCGGCGGACTCCGCAACCCGACGCGCCCATGACCGAGGCGACGCGAACGTGGTTCAGGCGCGCGGGAACCGCGCTCGCCGCCCTGGGCATCGCCTGGGTGGCGATGCGCTTCCGGCGCTACGGGGCCGCGCTCGCGCCGGCGGACGTCCCCGGCCTCGTCTGGGCGTGCGCGGCGGGGCTGGCCCTCGCGTACGCGGCGGCGGACGTCCTGCTGGCCCTCGCGTGGCGAACCCTGCTGCAAGGTCAGGGAACGGCGGCGGGCCTGGTCTGGTCCATCCGGACCCATGGCGTGTCGCAGCTCTCCAAGTACCTCCCCGGCAACGTGATGCACCTCGCCAGCCGCCAGCTCCTGGGGGCGTCCGCGGGCGTGTCGCACGCCGTCCTCGCCCGGTCGTCGCTGCTCGAGCTCGCGGGCCTCGCCGCCGCCGGCCTTCTCCTCAGCCTGCTGGCGTTGCCCCTCGTCGAGGTCGGCCCGTTCCGGCGGATCACGCCCGCCGCCGGTGCGACGATCGTCCTGCTCGCCCTCGCCGCGGCCCGGGCCCTGGCGGGCGCCCGCGCCGCGCGGGTGCTCGGCTGCCATCTGCTGTTCCTGCTCGTCGCCTCGTTGAGCTTCACCACGCTGCTGGTGCTGCTCGCCCCCGGTTCCGGCGACTCCCTCTCGTGGCCGGCCGCCAGCGGCGCCTACGCCGCCGCGTGGCTGGCCGGCTTCGTCACCCCCGGCGCCCCCGCCGGGCTGGGGGTGCGCGAGGCGGTCCTGGTGATCCTGCTGGACGGCCATGCGGCCGAGCCGGACCTGCTGGCGGCGGTGGTGCTGAGCCGCGCTGTCACCGCGCTCGGCGACACGATCTTCTTCGGCGTCGCGTGGCCCCTCCAGGGGGAACGGACGGAGGGCCGGGAGGCTGCGTAAGAGCCGCACGCTCTTCTTCGGCATCGCATGGCCCCTCCGGGGGGAACGGACGGACGCCGGAAGTCTGCGTCGAGAGCCGCGCGCCCCCCCCTGGAGGGTTGGTCGGCGCCAGGCGGCGCCGAGGAACGATGGCGGGACCACGCCGCGCGCTCGGCGCGACCGCCGCGGCGAAGGGCTCACGGCCGCCTCCGACCGCACGCCGGGCCGGAAGCGGCTCGGTGCAGGGCGGGTCGGTTGCGCCGCGGAAGCGGCGCGGGAGCAGACGATTCACGGCCTCCTGCCCGAGGGCATGTGCAGGGCGGGCCGGTTGCGCCCCGGATGCGGCGTGGGGTATCTTGGAGGGACCGCGCGAACGGATTCAGCCCTGTTCCCGAGCGCAGCACGCCGACAAGTCGCGTGCGCAGTGTTCCGTCTGCAATGTGCCGAGGTAGCTCAGTCGGTAGAGCACATGACTGAAAATCATGGTGTCGCCAGTTCGATTCTGGCCCTCGGCACCATTCCCTGAGTTCCCACCAGGCCCGGCGTTGTCGGCGTCCTCTACAGCCGAGACCTCCCGCAACCGAAACCTCGCACAGCGGCCATCGAAGCGATGGACCGTCCCGAACGCGGAGGGCCCCTCCAGCCGCGGGGCGACGCCTGGAAGAGAACGGACCGAATCATGATCAAGAGCAACGACTTCCGCCCGGCGCTCGTGCTGTGCGGCAGCCTGCTGGCGGCGGCCTGCCAGAGCGCCAGCCCCACCGCCCCGACGGAACCCGAGCCGGAACCCGAACCCGTCACGCTCCAAGGGATGTGGAGCGGGTCGGTCGACGGCAACTTCATCGCCTCGGACGAGGTCACCGCAAACCTCACCCAGACCGACGCCGCGGTGACCGGCGAATGGCGGACCCCGATGCCCACCACCCTGGTTGGTTTCGGGGCGCCCGCCAACGTCGATCTCTACGGCCCCGTGACGGGAACGGCGACGGGAACGACGGCGGAGCTGTCCTTCGCATTCACCGACGAGGTCGCGGTGTTCAGGCAGTACTTCCCCGAGGGCTGCGCGCTCACCGTGACCGTGACGGAGTTCACGGCAACGACGATGGACGCGACGTGGATGACCAATGCGTCGTGCCAGGCGCCGGTCGTCGACCAGGGCACCCTGACGATGACGCGCCAGTAGCGCGAACAGCCACCCCTGGCGGGCGGACGCGCCAGCATCGGCGGGCGGCCTCCGTCAACGGGGCCGCCCACCCGTCGGCGCACGTTCCCGGGACAACGCCAACCACCGGGCGGGCCCTCTCTCCCGGCGGCTCGCACCGTCCGGTCGACGCCCGCGCCTACTCGGCCAGGGGGTCCGGCCTGATCTGGAACCGGACGATCTCGCTCGTCATCCCCTTGCCGCCCTCCAGGTGGAAGGTCGATCCGGTGTTGAAGCTCGCCCACACCCCGCGGCCCTTCCAGCCCGCGTCGGGGTCGTCGATGCGCCCGTCGAGGCCGCGGCTGTAGAACCCCAGCGGATAGGGCACGCGCATGGTGACCCACTCCCCCGTCTCGGGCAGCAGGACGAGCAGCGCGTCGGACGTCGTGCCGGTGGTGATGGGCACGTTCTCGCCGAAGCCGAGGGTGTCGAACTGGTCGACCCAGTGGTAGTAGTGGTAGTCGGCGTTGGCCGTGCCCTCGACCCCCTTCATCCGCGGTCCGGGCGTCTGGTACAGGGTCCAGCCCTCGACGCAGTGCTGGCCGGTGGCCTCGGGTCCGTTCAGCACCCCGCACTTGCCGCGGTCGAAGCTGGCGACGTGGCCGCTGCCCCCCAGGGCCGTCCACACGAGCCCGTTGCGATCGACGTCGATGCCGCGGGGGCCGTAGCCCCACAGGCCGGGGTCGCCGTCCGGATCGTAGGGCGGCTCGTAGACCTCGGCCTTGCAGGTCTCCGGCGGGTCGTCGCCCCGCTCGATCCGGATGAGCTGCCCCGGCACCGGGAAGCGCCGGGTGATCCAGACCGAGCCGTCGGGATGGGGAATGACGCCGTAGGCGCGCCGGAACTTGTCGAGGCTGCCGATGCGGGTGTCCCGCACCGGGTCGATCTCGACCGCGCCGTCACGGTCCGGCTCGTTCCACGGCTTCGTGATGACCCCGTCGCCGTTGGTGTCGATGACGGTCGGGCACCACCCCTGCGCGGCCCGCTCGTCGCCGGTCTCGTCGTAGAGGCGGGTGTTCAGCCAGCCCACCGCCTCGGTCGAGCCGCTCAGCCAGAGGGTGTCGTCGGCGTCGTCGGCAAACTGCAGGTGGTGGGTGAAGAAGCAGGTGTCGATGAGCTCGAACTCGCCGGTCTCGGGGTCGTAGTACGACACCTGCCGCGACTCGTCGCGGTGCTGAATCGGGTAGTACCGCGCGAACGGGTGGTCCGATCCCTCCAGGCACCAGCCGGGCACGTCGTTGGGCCGCACCGCCTGGGTGATCCAGAGCCGGCCCTCGTCGTCCATCATCGGGTTGTGGGCGCTCCGGCTCACCAGCCCCGCCGACTCCGTGCCCCAGTACAGCGACGGCACCCGGTTCGACGACCCCTCGTACGAGGTGGCGCGCCGGGGCCGCTCGATCCGGGTCGGCAGGTCCATGCGCACCGAGTGATGGTTACGGATGTCGGTGACGACGAGCCCCGCCCCCCCGACGCCGTAGATGGGCCCGTCGGGATACAGGGTGGGGTCGCGCTTGTCGGTCGAGACGTTGTCGTGCACCATCCCCCGGGGGTGGCCCCAGCCCCACGACGTGAGGACCACGTTGCGCTCGACCCCCTGCGGGCGGGGCGGCGCCGGGGGCACCTCCCCGGCGCGGATCCGGTCGGTCCACTCCGCGTAGAGCCGAATCGCTCGCGGCCGGCCGATGCGGTTGATCTCGGCCGCCATCGCCGGCCCCGCCCCGCCCGCCCGGATCCGGTAGTTCCAGGCGTCGGCGGTCGAGTCGAAGTCGTCGAGGTCCAGCATGGGCATCTCGCGCGTCGCGTGGTTCCCGAGCTGGTGGCAGAGCTGGCAGCCGTCCTTCATCCGGTCGATCCAGTCGGCCTGGGTGCGCATGGCGGTGCCGATGCCGTTGCCGCGGGGGCCGGTCCCCGGGAAGTCGCTCGCCGGGGGCACCTCGAGCAGCGAGTACCAGTAGTTGGCGGGGTAGATCTGCGCCGCCTCGCGGGGGGTCGCGGCGGCGCGCACCGTCAGATCGAGCCGGTCGCCGGGCCGCGCGGAGGTCTTCCCGGAGTCGACGAGCCCGTAGCCGCGCACCCAGACCTCGTAGCTCGCGTCCGGCAGGTCGGGGACGAGGAAACGCCCCGCGTCGTCGGTCACCACCGTCTTGCGGAACGACGTGTCGAAGTCGCCGGTCTCGGCGATCACCCAGACGCCGGCCTCCCGGCCCGCCGCGCCGGCCACCGTCCCCGCGATGTCGTCCCCGGCGGCCAGAACCCCCGGGGCCGGGCCGAGCCCCAGCAGCAGCGCCGCCGCCAAGAGGCTCACTCCGGAAAGACACGCCGTGCATCCCTCGACGCTCATGTCGTCTCCCCTGCATGCGCTGGCCCGCCAACCGTCGCCCTACGGCTCCGCTTGGCGCCCAACCAACCCTCCAGGCGTCCGCCCCGTTCTACGGCGCGGACGCCTGCCGGAAGGCCGCCGCTACGCGGCTGCCCCCCTCGACCACCGTATCAGGAACCCCGCACGCCGTCGGAACACCTCCGCACTATAGCAACCCACGACTCTCCGACGCCACGCAGAGCATTGCCTCGCGATCTCCCGCCGCCCCGACCTCTTCCGTGAGGGCCGCCGTCCTGGACCGCCACGTCGCCTGCGGCCCCGTCGGGCGCCCGACCGACCCTCAGGAACCCGCGCCGTTCTACGGCGCAGACGCGTCCAGGGCCGGGGTCGTCGGCGGCGGCTCCCGCCGGTGGGTGCCCTGCTCGTAGGCGTAGCCCAGGCGGAGCAGCGCCGCCTCCGCGAACGGGCCGGCGAGCAGCTCGAGACCGACCGGCAGCCCGTCGTCGGTCAGGCCGGCCGGCACGGTCAGGGCCGGGAAGCCGATCACCGGGCTGAGATAACGGTTGTTCCCCCGGGCGTACCCGTCCTCGGGGTTCGGGTTGGTCAGGACGTCGGGGGCGATGACCGTCGTCTGATGGTCGAAGGTCGCGTAGACGAGCGCATCGAGGTCGTGGTCGGCCAGCACCGCGAGCACGGCGCGCCGCAGGCGTTCCCGGGCCTGGAGAACCGGCAGGTACTCGTGCTCGGAGGTCGACCGGCCCACCACGTTCATGAGTCCCCTCGCCCGCCAGGGGTTGACCCGCCCCGCCAGCAGGATCTCCCGCAGCGAGCGCACGGGCGCCTCGGGCAGCCCGGCCAGGTACGCGTCGGTCGCCTCCTCCGTCTCGAAGCTGTTCCGGACATAGGTCGCCTGCGCCTCGTCGAGGCCCGGCACCGCGACCGGGTCCACCAGCTCCGCCCCGAGCCGCCGGAGGTCGGCGACGGCCCGGTCCACGACCCGGCGCACCTGCCGGTAGTCGTCAGACTCGGGGTCGGTCTCGGCGTCCATCGACTCGCGGACGACCCCGATGCGGGCGCCGCGCAGGCCGTCCGGGTCGAGGCCGTCGACGTACGAGTCGGGCGTGCGCCCGGCGGCGTAGGCGGTCACCGGATCGTCCGGGTCGTAGCCGGCGATCGCGTCGAGCAGGATCGCGGCGTCCCGCACGGTGCGGGTCATCGGCCCCAGCGTGTCGCTGGACGGGTTGGCCGGCATCATCCCGTGGCGGCTGACCAGGGGCACCGTGGGCCGCAGGCCGACGAGGGCGTGCACCGCGGCCGGGCCGCGAATGGAGCCGCCGGTGTCCTCGCCGATGGCGACGAGGCCGAAGTTGGCGGCGACGCCGGCCCCGCTGCCCCCGGACGACCCGCTGGGGTTGCGGGTCGGGTCGTAGGCGTTCCTGATGATGCCGAAGCCGGACCCGACGTAGCGCGAGGCGAACTCGCCCATGGTGGTCTTGGCGAGGATGATGGCCCCCGCCTCCCGCATCCGGGTCACGATGGTGGCGTCGCGCCCCGACATGAACCCGTCGAACAGCGCCGAGCCGTAGGTCGTCGGCATGTCGCGGGTCTCGACCTGGTCCTTGAGGAGCACCGGGACGCAGTGCAGCGGGCCCGACGGGCCCGAGTCCGCGAACGCGGCGTCGAGGGCGTCCGCCTCGTCGAGCGCGCGGGGATTGACGTGCTCAATGGCGTTCAGGGCGGGCCCCGCCTGGTCGTAGGCCTCGATGCGGGCGAGATAGCCCTCGACCAGCTCGCGGCACGTCAGCTCGCCCGCCGCGAAGGCGGCGTGCACCTCGTCGATGGTCGTCTCCATCAGGCGGAAGTCCTGGGCGCCGGATGCGCCCGCCATCGACAGCGAGAGCAACAGCGAGAAGGCGATCGCGGCCGGCCGCGCCGTGCGCGGGAGCGTGAGTTTGCGACGCCCTGCCGGCGCCGCCGCGGTGATTCGTGTCACGGGTTCTCCTTGTTCTGCGCAGGGGCCGGATTATAGCCCTCCCGGCGAATCCACCACCGGGCCGGCGCCGGTTCGCGGCGGCAAACCGGGGCCGACGTGCTACGCTGACCACCGGCAGGGCTTCCGCGGCCCGAGCGCCCGGCGTGCGCGAGGCAGCCGCGTTGTCCGAGCCGCCGCAGGCGCCCGCACCGGAGGAGCTCGCGTCGAGCGAAGCTCCCACCGCGTCAGCGCCCGGCGCGCGCAGGGGCAGTCGCGTTGTCCGAGCCGCCGCAGGCGCCCGCATCGGAGGAGTTCGCGTCGAGCGAAGCCTCCCACCGCGTCCTACGGTCGCACAGTCTGCTCCGCAGCCGATAAGATCCCGAGACCGCACCATGGGGCCCCTGTCCAACGAGATCGTCCTCGTCGCCGTCGTCGCGGCGTTCCTCGTGGGCATCTACCTGCTCCGGCACATCATCGCCTTCGCCTTCAAGCTCATCGTCTTCGTGGGCCTCGTCCTGGCCGGGGTCTGGGCCTGGCAGCATCGAGCCGAGATCGTCGACGCGGTCGGACCCTGGCTCGGCCCCGTCGGCGACCGCCTGGGAGAGCTGGACCTGTCGGATGTCCGGAGTGCGCTGTCGGATCTCCTCTCGGACGAGGAACCGGGCACGGCGGAAACCACCGGCGTGACGGGCGGCATCGGCGAGTCGGAAGGCCCCGGAAGGCCCGACGTCCCTGGAGAACCCGGGAGTTCCGCGGCGCCGGGCGGCCGCGAAGGACTCGATGGCAACGACAACCCGGACGCCCAGGGCAACCCCGACGACCCCGAGTGACCGGCGCCCAGCGGGGTCGCGGCCCGGGACTCGTCCGAGCGTGGCACCAGGAGGCCACGAAGGAACCGACGGCATCGACGACCCCGACACCCCGAGTGACCGGCGCCCAGCGGCGTCGCGGCCCGGGACTCGTCCGAGCGACGCGAGCGGACCGCACGAGAGGAAGAACCCGATGTCAGAACAGCAGAAGAACCCGGTGCCAGAACAGCAAATGGACCGACGGACGCTCCTGAAGACGATGGCCGCGGCCGGGATGGCCGCGCCGTTCGCGGCCGGCGCCGCCTCCGTCCGCGCCGCCGCTGCGGGCGGGACGGCGGCGGCGCAGGCCGGTATCGCCCCCTTCACCATCGAGGTCGGCGACGAAGCGCTGGAAGACCTCCAGCGCCGGCTCGAGGCCACCCGCTGGCCGCCGGACTCGCCGGGCGAGCCCTGGAGCTACGGCACGGACCGCGCGTACCTCGAGGAGCTGATCGCCTACTGGCGGGACGAGTACGACTGGCGCGCGCACGAGGCGGCCCTGAACGCCTTCGACCACTACACGACGGAGATCGAGGGTCAGCGCCTCCACTTCGTGCACCAGCGGAGCCCCCGCGAGGGGGCGCTGCCGCTTTTGCTGACCCACGGCTGGCCCGGCACCGTCTGGGAGATGCTGCCCTCGGTCGGCCCCCTCGCCGACCCCGCCGCCCACGACGGCGACGCCGCCGACGGGTTCCACGTCGTGGCGCCTTCCATCCCCGGCTTCGGCTTCTCGGGCGAGCCCCTCGAGGGCACCGACATCGCCCGCACCGCCGAGCTGTGGGTGGCCCTGATGGACCGCCTCGGCTACGAGCGCTTCGGCGCCTACGGCAGCGACTGGGGGGCCGGGGTCACCCGCGCCCTCGGCGCCGCCTACCCGGGCCGCGTCGTCGGCATCCACACCCCCGGCGCGCCCCCGCGGGCGCAGCGCCCGCCCCGGACCGACGAGGAGCGCGACTACCTCGCCCGGGCCGAGGCGTGGTCGACCGACGAGACCGGCTACCAGCGCATCCAGGGAACCAAGCCGCAGACCCTGGCCTTCGGGCTCACCGACTCGCCGGCCGGCGTCGCCGCGTGGGTCACCGAGAAGCTCCGGTCGTGGAGCGACTGCGACGGCGACGTGGAGAACCGGTTCAGCAAGGACCAGATCCTCACCCTCGTCTCCATCTACTGGCACACCCGCACCATCGGCACCAGCGTGCGCTACTACTACGCCAACGGACTCGGCAGCTCGCGCCCCCGGCGGGCGCTGTCGCGGGGGCCGGTGCAGGTGCCGCAGGGCTTCGCGCAGTTCGTGGGCATCCCGTCGCGGACGGGACCGCCCCGCTCCTTCGTCGAGGACGTGCCCGACAACGTCACCCACTGGTCGGTGTTCGACACCGGCGGGCACTTCCCCGCCATCGAGGAGCCGGAGCTGCTGGTCGGCGACCTGCGCCGGTTCTTCCGCACCCTGCGGTGAACGTGGGGCGCCGGACGTTTCCGGGCAATCAACGCCGCAACGCGGTCGTCGGCAGGATGGCGGCGGCACGACTCGCCGGGATGAGCGCGGCGACGAGCGCGCATCCCGCGAGCGAAGCGGCGGCGACGGCGAGAAAGAAGGGTCCCAGGACGACACGCCGTGGAGCTGCGTCGCCATCAACCGGGCGGCGCCGACGGCGAGAGGCAGGCGACGACGAGCCCGACGGCCACGCGCCGCTCACCGAGGAATGCGAGACCTGGGCGGGAACCGGCTCATCGGTCCGGGACTCAACGCCGCAACGCGGTCATCGGCAGGACGGCGGCGGCACGACTCGCCGGGATGAGCGCGGCGACGAGCGCGCATCCCACGAGCGAAGCGGCGGCGACGGCGAGAGAGAAGGGGTCCCAGGACGACACGCCGTGGAGCTGCGCCGCCATCAGCCGGGCGGCGCCGACGGCGAGAGGCAGGCCGACGACGAGCCCGACGGCCACGCGCTGAAACGCCTGGCGCAACACCAGTCCGATGACCCTGACGCGACCCGCGCCCAGAGCCATCCGGATGCCGATCTCGTTCGTCCGCTGCGCGACCATGTAGGCGATGACGGCGTACACGCCGACCGCCGCCAGCACGAGGGAGACGATCCCCAACAGTCCCGCCAGGCTCGCGACCGCCCTCTCCCGGGCGAAGGAGCGGTCGATCTGCTGCTGCAGGGTCCTGATGCTCGTGACCACCAGGTTGGGGTCGGCATCGGCCAGCGTTCTCCTCACCATGGGCTCGACGACGCCTGGCGGGGAATCGGAGACCACCAGGATGCCATGGACGAAGTGGGACAGCCGTTCGACCATCCTCCTGTCGTCGGTACCGTAATCGACGCGCTGGGCGAGCGGAACGAAGAACATCGGACCCGGCGGTCCGTTCAGTCCCGAGCTGACGAACCTCGCGTCCCGTACCACGCCGACGATTCGGAAGGTACCCGCGTTCTCGGGCCGGTCGACGCCAAAGTGCTGATCGAGGGGATCCTCATCGTCCCGGAAGAAACGCCTCACGAAGGCCTCGTTCACCACCGCGACCGGAGCGCTCGTCTCGTTGTCCGCGGTGGTGAACGACCGCCCCCTGGCGAGGGTGACGCCCAGGTCCTGAAGATAGCCGGCGCTGACACGGTTCCACGACGCCGCCGATTCACCGCTCGCGTTCGGCGGGCGGCCGGCCACGACGACGGACTCTCCCCAGTTGCCGGCGAGCGGGTTGTACAGCGCGAGTCCGGCCCCGCGCACGCCGGGAAGACCCGCGAGTCGCTGCTCGACGTCACGGTACAGCGTCGACAGTTGCTGCGGCGTGTAGGTGGACGGCAGGCGCTTCAAGCCAATCAGCACGCGTTCCTGCACGTCATAGCCGAAGTCCTGGCTCTGGAGGTTCACGAGACTGCGCCCGAGCATGGTGGAGCCGGCGACGACGGCGACGGAAAGCGATGCCTGAACGATGAGGAGGGCCGTGCGCGAGCGAAAGGAACGGCCGATGCTGCCTCCCGAGCCGCGCAGCGCCTCGATTGGATCCGTCCGCGTGGCGAGCCAGGCGGGGACCACGCCCAGGAAGACGCCTGCCGCGAGCGACAGCCCGGCCGCGAACGACAGCGTGACGAGCGATGGCGTCGTGACGGGCAGGGGTGACGAGTCCTGGAGAGCCAGGGCAACGAGCAGGCGGGTTGCGCCGACGGAAACCAGCAGCCCGACGACCCCGCCGGCGGCCGCGAGCAGGACGCTCTCGACCAGGGCCTCCCCGACGATCTGTCTGCGGGTCGCGCCGATCGCGAGCCGCATGGCGGTCTGCTCCCGGCGCGCCGCCGCGCGGGCCAGCAGGAGGTTCGCGACGTTCGCGCAAGCGATGACCAGCACGAGGCCGCAGATGGCGAGCAGGATCCGCAGGCTGGTTCCGTATCGTTCCTTCAGCGAAATGCCCGCGAGGCCGATGCCGGAGCCGGCCGGGACGACCCGGATCGCCTGGTTGGGGAGCTCGCGGACGATGTCCGGCATCAGGTTGGCCGGGTAATCGGCCTCGAACCGGATCCACTGGCGCAGGATTCCCGTCAGCCGGGGAGCCGTTCCTGCGATCGAGGCGTCTTCCCGGAGACGACCGATCACGAACAGCCATGGCGACGTCGACTGGCGGAGCAGCGAACCCTCCCCGGCAATCGTCGGCTCGTGCTGCAGGGGGATCCAGAGGTCGGGCGGAAACGCGCGAACCGTCTGGCCGAAGAACCCCGGCGCCGTCACGCCGATCACCGTGAACGGGCGGCCCTCCACCACGAGCGTCGAGCCGACCACCGACGGGTCCGCCCCGTAGGCTCCCTGCCACGTACGATGGCTCAGCACGACGGCAGGCGGCGCCGAGGGCCGGTCGTCGTCCGCCGCGAACACCCGGCCGCTCGACGCGCCGACGCCGAGCGTGGAGAAGTATGTTCCCGTGACGTAGCCCGCGCGCAGAGGCCGGGTCGCGGCGTCTTCCGCGCCCTGCCTGCGGACGCTCAACAGCGAGCCGCCCAGTCGAACGCAGTGATGTCCTCGAACTCCGGGGCCCCCGCCTGCAACCGCTCGTACAGCGGAAACGAGAACGCGCCCCAGCGGCCGTGCCGGCCCGTGACGGTCGTGTCGTCCCCGTCCCCGATCCGGTACAGACGTCCCGGGTCCGACACCGGCAGCGGCCGGAGCATGACGCTGTCGATGAGCGTGACGATCGCGATCGTGCCGCCCATCCCGAGCGCGAGCGTGGCCACGGCCGCGGCCGTGAACCCGCGCGACGCCCGGAACTTGCGGCAACCGTAGAGCAGGTGCCGACGGAGACCGTCGGCGACCGCCCCGAACCTCGTCTCGCGGACGTGGTTCCGGGCCGACTCGAAGCCCCCGAGGGTCGCGAGCGCCTGCCGGCGCGCCTCGAATGGCGGGAGCCCCTGCGCACGCCGCGCTTCGGTCTCGAGCGCGACGTGGTGACGCAGCTCGTCGTCCAGCTCGCGGTCGACGCGGTCGCGGTCGAGGAGTATTCGCAATCGGACCCGCCACGCGTATAGCCACCGCTCGAAAGACATGACCCTGCTCCGACAGTCGCCGTCCCGTGAAACGCGTCGACGACCCGGTCAACCCTCTGGTCGTCTGCCGAGCTCCGGTCCTCTCGGTTACCGTGTATTGTATACCGTTACTCTCGGTAAGCAAGGGTAGGGCGGCTGACGATGGACGAGGGTCCGCGTCCAACACCGCGTCGAGATCAGGACTCGACCCGGCCAGAGGCGGGGTCGATGTCGGTTCGCGAGAAATCGTCCCCGGTGAACAACAGCGGCAACCCCCGCGTGCGGGCCAGCGCGTAGGCGAAGACGTCCCCGAGATTGAGCCCCGCGGGATGACGCCCCTTCCCGAAGCGGCGATACGCGTCCGCCGCAGCCGCGGCCTGGTTCCGATCGACGGGCTCGACCACGACGAACGGCGCGTTCAGGAAGTCCTGGACGTCCTTGTGCAGGGCCTCGTCGCGACTCGACACCGCGACCAGCTCGACCGCCGACACCGCCGAGATGAGGATGCGCCCGGCGCCCGCGATCGCGGCTCGCAGCGCCGGCCCGTCGGCCTCCCGCTGCAGGATGGCAACGATGGCCGACGTATCGACCACGATCACTTCGGCAGCCCGCGCTCGCCGTAGAGCTCGTCCTGCCACCCCTGCGACAACGGCCGGTCGACGGCGGGGGATCGCCCGAACCTGCCCTCCCGCTCCCGGAAACGGTCGCCCGCCTCGGCGAGGCGTTCGAGCGCCGCTTCGATGTCGGCCCGGTCCGTTCGGCTTCGCTCGGTCTGCTCCTCGAGCGCACGCAACGCCCGCTCGATGACCGCCGTCTTACGGCCGCGACCCCGCAGATCGAGGCGCACAGCCAACCGTTCCACGCGCGCGTCGAGGTCTCGCCGGTGTGCGATGTTGATGGCCACGCCTCATTGTAGCTTTCGTTGTAGTCAACGAGCAACGCGGCGGGAAGGCGCCACCAACCCGGCGCGGGCGCACAGTCCGCCGGCGAGCAGGCCGAACAGGTGGGCCTCCCACGAGACCCCGGGGTCGCGCGGCAGGATGCCCGCGAGCATGCCGCCGTAGACGACCGCCACCAGGACCGCGACGGCTACCGACTGCAGGCTGCGTTCGTAGTATCCGCGACCGACGAGCAGGCCGAAGTAGCCGAAGATCAGACCGCTGGCGCCGACGTGGGCGGCGCTGCGTCCGAACACCCACAGGCCGATGCCTCCCAGCACGACGATGGCCAGCGTCGCCGTCACGTAGTAGGCGACGCCGCGGATGGCGACCATGCCGCCGAGGATCAGCAGGGGGAACGTGTTGGCGGCCAGGTGCGCGAACGAGCCGTGCACGAGAGGCGCGCCGAGAACGCCGGAGAGACCGTCGAACCGGCGCGGAACGACAGCGAGGGCGTAGACGAGGTTCTCGTCGACGAGCAGACCGTAGAGCGAGACCGCCCAGACCAAGGCCGCGCAGGCGAACAGCGCGACGGCTCGCGGCTTCCAGGCGGACGGGTCAATCACGAGTCACGCTCCCGGGCCCGGCGGCCGGGAAACCACCCGGCGAAGGGCAGGCCGGGCGAACACGCGAGGGAGGCGACATGACATCGACCGCCCCTGGCGGCTGCGGGGAGCATCCCCATCACCGCCAGGGGCGGACGCACGACCCCTACCCGTCGGTCGTCCGCGACAGCTCCGACAGCTCGGTGAGCCGCTCGCCGGTGCTGTCGCCGAACTGCTCCACCGGCACCCCGAACGTGTTCAGCAGCGTGAGCTGCAGGTTGGTGAGGCGCTGGGTCTCGCCGGGGTACTTGACATGGCGGCCGCTCGCGATGCGCCCGCCGCCGCCGCCCGCGAGCAGGAGCGGCAGGTTGCGGACGTCGTGCGAGTTGCCCTCGCTGATGGCGCTGCCGTAGAGGGTGACGACGTTGTCGAGCACGGTGCCGTCGTCCCCGTCCGGCATCGACGCCAGCCGCTCGAGGAAGTACGCGAAGAGCGACGCGTGATAGGCGTTGATCTTGGCGAGGCTCTCGATCTTGTTCCTGTCGCCGCCGTGGTGCGAGATCGGGTGGTGCGAGTCGGACACGCCGATCTGGGGATAGGTCGCCCCGCTCTGCTCGCGGCCGATCTGGAACGTGATGACCCGGGTGGTGTCGGTCTGGAACGCGAGGGCCTGCATGTCGAACATCAGCCGGGCATGCTCGTCGTAGCTGACGGGAATGCCGGCCGGCGACTCGACGACGGGCAGCTCACGCCCCTGCGACTCCGCGTTCTGGATGCGCCGCTCGATCTCGCGCACCGACTGCAGGTACTCGTCGAGCTTCGCGCGGTCGCGGCTTCCCAGGCCGCCCTGCAGGCGGTCGACCTTCTCGAGCACCGAGTCGAGGATGCTGCCCTGCCGGCGCAGCCGGGCCGCCCGCACCGCGGGGTCGGTGCTGTCGACGTTGCCGAAGAGGCGGTCGAACACGACGCGCGGGTTGGTCTCGACCGGCAGCGGGGTCGACGGGCCGGCCCACGCGAGCCGGTTCTGGTAGGCGCAACTGAAGCCGACGTCGCAGGTGCCGACGCCGTTGACGGTGTCGGCCCCCTCGAGGCCGAGCTCGAGCGACGGCAGCGGCGTGTCCTGGCCGACCTCGTTGGCGAGGATCTGGTCCATCGAGATGCCGAGCTGCAGGCTCGAGCTGCCGGTGGTGGGCAACGGCTCGATGCCGGTGAGGAAAGCGCCGGCGGGCTTGGCGTGGGCGCCCGACGCCCCCGAGCGCGACCGCGCCCCGGTGTTGTCGAGCCCGCTCACCACCAGCAGGCGGTCGCGGAACGGCTCGAGCGACTTCAAGGAGGGCGTGAACTCGAACCCCCGCCCCTCGGCGAGCGGCGTCCACCGCTCCATGATGATGCCGTTCGGCACGTACACGGTGCCGAACCGGAGGGGAGACTTCGCCGCGGTCTTCGCCAGCGCGGTCGCCGCCGGCACCA
The DNA here is from genome assembly GCA_965215105.1 of Vicinamibacterales bacterium. Lineage (GTDB taxonomy): Bacteria > Acidobacteriota > Vicinamibacteria > Vicinamibacterales > UBA8438 > JAJEEA01. The sequence continues at coordinate 1,442,701 of OZ244051.1, forward strand.
TGCCGTCGAGCAGCGGCAGCGCCAGGGTGGCGCCGACGCCCCGCAGAACCGTCCGGCGAGGAATGGCCTTCTTGGTGATGATCATGACTCCGCTCTCCGCATCAGGAAGGGGGTGCTCTCGACGATGCCCGAAACCAGGGACGACCACGTGATGTCGTCCGCCGCCGACTCGCGGCTGATCTGCCGGACCACCGGCATGTCGTAGTGCTCGAGGGTGCGCCCGAGCGCGTAGGTCAGCATCTTCTCGGTGACGGTCTCCACGAACTGCTCCTCCCGGTCGAGGATGACGGCGCGGAGGCCGGCCAGGCCGTGCACCTCGGTGCCGTCGACGAGGGTGCCGGAGGCGTCGATGGGGATGCCGGTATCGTACGGGGTCCCCCCCTCGTTGGTGGTCCGCCAGCGCCCGATGGCGTCGAACGACTCGAGGGCGAACCCGAGGGGGTCGATGACGTTGTGGCAGCTCGCGCACACCGCGTTCGCACGGTGCTGCTCGAGTCGCTCGCGCACCGACCGCGGCGCCCCGTCCTCGCCCGCGGTGGGCAGGCTCGGCACGTCGGGCGGGGGCGGCGAGGGCGGCGTCCCGAGGAAGTTCTCGAGCAGCCACACGCCGCGCACCACCGGCGAGGTGCGGTTCGCGTACGAGGTGATGGTCAGGATGCTGGCGTGGCCGAGCAGGCCGCCGCGGCTGTCGTCGGGATAGCCCACCCGGCGGAAGTGGACGCCGTGGACGTCGGGAAAGCCGTAGTGCCGGGCGAGCCGCTCGTTGACGAAGGTGTGGTCCGCCCGCAGCATGTCGAGCAGAGGCCGGTCGTCGCGCAACTGGCTCTCGAGGAAGAGCTCGGTCTCCTGCCACATCGCCTCGCGCAGGTTCTCGTCGAAGGCGGTGTAGGTGGCGGTGTCCGGCGCCGCGTTCCGCAGCTTGCGGAGCTGGAGCCACTGGCCCGCGAAGTTTTCGACGAGGGCCCGCGACCGCGGGTCGGCGAGCATGCGCCGGACCTGGCCGTCGAGGACCCCGGGGTCGCTCAGCTCGCCGCGCTCGGCGAGGCCGAGCAGCTCGTCGTCGGGGATGCTGCTCCACAGGAAGAACGACAGCCGCGACGCCAGCTCGATGTCGCTGACGCGATAGGCGGTCCCCGGGGCGACCCCCGCCGGATCGGCCTCGATGCGGAACAGGAACTCGGGGTCGACGAGCAGGCGCTCGATCGCGGCCTGGATGCCGCCCTGGAAGCCGCCCTCGGCCCTGCCCATCTCGTAGAAGTCGAGCAGGGTGCCGACGTCGGTCCCGCTCGCAGGGCGGCGGAACGCCCGGCGGGCCAGTCCCGACAAGATCGTCTCGGCGCACGCCCGCTCGTCCCCGGCGGCGCCGGCCGGGTCGCACGAAAGCAGGGCGTCGCGGGTCGCCAGGTCCGCGGTCCCGTCGGGGTCGTAGGGGCCGATGATCTGCACCACCGACACCGCGGGGTTGCCGTCCTGCATCTCGTCCTGGCCGTGCGAGTAGGTCGACCGGTCGGCGGGCAGCGGCAGCAGCCCCTCGGACAGGGCCGACTGGCGCTCGAACGCCACCCCCACCCGGTGCCGGCCGCCGCTCACCGGGACACGCACGTCGAGCCCCTTGTCGGCGTTCAGGGCGTACAGCTCCCACTCGGGGAACGACCGCGAGTCGTAGACCTGGTCGAACTTGCCGGCGTAGCCCATCGGGGGAAGCTGGCCGTCCTCCCACTCCCGGCCGACCGTGAACGTGCCGACGCGGGCGCCGTCGAGCCGCACGTCCATCAGGTGCGGCTGGCCCATGCCCCGCACGTAGCCGTACTCCTGCTTCCGCAGGCTGACGCGGATGACGTACTCGCCAGCGACCGGGAAGTGGTGCTCGACGGCGACGCCGCCGCGCGACCCCAGGGGCAGGTCGAGGCTCACCGCGCCGTCCTGGTTCATCCCCCCGTGCACCGGGTAGGTGTGGGCCACCGGCCGGAGCGCGGCGTCGCCGACGACGAGCTGGCTGATGCGCTGCGCCGCCGCGAGGTAGCGGTCGATGAGGGTCGGCGAGACCGACAGCACCTCGGCGATGTTGTCGAAGCCGTGGTGCTCGGTGTCGGGCGGCAGCAGGGCGTTCGCGTCGATCTCGAGGCCGAACAGGTCGCGGACGGCGTTGGCGTACTCGATCCGGTTGAGCCGGTGCACGGCCGAGCGCCCCGGGTCGGGGGCGGCGAGGGCGGCGCGGTCGAGCTCGGTCTCGAGCCACGCGACGAACGCGTGCGCGGCCTCGGCGTCGGGCCGGGGGCGGCCGGCCGGGGGCATCTCGCCGGCGCGCAGGCGCCGCACCACGTGCTCCCACGCGGCGGCGTCGCCGCCCACCCGCGCGAGGTCCATCGTGTCGAGGGTGAGGTCCGCGGTGCGGGTCCGCTCGTTGTGGCAGGCCACGCAGTAGCGGTCGAGCAGGGCCCGGCCGTCCGCGGCGTTCGCCTCGGCCGCCGCGGCCGCGAACTGCGGCAGCGAGACGACGTTGCCCCCGGCGAGGTTCGCACCCGGCGCCGGCTCGGCCTGCAACTGAAGCTGACCGGCCGCGACCAGAGTCGACACCGCGAGGATGACGAGTGTCCTACGCACCATGTTCGTTCCCCTCAGCAACTCGCGAACCCCCGCGGCATCGCCGGGCCGCGGATTCCCTCTTCGGCCGCAAGCGCCGCCGCCGCGGGAGCCCGCGGCCAAAGGGCCCCGCTGAACTCGACCGGCACCTGCCTGGGCCCTCGCCCGCCAATCGTCGCCTTCGGCTCCGCTTGGCGTCCACCAACCCTCCAGGAGTCCACGCCGTTTCTGCGGTGCAGACTCCTGGTGGCGCGTCACGTCCCAATCTTCGAGCACGGACATGGTTTGCAGCGCGCAATCGCCGACGAATCGCCGCGCCGCACACCCGAACGTCCAATCATGGCTCAGCACTAGCTAGCCGCCCGCCGCGTCCGCCAACCGATCCACCAGCTCTCTCGCCGGGGTGCCGTCCTCGTTCTCGACGTCGGGGTCGGCCCCCTCCGCGATCAGGAAATCGGCGACCGCCCTGAACCGGTTCCGCGCCGCGCCGTGCAGCGCCGTGTTGCCGCCGCGCCCCGGCTCGTCGATGCCCGCCGCCCCGCCCGCCGAGACGACGGCCCGCACCGTCTCGAGCACGAGGTCCTCGTTGCCCCACTCGGCCGCGACCAGCTCCGGCGCGATGAGCCGGCTCCGCCGGTTGGTCGACCGGCTGAGCCCGAGGCCCACCGCCGCCATCAGCGCCGTGCTCCCGTCCTCCATCGGAATCAGGGGGTCGGCGCCGGCCTCGGCGAGGGCCCGCACCAGGTCCGGCTCGAGGTACTTGGCGGCGAGGGTGAACGGCGTCGCCCCCTTCTCGCGCAGCGTGAACACGAACTGGTAGGTCCAGCGGGGCACCGGGGTGCCGCGGACGAGCGGGACGTCCGGGTCGGCCCCGGCCGCGAGCAACGCCCGCAGCAAGTCGGGCTGCGACCGCAGCACCGCCGCGTGCAGGGCCGTGTACCCCGCCCCGGCCGCGTCGGGGTCCGCCCCCCGGGCCAGCAGGAACCCGGCGAGGTTCTCGTGGCCGCTCATCGCCGCCACCACCAGGGCGCTGTTGCCGTCGGCGGCGCGGTCGTTCACGTCCGCCCCGGCCGCGAGCAACGCCCGCGCCGACTCGATGTCGCCGTGCCGGGCCGCGAACAGCAGCGGCGTGAATCCGCCGGCGTCGAACCACGCCGCCCCCTGCGGGCTCGTGGTGCTGCGCTCGCCGGTCCCGCGGAACTGGCGCACCGTCCGGGTCCGCGCGTCGACCGCAGCGCCGTGCTCGAGGAGCACCCGGGTCACCGCCGGCTGACGGTTGGCCACCGCCCACATCAGCGCCGTCTGCCCCCGCGCCGGCTCGGCCGCGTCGACGTCGACGCCGTGCGCGAGCAGCGCCCGCGCCGCCCCCGGATCGCCGGTGAACGCGCACCGCATGAGCAGCGTCTCGCCCGAGCCGAGCCCGAGGTTGGGATCCGCCCCGGCCGCGAGCAGCCGCTCGACGGCGCCGGCGTGACGGTTGGCACAGGCCGCCCACAGCGGCGTCGCCCCGTAGTCGTTGCGCGCGTCCACGTCGGCTCCGGCCCGAACCAGGCGCTGGAGCGCGTCCGCCGCGTCCCAGTACGCCGCCCAGTGCAACGCCGTGGCCCCGTCGGCCTGCGGGGCGTCGGGGTCGGCGCCCGTATCGATCAGGGACGCCACGAGCGCCCAGTCGCGCGCCTTGGCCGCGTCCGCGAGACCGGCGTCCGCGCCGGCGCCGGACGCGCCGGCCGCGCAGAGCCCGGAAAGCGCGACGGCCATCGCGGCCGCGACCGCGGATGCGCACGTTCGGTGGTCGGGATTGGCGCGACGCCACCCGAAGGATTGTGTCAAGTGCATGGAAGACTACCCGTTGCGCACAGTACGGCAGCCCGCGGCCAATGTCAACGTGTCACGGTTTCTTGGGCACGGTCTCTGGTATCGTAGAAGTTGTGTAAAGGAAAACGTCCGCGCCATGACACCGGAATTCTGGGCCATCATCGGAGTCGGGGTGACGCTGGGGTTGGGGATGTTGCGGCTGTTCAGCCGTCTCGACGTGAGGATCGACCGCCTCGACGACCACGTTCGGGGTCAGGGTGAGCGGCTCGCCCGGCTGGAGGGGAAGGTCGACACGCTGATCGCGACGTTCGGCAAGCAGGAGGCAGCGTCGTAACACCACCGAAGCTCTGACCTCCGGTTGCAGTGGCGGGTACACGACCGGCCCGCCTGCCGCAGGCCCGTCCACGGGCGGCATCCCGGCCGGACGCAACGACACGCCGTCGTCTCACCCTGTACGTCCGCGAGCCGCGCTGCCGCGAGGTCAGAGCCAGGCGAACTTCACGGCGAACACGGCGGCAATCACGAAGACCCCGGCCGGGCACTCGCTCCCCCGCCCCGCCAGCACCTTGCTCACCACGTAGGTCAGGAAACCGAGGCCGATGCCGTCGGCGATGGAGTACGTCAGAGGGATGGCGATCACCGTGACGACCGCGGCGCCGTACTCGGTGATGTCGTCCCAGTCCAGGCTCACCAGCGGTTTCGCCATCAGGCACGCCACGTAGAGGATGGCCGCCGCCGTGGCGTACGGCGGGACAGACTGCGCCAGCGGCGCGAAGAACAGGCACAGGAGGAAGAGGCCCGAGACGACCACCGCGGTCAGCCCGGTGCGGCCCCCGGCCGAGGTGCCGGCCGCGCTCTCGATGTAGCTCGTGACCGGCGAGGTGCCGAGCAGGGCCCCGCCCACGGTGCCCGTCGAGTCGGCGATCAGGGCGCGGTCGATACGCGGCAGCTTCCCCTCCGCGTCCAGCAGGTTGGCCTGCTGCCCGACCCCGATGAGGGTGCCGGTCGTGTCGAAGAGGTCGACGATGAGGAACGTCAGGATGACCGCGATCATGCCGCCCTGCAGGGCCCCGCCGATGTCGAGGGCGAGCAGGGTCGGGGCCGGGCTCGGCGGGACCGCCAAGAGCCCCACCCACTCGGAAACCCCGAGCACGAGGCCGACCGCGGTGACCCCGAGGATGCCGATGAGCACGCCGCCAGGCACCCCCCGCGCGGTCAGGGCGACGATGGCGCAGAAGCCGAGCAGGGCCAGGACCGGGGCCGGGGCGAGCAGCTCGCCGGTGGTGACCAGCGTGGCCGGGCTGTCCTGGATGATGCCGGCGTTGGCGAGGGCGATGACCCCGAGAAAGACGCCGATGCCGGCCGAGATGGCCAGCTTCAGGGCCCGCGGCACCGACTCGACGATCCACCGGCGCACGCGCACCACGCTCAGCACCACGAAGAGGATCCCGGACACGAACACCGCGCCCAGCGCGACCTCCCAGGGGTGACCCATGCCGAGCACGACGCCGTAGGCGAAGAACGCGTTGAGCCCCATGCCGGGGGCGAGTGCGATCGGGTAGTTGGCGTACAGCCCCATGATCAGGGTGCTGAACGCCGCCGCGAGGCAGGTCGCGACGAAGACCGCCTCGAACGGCATGCCCGCGTCGGAGAGAATCTGCGGGTTGACGAAGGCGATGTAGGCCATCGTCAGGAACGTCGTCGCCCCCGCGGTGATCTCCGTGCGGACGTCCGTGCCCGCCTGCGACAACCCGAAGTGACGCTCCAGGAATGGTGTCATCGGCTCCTCATCGCCGTCGGGCTCCGGTCGCTTCCCGCAGGCGTCGCCGGAAATCGCCGGCGTCGGTGCACGCCAGGGCCGCGGCCAGGACCGCGTCGAGGGGGACGTCCGGGATGCGCTGCAGGACCTCGGCCAGGTCAGCGGGCGCGTCGATGCCTCGCAGGCGGAGCGTCGCCGACACCGCGTCCGCGCGACCCTTCGCCTCCGCCTGCCAACTCACGGAGCGCATGATCGGATCGTCGGCCGGGGTCGTACCCTCGCGCGCGCCCATCGCCCGCGCCACCCGCTCGAGCGCCCCCCAGGCCGCCTCGGAGATCGGCTCCTCCGTCAGCGCCCGATGGATCGCGGCCGCCGTCCAACCCGGAAACGCCCGGCTCTCCGCCGCCTCGGCATACCCCTCGCCCCCGCGCACGTGGATCGTCAGCCCCGGCCGGCGGGTCGAGTGGTCCCACGGCACCGCCACCCAGATCTCCGGGAAGCCGCATTCCTGGTAGACGCCGAGCTTCCACCGCCGCACGTCGGTGGAGTGGTCCACCTCGAGGACCACGTCCGGCAGCGTGTCCTCGCCCACCACCACGGCCGGTCCCGAGATGCGCGCCCGGCCGGGGTGCAGATACAGGACCTCGTCCGCCTGCATGATCCACCGCTTTCGGCCCGTGGCGTCCAGGCGGAGCAGATCGGCCGAGCCGAAGCACTCGATGCGCGAGCCGCGCAGCGAAGCGACCCGCTCGGCCAGTCGGGTCAGGCGCCGGGTCGGCTGCTCGTGCCAGATGGAGGTCGGCTCACGGACCTTCCAGGCCGTCTCGGTCTTGCCGTCCCAGAACTCGAACCGGCCGTCGTAGGCGTCGAGGGCGCTCGCCGGCAGATGGAAGGACTCGCAGCCGGGCAGGTCCGGCGCCCGGGTGGGGGTCGGAGGCCGGGGGGCCCGGACCGATGAACTCGATGCGTCAGGGGTGAACGCGGCCGATCGCTCCATGGGCGCCTCCTGGCCGATGGACGATTGTAGCGCGGAAACCGCAGGTGCATCGCTACGGGCAGCTCCCGGCCTTCGGTCGCGGCGCCGCGCCCGGCGCTCGCCTCGCTCGCGACGGCGACCGCCTTCTCGATATTGGGACCGGCATTCGGTCGCGGCGCCGCGCCCGGCGCTCGCCGGCCCTCGGGCGCGGTGGCCTCGACCCTATCTCTCCGGCCGCCGCCATCGCACCGGCGGCGCCGGCTCCTACCTGAAGGTCACCTTCTCCGTCTCCAGCAGCCGCAGCGCCTCCCGGACCGCCGCCTCGAGCTGCGGGTCTCCCCCCGCGATGACCGGCGCGGGGTCGTTCCGCACCTCGATGTCCGGGGCGACCCCCTCGGCCTCCACCGCCCACTCGCCGTTCACGTCGATGAACCCACCGCGGGGGGCGACGAAGCCGCCGCCGTCGATCAGGGGCGGCGTGTCCCACGTCCCCACCAGGCCTCCCCACGTCCGGGTGCCGACGAGGGGGCCGACGCCCCTGAAGCGGAACAGGTACGGCAGCAGGTCGCCCCCCGAGCCGGCGCGCTCGTTCACCACCATGACCTTGGGCCCGAAGAGCGCCGCCATGGGCTGCGTCCACGGCCTGCGGTCGCCCGCGCGCGAGTTGAAGTAGCCGGTGAGGTCGCGGTCCAGCATGTCGACGATGTAGTCGGCGGCGGAGCCCCCGCCGTTGTTCCGCTCGTCGATGACGGCGCCCTCGCGGTCCTTCTGGGCGTAGTACATGCGGTTGAAGTACTCGTACCCGCCCCGTCCCGTGTTCGGGAGCCAGACGTAGGCGAGCCGCCCCCCGCTCATCTCGTCGACGCGGGTCCGGTTCGCGGCGACCCACGCCCAGCGGCGCAAGAGGGCCTCGCTCGCGACCGGCTCCACGACGACGTCGCGGGCGTCGTCCGCGGACGGCATGGACGACACCGTGAGCGTGATCGTCCGCCCCGCCGTGCCCTCCAGCAGGCGGTAGGGGTTGGCCGGGGCGCGCAGCTCGGCGCCGTCCACCGCGATCAGGTAGTCGCCTTCCGCGACCCCCAGGCCGGGCATCGAGAGCGGCCCCGTCGTGCCCGGCGTCCAGTCCTCGCCCGAGTAGATGCGCGCGATGCGGTAGAAGCCGCCCTCCTCCTCGAGGTCGGCGCCGAGCAGCCCGGTGCGCGGGTCGTCGAGCTCGGGATAGTCGCCGCCGCGCACGTAGGAGTGGCCGACCGCGATCTCGCCGGAGAGCATGTCGAGGAGCCGGTTGAAGTCCGAGCGGTGGCGCACGTCGGGCAGCCACGCCGAGTACCAGTCCCACACGTCGTCCCAGGGCGCCCCGTGCTGGTTGTCGACGTAGAGGAAGTCGCGCATGAAGCGCCAGCCGTCGCGCAGCATCTGCGCGTACTCGGCCCGGGGCTCGACGCGCACGCGCATGCCGCCCGTGTCGAGGGGCTCGTCACCGTCGCCCGGCGGTGCGTCGGTACCGACGATGCGCCAGCTCGAGCCGGCGCGATAGAGCAGGTGCCCGCGGCCGTGGGAGACCGTGGCCGCCATCGCGCCCTCGACGAAGTCCGCCGCTTCCCGGTCCTCCACCGTGTACCTCCGCAGCGTCACGCCCGTCGGCGGCCCGGCCCCGCCGCCGGCACCGGCCTCGGCCACGAAGACCGATCCCCGCGGACCCGGCAGCAGCCCCGTGTAGTTCCTCAGGGGGAGCCCCGGCGCGTCGACGATGCGGCGGTCGATGCCCTCGACGTCGATGACCACGTCCGGGGGCGCGCCGTCGTCCGCCCCGGCCTCGCCCTCCCCGCCCGGCTGCCCGTCCCCGGCGCCCTCCTCGTCGCTCCGCGGCAGGAAGGGCGACGGCTCGCCGGCCCGCAGCAACGCCAGGTAGAGGGCGCGGGTGACGGGACGGTCGTAGGAAGTCATGTCGAGCCAGCCCGTGTTCAGCCCGTAGTCGGTGGACGCCAGGAAGTACAGATACTTGCCCGAAGCGTCCCAGACGGGCGCGATGGCGTCGGCCATGCCGTCGGTGAGCCGGTGCGTCGCGCCCGACCTCGTGTCGTGGACCACGATGGCCCGCAACTGGTTGTCGAGCCGGCGCGCGTACGCGATCCACCGCGAGTCGGGAGACCACACCGGGTTCATCGACCGCTCGGGGTGGGCGAAGCGGTCGGTGTCGACGTGGTCCACCGCGCCCGACTCCACGTCGAGGACGAGCAGTCGGTAGTGGGTGTCGGTGAACGCCAGCTTCGCGCCGTCGGGCGACCACGCGGGCCGGAAGTAGAACGACGGCTCGGGGATGTCGATGCGGCGCGGGCCCGACCCGTCCTGCCCGGCGACGACCAGGCCGTACTCGCCGCCCGCGTCGTTGAACCACGCGATGCGCGAGCCGTCCGGCGACCACACCGGATGGCGGTCGGCCGCGCCCGGGGTGCGGGTCAGGTTGCGCCACGAGCCCTCCCCCGCCGGCACGCTGAACAGCTCGCCGCGCCACTCGAAGAGGGCGCGCCGGCCCGTCGGCGACAGGCCGGCGCTGCGCAGCCGGTCGGGCGGGACCTCTTCCCAGCGCGGCCGCGACCAGTTCATGTCGCCGGCCGCGCGGATCTCGAGCTGCCGGGTGCGGCCCGACGCCGGATCGAGCGCGTGCAGATAGCCCGCCTGCTCGTAGACGACGACGCCGTCGCCCGCCCCCAGCGACTTCACGTCGAAGTCCGCGTGCCGGGTGAGCTGGAAACGCCGCTCCGACGCCTGTGCGAGCCCCTCCGCATCGTCAACGATATCGGCGAACGAACGGTGGCCCGGCTCGTGATGCAGGCGGTACTTCCACCAACGATGCAGGAAATCGGAACTGTAGCCCATGTCCAGCAGGTGGAATGCAATCGCCCGTGCCGCACGTTCGGCGCGAGGCGGCGTGGGGCCTCGCAACGCACCAGCCCATCGCGCGAGGTACGACCCCCGAATCGTCGATGCCTGCCGCATCACGACCTCGTAGTCCAGGCCATGCAGGCGCAAGTCCGACTTCAGGCTGGTTTGGAGCGTTCTCTTCTGCTCAACGGTTCCCGCCCCGGGATCCGTTCCCACCATCTTTTGAGCGCCCTGGGCCAGAAAACGCAGAGCCTCCTGATGCAGGACTCCGGCGCTGACCGCGTCAGCCGCTTCCAATACCTCCCGCAGGGTCAGGCTGAGGCCCACGTTCCAGAGCTTGCGGTTCCATGGAGATCTGTTCTGAAGGAGCTCCAGCAGTCGCCCACCGAGGTGCACGTCCGTGTCGTTGACGGGGCGAATCACACTGAGCTACAGAGAAACTCGAGGTCACGGGAGACGCCCGCCGGCCGAAATCCGAACGTCTCGGCACCCGCTCACCGCCCGCTGGGGCTCCGGTTTCATGAATACCTGGGTCCGGCACCGCCGGGTGAACAACTATCCTGTCGGCAGGACGAACGCGTCCGAGACCTAAAAGGGGCGAGTCCTTCAGCACCAGACGACTCCATCGAGTCGCGGTCGCCTGAGGCGTGAGCCCCTTTTCCCTTTCCGCAACGCCTCCCGGGCCGGGCGTTGCGGCACGTCGAGCGCGGCGGGGACGTCACGCCACGGCCGGGGCCGCTTCCCGCAGGCGCCGCCGAAGTCGTCGGCGTCAGCGCACGCCAGCGCCGCGGCCAAGACGGCGTCGAGCGCGAGATCGGCCGTGCGCCGCACGGCGTTGGAGAGATTCGCGGGCACGTCGATGCCGTCGATGCCCCGCAGGCGAAGCGTCGCCAACACCGCGTCAACCATTGCGTCCGCGCGTCCCTTCACCTCCCACCTCCGCCTGCCGGCTCACCGAGCGCATGATCGAATCGCTCCATCGGCGTCTCCTGACCGGTGGACGATAGTAGCGCGGAAACCGCCGGCACACGCCCCCCCGGCGCGAACCGGATCGAGCCCCTGCAGCCGTCAGAGCTGCTCGGGCCGTTCCCTGTCGCGGCGGACGAGGCTCGCGAGCACCCGGTCCGGCAAGTGACGCACGACGTGGCGGACGAGGAGAGACATCCGCCACGGGAACTCGTAGACCTTGCGCCGGCGCCGGATGGCGCGGGCGATGAGGCGGGCCGCCCGGTCGGTGTCCATGAGCAGGGGCATGCGGAAGCGGTTGCGGTCGGTCATCTCCGAGCGCACGTAGCCGGGGTGCACGGTGGTGGCGTGGATGCCGGCCCGGGCCCAGTCGGGCCGCAGGCCCTCGACGAGCCGGGTGAGGGCCGCCTTCGAGGCGCAGTAGCCGGCCGCGCCGGGCAGGCCGCGGTGGGCGGCGAGGCTGGAGATCACCACCACGTGGCCGCCCCCGCGCTCGCGCATCGCGGGCACCACCGCCTCGATGGCGTAGAAGACGCCGAAGACGTTGACGCGGAACTCCGCCTCGAGCGCGTCGGCGGCAGGGACCAGCGCGTCGGTGCCCAGCGCGATGCCGGCGTTGGCGACGAGGAGGTCGACGGGGCCCAGCCGCTCCGCCAGGCCGGCTATCGCGCCCTGGATCTCGTCGCGCCCGGTGACCCCCGCGGGTACGCATTCCGCGCGACCTCCCTCGTCGCGGATCTGTGCAGCCAATGCGTCCAGCCGATCCGCGCGGCGGGCGATCAGCCCGACCCGGTACCCCTCGCGGGCGAGCTCGACGGCGAGGGCCCGGCCGATGCCGCTCGACGCCCCGGTGACGATGGCGACCCCTCCCATGCTGTGCGTCCTCCAGTTGGCCGAGACGTAATGAAGCCTGCGCGGCCCCTCGCAAGAGCCCCGCGGCGTTACCAGCCGCGATGCGGCGAGGGCCTCGCCGGTCTCGCTGCAATGCAGGGTTCCGGCTCGAGCCGCCGAGCTGCGCCATCGCGGACAGAGATGCCGCGCGGCTGAGGCGTAGCACCCCGGCTTCGGTAAGGGTCTTGCAAACTCGGGACCAACGACGGGCGTCCTGCTCCGGCTCCGCCACGGGCGCCTTGCGCCCGCTCCTCCGTCCCGGTAGAGTGGCCGCACGGGACCGAGGGAGGATACAGATGGGCGAATCGACACGCAAGGAAGCAGGCGTCAGTCGGCGTGCCTTCATCAGGCGCGGCGCCACCGCCGGGGTCGGCGCGACCGCGCTCGCCGGGGTCGGCGCTCCGAAAGCCGAGGCCCAGAACTTCTGGGACGTGTCGGCCGACTTCGTCACCATCGGCGCCGGCACCGCGGGGCTCGCGGCGGCGGTGTCGGCCCTCGACCACGGCGCCTCGGTGATCATGCTCGAGGAGAACGTCGACATCGGCGGGCACGGCATGTGCTCGGGGGGCAACGTCCACCTCGGCGGCGGCACCAGCAACCAGCGGAAGCACGGCGTGGAGGACTCCGCCGAGCAGGTGTACCGCGACTGGGTGCGCCACGACCACATGCAGAGCCGCTACAGCGACCGCGACCTCGTCCGGGCCTTCGCGGACGAGAACGCGGCGACGTTCGAGTTCCTCATCGAGAACGGCGTCGAGTTCCAGGACCACCTGGTGGGCCCGACCGGGGCCTCGCAGGTGCGCCGGCAGCAGCGCACCGTGCAATGGCCCGTCGCGAGCGAACGGGTGACGCACTATCCGACCCGGGTCGGGTCGGGCCTCGTCCGCGCCCTCGAGAAGAGCGCGCGCGCCAAGGGGGCCGAGGTGCTGCTGCGGCACAAGATGACGAGCATCGTCCGCGAGGGCCCTTCGGCGGGCCGGGTGCTGGGCGTCACCGCCGCCCACGACGGCCGCACCGTCAACGTCCGGGCCACGAAGGGGGTCCTCGTCGCCACCGGCGGCAGCACCAGCAACGTCAACCTGCGGCGCACCTTCGACCCGCGGCTGACCGAGGAGTACCAGGTGGCCGGCGAGCCGTGGTCGCGGCAGAGCGGGGACGGCGAGCTCGCGGCGATGGCCGTCGGGGCCTCGCTGTGGGGCACCGCCAACCAGACCGTCGAGGCGGGCATCGCGATCTCGAAGACGCGCCACATCGGGTGCCAGTGGGGGTACTCGAGCCTCATCTGGCAGCCCGACGCCCGCATCTTCGACCTCGCCCGCGCGTCGGGCCTGACCGTGACCGACTGGCAGGACGTCATCCTCGTCAACCAGCTCGGCCGGCGCTTCTGGAGCGAGACCGACGCCCGCTACGACTTCTTCGCGGCGGCCATGGCCGACATCGGGGACGAGTCGAAGCGGAACGGCGGGGGGGCGATCTGGGCCGTCTTCGACCACGACGCCGTGGAGCGCGAGGGGTGGGACCCGCGGCCGCCCAACGTCGACCCGGACGGCTTCTTCTTCACCGCCGACACCATCGCGGAGCTGGCCGCGGCCATCGCCAACCCGTTCCAGGCGAAGCCGATGCCGGCGGACGCCCTCGAGGAGACGGTGGCCCGCTACAACCGGTTCGTCGACGCGGGCGAGGACGCGGACTTCGGCAAGCCCAACCCGCGCTACAAGGTCCAGACCCCGCCGTTCTACGCCGCGTGGTCCACGCCGATCCTGCACGACTCGCTCACCGGGCTGCGGACCAACCCGCGCGCGCAGGTCGTCGACATCCACGGCGACGTCATCCCCGGCCTCTACTGCGCCGGCGAGTCGCAGGGCGGGTTCGCACAGCACGGCCTGGGCCGCTGCCTCGTCTTCGGCCGCATCGCGGGCCGGGACGCCGCGGTGAACGGCGGGAACGCCTGACGGAAAGAGCGACGGTGGCCGACGAGCCGCAGCCGGCGCACACGACGACGGCCGACGAGCCGCAGCCGGCGCACACGACGAGCGTCGCCGTCTGGGGAGCGCCCTCCCCCGTCGTCGCCGGCAGCCGGTTCACGGTGACGGTGGGTGTGAAGTGCACCGCCGCGGGTCCGCTCGCCGGGCAGCCCGTCGTCATCCGGGACGAGACGGGCCGCGATGTCGGCCACGGAACCCTCGGCGCGGAGCCCAGCGCCGGCACCCGTGCGCTCTACGCCGCGGCGGTGGCGCTGACGGCCCCGCGCGAACCGGGGGTGCATGCCTGGACCGCAACGTATACGGCCATGGAGACCGCGCAGCCGGAGAAGCTCACGGACGGGCCCGAGGCGCCCCGGCATGAAACCGCGGCGTGCGCGTTCAGCTTCCGCACCGTCGAACCGCCCGGAATTGCCGTGACGGTCACCGTCCTCGACCGGGACACCCAGTCTCCCCTCGGCAACGCCGACGTGCACCTGGGGGTGTATCGGGCCTCGACCGACGCGGAGGGCAAGGCACGCGTCGAGGCACCCGCGGGCGAGTACGAACTGTACGTGCGCAGCCCCGGCTACACCCCGTACACCCAAGCCGTCACCGTGACCGGAGACGCCGCCCTGCGCGTCGCCGCCGCCCGTATTTCCGACGCCGACCTCGACGACGACCAGGTGTGGATGTGAGGGTGGCCCGGCTCGGCCCCCCTCCGCGCAGAGTGCCCCCGGTGACGATTCGCCCGCGCACGCGCCGGACCAGGACGCTACCCGTTCAGTCTTCCTTCCAGGGGTTGTTCGCGAAGATCGCCAGCTCGGGCCACAGGGCGCGGCCGCGCATGGCGAGCGCGGCCATGATCGTCTCCGCGATGTCGACCGCGTACAGCTTGTTCGGGTTGTTGCGCCCCGTCCGCCCCATCCAGTCCGTCTGCACCTCGGACGGGCAGACGCAGGTGACGTGCACGCCGTGGGGGCGCAGCTCGGCCTGCCAGCACTGGCTGAGGCCGCGCACCGCCCACTTGCTCGCGGCATACACCGTCCCCGCCTTCGCCCCCTTCATGCCCGAGGTCGAGGCGATGTTGAAGACGTAGCCCGACTGCTGCGCCTTGAGCAGCGGGGCGACGCGGTTGGTCAGGTCGACGAGCCCGAACACGTTGATGTCGAACAGCGCCCGCATCCGCTCCATGTCGATCTCGCCGACCTCGGCGAGGTAGCCGACGCCGGCATTGTTGACGAGCACGTCGATGCCGCCCATGCGCCCCACCGCAGCCTCCACGGTGCGCCGGTTGTCGTCGGCCACGGCCACGTCCGCCTGCAGGCCTATGGCCCCGCTCTCCGCCGCCACCTGGTCGATGCGGCCCTGGTCGCGCCCGGTGAAGACCACCTCGTGGCCCTGCGCGCGGGCCAGCGAGACGAGGGCGGCGCCGATGCCCTGGCTGCCGCCGGTGATGAGAAAACGTCGAGTGTCCATGTTCCGCTCCCAGCCCGCCAATCGTCGCCTTCGGCTCCGCTTGGCGCCCAACCAACCCCTCCTGGAGTCCGCGTCGTTCCACGGCGCAGGCTCCAGGTATGAATCCGCAAGTCGCCCCGGTATTCTAGTAGCCTGATCGCGGTCGCACCGGGTCCCACTGGGCGACAGGCAGGCTTCGACAACGTCCGCGGGGGCTGATCGCACCTCTGCCCGACAGACCCCGGGCGCCCGACGGCCGCGGCGCACCGGCGGGCCGGCGGGGCGCCCGGCGATGCGACGCACGAACGGGCAGCAGCCGCTGCATTCAGTCGGCCGAACACGGCGGCGCGCAAGACCGGGAGGAAGTCGAGAATGGCGATTCGGCAGGCGATACGGTCGGTGGTGGTCAACACCCTGCTGCTTCGCGAGCGCCTGCAGAGCGGGGTGAGCTACAACCCGCTGTCGCCGGAGATGGCGCAGGACCCGTACCCGACCTACGCGCGGCTGCGCGGCCGCGACCCCGTGCACCGCAGCCGCCTGATGGACGCCTGGGTCTTCTCGCGCTTCGCCGACGCGGACGCCATCCTCCGCGACCACCGGCACTTCTCGAGCGACCCCCGCAAGCGCGTCGCGTCGCGCCGGCAGGCCAGCCTGCCGAACGTCGCGGAGCCGAGCATGCTGTTCCTCGACCCGCCGGATCACACGCGGCTGCGGGCTCTCGTCAACAAGGCGTTCACCCCACGGGCGGTCGCCGCCCTCGAGCCGCACATCCGCGAGCTGATGACCACGCTGCTCGACGCCGTCGACGACCCGTCCGCCTTCGACCTCATGCAGGCGGTGGCCAAGCCGCTGCCGGTCATCGTCATCGCCGAGATGCTGGGCATACCGCCCGCGGACCGCGAGCAGTTCGGCATCTGGTCGAACCAGCGCGCCCGCATCCTCGAGCCGACCCTGACCCCGGCGGAGCGGGAGACCGCCGAGTCGGCGATGGCGGCCCTCGACGAGTACCTCGTGCCCATCATCAGCGAGCGCAAGGCCGACCCCCAGGACGACATCATCAGCGCCCTCGCGCAGGCGGAGGAGGAAGGCGACCGCCTGTCCGAGCGCGAGGTCCTGATCATGCTGCGGCTGCTGCTGGTGGCCGGCAACGAGACCACCACCAACCTCATCGGCAACGGCATGCTCGCGCTGCTGCGCCACCCCGAGCAACTGGCGGCGCTGCGCGACGACCCCGGGCTCATCCCGTCCGCGGTCGAGGAGCTGCTGCGATACGACTCGCCGGTGCAGGTCGACATGCGCCACGCGCTCGAGGACTGCGACGTCAACGGCTTCCAGTTACGGCGCGGCGACAGCGTCGTCATGCTGCTCGGCGCCGCCAACCGCGACCCCGATCGCTTCGAGGGGCCCGACCGGCTCGACGTCCGCCGCGGCGACCAGAACCACCTCGCGTTCGGCCGCGGCATCCACCACTGCCTCGGGGCCCCGCTCGCCCGCCTGGAGGGCCGCGTCGTCCTCGAGGCGCTGATCGAGCGCTTCGGTTCGATGCGTCTGCTCGATGACCGCCCGCCGTTCCGCAGCAGCGTCGTGCTGCGCGGCCTCCTGTCGCTGCCGGTAGCCGCGATGCCGGCGTGAACGCCCCCCGGCCGAGCGCGAGCGCCCGACGCCGACCGCGTCGAGACCAGCGTGGACTCGCGCCGGTCGAGGCGGCTTCCGACCGACTCCTGGACGCCAGGGCCGGTGGCCTGGGCCCCTACCGGGAATCCATCCCCGAGGTTTCGCCTGCCGCCTGCCGTTCGAGGTTGCGGTGGATCTCGAGGATGTGGCGAATGTCGTGGTTGCCCTCGTGGCACGCGTACTCGAACAGCGGGCCGTCGGTCCTGACCAGCGGAATCTCCGCGCTCCACGCGCTCGTCCACGTCGCCGGATCGGTGACCGTGAACTCGTAGCGAACCCGGTCGGGGCCGGTGCGCGTGAACCGTTCCACGACGTGGAGGCCGGCGCCCGATCCCCGGAAGCGTCTCCGCTCGGCGTAGTTGCGGGTCTCGACGACCAGCGTGTCCCCGTTCCAGCGACCGCGCGAGTCGCCGGGGAACTGCCGGATCGCGTCCGGGACGTGCGGCCGTCCGTCGAGCGGGATGATGCGCGGAGGGTTGTTGGCCAGCTCCGTGAACACCACGACGTGGTCCGGTGTCTGGAAGATCTGATGAACGTCGTTGTAGGACGGCGGCATCATGGGCGGGCCCTCGTGCGACCAGGCGATGCAGCGCTCGGGCAGGGGCCGCGTCTCGTGGCCGTCGAACGCGCTCGGCCGCGCCTGCGCAGCCCTGGCGGCGGCCGTCCGCGCCGCGGCCGCCGGCGTCAGCGGCGGGAGCCGGCCGTTCCGCGGATAGGTGATCAGCGAGGTTCGCCGGCTCGAGAGCCCCTTGGGGACCGGCGTGCGCAGCCAGATCTCGTTGTCGTAGTGGATGTGGTGACGCTCGTCGGGGGTGCGGTTGCCCTGGAACTTGTAGCGCTCGAGTTCCTCGCGGTCGTCGATGTCGATCAGGGTGAGGATCTCGCGCGCGGACGGGTCGACGCCCTCCGCCGTCAGCGTTCCCGTCAGCCAGGCCGTCTCCTCTTCGGTGAAGAGCTCCCGGTCCGCCAGATGCGCGGGCCGCTCGAGGGGCGTGAAGGTCTGGGACGTCCAGTAGCCCTGGAGGTCGGGCCGGCCGTCGGGGGTGCGAGGCAGCGTCCACCCCGCGGCCGCGGCCGCTTCGTCGCGCACCGGATCCTGAGCGGGCGCGGAGACCGGCGCCAGAAGCCCGATCGCGACAATCGCAACCGGCGCGGCAATCGTGGCATGATGCATCTGTTCCTCCCGGGGTACGCGAGGGACCGGATGCGCCCATGATGGCTTACGCCAGGGCCTCTTTCAAGCTGTCCGTGCGCCGAGAACGCCGCGTCGATTCCGCTGGTCGTCCTGTTCGCCCTGGTCGTCAGCGACTTCCGGGAGGCGGTGAATGCCGCCGGCCAGGAGAGACATCATCGCGATGAGACGAATCCTCCTCCCCCCGGTGCTGCCCGCGCTCTTCACGATCGCCGGTGCGGTGGTGCATCGGGGCGCGTGGCGCGTCGAGCCCCTGCCCGCGCCGTGGCCCCTCGCCGCCGGCAGCGTCCTCATGGTGACCGCGCTCGGGTTGGCGGTCTCCGCGTTCCTCGTCTTTCGCCGGCACGACGAGAGCCTCGACCTGCGCAAGCCGACCCGGCGCCTCGTCTCCGCGGGCCCCTACCGGATATCGCGGAACCCCGTCTACCTGGCGTTCGTCGTCTTCATCGCCGGTTTCGGCTGCGCCGACAACGCCGCCGCCGTCATGCTGGCCGTGGTCCCCGCCTTCGTAGCCCTCAACTGGTACACCATTCCCCATGAGGAGGCGTACCTCCGCCGCACACTGGGGGCCGACTACGACGACTACGCGGCGCGGGTCCGACGCTGGATCTAACGCGCGACAGGAGCACCGGTCTACCGCGAGCGGTTCATCAGCCGCGACCTGTCCTCGCGGCTACGCATCACATCCGGTGGCGATCGCCAGCGCGCGGCACAACTGGCGCATCTTGTCGGGACCCAAGGTGCCGACGAAGCCCTTCAGCTCGCTCCGGGGCACGGTGAAGAGATTGCACAGATTGACGCAGGATACCTGCTTCAGACCCTCCTCCACGCCGACAGGCACCTCCGCCGGAGTGCCGCGCACGGTGGACGTCACCGGGGCCACGATCACCGTATGGAGGAGAGGTATCAGAGACGGCCGGCTGATGACCACGACCGGCCGGCGCTTGTCCGGATGCGGCCGGTGCAGACGCCAGATCTCACCGCGGTTCACTCTGGCGGCCATGCCTGGGCATCCATCAGGTCGCTGATTTCCGCCAGCATCTCGTCGGCGTGTCCGGCATAGGCCTTCCTGAACTGCTCGTCGATCTCACGTCTCTGCCTGGCGCGCAGGTACATCTCGATCGCCGAGCGGATGAAGACGGATCTTCCCCGTTCGCGGACCTCGGGATCGGCATCGATACGCCGCAGGAGCTCCGCATCCATCGAGATCTGGACGGGTCGAGCCGGCATGTTGAAAGCCTACCACATCCTATTGATGGCCGAAGTATTGGCAGCCCTCCGCGGCTCGCGACCGGCGTCGCCCCGGCGAAGGTAGTTCGTGCGGGCGAGCGAGGTCGTTCCGTTGACGTTTTCGTCGCGCCGACCCGTTGCAGCCGGGCTGTCGCTCGACTTCTCGGACCTACTCCACCGGCTCGAGCCGGAGAATCGCCCCGTCGTCGGCGTCAGTCAGCACGTAGAGCAGCCCGTCGGGGCCCTGGCGGACGTCGCGGATGCGCTGGCGCAGCTCGGTGAGCAGCCACTCACGGCGGGCCTCCTGGCCCTGCTCGTTGAAGACGATGCGCTCGAGGTGGCCGGTGTTGCGGATCATGCCGGTGCGCAGCGATCCGACGAAGACGTGGCCGCGCCAGTTGGGGAAGCGGTCGCCGTCGTAGAAGGCCATGCCGGACGGGGCGACCGAGGGCAGCCAGACGATCTCGGCCGGCTCCATGCCCTCCTGGAAGGTGCGGTCCGCGACGCGGCCGCCGGAGTACTCGCGGCTGTAGGAGACGACGGGCCAGCCGTAGTTGGCGCCGGAGCGAATGCGGTTGAGCTCGTCGCCGCCGAGGGGGCCGTTCTCGTTGGCCCAGAGCATCCCGGTCGCGGGATGGATGGCCGCCCCGAGCTGGTTCCGGTGGCCGAGGGAGTAGATCTCGGGCCGGTAGCCGTCGCGGCCCACGAAGGGGTTGTCGTCGGGGATGCCGCCGTCGTCGAGCAGGCGTACGACCTTGCCGACGGTGTCCGCGGGGTCCTGCGCCCGCGGGCCGCCGGTGGCCGCCCCGAAGGCGCCGCCCACCGTCATGTAGAGGCTGCCGTCGGGGGCGAAGACGACGCGTGAGGCGGCGGTGCCTCCGACCGGGTCCGACCGGAACAGGTCCTCGACGTCGGCCAGCCCGTGGTCCGTCAGCCGTCCCCGCGCCAGGGTCACCCGCGCGCCCTCGCCGGCCGGCTTCGAGTAGGTCAGGTAGACGAGCCGGTTCTCGGTGAACTCGGGGTGCAGGGCCACGTCCATGAGGCCGGCGAGACCCTGCGAGTAGACCTCGGGCACGCCGGGCAGCGGCTCGGGATCGAGGACGCCGTCGCGGACGATGCGCAGCCGCCCCGGCCGCTCCGTCACCAGCAGGCCGCCGTCGGGCAGGAACGCCAGCCCCCAGGGGTGCTCGAGCCCGCGGGTCACCACCACCACGCGCACCTCCGGCTCCTCGGCGGTGGCGAAGACGAGGGGCTCGTCCGGCAGGGGCACCGGTGGCAGGCCGGGAAGCTGCGCGGCGGCATCCGCCGCCACGGCCAACGCGCACACGAACGCGAGGGTGATGGTCACCCTCGGAGATCTACTTGAGCCGTTTGTATGCAGTCTCATTGGCTGCCTCCGCCCGAGATGCCGGTCACGAAGAGGTCACCGTGAACCGTTGTCCGCATCCCCCCCGCGTGTCGCCGCATCCCGGCCCCGAGTCACCGCGACATGTCCCCGCCGCCGCCATCACCGCCGCCGCGGCGGCGCGTTGCCGGGGTAGGCGCCGCCCACGTCGCCGCGTCCCCCCGGCCGGGTCGTCGACCAGCGGCCGAGCCGAGGCCGACGCACCAAGAGCTCGGCCCGGTCTCCGGTTGCGCGCTCGTCGAGCCGTCAGGGCTGCCCCCCGCCTTGCGTTTCCGGCTCCTGCTCGACCCGCCGCAGGCCGCGCAGGAAGTCGTCCGGCGCGACGTAGCGGGTGTGCCAGTTCAGCCAGTCGTCCTCGTGCCGCTGGTACACCGGATCGTCCTCGAGCACGGCCGACACGTCGGGGTCGTAGACGGGCTGGTCGTGCGACGGCAGCGGCCCCACCGTCTTCGCGTGGGTGGTGTTGAAGTCGCCGTCCTTGACCCAGCCGTCGCCGATGAGCACGTAGTCGCGCCGCCACCCCGCCTCGGGCGGGGGCAGGGCCTCGAAGCGGAGCCGCATCTCGTCGCCGGCGTTCATGATGACGTAGCGGTCGTCGACGCCGGCCAGCAGCTCGCGCACGTCGCCGAACCGGGTGTGGAACCCGACGAGATCGCGCCACCGGGGGCGGTGGTTGCCTATCTCGTAGTCCGGCAGCTCGAGTCCGCGCGGCCCGAGCAGCTCCGTCCGCGAGTAGCCGCGGTAGCCGAGGTCGGCCACCGCCGGGTCGAGGCGCGTCTCCCGCGCCAGACCGGGGTCGAGCCGCGGGGCCTGTCCGATCCAGTCCCAGTAGATCTCCAGGTTGGTCCGCAGGCGCAGCCGCCGCGGCCGCGTGCCGTCCGGGAGGCGCGGCACGTCGACGACCATCGTCTTGAGCTTGCCGGCGGGGAAGCCGAGATCGGGGTGCAGCACCACCCAGCTCCCCTTCGCGTCCCGCCCCTCCATCGCCACCCCGCTGGGAATCGGGTGCTTTCCCTGCCCGAGGGCCACGTTGATGCTGCTGTCGGTGGGATAGACCCAGCCGTAGGCGAGCAGGGTCACCGCGTCCCACGTCTCGGTCGCCTCGTCGAGCTCCAGCTCGAGGTAGTGCGGCTCGGCGACCCCCTGGTGGGTGCCCTCGTCGAACGACGCCACGTAGCGGTTGTCGCGCTTCGCGACGAGCTCGCTCACGTCGGCGCCGGCGTCGTCCCAGACCCGGGTGACGGTGCGGGCGGGGCCGGTGACGACGGTGTCGAGCGGCACGGGGTCGCGGGCGAAGCGCTCGTCCACCCACACCTCGGTGTCCGGCGGATGGTCGACCACGAGCAGCGACACGTGGTCGAAGAAGTGCGTCTCCCACAGGTCGGCGGTGATGCGCAGGTCGTACTCGCCGTCCACGGCGGCGAGCTGGTCGCCCCGGACGAGCACGCGGTCCTCGGTGAAGGCGATGTCCGCGGTGTCCTGGGCGTTGATGCGCAGGCCGAGGGGCGAGCGCCAGATGAAGTCGGTGACGAAGTTCATGCGGCTCCCGTCGTGGGCGAAGAGCCACGGGCACGAGCCCTTGAGCCGCTGATCGGCCGCGACGACCTGGTTGGCCGCGAACTCGAAGTCGGCCTGGGTCACGCCGTTCGGCCAGCTTATGCGGGTGACGTCGGCCTGGGTCTGCACCCCGAGCCCGAAGTGGGCGGGCGCCCCGGTGAGCACCTGCTTCTGGACGAGCAGGCCCGCCCGTATCTCGATCTCGCCGCCCACCCCGAACGCGTTGATGCGCTGGTCGCCGGCCGCGGTGTTTGCGCGGGGCCGGATCTGCTGCCAGCCGTAGCCGGCGTCGGCCTGCGCGGTCAGCCGGACCGGGATGCCCTCCTGGATGCCAACGAGATCGAGCAGGCCGTCGCCGGTCAGGTCGTAGACGGCGAAGATCTCGGCATCGACGCCCGCGTCGAGCGGCTCGAGCCGCAACCCCTCGTCGGCGAGCCACATGCGGGTGCCGGAGGCGCCCGACGCGAGCAGGTCGAGGGCCCCGTTGTTGTCGAAGTCGGCGAGCAGCAGACGGTGGGAGCCGGGCTCGACCCCCGCGGGAAAGGCGTCCCAGAACGCCGTCTCGGCGGTCTCCCAGGCGGCGCCGTCCCAGCTTCCCCGCCACAACCGGCCGTCCGCGTCGAGCAGCGCGAGGTCGAGCCGGCCGTCCGCGTCGAGGTCGCCGACGGCGAGGCCGATGGCCCCGGCCGCCAGCGCCAGGGGCTCGGCCGCATCGAACCGTCCCGCCTGACGGTTCTCGAACAGGTGCACCACGCCCTCGCCGTCGAGGAGCGCGGCGTCGGGGTCGCCGTCGCGGTCGAAGTCGCCCCAGCCGAAGTCCCGGAGGGCGGTCACGCCGGGAAACGGGTTCTCCCGCCGCCACGTCCGGTCGGCGTTGTTGCGCAGCACCGACGGCGCCCCGGCGATCGCACCGAAGACGATGTCGAGGTCCCCGTCCATCTCCGTGTCGGCGGCCCAGACCCCGTAGGCGCCGCGAACCGCGGGATCGTCCCCCGGCACCGCGACCAACTCCGCGAAACGGTCATCGGCTCCCCCTGCGAAACCGTCGCCGGTCTCATCCCCCAACCACAGTCGGACCCCTCCCGGTCCCGCCAGTACCAGATCCATCCGGTAGTCTCCGGTCCAGTCGAGGGCGAGCACACCGTCGGGGGACGGCGGTGCCGGCCCCACGGGCCCCGTACCGGTCGGGAACGGAAAACCGGCACCGCCGGCCGGGGCACCGAGACGGCGCGCCTCCTGTCCGTTCGCGGCGACGACCACCGCGGGCTCCTCCCCGCCGGGCACCACCGCGACGACGATCTGGTCGTCGGATACGCCGGGATCGAGGGGCTCAGCGACATAGGCCAGGGTCTCGTCCCGAGGCGAAGCCGTGGCGGGCGGCGAGGGCAGCACGAGGAAGCGCATCAGCGGCTCGGCGATCGCCTCGGCGCTGACGCTGACCCGGGCCTGGTCCTCCCGGAAAGCGGGCAGGCGCACGAGGACGTTGCGCAGGAGCTGGGCCGGCCTCCGGGCGCGAACCAGGTCCCCCTCGTCGACCGCCGCCGCCAGCCCTTCGAGCTGGGTGACGGCGAGATCCGGCCAGCCGCCGGTCATCCCCTCCAGGCGCCCGACGGTGTCGGTGAGGGCCGGCGCGTCCTGGCGGCGGGCCGCCACCCGCGCGTGCTGCACGAGGACCGCGAGGTTGCCGGGCTGGCGGTCGCGGATCGCCTCGAGCTGGGCCTGGGCCTCGGCCGCCTCGGCGTCGCCGCCATCCCGGTCGAGCTCCTGGGCGAGGGCGTAGCGGGCCCGCAGGTGGTCGGGATCGAGCTCCACCACCTGCCGGTACCCCGCGACGGCTTCCTCGAAACGACCCTGGAAGCCGGCGAGCTGGGCCTCCAGGAAGCGGACCTCGGCGCTGTCGGGGGCGAGGCCGCGGGCCGCCTCGATGTGCCAGGCGGCCTCGGTCTCGTTGCCGAAGCCGACGTGCACCACCGCGAGGTTGGCCCGGATCGCGGGCTCGTCCGGGGCCAGCGCCGCCGCCCGCTCGAACGCCGCCTGCGCGTCGTCGAGCAGCCCGACCTCGAGGGAGGCCAGGCCCCGGTAGAACGCGCGCACCGTCTCGCGGTACTCGGGGGAAATCTGCGACGAGACGCCGGTGGGCATGCCCCCGCAGCCGACGAAACCCAAGGTGAGCGCGGAACCGCACGCCGCGAGGGTTCGAGATGCAGTTGCTCTCATCATCGTCCTGGTCGAAGTCCGGGTCGCCGAAGGGCGGCGTCGTGCAAGACGATGCCGCGGCGGCATCATAACAGGGACGCGCGCCGGAGACGGAGGGATTGGCGCGGGCGAAACAGCAGGCGTGGCGAGGCTCCGCGGGAGGAAACCGGCCGGCTGCCGTGACAACCCGGGTTGACGACCCGCGCGACCGGCGCCCGACCCGGGCGTGCGGGACGCCATTCGCAAGCCCAAGGCGTGGCTGCTCGGCGGCAGCGGCGCCTGCAGTTTCCCTCACTTCCGGGCACCGTCGTCACCCGCCCCGCCGCGAGTTCTTCACACCGCCGGTTCGGCGGGTTTCCCCCACATCGCGACCCGATGGCACGACCGTTGCGATCCATACCGGTCAGGAGCTGTCCGGGCGGCTCGGACATCCGACAGCGCGACATGGGGTCGCGCATATCTTCGAGGAGGTCACTCATGAGGACGCGAAGACTCATGGCGGCGGCGGTGCTGGCGGCGCTTCCGCTCGTCGTCGGAACCCTGCACGCTGCCCCACACCGGTCGACCGACGTCACCGCGTCTGCGCTCTACGCGCTCGGGGTGAGCTGGGACACCGCGTGGGCCATCGGCGAGGCGATTGGCTGCGGCTGGTCGTCCTTCGACATCGCCCTGTAGCAGCCCCCGGCGGAGTCCCCGGCCGTGCCGACGTGGGCGAAACGTGCGGCGTGACGGCCGTCCGCATCCCCGCTGGCACGACCGTTGCCTGCAACACCGAGAGCGCGGCGTCGGGTCGCGCATCACGAGGAGGTCATTCATGAGGACACGGAGATTCCTGGCGGCGGTGGTGTTGGCCGCCCTCCCGCGCTTCGCCGGCGCCCTGGACGCCACGCCGGCGCAGCACGTCATCGAACGTCCGGACGGTCCCCGGTGGCTGCACTCGCTGGGCCTCGATTGGGACTATGCGCTCGCCCTCAGCGGCAGGCTCCTGGGCTGCCGGGGCTGTCCGCTGGCGTACGCCCTCGCCCGGTAGTGCGCCGCACCGCCGGGTTCGCGACGACGCGGCCCCTGTTGCACGGGGAACGAGATCGAAAGGACGGGAGGCTCCTGACACAGCAGCAAGGAAGGGAGCGCGGGTCGGGCGGAAGGAAGGAGACGGGATGTTCAAGCGAGTGGTGGTTGCGGTCCTGATGGTAGCTGCGTTGGCGGTATCCGTGCCGGGTTCAGCGGTCGTAGAGGCACAGGGGGAGTGCGGGCCGCCGCATTGCGATTGGCCGCCGCCGGGATGCGAGCCGATTGTGTGGTGCGAGTACGTGCCTTGGTTGGGCGGTTGGCTCTGCTGGCTGGAGTATCCCTGCAGTGCGTGAAGACGCGTCCGCATCTCGGCGGGCTGCCACGGGCTGACAGAAGCGGTGAGCCGGTCCCGCACGGTGCGGAGGTGGTGCGGGGCCGGCAGCCGGACGGAAGCGGAGGTGCCCCCCCGCGGGCGGCGTGCGCGGCGCCGCCCGCGGGGGGGCCGCTCACACGTCGCTCAGCTCGGCGAGGCGGCCGGTGCTGTCCCCCACCCGCTCGGCCGGCACGTCGAGCTTGCCGAGCAGCGACAGGTAGAGGTTGGTCAGCGGGGTCCCCTCGGCGAAGCGGATGTGCCGGCCGCCCTGCAGGCGTCCCGCCCCGCCGCCCGCGAGCAGGATCGGCAGGTTCTGGATGTTGTGCAGGTTGCTGTTGCTCATGCCGCTGCCGTAGAGAACCATCACCTGGTCGAGCAGCGACCCGTCGCCGTCGGGGGTGGCCCGCAGACGGTCGAGGTAGTACGCGAAGAGCCCGGTGTGATAGGTGCCCACCTTGATCAACTTGGCGAGGCTCTCGGGCTTGTTCTCGTGGTGCGACAGCGCGTGGTGCGGGTCGGGCACCCCGATCTCGGGATAGGTCTGGGCGGTCAGCTCGGGGGTCATGAGGAAGCTGACGACGCGGGTCATGTCGGTCTGGTAGGCGAGCACCTGCAGGTCGAACATCACCTTGACGTACTCGCTGAACGAGGCCGGCACGCTCGCCGAGGGGCGCTCGACGACGGGCAGCTCCTGGTCCGACTGGGCCTCGGCCCGCTGGATGCGCCGCTCGACGTCGCGCACCGCCGCAAGGTAGTCGCCGAGCTTGGCCTGGTCGGCCGCCCCGAGCCCCTTGCGCAGCCGCGCGACCTTGCGGGTCACCGCGTCGAGGATGCTCCGGTCCTGCCGCCGCCGCGCGCGCCGCGCCTCGGGGTCGGTGGTGGCGCCGTCGCCGAACAGCCGCTCGAACAGCGCCCGCGGGTTGCTCTCCATCGGGAGCGGGGTCGTCGGCGTGCTCCACGACAGGGTGCTGATGTAGGCGCAACTGAAGCCGGCGTCGCAGGCGCCGGCGAACTCGGGCAGGCCGATGCCGACCTCGAGGGAGGCGAGCTGGGTCTCCCGGCCGAGCACCTTGGCCGCGATCTGGTCGACGGAGGTGCCGGCCCGGAAGTCCGCCCCCTCGGTCGGCTTGGCGTGCACCCCGGTGAGGAACGCCCCGGTGATGCGCCCGTGGCCGCCGGCCGGGTCGCCCGGCAGTTGGGCGGCGGGGGCGTGGTCGAGGCCGGTCAGCACCTGGAGCCGGTCGCGGAACGGGGCCAGCGGCTGCAGGATCGGGGAGAAGTCGAACCCCTTGCCCTCGACGGCGGGGGTCCAGTTGTTCATGACCGCCCCGTGCGGGACGTACACCACCCCCAGCCGCGGCTTCGCCTTGGCCGCCGTCCGCTCGAGCGCGGTCAGGGCCGGGACCATGCCGTCGAGCAGCGGCAGAGCCACCGCGGTCCCGAGGCCGCGGAGCACGGTGCGCCGGGGAAGCGCCTGTCGGGTGATGATCATGACTCCGATCTCCTCAGTTGGAACGGGAGACTGCGAGTGATGCCGAGGATTATAGACGACCAGCGGTAATCGTCCTCCGCCGCCTCACGCACGATGGCGCGAATCACGGGCCGGTCGTAGTGCTCGACGCCGCGTCCGAGGGCATAGGTCAGCAGCTTCTCGGCGACGGTGGCGACGAACTCGTCGCGCCGGCCGTGCAGGATGTCGCGCAGCTCGGGCAGACCGTCGAAGCCGGCCCCGTCGGGCAGCACCCCGGCGGTGTCGATGGGCGCCCCGCCGGCGTCGGCGTCGCGCCACTGCCCCACCGCGTCGAAGTTCTCGAGGGCGAAGCCCAGCGGGTCCATGCGCGAGTGGCAGCCCGAGCAGACGGGGTTGGCCCGGTGCGCCTCGAGCCGGGCCCGCAACGACGTGGCCTCGCCGCTCTCCGCCGGCTCCTCCAGCTCGGGCACGTCGGGTGGCGGGGGCGGCGGGGGCGTGCCGAGCAGGTTCTCGAGAATCCACTTGCCCCGCACGACGGGCGAGGTGCGAGTGGCGAGCGACGTCACGGTCAGGATGCTGCCCTGGCCGAGCAGCCCGCGCCGCCGGTCGTCGTTCCACTCGACGCGCCGGAAGCGGGGGCCGTGCACGCCGGGGATGCGGTAGTGGCGGGCCAGGCGCTCGTCGACGAACGTGTAGTCGGCGGTCAGCAGCTCGACCACGCTGCGGTCGTCCTGCAACTGGTTGCCGACGAAGAGCTCGGTCTCGCGGACGAGGGCGTCGCGCAGGTTCTCGTCGAAGGCGGGGAACGCGTTGACGTCCGGACTGACGGTGCGCATGCGGCGCAGGTGCAGCCACTGCGCGGCGAAGCTGGTGACGAGGGTCCCGGCGCGCTCGTCGGCGAGCATGCGCCGCACCTGCGCCTCGAGCACGTCGGGGTCGCGCAGCCG
Source organism: Vicinamibacterales bacterium (assembly GCA_965215105.1). Taxonomy (GTDB): domain Bacteria; phylum Acidobacteriota; class Vicinamibacteria; order Vicinamibacterales; family UBA8438; genus JAJEEA01. Next base: position 1,471,055 of record OZ244051.1, read on the forward strand.
GCCCGCCTCCGCCGCCTCGAGCAGCTCGTCGTCGGGAATGCTGGCCCAGAGGAAGAACGACAGGCGCGCCGCGAGCTCGACGTCGCTCAGGCGGTACGCCGTCGCGGGGGTGACGCCGGGCGGGTCGCGCTCGATGCGGAAGAGGAACTCGGGGTCGACGAGGATGCTCTCGAGGGCGCGCCGAACGCCGGCGCGGAAGTCGCCCTCCGCCCGCCCCTCGCGGTAGAAGGCGAGCAGGTCCTGGACGTCCTCGTCGGTCACCGGCCGATGGAACGCGCGCCGCGCCAGCGTCCCGACGATGCGGGCCGCGCACGCCTCCTCGTCGGCCGACGACGCCGGCTCGCAGACGAAGATGCGCCGGCGGCTTGGGGTGTCCGTGGCGGCGGCGCCCGAGGCCTCCCTGGCGGCGCCCCCCGAAGCCTCCCTGGCGGCGGCGCCCGAAGCCTCACCGGTGGCGGCGGCGCCCGAGGCCTCACCGGTGGCTGCGGCCGAGGTCTCCTCGTCGTAGGGCCCCTCGATCTCGAAGCCGTCGAGGGCCATCGGCTCGACGTAGCCCCGGCCCGTCGAGAACGTCCACAACGGCAGGCGGGCCGGCGCCACCCCCTCGGGGGCCATCGTCCGCCCCGTGAACGAGACCGACACCAGCCGAGTCCCCGCCCGCGCCGGGAAGCGCACCGCGAGGCCCTCGTCCGCGGCCGGGGCGCCCGGCGTCCCCGCCGGCGCGTCGCCCGGCCAGCGGCCCGCGCGCAACAGGGCGACGCGCTCGCCGTCCACCCGGACGTCTATCTCCTGAGGCTCGTTGCGCCCCCCGTTCCGAAGCTCGATGCGCAGCACGTAGTCGCCGTCGCGGGGAAAGTGGTGCCGCACGGCGGCGCCGCCCCGCGAGCCGAACGGCAGGTCCTCGCTCATGCGGCCGTCCTGCGCCAGCAGCGGAGACACCGGATAGCGCACCACGTCGGCCTCGATCGAGGGGTCGACGACGGCGAGGCGGCTCACCGTGCGCGCGGCCGACATGTAGCGCGAGAACAAGCCCGGCGCGACGGTGAGGATGGCGGCGTTGTTGTCGAAGCCGAACGCCATGTCGTCGGCGGGCAGCAGGGCCTGCGCGTCGATCTCGAGGTGCAGCAGGTCGCGCACCGCGTTGGCGTACTCGAGCCGGTTGAGGCGGTGAATCGGCGGGCGCCCCGGGTCGGGATGGTCGGCCGCCCACTGGTCGAGCGAGCGTTCGAGCCACGCGCCGAACGCGTCGTAGACCACCGGCTCGGGCCGCGGGCGCCCAGGCGGGGGCATCGCCCGCGTGTGCAGCTTCTGCAGGACCTTCTCCCACAGCTCGCCGTGGGGCCCCACCTGCTCGAGGTCGGCGGTGTCGAGGGCGAGGTTCCCGGCCAGCGTGCGCCGGTTGTGGCAGGCGACGCAGTAGCGGTCGAGGACCGCCCGGTAGGCCACGGGCTCCGCGGCGGCCTCGCCGGCCGCAGATCGCACAGCAACGCCGGCCGCTTGCGCGGGCGTACCGGCCGGTGCCGCGACGGCGCCCGCAGTTTGCGCCGGTGCGGCCGCGGCACCGATGAAGATGGACCCGAGCACGAGCGCCGCCACGCCCGGCAGGCGCGTTGGCGACCGACCGTCTCCCCTCATCGGTGTTTCTCCTCGTATCGTCCGCCTCTCGCCCGCCACGGGTCCGCCGGCTCGGGAATCCTCGGCGGAAGCCCGCGGCCTCGCCACACGAGCCACTAGCGGATGGCCCCCTGGCTGAAGTTCTCGATGAAGCTCGAGCGCACCGTCTCGTCGCTGCCGAGCGACCTCAGCAGGTCGGCGGTGCTCCCGCCCCCGAGGCCCGGCAGCAGGATGTGGCCGCCGCCCTCGGCGACCATCAGCGGCGTGATGCCGCGATCGTCCTCGAGGTTCACCAGCGCTCCCCGGTCGACGAGCAGCTTCACGATGGCGTCCGACCGGATGTGGGCGGCCCCGTACAGGGCGCTGCGGCCCCTCAGGTTCACGGCGTTGACGTCGGCCCCCAGCGCCAGCACCAGCTCGACCGCCTCGAGGGCCCCGTCCCCGGTCACCCGCGTCTCCGCCGGCACCTGCCCCAGCCCCGCCGCGACCATGAGCGGCGTGTTGTTCTCGTCGGTCGCGGCCCGCGTGTCGGCGCCGGCCGCCACGAGGCGGCGCATCACCTCGACGTTGGCGTCCATCGCCGCCAGCAGGAACGGGGTGGCGCCCAGCAGGCTCACCCGGAAGCGCTGGCTCGCGAAGCCGAACTGGGGCGGGTGGCGGCCGAGCCGGACGTCGGGGTCGGCCCCGTGGGCCAGCAGCGCGTCGACGAGGGCCAGCTTGCCGGCGCGCAGGCCGTTGAGCGATCGCCACTCGGGGTCGGCGGCGGTGTCGATGCCCCGCAGGCGGCCGGTCAGCTCGGTGTGCCACGACCCCGCCGCCCAGTGCAGGGCGGTGTAACCGGGGCCGTCGGCGTTCGGGTCGGCCCCGTGCTCCAGCAGCTCCATTGCCAGCCCGGCGTGGCCGCGCACCACCGCGACGTGCAGCGCCGTGGTGCCGTCCGGCGCGGCGGCGTTCACGTCCGCCCCCGCCGCGACGAGATCGCCGGCGAGGGCCGGATCGTCCTCGCGCGCCGCGATGAGCAGGGCTGTGAACCCGCCCTTCGAACGAGCCTCGACGTCGGCGCCGTGCTTGAGCAGGGCCCGCGCCGCGTCCGCGTGCCCGCCGCCGGCCGCCCACATGAGGGCGGTCTGCCCGTGCCACGGCTCGACCGCGGCGGGGTCGGCGCCGTGGGCGAGGAGCTCGCGCACCGCCTCGGCCGCGCCGGTCCTCGCGCAGGTCATGACCGGGGTCTCGCCGGTGCCGCGGGGCCGGTTCGGGTCGGCCCCCGCCGCGAGCAGCCGCGAGACCGTCGCCGCCGCGCCGTTCTCGCACGCGAGGCCGAGCGGCGTCACCCCGTAGTCGTTGGCGGCGTCGACGGCGGCGCCGGCCCCTGTCAGCAGATCGACGAGCTCGACCGCGTCGTGATACGCCGCCCAGTGCAGCGCCGTGGCGCCGTCGGGCTGGGCCGCGCCGACGTCGACGCCCCGGCCGATCAGCGCCCGCGACGCTTGGACGTCCTGCGCCCGCACCGCCGCGATCAGGGCGCGGCCGTCGTCGCTGGCCGCCGCTCCGGCCGTGACCCCGGGCGCCGCGAGCAGCGACGCGACCAGCCAGCACCATCCCCGAGACCGCCTCTGGGCACCCATCGTCGCTCCTCCACGCCGGTCGATCCGTCGAGTGGACACACCAACGCAACCCTATGATGCAACTCGCGCGCGGACTCCGCAACCCCTCCGCGACGAGGGCCCCGCATCACGACCTGCCGCCGATCGAGTCGGATCGGCGGCAGGTCGAGACCCGTCGGTCGCGCCGGTTCCGCCCCGAGCTCGCGTCCCCCGGCCGCCGCGTCCCCGGGCCGCCTCCCCGGACCGCGGTCGTCCCGCCCCGCGCACGAGAAACCGCGACGGCCGAGTCGGCGCGGCCGCAACAGCGGTCCCGCTCTGCCCCGCGCACGAGAAACCGAGACCGTCGCGCCGACACCGACCAGGCTCCCGTGTTTGCGTTCCCGCCCGGTTTGGGTCAGCATTGACGCAGGAGTCTGCGCCGTGGAACGGTGCGGACTCCTGCCAGGATCGGTTGGGCGCCAAGCGGAGCCGAAGGCGACGATTGGCGGGCCAGCAGCCCGCGGCGAACACCCCGCGTTGCAACGAAGCGGCGAGGCGCCCGATCGCGACTTCGCCGCGCGCTACTGAGGGAGGTTGCCATGGCACTTCGTATCGACCAGCGGAACGTCAACGCCGTCAAGGTGCTCGATCTCAGCGGCAAGGTGGCCGGCGACGCCGCCGACGCACTGTGGGACCGGATCGACGATCTGCTCGACGCCGGAGACACGAACCTGATCCTCAACCTCGGCGGCGTGACGTTCATCGACAGCGCGGCGCTCGGCGGACTGCTGTCGAAGCGCTCCGCGGTCCTGGGCGCCGGCGGCAAGCTCAAGCTGCTCAATCTGAACGAGCGGGTCATGGACCTGATGGTGACGACCAAGCTCGAGATGGTGTTCGACACGTTCGAGTCGGAGTCGGACGCGGTGCAGAGCTTCTCGTAGCCCGGAAGCCGTCGCCTGCGGTCCGTCGCCGCCCCGCGGCGCCGCCGCCCACACCAAACCCTGCCGGGGGTATGCGCCGTCCACGGCGCAGCCCTTCGGCGTCGAGCCGGCGAGTCGATAACGCGGTGTCCACTCAGGCCCCCTCCGGCGTCGTTCGGGTGCTGCTCGTCGAGAACGACCCCGCCGGCGCCGGGCGGGTACGCGCCTTCCTGCATGAGGCGCGGCGCCCCTCGTTCACCGTCGAGGTGGTGCCGGCCGCCCCGGACGCGGTGGCGGAGACGGACACCCGCCCCTACGACGCGGTGCTGCTGGGGCTCTCGCCCGAGGCGGCCCGCAGCGGCGAGGGCTTCGCGATCATCCGGCACCTGGACAAGACCGCGCCGGTGGTCGTTCTCGGCGACCTCGACGACGACGAGGTCGCGGTCAAGGCGGTCAAGCGCGGCGCCCAGGACTACCTCGTCAAGGACCACCTGATCCCCGAGCTGCTCGTGCGCAGCATCCGCTACGCGCGCGAGCGCCACCGGCTGCTCGCCGAGCAGAACCGGCGCCTGGACTACGAGCTGAAGATCGCCGCGTTCGTCCAGCAGTCCTTCCTGCCGGGGGTCATGCCGGCGGCGCCCCGCCACGACATCGGCGCCTACCTGCACGCCAGCGGCCAGGTCGGCGGCGACTTCTACGACTGCCTCGAGCTGCCGGACGACCGCGTGGCCCTGGCGGTCGGCGACGCGTCGGGCAAGGGCATCCCCGGGGCGATCCTCATGGCCGAGACCCAGGGGATCCTGCGCGCGGAGGCATCGACGTGCGCGACGCCGATCGGGCTCGTGCAGACCCTCAACCGGGCGCTGCTCCACGACAAGAGCCAGGACCGGTTCGTTACCCTCTTCTACGGCGTGCTGACCCTCTCCACCGGCGAGTTCACCTTCGTCAACGCCGGGCATCCGAAGGCGCTGCTGTTCGACGGCGACGCCGAGTCCGCCCTCGTCTCGACGGGGCCCCCGCTCCGGCTCTTCGCCGAGGCCACGTGGGAGGCGCGAACGGTCACCATCACCGACGGCGGCCGGCTCGTCATCTACAGCGACGGCGTGACCGAGGCGCAGAACCAGGACGACCGGTTCTTCGACCTGGACGGCATCCGGACGGTGATGGCCGAGCACCGGGACGCGTCGGCACCCGAGCTGGCCCGTCACATCTGCCACGCGGCGGAACGGTTCGAGCGCGGGAACCCCGACCCCGGCGACGACAAGACCGTCGTGGTGATCCGCTCGCTCGATCCCTGATCAAGCGCTGCGGCGCTTCAGCAGCGTCACCTGGTTGCCGGTGGCGTTGTAGCGGACGTCGTCGAGGAACGTCTTCATCAGGAAGATGCCCCGGCCGGTGGGGCGCTCGAGCTGCTCGGGCGCGGTCGGGTCCCTCACTGCGGCCGCATCGAACCCCTGCCCCTCGTCCCGGATGACGAAGCACGCCCCGTCCGACTCCAGGCTCACGCTGACGTGAATGCGGCGGTCCCGGTAGGGGGCAGCGAGGCAGCGCTCCTTCGCGAGGGCCCGGTACGCGCGCGGGTCGTGGTCGCGTATCTCCGAGCGCACCTCGAGGTTGCCGTGGTAGCAGGCGTTGGTCAGCGCCTCGTCGAGGGCGGTGGAGACGCGGTGGCAGTCGGACTCGTCGAACATGCCCGAGTGCCGGAGGACGCCGGTCAGGTAGCCGACGAGCGACGAGAGCATGTCGAGGTCGTTCTCGAGGACGAACGAGGCCGCCCGCACGCGTCCCTGCAGGCGCGTGTCGCTCTGGCGCTCGCGGAACACATCGAGGATGCGCTTGATCACCTCGACGAGGTCGCGCACCAGCAGCTTCTTCGGCACGTAGCTCGCGGCCCCCGCCTCGAGGGCCCGCGCCGCCAGCTCCTCGCTCCCCCGCGCGGTCATCAGGACCACGGGGACGAGGGGATGGTCCTCCTTGGCGTGCTCGACGAACGCGAGGCCGTCGAGCTCGGGCATCACCACGTCGGTCAGCACGAGGTCGACGGCGTGCTCGCGCATCCGGGCCAGGGCGTCCCGGCCGTGCTCGGCGTACAGCACCTCCCATGAGGCTCGTTCGAGCAGGGTCCCGGCCAGCTCGCGGTCGGCCGCCGAGTCGTCCACGACGAGGATGCGTGCCACGTTGTCGTCTCCGGCTATCCGGCGGCTGGAACCCCTCCACGCAACTCGCCCACGGCCGCCTCCAGCTCCGGCTCGAGCTCGCGCCACGCGGCGGCGGCGGGTCCCGCCGCGCCCTCCCGGCAGCGATCTTCGAGGGCCTCGGCGAGGGCCACGACGCGGGCGCCCTCGAACGACCTGAGGGAGCCGGCAATCGTATGCGCCACCCGGCGCACCACCGGCAGGTCGCCGGCCTCGAGCGCGGTCCGGAGCTCGGCGATCAGTGAGGGGTGCTGGCCGAGGAACCCCTCGATCACCTTCGCCAGCAGCTCCCGGTCGCCGGCCACGGTCTCCAGCGCCGAGCCCCAGTCGAGGCGGACGCCCGCTGCGTCCGCGTCCGTGCCACCGTCCGCGACGCCGCTTCCGCTCTCGTCATGGGGGTCGAAGTGTACGCTCGCTACGTCCGCGTCCGTGCCGGGCGCCGTCTTCCCGCCGGTGGCCGCATCGTCGCCTTCCCCCGGTGTCCGCCCGGCCTCGCGGTCCCCGCCGACCGCCGCCACGTCGCCGTCCTCAACGGCCTGCGTTTCGCCTTCGCCACCACCCGCGGCCCCCGCCGCCCCGCCCGGCGCCGCGTCCGGCTGCCCCTGCTCCACCACGGCGGCGATCGCGTCGAAGAGCTCCCGCGGCCGGTACGGCTTCAGCAGGAACCCGTCGAAGCCGGCGGCGAGGCACCAGGCCTCGTTGCTGCGCGACGCCCGCGCGGTCAGGGCGAGTATCGGCGTCGGACCGGCGCCCTGCGCCTCCTCGCGCCGCCGGATGGCGGCGGTCGCCGCGTAGCCGTCCATCCCGGGCATCTGGAGGTCCATGAGGACCACGTCGAACCGTTCGGCCGCGCACGCGTCGACCGCCGCCACCCCGTCGCCGACGGTGCGCACCCGGTGGCCCGCCCGCTCGAGGAACCCGACCGCCACCCGCTGGTTGGCGACGGAGTCCTCGACGAGGAGCACGCGCAACGGGACCTCCTCGACGACCGTCTCGCGGACCGGCGGGGTCTCGTCGGCGCCGGTCTCGGAGAGCCCGAGCCGTGCGGTGAAATGGAACGTGCTGCCCTTCCCCGGCTCGCTCTCCAGGCCCATGGCGCCTCCGAGGGCATCCACGAGGCGGGAGGCGATGGCCAGCCCCAGGCCGGTGCCCCCGTAGCGCCGGGTCGTCGACGCGTCGGCCTGCACGAACTCCTCGAAGACCGCCTGCTGCTTGCCCGGCGGTATGCCGATGCCGGTGTCGGACACGTCGAAGCGAAGCACGACGCCGTCGTCGACCGCATCTTCCCGCCGGACGTGCAGCGCGATCGCGCCCCGCCGGGTGAACTTGACGGCGTTCGACAGGAGGTTCGCGAGGACCTGCCGCAGCAGCCGCCCGTCGCCGACCACCGCGTCCGGCACGTCGGCGTCCACGTGGTGCGACAGCTTGACGTCCTTGCCGTGAAGGCGGGGCGCGAACGACTTCACCAAGGCGTCGAGGCGCTCGCGGAGGCGGAACGCGTAGGGCTCGACGACCAGCTTGCCCGCCTCCATCTTCGAGAAGTCGAGAATGTCGTTGATGATGTCGAGCAGCGCGTCGGCCGATTCCCGGAGGGCGTCGAGATGGTCGCGCTGCCCGGCCGTCAGGTCGGTCTCGGCGAGCAGCTCGGTCATCCCGATGACGCCGTTGAGGGGCGTGCGGATCTCGTGGCTGACGTTGGCGAGGAAGATGCTCTTGGCGCGGTTGGCGCGTTCGGCCCCGTCCTTCGCCTCTCGCAACTCCTCCGCCTGGCGCCGCAGGTCCTCCTCGGCGCGCTTGAGGGCGGTCACGTCGGTGTGGCAGCCCAGTAGCCGGATGGGCTCTCCCTGCTCGTTGCGGACGGCGAGGCCGCGGCAGCGCACCCACACCGTGCTCCCGTCGCGGTGGCGGTAGCGGACGATCTGGTCGTAGGGATGGTCGGCGTCGGCGAGGTGCTTGGCGAAGTTGTCGAGGGCGAGGTCGCGGTCCTCGGGGAAGATGTTGGCCATCCACCACTCGGAGGTGTTGGGGATCTCGTCGTCGCGATAGCCGAAGAGCTCCTTGAAGCGGGGGCTCATCCACTCCTGGTCCTGGCGCTCGACGTCCCAGTACCAGATGCCGTCGAGCGAGCCGGCCTGCAGGAACTCGAAGATCGCCGGGTCCTTGCGGACCAGCTCGTAGAGCTCCGTCTTCAGATAGTGCTCGTCCTCGGCCATGCTGTACCTGCCGCCGGGTGCGTGGAGAAAGTGAGGCGCCACCGCAAGCGACGACGGCCCTGCAGAACGTGTCCGCAGGGCCGTCGTAAAGGACACGGGGCGCCGGACGCGCCGCCGTCAGGTGATGATCAGCGTCCGCGGGTGCTGGTTGTTCTGCTCGAGGAAGGTCTGCTTGACCTCGAGCTCCTCGGCCGTCGGCTGCCGGTAGCCGTTGGCGTCGGTCGCGCGCGAGGTGACGGTGTGCTCGCCCGGCGTCGCCCCGTGCCAGTCCCACGTGAAGAACTTCCACGAGTACTTCTCGGTCATGGTCGGGTCGAGGGTCGCGGCCTGCCACGGACCGTCGTCCACCCGCACCTCCACCGACTCGATGGGGGTCCCGTCGTGCATGATCACGCCGAAGACGCGGTGATGGTCGCCCACCCTGGTCACGCGGGCGATGTACGACTTCAGCCGCATCCTCGTGATCGCGGTCTCGACCCACTTCAGCTCGCCGTTGATCACCTCACCCTTCAGGGTGCGGTACCAGCGGGCCTGGTACTTGCCCAGATAGGGGTCCTCCTGCACGTTGATCTCGGACAGGAACTTGACGTTCGGCGCGCCGTACCAGCCCGGCACCAGCAGCCGCAACGGCCGGCCCTGGTGCGCGGTCAGGGGCTCGCCGTTCAGCGCGTAGGCGAGCAGCGGCTCGTCCGACAGGGCGATGTCGCGCGGCAGGCTGCGGCCGTACTGCTGGTCGACGTTGTAGGTGCGGCCCCGGAAGACCACCTCCTCCTCGCCGCGGTCGGCCCCGAGGAAGACGATCTCGCGCGCCCGGTCCTGCAGGCCGGCCCCCTCGAGCACCGTCCGCAGCGGCACGCCGGTCCACCGGCCGTTGCTCGACAGCCCGTTCAGGGGCCCGCGGTTGCCCGAGCACTCGAACCCGAACACCAGCTCGCGGCTCGGGAAGTTCCTGAGGTCGGTCAGCGACAGGGCGAGCGGGCGGTCGACCATGCCCGACACCCGCAGCCGGTAGGTGCCGACGTCGATGTCGGGATGGCCGTAGTGCTGGGTCGTGAACCACTGGTCGGCCGGGGTGATCGGCCCGTCGATGTGGCGGACGTCGATGATACGCCGGTCGGGCGTCCGCTCCAGCACGATCTCCTCCGGCAGGTCGGTGAACTCGACCAGCTCCTCGTCCTGCGCCAACGCAGGGAACGCCCACTCGGGCACGCCGAAGGCGGCGAGCCCGCCCAACGCGGCCCCGCCCTTCAGAACTTCGCGACGCGTCGTCTGTTTCGCCATGAGTCTCTTCCCCTTCGAGCTTGCGGCTCCGCCGCCGCTTCCGGATGAACCCGGTGACCGGGCCCGGCCCGACCACGGCCATGCTATCAACATCCCCAACGCCGCGCCAGATCGTGCGGCCTGCGCGGAACAAGTCCAACCGGTCTCGCCTCGGGCTTGCGGCGGAGGGCACCGGCCGGCACCAGCCTGGTAACCTCTCCCGATGGCCCCGGCGACATGCACCGCCGGCCCGAACCTGCCCGCCGGAGCCCGCCTCCCTCGGGGCCGGCGCTGTTCCGCGGGCCGGCGCCTACGGCCCGCGGGACTGGCGCTGTTCCGCGGGCCGGCGCCTACGGCCCGCGGGACTGGCGCTGTTCCGCGGGCCGGCGCCTACGGCGTCGCCGCGTAGATGTCCTCGACGTACGGGGTCAGCCGCTCCGGTGCCCCGCTGCTGTAGCCGGCGAACCGCGCCGGCACCTCCCAGCCCGCCACGAAGTCGGCGGCCGACGTGCCCGCGGCCTTCGCCGCCTGGGCGTCGGCGACGAACGCGCCGACGAACTCGGCGTACTCGGCCAGGTCGGCCGGGGTCATCACGCTGCTGTGGCCGGTGATGATGCGCCCGACCCCGTCGGCGCCCTCCGACGCCTTGCGCAGGGTCTCGGGATAGTCGACGCCGCTGCCGCCGTTGTTCGAGTCCATGATCGGCAGGTTCTTGCCGGGGAACGCGTCGCCGGCGTGCATCACGCCCAGGGCCGGGAACACCACCCAGGCGTCGCCGCCGGTGTGGGCGCGGCCGAAGTAGTGCAGCTCGACCGCGTCGTCGCCGTCGCCCAGCGACAGCCGGTCGCTGAACGTGATCTCCGGCACTCCGTGCCCGTCGTCCCCGAACGGGCTCGGCCGCGCGGGACGGCCCAGCCCCCGCACCGCGTTGTTCTCGCCGATGAGGCGCTGGGTGTTCTCGTGGGCCACGAAGTCGACCGAGGCCGGGAACTCGACGTTGCCGTCCACGTGGTCGAAGTGGGCGTGGGTGTTGATGATGGTGGTGACGGGGTTCGGGGTCAGCTCGCCGATCTTGTCGATGAGGGGCTGCCCCCAGCCCACGAGCTTGGTGTCCACCAGCACCACCCCGCCGTCGGTCACGAACGCGGCCGAGTTGCCGCCTCCGCCGCGGAGGACGAACAGGTTGTCCTCGAGCTGCTCGACCTCGATGGCCCGCTCCTGCTGGCCGGCGAGGCCGGCCACCGACACCACCCCCGCCAGCACCACCGCGCCGAGCATCACGACTCTCCTCATGCCATCCCTCCCGAAAAGAAGACCCGTTGAACGAACCAGAAGGCTCCGGCCGCGATGACCCCGACCGACCCCGCCACCGCGAGCTGCCGGCCCGCCTTCTCGTTGCGCGACCGCAGCCACGCGAGGGCCGTGGCGACGACCACCGCCACCGCCACCTGGCCGATCTCGACCCCGAAGTTGAACGAGAACAGCGACCAGCCCAGGGCCCCGGTCGGCAGCCCCATCTCGCGCAGCACGCTCGCGAAGCCGAACCCGTGGATGAGCCCGAACACCAGGGCGATCCACACCCGCATGTCGCGCCCGCCCCGCACGAGGAGGTTGTCGGCCCCGACGTAGATGATGCTCAGCGCGATGATCGGCTCGACGACGTTGCCGGGCGGCCTCACCACGTCGAGCACCGCGAGGGCCAGGGTGATGCTGTGGGCGATGGTGAACGCGGTGATGACGAGCAGCAGCCGCCGTAGCGAGCCCCCGAGCAGCAACAGGCCGACGAGAAACAGCAGGTGGTCGGGCCCGATCAGGATGTGGTGGATGCCCTGGGGCACGAACCGCTGGATGACGGCGAGGGTCCCCTGCGCACTGCCGACGAAGTACTCGTAGCGGGGGTCGCCGCCGCTCAGGATCGCCTGCGCCGTCAGGGCCCCCTCGTCGTAGACGTTGACGAAGGTCTGGTGCTGCCAGTCGTAGGGGAACATCACCGCCTGGACGTCGATCCGCCCCGGCGACCCCTCCAGCTCCACGCGGGCGCGCAGGCTGACCGACTGCCGCTCCGGCAGCGGCTCGGGATCGGACCAGTCGGCGACGTCGAGCAGGGCGCCGTCGACGGTGATCTCGAGGCGTTCCCGGACGAGGTTCGCGAGGCGTTGCGCGCGGCCGCCCAGCCCGCCGGGCTCCAGCACGCGGTTCGGCGGCTGGATGGCGAGCTCGTAGGCGACGTCGAAGGCGTGGACGACGACCTCGAGGTCGACCGTCGTCGACTGGATGCGGAGGTCGACGAAGCTGAACGGCGCGGGATGGGCGGCGGCCGGCGCGGGCGTCCACAACGTGGCGGCCAGGCCGGCGCAGACGACGAGGCGGTGGGCTAACCGGGTCATGCTCCAAGATGGTAACGCAGACGCGTCCACGTCCGAATCTCCATTCCGGCTCACCGACCCCCTATACTTGCGAGAGCATCGCCGCCGTTTACCGAAGGCTCGGCAGTTCGTCCCGGGTCCCGCGTCACCTGCGAGAGCATCGCCGCCACCGGAGGCTCGGCAGTCGTAGCGGGGCCCGCACGCAGCGAGTACCGGCGACGGAGGCACTGCCGGGGGACGCCCGCGGGCCGCAGATCGCCGGTGACGCACGGGGCGTGAGCGGGGTGCAGTCGGGCGTATGTGACCGATGAACAACGCGGCCAGCCGGAGGGCATCGTCGCTCGAACGCAGCGGGACCTTCGGCCAGGGGCTGCCAGACCGGGCGCCGTCGCGACCCGAAGGAGGAATCGCCATGTCTCGATCCATGACCCGCCGTCAGGCCATGCAGGGCCTCGCCGCCCTGGGTCCGGCCGCCCTCGCCGTGCCCGCCGTCGGCGGTCCCCGGCCCGCGGCCCCGCCCGCCGCCGCGGCCACCGCCGCGGGCGCGGCGGCGCAGCAGACCCCCATCGGCCCCTACGATCCCGACGTGCTGCCCGCGGGGGTGCGCTCGCGCTTCGTCAACGACATCAACGGCCTTCGCGTCCACGTCCTCGAGGCCGGCTACGAGGGCGACCGCCCCGCCCTGCTGCTGCTCCACGGCTTCCCCGAGCTCGCCTACAGTTGGCGCAACGTGCTCGTGCCCCTGGCCGAGGAGGGCTACCACGTCTTCGCCCCCGACATGCGGGGCTACGGCCGCACGACGGGCTGGGACGCCGACTACGACGGCGACCTCACCTCGTTCCGCCGCCTCAACGTCGTGCGCGACGCCCTGGGACTCGTCTTCGCCTTCGGCTACCGCGAGGTGGCCGCGGTCATCGGCCACGACTTCGGCTCGCCCGTCGCGGCTTGGTGCGCGCGCATCCGGCCCGACGTGTTCCGCTCGGTGGCCCTGATGAGCGCCCCCAACGGCGGGGTCGGCGACCTGCCCTTCGACACCGCGGACGACCCGCCGGCCGAGCCGGCCGAGCCCGGCCCGACGCTGTTCGACGACCTCGCGGCCCTGCCGAGGCCGCGCAAGCACTACCAGCGCTACTACCGGACCCGCGAGGCCAACGCCAACATGTGGCGCGCGACGCAGGGGCTGCACGCGTTCCTTCGGGGCTACTACCACTACAAGAGCGCCGACTGGCTCGGCAACCGGCCGTACCGGCTCGCGGAGCGGACGGCGGCCGAGATGGCGAAGATGCCGACCTACTACATCATGGACCTCGCCGACGGCATGGCCGAGACCGTCGCCAAGCACATGCCGTCGGCCGACCACATCGCCGCCAACACCTGGCTGCCCGACGACGAGCTGCGGGTCTACACCGAGGAGTACGACCGCACCGGCTTCCAGGGCGGCCTGAACCACTACCGCTCGGGCGGCATCGGCGCCCCCGAGCAGCAGCTCTTCGCGGGCCTGACCATCGACCAGCCGTCGATCTTCATCGCCGGGTCCAGCGACTGGGGCAGCTACCAGAGCCCGGGCAACCTGGAACGGATGCAGGAGCAGGCCTGCACCGACATGCGCGCGGTGCACATGGTCGACGGCGCCGGCCACTGGGTGCAGCAGGAGCAGCCGGAGGAGACGGCGCGGCTGCTGATCGAGTTCCTGCGGGGGCAGGCGTAGCACCGAAACCGCCTGCCGCCCCGCTTGCCGCCGGCCGGGGTATCGGCGGGAAGATGGGTGGGCGGACCGGCGCAGGCTGAAATGCCGCCGGGGATCCGCTTCCCTGCCGGAGTCTGCGCCGCCGCCGGCGCGCAGACTTAGGGTCGATCAGCCTCTATCGGGAGGAGGCCTCCCCCGGGCGCCCCTGACCCGCGAGGCAAAAGAGACTTTCTGGGGGCTCCGTTCCCTTTGCAGAGGAGGCGTTGCGGTTGAGTCTATCGCGCCGGGCGCGGTTGGATCGAATTCCGCACACAGAGAGCGGCAAGTCAACGGAACAATGGGGCGGAGATGAGTTCGCCGGCCGCGCTCTTCCCCCTCTACCCGCAGCCAACCATCGGAATCCAAGGAGACCGAGGTGAACTCTTCCCGCGCCAGCGCGGCCAGGTCCGCGGCCGGGTGGTGATGGCGTGGTCGAGCCCGATCTGGGTGACGCGCGGACGCTGAACACCCCGAAGGACGACCCGGTCGCGGATTCCCACTGACGCGCCCTGGCCGGCTGGATCTCGATGAGTCCTCGAGTAGAGAAGGACCTCGACGCTGCCGGAGCCGACAGAATGAACCAGACCACCGCACGGATCGCACCGCCGCGAATCGAGTACCTGAAGGTGGCGAATTTTCGCGCGCTTCGCGACGTCGAGTTCAAGAATCTGACGCCAATGACCGTGTTGCTCGGACCGAACGGCAGCGGCAAGTCCACCGTGTTCGATGTGTTCGCCTTCCTCGCGGAGTGCTTCGAGGCCGGCCTGCGGCGGGCATGGGACCGCCGCGGGAGAGCCAGGGAATTGAAGACCCGTGGCGCTGAAGAACCAGTGACGATAAAGATCAAGTACCGCGAGGCCCGAAAGACGCCGCTCATCACCTACCATCTGGCCGTAGATGAAGACGCCGGCGCACCAGTGGTCGTTCACGAATGGTTGAGCTGGAAACGCCATGGATGGGGAGCGCCTTTCCGCTTTCTCGAGTACCAGAATGGCCGCGGAGAGGCCGCGAGCGGCGAAGCGCCCGACGCGGAAGACCGGCGCGTCAATACACCGCTCAAGTCTCCCGATCTCCTCGCCGTCAACGCATTGGGGCAGTTCCAGGAGCATCCGCGGGTCGCCGCGTTGCGCGACTTCATCATGGGTTGGCACGTTTCGCACTTGTCCGCCCAAAGCGCCCGCGGCCAACCGGAGGCCGGCCCCCACGAACGACTGACCCGGACCGGCGACAATCTGGCCAATGTCATCCAGTTCCTGAGCGAACGCCACCCGGAGCGTCTGCAGCGCATTTTCGGTACTCTGCGCCGGCGTGTGCCGCACATCGAGCGCGTGGTGGCCGACCCCATGCGGGACGGCCGGTTGCTGCTGCAGATCAAGGACGCCCCGTTCGAGAGCCCCGTGCTGGCCCGGTTCGCCTCCGACGGCACTCTCAAGATGCTGGCCTACCTGGTGCTGCTCTACGACCCCGAACCACCGCCCTTCATCGGGATCGAGGAGCCGGAGAATTTCCTGCACCCGCGGCTGCTGCACCATGTGGGCGAAGAGTGTCGCGCGGCCTGCGCCCGCACGCAACTGCTCGTGACGACCCATTCACCTTTTTTTCTTGGCGCGCTGCGCCCCGAAGAGGTCCGGGTCCTGTGGCGCGACCAGGAAGGTCACACCCGGACGCGACGCGTGGACGAGGTGCCCGGCGTATCCGAATTCGTCGAGGCTGGAGCGACGCTCGGAGACCTGTGGATGGAGGGCCACTTCCGGGCCGGAGACCCGCTGACGAACCAGGGCACGCCGATCCCCACGTTCGGCGGAGACGACGAATGACGCTGCAACACCTGGAGGTACTGACCGAAGAACTCTCCATGGAGGCGTTTCTCGAAGTACTGTTGCCCGGCTTGTTGCCCCCGGAGACCACTTTCGCGCTCCACTCCTTTCAGGGCAAGTCGGACCTGCTCAAGAATCTGCGCAGCCGCCTGCACGCCTACTCACGCTGGTTGCCTCGAAGCGCCCGGATCGTCGTGGTCATCGATCGCGACACCGGAGACTGCCGCGAACTGAAGGCGGAACTTGAAGCCGCCGCGACGCGCTCCAGCCTCCTGACCCGGTCGAACGCCGCCGACCGTCGCTGGCAGGTCGTCAACCGCGTCGCGGTGGAGGAGCTCGAGGCGTGGTACTTCGGAGACTGGGAAGCCGTCTGCGAGGCGTATCCGCGTACATCGAAGAACATTCCGGGGAAGGCGTCCTACCGCGACCCCGACGCCATCCGCGGCGGCACGTGGGAAGCGTTCGAGCGAATCATGCAACGCCACGGCTACTTCAAGGCGGGACTCCGGAAGGTGGAAGCGGCCCGCGCCGTCGCCAAGTTCATGAATCCGATGCGGAACCGGTCAGACAGCTTCGTGAAGTTCCGCGACGCCGTCCTTGAGACTGCGGAGCCACTGAACTGATCACGCCGGGGTTGAACCCGCCGTCCGGTCCCGCCGAATTCGCCCTCCGCTCCCGGAACCAGTCGGAACCAGTCCCGCGGCATGGTCGGCAAGGGCTGCGTCCGCGATGGCGTCCAAGCGTCCGTCGTTTGCGTCCCGTTCGATTTGCCCGTCCCACTTCTCGGCCTCGAACCGTTCGTACCAGGCGCGGAACTCGCTCAGTTGCTCGTGACTCAGCGCTGCCACCGCATCCTTGATCTCACGCAATGAACCGGGCATCTCGACAACTCCTCATCGACGTTCGCTTCGTGGTCTCGGACAGGGCGCCGGCATCGACCGAGCATATCAGGACGGCGGCTCTATGGATCGCGTGGACTCGGACGGGATCGGCCGAAACCAGCCCTTCTCCGGACACGCGAGGAGCGCGTCCACCAGTCCCGTGTTCTTCGGCGGCTCGGCGCGGACGAGCCGATACTCGCCCGGGTTGGCCCGTTCGATCTAGAACGTCCGGCCGGTTCGATGCCGTTCCGCCGCCGAAGCTCGGCGGGCGGGACGATCCGCCCCTTCCGAAGAGGCCGTGCTCTTCATGGGAGCAAGATAACAGCTTGCAGCCGACGCCGTCAGCCTGTCGTCCGATGCCGCCCGGTACCGGCACTCCCCGCGGACGCTCCGCCCCTTACCCTTGACAGTCTATGTGAACCGCGCTATGCTTGTTGCCTAGACACTCTATGGCAAGGAGCGGCGCGTGAAGCCCAACCGCAACCCGGACATGCTGCGCGGCACGGTCGAGCTGCTCATCCTGACCGCCCTGAGCCGCGGCCCGCGCCACGGGTTCGGCATCGCCCGCTGGCTCGAGGCGACGTCCGGCGACGAGCTGCAGTTGGAGGAGGGCTCGCTCTACCCGGCGCTCCACCGCATGGAGCGGCGCGGCTGGCTGGAGGCCGAGTGGGGGATCTCGGAGAACAAGCGGCAGGTGAAGCTCTACCACCTGACCGCCCGCGGCCGCGCCCGGCTCACGAGCGAGACCGAGGGGTGGACGGCGTTCGCGGCGGCCGTCGGCCGGGTGCTCCAGGCCGCCCAGCAGGCCGCGTAGGGGGGGTGGGTCGATGGCGCGGACACCGATGTGGCGGCGGTACGTCCGGTTCTGGGGATCCGACCCGCGCGCGGACGTCGACGCGGAGCTCGACTTCCACGTGCGCGAGCTCACCGAGCGGCTGGTGCGGCAAGGCCGCGACCCGGTCGAGGCCGGGGCCGAGGCGGCGCGCCGCTTCGGCGACTACGCGGGGGTCAGGACCGCCTGCATCGGCATCGACCGGGGGTGGCAGCGGCGGCAGCGCTGGCGGCAGCTCGTCGCCGACGTGTGGCAGGACCTGCGGATCGGCGCCCGCACCCTCGCGAAGAACCCCGGGTTCGCGGTCTCCGCCATCGTCGTCCTCGGCCTCGGCCTCGGCGCCGCGACCGTGATGGTCGGCGTGATCAACGCCGTGTTCGTTCGTCCCCTGCCCTTCCCCGAGCCGGACCGCATCTTCAACGTGGTCGTGCACGAGGGCGGACCCAGCCCGTCTGTCGTGCACCCGCAGGCGGCCGTCGCACTCACGCGCGACCACAGTCAGGCCTTTTCGGCGTTGGCGGGCATCCGCGCGAGCCCCGGGGTCAACCTCGCCAGCGACCGCGGGTCGATGTACGTCCGCAACCTCAGGGTGACCGCGGGCTTCTTCAGGGTCTTCGGCATCGCCCCCCAGCTCGGACGCGCCTTCGTGCGCGACGACGAGGCCGCTCCGTCGACGGTCGTGCTGAGTCACGCCATCTGGGCCGGTCACTTCGAGAGCGACCCGAACATCGTCGGGCAGACGGTGCGGCTGGGCGGCCGGCCGAACACCGTCATCGGGGTCATGCCGGCCGACTTCTGGTCGTATGAAGAGGCCGACGCGTGGACGCCCTTCCGTCCCGATCCGAACGGCTTGGACCGAAACTACCGGCTGATCGGCCGGCTCGCCCCGGGGTGGAACGCCGCGCAGGCCGAGGCCGAACTGCTGGCGCTGGCCGTGAGCCTGCGCGACCAGCTCCCGCCGGCGCTCGCCGAATTGCCGGCGGTGACGCCTGACGGACCGCGGCCGGGCGTGCAGCCCTATCGGGTCGTGCTGGCCGGCCGTAGCGTGGGCATGGTCTGGTTGCTCACCGTGGCCGTCGGCGCCATTCTGCTGATCGTCTGCGCCAACGCGGCGGGGCTGCAATTGGCCCGCGCGGTGGGGCGCGGCCGGGAGCTGGCCGTCCGTTCCGCGCTGGGGGCCGGCCGTGGCCGCCTGCTCAGACAGCTCCTCACCGAGAGCGTCCTGCTGGCGGCGGCGGGCGGGACGGTGGGTCTCCTCGCCGGCGTCTGGGGTGTCCGCGGGCTCGTCTCCGCCCAGCCGCAGCTCGCGGTCTGGGGGGTCGCCGTCGATGCGTCGACGCTGCTCGCATCGCTTGGGATCGCGCTCGCGACCGGCTTGACGTTCGGTCTTCTGCCCGGCCTGCTCGCCGCCCGCGGCAAGCCCGCGGACGCGCTGCACGGCGGGCCGTCGCGGGGAGCGACCACGGTGCGCGGGACCTGGTTGCGCCGGTCGCTCGTGGTCACCCAAGTCGCGCTGTGCACGGTGCTGCTCGTCACGGTGGGCGTGTTCCTGCGGACGTTCGTCGGGCTCAATTCGTCGGAGCTCGGCTTCGAGCCCGCCAACGTCCTCACCGCCCGCGCCTCGCTGCAGGGTTCCGACTACGGGTCCGCGGCCGCCGTGTCCGCGCTCTATCGGCGGACGCTCGACGAGCTGGCGCGCGTACCCGGCGTCGAAGCCGCCGCCGTCGCGAGCAACGTGCCGGTCGAACGTGGTCTGAATCTCCCCCTGCGCGAGGCTCCCGGAGGGCCGATCGCGGGGAGCATCGACTGGCGCTACGTCACGGGAGACTACCTGCGAGTCCTGGGCATTCCCCTCGTGGCCGGCCGGCCGTTCGGCGAAGCGGACCACCGCACCGGGGCCCCGCCGGTGGCGCTGGTCAACGAGGAGTACGTCCGGCGCCTGGGCAATGGTCGGCCGGTGATCGGCACGCGGCTGCAAGCGAGCGCCGTCGACTTCGACGACCACGCGCGAGAGATCGTCGGCGTGCTCGGCGACGTGCGGACGCGTGGCGTCACGGCGACCCGACCGACGGTGTTCGTACCGGTGGAGCAGGTGCCGGACGAGTTGCTCGAGCTCCTCCATGGGTTCTTCCCGGTGAGCTGGGCGCTGAGAACGCGTGAGGACGCGGGCGGCCTCATCCCGACCGTCGAGCGGGTCATCCGCGAGGCCGACCCGATGTTGTCGATAACCGCGTTCCGGTCGATGGACGATGTGGTCGGCGGAGCGATCGCGGCCACGCGCTTCCGCACGGTCGCACTCGGTCTGTTCGCCGCCGCCGCCCTGATCCTGGCCGCCGCCGGTCTCTACGGGCTCGTCGCCTACGCGGTGGCCCAGGGCACGAAGGAGATCGGCATTCGACTCGCCCTGGGCGCCTCCGCGAGGCAGGTGACGGCGCGCTTCGCGCGGCAGGGCATCGTGCTCGCCGCCCTGGGGACCGCGTTAGGAGTCGGCGGCGCGGTGCTCGTCACCGAGCTGCTGCGGCGCCTGACCGATGCGCAGCCCCTCGATCCGTGGACCGTCGCCGGGGTCGTGCTCGTCCTCGGCGCGGTCACCGCCTGCGCCACCGTCGTCCCGGCGCGCCGAGCGGCGCGCGTGGATCCGATGCTGACGCTGCGCGCGGAGTGAACCGCCACGCGCGCCGAGGGATCACGTCGGCGGTTCAGCCATCTGGACGCCGGTCGCCTGGGACTCGCCGATCCCGGTGGGCGGCTGGGGCCCGTTGCGCGAACGCCGTCCTCCCGGTTTCGGAGTTCGGGAGTCTGGTGACGGGTTTCCTGGAGGAGATGCACCATGAAGGGCAATCGATGGACGTTGCTCGTTTTGAGCGTGTCTCTGTGTACGACGGCGGCTGCAACGTCCGCGTCGACCGCGCCCCCCGCACCGGGCGCGAAGCAGGAAGCCGGCAGGGGTCCGGGTGAGGTCTTTCAGGACTGCGACGTGTGCGCCGAGATGGTGGTGATGCCGGGCCGGGAGCTGGCTCTGGGTCGGTACGAGGTGACGGTGGGCGAGTACCGGGCGTTCGCGTCGGAAACGGGGAACGGCGGGGACGACTGCCTCCTGGTCGATTCGTGGCGGAACCCCGGGTTTCCGCCGACGGACCGACATCCGGTCGCGTGTGTGAGCTGGAACGACGCGCAGGCGTACGTGTCGTGGCTGAGCGGGAAGACGGGCGCGGAGTACCGGTTGCCGAGCGAGGCCGAATGGGAACGGGCCGCGGCAGGGTCGCAGGCCGGATGCTACCGTGGGCGCACCGGCACCTCCGTACCCTGCCCGGTGGGCTCGTACGACTCGAACCCAGTCGGTTTGTCGGACATGGTCGGCAACGTGTGGGAGTGGACGTCGGACTGCTGGGAGGGTGACTGCGGCCGCCGTGTGTTTCGCGGCGGTGCCTGGGACGTCGAAGCCTGGCACCTGCGGCCCGGCCTGCGCCACGGGTTGACCGCCGACACCCGCTACCCCTTCATCGGCTTTCGGGTTGCGCGAACGCTCGACCAGGAGTCTGCGCCGTAGAACGGCGGGGACTCCTGGAGGGCTGGTTGGACGCCCAGCGGAGGCCGCAACGCGACCTTGCGGTCGCGTTCGGCGGCGATGGGCGGGCCAGGAGTCCGCGCCACAGAATGGCGGGGACTCCTGGAGGGCTGGTTGGACGCCCGGCGGAGCCGAAAGCGACGATGGGCGGGCTGGACTAGCGTGGGAATCGGGCTATCCCGTAGCTGCCCCTGATCCCGCCAATCCAGATCTCGTCATTCGCCTCGATGGCCACGGTGCCGACCTGGAAGAACTCGTTTCCCTTGTAGTCCACCAGTTGCCGGACCTCGAACGTCGTCGGATCGACCTCGGCCACGCGAGCGGCAGACAGCTCACATGGATCGAGGTCTCCACACTGGGTCAGGTGGCCGGCGACGATGACTTGGCCGGCGGGTCCCCAGCGCACGTTGTCGACGTTGAAGCCGACCGGAATCGGGTCGACGCGCGGCGGACTCTGGCCGCGCGACAGCCGCACCAGCGCTCGATCGCTCCAGCCCCCGATGTAGAACCACTGCCCGTCATCCGAGGACACGAGGCCGTTGGGACCGGGCATTTGGCTTCCGGGCACCTCGATCCAGCCCGTCGTGGGATGCCATTCCCAGAGCTCCCCGCCTGCGCGGTCGAAGTTGGTCGCGCCGAGATAGCCGTCCGGCAGCGCCGTGATGGAGTTGATGCGGGCGGTGCCCTCCGGCGCCGGGATGCATCCGATCCACTTCATCGCGGGCACGGTGCCGCCGACGTCCAGCGCAAAGACCTCGATGGCCTCGCGCGCGCCGTGACCGACCACGTAGAGCGTATGCACATCGCCGGAGCCCTCCCGCAGGGTCAGTCCGTGCGGCTGGAACACGTCGTTCGGACCGGGGCAGGCGCTATAGGTATCGCGGTCGTGCTCCGGCGGCAACGCTCCCGCGGGAAAGATCTCCTGGACCCGGTGATCACGAAGGTCCACCGCGTAGACAGGGCCTTCCGAATCGGAGTAGCGTCCCGATGCGATTACCCAGGGGGCGTCCGGAACCGCGTAGAGATCTTCCGGATTGGTCGTGCCGCAGACGAACTTCACATCTCCGTCGGGGTCGCAGGTCTCGGCGGTCTGGGCACCGAGAGGGTGCCCGCTGACAAGACCCAATACCGAGGCTAGTGGTGCGTCACGTCCCAATCTTCGGACACGGACGTGGGTTTACAACGCGCAATCGTTGACGAATTACTGCACCCTTGTCCGAACATTCAGTCATGACGCAGCACTAGGAGCACGAGCACTCTCAACATGGCGTACCTCCAGACTGTCGTGACGCCTGGAGAGTATACCAGCCGCTGGCCGGCGCCCCGGGCTGGAGCGAACATCAGCGCCACCCGGCGCGGTCAATCGGGCCGGGCGCGGACTTGCCTCGGGTCACCGGCGGGCCGCGGCCAGGCTCGACTCCAGCCGCTCCTCGATGGCGCGGGCGCTGATGGCGCCGGCGTAGACGTAGAGCCGGCCGGGGAGCTTCTCGGCGAGGACCTCCTCGCTGACCCGCAGCCGGCGGCTGACCGCGAAGACGATCGGGTGCGGCAGCCCCGCCTCGACCAGCTCGACGCGGCGCCACACCGCCTCGCGGCTCCAGTAGCCGAGGGCCTCGAAGTAGACGCGATGGCCGGTGTCGGCGTGGGTGAAGACGAGGTCGGGCACGCACAGGCCGAAGCCCGGCACGTCGAGCAGCTCGTGCGCCACCTCGACCGTCCACGGCGTCTTCATCCGGTGGAACCGGTCGTGCAACCGGGCGACCTCGTCGGGCAGGCGCGTCTCTTCGCCGGCGGCGCCCGTCGCCGGCTCACCCTCAAGATGGAACTCGAGCGCCTGCCGCTCGGGGCCCCACAGGACGTCGGCGTCGAGCTCCCAGCGGCAGCCGCAGGCGTCGAGAGCCGGCAGCAGAAGCGCGAGCTGCAGGCCATAGGCGGTGACGGACCGGAACAGGCTGGACGGCCCGTCTATCTCGACCCGGCAGACGCCCGCGGACGGCCGGGTCGCGACGTACAGCAGCCGATGGAACTTCAGCTTGCGGAAGAAGAACCGGAACCCGCCGGGGTCGGGCCAGTCGAACGTGACGACGACGCGCACCGCCCGCAGGAGGATCGCCTGGTGCTGCGCGGTCTCGTAGGCGGCGACGAGGGCCGGCCCCGCGATGGCGTCGAACCGCGCGAGGACCTGGTGCTCCTTCAGATCCGCGAAGAGCGCGTCGGGAACGTCGCGCGCGGGCAGGCCGCACTCGACCGCCGCCGCCGCGACGACCGCGTCGCGCTCGAACGCGCCCTCGTCGTCCAGGGCGCGCCGGGCCGCGGCGGCGCGGGCGAAGACCGCGCGCCGCAGCGCCGGCGCGTCCACGTCCCCCGGGGTCTCGAAGACGCAGCGGTCCCGCACGAGCTTCCGCAGCCCCTGCAGCAGCTTGTAGTCGGTGGGCTCGCACGGCACGTCGTCGCACGCCGCCTCGAACGCCGCGCGGGGGCGGCCGACCCCGGCCTGCGCGGCGGCGACGTACGCCTCCGCGGCCGCGAGCAGGCGCTCGCGCGCGGCGCGCCCCGGCCGGCGGGCCTCGATGCGGCCGCCGCGGCGCCGCACCCGCACGAGGTCAATCGTCAGCATGTCATCTTGCGGCGGAGACGCCCGCCGGACCCGGAACCGAAGCGCCGCACCCGCACGAGGTCAGTCGTCAGCATGTCATTTGCGGCGGAGACGCCCCCCCGGACCCGGGGCAGGAGCGGCTCCCCCGCACCAGCTCATCCGTCAGCATGGGTCTCCCGGCGCCGCTCGCTCGTGAACACCTCCGTCGTGTCGTTCGCGACCAGCTCGTAGAGGACCGCGGTCTTGTCCCCCTGCTTCCGGAGGAGGCGGCCGAGGCGCTGCACGTGCTCGCGCGCCGACCCGCTGCCGGAGATGACGATGCCGACGCTGGCCGCCGGCAGGTCCACGCCCTCGTTCAGGACCTTCGACGTCACGAGCGCGTTGTAGACGCCGGCGCCGAGGTCCTCGAGGATGCGGGTGCGCTCGGAGACCTTCGTCTGGTGGGTGATGATCGGCAGGAGGAACCGGCGCGACAAGGCGTACGCGGTGCGGTTGCGCTCGGTGAACAGCAGCGCGCGGTCGCGCCGGTGCCGGTGCAGCAGGTCCTCGACGTAGGCGAGCTTGGACGGCGCCGCGAAGGCGATCTCCTTGTGACGCTGGTAGGCGGCCATCGCGCGCCGCCCGGCCGCGCTCTGCGACGAGCGCATCACGAACTGCGACCACCCGTCGGGGCTCGACATCCGGATGCCCTGGCCCACGACGAACGACCGGTAGACCCCGCGCGCCTCGTCGTAGGCACGGCGCTCGTCGTCGGTCAGCTCCACGAGAATGCGCTCGACGTCGTGGTCGGCGAGATAGTCGCCGGCGAGGTCGCGGACCCGCTTGCGGTAGACGACCGGCCCCACCAGCGACACGAGGTCGGCGTGGCGGCCGTCGGCGCGCTCCGGGGTCGCGGTCAGGCCGAGCCGGTAGGGGGCGAGGCAGCGCTCGGCCGCGAGGGCGTAGGCGGGCCCGGGCAGGTGGTGGCACTCGTCGAACACCGCGAGGCCGAAGCGCGCGCCGAGGTGCTCCATGTGGATGTGGGCGGAGTCGTAGGTCGAGACGGTGATGGGCTCGACGAGGTGATCGCCGCCGCCGAGGACGCCTATCTCCGTCCGGAACCTCTCGCGCAGCAGCCGGTGCCACTGCCCCACCAGGTCGAGGGTCGGGGCCACGACGATGGTGTCGCGGCGCACCGCATCCATGGCCAGCAACGCCACCTCGGTCTTGCCGGCCCCGGTCGGCAGGACGACGACGCCGCGCCCCTGCGCGGCCCGCCACGCCGCCACCGCCTCGGTCTGAAACGGTCGGGGCTCGCGGTGCACCCGCAGCCCACCGCCCAGGACGCCGTAGCCCCGGGCCTCGTCCTCGTAGGCGATTCCGTGCCGAACCAGGGCCCGGACCACCGGCGCATACGCCGCGGCCGGCGCCCGGAACCGGCGCGTCCGCGGATCCCACCGGCAGGCATCGGGCAGCGGCGGGCCGGACTCTGCGCCGAAATCGCTGATGTCGAGCGTGCCGGCGGCGAAGTGCAAGCGGACTGTCATCTCGCGTGGCGGGCGGGCACGGTGCCGCTCATGGTACGCGGCCCTCACCCGACCGCGGAGTTGACTCTAGTTGACTCTGCGTCCGGGTGGTCTATGCTGTGCTCTGGAGTGTAGTGCACTGCCCCGGCCGCACCACGGCGGGCGCCACGACATTGATCGAGACCAGCGTCACGGACGGTACGAGAGGAGTCCACAGATGTCCAAGCTCAGTCGGCTCGACCGGCGCGCCTTCCTGCGCAGCACCGGCATGACCGCGGTGGCGGGCGCCGTCGGCGGCGCGGTTCCCCTGGCGGCGGAGGCCGGCGGCGCGGCCCGGCAGCAGGACGGCCGCTACGACTTCGACACCATCTACAGCCGCATCGGGACCGACTCGTCGAAGTGGGACGCCCAGATCGCCCGCTACGGCCGCGACAAGATCGAGGTCGGCATGGGCACCGCCGACCAGGACTTCCGCATCGCCCCGCCCATCACCGCTGCCCTCCGCAAGCGCATCGGGCACGAGAACTACGGCTACCTGTCGATCCCCGCCTCCTACAAGGAGTCGATCGTCGACTGGAACCGTCGGCGCCACGGGCTCGAGATCGACCCCGACACCATCCAGCACGCGGCCGGCGTCCACGCCGGCGTCATCAGCACCCTGCGCGCCTTCTGCCCTCCCGGCAGCAAGGTGCTCATGCAGACCCCGGGCTACAACGGGTTCTACACCGACATCCGCGTCGTCGGCTGCGTGGCCGAGGAGAGCCCCCTCAAGCTCGTGAACGGCCGCTACCAGATGGATTTCGAGGATCTGGAGCGGCGCATCGACCACGACACCCACGCGTTCATCCTGTGCAACCCGCACAACCCCACCGGCAACGTGTGGTCGCGGTCGGACCTGATGACCCTCGGCGAGATCTGCAACCGCCGGCGCGTCGTCGTGCTCGCCGACGAGATCCACTGCGACTTCGTCACGAAGGGCCACACCTACACGCCGTTCGCGACTCTCGACGACGAGGCCATCGTCCGCAACAGCATCACCTTCAAGTCGGTCAGCAAGTCGTTCAACCTGTCGATGATGAAGTGCGCGTACCAGTTCTCGACCAACCCCGACTACCTGGCACGGATCTCGGGGGCCGGACAGCACCGGCAGGCGATGAACACGCTCGGCATCGTCGCGGCCGAGGCCGCCTACAACGAGGGCGAGGACTGGCTCGACCAGCTCCTGGCCTACATCGACGGCACGCAGGACTTCGTCGAGTCGACCGTCAACGCGAACGTGCCGGGGGTCAAGACGGTCAAGCCCGAGGGCACCTTCCTGGCGTGGCTCGACGTCGCCGAGGCGATGGACAGGACCCGCATGAAGCAGGCGGCCGCGGCGGCGGAGCGGCCGACCACGCCGGAACAGGCGTTCCAGCGCTTCCTGGTCGACCACGCCCACATCCACCTGAACCCGGGCTCCAGCTACGGCCTCGGCAGCGACGGCCGCATGCGGATGAACATCGGCACGTCGCGCCAACTCGTCGAGCGCGCGCTCGGCAACATGGCGCGGGCGCTGGCCACCGCCTGACGCCGGCGACCACGGCGCGGCCAGTCTCACGGAAGCGGTCACCGGGCGAGGGCCTCCGCCCGGTGACCACCGCGCGTTGCTCCCCTCACTCCGCCAGCGGGTCCGGCCGGAGCTGGAAGTGGATGATGGCGCTGCGCCTGCCCTGACCGCCCTCGATGTGCCAGTTCAGGTTAGAGCCGTAGTTGGCCCAGAGCCCGCGCCCCTTCCAGCCCGCGTCGGCGTCGTCGATGCGGCCGTCGAGGCCGCGGGCGAAGAACCCGAGCGGATAGGGCACCCGCAGCACCACCCACTCGCCGGTGACCGGCAGCAGGGCCAGCAGCGAGTCCGATCCCGATCCCGGCGCGATGGGGACGTTCGGCCCGAGCCCCAGCGTGCCGAACTGGTCGACCCAGTTGTAGTAGTGGTAGTCGGCGCTGCCGGGGTCGGCGACGCCCTTCATCTGCGGTCCGGGGGTCGGGTACAGGGTCCAGCCCTCCGGGCAGTGCTGGCCGGTGGCGTCCGGTCCGTTCAGCACCCGGCACCGTCGGCGGTCGAAGCTGGCCATGTGGCCGCTGCCGGACAGCGCAGTCCAGATGACCCCGTTGCGGTCGACGTCGACGCCGCGGGGGGCGTGCCCGGTCCGCGCGGGATCCACCGCGGGGTTCTCGATGGACGGCGGCTCGTAGACCTCGGCGATGCACGTCTCCGGGGGGTCGTCGCCGCGGTCGAGGCGGACGAGGCGGCCCGGGAACGGTCCCGTGCGGGCGACCCACGCGGTGTCGTCGACCGGATTGGCGATGATGCCGTAGGCGAAGCCGGCGATGCGGGTGTCGCGCCCCGGGTCGACCTCGCCGCCCGGCTCGTTCCAGGGCCGCGTGATCACGCCGTCGCCGTTGGTGTCGACGACGGTCGGGCACCAGCCCTGCGAGAGCCGCTCGTCGCCGGTCTCGTCGTAGAGCTTCGTGTCGAGCCAGCCCACGACGTTGGGGTCGCCACTGAGCCACAGGGTGTCCTGCTCGTCCTCGCCGAATTGCAGGTGATGGGTGCCGTAGCAGGTGTCTATGAGCCCCCACTCCCCGGTGGCGGGGTCATAGACCGAGACCTGCCGCCCGCTGCGGTCGACGGGGAAGTAGCGGGCCGAGGGGTGGTCCGAGCCATCCCGGCACCAGTCCGGGTTCTCGCGGCGGCGCACGGTGGAGGTCAGCCACACCCGCCCCCGCGCGTCCATCATCGGGTTGTGGGGGTTGGCGGGGGCGTCGAAGATGATCTCGTCGCCCCAGTACGGCGACGGCTCGAACCCCGGTGCGGTCGGGAACATGGACGGCACCATCTCGCGGGGCTCGCGCAGCGGCACGTCGAGCTCGACCGACCGGTGCCGGGCGGTGTCGGTGATGACGAGCTTGTCGGTGGTGATGGACACGCCGTAGACCAGCCCGCCGGCGTTGACGGTGGGGTCGCGCTTGTCTGTCGTCACTTCGTCGTGGACGTAGGAGGTCTCGCCGGCCCAGTCCCACATCGTCAGCACGAGGTTGCGCTCGACCCCGCGGGGCCGCGGCGGCGCCTCGGGCACCTCGCCGGCGGCGATGCGGTCGCTCCAGTCGGCGAACATCGCGAGCCCCCGCTCGCGGCCGAACCGGTTGAGGACCCCGCTC
Source organism: Vicinamibacterales bacterium (assembly GCA_965215105.1). Lineage (GTDB taxonomy): Bacteria > Acidobacteriota > Vicinamibacteria > Vicinamibacterales > UBA8438 > JAJEEA01. The sequence goes on from OZ244051.1 coordinate 1,499,329, forward strand.
ATCTGCCGGCCCCGCTGGCCGAAGGTCAGCCGGTGGGCCCACGCCTCGGCCGACGAGTCGAACCCGTCGAGGTGGCCCATGTCGAACGTGAACCGGTTGCCCATCTGGTGGCAGAGCTGGCAGCCCTGCTTGGTGACGTCGACCCACGCGGCCTGGCTGCGGAGGCCGCGCGCGATGCCGTTGCCGGCGGGACCGGTGCCCGGGAACTCGCCGGCGGCCGGCGGCTTGAGCAGCGAGTACCAGTAGTTGGCCGGATAGACCCGCGCCGCCTCCTGCGACGAGGCGGCGGGCACTGCTTCCAGGGCGACGGTCTGCCCCGGCCCCGCCGTCACCGGCTCGGAGTCGACGAGGCCGTACCCCCGGACCCAGACGCGGTACGACGCCTCCGGGAGATCGGGAACCAGGAAGCGGCCGTCGTCGTCGGTCACCACGATCTTGCGGAACCCGGTGTCGAGATCGTCGGTCTCGGCGATCACCCACACACCGGCTTCGGGGCCGGCCGGGCTCCGCACCGAGCCCCGCAGGTCGTCGCCGCCCGCCGGCGCCTGCCCGGCGAGCAACGGCGTGACGAGGACCGCGCCGGCGGCCGCCGCCAGCGAAACGAGCCGTGCATGGCGTGTCATCGATCTCCTCCCGTGCTCTCCCTGCATCACCGCCCGCGGCTCGCCGCCCGCAGACGCCGGATCTGGCTCACCGCCGCCGCGATCTGCATCTCGAGAATCTGCTCGCCGTAATCGGCCCGCGACCGCGACGGCGTGCCGCTGACCCCGTTGCCGGTCCCGCCGGTGCCGGGCTCCATCCGGTCGAGCCGGATCTTCGAGGGGTCGAGGAACAGCAGCGTCGACGTGTCGTGCATGCCGGCGTGCGTGCCCACGTCCTCGGCCCGCTCGCCCTGCTCGACCAGCCACTCGTCGCCGCGCCCCGGGTAGTAGTCGGTCAGGTGATGCACCCGCGCCGGCCCGTCCGCCCACTCCGCGTTCAGCCGCTCCGCCACCGCCGCCTGCGACCGCTGGTTGCCGCCGCTGTCGCCCATCAGCGCGATGTCGAGGAAGCCGTGCTGCGCGAGGCTGCGCGCGGCGTATTCCAGCACCTGCTCGAACACGGCCGGCGGCGTGGTGATGGTGCCGGGGAAGCGCATGTGCCCCGAGGGCGGATCGACGTTCCCCTCGGGCACGTAGGCCATCACCGGCGCGACCAGCGCGTCCCCGAGGCGGCGCGCCGTCTCTCCCGCCTTGTGGCGCACGAGGTAGTTGTGCTTGCCGAGGACCATGTGCGGCCCGTTCTGCTCGGTGCCCCCGGTCGGGACGATGATCGTCGTCGTGCCCGCCGCGACCGCGTCGCGGACCTCGGTCCAGGTCAGCTCCTCGAGAAAAACGGTGTCCGGCGCCTGCGCGAAGGCGGGGCCGGCGAGGCAGACAGCGGTGAGCGTGACGAGCGATCGCATCTACTCTTCCTCTCTGGGCAAGTCCGAGGCCTTCCGGCCCCCGCGGCGAAGGGGCCGCCCCGCAGCGCGCCGCCTCGGCCGGAGCCTCGACCCCCGCCCGATTCGAGCCCATGGTAGCCCCATTGTCGAGTCCGGCGCCAAGCCGCGGCCGAGGTGGTCCGGTGGTGCAGAACCCGGGATCGACAACGACGCTGCGGGCACTGCCCTGCCCGTCGGAGACGCCGCTCCCCGCCGGACGAGGCGGAGCCGACGCCGTGTCCGCTCACGCTGGGGCGGGCTTCGATGGCCACCGGCTCTCTCTGTGCCATGAGGTGGATGCCGGCACTCGTTCGGTATCTCCCGCCCTGGACGTATACTGTCGGCACGGCAACCGACGAGGGAAAACCCATGACGAATCGCACGCGCGTCGTCTGCTCGACCGTTCTCGCGACGGTCCTTCTCGCGGCCCCGGCGCTCGCCGGCCAGCCCGCGTCGGCGGGCCGGGCGCCCGAGGGCTCTCCCGCGCCGCGGACCCCCTGGGGCGCGCCGGACCTGCAGGGGGTCTGGAGCCACGCCACCGTCACTCCCCTCGAGAGGCCCGAGCGCCACGAGGGGCGCGAGTTCCTGACCGCGGAGGAGGTCGCGGAGGCGAACATCCAGGCCACCACGTTCGCCAGCTCCGAGCGCCGTGCCGAGCTGAGCCCCGAGCGCGACGTCGGCCTCGCCTACAACCAGTTCTGGTGGGATCGCGGGCTGTCCGACGGCCGAACCGCGCTCATCATCGATCCCCCCGACGGGCGCATCCCCCCGCGGACGCCCGAGGCCGAGGCCCGCGCCGAGGCGCGCCGGGCCGCCGCGCGGCCCCGCGCCCTCTCGGAGAACCCCGAGGACCGCGGCCTGTGGGAGCGCTGCCTGACCCGGGGCACCGTCCGGCTCGGCGGCGCCTACAACAACAACCTGCAGATCTTCCAGACCGAAGACGTGATCGCCATCCACCTGGAGATGGTCCACGAGACGCGCGTCATTTCCCTCGACACCGACCCGGGGCCGGCCCACGCGCCGCCCCAGTGGCTCGGCCGCTCGCACGGCCGCTGGGAGGGCGACACCCTCGTCGTCGAGTCCGAGGGCTTCTCGGGGCAGGCCCCGTGGCGCGGCTCGGGCGAGAACCTGCAGCTCGTCGAGCGCTTCTCGCGGCCCGACGCCGACACCCTGCGCTACGAGGTCACGTTCCGCGACCCGACGACGTGGGAGCGCGAATGGACGGCCGCCCTCGACATGCCGAAGACCGAGGGCCTGATGTACGAGTACGCCTGCCACGAGCGCAACTACGGCATGGAGAACCTCCTGCGCGGCGCCCGCGTGCAGGAGATGGAGGCCGCGAAGGCGAGGTAGGACCGTGATGGCGCGCGCAGGCTGTCTCCTCGTCGCACTGCTGCTGCTCGGCGTGCACCCGGTGCGGGCGGAGCAGGAACCGCCGCCCCGGACCGGCACCGGCGCCCTGCTCCAAGAGCGCTGCCAGCTCTACTTCGAGTTCCTCGGGCGCACCGGGGCGGGCCGCGAGGACACGTTCAACCAGGACCCGTTCGGCATGGGCTACTGCGCCGGCCTCGTGCGCGGCGTCGTCATCGCGGCCCAGTCGTTCATGCCCGACCGGGTCTGCGTGCCGCCGGGCACCACCATCGCCCAGACCGTCCACCGGGTCATCCAGTACTTGGACCAGAACCCCCAGGAACGCGGCGAGCTGGACGTGGAGCTCGTCCTGCGGGCGCTGGAAGACCGCTTCCGCTGCCCGTAGCGGCGACCGTTCCCTCCCCGAGGCGGCCCGAGCAGTGCCCCTGGCAGGCACTCCGGCCGGTCTGCGAAGACCCGGAGGGATGAATGGGGCAATCCGCAGCAAGCGGCAGGGATCCTCCATCCCCCTCCCATCCGCGATCCGCCATGTGTCTGATAACATGTTGCCAAATGGCTGATTCCCCGCCGACATTTTCCGTCGACCGGGTCCCATCCCCGAAGAGCCTGCGATCCGGAATCGCGGCTGCCCGCGACGGAGTCGCCGTCCGCGAAGCTGTCGAGACGATGCAGGCGTGGTCGATTCCCGTAGCCCGCTTCGCGGCAATCCTCGGCTGTTCCGAGCGCAAGTGGAGCAGGGCCCGGACCGGCGCGCCGGACGTGCGGCTCTCGCCGGCGGAATCAGACCGCTTGTTCCGAACACGACGCCTGCTCGCGCACGCCCGAACCGTCTTCGACGAGGATGCGGACGTTCGCACCTGGTTGTCGGCGCCCAACGCCGCTCTCTCCGGCGAGTCGCCGCTCTCACTGCTGGACACCGATGCCGGCGTACGTCTCGTCGACGAAGTGCTCACCCGCCTCGAGTTCGGGGTGTACGCCTGAGCGGTGCGCGTCTACCGCCTGACTCTGCCGCGGTACGCGGGCACGGCCTTCTCGGGAGAGGGCGCCCGCCGTGTCGGCGGCCGATGGACACCCGTCGGCCGGCCGGTCGTTCACACGTCGGGCAACGTCTCGCTCGCGGTGCTCGAAACCCTGGTTCACACCGCCGTGAACTCGATGCCGTCGCAGCGTCTCATCGCCGTCGACGTCCCGGAGTCGCTGCCCGTGGAGGTCATCGATGCCACCGACCTCCCGGACGACTGGCGGCGCACTCCTGCGCCGACGTCCCTGCAGGACATCGGGCGAGCGTGGCTCGGCGCCGCCCGCACCGCGGTTCTGCAGGCGCCGTCGGTCATCGTGCCTATCGAGTTCAACTATCTCCTGAATCCCCGCCACCCGGACTTCGAACGTCTGCGAGTGCACGCACCGGAGCCGTTCCCGATCGACAAACGCCTGCTCGGACCGGCCCCGTGACCCAGGGTCTCGCACTTCCCTGCCGACGGGAAATGTACGCCGAAACATTCAAGTGAGAATGAATGATTCATTTTCGTGGGACCTGCATTGTCCGCTCACCGCCCGATTCGTGAGGTCCGGCACGTTCCGCCCGTCGCGCGGACTGGGGACGTGGGCTACACTGGGCCAATGTGGAACCGTCGGTTGCACGCACCGAGACCCTGCGAAAGTCAGACGTCTCGGCCGGCCACGCTGTTTTGCTCGACGCCGCGCCCGCTCAGATCGCTGCCGCGCATGGCGCTGGCCCTGGCGCTGGCCCTGACCACCCTCGACGGCTGCGCTGCCGACGCCCCCGAGCCCGACCCCGGTCCGCGGCCGGACTTCCAGCCGACGACCACCGTCGAAGAGTTGATGCGGGCGGTGATCGACCCCGCCGCCGACGCGGTCTGGGACGCGGTGGTCATCACGTCGACGCGGGACGGCATCGAACGCGAGGTGCCGGACAGCGACGACGACTGGCTGGCCCTGGAGCACCACGCGGTGCGGCTGCTCGAGTCGGGGAACCTGCTGCAGATCGAGGGCCGGCCGATCGCCGCGCCCGACTCGATCTCGGAGCTGCCGGGCATCGACCTCGAGCCGGCGGACATCGCGGTGCGGGTGGCCGGGCAGTACGACGCCTGGCTGCGGTCGGGCCGCGAGCTGCACGACGCCGGGGTGGTGGTGCTGGAGGCGGCGAGGGCGCGCAGCGTCGACGCGCTCCTCGAGTCGGGAGACCGTCTCGACGCGGCGTGCGAGAGCTGCCATTCCCGCTTCTGGTACCCGCCCGACGCGGCAGCAGGGTCGAACCCGCCTTAGTTGGCGGCGTGAACCGGGGAGGGCGGCGATCGGAAACCGGAGGGCTGCGGCTTCCCGGGACCAGCTCCAGCCGGATCGAAGCCGCGGTAGCGGCATGCGCCAGGAAGGACCGACAAAGCGAGATCGGAGGCAGCGGCGGCCCGCAGATGCGCACCGCGCCCGCGGGCCCTTCCGGCACCAGTCCCGAAGCCCCGCCCGCAGACCGCCAGGAGCGGAACACCCGGGCTGCGGCCTTCGTGCAGGCCGGCGGGGACCGGCGGTCCCCCGCGCCGCACCGGCGTCGGCCGGGCGGCGCGGAGTGGTCTTCCGGCTCGGGCTACGGCTGGATCGGGGACCCGTCGGGGCTACGGCCGGATAGGCGAGCCGTCGGGCCGCGTCAGCTCGGCGCAGCACATGCCGAACGTGCCGGGCGCCCGCGAGGGCTGTCCCACCGCCTTGATCTGGTCGCCGGCCTGGATCGTCGCCGGCGTCCACCCCCGCCGGCTCATGGAAACCGCCGCCCCCATCTCGATCTCCCAGTGGATGACCTCGCCGTCGTCGCCCGGCGCGTCGACGTAGAGGAACGAGTGCGGGTTGCGGAACACGAACCGGGTCACCTCGCCGACCGCCTCGACCCGCTTCTCGGGGTCGTAGAAGGGCGCGCTCGCGTGGTGGGCGATGGTCGGCGCGGCCATGGCGACCAGCAACGCCGCCGCTGCAATCCACAAGATAGCTCTCACGATGTCCTCCTCGGAAACTCGAACGTCATTCGAAGGCGGGACCCAGCCCGCGTCTGCGCCGGCTCGCCGGCTCAGACCACTACTGGTACCTCGGAATCAGGAACCGGCGGGGATGTCCCGCCTGCTCCGCGTCGCAGCCGTAGAGCTGCAGCTTGTAGCCCTCGGGCGCCGGCAGCCACCGGGTGGTGTACGAGACCGGCTCGCGGAGGAACATGGGGTCCTCGACGGTCAGGGTCAGCTTCAGCTCGTCGCCCTCCCGCCAGTAGCGCTCGGTCACCCGCTTCTGCTGCGACGACGGAATGCCGTTGTAGTCGTCGAAGCCGGTGATGTCGAAGACGAAGTTGACCGTCTCGACGTGCAGCGAGCCGTCCTCGTAGTACCCCGTCGAGAAGCCCTGGACCGTGAACTCGTTGGCCGGCGGCTCGCGGCCGTCGAGCCAGACGGTGCGGATCTGGTCGTCCTTCTCGTAGCGCAACAGCACCCGGTCGGGCCACTGCGTGACCTCCATCATGTAGGGGTCGTACTGCAGGGCCGGCGACGCCGAGGGGACGCAGTCGTACTTCGGCGCGATCGCCTCGTCGAATATCGACTGGAAGGCGAGCCCGCGCTCGTTCAGCACCGGGAAGTTCTCGCCCGGCACCCACGGCATGGCCGGGCCGTTGACGGGCCGCACGCCGCCGCCCCCGTTCCACACGCCGTCGAGGTGGGGCACCTCGGACGGATCGACGCCGGGCTGGGCCGACGCCTGCGAAACACCGGCGACGAGCGCCAGCGCCGCACCCACCGCCGCCCGCGCGAACCGGCGAGCCGTTCCCCGGCCGCGGGTATTGGTTCCGATCATGTCTTCCTCCCCGTCATCCTCGTCGCGCCGCGTCGCCCTCGTCCGGCCGCGGGCGCCCTCCGCTCGATTCGCCACGTGCAGATTCTACACCGTCGCCCGACCCGTCAGCGACCCCACGCCAGGGTCGGCCGCATGCCGGTCTACGAGGCGGCCCGCCGCAGGGCCAGCAACTCGCGCCCCAGGCAGTCCGCGAGGGCCCCCATCCCGGACACCCCCGCGGCCAGCTCCGCCTCGCTGTTGTAGTTGGTGTTGGTGTTGATGTCGTAGGTGTACGCCGTCCCGCCCCGATCGACGATGAACTCGACGCCCGCGACGTGGATGTCGTTGTCGGCCAGCACCCGCTCGAAGGACGCCACGAGCGGATGCTCGAACCCGGGGACGATGCGGAACAGCGAAGCCCCGGCCTCGCCGGCGGGGCAGAAGGCGTCGTCGACCCTGCACGCGTCGGCCGGGCACAGCTCGAACCCCTGGCTGGTGTCGACCTCGACCGCGTACAGGAAGCGGCCGCCGACGAACTCCACCCGCGTGATGGTCGCGTCGGGCGACTCGATGTACTCCTGAAGCAGGGTCACCCCGTCGACCGAGGGTTCGAACGCGGGACCGCGGACGTACTCGGCGAGGGCCTCGACGTCGTGGAACAGCCGCACCCCGAGGCCCTTGCCGGCGCGGTTGTGCTTGGTGATGAACGGCGTCGTCATCGCCGCCGCCGCCGCGACGATCTCCTCGCGCCCCACCACCGCCACGGTGCGGGGAGTGCGCACGCCGTGGGCGTCGAGCGCCGCGTACTGCGCGACCTTGCTGATCTCGAGCTGCAGGGCGCGGCTGCCGTTGAGCACCCGCCGGCCGTGGCGCTCGAGCCACGCCAGCACGGCCGCCGCGTACTCCGGCCCGAACCGGTGGTCCCGGGTGTGGGACGAGGCGCTCATCCGGTTGTAGAACACGCCGTCGGGGGGTGCCGCCCCGAAGTCGACGACCCCGGTGTCGAGGAACCACTCGTCGAACGGCAGCCGGCGCGCGTCGAGGGCCGTGCGCAGCGGCTCGACCCACTCGTCGTTCTCGTGGAGGACGTGGATTCGACTCATGTCTCCGATCCCGGAAGTCGCGCCGCGGGTCCGCCCGCCGCCCCGCCGGCCCTGCCACGCGCCCGCGCCGCGAACGCCGCCCCCGGTCGTCGCAGGCGCCCCCTGCATTCGCAACACCGAGTTTCGCGCGGGCTCCCGGCCCGCCGACCGTGGCCTCCGACTCCACCTGGCGCCCAACCAATCCGCCGGGACGCGGCGCCGTTCTGCGGCACGGAGTCCTAGAACCGCGGGTTCACGACGTTGTTGAAGATCGACCCGAACGTGTAGCTGAACCCGAACGAGACACGATACCGCGAATCGGTGGCGAGCTGCCGCCGCTCGACCAGGATTTCCTCGTCGGTCAGCTTCTTCGCGGAGAGGTAGACCTGGTCGCGCACCAGCTCGGTGCTCGCGCTGGCGAACACCGACAGCCCCCGCACGACCCGGAACGACAGGTTCCCGAACACCGACGTGCTGTACTTGCTGAGGTCGTTGACGTAGCTGTTGTAGCGCAGGCGGATCCGGCTGTCCCCCCAGGGCTGCTCCATGTCGAAGGTGACCTCGACCTCCTGCGCGGCCAGCGTCTCCTCCATCTTCCCGAAGATGGTCTCCTCGATGTAGTCGAACGACTCCAGCCCCATCTCGTAGGCGAACGTCAGGCTGCGGCGCGAAGACTCGGAGTACGGGAACACGTTGAACTCGATGCCCGGGAGCACGCGGATCCGCTGGTCCCGGTTCAGGAAGGTCGACGCGCTGGATCCTCCCCGGATGGAGGCCCCCCAGTGCTCGCCGAGGCTCTTCACGAGCTGACCGTCCAGCTCGTGGCTGGTCCGCACGTCGGTGAACTCGCCGGTGCTGAGCTGGTGCACGTTCTCCCGGTACGAGCCCTCGATCTCCGCCCGCACGATCCAGTCCTCGGTGGTGCGGTTGGCCGACGCCGAGCCGTTGAAGTTGCGCTGCTCCCGCGACGCCTCGCCGGACACCCGGGCGTTCGTGCTGAGTCGGAACACCCAGAAGTCCCACGGGTCGTCGTCGGGCTGGGCCATCATCATCCGGAGCCCGCCGCCGGCGAACCCCGTCCCGACCCCGCCCCGGCTCCCGGGCCCGATCTCGATGTCGTAGGCCATCGGGGTGTCGATGATGTAGTGGAGGAAGCCGACCCGCAGGACCTGGGCGAGCCCTTCGCGGGTCTCGTCGTCGGTGTCGGTGCGGCTCTCCGAGTAGCTGTAGCTGATGCCGCGGTCGGCGAACTCCTCGAGGCCGATGAAGTCGAGCGTGTAGAGGCGGCCGGCGCCGCTGTTCTCGGTCGTCACGAGCACGTGCACCTGGGCGTCGTAACGGTCGCGGACGTAGTTCACGAAGGTGATCTCGCGCCGCAGGTAGTCGAAGTCGCAACGGTTGCAGTCGAGGAACACCCGGAGGGCCGCCGCTCCCCCGCCGGGGTCCTGCGCACCGCTCGCTCCCACCCCGAGGCAGGAGACCCAGACGACCCACACGAGCCCCGAGAGCATCGCGCCGCGACGGCGACCGCCGCCCGACCCGCCCTCCCGGCGCCCGCGGCATCCCGCGGCGCAGACCCACAATCGCCGACTCCAACCCAACGGCTTCTCCTTCGTTTCCCCCGGAAACCGGCCCGGACACCGTCGTACGCGGCTCCGCCCGCGCCCCGGTGACCCCCCAGGGCGTCCGCACCAGTCCGCGGCGCGCACGCCGCCGACGGTCCGGACCCGGATCGGGTGGGGATCAGTATACGGGGGTCGCGCCTCGCGCCTTGACAGCCCCCGGTTCGCCTAGTACAAGGAGGGTTTCCGCCAACGGGCCGACGTGGCCCCGAACTAGAGGAAACGAGGACCTGTATGCGACGAATCCTGACCATCGGCCTGCTCGCGGTGTTCGCCGGCACCGGAGCGGCCTCCGCCCAGACCGACGTGACCCCCGTCGAGCCGTTCAAGGTCGGCACCTTCGACATCCACGGCGTGCCCCATGTCGGGGTCGTGCTTCGCGACAGCCTGGTCATCGACATCGAGATCGCGAACCTGGCCCTCGAGGCGAACCCCGAGTACGCGCGGGTCCCGATGCCCGAGGACATGCTGGAGCTGATCGGGCGCTACGAGTACGGCCTGAAGTACCGGCTGTACGAGATCGTCAACCACGTGGTCGCCAACGGGCTGGGCGACGACCGCGACGACTTCGTCTACGACGTCGACGAGCTGCGGACGCGGCCCCCGATCATGTATCCGGGCAAGATCCTCAACGCCGCCGTCAACTTCTACAGCCACGTGAACGAGTCCGGCACCCCCGAGGAGCGGGCGGCCGAGATTCGGCGGCGGCAGGAGCAGCGCGGCGTACCCTACCTGTTCCTGAAGCCGAGCCGCGGCGCCGTCGTCGGCAACGGCGACCCCGTGGTCATCCCCTACGGCCGCAACCGCACCGACTGGGAGGTCGAGCTCGGCGCGGTGGTGGGCCGGCCCGCCAAGTACGTGTCGGCCCGCGAGGCGCAGAACTACATCTTCGGCTACATGGTCTCGATCGACGTCTCCGACCGCGGCGGGCGCCCCCCCGGCGGCAACGCCACCCGCTCGGACTGGTTCGTCGGCAAGGGCCACGACAGCTTCGCGCCGCAGGGCCCCTGGATCGTGCCGAAGGAGTTCTACGGAGACCCGATGCAGAACCTGCGCCAGACCCTGAGCGTCGGGGGCACGGTGCTGCAGGACGCGCAGGCCGGCGACATGATCCACTCGCTGTGGGAGATCGTGGAGTACGCGTCGTCGATCATCACGCTGTACCCCGGCGACGTGATCAACAACGGCACCTCGGGCGGCACCGCGGCGGGCTCGGCCGAGACCCGGACCGGCGACCGCTACCTGCAGCCCGGCGAGGTCATCGAGGCGACCATCGACGGCATCGGCACCCTGCGCATGCCCGCGGTGGCCGGCGACATGCCGCCGGAAGACCTGACCGGCGCGCAGCTTCCGGCCATCGACACCTACCGCTAGCCGTCTTCGGGAGCGGGCGCTCCTTCATCGGAGCGCCCGCCCCCGCCGTCTCCCGTCCGACGCATCACCCTGCCCGCGGCAGCCCCATCCACGGAACGCCCGCGCCCGCGCAGATCCGACTTCGGTCGTCGTCGGCCCGCGCGCACGCCCGCCGTCACGATGAGGTCCAGTCGAGCGAGCCGCGGCAACGCGGCCCACCAGGCGGCGGCCGCCGCCGCGGCGATGCGCGCCATCGCGGGAGCGATGCTCAACGCGGTATCGGAAGCCGGCCGCCGGCGGGTCCGATGGGCAGGCGCTCCTCCTCATCCCACGCCCGCCGCGGAATCGGCTCGCCCAGGGGGGGGAGCCGGGAGAGATCGACCTCGCTGACGGCGTGCAGCCCGCCGGCCGCGGGCCGGATGCGGTAGGTCGCCTCCGGCGTCCGCACCGTGCCCGCGACGACGTCGCCGTTGACGACCAGCGTCACCGTGCCCATCTCCACGCCGGCCAGCCGGCCCGCCAGCGAGTAGCCGCCCGAGAAGGTCGGGGCCACGCTCTCGACGAGGCCGGTGAACGACGCGTCGTCGAACAGGTTCAACGTCAGCACGCCGGACGGCGTGGCGGCGGCGGCCGCGCCGGCCGCGTCCACCGGCGGCGAGAGCTGCGCCAAGTCGATGGCCACCAGGCGCCGCCGCAGCGTGATGGAATCGGAAGCGGTCTCGAGACCCGGCACCGCGGCCACCTCCGCCGGAGCCACCGCCTGGAAGAGGCCGCCGGGCTGCCCCGCCGTCCCGCCCGCCGCCAGCACCGCCAGCAGCGTGCCGGCGAGCGCCGCGGATCGGCACCCGCCGCGGATCGGCGGCGCCCACCCGCCGCCGAAGGCCGCCGGCCGCCCGGAAACGTGTCTTGCAGGAGTCATGGCAATCGATCTCCCCGCCGGAGCCCGGCTACTGGTACACCGGCACGACCTTGATGTCGCCTTCGACCTCGCCCACCAGAACCGTCTTGGTGTGCACGCCTTCGGTCCCGATGCGGATGACCCCCGACTCGCCCGCCGCGCCGGCGCTGCCGATGTACACGTTGTTGCTCCCCGTGCTGTTCCGGTTGCCGGCCTGGTACCCGATGGCGGTGTTGCCCGAGCCGTCCGTGTTGAACCGCAGCGCGTCGCGGCCGATCGCGACGTTGGCGTCGCCCTGGCTGGTCAGCAGCGCCGCGGAGCCGATGGCGACGTTGTGCTCGCCGGCGGCGTTGTTCTCCAGGGCGCCGCTGCCCAGGGCCATGTTGAAGGACGCCGTCGTCGACCGCAGCATGGCCTGGGTGCCGATGGCGAGGTTGTCCCCGCCGCTGACCATGTCGCGCATGCTGAGGCGGCCGAACGCGGCATTGTCCTTGCCGGTGGTCAGGTTGTGCAGAGCCTGCTGGCCGAACGCCGAGTTGTCGTTGCCCGTCGTGCGGTTCGCCAAGGCTCCGTCGCCGTAGTGCGTGTTCCTGGGCCCGGCGTGGTCCTGCGAGCCCCCCGGGTCGCCGCCGACCACGGCGTCCGCACCGTATGCCGTCGTCGCGGCCGACATCGTCGACCCCGTCGAGAGGAACGGGCCGGGCTCGCCCTGCGGCCCCTGCGGCCCCGCCGGCCCCACCGCGCCGAGGGTCGGATAGAACACCGCCCCCGCGCCGTCGGCCCACGAGAGGGCCAGCAGGTAGGTGCCGGGCAGAAGCTCCGGCAGCCCCGTGACCACCCCCGACTCGGTCAGCGACAGCACCGGCAGCGTCGTCATGCCGAGGGTCACCGTGGGCGTTTCGCCCGCGAAGTCGAAGCCGTTGATGGTCAGCGTCCCGTTCTCGGCGTCGACGAGCGCCTCGGTGATGAGCGGCTGACGCTCCGGCGCGGCCTGCGCACCCGCCTGCAGATAGACGACCCCGGCAACGACGACCAGCGCCAGGGCGGCCGCGAACCACGAACCACGCGTTCTCGTCATCGGAACACTCCTCGTCTCCGTGTCCATCGAACACTCCATGACCGCCCCCTGCAGGAGCCCGCGCCGTTCTACGGCGGCCCCTCGCCCGCCAATCGTCGCCTGCGGCTCCGCTTGGCGCCCAACCAACCCTGCAGGAGCCCGCGCCGTTCTACGGCGCGGGCTCCTGCAGGGAAGCCGGAACCACCATCCCCGGCCGAGGCGTGGTCGGCGCGTACGCCGGGCCGCCGCGTGACGGCGGCGCGCCCGGCTCGGCCACCGCCTCGACCGCGGGGGGAGGACGCACCAGACGCCGCAACCGCTCGCGCTGGTCGGCCACCGACAGTCCCGGCGACTCCCGCACCGGGCGGGGCGGCGGCCGCAGTCCGCCCGAGGCGCCCGCCGGGGCCGGCGGCGGCGCGCGGCGTGCGGCGCGTATCTTGACCAGGTCGTAGATCGAGGCGCCCGAGCCGCTCCGCCGCCGCGGGGCCGCGAGGAAACCGGCCGCCGGCCGCAGAAGGAGGCGCAACGCCTCCCGCTCGGTGACCGCCTCGAGGCGCAACGTCACCGGCGCGGCACCCAACTCGCCCACGCCTTCGAACCGGGTGTTCCCGGCCCGGGACCATTCGGCGAGGACGTCGCCGAGCGGCACCTCGGTCGCGGTGAGGGTGACGCGGCCCCCGGCGACGGCGAACACCAGCTCGTCAGCCTCAGCCACCCGGAACCCGCCCGAGGAAGCCGCGACCGCGGCGCCGGCAACGCCGGCGACCCATCTCCACCGGCCTCGATTCACTGGCCAACGATACCACTTGAAGCCCGGGCGGGGCCAAGGGTCGATGCGAGCCCCCGGGTCGGGGCGGAAGGGCGACAGACACCGCTGGCCCGCCAATCGTCGCCTGCGGCTCCGCCTGGCGCCCAACCAACCCTGCTAGTGCTGCGTCACATTATAATCTTCGGATAGACGGACTTGAGTTTACAGCGAGCGTCCTCGACCTTCATCTGCCAGTCGACGCCGCGTTGCGTGCCAGTGACGTCGGTGGACCACGCCGAGACTTCGCCGTGCAGCGTCTCGAGGTCGCCGATGCGGCGCCCGTGCAGGCACTGCCGCGTCATCGAACTCAGTTCGTTCTCCGCGATGTTCAGCCAGCTCCCGTGCTTCGGCGTGTAGCAGAACTCGATCCGACGAACCAATTCCCGTGCCCGGGTCGGCTCGAACACCTCGTAGAAGGCGCCCATCGTGTGCGTGTTCAGGTTGTCGCACACCAAGGTGACCTTCGGGCATTCGGCGTAGCGCCCCTCCAACAGGTCGGCGACTTCCACCGCCCAGTCCGCCTTCGTACGCCGGTCCCGGGCCGTCGCCTGCCGCCAACTCGCCAGCGGCTCGCAGAACAGGAAGACCGAGGCCGTGCCCGCCCGTTCGTACTCGTAGTCGACGCGGCGGGGCCGTGCCGGCGTGGCCGCCATCGGCGGGCGAGTCTCCTTGACCAGCTGCACCGGCTGCTCATCCATGCACACGACCGGGCAAGCCGGGTCGTGCGGCTGCGCATAGATGTCCAAGACGTGCTCCATGTGCGCCGCGAACTCGGCATCGGCCTGCGGGGGGATCACCCAGTACTCGATCTTCCGCTGGGTCATGCCGTTTTTTTTAGCATCCGCCGGAGGGTCTCGTGGCTGACCGACTCGACGATCTCCAGCTCGACGACCCGGCGCGCCAGCAGGCGCAACGACCAGTTCGCGAAGCCCTTCGGGGGCGGCCCCGTACGCAGGGCGATGACCTGCGCCTCCTGTTTGCCGTCCAGCAGCTTGGGGACCGGGGGGGACTCCCGCTGTTTTCGCGCCAGCGCCCGCTCGAACCCTTCCTGCACGCATCGCTCGCGAATGTTTTCGACGGTCTTGGTGCGGCACGAAAAGGCGTCGGCGATCCGGTGGTCGGTCCACGCCGGCCCGTCCGCATCAGCCTTCAAGAGAATCTGCGCGCGGCGCACCTTCTCGCTGCTCCCGCTAAGCTTGCGGATCGTCTCTTGACAGACCTCGCGTTCCTCCGCCGTGAGTCGAACGATGTACTTCTTCTGTGGCATGGGAACTCTATCGGTTCGAGATGAGTTCCCCGACAGTCCTAATGTTTATTCGTGGCGGAGCACTAGGAGTCTGCACCGTTCCACGGCGCAGACTCCTAGCCCGCCAATCGTCGCCTGCGGCTCCGCTTGGCGCCCAACCAACCCTGCTAGTGGTGCGTCACGTCCCAATCTTCGGACACGGACGTGGGTTTACAACGCGCAATCGTTGACGAATTACTGCACCCTTGTCCGAACATTCAGTCATGACGCAGCACTAGGAGTCTGCACCGTTCCACGGCGCAGACTCCTAGGGTCCGGCATCGGGACGCGGCGCGATGCGCGGCGGGGGTCCCGTCACCCCCGGGTTGTCGCGGGTGCCGATGTGGATGGGCCCCACGTCCTCCTGCGTCAGCCCGTGCGTGCGGACGATGCGCGGGGTCAGCAGCATCACGATGTCGGTCGACTGCGCCGACTCGTCGTTGGCCGAGAAGAGCTGCCTGAGGATGGGCAGGCGCAGCAGGCCCGGGAACCCCTTGAGAATCTGGCGGTCCTCCTGGCTGAGGAGGCCCGCCAGCAGGTTCGACTCGCCGTCGCGGAGACGCAGCCGCGTCACGACCTTGCGCGTGCCGAACGTCGGCAGCGACTGTCCGGCGACGAGGATGGGCGGCCCCAGGGTGCTGTTCTCGACCTCGAGATCGAGGACGATCTCGTTCTCGTAGGTGACCCGCGGGACCATTCTCAGGATGACGCCGACCGGTCGGTACTGGAACGACGTCAGCGGGTTGAACGACGCGCCGCCGACGGCGAGGGGCGTGAACGCGGTGGTCGGCACCGGGATGTCCTGCCCGAGGTTCAGCTCGAGCTCGGCCCCCTCCTGTCCCCGAATCTGGGGCTGCGCCACGAGCCGGGTGTGGGTGTCCTGCTCGAGGAAGTCGATCACGGCCGACGGCACCGCGAAGTAGAAGTCGGCGCTGCTCACGCCGGAGAGGCGGCCCGGGCTGAACAGCCCGGCCGCGGCCGAGGCGCCGTCGCCGCCGTTCGCGGTGGGGACGCCCCCCGGGGAGTAGGTCGTCGAGATGGAATAGCGCGAGAGGTCGAGACCGTACCGCTTCGCCCGCTCGCGGTTGACCTCGAGGATCTCCACGTCGATGACGACCTCTGCCCGCGGCTTGTCGTTCGCCGCGAGGACCCGCTCGACGATGCCGACGACCGGGGCCGTCGCCCGGACGGTGATGGCGTTGGCCTCGAGGTTCGCCACCACCTGCGGCGCGTTGACCGTGTTCGGCCCGCTCACCAGGGTGGAGAGCAGCTCGGTCAGCGTCTCGACGTTGCCGTGCGAGACGTAGAAGGTACGGATGACCAGCTCGTCGTACTCGCCGCGCTTGTCCGGCGTCTCGGGCACGACGACGATCGTCGTCGGGTCCACCACCTTGTGGAACGCCCCGTTCGCAGCGAGTATCCGGGACAGCGCCTCCTCGAAGGTCACGCCGGCCAGGGACACCGACAGCGTCAGGTCCTCGAAGTCGCGGTCGTAGAGGACGTTGATGCCGGCCGCCTCGCCGAGGAAGTCGAGCACGTCGCGCAGGCTCGTGTCGGCGAACTCGATGACCAGCGGCTCGTCCGACACGGGGTCGAGCAGCGGCGGCCGGGTGTCGGCGCGAGCCTGGCTGCGCATCGCCTCGATGGGCGCGGGCACCCGCGCCGCCTCCATGCGCTCGCGCAACGTCTGCTGCAGGTTGGCGATCCTGACCCCGGTCTGCCCGTTCGACGGGTCGAGCTCGAAGGCGCGCCGATACGCGCCGAGCGCGCCCGCGAGGTCCCCCAGAGCCTCGAGCTCCGCCGCCGCCGCCGCGTGGTGGCGGGCGGCGCTCAACATGGCCCGCTCCAGAGCGATGCGGTACTCGGGCCGGTCGGGATCTTCCCGCAGCGCCCGGCGGTAGTACTCGACGGCGGCGTCCCAGTTGCCCTCGCGCGCGGCCGCCGCGCCCTCGCGGAACGACTGGGTCGACGCGCACCCGGAGACGACGACGGCCGCCGCGATCAGGACCGCCGCCACAGGCTCCCGCATGCAGATGTGCCCCTCGCCGGCTCGCACTCTCGAGACTTCCGACGGCGGCGGCCTTCACCCGCCGCCCGCACCTTCACTCGCCGGTCGGCCTCAGGGTCAGCCGTTCCCCGTCCTCGATCCGCTCGAGCAGGAGGGCGGAGCGGTCGAGCGCCACGATCAGGTAGCGCCCGCCGACGACGTCGCCCACCCGTCCGTGATGGACGCCCCCGCCGTCCGCGAGGACGGCCACGCGGCCGACGCTCTCGGGGGCCTCGAGGACGCCGATGAAGCGGACGGCCGCGGCCTCGTCGGCGGGCCGCCACCCGTCCACGGCTCCCGGCGCCACCGCCGGGCTCCCGTCCGCGGCGCCTCCCGCCGGCATCAGCGGCGGCAGCGTCTCCCGCTCGAAACGGAACGGATTGCGGATTCCGCCGCCGAGCGCCGGCGCATCGCCCGACAGGGCGTCGAGCCCCACGTCGAACGGCGGCTCATCAGGACTATCGGCCGGTAGGCCGCGACTCGTGAGGGCGGGGCCGGGGTCGACCTCCCGGGCGGGGGCGCCGGCGGGCGGGGGCGCCGTGCAGGCGCTGGTCAGGAGCAGGCCCGGCAACAGGGCGCCGAGAAGACGCCGCCGGGGGGTGGCGGGGGACCTCCGGGACACGGTGGACCAGACTATCATGGCGGTTTCGACGGCGGGGACGGTCGGCCTCGAGGAGGAACGGGCAGCCGGCCGCCCTGCGGCGCCGACCCCTCGCCCGCCAATCGTCGCCTTCGGCTCCGCTTCGCGCCCAACCAACCCGCCAGCGGTCCGAGCCGCTCCGCGGCGCGGACTGCTCGCCCGCCAATCGTCGCCTTCGGCTCCGCTTCGCGCCCAACCATCCCTTCAGCAGTCTGAGCCGCTCCGCGGCGCGGACCGCTACCGGGCGACGCCGGCCGCGGCCAGCAGCACCAGCAGCGCGCGCTGGGTGCCGACGTGGGCGTCGCGCGGGCTCCACCACTCGTCGACGGAGTGCGCGCCGCCGCCGAGGCCGCCCCGGCCCAGGGCCACGGCGGGAATGCCGCGGGCGATGGGCAGGTTGGCGTCGGTCGAGGCGGCGCCCAGACGCGGCTGCAGGCCGAGGAAGCGGGACGCCGCGAGGGCGTGGCGGACGAGGGGGGTCCGCGGATCGACGAGGCCGGACGGCCGGTCGCCGATCGGCTCGAGCTCCAGGTCGAGCGGCGCCCCGCGGTGGCGGGTCCCGTTGTGCTCGTCGACGGCCCGCGCGACCGACGACCGCAGCAGCGCGTCGAGCCGGTCCAGCGGTTCGGGGTCGGTGGACCGCATGTCGACCTCGGCCCAGGCCTCGCGGGGAACGGCGTTGACCGAGGCGCCCCCGCCGATGCGCCCGACGCTGTAGCTGGCCGAGATGCCGACCCCGGCGACCCCGGACGCGGCGCGGTCGAAGTAGTCGATGGCCCGGGCGAGGGCATGGGCGGGGTTGGCGAGACCGAAGTCGCCCCACGAGTGGCCGCCGGGTCCGGTCACCGTGACCCGGTACCGGCGGGAGCCCAGGGCCTGGTTGACCACCTGTTCGTCGGAACCCCCGTCGATGGCGATGAACTGGTCGACACGCGGCCCGCCCGGCCGCAGCAGGTGCCGCACGCCGCGCAGGTCGCCGAGGCCCTCCTCGCCCACGCTGCCCACGAAGAGGACGTCCGCCCGCGTGCGCACGGCGGCCCGTTCCAGCGCCTCGGCGAGGATCAGCAGGACCACCAGCCCCCGCGTGTCGTCACCGATGCCGGGGGCGTAGAGGCGGTCCCCGCGCCGGCGGACGGTCACGTCCGTGCCGGCGGGAAAGACGGTGTCGAGATGGGCGACGACGGCCACCGCCTCGGGGCCGGCCGTCCCCGCCCGGCGCCCGATGACGTTGCCGGGCTCGTCGATGGTCACGTCGGCGAGCCCCCTCGCCCGCAGAAGCTCCGCGAACCGCCGGCCCCGCTCGGACTCCCCGAAGGGCGGCGCGGGAATCTGGGTCAGCTCGATGAGGGGCGCTTCGGCCGTCCGTTCGAGCATGCGCACCAGGGCGAGGGCGCGGCGCACCTCCGGTCTTGCCGCCACGGCTCGAATCGAGGCGTCGTACTCCGGGTCCGGCGGCTGGGCGGACGCGCGGGCGGGACTGCAAAGGGCAAGGGCAATCCCCACCGCGATGGCGGAACTCTTCATGGCGTGCACCTCCCGGTGCCTCCGCCGTACGGTCGGCCCGGCCGCGCCGCCCGCCGTCCGACCGGCCTTCGAGCGAATCGGCGCCTCCCGCGGGAGAAGGTCGCCTCCTACTGCGACTGTCCGGCGCGCTCCTCGGCGCGATGGCCGGCGAGAATCCCGTCCATCCCGATGTTGCCCTCGTGGCAGGCGTACTCGAACATCGGCTCGTCGCTCCGCATCAGGGGGATGCTGACCGTCCACGGCCGCGTCCACACCGTCGGATCGGTGATCGTGACCTCGTACTCGAGGGTCCGGCGGCCGACCCGGGTCAGCCGCTCCACCAGGTGGAGGCCGTCGGACGACCCGCGGAAGTTGGCGGTGGACGAGAAGTTCGTCGTCTCGACGACCAGGGTGTCCCCCTCCCAGTAGCCCCGCGAGTCGCCGTGGAGCTGGCGCACCGACTCGGGCAGGTGGGGCTGGCCGGTGAGCGGGATCACGCGCGCGTCGTGGATCATCTCGTTGAGGATCACGACGTGGTCGGCGCTCTGGAAGACCTGGTAGTAGTTGTTGTAACCCGCCCCCAGCGAAGGGACCCCGTAGGTCACGCACCGCTCCTGCAGCGGCCGGTCGGTATAGCTGTCGGCGGGGTGCTCGCGCCGGTGCTCGGCGGCGGCGCGGAACCGCTCCCGCGCCTCGGAGGTCACGGCGGGGATCCGGCCGTCGGGCGGATCGACGACCAGCGACGTGCGGTTGCTGAAGTCGCGCTCGACGATCCAGAACTGGTTGTAGTTGCCGGTCGTGGGGTCGTAGGAGGTCGCCTCCACCCCCTCGATGGCGGCCAGCACGAGCTGGTCGCCGAACAGGGCGTCCCCGTCCCCGACCGCGTTGGCGGCCGAGACCCGCAGCGCGGCCAGCTCCTCGTCGTTGAGGGTCTCCCGGCCCGCCCACGCCTCGGGACGCTGGAGCGGCGTGATGTTGTTGTTGGCCCAGACACCCTGCAGGTCCGCGCGGCCGTCCGGCGTGCGAGGCACGATCCAGCCCGGCTCCGCCGGCTGGGCCGCGGCCGTCGCCGGCACGAGCCCCGCGACAACCGCGAGGACCACGGCCAGACCCGATACCGTCACCCGTTTCTCGCGCATGAACTCCACTCCTTCCGCAATGCCTGCGAGCCGGCGGCCGAGCCCCGCGGCTTCGGCCGCGGGTCCTCGGCCCGTCGACGGCCGGCAACGGGCGGCCCGGAAGCCGGATTCGTCCGTCCCGCCGTCGGTCGCCGACGCCGTCGACGGCAGCATTGTAAGCCAGCGGGCAATACGGCCGGCGACCGGCCCCGGCAGTGCGCCCGCTGACACCCTTGTCGGCCGCACCGCGCCCGTCCGACAGCGGAAACTCGCCGGCATGCGTATAATTGGCGCCTGCTCCATCGCCTCGACGTGCGGCCGCGGCCGGCGTCTCTGGTGGACCGGGGTGCGGCCCATGGCAGGCAGAGCGGATTCCGAACGGAGATCACATGACTGAGACGCAGCAATTGGGACTCGCCGGACGCACGCTCATGTGGATACTGGGCACCGCGATCTTCCTGGTCGTCGCGCTCCTCCCGTACGCCCTGTTCATGCGGTTCGCCACCGACTACGTCGTGCACGTCACGATCCTGAGCTGCCTGGGCGTCATCGCCCTCGTGCTCGTGGTCGGCACCATCTTCGGCCCCCTGCGGACCGAGCCGCTGTCGGCGGCCGCCGACAGCGGCGGAGGGCTCCGTTTCCTGGCCCTCATCACGAACACGGTGTTCATCGGGCTGCAGATCGTGCTGGTTCCGCTGCTCGTGATCGAGATCATCCTGCGGCTCGCCGGAAGCTCCCTGCTCTAGGCGCCCCTGCCGCCCGGAGAGCCCGCCGTCAGGGCTCGACCAGCGTCGCCCCCGCGAGCTGCGCGATCGCGGCCAGGGTGGTCTGGGCCGCGTTCAGGCCGAGGCGGAAGTCGTCGTCGCTGAAGGTGTCGTAGCGGTCGGTGGGCTGGTGCCAGTGCGGGTCCCAGCCCGCCCCGATGTGCATGCCCCGCTCGCTCTCCCGCAGGCTGATGGACGGCGTGACGTTCATGAACGGGGTCGAGTCGGTGCTGGACATGTGTGGCCCGACCATGGCGGGATAGTCGGTGGCGTAGGCGTCGTTGGCGGCCTTGAAGACGAAGGCGAGGTCGCGCGACTCGTCCGCGAACGCCGAGTTCGACTGGAACTCGATGTTCACGTCGGCCTCCCGCCGCTGAACCGGGCTCACCTCCCCGTCGGGGCCGGGCGCCCCGTGGTCGAACAGCATCATGTCGTGCTGGATCATCCCCAGCCAGATCGGCTCGGGATACCGTCCGGACCCCGGCGGGTCCTCGAAGCCCTGCCGCTCGCGGCGCTGCTCGACGTAGGCGCGGCTGCCGTTCAGGCCGGTTTCCTCGTCGTTCCAGAGGGCGAAGCGGATCGACCGCTCGGTCCGGACGCCGGGGGCGCTGAAGATGCGCGCCAGCTCCATGACCAGCGCCGTCCCCGACGCGTCGTCGTTCGCGGCCTCGCCGAAGCCGTGCCCGTCCATGTGGGCGCCGAGGATGTACATCTCGTCGGGGCGGGTCGAGCCGATCTTGGTGCAGTAGACCTGCGACCGCGGGCCGTCCACCGGCTCCTCCATGTTCAGGGCCCGCAGCGCCTCGTCGGGCTGCGCCATCGGGTCGCGCTCGACGCCGGTGCGGCGGCGGTAGCCGAAGATGGTGCTGCCCCCGGCGCCGCTGCCGTTGCGGCCGATGCGGCCCCCGGTCGGGGTCGGCTCCGTCGGGTTCAGGGGCGGCGGCGTCCCGCGCGTGCTCGGGTTCCGCACCTGCCGCCCCGGCCGGGGCGCGTAGTAGGTGTAGAGGACGCGCTCGGTGGTGGTGCAGCCCACCTCCTCCAGCCACGCCTCGATCCAGTCGACGGCGTCCCGGTTGCGCCGGGTCCCCTGCCGACGGTCCCCGAACTGGGTGAGGCCCTTGATGGTGGCCTTGTACCGCTCCAGGTCGAGACGGCCCACGAGCTCCGCGACGGGGTCGGCGGCCTCACCGGCGGGCGGCTGGGCGGACGCGCGATAGGCACCGGCGGCGACCGCCAGCACCACGCCGACGACGAAGAACGAGATTCCTCTGCGCATGGTCTTCCCTCCCGAGTCCGCGGGCGGCAGCTCCTCGCTCCGCCGATCCAGCCGGAGTTCCGTTGCCGAGTCCCCGACCGCCCCCGGTCGCGGCCGGCCATCGCGACCTGGCGCGCCGGCCGAAACGGCGGGTCGATGGCGTCGGGCTCCCCGTCCCGCCTGCCGCGACGCGCCATGCGTCACGTCCTCACGGCGCGCTCCGGTCCGCTTGCCGATCCGCCGGCTCAGTCGCCGCTCTCCGCGATGCGATAGAGGCCCGACGCGGTGCGGATGAGCAGGCTGCCGCGAGCCACCGCCGGGGTCGCCAGGGTCATCTCGTCGAGCGCGTTGCGCGCGAGCACCTCGAAGTCCTCGCCCGCCTGCATGACGAAGGTGTCGCCGTCCTCGCTGAGGGCGAAGATCTTCCCGTTGTACGCCCAGGGCGAAGCGCTGAAGAGGGTCCCCGCGGTGATGCGCCGGCGGCGGTAGACCTCTTCGCCGGTGCCGGCGTCGTAGGCCATCAGGATGCCCCGGTCGAGCAGCGTGTAGTGGGTGCCGCCGTACACGAGCGACGACGGGTTGTAGGACCCGAGCTGCGGGTGCGACCAGACGATGTAGTCGTTGCTGGTGGCGCCCTCGGGCAGCGTGATGTCGCCGCCCGC
This sequence comes from Vicinamibacterales bacterium, assembly GCA_965215105.1. Taxonomy (GTDB): domain Bacteria; phylum Acidobacteriota; class Vicinamibacteria; order Vicinamibacterales; family UBA8438; genus JAJEEA01. The sequence goes on from OZ244051.1 coordinate 1,522,081, forward strand.
GCCGGCCCGGATGGCGTACACCGGCCGGTTCCGGTCGGCCACGTAGCCCGAGTTGATGTACAGCAGGCCGTCGTCGGAGAACGGCGTCGGGATGACCAGCGACGACATCCCGCTGAGCTGCCACAGCAGCTCGCCGTCGAGCCCGTACGACTTGACGCCGTTCTGGCCGGTGGTGACCAGCTCGGTCCGCACGTCGTTCTCCCACACGAACGGCGTCGACCAGTTCGACGTCTCGTCCCGCTCGGTCCGCCACAGCTCGTCGCCGGTCGCGGCGTCGAACGCGGCCACCCACGACGCCTCCTCGTTGTCGTTGACCGCGTAGAGCCGGCCGTCGTGCAGCACCGGCGAGCTCGCGGCCCCCCACTGCCGGCGCGGCAGCCAGTCGAGGGGCGCCGACCACGCCAGCTCGCCCGCGAAGTCGACCGCGAACAGCCCGATGTCGGCGAGATACACGTAGACCCGCTCGCCGTCGGTGACCGGGGTCTCCGACGCGAAGGTGCTCTTCTGGTGGGCCGGCATCTCCGGCACCCCGGTGTGCAGGGTGTGCTCCCAGCGGGTCTCCCCCGTCTCGAAGTCGATGTCGAGGAGCACCCACCGCAGCGGCCGGTCCATCTCGGTGATGAAGGCGGCGGTCATCGTGCCCCCGAGCGAGCGCGCCCGGTAGTTCTCGATGGGCTGGATGGGCACCTCGTCGCCCTCGACCGCCGTCGACGTCAGGACGAAGACGTGGTCCCCCCAGACGATGGGAGACGCCCAGCCGCGGCCGGGCACGTCGACCCGCCAGACCACGTTCTCGTCCCGCCCCCAGCGCTCGGGCAGGGCGGGGTCGTCGGCCACCACCCCCGCGGTCTCGCCGCGGAACTGCGGCCAGTTGGTCTGGGCCGCCCCCGGGGAAGCGCTCAGCAGGAAGACGCAGACGCCGAGCGCGCTCAATCGCATGTTCATCATCGACTCCTCGAAGCTCTCGAACGGTTGCCGTCGAACATTGCAGGTATTCTAGTACACCGGCGCCCGGAAACCGCACCCCCGCGGAGGAACGAGAGATGCTCGCAGGCAACGTACGCACCCTGGTGGCCGGCGTTTCGGCCACTCTGCTCGTGGCGGCGGGGTCGGGGACGACCGCGGCCGCCCAGGACGGCGAGCACTTCGTGCCGTCCCGGCCCGAGACGTTGAGCTGGGGCTGGTTCCCCCTCGACAAGCCCCCGGTCCTGACCATCGACTCCGGCGACACCGTGCGCATCGACACCCTGTCGCACGCCGGGGCCACCCAGGACGACCATCCCGACCTGTCGCTGGGCCTGCTCGGGGTGACGCCGGACGAGATCCTGCCCGACGTCCTCGACTTCTGGGGGTCCCGGGAGGGGCGCCCGCGCGAGGGGCGGAGCGGCCACCTCATCACCGGCCCGATCGCGATCCGGAACGCCGAGCCGGGCGACGTGCTCGAGATCCAGGTGCTCGAGCTCGCCACCCGCGTCCCCTACGGCATCAACAACACGAGCCCCACCGGCGGCGTCTTCTCGCCCGCCTACCCGGGCTCCCGGCCCGCGGACGCCGCGCGCGACATCGCGGCCGGCCGGCACCTCATTCGCACCGGGGTGGTGAACGGCCGCGACGTCGCTCTCTTCGGCGACGGCATCCACGTGCCCCTGGCCCCGTTCATGGGCATCATGGCCGTCGCCCCCGACCCCGTCGTCGGCGAGCCCGGGGTCACCGTGCCCGGCGTCCAGGCGTCGCGGCCGCCCGGCCGCTTCGGCGGCAACCTCGACGTCAAGGACCTCACCGCCGGCAGCACCCTGTACCTCCCGGTGCTGCAGCCCGGCGCCCTGTTCTACGTGGGCGACCCTCACTCCGCGCAGGGCGACGGCGAGGTCAGCGGCACCGCCCTCGAGCAGTCGCTGACCGGCCGGTTCCGCTTCGTGCTGCACGAGGACCGCGACCTGACCGCGCCGCGGGCCGAGACCGACACCCACTACGTCGTGATGGGCATCGACCTCGACCTCGACCGCGCCCTGCAGAAGGCGGTCGAGGAGGTGGTGGCGTTCCTCGCCGAAGAGCACGGCCTCAGCCCCGACCGGGCGCTGTCGCTGGCGAGCATCGCCGTCGACTTCCACGTCGCCGAGGCCGTCGACCTGACCCAGATCGTCACGGGGCGGATTCCGAAGAGCCTGTTCGAGCGGTGATCGGCTCGATGGCGCTGGCTGGCGAACAACCCGACCGCTCCGACCGGCTCGCCCGGGTAAGAGCCCTTGCCGAAGAGACCTTCGGCGACAGGGACAAGGCCGACCGCTGGCTCCACCGGGAACTGCCTGTGCTGGATGGACGGCGTCCAATCGATCTGCTCCGTACGCAGGCCGGCACGCGGATGGTCGAGGACCTGCTGGCGAGCATCGCCTGGGGAGCCGCCCTCTGATGCTCCTCTGGTGGCTGCCGGCGCGCGCAAGTGCTTCCGACCGGCGGGGCTGGCGGGGTGGCGGGCGAGGCCGTGCTACGATGCCGCACGGAACGACAAGTGAGGAACGGTGACATGGCGGAGCGCGAGAGCATCAGCATTTCATTCACATCCGAACAGGCCCGATTCCTGACCTCGCTTGTCGATCGAGGCAGATACCGGTCCGTCAGCGAGGCGGTGCACGCGGCGATGCGGCCGTTTCAGCACCGGCAGGCGATGCTGGACGCCGAGATCGACCGCGCGCGGAGTGACATCGAGGTTGGCGCCGACCAACTGGACCAGGGCCGCGTCGTGGACGCCGGCGCCTTCTTCGCGGAATGGGATGCCGAGCTGAAGGAACTGGAAGAGACCGCCCGACCACCCACCGCATGACGCGAATCGAGTTTTCCGAAGCGGCTCGCGACGATCGACGCGCGATAACGGCCCATACCGTCGGACAATTCGGCATCCGACAGGCCCGCCGCGTCCGCACCAACTTCGAACGCGTCCTGAGCATCCTCGCCGCCACCCCCGCGATTGGCCATCTCCGCGACGAACTGGACCCACCCGGCCACACCTTCCGCTATTTCGTCGTGATGAAGCGCTTCATCGTCGTATACGAGCCGACCGAGTCCGGAATCCGCGTCGCCCGCATCCTGCATGGAACGCGCAATCTCGCCGCCGAGCTGGACCGTGACACAGGTGACGATCGTCGAGGGCGGTGAGAGCAAGTTCGAGCAAAGCGTTCGCGCCGTGTTCGTGGGGGTGGCGATCAGTGATCAGCATCTTGTCGGACCGCGACTTGCTGTATACTGCGCTGTATGCCTGCCACTCGCACGCAGGTCTACCTGCAGCCGTCTCAGCGCCGCCGGCTGGACGAGATCGCCGGCTCGCGGGGCTCGTCGCTGGCCGCCGTCGTCCGCGAGGCGGTCGATCTGTATATCGCGCAGGCGCCCGTCGACCCCACGACAGCACTCGAGAGCACCTTCGGCGCGGCCCCCGGCGCGTCTTTCCCGGGACGCGGCGAATGGGAGGCGCGAACGCGACGCCTGAGAACCCGCGGGTGATCCGGTGGCCGATCTCCTGGTCGATACCGACATCTTCATCGACCACATGCGCGGCGCCCGCGAACTGCAGCCGGAGCGGCATCGAATCCACTACTCGGTCGTGACCCGTTGCGAGCTGCTCGCTGGCGATGTCGGATCAGCCCTCGTCCAGCGACTCCTGGACCCCTTTCGCGAGCTGGTCGTCGACCGCCATGTGGCCGAGCGAGCCGGCCGGATTCGCCGCGAGACAGGCATCGCCGTCCCCGATGCGCTCATCGCCGCGACCGCCCTCGAGCACGACCTGGCCGTCGTCACCCGCAACCGCCGGCACTTCGAGCCGGTGAAGAGGCTCCGGCTGCGCGATCTCGCCCCGGCCCGGCACACGCGGCGGTGAGCAGGCGCGCAGCATCGTGCCACCTCGCCCGACCGCGCGGTGAACGCGCCCGCCGCGCGTCCGCGACGAGCAGCGCCCCTCACTCCGCCGCGTCCCTGAAGAACGGCAGCACGAACGGCAGCAGCCACAGCAGCACGACGACGATGGCGAGCACCGTGAAGACGTCGAAGCGGCGCGGGGGCGGGGGCCGATTGACGGCCACCCGCACGCGGTCGAGCATCAGCCGGCCTACCCACCCCAGCACCGTCGCGAGGACGATCCACTTCAGCATCGCGGCTCAGTCGACGATCGCCTGATTCCCCATCAGCCTCTCGGCCCGGTCGGCGATCGTCTGGTCCCTTCCGCCACTCGGCTCAGTCGACGATCGCCTGGTAGGTCATCGTCGCCAGGTCCGGCCGGACGTTGAGGTGGGTGTAGGGCCGGATCTGCTCCATCAGGATGCCGATGAGCTCCTCGGACGGGTCGACCCAGAAGATGGTGCCGAAGGCGCCGCCCCAGTAGTAGGAACCCTCGGAGCGCGGGGTGCCCGAGGGGCCGAGGTCGGTGACCACCGCGTAGCCGAGGCCGAAGCCGTAGCCGGGGCCGGCGAGCCAGATGCCCTTGTCGCCGGTGTGGTTGGCGGTCATCAGCTCGACCGTCTTCCGGCCGAGGATGCGTGCGCCGTCGAGCTCGCCGCCGTTCAGCATCATCTGGTGGAAGCGGAAGTAGTCGCGCGCCGTCGACACGAGGCCGCCGGCGCCGCTGAAGTAGGTGTGGGGCTCGGCCACGTAGCGGCTCTCGGCCGTGGGCGCCTCGGACAGCTCGATCTTGCCGTCGGCGTCGGGGCGGTAGAGGGCGGCGAACCGGCCGAGCTTCGACTTCGGCAAGTAGAAGTGGGTGTCCCTCATGTCGAGGGGCTCGAAGATGCGCTCCTTCAGGAACGCGTCGAGGGTCTGGCCCGACATGACCTCGACGAGCCGGCCCACGACGTCGGTGGCGCGGCCGTACTCCCAGTGGTCGCCGGGGTGGAAGTTGAGGGGCAGGGTGGCGAGCCGCTTCAGCATGTCGCCCACCGTGTCGCCGGGCTCGCGCGGCGCCACCACCCGCTGGAACTCGGGCTGGGTGATGCCGCGGTAGGTGTTGGCGAGCCCCGCGGTGTGGGTCAGGACCTGCTGCACGGTGATGGGCCGGGCCGCCGGCACCGTCTTGTAGCGGCCGGTCAGCCGCTCCTGCGGGGGCGCGGGCACCGCCACCTGCATGTCCGCGAACTCGGGCAGCCACCTGGCGATGGGGTCGCGCAACTGGAAGCGGCCCTCCTCGTAGAGCATCATCAGCGCGACCGAGGCGACGGGCTTGGTCATCGACGCGATGCGGAAGATGGTGTCGTGGGTCATGGGCTCACCGGCCTCGACGTCGCGCTTGCCGAGGGCCGAGAAGTGCACGACCTTGCCCCGGCGGGCCACCAGGGTGACGACCCCGGCCACCTCGTTGCGGTCGATGTAGCCCTGCATGACCCGGTCGAGCCGCTCGAGCCGGGCCGACGACATGCCCACCGCCTCGGGCTCGGCCGCCGGCACGCCGTCCATCGCGGGCACGTCGCCCGGCGCGCTCGCGCTCCCCGCGGCCACCGCCGCCGCCAGCACCGGCGTCAGCACCCACCACTTCGTCGTCGCTCTCGTCATGACTCTCTCCTTGGGAGGTCGGTCGAACCGCCGGTGCGGGTCCCGACCGCAGCATTATAGGCTGCATGCTCCGGACGGCCCCCGGGCCGCCCGCGGCAGGGATCCACGGCCGGATCGGCTATCCTTGAACGAGACCGCGATGCACGACATGAACACGATCGCGTCGCCCCGCGAGCGCACCTTCACCGTCAGCGAGTACCACGGGCTGGCCCACCACGGCATCCTGAAGGAGAACGACCGGGTCGAGCTGCTCGACGGCAGGATCTACGAGATGAACCCCATCGGCAGCCGGCACGCCCAGTGCGTGCGTCGCCTGACGGAGCTCCTGGTGCTCAAGATCACGCCGAGGGCGCTCGTCAGCATACAGAACCCGGTGCGCCTGGACGATCGCTCCGAGCCGGAGCCCGACGTGGCCCTGCTCGAGCCGAAGGAGGTGTACGGCAGCCGGCATCCGCGCCCGGATGACGTGCTCCTGCTGATCGAAGTAGCCCGCCAATCGTCGCCTGACGGCTCCGCTTGGCGCCCAACCAACCCTCCAGGAGTCCGCGCCGTTCTACGGCGCGGACTCCTGGCCGACACGACGCTCGATTTCGATCGGGACGTAAAGGCCCTTCTCTATGCCCGGGCCGGCGTTCGCGAGCTCTGGGTGCTCGCCCTGGAAGAGGAACGGGTGCACGTGTACCGCCGGCCCGGCGCGAACGGCTACGGCGAACATGCGGTCGTCGAACGCGGCGCCGCGGTGAACATCACCGCGCTTCCCGAGGTCGGCGCCATCCCCGTGGCCGCGATGCTCGACTGAAAGGGCCCGATCTGCCCTGTCCCGACCTCGGTCTTCCCATCCTGGAATCGTAGCCGCGCGACTCGGGCCGCCGCTCGGGTCACGTTACCGGAGCCCGCGCCGCGCCTATGGCGCAGACGCCGGATTCGAGATGCCCCGCCCGCACCGGGGGGCCATCGCCCAGGTTCCGTCGCGGTCCTGACGCCAGTAGCGCACCACCGGCGGCCCGGGCCGCTCGTCGTAGGGATCGATCTGCACGAAGCTGTAGCAGGGGGGCAACTGCTCGGGCTGCATCGACTCCAGCAGCTCGGCCTCGGACACCCCCAGGCGCCGACGGTGCTCGTCGAGCTGCCGGGGAGTCACGGTTCGCTGCCACGCGCCCCCGTTGATGACGACCGGGGTCGCGGCCCCCCGCACCGGCGAGAAGCCGTCGACGACGTAGGTCAGGCCGGCCTCGACGCGGGTGAAGTTCCCCTGCCGGTAGTCCGGCAGATGGGTGTGCCCGTGGGCCATCACCGCGACCGGGCGGGGGTCGGTCAACTGCTCGAGATGGCGGCCGAAGACGCGGTCGCGCGACCCCCAGAAGTACTCGAACCGCGGGGCCGTGGTCTCCGGCGTGCGCGGGCACTCGGTCAACGGCGGGCCGGTCGGGTCGAGCTGGGTCAGGATGCGCTCGAAGCGGCGCCGGGCCCGCCGGAGGGCGGCGCGATGATCGCAGATCGCGGTCAGCTCGTCGTCGCTCAGGGCCTCCATGAGGGCGGTCAGGCGGCCGTCGTCGAGAGCCCGTGCGGCCAGCGGCCTGAAACGGTCGTCGTCGGCCAGCGAGTCGACGAGGAACGCCGGTCCGGCCTCCCGCACGCGGGCGAGGTCCCAGACCGGCGGCTCCACGTCGCCCCGGTCGAGGTCCATCCGGAACTGCTGCCAGGACATGCGGAACAGCAGGAACCGCAGCAGGTCGGGCGCGGCCGCCCCCGCGTCGTCCACCCCGGCCGCGGCCAGCGCCTCGCGCACGCCGGCGCCGTTGTCGGCGAGGTTGTCGACGATCGGAAACCGCGGCTCGTAGCGGTCGTACAGCGCCTGCACCACCGACTGCCCCCAAGGCCGGGCAAGGTGCCGCCGCCCGGAGCGGGTCACGAACGGGGCCGGCCAGTCGTCGAACCGGTCGGCCCGGTACTCGATCTGGTGGCCGTGCTCGGCGTGGATGAGTCCGTCCGCCGAGCGCCAGTAACCGTCCCCGGCCACCCTCACCCGCTCCGGCGAGACCCCGAACGCCTCGACGGCGCGTTGCCCCACGGCAGGGAACAGCAGGGCGGCGTCGTGGTCGCCGGGCACGAGCACGAGCCGGTTGTCGCCGGCGGCGGCGAACGCCGCGAGGGCGGCGATCTCGTCGCGGTGCGCCGCGAGCACACGGTCGAGACGCGCCAGTGCCTCGGCCTCGGTGCACCCCAGGGCCGGGTCGTCGTAGGCGCAGGCGCCGTCGCCCGCCTGCAACAGCTCGAACGTGTCGCCGTTCAGCACGAGGTCGGTCGCCCCGTTCTCGTCCGCCAACGCGACGAGGAACCCCCGGAGGTCGTCCGCCCACCGGAAGTCCTCGAACGGCGACCACGCGCCGTCCGGCCCGCGCCCTTCGCCCAGGTGCAGCTCGCTCATCACCACGATGCGGCGTGCCGGGTCGCCCGCGGTCTGGGCGTGAAGAACACCCCGCGACGCAAGACCCGCGAGCGCGAGCAGGATCAGCCCGGCAACCGCCGAGCTACGGCTCCGCGGCCCCCGGAGCTCCCTGCCCGGGAGTCGGCACCGTCCCGACCCACGGGCGCCTGAGGCGAACCGGTGCTTGGCAGCCACCCTACTCTTCCTGCGCGAGCGAGAGCCGCACGATCTCCCGGTCGTTGCGGACGACGACGTGGCGGTTCGCATAGGCCGGGTGCGACCAGTTGACGGCGCGCCCCGAGAGGCGCCGCCGCACGTAGGGATGCGTGGGCTCGATGAGCGGCGTGCGGCTGACCTCGTCGTAGCCGTCCGGGGAGAACCGCGCGATGACGAGGTCGCCGGTGTCGGTGTTGACGAAGTAGCGGTCGCCGTTGCGCACGAAGAACGCCGTCGCCCAGTTGGTGCTCTCGCCTATGAGGGCCTCGGTCTCCCACACGCGGCGGTCCGTCGCCGCCTCGAGACAGCGGAGAACGCCGTGGCCGTCGACCCCGTAGACGTGGTCTCCGTGGATGAGCGGGGTGCTGATGACCGAGTTCAGGGTGTCGAAGTCGAAGCCGTAATCGGGGTCGCTCTCGCCCACCCCCTCCCAGAGCACCTCGGCCGCGGGGCGGTCCTCGTCGAGCAGCAGCATGCGGGCCCCGCCGTACTGCGACGTGAAGAACAGGTAGCGGCCGCTGTGGACGGCGGTCGCGGGGTTGATGCCCATGTCGACGATGTGGCGTATCTCCCAGTACACCTCGCCGGTCTCGGGGTCGAGCGAGCTGATGTCGCGCGGATGCCAGGCGATGAGCTGCCGCGCGCCCCCCGCCTCGATGATGATGGGCTGGCTGTAGCCGGGCTCCCAGTCCGACGACAGGGCCCGCCAGACCTCCTCGCCGGTGTGCTTGTCGAACGCCATCATCTTGGCGTCGGGCTCGCCCCCCACGAGGCAGATGAGCCGGTCGCCGTCGACGAGCGGCGCCCCGGACATGCCCCACGACGGCACCTCGGTGCCGAAGTCGGCGGGGAAGTCCTTCTCCCACCGCACCGTCCCGTCGGCGACGTCGAGGGCGAGCAGCCGGCCCATGGCCCCGAGCACGTAGACGCGGTCGCCGTCGACGGTGGGCGTGGCGCGGGGGCCGATGGCGTACACGAGCTGCAGGCCCGCGTAGTCGGTCTCCCACTCGTGCGTCCACAGCACCTCGCCGGTCTCCTCGTCGAGGGCCACGGCGCGCTCGACGACCGCCGTCGACCGCGGGTCGGGGCGGCGGGCGTCGGCGACGAAGACCCGGCCGTCGGCCACCGCGGGGCCGGCGTAGCCGCCGTGGACGGGGGTGCGCCACGCCACGGGCAGGCCGCCCTCGGGAAAGGTCTCGACGAGCCCGGTCTCGGCGAGGACGCCCCCCCTCCCCGCCCCGCGCCACTCGGGCCAGTCGTCGGCGAGCACCGGCGGCGCGACGCCGACAGCGGTCAGCAGTGCCAGAAACTGCGGCAGGTAACGCGGCATCGTCACTCCTTTGCTACGATCCCGACCCCGCGATGTACGCGACGCCGACAGGGCGCCCGGTGCACGCGGGGAGCGTCTCGATCCCGGTCGGCCCGGTCGGAACCGCTGCCATCGGCCCTCCGTCAGATGCGGATAGAACCATGACCAAGTTCCTGCTCTGGTGCATCCTTCTCGTGCTGTGCTGGCCCTTGGCGTTGCTGGCGCTGCTGCTCTACCCCATCGTCTGGGTGCTGCTGCTGCCGTTCCGCCTGCTCGGCATCGCGGTGACCGGGGTCTTCGCGCTGCTCACCGCGATCATCATGTTCCCGGCCCGCGTGCTCGCCGGTCCGAGGGCATTCTAGAAGGCCGGCTACGGCAGCTCGTTGTAGATCACCCGCACCGCCGCCTCGACCCGCGTGGAGTCGTAGTGCGGATACCCGCTCGCGAGGCTGACGCCGGTCGCCGCGGCGTCCTCGCTCAGGCCCGCGCCCTTGGCGGTCCGCACCGCGTCGAGGAGGTCCGCGTTGAAGCGCTGGAACTCCTCGAAGCTCTCCCACGTCGTGACCGGGATGTGCCCCGGCACCACCACGTCGATGCCCTCGATGCCGGCGATGGCCGCGGCCAGCGTCTGGGGCATGGCGAGCCCGCTGCCGCCGTTGCTGGTGTCGAGGAACGGCGCGTCCCGCCACGGGAACATGTCGCCGGTCTGCAGCACCCCGAGGGCCGGGTACACGATGAAGGTGTCGCCGTTCGTGTGGCCGGCCCCGAAGTAGTACAGATCGATCTGGTCCTCGCCCGAGCCGAGGCTCATCCGGTCGGCGTAGGTGGCCGCGGGCAGGTACCGCGCGTTGTCGCCCTGGAAGTTCTCCATGCGCTGCATGTTGGCCTTGGTGTTGTCGTGGGCCACGATGCGCGCCGCGTCGAAGAACTCGTTGCTGCCGACGTGGTCGCCGTGGGTGTGGGTGTTGACGATGGTGACGACGGGCTTGTCGGTCACCGACCGGATGCGCTCGAGGATCACCGGCCCCCACCCCGGCAGCTTGGTGTCGACGATGGCGACCCCCTCGTCCATCACGAAGACCCCGACGTTGCCGCCGCTGAACAGCGACCGGTCGACCGTCGACGATCCGGTGATGACGTAGAGGTTGTCCCTGACCTGCTCGATGACGGCCGCGTCGACCGCGTCCGAATTGAGCTGCTGGAACCCGTTGACGCCGACCGACAGAGCGCCGACCGCCACCACCGCGCCGAGCGTGATGCTGCGTCTCATCATCCGTTCACTCCCCTGCGTTCGCTTGCCTCGCGGGCTTCCCGACGATCTGCACCCCGGCGGATAGGTTTACCACAACCGGCGTCGACGAACGCCGATGGCGGCCGTCGCGGCCGCTCCCGTCGCCTCGCCAGCCCCCTGTGTGCAGAGGGCCGTCAGCGTCCGCCTCCGATGTGTGCGAGCCCGGGGCGCCGCGGCCTCTCCCCTATTCGAGCTGGTCCTCGGGCTCCGGGGGCTGGCCGCCTTGTCGGCGCAGCAGCCGGCGCGCCGCGGCGACGTCGGCCCGGGCCGCCCGGTCGCTGAAGAACGCCGCGGTCCGCAGGGCCGAGACCTTCTCCGCCACGGCGGTCGCCACGAACTGATTGATGCTCGTGCCGTCGGCCTTGCTGATCTCGGCCACGGCCGTCTTCAACGACGTGGGCAGCCGCAACGGAAACGGATAGGTGCTGAGCTGCTTCTTCATGCCGGCAGCCTCCTCAAGGCCTCCTGGGGTGACAGCACCGTGATGCCGAACCGGGCGGGCGCCTGCCCGAAGTCCCGCCGGTTGAACGTCACCAGGGCGTCGGCCACGCCGTTGATGGCGGCCTCGAGCACCATCTCGTCCGCCGGGTCGTGGAGCTGTGGACGCCACAGGAACCGGGCTTCGACGGGCTCGGCGTTGGCGAGAGCGTCGAGGATGGTCACGATCTGACCCAGCGACCGGCCGAGCCGCGAGAGCTCGCTGACGACCAGGCGGCGGTCGCCGCGGCCGAGTAACGGCTCGTCAACTCGTCGAGCCGCTGGCGCTTCTCAGACGCCTGTCCGGAGGCGGTCGCCTCGATGAAGTCGTCGATGCGGAAGTCGTGCTTCCGCGCGTACTCTCGGAAGTCTACGACGCACGGTGAACGGTGATGGCGATCTTGCCGCGCACGTGTCCGGCTTCGAGCTCGCGCATGGCGTCGGGGACGCCGCTCAGCGGGTAGGTCCGGCCGATGACCGCCGCGACCTTGCCGGCCTCGAGCAGCTCCCGCAGGCGCTCGAGATCCGCCGCGACGACCGTCGAGAACAGCGAGCCGAGCGTCTGGCGCACGAACGGCGACAGCAGCGACGCCCGAAGCTGCCGATCGACGCCGCCGAGCCACGGTCCGCCCTGCTCGCCCCCGACGATGACGAGCGTGCCCGTCGGGGCGAGGGCGCGCCTGAGATGCGAGAGCGAACGATTGCCCGCCGTGTCGAGGATGACGTCGTAACGCCGCCGGCCGTCGGCGACATCCTCCTGCGAGTAGTCGATGGCATGGTGCGCGCCGATTTCGCGCACCAGATCCGTCTTGCCGGCGCCGCACACGCCCGTGACCTCCGCGCCCAGCGCCCGGGCGATCTGCACGGCGAACGTACCGACGCCGCCACCGGCGCCGATGACCAGCACCGTCTGCCCCGCCTCGACGTGTGCGGTGTCGCGCAGGGCCTGCAGGGCCGTGGCGGCGGATGTGGGCACGACCGCCGCCTGCTCGAACGTGAGGTTGGCCGGCTTCGGCGCGAGCGTGTCCTCCTGCCCGCGGGCGTACTCGGCGAAGGCGCCGGTGCAGGTGCCGAACACCTCGTCGCCGGGCCGCAGCCGGGCGACGCCCGCGCCGATCGCCGCGACCCGTCCGGCGACATCCTGCCCCGCCACGCGGTCCTTCGGCCGCCGCAGCCCGAACCCCATCAGCCGCACGAGGTACGGCCGCCCGGTCATGAGATGCCAGACGCCCGGATCGAGGCCGGCCGCGTGGACCTCCACGAGCACGTCACGCCCGCCGGCCCGCGGCCGGTCGACGTCCCGGAGCTGCAGCACGTCGGCCGAGCCGTATTCGTCCTGGACGATTGCCTTCATCCCCCGCCTGCACGGCCCGCACGCTGACGAGCTGGCCCAAGCCCTTGAGTCCACCGGATTCTCGGACATCGACGCTCTGATCTTTCCACAACTCGCCGAACCGCATCCAACCGCGAGAAGATCCAGTCGTTCCGCCCGGCGGCCGTGCCCGGCTGCTTCGCCGGCCGACGCCAGCGAATCCGGTGGGTTTTTGCGAGTGGTACGCGCCGACCCAGCCGTTCCCCACGAAGCCGCCCGCCTACGACCAGCAGGGGGTGAGCATCGACGACCTCGTCGACTTCACGCCCGAGCTGCGGGCCGAAGCCCTCGCCATCCTCGACGACTACGTGTGGGGGCCGTTCTTCACCCCGCCGTCGCTGATCGACGACCGGCCCGGCGGCACCCGGGGCACGCTCGTGGTGCCCGGCCTCGTGGGCGGCACCGACTGGAACGGCGCCGGCGTCGACCCGGAGACCGGCATCCTCTACGTCCCCTCGGTCCACAGCGGCACCGTCGTGGGGCTCAGCCGGTCGGAGCACCCCCGGTCGGACGTCGACTGGGTCATGCGGGGCGCCCGGCACATCCCCGGCCCGCGCGGACTGCCCCTGTTCAAGCCGCCCTACGGACGCCTCGTCGCCATCGACCTCAACCGGGGCGAGATACTGTGGACGGTGGCCAACGGCGACGGGCCGCGCGACCATCCCGCCATCGCCCATCTCGACCTGCCGCCGCTCGGTCAGGGCGGCCGCGCGGCGCCGCTCGTCACCCGCGGCCTGGTGTTCCTCGGCGAGGGGGCCAACGTCGGGGCCGCGTTCCTGCCGCCGGGCAGCGGGGGGAAGATGTTCCGCGCCTTCGACAAGCGGTCGGGCGGGATCGTCTGGGAGATGGAGCTGCCCGGGGGCACCACCGCCGCGCCGATCAGCTACAGGGTCGGCGGCCGGCAGTACATCGTGGCGACCGTCGGCTGGGACGACATGAGCAGCGAGTACGTGGCCCTCGCCCTGCCGGATACGGCGGAACCGTGATTCTGGAGACGGAGTTGCCCGGGGACGCCGCCCGCCGCCCCATCGGCTACAGGGTCGACGACCGGCAGTAGGTCGCGGCGGCGGCCGACCGAGACGGCGTCAGCGGCGGGGTACGACGCCCCGCCCTGCGGGACACACGGCGGAGCGCCGAGGCGTTGACCCGCCCGTCGCCGGGGGCTACTCTTGACGGGACCGGTATTCGTCTGTCCTTCGCTGGGGGACGCGGCGATTCGATTGCCGTCAGGGCACGGGCGGCGACTTGTCTTGTCTTGCCGCGAGCCAGACGAGCGAGACGGCGGGGATACGGGTTGCGCGCCGATGCGGTCGGCAACCACCTGTCGATGTGACCCTGCTGGCGCCAGGCGGGGTGGGTTCGGCCGGATTTCAAGGAGGTCGGAGATGAGGCAGAGACAGATCGTAGCGCTCGGCGTCCTCGCCGCTGTCGTCGCGACGGCAGGCCTGGCCCCGCCGACGACGGCCCAGGACGGGCCCCGCACCGCGTGGGGCGCCCCGAACCTGCAGGGCGTGTGGGACTTCCGCACCATCACCCCGCTGCAGCGCCCCGAACGGTACGGCGACCGCGAGTTCCTGACGCAGGAAGAGGCGGCCACCCTCGAGCAGGGCGCCGTCGACCGCGACGAGCGGCTCCTCCTCGCCCCGCCCCGCCGCACCGAGGCGGGCGGCAGCGTCGGCGCCTACAACAACTTCTGGATGGACCGGGGCACCCGCACCATCGGGACCCGCCGGACCTCGCTCATCGTCGATCCGCCGAACGGGCGCATGCCGGCGCTGAGCGAGGCGGGGCAGGCGCGGGCCGACGCGCGGCGCGAGTACCGGGCCGAGCACCCCGCCGACTCGTGGCTCGACCGCAGCACGTTCGACCGCTGCATCCTCGGGTTCAACACGGGGCCGCCGATGACCCCGGGCGGCTATAACCAGAACATGCAGGTGTTCCAGACCGAGGACACCGTCGTCATCCTCAACGAGATGGTGCACGACTCGCGCATCATCCCCATCGACGGCACGCCGCGCACCGGCATCGGGTCGTGGACCGGCGAGTCGCGCGGGCGCTGGGAGGGCGACACGCTGGTCGTCGAGACGAACAACTTCACCGACAAGACCCGCTGGCGCGGCTCCTCCGAGAACATGACCCTGGTGGAGCGGCTGACCCGGCAGGACGACGACACGCTGGTCTACACGTTCACGGTCACCGACCCCGACACCTGGGTGCAGCCGTGGACGGCCGAGATCCCGATGCGGCGGGGCGAGGAGCCGCTCTACGAGTACGCCTGCCACGAGGGCAACTACTCGATGGAGGGCATTCTGGCCGGCGCCCGGGCCGACGAGCGGGCCGCGGCCGAGCAGCAGTAGCCTCGTCGCGGAGTGGCCGGGCGAGCACGGCTTGCCGACGCGTCGACGAGCGGGCCGCGGCCGAGCAGCAGTACCCCGGTCGTCGTCGACGGCGGCTCCGGTTGCCACCCATCCAACCCACCGGGAGTCCGCGCCGTCGCGCGGCGCGGGCTCCCGGCACGTCGTTCTTCCGTGACCGCCCGCGCCCCTACTCCGGGTCCGCGCCCTCTATCGCCCGCGTGAGGGCCGGAGTGCGGCCGAGCAGCCGGGCGTAGAGCGCGAGCTGGGCGCGGTGGTACTCCTCGTGGGCGATGCCGTGGTGCAGCCAGGTCAGGCGGGTCCCGCGCTCGCCGTCGAAGCGGCGCACATACTGCAGCATCTGCACCTCGCCGGCGGCGCGGAGCTGCCGGGCGCCGTCGCGGAAGCTGCTGCGCAGCAGGCGCAGCCATTCCGCACGTGGGCGAGGCTTCTCGACCCCCTTGGCATAGTGGCGGATGAACGCCGGGAAGCTCTTGCGGGTGAAGTCGGCGGTGGGACGCGTCAGCTCGCTCGTCCACATCATGCCGGTGGCCACGACGTGGCCGACCAGCTCGGCGACCGAACGCGCGCCGGGCGCGGGCCGGAAGTCCCAGTCGCGGGCGGGAATGCCCGCCGCCTCGGCGATGACGCCCCGGCGGGCGCCGTCCCACGCCTCTATCGCTTCCTCGAGCAGGGTGTTCATGGGTCCGGCCCTCACCTGAGCCGCTGGACGAAGCCGCACGGGCCGTCGATTCGGACTCCTCCGACTCAGGCCCCGGGGCCGCCGGCGGTGCGGCCGCCGCGACGGCGATGGCTCCGGAGCCGTCCGCACGACGGCCATGCGCCGGGATCTCCGGCGCTCACTCGCACACGACGCCGTCGCCGTCGCCGTCGCGCATGTACGCGTAGGCGGGATGGCTGCGCGGCACCGGGGCGATGCCGTGCCGCCGCGCCTCGGCGCACGTCACGCGGCCGTTCCCGTTGTCGTCCCAGGGTATCCGGGCGGCCGCGGCCCCCGACGGACGCCCCGCCGCGGTGCCGGCCCACGACGGCGACGCCGCCGGGTTCCACAGCCCCCGTCCCGCCGATCTCGCCTCGCGCTCGATCTGCCGGAACCGGTCGAGGTACCGGAACGGGAACCGCGTATAGGCGTGGCCGTAGCCGCGCCGGATGATCTCGGCGTTGGCGAACGTCCCGTCCGCGAGATGGACGTAGGCGAGGGTCCGCCCGTACCGGTCGGTCCGCTCGCGGTCGTACTCGAGACGGACGGAGCGACCTTCGAGCAGCCGCTTCGTGAACGCGCTCGCTTCGCGCCCGAAGAACTCGACGGGCCGCCCCGGCGCCACCGTCTCGGGGGTGTCGACCCCGATCAGCCGCACCCGGCCCACGCCCCGCACGACGATGGTGTCGCCGTCGACGACGCGCTCGACCACCTGCGCCGCGGCCGGCGCCGGCGAGTAGAGCGGGAGGGCGGCAGTCGCCGCGACCATCAGGCACCGGCTGGCAACCGCGGGGACCCCGATCGCGTGGAGACGTCGCAACATCGGCCACCTCCGGCCGGCGAGGCGTCGACATGGCGGGAAGTGCCACGGACTCGCCAGCAGACGTGGAGATTATTGCGTACATCGGCATGCGCCGCCCCCGGAGCCCCGACGGGCAGGGCGAGGAGGCGCGGTGGCTGCGGGTCAAGCGTCGAGGAAGCGATCGCGGTGCCGCGGGTCGGGAGCGGGGCACGACGCACGGCGGCCGAAGAGCCGGTACCGATGGGCCGCGACCCGGTCGTAGAGCCAGTCGCGCGGCGCGGCGGGGACCCGGCGCAGGACCGTCGCGAGCCGCCACGGCCATCCGAGCTGCCCCAGCACGAACAGGGCGGCGGCCGACCGGCTCAGCACGCGGCCCGCCGCCGACCGGTAGTCGACGACCACGCAGACCGTGTCGAGCCGATCCGGGTCCCTGCCGAATGCGGAGACGAGGTTGCGCCCGACGGAACTCTGCAGCGCTGCGAACCGGAATCGGCGCCCGGGGTCGTGGGCCAGAACGAACCGGACGAACCGGTCACAGAGCCCGCACACGCCGTCGTACAGCAGCAGGTGGCGGCCGGAGTCGCTGTCGTCGGTCATGCCCGTCCCGAGGCAGCACGTCAGAAGCGCAGCAGGCGCGTGGCCTTGACGACCAACGCGCGGTTCTGGAGGAACGGCCCCCGCGGGTCGAGGGTGTCGCGCTCGTCGGTGTAGACCACGAACAGCTCGCTGCCCGGCTGGTACTCCCAGCGGAAGCGCAGGTTGGTGCCGAGCGAGTCGAGGGTCGAGTTGTACTGCACGAGCGCCGCCACGAACATGCGCGGGGTCAGCGTATAGGTGGTGCGCACCGCGACGAGGTCGGTCCGGAAGTCGCCCTCGGGCAGCTCTAGCCAGTTGAACGACAGCGACGGCTCGACGTTGAGCTGCGACGAGAGGTACACGCGGCCGAAGGTGTAGCCCACGCCCGTGCGCTCGCCGCCGAAGAACCCGCCGTGGTCGAAGCTCAGCCCCCCCGACACGGTGCGCTGCTGGCCCGGGGCGTAGACGATGCGGGTGTTGGTGAAGCGGTAGGCGCCGGCGGGGATGGTGATGGCCGGGGTCATCTCGAACGGCTGCTTCAGCCACTCGAAGCTGTCGGTGGCGCCGGCGAAGAACAGGTCGCCGTTCTCGAACTCGATGCCGAAGAGCCCCTGCCGCGCCCGCGTCTCGAGCAGCCCGCCGCCGTCGGTCGTGTAGTCGAGGTTGCCCTGGAACAGGAACTTGCGGATCGACGCGATCGACAGCGGCCGCGGGCTGAAGCGGCCCTCCACGAAGTTGCGCCGGAAGTCGTGGCGGCGGACGAAGCCGACCTCGGGGCGGAAGTCGGCGCCGACGCCCAGCCGCTCCGCGACGAGCCCCCAGCGGTCGCCGCGGTAGTCGAGCCTCGCCTGGTAGCTCCTGGCGTCGTCCCGGCTGACGCCGGGCAGCCGGCTCTCCGCGAGCCAGGTCGTGACGTTCAGGTTGTCGTGGAACGAGAAGAGCCCGTCGACCCCGTACACCTGGTTCGCGCCGTCGCCGTCGGTCGACACCGAGCGTCCCGTGAACAGCGCCCCGACCGCGCTGCGGCGCAGGACGTCGCGCTTGACCCGGGCGACCGAGAAGTTGGTCGCCGCGGCCCGGCCGGCCTGGTCGGTCTGCACGTTCAGCATCCCGATGCTGTAGGGCCCGACCTTGCCGGTGAGCCGGCCGCCGGCCCGGATGGGCACGGTGTGCCCGTCCTGCAGCCCGATGCGCCGGCTGAAGAACAGGATCGGCGCCGTTCCCGCGAACTGGCCGCCCCCGAAGTAGAACGCCGTCGAGTCGCTGCCGAAGCCCCCGCCGAAGTCGAAGATGCCCTGCCCCTCCAGAAAGAACTCCCGCTTCTCGGGATAGAACAGGCTGAAGCGGGTCAGGTTGACCTGCTGCTCGTCGACCTCGACCTGCGCGAAGTCGGTGTTGTACGTGAAGTCCGCGGTGAGCCCCTCGGTGAGGCCGTACTTGACGTCGAACCCCACGTCGCCCCCCGTCGCCGTGCGCTCGTCGGGGGCGCGCGCGAGGTCGGTGGTGACGTCGGAGATGCCGTAGGGCTTGACCTCGAGCCGGGTGCCCGAGGCGGGCACGTCGAGCCCCACGAGGGTCGCGGCCGACGACATCTTGTAGGTCCCGGCCCAGCTCAGCGAGGCGGGAATCGGGGTGAGGAACGAGCTCTCGTTGGTCGACGCCACCCGGCGCTGCACGTTGACGCCCCACAGTTGTGCGGCTCCCGCGCGATACCGGAGCGACTTGAAGGGAACCGCGATCTCCACCGTCCACCCGCCGTCGAAACGGCCCGCGCGGACGTCCCACACCGTGTTCCAGTCGATGTTGTGGCTGCGCTCGTCGGTGACGAGCCCGTCGAAGAGGCCGCCGATGGCGTTGGTGGTGAACGCGAACGCGTTGCGCCGGTCGTAGAAGGTGTCGAGGACGACCGAGACGGTGTCGTTGCCGTACATGCCCCAACTGTCGCGCCTCATCTCGTTGGCGACGATGCGGTCGGGCTCGGCGCTCCAGCAGCGGGCCGACACGTACAGGGTGTCGTCGTCGAACGTCACCCACACCTCGGTCTGGTCGGCGGCGGGCGCGCCCTCGACCGGCTCCTGCTGGATGAACCCGGTCACCGGCGGCACGTCCCGGTAGACGCGCTCGTCGAGGCGGCCGTCGAGCTGCAGCGGCGCGTCGAGCCGTATCGCGCGCATGGTCAGGCGTCCGGAATCGTCGCGGGCCGCCACCTCGGGCGGCAGCGGGGGCGGGGGGCCGTGGATCAGGGTCGGCGCCGCCGCGAACCCGGCCCCGGGCGCCGGCCCCGGCGTCCGGGGCCGCCGCAGGACAGTCCCGGGCCGCGCCGCGACGGCCGCACCCGCGGGCACCGTCGCCCGCCGCGCCGCCTCCGCGAGACGGCCGGCGAGCTCGTCCTGCAGGCCGAACAGATCCGAGAGCGCCCCGTCGACGCGCGTGCCGGCCACGACGCGCCCGCTGCCCGGGTCGACCAGCCGCGCCGTGATCCGAAGGCGGGCGCCCACCCGCTGGTAGCCGCCGGCCACTCTCAGGCCGGGCGGCACGGTCCCCGACGCCCGGCCGAGATCGGCGGTGAGCGTCTCGGCGATGCCGTCGCCGATCCAGGCGTCGGCGGGGTCCCCCGACAGGTTGGCGAAGGCCGCGACCTCCGGGGGGCCGGCGACGGAGGTCACCGGCGGGGCGATCTGGCTGCGGGCGGGCGGCGCGGCCGCCGCGGCCGCCAGGACCAGGCCGGCGACGACGCCGGATCGGATCATTCCAACCATCGACACAACCCCCTATGATAACCGGGCGGCCCGGCGACCCCTCGGAGACCCGCCCCGCCGCCCGCCCGAGGCTGCCCGGTCGCGGTCGCCCGGCGACGAGCCGTCCCGAGGCCGCCGGCCGCCGTCGCCCGGCGCCTTCTCGACGCCGCCGCCTCCTGGCGAGCCGCCCCGGCCCTCCCGCGCGGCGCCCTTTGCGCCCCCTCCTGGTACACTGCGGCGGCGCATGCGCCCTGCAGGGATCGTCTGGCTGGCCGGCGGGCTCGGATGCCTGGCCTCGGGCATCGCGCTGGCCCTCTCGCTGTCGCTCGAGGCCGGGGCGGCGCTCGCCCTGCTGGGCGCGGCAGGGCTCGGGGCCGGGGTCATGGCGCTGGGGCGCGGGAGCGCCCCCGACCCCGAGGCGATGGCCGAGCTCGACCGGCGGCTCGACGAGTTGCGGGGACTCGACGCCCGGCTGAGCGCCGCCGGCGTGTCCCCGGTCGAGCGGACCTACGACGAGCTCCTCCGCCGCCGCCCCGACACACCGACCTCACCCGCGGCCCTCGACGAGCAGGAGCGCCGGCTCGGCGAGATGATCCGCGACCGCTGCGACCGGGTGTGGGCAGGCATCGGCGACCGCCGCTACGTCCGGCGCGAGGACGGGCGCGTCGTGGACCTCGACGGCGGCGCCATCTTCGGCGAGCTCCGCGACGTCGTGCAGGAGGTCGCGGCGCTGTACCACGCCGAGTCGGACAACGCGGTGCTCGAGGCGCGCACCGGGGACATCGCCCTCGCGGTGCGCTCGGCCGTCGGCGAGCTGCTGCAGGCGGTGCGGCAGGTGCCGTTCGTCGACCCCGCGGGCTGGTCGGTGAAGACGGTGGTGACCCAGCTCGAGCAGGCCCAGCAGGGGCTCGCCCTCTACCGGAAGCTCGAACCCTGGGAGCACTACGTCAACGGCGCGATCCTCGCCGCGCGTCTCGCCAGCGGCTCGAACCCCGTCGGGGTCGTCGCGTGGACCCTGGGCACGCAGGTGGCCAAGCGCGTCGGGAAACGGTTCGTCAAGTCGCGCGCCGAGGTGTGGCTGAAGACGCTGCTCGAGAGCTCGGTGGCACTGGTCTATCTGCGCGTGGCGCGCATCTACGACCCCCTGCGCTCGTACCGCGGCCCCGACTGGATCGCGCTCGTCGAGGCGGTCCGCGTGCACGCGTGCATTCCCGGCGTCGATCACAACCGGCGGCGGCTGCTCGACCGCGTCCTGCGCGCGCCGATCCCCGACGAGTTCGCCAAGATGGCCCTGCTGCGCGCGCTGGCCGACGACCGCGCGCCGGCGCCGCCGTCGGTGCCCCCCGTCGACCTCGACGGGCTGCGGCCGGCGGACCGGCAGGCGGTCGGAGAGCGCCTCGCCGACCTGCTGTCGGGAATGCGCGGCCTGCAGGCGCCGGCGGCGAGGGAAGCGATCGAGGCCCTGCAGCGCCGGCTGCCGCTGCCGGTCGACCTCGGCCGCTCGGAACGCCCGGAAGCGGGACGGGCGGCCGACGGGTTCGCGCTGCTCGCCGCGCTTGCGCGCGACTGCCTCGACGCGGACCGCGCGCAGGCCGGCGAGCGGCTTCGCGCGAGCGTGTTCGGCGCGCGCGTGAAGGAGGCGCTGGACGATGCGGCCACGGAGAAGATGGTCTCGCGCGCGGTGGCGGCGGCGTACGGGGGCGGCCGCGGCCCGGGAGATGCGGGCCCGGACGCGCCCCCGCCGGCCCTCGTCGGAGACCGCCTGGCCGGGCCCCTGCTGACGTCGGTGGCCGATCTGCTGTGCTCGGCGCCGGCGCCGTGGCCGATCGAGCACGACCACCTGGTGCTGCTGTACGCGTCGGTGCTGCTCCCCGAGCGCAAGCAGGTCGCCGCGGCCTGGAAACACTACGTCGACGCCGCGTCCCGGCGCCTGCGCGAACGGCTGCGTCTGCCCGACCTCTCGACGTGGCCGCCCCACGCGGCGCCAGCGATTCTGCGCGAGCTCGGCGACGGCGAGCCGGCGCTGACGGTGCTCGCCGCGACTACCGTCGCGGGACGGGCGCGGTGGCTGGCCTTCCATCGCGACCGGGTCGTCGTCGGCGCCGTTCCGGACAAGGAGCTCGTCGTCGACGACGGCGAGCCGGAGGTCCATCCCATCCGGCCCGAGTTCCACCCGGTGGCGCCGGTGCGCCTCGCCCGCCGGCGGGGACGCCTGACCGACGACCTCGTGTTCCGGTGCGGCGAGGAGCGCCTGACCGTCGCCAGCGCGAAGATCGGCAACTTCGAGCGGCGCTTCGGCCCCCTGCTCCAGGCGCTCGACCTCGATGCGGACCGGCTGGACCGCGAGGACTGACCGAAATCCCCGCTCGGACTCCCCGGCGGGTCAATCGCCCACCGCCCGGTTGACCAGCAACACACTCTGAGCACCCACGGTCTCACCGATGCGGCACCCGACCGCCCTCGGCCTGTTGCGCGCCCGCCGTCAACCCGAGAGCGTCAGCAACGCCCCCGCCAGCACCCCGATTGCGCCTCCCGCCCGGATCCTCTCGAGGTTCATCTGCCTTCCTGGACTCGATGAAGGCAGCACGAGGCGAACGCTCGCCTGGTCATGCCCGGTCCGACCGTTACAATGGCCCGTGCCCGGCCTCTTCCCCCCCGCTGGCGCCGGCCCGCCGTACTTCGCGCTGTCGCGCGATCTGTTCCTGCGCCTGCTCGGCTTCGTCCACCTCACGGCGTTCGCCTCGCTCGCGCCGCAGATCCTCGGGCTGGTCGGCGCCGAGGGCCTGATGCCCGCCGCCGCGTATCTCGACCGCGCGTACGAGATATGGGGCGGCGCCGCCTACCACGACCTGCCGACGCTGCTCTGGCTCTGGCCGAGCGACGGCTTCCTCGTGGGAACGTGCTGGCTCGGCATGGCGCTGTCGGCCGCGGCCATGGCCGGCGTCGCGCCGAGGGCGATGTTCCCGGCCCTCTGGGTCTGCTACCTCGGGCTCACCGTCGCCGGTCAGGACTTCCTCGTGTTCCAGTGGGACGCGCTGCTGCTGGAAGCGGGGCTGCTGGCCTCGCTGTACTCCCCGGCCGGCTGGCGCGTGCCCCTCGGGGCGGGCGGCGAGCCGGGCGCGGCGGCGCGCTGGCTGGTCTGGGGCCTCGCGTTCAAGCTGACGTTCCTCTCGGGCGCCACCAAGCTGCTCAGCGGCGATGCGACCTGGCGGGGCATGACGGCGCTCGAGCACCACTACCAGACCCAGCCGCTGCCGACCTGGATCGGCTGGTACGCGCACAACGCGCCCGACTGGTTCGGCACGCTGTCGGTCGGCGTCATGTTCGTCATCGAGATCGCGGTCCCGTTCGCCATCCTCGCGCCGGCCCGCTTCCGGCGGATCCGGATGACCGGCTGCGGACTGCTCTGCCTGCTGCAGGTCCTGATTGCCGCTACCGGCAACTACGGCTTCTTCAACCTGCTCGCCGTCGTCCTCTACCTGTCGCTCCTCGACGACGACGCCGTCGCGCGGCTGCTCCGCCTCGGCGTCTTCTGGCGTCCGCACCGTCGAACGGCGCAGACGCCCGGCCGGGTCGGTTGGGCGGCAATCGGAGCCGAGGGCGACGGTTTCCGGGCCACCGCCGGCACGACGCGGAATCCGCCGCGTCGTGCCCCGGGGTGGCGGCGGTGGGCGCGGGCGGCGGTGACGGCGCTGCTGGGGGTGCTGAGCACCCTCGCGCTGGTCCGCGAGGTCCGCGCCCCCGCGCCGATGCCCGCGTGGGCCGACGTCCTGCTCGACGACTGGGCCGGCCCCTTCCGCTCCGTCAACGGCTACGGGCTGTTCCGGGTGATGACGACCGAGCGTCCGGAGATCGTCATCGAAGGGAGCACGGACGGCTCGACCTGGCTCGAGTACCCGTTCAAGTGGAAGCCGGGCGACCCCGCGCGGGCGCCCCGCTTCGCGCTGACCCACATGCCGCGGCTCGACTGGCGGATGTGGTTCGCGGCCCTCGACCCCCGGGGGAACAGCCACTGGCTGCTGCCCCTCGCCGAGGGCCTGCTGGAGGACGATCCGGCCGCCCTCGGCCTGCTCGACGGCACGCCGTTCCCCGACGGGCCGCCCCGCTTCGTCCGGCTCATGCTGTACCGCTACCGGTTCACGACCCGGGAGGAAAGCGCGGACGGAGCGTGGTGGGTGCGGGAACCGCTCGGACCGCTGACGGAACCGCTCACGCGGCCGCGGTGACGCGCTGACGTCGGGGTGCACGTCGAGTCGGGCGGGGCGCCGCCGAGAACCACGGCGAATCCGCCAGTCCAGGGGCAAGGGAGCGGTCATCTTGCGGATCTGCCGGGCGCCCCGGACGTCCGGTGCACGACCGAAAAGGAGGCAATGTCGTCGGGCTGCCCGATCCACGGTCCATCGGTCCGAGTGACCGTATCGACGACTCTCGGGAGCGACAAGAACACCGACTCGCGCCCGGTCCTCACAAATTGCCGTGTACGCCCGGACGTCCTTGAAATTCGACCCGTGGGGGCCTACAATGCGCGGATGAGATTTGGGTCTTCCCGGGCCGTTTCCCGCATGACGACGGTGGCCACCGGGGCCTCGATCCTCCTCGGCCTGGGTCTGTGGCTCCCGGCAGGCGCGCACGCTCAGGAATCGACAGGCGGACCGGCCGCGGCCGAGTTGTCGCCATCGGCGGCCGACGCCCGCCAACTGCTCGACCGCTACTGCGTCACCTGTCACAACGACCGGCTCGAGACGGCCGGGCTGAACCTGGACGACATCGACGTCGCGCACGTGCCGGCCGAGGCCGAGGTCTGGGAGAGCGTGGTGCGCAAGCTGCGCACGAGCACCATGCCCCCGCCGAACCGGCCGCAGCCGCCGGCCGGGACCCGCGCCGCGATGGCCTCGTGGCTGGCGTCGACGCTCGACGCGGCGGCGGCGGCGAGCCCGAACCCGGGCCGTACCGAGACCCTGCGCCGCCTCAACCGCACCGAGTACCAGAACGCCATCCGGGACCTGCTGGCCCTCGACGTCGACGCCACCACCCTGCTGCCCCCCGACGAGAGCGGGCACGGCTTCGACAACGTGACGGTGGGCGACCTGCCGCCGGCCCTGCTCGACCGCTACATCTCGGCCGCCCAGAAGATCAGCCGGCTCGTCATCGGCACCACGCAGACCTCGCTGCAGGCCGACGTGATCCGGGTGCCCGCCGACACCACGCAGGAGGAGCACGTCCCGGGGCTGCCCCTGGGCACGCGCGGCGGCGTCGTGATTCCCTACACGTTCGCGCAGGACGGCGACTACGACATCCAGGTCCGGCTCGCCCGAAACCGCACCGGCAACATCGGCGGGCTGCGGGATCGGCGGCCGCACGAGATGGAGATCCTGCTCGACCGCGTCCCCGTCGCGAGCTTCACCGTCCAGCGGCCCGAGCGCGGGGACGACGCGCTGGTCGACCGCGACCTGAAGGTGCGCGCCTCGGTGACGGCCGGCCCCCACGACCTCGGCGTCACGTTCCTGAAGAGCGCCTCGTCGCTGATGGAGACCGAGCGCAGGCCCGGGCAGTCGCACTTCAACGAGACGCGGCATCCGCGGTTGACCCCGGCCGTCTACCAGGTGTCGATCACCGGCCCCTACGCCCCGCAGGGCGTCGGCGACACCCCGAGCCGCGAGCGGCTGTTCGTGTGCCGGCCGGCGGCGCCGAGCGAGGAGGAAGGCTGCGCGCGGGACATCCTCTCCACGCTGATGCGGCGGGCCTACCGGCGGCCGGTGTCGGACGCGGATCTCGACGGCCCGATGGCGTTCTACCGGGAGGGCCGGGCGGGCGGCGACTTCGACGCCGGCATCGGCCGCGCGCTGAGCGCGATCCTCATCAATCCGCAGTTCCTGTTCCGGGTCGAGGTCGACCCGGACCGCGGCGGGGGCATCCCTGCGTATCACGTCAGCGACCTCGAGCTGGCCTCGCGGCTTTCGTTCTTCCTGTGGAGCAGCATCCCGGACGACGAGCTGCTCGACGCGGCGATACGCGGCGAGCTGAGCGACCCCGACGAGCTCGAGCGGCAGACCCGCCGGATGCTCGCCGACCCCCGCTCGTTCAACCTGGCCAGCAACTTCGCGGGGCAGTGGCTGCGGCTGCGCAACCTCGCGTCGCTGAGCCCCAACGGGCGCCTCTTCCCCGACTTCGACGACAACCTGCGGCAGGCGTTCCGCGAGGAGACGGAGCGGTTCATCGACAGCGTGATCGACGAGGACCGCAGCGTGCTCGACCTCCTGCGGGCCGACTACACGTTCCTGAACGAGCGCCTCGCCAAGCACTACGGCATTCCCGACGTCTACGGGACGCGGTTCCGGCGGGTGGCCCTCGACGAGGGCAGCCGGCGCGGCGGGCTCCTGCGGCACGGCAGCGTCCTCGCCGTCACCTCCTACGCCACCCGGACCTCGCCGATCATCCGCGGCGTCTGGGTGCTCGACAACATCTTCGGGGCCCCGCCCCCGCCGCCGCTCCCCGACGTGCCGGCCCTCGAGGAGAACGAGGTCGCGGCCAACCTGCCGATGCGGGAACGGCTGGCCCAGCACCGCAACAGCCCGGCGTGCGCGAGCTGCCACCGGACCATCGACCCCGTCGGCTTCGCCCTCGAGAGCTTCGACGCCCTCGGCCGCTGGCGCGACCAGGAGGGCGACAACGGCCGCATCGACGTCTCGGGCGGGCTGCCCGGCGTCGGCCCCCTCGCCGGGGTGGACGGCCTCGAGGACGGCCTGCTGAGCCGGCCCGATCTGTTCGTCGGCCGGATGACGGAGAAGCTGCTCACGTTCGCGCTGGGCCGGGGCGTCGAGTACTACGACGCGCCCGCCATCCGCACCGTCGTCCGCGAGGCCGAAGCGGACGGCTACCGCTTCTCGTCGATCATCCTCGGCATCGTCAAGAGCGTCCCGTTTCAGATGAGGAACCCCACATGATCATCACGAAGAAGGCGTTACCGCGGCGTACGTTCCTGAAGGGCGTGCAGGCGACCCTGGCCCTGCCCCTCCTCGATGCGATGATCCCCGCGGCGACCGCCCTCGCCCGCACGCCGGCCAAGCCGATCCGCCGGCTCGGGTACGTGTTCATTCCGATGGGCTGCGACCACCAGCGGTGGACGCCGGCCGACCGGGACGAGCTGGGCCAGCTCACGCCCATCCTCAGCCCCCTCGAGCCGGTCAAGGAGCAGCTCACGGTGGTGACCAACACCGAGCTGCAGCTCTCCTACCCGGGGACGCACGACACGTCGAACTCCGGGTTCCTGAGCGCCGCCTACGCCAAGCACACCGAGAGCTCCGACTACTTCCTCGGCACCACCGCCGACCAGCTCGCGGCCCTGCAGATCGGCCAAGACACGCAGTTGCCGTCGCTCGAGCTGTCGATGGACCTGAACCCGCTCGCGGGCGTCTGCAACAACGGCTACGCCTGCGTCTACCAGAACTGCCTGTCGTGGTCGTCGCCGACGACCCCGCTGCCCTCCGAGGCCCATCCCCGCATCGTGTTCGAGCGCCTCTTCGGCGAGGGCGGCACGGCCGAGGAGCGGCAGGCCGCGCTCGAGAGCCGGGCCAGCCTGCTCGACTCGTTCGGCGAGGACATCGCCCGGCTCAAGGGCGCGGTGGGCGCCGCCGACCGGGCCCGCGTCGAGCAGTACCTCGACAGCATCCGCGAGGTCGAGCGCCAGATTCAGCGGGCGGAGGCGGCGGCGAGCGACAACCTGTTCCCCGACCTCGACCGCCCGGTGGGCGTGCCCGACTCGTTCGCGGACCACGCGCGGCTGATGTTCGACCTGCAGGTGCTGGCGTTCCAGGGCGACATCACCCGCATCGTGACGTTCCAGCTCACGCGCGAGCTGAGCAACCGCACCTATCCGGAGATCGGCGTCCCCGATCCGCACCACCCGACGAGCCACCACGGCAACGACCCCGAGAAGCTCGCGAAGATCGCCAAGATCAACACGTTCCACGTCTCGCTGTTCGCCGAGTTCCTCCGGAAGCTGAAGGAGACGCCCGACGGCGACGGGTCGCTGCTCGACCAGACCGTCTACATGTACGGCAGCGGGATGGGCAACCCGAGCCTCCACGACCACGTCAACCTGCCGATCCTCGTGGCCGGCGGGGCCACGGCGGGTCTGAACGGCGGGCGCCACATCCGCTACGAGACCGGCAAGCCGCTGGCCAACCTCCACCTCACCCTGCTCGACCGCGTGGGGGTGAGGCTCGACCAGTTCGGCGACAGCACGGGGACCGTCGACACCCTCTTCGACCCTGTCGCGGTGTAGTCGATCGTCCGACAGACAATCGGGCCGGCGCCCTTCCATGGGGCGCCGGCCCCTTCAGGGTTGGTCGGGGCGGCGCCGCCTGCCGGCTTCGCCGTCCGGGCCGGGAGAAACCGATGCATCCAGGACGAATCGCCCGACTGTCGCTGGTCGTGATGGGGCTGGCCGGCGCCGCGTGGGCCGCCGGCGAGGCCCCGCTCGCCGACGCGGCCGAGGAAGGAAACGCCGCGCTGGTCCGCACCCTGCTCCACGCGGGCGGGGCCGACGTCAACGCGGCGCAGGTCGACGGCATGACCGCCCTCCACTGGGCGGCGTACCACGACGACGCCGACACCGCCGAGCTGCTCGTGCGGGCCGGCGCCGACGTCGACGCGGTGAACCGCTACGGCGTGCCGCCGCTGTCACTGGCCGCCACCAACGGCAACGCGGGCCTGGTGGCCCTGCTCCTCGACGCCGGCGCCGACCCCGACGCCTCGTTGCGGGGAGGCGAGACCGTGCTCATGACCGCGGCCCGCACCGGGAGCCTGACCGCGGTCGAGGCCCTGCTGGCGAGCGGCGCCGACCCCAACGTGCGCGAGGACCGCGACCAGACCGCCCTGATGTGGGCGGCGGCCGAGGGGCACACGCCGATCGTGAAGACGCTGCTCGCGGCCGGCGCCGACGTTCACGCCTCGCTACGGTCCGGCTTCACCCCGCTCTTCTTCGCGGTGCGGGGAGGCCACATCGCCGCCACGCGGGCCCTGCTCGACGCCGGCGTGGACGTGAACGCGGAGCTCGCCCGCGTCAAGGACGGACCGGACCGCGCCGTCAACAACGCGACCTACCGGCCGGTGGACGACGGCATGAGCCCGCTGCTGCTGGCGGTGCGCAACGGCCACTTCGAGCTGGCCGTCGAGTTGATCAAGGCCGGGGCCGACCCCAACGATCAGCGCACCGGCTTCGCCCCCCTGCACACCATGAGCTGGGTGCGGAAGCCGGACGCCAGCGACCGCGGCGACCCCGCCCCCGAGGGGGCCGGCCGCCTGACCAGCCTGCAGTTCGTGCGGGCCCTCGTAGCGCTGGGGGCCGACGTGAACCTGCGGCTCGCGCAGGGCAAGCGGCCGCCGCACACCGCGTCCGGGCTCGAGATGCAGGGGGCGACCGCCTTCCTCATGGCCGCCGACCGGGCCGACGCGGCCCTCATGCAGCAGCTCCTCGAGCTGGGCGCCGACCCCTTCCTGCCCAACGCCGAGCTGAGCACGCCCCTCATGGCGGCGGCCGGCCTCGGCACCAACGCGCCCGACGAGGAAGCCGGCAGCGAGGCCGAGGCGTTGATCGCCACCGGGATGCTGCTCGATCTCGGGGCCGACATCGACGCCGTGGACGCCAACGGCGACACCGCGATGCACGGCGCGGCGTACGGCAACTTCCCCGCCGTCGTGGGGCTGCTGGCGGCCAGCGGCGCCGACTCCGCGGTCTGGAACCGGACGAACGAGGCGGGGCGCACGCCCCTGTTCATCGCCGAGGGGTTCCGGAACGGCCTGCCGAGGCTGTCCCGGCCCACCATCGACGCCCTCGAGCTCGTCATGGCGAGCGAGGGCCTTTCGACCGAGGGGCCGCGGCCGGTGCACATCGACCAGTATTCGCGACCGGCGCAGCAGCGGTAACCGACCATCGGCGGCGGTCACGCGTCCAACCAGAGCAGGGGCCCCGACGCCCCTGCTCTTCACCGTATCCCGACCCGAGCCTCCGACGTCCTTCATTCGCGCGACCATCCCCATCGACCTTCGTCGTACCCGCTGCCGAACGCCGACGCTGCGTCCCGACTTCCGGGGGTTCTGGCCTGACCGATGTCACAACCAAGCTCTGCGCCCACGCCGCTCCGCCCCGTCCCGACCCGCCGCCGCTTCGCCGCCGCCGCGCTGGCCGGCCTCCTGAGCGCCACCGCGCTCGTCGCGGCGAACAACGCCGGCGTGCGGGAGTATCTGGATCTGGCGAGGAGACACGAATCGAGGGGCTGCGCCCTCAGCCCGCCGAACAGCTCGGCCATCGGCTACTACCAGATGACCCTGGCCTCCCTGCGCGACATCGGCTTCAAGGACGACGACGGGAACTGGATCGAGAACGAATGGGGCATCACCTCGGACGACGAGTTCCGGTGCCACCGCACCGCGAACGACGAGGCGATGAAGCGGTTCACCGAGAACAACTGGGCGATGCTCGCCGACGAGGTGAAGGACCGGATCGGCAGGAGCGCCTACGGGGTCGTCATCGACGCCGCCTCGCTGCTCGCCGGCGCCCACTTTCTCGGCGCCCGGGGCATGAACGACTTCATCCTCTGCGGCATGCACGTCACCTGCATCTCGGAGTTCGCGGTGCTGACCAACGGCGGCGACCCCACCAGGATTCACCGGAAGCTGATCGCGCGCCTGAAGAAGGCGGCGGGGCTGAACGTGTCGGAGCTGACCGGCGGTTCCTGACCCTGACACCGCACACCCGCCTGGCGCCGCCCGCCCGCAGCCCGGATCACCTTGCCCGTCAAGGCCAAGGGTGAAAGGATGGGGTCATGCCAGCCACCCCGATCTCGGCATTGCTCAAACTTCCCGTTTCGGAACGGGCCGCGATCGCGATGGCGTTGTGGGATAGTCTCACCGACGCCGAGCGTGATGCGGAGCTCGTCCTCACCCCGGAGCAGGAGATGGAGTTGGACCGGCGCTGGGCGGCACAGCTTCAAGACCCCGCCTCGGCGATTCCGTGGAACGAGGTAACGTCGTCAGTGCATGACTACATCGTCTCGCGTGGCATCGCCAGGTGCACGAGGACGGCGGTGACCAGCAGCACCGCCGCGGCCAGAAGCAGCTCCAGACACGCCGAGCGCAGCAGCCGGACCGGGCCGGAGGCCTCGCCGAGCCGTGGCGTGAGCCGGCGCCAGTTGTAGGCCCCGACGGCGCCTGTCGCCAGGAAGAGGACCACCTTGAGCAGCAGGGCGCGCCCGTAGGGGGTGGCCCACAGGTCCGCCACCGAGCCGAGGTAGAACACGCCGGTGACGACGCCGGAGAGCGCGATCGTCGAGACCGCGGCGAGGGCCATGGGCGAGAAGCGGCGCACGAGATCGGCGACGCACCCCCGTCCTCGCGGCTCGCGGCGAAGGGGGAACGCCACGGCGACGACCACGGCCAAGGTGCCGACCCAGAGCCCCGCGCCGACCCCGTGGGCGACCTGGGCGAGATGCGGCAAGGGGGTATCGAAGCTCGCAGCGTGACCGGTCAGCGGCAGCGTGATCCAGGCGCCCGCTGCGGCGAGCGCGGTCAGCCACCAGCCGCCCCTCGGCCACCGGGTCCACCAGACGGCGCCGACCACGGCCAGGACGGCGACGCCCGCCTGCGGCTGCCAACCGCCCGCCCATCGGCTCTCGACGCCGACGAGGCGCACGAGCTCGAGAGTGACCGGCTCGTCGAGCCCGAACACCGACCACGTCTGCGCATAGAGGCGAGCGGCGGCGCCGAGAACCAGCACCACCGCGGAGGCCGCGGCGACGAGGCGGAGCCGCCGGTCGACGACGCCGCCCCGGCGCTCGACGACGCCGCTCGCCGGCGCGAGCAGACGGGCGACCGCGACGGCGCCGGTCAGTCCCAGCAACCCGACGTAGGTGACCCACTTCGCGCCGGTGAGCAGGAGCAACGCGAACGATTCGCCGTCCATGACACCGAGCCCGCCAATCGTAGCCTCTGCCCCCCGCTGGACCGGCCGGTCGTTCCAGGTCAGTCGGCGGCGCGGACGGTGAACGCGAACTCTCCCCGCTGCGCATGCCCGTCGTCGCCGGCCGTGCGCCACCTCACGGTGTAGGCCCCGGCCCCGAGCTTCGCCGGCAACATCGCCACGAGGGACTTGTCGTCCCGCACCTCGGTGTCCCCCAGTGTGACCGCGCCGGCCGCTCCCTCGAGGGTCAGCCGGCTGATGACGGGGTCGGGCGACTGCGTGAACCACATCTGGATGTGCGGTGGAGACTCCGACAGCACCGCGTCGGCCTCCGGCAGCGTCTTCTGCACCGCCATGTGGGCGGCCGCGATCGCGACCGACGCGACGACCAGCACGAGACACGAACCGACGGTCTTCATCCTGCGCATCGTTGATTCTCCGTTTCCCTCTCTCCGTGTCATCCGAAACCGGGATCGTCAGAGATCCGGGCACGCATCAGGACACCATCTCCGTTCGGCCGCGGACGCGGCGCCCGAGCTCGGCGATCCGCAGGCGCGCGGACGGACTGGACGAGTCGAGCTGCCGGGCATGCCTCAGAACGGCGCGGGCGGCTTCCGGGTCGGGGGCCGCGCCGGCTACAACTATGGCAGCAACGGGGGCGCCTCGCGAACCCGAGCAGGCCCGCCGCGAGCCGGTAGTCGCCGGCCGCCACGCCGTCGAACACGAACGCTCCGGTCCGATCGGTGACCGTCGACGCCACGAACTCGCGTTCGGCAGTGCGAAGGACGACGGCGGCGCCGGGCAGCGCAAGCCCCTGCGCGTCCGTCACCGAGCCGGTCACCGTACCGCTCTCCTGCGCGCTCGGCCCGGCGGAAGCGGCCAGCGTCGCCAGGCACGCCAGCAGCAGCACGCGCAGGGGGCGCCCCCCCTCGCGCGCGACGAGACAGACCCTGTTCACCTCGAAGCCTCCCCGTACGCCCGTCCGCGAGCGCGTCACGCGGGCCGGGGCCCGCACGACGGCGCCGAAGGGCGCAACGAAACCGCTGTCTTGAACCGAACGGGAACGGTCGGAGCAGGGTCAGGCCCGCGGAGGCGGCGGGCCGAGGAGGCCGACGAAGGAGTCGGCGGCCGGGCGGAGGTCGCCGACGCGGCCGGCGACGGTCGGGTCGGCCGAGAGCTCGAACGAGTCGGGCGTGAAGCCGGTGAGGCCCAGCAGCCCGATGAGCGCGTCGTCGAGGGAATCGCAGCCGGCCATGCGCGGCTGCTCCGGCACGGCGTCCCCCTCGTCGGCGCGCCCGCCCTTCAGCGGGCACATCGCCCCGTGCTCGCCCCCGTCGCAGCAGGCGGGCACGGTCGTCCCGTCGGCGGCCATCGCGGCCCGGCAGCACAGGGCGGCCGGCAGCAACGCCAGGACGGTGAGCTTCCAGGCGATGACGGCGGCGATCGTGCCCGTGCGAAAGGGTCGGACGGAAAGCATCTGGGCTGTCAATACTAGCTGATCGCCGCGGCGTCTCGCAAACCAGGCCTCGCACCCGGGTGCCCCGGCCGGATCCGAGCAACCGGACGAGTTCGCCGTGCGCATCCACTCGCACCCGGGTGCACGCGGCCGGATCCGATTGGTGTGGCGTGGCGCGCGGTTCGGTGCGAGAATGGGCATTCTGCACCGCATCGGAAAGACGGCGGGTGGCAACTTCTCAGGAGGGGTCCGGCGAGAAAACAGCGAATGACAGCGACGCGTTGAAGTTGACGCGCTGGGATATGCGCGCTGACGGATGTTCGGTCGGCGGCCGTGCGGTCGGCAGCGTTGGTCCGTGCTTCCATTGGAGGTAAGTCCCATGCGTACTGTCGTCGTCGCATCGCTCGCTATCGGCCTCACCTGCGGTCTGGCTTCACCGGCCTTCGCGCAGGGAACGTCCGCGATTCGCGGCATCGTCACGGATGAGCAGGGCGGCGTGCTTCCGGGCGCGACCGTCCTCGCCACCCACGAGGACACGGGCACTTTCCGGGAGACCGTCACCGGACCCGGGGGCGAGTACCTGCTCGCCAGCCTGCAGCCCGGCCCCTACACCCTCACCGCCCGGCTCGCGGGCTTCCGCGAGCTCAACACCGAGAACATCGTCCTGCAGGTCGGGCCGACGGTGCAGATCGACCTCGCGCTGCAGATCGGCGCGCTCGAGGAGTCGCTGACGGTCACCGGCGAGTCGCCGCTCGTCGACCTCACCTCGGCCCAGGTCGGCGGCAACGTCAGGACCGAGGAGCTGCGGGAGCTGCCGTCGTCGAGCCGCAACTTCACGAGCTTCATCGCCCTGCTGCCCGGGGTGCAGTTGACGCCGTCGAGCAGCCCGAGCTCGTCCGGGGTGCGCATCAACGGCCAGAACCAGACCGGCATCATGTTCATGCTTGACGGGGGGGCCAACAACGACGACCTCCGCGGGGGCCAGTCGCAGGCCAAGCCCGCTCTCGAGTCGGTGGCCGAGTTCCAGGTCGTCACCAACCAGATGGACGCCGAGTACGAGTCGGCCACGTCGGGGGTCGTCAACGCCATCAGCAAGACCGGCACCAACGAGTTCCACGGCAGCGCGTTCGGCTTCTACACGAGCGCGGCCCTGACCGCGCCCGACTTCCTGGTCAAGCAGCGGGGGGGCGAGAAGCCGGACACGAAGCTGCGGCAGCTCGGCGGCACCATCGGCGGGCCCGTCGTGCAGGACAAGGCCCACTTCTTCTTCAGCTACGAGCGCCTCGACCTCGACCTCGGGGAGAGCCGCTTCTACCCGCAACGGCCGGATCTGAGCTTCACGGGGGTGCAGGAGTCCAACTTCGACAACTACCTTCTCCGCTTCGACGACCAGATCAACTCCGATCACAACTACTCGATCCGCTATCTCTGGGACCACCAGCCCACCAACGGCAACCCGGCCGGCTCGCGCACGCGCGAGACGGTAACCAACGAGCGGGACGACGACTGGACCCTGGTGGGGACCTATAACTGGATCGTCGGCACGAACGCGGTCAACACCATGCGGGCGTCGTGGACCTACGAGCGTCCGAACTGGGGCTCGCTGGGGTACCACGACACGAACGACCAGACCCTGGAGCCGCCCACCATCCTGCTGAAGAGCGGCATCATCACCCAGGCCGACTCGTTCGCGCTCGACCGGAAGATGCAGTCCTACGCGTTCCAGAACGCCCTGAGCTGGTTCGTGCCGACCGACGGCGGGGACCACGACTTCAAGTTCGGCATCCAGTACAACAACGCCCAGCACCGGCGCGTCGACCAGATCGCGATGAACGGCGTCTTCCAACTGGCGAGCGACATGCCGTTCGACCCGAACGACCCGTTCACCTACCCGGAGCGGCTGACGGTGCGCATGCCGGTGCCGGACCGGCCGTACACCACGGTGCACTCGGGCGGGCTCTTCTTCCAGGACAAGTGGCGCATCGACAACCTGACCCTCAACCTGGGGGTCCGCTACGACGTCCACATCGCCCCCATCAAGGCGTTCTTCAATCCGTTGTTCGACGACCCCGACGCCTACCCCGTCGACAGGAACAACATCGCGCCGCGCGCGGGCTTCGCCTACGACATGGGCGGCAACTCGGTCGTCCGCGGCGGCTTCGGCCGCTTCTACGAGCGGCTGTGGGTCAACCGCTTCGAGAACTTCGTCCGCCGCGGGGTCTACGCCAGCTCGCAGCAGGTCGACTTCCCGCTCGACGACATCGATCCGGGTCCGAGCCAGGGGATGTTCCCCACCCACCCCCTGCTCGTCAACGGGCCCATGCTCGACCGAGGCCTCATTTCCCAGCTCGTGCCCATCGGCTCGTCCTTCCGGAACTTCGGCGCGGTGTGGCTGGACACCCCCGATCGCCCCGTCGCCCACCAGGACTCGGTGTCGTTCGGCTACGAGCGCGAGCTCAGCCCCCAGGTGTCGTTCGGCGTCGACTACGTCAGGCTGTGGGGCCGCGACCTGCCGCTGCGCTACAACCTCACCCCGCGAGTGCGGGCCGGGACGAACCGGACCGACCCCATCACCCGGGTCGACTTCATGGGGCTCGCCGACCAGTTGGGCATCGCGCCGTTCGCCAGCGACGTCTGGATCATCGAGAACAACGCCAGCTCGGCCTACGACGGCCTCAACTTCCAGATCGAGAAGCGCTACGCCGACAACTGGAGCGCGCGCGTGGCCTACACCATCGGCTACGCCCGGGGCAACAACGACGGCGACCCCAACGACGAGGTGAACGTGGCCCAGGTCATGGAGAACCGCAACCTCGACCTGCTGTGGGGCCCCAGCCAGTACGACCGGCGCCACCTGCTGACGATCAGCGGACAGACGGAGTTGCCGGGGACGGGGGGCGTCACCCTCAGCGCCGTCGCCCGCTACATGAGCGGCACCCCGTTCACCATCCACGACAGCAATTTCGATCCGGACATGAACGGCCAGTTGCTCGACCCGCTGCCGGCGGGGGCCTACAGCGGCACCGGGCAGAACGCCATCAGCGTGGACAACGCGGGGGGGCTCAGGGGCGCCTACGGGCCCGACTACTTCCAGCTCGACCTGCGCATCGGCTACCGCTTCCGGGGGGGCGGCGAGCAGACCGTCGACATCTTCGGCGAGCTCTTCAACGTGACCAACCGCGTGAACTGGGTCAACCCGTCGGGCGACCGGCGGTCGGGCAGCTTCCTCGTGCCGACCCAGCTCCTCGCCGGGGGCTACCCGCGCCAGTTCCAGGCGGGCATCCGGTACGGGTTCTGAAGGGAACGGGTCGCGGGGCGGCTCGCGGACGGATCGCGAGCCGCCCCGCGCGGCGGGCTACGAGTCTCAGTACCCTTCGAGCACCGGGAAGCGCTCGTCGTCGGGCAGCGGCTGCACCCCGAACGCATTGAGCAACATAGACACCAGGCGGTAGCGGGCGGTGGTGGCGACGATGCTGATCATCTGGCGAGTGTCGTAACGCTCGGCGAGCGCGTTCCACGTCTCGTCCGAGACGGTGGTGTCGCGGTACATCTCGTTCGCGGCGTCGATCAGCAGGCGCTCCGTCTCGTTCCAGCCCGCGGCGTCGTGCCCCTGGGCGATCCAGGTCGGGTCGAGCCCGTGGTCGCGGGCGCGGCCGACGCTGCCGACGTGCTTGGCCCACTCGTAGACGGCCTGGGCGTTCCAGCCCGTGCGCAGGATGAGCAGCTCGCGGTCGTGCGGCGTGAGCCCCGAGAGCTCCGGGTTGAGGACGAAGCCGGACGTGGCGCTGAACGCGTCGGCCATCGCGGGATGGCGGCGGAAGGTGCGGGAGACGCGGAGCCCCGGGCCGTCGACCGGCTCGATCCGCGGGCTGGCGAGGGGCGGCTCGCGCACCGGAACCACCACCCGATAGGCGACGTCGCGGGTGGGGATGCGCGGCGCCGCCCCGTCGTCGGGCTGGACGCCCAGGGCGTTGAGCACGATCGCGACGGCGGTGGTGTCGGCCACCGTCGCCACCGCGTCGATCAGCTCGTGCTCGCCGTAGCCCTCGGCCAGCGCCGCCCAGGTGGCGTCGGTGACCGACGAGTTGCGGAAGAGCTGATCGGCGAAGCCCACCAGGGCGTCCTCGAACGGCTCCCAGCGCTCCAGCGAGGGCCCCGCGGCGAGGCTCGTCAGGTCGTCGTCAGTCAGCCCGGCGTCGGCCGCGGCGGCGGCGTGGGCGGCCCAGAGGGCGGCGTTCTGCGTCAGCCACGCGGTCCGCAGGACGAGCAGCGCGCGGTGGCGCGGGGACAGGGTCGATCCGCTGGAGACGTAGTCCCTGAACGCGAAGATCCGGTCGGCGAGGGCGGGCACCCGGACCAGGGTGCGCAGGGCGTTCCCGAGGCCGGCGGCGCCGGCATGGCGGTCGACGACCTCGCGCTGCGCGTCGGTCCACCCCGCCTCGGCGAGCGGCCCGATGCGCGGCGCGCGGAGGCGGCGCTGCGGCAGCACGCTGCCGGGCAGCCCGGTGACGGCCCGCGCCGGCTCGATGCGCAGCAGGGCCGCGTCGTCCTCCTCGGTCAGCACGTAGAGGAACCCGTCGGGCCCCTGCCGGACGTCGCGGATGCGCTGCTTCAGCTCGGCGAGCAGCCACTCGCGCCGCATCTCCTCGCCCCGCTGGTTGAACACGATGCGCTCGAGGTGGCCGGTCCGCTGCATCCGCCCCACCGTCATCGAGCCGACGAAGAGATTGCCCCGCCACGCCGGGAACCGGTCGCCGTCGTAGAACGTCAGCCCGGACGGCGCGATGGACGGCCACCACAGGACCTCGGGCCGCTCGAAGCCGTCGAGCCACGGGGTGTCGGACACCCGCACGCCGGTGTACTCGCGGCTGTCGGAGGCGACGGGCCAGCCGTAGTTGCGGCCGGGCAGGATGACGTTGGCCTCGTCTCCCCCCTGCGGCGCATTCTCGGTCGCCCAGAGCTGCCCGGTGTCGGGGTGGAACGCGAGGCCGAGCTGGTTGCGGTGGCCGAACGAGTAGATCTCGGGCAGGTAGCCGGGCCGGCCGACGAACGGGTTGTCGGCGGGCACGCTGCCGTCCTCGTTCAGGCGGATGACCTTGCCCACGTGGGTGGCCGGATCCTGGGCGCGCTGCCCCGTCGTCCGCGACCGGATGGCCCCGCCGACGGTCATGTAGACCTTGCCGTCGGGGCCGAACGTCACCCGCGAGGCGGCGACGCCGCGGCCGAAGCCCTCGGACACGAAGACGTCGCGCACCTCGGTCAGCGCCCCGGCGTCGAGCCGGCCGCGGGCGAGGGCGATGGTCGCGCCCCGGCGGCCGTCCTGCTCCATCGGCTTGGAGTAGGTGAGATAGACGAGGCGGTCGTCGTCCGGGTGGAGGGCGATGTCCATCAGGCCGGCGAGCCGCGTGCCCAGGTAGACCTCGGGGGTGCCGGGAATCGGCCTGGGGTCGAGGACGCCGTCCCGGATCAGCCGCAGGGCGCCGGCGTCCCGCTCGGTGACGAGGATGTCGCCGTTGCGACGGAAAGCCAGACCCCAAGGATGAGAGAGCCCCGTCACGATCGGTACCACGCGGATGCGGGGCTGCTCGGCGCTGTACAGCACCACCGGGCCTTCCGGCAGGGGCACCGCGGGCACTCCGCTCAGGGCGGTGGTGCGCTGGCCGACCTGCGCCGACGCCTGGGAACCGAGGCCGGCCGTGATGGCGGTGACGATGAGGGCGCTGACGGCGAAGGACGGTACCGCCGACGAACGGCCACAGGTGCGAGGCTGCATGGTGCGACCTCCGTGCGAAGCACCGCGCGCGGGCAACCCGGCGCCCGGCGCCGGCATCGGGGCCGGGAATCCACATGGACTCCCGGCGGTTGGTTGGGGCGCCGCCGCCGGGCGGCAGCGCCGCAAAAGGGCGACGGGCGGAGCCGCAGGCTACGACCCTCCTGCTACTCGTCGTCCGTCAGCTCGGCCCGCGCCTTGCGCTCTTCCGTGATCCGCTCGTAGTCCTCGTCGGTGATGAAGATGACCTGCTGGTTGGCGTGGGCCATCTCGTCGACGGTGCGCGGCCCGTAGCTCACCCACTGGCGCGGGTCGGGGTTGCTCCGGTTCGCCCGCGTGTTGTCGTGCCACGTGGTGATCTGCATCACCGTGCCCTTCGGCAGCACCGGCGCATGGTCGGGGTCGTAGATGTAGTTCAGGTGCCACGTGCTGGTCCCGTCGGGCCGCTGGTACCAGCCCTCGTAGACCGGCGACACGCTCTGCCCGCGATCGTGACGCATCAAGCCGCCGGCCCGGGTGACCTGCGCGTCGGCCACGCTCCAGGCCCCCAGCACGCCTGCGGCGAGGACCGACGCGACGACGACGGGCGTCAGCCGGCGTGTGCCCATCGTGCCTCCGCTACACATGGCCCGGATCTTCGCAGCAAAGGCAACGGTTGTCCAGACTCGAAGCCCCTCGCGGGTTCGGCGTCGGCTCTGTCGGGAACGCAATCGCGACTCATACGGGCCGCTGGCTATACTACTGGCCTGAGTACCAGGCTGCAGGTCGTCATGGACGACGCCGAGGTCGGCGAGTACCGCCGTCTGGCGACGCGCGACGGGCGGACTCTCTCCGCGTGGGGTCCGCCAGAAGCTGCGGTTGGCCGCACGAGAAGCACCGTCGGGCGGCGTCGACCGGAAGCTCGCCGCGATCCGCGCGGCCGCTCGTCACGACTTCCCCACGGCGGACATCGACCAGATGCTGCGCGAGATCGAATCGGGCTACGAGTCGTGATCCTGATCGACTCGAACGTGCCGATGTACCTGGTCAAGCGACCGTCGAATCGCCGCCCTGGGCAGACAGCACGGCCCGTTCCATCGAGGCGACCTCTTCGTCCGACAGACGGTCGAAGTGCCTCGCGCGTCTCCGTGCCGGGAGACGGCCGTTGTTCTGGAGGCACAAGCGAATGAAGAGATCGATCTGGCGGTCGGGCATGTCCCCGATCGTCTGAATCGCCCGCTTGGCCGCGTCGTACCGGGTCAGGAACGTCAGCTCGCCGGCCAGCTCGGTATCGATGGTCAGGTCCAGGAAGCGGAAGAGCGCTTCCGCCTGGGCCGTCATGTCGATGTAGCGGTACCAGAGCGCCGTATCGTTGTGCACGGTCAGACGGCCGTCGGCGTCGAGCGTGTACTCGACCAGCGGCATCAACCGACGAGCGAACGCTTCCAGCGATGCGTCGTAATCGGCCGAGTGCTTCAGCATGGTGGCCGAGACCGGCGCCATGACCCCCGCGGGGGTGAAGCCGCGCCGGGCCAGGATGTTGTGAATGAGGAAACGGTGGATGCGGCCGTTGCCGTCCTCGAACGGGTGCAGAAAGACGAACCCCCAGGCGACCGCGGCGGCGTGAATCACGGCCGGCGCGTTTCCTGACGCCATGCGTCGATGGGCGGCCACCAGCCCGGCCATCAGGTCGCCGATGTCCTCGGGCCTCGGGGCGACGAAATGGACGCGTTCGTGCCGCCACCCGACCGTCTCCCCGACGTAGTTCTGGGTCCGCCGGTAGTCGGCGTCGCGGAAGCGCGCGTCGACGATGCGGTTCTGCAGCTCGACGAGGCGCGGTCTGTCGCAGAAGTCCTCCCGATGCGCGAGCCGCAGCAGCGCCGCGAACCGCTCCGCCCGGGTCGACGTCGGCGTGACGTGCTCGATCTCGAACGACGACTTCGTCTCTCTGGCGTACAGGTAGCCGAGGGCGCGCCTCAACAGCTCGGGCGGGTAGCGCGATGCGATGCGCCGGCAGCGCGAGGACAGGTCGGCCGCCTCGAAGCCCCGCAGGAGGTCCGTGCGGCGGATCGTCGGACAGAACCGGCGGTCTCCGGGGAGGTTGTCGTTGACCCGCTGGCGCCGGATGCGACCGGCAGGTTCGATGGTGTAGTAGGCATCCGGCTCCAGCACGTCGACGTAGTTTCCCTGCTTCAGGTCGTCGAGCGCGAGCCGCCGGTCCGTCAGGAACTCGTAGAGGAACCACAGCCGCCTGGCGTACTTGCCCGTCGGCCGGGACCGGATGTAGGCCAGCAACTCGTCTTCGGGCAACACCCGGAACAGCCGCGCCAGGATGGCGAGGTTCGTCCCGTCGTGCTTCAGCGCGAACTCGAGCTGTTCCCCCGCCGTGTCGCCGGGCCAGTATCGGGGCGGGAAGACCTCGACCACCACGTCCGCCCCGGACTCGAAGCGCCGCCCCCCGCGGGTCGCGACCCGCGACGTGCGCCAGTGGGGAACGACCTCGACGCCGTAGCGCTCGACCAGGGCCGCGTAGCCGGCGGGCCGCGACGTCGGCGTCTTCCCGTCGGTTTCGATCATGGACTTCGTCCGGCGAAACAGTGACGGGGTCGACGGTACGATTATGGATGGGGTCTCGTCAAGAAAAACGGTTAGAAATCAGAGGCTGAGTGACGATTGCCGGGGGGCGGAATACGCAGCCGTTGGAGGAGGATCGGGGAAGCTGTCCGGCGGGTTCCGGCGTCCGCCGCGATCATGGGCCACGTCCCGTCCGATTCACCGGCGGCCCCGTCACCGGCGGCCTCGCAGGCCACCATCTCCCACCCGTGGAACACCATCGCCAGGCCGGTGAACTGCACTCCGGGATACTGGGGCGCCACGCGCTCGCCCGCGAGGTAGCACCGCAACCGAGCGGCCGCCTCGCCGACCGCCGCCGCGACCCGGCTCTCGCCGCCCCCCCTCGCTCCGCTTCAGGTACTTCAGCTCGATCACGTAGCCGCGACGCAGGTGCGGATAGCGGACGACGAGCAGAGCCTTTGGAAGCCTTTCCCGCAGCCCCACCCCTGATCTCGGGGTACAAACTGGTACAAACGAGTTTCCGGGATGCACGGCGGTCTGCAGTCAGGCCGATCGAAAATACCGCTACGGCAAGGCGTGCGCCGGGGCCACGCCGGCCCGCTCCATGACCGCGCGAATGGCCGCCGCGGTGGCCGGGTTGTCCTGGATGCCCCGGCCGAGGGGCACGTTCTCGACGATGTCGAGCGGGGTCCACTCGCGCGAGTTCGGCCGGTGCCAGACCGCGGGGTCGGCCCCCGCCGCGGCGAGGAACGCCACGACCTCGGGCACGTGCTTGTAGGCGGCGCCGTGCATGACGGTCTCGCCGTTGTCGTCGATCCCGTTCAGGTCGCCGCCCAGCGCCAGGGCCACCTCGACCGCCTCGAGCACCTCGGGCTCGGTGCCCGGGTCCTCGCCCGGTGACGACGTGCCGACGCCGGCCGC
Organism: Vicinamibacterales bacterium; assembly: GCA_965215105.1. GTDB lineage: Bacteria > Acidobacteriota > Vicinamibacteria > Vicinamibacterales > UBA8438 > JAJEEA01. Next base: position 1,564,553 of record OZ244051.1, read on the forward strand.
CACCATGAGGGGGGTGGTGCCGTCCTCGTTGGGCAGCAGCGGGTCGGCGCCGAGCTCGGCGAGCAGCCGCATCAGGGGCGCGTCGCCGGTGCGCGCGGCGAGGAGGAACGGCGTCCCCCCGATGAAGTTCAGGCGGGTGATGCCGGCTGGCGGACGGGTCGTGACCCGGGCGTTCAGGTCGGCGCCGGCGGCGGCGATCTTCTTCACGAACTCGAGGCTGGTCATGCCGCCCGAGCCCTTGGGCGCGGGGTTGTTGCTGCCCGCGATGCCCGCCTTGCGCACCCACGACACCTGGTGCAGGGCCGTCCACCCGCGGGAGGCGACGTTGACGTCGGCGCCCCGGTCGACGAGCAGGGCCGCGAGCTCGTAGTGGGCGTTGGCGGCGGCGAGCAGGAAGGCGTTCAGCCCCGTCGCGCCGCGCTCGGCGCTGGTGCCGCCGCGGCGCCGCTCCTCGATGACGGGCAGCGACTCTTCGACGTCCACCCCGGCCTCGAGCAGCGTCTGCACGACGCCGATCTCGCCCTCGCGGATCGCGAACAGCATCGGGGTCCAGCCGCGCTCGGACCGCGCGCTCACCTCGGCCCCGTGGGACAGCATGGTCGGGATGACGTGCGCATGCCCTTCCGCCGCCGCCCACATCAGCGCCGTCTGCCCGCGCCACGCCTCGGCCGCGTTCACGTCGGCGCCGCGGTCGAGCAGCAGCTCCACCACGTCCAGCGCTCCCGTCCGCGCCGCCGTCATCAGCGCCGTCTCGCCCTCGGCCAGCGTGGTGTCCGGGTCGACGCCGGCGTCCAGCAGCAGCCGGACGATGGCGGCGTTGCCGTTCACGCACGCGAGGGCGATGGGCGCCACCCCGTAGCGGTTCGTCGCGGCGGCGTCCGCCCCCGCCGCCAGCAGCAACTCGACGATGCGCGCGTCGTCGGCGTGCACCGCCCAGTGGAGGGGCGTCGTGCCGTCCGGCTCCGTCGCGGTCACGTCGGCGTCGCGGTCGAGCGCCGCTCGGACGCCGGCTGCGTCGACCGCCCTGATGGCGTCGAGCAGCCCGGCATCAACGGCTCCGGCCTGAACACCGTTCACACTGGCTAGCAACGCCGCAAGAAAGAAAACCAACCGGAGAACCAGACGATGCATCTGAACATCTCCTTGAGCGAAGCGAGTGCCCTTGCCCGCGCCGCCGCCGCGAGGGACGCTCCAACCCTCACGGCCACGCTCGCGTGACCATCCCGGCGCAATGAGACTCCCAAGCGTATTTCACAGCGCAAGACCAAAGCGACCATCCCGGTCGGCGACGGCCCGCACCGCGACTACTGCCGTGTCCGAGGAACTGATCTGCGCGCCCTGCCCGCTTCACGAATCGCGTCTGCTATCGGTCCGAGTTGCGCCGGCCCCGAAAACATGCCGCTGTCGAGCATCTCCGACACTTCGTCCCTGTCCATCGTCCCGATGAACCTGAACACCCTCGGAATCGCACTGCCGCGGGCCATCGAACCCGGTGCTGGGACTCCGTATATGCCGCAGAACCTCCGTACGTCGCTGCTGGTCGGCAGGAAGGACTTGGTATCGAACTGCTCCGCCACCTCCGACAGCCACTGGCGCCGGTCTTCGGCGACCTCCATCTTGACGACGTATTCCGACGCAGTGGGTCTCGGTCGCCTTTTCTTCGACGCGCTCCTCCGGTGGCTCGACGAAGCGCGCGGCCGACTGCCGCCCGGGCGTCTGCCGCGTCCTAGCCTTCCCAAGGCCCCATAGACTCGATCGTACCCGAAACGATCGACCACCGAACGCAACTCGACATCGAGTTCGTCGCTCGCCATGCCCCTCAACCATTCGTTTCCCGGCCCTCGATCCTCTCCAGGAACTCTTGCGCAAAGTCCTCATGAAACACGGCATTTCCGAGATTCGAATAGTCGCCGCGCATCATCTTCGGGAATCCCCGGGAATGAGGCAACTCGTTGTCGAACAAGTGCCATTCGTTCCTGCGCGCCTCATTCCTGATTTCACGCAGGGACCTGCGCGTCTCGGGTCCGCCTCTGTTGCCACCGTCGTAGAAGGCGTGGTTGACAACAACGCCAACGACATCGATTTGGTGGCCGCGATTATCACTCCTGTACTTGTCCAGCGACTCCTGCAGCAGCGGGAATCCGATCGTCGCGCGAAGTACTCCGGCTTGACCGGAACGAGAACGTAGCGTGACGCCCCGTAGGCGGCTACCGTGAATACCGATTCGGTCGGCGCACAATCGATGAAAATCAGATCTCTGTCCCCAAAATTGGCGGAGAGAAACCGGATCGGGCCTGATGCCGCCGACGAGATTGTCCGAGAAATCGAACCGCGACGGGATGAGCTGAAGATTGGGGCCAACGTCTACGACCACGTCGGCCGGATCGAGCCTGGAGGGTGAACCCATGCCGGGAGACGGGGGTCGATACTCCCGGAAGACCTCAACGATGGATGGCCTCCTGTCCTTCAGGAACTTCTTGTAGCCGTTCCACATGAACGCCTGCGACAGGTTGGCCTGCGGGTCCATGTCGATCGCCAAGACCTTGCGCCCACGTCGTGAAGCGTACCGCGCCAGCAGCGCCGCGATGGTCGACTTGCCGACACCTCCCTTGAGGTTGATCACGGAAACGGAGATCGGTCCGTTTCCGTGATCGGCTTCCATTTCTCTGGCCCGTACGGAATCGCGCCTACAGCGACAACGGCTCGACGATCTCGCCGGTGCGGCCGGTGCTGTCCGCGAAGTCGTCCAGGTGCACCCCCGCGTCGTCGAGCAGCGTCAGGTGCAGGTTGGCCATCGGCGTCAGCTCGTCGTACTTGACGTGCCGCCCGCCGGCGATGCGCGACCCCGCGCCGCTCGCCACCACGATGGGCAGGTTGCGGTGGTCGTGCACGTTCGGGTTGCCGAGGCCGCTGCCGAGCATGTAGGTGGTGTGATCGAGGAGGCTGCCGTCGCCGTCCTCGGTCGCCGCGAGCTGGTCGACCATGTAGGCGAAGAGCGACACGTGGTACTGGTTGATCTTCGCGAGCTGGGCCAGCTTCTCGGGGTTGTCGAGGTGGTGCGAGGTGGGGTGGTGCGGCTCGGGCACGCCAATCTGCGGATAGGTCCGCGTGCTCGCCTCGCGCGCCAGTTGGAACGTGACGACCCGGGTCAGGTCGGCCCGCAGCGCAAGCACCTGCAGGTCGAACATCAGCTTGACGTGGTCCTCCCAGACGTCGGGCACGCTCGTGGGACGGGTGAGGTCGCTCAGCGGCGACGCCGCCGCCGACGCCTCGGCCCGCTCGATGCGCCGCTCGACCTCGCGGACGGTGTCGAGGTACTCGGCCACCTTGTTGCGGTCGCCGGCCCCGAGCTGCGACTGCAGGCGGGACATGTCGTCGAGCACCCAGTCGAGGATGCTGCGGTCGCGGTGGAGCTGCGCCTTGCGCTGCTCGGGGGTGCCGCCCTTGCCGAAGAGGCGCTCGAAGACGATGCGGGGGTCCGCCTCGGTCGGGTTGGGGGCGGTCGGCGACGCCCACGACAGGCTGTTCATGTAGGCGCACGCGAACCCGTTGTCGCAGTTGCCGACCTGGGCGATCAGGTCGGTGCCGAGCTCGAGGGACGGCAGGGGCGTGTCGCGGCCGACCTTGCGGGCCGCGATCTGGTCGACGGAGGTGCCGTTGACGTAGTCGCTGCCCTCGGTGCGCTTGGGCCGCACGCAGGTCAGGAACGCCGAGTTCGCCGACGCGTGGTTCCCCGAGATGTGCGCGTCGTTGATCTCCAGGTTGGTCACGACCGTCACGTTCTCGAGGTTCGGCAGCAGCGGCGACAGCGTCGGCGACAGCGTCGTCAGCCGGCCCGTCTCGGACGGCGTCCACGGCACCGGGTTCATCCCCATCGGGATGTACACGTAGCCGAGCCGCCGCGGGGCCGCCGCCGCGGTGTTGGCCAGCGCGGACGACGCCGGCACCATGGCGTCGAGCAGCGGCAGGGCCAGGGCCGCTCCCGCGCCACGCAGGAACGTCCGCCGCGGCAGGGCCATCTTGGTGATCATCATGACTGCGATCTCCTCATCTGAAAGGGCGGGCTCTGAACGATACCGAGGATGAGCGACGAGAAGCGATAGTCGTCGTCCGACGCGGCATCGACGATCGCGCGAACCGCGGGGCCGTCGGCAGGCTCGATGCCGCGCCCCAGCGCATAGATCAGAAGCTTCTCGGTCACGGTGCCGACGAACACCTCCGGACGGTCGAGCACGGCCCGGCGCAGGCCGGCCACGCCGTCGAAGAGCTCGCCGCCGGGCAGGTTCCCGGACGCGTCGATGGCCGCCCCGCCCTCGGCGTCGCGCCAGCGGCCGATGGCGTCGAAGTTCTCCATCGACAGCCCCGCCGGGTCCATGATGCGGTGGCAGACCGCGCAGGCGGGGTTCTGCCGGTGGGCGACCATCCGCTCGCGCATCGACATGACGTCGGTCGACGACGCGCTCTCCTCGAGCGGGGGCACGTTGGGGGGCGGAGGCGGCGGGGGCGTCCCCAGCAGGTTCTCGAGAATCCACTTGCCGCGCAGCACCGGCGAGGTCCGCGTGGCGTAGGACGTCACGGTCAGGATGCTGCCGTGGCCGAGCACGCCCGCGCGGGGGCTGCCCGCGGGCAGGGCGACGCGGCGGAAGTGGTCGCCGTAGATGCCCGGCACCCCGTAGTGGGTCGCGACCCGCTCGTTGAGGAACGTGTAGTCGGCGGTGAGCAGGTCGGTCACGCCGCGGTCTTCCTCGACCACGCTCCTGAACAGAAGCTGGGTCTCGGTGCGGAAGCCCTGCCGCAGGTTGTCGTCGAAGTCGGGGAAGTTGCGCGCGTCGGGGGTGACCGCGTCGAGGTTCCGCAGGTGCAGCCACTGCGACGCGAAGTTGGTGGTCAGCGTCTCGGCGCGGGGGTCGGCCAGCATGCGCCGCACCTGGGCCCGCAGCACGTCGGGCTCGCGCAGGCGACCCGCCGCCGCCACGTCGATCAGCTCGTCGTCGGGCAGGCTGCTCCACAGGAAGAACGAGAGGCGCGACGCCAGCTCGAGGTCACTGACGCGGTACGCGGTCCCCGGCTCCACCCCCGCGGGATCGCGCTCGATGCGGAACAGGAACTCGGGGCTCGTCAGCAGGGCCCTCAGGGCGGTCTCGACCCCGGCCTCGAAGCCGCCCTCGGCGTAGCCCTCGCGATAGAAGCCCGTCAACTGCTCGATGTCCCCGAAGTCGACGGGCCGCCGGTAGGCGCGCCGGGCCAGGGAGGCGACGATGGCGGCGGCGCACGCCTCAGCTTCCGCGGCGGTGTCGTCCGCCGGCCGGCACGAGAAGACGCGGTCGCGGCTCGGCGTCTCGCCGATGCCGGTGGGGTCGAACGGCCCCGCGATTGACACGGTGCGCACCGCCGGCTGCTGCCGGGGGTGGCGGTCCATGTTGAAGTGGGCGTCGTAGGGCTGCCGGGTCGTCTCGAGCAGGGCCGAGCTCTTCTTGATGAACGCGGCGCCCACCCGGTGCGGACCCGCGGTGACGGGCAGGCGCACGTTCAGGTGGTTGTCGATGCCCTCGTCCGCGTAGTACGTCGCGTTGGCCTGGATCACCATGTTCGTGCTCGGCTCCATGGTGAACAGGCCCAGGCGCTCGCCGTCGAGGGTCAGCTCGACCTCGTGCGGCTCGGTCAGCCCCTCGACGTTCTCGTTGCGGTTGCGCTGCAGGCGGACCTGAATCTCGTACTCGCCGTCGAACGGGAAGACGTGCTCGACGACGGTGCCCCCGCGGGTGCCGAACGGCAGGCCGTCGACGTGGTCCTCCTGGGTGCGGTCGGCCGGCACCACGACCACGCGGCTCCCCGGGGCGGGCGCCCGGCTGCCCACGGCCAGTTCGCTGACGGTCCGGGCGGCGGCGAGATAGCGCTCCATCAGGGTCGGCGACAGGCCGCCGGTGGCCACGTTGTCGAACCCGAAGGCGGCGTCGTCCCGCGGCAGCAGCGCGGTGACGTCTATCTCCAGGGCCAGCAGGTCGCGGATGGCGTTCTGGTACTCGGTCCGGTTCAGCCGGCGGAAGGTCTCGGTGCGGCCGGGGTCGGGATTGACCCGCGCGGCGTCGTCGAGGGCGGTCTCGATGTAGGCGAGCAGGCGCTCGTGGGTCTCGGCGTCGGGGCGCGGCCGGGGCCGCGGAGGCATCGCGCCCGCGCGCAGCTTGCGGACGACCTTCTCCCACACCTCGGCGTGCGCGGCGACGTCGCCGAGGTCCACGCCCTCGAGCGACAGCCCGCCCGTCTGCAGGCGGTCGCTGTGGCAGGTCACGCAGTACCGGTCGACGACGGCCCGCTCGGCAGCGGCCACCTCGGTGGCGGCGGACGCGGACGACGGCGGCTGGGCCTCCGCCGCGGCGAGAGGCAGGGCAAGGCCCGAGAAACAGACCAAAGCGCCACGCGCGAGCCGACGCGACAGCATCCGTTCCAGGCCTCCCGTCATCCGGGCCTCCAGGGTGCGGGTTGTCCGATCCGGCGCATTCTACCCCATTATGGGCAGCGGATCACCTCTGGAGCCACCGCCTCGATCGCTTGGCGGCTGCCACCGCCTCGGTCACCTCGGCGCCGTCGACCCGGCCGCGTGCTCCTCCGCGCGGGCGCCGGCGAGGATGCCGGCCATCGAGTAGTTGCCCTCGTGGCACGCGTACTCGAAGATCGAGACGCGGCCCGAGATCCGGGTCATGGGCCGAGACACGGTCCAGGGCCGGGTGAAGGTCAGGGGGTCGTCGACGGTGAACCGGTAGTCGATGGTGTCGGCGTCGACGCGCGTGTAGCGTTCGGTCAGGTGCAGGGTGTCGCGCGAGCCCTGGTAGCTGGTCTTGGGGTCGAAGTTGGTGGTCTCGACGACGAGAGTGTCCCCCTCCCAGTGGCCGCGCGAATCCCCCATCCACTGGGTGACGGACGCGGGCAGGTGCGGCCGCCCGTCGAGGGGGATGATGCGCGGCTCGTGGATGAGCTCCTGGAAGACGACGACGTAGCCGGGCGTCTGGAAGATCTGGTAGTTGCTGCTGTACCAGCTCCCGATGCCGTTCCACCCGCGCGAGATGCAGCGGGTCCAGGGGCTGAGGTCGGTGTAGGTGTCGGGCGAGTTGGACGGTCCCCGCGTGCTGCGCTCGGCGCGCTCGGCCTCGATTCTCGCGCGGCCTTCCGCCGACAGCGGGGGAATGCGCCCGGCCGGCGGGTCGACGATGAGCGACGTCCGGGGCAGGGCCCGACCGACGTCCCGCCAGAATGCGTTGTAGTTGCCCACGCTGCCCTCGGGCGGCGGCAGATCGAAGTTGGCCCGGTTGGTCGCCTCGATTGTCTGCGCCTCATCGAGAGGCAGCGTCTCCCGTCCCGAGAGCGGCCCTTCGGCCGGCCGCTCGAGCGGGGTCGAGGTCTGGCTGTTCCACTGCCCCTGCAGGTCGGGGTCGCCCCAGGGGGTCCGGGGGGCGGCCGTCGCAGCCGGTTCCGCGGATGGGGGCTGGCCGCCCGCCGGCGCGGGGGCCAGCGCGACGGCGATCAGGATCAGTGCGGCGCATCCTCGCTGGACCATGTCGTCCTCCTGTTCCAGGAGCCCGTGGCGGAAGCCCGTGCGCAGGCTGGTGCATGATGGCTCACGAGTCCGGCGCCCGCAAGATGTGCCTGCGAGACAATATGATTTACAAACATAATGTTTAGATAGCATAATCTGTGCCGTGCGGCTTCCGTTCCTCGACCGTGTTCGCGAGCTCGCGCGCCTGCGACGCGCTCTCTCCCGGCCGGACGACTCGCTGATTGTCGTCTACGGGCGACGGCGGTGCGGCAAGTCGCGGCTTCTGCAGGAGGCGCTGCGCGGCCACCGGCACGCGTACTACCTGGCCGACCTCAGCGACGCCAGCCTTCAGCGCCGGGCCCTCGCGGTCGAGGCGGAGCGCGTGGTACCGACGTTCGCCGCCGCCTCGTACGACGACTGGGGGGCCGCCCTGGACACCTGGCGCATGCGCGCCCCCCGGGACGCCTGGCTGGTGCTGGACGAGCTGCCCTATCTGGTGCAGGTCTCCCCCGGGCTTCCCAGCATCGTTCAGCGAATCGTCGACCGCCCCGGGGAACGGCCTCTCCGCCTCGTGGCGTGCGGGTCGTCCCAGCGCATGATGCACGGCCTCGTGCTGGACGAGACGGCGCCGCTGTACGGCCGCGCCGCGGAGATCGTCGAGGTCGCGCCCATGCCGCCGGAGGCGCTGCCCGACGCGCTGGCGCTCGGCGCGGAGGACAGCGTCGTCGCCTATTCGGTCTGGGGCGGCCTGCCGCGCAACTGGGAGCTCGCCGCCGACTACCCGTCGACGTCGGAGGCCGTGGCCGCGCTCGTCCTCGACCGCAACGGCGTGCTTCACGGCGAACCGTCGCGTCTCCTGCTCGACGACATGCGCAGCGCCGTCCAGGCCAACTCGCTCCTCGGCCTGATCGGCGCCGGGTGCCACCGCCTGAGCGAGCTCGCGAGCCGCGTCGGCCAGTCGGCCACCAACCTGAGCCGTCCCCTGAGCCGCCTGATCGACCTGGGCTACGTGCGGCGGGAGGTGCCCTTCGGCGAGAGCGTCCGATCGACGCGGCGCAGCCTGTACCGGCTGAACGACCCGTTCCTGCTGTTCTGGTACCGGTTCGTCGCGCCGAACCGGTCCCGCCTCGCGCTCGACCTGATCGACGCCGTCCAGGCCGACGTGCTCGCCCGGCTCCCCGGCCACGTGGCCGAGGTCTGGGAGTGGCTGGCACGACGTTCGGCGCCGCGCCTGACGACGGCCGGCGTCCGCTGGAGCCCGGCCTCGCGCTGGTGGGGCCGGGACGCCGGCGGCACGCCGCTGGAGATCGACGTCGTGGCCGAGTCGTCCGACCGGCGCCACCTGCTGCTCGGCGAAGCCAAGTGGTCGGACCGCGCCGACCCCGCAACGCTGCTCGCCGAGCTGCGCCGCAAGGCGCAACGCGTCCCGTTCCGGCACGGCCGTCAGGTGCACCTCGCGCTGTGGCTGAAGCGCGGCGCCGGAGACCGGATCGAGGAGGCGTCGATCTTCACGCCGGACACGGTGATGTCGGCGCCGCTCTCGGCGTGACCGTGACGGACGCCGAGGGCGACAGCGCCGGTGACGCTGCTCGACCGGGTATTGCATGCGGCGGGCGTGCAGGGCATGATGCCGATTGCGTGGACGATGTGCGTGGAGGATGTTCTCCTCGCCGAGGGCCGCCGTTCGTCGTCCGCCGCTCACCGGTGTGGGTGTTGCGCGGGGTCCTGTCACGCGCCGCCAGGTTGTGCAACAGTTGTCCGCTTCGATGATATCGCCAGCGCGGCGACCCGTCGTCGGCGTCATGGGCGCGAGCAGCGAGCCGCATGCGGAACGGTCGCGGCGCGTCGGGCAGTGGATCGCCCGCGCCGGCTATCACCTGCTGACGGGCGGCGGCCCGGGGGTGATGGCAGCGGTCACCGAGGCGTTCGCCGGCGTGCCGGACCGCCGCGGCGTCGCCATCGGCGTCCTGCCGGCGAGCCGCGGCCGCGGCACCGACGGCCCCGCGGGCCGACCGCCCCCGGGCTACCCGAACCCGTGGGTCGAAATCGTAATCGGCACGCATCTCGACAGCCTCGGGGAGCGGGGCGGCGACGACCGGTCGCGCAACCACGTGAACGTCCTGTCGTCCGACGTCCTGATCTTCCTGCCGGGCTCGGCCGGGACCGCGAGCGAGGCGAAGCTGGCTGTACTCTACGGAAAGCCGTCGATAGCCTATCTCGACGCGCGCGCGGACCTGCCGGGCCTGCCGGACGTGATTCCCGCCGAGCCGGAGTTCGCCCGGGTCGAGGCCTTCGTGCGGGACGCCTGCGAACGCCGCCGCAGGCCGCCCGGCCCGTGACCGTCACCCAGCCGGCGCCGGACCCGCGAGGCCGACGGACGCGACCGCGGCCCTCGCGGCCCGAGTCAACATGACCCTGGACCCGAAGTCGTCGTCCGCGGCTCCGATTTCCGGCCGACCAATCCTGCCGGAGAATCGCCGCCTCCCGGCACCAGGCAGCGCCCTGCCGCAGCGCCGGCGCCCGGGCAGGATGCGCGCGAGCCTCTTCGTGTTTCTCGCCCTTGCCGCGGCCGGCCTCGGCTGCGGCACCGCTCCCCCCGCGGCGACGACCTCCGTCCCGCACGCATGCGCCGACTTCCTGTCGCGCACCGACTTCGACGTCAGCGTCATGGACGCCGAGCTCATGAACACCGGCGCCGACACGGAGTACTGCTGGGTCGACGCGATGATCCGTCCCAACATCCGCTTCGCCGCGAGCCTGCCGACGAACTGGAACGGGCGGTTCGTCATGCGGGGCGGCGGCGGCTACGCCGGCCAGCAGCCGGTGAAGGGACGCGCCGACCCGTTGCGCGACGAGGGCTGGGTCACGGCGTCGACCGACACCGGCCACGACGCGGCCCGCTTTCCCCTCGCCACCTTCGCCCACGACAACCGGGACGGCGAGATCGACTACGCCTACCGCGCCGTCCACCTCACCGCGGTCGAGGTCAAGGCCATCATCGGCGAGTACTACGGCCGGCCCGCCGACTACGACTACTGGCTCGGCTGCTCGACCGGCGGGCGGCAGGGCCTGATGTCGGCCCAGCGCTTCCCCGACGACTTCGACGGCATCGTCGCCGGCGCGCCGGTGCTCGACTTCACCAACACCCAGATCGGCGGGGTGTGGTTCGCGCGGGCGATGCGCGAGCACCCGATGGGGCTGGAGAAGATCGCGCGAGTCGGCGAGGCGATCTACGCCGCGTGCGACGGCCTCGACGGCCTCGAGGACGGCCTCATCGACGATCCCCGGCAGTGCCGCTTCGACCCCCGGACGGACTATCCGCGGTGCGAGGAGGGGGACCGCGTCGACTGCCTCACCGAGGGACAGAGCGAGACGCTGGCGAAGATCTACGGCGGCGTCGTCAGCCGCGGCGAGCCGTACTTCCCCGGTCAGCCGCTGGGGGCCGAACTCGGCGACCCCCTCGGCTCGCCCGCGGCGCGGACGAGCGGGTGGGGCGGCTGGTTCGTGGACCCGGCGGGAGGAACGCCCCGCCTCGAGCTCTTCGGGGTCACCTTCATGCGCTACATGGCGTTCCGGCGGGACGACCCCGACTGGTCGCTGGAGCAGTTCGACTTCGACGAGGACCCCTACCGGATGGACGCCATCCGCGGCATCCTCGACGCCACCGACCCCGACCTCACCCGGTTCCGCGACGCCGGCGGCCGGATGATCACCTATCACGGCTGGTCGGACACCGCCCTCAACCCCCTCATGGCGGTGAACTACTACGAGGACGTGCTGGCCGAGACCCCCGACGCCGCCGACTTCTACCGGCTGTTCATGGTCCCCGGCATGTTCCACTGCGCGGGGGGGCGGGGCGTCAACACCATCGACGCGCTGCCGGACCTGGTGGCGTGGGTCGAGACCGGCGAGGCCCCCGACCGCCTCGTCGGCCGCCGCGTCGACCGCGACGGCGACGTGCTGATGACGCGGCCGGTCTGCCCCTATCCCGAGATCGCCCGCTACACCGGCGCCGGGGATATCGACGACGCGGCAAGCTTCGTCTGCCGGCCGCCACCTTCCTGACGCCGGACCGGCTTGCGCGGCGGTCATCAACGCGGTACTCTTTGAAGAACGCGATCAAGTCCTTCTGTCGTACGCTCGAAGACACTGTTGGAGACGGCACCGTGGGTCGGATTCCGGAGATCATCCCCGTCAAGGATCTGCGCCAGGACACCGCCGCGGTGCTGAGCCGCTTGCAGTCTTCGACGCGACCCCTGGTGATCACCCAACGCGGGCGTAGCGCGGCGGTCATGCTCAGCGTCGCGGCCTATGAGCGAGGCGAGCGGGAGCGCGAGCTGCTTCGACTCCTGGTGCGGGGCGAGCAGGAGATCACGACCGGCGCCGGACATGACCTGGATGAGGTGCTGGCCGAAGCGGACGCAGCCCTCGCGGCCGATCATTCGTGAAGGTCCGTTTCACCCCCACCGGGCGCAAGCAGTTCCTCGCTGCTCTCTCCTACATCCGCCGCGACAGCCCACGTGCCGCTGCGACGTTCCGCCAACGGGCAGAGACGGTCCTGCGCAGACTGGAGCGTTTCCCGGAGTCAGGCCGGGTGGTGCCCGAGTTTCCGGATCTGCCCTACCGAGAGGTCATCGTGCGCCCCTATCGCTTCTTCTACCGGGTCCGAGACCCCGTCGTATGGGTCGTCGCCGTCTGGCACGGCGCGCAGCCGCCGAACGGCCCGCGGGACTGAAGCCGGGTTGCATCGCCCGACTACGCGCGCAGCATCGCCGCCGCACGGTCGACCAGCGCCGCGAGCTCCTGCTCGAGACGGGACCGATGCGCCTCGACCACGCCGTCCTCCGAGGGATCGGGCACGTCGAACGGGGCGCCGATGGCCACCGCCATGGTGCTGAACGGCCGGGGAACCTGGGTCCGGTCCCAGCTCGACGCCGACCAGTGGCGCTCGGCCTCGATGTGGAACGGCAGGATGGGGTGGCCGGTCACTCCGGCGAGCCACACCGCGCCGGGCTGGACGCGGCGCGCCGGGCCGCGCGGGCCGTCGACGGCGAACCCGGCGGGGCGGCCCGCCGCGACGTCCCGCTTGAGCTGGATCAGCGCCCGCCGGGCGCCGCGGGAGGTCGAGCCGCGCGCGGCGCCGTAGCCGAAGCGCCGGATGATGCGGGCGATCCACTCGCCGTCGAAGTTCCGGCTGATCATGACCACGATGCCGCGGCCGCGCCAGAAGTACGTCGCAGGCAGAATGCGTCCGTGCCAGAACGCGAAGACGGGCTGGCGCCCCCGCGCCACGATGGCCTCGTAGTGCTCCATGCCCTCGACGCGCCAGCGGAGGGTCCGGCCGAGCCCGCCGATGAGCGGCGCCCCGACCGCCGCGATCGCGCGGGCCTGAGCGAGCTGCCAGGGAGTGAGGGAAGAGGGCGCCGCGCCCGGGCCGGCGCCCACGCTACATCCCTTCGTACTCGGGGCCGCCGCCGCCCTCGGGCGGCACCCAGTCGATGATCTGGTAGGGGTCCATGATGTCGCAGGTCTTGCAGTGGACGCAGTTCGACGCGTTGATCTGCAGCCGGCGGCCGTTCCCGGTCCCGTCGTCGACCATCTCGTAGACGTTGGCGGGGCAGAAGCGCACGCACGGGTTGCCGTACTCCTCGCGGCAGCGGGTGCGGCAGACGTCGGTGTCCCGCACGAGGAGATGGACCGGCTGGTCCTCGTCGTGGCGGGTCCCCGAGTAGTGCACGTTGGTGAGCTTGTCGAAGGTCAGCGCGCGGTCCACCTTGACGGCGTTGCTCGGCGTATCGGGATCGGCGAGGCCGCCGGGATAGTAGCCCGACAGCGACGCCAGCCGCTCGTGGCCGGGCTCGCTCGACAGCGGCCGCGCCGGCCAGCGGCCGTCGGTCAGCCACGCCAGCCCCGCGACGGCGGTTCCCGCGGCCAGCCCCGCCCCGAACGCCTGATGGACGTTGCGGACCGGATACAGCTCTCTCCGGATGCCGCCGTGGTTGATGAGCTCGCGGTACCGGACGAGCCTCGCGGCCGACACGTCGCCGGCCCGCACCGCCGCGAAGGCGGCGTCGGCGGCGTGGATGCCGCTCTGCATCGCGAGGTGGATGCCCTTCAGCCGCATCGAGTTGAGGAACCCCGCGGCGTCGCCGACGATCAGGGCCCCGTCGAGGTGGCACCTCGGAATGGCGTACCAGCCCCCCTCGGGCAGCGCCTTCGCGCCGTAGCGCGTCATCTCGCCGCCGGCGAGGAGGCCGGCCACGAGGGGGTGCTGCTTGAACCGCTGGAACGCCATGTGGGGATCGAAGCGCGGGTCCCGGTAGTCGAGCCCCACCACCAGCCCGATCGCCACGCGCCCCTCCGGCAGCACGTAGATGAAGCCGCCGCCGAACTCCTCGTGGCGCAGCGGGTACCCGAGCGTGTGCATGACCGTGCCCGGCGCCTCGCGTTCCGGCGGAACGTGCCAGAGCTCCTTGATGCCGATGGCGTAGGTCTGCGGCGCCGCCACGTCGAGCCCGTGCCGGCGCACGAGGCGCTTGGTGAGGTTGCCCCGGACGCCGTCGGCGAAGATGGTGACGGCGGCCCTGATGTCGACCCCCGGCTCGAAGGCCCCCTTCGGCCGGCCCTCCTTGTCGAGGCCGCGGTCGCCGGTCCTGACCCCGACCACCCGGTCTCCCTCGTGCAGCACCGCCGTGCCCGCGAACCCCGTGAAGACGTCGACGCCCGCCGCCTCCGCCTGCTCGGCGAGCCAGCGGACGAAGCGGTTGAGGGAGATGACGTAGTTCCCGTGGTTGCGCAGGGGCGGCGGCGTGATGGGCGCCCGGAGCCGCGACCTCGCGGTCAGGTAGTAGATGCGGTCCTCCCGCACCGGTGTCTCGACCGGCGCCCCCCGCTCCTTCCAGTCCGGCATCAGGGCGTCGAGGCCCGACGGGTCGAGCACCGCCCCCGACAGCATGTGCGAGCCGCTCTGGCGCGACTTCTCGAGCACCGCGACCGCGAGGGGCTCCCCGCCCTCCTGCCGCTGCAGGGCGGCGAGGCGGATGGCGGCGGACAGGCCGGCCGGGCCGCCGCCGACGATCAGCACGTCGACGTCGAGGGTTTCGCGCTCCATCAGGCGTCGAGGGCGGCGATTATCGCGGGGACCACGTCGAACAGGTCGCCGACGATGCCGTAGTCGGCGACCTCGAAGATGGGCGCCTCGGCGTCCTTGTTCACGGCCACGATGGTGCGGGAGCCCTTCATGCCCACCAGGTGCTGGATGGCGCCGGAGATGCCGAGGGCGAGATAGAGCCTGGGGGCGACGGTCTGGCCCGAGCTGCCGATCTGGCGGTCCATCGGCAGCCAGCCGGAGTCGCAGATGGGCCGCGACGCCGCGACCTCGGCCCCGAGGGCGGTCGCGAGGGACTCGACGAGGCTCAGGTGCTCCTGGCCCTTGATGCCGCGCCCGACCGCCACGATGCGCTCGGCCTGGGTGAGATCGACGGCCTGCTTCGCCTCCTGGAACGGCGGCTCCACCGACTGCCGGATCGTGCCGGGCTCCAGGGTCGCCGCGAGCTCCCGCACCGGCGCCGGCGCCGCCCCCCGCTTGAGGGCGTCGGGCCGGAACGCGCCGATCTGGAAGCTGACGAAGTGCGGCGCGGGGCCGGTGGGCGCGACGTCGGCCACGAACTTCCCCTGGAACATCGGACGCACGAACGCGAGGCGGTCGTCTCGCGGCCTGATCCCGACGCAGTCGGCGATGAACGAGCGGCCGAGCCGGGCCGCGAGCCGGGGGGCGAACTCGCGGGTCTGATAGGTATGGGCCAGGAATACCAGATCGGGGGCGGCGTCGGCCACCACCGTCGCGAACGCGGCCACGAAGCCGTCGGGGGTGTACGCCGCGAGCTCGGGGTGGCCGACGGCGAGCACCGACTCGACCTCGGCCGCGGCCAGCTCGGCCGCCACCGCGCCCGGCTCCCCGCCGGCGACGGCGACCCGCACCGGCCGGCCGATCTGCTGGGCGGCGACCAGCGCCTCCCAGCTCGCGTTGTTCAGGACGCCGTCTCGTTGCTCCGCGATCACCAGCACCATGTCGGTACGCTCACTCCGGGTCGGGGGTCAGATCACCCGCGCCTCTTCGCGCAGCGCCTTGACCAGCTCCGCCGCCGCGTCGGCCGGCGATCCGTCGATCATCCGCGTCTGCTTCGTCTTCTCGGGCACCCGAATCTCGAGAATCTCCTGACTCGGCGCGAGGTCGGCGGCCGCCTCGACCACGCGGACCTCCTTCCGCTTCGCGGCCATGATGCCCTTCAGGGTGGCGTAGCGAAGCTGGTTGATGCCGCTCTGTATCGTCAGCAGGGCCGGCGTGGGCATCGAGACCCACTGGAACCAGCCGCCTTCGAGCTCGCGCTTCACCCGCAGGCGCCCGTCGGCCACCTGCACCTCCATGATGATGGTGGCGTGGGAGATGCCGAGCAGCTCGGCGAGGACGACCCCGGTCTGGGCGAACCCCTGGTCGTCCGACTGCAGGCCGGTCAGCACCAGGTCGAACCGTTCGTCGCGGACGGCGGCGGCGAGGGCCCCGGCGACCATGGACGCGTCGGCGGCGGCGAGGCCGTCTCCCTCGACCCGGATCGCCCGGTCCGCCCCGCGGGCCAGGGCTTCCCGGACCACCTGGGCCGTCCGCGCGGGGCCGGCGGAGCAGACCACCACCTCGCCGCCGTGCTGCTCCTTCAGGCGCAGGGCCTCCTCGAGGGCATAGGCGTCGGGCTCGTTCATCTCGAAGCTGGCGTCCCGGTCCTGGACCCAGGTGCGGGCCTCGTCCACCCGCAACGGCCACTCGCGGGTCACGACCTGCTTCACGCAGACGGCGATCTTCATTCCCTTCCTCGTCATCGCGCGGCGGCGGTCCGCCGCATCACCACCTCGTCCTACGGCGCTGACTCCTGGTGGCGTCGAAACAGCAGCGAGGCGTTGGTGCCGCCGAACCCGAACGAGTTCGACAGGCCGTACTCCAGCGACGCCGGCCGCTTCACGTTGGGGACGTAGTCGAGGTCGCAGTCGGGGTCGGCGTTCTCGAGGTTGATCGTCGGCGGGAGAATCTGCTCGCGCAGCGTCAACGCCATGATCCCGGCTTCCACCCCGCCCGCCGCCCCGAGCAGGTGACCGGTCATCGACTTCGTCGACGAGACCGCGAGGTCGTAGGCGTGGTCCCCGAAGCACCGCTTGATGGCCAGCGTCTCGATGCGGTCGTTGAACGGCGTGGAGGTGCCGTGCGCGTTGATGTAGTCGACCGCGTCCGGCGCGATGCCCGCCTGCTCGACCGCCGCCTTCATCACGCGGAACGCGCCGTCCCCGTCCTCGGCCGGGGCGGTGACGTGATGGGCGTCGGCGGACATGCCATAGCCGACGAGCTCCGCGTACACCGGCGCCCCGCGCGCCAGGGCCCGCTCGCGCTCCTCGAGGATGACGACGCCGGCGCCCTCGCCGATGATGAACCCGTCGCGCTCGCGATCGAAGGGACGGCAGGCGCGGGTCGGCTCGTCGTTGCGGGTCGACAGGGCGCGCATCGCCGCGAACCCGCCGACGCCCATGGGGGTGATCGCCGCCTCGGACCCGCCCGCGACCATGACGTCGGCGTCGCCCCGCAGGATCGTCTCGAAGGCGTCGCCGACGGCGTGCGCCGACGCCGAGCAGGCGGTGCAGGTCGCCGAGTTGGGTCCCTTCGCCCCGAGGCGGATGGACACCTGGCCGGCGGCCAGGTTGATGATGGCGGCGGGAATGAAGAAGGGCGAGATCTTGCGCGGTCCGCCCTTGAGCAGCGCCTTGTGCTCGCGCTCGATGGTGCTGAACCCGCCGATGCCGGACGCGATGTACACGCCGACGCGGGGCGCGATGTCCGGCGTCACCTCCAGTTGCGCATCGGCGCGCGCGAAGTCCGCGGCGGCGATGGCGTACTGGATGAAGACGTCCATCTTCTTGACGTCCTTCCTGGTGATGAAGGCGAGCGGATCGAAGCCGTGCACCTCCCCGGCGATGCGCGCCGCATAGCCCGAGGCGTCGAACTTCGTGATCGGGCCGATGCCGCTCCGGCCCTCGCAGAGCGCGTCCCAGGTCGCCGACGTACCGATACCGAGCGGCGACACGAGGCCGACGCCCGTCACCACAACCCGCCTGCTCACAGTCACTCCCGTCCGGGCCGCCCCTACTTCTTCTTCTTCGAGTGCGCCTCGATGTACTCGACGGCCTCCTTGACGCGGGTGATCTTCTCCGCGTCCTCGTCCGGGATCTCGAGGCCGAACTCTTCTTCGAACGCCATCACGAGCTCCACCGTGTCGAGCGAGTCGGCCCCGAGATCGTCCACGAACGACGCGTCCGGCGTCACCTCTTCCTCGTCGACACCGAGCTGCTCCACGATGATGCCCTTCACTTTTTCAGCAACCGCCATTCACTCGCCTCCTACATGTACATTCCACCGTTCACCGCGAGCACGTGCCCCGTCACGTACGCGGCCTCGTCGGACGCCAGAAAACCGATGGCGCCCGCGACGTCCTCGGTCGTTCCCAGCCGGCCCATCGGAATCTGCGCGAGCATCGCCGCCTGCGCCGGCTCGTTCAGCTTCGCCGTCATGTCGGTGTCGATCATGCCGGGGGCCACCACGTTCACGGTAATCCCGCGCGAGGCGACCTCCCGCGCCAGCGCCCTCGAGAACCCCTCCAGGCCCGCCTTGGACGCCGCGTAGTTCGCCTGTCCGGGATTGCCCATCCGACCCACCACCGAGCCCACGTTGATGATGCGGCCGGCGCGTTGCCGAATCATGGGCCGCAACACCGCGCGCGCGCAGTTGAACGCCGCCGTCAGGTTCGTGGCGACCACCGCGTCCCAGTCGGCCGGCGACATCCTGAGCGCGAGCCGATCGCGCGCGATGCCCGCGTTGTTGACCAGCACGTCGACGCGGCCGTACTCGTCGAGCGCGGTCCGGACCATGGCGTCGATGCGCTGCGGATCGGTGACGTCGGCGCTCACCGCGACCGACCTGCCGCCGCCGCCGCGGATCTCCTCGGCGACCGCGTCGGCATGGTCGCCGCGCGCCGCCGCCACCACCGCCGCCCCGGCCGCCGCGAGCCGTCTCGCCGCCGCCCGCCCGATGCCGCGCGAGGCGCCGGTCACGATGGCGACCCGATCCGCCAGGGGTCGGGGCAGGGTGCCCCCGGTCACGCCGCCAGGGCCGCCACCGCCCTGTCGACGCCGTCCGGGTCCGCGACCGACAGCAGGCGCGCGCCCCTGTCGATCCGCTTGATGAGGCCGCTCAACACGTTGCCCGGACCCACCTCAACATACGTGTCGACCCCTTCCGACGCAAGGCGCCGCACGACCTGCTCCCACCGGACCGGCGCCGTCACCTGATCGACCAGGGCGGACACCGCGGCGGCGGCGTCGCGCTTCGGCTCCGCGTCCAGATTGGCCACGACGGGGACGGCCGGGTCCGAGACCACGAGCGCGCGCAGGTCCCGTTCGAGCCGGTCCCGAGCGGGCCGCATCAACGCGCAGTGAAAGGGGGCGCTGACCGGCAGCCCGCGAACGCGCCGCGCCCCGAGCGCCCTGGCGCGGTCGCCGGCCCGCCGCACCGCCTCGGCCGCGCCGGCGATGACGATCTGGCCGGGGGCATTGAGGTTGGCGGGGCTCACCACCTGCCCGCCCGCCGCCTCGCGGCACGCCTGCTCCACCAGCGGCGCATCGAGCCCCATCACCGCGGCCATGGCCCCGTCGCCCACCGGCACCGCCTCCTGCATGTAGCGGCCCCGGTTGCACACCGTCCGCACCGCGTCGCCGAACGACAGCGTTCCCGCCGCCACGTGGGCGGAGTACTCGCCGAGGCTGTGGCCGGCCAGCCAGCCGGGCCGCACCCCCCGGCCCGTCAACGCCCGCGCCGCCGCCGTCGAGACGGTGAGCAGCGCCGGCTGGGTATGCTCGGTCAGCACGAGCTGCTCGGCCGGCCCCTCGAAACAGAGCCTGCTGATGCCGACCCCGAGGGCCGCATCGGCCTGCTCGAACGTCTCGCGGCACTCGGGGAACCGGTCGGCGAGCGCCAACCCCATGCCCACGTGCTGCGAACCCTGGCCCGGAAAGACGAATGCGATCATCGACTGGGTTTCGACGACGGGCGAACGACGGCGACCGTCGGCAGGGCCGGGTCAGGCCTCCTTGACCGGCCGCACCTGGCGCCCCCGGTAGAAGCCGCAGTACGGGCACACCTGATGCGGCGGCCGGCGCTCGTGACACTGCGGGCACTCGCCCAGCACCACGGGGCCGAGATTCTGATGCGTGCGCCGCTTCGCCGTGCGTGACTTGGAGTGACGTCGTTTCGGATTGGCCATGTGATTCTCGAACTCTCCCGCGCCGCGGCATCGCGCCGGCTGCCGACCGGAACCGCCCGGATGGCGGCGTCGAGTCCGCGGGCGTCCCGCGCCGGCGAAGCTCCCGACGCCACCGCCGGGCGGCGCCGCGACCCACGGGTCGCGCTAGTGCTTCAGGAGCCGCTTCAATCCGGCCAGCCTGGGGTCCTCCCACTTCTCGGCGCACTGACAGGGAACCGTGTTCCGGTCGCCCCCGCAAACCGCGCAGAGCCCCCGGCAGTCCGCGCGGCACAGCGGCTTCATGGGCAACGCGAGCTGGAACTGCTCCTGAACGAGGTGCCTCAGGTCGATCCGCTCGTTCCGGTAGAACGCGGTGCTCAGGTCCTCTTCCTCGATCTGGACCTCGCCGTCCCCGCGGTTCTCGGAGGCCGGCAGATAGAGGAGATCCACGTCGCTCCCGACGTCGAGGCGGAAGGGCTGGAGGCAGCGACCGCAGTCGAGCTCCAGCTCACCCTCGATCCGACCCGACACCCGATAGTCGCTTCCTCCCTTCGAAACCAGCAGATCGAGGGCGACGCTCCCCGGGACTCGATACTGTCGGCCACCCTCCGGGGTCAGCGATCCGGCCGGGAAACGCCGATGGACGTCGATCCGCGGTCCCTCGACGGCCCGCAGATCGAGAAACGCGGAGGTCGCCGTCCCCGCCGCCCCGGCTGCCCTCGACTCCATCTCAATCGACTCCGACCACGGTGGCGACGGGCTCACGACCCGGGGCCGGACGAATCCAGCATTATAACCTCAAGGTTTCCTCCCCGTTACACCCCTGGCGGGGAAGTGCCCTCGTCGCGAACCTTCCGCCCCCGCGTCGTCCGTGCCGGCGGCCCCCGTCACCCAGGGTCGCGGGATGAACAGGTGCTTGTACAGGTGGACGGCGAAGCGGTCGGTCATGCCCGCGATGAAGTCCCGCGCCGCCGCATCGATCCCGTCGGACTCCATCGTTCGCCGATCGAGGAACGCGTCCGGCGCCTGACGCACCCGCTCCCAGAGTCCCCCGATGATGCCCGAGGCCTTCGCGATCTCGGCGGTGGCCACCCGGTTCTCGTACACCGCCTCGAACAGGAACGCGCGCAGCGCCGTGAGCGCCTGGAGGATCGGCGGGCTCATCCGCAGCTCGACGTCGGGCCTCGTGGCCCGCGTCACCGTCACCACGTCGGACACCAGCGCTCCGATACGCTCGGACGAGGTCCGTCCCAATCGCTCCAGGGGCGCGGCCGGCAGATCGGTCGACTCGATGACCCCCGCCCGGACCGCGTCGTCGATGTCGTGGTTCACGTAGGCAATCATGTCCGCGACGCGCGCGACCTGGCCTTCGAGGGTCGCGGCGCGACGGGACGGCTCCATGCCGAGGGGCGCGCCGTCCCGGCCCTTCGAGTGCTTGGCGATGCCGTTCCTGACCTCCCACGTCAGGTTCAGGCCGCGGTGGTCCCGCTCGAGCACGTCCACGATTCGCAGGCTGTGGCCATGGTGGCTGAACCCTCCCGGCATCAGCCGGCTCAGGACCGCCTCGCCGACGTGCCCGAACGGGGCATGGCCGAGGTCGTGTCCGAGCGCGATGGCCTCGGTCAGGTCCTCGTTCAGGCCGAGCACCTTCGACACCGTGCGCGCGATCTGGGCCACCTCGAGCGTGTGGGTGAGGCGAGTCCGGTAATGGTCGCCGGCCGGCGAGAAGAACACCTGGGTCTTGTGCTTGAGCCGGCGAAACGCCTTGCTGTGCAGGATGCGATCGCGGTCGCGCTGGAAAGCCGGCCGGATGGGATCCTCGGGCTCGGCCCGGAGCCGCCCCCTGGACTCCCGGCTTCGCGACGCGTACGGCGCCAGATACTCGGCCTCGCGGGCCTCCAGCTCGTGTCGAATCATGAGAGCACGCGTCCCGTCCCGTCGCGAACGGCGGCGTCCAGCCGCTCGGCGGCCGCCTCGCACGCCGCGGGGTGCTCGCCCGGCATCCCGATCCAGTGCACCCCCGCCTCCTTTCTGAACCACGTCAACTGCCGGCGCGCGTAGCGGCGGTTCTCGCGGACGATGAGGTCCCGGGTGCTGCGCAGGTCGCGCTCGCCGCGAAGATGCTCGAGGGCCTGGCGGTACACGAGCCCCCCGAACGGCCCCGCGGTCTCGGGCACGCCCCGCGCGAGCAGCCCCCGAATCTCGTCAAGCAAGCCTCCTGCCAACTGCCGGTCGACCCGGTCGGCGATGCGGGCCTCCAGTTGCGCCATCGGCAACCGCAGGCCCACCGCGACCACGGCATGACCCGCGATCGGCGAGCGCGTCCCCGCGAAGTGGTCGGTGAGGGTCCGGCCCGTCAGCAGGAACACCTCGAGCGCGCGGATCAGCCGCTTCTCGTCCGACGTGCCGACCCGCTGCGCCGACGCCGGATCGTGACGCGCGAGCAGCCGGTGCAGGGCGCCGCGGCCCCGGCCGCGAGCCACCCGCGCCAGCCGCGCGCGGAGCCCGTCGTCGCGTCCGGGCCCCTCGAACAGCCCCCGGGTCAGGGCCCGGTAGTAGAGACCGGTGCCGCCCGCCACTATCGGCAGCCGGCCGCGGCCCGCCACCTCGCGCACCACGCGGGCCGCGTCGCGGCCGTACCGCGCCGCCGAGTACACCTCGACGGGATCGACGACGTCGACGAGATGATGCGGAATCCCCCGCTGCCGGCCGGCGGGGACCTTGTCGGTCCCGATGTCGAAGCCGCGATAGACCGCGGTCGAGTCGCATCCCAGGATCTCGCCGCCGGCCCGCTCCGCGATCGACAACGCCAGCGAGCTCTTCCCCGTCGCCGTCGGTCCGACGACGGCGAGCACCACCGGTCGTCCGTCCGAGTCCCGCCGGCGATCGCACGTCACCCCAGGAACGCCATGGCCAGCACCACCGTCAACAGGATCAGGAGACCGAGCTGCTGGCGGCCGGTCAGTCGGGGCGGCTCGGTCATCCCGGGGTCAGCGGTACGGCGCCGGTTCGTTGAAGTAGAACGTCACCGTGAAGAAGACGCTGTCGTCCGGATACTCCGGCGGCAGCGGGTAGGTCGGGTTCGATCCGCGAATCGCGTTGTAGGCGGAGTTGGTGAACGCGTCGACCGTCGACGGCCGTTCGACCGCCAGGTCCGTCAACGTCCCGTCCGTGTGGACGTTGAAGGTCAGGACGACGTTCCCCGACATCGACATCGCCGCGTAGGGAATGAACCAGTTGCGGTAGATCTGGGAACGGAACCGCGCGAGCCAGGCGCCGAAGTCGACCCCCTTCGACTCGAACTGGATGTCGGGGCCGAAGCGATCGGTCCGGCCGCGCAGGTTGTAGAACGTCCGGTTGCGCGCGACGCTGTCGAGGCCCCGCAACGCCCGGTTCAGAATCGTCCCCGGCCGGTCCCCCGCGGGCCGGAACTCCCGTCGCTCGGCGAGCACCGGCGTCGCCGCGCCGTCCCCCTCCCCCGGCTCCGGCTCGGCGCCGTCCCCCGACTCGTCCGGCGCGCCGTCCTCGACCCCGTCCGACGCCTCTTCCAGGACCGCCTCGAGCGCCTCCGGATCGTCGCCGAGCGAGGTCAGCGGGTCGAACCCCTCGTCGGGGTCCGGGGTCTGCACGAACTCGAACGTGTTCCCCTCGGCATTGGGCAGATCGTTCAGCGGGTCCTCGGCCTGGGTCGGCGACTGGGCGACGCGGTCCTGGTCGGACAGGTCCGCCGCGGGCGGGGGCGTGGGCGCCGGCGGATCCACCAGGGTGTCGACGAAGATGAACGCCGGCGCGTCGTCGGGGACCTGGCGCAACGCCAACTGCTCGGCCTCGGCCAACTGCGCGAGCTCCGCGAGCCGCTCGGCCCGCCGCTCCATCGCCTCCTGCACGAACGGCAGGCGGGGCCCCACGAGCACCAGTAGCGCGATGAGCAGGTGGGTGAAGAGGGAAAGGAGAGCGCACTCGCGGTAGGACATCGCCGACTCGACGGTCGGCGTCTCGAAGCGGCGGCTCTCGAAGTCGAAGTACATGGGACGGGAGCGTGGTCCCCAGTATACTCCGCGTTCAATCGCCCCCGGTAGAAGGGGTGCACGTCAGATTCGTGAGGGCCGGGCGCGAGTCGGCGGCGAGCTCTCGTACCCGGCGATGATTCAGGACGCGGACGGAGACCTGCAGATCACCTACACGTGGAACCGCCGCCGCATCCGTCACGCGACGGTGCCGTTCGAGCTGATCCCCAAGGCGCCCTGACCGGGTGCGACCCTGGTCTAGGCGAGCCGCGGGCGAACCAGGCGCTCCCACGCCACGCGCGGCGACCAGACCGTCACGGGGCCGCGACAGCGGGGCGGGAAGTGCCTGACGTTTCCGGTGACGAGAACGCGCGCGGCTGTCTGAAAGGCGACCTCCAGGAACATGACGTCGTCCTTGTCCGGAGGCGGACGGTGCGGCCAGGGCAGGGCGGCGACGTGGTCCTGAAACTGAAGGATGGCCAGGAAGGCGTCCCGCCGGACCGGCTCGATGCCGAACTTGGAGCGGGCGAGGACGTCCCGGTACTCCGCGTCGATCCGATCGTCGGTCGCCAGCCTCAGCCCTCCCGCCTGCAGCATGTCGAGCAGCCGTCCGGACGGACCGAAGGGCGACAGAAACCCGGAAACCAGAACATTCGTGTCGACGACCCAGACGGGCCGGTCATCCACGCCGGACTCTCTGCTTGCGTGCCTGCCTGGCCGCCTCGATCTCCCGCTCGATGTCGGCTTGCGTCAGATCGGCGGCTCCGGTTTCGGCGGCGCGATTCCGAATCTCGCGAACCGCCCTGCGGGCGCGCGCGAACACGATCTCCTGAACGTCCTCGAGTAGCGTGGCGTCGCTGGTCGGCACCATGATGCTTCGCGGCACCCCATCCTTGGTGACCACGAGGGCGCCCTCTCGCTCGAGCGCGGCCCACACCTGCCCGGGGCTCGCGGCCAGCGTCCGCGAAGCGATAGTCTTCATATACTACGTTTAAGCTATGAATCGTTGTGTGTCAAGGGAAGGTCTCGCGTCCCGCGGACGTCCGAGTGTGGACCACGGAACGCCTGCGCCGGACCCCGTTCCTTTCTCCATGTCGACCTTCTCGGTCTCGTGGCCGGCCGCGCCGACCAGGGGTTCATGATTCCCCGTCGAGGCCGCATCGGCTTGCGGGCCACGTAGAGATGGACGACGCCGAGGGCGAGGCGGTCGACGCGGACGTCGTCGAAGCCGCAGTCGCGCAGCACCGCGGCCAGCGCGTCCGGCCCGAGGAAGGCATGGACCGAGGCAGGCAGATAGGCGTACGCGTCGGCGTGCCGCGACAGCCACCGCCCGATGCGGGGCAGCACGTGCCGGAAGTACCACAGGTACGCCCCCCGGATCAGGGGCAGGCGCGGCTCCCCGAACTCCAGGATCGCCAGTCGGCCGCCCGGCTTGAGGACGCGGGCGACCTCCCGCACCGCCTGCGCCGGATCGACCACGTTCCGGATGCCGAACCCGATGGTCGCCGCGTCCATCGTCGCCGGCCCGCAGGGCAGCCGGCAGGCGTCGCCCCGGACCAGCCGCACCCGTCCGCCGAGCCCGGCCCCCCGCACCTTGCGGAGCCCGATGTCGAGCATCGCGCCCGCGAAGTCGACCCCGAGCACCGCCCGGGGCGGCGCACCCCCGCGGCACGCGGCGATCGCGAGATCCGCGGTGCCGGTGCACACGTCGATGATCCGGGCCCCGGCCGGCGCCGCGACCGCCGCGACCGCCTGCCGCCGCCACCTCCGGTCGAGCCCCGCGCTCAGCAGGTGGTTCAGGCGGTCGTAGCGGTGCGCGATGGCATCGAACATCCCCGCGATGCGTCCCGGGGTCTTGTCGAGCGGAGGCTCCCCGTCTCCGGCCGGCCGCCGCGCCGAGTGCCCCGTCATCCCGTCCACGGGGGATAGAGGGCGTGCGATACGCCCAGCGCGTCGAGGATCTTCCCGGCCATGAAGTCGGCGAGGTCGTCGAGGGTCCGGGGCCCCTGGTAGAACGCCGGCATCGCGGGCAGCACCGTGGCGCCCGCCTCGGCCGAGGCCACGAGGTTGCGCAACTGCGGGAGGCTCATGGGGGTCTCGCGGGGCACGATCACGAGGGGGCGGCGCTCCTTGAGCATGACGTCGGCGGCGCGTTCGATGAGGCTCCGCGAGAGCCCGTGCGCCACCCCGGCCAGGGTCTTCATGGAGCAGGGCACGATGGCCATCCCCCCGCAGGCATAGCTGCCGCTGGCGATCGACGCGCCGAGGTTGCGGTTGCTGTGGACGACGAGGGTGCCGGCCTGCACGTCCCCGCCGTAGCGGTCGGCCAGGTAATCGAGCAGCCGGTCGCACGAGGCGGCCTCGCCGAGCTCGTCGCGGAGCAGGCGGCGGCCGAAGTCCGACACCACCAGCTCGACCCGGAAGCCGCCCGCGAGGAGGGCCGCGACGGTGCGCACCGCGTACAGGGCCCCGCTCGCCCCGGTGACGCCCACCGAGACGCAACGCCCGCGATCATCCGGCATGGAGGGCCCCGGCCGTCGCGGCCAGGTAGAAGAGACCGACGTACCCGTTCAGGTCGAAGGCCTGCTTCACCCGCGACAGGTCGTCGGCCCGAACGAGCGACTGCTCCCACGCGAGCAGCGCCGCGACCCCGCCGACCCCCGCGAGGTACCAGCCGCCGAGGGGGGCGGCCAGGGCCACCGCGGCCATCGTCGCCACCGTCCCGGCGTGCAGCCAGCGGGCCATCACCAGCGACCGGCCCACGCCGAAGCGGACGGGAATGGAGCGCAGGCCGTTCGCGCGATCGAACTCCAGGTCCTGGCAGGCGTACAGGATGTCGAACCCGGCGACCCAGGTGCCGACGGCCAGGGCCAGCAGCCAGGGCGCCCATCCGGCGCCCCCGCCCGCGGCCAGCCAGCCGCCGACCGGGGCGACGGCGAGGGCCAGGCCCAGATACATCTGGGTCCAGGTC
This sequence comes from Vicinamibacterales bacterium, assembly GCA_965215105.1. Lineage (GTDB taxonomy): Bacteria > Acidobacteriota > Vicinamibacteria > Vicinamibacterales > UBA8438 > JAJEEA01. Next base: position 1,591,397 of record OZ244051.1, read on the forward strand.
GTGAAGCGCTTCGCCAGCGAGTACCAGAACACGATGGCCAGAGCGAGGGGCGACAGCACGAGGCAGATCCACCCGAGCTGCGTCGTCACGAGGACGAAGGCGAGCGAGGACACCGTCACCAGCCCGATGGCGTCCCGGCGCGAGAGCACCCCGCGCGGCAGCTCGCGGTTGGCGGTCCTCGGGTTCAGGGCGTCGTAACGCGCGTCGACGAGCCGGTTGAACCCCATCGCGGCGGTGCGGGCGGTCACCATCGCGGCGACGATCCAGCCCACGCGGGCGAGGGTCAACGGATGCTGCTCGGCCGCGAGAAGGGCGCCGACGAGGGCGAACGGGATCGCGAAGACCGAGTGGCCGAACCGCACCAGCGAGAAGCACGATCGGATGTAGCCGATGGCCGAAGCCGTCATGTCGAGCCGCCTGGCACGCGGGGGACGCCCGCCGGACGCGCACGAGGGCGCGGCGTCGTCAGCGCGGGAGGCCGTCGAGCCTCACGACGCGGTCCGGCGTGACCCCGCGCAGGAGATATTCTTCCACATCGCCCACGCCGGGGGGAACGCGCACCCCGATGAGGTCGGCGCGGAGGCCGGGCGCGACGGCCCCGAGCTCGTCGTCGAACCCGAGCGCCTCGGCCCCTTGGAGCGTGGCGCACGCGAGCAGGCGGCGGGCCGGCGCCGAAGGGGCGAGGCGGCGCATCAGGGCGAGCTCGCTGAAGAGGTTGAGGTCGGGGACGCTGGCGAGGCTGTCGGTGCCGACCGCGAGCCGCACGCCCGCCCGCAGGAACCGGTCGATGGGCGGGTGGCCCACCCCCGTCCAGGCGTTGCTGCGCGGGCAGGTCACCAGGAACGCGCCCCGTTCGGCCAACCGGCGCAGCTCCGGGTCGGTGAGCTGCACGCCGTGGACCGCCACCAGCCCCTCGCGCAGCCAGCCCAGCCGGTCGAGGTACTCCACCGGCCCGCAGCCGGGTGGGTCCCAGGCGGCGTCCCAGCGCCCGATCCGTTCGAGCAGCCGGCGCCAGGGGCCCTGCCCGGTGCGCAGGAACTCGAGCTCTTCCGGGGACTCCGCGAGGTGGACGGACCGGGGGCCGTCGAAGCGCCGCCGGGCCGCCGCGTCGAGGGCCGCGAACGCGCCGGGGCCGACCGAGTAGGGGGCGTGCGCGGCCAGCCCCACCCGCAGCTCGCCGGCCTTCGCGAGCGAGAGGAGGTCGTCCGCCGCGGCGTCCACCGCGGCGTCCGCCGCGGCGTCGGGAAACGCGAGGACCTCCCGGAAGAGGCGCGCCGGCATGCCGGCCTCGGCCAGGATCGGCGCCGCCGCCGTGGTGTTGCCGATATCCCCCAGCAGCCCCGTGCCCGACGCCCGCGCCTCGGCGACGGCGCGGCGCATCGCGTCCGGATCCGGCGCCCCCGCCGCCGCCCGGCGCTCGAGGAGGCGGTCGACCCACTCGGGCATCGACGCGGCGGGCGGCACCGCGCCCCGCAACCCCGACAGCTCCAGGTGGGTGTGGGCGTTGACGAGGGCCGGCAGGACCGCGGTGCGCCCCAGGTCGACGACCGGCCCCGGCGCCGCGTCGTCGGCCGCCCCGACCGCCTCTATGCGGCCGTCGCGCACGTCTACCCGCCCCCGGCGCAGCGGGGGCGCCACGATCGGCAGCACCCAGTCGGCGATGTAGCGCTTCATGCGGGAGCGCGACCCCGTGGGTCACGCGGGAGCTTCGCCGGCGCGAACCCCTGCGGTTCCACTCCGGGGGCTGCCCGGCGGCACCGCGCACAGCCGGACGCCTCACGGCGACGCCGCGGTTCGTCTTCGGGAACCGGGAGACCGGCGCGGCGCGGGAGTCGGGCCGGCCGCGAGCCGGACGCCGCCCGCCGCTCCTCGCCGCGCGCGGCCGGACGCCTGACGGTCGAACGCCGCGGTCCGCGTTCGGGAACAAGGGCCGGCGCGGCGCGGGTCAGGCCGGACGCGGGCCCGACGCCGCCCGCTGCTCCCGGCCGGGGCGGCTGCGCGCCGGGTACCGGGACAGCTCGTCGGGCACGGAGACGTCGCCGGCCGCGCGGGCCACCGCGAGCGTCGTGCGCCGGGGTATCGCCCGGCGGCGGCAGAGAGGATCGCCGAGGACGTCGTAGGTCATGTTGCGCCGCTTCGGCACGAAGCCGGCGTCCTCGACGTTCCGCACGATCTCGGCCTCGTCCATGCAGTACTCGGCCCCGGCGGCGCGGACCACGTTCTCCTCGATCATCACGCTGCCCATGTCGTTGGCGCCGAAGGCGAGGCTCAACTGGCCGACCTTGCCGCCCTGGGTCACCCACGACGCCTGCAGGTTGTCGAAGTTGTCGAGGACGATGCGCGAGAGCGCGAGGGTCCGCAGGTAATCGATGCCCGTCGCCTCCACCCCCGACAGCTCGGTGTTGGCGGGCTGATAGCTCCAGGTGATGAAGGCGGTGAACCCGCCGGTCTCGTCCTGCAGCTCGCGCAGGCGGCAGAGGTGCTCGACCCGCTCGGCGGGGGTGTCGACGCTGCCGTACATCATGGTCGCCGTCGACCGCAGGCCGGCCTCGTGCACGTGCCGCATCACCGAGAGCCACTCGTCGGCGGTGGCCTTGGAGTAGCAGTTCAGCTCGCGGCGGACGCGGTCGACGAGAATCTCGGCGCCCCCGCCGGGAACGCTGTCGAGCCCGGCCGCCACCAGCCGGCGAACGACCTCCGCCACCGGCTCCTGCGACAGCCTCGACAGGTGCAGGATCTCGGGCGGAGACAGGGCGTGGAGCTTGAAGTCGGGATACCGGGCCTTGACCGCCGAGAACAGGTCCTCGTACCACTCGAGGGGGAGGTCGGGGTTGTGCCCGCCCTGCAGCAGGAGCTGCTCTCCCCCGACCGCGCGGGTCTCGTCGATCTTCCGGAACAGCTCGTCGAAGCCCAGCACGTAGCCCTCGGGGGACCCCGCGGGGCGATAGAACGCGCAGAAGTTGCACCGGGCCACGCACACGTTGGTGTAGTTCACGTTCCGGTCGATGATGTAGGTCACCACGCCGGAGGGATGCTTGCGGGCCCGGATGCCGTCGGCGAGGCGCCCGAGCAGCGCCGTCGACGCCCCGGTGTAGAGCCGCAGCGCGTCGCGGCCGTCGAGCCGGCGGCCCTCGCGCACCCGTTCCGCGATCGACGCGATGCTCATGCCGCCGGCCACTCGTAGAAGCGGACGTCCCGCTGCACCTGGACGAGCCGCTGCTCGTACGCGTACTCGTAGAACTTCCGGAGGCCGTCCTGCGCCCGCTCGTCGAGGCCGAACGACACGTTCTCACGGAGATAGCGCCGGCCGATCGCCCGCTGCTCCTCGTCGTCGGGGCAGTGGCGGGCCACGATGTCGTCGACGGCCTGCTCCCCCCGGGCGCGGGCCGCCGCGAGGGCGCGGCCGTGCTCGGCCGTCAGCGCGTCGCGCCGCCCCACCCACGCCGCCCACACGAAGGGCAGCGACGTCAGCACCGTCCATTCCTCGCCGAGGTCGACCTTCTCCAGGCCCTGCTCCTCGTGCTCGAGGAACAACGCGGCGTCGCCGATGATCATCGCGGCGTCGCACCGCTTGAGCATGACCGGCAGATCCGGCCGCAGCTTCACGAGCTTCGGCTCTATCTCCCACGACTCGGCGCACAGGATCCGAAGCAGCGTGGCCGCGGTCCGGGAGTTGCTGTCGACGGCGATGGATCGGAGCGACGTCACCGGCCGGGTGGTGAACAGCGCGACCGAGGCCACCTCGCCCTCGGACGCCACCGCGAGATCGGGCACGATGCGGTAGTCGGGGTTCTCGAGGTACTCGATGGAGGGAATCAGCGCGACGTCGGCGGCCCGATCGTGGAGATGGTGGGCGCACCGGGCCGGCGCGTCGAAGCGGAGATCGAACAGGTCGGTCCTGTCCCCCAGGCCCTCGACGAGCGGCCTCGCGTTCAGGTACTCGACGGCGCTGACGCGAACTGGGCTCATGACTGGAGTGCCTCGAAACGGCCGTTCCGCGGGACCGGCACGAAGCCGGCCGCCGTGATGTTCCGGCGAATCTCCTCCCGCGGGGAGCGGCGCCACCCCTGGTCGCGCGATGCGCCGGCCGGCACCGCGTCGACGTCGTCAGCGCCGAACGTCAACGCCACCTGGGCCAGCTTCGGCCCGTGGCGCGACCAGTCGACCTGAATCGAGTCGATATTGTCAACCAGGAGCCGTGCCAGCGCAACCTGACGGAGGTCGCCGTAGCCGGTGGCCGGCGGCGACGGCTCGACCGGGGGCAACGGGGCCAGGGCGCGGCAAACGCCGCCCACGCCGTCCCACGACCTGACCCGCTCGAGCAGGGGCCAGGCGTCGTCCCCCGCCGCGCCGCCCAGGGTCAGGCTCGAGACGGCGAGGCCGCTCTCGCCGAGGACGGCAACCACGGTTTCCGGACCCGGCGCGTCGGCCGCGAGCGAGGTCAACCGCGCCAGCCCCGCCTCCCGCAGCTCGAGGAGGAGGTCGCCCAGCCGGGCCGCGTCGTGGCCGCACAGCGCATCGAGGTCGCCGTAGGCGAACCCGGTGACGGGCGTTCCCCCGGCCCCGCCGCTCACGGCCCGAACCGCGGCCACCGCCGCCGACGGCGTTTCCGGCCGGCCCGTCAACCGCAGCTCCCCGGCGTCGGCGGCGACCGGGTCGGCGAGCGCCGGGGCGTCGACCGGCACCGGCTCCACCTGCACGAAGGTGGTGCGGTCTCCGTGCCGCCGCCGCCGCGCGGCGTCGGCGGCCATGCCCAGCGCGATCAGGTCGTGTCCGCTCGTCAGCGCCCGCCAGTCCCCAAGGTCGAGCGCGTGGCCGCCCTCGACCCTGTCGAGCACCGCAGCCAGATCGTCGTGCATGCGCGTCACCCTCTCCACCGGTCCCGCTTCGCCGCATCGAGCGCCGGGCCCCTCCCCCAACCGACTGAAGCAATCGTCGTGCCGCACCTGGCCCGCCCATCGTCGCCTGCGGCTCCGCTGGGCGCCCAACCAACCCTGCGCCGTTCTACGGCGCAGACTCCTGGCCCGGGTGGATGCCGGGCACGTCGCCGAAGGCCGCCGCCACCCGCACGGCGAGGGCGAGCGCCCGCCGCCCCTCGGCCCCGTCGACCCGCGGGGACGTCCCGCGGGAGACCGCCTCGGCGAAGTCGGCCAGCTCGAGCGCGAGGGGTTCTCCCGGCGGCACCTCCACCCGCTCCCCGTCGATGACCGGCGCCCGGTCGGCGGCGCGCCCGACGCGCCAGGTCTCGACCTCCTGTCGCACGCAGTCGACCGAGATGTACGCGTCGGGCTGGAAGAACCGCAGCTTGCGCACGCGGTCGCGGCTGATTCGGCTCGCCGTCAGGTTCGCGATGCACCCGGACGCGAACCGCAGCCGCACGTTGGCGATGTCGACATGGCCGGTCAGCACCGGGACCCCGACCGCCTCGATCGCGTTCACCTCCTCGCCGACCGCGGTCCGCACGATGTCGAGGTCGTGAATCATCAGGTCGAAGACGACGTCGACGTCCAGGCTGCGGGGAGAGAACGCGCCGATGCGATGCACCTCGATGAAGCGCGGGGCCTCGACCAGCGGCAGGGCGGCGGTCACCGCCGGGTTGTATCGCTCGGTATGACCGACCGCCAGCACCGCCCCGCCCGCCCTCGCGGCCGCGATCATCTCGTCGGCCTCGTCGAGCGACCGCGCCATCGGCTTCTCGACGAGCACCGAGATGCCCCGCCGCAGCAACGGGACCGCGACCGCGCGGTGCCGATCCGTGGGGACCGCGACGGTGACCGCATCCACCCGGCCATGCAGCGCCGCCGCGTCGGTCTCGGGGCGAGCGCCGGCCTCGGACGCCACGCGGGCGGCGGCCTCCGGATCGACGTCGACGACGGCTTCCAGCCGGACGCGGGGCGAGGCGGACAGGATGCGCGCGTGGTGCCGGCCGAAGTGCCCGGCCCCGACCACCGCCATGCGGGGGCCTCCGCCCGCGGCCGCGGTCATCGGCGGCCGGCCCGCCGGCGCGAGGCCCCGCGGCAGGGCGCGTCGCCGGAAAAGGCCGCGGTCGCGCTCATTCCGCCCCCGGCTCCCGTCCCACCACCGTCGCCCCCTGGGCGTCGGCCTGCGCGTAGAAGCGCGGCCCGTCGATCACCAGGGTCCGCCCCGCGTCGATCGACAGCGCCCTCGCACCCGCCTTCTCCATGGCGGCCAGCGTGGGCAGGCCCACCACCGGCACGTCGAACCGCATGTCCTGGGCGGGCTTGCCGACCTTGACGATGCAGACGCCCGGGCCCGCGAGCGCGCCGGCGCGGGCGATGACCGCGTCGGTGCCCTCCATCGCCTCGACCGCCACCACCGCGCGGTCCTTCACGGCGATGGTCTGGCCGATGTCCAGGGCGGCCACCGCGTCCGCCATGCGGTAGCCGAAGTCCAGGTCCGCCCGCTCGTCCGCCGACGGCGGACGGGCGGTCAGCACGCCCCTCTCCGCGAGCAGCGGGCGCAGGAAGGCGGTCGAGTTCTCGAGATCGATCCCGTGGTCGGCGAGGACGTCCGCCACCGCCGAGATCACCGCGTCGGTGTTCCTCGTCCGGAGACGGCCGAGCACCTTCAGTCCGGCCAGATCGGGCACGATGTCCGCGAACAGCCGCGTGTGCTTGACCTGACCGGCCATGACCGCGCGGGTCACCCCCGCGTCCTTCAGGATCGAGATGCACTTGCCGACCTGACCCAGCGAGACCCAGTGGACGGCGGCCGGGGGGTCGCCGGCGGCCGCCTCGGCGAGGGCCGGGCTCGTCTCCTCCCGGATGGCGACGATGGTCACGTCGTGGCCGAGCCGGCGGGCCCCCTCCAGGGCCAGGAACGGGAACCGGCCGTTTCCCGCGATCAGGCCGAGCCGCATGGCGTCTCCCCGTCCCGCCGTCCCGAGGCTCCGCTCCCCGCCCGCCGGCCGCCGACAGCCCGTGGCGAAAGTCCCCACTGCATTCGAGCGCCGATGCATCCCGCGCCTCGCCGCTCTCGCTGCAACGTGGGGTTCCGCCACGGGCTGCTACTCATCGCCCGGCACCACCTCGATGCGGCGGGTGCGGCGGCGCAGATGGACCCCGCGGCGCGACGAGCGGATGAAGTCGACGAGATAGGTCACCTCCGGGTCGTCGAGGGTCCGGTCCTGCTCGATCCGCTCGAGGGCCTGGGTGGTGTTGAGCTTCGACTGCAGCAGGTGGCGGAACGCCCGCCTGAGCCGCCCGATGGTCTCCTGCGGGACGCCCCGGCGCTCGAGCCCCACCGTGTTCAGATCGTAGATTCGAGCCCGGTTCCCGACGCTCCGCGCATAGGGGAGCGCGTCGAGGGTCACCACCGAGGCGCCGCCGACGAAGGCGTGGCGGCCGATGCGGCAGTACTGGTGGACCCCGGAGACGGCGCCGATGAACGCGTGGTCCTCCACCGTGACGTGGCCGCCCAGCATCACCGCGTTGGCGAGAATGGTGTGGTTGCCGACCTGGCAGTCATGGGCGACGTGGACGTAGGCCATCAGGAGGTTGTCGTCGCCGATGCGGGTGACGCCCCCGCCCCGCTCCGTCCCGCGGTGGACGGTGACGAACTCCCGGAACACGTTGCGCCGGCCGATGACCAGGGTCGTGCGCTCTCCCCTGAACTTCGTGTCCTGGGGAATCAGGCCGACCGACGCGAACGGGAACACCTGCGTTTCGTCGCCGATCTCGGTCCACCCGTCGATGACCGCCGACGCCCCGACGAAGCAGCCGCGCCCGATCCGCACGTCGGGTCCGATCACGGCGTTCGGCCCCACCACCGTGCCCGCCCCGATTCGCGCATCCGAGGCCACCCGCGCGGTGCGATCGATGCGCGCCTCGTCGAACGGCAGCCCCACCAGCAGCTCGGCCTCGACGACGACGCGGTCGCCCACGTGAGCCACCGCCGCCACCACCGCCATGCGCCGGCGGCGTCGGCGAATCGACACCGAGACCCGCAGCCGGTCGCCCGGCACCACCTGACGCCGAAAGCGGGCGCTGTTCACGCCGCGGAGCACCGCGCGCACGGCCGCCGCCTCGCCGGCAGGCTCGAGGAGCAGCACCGCCGCGGCCTGGGCGAGGGTCTCGATCATCAACACCCCGGGCATGACCGGATTGCCCGGAAAGTGCCCCTGGAAGAACTCCTCGTTGACGGTGACGTTCTTGACGGCGACGAGCCGCACCCCCGGTTCGTGCTCGATCACGTCGTCGAGCAGCACCGAGGGATGGCGGAAGCAGAGGCGGTCGAGAACCCCGTCGAACCCGTCGGAGAGACCGGTTGCGGCCGGTACCGCAGATGCCGGGCTCGACGGGGTGCTGTCCATGTCGGAAGTGCGCGACCGATGGACCCTGCGCGTCAGGTGACGGCGCGGGGCCGAGAGCTTGCGCTTGCGAGTCTCGCGCCACCGAAACGGCCCGAAGCGACCCCGAGGGCCCGCCCGCGGGAACGGCGCGTCCGAGAGACTCCTGACGGGCAACGCGAGGCCGAGGCGGGTGCGGTCAGGCGCGAAGCCGCCGACGGGCGGCCATCGACAGGCCTGACACCGGCAGGTGACCACCTCGCCGGCCCCCGCCGTCACGCCCGCCGCGGCGCGGCGGGTTTGCCGGCGACGGACGCTAGTGCTGCGTCATGACTGAATGTTCGGACAAGGGTGCAGTAATTCGTCAACGATTGCGCGTTGTAAACCCACGTCCGTGTCCGAAGATTGGGACGTGACGCACCACTAGTCCCCTCTCCGGTCGAGCTCCTGAATGACGTCCGCGGAGATGTCGAGCGCGGGATCCGCCCAGGCGAACATGCCCGCGGCTACATTCAAGACGAAGTGGAGCCGCCGGCTCGTCGCCACCTGATTGATGGCCGGTATCAGGCTGTTCTGGAACTGGAGTTGCAACTGTTGTTCCAGTTGCCCGACCTCCGCCTCCGCGTCCTGACTCAACCGCTGCAGCTCCAGGTCGAGGCGCTGAATCTCCTGCTGCTCCGCGAGCTGGGCCTCGGGGCTCATCACGCTGGCGTTCTGCTGGAGCTGCTGCTGTCGGGTCTGCAGGGCCTGCTGGCGCCCCGCGAGCTCCTGCTGCTTCTGCTGCACCAGTTGCTGAAGCTGCTGGTTCGCGGCGCGGCCCTCGGTCGACTCGGCCGCGATGCGCGCGAGGTCGACATAGGCGTACCTGGCGTCCGCCGGGAACGGCAACCGGGCCTGGGGCGCCTGTTCTCCCGCCTCGACCGACCCCGGCATCAACCCGACACAGGCGACCGTCACCGCCGCCGCTGCACTCAGCAATCTCATCAGACCCGTCCCTCGATCGTTTTCGACCCCTGCCACCCGAAACCCGAGGGTGAGGGCGCACCGGCGCCCGCCGCCCTCACCCGAAGCACCCAATACGATACCAGCTTCTCCGTGCTGACGGCGAGCGCGAGTCAGAACGTGGCGCCGACCGCGAACTTGAAGACCGTCGCCTCCTGGGGCTGGAAGCGATCGTTGAGAATCCCCTCCCGGTGGGGGTTCCAGGCGTAGATCAACCGGAACGGCACGTTCAGGACGGGCATGAAGAACCGCAGCTCCACGCCCGTCGACGTCCTGAAGAGGTCGCCCGAGAACCGCTGCCCGAAGTCGGCGACCTGGCCGGTGTCGTAGAAGAAGAGAAACCGCACCGGGTTGGCGATCGCGATGATGTACTCGGCGTTGAAGAGCAGGCTCTTGTTGCCGCCGATCACCAGCCCGCTGCCCGACACCACGTTGCCGGCGGCGTCGAAGACCAGGGGATCGTTCGGCCCGACGGTGCGGATGTCGAACCCGCGCAGGCTGAACTCGCCTCCCATCGCGAGCAGCTCGAAGATCGGCAGCGTCTCGGTCCCCGCCATCGGCGCGATGTACTCGCCGCGCGCCCGCAGTCCGAACGTCAGCTTCGGGTGGTGCCGCAGGAACCAGACCCCCTCGAGCGACGGCTTGTAGAAGTGCGTGTTGCCGCCGAGGCCGGCCGCGAGCTCGAACGCCGCCGTGTACCGCTGGCCGCTCATCGGGAAGATCGGGTGATCGACCGTGTTGTGGACGAAGGACGGGGTGACCGAGCTGATCGTGCGCGCGCCGCCCTCGCCGAGCAGGAGGGCGTCCTGCAGGAACGGGTTGAACTGCAGGAGGCGGGGGTTCAGGAACGCGGGGTTGATCTCGCCGACGTCGGTCTGCTCGAAGGAGTACGCGACGAAGAACTGCGACCAGTTGCCGGCCCGCATGCCCAGCGACGTCGTGGCCCCGACGGAGCTCTGCGTGAACTGATTGATGAAGCGGATGTCACGGCGGAACACGTTGAACCCGCCGGTAATCGGGCGGCCGAACAGGTACGGCTCGGTGAACCCGACGACGTAGTTCTTGATGCGCTCGCCGTTCTGGAGCGACAGCGAGAGCGACTCGCCGCGGCCCAGGAAGTTGGTGGTCTGGAACGCCAGTTGCAGGAAGAAGCCGTCGAACTGCGAGGCGCCGGCCCCGAACGTCAACTGGTTGAGGTTGGTCTCCGAGACCTCGAGGGTCAGATCGACCTCGTTGTCGACCCCCGGGCGCTTCTCGATCTGGATGGCGGTCTCCTCGTCGAGGGGCTCGAAGTACCCGAGCTGGTTCAGGCGCCGGACGCTGAACCGGAGCGCCTCGGTGTTGAAGACGCCCCGCTCGAACAGGTTGATCTCGCGCCGGATGACCTCGTCGTGGGTGGTGTTGTTGCCCACGAAGGTGATGCGGTTGACGAAGTACTGCTCCCCTTCCTGCACCCGGATCGTCACGTCGACCACCGGATCGCCGTCCATCCGGGCCGGCGAACCGTCCTCCTCGAGGCGGGGGACGAGGTCGGGGAACAGCGTCATCTCGTAGTAGCCGATGGAGCCGTAGGCCTCGCGCGCCACGTCGAACGCATCGCGGACCACCTGCTCCGAGTAGTAGTCTCCCGGCTCGAGCCCGGAGAAGACCCGGCTCAGGGCGTCGGTCCGCAACACGTCGTGCCCGTCGAAGTCGAGGGTCCCGACGCGGTACCGCTCCCCTTCGCTCACCGGGATCCGGAGCCGCACGGGACGGCTCTCGCCGGTCGCGGACATGTCCAGGTACTCGAGCTCCGGCTGTCCGACCTGGGCCTCGATGTAGCCGTTGTTCCGATAGTGCGCCACGAGCAGGTCCGCGTCCTGCTCGAAACCGAGCGGCCGGTAGGTCCCGCGCCCGCCGATGAAGGAGAACAGCCAGCGCTCCTTCGTGTTCCTCATCTGCCGCTTGAGGGAGCGCTCGCCGATGTTGTCGTTGCCGACGAAGGAGATGTCCGAGACGTGCACCTTGGGCCCCGCGTCGATGTGGAACGTGAGCTGCACGACCCTGGGTCCGCCCGCGAGGGGCGTGATCTCGTGGGTCACCTCCGCGAACTGGAAGCCCTTCTCGGCCCACATCTCCCGGAGCAGCCCCTCCGTGCGCCGGATCACGCCCGGCCCGATGCGGCTGTCCAGCCGCAACTCGATGCCGACCGACTCCATCGCCTGGTCGATCTCGGCCCGGTCGTACTCCTCGGACCCTTCGAAGCTGACGATCCGAACCCGCTCGCGCTCCTCCATCAGGAACAGCGCGCGCCGCCCCTGCACCCCGTTGGGATAGGGATCGTCGACGATCTCGATGGTCAGATCGGTCAGGAAGCCGGTGTCCCACAGCCGCTGGAAGTCGCCGAGCAGCATCTGCTCGATGGCCTCGTCGTACGGCGTCCACCTTCCCTGCGAGGGCAGGCTGACGAATTCGTCGATCTCCATGTAGTAGAGGTACGTCTGGAGCTCCACGCTGGCGACGTTGCCCTGGGTGGGGAATCGCAGCTCGAGCGTCGTGAACAGCGTCGGCGAGTCGGGCGGCGGCAACGGCGCCACCTGGAACTGCCCGCTCTCCGCGCCCGGTTCGCCTGCCGCCGCCGACGCGGCGCTCGGACCCAGCCCGACCGCCGCGAGGGCAATCGCCGCCGCCCGCACTGCTGAACGTCTCATGGTCTTCCCGTCCGTCCCTGTCCCCTCGTGAACCGAGGCGGACGGAGCCGCCTCCCGTTCGATCCCTTTAGACGCTCGCCGTCAGCCGGCGGCCGTCATAGGTCCGCGCCACGTCGCGATAGCTCAGCTCGCCGCTGTCCAGATACACCTCGATCTCGCCGCCGCGCAGCCGGCCGCGGATGAGCTCCTCGGAGAGCGGGTCCTCGACGTAACGCTGAATCGCCCGCCGGAGCGGCCGCGCCCCGTACGACCGGTCCTTGCACGTCATCTCTATCACCCAGTCGACCACCTCCGGCGCGAGGCTGATCTGCAGCTTGCGGTCGACCAGATGCTCGTTGAGCTGGTCGACCAGCAGTTGCGTGATCCGCCGCAGGTCGTCGTCGACGAGGGCGTCGAAGACGATGATCTCGTCGAGCCGGTTGAGGAACTCGGGGTTGAACGTGCGGCGCACCTCGCCCAGGACCATCTCGCTGACGTTGCGCTGGATCCGGCCCGCGTCCGACGGCTGGAACCCCATCGAGGTCTTCTTCTGGATGAAGCGGGCCCCGATGTTCGAGGTCATGATGACGATCGCGTTCTTGAAGCTGATGCGGTTGCCCAGCCCGTCGGTGAGGTGGCCGTCCTCGAACACCTGCAGCAGGATGTTGAACAGGTCCGGATGGGCCTTCTCGATCTCGTCGAGCAGCACCACCGAGTAGGGATGCCGCTTGACCTTCTCGGTGAGCTGGCCGCCCTCCTCGTGCCCCACGTACCCCGGCGGCGACCCGATCAGCTTCGAGACCGAGTGCTTCTCCATGTACTCGGACATGTCGAAGCGGATCAGGGCCGAGTCGCTCCCGAACAGGAAGTTCGCGAGGGCCCGCGCGAGCTCGGTCTTCCCCACGCCGGTGGGCCCGAGGAACACGAAGCTGCCCACCGGCCGGTTGGGCGACTTCAGGCCCGCGCGCGACCGCCGTATGGCCCGCGCCAGGGCCGACGTGGCGTGCTCCTGGCTGATGACCCGGCGGTGGAGCTCGCTCTCCATCTGCAGCAGCCGGTCGCCCTCGTCCTTGTTGATCGAGGTCAGGGGCACGCCGGTCCAGGTCGCCACGACCCCGTCGATGTCCTGCTTGCCGACCTCGACGGGGGCCGTGCCCACCCGCTCGTCGAAGCGCTCCCGCACGTACTGGAGGTTCTCGCGGGCGACGACCTCCTGCTCCTTGAAGTACTGGGCCTTCTCGAAGTCCTTCTGGGCCGCCGCGCTCTCCATCTGCTCGACCGCGGCGCGGATGTCGCGGCTGATGTCGCCGAGCTCCTCGCTGAACCGGGCCTCGCGGAGCTTGGCGCGGGACCCCGCCTCGTCGAGCAGGTCGATGGCCTTGTCGGGCAGGAACCGCTCGGTGATGTAGCGGCTCGACTGATGGACCGCCGCTTCGAGGGCCTCCGGCGTGTAGGTGACGTGGTGGAAGGACTCGTAGCGATCCTTGACGCCGAGCAGCACCTCGAGGGCGTCGGTCTCGCTCGTCGGCTCCACCTTCACGGCCTGGAACCGCCGTTCGAGCGACCGGTCCTTCTCGATGTGCCGCCGGTACTCGGCCGGCGTCGTGGCCCCGATGCAGCGGATCTCGCCGCGCGACAGGGCCGGCTTGAGGATGTTCGCGGCGTCGAGCGACCCCTCGGCGGAGCCGGCCCCGACCAGCGTGTGCAGCTCGTCGATGAACAGGATGATGTTCGGGTTCTCGACCAGCTCCTTCATGATGGCCTTGAGGCGCTCCTCGAACTGCCCCCGGTACTTGGTGCCGGCGACGATCAGCGAGATGTCGAGGGCGAGGATGCGCTTGTCGGCGAGGAAGTGCGGCACGTCTCCCCCGACGATCCGCTGGGCGAGGCCCTCGACGATCGCGGTCTTCCCGACCCCCGGCTCGCCGATGAGGACCGCGTTGTTCTTGTTGCGGCGGCACAGCACCTGCTGCACCCGCTCCAGCTCGAGGGCGCGCCCGATGAGGGGGTCGAGCCGGTTCTTCATCGCGCTCTCGGTGAGGTCGCGGCTGAACTCGGCGAGCAGCGGCGTCTCCTTGACCCGCGTGAGGGTGGTCTTCTCGTTGAGGAGCTGCACGACGTCCTCGCGCACGGTGTTCAGCCGCATGCCCTTCTCGACGAGGATCGACGCGGCGACGCAGCGCTCCTCCCGGAGGATGCCGAGCAGGAGGTGCTCGGTCCCCACGTAGTTGTGCAGCAGCCGGTCGGCCTCCTCGGCCGCGAACTGGAGGACGCGCTTGGTCTCGGTGCTGAACGGAATCTCGACGGAGGTCGACACCTTCTCGCGGAACACCGTCCGGCCCTCGATGTCCTTGCGGATGCCCTCGAGCGACAGGTGCGAGCGCGCGAAGATGCGGCTCGTCAGCCCCTTGCCCTCCCGGATGAGCCCGAGCAGCAGGTGCTCGGTCTCGATCGAGATGCTCCCGAGCTGACTCGCCTCGTAGCGGGCGAAGAACAGGACGCGGCGTGCCCGCTCGGTGTAGCGCTCGAACATTGGGTTGACCCCTGGCCCGGAAATCGCCGCCTGCGGCTCCGGCGGCATCGACTCACTGCGGGACGCCGACGAGACCGCACAAGGGCGATTCGGCCATTATAAGGCAAGCCCCCGGGTCGACCCGAGTCGACCCGCACGCTCGCGTCCGGGCCCCCCGGTCCGCGGCGGCCGCCGCTCTCGACGGATGCGGGCCGGCATCGGGCCCCGCGCCGCTCAGGCCGGTCGCAGCCGGCCGTCCTCGAGGCGGAGCACGCGGTCGCACGCCGCAGCGAGCTGCAGGTTGTGGGTGGCGATGAGCGACGTGAGCCGCCGCGCCTCGTGGAGGCGCCGCAGCAGGGCGTGCAGGTCGCGGCCGGTCTGCTCGTCGAGGTCGCCGGTGGGCTCGTCCGCGAGCAGGAGGGCCGGCTGCATGACCAGCGCGCGGGCCACCGCCGCGCGCTGCTGCTCGCCGCCCGAGAGCATCCCCGGCCGGTGGGTCAGCCGCTCGCCGAGCCCCACGTCCCGCAGCAGCGCCTCGGCCCGCCGGTGCGCCTCCCCCCGCGCCGCCCTCGCGATGCGCAGGGGCATCGCCACGTTCTCGACGGCGCTGAACTCGGGCAGCAAGTGGTGGAACTGGAAGACGAACCCGACGTGCCGGTTCCGGAAAGCGACCCGCGCCTCGTCGTCGATCGACGACAGCTCGGTGCCGGCGATGACGACGCTGCCCCCATCGATGGCGTCGAGCCCGCCCGCGCAATGGAGCAGGGTGCTCTTCCCGACCCCGGAGGCGCCGACGACGGCGACCATCTCGCCTTCGTCGACGGCCAGGTCCAGGTCGCGCAGCACCCTCAGCCGCCGGTCGCCCACGGCGTAGGACTTGGAGAGGGCGCGGATGGTGACGAAGGCCATGGGCAGGCGAGCGAGGAGTCGGGCTAGTCGTAACGGAGCGCCTCGGCCGGATCGAGCCGCGACGCCTGTCGGGACGGATACAGGGTGGCGAGCAGGCACACCGCGAGCGAGCCCAGCACCACCAGGAGGAAGTTGCCCGGCTCGACCCTGAACGGCACCGAGGCCACCCCGTCGTACACCATCTCCGGCAACCGGATCCACTGATACCGGTCCGCGGCCCAGGACAACGCGACCCCGCACGCGGCGCCGACGGCGGTCCCCACGGCCCCGATGATCCCGCCCTGCAGCACGAAGATGATCCGGACGCTTCGCGACGAGGCCCCCATCGTCTTGAGAATGGCGATGTCCCGGCTCTTCTCCATGACCAGGAGCACCAGCGACGCCACGATGTTGAGGGCGGCCACCATCATGATGAGCCCTATCGTGATGCCGATCGCCATCTTCTCGAGCCACAGGGCCGAGAACAGCGCCTGGTTCAACTGGCCCCAGTCCTGGGCGAAGTACTCGGCCCCCAGGGTCTCGGTGATCGCGCTCGCCACCGCCGGGGCATCGTCGACGTCCTCGACGCGCAGCTCGATCATGTCGGCCCGGTCCTTGTTGAACAGGCGGCCGGCCACGTCGAGGGTGACGAAGCCGTAGGAGGCGTCGTACTCCCGCAGCCCGAGGCTGAAGACGCCGACCACCTCGAGGCGCCGCCACCGCGGCACCGGCCCCCAGGGCGACAGCGTCGCCCCCTGCACCGTGAGCACGGAAATGGTGTCGCCGACCGACGCCCGGAGCGAGCGCGACAGATCGTCGCCGATGACCACCCCGCCCACGACGCCCTCGCGTGGCTCGGACAGCGCCGTGAAGCTGCCCAGCACGATCGACTCGGCGACCTCGTTGACCTGCGCCTCGAGCACCGGGTCCACGCCCTTGAGGGTGACGAACGCGTCGACGCCGTGGGCCGTCGCCATCCCGTACCCCAGCGTCGTCGGAGCCGCGGCGACGACGCCGGGCACCGCGGCGAGCCTGGCGAGCTCCGCCTCGCGATCGACGAGGCCTCCCCCGAGCAGCTTCTGCACGTAGACGTGGGCGCCCGACCCGACGATGCGGTCCCGCAGCTCCTGCTGCATGCCGGTCATCAGGGCGAGGGCGATGATCAGGGCCATGACCCCGACCGTCACCCCCAGCGCCGAGACGGCGGAGATCACCGAGATGAACGCCTGCCGGCGCTTCGCCAGCAGGTAGCGCGTCGCGACGTAGAGCTCGAAGGGCAGGGTCATGCCGTCTCTTCCCGGCAAGGACAGTGAGGGAGACTGCCTGGCCACGTCCCGACGCATGAGCCGCTGAAGGCGGCCTGCATCCGGGGCGTGGTCGGCAACCTCATGTCAACACTCCCAGCCGTTGCCGGTTGCCGTCCATCCCGTCACCTGGCGCGCATGAGGGGGAACAGGATCACGTCGCGGATGGACGGGCTGTCGGTCAGGATCATCACCAGCCGGTCGATGCCGATCCCCTCCCCGGCCGTCGGGGGCAGCCCGTACTCGAGCGCGCGAACGTAGTCCTCGTCCATGCGGTGCGCCTCCGCATCGCCCCCCTCCCGGTCGCGAATCTGGGCCTCGAAGCGCCGCCGCTGCTCGACGGGGTCGTTGAGCTCGCTGAACCCGTTCGCGAGCTCCATGCCGGCCGCGAACAGCTCGAAGCGCTCGACGGTGTCCGGGTCGTCGTCGCGCTGCTTCGACAGCGGCGACACCTCGGTCGGGAAGTCGTGCACGAACGTCGGCTGCACGAGATCGGGCTCGCACAGCCGCTCGAAGATCTCCAGGGCGATCTTGCCCGGTCCCTGGTCGGGCTTCGTCTCGACGCCGAGGCGCGCGGCGAGCTGAGCGGCGGTCGCACGGCTGCGCAGGTCCGACTCGGGCACCGGCGTTCCAAGCCGTTCCGCGGCCGCGTCGCACACCGCCCGCCGAAGCTCGAGGCGGGGGTACGGTCCCCGGAACGACAAGGTCCGGCCGCCGAAGCCGACCGAGGCGTCGTCGGGAGCGCCGGGCCCGTCCCCGCCGTCCATTCGCTCCTGCCCGACCGGCGGAACACCGAGCCCGATCGAAGCGCCGTCGGCGCCCCGGTCGAACCCGGCGACGTCCCGCGCCACCGTCTCCAGCAACTGCTCGGTCATCGTCATCAGGTCGCGGTAGTCGCTGTAGGCCTGGTAGAACTCGAGCATCGTGAACTCGGGGTTGTGCTGGGTCGAGATGCCCTCGTTGCGGAAGTTCCGGTTGATCTCGTAGACCCGCTCCATGCCGCCGACGACGAGCCGCTTGAGATAGAGCTCGGGCGCGATGCGCAGGTAGAGGTCCATGTCCTGCGCGTTGTGGTGGGTCACGAACGGCCGGGCGAGGGCGCCGCCCGCGATGGGCTGCATCATCGGGGTCTCGACCTCGAGGAAGCCGCGGTCGGGGTGCTCCATGAACCGGCGGATCGAGGCGAGCACCCGGGCCCGCGCCTCGAACACCGCCCGGGATCCGGGGTTGACGATGAGGTCGAGGTAGCGCTGGCGATACCGGGTCTCGACGTCGGTCAGGCCGTGCCACTTCTCGGGCAACGGCCGGTGGCACTTGGCGAGGAACTCGACACGGGCCGCCCACACCGTC
Organism: Vicinamibacterales bacterium; assembly: GCA_965215105.1. GTDB lineage: Bacteria > Acidobacteriota > Vicinamibacteria > Vicinamibacterales > UBA8438 > JAJEEA01. Next base: position 1,609,430 of record OZ244051.1, read on the forward strand.
AACTCGTCGGTCCGGGTCCGGAACAGGCGGCCCTCGACCCCGATCTGGTCGCCGATGTCGAGCAGGGCCGCGACCCGGAAGTCCCGCTCGGACAACGAGTCCTTCCGCACGTAGACCTGTATGCGCTTCCGGCCGTCGGAGATCACGAGGAAGCGGGCCTTCCCGAAGCTCCGCACGATGAGGATCCGGCCGGCCGTCGCCGTGTGGACCGGCGCGGCTTCGAGCTCCGCGCCGCTGGCCGCCCCGTGGGCGTCCACGAGGGCCGAGACGGTGTCCCTCGCGCCGTCCGCGCCCCGGAAGGTGTGGGGGTAGACGGGAACGCCGAGGTCGGCGAGCGAGGCGAGGTTGGCGCGCCGCTGGGTGCGCTGATCGTTGTCCTGAGAATCGGCCATGGCCCGGAAATCGTCGCCTGCGGCTCCGATTGCCGCCCAACCAACCTGCAGCCGTCCGCACCGTTGCACGGCGCGCACCCCTGCCCCGGAAATCGTCGCCGGCGGCTCCGACGGCCGCCGCAGCCCACCCCGCTGCAGCTCGCGCCGTCGTGGGGCGCAGGCTGCCGGCTCATGCCGTCGGAGGCCCGGCCTCGCCCCGGTCCCCGTCGAGCCGGTGCCGGACCGCGTCGAGCACGCCGTTCACGAAGCGCGGTGACGGCTCGTCGCTGAACGTCCGGGCCAGCTCGATCGCTTCGTCGATCACCACGGCGGCGGGGGTCTCGGCGGCGAGCAGCTCGTACACCGCCAGCCGGAGGACGAGGCGGTCGATCACCGCCATGCGGGACAGCCGCCAGTTGTCGGCGGCCGACTCGATGAGGGGGTCGATCCGCTCCAGCGCGTCCAGGGTGCCCCGCAGCAGGTCCTCCGCGAACCGACGGGGGCCGTCGGGGGCCGGGTGCTCCAGCCAGTAGAGGTCCACCGCGTGGTCGAGGCGCGGCCCCTCGACCCCGCCGACCTCGCGCTGATGCGAGCCCGGGCGGGCGCGGGCCAGACTCCTCGTCCCCCGCGGTCCCTCGACCCCGCCGACCTCGCGCTGATACAGCAACTGCAGGGCCGCCACTCGTCCCTGGTGACGGCCCGCGGGGTCGGCTCCCCCCGCGCTCACGCCGGGCGCCCCCGCGAGCCGGGCGACCCCGGTTGCCGGAAGAGACGCACCATCGCCAGCGCGGCGTCCGCCGCCTCCCACCCCTTGTTCGACGGGCCGGCCCCGGCCCGGGCCAGCGCCTCTTCCGCCGAGTTGGTGGTCAGCACCCCGAACGTCATCGGCACCCCGCTGTCGAGCGCCGCCCGCGTCAGACCGTGGGCGACGGCCGAGGCGATCACCTCGAAGTGCGGCGTCTCGCCGCGAATCAGGCAACCGAGGCCGACCACCGCGTCGACGCGGCCGGCGGCCGCGAGCCGGCGCGCCGCCTGCGGCACCTCGAACGCCCCCGGCACCGGCGCCACCACTATCGCCTCGTCACCCACGCCGGCCGCCCGCAACGCCTCCATCGCGCCGTCCTGCAGGCGGTTGGTGACGAAGTCGTTGTAGCGCGACACGACGAGGCCGACCCGGACGCCGGCGGCCGCGCCGCTCCCGGTCGAGGTCTGCGCGCTCACCGGCCCGTGAACCTCGCCTTCCGCTTCTCGAGGAACGCGGTCGTGCCCTCGCGCGCGTCGTCGGTCGCCCAGACCAGCCCGAAGGCGGTCGCCTCGAGCGCGGTGGCGTCGTTCATCGAGACGTCTAGGCCGTGGTTGACGACGTCGATGATGCGGCGCACCGCCTCGGGGGCCTGCGCGGCGATGGCGCTCGCCAGCCCGAGGGCCTCCGCGGCCAGCTCGTCCGGCTCGACCACCCGGTTCACGAGGCCGATGCGCCAGGCCTCCTCCGCCGTGACCGGCGCGCCGGTGAGCATCATCTCGAGGGCCCGCCCCCGCCCCACGAGGCGCGGCAGCCGCTGGGTGCCGCCGTAGCCGGGGATGATCCCCAGGGTGATCTCGGGCAGCCCCAGCTTCGCGGTCCTCGCGGCGACCCGGCAGGTGCAGGCCATCGCGACCTCGCACCCGCCGCCGAGCGCGTAGCCGTTGACGGCGGCGATCACCGGCTTGCCGAGGCCCTCGATGAGGCCGCACATCCGGTGCCCGCCATCGGTGAGCGTGCGCGCGGTCTGCGGCGTCAGCCGCGCGAGCTCGGCGATGTCGGCCCCGGCGATGAACGCGCGGTCGCCGGCGCCGGTCAGCACGACGGCTCGGACCTCGTCGTCCTTCCGGAGATCGGCGAAGACCGCGGTCAGGGCGGCGACCGTCTCCGCGTTCAGGGCGTTGAGCACCTTCGGCCGGTTGACGGTGACCGTGGCCACCGCGCCGGTCCGCTCGATCAGGATCCGATCGTCGTTCATGAAGTCCCTTCCGGTCGAGGAGCGCGCCCGCACACCGAGCGCCACGCCCACAGGGCGCCGCAGACGACGGCGGCGCCGGTCGCGTCCGCGACCAGGTCCGACCACTCGGCGGTGCGCCCCGGCACGAACCACTGGTGCAGCTCGTCGGTCACGCCGTACAGCGTCGCCACGGCGGTCGCCAGCAGGGCGGTGCGGCCCGTGACCGCCTCCCAGCGCGCCGCCGCGAAGGCGCGGAGCAACAGGGCCGCCAGCAGGCCATAGCCCAGCCCGTGCCAGATACCGTCGTCGATCGCGCGGGCCGCCGACGGCACGCGCGACTGGGCCGACGCGGCGAAGATCAGGGCCATGACCACCCACACCGGACCCCAGACCCGAAGATGCGAGCGCATGCCGCCCCACGGTCCTCCAGGAGCCGTGGCGAAATCCCCGCGGCATTCGAGCGGCGATGCATCCTGCCTCGCCGCTCTCGATGCAACGCGGGGTTTCACCACGGGCTCCAAGCCATCGGATACGGACGGCGGATCACAGGGGGAAGGGATACAGGATCCAGCCCAGCACGAGGGCGGCCCCCACGAAGCCGGCGAACAGCCGGCCGCCCAGCTTCAACTGCTCGGCCGGCTGGTCCTGCATCAACACCGCGAAGACCAGCGACACGAACCCCGCGAACAGCATCATCACCAGCAGATGGCTCGACATCTTCCTCCCGCCCCGGACCCCGCCGGCGCCGCACCGCGGCCTCGCCCCCCCTCAATCAAGCCTACCAGGAGTCGGCGCCTCCCCGGAGGAGCCCGCGCCGCACCGCCCGCCAATCGTCGCCGGCGGCTCGCCCCGGCGCCCGACCCACCCGCCGTAGCCCGCCGTTCCGCCCGTTCTCGCGGCCGGACGCGAAGGCGCAACACGACGGGCGCCCTGCCGACCCGTCGGCGTCCGCGCGTCGCTACGGCGCGGACGCCGGCGGCGCGGCCCCCTGACGGCGGCCCAGCGCCACGTCGTAGGCGTCGAGGGCGACCAGCATGTTCAGGAGGCCGGAGACGATGATGAACGTGTTGCCGTACTCGAACGACTCGGCGACGACGCGGCCCTCGCCGAGCCCGGCCGCGCGGGCGATGAGATAGGGCAGGCCGTTCCCGAGATCGGCGAACGCGGCGAGCAGCACGAGGGGCTGGCCGGAGTCGAACGGAAACAGCCGGCCTCCGAATCCCAGCCCGATGGCGAACATCAGGGGGATGGCGACCAGGAACACCAGGCCCTTCTGGCGGTGAGCCAGCCACAGATGACCGCCCCCCGGCACGACCCAGCCGAGCGCCGCCGCGGCCAGCGCCTGATTCCGGTCCGGGCCGGGCTCTGCCGACGGGGCCGGCGGGGCTACGCGAGATCGCCGCGAATCACGAGACTTGCGACCCATGTCACCGCCACTCCCAACGGCACGCCCGCCGCCGCCCTCAGCTCCCCGATCGACGGCATCCAGCCGGCCATCTCGGCCGCGAACGTGATGCCGGTCGGCGCCGCCGCCGCCAGCACCGCCCATCGCAGCCACGCGGGCGCCCGGTCGGCCGCGACGCCCACCGCTTCGCCGACGCCGCCGGCGGAACGCCACGCCCCCCCGCCGCCCCCCGGGCCGCCCAGGCGCCGCCCGCGCCGTTCCGCCGCCCCGCCGCCCCGCCGGAACCCGACCGCCGCGAGCACGCCCAGACCCCCGCCCAGATACAAGCCGAAGCACCGGGCGCACACCGGCATCTGCACGCCTTCGGGATGAAACGACCGCTCGGGACGCTGGTGACAGATGAGCCCGCCGAGCAGGTACGTGCCCGCCGACACCAGGGGCACCGCCCGCCCCCCGACGTCGCGGGCCAGCGCCGCCGGCGTCAGCAGGACCAGGAGCAGCCAGCCCAGCGTGACCGCCATGAACGCGCCGCCGATCCAACGCCGCCCCGCCTGCCCCATCACAGCACCTCGAAGTGAGTCAGCCGCTTGAACGCCTGGAACCGCTGGTTGATGGTCTTCGACGACGCCCTGAGCAGCCCGTCGAGCCCGAAGTCCTCGACGGCCAGCGACGCGAGGGCGCTGCCGGCGATGGTGGCCCGGGTGAGCACGTCGTCGGTAATCTCGCGGGCCGACGCCAGATACCCCATGAACCCGCCCGCGAAGGTGTCGCCGGCCCCGGTCGGGTCCCTCACCGTGTCCAGCGGCATGCCGGGCGCGGCGAAGAAGCCCTCGTCGCGCGTCATCAGCACCCCGTGCTCGCCGCGCTTGATCACGAGAAGCCGGGGGCCCATCCGCTGGATGGCGCGCGCCGCCTTGACGACGTTCGACTCGCCCGCGAGCTGGCGCGCCTCCTCGTCGTTGATGACGAGGGCGTCGATCCGCCGCAGCACCGCCCGCAGCTCCTCCGGCGTGCCTTCGATCCAGTAGTTCATGGTGTCGGCGGCCACGAACCGCGGTCGCTCCACCTGGGTCAGCACCTCGGTCTGCAGCGCGGGATGGATGTTGGCGAGGAAGACGAAGGGCGTGGACCGGTACTCGTCCGGCAGGACCGGGCTGAAGCTCTCGAACACGTTCAGCCGCGTGTATATCGTCTCGCGGGTGTTGAGGTCGAAGCCGTACTCGCCCTTCCAGCGGAACGTCTCGCCCGGCACGCGCTGCAGGCCGGCCGTGTCGATGCGCCGCCCCGCGAAGACCCGCGCATGCTCCTCGGCGAAGTCCTCGCCCACCACCCCCACGAGCCTCACCTCGGTGAAGAAGGACGCGGCGACGCTGAAGTACGTGGCCGCCCCGCCGACCACCCGGGACGCCTCGCCGAACGGCGTCTTCACCGAATCGAACGCCACGGAACCGACGGTCACTATCGGATGCACGACCGCACCGCCCCTTCCCGCCCCCGCGCGCCGCCCGGGGCGCCGCGGCGATGCGCAGGCCGGGTTCCCGCCACGCCGCGCGGCGCCGGCCGGCGACCCTCCCGCCACCGCATCGCCACCGCCGAGCTGCTTCTGCTGCTACGAGACATACTTGCCGAGGATCGGCGCGAGGTCCCGCTTCACCGCCGCCGGAATCAACTCCGGCCGCGTAATGATAGCCGAGGCGAGCGCCGTCGCGCACTCGCAGCCCCGCTCGACGGGGAGGTGCGCCACCGCCTCGCGCACGACCCGCTGCGCGGTGACCGCGTTCTGCTGCAGTACGGCGACGACCATCTCCACCGTCACGTCGTCGTGGCTCTCGTGCCAGCAGTCGTAGTCGGTGACCAGCGCGAGCGTCGAGTAGCAGATCTCCGCCTCGCGGGCCAGCTTCGCCTCCTGCAGGTTGGTCATGCCGATGACGTCCATCCCCCACGACCGGTAGAGCCGCGACTCGGCGAGGGTGGAGAACTGCGGCCCCTCCATGCACACGTAGGTGCCGCCCCGATGCACCGTGGCCCCGGCCCGGGACGCGGCGTCGACCACGACGTCGGAGAGCGCCTTGCAGAACGGATGCGCGAACCCGATGTGGGCGGCGACGCCGCCCCCGAAGAAGGTGCCGACACGCCCGCGGGTCCGGTCGAGCAACTGGTCGGGGACCACGATGTCGAGCGGCCGGTACCGTTCCTGCAGGCTGCCCACCGCGCTGGCCGACAGTATCCACTCGACCCCGAGGGTCTTGAGCCCGAAGATGTTGGCCCGGAAGTTCAGCTCGGACGGCATCAGGCGGTGCCCTTCGCCGTGCCGGGCGAGGAAGGCGACCCGCCGGCCGTCGAGGTCGCCCACGACGTACGGCGCGGACGGCTCGCCGAAGGGTGTCGACACCTCGACCGTCTCCCGGTTCGTCAGCGCCTCCATGTCGTACAGGCCGCTGCCCCCGATGACCCCGATTCGGACCTCCGACTCCGGCATGTCGACGCTTCTCCCCTCACGGCCGGCGCGGCGCGACGGTGCCAGCCCGCCCCGCGTCGCCTTCGGCTCCGCGGGGCGCCCCACCAACCGTCCAGGAGCCCGCGCCGTTCCTCGGTGCTCACTCCCGGCCGGCGCCGGCGGGACGTCCCCCCAACCCGGGCGCCCGCCGCCTCACCGGCCGGGATCTTCCTTGAGCTCGATGAGCACCCCCTGGGCCGCCGACGGATGGATGAAGGCCACGCGGCTGCCGCCGGCCCCGGGCCGCGGATGCTCGTCGACCAGCCTGACCCCCCGTTCGCGGAGGCCGGCCAGGGTCGTCGCGAGGTCCGCCACCCGCAGCGTGATGTGGTGGATGCCGGGGCCGCGGCGCTCGATCGATCGGGCGATGGCCGAGCCCTCGTCGGTCGCCTCCAGCAGCTCCAGCGCCGTCTCGCCGAGGGGCAGGAACTGCGCCCGGACGCGCTCGGACGGCACCTCCTCGGACTCGCCCACGTCGAGCCCCAGCGCGTCGCGGTAGAAGGCCAGCGCCGCGTCCAGGTCGCGGACCGCGATACCGATGTGATCCAGCGTCGCCTTCATCCCGCCTCCCGTCTCGGACCGGACCCTCGCGCCTCGGCGGAAACGGTGCCGCGGACGGCCAGATCCAGTATGCGCTCGGCCGCCGTGTACGGATCGATCAGCGTGTCGGCCACCTGGTCCACGAACCGATCGAAGCCGCCCGGCCCGAGCGCGCGCTGCTCGGCGTGCTCCAGGAAACGACGCGACGCCAGCTCCCGGACCCGGGCCCTCACCCGCTCCCGGCGCCGCGCTTCCGCACCGTCCCCGCCCCGCGCCCGAAACCGTCCCACCGCCTCGACGACCTCCTCGACCCCGCTTCCCTCGGTCGCCCGGGTGCGCAGCACCGGCGGCCGCCAGTCGCCGGGGCCGTACTCGTTCAGGCGCAGCACCGCCTCGATCTCCGCCGCCGCCCGGTCCGCCCCGGCCTGGTCGGCCTTGTTGACCACGAACACGTCCGCGATCTCCATCACCCCCGCCTTCAGGGCCTGCACGCCGTCGCCCCCGCCGGGCATCGTCACCACCAGCGTGACGTCGGCGGCGCGCGAGATCTCGACCTCCGCCTGCCCCACCCCCACCGTCTCGATGACGATGAGGTCGAACCCCGCCGCGTCGAGGACCAGGGCCGCGTCCCCGGTGGCCCGGGAGAGCCCGCCGAGCCGGCCCCGGCTCGCCATGCTCCGCACGAAGACCCGGCGTCGCCGGCGTGGGCCTGCATCCGCACCCGGTCGCCCAGCACCGCGCCGCCGCTGAACGGGCTGCTCGGATCGACGGCGAGGATCCCCACCGTCCGCCCCCGCGAGCGCAGGACCGCGGTCAGGCGGTCGACCAGGGTGCTCTTCCCGACCCCGGGCGCGCCCGTCACCCCGACCAGGTACCCCCGGCCGGTCCGCGCGTGGACCGCGCGCACCATCGATGCCGCCGACGGCCCTTCGGCCTCGACGCGGGATATGGCGCGCGCAACGGCCCTTCGGTCGCCCTCGAACACCCCGGACGCGAGGTCGCGCGCGTCGGCCGTCATGGCCCGGCGTCCAGATACTGCCTGGCGATGATGAGGCGCTGGATCTCGCTGGTGCCCTCGCCGATGGTGGTCAGCTTCACGTCGCGGAAGAACTTCTCGGCCGGGTAGTCCTTGACGAAGCCGTAGCCGCCGTGAATCTGCACGCCCTCCTCGGCCACCCGCACCGCCGCCTCGCTGGCGAACAGCTTGGCCATCGCCGACTCGCGCGTGGTGGCGGCGCCGCCGTCCTTCAGCCACGCGGCGCGGTAGGTGAGCCAGCGCGCCGCCTCGATCCGCGTGGCCATGTCCGCCAGCTTGAACTGTATCGCCTGGAACGACGCGATGGCGTGCCCGAACTGCTCGCGCTGGACGGCGTGGCGCCGCGCCGCCTCGTAGGCGCCGCGGGCGAGGCCCACGGCCAGGGCGGCGATGCCGATGCGGCCGGCGTCGAGGACCCGCATGGCGTCGATGAACCCGTGTCCGGCCTCGCCGAGCAACTGGTCGGCGGGCACGAAGCAGTCGTCGAGCGACAGCCCCGCGGTGTCGCTGGCGCGCATGCCGAGCTTGTTCTCCTTGCGGCCCGGCGTCAGGCCGGGCGCGCCGCCCTCGACGATGAAGGCGGAGATGCCGTGCGCCCCCCGCGCCGCGTCGGTGACGGCCATGACCACGAACGTCTCGGCCAGGGTCGCGTGCGTGGTGAAGGTCTTGGAGCCGTTCAGGCGCCATCCCCCCTCGACCCGGCGCGCGCTCGTGCGCAGGCTTCCCGCGTCGCTGCCGGCGCCCGACTCGGTCAGGGCCCAGGCGCCGAGGCGCCGGCCGGCGGCAAGGGGAGGGAGCCAGCGGCAGCGCTGGGCCTCGGTCCCGAACATGTGGACGTGGGCCGACGAGAGCCCGTTGTGGGCGGCCACCGAGAGGGCGATGGACGGGTCGACCCGGGCCAGCTCCTCGATGCAGATGCAATAGTCGACGGCGTCGAGGCCGGCGCCGCCGTAGCGCTCCGGGAACTGGATGCCCATGAGCCCGAGCCCGCCGAGCTTGGGCAGGAGGGACAGCGGAAAGCCCTGCGCCTCGTCCCAGGCCATGCTGTCGGGGGCCAACTCGGTTTCCGCGAACTCGCGAACGGACTGTCGCAGCAGGCGCTGCTCGTCGGTGGGCCGAAAGTCCATGAAGGTGCTCCGGCCACTTTATCACACCGGTTTCGCCGGTCCGACCGGGGCCCGGCCGCCCGGCATCACACCGGTTTCGCCGGTCCGACCAGGGGTCCGGCCGCCCGGCGGGACGCTCCCCCCGACCGCCGCGCGCTCTGATATCATGTACCCGTTCCGGTTCCCCGTCCCTCTTCCCGCCCGCTGCGGTCCGACCATGTCGCCACGACCCGTTGCCGTTTCCCTGCTGCTCCTGGGGGTGCTGCTGGCCGGCGCCCCGCGCGCCGAGGCCGACCTGACCGCCTTCCTCGGTTCCAACACCACCCCGACCAACCGCCCCGTCCGCGGCCTCGCGGTGGGCATGTCGCTCCTGGTCGTCGGCCTGGAGTTCGAGTACTCGGACACGAGGGCCGACGAGCGGGGAGACGCCCGACGCCACGCCGGCATGTTCAACGTGCTGGCGCAGACGCCGACCCTGTACGGACTGCAGTTCTATGCCACGGTCGGCGCCGGGCTGTACCGGGAGGAGGGGGCGGAGCTGCTCGAGAACAGCGCCGCGACCAACACCGGGGGCGGGGTCAAGGTCGGCCTCATCGGGCCGCTCCGGATGCGGTTCGACTACCGCGTCTTCCAGCTTCGCGGCGAGTCGTCGCCGAACAAGACGCACCACCGGTTCTACACCGGCGTGAATCTCGCCTTCTGAGACCCCCCGGGCGCCCGCCAGACCGGGCCGAGCGCGGCGCACCGGGGGTCTGCACGCGTTCTACACGCGGGTTCCTAGTACGAGGCCACGACCCGAAGGTCGAAGATGCCCTGCTGCGCCAGCGTGGTGCTGCTGTAGTTGGGAACGAGCGCGCGGACCTCGTCGCCGTTGTTCGGCGGGCCCGGCGGATAGTGCTCGGCCAACACCCTGATCGGGTGATACTCGCCGCCGGCCTGGACCGAGGAGAGGTGTCCGAAGTAGACCGCCGGCCCCCCCGCCGCCGAACGGTACAGCGTGAATCCGGCGCTGCCGCCGGCCCGGGCCGCGAGCGACTCGCCGTACGCCCGAATGACCCGTTCGAAGTTCTCGGTCTGGCCGTCGTTCACGACCCACTGCCACAGGCCGGAGTTGGCGTTGAGAATGACGCTCGGGGCCTGCGCCTGCGCCGGCCGGGGCGCCATCCAGCTTCCGAGCACCACGCCCACGACCAGGGCCGACACGACCGCCGCGCCCACCCAAACGGGAGTTCTCCGCTCTCGCCACATCGTCCGCATCTGATCCTCCTCGATTCCCGGGCTCCACCCGACTGGGACTGACCCACCGAACAAAAAAGCGCTACTCTACCGCAACTGGGCCTCCGCGCCAAACATGTTCGCCCTGACGCGACCGCGCCCCGCCGCGCGGCCCTGCCGGCTCCCCGGAGCGGGACCGGCCACGGCCAAAGCCGCTACTTTATCGCAGCCTGCCCGTTCGGCCAAGCGAATCGCCCGACTCGCATCGCCGGCCGGATCAGGGCCCCGCGACCGGGACCAGGTTCAGCAGGATCTGCCCGTCCGCGAACGCCCCCGCATAGGTCTCGTACAGCGCCTGCGCCTCGGTCGGGAAGGCCTCGTTCAGGATGCCGGGGACCCAGTAGTCGGCCCCCGGAACCGCGGGGTCGACCCACGAGACATACAGGCGCACGTCGTCGGCGAGCGGTTCCTCCGCCCTGTACGTGCTCCAGCCCTCCGCCTGCTGCCGCCGTTCCTCGCTCTCGCTGGCCGCGAACGCTTCGGCCACCCGCGCCAGCGTCTCCTCGTAGACGCTCTCCGCGTCCTGCCTCACGAAGTTGAGCACCAGGCCGGTGCGGGCGGTGAACTCGCGGGGCCGCTCCTGGACCAGCGGCGGCTCCGGCACGGGGGCCGCCTCGGTCTCGGCATCCGGTTCCGTCGACTCCTCCGGCACGGCATCGGCCTGGGTCTGCTCCTCCGGCACGGCATCGGCCTGGGTCGACTCCTCCGCCGGCGCCGAATCCGCCGGCGCCGGCTCGTCCGGGGCCGGCGCCGGACCCTCGGGCGGCGGCGCCGCCGCACCCGACTCCTCGGGCGCGGGAGCCGGCTCCTGCGGGGGCTGCGAGGCCGGGGCGGCTTCCTGAGCCGGGGCGGGTTCCTGCGGGGGCTGCGAGGCCGGCTGCGGGGGCTGCCCGGCCACCCCCCCGATCACCGCCGCCCCGGGAAGACTCCCACCCCCGCACACGAACCCCAGCCAGAACGCCGCCACGACGGCGGCAACGCCACCCCTCCGCCCCCGCAGGTCCGCCATCGCCATCCCGCCTTCCCTTCGATTCGGAGGCCGCCCGCGACCGTCGCGGGCCCCCGGCCCGCCAATCGTCGCCTTCGGCCCCGCCTGCGCCCCACCAACCCTCCAGGAACCCGCGCCGTTCCACGGCGCGGGCGCCTAGACGAACACCTGCATCACTTCGCTGGCCAGCAGCCGGCCCTTCCGGGTCAGTCGCAGGCGTCGCCAGTCGTCCTCCAACAGACCGGCCTCGACGCATCGAGCCAGCTCGCCGCCCCACCGTTCCCACACCCTGACCCCGTACCGCCGCTCGACGGCGGGGACGTCGACGCCCTCCGTGAGCCGCAGCCCGAGGAACAGGGCGTCGGTCGCGCGTTCGTCGGTCGAGAGCACCCGCCGCTGCGCCACCGGACTCGTCCCGTTCGCGACCCTCTCCACATAAGACACCGTTTCGCTGACGTTGCGCCACCGGCGGCCGTCCCGCGTGGAATGCGCGCCGCACCCGAACCCGACCCAGGCGCCGTCCGACCAGTACTTGAGGTTGTGACGGCACCGGCGGCCCGGCCTGGCCGCGTTCGAGATCTCGTACTGGCGGTACCCGGCCGCGTCGAGGCGGTCGAGGGCCGCGGCGTACATCTCGGCCGCGACGTCGTCCGGCGCCTGGGTCCAGCCTCCCCGGGCCATGTCCTCCCGCAGCGGGGCGTTGGGATAGAGCTCGAGCAGGTAGAACGAGACGTGGCCGGGGTCGAGCTGCAGCAGGACGTCGAGGGTCTCGCCCCAGTCCTCGGGGGTCTGCTCCGGCAGCCACGTCATCAGGTCGACGCTGATGTCGTCGAACCCGGCGGCCCGGGCCGACTCGAGCGCCTCGATGGCCCGCGCCGCCGTGTGCACGCGGCCGAGGCGGCGCAGCTCGGCGTCGCGGAACGACTGCACGCCGAGGCTGAGCCGGGTCACCCCGGCCGCGCGGTAGCCCTCCAATCGCGGTCTCGACGCGGTCTCCGGGTTCGCCTCGAGCGTGATCTCCGCCGCCGGGTCGAGCGCGAAGCTCGATGCGCACCGGGCGATGAGGGTCCGGACGTCGGCGGGGTCGAGCACCGACGGGGTGCCGCCGCCGAAGAACACGGAGTCCGCGCGCCCGCCGTCCCCCGCCGACTCGATCTCGCGCGCGAGCGCCGCGAGGTACCGGCGCTCCATGTCGGTCCGGATCAGCTCCCGGTTGAAGTTGCAGTAGTTGCAGATGGCCTCGCAGAACGGGACGTGGAGGTAGATTCCCAGCGGGCCGGCCGGCGCGAGGGCGCTCCCCTCCCGCCGAGGGGGCCGACGGCGGCCGGCGGGGGCGCGGATTCCCGGCGGGACCGGGGGCGGCAAGGCGCTCTCTCGCATGGTGCGGTGACGCTCGGGGTGCGGCCCGAGGGCGGGATGCGGGGCCGCCGCCGCGGTGCGGGCCCGCGGGCCCTCACCCGCCCGCGCGCCCTCCCGGCCAGGCCAGCTCGGCGCTGCCGGTCTTCAGGCGGGCTCGCGCCCGGGACGACGTCCTGGCCGGCAGCTTCGGCCGGGGTTTCGCCTTCTTCGCCTCCCAGGCGTGGGCGAGATCGCCGCTGCTGGGCGGGTACTCGAAGTCTCGGTAGTCGGGTCCGTCGTACTCCAGGAACTCGCACATCTCGCGGAGGCGGGAGTGCATGCGGAAGCCGACGCGCGCCTTGAGCGAATCGACCCCCGAGTCCTGGAGGTCCTCGTAGTTCGTGGTGAAGATGGTGGAACGGCGATCGTTGTACCGGGTGTTGACGATGAAGTTCATCGTCTCTTCCACCCAGTCCGTCAGCCGCTCCGCCCCGAGGTCGTCGAGCACGAGCAGCTCGGCCCCGATCACCGGGCGGAGCACGTCCACCGCGGAGGTGCGCGTCACCGGGTCGTAGGTGCTTCGAATGGTGTTGAGCAGGCTCCGCGTGTCGTAGTACAGGCCCTGCGCCCGCTTCTCGGACACCACCTGCCTGAGGACCGCGACCGCGATGTGGGTCTTGCCGATGCCGGGAGGACCGATCAGCAGCAGCCCCTTGTCGACGACCGGGAAGCCGTCGACGAAGCGGCGCGCCCGATCGACCGCCCGCAGGAGCTGAGGGTTCTCGTAGGAGACGAACGTGTCGAGGCCGCAGGCGCGATACCGGGACGGAATGCGCGCCGCCGCCAGCAGGGTCCGCGCCGCGTCCGCCCGCCAGCACTCGCAACGCTCGACCCGGAGGACGCCGTCGTCGGCCACCCGGCGCCAGCGGGTGCCCCCGCAGTGTGGACAGGACATCGGAGGAATCACGCCCCCGCCACCCGGCGGCGGGTCTGAAACCGGGCCGAATCAGTCCGCGTCCCCGCGCCCGGGGCCGCCCTCGGCGCCCCGGCCCGGAGACTCCACCCGGACCAGATCGGTCGGCGACGATCTTACCAGCGCGGTGCCCAATCGCCGCTCCCAATCTCCGAGCCCCCGCGCGAGCTCCTGCTTCACGTAGGCCATGAACTCGTTGACCTCCGCCTGCATGCGGTCCATCTTGCTCCGCATGTTGAGGATGATCTCCACCCCCGCGAGGTTGACGCCCAGCTCCCGCGTGAGCGTCAGAATCGTCTCAAGCTGCTCGAGATCGGCGTCGGAGTACTGCCGGGTGTTGCCCTCGGTCCGGGACGGCTTCAGCAGCCCCTCGCGCTCGTAGAGCCGCAGCGTCTGCGGATGAATGTCGTAACGGCGCGCCACCGCGCTGATCATGTAGTAGCCCTGCCCGGATCCCCTGCCTGGCATTGTCCCACCCGCTTTCTGCCGCTTGCCCGCGCCCGCCGTCACCACAGCCCGCCGCGCACGTCCTCGGTGCTGTTCTCCGCGAGCTGGCGCATCAGCTCCTTCGATCGCTTGTCGAGTACGCGGGGAAGGACGATCCTGACCTCGACGATGAGGTCCCCCGGCGCGCTCGTGCGCGGCGAGGGGGCCCCGCGGTCGCGCAGGCGGAACCGCTGGCCCGACTGGGCGCCCGGCGGAATGCGTATCCGGGCCGGGGCCCCGATGGTCGGCACCTCGACCCGGGCCCCCAGGGCCGCCTCGTGGACCGCGATCGGCAGGACGAGGTGCAGGTCGTCGCCCTCGCGCCGGAACAGCGGATGCGGATCGACGGCCACCGTAACGTACAGATCCCCGGTGGGTCCGCCGCGGCGCCCCGCGTTCCCGCCGCCCGAGACCCGGAGCTGCGTCCCGGCCGTGACCCCCGCCGGCACCGGCACCGGGATCGCCTCGATTCGGGACAGGACCCCCTCGGCCCCGCACACGCCACAGGGGCGGTGCCGGCGGCGCCCGGTCCCGCCGCAGTCGGCGCAGCGGCGAGAGAACACCATGTGCCCCCGCATCCAGCGGGAGTGCCCGGCGCCGCCGCAGCTCGAGCAGCGGCCCTCCGCGACGCGCCGGGCCCCGGCCCCCCCGCAGGCGTCGCAGGCCGCGACCCGGGCCACGGTGACCTCGTGCGCCCCTCCCCGCATCGCCTGCTCGAACGTGATCTTCAGCGTGGCGTGCAGATCGACGGCCGGCGCTTCCCCGGGCGGCCGGCGGCCCGACTCGGCGATGACCTCGGCGAACAGGTCTCCGAAGCTGGACGCCGCCTCGCCGCCGACCGAGGCCCCGGAGAAGTCGAAGCCCTCGAAGGCGACCTCGCCCGCCGGCGGCGGGGACGCGGCCAGGCCGTGCGCATCGTAGTCCCGGCGCCGTTCCGGATCGATGAGCGTCTCGTACGCCTCGGTCATCCGGCGGAAGACGGCCGCGGTCTCGCGGTCCCCGGGATTGATGTCGGGATGGTACTTCCGCGCGAGCCGCCGGTAGGCGCGCTTCAGCTCGCCCGCCGACGCGCTCCGCTCGACCCCGAGAATGACGTACAGGTCCATCCGTCCGGCTCACGTCTTCGCGCCCCACCGCCCGCCGCGAGAACCCCCGCCGCCTCGCCGCCCGTTGCCGCGCGGGTCGCGCCACGGACCTCGCGGGCCCCGGCGGCGCCCCGCCTCGGACCGCCGGCCTTCACTTCTTGTCCTCGACCACCTCGGCGTCGATCACGTCGCCGTCGCCGCCGCCCGCAGCATCACCCCGGCCGGGCGCCGAGCCGGCGCCGGCGTCCGCCCCGGACGCGGGATCCGGCGGAGGCGGCGGCGTCTCGCTCGCCTGCTTGTACATCGCCTCGGCCGCCTTGTGCTGGACCGCGGTCAGCGCCTCCATCGCCGACTTCAGGGCGGCGTCGTCCTCCGACTCGAGGGCCTTCCTGACGTCGGCCACCGCGCTCTCGATCGGGGCGCGGTCCTCGGCCGACAGCTTGTCCCCGGCCTCCTGCATCATCCGCTCGGCCGCGTAGACCGCCTGATCGGCCTGGTTCCTCGCCTCGATCGCCTCCTTGCGCGCCTTGTCCTCGTCGGCGTGCGACTCCGCCTCGCGCATCATCCGGTCGACTTCCTCCTTGGACAAGCCGCTCGAGGCGGTGATGGTGATCTTCTGCTCCTTGCCGGTCCCCTTGTCCTTCGCCGACACGTTCACGATGCCGTTGGCGTCGATGTCGAACGTGACCTCGATCTGCGGCACGCCGCGAGGGGCCGGGGGCAGCCCCACGAGCTGGAACTTGCCGAGGGTCCGGTTGTCCCGGGCCATCGAGCGCTCTCCCTGCAGCACGTGCACCTCGACGCTCGTCTGGCTGTCGGCCGCGGTCGAGAAGATCTCGCTCTTCTTGGTGGGAATGGTGGTGTTGCGCTCGATCAGGGTGGTGCGGACGCCGCCCAGCGTCTCGATGCCGAGCGAGAGCGGGGTGACGTCGAGCAGCAGCAGGTCCTTGACCTCGCCGGCCATCACCCCCGCCTGGAGGGCCGCCCCCACCGCGACCACCTCGTCGGGGTTGACCCCCTTGTGGGGGTCCTTGCCGAACAGGTCACGGACGATCGCCTGCACGCGCGGCACCCGGGTGGACCCGCCGACCATGACCACCTCGTCGATCTGCGACGCGTCGAGGCCCGCGTCGGCGAGGGCGCGCTTGACGGGCCCCACCGTCTTCTGCAGCAGGTTCTCGACGAGCTGCTCGAAGCGCGCGCGGCTCAGCTTCATGGCGAGGTGCTTCGGTCCGGACTGGTCGGCGGTGACGAACGGCAGGTTGATCTCGGTCTCGACCACCGTCGACAGCTCCATCTTGGCCTTCTCCGCGGCCTCCTTCAGCCGCTGGAGGGCCATGCGGTCCTTGCGGAGGTCGATGCCGTCGCTCTTCTCGAACTCGTCGGCGATCCACTCGATGATGCGCTGGTCGAGGTTGTCGCCGCCGAGGTGGGTGTCGCCGTTGGTCGACTTGACCTCGACGACGCCCTCGCCGACCTCGAGGATGGAGATGTCGAAGGTCCCGCCCCCGAAGTCGTAGACGGCGATGGTCTCGTCCTTCTTCTTGTCGAGCCCGTAGGCGAGGGCGGCGGCGGTGGGCTCGTTGACGATGCGCTGGACGTCGAGGCCGGCGATCTGGCCGGCGTCCTTGGTGGCCTGGCGCTGGGCGTCGTTGAAGTACGCCGGCACGGTGATGACGGCGTCGCTCACGGACTGCCCCAGGTACTCCTCCGCCGCCTGCCTGAGCTTCTGGAGCACCATGGCGGAGATCTCGGGCGGCGACAGGTCCTTGTCCCCGGCGCGGACCCGGGCGTCGCCGTTCGACCCCTTGATCACCTCGTAGGGCACCATCTTCATCTCTTCGCTGACCTCGTCGAACTTGCGGCCCATGAAGCGCTTGATGGAGAACACGGTGTTCTCGGGGTTCGTCACCGCCTGGCGCTTCGCCACCTGTCCGACCAGCCGCTCGCCCGACGTGGCGAACGCGACGACGGACGGCGTGGTCCGGCCGCCCTCCGGGTTCGTCACCACCGCCGGCTCGCCAGCCTCCATCACCGCCACCACCGAGTTCGTCGTACCGAGGTCGATGCCGATCACCTTGCCCATAACACCATGTCCTGAAAGAGTTTACGCACCAGCACCCGCGCACCGCGGGAAACGATACTAACAGTGGACAAATTATATAATCTTAGCTTGATAGTGTAAAGCCCGTACACACCCCAACCCCGGCGTCCGGGCCGACGCGGGCGGCCCGTCACCCCTCCCCGCCGGCGGCGGGCGCGCTCCCGGTCGACGGCCCGCCGCCCGCCTTCCGCATCAGGTACGCCTTGATGAACGGATCGAAGTCCCCGTCGAGGACCCGGTCCACGGCGCCGGTCTCCACCTTCGTGCGCAGGTCCTTCACCATCTGGTAGGGATGGAGCACGTAGCTGCGGATCTGGCTGCCGAACCCGATGGCCTTCTTCTCGCCGCCGATCTCCTCGAGCCTGTCCTGCTGCTCCTTCTGCTTGAGGTCGTACAGCCGCGCCTTGAGCACCTTCATGGCCGCGTCGCGGTTGCGGTGCTGCGAGCGCTCGTTCTGGCAGGACACGACGATGCCGGTGGGCAGATGGGTGATGCGGACGGCCGAGTCGGTCACGTTGACGTGCTGCCCGCCGGCCCCGCTCGACCGGTAGGTGTCGACGCGCAGGTCCTTCTCGTCTATCTCGACCTCCACGTCCTCGGGCAGCTCGGGCCACACGAACACCGAGGCGAACGACGTGTGGCGGCGGGACGCCTGATCGAAGGGCGAGATGCGGACCAGCCGGTGCACCCCGGCCTCGGCCAGCATCAACCCGTAGGCATAGTCGCCGGCGATGGTGAGGGTGCCCGCCTTGATGCCCGCCTCGTCACCCGGCTGCCACTCGATGACCTCGACCTTGAAGTCACGCCGCTCGGCCCATCGCAGGTAGGCGCGGGCCAGCATCTCCGCCCAGTCCTGCGACTCGGTGCCCCCGGCCCCGGGATGGATGGTGACGATGGCGTTCTTGTCGTCGTGCTCGCCGCCGAGCATCTTCTTGATCTCGCCGGCCTCGATCTCGGCCGCGAGCGCGTCGAGGGCCGACACGAGGTCCTCCCCCACGGGCTCGCCCTGCCCGATCCAGTCGACGAGGACGCCGAGATCCTCCGCCTTGCTCCGCAGCGACTCCGCGAGGTCGCGGTCGTCCTGCAGGCGCCGGCGGCGCCGCAGGACCTCCTGCGCCCGGTCCGGATCGCTCCAGAAGTCGGCGGCGGCGGCGCGCGTCTCGAGCTCGCGCAGCTCCCGGTCGGCGCCGGGGGTGTCAAAGATAGCCGCGCAGGGCGAGCGACCGCTCCACGAGGTCCTGGTAGCGCTTGAGCTGTTCGTCGATATCGATGGTCACGTCCGTCCTCCTGTGGTCTTCTCGTCCGCCCGCCCCGCGGGGCGCCCCTCGCGGCCGGCGCCCGTCCTGGCCCGGCCATCGCCGCCTGCCGGCTCCGCCGGGCGCCCGGCCCGGCCTCCAGGAGTCGGCGCCGGCCCGTGGCGCAGAATCCCGGGCTCGCGGCCCTGCCGCAGCCGCGCGAGGTTCGAGCGGTGGTTGAACGCGATGAAGCCGGCCAGCACCGCCGCCACGTACACGTCCGCGAGCGGCACCGCGTGGTCCGGCCGGGACCGGAACGCCAGCAGGACCGCCGGCATCGCCGCCGCCGCGCCGATCGAAGCCACCGACACGTAGCGCGACAGCGCCACGAGCGCCGCGAACACCGCTAAGCCGGGCGCGACGGCACCCGGATGCGTCGCGAGGAACGCCCCGGCCGCGGTGGCGACCCCCTTGCCCCCCCGGAACCCCGCGAAGAGCGGGTAGCAGTGCCCGAGGGTCGCGGCCGCGCCGGCGGCCAGCCCCAGCGTCGCGGACGGCACCGGGCCGCCCGCCGCCAGCCAGGACGCCAGCAGGGCCGGAATGTACCCTTTCGCGGCATCGAGCGCCAGCACCGCGAGCGCCGGCTTCCAGCCGAACGCCCGGAACATGTTGGCGGCGCCCGGGTTGCCGCTTCCGCGCCCGCGGATGTCGCTCCCGTACAGCCGCCGGCTGATCGGCACCGAGGTCGGGGACGATCCCAGGAGATAACCGGCGAGCACCGCGAGGAACAGGGTGGAGACCAGGATGCCCGCCTTCGGCGAGGGCCCGCCGCCCGACCGACCGCCGGTCAGCCGCGGGCGGTCGGGCGGCGGATGAGGATCAGGGCTGGGTGACCCAGGGTTCGAACCGCTCCTCGGTCCGGAGACGACGGCTGACCCGCTCGGCCTCGAGGCGGTCGGCGAAGGGTCCGACCCTGACGCGATGCAGCGACCCGGGAATCCCCGCCATCGGGTCGACCACGACCGGATACCCCTTCGCCTCGAGAGCCGCCGCCACGTCCCGCGCCGCCCCGGCGCCGCGGACGCTCATCACCTGCACCACGAACGTTCCCGCCGGCGCGCCGGCGGGCGGATCCGGCCGGTCCGGCTCCCCGGCGCCGGCCGGCCGGGACGGCGCGCCGAAGTCCAGGGTCTCCGGCGGCGGCCCCACGCCGCGCAGCCGCTCGAAGTAGCTCAGGCCGTCGAGCCGGGGCGCGGACGCGCCTCCGGGCTCGTTCCCCGTGCCGGCGACGTCGAGGCCGGCGGCGGCGGCGGCGGGAACCGCCGCCGTCCACCCGGCGCCCACGCCCGCGGCCGGCAGCCCCCGCCCTACCTGCACCCCGCACAGGAACGCGACGACCGCGGCCAGGACCGCGATCATCGTCAGGAACACGAGCTGCTTGGGGCCGACCGTCAACTCAGGCCGATGCGTCCTTCCCATCGTCGCTGTTGGTATTTTCGGCTGCGGAGGCCTTCGGCAGCAGGTTCATGAACTCGACGGGGACCGGGAACAGGATCGTGGAGTTCTTCTCGGTGGCGATCTCCGTCAGCGTCTGCAGGTAGCGCAGGGTCACCGCGAGGGGCTGCTTGCCGATGACCCCGGCCGCCTGGGACAGGCGCTCCGACGCGTTGAACTCGCCCTCGGCGTGGATGATCTTGGCCCGCTTCTCGCGCTCCGCCTCCGCCTGCTTGGCCATCGCCCGCTGCATGTTGTCGGGCAGGTCGACGTGCTTCACCTCGACCGCCGACACCTTGATGCCCCACGGATCGGTCTGCTGGTCGAGCAGGTGCTGCAGGTCGCGGTTGAGCCGCTCCCGCTCGGAGAGCAGATCGTCGAGGTCGACCTGCCCGAGGACGCTCCGCAGCGTGGTCTGGGCGAGCTGGGAGGTCGCGTAGTTGAAGCTCTCGACCTCGACGATCGCCCTCTGGGGGTCCATCACCCGGAAGTAGATGACCGCGTTCACCTTCACCGACACGTTGTCGCGGGTGATGATGTCCTGGGGCGGGACGTCCATGACGATGGTCCGCAGCCCCACCCGGACCATGCGGTCGATGGGGGCGAAGACGAGGATGACCCCCGGCCCCTTCGGCCGCGGCAGCAGCTTGCCGAGCCGGAAGATGACCCCGCGCTCGTACTCGTTCAGGATCTTGATGGAGCTCGCCAGGTAGAACGCGACCATCAGGCCCACGATCAGCAGGGGGTTGTTGAGCAAGGTCGTCACTGCAGTCCCTCCCTGACCCGTTCCGCGGGCCGCTCGGGCGACACCGTCAGGGTCATGCCGTCGATGGCGACGACGCGCACGCGCGCGCCGCGCGGAATGGGCTCGCCCGCCGTCGCCGACCACGTCTCGCCGTGGGTCGCCACGCGGCCGAGCTCGCCCGGCTCTATCGGTTCGACCACCTCGCCCCGCTTGCCGACCATGCCGTCGACGCCGGTCACCGGCGGGCTGAGGTGGGCGCGGATGGCCAGTCGCCCCAGCAGGGTCACCAGCACCGCCAGCGCCCCCATCACCGAGAGGGCGAACGGCCACCCCGGCTGCAGCTCGGGCAGGGGCGAGTCGATCAGCATCACCGCCCCGAACACCATGCTCAGAAGCCCCCCGGCGGCGAGGGCGCCGAAGGTCGGGGTCAGCATCTCGAGAATCAGCAGGACCAGCCCGAACAGCAGCAGGAGCAGCCCGACGTAGTTGACCGGGAGTATCTGCAGCGCGAAGAACGCCAGCAGCAGGCAGAGCCCGCCGGCCACCCCGGGCAGGATGGCGCCGGGGCTCCACAGCTCGATGGTCAGCCCGAGGGTGCCGAGGCCCAGCAGCAGCACGGCAATCTGCGGATGGGCGATGGCGCTCAGCAGGCGCTGCCGCCACGTCATCTCGATCGGCTCCACCCGCGCGCCGGCGGTGCGCAGGATCTCCTCCGTCCCGTCCCACCGGGTGACGGCCCGCCCGTCGAGCGCCTCGATCAGCGCGTCGAGGTCGTCGACGACGAGGTCGATCAGGGGCGGCTCCGCCTCGAGGGCCTCCTCCTCGGTGAACGACCGGCTGTCGACCACCGCCTCCTCGGCCAGCTCGACGTTCCGGCCGCGCTGCGCGGCCAGCGACCGCGCATAGGCGGCGACGTCGGAGGCGGCCTTCTCGGCCACCGTCTCGTCCATCGGCTGCCCGCTGCCGGCCACCGGGTGCGCGGCCCCCACGTGGGTCCCGGGGGCCATGGCCGCGACGTCGGCCGCGATGGTGATGAGGAACCCCGCCGACGCCGCCCGCGCCCCGCTCGGCCCCACGAAGACGACCACCGGCGCCCGCGACTCGATGATGGCGGTGTTGATGTCGCGGGTGGAGTCCACCAGCCCCCCCGGGGTGCGCAGCACGAGGACGACGACGTCGGCCTCCTCGGCCGCGGCGTTGTCGAGGGTCTGGACGATGAACTCGGCCGAGGCGGGGTGGATGAGGGCGTCGACCTCGGCCACGTGGACGACCGGCGTGCCGGGCCGGTCGCCCGCCTCGCCGGCCGGCGTCTCGAGGCGTCCGCCCGCCTCGCCCGCCGGTGCCTCGGGCTCCTCGCCGGGTTGGCCCGCGGGGACCGGGCCGTCGATGGCGGCCAGGATCGCCCCGACCGCGATGAGGCGAACCGGCAAGCGAAACCGCGGCGCGATCATGTCGATTCCTCGGGGGGCCGCGCAATCGAGAACCACGGTCCGACCTGTGCCCCCTTGTTCTCCATGGTAACGCTTAGCCGGCCGCGGCAAAAGGCCCGCTGCATGGGGTTGCCCCGTGCTAGGATGTTTACAGGCGTCGCCGGCGGGGGGCGACACTGGAGATCCGGAGTCAACGCATGACCGCCCTGTTCGCAAACGCTGCGCCCTCCCTGTCGATCGAACTGAACGCCGCCGTCTCGTTCGCGCTTGCCGCCATCGTGGTCCTGCTCGGCATGATCGCGTGGTTCCTGCGGCGGGAGATCAAGAACAACGACGCGGCGCACGCGGAGCTTCGTGCGGACGTCAAGAGGCTCCTGACCGGCGATGTCCCTTGGGTGGCCTCCCTCAACAACAGAATCGACAGACTCCACGATCTCATGTTGGGGCGCCAGGCCGAAGGCGACGGGCGGTGACCGACGTCCAGACATCATGGACCGCTTCCTGCCGCTCTGGATCGTCGCGGGCGACGCCGTCGGGGCGACGGACGGCCCGTGGGGCCCGCATCGGTTCAGCCGCCTGACAGGCCGCGAGCCGTGACCGCCACCGTGCACGCCGCGGCGATCATCGCGGGGGGCCGGGGGCGCCGCCTGGGCGGACTCGACAAGAGCGAGCTCGTCATCGGCGGCCGTCGCATCATCGAACGACAGCTTGCGGTGCTCGGCCAGGTCGCCCCGCACGTCCTCGTGGTCACCGACGACCATCACCGCTTCCGCGCGTCCGGGCTTCGGGTATGCGGCGACCGCCTGCCGGGGGCGGGTCCGCTGGGAGGCCTGCACACCGCGTTGACCCGGTCGCCGGGCCCGCGGACCCTCGTCGTCGCCGGCGATCTGCCGTTCCTGTCGGCGGCCTTCCTGCGCCACCTCGCGGCCCGGGCGCCGCATGCCGACGCGGTGGTGCCGCGGAACGCGGCCGGCCTGCAGCCGCTGTGCGCGGTCTACGATCGCGGCTGCGCAGAGGTGATCCGCGGCCGGATCGAGAGAGGACGGCGGCGCCTGGTGGATCTGGCCGGCTGCCTGCGCGTGACCGAGGTGGGGCCCGACGAGGTGGCCGCCTTCGATCCCGACGGCATGCTGCTCTTCAACGTGAACACGCGGTCCGACCACGAGCGGGCCGTCGCGGCCGCCGGCGGCGACGCCGGCCTGGAAGCGCGCGCCCCCCTGGCCTGCCCGGCATGAACCGATGGAACGCCCTGCTCCGACCCACGCCGGCCGCTCGGCCACGCCGCGCCGCCGGCCCGGGCCGCCGCGCTTCGAGACAGCCCGCGCCGCCCCGCGCCGAGACGGGTCCGCGCCGCCGGGCGCCTGAACCGGGCGTCCGATCCCGACTGAACCGAGCATGATACTGCCACTGCACACGGACCTGCGCCGCGCCGTCACGTCGGCCCTGGGCGAGCTGTACGGCCTCGCGCCGGACGCGACGCCCCCCATCGTGATCGAGTATCCGCCCGACCGGAAGCTGGGCGACCTCGCCGTCACCGTCGCGTTCGACCTCGCCCGCGTCCTCAGGAAGGCGCCCCGCCTGATCGCGGCGGAGATCGCCGAGGCGGCCGGCCGGGAGGACCTCGGACGTCTCGAGGCGACCGGGGCCGGCTACCTCAACCTGTTCCTCGATCGCCCGAGGTTCGCGCGCGCCCGCCTCGCCGGGGACCCGCCGGCGCCCGCCCCCGGCGAGCGCGAGAAGACCATCGTCGAGCACACCGCCATCAACCCGAACAAGGCGGCCCACGTCGGCCACCTCCGCAACGCCGCCCTCGGCGACACCCTGTGCCGGCTGCTGCGGTTCCGCGGGGCCGACGTCGAGGTGCAGAACTACATCGACGACACCGGCGTGCAGGTGGCGGACGTGGTGGTCGGGCTGCGGGAGCTCGAGGGCAGGGACGTCGACGAGGTGCGCCGGCTCGCCGCCGAACCCCGGTTCGACCACACCTGCTGGGACCTCTACGCGCGGGTGACGCAGTGGTACGAGGAGGACGACGAGCGGCTGTCGCACCGCCGGGACGCCCTGCACGACCTCGAGCACGACGCCGACCCCGCCGCGGCGATGGCCCGCGCGGTGACCGGCAGCATCGTGCGCTGCCACCTCCGGACGATGGCGCGGCTCGGGGTCGAGTACGACCTGCTGAGCTGGGAGGGCGACATCCTGCGGCTGGCGTTCTGGGACCGCGCCTTCGAGATCCTGAAGGCCTCGGGCGCCGTCCGCCTCCAGGCCGACGGGCGGCTCGCGGGGTGCTGGGTGATGCCCATCGACGACGCCGGCGAGGCCGGGGCGCCGCCCGACGGCGACCCCGATCCCGACGCCCGCCTCAAGGTCATCGTCCGCTCGAACGGCACCGTCACCTACGTCGGCAAGGACATCGCGTACCAGCTCTGGAAGTTCGGCCTGCTGGGCCGCGACTTCCACTACCGGCGCTTCGACGCGCAGCCTTCCGGCCGGTCCCTGTGGACGACGTCGAGCGCCGCCGCGGCGGGAAACGACGGAGAGGCCCCGCCGTTCGGCCGGGCGGCGGCCGTCTACAACGTCATCGACACCCGCCAGAGCTACCTGCAGCGGCTCCTGGCCCAGGCGCTGGCGGCGCTCGACCACCCGAAGGAGGCCGAGCGCTCCATCCACTTCTCCTACGAGATGGTGGCGCTGTCGCGCAGCACCGCCCGCGCCCTCGGCCACGCGGCCGGCGCCGACGACGGGAAGCCGTTCGTCGAGGTCTCGGGCCGCAAGGGCCTCGGGGTCAAGGCCGACGACCTGCTCGATCAGGTGACGGCGCGGGCGGAGCAGGAGGTCACGGCCCGCCACCCCGACCTCGCCCAAGGCGAGCGCCGGCGCATCGCCGGGATCATCTCGACGGCGGCGGTCCGCTACTTCATGATCAAGTTCTCGCGCGGCAAGGTCATCGCCTTCGACATCGACGAGGCCCTCAGCTTCGAGGGCGAGACCGGGCCGTACCTGCAGTACGCCGCTGTCCGCGCCCGCAAGATCCTCCAGAAGCTGCAGGAGCGCAGCGGCGTCGCCGCCGCGGACATCGCCGGGAGCCTGGGCAGGTTGCCCGACGCCCCCCTCGCGGGACCCGCCGGCGACGAGCTGTGGGGCCTCGTCCTCGAGGCGTCACGCCTCGACGAGGTCGCCGACCAGGCGGTCCGGACGCTCGAGCTGTCGGTCCTCGCCAAGTACGCCTTCGGGCTCGCCCAGCGCTTCAACGGCTTCTACCACAGCAGCCCCGTCGTCGCGGAGTCCGACGAGGCGACCCGGCTCTGGCGCGCGGCCGGCGTCGCGTGGTTCGAGGCCCAGATGACCCGCGCCCTCGCGATCATGGGCTGCGAGGTGCCGGACCGGATGTAGCCCGGGCCATGCTCACGGGGCGATGCCGAGGAACAGCGCCACGGCGCGGCTGATGCGCAGCATGTCCGCCCCGTCGAGTCGGCCGATGACCCTGCCGATCCTGTCCACGCGAACGGACATCGTCTTGTCGACCATCACGCACGACGGCGCTTGCAGACGGTTCTCCGGGGACGGCTCGAGCCGCGGTCGGAACAGCGGAGTCGCCGGTGTCACGGTGGAGGTCACCGGGAGGACGGTCACCGTGGTGTGGTTCGCGAAGAGGTCGGATTGAACGACCACCGCCGGTCGTGGCTTGCCGAAGTCGCCTGGCAGGGCGACGGTGACGAGATCGCCGCGCCTCAATGCCAGTCCCCGAGATCGTCGAGTGCCGCGTCGAGGAAGCTCGTCAGCTCGGGGTCGGCGCGGTCTGCGGCAGCCGCGAGGGCCACCTGGCGGGCGCACTCCTCGGCGAAGCCCTCGG
Source organism: Vicinamibacterales bacterium (assembly GCA_965215105.1). Classification (GTDB taxonomy): domain Bacteria; phylum Acidobacteriota; class Vicinamibacteria; order Vicinamibacterales; family UBA8438; genus JAJEEA01. The sequence goes on from OZ244051.1 coordinate 1,635,370, forward strand.
CGCGAGTATCCGGCACCCAGACTTGTACGGGACGCAGGCCCTGAGCTCTGAGGGCGTTCCGGTGCTTCTGCACGCGTTCGCTTACGGTTCGGCTCGGCATGGCGACGCTCTTCGAATGCGGATTCAGCACCGTTACATGTAACACAGCCCCACGGTGGAAGCAAACCCGCCAATCGTCGCCTGTGGCTCCGCTCACCGCCCAACCAACCCTCCAGGAGTCCGCGCCGTTCCACGGCGCAGACTCCTAGCCCGGAGAGCGTCGCCTGCGGCTCCGCTCACCGCCCAACCAACCCTCCAGGAGTCCGCGCCGTTCCACGGCGCAGACTCCTACGCCCGGTCGAGGGCGACCACGGTCTCCACGTGGGGCGTGTTCGGGAACATGTCGAACGCCCGGACCTCGCCGAGGCGATAGCCGGACGACAGCAGGGCGCGCAGGTCGCGGGCCTGGGTGGCGACGTCGCACGAGACGTAGACGATGCGCCGGGGCCGGCGGCGCGCGAGCCGGGTGACGGCCTCGCGCGAGAGGCCGGTGCGCGGGGGGTCCACGATGACGGTGGCCCCGGAGAGACGGCCGCAGCGTTTCAGGTACGTCTCGACCGGCGCCCGGACGACGTGCAGATCGCCCTCGAGGAGCGCGCCGTTGGCGGCGAGGTCGGCGGCGCTCACCCGGTCGCGCTCCACCGCGGTGACCCGGGCCCCGCCGCGCGCCGCGATGCCCGCCGCGAAGAGCCCCACCCCGGCGTACAGGTCCACGACGTCGCCGCCGCCGGCGAGCTCGGCCGCCGCCGCCGTCAATCCGGCCACGAGGTGGCGGTTCGCCTGGAAGAACGCGTCGGCGTGCCGGCGCAGCACGAGGGTCTCGGCCCGGGGCGACGGCAGGAAGGCGGCCAACGGGTCGGTGACGAAGGGCGATCCCACCGCCAGCGGCGGCCCCGGAACCGCCACCGACGCCACCGACAGGCCCGATACGCCCGCCTCCCCGGCCAGGCTGTCCCACCGCGCGGCGGCGTCCGCCACGCCGCCATGTACGAGCAGATGCAGCACGCAGCGCTCCCCCGGGAGGTCCTCGGCCAGCTCGACGGTCCGGACGCCGCGGGCCAGCAGCTCGGGCGCGTGGGCGTTCAACACCGCCACCACCCGCTCGGCGCCGGGCGACAGCACGCCGGTGCCGGCCACGGCGCAGACGCGGTGCGAGCCCTCGTCGAGGAACCCGACCCCGCCGTCGCCGGCGTGCAGGCGCGCGCGCATGCGGTAGCCGGTCTCCGGCGAGGCCGCGACCGCGGGCGGCTCGGGCAGATCGATGCGCCCGATGCGGCGGAAGGCGTCCCGCACGATCTCGGCCTTGAGGTCGAGCTGCCGCGGGTACTCGACGTGGGCCAGCGATCGGCCCCCGCAGGACGCGGGGACGCCAACCGGTCTCCGATCCGGCGACGGGCGCACCACGTCGACGGTGCGCGCGAAGGCCACGCCGCCGCGGGTCCGCTCGACGACGGCGCGGACCCGCTCGCCGGGAATGGCCCCCGCGACAAGGACCACGCGCCCCTCCCACCGCGCGATCATCCGACCGCCGACCGCCGGCCTCTCGATGGTCAGCTCGACGGTGTCGGCCGGGCCGGAACCGGTCACCGCCCCGACTCCTATTCCTCGAACCGGACGACCGGCAGGCCGAGCCGGTCCCGCAACCGCCGGTCCGTGTTGGCGCGCACGGCGCGAGCGAAGGCGTCGGCGTCGAGGCGCGACCTGAAGGACGACAGCTCGGCGCTGGCGGCGGCCTCGACGTCGTCGAGGTCGGCGCCCGCCGCCACGCGGGCCGAGGCCAGCAGCGCGCCGTCGATCTCGTCGAGGCGTTCGACCAGCGCCCGCCTCGCGGCGCCGCGGGCGCCGCGCGCGGCGGGGCGGAGGGCGTCGAGGTCGGCGACGAGCCGCGTCAGGGCCGCGCGCACGCCCGCCGGCATCTCGTCGCGCGCGAGCCGGTTGGACGCCCCCTCCAGGATCCGGTCGACGTGCCGGGGCAGGGTGAGGCGGCGGCCCGAACGCGCGCGGCGATCGGAGCCCTCCCCGGAGCCCTCCCCGCCGTCGGGGGCGCCGCGCGGCGCCGCGCCCACGCCGACCGCCCGCCGCCACTCGTCGAAGGCGTCGAGCACGTCCGCCTCGCAGAACTCGATGCGCAGCGGCCGGCGATGGGGACCCGTGGCCCGGTAGCGGGCGAGCCGGCGGTCGATGCCGGCGGTGACGACCTGCAGCGGCACCCCCGCCTCGGCCCACCCGCGCACCTGCTCGAAAGCCGGCCCCACGATGCGAATCAGGTGACCGTCGTTGCAGCGGCAGAGGTAGGACTCGATCTCGCGGCAGTATGCGCCCGGATCGGTCATCGGCCCGGTCCCTGGTTGAGGCGCCACGCGAGCCGGAGGCCATGCAGGGTGAGGTCGGGGTCGACGTGGTCGATGGCCCCGGTCTCGGCCGCGATGGCCGCGGCGAGGCCGCCGGTGGCGACGCTCACCGCGGGCCCCTCGCCGGCCAGCTCGGCGCGCAGGCGCGTCAGGAGCCCCTCCACCATGGCGACGTAGCCGAAGTACAGCCCGGACTGCATCGACGCCACGGTGCTCGCCCCGATGGCCTGCGCGGGCCGCCGGACGTCGACCCGCGGCAGGCGCGCGGCCCGCTGGAACAGGGCGTCGGCCGAGACCTCGACCCCCGGGCAGATGACGCCGCCGACGTAGTCGCCGGCGGCGGAGATGACGTCGAACGTGGTGGCGGTGCCGAAGTCCACCACGACGATCGCCCGGCCCGCCTTCCCGTACCGGTCGAGCGCGGCGAGGCTGTTGACGAGCCGGTCCGCCCCGACGTCCTCCGGCGGCCGATAGCGGACGCGCAGGCCGGCGTTGGCGGCGTCGACGACCAGGGCCTCCACCCCGAACGCGTCGCGCGCCATCCGGGTGACGGTGCCGGTCAGCGGGGGCACCACCGAGGAGAGGACCACCCCCGACACCCGCCCCGTCTCGAGGCCGGCCTCCTCGAAGAGCCGGCTCACCAGCACCCGCAGCTCGTCCGCGGTCCGGCCGCGCAGGGTCGCCAGCCGCCAGCTCTCGCCGAGCCGCGGCCCGTCGAAGATGCCGAAGACGATGTTCGTGTTGCCGACGTCGACCGCTAGCAGCATCGCTCCCCGTCCGTCAGCCGACGTGCCGCACCTCGCCGCCGGAAAGCCGCTCGCGGCGCCCCCCCACCCGCACGATCAACGCCCCCTGCTCGTCCACCCCCTCGGTGACGCCGCGGCGGCGGACCGGACCCACCGACCACTCCACGGGCGCCCCGCGGCTCGACGGCGCGAGGGCCTCCCACCGCCGCAGCAGGGCGCCGACCCGGCCCGCCTCGAGCTCCCCGCACCGCCCGGCGAGCGCGGCCAGCACGTCGACCAGCAGCGCGGCGCGATCGACGGGGCGCCCGGTCAGACCTTCCACGGACCCGGCCCGGGACGCCACCTCGGGCGGCCACGCGCCGTCGCGGAGGTTGATCCCGATGCCCACGACGACGCGGTCGACGCGGTGGCCCACGGTCGACGCCTCGGCCAGGATGCCCGCCACCTTGCGGCGGCGTCCCGAGGCTTCGACCACCACGTCGTTCGGCCATTCGAGCACGGCGTCGAGCCCCGCCGCCCGCGCGAGGGCCTCGGCCACCGCCACGCCGGCGGCGAGCGTCAGCACCGGGGGCGACTCGGTGCGCAGCAGAACCGACGCGTAGAGGCCGGCGCCGGGAGGAGACGACCAGCAGTTCCCGTGGCGCCCCCTGCCCGCCGTCTGCTCGTCGGCCACCACCACCGTGCCGTGCGGCGCGCCGCACCCCGCGAGTTCCGCGGCGACGTCGTTGGTGGAGCCGACCCGCGGGCGGTGGTGGACCCGGCCGGCGAACGGCCCCAGCCGGGGCGCCGCCTCGCGCAGGCGCGCCTCGAAGGAGACGGAAGACGACCCGCTCACGGCGGGCCGCCCGTGGCGAAGACCCCGCTGCATTCGAGCGGCGATGCATCCAGCCTCGCTGAGTTGTTCCTCGGCTGCCTATGCCCCAAGATGCGCCCTCCTCACGCCTCGTCAGGCGGGCGCCTCGGCGGTTCGCCGGCGCCCTCCGGGCGCGACGCGGCACGGAGTTCCACCACGGGCTGCCAGCCCCATCGGCCCGCGACCATGGCGGCGCCCCGATCCGCCGTGCGGGCACCCGACGCCGGTGTCACGGCGCCAGCTCCGCCAGCACCTCGTCGAGCTGCTGCCGGCGCTGCCGGGCCGCCGCGTGCCGGGCCTCGGTCTCGGCCACCACCTCCGGGTCGGCGCGCTCCCGGAACTTCGGGTTGCCGAGCTTGCCTTCCAGCGAGCCGAGCTGCTTCGAGATCTTGTCGATCTCGCGGCGAAGCCTCGCCGTCTCCGCCGCCCGGTCGATGACCCCGGCGAGCGGGAGATAGAGCCGCATGCGGCGCACGACGCGGCGCACCGTGTCGGGGTCGGCCGGCGCCGAGTCCACGAACTCGAACGCCTCCAGGCCGGCCAGCCGCCGAAGGTAGTCGCCGTGACCGTCCAGCACCGCCCGCTCGCCGGCGTCGACCGCCTCGATGCGCAGCCGCAGCCGGCGCGACGGCGGGACCCCCAGCTCGGCCCGGACCGTGCGCACCGCGGTGATGACCTCCTGCAGGAGCGTCAGCACCGCCACCGCCTCGTCGTCGGTCCATTCCGGCACCGGCCGGGGCCAGGGGGCTCGGGTGACGGTCCGCGCGGCCTCGTCCGGCGTGCGCCCGTCCTCGACCGCGTCCGCCGGCGCCGGCAGGGTCTGCCAGAGCTCCTCGGTGACGAACGGCATGAACGGGTGGGCGAGGCGCAGCACCCGGTCGTGCACGGCGAGCAGGACCGCCTGGGCCCGCTCGCGGTCACGGTCGTCCGCCTCGTCCTGCAGGTGCGGCTTCACCAGCTCGACGTACCAGTCGGCGTACTCGTGCCAGATGAAGTGGTAGAGCCGGTCGGCGGCGACGTCGAACCGGTACCCCTCGAGGGCGCGGGTCACGTCGGCCGCGAGCTCGCTCACGCGGTGCAGCACCCAGCGGTGGATGGTCCCGAGCCCGGCCGGCGGGGGCACCGGCGGGCGCTCGGCCATCGACGGCGGCAGGTTCATCAGCACGAACCGCGAGACGTTCCAGATCTTGTTGACGAACTGCCGGTAGCCGCGCAGGCGCCCCTCCGAGAGCGAGATGTCCATGCCCGGCGAGGCGAGGGCGGCCAGGGTGAACCGGAACGCGTCGGCGCCGATGTCCTCCATCACCTGCAGGGGGTTGACGACGTTGCCCTTCGACTTGCTCATCTTCTGCCCGTGCGCGTCGCGCACGAGCGAGGTGATGTAGACGACCTTGAAGGGGACGTCGCCCGCGAACTTCATGCCCAGCATCATCATCCGCGCGACCCAGAAGAAGATGATGTCGAGGCCGGTGATCATGACGCTGGTGGGGTAGTACCGGGCGAGGTCGGCGGTGGCGTCGGGCCAGCCCATGGTGCTGAACGGCCAGAGCCCCGAGCTGAACCACGTGTCGAGCACGTCGGTGTCCTGGCGCAGGGGGCCGCCGCATTCGCAGGCCTCGGGCGTCTCCTCCTCGACGACGACCCTTTCGCACCGGTCGCAGTACCAGGCCGGCACCCGGTGTCCCCACCAGAGCTGGCGCGAGATGCACCAGTCGTGGATGTTCTCCATCCACTCGAAGTAGGTGCGGGCCCAGTTCTCGGGCACGAAGCGCGTGCGGCCGTCCTTCACGGCGGCGATGGCGGGCTCGGCCAGCGGCTTGATGCGCACGAACCACTGGGTCGACACCAGCGGCTCCACGACGGTGTGGCAGCGGCTGCACTGTCCCACCGCGTGCCGGTGGTCCTCGACCCGCTCGAGCAGCCCCTCGGCCTCGAGCCGCTCGACGACGGCCTTGCGGGCCGCCAGGCGGTCCTGGCCCGCGAACGGCCCCGCCTCGGCGGTCATCCGGCCGTCCTCGCCGATCACCACCACCTGGGGCAGCCCGTGCCGCCGGCCCATCTCGAAGTCGTTGGGGTCGTGGGCCGGCGTCACCTTGACGGCGCCGGTCCCGAACGCGGCGTCGACGAAGGCGTCGGCGACCACCGGCAGCTCGCGGCCGATGATGGGCAGGCGCAGGGTCCGGCCGACGAGGCCTCGGTAGCGGTCGTCGTCGGGGTGCACGGCCACCGCGGTGTCGCCCAGCATCGTCTCGGGCCGGGTGGTGGCCACGGTCACGGCGCGGCCCGCGGCCGCGTTCGCGCCTCCTTCCGAGGCGCCGGCGCCGCTCCCGCCGGCGGCGCCGGCCGCTGCGTCGACGCTGCTCTCGCCGCCGGCACCGGCCTCGACGGTCGGGTAGCGCACGTAGTAGAGCCGGCCCGCCTGCTCCTCGTGCACGACCTCGAGATCGGACAGGGCGGTGTGGCAACGGGTGCACCAGTTGACGATGTACTTGCCGCGGTAGATCAGCCCCTCGCGGTACAGGGTCACGAAGACCCGCCGCACCGCCCGCGACAGGTCGTCGTCGAGGGTGAACCGCTCGCGGCTCCAGTCGACCGACGACCCCAGGGTGCGCATCTGGCTCGTGATGGTGCCGTGGCTCTCCCGGCTCCACGCCCACACCCGTTCCACGAAGGCGTCGCGGCCGAGCGCGTGGCGGTCGGTCCCGTCCTTGGCGATCTGCTTCTCGACGACGTTCTGGGTCGCGATGCCCGCGTGGTCGGTGCCCGGCAGCCACAGCACGTCGTGACCGGTCATCCGCTTCCAGCGGCACACGATGTCGGGCAGGGTCTGGTTGAGGGCGTGGCCGATGTGCAGCACGCCGGTGACGTTGGGAGGCGGCAGCACCATGCTGAACCGCGGGCGGGACGACGCGGGGTCGGCCCGGAAGGCGCCGCTCGACTCCCAGAACGAGTACCACTTGGGGTCGACCGTGGCATGGTCGAACCCCTTGCTCAGCTCACGCATGTCACTCATCGTATCAAGCCGCCGGGCGGCGCCGGAGCGGCCCGCCCATCGTCGCCTGACGGCTCCGTCGGGGCGCCCGGCCAGCGGTCCAGGAATCCGCGCCGGTCCACGACGCAGACACTGGGCGCGGCGGGCAGGCGGGAACGGAATCGGAGCACGAGGTTGGGGAGGATGCCGTGATGCGCCGAGGAATGGGCGGGCGGCCGACCCGCGCGGTGGTCAGGCCGGCTCGATGCGGCCGATCTGGTCGCGCACCAGCCGCTCCGCGACCCGGGCCACCACCTCGGAAACCAGCTCGCCGGTGACGTCGCTCGACAGGCGCTCGACCACCCGCTCGACGAGGTCGCCCTCGGCCGGCGGCGCGGGCTGTCGAGGCCAGGGATAGGCGGCGCGGGCCCGGTCGAGGTCCCCCTGCTCGGCCGCGAGGAGCGAGGCGAAGGCGTCGGCGAGCGAGGGCGGCGCCGGCGTCTCGACCGCCGGCACGGCGGGCACGGGCGGCGCCGCATCCCCGGCCTCCTCGGCCGGGGCATCCCCCGGGCCCGCATCTTGCGCCGCCGGGGACTCCGGATCCGGGACCGCTGGGGAAGCATCCTCCACGGAAGACGCCGATTCCGCATCCGCCGGCGGAGCATCCTCCACGGAAGACGCCGATTCCGCATCCGCCGGCGAAGCATCCTCCACGGAAGACGCCGCGGCCGGGTCCGCCGGCGGGCCACCGGCCGCCGCCGGAGACGCCGAATCCGGATCCGCCGGCGAAGCGTCGGGGAGCGCCGCGGCGGGCTCCTCCGCCGCGCCCCCGCTCCCTCCGTCCGCCGCGGGCGGCGCCGGGACGGGATCCTCGGCCGCGTCTCCGCTGCCCCCGTCCGCCGCGTCCCGCGCGGCCGCCTCCCCGGTCGGGGCCGGCGCCGCCGCATCCGCATCCGCCGGCCGGCCGAGGAGCTCGCGAACCCGGTTGAGCACCGCCGTCGGCTCGAACGGCTTCACGAGCACCGCGTCGCAGCCGACCTCGCGGGCCCGCTCGTCGTCGACCGGCTCGAAGGCCCCCGTCAGCAGCACCACCGGGATGCGGGCCCTGGCGCTCTCGGCCTTGACGAAGGCCGAGACCTCGTAGCCGTCCTTCTCCGGCATGTTGGTGTCGGCGAGGACGATGTCGGGCGGGTCGGCGGCGATGCGCTCGATCGCCTCGCGACCGTCCCCGACCGTCACCACCCGGAGGTCCTCCTCGGCGAAGGTCATCTCGATGACGCGCTGAATGGTGACGCTGTCGTCGGCAAGCAGTAGCGTGGCTGACATCGGCAGGTCCGGCCCTCGACGGGGAGCGTAGCAGACTGATGCGCCGCGTCACCGGTCCGCGGCCGCGTCGGCCGCCGCCGACGAGCCGCCGGCGACCCCGGGCGCGGCCCGGTGGTGCTCGCGAATGAAACCGACGATGTCCCGCATCGGGGTCCCGGGCTGGAACACGCCTTCGACGCCGATGGACCGCAGACCCGGCAGGTCCGCGTCGGGAATGATGCCCCCCACGACCACGAGCACGTCGTCGAGGCCCTTCTCGCGCAGCAGCTCCATCACCCGGGGGCAGACGTGGTTGTGGGCCCCCGAGAGGATGGACAGCCCGATGACCCCGGCGTCCTCCTGCAGGGCCGCCTCGACGATCTGCTCGGGGGTCTGGCGCAACCCCGTGTAGATCACCTCCATCCCCTCGTCGCGGAGCGCGCGCGCGATCACCTTCGCACCCCGGTCGTGACCGTCGAGGCCCGGCTTGGCGATGACGACGCGAATCGGGTCCATTGCCCCCAGCCCGCCCATCGTCGCCTTCGGCTCCGCTGGGCGCCCAACCAACCCTCCAGGGGTCCGCGCCGTTCCACGGCGCCGACTCCTACGGCTGCACGCGGAACGCCACGAGGGTGGACGCGGTGTCTCCGCCCGCCTCCGCCGACAGCTCCATCAGGTAGTCCCCCCGCGGGAACGGCGAGAGCTGCAGCAGCACCTCGTGCGGGCGGTCCCCTTCCGGCGCGGCCACCGGCAGCTCCATCATCGCGGTGCCCTCGCGGCTCAGCAGCCGGGCGCGCACCCGCGGCTGAACGCCGCCGGGCGCGTAGGCCTCGACGCGGAAGAGCAATTGCTCGGTGCGGCGGAAGAAACGGGACGCCGTGGGCAGCGCGTCGGCATCTGCAATCAGTCCCCGCATCTCGATCGCGTTCCGCGCCCGGTGCACCCGCGGCGTGCTCAGGGCGACGTCGGGCCCGGTGAAGTCGGGCGCCACCAGCTCGTCGACGTCCCGGTCGAGCACGTCGCCGTACTCGTCCTCGATGCCGATGTTCAGCTCCAGCTCGCCCGGATCGACGTCGAAGCGGACGCGCGGCATCCGGCCCCGTCCCGGCCCCGGCACCTCTCCCCGGAAGTAGGCGCTGCGGTCGCTCATCGCCATCAGCATCACCTGCGACGCCGACTCCTGGCGCCGGCGCGCCTGGTCGCCGCCGATCGGCTCCCACACGAACGTCAGCTCCGTCCTGCCCTCGTCGCCGCGCCGGGCGCCGACCCAGGTCCGGACGTAGCGGCCCCGCCTCGGCTCGGCGAGGGTCGCGAGCGCGGTGTCGACGGCCCGGGGGGGCTCCGGCCTGGGCGGGGCGAGCACGCGCGCCGCGTTCTCCGCCGTCAGCGCGTAGTAGCCCTTGCGGGCCCGGACGCGAACGTCGTCCCGCAGCACCTCCACCTCGATCTCGTGGAAATCCCCGTCCGTCGGGGCCGCCGACGAGGTGTACCCGAGCAGGTAGTACGCGCTCTGGTCGCTCACGATCTGGGAAAGGCCCGGCAGCAGGTCGTTCCGGTTGACGATGGCCCGGCCGTCGGTCTCGTCGGCCAGCACGTGCAGGGTGTCCTGCAGCTCACGCAGTATGCGGTAGTCGGTGCGCATGTCGATGGGCACCTGGCTGGAGTCGAACTCCCCCGTGGCCAGCCCCCGGGGGTCCACCATGTAGAAGCTGGTGTTGTTGCGGTTGGCGATGTCGGCGGTGTAGGCCAGTTGCGAGCGCATGTACGACATCTCGAAGAACTGCTGGGTCTGCTCCATTTGCGACTCCCCGGCCAGGGAGTCGTACCTCGCGGGATTGAAGAAGCCGCCGGCCAAGGCGTCCATGTCGCGCAACTGGGGCGGGACGTAGTTGGAGTAGCCCTCGCTCAGCACGATGACCGACTTGCGCCCCTCGCGCAGCCCGCCGAGGTGGATGGCCAGCGCCTTGAGGGCCGACAGGCTGACGTCGTTGCGGATCATCTCGACCGTCGTGGTCGGGAAGTTCGCGTACACGTGCTCGTACATGTTGCGCGGCTGGTAGTCGTACTTGACGCCCTCGAAGGCCTCGAGGGCCCGCACGATCTGATCGTGGTTGCGGGTGAGCCGCATGTCCATGATCGGCGTCAGGGGGTACATGACGCCCACGAGGTCGGTCGGCCGCAACTGCGTCTCGACGAACTCGACGAGGTCCAACCGCATCCGCATGGCGTTCGTGTCGCGCACGTGGTAGTCGTCGAGGAAGAAAACGAAGATGCGCGAGTCCGTCCGCGCCGCCTCGCGCTCCTGGTCGTAGTCGTTCCGGATGCTGGAAGGCGGCGGCAACGCGGGATCGGGCACCCCCGTGACCTCCACCAGCCGGAACGACTCGACGGTCTGCTCGACGTCGTCCTCGAAGACGCGGAAGTCGTCCGCGGTCAGGTCGAGCACCGGGTTGCCGTCCCTGTCGGTGACGATGGCGTCGACCCGAACGAAGTTGATGCCGGTGCGGAACACCGGGGTCTGCGGCGCCGTGTCGGCCCCGCCCGCCTGGTCGGGGGGAGACCCCTGCCGTTCCTGGGCGGGCACGCCGGCGCCCGAAAGGAGCACCCACGCGGCCGCCAGCGCCAGGGCCGCCCACCCGGACCGTCGCGCCAGGGTCCGGAGGCCGCCACCCCCGCGCTCGCGCCATCGACTGCTCGCCATGCTCGCTTCTCCCTGCAAGGAAACCCAGCCCGCCAATCGTCGCCTTCGGCTCCGCCTGGCGCCGAACCAACCCTGCAGGGTCCATGCCGTGGAACGGCATGAACCCCTGGGCCAATCATACCACTCGGCTCCCGGCCGCCCGGCCCCCGTCGCGGCGCCCCGCCGGCGCCCGCGGCGCTCGCGTATGATCTTTCGAGAGGGGCCCGGCCCCTCGGCGGACGGGGACGTCGGGCCCCGGGGCCGGGATGCCCGCGGCGCGACGCCGCCTTCCGCCACGGGCACTCCGGACCCCCGGAACGAGGGCACCCGCCATGCGCCTCGAGCTGACGGCCGAACAGGAAGCCTTTCGCGCATCGGCGCACCGGTTCGCGGAAGACGAGGTGCGGCCGCGAGCGGCGGAGATCGACGCGACCGACGACTTTCCCGTCGATCTCGTGGCACGGGCCGGCCGCCGCGGGCTCATGGGAGTTGCCATCCCCGCCGCCGCGGGCGGGGCGGGCCGCGACTGCGTCAGCTATGCCGCGGCCATCGAGGCGATCGCCGCGGCCAGCGCCACCCTGGCCGCCATCCTGTCGGTCAACAACTCGCTCGTCGCCGAGGTGGTGGCCCGGTTCGGGTCGAAGGCGCAGCGCGAGGCGTGGCTCCGGCCGCTCGCGAGCGGCGCCGCCGTCGGCGGCTTCGCCCTCTCCGAGCCCGACGCCGGCACCGACGCCGCCAATCAGCAGACCCGGGCCGTTCCCGACGGGGAGGGCTACCGCCTGACCGGGCGCAAGGTCTGGGTGGCGAACGGAGCCGCGGCGGGCGTGTTCATCGTGTTCGCGGCCACCGAGCCGGGAATCGGGGGCCGCGGGGTATCGGCGTTCCTCGTTCCCGCCGGCGCGCCGGGGCTGCGCGCGTCGGCCACCCCCGACACCCTCGGCGTCCGGGGCCTCGGATGCCGCGACCTCGACCTCGACGAGGTGCGCGTTCCGGCCGCGGCCAGGCTCGGCGACGCGGGCGCCGGGTTCCGCATCGCGATGTGGGCGCTCGACGGGGGCCGCGTGGCGATCGGCGCCCAGGCCGTGGGCATCGGACAGGCCGCCTTCGAGGAGGCGCTGGCCCACGCCCGGCGCCGTCGGACGTTCGGGCGCCCCATCGCGCGCTACCAGGCGGTCCAGTGGATGCTCGCCGACGTCGCGACGGAAATCGAGGCGGCCCGCATGCTGGTGTACCGGGGCGCCGCCGCCAGGGACACGCAGGAGCACAGCGCCGCCGAGGCGGCCATGGCCAAGCTCTACGCGTCGGAGGCGGCCCACCGCGCCGCCGACCGGGCGATGCAGATCCTGGCCTCGGCCGGCTATCGCCGGGGCTCGACGGTCGAGCGGTTGTTCCGGGACGTCAGGGCGACCGAGATCTACCAGGGCACGTCCGAGGTGCAGCGCATGGTGATAGCCGCCCACCTCCTCGCCGAGCGCTGACCCTATGCGCGGGCGGCGAGGCGCTCGAAGATCGGGACGAGGCGCTCCATCGTCTGCGGAGGGGTCTCGGGAACGACCCGGGTCGCGCCGACGACGGTCATGAAGTTGGTGTCGCCGTCCCAGCGGGGCACCACGTGGAGGTGGAGGTGGCCCGGGATGCCCGCCCCCGCCGGCCGTCCCAGGTTGATCCCCACGTTCAGGCCATGGGGCCGGTACGCCTCCGTGAGGGCGATCTCCGCCCGTTGCGCCATCGTCATCAGCTCGGCGAGCTCGCACGCCGAGGCCTCGGCCAGCGACCCGATGTGCCGGTTCGGCACCACCATCACGTGACCGTTGTTGTACGGGTACAGGTTGACGATGACGAAGCAGGTGTCGGCGCGCGCCACGATCGGCGCCCCGCCCGCCGGAGAGGTCCCGCCGGCCTCGGCCAGAGCCGCGCAGAAGACGCAGTCGCGGCCCGAGGCGGCGCCTCCCGAAGCGCCCGCGCTGCCGCTCACGTAGTCGAGTCTCCAGGGAGACCAGAGTCGTTCCATGGGCGGGTCCCGGGAAACGCTCGGGCGGGCGCCCGGGCGGGCGCCTGCGGGCCGGGCCGCCGGACTCAGAAGCCGGGGCTCCCGCCCGGCTCCGGCATCGCCATCGGCGCCGGCTCGGGCACCCCGGAACCCCGCCGGGCGTTCGGACCCGCCCCCGGCTCGCGGTTGATCAGCTCCCTGAGCTCCTTGCCCGGCTTGAAGTAGGGGATCCGCTTGGGGGGCACGTCCACCCGATCCCCGGTCTTCGGATTGCGGCCCTTTCGCGGCTCGCGCTGCCGCAGGCGAAAGCTGCCGAAGCCCCGCAGCTCGATCTTCTCGCCCCGGTGCAGCGCCGTGACGATGCTGCGGAACACCGTATCGACGATGACCGCGGCGTGCTTCTTGGTCAGATCGGCGGCTCGAGACACTTCCTCGACGAGTGCCGCCTTGGTCACGCTCCCGCCTGCCACCAAGACCTCCCCCTCGCTCCGTGGGCCGAGCCGTGCGCCGACAGCGCCGGGAGTCTGCGCCGTAGAACGGTGCAGACTCCCGGCAGGGTTGGTTGGGCGGCAATCGGAGCCGCAGGCGACGATTTCCGGGCTAGGTCTGATGCTTGAAGTGATCGCCCAGGGTCACCTCCGGCGATCCGGACGCCGCACCGTACGCTTCCCAGTCCGCCTCGTAGTCGTCCGACTTCAGGGCCCGGATGCTCAGGCCGATCTTCCGTTCGGACGGGCTCAGCTTGATGATCTTCATGCTGGTGACCTCGTCGACCTTCAGCTCGACCTTGTCGCGGCCCGTGTCGTCGTCGAACTCCGACACGTGGATGAGCCCCTCGATGCCCTCGGCGAGCTCCACGAACGCCCCGAAGTTCGTGATGCGGACCACCTTGCCCTCGACCACCGACCCGACCTTGTGGGCCTCGAAGAACTCGTCCCATATATCGGTCGCAAGCTGCTTGAGGCCCAGCGACAGCCGCTGGTTGTCGGGGTCGACGTTGAGGACCATGGCCTCGACCTCGTCGCCCTTCTTCACCACCTCGGACGGATGCTTGAGGCGCTTGCTCCACGACATGTCCGAGATGTGGATGAGCCCGTCGATGCCCTCCTCGACCTCGACGAACGCGCCGAACTCGGTCAGGTTGCGGACGCGCCCCTTCAGCCGGGACCCGATCGGGTACTTGTCCGCGAGCTGATGCCACGGGTTGGCCTCGATCTGCTTCAGCCCGAGCGAGATGCGGCGCGCCTGGGGGTCGACGCCGAGCACCATCGACTCCACGGTGTCGCCCACCGTGAGCAGCTTCGAGGGGTGCTTGACCCGCTTGCTCCAGGACATCTCCGACACGTGGATCAGGCCCTCCACGCCCGGCTCGAGCTCGATGAACGCCCCGTAGTCCGTCAGGCTGACGACCCTGCCGCTCAGACGCATGCCGACCTGGTAGCGCTCCTCGACCGCCGTCCACGGGTCGGCGTGGAGCTGCTTGTAGCCCAGGGACACGCGCTCGGTGCCGCGGTCGAACTTGAGCACGATCACGTCGACCTCGTCGTTCACCTTGAAGAGCTCCGACGGATGCGCGGCGCGGCCCCACGACATGTCGGTCACGTGGAGCAGCCCGTCGAGCCCGCCGAGATCGATGAACGCGCCGTAGTCGGTGATGTTCTTGACGACGCCGCGGAACACCTTGCCCTCCTCGAGGGTGGCCAGCGTGTGCTTCTTCTTCTCGGCGTTCTCCTCTTCGAGCAGCGCCTTGCGGGACAGCACGATGTTGCCGCGCTTCTTGTTGACCTTGATGACCCGCATGCGCAGCTCCTGGCCGCGCAGGGCGTCGAGGTTGCGCACCGGGCGCACGTCCACCTGCGACCCCGGCAGGAACGCCCGCACGCCGATGTCGACGGCCAGCCCGCCCTTGATGCGCTCGATGACGCGGCCGATGACGACCTTCTGATCGTCGTAGGCCTTCTCGACCTCGTCCCAGATCTTCATCTTCTCGGCCTTCTCGCGCGAGAGCACGATGTGGCCGTCCCGGTCCTCGGTCCGCTCGAGCAGCACGTCGACGGCGTCGCCCGGCTGGACGATGCAGTCGCCGTTCTCGTCGAGGAACTCCTGGATGGCGATCATCCCTTCCGACTTGTAGCCGACGTCGACCACCACCTCCGACGACGACACCTTGAGCACGGTGCCGGTAATCACCTCGCCTTCGGCGATGTTGCGGAAACTGCCCTCGTACAACGCGAGCAACCGCTCGTACTCCTCCCGACTCGACGCTTCACCGTCGTCGTACTGATCGGCCATGACCATCATGGGAGCGGGTCGCGCCTTCTCCGAGCGGTCCACCTCGACGTCTTCTGCCTTCGTCATGGAATTGCGAATCCTCCTTGTGTAGTGCTTCTCGCCGCCCCGCGGCGCGCCGGCCGACACGCGGGCGATGGGGAACCTGCGGCGCCCCCGCCACGCCATGCGTCGATTGGCGATAAGCCGCAGACTATACGACAGTTATCAAGACGGCGTCAAATGCGATTCGGCGCCCGGAAATCACCCCGGCGGCCCCGGCCGCCCGAGCACCGCCAGCCGCCCCCGCACGATGGTCAGCACGCGCTCGATGACCGTCTCCAGCACCAGGCCCGTCGTGTCGACGCGCACCGCGTCGTCGGCCATCACCAGCGGCGAGCTGTCGCGGGTGCGGTCGGAACGGTCCCGCGCCTCGAGCGCGCTCGCGACGTCCGACAGGGTCGACGCGCTGCGGCCCAGGCCGTGCGCGGGATCCGCGGCGCGGCGGGCGGCCCGCTCCTCCGGCGCCGCGTCCAGGTATATCTTCACGTCCGCGTCCGGAAACACCGTCGTACCGATGTCCCGGCCCTCCATCACCACGCCGCCCAGGGCCGCGTAGGCCCGCTGCCGCCCCACGAGGACCCTCCGCACCGACGGCATGCGGGCGACGCGGGCGGCGGCGGTGTCGATCGTGCCGTTGCGTATCCGGTGCGTCACGTCGTGGCCGGCGACGGTCACGGTCCCCCCTTCCAGGGTCAGCTCGACCTGCTCCGCGAGCTGTCGTACCGCGGGCTCGTCGTCGAGCGCGAGTCCCTCGCGGGAGGCCAGCCACGCGACCGCCCGGTACATCGCGCCGGTGTCGACGTACCGGCATCCCAGCGCCCCGGCGACGGCGCGGGAGACGCTGCCCTTGCCGGCCCCCGAAGGCCCGTCGATGGCGACCACCGGGGTGATGCGGGCCGTGGCTCCGGTCGGCTTCATCGGCGAGCCCGGCTGCCCGGCGCGGCGGGCGCCTCCCCGTCGACGGCGCGGCGCAGCGCCGCCACCTCGCCCGCGGTCAGGTCGCGGAACCGGCCCGGGCGCAGCGTCCGGTCCCGGATGGGGCCGATGGCCACCCGGCGCAGCCGCACCACGGGATGTCCGACCGACTCGCACATGTGCCGTATCTGGCGCTTCCTCCCCTCGGTGACGCCGATCCGGATCAACGACTGGTCCCCGGCGCGGCCGCGCCCCGCGGACACGAGGCTGGCGGTGGCCGGCAGCGTCCTTCGACCGCCGACGACGACGCCGGCGGCGAGGCGCCTCAACGCCGGGGCGTCCGGCACGCCGCGGACCCGCGCCTCGTAGACCCGTTCCAGCCGGTGCCGTGGATGGGTCAGGCGGGCCGCGAGCTCGCCGTCGTTGGTCAGCAGCAGCAGCCCCTCGCTGTCGTAGTCGAGCCGCCCCACCGGATAGACCGACTCGCGGACCCCCGACAGCAGGTGCATGACCGTCCGCCGCCGCTCCGGATCGTCCCGGGTCGTCACCACCCCGCGCGGCTTGTTCAGCAGCAGGTAACGCCGCCGACCCCCGGCGCCGATGCGGCGCCCGTCGACCCGGATGTCGTCGGCGGCGGGATCGGCCTTCGCGCCGGGCGTCGACACCACCGCGCCGTTGACGGTGACCCGGCCCTCGCGCATCAACGACTCCGCCGCCCTGCGCGAGGAGACCCCGGCCGCGGCAATCAGCTTCTGCAGCCGCACGCCGGCGGTGGTGGCAGCCAGGGGGGTCACGGCAGCCCTCAGTGAACTTGCCCCGACGGCGGGGCGTCGGGGTCGACGGCGGTCTCCACCGGATCGTCGAACGGCAGCGGCGGGGCCTCCGCGCCGCCCGCGACCAGCGCCGACGGCACCTCCATGCCGAGGGCCTCGGCCATCTCCTCCACCTTGGGCAGGTCGTCGAGATCGCTCAGGCCGAACTGGTTCAGGAACTCGCGGGTCGTCGCATAGAGGAACGGCCGGCCCACCACCTGCTTGCGGCCGACCACCTTCACGAGCTGCCGGTCGAGCAGCGTTCCCACCACCCCCGACACGTTCACGCCCCGGATCTCCGCGATCTCCGCACTCGTGATCGGCTGCTTGTAGGCGATGACGGCCAGCGTCTCGAGCGCCTGCACCGACAGGCGCTGCTTCGAGTGCTGGTGGAACAGCCGCCGCACCCACTCGTGCAGATCGGGCCGCGTGCAGATCTGATACCCGCCGGCCACCTGCACCATCTGCAGACCGCCCCGCTGGTCGTACTCCGCCTGCAGCGCCTCCAGAGCCTGCTCGATATCCTCCTTCGGCGTCTCGTCGAGCAGCTCGCACAGCGCCGCCGGCGTCAGCGGCTCCGGCGACGCGAAGATGAGCGCTTCCAGAATCGGCTTCAGATCGTCCAACATGCCAACCTGCCAATCGTCGCCTTGCGGCTCCGCTTGGCGCCCAACCAACCCTCCAGGCGTCCGCGCCGTTCCACGGCGCAGACTCCCAGCGTCCCGTTCGCGAGATTCACGGAAACACCAAAAAGACAGAAACGGTCCGAACAGGCGACGAAAAACCGCCGCCAATCGCTTCACGAACCACCGATACAGGACGCCTGGTCGTCCAGGCCTCAGGACTGCCGCCAGCCCCTCGCGGCCCCACGACTCCATCTTCCCCCCGGGCCGGTGTCACACCGCCTTCACCCGGCCCCGGCGCCCGGCTCGACGGGTTTCGGCGCATCCTCCGGGGTCTCGCGCCGGTACACGCGGATCGGACCGCACGACCCGGACTGGAACACCCGTATCAGCTTCAGCCGGATCATCTCCAGCACCGCGAGAAACGTCGTGATGAGCTCCGCGCGGCTGCCGTCCCCGACGAAGAGGTCCTCGAATCCGCAGGACCCGGCGTGGGCGAAGCGCTCCATCAGTTGCCGGGTGCGGGTCTCGATGGACACCTCGGCCGCCGGCAGGGGCACCCCCGGCCGCGCCCGGGCGCGCTTGAGGACCGACTGGAACGCCTGCAGCAGCCCGAACAGGTCGACCTCGAGCTCGCGCTCGAACGGTTCGCCGGCGAGGTCCGCCAGCCGCTCGTCCGCGCGTCCCCACTGCGCGCTCCGTACCGTCTGCCGCTCGTGCAGCAACTCGGCCGCCGCCTTGAACTTCTGGTGCTCGATGAGGCGCCGGACGAGGGCCTCACGCGGGTCCTCCCCCTCCTCCGGATCCTCGGCCCCCGTCTCCGGCCGCGGGACCAGGGTGCGCGCCTTGATGTGAATCAGCGTGGCCGCCATCACCAGGAACTCGCCCGCGGTGTCGAGGTCGAGCTCCTTCATCAGCTCGATGTACTCGATGTACTGCCGGGTGACGAGTGCGATGGGGATGTCGTAGATGTCGATCTCGTTCCTGCGGATGAGATGCAGCAGCAGATCCAGCGGTCCCTCGAAGTTGTCGAGGCGGACCGGGTAGTCCTCGAGGACCGACTCGAACTCGGCGGACCGGCCGGCGCCGGCCGGTCCGTCCCCCGTCTCCGCCGCGGTTCGGTTCGTCATCCAGCCCGCCAATCGTCGCCGTGCGGCTCCGCTTGGCGCCCAACCAACCCCGCAGGACCTGCCCCGCGGCTCGGTTCTTCATCTACGCACCATAGGCGAGCCCCACCGCCTCGCGGACCTGCTTCATGGTCTCCTGCGCGATGCGGCGCGCCCGAAGCGACCCGTCCATCAGGATCTCACGAACCCGCCCCGGCCGCGCCAGGACCTCGGCCCGGCGCTCGCGCATCGGGTCGAGGGCCGCGTTGAGGGCGCGGGCCAGCTTTTTCTTGACCTCGACGTCGCCCACCGTGCCGGCCCGGTAGCGGGCCTTCAGGTCGTCGACCTCGGCCGTGTCGGGATTGAACGCGTCGTGGTAGGTGAACACCGGGTTGCCCTCGACGGTGCCCGGAATGTCGGCGCGGACCCGCTTCGGGTCGGTGTACATCCGCATCACCTTCTTCTTCACGGCCGCGGCGTCGTCCGACAGGCTGATGGCGTTGTCGTAGCTCTTGCTCATCTTCCGGTTGTCGAGCCCCGGCAGCCGCGGAAAGCTCGTGAGCAGGGGCTGCGGCTCGGGGAACAGATCGCCGAAGAACCCGTGGAAGCGCCGCACCACCTCGCGGTCGAGCTCGAGGTGCGGGACCTGGTCGTCCCCCACCGGCACGTAGTTCGCCCGGTAGATGATCACGTCGGCGCCCTGCAGCAGCGGGTAGCCGAGGAAGCCGAGGGTCGACAGGTCCTTCTCGGCGAGCTGCGCGATCTGCTCCTTGTAGGTCGGCACCCGCTCGAGCCAGGGAATCGGCACCACCATCTGCAGCAGCAGGTAGAGCTCGGCGTGCTCGGGCACCTGCGACTGGATGAACAGGGTGCTCCGCTCGGGGTCGACGCCGGCGGCAATCCAGTCCGCCGCGTTGTCGCAGGCGTTCTCGACGAGCCCGCCGGTGTCGGCGTACTCGCTCGTCAGCGCGTGCCAGTCGGCGACGAAGTACATGCAGTCGTAGTCGTCCTGCAGCCGGGCCCACTGTTGCAGGGCCCCGACCAGGTGGCCGAGGTGCAGCTTGCCGGTCGGACGCATGCCGGAGACGACGCGTGGCTTCACGGCAGCAACCATCCCATCAGCAACGACATCGGCGGCCCGATGAGCCGGTACAGCCAGCCGGTCGCCATCAGCGCGAGGAGAATCAGGAACCCCCAGGGCCGCACGAGCCGGTCGTAGGGCTCGGCCAGCCACTCCGGCAGCAACCCCGCCAGCACGTTCCCGCCGTCGAGGGGCGGCACCGGAATCATGTTGAACACCGCGAGCAGCAGGTTCAACTGCAGCATCGCGAACGCGAACGTCGCCACCGCCCCCGACCACCCCCCGGCCGCCTCCAGGCCGACGGAGGCCAGCAGCCACGACGCGCCGACCGCGAGCACGATGTTGCTGGCCGGCCCCGCCGCCGCGATCACCAGGAAGTCCTGTCGGGGCCGCCGCAGGTTGGCGGGGTTGACCGGCACCGGCTTGGCCCAGCCGAACACGAACCCGCCCGCGAGGATGCCGAGCAGGGGCAGGATCACGGTGCCCACGGGGTCGACGTGCACGGCCGGGTTCAGCGAGATGCGGCCGAGCCGCCGCGCCGTGGGGTCGCCGTACCAGGCGGCCGTCGCGGCGTGGGCCGTCTCGTGGATGGTCAGGGACAGGAGCAGGACCGGCAGGATGACGAGGAACTGACCGATATCGGGCAAGACTCGTCAGGATAACGTACTAGCCTGCGAAGTGGGCCAGCACCGCGTCGGCCACCTTGGCCCCGACCACCGGCACCAGCTCCTCGCGGGTCGCCCGCCGCACGTTGGCCACGCTCCCGAAACGGGTCAGCAGCACCCGCCGCCGCCGCGGCCCCACGCCGGGGATGCCGTCGAGGGCCGACTGGAGGTCGCGGCGGGAACGCGCCTTCCGGTGGAAGGTCACCGCGAAGCGGTGGGCCTCGTCGCGCATCCGCTGCAGCAGGAGCAGGGCGGGGCTCGCGCGGTCGAGGACGATGGGCTCGGCCGCGTTCCGGATGAAGACCAGCTCCTCCTGCTTGGCCAGCCCCACCGCCACCAGGTTCGACAGGCCCAGCGACGCGAACGCCTCGTAGGCCGACGAGAGCTGCCCGCGGCCCCCGTCGATGACCACCAGGTCGGGCAACGGCCCCCCGTCGTCGAGGAGCCGGCGGTAGCGCCGGCCGACCACCTCGCGCATCGACGCGAAGTCGTCCAGCACGCGGGGGTCGGCGTCGGGGACCCCGCCCGCCGCGCCGGAGACCTGGTCGCCCGCGGCGGGGCCTTGGTCGGCCGCGCCGGGGACCTGACCGGCCGCGCCGCGGGCCCGGCCCTTCGCCCCCGCGGCCGGCCTCTTCCCGCCGCGCCGGCGGCGGGGCGGCGGCGCGCCGGGCGGGGTGGTGCGCTCCTCCCCCCAGCTCCCGCCCCGGACGCGGTACTTCCGGTACTCCTTGCGCACCGCCCGGCCGTCCTCGCAGACCACCATCGAGCCGACCGTCTCCGCCCCCTGCAGGGTCGAGATGTCGAAGCACTCGATGCGCCGGGGCGCGCCCGTCAGGCCCAGCACCACCCGCAGCTCGTCGAGGGCGGCGGCCCCGGCGCGGGCCTCGTCGCTGTAGCGCGACCGGTAGGCGAGGGCCGCGTTGCGGGTGGCGAGGTCGAGAAGCCCCCGCTTCTCGCCCCGCTTCGGCACGCCGATGCGCACCTTCCGCCCCGCCCGCTCGCTCAGCCAGCTCGCGAGCGCCTCGGGCTCGTCGATCTCGACCGGCAGGTGGATCTCGGGCGGCGCGGCCCGCTCCTCGTAGAACTGCTGCACCGCCGCCTGCACCGTCTCCCGCTCCGGCGAGCCCGCCCCCGCCGGCACGTCGGCGGCCAGCTCGACCCGCTCGATGACCCGCCCCCCCCGCATCTGGAACACCTGGATGATCGCGCCCGACGGCCCCACCTTGACCCCGAACGCGTCGCGGTCGCCGAGCCGCACCGACGACATCTTCTGCTGGCGATCGCGCAGGGTCTCGATGGTCCGGATGGCGTCGCGGGTCTGGGCCGCCTCCTCGTACCGCAGGTCGTCGGAGGCCTCCAGCATCCGCCGCTTCAGGTCCGCGATGAGCTCGTCGTTCCGGCCCTCGAGGAACAGCTTCGTATGCTCGACCGCCTCGGCGTACTGCCCGGGCGTGCACAGGCTCTCCACGCACGGCGCCACGCAGCGCTTGATGTCGTACTCCAGGCAGGCGCGCCCCCGCCGGCCGTTGATGACCTCGTTGCACGAGCGGATGCCGAACAGCTTGTGGGTCAGCGACATCGTCTTCCGCGCGAAGGTCGCGGGCAGGAACGGCCCCGCGTAGGTGTGCCCGTCGCGGGGGTCGACCCGGCGCGCCACCAGCACCCGCGGAAACGCCTCGCCGGTCGTGAGCTGCAGGTACGGGTAGTTCTTGTCGTCGCGGAGCAGGATGTTGAACCGGGGCGAGCGCTGCTTGATGAGATGGGCCTCGAGGGCGAGGGCCTCGACCAGCGAGTCGGTGACGATGACCTCGAGCCGCGCCACCTCGTCGAGCAGCGCGTCGGTCTTGGGGCTCGACCCCCAGGCGCCCAGGTAGCTGCGCACCCGCGCCCGCAGCGAGCGCGCCCGGCCCACGTAGAGGGTCTCGCCCGCCGGGTCGAGGTACAGGTAGACGCCGGGCTGCTCGGGCAGCGCCGCGATCCGCTCCTTGAGATCCCGAATGGCCATGGACTACACTGAGGGGTTCGTGCTGTCGGGGGAGCGCCGCGCCGGGGGCGGGCGCACCGGCGGTATCCTATCAGTCTGCGCCGCGGGCGCGGGGCAGACCGGCAGCAGGGTCGGCCGGCGGGCGGAGCCGAAGGGCGACGCGTCCGGACCGGCGCCGCATCTCCCCACCATGACGTTCACGGGCGCCATCGGCGCCGCCTGCATGTTCCCCCTCCGCGCCATCATCCGGGCGTGCGTGGCGTTGCGCATCCACCCCAACGTGCTCACCCTGGTCGGCGTGTTCATCAACTTCGTCGCCGCGTGGTTCTTCGCGCAGGGCGAGTTCGTCACCGCCGGCTTCGTCATGCTGGTCGCCAACATCTTCGACTTCATCGACGGGAAGGTGGCCGAGGCGACGAACCTGGCGTCGCGCTTCGGCGGCTTCTGGGACTCGGTGATGGACCGGTTCTCGGACCTGTCGCTGTTCATCGGCGTCATCTACCTCTACGCGCAGCTCGGGCGCACCGACTACGTCATGATCGCGGCCTTCGCGATGATGTTCTCGGTGATGACGAGCTATACGCGGGCCCGCGCCGAGTCGATGATCGACAAGTGCAAGGTCGGGTTCATGGAGCGTCCCGAGCGCATCGTGCTGGTGATGATCGGGGCGTTCACGAACCGGATGGGCGCCGTCCTCTGGGTGATCCTGGTGCTGTCGATCGTCACCGTGCTCGACCGCATCTACTTCACGTGGCGGGCGCTCAAGATTCAAGAGGCGGGGGCGCGGTGACCATGCGGGGACTGCTGACGTTGCCGGCGCGGGCGGTGTGGCACGCCCTGTTCTGGACGTTCGAGCGGGCGACGTGGCAGTACGACCTCATGGTCATCGCCATCCTCGCGTTCGTCTGGCTCACCCCGCCGGACTGGCTCGGCGACCCCACGGCGAGCGGCCCCGGGCTGATCGGCATCATCCTCGAGCGGCTGCGCTAGCGGCCCGGGCCGCCGCGGCATCACACCACCTCCCGCTCGTCGAAACCCAGGTCGAGCCCCTTCCCCTCGAAGCGGATGTCCTGGGCCGCGATCTTGTCGCGCAGGAGGCGCCGCACCTCGCCGTAGTGCTCCCGCGGCACGTCGAGGTGCCGCACCAGGTTCCGGACGCGGTCGATCAGCACCAGCCTCGGCTCCGCCCCGTCCTGCCACGAGAGGCCGCCGATCTGGCCGTAGGGCACGAGCCCCTTGTTCGACCACACCCCGGTGTCGTAGAAGCCGCGCCCGATGCGCAGGCTCAGGGGGAAGGCGTAGCCGTAGTAGATGAACGCCATCGCCTCGGCGAACGCGTCGGTCAGCGGACGGTCCCAGACGACGAGCTTCATGAACGCGAGCAGGCCGAGGAGGATGCCGAACCCGAGGGACACCAGGTAGAAGGACGTGCGCCGGCCCTCCCACGTCAGGATCGCGCTCGAACGCAGCCGCAGGAACCGCAGGAACCGGCCCAGCAGCCGGACGTTGGCGACCAGGAACCCCGCCCCCAGAACCCACAGGGCGACGGGCAGGACCGAATCGACGAAACCGGCGAACAGCTCCCCGTCAGCCACGGATTCCGCCTCCCGCCCGCGGGCGGTCACGCCCGCGACTGATACTCGCCGGTCTCGGTGTTCACGCGAATCCGGTCGCCGTTGCTGACGAACGGCGGCACCTGCACGACGAGGCCGGTCTCGAGGGTCGCCGGCTTGAGCTGCGCGTTCGCGGTGGCCCCCTTGATGGCCGGGGCCGTCTCCCGCACCGTCAGCTCGACCGTCATCGGCAGGTCGAGCCCCACCGGCTCGCCCTCGAACAGGGACACCCGGATGGTCGCCTCGGGCAGCAGGTAGTTGACCGAGTCGCCGAGGGTGTCGGTGGTCATCTCGAGCTGCTCGTAGGTCTCGAGGTCCATGAAGTGGAACGCGTCGCCGTCGCGGTACGTGAACTGCATCTCGCGGTCGTCGAGGGCGGCCCGCTCGACGAACTCGGCCGAACGGAACTTGTGGTCGAGCAGGGTGCCCGCCTTCACGTTCCGCATCCGCGACTGCACGAACGCCTTTCCCTTCCCCGGGGTCAGGTGCGTGACGTCCATCACGCGGTAGAGGTCATCGTTGTGCTTGACCAGCATGCCCTTGCGCAGGCGTGTTGCTTGAATCGATTCCATGGCGACAATGCGACGCCCGAACCGCCGTCCGGTCCGCGCGGATGTTCAGTGAACCCACGACACAAACGCCGGATCGTACCACAACGCCCGCGGCCCCAAACCGCCGGTCGGCCGACCCGCCGGCGACCCCGATGAGCCCGCCGAGCCCGGGTGGAACGGCGCCCGCCCTCACCCCCCGGCCGCCCGCTCGCTCGCGAGGACCGGGCGCAGGTGGCGTCCGGTGTGCGACCCCCCGGCCATGGCGATCTGCTCGGGCGTGCCGGCCGCGACCACCTGTCCCCCGCCCTCGCCGCCCTCCGGCCCGAGGTCGATCACCCAGTCGGCCGACTTGACGACGTCGAGGTTGTGCTCGATGACGAGGATGCTGTTGCCCGCCTGCAGCAGCTTGCGGAACGCCGCGAGCAGCTTGGCGACATCGTCGAAGTGCAGCCCCGTCGTCGGCTCGTCGAGGATGTACAGGGCGCGGTCGGCCTTGCGCGCGGCGAGGTGCGAGGCGATCTTGATGCGCTGCGCCTCGCCCCCCGACAGGGTCGTCGCGGGCTGGCCGAGCCGCAGGTAGCCCAGGCCGATCTCGTCGAGCAGCCGCAGCCGCCGGCAGATCTTCGCCGACCCCGCGAAGAACGCGAGGGCCTCGCGCACGGTCATGTCGAGCACGTCGTCGACGTTGCGCCCGCGGTAGCGCACGTCGAGCACCTGCGGCTTGAAGCGACGGCCGTCGCACTCGTCGCAGGGCACGAACACGTCGGCGAGGAACTGCATCTCCACCCGCACCACCCCTTCTCCCTCGCACCCGTCGCACCGCCCGCCCGGCACGTTGAACGAGAAGTGGCCGGGGGTGAGGCCGGCGGCGCGGGCGTCCCGGGTGTGCGAGAACAGCTCGCGGATGGGGTCGAACGCCTTCAGGTAGGTGACCGGGTTCGACCGCGGGGTGCGCCCGATGGGGGTCTGGTCGACGAGGGTGACGTCGGTCACCAGCTCCGCGCCCTCGAGGCGGTCGTGGCGCCCGACCCGCTTGTCCCAGGCCCCCTTCTGCCGCTTGATGGCCGCGTAGACGACGTCGTGCACCAGCGTCGACTTCCCCGACCCGCTGACCCCGGTGACGCACGTGAGGGTGTTCAGGGGAATCTCGACGTCGATGCCCCGCAGGTTGTGCTCGCGGGCGCCGGTGACCCGGATGGCCAGGGGCTGCGGGTGCTTGCGCCGGCTCGCGGGAAGGGGGATGGCGAGGTCGCCCCGCATGTACTTGGCGGTCAGCGACTGCGGCTCCTCCAGCAGGGCGTCGAACGAGCCGGCGTGGATGACCCGCCCCCCCTGCTCGCCCGCCCCCAGCCCCAGGTCGACGACGACGTCGGCGGTGCGGATGGTGTCGGCGTCGTGCTCGACCACCAGCACCGTGTTGCCCTGGTCGCGAAGCTGCCGCAGGATGGCGATGAGCCGCTCGTTGTCGCGCGGATGCAGGCCGATCGACGGCTCGTCGAGCACGTAGAGGGTGCCGACGAGGGCCGAGCCGAGGGCCGTCGCGAGGTTGATGCGCTGCGCCTCGCCGCCCGACAGGGTCGACGACAGCCGGTCGAGGGTCAGGTAGTCGAGGCCCACGTCGCGCAGGAACGACAGCCGCCGCCTTATCTCGCGCACCAGCCGGTCCGCGACCTCCCGCTCGCCGTCGCCCAGGGCGAGGCCGTCGAAGAACGCGGCCGCCTCGCCCACCGTGAGGGCGCAGACCTCGTCGATGGCCCGCCCCGCCACCTGCACCCCGCGGGCCTCGGGCCGCAGCCGGGCCCCGTCGCAGCCGGGGCACGTCACGTACCCGCGGTAGCGGCTCAGGAACACCCGGACGTGCATCTTGTACTTCTTGCGCTCGAGCGACGCGAAGAAGCCCCGGACCCCCCCGTAGCCGGCCCCGTCGCCCTCGATCACGAAGCGGCGCTCGGCGTCGCTCAGCTCGCGCCACGGGGTGTCGAGCCGCACCGCGCCGCCCTTGGCCGCCCGCATCAGCCGGGTGAGCTGGGGCCGGTACTCGGGCTTGCTCCACGGCTCGATGGCCTGCCGCCGGATCGACTTCGCCGGGTCGGGGACCACGAGGTTCAGGTCGAGCTCGATCACGTTCCCGAAGCCGTGGCACGTGGGGCACGCCCCGAACGGGTTGTTGAACGAGAAGAGGCGCGGCTGCGGCGGCTCATAGCCGATGCCGCAGGCGCGGCACTCGAACCGCTCGCTGAACCGGTGCTCCGGGGCCTCCATCGGGCGCCCGTCGGCCCCGACTTCGAGGGCGAACGCCGAGCCGCCGCCCTCGAGGTACGCCGTCTCGATGGAGTCGGTCATCCGCCCCAGCAGGTCCGGGCCGACGCGCACCCGATCGAGCACGATGCGCAGCGACCGCCGCCCCGCGAGTCGGGCCGGGTCGACCTCGTCGAGGCGAACCACCCGGCCGCGTGCGTCGTCGGGGTGCTCTCCGTCCGCAACGATGATGCGGGCGAACCCGCGCTTGCGCAGACCCGCGATGGCCGCCGACACCGGATCGCTTGCGGCGGCGGCCGGGGTCTCGACCGACCGGTCGGCCGACTCCGACCCGTTCCCCGCCCCTGACCCGTCCGCCGGCTCGGACCGCACGGCCGGCTCCGGCCGGTCCGCCTCGATGTCTCCGCGAGCCGCCGGCGGGGCCGCCGAACCGGCCGCTTCTCCCGACTCGAGCCGCTCCCCCGGCTCCGGCCCCTCCGCGCCACGGCCGTCGGCGGGCATCGCGGCGTCCGCGTCCTCTACCGCCTCGGCCTCGCCGCCCGACACCGCCGCGTCCGCGCCGTCCACCGCGTAGTCGAACCCCAGCAGCAGCCGGGTCCCCGCGGGCAGGGCCGCGAGCCCGCGCGCCGCCGCCTCCGCCGATTCCCGCTCCACCTCGCGCCCGCACTGCCGGCAGATGGTGCGCCCGACGCGGGCGAAGAACAGCCGCAGGTAGTCGTGGATCTCGGTGGTGGTGCCCACCGTCGACCGCGGGTTCCGCACGCTGTTCTTCTGGCGTATCGCGATGGCCGGGCAGATGCCGTCGATGTGGTCGACGTCGGGCTTCTCCATCCGCTCGAGGAACTGCCGGGCATAGGCCGACAGCGACTCGACGTACCGGCGCTGCCCCTCGGCGTAGATGGTGTCGAAGGCGAGCGACGACTTGCCCGACCCGCTGACCCCGGTGACGATGATCAGCCGGCCCGCGGGCAGGGTCAGGTCGATGTTCTTGAGGTTGTGCGTACGGGCGCCCCGGATGACGAGGTGCCCGTTGGCGGCCGCCGCTCGGTCTTCTGGCATGCGAGATCCGCCGCCCGGCGGCGGACGACGGGGCGCCGGGCGAGTCGCCGCCCCCCTGCTCGCCGTCCCGGACGGTACCGTAACGGGCCAGTGTACCGCCTGCCGCTCCCGCCGTCCAACCGGCGGGGGCGGCCCCTCCGCAACCGCGCGAGCGGGCCTCCGCACGATTTGTTTTCGGGGAGGGGCGCCGCCGCCCCGCCCGCGCGCCTCCCCCGCGGCCGATCGCGGCATGACTTCACGGCCTTCCTGCCCCCCGGCCCCGCGTCGTATGATGACGTGCCTCCGATGCGCCACCCCCAGCCCGGCTCCGAGACCGAGCGCCACCGCTTCGCCGAGCTGCAGCAGCGACTGGAGCCGCTGTACCGGCGGGTCTTCGCCGACCGCCTCGCCCCGAGGACCGTCGTCGTCGTGCCCAGCCTGAGCCTCGACGCCGACACCCTCGCCAAGGTCCGCGGCGTCGCCCTCTACGAGGAACGCCTGCTCTGCCTGCTCATGCTGCTGCGCATGCCGTACACGCGCGTCATGTACGCGACCAGCGTGCCGGTGCACCCGACCATCGTCGACTACTACCTGCACCTGCTGGCGGGGGTGCCGCACAGCCATGCGCGGCAGCGCCTGACCCTCGTCGCGTGCGGCGACCCCTCGCCCACGCCGCTGACGGCCAAGATTCTCGGCAGCCGGTCCGTGCTCCGGCGGCTGCGGACCACCCTGGGCGACCCCGCCCTCGCCCACCTCGTCTGCTTCAACGTCACGGCGCTCGAGCGGACGCTGTCGGTCAGGCTCGGCATCCCCCTCTACGGGTGCGACCCGGCCCTCAACGACCTCGGCTCGAAGACCGGCGGGCGCCGGCTCTTCAAGGCGGCCGGGGTCCAGGTGCCGGACGGGTTCGAGGCGCTCAGGGACGGCCGGGACGTGGCCGCCGCCCTCGCCGCCCTCAAGCAGCGCCGCCCGTCGCTCGACGCCGCCGTCGTCAAGCTGAACGACGGCTTCTCGGGCGAGGGCAACGCCCGCTTCCGCTTCCGGCCGACCGACGCGGCGACCGGCTCGGAGAAGCGCATCGCCCGCCGCCTGCCGACCCGCCTCGAGTTCGAGGCGGCCGACCAGACCTGGGAGGGCTACGCCGGCAAGCTCGGGCAGATGGGCGGCATCGTCGAGGCCTTCGTCACCGGCGACGAGGTGCGGTCGCCGTCGGTGCAGTGCCGCGTCGATCCCCGGCGGGTGGTCGAGGTGGTCTCGACCCACGAGCAGGTGCTCGGCGGCCGGTCCGGCCAGGTGTTCGTGGGGTGCGAGTTCCCGGCCGACGGCCGCTATCGCACGCGGCTGCAGCGGGCCGGCGAGCGGGTGGCCGAGGTGCTGCGCGACCGCGGGGCGCTCGGCCGCTTCGGAGTCGACTTCGTGGTCGTGCGCGAGAAGGGGCGCTGGCAGCCCTACGCCATCGAGATCAACCTGCGGAAAGGCGGCACCACGCACCCCTTCCTCATGCTCGACTTCCTCATCGACGGCGCCTACGACCCCGAGACCGCCCTGTACCGGACGCCCGCCGGCGAGCCGCGCTACTACATGGCCACCGACAACCTCCACGAGAGCCGATACGAGGGTATGAGCCCCGACGACCTCGTGGCGATCGCGGTCGAGCAGGAGCTGCACTTCCACGGCTCAAGCCAGGAGGGGGTGGTGTTCCACCTGATCGGGGCGCTCGAGCCCCACGGCAAGCTCGGCATGGTCTGCATCGGGGCCGACCGCAAGCGCGCCCGCCGGCTGTACGCCCGGACGGTCGAGATCCTCGATCGGGAAGGGAGCGGGCGCGCCCGGCGGCTTCGCGCCCGGCAGCGCCAGCCGGCGAGGCGCTCGGCGTCACCGGCGGCGTGACCCTGCGATGCTGCGGGGTGACCCCGGGATGCTAGAGTGGAGAACAGATGACTCAGCGAAGAACGCGACGATATGCCCGAATCGTGGCCGCGGCCGCCGTGCTCGCCCTGCTCGCGCCTGCCGCCACGCCCGTCACCGCCCAGACGGACCTGCGCATCCTGATGCGGCAGAAGCTCGAGCTCGCCCAGCAGCTCTTCGGGGCCGTCGTGCTCGGCCGCCTCGCGGCCGTCGAGCGCGACGCCGCCGACCTGGTGCGCATCAGCGAGACCGCCGCGTGGATGACGGCGCCGACGCCGGAGTACTTCACCAACGCCGACGACTTCCAGGAGGCCGCCCGCGACCTCGAGGCGGCCGCATCGGCGGGCGACCTCGGCGAGGTGTCCTCCGCCTACATGACCATCGTGGAGACCTGCGTGCAGTGTCATCGGGAGGCGCTGCCGAGGCCGTCGCCGTGAGCCGGCCCGGCGCCCCGCCACCCCGCGTGGGCAGCCCCACCGGCCCACCCCGCCCTGACGCCGACCGCCGCCGATCGTGCACGCCCCACCGTAACCGGCTACGATAGGGGCGGCGAGGGTCAGCCGACGGCCGTGCCCGCATCGTCCCGCCGGGGTGCCCTTGGGCCCGACTCGCGCCTCGTTCGACTCGCAGAGACAGTCGGGCCGCCACTCCTGACGTCACCCGCAAGTCCGCGCTCCCGCGCGCATGCTTCGCGTAGCTCAGTTGGTAGACCAACTGATTCGCAAGCCGTTCACGCATGCCGTCCTACCCCCTTAAATAACTGCAAATACTGAGTTTACGTCTTTCACGAACGGGTCACATCAGATCATAAGACGGCTGGTAGGTACCCGAAACGGCTGGCAGTACGATTGTCGGCGCCCGCCTCTGCTCAACCATCAGTAGGTGCAGGTCACCAACCGGATCGGGTGGCCACCGTACGGTGGCGATCCACGACCAGCGCTCAACACCTGCCTCTTGACATGTGTCCATAATATCGCTACTATTTTAGACACAGGAGCATCATGCCATGTCCACCGCACGAGCCATTCGAGCCAACCTGTGCAAGGTGCCCAAGGGCAAGCCCTTCACGAGCGAGGGCTTTCTGAGGTACGGCTCGCGCAGTGCCGTCGACCGGACGCTGTCGCGCCTCGTCGGCCGGGGCGAAATCCAGCGTGTTGCCCGCGGCGTCTTTGTCCGCCCCCGGACAAGCCGTTTCGTCGGGACCGTCCTCCCCGACACCCTCGAGGTGATCGAGGCCATCGCGCGGAACAATGGCGAGACGGTCCAGGTCCACGGCGCGGAAGCCGCGCGCCGGTTCAAGCTCAGCACCCAGGTGCCGACCGCGCCCGTGTTCCACACCAGCGCATCGAGCCGCACCATCCGGGTCGCCAACATCACTGTCCGGATGGTCCACACCTCGAACCACCGCCGGCTGCAATTCGCCGGCGAGGCGGCGGGCGCCGCGCTCTCCGCCCTCTGGTATCTCGGCAAGAACAACGTGACCCGCAAGACGGTTGCCACGATCGCGGCCGCCCTCGGCCCGGCCGAATTCCAGAGGCTGCTCTCCGCAGACATGCCCGCGTGGATGACCAAGGCGCTCGCCACCGCCCCGGACGGGCTCCATGACTGAGGCATTCCTGTCCCTCGGTGCCCGCGAGCGCGCCGACATACTCCAGACCGTCGCCGCCCGGTCCGGGCGGCCGGCCATCATTCTGGAGAAGGACATCTGGGTCTGCTGGGTCCTCCACGCCCTCTTCTCCATGCCCGACCCCCATCCCATGGCCTTCAAGGGCGGCACCTCGCTCTCCAAGGTCTACGGCATCATCGATCGGTTTTCCGAAGACGTGGACGTCACTCTTGACTACAGGGCCTTCAACGACGGTTTCGACCCCTTTGCGGACGGCGCCAGCCGGAACCAGATCCGGCTCTTCAGCGAACGCCTCAAGGACCGCGTCGCGACGTACATCCGCGACGTCGTGACGCCCGCTCTCGGCGGCGCCGCCAACGCCCTTGCGGCTGACGGCCAGCACGACATCCGCATCGGCGACAACGGCGAGACGATCCGTTTCGCCTATCCATCCGCGGTCGACGATCCCGACGGCTATGTCCGGAGTGAAGTGCTGCTGGAATTCGGCGGACGCAACGTCATCGATCCGAACGAACAGCACACGATCAGTCCCGACATGGTCGCCCTGACCCACGGCCTCGACTATCCCACCGCGACCGTGACGGTCCTCTCTCCGCTACGCACTTTCTGGGAGAAGGCCACGCTGGTCCATGTCGAGTGCCACAGGCGCCGGCTTGCGGACCATCCCGAACGGCTCTCCCGGCACTGGTTCGATCTGACACGCCTCGCCGCCCATGCTGTCGGCCGCACCGCTCTCGCCGACCGCCAACTCCTGGAAGATGTCGTCCGGCACAAGAGGGTGTTTTTCCACGCCGGTTGCGCCAACTACGATCAATGCCTCGATGGCCGGCTTCGGCTTGTCCCCGACGACGATCACCTTCCCGACCTGCGAACCGACTACGAGGCCATGCGCGCCGCCGCCATCGTCGGCCACGACGCACCCGAGTTCGACGCGCTGGTCGAAGAACTCCGCATCCTCGAAGCCAACGTCAACGGCCCCGGCTGAGGCCCGCTCCCGGGATGTGCTGCGTCTCGAGAAGCGCCGTCCGTACCGCCTTGAGCTCGCCCCGCGCATCGCGCATGCTCTCCTCGCGGACTCCTCCCGCCCGCGGGAACGGCACCACGCGTGTGGTTTCGCACGAGGTGCTCGGCGCGGGTCTCGTGATCCGCGTCGACCGCGTGGTGTCGGCGGGGATTCTCGGGGCCGGGGACCTCGGCGCCGGGGCGCCCTGGCGGATGCGGGGGGAGGCTGAGCCGTGGCAGGAAGCCGCGACCTGAAGGTTCCCCCGGGGTCGTCCCGAAGAACCTGCCGGTCTACGCGGCGCTGGGGGTCGTAGCCGGGCTGATTCTCGTGATGCTGTTCACTGGGTCCGCGGTCCCGCTCGACGAGTCGGCGGGCGGGGGCGGGGAAAAGGTATTGGAGGCAGTCGTCGCCGATGTCCGCGACCTGGTCGCGCCGGCCCTCCGCTAGCGGGAGCGGCTCCGCGAGGACTTGGCCCGGCCGGCAGGAACCCAGCCACAACGCCCGGGTCGGAGACGACGGCCACGCCCGAGACCGCCGGCGGCAGCGCCACGTCCGCCACCGTGCCGGTCGCCTCGCCGTCGTCGATGGCCGCCCCGGACGCGTTCGAGAGCGCAAGCGTGAAGGTCTCGTCGTCCTCGGCCGCGCGGTCGGCGGGCGCCTCGACCTCCACGGTCTTCGACGTGTCGCCGGCCGGGAAGGTCAGCGTGGCTCCGCCACGCCGGGGCCGATCTCGCGGACATCCAGGACCTGTACGGACACACGGACCCGACGACGACGAGGATCTACGCCGCTCCGACGCTTGCCAGGCAGCCGACGCCATCCGGTGCCTGCGTGCGGTTGCCGAGGCATGAGCCGGACGCCCGGGGGTCGCGCCCGCCGACGGGACCGACTACAATAGGGGAATCGTGACGACGAGGATCAGGACGCGGTCACACCTGCCCCGACTGCCTCAGCACCCGCTGTGCCAGCCGTTGCGGCCCGTTGGCTGGCAGTACTGGCTGCCAGCACTTCGCGACCTCCTCGTAAGTCATTGATTCTAAAGGGTTGCCGGCGTAGCTCAGTTGGTAGAGCAGCTGATTCGTAATCAGCAGGTCAGCGGTTCGAGTCCGCTCGCCGGCTCCAGACCATCAACAAATCGCCATTCGCAGCGTGACTTCGCGTCTCGTGAATCGGTTGTCGACGACGTCAGACTCTCGGCGCTTCTTGCGGGGGAGACACCGCGGAGCCGGGGGTCGGTTGAGGACACACGCTGCCCAAACCGCAGTGAAGCGGTGAACATGAATATGACGCACGCCGAGAGACGGCGGGCGAACGGTCTTCCCGACGCGCCCGGCGGCCCGGCGGGCGTGCCTGCGTTCGCCGCGGGGCGGGGACCCGCGCCAGTATCCTGGCGAAGCCTCGTCGCGTTGGTCGACCCTCGGCGGGAGAGGAAGGGGGACCTGATGCCCACCGCGTTGCTCCTGGTCTCGCTGGCACAGGCGCTGCCGCCGTCAGGACCGCTCGACGGCGCCGGGCTGCCGCCCACCGAGCTCGATCGCGTGCGGGTGGGCATGGTGGCGCCCGACTTCCGGCTGACCGACACCACGGGGGTCGTCCATCAGCTCTCCCAGTATCGTGGCCAGAAGAATGTCGTGCTCGTCATCTATCGCGGGCACTGGTGAGGGAGCTGTGCCGCTCAGTGGGCCAGTTGAGACGCCTGCTCGACGACGAGGCGAAGGCGGTCACCCAGATCCTCGCGTTGAGCCCGGACGACGCCGAGGGGGGGCGACAGATGATGGCTCGGGTCGCCAGCGAATCCGGCGGTGCGCCCGACTTCCCGCTGCTCGCCGATCCGGACTTCGCCGTCATCAATCGCTACGGCGTCTACAACCCGGCCGGCTTCGACGGGCCGCGGGTGCCGCATCCCGCCGTCTTCGTGGTCGACCGAGCCGGCCGGGTGACCTGGAAGTTCCTGAATACCGACACCCGGATCCGGGCGGAGAACGCACACATCCTGGAGGCGCTGGATCGGATCGACCAGTGAGGCGGGATGCGGACGGACGGGCGCGCCAGTTCACCTTCACGATGGAGGCGAAGTCGACGAGCGGGATCGGCGCCCCCTGCTCGCGGGTCAGCGGCTCCCCGCTCAACGCGTACGTGAGGAGCGGTGCCGACTCCAGCCCGTCCGACAGCGAGAGGCTGCGAGCAAACGCCTGGTCGATCTCGCAGGCCCGCCCGCGGAAGTCGACCGACTCGGGGCCCTTGTCGGCGCCGATGAAGACCACTTCGCGTGCGCCGGTCTGCACTGGTCTGCGCCCAGGCCCGCTCGAGCACCGCCCGCAGCGGGATGTTTCGTGCGTATTCACTCCGGGCACAGTTTCCGCTCGCTCGCGGCTAGTGGTCTTTCAGGAACTGCCGCGCTTCCTCGGCGGTCGGCGCGTCCTCCGCGCCGCGCCACTGGGCCGCGAGCTGCGCGTACTGCGCGCGCGGTGTCCGGATCGCCGGCGGCCACGGCGGCGCGGGCGAGCCCGCGGAGCGAGAGCGAACGGTTCGGCGTGCGCCGTAGCGAGCGCTTGAACTGTTCGACGGCTTCAGCAGGCCGACCCAGCTCGTGCAGGATCTCGCCATACAGCTCGTGCGCCGGCTTGAGTGGGGTCGGCGCCCCGCGCGGCGCGCCCCGCGACTCGGCCAGCTCGATCGCCTTGTCCATGGAGGCCGATGCGGCGTCCGCGTCGCCCCGCGCGGCGTGCAGGAGCGCCGTGACCTCGTGATGCGCGATCGCCGCGACGGCACCGTCCAGCGCGGCCAGCGCCGCGGCCGCCGCGGCGCCCGCCGCCAGGTCGCCGGTCCGCACGGCGCTGATGCCGTTCGCCAGGTGTCCCCCCGCCGCGGCATGTGGCGACACCTCGATGACCTGCCACTGCTCGGTCTCGATCACGTACCGCGGCCGGGTGATGGCTGCCCGCTGCAAGGCAATCGGCGCCTCGGTATTGGCGACGACCATCTCGCCCTTCTCGACCGCCTGCCATGCCTTGGCGTAGTCACCACGCTGCAGGTCGCCATACTGGCCCCAGTCGAGCGCATGCGTCAGATTCCTGGCATTGAAGTACCGCTGCGTGTCCGATTCGTAGGTGTCCTGCCGCTCGAACATCTCGATCGCCGCCGCATAGGAGGCGTCGTTCGACGACGAGACGTCGTCCCACATCCCGAGCTGGATGAAGATGTGCGACGGCATGTGCAGCGCGTGCACGACACCGGGCGCTATTGCGGCGAAGCGCGTGGCCGCAGGCAGCGCGATCGCCGCGTGAATCGGATCGTCAAAGGCGTGAATGATGTAGTGCGCGGCGCCCGGATGATCCGGATTCTCGTCGAACACCCGCAACGCGATGGCGCCCGCCTTCACGTTCGTGCGATACGGCTCGTAGCCATAGTCGCTCGAGGTGGCCAACAGCGCCAGCGCGTAGAACGCTTGCACCTCGTGATCGTCGGGGTGGGCGGCGGCAAGCCGCTCCATCTCGTCCGCGTACGCGACGCGGCGATCGGTTTCCTCGCCTGCGCCGAAGAACAGGGCATCCACGGCGCGGACGAATCCCTTCTCGCGCTCGGTCGGGGCCTTGGCCAACCGGGCCTCCCGGGTCGGCCCCAGCCGCTCGAGCGCCTGCCGCGACAGGTCCCACTCCTGGAAGCGCTGGAGGGGGTGGTTGTAGCTCATCGCCTCGCCCCAGTAGGCCATGGCGAAGTCTGGAGCCAAGGCCTGGGCCTGACGGAACTCCAGGGCCGCATCCTCGAGGCCGAAGCTATGGAGCATCGCCGCGCCACGAAGAAAATGGACCTGGGCATCGGGGGGGGCCGGAGGTCGGAAAGTCGACGACCCCGAGATCTGACGGCAGGGCGGCACCGGACGTCGCTTGCGCTGCGCCGTCCGGGACAGCCACGGCCACGGTCAAGGCGACGCACACGACGAGGAAGGTGACAGTTCGCATTGGTCTCTCTCCCGATGGTCGCCCCGACGCGCAGAGGCCGGTCGACCCCGATATACCGCGGTGGCGACGCGCGATACACACGGAACGCGGCCATCGTATCACGCCAGCTCCCCAGCTTCCCGGGGCCGCGGCCATACTCACCGCCCAACTGTCGCTCGAACGTACCGTCCGCCGAGAACCAGACGAGCGCCGCTCTACGGCGCGGGCTCCTGGTCCGGGAGGGCGAAGACGTAGAGCCCGTTCCCCGGACGGGGGGCTGGTAGATGTCCGGGCTGAGCACCCCGCTCAGACCGCGGAGGATGCCGACGCCGGTCGGGACCGCGACGTACTGCTTGCCGCCCGCCGCGTACGAGATCGGGAACCCGTGACCGGACTGGCCGAGGCGCGTCTCCCAGAGGACCTCGCCAGTGCCGACGTCGAGCGCCTGGAAGTAGCGGTCCTCGCGCAGGCGCTCGTAGCGGCCGTCTCGACGGTGTCCGCCTCCGCCGCCGTCTTGTCCTACCGGTAGCGCTTGACGCGGGCGAACCGCAGCGCGACGCGACGCTCGTCGGTGCGCAGCGACTCTTCCTTGGGTACCTTACACTGGCGAGGGTGCGACGAAGCCATGGCCAGCCCCATCGCCGCCGTCAACCGGTTCCCGCGAGTCAGGCTCGGCCATGCGCCGACCCCGCTCGACCCGGCGCCGCGCCTCGGCGCCGCCCTCGGCATCGAGCTGTGGGTCAAGCGCGACGACTGCACGGGGCTCGCGCTCGGGGGCAACAAGGTGCGCCAGCTCGAGTTCCATCTCGGCGAGGCGCGGGCCCGCGGCGCCGACACCGTGCTGGTCACCGGTGCGGTGCAGTCGAACCTCGTCCGCGTCGCCGCGGCCGCGGCTCGCCAGCTCGGGATGGACGCGCACGTCCAGCTCGAAGAGCGCGTGGACGAAACCGGCGACCTCTACCGCGCCTCGGGAAACGTGCTGGTGGACCGGCTGCTCGGGGCGACCCTGCACTCGCTGCCCGTCGGCGAGGACGAGGCGGCGGCCGACGCGGCGCTCGAGCGCCTCGCCGGGGCGCTCGCCGCCGAGGGCCGCCGGCCCTACGTCGTTCACTCCGCTCCGGGGCGCCCGCCGGTCGGCGGGCTCGGCTACGTCCTCGCCGCCCGCGAGGTCGTGACACAGGCGACGGCTCTCGGCATCGGGTTCGACGCGGTGGTCTGCGCCTCGGGCAGCGCGCTCACTCACGCCGGCATTCTGGTCGGCCTGCGCGTCCTCGGCGAGGCGATGCCGGTTCACGGCATCTGCGTGCGGCGCGATGCACGCCGGCAGGCCGCCCGCGTGGCGCAGGTGGCGTCGGCCCTGGCGGCGATGATCGAGCGCCCGGCGACATTCGACGCGGGCGCGGTCGACGTGTGCGACACGGTGCTCGCGCCGGGCTACGGCCGGCTCAACGACGCCGTGCGCGAAGCGATGGAGATGGCCGCGCGGCAAGAGGCGCTGCTCCTCGACCCGGTCTACACCGGCAAGGCGATGGCGGGCCTGATCGCCCACGTGCGCTCGGGGCGCATCGCCCGCGGCAGCCGGGTGCTCTTCCTGCACACCGGGGGACTGCCGGCCATGTTCGCCTACGCGGACCGGCTGGGACACTGGTTGTCGAAGGCGCCCTGGACGCCGGCGCGCTGACCGACGGCCGCGGAACGGTCCGTGGTATCGTGTCACGCGTCAGGCACTGCTTCCCGTTGCGGCCAACACGCTGCCCATACGGCCGAACGAGGAGAACGAGATGTTCGACAGCATCACACCCGTGCCCGCTGCCGGCACTTGCGGCACGCTCCAGACAACGTCGCGCCGAGCCTTTGGCCGACGTCTTGGCCTGTCGGCCGCCGGCATGGCCCGGGCGGGATGCTCCGCGTCCGAGCCCCCGGCCGACTCGGCGCTCGCCGACGCGGCCGTCGACCCGGGGTCCGTACCGGCCGGGAATGCCGATCGAGGGTCCGTGCCGGCCCAGGATGCCGCGTCACAGGCTGCCCTCACGCCTGACGCCGCCCTCACGCTCCTTGCCGACGGCAACGCGAGATTCGTCGCCGGGACGCCTGTCAGCCGCGACTACGGCGATCAGATTCGAGCGACCGCCGCCGGGCAGTACCCGTTCGCGGTCGTGCTCGGGTGCATCGATTCCCGAGTCCCCATCGAGACGGTCTTCGATCAGGGGATCGGGGACATCTTCGCGGCCAGGATCGCCGGCAACATCGTGAACACCGAGCTGCTCGGCAGCCTGGAATTCTCCTGCCGACTCGCGGGGGCGAAGCTCGTGGTCGTCCTCGGACACACCTCGTGCGGCGCCGTGAAGGGGGCCATCAGCAACGCCCGGCTCGGCAATCTCACGCAGCTCGTGCAGAAGATCGAACCGGCCCTGGCGGCGATCGAAGGCGAGCGCGATGTCGACGACGCCGACTACGTCGACGGGGTCGCCGAAGAGAACGTGCGCATGGTGATGGCGGAGATTCGCCGGGAAAGCCCCGTACTGGCCACGATGGAGCAGGAAAGAGAGATCCGGATCGTGGGCGGGATGTATGACGTCTCCACCGGCGTCGTGCGCTTCATCTGACACCATGCCGCGCGCGTTGATCGGCGCCCTCGTTCTCGCCGGCGCGATGCTGTCGCCCGGTGCGGCCCCGGCCCAGACGCCGGTCGACAGGGACCAGCTCGGCGCCTGGTACATGCTGTACTGGTCGACCCGCTTCGACGACTCGTCGGTGGGATTGCAGGGTGACGTGCAGCACCGCAACTGGAATGCGGGAACCGACCTGGAGCAGTTGCTGATCCGGGGCGGCCTGACCTACGCCCTGCCCCAATCCCCCGTGCTGCTGACCGGCGGCGTGGCGCACATCACGAGCGGCGCCTTCGGCGACAGCGACGAGACCAGCGCGGAACGGCGCGTGTATCAGGAGGCGCTGGTTCGCCAGTCCTTGGGACGGGTCGTTTCCCTGCGCCACCGCTACCGGTACGAACAGCGCTGGGTCGACGGCCAGGACTTCCGGACACGGTTTCGCTACGCCCTGTTCGGCGATGTCGCGCTGAATGGACGAGGGACCGGAGACGGGTCCGTTTACCTGGCGCTGTACAACGAGGTCTTCGTGAACGGGGAGCTCGAAATCGGGCGAGGCAGGACCGTGGAGCGCTTCGACCGTAACCGGTTCTACACCGCACTCGGCTTCGGAGTCAACGACCGGTCCCAAGTCCAGGCCGGCTACATGATCCAGACGTTGCCGGATGGCTCGAAGGGGCAGCTCCAGATCAGTCTCCACACGTCCTTCTGAATCCGGTTGGCCGACCGCCTGCCACGGTTACCCGATAGACAACGGCTTCCGTGCCGCCGTCACCGTCGATCTGCCATCACTTCTCGAGCACACCAGCAACACAAGGCGGTTCACCTGCCATGAGAGGATCGTCCCAACGCTGTCGGACACGGATGACGGCTGGCTCGTCGAGCGTGAGCGTGCCGCCTCTGCTCGTGATCGTCAGCGACGTTGGCGTGACGTCGAGAGCGTTGCCCGCCGCCACCTGCCCCCGGTCGAGGGTGACCTGCACGGACTCCCCGGGCTCGATTAGCGCCGCTGCCTCCGCGAACGTCCTGCTGACCCGCAGCGCCAAGACCACGACGGCGGTCAGCTACGGCTCCACGTCCGGCGCATCTTCGGCCGCGGGCAGGATGCCCCTGCCCCGGGCGCGATGCACGGCATCGAGCCTGCCGCGGGCTCCGAGCTTCGCAAAGATACTGCGCAGGCGGTAGCGCACGCCGTCGTAGGACAGCTTCAGGGTCTGGGCGATCTCCTTGTCCGACTGCCGCTCGAGCCGCGTCAGCACGTCGAGCTCGCGATCGCCCAGCGGCTGGTCCGACGGGTCCTTGCCGACGCCCGCGTCGCCGCGCAGGGTCTCGCGCAGCCCCACCGCCAGCGAGGCGACGGCGGCATCGGCCCCGGGAGCGTCGGCGACCTCGGCGAGCAGCGCGAGGGCGACGGCGCGGTCACGCACGAGCGGCCACGCGTAGTCGGTCTCGGCGAACAGCCGGAGATGGCCCAGAGGTGCGCACTCGCGCGGTCCGGCACCCCCGCCCGGTGCTCCAGCACCATCGACAGCGCCAGGCCCCGCATTCGTGTCCGCACCAGGGCACGCTCGGCCGCGACCGCCTGTAACGCCGCGGCGAACTCGCGGGCCGCCTCGAACTCGTCCCGCGCAATGAACAGCCGAAGCCGGCCGCAGGCCAGCATCTCCACCTCTCGCCAGCTCTGTTCGAGGTCGAGGCATTCGGCCGACTCCTCGGGCAGGCGGTCGAACCGCCATGCGCGGGCCGCTTCGTCGACCTCGCCGCTCGCGAGCAGCACCCACACCCGCCGGCCTCATGACCTGGAGACCTACGATGCCCTCGGACAGAGAGCCCGTCGCAAGGGGCTTCGCTGCATTCGACCGGCACGGGCGCTGCATTCGACCGAAGATGCATCCCGCGTGACCGCGTCGCTTCTCGGTTGCGTATGCCCCAACGCTTGCGCTGGTCGCGCCTTGCCGCGCGGGGTGCGCCGGCATTCGCAGGCACGCGCCGCCGCCGATGCGCCATGCGGGGTTCAGCCGCCGGCTCGCGGACCCCTCAGGCGACGGCGTCGCCGCGCGGGCCGTGCCATGCCACCCGCCCCGCGATGGCGTCGTCCGGGTCCATCCGTGTCGGCGGATGGGCCCGGTTGTCGCTGACCAGATTCCAGCCGCCGCCGATGCGCCGCAGGCGCTTGACGACCACCTTCTTGCCGACCCGGACGACGAACAGTTGACCGTCCACCGCGACCCGCTGGTTCCTGTCGACGACGACAAGGTCGCCGTCGTGGATCGTCGGCTCCATCGCATCGCCCGCGGCCCGGACGCATGTCAGGCGATTCGCCCGCGCCCACGCCGGCAGCGCCCTCTCCGCAACCGCAATCGACAAGTCGGCCGACTCCTCGAACTCGACCTCGCCGGTATCCCTTCTGAAGCGGACATGCTCGGCGAACGGCATCATCCGCGTCGTCGACGCCTCTTCGACCAACCGCGACACCAGCTCGGCCGCCGCCGCCGCGCGTTGCGTCAAATCCCGTGCAGCTCGCATCCCGTCACGCAGCCTCGACTCCATGGCGTCCCTGTCGATCCGGCCCACCGCGTCGTCGACGCTGGCGTTCGAGGGCAGGTCCAGCGCCCGGGTGATCTCCTCGGGCAACCGCGGACCCTCCGCGCCGCCCCCCTTGACGGGTCCGACGAACAGTCGCATCCCCAGGGCGGACGCTATCGCCTCGAGCGTCGTGTAGCGTGACGCCCGGCCCTGGACGACGCTTCGGAGCTGGCCGAGGGGAATGCCGCTCCGCAGGGCGAAGGGCCTCAACCCTTCGACTTCGATCCGCTCCCGCACGGCCCGTACGAGGCTGTCTACTCCCTTGGATGTCATTATTAACACACTACACGAAACCGGCTGCGGGGGAAACCGATGATCCCGCCAGCCCGCCATCGTCGCCTCCCGGACCGGCACGAACGGGCGCCGGCCGGCTTCGACCAGATGGGGGCGCTCGAGGGGTGGAGCCGCAGCTCGTTCGACGCGCGGAAGGCAGGGTGGGCTCGTTCCCTTGGGCCGAGCTCGAACCGCGCCTCGCCCCACCCGTTGCGCAGGTCCCAATCGGAGACCGGCGGGGTATACGGCTTGGCGCGAGAACGCATCCGCCGGCAACTGCAGGCGGGTGACCTGAGCGCGCGCAAGCGGTTGGCCGGGATCGGAACGTCGGCTTACGGCAGCGGCATCTCCGGGCTGTCCTCGTCGCGCGCCCGCTCGAACGCCGGGCGCGGGGTGTCCGAGCGCACCTGCTCCAGCCAGAACACCCCGTCGTAGGGCGCGCTGTTGCCGCGCGTGCCGAGGAAATCGACGTCGCCGTCGACGTCGACGTCGCGGGCGATGAACTTGTCGAACATGCCCCGCTTGCGGCGGGAGACGTCGTGCCGCCGCCACTCCCCGGCGGCGTCGCCGGGGTGCTCGAACCAACCGATGCGCCCGAGGGCGTCGTCCTCGTCGACGTCGCCGTCGCCCTCGCGGGGGCCGCGGCTGTAGCTGCCGGCCATGACGTCGAGGTGGCCGTCGCCGTCGATGTCGGCCACCTCGAGGCCGGTCATGCTGTCGGGGGCGAAGCTGCCGATCCGGTGCGCGTTCCACGCGTCGTCGATGCGCTCGGGCTGCTCCAGCCAGGCGAGGCCGCCGGCGGCGGCGCCGATGATGTCGAGGCGCCCGTCCCCGTTCAGGTCCGCGTACTCCAGGTTGAAGCCGGCCGCCCGCGCGCCGTAGATGCCGATGGCGTGCTCGCGGAAATCGAGGCTGCCGTCGCCCGGGTTCTCGAAGAACAGGATGCGGTTCTCGCCTCGCGTCCCCACCACGACGTCGAGGTCGCCGTCGCCGTCCAGGTCGACCGGCTCGGCGTTCTGCGGCACGCTGTAGCGTCCGAGCACCGTCTCCGTCCAGCTCCCGCCCTCGAGCGGGTCCCCCTGCACCGAGAAGATCGAGACCGGCGTGGAGCGCGCGAAGTCCTCCGGCGCGGGCCGCTGCGCGCCCTTGTTGGGGGCGGTCATCTCGGGGACGCCGTCGCCGTCGAGGTCGGCCAGGAAGACGCGGATGTACGATCCGCGGCC
Source organism: Vicinamibacterales bacterium (assembly GCA_965215105.1). Taxonomy (GTDB): domain Bacteria; phylum Acidobacteriota; class Vicinamibacteria; order Vicinamibacterales; family UBA8438; genus JAJEEA01. Next base: position 1,678,450 of record OZ244051.1, read on the forward strand.
CTTCGTCATCGGCAGTATCAGCCGCGGCCACTTGGCGCGGCGCACGTCCGCGCCCGGATTCTGCAGGTAGATGAGGTGCGAGAGCTCCGCCGCCACCACGACGTCGAGGTGCCCGTCGCCGTTGACGTCGGCGATGGCCGCGTCCTCGGGCGCGGGCGCGTCAGCTCCCTCCGCGATGGTGACGTTCGTCCACGCGTCCGGGTCGGCCGAGCCGAACGCGACCCGCACGTGGCCCTCGGCGTCCGGCACGTAGTCGGGGTCGGGAACGGTCGAGTCGTACTCGCTGTCCGACTCGTGCACCGACACGATGTCCTCGTGGCCGTCGCCGTCGAGGTCGGCCATCACCAGGCCGTCGCTGCCGCTCAGGCCGAACCCGGCGGTGGCGGGCTCGTCGATGATGTGCTCACGCCAACTGATGTAGCTTCCGTCCGCCGCCCGCGCGGCCGTGGGGGTGTCGCCGACGGCCGGTTGCGCGCCGGCCCCCTGCGGCCACAGGCACACGAGGCAGACGAGAAAGAGCCCGGGGCAGCCACGGCCCGTTCGGAACCCCAGCGGCGCGCCGGCCGGCCGTGCTTGCTCGAGAGTCATGGTGCTTCTCCTCCTCGTCCGCGCTCGCGTCCTCGTCATCGCCGGTGGTGTCGACGGCGACCATGCACGCCCCTCCGGCAGGGTCTGCGCCACCATCCCCGCCACGCGCTCGCGCAGCTCGGGCGTCTCCGTCGCCTTACCCGCCCGCGCGCAGGACGCCCACGGTGAGGGCGGCCCAGCCGGCGAGGAGGCAGACGCCGCCGATGGGGGTGATGGCGCCGAGCCAGCGGGCGCCGGTGACCGCGAGCAGGTAGAGGCTGCCCGAGAAGACGACGATGCCGGCCACGAAGAGCCAGCCCGACGCGCCGACCCAGGCGTTCGACCAGCGCTCCGCCGCCCACGAGACGGCCATCAGGGCCAGCGCGTGGACGAGGTGGTAGCGGACGCCGGTGTCGTAGACGGCGAGCAGGTCGGGCGCGATGCGCTCGCGCAAGCCGTGGGCCCCGAACGCCCCGAGCAGCACCCCGAGCCCCGCCATCGCCGCCCCCGTCGCGAACCACCCTGCCACCATGCCGGCCTCCTTCTGACCCGAGACGCTCCGGGCTTCCGCTCGTGCGATGCTCGGTCGCCCGGGAGGCGGCGCGCCGAGTCGGAACCGCTGCCGGTGGCGCCGTCTGCCACCCATGCGCCGTGCCGCCGCGGCGCGGACCTGCGCCGTCGGCTACCGCCTCTCGCCCATCCGGTCCGTGAGATAGCGGAGGATGTCGCGGACCGAGATGATCCCCGCCAGCTCTCCGCCGGCGCCGACGATGGGGATGTGCCGGTAGCCGCCCACCGCCATGCGCTGGACCGCGAAGGCGACCTTGGCGTCCGGCTCGAGGGTCTCCGGCGGGGCGGTCATGAAGCCCGACACGGGGCGGTCTCCCAGTTCGGACGCCTCGGTGCCCAGACCCAGGAGGGCGTCGCGCTCGCTGAAGATGCCGACGGGCCGGTTCGCGTCAGCGACCACCACGCAGCCGGTCCCGCCGTCGACCATCGCCCGCAACACGTCGCGGACGGGGGTGTCGGCCGCCACCACCACCGGGGCCTGCGGGTCGAGGACCCGCACGTGGTCGGCCAGGAGACCGCGCTCGACGACGGTCGCGGGGTCGGGCAGGTGGGCGTCGCTCAGCGGTTGCCCGCACGCGACGCATTCGTCCACCCCGTCGAGGTTGTCGGCCCCGCACCAGGGGCAGATCATGGAACCGTCCAGGTCTCTCCCGAGTTGAACAGCGTGTTCAGGTCCCCCTCGCCCGAGCGCCGGCGGGCCGAATCCACCTGCGTCGCCAGCTCCTCCTCGTAACGCGGCGCGTCGATGGCCCGGAAGACGCCGATCGGCTCGGGGAACCCGTCCTCGTAGCGGAGCCGGCTCAGCAGATAGGCGAGGCTGGGCTCGGACGCCCGCTCGTCGTGCACCAGCAGGTCGGCCTCGCTCGTGCCGTTCCCCATCGCGACGACCTCGGGCTCGAGGCCGTTGAGGCGGATGCCCTTCTGCCGGTCGTGGCCGAAGACCAGCGGGGCGCCGTGCTCGAGCTCGATCGTGTGCTCGCTCTTGGTCTGCCGGTCGCTGGCGTACTGCCAGGCCAGGTCGTTGAACACGTTGCAGTTCTGGTAGACCTCGACGAACGCGGTGCCCCGGTGCTCGGCGGCGCGCCGCAGCACTCCCTCGAGATGCTTGATGTGGGTGTCGATGGAGCGCGCCACGAACGTGGCCTCGCAGCCGATGGCGATCGACAGGGGGTGCAGGGGGTTGTCGATGGCCCCCATCGGCGACGTCTTGGTCTTCTTGCCGAGGGGGGACGTCGGCGAGTACTGTCCCTTCGTCAACCCGTAGATGCGGTTGTTGAAGAGCACGATGTTGATGTCCAGGTTGCGGCGGATGGCGTGCATGAGGTGGTTGCCGCCGATGCTCAACCCGTCGCCGTCGCCGGTGATCACCCACACCATCAGGTCAGGCCGCGCCGCCTTGAGCCCGGTCGCGAAGGCCGGGGCCCGGCCGTGGATGCTGTGGATGCCGTAGGTGTTCATGTAGTACGGGAACCGGCTGGAGCAGCCGATGCCCGAGATGAAGACGATGTTCTCGCGGGGCACGCCCAGCGACGGCAGCATCTTCTTCATCTGCGCGAGAATCGCGTAGTCGCCGCACCCGGGACACCAGCGCACGTCCTGGTCGCTGGCGAAATCGGCCGCCTTCAGCACCGGCAGCTCGACCGGCGCGGCCGGCTTCGCCCCGGCCGCGTCCGCCGGGTCGGCGACCTTGGCCGGCGGCGGCTCCGCCAGCGCGACCGGCGCGTCGCCGTTGGATGCCGACTCCTCGCGCCCGAGGCCGACCCTACGCCACCAGCTCTCTAATCTTGAATACGACATCGGATACCGTGAACGGCTTGCCCTTGACCTTGTTCAGCCCAACGCACTCGCGAAGGTAGCGCGACTGCACCAGCATGCGGAGCTGCCCCGTGTTCAGCTCCGGCACGAGAATCCGCTCGTAGGCGGCGAGCACCTCGCCCAGGTTGGCGGGGAACGGGTTCAGATACCGCAGGTGGGCGTGGGCCACCGGGAGCCCGCCGGCCCGGCACTCGTCGACGGCGCTCGTGCAGGCGCCGAAAGTGCCTCCCCAACTGAGCACCAGCAGCTTCCCCCGCGCCGGCCCGTCCACCGCCTGCGGCGGAATGTCCCCGGCGATCCGGGCCACCCGCTCGGCCCGGACGTTGGTCATGTGCTGGTGGTTCTCGGGGTCGTAGCTGACGTTGCCGGTGACGTCCTCCTTCTCCAGCCCGCCGACCCGGTGCATCAGGCCCGGCGTCCCGGGGAGGGCCCACGGGCGGGCCAGCCGCTCGTTCCGCTCGTAGGGCAGGAAGGACTGACCGTTGGCCTTCGCGGGCGGGTGCTCGACCGGAATGGGCGGCAGGTCCCTCACGTCCGGTATCGCCCACGGCTCCGAGCCGTTGGCGATGTAGCCGTCGGAGAGGAGGATCACCGGGGTCATGAAGCGGGTGGCGATGCGCCACGCCTCCAGCGCCACCTCGAAGCAGTCGCTCGGGCTGCGCGCGGCGATGATGGGGAGGGGCGACTCGCCGTTGCGCCCGAACATCGCCTGCAGGAGGTCCGACTGCTCGGTCTTCGTCGGCAGCCCGGTGCTGGGGCCGCCGCGCTGGATGTTGATGACGAGCATGGGCAGCTCGAGGATCATGCCCAACCCCATCGCCTCGCCCTTCAGCGCGATGCCCGGGCCGCTCGAGCTGGTGACCGCCATCGCGCCCCCGAACGCCGCCCCGATGGCCGAGCAGATCGCGGCGATCTCGTCCTCGGCCTGCACCGTGCGCACGCCGAAGTGCTTGAGCGCGCTCAGCTCCTCGAGGACGGGGCTCGCGGGGGTGATGGGATACGAGCCGCAGAACAGCTCCTTGCCGCTCAGCCGGGCCGCGGCGACCAGCCCCCAGGCCAGGGCCTGGTTGCCCATGACGTTCCGGTAGGTGCCGGGGGCGAGGCGGGCCGGCTCGACCTGGTAGCTGTGGTCGAACGCCTCGGTCGTCTCCCCGTAGTACCACCCCGCCCGCAGCGCCTTCTCGTTGGCCGCGGCGACCGCCGGCTTGCTGCCGAACTTGTCCTGGACGTAGCGCAGGGTGGGCTCGATGTCGCGGCCGAACAGCCAGTAGATCAGCCCGAGGGCGAAGAAGTTCTTGCACCGGTCCTGCAGCTTCGAGCTCAGGCCCTCGACCTCCCTCACCGCCTCGCGGTTGAGGGTGTCGAGGCGGACCTTGATCACCCGGTAGTCGTCGACGGTGCCGTCCTCGAGAGGGTTGGCGTCGAGCCGGGCCAGCTTCAGGTCCTTCGCCTTGAAGCTCTCCTCGTTGACGATGAGGATGCCGCCCTTCTCGAGGTCCTTGATGTTGGTGACGAGGGCGGCGGGGTTCATGGCGACGAGCGCCTGCAGCGTGTCGCCGGGGGTGAAGATGTCGCGCGAGGCGAACTGCACCTGGTAGCCGCTGACGCCGGCGAGGGTGCCGCGCGGCGCGCGGATCTCGGCGGGAAAGTCGGGGAACGTGGCGACGTCGTTGCCGTGCAGCGCCGACGTGTTGGTGAACTGGCCGCCCACCACCTGCATGCCGTCGCCGGAGTCGCCGGCGAGGCGGACCGTCGCCCCGTCGAGGCGGATGGTCCGCTTCTCGGAGGCCGGCAGGGCCGGCGATGGCGGGAGCTCTTCGGTGGACACCGTCGCGGTCGACTCGCGCGTCATGCTCTCGTCGCTCTCTGTAACGCCTGACTCGGGGTCTCAGCCCGCCAATCGCCGCCTGCGACTCCGCTTGGCGCCCAACCAACCCTCCAGGAGTCCGCGTCGTTGCACGCCGCAGACGCCTGCCCCGCCGACCGTCGCCTACGGCTCCGCGTGGCGCCCTGCCAACCTTCCAGGAGTCCGCGCCGTTCCACGACGCAGGCTCCTACGCCCCCTCCCGCGCCTCGGGCGCATGGTGGGGCGCCGGCGGCAGGTTGTAGACCGTCGCGGGAAAGTGATCGACGAGGAAGTGCAGGATGCTGCCCACCTTGACGAAGCCGACGGGCCTGCCCTCGGCGTCGACGATCGGGAGCCGCCGATACCCCCCGTGCGCCATCCGGGTGATGGCCACGCCGACCGTGTCGTGCTCCGACAGCGCGACCGGGTCTCGGGTCATCACCCCCTCGATCGGCAGGTTCAGATCTGCGCCGTCGGCCATCAGCGCCAGCGCGTCGCGCTCGGTGAAGATGCCGACCAGCTTCCCGCCGCGGCAGATCAGCACGGCGCCCCACCGCTGCTCCCTCATCCGCTCGAACGCCTCGCGCACCGGCGTGAGCGGCTCGAGGCAGATCGGATCCGGCGTGACGACCTGTCGCAGGGTCTCGGCATGCAGACTCGACTGGGAACCCATGGATACCGACCCGGTTCCGTGCGACCGCGAGGCTCCGCGCATCGCGGCACCGGGGAACGACCCGGCTCACGCCTCGACGCCCCGCCGGGGAAAGCCGGTTCCGCATGACCGGCGCGCCGACGGCGCACCCGCAACTCGACCGACCCCGGGGGCGCAACGCCTGTCTTGCCCGGAGTGTCGGATTGTCCGTCGCGAACCTGTAATGGCGGGTCTTCCACCTGATTCAGAATCGACGCCCACGGGCGATGCGCTCCCGTCACCGGTCCCGCGCGTATTATACGCTGTTGAAGTCGTCCTTTCGCGCGATTCGTCCGAAAATGGCACTTGTTTTCCCAACTTTTAACGGTGATCGGGGGCCGGAGGCGAAGCGATTCCCTTCCGCGGCCGGCAATCGGCGGGCAGCGCGGGCCTGCCTGTGCCGGCCGCGCCGGAGCGCCCCGAGAGGAGATGGACGGGTGAAGCCTCGTGCAGCGGCGTTCTGCCTCGGCATCTGGGTCATGGGCACGGTCTGCATCAGCGTGGCCGCGACCCAGAACTTCTACACCATCGACCGCCTGCTCGCGGCGGGCGGACATCCGTCGTTCGCCGAGGGCGTGGACCGGCTCGGGGCGCCGGCCGCCCGCGATCTGCTGCGGTACCTGTCCTCCGAGCTCAACCGCCTGTTCTTCCGGTACTGGAACCTCTTCCAGATTCCGCTCGCCGGCGTCACCCTGTGGCTCGTCCTCGGCCTCTCCGGGGACCGACGTCTCCGGTGGCTGGTGGGGGCGATGCTGGCCATCGCGGTGGTCCTGACCGTCGTCGTCACCCCGCCCATCGTCTCGATCGGACGCAGCCTCGACTTCGTCCCCCGCGACCCGCCGCCGCCGAGCCTCGCGACCTTCGGCATCCTGCACGCCGCCTATACTTCGCTCGAGATGCTCAAGGCCGCGATGGGGATCTGCGCGGCGTGGTGGATCTGCCGCGCGGCCGGCGGCCGGTGACGCGGCGAGGACGTCGACAATGTCAGGGGAGGCACGCACGTCCGCCGAGGGCCCACCGCCGGTTGCGGGAACCGGCCCCTCGACCCTGCCGGCCCTCCTGGAGGCGCGCGCGCGCACCGCCCCGGACGCGCCGTTCGTCGTCTTCGACGACCTCGAGGACGGCGTGTTCGCGCGCACGTACCGGGAGTTCGCGGGCGACGTCAACCGCGCCGCCCGCCTGCTCGCGGACCTCGGCATCGGTCGCGGCGACCGGATCACGCTGCTCCTCGGCAACTGTCCGGCGTTCCTCGACCTGTGGTTCGGGGCCGCCGCCATCGGCGCGGTCATCGTGCCCGTCAACACCGCCTCGTCGGAGGCGGAGCTGGAGTACCTGGCCGATCACTCGGAGAGCCGGGCGATCTTCACGCAGGCGCCGCATCTCGAGACGGCCGCGGCGGTCGCGGGCCGGTGCCCGAGGGTCGAGTCGGTCATCGTCTGCGGGCCCGGCGCGCCCTCCCCCGCCGCCGCCTTCGACGCGCTCGCAGCGGCACGCCCCGACACCCCGCCGCCGGGGGCGCCCCCCCGCCCGGCCGACGACGCGGCGATCCTCTACACGTCCGGCACGACGGCGCGGCCCAAGGGCGTGCTCGTCACCCACGCCAACTACCTCTGCGCGGGCCGGACGGTAGCGAGCCACATCCGGTTGACCCCCGACGACCGGCACCTCGTGGTGCTGCCGTTCTTCCACGGCAACGCCCAGTACTACTCGACGATGAGCACCCTCGTCGCGGGCGCGAGCATGGCGATGACCGCGCGCTTCAGCGCCAGCCGCTACTTCGACCTGGCCATCGCCCACCGGTGCACCGCGTCGAGCCTGTTCGCGGCCCCCATCCGGATGCTGCTGGCCCAGCCGCGGCGCCCCGAACACCGGTCGAACCCCCTGCGGGTGGTGCTCTTCGCCCAGAACGTCACGCCGGCGCAGCTCGACGAGTGGGGCGACCGGTTCGGACCGACGCTGCTGCAGCTCTGGGGCATGACCGAGACGATGGGGCCGCCGATCATGAACCCCCTCGACGGCGAGCGGCGAAACATGTCGATGGGCCGGACCGTCGCCGGCTACGCGACCGACCTCGTCGACGACGACGGGCGGCCGGTGGCGCGGGGGCGGCCGGGGCAGATCGTGGTGCGCGGCACCCCGGGGGGCACCTTGATGAAGGGCTACCACAAGAACCCCGAGGCGACCGCCGTGACCCTGCGGAACGGGTGGCTGTGGAGCGGCGACACCGCGCGGCAAGACCCCGCGGGCTACTACCACTTCATCGACCGCGCCAAGGACATGATCAAGCGAGCGGGCGAGAACGTCGCCGCAAGCGAGGTCGAGGCGGCGGTCCGCGAGCACCCCGGCGTCTTCGACTGCGCCGTCATCGGGGTGCCCGACGAGATGCGGGACGAAGCGATCCTCGCCGTCGTGGTGCCGCGCGACGACGCCCTGCGCGAGCAGGAGATCATCGAGTGGTGCCGCGGGCGGCTCGCCCGCTTCCGGGTACCGGAGCAGGTGGTGTTCCGCGACGCCCTTCCTCGCACCGCCGTCGGCAAGATCCAGAAGCACGTCCTGCGCGCCGAACTGGGCGAGGCCGGCGCACGCAGCCGCTGAGGCGGGAGCGCGCCACGGCACAACCTCCCGGTGACCCTCACGGCCGGGACGACGCTTGCGTTCGCGTGCCTGGCGCCGACGGTGGTCCGGCTGGCGGTGGCGGGAGATCGACCGGCCGCACACCGCGGCGCGACCGCGCCCCGTGTAACCCCGCCGCGGCCGGGCTGTTAGAATCCCGTGGTGAACCTCGCCGCCTGGATCCTCGGCTACCTGAGGCCGTACCGCGGGCGCGCGCTCGCGGTGATCCTCCTCGTCCTCGCCGAGACCGGCCTCACCGCCCTGGCCCCCTGGCCGCTCAAGGTCCTGGTCGACAACGTGCTGGGCGGGGCCCCGTTCCCCCCCGCGGTGGCGGCGCGGCTGCCCGCCGCCCTCGACGACGCCGTGATGCTCCTGCTGGCGGTGGTCGCGGCCGGCCTCGTCGTGCAGCTCGGCGCCGAGGTGGTGCGCATGGCGCACACCCAGATGCAGGTCGACATGGCGCAGCGCGTCGTCTACCGGCTGCGCGAGCAGCTCCTGCACCACCTGCAGGCGCTGCCCCTGCGCCACCACGTCGCGGCCCGGACCGCCGACTCCGTCTACCGGCTCGACGCGGACGCCTACTGCGTGGACGACCTCGTCATCGGGGGGGTCTTCCCGCTCACCGTCGCCGCGATGAACCTGGGCCTGATGTTCGGGGTGCTCCTCTACGTCGACGCCACGCTGGCCCTGCTGTCGCTGAGCGTCGCGCCGTTCCTGTACCTGAGCCTCCGGCACCACGCCCGGACGTTGACGGACCGGGCCGAACGGGTCAAGAACCTGGAGTCGGGGCTCATCGAGCGGATACTCGCGGTGCTGTCGTCCATCGCCGCCGTCAAGAGCTTCACGCGCGAGCGGCACGAGCTCGAACGCTTCGCCGACGTGGGCGACCGGACGCGGCGCGCGCGGCTGGACCTGACGTGGCAGGAGTCCCTCTTCTCGGTGACGGTCACCGGGGTGACCCTCCTCGGCACCGCCCTCGTCCTCGGCGTCGGGGGCCTGCACGTCCTCGAGGGCCGGCTGACGGTCGGCAGCCTGCTCGTCGTCGTCGCCTATCTCGCGGCGGTCTACACCCCGATCTCGGAGATCGCGCGCACCACCGGCACGCTGCAGCAGGCGGTGGTGAGCGCGCGCCGCGTCCGCGAGCTGCTCGCCCTGACCCCGGAGGCGGCCGACGCGCCGGGGAGCGTCGCGGCCGACCGCGTTCGCGGCCACGTCCGGTTCGAGGACGTGGACTTCGCCTACGAGCCGGGCCGGCCGGTCCTCCGCGGCGTGAGCTTCGAGGCCCGGCCCGGCGAGCTCGTCGCCCTCGTCGGCCCCACCGGCGCCGGCAAGACCACCGCCGCCAACCTCGTCCCGCGGCTGTACGACCACCAGGGCGGCCGCATCCTCATCGACGGCGTCGACGCCGCGCGCTACGGCCTGCGTTCGCTGCGCCGCCAGGTCGCGCTGGTCCCGCAGCAGCCCATCCTGTTCACGGGCACCATCGCCGACAACATCCGCTACGGGCGGCTCGACGCCACCGACGAGGAGGTCGAGGCGGCGGCGCGCGCCGCCCACGTCCACGACTTCGTGGCCCGCCTGCCGCGCGGGTACCGGACGGACGTCGCCGAGGACGGCGCGTCGCTCTCCGGGGGCGAGCGCCAGCGCATCGGCATCGCGCGGGCGCTGCTCAAGGACGCGCCCATCCTCCTCCTCGACGAGCCGACGTCCGCCCTCGACGCGATGTCGGAGGCGGCGGTGATCGACGCGCTGCGCGAGCTGCGCGCCGGCCGCACGACCATCGTCATCGCGCACCGGCTGTCCACCGTCCGCGACGCCACCCGCATCGTGGTGCTGGAGCGGGGGCGGGTGGCGGCAAGCGGACCGCACGACGAGCTGATGCAGACGAACGGGCTGTACCGCGCCATGTGCACCCGCCTCAGCCTCGGCTGGTCCCGGCGCGAGACCGCGACCGTCGACGAGCTCCTCGAGGAGGCGGGAGACGGCGCCGCGGAACGGCCCGGGCTCTCGTCCGAGGACTGGTCGGGCGGTCCGCCGCCCCGCCAGGAAAAGCCCGGGCTGTCATCGGAGGAGTCGTCGGAGGAGTGGTTGGGCGGTCCGCCGCTCCGCCAGGAGCCGCGGACCGGGCGGGCCATCTCATGAGGATCCTGTTCGCGGGCATCATCGGCCGCTACCCCTTCGGCGGCGTGGCGTGGTGCTCCCTGATGTACCTGGTCGGGCTGCGGGCGCTGGGCCACGAGGTCTGCTACGTCGAGGACACCGGCGAATGCGTCTACGACCCCGAGCAGGACGCGGTGTCACTCGACCCGTCCTACGGCACCCGGCACATCCACGAGACCCTGGCGCCGCACGGGCTCGGCGACCGCTGGAGCTTCGTCAACTACGACGGCGCCTACCACGGCCTGTCGAAGGAGGCGGTCCGCGCCTGGTGCGCCGACGCCGACCTGCTGATCAACCTGTCGGGCGGCACGTGGTTCTGGCGCGACGAGTACGCGCGCATCCCCCGCCGCGTGTTCATCGACTCCGATCCCGTCTTCACGCAGCTCGCCATCGCCAAGGGGGTGCCCTGGTACGTCGACTTCTTCCGCCGCTTCGACCACCTGTTCACGTTCGGGGCCAACATCGGGACGCCCGACTGCGACGTCCCCACCGGCGAGTTCCACTGGGAGAAGACCTGGCAGCCGGTGGTCACCGGGCTGTGGCGCACCGACGCGCCGGCCGCGCGGGACCGGTTCACCACCGTGATGACTTGGCGCACCGAGAGCTTCGAGGACGTCGACGGCAACAAGGACCGCGAGTTCCTGCGCTTCCTCGATCTGCCGCGCCGCACCCCGAGCCGCTTCGGCCTCGCCGTGAACGGGCCCGACCGGCTGCTCGCCGAGCACGGCTGGGGACCGGTGCCGGCGATGGAGGTGTCGCGCACCGCCGACGCCTACCGCGCGTTCATCCAGGGCTCGAAGGCGGAGTTCGGGGTGGCCAAGCGCGCCTACGTGGCGCACCGCTCGGGGTGGTTCAGCGACCGCACCGAGTGCTACCTCGCGGCGGGCCGGCCCGCCCTCGTCCAGGACACGGGGTGGAGCGCGCACCTGCCGGCGGGCGCCGGGCTGCTCGCGTTCTCGACCCTGGAGGAGGCGATAGAGGGGCTGGCGCGGATCGAGGCCGACTACCCGGCGCACGCCCGCGCCGCGGCGGCCGTCGCCCGCGAGCACTTCGACGCGTCGCGCGTGCTGCCGCCGCTGCTCGAGAGGGCCGGGGCATGACGCCGCCGGCCGACGCGGCGGCGCCCGACCCTCAAGGTGGGCGCACCCGCCCGTCTTGGAGGCGGTGGGCGCGGGCGGCCGGTGCGGCGGCGCCCCGCGGGCGGAACGGCCCCAGGAGAAGCTCGGCGTGGCTGGACGCGTGACCCCGCCGGCCGCCGCCGCGGCGCCCCCGTTGCGCATCGCGCTCGTGGGACCGGTGGCCCAGTCCATCCCGCCCCCGCGGTCCGGTTCCATCGAGACCGTGACCGCGATGCTCGCCGACGGACTGGTGGCCCGCGGCCACGAGGTGACCCTGTTCGCCGCCGGGTCGTCGACCACGGCCGCGCGGCTGCACGCGGTGTTCAGGGACGGCTACAACCGCGACACTGAGCTGTGGCCGTGGGAGCTGTGCGAGCTGTTCAACCTGGCCGCCGCGGTCGAGCGCGCGGAGGCGTTCGATCTGATCCACTGCCAGGCCGAGTACGCCCCCCTCTCGCTGGCCTGGACCCGGATCTCGCCGGTCCCGGTGGTGCAGACCGTGCACCACGCGCCGTCCGCGCCCGAGGCGGCCCTGTGGTCGCGCTATCCGGAGGCGCCGTTCATCGCCGTCTCCCGCGCGCAGGCGGAACGGCTGGCCGGGCTCGACGTGGCCGCCACCATCCACCACGCGGTCGATCCCGCCGTCTTCGAGTACCGGGCCGACCCCGACGACCACGTCCTGTTTCTCGGGCGCTTCACGCCGGAAAAGGGGGTGCTGGAGGCGATTGACGTCGCGCGGCGCACCGGTCACCGCCTCGTCCTCGCGGCCGCCGACAACGACTACTACCGGACCGCGGTGGCGCCGCTGGTCGACGGCGACCGCGTGGCGTACGCCGGCGAGGCCGACCCGGAGGCCAAGGTCGCCCTGCTGCAGGGGGCGCGCGCCCTGCTCTACCCGCTGCAGGCGCCGGAGTCGTTCGGCCTCGTGGTGATCGAGGCGATGATGTGCGGCACCCCCGTCGCCGCCCTCGACCGGGGCGCGGTACGCGAGCTCGTCGACGAGGGCCTCACCGGGCACGCCTATGCCTCGCACGACGCCCTGGCCGCCGGCCTCGACGACGTGCTGGCCCTCGACCGCGGGCAGGTGCGCGCGCGCGCCCTCGAGCGCTTCCGGCCGGAGCGGATGGTGGACGCGCACGTCGACGCGTATCGTCGGATCGTGGCGGCGCACCGCCGGCGACCGGGCACGGCGGCCGCCCGAGGGCTCGACGCCCGGGAGGCCGCCGGCCGGACTCGCGCGCGCCGGGAAGCCGAACGCGGAGGCACACGCCGGTGACACGGCCGCCCCCCCGAGCCGACGGCGTCGCGGCGCCCGGACCGGCAGCCGGCGGCCAGACGTCGATGCTCGCCGTCTTCGCCCACCCGGACGACGAGTCGCTCGCGTGCGGAGGGCTGCTGGCGTGGTGCGCGGCCATCGGGGCGCGGGTCTCGCTCCTCTGCCTGACGCACGGCGAGCATGGACGCGCGGGCCGCGGTGCGTCCGGGCCGGGGACCCGCGCCCTCCGGGCGGCGCGCGCCCGCGAGCTGGACGCCGCGGCGAAAGAGCTCGGCATCGGCCGCGTGCGGCTGCTCGACCACGAGGACGGGATGCTGCCGTGGATTCTCCCGGACCGGCTCGACGCCGACATCCTGGACGAGATTCGGCGTATTGGGCCGGACGTCGTGGTCACGTTCGACGCCGACGGGCTGTACTGGCATCCGGACCACATCGCTGTCCACGAGCGGACCACCGCGGTGGTGACCGCCCTGGGCGGACGGGCGCCGGCCCTGTTCCACGTGACCGTGCCGCTCGGCGCCATGCGGGCGATCGTCGATCACGCCGCCCGCGTGAGCGCGGCACGGGGGCTCTCGCGCCCGTTCGCGCGGTCCATCCTCGGCGTCGCCGACGCGGACGCGTTCGGCGCCGGGGCGCCGGCACCGACCCTGGTCGTCCACGCGCGCGGTCACGCCGTGCAGAAGCTGCGGGCGCTGCGCTGTCACCGCACGCAGTTCGACGACAGCGCCTTGCGGTTCGTCGACGAGGACGACGCGCCGCGCCTGCTCGGGACGGAGCACTACCGGCGATCCGAGGTCGGGGCCCGGGGCGAGACCATCGTCGATCGGCTGGCCGCGGAGGCCGCGGAAACGTCCGGGGCAGGGCGGGCTGAGGGCTAGGCGGCTAGGCGCCCAGGGAACCATGCAGGCCACGCTCCTCGACTGGATTCGCTGCCCCTTCTGCGGAACCCGGCTGCAGTTGGTCGACAACGCGGCCCTCGCGCGCGACGACACCCGGATAGAGGCCGGCGTGCTCGGCTGCGAATGCTGCGCCTTCCCGGTCATCGACGGCATCCCCATCCTGCTCGCCGACGACGCGACCCGCACCGCGATGCACGCCCTGGAACGCGGAGACCGCGACGAGGCGCTGGCGACCGCCCTCGACGTCCCGCCGGCGGAGGCGGCGGAGCTGGCCCGCGCGGCGGGGGCGGCAGAGCTGACCTATCGCGACGCGATCGCGGTGCTCGCCCCGGACGCCGAGGGCACCTACTTCCTGCACCGCTTCTCGGACCCGACGTTCGTCGCGGCCGAGGCCCTCGCGAGGGTGCTCAGCGAGGTGGCGCCGGCCGGCGGCCCCTGGCTCGACCTCTGCGGGGGCACGGGACACCTGGCGCACGCCCTCGCCGGGGCCGGGGGGGAGCCGGGGCCGGCCCGCGCGGAGACGGTCATCGCCGATCTGTACTTCTGGAAGCTGTGGCTCGCGACCCGTGTCACCGCGCCCTCGGCCGACGCGGTGTGCTGCAGCGCCGACGCGCCGCTGCCGTTCACGAGCGACCGCTTCTCCATGGTCGTCCTCATGGACGCGTTCCCCTACATCTGGCACAAGCGGCTCTGCGCGGACGAGATGATGCGGGTGGCACATCCCGACGGCGTCATCGCGCTGCCGCACCTCCACAGCTCGGAGGGCGAGAACTACGCGGCCGGCGACCCCCTCAGCCCGTCCGCCTACCGCGATCTGTTCGGGCCGTTTCAGCCCGCCCTGCTCAGCGACGCCCGGCTGCTGGACGGGCTCCTCGACGAGACGTGCGTCGATCTCGCCGACGACCGGTCGCCCGCCCAGCTCTACGGCGAGCCCTCCCTGACCCTCGTGGCGAGCCGGCAGGCCGGGGCACGCCGGCGAGTCTCCGCACCGGAGCCGGCCGCCGTTGCCGGCGTGCTCCGGGTCAACCCGTTGTACGTGGTGGAGGCCCGGGACGGCCGCTCGGTGCTGACCCTGCGGTTCCCGACCCCCGAGTACGAAGAGGAGTTCGGCCACTGTCGGCGGTATCTTCCGGAACGGGTGTCCGTGGACGCGGACCTGCGCGGCCCGATCGAGCCGCGACGACTGGGGCCACGCTACGTGGAGTTGAGACGGCGGCGGGTGATCCTCGACGTGCCGTTACGCTACCTGTAGCCGCCGGTCCGGGACCAGGCTCTACGCCTCGACCGACTCCAGGAGCGTGTCGACCAGGTCTGCCCGGCGGAATGTCGCTGACAGTCTTTGCAGCGTCCGCTCGCGTCCGGTGAACAAAGGACCCAGCGCTTCCCCTATTCGTTCCGCCGCCCGATTCAGGTAGTCGTCGGACCGTCGCTCCACCAATTCCCGCGCGGCTTCGAAATTGCGGTGGTCGAGCTGCGGGAGCGCGATGTCCATCTCCTTCAGGAGATACCCACCCATCAGCATGGCGATGAAACGCGAGCCGTACGCCAGGAAATCGGGTGCATGCTCCGGAGGGCGCTTGCGTCGGTTCTCCGCGTGCCGGTGCAGCAGGGCGGCGATAACCGCCTGCGCGCCGTTGAGCTCGTCGGTGAAGATAATCTTGTACAGTGCGCCGAAGTGCTCCCGACTCCTGAACCGAGCCTGGTGCGGCCGGTGCCGCCAGATCGCCAGGACAGCCTCGGCAATGACCGCGCTCGTGAACTCGTCGGTCGACACCGCCCGGTCTTCCCGCTTGGCCCGGTAGGTATATCCCAATTCTGAAATCGACCGCCCAAGAGCCTCCTGGCGTGCGTCGTTTGCTTTCAGATCCCGCAGGTCCACGGGATTCTGGCTGTTTGTGGCGAACGTGATCGCCTCCACGAGCTCGGCATCGTTCTGCTCGAGCTCGTATATCCGCACCAGCACCTCCGCCTCGCCGATCTCCAATCCGATTTCCTGCGCCATCTGCTGGACGGTGCGGGCCGTCTGTCCGCCGTTGACGATCTGCAGATCGTTCACCTGGACGCGCCAGTTCTCTTCCTGGAGAGCGTTGTGCCGGAATTGTGAGCACGTGATAGTGATCCCGTTGTTGTAGAAGTAGAAGTTGGGCCGCTGACCCGGCGACCGCAGGGTGTCTGCGACCGCCTCGTTCACGCGGTTGCCGGCCAACCCCAAGTAACGCCGGATGTTCCTGTCGAACAGCCGATTGCCGTACTCGTCGGTCAGCCGTGCGAGCTCGGCGACCGACATGCGCCCCGTCAGAGCCCGTCGAAAGTCGAAGGTCTCGACCCGGGCGGCGCCGGTGAGCCTCAGGTCGGCGTTGATCGGTTTCCGGGCCTGCAAGAGAACGAGTATCTCTTCGGCTCCGATGTGGCGCCACGCCACCTGGTCCCCGAAACCCCGAGCCGCGTTGTCGATCTGTTGCTGGGCCTGCGTCGTCCAGTGCTTACCGTTGTTGGCGGCGACCGCGGTCACACGCGGAACCCAGCCATCCTTGACGAACGAACGGAGATCCTCGACCCGCTCGTTCAGTCGCCGGTTCAACTGTACCGGGCGCGCCGGATCGAACAGAGTGCCAAGGGCGGCGACCATCCGGGAAACCCCGGTCTCGGGGAACGCCGAGTCTCCACCCAGATCTCTCTTGTACTTGCCCTGCACCAGGGTGACGTGAACCTCCCCGTCTTCAGGCGGTTCGAAATACAGCGCATCGATCCCGAAATCGTCGCCGCCGTCGACGATTCCGTCCAAGGTCTGCTCGTCGGTCAGGTCAAATGCGGTCTTTGCGACGAGGAACAGGAAGGCGATCGAGCGCATCCGGTGTTCGTCGGCGCCCGGCCGCAACTCGTCGGAGAAGGCTGCCGAGTGTCTCTCGACGATGCCAGACACCTGCTGGTCGATGATCTGCGCGGCGAGTGACATACCCCAATTGTAAGCGAGCGGGCAAGCGTTGGGGCGGTGTTTGCGGCCCATGGAGCGCAGGCGGCTCTGCTCCTCCGTCCCGGCCCTGCGCCGGTCACCGAACGGATTGCCCCCGAGCGTCGAAGCGGCGCTCGCGGGGACCCTCAGGAATCCGCGCCGTTCTATGGCGCGGGCTCCCGGGGCCAGTCGAGACGGGCGGCTACCGGATAGTGATCGGAGGGATATCGTCCGTCTTCGTTGTAGAGGACGGTCCGGGCGGTACGCACGACGAGCGGTCCCCCGACCAGGATCCAGTCGATGCGCCACACCTCGTGGTGGGGAGGCGGGGGGCCGAAGCCGTTGCTGGTGAACGGCGGGCCCTGCCGCTCGTCGGCCGCGAGCCAGGCGTCCCGCAGCCCCTGTTCGGTCGCGATGCGCCAGGTCTCGGTGTCGCCGGCGCTCGCGTTGAAGTCGCCGGTCACCACGACCGCGGCGCCGGCCGGCAGCGCGGCGACACGGTCCGCGATCAAGCGGGCGGACTGATGCTGGCGGGGCCCTTGGCGCAGCGTCAGGTGGGTGTTGAACGCGTATATCTCGCGGCCGCTCGCCTGGTGGTAGAACCGGGCCCAGGTGACGATGCGGCCCCGCGGCCGGCGGAACCGCCGGCGCGGCTCCGGGCGCCGGGGCGGCGGCGGGACGTCCGGGGTGTCGGTGAGCCAGAAGTTGCCCGACGCGATAGGGCTCAGCTCGCGGTGGCGGTAGAAGATAGGCGTGTACTCGCTGAGACCGACGCCGCCGTTCAGGCCGCGGTCGACGCCGACCCACCGATAGTCCGGCAGCATCGCGTCCAGGTACTCGATCTGCTCGTCGAGCGCCTCCTGCACACCGAGGATCTGCGGCGCCGCCCGGGCAATCGTCTCGACCACCACGTCCCGGCGGTGCGGCCACGCGTCGGCGCCGTCGTCGACGTTCGACGTCCGGATGTTGAACGTCATCACGTCGAGGGTGACGACCTGGGCGGCCGCGTGCGGGGCCAGCCATCCCCACGCCGCGATCACGACGACGAGCCCGGTGCAGGCGGCGCGACAGACGTGCAGGCCGGCCCGGACGCAGGCGGCCAGACGGACATGCACGCCGGCCCACGCGCGGGCGGCCCCAAGGACGTGCAGGCCGGCCCCGGCGCAGGCGGCCCGACCCACATGCAGGCCGGCCCACGCCCGGGTGGCCCCAAGGACGTTCAGGCCGACCCCGGCGCAGGCGGCCCGAGGGACGTGCAGGCCGGCCCCGGCGCAGCGACGGGGCCGGAAACCGGTCCGGCCGGCGCGCCCCCGGCCCGGGCTCACGACGATTCGCGCCGGTCGCGCGCCTGCGGGTTCTGCACCTTGCCGAGGGCCGCCGGCAGGTCGATGCCGGCCTGCTCGGCCAGCTCGTGCAGGGGCGGCAGCGACCCGATGAGCCCCCGCAGGAAGCCCGCCGTCGCCCCGCTGCCGTCCTGGCCGTTGGCGCCCGAATCCCATACCGTGACCTTGTCGATCTTCAGATTCTGGATCGCCTTGACCTGCTCGGCAACCAGCTCGGGCAGCTTCTCGACGATCAGCAGCGACGGAGCCAGCTCGGGCCGCTCGGCGCAGACCCGCAGCAGGTTCTCGTAGCCGGCGGCCTTGGCGTCGAGCACCTTGCGGACGCCCTCCGCCTCGGCGAGGTACCTGGCGAGCACGCCGTCCGCCTCGCCCTTGGCGATGCGGCGGATCTTCTCCGCCTCGGCCTCGGCGTCGATCTCGATCTTCTGCCGCTCGATCTGCTGCTGGGCGATCTGCGTCTTCTCGAGCCGGGCGAGCTCCTGCTCCTTCTCGGCCCGGAGCACGTCGCGGGACGCCTCGGCGAGGGCGACCTCGCCGCGCCGCTTGGCCTCCGCCCGGCGCTGGTCGAGGTCCGCCTCGTAGTCGGCGATGTTCGCCTTCGACTGGTTCTCGCCCTCGACCGCCGACGCCTCGAGCGAGGCGACCTTGACGCGCTGGTCCGTCTCGGCCTGCTTCTTGCCCTGCACCGCCAGCGCGCCCTGCTCGGCCACGGCGATCTCCTGCTCGCGCGTGGCGTTCGCCTCGCCGGTGACGCCCTCGGCCTCGAGCTTCGCCACCTTGATGCGCTGGTCGCGCTCGGCCTGCTTCTGCCCCGCCGCCGAGTCGGCCTGCTGGCGGGCCACCTCGACCGCCATCTC
Source organism: Vicinamibacterales bacterium (assembly GCA_965215105.1). Taxonomy (GTDB): domain Bacteria; phylum Acidobacteriota; class Vicinamibacteria; order Vicinamibacterales; family UBA8438; genus JAJEEA01. The sequence goes on from OZ244051.1 coordinate 1,697,158, forward strand.
GCGGTTGGCGCTCGCCTCGCCGATCGATCCCGAGCGGTCGGCGTCGGCGACCTCGATCTTGGCCTGGTTGATGGCCTCGGCCGCCGCCTTCTTGCCCAGGGCGAGGATGTAGCCCGACTCGTCGGTGATGTCCCGCACATTGACGTTGATCAGCTCGAGCCCGATCTTGTTGACCTCGGTGCTCACGTTCTTGTTGACGAGGTCGAGGAACTTCTCGCGGTCCTGGTTGATCTCCTCGATGGACAGGGTCGCGATGACGAGGCGCATCTGGCCGAGGATGATGTCGCTGGCCTGGGCCGCGACCGCCTTCTCGTTCAGGCCGAGCAGGCGCTCGGCCGCGTTGTTCATGATGTCGGGCCGGGTCGAGATGCCGATGGTGAAGGTCGACGGCACGTTGACCCGGATGTTCTTCTTGGACAACGCACTCGTCAGGTCGATCTCGATCGTCATCGGCTCCAGGTTGAGGTAGGCGAAGCTCTGGAGCAGGGGCACGATGAAGGTGCCGCCGCCGTGCAGGCAGCGGGCCGCGCGGGCCCCCGCGACCTTGCCGTAGACGACGAGCACCCGGTTGGAGGGACACCGCCGGTACTGACGGGTCAGCATCGTCAGCACGAACAGCATCAACAGGACGATGGTCGCGACCACCCCGAGGGTGCCGAAGTTGATCATCTCGGTCATCCGTTACCTGCCTCCCGCGTCACCCGTGTTCCATCCGGCAAACCCTCACGATCAGGATCCATGAGGAGTGACGATCAGGGTCTGGTCGTCGCGCACGCCGACCACCATCGCATCGGTGAAGGCCTCGAGCGCTTCGCCGTCGCTGACCGCGTCCAGCGTCATCAACCGTCCCGACACCGTCACCTGCACCTGCCCGTGGCCTCGGTCCCGGGCGGGAATGGCCATGTACACCTGCGCGGTCTTCCCCACCGCGGTCTCCAGGTCGTAGGTCACGGTGCGGTTGAGGCTCCGGGTGACGTACATCAGGCCCGCCGCGAGGAACATCATGACGACGCCGAACCCGACCGCGATGACCACCGACACGGGCCGGCTGAGCCCCCAGTCGAAGCGGCACGCCAGCCCCATCCACCCCGTGCCCATGATGAACGCCATCACCGACAGCAGCGAGAACAGGGTGAAGGAGGCGTCGGTGCCGGTGTCCGCCTCGATCTCGAAATCGCCCAGGACGTCGCCGAACATCGCCAGGGCGAGGCGCAGCAGGAACAGGACCGTGCCCACCAGCGCCATCGCCGAGTAGGTGACGGCGTCGCCGCCCAGCGCCATCAGGTCCGACCAGTCCCAGAACAGCTCCCAGGCCCGTGCCATCCTTCATGCTCCCCGAGCGCCTGTCGAAGCGCCCCAACGTGTCCATACGCCGCCCGCGCCGGGGTATTCGCCGGCCGACGCGGCACTTGCCGCGCGCCGTCTACGGCGCCGACCCCTGCCCGCCGGGCCCGGGGTCGTCGCCGAACGCGTCCAGCAGGATCGGCAGCAGCCCGTCCATGCGCGCGACCGCGGGGCGCCGCGGCGCCAGCCCCGGCGCGAACCCGTGGCCGTCGACGAGCCGGTCGATCAAGGCGTCGCGGCTCGCCACGACGTGCACCGGCACCTCCCAGGAGGCGCCGGCGCCGCTCACCAGGGCCGGCGGCTGGTGGTCGCCCACCAGCACCAGCACGAGGTCGCGGTCCGCCCGCAGCCGGAGATAGCCGCCGACGTTGGCGAACGCGTACCGCAGCGCCTCGACGTAGCTGGGGCCGAGGTTCGTCCAGTCGGCCCAGGCGGACCAGGCGCGGTCGAGGTCGTCCGCGTCGTAGGGGGTCTCGCCGAGCACCCGCCCCCACTCGGGCTGGTAAGGCGGGGCGGGCACGAACGGCGCATGGGTGGTGATGGTGGCGAAGAACACGAAGGCGGGCCGGCGGTCCGCGGGGGCGATCTCGGCCGCGTCGACCCGCGCGAGGGAGTACTGGTCGTTGACGTTCCACCACCCGAACGGCGGCCCCCGGTAGTCGAGCCGCGCGTGGTCGTAGATGTCCTCGAAGCCGTAGAAGGCGCCCTCGGGCCAGCCGACCAGGAGCCCCGGCATGAGCGCGACGGTGCGGTAGCCGCGGCGCCCGAACAGCTTCACCAGGGTGTCCCGCTCCTGGGCCATGAGGCGCACGTTGGCGGCGGGGTCGCGCACCTCGGTGCCCGAGAGCAGGCTGATGTGGGCGAGCCACGACTCGCCGCCGAAGGTGGTCGACTCGACGAGGGCGGACGCCATGCGGCGGCCGGTCTCGGCCACCGCCGCCTCGAACCGACGCCGCGACGGGGCCAGGGCCTCGACGAAGCCGTCGCGGTCCCAGCTCACCGCCCCGTACGATTCCAGGAAGATGACGAACACGTCGGCGCCGGCGACGCGAGAAAGGTCGGAACGCATCGCCGGCGGCGGACCGAGGTCGCGCAGGCCGGCCCCGCTCGCCTCGTAGGCCAGCTCGCCCAGCTCGCGGGCGAACGCGGGAGACACCGGCTCGGCCACCCGGATGCCCCCCGGCGCCTCGACGCCGCCCCACTGCGCGAGCCCCAGCAGCAGCACCGTGCCGGCGGCGCCGCCCAGCACGCGACGCGCCGCCGGCTCGCCGGCGGCGGCCGCGATGCTCCCCCAGGCCCAGCGTGCCACGAGGTAGAGTCCCAGGGGCACGAGGACCACCCCCGCCAGGAACCCGACCTTGAGCCAGGGGTCGGCCACGAAAGCGAACATCGCGCCGACCTTCGGCACGTGCTGCATGTCCCAGTAGAGATTCACCTCGCGGCCGTAGAGGGCGGCGACCGTGACCTCGACGTACCTCCCCCCGGCCAGCAGCAGCCAGGCGACGGCCAGCCACCTGACCGCCGCGCGCGGCGGGCGACGCCCCCAGGCGTGCAACCCCGCGAGCAGGAGGACGCCGGCCGCCGCCTCCACGGACAGCTCGCGGTTGAGCCGAATCCCGAGGGTCGGCCAGACGTTGGCGAAGGTGAGCGAGACGTTCACGAGCAGGAGGGCCGCGCACGCCGCCGCGGCGCGCCGGACGGCCGGCCCCGCTCCGCCCCACGCCGGCGCGTCGGTCGTCATCGGTGTCGCGGGCCGCGAGCCCCGGCGAGAGCCCCGCGCGGTTCCACCAGGGGCTCCCTAGCTCTCCAGGGAGTACGGGAGCCGCCGGGCGCCGACGGCGAGCGCCGCCAGCCCGCCCACCACGGGCAGCGCATAGCCGTTGGTCAGGTACGCGGACGAGAACAGGAGGCCCATGGCGAAATGGAAGTTGAGGATCATGAACAGCGCCGCGAGCGCCGCGAGCCGCGGGCGGTACCCGGCCACCAGCGCGAGGCCGGTGGTCAGCTCGCCCAGAAGCACGAGCCGGGCCAGAATCCCGCGCAGGGGCATCGCGAACCAGTCGATGTAGAGCTTGCTGATCGCCGGCGCCGGTCCCCACCAGTTCCGCAGCTCGTTCTCCAGGAGGCTGCTGTCGCTCGCCCAGCCCAGCTTGCCGTATCCCATCGAGATCAGGAAGATCCCCAGAACCACCGAGAGCAGCCGAAGCCCGTTGGCGCTTGCACTTGGCATTGGTAGGCATTGTAACCGCGTCCGGTCCGCCGCAGAATGCACCGCCATGAGGTCGACGCACCCGAGCCGCATCTACGGCCTGTTCCGGTCCCTCGCCGTCTACCATGCCATTCCCCTGCGACAGCGTCGGCTGCGCCGGCTCTACGCGACCTTCGCCGGCCCCGGCGACCTCGTCTTCGACGTCGGCGCCCACGCCGGCAACCGGACCCGCGCCCTCGCCGCCCTCGGTTGCCGGGTCGTCGCGCTCGAGCCGCAACCCGACTTCACCGGACTGCTCCGGCTGCTGTTCGGCCGCCATCCGCGGGTCTCGGTCGTCGAGGCCGCCGTGGGCGACCGCGTGGGCGTCGCCACGCTCTCCATCAGCGACCGCACGCCGACCATGACCACCCTGGCCACGGCGTGGCGCACCGCCCGCGAGCGGGACCCGGTGTTCAACGGCGTGCGCTGGAACCGCGACATCGCCGTCGAGGTGGTCACCCTCGACGCGCTCATCGCGCGCTTCGGACCGCCCGCGTTCGTGAAGATCGACGTGGAAGGCGCCGAGCCGGCGGTGCTCGCCGGGCTCACCCGCCCCGTCGCCGCGCTGTCGTTCGAGTACCTTCCCGGCACGCTCGACTACACGCGGCTCTGCGTCGACCGGCTGCGGGGCCTGGGAACCTACCGCTTCAACTGGTCCGTGGGCGAGTCCTACGAGCTCGCCGCCGCCGACTGGGTGGACGGCGACACCCTCCTGTCCGCCCTCCTCACCGGTCCCGCCCGGCGCCGATCCGGCGACGTCTACGCGCGGCTGGAGACGACCCAGGAGTCTGCGCCGTAGAACGGTGCAGACTCCTGGCAGGGTTGGTTGGGCGCCAAGCGGAGCCGAAGGCGACGATTGGCGGGCCAGGAGTCTGCGCCGTAGAACGGTGCAGACTCCTGGCAGGGTTGGTTGGGCGCCAAGCGGAGCCGAAGGCGACGATTGGCGGGCCAGGAGTCTGCGCCGTAGAACGGTGCAGACTCCTGGCAGGGTTGGTTGGGCGCCAAGCGGAGCCGAAGGCGACGATTGGCGGGCCAGGAGTCTGCGCCGTAGAACGGTGCAGACTCCTGGCAGGGTTGGTTGGGCGCCAAGCGGAGCCGAAAGCGACGATTGGCGGGCCAGCCCTGCTCGCGGTCGCGAGAAGGCGGGACGTTTCGTTGGCGGAGCCGCACGCGGCGGCGGCGCCGTCGGCGCTTGCCGTTAAGATGGAACCGTGTCGACGGCGGAACGGGGAGCGGGCGCGCCCGAGTTCGACGCGGCCGACGTGCGGCGTTACTACGACCGCAACACCGGCGGCTTCGTCGCGCACGGAGAGGGCGGCGCGGCCGGCGCCCTGCACCGCGCGGTGTGGGGGCCCGGTGTCGCCGACGCCGACGCCGCGTTCCACTACGTCGAGGACCGGCTCGTGGACCGCCTGCGGGACCGGCCGGCCGGACAACCGCCGGCGCACGTCGTCGATCTGGGCTGCGGCGTGGGCGGCAGCCTCTGCCACCTCGCGTCGCGCCTGCCCATCCGCGGCACGGGGCTGACCCTGAGCCCGGTGCAGGTGCGGCACGCCGAGCGGCGCATCCGCGCGGCGGGGCTGGCCGACCGCGTCCGCTGCCTGGAGGCCGACTACTGCGAACCGCCGGCGGAGATCCCGCCGGCGGACCTCGCCTACGCCATCGAGTCGATGGTCCACGGGCCGGACCCCGCCCGCTTCTTCGCGGCATGCGCCCGCATCGTGCGGCCCGGAGGGCTGCTGGCCGTCTGCGACGATTTCCTCAGGCCCGCCGACGACGCGGCCGCCCGGCGGACGGTCGAGCGGTTCCGGCGGGGCTGGCATCTCAACACCCTGCTCCATCGGCACGAGTTGAGCGCCCTCGCGACGCGGGCCGGGTTCGAGCACCTGTCGACCGACGACCTCACGCCGTATCTGCGGCTCGGGCGCGGCCGGGACCGCGTGGCCGCCCTGTTCATCGCCGCCTGCGGATGGCTTCCCCTGGACCGGACGCGGTTCGGACACCTCGTGGGCGGAACCGCCCTGCAGACCTGCCTGGCGAAGGGCTGGATCGGATACGATCTCGCGCTGTTCCGCCGTACCGCCGGTCCCGCGGGCCCCGGCCGGGGCCCGCGAGCCGACGCCGGCCTCCGGAACCGGCAGCGGTGAGGGGGTCCACCGAACCCGATGTCCGACGATCCGATCCGCTACTGGCAGGCGCTGACCACCGTCGAGGCGGCGTCGCTCGCCGAGCGCGACCCCGTGATCGTGCTGCCGGTGGCGGCGATCGAGCAGCACGGCCCCCATCTGCCGCTCTCGACCGACCTCGTGATCGGCCTTGCCCTGCTCGCCGAGGCGTTCCGCCGGCTGCCTCCGGACCTCCCGGTCTTCGCGTTGCCGCCGCAGGCCCTCGGCGCCAGCGCCGAGCACCGCCGGTTCGCCGGCACGCTGAGCCTGGCCCCCGAGCTCCTCGTCGAGTCCCTGGTGCAGACCGGCGCCTCCGTCGCCGCCGCGGGCGCCCGGCGCCTGGTCGTCGCCAACAGCCACGGCGGCAACCTCTCGGCCGTGGACATCGCCGCGCGCCGGCTGAGGGAAGAGCAACGACTGCTCGTCGTCAAGACCAGCTACTTCGACGGTCCGCGCCCCGCGGGAACCGGGCTGCCCGATGCGGAGTGGCGTTACGGCCTGCACGGCGGCGCCGTCGAGACCGCGATGTTGCGGCATCTCCGCCCCGACCTCGTCCGCCTCGACGACGTCGACCGCTTTCCGTCCCTCGACGAGAGCCTCGGGACCACCCTGCGCCACCTCTCCGCCGAGGGGAACGCCTCGTTCGCCTGGCTCGCAGGCGACCTCAACCCCCAGGGCGTCGTCGGCGACGCGCGGCTCGGAACCCCCGAGCTCGGCGCCCTGCTCGTGAAGCACTACGGCCGGATGCTCGCCGACGTCATCGCCGACGCCCGCGCCTTCCCGCTGGCGCCCCTGACTTGACCGCGTCGGCCAGCCCACGCGGCCCCGGAGAGGCTCCTATCGCGCTCCTCGCGGCGTGGCCGGCGTGTCGAACGGGTGCGCCGCGCCGTGCTCGACGAGAAACGCGACGACGTCGTCGAAGCCCTCGTCCAGGGCCGCCCTGACCGCGGTCCGCCCCCGCGCGTCGGCCGCGCCGACGTCGGCGCCCAGCTCGACCGCCACCCGGGCCGCCTCCAGCGTCGCCGCCTCCATCTCGGCCACATCGGGGCCCCGCCCGAGCTCCGTCGCTTCCGCGACCCGCGCGCGGTGGTCCACCGCCCAGAGGGGGTCGGGGCCTCCCAGGCCGACCGCCGCCATGAGGGCGGTCGTCTCCCCTTCCTCGAGCCACATCCGGCCCGCCGACGTCCGCCGGTCCCGGGTCCACCAGGCCGGACCGTGGGTGGCCAGGGGATCGGCGCCGTGACGGGCGAGGAGGCGCATGAGGCCGGCCTCCCGGTGGCGCGCGGCCAGCCAGTACGCCGGCGCGCCGACGTACCACGGCGGGAAGAAGAAGTCCGCGCTGTCACGCGTTACCGCGTCGAGGCCGACACGCGGGCGTTCGGGTCGGCGCCGGCCGACAGCAGCGCTTCGGCCAGCCCCGGGTCGCGGTGCAGGATCGCCGCGTGCAGCGGCGCATAGCCGCCGCCGGCGGCGTTCGGGTCGGCGCCGCTGTCGAGCAGGAACGCGGCGACGGCGCCGTTGCCGCTCAGGGCCGCGATGGCCAGCGCGCCGGCCCCGTCCGGCGCCGCCTCGTTCACGTCGGCGCCCGCCGCCACGAGCAGCCGCGCCGAGGCGAGGGCGCCCACCCGGGCCGCGAACAGCAACGGGGTGAACCCTCCGCTCGGGACCTCGGTGATGTAGCACTCGTCCCGCGGCACGCACTGCAGGCCGTAGTTCGCGTACGTCGAGATGGTCTTGACGGTCTCGGTGAACGTGGTCGAGCGCGCGCGCACGTCGGCCCCGTGGGCCAGGAGCACCTCCACGACGGCCGCATGTCCCTGCGCGACCGCCCACATGAGGGCCGTCTGCTCGCCGTAGGCGCCTTCCGCGGTGGCGGCGTCGACCTCGGCCCCCGCCGCGAGCAGCCGGCCGACCACGTCGGCGTCGCCGCTGCGCGACGCCGTCATCAACGGCGTCTCCCCGAACGGCAACGCCCGGTTCGGGTCGGCGCCGGCCCCGAGCAGGGCCCCGGCCATGGCCGCGCTGCCGTTCTCGCACGCGGCCCAGAGCGGCGTGACCCCGAGATCGTTCGCGGCGTCTACCTCGGCCCCCGCGCGGACCAGCAGGTCCGCGACCTCGCGCTCGTCGTGATGGCTCGCCCAGTGGAGCGCGGTCGAGCCGTCCCCTTCACGGGCGTCGACGTCGGCGCCCTGCTCGAGCAGCGTCCGGACCGCGGCCCAGTCGGCGCGCCGCGCGGCCTCGGCGAGCGCGGCCTCGGGCGGCGCCGCGGCCGCGGCGCCCGCGCCGGCCAGGGCCAGCAGCAACCCCGATCGGCAGGCATGCGCGATCCGCATCCGAGCGGAACTCTTGCCAGGGGCTCCCAACATCGTCTTTCTCCTCCCGCCATGCCGGGGACGCTGCGCGACCCGCCGCCGCGGTCGAGGTCCGCGCCGGCGCGAATGCCGCCCGGCCAAACCCTGCCGGGGCGTCGACGCGCCCTGCCGCAGGCCGCGCCATCCCCCGGCGCAGGCCCCTACACCTCCGACAGCGTGTCGATCTCGTCGATGGGCAACGCCCCGGTGCTGCCGCCGACCCGCTCCAGGGGGAAGTCGAACTTGTCCATCAGGGTCAGCAGGAGATTGGCGTGCGAGGTCCCCTCGTACCGGAGATGCCGCCCGCCCTTCAGCCGCCCCCCGCCGCCGCCGAGCACCAGGATGGGGACGTTGTTGCCGGCGTGGCGCGTGCTGTTCGACATGCACGTGCCGTACATGACGGTCATGTTGTCCAGCATCGACCCGTCGACGTCGGGCGTCGCCCGCAGCCGCTCCAGATACCTCGCGGTCAGGGCCGCGTGGTACGCGTTGACCTTGGACATCCGGGCGATGAGGGCCGGATCGTTGCCGTGGTGCGACAGCGGGTGGTGGGGATCGGAAACGCCCACCTCGGGATAGGTCCTCGTGCTCTGCTCCCGGCCCAGCATGAACGTCGCCACGCGGGTGATGTCGCTCTGCAGGGCCAGGAACTGGAGGTCGAACATCAGCTCTACGTGCTCCTCGAACGTGGCCGGCACGCCCCGCGGCTCGTTGGGGAATGCCTCGGGACTCACGTCGTTCTTCGACTCCGCCACCTCGATCCGTCTCTCGACGTCGCGGATCGCCGCCGCATAGTCCTCGACCTTGCGCCGATCGCCGGCCCCGACCCGGCGCTCGACGTCGGCCAGCTTGTCCATCACCGAGTCGAGGATGCTGCGCTTCTCGTCCATGCGCGCCCGCCGCACCGCGGGGTCGGTCGAGCCGCTGTCGCCGAACAGCCGCTCGAACACCGCCCGCGGGTTGTTCTCCATCGGCAGCGGCATGGTGGGCGTGCGCCACGAGATGGTCTGGGTGTACGCGCAGCTCAGGCCCGAGGTGCACTGCCCGGCGTTGGCCTCCTTGTCTATCGACAGCTCGAGCGAGGCGAGGGGGGTCGAGGCCCCGAGCTCGCTCGCGAGCAGTTGGTCGATGGACGTGTCGGCCACCACGTCGGTCTCCGACGTGCCCCCGCGCCGCGTGCCGGTGAGGAACGAGCCGGACGCGCCGGCGTGCACGTAGGTCCACGACGCGTTCAGCCCCGAGAAGACGAGCAGTTGGTCCCGGAACGGGGCGAGGGGCCGCAGAATCGGGGTCAGCTCGAAGTCGCGCCCCGCCGTCGCCGGCGACCAGTGCTCCATCGCCATGCCGTTCGGCACGAAGATCGCCTGGAAACGGCGCACCGGTTTGGCTGCATTGCGCGCGAACACCGACGCGCCGGGGGCCATGGCGTCCAGAAACGGGAGGGCCACGGTCGCGCCCACGCCGCGCAGGACGGTCCGGCGGGACAGGGGCTTCGCGGTGAAGATGTTGTTGCCTCTCATGTCGGTCCTCTCGTCGGATCGCTCGGCCGATCGAAACGAATCCGTGCTCCCGGAAGACGCGTCGCCTCCCGGCCGGATGCCCGTCACTCCGCCGCCCGCCGCATCAGGAACGCCGGGCTCTCGACCACCCCGAGGATGACGGAAGACCAGCGGTACCCGTCGGCGGCCGCGTCGCGGACGATGGCGCGCACCGTCGGCTGGTCGTAGTGGCGCAGCTCGCGCCCGAGGGCATACGCCAGCAGCCGCTCGGTGAGCGTGCCCACGAAGGGCTCGGGGTCCTCGAGCAGCAGGCCCCGCAGCCCCGCCAGGCCCTCCGCCGTCACCCCGTTCGGCAGCGTGCCGGAGGCGTCGACGGGATGCCCCGTCTCGGTCACCGTCCGCCACCGCCCGATGGCGTCGTAGTGCTCCAGCATGAAGCCTGGCGGGTCGATGCTCCGGTGACAGCTCGCGCACGCGGGGTTGCGCCGGTGCATCTCCAGGCGCTCGCGCATCGACGCCGGCGCGCCGCCCTCCCCGCGCTCGGGCAACGCGGGCACGTCGGGCGGCGGGCCCGGCGGCGGCGCCCCGAAGATGGCCTCGAGCAGCCACCGCCCGCGCAGCACCGGCGAGGTCCGGTGCGGGTACGACGTCAGCGACAGCAGCGAGCCGTGGCCCAGCAGCCCGCCCCGCTGCTCGAGGTCGGGCAGGGTGACGCGCCGAAACCGGCTGCCGTAGACGCCGGGGATGCCGTAGTGCCGCGCCAGCCGCTCGTTCACCCAGGTGTAGTCGGCGCCGAGGAGGTCGAGGACGCTCCGGTCCTCGTCGATGGTGCTGCCGATGAACCGCGCCGTCTCCTGCCGGAACGCCTCCACCAGGTCCTGGTCGAAGTCGGGGTGGACCGAGGGCTCGGCCTTCACCTCGTCGAGGTTTCGCAGGTGCAGCCACTGCGCGGCGAAGTCGCCGACCAGCGCCTCGCTGCGCGGGTCGGCGAGCAGGCGCCGCACCTGGTCGCGCAGCGTCGCGGGGTCGGTCAGCTCGCCGCGCTCGGCCACGTCGAGCAGCTCCTCGTCGGGAATGCTGCTCCACAGGAAGAACGACAGGCGCGAGGCGAGCTCGAGGTCGGGCAGCGGGTACGCCTGCCCCGGCGCGGCGCCGGGGGGATCCTCGTACACCCGCAGGAGGAAGTCGGGATCGACGAGCAGCCGCTCGAGGGCGAGCTGGATGCCGGTGTCGAAGCCGCCACCCGGCTTCGCCCGCCCGGCGCGGAAGAAGTCGAGCAGGGTCCCGACGTCGCCGTCCGTCGGCGGCCGGCGGTAGGCGAGGCGGGCCAGCCGCGACAGGATCCGCTCGGCGCACGCCTCCTCCCCCGACGGGGCGTCGGGCCGGCACGCGAAGATGCGGCGCCGGCTCGGCGTGTCGCCGGGCACCGCGCCCTCGTAGGGGCCCTCGATGGTCAGGGCCTGGACCTCGGCGTTGCCGTGGTACTTCTCGTCGTTCGACAGGACCGCGCCCTTCATCAGGGGCTGCAGCGGTCCCTCGGGCTCCCAGCGGTTCCGGACGAAGGAGACGCCGACGACGTGCGGCCCGCCCTCGACCTCGGCGCGGACCTCGAGGTGGGCGGCCGACTCGCGGACGTAGCGCTCCCACTCGGGGTCGCCCGCCTCCGCCGGCGACCACGTGTGCGGCGCCGGCGTGCCCGGCGCCTCGCCCCCCAACGTGAACCGCCGGACGAGCCGCCCGTCGATGCGGAGGTCGAGCAGGTTCCTGCGCCCCATGCCGCGGACGTAGTCCTGCCAGTTGGTGGTCAGCCCGATGCGGAAGATGTAGTTGCCGTCGGCGGGAAAGTGGTAGGTGGCGGCGAGGCCGCCGCGGGACCCGAGGGGCAGGTCCTCGCTCTGCCGGTCGGCCTGCGTCAGCAGCACCGAGTTCTCGAAGCGCGCGAAGTCGGGCGCGGTCGTCACGCCGGTGGCGAGGCGCGAGATCTTCCGCGCCGCCGACAGGTACCGCTCGAGCTGCGCGGTCGAGATGGAGAGCACCTCGGCGTTGTTGTCGAACCCGGTGTCCGACGTCTCGTCCCCCGGCAGCAGCGCCGCCACGTCGACGTCGAGGGCGAGGAGGTCGCGGACGGCGTTGCCGTACTCGGTGCGGTTGAGGCGGTGCATCGAGCCGGTCCGCCCGGGGTTCGGGCTGGCGGCGGCCGCCTCGTCGATCCGCGCCGCAAGCCACGCGGCGGCGGCGCGCGACTCCTCCCGGCCGGGCCGCGGCAGGCCGGCCGGCGGCATCGAGCCGGCCCCGAGCCTCGCGATAACCCGCTCCCACCGCTCGGCGTCGGCGCTGGGTCGCTCCGCGTTCACCGTGTCGAGGGCGAGCCCCGTCGCGCGGAGCTGCGCGTCGAGCACCGACGCGGTCCCGCCCGCCGCGGCGACCCGGCTCTCGTTGTGGCAACCGACGCAGTACCGGTCGAGGAGGCCGCGGACGGATTGGGGGGAAGCCGGCGGCTGGGCAGCCGCGGCGGCGAGCAGGCGGCCGGAGGGAGGGCCGGGAGCCCAGCTCCCCGCCGTCCCCGCGGCAATCGCAACGGCTGCGAACAGGGCCGGCGCGGAGCCGGCCCGCAATACTCTCATCACCCCTTGCGCGTCACTGCCCCTCGGTGGTCGGCATGGAAGCCGGCGCCGGGAACGGATACCCCGGCGGCCCGTACGTGTAGTAGGCCCCCAGGTCGTCGATGGCGTCCATGTCGGGATAGAGCACCCCGAACGCGGGCGCCTCGCGGCTGCCCCGCGGCGAGTACCAGACGGCCCCGTCCCGCGTGATCTGAATCTTGGGCGAGTCGGCGTGCCGCTGCGGCTTCGGATAGAACGTGAACTCCTCCGACCGCGGGTCGAACCTCCAGAGCGTGGCGCCGTAGTCGCCGTCGGTCCGCTGGCCGACGTCGGGGGCCCAGATGTTGTCCCACGGGTCGGCCGCGACGTCGTAGGGCTCGGCGTTCTGCTGCGGGATCGTGAACTCGGTCATCTTGCCCGTCGACTGGTCGAGCTTGACCAGCTTGCCGGGGCGCTTGCCGGCCGAGTAGATGCCCCACCAGATGTTGTTCTGCGAGTCGACGTTCAGCCGCCGGGTGTGCCCCGGGTAGGTGGGCGCCGTGAACTCCGTCCACGAGTTGTTCGACGTGTCGAACTTGACGATCTTGCCGCCGCTCCACAGCGCGATCCAGATGTTGTCGTTGTGGTCGGCCACCACCCCGTAGGGGATGGCGTGCGGGGTCGGGATGCGGAACACCGACACCTCGCCGGTGGCGCGGTCCCACTTGCTGAGGGCCCCGCCCATGATCCACCCGACGTAGATGTTGCCCTTCGAGTCCATCGCCAAGGACTGCATGAACTTCGTCGGGTTGCGGACCACGTCGTCGGGGTCCATCGGAATCAGGTGCTCGAAGGCCTCGGTCTCGGGATTGAAGCCCAGCAGCCGCTTCTCCGCCGCCCCGGTGCGGCCCCGGTGCTCGGGCAGCCAGATCAGGCCCGACGGGTCGATGAGGATCTCGTGGTTGCCGTTCCGCGGATCGGGATAGAGGTACTCCCACTGCTCGCCCGTGCGCGGGTCCAGCTTGACCAGCCGGTGGGGCACGCCGCGGTCGACCAGCCAGACGTTGCCGTCGGCGTCGAAGCGCGGGTCCTGGCCGTAGCGGCCGACCCGGTCGCGGGCCCACGGCTCGGCGTTGACGCCCTCGCCGGGGCCGTCCTTGGCGAGGTAGTACTCGATGTACATCGCCTTGCCGAGGGCCTCCTCGTCGACCGGCGTCTGCTGCTCGATGGCGACGCGCCGGCGCTTGCTGGCGGGCCCGAAGTTCTCGACGACGTAGGCGAGCAGGTCGTCACGGTCCTGCCGGCCGAAGCGGAACATCGACGCCCGGAACGAGAGCAGTCCCTGCCCGTAGCGGGTGGGGTCCTGCTCGCCGAGGGTGCTGCCGACCATGTGGTCGATCCAGCTCATCCACTGCCGCTCGGTCCCGGGGCGGGTCGGGAAGAAGTTCTCGCCGTGGCACGCCATGCACACCTGCTCGGCGACCTCCTTGCCACGCCCCGGCGGGTAGATCTCGTCGTAGCTGGCGTACTCGAACGCCCCGGCCCGGCCGCTCTCCATCGCGGTCCGCCCGGCGGGAATGACCAGCGGCGGCGCGTCGCCCGAGAGCGGGCCCAGCGTCAGGTCGACCTCGGCCGCGTCGCCGGCGCTCACCGTGATGGTCTGCACGTCCGACTCGAGGCTCTTCGTGCTCGCGCTCACCTCGTAGGTGCCGGGGAAGAGGGCGACGGCCCGGTAACGGCCGCCGTTGGTGTACACCTGGTACACCATGTCGCGGTCGAGGTTGCGGGCGTAGACCTGCGCCGCCGTGAACGGCTCCGAGGCGGTCACCGTGCCCGACAGGGTTGCCGTTCCCGGGACCTCGGCCTGGAGACCGGCCCCGGTCAGGGCGAGGATCCCCGCGCACAGCGCCGCGGCGAACAGCCGGGCGCGGCAAGAGCTCGCGCCACGTGTCTCGAAAAGCACCATCGTCTCGCTCCTTTGGACGATCGACCTGGTTGTGTCAGCCAAGAGAATGCGCCGGGCGGCGGGTCAAGTCAAGTCTCGGCGGTCCGGTCGGGGCGAGCAGGCCCGGACCGAGCGGGTAGAATCCGGGGCATGCCCGCTCCCCCCGACCAGCCGGAAGCCGCCCCCGTCGCCGACAACGCGCGCATCGACGCCATCGACGTCCTGCGCGGATTCGCCCTCCTCGGCATCCTCGTCATGAACATCCAGTCGTTCGCCATGCCCCAGGCGGCGTACTTCAACCCGACCGCCTACGGCGACCTCGAGGGCGCGAACCTGTACGTCTGGCTGGCCGGCCGGATGTTCGCCGACCAGAAGTTCATGACCGTCTTCTCGATGCTGTTCGGGGCCGGCATCGTGCTGATGGCGGGGCGGGCCGAGGCGCGCGGCGGCAGCGTCGGCCGGGCGCACTACCGGCGGATGGGGTGGCTGGCGGTCATCGGGCTCCTCCACGCCCACCTGCTGTGGTACGGCGACATCCTGTTCACCTACGCGGTGTGCGGCATGGTGCTGTACCCGTTGCGCCACCTGTCGCCGGGGCGGCTGCTGGCCCTGGGGACGACCCTTCTCGCGGTCGGCTCGGCCTTCTCGGTGGGCGCGGGGATGTCGCTGCCGTACTGGCCGGAGGAGGCGCTGGCCGCGTTCGCCGACGAAGCGTGGCGGCCGACGCCGGCGGTGCTCGAGGCCGAGCTCGCCGTCTACCGCGGCGGCTGGCTCGCTCAGCTCCCCAGCCGCTCCGCGGACGCCCTGGCGTTCGAGACCGTCCTCCTGCTCATGTGGGCCTTCTGGCGCGCGGGAGGGCTGATGCTGATCGGGATGGGCCTCTTCCACCGCGAGGTGTTCGCGGCGCGGCGCTCGCCCCGGTTCTACGCGGGCCTGATTGCGGCGGCGGTCCTGGTCGGCCTGCCGATGCAGGCGTACGGCCTTTGGCTCGACTTCGCGCGCGGGTGGCCCGTCTGGTCGTTATTCCTCGGCCTGCAGTTCAACTACTGGCCGAGCATCGCGGTCAGCCTCGGTTACGTCGGGCTCGTGATGCTCGCGTGCCGCAACGCCGCGCTCCGCCGATTCACCCGCCCGTTCGCCGCCGTCGGGCAGACCGCCCTGACCAACTACCTGCTCCAGACCGTCCTGTGCACCACGATCTTCTACGGCCACGGGCTCGGCTGGTTCGGCTCGGTCGACCGCGTGGGCCAGGTCGGCGTCGTGGCCGGCGTCTGGGCGCTGCAGCTCGTCGCCTCCCCGCTCTGGCTGCGCCGGTTCCGCTTCGGGCCGGCCGAGTGGACCTGGCGCTCCCTCACCTACGGCGCGCGTCAGCCCATGCGGCGGGCGCGGCTGGCCGAGGCGGCGCCCTGACCCCACGGGCTGCTTCGCTCTCGTCGCCATGGGACCTGAAGTCGACCGCCTCGCCCCCCGGCATTGGTGGCGGGGTACGCCTGCTCCGAGGCTTCGTCCACCTGCTGGCGGCAGGCCCGCGGCAGGCGGGCGGGGACCTTCCACCTGCCCTGGGGCGAGCGCGGCGGAAGCGGCGCTATAATTGACACATGGCGACTCGGGCGACAGCCGCGGGCTCGCCGCCGAGGATCGACGACGGCGGACCCGGCGCCGGCGGGCCGGCGGCGGCCGGGAGTTTGCGCCGGGGAACGGCGCGGACTCCTGCAGGGTTGGTTGGGCGCCCGGCGGAGCCGTCAGGCGAGGATGGGCGGGCCAGGTTCCACGACCTGGACGCGTTGCGCGGCTTCGCCATGCTGCTCGGCATCCTGCTGCACGCCGGCGTCTTCCTCGTGCCCGTCGAGTTCTGGCCGGTGCACGAGGCCTATGCCTTCGACACGGCGCCGGAAGCCAACGTCTACGCGTGGATCCTGTCCGTCATCCACGGCTTCCGGATGCCGCTGTTCTTCCTGCTCAGCGGCTTCTTCAGCGCGATGCTGTGGCAGTCGCGGGGGCTCGACCGCCTCGCCCGCCACCGCCTCGAGCGCGTCGGCCTGCCGCTTCTCGCGGGCATGTTCACCGTCGTGCCGGGCGAGGCCTGGGTCTGGGGCGTGGCCGCGGTCGTGCAGGTCGCCTTCGCGTGGCTGATGTGCTTCGGCGCGATGGGGCTGTTCCGCTGGATTGCCTCGAAGGAGCGCTTCTGGGTGCGGTACCTGTCGGACGCGTCCTACTGGCTGTACCTGGTCCACCTGCCGCTGGTGATCGGCGCGCAGCGGCTGATCGTGGACTGGCCGGTCAGCGTCCACCTGAAGTTCGTCCTGATCAACGTCACGGTCGTCGCCGTGCTGCTGCTCGCCTACCAGACGGGCGTTCGCTACACGGCGATCGGGAGGATGCTGAACGGGCCGCGCGCACCCCGTCCCGCGCCGCCGGGCCGCCCTCTCGTGCCCCGGACGCAGGCCGGGTAGGAATCGGCGCCGCAGGCAGGAGTCTGCGCCGTAGGTGCAGACTCCTGGCAGGGTTGGTTGGGCGCCAAGCGGAGCCGAAGGCGACGATTGGCGGGCGAGGTCGGTGACGGAAATCGCCTGGCCGCGTGTCGGGCGCAGGAACCGTGGAAGGCGGGCCGGGTTCGGGTGAAGTCGGCGAGTCGTCTCGATCGTTCGTTGTCCTCTCGATCGGCGCGAACCGCCGCAGGGTCGGCGGGGCGCCGGGCGGAACCGGGGCGGCGATGCAAGCCGGGCGAGCACGGCCCGGGACGCGCGAGAGGTAGAGAGTAGTGACATGGACGGTCTTCGTAAACCGCGGGAGGCAAGCATGACTCATCATTACAAGGGTGCAATCATCCTGCTCCTGTTCGCACTGTCGGCGGTCCCCGCTGCGGCGCAGGACGGTGGAATCGCCGGCCGCGTGACCGACGAGACGGGGGCCGTGCTGCCGGGCGCAACGGTCACCCTGAGCGGTCCGGGCGAGGCGCGGGTCGCGCAGTCCGACGCCAGCGGGGAGTACGAGTTCCCGGCCCTGTCCCCCGGCGCCTGGTCGGTGACGGCGGGGCTCTCCGGATTCTCGGACGCGACCCTGGACGGCATCGTCGTCGCCGACGCCTTCGTCGAGGCGCCGCCGCTCACGCTGTCCATCGCGAGCTTCGGCGATACCGTGGTCGTCACCGCCTCGCGCACCGAGGTCCGCGTGGTCGACGCGCCGGTCACCACGTCGGTCGTTCCCGCCGCGGCCCTGGAGACCACGGCCAGCACGAACGTCGGCGAAGCCCTGCGCTCGGTGCCGGGCGTCAACGTCATCCAGCTCTCGGCCCGCGACGTCCAGGTGACGAGCCGGCAGTCCACCGGCCCCATCGCCAACTCGCAGCTCGTGCTGATGGACGGCCGCAGCATCTACCTCGACTTCTTCGGCCTCGTGCTGTGGGACACGCTGCCCGCCAACCAGGGCGACATCGAGCAGATCGAGGTGGTCCGCGGGCCGGCGTCGGCGACCTGGGGCGCGAACGCGATGACCGGCGCCGTCAACATCATCACCAGGGCGCCCCGGGACTCGGTCGGCACGACGGTGAGCATGAGCGGCGGCTGGATCGACCGGGAGGCGGGTTCGACGGTCGGGCAGGGAGCGGGAACGATGTTCGGGGCCAACGCGACGGTCACCCGGGCGCCGAGCGACACCCTGGCCTACCGCATCAGCGCCGGCTACTTCCAGTCCGACGCGTTCCCCCGCCCCACGGGGCAGGTGCCGGTCATCGAGGACCCGCGGGTCCCCGGCCGGATGGTAGGCGGCGCGACGTATCCGCTGGACGGGGCCGGGCCGTTCGGGGCCGCGTTCGCGAACCGGGGCACGAGTCAGCCCAAGTTCGACGTGCGGGTGGACCAGGAGGTCGCGAACGGCGGTCAGTTCTCGTACTCGGGCGGGGTCGCCGGCACCGAGGGCCTCTCGCACACCGGGGTCGGGCCGTTCGACATCCAGCGCGGGTCGTACGTGGGCTACGGCAAGATGGGCTACACGCAGGGCGACTTCCGGTTCCAGGTCTTCACCAACATCCTGAACGGCGACGCGCCGAACCTCCTGCTCGCGGACCCCGCCACCGGCCAGCCCGTGCAGCTCGGGTTCAAGGGCAACACGTTCGACGTCGAGATCGGCAACTCGTCGTTCCTCGGAGAGCGGAACCTGCTGACCTACGGCGGCAACGTGCGCCGGAACACCTTCGACATCACCATCGCCCCGGAGGCGCCCGACCGCCTCGAGTTCGGCGCCTACCTGCAGGACGAGATCTTCTTCGACCGCTTCCGCCTCGTGCTCGGGGGTCGGGTCGACAAGTTCGGCAGCGTGTCGACGCCGGCCTTCTCGCCGCGGCTGTCGCTGATGTTCAAGCCCGGCGTCGACCACTCGGTGACCGTCTCCTACAACCGGGCGTTCCGGTCGCCGTCGGTCATCAACAACTTTCTCGACATGGGCGTCGTCTTCCCCGTCGACCTGAGCGAGCTCGCGGTGTTCCGGCCCCTGCTGCCGGTGCTGCTGCCGCCCGGCCTGCCGCCGGCGGTGGCCCAGGGGGCGCTGATGCAGCTCGAGCAGCAGCTCGACCAGACCACCGCGCAGCCGTTTCCGCTGGTGACGCGGTCGGTCGGCAGCGACCTGCCCCTCGGCTCGATGCCGCGCGCCGACCTCACGGAAGAGTCGCTGACCGCCTACGAGCTCAGCTACACGGGGACCTTCGGCCGCACGACGGCCGGGGCCGCCGTCTACCTGAACCGCCGCGACACCCCCATCGCCTTCACCGAGGTGGCGCCGAGCCTCGACCCCTACACGGCGGAGAACCCGCCGCCGGGCTGGGTGCTCCCGCCGCAGGTGCTGACGTTCATGGCGGCGGCGGCCGGGATCCACCTGCCGCGCACGGCGTTCACCTACTCGAACCTGGGCCCGACGCGGCAGGTGGGGGCCGAGCTGTGGTTCGACCAGCGCATCTCGCGCTCGACGTCGGCCTGGTTCAACTACTCGTGGCAGGCCGAGCCCGAGATCCTCGACTCGGACGACCCGCTCCTGCCCAGGTTCCTGCCCGAGGAGCTCACCCTGCCCCCGACCCACCGGGTGAACATCGGGGCGTCGCTGAACGGCACCCGGTTCCTCGGCAACGCGTCGGTGAGCATGGCCACCTCCGCGTTCTGGTCGGACGTGCTCACGCCGGCGTTCCACGGCTACACCGACGGCTACACCATGGTGAACGGCAGCTTCGGCGTGCGGTGGAACAACGGCGCCGTCACCACCCTGCTGAAGGTGACGAACCTCCTCAACCAGGACATCCAGCAGCACATCTTCGGCGACATCCTGCGGCGCACGGTGGTCGGCGAGGTGCGGTTCAGCCTGTAGGGGACGGCCTGCGCTCCCCCCGGGGACGGCGACACCGGCCGTCTCCCGGGGGGCGTTCAGGCCGTTTCCGCGGCTCGGCGCCCTTCAGTCTGCGGTTCCCCCGCGCCTCCCCCGACCACCGGCATCCGACCCGCCCTCACCGTGCGCTCGCGGGGTATCGAGCCGGATGTCCGGTAAGATGGAGCAAAGGCGGCCACGAACGCCGGGTCGAGACCGGCGCGCATCCTGACATAAGGGAGACGTGTCGGCAGCCACACGTCCGCTCACGTCACGGAGGTAGTCATGCAGGGACAGACACAGGTGATCGACGCGCTGAATCGCGCGTTGACCATCGAGTTGACCGCCATAAACCAGTACTTCTGCCAAGCCAAGATGTGCGCCAACTGGGGCTTCCACCACCTCGCGAAGAAGCACCACGAGGAGTCGATCGGCGAGATGAAGCACGCCGAGCAGCTCATCGACCGCATCCTGTTCCTGGAGGGGACGCCGGAGATCGCGCGGTACGACGTCATCCGGGTCGGCACCGACGTCAAGGAGCAGATCGAGAACGACCTGCAGCTCGAGCTGAAGGGCGTCAAGCACTACAACGAGGCCATCGCCCTGTGCACCCGGCTCGGGGACAACGGCACCCGCGAGGTTCTCGAGCCGATACTCACCGAGTCGGAGGAGCATCTCGACTGGGCCGAGACCCAGCTCTTCCGCATCGAGAAGGTCGGCATCGAGAACTACCTGAGCGAGCAGATGGGAGGCCACGAGCGGTAGCCGTCTGCGCCGTGGAGCGGCACGGACTCCCGCAGGGTGGTTGAGCGCCAAGCGGAGCCGCGGGCGACGATTGCGGGCGAGGCGCGGGAGGTGAAGCCGGCGCGGCACCGCGCTCGGCACGATGATGGCGTGCGGTCGGGCTCAGGCGGGAGGACTGGCGTAGGTTCCACCAGCCGGTCCGGGCCGGCAAGGGGGCGGGGAGGGGCTCGACCGGCGGGTCAGGCAACCCTCGAGCCGCGGGTGGCAGGCGGTGCAACCGGTGCCCGCCTCCGTCGCCCGCATCAACTCGCGGACGCTCTGGACGCCGCTCTGCTCGACCGCCGCGCGCAACTGGCGCTCGGTGACCTGCAGGCACGCGCAGACGACCCGATCCTCGTCCGCCCTCTCCATTCGGCTCGTATCATAGCACGCCTGAGAATGAGACGCGATCTCAATCGCCCCACGCGTTCGACTCGCTCGGCGCGGACTCCCGGGCGGTTGGCTGGGCGGCAAGCGGAACCGCGGGCGACGCTCTCCGGGCGAGGAGCCTGCGCCGCAGCTCCCGGGGCTACGGCACGAGCCGGCGGATCACGCCGTCGTGCTTGTTCAGGAGGAAGACACGGCCGCCCGGCCCCGTGTCGATGCGCACGTCGGCGCGGCTCGTCGGCGTCCGCCCCTGCTCGACGTTCTTCTCCCGAATCAACTGCAGGAAGGTGCGCGTCTCGCCCTCGTGCTCGAACAGCACGCGGCGAATCGGGTCCTGGCCGCCCTCGGGCAGCGCGTCGGCGTCGAGGTAGAAGACCTCGCCGTTGGGTCCGTCGCCGAAGAGCAGCAGGTTCTCGAGCTGCGGGATGGCGTTGTCCCGGTAGACGACGAGCCCGGTGGCGTGCGAGCGCGGCCCGAGCAACGGGTCGAGCTGCCCGTACTCGACGACGGGCCAGGCGAGGCCGGGCTCGCCGCGCGGGTCGACCAGGCTCACCTCGCGGCGGCTGATGAACCGGAAGCTCCCCTCCCAGTCGTTCCAGCCGAGGTTCGCGCCCGACCACACCGGGCTGATCTCCTCGACGATGTTCTGCCCGATGTCGGCGAGGAACATGTTGCCGTTCCGGGCGTCCCAGGCGAGGCGCTGCGGGTTCCGCACGCCGTAGGCGTAGATCTCGCCGAGGGCGGCCTCGTCGTCGCCGGCGAACGGGTTGTCGGCGGGGATGCCGTAGCGGCCGTTGACGCTGTTCGAGCCGAGGGGATCGATCCGCAGGACCTTGCCGAAGATCGAGCCGAGGTCCTGCGAGAGGTCGAGCGGGTCGCCGCCGCTGCCGCCGTCCGCCGACCCGACGTAGAGCAGGCCGAAGTCGGGGTCGCCCGGGGTCGCGAGGGGGTTGAACGCGAGCTGGCCCCCGTTGTGGTTCCCGAACGGCTGCTCGACCCGCAGCAGCTCGCGCGGCGGGCCGCCGTCGTAAGCCGGGGCGGTGGCGTCCGCGACCGTCCACTCGAGCAGGATCGTGTCGTGGGCATCGCTGCCGCCGTTGGGGACGAAGTCGGCGGGCGGCGCGGTGTTGCTCGAATCGGTCCAGGCGTAGAGCTTGCCGTAGCCCGGGGCACCGGCCTCGGCGAACTGGGGATGGAGGGCAAAGCTCTGGAAGCCGCGCTCGCGGCCCCTCGCGTGGACGTCGACGGCCCAGCGCGGGGCGGTGAGGTCGAGGTATTGCGTGACCGTCCCGCCGTCGTAGCTGACGGTGTAGACGACGCCCCACATGTCGCTGACGAAGAGCCGGCCGGTGACGGGCTCGTCGACGAGCCGCATCATGCGCGCCGGCTCGCCGCGGAAGTCCGGCAGCGCGGCGAACTCGACGGCGCCGACCGTGATCACCCCGTCGGTCGCCGCAATGGGCGCCGCGAACGGATCGTTGCTCGTCTGGGCGCCCGCGACCGAGACGGCCAGCAGCACCGCCCCGGCCGCGGGGCCGAGACGCTCTCTCGCGAACGTCATGGCCCCGCCTCCTCTCAGTTGACGCCGTGGGCGTGGGGTCGATACGCCCCTTCCGAGCGCCACGGTCCCCTCCCCCTCGGACGCCGTCGCAGGCGTGCGGCCGAGACGCCCTCACTCGCGAGCGTCATGGCCCCCGCCTCCTTCTCAGTTGCCGTCGTAGACGTGCTGCACGGTCGTCCGCAGGCTGCCCTCGGGCGCCGCGAAGTCGCTGTACTGGCCGGGCACGCTATAGGCGGCAACCACGTCGTCCACCGACAGCCCGGCCGCCTTGCCATGCTGCGCCTTGCTCACGACGTCGTTGAAGAACCCGCTGAAGTCGACGAACTCGCTCCACGTCACCGGCGTCGGGTTGTGCCCCGGAATCACGGTGTCGACGCCGGAGATTCCCGCCACCGCCTTCTTCAGGGTCTCACCGAACTCGTTGGCGCTGCCGTTGCCGTTGGCGACGTCGATGAACGGCAGCCCCTTGCGCTGGAACATGTCGCCGGTGTGCACGGTGCGCGCCTCGCGGAAGACCACGAACGTGTCGCCGTCGGTGTGGCCGCGGCCGAAGTGGTAGAGGTCGATGCGGTCGGCGCCGTTGAAGAGCGACATGCGGTCGGAGTAGGCGAGCTTCGGCAGGTATTTGGCGTTCTCGCCCTTGAAGGCGTCGCAGTTGGTCACCGGCTGGCAGGTGTCGCGCGACAGTTGGGCCAGGGTGTTCTCGTGCACCACGAAGCTCACGGTGTCGGGCAGCTCGGTGTTGCCGCCGCTGTGGTCGAAGTGGGTGTGGGTGTTGATGACGTGGGTGATGGGCTTGTCGGTCAACTCGCCCACGGCGGCGATGATGTCCTGGCCGTAGCCGTTGATCTTGGTGTCGACCAGCGCCACCCCGTCGGTGGCGATGAAGATGGCGGTGTTCCCGCCCCCGCCCATGCCCTGCACCTCCGGCGAGTTCCCCAGCATGTAGAGGTTCTCGGTGATCTGCTGCACCGCGAGGGCCGCCCGCTCCTGCTGCGCCTGGTAGGCCGCCCCCGTCAGGACCACGCCGATGGCCGTGAGCGTAGCGAGGTATCTGCCTCGTGTCATCCTTGCTCCACCCCTCCTCGCGCCGGAAACGGCGCACCGCAACTATAACGGCGCAGTCCACCTCAAGCCAGCATTTCGCCCCTCGCCCGCCGCGGCCCCACCCCGCCTCCCCATCGGGCACGCGGCCGGCGGGGGAGTACCCGACGGGGTAGTACAATCCGGGCTCACCCGAACTGGGAACGCGGCCTGGCGGCGGCGATGGCTCGCCCGACCCGCTCGCGCTGCGACGGGGATCATCACCATGAGACGAGCAATCGCCGCCCTATTCGTCGCGCTGTCATTGGCCTTGGCCGCCGGCGTCTCCAGACCCGCCCCGTGGTCAGCGGGGGCGCGCGCGGCCGTGAGCCAAGCCGCCCCCGGCGCCGCCATCGAGCCGTTCACCATCGCCATCCCCGACGACGTGCTCGCCGACCTGAAGGAGCGCCTCGCGCGCGCCCGCATGCCCGACGAGCCCGAGGGCGTCGGGTGGCAACTCGGGATGAACCAGGCCTACCTGACGCAGCTCGTCGAGTACTGGCGGGACGAGTTCGACTGGCGGGCCCAGGAGCGCCGGCTCAACCGGCTCGAGCAGTTCAAGACCACCATCGACGGCCTCGACATCCACTTCGTGCATCGCCGGTCGGCCGAGCCCGACGCGTTCCCGCTCATCCTGACCCACGGCTGGCCCGGGACCTTCGCGGAGTTCGACAAGGTCATCGAGCCGCTGACCGACCCCGTCGCCCACGGCGGGCGGGCCGAGGACGCCTTCCACGTGGTGGTCCCGTCCATTCCGGGCTACGGCTTCTCGGACCGGCCGCGGCGGCTCGGCTACGGCCGCGACCGCACCGGGGCGATCTTCGCCGAGCTGATGGCGCGCCTGGGCTACGAGCGCTACGGCGCCCAGGGCGGCGACCTCGGCGCCGGCATCAGCCGGTGGCTGGCCGCCAACGACGCCGAGCACGTGGCCGGCCTGCACCTCAACCTGTGCACGGCGGGCCCGCCCGACCCCGACGACCCCACCGCCGGCGTGCCCCCCGAAGAGATCGCGCTGATGGAGGAGCGCGCCGCGTTCTGGACCGACGAGGAGCGCGGCTACAGCCATATGCACGGCACCAAGCCGCAGACCCTCGGCTACAGCCTCAACGACTCGCCGGTCGGGCTCGCCGCGTGGATCGTCGAGAAGTACCGAAGCTGGTGCGACTGCGACGGCAACCCCGAGACCCGCTTCAGCAAGGACGAGCTGCTGACGACCCTCACCATCTACTGGGCCACCGAGACCGCGACCTCCGCCGCCCGCTACTACTACGAGGGCCGGCACGGCGCCAACGCTCCGGACCCGCCGCGCATCGAGGTGCCGACCGCCTGCGCGGCGTTCCCCGGCGAGTTCCGCTTCACGCCCCGGCGCTGGCTCGAGGCGCGCTACAACCTCCTCCGCTTCACCATGATGCCGAGCGGCGGCCACTTCGCGGCCAGCGAGGAGCCGGGGCTGTACGTGGACGACCTGCGGGCGTTCTTTCGGGAGCTGCGGTAGCCGTCAACGCTCGTTCATCTCGTCCCTCGTGAATCGTCGTCCGCCGGTGGACAACTTCCGTCTCAACGCCTGGAGAGTCGAGGCCGCCGCTACCACCCGCTGCCGAGCGACGGATGACTGTACTGGTCGAGCGGTATACTCGCATCATGAAGTCGGTCGCCTCCGTCCTGCGCGCACGCACCGACGCCGAGATCCGGCGGATGTCCCCGGCCGAACGGGTGGAGCTGGCGTTCCGTCTCGGCGACGACGCCATCGAGTCCTTCCGCGCCACCCACGGCCTCGACCGGCGGACGGCGATTCGGCTGCTCGAACGGCGCCGCCAGGCGACCCGCCGGCCCAGCGCATGTCTCGACCGCGTGATCGGGTGAGCCTGCTCGACCGCGTCGCCGCGGTCCTCGATGGCGCCGGCGCCCGGTACGCGGTGATCGGCGCCTCCGCGATGGCCGCGCACGGCGTCGCCCGCTCGACCCATGACATAGACCTCCTGACGCTCGCCGACGCGTGCCTCGACGCGGAGTTGTGGGCTCCGCTCGCCGATGCCGGCGTGGCGGTGTCGGTGGCCCGCGGCGACGCGGCCGACCCGCTCGCCGGAGTCGTCCGCTTCGAGGAGGGCGGCAAGCGCCCCGTCGATCTGGTCGTCGGCCGTCATCGGTGGCAGGTGCGCATGCTCGAGCGCGCCGAACCGGCGGCAGTCGACGGCTCGAGCGTGCCCACCGTGCAGGCCCGGGACCTCGTCGCGCTGAAGCTGTTCGCCGGCGGCGCACAGGACGCGTGGGACGTGGCGCAACTGCTGGCGGGACCGGACCGCGAGGCTCTCATCGCCGAGGTTGCCGCCGATATCGGTGATCTGCCGGCCCACTGCCGCAAGTCCTGGGAACGGATTCTGGCCAGAGACTCGCCCTGAGGAACGACGTTCACGGCAGGCGGCCGGGAGAGGAACGCGGCGGCGGCCGCTTCCGTCCGGTCAGGCGATGGCCGGCACCTCGACGCCGGCCGACTCCCCTGCGGTACGGAGGGCCCGGTCCAGGGTCGCGAGCGGCATCCGCATCCGCACGGCCAGCTCCAGGTACATCGCATCGTAGACGGAGATCCCGTGTGCATGCGCCAAGTCCAGCGCCGTACCCCACGTGCGGGACGCCGAGACCGGGTCGACCTCGATCGGCAGCGCATCGAGGTGCGCACGAATCCCCGGCCACTCGTCCTGCGCGATGCGACCGCGGCGGGTCGCTACGAGCAGGGCGTTGGCCGTCTCGACCGGCCACAGCGCCGGTACGAAGGCGCGGGTGCTGAGCAGCCCGTCCCGCAGCCGGTCCGTCGCATCGGTCGCCTCGTCGGGGAAGATCCACGCCATGGTGACCGAGCAGTCGAGCACGAACGCCATCAGTAGCGCCGCCCCTCCTCGATCATCTGCCGAACCGACAGCCTCCCCAGGCTGTGAGTCCGCTGGAACTCCTTCAGGCCGTCGATGGCCGCGCGGATTCGGTCGGTGTCCCGTCGCCGAAAGGGAATCAGCTCGGCCACCGGGTGCTTGTGTCTCGTGATCACGAACCGCTCGCCCTGCTGCACGCGCTTCAGCAGTTGCGGCAGATGCGTCTTCGCTTCGAATGCGCCAACTTCGGACACGGGCGGTACCCTCCATGGACGGCAGCAAGAAGACCGTACAGAGACTAGTCTATATCACGGCCCGAGATTGCGGGCGCAGCAGTTAGCGCATGCGGCCGAGACCGTCGAGTGGCTCTTCGCCGGCACCTTTGACCCGAACGGCTTCGACGGCGGCGAGGCACAACCACCGCTTCTGGCAGTGCAGCTGTGGGTCGCGCCATTGGCATCTGCTCTGTTGACAACAAAATTGATATCGATTATCGTGATATCAATTTTGTTGTCAACGCCGGAGGAATCATGAAGCTAGCCACTGGCCGCTGGGTAAGCGGCAACGACTTCGTCGATCGCGAATCCGGGTTGCGGGTTCTGGATGCGCGGGTTCGCGCCGGCAACCACGTCCTGCTCACCGGACAGCGCCGGATGGGGAAGACCAGCATCGCCCGAGAGCTTGGACGACGGCTTGAGGGCCACGGATGGATCTTCCTCTTCACTGATGTCGAGGGCGCGACCGGCGAGGAGGACGTGGTCGCCAACCTCGCCTAGGCGGTGCATCCGGTCCGCTCGATCTCGTCGCGCTTCGCGACCACCATGCAACGCTGGTTCACGGAGAACGTCGAGGAGGTTGGCGCACGCGACTTTCGCATCAAGATTCGCGCCGGCCTGAACGCCGGCAACTGGCGTCGGTACGGCGAGCTGCTCCTCCGCGACTGTGCCGCGCACGACCAGCCCGTCCTCGTCATCGACGAGCTGCCGATATTCCTCAAGCGCAGACTCGGTCCAGACGACGGCGCCCAGCGGGTCGACGCGTTCCTGAGCTGGCTCCGCGAGGTCGTTCAGGGGCTCGACCCCGGCTCCCTGGTCTTCATCCTGTCCGGCAGCATCGGGCTCAAGCCCCTGGTGCAACGGCTCGGCATCCCCGACCGCATCAACCACCTCGATCCCTTTCGTCTTGGACCCTGGGACCGTCACGCCAGCGTCACGTGTTTCGAGCAACTGGCCGAGAGTCACGAATTGTCGATTGAGCATGGCGTGGCAGATGCCGTGTACGACGCGCTCGGGACGGGCATTCCCCACCATGTGCAGTCCTTCTTCGCACGGTTGCAGGAATTCACCATCATGCACGGGCGAGACCGCGTGACTGTGGAGGACGCCGGCACGGTCTACCGCACCGCCCTTCTGGGACCTTCAGGGCAGAACGACCTCGTGCACTACGAGACCCGCCTCAAGGAGGGGCTGGAAGACGAACGCTACGCAATCGCCATGGAGATCCTCGCTGAAGCCGCCACCCGGGAGCGCTTCACACCGTCGGCGCGACGCTGCCTCGAACAGTTGTACGCACCGGTGGTCGGCGATGCGCCGGGTCTCGTCGCGGACATCCTCGAGGTCCTGGTGCACGACGGCTATCTCGAAGACGGCGACGACGGGTTCCGATTCCCATCGCGGCTGCGAAGGACTGGTGGTCGGCACGCTTCCGCGACCACTACATCCCCCTCGAGGATCGTCGGGGGCGGCCATGACCGAGGGGGCTTCGATGAGCAACACACTCGATCGGCCGATCCGCAAGTTCAATCCGGGCACTTTCCAGTCCGATGACGAGGTCGTCAGACAGTTCGTGGTCAGGCAGGGCGAGCTCGACCTCGTGCTGGAGGTCATACGCGACAATACCGATTCGCCGTCGTGCCAGCACGTGCTGATCGTCGGGCCGCGCGGTCGAGGAAAGACCATGCTGCTGGCCCGCGTCGGAGCGGAGTTGCGGACCGACGACGAACTCTCCGAGCGTCTGTTTCCGGTGCGGTTCATGGAAGAGAGCCAGGAGATCGCCACCCTCGCCGACTTCTGGCTCGAAGCGCTGTTCCACCTCGCCCACGCGAACCCGACCGGCAATCCGGAGTTCTCCCGGGACCTCCTGGCGACGCACGCCGATCTGGCCGCTCGGTGGCGTGACACGAACATCGAGGAGTGTGCGCGCGCTGCCTTTCTGGAGGCGGCGGATCGGCTGGACCGAAGGGTCGTCCTCATGGTCGAGAACCTGCAGTCCCTCTGCAGCGATGTCGGCGATGATTTCGGCTGGCAGCTTCGCCAGACGCTGCAGTCGGAGCCTCGAGTCATGCTGCTGGCCACCGCGACCAGTCGGTTCAAGGGACTGGACGATGCGAGCCAGCCGTTCTTCGAGTTGTTCCGTATCGTTGATCTGGAACCGCTGGATACGGATGCCTGCCGGCGCCTCTGGAACATGGTCAGCGGCGACGAGCAGACGAGTCGCGAGATCAAGCCCCTGAGGATTCTGACCGGCGGCAGCCCCCGCCTGCTGGTCATCGTCGCGACGTTTGCACGGCATCGGTCGCTGCGCCAGCTCCTGGAAGATCTGGTGACGCTGGTCGACGACCACACCGAGTACTTCCGCAGCCATCTGGAGGTCCTGGCCAAGACCGAGCGCCGTGTCTATCTCGCGGTGATCGACCTCTGGCAATCGTCGAGCGCCCAGGAGATCGCGGCGCGAGCCCGCATGGACATTCGCATCGTATCGGCGCTGATCGCGCGGCTGGTCGACCGGGGCGCAGTTGTCGCAGAGGGAACCGGCAGGAAGCGGAAGTACGCCGCCGCGGAACGTCTCTACAGCATCTACTACAAGCTGCGACGCGAACGCGACGAGGCCGGGCTGGTGCGTAACCTGATCCAGTTCATGACGGTGTTCTACCGCAGCGACGAATTGGCCGAGATGGTTGGCATGTGGCGTGCGGAGGCCGCGCAATCGGCGCCCATTCGCGAGGGACTCGAACGGGCATTGGCCGCCAGCGACACACTGGGCCTCCGGTTGGAGGTTGCCAAGGCGCTGTTCAACAAGGGGTTCTTGCACCGTGAGCGCGGCGAGTCCGAGCCGGCGCTCGCTGCCTGCGACGATCTGGTCGCGCGTTTCGGCGCCAGCGACACCCTGGAACTCCAGGTAGTGGTTGCCCAGGCGCTGCTCAACAAGGGCGTCACGCACGGCCGGCGCGGCGAGTCCGAGGCGGCGCTGACCGCCTACGGCGATCTGGTCGCGCGTTTCGGCGCCAGTGACACCGTGGAACTCCAGGTGCAGGTTGTCAAGGGGATGTTCAACAAGGGCGTCATACACCATGAGCGCGGCGAGTCCGAGGCGGCGCTGGCTACCTACGGCGCTCTGATCGAGCGTTTCGCCGCCAGCGACAGCCCGGAACTCCAGGTGCAGGTTGCCAACGCGATGTTCAACAAGAGCGTCATACACCATGAGCGCGGCGAGCCCGAGGCGGAGCTGGCCACCTACGACGATCTCGCCGCGCGTTTCGGCGCGAGCGACATCTTGGAACTCCAAGTGCAGGTTGCCAAGGCACTGCTCAACAAGGGAAATCGACAAATCGAGATCGGCCGCGCCGAGGAAGCTCTGCAGACCTGCGACCAATTCGATCGTCGGTTCGGTGAGGACACTGACACCGAGTCCAGCGCGCCCGCGTTCCTGCGGTGGCAGGCAAAGTGGATGAGAACGCACGCGCTGCTCGTACTGAACGAACACCCGGCGGCCCTGAGCGTGTTTCAGTCAGTGTGCGCCATGTTCGTCGTCGGCAACGAAGCGATGCTGCGTGAAATGCTGGCGCGTGTGCCCGTCCTGATCGCAGCCGGTGCGCCGGAGCGCGACCTCGTCGAGATCATGTCGGCGGACAGCAAGACCGCCGACGCGTTGGCGCCGCTGGTCGTCGCCCTTCGCCGCCTTGCCGGCGAGCCGGTTCGTGCACCGGCCGAGGTGCTCGAGGTCGCTGCTGATGTCTCCCAGGCCATTGAAGAGGCGAAACGCCTGCGGGCTCGTCGAGGGGGCCGCAAGGACAGCGGCTCATGAACGGGCTTCATGAAGCACTACGCGGGCTGCAAGCACGAGCGGCGAACCGCTACGGAGACCCGCGGCCGAGCCGGCCGGGGTGACGGACACCACCCCGGCCGGCCGGGAAAGAGGATGCGCTACGACAGGCCGGTCAGCTCCTTCAGCGTGCCGGTGCTGTCGCCGAAGTGCTCCACGGGCACCCCGAGCTTGTGCAGCATGGTGAGCTGCAGGTTGGTCATGGGGTTCTCGCCCTTGCGGTACACGAGGTGGCGGCCGCCCTTGAGGGTCCCGCCGTCGTGCCCCGCGAGCAGGAGGGGCACGTTGTCGTACTGGTGGGCGTCGCCGTCCCGGAGGGCGGCGCCGTAGAGCAGCATCGAGTTGTCGAGCAGCGAGCCGTCGCCGTCGGGCGTCGACGCGAGCCGGGCGAGGAACTCGCCGTAGAGCTGCACGTGATACTGGTTGATCTTCGTCACCTTCTCGATCTTCTCGAGGTCGCCGCGGTGGTGCGTCAGCGGGTGGTGCGGGTCGGGGACGCCGATCTGCGGATAGGTGGTGCCGCTTTGCTCGCGGCCGATCATGTAGGTGAAGACGCGGGTGACGTCGGTCTGCCACGCGAGCACGAGGAGGTCGTACATGAGCCGCGCGTGGTCCTCGAACGAGACGGGGATGCCGGCCGGCTGGTCGAGGAGCGGCAGCTCGCGGTCGGCCTGCCGCTCGGCGATCTCGATGCGGCGCTCGATCTCGCGCACCGCGTCGAGGTAATTGCCGAGCTTGCGGCGGTCCTCGCCGTCGAGTCGGCCCTGCAGCCCGGCAATCTTGTCCATCACCGCGTCGAGGATGCTGCGCTGCTGCTGGGCGCGCGCGAGCCGGACGTCGGCGCTGGTGCTGCCGGCGTCACCGAACAGCCGCTCGAACACCACGCGCGGGTTGGTCTCGCGCGGCATTGGGGTGGTGCGGTCGTGCCACGAGATGTTGAGGTAGGCGCAACTGTAGCCGGTGTCGCAGGTGCTGACGCCGTTGAAGGTGTCGGCGCCCTCGAGCGACAGCTCCAGCGACGGCAGGCGCGTCTCGCGGCCCAGCGCCTGCGCCGCGAACTGGTCCATCGACGTCCCGAGGTCGAGCTCGGACCCCTGCGTCTGCTCGGCGTGGAGGCCGGTCAGGAACGCGGCGGCGGGGCGCGAGTGCGACCCGAGGGCCTCGCCGGGGCGCGCGAAGGCGGCGCGGTTGTCGAGGTTGGTCAGCACCGTGAGGTGCTCGCGCACCGGCTCAAGCGGCTTCAGCAGCCGCGGCAGATGGAACCCGGGGGCGTCGGTGGGCGGCGTCCAGTTGCCGTTGCGGGTGATGATGCCGTTCGGCACGTAGACGACGCCCAGCCGCTTCACCGACTTGGCGGCGGTCCTCGCGAGCGCGGTCAGCGGCGGCACCATGCCGTTCAGCAGCGGCAGCGCCAGCGCCGTACCCATGCCCCGCAGCACGGTGCGGCGCGGGATGGCCTTCTTGGTGACGATCATGGTTCGATCCTCCTCGACAGTCCGTGGCAAGCGTCCGCGCGGCTTCTCTAGCCGCGGCTTCTCTAGCCGCGGCTCCTCAACTGAAACGGCGCACTCTTGACGATACCCTGAATCAACGCGGACCAGCGGTGATCCTGGTCCGCGGCGTCCCGCACGATCTGCCGGACGACCGGCATGTCGGGGTGCTCCAGCCGCCGGCCGAGCGCATACGTCAAGAGCCTTCCCGTCACCGTCCGAATGAACTCCTGCCGCCGGTCGAGCAGCAGCTCCCGCAATCCGGCGGGACCCTCGAACCGCGTGCCGTCCGGCATGACGCCCGAAGCGTCGATGACGGGGCCCCGCCGACCCGGCACCCGCGGGTCGTCGGTGGTCCGCCAGCGTCCGATGGCGTCGAAGTTGTCGAGGGCGAAGCCCAGCGGGTCCATCACGCGGTGGCAGACCGCGCAGGTCGGGTTGCGCCGGTGCGCCTCCATGCGCTCGCGCTGCGACGTGGGGGCGGTGCCGGCGGCGCTCTCCTCGAGCGGCGGCACGTTGGCCGGCGGCGCCGGCGGCGGCGACCCGAGCACCCGCTCGAGCAGCCACTTCCCGCGGTTCACCACCGAGGTCCGGGTGGAGTACGAGGTCAGGGTGAGGATGCTCGCCTTGCCGAGCAGCCCCGCCCGCCGGTCGTCGGGCAGCACCACGCGCCGGAAGTGGTTCCCGTAGACGCCGGGAACGCCGTAGTGCCGGGCCAGCCGCTCGTTGAGGAACGTGTCGTTGGCGCGCAGCAGGTCCACCACCGCGCGGTCCTCGCGCAACTGGCTCGCCATGAAGAGCGCCGTCTCGGTCTGCATGGCGTCGCGCAGGTTCTGGTCGAACGCGGGGAAGATGGTGGGATCGGGCGCCACGTTGCGGATCTTGTGCAGCTCGAGCCAGCGGTCGACGAAGTTGCCGGCGAGCGACGCGGACCGCGGGTCGGCGAGCATGCGGCGCACCTGCTCGTCGAGGACGGCGGGCCGCGCGAGCTCGCCGCGCTCGGCGAGGGCGAGCAGCTCGTCGTCGGGGATGCTGTTCCACAGGAAGAACGAGAGCCGCGACGCCAGCTCGATGTCGTCGATGCGGTAGACCGCCGCGTCGGCGTCGGCCGGCGGGCGGGGGATGCGGAAGAGGAACTCGGGGTCGACGAGCACCCGCTCGAGCACCGTCCGGACGCCCGCGTCGAAGTCGGCCTGCTGCCGCGCCGTCTCGAAGAAGCCGTACAGGTGGTCGACGTCGGCCGCGGTCACCGGCCGGCGGTAGGCGCGGCGGGCGAGCGTCGAGATGATCTCCCGTGCGCAGGCCTCCTCGGCCGCGCCGTCCGTGGGACGGCAGACGAAGAGCCGCTGCCGGCTCGCCACGTCGCCGGGGGTCTCGCCGTCGAACGGGCCGCCGATGACGACGTTCCCCACCGCCGGCTCGCCGCCCATCTCCTCGTCGGTGCTGTAGCCGAACGTCGACATGTCGACCGGCGGCTGCAGGACCCCTTCCTCGAGGGCGGGGTGGTCCACGAAGGCGACGGCCACCGTCCGCAGGCCGGCCTCGACCGGCACCCGCACCTCGAAGTCGTCGTCGGCGTGGTTGGCGTACCACTCCCACTCGGCCCCGCCCATCCCCGAGCTGCCGCAGAAGCTGGCGATGCACCGCTCGGCGTCGGGGCTCAGGCCGCCGCCGGCGATGAACGTGGCCACCAGCGCGCCGTCGACCCGCACGTCGAGCTGGTGGGCGACGTTGCCGATGCCGCGGATGTAGTTGTAGAAGTTGCGGCGCAGCCCGACCCGGATGGTGTACTCGCCGTCGAGGGGGAAGTAGTGGCGCACCGCGATGCCGCCGCGGGTGCCGAACGGCAGGTCGTCGCTGGTGTGGTGGTCCTGAATCTCGCGGTCGGGCACGCGGTAGGTGTCGAAGCGGGGCCGCAGCGCGGCGTCGCCGAGGGCGAGCTGGCTAACCTGCCGGGCCGCGTACAGGTAGCGCTCCATGAGGGTCGGCGACACCGACAGCACGTCGGCGATGTTGTCGAAGCCCTCGTCGTCGTCGTCGGGCGGCAGCAGCGCCTCGGGGTCGACCTCGAGCCCGAGGAGATCGCGGACGGCGTTGCCGTACTCGACCCGGTTGAGCCGGTGCGCGACGGTGCGGCCGGGGTTCGGGTCGGCGGCGGCGGCGCGGTCGAGCTCGCCCTCGAGCCAGGTCGCCACCGCGTCGTAGGCGGCCTCGTCGGGGCGCGGCCGGCCGACGGGGGGCATCATGCGCGACCGCAGCTTCAGCGCCACCTGCTCCCACGCGGCGGCGTGCGCACCCACGTTCGCCGGGTCGAGCGGCTGCAGCGACACGGGAACGCGCCCCGCCGCGTAGCCGCCGTCGCTGTGACAGGTGATGCAGTAGCGGTTCAGCATCGCCTCGACCGCGGCCGGGGACGACGCCGGGGCGGTCGGGAGCGCCTCGACGCCCGTCGCCGACCTCGCAGAAGCCTGCCGCGGCCCCGCCTGCCCCGCCGTCGCGGCCGCGGCCTGCAGCAGCAGGCACCCGGCCGCCGCGGCGAACCACGCGGCCGGCTGGGCCTCCGGGCGCCGCCGCGGCGTCACGACGGTACGCGCTCTCTCGTGGGTACGCGCTCTCTCGTGCGCCATCTCGTCACCCCTCGTCTACCGCCGGAATCGGTGGCCGAGCCGACCGGCGATCGACACGCATCGCGCTGCCGCCTGCGGGAATCCCTGGCAACTCCGAATGCCACCCGTCGCTCCCGGCGTCCGCACTGTTCCACCCGCGCAGATACCCGATCGCGCCGCGGGAATCCCTGGCGACTCCGCTGCCACTCCGATACCCGTGGCGTCCGCACCATTCCACCCACGCAAACGCCCGACTCGGACATCGTCTCGGGCGGCTCCGCTTGCTCCAACCGACAAGCCAGCCGACGGCACGCGCTCCGCAACGCAGACACCTACCCCGCGCACCGCACGAGCAACCCGTCGGCCGCGTGGCACATCATCTGCCGCGGCGTCCGGTTGCGCTCGTTCGCGGCGTTCAGGTCACCGCCGTTCTCGACGAGCAGATCCACCACCGCCGGCCACGCCTTGAAGACGGCGGAGTGCAGGGCGGTGTCGCCCGCCTCGTTCCGCGCGTTCACGTCGGCCCCCAGGGCCAGCGCGAAGCGCGTCGCCTCGAGGTTCGGCC
Source organism: Vicinamibacterales bacterium (assembly GCA_965215105.1). Classification (GTDB taxonomy): domain Bacteria; phylum Acidobacteriota; class Vicinamibacteria; order Vicinamibacterales; family UBA8438; genus JAJEEA01. Next base: position 1,732,081 of record OZ244051.1, read on the forward strand.
GCTCGTCGGTGTGCAGGGCCTCCGCGACCTCGGGCGGGACGCGCCGGTCGTGGCGGTCGATCTCGCCGTTGGGCCAGTTCGCCCCCGACGCCATCATCAGCGGCGTCGTCCCGTCGCGCATCGGCAGGAACGGGTCGGCCCCGCTCTCGGCGAGGATGCGCATGATCCCCGCGTCGGCGTACTTCGCGGCGAGCAGGAACGGCGTCGCCCCGGCCAGCGACCCCGGCAACACCCACCAGTGGGTGGCCCGCGGCACGCGGCTGCCCTTCGTCAGGCGAACGTCCGGATCGGCGCCGTAGGCGAGCAGGGTCTTGACCAGCGCCGCGTCGGCGCGCAGCACCGCGGTGTGCAGGGCGGCATAGCCCGCGCCGGCCGCGTCGGGCTCGGCGCCGCGGCTCAGCAGATACGCGGCCAGCTCTCCGTGGCCGCTGAAGCTCGCGACGACCAGGGCCGAGGCGCCGTCCGGTGCCGTCTCGTCCACGTCCGCGCCGGCGTCGAGCAGCAGTCGCGCGCTGTCCATGCTCCCCTGCCGCGCCGCGAAGAGCAACGGCGTGAACCCGCCCAGCGGCAGGTTCCCCGCGCGCTCGGCGCCCCGGCCGCCGAGGCTCACGAGCAGCGATCGCGTCTCGGACCGGGCGTGCACGTCGGCGCCGTGCTCGATGAGCACCCGCACGACGTCGGGATGCCCCTGGGCCGCCCCCCACATCAGCGCGGTCTGACCCCGCGACGACTCCCGCGCGTCGACGTTGTCGGCGCCGGCCGCGAGCAGGGCCCGCACCGCGTCCGCGGCCCCGGTGCGCGCGCAGGTCATGAGCACCGTCTCGCCCATCGAGGTGGCGGCGCTCGGGTCCGCGCCCGCGGCCAGCAGCCGCTCGACGACAGGCGCGCTCCGGTTGATGCAGGCGAGCGAAAGCGGCGTCACGCCGTACGCATTGGCCGCGTTGGGGCGGGCGCGCGCTTCGAGCAGCAGATCGACCGCTTCAACGTCATCCCACCGCACCGCCCAATGCAACAGCGTCGCCCCGTCGCCCTCGGGCGCATTCACGTCGAGGCCCTGCTCGATCAGGGCGCGCACCAGAGCGTGGTCGCCGCTCCTGACCGCCTCCTTGAGCCGGACATCGGCCGCCTCGGCCGGCATGCCGGCGCCCGACAACAACACGATCATCCACGCGACGACCCGGGTCGTGGAGCCCATGCGCATGCTCTCATTCCTCGCGTTCCGGCCTTCGCGCGCCGGCGGCGTGACGACCCTCACCGGCGCCGCAACGTATCGATGACGACCTGCGCCGGCCGGACCCGCCCGCTCTTCGCCGACGCCCACGCCCCGGAAATGGCATCGTGCAGGGCGCAACGCTCGGCGGCGTTCAGGTCGTCACCTTCCGTCGTCGAGCACGAGTTCCAGAATCGTACCCTCGGCGAGGGAGCTCGGCTCGTCCAGACGTAGCCGCCCGCCTTGGACCATGGCCTTCATGGAGGATTCTCGTCGGTTGCGTCTTCGAACGAACGGCGCCGCGTGGGCGCGCGCCGCCTCCACCACTCTACTCCATGATGCGGGTCACCGGGCGGTATAGGTCCGGCTGTAGCCGTTGCGGCCGTTCGTCATCGTGAACGTGCCGTCCACTTGGACCGACGCCTTGAGCCAGTGGCCCCGGCACTCGTCGGTGTCCTCGAAGTTGGCGATCATGTCGTCGGCGGTGTTGCGACCCTCGGCCTCGAGGGCGAGGTGGGTCTGCCAGATGCCCTCCACGCCGGGAACTTCGGCGATGCGGTCGTAGTGGTGCGGCGCGGTGATGCCCTTGCGGGGGCCGTTGTTCACCACGACCACCTGCGGCTCGATGGCCCACAGGTGGGCGGGGGCCCCGGCCCCGTCGAACGCCCCGTGGCGGCTGGTCTGGTAGAGGGTGACCGTGCCCAGCCGGTTGACGGGGCACGACAGCTTCATCTCCATGTCCCAGTCGAGGTCGCCCAGGTCCACGAAGCGGAACCGGCCGAAGCTGAACAGCGCGCCCAGGGTGCGCTGGTTCTCGGGAGAGGCGGGCGGCCGGTTCTCGGCCCCGGCGCAGTGCGGGTTGGGCCCGCCGTCGTTGATGGGTTCGGCGATCAGCGCCATGTTGGAGGAGATCATCCGCACCTCGACGCCGCCCATCGACAGGACATCCCCGGCGCCGGCGACCATCCGCGCGTCGCCGGCGGTCTCGAGATAGATGTCGCGCCACTGCTGGTTCCGCTCCTCGGTCTCGCCGCCGTGATCGAGGAAGTGGTCGATGGGGACCATCCCGGCCAGCTCGGCGAGGCTGCCGACGTGGTCGGTGTGGAAGTGGGTGATCAGCATGTAGTCGAGTTTTTCGAGGCCGGCGTCCTCCATCGCGGCGACGATGCGCCGCGCGTCGCGGCCCGCCGGGCGCGGCCAGCCGGTGTCGACGAGCATCGACTCGCCGGTCGGCGAGATGACGAGGGTCGCGCCCCCGCCCTCGACGTCGATCCAGTAGATGTCCATCGTCTGCGCCGCCGCAGGCGCCGCGGCGCCCAAGGCGCAGGCCAGGGCGCAGACCATCACGCAGAGCGGGCGTCCCGGGATTCGAGCGTCTCGCATCGTGACCTCCCGTCGAGCGACCGAGCCAGTCTACCGCATTCGTCCACGCGATTGATCCGAATCGTCCGGTGCGACGGTTTCCCGCGGTCATTCCCCCCATCGCACTCGGACCGCCGAGGGTCGGGCTCTCACCGCTGTTCCGTCTTCATCCCTGCGTCCGGCGACCCCTCGACCCGCTCCCGACGGCGATCAGTCGCGAGACCGTCGATCGCTCCCGGCCCGGTCGATCCTGTTTCGTGGAGCCCGAGACTCGCGCTATCCTGATGGAGCGATGATGAACAGGCGCCGACTGCCCATCGGCTTGCAGACCTTCCGCGAGCTCCGCGAGGAGGACTGCTACTACGTCGACAAGACCGGCTTCATCGCGCGGCTGCTGGACGAGGGGAAGCACTACTTCCTGTCGCGCCCGCGGCGTTTCGGGAAGAGCCTGTTTCTGGACACCCTGAAGGAGCTGTTCGAGGGCAACGAGCCGCTGTTCGCCGGGCTCGACATCCACGACCGCTGGGACTGGTCGGTGCGGCATCCCGTCGTCCGACTGAGTTTCGGCGGCGGACACTTCGGGGAATCGGGATACGTGCATGCCAGTACGATGGCGCAACTGGCCGCCGCCGCGCAGGACGCCGGAGTTGCAGTGGATTACGACACGGCGCCGGAACGCTTCCGCGACCTGCTTCGGGCGCTGCACACCCGGACCGGCCGGCGTGTGGTGGTGCTGGTGGACGAGTACGACAAGCCGATCCTGGATGCGCTCGAGGCACCGGAGACCGCTCGCGCGAACCGCGACTATCTGCGGGGCCTGTACGCCGTCGTCAAGGACAGCGACGCGCACGTCCGTTTCACTTTTCTCACGGGAGTCAGCAAGTTCTCCAAGGTGAGCGTGTTCTCCGGCCTCAACAACCTGACCGACATCACCCTCGACCCCTGCTACTCCGCAATCTGCGGCTATACCGAGAGGGATCTGGACACGGTGTTCGCTCCGGAGCTGCCGGGACTGGACCGGGAGCGGGTCCGCGACTGGTACAACGGTTACAACTGGTTGGGGGACGAGAAGGTCTACAACCCGTTCGACATCCTGCTGCTGTTCCGGCGTCGGACGTTCGCGGCCCACTGGTTCGAGAGCGCCACGCCGACGTTCCTCGTGGAGACGCTCTTCCGGCGTCGGGTCAGTACGCTGTCGCTGGACGGGATGCTGACGAGCAGTGAACTGCTTTCCTCTTTCGACGTCGGGGCCATCGCCACCGAGGCGCTGCTGTTCCAGACCGGCTACCTGACGATCGAGGAGGTGCGGGATCGGGGCGGCGTCCGGCGCTATCGCCTGGGCTATCCCAACCGGGAGGTCCGGCAGAGCTTCAACGAGAGCCTGCTGCGGCAGCTCGTGCAGGACGCGACGCGCCAGACCGCGAACAGCGATCGGCTGTACGACCTGATGGAGGGGAACGACTTCGCGGGGATGGAGGCGCTGTTCCAGGCGTTCTTCGCCGGCATCCCCTACGAGTGGTACACGAGCAACGCCATCGCCGCCTACGAGGGCTACTACGCGAGCGTGTTCTATTCCTATTTCGCGGCGTCGGGGTTCGACGTCACGGTGGAGGACTCGAGCAACCGCGGTCGGGCGGACATGGCGGTGCGGTTCGGCGGCAACGTCTACCTGTTCGAGTTCAAGGTGGTGGAGCAGGCGACCGAGGGCGCCGCGCTGGCGCAGCTCCGGGAGCGGGGCTACGCGGACAAGTACCGCGCGACGGGCGAGCCGATCCACCTGATCGGCGTGGAGTTCAGCCGGGAGACGCGCAACGTGACGGCGTTCGCGGTAGCACGGGCCTGACGCCCCATCTCACCCCCGACGGTCGGTCGCGCGCACGAACCGCGGGTCACATGCCCCATACGTCGATCGTCACGCCGCGCGACACCGTTCGGCGATGGAACACCTTCTCGTTCCAACCCTTCCCGGCGCTGCGGTCGACGATCACCAGATGCCCCTCCTGCGCCGCGCACCGGTCCATGTACGCCGCCGTCTGCTCCAGGCCGTCCGCGATGGTCCGCTCCAGGCTGCCGTGCAGCACCTTGCACTCGATCACGATCCTGTCGACCCGCGCAACCTCCCCCCGCGGCTCCCCGCCGCCCGCGGGTGACGATGGGGCGCCCGACGCGCCGCCCGCCCCCGTTCCGCCGTCCCGCGGCCAGACGATCAGCAGGTCCGTGCGGCCCCGCCCCAACCCGTACTCCCGCTCGATGCGCCCGCCGCTGTTCACGATCCGCTGCAGGAACGCCTGCAGCAGCAACTGCGGCCACGCCTCCTGATACAGGAAACGCTTGGACCAGTGCTCGGAATGGGCCCGGAAGAACGTCTGGAACGCCGCCAGCAGCTTCCGCACGTTCAGCCCGCCGTCCGCGTCCACGTACCACGCCGCGTCCTGGTCGAGTTCCTCCTGGGCCACCCAGGTCAGCTCGCGCGGCACCACCTCCGCGTAGACCGGATTCGCGATGCGTATCGGCTGGTCGCGGGCGACGAGGCCGAGATCCCGGACGTACTCCAGGTCGCGGTCCGTGAGGGCCCGCGTCTCGATCCCGCTCAGCAGCGGCTCGACCACCCGCCGCACCCGATCCTCCCGCAGCTTGTCCGCCAACTGGTCCAGGTGCGTCTCTCGGCGCCGGATGATCCGCTCCTGGGCAGCCCGGACGGCGTCTGCTCCGATGGGCCGCGATCGGTCCCGGCCACCCTTGTCCTCGAAGCAGGCTTCCGCGGCCAGCGCGTTCACCAGCCACGGCTGCCCCAGTGTCTGTCTCCAAACCGTCTCCAGCGCCTCGGCCGTGAACGCCTGCCCCGTCTCCGCCGTGTGCTGCCCGACCAGCGCCAAGACCTCGTCCCGCGAGAAATCTCCCAGCCGCAACGACTTCGCCTTGACGTTGAACGCGCTGCCCCCGGCAATGACCGCGTTCGCCGAGCCGGAGTGGATGCGGTAGTCGCGCACGTCCCGCACCCCGCACAGCACCACGTTCTGCGGAAAGCTGCGCGGACGCTGGTGGTACCCCGCCCGCAACTGCCGCAGCACCGACAGCAGCGAGTCGCCGATCAGCATGTCGATCTCGTCGATCAGCAGCACGAGCGGCTTCGGGTCGGCCTCGGCCCAGCGCGCCAACGCCTCGAGCAGCATCTCGTCCGGCACGTATTTCGCCGCGAGGTCCCGGTAGACGCCCTCCAGGAACTCGTCGCCCAGGGTCATCCGCGCCCCGGAGGCCAGCCGGCCCAGCACCGCGCGCACGGCCCGCTCCACGTCTTCGCGGGCCGTCTGCGCCACCTCGACGTCGACGTACACGCACCGGTAGCCGTCGGCGTTCAGCCGGTCCCGCAACGCCAGCAGGGCCGAGGTCTTTCCCGTCTGCCGCGGCGCGTGCAGCACGAAATAGCGCTTGTCGCGGACGAGCCGGAGCAGATCGTCCAGGTCGAGGCGATCCAGCGGCGGAATGCAGTAGCCAGCGGCGGAATGCAGTAGTGGTCCGCCGCCACCACCGGACCGGTCGTATTGAAGAAGCGCATCAGGCCACGTGCTTTCAGCCGAGCACCCGCCGCGGACACGAGGAACCGCGGGGCCGGCAGCCAGCCCGTCCCCCGGCTTCCGCGCTCCCGGCCGCTGCACCATCCGCCGAACCGCCGACCGTCAGCAGGCGGTGCAGATCGGGCTGCGGGGTCGGAAGGCGCCGCGATCCGCCGGCACTCAGCAGGACACGCAGTTGTCGTTGTTGACGGCGCCGAGACCCTCCAGCAGGGCCAGCGCCTCGGGGAACGGCCGCGTCCGCTGGTACGGGCCTTTCGCCACGTCCGCGGTGGTCCGGCCGCGGCGGCTGACCGCCATCACGTCGGCGCCCTGCTCCACGAGGTAGCGTACCATCCCGGTATCGCCGCGGGCCGGTACCGCACGGACGGCAGCCAGCCGCCGGGGCTGCATCGCCGGCTGGCGACAGCCGCCATCCCCACCCACGGGGTTGCCCGGCTTCCCCGGTTGCCCGGCGGCGTTCGCACCCGCTGAGGAATGGCGCCTCGTCACGGCACACCAAAACGTTCGGCGGTTCCTCGAGCCGAGTCGACCACGCCGATGGGAGAGACTCATGGACATCCCTCCGCGGCCTCCGCGACCCTTCCTTCGCACCATCATGACTTGCAGCCGATGGGGTCGAGCTCCTTCGAACACCACCGACAATCGCGAACCTGCGGCGCCGTCGGCGGCCGCTTCACCCTCTCCCGCGGCAAACCCGGTACCGTCGCCGCAACGCGACGCCGGACAGCAGCAACGCCAGCAACACCGACGCGGCGGCCGGCAGGGCGGGAACCGCCGCATGCACCTCCACCTCGAACGTGACCGACGCCACCGGCACTGCCGCCGGCTCGCTCTCGGGCCGTGCATCGACCGTGACCGTCGCGGTTCCCGCGTCCGCGCCCGGCGTCAACACGACGCCCGGACCGTCGGGCGTCGTCGACACCGAAACCACGCCCGGCGCCGTGGACGACACGGAGAACGTCGTCCCTCTGTACGTGACCTGCCGGGCGGCGGACGCCGTGAACGTGAACAACTCGTCCAGGGGCACCGTCACCGCCGCGCCCCCGGTGCGCAGACCCTCGCCGTTCGTCGCGGCCGCAACGGCGTCGTTCACGGCCTGCTGCACGACGGCCGGCGCCTTCGGCGTCACCGGAGGCGCCGCGTCACAGAGGGGCACGTCGTTGCCGACGGCCAGCCGTCCGAACGCCGTCTCCTGAATCGCGGGAGGCAGACAGAGCCCGGTATCGCTGTCGATGAGCAACTCGGCCAGTCGGGCGAGGTTTCCGAGCTCCAGCGGGATCGGTCCGCTCAACTGGTTCTCAAAGAGATAGAGTTCTTGCAGGTTCGTCAACCGCCCCAGTTCGGGCGGGATCGGGCCACTCAACTGGTTCCGATGGAGGCCAAGCCCTTCCAGGTTCATCAACTGCCCCAGTTCGGGCGGGATCGGACCACTCAACTGGTTCTGTTGGAGGCCAAGCTCCTCTACATTCGTCAACTGGCCCAGTTCGGGCGGGATCGGACCGCTCAACTGGTTGCCGCCGAGCCAGAAATCCTCCACGTTGGTCAACCCGCCCAGTTCGGGCGGGATCGGACCACTCACACCGGTCAAGATGAGGTCGAGCCTTACGAGGTTCGTCAACCGCCCCAGTTCGGGTGGAATCGGACCGCTCATCGGGTTCTCGGAAAGCTCAAGTCTTTCCAGGTTCCTCAACTGCCCCAGTTCGGGCGGGATCGGACCGCTCAACTGGTTGCCGTCGAGAGAAAGCCGTTCCAGGTTCGTCAACTGCCCCAGTTCGGGCGGGATCGGACCGCTCAACTGGTTGCCGCCAAGAGAAAGTCCTTCCAGGTTCGTCCACTGGCCCAGTTCGGGCGGGATCGGACCGCTCAACTGGTTGCCGTCGAGAGAAAGCCGTTCCAGGTTCGTCAACTGCCCCAGTTCGAGCGGGATCGGACCGCTCAACTGGTTGCCGCCTAACCAAAGCTGGTCCAGGTTCGTCAACTGGCCCAGTTCGGGCGGGATCGAACCCGACAAACCGTTGGCAGTGAGATCCAGGGATCGCACACGACCCTGTTCGTCGGTCGGTCTCTACCCCCCACCACGCCGAGAGCGGCGCGTCGTCGGCCAGCCAGCCGAACTGCAAGTCCCAGTTGGGGCCGTCGGTCGCGTGGTACAAGGCCTCGAGCGCTGCCCGATCGGACTCCACCGCTCCCTTGGCCGCGAGCGTCTTCAGTCAGACCGAATATTACTCCGGCAATCGCCCAGGCGATCCAAAGCTTCTTCTGAAAGCCGCCGCCCCGGGTGTAGACAATATGGTCACATAAAAACGACTCATCGAAGCAATTCACTCACCCCTCCGATCCACGAAGCTCGCAGGCCTAGCGAATCCGGACCCGCCACGTAGCCCACGCTCGACGTGCGTCCACTCCCCCCCGCCGATATCCGGCGTACGAGTGGTCCTTCAGCAGGAGACGCAGTTGTCGTTGTTGACGGCGCCGAGGCCCTCCAGCAGGGCAAGCGTCTCGGGGAACGGCAGGGTCCGTTGGTACGGGCCGTTCGCCATGTCCGCGGTGGTCTGGCCGCGGCGGCTGACCACCATCACGTCGGCGCCCTGCTCCACGAGATAGCGCACCATCCCGGTGTCGCCGCGGGCCGCGGCATGGTGGAGGGCGGTGTAGCCCTCGTGGTCGCGGGTGTTGACGTCGACGCCAATCTCCTCGACCAGATATCGCACCGACGGCAGCCAGCCGTCGGGCACGTGCCGGTGAGCGTTCGACTCGAAGCCCTCACCGTAGCCGACGCCGGAGGCCGCGTGGATCGGCCACACGCCCGGGTCGCCCGCCTCGACCGGGGGCAGCCCCGACGGGTCGGGCGCGGCCTCGCCGTCGCGGCGGCGGCGCGGCTCGGGCGCGCGGGTGGGCACGTGGGGGTCGGCGCCGTAGGCCCGCAGCAGCTTCATCGCTTCGACGTCGGTCGCGTAGGCGGCGCGCCAGAACGGGGTCGCCCCGTCGACGCTCTCCGAGCAGCAGTGGTTGTAGGACATGTACCAGAGGTGCTTGGCGAGCCGTACGTTCGGGTCCGCGCCGGCCTCGAGCAGGGCCTCCATGACGTCGAGGTAGGTGGCCTCCTGCTGGTCGTGGGCGCGGGGCTGCGGGTAGCGCGCCCGCGGCGCCCACTGCAGGTTGAGGGCCGCGAAGAGCGGCGTGGCCCCGGCGGCGGTGGCGATGTTCGGATCGGCGCCGCGCTCGACGAGCCGCAACGCCAGGTCGAAGTGGCCGTTCATGGTCGCGATCTGCAGCGGGGTCGTGCCGTCGCCGCTCGCCCGGTCGACGTCCGCCCCCGCGTAGAGCAGGGCCATCGCCACCTCGGCGTGCCCCTGACGGGCCGCGTGCAGCAGGGCCGTCAGCCCGCCCTGCACGCCGACCCGCTCGGTGTAGGCGCGCGGCGTGCCGCGCTCGAGCTGCGCGCCGTCGCCGAAGTCGGGAATGTCGTCGAGCAGCTGCACTTCCCGCGCCGCCCGGATCGCGGCCTGGACCTCGCTGGCCGTGGGCCGCCACCCCTGCCGCTCGTCGGGGGGGGCCGCCGCCCGGAACCCGTCGAGCACCTGCTTCCGCCGGGCCGCCGCCGCCCGGTCCATCGCGTCGAGCGCGGGCAGGTCGACTACCCTCGTGGCGACCTCGAGATCCGCGCCGCGCTCCATCAGCACGTTCACCGGTCCGAGCCGGTTGGACGCGGCCGCGAACATCAGCGGGGTCTGGCCCCAGGTCCGCTCCCGGGCGTTCACGTCGGCCCCGTGATCGAGCAGGGCGGCGACGGCCGCGGCGTTCCCCGCCTGTGCGGCGAGGTGCAGCGGCGTCGCCCCGCTCGACGACTCGGCGTGCGGATCGGCCCCGGCCTCGAGCAGCGCCTGCACCACCTCGGCCTGACCGCTCCGTCCCGCCACGTGCAGCGGCGTATGCTGCCCGATGCGGGTCGTCGCCTCGAGGTTGGCCCCGGCGTACAGGAGCATCCCGGCCATCTCGAGATCGCTCCGCATCGCCACCCAGTGCAGCGCGGTCATGCCGTCGGGCCGGGCCGTCTGCACGTCGGCGCCCCGCTCGAGCAGGGCCCGGACGGTCTCGACGTCGCCCCGGACGGCGGCGTCCGCCACCGGGGAATCGGCCGCCGCGACGGCCACCGACCACAGCGACGGCGCCGCGCACCACGCCGCCAGCATCAGCGCGGCCACGCCCGCGCGCAATGACAGTCTCATGACGCTCTCCCCCGCTCTCGTCAGATGCTCAGCGCGAACTCCCCGGTGCTGTCGCCGAAGCTCGCCCGCTCGTGCCCGAGCGCGTGCAGCAGGCTGAGCATGGCGTTGGCCATCGGCGTCCCCTCCGGCGCCCGCAGATGGCACCCGCCCGGGAGCCGGCCGTTGGCGTGGCCGAGCAGGAGCAGCGGACAGCGCTTGTGGTTGTGCAGGTTGGGGTCGCCCATGCCCGAGCCGTAGAGGATGACGCTCTTCTCGAGCAGGTCGCCGTCACCCTCCTGCACGTCCTTCAGCTTGTCCATCAGGTACGGCAGCAGGCTGACGTGGTAGCGGTTGATCTTGTTGAACTCGACGATCGCGTCCTCGCGGCCGCCGTGGTGCGACGCCGAGTGGAACGGCCGGTCGGTACCGCTCAGCGGATAGACCCGGCCCGAGGCGTCGCGGCCCATCTTGAACGAGAACACGCGGGTGACGTCGCTCTCGAAGGCGAGGGCCTGCACGTCGAACATCAGCTTGACGTGCTCGTCGAACGAGTCGGGCACGCCGGCCGGCGCCGCCGGCAGCTCGCGCGGCTCGCCGCTCATGTTCCGCTCCTCGACCCGCTGGATGCGGCGCTCGATCTCGCGGATGTTGTCGAGGTAGCGCTCCATCCGCCGCCGGTCCGTCGCCCCCAGCTCGCGCGTGAGCTCGGACACCCGCGAGGTCATCCAGTCGAGGATGCTCGCGTCGGTCTTCCGCCGGGCCGCGCGCTCCTCGGCCGTGCCCCCCACCCCGAAGAGCTGCTCGAAGGCGACCCGCGGCGACCGCGTCACCGGCAGCGGCTCGGTCGGCGACGCCCAACTGATCGAGTCGGTGTAGACGCACGTGTAGCCGTAGGCGCAGCCGCCGGCCTGGTCCACGTTCTCGATGCAGAGCTGCATGGACGGGATGGGCGTCTCCTGGCCGAACTGTTGCGCATGCAACTGGTCGAGGGAGGTCCCCGCGAAGACGTCCGAGCCCTGGGTCTGCTTCGGGTGCGACTGGGTCAGGAAGACGGAGCTGGTCCGGAAGTGGTCGCCGCCGATCTCGGGGGGCGAGAACGCCTCGGCCATGCCCACGTCGGTGTCGCTGACGATGGTCAGGTGCTCGCGGTACGGCTCGAGCGAGCTCAGGGCGCCGGCGCCGAGGTCGAAGTCGCGTCCGGCCTTGGCCGGGGCCCACAGGTGCTGGGTGCCTCCCCACGCGTTGGAGCCGGCCGCGCCGTGCACCATCTCGATGGTGACGAGACGGGTCGGGTCGAGGGCGGCGGCGGTGGCCGCCGACACGCGTCCCGCCGGACGCATCGCGTCCAGGAACGGCAGGGCCAGGGTCGCGGTCCCCACGTCACGGAGGAACGTCCGGCGAGGAAGGTGCTTTCCAGTGATGAACATGAGTCTGTCTCCCAGCCTGCCTGTCTCGTCTCCCTGAATGTTCCGCCTGTCAATCGCCGCGACTCCGCCGTCCCTACTGCCCGATCGCGCCCGCCTCGCCGGCGCCGGCCGGCTCCGCCCGCTGCATCGTGAACGCGGGGCTCCGAACGACCCCCAGGATGAACGACGACATGCGGTAGCCGTCGTCACGCGCGTTCCCGGCGATGCGCCGGACCGTGGGCATGTCGTAGTGCTCGACCCGCCGCCCCAGGGCATAGGCCATGAGGTTCTCGGTGAACGTGCGGGCCAGCGGCACCGCGAGCTTCATCAGCGCCCCCCGCAGCTCCTGCGGGGTCGACACCGGGGTCCCGTCCCACATCTCGCCGCGGGTGTCCAGGGGCATGCCGTTCTCGCGGATGCGCCACTTCCCGATGACGTCGAAGTTGTCGAGGGCGAGCCCCAACGGGTCCATGAACCGGTGGCACGCATTGCACGTGGGGTTCGTCCGGTGGATCGCCATCCGCTCGCGCGTCGTCAGCGCCCGGCCGTCGATGACCGTGGCCGTCTCGTCGAGATCGGGGATGTTCGGCGGCGGGGGCGGCGGCGGCGTGCCGAGCACCACCTCGAGCACCCACTTGCCCCGCAGCACCGGCGAGGTCCGGTTGGCCATCGACGTCAGCATCAGCACCGAGCCGTGGCCGAAGAGGCCCCGCCGCTGGTCGCCGCGGTACTCGACGCGGCGGAAGTGGGGACCGGCGACGTTCGGGATGCCGTAGTGCCGCGCGAGCCGCTCGTTCACGAAGGTGTAGTCGGCCGTGAACAGGTCGAAGAAGCTGCGGTCCTCCCGGACGAGGCTGTGGAACAGCAGCTCGGTCTCGCGGCGCATCGCGTCGGCGAGCTGCCGGTCGAAGTTGGGGAACCAGAACGCGTCGGGCTGCACCTGGTCCATGTCCTGGAGCCGCAGCCACAGCGCCGCGAACCGGGTGGCCAGCGACTCGGCCCGCGGGTCGGCGAGCATGCGCCGGGTCTCGGCCTCCAGCACGTCCGGGTCGGACAGCTCGCCCGCCGCCGCCCGCGCCAGCAGGGCCTCGTCGGGCGGCCCGCCCCAGAGGAAGAAGGCGAGGCGTGAGGCGAGGGCCACGTCCGAGACGCGGTAGCTCTCGCCCGGCGCGACGGGCCCGGCCGACCGCTCGATGCGGAACAGGAAATCGGGGCTGGCCAGGGTCGCCTGCAGCGCGGTGCGGATGCCCGTCTCCCAGTCGCCCTCCTCGCGGCCCGCCTCGTAGAACCCCATGAGGTCCGCGAGATCGGCGTCGGTCAGGGGCCGGCGGTACGCCTGTGCGCCGAGTCGCGCCACGATCTCCTCGGCGCACGGGCGCTCGGTGTCGGACGAGGTCGGGCGGCAACTGAAGACCCTCCGGCGGCTGGGCGTCTCCGACACGCCGGTTACGTCGTAGGGGCCGTCGACGATGAGGTCCCGCATGTGCGGCAGGGCGGTGATGCCGTAGCCGAGGTCGCCGATCTCGGTGTCGACGATCGACCACTCGTGCGGCGCCAGCACGTCCTCGACCGGCCCCTCGAACTGGCGGACGAACACCGCCGACACCCGGTGGGGACCCGCCCGCACGAAGATCGGCGCCTCGACCTCCAGGTTGACTCCGTTGGGGTCGGAGGTCCGCAGCCACTGGTCCATGGCCAGCACCGCCGCCGGCTCGCCGTCGATCGAGATCTCGATCTGCTCGTTCCGGATCGTCGACCCCGACAGGCCGCCCGTCGTCGTGTGCTGGAACGCCATCCGGAAGACGTAGTCCCCGTCGGCCGGGAAGTTGTGCACCACCGAGAACCCGCCGCGGGTGCCGTAGGGAGCCCCTTCCACCTGGTCCCACTGCGAGTACGCGCGCGACTTGGCGTACGTCGTCTGCTTGGGCAGCGCGTTCGGGTTCCCGACCGCGAGCTGGCTCACCTCGGCCGCGGCCCGGAGGTACCCGTCGAGCAGCGTCGCCGACAGAAGCTGGACGTCGGCGATGTTGTCGAAGTTGGCGCTCATGGTGTCGAGCGGCAGGTAGTCGCCCGCGTCGATGTCGAGGGCCAGCAGGTCGCGGACGGCCTGCGCGTACTCGTGGCGGTTCAGGCGCTGGAAGGTCCGGTAGCCGGGGTTCGGGTCGGCCGCGGCGGCCTCGTCCACCACCGACTCCAGCGTCTCGACCAGCGCCGTCAGGGTCTCCGCGTGCGGGCGGCGCATGCCCGGCGGGGGCATCATGTTCGCCCGCAGCTTGCGGATCATCTTCTCGGCCCGCTCGGCGTCCCCGCCCGCGGCGCCGACGTCGAAGCCGTCCAGCGAGAAGTTGCCGGTCAGCATCCGGTCGTTGTGGCAGCGCTGGCAGTAGGTGCCGACCACACCGTTCAGCGCGTCGTGGCCGAGGGGCGCGGCCGGCGACGGCGCGGCCGCTTCCTGCGCGGCGGCGGGGGCAACGGCGCCGAGGACGGCGAGCCCGGCGGCGACGACCGCGGCGGAAACGGCAGGGACTCTCATCATGGGGATCGCCTCGAACCGCCGAAACGCGAATCGGGCAAGTTTAGCAGATCATCGGGCTCACCGCCTCCCCGCCCTCCCCGCCCGCAGGTGACGGACCGGTGACGACGCCGCGGGCCTCCGGGGGACCCGAGGCCCTGGCTTCGACTCGACGCGCGACCTCCGGCCGCCGGGCCGCGCCACCAGTTGGCGGTCCAGTCGGTCTTCCTGCTGCTGAAAGGCCATGCCCGAGACACCGGCGGCATGGCGTTGATCGCACCGCTCGATATCGTGCTGGACGAGTTCGACGTCGCGCAGGCCGCGGAGGGGCTCTGTCCACCACCGACTCCAGCGTCTCGACCAGCGCCGCGAGGGCCGGTCCGAACACAGGGACCTCTGCGCAGGTGGTAGGATGATGCCCGTCGGGAGCGACCCTGATGGCCTTGCAGCAGCCCGCGCCGAGCAATCGTCCGAACCAGCCGCTGGACCCCGTCCACACGCGGGCCCCGGTCTTCTCGCCCGGCAGCGGCTCGGCCGGCACCCCGGTGACGGTGGAGACGACCAACCTCCCGGCCGTCACCCCGATCTACCTCGGCATGGGAGCCACCCGGTCGAGCTTCGAGGTCCTGGCCCAGCTCGTCACCGACGAGTTCGGCACGATGTCGACGGTCATCGACGTGCCGGCCTGGGCCACCACCGACCGGACCCACTTCTTCGTCCTCGTCGACGTCTACTTCCGGCCCCTCGCGGTGTCCGCCCCCTTCCACGTCACCGAGCCCGACGGCACCCTGCGGCGACAGGGGCGCATCGCGGACGGCGGGGGCGACTGCCTCGTGCTCGAGGAAGGGGGCGAGGGCGGCGAGCGCTACGTGCTGACCGGCGACCGGCAGGGCCTCGCGCCCGGGGACGACGTGGAGGTCGAGGGCCGCCTCGCAGAATCGGCCGACTGCCCGGACGGCATCGCCCTGGAGGTCGTCCGGGTCACCCCGCGGCCCTGAGCCACGATTCCGAACGACACCCGAAACCGCCCGCACGAAGTACGCGCCCGCCTCGGTCAACGGGCTCCCCGCGCACACGCCGTCAGATCGCGGCCGCAGGATGCGGATGTTCGCGACCCACGGCGTGCCGGAAATACCGGATCGTCGACCCGGCCCACCAGCAGATCGAGGTCGCCTTCGACGAACCTGTTCACGAAGGCAGGTGGACCGCGTCCATTGATTAAATTTACTTATTATTATAAAGTTATCAACATCACTTGCGTGCAGTAACATCGACATGGACGAGTTCTCGAACCCGTTTCGCCCCGGAGCCGGGCACACCCCGCCGTATCTGGCCGGTCGTCACGTGGAACGCGAGGAGTTCCTCGGGCTGCTCGAACAGCCCACGATCCTGGACAATCTGGTCCTCACGGGGCTGCGAGGCGTTGGCAAGACGGTGCTGCTCGATACGTTCAAGCCGCTCGCGACGAGCCGGGGGTGGCTCTGGGTGGGAACCGACCTGTCGGAGTCGACCAGCGTCAGCGAGGAGAACCTGGCGACTCGGCTCTGCGCGGATCTGTCTCCGGCCACGTCCGGCGTGATCGTGGCCACCGAGGAACGACGGCAGGCGGGGTTCGGGGCCTCCACCGAGACGATCACGCACACCCTCGGCTACCAGACCCTCATCGAACACTACCGCCGCACCCCCGGCCTGGCTCTCGACAAAATCAAGGCGGCTCTCCAGCTCGCCTGGAACGGGCTCTCGCAGACGCGGACCGTCCGCGGAATCATCTTCGCCTACGACGAGGCCCAGAATCTCGCGGACCGGCCGGCGAGAGAACAGTATCCCCTGTCCCTCCTGCTCGACACCTTCCAGTCTCTGCAGAGGATGGGGCTCCCGCTGATGCTGGTCCTGACCGGTCTGCCGACGCTGTTCCCCAAGCTGGTGGAGGCGCGGACGTTCTCCGAGAGAATGTTCAGGGTGCGGTTCCTGCGGGGTCTGAACGAGCGCGAGAGTGAAGACGCGGTTCGCAAGCCGGTCGAGGACGCGGCGTGTCCGGTGCGGCTGTCCGACGATTCCGTACGGACGATCGTCGAAACGTCCGGCGGCTATCCCTATTTCCTCCAGTTCATCTGCCGCGAGGTCTACGACGCGTTCATCCAACGGATCGACAAGGGCGAGCGGGCTTCCGTCCCCGTCGCGGAAATCGAACGGAAGCTCGACACGGACTTCTTCGCCGGACGCTGGGCGCGGGCCACCGACCGGCAACGGGATCTGCTGGCGGTGATCGCACGACTCGAAAGCTGCGACGACGAGTTCACGGTCCAGGAAGTGGTCGAAGAATCCCGGCGCTCCCTGGACAAGCCGTTCGGCGCCAGCCACGTCAGCCAAATGCTCGTCACGCTGGCCGCCCAGGGCCTCGTGTACAAGAATCGACACGGGAAGTACTCGTTCGCGGTTCCCCTGCTGGGCCGATTCATCAGGCGGCAGACCGCCGGTAGCTGATCGGCGGCCGGCCCGAACGGCGACCGCCGACCGCGCCCGGTGGCCGGAGGATCTCCCATGCGCGAATACGGACATGCCGTCCGACGCTCCCCTTGCGCCGATCATGGACCTGCTGCGGTCGTCTACGCGGCCTTCTACGCCGACTGCGTGCACGAAATTCGACCGGTGACCGAGGGCCACCGCGTCTGCCTCGTCTACAACCTGATCCTGGACGGTGCCGCGGCCGGCGAGACCGTGCTGCCCGCACCGGACTACGCCGACCACGTCGAGCTGCTTTCGTCCCTGCTCGCGGACTGGAGTCCCGGCACCTCTGGCGCGCCGGAGAAGATCGTCTGGCTGATGGAGTACGACTACAGCCAAGCCGGGTTGTCCTTCGCCGGACTGAAGCACGTCGATGCGGCCGTCGGCCGCCTGCTCCGGGACGCCGCGGAACGAACGGCTGTGCGCTGCACGCGGCGGTCGTGCACGTCGAATGAGGAGGGAATCGCGGAGTACGACGAGTCTTCCTTCGGGGGCCGGGGCCCGGGGCGGGTCGTCCAACGCTGGCTGGCATGGTACGTGCGTTCACTTCCCCGTACGGACGCCCCGACAGCCCCGACAGGGAGCGGCGTCGCAGCGTGTGGTAGCTTGGGGGAAGTCGTGCGTGCTGCCGCGCCACCGGGAGGTCCGACCATGACCCGACCCGCACCTGCCGCCGTCCCGATCCACTACCCGAGCTCGGACGGCAAACCGATGGCGGAGAACGACGCCCAGCGCAACGCCATCATGTACGGCATCGGCGCGCTGACCCGCCACTTCAGGGACCGCCGCGACGTGTACGTTTCCGGCGACCTGCTGATCTACTACAAGGAAGGCAACCCACGCGTGTCGATCGCCCCGGACGTCTTCGTGGTCTTCGGCGTCGAGAAGCGCGAACGGCCCAACTACAAGCTGTGGGAAGAACGGCGGGCGCCGGCTTTCGTCCTCGAGGTGGCCTCGCCGAGCACGTGGCGGGACGACCTCGGGCGGAAGCGGTCGGTGTACGCCCGGCTCGGCGTGCGGGAGTACTGCCGGTACGACCCGGCCGGAGAGCACCTGCCGGCGCGGCTCGAGGGCGAGCGGCTGACGCCGTCGGGCTACGTCCGTCAACCGGCGTTGACGGCGCTCGACGGCACGTTGACGCTCCGCAGCGAGACCCTGGACCTGGAGCTGCGGGCCGCGCCCGGGCGCGAGCTGCGCTTCCGGGACCCGGCGACCGGCAGCGATCTGCGCAGCCACGACGAAGAGGCCGAGGGCCGCCTGGCCGCTGAAGCACGGGTGGCGGAACTGGAAGCGATGCTTCGCGAGCGGTCCGGCTGACGAGCCATACCCCTACACCGAGGCCTTCCCGACGGCGCCTTCGCCGGTCTTCGAGAGGGTCGAGGCGGCCTGAGCCGGCGCCGAGGCCGCCAGACCCTGCACTGCGTTGCCCCGGCCCTCGATACGCGCCAGCAGCGCGGCGCACTCCTCTTGCCGCGCCTCGAGCGTCGCGCCGGCGTTGCGCAGGCGCAGCACCTGCGCCTTGGTGCTCTCCAGCTCCGGCGCGAACGTCTCGCGCAACTGCTCGACGTAGTCGCGGAGCTGCTCCTGGAACCGCGCCTCCAGGGTCTGGGCGAGCTCGACGCGCAGGGTCTCGACCTTGCCCGCGAGCTCGCGCTTCAGCCGCGCCCGGCGCTGGGGCAGGATGAACAGGCCGGAGGCGACGAGCAGGGTCGCGCCGACGGTGCCCGTGACGTCGAGCCCGAGGGTGGTGAACGCGGCGGTCAGGGCCGCCCCGAGGCCGATGACCACGGCCTGGACCCCGAACGTCTTGGCGATGGCCGCGTTCACCGCCGCCACGACCTCGTCCGCCTCGCGTTGCGCGTCGAAGAGCGCGAGCCGCCGCCGCACCGGCTGCGCGAGCCGGGTGAAGATCTCCTCGCGGTTGTAGACGTACTGCGGGCTGACGAAGCGGGTGCGCCCGGCCGCATCGCGCAGGGCCTCGCGCCGCTGGCGCAGCAGGCCGTCCGCCTTCTCCCACATCGCGAGGTTCTGCCGCACCAGCCAGTCGATGAGCGCCTGCACCTCCTCTTCGATGCGCTGCGGCGCGTCGGCGACGACCTCGTTGCGGAACCGGTTCTCGACGACGTCCTTGTCGCGCAGGCGCATGATGTTGGACAGCCGCACGAGCTCGTCGAAGAACCGCTGGCCACGCCGGTCGAGCTGCCACAGGATGTTGGTGATCTGCGACTGGTAGCGCGAGACGTCGTCCCGCATCCGCGTCTCGTAGGCGTCGACCTCGGTGAGGATCGACGCGAGGGCGGAGTGGTCGCCGTGCACGAGCCGCAGCCGCTCGGCGAGGGCGTCGGCCTGGCGGGCGAGCACCGGGGTGAGGCTCTTCAGCGGCGCCGTCAGCTTCAGCCGGACGCGGTCGCGGTCGCGGAGGGTCGAGCGGAAGAACGCGGTGAAGGCGGCCCACTCGTCGAGGTCGGACAGCGGCTCGCCGGACGTGCGCTCGCTCACGACCCCGCGGGCGCTGATGGCGAACAGCGGCGGCTCCTCGCCCAGCGCCTCCTTCGCCTGCTGCTGCACGTAGCGCTTCACCCGCGCCGCGTGGTCGGGCCCGGACGCCAGATCGACCTGGTTGACGATGAACACGACGTGCTTGCCCCAGCTCAGGATGAGCTTGAGGAAGTCGTGCTCGCTCGCCGAGTACGGGCGCAGCAGCGAGGTGACGAAGAAGACGATGTCGGCGCGCGGCACGAAGCCCTCGGTCAGCAACTGCTCTTCGCGCTGCATCGAGTTCGTGCCGGGGGTGTCGACGATGTTCAGCTCCTGCAGCACCTCGACCGGCAGCTCGTGGACGAGGAGGCGCGGCTCGGTCTCCCGCACCGACTCGATGGCGCCGTGGCGCAGCAGGTGCACCGACCGGGTCGTGGGCAGCTCGCCGGTCTCGAGGGCGTCGGCCCCGAGGACGGCGTTCAGGAACGTGGACTTGCCGGCGTTGAACTCGCCGACCACCATGATCAGGAAGAGCTCGTCGAGACGCCGCCGCATCGCCTCCAACGCGTCGACGTCGCCCGGCACGAGGTCGAGGTCGGCGAGCAGGGCGCGGCTGGCGTCGAACAGCGCCCGCTGCTCGTGCACCAGCTCGCGTTCGTCGGGGGTCAGGAGCGGGTCCATGCGGGCGTCACCTCGGACACTGCGGCGCGAGCCCGTCCCCGCCGCCGCGTGGCGACACGGTGAGACGCCGTCACGACGAACGGCTGAAGATGTGAACGGCGGTCTCGCCCTCCTGGCGCTCGCCCACCCCGACGACCACGAAGACGTGGGTATCGGTCGCGGCGACGTCGCGGGCCGGCTCGTCGGTCCGAAGGGTCCCGGCCGGCGCTGGCGCCGACGGGTCGGAGATGTCGACGACGGCGACGCCGGCCTCGGCGTCGGCCACGAAGACGAGCGAGCCCGAGAAGGCCACCCGCGACGCGCGCCCCGGCGTCTCGAAGGTCGCGGCCCGCACCGGGCGCGTCGGGTCCGAGGCGTCGTAGATCTGGAGGTGGCCGCCGCCCGCCCCCGCGAGGAGGCCGGACACCTCGCCGACCTCGCGCTGCACCTCGATGGCGCGGGGCGCGGCTGGAGCGTGCAGGATGCCGACGGGCTCGGGCGGCCCCGGCGCCGACAGGTCGAAGACATAGAGGCCGGTCGGCGAGTCGGTCGCGTAGGCCATGGGCCCCGAGGTCACCACGTCGCGCGCATAGCCGTCGAGGAAGAACGAGCCGGCCCCCGTCGGCGCCGATTCGTCCGTCGCGTCGACGAGCACCATGCCCTCCATGTGGTCGATCAGCACCACCCGGTTCTCGTACACCGCGCCGATCTTGGTCTGCCCGAGGGTCTCGTGGTTGCCCAGCACCGTCGGCGCCGCGGGGTCGGAGACGTCGACGATAGCCACCCCGAAGAAGTTGGCGCCCACGTAGGCCCGGTCGCCGCGGACCCGGAACCCCCAGATCTCCTGGGGCAGCTCGGTCGCGCCCATCCGCACCGGCGCGGCCGGGTCCGAGACGTCCCAGACGGTGAACGACGAGTGGTGGGAGACATACGCGTGGTCGCCCTGCACCCGGATGTGCTCGGCCGGGCCGGGTATCTCGCCGACCTTCGTCAGGGTGACGGTCTGGGCGGCGGCCGGCATCGACGCCAGCCCCGCCAGCGCCGCGAGAGCCAGCACCCCCGCCAGCCGCGCCGGCGCCAGCGCCGGCCCGCCGGCCGCCTCGACCGCGTTCACGTTCCTCTTCACGGCTGCCCCCCTTCTGCAATCCGATAGAGCTTCGTCCGGGTCCGCAGGATGAGGCTGCCGTTCGCCACCGCCGGCGTCGCGAGCGTCATCTCGTTGAGCGGATTGGTGTGCAGAATCTCGAACTCGGGTCCCGCCCGGACGACGAACGTCTCGCCGTCCTCGCTGAGCAGGAATATCCGGTCATTGTACGCCCACGGCGACGCCGTGAACCCGTTGCCGATCTCGAGCCGCCGGCGGCCGTAGACCTCGTCGCCGGTGCGGGCGTCGTGGGCGACGAGGAACCCCCGGTCGAGCAGCGTGTAGTACTGGTCGCCGTAGACCAGGGCCGACGTGTTGTAGGTGCCCAGCAGCGGATAGGCCCAGGCGACGTCGTCGGACGACGCCTTGACGCCGGGGAAGCCGAAGTTGAGCCCGGTCCGCATGTCGTCGGCCGACCAGATGGAGATGTCGCCCGACGCGCCCGGCCTGACCACGTAGACGGGGCGCAGGCCGCCGCCGGGATAGCCCGAGCCGATGTAGAGCAGCCCGTGGCGCGAGAACGGCGTCGGCACCGTCAGCCCCGACATGCCGTGGATCTCCCACAGCAGGTTGCCGTCGAGGTCGTAGGAGCGGACCCCCTGGGTGCCCGCGGTCACGATCTCGGTCCGCAGCTCGTTCTCCCAGACGAACGGGGTCGCCCAGTTTTGCCCGCGCTCGTCCCGCTCGACCCGCCAGACCTCGGCCCCGGTGTCCCGGTCGAGGGCGACCATGAACGAGCGGGTCACGTTGTCGTTGACGACGTAGAGCCGGTCGCCGTGCAGCGTGGGGGACGCGGCCGACCCGAACCCCCCGGTGGTCTCGTACGCCCCCAGCTCGGTGTACCAGACCGTCTCGCCGCTCATGTTCAGGGCGGCGACGACGCCGGCGGTCCCGAAGTAGACGTAGACGCGGCGGCCGTCGGTGACCGGGGTCTCCGACGCGAAGCTGTTCTTGATGTGCCGCGCGATCTCGGGCGCGGCGCGGTGCAGCTCGCGCTCCCACCGGACGGCGCCGGTGTGGAAGTCGATGTTCCAGACCACCCAGCGGTGGACCTCGGACGAGCGGGTCGCCCCGTTGTCGTCG
Source organism: Vicinamibacterales bacterium (assembly GCA_965215105.1). Lineage (GTDB taxonomy): Bacteria > Acidobacteriota > Vicinamibacteria > Vicinamibacterales > UBA8438 > JAJEEA01. The sequence continues at coordinate 1,754,224 of OZ244051.1, forward strand.
CCGGGGTCGTAGAGCCCGGGGATGGGCTCGACCTCGTCGCCGGCGCTGATGGCGGAGGTGACGAAGATGGTGTCCTCCCAGACGACCGGCGAGCTCCAGCTCAGCCCCGGGAGATCGATCTTCCAGACGACGTTCTCGGTCTCGCTCCAGGTGTCCGGCAGCGCGGGATCGTCGCCGACGTCGCCGGCGTTCGGACCGCGGAACTGCGCCCATTGCGCCCCGACGGGCGCGGACGCGGCCAGCGCCAGCAGCAGGCTGACGACGACGAGCGGATATCGCTTCATGCGTGCCTCTCAGCTTCCGGTCGCGGGGCGCCGCGCCTCGCGCCATCGTGCGTTGTTACCGATCGCGCCGTCCTTGTCAACAACCTCCGACAGAGCCGGCAGCGCCCTGCGCCATTCGACTGCCCCGACGAGCATCCCCGTCCTGCCGCCGACCTGAACCCCGCGCTCCCGCGCGGACGGAGCGGCGGCTTGGACAGCTTACATGCAGTACGGTCCTCCCGGCGTATCGGACAACCGTCGGGACGCAGGCGGACCCCTCCCGCCCCGTCCCGTCGCGGCCCGCATCGGTGCCGTCGCGTCGAGTCGGTCGCCGGCCGGCCCTCGATGTCCGTGGCGGCGGTTCCGCGGGTCCGGGGCTTCCCCGTCCGGGCTGCACGAGCCGGCGCCCCACGCCGGCGACCGATTGACACCCCGCGCGCCCAAGGCCCAAAATATGCTATCGCAGTGTGCACCCGCAGCTCGTTCCAACGAAAGGAACCACGGTCCATGTCTGGATTCCGGGTCATCGGCGCCGCCGTCGGGACCGCGCTGATCTGCGCGACGGCGGGCGCCGGGCAGCCGGCCGCGGGACAGTCCGGCGCACCTGCCGACGGCCACGACCGACTCCTCGACCGCTACTGCGTCGCCTGCCACAACGACCGGCTCGAGACCGGCGGGCTGTCGCTCGAGGCGATGGACCTGACGAACGTCGCGGGCGACGCCGCGGTCTGGGAGAAGGTGGTCGCCAAGCTGCGGGCCGGCGCGATGCCGCCGCAGCCGCGGCCCCGGCCCGAGCCGGCCGCCTACGACGGCTTCCGCGCCTGGCTCGAGACCGAGCTCGACCGCGCCGCCGCCGCCGACCTGCGGCCGGGGCGCACCGAGGCGCTGCACCGGCTGAGCCGCGTCGAGTACCGCAACGTCGTCCGCGACCTCCTCGACCTCGACGTCGACGTGAGCGACCTCCTGCCGGCCGACGACACCAGCTACGGCTTCGACAACATCGCCGGGGTGCTGGGGGTCTCGCCGACCCTCATGGAGCGCTATCTCGCGGCGGCGCGGAAGATCAGCCGGCTCGCGGTCGGGTCGCCGGTGCCCTCGCCGATCGCCGAGACGTTCCGCGTCCCCTCCGACCAGGGGCAGGACGGCCACGTCGCGGGGCTGCCGTTCGGCACCCGCGGGGGCCTGATCGTCGACTTCAACTTCCCCGAGGACGCCGAGTACGTGATCTCGGTCGTCCCCGACGGCCCCCTCTTCATCGAGCCCCACGAGCTCGAGCTGACCCTCGACGGCGAGCGCCTCGAGGTGTTCACGGTCGGCCGCGCCCTCGAGCCGGGCCAGCGCCGCAGCCAGTACGCCGAGGCGGACGCGCGCGAGGTCCGCGTGCGGGTCGGCGCCGGCCCCCACCGCGTCGGGGCCGCCTTCCTGCGCAAGACCCTGGCCGAGCCGGAGCGGACGCGAAAGCTGTACAAGCGGCCGTTCACCGGCGAGGGGTCGGGCGCCGACTCGCGCTACCAGCCGTATCTCGAACGGCTCACCATCGCCGGCCCGTTCGAGTCGCGGGGCACGCGCCCCCTCGTCGACACCCCGAGCCGGGCGCGCATCTTCACCTGCGAGCCGGGGAGCGACGCCGCCTCGGCCGCCGCCTGTGCGGCCGACATCCTGTCGGGCCTCGCCCGGCGCGCGTTCCGCCGGCCGGTCACCGGCGAGGACGTCGACCGGCTGCTCGACTTCTACGAGCGGGGCGTGGCGACCGGCGGGTTCGACGGCGGCATCGAGCTCGCCCTGCGGCGCCTGCTCGTCAGCCCCGAGTTCCTGTTCCGCATCGTCGAGGACCCGCCGGATCTGCCGCCCGGCGCCGCCTACGCGCTCGGCGACCTGGAGCTGGCCTCGCGCCTGTCGTTCTTCCTGTGGAGCAGCATTCCCGACGACGAGCTCCTCGACGCCGCCGTCCGCGGCGAGCTCCGCGACCCCGCCGTGCTCAAGGCCCAGACCCGGCGCATGCTCGCCGACCCGCGGGCGCAGGCGCTCGTCACCAACTTCGCGGGGCAGTGGCTCAGCCTGCGCAACGCCGCGGCGGTGCAGCCCGACGAGGACCTCTTCCCCGACTTCGGCGAGGACCTGCGGCAGGGGTTCCGGCGCGAGACCGAGATGCTGTTCGACGCGATCCTGCGCGAGGACCGCAGCGTCGTCGAGCTGCTCTCGGCCGACTACACGTTCCTCAACGAGCGGCTCGCGGTGCACTACGGCATCCCGAACGTGCGCGGCAGCCACTTCCGGCGGGTCACGCTCGACGATCCGGGGCGGGGCGGCCTGCTCGGTCACGGCAGCATCCTGACCGTGACCTCGCACGCCAACCGCACGTCGCCGGTGGTGCGCGGCAAGTGGGTGCTCGAGAACATCCTCGGCACGCCGCCCCCGCCGCCCCCCGCGGACGTCCCGGCCCTGGAGGCCACCACCGCCGGGCGCACCCTGACCATGCGCGAGGCGATGGAGCAGCACCGGGCCAACCCGGTGTGCGCGAGCTGCCACCGGGTGATGGACCCCCTGGGCCTCGCCCTCGAGCCGTTCGACGCCATCGGCCGCCGGCGCACCGCGAACGAGACCCGGGTCCCGATGGACCTGACCGGCGTGATGCCCGACGGCACCGTCTTCGACGGGCCGGCCGGCCTGAAGGCGGCGCTGCTCGCCCACCCCGACCGCTTCGTCACCACCGTCACCGAGAAGCTGCTGACCTATGCCATCGGCCGCGGCGTCGAGCACTACGACGCGCCGGCGGTGCGCGCCATCACCCGCGCCGCGGCCCGCGACGGCTACCGCCTGACGACGCTCATCCTGGGCGTCGTCGAGAGCCCCCCATTCCGGATGAGGAGCACGGAGTCATGATCATCACGAAGATGTCGCTGCCCCGCCGCACGTTTCTCCGAGGCGCCGGCGCCGCGCTCGCCCTGCCCCTGCTCGACGCCATGGTGCCCGCGGCCACCGCGCTCGCCCGCACCGCGGCGCGTCCGACGAAGCGGCTCGGCTTCATCTACATCCCGAACGGGGCCAACATGTCGCAGTGGACCCCGACCGCCGACGGCCCCCTCGAGCTGTCGCCGATCCTGAGTCCGCTGGCCCCCGTCAAGGAGCACGTGGTCATCCCCACCGGCCTCGCCCACCGGCAGGCCGAGGCGTGGGGCGACGGCAACGGCGAGCACTCGCGGGCCAGCGGGGTCTGGCTGAACGGCGTGCACCCCAAGCGCACCGAGGGCGCGGACGTCCGCGCCGGCACCACCGCCGACCAGATCGCGGCCGCCGCGCTGGGCCAGGACACCCCGCTGCCGTCGCTCGAGATCTCGCTCGAGAACAGCTTCGTCGTCGGCAACTGCGACAACGGCTACAGTTGCGTCTACACGAACACCATCGCGTGGCGCACGCCGACCACCCCGCTGCCGATGGAGCACAACCCGCGGGTGGTGTTCGAGCGGCTGTTCGGCGAGGGCGGCACGAGCGCCGAGCGCGCGGCGCGCCTGCGCGAGGACCGCAGCATCCTCGACGCGGTGCGCGACGACATGGCGCGGCTCGAGAAGCGCCTCGGGGCCGGCGACCGGCGGCGGGCCCGCCAGTACCTCGACGCCGTCCGCGAGATCGAGCGCCGCATCCAGCGGGTCGAGGCGCAGGCCGGCGACGGCGACCTGCCCGAGAACCTCGCGCGGCCGGTGGGCATTCCCGACTCGTTCACCGAGCACGCCCGGCTGATGTTCGACCTCCAGCGCCTCGCGTTCCAGGCCGACGTGACGCGCGTGTTCACGTACCTGATCGGCCGCGAGCAGACCGCCCAGAGCTACCCCGAGGTGGGGGTGCCCGACGCGCACCACGCGGTGTCGCACCACCAGCTCGACCCCGGCCGGCTCGAGCAGTACGCCAAGATCAACACGTACCACGTCGACCTGCTGTCGGGGTTCCTGCAGTCGCTGCACGCGACGCAGGACGGCGACGGGTCGCTGCTCGACCAGTCCCTCATCCTGTACGGCGGCGGCATCAGCGACGGCGACCAGCACTCGCACATCGACCTGCCGCTGATTCTCGCCGGCGGCGGGGCCGGGCAGCTCAAGGGCGGCCGGCACGTGCGCTACCCGACCGATACGCCGATGACCAACCTGCTGCTGGCGATGCTGGACAAGGCGGGGGTCGTGAAGCCGGAGCAGCTCGGCGACAGCACGGGACGGCTGCCGCTGGAGCCGCTGACGGTGTAGATGCGGATGGGCGGAGAGACGACGCAGATGACGCACAGGCAACCGGCACTCCGTTCTGCGCGCTGGCTCGCCGTCGCGCTCGTGGCGGCGTCCGCGGCGGCGGGCGCGGCGCAGCCGCCCCGCGTGCCCCTGATCGAGGCGGTGAAGGCCGGTGACTCAGCCGAGGTCCGGACCCTCCTCGATGGGGGCGCCTACGCCGGAGCGGTCGAGCCGGACGGGACCACCGCGCTGCACTGGGCGGCGCACAACGACGACCTCGATGCAGCCGCGCGGCTGCTGGAAGCCGGCGCCGAGGCGGACGCGGTCACCCGCTACGGCATCGCGCCCCTCGCCCTCGCCGCCACCAACGGCAGCGCCGACATGCTGGGCATGCTGCTGGAGGCCGGCGCCGACCCGAACCGGGCGTCGGGCGAGGGCGAGACCCCGCTGATGACGGCCGCGCGCGGCGGCGTCGTGCCCGCCGTCGAGGTCCTTCTGGAGCACGGCGCCGAGGTCGACGCGGTCGAGGGCTGGCGGGGCCAGACCGCCCTGATGTGGACGGCGTCGCAGGACCAGCCGGAAGCGGCGGCGGCGCTGCTCGCGGCCGGGGCCGACGTGCACGCCCGGTCCGGAGGCGGTTTCACGCCGCTGCTGTTCGCGGCGCGCGAAGGCAGCCTCGGGGCCCTCGACGCGCTGCTCGCGGCGGGGGCCGACCCCGACGACACCCTGCCCGACGGCACCAGCGCCCTCGGCATGGCCGTGTACAACGCGCAGTACGAGATCGCAGCGACGCTGCTAGCCGCCGGCGCCGACCCCGACGCGCGCGGGCAGGGCTGGACGGCGCTGCACCAGGTGGTGTGGACGCGACGGCCGAACCTCGGGCGCAACCCCCCGTTCCCCGTCCCCCTGGGCCGGCTCGACGGCCTCGACATGGCGCGCATCCTGATCGCGCACGGCGCCGACCCGAACCTGGGCCAGACGGCGGAGCCCCGCGACGGCAACCGCAACATGCTCGACCGGGTGGGGGCGACGCCGTTCCTGCTCGCCGCCAAGGCCGCCGACGTCCCGATGATGCGGCTGCTCGCGAGCCTCGGGGCCGACCCGAACCTGACCACGGCCAACGGCGCGACCGCGATGATGGCGGCGGCGGGAGTCGGCATCTGGAAGATCGGCGAGAACCCCGGGACCAACGAGGAAGCCCTGGCCGCGGTCGAGCTGGCTTGGGCGCTGGGGAACGACGTGAACGCGGTGGACGGCAACGGCGACACCGCGCTGCATGGCGCCATCCATCGGGGCGCGGACGGCATCGTGCGCTTCCTGCACGACAAGGGGGCCGACCTCGACGCCGTGAACGGGACCGGCTGGACGGCGCTGTCGATCGCCCAGGGCGTGTTCTATCCCAACACGTTCAACCGGCATCCGCACCTCGTGACGCTGCTCGGGGAGCTCGGCGCGGACCCGGCCGCCGGCGCGCGCCGGCAGGTGGACCTCGCCCCCTGGGAACGCCAGGCGCTGGCCGCCGATACGCCCCGGCCGTAGCGGCCCCAGAGCCGAACGCCGCAACGGAGCCACGCCCCCCGGACGCGTGATCGTCCGGCGAGGATCGAGAACGCACACACGACGACGATGAGCACCGAGAAGCACACCTTCACCGCCGAGGTTCAGGAGCTCCTGAACCTGATGGTCCATTCGCTCTACTCGCAGAAGGACATCTTTCTCCGCGAGCTGGTCTCGAACGGTTCGGACGCCCTCGACAGGCTGCGCATCGAGGGGCTGTCGGACCCGAAGCTCCTGCCGGAGGGCGACCTCGAGATCAGGCTCGAGTCCGACAAGGAGGCGCGCACCCTCTCCATCGCCGACAACGGCATCGGGATGACTCGCGAAGAGGTGGTGCGCGACATCGGCACCATCGCGCGCTCCGGCAGCCGGGAGTTCCTCGACGCGCTGAAGGCGAAGCAGGGGGCCGGCGACGAGGGGACGGCGGCGGCGACCGCCGACCTCATCGGGCAGTTCGGCGTCGGCTTCTACTCGACGTTCATGGTCGCCGACCGGGTCGTCCTCACCACCCGCCGCGCCGGCGCCGACACCGCCACCCGATGGGAGTCGACCGGCGACGGCACCTACACCCTCGACGAGGCGGCGCGGCCCCAGGCCGGCACCACCGTCGAGCTGCACCTCAAGCCGGCCGACGAGGAGGACGGGCGGCGCGACTACGCCGACGCCTTCGTGCTGCGCGAGATCGTCAAGAAGCACTCCGACTTCGTGGCCCACCCGATCCGCATGAAGGTCGAGCGCCAGGAGCCGATCCTCGACAACACCGGCCAGCCCGTGAAGGGCGTGCTGCCGAAGACGGTGGTCGAGGACGAGACCTTCAACTCGATGAAGGCCATCTGGACCCGGTCGCGGAGCGAGGTCGGCGACGCCGAGTACAACGAGTTCTACCGCCACCTCTCCCACGACTGGCACGACCCGCTGGCCACCATACCGGCCGCGATGGAGGGCGCGTTCAACGCCCGCATCCTGCTGTTCATCCCGCCGAAGGCCCCGTTCGACCTGTACCACCGCGAGCGCATCACCAAGGGCGTGCAGCTCTACGTGAAGCGCGTCCACATCATGGACGACTGGAAGGCGCTGCTGCCCGAGTGGCTGCGCTTCCTGAAGGGGGTCATCGACTGCGAGGACCTCTCGCTGAACGTGTCGCGCGAGATCCTGCAGCACGACCGTCAGGTCAAGTCGATCCGCAACTTCGCGATCAAGAAGACGCTGGAGGCGATAGGCAAGCTGCGCAAGGACAAGCCGGAGGCGATGCGCACGTTCTGGCGCGAGTTCGGCGCCGTCCTCAAGGAGGGGCTCGCGACCGACGGCGAGCACCGCGACCGGCTGCTCGACCTCGTCCTGTGCGCGACCACCCACGGCGACGAGCCGACCTCGCTCGCCGACTACGTCGAGCGGATGAAGGACGGCCAGGAGCACATCTACTACCTGGGCGGGACCTCGCTCGACGCGGTGCGCCAGTCGCCGCACCTCGAGTCGTTCGCCCGCCAGGGCATCGAGGTGCTGTTCTTCGCCGACCCCGTCGACGAGTTCTGGCTGGAACGCGAGCTCACCTTCCAGGACAGGAAGTTCGTCTCGGTGAGCAAGGGCGAGGTCGACCTCGGGGCCGCCGACGCCGAGGACGGGAAGAAGGACGCGGCGGAACGGCCCCAGCTCGACGGCCTGCTGCAGACCCTGCGCACGCACCTGCAGGACGACGTGAAGGAGGTGCGGGTCTCGGGACGGCTCACCGACAGCCCGGCGTGCCTGGTCGGCGACCAGGACGACCTGAGCCCGCAGCTCGAGCAGATGATGCGCCAGCTCGGGCAGGACCCGCCCCGGACGAAGCGCATCCTCGAGATCAACCCCGGCCACCCGTTCATCGCGCGGCTCGCGGCCATCCACGGCGAGAACGCGCAGTCGCTCAAGCTGAAGACCTACGCCCAGCTTCTGCACGGGCAGGCGATTCTCGCCGAGGGCGGCACCCTGCCCGACCCCGGCGCCTACAGCCGCGTCGTCATGGAGGTCGCCAGCGAGGCGGTGACGGCCGCCGCGCCGCCGCCCCCGCGCGTGGGCCTGGAGACCGACGAGTCTTCGCCGTCCGCGTCTCAGGAAGCGTGATCGTTACCAGGTTGCCGACCATGCCCGAGCGCAGCCCCGTCTCCGCGGTTCCCCGCGCTCGGCGCACGGCGGCAAGATCGTGTCAACGCCCTTGGTGAGGAGCCTGTCATGAGATTCCCCGACCCTCGCGCGCTCGCCGTCCCCCTGCTGCTCCTGCAAGCCTGCGGCGGCGCCGAACCGGCCGCCGACCCGCCGGCGGAGGAAGCCGCCGCCCCGCCGCCCTACCGCGCGTTCGTCACCAACGAGACATCGGGCGACCTGACGGTCATCGCGGGCGGCACCCACGAGGTGATGGCGACCATCCCCCTCGGCAAGCGCCCGCGGGGCATCAAGGTCGACCCGGCCGGCGAGCGCCTGTTCGTCGCCCTCAGCGGCTCGCCGCCGGCCCCGCCGGGGGTCGACGAGTCGACGCTGCCGCCCCCCGACCGCTCGGCCGACGGCATCGGCATCGTGGACATCGCCGCGGGCGAGGTGGTGAACGTGCTGAACGCGGGCACCGACCCCGAGCAGGTGGCGGTGAGCCTGGACGGCACGCGGGTCTTCGTCGCGAACGAGGACGCGGCGCTCGCGAGCATCGTCGACATCGAGAGCGGCGAGATCCTCGCCCAGCTCCCGGTCGGGGGCGAGCCCGAGGGCGTGACCCGCAGCCCCGACGGCCGGTGGGTCTACGTCACGTCGGAGAACGACAACCAGGTCTCGGTCATCGACACCGAGGCGCACGACGTGGCGGCGGTGTTCGACGTCGGGGCCCGGCCGCGCTCGTCGGCGTTCTCGCCCGACAGCACCCGCGCCTACGTCACGGCCGAGAACGGCAGCACCGTGTCGGTCGTCGACACCGCCGACCACTCGGTCATCGCGACCATCGAGCTGACCGGCGAGATGGTGCGGCCGATGGACGCCAAGGTCTCGCCCGACGGGTCGCGGCTCTACGTCTCGACCGGCCGCGGGCGCACGGTGGCGGTCATCGACACCGCCACCAACGAGCCGATCACCCAGGTGGAGGTCGGCGAGCGGCCCTGGGGCATCGACCTCACGCCGGACGGGCGCTACCTCTACACCGCGAACGGCCCGGGGAACGACGTCTCGGTCGTCGACACCGAGACCCTGGAGGTCGTCGCGACGGTCGAGGTCGGCGTGCGCCCGTGGGGCGTGGTCATCGTGGAGTGAGCGACACGCGGGCGCCAAAACTGCCGTCGGTTGCGAAGGCCGGGCTGGAGTCGAGTCGTCAACCGGCGTGACCGGCACCGGACCGACGGTGGGACGCCCACCGGAGTTCCTGAGCGAGCCCGCGGGCGTGAGATCGCGCCCGACGGCAAGGCGTCGAATCACCCCCCGGCCGTCGCGGGCGGCCGGGGGGCTCCGGTCTGGCGGTCCCCTTTCCCCGCCGCGCGGGCGCCGGCGGCGGCCCGGTTCCCCTCTTGCGAAGAAACGGAGACAGCTCGATGCGCGCATGGCAACGACTCGGCCTGTCGGCGGCGATTCTCACCCTCGGCACCGGACTCGTCTTCACGGCCGGGCAGCAGCGCCCGACGTTCACCCCCGAGCAGGAGGCCCGGCTGCAGATACGCGAGGTCATGGACGGCCTCTACCTCCTCCCGGGCTTCGACGGCGGCCAGTCCGGCGGCAACGTCGCGGTCCGGGTGACCGACGAGGGCGTCATCATCGTCGACAACAAGTTCCCCTACAGCTTCGACTTCATCACCGCCCAGGTCGCCAGCGTCACCGACCAGCCCATCCGCTACGTGCTGAACACCCACCACCACGGCGACCACGCCGGCAGCAACGCCGACTTCATGCGCTCGGCCGAGGTCATCGCCCACCGCAACGCCCGCGCCAACATCGTCCGCAACGACCAGCCCGGCGCTCCGCGGGTGACCTTCGCCGACGAGACCGCCGTCTTCCTCGGCGGCGCCGAGGCGCAGGCCTTCCACTTCGGCCGCGGCCACACCGACGGCGACGCCGTCATCTACTTCCCCGACCTGCGCACCGTGCACACCGGCGACCTGTTCATCCACGGCCAGCGCCTCGACGGCAGCACCCTCGCCCCGTTCTGGGACTACGGCAACGGCGGCAGCGCCGCCGAGTGGCCGGCCACCCTCACCGGCCTCCTCGCCCTCGACTTCGACACGGTGATCCCGGGGCACGGCGGGATCCTCGCCAAGGACGACGTCCGCACCTTCCGCGCGAAGCTCGAGACCCTCCTCGACCGCGTCCGCGCCGAGATCGCGGCCGGCGCGACCAGGGACGACATCGCCTCCCGCGTCGACACCGCCGACCTCGACTGGCCGCTCGCCCCGGTGCGGATCCAGGGCGTGTACGACGAGCTGACGGCGGAGTGAGTCGGAGGCGGTCTGATTCCGGGGGGATTACCTCCGCCGCCTCGCGGCGCCGACAACCTGCTCGGACCGAGAGTCACCCGGGCTCGGCGAAGCGGCATATGATTCTCACAGTCGCTGAGGATGGCGAGACAGAGAGCGAGACGTGTCCACCGCGCAGCCCGTCTTCAAGTTCACGGCCGCGCGCTGGCAGTTGCGCAGACCTCCACCGGGAACAGGCGTAGCGCTCGTCCCTGCTGCCGGGGTTCGGCCTGGATCTGGAAGACCTCTTCTCCTCCTGAACCTGCCCGGCAGCGACACCGGCCTGCCGTCACGTGGCACCGTCTCTCCCCCCGGGGACGAAGCCATCGACCGTCGGCGTCGCTCGTTGTCATGACAACCGACGACAGTGTTGCCGATTGTCATGACACCAAGCCCAGCATCCCCGGCGCCGCTGCAACCGCCATTCGCCCGTCCTACGCCAGCTCGGGCGTGAACGTCACGTCGCCGGCGGCGGTGTCGCCGGGGTCGAGCACGATGAGGCCGGTGTCGGTGCGGCCGCCGTCGGCCATGTTGAACCCGTCGATGCAGTTGGTGGCGGGCTCGACGCAGAAGAAGTCGCGGCCGGGCGGGGTGTAGACGACGAGGCAGGCGTAGACGGGGTCGGCGTCGATGCGCAGCCGCGCCGGCCACTCCGGCCACTCGATGAGCGCGCGCCCGCCGAAGCGGGTGAAGTTGTTGTCGAGGGCGGTGACGTCGGGGTCGAGACCGGCCCCGCGGAGGAGGAGTTGCGGGGGCGGGGGCACGATGCGGACCGGCATGACGTTCTCGTCGGCCTCCCACATGGGGCCGACGTCGGCGCGCACGAGCGCCCGCGGGGTCCGGACGAAGTAGGGGTGGAGGCCGAAGCCGACGGGCATCGGGTCCGTGGCCTCGTTGGTGACCGCGAACCGGACGCGCAGGCGCTCGGCGCTGAGGTCGAAGGTCTGCTGCGCCGCGTAGGCCCAGGGCCAGTCGCCGGCCGGGTGGCGGTACTCCAACGTCAGCCGCGCGTCGGCCCGGTCGACGACGGCCCACGGCGCCCGCCAGCCGTGGCCGTGGATGGCGTGCGGCTCGGGCGGGAAGTTCCTCGCGAGCCGGACCTCGCGCCCGCGGAAGCGGAACCGGGCGTCGCGGATGCGGTTCGAGAACGGCACCAGCGGAAAGCTCGACGTCCCGCCGGCGGACCGCGCGGCGAGGGCGTCGGGGGACGCCGGTCGCATCCACTCGACGGTTCGTCCGGCCCGCTCCGAGGCGTACCGCGTGACGGACCCGCCGATCTCGGGCGCCACCGCGAGCCGCGTCGAACCGGCCTGGAGCTCCACCACCGGAGTCGGATTCTGCATGACGCCGCCATCCTACGCCAAGACGGGCGGTGCGGGAACGAGTCGACAAATGCGGAGCATCCTGCACTGGGCGGACGGTGCGAGAACGAGCCGGGAAAAGCTGATATGGTTCAGGGTCGAGCAATCGCTTCTCGCCGGGAGGATCCGACCATGACATCGAAGTACACGGGAGCGGCGGCGGCCGGTCTGGCACTGGCGCTCGCCATCGCAAACGCCCCGACCACAGCCGCACAGGACGAGATGGCCGACAACCCGTTCTTCGCCGAGAGCCCGCTGCCCCATCAGCTTCCGCCGTTCGACCGCATCGACGACGAGCACTACGCGCCGGCGTTCGAGCGGGGCATGGCCGACCAGATCGCCGAGATCGAGGCGATCGCCGGGGCCTCGGAGCCCCCGACGTTCGAGAACACCATCGTGGCCCTCGAGCGCTCGGGCCAGTTGCTGAACCGCGTCGCGGCGACGTTCTTCGCGCTCTCCAGCGCCGACACCAACGACGCCATCAACGCGATCCGCAACGAGATGGCGCCCCGCCTGGCCGCCCACACCGACCGCATGCTGCTCGACGCCGGCCTGTTCGCGCGGGTCGAGGCGCTGTACGAGCAGCGGGACGCGCTCGGCCTCGACGACGAGTCGCGGCGGCTCGTCGGGGAGTACTACGTCGATTTCGTGCGGGCCGGGGCACGGCTCTCCGACGCCGAGAAGGAGCGGATGCAGGCCGTCAACGCCCGGCTGGCGGCGCTGTCGAGCCGGTTCACCCAGAACGTGCTCGACGAGGTGAACGCTGCGGCCGTGGTGGTCGAGTCGCGCGACGAGCTGGCGGGGCTCTCCGAGGGCCAGGTCGCGGCCGCCGTCGCGGCGGCGGAGGCGCGCGACCTGGAAGGCCGCTACGTCATCCCGCTGCTGAACACGAGCGGGCAGCCGGCCCTGACGTCGCTCGAGGACCGCGACCTCCGCGAGCGCATCATGCGGACCTCGCTCGCCCGCGGCAGCCAGGGCGGCGAGTACGACAACCGCGGGGTCATCACCGAGATGGCCCGGCTGCGGGCCGAGCGCGCGGCCATGCTCGGCTACCCCAACCACGCCGCCTACATCCTGGAGCGGCAGACGGCCCGCACGGTGGACGCCGTCAACGAACGGCTCGCGAGCCTCGCCCCGCCCGCGGTGGCCAACGCGGAGCGCGAGGCGGCCGACCTGCAGGCGATGGCCGCGGCGGAGGGCGCCGACATCGAGCTGGCCGCGTGGGACTGGTCGTACTACACGGAGAAGGTGCGGGCGGAGCGCTACGCCTTCGACGCATCGCAGCTCCGGCCGTACCTCGAGATGGACAACGTGCTCGAGAACGGCGTGTTCTTCGCCGCCACCCGGCTGTACGGGCTGACCTTCGAGGAGCGCCCGGAGCTGCCCGTCTACCACCCGGACGTCCGGGTCTGGGAGGTGTTCGACGCCGACGGCGAGGCGCTGGGGCTGTTCATCGGCGACTTCTACGCCCGGCCGTCCAAGCGGGGCGGCGCGTGGATGAACGCGTACGTGTCGCAGTCGCACCTGATGGAGACGTCGCCGGTGGTGGGCAACCACCTGAACGTGCCGAAGCCGCCCGAGGGCGAGCCGACCCTGCTGACCTTCGACGAGGTCACGACGTTGTTCCACGAGTTCGGGCACGCCCTGCACGGCTTCTTCTCGGACGTGCGCTACCCCTACTTCGCGGGCACGTCGGTGCCGCGCGACTTCGTGGAGTACCCCTCGCAGGTCAACGAGATGTGGGCGACCTGGCCCGAAGTCCTGAGAAACTACGCCGTCCACCACGAGACCGGCGAGCCGATGCCGACCGACCTGCTCGACCGGGTGCTGGCGACGCAGCAGTTCAACCAGGGGTTCGCCACCACCGAGTACCTCGCGGCCTCGCTCCTCGACATGGCCTGGCACCAGATCACGGCCGACGAGGTCCCCGACGCGGCCGGGGTCGAGGCGTTCGAGGCGGCCGCCCTCGAGGCGGCGGGGGTCGCGCTCGCGACCGTGCCGCCGCGCTACCGCAGCACCTACTTCTCGCACATCTGGAGCAGCGGCTACTCGGCCGGCTACTACTCCTACATCTGGAGCGAGGTGCTCGACGCCGACTCCGTCGAGTGGTTCGAGGAGAACGGCGGGCTGCTGCGCGAGAACGGCGACCACTTCCGGAGCACCCTGCTGTCGAAGGGCGGCAGCATCGAGGCGCTCGACCTGTACCGCGCGTTCCGGGGCGCGGAGCCGGACATCGGGCCGCTGCTCGTCCGGCGCGGCCTGAACTGACCGGGCCGCGTCGTCGTTCCGCCTGCCGCGGGCGCCGTCTCCGCCCGCGGCGAGCGTCGACGCTCAACCCGATGGCATCGAGCAGGGGGCGGTCGGCGCCCGGCCGGGACCGCGCGGTTCAACCCTGCAGGGCGCCGGGGCGGGAGGTCGCCTCCGCCCCCCGCAACGGGCCGACGTCGCTTGGCCTGCCAGTGGGTGCGGCCGCCGAACGGTGATATCATCGAGTGTCTCCTGAGGCATCAGGGCGTGGGTGCGCCATGGGAGTCGCAACTATTCGTACCGCCGAGGACACGCTTTCGGTTCCACGCGCGGAATCGCAGCCGCGCGTGCGGCTGCGGCTCGCCGTGCGGGGGTTTCTCGCCCTCGCGCTGCTGCTCGCGGTGACCATCGTGGCCACGTCGGCCACCCTCCTCTACAACGCCGCCGCCACCCTGCGCGACGAGGCCGAGGCGAACGCGGTCAACCTGTCGGAGGTGTTCTCCGCGAGCTTCGCGGAGATGGGCGAGATCTCGGTGGCCAACGTCGCGCGGACGCTCGACGCGACCCTCGACCCGCAGATGATCGCCCAGGCCCGCATCGCCGCCCATCTCACGGCGGCGGCGGAGGCGGCTGGGTGGAATCCGTCCCGCATCATCCGCGTCCTGGAGGGCATCGTCGGCGAGACGGTGCTCGACGAGTTCTGGATCACCGACGAGACGGCGTACTCCTACCTCACCAACGTCCGGGACGAACGAGGCGATCTCGTGCCGTTCCAGTTCAGTGCGGATCCGGCGGTGCAGCCGCAGGCGTCGAAGTTCTACGTGCTGCTCCTCGGCGACGACAGCGACGTGATCACGCAACCCGCCCAAGTGCGGGAGATCGACAACCAGGTCTACAAGTACGTCGGGGTCGGCGGGGTCGACAAGCAGCGGATCGTCCAGGTCGGCAACGGTATCGTCTTCAGCGACCAGGAGATCCTGACGAGCCGCTACACGTCCGAGCGGGCCGACGTCTCGGCCATCATCGAGGGCATTCTGGGCCAGCAGATGGCGGCCCAGGGGACCATGCTCGAGCGCTTCATCGCCGCCGCCGAGGCGGCGGAGTGGACGCGGGACGACATCGAGTTCCGGCTGCGGAGCATCGCCACCCAGACCGTCATCGGCGAGATCCGCGTCGCCGACGCGAACAACGCCCCCCTCTACTCGAGCCTGCTGCCGCCCGCCGCGGGCGGCGCCGGGGCGGCCCTCGTGCGTCCCGGCGACCTCGGCGGGCGGCCCGAGGGATCGCACGGCGTCGTGGAGCATCCGACGGCGCCCAGGCCGTCCGACGGCGCCCTCTACAAGTACGTCACCGTCGCCACCGGCGAGTCCGCGCGGCGCGTCCAGGTCGGCATTCCCATCCAGAGCGCGTCGGGCGGCAACCTGCTCTATTCGGTGTACCAGCGCGAGGCGGATGTCCAGGTCCGCTCCGGGAACCAGGACCTCGACGCCCTCTGGATCGTCAACCTCGATCGCGAGCTCGCCGCCGCCGCCCGGCGGGCCGAGGTGCAGACCAGCGAGGGCGTGGACGCCTGGCAACTGTTCGAGCACCGCGCCGCCGCGGTCATGGACACCGCGATGGACCAGGGGCTCGTCGTGAGCGAGGTGAGCCTGAGCCTGTTCTCGCCCGAGGACCGCGGCATCTGGGTCGCCTCTCCCCTCATCAACGCCGGCGGGATCCCCATCGGGGGCCTCGCCATCGCCATGAGCCTGGACGAGATCGCGGACACGGTCATCGGCGAGACCATGAACACCGTCGGCATCGCGTTGGTGCTGCTGACCCTCACCGGCTTCGCGGCGTTGCGCGGCACGCGCTGGCTGACCCATCCCATCGAGGTCATCGCCGACGCCGCGCGTCAGGTCGAGACGGGGAAGCCGCCCGACAGCGAGGCCATGCAGGAGGTCATCCGCCGCACCGACGAGCTCGGCAGCCTCGCCCGCGTCTTCTCCGACATGACCGTCCAGGTCTTCAACCGCGAGGAGCAGTTGGAGACGATGGTGGCGGCGCGGACCCGCGAGTTGCAGACCAGCAACCAGCGCCTGCAGATCGCCCACGAGGCCATCAAGCAGGACCTGTCGATGGCCAAGGTCGTGCAGGAGGCACTGGTGCGCGAGGGCGACGCCGAGTTCGGGGCCTTCTCGGTGTCGGCGCGGATGACCCCGGCCCAGCAGATCGGCGGCGACTTCGTCGAGTTCACGGACGCGTCGGGCGGCAAGCTGTCCTTCGTCCTCGGCGACGTGTCGGGCAAGGGCGTCGCCGCGGCGCTGTTCATGGCCGCCTCGCAGTCCGCGGTGATGGGGGCGTTCGCCGAGCACACCGGCATCTCCACCATCGCCAACGAGGCGAACCGGCGGCTGTGCCAGCAGAACCCGATGGGGCTCTTCGTGACCTGCGTGCTCGGGGTCCTTGACCTCGAGAGCGGCCGCTTCGATTACGTGTGCGCCGGGCACGAGCCCGCCTACGTCGTCGGCCCCGACGACAGGCGCCGCCCCCTCCCCATGACCCAGGGCCTGGCCATGGGGCTGATGGACGACTTCGAGTACGTGAGCGGCAGCGAGGTCATCGGGCCGGGCGAGACCCTGTTCATCTATACGGACGGGCTGACCGACGCCGTGGACCTCGGCGGCGCCCTGTTCGGGAAGGAACGCCTGGAGGCCACCCTGGACGGCGCGTCGCAACGGTCCACGGCGGAGATCGTGGACCACGTCTGGAGCGAGATAGGGACCTACTCGACCGGGACCCCCGCCGCCGACGACATGACCTGCTTCGTGCTGCGCCGACGATGACCGCGCCGGTATCCCGCTGACACGACGATTGGATGACCGCACCGGAAGTTGTTATAGTGGCGTGCCTGCGGATCGGCCAGCACGCGCGAAACCATGTCTGACCTTCATGTCTCGCTACCGGCCAAGCTGACGGAGGTGCGCAACCTCTCGGCCTCCGTCGAGGAGTTCGGGGACGCCAACCGGTTGCCGCTGCCGACGGTGTTCGTCATCAACCTGGCGCTGGACGAGCTGATCACCAACGCCATCACGCATGGCACGTTCGACGTGGCCGATCCGACGATAGACATCCGCCTGAGGGTCGAACGGAACATCGTGACCCTGACCATGGAGGACAACGGGTCGCCGTTCGATCCGACGGCGATGGACGGGAACGGCGCGGACACCACGTCGGCACTGGAGGACCGGGCGGTGGGCGGCCTTGGCCTGCACCTGGTGAGGACCTTCGCCCACGACATGTCCTACGAGTTCGTGGGCGGCAGGAACCGCCTGACGGTACATCACCACTTCAAGTCGGAGTCCGAGTGACTGCACGGTCGACGGGCTTTCCGCCGAGGAGCATCGATGAACATTGAAGTCGCGGAAGAACGAGAAGACGGGGCGTTGATTCTGCTCCCGGTGGGGCGGCTCGACAGCGCGAACGCGCGGGCGTTCGAGTCGATCGTCATGGATCACATCGGCAACGACGAGCGCCGCCTGATCTTCGACTTCGGCCGTCTGTCGTTCATCAGCAGCTCGGGCATGCGGGTGCTCCTGATCGCGGCGAAGAGGCTCAGCGCCAACGAGGGCACCATCGCCCTGTGCAACATGCAGGACCACATCGAGGAAGTGTTCCGCGTCAGCGGCTTCGATCAGATCATTCCGATCCGCGACTCGCGCCAGGCGGCCATGGAAGTTTCCTGACCCCACCTCCCGCGACGGGCCCCGCGCCCGCGGAGGCGCGAGACGCCGTCCGGTTCGCCCCGCCCCGTTCGGGGGCGCTGTACGCTCAGGGCGCCGGAGCGTCGATCTCGTACTGGACGTGGGCCGCCATCACCGCGTCGTGAAAGCCGCGGCACTGGGCCTCGATCTGCCGGAGCCGACCGCAGCGCTCCTCCAGGGCAGGCTCTCCCGTCGGCCACCGACCGCGCACGGTCTTGGTGATCGACGCGGCCAGGCTCGCCGTGTCGCCGATCGGCCCCGGCCCCGGCGCGAGCGCCGCGAGCTCGCGGGCCGCCGCGTCGGCCGCGTCGTGCAACGACCGCGGCAGCCGGGAATCGATGACCAGCAGATCGAACACCCGGTCCACGCGGATCGCGACCCCGTATCGATGGGTATAGGTATCCAGCGCGTTGCAGACGCGCAGCAGGCTCATCCAGTCGTGGTCGGAGCTGTCCTCCGCCGCCGTGACCGAGTCCACGTGGGCCAGCAGCAGCGAGACAGCCAGTTGCAGACGCTCGACGCACCGGCCGATCTGCAGGAAGCGCCAGCGATCGTCGCGGTACATGGTCCGCTCGACCACGCCCATGAACGTGTCGAGGTCACGTGAGACCTCCGCGTAGAAGCCCTCCGGAGCGGCCTTCCAGATGTCCTCGATGCGGAGGTCCCGCAGGCGCAGGTACGGCAGGTTCAGGCTCGCCCACATCTCGCCGGTGATGCACTGGCGCATCTGGCGCGCGTTCTCCCGACCGGCCGCGAAGCAGCTCCAGACCGAGTCGGGGTTGGAGCGCTCGAAGGTGAGGTCGTCGGCGAGCGCGAACGAATCGGCGAGCGCGAAGTCGTCGTCGAATCCACCGAAACCGATGGCGGGGCCGGGGGGACGCCGGCGCAACGCGCCGTAGATGCGGCGCCAGCCGAAGTCGATCTCGCGGACGGGACGGTCGACCAGCGTCTCCATCTGCTCGCGCAGCAGGCGGCACAGGTGGCTCGTCCGCTCCACGTAGCGCCCGAGCCAGTAGAGCCCCTCCGCGTTGCGCGCCAGCATCAGTCCTCCAGCACCCAGACGTCCTTGCCCCCGCCGCCCTGGCTCGAGTTCACGACGATGCTGCCCCGGCGGAGGGCGACGCGGCAGAAGGCGCCCGGCACGAGGCGGGTACGCCGCCCCCGCAGCACGAACGGACGCAGATCGACGTGGCGGGGCTCCGCCCCCCCGTCGACGAAGCAGGGAGCCCGGGAGAGGTCCAGCACCGGCTGGGAGACGAAGTCGGCCGGGTTGGCCCGCATCTCTTGCGCGTACGCCTCGCGCTCGGCCGGGGTGGCGTGAGGGCCGACGAGCATGCCGTAGCCGCCGGACTCGCCGACCCGCTTCACGATGAGGCTCTCCAGGTTGTCCAGCGTGTACTCGAGATCCTCCGCGCGTCGGCAGATGCGGGTCGCCACGTTGGCCAGGATCGGATCCTCGCTCAGGTAGTAGCGGATGAGGTCCGGCACGTAGGGATACACGCTCTTGTCGTCGGCCACCCCGGTCCCGGGGGCGTTCGCGATCACCACGCTGCCGTGCCGGTACGCCTCCATCAGGCCGGGCACGCCGAGCAGCGAGTCGGGACGGAAGACGAGGGGGTCGAGGAAGTCGTCGTCCACCCGCCGGTAGATGACGTCGACGCGCCGCAGCCCCTCCGTCGTGCGCATGTACACGGCCCGGTTCCGCACCACCAGGTCGCGGCCCTCCACCAGCTCGCCGCCGATCTCGTTGGCGAGGAACATGTGCTCGTAGAACGCCGCGTTGGCCACCCCGGGGGTCAGCAGGGCGAGGGTCGGCTCGCGGCTGCCGGCGGGGGCGAGCTCGCGGAGGGTCTCGCGCAGGAGGCGCCCGTAGTGCTCGACCTCCCGCACGCGGCACTGCCGGTAGAGGCGGCGCAGGCCCGCCTTCACCGCCCGGCGGTTCGCGATCATGTAGGACACCCCCGACGGGACGCGCAGGTTGTCCTCGAGCACCATGAACCCGTCGTTGGTGCGCACGACGTCGGTGCCGCAGATGGCGACCCAGGTTCCGTGGGGCGGGCGCATCCCGCGCATCTCGCGCCGGTACTGCGGGCAGTCGACCACCAGATCCTCCGGGACGACCCCGTCGGCCACGGCGCGGGCGTCGCTGTAGACGTCGGCGAGGAAGTGGTTCAGGGCGAGGACCCGCTGCGCGAGCCCCGCCTCGAGCTGCCTCCACTCCTCCGCGGCCAGGATGCGGGGGATGCAGTCGATGGGGATGATGCGCTCTTCCGCCGAGTCGTCGCCGTAGACGGTGAAGGTGATGCCCTCGTTGAGGAACGAGCGGCTGACGCGCTCCTGAATCTCGCCGAGGTCGGCGCTCGGGAGCCGGCCCAGCGCCTCGCGGAGCGGCCGGCTGTGCTCGCGGGGCGCGCCGTCCGGCCCGAACATCTCGTCGTAGACGGCGGGGTCGATCTCGTACGCGCCGAAATCCATGCCGTGCCTCAGAGCCGCCAGATGATCAGGAGCTGCAGCAGGTTCTCGTCGGTGTCGGTGCCGAGCTTGTTGGGCCAGTACTGGTACTCGCCGCCCAGGAAGAGCTGGTTCGCCTGGCCGCTGATCGCCTTCCCGAGGTCCCACACGAACTGCGGCTGGGCGAGGATCCAGCTCCGGACCTCGTTGCCGAACTCGTCGGTGACGCGGTGGATGTACTCGGCGTGGCCGAAGAACGCGAACGACTGGGTGCCGACGTCGAACCCCGCGCCCCAGTTGACGTCGAACATCCAACTGTTGCTGGTCCGCGGGGCGGCGCTGCCGGTGTTGCCGTCGATGAACGCGGTGAAGTCGGTGTTCAGGAAGAAGAAGCCGGGCACCGCCCACGACAGCCGGACGCCGGGCAGGTACTTGAAGAAGTCGGCGTCGCCGCCGAAGTTGATGCCGCCGATCAGGGCCACGTCCCGCAACGCGCCCCCGCCCACCGTCCGGCCGGACATCTTGCCGAAGCTCAGCGTCGGGTACCACTCGCCGTAGAAGTCCTTGTCGTTGAAGCCGTCGCCCAGATCGTCGTCGATGTAGTCGATGAAGAAGAAGCTGTCGCCGAGCGACCAGCCCGACGCCTGCTGGAACGTGAGGATGCGGCTCGGCGTGGACTCGGCCGAGAACGGATTCACGAGATTGCCGTACTGGAACTGGAACTCGGTCTGCGCCGCCGCCGGCGCCGCCGCGACGCCCGCCAGCACCACGGCCAGTCCCCAACGCCACCAACCCGGAACGGTTCTGTTTGCGATCACTTGTGACCTCGCCGGCCCGCGTTCCAGAGCCATCGACGCCCGCCGAGGGCGTGCCCGCGGGAGTTCGCGCCAGCGAAGCTCCCGCCGCGACCGCGAGGTCGCGCGAGCACCCCGGAACCCGGATCCGACCCGTGCGCACCGCCGTCGCGGGTTGCCGCCGGCCGGGCGGTGCCGGCGACTCGACGATGCCGTACCTACGCCGCGATTTCGCCGACAGTATAATTCGGCGGTGCCGGAATCGAATACCGTCGTCGAACCCGAGCCGAAGCCCGCCGCGTCGGCGCCGCGCGGGCAGTTTCCGAACGACACCGATTACGTCGCGTTCGACCGGGTCAGCAAGAGCTACGACGGCCGCACCCTCGTCGTGCGCGACCTCGACCTGCGGATCGCCAGGGGCGAGTTCCTCACCCTGCTCGGGCCCTCCGGATCGGGCAAGACGACGTGCCTGATGATGCTGGCCGGGTTCGAGGCCCCCACCTCGGGCGTCATCCGCATCGCCGGCCGCTCGGTGCGCCATCTGCCCCCGCGCCGGCGCGGCATCGGCATGGTGTTCCAGAACTACGCCCTCTTCCCCCACATGACGGTGGGCGACAACCTCGCGTTCCCCCTCGAGGTGCGCGGCCTCGCCCCCGACGACCGCCGCGCCCGCGTCCGCCGCGCCCTCGAGCTCGTACGGCTGGAAGGCCTCGAGCAGCGGCGGCCGGGCCAGTTGTCGGGCGGCCAGCAGCAGCGCGTGGCCATCGCCCGCGCCCTCGTGTTCGAGCCCGACCTGGTCCTGATGGACGAGCCCCTCGGCGCCCTCGACCGCCGCCTGCGCGAGGAGCTGCAGTACGAGATCCGCCGCATCCACCGCGACCTCGGGGTCACGATGGTGTACGTCACCCACGACCAGCACGAGGCGATGGTGATGTCGGACCGCGTCGCGGTGTTCCGGGCCGGCGTCGTCGAGCAGATCGCCTCGCCGGAGGCCCTCTACGAAGAGCCGGACTGCTCGTTCGTGGCCCGGTTCATCGGCGAGAACAACCGCCTTCCGGGGCGGGTGACGAACGTCCGGGGCGACATCTGCGACGTCGACGTCGGCGGCCGGCCGGTCCAGGCGCTGCGGGTCGTCCCGTGTGGGACCGGCGACCCCGTCCTCCTGTCCATCCGCCCCGAGCGCGTCTCCATCGCGCCCGAGCCGGGCATGTACACCAACGAGTTCGAGGCGGCGGTCGACGACGTGACGTTCCTCGGCGACCACCTCCGCATCCGGGTCACCGTCTGCGGCCAGCCGGATTTCATCGTGAAGATCCCCAACGTGGTGGGGCACGGCGCGGTGCTCGAGGGCGACCGAATCCGCGTCGGCTGGACGTCGACCGACAGCCGGGTCCTGGACGCCGACGGCGCGGAGGGCGCGGCATGATCCGCGTCGCCGGGCGATCCGCCGCCGCCGGCCGCCTCGCGGCGTCGGCGTCCGCGGTGGCGGCGGCGACGTTGCTGGCGTCCGACTGCGGGCCGCCGCCCGGCGAGTCGCTGACCGTCATCTCGTGGGGCGGCTCGTACGCGCGGGCCATCACCCGGGGCTACCTCGAGCCCTTCACGGCCGAGACGGGCATCGAGATCCGCCTCGACGACTACAACGGCGGGCTCGCCCAGGTGCGCGCCCAGGTGGAGACCGGCAACATCCACTGGGACGTCATCGACCTCGAGACCCCCGACGCGGTGAGCGGCTGCGACGAGGGCATTCTCGCGCCCATCGGCCCCGCTCTCCTCGCGCCGGGGGCAGACGGGACGCCCCCCGAGGACGACTTCCTGCCCAACGCGCTGCTCGAATGCGGCGTGGGCACGTCGCTCTACTCCAACGTCTACGCCTACAACGCCGAGCGCCTGACCGGCGAGAGGCCGACCACCCTGGAGGACTTCTTCGACCTCGAGCGCTTCCCCGGCCGCCGGGGACTGCGGCGCGTGCCCTTCGCCAACCTCGAGCTCGCCCTCATCGCCGACGGCGTGCCCCTCGACCGGGTCTACGCCACCCTCGACACCCCCGAGGGGCTCGACCGCGCCTTCCGCAAGCTCGACACCATCAAGGACCAGGTGGTGTGGTGGGAGGCGGGCGCGCAGCCCCCGCAGATGCTCGCGGACGGCGAGGTGGTGATGAGCACCGCCTACAACGGGCGCATCTTCAACGCGCAGAACCTGGAGGACCAGCCGCTCGTGATCGTGTGGGACGGCCAGGTGCTCGACGTGGGCCAGATGGGCATCGTCGCGGGAACGCCCGATCTGGAGGCCGCCCTCGACCTCGTCAGGTTCGCCTCGACCACGGCGTCGATGGTCGCCGTGAGCCGCTACATCGCCTACAGCCCCGCGCGCCGCTCCGGCGCCCCCCTCGTCTCGACCCACGCCGACACCGGCATCGACATGAACCCGCACATGCCCGCCTGGCCGGCGAACACGAGGCGCGCGCTTCAGAACGACTGGGCCTGGTGGAGCGACCACATGGACGAGATGAACGAGCGCTTCAGCGCGTGGCTGGCCCGGTGACCCGACCCGCTTTCCGCGCGGCCCGGCTGACCCTGCCCCTCGTCGCCTTCATCGGCGTCACGTTCGTGGCGCCGCTGGCGACGATGCTCGTGCGCAGCGTCTACGACCCGGTGGTCGCCGACGCCCTGCCCGACACCCTCGCGGCGCTGCGCGACTGGGACGGGCGGTCCGATCCGGGCGAGGCGGCGTACGCGGCGGCCGCGCGCGAGCTGCTGCGCGCGCGCGAGGAACGGACCATCGGCCGCGTGGCGAGCCGCATCAACCGGGTGCGCGGCGGCCTGCGGAGCGTCGTCGTGCGCAGCGGCCGACGGCTGCAGGACTTCTCCGGGGGACCGTGGCGCGCGGCCATGCTGGAGATCGACGACCGCTGGGGCGACGCCGAGACCTGGCAGGCCATCCGCACCGCCGGCGACCGCCTCACCGCCCGGCACTACCTGAACGCGGTCGACCTGCAGCGGCTGCCGGACGGGTCGATCGCCCGCCAGCCCCCCGAGCGCCGCATCTACGTGGCCCTGCTGTGGCGCACCCTCGTCGTCAGCCTCGGCATCACCGCGCTGTGCCTGCTATTCGGCTATCCCGTCGCCTGGCTCATCGCCCACGCGCCGCCGCGGCACGCCGGGCTGCTCCTGGGGCTCGTCCTCCTGCCCTTCTGGACGTCGCTGCTCGTCAGGACCACGTCGTGGATCGTCCTGCTCCAGACCCAGGGGGTCGTCAACGACCTGTTGGTCGCCCTCGGGCTCGTCGCCGACGACGAGCGCATCGCCCTCATCTACAACATGACGGGCACGGTGGTGGCGATGACCCACGTGCTCCTGCCGTTCATGGTGCTGCCGGTCTACTCGATCATGCGCGCGATTCCGCCGCAGCAGATGAACGCCGCCGCCTCGCTGGGAGCGAGCTTTCCGCGGGCGTTCCTGCGCGTCTACTGGCCCCAGACCCTGTCCGGGGTGGGCGCGGGGTCGCTGCTCGTCTTCATCCTCGCCATCGGCTACTACATCACGCCGGCCCTGGTGGGCGGCCAGAGCGGCCAGCTCATCTCGAACTTCATCGCCTACCACATGCAGACGTCGCTGAACTGGGGGCTCGCGGGCGCCCTCGGCGGGATCCTGCTGGCCTGCGTGGCGGTGCTCTACCTGGCCTACGACCGGGTGGTCGGCCTCGACCGCATGAGGCTGGGATGAGCAGGACCGTGGCCGAGTCGGGCGCCCGCGTCGGACGTATCGTCCATCTGGTCGTCTGCGCCCTCATCTTCACGTTTCTCGTCGCGCCCATCCTGGTGATCGTACCGCTCAGCTTCAACGCCGAGCCGTACTTCACCTTCACCGAGGGCATGCTGCGCCTCGATCCGGACGCGTGGTCGCTGCGCTGGTACCGGCAGATCGTCACCGACGACGCGTGGCGGCGGGCGCTCGGCAACAGCCTCTTCATCGGCGTCATGTCGACGGTGCTCGCGACGACGCTCGGCACCCTCGCCGCCCTCGGCCTGTCGAGCCCCGCCATGCCGGCGCGCCGCCTCACGATGGGGCTGCTCATCTCGCCGATGGTCACGCCGCTCATCATCTCGGCCACCGGCATGTTCTTCTTCTACTCCACCCTGGGCCTCTCCCAGACGCACCTCGGGCTCATCCTCGCCCACGCCGCCCTCGGCACCCCGTTCGTCGTCATCACCGTGACCGCCGCCCTCTCCGCGTTCGACACCAACCTGACCCGCGCCGCGGCGAGCCTCGGCGCCGACCCGTTCCTCATCTTCCGCCGCGTGCAGCTCCCGTTGATCGCGCCCGGCGTCGTCTCCGGCGCCCTCTTCGCGTTCGCCGCCTCGTTCGACGAGGTCGTCGTGGTCCTCTTCATGGCCGGCGAGGACCAGCGCACCCTGCCGCGCCAGATGTGGGCCGGCATCCGCGAGCAGATCAGCCCCGCCATCCTCGCCGTCGCCACGTTCCTCATCGCCTTCGCGGTGCTCCTGCTGCTCACCGTCGACTGGCTGCGCCGGCGTGGCGAACCTGTCGCGGGCAGGCGCTAGGAGTCCGCGCCGTGGAACGGCGCGGACTCCTGCAGGGTTGGGCGCCAGGCGGAACCGCAGGCGACGATTGGCGGGCTGGCGGTCCGAACCGGCAGGACCGCTGGCGTACCGAGCGAACGCCCGATGGGATGGCTCGCACCGTCGCGACGTTGTGTGCTGAACATGATATCGTTGAGCCCATGCGTTTGCACATAGCACTGGACGACGACCTCGTGGCCGAGGTCGACCGGCGTGCCGGCCCCCGGCGCCGAAGCGCGCTCATCGCCGAACTGGTCCAGCGCGGTCTCGAAGACGAGCGGCGCTGGGACGACATCGAAGCCGCCCTCGGCGGGGTGCCCGACACCGGTCACGAGTGGGACGACGACCCGGCCGCGTGGGTGCGGCGACAGCGTCGGGCCGACCCGCGCCGCGCGGGCTGAACGATGGCCCGACTGCTGCTCGATTCCACCGTGCTCATCGACGCCCTGCGCGGCCGGCCGGCCGCGGCCAGGTTGGCCGCCCTGAGACGAACCGGCACGGAGCCGTGGGCGTGCGTGGTTTCGGTCGAGGAGATCTGGCGCGGCCTTCGCGCGGACGAGGAGGCAGTCGCGCGCCGCCTGTTCAGGGGTCTGCGGCTGGCGCCGCTCGGTGTCGCCGAGGGAATGCGGGCAGGAGTCTGGCGCCGGGCCTTCGCCAAGCGGGGAGTCACGCTGCACCAGGCCGATTGCCTGATCGCCGCCGCGGCGGCCGGCGTCGGCGCGGCTCTCGCCACGGCCAACCTCGACGACTTTCCGATGACCGAGGTCAACGTGCAGCACTGGCCGGCCGGCCGAGTGACGAAACCGACGACGATCGTCACCGGAATCGGAACGAACAACTCCACTTCCTGGATCTACCGGAAGCGGTTCTTGCCGGTTCGTTCTTCTCCATGGAGAACACCCCCCGGCGAGGGTGAAGGTCCATGTCCTTTTGGTGGCGGGGACAGGCCGATCGGCCACATGATGCAAAACAGGCTATCATTTGAATCAATATGAGAGTCAGCGTCGAAATCGATGAATCAACGCTGCAAGAGCTCCGCCGGCTGACCGGGGAAAAGAAGATGAGCCCGGCGATCGGTCGCGCCGTCACCGAGTTCGTCAGACGGCAACAGGTGAAGGAGTTCGGCCGGCTGATGCGCGAGGGCGCGTTCGACTACCCGTTGACCAACGACGAGGTCGAGTCCGAGGATCGCTGACGAGCATGGTGCTCGTGGACTCGTCGGTCTGGATCGAGGCCCTGCGCCAGAAGGGTGACCCCGCGACCAAGGTGGCGCTGGAAGCGTTGCTCGAAGTGGACGGCGCGCTCGTCTCCGGGCCGATCCTGCTGGAAGTGCTCGGCGGATGCCGTCCCGCCGAGCGCAGGCGGTTGCTCGACTACTTCGGCCGCGTGCCCTATCGGCGGGTTCCGGACGAGGCGTGGCGGCGGGCGGCACGCCTCTCGTGGCGGCTGAGGGCGGGCGGCATCACCCTGCCCTGGAACGACCTGCTGATCGGAAGCCTCGGTCTGTTGTGGGATCTCCGGGTCTTCGCCGCCGACCGACACTTCGACGTCCTCGAATCCCGGGCACGGGTGCGGCGCTACCGGCCAGGGCCCGGCGGCGCCTATTCCGACGCGTAGCGGGTTCGTCGGCGCGAGACACGGACGAACTCGCTCTCCACCGGCACTTCACCACCATCGAGAAGCAACTCGATGACTTCCTGCAGATTCCCGTGGAGCTCGTCCAGCGTTTCGCCCTGACTGTGGGCGCCGGGGAAACCGGGTACCCAGCCGATGTACCGTCCAGTATCGGCGTCACGCTCCACGACTGCGGTACGGAGCTTCATCCACGCAGAGTCTTCGTCGACGACCGCCACGCCCCGGGTGGATGCAGCCGACTGGGCTGCATCCACCCGCGCGGTACTACGTCAGCGCCGAGCTACTTCGCCAGCGCGTCGGGGCGGATCTGGAAGTGGACCACCTTGCTCGGGGTGCCCGCGCCGGTCTCGGCGTGGAACGGGGCCCGGGTGCTCCAGGTCGCCCAGACGCCGCGGCCCTTCCAGCCGAGGTCGGGGTCGTCGATGCGCCCGTCCATCCACTTGGTGTAGAAGCCGAGCGGATACGGCACGCGCAGGGTGACCCACTCGCCGTCGCGAAGGGCGAGCAGGCCCTCGGCCGCGTTGCCGGTGTTGATGGGCACGCCGCGGCCCAGTCCCAGGGTGTCGAACTGGTCGACCCAGGTGTAGTAGCTGCCCTCGATGCTGCCCGAGGCGTCGATGCCCTTCATCTGGGGCATGGGCTCCTCGTACAGCGTCCACCCCTCGGGGCAGTGCTGGCCCGTCGCGTCGGGCCCGTTCAGCGGGCCGGTGCACTTGCTGCGGTCGAAGCTCGCCATGTGGCCGCTGGCCAGCGGCGTCCACACGACGCCGTTGCGGTCGATGTCCATGCCGCGCGGCGAGTAGCCGTCCTGCACCTCGGCCCCGGGGTTCTCGAACGGCACCTCGTAGAACTCGGTCAGGCCCGTCTCCGACGGGTTGTCGCCGGTGGGGTCGAACCGCAGCACCGCGCCGGGCATGCCGAGCGACGATCCCCAGATGCTGCCGTCGACCGGGTTGTAGGCGACCCCGTAGAAGCCGGAGCGGATGCGGGTGTCCTTCGTCGGGTCGGCGGGCTCGCCGGGCTCGACCCACTCGTCGCGGACGCCGTTGCCGTTGGTGTCGAGCACGAGCGGGCTCCAGCCCTGGGCCGCCTCCTCGTCACCGGTCTCGAGGAACAGGTTGGTGTCGAGCCACCCGATGACCTGCCCGCCGCCGCTCGTCCACAGGGTGTTGTCGTCGTCCTCGGCGAAGATGAGGTGGTGGGTGCTGTAGCAGGTGCCGACCAGGGTCATCTCGTCGGTCGCGGGGTCATACACCGCGAGATGCCGGTTCGCCCGCGGGTTGGGGAACACGCGGGCCGACGGGTGGTCGGATCCCTCCAGGCACATCGGCGGGTTCTCGGGGCCCCGCACCCGCGACGTCAGCCAGACGCGGCCGTCCTGGTCGAGCATGGGGTTGTGCACGTTGGTCTGGCTGTCCCAGATGGCCTCGTCGCCCCAGTAGGGCGAGGACGCCAGGGGCGGTCCCGCCGCGACCGGCGTGTCGGGGTCGCGCACCGGCACCACGACCTCGGAGATGGCGTTGTTTACGGGGTCGAGCACCGGCACGTAGTCGGCGCTGGCCTCCAGCGCGCCGTAGATCGGGCCGTAGGCGTTCACGGTGGGGTCGCGCTTGTCGGTCGACGCCTCGTCGTGCAGGTAGGCGGTCGGATCGGCCCAGTCCCACTGGGTGACGACCACGTTCCGCTCGACCCCCCGGGGCCGCGGCGGCGCCTCGGGCGGCACCTCGCCGGCCATGATGCGGCCGGTCCAGTCGGCGTACATCTCGAGCGCGCGGCGGCGGCCCATCCGGTCGAGGCCCCCGCTCATGCTGCCCCCGGCCTGCCCGGACTGGATGCGGCGATCCCAGGCCGCCACCAGCGAGTCGAACTCGCCGAGCTCGGGCGGAATCTCGCGCGTGGCCTTGCTCCCGAGCCCGTGGCAGGCGGTGCACCCGCCCGATTTCAGGCCGCGCAGCCACGCCGCCTGGTTCGGCACGCTCGGCGAGATGCCGTTCCCGTCCTGACCGGTCCCCGGGAACTCCTCGGGCCCCGGCACCTCGAGCAGCGCGTACCAGTAGCCGGACGGGTAGTATTGCGCCGCCGCCTGCGCGTCGGGCGCGACCACCGCGCTGTGATCGACGCGGGTCCCCGGCGACGCCTGCTGCTTCGGCGAGTCGACGAGCCCGTAGCCGCGCACCCAGACGTCGTAGGTCGCCTCGGGCAGGTCCGGCACCACGTAGCGGCCCTCGTCGTCGGTGACCACGCTGCGGTTGAACCGGGTCGGCAGGTCCATGGTCTCGGCGATCACCCAGACCCCCGCCTCCGGCCCGTTCGGGCCGGTCACGACCCCGCCGATGTCGTCGTCGTCGATGGCCACGGCCATCTGGGCGCCCACCCCCGGCTGCAGCGCCAGCATGCCGACGGCCAGTCCGGTCAGGACCGTCCCGAGAAACGCCATCCTGCTTCTCGTCATCGTCTCCACTCCCTGTTTTGTCCGTCCTCCGAATCTCACTACGGCACCCGGCGCCGCTTGCAGGCCGTCCCCGGACCCAGGGGCCCGTGGCGAAATCGCCGCTGCCGTCGACCGGCGCAACGCGGGTCTCACCACGGACTCCTCGAGGGCTGCCACCCCTGCGCCCGCCGCCGCGGCGTTCGCGCCGGCCCGGACGATGTCGTCATGGCGTGCTCAACCGACACGATTTGGACATGGACATGCCACAATGTCAACCGTCCGGCGGAGCGGCCGACGATCGAACCGGTCGGGCGCGTGTAGCGGGGGGACTCGATCCGTGTCGTGTGGGAGGTCACGTGGGAGTATGGTCGGGCCGCGTCTCGCGACGGCGGCGGCGTTCGGGATCCTGATCGCGTGCCAGCAGCAGTCCTGGGATCAATACATGGACGCGGCCGCCTTCGCCTACCAGGACGGCCGGACCGAGGAGGCGGAGTCGTTCTTCCTCCTCGCCGCGCAGGTCGCCGAGGAATTCGACGACGCCGACCCCCGGCGGGCCCTGACCCTCGGCAACCTCGCCGACCTGTACCGCGCGCAGGCCCGCGACGAGGAGGCCCAGTCGGCGTACCTCGAGTCGCTGGCGCTGCTCGAACGGATCGACGGACCGGACTCGCCGCGGGTGGCCCGGTTCGTGGCCGACATCGCGGTGTTCTACACGGACCTGGGTCGCGTCGAGGAGGCAGAGCCGCTGTACTGGCGGGCGCTCGAGGCGCTCGAGTGGACGCACGGGTTCTACCACGACGACGTGCTGGAGCTGCGGACGATACTGGCGGGGTTCCTTCTGCAGCAGGAGCGGTACCGGGAGGCGGAGCCGTTGTACGTCGAGGTGCTGGCGATCCTGCTCGACACGCCGGAACCGGACCGCGATCTGGATCGCCTGCTCACCGTGCTCGACGAGTACGCGGCGCTACTGCGCGCCACCGGCCGGGAGGACGAGGCGGCGGAGGCGGCGGCCCGCGCGGGCGACATCCGGGCGCGGTTCTGACCTGGGCAGGCGCGGCCGGACCGCGCGTGAAGAACGCAACACCGACCCGGCCCGCGATGCGGGCCGCGAGCCGACGAGGACATCATGAGACGTGCGATCGCTCTGGCATCGGGACTGCTGCTGTCGACCGGCCTCGCCCAACCACAGGCGGCCACCGTCACCACCGTCATCGGCAACGGCGCCGCCGGGCTCTCCGACGCGCAGGTCGCCAACCCCTACGGCGTCGTCGTCGGCCCCGACGGCGCCCTGTACTTCTGCGACCTCGACAACCAGCGCATCCGGCGGCTGGACCGCGAGACGGGGGCGACCACGACCATCGCCGGCAACGGCGACCGGGGCTACCACGGCGACGGCGGCCCCGCCACCGAGGCCGCCCTGAACATGCCCCACGAGATCCAGTTCGACGGCGAGGGCCACCTCTACATCGTCGAGCGCGACAGCCACGTGGTGCGCCGGGTGGACGCGGAGACCGGGGTCATCTCCACCGTCGCCGGGACCGGCGAGGCGGGCTTCTCGGGCGACGGTGGCCCCGCCGTCGAGGCGATGCTCAGGCGGCCCCACAGCATCGCCTTCGACCCCGAGGGCCGGCTCCTGATCTGCGACATCGGGAACCACCGCATCCGCCGCGTCGACCCCGCCACCGGCCTCATCGAGACCTGGGCGGGCACCGGCGAGCGCGAGCCGACGCCCGACGGCGCCCCCCTCGCCGGCACCCCCCTCAACGGCCCGCGGGCCATGGCCAGCGACCCCGACGGCAACCTGTACCTGGCTCTGCGCGAGGGCAACGCCATCTACCGCATCGACCTCGCGGCCGAGACCATCCACCACGTGGCGGGCACCGGCGAGCAGGGCTTCACCGGCGACGGCGGCCCCGCCGCGGCGGCGACCCTGGCCGGCCCCAAGGGGCTCGCCTTCGCCGAGGGCCGGCTCTACATCGCCGACACCGAGAACCACGTCATCCGCATGGTCGACACCGCCACCGGCCTCATCTCCACCGTGCTCGGCGACGGCACCCGCGGCGACGGCCCCGAGGACGATCCCCTGCGCTGCCGCATGGCGAGGCCCCACGGCATCTTCTACGAGCCCGGCCGCGGCCTCTACGTCGGCGACAGCGAGGCCCACCGCATCCGGCTGCTGGAGTGATGCTCTTCTGACGGCGGCTCCGTTCCTCCTGCCGTACGCCGGCTGGCGGCTCGGGTCGGTGGGGTCGTGCGCCCCGCCGTGAGCGTCCGCGGCGGGGTGACCCCGTTGCCGATCAGGCCGCACGAACAGGGGCCTGAGCACGGGCTCGATGGGCCGGGGAACCGGCCGGCACGTCACCGGTGCCGGTAGCCGAATAACGCCTTACATACCATCAGTTTTTGGTGAGTTGATGATACATGATAGAGTTGCATCAACATTCATCAGTTTTTCAGGAATTGATGAGTCCTTGCGCCGTTGCGGTGCCGCTCTTGCCACGGCAGTGCCGCCACGCCGCAGCCGGGGATGCACTCGTGAAGCGACCACGTTCGCCGCTGCCGCTGGAGAAGCTGCTGGACAGGCACCGGGATCGCCTGCCGACGGTGCTGATGGACCACGTCTTCCACCCGATGGTGGACGGCCGCTATCTCCACTGGGACACGCTGCGCCGGCTCGACCCGCCCGGAGACCTGAGCAGCGAAGAGTGGTGGACGGGAATCAAGCTGTCCCGAAGCGGCCTGTCCCGCTCGATCCCGCCGTGTGACGCGCGCGGGCGGCCGTTCCGGTTCATGCTGCCCGACGCCGTCCAGGAGGCGCTGCACCGGATCGACAGCCGGGCCGGCGGTCGGATTGGGATGGCCGAGAGGGTGGTCAACCGGCAGACCCGGGATCGGTTCATCGTCGACTCGCTGATCGACGAAGCCATCACTTCGAGCCAGCTCGAAGGCGCCTCCACGACGCGGGCCGCCGCCGCGCGGATGATCCGCGCCGGGCGGCGCCCAAGAGACCGCAGCGAACGGATGATCCTGAACAACTATCGGGCCATGCAGGCGGTCCGCACGCTGAAGGACTCGCCGCTGACGGCCGAGGCGGTTCTGGATCTGCACGTGACGCTGACGGCGGACACCCTGCGCGATCCGGCAGCGGCCGGGCGTCTGCAACGGCCCGAGGACGACCGTGTCGAGGTCTGCGACGCCAACGACCAGGTGCTGTACCGCCCGCCGCCGGCGGAGGAGCTTCCCGAGCGCCTGACGCAGATGGTGCAGTTCGCGAACGGGGACGCCGACGACGGCGCCTTCGTGCACCCCGTCGTCCGCGCCGTCCTGCTGCACTTCTGGCTCGCCTTCGATCATCCGTTCGAGGACGGCAACGGCCGCACGGCCCGGGCGCTGTTCTACTGGGCGATGCTGCGGCACGGCTACTGGCTGTTCGAGTTCGTCTCGATCAGCCGCTTTCTCAAGAAGGCGCCGGCGCAGTACGCCCGGGCGTTCCTGCACACCGAGACCGACGGCAACGACCTGACCTACTTCATCGTGCATCAGGTCGACGTGATCCGGCGCGCCATCGACGAGCTCGACGCGTACCTCGAAACCAAGGTCCGGCAGGTGCAGCGCGTCGAGCGGATGCTCAAGCGCTCGACCGACCTGAACCACCGCCAGCTCGCGTTGCTGGCCCACGCCATTCGACACCCGGACGCCGAGTATACGACCCGGTCGCACCAGACGAGCCATGATGTCGCCTACGCCACCGCCCGGGCCGATCTCTTCCGGCTCGCCGAGCTCGGGCTCCTCGATCAGCGGCGCATCGGGCGGCGGACCCACGTGTTCCACGCGCCGCCCGATCTCGAGGCCCGACTCGAATCCCTCGGTCCGGCCGAATGACCGGAAGTACACTGGCAGTCTGTAGAATTGATGAACTACCATCAACACTCATCAATTTACACGAAACTGATGAACCGGGATGCGAGGGCAGGACCCGGACACGGGAGGAACGCGATGACACGTGGGGGCTTGGCGGCGGTAGCGGTCATCGGCCTCGGGCTCGGCGCCACCCCGGCGGCGGCGCAGCCCGGACAGGACGACTTCCATCACCTCGGCGAGATCAACAAGGCGTCCATCGTCATGCTGGCCGAGGTCGGCCTGGTGCCAGAGCCGATGGCGGCGGAGATCGCGCGCGGCATCGCGGCCGTCATCGCCGGGCAGGACGAGCCGGGCGCGGCGCGCTCGTCCGACTACCTCGACTTCGAGGCGCGCCTCGTCGAGGTCGCGGGCCGGGACGCGTCGCGGCTCCACACGGGCCGCAGCCGGCAGGACATCGGCTCGACGTTCCGCCGCCTCGCCATCCGAGCTGCCCTGCTCGACGCCTACGAGGCCCTGCTCGAGCCGCGCGACGCCCTGCTCGACCTCGCCTCGCGGCATACCGGGACCATCGTCCCCGCCTACACCCACGGGGTGCAGGCGCAGCCGACGTCGCTGGCCCACTATCTGCTGGCCTTCGCCGCCGCCCTCGACCGCGACGCCGAGCGCCTGGAGGAGACCTTCGCGCGGGTGAACCGCAGCCCGCTGGGCGCCGCCGCCCTCGCCACCTCCGGGTTCCCCCTCGACCGCAACCGTCTCGCCGAGTTGCTCGGGTTCGACGACGTGGTGGAAAACGCCTACGACGCCAACCACGTCTCGTCGGTCGACTCGAAGACGGAGGTCGCGTCGACCCTCGCGATCTCCGCCCTGTCGATCGGCCAGCTCATGGAGGACGTGCACGTCCAGTACCACGACCCCGCGCCGTGGCTGGTCCTCGACCGGTCCCTCACCGGGGTCAGCAGCATCATGCCGCAGAAGCGGAACCCCGTGATCCTGGCCACGCTCCGGCGGCTCGCGAGCACGGTGATCGGCGACACGCAAACGGTGTTCCTTGCCGCCCACAACACGTCGACGGGCATGGCCGACTACCGCGCCCCCGACCAGCTCCTGGAGACCGTGGCCAAGGCCGGCGAGATGTACCGGCTGTACGCGCGAGTCGTGAACGGGCTGCGGGTCGACCCCACCCGGTCGCTCGCCGAGGTCGACGCCGACTACGCGACGATGACCGAGGTCGCCGACACCCTGCTGCGACACGCCGACGTGCCGTTCCGCATCGGCCACCACTACGCGTCGGAGATCACGGAGTACGGCCGCGCCCGCGCGAAACGGCCGAAGGACCTGACCGCGGACGAGCTGCGCCACCTGTACGAGGAGGCCTACGGCGAGCCGCTGCCGGTGGACGTGGCGCTGATCGAGGCCGCGCTCGACCCCGAGCAGATGGTGGCGTCCCGGCGGGGCCTCGGCGGCCCCCAGGCGGCCGAGGTGGCCCGCATGCTGCGGGCGGGCCGCGAGCGGACCGAGGCGAGCCGCGGCTGGCTGCGCGACACGCGCGCACGCCTAGCGGAAGCGCAGTCCGCACTCCAGGCCGCGTTCATGCGGTTGACGCTTCCACCCCGCTGAAGGACAGCGATCGTCTACTCCGACGAGTCGTCCCGCGCCACCGCCCTGCCGTTGGCCACCTGCGCCGCCCGTTGCATGATGGCCATGTCGACCAGGCCGCGCACGGTAGCCTCCATGCCCAGATTCCGCACGCGCGCCGAGAACGCCAGCGGCCCCAGCGCCGCGAACAGCTTGCCGACGAGTTCATCGGCAAAACTGCTGGACACAAGCGCCACCCCCGTCCAATCCAACGTCAGCGGCTTCGTCGCCTCCGCGTTGAGCAGGTTCAGACACTTGTTGCGCAGTTGGCGGCCGGCCAGCCTCGACCCGAATCCCGCGGATTCGTCCCGCAGCCTGAGCAACGTAGCGTCCCGGCCTGCGTCTCGATCCAGCGTCTCCACGATGTCGATCGGCCCGCCCCCTATCGGGGGTACTTGGTCTGCAACAGCTCGTACATCCGCACCACCGCGCGCGGGTCGGGCCGGGCCGCGTTCGGGCCGAAGTGCTGCGTGTGGGCGCTGAGGTCCACGCGCCGGGCCGCGCTCTGGGCGGAGACGCCCTGGGCGTAGAGGTCGTTCACCTGGCGGTTCAGGTCGCGGAGATAGGCCTGCAGGTAGTCGATCTGCTCGCGCTCGGTGAACGGCGTGCCGTGGCCGGGCACCATGACGTCGAAATCGAGCGCCTTCAGACGGTCGAGCGACGCCGGCCACTCCTCGACGTAGCCGTCGCCCATGTACGGCAGGCCGGCGCCGCCGGGGCGGCCGACGAAGAAGTCGCCGGTGAACACGATGCGCTCCTCGGGCAGGAACACCAGGGTGTCGCCGCCGGTGTGGCCGCGGCCGGGGAAGTGGAGCTGCACCTCGCGGCCGCCCTTCACCAGGGTCATGGTGTCGCTGTAGGTCAGGTTGGGCGGGGTCGGCACGGTCTCCTTCAGCGCCTCCCAGTGCGCCTCCTGGATGCGGAGCTCGGTCTGGAGCTGCGCCCGCTCGTCCGCGTCCTCGGTCGCCGCGATCTGCGCCTTGCGCCGCTCGATCTGGTCCGGGATCACCGCGGTGAACGAGCGGTTGGTGCGCTGGCTGAGGACGTCGGACGACAGCATCGTGCGCACGAAGTCGTGGCCGATGATCTCCACGTCGTCGCCGAAGATCTGGTTCCCGTGCGCGTGGTCGAAGTGGTAGTGGGTGTTGAAGACGTAGCGGACGGGCTTGTCGGTGAGCGTCGCGACGCCCTCCATGAGCCCGCGCGCCGCGGCGGGGGTCACCGCGGTGTCGACGATCATGACGTGGTCGTCGTTGATGATGACGAGCGAGTTGCTCATGACCGTCATCGACCCGCTGGCGATGGCGAACCAGACCCCGTCGGCGAGCTCCTCGAAGCGGTGGCTGGGGCTGCCGTCGGGGCTCTGCAGGGCGGCGCCGCGGGTCTGCCACTGGACCGCGAACACGGCCAGGGCCACGATGGAGAGGGTCATCAGGAATCGTTTCATCGGTCGTTCGCCTCCTCGAGAACGAGCTCGTTGCCAACCTGCCAGGCGGCGCCCGGCGGCGCCGCGGCCGGCCCAACCGGCCGGCCGGGCGTCCGCGCCGCTCCAAGGCGCAGACGCCCCGTCGGGAATACGCCGCCGTGCGACTCTGCCTGCCGCCCGACCGGCGGTTCAGGCATCCGCGCCGGTCCGAGGCGCAAACGCCCCGCCGGGAAGACGCCGCCGTGCGAATCCGCTCGCCGTCCAACCGGCTGTGCAGGCGTCCGCGCCGGCCCAAGGCGCAAACGCCCGGCCACCCGCCCGGGTACCGGCGCGTGATGGTGCTCCACGTAGAGATATCCGCTGTAGAAACCGGTGCGGTCGGGACGGTGCTGCCGGTCGCGGACGTGGATGGTCAGCGTCCGCGGCACCTGCGCGGCGTAGCAGTTGTCCCGCGCCGCCGTCTGCAGGTGCAGGTACGCCATGCGCTGCTCGCGGGTCTGGCGGTAGCGCGAACGCTCCTCGGACCCCACGTCCGAATAGGCGCCGCCCCGCATGTCGTCGAGGGGCGACGGCCGGTGGTCGGCCCGCCGCATGGCCCGCCTGTCGCCGGCCTCGACGAGCCGGTCCACGATGGCCTGCGTCAGCCGGGACATCGCGATGCACTCCTCCTCCCGGCACTCGCCGACCTCCTCGACGCGATGGGCGATCGGCTCGCCGAGCCGTTCCTGGAGCTCGAGGACACCCGGCGGCGGCTCGCCGAAGTACACGATGCCGTCGACCTGCCGGAGCACGTAGCAGTCGCCGGGATGCAGCTCCACGACCTCGACCCCGTCGTGCTGGGCGGGGAGCACCCAGTGCCAGGTCTCGGGCGCGGGGCGCCGATCCCGTTGCGCTGCGCTCGGGTGTTCCTCCAGCGTGGCCACACCCAGGAAGCCCCCAGCCACCGCCACGGCGGCGAGGCCCGCCGCCGCATGCCGCCTCCGCCCGCGCATCCGTTCGGGCATGGTATCGGCCATTCTAGCCCGGAAATCGTCGTCTCACGGCTCCGATTGCCACCCAACCAGGCCTCCCCCTCCCGGGAGCCCCGCCGTGACGCGGCGCTGACTCCCGGCCCCGGAAGTCGTCGCCCGGCCGCTCCGATTGCCGCCCGACCAAACCTCCCGGGAGCCCCACGCGACCCAGCGCTGCTCGCGGCCCCGGAAGTCGTCGCCCGGCCGCTCCGATTGCCCCGGCGAACCGTCCCTCGACCTCCGAGTTCCGGCAGGACCTGCACCAGACCGGCTGCCTGCTCCCGGGAACGCCGGCCCACCGCCGGGACTCTGTAGAACGGGTGGCGGTATGATTGTGCGTTTCCGCGACGTAGTTCGACACCTGCGAGGAGCGACGACGATGACGCGACGGGTTCACTTGATCGGCTCGATGCTGGCCGCGGCGGTGCTGGCCGCACCGACGGCGGGGGCGCAACAGGGTGCTCCGGCCAACGGCGAGTGGCCGACCTACGGCGGCGACGTCGGCAGCACCAAGTACTCGCCCCTCGACCAGATCGACGCCGGCAACTTCGGCGACCTCGAGATCGCCTGGACCTGGCAGTCGGCCGACGCCTGGGTCAGCATGACGACCCCCGGCGGCGGCGAGTGGCGGGCGCGGTCGGACGTCATCTTCGGGGCCCTCGACGCGGCCGACCCCGAGCGCTGGCGCGACCGCCAGCCGCCCTACACGAACAACCTCAAGGCGACGCCGCTGATGGTCGGCGGCCGGCTGTTCATCAACATGCCGACCTCGCAGGGGGCGGCGGTGGACGCGGCCACCGGGGAGACCCTGTGGGTCTACAACCCGAAGACCTACGAGGCGGGCACCACCACCATGACCGCGCGCTGGAACCAGCGCGGGGTCGCCTACTGGACGGACGGGTCGGCGGAGCGCGTCTTCTGGGGCACGAGCAACGGCTACCTGCTCTGCGTGGACGCGGCCACCGGGAGGCCGTGCCCGGACTTCGGCGAGGACGGCCGCCTCGACCTGACCCGCGACATCCCGCGCGCCGGCCGCGGCGACCGCGACTGGCTGAACGCCCTGCTCTACTCGGTGCAGTCCCCGCCGCTGGTGGTCGGCGACACCATCATCACCCCGTCGTCCATCTCGTCGTACAACATCACGCGGGAGGCCCCGCCGGGCTGGATGCGGGGCTTCGACGTGCACTCCGGCCGCACGAAGTGGACGTTCCACACCATTCCCCAGGGCGACGAGTTCGGCAACGACACGTGGGGCGGCGACTCGTGGCGGGTCACCGGCAAGGTCGGGGTGTGGACGATGATGAGCGCCGACCCCGAGCTGGGCCTCGTGTACCTGCCCACCAACACCCCGGCGCCGGACTACTACGGCGGGCACCGGCCGGGCGAGAACCTGTTCGCGGAGAGCGTGGTGGCGCTCGACATCGAGACCGGCCAGCGCGAGTGGCACTTCCAGGCGGTGCACCACGGGCTGTGGGACTACGACTTCCCCGCCGCGCCCAACCTCGTCGACATCGAGGTGGACGGGCGCCCGATCAAGGCGCTGGCCCAGGTGAGCAAGCAGGGGTTCCTGTACGTCTTCGACCGGGTCACCGGCGAGCCGGTGTGGCCCATCGAGGAGCGGCCCGTCCCCACCGACACCGACATCCCCGGCGAGCTGGTGTGGCCCACCCAGCCCTTCCCCACCCGGCCGGCGCCGTTCGAGTACCAGGGCGCGACCATCGACGACCTCGCGGACTTCACACCGGAGATCCGCCAACTGGCCATCGACGCGGTGGAGGGCTTCCGCCTCGGGCCGCTGTTCACGCCGCAGAGCCTGCGCGGGACCATCCAGCGGCCCAGCGCGGGGGGCGGCGCCAACTGGTCCGGGGCCGCCGTCGACCCCGAGACCGGCATGCTCTACGTGCCGTCGGTCAACGCCTTCAGCGTGCGCAACTACCGCGACCCCGAGCCCGGCGAGGGCGCCACCCTCAACATCATCGAGGCGCGCGGGGCCGGCACCCGGTCGCCGACGATGCCCCAGGGCCTGCCCCTGTTCAAGCCGCCCTACTCGCGGATGACCGCCATCGACCTGAACACCGGCGACCACGTGTGGATGAACCCGCTGGGCGACGGCGACCGGGTGCGGAACCACCCCCTGCTGCGCGACCTCGACCTGCCGCCGGTGGGCGGCGACCACAGCCGCAGCGGGCCGCTGGTGACCCCGACCCTGCTCGTCTATGCGCTGACCACCGGCGGGTCGACGGGCGGACCCCGGCTGCTCGCGGTCGACAAGGCCACCGGCGAGGAGCTGGCGTCGGTCGACATCCCGCGGGGGGCGATCGGCACCCCGATGACCTACCTGCTCGACGGCCGGCAGTACATCGCCCTGACCGCCGGCGGCTCGCCGGTGCCGGAGCTGATCGCGCTGGCCCTGCCGGAGTAGCCGCCCGACCAGCCGAGACATGACCACGGCTGCCAACCCGGTTCGACCCGCCGCTCCCGCGGCGTCGGACGGGTCGCGCCGCCCACCCTTCACCGGTATGAGTGACGCCGCCACGGGCCGTCGGGCGCCGCGCCCGGGCTACGTCCGCGACCCTCGGCTCCCGCTGATGGCAGCCGCCGCCGTTGCGCTGCTCCTGCAGACCGTCGCGCCGTATCACGCCGCGGCCCAGGCGGGCGCGACCACCGGCGTCATCCGCGGCGTGGTCCGCGATCCGCTCGGCCAGCCCATGCCCGGCGCGGTGATCGTCGTCCTGCACCGCGAGACCGACCTGCAGACCATCGTCGAGACGACCCCGGCCGGCACGTTCGTGCGGACGCTCCTGCCCCCGGGCACGTACGACCTCACGGTGACGGCGGACGGGGGGTACGGCGTCGAGCGCGTCGAGGGCGCGGCGCTGCGGGTGGGCGAGACCCTCGACCTCGGGGTCGACCTGCGGGTGGTGGCGGCGGAGACGGTGACAGTGGCCGCGGACACCGCGCTCCTGGTTTCGACGGCCGACGTGACGAGCTCCCAGCGGGTGGCCGAGGAGGTGGTCGACCGGCTCCCCAGCAACGGCCGCAACTACCTCGACCTCGCCCTGCTGACGCCGGGGGCGTCGATCTCGCAGGGGCCGGACGGCGACGTCCTCAACATCGCCGGCCAGCGGGGCATCTTCAACAACGTCATCGTCGACGGGGCCGACTTCAACAACCCGTTCTTCGGCGAGCAGCGGGGCGGGCAGCGGCCCGCGTTCACCTTCAACCAGGACGCGATCGAGGAGATCGTGGTGGTGAACCAGGGCGCGACGGCCGAGTTCGGCCGCTCGGCCGGGGGCTTCGTCAACGTGATCACGAAGTCGGGGACGAACGACGCGAGCGGGTCGGCCCACTACTTCGGGCAGTGGGACGAGATCTCGGCCGCCCACTCGCCCGCCCGCGGCGGCGGCGAGCCCGATTTCGGGCGCAACCAGTTCGGCGGCACCCTCGGCGGGCCCCTCGTGCGCGACCGCGCGTTCTACTTCCTCGCCTACGACCAGCAGGCGGCGGCCGAGACCCGGCAGGTGGAACGCCGCGTGGCGAGCCCGGCCGAGCTGACCCGGCTCGAGTCGTTCCTGCAGACCCGCTGGCCGGGGCGGTTCGACGACGAGTTCGGGCCCATACGCCGCACCGACGACGCCCGGTCGCTGCTCGCCAAGGTCGACTTCAACCTCGACGCCCGCCACCAGATCACCGGCAAGTACAACCACACGTGGTCCGAGCAGGTGAACGGCACCTTCGACGTCGACTCGTGGGGGCGCTCGGCCAACGGCATCGAGGGCGACCGGTCGCACGCGTTCAACGGCGGCCTGCGCTCGCTGCTCGGCAACACGTTCTCGAACGAGCTCCGCGTGCAGTGGGCCCGCGAGGACCGGCCCCGCTGGTACGACGGCCCCCTGCTGCCGGGGGCGGCGCTGCCCGGCCCCCCGCAGTTCGACCGCCTGGGGGGGCGGCCGTTCCCCGACGTCGGCATGGACTTCGCCGACGGCTTCCGCATCGGGCTGCCCTTCTTCCTGCCGATCGATCCGTCGTACGACACGCGCCTCCAGGTGCTCGACAACGCCTCGGTCCTCCTGGGCCGCCACCTCGTCAAGGCGGGGGTCGAGTACAACCGCACCGGCGCCGCGCAGCAGTTCATCGGGTTCGCGAACAGCCGATACCTGTTCGACTCGGTCGACGGCTTCATGAACTTCGTGACGCGGGGGAACCGCTACGTCACCTGCTCGGACGGGTCGGCGAGCGACGCCGGGGTCTGCCCCGCCGGCGCGGCCATCACCGGACCGGTGCTGTTCTACCTGCAGGCGGCGACGGTGCCGGGGGTGCCCACGGACCAGCTCGGGCGGCAGCAGCTCCTCACGCACGAGCTGGGGCTCTTCCTGCAGGACACCTGGACCCCGCACGACCGGCTGACCCTCGACCTCGGCCTCCGCTGGGAGGGGTCGTGGCACCCGGACACGTTCGTCGCGCCGGAGGACACGTTCTTCGCGCCCTATCTCGACGATCCGCGCTTCCCCTCCGACGGCCGCATTCCCCACGACCTCGACAACTTCCAGCCCCGACTGGGGCTGGCGTGGGACGCGGCCGGCGACGGGCGCACGGTGGTGCGGGCCAACGCCGGCTCCTACGTCGCGCGCATCCCCATGCTCGTCTTCGCCGGGCACCGCACCACCAACGGCGCCTTCCAGCAGCTCATCTTCCGCAGCAGCGCCGCCTCGCCCGCCCTCGGGCCGGTGCCGGCTCTCGACCAGCAGATCGACGGCTCGGCCACCCTGCCGTTCCTGCCCGACGTCCAGGTCGCCGACCGCGACATCGAGCTGCCCCGCACCTGGTCGTTCAGCGCCGCCGTCGACCGCGATCTCGGGCGCGGCCTCGCCGCGAGCGTCACGTTCACCCACGCGCGGACCGACGACCTCTTCCGCTTCGTCAACCGCAACGACCCCGTCCTCGGCGCCCCGTTCGGGGTCGGCACGCACCCCACCGGCGGCGGGCTGGGCTCTCTCATCGTCGCCGAGAGCAGCGCCCGCTCGCGCTACCACGGCCTGACCCTGGGCCTGCGGGGGCGGGACGCGCTCGGCGGCCGGCTGACCTTCGAGGCGAACTACACCCTGGCGTTCGAC
The DNA here is from genome assembly GCA_965215105.1 of Vicinamibacterales bacterium. GTDB lineage: Bacteria > Acidobacteriota > Vicinamibacteria > Vicinamibacterales > UBA8438 > JAJEEA01. The sequence goes on from OZ244051.1 coordinate 1,797,002, forward strand.
CGCTCCGACGACGACAACGAGCGCGACCCCTTCTCCTTCCGCTACGCGAGCGCCGCCGACCTCGCGGCGGAGTACGGCTGGTCGGACCGCGACCGGCGCCACGGGGCCAACGGCTACGTGCTGCTCACCCTGCCCGGCGAGGTGCGCTTCGACAACGCGTTCCAGTACCGGTCGGCGTCGCCGGTCTCCGCCCGCTGCGCCGAGCCGGAGGCCCGCGCCGCCCAGCCGTCCGACCGGATCTGCGCCGACGGGTCCATCCTCCAGCGCAACACGCTGCGCCGCGAGAACGAGTTCGTGACGTGGGACCTGCGGCTCGCCCGGCGCTTCGGCCTGGCGAACGGCGCGACGGTCGAGCCGGTCTTCGAGGTGTTCAACGTCCTGAACGCCGACAACATCCTCGACACCGCCCAGGGGTCGCTGCTGTTCAACTTCGACGGCACCATTCGCAGCGGCCTCGGCGACACCCGGCGGGCGCAGGTGGGGATCAATGTCCGGTTCTGAGCCTCGCCCGGGGCGGGCGCGGGCGGCGCTGCCCGGGGCGGCGCAGGTGGAGTCGGTGTCCGGTTCCGAGCCTTGCCCGGGGCGGGCGCGGGCGGCGCTGCCGGGGCGGCGCAGGTGGAGTCGGTGTCCGGTTCTGAGGCCTCGCCCTCGTCGGGTGCGGGCGGTGCTGCCCGGTGCGGCGCAGGTGAGAGTCGATGTCCGTTTCTGAGCCCGAGCCCGTCATCTTCGATACCGACTCGGCCGTCTTCAACGACGACGCGGCGGCGCTGGCGATGCTCCTCCGGCGGCCCGACCGGGTCGACGTGCTCGGGGTCACGGTGGTCGCCGGCAACCACACGGTTCCGCAGGGCGCCGAGCACATGCTGCATCTGCTCGAGCTGGTGGGCGCGGGCGACGTGCCCCTCCACCTCGGCGCCCGCGTCCCTCTCGTCAACACCCCGGAGCGGGCGGCCCGGCAGGAGGCGCAGTGGGGGCCGATCTCGTTCAAGGGCGCCTTCGACGAGGGGCCCGACGTGCGCCCGCCGCACGGGGGGCGCTTCGCGGCCGTGCGTCCCCGGCCGGACGACGCGGCGTCGTTCATCATCAACGCCATCGAGAGCCGGCCCGACGAGGTCACCCTGGTGGCGGTCGGCCCGATGACCAACCTCGCGCACGTGTTCCGCGCACGTCCGGACCTCGCGCCCCGCGTCAGACGCCTCGTCTTCATGGGCGGCGCCGCACGGGCGCCGGGGAACGTGACGCCGGCGGCCGAGTTCAACCTGTGGTTCGATCCCGACGCGGCGGACGAGGTCCTGCGGGCCGGCGTGCCCGAGATGGCGATGTTCGGCCTCGACATCACCAACCACGCCCCGGTGCGCAAGACGCTCTTCGACCGTATCGTCGCCGCCGACACCCCGCTCACGCGGCTCATGCAGCACCACATGGGGCCGCGCTACGTCCGCGACCCCGCCGCGACCTACTACGTGTGGGACTGCATCACCGCGGCGTGGCTCATCGACCCGGCGGTGGTGACGGTGTCGGAGACGCTGCCCATCGCGGTCGAGACGGCGTTCGGCCCCGCCTGCGGCGCCACCACCGTGACGGACGCCGGCGACCCTCGCGGCCGGCCCGCCGAGGTGATGCTGGATCTCGACGTCGGCGCCTTCCACGACCTGTACGCCCAACTGCTGACGGCGCCCTTGCCGTGAACCGGCATCCCCGCGAGGACCGGAACTCGAAGGGAGGACGCCGCGGGCTCTTCGCGGCAGAGCGAACAGGTTCCGTCAGGAGCCCGCGACCACACTGGCCTGGAACTGGATGGACGCGGTGTCGTCGTCGTCGTCGGTAGCCGAGTAGACGTAGGTGGTCGCCGACTGGACCGCGGTCGGGGTGCCGGAGATCGTTCGCGCGGCGGCGTCGAACGTGAGCCCGGCCTGGAGCTGCGGCGAGAGGCGGTAGGTCAGGGGCGGGTTCCCGCCGGTCGCGGCCGGCAGCGACATGTGGATGGCGACGCCGACCGTCCACGTCTGGTCGGAAACGAACTCCGCGAACGACGGCTGCAGGTCCTCGTCGTCGGGGGAGAAGGGATTGAGGGAGCCGACGGAGTCGCACCCCACCATCAGGCCCGTCGCGGCCACCAGCATCATCGACAGCAAGACGTCTCGGCTCATGTTCCCTGCGGCGGTGGGCCGGAAACCCTCTCCCACCGTGAACGCACCTGTCCGACCAGCGCGAACATGGTACTCCAGCCGGCCGCGGAGGCGCCCCGCCGACGCCGCCGGGGCCGCGAGCGCCGCATCGGGGTAAACTCTCCGCCATGTCCGACCTGCCCGCGGCCGGCGCCGAGGCGCCGGCGTTCTCGCTGACCGACCGGCAGGGCGGCACCCTCGCGTTCGACGGCGACGCGCCCGGGGCCACCCTGCTCTTCTTCTTCAAGCACGACTGCGCGACGTGCGAGCTGACGGCGCCGCTCGTCGAACGAATCCACCGCGCCCTCGGGCCGCACGGCCTGCGGGTCGCGGGGGTGTCGCAGGACCCCGATGCCGACACCGCCGGCTTCGTGGAGCGGCACGGCCTGAGCTTCGACGTGGCCCTCGACGCCGATCTCACGGTGTCGGCCGACTACGGGTTCGACGCGGTGCCGGCCCTGGTGCTGGCCGGCGGGGCCCGCCGGGTCCGCTGCAGCCTCGAGGGGTTCGTGAAGCAGGACCTGCTCGGGCTGATCGGCGAGGCGGCGCAGGCGTGCGGGGTCGTCGCGCCCGAGATCGTCCGCGACGAGGACGGCCTGCCCGAGCATCGCCCGGGGTGCGGGTCGAAGATCCACGACCCCGAGGTGGCCCGGCGCCTCGCCGTGAGGCGCGGCGCGGCGAAGCTGGGGGCGAGGCGAGTGCGCATCCCCGTCGACGACGACCCGTTCGAGTTCATGGCGGCGCAGGGGCTCGGCGACGGGCTGCCGGTGGTCCCCCCGACCGAGGACCGGGTGCTGCGGATGCTCGAGGGCACGACCCGCGCGGCGTCCGACGTCGTCGCCCGCGTGCCCCCCAACCTCGCCCCCGCCACGGTCGAGAAGGTCGCCATCAACGCGGTCATGGCCGGCTGCCGGCCCGAGTACCTGCCGGTGGTCATCGCCGCCGCCGAGGCCGCGTGCACCGACACGTTCAACCTGCACGGGGTGCTGGCCACGACCTACTTCGCGACCCCGGTCATCGTGGTCAACGGCCCGATCCGCCGGCGCATCGGCCTGAACTGCGGCGGCAACGTCTTCGGGCAGGGGTTCCGGGCCAACGCCACCATCGGGCGGGCGCTGCAGCTCCTGGTGCGCAACGTCGGGGGCGGCCGGCCCGGCGAGGTCGACATGTCGACCCTCGGGCAGCCGGGCAAGTTCACCTGCTGCATCGGCGAGCACGAGGAGGTCAGCGGCTGGGAGCCCCTGCACGTCGAGCGCGGGTTCCCGGCCGAGGCGAGCACCGTCACCGTCTTCGCGGGCGAGGGGCCGCGGGCCATCCGGGACCAGCTCTCGCGGACGGCGCGGTCGCTCGGGGCCAGCATGGGATGGTGCATGGAGACGGTGGCCCACCCCCGGCTGCACCGCATGGGCGAGGTGCTGCTGGTGGTGAGCCCCGAGCACGCGAAGACGTTCGCGCGCGACGGCTACACCAAGGCGGACCTGCGGGCCCGCATCCAGGAGGCGACGGCGAGGCCCCTGCGCGAGCTGCTGCCCGACGACGAGTGCCGGAAGGGCATGGCCCTCGGCGCCCTGCCGCCGGAGCTCCTCGGGCCGGACGGCCGGCCGACGCCGGAGGCGCTGGACACGCCCCTGCCGAAGTTCCGCCGCGACGACGACATCCTGATCGCGGTGGCCGGCGGCACGGCCGGGAAGTTCTCGGCAGTGGTCGGCGGCTGGGCGAGCGGCGCGGCCGGCTCGACGGCAGTGACGCAGGAGATTACGGGATAGGATCGGTCCTCCGGTGGTCGAACGCATCCGGGTAGTCGCAACCCACCGGCGGCCCCGGAGAACGGGTGACCCGGCGGCGCGTTTTCATGGGCGCCGCGTTCTCATGAACGGAGCCAGGGACGCCGACGGGGACATTGCCGTTGTGCCGAGCACGCGAACCCGCAGAAACGGGCCTACGCTTGCATGCAGTCGGCAGCGTCCTCTCGAGCACTGTTCTGAGGGCCACGCTGCATTGAAGCCGGCCAATCGGTATCGATCACTGCCGCGAAGGTGAACGCCATGCACAACGAGTCCCCCGTCATTCTCGACCCGACCGCCGAGCGCGCCCCCATGGGGCGGCAGCCCGCGGCCCGTTCCGCCCGCCTCGAGGGCGCGCTGGGCATCATCGACATCGCGAAGGCGCGGGGCGACGTCTTCTGCGACGAGGTCGAGCGGCTCGTCCGCGAGCGAATGCCGTCGCTCGAGGTCATCCGGCTCCGCAAGCCGACCTACACGAAGCCGGCCCCGGAGGATCTCCGGGAGGAGGTGGGGGCGCGGTGCAGGGCCGTCATCCAGGCCCTCGCCGATTGAGGGTCGTGCACGTCGTGCAGTGTGCACGACCTGGTCGACTACGAGGCCCGCGGCATCCCCGCCGTCATGGTCGCATCGAGCGAGTTCGTCCGCCCCGCCCGGATGCAGGCGGAGGCCCTCGGCATGCCCGAGATCGCGAGCGGCTCGGTGTTCGTGCCGCATCCGATACAGGACGCCACCGACGACGAGATGCGGGCGAAGGCGCGAGACGCGATGGACGACATCCTCGCGGCGCTGACCGCCCCGGCGTGACGCAGGCCGGGCGCGCCGCCCGGTCGAGCCGGCCGAGAGGAGCCCGCGCATGGACGCCATCGCCCCCGCGACCATCGTCGTCTACCTGGTGGCGGCCACCGCCGTCGGCAGCCTCATGGCCCGGCGCGCCGGCAGCTCGGCGGGCTGGGCGGTGGCCGGCGGCGGCATGTCCACCGCCATGGTCGCCTTCGGGGTCGCCGGCACCCGCATCGGGGGCGCCGGCACGTACGGGGTGGCTGGCGACGTCATCACCGGCGGCGTCTGGAACCTGTGGTGGTACGGCATCAACACGTTCCTCGCCCTCGCCATCGTCGGCATCTTCTTCGGCGTCTACTACCGGCGCTTCCGGCTCCACACGGTCGGCGAGCTGTTCACCATCCGCTTCGGGACGCGCCGGTGCCAGTGGCTCACGAGCCTGTGCGTCCAGACCGAGTACGTCGTCGTCAACCTCATCGAGGCCTACGTCATCGGCGTCATCCTGAGCACCCTGACGCCCCTGTCGATGTTCGGCGGGGTGATGGTGGCCGCCGTCATCTTCTCCACCTACGTCTCACTCGGCGGGCTGTGGGGCACCGCGGTCACCAACCTCATCCACTGCTCGGTGGTGCTGGTCGGCCTCCTCTGGGTGGGCCTGGCCGGCATCGAGCAGCTCGGCGGCTGGCCCACCGTCACCGCGGCCGTCGGCGACCAGCTCGCCGCGGCCTCCCGGAACGAGACGGCCTGGTGGGGATTCGCGGGGGCCGGATGGCTGCCGGTCATCGGGATGTTCTTCGCGGCGTCGGTGCACACGCCGGCCGCGTCGGTGTACACGAACTACTCGACGGCGGCCCGGACCGAGCGGCAGATCGCGCCGGCGTTCCTGCTCGGGGGCCTGATCGCGGCCGCGATGTCGGTGCTCGCGGGCCTGATCGGCATCCTCACCACCGCCCGCTACGGCTTCGACGCGGGGCTCGGCGGCTACCGCAACCTCACGGCCCTGGCCTCCGAGATCGACCCGGTGGTCGGCGGGGTCGCCCTCGCCGCGGTGCTCGCGGCGGTCATCTCCTCCGGCGGCCCCATCCTGCTGTCGAGCGCGACCATGGTGGTGGACGACTGGCTGCCCGCGGCCCGCCGCCGGACGCAGGAGCAGCGGCTCAAGGCGTACCGCGTCACCACCACCGTCTACGCCTTCGCGGCGGCGGTCGCGGCGTGGTACGTCGCCACCCGCACCTCGATCTCCATCCTCGACCTGCTACTGTTCGGCTTCGCCATGGTGGTCCCGCCTGCCGTCGCCCTCGGCTACCTCATCTACTGGCGGCGCACCACCGAGCAGGGCGCCTGGTGGGGGATGGCGGTCGGCTACGGGGCCGGGCTCGCCTGGTTCGCGGCGATCAAGATCGCGCTGGCGGCCGGGCTCACCGCCCCCGAGTCGGCCGGACCCGTCCGGCGCCTCCTCGTCGACGCGCTCACGGTTGGCGGCGAGGGCGTCGACCCGTCGTACTTCACCTTCTTCGTGCCCCTGGCCGTCGTCCCCATCGTGTCGCTGATGACCCCTGACGACGACGCCGGCGGAGACTTCTACGACGTGGTGTCCGGGCGCAAGCGGCTGGCCCCGGAACCGAGCTGACGGGGTCGCGCTCGTCTCGCGACCGGCGGCACGCGGTCGAGACTCTGCGGGCCGACGAGGCTCTGCGAACGGCAGACGCCGCATTCCGCGGGCCCGGGGTTCGAGCCCCTGCCGTCGCGATCTCCCGGCCGGCCGAAACCGGAATCGTCGGCAACCCTCGGCCCTGCCTTGCCGTCCAAGGGAATGATGGCGGAGACGCAGGTCGTCCACGCGCTGGCGCCGGCCGCGGCGAGCGACGACGAGTCGGCCTTCGAGGCGCTCTATCGCAGCCATGCGAAACGCATCTACTCGCTGGCCTACCGCTTCGCGGGCAACGCGGCCGAGGCGGAGGAGCTGCTGCAGGAGATCTTCCTGCAGGCATACCGCAAGCTCGGCGGCTTCCGCCGCGAGGCGGCGCTCGGGACCTGGCTGCACCGGCTCGCCGTCAACCGCTGCCTCGACCACGTGCGCAGCCGCGCCGCGCGTCAGGATGCGGTGACCGAGCCGCTGAACGCGGACCACCCGCCGCCCGGCCGCGCCGGGGCCGGCCCGATCACGCACCTCGACCTCGAGCGCGCCATCGCGCAGCTTCCGGATGGCTGCCGCATGGCTTTCGTCCTGCACGACGTCGAGGGATACGAGCACCGGGAGGTCGCCGAGCGGCTCGGCATCGCCACCGGCACCTCCAAGTCGCAGGTGCACAAGGCGCGGCTGCGGCTGCGCCGCCTGTTGAGGCGACCATGAGCAGGAACGACCACGCACCGGTGTCGGGACCGGCGTGCGAACGGCACGCCGACGCGCTCGCGGCCCTGGTCGACGACGTCCTCGACCCGCGCGACCGCGGCCCTCTCGACGAGCATCTCGCCGGCTGCGCGGCGTGCCGCGATCTCCTGGCGGACCTGCGCGAGATCGGGTCGCTCGCGGCGACCCTCGAGCCGATCGAGCCGCCGGCCCGGGTCTGGCACGACGTCCGGCGGCGGATCGCGGCCGAAGAGCAGGCACCCCGGCCCGCGGTCGGATGGCCGCGCTCGTGGTCGCTCGGCGGCGCGGCCGTCGCCGGCGCGGCCGCGATGGCGGCCACCATCCTCGTCATCGGGCCGGCCGACTTCGCCCTGCCGCCGTCGAGCGATGCGCCCGATCCCGCGAGCCGGGCCGCCGCGGCGGCGCTGGAGGAGATCGAGGCGCCGCACGCCGCCGCCATCCGGGAAGTCGAGCAGCGCATCGGGACCGGCGCCCCGATCCCGGCCGCCGCCCGCGACGTGCTGGCGAGGAACTTGGCCCTCGTCGACGACGCAATCGCGGAGAGCCGGTCCGCCGTCGAGACCGATCCGGGCGCCGCGATCGCTCGCGAGCGGCTGCAGGCCGGCCTGGCCCGGAAGCTCACCCTGCTCCGGACGATGGCCGCCCTGGAGCTGGAGGGCGGCTGACGCCGACGGCGCGGGCCCGCGGGCACCGCCTCCGCCGAGTCGAGAGGCACGAGTGCGCGCGCGGCGGAGGCGAGCGGACACAACCCGATGCGGGCAACGACGGCCGACGCACGAGAGGCAACAGACCGGCACGGAGAGAGACCATGACCAGACGGTTCCTGCGGCGGGCGAGCATCGTCGCCTTGGTGATCGGGGCGGCCGCGACCGCCAGCGGCCAGACCGAAGAGCTCGTCCGGACCATTCCCATGGCGCCCGGCGGACAGTTCACGCTCAGCAACATCTCGGGCGACATCACTGTGACCGGCGCCGACGACACCGTGCTGACGCTGCGCGCGACGAAACGGCTCGTCGATCCCGGGACCGTCAGCGAGACGGTGGCTCGCGATGCGCTCGACCGGGTCGAGATCGAGATCCGGGAGCGGGGCGATCGCGTCTCGGTCGAGGCCGAGTATCCGCGCCGCGGCCTCGCCGGCCGCCTCGCCGACCTGTTCCGGGGCGGGCGAATGGCGGTGGCGGTGGACTATGTCGTGACCGTCCCCCCCGGCGTCGGGGTCGCGATCGAGTCCGTATCGGGCAGCATCACCGTCGAGGACGTCGACGGCGAGACGAGCATCGAGACGGTCAGCGGCGACGTGCGGCTCGTATCGCTGCCGCGGCTCGACGAGGTCGAGATGGTGTCGGGCGATCTACGGATGACCGACGTCGGCAACGACGACGAGCTGTCGGCCGAGGCGGTCAGCGGACAGATGACCATCGACGGGGTCCGGGCCCCGCGGCTCGACGTGTCGACGGTCAGCGGGACCGTCGACCTGATGCGCGTGGAGGCGAGGCGGGTCGGCGTCGAGACGGTGTCGGGGCCGGTGACCTTCGACGGCGCCCTCGACGCCGACGGCCGCTACGAGTTCGAGTCGCATTCGGGCAGCATCCGCGTGACGGTGCCGGCCGGTACCAGCTTCGATCTCGAGGCGCAGTCCTTCAGCGGCTCGCTCGAATCCAACGCCACGATCACGGCCGACCTGGGCGGCGAGACCCTCGAGCTCACGGAACCCGAGATTCACTGGAGCATGAGCCGCGACGGCACGCGCGAGATAGACGGCACCGTCGGCGGCGGCGGCGGCCACCTCGAGATGTCGACCTTCAGCGGCGACATGACCATCGTGGTGGGCGGCGCCCCCTGACGGAGGCCTTCGCCCCCTGACGGAGGCCTTCCAGGGGGGAGAGAGCGGCGCCGCCCCCGGTGAGAACGGCGCCCCTGGCGAGAGCGCTAGTTGTCGGCGACCGAGAACAGGAGGTCCTGGGTCACCTCCTCGTCCTCCCGATTGTCGGTGACCTTGATGGCCAGGCGGTAGTCGCCGGCCGGGAACCCGGCGAGGGGGATGTTCAATCCGTCCATCAACTGGAACTGCCTCACGTCGAACTGCGGCGGCAGCGTCTGGTCGTTGAATTCGTTCGGGGCGGTGCGGTTGAAGAACTCCTCGCCGCCGTCCGTCTGCGTGTAGAACTCGTAGTCGATGGTGATGTCGGGCTTGCCGTCGCGGTGTCCGGTGTTGTAGATGGCGAAGACGAAGCCCAGCAGGTCCTGCCGGGTGAAGTCGCCGTTCAGCCTCGGCTCGACGAGGTTGGCGCCGACCATGTAGGGAGACCGGGCGAGCTCGTCCTCCGACGGCGCCTGGGTCAGTGGCCGCACACCCTGGGTCAGGATGACGCTGCTGATCTGCAGATCGTCGTTCCAGAGGTCGGGAATCGTGACCCGCTCGCGCAGCACGGTGATCGGCGGCACGACCGGCGCCCGTCTTTGTCGCCCGAAGGCATCGATGGACGCCTCCACCGGTGCGTCGCCGTCGAAGCTGTAGCGGACGGCGATGTAGAGATCGTACTCGCCGCCCTCGGCCTGCAGGTTGCCGGGGATGCGCAGCCGGCCGCCCTCCCGCTCGCCGACCTCGGCATAGAAGCCGTTCTCGAACTCCAGGTCCGACGAGTCCGAGCCGGACTCGGCCATGGCCACGTACGCCGCGACGTTGTCCGTAACGTCGCCGTCCGGACTGGACACCGCCACCGGATCGATCAGCAGCGTGAACGGGACGTAGGTGAGGTCGTCCCCGCCCTTGAGATAGCTGGGCAGATAGGTGATGGCGCCGGCGTCGGGAGCACGCTCCGCCCGGCGGGCCTGGTCCACGGCCACGACCAGCGTGCGCAACTCGGCTTCCTGCCAGTCTTCGAGATCCTGGGCGCCGACCGGCGCGGCCGTCAACAGCATCGCCGTGACGCAGCCGGCCACGACCCAAGCGCTTCGGACACAGTCTTTCATGGAAGTTGATCTCCTGGAACGGGGTGAGTCTGCGAAACGGCTCATCATAGGCGACGAACTGACCTCAAGTCAAACCATCTCATCGTAAAGCCTTGGTCAATAAAGAGTTACATGGACCACGGCGCAGGGCCTCCGGTGCTAGTGAAAGTCCCGGCTGCCGACTGCGTTCGGCCCCTCGTCCACCTCGGCCCGCCACAACGTGTCGGCGACCAGGTGCACGACGCCGCCCGCCCGCTGAATCCTGCCGGTCACGCCGAGGAACGACGCGGTCCTGGCGATCAGCGCATGCGCCTCGAACACTCGCTCCCACACGACCAGGTTCACGAACCCGGTCTCGTCCTCGAGCGTCATGAACACGACCCCGCCCGCCGTCCCGGGGCGCTGGCGGCAGATGACGAGGCCGGCGTAGCGCGTCTTCCGCCCGTCGCGCATCGCCGAGACGGCGCGGGCGTCGGGAAGGCCCCGGGCGTTCAGGCGCTCCCGCAGGGCGGCGAGGGGATGGCCTCGCGGGCTGTGCGCGCTGGTGCGGTAGTCCCACGCGACGGCCTCGCGCAGATCCAGATCCTCGAACGCCGGGGTCTCGTCCCGGGCAGCCCCCGGCGGCAGCACCGGCGCGTGCGTGCGGACCAGGCCGCGGACCTGCCAGAGGGCGTCGCGGCGCCGCTCCTCGAGGCCGGCCAGCGCCCCCGCCTCGGCGAGGCGGCTCGACACCCGCTCGTCGAGGCCGGTCCGGGCCACGAAGTCGGCGACCGAGTCGAACGGCGCCCGCCCGCGCGCGGCCTCGATGCGGGCCCAGTCGCGCGACTCTGACAGCCCCTTGACGTACCGCAGCCCCATCCGCACCGCGAACCCGGGCCGCCGCGCCTCGGAACGGCGCCGCTTCCGGAGACGGCGCGGGCTCCCGGCGGGTCGGTCGGGTGACGAGCGTCGCGGTGGTGAGGCGGCGCCAACGTCAACGCGCAGCCGGCGGTCGGAATGACGCGCGTCGGGTGACGAGCGTCGCGGTGGTGAGGCGGCGATGGGCGGGCCCGACTGCATCGGCCCCGCCGCCCCGCCCGAGCCGACCGCCCCCGGGGCCGGAGGAGACGGCGCCTCGTTCGCCGGTTCCAGCGTGCAGGCCCAGTCGCTGCGGGTGACGTCGACCGGGCGCACGTCGACGCCGTGCCGCCGGGCGTCGTCGACGATGGTGGCCGGCGCGTAGAACCCCATCGGCTGCGCGTTGAGCAGCGCACAGGTGAAGACATCGGGATAGTGGCACCGGAGCCAGGACGTGGCGTAGGCGATGAGGGCGAAGCTGGCCGCGTGGCTCTCGGGGAACCCGTACTCGCCGAAGCCGCGAATCTGGCCGAACACGCGCTCGGCGAACTCGGGGGCGATGCCCTTGGCCGTCATCCGGCCGACGAGCCGGTCGCGGTGGCGCTCGATGCGCCCGCTGCGCCGCCACGCCGCCATGTCGCGCCGCAACTGGTCGGCCTCGCCGGGGGTGTAGTCGGCGGCGACCATCGCGAGCTGCATCACCTGCTCCTGGAACAGCGGCACCCCCAGCGTCTTTGCGAGCACCGGCTCGAGGCACGGGTGAGGGTAGGCCACCGCCTCCTCGCCGTTGCGCCGCCGCAGGTACGGGTGCACCATGCCGCCGGTGATGGGCCCCGGCCGGACGATGGACACCTCGATGACGAGGTCGTAGTAGCTGCGCGGCCTGAGCCGCGGCAGCATCGCCATCTGGGCCCGGCTCTCGATCTGGAAGACGCCGACGGTGTCGCCGCGGCAGATCATGTCGTAGGTGGCCTCGTCCCCCTCCGGAATCGCGGCCATCGACAGGGTGCGGCCGTAGTGCCGCGCCAGCAGCCCGAACGACAGGTCGAGCTGGGTCAGCGCCCCCAGCCCCAGCAGGTCGACCTTGAACAGCCCGAGGTCCTCCAGGTCGTCCTTGTCCCACTGAATGACGGTGCGTCCGGACATCGCCGCGTTCTCGATCGGCACCAGGTCGTGCACCGGCTCGTGGCCCAGGAGGAAGCCGCCGGGGTGGATGGACAGGTGGCGGGGAAAGTCCCGGATCTCGCCGGCGAGCCGCACGAGGTGCGCCGCCGCCGGGCCCTCGCCGTCGAGCACCTGCCGCACCGTGTCCCCGTCGACGGCGTCGTAGTGGGACAGCCGCTTGGCGAGCCGGTCGACCGCGGTCTCGGGGAGCCCCAGCGCCTTCCCCACCTCGCGCACGGCCGAGCGGGCGCGGTAGCGGACGACGTTGGCGACCATCGCCGCCCGGTCGCGCCCGTACTTCTCGTAGACGAACTGAATCACCTCTTCCCGCCGCTCGTGCATGATGTCGAGGTCGATGTCGGGCGGCTCGGCCCGCTCGCGCGACAGGAAGCGCTCGAACAGCAGATCGACCCGGGTGGGGTCGACGGCGGTGATGCCGAGGCAGTAGCAGACGGCCGAGTTGGCGGCCGACCCCCGCCCCTGACAGAGGATGCCGTGCCGGCGGCAGAAGTCGACGATCTCCCACATGGTGAGGAAGTAGCCGCAGTAGTCGAGCTCGTCGATGAGCACCAGCTCGCGGGCGATCTGCTCCCGCACCGCGGCGGGGACGCGGCCGCCGAAGCGCCGCCGCGCCCCCTCCTCGGTGAGCCGGCGGAGCCAGCTCGACGAGGTGTCGCCGTCGGGGAGGCGCTCGGACGGGTAGCGGTAGCGGATGGCGTCGAGCGAGAAACGGCACCGGGACGCGATCTCGACCGTTCGCGCCACCGCGGCGGGATCGTCGCGGTACAGCGCGGCGAGGGCGGCCGGGGCCTTCAGGCCGTGCTCGGCGTTGGCGCGGATGCGGCGCCCCGCCCGGGCGAGGCTGACGCCGTGGCGGATGCAGGTCAGCACGTCCTGGAGGTCCCGGCGCGCCGGGTCGTGGTAGAGCACCTCGGTCCCCGCCGCCAGCGGCAGGCGGATCTCCCGGGCCCGCGCCCGCAGCCACCCTTCCCGCGGCGCCTCGACCGCGAGGCGGTGGCGGGCCAGCAGCCCGCAGGCCCGGTCGCCGAAGGCGTCGCGGAGCGCGGCCAGCACCGGGCGGTCGCGGTCCGCGTCGGCCTCGGCCGCCCAGTGGGCGCCGGGCCAGAGGGCCATCAGCCCCCCGGCGTGCCCGCAGACCTCGTCGGCGGTGACGCTGCACTCGCCCTTGGCGTGCCGGCGGCGGCCGCGGGTGATGAGCCGGCAGAGGTTGGCGTAGCCGGCGCGGTCCAGGGCCAGCAGCACCAGCTTCGCCCCGCCCGCCAGCGACAGCTCGGCCCCGCAGATCAGGTGCACGCCGAGCTCGCGGGCCCGCACGTGGGCGCGCACGACCCCGTAGACGCCGTCCCGGTCGGTCAGCGCGAAGCCGGGGAGGCCCAGGGCGTGGGCCTGCTCGACCAGCTCCTCGGGATGGGAGGCGCCTTCCAGAAACGAGTAGTTGCTCTTGCACCAGAGCGGCGCGTACTCCACCTCGGCCCGCTCCCACCCGGCTCATTTCCACCGCGGTCCGCCGTAACTCGTTCCCCACCGCGGCTCGGCATCACCGCGGCTCGTTCCACCGCGGTTTCATTCCACCCGCCCTGCTCGACCAGCCCCGGCAGCGGGGCCATGGCAGATCCAGATCGGCTCGTTCAACGGCGGTTTCATTCCACCGCGCCCTGCTCGAACCAGGCCCGGCGGCGGCGGTCGTAGTAGATCCACCGCCAAGTGCGTCCGCCGGCGCCGGCGAAGTAGTACTCCCGGTGGACCGGGGTCCTCCACCAGCCGCCCGACACCACGTAGGGTCCGCGCATTCCGGAGGCCCGGCCGGTTGCAGCCGTTACTGGCAGACCATGGGCGCCCCGGTCCGCCTCAGCCGGCGCGGAATCGTGACCGGCGCCGCCCGACACCCGGCCGTCCAGCTCGCGCTGCCGCCGGGACGACACCCGGCGCGGCGCGGCGAAGAGGCGCCGCACCAGCGCGGGGGCGCCGGCCGGGGTCGGGACCGGGCGCACGACGTGGTCCAGCGGCAGCCAGGCGAAGGCCGCCTCGGGCAGATGGCCGTCGGCGAGCGCCGCCCGCACCACCGCGCCGTCGCCGAACTCGGCCCTGACGCGGGCCACCGCGCGGTCCGCGGCCCGGAGGTCGCGCCGGGTCCCTTCCTGAAAGAGCCGCAACTGCTCGCGGGTCGCCCGCGCCGGCGTCACCGTCAGGGCGAGCTCGATGACCCCGGCGGACAGAGCCGGGAGTCCGCGCCGTGGAACGGCGCGGACTCCCGGAGGGTTGGTTGGGCGCCAAGCGGGGCCGTCAGGCGACGATTGGCGGGCGAGGCCCTCGACGCGCAGCCGCACCAGGTTCAGGACCTGCCGGACGTCGAGGGTCGGGGCGGCGGGGCGGATGCGCTCGACCCGCTCGGCCCGCGGCGCCGCGGCCGGCGCGTCCAGCCGCAGGCGGAGCTCGAGGCCGGCCAGCGCCTCGCGTCGCGACGCCATCACCCCGAGCAGCGGGTCGAGGGCCTGCTTGACCAGGAACAGCAGGCGCTCGACCTCGGTCTCCGGCTCATCGAGGTCGAGGCGGCGCACGAGCGGCTCGACCGCCGGCGCGGGCTGGAAGGGAACCGCCAGGTCCCCCGCCGCCTCGCGGTGCAGCCGGTGCGCCTCGCGGCCGAAGCGCCGGCGGACGCCGGCGGCCGGCAGCCGCAGGAACGCCCCCACGGTGCGAACCCCCAGCTTGTCGAGGGCGTCGCGCAGCGCGGGGTCGACGTCGAGTCGGCACAGGGGCACCCGGCGGGCCGCCCGCCGCTCGGCCGCGACGTCGTCGAGCACCGCGATCCGGCGGTCCGCCGCCCGGCGGGCGGCTTCCACCCCGGATCCGCGACCGCGCCGGCGAGCGCCGTCGCGCCCGCGGCGGTCAGACCCCCACGGGTCCATTTCCGCCCCGGCCCTCGCCAGCGCATACGTGCCGAACCGGGTGAAGCCCACCACGACCCATGCCCGGAACCCGGCCGCCCGAAGCTGCGCCCGCACCCCGCGCGCCCAGTCCACCAGCGAGGCGAACAGCGGCTGCAGTCCCGAGGCGTCGAGCCAGAACACGCCCGGTCGGGCGACCGACGGCTCGATGCCGGGGGTGAACCGCCGAAGCAGGCCGACGATCGCGGCGACACCGGCCTCGACGTCACCGGGGGGCACCTCGGCCGCGCGGAGCCCGCCGGCCAGCGAGAGCCCCGCCGCGTACGACATGCCGGGCAGCACCCCCGCCCGCCGGGCCGCCTCGTTCACCCACTCGACCACCCCCTGCGGCCGGTCGCGGTCGACCACCGCCGCCGGCTGCGCCGCCCACTCGGGGTGCCGGCACATCAGCAACTGGAGGGGCAGCGCCGGCACGTCAACACAGGCCATCCGGTCCACGACACACCTCGACGCGCCTCCACCCGGGTCCGCCCCGCTTGTCCTCGAGCACCCGGGGAGGCAGCGCCGGCGCGTCAACACAGGCCATCCGGTCCACGACACACCTCGACGTGCTTCCACCCGGGTCCGCCCCGCTTGTCCTTGAGCACCCGGGCGGTGCACGTGAAGGCGCCGGCCCCGAAGCGGCGGGCGGCCTCGCCGGCCGACGCCGGACCCGCGGGCGGCCCCTGCCCCGCCTCGGCCCTGAGCGACACGAGGGAGCCGAGCGACGCGTCGCCGCCCCGCTTCCGGGTCAGGAACAGCACCGCCGCCTCGTGCTCTCTGGCCAAACCGAGCAGGCGCATCTGCATGGATACCGGCACCCGGGCAGCCTCGCCGAGGTCGAGCACGAGGAGGCCGAAGGCGCCCGAGCGCGCCAGGTGCTCGGCCGCGCGCGGAAGCTGCCCGGCCGCCGGCAGCCGGACGACGACGAGGGCGTCGAGGTCGACGCCGCCGCGCGCCACGTCGGGGGGAAAGAAGGCGCTCTCGTCAGCCGTCAGCCAGCCCACCGGCTCGCCGGCCCGCTGGGCGTCGAGCACCAGCGAGAACGCCAGGGTCAGCCCCGCCGCCCCCTCCCGGCTCGACAGCTCGGCCAGGCGCCCCGTCAGGGCCGCCAGCCGCCACGACCTGAGCGGCCCGCCGGCCGGCCCCGGGGAGGCAGGCGCACCCCGGCGCAGGGACGCGTCCGGGCGCCCCGCCAGTCGCGGGGGAAGCTTCAGCGCAGCGCGGGCCATCGCGCATTCCCATCAACCTACCGTGCGGCGCACCTCGACGACCTTGCCGAGCAGGGCGATCTCCCGGTCGGACCGGATGGGCGCGAACTCGGGGTTCTCCGGGTGCAGCTCCACCCGGCCGTCCCGCCGGCGCAGCCGCTTGACGGTCGCCTCGCCGTCCACCAGGGCCACCACCAGCGCCCCCGGGTCGGCGGTCGGCTGGCGCCGCACGATCACCAGGTCGCCGGGCAGGATGCCGGCCCCCACCATGCTGCGCCCCTGCACCCGCAACGCAAACAGCCCCGCCCCCGCGCGATCGGCCGGCACCGGCACGTAGCCTTCGACGTCCTCGACCGCCTCGGCCGGCCGCCCCGCCTCGACCCGCCCCAGCAGCGGCACCCAGCCCACCGGCGCCGCCGGCTCGCCGCCCATCGGCAGGCGATAGCCCCGCGCCTTGCCGCGGGCCGCCGACAGCCTCCGCTCGGCCACGAGCTTCTCCAGGTGGTACCGCGCCGTGTGCGGCGTACGGAAGCCGAACACCTGCTGCACCTCGCGCACCGTCGGCGGGTCGCCGGCGAGCAGCCGGTCGCGAACGAACCGGAACACCCGGTCGCGGGTCTGCCCCGCCCGTGCCTGGCTCATATCCAGAGAATATAATACATATGTATCACGATCAACCCTGGTTCCTCCTCCGTGGCCCCTACGGGAACGGACGCTACACGACCCGCTACTGGCACTCGATGGCCGCGATCCAAGGTCGCGACGAACCGTATGAGGCCGCAAGTGGCAGATGGTGGCACCAAACGCAATCCGGGTTGCGTTTGGTCGCGCGTCATGGCCGCATCGAGGACAGCTCCGCCTGAGCGCGGCGGAGGCCACGTTGGGAAGGACCCGCGCGTGAACGTGGAGATTCTCGGCTGAAACCCGGATGCCCCGCCCCGTCGGAGGGCATCCCCACCAGACCCCGCCAGCAGGCCGAACAGGCGCGTCGAGAACCGGCCGGGTCCGGCGGGAACGTCGGATCCGGCCGGCCGGCCGCCTAGTCGATCTGGTACTCCGGCGTGCTCATGATGAGGTGCGCCACCATGCGCAGCGGGTCCTCCAGGTAGGTCTCGGCGCGGGCGAGGTCGGCGGTGCCGAGCTCGGCGTCGAGGAGCGTCACCAGCGCGTCGCGCATGCCGGCCGACACCGGCATGCGCAGGAAGCGCGCCAGCAGGTAGTCGACGGCCTCGCCGGTGGTCGCCGCGCCGCTGTCCATGACCATCCGCGTCATGTCCACCCGGGCCGCGCCGCGCGGGGTCGGAATCAGCTTCTGCATGGCCCGCGCCGCCGCGATGTAGCCGGAGACGCGGGTGTTGAACAGCTCGTCACGCTCGAGGGCGGCGAGGTCGAACGCCGACATGTTGGCGGGGTCGTCGTCGAAGGCGATGGCGGCGCCGTAGTCGAAGCCCCGGCGCAGGCGGTCGCCCACCACCCCGTCCCCGCTGTAGGTGAGGAAGTTCGGGTCGCGGAAGTTGACGATGTCGGGGAACAGGTAGTCGAAGGCGACGTTGCCCCGCTCCTGGAGCAGCGCCGGCGTGATCCAGGCCC
Organism: Vicinamibacterales bacterium; assembly: GCA_965215105.1. Classification (GTDB taxonomy): domain Bacteria; phylum Acidobacteriota; class Vicinamibacteria; order Vicinamibacterales; family UBA8438; genus JAJEEA01. The sequence continues at coordinate 1,814,804 of OZ244051.1, forward strand.
GGCCCTGCGCCCAGCCCGCCACCGACGGCGGGTTCAGCAGGTGCTGGCCCAGCGCGATGGTGGTGCGGTTGAAGTCGGGCACCCCCGGCACGTCCTCGGCCCCGAGGTGCTTCAGCATCGTGACGACGTGCTCGACCGGCCCCTTGATGTGGGCGCCGTAGCTCGCCTCGCTGTAGAAGTCGCGCGACAGGAAGATGGTCCGCATCAGCGGCTTCAGCTCGTAGCCGGCGTCCCGGAAGACGGCGCCGAGCTCGGCCTGCAGGGCCGGCGACGGGTCCTCGCGGACGAAGAAGCGGTAGATCTTGGACGCGATGTACTCGGCCGTGATCGGCTGCTCGAGGATGATGTGGAGCACGTCGACGCCGTCGAAGTTGCCGGTGCGGCCGAGGAAGGTCTTCTCGTCGTCGTCGTGCTGCCCGACGTTGACCACGAAGTCGAGGTTCTCGAAGTTCCAGCCCGTGAAGGCCCGCGCCGCCTCGCGGACGTCCATCTCGGTGTAGTTGCCCACCCCCATCGTGAACAGCTCCATCACCTCGCGGGCGAAGTTCTCGTTGGCCGCGCCCTTCACGTTCACCCCGGCGTCCAGGTAGTAGAGCATCCCCGGGTCCTGCGCCACCGCCACCAGCAGGTCGCCGAAGTTGCCCGTCGCGTGCCGCTCGAACGTCTCGATCTGCACGATCATCTTGCGGTAGTCGCGCACCTTGTTCTGGGCGGTGGCGAAGTGCCCGTGCCAGAACAGGGCCATCTTCTCCTGGAGCGGCCGGTTCGTGTCGAGCATCCGCTCGGCCCACCAGTAGCCGACGCGGCGGGTCTCGAGGCCGGTCGCGCGCAGCCAGTAGAAGAAGCGGTCGGAGATGGGTTGTCCGTGCCGGTTGACGTGGTCGGGCTTGACCCGCACCCCCATGCTCTCGCCGTTCCTCATCCCCAGCTCGGTGGCGGCGGGCCGGCTCGGCGGGAAGTTCAGCAGCCCCTCGTCCCAGAACCCGGAGTGCTCGAACGGCGGCAGGTGGTCGTTCGGGATGTCGTCGTAGTCCACGAGGGAGCGGACCGCCTCCTCGGGGGTCATCTCGGCCAGCTTCCGGATGTCCTCGGGGGTGCCGCTGAAGCCGGCGCGGCCCAGCAGGTGCTCGGCGCGGTCGAAGCTCCAGTCAGCCTCGGCGATCGGGGTCAGGTCGCCCCGCCATTCGGCCGGGCCCGGCTCCCAGGTCTGCGCGTCCGTCGGCGCGGCGCCGCCGGTGAGGCAGAGCGCCAGCACGGCCGCGGCCGCCGCGGCACGGTGATTTCGAGTCGTCATGGGATGTTCCCCCTCTGTCTGCGGCCGGCCCCTCGGCCCGACCCGCGAAGCCGTCGGAGTCTCCATTGTGGGCGGTCGGCCCGCATTGTCAAGGCCACCGAGGCAGGAGGCCGGCAAGTCCCGGAAGCACCGGTCACAGCCGCTGAGTACCGTCCAGGCGCGCCATCCTCTTGTCGAACGTCCCCACCGGAACGTGTCCCGCCTTCCGGGCGACCTCGACGACGAGGCAATCGGAGAACCCGGCCGACCGTTCGCGCGCGAACAGTGCGCACGCCCGGCGGACGACATCCTCGTCCTGCAACGTCAGGCGGTCGTGCTCGACGAGCATGTCCAGGACGATTCCGATCCTCTGGCGTCCCAGTCCGTAGACCGATTTCAGAACCCAGACGGCTTCCACGAGCACCGGCAGCGAAACCCACGCTCCCTGCGCCAGGAACGCCTCGGCGCGGGCGACCCGGTCCACATCGTCCCGCACGATCAGGCGGAGGAGGACGTTGGTGTCAACGGCGCGCATGGGTACGCCGCATGTAGGCCCGAATGCCCTCGTCCATGTCCTCGACGCTCCTGCGAGCCGGAGGTTTGGCGAAGACGGCCTTGTGGATGTCCAGGGACGAGTACTTCGACGCCCGTCGAACGATCACTTCGTCCCCGCGCTCGCACCATTCGACCGTCGCGCCCGGCGTCAATCCCAGCTTGTGGCGGATGCGCGCCGGAATCGACACTTGCCCCTGCGAGGTAATCTTCGATTCAATCGATTCCATGTTCCGTTCTCCACCCGACAGCCCGACCATTGTCGTCTGCATTACCCTGGTAAATCAACCCGGTCGGAACATCCTGCGCCGCGACGTTCCGGCGCCGTTGTGAGAAGATGGGCCGCCACGGCGCAGCACACAGGGAGGGACCTCCAGATGAAGTACCGAGCAGGCATGCGCACGGCGTTGGCGGTGGTCGCGGCGGCGATCGTCTCGGCGGCCGGACTCGCGCCCGCGCAGCCGGTCACCGGACCGACGAACGACCACCCCAACCCCTACGAGACCATCAACGACCACTTCAAGATGCCCGAGGGCCGCACCTGGGGCTCGACCAGCGCCGTCGACATCGACATCGACGGCACGTCGATCTGGGTCGGCGAGCGGTGCGGAGCGAACAGTTGCGCCGAGTCGGACCTCGACCCGATCCTCAAGTTCGACAAGGACGGCAACCTGGTGAAGAGCTTCGGGGGCGGGATGTTCATCTTCCCCCACGGCATCCACGTCGACCGGCAGGGCAACGTCTGGCTCACCGACGCCCAGGGCCCCCGCGGGCGCGGCCCCGCCTACGAGGGCAAGGGGCACGCCGTGTTCAAGTTCAGCCCCGACGGCGAGCTGCTGATGACCCTGGGCCGGCCCGGCGTGGGCGGCGACGGGACGGGGCCGCTCCTCAACGAGCCGAACGACGTGCACGTCGCCCCGAACGGCGACATCTTCGTCGCCGAGGGCCACAGCGGCCAGGGCGCGGGGGCGAGCTGGGACACCGTCGCCCGCGTCGTCAAGTTCGACCGCCAGGGCAACTTCATCAAGTCGTGGGGCGGCATCGGCACCGCGCCGGGGCAGTTCCGGACCCCGCACGGCCTCGCCATGGACTCGCGCGGCCGCCTCTACGTCGCCGACCGCGGCAACGTGCGCATCCAGATCTTCGACCAGGACGGCAACTACATCGACCAGTGGAAGCAGTTCAGCCGCCTCAGCGGCATCTACATCGACGCCGACGACAACATCTACGGCGCCGACAGCGAGTCGAGCCCCACGTCGAACCCGGGCTGGCGGCGCGGCATCCGCATCGGGAACGCGGCGACCGGCCACGTCCGGTTCTTCATCCCCGACCCCGACCCCGTGCCGCGGGGCACTACCGCGGCCGAGGGCGTGGCGGTCGACGCCGAGGGCAACGTCTACGGCGCCGAGGTCGGCCCGCGGCAGCTCGTGAAGTACGTCCTGCGCGAGCAGTAGCCGAAACGGAGCCCCCGGACGGCGCCGTGCCCGTCCGGGGGCTTCGAGCCGGCTCTTCCGGGCTCGTCGCGTATGGTCGTCCGGGCCCCGCCACCTTCCCGTCACTCGACTCGCATCGCCTTGATCGGGATCGACCCGGGTCGCCTGCCTCGCGGGGAGCCAGCAGGCGACCAGGGCCACCGCCACGAGCACGAGCGGAGCGGCCGCGAACGTCAGCGGGTCGTCGGTGGCGACGCCATGCAGCAGGCTCTCCAGAAAGCGGCTCGAGGCACCGGCGCCGGCCAAGCCGACACCGGTGCCGACGGCCACGAGCATCGCGACCTGCCGGGTCACCAACCCGAGAGCGCGGGCACCACGCGCAGCACGACCGCCGCGGCGGCCAGGCCGAGAACGCCCCCGGTCAGGCTCAACGCCACGCTCTCGGTCAGGAGCCGGCGCACGAGCCGGCCTCTGCCCGCGCCGAGCGCGGCGCACACGGCGAGCATCCGTTGGCGCGTGACTCCACGCGCGAGAAGCAGCCCCGCCACGTTGATGCAGGCGATCGACAGGACGAGAGCCGCGGCCGCGGTCAGCATCAGCAACGCGGGCCGGTACTCGCCGACCATGTCCTCCAGCAGCGGCACCACGCGGACAGCGACCTCGGGTCCGTCGCCGGATGCTTGATCCTCGCCTGACCGCGGCACGATGCCGGCGCCGCCCGCCTGCAGGATGGTGCGCGCTTCCGTGGCGGCCTGCTCGGGCGACACGCCGGGGCGAAGTCGTCCGAGCCCGCCGAACACGAGCGAGGCGACCATGCGCGGCTCCGTCGGGTCGTCCCCGCTCGGCGGTGCGAATGCCGGAACGGCCAACGGCGTCCAGAATTCGTTGGCCGGGTTCGGGAAGTCGAACCCGTCGGGGAGGACGCCGACGACGGTGTGCGGCTCGCCGTCGAGGTCGACGAGGGTCTCGACGACGTCCGCATCCGATCCGAAGCGCGTAGTCCACAAGCCGTGGCTGAGCAGCACGGCGGGGCTCGCGCCTTCCCGCCCTTCCTCCTCCGTGAAGAGCCGCCCCAGCCGGGGCCTTGCTCCCAGCAGCGGGAACAGCGACGGCGTGACCCGGGTGCCGGACAGGGTGGCGCCGTCGAGACTCGCCGACCGGGCGGAGATCTCCTGGTACCCGGCGAGCTGTTCGAACGACTCGGCGTTCTCCTCGAGCAGGGGCATCGAGCGGTTCGACAGCCACATGTCCGATCCGCCGACGGACCCAACCCTTCGCCGATGCGAACGATGGCGCCGGGGTTCGGGTACGCCAGCGGTCGCAGCAGGACGCCGTGGACGATGCCGAACACCGTCGTGGTCACGGCTACGCCGAGCCCGAGGATGAGGACCACCGCGACGGCGAACCGCGGCGACCGGCGCAGGGTGCGCACGCCGTAGCGCAGGTCCTGCAGCAGCGTGTCGAGCCAGTACAGGCTGTCCGCCTGGCGCCGCGCCTCCTTGACCGCGGCGACGCCCCCGAGGTCGCGGTGGGCCGCCCGTCTCGCTTCACGTTCGCCCATCCCGCGCGCGAGGTTCTCCTCGACCGCCATCTCCAGGTGGGTGCGCAGCTCGTCATCGAGCTCGTGCTCGGCCGCGGCGCCGCGCAGGCGCGTCCTCACGCTCGCCAGCCATCGCCGCAGGATCATGGCGCCGCCTCCAGGAACAGCGCGACGAGCTCTGCCGTCCGCCCCCAACTCTCCACCTGCTTCTCGAGCTGACGCCGGCCGGCGTCGGTCAGCGCGTAGTACTTCGCGCGCCGGTTCTTCTCGGACGTCCCCCATTCGTAGCGGATCCAGCCGTTCTGCTCGAGCCGGAGCAGCGCCGGATAGATCGACCCCTGGTTGATCCGGAGCCGCTGGCCGGAGGTCTGCTCGATTCTGCGGGCCAGCCCGAACCCGTGGAGCGGCCCCATCGCGTCGAGGGTCTTCAGAACGAAGAGGTCGAGCACGCCGTACGGCACGTCGGCCCGCGACTCGGTCATGTTGCCTCCCTACATGAGCATGATGAACCTCTTTCGTGTTGTCTGTCAACAGATCTGCCCCTCGAGGCAACTCCCCGTTCCGACCCGAAGGGGCCTCAGCCGGGAACGCCGGCGCCGACCCGCGGGTGCGGTCGAAGTACTTTCCTGGTCGCGAGCCGGGCCGAGCGCACGGGTCCGGGGCATCGCCCCGCCTGCATGCTTGCGCCGCGGCAGCGTCGCCGACAGTCCGTTAGACTAGCAGCTAGCTGCCGACCCGCCGATGAGACGCAACGCTCATGCTGAGAACCCACCTGGACACCGTCCACGACCCCGACGCAGCGGTACGCCGGCAACGGCTTCCCGACGCAGAGCGACGGATCGGACACGCTGGCCAAGTGGGTGCAGGCGGATGGACGCCGGCAGGGCACGGACGTGGTGACGTGGTTCACGGCCGGGTTCCACCTGTCGCGGGCCGAGAATCGGCCCGTCATGTCGACCGACCGGAAGACCAGTCGCACCGTGCCGTGCAACTTCTTCACCCGGAACCCGGCGCTGACGCTGCCGGCCGGGCATGAGCGCGGGGAATCATGCCGACAGAGGCAGTCGTCACACCGGACGGCGTGGAGCTCTACACGGAATCCGAGGGCCGCGGCAACGCCATCCTCTTCGTTCACGAGTACGCCGGCGATCACCGGAGCTGGGAGCCCCAGGTGCGGCGGTTCTCCCGGAGCCATCGCTGCATCACCTACGCGGCGCGGGGCTACCCGCCGTCGCAGGTGCCGGCCGATGCCGACGCCTACTCGCAGCAGCACGCGGTCGACGACGCCGTCGCGGTGCTGGACGGGCTCGGCGTCGAGGCGGCGGACATCGTCGGCATCTCCATGGGCGGCTTCGCCGGGCTGCATCTGGCGATGCAGTACCCCGCGCGCGTCCGCTCCGTGGTCGTCCTGGGCACCGGCTACGGCGCGCATCCCGCGGAGACGCAGCGCTTCCGCGACGAGTGCGAGGCCATCGCCCGGCTGATTCGGGAGTCGGGGATGGAGTCCTTCGCCCGCAGGTACCTGTCGGGGCCGGCGCGGGTGCAGTTCCGGAACAAGGACCCTCGCGGGTGGGAGCAGCTCGTGCGGCAGTTGGGGGAGCACGACGCCGACGGAGCGGTGGGCACCATGCTCGGCGTGCAGCGGCGGCGGCCGTCGTTGTACGCGCTGGAAGCGGAGCTCCGCGGCATCGAAGCGCCCGTGCTGATCGTCGCGGGAGACGAGGACGACGGCTGCCTCGAGACCAGCCTGTGGCTGAAGCGCGTCGTTCCCCGGAGCGGCCTGGCCGTCCTGCCGAAGTCGGGACACACGCTGAGCCTCGAGGAGCCCGACCTCGTGAACGCGTTCATCGCAGACTTCCTGGGTCGGGTCGCGGCCGGGGCCTGGGAACCTCGCGACCCGCGTGCCACGCCGGGGGCCATCACCGGCATGTCGTAGCCCGGCGAGCGTCGCCTGCCGCCCCGCCCCCGGACGAAGTGCGAGGATCCCCTCAACGGCCCCACCGCCACCGGCCGGCACTGCCCGGAGGGCTGGACGCTCCACCAGTTCCCGGGCCGAATTTCAAGGGCGCGGTCGATTCCGGGGCCGCCGAGTCGGCGTGCTGCTTCACCGATCGGTTCGATCTGCCGGGCCTCGGCGAGAACATCCCGCTGGCTACCGGCAACCTGCACAACCGGCGGAAGGCGTCGTCGTGACTGCCGCTCAACGCAAGCACATGATGGTTGCTCACGAGCGCCCTCCCCGCGCAGCGTCGCGAGCGCCTCGACGCCGGGACAGCGGCTGTTCCGCCCCGGCCGCGGCGGCGTGCGTCAGTTGAAGCAAGGTCTCGACGAGCGCCTTGAAGTCCCGGAACGCGTCGCGGGCGGCGACCGCATGACTCCCGAGGGCGCCGTCTCCTACAGACAGGGAGAAGATGGGCTTTCGCGCGTCCTGCGCAAGCGGAATGAGGCTGCGATAGTGCTTCACGGTGGCGATGCAATGCTCGTCGGCCTGCGGATCCGACGCGGCTGCGGCGGCCACTTCGTTCAGCACGTTGCGGGAGTACTCGGCCGGCATCTGCCTCGCCCACCGGTCGTAGGCCTTGACCGGCCGGCTGAGTCGGACGCCATGCTGCTGAATCAGGTAGCCGATCGGCTGCATGTTGCCGGCCGGCAGATCGAAATCGGGCTCCGCCCAATTGTCGAAGCGCTTCTTCCAGTCGACCCGCCAGCGGCGCAGGGTCGGCCCCAGGTTGCGCAGCCCCTGCCGCGAGAACAGGTCGGCGGCAAGCGGCACGGCGACGAAGTCGGTGGCAATCAGGGCGGAACGGTTGATGGCCCCCAGGCTCGGGCCGACGTCGACCAGCACGATGTCTGCGCCTGACCGTGCGGCGCCCCTTCGAACGACCTGCCAGAACGCGGTGGTCACGCGAAACGCGCGGTACAGGTTCGTGCTTCCCAGGCAGTTCGGCCATTCCGTGGACAGCAGATCCTCGAAACCGGACAGAGCCAGATCGCCCGGCAGCAGGTAGAGCCGGTCCGACGGTCGCCGCAGCTCCGGGTCCCTGATGTCTCCGAACCGGGTGAGGGGCGCTACGCATTGGTCGATCGTTTTGCCGGACGAGGATACCCGGTCGCTCCAGAGCTCGGCGAGCACATCTTCGTCCAGGAACGCCGCCGTGAGATTGGCCTGGGGATCGAGATCGACGACCAGCACCGTATGGTCCAGCTCCGACAACATCCATGCCGCGTGGTAGACCAGGGAGGTCTTCCCCACGCCGCCCTTGTTGTTGAAAAACGTCAATATGGGCGCCATCACGTGCGGGCCCTCACCGTGCAGTGAACCCAATTGGGCTCGACGCGGAACTCCGGCTCCGGCTGCCCGTTGTTCAGCAAGGCGCGCCGGGCCGTCGGAATGCCCGCGCCGTAGCGTTGAGCGAGTCCGAGGACCCGCATCGCTTCCGCCAGAATCTGGTTGCGGTAGTCCACTATGCCGGGTTGCCCGAAGTTCTCGGCAGTGAGGGCGCCGTAGGGACCGCCCGGACTCGTGATCTCGATGCGATCGTCGAACCAGTAGACGTGGATCGGCGCGTTCGTGCCTTCGTAAGTCCTGTGCATGACGGCGTTCCGAACGAGCTGCTGCAGCGCCGCCATGGGATACGCCGGCGTACGCACTTCGGCCGGCCCCGACGTGAAGTCGACCGCGGTCCGATTGTGCGCCAGCAACTTGTCGTCCAGACCGCGCACCAGGTGAGCAATGGAGCCGCTGCATCGGCCATCGTCGACCACGGGGTCGGCGAGATCCGTGCCGGCGATACGAAGGAACTGCGCGAATGCGGCCGGCAGGAAGTCCTGCGGATTCTTCCCCAGGACGAGGATGCCGGCGATCGTCGGCCTCGGGTCGTCGACCCCGACGATCATCTTCAGGGCCGCGAGGCGCTCCTCGGTGCTCCGATCGTTCTCCGCCAGGGCCGCCGCGTCGACCGCCAGCGGCAGGTACTCTTCCTCGAAGCCCCGCAAATCGAGATCCGCGACGCTCGCGGTAGGCAGGGGCTGCGCGTCGAAGTGGGGGTCTCGATGCCGCCGCTTCTCGTTCAGAATCCGTTCGTCCTGAGCACTGGCAATGGCCCGCCTCGGCCCCACGCGGATCCAGGTTCGACCCCGGTGACGCACCGGCGGCGTGTCCGACGGCATCACCGTTACGACTGCAATCGGAGCTCCCAGCAACATGTGCGTGTCCACGGTCAAGGTCGGCGGCGGCACGATGTTGCCGTCCGTCTTCACGTCGGCGAGCTGCAACAGCAGCTCGTCCGTGATCTCGAGGCCCACGGGCGCCCCGTCGTCGTCCGCCCCCACGAAGACCACGCCGGGGCGGCGGTGGTCGGGCAGATCGTTGGCGAAGGCGCAGACCGCCTGCCGGATCCTGCGGGGATTGTCCCCCCGCAACGATTCCTTGCGCTCCACCAGATCGGACTCCAGGTCCGCCAGCATCGCTTCGAGCTGGTGCTGCGTATACGGGGCGGTCACTCGGGCGCCTCCGGACGACGAACTGCTTCCCTCAGCCCGCCGGGAGTCTGCGCAGTAGAACGGCGCGCGCTCCGAGCGGGTCGGTTGGGCGGTGAGCGGAGCCGTAGGCGACGCTCTTCGGGGCTAGCTGGCTAGCTTACACCGGTCACGCCCGGAAGCCCGCGGAGCCGACGCGGTTCGAAGAGACCGGCAAGCCGCCACCATGGGAGGACGATCCGGCAGCCCGCAAACCTCGATGGAGGCTTCCATGACCACCAACCGGCTCTCTGCCGCCCTCGCCACCCTCGCGGTCCTCGCGCTCGCGCCCGGTGATGTCGACCGACTGGAAGACGATTCACGTCGTGCCGTACAACTTCCTTCACCCGGAACCCCGCGCTGACGATCGAGGCCGCGCGATGAGCGCGGGAACGACCGGCACGAGGGGTCGTCACGCGATCTCGCAGCCGGCCCCCGCCTTTGCGTTGACGGCGGGGCGGATGACATGATGGGGCGCACGCTCCGCGACTGACCGGCCGGCTTGGCGAGGCTTGGCGATCGACGTGTAGAGTGGGGCGAGGCTTGGCGATCGACGCGTAGAGTGAAGCGCGGAGGGCGTATGTCTACGATCCGTTGGCCAGTCGCAGTGTGTCTCGTGATGACCGCCGGCCAGGCGCTGGCTCAGTCGGGCAGTCGCTTCGTTCCGGTGACGGACGAGGTGCTGCAGAATCCCGACCCGGCCGACTGGCTCATGTGGCGGCGGACGCTCGACGGCTGGGGCTACAGTCCGCTGGACCAGATCGACCGCGACAACGTGGGCGAACTGCGGATGGTCTGGACGCGAGCCCTCGCGCCGGGTCTCCAGCAGGGAACGCCGCTCGTCCACGACGGCGTCCTGTACATGCCCAACCCGCGGGACGTCATCCAGGCCCTCGACGGCGCCAGCGGCGATCTCCTGTGGGAGTACCGGCGGTCGCTCCCCGACGACGTGGACGAGTTCCTCATCACCGTCCTCGCCGAGGTCAACCGCAACCTCGCCATCTACGACGACCTCATCATCGACACCAGCGTCGACGACTACGTCTTCGCCCTCGACGCCGCGACCGGCCGGCTGGCCTGGGAGACGCAGATCCTCGACTACCGGACGCATCCCGCCAATCAGACCTCCGGCCCCATCATCGCCGGCGGCAAGGTCATCTCGGGGCGGAGCTGCACGCCGGCGGGCGGTCCCGAGGCGTGCGTCATCACCGCCCACGACGCCAGGACCGGCCGCGAGCTGTGGCGGACGCGCACCATCCCCGCGCCCGGCGAACCGGGGGACGAGAGCTGGGGCGACGTGCCCTACGAGGAGCGCGAGCACGTGGGCGCCTGGATGGTGCCCAGCTTCGACCCGGCCCTGAACCTCATCTACATCGGCACGTCGGTGACGTCGCCCGCCCCGAAGTTCATGCTCGGGGGGACCGACAAGAAGCACCTGTACCACAACTCCACGCTGGCCCTCGACGCCGACACCGGCGAGATCGTCTGGTACTACCAGCACCTGAACGACCACTGGGATCTCGATCACCCGTTCGAGCGCCTGCTGCTCGACACCGCCGTCGCGCCGGACCCGGCGGCCGTGCCCTGGATCAATCCGCGGCTGCGGCACGGCGAGGTCCGCAAGGTCGTGACCGGGATTCCCGGCAAGACCGGTATCGTCTATACTCTCGACCGCGAGACCGGCGAGTTCCTGTGGGCGACGCCGACGGTCACGCAGAACGTGATCAGCGACATCGACGGCGCCACCGGCGCGGTCACCGAGAACTCGGAGGTCGTCTTCACGGGCGACGGGCAGACGGTGCTGGCCTGCCCGACCCTGGTGGGCGGCAAGGACTGGGAGGCGGGGGCCTACAGCCCGCTGACGGGTCTGATGTACTTCCCGTTGCGCAACGCCTGTGCGCGGATGATGGCCACGGCCGGCGGCGACAGCGTCGCCACGTCGCTCTACGCACTCGTCGTGCGGAGCGAGCTCGCGCCCGGCACCGACCAGCTCGGCACCGTGCAGGCAATCTCCCCGGAGACCGGCGAGCTGATGTGGACCTACGAGCAGCGGGCCGCCACCACGTCGCTCGTCGCGACGGCCGGCGGGCTCGTGTTCGGCGGCGACCTCAACGGCCGGTTCCGCGCCCTGGACGCGGAGACCGGGGACGTGCTGTGGGAGGTGAACCTGGGCTCACCGATCACCGGGTTTCCGATCACGTTCGCCGTCGACGGCCAGCAGTACGTCGCGGTCAGCACCGGCAGCTCGCGCACCCTGGTGTACTTCGCGCCCCTGACGCCCGAGCTGCGCCCGAGCATGGGCAACAACCTGTTCGTCTTCGCCTTGCCCGACTAGAGCGCGGCCGGCCCCGGGCGCTGGAACCAGTGGACCGTGGCAAGCCGCGGTATGATCCCGCCATGAGCGAGAGGGCTCCCGCTTGAAGCCGCGACGCCCCGCGGATGCGAGCCCGGCCGCGGGCCAGCCGCAGCTCTTCCGCGAGTGGATCGGAGGTCGCTTTGCGACTCCCTTCTTCGTCCACCATCGCGAAGAGCCCTACCGTCCCGACGTCGTGATCTGGGTGGAGCTGCCCGAGGGGGTCGTCGTCGGCCAGGCGGTCGTCATGCCCGACGACGCCGGCGGCGCGGTCGCGAGGACGCTGCGCAGCGCCCTGACGCAGCCCCTGGTCGGCTCACCGCGCCGGCCCGACCTCATCCGCGTCGCCGACGGCGCCACCGCCGTCGAGGTACGCGCGGAAGTCGCCGGGGCGATACCGGTCGACCTCGCGCCGACGCCCGAGCTGGAAGTGCTTGTCGAGCAGATGATTGCGTCGATACAGGCCGACGCGGACGACGCGCCGAGCTACTTCGCGTGGGGCCGCGTATCGCCCGCCGCGGTCGAGAAGCTGTTCAACGCCTGCCGCTCCCTGTTCGCGGCGAAGCCGTGGACCGTCGCCGGCGACACCCAGGTGATCCGGATGGACATCCCCGCCCTGGACGTCGACGGCGCCTGCGTCTCCATCGTCGGCGCGCTGGGCGAGGTTCACGGGCTGGCGATCTTCCCTTCGATGGCGGACTTCGACCGGTACCTGGAGGACACGGCGACCGGGGCCTTCGAGGAAGGCGGTAGCGGCCCGGGCGTCGAGCTGCTCTTGCTGACCTTCGACGCCGCCACGACGCTGCCGCCGTCGATGCGGCGCGAAGCGATGGAGCACGGGTGGCCGGTGGCGGGCCCCGACGCCTACCCCCTGGTCGAGCGGCGGGAGCCGGACGGCACGCCGCGCCCGCTCGTCGAACGCGATGTCGCGGTCGCCGCCGCCGCCGCACGGTCGCTCAGCGCGTTCTTCGCCAGGCACTCGGCGATCTTCGAGTCCGACACGCCCGCGCCGGTCTGCGAATCGTACCGCGACGACGACGACCGCGAGGTGCGCCTCACCGCTTCCTTCGTGACCGCGCTCGACTTCGACTTGACGGAGCCCGCCGGTCCGGGGCCCGGCACCGGCTTCGCCCCGCCCGCGCCGGCGGAACCGTTCCGACCGCGGGCAGGCCGCAACGACCCCTGTCCGTGCGGCAGCGGCCGCAAGTACAAGAAGTGCCATCTCGCCGCCGATGAAGCCGACCACGACGCGCGCCGCAACGCGCTTGCGATGCACGAGTTGGACCAGCGGCTGGTCATCCGGCTCACCCGGTTCGCGCTCGAGAGATTCGGCCTGAAGTGGGAGGCATTCGAAGACGACTTCGTCGACTCGACCGCCGCGGCGCCCCTCGCCTGGCCCTGGTCCGTCTACGGCTTCGAGGTCGAAGGCGGGACGATCGCCTACGCCTACCGCGCCGCCCACGGGCGCCGCTGCCCGCCGGACGAACGCCGCTGGCTGGACGCCCAACTGGCCGCGTGGCTGTCCGTGTGGGAGGTCGAAGCGGTCGATCCCGGGAAGACGCTGACGCTGTATGACCTGTTGTCCGGCGAACAGCGCACCGTACGGGATACGAAAGCCTCGGAAGTGCTGGCACGGCGCGACGCCGTGCTTGGCCGCGTCGTCGACCACGACGGCCTATCGCTGCTCTGCGGCGCTCACCCGCGCCCGTTGCCGCCCTTCCATGCGGCCGAGGTCGTCCGGCGCGCCCGGGGCCGCTTGCGGCGCCGCCGGGCGGTGCCGGTCGAGCGCCTCCGCGACGCTTCCCTGGGACGCTACCTCATACGGCGCTGGGAGGAGGCGGTCGAAGACTGCGACGCGCGGGGCGCGCTCCCGCGCGACCTGCGCAACCAGGACGGCGACCCCCTGCTGTTCACGGTGGACCACTTCGAGGTCACCCCCGGCGCCGTTCGGGCCGTCGATACCCGCATCGCCGGAATCGACGGCGCCTGGCAGGAGCAATCGGACGGGGACTCGGCGAACTGGACGTTCGTACGCCCCGACCCCACAGGGGGGGAAGGCGACGGGATCGTCGTCGGCCGCGTCAAGCTGAACGCCACCGAGCTGCGGGTGGAAACCAACTCCCAGGCCCGCGCGGACACGCTGCGGGAACGCATCGAGGCCGCGTGCGGCGCCCGTATCCGCCACCGCGCGCGTGAGCACGCCGACCCGGTCGCTCTCATGAGCGGGGCCGAGAAGGTGCCGCGCGAGCCGGCCTCACCGGAGGAGGAACGCGTAGTCGCCGAGTTCAAGGCCCGCCACTACGCCGACTGGGCGGACAGGCCGCTGCCGGCGCTGAAAGGCAGGACCCCGCGCGAGTGCGTGCGAACCGCGGGAGGGCGTCGGATGGTCGAGCTGCTGCTGAAGGACATGGAACACCGGGAGCACCGCGGCTCGGGGCGGCCCTTCGACTTCTCGACCATCCGACGCGACCTCGACCTCGCCCTGGACTGAACCGGCATCCCCGGCGCGCGCGGCCCCGGCATCGGGTCGCCCGGTCGGCGAGCGCCCAGTCGGACGCCGCGACCGGGACGGCGTTCCCTCCCATCCCGATTCCCGATAGTCACCACTCACGCCCGCCCGCGTGCGGCACAGCTCAGAAATCGGCCGGCGCCGGCGCGTTGTTGCCGTCCCAGTCCTTCACGTCGCCGTCCGGGGCCTTCAGGAACCCGAGCAGGCAGCCCGGCGAGCCGTCCCTGACGGGGTGGCAGCGCGCCTTGACCGGGTCGCCGGGCGTGAGATAGCCGCGGGTGATGCCGCTCTCCGCCAGGTGGTTGCGGTCGCTGGCCTCCAGCGCCCAGATCTGCGGCTCGCCGTCGGGGCCCTCGACCTCGAGGTAGAGCCAGGAATGCGGGACGAGCAGGTGGAGCTCGGTGACCACCCCCTCGATGTCGGTGAACTCCTCCGAGTAGTTGCCGTGGGAATGGTGCCCCCCGGCCGGCAGGACGAAGGCGACCGCGCAGACGACGGCGAGACCCAGCTTGAACCGCATGATGACCCTCCTCACCGGCCTCCGCCGTCCGGAATCACGACGGCGCGAGGCCATTTGCCCTCTTTCCCGGAACACACGACCGGCAAGCGGTCGAAAACCGCCCGGACGCGCCGGACACCGCCGGAACGCACCGACACCGACGGAACGCCAATCACCGCCGGAACGCGCCGGACACTGCCGGGACGCGCCGAACGCCGCCGGCAGGCGCTGGAACGCCGTCGCGCCGGAACCCGCCGGGGCCGCGCTAGAACACGGCCGGGACGCGGGGCGGCGCCGGGAAGCCGTTCGAGTAGGCGGACTCGTAGCGCAGCCCGTTCCCGTCCTCGTCGAGCCAGCCCAGCGACTGCTGGAAGAGCGCCGGCTCGGGATAGCCCCGCGGGACCGTGCCCTCCGCCACGTAGAGCTTGTCCTCGTGCATGTAGATCGACACGAACGTACGCGACTGGTCGGGGTTGGTCAGGTGCATCTGGTGCCCCTCGACCCGATCGAGCGAGTTGTAGCCCAGATGCGTCACCTCGGCGTCCCGCTGCATGAACGTCCAGGTCGCGTAGAGCATCGCGCCCCGCACGTCGTGGCGCCAGTACCCCTCGCCGGTCGACCCGCCGCCGCTGCAGCGCTCCGCCCCCGGCGGGCAGTCGCCGGCCCGCTCGGTGAGGATGCGCTCGACGTGGCTGTAGTCGGCCACCGTCACCGAGAAGCGGCTCGGGCCCCTCTCGGCGGAATAGACGCGCGCGGGCACCTCGGCCCCCATTTCGGAGACCCACGTGGTCTCGGTCACCTCCGGCTCGCCGGGAAAGTTGCAGGTGAACCGGTCCTCCAGGCTGGCGAACTCGGCCCAGTCCTGCGCCGACCCCGGCGCGGCCGCGAGCACGGCCGCCACCGCCGCGACGACTGTCATCAGGCGCATCGTCATCCTCCTGCCGGCAGCCGGCGGCGTAAAGCCCCGCTGCATTCGAGCGGCGTGCATCCCGCCTGACTGCGTTGTTCGTCGGTTGCCCATGCCCAATGTACCCCCCCACGCCCGGTCAGGCGGGCGCCTCCCTCCTCACGATGTAGTGCGGGGCTCTCTACACGCCGTCGGCGGGAGAGCCCAAGCCCGCGGAGCCGGCCCTCGCTCCTCACGATGCAGCGCGGGGCTCTCGCCACGGGCTGCAGGAAAGATCCTCCGTCAGGGATCCCCCGCCGTTCAGGGCTCCTGCCGGCAGCGGTCGGCCCCCACCCCGCGCCCCTCGGCGCCCACGTCGCGATAGACCTCGTGGCAGTTCGCGCAGGCCTCGTTGAGCTGGTCGGTGGCCTCGATGACGGCGTCGACGCTCCTCGACTGCGACGCCCGGTAGGCGGCCTGCCCCGCCTCGACCACCGCCGCGGTGTACTCCCGCCAGTCGGCCCGGTCGACGGGGACCGGCCGGCCGTTCTCGCACCGGCGCCCCGGCACGAGGAAGAGCGGCGCGGATTCGGCGATGGCCAGCGCCGCGAGGTCGATGGCCTCCCATCCCGGATAGACCGTCGATCCCCATTCGACGAAGTCGAAGGACCGGGCCGCCGTCGGAGGCGGCACGTCGTCCGCGGGGTCCTTGATCTGCACGTTGAAGACGATGTTCGAGGCGGGGAAGGCGATGGCCCGCATCAACTGGGCGAGGTTGGCGATGGGCGCCACCGCCAAGTCGCCGGCGGCGGCGGCCGCGCCGGCCCCCGGCGCGGCGGGGAGAACGATGCCCGCCAGCGCCGCGTCGGTCAGCCCGGCCGGCCCGGCCGGGAAGCCGCCCGCCTCGAGGATGTAGGCGGTGAGGTCGATGGACTCCTCCCGCGAGAGGGGCGCCGGCGCCTGGAGGGGCATGGTGTTGTGGATCTTGTCGACGAGCTCCAGCAACGGGCGCGCGCCCCAGATCGACAGGAAGCCGTCGCCGGCCAGCGGGGGGCCGACGCTGCCTTCGAGCGCGTCGCCGTGGCAGGTCAGGCACTGGTCGCGGTAGACCTGCGCGCCGCGCGCCGCCTGGTCGGCGGCGTACACGCCGTCCGTCACCGTCACCGTCTGCGGCTGTCGAGCGTGCGCGGCGAAAGTGAAGACCCCCGCGAGCGCGCCGGCGCAGACCAGCATGGCCGCCGCCCGCCGAACCGCTGATCGCCCCGGTCGAATCAAGCGCATGATCAATCCCCTCGAGCGTGCCTCCGTCACCGCCTTAGTAGATGACGAGGAACCGGCCGTCCTGAACCACCGCGGCAACCGTGCTTCCCTCGATGATCGTCTCCGTCCCGCCGCCCGGCTCCCCCACCGGGCGGCCGGCGGCGTCGAAGACCTGCCAGTGCAGCGAACCCCCGAAGCTGAAGCCGGGGCCGTCGCCCCACGCGAGCAGCGTGCGCCCCCCGGAATCGACCGCCACCGCCGGGTTCTTGCGCCGGAACCGCGCCTCCCCCGGCGGCGAGCGCGACGCGTCGAGCCGGCCGGCGGCGGCGAAGTAGACCTGCCCCTGCGTCTCCCACGCCACCGTCAGTCCGCCGGCGGCGGCGAACAGGGTCGTGGTCGACACCGGGCACGCGCCCAACTCCCACGGCTGCACCAGCCGGTCGGAGAAGGTGCGCCCGCCGTCGGCCGACGTCAGCAGCCGGTGGCCCCGGCGCACGTTGTCGCCGGCGCCGCGGTACGACACGTGGACGGCCCCGGCCGCATCGCCCGCCGCGGCCAGGCCGCAGCAGGCGCAGGCCCCCTCGGCCTCCGGGCTGACGCGGCGCGCGGGGCCGAACGTCGTCCCTCCGTCGCGCGACGCCGTCAGGTAGACGCTCCGCCGCGCGTCCTCCCCGGCGCCGGCGTGCCAGAAGACGAGGACGTCGCCGCCGTCGACGACGACGGCCGGACCCGCCTCGAGGCTGCCCGCCTCGCCGGCCGGCAGCTCCCGCTGCGGTTCGAAGCCGGACCCGTCCGAGCGGCTGCGCGTGTAGAAGAACGCCGGCGGCTCGGACCGGACCCAGACGACGTGGAGCCGGTTGTCGGCCCCGAACGCGAGCTGCGCACCGTCGACCGGGCCCACGCCGGACACCGAGAGGTCGCGGCTGTTGACCCGTCGAGGCTCCGACCAGCCGGCGGCGCCCGCGGCGCGCGTCACGTGGAAGAGGTTCGCGTAGCGCGTCCCGCCCTGTACGTACACCGCGTGCAGGGTCCCCTCGCCGTCGACGACCGCCCGGGGCAGGCGTCCGCCCTCGGGAATCCGGAGCGTGTCGACGGTTGCGGCAGACGGCGCCGCAGCGCGCGGCGAGAGGCCCGTCCCGGCGATCGCCGCGAGCAGGAGAGCCGCGATCGCCACACGGCCGAATCGAAGCAGCGTGACCATCACGGACCTACCTTACCGCCCATCGGCCGCCCCCGCAAGGCGGCGGGCCGCGGCGGGTGTCGACCCTTGCGAGGCCGCTGCCTCGCCGGGCCGAAACAAGGCACGATCGTCGTTCCGCGACGTCCATGCCGCGGACCGCCCTCGAGCCACGAAGCACCCAGCCGCTTGTCCGGCCCAAGCGGGGCCCAGGCGCTCTCACCGCCAGCCGCCTTCCGTCTCGCGCACTCGCTCGGGCCGGAGGCCCCAGCCGACGAGCCATGCGGGAAGATTGCGCAGCCACGGCAGGGCCGGGGCGACGCGGACCGGCCACGGCAGCCGGAACGGCCCGTCGCGCAGGGCCCGCGCCACGAGCTGGCGCTGCACGAGCGCCTGCACGGTCTGGATGAACCGGGTCGGCCACTCGCGCCGACGCTGCACCGCGGCGAGGTGTGCATCGGTCACGCGGCCGGCGAGGAGAGGCCCGGCGAGGAGGTTGGCGGCGGCGACGGCGTCCTGGACGGCGTAGTTGATGCCGACGCCACCGATGGGCGACATCACGTGGGCGGCGTCGCCGATGGCGAGCAGGCCCTCGCGGTGCCACGTCGGGATGCGGCTCGACTCGACCGACAGGAAGTGGACGTCCTGCCAGCCGCGGATCGCGTCCATCCGATCGGCGAGCTCCGGAAGCAGTGCGGCCAGCTCCGCGCGCAGCGCATCGAGCCCCGCCTCCCGCACCGCGCGGCTGCTTCCCTTGAGGACCGTGTAGCCGAGCTGCCACTCCCGGTGCCGCGCCAGCACCACGACGAGGCGACCGCGGCCGATACGAAAGCCGGTCATGTCCGCCGCGCGCTCGCCGCCCCTGCGGGGCAGGACCAGCCACATCACGTCCATCGTCGCCGCGTTCCGCCTCGGCACGAAGCCCGCGAGCTGGCGCACCCGCGACGCCCGGCCGTCGGCGGCGACGGTCAGCGTCGCCCGGAGCTCGCGCTCGACGCCTTCCCCGTCCCGCCAGCGGACCCCTCGGACCGCGCCGCCCTCCACGATCAGGTCGGTGACCCGCGCCCCCAGGCGCAGCTCGAAGCACTCGTGCTTCCTCGCCTCGCCGACGATGAAGTCGAGGAACTCCACCTGGGGGATCATCGCGATGTACGGGAACCGCGACCGGAGCCGCGTGAAGTCAGCGAGAACCGCGGTGGTCCCGCCGCTCTGCAGGGTCATGCGGCGCATCCTGGCGTGGTCGCGCGCGAGCAGGGGGTCGGCGAGCCCGAGGTCGTCGAGCATCTCGAGCGTCGAGGGATGCACGGTGTCCCCGCGGAACGCCCGGTCGAAGTCGTCCCGTGCCTCGAGCAACGCCACGGGCACGCCCCGGCGCGCGAGGAGCAGGGCGAGGACGGCGCCGGCCGGTCCGCCTCCGACGATGCAGCAGCCCGTGCTGTCGGCCATGCCCTCCGCCTGGAGTCCGCGGTCGGGACCGCGGTCTCGACACGGCGTCCGCGATTGGCGCCCTCCGCGGCGGCGGCGCACTCTGTTGCGCCTCGCCGCCGATGACGCTGTCTCAGGAAGCCTTCACTCGGCCTTGTGAACGATGACGAATCGACGATCGGCGGACGTCACGTCAGGTCCCAGCCGGGGAGGGCGGCCGCCTGCCGGACCCACGTCGCCATCTGCGCCTCGTCGAGCCCGCCCTCGTGGATGTCGACCCAGCGCGCGTCCCTGTCCTTGCCCGAGCCCGGCGGGACGGGCCGCAGCGACGCGCCCTGGAAGAAGGTCACCTTCACGTTGCGGGTGAAGACGTGCACGTTGAGGAACCATCCCCGGCCCTCGACGCCGTAGAAGGGCGAGTTCCACCGCACGCACTTGCGCACGTCGGGCACCGTGCGCACGATGAGCTCGTCGAGGCGGCGCCCGACGTCGCTCTTCCAGCCCGGCATGGCCGCGATGTAGGCCTGCACGGGGGCATCGCCGTCGGCCTTCGCGATCTGGGGATTGCCGCCCGAGAGGAGCACCGGCTTCGCTCCAGCCCGCCCGGCGGCGGCCTTCCTGGCGACCGCCGTCGACTTCCTGGGAGTCTCGCCGGCCATTGCGACTACTCCAATCTGCGTTGCGGCGTGGGCCACTCGCGAGCAGACGCGGCCGCAGCCGGCACCTCGGGAGGTCTCCCGTCAGTTCGCCAGCGGGTGCGGCCGGAACTGGAACTTCACGAGGATCGGCTTCGACACCGACCGGTACTCGCCGTCCTCGACGGCGAGCCCGTCCTCGGCGTGCCACACCGTGTCGGAGCCGGTCGACGAGTAGACGCCGCGCCCCTTCCAGCCGGCGTCGGGATCGTCGATGCGCCCGTCGAGGCCCCGCGGGTGGAAGCCGGCGAGCGGGTAGGGCACGCGCATGACGACCGCCTCGCCCGTGTCGGGCAGCAGCGCCACCAGCGAGTCCGAGCCGGTGCCGGTGGCGATGGGCACGTTCTCGCCCAGGCCCAGGGTGTCGAACTGGTCGACCCAGTTGTAGTAGTTGTAGTCGGCGCGGACGTCGGTCCCCTTGAACGTGGGACCCGGCAGGGGATGGAGGGTCCACCCCGCCGCGCAATGCCGCCCGGTGTGCGCCTCGGGACCTGTCAGCGATCCGCACTGGCTGCGGTCGAAGCTCGCGAGGTGGTTGGTCCCCGAGAGCGCGGTCCAGATGACGCCGTTGGTGTCGACGTCGAGGCCGCGCGGCATGAAGCCGCGCTCGCCGGCGGCCTCCACGTCCCAGCGCTCGGAGGGCACCTCGAACACCTCGGCGACGCAGCTCTCCGGCGGGTCGTCGCCCACCACCAGCCGGACGATCCGGCCCGGGTACGAGTCCTGGGCGCCCCAGACCGACCCGTCGACGGGGTTGACGATGATGCCGTAGGCCCCCACCGTGACCCGCGTGTCCCGCGCCGGATCGAAGTCGTAGGTGCTCGCCGTCGGGTCCTCCTCGAACCGGCTGGCGCGGGCCACCGCCGGCTCGTTCCACGGCTTCGTGATGCGGCCGTCGCCGTTGGTGTCGACCACCGTCGGGCACCAACCCTGCGCCAACTGACCGTCGCCGGTCTCGTCGAACAGCTTCGTGTCGAGCCAGCCGAAGACGTCGCTGTTGGGACGGCTGAGGAACAGGGTCTCGTTCTCGTCGTGCGCGAACTGCAGGTGGTGGCTGCCGAAGCAGGTGTCCACCATCGTGAACTCCCCCGTCCCGGGGTCGTAGTAGCTCACGTTGCGGCCCGACCGCTCCACCGGGAAGTAGCGCGCGAACCGGTTGTCCGAGCCATCCAGGCACCAGTCGGGCTGGTTCTCGGGCGGCCGCAGCGTCGCCGTGTACCAGACCCGGCCCAAGCTGTCGAGCATCGGGTTGTGGATGCTCGCGGGGTTGAAGCGCGCCAGATCCGCGAGGCGCGACGGCGGATAGCCCGACTGCGCGTAGGACGCGCGCATGGTCGAGCGGTCGGCGAGGGTCGGGATGCGCAGCATCGTGGCGGCGTGGGTGTTCGGGTCGAGCATGGCGAGGTTGTCGTTGGCGATGTCGACCCCGTAGATCGGCCCGTTGGCGTTCACCGCCGGGTTGCGCTTGTCGGTGGACGCCTCGTCGTGGATCTTCCCCATCTCGTCGGTCCACTCCCACTGGGTGAGGACCAGGTTGCGCTCGACCCCCCGCGGGCGCGGCGGCGCCGGCGGCACCTCGCCGGTGGCGATGCGGTCGCTCCAGTCGGCGAACATGTGCAGCCCGCGCTCGCGGCCGAAGCGCGACATCCACATGCTCATCTCGGCCCCGCGCTGCCCCATGCGGACCCGCGCGTCCCACGCGTCGGCGCTCGAGTCGTAGTCGAGCCCCTCGGGATGCCCGCGCGTGAACTCGCCGCCGACCTGGTGGCAGCGCAGGCAGGCCTTCACGTTGTAGAGGTACTCGTCGCGGGTGTGGAGCTCCTCGCTGATGCCGTTGCCGTCCGGGCCCGTCCCCGGGAACTCGCCCGCCTCCGGCACCTCGATCAGCGACAGCCAGTAGGCGGACGGATAGATCGCCGCCGCTTCCCGCGGCGTGCTCGCGGCGACCGCCGTCAGCCGCAGGTCCTGCCCGGGCGCGGCCGTCACCGGGAGCGAGTCGACCAGCCCGTAGCCGCGCACCCAGACCGCGTAGCCGGCCGGCGGAAGCTCCGGCAGGACGAACCTCCCGTCGTCGTCGGTCACGACGATCTTGCGGAACCTCGTCGGCGGGTCGTCCGTCTCGGCGATCACCCAGACGCCCGCCTCTGGACTCGCGGCGCTGGTGACGATGCCGGTGATGGTCCCGGGATCGGCCCGCTGCCCCCCCGCCACGACCGCCGCCGAAACCACGGCCAGGAACGTTCCGACCGCCATCCGTTCCAGTCCACGTTGCATCGCGCCCTCCCGCCGGGTTCCCGCCGGCCCTGTCCGCACCATCGTCCGGTACGGACGATGACGGTTCACGAAGCCGGCGTCAAGGGCCGGCGCGTCGACTCCTTTCTTCATCGTGATGCCAGCCGGGAGCAAAGACAACAGACCGGCTCTGGCGTCAAGGCCCGGTGCGTCCATTCATCTCTTCTTGGGTCCGAGGAAGAGGCAGCCGCAGGATCGACACGGCCCGCGGTCGGCGGCGGCTGCGGCGACCACAACTGAGGTTGAACGCGACGCATGTGCTACACTCAGTAACGTGACTATTCGTAACGCCATATTGACCGAGCTGCAGCAGGCCCTCATGGAGGTGATCTGGTCCCGCGGCGAAGCGACCGCCGAGCAGGTACGCGAAGGGCTGCTGCCCGCCCACCCGCTCAAGGACTCGAGCGTCCGCACGGTGCTGAGGCGCCTGGAAGCGCGCGGCTACCTGAGCCACCGCGTGGCGGGCAAGACGTTCGTCTACCGGGCCGAGCTGCCGCCGCAGGGCATCGCCGCGTCGGCCGTGCGGCGCATCATCGACCGCTTCTGCGCGGGCTCGACCGAGCAGTTCCTCGTGGGCATGGTCGACGAGCGGGTGCTCTCGGTGGACGAGCTCGAACGCCTCGCGCGACGGGCCCGGGGCAAGGCCAAGGCGGGGCGAGGGGGGCGGTCATGAGCGGGTTGGGGGTAAGCGGAGTCAGCGGGATGGTGTTGAGGTCGATGGCCGCCGCCGTTCACGCGCGCGGCGGCCGTTTCTCGTGGGAGGGTGTCGGCATGCATGGAAGTCCGTCGCTGACTCGGCGAATCGCGCACATCCGACGGCCGCCGCCCGGGCGCGCCGCGTCACCGTTCTCGCGGGCCGCCCTGGGCGCCGGCTGCTGCCTGATTGCGGTCGCGGTCGCGGCGTGCCGCCCCGACGGGGACGGGACGGGGAACCCGCTCCTCGACATCCAGCGGCAAATCGACACCGCCACCGTCGCGAGCTGGCCCGTCGAACGGCTCATCGACGACTTCCCCGACACCGAGGTCGCCGTGGCGCAAGGCGACCGGCCCCGCGCCGAGGAGATCCTGCTCGACCGCCGGACGGAAGACCCGACGGGACCCTGGTCGGCCCGACTCGGCCGGTTCTATGCTGCCAGCGCCACCGGCTACCGGGTGCGCATCACCGACGACGGCCCGCGCGCGCGAGGTGCTCGCTGTAACCTCCCAGTCCGGCTCGCACTGGGCGCGCGACGGCCCGCGCGCGCGAGGTGCTCGCCCTCGCGCCGCGCTTCCCTGACGTGCCGGATGCCGGCCTGTTCATCTACCAGGCGCACATGACGCTCGCCTCGGCGGCCATGCTCGACGGCGACGTCGGCGCGGCCGTCGACGCGCTCCGCAGCGCCTCCCTGGCGCCTCCGGCCGAGGGGCTGACCTACGGTCACGGGGTGGCCGCATGGCGCATCCTGCTCGACCTCGTGGACGCCGGCCAGCGGACCGCCGTCGTCGACTTCCTCGAAGCCATGGCCGAACGCAACCTTGCCGATCAGGACCGCCTGCTCGCGGCCGCGGACGACGTGCGCCACGGGCGGCCTCCGTCGCGCCTGTTCCGGCGCGGCCCCCCGCGATGACGCCCGCGTGTTGTCATGGTTTAGAATGCAGCTTCAACGAGCTTCCCCGATGTCCGAAGAAGCCGTCGCGATTTCCCGCGACCCCGACGTCATGAGCGGCACTCCCGTCTTCACGGGCACGCGGGTCCCGTTCCAGGCGTTACTCGACTACCTGGAAGCCGGACAGACCCTCTCCGAGTTCCTCGAGGACTTCCCGACGGTTTCGAGAGAGCAGGCGATCGCTTCTCTGGAACAGGCGAAGGACGCTCTGCTGACCCGTGCGTGTCCTGCTTGACGAGTGCCTACCGAAACGATTGAAGCGCGATCTGGTCGGGCACGAGGCTTGGACCGTGCCGGAGATGGGATGGTCCGGTAAGCGCAACGGTGACCTGCTGCGCCTTGCCGCAGGCGAGTTCGACGCCTTCCTCACGTTCGACCGGCGCCTGCCCCGCGAGCAGGAGCTCTCGACGCTCCCGATCGCGGTCATCGTGCTGGTGGCACGCAGCAATCGCCTTGCGGACCTGCTTCCCCTCGTGCCCCCGATTCTGGAGCTCCTGCTGCGGGCCCAGCCCGGCGAGGCCGTGGTCGTCGGTGGCTGATCGATACGCCCATCCGAAGACGCGCCAGCTCGAACCCGGCCGGTCGACACGAGGAGAAACCCGATGCGGCCAATCCCGTTCCTGACGGCAGCAGCGTTCGCGTCAATCGCCCTCGCCGACCCAACCGCCAGGAGCGCCCACGCATGCGCCTACGCGGGGCCGCGGCACGGAAGCCGATTCAGAGGCGCTGCGCGCCGGGCCGCCCGTCTTCGACGAGGAACGACGCACGCGTGGCGATCGGGCTGCCGGGCCGGCTGACGTACTCCAGGACCTGGTAGTCGGCCCGGCACCGATCCGCCGTCACGTCGCAGCGCACGTAGCCGCGCTGGCCGTTGTAGAAGCGGACCGACGGGTTCTCCGCGAAGATCGTGGCGGCGCGGTCGAGGCCGTCGGCGCCGTCGCCGCCCGAGCTGATGGAGGTGCACACGAGCTCGGTGCCGACCACGGGCGCGGCGGGGTCGCGGTAGTCGACCTTGAGGTCGTTGACCCAGTTGCTGTGGACGTCGCCGGTGAGGACGAGAGGGTTGCCGGGCCGGCGGGTCGCGAGGAACTCCATCAGCCGGCGGCGCGCGGCCTCGTAGCCCGCCCACACGTCCACCGCGTAGGACTCTTCGTCGCCGGACGCGAAGTCCACCCGCGCCATCATGATCTGCTGCGGGATGACGCTCCAGCGCGCGGTCGAGCGGTCGAGCCCGTCCATCAGCCAGCGCTCCTGCGCCTCGCCGAGGAGTGTCGCGGCAGGGTCGTAGATGCCGTCGCAGTTGCCGCCGCGGTCGCCGCAGGGCTGGTCGGTGCGGTACTGCCGCGTGT
The DNA here is from genome assembly GCA_965215105.1 of Vicinamibacterales bacterium. Classification (GTDB taxonomy): domain Bacteria; phylum Acidobacteriota; class Vicinamibacteria; order Vicinamibacterales; family UBA8438; genus JAJEEA01. The sequence goes on from OZ244051.1 coordinate 1,840,211, forward strand.
CGAGGACGTGGACCGAGGCGAGGTCGCCCCAGGGGAAGGCGCGGTAGAGCTGCAGGTCGGGGCCGTTCGGCAGGGACGAGCGGCGCAAGGGCATGTGCTCGTAGTACGCCTGGTACGCGGCGGCGCGGCGCCGCCGGAACAGCTCGGCCGGCAGCCCTTCCTCCTCGGACACGAGGTTCGCGTAGTTGTTGTCCACCTCGTGGTCGTCCCACGTGACCACCCACGGGAACGCCGCGTGCGCCGCCTGCAGGTCGGGGTCGCTGCGATAGAGCGCGTACCGGTTGCGGTAGTCGTCGAGCAGCTCGATCTCGTCACCGGTGTGCCGGCGCACCCGCCCGTCGCGCCCCTCGTACTCGTAGATGTAGTCGCCGAGGTGGAAGACGAGGTCGAGATCGTCCTCCGCCATGTGCCGGTACGCCGTGTAGTACCCCTGCTCGTAGTGCTGGCACGAGGCGAAGGCGAACCGCAGTCGATCCGCGCGCGCGCCCGGTGCCGGGAGGGTGCGGGTCCGGCCGACGGCGCTCTCGTCGGCGCCGGCGCGGAAGCGGTACCAGTACCAGCGCCCGGGCTCGAGCCCGTCCACCTCGACGTGGACGCTGTGCCCCAGCCCCTCGCGGGCGACGCTCGTCCCGCGTCGGACCACGTCGGCCATCCCCTCGTCGCGCGCGACCTCCCAGACGACCTCCACGTCGTCCGGGGGCATGCCGCCTCCGTTCAGCGGGTCGAGGGCGAGGCGCGTCCAGAGGACGACGCCGTCCGGCGTCGGGTCGCCCGACGCGACGCCGAGCGGGAACGCCGAGGGCTGGAAGAGAGATCCGCCCGAGGTGCGGCGGGCGGCCGCGAGCCCGAGCAGAGCCAGGCCGCCGGTCAGCAGATCGCGACGGTCCAGCCGACGCTGGAGCAACGAATCGACGTGGAGGGAATCGGTCATCGCCTGTCCTCTGTCGCCGAGGGTGCCGTCGCGCCGGGTTCGGGAGCATGGCGCGGCTGCCGTCGCTGCCCGGCACCTCGGGATGCCGTTAGTCTATGCCGGAAGTCGTTTCAACGTTGTAGCGAGGAGGTTAACTTCCGGTAAGACCTCTTCCCCGCCAGCGAGCGACACGCTTCGGGCGACTCCCGGGTTTCCGGTGAAAGCGGGCATCACGCGTGCCGCTTTCGGTGGCCGAACCCATCCGCGGCCGCGAGATTCCGCAGGGTCGCCGCGGAGGCGCGTCGAATGCACAACCCCGGTGCGGCGCCGGCGCCGGCCGCTGACCGAATACCTTGACAATCTACATCACTCGATCCATTGTAGATTGCCGCGGCCGCCCTGATGGCGGCTCTCTCCTCTCAGCTCTTCGGGGTCAGCCCATGGGACCCCGCCACGTACGTGGCTGTCCCGGTGCTGTTCGCGCTTCTCGCCGGGCTCGCTGCCTGGCTTCCCGCGCGGCGCGCGACCGCGCTTGCTCCCGCCACGGTGCTGCGGGCCGAGTAGCGCGGTTTGCAGCTCGGTCAATCGCCCGGGTGATGAAGTCCGGCGAGTGGGTGGCGCGCGAGGGGCTGCCGGCGGCGCAGTCGCCCCGGAGCACGCGGCGAAGCCCCGATCGACGGCCGGGGCCAGGCGTCGCCGAGGCCCGGCGCCCGCAGCGCGCTCGTCTCGACATCGGTCGAGATGGCCCGCGCATCGGTCGAGATGGCCCGCGCATCGAGCATCTCGACACCCTGCCACTTGATGGCGGCAGGCGCCGGATCCCGACTGGCCGTCTGTCTGCGAATCGCCCCGCCAGACCTACATGCGCCGGAACAGGTGCCCGTAGGCGGCGCTCACCCGAAGCACCTCCGGGCGCTCCTTCAGCGTCAGGCGATAGCGGCCGCGCAGGTCGCGGCGGGCCGCCGCGATCGCGGCGACGTTGACGATGCCGCCGCGGTGGATCCGCCAGAACCGCTCGGGATCGAGGCGCGCCGCCAGTTCCCCGATCGGCGTGCGGACCAGGTGCTCGCGGTCGCGAGTCACCGCCGCGGTGTACTTGCGGTCGGACCGGAAGAAGCAGACGTCGTCGACGGCGACGAGCTCGACGCACTCCCCTTGTCCGACCCGGAGCCAGTGCAGGTACTCGGGGGTATCGGCCAGACGGCGGATCAGCGATTCGAGGACCTGCGGATCCGGTTCGGCGCGGTTCCCGCCGGCCAGCCGCCGCTTCAGGCGGTCCACGGTCTCCTGAAGGCGCGACCCGAGCACGGGCTTGAGCAGGTAGTCCACCGCCGCCTGCTCGAACGCCTCCACGGCATGGGTGTCGTACGCCGTCACGAACACGACGGCGGTGTCCGGGCCGGCCCGCCGCGCGACGTCGAGACCCGAGGGCGGCGGCATGCGGATGTCCAGGAACGCGACGTCCGGTCGCAGACGTTCGATGGCCGCGAGCGCGGCCGCGCCGTCCCCGACCGACGCCGCGATCCCCAGCTCCGGCCACGTGTCCGCGAGCAGGCGTTCGAGCTCGGCCCGCAGCGCCGGCTCGTCGTCGGCGATCAGCGCCCTCGCGGCATCGGCCATCCTCAGCGCGCCTCCGCCGCTGCGGCGGGAGCGGCAGGGAACCGCAGCTCGGCGCTGACGCCGCCGCCGGGCGTCTCCGAGAGCGCCAGCCGGCCGCCCTCGCCGAACGCCGCCCGCAGGCGGTCGCGGACGTTGGCGATGCCGACGCCCTGCCCGGCCGTGTCCGGATCGAGCCCGAGTCCATCGTCGGTCACGCGGATCCGCAACACCCCGCGGGACCGCTCCGCGCGCACCACGACGCACCCGCCGGCCGGCGACGGCTCGATGCCGTGGAGCACCGCGTTCTCCACCAGCGGCTGCAGCAGGAGCGGCGGCATCGGCACCGCCTCGAGGTCGGGGTCCACGTCCACCTCGAACGTCATCCGTCCCGCCATCCGCAACGACTGGATGTCGAGGTAGGAGCGCACCACCGCGAGCTCGTCGCCCAGCGTCCCGTCGGCGCGGCGCGTGCGCGACAGCGAGGCCCGAAGCAGCGACGTCAGCCGCTCCAGGAGCCGCGCGGCGCGGTCGGGATGCGTGCGGATGAGCGAGATGACGTTGGCCAGGGTGTTGAACAGGAAGTGCGGCTCGACCTGCGCCTGCAGCACGCGCAGCTCGGCCTCCGCCAGCGCCTTGTCGCGGGCCAGCGCGTCCCGCCTCGCCCGCTCGAGTCGGTTGCGCACCTCCCACAGACGCTCGACCGCGATGGAGCCGGCGAGGCCCACGCCGCTCAGCAGGACGCCGATCACGAGGAACGCGTTGCTGCCCAGCAGGAACAGGGGGTCGCCATCCAGGAGGACGCCGCCGAGGGCGAGACCGAGGACCATCCCGCATGCCGTGGCGACGGTCTCCGCCGCCCGGCGCGGCAGCCACGGCGGCCCATGCCGGTGCGCGAGCAGGTTGAAGGCGTGTATGGAGAACCCGATGGCGTAGCTGGTCGCGAAGTACGCTGGCTCGAGCGCCCCGCGCATCGCCAGGCTCAGCACGGCGCCGACCAGCGTGCAGAACGCGGCGTTGAGCGCCCAGCCCCAGCGCCCCGGATGCTCGCGAATCGACGTCTTCAGCCATGCCGTCATGGTCAGAACTCGAGCTCGAAGCCCCCCACCGGGAGAAGGCCCCACTGCGTGGCGCGGTCCGGACGATTGTCGTCCCTGTCCCAGTAGTAATGGAAGACGTTGTCGCGGTCGTAGACGTTGAGCACGCTGAAGAAGCTGACGAGGGTGACGCTGCGGTAGTGCCGGCGGTGGTCGAAGCGGAGATCGAGCCGATGGTAGGCGGCGTGGCGCTCGGCGTTGATCCGGTCGCGCCGCACGACGCCGGCCCCCGCCTGCGCCGACAGCACCGGGTCGAAGGGCGAGTAGGGCCGCCCGCCGGCGTACCGCCACCGCCCGCTGAACTCGAAGCGGTCGTTGGGGCGGAAGCCGACCATCGCCGACGCGACGTGCCGGTGGTCGAACGTCCGGTTTCGCTCGATCCCGATCCCGTCCGTATAGCGGGACACCGCGTAGGCGTAGCTCACCAGGCCGTAGACGTCGGTCGCCAGCTTCTTCCGGACCAGGCCCTCGACCCCGTGCGACCGCGCCCGGCCGCCGCCGACCAGGCGCCCCGGCGTGGGCGTCCTGAAGTCGGCGAACCGGTCGACGACGAGCGCGGTCGGATCGTCCGGGTCGAACGGCAGGCCGCGGTAGTCCTTCCGGTACGCCTCGACGCTCAGCAGCGTGCTCGGCGTCAGGCGCCGTCGCACGCCGGCCACGTAGTGATTGGCGCGCTGGTCGTCGAGGCGGCGGTTGTCCGGGTGCTGGACGAGAAGCCACAGGGGCAGCGTCTGACGATAGACGCCGGCCGCGGCGGTGAGCGTCGTGCGCGGGTCGACCTCGTAGGCCAGTCCCAGGCGCGGCGACCAGGCGCCCCGCCGGTTGAGCGTGAAGTGGTCGAAGCGGCCGCCGAGCGTCGCGGTGAGACGGCGGCCGAGGGATTGCTCCACCGAGGCGAAGGCGCCCGCCTTGTGTCCGGTCAGCGAGATGCGAACGTCGAGCTGCTCGTCGCGCGTGCCGAGGCGCGTGCGGTCGGACCGCGCGAACAGGTCGACGTCGCCCGACAGCCGGCGGGCCGTCACGCCCCACGTCAGTGCGGTGCCCGCGCGGGGCCGGTAGCGCCAGTGACTGCGCAGCACCACCTCCTGCTCGCGGGAGGCGTTGTCGAACAGGGTGCGCGTCGCGTTCTCCCCCGCTTCCGTGACGTGCACCGCGTAATCCGCGCGGGTACGGGCGACGGAGGTCTCCGCGTACCCGTTGCCGCTCCACAGCCAGCGCCAGTTGAGCCCGCCGACGGTCTGCCGCGCGCGAGAGACGACCGCGCTGTCCTCCCGGTCGTCCAGCGAGAGGTCGATGGCGTCGAAGCCGCCGAGGCCGAGCGCCTGCAGCCGATGCGTCGGGCCGATGTCGACCGTCGCCATCCCCTGCACGTCGCTGTACCTGGGCACCGCGCCGCCGGTGCCGATGGCGCCGACGAGCCCGGCGATGAGCTCGAGATAGCTGCGCCTCGCCGACAGCGCCCACGACCCGCGCCCGCGGGCCAGCGGCCCTTCCAGCAGGACGCCGGCGCCGGCCATGCTCGTGGAGATCTCCGCGTCGACCTCGTCGCGGTTGCCCTCGCGCTGGGTGACGACCATCACCGACGAGAGGCGGTCGCCGTGCTCGACCCCGAAGCCGCCGGCCGAGAAGCTGACGTCGGCGATGAGGTCGGTGTTGAGCAGGCCGATCACGCCGCCCGACGCCCCCTGGGTCGGAAAGTGGTTGATGTTGGGGATCTCGATGTTGTCGACGACGGTGAGGTGCTCGCCCGGACTGCCGCCCCGGACGATCAGGTCGTTGCGCTGATCGGTGGCCATGCCCACGCCCGGCAGCACCTGCAGCATCCGGCTGACGTCGCCGGCCGAGCCCGGCGCCCGACGGATCTCCTCGACGCTGAAGCGCACCGCGCCGACCGCCGCCTCCTCCTCTGCAGAGAAGTAGTCGGCGGTGACCTCGACGACCTCGCGCACGGTGGGGCCGCTCGCATCGAGCGCGACCGCCAGCGGCGTGACGCGGCTCGGCCGCACCACGACGTCGTGCAGAATCGCCGACTCGTAGCCGATCAGCACGACCTGCACGCGGTGCAGCCCGGCCTGCAGGTCCGCCAGCCTGAAGCGGCCGTCGTCGCCGGTGACGGTGGCGAGGCCGCGGTCGAGGACCACGACGGCGGCCGCGGCGAGCGGACGGCGCGTGGCGGCGTCGACGACCTGGCCATGGAGGCTGCCGCGGCGGGGCGCCTCTTGTGAGTGAGCCGGGACGACGCCAGCGAGCAGCGTCGCGGCAACGCAGAGACGCCAGAGCGCCGTGACGACGCAGAGGCGTCGGAGCGTCAGGCCGACACGCCGCCCCCGACGCCTGCAGGAGGTACCGATGCCCGACATGGCATGACGGTAGACAAGCCCGGCCGGGAGGGGAAGCCGCAGGCGACGAGGACGCCGTCAGGCGGAACGAAACGGGGATGGGCCGGCATGAGACCGAGCCGCGGGGCTGGCGGCCATCCTCCTCCTCGCCCGCCTCCGCCGTCGGCCAGGAGCACGGTCGTGGCCGCGGTTTCGCGGTGCTCGAGCGACTCGGTGAGCCGGGCGAGGTCGTAGGCTGGCCACGGCACCTTGCCGACGGCGGTCACTTCGTGGCGGCAACGCCAGAACTCGTCGAGCGCGGCCAGCCGCTCGACGAGCTCGAACCCGACGATGCCGAGGCCGGCCACGAGACGAGCCGGCGTATCGAACCGCAGCCGAGCTGGTCACCGCCGGCCGCGTTCCTCGGCGCGGGCGCCGCGAAGGATGAGAGGCATGCTGTAGTTGCCCTCGTGGCAGGCGTTCTCGAAGACGGGGCCGGCGGCGCGGGTGATGGGGAACATCACCGTCCACGGGCCGGCGAACGACTCGGGGTCGTGCGCCGTGAACTCGTAGTGCAGCCGGTCGGGGCCGGCGAGCCGGATGCGTTCGACGTAGCGCGCGTTCGGCCCCGTACCCTGGATCGTCCACACCCCTTTGAAGCCGGCCGTCTCGACGACGAGGGTGTCGCCCTCCCAGCGGCCGCGGGAGCTGCCCTGCCACTGACGGACCCCGGCTGGGAGCTGGGGCCGCCCGTCCAGAGGAATGATGCGCAGGTCGGAGTTCTGCTCGTGCAGGATGGCGACGTAGTCCGGCGTCTGGAAGATCTGCGCGAGCCGGTTGGGCGACACCGCCAGCAGCGGCACCGTGCGCCCCATGATGCAGCGCTCGTAACGCTCGCGGTCCTCGGGGCCGTCGGCCGACCGCAGCCGGCTGGCGATGCCCAGCGTGCGCGCCCGCTCGAGGCCCGCCGCGGTCCGCACCGGCAGCCGGCCGTCCGGCGGATCGACGATCAGCGACGTTCGGCCGTCGGTCAGGCCGCCCGGCTGCCACCAGTCCGCATTGAGCTGCAGGTCGCGTTCGCGCCCGATGGCGGCATGACGCCCGACCAGGTACTCCGCCTCCTCCTCCGGCGTCAGCATCTCCCGGCCCGCGAGCGCCGCCGGGCGCTCGAGCGGCGTCGTGCTGCGGTACTCCCAGTAGCCGCTCAGGTCGGGGACGCCCCGGGGCGTGAGCGGCGGGTCGACGGCCTGCGCCAGCGCCGGGGCAGGGGCCATCAGCAAGAGAACGGCGAACGGCAGTCTGCGCATGACGACTCACTCTATTGCAGAATGGCGCCACGTGCACGCCGACGATCGGGAATCAGGACCCGCACGGAGTCGTTGCGTTCCTCCGGGAGAGCGCATGCCGCCAGCCGTCGCCGGCCGATACCCCTCGCCGGCGGATGCCCCTATAATGAGTCGAGTGTCCGCGGCAGTGCCGCCCGTCACCCCCGCGGCGACGATTGGCGCGCCAGCGGTCATCACGGCCACCGGGGCCATCCCGGGAGACGCCGATGCCACCGAAGCGTGATGCCGCCGGCACGGACGACGCCTTCTCGGCGTCGCGGCGGAGCTTCCTGAAGTGGAGCGCCCTCGTCGGGGGCGCAACGGCCCTCGGCGGGGGCGGACTGCTCCTGTCCCGGTACCCGACCGGCGGGGCGTCGGCCGGCGTCTCCACCGCTGGCGCCGCCGCGGCCGCGACCCGCGTCTTCCGCACCGCGAACACCCCCGAGTGCCTGCACTGCGCGCTTCTCGCCCACGTCGAGGACGGCCGCCTCGTCAAGGTCACCGGCGACCCCGACTTCAACGTCCTCGCCTGCGCCCGCGGCATCTCGCGCATCCGCCAGCTCTACAGCCCCCACCGCCTGAAGTACCCCATGCGCCGGGCGGGCCGACGGGGCGAGGACCGCTGGGAGCGCGTGAGCTGGGAGGAGGCGCTGGACACCATCGCCGAGCGCTACCGCCGGATTCTCGAGGAGGACGGGAACCGGGCGTTCCTCTCGTTCGGGGGGACCGGCAACTGGTCGGCCCTGTCGACGGGGGTGCGGGGCCTCTACTCGGCCTGGTGGAACCGCTTCGGCGGCGCCACGCCGATCATCTCGCAGCTCTGCTGCGCCTCGGTCAGCTCGGGGTTCAACGCGATCTTCGGGGGCGGGCGGTCGGAGTTCCGCGACGAGTGGGTGCACAGCCGCTTCTTCCTGGCCTGGGGCAACAACCCCGCGGTCTCGAACCAGGGCTACATGAAGAACCTCTTCCAGGCGCGCGAGGACCACGGCGCGCGGCTGGTCACCATCGACCCGCGGCTGAGCGAGACGGCGGCCCTCTCCGACCGCTGGATCCAGATCCGGCCGGGGACGGATGCGGCGTACGCCCTCGGCATGGTCAAGGTGCTGCTCGACGAGGGGCTCTTCGACGAGGAGTACGTCCGGCAGTACACCAACGCGCCGTTCCTGGTGCGGCTCGGCGAGGGCGGCTACGACCTCGAGGCGGCGTCGCGGAGCTGGCCGGCCGGCGGCGAGACGCTGCCGGTCGATCTGCGCGACCTCCGGCTCCTGACCAACGGCGGCAGCGGCGCCAGCGGCTTCGTGGTCTGGGACGAGCGCGCAGGGCGGCCCGCCGCCGCCGACACGCCGGGCGCGCGGCCGGCCCTGCGCGGCAGCCATACCATCGACGGCGTCCGCTATCAGCCGGTCCTCGAGTGGATGCGCGCCATCGCCGCGCGCTACACGCCCGAGGTGGTGCACGGCATCACCGGCGCCCCGCCCGACTCGGTCGCCGCGGTGACGCGCGAGTACGCGTCGGTGAGGCCCGCCGCCATCATCCAGAACATGGCGGGCGCGCAGCGCACCGACCACGGCACCCTGACCGTCATCGGCCACCTCTACTTGGCGTCGCTCACCGGCAACGTCGGCCTCCTCGGCGGCGGCGTCAACGACAACGGCGGCTACCTGAGCGAGGGCGGCACCATCAACACCCCGGTACCGACGCAGCGCAACCCGCGCATCGACGGCATCCCCGCCACCAAGCTCGGCGAGTACCTGGTCGAGCGCAAGCCGCATCCCATCCGGGCCATCCACGTGGCGGGCAGCGGGGTGCTCACGCAGTACCCGAACACGCGGAAGATCATCGAGGGGCTGGACAACATCGACCTGATGGTGGTGCAGGACATCTTCATGACGACGACGGCGCGCTATGCCGACTTCGTCCTGCCGGTGACCACCCTCTTCGAGACCCGCAACCTGCTCGCGGGCATCCGCAGCCGCTACATCCAGCTCATGGAGCAGGCCATCGAGCCGCTCTTCGAGTCGCGCTCCGACCGCTGGATCATGACCGAGCTGGCGAAGCGGCTCGGCTTCGGCGACGACTTCGACAAGCCCGACGACGAGCTCCTGCGGCACGTGCTCGAGCCCACCGGGGTGACCCTGGAGCAGTTGGAAGAGGGCCCCGTCAACCCCATGCCCGACCCGTGGGTACCGTTCGCGGACAAGAAGTTCAACACGCCGTCGGGCCGCATCGAGCTCTTCTCGCTGTACCTGCAGGAGCGGGGCTTCGACCCCCTGCTCGAATACCTGCACCCGGTCGAGGCGCCCTGGGTGGACACCGCGCGCGCCGCGCGCTATCCGCTGCAGCTCATCAACCGCAAGAACCACAACCACGTCAACTCGAGCTTCCACCACCACGACTTCCTGACCGAGATCTGGGCCAGCCAGGTGCTGCAGATCCACCCCGACGACGCGCGGCCGCGCGGCATCGAGGACGGCGCGCGCATCCGGATCTTCAACGACCGCGGCGAGATCGAGGCGATGGCGCACGTCACGAAGGGCATCATGGCCGGCGTCGTCAGCGTGACGACGGGCTGGGGCGGCGTGAACGAGAAGCAGACGGCGAGCATCCTCAGCCCCGACAAGTACGAGCCGATCTCGCTCGGCCACACGCTGAACTCGTCGATGGTGGAGGTCGCCGCCGGGAACACGGCATCCAGGGGAGACGCGGCATGAGCGGCACGACAAAGCAGGTCGCGTTCTTCTTCGACGCCAACCGGTGCACCGGCTGCCGCACCTGCGAGGTCGCGTGCAAGGTCGAGAACGGGGTCGAGCTGGGGCCCCGCTGGCGCAAGGTGCGCACGGTGGAGGGCGACCAGGACGGCGGCCCGTACATGTACCACGTGTCGATGTCGTGCAACCACTGCGAGGTCCCGGTGTGCGCCGAGGCCTGCCCCTCGGGAGCCATCACCAAGCGGCCCGACGGCATCGTCATCGTCGACGAGAGCAAGTGCATCGGCGCCCGTCTCTGCGCCTGGGCGTGCCCCTACGACGCGCCGCAGTTCAGCGAAGAGACCGGCAAGATGGAGAAGTGCAACTTCTGCTCGCACCGCATCGACGCCGGCACCGGGGGGCCCGCGTGCGCCGAGGCGTGCCCGACCAAGGCCCTGCAGTGGGGCCCGCTCGGCGAGGTGGCCGCGAAGGCCGGCGCCACCGACCGGTTCGGGCCGCTGCCCGACGCCGACATCACGAAGCCGGCGATACGCTTCATCCCCCTCAAGCTCGTCCGCGCCTGACCGCGCCCGTCGGATGGAGACGCGCGACTGGTCGCTCGTGTTCTTCACGGTCCTGACCCAGGCGGCGGTGGGGGCGTTCATCGTCCTGCAGGTGCTGGAGCACCTGTCGCATCGGCGCCGCGCGCGCGGAGCCGTGCGCGCAGCCGGTAGCGGGCCGCGCGCGGGCCGCGCGGTCGACGACGCCCGGCGCGACGGCTCGGCGGCGGCGGATGCGGGGATGGCGGGCCGCGCGGGAGACGGCGCGCGGCGCGAGGAACTGGAGACGGGCGGAGACGGGCCGGACCCGGCGGATGAACGGAGCGCCGGCCACGAAGCGGCGGTCTCGCTCCTGCTCGTGTTGGCGGTGCTGTCGGCCGGTTTGTTCGCGGCTCTCTTCCACCTCTCCACCCCGCTCCAGGCCGCGCGAGCCGTCGTCAACTTCTCGTCGTCGTGGCTCAGCCGCGAGATCGTCTTCGGCAGCCTCTTCGCGGCGCTGTTGGGCGCATTGGCATGGCGGGAGTGGCGCGCCGCCGGTGCAATGTCCACCAGTCCGGCGCTGGGGCGGCGCGCGGCGAGTCCGGCGCGAGAGCGGCGCGCGGCGACTTCGGCGCCGGCCGGACGGACGTCGGCGGACCCGTCGGCCGCGAGCCCTCCTCTCGCCGCGTGGCTGCCCCGGCTCGCGGCCGCGGCGGGACTGGCGTTCCTCGCCTGCCAGACCGCCATCTACCTGCTGCCGGCCCAGCCCGCCTGGAACAGCTTCGCGACCCCGGCCGCGTTCGGGGGCACGGCGTTGCGGCTGGGCATCCTCGGCGTGGCGGCGGGGCTGGTCGGACGGTGTCTGGTGCCGAACGCCGACGACCCTGTCGCCGAGCCCGCCGCGGCTTCGTCGGCAGTCCTGCGCGGGCTCGCGCTGGCCGGCATCCTGGCCCTTGCTCTCGAGTTCGCCGTCGTGCCGCTGCACCTCGCCGCGCTGGCCGGCGAGGCGTCGGCGGCCGCCGCGGCCAGCGCGCAGCGGCTGACCGGCGACTACGGCGGCGTGCTCCTTCTGCGGCTCGGGCTGCTGGCGGCGGCAGCAACGGCCCTGGGCGGCGTCGTCGCGCTCGCCCGCGCACCCCTCCCGCCCTCCCGGCATCGACTCGTCGCCGCCCTGACGAGCGGGGCGCTCGGGCTCGTCCTCGTGTCCGAGGTGTGCGGCCGCTTCCTGTTCTACGCCATGCGGGTAAGGGTGGGCATTTGACCGCGCCCGCGCCGAACCACCGCGGGGGTCGACGCGGGACAGGTCCCACGTCGAACGTCGATGAGGGTCGGCGCGGTGCGGCCTCCGCGTCGGATGATGTCGAGGGTCGGCGCGGAACGACCCCCGCATCGAGCGAAGCGCCCACTGTCCCCGCCGAGTGGCGGCGGCGGCAGGAGGCGCAGGCCCTCGCCTACCACTTCCTCGGCCGGTGCTTCTACGAGACGCCGCGCGCCGAGTGGCTCGCCGCCCTCGCCGGCGACCGGCTGTTCGAGGTGTGGCCCTTCCCGTCCCGCGACGACGCCACCGCCGCGGGGCTGGCCCTGCTGAACGCGTTCTGCGCGGGCTGGGACCCGGCCCGGCTCGGCGCCCTCGAGTGGGACTTCAACCGGCTCTTCGTCGGCCCCGGCGAGATGCTCGCCCCGCCGTGGGAGTCGGTCCACCGCAGCAAGACGAAGCTCACCTTCCAGGAACCCACCCTGCAGGTGCGCGAGCTCTACCGCCGGTTCGGCGTCGAGGCGCCGGCCGTCCACCGCGAGCCGGACGACCACCTCGGGCTCGAGCTGGCCTTCGTGGCCACCCTCTCCGACCACGCCGCCGGCGACGCGGCCCGGGGCGACGCGGCGCACCTCGCGCGGTGCTTTCAGGCCCAGAGGGACTTCCTGCGGGACCACCTGCTCGCGTGGGCGCCCGCCTGCCTCGCGCTCGTCGAGAAGCACGCCGACACCGACTACTACCGCGGCGCGGCCCGCCTCGCCCTCGGGTCGCTCGCCGAATCGGCGCGACTCTGCGGCGCCGGCGCGGAGACCGGCGTCGGCCCGCACCGCTGACGCACGGCCCTGCCCGCCTTGTCTCCCCGCTTCACGACCGAACGTCTCTTCACGTCCGACCGGGAACGACGCCTCTGGGTCTGGACGGCGGTCGTCGTGGCCGCCATCTACTCGACCCTCGGCCTCGCGCGCACGCTGGCCGGGGCGCTGGCCGACAGCGGCCTCGGCGAGGGCCTCTTCATCCTCTGCTGCCTGCTCGTCCTGGCCGCCGTCGTCACGCAGGGGCTGCGGGCGCGGCCGGGAGGCGCCGAGGTCGGCGTCGCCCTGGGCATCGCCGCCGCCTACGTCCTGGTCTTCGTCCGGATGTCCATCCCGACCGAGCGTTCGCACCTCATCGAGTACGGCGTCGTCGCCCTGTTCATCCACGAAGCCCTCACCGAGCGGACGAGCCGGGCCCGCCGCGTCCCCGCGCCCGCCCTGCTCGCAGTGCTCGCGACCGGCCTGGTCGGGGTCCTCGACGAGTGCATCCAACTGCTGCTGCCCAGCCGCGTGTTCGACCCCGTCGACATGCTGTTCAACGTCCTGGCGGCGATGATGGCCGTCACCGCCAGCTCCGCGCTGCGCTGGGTACGACGGTGGAGCACCCATGATTGACATATTGATGTCCATCTCGTATGCTCAGACATCATGCGAACCACTATCCGGCTCGCGGATTCGCTCTTGATGGAAGCGAAACACGAGGCAGCCAAGTGCGGAATGACGCTGACGGCGATCATCGAGGAGTCGTTGCGCGCGCGGCTGGCCCGCACCAGCGCCGAGCCGCGCACGCGCGTACGGCTCACCACCACCGGACACGGCGGGTTGCGTCCGGGCATCGATCTGGATGACTCGGCATCCCTGCTCGACGCGATGGACGGCGTGGAGTGATCCTCCCCGACGTGAACGTGCTGGTCTACGCGCACCGCAAGGATGCGCGCGACCATCCTGCCTATCGAGACTGGCTCCAATCGACGGTCAACGCCGACGCCGCCTTCGGGCTGAGCGACCTCGTCGTCAGCGGGTTCGTACGTATCGTCACCCACCCGCGAGTCTTCGCGGTCCCGAGCTCCCTGGCCGATGCGATGCAGTTCGCCGAAGACCTGCGCACACGGCCCAACCGCGTTGCGGTCTCGCCGGGCCGCGACCATTGGCGGATCTTCCGCCGTCTCTGCGACACGGCCGGGGCGAAGGGCAATCTGGTGTCCGACGCCTGGCTCGCGGCCATGGCCATCGAGCACGGCTGTGAATGGATCACGACCGACGGCGACTTCGCCCGGTTCCCCGGACTGCGGTGGCGACATCCACTGAAGTCGTGATGCGCGTCTCGCCCTCTACGGCCGGAAGGTGAAGCTGATAGTCATCCGCGTGTCGACCGGCACGCCGTGGAGCAGGGTCGGCTCGTAGCGCCACCCGCCGACCGCCTCGACGGCCGAGCGCGCGAGGTCGGGGTGCACCGTCGTCATCGTCTCCGGGTCCACCGGGGCGAGAATCTGCAGCACCTCGACGGTGCCGTCGGTCTTGATCAGCCCGTCGAGGACGACCTTGCCCTCGAAGCCGCTGCCGCGCACGGACGCCGGGTAGACGGGGGCGACGTCCCGGAGCTTGATGGGCGGCGCTATCGTGCCGCCCTGGTTCCGGTTCTGCAGATACCGCTCGCGCGTGGCGGCGCTGATCTCCCTCACCTCGGAGGGGGACCCGCCGGTGTCGGTCACGGTGATCGTCTCTTCCACGGAGCCGAGCTCGAGCACCAGCTCCTCACTCGATCCGCTCTCCCGCCTCGAGCGGGACCCGCCGGAACAGCCGCGCGAAACCCGGCCTGGCGACGACGAGGCTGTACTCGCCCGGTTCCAGGTCCGCGAACTCGAAGCGGCCGCCGTCGTCGCCGGTCACGCGCAGTTGCTCCCCGGTCGCGCGGTCGGTGAGCGTGAGGCCGGGATTCTGCACGACCTGCCCGGCCTGGTCGACGACGGTGCCGGCGAGCCCGGCGGTCTGCGCGGCGAGCTGCAGGCTGGCGACGAGGATCGAGGCCAAAGCCAGCCCGCCCAGGCTCCAGAAGCGGCCGGGACGCGTCATCGGACGCCGGTTCGTGCGCGGATTCAACATGGTGGACACCCTCCGTTCCAGTTGTGACGGACGCGCCAACACTTGTCAACCCCCGTCGCGGCGAGGCGGCGTCGGGTGGAGGACGGACGGGCGGCGGGCTCCGCGCCACCGGTCGCGAGTCCTCACGTTTCTCTCAGCCCCGCTCACGCACCTTCCACGCTCCGGCCGTGCCCGAATAGAAGCGGCCGCGAACAGTCCGGGCCAGCAGCCCGTATGGACTCTATGTGAACACCCTACGAATGGCGGACCCTGCCACCGGTTCGACGGCCGGGTGAGGACGTGACGGTCACCGTCCAGGCCGAGACCGCAGCGCCCGCACCCGGAACGGTCGTTTGGAGGTGCATATGCAAGTCTGGTCCGATGCCCATGTCGCCGCTCGAGCGCTGCTGCGGTCCCCCGGGTTCTCGCTCACCGCCCTCCTGACCCTCGCGGTCGGCATGAGCGCGACCACCCTCGCATTGACGGCCGTCAACGCCGTGCTGCTCAAACCGCTCCCGGTCCGGGCACCCGATCGGGTCGTCGGCATCACGACCGCTGGAGAGCAGGGGGTCCTTGGCAAGGAACCGGTGGGATTCGGCGACTACGCGGATCTCGCCCGCGATGTCGCCGCCTTCGAATCTGTGGTCGCACACCGGCGCATGGGATCGGTGGTCGGCACCGGACTGGACCGCAGGGTCGCAATAGGGGAACAGGTCTCCCCCGACTACTTCACCACGCTCGGCGTGTCGTTCCCACTCGGGCGGCCATTCGATGAAGCCGACCAGCCGGAAGCGGTGGTCGTTCTCGGCCACGCCGCGTGGCGCCGGCACTTCGGGACCGATCCCCGGATCGTCGGCCGGGAGCTGGCGATCGGCGACCGGCGACGAACCGTCGTCGGAATCGCCCCGGCGGGGTTCACCGGGTTGTTTCGAGGGGTCGCCCCGGAGTTCTGGCAGCCGTTCGACGACGCCGGCCGGGAGTCGGCCGACGACCGCGGAAGTCTGGAGTGGTGGGTGCACGCCAGGTTGCGGGACGACGCGACGCTCGAGCAGGCTCGCACGCAGGTCGCCGTCCTGGCGGATGGGCTCTCCCGGCGGTATCCGGACTCGAATGCCGGTCGCTCCTTTGCGCTCACGCCGCTCTCGGAGGCGTCCATCCACCCCGTCGTGTCGAAGGCCCTTGCCCGATTCGGAGCCGCCGGCGTCTTCGCGGTCGCGCTGCTCCTGCTGTTGGTCTGCTCGGTCAACGTCGCGCATCTCGTGCTCGCACGCGCGATCTCTGGCCAGCGCGAGTTGGCCATCCGACTGGCGGTAGGAGCCAGTCGATGGCGGATCATTCGTCCGTTGCTCGCCGAGGGCATCCTGCTCACGGGCGGCGCGGCCGCCGTCGCGTTGCTCTCGACCGCGTGGGTCGGGCCGATGCTCGGCGAGGTCCGACTGCCGGGGGTGCCGACCGCCATCGATCTTCACCTGATGCCCGACTGGCGCGTCTTCGTCCTCACGGTGATAGTCGTCCTCGGGTCGACCCTGGTCTCCTCGCTCGGACCGGCGTTGCGGGCCTCGTCGGGCCTCTCCATCGTCGAGACGCTCAAGACCGACTCCCGCGCATCCGCGCCCGGCGGAGCCACGCGGTGGCGGATGCTGCTGACTGCCGGCCAGGCCACGACGGCGATGTTGCTGCTGGTTGTCGGCGGCCTCGCGCTGCGCAGCCTTCTCGCCGCGACTCAGGTCGACGCCGGCTTCGAGACGCGAGGCGTCGCGGTCGGGAGCGTCGCCCCGGCGCTGGTCGGCCGCGACCAGGACGAGGCGTATCGCTACCTGTCGCGCGCGGCCGCCGCCGTCCGGCAGCTTCCTGACGTCGAGGCCGCGGGATGGATTCAGCCCGTCCCCCTGTCGTTGAGTGTTCGGCTCACCCGACTCCGCCTGTCCGGACAGGACGGCGCGGCGTCGCACGAGCTTCCGCTCGTCGACGTCGGGACAACCGGTCCCGGCGCCTTCAGCGCGCTTCGGGTGCCCGTGATCGAAGGACGCGGGTTCGACGCGTCGGACTGTTCGGGCGCGGTCGAGGTCGCCCTCGTGAACGAGGCGTTCGTCCGCCGCTTCTGGCCGGACCGTCGACAGGCCGTCGGTCAGCACATCGGGGTGGGCTTTCCGGAGACCCGGACGGTGGAGGTCGTAGGCGTCGTGGGCGATTTCAAGAACCGCACGCTCGGGGACGTCGCGCGACCCATGGTGTTCACGTCGATCCTGCAGGACCCGTCGGGTTGGCAGGCGGCGGCGCTGGTCGTGCGACGGTCCCCCGCCGGTCCGCCGCGGATGGTGCATCTCGTGGACGCGATGCGCGCGATCGATCCGGCGGTGCCCGTGTACGACGTGCAACCGCTGACCGCGCGCATCGGCGGCGTGCTCCTGTTGCCCCGCTATGCCGCGACGGTCCTTGGCGGGACGGGCGTTCTCGCGCTGGGTCTGGTCGTGCTCGGACTGTATGGAACGGTATCGCTGTCCGTCAGGCTTCGGCTGCGCGAGCTGAGCTTGCGAATGGCGCTCGGCAGCTCGCGGGCGGCCATCGTGCGGCTGGTCGTGCGACAGGCCCTGGTGCCGGTCGCGGTCGGCGTCGTGTTCGGCCTGCTCGTCGCGATGGGGGCGACCCGCGTCCTGACCGCGTTGCTCCACGGCGTGTCGCCCCACGACCCCGCCACGTTGGCGGCGGCCGCCCTCACGCTGCTGGCCGCAACAACGGCGGCCGGCGCCTGTCCGGCGTGGCGCGCCACGCGCACGAACCTCATGCGCTCGCTCCAGGCAGGTTGAGAACGCACACGCCTGCGAACGCGCCCCGCTCCCGTGCACGCGTGGCTGGCGGAGCTGGCGCTCCGTAGCCGGCCGCGTGCCGGGCGGCATGGACCTGCCGTGCCTCGCTCGTGTCGACTGGCATAAGATCGTATCCGCGTAATCTGCGGAGGGTCGACCATGCGATGGAGCGGTGCGCCAGGCGCTTGCGCCGAAGAAGCTTCGAGCCGGCGGGACTTCCGACGTGATCGCAAGGGCGCGCGGGCGGCACGCGGCCTGGTCGGGATGCTGGTGTTGACGGTCGCGGCGGCGGGGCCTCCGGAGGCGCGGGCCCAGGCCGGCGCCGACCCGAGGGAGTGGCGCTTCTACGGGGGCGACCCCGGCCACACGAAGTACACGCCGCTCGATCAGATCACGACGGACAACGTCGACGAGCTCCAGGTCGCCTGGACCTGGACGTCCGTGGACGAGAAGCTTCGGGCGGAGAACCCGGTCATCGGCGAAGGACGCCGGTTCCGCACCTACGCCTACGAGGTCACCCCGCTGGTGGTCGACGGGGTGCTCTACACCACCACCAACCTGGGGCAGGTCGCGGCGATAGACCCGACGACCGGCGAGACGATCTGGAGCTACGACCCCGGCCTCTACCTCGACGGCCGACCCGCCGTGCACGGCTTCCTGTCGCGGGGCCTCGCGTACTGGTCGGACGGCGACGACGCCCGCCTGCTCTACGCGGGCGGGCGAACGTGGCTGGTCTCGGTCGACGCGAGGACCGGCGAGCCCGACCCCGACTTCGGCGTGAACGGTCGGGTCGACCTGACGCGGGGGCTCGGCCGCACCATCGACACCAGCCAGTACGCGGTCAGCTCGGCCCCGCTCGTGGCCGGCGACACCGTCGTCGTCGGCTCGGCGATCACCGAGGGCACGGGCCGCAAGGAGGCGCCGCCGGGGCACGTCCGCGGCTACGACGTCCGCACCGGCGAGATGAAATGGATCTTCCACACCATTCCCCAGCCCGGCGAGTTCGGGCACGAGACCTGGGGCAACAACTCGTGGAAGTGGGCGGGCGGGGCCAACGTGTGGTCGAACATGAGCGCCGACCCCGAGCTGGGCACCGTCTACCTGCCGATCGGCTCGCCGGTGACCGACTACTACGGCGGCCACCGCCCCGGCGACAACCTGTTCGCCAACTCGCTCGTCTGCCTGGACGCCGAGACCGGCGAGCGGGTCTGGCACTTCCAGTTCGTGCACCACGCGGTGTGGGACTACGACCTGCCGGCGGCGCCGAACCTGATCGACGTCACCGTCGACGGGCGGGACATAAAGGCGGTCGCGCAGATCACCAAGCAGGGGTTCACGTTCGTCTTCGACCGGGCCACCGGCGAGCCGGTGTGGCCCATCGAGGAGCGGCCCGTCCCGCCGTCGACGGTGCCGGGCGAGCGCACCTCCCCCACCCAGCCGTACCCGACGAAGCCGCCGCTCTACCTGACCAACGGGTCGCTCGAGGAAGACCTGATCGACTTCACCGACGAGCTGCGGGCCGAGGCGCTCGAGATCTACCGCCGGCACACGGCCGGCCCCCTCTACACGCCGCCGGCCCTGGGCGGCAACATCGTGCGGCCGGGCTGGAGCGGGGGCGCCAACTGGTGGGGCGCCGCCTTCGACCCCGAGACGGGGCGGCTCTACGTGCCGAGCTGGGCCCACTTCTCGTTCGTGGTGCTCGAGCCCGGCGACCCCGCGCGGTCCGACCTCACGATCCGGCCGCAGGTCAGCAACCTGCCGGGCCCGCGGGGGCTCCCCCTCTTCAAGCCGCCCTACTCGCAGCTCGCGGCCCTGGACATGCACGCGGGCGAGAAGCTGTGGAGCGTGCCGCTCGGCGACGGCCCCCGCGACCACGAGGCGCTGCGGGGCATGGACCTGCCGCCGCTCGGCAACTACGAGAAGAGCGGCGGTCCCCTGCTGACGAAGACCCTGCTCTTCATCGGCCAGGGCATCGAGTCGAACCGGCTGCGCGCGTTCGACAAGGACACCGGCCGCGAGTTGTTCGAGATGGCGCTGCCCGCCCGGTCGTCCTCCGCGCCCATCAGCTACATGGCGGACGGGCGGCAGTACGTCGTCCTCGCCGTCGGCGGCGGGGCCGACCGCGAGCAGCTCGTCGCCCTGGCGTTGCCGTGAGGCATGCCGCATCACCGCGGAAGCCGTAATCGTTTTTCTTGACGAACCGTCAACTGTAATCGTAAGGTCGGTACCGTCACTATTTTGCCTGACGGATCCATGATCGGCACCGGCCGCGGGGAATCGGCGTCGAGGCCGGCCGGCTATGCGGCACTGGTCGAACGTTACGGCGTCGACGTCATCCCCAACTGGCACGCGTCGCGGGTGGCTGGGCGCGGAGTCCACCGCATCCGTTCGCACGCGGGGGTCGTCGAGGAGACCTTCCCGGCCCGCTACCGGCCCGGCGACACGCCGGGCGATCAGCTCGAGTTCGCGCTGAAGCACGACGGGACGAACCTGGCGATCCTCGCGACCCTGTTCGGGAAAGATGCCGGCGGACGACGTGCTCGCCTACGTCCGGTCCAGGCCCACCGGCAAGTACGCCAGGCGGCTGTGGTTTCCTCTACGAGTTCCTGACGGACCGGACGCTCCCGCTGAACGACCTCCGGCAGGGAAACTACGTCGACCTGCTGGGGCCGGAGGCGTACTACACCGTCGGATCACCCCGCCGCGTGCGCCGCCAGCGGGTCAACGACAACCTCCTGGGAGACCGCCGGTTCTGTCCGACGGTCCGCCGCACCGCCGTCCCTGATCCACAACCTCCTCGCCCGCCGCGGCTTCACCCCGGCCGAGGTCATGGCGCCCGTTTCCGCGACCATGGCGAAGAACCCCGCGGACTACGCTGCGTCCCTGGAGGCGTTCGCCGGCCAGGTGATGCCGCTGGTGGACTACACGGTCGACGCCGACGGACGCCTCCGCGTGCACAACGACACCGCGGTCTGGTACCGCTACATGGACATGACCGCACAGGCGGAGGCCCTGTTCCGCTTCATCGACCGGACCCTCGATACGGAGCTCGCCGCCGAGCTGGCGTTCCTGACCCCGCTACGACGCGGCCAGAGAGGCGATCCAGCGGGTCGTGGACCTGCCCGACCGCCAGATCGACCTCTTCATCCGCTTCTGCCTCCAGAACGACGGCCGCCTCTCCGCCCGCAAACGCGCCGGTCGATTCGCCCGTCTGTCGGACGAGGAGGTCGCGTCGATGGAACGAGCCGTGCAGGCCGCCTGGGATGCCGGCGGGTGACCCGCAGCGGCGCCGACGCACCCGCGGCTTGATCGATGCGCCCGGATCCCGCCAACCGCTCCAGCACCCGCGCCGCGCGATCCGTCGAATCGAGGTCCCAGGCATCCTGCAAACGCCTTGCCGACCGACGCGTGCAGCCGTTCCAGCAGATGGCCGAGTACGTTGCGACAGCCCGCACCTCGCGCAGGATGTTCTCGCGAATCTGGGACAACACGGCCCCTTCAGCGCCCGTCAACGCTGAACCCTCAAAACGCAGCGATGACCCGGAGCGACATCCGCGGGATAGTGTTGATGCCCCAGTCGCGGTGTGCGAGGGCCATCAAGTCGAGCGAGAGACGGGCCTTGACCCCGCCCGCCACGCGGACGTCCATCCCGACCCCGGGCTGCATGAGGAACCCCTTGGTCTTCTCCTCCCGGTACTCCGGGTACCGCACGCACGGCGACAACAGCCGGTCCCCGGCGAACAGGCCGCAGCGGCGGTTCGCCGCCTCCGCGTCGATGTCGCTCCAGTCGTAGTCGGTCCGATGCCGCGACATGAGACCGCCGGCGAGCAGCTGGTAGAAGGGCGAGAAGCGTTTCTCCTGATCCAGGCCGCTCCTGATGCCGGCGGCCATCGTCAGGTAGAAGCTGCGGGCGACCTCGCTCCCCGGGTACTCGTCGCGGGGATCCCACCTGCCGTGCACTTCCTGCATCCTCTCGTTCAGGCTCCAGCCGGCCTCCACCACGAACTCCTGCCCGTCGATCTCGAAGCCGCCCGAGACGAGCCAGCCGTGCGTCATCGGCTCCTGCTGCAGGCCGTACTGGGGGCCTGCCCCCAACTCGAACCGGGTCTGGCCAGAGGCGGCCGGCGCGAGCAGGGACACTCCGACAACGAGCGCAGCGGTGCGTGCGATCATGGCCCCCTCCCGTGGTCAGAACTCGATGGTCTTGCTGACCGCGACCACACTCGGGCTGACCTCGACGTCCAGCCCGGCGCGCCATAGCCAGCGCCCAGCCGCCAGCCCGAGCGCGGCGACTCCGGCCCACATCCCGTTCAGCCGGTTGAACGACGTGTGCCTGCACTCGGGCAGGGGGTACTCCTCGCCGGGGGATCCGTCGTACGAGGCCCCGAAGATCCCCCCCATCCCCCCCATCTCGATCGGGCAGTCCGTGAACCACCTGCCGTCGTCGCCCTTGGTGTGGACGGTGCCCGGCACGAAGCCCTCGTTGCGCGCTGCAGCCAGTAGCATGAACCCCGCGCCGGCCGTGGCGAGCGCGTCGACGGCCCGCGAGGGCTCCCATGCGCCGCCCGCGATGAGCCCGCCGACGCCGGCGACAGCGAGCCCGACGACCATCTGCCTCCGGGGCCGGTCAGGCGGCACCCCGACCCACTTGCCGCCGAGGGTGAGCCATTCGCAGCGCCCGTTCTGCAGGACGGTGAACCGGTGCCGGCTGCAGTCCCCGTCGGCGAACGCCGCGTAGGTACCCAGCGACGCCAGGCTCAACCCGGTCGTCAACTGTGCGCCCCGCGACTGTGCGGTCGCCGGATGCGCCGCGAGGACCAGCGCCGTCATCACGAGAGCAATCCGCGTGGTCGTGCCTCCTCTCATCCAGTCCCTCCACTCAGTCGGTCGTGAAGCCGAACACGGCCACGAGGTGCAGCCCGCCGCCGATGATCCGCGCCCCGGCTCGAAGGCCGAACTTCCGATTCCCCGCCGCCTGGATGCCGTACAGGATGTCGGCGTACGGGGTGAACTCCCACTCCGCAGCCGCGGCGGTGCCGGCGTAACTGTCGAGGTATCCCGGCCCCGCGGCGAGGTGGAGGGAGCGGCCGCGCCGCAGTCGGCGCTGATACCGGATCGCCGGGTTGAACAGCACCCCGGTGGTCCCCTCCTGGCCCACCACGGTGGGGAACGAGCTCCAGGCGCCCAGCCCCCACCGCTCCGTCAGCCACGCCGTGGCCCCCACGTCGAAGGTGGCGATCTTCTCGTCGGCGATGGCTCCTCCGCCGCCGAGGAACACCTCCATCCTGAAGCCGTCGCCCTGCGCGCCGGCCAAGGTGGCCCAGCCCAGCAGAACGGCCGCGAGCAGCCCGCGGCGGAAACCGCGGACTGCCCGGAAGCCGGTGAACCGACGTCTCTTCTCACCCATCAGGACTCACCCGTCAGAACAGGAATACCCTGATCTGGTGGTCGGCTTCCACGTTGTCTGCCGACGACGGCTGGTTGGGCCAGCGCCGATTCGACTCCCCGCTGCAGTCCCACGGGCCGTCGCAGTCGACCGGGATGCTGACGGTGCCGAAGTACAGCGTTCCCACGTGGTCGTCACCGTCTGGGGAATCCAGCTCGTAGTAGTGCTGCGGGTCGGGCGGCGGGTACTCATCCGTGCAGGACTGCCACGTGAGCCAGCCGTCCCGCCGATCCCAGCCGGGGAACTGGAAGCGCGTCCATCGGGTCGCTCACCCACGAGTCGAGGCCCCAGTTTCCGCGGTGGTCGTCCAGGTCGTGCGGCCACGTGCACTCGACGTTGACGGGGCGCCCGACGCGCCGGGCCTGGTTGTGCCAAGTGGCCAGTTTCAGGCACTTCCGCGCGCTCCCCGCGGTGTCGGCAAGCGCCGCGCTGAACGCGCCGATCGGGGCCACGCTTGCCGCGCCCCCAAGCGTGAGTTCGATGCCGTTCCTCCGCATCCCCGGGCCGACGACGATCGTCTCGACCGAGGACATCTGACCGTTGAGCTGCGCCTGGAGCTCGATCGTCGTGTCCGGCACGAGGCCGTCGATGGCGAAGTTACCCTCGGCGTCGGTCCACGGACTTCCGCCGTAGAGGCTCTCGATCATGCCTCCAGCCGACATGTCAGGATACGCCACGCGCACGTACGCCCAGCGCACCGGCTCGCCGGAGCCGTTCACGACGCGGCCAGTGGCTTGCGCTTCGAGCAGCAGGCCGACCCGGACATCGCGAATCCTGCCGCTGTCGGCAGTGATGCTGCCGACGAGGGCCGGTCCATCCGTATCGAGCCGAACCACCCTGATCGCGCGCATCGGCTTGCATGACATCGCCGGATCATGTTTTCATACATGGCCCATGGCCACCATGATCCAGATTCGCAACGTTCCGGACTCTCTTCACCGGCGGCTGAAGGCCCGAGCCGCCATGGAAGGCGTGTCGATGTCGCTTTACGTGCTGCGAGAGATCGAGCGCGCGCTTGCTCGACCCAGCCGGCAGGAACTGCTCCAGGCGATCCGCGAGCAGCCGGAGGTCGTGCTCGACCGCTCGCCGGCAGACGTTCTCCGCGAAGAGCGAGGGTTGCGTTGATGGTGCTGGACGCCTCCGGCGCCCTGGAGTTCCTGCTGAACACGGCCCGCGGCACGAGGGTAGGTGCGAGACTCGCCGCCGGCGCGGAGATCGTCCACGCACCCCATCTCATCGACATCGAGATCGCCCATGTGCTGCGGCGGTACGTGCTGGACGGAACCTTCGACGAAGGGCACGCGGTTCGGACGCTCCACCACTGGCGACAGCTCGATGTGGAACGGTACCCGCACGAGCCGTTCCTCGACAGAGTCTGGGGTCTTCGCAACAACGTCACCGCGTATGACGCGATCTACGTGGCTCTGGCGGAAGCGCTTGGGGAACTGCTGGTTACCGGGGACCGAAAGCTGGCCGGTTCTCCCGGACTGAACGTCCGCGTCGAGCTGGTGTAGGACGGTAGTAGCGGCGCGGTCCTCGGGTCATGAACGCGGGCGCCGAGGTCATGGTGTGAAGGAGACAGCTCCATGAGGAGGATCATCGTCGCTGTCGCGCTGCTTGGCGCCGCCGGCATCCTGCAGGGACAGGCCGCGCGGCAGGACGAACCCCCGCTCGTCTTCCGGCGCGTCTGCAACATCGAACCGGGCCGGGACGCCGCGGCCGAGGCCATCGCGCGCGAGATGGTCGACCTGGTCGGGAGGAAGTATCCGGGTGTGGAAATGGAGGCAAGGACCGGCCGCTGGATGACGGGCTTTCAGAACATCGAGCGGCCCGTCAACCAGATCCTCTTCAGCGAACGGCATCCCGACGCCGACATGCGCCGGGACTTCAACGAGATCCTGATGGGCGACGAGGAGTTCCGCGCCCTGCAGCAGAAGATGGCGGGGGTCATCGACTTCAGCACCTGCACCGAGACCCGGTACCGCGCACGGCCGTAGTGAGCAGCAGGCTCTCCGAAGCGCGCTCCACGAGGATTGACAACACCGCCGACCATTGCTTGAATGCCGCCATGCAAACCGTCAGTCTCGCCGCGCGCAGCCGCGGCATCGCCAGTACCCAGCGCGTCGATCGATGGTGGATGGCGCCAGCCGCGACTGCAGTCGGCCTTCTCCTCCTCTTCGGCTACCTGACGTTCCGCGCCTTCAATCCCACCCACGTCTGGTTCGATCCGTACGTCAGCCCGACAGTGGCGCCTCCGGTGTTCACCGCCCCATCCATCTACCCGGGATCCGTTCCGGTGGACCTTGCCTGGCTGGGGGCGTTCCCGGCCTGGTGGCCGGCGTTCATCCCGCGGTCGCCGGCGTTCCTGATCCCCTGGATGGCTTTGGCGTTCCGCGTGACGTGCTACTACTATCGGGGCGCCTACTACAAGGCCTTCTTCCTGACGCCGCCGTCGTGCGCGGTGGGCGGCGTTACCCAGCGGTACCGGGGCGAGACCCGGCTCCTGCTGGTTCAGAACCTCCACCGTTACACCCTGTACGGCGCTCTCTTTCTCATCGTGTGCCTCTGGTGGGAAGGCCTTGCCGCGTTCTTTCGCGACGGCCGGTTCGGCATCGGGGTCGGCACGGTGGTCATGATCGTGAACGCGGCGCTGCTCTCGGGGTACATATTCGGATGCCACTCGTGGCGCCACCTCATAGGCGGGCGGCTCGACTGCTTCACGTGCGATGGTACGGTCTCGCCGCGCTATCGCCTCTGGAAGAGCTCGACCTGGTTCAACGAACGGCACATGCAGATAGCCTGGGTCAGCCTCGTCTGGGTGGTGTTCACCGATCTCTACGTCTATCTGCTCTCGACGGGCGCCGTGCGAGACCTGAACACGTGGCAGTAGCCGAACCGCTGCCGAACGGCCAAGAGGAAAGGGGCACGGTGATGAGACGAGCATTCGTACTCGTGGTTCTGGG
The DNA here is from genome assembly GCA_965215105.1 of Vicinamibacterales bacterium. GTDB lineage: Bacteria > Acidobacteriota > Vicinamibacteria > Vicinamibacterales > UBA8438 > JAJEEA01. The sequence goes on from OZ244051.1 coordinate 1,866,048, forward strand.
CGTCCTGCTCGGCGCCCTGGCGGCGCCCGCGGCGGACGCGCGGGTGGTCCGGATCGTCGTCGAGCGGACGACGCCGTACGCTGGGGGACAGGCGTTCGGCGACGCCGGCCCCTTCGAGCGCCTCGACGGCACCGTGCACATGGAGGTCGACCCCGCCGATCCCCTCAACGCGGTGATCGTCAACCTCGACCGCGCGCCCCGCAACGAGCGGGGGCGGGTCGAGCTCAGCGCCCCGTTCTTCATCGTCAAGCCGGTCGACATGGCGCGCGGCAACCGGAAGCTGCTGTACGGCATCAACAACCGCGGGAACGCGATCGAGCTCGGCTTCCACACCTTCCCGGCGACCGGTCCCGACGCCGACGACGGGCTGTTCTTCCGCCTCGGCTACACCCTGGTGGACGCGGGCTGGGCCGGCGACGTGGTGACGACGGCGACGCGGCTCGGGGCCGACCTGCCGGTCGCCGTCCAGGCCGACGGCAGCCCCATCGTCTCGCGCGTCCGCATCGAGTACCCGTCCGACCCGACGGCGTCCGGCGCCCGCACCCATACGCTGCCGCTCAAGGGGAACGTCCGCTTCGTGAGCTACGAGACGGCCGACACCGACACGGCGCACTCGACGCTCACCGTGCGCGACGCCATCGACGGCGAGCGCCGGCCGGTCCCCGCCGACGGCTGGGCGTTCGGCACGTGTCCGTCGGGCGAGGCGTCGCTCACGCCCTCGACCACCGACATCTGCCTCTTCGACGGGTTCGACCCCGACAAGGTGTACGAGCTGATCTACCCCGCGAAGAACCCGTGGGTCATGGGCCTCGGCTACGCCGTGACGCGGGACGTCGCGTCGTTCCTGCGCTACGAGACCGCCGACGACGCGGGGACGCCGAACCCCCTCGCCGCAAGCGCGGACGCGACCGGCATCCGCCGCGCCTACGGGCTCGGCATCTCGTCGACGGGGATGTACCTGCGCGACTGGCTCTACCTCGGCTTCAACGAGGACGAGGCGCACCGCCGGGTGTTCGACGCGGTCCGCATCCACATCCCCGGCTCGCACCGGCTGTTCGCCAACGTCGAGTTCGCCGACCCCAACATCTACTCGCGCCAGGACCGGACGCCCGACTTCACGTCGCAGTCGGTCCCGCCGCTGACCTACGCGGTGACCACCGACCCGGTGACGAACGTCCGCGACGGCATCCTCAAGCGGCCCGCCACCGATCCGCTGGTCTTCCACGTCGACACGAGCAACGAGTTCTGGCAGATGAAGGCGTCGCTGAACGTCCACGACGGGCACGGCGACCCGGTGCCGGTTCCCGACAACGTCCGCTTCTACCTGCTGGCCAGCCACCCCCACGGCGGGGCGGCGGGGGTCGGGGCGATGCCGGCCGACCGCGGCGCGTGCGCGTACGTGACGAACACCTACCGGAGCGCGGCGCCGGCGATGCGGGCGCTCCTCGTCGCCCTCGACGACTGGGCCGACCGCGGCATCGAGCCGCCTGCGAGCAGCTACCCCGACGTGCGGCGGGGGACGCTGGCGACGGTGGACGAGGTGGCGCGCACGTTCCCCGCCATTCCCGGCGTCGCGTTCCCGACGCGGGCGAACGGGCTCGACGCGCTCGGCTTCGGCCCCACGTTCGGCTCCGGGGGCGGCCGTCAGACGGTGCTGCCGCCGACCCGCGGAGGTTCGTACCAGGTGCTCGTGCCGACGACGGACCGCGACGGACACGACGTCGCCGGCATCCACACCGTGGACGTCGCGGCGCCGGTCGGCACCAACACCGGCTGGAACCTGCACGCGGCCGGCCCCCGCGGGCGCGACCTCTGCTCGCTGACGGGGTCGTTCTTCCCCTTCGCCCGGACGCGCGCGGAGCGGATGGCCAGCGGCGACCCGCGCCTGTCGCTGGAAGAGCGCTACGGCGACCACGCCGGCTTCGTCAACGCGGTCCGGCAGGCCGCCGACGAGTCGGTCGCCCGCCGTTTCCTGCTGCCCGAGGACGCCGAGGTGCTCGTTCGGCTGGCCGAGGAGAGCGACGTACTGCGGTAACGGCTCGCCGAATGGCGGCCCCCGGCCCGCCGGCGTTCCGCGGGCGCCGCCGCCCTGCGGACCGCCCGCCGCGCCTCGTCGCCCCTCCGGGGCAGCCCCGGGCCTCCATGGTGCCGGGTCACCGCGCGGACGACCTGCCGTGCGTCGTTGCCTCCCCGAAGGCGTCCGCGTCGGTTAGACTGCAAGCTGAACTGCGGTGCAAGCCTCGCCCCGGACTCGGCGGACCGGGCGGGCCCCGCGACTCTCGACGGAGGTCGGCAATGAGCGTCATGGGAGCAGACGAGTTCGTGCGGCGGATCGACGCCGCCGTCAGCGTCGGGGACGTCGAGGCCGTGACCCTGGCAGTGCAGCACGAGATCGAGAACGCGCCCGGGCGTCTCCAACTCGACGCGCGTTTCCGACGCACCCGCCCCGACCGCTACGCGAGGCGGCTGCTGCACCGCGACCCCGCGCGCCGGTACACGGTCCTCGCGATCGCGTGGGCGCCCGGCCAGGGCACCCCGATCCACGACCACCCCAACCTGTGGAGCGTCGAGGGGGTGCTGGAGGGCGAGCTGGACGTGACGCATTACGCCCCGATCAAGGAGGAGGCCCACCGCTGCCGGTTCGCGCCGGTGGAGTCGCACCGGGTGGTCGCCGGCGACGCCAACTTCCTGATTCCGCCCTTCGAGTACCACTCGCTGACGAACGACCTCACCGACCAGCCCTGCTTCACGATCCACGTCTTCGGCGGCGAGCTGACGGAGATGAACACCTTCGATCCGGTCGGCGACGGCTGGTACGAGCGCTCCCTGCGCCGGGTCTCCTACGACGACTGAGAGGGTGGAAGGACGGGGCTACCGCGGCGCCAGCGCCTCGGCCGCCCGCTCCTCGGCCCGCGCGGCCGAGAGGATGTTGACGAGACCGTAGTTGCCCTCGTGGCAGGCGTACTCGAACACCGGCCCCTCGGTCTTGCGCAGCGGCACGCGGGCGGTCCACGGGGCCTCCCAGATGTCGGGGTCGTCGACCGTGAACTCGTACTGGAGGATGTCGCCCTCGCGGGTGAAGCGCTCGACGAGGCGCCGCGGCTCGCTGCCGATCATCGTCAGCTCGCCGTCGAAGTGCATCGACTCGACGACCAGCGTGTCGCCCTCCCAGCGGCCGCGGCCGTCGCCGCCGAACTGGGGGAGGCCGCTGCGGGGGCTGCCGTCGAGGGGAACGATGCGCACGAAGTGCATGCTTTCGGCGAGGATGGCGACGTGGTCGGGGGTCTGGAAGATCTGCACGTTGTTGTTGTAGGGGCCGGGCACGATGGGGAAGCCGATGGTGCCGAGGCAGCGGTCCATCAGGTTGAGGTCCTCCCACGAGTCGAACGGCCCGGGGCCGAACGAGCCGGCGAGGGCAGCACGTCTCTCGTCCGCGCCCGCCACGGTAGGCGGGTGCCGGCCGTTCGGCGGATCGACGATCAGCGAGGTGCGCCGGTCGGGCACCGGTTCGGTGCCGAAGTCGAGGAAGACCCGCGTGTGTATCGCGTGGCCGGGCACGGCGTCTCCGCTATCGATGGACTCGAACAAGTCGGCGCTCTGGCGCGCGACGGCCGCAGCCTCCTCCTCGGTCATCACCGCCCTGTCCCCGAACTCCGCCGGCCGCGTCATCGGGGTGGCGGAGCGGTAGTCCCAGACGCCCCCGAGGTCCGGCGCGCCCCAGGGCGTGCGGGGCGTGTCCGCGGTCTGGGCGGCCGCCGGCCCGGCCGGCCACACGAGCAGGACGCCGAGCAGTCCCACCGCTGAACAAATGCGAGTCATCCTGTCTCCCCCTCCGCGTCCAATCGCATGTGCAACCGACGGTACAGAAGTATGGTACAAGGCGACCGAACGGAGAATCCCGAGGTGTCGACGATGCGATGGATCGGTGCACTGACGACGGGGGCGCTCGCAGCGACGGTGTGTCTGGCTGCGACCCTGGCCCAGGCGCAGTACGGGGCGCCGGACGACGGCGAATGGCGCAGTTACGCGGGCGACAGCGGCGGCACGAAGTACTCGCCGCTCGACCAGATCACGGCCGAGAACTTCGCCGACCTCGAGGCGCGGTGGCGCTGGAACTCCGTCGACACCCACCTCGTCCGCTCCACCCCCGGCGGCGACTCGCTGGTGGCGGCCGACACCCTGTTCGACATCCTGCAGGTGGACGAGCCGGACCTGTGGACGGCGTGGGACGGGGTACGGCAGACGCGCACCCGGCCCTCGATCCGCTCGCTGGTGGCGACGCCGCTGATGGTCGACGGCGTCCTCTACGTGAGCACCCCCCTCTACCGCGCCGCGGCCATCGACGCCCGGACCGGCGAGACCCTGTGGGTGCACGACCCGCGCGCCTACGAGTCGGGCATGCCGGCCATCGCGCAGTGGCGCCACCGCGGCGTGGCCTACTGGGAGAACGACGGCGACGCCCGCATCGTGTGGGGCACGGGCGACGGCTTCCTCGTCGCCGTCGACGCCGGGACCGGGCTGCCCGCCCCCGACTTCGGCGACGACGGGCGCATCGACCTCACCGACGGCGTGCCCCGCGCGACCCGCGGCGAGCGCGACGTGCTGAACCTCCTCGCCCTCTCGTCGCAGTCGCCACCCATGATCCTGCGCGACACCATCGTCGTCGGCTCGACCATCAACGACCGCACCATCACCCGTGAGGCGACGCCCGGGTTCGCCCGCGCCTACGACATCCGGACCGGGCGGCATCGGTGGGACTTCCACACCGTGCCCCAGAGCGCCGACGAGTTCGGGTCGGACACGTGGCTGAACGAGTCGTGGCGCTACAGCGGCAACACCAACATCTGGTCGATGATGAGCGGCGACGAGGAGCTCGGCTGGGTCTATCTGCCCATCGGCACCCCGACCAACGACTACTACGGCGGCCACCGCCTCGGCGACAACCTTTTCGCGGAGAGCATCGTCGCCGTCGACGTCGAGACCGGCCAGCGGCAGTGGCACTTCCAGACGATCCACCACGGGCTGTGGGACTACGACCTGCCGGCCGCCCCGAACCTGCTCGACATCACCGTCGACGGGCGGGAGATCAAGGCGGTGGCCCAGGTCAGCAAACAGGGCTTCGTCTACGTCTTCGACCGCGTGACCGGCGAGCCGGTGTGGCCCATCGAGGAGCTGCCGGTGGCCACCGACACCGACCTCGAGGGCGAGGTGATGTCGCCCACCCAGCCCTTCCCCACCCGGCCCGCCGCGTTCGAGTACCAGGGCACGTCGATCGACGACCTCGTCGACTTCACGCCCGAGATCCGCCAGATGGCCGTCGACGCGGTCGAGGGCTTCCGGCTCGGCCCGCTCTACACGCCGCAGACGCTGCGCGGCACCATCATGCGTCCGCCGGTGGGCGGCGGCGCGAGCTGGTCGGGCGCGGCCGTCGACCCCGAGACCGGCTACCTGTACGTGCCGTCGACGAACGGCCACTCGACCATCCAGCTCACCGAGCCCGAGCCGCACGAGCCGTCGACCCTGCGCTACATCCGCCGCTCGGTCTCCGCCGGCCCCGTGATGCCGCGCGGGCTGCCGCTGTGGAAGCCGCCCTACACCCGCATGACCGCCATCGACATGAACACCGGCGAGCACGCGTGGATGGTCCCCACCGGCGACGGCGACCGCATACGCAACCATCCCATGCTGCGCGACCTCGACCTGCCCCCGCTGGGCGGCGACGCCAGCCGTAGCGGTCCCCTGCTGACGAAGACGCTGCTGATCTACGCGCTGACGGCGGGCGGCAGCGACGGCGGGCCGCGCCTCGGGGCCTACGACAAGGCGACCGGGGCCGAGATCGCCTCGATCGACCTGCCTGCCGGCGCTCTCGGAGCGCCCATGACGTACCTGCTGGACGGCGTGCAGCACATCGCGCTGACCGTCGGCGGCGAGGTGCCGGGGCTGATCGTCTTCCGGTTGCCCGCGAGCGATGCACCGGCCGGGACCGAGCCGGCGGCGGAGTGAGGCGCTTTCATCGTCGCTGCCGTTGGAGTGTCGTGGGCCGTCGCCTCGACACTCGCGTGTGCGCTTTTCTGGTTCCTGGTCTTCGTGATCAACGCCGTAAGCGAGCGCAAGTAACCAGGGGGGACGAGCCGGCGGCGCCGACCGGCGGCTGACGCCGGCCCGTCGCGCCCGAGGGGTTCATGGAGAAGCGCAAGTTGCCCACCGGCATTCAGACCCTCCGGGGGATCCGGGAGGGCGGCTGAAGCCGGCCCGTCGCACCCGAGGGGTTCATGGAGAAGCGCAAGCTGCCCATCGGCATCCAGAACTTCCGCGAGATCCGGGAGGAGGGCTACTACTACGTCGACAAGACCGGCTATGCGCGGCGGCTCGAGGACGATGCCGGCAAGCACTACTTCCTGTCACGCCCGCGGCGATTCGGCAAGAGCCTGTTCGTGGATACGCTCAAGGCGCTGTACGAGGGCGCCGAACCCCTGTTCCGCGGCCTGGCCGTCCACGACGGCTGGGACTGGTCGCGGCGCCACCCGGTGCTGCGACTGGACTTCAGCGGCGGCAACTTCAGGAAGCCCGACCTGATCGAGGAGAACGCGGCGGCGCAGCTCGACGACGTCGCCCGGCGGGCCGGCGTCGAAACCAGGGGCGGCAGCGCCCCGATACGCTTGCGCCGCCTGCTCGAAGCGCTGCACGAGCACGCGGGCCGGCGCGTCGTGGTGCTGGTGGACGAGTACGACAAGCCGATCCTGGACGCGCTCGACGACCCGGACGTGGCCAGGGCCAACCGCGACGACCTGCGCGGGCTGTACGGCACCCTCAAGGCCTGCGACGCCCACATCGAGCTCACCTTCATCACCGGGGTGAGCAAGTTCTCCCGGGTCAGCCTGTTCTCCGATCTCAACAACCTCATCGACCTCACCGTGGACCCGGCCTACTCGGCCCTCTGCGGCTACACTGAAGCGGACCTCGACAGAGTTCGCCCCGGAGCTGCCGGGTCTCGACCGGGACGAGATCCGCGCCTGGTACAACGGCTACAGTTGGCTGGGAACCAAGCGGGTCTACAACCCCTTCGGCCTGCTCAAGCTGTTCCGCAGCCGCGAGTTCGAGGCGCACTGGTTCGAGACCGCGACGCCCCGGTTCCTGGTCGACACGCTGATCCGCCGGGGCTTCGCGGCCCCGGACCTCGAGACGATCCACGCCAGCGGGGCCCTGCTGTCGGCCTTCGACGTGGAGGCGATGGCGGCCCGAGGCGCTGCTGTTCCAGACCGGCTACCTGACGATCGTGGACTCGGAGCGGCGCGACGGCCGGCGGCTGTATCGGCTCGGCTACCCGAACCGGGAGGTCCGGCGGGGCCTGAACGAGAGCCTGCTCGACGCGCTGGCCCCGAGCTGGCGAACCGCCGAGGATGCCGGCGCGCTGCGCCGCCTGCTGGCGGCGGCGGACTGGCCGGGCGTCGAGGCGCTGTTCCGCCGGCTGCTCGCGGGCATCCCCCACGACTGGCATCGCCGGAACGAGATTGCCCGCTACGAGGGCTACTGGACGAGCGTGTTCTACGCCTCGTTCCAGGCCGCGCTCGACGGCGTGACCGTGGAGGAGGCCACCAGCCGCGGCCGGCTGGACCTGGCGGTGCGGCTGGGAACGGACGTCTACGTGTTCGAGTTCAAGGTGGCCGAGCGCGCGGAGCGCAGCGCCGCCCTGGCGCAGTTGCAGGCGCGCCGCTACGCCGACAAGCACCGCGCCCCGGGCCGCGCGGTCCACCTGGTCGGCGTGGAGATCAGCGCGGAGTCCCGAGACGTCGTCGCGTTCGAGACCGCCACCTGCCCCGGCGACGCGAACCCACGGCAGTGACCGGCAGTGACCCTGGCCCGACATCGTCCGGCCAAAACACCGGAGTGATTCTTGCAATGCCTACAGACATGGGAGAAATCTCCGTCGACTTCGAGCTGGAGAACCCGGTCGATCGCGAGATCTTCGAACGGGGGTCCGGCGACGAATCCAGCGTTCGGCGTGCCCGCGTGCAGGGCATCGTCGACACCGGCGCGGTCATGCTCGTGCTTCCCCAGAACATCGTCCAGCGCCTCGGGTTGCGCGTCCAGGAAACCATGGTTGTCACCTACGCCGACAATCGCAGGGAGGAACGCCGTGTCGCGGGTCCGGTGACGGTGCGCATCGGCGACCGTTCGACGCGCACCGATTGCGTGGTCGGCCCGCCGTCGGGCGAGGTTCTGATCGGCCAGCTCATCCTCGAGGCACTCGACCTGATCGCCGACTGCACGAACCGCACGCTGACGCCGCGGATACCCGACTACCCGCTGCTGAGAATCTGAAGCTCCCGCGGTCGAGTACGATGCGAGTTGAAGGAACGCGACATGACAGAGTTGCTGGAGGAGGCTCTCGCGAAGGTGGCCCGACTGCCTGACCACGAACAGGACGCGTTCGCGCGCTGGCTCATGAACGAGGTGGAGTCCGAGCAGCGCTGGCCACGTGCCTTCGAGACTTCACAGGGTCGACTGGCGGAGCTGGCTCGGAAGGCTCTCGAAGACGATCTGGCGGATCGCACCGAACCGCTGGACCCGGACCGGCTGTGAAGTCGCGCCGGACTCGTAACAGTTCCGAGTCGAGAGTTGGCCCCGTCAACTCACGACGCCGATCGGTACTGCACCGGGCGTTGCGCGGGGTTCCCGGACGCGCGCCAGCTCGAGAATCTCTTCCTGGGTCATCGGGCTCGGAGGATGGTGGCTCAGACACATGGGGCTGCGCACGCGCTGAAACGGCACCATGTCGCTTCCCACGAAGAACTCCCCGGCCCGCAAGCGAGCGATGCCCCGCGCGTCGCCGCCCTTCTGAGCGGCCATCTCCTGGGCGGCCGCGATCTGCGCCGGGGCATTGAGCAGGCCGAAGAACTGCGTCGTCGCGTTGCCGGGGATCCGGTTGTGGAGTCCCTTCGGCGCCTGAGTGGCGAAGACCAGGCCGAGACCATACTTCCGCGCCTGGGAGGCAAGGGCGAGCGTGCTGTCCGTGGTCGCCGTACGGCCCGTTGACGGCGCGAACGTCTGCGCTTCGTCCATGACGAACAGACCGCCCAGCGGCCGGTCGCCGGCGGGGTGTTTCTTCACCCAGGCGAAGAGGGCCATCTGCAGTTGATTGACGAAGCGCCGTCGCTGCTCGTCGTTCGGCAGTCCGACGAGACTGATGACGGAGATGCGGGCCCGTCGGCCTCCCTCTGGCTGGAGCAGGACAGACGGATCGACCGCCTCGCCGGTTCCACCCAGCATGGGATCGTTCACGGTCTCGGCGAGCAGCGTCTGGGCTATGTCGGCCGCGAGCTTCTCGCCGCTTGCGAGCCGACTGACGCCCTCGGGCAACGCCGACAGGTAGCCGAGGAACGGGCGGTGCAACGGCCTCGGCCGACTCACCGGCCTTGGCAGCGGCCTTCCGCGGTGAAGCAGCCTGGGGAGGTGTACCGGCCTCGGTTGGTGCGTCAGCGACGGCGGGCTCGGGACTCAAGGGCGCAAGCAGTGCCGTCCGGCTCGCGCGACGATGCATCCTGAGCCAAGCGAGGAGACCCGTCGGCTTCTCTTCGAGAAGCTGCTGCAGAGCCCGGAAGACCTTGAGGTCGGCCTCCGGCAGCTTCAGGACGGTGCCGCCGTACGCCCGCAGGCCGTCGAGTGGCTGCTGCGTCTTCCGACCCTCGGACCACCCTGCGTTGCGCAGGACGAAAAGCCGCCGCCGCTCCCCGGAGAGCTCGAGCCCCGACGCCGTCACTGCGGCCCGCAGCCGATGCAGCGCCGCCACCGGGTTGGCGTTCAGGACGGCCCGGAACGACGAGTGCACTTCATCGTCCGAGTCCGGCGAGCTTGGCGGTGGTGCGGCGTGTCCACTTCAGACCGCTGACCGGGTCTCCGGCCGTCTCGTGGGTCATCAGGGCTTGGATGCGGGTGATGACCAGGGATCGATGTTGGTCATGACGAAGCGCCCGCCCGGCCGCAGCACCCGGAGCACTTCAGCGATGAACCGTTCCTGGTGCCGCATGTGCGGATAGGAGAACTGGTTGCTGACGTAGTGGAAGGCACCGCTCCGAAACGGGAGGGCCGCCCCGTCGCCCTGCACCCAAGCGGCGTCGGGGCAACGCTCGCGCGCAACGCGCAGCATGCCAAGGGACAAGTCGGCTCCCACCAGGGTGGCGTCCGGCATCGCGAGACGATTGGCGAGGAGCTGCTTTCCGGTTCCGCAGCCGACATCGAGAACGCTCACCTGCGAGGCGTCGAGAGAGGGTATCTCGTCCAGGAAGGCAGTCAGCCCCAGGTCGACGTCGTGATCGCGTGACGGCTCGTCGTATGCGCGGGCGATCTCGTCGTAGTCCACTCGCCGCATTCCGCATCATACCCCGCGTACCGACGCGGGCGGCGGGTGCGCGCCGCGCAGTCGGAGAGCCTGGCACTACGGAGCACCTGACGACGTGGGTGACCCGGCAGCTCCGCGCGGTCGACGCGTCGGCAACCCCTCCTTGCCCGCGCCCCGCCGCAACGCTCGATGTCACAGGGACGCGGTCGGAGAGTCGGGCGGTCCGGTCGGACGGGCGTCAAGCATCACAGCGGTCCCAGGCGGAGACGAAGCTCGCGGACAGCCGGTCGAGGTCATCGAGGATCATGTCGGCAGCCTCGCACCGCTGAAACCAGAACCGATCGAGATCGGCCTGCCGCTCGACGGAACCGAAATAGTGTTGCATCACGCCGTACTCGCTTCGGACGAGCTGAACCGCCCACACGTGGGGCGCGAACTCGACGTCGGAGCGCCCGACGTCCCGGTTCGCCCGGCAGTACGCCTCGACGAAGGCGAGGGCCTTGTCGCGCCAGCCGGGGCCGGCGGTCACCGTTTCCGGCGACAGCGCGGCCCGGCCGATCTCGAACGCGGGCAGGAACCGCTCTGGCGGCCGAAAGTCCACCACCGCGATCAGCTTGCCCGCGCGGAACAGGATGTTCCAGAGGCTGTAGTCGCCGTGCAGCACCTGCCGCGCCAGCGGCGGAAGGGACGCAAGAAGCGAGGCGGCTCTCGGGAGCAGCTCCAGTCGCCGGCGCAGCAGGCACGCCGTCCGGAGGTCGAACGTGTCCTGCTCCTCACGCTTCTCGATGGCTCTCAGGTAGCGCTCGAACGCCGCCCGCTTCCGGCGCGCGTCGAGGGCGAGCCACGCCACGGCGGCGTCGCGGCGAGCCGGCCGGCCCCGCAGGCAGGCGTGCAGCCGGCCGAGGGTGTGGCCGGCCTGCGCCATGCCCGGGCGTGAGAGCGCGGTACCGGAGGTGGTGTCGGGAAAGTGCTCGAACCGGGCAAGTGCCAAGTCGTCCTCCGACCACAGCAACTCGCCGGCGGCGGAGGGAATGACCAGCGGCACGGGCAGCCCCGCGTCTCGTACCTCCTGGGACAGCCTCAGCGCGGCCGCCTCGCCCGCGATGTCAGCGCTCGGCGGGTACTGCTTCAGAAAATAGTCGGCTTCGGATGTGCGCACCAACCAGTTGGTGGTGCCCATGCCCTTCACAACCCGCGCAACGGAACGCACTTCGTAGCGGTAGTGTCTTGTCAGCACATCCGCCAGCCGACGCGACGGACCGGGCTCACTGCGACACACCGCTAGAAGCGGAACAGCCGGTTCACCTTGACGACGAAGCCGCGGTTGCGGAGCTCCGAGAACCGGTCGGGGCGCAGGGGGTCGGTCAGGCGGTCCTCGGTGTAGACCACGAAGAGCTCGCTGCCGGGCTGGTACTCCCAGCGGAGCCGGAGGTTGTTGCTGACGGTGTTGGTGCTCGAGTTGTACTGGATCAGCCCGCTGAAGAACATGCGGGGCGTGAAGGACAGGTTCACCCGGGACACGAGCAGGTCGGTGCGGAACGCCCCCTGCGGCGAGTCGATCCAGTTGACCGACACGCTCGGCTCGAGCGAGAGCCGCTCGGTCACCTCCATGCGCCCGCGGCTGAAGCCGACCGAGCGGATGGTGCCGTTGAAGTAGTCGCCGGCGCGCACCGTGAACGTCCCGTTCAGGCGGCGCTGTGCGCCGGGCGAGTACGTGCCCTCGACGTCGAAGAACTGGTAGCCGCCGACCGGAAAGGCCACCTCGTCGGGCCCCGGGGTGAACTCGGTGTGCAGGAACTCGTAGTTGTCGGCCACCGAGACGCCGAACCGGTCGCTGTTCTCCAGCTCGGTCGAGAACGCCAGTTGCGACTGGCGCGTCTCGACGATGCCGAGGTCAGCGGTCTCGATGTAGTCGTAGCTCCCCTCCAGCCGGAACTGGCGGATGCCGGGCAGCGAGCGAGGCCGCGGGCTGTAGCGCGCCGTCCCGTAGGAGCGGCGGAAGTTGTCGCGGCGCAGGAAGCCGACCTCGGGGATGAAGTCGTCCTCGACGACCAGGTGCTCGGCCTGGAACCCGTAGAGGTCGCCGGCGTAGTTGAAGCGGCCCTGGTAGCTCAGGTCCTGGCCGTCGCGCCCCGGCGTCCGAGTGCGGGCCGCGTAGGCCAGCAGGCTCACGTTCTCGTAGAAGGAGAAGGTCGCGTCGGCCCCGTAGGCTTGGCTGGCGCCGTCGCCGAGGAGTGAGACCGAGCGGTTGGTGAAGATGCCGCCGATGCTGCTGCGGCGCAGGATGTCGCGCTTCAGCCGCACCACCGTGAAGTTGGTCATCTCCGCCGCGGCCGCCGCGTCTTCATCGGCCTGGATGTTCAGCAACCCGACGTCGAACGCGCCGATCTTGCCGGTGACGCGGCCGCCACCGACAATCGGCACGATGCGCGACCTGCCGTCGGGGCCGCGCTGCAGCCCGATCTGCCGGCTGTAGAAGAGGGTCGGCGCGTTCCCGCCGCCGAAGAAGCCGCCGCCCTGCCCGCCCCGCCGCAGGGCCCCGCCGAAGCCGCCGGCGAGGCCGCCCCGGGCGAAGTCGAAGATGCCGCGGCCCTCGAGGAAGAACTCGCGCTTCTCGGGGAAGAACAGGCTGAACCGGGTCAGGTTCACCTGCTGCTCGTCCACCTCGACCTGGGCGAAGTCGGTGTTCCAGGTGAAGTCGGCGGTCAGGTTCTGGGTGATGCCGTACTTCACGTCGAGGCCGCCGCTTCCGTCGCCGGCGTTGACGGTGGGCTCCGACGCGGCGAGGTTGGTGCTGATGCCGCCGATGCCGTACGGCTTGATCTCCAGGTTGCGGCTGCCGCTCGGGGCGTCGAGCCCGACCAGGGTCCCCGCGCCCGAGATGCGGAAGATGCCGCCCGGTCCCGAGCCCGCCGAGATCGGCAGGGCCGTGATGTAGGCCCATTCGTTCTTGCGCCGCACGTTGCGCCGGAGCTGCACGCCCCAGACCTGGGCCGGCCCCGGCCGGTACCGGAGGGACTTGAACGGAATCTCCATCTCGACCGTCCAGCCGCCGTCGAAGCGGCCGGTGCGGACGTCCCAGATGGGGTTCCAGTCGCTGTTGGGGTTGCCCTCGTTGGTGATCTGGAAGTCGGCGAGCGCCCCGAGGGGATTGGTGTAGAACGCCACCCCGTTCCGCCGGTCGTAGAAGGTGTCGAGGATGACCGCGAAGGTGTCGTTCTGCCGGAGCTGCCGCGTGTCGCGGCGCATCTCGTTGGCCACCCACTGGCTGGGCGGGGCCGAGTCCCACACGCGGGCCGCGACGTAGATGTTGTCGGCGTCGAAGAGGATCCAGGCCTTGGTCTCCTCGGTGGCGGGGGCGCCCTCGTCGGGCGACTGCTGGATGAAGCCGGTGATGGCCGGCACCGTGAAGTAGACGTTCTCGTCGAGCTGCCCGTCGAGCCGGATGCCCTCGGGCAGCTCGACGGCGCGGATGGTGGCGTTCCCCTGGTCGTCGCGGCGGATGACGTCGGGCGGGAGCGGGGGCGGCGGCCCGTCGATGACGCCCGGCGCGAAGCGCGGGGCCTCGAACCCCGCCCCGCCCGCGGCCGGCCGCGCCGCGACAGCCGCGGGCGGCCGTCCGGCGCTGGCCGCGGGCGGGTTCTCGGCGCCGCCCGGCCGCGCCCCCCGCGCCGACGCCGGCAATCCGCCCGCCGGTTCCACCCGCCTCCGCTCGGGCGGCCCGCGGCCGGCCGGAGGCCCCGGCAGGAACGATCCCTCTCCGAACTCGAAAGGCCCTGGCCGCCGGCCGCCCCCCAGCCGCGCGACGGGACTGCCCGAAGCCCCCGAGCCCGCGGCCGCGAGCAGATCCGCGGCCACCCTGTCCTGAAGCGCGAACAGATCCCCGGCGGCGCCGTCCACCACCGTCGCGGAGGCGACGGTCCCCGTGCGCACCTCGACCAGCCTCGCGGTGATGCGCAGCCGGTCACCGACCCGCTGGTAACCGCCGCCGACCACCCAGCGCGCATCGGCGGCCCGGCCCGCCTCCACGAGGATTGCGTCGGATGTCGCGGTCCCTCCGAGCACGCGGCGCTCACGCGGGGAGCCGCCGACGAGGGAACGCACCGACCACTGTTCGCCGATCTCCGCCGCGACCACCTCGGCGATGCCCCTGCCGAACCACTCGTCGGCAGGCGCGCTGCTGATGTTGACGAACTCGGTGACGACGACGGCCTCGGAAGAGACACCCTGCGCGGCGACCGATGCCGCCACGAGCCAACCGAGGCACCCCGCCAAGGCGACAGCCGGATGGGCATTCATCTCGGATCGATAGACGCCGGCCGGAGAGCGGCCGTTTCACCGGCGCACCACCCCACCGCGTGCCGGTCGACCGGACCGCGGCGGCGCGCCGCCGGCCCCGCGGCTCCCTTCGCCATGGTGCCTCCCGGCCATCGCGGTCACGACCGTCCGCCGCGCTTGTAGAGCGCTCCGCCCTCGAACCGATGACCCAGCTCGTTGCAGCAGCGGTCGGTCCAGCCGCCGCGGGCATCGTCGGACACGACCAGTCCAACCCGGAACGCGCCGCTGACGTCCGCCGTCGCCGGCTGCGCCGCGGCCGTCGCGGCGGCGCCCACCGTTTCGGCGTCCAGCTCCAACAGCCGATCGAGGAGCGGCGGCAGGTGCTCCTTCCCCATCGGGTTCATGTCGACCAGGGGAAGCGCGAGGTCGCCGGTGCGCGAATCCACCATGGTGCGCAGATAGGCCTCGAAGCGCTCCCGGCCGCGGGGCAGGCGGTAGAGGTCTTGCTGAATCCTCAACAGGGGAACGAACTCGAGCTCCATCACTGTCCTCGGCGCCGCGAGCCGGTCGGCGGCGCTGCCACCGGGGGCGGCGCCCTCATGCAGGGTACCTCCCGGCCGTGCCGAACAGGGCCAGGCCGTCGTCTGCTGTCCACGAACGCGGCGGGAAACCGATTTGCGTGCTGTACAGTTTGAAGATTCGATCTTCGGTATGCAACACTTCCCCTGTGATTCCGAGGCATCTCGCGGCAACGGTGGAGCGGGCGGCGGCGCAGTACCCGGTCGTGTCGGTGAACGGACCGCGACAGTCCGGGAAGACGACCCTCCTGCGCAGCGCCTTCCCGCGCCACCGCTACGTCTCGCTCGAGTCGCCGGACGAGCGTACGTTCGCCCTCGAGGATCCGCGCGGCTTCCTGGGCCGCTTCGACGGGCCGGCGATCCTGGACGAGGCGCAGCGGGCGCCCGACCTGTTCTCGTACATCCAGTCGATCGTCGACGACGATCCGGCTCCCGGCCGCTTCCTGCTGTCGGGCTCCCGGAACTTCCTGCTGATGCAGGGCATCTCCCAGTCGCTGGCGGGGCGGGTGCGCCTGACCAGCCTGCTGCCGTTCTCGCTGGCCGAGCTGAGCCGGCGGGACGCGCCGGCCATGGGCGACCTCCTGTCGGCCGGCCCCCGACGGCCGTCGCCCGACGGCGCGTGGACGGTCCACGCCGTGCGGGGCTTCTACCCGCGCATCCACGACCTCGGGCTCGATGCGGGCGAGTGGCTGGCGCAGTACTTCCAGACGTACCTCGAGCGCGACGTGCGCGACCTGACGCAGGTCGGCGACCTTGAGGCGTTCGGCCGCTTCGTCCGGCTGTGCGCGGGGCGGGCCGGCGGGCTGCTGAACCTGTCGAGCCTCGGCAACGACTGCGGCGTGAGCCACGACACGGCCCGCCGCTGGCTGTCGGTGCTGGAAGCGAGCTTCGTGACGTTCCGGCTCCAGCCCTACTACCGGAGCTTCAACAAGCGGCTGACGAGGCGCCCCAAGCTCTACTTCGTCGACACGGGGCTGCTGTGCTGGCTGCTGCGCATCCGCGACGCCGACCAGCTCGCGACGCACGCCGCGCGCGGGGCGGTGTTCGAGAACCTGGTGGTCGCCGAGACGCTGAAGGCGGCCTGCAACGCGGGGCAGGTGCCCGACCTGTACTTCTGGCGCGACCACCGGGGCCACGAGATCGACCTCCTCGTCGAGACGCCGGACGGCCCGCACGCGGTGGAGATCAAGTCGGGAGAGACCGTGGCCGGCGACTTCTTCAAGGGCCTCGCCCACTGGCGCTCGCTGGCGGGGCGGTCCGCACCGGCCACCGTCGTCTACGGCGGGCGCGAGAGCTATGTCCGGGGCGGCGTCGACGTCCGCGCCTGGCGCGACTGGACGTGAGCGACGTGGTGGTCGACGACGCGTGCATCCGAGGGCGCGCCCATCGCGCGAGCCGAACACCGGCGTCGACCGCAACCGCGATGCGCCCCTTGACGCGCCTGCCTGCCGGGAATAGCGTTGCCGGACAGCGCAAGTGATGCGCCTCACCCGAGTCGGACGCCATGACGACACAACCATCGGGTCGCGGACGTCGATGGCTCGAGAAGACCAAGCTGATTCTCGCCCACCTGGCGGCCGTGGCGATGGGATTCGTCCTGATGGTCGTCGGCCTCGGCCTGGGCGTGACGATGATCATGCTGCCGGTCGGTCTCGTCGTCGGACTGTTCGGCGTCATGCTGTTCGTGTGGGGTCTCCTGGGTCACCTGGGGAATGACCGCTGACCGTCGCGCGGCGCGAATCGTCCGCATCGGCGCCTCGCGCCCCTGACCGCAAGACACAGACCTCGACGTTTTGCCAGTCCCCTCGACTACGATTCGCTCGCGACCTTGCGGAACTTGCGCCGAATCTCGTCCAGCGGGACATCGCGCACCGGTTGATGGAAGCTCCAGAGGTGACCCTCGAGGTCCTTCACCTCATAGCGCCGCTCGCCCCAGAACTGGTCGGCGGGTTCCGACACGATCTCGGCCCCGGCGGCCCGCGCACGCGCGCAGTGTCCGTCGAGGTCGTCGACGTACACGATCAGGGCCTGCGTCGTCGTCCCGACGGTGGCGGGGCTGACAATCCCGTGGCCGCCGGCCGTGCCAATCATGACGCTGACGCCGGCGACGGCGACCTGCGTCAGATAGACCGACCCTTCCGGGTGTTCGAGCCGCGCGGCCGGATCTTCGACGAAGCCGAACGCGCGCTCCAGGAACGCCACGGCGGCGGTCGGATCGTTGTAGGCCAGGCGAGGCATCACACTGACCTGTGGCATCGAGTCCGGCTCCGTTCGACCGGCAGGCCCAGCCGCTACGTGCGCAGGCGCTGCATGAACCACCAGTGGTGACCCTCCAGGTCGCGGGCCTCGTAGGTCCGGTCTTTCCAGTACCCCTCGCCATAGTCCTGGGTTGCCGGCTCGACCGTTATGGCGGCACCCGCCGACCGGGCCTGCTCGCAGTGGGCGTCGACGTCGTCCACGTACACGGCCAGCGCCTGCGTGTTCGCGCCGCCGACCGCGCATGGAGACTGCGGGTACGTCCGGTCGGGACGCAGGCCCACCTGTCCGATCATGATGAGGCCGCCATCGAGAACAAGCTGCGAGTGGGCGATCTGCCCCCGGTCGTTCTCGACCCTCACCTGCACTTCGAAGCCGAAGGCGCGAGTCAGCCAGTCGATCGCAGCCGCGGCGTCGTCGTAGAACACGGCTGGTGCGATTCGGGGCCACCCGTCGGGGGGATTCTCCATGCGGTCTCCGGTCGGCTGAATTGCGCCTTGCGCCATCCGAGGGCTCCGTCGCCCGGATTTCCGCGCGAGGGCACAGCGCTACTCGACGCCTTCCATCAGGTAGTCGACGAGCGCGGGGACGATGATGTCCGGCCGCTCCAGGTGCGGCACATGACCCAGCCCCGGAAAGAGCAGCACGCGACCGTTTCCGTTCGGGACGGTGTCGGCCAACACCTGCATTCGCTCCTGGAAGACCTCCGCCGGACCGAGCAGCAGATCCTCTGCGCCCCCGAAGGCGAGCGTCGGCACGTGGACATGCGGCCAGTCGTAGACGACCGGGTCCTGGTAGAGCATCTGGCTGATGATCGACTGCACCATGGCGAGGCGCGGAAAGTCGGAGCTGAGGGTCCACGACGAGCGGATGCGGGTGTAGAGCTCGAACTTGTCGTTCCAGGCCGACGGGTCGTGCCCGACGTACCGGCTGAGGCTGCGGCGGGTGCTCTGGTAGTCGGTCTGGAGGGTCCGCTCGTAGATCTGATCGACCGGCGTCATCGGGCGATTGAACCGGTTGTCGGAGAGGCCGATGGGGTTGTAGATGACCAGCCGCTCGACCGAGTCGGGATACTGCGTGGTGAACCGCGTGGCGAGCATGCCGCCCATCGAGTGGCCGACGGCCATGACCTTGTCGATCCCCTCGTGCTCGAGGACGAGCTGCGTGTTGCGCGCCTGCGTGTTGAAGTTGTAGGGCGCGATGGGCTTCGACGACTTGCCGTACCCGATCTGGTCCGGGACGATGACGCGGAATCCGGCGTCGGTCAGCCCGTCGATGATGTCACCGAAGTAGAAGCCGCCGAAGTTGTTGCCGTGCATCAGCATGACCACGTGGCCGTTGGCCGTGCCCGTCGGCGCGATGTCCATGTAGGAGATGCGCACGTCCTGGCCGTAGACGCTGATGTCGAGATACCTGCTCGGGGCCGGATACGGACACTCGTCGCAGGTGATGCTGCCCGGCTTGATGTCCGTCGGCGTCGGTACCGGCGGCAGAATGTCGCGACCCTGGGCGCCGGCGGCGGCGGCCGCACCGAGCATCACGAGCACCGAGGCGAGTGTTCTGACATGAGCGAGCATGAGTCCTACTCCGTGGTCTGGAGGTGTCGGCAAATGCCCCATCCGGGGGCACGGGGACGGAAGTTCGCGGAAGACGGATCCCGCGATCACCCCAATAATACTGCATCTTGCGGTGTTCTACGGACTTCATCGTTCCGGGAGCAGCGCCACTCCCGGGCCACCTTGCCGCGCTGTTGTCGGGTCGGCTCGAGAGGCGCGGGTGAACGACACAGCGACGACACCACCGGGGCGCGGGCGCGGATCGAACGAGTGAACCGACGTCGCGAAGGAGACACAGGCATGGACTCGACGCAACACGAACGCCCCGAGATGGCCGACGTCGACACTGTGAACGACGAGTACGACGAGACCTCCAGGCCTCCCAAGGACTTCTGGCGGGCGCGCACCATCGACGAGATCGCCGCCCAACAGGGTATTGCCGTTCCGCAGCCGCTCGACCAGGTGATTGGTGCTGCCGCAGACCTGTGGGAGGACGACGGAGATTGCGACCGCTTCGTCCGCGGAATCCACGACCGTCGGCTCGCGCAAGGAGGTGGCGGCGAGGGGGAGCGGTGAGCACGCTCGTGCTCGACACCAACATCGTTTCGTGCCCCGCCGCTCGTGCTCAAGGGCGACCTGCGGCGCGGCCCACGTCCCCGGCACACCAGCCGCGACGGCCGCGAACACGGCGGCGGCGCGCGGTGACACGGCGGGCAGCAGGTCCGCGACGAGGTGAGTCGCGCCGCCGGCCGTCCCGGCTCTTCCTCAGTTCGCCGCCGCGTCGTCCAGCGGCTCGATTCTCAGCACCGCCCCGGCCTCGTGATCGGTCGTCACGTACAGCAGGCCGTCCGGTCCCTGTTTGACGTCGCGGATGCGCTGGTTGAGCTCGGTCAGGAGCGGGATGTGCCGCACCGGCAGTCCCCGCTGGTTGAACACGATGCGCTGGAGTTGCGTGGTGGACATCCCGCCGACGAAGAGGCTCCCCTTCCACGCGGGGAACGCGTCGCCCGTATAGAGAGCCATGCCGCCGGGAGAGATGACGGGGTACCAGTAGAGCAGCGGCTGCTCCATGCCGGGCGCACAGGGTTCGGGCAGCGCGGGGCCCGTCCCGCCCGTGCCGATGGTGGCCTCGCCGGTGTACGCGCGGCCGTAGGACACGACCGGCCAGCCGTAGTTGCGCCCCGGCCGGACGACGTTGAGCTCGTCGCCGCCTTGCGGGCCGTGCTCCACCTCCCAGAGCTCGCCGGTCTCGGGATGGATGATGAGGCCCAGCGGGTCGCGGAACCCCAGGGCGTAGATCTCCGGCCGATAGGCCGGATCGCCGACGAAGGGGTTGTCGTCGGGCGCCGTCCCGTCGTCGTTCAGGCGCAGGATCTTGCCGGCGTGACTGCCGGGTTCCTGGGCCTGCTCCGCCGTGCCGACGCGGTTGCTGCCTCCGTGCTCCCGGTCGCGCAGCGGCATGCCGATCGACATGAAGATCTTGCCGTCGGGGGCGAAGATCAGTCGCGCCACGCTGAAGCCGCTGACTCGGGCGTCCGAGACGAAGATGTCCTCGACGTCGGTCAGGGTGTTCGCGCCGTCGAAGCGGCCGCGTGCCAGCACCGACGTTCCCGCGAGCCCCTGGAACACGGCCGCGTCGGCTGGCGCGTCCTCGTCCGGGTCCGGCTTCAGGTACGTGAAATAGACCAGCCGGTTCTCGGCGAACCGCGGATGCACGGCCACGTCCCACAGACCCAGCCGGCCGCCGAAGCCGCCGTGCACCTCGGGCATGCCGCGGATGGGTTCGGGATCGAGCACGCCGTCGCGGATGATCCGCAGGCCGCCCGAGCGCTCGGCGACCAGGACGTCGCCGTTCGGCAGGAAGTCCACGGCCGACGGGCGGAAGAAGCCCTTGATGGGGACGACGCGGAACTGCTGATCGCCGAAGCCCAGGACCTGCGGCTCGTCGGGCAGGGTGTCCGGGCCGATCCCCCGGCGTCCCTGTTGCGCGTTGCTGATGGCGATGAACAGGCACATCGTGAGGATGACGAAGAGCGCGGGCGACCGTCTCGGCGAGCTTGCGAGCGTCATGGTGAGCCTCCGACAAGGACAGAGCCAGTACCGGCGGCGCGAGGAGGTCCTCGGCGCCACGCAGCGATTATCGGCCAAGACGGCGAACGAGAACCAGACGGAGGAGAGCGAAGCGCTGGGCGAAGCCGTGGCGGCAACGGCTCGGGAACCCGTCCGGTCCGCGGACGCCGGCGTTGACGCCAAGCCGGTTCTCCACTTGGTGGCCCGTCTCGCCGAAGTCCGAATCGGAGGGTCCAGGCGCGCCCGCCGGCGTATCGATGCCCACCCTGCCGAGCCGCGCCCCCCGACGCTCAGCACCACGAGAGCACGCACAACTGATGTAGCATGGGTATACGCATGGTGCTTGGCGTGAACGGTGGTGACCATGCGGGAGGGCGGGCGATGGGCGGTCGACGGGAGTGGTTCAAGGTGCAGGCGGCGCTCGACGACCGCGAGTGGGACTTCCGGACCGTGGACGGCATCGCGGGGGAAACGGGATTGGCCCCGGAAGCCGTGGTACGGCTGCTCGGCGACCATCGATCCGAGCTTCGACAGATCCTCTTGCGAGACGGACGAATCGGCTACACCCTGAAGTCCCGCCCGAAGACTCTTCGCGAGACCTTCGCCGAGATGCAGATGTTCGCGAGACCGTAATGGCGGGACTCGTTCTCTGCGGGATCGGCGGCGGCATTGCCGTGGAAGTGCTTCGGTTCTATCGCATCCGAGACGACCTGCACAGAGGGCGCACCCGACTGGTCCAAGAGCTGGCTGTACTGGGCCGTCACCCTCGCCATGATTGCGCTTGGCGGCGTCCTGGTCTGGCTGTACGAGAACTCGGGCGACGTGGAGTTGAACGGTCTCCTTGCGTTCAACATTGGTGCCTCCGCCCCGCTGATCCTCGCGAACCTGACGGACCGGGTGCCGCCCGGTCTCCGGGTCGACTGAACCATCGCTTGCCGGCGAGCGGCCCCCGGCAGCCGTCGCCCGACGGCGTCTGGACGGCCCATTGCCCTCATTCGACCGATGGCTCTGAGACGCCCTTTTCGAGCTGTGGATCGAGTTGCTGGAGGTAGGGGTCGAATACGCGCTTCATCTCGGCCGCAGCTCGGTTGAGTTCCAGCATCTTGGCCGGGTCCGGCTTGTCCTGGTAGTTGACGTCGACCTGGTACCGGATCACCCAGCGGCCGGCGGTCACTTCCTCCGTCCATTCGAGCGCGCGCGGCAGGGCGGCCTCCGCGAAGTCTCGATCGATCTTCTGTCGGTTCTCCAGCAACGCCCCCAGTGCCCCGAGCCACTTGTCCTTCACGTTCGTGATGACGACGCGAGACTGCTTGCGATTGACCGCGACGCGATAGACCAACCCAGGACCCCTGGCGTTCGTGCGGCGCATCCCACTTGGTTTCGGCGAGAGATTCTTGAAGGGCGAGTCAATCCCCTCATCCCGCGCCTGGGCGAAGAGAGCCGCCAGGAAATCACGTCTCCTGAGTTGGCTCGGCGTGAGTTCAGTCGGCTCGACAGTCTTCTCGACGTCTGCCGGCTCGGCAACCACCGCAAAGAGCGGGGCAGGGGCGGAGTCGCCGATCTTGATGGCTCGCACCGTGACCATCCAGATCTGTCCGATGCCGCGGTCGTTGAGCGTTTCCACCGCCTTGACGTGCTCGGGCCTTGCTTCCTCGGCGATCCAGATCGCTCGCTCAACGTCTCGCTGCGACAGGTAGGTCACGAGCTGCCCGAGGTGGCGGTGGTCGCTCCGTCCGAACTGGTTCTCGATTACGACGTCGCCGAAGTTGGTCTCCGCCACCAGGTCGATACTGAAGTCCCCGGCTCCGACCTCCCTCTGCGGGTTGGTCAATCCGAGTCCGAGAACGTTGTCGAGCTCGCCGATGTGCCCTGGAGCCAAGGCGTGAAGTCGGCATGCTCCGTCGGCCAGACCTTTCGGATCGCCACGGCCTTGATGAACCCGACTGTCGATGACATGCAGAGGTACCCCCCAATCTACCCGCTCCGGCAGCGAACCGTACCCAGCATCGCCGCCAACGTCAAGTCCAGCCGACCTCCCCGCGGCGGCCCGACGGTCAGAGCCGCCCCGGTCACCTTCGTCGCTTGGCTCCATGATCTCTGGCGAAGAATCGCGCAACGAATCTGCTGGCGGGTGTGCGGCGTATCTCTGACGGCGTTCCGCACTGCACGATCCGGCCCCGTCGCAGGACCGCGACCCGATCCGCGACATCGAGTGCGTCCTCGGGGTCTCGCGTCGCATAGATCACCGTGCGCCGCCGCGGCCTCGGATGCATGGCATGCAGGTCTCGGATGAAGGCACACCGCTCGGCTGCGTGGCTGAACCTCGGTCTCGTCGACAGGTCGTCGACCAGCAGCAAATCCTGCCGGTCCGGGTCGTTAGGACCTGCGCCCTTCCAGCCGATGTGACGCACCGTGCCATCCTCGGAGTGGATGGAGAAGAACACGTTGTCGGCGTCCTCGGACCAACCGCCGGGGGGCTCGCGGTCGGAGCCGTCCAGTGCCATGTTCGGGAAAGCGTAGCGCCGGATCCAGACACCGCGCCGTCGCTCCGAGCGCCACTCTGGCGGGAATGCGTCGTCTCCCGCCGTGAAACGCCAGCCGCGAACCAAGCCTGGCTTGCGCCCGCTCTCGTCCGCGTCCGAACCGAGGAAGACCCGACCCTCCCCGTCCGAGCGCCTGCCGACGTAGCGGAGCAGCGTCGTCTTGCCGGCGCCGGCCGGACCAACTACCGCGGCAATCTCTCCCGAGCGTACGAAGAGAGACACCCCGTCGAGGGCGGGAACCGGCGCGCCCCGGCGCCGGACAGTAATCGCGTCAAGGAAGAGGTACATCGATCGGCCGCCGTGCGTGCCCTTTCCAGCCTGGACTCCCGGTCTCCGTTGCCGCTCACTGCCCGCCGCCGTTCAGCGACAGCGACTCGCGCCAGGACGCCGATCAGTAGACGATGAATCGGTCGCCCGTGCACGGCACCGTCCTCTCGGTCCGGCCGTCGTAGCTGCCATCCGGATACGTGTCCGTCGCCCGGTAGACCTCCTCGCCGCCGATGGGATTGTGGATGTGCAGAACGACTTCCCGGGTCGTGCCCCGGTCCGCATAGGTCGGCTTCCACGTGTCGGGAGTAGCACCGCACCACGTCCAGTTGCCGACGGGTGCGTCGCGGTTCGGCTTCATCGGACTGTAGGAGGGATCCTCGCCCTCGGCCTGCCGCGGGGGCCTCGAGAGAATCGCCTGGGCGCTCCAGACGCAACCGTGCCAGACCGCCCCGAATTCCGCCGCCTCGCGGCTCAGGATCGATGCCGACAGGTACGACCAGGGACTGCCGTCACCCTCTATCGCATGCATGAGCGGAACGGCCTCCGGCGGCCGTGGAGGCCGCAGCCACGCATCTTCGACCCTCGGACAGTCGTCCGGGGCAACCAGGGGCGCATCGGCCGGCACCGCCCAGATGATGCCGTTGCCGTTGCTGCCGGCCCGAAACTCGTAGGCATGCAGGGCGAACCCGGCCTTGAGCCAAAGCGTCTCGAAGACGCGCAACAGCTCGTCGGCCTTGTGCGTGCTGGCGGACCAGCCGTCAGGCCGGCCCTCGATCGGCCGTAGATCAGGGTGTTCGGCGTCGATCGTTCTAGCCCTCACGGCAGCTCGCCGCAGGCGATTGACCCGTCGCAGGGAAAACGAAACAGACTTCATCGTTCCGGGAGCAGCGCCGCTCTCGTCCGAGCGAGCCACCTCGTGAAATCCCAGTCGAGGGCGGCTCGCTCATCGCCCGCCGCCGTTGATCGCCAGCAACTCGCGGAGCACCTCCTCGTCGCAGATGTCCGCACGCGCCGCCCCGGGGCGGCGAAAAGGCCGATTCCGGGCAACTCGCGGAGCACCTCCTCGTCGGAGATATCCGCCGACCAACCGTACGCGGCGGCCACGGCCTCGTCAAGCGCTTCGTGAGCGTCGGCGAGCCACAGTCCCCGGACGGTGGAACGTCTTCCGCGGGCCGTTCGGGATCGAGGCAGTCACCGTCCGCAACCGCGATCTGCCGCACCCCTGCCGAGCTGGTACGTGGAAGCTGGCCGAGAGAACGAATACCATATCGCCGCCCCATGCCGGCGAATCGACTGACCCTGACGGAGCTGAAGTCCGAGCTGTGGCGGTGCGCCCAGATTCTCCGCGGCAGCGCCGTCGACCGGACGGACTGGAAGGGCTACATCCTCCCCTTGCTGTTCTTCAAGCGGATCAGCGACGTCTGGGACGAGGAAGCCGCCGACGCCCGTGAGTTCTTCGGGGAAGTCGACCTCGCCGACTTCCCCGAGCTGCACCGCTTCACGCTGCCGGAGGGCTGCCACTGGCAGGAGGTCCGCGAGACGCCGAGCAACGTCGGCGCCGTGCTGGCGCGGGCAATGCGAAGAATCGAGCGTGAGAATCCCAAGACCCTGACGCGCGTCTTCGGCGCCGCCGACTGGGGCAACCGCGAGATGCTCGGCGACGAGCTGCTCAGGGACCTCATCGAGGCCCTCTCCGCCGTGCCGTTGGGCAACGAGGCGGTCGAGTCCGACATTCTGGGCGACGCCTACGAGTACCTGATCGGCAAGTTCGCCGACATCACGCGGCGCAAGAAGGCGGGCGAGTTCTACACGCCGCGGAGCGTGGTGCGGATGATGGTCGAGCTGCTCGATCCGCAGGAGGGCGAGAGCATCTACGACCCGGCCTGCGGCACCGGCGGCATGCTGCTCGGTGCGATCGAGCACGTCGAGCGAGCCGGCGGCGACCCGCGGACCTTCTTCGGGCGCATCTTCGGCGAGGAGAAGAACCTGACCACGTCGTCCATCGCGCGCATGAACCTCGTGCTGCACGGCGTCGAGGACTTCCGGATCGAGCAGAACGACACGCTCCGCGACCCGGCCTTCACCGACACGTCCGGCGCCCTGGCGACGTTCGACTGCGTCATCGCCAATCCGCCGTTCTCGCTCAAGGAGTGGGGCCGCGAGGTGTGGGAGGCGGATCCGTGGGGCCGCGCCGCCTTCGGCCTGCCGCCGGCGAGCTACGGCGACTACGCCTGGGTCCAGCAGATGGTGGCGTCGATGGCGGAAGACTCGGGCCGGATGGCGGTGGTGCTGCCCCAGGGCGCGCTGTTCCGCAAGGCCGCGGAGGGCCGTATCCGGCGGGCACTGCTGGAGCAGGACCTGATCGAGGCGGTGATCGGGCTCGCACCCAACATCTTCTACGGCACGGGTCTCGCCCCGGCGGTGGTGACGCTGCGCCGCGCGAAGCGACGCGGTCGACGGCGGAAGGTGATGGTGATCGACGCGTCGAGCCTGTTCCGCAAGGGCCGGGCGCAGAACTTCCTCGACCCGGCGCATGCCGACCAGATCGTCAGGTGGGTGCGGCGTTTCCGGAACGTGGAGGACCGGGCCAAGGTCGTCTCGACGGAGGGGATCGAGCGCGAGGACTGGACGCTCAACATCTCCCGCTACGTGCTGCCGCCCGTCGGCGAGGACGTGCCTCCGCTGCCCGAGGCGCTGGCCGCCTTCAAGACGGCGTTGACGGAAGCCCGCTCCGCCGAGGATCGCCTGCGGCGCGTGCTGGTCGAGGATGGCTGGCTGGAGTGACTCCATCGGGCCGGGCAACGGCCGAACGAGAGCACAGGAACGTGGCTGACGCGCATCCGCCCCCCGGGCACCTGGGCCAGCAGGCGCTGGAGTCGTACCTCTGGGGGGCGGCAAACCTCCTGCGGGGACTGATCGACGCCGGCGACTACAAGCAGTACGTCTTCCCGCTGCTCTTCTTCAAGCGCCTCTCGGACGTGTGGGACGAGGACCACCGGAACGCCCTCGACGAGACCGGCGACCGCGGGTACGCGGAGGCGACCGCCAACGACCGGTTCATCATCCCCGACGGGGCGCATTGGTCCGACGTCCGACGTGCGGCGCGCGACGTGGGTCGGACGCTGCGGACCGCGTTCCGCGCCATCGAGACCGCCAACCCGGAGCGTCTCGCCGGCGTCTTCGGGAACGCGCCCTGGACCGACAAGGCGCAGATGCCGGACGCGACGCTCAAGAACCTGATCGAGCACTTCTCGAAGCACACCTTGAGCCTCGCCGCGGTGCCGGAGGACGAGCTGGGCAACGCCTACGAGTACCTCGTCAAGCAGTTCGCCGACGACAGCGGCCACACCGCGCAGGAGTTCTACACCAACCGGACGCTGGTGCACCTGATGACCCGGATGCTGCGGCCGCGGCCGGGCGAGCGCATCTACGATCCGACCGCCGGCACCGGCGGCATGCTCATTTCCGCGCTGGCGGAGGTCCAGCGCAACGGCGGCGATGCTCGGACGCTCGGCCTCTACGGACAGGAGATCATCGGCACGACCGCGTCCATCGCGCGCATGAACCTCGTGCTGCACGGCGTCGAGGACTTCCGGATCGCGGTCGGCAACGCACTGAGCGATCCTGCCTTCATCGAGCGAGACCGCCTGATGACGTTCAACGTGGTGCTCGCCAATCCGCCGTACTCGATCAAGACCTGGAACCGAGACGCGTGGCTCGACGACCCGTGGGGCCGCAACATCCTCGGCACGCCGCCGCAGGGACGGGCCGACTACGCCTTCTTCCAGCACATTCTCCAGAGCCTCGACCGGAAGACCGGCCGGTGCGCCATCCTCTTCCCGCAC
The DNA here is from genome assembly GCA_965215105.1 of Vicinamibacterales bacterium. GTDB lineage: Bacteria > Acidobacteriota > Vicinamibacteria > Vicinamibacterales > UBA8438 > JAJEEA01. The sequence continues at coordinate 1,893,783 of OZ244051.1, forward strand.
GGCGTCCTGTTCCGCCAGGAGGAGGCAGCGATGCGGCGCGCCCTGATCGAGCGCGACCTCGTCGAGTGCGTGCTCGGCCTGGGGCCGAACCTGTTCTACAACTCGCCGATGGAGGCGTGCGTCGTCGTCTGCCGGACGCGGAAGGTGCCCGAGCGCCGCGGCAAGGTGCTGTTCATCGACGCGGTCCGCCAGATAGCGCGGGAGCGGGCTCAGAGCTTCCTGACGCCGGAGCATCAGAAGCGCATTGTCGCGGCGTACGAGGTGTTCAGCGACGAGCCCGGATTCGCCGCCGTCGCGGCCCGGAACGATGTGCTCGCCAACGACGGCGACCTGTCCATCCTCCGCTACGTCCGACGGAGCGCTGACGCGGATGCCGACTCCCAGCCCGGCGGAGATTTGCGGCAGGCTTGGACCGACTTCCACGCCGGCAGCGCGGCGTTCTGGCGCGAAATGGACGACGTGGTCGCGATGGTCGACCGCATCGCCGCCGAGAGCCAGTCCGATGGGTAGTAGGGGCAGGCTCAAGCCCGGCTGGACGCGGGTCGCCTTCGGGGATGTCGTGCGACTGGTCAAAGAACGCGTTGACCCGACTACCGCTGGTCTCGAACGCTATGTCGCTGGCGAACACATGGACACGGACGACCTCCGCCTCCGCCGGTGGGGTACCGTGGGCGACGGGTACCTCGGACCGGCGTTCCACGCCCGCTTCCGGCCCGGGCAGGTCCTCTACGGATCCCGCCGGACCTATCTCCGGAAGGTAGCTGTTGCCGACTTCGAGGGAGTGACCGCCAATACGACCTTCGTGATCGAGACCAAGGACCCGAACCTGCTACTGCCGGCTCTCCTGCCGTTCGTCATGCAGACCGAGGCTTTTCACAGGCACTCAATCAAGAAATCCAAGGGCTCGGTCAATCCGTACGTCAACTTCTCGGACATCGCCGCCTACGAGTTCGCGCTACCGCCACTCGACGAACAGCGGCGGATGGCAAGTCTGCTGATGCGCATCGAAGCCACGTCGCGGGCGCTCCAGGATGCTCACGCGGCGTTGATGACCCTCCGGAAGAGCACGCTGATGCACAGCTTCGGACAACTTCTGGCGGATCCGGCCGTTCGGCGAGTCCCGGTAGGCCAGGTCGGCGAGGTGCTGCTGGGACGCCAGCGCGCCCCACAGCACGACGATGGACCGTCGATGCGACTGTACCTGCGCGCCGCCAACGTCTTCGACGGGTACATCGACACCGCCGATGTCAAGAGCATGAACTTCTCGCCCAGCGAGTACCAGCGGTACAGCCTGCAAGATGGCGATGTCCTCCTGAACGAAGGGCAGAGTCGCGAACTCGTGGGGCGAAGCGCCATCTTCCGGGGAGAGGTGCCGGATGCGTGCTTTCAGAACACGCTCGTTCGTTTTCGTCCAGGGAAGGCGATCTTGGGTCCGTACGCCCATCGGTTTTTTCAGCACTGTATGTACGCTGGCACGTTCGCGGCCGTCGCCAAGCAAACGACCTCCATCGCGCATCTGGGGGCGCAGAACTTGGCCGCACTGCCGATTCCGCTCCCCGGCAAGAGCCGGCAACTTGAACTCGCTAGGCGACTATCGGCCATTGACTCCGCGCTACCGTCTACCACGGGCCGCGAGCAACGCCTACAGACACTGAAGGCCCGTATCAGCGAGCCGTTCGGTGGGAGACCGGAAGCAGCTCCCCGAGGAGGAAGGTGACGCGCCGCTCACGTTCAGATGGGCGATGTGCATGCCGCCGACTGGCATGAATCGCTGTGATGATGGACCGACGACCAGGATGGCAAGAGGGCGGACGCGCACGTCGGCCGCCGCTTGACCGAGGGAGGGACGTTTCGTACGCTGAGCCGATGGCGCACCTGGACCGGATCACGATCGAGCCCGGAAAACGCAGCGGCAAGCCCTGCATCCGTGGCCTGCGCATGACGGTCTCCGACGTGCTCGACTACCTGGCGTCCGGCATGTCCGAGGACGACCTCCTCCGTGACTTTCCGGACCTGACGCGCGAAGACATCCGGGCCTGCCTCGCGTTCGCCGCTGATCGGGAGCGGCGACTGGTTGCGGTCAGCGGAAGGTGAAGCTGCTCCTCGACCAGAATCTCTCGCCGCGGCTGTGCGACCGCCTTCGCGACGTCTGGGCCGAGGTCGCTCACGTCCGAGCGGTCGGTCTGGCGGCCGCGGACGACTCGGCCGTCTGGGCGTACGCGAGGCAGCACGGCTTCACCATCGTGTCGAAGGACGGCGACTTCAGCGGCCGTTCCACCCTGTTCGGTGCGCCGCCCAAGGTCATCTGGCTGGCTCTCGGCAACTGTTCGACCGCCGATATCGAGCGGCGTCTGCGCGGCCACCGTCAGGAGATCGAGAAGTTCGTCACCGAACCGAACGCGACATTGCTCGTGACCGAGCCCGGCCAGGGTGCGGGCGCGACGTAGGGACACGCCATCAGGTTGCCAGCATGACGTTCACCGAGTCGAACACGGTCGAGGCCCTCGTCCGTGACATCCTCTGCGGCGGCGTCACCCACCATACGACGGTCGGGCCCGGCCTCGCGCGGCGGCACGGCGCGCTCTCCGGCCTCGGCTGGCACTACCTCGGCGCGCAGCAACTGCCGCGGCAAGCGCACGAGGTCCTCGTCGAGGAACACGTGCGCGAGGCACTGCTCCGCCTCAACCCGGAGATCGCGGCGCAGCCGGATCGGGCCGACGACGTGCTGTACCGGCTGCGGGCCATCCTGATGGGCGTGCGGGCGGACGGGCTGGTCAAGGCAAACGAGGAGTTCGCGGCGTGGCTCGCCGGAGAGCGGTCGCTGCCGTTCGGCGCGGACGGCGAGCACGTCACCGTGCGGCTCGTCGACCTCGAGGATGTCGAGCGCAACCACTATGTCGTCAGCACCCAGTACACCGTCCGATCGGGTGCGAACGAGCGACGCGCGGACCTGGTGCTGCTGGTGAACGGCCTGCCGCTGGTCGTCATCGAGGCGAAGACGCCGGTACGGTCGAGCCAGAGCTGGTTCGACGGGGCGACGCAGATCCGCGACGACTACGAGCGCAACGTGCCGGAGCTGTTCGTCCCGAACCTCTGCTCGGTCGCCACCGAAGGGAAGGAGCTGCGATACGGATCGATCGGCCTGCCGGTCGACTTCTGGGGGCCGTGGAGGGCGGACGACGACGCCGGCGCGCCGAAGCTCGAACGGGTCAAGCGGACCGTCTCGTCGATGCTCCGCCCGAGCACCGTTCTGGATCTGCTCGGCAGCTACACCGCCTACGCCACGGGCAAGGGGAAGCGGCGAGCCAAGATCGTCGCACGTTACCAGCAGGTGGAGGCGGCGAACCGCATTGTCGGGCGGGTCGTCGCCGGCCACCCCAAGAAGGGCCTGGTCTGGCACTTCCAGGGCTCCGGCAAGTCGCTCTTGATGCTGTTCGCGGCGCGCAAGCTGCGGCTGCACCCGGCGTTGGGGAACCCGACGGTGATCATCGTGGTCGACCGGATCGACCTCGACACGCAGATATCCAGCACCTTCCACGCGGCCGACGCGCCGAACCTGGAGAAGGCCGACAGCAGGGCCGATCTCGAACGGTTGCTCGCGCAGGACGCCCGGAAGATCATCATCACGACGATCTTCAAGTTCGGCGAGGTGGACGGTGTCCTGAACGACCGTCACAACATCATCGTGCTCGTCGACGAGGCCCATCGTTCCCAGGAAGGGGACCTCGGGCGGAAGATGCGCAGGGCGCTCCCGAACGCATTCCTGTTCGGATTGACCGGGACCCCGATCAACCGCGCCGACCGCAACACCTTCTTCGCCTTCGGCGCCGAGGAGGACGAGTACGGCTACCTGAGCCGCTACGGCTTCGAGGACTCGATCCGAGACGGCGCGACCAAGCGGCTGCACTTCGAGCCGCGGTTGCCGGAGCTGCACATCGACCGGGCCGCCATCGACGCCGAGTACCAGGAGTTGACCGGCGGCCTGAGCGATCTGGACCGGGAGCAACTCTCGAAGACCGCGGCCCGCACCGCGGTGTTGTTGAAGACGCCGGAACGGGTCGAGCGGATCTGCGCCGACATCGCGAAGCACTTCCAGGAGAAGGTGGCTCCCAACGGCTTTGGCGCGCAGGTGGTCACCTACGACCGCGAGAGCTGCGTACTCTACAAGCGGGCGCTCGACCGCGTGCTGCCGGCAGACAGGTCCGACGTGGTCATGACCGTGAACAGCGGCGAAAACGAGTACGCCGACTACCGCCGCGACAAGGACGCCGAGGAACGGCTTCTGGACCGCTTCCGTAATCCGAACGACCCGCTGAAGATCCTGATCGTCACGTCGAAGCTGCTTACCGGCTTCGACGCTCCGATCCTGCAGGCGATGTACCTCGACAAGCCCCTACGGGACCACGCGCTGCTGCAGGCCATCTGCCGCACGAACCGGCCGTACGGGCAGACCAAGACGCACGGACTGATCGTCGACTACCTCGGGGTATTCGACGACGTGGCCCAGGCCATCCAGTTCGACGAGGAGGGCATCACGCGCGTCGTCACCAACCTCAACGAGCTGCCCGCCGCGCTTCCCGCCGCGATGCAGAAATGCCTGGCGTGGTTCTCCGGCGTAGACCGCACCGTCACCGGCTACGAGGGACTGATCGCCGCGCAGGAGTGCCTCCCGGACAACGAGACACGCGACGGATTCGCCGCCGACTACAGCTACCTCGCACGCCTCTGGGACGCGATCTCCCCCGACCCAAGTCTCGAGCCGTACGAAGCCGACCACGCCTGGCTCGGCCAGGTGTACGAATCGCTGAGGCCCTCGACGGGAACGGGCAAGCTGCTCTGGCACACGCTCGGCGCCAAGACCATCGACCTCATCCACCGGCACGTTCACGTCGAGGCGGTGCGCGATGACCTGGAGACGCTGGTGCTCGACGCCGACGTGCTCGACGCCGTGCTCGGCACGACCGACCCGGAGAAGAAGTCGAAGGAGATCGAGATCAGGGTCGCCGAGCGGCTCCGCCGACACCTGCACGACCCGCGCTTTCGTGCCCTCGGCGAGCGGCTGGAAGAGCTGCGACGGAAGCACGAGCAGGGACTGCTGGTCAGCATCGAGTTCCTGAAGTCCCTGCTCGAGCTGGCCCGCGACGTGGTCGAGGCAGAGCGGACCGTCGACCCTGCGACGCCCGAGGAACACGGCAAGGCCGCGCTGACCGAGCTGTTCGAGGAGGCCCGCAACGACCGTACGCCCATCATGGTCAAGCGGATCGTCAACGACATCGACGAGATCGTCCGGCACGTCCGCTTCGAGGGCTGGCAGACGACCCACGCGGGCGAGCGAGAGGTGAAGAAGGTGGTCCGGAAGACGCTGTTCAAGTACCGCCTGCACCAGGACCAGGAGCTGTTCGACCGGGCCTATGGCTACATCCGGCAGTACTACTGACGCTCAGGCGCGTTTTCCGCCGGGCGCACCGCTGCTGTCGACGAACCCGCTAACAACGACCACCTCGCGCGACACGCCCCGCTCACCGCTCGACAGAGAACTAACATGAAGCCAGGTTTTACCGAATTCTCCTACGGATTCGCGATCATGCGTGAAGTCTGCAATCGTGCGTTCGCTGACCTACATGCCGCGCCGGTCTTCCCATCCCTCGTGAGCGAGGGCCGCGAGGGGGGATACGATGTGCATCTCGGGCTTCCCGGCAACCCGCTCTATCTGCAGTTCAAAATCGCAGACCATATGATTCGCGCTTCTGCGCGCCACTGGCACCTCTTTGGCTCGCCGTTCTACCGATTCCAGATTCGCCCTAGCCATCACTCTCAACAACATGCCCTATTGCTCGGCGTCATGGACCAGCAACCCAACGCCATGGTATTTTATGCGGCTTCGGTGATGGACTCTAGGACCATCTTCAATCGCGCTTTCGAGAATCAAACTGTCCTGGACCACAGTGTCTTCGTTGATCCTCACGACATTGGCGACCTGGATGACAGCGCTCATGACGTCGTTTTTCAACCTCACAGCCAAGTTGGGTACCTGTGTTCCGACCCCCGCCCCGTCGTTCTATTCCAAGGTGGCGAGTCCTTCGGTAGAACCATCGCGAAAGCCATCCACAGCAGGGAACCTATCGACCCAGATGACTACTTCAAGAAGACCGCCGAGTTCCTTCGACGGTTTTCCGGCCTACGATCCACTTACGGAGACGTCGCGGATCGAACGCTGCCCAAAAAAAGAGAGTGGAGACGAGAATCTGCGTCGATGGCGCGGACGGTACTCGAGGCCGAGCTATTCTGGCTGACGTCACGCGCTGATTCTCACGAGATGTAGGTAGGGTCTTGCTCCGCACCACTGCGTAGAGACGGGCACCCGCGCCGGGTTCTTCGTCCTGCGACGAACGCCATGCCGTTACCCTCCTCGCACGTCCGCTACTCCAAAAGCGAGGTCATGGAGCATCAGGGACCGCCGGAGAGGATTCAGAGCCCTCCCCAAGGCGGCGAAAATCGACTGCCACGTACTTCAGGAACTGGGGCTTCGTATGCTCGTCGTACTGACCAGTCGCCTTGTTTCGACGCTTTCCATTGAACCAGATGGTCCGCCTGCCTGCATTCTTGCCCTTCTTGTTCTGATAGCTGTCGTTGATGAACTCGTTGGAAGTCATGATCCACATGGTTTCCATTCGTTCGGAGTAAAAGACGAACCAATAGTCCGAGCGTTCGACCGGATGATCTATCGCGGCGAAGAGCGCTGCGTCGCCCGGAATCACGTCCCGTGACCGTGCCTTGATCTGCACCAACGCCACCGATCCGTCCTGGCGGCGGATCAAGGCATCCACCGCATCGTCGTCCACCAGCGGCAGGTAGACGTCGAGCCCCTCCTTGAGCATTCGCCCGACGAGCCAGTACTCTATTCGTTTTCCGAAGCCCGCCAGAGTACGGAATTGTCTTCCTGACATCCCAATTGACCCGTTCCACGAGCCTACAGCGTGTCCGGTGCGATGTTCTGACAGTCGGAGTGGCCCGGCTCACCGTCGGCCGGGCCAGAACGCTGCTCGGAACTTGTGAAGTGGCGTCGGGATCCTGGTGGACGACTATTGGTTTTCCGGAAGCGCAAAGACGAAGAGCGCGTTCCCCCCCTCCGGCTGGTAGATCTCCGGGCTGAGCTTCGCGGTCAGGCTGCGGAACACCCCGCCCAACGCCGCAGGGACGGCGATGAACTGGCGGCCGCCCGCCTCGTAGGTCACCGGGTAGCCGTGCGCCGACGAGGCGAGCCGGGTCTCCCAGAGCACCTCGCCGGTCTCGACGTCGAACGCGCGGTAATAGCGCGCGCCGTCGCCGGCGAAGACGAGGCCGCCGGCGGTGGTGAGGGCCGACGTCAGGAACGGTGCGCGTTGCTCGTGGCTCCAGAGCTCCTCCATGGTGCGGACGTCGTAGGCGGCGAGCTTCCCGGTGTTGCCGTCACTGCCGGGCATCTCTAGCAGCTCGTAGCGGCCGGCGGTGCCGCCGCCGCCCTCGATGAACTCGACCTCGCGGCCGGTCAGGTGCATGCACGCCTGGTGGAGGGGGATGACGAGGGCGCCGGCGCCGGGGTGGTAGGCCGACGCCTGCCAGTTGTGGCCGCCGAGGAGGCTGGGGCACGCGAAGACGCGCTCGCCGATGGCGATGTCCTGCAGGTCGTCCCGGTAGGTCAGCTCGCCGGTGTCGCGGTCGATGGACGCAAAGATGTCCTGGTGGACGGTCTCGCGCAGGTCGACGAAGGCGCCGGTGCGCCGGTCGAGCTTCCAGAGGATGCCGTCCTTGCCGATGGTGAAGAGCCACCGCTCGTCGTCGGCGTCCACGAGCACGCGCTCGTAGACGATGTCGAGGTCGAGGGTCTCGCCCGGCGCGTGCTGGAAGTACCACTGCACCTGCCCCGTCTGCGGGTTCAGGGCGAGGGTCGAGTTGGTGTAGAGGGCGTCCTGGCGCGTCGTCATGCCGCGGCTCGACGCGACCCACGGCTTGGCCTGGGCGGTGCCGATGAAGAAAAGGCCGAGGTCGGGGTCGTAGCTCCCCGGAATCCACGAGTCGCCACCCGCGCGCAGGTACGGCGGGGTGTCGCCCCACGACGCGTTGTTGGGGTCGCCGGGCAGGGCGATGGTGGACGTGCGCCACAGCTCGTCGCCGGTGTCGGGGTCGTGGCCGGTGATGAAGCAGGTCTGCTCGGTGTAGCGCTCGCAGCCGTTGGTGCCGGTGATGACGACGCCGTTGGCGACGACGGGGCCGGCGTTCTGGCGGAAGCCCTGGGTGTAGTCGTCCTTGACGGTCCGCCACACCTCCTCGCCGGTGCTCGTGTCGAGGGCGACGAGCATGGCGTCGGCGCGCGCGAGGTAGAGCTTGTCGCCGTAGAGCGCCAGCGTGCGGGTGGCGCCGGGGCGCGCGTCGTCGGGCAGCCGCGCGCGGTACACCCAGATGACGTCGCCGGTCGCCGCGTCGATGGCCCGGACAACGTTGCCCGGACTGGCGAGGAACATGACGCCGTCGTGCACGATCGGCGTGGTCTGGTGGTTGCCGGGCCGGACCGAGATCGACCACGCGAGCTGCAGGTCGCCGACGTTGTCGCGCGTGACCTGGTCGAGGGGGCTGTAGCCGTGGCCGTTGCGGGTGCGCCGCCAGCTCAGCCAGTCGCCGGGCGGGGGGTCGGCGAGGAGGGCGTCGGTCACCGGGGTCAGCTCGTGCGGCACGGTCTGGTTGACGAACCGCGACACCCGCCGCCGCGGCCGCTCGCCGGCCTGGGCGGCGCGCTGCGCCTCGGCGAAGTCCGCCGCGTCGCCGATCATCACCGCCTCGCCGACGGCCAGGGTGCGGTCGCCGGGCAGGGCGCCGTTCGCCTCGAGCATGTAGGCCACGAGGTCGATGTAGGACTGGTCGCTGAGCGCGCCCTCGGCCCCCGGGGGCATGGTGTCGCGCAGGTACTCGAACAGCTCGTCGGTGGTCTGCGCCGCCCAGGTGTTCAGGAACTCGACGCCGGACAGCGGCGGCGCGATCATGCCCTCGAGGCCGATGCCGTGGCACTCGCTGCACTGGACGCCGTAGGCGGACCAGCCGCTCGCCGCCTGGTCGGCCGTGAAGGCGCCGTCCGCGCCGGCGGGCTGCGCCGCAGCAAAGCCGGCTCCCGGCCCGGCGGTCAGACCGGTCGCCACGATCAGACCGGCCGCCGCCCGCGCCAGGGCCCCGAGAGTCAGTCCGCGACAACCCGATCCGCCGAATCCAAAGCGAGTTTCTTTCGACATGGTCCGCACTCCTGGGCTGCCAATCGTCGCCTGACGGCCCCGCTTGGCGCCCCCACCAACCCTGCAGGAGCCCGCGCCCTTCCACGGCACACGCTCTCGGGTGTCGTCAGTCGGCGTCCGAGCGCCGCAGTCTCGTCCGTGCCGCCCTTATATCACCAACCCGGCGGCGGCGCCATGCTCCCACCCGACCGGCACCGATCTCGCGCGATGATCGTCCGGGTCGCTCATGGAGCCGCCAAGGTGTTGATGTCGGCGCAACGGGGCCGGGTGTCATGGCCCGCCCTGTGAATGGCCTCCGCCAGCAGCCGCCACGTGTAGACGCCTTCGGCCCAGGCGTAGAGGAAGTCCTCGCGGGTGGCTTCCTGCAACCAGCACGCGATGAGGCGCCGCTGCCGGCGCGACGGGACCGGCGCCCGGATCGCTGCGTAGAACTCCTCGGGCTCGGGCTTCTCGCGCCATCCAGCGCAGCTTGCGCGCAGCCGGTTGCGGACCGCCCGGCTCCGTGGTCCCAGTTGCGCCGGGTCGTGCCACGGGTGGAACCGCTGCCGGAACGCGTCGTCGGCCTCGCGGTCGTCGAAGGCTCCCGGCGGCGCGAGCCTCACAGGCGCGCCCCACGTTCCGGCCGCAGCCGGCGGCTGGGCCGCAGCGTCCGTTCTTCCTGCCAATGGCACTGTTCAGTGTAGACCCGTTTCCGCCCGTTCTCGTGGGATCGTCGCTCCGCTTCCGGGTCGCCGGTACGCCGTCGCGGAAGCAGCGAACTCGGCCGGCGCCGCAGTCGGTCCGAGCCGCTCGTTGATGCGGGACGGCCCCGCCGATCCACCGCGATCAGGCGGAAGCGTCAGTCGAACCCCGGCACGTCGCGGACCCACGCGGTGGGGCCGTCCTCCCACTTGTTGTGGGTCAGCCGGACCACCGTGCGGTCCGAGAGGCGGACGGCGTGCAGCTCGCCGTAGGGCTGGGGCTGGAAGACGACCCGCAGCAGGGGCAGCTCGTCGCCGAGTTCGGCGCGCTGGGAGGTGAAGAGCACCCACTCGTCGTCGGGCGAGAAGCGGGGGTGCATGTCGTGGCCGGGGCTCGTGGTGAGGCGCTCGGGCGGCCCCGCCCGGCCGTCCTCGTCGATGGCGACGGTGTAGAGCTCGAAGTTCCCGTCCCGCAGCGACGTGAACGCGATGCGGTCGCCGCCCGACGAGAACGCGGGCATCGTGTCGGTAGCCTCGTGGTGCGTCAGGCGCCGCACATCGCCGCCGTCCGCGTTCATCAGGTAGATGTCGGCGTTGCCGCCGCGGCGGCTGCGGAAGACGATGCGGCGGCCGTCGGGCGAGAAGTCGGGCAGGGCGTCGTTGGCGTCCGAGTCGGGCGTCAGGCTCACGAGGCCGGTGCCGTCGCGGCGGACCTTCCAGATGTCCACGTCCACCGCGTCCGAGGCGAAGGGCGGCCCGACGATGAACGCGAGCCAGCGGCCGTCCTTCGACCAGGAGGGGCCCCAGGAGGAGTCGGGGCCCCGGTAGCGGTCCGCCCCCCCGGCGAGGTCGTGGATGACGCGCTTGCCGCTGCCGTCGGGCCGGGACGCGACGAGGCGGGCGAACGCCTCGCTGGTGGCGACCTCGCCCGAGGTGGGATCGACGGCGGGCAGGTAGCCGCGGATGCCGACGAGCGACACGCTGCGGTCGGGCATGTCGACGGGGAGCGGCGGGTGGACGAGGAACTCGCCCGGGGCGTCGCTCTCGAACACCGACGCCGGCTCGACCGGTCCCGGTCCGTGGGCGAGGAGGCGGCCCGAGACGGGGTCCCAGGCCGGCGCCCAGTAGTCGCGGGCGGCGTCGCTCTCGACCCGGGGGTCCGACCCGTCGGGCCGGGTGGAGACGAGGGTCCACCGGCCGTCCCGCTGCGCCGTGAACGCGAGGCGGCCGTCAGGACCGAAGGCCGGCGACAGCGCCGCCTCGCCGGCGGCGGAGATCGGCTCGGGGCCGGTGAAAGCGGGCTTGGTGCCCGCGGGCTCGGCGCCGGCCGAGATCGGTTCGGGGACGGCGCCGCCGGGCTCGGCGTCCGCGGACTCGGCGCCCGCGGAGATCGCCTCGGGGTCGGCGTCGCCGGACTCCGCGCCCGCGGCTCCGACGACGCCGGTGCGGTAGATGCGCGACTCGCCGTCCCGCTGCGAGTAGAAGAAGGCGGCCATGCCGTCGGGCGCCCACGCCGGGGCGCCGTCCCAGCGCTCATGCCGCGTAAGCCGCCGCACGCCGGTCCCGTCCGCCCGCATCACGTACACCTCGCTGGCGAGGTAGGTCGGCCCCGGGCTCGCGCCCGTGCTCGTCGCCACCGCCGTGTCGCGGCTGCTGGAGAAGAGAATGTGCGTCCCGTCGGGCGAGAAGACGGGGTTGTAGTCTCCCGCCGCGTGGCTCGTCAGGTTCCGCGCCTCGCCTGCCGAGTGCGGGTCCTCGGGCCGGAACGGCATCTGGAAGATGTCGGCGTTGCCGCTCCTCGTGCTGACGAAGAGCAGCCGCGCGCCGTCCGGCGAGATGGCCGCGGCGTCCTCCATCGCGGGGCTCGCGACCAGCGGCCGCGGCGCGGCGTCGCCCTGCAGGTCGAGCACGTACAGATCCGGGCTGCCGCTCCGTTCGGAGGTGAACACCACCCAGCGCCCGTCGGGCGAGATCGCGGCGTTGTAGTCGAGACCCGGGTCCGTCGTCAGCCGGCGAGGCTCCGAGCCGCCGTCGTCGAAGAGGTAGAGGTCCCAATTGGCGGGCTGGATGCTGCTGTAGACGATGGTTTCCCGGGGCGGCTCGGCTTCCTGCCCGCCCTGCACCGGGCCGATCGCGAGGAGGAGCAACGCGCAAACCGCGAGGCGGCGCGCGGGCTTCGTCCCGTTCCCCGTCGTTCGAATCCTGTCCGGTGTGCGGCCGTGGCGCCGTGCGAGTCGTCCCCATGAGGACCGCATTGGACTTCCTCCTTCATCGAGGCCCCGGTCATCGCAGGCCGCGGGCGCGGTTACTCCGGCAGGGTCAGTCTTATACTCATCGCAAGTCATTCCAAATAAATGACTTACAACACGAGATCCGCTACCGGCTCGTCTATCGGCACTTCTCCACCGTCGGGCAGCACGACGGACGGCTCCCTTCCCACGTTCAGCCTCTCAACGGCTACCTCGCGGCGCCAAGGTCATCCCCGGGTGACAGATCGTTCGGGTCATAGTCTTCATCACGTGGCCGGACTCCGACAGCGTCGACAGCCCGCTTGGGTATCCACGCCCGAAGCTTTCTCGCGATGACCTCACACCGCTTCCGGAAGAAACGATCGTAATCGTCTTCCCAAACTCCAAATACATCGAGATCGATCAGGTGCGTCTTCATCGTGTCGTCCAGGTGGGGATTTTCTTTCTTGAACGCCCCCATATAGACAGACGGCGCCTTGGCTTTAATCACCCGCTTATTGAGATAGTCGTCGACGATGGTGATGTTCGCGATGTGGTTGATGTACAAAGAGGTATAGTCCCGCCGTTCCAAGTAGGCCCGAGGAAAGAAATGGTGATAGTTCTTGCTGTTGGCTCGCTTCAGCCAGTCATTGGCCACACGTACCTTGGCGCCGGACGCGAAGGATTCTGGCTGCTGATAAGCATACAGGCAGAGAATCGCCTTGATGAAGCTGCGTCCAGTGTTGAAGTACCCATCCGATTCGATTGACTCCGCAGTGAGACTGAGGTCCAGGCCCTCGCAGTCGGGCTCCCTGCCGTCCAGCACCGTCTCGACCCGTTTGATGTCGACAGCAAGCTTCGTCTCAAGAGCCGACGTGTACCGACCGGAGAGCGAGATTCTCCAGAAGAGTTCTCGCATCCACTTGCGTTGGTCTCCCTTGGGCTCCTTCCCCGTCTTGGCGAAGTAGTACCCGAATGGCACAATGAGCGCCGCGTACGGCAAGAGCTTCGATACCGGAACTCGGAAATAGCTTCGGAAGTAGTCACACGCTGCTTCGACAGCGTCCTCTACGGTCTTCCACGTCTTGCGGAATTCCGCCGTGTTCAGCCGCAGGATATCCTGCTTCTGGCATTGACCTACGACGAGCAAGCTGGCGAGTTGCAGTAACGCCGCCGGCGGGACGGTTCCGTAGTCCACCGTTTCCAGCCGTGCCTGAAGTGTCTTGTACCGCTCAGCCAAGTCGAATCCGGTTTCCTGGTCGTAGGTCTTGGCGACCATGATCTCGAAGACAGAAAGGGGCTGTCCGCTGACGTTGATTCGCGTGAAGATCTCCGTGGCAACGTCGATCGGGGCGCCTTGGATCAAGATCACTGAGAACTGGTAGGTCTGGAGCCGTCGCTGGTATGTCTGGAGTCGCTGTCGTCGCTCGGTGCTAAGGTTCGCGAGTAGCGTGAACGCGCCGTGGCGCAAGTCGACCAGACGGACGCACTGGCCATCCCCTTTGTCGGCCGACGCGACATCGCCCTGGGGCGCAATGGCCACGAGGGGCGCCTCCGCATCCTCGCCAGCCTCCGCATCCAGATCCACAAAGATGTTTCGGAAATCGTCGGGCCGCTCGTCTCGCGTGACCGTCAGTCCATTGCAGGCCGCGTAGAGGCTCGTGAGTCGCTGCTGACCGTCCAAGACCTGTTCCACAGGATGAACGTACCGATCGGGAAGCCCTTCAAGATGCTGTCGATCAGTTTGGCCGACTTTTCCCGTGGCCACACGAACTCGCGCTGAAACTGCGGGATCTTGAGTGTTCCGGACCGAATACTCGACATTACCCCTTCAAAACTCCGCGATTGCGGGTCCGGCTGGTTCATCGATCCCTCAAACCTTGTCCGGCGGACTTCGCCCATCGGGTTCTCGTGCGAGGACGTAGCGCCGCCAGAGCCGTCTCGTCCACTTCACGCAGGCGGTCAAGATCAGAGCGAGTGGCCAACTCGCGGCCGTGGTCGGCGGCGGCGTTCTGAGCGACGTCGACCACGGCGACGGCAAGCGCCTCCTCCGCGCCAGCGGCGGTCAGCATCCTCACGGCCGCGTGGGTGTCCATCGGAGACAGCGTATCACGGCCCCGACGGGAGCTCGCGGAGCGGAACCACCCCGTCGGGCGGCGCGTCGAGCCTTGCGCAGCGTGACGACGGCGCACCCGAGCATGCATCGTGCGGGCCTCCGGGCGCGGTGCAACGCGGCGTCCGCCACCGGCCCCTACGGTATCAGTACTCGCCGAAGATGCCGAAGATGCGCCGGATCTCCCGCCGGCGCCCCTGCAGCGGGGGAACAGGAGAATGCCATCAGCCCAAGGTGAGACCCGTTTCGCATCGCTGCCGGTCGAGCGTCCGCCCTCCGTTCTTGAAGTCGAGACCATGATGGTCCTAAAATGTGACCATGAAGTCCATCAAGGTGACCGAGCTCAAGTCCCACCTGAGCCGGTATCTGCGGCAGGCTTCCCGCGGGGAGAGGATCACCGTCAGTGATCGGGACGATCCGATTGCCGAGTTGGGGCCCGCTCGCGGGGAGCCGCTTTCCTGGCGCGACCGCCTGGTGCGCGAAGGCCGGCTCCGGCCCGGGACTCAGGACTGGGGCGCTCTGAAGATCTCCACCATCGAGCGGCACGTGGACATCCAGTCGTCGCTCCGCGCCGTCCGCGAGGATCCCGGTGAAGTACGTCGACGCGAGCGCCGTGCTCCGAGTCCTGTTCGTTGAGCCCGGGCCGTCGGTGCCGCTGCTGGCCGGCGAGCACGTGGTGTCCTCCCAACTCATCGAAGTCGAAGCGTTCCGGGCCGTCGATCGTGAGCGGCTGCTCGGCAACCTGAGCGATGCCGAGACGGCCATCAAGCGCAAGGAGCTGACCGAGCTGCTCGCGATGGCGGATCTCGCACCCGTGGACGGCACGGTGATCGACCGCGCGAAGAGCTCGTTTGCGGTCAATCTCCGGGCGATCGGCGTCGCCCGCGAAGACGAGGCCGCCCGCCGTGGTCAGCGTCGACGTCAGGAACGCCGCCTGCTGCTCATGGCTCCACAGCTCCTCCATCGTCCGCACGTCGTAGGCGGCCAGCTTCCCCACGTTGCCGTTCGAGCCGGGCATCTCGCGGAACTCGGACCGGCCCGCCTCTCCCCCGCCGCCGTCGACGAACTCCACCTCGCGGCCCGTCAGGTACATGCAGGCCTGCAGGCGGCCGGAGGCGAGCAGATCGCCGTTGACGTGTAGGAATCGGGCAAGATCCTCGTCGAGCGCCCGCTGACGGCGGCTGACTGGCGTGTTTCAACACCTTGAAGAGCTGCATGAGCCAAGCGCCGAGGTCCGCGCCGTCCGGTGCGGTGCGATCCTCGATGAACGGAGGAAGATGTCGCGCTCGAAGATGCCGGTATCGTCAGCGAACAGGCAGAAGACAGTCCGCACCAGGAACGACTCCAGGTCGTGACCCTCGTAGCCGGACATCGCGATCCGTCCTCGCCGGTACGAGCGCCATCGAGGGCGCTGGTATTGTCTCGCAGGAAGCGATCGACACCGGTGCGAAAGATCTGGACTGCCGAAGCCGATGCACGCCGCGGACGGCTCAGGACTGCGTCAGGTCGTTGCCCGAATCCTCACCGGCCGAGACCGACGGACGTGACGGCAACCGCACGTACTCTCGCCCGGAGGCTTCCTGTCTCGCTCGAATGTCCCTGAACATCGCGTCAACGTCGTAATTGAACCGGGCGGCGTACGCCCGCCGGATGGCCCGAAGTTCAGCGATGATGGGGTCCGTCTGCCTCGTCTCCATCGTCGTACTCCTCCATGAGTTCATTAGGCGTGCAGATTACCGGCGGTTCGTAGGCCGCCTTGCGGCACGCTCGCTCGATCCGCGACCGCGCGGCGGCACTCGCGATGTGGCGGAGATTCCACGTGAGCAGGTAGTCAACCCTGTTCACAGCGGCGATGCCGACGTGCGCCGCATCCGCGGCCGCCTCGGGCGGGAACGCCCCGAGCGCCAGCAGCCTCCGAGTCAGAGACGCAGAGTCCTCCGAGGTATCGAGACGCGTGACCATCTCCAGCGCCGTCAGCCGAGCGCGGGCGGCATCCGGATCACCTGCCGCAGCTTCCGTCAGCACAAGCTCCGAAGCAACGAGAACAAACCGGTCCCGCGCGTCGCGCCACCATTCCCGCGTCATGGCCTGCTGCGCGGCGATGATGAGGTCGCGTGACGGCCGTGCCGTCAGGTAGCTGACGATCGAGGTCTCCACGTAAACGCTGGGCTTCGTCATGTTCGGGTGCCGCCGTAGTCACTGTACGGTTCGGAGAACGGCTCTGGGAGCCGGCGACGATGCGGACGGTCTCGACGCTCACATAAACGACAACGCCGGGTTGCGGCGTACCGGCTTGAGCAGATCGGGCACTTCGCGCAGCTCGTCGCGGGGGCTCTGTCGGCGTGCTCGGCCTGGTGCATCTTCCAGCCGAGGATTGTGGCGTCCATCGTCGCCGCGTAGACGCCGGCCGCGATCGTCGGTCGCTCATGGCGCCGCCAACGTGTTGATGTCGGCGCAGCGGGGCCTCGTCTGCTCCCCGGCCCTGTGGATCGCCTCGGCCAGTTGTCGCCATGTGTAGACACCCGCGGTCCAGGCATGGAGGAAGTCCTCGCGCGTGGCTTCCTGCAGCCAGCACGCGAGCAGGCGCCGCTGCCGGCGCGACGGAGCCGGGGCCCCGGATCGCCGCGTAGTGTCAACGGCCACTCGAATGCGCCGGATTCTGCGCAGTTCGTCGACCACAACATGTAGGGGGTCAGGATTGGGCATCGTCTGCAAGAGCCAGCCTGGACGAGCGTGCGCGGAGCCGGCGTCAAGGCCGTGAGCCCCGCGAAGCGGGGGCGGAGCGGAGCGACGCGCCTTGACGCCGACGAGCACACGCGCACGCTGTCGATCAGACGATGCCCCGGCCACCACAACATCTTGTGGTCGACACGAGTCGAGAATTGATCATTTCCTCGCGGTCGCGAACACGTAGAACTCCTCGGGCTCGGGCTTCTCGCGCCATCCCGCGCAGCTTGCGCGCAGCCGGTTTCGGACGGCCCGGCTCTGCGGCCCCAGTTGTGTCGGGTCGTGCCCCGGGTGGAACCGTGCTCGGAACGCGTCGTCGGCTTCACGGTCGTCGAAGGCCTGCGGCGGCGCCAGCGTTACCGGCGCGCGCCACGCTCCGGCGTTTGCCGGTCGCTGCCCGGTAGCATCCGTTCTGCCCCTCATCCTTTCCAGTGTAGCCCCGTTCCCGCCCGCACCCGTCCGTCTCGCTGGAACGTGCCCGTCCGCAGGCGTAGTCCTTTGCCGCGCCGCCGGTCACGCCCGGACGCCGCTGTCGGTCGGACACCGACGCGATGCGGCGGCTGGCCGACGGACGACGGCGCCGTGCATCGACGCGCCGCCGCGCGAACAGCCACCTGCCTGCCGCCGTCCCCGTCTGGCCGGATCACCCGGCGGCGCGCCGGGAACGCGCCGCCACCGGGCGGGATCGTCAGTCGAAACCCGGCACGTCCCGGACCCACGCGGTGGGGCCGTCCTCCCACTTGTTGTGGGTCAGCCGGACCACCGTGCGGTCCGAGAGGCGGACGGCGTGCAGCTCGCCGTAGGGCTGGGGCTGGAAGACGACCCGCAGCAGGGGCAGCTCGTCGCCGAGCTCGGCGCGCTGGGAGGTGAAGAGCACCCACTCGTCGTCGGGCGAGAACCGGGGGTGCATGTCGTGGCCGGGGCTCGTGGTGAGGCGCTCGGGCGGCCCCGCCCGGCCGTCCTCGTCGATGGCGACGGTGTAGAGCTCGAAGTTCCCGTCCCGCAGCGACGTGAACGCGATGCGGTCGCCGGCCGAGGAGAACGCGGGCATGGTGTCGGTGGCCTCGTGGTGCGTGAGGCGCCGCACGTCGCCGCCGTCCGCGTTCATCAGGTAGATGTCGGCGTTGCCGCCGCGACGGCTGCGGAAGACGATGCGGCGGCCGTCCGGCGAGAAGTCGGGCAGGGCGTCGTTGGCGTCCGAGTCGGGCGTCAGGCTCACGAGGCTCGTGCCGTCGCTGCGGATCTTCCAGATGTCCACGTCCACCGCGTCCGAGGCGAAGGGCGGCCCGACGATGAACGCGAGCCAGCGGCCGTCCTTCGACCAGGAGGGCCCCCAGGCGGAGTCGGGGCCCCGGTAGCGGTCCGCCCCCCCGGCGAGGTCGTGGATGACGCGCTTGCCGCTGCCGTCGGGCCGGGACGCGACGAGGCGGGCGAACGCCTCGCTGGTGGCGACCTCGCCCGAGGTGGGATCGACGGCGGGCAGGTAGCCGCGGATGCCGACGAGCGACACGCTGCGGTCGGGCATGTCGACGGGGAGCGGCGGGTGGACGAGGAACTCGCCCGGGGCGTCGCTCTCGAACACGGACGCGTCCGCGACCGGTCCCGGCCCGTGGGCGAGGAGGCGGCCCGAGGCGGGATCGTAGGCCGGTGCCCAGTAGTCGCGGGCGGCGTCGCTCTCAACCCGGGGGTCGGACCCGTCGGGTCGGGTGGAGACGAGCGTCCACCAGCCGTCGCGTTGCGCCGTGAAGGCGAGCCGTCCATCGGGGCCAAGGGTTGGCGACAGCGCGGCCTCGTCCGCGGAGGAGATCGGCTCGGGGCCGGCGCCGGCAGGCTCAGACCTGGCGGGCTCCGCCCCGCCGGGCTCGGCGGCCGCGGAGATCGGCTCGGGGGCGGCGCCGACGGACTCCGAGCCCGCGGCCCCGTCGACGGCGGTGCGGTCCGAGCCCGCGGCCCCGTCGTCACCGGTGCGGTCCGAGCCGGCGGCGTCGTCGACTCCGGTGCGGTAGACGCGCGACTCGCCGTCCCGCTGCGAGTAGAAGAAGGCGGCCCGGCCGTCGGGCGCCCACGCCGGGGCGCCGTCCCAGCGCTCGTGCCGCGTGAGCCGCCGCACGCCAGTCCCGTCCGACCGCATCACGTACAGCTCGCTGGCGAGGTAGGTCGGCCCCGGGCTCGCCCCCGTGCTCGTCGCCACCGCGGTATCGCGGCTGCTGGAGAAGAGAATGCGCGTGCCGTCGGGCGAGAACGCGGGGTTGTAGTCTCCCGCCGCGTGCCGCGTCAGGTTCCGCGCCTCGCCCGCCGCGGCCGGGTCCTCGGGCCGGAACGGCATCTCGAAGACGTCGGCGTTGCCGTCCCGCGTGCTGACGAAGAGCAGCCGCCGACCGTCCGGCGAGATGTCCGCCGCGTCCTCCATGGCGGGGCCCTCGACCAGCGGCCGCGGCGCGGCGTCGCCGTGCAGGTCGAGCACGTAGAGGTCGGGGCTGCCGGTCCGCTCGGAGGTGAACACCACCCAGCGCCCGTCGGGCGAGATGACGCCGTTGTAGTCCAGGCCGGGGTCCGTCGTCAGCCGCCGCGGCTCCGAGCCGGGGCTGTCGAAGAGGTACAGGTCCCAGTTGGCGGGCTGGATGCTGCTGTAGACGATGGTCTCCCGGGGCGGCTCGCCTTCCTGCGTACCCTGGGCGTGGCCGGTCACGACGACGATGACGAGCAGCGCGCAAACTGCGACGACCCTGGCAGGCTTCATCCTCTCACCCCCATCGTCCGAATCCAGCCGCGTTCACTCCGGCAGGGCGAAGACGTAGAGCGCGTTGCCCCCCTCCGGCTGGAAAATCTCCGGCGTGAGGGTCGCCGTCAGGCTGCGGAACGCACCCCCCAGCGCCGCCGGCACCGCGATGAACTGCCGGCCGCCCGCCTCGTAGGTGATGGGATAGCCGTGCGCCTTGGCCCCGAGGCGGGTCTCCCAGAGGACCTCCCCCGTCCGGACGTCGAACGCCCGGTAATAGCGGTCGGCGTCGCCCGCGAAGACGAGGCCGCCCGCCGTCGTCAGCGTCGACGTCAGGAACGCGGCCCGCTGATCGTGGCTCCACAGCTCGTCCATCGTCCGCACGTCGTAGGCGGCCAGCTTGCCCACGTTGCCGTTCGAGCCGGGCATCTCGATGAACTCCGACCGGCCCGCCTCTCCCCCGCCGCCGTCGACGAACTCCACCTCGCGGCCGGTCAGGAACATGCAGGCCTGGTGCAGCGGGATCACGAGGGCGCCGGCCCCGGGGTGGTAGGCCGACGCCTGCCAGTTGTGCCCGCCGAGCAGGCTGGGACAGGCGGGCACGCGGTCGCCGACGCCGGCGTCGTGGATGTCCTGCCGGTACTCGAGCCGTCCCGTGGTGCGGTCGATCGACTGGAAGACGTCCTGGTAAACCGTCTCGCGCAGGTCGACGAAGGCGCCCGTCCGCCGGTCGAGCTTCCAGAGGATGCCGTCCTTGCCGATGGTGAAGAGCCACCGCTCGCCGTCGGCGTCGACGAGCACCCGCTCGTAGACGATGTCGAGGTCGAGGGTCTCGCCCGGCGCATGCTGGAAGTACCACTCCACCTGCCCCGTCCGCGGGTCGAGGGCCAGCGTCGAGTTCGTGTAGAGCGCGTCCTGCCGCGTCGTCATGCCGCGGCTCGCCGCCACCCACGGCTTGGCCTGCGCGGTGCCGATGTAGAAGAGGCCGAGCTCCGCGTCGTAGCTGCCGGGAATCCACAGGTCGCCGCCGGCCCGAAGGTACGGCGGCGTGTCGCCCCACGACGCGTCGTTCGGGTCGCCGGGCAGCGCGATGGTCGACGTGCGCCACAGCTCCTCGCCGGTGTCGGGGTCGTGCCCGGTGATGAAGCAGGTCTGCTCCTTGTAGCGCTCGCACCCGTTGATGCCGGTCACCACGACGCCGTCGGCGACGACGGGACCGCCGAACTGCATGAACCCTTGCGTGTGGTCCGCCTTCACGGTGCGCCAGACCTCGGCCCCGGTCGCCGCGTCGAGGGCGACGAGAGCGGCGTCGTAGGTGGCGAGGAAGAGCTTGTCGCCGTAGAGGGCGAGGGTGCGGGTGGCGCCCCACCGCACCGCGTCCTCGGGCAGCGGCGACCGGTACTGCCAGATGACCTCGCCGGTGACCGCGTCAATCGCCTGGACGACGTTCCCGGGATTGGCGAGGAACATCACGCCGTCGTGCACCAGCGGCGTGGTCTGATTGTTCCCTTCCCGGATCGCGAGCACCCACGCGAGCCGCAGCTCGTCGACGTTGTCGCGCGTCACCTGGTCGAGGGGGCTGTAGCCGTGGCCGTCGCGGGTCCGCCGCCAGCTCAGCCAGTCGCCCGGCGGCGGGTCCGCGAGGAGCGCGTCCGTGACCGGGGCCAGGTCGTGCGGCACCTCCCGGTTGACGAACCGCGTCGACCGCCGGCGCGGCCGGTCGCCCTCGCGCGCCGCCCGTTCGGCCTCGGCGATGTCCGCGGCGTCGCCGATGGTGACCGCCGCGTCGGCCGTCAGCGGCGCGTCGCCGGGGCGGGCGCCGTTCATGTCGAGGATGTAGGCGACGAGGTCCAGGTAGACCCCGTCGGCGAGCGAGCCGCCGAGGCCGGGGGGCATCTCGTCGCGCAGGTACGTGAACAGCTCGTCCGTCGTCTGCCCGGCCCAGCCGTTCAGGAAGTCGACCCCGCGCAGGGCCGGCGCCTCCGCCCCGAACAGCCCCTGCCCGTGGCACTCGCCGCACTGCCGGCCGTACACCGCCCATCCCGCCGCGGACTGGTCGGCCGTGAAGCCCCCGTCCGCCGCCTGGGGCTGCGCCGCCGCGATGCCGACACCCGGTCCGCCGGCCGAGCCGGCCAGCACGATCACGCCGGCCGCCGCCGCCCGGACTACCGCCGCCACCAACCGACGCAGACCGCCGCCCTCGACGCCAGCTTCTCTCGGCATGATTCACAACTCCCCGGGCACCGTCGGCCGGCACGTGCGTGCCGCGAGATCGTCAGCGCCCCTTGCGCCGTCGACTCCGCCGGCGTCACCCAGCGGCGGGCATCGCATGGGCCGAGCAATCAAGACGCTGCGGCCGCGCGCCGCGTCACCCCGACAGGGCCAACGTCGCATGATCCTCGTAAACAACTCACAAAAAACGACTTGCAGTCTTCCAGTCCCGTTGCGCCTCCCCCGTCGCCCCCCCATTGTAGCCGGAAAAACGAGCCCTCGAAGCCGACTCGCGATGCCCCGGCCAGTTCGCGCTCCGATCCCCCATGACTCACGGCGGCGGTGAAGTGGCCGCTAACGACCCGCTCCAGTTCCTGGCGCATGAGCCCTTGACGCTGTTTGCCCATTCATCCGTTCGCGCCGGGACCCCACTTGAAATATAATCCCGCGTCGCTGGCCATGAGTCATCTTGAGTCGTTCCGCGCGGTCCATTATCGGGGAATCGACGGGGTTCATCTGGAGCGCCTCGCCGGGGTGAACCTCATCACCGGGCCGAACGGGGCAGGCAAGACTTCGCTCGCCGAAGCGATCTGGTTGTTCAACGGCCGTTTCACGCCAATATTGCCGTGGAACGCCCACGTCCAGCGGTCGGTGCGCAGCGTAGTTGACCCGGTCGCCCGTCTGGTTCGCGATAGCGCGCTCGAACTCGCCGGCACGGAACACGGCGAAGTACACCGATGGAGGGCAACGTTCGAACGAATGCCGACCGTGGGTGGTGCAGGAACCGTAGACTCCGACGAACGGGTTGCCCCGTCTGCGAAGCCGGCGGCGGCAACAGGGCCAACGTGGCCCGTTCCGCCCCAAGGACGGCTCAGGGTCTGGCTCAACGGTAATGAAGCGGGCGGCGAGCACGGCATCTTGGCCGAGGGGCCGGGCGAGGGCGTCTTCATCTTGCCGACCATCGATCGTCCCGCCAATCACCGGCCGGCGGTCATTCAACTGCCCTGGTTCTCCATGGACATGGACGAGGAGACCATCAACCACTTCTCGGCGCTGGTCGCCCAGGGACGCAAGGACTACGTCAAGAGCACGCTCCGCCTTCTCCTGCCACTCCTCATCGACGTGGAAGTCATCACGGATCACAACGGCAAGCCGTTCATCCTCGCAACGACCACGGAAGACGAAAGGCTGCCGCTGCAATCCTTGGGCGGCGGCATGACCCGCCTGTTTCGCCTTTTCGTTGCTTTTCACCGCTACAAGGGCGGGCTCGTCGTGATCGACGAGATCGAGAACGGTTTGCACCACCTCGTCCTGCCGAAGTTGTGGCGCCAGGTGCAGGCAATGACCGGCGAGTTCGACGTTCAGATCTTCGCGACGACCCACAGTCGAGAGTGTATCGACGCTGCGCTCGACACCTTCATGGACGATCACGACCAACTTGCGGTCCATGCTCTCTCCCGTCATGGCGACAAGGTGCGCGCCGTGACCTATTGCGGTGAGACCCTCGAGGCCGCCCGCGACATCAACCTGGATCTGCGATGACGCCGTCCGGCCGCGACCAATTCCGGGTCGAGTGCGAACGTCTCCTGCTGGTGGAAGGCAAGGACGAATCGAACCTCTTCGACGCCCTGAAGAATCACTGCCTGGGCGACTTGGCGCCGATGGTGCAGGTCGTCGAGGCGGGAGGACGGACCCAATTCCAGTCGCGCATACTTGCCATCCTCAAGGATGCGACCAAACGGGGGGTCGCGCTGCGCGCCGTTGGAGTCGTGCGGGACGCTGACACTGATGGCGGCGCCGCTTGGGCCAGCGTCCGCGACGCGGTGGGCAAAGCGGGCCTTCAGGCCCCAGGCCGTCATGGAGACTTCTCGGATGGACCTCCCGACGTCGGCATCTTGATCATTCCCGACGCTCAAGGGCGAGGCGCTCTCGAGACGCTGTGCGTCCGGTCTCTGGCCGAGACGCCGGCCGGCGACTGCGTCGAACGGTATCTCACCTGCCTCGAGGACAGCGATGCCCTGGCATCGACGAACCGCGACAAGTCGTTCGCGCACGCATGGCTCGCTGGTGGCCCCGATCCTGTAGCGCGCGTGGGAGAGGGTGCGAAACAGGGTCGGTGGAACTTCGACCACCCGGCTTTCGCGTCTCTGGTCCGGTTTGTCGAACGCCTGGCCGAGCGTGGAGCATGACCACCTGTTTCTGCACCGCGAGCGATACCCTTCGCCGGCGGCCGCATCGATCGCCTGCCACGTCGCCCGGGCTGGCCAGGAAATATCACCCCCTCGTGCGCGGGCGGTGCCCCCTGGTGGTTCCCCTCGCGGACAGCGAGGATCTGGTCGAGGGGGCTGTAGCCGTGGCCATCGCGGGTCCGCCACCAACTCAGCCAGTCGCCCAAGGTGGCTCCGGGAGCAGCGTCGGTCACGGGGTCAGGTGCCGCTCGACCGCCCCGTTGACAAGCCGGGTCGGCCGCCGCGGCGGAGCCTCGCCCCCTGTGCCTTGGCCATGTCCGCCGCGCCGCCGATCACGACCGCCGCGTCGGCCGTCAGCGGCGCGTCGCCGGGCCGGACCCCGTTCGCGTCCAAGATATATGCGACCAAGTTCACGTAGACTTGGGCGCCGAGCGAGCCCGAGGCCCGGCGGCATCTCGTCCCGCACGTGCGCCAACAGCTCGTCCGTCGTCCGACCCGCCCAGCCGTTCAGGAAGTCGACCCCGCGAGGGGCCGGAACCTCCCTCCCGTCCGGCTCTTCGCCGTGGCACTTCCCCGGGCTGCCACGCGTACTCCGTCCACCCCGCCGCGGCCTGCTCAGCCCTGAAGACCTCCGTTCGCCCCGCAGCCTACGCCGCCGCGACGGGGCACCCGGCCCGCGGGTCGAGCCGTCCAGCGCCATCAATCCGGTCACCGCAGCCTGAGCCACTTCCGTTGCCAGCCAACGTGTTCCGCCGCCGGGCGAAGCGGGTGGCTGGAGGAAGTCACTGGCTACCGTCGCATCCCTTGCCGTCCGATGATTCCTCGTCTCGGTCGATCATGCCGAGTCCATTCTTCGGGGTCACCGGTTGACGCTCTGCCAATCGGTCGGAGTCCATCAATGAGCCTTCATCGACCGTCACAGGCGTCGTGTGCGTCTCCGGTACGGGTATGGCCGGAACTGGCGGCGGACTCGGAACTTGGGCGATGGTGGCGAGCCACAGGAAAAGCAGCACCTCCTGCGCTGCCTGCGATGCGCCTCCAGCAGCTTCCCGTAAGGCCGTCACTGCCGGATCACCGAGGAAGTTGTCAACTGTCAACAGCACCTGGAGGACCTCCCAAGCACGTCTCACACGCCAAGCCTTGCGTGACGTGCCACCGTCAGCACGATCCCGCGCCTCAGCCGGTGTGTTCGTGGAGGTGCCGCCAAGACCATCGAGATGTTCCGCATCACCGGCAGCGCTGCTCGGTAGCTCTTCAGGCCACGTCAAGTCGTCGAAGTCGATACCGTGCACCGAAGCGAGACTCTCCTTGACGGCAGCAAGGTCAATGCCGTAGGACCCAGCTAGGCTCGCTCTCATCGCAGCTAGATCGAAATCGTGCACCGCAGCAAGGCTCGCACTCGCGGCCTCAAGGTCGACGGCAAGCCCCCCAGCGAAGCCCGCCCTCATCGCCTCAAGATCGATATTATGCGCTGCTGCGAGGCTCGCCTTCACGGCATCAAGGCCGATGTCGTGGTTCGCCATGAGGCTCCCCCTCACGGCGCCAAGGTCGATGCCGTAGCGACTGTCGATGTTCGCCTTGAGAGCCTCGATGTTCGCCGCAATGTTCCCGATGCTTGCTCTCGCAGCCTCGGCAAGGTCGCTGCCGTAGATCGCGCCGACGTCACGCTCCGCCGCGAGGTCGACAGCGCGCGCCGCGGCGAGGCTCTGCTCAACGCTGTCATTCAGAGCCGTGAGGTGCTCAATGTTCCCGATGCTTGCTCTCGCAGCCTCGGCAAGGTCGCTGCCGTAGATCGCGCCGACGCTACGCTCCGCCGCGAGGTCGACAGCGCGCGCCGCGGCGAGGCTCTGTTCAACGCTGTCATTCAGGGCCGTGAGGTGCTCAATTGCCCTTGCTGCGGCCTCGTACTGCGGGCGGAGTGCCTCCACCTGCTCGCGCATAGCGAGCACGCTGACGAGAACCGCCGGGTCGCCGTAGGTATTGGACATTGTGCCGGCACCAGACGATGCGAAATGGTTACCGGACCACTCTACCCCGCCAAGCTCCGGAACGCAACGGACCTGCCACCGCAACCCGGGCACATCCGAGAGTCCGAGCTGCGCTAGGCGTTTCGTTGCCGTGCGCGACGCCGTGCTCTCGGCTTCGCAGCCGCGGTAGCGAGCGGCGCTCGCATGCGCTCGTACAACGCGAACAGGTACTCGACGCGTTCACGCTCCGACGTGAAGCGTTTCCGGCGGTAGAGGCGATCGACGGCGCGATCCAGCGCGTGATGGGCTCTCCGGAGGTTCGGCGGCATCAGGTCCGGGTCGTACAGGTCCGCCAGCGTCGCTTCGGGATGTGCGGCGCGGGCATCGAGTACGGCCTGTGCAAGCGGCTCCAAGGCCGACGTGTCCGCATCCGCGAAGCCGGGTGGCAGCGGGAAGGTGTTGTAGACGAGACCGATGGAGTAGCGATAGTCACTCTTCAGCCGCCCGCCGAAGTAGCTCAGCCACGCCATGTGCATGGCGGAAGTCAGGAGAGCGAAGACGGGCTTCGTCGCGTCCTGCAAGACGAAGACGAGGTCGCTGGGCACGGTCGGGGGTTCGAGCCAGCCAATCGGCACGTACTCCCGGCGTTCGGAACTGACCTTCGGAATCACCAGGAACGGGGCGAAGGGCACGACGTTGACGTGGTACAGCGTCGGCGTCTCCGCGAGCCGCTGGGTCGGTTTGCTCTCGCGGGACCGGCGGTAGGTACGGACGGCGGCGATCCGCTCGCGAACGAGAGGCAGCCCGGCCAGCGTGCCGGGCGACGCATCGTGGAGGGCGAGAATCCAGCGGTCGCCGCCCTGGAGATATTCGCGGGAGCCGACGAAGGGCCGCAGCAGCGGCGCCGCCTCCGGCTCTGCCTCGAGAAACGCCGAGCGTTCCTCGGCCCCGAAGATGTACTGCCCGTCATCGATCGGCTTCGACCCGATGATCAGTTGCCTCAAGCCGTTGATGGGCCGCCTTTCCTTGCGAACGACGAGATGCGGATTGGCCAAGGCGCCGCCGTCGAACAGGTAGGGCGTGATGCCTGCGTGTCCGCTCTCCAGCGGCTCGCCGTCAAGGTGCCCGTAGGCGAACAGCCGCCGGTCCCGTGGTGCGTGCTCGACTGCGTCGAGCCCGATGATGACCACGTGCACGTGCGCCTTGCCACGCGCGTCCGAACCCCACGCGAACGTGCGGTGAGCGAAGGCAATCTCCAGGCGGCGACGGTCGAGCAGCAGCGGCCAGAGCTGCGCCACCTGCTCGCCCTGCGTGATCGAGTTGGTCGCCACGAAGCCGATGCGCGGCGGCTTCGCTCCGTCTCCGGACTGGGCCCGACGCGCGTAGTCGCCGGCACGGATGAACCACGCCGCGACGTAATCGAGCGTCCCCCCGCTGCCGCCGAGCGCGGCAACGCGGCGCACCTGCGCCCGCTGCTCGGGCGATTGGTACTTGGCCCCGACGAACGGCGGATTACCGAAGACGTACGAGCATTCGTCGGGCGGCAGCACGTCGGCCCAGTCGATCTCCAGGGCGTCGGCGTGGCGGATGTGCGGCGACTTCTCGATGGGAATCCGCGCGTAGGTCTGGCCGAACTCCAGGCTCAGCCGGTTGTTCATGATGTGGTCCATCATCCAAAGCGCGGTGGCGGCGATGCGGGCCGGGAACTCGCCGATCTCGATGCCGTAGAACTGATCCACCTCGACGACGGACTTCACTTCCACCACGAGCTCGAGCTGCGTGGCGTCCTTGCGCGACGCCATCTCCCGCAGCACGTCGATCTCCAGCGTGCGCAATTCCCGGTAGGCGATGATCAGGAAGTTGCCGCAACCGCAGGCCGGGTCGAACAGACGCAGCGACCCGAGCTTCTGCTGGAACCTCCGCAGATCCGCCATGCTGCGACCGTCCCGGCGCCTCTGGAGCCGCCGGAGCTCAGCCCGCAGGTTGTCGAGGAAGAGCGGTTCGATCACCTTCAGGATGTTCTTCTCGGTCGTGTAGTGCGCCCCCTGGGCGCGGCGGTCGGCCGGCTCCATGACCGACTGGAACAGTGCGCCGAAGATGGCCGGCGAGATCGCCGTCCAGTCGAACCGTCCCGCATCGAGCAGCGCGGCGCGCATCGCCGTGTCGAAGGCAGGCGGTCGGACGCGGTCCGCGAATAGCTCGCCGTTCACGTGTGGGAAGCGCGCAAGGTCCTCGTCGAGCGCCCGCTGACGTCGGCTGACTGGCGTGTTCAACACCTCGAAGAGCTGCATGAGCCAAGCGCCGAGGTCCGCGCCGTCCGCGGCCGTACGCTCCTCGATGAACTGGAGGAAGATGTCGCGCGGCTCGAAGATGCCCGTGTCGTCGGCGAACAGGCAGAAGACAGTCCGCACCAGGAACAGCTCCAGGTCGTGGCCGTCGTAGCCCGACGCCTTCAGTGCGTCGTGCAAGTGCGCGATCAACTCCGACGCCTCGATGTTGACCGGGTCCTGGTCGCGGAACGTCCGGCGCTGCACGCCGATGATGAACCCGAACTTCTCGACATGCCGCGGCAGGTCGGCGAGGGCGAAGCGGGTCTCCTCGCGTTCGTCTCGGTCGAGAAGCTCGAACGTCTGGAAGTCGCAGAGAAGCTGGTAGCGGGGACGGTCGCGCTCCGGGAGCGCGTCGAAGTAGCCGCCGGCCTGATCACGTGCGGCGGTCAGGTCGCGCCCGGCGCTCTTCTGCTCGACGAGCAGGACGCCCGGCCAGAACAGATCGATGAAACCGGAGGTGTCGTCGAGCCGCGGGACGTGCTCTTCGTACCGCGCCACGGTGCGCCGTCGGACGCCGAAGATCTCGAAGAACTCGTTGTAGAAGCTCTGAGTCTCGCCCTTCTCGTACGCGGCATCGGCCCATTCACGGGCGAAGTCGGCGGCCCGCGCCCGGATCTCGTTCCAGGAGAGCCTCATCGTCGACCTTGAGTCGTGAGAATCCAGTCGGGCACGCGATCCGAACCGCCCGTCCGCCGGATCCGGGTGATATCATCCGTAGCGGAATCTCGTAGAATATACAGAGCAGCCTTGGGGAGACCACATTCGTCATGGACGTCAAGGAAGCAGCGCACACGGCCAGGAAGTACGTGGCCGATGTTTTCGCCGAAGACGAGATCAGCTACATCGCCCTCGAGGAGGTGGAGTTCGATGACGCATCGGATGTGTGGGCGATTACGCTCAGCTTCCTGCGACCGACCGGTACGATGAACAAACTCGACCTCATCGCGCCGGGGCTGAGTCCCGGCCGGAACGTGCGACGGTCCTACAAGATCGTCAACGTCGACGATCAGTCGGGCCGCGTCATCTCCGTCAAGCATCGCACTCTGAAGTCGGCGGACTGACCATGCCGACCGGTTGGTTCATCGACGCCAATCTGCTCGTGCTGCTCATTGTCGGCGCGACTGGCCGTCACCTGATCGCCAAGCACAAGCGGCTGAAGAGCTTCCAGGAGGACGACTACGACGGCCTGGTCCAGCAGATTGCCGGCACCATGTCGCCTGGATCCGCCACTGAACCCAATACAGCCGGTGCTGTCCGCGTCACCCCCAACACGTTGACGGAAGCCTCCAATCTGCTCGCACAGCATCAGGAACCGGAACGCTCCCAGTTCTTCAAGACGCTCAGACTCCTGATCGAGAACAGCACGGAAATCGTGGTCGCCAGCGCCGACGCTTCTCGCACCACGGCGTTCCCGCGGCTCGGACTCACGGACGCCGTCCTCCTGGAGGTCGTGTCGCCGGAGACTCCGTTACTCACTGTGGACCTTGACCTGTACCACGCGGTCGCGAGACGGGATCACCGCGCAGCCGTGAACTTCCGACATCTACGACCCCTGTGATCCCTGGATATCGACGACGCGCCGTCCCAACAAACCGCAGGCACGAACGCGTCCAACCCTCACGTCGCTTCTCAGGGCGCTACATCCTATCACGCTACCACGCCCTGGACCGTAGATCTGACAACCCGCTGCAGGGGTGCATCTTCATCTTGCCGGACAGGTACGCGTCCGGAAACGGTCTCGGATGATGAAGTGCGGGGGCCGGTACCGGGTCGTCTCGTCGGCGACAGCGGCATGGACCATCGCGACCGTGCCGTGTGCACAAACGAGGTGCTCGCGCAACGAGGCTCCATCCCCCGGTGGCTGGGCATCGTCGAATAGCCGAACTGTCGTCAGTCGACGGTCCCGCCGCGTCACTCCGGCAGCGCGAAGACGTAGAGCGCGTTGCCCCCCTCCGGCTGGAAGATCTCCGGCGTGAGGGTCGCCGTCAGGCTGCGGAACGCGCCCCCCAGCGCCGCCGGCACCGCGATGAACTGCCGGCCGGCCGCCTCGTAGGTGATGGGATAGCCGTGCGCCTTCGCCCCGAGGCGCGTCTCCCAGAGGACCTCCCCCGTCCCGATGTCGAACGCCCGGTAGTAGCGGTCGGCGTCGCCCGCGAAGACGAGGCCGCCCGCCGTGGTCAGCGTCGACGTCAGGAACGCGGCCCGCTGCTCGCGGCTCCACAGCTCGTCCATCGTCCGCACGTCGTAGGCGGCCAGCTTCCCCACGTTGCCGTTCGAGCCCGGCATCTCGAGGTACTCGGACCGGCCGGCCGCGCCGCCGCCCCCCTCGACGAACTCCACCTCGCGGCCCGTCAGGTACATGCAGGCCTGGTGGAGGGGAATGACGAGGGCGCCGGCGCCGGGGTGATACGCGGAAGCCTGCCAGTTGTGCCCGCCGAGCAGGCTGGGACAGGCGGGCACCCGGTCGCCGACGTCGGCGTCGCGGATGTCCGGCCGGTAGGTCAGCTCGCCGGTGGTCCGGTCGATGGACTCGAAGACGTCCTGGTAGACCGTCTCTCGCAGGTCGACCAGCGCCCCGGTGCGCCGGTCGAGCTTCCAGAGGATGCCGTCCTTGCCGATCGTGAAGAGCCACTTCTCGCCGTCGGCGTCCACGAGCACGCGCTCGTAGACGATGTCGAGGTCGAGGGTCTCGCCCGGCGCGTGCTGGAAGTACCACTCCACCTGCCCCGTCCGCGGATGCAGGGCCAGCGTCGAGTTGGTGTAGAGCGCGTCCTGCCGGGTCGTCATGCCGCGGCTCGCCGCCACCCACGGCTTCGCCTGCGCGGTGCCGATGTAGTAGAGGCCGAGCTCGGGGTCGTAGCTGCCGGGAATCCACTGGTCGCCGCCCGCCCGGAGGTACGGCGGCGTGTCGCCCCACGAGGCGTCGTTGGGATCGCCGGGGAGGGCGATGGTCGACGTCCGCCACAGCTCGCGGCCGGTGTCGGGATCGTGCCCCGTGATGAAGCAGGTCTGCGCCTTGTAGCGCTGACACCCGTTGGTGCCGGTGACGACGACGCCGTCGGCGATCACCGGCCCGGCGTTCTGGCGGAAGCCCTGCGTGTAGTCCGCCTTGACCGTCCGCCACACCTCCTCGCCGGTCCTGGCGTCGAGGGCGACGAGCGCGGCATCGGCGGTGGCGAGGAACACCCGGTCGCCGTGGAGGGCCAGGGTCCGGGTGGGCGCCCGCTGCGGCGCGTCCTCGGGCAGCGGCGAGCGGTACTGCCAGATGACGTCGCCGGTGACCGCGTCTATGGCCTGCACCACGTCCCCGGGACTGGCCAGGAACATCACCCCGTCGTGCACCAGCGGCGCGGTCTGGTGGTTCCCCTCGCGGATCGCGAGCACCCAGGCCAGCCGCAGATCGTCGACGTTGTCGCGCGTGATCTGGTCGAGGGGGCTGTAGCCGTGGCCGTCGCGGGTCCGCCGCCAGCTCAGCCAGTCGCCCGGTGGCGGGTCCTGCAGCATGGCGTCGGTGACCAGGGTCAGGGGCTGCTCGACCGCGCGGTTGACGAACCGCGTCGGCCGGCGCCGCGGCGCCTCGCCCGCGTCCGCGGCCCGCCGCGCCTCGGCGATGTCCGCGGCGTCGCCGATCGGCACCGCCGTCTCGGCCGTCAGCGGCGCGTCGCCGGGCCGGGCCCCGTTCGCGTCGAGGATGTACGCGACCAGGTTCAGGTAGACCTCGGTGCCGAGCGAGCCCCCGAGCCCGGGCGGCATCTCGTCGCGGACGTACGCGAACAGCTCGTCCGTCGTCTGCCCGGCCCAGCCGTTCAGGAAGTCGACCCCGCGCAGGGCCGGCGCCTCCGCCCCGTCCAGCCCCTCCCCGTGGCACTCCCCGCACTGCCGCACGTAGTCCGTCCACCCGGCCGCGGCCTGCTCGGCCGTGAAGCCCCCGTCGGCGGCGGGTGCCTGCGCCGCACCGTCGACGACACCCGGTCCGACGATCGAGCCGCCCGTCACCACCATCAGGCCCGCGGCCGCCCGGAGCAGGGCCCGTACCCGCCGGCGCGCTCCGCCAACTCCGACGCGAGTTCCCTTCGGCATGATCCGAGCCCCCCGGCGCCGTCGCCCGGCGCCTGCACGCTCCCGTGTCCGCCCGTGCCGCCCTTATACCACGGCTCGGGCGCGGTCCCCGCCCGTTCACTGGGACCGCGTCGGCGCCCGGAACTCGCAGACTGGCCGCGCGGTTACAGCCGTGGTTGCCGCCGGCCGATGTGCCGCCACCGTCGTCGAGGGAGGCTCGGTGGTCGTTGCCCTTCGGCAGCACCCGCTCGTGGGCCGCGACCGACCTCGAGGTCGGACTGCGCAGCCACGCCGGTCTGAACGCAGCGGGAATCCCGGCCGGTCCCTGGCCCGCCAATCGTCGCCGAACGCGACCGCAAGGTCGCGATGCGGCTCCGCTTGGCGCCAAACCAACCCGCCAGGAGTCCGCGCCGTCCTACGGCGACTCCTCGCCCGCCCGTCGTCGCCTGCGGCTCCGCCGGGCGCCCAACCAACCCGCCAGGAGTCCACACCGTTGTACAGCGCAGACTCCTACCGCTGGTCGGCAAGCGGGCCGAAGTCGGGCGGCGGCACGCGGTGCCGGGTCGCCGCCTCGTAGGCGGACGCCGCCCTCAGCACCGCGGCCTCGTCGCCGGGGCCGGCCCAGAACATCATGCTGATGGGCAGCGGGGTGTCCAGCCGCGACGGCTCGTAGCCGGGGACGGCGTCGTAGCCGTCGCCGGCCGCGTTCAGGACGTAGCGGGGCTCGTAGACGACGTCGTTGAACCCGGCCGGCACGATGATCTCGGGCGCGCCGATGAGGGCGGTGATGGTCTGCGTCGACCCCGACGCGCCGCGGCCGTTGACGGTGGGCTCGCTCGGCCCGCCCACCTTCTGGTGGGGCAGGGTGTTCTCGGGGTTCACGAGCACGTCGAGACGGTTCTCGCGCATCACCTTGGCCAGCACGAGCTGCATGACCGCGCGCATCTGCATGCGCTCGGTGTTGCCGGCCGAGCGCACGTCCTCGAGGGCGGCCCAGTTCGCCGAGCCCGCCTCGGCCGCGGCCGAGAAGTACTTCGTGTTGGCGTCGAGGCTCGCCATGTCGGTGACCCGCTCGTCGCCGCGGCGGGCGAGGTACTGGTCGATGTGGAAGCCGAAGGCCCGCGTCGCGGGCGAGAGGGTCACGCGGCGCAGGTTCAGGTTGGCCGCGAGGGACGCGCGGCCTTCCGCGAGCTGGACGAGGTAGCGCTTCGACGTGACGTCGTGGTCCGGCACCGCGAACTCGAGGGCGCCGTCGCGAGTCTTGGAGAAGTACTCGGGCATGTGGATCGGCAGGATCTCGGCCAGCGCGTCCTGGAACGTGTAGTCCATGTCGGGCACGTCGGGATCGTCGGGATGGAGCGCATCCCGCGACTCGAGGAGGGCCGCCCCGAGCCGGTCCCGGAGGACGGTCTTGATCTCGTCGTCGATCCGGTCGCTGATCGCCGCATCGTTCAAGGTGTGCTTGACCATGTACTCGCGCACGATGCCGATGCGCATGCCGGCCAGCGGCTGCTCTCCCCCGTCGCCGGGCACCTCGCCGACGACGAAGCCGGCGTAGGGCTCGTCGGAGACCAGCGCCTCCGGTACCGCGGTGTAGATGTCCCGGGAATCGAAGTAGCCCAGGGCGGGGTCGACGAGGGCGTCCAGCACGAGGGCGGCGTCGCGGACGGTGCGGCAGTTGATGCCTGCGCGGTCCACCAGGGGGTTCGACCCGACGGCGCCGCCGTAGGGGATCAGCCCCTTGGTCGTCAGCAGGCTGACGGTGGCGTTGCGCGACGCCGGCCCCTTGCACGACCCTCCCGTCTGCTCGCAGAAGGCGCAGGTGACGAGGTTGGCCGAGACCGCGACGCCCGACCCGGAGCTCGAGCCCCGCGGCGAGCGCTCGGTGTCGTAGGGGTTGCAGGCCTGCCCGCCCCACGTGCTCCGCTCCGCATAGCCCAGGTACCGGGCGGTCGCGGCGGCGGGCCCGCCGGGGTTGCCGACGCCGCCGTTGAACTCGGTCGCGTTGGCCTTGGCGTAGACGATGGCGCCCTTCGACCGCAGCCGCTCGACGATGGTCGCGTCGGCGGGGGGCGCGTCCATCGCGAAGTCGATGTCCGCCGCCGTCGTCGTCCGCATGTCCTTCGTGTCGTAGACGTCCTTGAACCCCAGGGGAATGCAGTACATCGGCATCGCCGCGAGATCCGGATCCGGGCCGTACCGCGCATCCAGCTCCACCGCCCGCTCGAGCGCGTCCGGCTGGCGCCGGAAGGCGTCGCAGGCGGCGGGGCAGTCCGCGGGAATCTCCCCCGTCTCGGGGTGCGCGTCGCACGCGCCGGGGCAGCTCACGGATCGCTCGCCACGCAGGTTGAGCGTGCTCAACGCGTTGACCTGACCCGCGTTCGGGACGCCCGCGACCATGCCGTACTGCGCCTGCACGGTGGGGTCGGAGAGGGTGGGCTCCATTCTCCCGAGGTCGAGCGGGATGCCCGCATACCGGTCGAGGTCGGGCAGGATGCTCGAGACGGGGACGGTGGACGTGGGGAACTGCACCGGCGCGCCGGCGCGAACCGGGCCGCTCGCGGACGCGACGGGCGCGCCGTCGAGGGTGACGAGCCGCGTGCAGGCGCCGTTGTAGGCGCGAGCCCGGTCGACGTAGGCTTGCACCAGCCCCTGACAACTGATCCGACCGTCCTGGATGGCCTGGTGAATGCCCTCGATGGTGGCTTCCTCGATCTGGAACCGGTCCGCCTGGCCCGTCTCGGGCTGCGCGGCCGCGATTGCCGGCATCAGAAGCAACCAGGCCCCGACCGCCATCGCTCCGGCCGACACCCGGCGCGATGGTCTCCGAGTCGTCGTCGATGCGTTCATGCCAACCTCCCGAAGCGCAGGAGCCACGGTCAAGGACCCTGACGGGGCCATGGGTTCGGTAGCGTCGTCGGATTATACGGGCAGGCGGCGTATCTCGGCGGCCCGCGGCGGCTTCCGGTCGCGGCGCCGGAGAACGTCCCGGCCGGGCTCTACGGGGGATGCCGCGGCCCTGCCTCCTCGCTGGTGTCGCAAGGGCGGGAAACCTACTGCCGCGGCCGGACCACGATGTGCGCGAGACCGCGCGCATCGGGCGGGAGCTCGTCCCCCCCGGCCGGGATTCGGCTCATCGAGAGCATGTAGGCGACGACATCGGCGTACTCGTCGTCGCTGAGCGAAGCGGGGTTGTCCTCGGGCATCGTCAGCCGCGTGTACGTGAGCAGGACGGCCAGCGACCGCCCCTCCCAGACGCGCAGGAAGCGCGCCCGCGCCAGCGGCGGCGTGGACACCATGTCCGGATCGTCGGGAGCGCCGTTCAGCCGCCGCCCGTGGCACAGGCTGCACGCGCCGAAATAGATCTGCCGGCCCCGCGCCGCCTGGGCCTCGGTGTAGACGCCGTCCCAGACCGACGCCGCCGGTCCCCCGTCCGCGAGCCGGTCCAGCACCGCCGCTGCCGCGTCGGCCGACACCGTCCCGAGGCCGTTCGTCCAGGCGCCGCGGACGTGGCTCGCGAGAGCGGTGGTCTCGGCCGCGGTCAGGGCCGGGAACGCCGGCATGTTCCCGATGCCCTCGCGGATGGCGCGGACGACGCGGGCCGCGTTCCCGAGCCGCTCGTTGCCGTCGAGGGCGGGGAACGCCCCCGAGCGGCCCGTGCCCGACTCTCCGTGGCACAGCGCGCAGTGCTCCCCGTAGAGCTGCCGCCCCTCCTCGGCCACCGTCTCGCCGACCTGCGCGGGGACGGCGCCGGGAACGAGGAAACACGCGAGAAGTCCATGCACGAGGCCCCGCAGAATCCGACGCGTGCAATGCACGGTCCCGCCGCGGGCCCGCGGACTCGGACGACCAACCAGGATCTCCTCCATCAGACGAGCCCCCTCATCGTGTATCCTCCGCCCGCGCTGCCGAGGGCGCGCCGGCGGCCGGGCGAGTGGGTCCTCCCGGCGCGATCAGGACCAGATATCGGCATCCGAGAGCTCCTGATCCTGCTCGAGCTCCGCCCGGATCGTCGTGTCGGCCGTCACCGCTCCGTCGAAGCGGAAGGGGATGCAGCCCCTTCCGGAGACGAAGAGCCGGTACTCGCCGGCCGGTACCCGCAGCTCTGCCATCCCGCGCTCGTCCGTGACGGTGCGGTACGGGTGCGCCACCACCCGCGCCCCCTCGACCGGGGTCCGGCTCGCGGCGTCCAGCGCGACGACCGTCACGCGGCACGAGGGCGCCGACACGACCCGTACACCGAAGCGGGCGCGGCCACCGGTGTGGGCCGCCACCCCGCCCGGCACCGCCGCTCCGCCGGTCGCCGCCGCTCCGCCCGGCTCGAGGGTAACGCTCGGTTCCGCCGCTCCGCCGGTCTCTGCCATCCCACCGGGCTCCACCGCACCGCCCGCCGCCGCGCCACCGGCCGACCTGTCGGCGGTCGCCGCGGTCGCGCCCGTCGCTGTCGCGGCCTCCCACGTGTAGAGGCCTTCGGCTTCCGGGGCAACGAGAGCGACCTCGGCATGGTAGAGCGCGTCGGTGCCGGGCCAAGGCTCCTCACCGACGGTCGCCGTCGCCCGGATGCCGCCCTCGTGGTCGCGTACCTCGACCTGCCAGCCGTCGGACCCGCGAGCAGAGGAGCAGGTGACCCCGATCTTGACGGTGAAGCGTTTCCCGCGCTCGATGACCGCCGGCACCTCCCAGACCAAGACGCGCGCGGCGTCCGGCACGGCGGCGTCGGCTTCCGCCACACGGGACGACGCCTCGGCGTCGGACGCTGCAATCGGCGACTGCGGACGGTCGTGACGGTCCATGGTCGGTCAGCGCGTCAGGCGGGATCGATCTCTTCGGGCGACCGTCTCCCGGGCGGACGACCCATCTCCGCGTGGACGCCGGCGCCGCCGCTTCGCCGGCTCCGGCCTCGAGTCGCCTTCGCGCGCGCTGTCGGTACGCGACGGGCGGCACCGGTCCGGCGGGTCCGAATCGGCCGGGGACGCCCTCATCATACGACTTCCCGACGTTGCCCGCTCAAGTGCGTGCCGGTCGCGCGCCGTGTCCCTGCGAAGGCCGCGGACGCTCCGGCATCCGGCCGACCCGCGCGGCGGGACACTCCCCGGCTTCCCGACGGCTTCCTCCGCGCCTCGGGGCACGACCGGCGCCCGCCGTCCCGGCGCCCCGAATCCCGGTGTTACGATTGCCGGGATGGCATCCCCGCGGCTCGAACACCACGAGATCGAGGCGCTCCTGCACGGATCGCCGGCGGACCGGCGGCGGCTGCTCGACTACTGGAACGAGCTGGTCGGCAGGCTCCCCCCCGAGCTGGAGCACCGGCGCCCGTGCCTGCTCGGGCCGCCCGAGGCGTTTCCGGACGAGCCGGCGCCGGCATCGTACTTCAGGCACTGGACGGACCACGACCCGGACCGAATGGGGCCGCGCAGCATCGCGGTCGCGCGGCGCCTCGCGGCCAGTTGCGCCGGCTGGGCCCGCCGGCCCAGCGCCGGCGAGTTCTACGACGCCATCCACAGCGAAGAGGTCGATGCGAGGCAGCGCTGCCTCATCAGCACGTGGGCCGAAGAGGCGAGCCGCCTCGACGTCCTCGACGCCTGGGGCGAGCACGTCTACACGATCCGGCAACTCGTCGCCGCCTTCCACAAGGTGGAGGGGCTGCGCACGTTCACGAGCTTCCGCTGGCTGAACAACATGGCGACGGCGCCCGAGGCCGACGGGATACGGCTGTGGAACTGCTGAGCCTGCCGTCGCCGGCGCGAAAGCTGTGGCGGAGAACGCGCGGTGTCCTTCACCGGGCCCTCTCGCAGATGGGGAGGCCCCAGCCCCGTTGGCACGTCGGCGGCGGCACGATCCTCGCTCAGCGCTGGGCCCACCGCGAGAGCGCCGACATCGATCTGACGGTGCCCGCGGGCAGCCGAATACTCGAGCTCGACAAGCGCTTCGGCGGCACCCTGGAAGCCGACATGTACGCCCTCGGCGCCCGGGACGTCCTGATGGGCGCGACGCTCCACCGCATCGTCTTCGACGAAGGCGTCGTCGACATCGCCGAGCTGGACAGCCGCCCCGCGTCAGGCCACCGTCGGGTCCTGATCGACGACCACGAGGTCGCGGTGAAGAGCACCGCCCAGATACTGCGCGGCAAGCTGGAGCGGGCGCTGAAGCGGGAGAGTCCGGCCAGAGACCTGTTCGACGTCGCGGTGGCGCACCACGCGGACCCCCACGCGCTGGCCTCCGCCGTCAACATGCTCGATGCCGAGACGATCCGCGGCGTCGGGAACCACTGGAGGACGAACGCCTACCGTCTCGTGCAGGAGGCGGGCACGAAGCTGCTGCGCATCGCCCCCGAGTACGAGCCGGAACGGCGCCGACTCGTCGACCGCGCCCTGGAGCGGCTCGACGGCGCCGTCTACCGGCAGGTCACGATTCGGAAGGACGCGGGCGCCGTCGCCGTCCTGACCCGGACCGGAGCGCACGCCCGGAACACCATCCCGGTATCGAGAGACGACCCGGCCGAGGCGCTCGACGCCGCCGGCATCGCGGCGTTCCTCGACCACGCCGCGCGGGGCGGCGCGGAGACCGTTCTCGCCGACGTCCGGGCCGCCTTCGACGCCGGCCCGTCCAGCCTGGTGATCTTCGACTGGAACGCAGGGGCGCCGGTCATCCGGTGACGCCCGGCCCCGGGGACGTGTCGACACCCACCGGCGAAGTCCGCGACGGCCGCCCTCGACGCCGACACGGTCGAACCGGCGCGGGCCGCCCCGTTCCCCGTGGACCCGCGAAGTCCGCGGCGCCCTTCCGCTACGCCGACGGCTCCTCCGTGGCGCAGGCGCGGGCCGCCCCGTTCCCCATGGACCCGCGAAGTCCGCGGCGGACCGTCCTCTACGCCGACGGCTCCTCCGCGGCGTGCGTGCCCGCGATGTAGCCGTGCACGTGGCCCTTGCCGAGGCCGTGCTTGTTGAACCCGCCCACCGCCTCGCCGCCCGCGTAGAGGCCGGGGATGGCCTCGCCCTGCATGTCGACGACCTGCTGGCGGCCGTTGACCCGCAGGCCGCCGTAGGAGTCGTGCCAGACCACCATGATCGACAGCGCGTAGAACGGCGGCCGGTCGATGCGGTACATCGGGGCATCGGCCTCGCGCTCGAAGTCGGGGTCCGCGCCGGCGTCGACGTGGCCGTTCCACCTGGCGACGGTCTCGGCGAGGTGGCGCAGCGGCACCCGCTGGAACTCGTGGCCGGCCTTCATCTTCTCGGCCAGCTCCTCGATGGTGTCGGCCTTGAAGAAGTAGCCGTTGTCGGCCACGTAGGGGAAATAGAGCTCCCAGCCGGTGCGGTCGACGGCCTCCTCGTCGAAGATGGCCCACAGCGGCCCCGAGTAGTAGTCGGGAGCCTCCGACCCCTCGTTGATGGCCAGCGCGGCGTCGAGGCCGTGCTCGTAGCTGTACATCTCGCGCACCCACTTCGCCTGGCAGTTCCGCCAGTCGAGGG
The DNA here is from genome assembly GCA_965215105.1 of Vicinamibacterales bacterium. Taxonomy (GTDB): domain Bacteria; phylum Acidobacteriota; class Vicinamibacteria; order Vicinamibacterales; family UBA8438; genus JAJEEA01. The sequence continues at coordinate 1,933,738 of OZ244051.1, forward strand.
GCTTGTGCTCGAGCCCCCGGCCCGGGGTGGCGCCGTCGCCGGGGTACCGGCTGCCGGCCGGCCGGGAGGGCAGGCGGACCTCGTTGAAGAACCGCTTCCCGACCTGGTTCACGGCGATGAACTCCTCGAAGCCGGCGCTGCCCACGTTGACCCCGGCCGAGCCGCGGAAGCCGAACGTCGGGTGCCCCGGCATCATCGTCGTGTACGCGTCCCGGGTGCCGAGGCGGGTCGAGATGTGGAACGTCGTGGGGTACGACAGGTTCTGCTGCATCCCCGCGAGGTTGGCGCCCACCCGCAGGCCGGCGACGAGCGCGCTGGCGTCCTGGCCGTGGGGCCCCTGCAGGGCGACGCCGCTCGTCGGGAACGCGGGCTCGCGCATGGCCGGGTAGAACATGCTGCGGACCTGCGGATTGCCGGCGTGGCCGCCGCTGGCGAGGATGACGCCCCGGCGCGCGCGGATGGTCACCGTCTCGCGCCGCTCGTCGACGTTGCCGTTCTGCCAGTAGCTCTGCATGAGCTCGCCGGTCTCGGGGTGGTGGCGCGGCGAGTAGTGGGCGCGGATGCCCACCACCCGGCCCGCGAACGGCTTCTCGCGGATGAGGTCGGCGAACCGGCGGTGCAGCATGAACTCCACGCCCTTCTCGCGCGCCGAGAACTCCAGCGGCCGGGCGAGGGCCACGCCGTTGCTGACGGCCCCGGGCGCGACCGAGCGGCTCGCGTCGTTCATCTGCACTGGCGCGAGCGCGCTCGTCCGTTCGAGGTCGGCGACGCCGGCGTCCTCGGCCGTGATCGTGCCCGCCTTGATGTCGGTCTTGTCGCCGAGCATGAGGAAGGCGCGCGCGCCCCGCGCGCGCGACAGGCCGCCGCCGCCGTGGGTGCCGCCGGCGCGCGCGAACCGGACGTAGTTGTCGATGAGCAACTGCCGCGTGGCCGGGCAGTTCTCGGCCCACGCGCGCGAGAGCTCGCGCTCGTTGTAGCGGTACGGGCTCTGGCCCTTGCGGTCGAGGACCGACCAGTCGGTGAGGTCGGTGAACAGGAGGTCGACGCTGTCGTCGAGCTCCTCCGGCGCCTCGGTGGGTTCGACGGTGATGAACCCCTCCTTGTCCTTCTCGCCCTTCATGTCGCGCACCTGAACGGGGTCGCCGCCCCCCAGGGACACGAACGACCCGCTGTGCAGCATCCGGCCGCCGACGTCGTAGTTGGCGTCCACCACCAGCACGCTGGCCCCGAGGTCGCGCGCGCGGATGGCGGCGGTGAGGCCGGCGCACCCGCCGCCCGCGATGACGACGTCGACCTCGTAGTCCCAGGTGACGTCCTCGGCCGGGGCCTGCGCCTCGGCCGAGCCCGGCGCCAGCAGCGCGCCCGCCCCCAGCCCGGCCGCCGCCCCCGTCTTGACGAAGTCCCGCCGGCTGACGCCCGGCTCGTTCTCGAGCCGAGGATCGTCGTGGTCGTTGTCGCGCTTCTTCGCCATCTCGAGCCTCCCTGACCTCTTCTTCACGCGGCTCCCGGTCATCGTGGCCGGGTGTTCTCCTGGCGCCTGCCGCCCCTGGGGTTGCAACCCTGGCCGCCTTGCGAATCGCCTTCGCGCGTTGCCGCCCGCGGGCCGCCGGCTCTGTCGGCGTCGGCCGCCCCCGGCGTCGCCGCCGTGGCCGCCTGCTTCCCATCGGCTCGCGACCCGGCCGCGAACACCCGATGACGATGGCCGGCGGTGGTCCACCAGCCGATCGAACCGTCGGTGGGTGCGCCCTCCGCGACGAAGTCCGGGATGTTCGGCAAGCCGATTATGCCACTCCGAGGGCGCGCGCGCGATTCGCCCTTGACACTACCGCCGCGACTCGGGTTAGACTTCCATCGTTGGACGATGGGAAGAAAAAGCGGCCCCGAGCTCCTCCCCGGCACCCTCGACCTGCTGATCCTTCGGACGCTCGCCGCCGGGTCGCAGCACGGCTACGGCATCGCCTGCCACCTGAAGACCGTCTCCGACGACGTGCTGCAGGTCGGCGAGAGCTCGCTGTACCCCGCCCTGCAGCGCCTGCTGCTGAACGGGTGGGTCGAGGCGGCCTGGGGCACGTCCGAGAACAACCGGCGCGCCCGGTTCTACTCCCTGACCGAGGCCGGACGGCGACAGTTGACGCACAAGCGCGACGAGTTCGACCGCATCGTCTTCGCCATCCACCGCGTCCTCGACGCGACGTAGGAGATCTGCATGACCAGGCTGCTGCGGCGCCTGCGCTATCTGGTCCAGCGCGACCGTCACGAACGCGAGCTCGACGACGAATTGCGGTTCCACCTGGAGATGAAGCAGCGGGAGCTGGACGCGAGGGGCGTGGATCGCGCGACGGCGGCGGCGACCGCCCGGCGGGCGCTCGGCAACCTGCCGCTCACCCGCGACGATGTGCGCGACGTGTGGATCGCGCCGTGGCTACGGAGCGTGGCGCAGGACGCCCGCTTCGCGGGGCGTCTCCTGCTGAAGGAACGCGGGTTCACGCTCGCCGTCGTCGTGGTGCTGGGCGTGGGGATGGCGCTGACCGGCGCCATGTACACGGTGGTGAACGCAATCCTGTTCGCGGGGTTTCCGGGTGACGACGGGGAGCGCATCGTGTCGCTCGGCGCCCGGGACGAATCGGGGCGCACGGCCGGGATCCCGTACCGGGACTTCGAGAGCTGGCGCGACGACAACCGGACCTTCGACGGGATCGCCATGGCGTCCACCGCGTCGTTCAACCTGAGCGGAGACGAGATCGCCCCGGCGATCGCCTTCGGAGCCCATGTCTCGCACGATGCGTTCCGGCTCCTGGATGCCGCGCCGCTCCTCGGCCGCGGTTTCCTGCCGGAGGACGACGCAGACGGCGCCCCCGGCACGGCGATCCTCTCGCACGCGCTCTGGATGAGCCGCTACGGCGGCGACCCGGATGTCATCGGCCGGACGATTCGCGTGGACGACCAGCCGGCGGTCGTCATCGCGGTGATGCCCGAGGGGTTCGGGTTTCCGAGCGACGTCGAGCTCTGGGCGCCGTACGAGCCGACGCTCGGCGGATCGGATCGATACGACCGGCCGTTCGGCCGGCTGGCCGACGGTGTGACTCTCGAGCAGGCCCGGGCCGACCTCGACATCGTGGCCGCCCGGCTCGCCGCGCAACACCCCGAGACCCATGCGGGAATCCGGCCGGACGTCGTTCCCTTCGCCAGGCAGTGGCCCCCGGACAGCCACAGGCGGCTCGTTCTCGTCCTGCTGGGCGGCGCCGTCCTCGTCCTCCTGATCGCGTGCGCGAACGTGGCCAATCTCCTGCTTTCCCGCTCGGCGCGCCGAGCCCGGGAGATGAGCCTGCGCGTGTCGCTCGGCGCGACCCGTTGGCGGCTCGTCCGGCAGTTGCTGGTGGAGAGCGTGCTGCTCGCGGGGACCGCCGGCCTCGCCGGCGCCGTGCTGACCGGACTCGCCGTCAGGCTGGTCACGGTGCAGTTGGGCGGCGCACCGGATTGGGTCCACTTCGTGATGGACGGTCGCGTGGTGGCGTGCGTCGCCGCCACCTGCCTGGCGACCGCGCTCGCCTTTGGCCTCGCGCCGGCCCTGTACGTATCGAAGACGAACGTCAACGACCCCCTGAAGGACGGCGACCGGAGCGGCGGCGGCGGCCTCCTCGCCCGCCGTTGGACGACCGGGCTGTTGACGGCGGAGGTCGCACTGACGCTGGTCCTGCTGGCGGGGGCCGGACTGATGGTGCGCAGCTTCCTCGCGCTCCACGAGGAGAGCCTCGTCGTCGACGCCTCCGAGCTCACCACCCTGGGCGTCAGGCTGTCGCCGGCGCGGTTACCCGACCGCCGGGGAGCGCAGGGTCTTCTACGAGGAAGTCGAGGCCCTCCTCTCGAGCATGACCGGGGTCGACGCCTTCACCGCGGCGGCGTTCAATCCGCTACGATTCAGCTACCTCCCGTCGCTGACGATCGACCGGCGCCCGACCGACGCCGACGTGGACCCGCCGCGTGTGAGCTACGTGCCCGTCGGGCCGGACTACTTCCGGACCCTCGGGCTTCCCATTCTCCGCGGGCGGGCGTTCACGCGGCTCGACGGCACCGCGGAGATCGGCACGCCGCAAGGCGCCGTGAACTCGTTCGGCGGGAGATTCCCGGTGTTCACGGTCCCGGCCGGCTCGAAGCACAGCACGTACGCGTCCTCCGCGGCCGAGGTGCGGTGCTCCACGCCGCGCGGAACCAGCACGCCCTCTCCTTCTCCCATGTCTACCCGCCGGTCGCGGAACTCCACCGAGAACCGTCCCTTCCACACCAGGAAGAACTCGTCGGCGTCATCGTGACGATGCCACGGGAAGGCGCCCTTCGCCCTGATGAGCTTCACCTCCTGCCCGTTGAGGGCGGCGATGACGCGTGGGCTCCACACGTCCTGGAGAACACTGCAGCTCTCGTCTACGCTGATCTTGGCCGTCATCGCCATCCTCACGAGGGCTGCCTCGCCGGCCGTTGCGTTCGGCGGCGGGGCTCCCCGACCACACCAGCTCACCCGAAAGTCGCGGGTGATCGTACCGGATCTCGGACCGGGAGCGCCCGGAACGGCCGGACGTGTCACAATTCACGGTCAGCAGTCTGCTCCGTAGAACGGCGCGGACTCCTGGAGGGTTGGTCGGGCGCCCTGCGAAGCCTGAGAGGCGACGATGGGCGGGCGAGGGCGCCGTCGAACGCCGGATGCCGTCCCGGCGCCCGGTCGACCGCCACTCGTCGACGAGGCACCCGTGAGCCGACAGACCGAGGCGACCACCGATCCGGGCCTCCGTGTGGCGGAGGAGCTGGAGCGGCGCCGGAGAACGGAGACGATCCCGCGACGGTGCGCGTTGCGCCCCCCCGAAGCCTTCAGCGCGGACCCGGCGCCGCCCGAGGCGATCGAGAGGCTGTGCCCCGGAATCGACCCGGCCGAAACGGGACGAAGGGCGCGGGCCGTCGCGGGGCGAATCGGCTCGAGCTGCGCCGGCTGGGCGACACCCCCGACGCCGGCGGAGTTCTACGAAGCGGTGCGTGCGGAGCAGCCGAGCGAACGGCAGAAGGCCGTCGTGCTGATGTGGGTCACCGAAGCGACCACCCACGAGATCATGGCCGCGTGGGCGCAACACGCCTACACGTTCCGTCAGCTCGCGCGGGCGGCCGCGGACGCCGGCCTCACCTGCCCGGGGCCCATTCAACAGTTGAACTACATCGCCGCACCGCTCCACGAGCGGGACGGGCCGCGACACGGATGACACTGCCGGAACCCGCCCGGCGGCTATGGCTCCTCGCCTACGGCACCATCGAGGAACACGTCAACGCCCTGTCGAGGGGCCCGCACGAGATACGCCTCGGGGGCGGCACGGTGCTCTCCGCGCGCTGGAAGCACCGGACGAGCTACGACATCGACCTGACGTTGAGCCCGGAGGCCAAGACCACGCGGTTGACGGCGGAGAACAACCCGGCCCTCGACGCCGCGCTCCGGGCGCTGGGCGGAACGCCGGAGCACGAGCCGCCGAACTACAGGGTGAGGTTCGAAACCGGGTGGATAGACATCGCGACCCTGGAGCCCAGACCTGCGAAGGGAGCAGCGGCGACCGCCGTGCATGGCAAGACGGTGCGGGTGCTGAGCACGACCCAGATCCTGCGCGGCAAGCTCGAGCGGGGGACGCGCAGCCCCGTCCGCGACGTCTTCGACTTCATCACCGCGGGCACGACCGACCGCGGCGGGCTGGCCGCGGCCGTGAACTGCCTGGCGGCGCCGAGGATCCACGAGATCGCGTTCTGGTGGGACCAGGCCAACGACAAGCTGAGGACCGAGGCCGGCGCGCAACTGTCGCAGGTGCCCGAGCGCTTCCGGCGGGACCCCGCCACCCTCGGCCTCCAGGGCGGCGAAGCGCTCCGCGGGGCGATCTACGAGCGGACCGCAATCTATGCCGGCGCCGGCCGGGCGTATGCCAAGGTCGCGACGCTCGACGGCTACGAAGCCACGTTCGAGGTTGGCGGAGACCAACTGATCAGCCGCGGCCTGTACGACCACATCGAAGCCTTGACCGGCGATGCCGAGAGCACGAGGGAGAGAATCGCGACGGCATACGGGCGAGCGGGCGAACCGACAAGGGTCTGGGCGAGTCGCCTCGGAAGAGTGGAGCACCGCTAGGCTGGCGCCCGAACCGCCGGGCAGCCGCCAGTTGGGAGACCGACCCGCGATGCCGCCCGGAGGATCCGACGCCGGCCCTCGGCTGGCGGAAGCGGTCGCGAGGCACTGTCGCGGGAACCTGCGCTCCGTCGCTCGAATCCGGAAGAGCCGGGCGCGGTTCGTCCGGACGTGGCCCGGCTTCACCCGTCGGTGATGAAGTCGAGGTAGTTCTCGCGGTCGACGACGCGAAAGGAGCCGGCGGGATAAGCCTCGCGCCAGGCGCGGGGGGCGCGGAGCCGGGGTCGCGGCGTCCACTTCATCTCCACGCCGTCGAGGCGGCCGCCCCGCTCTTCGACGAGGTCGATCTCCTGGCGGTCGTAGGTGCGCCAGAAGTAGCTCTCGGCCTGACGTCCGGTGTAGAGGTTGTGCTTCAGCCGCTCGACCATGACGTAGTTCTCCCACAGCGCGCCCACGTCGTCGCGCAGCGCGATGGGATTGAAGTTGTTGATCAGTCCGTTCCGGACGCCGTTGTCGTAGAAGTAGTAGCGTCGGCGCTTGGCGATCTCCTTGCGGAGGTTGCGGCTGAAGCCGAGCCGGCCGTAGATGACGTAGGCCTTCTCGAGGAGGTCGAGGTAACGTTCCACCGTGTTCTTGCTCATGCCGAGCCGGGTCCCGAGCTCGGCGACCGATACCTCGCCGCCGATCTGGAAGGCGACCGCCTGCAGCAGGCGCAGCAGCTTGTCGGCGTGCCGCACGCCTTCGAGCTGCAGAATGTCCCTGAAGAGGTAGGATGCGATGAGCTCCTTCAGGTAGACCTCGCGATCCTCCATCGACTCCGTCAGGACCACTTCGGGATACGACCCGTATATCAACCGCATCTCGAGCTGGGCCTTCGTCTCGGGCGCCGTCTCGACCGCCGCGAGCTCCAGTTGCGCGAGGGGGAGGAGCAGAAGTGTGCGCTTCCGCCCCGTGAGCGGTTCGCCGGTCTGCTGGGCGAGGTCGAAAGACGACGACCCGCTGGCCACGATGCGCAGCCCCTGGACGTGGTCGACGAGCAGCTTGAGGTTGAGACCAATCTGCCGCACGTGCTGCGCTTCGTCCACGATCAGCGTCGTCCGCCGTCCGACGAGCGCGCGCAGCTTGGCCACCGACTGGCTCTCGATGTACTCGCGGACGTCGACGTCCTCCCCCGACACCAGCAGCGCGTCCGGGTCGTGCTGCCGCATGTACTGTCGAAGGAGCGTCGTCTTGCCGACCCGCCGGGGGCCGTAGACGACGACGACTCGGTTGGGCGCGACCGAGCGCGCGAGGCGCCCGAGTTGGGCGTGCGGGATGTAATTGTCGGCCACGAACTGACCAAATTAGCGTTAATCTGGTCAGTTTGTCAAGCTCGCATTCAACTCGTCCGCGCGAGGGACTCGACGGCGGCCTCGGCCTCGAGCTCGTCGGCGAGCTGGTTCAGCTTGTCGAGATCGACGCCCGGCCGGAACCTGAAGGAGTGCGGGATCGCCGTGGGCGTCGGGATGTCGCGCGGGGCCATCTCGCAGGACAACCCGGCGCGCAACGCCCGGTTGATCATCTCCTTGAACGACACCCCGAGCGTGGCCGCCTGCTGCCTTGACAGCTCAGCCAGATCGTCGTCGAGCGTCAGCGTGGTCCGCATAGCGCAGACATCATGGATTCTCACCAATTTGATGTCAACTCAGCACGCCGACGTTGGCACCCTCGGTCTGCCCGCGGCTCAGTCAGACTGCCGTAGCGCCGCCAGGGGGTCTATTCTCGTCGCGCGCCACGCCGCGAGCAGGCTCGCCGACGCGCACACCGCGAGGAGCAGCACGGTGTGCACGGCCAGGGTGCCCGCCGCTCGCGGGGCCACGCCGAAGAGCAGGGGGCGCAGCAGCTCGGCGGCGGCGAGCGCGACCCCGAGGCCGACGGCGGCGCCGAGCAGGGTGAGCGCGAGGGCCTGCCCCCAGACCAGCCGCAGCACGTCGAGCGCCTGCGCGCCGAGGGCGCGACGCACGCCGATCTCTCGGGTCCTCCGGGAGACGCCGTAGGCGACGGTGCCGAAGAGGCCGACGGCGGCGAGGCCGAGGGCGAGGCCGGCGAGCACGGTCGCCATCGTCATGTTGAAGCGCCACGGGCGCATGGCGTCGTCGACGAGGCCGCGCAGCGGCGCGACGGACCGGACGACGAAGTTGGGGTCGGCCCGCGGCACCTCGGCACGGAGCGCGGCGGCGAGCCGCGCGGGGTCGCCCTCGGTACGGACGACCAGGTGGTTCAGGCCCATCGACACCTGGGTGAACGGCACGTAGAGGTCGAAGCGCCCGCGCGCGATCTCCCGGTACCGGGCGTCCTCGACCACGCCGACGACGGTCTGCCACGCCGGAAGGCCGTCGGACCCGGCCCCGGCCTCGGCCCCGATCGCGATCAGGCGCCAGCCCACGGCCTCGCCCGACGGCGGCCACAGGTATCGCGCCAGCGATTCGCTGACGAGGACCACGGCGGGCGCGTCGGCGGTGTCGCGGTCGGTGAACGCGCGGCCCGCGACGAGGTCGAGCCCCATCGCCTCGACGTAGCCGGGCGACACGGACTGCACGGCCACCGGCGGCCGCTCCGGCCGGTCGGGCCCGTCGAGCGGCTCGCCCTCCAGCACCACGCCGCCGTCCACGCCGACGACCCCGTGCTCGAAGGGCAGCACCATCATCCCGCCCGCGGCCTCGACCCCGCGCAGGTCGCGGACGCGGGCGAGCAGCTCCCGGTAGGCGATCCGCCTCGGCGCGACCTCCTCGTACGCGCCGTCCCTGGCGGCGAGGGTGAGCGCGAGCACGCCGGCGGGCCGGTAGCCGAGATCGACGCGCGCCAGGTTCGCGTAGCTGGCCGCGAGGAGGCCGGCGCCGACGGTGAGGACGAGGGCCATCGCGACCTGCGAGACGACGAGCGTGTTGCGGGCGCCGGCTCCCGCGCGCCCCGCGGTCGCGCCGTGCGCGCCGTCGCGCAGCCACGCGACGAGAGACAGGCGGCCGGGCCGCGGAAAAGCCGCCGCGGTCATCGCGAGCGCGAGCCCGACCGCGAGCAGCGCGGCGAGGGCGACCGAGGTCCGGTTCACCGCGGCCTGCGGCGGGGCCGAGGGCGACGAAGAGCGGCAGCGCCGCCGACGCGAGGGCGATGCCGCCCGCCGCCGCGGCTCCGGTGACGAGCAGGGTCTCCAGCAGGTGGGCGCGGAACAGGCGCCCGCCGCCGATGCCGAGCGCGCACTGCACCGCCGTGTCGCGCCGGCGCGACTGCGCCCGCACGATCATCAGCCCGGTCACGTTGGCGCCGGCGATCAGCAGCAGGAGGGCCACGCCGCCGAGGAGAACGAACAGGGCCGCCTCGGCGTTGCCGAAGACGTAGTCCGTCAGGGGCGTGACGACCGCGCGCCGCGTGCCCAACCGCGAGAAGTGCGCCTCCCACAGCCCCGGCACGATGACGTCCATCTCCGCCCGCGCCTCGTCCAGGGTGCGGCCCGGCGCCAGGCGACCGATCGCGTAGAGCACCCCGAGGCCGCGCTGCGCGCCCGCGTCCATGCCGTTCTCGCGGAAGATGCCGGCGAGCTCGCGGCCGACCGGGGTCCACACCTCGGCGCCGGGCGGGAACTCGAACGCGGGCGGCATGACGCCGACCACCGTGAACGGCTCGCGCCGCGCGCCGACCGGCACCGCCGACCCGACGACGTCGGGATCGCCGTCGAAGTACTGCCGCCACGCGGCGTGGCTCAGCACCATCGCGCGCTCGGCCTCGGCCCCGTCCTCCTCCGGCAGGAACGTCCGGCCGAGCCGCGGCCGGGCCCCCAGGGTGTCGAAGAACGACGCGGAGACCGCGCTGATGGTCAAGCGGACCGGCGGGTCCTCCTGGACCTCCACCTCGCCCCACGTCGTCGACCCCATCGCGGCCATGCCGGCGAACGACCGGGCCTGTGCGCGCCAGTCCTCGAAGTTCGGCAGCGACACCTCGATGTGGGGGTTGTCGCTGCTGTCGTCCTTCTCCCAGAGGACGACGAGCTCGTCCTGGTCGGCGAACGGCAAGGGCTGAAGGAGGACGGCGTCGACCACCGCGAAGAGCCCGACGGCCAGCCCGAGGCCGAGGGCCAGCGTGAGGGTCGCCGCGAGCACGAAACCAGGCTGCCTGCGCAGACCGCGGACCGCATGCCTCAGGTCCTGACGGCAGTCGTCGGCGAGCCGGAGGACGCGCGCGGGCCGGGAGGCGTCCTCGGAAGCCGGCCGGAACCGCCCGGTCCGCCGGCTCAGTTGTTCTGGGCGCCGGCGTTTATCCACTGCTCGATGACGTCGATGTCCGCGTCCGAGAGGAAAGAGGCTCCCACCGGCATCCGCACCCCGACGATGCCCGCCCGGCCGTCGAGCTTGTGGATCAGGTAGCTGTTCTCGGCGTCGTTCGGCTCCACCAGATCGAGCGCGACCTGGGTGCTGGGCACGTTGACGAGGTTGGCGTGGGACCGGCCCTGCGAGAGATCGAGACCGGCCTCGGCCGCGCCGGGGCCGTGATGGCTGACGCACGAGGCATCGAACACGACGCTCTGGATGCTCGACAGGGTGGCCGTCAGCGTCCCCGGTGTCGGGGTCGTGGTCGGCGAAGTCGGCGCGGTGGGTGAATCGCTGCCGCAGGCGGCGGCCCCGACCACGAGCAGCACGAGCACGGAACGGGAAAGTTCGGGCATGGCGCTAGCGTAGTCGACGGCGCCCGACAGGTCCAGCCGCCGGAGGCACGACGGCATCCACGCCGCACCGGGAGGGCGTCGCGAGCGACGCCGACGACGAAGCGCCGGTCCGCCTGTGGCGCCCGCAAATAGCCGCTATAATTGGTGGTCTTTCAGCAAGGGAGACTGCCAATGCCACGCGGACGCCCCACGCGCACCGCTCCCGATCACCGACGAGCAGCAGGAGCAGCTCAAGGGGATTGCCCGGTCGGCCACCCTGCCGTACGCCCTGGTCCAGCGAGCCCCGCATGATTCTCGCCAGCGCCGAAGGCTTGAGCAACTCGGCCGTCGCCAAGCGCTTCGACGTCACCCCGCAGACCGTCGGCAAGTGGCGACGGCGCTTCCGCGCCGCCGGCATCGAGGGTCTGCACGACGAACTCCGACCCGGCAGGCCCCGGACGTATGACGACGACAAGGTGGCGAGCGTGATCAACCGCGCGTTGCAGGAGACACCCGACGCCGCCACCCACTGGAGCACGCGCTCGCTGGGGCGGGCCGAGGGCCTGTCCAAGAGCACGGTCCAGCGCTGGCTCGCCCTCTTCGGCGTCAAACCGCACCGGGCGCAGACCTTCAAGCTCTCCGCCGACCCGTTCTTCATCGAGAAGGTGCGCGACATCGTCGGCCTCTACCTCAATCCGCCCGACCACGCGATGGTCCTGTGCGTGGACGAGAAGTCCCAGATTCAGGCCCTCAATCGCACCCAGCCGACACTGGCACGCCGTTCATCACCCCCAACCCCTACGTCCTCCCCGAGGGCGCGTGGGGGTGGATCTACGTGTTCCACGGCATGACCGGCCTGTCCCTGGCCGGGTTGAGCCTCGCCCACATCATCTTCGGCGCGCGCCCGAAGAACTGGTGGCTGACCAGATCGATGATCACCGGGTCGGTCTCGCGGCGCGAGTACCTCGAGCACCACGAGCCGTCGCGCTGGCCGATCAGGGTCCGGGCGCGGCCGGCGCGGCGGACAACCCGGTCGCGGAGACGGGCGACGCGCAGGCCCGGTAGCCCCCGGCGAACGGCTCGGGTGCGTTCGGGGGCAACCCGTCGTCCATCCGTGTAATCGCTCAGGCCGAGCTCTTCATGTGGCGAACGGCCCGACCGCGTTCGGGAGCAACCCGGGTCGGCGACATCGACCACCTCGGCGGGGTCGGTCTCGTTCGGCGAACGGCCCGGCTGCGTTCGGGGCAGCCGGGGCACCCTCGGCTCGGACGAAACTTGCGCCGCCCGAAGCGGCGCAACGGACGCTGGCCGCGTCGCGGGGCGGCTGGGGCCGCAGGTGACCTCCGGGCCAGCGGAGACGGGACGGGAGCAGACCGGGGGGGGTACCGAGTCCGGGAAGCAGGCGAATGAGACTCGTCCGGCTCGCCGGCGCGGTCGGGACCACGAGACGGGCGGGTGATACCGCCACCCACCGTCCGATTCCCGCACCGTCTGTCCGCCGTTGCCGTGCGTCCTCCAGCCCCACCCTTCCAGTACTCTCCCCACCATGCGGATAGCGGATGCGGTAGTCGTCGCAGCGAGGTCGGCGAGGTACCCGACGAAGGGACGCAGGTTTCCGCGATCGGCGTCTTCCAGGTTCGCGATGTACTCGTTACGCAGTCGCCGCGCCGCAACTCGATCAGCACGCGCCGCCCGTCGCGCACGCCGGCCGCGTGCTCCTGGTGGCGGGTCAGGAGCTGGTGCCAGCTCTTCATCGTGTGGTGGGACAGCGGCCGACGGCCGGCCGCGGCCTCGAACACCAGCTCGACGGCGGCGTGCTGGTCCTCCAGCAGGCCCTTCAGCGTCCGGTCCGACAGACCGGGCTCGAGGGCGTGGGCGGCGCGCACTCCCCCGAAGCCCTCGGCGATCAGTTGCTCGGTCACTCCGCGCCGCAGGGTGTAGAGCCCCTCGATCCGGCCGGTCTTGATGGCGAACGCGCGCGCCCGCTCGAGCAGCCAGATGTCGATCAGGGTCCGGTCGACGGCCGGGTCTTCGAGCCGCAGGCGGGCGTCGTGCCAGCGCTTGACCCGCCCGCGATAGTGCGACGATCCCCACGAACCGGCGTCGGCCGGCAGATCCGTGACGGGCGCCCAGACGGCCTCGGGCGGCTTCCCCTTTCCCATGCCATCAGCGTAGCACGGGGGCCATGCCGCCGCACGACGCGTCCGCAGCGCCGACCCGTGAACCCCGTTCCCCGGGTTTGCGCACGAGATTCGGAACGGGCCGCTTCGTCCCGGCCCGCCAGCGCCGGCGTCGGAACGGCCGGGACGCTCGGTTGCATCCGCGGTCGTACGGGCCGAAACGCCGTGCGATACGACCCCGCCCCGGCCCCTACTACTACGCGCCAGCGTCAGAACGGCCGGGACGCTCGGTTGCATCGCCAATCGTTCGGGCCGACGCTGTGCGACACGACCCCGCCGTCCACGCGCAAACGGCCGGCCGGCGCCCGTCGCCCTCGCGGACCAGGACGGGCGCCGGCCGTGACGCCGCCGCGCTCATCCGGCGGCGCCGGCTCATCATGACCGGCCCTGGACGCCCGCGCGCGCGCCCGGCGCGGCCGTGGCCGCGCCGGCTCCGGCTTCGGGGCGTGCTCGCAACGCGGAAACCGCTGTTCGTATTCCGATCGCCGGCGCGGTTCCTGTTGCGCGCGCCGGGGCCGAGATACTCCGCACTGTTGTTGTTCCAGGAGCCGCCGCGGACCACACGGCGGCCGGGGGCCGGCCAGGCCCCCGGGACCGGCGGCCGCGCGGGGCGAACCACCCGTCCCGGAAGATCGCGCGGCGCAGCCGCCACGTATCGGCGTGCGCCGCGTGCGCCACCCAGGCGCCGACTCGCTGCTCCACCTCCCCTCGCGCGACGGTCCCCGCCCGCCAGCGGTCGCGCAGCCCGCGCAGGCGGTTGCGGAAGCGGCGCACGTTCTCCTCCGGCAACCGCCGCCGGCCCGCCGGCCGCAACTCGAAACCGAGAAACGTCGCCGGCGCGGCGGTCGCCGCCACGAACGTCTTCACCGGATGCAGCGACAGCCGGCGGCGGGCGAGAAACGCCTCGGCGCGGGCGCGCCATGCCGCAAGCCGCGCCGGGTCGTCGGCGAACGCCGCGAAGTCGTCGACGTAGCGCAGGTACGGCGCGCGCAGCGCCTCGGCGACGAAGTGGTCGAAGCGATCGAGGTAGACGTTGGCGAAGAGCTGACTGGTCAGGTTGCCTATCGGCAGCCCGCGCCGGCGTTCGTACGGCGTGAACAGGTCGTCGCCCGGGTAGTAGAGATACACGGGCTCCTGCGGGTTCGATCCGTCGATGATGCGATCGAGGACCGCGAGCGTCCGGCCGCATCCGATGCGCCGCCGCAGATCCGCCTTCAGCACCTCGTGGTCGATGGCGGGGAAGTAGCGGAAGACGTCGCCGCGCAGCACGTAGCGGTGCCGGCGGCTCAGGCGCTCGTAGCGGGCCACGGCGCGGTGCGTGCCCCGGTCCACGCGGTTGGCGTAGCTGTGGTGGATGAAGCCGCGCTCGAACAGCGGCGCGATCACCGCGTGCACCGCGTGGTGCACCACCCGGTCGCGGAACGGGGCCGCCGACACCAGCCGCCGCTTCGGATCGGTCACCTCGAAGGCGACGTAGCCGCCCGGCCGCCACGTGCCCGCCCGCAGCTCGCGCTCCAGCCCCAGCACCTCGGTCTCCAGGCCGGCCAGGAACGCGGCCGGACCCGCCACCCGCCGCTTGCCCGCCGCCGCCCGCAACGCCGCGGCGCACAGCGCGTCGAACGTCGCGATCCGGTCGAACAGGTCCTCAGCCCTGCGCCGCCTCATGGCCTTCCGCCAGCCGCCGATCAGCCGGTCCGTCTCGTCAAGCGCCCGCCGGTCGACAGATCCTCAGCCCTGCGCCGCCTCATGCGCCTTCCGCCAGCCGCCGATCAGCCGGCCCGTCTCGTCGAGCGCGCGGGCCGCGTGCTCGTAGCGCCGTCCGTCCAGGTGCTGCAGGTCCTTCGCCAGCCGGCACAGGAACCGCAGCTTCTCGATACCCAGGTTTGCCGCGGCCAGATGCCGCCGCCGGTCGCGCGTGTACGTCGCCTCCACCAGCCGCTCCAGCACGTCGAGGGCCGTCGCCTGGAGCCGCTCCCCGAGCAGGAACTTCTGCCGGCGCGGGAACCGCTCCACCGTCGGCACCAGCCACAGCACGAAACGGTACATCGACTCCAGCGCCGGCCCCGTCCGCCGCGCCGCATCCCCGGTCACGTCGTCCCGATCGGCCCGGGACGGCGCTGGGGGGCTCCGCCCCCCAGACCCCCCAGGAGGTAAGGAAACAAAGACTCAGGACCTAATCGAGCGTCCTCGCAACGCGGAAACCGCTGTCCGTATGCCGATCGCCGGCGCGGAGCCTGAGGCGCGCGCCGGGGCCGAGATACTCCGCACTGTCGTTGTACCAGGAGCCGCCGCGGACCACACGGCGGCCGCAATCGCCCTCCCAGCAGTCCTCCGTCCACTCCCACACGTTGCCCACCATGTCGGACAGGCCGGCCCCGTTGGCCCCGAACGAACCCACCGCCGCCGTATGCACCGCGCCATCCGGGCTCGGACAGGAGACCGGGTTGTTCGTCCCGTCGCCGCCGAAGCGCTGCCCCAGGTACCGCAGGTACTGGATATCCCTGCCGTTCGCGCCGCACCCGGCGCGCGTTCCCCGCGCCGCCCGACCCCATTCCGACTCGTCCGGCAGCCGATACGCCGCGCCGGTCGTGCTGCCCAACCACGACACGTACGCCTGCGCGTCCTCCCAGCTCACGCACACGACCGGATGGTCCGGCCCCTGCGGGAACCCCGGATTCCGCCACGACGCCCCCGGGTCCGACTTCCAGACGGTGCTTTGCCCTCCGCGGTCGTTGGGCTCCACGTCGACGACATAGCAACCACCCCCGCCGCCGCGCCCCGTCGCCGCCGCGAACGCCGCGTACTCCCGGCGCGTCACCTCGTAACGCCCCAGCGCCACCCGCCCGCCCGGCATCACCACCAGCTCCGGGCACGACGGACAGTCGCGGAACACCGCCCCCGGCGTGCGCGGCGCATCGCCCCCCGCCGCACCCGCGGCCCGCCGGCCGCCGCCGCGCGCGGCGCAGCCCCGCGGCGAACGCGGCGGATCGTTCGCGAAGACCGCCGGCGCCGCGTTCAGGTCCCGAAACCCGCCCGCGTTCTCAAGGACGGACCGGACCCGGCCGCCGGCCGCCGCGAGCTCGGACGGCAGATAGCCCCCCGCATCCTCCACGCACGGATCCGCGTTCGCGGCCAGCAGCGCCTGCACGAGGGCCAGCGCATGCCACTCCATGCCCTGGTAGTCCTTCTGCGCCGCCTGCACCGCCGCGTGCAGCGGAGCATCCCCGTCCGGGTCCTTCCGGTCCGGGTCGGCCCGGCCGCCGAGCAGCGCCTGCACGCTCGCCACGTACCCGTCGCTGCCGCTCGTCTCCCTCAGGGCGACGTGCAGCGGGGTCAGCCCCGCCGCATCGGCCGCGTTGGGATTCGCACCGCCCCGCACCAGCGCGCCGACGATGCCCCCGTGCCCGCGGCGCGCGGCCAGGTGCAGCGGCCGGTCCCCGACGCCGTTGACCGCGTCGGCGTTCGCCCCCGACCGCAGCAGGTCCGCGGCGACCTCCGGCCGGCGCTCCTCGAAGAGGTCGCCGGCGACCACGTGCAGCGGCGCGTTGCGACTCGTCGGCCCGTCGACGGCGTTGGGATCGGCCCGGTGCCGCAGCAGGACGCGGAACGTCTGCACCATCGCGCCGGGCCCCTGGAGGTTCGAGTCCTCGGCGGCGAGCAGCAGGGGCGTCTTCAGAGAGCTGCCCCGCCGGTTGGGGTCGCCGCCGGCGTTCAGCAGCGCCTCCAGCACGTTCGGATGGTGGCTACTGGCGGCGCCGTGAACCGCCGTATCGGCGGTCTGGCCCGTGGCGTTCGGGTCGGCGCCCGCGGCCAGCAACTCGCGCACGAAGGCGGCGTTGGCGTCCGAGGCCCCGGCCGCCGAGCGCAGGCACGCGTTGCGCTCGTCCTCGGTCGCACACGACACCGCGCCCTGTCCGAACTGCGCGTGGGCGGCGCCGGCCGACGCCACCAGCGCGGCGAACGTCACCATGACTACGGCCGATCCCGCCGCCGTCGCGAGGTCGCCACGCTTCCGCATCGTTCGCATCGTTCCACCTCCCTGCTCCAGTCAGCCGCCGAGCAGTTCCAGTTCCTTGATCCAATCGGCCTGCCGGGCTCTCCACGCGCCGTCCACGGCCTCCCACAACGTGAACTGCTCAAGCGTCCGCAGAGGACTTATGAGCTCGTGGACGGCCCCGGCTCCGCCCACGTCGCCGCGCCAGAGGTCATTCTGAGTCCCCTGAGACGAGATGTCCGCCATCCAGTTCGAATGCAAACTCCGCAGGGTCATGTTCTCCTCGAGTTCCAGCAACGCTCGCCGCAAGACCAGAACGGACGCTCCTTCGGCATCCAGCGCTGTGAGCTCGTCGATCCAGTCATCGCGTTCGAAGTCATCCTCCAACGCCGACGGCCTCAGCGCTTCTGCGAAATCGATCAACGCCCGGGCCAGCGTCACGGGAATGACCGTCACGACGTAGGGACCGACTTCCCGCTCTCCGAACGACGTCACCACCACCTCGTAGGTCTCGGACGCCTTCAGCGACACGGCTGTTCGCGAGTTGGAGGTCGGGCCGAGGAGGCTGCCGCCGTCATCGTTCTCCGCGATCGTTTCCCCACCGGTGGAACGAACCCGAACGTACGTATCGAAGGCGTTCGACTCGACGCGCACGACGACGGGCCCGTCCCGAGCGACCTCCAGATTCCAGACGTCCTGGTACTTGCGATTCACCACCTCGTCTCCGAAGCCCAGCGATCCCTGGTGCGGCTCATCGAACGCGGCCAATCGATCGCTGTTCTCCCGCCACGCCGAACCGAGAGAGCTCACCGCCTCGTGCGTGTAGTCGGTCACCAGACCGAAGTCGCCGTGCGCCCCACCCATCGCCGCCGAGCTCCCGGGAGCCGTCGCCCTCAAGGCGTTCTCGACCGCGCCGGCGAAGTAGGCGACCAGAACGACGCTGACTACAACGCCGATCCCCCGCACCGTTCTCCTGCTTTCGCGAGAGACGAACAGGGCGACCGGCACGATGATCCCGAGCAGCGTCGCGCCGCGGATCGCGTCGTTGCCGCCGAAGCCGAGCAGCAGAATCCCTCTCAGGACGAACGCCACGCCGAAGAGGTAGGCATGAGACACCAGAACGTGACGCCAGGCGACGCCTGCGATCGACGCCATGAAGGCGGTCTGCGTCACGACGAACACCAGGAGCGGGACGACCTGTGCGACAACAGCGAGCCACAGATTGTCCAACGTCGAATACGCGCCCATGATTTCGAGAAACGACTTCAGGGCGGCGGACAACAACAGGAACACGAAGATCTCGATGAAGGCGTCGTCGCCCGAAAGTTTGCACTTCTCGTGCAGAAACTCCTCGAATGCCTCCCTGCTGCGACAACTCGACAGAAACGACGCGAAGTCCACGACGTACAGCCTTGCGTACGCAAGAATCGTCGCTCCCACTCGACCCCCCTAACGTGCACCATCGTCGGCGCGCAACGTGGTTTACGGACCTGCCGGCTCCCTGTTGTCGCAGACCTCCCGGATGATGCCGGCGTAAACCATTTATTTCACTGGACTTGTGTCACGGCTGACCCGCTCGTCGGCAGGGCGACGTCGACGGTCACCTCGTCGTCCGGGTCCCAGCTTACGACGCGAAATCGAGGACCAGCGTAGTCGGCCGGGACTTCTTCGACCAGCAGATAGAGTCGTCCTCCGGAGCCGGCTGACATGGCGTCGAGCAGATTCCGCGGAGCGCACGGATCTTTGTCCTCCCTCTGTGGGAGCACGGCCAAGTCGTCTCCGCGGTCTCCGACCGGCGCGGCGAGCTGCGCCGAGTCGGACTCGATCAGGCCCAAGATGCGGCTCACGATGCTCTCACGCTCCTGCGGATCGATGGCGGGATCCTTTTTCTGTCGACGCAGTATTCCCCTGTTCGGGCCCACTTCCGCCGCGGCGTTCTTTCTTTCCGGGCTTGACGGTTACCACACCCGCGGCAGGGTGTTGAAACGCGAAGAATCCCTGGAGCTCGTACGCCTGCAACACCTCGGTCCTCTGTGGCAGCGACGGATCCGCGAAATGCGACGTGACCAGCCTGAACTGTCTCGCCACGTTGTACGGTCTGTAGACACCGCGGGCTTCACATCCCTGCGGTTCTTGCGCGGCGGAAGCAGCCGGGCCGGGGAGGCCCGCGAGCAGCATCGCGGACAACGGCATGGCGAGACGCCGGCGCCTGAACATCGTCAATTCTCCTCTCCTTGCGTGCACTGCGCACGTCGTGTCGTCTTCGTCGGCAGAACCTACTCGACGTACTGAATCAGCACGAAGACGACGAACACGTTCTGAGGAACGAGCGCGCGCCGAGCACCATGTGCCTCACGAGTGACTTCTCTTCGAAAGCGGCCGTCACGGAGACGGCCACGAACCAACTGGCGCCGAACGCGATCCAGGCGGTTGCGGGAATCGACTCGGCGATCTGCGGCAGCATCGTGAAGAACGGCGCGGCCGGTCCCACCAGCGCGGCCGCGAATCTCGACACGATCTTGAACTTCGTGTGCGGATGGGTGCTCCATCTGGCGGGCCTCTGGCTTGCGTCGTAGACCCAGTCCGCCCAGAAACCCGCCGCCTGCGTCCGCATGCGATTGAGCGCGTCCTGCATGTCCGCTCCGTTCGCCGTCGTTCGGCGCGTCTCCGCCGACTCGCCGGTCGGGGTTGCGCCGGCGCACCGATGCCTCCCGCTCCTGAAGGCCGGGGCGCCGGCTCGCAAAGCCCAGGGGGCCGGCTCGTTCGTCGGCGCATTCCGGCGCGGAGATCGACGACCGAAGGCCCGCGGGCACGGTCGCGCCGGGTGACCGTCTCGAAGCACGTGGGGAGGTGGAGGTGCGCCGTACGGCCGTCGGCCGACAGGGGAGGAACCGACGGCCGCGGTTCGCGGCGCGGATGCGCCGAGACGGAGGCGACGACGACGCCTCCGCGATCAAGCGCGGCAAGATGGCGGCCGGAGCCTCACCGGGAGATCTCAGGGGGGGGGGGGGGGGGGGTAAGTCGTTGATTTCAAAGCACTTACATGCCTCGTCGCCCGCAAGATCGCCTTGGGAGACGCGCCGACCCGGTTCTGGTCCGACGGCCGGTCAGCGGGCGTACACTCGCAGGTCGTCATCAGTTGGCAAGTGTATCACGATCTCGATCGGTTGGCTAGCAAGGGGTCACAGTTGACACAGGGTCGTCCGGCATGGGGGCTGCACAGCCAACGCCGGGCGGCCGTAGGGGTCCCGGGGTCTAGAGTGCGCGGGCGGCTCGCATGACGCGGACCATCGTCTGCAACTGGACGCATGCCCGCCACATGACTTGGTTGCCCGGCAACGGGCTGCGTTTCGAGGGGCGCCAGCCGGCCATGCGCGCCAGCAGCGGGCGATCAAGCGGGGCTCGTTCCGTAGCGTCGCCGATCTGGTGAACAAGATCCAGGCGTTCATCGACGATTACAATGGCTCTGCCACGCCGTTCGTCTGGGTCGCCACCGCGCAGTCGATCATCGACAAGGTGGCGCGCATTGCGATGCGCATTTCCGGGACGGCACACTAGCCGGTCCGCTCCGCCCTCGCGCGGTCCGTGCTACAGGTAGAGGTGCAACTGCGCCAGAAACGTCTGCGTGCGCAGGTCGCTGGCCGGCAGGCGGTCGCGGTAGCACGACAGGTTGACGTGCCAGTGGGTCCGCGGGTAGAAGTCCAGGCCGTACGCCAGCCGGCGCACCTCGCCCCGGGGGTCCGTGTCGGTCCAGCGCCACTGCGGGGACACGCGAAGCCACAGGCCCCGGAACGCCTCGAAGGACGTCTGGTTGGCGAAGATGTACGCGCGGCGGCTCGTGCCGAGCGCCTGGGACCGGACATCGACGTGGGTCCAGGTCGTCAGCCGCGCCGCCGGGGCGTAGCCGAAGGACAGGCCCGTGTCCGTGCTCCGGGGCATGACCCGGGACTCCCCGCGGTACAGGACGGACGCCGCGAGGACCGTCCGCGGACCGATGTCGAGCTGCCAGCGGCCGGCCGCGGTGAGGGCCTGCCGACCGTCGTCGTCGACGAGCGACTCGGCCCGCCCGGGGCCGACGGAGACCTGCACCAGCGTCCGGTCCGTCGACACGCCCACCTCGACCCCGTAGACCTGGTCGTCCTGGGCGAGGTCCATCCGTTCGCGCGTGAACGACGTGTGGTCGGCGAACCGGACCCCGTAGGCGGGGAGAAAGCGCCCGCCGCGCACGTCGACCCCCTCGGCGACCCGGTACGAGACCCAGTGCTCGTAGGAGATCGGCCGCGCGCCGCCGCGGGCGGGGTGCCGCCCGATGGAGCCGTACGCGATCCACCGGTCGTGCCGCCACGCAGCCTGGAGATCGAGGTTCATGAGGAAGTTGCGGTCCGGTATCTCGCGCCCGGGCACGTGGACGTCGACGTGGGAGGGTCGGACGTCGAGGCCGAGCTGCAACGGGCTCTCGCCGTCGAGCAGGCCGAAGAGGAACCCTTCCTCGCCCGGGACGCCCCCGCCGGCCCCCTGCCGGCCGAACGTCGAGATCTCCTCCCTCGACAACGACCGCCCGTACGGCGTCAGGAGTCCGCCGCCCGAAGCCGAATAGTGGCAGGCGGTGCAACGCGGGTACTGCCGGGAGAGGAACGTCGGCTCGGCGGACGCGACCTGCGCTCCCCACCCCGCGAGAAGCGACGACAGGGCGACGAAGGCGACGACCCACGCGCGAGGCGCTCCGGCTCCCCCCCGGGTGACGGCCGGCGACGGGGAAACGAATCCACGCGTCCCCACTTGCCGCCTGCGCGACGCAGAGACGGCGGTCGTCACCTTGCCGGCGTTCGTCGCGAATCCAGGCGTCCCCGCCGACCGCCTGCGCCACGCAGAGACGGCGGTCGTCGCCTTGCCGGCGTTCGTCGCGAATCCACGCGTCCCCGCCGACCGCCTGCGCCACGCTCCTGTTCCCGTCATGGGGCGCCGTCCGGGGGCGCCGCGCCGCCCCGGGCTTCGAACGTGACGGTGACCTCGACGGCGTCGCGGACGCCGACGCCGAGATAGCGGGGAGGCGGAATGTCGAACGCCTCCAGGCTGAGCGAGAAGGCCGCCTCCACCCGCATCCGTCCGTCACCGCGGCGCAGCCCGACCTCGCCCTCGATTGCACGCCGGACCCCGTGCAGGGTCAGCGTGCCCGAGAACCGCGTCTCCCGGCGCCCCGCGCGGTCCGGGGACGGATCGGCGAGGACGATGCCCGAGAGGACGGCCTGCCGGAAACCGGGGCCGCGCTCGACTTCGAGGTAGCTGGCGCGGAGATGGCCGTTGCGGAGTGCGATGCCGGTATCGAGGGTTGCGAGATCGACCCGCAACTCGCCCGACCACGACGCGCCGCCGGAAGCCGAGGGCCGGAGGGCGCCGGAAAGAGACGACGTGACCGCGTCGAACGCGCCGCCGACGGTCATGCGGCAGCGGACCCGCACGTCGCCGGACGCCACCGTCCACGCCTCGCCCCCGGGCGCGGCCTGGGCGCGGGACGGAACGGGTGCGCCGGCCGCGAGAACGACCGCGACGAGGGCCGCACCCGCGACCGCCGAGCGCCGCCGGGATGACGCAGCCAAAGTGCTGCTCCGTCTCTGCTCGCGCCTACTGCTCCAACTGCGCGAGCGCGTCGAGGAACACGCTCCAGGGCACCGGCTCCCCGTGCACCGGGGCCAGCGTCTCCACGTCGAGGTTCATGCGCTCCACCTGCGTGTGCAGGGCGCGCATCGAAGGCAACTGCGCCGGCCTCGGCGGCTCGTGGGTGTCGAACAGGGCCGACTGGAACGCGATGCGCTCGGCCGGCAGGTACGCCATCAGCATCCCCGCGACGTGCCGGAGCGGCTGCACGTAGTAGACGCGCAGGATCCGGGAGTTGTCGGTGATGACGTAGTTCTCCTGGACCGCCTCGTAGTTGTAGCCCTCGGCCAGCTCCGTCGGCGGCCACTTCGAGACGATGTCCGGCTTGATGGTCCGCGGCTCGTAGGTCAGCACGTCGTGGTTCAGGAACTCGAGGTTGATCATGTGGGTGACGATGGTCGACCCGACGTGCAGGTAGGTGCGCAGCCCCCCGATGTGATCGAAGTGCGGGTGCGACGCGATGACCCAGCGGATGGGCTTGCCGGGGGCGAGCTGGGTGATCCGGTCGATGACCTTCAGGCTCCAGTCCTCGTCCCCGGGCGCCTCGAAGACGGCCACGAAGTCGCTGAACTCGATCATGTAGCTGGCGGCCGGATTGCCGCCCAGCCGGTAAACCCCCTCGGCGATCTCGTCCACGGTCACCTCGGTCGACCAGTCCGCCTCGGCCACCGACTCGGGCACCGGCACCGGGTCGCCGCAGTCGTTGGGCCGGATGTCGGGGAACGGCCCGCCGTAGGAGTTGTGCCCCGTGCTCTGGCGGTAGAACTGCCAGTTGTCGTCCCAGCCCTGGTGCGAGTGCCAGTTGGTGGGCCACTTGACGCCGTCGATCGAGACGAAGTTGGTGGACTCGTGCTCGATGTTGAAGTCGCCGAGGGCGGGGATGTTCACCGTCGTCTTGAGGCGCTGGATCAGGTTCTGGGGGTTGATGGTGGCGTCCACGCGGTACTTCCCGAACATCTCGATGGCGACCACGTGCATCTTCTCGGGCGCGACGACGTTGCCGTCGCGGCCCTTCTCGATCTGCTCCCAGCGCCAGAACGCCACCGGGTTCGCGCCCGGCATGCGGGCGGCCTTGATGAACCCGTGGGGGTTCAGCCACATGTCGAGCTGGTAGACCTCGGCGATCTCGGGGTGCACGGCCACCGGCGGCCCGTCGCCGTCCATGTGCCACGAGAGCTCGCCGTTGGTGACGTGCGTCTGGCGCGTGTGGGCCTGGGTGGGGGTGCCGCTGCGCCAGCCGAGGCCGTACTTCCAGGACGCGGGCGCGAGGCCCGGCTCGCGGTCGAACGTCTCCACGCTCGTGCCCGCCTCCCAGTTGATGGTGCGGGTGTAGTTGTCCAGCGAGCCGATGCGCGGCCAGTCGATGTTCACCGCGTTCTCGAACGTCTGGCCCACCGCGCCGGCGTAGCCGCCGCTGCCGGAGTACGAGAGGCAGCGCAGGTCGGCCTCGCCGATCTCCTCCGCGACGGCGGCGAGCAGGGGCGCCGGGTCGACGAAGCCCGGAGGGAACTCCTGGGCCGCCAGGGGACTCCCGGTCAGAACGAGCAGAGCGACGGTGCCGACAAGACGCTTCTTCATTTGCCTACCCCTCGTCTCGGTGCCGCGCGGCCGATCCACGACCGGTCCCGTTCCGCTGATCCGTCGCGGACGGTCATTTGCCGTGCAGTCCCGGCGCGTCGATATGAGCGTTCACGGTCTCGCTTGTCGCCTTCCAGGCGCCCTTCACCGTCGCCAGATCTTCCCGAACGGCGGCGATTTCCCGGCTGTTCGACCACGTCACGAACGCACCCAGCCCCGCCGCCAGCGCGCCGAGCACCGCGCCCACAGCGGTAATCACAGCTATGAACTCCGGCATGCACCACCGCCACCCGAACTTGGCGCCAGGATCGCCCCATCCGCTGCCTACACTCCGCGACAGGCCGCCCGACGCCCTCCGCCCAACGACTCCCCGACAGGCCCGGCAGCCCGCCGAGCCCCGTCGAAACGACCTACAGCAGCCGCTCCACGTGCGGCGCCAGCTCCTCGTACGGGAGGTCGCCCGGATTGTAGAGCCGCACGATGCCCTCGCGGTCGATGACGACGAGGGTCGGGGTGGTGCTGACCCCGAACTCCAGGAAGTTCGTCTGGCTGACCGGCGCGCTCATCCACGACGGGATGGGGAACCGTTCCTGGTAGGCGCCGCGCAGGTAGGCGAGCTCCTGCTCGGGCGTCGCGTCCTCGCCGCGCTGCACGTACCCGTAGAGCTGGGTCGGACCGAGTACGACCAGGCCCTGGTCGGCGTAGGCGTCGTGGAGCTGCTCAAGGACGGGGACCTGACGCTTGCAGTCGGGGCACCAATGGGCCCAGAAGAACGCCACGACCACCTTCCCCTTCAGGCTCTCGGCCGACGGCAGCGGCGTGCCGAGGTCGTGCTCGACGTCGAGCACCGGGAACGGCGCGCCCTCGAGGCTGAGCAGGAGCACGTTCTTCTGGACGCGGGTCTCGATGGAGGTCCCCCGGTACTTCTCGCGCTCGGCGGTCAGGAACTCGACCGCGCCGGCGCGGTCGCCGCGGGCGTCCCGGACGCGGCTCAGCACCTCGATGCCGGCCCCCAGGGCGAGGGGCAGCTCGTTGTCGGCGTCGAGATCGCGCTCGTCGAGCAGGGCGACGCTGCCGTCGCGGGCCTCGCTCGCGTACCGCTCGGCCACGTCCCAGCGCTCGGCGAAGCCCGCGCCGCGACCGAGCCACGACGCCGCGAGCAGCCAGCGCGGCGACGCCGTGTCGTGATGCGGCCGCTGCTCCTCGATGAGCGCCTCGGCGGCGTCGACCTCCTCGGCCCACGCCATGTCGCGCATCTCGGCGATGAGCTCGGAGACGCCGAGCGGGCTCGACGCCGGTTCCGTCCCTTCGCCGACTCCGGCCGGCGCCGGGCCGCAGGCCACGCTGAAGGCCAGCCCGGCCGACCCCGCCAACACCGCCAGCTTGTTCACTGTCATCTCGGACGCTCCCTCTGCCGTTCTCGGCACAGAATCTTCCACCGCCCCATTCTACTCCCGCCGGGTGAAGCGACGCCCTGCAAGCCGGCTGCCCGAGTCGGCCCCGTCGACGCTCCGCGGCCGGCCCGTTCACGGAGCGATCCGCTTTCGGAAACGTATATCGACACGTTGGTGCCGAGCAGCGTCATGGTTCGCGTGCAAGCTGCTTCAACCGGTCCCAGGAGAGAGTCATCCTCAGGGGCGACCGCGACATCGCCTCGAGACACTGCTCACGGCTCACCCTCGGCAACGGGGCGGGACGGTGGAGGCGCACCAGCACGTACCTTTCCTCTCCGAGCCGCTGAACGTCGAAGACGTCGCCGGGTTCGACTCCCGGCACGACGACGCGCCTCTTCCCGTCGGCTCGGACCGTGCTCATGGTGGGATCGTCCCACCCCCACGAGGGGTCGGTCAACTTTCGGCGCCCGCGCGGCGGGCCGGGGAAGGGCGACTTCGCCTGCACGAACTCGGCGTATACTGCCGCTACATGCTCTCGAAACACGCGCGCTCGGCCCTGGGCGGTCTCGCGGTGCTGCTGGCGGCCTCGTGCGGCGGCGGCGCACCCGCCGGCGCGCGGCCCGGTGTCGCCGCCGATGCCGCCCCGGCCGTGGCCGAGACCCCCGAGCCGGACCCCGGCCCGCAGCCGACGTTCATCAACCTCCTGCCGTGGGGGGAGGTCGACTTCACGCGGGGCGAGTTCCCCTCGAGGGACGAATGCAACGCCTTCGTGCGCGCCCTCCCCAACTACTCGGGCTACACCACCCCCGAACGCTGCGAGCCCATCGACGACCCGGTGTACTGCACCGAGTGGCAGGACCCCGACGACCCGGAGACCGGTCTCGACTGCTTCAGGGGCGTGGGCGGCTGCGAGGTCGAGCTGCGGCGCCACGACCTGCTGGCGGAGAGCCGCGGCCGGACCATCGCCGCCCGATGCGAGCCGATGTCGCTCGCCGACGCGTGGGCGCGGTACCAGGACCTCCACCCCGACGCGGAGCCGTGAGCCAGCCGGACGGCAGCGTCTTCTACCGCATCGGCCGGCTCGCCGGCCGCAAGGCCCGCAAGGCGACCTGGGTCTGGCACTCGCTGACCGGCGATGACGACAAGGCGATAGAGGCCGAGTACGGGGTCGGCGCGGACATGGCGGCGGTGGTGCGGGAGAAGAGCGGGGTCGAGGCCGACCCCGCCCTGCTGGCCCTGCTCGACGACATCTCGCAGGCCCTGGCCGGGGTGGTCCGCAACCGGCTCCACCGCTTCGAGGTCGGGGTGGTCGGCGACGAGCAGCCGACCGCCTACGCGTTGCCCGGCGGCTTCATCTTCCTCACCGCCTCGCTCGCCGACCTGTGCCGGCGCGACCGTGACGAGCTCGCCTTCGTCGTGGCCCACGAGATGGCCCACGTCATCCGGCGGCACGCGGTCAAGCGGGTCCTGCGCCAGACCGCCTACTCCGCCGCGTCGATCCTGACGCCGGGGCGCGGGGTCATCGCCCCGTGGCTGCATCGCATCGGGCTCGAGTGGCTGGAGCGCGCCTACTCGCGCGAGCAGGAGCTCGAGGCCGACGCCCTGGCGGTGCTCTTGACCCGGGCCGCGGGGTTCGACCCGGAAGGCGCGTTGCGGCTGTTCGAGCGGCTCCGCGCCCTGGAGCCGGCCGGCGGCAAGGGCATGGGCGCCTATCTGTCGACCCACCCGCCGGTCGACGACCGTGTGGCGGCGCTGCGACCGCGCCTGGCTCCCCGTTCCACCTCCGGCTGAGGCGGCGCGACCGCGCGACCTGCCGGTCGCGCCGGGAGCTCCGATGGCGCGAACTCCGGCGTTGCCGTTCCTGTGACCAGCAGCCGGACGAGCGGGGGATGATGCGTCCGGGCGCGCGAGACCGCGCGGCATTTTCGGGACCTGGGCGAACCTCCATGAGGAGGGCGTGGACTCGTCGGACTCGATATCGAGCTGGCAGTTGCCGGCAGGATGGCGAACCGGCGCTCCCGTTCCTACGGCTTGGAATCCTGGGACGGCCGGTCCTGCGGCCCGGCGTCCAGCCGGGCCTGCAGGGCCGCCTTGATGCCGCCGATCTCCTCGCGCTGGCGCTTGTAGCGCCGGAGATGGTGGGCCGCGGCGTCGAGGATCTCGGCAAGCTCGGTATTGCCGATCCAGGCCCCCGCCCGGTTCCGCGCCGCGATGTCCTGGGCGGCGTGGGTCTGGTCGAGCACGAGCGCGGTGTCCTGCTCGACCATCGCCACGACGGCCGAGACGAGAGCGATCTGGTGCGGGTCGTCGAGGGTCTCGGCGAGCTCCCGAAGCGGCGCGAGGCGGTCGTCCTGCTGGTCGGTCATGGATCTTCCGGATTCCGGCCGGCCGAAACGGTGCGCCGTGCCGTGCAACGTAGAATACACTACGCGGGACGGCTCGGATGCCCGGGTCCGGGAGCCGAAGCGAACGTCCGACACGCGGTCGCCGAGTCGGTTCGCACGGATTCCGGGGCCCTGAGGGCCGATGGACGCCGACCCTAGGATTCTGCGCCGTAGAACGGTGCACAATCCTGCCAGGGTTGGTCGGGAGGTGAGCGGAGCCGTAGACGACGCTCTCCGGGCCAGGATGCTGCGCGGTAGAACGGTGCAGAATCCTGGCAGGGTTGGTTGGGCGCCAACCATAGCCGAACGCGACGATGGCGGGCTAGGCGCCCCGGACCGGATCGTCCGCGCGCGGTACCGACGAAGCCGGGAGTGACGATTGGCCAGCGGCAGCGGGATCCCCAGTCGCGGCGCAAGACGCCGCCGATCCCGGACGGCGGGAACGGCGATGGGCCTCCTCACGGCCGGCGCCCTGTGGGCGGGTTGCGCCCCGACCCCGGCCGGAGAGGGCATCGAGAACGCGACCGGCGGGAACGCCGGCACGGAGACGGTCGTGCTGGCCGTCGGCCACCAGACCCGCTGGCGGGACCTGCGAATCGAAGGCGAGACGGATCTGCCGGACGGGGCGGTGGTGACCTGGCAGGTCACCCACGGCTTGGCCAACGAGCTGCCGCGGGGCGAGTGGCCCGCGCAGAACCTGCTCTCGGACGGCACGGCGGTGGTGCAGGACGGCGTGTACTGGACACGCCTCAACACCACCTACTGGACGCCGGGCCGCGTCGAGGTGCGGGTGCAGTTCCCGGTGGCGCCCCAGCCCGACCCCGTGCGGCTCCGCTACGGCGAGTTCGGCGAGCACCTCGCCGGCGAGAACGTGACCTCCCTCGGCGGCTCCCGGGTCGTCACCGTCGAGCACGCCTTCGACTGGACGCGCTGAGCGCGCCGGCTGACCACGCCGTGTCCTTCTTCCGCCCCGCCGTCGACACCCTGCAACCCTACGTGCCCGGCCGGCAGCCCGCCCCCGGCGCGCGGATCGTCAAGCTGAACACGAACGAGAACCCGTACCCCCCGAGCCCCCGCGCGCTCGCCGCGCTCGCCGGCGTCGCGGGTGAGGACCTGCGCCGCTATCCGGACCCCTCCAGCCGGGAGTTCCGCGAGGCGGCGGCCGAGACGCTGGACGTCGACCCGGCGTGGATCCTCGCCGGCAACGGCAGCGACGATCTGCTCACGATGCTCGTCCGCTCCGTCACCGGACGGGGCCGCCCCGTGGTCTACCCCGCCCCGACCTACGTCCTGTACCGCACCCTCGCCGGCATCCAGGAGGCCCCGGTGGTCGAGGCGCCGTTCGACGGCGACTTCGTCCTGCCGGTCGCGGCCCTCGCCGAGGCGGGAGGCGCGCTGACGTTCGTGGCCAACCCGAACAGCCCGTCGGGCACGGCCGCGCCGGCGTCCGCCCTGGCCCGGCTCGCCGATGCGCTCGACGGCCTGCTGGTGATCGACGAAGCCTACGTCGCCTTCGCCGAGGCCGACGCCCTGGACCTCGTCCGGAGCCGCTCGAACGTCATCGTCCTGCGGACGCTGTCGAAGAGCCACGGGCTGGCCGGCCTGCGCCTCGGCTACGCGATCGCGCCGCCGGCGGTCATCGAGGGGCTGGGGAAGGTGAAGGACAGCTACAACGTCGGCACGGTGGCCGACCGGGTGGGCGCCGCGGCCATCCGCGACACCGCGTACGCCCAGAGCATCGCCGGCCGGATCGTCGAGAGCCGGCGCACCCTGGCCGGACAACTCGAACGGCTGGGGTGCCGGGTATGGCCCAGCCAAGCCAACTTCCTGCTGGTCCGGCCGCCGGCCGGCGACGCCGCCCGCGTCCACCGCCGGCTCGAGGCGTCGGGCGTGCTCGTGCGCTATTTCGACGAGCCGGCGCTGGCCGAGACCCTGCGCATCACCGTCGGCGCCGACGAGCAGAACGCCGCCCTGCTCGACGCGTTGCGGCGCGTCGTGTAGGGGCTCGGCAGCTCCTGCGGCGCCCCCAGCATCCCCCCAGCATCCCCCCCGGATCTCCGCGCAACGCGGGGTCGACCACGAGCTCGACCACGGTCTGGTACCGGAGCCTCTTGCGAAACTCCTGAGGCTTGCGGCTTGGCGTAGACGTCAATACTCCTGGCGAACACCCACATGCCTTGGACTCGGCGACGGGGTCTCGGCTCTGGGAAGCCGGCGGCTCGCCGAGAGGTGGAATAGGGCGGTCTCGACGTGCCCGACCGAGCGCCGGGACACGGTGGGTGAACGACGCCCGGCGGGCACCGTCGAGCGTTGCCGGCGGTGCGCCGGCTATGACACCAGGCGTACGAGCTGGTCGGCGGTGAGCGCGAGCACGCCGAACATGCAGTGGCACATCACCTTGGCGGCGCCACGGACCCGGACATGGCGACCGCCGAACTCGTCCTTGAGGCGGCCATTGACGCGCTCACCCGCCGTACGCTCCTTGTAGCGCACCTGCTCGGCCATCTGGAAGCCGAGATTCTTCAGGCGCCGGGCTTCGGTTCGCAGTTCCTCGGCCAGCGCTTTGTCGCGGCGAGGGTTGGTGTCAATCAACGGGACGTGGCCGAGTGAGCGGCTGTGCTGCCGGATCGGCTCCGCGTCGTAGGCGGCGTCCATCAGGTCATACAGATTGGTCGTCCGCTCGGCCGACACCGTCGCCAGCGGAATGGCGGCCTGGCTGTCGTGCAGGGAGGCGGACGTCAGGAGGCAACTGATGGGAATCTGGCCGTCGGCCACGTCGAGGTGCAGCTTGTAGCCGACCCAGGTGTCCTTGTAGCCCTTGCTGTTTTTCTTCGTGCCCACATCACAGTCGGTTGGAAGGTCGTCGAGCATCGCCGGCAGGGTCATGGCCGCCTGCCGTTCGAGGCGGGTGAGGACCTTCGGGCGTTCCTCACCCTTCTTCGGCCGTCCCCGCTTGCGCTTGGGCGGCGGGGGCGTCTCTTCCTTCGCGGCCGGCTTCTCGCGAGCTTCGATGGCCGTCGAGTCGCGGGAGAGGTGACCCACCAGTCGGTCTCGGTGGGTGTTCCCGATCAACGCTTCGTGCACGCGCTGGGGCAACTGCGTGTCCGAGAACTCGGCGAAGGCGCGCGAGAAGACCGATTCGCTCGGCACCTCACTCCGTCGCTCCCAGCCGCAGATGCGCCGCAGCACCACGTCGGTGTCCAAGCGGTCCAGCAGCACGCGCGTCGTCGGCATGTCGTAGACCGCCTTGGCCACGAAGG
Source organism: Vicinamibacterales bacterium (assembly GCA_965215105.1). Lineage (GTDB taxonomy): Bacteria > Acidobacteriota > Vicinamibacteria > Vicinamibacterales > UBA8438 > JAJEEA01. The sequence goes on from OZ244051.1 coordinate 1,965,003, forward strand.
CCCGCGCCATCGCCGCGCGGCCCTTGGGCGGACGTCCCGGCACTCGGCCGCGCAGCGGAATCATCTGCTCGATACGGATGACCTCCAGGGTCTGCACCAACTGCTGTTGCTTCTCGGTCAGCGGACCCAACACGCACTCCAACTGCGGAAACAGGGCATGCTGGATCGACTGCCAGTAGGGGGCGAAGGCGACGCGCAGGCGATTCATTGCTGGTTGACCGTCCCTTCCAATTACTGTATGGTAACAGCCAATGCGGACGTCAAGCAACGAATCGATGGCCTACGACGCGGCGATGCGCCGGTACGAGCGGCAGTACGATGCACTCAAGGCGGAACTGCAAACGCTCGGATTCATCGGCCAGGGCTCCGTCTCCACCCGCCGGATAACGTGTGGGAGGCCCGCCTGTCGCTGCCACATCGACCCGGAGGCGCGTCACGGCCCCTACCACTACTGGACACGCAAAGCGTACGGAAAGACCGTCGGCTTGAAGCTCACCGAAGAAGAACTCGGTATCTACCGGGAGTGGATCGAGAACAATCGTGAACTGGAACGGCTCGTGAAGGAAATGCGCCGCGTCTCTTCGCAGGTGCTTGCCCTCATCACAGGCAGACAGGCTCCATGAACCCCCGCGTCTCCGGCTCCCCGGCGCCGGTGGCGGTCACCGCCATCCTGCGAACGCTGCGTCCCGTCCACTGACCCTCACTCACCCGTCGCCCCAGGCAGAAACTCGGCCGAACACCCTTTTCGCAAGAGGCTCACCGGTCACGCGATTCCGTTCCACCCGAATCACCAGGGGTCTCGAACGCAGACCTCGAATCCTTGCTGAATTTTTTGTGTGACCGATCGCCGTCTCGAACACTCTATATATATAGATGGAAGCCGAATCGAGTCTGTTCTGCCCGCGCAGCGTGCTCGGGCGGTCAAGCGCCTGGAATGAGGGGATGCAGCGGGCGACAACATGTAGACGTTCCTTTCGAATTGGCGGACCTGGACGATGATCGCACCGATCCGAATACAGCGGACTTCAAGGAGGTACACCATGAAGATATGGAGCCGCTACGCTCTCTGGGAATGTCGCCGGTACCTATGCGACCGGGCTATACCACAATACTGACTTTCCCGCCAGTTTGGGTACCCGTGTCAACGTGCAACACGACATCTTCACTTCTATCGACATGTCAGCAGGACGTTACACGGTGGTACCCGAGTGGGCCGAGTGGGGGGGGTGGACGGCCTCGTTGCTGAGCACATGGAGAATCTGGAGGGCTGTATGGAGCAGCGGAGCATGCGGTTGGTGATGACCGTGCTATTGGCCAACCTCTGGTTGCTGGTCATCGCCCGCGGGTTCGACCGGGTCACGGTCGAAGGAGCGATGACGATTTCGGGTTGGGCGATTCTGGGCGTCGGACCCGCGGCGCTGTTGGCGCGCCGACGGCGGTGGCGCTCCGCGACGGTGGTGGGTTGGTCTGCATCGTGATCCTGCCCGGCGGGTGGTGGTCGCTACAGGTCGATCTTCCTGAACCGCGGCCGCTCAGTGGAACTCTTCAGCGCGAATCGACCGGGCCGGCTGCGCCGCCGTTCGGGACAGGTGTCGCAAGCGTCCCTCGTACGGAACACCTCGCGCCGCCGACGGGCCTGATATCCCAGGGAGCGCGCTGGCTGGTTCCTGTTCCTGATACTCGTATTCCCGAGGGCTGGCTCCTCGACGTGGCGCAGTCGTTTTGGTACGCTGCTTGGAGTCTGGGCGCACTGATGTACCTGTCGGCGCCGTTTCTGGCCCCGATCACGACGCTCCTGTGGTTGGTCGGGTGGCCGGTGACTCGTCTCGATCGGAGCGGCGCGGAGTGACCGCCGAGGATGGCTTGGTGGGAGCCGAGCCCCCGGGCGCCGGCCGCGACCGGGGGCCGGCGCCCGGGCGCCGTTCACAGCTTCCACCGCGCCAGTCGGTCCCGGCAGGTGCAGAAGCGGCCCAGCCGGCAGAGGGCGATCTCCTCGACGGAAAAGCGGAACGGCGCCGTCGATATCGGCCCCGGCCCGATGCCGATGGTCACGTGCGGATCGTAACGGGTGTAGCTCGATCGCGCGCGGAATCCCGCGACCCAGGCCACGTCGGCGGGTCGGGCGGGCGCCCCCGGCGCCTGGAACGCCTCCGGTCCGCCCGCGACCTCGTGGTCCGGCAGCGCGTCCATCAACCGTTCGTGGAGCTCCCGGAGCGGCGGGGACGCCTCGACGGTCAGGACCTGCGCGGTGCGGCCGGCCCGCGCGCCCGTGACGTGCGCCTCGAACGGCTCGAACCGCGCCACCACGCCGCCGACGAGCCGCCGGACCTCGGACAGGCGTTCGCGCGGCACGAAGTGCTGGCTCAGGGTGACGTGGGGATGATGCGACGCGTCGAACCGGAAACCGGCGTCCGGCGCGTGGTCGAACCCCGCGTTCAGGCGTGCGGCGACGGCCCCCGCGGCGGCCGGGAGCAGGATCGCGACGTCGACGGCGAGGGGCCCCCGCGGCGGCTTCCTACTCGATTCTCGCGGCGCACCCATACGGCGTCCGTCTGCGCATCCCCCGGCGGGGAGACGGCCGGACGGGCCGGCGGCCGCGGCCGCGGCGAGCTCGTCCGGGCGCCGGCGTTCTCGAAAGGCGCTTCTCATGATGCGCATCGATCCTCGCATGGGAGGAGGATCGCGAAGACGCGGCGTGACGCCGGGGTGCGTTCGTGGGAACATACGGCGGGAGTGGTTCGGAATCCGCGCGGGCGCCCGGCGGTCGGCCGGACCGGCCGGGACCGGGCGCCCGCACCCCACGCCAGACCGCGCCGCGCCCCGCGGCGCCTTCGAGGGAGGTCCCGTGATGTTGCGCAGACTCGTCGTCCCGTGCTCCGCCGTCCTGCTGGCGGCGGGCGGCCTGTACGTCACCGCCGAAACCCCCGCGGCGGGCGAACCCGCGGGGCAGGAGCCCTTCACCCCCCGCGAGGTGACTCCGGCCGACATTCCGCCGGACATCCACGAGGACTCCTGGGCGCGCCTGCCGACCCTTCAGCGCGAGACGCTCGACGCGGAGGGCCGGCGCGTCTTCGACATCATCGTGAACCCGGACAGCCGCTACGCCACCGGGCTGCGCGGTCCCATCGGGATGTGGATGTACAGCCCCCCGATGGCCGAGCATCTGTTCCCGGCCAGCACCTACCTGCGCTTCGGCGCGGACGGGGCGCGGGATCAGCGGCTGGCGGAGCTGGCCATCCTGACCGCCGCGCGGTCGCTGGACAGCCAGTACGAGTGGTCGGCCCACGAAGGGCTCGGGCGCACGGCCGGGCTCGAGGAGGAGATCATCGACCTGCTCCGCCACGACCGTCCGGTGGCGGAAGGCGACGGATTGCCGGGATTCGGCGAGGTGGAGCGCACGATCATCGCGGCCACCCGTGAACTGATCCGCGAGCCGAAGCTCAGCCGGGAGACCTTCGAGGCCGCCCAGCGGCTCTTCGGCAACCAGGGAATAGTCGATCTGGTGGGCCTGATCGGCCACTACACGCTCGTGAACTACACCCTCAAGGCGTTCGACGTGCAGCGGCCGCCGGGAAGTCGACTGCTGCTGCCGCGATAGGAAGTTATTCTGCGCGGACCCTCAGCGGCCGGTTCCGGCCGGGTCGTTCAGCGCCTCGCCGGGGCGGGCCGTGGCGGCGGCGTCACCCGATCCGTGCTCTTGCGGCGGCGTCGCCGCCGCAAGAGGGTCCTCCTCGCGCATCCTTGCCTTGATCGCCTCGATCCGCGCCCGCCGCTCCGGTGTGAAATCCTTCGTCAGCTCACTGAACGGTCTGAACTCCTCCATCGCTTTCCGCTCCCCTCCTCGACTACAGCCCGCGGCGGGGGTTGTTCAGCCCGGCGACGGCGGCGTCTCCGTCGAGTCGGCCGGCGGATCAGGGTGGTCGCGGACCGCCCCGTCCCCGGCGAGACGCCGGCGCTCGGCGACGATGAAGCCGTACTCGGCCGCCCGCTTCCACACCCGGTTGGCCACCTCCGTCAGGTGGACCGCACGCAGGCCGTAGTAGAGGAACACCGCGCCGACGACGCCCAGCGCCAGCGCCCGCAGTGCGTTCACGGCCGGCTCGCCCAGCTCCGGCGCGGGGCGCCCGAGACCCTGGTAGACGACGAACCCCACCGCGGCCAGGAGCGGTCCGGTGACGGTGCGGACGCTCCAGGACGCCACCCGCGACCGCTTCTCCATCAGAATCGCCACCGTCCGCAGCCGTTCCAGCCCGCGGGCCGTGCGGTCGAAGTCGGCCCCCAGGAGGACGTCACGCAAGGTGACCTGGGCCCGGCACGCCCGCGCCACCCGCCGGTCGCCGCGGAGCCGCGACAACCTTTCGACCACCACCTCGAAGTCGGGAAACCGGGTGCGCAGCCCGCCGACGAGCCGCGCCAGCCCCGCCTCGGTGTGCTCGTGCAGCGTCGAGGCGGGGTCCACCGCGATGCGGCGCCGGGACGGGTTCAGCACCAGCTCGTACAGCTCGCCGGTCCCGGGCTCCTCCACGTAGGCCGCGGCATGGGGCGCGACGCCCTCGTGCAGCACCGCCTCGTGGTCGAGACAGGGCAGGCGGGGAACCGGGGCCGCAATATCGACTTGCAGGCGGTAGAGCTTGACGGCCCGGAGACGGGCGAACGACGCCAGATCGGCGAAGAACCGGCTGCTGACCGCGCACGCCGCGGACGCGGGGTCGGCGGGAGCCGCGCCGCCGACGCTCGCCACCCGGGTCACTGTCTCCCGCTCCATCCGCGATCGGGGGAACCGCGGCGCCGCCTCTCGCGTATCCCCTGACTGTACCGACGGACAGCCGCCGGCGGACAGCCGCGCGCCGCGAACCGCGGCGAGCCTGCGAAGGCCTGTCAGAATAGCACGCGCTGGCGGAGCCGCCATCGCGCCGCCAACGCCGCCGGGCGGCGCAGGGACGAGGAGAGAATCGATGTCGGACCAACAGTGGTACCGGGTCGAGGGCGGAAACCAGGTCGGCCCGATGTCGGAGGCGAAGCTGGCCACGGACATCCGGAAGGGCAACGCTGACGCCTCGACCCTCGTCTACACCGCCGGCATGGCCAACTGGACCCCCCTCGGCGACGTCCCGCGCCTGCGGACCCACCTGCCGGCGGAGACCCTCGCGGTGCTGCCGGTCCCGGCCGGCCGCATCGCCCACGAGATCGACTACCACGTCCAGGGCGTCGAGATGCAGTACGTCGAGATCGAGCTCGACCCCGGCGAGAGCGCGGTCGCGGAAGCCGGCGGAATGATGTACATGCACGGCGGCATCGCCATGGAGACGGTGTTCGGGGACGGCAGCGAGCCGCCGCAGGGCGGGTTCATGAACAAGCTGCTGGGGGCCGGCAAGCGGCTGCTCACCGGCGAGAGCCTGTTCATGACGGTGTTCACCAACAACGCCCACGGGAAGGCGCGGGTGGCCTTCGCGGCGCCCTACGCCGGCAAGATCCTGCCCATGGACCTGAGCCAGCTCGGGGGCGAGCTGATCTGCCAGAAGGACGCCTTCCTCTGCGCGGCCAAGGGCGTCTCCATCGGCATCGCCTTCCAGAAGAAGATCGGGGTCGGCCTGTTCGGCGGCGAGGGCTTCATCATGCAGCGCCTCGAGGGCGACGGCCTCTCGTTCCTGCACGCCGGGGGCAGCGTCCACCAACTGGACCTCGATCCGGGCGAGACGCTGCGCGTCGACACCGGCTGCCTCGTGGCCCTGCAGCCGACCGTGAGCTACGACATCCAGTGGGTGGGCGGCATCAAGACCGCGCTGTTCGGCGGCGAGGGGCTGTTCTTCGCCAACCTCACCGGCCCGGGACAGGTGTGGCTGCAGTCGCTGCCCCTGAGCCGCCTCGCCGACCGCATCTACAAGGCGGCGCCGCAGACCGGCGGCCGCCGGCAGGGCGAGGGCTCGGTGCTGGACCACGCGCTCGGCATCGGCAACCTCATCGACGGCAAGTAGCCGGCCGGGCCCGCGAGCGGCGGGGGCGGTCCGGGCGGCTCGCTGGCAACGACAGCAACCGTTGGCGGCGCCGCCCGAGGTGCGCCGGCCGGACCGCGGGTGGGAGCGACGCGGTGGCCGGGCCGCCCCGGCCGTTGTGAGCGGCCCTGGTGTACGAGTGGAGCCCGAGAGCGGCGGGCGGCCCCGGGCCGCTCGCAGGGGGGAACCGCCACGGGGATGATATAGTTCACCGTTCGGTTTTTCGCGCCGCCCGCGGCCGCGTGCCTGCGTCAGGCCGCGCCTCCGCCGGGCGCTGGAGTTCCGTGCAAGTGCGTACGGCGGCGTTAGCCGCGTGCACTCTTGGGCAAACCGGCGTCAACCGGGCGGCGTGATGCCGCCTCTGACCGCCCCCAGACAGACGAGGTATGAGAGAAATGCGGAATCCGTCCCCCAACCCCGGTCGCCGCCTCTCCGTGGTGTGCCTGCTTGCGACGCTCGGCCTTGCCGCAGCCCTCACGACGACGCCCGCCGCCCAGGACCAGACGATCTGGGACGGCGTCTACACCGAGGAGCAGGCGGCCCGCGGCCAGCGCACCTACGACCAGGAGTGCGCGGCGTGCCATCTCGACGACCTGATGGGTGACGGCATCGCGCCGTCGCTGATCGGCGCGGCCTTCTTCTTCCGGTGGAGCGAGCTGTCGATGGGCGACATGTACACCGCCATCCGCACCACCATGCCGCAGGGCGCCCCCGCGAGCCTGAGCCCGTCGGGCTACGCGGACATCTCCGCCTACATGCTGCAGAAGAACGACGTGCCGGCCGGAAGCATGGAGCTTCCCAGCGACACCGACGATCTCGAAGCCATCATGATCACCGAGGCCCAGTAGCCGCCTCCCGTTCCGCCGGGGCCGCGCAGCCGGCCCCGGCGCCGCCATTCCCCTCACCGCACACCGCTGCCGAGCGACATCGTCGGCGGCGCGCACCCGCATCTCCCCGCAATCGAGCAATCCCCGCCCTCGGGGTTCCCTCCGGCCGCCCCGCCTCGCGGCTCCCGACCGGCGCCCCGCACCTCGCGTGCCCCGCCCATTGGGTGGCGCCGCCGACCGGTCCGCCGATCCCATATCCGGGTCGCATCGACGGCGCACGCCTCATGACCCGTTGCGTTGCGCCGCCGGCCGTCCGCCGACTCGATCTGCAAACGCCTCCTCGTGTGTGACCGCGTGGCCGCCTCCATCCGTGCTTCCGCCCCCGGCCAACCGGGCGGAGGCGGCGTCGTAACTCGATAGAGGACGTGGCCAATCGGCGACGCTGCCACGACCTGCCGATCCAGGGAGGGATCATCGACATGGCGACGACGACCTGCACGAGACGGGCGCTTTGGGGCATCGTGGCGCTGGCGGCGCTGGCGGCGCCACCGGCGGCGGGAACGGAGAGAACGACGCAGGAGGAACACAACGAGGTGGAGCGTACGGTGGTGAGGCGGCTCGAGATCGGCGGGTCGCGCACCGAGATCGGCGTTTCCGTGCGTGACGTCGAGGAAGCCGCCGAAGGCGCGGTGGTGACCGATGTGCGCGCGGACGGCCCGGCCGAGACTGCCGGCATCGAGACGGGCGACGTCATCGTCGAGTTCGACCGCGAACGCGTGCGCAGCGCCCGCCAGTTGGCGCGGCTCGTCGAGGAAACGCCGGCCGGGCGGACGGCGCCGGTGCGCGTCCTGCGCGGCGGGTCCCAGGTGACGCTGAGCGTCACGCCAGCGGAGAGGGCCGGCTGGACGGGTCGCTTGCCGCAGGGGTTCGCCGACCGCATCCGCGTGGAGGTGGACGAGGTCGAGGATCGCCGGCGCGTCGCGGAAGAGTTCGCCCGGGAGCTCGCCGAATCGGAGGAGCTCACCGTGCTCCGCCGGTTGCCCGAGGCCTTCCGCGGCTTCGCCGCGCGGCGTTCGGGGCGCGTTCGACTGGGCATCCGCGGAGAGTCGGTCGGCGGGCAGCTCGCCGAGTACTTCGGGGCCGATGCCGGCGTCCTCGTCGAGCACGTGGACGACGGGACGCGAGGGGCGACCGCCGGCCTGCGCGCCGGTGACGTCATCACCGCCGTAGACGGGAACGCCGTGGACGATCTCGGGGCGCTTCGGCGGCGGCTCGCGCGCCTCGAGCCCGACGCCGCGTTCGACATCACCATCGTGCGCGACCGCGCCGCGACGTCCCTGACGGTCGAGCCGGCCGAGGAGGAAGAGGAGGAGGAGCAGAGTCCGCGCCCGCGGCGCCGCGGATCGGCGATCTGATCCGGCGGTTCCCGGACCCCGGCGTGAGGCCGGCCGCTGCATGACGCCGGCAGCCGCCGTGGCCGGCGGGCGTCAGCACCCCGGCGCCGCACGGGCGCCGGGTGGGCACCTGCCTTTCGTCGGGATCCTGGCGACGGCGGTCACTCGGGGCGCATCTCGCCAGGATCCCTGATGACGGCGGTTCACTCAGCGTGCAGCGTCAGGGCCGGCGTCGCCTGGAGGGCGCGGGTGGCCGGCACCCGGCACGAGACAAGCGCCGGCGGCGAGCCCGAGCATCACGAGGGCGGCGCCGCCGAGCACCACGGGTCGAGGGGGGCGCCCGACAGGTCTCCACCACGCTCGGCGAGCGGGAGCTCGGGCGTCTCGCAGCCGCGCACGGCCCGGACCCGCCCGGCCTGCCGCCGTCGGCGCGGGACGGCCGGGAGTGATACGATGGTCGACAGGTTCCCGTCGCAGCCTGCCGCCTCGGCGCCGCACCCCTCGCCAGGCGTCCGCGCCGCAGAACGACGCGGATTCCTGGAGGGTTGGTCGGACGCCCGGCGGAGCCGAAGGCGACGGATGGGCGGACCTCGCTCCGGGACGCCCGGCCCCGGCGCGGGAACCGCGAGAGACTCGTTCATGGACACCTACTACCACCCCCCCGATCTGGCGAAGTTCGACGAAGTCGGCAAGGACGCGCCCGAGCTCTGGGAGAAGTTCTCGGCGTGGTACGGCGCGGTGTTCGCCGAGGGCGCGCTGACCGAGCGCGAGAAGGCGCTTATCGCGCTGGCGGTGTCGCACGCGGTCCAGTGCCCCTACTGCATCGATGCGTACACGACGGCGTCCCTGGAGAAGGGCGCCGCACCCGAACAGATGACCGAGGCGGTGCATGTCGCCGCCGCCATCCGCGGGGGGGCGGCGCTCGTCCACGGCGTGCAGATGCGCAACCGCCTCGACAAGCTGTCGATGTAGCCATGTCGCTGCCCACGCTGCTCAACACCCGCTCGCCGCTGGCCCCGCCCGCCGCCCAGCGCGCGCGCCTCGACGCGTTGCCCCTCACCCGCACCTTCCGCGAGGCGGCGGCTTCGGCGGGGCACGAGCCGTTGCGGCCGGCCACGGCGACGACGCTGCAGATCAACGTGGGCAAGCGGTGCAACCAGGTCTGCCGCCACTGCCACGTCGACGCCGGCCCGGACCGGCGCGAGGTGATGCCGGACGAGGTCGTCGAGGCCTGCTTCGCGCTGCTCGCGGCGACGGACATCCCCACCGTCGACATCACCGGCGGGGCGCCCGAGCTGCACCCGCGGTTCCGGGACATGGTGGCGCGGGCGGCGGGGCTCGGCCGGCGCGTGATGGACCGGTGCAACCTGACGATCCTGACCCTGCCGGCCTACGAGGATCTGGCCGAGTTCCTGGCCGAGCACCGCGTGGAGATCGTCGCGTCGCTGCCGTCCTACGCCGGCACGATGACCGACCGGCAGCGTGGCGACGGCGTCTTCGAGCAGTCCGTCGAGGCGTTGCGCCGGCTCAACGCCCTGGGCTACGGCGACCCCGACTCGGGCCTCGAGCTCGACCTCGTGACCAACCCCGTCGGCGCGTTCCTGCCCGCCGGCCAGGCCGCCCTCGAGCGCGACTGGAAGCGCGAGCTCGAGCGGCGCCACGGCATCCGCTTCAACCGGCTGTTCACGATCACCAACATGCCCATCAGCCGGTACCTCGACTGGCTGGAGCGGTCGGGCAACCTGCAGGGCTACATGGACCGTCTCGTGCAAGCGTTCAACCCCGCCGCCGTCGACGGTCTGATGTGCCGCTACACGCTCAGCGTCGGCTGGAACGGCCGGCTGTACGACTGCGACTTCAACCAGATGCTCGACCTCGCGGTGGACGCGTCCGCGCCGCAGACGGTGATGGACCTCGCGCGCGGAGTGCCGATGCCCGGCGGCGAGCCGACGTCACCCGCGCAGGCCCTCGCCGCGCTGCAGCGCCGCCGCATCGCCGTCGGCCCCCACTGCTTCGGCTGCACCGCCGGCGCCGGCAGCTCGTGCGGCGGGGCGACGGCCGGCGCGTAGAGACGCTTCCCATACCCGCCGGCAGCGGCAGGATGAGTCCCCACCGAAACGGTAGACACCGAGCCGGGCGCTCCTGGTGACCAGCAGACGCCGACCGCGCGGGCGCCCGTCGTAGCGTCCCTTGAAGGTAGTTGCGCCAGCCCCGGTACTTGTGGGATCTCGTCGAACACCCACAACCTGGCGGATGGCAGCTCGCGGCGCAGGATGCGCTCGCGGTCCTCGGCGACGTCCCAGTCGAGGTAGCCGCGCCGGGCGCCTTCGACCGTATCCCCAGCCCTGCCCGCCCCAGTGGTAGGCGAGGCGCGCGTGGTAGTAGCCGCCGCTCAGCCCCACCGGCGTAAACTGGCTGCGGAGGAGGCCGAACCCGCCCCGTCCGGCGCACGCCATCCTACCCTTGCTTACCGAGAGGAATGGCGCTACGTTTATACGGTAACCGAGAGGACGGAAACGCCGATGTTCGGCGTCAACGACCCTGGCCGGACCGTCGAACCTGTTGCGCGGGACGGCTGACTGACGGAGGAGGGGGCATGCCTTTCGAGCGATCGCTCTACGCATGGCGGGTCCGTTTGCGAATGCTCCTCGACCGGGACCGCGCCGACCGCGAGTTGGCGCCGAGCTGCAGCACCACGTCGCGCTGGAGACCGAAGCGAGACGTGCGCAGGGGGTCCCGCCGGCCGAAGCGCGCCGGCAGGCGCTGGCGACCCTCGGGGGCGTCGAGTCTGCCCGGAACCACGTCCGCGAGGCGCGGTTCGGGGCGGCGCTCGAGCAGCTCGTGCAGGACGTGAAATACGCGTGGCGCAGCCTTTCGAGATCGCGGGGATTCGCGCTGGTGGGCGTCGTGACCGTGGCCCTCGGCATCGGCGCGTCGACGGCGGTGTTCAGCGTCGTGGACGCCGTGCTGTTGAATCCGTTGCCGTTCCCGCGCGCGGGACGGATCGTGACGGTCTGGCAATTCGACGCCGCTGCCGCCGTCGAGCGCGCGGTCTCGCCCGGCAACTTCCTCGAGTGGCGCGACCGCAGCACCGCCTTCGACGACATCGCCACGATCGAACCGTCCGGGGTGGATCTCGTCACCGAGGGCGAGCCGCAGAACCTCCGCATCTGGCGTGTCTCCGAAGGGTTCTTCGACATCCTCGGCGTGCCCGCGCAGCATGGGCGAACGTTCACCGCCGACGACCATCGGCCCGGCGCCGACGGCGCCGTCGTCTTGAGTCAGGGGTTCTGGCAGCAGCGTTTCGGCGGGGACCCCGGCGTGGTTGGCCGGACGCTGACCCTCAGCGAAAGACCGTACGTCGTGGCGGGGGTCATGCCGCAGCGATTCGACTATCCGCCGGGACGCGATTTGTGGATGTCGCGTGCGTTCACCGAGGACGATCGGCAAAGCCGCGGCCCCGGGTTCCTGAACGTGGTCGCTCGACTCACGCCCGGGGTGTCGGTCGACGCCGCCCGCGCCGGGATGCGGGGGGTAGCCGAGCAGCTCGCCCTCGAATTCCCGGCCACCAATCGACAGGTCGGCGCCTCCATCATCCCCTTGCGGGATCGCGTGGCGGGCGAGGCGCGACCCTACCTGCTCCTGCTGTCCGGCGCCGTCGCGTTCGTGCTGTTGATTGCGTGTGTGAACGTCGTCAATCTGCTGTTGGCCCGAGGCGCGGCCCGCACCCAGGAGCTCGCGGTGCGGGCGGCGCTCGGCGCGGGACGCTGGCGATTGTGTGCCCAACTGCTCGTCGAAAGCCTCGTCCTGGCCGTCCTGGGAGGCGGGTTGGGCGTAGTCGCGGCGCGTTGGGGTCTCCAGGCGCTCGTCTCGTTGGCCCCGGGCGATATCCCGGGACTCGAGGAGGCCGGGGTCGACCCGACGGCCCTGGCGTTCGCGGCGACGCTGTCCTGTCTGACCGCGTTCGTGGTGGGGATTCTCCCCGCGCGACAGTTCTCCAGGGTCAACGGGGGCGCGGCTCTGGCGAGGGCGTGGCGAGGGGGGCGGGCGATCGTGAACGACCGCACGCGCAGGCTGCTCGTCATCGGTGAGGTGGCGCTCGCCCTGGTGCTCCTGACCGGCGCCTCGCTGCTCGCCCGCAGCTTCGTCAATCTCCTGCGGGTCGACCCCGGTTTCTCTCAGGAAGGGGTCGTGGCGTTGCCGGTGTTCGTGTGGAGGACGTATCCGGAGGCGCCACGGCGCGCGGTGTTCTTCGAGGAGACGCTCGGCCAGGTGAGCGCGGCTCCCGGCGTCGCGTCGGCCGCCGCCGCGTCGATCATTCCGTTCGGCGAGATCATGACCGACCCGCGCACGCGTCTGACGATCGAGGGACGCCCGACCAAAGACGACGCGCGGCCGACGATCGGGTTGAACGTCGTGACGCCCGACTACTTTCGGACGATGGGCATCGCGCTCGTCGAGGGCCGGGTGTTCAGTCCGCTGGACCTCGCCGACACCACGCCGGTCGCGATCGTCAACGAGACCATGGCTCGTCGGTTCTGGCCCAACGACCCCGCTCTCGTCGCTCGAATCGAACTGACGGACGGGCCCGACGTGGTCAGAGAGGTCATCGGGATCGTTCGGGACACGAGAGACACCGCGTTGGACGACACGCCGGTGCCCATGGTGTTTCTGCCTCATCAGCAACACCCGACCGGTGCGATGACCTATGTCGTGAAGGCCGGCGGGGATCCGGCAAGCGTCGTCAGCGCGGTCAAGGCCGCGGTGTGGACGGTCAACCCCGAATTGCCGTTTCGACCGGTCATCACGCTTCAGGGGTTGGTCGATTCGTCGATTGCACCGCGCCGGTTCGTGCTCGTCCTCATGAGCGTCTTCGGCGTGGTCGGCCTGTTTCTCGCGTCCGTCGGGATGTTCGGGCTCATCAAGTATCTCGTCGAGCGGCGAACCCGGGAGCTCGGATTGAGAATGGCCCTCGGCGCGGCGCCCAATCGGCTGGTCCGGGCCCTGATCGGCGAAGGCCTTCGACTCGCGGCGGCCGGGGTGCTGATCGGCGTGGTGGGGGCCCTGGGCTTGACGCGTCTGCTCTCCACGCTGTTGTTCGGTATCCCACCTGCCGACCCGGCCTCGTTCGCGGGCGCCGTCGTCGTCGTGCTCGTCGTCGCCGGTCTGGCGAGCTACCTGCCCGCGCGCAAGGTCGTGGCCGCAAGTCCGATGGCGGCGTTGCGAAGCGTGTAGTTCTCGCCCGACGGCGCGGCGAATCGGCGGTGGAGGGCGGGCGGGCTGCCGTCGGCGGCGGCATGACGAGCGCCGCAACGTCGACCGGTCACGCGCGTCGAGGGGGTGGCGCTGCAGCGAATCTCAGCGGCGGGAGGCGCTTCCACTACGGCCCACTTGAGTTGACAATCTACCTGAGCGGTGCTGTAATGTGGGTGTATCGACGGTAGACAGTCTACTGGGAGGTGGCCCATGTGGTGGCCGGCTTGGCTCGTCCGCGTCGTTCCCTACCTCGGCCGCCGCCGGGCCGGCGCGGACGTCGAGCAGGAGATGCGGCTGCATGTCGACCTCGAGCGAGATCGGCTGATCGACGCCGGCGTCGCCCCCGAGGCCGCCACCCGCGCGGCCCGCCGCAGGCTCGGGAACCCGGCGCTGATTCGAGAGGACACGCGCGCCGTGTGGGGGTGGCGCTGGCTCGACGGCCTCGGCCGCGACCTGCGCCACGTGGCGCGCGGGCTGCGCCGGAGCCCCGGGTTCACCGCCGTGGTGGTGGCGGTGCTCGGGCTGGGCATCGGCGCGACGACCGCGGTCTTCTCGCTCGTCCACGGTGTGCTGCTGGCGCCGCTGCCGTTCCGCGATCCGGGGCAGCTCGTCACCGTGCAGATCCACATCCACGAAATGGAGGATCGGTTTCCCGCGTTCCCCGCCAACCTGCGGGCGCTCGAGGCGTGGGCCGCGTGCCGCGACGTCTGCGCGGGGCTCGCCGCGATCCGTCCCGCAAGGTCGACCCTGGAAGACGCCGGCGAGCCCCGAAGCGTGCAGCGCGCGCAGGTCACGGCAAACTTCTTCGATGTGCTCGGCGTGGCGCCGGCCGCCGGCCGGGCGTTCCAGGCCGCCGACGCCGCCGGCGGCGGTCCCGGCGTCGCGGTCGTGACGCACGGGCTGTGGCAGGGGGCGCTCGGCGGCGACCCCGGCATCGTCGGGCGCCTGCTCACGCTGGACGACGAGCGCGTCGAAGTGATCGGCGTGCTGCCCGAGTCGTTCTGGCTGCCCGACCCGGATCGGTTGTCGCCGGTGCCGGCGGGCGGCGCCGGCGCCCCGGAGATCTTCCGGCCGTTGCGCTATACGGCGGAGCAGGCGCAGCGGTTCGGCGAGTTCGACTATCCCGCGCTGGTGCGTCTCGCCCCCGGGGTCACCGTCGAGCAGGCGCGCGCCGAGTTGACGGCGCTGACCCGCGAGGCGTTTCGCGAGTTCCCGTTCACGATCACTCCCCTCGTCAGGCCCCTCGGCCTGCAGATCGTCAGCGACGTGCGGGCCGCGTTGTGGTGGCTACTGGCCGCGGTGGGGGCGTTGTTGCTGGTGGCGTGCGCCAACGTGGCGAGCCTGCTGTGTGCGCGCGGTCTGCGCCGGCGGCACGAGTTCGCGGTGCGAAGCGCGGTCGGCGGCGGCGCCGCCCACCTCGTGCGCCACGCCCTGGCCGAGAGCGCCGTGCTGGCGGGCCTCGGGGGCGTCGCCGGGGTGGGCCTCGCCCATACCGGTCTGCGGCTCGCGGTCGCGCTGGCGCCGGTGAACGTGCCGCGCCTCGGCGAGGCGGGCATCGACGGGACCGCGCTGGCGGTGGCTGCGGGAGCGAGCGCGGTCTGCGCGATTGGCTGCGGCCTCGCGCCGGCGTGGCGCGCCGGCCGCACCGCCCCGGCGGCGGCCCTGACGGTCGACGCGCGCGCCGGAAGCGACCGTTCATGGCGCCGGCTCGGCGACCTGCTGGTGGGCGCGCAGGTCGCCGTGGTCGTCGTCCTGCTGGTGGCGGGCGGCCTCCTGCTGGCCAGCTTCGTGCGCCTGATGCAGGTCGATCGAGGGTTCGACCCGGCCTCGGTGGTCGCCGTCGATCTGAATCTGCCGGTCTCCCGCTACGATGCCGGTGCCCGCGTCCGGTTCCAGGACGATCTGCTGGCGCGGCTGGCCGGTGCGCCGGTCATCGCCTCCGCCGGGACGACCCAGCGTCTGCCCCTGGAGGGAGAGGCGTTCGTCGAAGCCCTGGTACCAGCGGACGAGCGGTCCCCCGACCCGGCCGCGCTGGCCGCCCTCGTCGGCAACTACCGTTTCGTCAGCCCCGCCTATTTCGAGACCCTCGGGATGGTCCTGACCCGCGGGCGTCTCTTCACGGGACAGGACCGCGCGCGCGCGGTCGCGGTCGTCACCGAGCAAACCGCGTCGCGGCTCTGGCCCGACGAGGATCCCATCGGCCGGCGCTTTCTCCGGGGGAACACGCCGGACCGCCCCGCGCAAGAGGTGGTCGGGGTCGTCGGCGACGCGAGGATCCTCGGGCTCGACGTCGACCCCGGACTGGTCGCCTACCTCCCGTACTGGGAGCTCGCGCCCCGCACCGTCACCGTGGTCGCACGCGGCGCCGCCGACGCCGCTGCGGTCCTCGCATCGGTGCGCGAGTCGGTGCGCGGCGTCGACCCGCGGCTTCCTGTCATCAACCCGCGGGTGCTCGACGACGTGCTTGCGGCGAGCGTGGCCGTCCGGCGGTTCCTGCTGCGGGTGTCGGGGGGCTTCGCGATTGCCGGGGTGGTTCTCGTCTGCCTCGGGGTCTTCGGCACGGTGGCGCAGCGCACCGTCCGCCGCCGGCGCGAGTTCGCGATTCGGCTCACCCTGGGCGCCACGCGGCGGAGCATCGTCGGCCACGTGTGCGCGCAAGGGCTGCGCCCGGTGGCCGCCGGCGTGGCCGCCGGCCTCGTCGCATCGCTGGCCGCCGCCCGGCTCATCGACGCGCTGCTGTTCGGGGTCGCCCCTGTAGACCCCGTCGTGCTGGGCGCGGTCGCCGTCGCGGTGTTCGGGCTGGCCGCCGGCGCCTGTCTCGTGCCGACGGCCCGCGCGCTGCGGGTCCCGCCGGCTCGGACGCTGCTCGTGGAGTGACCGGGCGTCACCAGGAAGCCGCGCGAGAGCGCCCGCCGCACACCGCCGGCGAAAACGCCCTCGTCGTGCCCCGGCGGGCCGGACGCCTTGCCGCCCGGCCCCTGCCCCGCGGGCTGCACCGCAACGCCCGCAACGCCCGGCCGGCCTACGCCGCCCGCCCGCGAGATGACCGCCGCGACGACAGCCATGGCGCCGCACGGTCCGCAGCGCCGGGCCGGCCTGCGCGGCGGTGGGCGAGCCGGCGCGTCGCCGGCCAGCCCGCCGGCCCCGGGCAGTCGCAGCCCCGGACACGACAATCGAACGCCATCTGTCCGGGCCACGCGTTCGACGATGCCGCCACCACCTGCCCCCGTGACGGGGGGCAGGTGTCAAACCAGCATCTTCAGCAACGCGAGGGCCGGGGCGACACGGATGCCGTCCGGGCTCACGTAGTCCTTCGTGCCGACGGCCGAAACCTGCCACGCGTCGCAGTCGGGGAACCGCCTCGTGAAGTAGCGCAGGCTCTTGTCGACCGGCGTGTCGGCCCACTTGCATTCGACGCATCGGACCGGGCGGCGCCCGTCCACAATGACGAAATCGACCTCGCGCCCGTCCGTGTCCCGGAAGTAGCGCAGCTCGACGTCCCGCCCCTCGGCATCCTGCTGGTAGTCGACCCACTTCAGCAGGTGACAGGCAACGAGGTTCTCGAAGCGAGCGGCTTCCGAGGGCACGACCGACCAGTCGAGGTGGTAGTGCTTCCGTTCCTTCTTCACGGCGCGGATCCGCGGGGCGCCGAACGGCGGCAGGCGGACTATCGCATCGAGGCGCTCGAAGATCTGCAGCCATCCGGCCACCGTCTTGTGACTCACCTGCAGATCCTCGCGCAGGGCGTTGGTCGACAGCGGCGAACCAACCAGGGCGGGCAGACGGAGCATGAGATCCTCGAGCGAGCCGAGATCCTGCACGCGCTCGAGACTGGCGACATCGTCGCGAACGAGCAGGGTCCGATGCGCGCGCGACCACCGGCGCGCTTCCAGCTCCGAGCCCCCGAGGTAGGGCTCCGGGAACCCACCGAGCGTCAACAGGTCACGCAGTTCGTCGGGTGTCTCGAGACCGAGTTCGGCCGCCGTGAACGGATGCAGCCGCAGAAGGTGGTAGCGGCCCTGCAACGAGTCCCCGCCGAAACGGTAGAGATCGAGCCGGGCGCTCCCGGTGACCAGCAGGCGCCGTCCGGGCGCCCGATCGTCGTAGAGCCCCTTGAGGTAGTTGCGCCAACCACGGTACTTGTGAATCTCGTCGAACACCCACAACTGCGCGGGCGGCAGCTCGCGGCGTAGTATTCGCTCCCGATCCGCCGCAACGTCCCAGTTGAGATAGCCGCGCTCGGCGCCGGGCAGCATCCGGGCCAGCGTGGTCTTGCCCACCTGACGGGGACCGGCCACGAACACCATCTTGCGGGCGAGGTCCCGGGTGACCTGCTCGGCGAGATAGCGGGTGCGACGGGCCACGCCTCACGGTATCAGTATTTTCTACCGTGGTCAAAAACACTCATGAGTTTTTTGGACAGGCCGCCAAGACACCAACCACTTCGACCGTAGCGGGGGACTCTTGATCCACGCGGGCCGGTCGCCTCCGTGAGCCGTCGGGAAGCCTGCGGATCGTCCCGTGCGGGTGTTCATCCCGCCCCGGTCACGGTCTGATCCCCGCGCCGTTCCGCAGAATCGCAGGCGGCAGTCGTCGAGCCCTTGCGCGATATCCCCACCCCCTACCCGCCCCAGCGGTAGCCGAGGCGCGCGTAGTAGTAGCCCCCGCTGAAGCCCCACGGCGTGAACTGGCTGTAGGGCAGGCCGAACCGCGCCGCGAACAGGTCCATTCGGTCCGAGTAGGTGTCGAAGACGTTCTGGCCGCCGGCGGAGAGGGTCACGGCGGCGGTGAGGGGGACGCTGGCCTCGAGGTCGAGGATGAAGCGGCCGCCGAGGACCGGGGCGTCGGCCGCCGACGAACGCGAGAGGGTCGAGCCCGCACCCGGCGCGGCGTCGCGTTGACCGAGGTCTCGGGGTCGAGGGGCCGGCCGCCCCGGAACTGCGCGGCCCGGAACGTGGACGGCACGGTGGCGCTGTCGACGAGGTCCAGCGTCCGGGGGTCGATGGTCGACTGCACGTTGAACGCGTTCTGCTGGCCCGGCGTGGGCGCCCGGAACCCCGTGCTCACGCCGCCGCGCACGGAGACGGCGGGGACCAGCGCGCAGCGGGCCGACAGCTTGCCGTTCGTGGCGGCGCCGAACACGTCGAAGCGCTCGAGCCGGAGGGCGCCGCCGACCGTCCACCGGTCGTCGCCGGGCTCCTGCAGCTCCACGTCGCCGTAGAGCGCGACGTTGGCGCGGGTCCACGTACCGGCCGTGTAGTCGGAGAACCCCGCCAATCCGTTGGAGCCCGAGACGAAGCCCTGCGCCGCATAGGGGCCCACCTGCCACGAGAGCGGCTCGCCCTCCCGGATCGTGAATCGCTCGTCCCGCCACTCGGCCCCGCCGGCGAGATGGACCATGTCGGTGGCCGCCCAGGAGACGTCGAGGTTCAGGTTGACCTCGGCCTGCCGGTAGAGGCCGGGATCGAAGTCTCGCGGGGTCTCGGGGCCGAGCGAGGCGTTGACGGTGTTGAAGAGAAGGAAGTCCGCCTGGTGCGCGCCGTAGCCGGCGCTCGCGTCCCAGGTGAGGCTGTTGGGCGCGGTCCGGCGCAGGCCGGCAACGGCCGACACGTCGCTGATGACCCCGCTGAACGAGGGGGTGAACCCGCCCGGCGCGATCTCCTGGAAGTTGAAGCAGTTCGGGTCGGCGAACACCTGCGCCAGGGCCGCCGGGTCGGGCCGGTCGTCGGTGATCGCCACCGTCGGACAACCCGCGGAGCCGTCGCGCACGCCGTCGCGGGCGTCGAGCACGTCCCCGACGAGCAGCGTCTGGCCGCCGTCGAGACTTGAAGATGTTGGCGCGCGTGTTGGGGTTCCGGTAGTAGAACCCCTGCGTCGAGGTCCGGCCCGCGTAGTTGGCGTGCCCGTAGAGCTGCAGGCCGTTGGCGTGGCGGTGGCGGAAGTTGCCGAACAGCTTCAGGTCGTAGGAGGTGCGCACGATGCTGGCGTAACAGGTGCGAGAGTGGGTCGAGGAAGGGCGCGAGCAGGGCCGCGAGCAGGGAATCGCGCAGGGCCGCGCCGAAGAACGCGCCCTGCTGTCTCGACTTGCTGAGCGCAAGTTCGACGCGCCCACGGCGCGCCGACTGGCTGCCGCGCTGGAAGGCGTCGCCGATCTAGATCGTCTGGCGCAGGTCGGGGACTGGATCGTCGAGTGCGGGACCGCGGCGGACCTGCTCGACCGCGTCTCGAAGGACGCAGGAGAGAATACTGCGCCGCCGAAGGCAGCGGGCGTTCGGACACCGCGATCCGCCTCGTCGTAGTTGCAGACGCCCGGCAATTTGTGGTACACATTGACTGCTGATGTGCGATTCCTCCCGGCGTCTCATCGTGTCTTCACTCTGTGGCTCCCGTGCGCTCACGGGGTTGGTTCGTCGTAACTTGTTGACAGCCAAGCATTTACCCCCCCCCCCGGGGCGGGTCCCAGGGATCTCAGTGCCCGTCTGGCTCGATCCCGCTATACGCGCGTCAGTGAAGCCGACACCGCCGATCTAGCTCCGGCCGCTCGAACCAGCGCCCGTCCGCTCCGTCGCTATCCGTCGCTCCACCCGCCACCGTGCTCTTGGCAACGCCCCGGGCCTGCCCCAGCGTGTGCGTGGACTAGGCCGTACGGCTGCCCGACCGCGCGTCCCGTTCAGCCCTCGTCTTCCTTGCATATGCCTTTCAAAGGAGGCTCACGTGAATCAAGCGATTACACCACCTGCGACCCCATCCGCCGCGGCCATATGGCCTGCCTTTGCCATTGCTCTGACCACGGTCCTGATCCCGCCGGCGACAGCGGTCGCCGTCAGCGCCCAGGCGCCGAGCTGTTACGGCACCTTGCAGATGAGCAATCCGCGCTACGATGCGCGCACCAACACCGCCACCGTGACTTGGGAAATCCAGGTGGAGGCCGCCGATCGCCGAGAGCTGCTCTACAACGTATCATGGCGGTACGATATAGAGTATTCCTATACGCACTTCGGTCAGCGACGGACGGAGGTGGACGTTTTCAATTACAATTGGGTGCAACGGCTCAGAGCCCGTGACTCGGTACGCAGATCGACAGAGGACGAACTCTTCCTGGCGAGAGAGCGCGATTCCGTTCGGATAGAGGACGTTACCTTCTACGACATCGAGTGTTCTTGCGGGAGCGGCATCATCGCATGCACGTCCTCGCCCCGACAGTAGAGTTGGTATACGTCCGCGACCAGCCGTCGGGTGGGGTCGGCGCCCGGAGCACATGATGGGAGTCGCTGCGAAGGGCGTCGCCGAAGGTCAGCGGCGCCGTAGATCCTGCCTGGACGCAGGAGTAAAGGGGGTCTTATCTATGTCCCGACCGGTTACGAACCTCGCGGTGATGTCACTACTACTGGTCGTTCCCGACTTCGGTGCTGTGCGCGTCGGCGCGCAGGTGTCTCTGGAGCGTCTGCAGTCTATGGAGCGCCTCCCGAAACACGGAGCGGGCCTTCTTGAGGCGGCGCTTGGGCGGCTGCCGGCGCCTCAACGCAGCCGACAGCAAGATCGCGAGCCGGTGTGGGAGGAGTACGGTGGCCTCAGCAAGAAGACACTCGTACTTGGACTGGGTTTGAGTGTTCTGGGGGCCCTCCTGGTCTATGACTGCGCCACGTCGAGTTGCGACAACGGTTTCGACTTCGGGGATGATAACTACCAGGATTTCACCGGCGTGATGATGCTGGGAGTCGGTATTCCCATGTCGCTTATGGCGCTCTCGGATGTCGGCAATACGTCCCTGCGGTTGACGCCGGCCGGTCGGCGCGCCCAGGAGACGCGCAGAGCCGCGCGCGAGGCAGAGCGAGAGCGACAACAGGGGCATCTGCGAAGGCGGCTAGTGCTGCGCCACAAATAAACATTAGGACTGTCGGGGAACTCATCCCGAGCCGATAGAGTTCCCATGCCACAGAAGAAGTACATCGTTCGACTCACGGCGGAGGAACGCGAGGTCTGTCAAGAGACGATTCGCAAGCTCAGCGGAAGCAGCGAGAAGGTGCGCCGCGCGCAGATTCTCTTGAAGGCCGATGCGGACGGGCCGGCGTGGACCGACCACCAGATCGCCGACGCCTTCTCGTGCCGCACCAAAACCGTCGAAAACATTCGCGAGCGATGCGTGCAAGAGGGATTCGAGCGGGCGCTGGCGCGAAAAAAGCGGGAGTCCCCCCCGGTCCCCAAGCGGCTGGACGGCGAACAGGAGGCGCAGGTCATCGCCCTGCGTACGGGGCCACCCCCGAAGGGCTTCGCGAACTGGTCGTTGCGCCTGCTGGCGCGCCGGGTCGTCGAGCTGGAGATCGTCGAGTCGGTCAGCCACGAGACCATCCGGAGGACACTAAAAAAAACAGGATGACCCAGCGGAAGATCGAGTACTGGGTGATTCCCCCGCAGGCCGATGCCGAGTTCGTGGCGCACATGGAGCGCGTCTTGGACATCTATGCGCAGCCGTACGACCCGGCTTGCCCGGTCGTGTGCATGGATGAGCAGCCGGTGCAGCTGGTCAAGGAAACTCGCCCGCCGCTGGCGGCCACGCCGGAACGGCCCCGCCGCGGCGACTACGAGTACGAACGGGCTGGCACGGCCTCGGTCTTCCTGTTCGCCGAGCCGCTGGCGAGTTGGCGGCAGGCGACGGCCCGGGACCGGCGTACGAAGGCGGACTGGGCGGTGGAAGTTGCCGACCTGTTGGAGGGGCGCTACGCCGAATGCCCGAAGGTCACCTTGGTGTGCGACAACCTGAACACGCACACGATGGGCGCCTTCTACGAGGTGTTCGAGCCGACCCGGGCACGGGAATTGGTTCGTCGGATCGAGTTCTGCTACACGCCGAAGCACGGGAGCTGGCTGAACATCGCGGAGAACGAACTGAGTTCGATGACGCGGCAGTGCCTGCACGGGCGCCGCATCGGCGACCTCGAGACGCTGCACGGCGAAGTCTCGGCGTGGTCCACCGACGTCACTGGCACGCAACGCGGCGTCGACTGGCAGATGAAGGTCAAGGATGCTCGCTGTAAACTCAAGTCCATCTATCCGAAGATTATAATGTGACGCAGCACTAGTGGAACATTTGGCGTCCCTTGATGACGACGAGTTCGTGGATGCATACCTGAGGTTGGCGAACGGCCTCCAGGTTGCCGTCGACGCTGGGCGAGGCGACGTATGCATCGGTCTGGCTGGTTTCGATGCGAGATTCTCTTTCCAGCCGCCGCTCCTGACGGGAGATGGTTCGCCGCCCCTGCACTTCTTGTCGCAGATCTTGAATGCATCCTTGGACGCCCGGAACCGGGAGGTCTCCGCGCGTTTCCGAGGTGAGGGCGAGACGGCCTTGCTCCTAGTTCAACTCGCACTCTCGCGATGGGCGTCGGAAGCGAACCGCGAGCGGTTCTTGTTCCGTGTATTATCAGCGACCACGCAGGAGTACAAGCGGCAACAAGAGGAGGTGGCGCGCGTCGAAGACGAGTTGATAGAAGCGATGAATGCCGCGTCAGACCAGTTTGGAACGGGGCGGTTTTTCACGTTGCTGGGCTATTTCTCCTGTGCGGGATGACGCGCCAGTTGGTGGCGTGCGCGAGCAGCCTCGGTCGTTGGTCTTCATTTACCGGGTCTCGGCGAGAAATCTGCGTGATGGGGTAAAGGTCTTGGTGCGCGGTGCCGATACAACAAGAGCGTGAGCCTGCTGCGCCGCATACGCACCATTCTGGAGCGCGCGCGGAGCCGGGGTCAAGGCCGAAGCCGCCTGTGGCGGGGCGGCGCGGAGCGACGCAGCCTTGACGCCGGTGAGCACGTGCGGGAAGGTGTGCGGTCCGACGACGCCGTCTGTGGTCTGCATCGTGGCGTTGACAAGGTCACGGGCGACGAGAACCATCCCTCCGCGGGCGCGTCAAGCCGTTGCACGGCTCCTTCGCTCGCGCTACGGCCTTCGGTGACGCACCGCTCGCCGGGATGGTCGGCGCAGATTACTGGCCGCAAGTGACTTGCCGCCCGACACGGACCGCATCGACCACGACCCGAGCAACCCTTCCACCCGCGCGCTTACCGGTTCGGCGGAGTGCGGGAGCCAGTACGACGACAGGATCAGCGGAGAGGGACTGCAAGCAGAAGCGGGCCAGCGAATCCGGAAGCGCAGATCGGGTTACGGAGCGGAGGACGAGCATCGGGGCGACACGGACGGAGGAGATCGGGAAGGAGGACACCGCGATGGAGTGTGATCAGACCCCACCACCTGATCACACCCAGCCCTGATCACACCACACGCGAACCAGGACTCGGACACGAAGATGCCGAGAGAGAACATAGGCTGTCCTATCTTGCTGACTACATTGAACTTACAGCCGAAGTTTCACGATTCCCACGAAAACAAGGCCCGGAATCATCGACGAACCGTACACCCCCGAGCCAGATCAGAAACCGTAATGGGGGTCGGGGAAAAGTCGGGAGCGACCCCCGCAAATCTGGCGATTTGCGGCCCCGACAGGTGTTCCTCCGCCACACCTGCCGGGGCGCGGTCGCTTCCCTTCGAATTGTCCTTCCAGGAAGGGACCAGCCGCCCCTGTTGCCACCGCCTGCCCACTACGACGGGTCCCGTTGGCTAGACTGTCCGAAGCTGCCGTCCGTTTCCTACCAGAGCGTGTACCGCATGCGCACGCCGACCCGCCGTGGGGCGAGCACGTTGGCGAAGTAGCGCCGGGACCGGAACCCGTCCTCGGTGACGCCGATCAGGTCGGGCGTCTGGCGGACGCCGGTCACCGCGTACTCGTCGAGTAGGTTGTCGGCGTAGAAGGTCAGCGTCCAGGCGTCCCTGGAGACCGAGGCGGACAGGTTGTGGAGGTCGTAGGCCGGCAGCGCCTCGCCACCGGCCCGCATCCCGATCCGGGTGAGCACGTCACCGATGTAGCTGTAGCCGTACTGCAGGTTGAAAGCGATGTCGCCGCCGAGCAGCGCCGCGTAAGAGGCGACCAGGCTGCCCTGCTGCCGCGGGGCGCCCGACAAACGGTCGCCCCGGAAGGCGTCGGCGCCGCCGTCGAGCAGGCCGGGGGAGTCCACGCTGAGCTCCGCGCGGGTGTACGACCAGGATCCGCGCAGGCGCAGGGTGTTCGTCACGCTGACGGCCGATGCGATCTCGACCCCGCGGCTCGCGGCACCCCCGCCGTTGAGCGTGATCGGCTCGGCGCTGAACGGGGTGAGGCCGGCCACCTGGATATCGGTCCAGTCGACGTGGAAGAGAGTGCCGCTGAAGTTGACCCGCTCGTCGTCCCACGACCGGCGCAGCCCCACCTCGTAGTTGGTCGTGGTGTCCGGCCTGATGAGCGCCTGGTCGGCGTAGATGCAGCCAGACTGCGGCGGGTCGTTGCCGGGATCGGCGTCGGTGAGTAGGGCGATCTCCTCGTCGGTGCAGATCCGGAAGTTGTTGCCGCCGCCGATGCGGTACCCCTCGGACCGCGTGAAGTAGACGTTCGTCGCATCGTCGAGTCGGTAGCTGACGCTGCCCTTGAACAGGACGCCGCTGTCGTCGGACTGGTAGTCGCTGTAGGGCGAGTTGTACATCGGCGTGTACGGGAACTCGGTGAGATTGCCGGTCCCGATGCCGTAGCCGAACCAGCGGCCGCCGGCGGTCACCCGCCACCGATCGCCGAGGTTGCGCGATACCTCGCCGAAGAGCGCACGTTCCTCCACGCCCTGCTTCGCAAGGCTGTAGTACTCGACCGGGTCGGACACCGGATGCCCGGAGAGGATTGGCGTGACGCCGGAGAACTCCGTCAGCCCCGGCGCGTACTCGAAGCTGGTGCCGCGGCTGTCGTAGCGGTTGAAGAAGACCCCGCCCACCCAGCGCCACGGCCCCTCGCCGGTCGAGACCAGCCGCGTCTCCCAGTTGAAGCGTTCCTCGCGCCCCTCCTCCAGCGTGTAGGCGGAGAAGGTGCGGAAGCCCGACGTCAGGTCGGCGGCGGTGACGCTCGGGTCGAGCGCCTGCGCCCGCGCGAGCCCCGGATACGTGCCCGGCAGCAGCCCGCCGATGCCGAACGCCTGGATGAGCAGATCGGTCTGGTCGCGCTGCCCCTGCTCGGAGAAGCGGGAGAAGCCGGCGGCGGAAGTCAGCTCCACGGGCTCCGTCACCCAAGTCAGTTCCAGGCTCAGCAGCTCGTTCTTCCTCTCGTTTGGCTCCAGGTAGCGGTGGGCGGAGACGTAGCGGCCGGTGTCGAACGACGCGGCGTGGTTCACCTGCCGCGCGCCGACCCGCTGCTCCTGCAGGTGGTAGGCGAAGAGCGCGGACAGGTTCGGGGTCGCGTTCCACAGGAGCGAGACGCGCGCGGAGAGCGTGTCTTCCGTGTTCGCGTCCGGCTCCGAGCGCAGGTTGGCGGACACCGCCTCCGGGTCGCTCAGGTCGGGCTCGGGCTCCGAGACGCCCGGTGTTCGCAGCAGGTAGTCGTAGTCGATGAAGCCCGGACTCGCGAAGCGGTCCATAGAGCCGCGCAGCGCGAGCTTCCCGGTGACGAGGGGTAGGTTGAAGGTCAGGCCGGCGTCGCCGCCGGGGGCGCCGCCGTGGGAGAGGCCGAACAGGTCGCCGCGGACCTCCAGCGTGCGGCGCCCAGGATCGGGGCGCCGCGGCAGGTAGCGGACGGCGCCGGCCAGGGTGCCCGCGCCGTACAGCGTGCCCTGCGGTCCCAGCAGCACCTCCACACGCTCGATGTCGTGCAGCCGGAGGTCGACCGCGAGGGGAATGTCGCCGAGGTAGGTGGCGACGCCGTTGTTGTAGTTGTTGCCAGCCGCCTCCGACCCGTTGAGCGCGTCGGTGTGCAGGCCGCGCGCGATGACGACGTTGCTGCCGCGCGCACCCTGATCGACCACCGTCAGGCCGGGCGTCCAGCGCGAGAGCTCCGTCAGGTTGTCGATGGCGCGCATCTCGATGTCCGCCCCGGTGACCGCCGAGATGCTCATGGGCACTTCCTGCAGCGGCTCCTCGATGCGCGTCGCGGTCACGACGGCGGCCTCCTCGAACGCGCCCAACCGCAGGGTGACGGGGGGAAGCGTCACCGGCGCCCCGTCCACCGCGACGCCGGCCACCGTCGTTCCCCCGAAGCCGCTGAGGAACACCGTCACCGCGTAGACGCCGGCAGAAAGGCCGGTGAAGGTGAAGCGGCCCTCCGCATCTGTCTGCGTGGTCATGGGGCCGACCGGGGCACCGGTCAGTGTGACCGTTGCGCCTGGCAGCACGCCGCCCGTCGCGTCGACCACGACGCCAGCGATCTCCCCGGCCTGCCCAGCCGAAACCGCCGCAGTGACCGGGCTGCAGAGCACCAGCGCTGCCGCCGCGTATCGGAACAGGGAACCCCCCACTGGACCGTCCTGCGTGTTGTACGGAGGATAGCAGATGAGCCGGACTCCGCCGAACGCCCGTGCGCCCCGTAGCGCCCTGCCACGCGGGTGCCTCGGCGGTCTCAGCGCAACGTTGGGGAAGAGGAGACTGCCAGCACGACCACAGCGACCGCGATCGAGAGTCGGTGGGTCATCGGTCTTCCTCCATCTGCACAGGGAATGCGCAGTGCGCCCATGAACCGGCTCACCCGAAGAGGCACCAGGGCACCCGGACCGCTGTCGACAGAGACTTGGCAGGGCGCCGCCCGAGGGGATTGTCCCGTTCGTTGTTGAACTTTGCGAGTAGCGGACTCCCTGTTTCCGCGCCGAGGTCGTCTATTCTACGCCACGTCAGCAACAGCACCGTCGGGCGGGGCCAGTGCGTCCAGGGCAGCGACCAGGTAGCGCAGGTCGCGGTAACCCCGCACCCGCCGGAAGCGCGGCTCCGCCTCCACCAGCGCGCTCGCCACCCAGCGTTGAATCATCTGGCCCCCGCGCCACCGCTTGACCCGCCGTGTGTAGCCCTCAACGCTGCCCATCAGGTTCTCGATGATGTTTCGTCGAGCGGAGAGTGCGTTCGAGCGCCCCGGTCAGACCGAGCCGCTGCACCGTCAGCGTCTCCTCGAGGCCCTCCCGGATGGACGCCGCCGCGCCGGGGTGGTCGCGCTCCAGGGACCCAGCCAGCCGCTCCAGCACCCGCGCCGCCCGGTCCGCCGACTCGAGCTCCCAGGCGTCCCGCAACGCCTTGCCGACCGAGGCGTGCAGCCGTTCGGGCAGATGGCCCATCACGTTCCGCAACTTGTGTACTTGACACCGTTGCACCACGCCACGAGAGCCGAAGACATCGCTGATGGCCCGGCGCAACCCCGCCGCCCCGTCGATGACGAACAGCAACGTCCGGTCCGTCGGCAGACCGCGCGTCACCAGGTCGCTCAGCAGGCCGGTGGTGACGGCCGCCGTCTCCGTGGCGCCTTCGCGAAGCCCCAGCACGTGCTTGCGGCCCTGCGTGTCGATCCCCAACGCGACCACCATGCAGTGGTCCCGGAAGACCTTGCCGTCGATGCAGACCACCCGCAGGTCCAACTCGCCCAACGGCCGGCTGAGAAACGACCCCAGGCGCTTGGCCGACAGCGCCACGAACCGCCGAGACACCGCGCTACGCGACGTTCCCCGCTCCGTCACCTCGTCCGGCAACGGGTCCAACGTGCCCGCATACCGCCGCGTCGACACGCCGGCCGCGACCGCCGCCAGCGTGCGCTCGTCCAGCGGGTCGGTGGCCGCCGCCCACCGGAAGCTCGGCAGCGGCAGCTCGCCGTCCGTGCTCCGCACACGTAGCCGCGGTACGGCAACTTCGCGCCCCCCGAGCGTTACCTGACTGGCCACGCTCCCGCCACGCCATGCGGACCGCTCGACGTGATGGCGCCCCTTCGGCCCGCACAGGTCTTCTCGATCCCCCTCCATCATCGCCTGGAGGACCTGCAGCCCGGAGGTGATGCACAAGCCATGGAACGCTTCCCGGACACCGTTCAGCACGCCGAGCACCGGCAGGGGCACCTGAATCGAGACCGTTCGCGAGCTTGGGGGTTGGCTGGAACGCTTCCGCCTGTCATGCTTCGCCATGGGTGGCTCTCCTCTTGTTGATTCCACCCCTGTCCTACCACAGACAGGGGCGAGGAGTCGCCACCCGCTTCACCTCAGTTCAACAGCATCCGGGACATCCCCCCCCGGGGGCCCGAGCCTCATCGAGTCTCCGCACGAAGCCCTTGACGCCGCCGTCGGCTGCCGCTTACGGTGGCTCGACAGAATCTCCGACCACGAGCTCCTCCGCCCGTCGCCGACGTCAGCGCCCGCGCGGCGCTGGGCAAGCCGTGGTGCGTTGCCGTCCGTGGAGTCCGTGGACGGCTTAGTCCTTGACGGCCCGTTGACGAGCACGAGCGTGTGGTCGTGGGCGAGGTTGCGCAGGCTGGCCGGCCGCACCGGCGACGCCGCCCCGCTGATGGGGTGCGTGGCGACGTTGAACGACGGCACCAGCGTCCGCAACTGGTAGTCGAGCGAGTGCCCGCCCTGGCTGGCGACGTCGCGGAACGGGATGGCGTCGATGGGGACCGGCGACGCCGTGACCGACCGCGGCCGCGCGCGGCTGCCGACGACCACGACCTGCTCCTCGAGCTCGACCACCAGCTCGACCTGGAGGGTGACGGCGGCCGCCGCCGGCACCTCCACGCCGCTGCGCACGACCTCGTGGAAGCCCGGCAGCGTGAACCGCACGTCGTACGTGCCCGGCCGAAGTCCCCCGATCGCGAAGGCGCCGGCGCCGTCGGTGACGGTGGTCGCGACGAGGTCGCCGGTTTCCGCGCGGCGCGCTTCCACCGTCACCCCGGGCAGCACGAGCCCTGTCGCATCCGTGACGGTCCCGTCGATGACCACATCCTGGGCGCGGACGACGCCCGAGCCGCCAGGCACGAAGATCAGGGCGAGAACGCTCCCCGCCAGGACTCTCTTCAAGCGACGCCACGCTCCCTGCCGCACCCCTTCATTCCGGAACCGCTCCCTGTTTCCGGTCCTGGGGAACGCACCGGTCGCGCAGCCGGCGCTGGAGCTCATCCATCGAGAGGGTCGGCTCCTTGCTACGCGCTTCGATGAGATCCCACAACGCAGGGCCGGTTTCGAGAATCACGGCTTCCCAATCCTCGCCCTCGACGCCGAGCAGCACGACTGCGGACGCTCCACGGGGCCGGGTCGCCTCGGCGGCCGACACGGTGGGGGCGGTCGCAGACGGCCGGGCGTCCTGCCCGACGACGATTCGGGTCGTGAGGCCGACGCGGGCGGCCATGTTCACCAGCTTGTCGATGGTGAACTTGCTGATCCGGCCGTTCACCAGCTCGCTGACGCGCGATCGAGGTACGCCGAAGCGTCTGGATGCCTCCTCCTGCGTGATGCTCTCACGACCGATGTACGCTTCGAGGGCGTCCATCAGTTGCGAGCGCAGCTTGAGGTTTGCTGCCTCTTCGGCGTCGTCGGCAACCGCATCCCAAACGCTCTCGTAGGTGTGTATCTCCGGGCTCATGTCCATGATCTCTGCTGTCGCCGCAGCAACTTCAGTCGAGACCTCGCAAGGCGAATGTCCCCAACCGCGGCTCTCCGCGACTTCTTCACGAAGACGTGCAGAACATGGACGGCCTCGGAGATGTTCGTCACCTAGATGCCCCGATAGGCGTTGCCGGCATCGTGTATGCGGATCTCCCTTACGCCCTGACCCACGCTTGGCATGGGCCTCCAGTCGCTCGGCTCGAGCCCCCTCTGAACCCGATCGATCTGGCGTCCCATGTCCTGCCGGGCAGGTTTGGGCCAACTCCGAAGGTCATCGAGGGACGAGCCGACGAAGTTCACGTCCCGCATGACGATGTTGTCTCAGAATTGCGACAGACTCAAGGCGCGCGCGACCGGATGTTTGGCCGACCCCGGTCCCGGGCCACCGTTTACGGGTACAGCAACACCCATGCCGGCTGCTGGCCGCACCGCCTGCCAATGGCGACCCGGCCGGCCGCGATCCTCCGACCGGTTTGCTTGGCGCCAGTCGATGACGGCTTGAAGCGCCCGTTCACCCGGCGGACGGCTCGGCTTCCTCCTGCCCCGGCGGGATGACGCCCCGGCGATGCAGCTTCAGGGTGTAGATGCTGAACCGCGACAGGCGGTGGGATACCCACACGCTGCCGGCGGTCGCGGCCAGGAGCGGCGGCAGGATTCGGGAGTCGTGCGTCATCTCGAGCAGGAGGAGGACGGAAGTGGCCGGCGCCTTGGCCGAGGCTGCGAAGAATGCGGCCGTCCCCGCCAGCGCGTAGACGCCCGGGCCGGCCGTCTGGGCCGGCCACAGCGCGTGCGCCAGCGAGCCGCAGGCGCCTCCGAGCATCGCGCCCAGGTAAAGGCCCGGTCCGAAGACGCCGCCGGACCCGCCGGAGCCGAGGGTGAGGCAGTTCGCGACGAACGCCGCCGCGAACAGGGCGGCGAGCCGCTCGCCGGACAGCCGAGCGCCGAAGGCCGACTCGACGGCGGCGAATCCCACGCCGTAGACCTCCGGAAAGCCCCACAGCACGATCCCGACCAGCAGACCGCCCGCGGCCGGCTTCAGGGCCTCGGGGAAGCGCCACGCGTCGAAGAGGTCCTCGGTCCGATACAGGGCGCGCACGTGCAGCACCGCCGCCAACCCGAGCAACGCGCCGAGGAGCAGGAACAGCGGCAGCTCGGCCGCGGCGACGGAATCGGAGGCCGGCACGCGGAACGCCGGCGCATCGCCCAGCTGCTGCCGGACCACGAGGCTCGAGGTCAGCGCCGTCAGCAGGACGATCAGAACATCGGAACGCACGCGACCGACGACGACCTCCGCCGAGAAGGCCACGCCCGCCAACGGCGCGTTGAACGCCGCGGCCGCACCGCCCGCGGCGCCGCACGCGACCAGCGTCCGCACCCGCCCGACACTCATCTTCGCGAGCTCCGCCACCCCCGAGCCGACGGCGGAGCCGAGTTGCACGATCGGCCCGGTCCGGCCCGCCACACCCCCGAAGCCGACCGTCAGCAACGCCGCGACGACGTCGACCGTCGCCACCCGCTTGACGATCCTCCCGCCGCGGCGCACCAGCGCCATCATCACCAGCGGCACCGCGTGCCCGCGCGCCTCCCGGGCGACGCGGTGAGTCAACGGGCCGGCGACGAGACCGCCGAGCATCGGCAACAGGGGCAGGCCGGGGAGACCGAGCCGCGCAAGCGTCGCGGCGACGGGACCCCGCGCGAACCCTGCGATGCGATCGAGCAGCAGCAGGAAGCCGACGGCGCCCCAGCCCGTCAGCGCGCCGACGACCAGCGCAAGGACGACGAGGCAGACCTGCTCGGAGAGCAGCGGGGCGCGAACCGACCACCTCGCCCACCGCGGCATCGTCCGCCAGCGCCGCGAGGCTTGGGTCGGGCCAGCGCCCGGGGACTCGAAGGGCCGTTCGTCCGCCATCAACCCCCCGCGCCGTCGGCCTCGGCGCCCGGGGACTCGAAGAGCCGTTCGTCCGCCATCAACCCCCCGCGCCGCCGGCCTCGCCGCGCAGGGCGGCCAGCGCGCCCTCCGCGGTGGGGCGGCAGCCACCGGTCAGCGTCCGGGCGAGGACGCCGGTGACGTTGGCCACCGCGAAGCTGAGACCCTTGAGATTCCGCTCGGGCGGGATGCCCGGGGCCGGCCGGGGATAGCCGGAAGCCCGGCAGACCGGCCGCCCGGCGGCGTCCGTTCCCACCTCCACCGCCAGCCGCGGGCAAGTCCAGTCCAGCTCGACCGCCACCACGCCGTCCAGCGTCCCCGGGAGGTACCGCACCTCTTCGTGACGCCCCGCGCTCACGATGAGCGCCCCCCCCGCCGCCGCCCGCAACGCCGCCGCCCGCAACGTCGCGGCGTGCGCCTGGTTCGCGGTGCCGAGGCTGAGGTTGACGAGGTCGGCCCCCTGGCGCCACGCCGCGTCGACGCCCGCGATGAGGGTGTCGATGGACGCCGACAGCGTCCGGTCGAAGACCTTCACGATGAGCACGTCGGCTCCCGGCGCGCGTTCCTGGATGGCCGCGGTCACCGCGGTGCCGTGACCGATACGGTCGACATGGTCGCCGTCCGCCGCGCCGGGCACCACCGTCAGGCCCCCGGCGACTCGCCCGATGTGGGGGTGCGAAGGATTGACCCCGCTGTCCACGACCGCCACCCGCACCGGCCGCGGCCCGGGCACGCCCTCCTCGTCCGCGCCGGCGGAACCCAGGTCCATCTCTTTCGTTCTCACTCCCACGCGTGTCGTCCGAGCCCGGCGCCGCCCCGCACGGCTCCCACCGCTCGCGCGCCGATGACCGACCGGCCGCAACCAGACCGCGCTGCCCTCGCCGTACCACGCGCCGCGCCGCGGGGGCCCTACGGCGCCGGCCTCTCGCACCCGGCTACGACGCGCGGTCCCCCGCGAACAGCTCCGCGAACCGGCCGCCTCGCGCCATCAGCTCGTCGGGGGCGCCCTGCTCGACGACGCGCGCGCCGTCGAGGACCGCGACCCGATCCGCCCGCCGCGCGAGGGCCGCGCGATGGGTGATGAGCACGGTGGTGCGCCCCCGCATGACCGCCTCGAACCCCTCCGCGACCCGCTGCTCCGACTCGGGATCGAGGGCCGCCGTCGGCTCGTCGAGGACCAGCACCGAGGGGGCGGCGAGCAGGGCCCGCGCCACCGCCACTCGCTGGCGCTCGCCCGCCGAGAGCGCCGCCCCCCGCTCTCCCACCACCGTCTCGTAGCCGTCCGGCAGCGACGCGGCCAGCGCCTCCAGCCCCGCCGCGCGCGCCGCGGCCCGGACCTCGTCGTCGGTCGCGCCGGGGCGCGCGTAGCGGATGTTGTCGGCGATCGAGGCGTGGAACACCGCCGGCTCCTGCTCCACGAGCCCGACGTGCGCGCGCAGGTCGCGCAGCCCGAGCGCGCGCAGGTCGCGCCCGTCGAGCCGCACCGTCCCCGCGTCGGGGTCGAGGAACCGCAGCGCGAGATCGGCGATGGTGCTCTTGCCCCCGCCGCTCGGGCCGACGATGGCGAGGCAGGCGCCCGCCGGCGCCCGCAGGGTGACGTGCTCCAGCACCGGGCCGCCTCGATCGAACGACAGGGTGACGTCGTCCAGCTCCAGCTCGCCGCGCACCTCGGGGAGCGCCGCCGCCGACGGCGGCTCCACCACCTCGGGCTCGACGTCGAGGATCTCGTGCACCCGGCCCAGGGACACCCGCACCGTCGCGAAGCTGGCGTACAGCCCCATCAGCGCCTGCACCGGGGCGAACAGCCGAAGCTGGTAGGCCATGAACGCCACGAGGGTGCCCAGGGTCAGGGTGCCGTCGATGACCCGCTGGCCGCCGTACAGGAACACCAGGGCGGTGCTGCCCGACAGCACCAGCCCCGGGAGGCCGCCCGACAGGTACGTCGTCCACTGCATCGCCATCAGGGCGTCGATGAACCGGCCGTTCCGGCGCCGGAAGCGCTGCACCTCGCGTTCCTGCGCGTTGGCGGCGACGACCAGCCGGACCCCCTGCAGGGTCTCGATGAGGAAGCTGCCGATGTCGGCGCTCCGCTCGCGCAGCACCGCGACCCGCTTCTCGAGCCGGCGCCGGTAGTGCACGAGGGCCCAGATGCTCGCGGGCAGGGCGGCGGTGCCGAGCAGCAGCAGCCGCAGGTCGAGATACGCCAGCATGACGACGGCCCCGATGAGGAACAGCACGTTCCCGACCCAGGCGAGCACGACCTCGGACGCCACCCGCTGGATCTCGCCGATGTCGTTGTTCAGCCTCGACATGATGTCGCCGAACCGGGTCCGCGCGTGGAACCGCGGCGAGAGCTGCTGCAGGTGGCGGTAGAGGGCCAGGCGCATGTCGAAGAGGACGTCCGCCGACACGCGGGTGTAGCGCAGCCCGCTCCACACGTTCAGCCCGAACCCGGCCGCGGTGACCGCGACGAAGACGAGCACGACGAGGCGCAAGGCGCCGGCGTCGCCGGCGAGAATCGCGCCGTCGACCAGCGTCCGGGACAGCAGCGGCACGACGAGCGAGAAGCCGGTGGAGACGAGGCTGAGCACCACCACCAAGGTCAACTGCCACCGGTAGGGCCTGAGATAGGACAGGGCGCGTCGGAAGTGCGGGTCGAGCACGGGTGACAGGATATGTCGAACCCGCGCCGACGGCGACGACCACGCGGGCAGACCGGCAGCCGGCGACAGCGGGCGGGGGCGGACTTCGGCCCGCCGCCCGGCGCGCCCGAACCGGCCTCAGTCTCCCGGCGGACGCGTTCGCCGGTCCGTCGTCGACTCGCGGCCGGGTGCCTCCCCCCCCCCGCGCGTTCCGTCCCCCGGCCACCTTCCCTGACGGGGGCTCGACGCTGTCATCCGTTCCAGGCCGGCGGCATGGACCCGGTGCCGCCGGTCGGCGACACCGGTGCGTCGCGAGGTCTTGCCACCACGTCGCCGGATTCGGCGACAATGGCGCGATGAAGCCGGCGCCCCTCGACGTCACCGTCATCGGGGGCGGCCCCGCCGGTGCGGCGGCGGCCCGCCTGCTCGCCGATCGGGGCCACTCGGTGCAAGTGTTGGCGAAGCCGGCGGACGACGCCCGCACCCTCGCCGAGTCGCTGCCGCCGAGCTGCCGCAAGCTGTTCGACCTGATTGGGGTGACCGCGGACGTCGAGGCGGCGGGCTTCCTGCGCAGCACCGGGAACACGGTGTGGTGGGGAGAACAGGGTCCGCGGGCGGTGCGGTTCGCGGGAGGCGGCGCCGGGTGGCAGGTGCGGCGAAGCGACCTCGACCGCCTGCTGCTGGGCAGCGCGGCGCGAGCCGGCGCCGCCGTGCAGACCGACTCCGTCGTGCGCCAAGTGGGTCTGGCGCCCCCGTCCCGCCCCGCCGGCGCGGCGGAATCCTCGCTGCGCTACCTGGCCGGCGGCGAGACCCGTTCGCTGGCCGCGCGGTTCGTGCTGGACTGCTCGGGCCGCGCCGGGGTCGTCGCGCGGCGGGGGTTTCGCCGACACGCGGCGGGCCGCACGACGCTGGCCCTCACCGCGGTGTGGTCCCGGCGCGGCGGATGGGGCCTCGACGACGAGTCGCACACCCTCGTCGAGAGCTACGGGGACGGCTGGGCGTGGTCCGTCCCGGTGACAACGGAGCAACGCTACTTCACCCTGATGGTGGACCCCCGGGTCACTCGCCTGGAGCGCGGCGGACCCCTCGCGCCCTGTTACCACGCGGAGCTCGCCAAGACTGCGGCCCTCGGCCCCCTGACCGCCGGGGCGACCCTCGACGCCGGGCCCTGGGGATGCGACGCCTCCGTCTACGACGCGAAGGCCTACACGGCCCCGGGCATGCTGCTGGTCGGCGACGCCGGATCGTTCATCGACCCGTTGTCGTCCTACGGCGTCAAGAAGGCGCTGGCGTCGGGGTGGCTCGCCGCCGTCGCCGTGCACACGGCGCTGACCGAGCCCGCGCTGGCCGGCGTCGCCCTCGACCTCTTCGACGAGCGCGAGCGGGAGATGCACGCCGCCCTCGAGCGGCAGTCGGCCGAGTTCTTCGCGGAGGCGGCGGGCCGGCACGACCACCCGTTCTGGACCGACCGCGCCGAGGCGGGCATGCCGGAGGCGGCGCCCCTCGCGCCCTCCGAGCCGGCCGTCGACGCCCTGCGCCGGGACCCCGGCGTCCTCGCCGCCTTCGAGACCCTCCGGCGCGCCCCGTCGCTGCGGCTCCGGCGCGGCGACCGGGTCGGCGTCGTCCGCCGCCCCGCCATCACCGCCCGTCGGATCATCCTCGAAGACCGGCTCGTCGTCCCGGGGTGGCCGGACGCCGACGCCGACCGGGGCCTCCGATTCCTGCGTGACATCGACCTCGTCCGCGTCGTGGAGCTGGCCCCGCTCCACCGGCAGGTCCCCGATCTGTACGAGGCCTACAACCGCGTCTGCCCCCCGGCCCCGCTGCCGGACTTCCTGGGCGTCCTGTCGGTGCTCATCGCCAAGGGCGCGCTGCAGCAGGCCGGCGACCCGTCCCCGGCGTGAGTCGGAGGCAGCTCGAGGAAGCGCCACCTTACCCGCCGACCTGCCGCACCCGCCGACCTGCCGCCACGCGAGACCGCCGTCCCGCACGTCAGGAGCCGACAGGTTCCGCCATCGTCCTGCGCGCCCCACGGCCCGGCGGAGCGCGGAATGGCCCCGGACCGGCACCTGACGAACCGGCCGACCCCCATGGCGGCAGGTCAGGGGCGTCGTCCGGCGAGGGTCGCCGGCCGTTCGTCCTCACCCATGCGGACGTCACACCTGGCGGCTATCGCCCTCGCGAGCTTCTTGAAGTCGCTGAAGCAGTCCTGCACGGCGTAGACGTGACCGCCGAGCGCACCGTCCGCCGCCCTGAGATGGAACATCGGCTTGCGGGCCTCCTGGGCCATGGCCATCAGGCTGAGGCAGTGCTTCAGGGTGGCGAGACACTCGGCGTCGTCATCGGTCGAGGACACGCCGTCACCGACCTGATCGAGAGCTTCCTTGCGATAGACGTCGGGGATCCGCTCGATCCACTTCTGGTAGGCCCGAACCGGACGACCCGTGCGCGCCGCGTGCTGCATGACGATATAGCCGGCCGGCACGATATCGGCCGACGGCAGATCGAGGTCCTGAACCGCCGGACGACGCGCCAGGCAGTCCTGCCAATCGGCGCGCCACTCACGGAGCATCGGTCCCACGTTGCGCAGCGCCTGGAGGGAGAACAGGTCGGGGGCGAGGGGGAAGACGACGAAGTTCGCCGCAATGATCGCAGCCCGGTTGATGGCGCCCAGGTTCGGACCGAGGTCGATCAACGCCAGGTCGGCGTTCTGCTCGTCGCCGGCCCCGAGAATCGTCCGATGGAACGCCGACTCGACGCGAAACGCCGACTCGTCGCGGCTCAGGCAGTCCGGCCACGCCGAGGACAACCTCGCCTCGAAGCTCGACAATCCCAGATCGCCGACGACCAGGCCCAGGTTGTCGGCGACCTTCTCGACGTGCGGCGCCCTGATGTCCCCGAGACCGCGCAGAATGGGCGATACGGCGCCCAGAATGCTGTCCGGATGATCGCCGTCGGGCCACAACCGCTCCAGCCGCTCTTCGTCGAGGAACACGGTGCTGAGGTTCGCCTGCGGATCGAGGTCCGCGGCCAACACCGAGAAGCCGAGCTCCGCGTACATCCAGGCCAGGTGGTATACGAGCGTGGTCTTGCCGACGCCCCCCTTGTTGTTGAAGAAGGCGATCGTCTTCAAGGCGCCCTCCGGATGGTCGCCAGCACCTGGGTGGGATCGAACGTGAATTCGGCCTCGGGGTTGCCGTTCCTCCGCAGGGCGTCCTGCGCCCGGACGAGCCCGCGCCCGAAGGCGTTGACGTACCCCAGGGTCGCGAGGGCCTCGGACAGGACCGGATTCCGGTAGTCCGTCTGCCGCGGGAAGTTCTCGCGCGACGCCATGCCGTACAGCCCGCCCGGATTCTGGATCTCGATGCGGTCGTCGTACCAGTAGAACCGGACGGGCGCATTCGA
The DNA here is from genome assembly GCA_965215105.1 of Vicinamibacterales bacterium. GTDB lineage: Bacteria > Acidobacteriota > Vicinamibacteria > Vicinamibacterales > UBA8438 > JAJEEA01. The sequence continues at coordinate 2,002,908 of OZ244051.1, forward strand.
CTCGTACGAGCGGTGCATGATCGCGTTGAGCAGGAGCTCGCGAACCGCGATCGGCGGGTAGTCCGTCTCGGCCCTCTCTCGGAGGGCCGATTCGGTCACGGGACGCACCCGTGCGGGGAGTGAAATGAACGCATCGACCTCCCTCAGGACCGTGATCAGGTCGCCGCGGAACCGCCTCTCGCCGATCGGATCGTGCGCCATCGTGGTCCCCGCCCAACGGACGAACTGAACCCAGGCGCCGGGCATCCAGCGCAGGGGGTCCCGGGCGAACAACAGCGTTCCCGCGTTCGTGGGGCAACCGGCGCCCAGGTCGTACAGCCGTAGCGACGCCATCTGCTCCTCGTTCCCGCGATTGTTCTCCGCGATGACCGCCAGGTCCACGGCGGCCGGCAGGTAGGTGACCAGAAACAGGTCCAGGGCGAGGTCGTCGAGCGTGCAACCGTGGCACGGGCGGACGTCGAAGGGCCGCTGCCGGGCGGTCCGTTTCTCGATCAGAATGCGCTCTTCCTGCTGATTCGCGCCACGACGGGACGGACCGACGCGAACCCAGACCCGGCCCTTGTAGCGAACGGGCGGCAGATCGGACGGCAGGACCTCGACGACGGCCACGTCGCCGTCCGGCAGCGCGTGCTTCTGGACGGTCATGGCCGGGAGCGGCCCGAGGTTGACGTTCGAGCGCAACGCCCCCAGGCGCTTGAGCAGGTCGTCGGTGACCGCAAGGCCGCCGACGGTTCCGGCGTCGTCGACGCCGACGATGAGACGGCCCGGCTGTCCGTGATCGGGGAAGTCGTTGGCGAACGCGCAGATCGCCTCGCCGAACTTGTCCGTGTTCGTCGTCGAGACCGTGAACTCGACGCGGTCCGATTCCCCGCCGGCGATCAACGCGCGCAACTGGTCCGTCGTCAGCACGATCCTGCTCCAGGACAAAAGCGTACATCAGCGGCCCGCCGGGCGGCGACGGCCCGCGGGTACCGTTACGCCGAGCCGGCGGCGCCCCGCCTCGGCGGCCCCGGGCTGCCCCCCAACCTGGGGCGGCACCGCACGAGCCGCGAAGCTGACAGACGCCGCGGTATGTGCTACAAAGGGCCGTCCGCCGGAGTCGACCGATGCCCCAGCCCAGCCTGAAGCTCCTGTTCCGGCTCACGCTCATCGCCTTGCTCGCGGCGGCCGGCGCCGCCGCCCAGCCCGCCACGACCGATGGCCCCGGCATCCCCGTCGACGACGAGACGGTGCGCCAGGCCTGCGGCTCGTGCCACCAGGCCGACGACGAGGGCCGGCTGTCGCGCATCTCGTTCCGGCGCACGACGCCCGAGGGATGGCAGCAGACCATCCGCCGCATGGTCACCCTGAACGACGTGGCCCTGACGCCCGAGACGGCCCGCGAGGTGGTGCGCTACCTGTCGAACAACCTCGGCCTCGCCCCCGCCGAGGCCCTCGACGCGGCCTGGGAAGCGGAGCGCCGCGCCGACGACCAGCCCTACGACGACGCCGACGTCGAGGAGACGTGCATTCAGTGCCACTCGATGGGGCGCGTCATCAGCCAGCGGCGCACCGGCGAGGAGTGGTCGCTACTGATGGCGATGCACCGCGGCTACTACCCGTTCACCGACTTCCAGGCGTTCAGGCGCGGCAACCCCGGCGACGGCGAGCCGCAGGCGGTCGACCGGGCGGTGGCCCACCTGTCGGAGCGGTTCCCGTTCGAGACGGCCGAGTGGTCGGCGTGGTCGGCGACGATGCGGCCGCCCCGCGTCGGCGGGGAGTGGCTGCTGCGCGGGCACGCCCCCGGCCGGGGCGCGGTCTACGGGCGGATGACGGTTACCCCGGTGGCCGGCACCGAGGACGAGTTCACCACCGAGGCGACGTACAGGTTCGCGCACACCGGTCGGCAGGTGGAACGCACCGGCCGCGCCATCGTCTACACCGGCTTCCAGTGGCGGGGCCGGTCGATCCCCGGCGACCCGAACGCCGACGAGCTGCGCGAGGTGATGTTCGTCGAGCGCGGCTGGCGCACCATCAGCGGCCGGTGGTTCACCGGCGGCTACGACGAGACCGGCATCGACGTCACCCTGGAGCGCCTCGGGGACGGGCCGGCGGTGGCCGGGGTGCATCCTCCGTCGCTGCCGGCGGGCGAGACCGCCACGGTGCGGGTCCATGGCCGGAACCTCGCCGCCGCGTCGGCCGACGCCATCGACCTCGGTCCCGGCGTCTCGGTGCTCGACGTCACCGGAACGACCGGCGACTGGCTCGACCTGCAGGTGCGGGTCGACGCGGACGCGGCCACCGGCGGCCGGGACCTGGTCCTCGACCAGACCGCGGTGGCCGGCGCCCTCACCGTCTATGACGAGGTCGACCGCATCGCGGTGACCCCGCGGGCGGGCATGGCCCGGGTCGGCGGGGTCCGCTTCCCCAAGCAGTTCCAGCAGTTCGAGGCGCGGGCGTGGCACGACGGGCCGGACGGGGAGCCCGCGACCGACGACGACCTGGACCTGGGGATGGTCGACGCCCGGTGGTCCATCGAGGAGTACGCCGTGACCATCGGCGACGACGACATCCGCTACGTGGGCGACATCGAGGCCGGCGGCCGGTTCGTCCCCGCCGTCGACGGGCCGAACGTGGAGCGCAGCGGCAGCCGCAACAACGTCGGCGACGTGTGGGTGGTGGCGACCTGGCCGCCGGACGCGGGGGACGGGGACGGGCTGACGGGCCGCGCCCACCTCCTGGTCACCGTGCCGCTGTACCTGCGCTGGGACCCCACCGCCGTGGAGCAGCCATGAGCCTTGGCGCATCGGCATCCGTGGCGCGCTCATCGTTGGTGCCGGAACGCCGCCGGGATGGAGCAGCCATGAGCCCGGGTGCCTCGGGACGAGTCGCGCGCGCTCACCGTCGGCGCCGGGAACCCACCACCGGGGAGCAGCCATGAGCGTGCTGGCTCAGGGAGAGTTCCATCCGTTCACCGCGGCGGGCCGCCGGTTCCTGTACCTGGTGCCGAGCGCGGCGGTGTTCGCGCTCGACGAGCCCGCGGCGGCGTTGCTCGACGGCCTCGACGGGCGGCGGGTGCCGCGTGAAGACCTGTTGGCCGACGTCGGCGCGCGGTTCCCGGGCACCGACCTCGCGCAGACGCTGGACGAGCTCGAGCAGGTGCACGCGGTACGCACCGTCGCCGCGCCGACTCCCGCGGCGCCGGCGATCATCCCGCTGACGCCGTTCCCGCTGACCACCGCGGTCCTCAACGTCACCAACCAGTGCAACCTCAGTTGCTCGTACTGCTACGAGTACAGCGAGGACAAGATCGTCGACACCACCAACGGGTCGCAGCCCAAGTTCATGAGCGAGGAGACCGCCCGCAAGAGCGTCGACCTGCTGATGAACGAGTCGGGCGACAACCGGGTGGTGCACGTGAGCTTCTTCGGCGGCGAGACCCTGATGAACTACCCCGTCCTCAGCCGCGTCGTGCCCTACGCCCGCGAGCAGGCCGCGGCCCGGGGCAAGCAGGTCGAGTTCAACCTGACGACGAACGCGACGCTGCTGACCGGCGAGATGATCGGGTTCCTCGCCGACAACGACATCTCGGTCACGGTGTCGATGGACGGCCCCCGCGAGATGCAGAACCGCTTCCGCGTCTTCCACGACGGCGGCGGCAGCTACGACGTGCTGCTGCCGCGGGTGCGCGAGCTGCTGCGGCGGCACACGAGCCGGCCCGTCGGGGCCCGGGTGACCCTGACCTCGCAGGTCAGCGACGTCGTGAGCATCTACCGGCACCTGACCGAGGAGATCGGGTTCCGGGAGGTGGGGTTCGCCCCGGTCACGACCTCGCCGGGCCGCGAGTACGCGCTCGACGGGGACGGCTTCGACCAGATGGTCGAGCAGTTCACGGCCCTCGCCGACGAGTTCCTCGAGGCGGCGCTGGCCGGAAAGCACCACGGGTTCTCGAACGTGAGCGAGACCCTCGAGGAGATTCACAAGGGCGCCAGCAAGGCCTATCCGTGCGGGGCCGGACTGGGGCTGGTAGGGGTCGCCACCGGCGGCGACGTCGCGCTGTGCCACCGGTTCGCGGGCTCGGACGAGCACAAGCTCGGCACCGTCGACGACGGCCTCGACCGGGAGGCCCAGAACGCGTTCCTGGAACGGCACCACCTCGCGAACAAGACCGACTGCCACACGTGCTGGGCGCGGCCGCTGTGCTCGGGCGGGTGCTACCACGAGGCGCACACCCGCTACGGGACGAGCGAGCGACCGAACCTGCACTACTGCGAGTGGATCCGCGGGTGGACCGACGTCTGCCTGCGCGTCTACGGCGAGCTGGCGGCCCGGAACCCGGAGTTCCTGCGCCGGTTCGACTGAACGGACGGTGAGACCATGAGACACCTGAGAGCCATCAACCAGAAGGCGGCCCGCGTCGAGCGGACCGTCGCCGCGCCGCCGCCCGACGCGTCTCCCGACGGGGACGTCGTCGCGCTGCAGGAGCAGGGCTCGGGTCCCCCCCAGCAACCCGAGGGGCCGCACATCCCGCTGGGCTGCTCGCTGGTCTTCCAGCCGGGCTGGGAGGCGGACCGCAACGGCGGCACAGCGGGGCTGTGCCAGCCGGTCGAGCGGGACCTGTTCGACTGCCACCGCGGCTGCTTCTGGCCCGCGCACGTCCCCGACCAGTTGAACCACACGCCCGACTGGACCGGCAAGTGCGCCGCCGCCCAGAAGGACTGGCGCAACATCGACCTGATCTTTCCGTAGTGGTGTCCGCCGAGCCGACGCCGGCTCCCGGAGGGTCCGTTGCGATGAGCGGAGTCGCCGCGTGGTGATTGCAGCGTGGCTGCGGTGGATCGGGGTGGGTGGCGCGCCGCCGGTTGCGATGAGCGGAGTCGCCGCGTGGTGATTGCAGCAGGTCTTCAAACCGGCACGCACATCCGGATTCGGGGTTGCGATGAGAGGAGTTGCGACGTGGTGATTACAGGGTTGGGCGGCAGGAACCTGGGTCGCAGCGACCGCACAGGTTCCCGCCGGGTCCGCGGGTGGTCGTCATCCGGGAGGTTTCAACCCATGCGCGAACTGGTCCGCACGCTCGCGATTCTCGCCCTCCTGTCCGGCAGCGCGCTCGCCCAGCCCGCGGGCGGGCTGACCGGCGGCGACGGCACCTTCTACGTCGGCGCGTTTCCCAACCGCATCTACGTCATCGACGAGGCGACCGAGCAGGTCGTCGACACCATCGAGATGACCCTCGGGGGACCGCCGAACGACATGCGGATGTCCGCCGACGGCTCCCGGATGTACATGCGCGACCGCACGTTCGAGTGGATCGAGGTGATCGACCTCGAGACGAGAAGCACCGTCGACACCTTCACCCTGAGCGAGGGCGCGACGAAGGTGCGCATCCGCAGCCTAGTGGTGTCGCCCGACGACCGCTACGCGGTCCTGCTCGCCGACACCGCCATCAAGCACCCCGACCGGTTCGAAATCGCCCCCCGCCGGCTCCTGCAGGTGGACCTCGGCTCGCACGAGATCATGCGGGAGATCCCGTGGCCGGACGGCGAGGAGCGGACCGGCGCGAGCATGATGTTCTCGCCCGACGGCGGCGTGCTCTACCTGTTCGGCGGGGAGATCCTCGCCCTCGACACCGACTCGTTCGAGGTGGCCGATCGATGGGAGCTGTCGTCGATCGAGGCGCCCGATCTCGAGCGCTTCAGCTTCGGCTTCGGCGTCGACCGGAACGAGGAGCCGGGGTACTTCACGAACCTCTTCCGCGTGCGCGACCCGGTGCAGAACCGGCGCCTCATGGGCATCGCGCGCATCGACCTCGCCGGGCGCGACGTCGACTTCTACACCCTCGGGCCCGACCAGCCCCTGTCCTCGTTCTCCCTCGCGCCGGGCCGGCGCAAGGCCTACGCGGTCCTCAAGCGCATCGGCCACTACGAAATATGGACCTTCGACCTCGTGGGGCGGCGCGTCGAGCGGCGCCAGGTCGTCGAGGGGCGCCCGCGCATGTCGCTCGCCGTGAGCACCAACGGCCAACTCCTCTACGTCCACCAGGCGGGCGCCACCATCGACCTGCTCGAGGCGTCCACCTACCGCTACCTGCGCACCATCGCCCTCGACGGCGACATGACGAACCTGTTCCTCGTCCCGAACCGGGGACCGTGACGGAAATCGCCTTGCCGCGGCCGGGATGCACCAACAGCGCCGTGCGGGCGGGTTTCGGCGCAGTCGCCGCAATCCGTAGCCACCGCCGGCCCCGAGACCCTGAACGTGCGCGTGAAGCTCCGGGCGCACGTTCGGTCCGCGACGCCCTCGGCGGGTCCAGTTCCCTTGCCGCGCCGAGCCTGCCGGGTCTGCGCTGGTAGGATCCGAGCGTGAGTTCCACCGCGCCTTCGATCGCGAACCTGCCGGCGTCCGTGCCGGAACCGTTCCGCACGTCGATAGTCACGGCCAGCGATGCGTGGTGCGAGCTCCTCGGCCCCCGCCTCCGCTCATTGGTGCTCTTCGGCTCGCTCGCCCGCGGCCAGGGCACGGCCCACTCGGATGTCGACATCCTCGTGATCGCAGAGAGCTTCCCGCGCAGCCTGGCCGAGCGCCGGCGTCCCCTCCTGGCGGCGTGGTCGCACGCACGCGCCCGGCGCGCCCTGCCGGCCGTCGAGTGGAACCTCGTGACGAAGACCCCGGAGGAGGCGCGGTTTCGCAGCCCCCTCTATCTCGACATCGTCGAGGACGGCATCCTCCTGGTCGACCGAGCCGGGTTCTTCGAGACGGTGCTCGACGCCATGCGCGCCCGCATGCGGGAGCTGGGGAGCCGGCGGGTGTTCCTCGACGACGGAAGCTGGTACTGGGACCTGAAGCCGGACTTCCGGTTCGGCGAGGTGGTCGAGATATGACCAGCTCCCGCATGGGACGGCTCTACGTCGACGAAGCCGCGAACCGGGTGGAGCTGGTTCGTCTCGCCGCCGAACGCGGACTCTCGGCCACCGTCGTCCGCGAGGCGCAGGAGTGCGTCGAGCTGTTCCTGAAGGGCGCCCTGCGCCTCGTTGCGGTCGAGCCGACCCGAACCCACGACGTCGCCGAGCTGCTGCGCCGCGAAGCCGCGCGCTTTCCCGAGTGGTTCCGTGCCGAGGTCGACCGCCTCGCCACCATCTCGACGGAGATGGCCGGCGATCGCGGAATCGCCTTCTACGGCGACGAGCGCCAGAACCTCGCGCCGCGGGACCTCTTCGACGAAGCGGATGCCGAACGGGCGGCGGGCAACCTCGAGTACGTCGCCAGGCTCTGCAACCGCCTCCTCGAGGGTGTGCCCGACTGACGACGAAATGCTTTCTCGGCAGTGGCGCCGCCGCTGCCGTCCCATCAGAACTCACCCTCGCGGACGCGGGCGGCGCCCACCCGCCGGACGACGGCCGGGCTGACGGGGTCGTTGTCGGCGAGAACGCCCTCCCCCTGCTTCAGCTTCCGGGCCGCCACGCTGTCGAGTCCCGCCAGCTTCTTCGCGCCGTCGAGGGCGGTCCGGTCGCCGCCGTAGTACTCGAACCAGGGCAGCCCCGCCTCGGTGTATTCCCTGGCCGTCGGCGGCTTGGCCGGCGGCTCGACGCCGGTGACCTGAAGGAACTGCACGCTGTTGAGGACGTGCACGAAGCAACGGGAACGCGCCGACCGGTCCCACGCCTCGAAGCCGTACTCGTCCTGGTGGATCTCCTGACGCATGAGACCGCCCGGGGCCAGACCCATGTCGGCGGGAGCCGACTCACACACCGCGGCCATGCGGTAGCACGCGGCTGACCGCTCCGCCTTCCACGCCTCGTACCTCGACGCCAGCATCGGATACGCGACGATCTGCAGCCCGCCGTGCTGCGCCTCTCCCGTCAACTGCTCCTCGGCCGTGTAGCCGTCCCCCAGGGGCATGGCGACGAACTGGCGAATCAGCCCCTTCCCGACGCAGAAGCCGTCCAGCCACGGCTGATCGGGAACCGTCAGGTAGTTCTGAGGCCGCTCGGAGAGCTCGCTCGTCCAACCCTCGCCCGTCAGGGCGTCGATCTTCCCGGCCGCGACCTTGATGGCCGTCGGATACTCGGCGTGGAACTGCAGCCACATCGCTTCGGCCTGATACATGGGCAGGAAGACGCCGCCGCGGCGGCGCCAAGCCTCGGGGACCCGGTCGAGATGGTCGTCCACGTGACGGAGCGGAAAGCGGCCCAGGCCCGGCGGCAGGGGATGGTCCCGGTTGTCGTCCGGGATGCGCAGGGTGCGCTGGAACCCGATGCGGCACACGGCATCGGCATGCACCTCCGGAAACCGAAGAACCAGTTCGTCGTGTCGCAGTTCGATCATTCGCCCTCCTCGGCAGCCCTTCCTTCGCTCGGTCACCTCACACCTGCCGGCGTCGCGAGCGATCCTGCTCGGCGCGTCGCGAGCCTCTCCTCCGACGCCTACCAGTCCCCGTCCCTCACCTCCCGCACCACCCGCAGAAGCGCGTGCTCCGGCGCGTCCTTCAGTTGCCGCAGCAGGTCGGCGAAGGCACGCGGCCGGCGCAGGATGATGGCCTTGAGGTCGCTCGACACCTTGCCGGCCATCGCCAGCAGCAGATCGGGGTCCTCGTGCAGCTCGTGCGCCAGCCGGCGGATGGCGGCCTCCGACGGGGGCGCCATCTGGTCCCGCTCGATCTTGCTGAGATACGCGGGCTCGACGCCGATGCGCTGCGCGACCTGCCGTACCGAGAAGGCCCGGTCGCGGCGGCGAATCCGCTCGCGGGCGGCCCGGACGTAGGCCCCGAATGTCATGTGTAATACATACTACACATCACAGCCTCCGTCAACGGAGCGGGGGGGATCCTGATGACCGATGCCCCGATCTACCCTTCGCCCATATCCCGAGGCGTTAACATACGGCGTGTGGATCGATCAGGGACAAGAACGCCGAACGCATCTTCCGCGGCCCGCCGGTGCGGCGGCTGCCTGCGGACATCCGGCGTCGAGCGCGCATGCGGCTTCAACGAATCGTCGCCGCCGTCGCTCTCTCCGACCTGCGTCTCCCGCCCTCCCACCGCCTCGAGGCGCTGCGCGGCGACCGGGCAGGTCAGCACAGCGTCCGCATCAACGACCAATGGCGCATCTGCTTCGTCTGGACCGACCAAGGTGCGAACGAGATCGAGATCACGGACTATCACCCAGGGTGCGAACGAGATCGAGATCACGGACTATCGCTGAGGGCAGGCACCATGACCCACGCCACTCCCATCCACCCCGGTGAACACCTCGCCGAGATGCTGGCCGAACTCGGAATCAGCCAGTACCGGCTGGCCCGGACCATCGGCGTACCCCCGCGGCGCATCAACGAGATCGTCCACGGCCGCCGGTCGGTCACGGCGGACACGGCACTGCGAATCGGGCGGGCGCTTGGAACGACCCCCGAGTTCTGGCTGAACCTGCAGCGGATGCACGACCTCGACTTGGCGCGTACCTCGGCGGACATCAGCAACATCCAACCGCTGGTTGCGTCAGGCCAGGAGTCCACTTCGTAGAACGACGCTGCTCGTCGTCCCCGCCACCCCAAGCGAACCACGCACGATCTCCGCGATTCGGCGGTCGCCCCGCTTCAGATGCGAGTAGGCGCTGGAGTCCAACAGGATCTTCACCGCCACATGGCGTCATCGACTCGGGCGAACTCCCCGATGGCGCGTTCCATCTCGTCCGCCTCCTCCGGGGTCCAGGTCCCAATCAGGTGATCGAGTGACGAACCCACGACATGCGCGCCGGCAGACTCTCTCCTACTGGGAAACTCACGTGTTGATCACGGATTCAGGCGGCCTTCACTTCGACAACGACGCCGAGATCGTGCAGCCGCCGCAGGAGGCGCTGCTTGGTGCGCTCCTTGTCGCGGTCGGCCAGGTAGCGACCGCCGAGGTCGCGGTAGTCCGTCTCGTCGCGGAGCATGAAGTAGACAGCGGTCAGCATGGAGGCGGCGACCGCGATGATCGCCTTCTTCGGGCCGCGCCGGCCTTTGAGGCGCCTAAATTGGGATTGCAGGTAGCTGTCCTTCTTCCGTGTCGCCGCCCACGCGGCCTGGACCAGCGCCGTCTTCAGCCACGGGGTCGCATGACGGATCCGGGTCGAGCGGCGCTTGCCCGCACTCTCGTCCAGGCGCGGGCACAGGCCCGCCCACGAGACCAGATGGCCCGCACTGGAAAACTGCGTCATGTCCACGCCGACCTCGGCGATGATCACCCGCGCGACCGTCTCACTGACCCCGGGTATCGTCGTCAGCCGGTCGGCCGCCTCGCGAAAAGGGCGCAGCACCTCGTCGGCCTGCCGCTCGACCTTCTGCACGGTGGCGCTCAGCGCGTCGATCTGCGCCAGATGCAATTCCAGCAGGAAGCGATGATGCGCCGTCACCCGGCCGTGCACCGCGGCGACGATGTCCGCGCGGCCGGCCTTCAGGCGCCCGGTGGTGCAATCGGCCAGCCGCTCGGGGTCGGTCTCCCCGGCGATGAGCGCCGCGAGGACCGCCCGGCTGCTGGCGCCCAGGATGTCGGTGACCACGCGCGTCAGCTTCACGTTCGCGTCTTCGAGTGTCTTCTGCAGCCGCTGCGTGTGCCGCGCGATCTCAGCGACGAGTTGCTTGCGGGTCCGCGTCAGGTCGCGCAGTTCCTGAATCGGGGCCGGCGGCACGAAGCTGCCCGAAATCAGCCCGTGCGCCAGCAGGTCGGCGATCCAGGCCGCGTCCTTCTGGTCGCTCTTGCGGCCCGGAACATTTCGGATATGCCGCGCGTTGGCGAGCACCAGCGTCAACGACTCTTCGTCTCCGAGGATGTGCCACACCGGTTTCCAGTACACGCCGGTCGCCTCCATCGCCACGTGCGTGCAGCCGGCCTCGGTCAGCCACGCCGACAGTTCGAACAGGCCCGCCGTCGTGGTCGCAAACTCGCGGTGTTCGGTCGTAACCGTACTACCCGCCGCCACGCGCACGCACGCGGTCACTTGCCGCGAGTGCACATCCAACCCGGCGCATCGACGATGCAAGACTTCCATCCGTCACCTCCTGATCGCAAGGGCGCTGGCGTGGAGTCCGCAGATACGCAATCTACTGGACGCGCTCACCGGACAAGCCGGTCTCGCAATACGGGGTGCTCGCGGGACTCCCGGTCCAACTCAGACACGAGCTCTCGGCACCAAGGAAAAGCCGACCTCTGGGCCAGCGCCAAGCCCCTACACGATACCTGTTTCATCCATACGCGGGTCCGGCCCTGCCGGGTGGAAAACTCAGACCAGCGCCTCGACGAAGCAGCCTCAGTACCGCCTGATTCAACGAGATGCCTTCCCGGGCCGCCAGGCCCCGGATGCACCGCGACAACTCTGCGTCGAACCCCCTGATCGTCAATTGGCGCATGGCGCTTCGCGTCCCGAACGACTCACTACCCGTTTCATCACTTTCATCACGGCCCTGACGTCGCGGTCACCCGATGAAGCGCGTGGCGATCAGCAGCACCAGGGCGGGGACGACGGTGACCGCGATGAAGTCCATCAGCACGCCGTAGCGGATCATGTCGGTGATGCGGACCCGGCCCGAGGCGTAGACGATGGCGTTGGGCGGGGTGGACACCGGCAGGGCGTCGGCCACCGAGGCGGACAGCGCGGCCGCGACCGAGGGGATGATGGGGCTGACCCCCGCCGCCGCCGCGATCGAGATCACGATGGGCACCGCGATGTTGGTCGCCGCGGTGTTCGACATCGTCTCGGACAGGATGACCGTGAACAGGGCCGCCGCGAACGTCAGCGTGACCAGCTCGCTCGTCGGCACCAGCCCGGTGATGCCCTCGCCCACGACCCGGGCGAGGCCGGTCGACGCGGCGAGGCCGCCGAGGGCGAGCCCGCCGCCGAACAGCAGGATGGTCCCCCAGTCGATCTGGGCCGCCTGCTTCCAGGTGATGGTGGTGGGCTCGGTACGGCTGATGGGCAGCAGGAACAGCAGCGCCACCCCGGCGAGGGCCGCCACCGCCTCGGGCACGCTGGCGAGCACCGATCTCGCGACCGGATGGTCGTTGCCCAGCACGAGGGCGAGCAGGCCCGGACCCACCCACAGGCAGACGGTGACGCCGAACGCGATCACCGCGTTGACCTCGCCGCGGCGCCACGGGCCGAGGGCGGCCTTGCGCTCGGCGATGATGCGGTCGGTGCCCGGGATCTCCTTCATGCCGGTCTGCCCGACCCAGTTCAGGTAGGCGAAGACGATCGCCATCAGCACCAGGACGATGGGCACCGAGAACAGCATCCACTGCACGAACGTGATGCGGTAGTCGAGCTGCTCGCTCAGCATCCCCACCGCGATCAGGTTCGGCGGGGTGCCGACCGGCGTCGCCATGCCGCCGCGCGAGCAGCAGTACGTCGTCATCAGCATCAGCGCCGTGCCGTACTTCTTCGGGATGTCCGCCGTCGACTCCATGAACCGGATCAGCGATATCCCGAGGGGCACGAGCATCGCCGCCGTCGCGGTGTTGCTCATCCACGCCGAGAGGGCGGCGGCGATGAGGCCGTAGGCGAACAGGATGCGGGTCGGCCGGGCCCCGATGATGGGCAGCGAGAGGACCCCGAACGCCACCCGCTCGTTCACCCGGTGGACGAAGAGGGCCCGGGCGAGGATGAAGCTGCCGATGAACAGGAAGATGGTGGTGCTGGCGAACGGCCGGAAGGTCTCGCCGGCCGGCGCCACCTGCAGGAAGATGGCCAGGGCCGGCCCGAGGAGCGCGGTGACGGCCAGCGGCACCGCCTCGGTGACCCAGAACACGATGACCAGGGCCATGACCGCCGCGAGCCGGTGCCCCTCGGGCGTCAGCGACTCGAAGGGCCACGCGAGGACCAGCAGGAACGCCAGCGGTCCGACCACGAGGCCGATCTTCCGCCGCTTCTCGTCGAACGCGGCTTCCGCGGCGGTCTTGGCGGGGCGGAGGTCTCTCGGCTCGGCGCCGGCGGTCGACGGCGGGGGGTCTGATGTCATAAGCTGGTCGATCTATCACACTTCGGAGCCGGGTCAAAGCGGCTCCGGCGGCCCAGGCGCACGACAGGTTCGTGAGATGACCGCCCCTGGCACGGTCAGGCCGGCGATTCGGGTGTCGTGTCCGGCGGCGTCCCACTCCTTCGCCGCGCACCCCGGCGCACCCCGCTTCCCGGACCCGCCCCGCCGCGGCCGGTGGCGCCGGGCCGCTCCCCACTCGGCGCGTGGCCCGCGATGGCCGCCGACGCCCAGGACAGCGCGGCGGCGCGGTCTGCGGGCGGCGCCGGGACGTGGTATTCTCTAGATGGTAGATTCTGGCTTCGACGAGGAAGGTGCCTTGTGATGGATCATACGGTGTTCGCGCTTATCGGCACGCTCGGCGTCCCCGAGTTGATCATCATTTTCTTCATCCTGATGCTCATCTTCGGCGCCAACCGTCTGTCCGGGCTCGGCAAGGGCATGGGTCAGGCCATCCGCGGGTTCAAGGACGAGATGGCCACGAAGGAGAAGCCGGCCGAAGCCGACCCGCCTCGCGACGCCTGACCCGACCGCCGTCGCAGCGCCGGAACGGCCGGCCGAGGCGTACACGAAAAAGGGCCGGCGTGCCCCGCGAGGCACTGCCGGCCCTCCACCCATTTCCCACCCACCGGAAACCGGCAGGCGCCGTCCGGGATCGCGCTAGTCGAGACCGAGGTCGCGCATGTGGGCCACCAGGTCCCGCCCCGCCGTCGACGGGTTGACCCGCTTGTCGATGCGCAGGACGCGGCCGTCGCCGCCGATGATGAAGGTCCAGCGGGCAGGGAATCCGCGCCCGCCGGACGGCACCACCCCGTAGGCCTCCGCGACCTCCCGCGTCGGATTGCTCAGGATGGGAAAGCCGGCGCCGAGCGACTCCGCGAACCGCCGGTTCGTGTCGGGGTCGTCGACGCTGATCATGAAGTACGCCATGTCGATGGCGTTCAACGCGTCGCTGGACTCACGCAGCGACCTGCACTGGGCCGTTCAACCGCCGGTGAACGCCATGGGGAACCAGGCCAGCACCACCGGCGTCCCTGCGTAGTCGGACAGGCTGTGGGTCTTGCCGTCGCTGCCCGGAAGGCTGAACGCGGGCGCCGCGTCACCGGCCCGCAACGGCTGGGCCGCGGCTCCCCTCACGCCCACCGCCGCCACGGCCGCCAGGGCCACGAAGCAGAGCGCAACGAGCATTCTCATCTCTCTCCTGCTCCTCCGTTTGACGACGCCTCCGAAACGGACGCCGACCGCCGAGGGACGCGGCATCCTACCACGCCCGTTCCCCGGGGCGCGCGGGGGCCGTCGACCCGTCGCCGGCCGCAGGGTCGAGCACCCCGATGTAGGGAAGATGCCGGTACCGTCCCGCATGGTCGAGGCCGTAGCCGACCACGAACCGGTCGGGGATGGTGAACCCCACGTGCTCGACGTCGACCTCGACCCGGCGGCGTGAAGGCTTGTCGAGCAGGGCCACGGTGCGGAGGGAGCGGGGCCGGCGGGCGCGCACCGCGTCGATGAGCACCGCCAGGGTCCGCCCGGTGTCGACGATGTCCTCGACGATCAGCACGTCGCGGCCGGCGACGTCGTCCTCGAGGTCCTTCACCAGCCGCGGCGGGCCGGACGGACGCATTTCCGAACCGTAGCTCTCCAGCCTGACGAAGTCGACGGTGGCCGGCCTCGCGAGGGCCCGCATCAGGTCCGCGAGGAAGACGACCCCGCCCTTGAGGACCGACACCAGGTGCACCTCGCACCCCTGCGCGTAGCCCGCGCATACCTCGGCTCCGAGCTGACGGACGCGCTCCTGGATCCGATCGGGGGCGAACAGGACGGACGGGGCGGGTCCGTGGCTCATGCGCAAAGCGGTTTGCACGGGAGACGCGGGTCGCCCGGAAGGAGATGCGGGCCGCCGGCGCGGACGCCAATTGCCCGCGGCGCCCGCCGCGTGTTCGACCGGCCCGTGCCGGTGCCGGGCGGCGGTCTTCACCACCGGCTGCGAGCGTCGAGGAAGTGGTGGGCGCTAGTGGATTCGAACCACTGACCCCCGCCGTGTGAAGGCGATGCTCTACCACTGAGCCAAGCGCCCACTCCGAGGTCGGTCGTCTATTCTAACCTACGCCGCCGACCGGCCCGGCCCGCCAATCGCCGCCTTCGGCTCCGCCGCCCCTGCTCCAATCGCCGGCGGGCAATCAGGGCACTGCCTCGAGCAGCGCCCGCAGCATGCGGGCGTAGCTCGCGTCGGCCTCCGCGTGCGCGGCCGTCGCCGCGTCGGTGAACGCCACGACGCTCCCGGCGACGTTCGCGCTGTCGCCCGGCGCTCCCGCCTGCAGGCCGTTGGCGCCGACGTCGGTCACCAGCACCTTGGTCTCCGCGACCGACGCCATGTTGAGGTCCATGTAGATGTCGCGAAAGCTGCCGGCGGCCAGCTTCTGCTCGACGTAGATCGGCGGGTCCATGCGGGCGGACACGACCATGAGCTGTCCCGGAAAGCGGAGGGCGGCCACGAACCTGTCGTCGCCCTGGGGGCCCTCGGAATCCCGGGCCGCGATGCTGTCGAGCTGCGCGCTCTCGAGAGCCGCGGCCAACTGCCCCGCCAGCGCTGCCGACTCCTGAGCGTCCGTCTCGGACGCGGAGCCTGCGATGAGCACCGCGACCGCCGCAACCACAACGGGTCTCGCTACACACCGAACGCATCCCAGCATGGTGCCCTCCTATGTCCTGATGAGCAGCTTCTCGTCCTCCTCCGTCGACTCCGGCGACCGCGACACGACGAGCCCGTGCGAAACCGCGCACCGAAACGGTCCAATGCGGCGGATTCGCGCCGGGCTCGCAGCCCGCCAAACGTCGCCCTTGCGGCTCCGCTCGGCGCCCAAACCAACCCTCCGGGAGTCCGCGCCGCTCCACGGCGCGGACTCCCGAATCCACATTCTACACCGGTCGAGGCCCCCCCGGGCCCGGAAACCGGACCCGGTCAGGACAGCGCGTAGCCGGGGCTGCGCAGCGCCTTGATCTTGTCGCGCAACGCCGCCGCGCGCTCGAACTCGAGGTTGGCCGCCGCCGACCGCATCTCCGTCTCCAGCGACCGCAGATGGGCGTCGAGCTGGGCCTGCGTCCCGAACGTCTCCGCCGTCTCGCGGACCGCGGGCACCGTCACGTAGTCCCGTTCGTAGACCCCGGAGAGGACGTCGTCGATGTCCTTCACGATCGACTCCGGGGTCAGCCCGTGCTCGCGGTTGAACGCCTCCTGGAGCGACCGGCGGCGCTGCATCTCGTCGAGGGCGGCGCGCATCGAGTCGGTGACGACGTCGGCGTACATGATCACCAGCCCGTTGACGTTCCGGGCGGCCCGGCCCGCGGTCTGGATGAGGGAGCCCGACGACCGCAGGAAGCCCTCCTTGTCGGCGTCGAGAATCGCCACCAGCGACACCTCGGGCAGGTCGAGGCCCTCGCGCAGGAGGTTGATGCCCACGAGCACGTCGAACACCCCGCGCCGCAGGTCCCGCAGAATCTGGACCCGCTCCAGGGTCTCCACCTCCGAGTGCAGGTAGCGCACCTTGACCCCGAGCTCCTGGTAGAACTGCGTCAGGTCCTCGGCCATCCGCTTGGTGAGGGTGGTCACCAGCACCCGTTCGCGGCGCCCGGCCCGCCCGCGGATCTCGTGCAGCAGGTCGTCGACCTGCCCCTTCACGGGACGGACGTCGACGACGGGGTCGATCAGCCCGGTGGGGCGGATGATCTGCTCGACGACCACCCCCTGGCTCTGGTCCAGCTCGTACGGCCCGGGGGTGGCGGACACGAAGACGACCTGGCCCACGCGGCCCTTCCACTCGTCGAAGGTGAGGGGACGGTTGTCGAGGGCCGAGGGCAGGCGGAACCCGTGCTCGACCAGCATCTCCTTGCGCGACCGGTCCCCGTGGTACATGCCGCGCACCTGGGGGACCGTCTGGTGGCTCTCGTCCACGATGGTCAGGGCGTCCGGCGGCACGTAGTCGAGCAGGGTCGGCGGCGGCTCCCCGGCGGCCCGGCCCGACAGGTGCCGGGCGTAGTTCTCGATGCCGTGGCAGTAGCCGATCTCGCGCATCATCTCGATGTCGAACATCGTGCGCTGGTGCAGCCGTTGCGCCTCGAGCAGCTTGCCGATCGACTCGAGGTCGCCGCGGCGCTCCGCGAGCTCGGCCTTGATCGCCTCGACCGCCTCCAGGGTCCGCGCCTTGGGGGTAACGAAGTGCGACTTCGGGTACACCGCGACCTTGTCGTGGCGCCGGAGGGTCCGGCCGGTGACGGGGTCGAAGCTGATCAGCTCGTCGACCTCGTCGCCGAACAGCTCGATGCGCACGCCGACGTTCTCGTAGGACGGATGCACCTCGACCACGTCCCCCCGCACGCGGAACGTGCCGCGGTCGAACTCGTGGTCGTTCCGCTCGTACTGGATCTCCACCAGCTTGCGCAGTATCCAGTCGCGCTCGACCCGCTGCCCCCGCTCGAGCGGCAGCATCAGCCCGTAGTACGCCTCGGGCGAGCCGAGCCCGTAGATGCACGACACGCTGGCCACGATCAGGACGTCGCGCCGCTCGAAGAGCGACCGGGTGGCGGAGAGCCGCATGCGGTCGATCTCGTCGTTGATCGTCGCCTCCTTCTCGATGTACGAGTCGGTGGCGGGCACGTAGGCCTCGGGCTGGTAGTAGTCGTAGTAGCTGACGAAGTACTCGACCGCGTTCTCGGGGAAGAACCGCCGGAACTCGAGGAAGAGCTGCGCGGCGAGGGTCTTGTTGTGGACCATCACGAGGGTGGGGCGGTTCACCTCGGCGATGGTCCGGGCCATCGTGAACGTCTTGCCGGAGCCGGTCACCCCCAGCAGGACCTGGTGGGGGTCGCCCCGCCGCAGGCCCTCCGTCAACTCCTGAACGGCGCGGGGCTGATCGCCGCGCAGCTCGAAGTCGCTCACGAGCTTGAACTGGTCGTAGGTGGAAGGCACGAGAGCCTCTCGATGAACGCCGACGCGGCGAGGCGTGCGCGCCTGGCGACGAGCGCACCACTAGCCCGCCAATCGTCGCCTTCGGCTCCGCTTGGCGCCCAACCAACCCTGCCAGGAGTCTGCACCGTTCCACGGCGCGGACTCCTAGCGCGGCGCGGGTTCCTCGATATAGGGCGCGAAGTAGCCTTCCCGCGCGCGGATCCTGGCGTCCGCGAGCTCCGGCCGGTCCCCCCGGAGGCTCACCGTCACCCGGCGCCACGCGCCGTCGGTGGTCCGATCGGTGGACACGTAGCCGAGCGAGTACCGCGCTTCCAGCTCCTCGCGAATCTGCCCGTAGATGTCGTCCAGATCGTCCCGCGAGGTCGGGAACCAAGCGCGGCCCCCCGTCAGCCCCGCGATCTGCTGGAGCCGCAGGCGCTCGCGCATCTGCCTCATGTTCCGCCGCTGAGTCTGGAACCCGATGGCGTAGACGGTCACGTCGGAGGCCCGCAGGAGGTCGCGCAGCTCGCTGTAGCGCAGGCGGCTCCGGGTGTCGGCGCCGTCGGTGTAGAGCAGCAGCAGCTTGCGTCCGTCCTGGGCGAAGGCGCCGTCGAGATAGACGCCGAGGGCGTCGTAGAGGGCGGTCATCCCCTCGGCGCGCTGACTTCGCAACCGCTCCACGAGACGTGGGAAGTCGGCCTGCGAGAAGCGGCTCACCCGAACCTGGGTATCGAACTCGACCAGGGTCATGTCGGCCGCGAAGTCCAGCCCGCGCAGGAACCGGATGGCCGCGGTCTTGGCGAACGACGCGTCGACGGTCATGCTGCCGCTGACGTCGAAGAGCACGCCGAGATGCAGCGGGATGCGATCGCTGTCGAGCCGGAGCCCACGCGAGAAGTAGGCGATGCGCTGCTCCCGTCCCTCCTCGACCACCCGGAAGTCGTCCGCCGTCAGGCCGGAGACGATCTCGCCCTCCTCGTCGAGGACGGTGACGCCGAAGCGGACGAGGTCGACGCCGCTCCGGAACACCGGCTGCGCGAAGGCCGCGGCCGCCCCCGCGAGGACCAGGACGACCGACGTCACGACTCGGTGCATGGCGCTCTCCCAGCCCGCCAATCGTCGCCTCCGACTCCGCTTGGCGCCCAACCAAGCCTCCAGGAGTCCGCGCCGTGCTACGGCGCAGACTCCTGCTTCGGATGTCGGCAATCTTATCCGATTCCCCCTCGCCGGACCGGCGCCGGTAGAGGGACGCCCCGACTATAATGGAATCTTGGGCCGCTTCGGAGCGGCTCGAACGGTCAGCAGCATGAAGTGCCTCGCCGTCTGCCAGGACGAGGGGACCATCCGACTCCTGGACCGGACGCTCAAGCCGCGCCTCGACGTCGAGTTCGTCGTCGAAGACCGACTCCTGGGACGGCGCCTGGACGATGCCGGCATCGCCGCCCACGTCGGCAACCCGCGCCGGGTCGACACCTGGCTGAAGGCGGACGTCGGCCCCGCCACCTGCGTCATCGTCGAGGACTCCCCCCGCCGGAGCCCGGGGAAGACGATCGAGACGATCCGGGACGCGGGGGCCACGCTCGTCTACCTGCTCGACGCCGAGCAGCCCCGGAGCCCGAGGCAACTGGAGCGGCAGCGGCAGCTCATCGCGTCCGGGGTCACCCGGCTCGCCCTCGCCGACCTTCTCCGGGGCGCCCTGGGAGCGGCGCTGGAGCGCTCCATCACCCGCGCCCGGGTCGAGCAGTACCAGCGATACCTCGCCGACGCCGACCGTATCCTGATCCTGCTGCACAACGACCCCGACCCCGACGCGATGGCGAGCGGGCTCGCCCTGCGCACGCTGCTCCGCCGCACCAGGACGACCGCCATCATCGGAACGTTCCAGGCCGCCACCCGACCCGAGAACCTCCGCATGGCCAACCTGCTCGACATCAAGATCGAGGTGCTCAACCGCCGCTCCCTCAACGAGTTCCCCCGCGTCGCGACCGTCGACGTGCAGCCGCACTACTTCGGGGGGCTGCTCAACCGGGTGGACCTCGTCATCGACCACCACCCCGCCCGCGCCGGGTACAGCGCGGCCTTCAAGGACATCAGGCCCGACTACGGCTCCACCTGCACCATCCTCACCGAGCACCTCCGCGCCGTCGACGCGAACATCTCGGAGCGCACCGCCACCGCGATGCTCTACGCCATCAAGTCCGACACCCTGTTCCTGTCGCGCCACACCGACGAGTCGGACCTCGACGCGTTCCGTTTCCTGTATCCCCTCGCCAACGCGGCCCTCGTCCGCAAGATGGAAGGGTCGGAAACGAACCTCGAACGGCTGGCGTGCCTGTCCACCGCGATGCAGCGCAGCCGGGTCGACGGAGCCCTCTACACGTCGCACCTCGGCGAGGTCGAGCGCGAGGACCTGATCACGTTCGTCGCCGACTTCCTGCTCCAGGTGGACGAGATCTCCTGGTCGGTGGTGTCGGGAATCGTGCGGCAGAACCTGGTGATCTGCGCCCGCAACCTCGGCGAGTGCGGCGACGCCGGCAAGTTCGTGCGGCGGTCGTTCGGCGACATCGGCAGCGGCGGCGGCCATCGCGTCATGGCCAAGGCGGTCGCGCCCGTCGACCGGTTCGTCGAGAGGTTCGGATCGGCGGAGCCGGAGCGGGTGCTCGCCACCACCCATGCGCTGGCCGAGGAGTTCCTGGGAACCTCGGCGGCGTCCGAGCGGCGCCGAGGCGCCGAGGCCACCGCCGGGCCGGCGGTCTGAGCCGAAACGTCGTCTGCACCGCTCTGCGACGCAGACTCCTGGCCCGCCAATCGTCGCCTGCGGCTCCGCTTGGCGCCCAACCAACCCTGCCAGGAGTCTGCACCGCTCTGCGGCGCAGACTCCTAGGTCACCGGCGACACCGGGGTCGGCGGCCGGGGCCGCGGCGTCGGCTGCATCTCCTCGCCGCTGGGGGCGACGACCGGATTGACGAACTGCCGGTACCCGTCGTCGAAGCCGCGGTCGACGAGGTCGGTGAGGGTCCACGCCCGATCCGAACGCTCGTCGTACGAGCCCGCGAAGTCGAACGGCCCGAGCGGATTGTGGGCGGGACGGATCTCGAAGAACGCCTGGAACAGCCGGGCCCGGCTGACGACGGCGTCGCGCGCCGCCGCCGCCTCGATCGACCGCAGCGACTCGCCGATGCGCCCGCGGCCGTCACGGCGCTGTTCCTCCAGCGCGTGAGGACCGGACAGCGGGGGCTGCGCGGACACGAAGATGACCTGCTGCACGCCGGCGAGGGCGACCTCGTCGAGGAGGCGGCCGACCGCGTCCGGACGGTCGCACAGTCGATGCGTCTCGCCCCGCCACCCGCTGCCCGCGGGGAACCTCACGAACCAGGGCTCCGTCGCCACCGGCAGGCTGAGCGAGGCGGCGAGGGCGTCGAACGAGTGCCGGGCGGCCCATCCGCTCAGGTCCAGGGCCTCCAGGGGCCGGTCGCCGCCCGCCCCCCGCCGCCGGAAGAACGGCCCCCGGAACTTCTTCGTGAGCATGGCGAGGACGAGGTCGCGGGATCCGTCCAGGTCGTGCACGGCGACCAGGAGCTCGCGGAACCCGGGCTGACCGAGGCTGTCGGAGAGCAGCCGGGTGTACCGGAGCCCGAACTTCTCGGGGCTCGGGCGCGCCATCGCCGAGGCCCCCCGCACCGACTTCCACAGGCCCTTGCCGAACCAGCGCTGCCCGTAGTCGGCGTCGAGCGGCGCCCCCGCCAGCAGCCACCACAACGCTCCCCGCCCCCGCCGTCCCGGTCGAGTCCGGTACCAGGTCAGCATCGCCGACCAGCCCAGCACGCCGAGCAGCAGAACGAGGGCGAAGACCGTGACCCGCGGCAGCCACACCGGCAACATGCCCGGGGCAAAGACCCAGTCGACGAGCCGACCGAACCCGCTCGTCAGCCAGGCGCCGTCCAGTCCCGCAATCTGGACGAAGTAGGCGATGCCGTAAACGAGGGTGGCGAGAACGACCACCCCGAGGGGAAGGAACAGAGTGGCGAGCGCGGTCCCGAGCACGGCCGCGGCCGCGACCAGGGCCGGGCGCCACCGGTACAACCGGGCCGCGCCCGGCGCCGCCCACAGCCCCGACCGCTCCCAGAGCTGGTCGGCGCCGTCCACCGCGCCGAACAGCGCGCCCACGGTCCCGATGCCGCGCCCGGCCATCAGGTCGACCTTGACGCCGGCCTCGTGCAGCGCCCGCAGCACCCCGGCATGGTAGGCGCCGGCGGTGCCGGTGCCGGTCAGCACCACGGCGGTACGCCGGTGCGGCGAGTACCGCGCCCTGGCGCCGGCCGGCGTGGGAGCCGCGGCACCGCCCGACGGGGTCGGGGCCGGCGGTCTACTCGCCATGAATCGTGACGAGCCTGATCAGTTCGAACTCGCGTATGCCGCTCGGGGTCGGGACCGCCACCTCGTCCCCTTCTTCCTTGCCCATCAGGGCGCGCCCGATCGGCGAGGCGGTGGATATCCAGCCCTTCTGGGGATCCGCGTCCTCGGGCATGACGAGCCGGTAGACGATGGGGTCGCCGTCCACCTCCTGCAGGTGCACGGTCGAGCCGAAGCCGGCGCGGTCGGTGGGAATCCGGTCGAGGTTCAGCAGCGACAGCTCGGCGACCCGCTTGCGCAGCATGGCGAGGCGCGCCTGCACGAAGACCTGCCGCTCCTTCGCGGCCTGGTATTCGGCGTTCTCGCGCAGATCGCCGAGCTCGCGGGCGCGCTTGATCTCCTGCGGCAGCTCGCTGTTGAGCTCGCGCTCGAGCTCGCGAATCTCACCCTCGAATCGCTTGAGCAGTTCCGCCTTCATGCCGGCGTCGTCTCCCCCTGGCCGAAGCACCGCAGCCGGCCGGCCGACCGGTGACGACAGCCGTCGCGCCGCCGGACCGGCTCCGCGGGACCTCCGCCGCCGGGCGCCACCTGCCGGCACCAACGGCGTGTTCGCCAAAGGGCAACGATAGCACATCTGCTATGCTCGCCCGGACGCCGAGCGCCGAGCCCGTGGAGACGATCACCAGCCGCCGCAACCCGCTCGCGGCCAGATTCCGGCACGCCGCGCGGCGCGACGCGGGGACCGACTCCACCGTCCTCCTCGAGGGCCCCCGGCTGGTCGAGGACGCCCTGGCGGCAGGGTTGCGCCCCGAGGTCGCCGCGGTGTCGACGAGCCCGGCCCCCCGCGTCTCGGTGCTGGCCCGTCGTCTCGAGTCGGTCGCCCGAGTGGTTCGGGTGACGTCGGCGGTGATGGAAGCCCTGAGCCCGGCCGCGACCCCGAGCGGCCTCGTCGCCCTGGCGGACCTCCCTCCGGCCGCGGTGGAGGACGCCATGCGGGCCTCGCGGCCGCTGGTCGTCGCGCTGAACGGCGTCCAGGACCCCGGCAACACCGGCGCGGTCGTCCGCGCGGTCGAGGCGGGAGGCGCGTCCGGCGTGGTCACCGTCGGCGGCGCCGACCCGCTCGGATGGAAGGCGCTCCGGGGCGCGATGGGCAGCGCGTTCCGGCTGCCCGTCGCCCGCGCCCGCGACGCCGACGCAGTCCGGCGGCTGGCCTCCGCGCACGGCCTCCGGGTGGTGGCGGCGACACCCCGGGGGGGAAAGCCGCTGGCCGAGGTCGACCTGAGCGGCCCCTGCCTGGTCTGGCTCGGAGCCGAAGGAGCGGGCCTCGGCCGCGACGCGGCCGCGACCGCCGACGAGACCGTGTCGATTCCCATGCGCCCGCCCGTCGAGTCTCTCAACATCGCGGTGGCGGCGGCGCTCATCGTCTACGAGGCGGCCCGACACCGGCGCGCCGCCGCCACGCCCGGCGCGCCGCCCGCACGGCGCGGACCGAGACCGGCATGACTTCCGGAACCCTCTTCGACGAGCCGCCCGACGAGACGGGGGCGGCGGCCGATACCCCGCTGGCCGAGCGGATGCGACCGCGGCGCTTCGACGAGCTGGTCGGCCAGGACGAGCTCGTCGGCCGGGGCCGCCCGTTGAGGCAGGCCATCGAGCGCGACACGCTCCGGTCGATCATCCTCTGGGGTCCCCCCGGCAGCGGAAAGACCACCCTGGCCCGGCTCATCGCCGACGTCACGACCTCGAGATTCGTCGCGTTCAGCGCGGTCCTCTCCGGCATCAAGGAGATTCGGGGGGTGCTGGCGGGAGCGGAGGCGGCGCGGGCCCGCGGACGCCGGAGGACGATCCTGTTCGTCGACGAGATCCACCGTTTCAACAAGGCTCAGCAGGACGCCTTCCTCCCCCGGGTCGAGGCGGGCGACATCGTCCTCGTCGGCGCCACCACCGAGAACCCGTCGTTCGAGGTCAACGCGGCGCTGCTCTCGCGCTCCCAGGTCCACGTGCTGAAGCCCTTGTCCCGCGAGGCCATCGGCGCCCTGCTCGCCCGTGCCCTCTCCGATTCCGAGCGGGGGCTCGGCGGGGAGGCGCTGCGGGCCGACCCCGACGCCCTCGCCGCCATCGCCCGCCACGCCAACGGCGACGCCCGCGTCGCCCTGAACCTGCTGGAGCTCGGGGCCGCGGCCGCCCTCGCCCGCGCGGCCGAGACGGGAACGGCCGGCGAAGCCCGTCTCACCCTGGCGCTCGCCTCGGACGCGATGCAGCGGCGCGCGCTGCTCTACGACAAGGACGGCGAGGAGCACTACAACCTGATCTCCGCCCTTCACAAGTCGATGCGCAACAGCGACCCCGACGCGGCCGTGTACTGGCTCGCCCGCATGCTGGAGGCCGGCGAGGACCCTCTCTACGTCGCCCGCCGCCTCGTCCGCTTCGCGTCGGAGGACGTCGGCAACGCCGACCCGCAGGCCCTCACCGTGGCGGTGGCGGCCAAGGAGGCGGTACACTTCATCGGCATGCCGGAAGGCAACACCGCCCTCGCCCAGGCCGCCGTCTACCTGGCCACGGCCCCGAAGAGCAACGCCGTCTACCGGGCCTACGGCCAGGCCGCGGCCGATGCCCACCGCGAGGCCGCCGATCCGGTGCCGCTGCACCTGCGCAACGCGCCGACCCGCCTGATGAAGGACCTGGACTACGGCAAAGGCTACCGCTACGCGCACGACGAGCCGGAGGCGGTGGCGGCGATGAGCTGCCTGCCGCCCTCGGTCGCGGGACGGCGCTACTACGCCCCGACCTCGCGCGGCTTCGAGAAGGAAATCGCCCGCCGCCTGGCCGGCTGGCGGCGCCTCCAGGCCGAGGGGCGGGCCTCCGCCGACGCGGCCCGCGGCGGGACCGGCCTCGCCCCCCCGCCGCCCGACGAGAAGGCGCCCGACGCCGGGCCTTCCGACGCCGGAGGGAAGGCCTGAGCCATGCCCGGCGCGCTCTACTACGTCGGCCGCGGACTCCAGCTTCTGGGGATGGCGGCGCTCCTCGAATCGATTCTCATCGCCGGGCCCATGGGCCCCAGCCCCCGCATCTTCGGCTTCGGCGTCGCCGTCTTCCTCGTGGGACACTTCATCGTGAAGCGCACCACCCGATAGGTTCTCTCCACGGTCAGCTTCGCCGCGCGATGATGACCCAGATCTCCGCGTCGGACGACCAGGCTTCCTCCCGGTAACCGCCGACCACGGCGTCGACGGCGAAGCCGGCCGCCTCGAGGCGTTCGACCATCTCCGGGACGCTCAGCGTTCGGAAGGCGATGGACACGGGGTAGCTCCTGCGTCGCCCCCGCCGCGTCTCCACGAACTCCTGGTCGAAGACGGTCAGCCCCTGCCGGGGCACCTGACGCACCGACTCGATCAGGGTCACCCGGCGGCCGCCGCTCATCGGCCCGCGGAGGCCGACCCGCCGGGCGTACTCGCCCCACCGCGGCAAGCCGGGGGCCAAATCGACGCCGAACGTACCCCCGGGCGCGAGCACGCGGGCGACGCCGTCGAGGGTGGCCGCGAGATCGTCGTCGGAGAGGAGCGACTGCAGCATCCCGTAGGGTGCCATGACGAGGCGGCAGCGCCAGTCCGCGCGGATGGGCAGCGCGCGGATGTCGCCGCGCACGATCGAGGCGCGGGCGGTCAGGCGCGCACGCCGCAGCCGTGCGCGCAGCTTCCGCAGCATGGCCGCCGAGCGGTCGATGCCCACGAAGCGGCGCGCCTTGCGCGCGACGGGCACCGACAGCCGACCGGTGCCGCAGCCCAGCTCGAGGACCGCGCCGTCCGCGCGGCCGGCCAGATCGGCCCAGAACCGCACGTCGCGGCGGCCGACGGTCTGGGCGTTCTCCCAGTCGTAGAACCGCGCGTAGGCGTCCCAGCCGTGCCAGCCTTCGGTGGGCGTGCTCATGCCTCGTCAACCGGACCAGCGGCCCGGGGTCCGCTCCGCAGGAGCCTCGAGGCCGAGCCGCAAGGCCGCGCTCGGGGTCTGCGTCGCAGGAGTCCCGCGCCGGCGGAACGTCCAACGCGACCGTCGGGTCACGCGGTTGCGCTAGATGCGCTCGAACCGCCTCTCGATCTCGCGACCCGAGAGGCGCAGGACGACGGGGCGGCCGTGGGGGCACACCGACGAGTGGGCGGTGCGGCGGAGCGCGTCGAGAATCCAGATCATCTTCTCGGGCGTCAGCCGGTCGTGGGCCTTGACGGCGGCGTGGCACGCGGTGGTGGCGGCGCTGCGCCGAAGCGCCTCGTCGACGGCCCCGCCGCTGTCGAGGCCGTCGAGGTCCTGGGCGAGGGCGCGCACCGCGGCCTCCGACGCGCCCAGGGGCACGACGGCGGGCACCGCGGCGATGCGGACGCTGTCGCCGCCGAACGCCTCCACCTCGAACCCCAGCCGATCGAGCACGTCCCCGTGAGCGGCCAGGGCCTGCCGCTCGGCCGGCGGCAGGTCCAGCACGATGGGCTGCAGCAGGCGCTGGCTCTCGAGCCGGCCCGCGGTGAGCCGCTCCATCACCTGCTCGAACAGCACCCGCTCGTGGGCCACGTGCTGATCGACGATGGCGATGCCGTCCTCGTCGATGGCGATGATGAAGGTGTCGCGGAACTGGCCGAGGGGCTGCATCGGCCGGTCGACGACCCCGCCCGCCGGCGCCGCCAGGGCGCCGGCCGCCGGACTCACGGTGACCGCGGCGGGGCGCAGCTCGCGGACCGCGTCGGCCAGCGTGGGTCCGCCGGCGTCGATGGAACCCGCGGAGCCGGCGGGCGCGGCGGACGCGCCGGCGCCGGGCCGATCCCGCCCGGCGCCGCGCCACCCCGCCTCCACCTCTCCCGCCGCCGGGTGCGAGACGGGACGCCAGCCTTCGGGGCCTCCCGCCGCGGGCGCCGGTGCCACCCGCGAGGCCGCGGACGCCTCGGACGCGGGGCCGGCGGCCGCCGGGGGCGCCGCCGGCGCGGCGGCGTCCTCCAGGGTCACCGTCGGGGCGGCGGTGGCGCCCAGGGCCTCGGCGATGGCGCGGCGCAGCACCTCGTGCACCAGGGAGGACTCGAGGAAACGGACCTCCGCCTTCGTCGGGTGCACGTTGACGTCGACCCGGTCGGGGGGCAGCTCGATGAAGAGGTGCACCTCGGGCCGACGTTCCTTGATGGTGGCCTTGTCGTAGGCGTGGGCGATCGCGTGGGCGATGGTGCGGTCCTTCACGGCCCGGCCGTTAACGAAGACGTTCTGCGGACCCCGCGCGCGGCCGCCGGTCTCTCCCGTGAGGCCGGCCACGAACCCCGTCACCGTGACCCCCGCCGCCTGCTTGCCGACCTCGACGAGGTCGTCGCGGTCCTTGTAGAGCTGGAACAGGCGGTCCGCGAGGCTCTCGACCGGCGGCCACCGCGCGAGGCGGCGGGTCCCGCTCGTCAGGCTGAACCCGACCCGGTGCCGGCCCAGCGCGAGCTGGGTGACCAGCCGCGAGATCTGGGCGGTCTCCGCGCTGTCGGACTTCAGGAACTTGCGGCGCGCGGGCACGTTGTAGAAGAGGTCGGTGACCTCGACGATGGTGCCTTCCGCGGCGCCGGCCTCGCGCGTCGAGTCGACCACGCCGCCGGACACCCGCACCTCGACCCCGCGTGGGGCGCCGCGCGCCCGGGTGCGCAGCAGCAGGCGCGACACCGAGGCGATGCTCGGCAGGGCCTCGCCGCGGAAGCCCAGGGAGGTGATGGCGGCGAGGTCCTCGACCCGCCGGATCTTGCTGGTGGCGTGACGCTCGAGGGCGAGCCGCGCCTCGTCCGCGGTCATCCCCTCGCCGTCGTCCTCCACCCGCACGAGCCGCTTGCCGCCCAGCTCGACGGTGACCGCGACGCGCGACGCCCCGGCGTCCAAGGCGTTCTCGACGAGCTCCTTGACCACCGACGCGGGGCGCTCGACCACCTCGCCGGCGGCGATCTGGTTCGCCAGCTCGACCGGCAGCCGCACGATGCGCGGCGGGTGGTGTTCCGGAACTTTGTCGGGCGAGGAGGTCGGCCGGGGGTGGGGGGTCACGGGGTCTTCAACAGGGCGCCCATCAAGGACTGCAGGTTTCTTCCGTGCTCGTCCACGCGCCCCGAGAGATCGTCGACCTTGTTGTCGAGATCATTGAGCCTACTGCTGTTCCGCATTTCGACGACAGCGGCGGTCACCGCGCCGACGGCGACTCCCAGCGAAACGACCCGACCCGCAAACTGGAGTGCGTCGTTCATCGATCGGCTTCTGCCCCGTCGCGAGGAGACAGACTATCATCGCGACGGAGACCGGCCAACTCCCCGGAACCGGCTCCGATTGCCTTCCCACCTCCCAGGAGTCCGCGCCGTTCTACTCCTGGTCCGCCTCCTTGACCAGCGCCGACACGTCGGCGAGCTGCAGGATCAGGTGCTCGAGGCGTTTCAGCAGGACCAGGCGTCGGCGCCGCAGGTCGGGATCGCCGGCCATGACGAGCACGTCGGTGAAGAAGCGGTCGACGGCGGGGCCGAACGCCGCCGCCTCGGCAAAGGCCGCGTGGTAGTCGGCGCCCGCTGCCACCGCCGCCGCGATGGCCGGCCGGCGGCGGTCGAGCTCGGCCGCGAGCGCCGCCTCCGCCGGCTCGGAGGGCTCGTCCGAGACCCCCGCCCGCCGCGCCTCCACGTCTGCCAACTCGGCGTCGGGCAGCTCCCGGGCGATGTTGCGGACCCGCTTGAAGAGCGCCGCGAGCTGCTGGAAGTCGGTCGACCCGGTGAACCCCGACAGGGCCTCGAGCTTGCGCCGCGCGTCGAGCGGGGTGACGGCACGCCAGGACGGCCACGGCTGGGTCACCGCCCGCACGTTCCGCACGTCGTGGCCGCGCTGCTCCAGCACGAAGCGCAGGCGTTCCAGCAGGAACTGCTGCAGCCGCTCCAGCGCCTCGGGCTCGGCCGCCGATTCCTGCCCCGCTTCGTGCGCCGCCTCCGCCGCGGACACGAGACCGCCCAGGTCCGGGCGGGCGGCCAAGCCGGTCAGCTCGGGCAGGTCGACGAGGATCGCGAAGACGCCGTGGGCCTGCCGCCGCAGCCCGAACGGGTCGCGCGCCCCCCGCGGCCGCTCGCCGGCCCGGAACAGGCCGACCAGGGTGTCCAGCTTGTCGGCGAGGGCGACCGCGGCCCAGCTCGTGCCGGCCCCGCCCAGATCGTCCGGCCGCGGTTGGGCGTCGGCGGTGACGCCGATCGGCAGGTAGTGGTGGTAGACGGCGCGCCACACCTCTTCCGGCTCGCCGTCCTCGCGGGCGTAGATGCCCCCCATGACCCCCTGCAGCTCGGGGAACTCGCCGACCATGTCGGTGGTCAGGTCGGCCTTGGCGAGGCGGGCGGCGCGGGCCGCGTGGCCGACCGCGGCGGGCGCGCCGAACGCGTCGGCGGCCACGGCGGCGGCCAGCTTCTCGATGCGGCGGGCCTTGTCCAGATAGCTGCCGAGCTTCGCGTGGAACCGCAGGGTGTCGAGACGGTCGAGGCGCGAGTCGAGGGGCGCGCCGCGGTCGGCCTCCCAGAAGAACCGGGCGTCCCGCAGCCGCGCGACGAGCACCCGCTCGGAGTTGCGGGCGATCGCGGGCACGTTGTCCTTCGGGACGTTGGTCACCGCGAGGAAATGCTCGGTGAGGCGGCCGTCGCCCGTCGCCACCGGGAAGTAGTGCTGGTGGTGGATCATCGTCGTCTTCAGCACCTCCTCGGGCAGGGCGAGGAACTCCTCGGGAAAGCGGCCGGCGACGACCGACGGATACTCGACGAGATCGGGCACCTCGTCGAGCAGCGAAGCCGCGCCGCCGGCACCCCCGACCACGCCCCCCAGGCGCTCCGCCTGCATCTCGAGCTTCTTCGCGATGCGGGCGCGGCGCTCCTCGCGGGTCAGCAGCACGTAGTGCCGCTTCAGCACCTTGCGGTACTCGGCGAACGAGCCCACCCGCACGGGGCGGCCGGGCCGGCCGTCGCGCGAGAAGAAGCGGTGACCGCGGGTGGCCGAGCCGGCGCGAATCGGGGCCACCCCCCGCGCCGCCGCCTCCGGCGTCCGCCCGATGACGAACGGCACGACCCGCCCCCCGAACAGGAACACCAGCCAGCGGATGGGGCGCCCGAACGGCAGGTCGCCGCGGCCGTCGTCGAGCCGGGCGTCCCAGTGCATCTGCTTCGGGAAGGCGAGGTCGCGCAGCGTGGCGGCGAGCACGCCGCCGAGGACCGAGCGCGCGGCCTGCCCCCGCTGCCGGCGCCGGTGGGCGAGATAGGTCCCCTTGGGGGTGTCGATCCGAATGAGCCGGTCGACGGCGACCCCCTGCTTGCGGGCGAACCCCGCGGCGGCGCGAGTGGGCTCTCCCGTGTCGGTGAAGGCGGCCCGGACCGGCGGTCCGGTGACCGTCTCTTCGAGGTCCGACTGCCGTTCCGCCACCCGTGCCGCGCGAACCGCGAGCCGGCGCGGCGTCGCGAACGCCTCCGGCGGGGTCGGGCACGCGAGCCGGGCCGCTTCGAGCCGGGCCCCGACGCCGGCGCCGAGCTGCCGCACCAGCGGCGGCATCCAGCTCGCGGGCAGCTCCTCGCACCCGATCTCGATCAACAGCTCTCGATACATGACCAAAGCACCCGATTCTGCCCTGTCTGACGTGTACAGCCGACTACGGACCTGGACCCGGCGTGTATCCGGTGAGGGGCGCCGGGGGCGGGACATGACCGCGGTTGAAGGTCCGTTCGGCCGCGGTCGTTTCTCGATGCCGGCGTCCGATCCCGATCCTGCAGCGGGGAAGCGTGCCTCGCGCGGCTCCCCACCCGACCGACCCGCCAGCTACCTTGCGCCGCCCAGGGACTCCGGTTCCCCCGGGGCCACGCCGTCGCCGTCCGGCTTGCCGTCCTCGGCTTCCCGGCCCGCATGGGCCCCGGCCACCGCCACCGCGAGCTCCCGCACACGGAGGATGTAGGCGGCGCGCTCGGTCACCCCGATGCCGCCGCTCGCGTCCAGGATGTTGAAGGTGTGCGAGCACTTGAGGCAGGCGTCGAGGGCCGGCAGCACGAGGCCCGACTCGATCAGCGTCCGGGCCATCCCGTGATGCTGCTCGAACAGCTCCCGGTGACGGGCCGCGAACTCCGCCTCCGGCAGGTCGACCATGCCGAACGCGTACTTCGTCTGCTCCACCTCGTCCTGGTGCCGCACCGTGCGGTACGTCACCCCCGGCGCCCACTCGAGGTCGTAGACGTCGTCGACTCCCTGCAGGTGCATCGCGATGCGCTCGAGCCCGTAGGTCAGCTCCACCGACACCGGCGACAGCTCGATGCCGCCGGCCTGCTGGAAGTAGGTGAACTGGGTGATCTCCATCCCGTCGAGGAGCACCTGCCACCCAATGCCCCAGGCGCCGAGGGTGGGCGACTCCCAGTTGTCCTCCTCGAAGCGCACGTCGTGGCGGACGGGGTCGATGCCGCACACCCGCAGGCTGTCGAGATAGAGGTCCTGGGCGGCGTCCGGCGACGGCTTCAGGATGACCTGGAACTGATGGTGCTTGAACAGCCGGTTCGGGTTCTCGCCGAAGCGGCCGTCGGCGGGGCGCCGCGACGGCTGCACGTAGGCGACCCGCCACGGCCGGGGCCCGAGCACGCGGAGGAACGTCTCGGGATGCATGGTGCCGGCCCCCACCTCGGTGTCGAGGGGCTGGTGAATCAGGCATCCGCGCGACGACCAGAAACGCGACAACGCGGCGATCAGGTCCTGGAGGGTCACGGCGCCACCGCCCGGTGCAGGGCTTCCCGCGGCATGGCCGGGAGCGTCACGACGCGGCGGCCCGCCGCGGCCCCGCCCCGGGGAACGCGCAGCCCGCCCCGCGCCGAGACCAGGGAAGCGCCGATCGAGGATGACACGACGGAAAGGCACATGGTCGTCATGACGGCGTCACTCCGGGGCTGGCAGTCCGGGCCATCGCCCGCAACACTCCGGCGGCCCGCAGCTCCTTCTCCAGGTGCATCGCCAGCAGGCGCCCGTGCGCGCGGTCGAGCTCCTGGTTCGCGCGCGCCGGCAACCCGACTTCGGACAGCGCCTCGGGCGGCGTCGCAGCGGCGGCGCGAAGAAACCGCAACGCCTCGGCCGACAGCGGGAGACCCCGGTCGCCGGCGCACGCCCCGCACCGGAAGCCGCCGCGCGCCGCGTCGATGCGCCCCCCGGAATCGGGACGGCGGCCGCAGCGCTCGCAGGCGGTCAGCGGCGGGTAGACCCCCTGCAAGCGGAGCACCCAGTACTCGAAGTAGCGCGCCAGCCGGGCGATCGGAACGTCCCCCGCCAGCAACGCCCCCACCGCCGAGCCGAGCCGGAACAGCGCCGCGTTCGGCTCCGCCTCCTGCGCGCACTCGTCGAGGATCTCCGCGAAGTACTCGACGTAGCCGAGCCGCTCGCCGTCCCGCGCCAGCATCGGCGAGCGCACCGGCTCGACGTAGCGCAGCCGGACCAGCTCCCGGTGCTCCCGCTCGTAGTAGGCGAGCCGCACCGCCGTCAACGGCTCGAGCCCGCCGGCGAAACGGCGGGAGCGCGGGCGGCGCGCGCCGTTGGCCACGCCCCGCTTCTTGCCCCGCTCGGGCGTCAGGAACACGACGATGCGGTCCGCTTCACCAAGATGGTAGGTGCGCAGGATCAGCGCGTCGGTCGTCAGGACTGGCATCGCGAGCGCCGAGTGCCGGGCCGGCCACCATTCTAGCAGCCCGCGACGAAAGTCCCCGCCGCATTCGAGCGGCAGTGCTCCCCGCCTCGACGATCCGCTGGCGCCCTCCGGGCGCGGTGCAACGCGGGGTTTCACCACGAACCGGCCGTCGGCGAGGCCATGGCGACACCGGCGGTCACACCAGCCCGTCCAGATACGGCAGGAAGACGGTGGCGAGGCCGAGGAACGCGAAGAACCCGAAGACGTCCGTCAACGTCGTGATGAACACCGCCGACGCCAGCGCCGGATCGACCTTGAGGGCCCGCAGTGCGATGGGAATCACCGTCGCGGCCACCGCCGCCACCAAGAGGTTGATGACCATCGCGAGGGCCAGGATCGCCCCCAGATAGACGTTCCCGTACAGCACCCACGCCACCAGGGCCCCCACCGTCCCGAGGACAAGGCCGTTGCCCAGGCCGACTAGCGCCTCCTTCAGCACCGCCCTGCGCGAGCTGCCCCAGGTGAGCTCCCCCAGGGCGATGGACCGCACGATCACGGTCAGGGTCTGGGTCGCCGCGTTGCCCCCCATGCTCGCGACGATGGTCATGAGGACGGCCAGCGCCACCGCCTGGTCGATGGTCGCCTGGAACGCCCGCACCACGATCGCGGCGAGGGTCGCGGTGACGAGGTTCATGGCCAGCCACGGCAGCCGCTTCCGCGCCGACTCCCCCGCGGGGGTGAACACGTGCTCGTCGCCGCTGACGCCCGCGAGCCGGTAGAGGTCCTCGGTCGCCTCGTCCTTGATGATGTCGATGACGTCGTCGACGGTGATGATGCCGACGAGCTTGTTCTCCTCGTCGACCACCGGAATCGCCAGCAAGTTGTAGTTGGCGACGTGCTGCGCCACCTCTTCCTGGTCGGTGTCGACCCGCGCGCTGATCAGGTCGGTGGTCATGATGCGCTGCAGCGGAGTCTCGGGCGCCACGAGCAGCAGGCGGCGTAACGACACGACGCCCACGAGGTGCCGCCGCTCGTCGACCACGTAGAGGTAGAAGACCATCTCCACCTCGCGCGACCCCTGCAGGGCGTGAATCGCCTCGCCCGCCGTCTGTTCCTCCGACAGCGCGAACACCGTCGGGTTCATGATGCGGCCGGCGGTCTCCTCGCGGTACTCGAGGAGGTTCTCGACCTCCCCCGACTCGTGCGGGCGCATCCGCTCCAGCACCGCGGCCGACAGGTCCTCGGGCAGCTCGTCGATGAGCGCGGCCGCGTCGTCCGACGGCAGGTCGAGCAGCCACAGCGCGATGCGCTCGGGCGGCTGGTCGGCCAGCAGGCCCGCGCCGGGCTCGACGCCGTACTCCATCAGCGCCTCCATCGCGAGGCGGCTGTCGCGGTCGAGCAGCAGGTTGAACGCGTCGTGCCGGTTCTTGTCGGTGAGCTCGCCGAGGACCTCGGCGAGGTCGGCGGGGCGCTGCTTCTGGAGGAGGTTGAGGAGGTTGGCGGACGCACCTATCCGCTGCAGTCGCTTGACCGAGTCGAGCACCACGTCGATGCGGCGCTGGAAGGGCATCGTCCCGTCGTTCGGGGAGCCGTCGCGGACGAATGCCGCGACAAGTCGGGTTCCTCTGGGTATTCCACAGTCAGCATCAGGATCATTTCAGTGTAGCACAGCGACGACGCGTGCCTTGGCGCGATGCGGAGGCGACACGCGGCCGTGTCACGCATCTCCCGGTTCGGACCTCGGAAACGGGCCGCGATGGTCAGAAGAGGCGGCCAGCAATGAACCCGTCGAGCCCGCGAAGCCTGGCGGCGGCTCGATACGATCGAGCGCACGGGACCATGGAGCCGTCGCGCACGCCCGGGGACTTGGCGTAGATGGCCAAAGAGGCGGTTGCAAGGAACCCGATCGAGCCCGCGAAGCCTGGCGGCGGCTCGATACGATCGAAGCGTACGAGGCCATGGAGCCGTCGCGCGCGCCGGGGAACCCGGGACAGTGGGCGGGTGGGTACCGCAAATCGAAGACCGGGACTGGCGACCGGCTGCGCCGCCGATTTCGCCCGGCCTTCGCAGAGGCGCCGTCGGCCGGCGGGGTCGCGGAACCCGCCGCCGGCCGACGCCGGCCGCGCTCACTCGCTGGGGGGCGAGCAGCGCGGGGTGGGCGGATCGGTGTAGCTGTCGCGGTAGACGCGGTGGCAGGCCGCGCAGGCCTCGGCGACGTCGCCGGTCATGAGGATCGCGTCGAAGTCGTCGTAGGCGCGGGCCTGCGCCCACTCGTAGGCGGTCTGGCCCGCCGCCCGCAGCCCCGCGACGTACTGCTTCCAGTCGTCCCGCTCGACCGGGGCCGGCAGACCGTTGCGCGCGGGGTCGTCCTCGAGGTTCTCGCACAGGCGCGGCAGCTCGATCAGGTTGGCGGCCTCCACGAGCGCGACAGCCGCGTTCTCGAGCGCCTCCCACCCGGTGTAGATGCTGGCGAAGCGCGCGGTCGTGGAATCGCCCTCGACCGCCTCGACCGGATCGTCGGGGTTGTCGGTCTGCACGTCGAAGATGATGTTCGAGTTGGGGAACAGGATGCCGCGCATCACCTCGGCCAGATCGCCGAACACCTGCGGCTCCGCCTCCTGGGCTCGCGCCGTGCCCGCGACCAGCAGGACGGCCATGAAGACAACGCTCAGTCTACGCATTCGCTCATCTCTCCGATTGGATGTGCCCGGGCCGGGACGGGCAGTGTCGCTCAGCCCACCGGGCAGATATTTCCGGGTCGGAGCGGGCAGTTTATCCCGTCGTCGGCAAACGGTCAACCGCGTGGACCCGCATGGCCGACCGGCTCGCGGCGATGCCGCCGCAGTGGACGGCGGCGCGGTATCATGGTTGAACTTCCACATTGAGGAGGATGCGTGACCATGTCCAGTCCTGCACGAGCCGTGCCCGTCCTGGCCGCCATGGCCTTTTCCCTGTTCACGATCGCCGATTCGGCCCCGGTGGTCGCGGCCGGCCCCGCGCAGGAGACTGCCGCCGAGGCGCCGGAGAACCCCGTCGAGGCGACCGAGGAATCGGTGAGGTCGGGCCTGCGGGTCTACGGGCGCTTCTGCCGCTCGTGCCACGGCATCCGCGCCGACGGCCAGGGCATGACCGCGCCGACGGGGTCGAGGCCCGCGAACCTGATCGACGACGAGTGGGTGCACGGTGACCGCGACGGCGACATCTTCCTGGTGATCCGCAACGGCGTGCCGCCGGCCTACGACATGGACGCCTGGGAGGGCCGCATCACCGACGAGGAGATCTGGCACATCGTCAACTTCCTGCGCAACATGGCCGAGCGGATGGCGGGCCGGTAGCCGGCGGCGCCGTGGAACGGCGCGGACTCCCGGAGGTCGGTGGGCGACCATCGGAGCCGCGGGCACGACTCCCGGATCGGTCGCCCCCCCCCGCACCACCGATCGGCGACGCTCACGCAGTGGGACCGCGCCGGGTCGGCGGCGGCCGTGCTTGGGCCGACTTGTCCGCATTCCTGGAGAGAGCGCGCGCGAGGTTCCGGCAAGTCCGACAAGACGGGCCGGGCGAGCCGCAATCGACCAGAACAGCAGCGCCCACCCTCTACCCGAGCAGCGCACCGGACCAGAGGCGATCGAGGAAGTCGTCCACCGGCAGGATCTCGATGCCGTCGTCCGTGCGGAGGGGTTGCGGTTCGAGGCAGACGACGATGCACCGCCCGACGCCCGGATGGTCCTTCGCGAGCGCCCGCAGTCCCTTCAGGTGGCGTGAGCCGATGCGCGCCGCCGCCTTGGCCTCGACGGCGACCCGCATGTCGCCGACGATGAAGTCCACTTCTGCGCCTCCCGCGAGCCGCCAGTACGAGAGATCCTCCGTCGAGCGGGCGTAGGCGAGATGGGCGCCGAGCTCGTGGAAGAGCCAGCTCTCGAAGGCCTTTCCGAACAGCTCCGAGCCGGGATGGAGCTCGCCGCGGCGGGCGAGCCGGTTCACGACGCCGACGTCGAAGAAGTAGAACTTGGGGGTGGCAGCCACGCGCCGCTTCGGCCGCCGCCGGTAGGCGGGCAGCCAGCGGCCGAGCAGGGTGTCCTCGAGGATGCGGTAGTAGCCCTTCACGGTCTGGCTGCTGACCCCGCAGTCCTGGGCCACGTTCGAGAAGCGCACCATCTCGGTGTCGGCGAGCGCCGCCGCCGTCAGGAAATCGCCGAAGGCCGGCAGGTTCCGAATGAGCCCCTCGGCGGCGATCTCCTCCTTCAGGTAGTCGGCGACGTACGACTCGAGCAGCTCCTCGGGCTCGGGGTCCTGGTAGGGCTGGGGGAGGAAGCCGCGGTTGAGGACGCGGCGGAGATCGAAGTCGGCGCCGAGCTCCGCCGAGGTGAGGCCCCGGAGCTCGTAGCGGATCGCGCGTCCGCCGAGCAGGCTCGCCGCACCCCGGCGCACCTTGCGCGCGCTCGACGCGCAGAGGGCGAAGTGGACGCCCAGGTTCTCGATCATCCAGTGCGCTTCGTCGAGCAGGGCCGGAACCTTCAGCACCTCGTCCACCACCACCTGCCGGGCCGGGTCCGGTTCCAGGGCCTGGAGCGCGAGCCGCAACGATTCCGGGCGCGTGGCGTAGCGGCGGAACTCGTCCGCCTTGAGCAGATCCACCCAGAAGGCGTCGGGATAGCACTGCCGCAGCAGCGTGGTCTTGCCGACCTGCCGCGGCCCCCAGAGGAAGAACGTGCGTGCGCCCGGCGGGGGCAGGGTCAATTGTCTGGTGAACACCTACTTGAAAATATCATGTTTTTTTCAAGTATCACTTGAATTTGTCGACAACTCGTCGACACCCTGACGGGGGCGCCGACCCCGGTGCTGCTCCCGACAACAGGGGTGATCTTCGACCTGTGGGGAGGACGCCGACGTGGTGTCCGTGACAGCGCCGCGTCGTCCCTCACCCCTGCCCCGTCGACGCCACGCCGGCCTGGTCCAGGATCCGGTCGTCGTCGCGCCAGTCGGCCCGCACCTTCACGTGCAGATCGAGATACACGGGGACGCCGAAGAACCGTTCGAGGTCCTGCCTGGCCTCGCTCCCGATCTGCCGGATGCGCGCCCCCCCCGGGCCGATGACGATGGGCTTCTGGGACTTCCGTTCGACCAGAATCGAGCAGAACAGGCCCAGGCGCCCCGGCTCGCTCCCGTCGTCGAAGCGGTCGACGACCACCGCCGTCACGAACGGCAGCTCGGCGTGGGTGTGGCGCAGCACCTTCTCGCGCACCGTCTCGGCCGCGAGCACGCGCTCCGGCTGGTCGGTGAGGAAGTCGTCGGGATAGAGCGGCTCGCCGGCGGGCAGCCGCCCGACGATCTCCCGCTCGAGGATGTCGACCCCGTCGCCGGTCGCCGCCGACACCGGCACGAAGGCGGCGAAGTCGCGCTGCCGGCGGTACCAGTCGATGAGCGGCAGCAGGCGGGGCTTGGCGACCAGGTCGATCTTGTTGAGGATGAGCAGCACCGGCGCCGGAACGCGCGCGAGGGCGTCGATGACGAACCGGTCGCCGGCCCCGACGCCGTCGGTGGCGTCCCTCACCAGCCCGATCAGGTCGACGTCGCCCATCGACTCGAGGGCCACGTCGACCATGCGCACGTTCATCCGGTGCAGCGGCCGGTGAATGCCCGGGGTGTCCACGAAGACGACCTGCGCGGGGGCCTCGCCCGCGTAGTTCCGAACCGCGAGGATGCGGTTCCGCGTGGTCTGCGGCTTGTCCGAGACGATGGCGAGCTTCGTGCCGACGATGCGGTTCAGGAGGGTGGACTTGCCCGCGTTGGGGCGCCCGACGAGCGACACGAAGCCGGCGCGCATGGACGGGCTCTCGGTTTCCGGCACGGCTAGGCCTCGACCGCCTCCGCCGCCGGCCGGCGGCTCATCCGCACCTTCCGCACCCGCCGGCGCTCGGCGTCGAGCACCTCGACCTCGAGATCGTCCACCTCGAACGTCTCCCCGGCCGCCGGCACCCGCCCGAGCCGGCTCAGCAGGTAGCCCCCCACCGTCTCGAAGCCGTCCCGCTCGACCGACACCCCCAGGCGCTCGGCCAGCTCGCCCACCCCCACCGTGGCGAGGAACACGAAGCGCCCGCCGTCCTCCTGGACCACCGCCTCGGACTCGTCGTCGTCGTACTCGTCACGAATCTCGCCGACGATCTCCTCCAGCAGGTCCTCGATGGTCACCAGCCCCGCCGTGCCCCCGTACTCGTCGACGACGATGGCGCTCTGCACGTGCCTGCCCTGCAGCTCGCGCAGCAGGTCGGCGACCCGCTGGCCCTCGGGCACGACGCAGGCCGGCCGGAGCAGGCGGGGGACGATGGGCGAGTCCCCCGAGAGCCCGTCGACCTTGACCAGGTCCTTGGCGAAGACGAAGCCCAGGATGTTGTCGAGGTCGTTCTCGAACACGGGAATGCGCGAGTACTCCTCCTCCGCGAAGAGGGCCCGCAACCGGTCCACCGTCGCGTCGTGGGCGATGGCCACGATGTCCGGCCGAGGGGTCATCACCTCGCGCACCAGCGTCCCCCCGAAGTCCACCACCGACTGCAGGAGGCGCCGCTCCTCGGTGTCGGCCGCCTCCGCCCGCGTCTCGTCGTCCTCGCCCTCCGCGTCCTCCGCGCCGCCGTTGCCGCGCCCGTTGGCGGCGCGGCCGCGCCGCGGCCGCGCCAGGAGCAGCAGCCAGCCCGTCACCGGCCCCAGGAACCGGAGCGCCCGATCGAACGACGGCAGCAGCAGCTCGAGCACCCGCCCGGCGTTGCGCCGCGCGAGGGCGGAAGGCACCACCTGCTCGCAGACGACGACGAACCCGACGATGCTGAGGAGCAGCACGCCGACCGCCCGGGGCGTGGCCACGCCGATGAGCTGGGCGAGGATCACGGCGGCCAGGGCGAACAGCCCGCCCCGCAGCAGGCGGGTGACGACGTACAGGCGCAGCGGGTCCTCCAGGTGGGTCACCAGCGACTCGTTGCGGGCGTCCCGCTCCGCCGTCAGCCGTTCCGGCAGGCGAACCATGGCCCCGAACGCCGACTCG
Organism: Vicinamibacterales bacterium; assembly: GCA_965215105.1. GTDB lineage: Bacteria > Acidobacteriota > Vicinamibacteria > Vicinamibacterales > UBA8438 > JAJEEA01. The sequence goes on from OZ244051.1 coordinate 2,042,862, forward strand.
ATGGTCGCGACGTAGATGACCGCGCACCCGAGGAGGAACAGCGCCAGGGGCATCATGAGGCATCCACCGGCAGGCCGCCACGCCGCTGGAGCCGCCGCTCCAGGCGCCGCATGCGCCCGTCGTCACGCTCGTGGTCGTAGCCCAGCAGGTGCAGCAGGCCGTGGAGGGCGAGGCGGCGCCTTTCCTCGCCCTCGGTGAGCCCGGCCGCGCGGGCCTGGCGCGCCGCCCGCCCGGTGGCGATGACGATGTCTCCAAGCCATGGCGGGCCGCCGGCGGCGCCGTCGCGACGGGGCTCGGTCCCGTCGGGCTCGGCCGGAAAGGACAGGACGTCGGTCACCCGGTCGACGCCGCGGAAGCGGCGGTTCAGGTCGCGCATCTTGCGGTCGCAGACGAGGGCGACGACGGCCTGACCGGCCGCGGACCGCGGCGCCACCCCCGCGAGCCACGCCGGCAGATCGCCGGCCGCCTTGGGCCGTCCGCGCCCGTCCGTCACCACCACGTCCAGCCTGGCGGGCGGTCGGGCGGGGCGAGGGTCGGGGTCGTCCGCGGTCATGGCAGGTCGGGCGGGGTCATGGCGCCGGGTCGAAGGCCCCCGCCGGCGGCGCCGGGGCCGCGGCCGGCTCGTCGGGGTGCTCCGCCCATGTCTCGTAGGCCCGGACGATGCGGCGCACGAGCGGGTGCCGCACGACGTCGCGGTCGTCGAAGCGGGTGAACGCGATGCCGTCCACGTGCTCCAGGATTCGCAGCACCTCGACGAGGCCGGACACGCGGCCCGCCGGCAGGTCGATCTGGGTGATGTCGCCGGTGACGACCGCCTTCGAGCCGAACCCCAGGCGGGTGAGGAACATCTTCATCTGCTCGGCCGTCGTGTTCTGGGCCTCGTCGAGAATCACGAACGCGTCGTTGAGGGTCCGCCCCCGCATGAACGCGAGGGGCGCGATCTCGATGGTGCGCCGGTCGAGCAGCCGATCGACCCGATCGAGGTCGAGCATGTCGTAGAGGGCGTCGTAGAGCGGACGCAGGTAGGGGTTCACCTTCTCCTGCATGTCGCCGGGCAGGAACCCGAGCCGCTCGCCAGCCTCGACGGCGGGGCGCGCGAGGATGATGCGGGTGACCTTCTTCGCGGTCAGGTAGGCGACCGCCTGGGCCATCGCCAGGTAGGTCTTCCCCGTGCCCGCCGGTCCGACCCCGAAGACCACGTCGTGCCGGTCGATGGCCTCCAGGTACCGGCGCTGGTTGAGGCTCTTGGGGGCGACCTGCCGCTTGCTCGACGCCTTGACGGTGGTCTTGACGAAGTAGTCGCGCAGTCGGACCGACGCGTCCTGCATCACGAGCTGGGCCGCCTGCCGCACGTCGTCCGCCGAGAGCCGGTAGCCGTCACCGACCAGCGCCGACAACTGCCGAACGGTCCGCTCCACCCCCTCGACCGCCCGCACCTCTCCGTCGACCAGGAGGTGGTTGCCGTCGGTGCGGACCCGCACGCCGAAAAGCTCCTCGAACGTCCTGAGGTGCGAGTCGTGGGCGCCGAACAGTTGCTCGATCCCGTCGTCGGGCACGGGTATCCGCGTGGCCGCGGCTGTGCCGGATGGGCTGGGTTCTTCGGACACGTGCTTCTGCGATCGTGCACCAATCGGCCGGCTACGGCAAGTGCCCTCAACCCTCGGTCTGCAAGTGCAGCTCGCGCAACTGGTGGGGGCTCACCGTCGACGGGGCGCCGGTCATCAGGTCGACGGCGGCGGCGGTCTTCGGGAACGCCATGACGTCGCGGATGGACGCCTCGCCGGCGAGCAGGGCCACGATGCGGTCGACCCCGAAGGCGATGCCGCCGTGGGGCGGCGTCCCGTACTCGAGGGCGTCGAGGAAGAAGCCGAAGCGGGAACGGGCGTCCTCGTCGCTGATCTTCAGCAGCTCGAAGATGCGCCGCTGCAGCGGCTGCTCGTGGATCCGGACGCTGCCGCCGCCGATCTCCCAGCCGTTGAACACGAGGTCGTAGGCCTTGGCCCGGATGGCGCCGAGATCGCCGCCTTCGAGGAGGTGGCGGTCGTCGTCGTGGGGCGACGTGAACGGGTGGTGCCGCGACACGTGGCGCCCCTCGGTCTCGTTCCACTCGAACATCGGGAAGTCGACGACCCACGCCAGGGCGGAGCGGGACTCGTCGACGAGCCCCTCGCGGCGGGCGAGCTCGAGGCGCAGCTTCCCGAGCAACACGGACGGCTCCTCGCCCGAGCCCGCCGCCACGAGCACGAGGTCGGTGTCGCCGGTGCCCGCCACCTCGAGCAGACGCCCCAGTGTCTCCGCCCCCGCCACCTTGAGGATCGAGCTCTGCACCTCGCCCTCGGGTCCACGCCGCGCCCACACGAGGCCGGAGGCGCCGAGCGAGATCGCCTCGTCGACGAGCTTGTCGACCTGGCTGCGCGAGTACCGCCCCGCCCCCGGCACGACGAGGGCGCGGATGACGCCGCCCTCGGCCACGCACTCGCGGAACACCCGGAAGCTCGAGTCTGCGAAGACGTCGGAGACGTCGGCGATCGCCATCCCGATGCGCAGGTCGGGCTTGTCGGACCCGTACTTGGCCATCGCGTCGGCGTAGGTCAGCCGGGGGAACGGCGTCTCGACGGTGAGGCCGGCGGCCGCGCACACCGCGTGCATCAGGCGCTCGACGATGCCGAAGACGATGTCCGGGGTGGCGAACGACACCTCCATGTCGATCTGCGTGAACTCCGGCTGCCGGTCCGCGCGCAGGTCCTCGTCGCGGAAGCAGCGGGCGATCTGGAAGTAGCGGTCCATGCCCGAGATCATCAGGATCTGCTTGAAGATCTGCGGCGACTGCGGCAATGCGAAGAACTCGCCCGCGTGCACGCGGCTGGGGACCAGGTAGTCGCGCGCCCCTTCCGGCGTCGACTTGGCCAGGATCGGGGTCTCGATCTCCAGGAAGCCCTGCTCGTCGAGGGCGCGCCGCACCGCCAGCACCACCCGGTGCCGGAGCTGCATGTTCCGCTGCATCCGCTGCCGCCGCAGGTCGAGGTACCGGTACTTCAGCCGGAGGTCCTCGGAGACCGGGCTCTCCTCGGCGATGTGGAAGGGCGGGCGCTTCGACTCGTTCAGGACCTCGATGGACCGCACCGCGATCTCGACCTCCCCGGTCGCGATCTTCGGGTTGAGGGTGTCGTCGGACCGGCGCTCGACGACGCCGGCGACTTCCACCACGAACTCGGGCCGAAGCCGCTTCGCCTGCGCGAGCAGCCCCTCGTCGTCGCGGGCCACCACCTGGGTGACCCCGTAGCGGTCGCGCACGTCGACGAAGATGAGGGCGCCGAGGTCGCGCACCCGGTGCACCCACCCCAGCAGAGTCGCCTCCTGCCCCATGTCGCTCGGGCGCAACGCGCCGCATGTATGTGTCCGCACTGCTTCACACCCCGTCGCCGGCGCGCCTCGCCACGAGCGCCTCCGCGACCGCCTCGCGGGCCACCCGCCGCTGCTCGCCGGTCTCCATCTCCTTGACCGCCACCTCGCCGGCGGCCAGCTCGTCGCCCCCGAGGATGAGCATGTGCCGGGCCCCGCTGCGGTTGGCCCGCTTCATCTGCGACTTCGAGGAGCGGCCGCCGTAGTCGATCAGCACCCGCAGGCCGGCCCGGCGCAGGTCGCGGGCCAGCACCCGGGCCGACGCCCACGTCCCGTCGCCGAGGGCGACCACGAAGGCGTCGACCGGCGCCGCGTCGCCCGCGCCCTCGGGCAGGGCGAGGACCAGCCGCTCGAGCCCCGCCGCAAACCCGATGCCGGGGCGGTCGGGCCCGCCGAGCTGCTTCACGAGGCCGTCGTAGCGGCCGCCGCCGAGCAGCGCGTTCTGCGCCCCGAGCCCGGCCCCGAGAATCTCGAAGGTGGTGCGCATGTAGTAGTCGAGGCCTCGGACGAGCCGGTGCGACACCCGGTACGACAGCCCGTAGGCGTCGAGGTGGCCGCGCACCTCGGCGAAGTGGTCCCGGCACGCGTCGCACAGGTAGTCTTCCGAATGCGGAAGGGCGTCGATGATCGGCTGGTCGGCCGGCACCTTGCAGTCGAAGATACGCAACGGGTTGGTCCCGGCCCGGCGCCGGCAGTCGGCGCACAGGTCGGACACCCGCTCGCCGAGGGCCGCGAGCAGGGCGGCGCTGAACGCGGGCCGGCACGCCTGGCACCCGACGGAGTTGATGACGAGCTCGGCCCCCTCGAGACCGAGCTCGGTCACGAAGGCCGAGGCCATCTCGATGACCTCGGCGTCGACGGCCGGATCGTCGATGCCGAACACCTCGACGTCGAGCTGGTGGAACTGCCGGTAACGGCCCTTCTGGGGGCGCTCGTAGCGGAACATCGGCCCCAGGCTGTAGAGCTTGGCGAACGGCAGGGCCTGCTCGAGGCCGTGCTCGGCGAAGGCGCGGACGAGGCTGGGGGTCGCCTCGGGGCGCAGGGTGACGCGCTCGCCGCCCTTGTCGGTGAACGCGTACATCTCCTTCTGCACGATGTCCGTCGACTCGCCGGTGCCCTTCGCGAACAGCTCCTCGCGCTCGATGACCGGGGTCCGGACCTCGACGTACCCGTAGCGCTCGCACACCTCCACCGCCGCGCGCTCGACGCGCCGCCACCGTCCCACCTCGCCGGGCAGGATGTCCCGCGTGCCGCGAATGCCGGGAATCACCGTGAGGGGAGGTCCCTTCGCTCTGCCGCCGACCGCATCGTCATGGCGTGCCCGGTCTCTCGCCGGCACCTTGCGGATCCATCTGAAACTCGCCCTTGTAGGCCACGTAGTGGTCGGCGTAGCGCCGGATCGACGCCGCCTCGTCGGCCGTCGTCGCCCGGCGCACCCGACCGGGGCTGCCCATGACCAGCGACCCACGCGGAATGTCGGTCCCCTCGGCCACGAGGGTGCCCGCCGCGACGATCGAGCCGGACCCGACGACGGCGCCGTTCAGCACGATCGCCCCCATGCCGATGAGGCACCGGTCCTCGACCACGCACCCGTGGAGAATCGCCCCGTGCCCCACCGTCACCTCGTCCCCGAGCCGGGTCGGGTGCTTCTCGCGCATCCCGTGGAGCACGCTCCCGTCCTGGATGTTGGTGCGGTCGCCGACGCGGATCCAGTGGACGTCCCCGCGCAGCACCGCGTTCATCCAGACGCTGCTGTCCTCGCCGATCTCGACGTCGCCGATGACCTGGGCGCTTTCGTCCACGAACGCCGACGCGGCGACTCGCGGGAAGCCGGCGCGGTGGGACCGAAGCACGGCGTGAATTATATGTCGAACCGGCGGGCGGCCGGGCCGCGAGCGGATGAGGAGCCGCGGCCGGACCGCGCGCACCAGGGCTGTCGGGGCGGCCGAGAGGCAGGGCGCGACGAGGGCGACGGTCGGGCCAGGCAACCCGCGGAGCCGCGCAGCTCCGCCGAGCACGCAGTCCACGCGGGGCTCGGAGGCGGCCGATGCAGCGGGCCAATCGCCACCGACCCCTGCGGCCCGAACCGTGGTGGCATAATGGAGGCGATGGAGGTCCACGACAGGCTGGGGCGGCCGCTCGCCAACCTGCGGGTCTCGGTGACCGACCGGTGCAACCTGCGGTGCCACTACTGCATGCCCGAGGCGGAGTACGTCTGGCTGCCCCGCAACGACATCCTGACCTTCGAGGAGATCGACCGCCTCGTCGACGTCTTCGCGGCTCTCGGGACCGACAAGGTCCGCATCACCGGCGGCGAGCCGCTGCTGCGCACCGACCTGCCCGACCTCGTGGCGCTGCTCGCCGGCAAGGCCGCCCTCCGCGACCTCGCCCTGACCACCAACGGCATCCTCCTCGCCGAGCAGGTCGCGGCGTTGCGTGACGCCGGCCTGCCCCGCATCACCGTGAGCCTGGACACGCTGGACGCGGGCCGCTTCGAGGCCCTCACGCGCTTCGACCGCCACCGGGACGTCCTGCGGGGACTCGACGCGGCGGCCTGCGCCGGCTTCGAGAGCGTCAAGATCGACACCGTGGTGATCCGCGGCGTCAACGACGACGAGCTCGTGCCGATGCTGGAGTACGGCCGGCGGGTGAACGCCGAGGTCCGGTTCATCGAGTACATGGACGTGGGCGGCGCCACGCGCTGGTCGATGGACGACGTCGTGTCGCGCCGAGAGATGCTGGACCGCCTGGCCGCCCGTTACGGACCCGTCGAGACCGTCGACGAGACCACCGCCGCCCCCGCCGACCGCTTCACCCTGCCCGACGGCCTCGTGTTCGGCATCATCTCGTCGACGACCGAGCCCTTCTGCCGGCAATGCGACCGCAGCCGGCTCACCGCCGACGGGCTCTGGTACCGCTGCCTCTACGCTCGCACCGGCACCGACCTGCGCGGGCCCCTGCGGGCCGGCGCAGGCCGCGAGGCCCTCGAAGACCTCATCGCGACCACGTGGCGGCAGCGCGACGACCGCGGCGCCGAGGAGCGCCTGGCCGCCGCCGACCGCTCCACCTTCATCCCCGTCGAGGCGCTGCAGAGCCAGCCCCACCTCGAGATGCACACGCGCGGCGGATGATCGCCTTTAGTCGCCCCCCTCGGGGTTGCCGATCTCCAGGATCGTCTCGGTTCGTCTGACCGCCCTCGCGTTCATCGCCTGGTTGCGGATGCGGCCCGGGTTCCATCCTCGGGCTGCAAGGCAGGCGTTCACCCCTTCTTCTTCGAATCCGTTCCGCGCTTCGTGCCCGGTTCTGTACCTGCGTTGCGCCAGCCGGTGGCGGTTCCGGGTGGTCACCGTCACTGCGTCCGGGCTGCTAGCCCAAGTTTACCAAGTTGACCGGCTATTTGGCCGATTTCGGCTGCTTTTCGGGATTCCCATATCTGTAAATTGTTGATTCTAAAGGATCGAGCCTTGACGGCGCGCGATGTAGTGCCATAATTTTCAGAAAGGATTGACTCCGGCAAGGGCGCCCGCTATCCTCGGCAGCGTGTTCATTCGACGCACACAAACCCGGCGGACCCAGGACGGAAAGCCCTACTTCTCCCATCGCTTGGTGCACTCCGAGCGCGTCGGAAACGCCGTCCGGCAGCGCACTCTCCTCAATCTCGGGCGCCACTTCGACATCCCCCAGGCCCAATGGCCGCAGTTGTGCGCCCGCATCGACGACATCTTGACCGGCCAAGCGCCCCTGGTCGCCGATGGCCCCCAAACCGTCGAACACGAAGCCCAGCGCATCGCCAGCCAGTTGGTCGTCCGTGGCGGGCAGGCGAGCGGCACTCCGACCGGACCGACCGACGTGCAGCCCCTTGATGTCGACTCGCTGCGCCTGGTCCGCCCGCGCAGCGTCGGCGTCGAGCAGGTCGGTCTGTGGGCGCTGGAGCAATTGGGCCTGCCGGCCCTGCTCGCCGACCTCGGCGTCAACCGCGCCCTGCGCGCGGCGGCGGCCGGCGTCATCGTCGGGCGTCTCGCCCAGCCCGCCTCGGAGCGGGCGACGCACCGCTGGCTGCAAGAACGCAGCGGCCTCGGAGAGTTGCTCGGCGTCGACTTCGAGACCGTCGGCGCGATGCAGCTCTACCGCGCCTCGGACGCCCTGGTGAAGCATCGCGAGGCGATCGAGGCGCATCTGTTCGACCGTGCGATGGGGCTGTTCGACCTGCAGCCGACGGTGACCCTCTACGACCTGACCAACACCTACTTCGAAGGCGAGGCGAGCGAGCAGCCACAGGCGCAGCGGGGGCACTCGAAGGAGAAGCGTAGCGACTGTCCGCTGCTGACCCTGGGCCTCATGCTCGACGCCAGCGGCTTCGTCCGCCGCTCCAAGGTCTTCGCCGGCAACGTCCGGGAACAGCGCACCCTGGCCGACATGCTCGAGGCGCTCGACGCACCGGCCGGCGCCCTCGTGGTCATGGACCGTGGCGTCGCCACCGAAGCCTGCATCACGTGGTTGCGCGACCACGGCTACCGCTATCTGGTCGTCAGCCGCGAACGCCACCGGCAATTCGACGCCGAGGCCGCCGTGTCGGTCCGGACCCGGTCCAACCAGACCGTGCACCTGCACAAGGTGGTCTCGAACGACCCCGACGAGGTGCGCCTGTACTGCTACTCCGAGGAGCGGGCCAACAAGGAACGGGCCATCATCGAGCGTTTCGCCACCCGCTTCGAGACCGCCCTGACCCAACTCCACGAGGGGCTGGCGCGCCCCCGCGCCCACAAGCGACTCGACCAGGTGTGGCAGCGCATCGGCCGATTGAAGACGAAGCATTCCCGCGTCGCCTTGCACTACCAGATTGCCGTCACCGCCGACGAGACCGGCAACAAGGCCGTCGCCGTCACCTGGACCCGCCGTCCCCAGGACGGCTCGATGGCCACCCATCCGGGGGTCTACTGCCTGCGCAGCAGCGAGACCGACTGGGACGAAGACGCCCTGTGGCGCACCTACACCACCCTCACCGACGTGGAGGCCGTCTTCCGCGCCCTCAAGTCCGAACTCGGCCTGCGCCCCATCTACCACCACAAGCCGCGGCGGGCTGACGGTCACCTGTTCATCACCGTCATCGCCTACCAGCTCGTGCAGGTCATCCGCACCCGACTGCGCGGGCACGGCAACCCCGCCGGTTGGACCACGTTGCGCCGCATCCTCGACGGCCAGCAGCGCGTCACCGCCACCTTCCGCCGCCCCGACGGGCGCACGCTGCATGTGCGCACGGCCACGCAAGCCGAACCCGAGCAGCGGGACATCTACGGCACCCTCGGCGTCGACCCCCACCCCGGGGGCGTTCGCAAGACGCTCATCTGACCGACCTCACCGGTTTGCGCAGGCTTGTAGTGCCACTCGAGGATTTTTGTCGGCGTAAGCCGCCTTGTTGCAGTAGTTTAGATTCGTGGCTGGTAAACTTGGGCTAGCGACGACGAGGTACCGATACCTGGCCTCTCCGTGCCGCCGGTCAGGGCCCATCCGGATCGCCCCGGTGTCACCAGCGTCAGGAACGCGTCGAGAATGTGATGGGTCTTCGTGAGGAGGTCGGCTGCCGGTTCCGGCAGCCTCAGCCGAGTCATCGCGCTTTCAGGGTGTTCAGGTAGTCGTTCCGTGCCGGGTTGTCGTCCTGGGCTCCGGCCCGGTGGGCCGCGGCGACCAGATCCCGTCGTCAGGCGTGGTGCATCACGGCCACGTCGCGGCAGCGCGAGGACCCCGGCACCGAGGAACGCTTGGCCGCCGCTGACCGCGCCACCTTCCATCCTGGTCGAGGCGCTGCAGGAGCGACCGCACATCGAGATGCACACGCGCGGCGGTTCCTCCAACCTCGTTCGCCCTCCCGCGGCCCCGCGGCTCGCGAGCGGCGCAGCCCCGCGTTCGGTGCGATCCCTCGCGCCTTGCGGGCCGGCGGCACCGCGCCAATCATGTCAAGATGGGGCCGTCCACCGGGAGCGACGCCCCGGACGAGGCGCCGTAGGGAGCGAGGGCGACATGACAGGACAACCAAGCAGTCGTGCGACGGTTTGGAGCCGCCGCGAGGCGATGCGTATTCTCGGATTCGGCGGCGCCGGTCTGGCGGCCGCGTGCGGCCGCCCGCCGGAGACCGCACCACCCACCGAGTCGGCGACCCCCGTCGGGGCGTCCTTTCCGGAAGGGGCGATAGTCCGCACCATACTCGAGGACGTGCCGCCGGGCCGGCTGTCGCACGGCGCGGTGCTCTTCCACGAGCACATGTCGCTGGACCTTGCGTTCTGGGACCGGCTGCTGGGGGCGGAGAACCCCGCGCGGGAGCGGTTCATCGGGCCGCCCGACTCTCCCTACTTCATGCAGGACGTGGAGGTCATGGCGGCCGAGCTGGAGGCGGCGGCCCGCGAGGGGGTCGCGGCACTCGTGGACGGCGGCCACGACGACATGGGGCGGAGCGTGGCGTTCCTGCGCGAGGTCTCCGAGCGCTCCGGCATGCCGATCGTGGCGAGCGGCGGCTACTACACCGACCCGTTCCATCCCCCGGAGCTGGCGGATCGGAGCGAGGACGAGATCGCGGAAGCGCTGGCCGGGGCGGCCGCGACGGAGCGGTGGGGGGCCTTCGGCGAGATCGGGAGCTCGGCCGCGATCACGCCGTCGGAGCGCAAGGCGTTCAGCGCCGTCGGCAAGGCCCACCTGCTCACGAACCTGCCGATCTTCACGCATACCGCGAACGGCCAGGCCGCCGAGGAGCAGCTCGACCTCTTCGAGGCGCTCGGCGTGCCGCCTGAGCGCGTGGCCATCGGCCATCTCGGCGGGCTCGACGACCCCGAGGCAGCGGTCCATCGGCGCATCGCCGCGCGCGGCGCGTTCGTGGGCTTCGACCGGCTCGGCGGCGGGCCGGACGCCGACGGCCGCAAGGTGCCGATGATTCGGGCGCTGATCGCGGACGGCCACGTGGACCGCGTGCTGCTCGCGTCGGACTTCGCCGCCGCCCAGGACATCCAGCGCTACGGCGGTCCCGGCTACGCCAAGACGGTCACACGGTTCGTGCCGATGCTGCGCGAGGCGGGGGTGGCCGACGACGAGATCCACGCGATGACCGTCGACAACCCGTTGCGGTTCCTCGCCTTCGTTCCGCCGGCATAGCCGGTGGCGCGGCGTGCGCGGGAACCGGCGGGGTGGCAGGCCCGGAGTCGCGCAACGCGACAGAGGCCGCGCCTCACGGGTCCGCCTGGTAGCCGAGAACGTCGGCCGCCTCTTCGTTGAGCTCGTCGGCGCGGGCGTCGAGAATGGCCCGATCGCGCCGGTCGATCGCGGCCCGTTCCTGTTCGGCGAGGCTCTGTCGAAGCAGCCGCTCGATCACCTGCGAGCGACTCTCGCCATCGCGGGCGGCCCTCTCCACCGCCGCCACCACCCCTTCTTCACAGTGTGATGGAAGTCTTCAGCTTCATACTCCAATCATGACTCCGGCGAGCGCCAATCAACCACCGCCGCCGAGTCGGCAGCCCGGTCCTCGGCCTCGATCCCGACGACCGGTCGACCGGTCAGCGCCGCCGCGCCTTCCGACGGGAGAACAGGAGGCCCGACCAGTCGTCGTCGACGGCGCAGATCTTGTAGTCGACCAGCCCCTGGTGGAGACCGGCCGAGCGGACGTCCCGCTGCGAGACGTCGGCGGCGAGGGGCGAGGTCTTCTTGGGCCAGACGATCCACAGCCTGTCGGTGGTCACGCCGCCGGCCACGCGCTCGATCCCCTTTTCCAGGTCGCGGCGGCGCGGGACGAACCAGAGGGTGAGATCGCACGCCCCGACGCGGCGCCGGGTGACCCTGGCCCCCTCGGGCAGCTCCCCGAGGGTGGTCTCGAAGCCCGCCGGCGCGTTCAGCAGCCGCACCACGGTTCCGGGCTTGATGCCGAGCTTGCGAGGCAGCGGCGTGCCGGAGTAGCCGGCCAGCACCGACGGGGGTCGGGGCGCGTCGGCGGGAGGGCACTCTATGACCTGCCGCACCGCCGCGAGAACCTGTCGGCCGGGGGTGCAGACCGCCCCCGGAAGCAGGTGGCGAATCTGCGAGAACCGTTCCGCGCTGCCGTCGACGAACACCAGGGGCACCGCGCGCGACGACGCCTGCTGGCGAATCCCCAGCCCGAAGTCCCGCCCCTGGCTCGGCGCCCGCGACAGGTCGACGGCCACCGCGGCCGGCGGATCCTCGCCGATCGCCTTCAGGTCGGCCGGGGTGCGGAGAGGCCGCACGTCGACGACGTAGCCGGCCGCCCGCAACTGCTCGATCCAGACGGCGGCGGGGTGGTAGTTGAGGACGCGGATGGACGGCGTGGCCATCGTCGAGGTCGGTGACCGGGTGATGGTAGCACCGGCTCCCGCCGGCAGGCCCGCGCTCCCGCCGACCGAGACGCCGCTCGGACGACCGAGACGCCGCTCGGACGACCGAGACGCCGCTCGGACGGTGCTCCAAGACCCCCCTCCGACCTCGCCCGAGCCGCCGGCACGGGCCGCCGGATACAATCTTGCGGTTCGGAACCGTGGTGCGGACGGCCCCGCGCTTTCCGCGATACTCGTCAGGAGCTCGCGACGACGCCTGCGTTGCCGGCCCGCACGGGACGACCTCGATCACGCCGATACGGACATGGCCGCCATTCCCCCGCCGGACGACTCGCTCACCGCCCTGCTCCACCCGCGCTCTATCGCCATCATCGGCGCTTCGGACGACCCCGCCCGCATCGGCGGCCGGCCGCTGGCGTACACGCGCGACGCCGGATTCGCCGGGCGCATCTTCCCCGTGAACCCGCGGCGCGCCACCGTCCAGGGCCTGCCGGCGCTCCCGAGCATCACCGACGTCTCCGAGCCCGTCGACACCGCGATCATCGCGGTGCCCGCCCCCGCCGTCGTCGGTACGGTGGAGGCGTGCGCCGCCGCCGGCGTGAAGGCCGCGGTCATCTTCAGCGCGGGGTTCGCGGAGACCGGCGACGACGGCCGGCGGCAGCAGGACGCGCTGACCGCCGTCGCCCGCGCGTCGGGCATGCGCATCGTCGGCCCCAACTGCCTCGGGATCTACAACTCGGAGATCGGCTTCTACGCCACCTTCACGACCACCCTCGAGGCGGCGCACCCCGTGCCCGGCGGGGTCGGGCTGGTCAGCCAGAGCGGGGCCTACGGCAGCCACCTGTCGCTGCTCGCCACCCGCCGCCGCATCGGCATCCGGTTCCTGGTGACGACCGGCAACGAGTGCGACGTCGACGTCGCCGAGACCATCGGCTGGCTCGCCCGTCATCCCGACATCTCCGTGATCGTCGCCTACGTCGAGGGCGTGGCCGACCGCGACCGGCTGCTCGCGTCGCTCGCCCTCGCCCGCGAGCACCGCAAGCCGGTCGTTCTGCAGAAGGTCGGCCGCACCGAGATCGGGGCGGAAGCGGTGCGGTCCCACACCGCCACCCTCGCCGGAAGCGACGCGGTGTACGACGGGGTGTTCCGCCAGTTCGGCGTCCACCGCGCCCGCGACGCCGAGGAGATGCTCGACGTCGCCTACGCCGCGAGCTTCGGGGCGTTCCCGGCGAGCCGCCGGGTCGGGCTGATGAGCATATCGGGCGGCGTCGGCGTGCAGATGGCCGACGAGGCGGTCGCCTGCGGGCTCGACGTCGCCCCGATGAGCGAGCGCGCGCAGGCCCGGCTGAAGGCCCGGCTGCCCTACGCTTCGCCCCGCAACCCCGTCGACATCACCGCGCAGGCGTTCAACGACCTCGACCTCATCGGCTCGAACCTCGACGTCATGCTCGAGGAGGGTCGCTACGACGCGATCGTCGCCTTCTTCACGTTCGTCGCCGCGGCCGAGGCGATGGTCACCCCCGTTCGCGAGATCCTGCAGGACGCCCGCCGCCGGCACCCCGACCACCTGCTGGTGCTGTCCATCGTCGCCCCCCCCGACGTCGTGGAGCACTACGAGGCGGCGGGGTGTCCGGTGTTCGAGGACCCCTCGCGCGCCGTCCGCGCCGTCGCCGCCCTGGCGCGGTTCGTCGAGAGCTTCGACCGGCCGGCCGCCGCGCCGGCGGTGCCGCCGGCCGCCGTCCCCCTGCCCGCGGCGCCGGTCGGCGAGGCGGACGCGCGGCGGGTCTTCGCCGACGCCGGGCTACCGGTCGTCGAGTCGCGGCTCTGCGCCACCGCCGACGCGGCGGCCCGGGCGGCGGCCGAGCTCGGATTCCCCGTCGCCCTCAAGATCGCGTCACCGCATATCGCCCACAAGAGCGACGCCGGCGGCGTCGCCCTCGACCTGGATTCCCCGGAGGTGGTCATCGAGGCTTTCGCTGCCGTCACCGGCAACGCGCGATCCGCTCACCCCGCTGCCCGCCTCGACGGGGTCCTCGTCTCTCCCATGGTCCGCGGCGGGATCGAGATGATTCTCGGCGTCCAGCACGACCCCACCTTCGGTCCCGTGGTCATGTGCGGTCTCGGAGGCATCTTCGTCGAGACCCTCGAGGACGTCTCCTTCCGCGCCGCCCCGTTCGATGCCGCCGAGGCCCACCGCATGCTCCGGGAGCTGCAGGGATTCCCGCTGCTGAGCGGGACCCGAGGCCGCCCCCCGGGCGACGTCGACGCCCTCGCCGACGCCCTCGCCGCCCTGTCCCGCTTCGCCGCCGCCCATGACGGGCGGCTCGCCAGCGCCGAGCTGAACCCCGTGATGGTCCGCCCTTCGGGCCAGGGGGTCGTCGCGCTCGACGCGCTGATCGTCCCCGGAACCCCGGCGCCATGACCGGAGCGTGAGAGCGGCCTCCGTGGCCGGCCGCCGCTACAGCGGGTTGTCCGGGAACATCATCGACCGCCACATGTGGGCGACGGGGCTGTGTCGAACCCCAGTCCCTCCCTGGGCTGCCTGAACTGCCGGCCGATGACGTCGGTGAACTCCTCGATCTCGATCTCGATCTCTCGCGCATTCTCGTCGAAGGCATACTGGTCGTTCACCGTGACCAGCCGCGCCTCCATGTAGTAGCGGTGGTTCCGGGCGAACTCGTGGTCCGCCTCGATGTACTCGTCGGGCTCGTAGTCCACGCCGTAGATGCGGTCATTCGAGGCCGAACAGCCCGAGCAGCTCCCGGTGGTTCAGTCGCTCGGACAGATCCAGTGACACGTCGTCGACGATCTCCTCGAACAGGACCCTCTTGCGCTCCAGGATGCCATCGATTCGTTCCTCGATGGTCCCCGCGCACGAATACGCGATGACGTTGACCTTGACGGTCTGGCCGATGCGATGACTGCGGTCCTCCGCCTGACGCTCCACCGCCGGATTCCACCAGCGATCGAGATGGAAGACGTACGACGCCTCCTGCAGATTGAGCCCCAGACCGCCGGCGCGCAACGACAGCACGAGAACCTTGTGCGCGGTGTCGGCGCGGAAGCGATCGACGACGGCCGTGCGTTCCTCCCGGGTCATCTCGCCCGTGAAGGCCAACGGGTTGAACTCGCGCAGATGCCGGACGGCGGCGCCCACGCCCGAAGCATCGTTGGCGTACTGCGAGAACACCAACGCCCGGTGACCCTGGGCCGTCAGTTGCGCCAAGCGGTCCTTGACGTCGTCCAGCTTGCTCGACTCGCCGGTCTGCGGGTCGGCGTTGCAGATCTGCTTCAGCCGGGTGATGAGCTCCAGCACGTGCCGGACGCCGACCTCGGCCCCGAGGGACCTGAGAAAGATGACGCCGTCCCGTTCGGCCCGGTCGTAGCTCGCGCGTTGCCGGGCGGTAAGCGCGATCCGCACCCGGGTGGTCTGCTTGGTCGGCAGGTCGTCGAGGACATCGCCCTTCCGGCGCCGCAGCTGCAGCTCGCGGTGACGGGCCGAGAGCGCCGCGCCGGGCCGGTATCGCCTCGTCGCACCGGACTCGTCCTGGTCGACGAACTCCAGGATGGAGGCCAGTTCCTCTTCATGGTTCTCGATCGGTGTTCCCGTCAAGGCCCAGGAGCGAGCCCGCCACAGCCCCTTGAGGGCATCGCTGGTGTCGTTTCGGTTCTTGATGCGTTGCGCCTCGTCGGCCACGACCACGTCCCAGCGCCTCCCCGCGACCTCGGTTCTCGCGGCGCCGCTGACATCCGAGCGCAACGTGTCGTAACTGACCAGCGCCACATCCACGCGCGCCGCCCACTGCCAGGCCCGGTCTGCGGCCGAGCCTCGAACCACGATGGCGGAGAGCTCCGGCGCCCACCGGTCGATCTCCCGCCGCCATTGATCGAGCAGGCTGGCCGGAGCCGCGACCAGGCAGGACGTGATCTCCTTCTTCGCGAACAGGACGCGCAGCGCGGCGATGGCCTGGACGGTCTTGCCCAGCCCCATGTCGTCGGCCAGCAACAGACGTTCGCTGGCAAGCAACGCCCCCACGCCTTCCCGCTGGAAGGGCATCAGCGGCACGGGCCACGCGAGCGTAGTCGCTTCGTCGAAACCGGCCCCGACCGCGGGCGGGACCAGAATCGCCCACAGCCGTTCCGCCAGACCCGCGCCGAGCAGGGGCGCGCCGTCGGCGCCCGGTCGCCCCGCCGAGCGCGGCGGGGGATACAGCGCGACGACGGTCGACAGCCCTTCCACCGCGGTCAGGTCTTCGACCCTCGGGTCCGCGAACGCTTCCGCGAGGGCGCGCCCCGCGCGCTCCAGCGGCTCGAACGGCCTCGCGCGCCGTACGAGCTCCCCCCAAAGCCGGCGGGCCGAGTCGCCTTCCGGCTCTCGGCTCCATTCGACGGCGTCACTCGAAGTTGCGCCGCCGCCCCGGAGATCGTCGTCGGCGACCGGTCGGACGCACCCCCAGGCCGAACCGGCGGGCGCGCCCCGCCGAAATGCGCCCGCCGTCTCCCGCGCCGGACCGAGTACGAGCACCGGCCGGGGAACCGCACTCCGCAGCAGCGATCCGGCGAGCGACGCGCCGTCGTCCTCCGCGGCCACCGGCGGCGACGTGGGCACCGACCCGCTACGCGCCCGGCGCGTGAACGAGAAACCGATCGCCTCGCCGCCGCCCGAGGTCAGAAACAGCGCGGCGCGAACTCCGGCGCCGCCTTCCTCTTCCACGATGCGCAGCCAAGCCGTGGCGGGGGACGGGGCGCGGTCGGCGGACGGCTCGTCAGCAGCCTGCCGATCCGGCGCGGGTCGGGCGGGCGTGCGCGTCTCCGAGGCGAAAGAGTGAAGGGGGGAGGCGCCCCCTTCGATGCCGCGGTCGCCGTTCTCGACTGATTCGAGGGCCTCCGGGGCACTCGAAGGTGGAGAGACGGCGGCGCGAACGCGAAGAAATCCGTCCCTCCAGGCGCGCTGCAGCGCCGACGCGATCCCCATCGTGTCAAGGGCGGGGTTGCGGCCGGGTGCACGACGAGAAAGTGAGACGCTGCGGAGCATGACACCCGAATCGCCGGCCTGACCCGTGCCAGGGCGGGCATCTCACGAATCTGTCGTGCACCCGTTGCGGCCCACTATCCGACGTCCGCAGGGTCATCCGGTGACGCTCGTTCCAGGTCGGTGTTCTCCGCGTACGTGTCGCGATACCCATCGTCCACCGTTTCCGGACGCACCCCCGGGTAGATCCGCATGATGTCCCACTGGTTGATGGAGGCGCGGACCCAGTAGCGCATCCGGTCTCGCAGTCCTGCGTCATTCGCCACCGTCACGGTCGGCGCCTCCCAGTCGTACGCCTCGCTGTAGATCCGGCGCAGCTTCTCGATGGTCTCCCGGATCCCCTCGTCTGTGGGAGCCTCCAGGGGGATGCAGCGTCGATCGTCGAGCAGACGCATGCCGGCCGCGGCGCGGGCCGCGAGATCGGCATACCGGCTCGCCTCCATCTTCGGCCTGACGTAGTCGCAGTCCTGCTTCCCCTCCGGGCTGATGATCTCCACCTGGAACGTGTCGCTGACGGTGCCCGCGGCGACCAGCCCGTCGCACGCGTCGCTGGCCGCGGGCTTCAGCCAGCGGGCCAGCTCCGCGTACGATCGGCCGCGCTGCAGAAGCGAGTAGTAGCCGACCAGCTCCAGCTCGTCGAGCAGGACCACCCAGCCTCTGTAGCCTGCGGTCCGGATCAACGCCGTCGCGAAGCGCAGCCGTTGCGGCGGCAGATCCGCCGTCTTCGGGGCGCGGAACGAGTAGTCCTTCTTCCGCCCGATCTGCCGCAACCCGGCATTGATGTCCGCCATCCTGATGCGGTCTCCCGCCCAGAACGCCTCGATCCGGTTGTTGATCTCGGGATCGCCCAGCCGCTCGTAGACGACCAGGCTCGCCGAGAAGAGCGGACTGAGGCGACCGGCCCGCGCTTCGCTCTCCGTCCACTGGAAGAAACGGGCCGACGGTTCGGACGTCCAGTCCATGGCCGCGGCCAGTTCTTCGACCATCCTCCCCTGCCGATCGGGCATCCGCGCGTTCTCGACCGCGGCCTTGAAGACCTTCCCGAGATCGTAGAGCGGCGTCTCCTTGCTCACCGCCACCCGGCTGCACACGAAGCCCTGCGACAGCGCGAGCCGCTCCAGGTGGGTCAGGAGATGCGACTTGCCCACGCCGAAGTTGCCGGAGAACAGGACGCCGGAGACGGCGCTCGAACCGCCGTCGCTCGCCGCCGCGCTCGTCAGCCGCTCGGCGAAAGCGGCTTCCGCCGTCGGCTGACGGCAGCCCAGCATCTCGACCGCCGCGTGGTTGGGCACTCCGTTGCGCAGCGCCTCCAGGGCGCGCCGACGGACCAGCCTGGCGTCATGCGGCTCCGCCATTTCGGCTCTCCTGTGACAGGCGCACCAGCGACGCCACCGGGTTGACGAGGTTCCGGTCACGCACGTCGTCCATCACCCGCGTCTTCAGGGCCGGGTAGATGCCGAAACCCCGTCCGCGGGTGTCGTCGTCGAGGAATCCCTCGCCGGTGGTCACCAGCATCAGGGCCCCGGCCAGCCGGTCGACGTCGTCCACGAACTCCCGCAGCAGCTCGTAGTGGTCCATCGCCATGGCCCGCGTATAGTAGCGGCCGCCGTCCCTGGGGTTGCGAGCCACGGTGACGCGGCGGTTGTTCAGCACCAGCACCGTTCCCGAGTAGCCCGCGTCCCGCACCCAGTGCAGGGTCGACTCGACGAAGTACCGGGCCGTCGTGCGGTTGACGGCGGTGTAGACGGGGAGCGGACGGATGCTGCTCACGCGCGGATTGTGACCCCGCAGCCAGTCCAGCAGCGGTCCTCCCGAGTACTCGACGCCCCCGCCCTCCTCATGC
This sequence comes from Vicinamibacterales bacterium, assembly GCA_965215105.1. Taxonomy (GTDB): domain Bacteria; phylum Acidobacteriota; class Vicinamibacteria; order Vicinamibacterales; family UBA8438; genus JAJEEA01. Next base: position 2,061,466 of record OZ244051.1, read on the forward strand.
TGGCAGAGGGCGGTCATGACCACCCGAAAGTCCCTGACCAGGTTGCGGTTGCGAAAGACGCGCTTCTGCACCGCCGGCCGCAACGCCTGGAGGACGAACTGCCGTTCGAGCCCCCCGTTCGCCGCGGCGATGGCGTCGAAGACGTTGCCCTCGGCCGCGGCGTCGAGCCCCTCGGTCCGGTAGTCCGCGCCGGCCGCCAGCCGCAGAATGAACCGCCTTGCGGTACGCCGCCAGTCGATCTGACGGGCCAGCGCAAAGAAGAGGTCCTGCGGCATGTGGGCCCGCGACGCCGCGGCATCGAACTTCGCGAACAGATAGTCCAGCTCCCGGCAGCGGCGGCTCAGCACGGTCTCCAGGTCCGTCTGCAGCACGTCCGGGGTGACGACGAACCTGACCGAGGCGCCGCCGTCGCGGATGAACGACGAGAGGTACTCCGCGTCGATCCGGCCCAGCCAGTCTTGCAGGGAGAGCGTGCGCGCCATCAGCGGTCCTCGGTGAACCTGACCCCGAAGTAGTCGACCACGTGGCCGTCGGGTCCCACGAACGTGAAGGAGGCCGCGCGCGTGCCGTGGAAGGAGATCCGGGCCCCCGTCTTGGTCCGTTCGGGCCCGTGGGCCTGCAGCATGTAGAGATCCCGCGCGAAGTCGGTCTTGTCGTACTCGCGCTTGACGCCGGGCAGAGCGACCAGCAGGTCGTAGATTCTCTTCAGCTTCACCACGGGCCCCTGCTGCCCCAACAAGGCTGCCTCGCCTTGCCGCCCTTCACGCACGAGTTCGGCGTAGACCCTGTAGAGCGATTCCAGAAATCGATCCGACTTGTGGCGGCTGCGCTTCTTCTGGTTCTCCAGCAGCAAGCGGGCCAGATGCGACGGTCGGATGGCAGAGACCTTCTTGCGGTCGATGCGCACCGCGCGGTCGCCGGGCAGGAGGCGCACGACGGAGGGATGCGAGATCAACTGACCGTCGCGCTCGTGGATCTCCAGGCCGCTCTCCCGCGCGGCACGACGCAGCTCCCCCGCGTAGCTGCCCGTCAGGCAGCGTTCCTCGTCGTCTTCGTCGAACGGCCACGCGTTGGCGGCTGCCGCGACCGCCTGCCCCAGACCCTCGAAGGCGTCGTCGAGCGCGCTCTGGCTGCGCTTGACGGCGGCGACGTGCCCGACCCTGGCCGCCTTCTGCAGCTTCTTCACCTCCGACACGAGGGCCTGAGCCGCCCCGAGCGCTGCATCGGCAGCGCGCTCGGCCTCGTCGAAGGCCTGTTCCCAGGTCGCTTCCACCGCCATCTCCGATTCGTCCGCAATCGTCATCTCGCCCCGCACCTCCGCCATGTCCCATTCGGTCGGCGTCCCGAAGCTCGGAAGCATATGGCAAGTGCTCCCAGCCTGTCACCCCGGGCATGCAGGACTCCTCGCGGCTCGTCGGCGCGCGGGGGCGCTCGCCCGGGCGACAATCGACCCCCGGTCAGCGCTCTGGCCACCTGTGTCGCGTCGCCGCCGCCTGCCTCGGACGGCTCGCGACACCGAGCTGGGCACGGTGAGTCCAGCCGGCGGCGGGAACAGGGCGCGACGCGCTCGCTGCATTGATGGCGCCACCGGCACCGGCGAAGTGGCCGCCCCCCGCAAGGCGCGGCGACGAGCCTGGCAGCCAACGCGCCAGCGGCTCTCACGTGTGCTGCGGGCTCCGAAGTGGGTTCTCCCAGCGCAGGCCCGGGAACCGCGCGAAGTCGCCGTCGCACGAAGCCAGCGTCGCGCCGCGGGTGATCGCCAATGCCGCGAGGTGGGCATCGGTCATGAGGTTGCCCGCGACGCCCGTCTCCGCCAGCAGACTCCGCAACGTGCGCCAGTGCTCGCGGGTCTCCGTGACCAGCGAGATGACGTCGAGGGCCAGCCAGTCGTCGATCTGGAGCACGGCCTCCTCGGCCGACAACGGTCGCGGGAAGACCCTCCGATGCGTGGACACACGCAAGAAGCCGGATACGACGATCCACGCCAGTCCGATGGTCTCGTCGCCGTTCAGCGCGCCTTCCCACCAAGCCGCCATCCGGTCGTGATGCTGTGCATCATCGTTCACCACGTACAGCAGCACGTTGAGATCGACGATCTTCATTTGCGCAACGCCAGCTTGCGGACCACTTCCTCGTCTTCGAGATCGGCGGCCAACGCCAAGGCCTTGTCGAGGTCGATCAGTGGCCGGCCCATCGCGAAGGTACGTTGCTTGTACGGTCGCGCATCAGCCCGCGAGCGTTCAGGGCTGGCGAGCCCGGCGCGGAGCGTACGATTCAGCATGCGCGTCAGCGAAACGCCGGCATCGTGGGCGCGCTGCTTGAGTTCGACCATCAGATCGTCGTCGATCCGCACCGTGCTGCGCATGATGGCATCATAGCATCCCGGTTGAAGAACCATGGCATCATCTCGCCGAAACACTACCGGTCTCGGTCGTGGAATCAGGGAAATGGGCAGCCGTGAACGCCACGATCCCCCCGAAAGTCGAGGAGGATCTGCCACGAAGTCATGGTGATCTTCTGCCATGCACATTACCATCGACGCGGCCGGCCGAGTGGTCATTCCGAAATCGATGCGTGAGAGCCTGGGCCTGACGGGCGGGCGAACCATCGAAATCCGCGAACGGGAAGGCGTCATCGAGATCGAGCCGGCAGCCACGGCGATGCGTCTCGAAGAACGGAACGGGCATCTCGTGGCGGTTCCCGATCGCGAGCTTCCGCCGTTGACCGATGATCTCGTTCGCGCCACCCTCGAGAAGACACGGCGGTGATGCTGGCGGTCGACACAAGCGTCGTCATCGCCGGCTTCGCGGCCTGGCACGACGGCCACGACGCGGCTCTTACCGCGCTCGAGCGGCGTCCCCGGGTGCCTGCCCACGTGCTGATCGAGAGCTACTCGGTGTTGACGCGATTCCCGCCACCGCACAGGACGCCGCCTGCGATCGCGACGTCATTCTTGAAGAGGCGGTTCGTCGACCCGCCGCTCGGCCTGCAACCCGACGACCACGCGCGGCTGGTCGAGCTGATCGGGAGGCGCGGACTGGCCGGCGGCTCCGTCTACGACGCGCTGATCGCGTGGACCGTGAAGCTCGCCGGCGCCACGCTGCTCACGCGCGACCGTCGAGCGATCCGCGCATACGAGACGATCGGTGTGCCGTTCGATCTGGTCGTCTGAGGCGGGAATCACCCTGTCCGACCGCGACACGCCCCCGGTCGCGGCGCTCACCACGGCGAACGGGTCCGCTGCAAGCGCCTATCGAGCAGGACGAGGGATCGGTCGCCTCGCAGGGCACTGCACGTAGAATCGGAGACATGGGCGGCCACGAGTGCTACCACTGCAAGCAGTGGGTCGAAGAGGGCGAGGCGCACGACTGCTGGACGACGACCGAGGCGGCGTTGACCGCCGACCTGTCCGAGGACCTGCGGGAGGCCTGGGAGCGCCTGCGCGAAACCACCACGGAATTCGGCGACCAGCGCGTCTACGCCTCGCACCGGTCCATCATGTTCTCGCGCGGGTCCTGCTACTGCTTCGTCCGCCCGAAGCGCACCTTCCTCGAGCTGAACGTCTTCCTCGGCCGGACGGTGGACGCCCCCCAGGTGCGCCGCGTCGACCGGGTCTCGAAGGCCAAGCTGCGCCACACCATTCCCATCCGGCACCGCGACGAGGTGGAGGCGCCCGTCACCGACTGGCTCGCTGAGGCGTACGCGCTCTCCGGCGCGCCGGCCGTCTCGCAGAGACCTCGACCGGAGCTGAAAGAGAACCGACCGGATCAGCAGGCAGAAGCCATGAACGAGCAGAACCTGCACCAATGGCGGGAGCGGGAACTCCAGCGCCGACTGGTCGAAGAAGCCGAGGGACGGACGGAGACACTCGCACCCCCCGACGCATTCAGCGACGCCTACGCCCCCGAGACGCCCGAAGACAGGGGGCGACGAGGCAGAAACTCACGGACCGTGGAGGGAATACTCGGCGGCGGATGCTGCGGGTGGCGCGAACAGCCGGACGCTGCCGAGCTGTACGGCGCGATGCGCGCCGTACAGCCGACGAAACGGCAGATGGCGGTCGCGGGCGCGCTCATCAGCGAGGCGGACATCGACGACCTGCTGACGGCTCACCTCGAAGGGGCGTTCACGTGGAGACAGCTCGCAACGATGATCCACAGGCTGCGGATGGAAACCTCGGAACTGAGCACGTACCTGAACAAACGGGCAACCCGGGCGAGAACACCACCGCCCGCCGGAAGCGCCGAAGTCCGTGAAGGGGGATCGCGGTGATGAAGCTTCCGCCGACCGCGGGGGCGGCATGGCGGGCGCACCGCGAAGCACTCCGCAGGATCGCGCGGGACGAGAGCCAGCCGAGCCGGCTTCTCCTGACCGGCGGCTCGGTCCTCGCCAGCGAGTGGGAACACCGCGAGAGCATCGACATCGACCTGCTGCTGCCGGAACGGCGCAGCATCGACGACCTCGGGCCCCGAAGGCGGCTCGACCTCGAAGCCGCCACCGGCGGGACGATCATCCGCCAGACCCGCTACCGGATCACCGCGAGAACGCCCGAGGGCGTACTCGACGTCACCGCCATGAAGCCCGAACTCGAGGGATGCGAGCGCGAGATCGAGATCGAGGGAGCGACCGAAACGGTGCTCAGCATCGCGCAAATCCTCAGGGGCAAGCTGGCGCGGATCAAGAAGGCGCTTCCACGAGACGCCTTCGACTTGATCACGGCCGCGAAAGCCGCGCCGGCGGCGCTGGAAATCGCGGTCAACGCGCTGAGTCCACAGCAGCGCAGGACGGCCAAGACACACCTGCGCGACTCGAACGAGGAGATCGCAATCAAGGCTGGCGAGACTCTCGCCGGAGTCCCAAGGCAGTACGAAACGCCGTCCGAGACGATGGGGATCGACGCCGCCGAAGCTCTCCGGCAACACGAGTACACACGGGTCCAGATATACAAGACCAGGAACGGCATCAGCGTCCTGACCCTGGGCCGTCACCGAACACCCCGAGTGACGAGCACCACCGAGGACGCGAGCAGGGCGCTACGCGACTCGGGAATCGGGGAGTACCTCGAGGCGAACAGCACAGTGTCGTCATACGAGGTCCAGAAGGCGCTGGAAGCGCTGACCGAACGTCAGGAAGAGGGACTCGTACTCGATACCGAAGGCGGTGACGAAGAGGTTGTCGTCCGCGGCCAAGGCCGGCCGGCAGGCGGCACATCGCCCACCGCGACACCACACCAGGGTCGGAAACCGACGGAGGGATGAGCGGCACTCGGTCATCCGCACCCTTCATGCCGCTGCTGCACGCACACGGGTTGACTGACCGTCCCCGGCGGGCCCGAGTCCGAGTTCGTGTTTCGGCCACGGATGACGACCAGCTTCGGGTTCCCGGCGCCCTGAACGCAGAGGCAAGGGCCGTTGCCGTCGGCGTGCCGCCCGACAGGGAAGCTGTCTGGGCGCGCGTCAGATTCGTGAGATGACCGTCGGACGGCCTTGGCGGATCAGAAGCACGGCCCCGGCGGCGAGATCCTCGACGTCGGCCGCCGCACGCGGACCATCTCGCCGGCCCTGCGCCGGGCGCTAAACGCCCGCGACCGCCGGTGCCGGTTTCCGGGTTGCAGGAACGTCCGCGTCGATGCTCACCACATCAGGCACTGGGCCGACGGTGGCGCGACGGCGCTCGACAACCTGGTCCTCCTGTTCCGTCGGCACCACCGGCAGTCCACGAGGGCGGGTTCCGCGTCAGGCTGGATGCGGCCGGAGACGTGGAGTTCTTCCGGCCGGACGGCCGACCGCTGCCGGAAGCGCCGACACCGGACTGGACGGGTCGGCCGTTGGCGCCGGTGAGGGCGCGGATCGAACAGGAGGGCGTAGAGATCGATCCCGACACCCTCACGCCCGACTGGCGCGGCGAGCGTCTCGACCTGGATTGGGTTATTATCCACCAATTGTGGCGTCCGCGCCCGCCGGCGGAGACGACCTGTGGGCAGCCGGTGGCCGACCGGACCTGACCGTTGACACCTTGAGCGGCGGGGTGGCCGTTTCCGTAGCCACCGGCGATGCACGCCGGCGCAGGATGTTCGCCCGACCGTGCTCGACGACATCTCTCTTGTCGTGCACCCCTCCTCGCTTGCGATATCCGAAGATGTATCATCTGACGTTCCGGTCGCATGCCCGGGAGGGGATTGAGAGGGAGAGATGGTGGAGACGCTGGAGATCACCCGGCTGATCGCCCGCGCCCCATGGCGGGAAGCGGTCACCTACCGGATGACATGGCCTCACGAGTACGTGCTCAGCCGCAAGGACGACCAGCGGGCGCTGTTCGAGGCGGTCTGCGGCCGCTTCCGGGCCGGGGAGGGCGTGGAGGCCCGCTTCTTCAGCCGGCGCAACACCTATCTCTTCATCGGCGACCACAAGTACTGGCTGATGACCCACTGGGACGACCTCGACCTCGATCGCGCGGACGACTACGTGCTGAACCGCGCCCACCTCTACCGCGACCGCCGAGACTTCGTCATCCAAGGCGGCGACACCGGCCGACGCGAGGACTACCCGCGGAGCCCCGCGCGAGGCGCCGCGTGACCGGTGCCGCCTGTGCAGTTCCTGCACACGGTGGCGTTCGACCGCCGCCTGCCGGGAACCGATGCGCCGGGATCTGCCCGGGATCTGCCCCGGCGTTCACGCCACGACTGGACGTCCGAGAGCCGCCGCGTCCAGGAACGCAAGAGGCGACGCCAACCATGACGTCGATCAAGATCGGAAACGGCGCGTACGGTCGACCACTCGCCCGCAGGCATCCGGGAGACGCAAGCCACGAAATCGATCGAGGCTCCCGAGCACCAGAACCGGCGGCATCTCGGCGACCGCCACGCCGCGGTCGGGCCGAGCTACTTCATGCGGGAGGAGCTCGACGAGCGGAAGGTCCGCCGGATCTGGGACCACGCGGTGCTGCCCTACATCGAGGAGCACCTCTTCGGCGAACCGGACAGGCTTCGGAAGTTCCAGCTCGACAGCCTCCGCGGGACGGAGACCGGCAGCGCTGACTCAGAGCCGGCCCCTGACAACGCCGACGAGCAGGATGGCGGCAATGCGGCAAGTTGACCTGGATGAGCACCGCACGACCCCCGGGGTCCCGCTCTCCCGGGTCGAGCTGGACGCCCTGCAGCGCTACGAGCGCCAGCGCCGGCAGCGACGCCGGTCGCAGCTCGTCAGCGTCACGCCCACGGCCGGACGTTCCGGCCGCTACGACCTGAAGGCAGGCTCCACCGTGGGCGCGGTCGACCTCGAGGAGCTCTCCATCCGCATCCGACCGAAGCTGCCGGTGGGGCGCCTGATTGCCCTGCTGGCCTACGCGACCGACGCGGTGGACCTGACCGGTGAGTCCGAGTTCGCGAAACACGACGAGCTGGTGGAGGCGGTCGCCGCCGCCCTCGACCACGAGGCGCGGCGGGCCTTCGCGCAGGGCCTGCTGCGTGGCTACCGCACCATGGAGGAGTCGTTACCGGCGGTGCGGGGCCGCATCCGCTTCGACGCGCAGGTCCGCCGGCGATTCGGCCTGGCGCCGCCCATCGAGGTGCGCCACGACGACTACACGGCCGACATCACCGCGAACCGCCTGGTGAAGGCGGCGATCGCCCGGCTCGGGCGCATGCGCATCCGTCACCGACGGAACCGGGATGCCTTGCGCTGGACGGCCGCGGTGCTGGCGGACGTGACGCACGAGGAGTACCGTCCCACGGCGGTGCCGAAGGTGACGTTCGACCGCCTGAACCGGCACTATGCCGGGTCGTCGCCGTCGCCCGGCTCGTCCTCCAGGGGTGGGCCTTCGAGGCGGACCGGGGCGACGACGTGCGCGCCCCCGGCTTCCTGGTGGACATGAACCGCCTGTTCGAGCGGTTCGTCGTGCGGGCGTTGCGCGAGGCGCTCGGCGCCGACGACCGGACGCTCAGTTCCGGCGGCGGGACCACGCTCGACGAAAGGGGGCGGATTCGGCTCGAGCCCGATCTGTCGTGGTGGCCCCACGGCACCTTCGTGGGCGACGTGAAGTACAAGCGCGACGACCGAGTAGCCAACCCCGACCTCTACCAGTTGCTCGCGTACGCCACCGCGTTCGACCTGCCCGGCGGGCTGCTGATCTACGCCGGCAAGTCCCCACCGGACACGCACCTGTCGGGCTCGCTCCCGGAAACCCTCGCGTGCGTGGAGAAGGTGGCCGCCCGCATTCGACAGGCGGCCGGCGGTGCAGGTCGGCTTGCCCGCCCCGCGTGACGCGGCCCCCACGGGCAAGCCGGCCCCGGCAGGGACATCACCGCGAGGTTCACGGGGATTCCTCGCCGCTGCTTCGTCCGACCGAGCGCACCTTCCTCAAGGAGCTGAACGTCTTCCTCGGGCGGACGGTGGACGCCCCCCAGGTGCGCCGGGTCGACCGGGTCTCGAAGTCCAAGCTGCGGCACACCATTCCGGTCCGGCACCGCGACGAGGTGGAGCCGCCCATCACCGACTGGCTCGCGGAGGCGTACGCACTATCCGGCGCTCCGGCGGCCCCGCACGGCAACGATGCGAGCTGACCGGGACTGGCGCGCCCCCAGGCACGGAAGGCGGCAGGTCGCCGAGGCCGCCAGAAGCGAACCGGCCGCTGGCCGCTCCATGACGCTCCTTCGGCACCGGGACCTGCCCACGACCCGCCCTCCACCCCGGGTCTTGCCCCTGTCATGCTGACTTGGTAGATTTCAGGCATGAGAGCAACGACAATAAAGCTGGAGGGCAAACTACTCGAGGACATCGAAGCCGCCAAACCGGGGGACCGAAGCCTCTCTGCCCACGTCCGGTGGGTGCTGCAGAAGGACATCGAGAGGCGGCAGGCAAGGGACGCCGCCGCCAGGTTCAAAGCCTTCCTCGAGGCTCATCCGGAAGAGCAGGCGTGGCTCGCCGACTGGGACAGCGCCGATCTGGCCGCAGCACCCGCGCGAGGACCCGAGGCGTGACGAACCGAGGCTCGCTGTTCTGGATCAATCTGGGTACCACCTCGCCGCCGGAGTTCGGGAAGACTCGGCCCGGCGTCATCGTTTCCGGCACCGCACACAACGCTGTCCTCGGCAGTGTCGTAGTGGTTCCTCTTTTCCACGATTGGGGACGAGATCTGGCCGTTGCGCGTCAGGACCGACGATGTGCGCGAAAAGGCCGCCTTCGCGATCCTGCCCGGAATCCGTCAAGTGTCGAAGGCCAGGTTGGCCGACTTCATCGGCGTGGCGTCGAGCGCGTTCATGGCACGCCTGGATGCGGCGATAGCTCTCTACCTGGGCGATTGACCGGCGTCGGCGATTGACGGGAGCCCGCGGCACCTGTCGGGACATGCCCTTCGCAGGCGGCGTCCGTGGTACAGCAAAGAGGGCCGCACGACATCCGTCGCGCGGCCCTCCAGGTCGTCCAGCCCGACTGCCCGCCTTGGCGGGGCGACGAACCCTGAACTACCCGACGCCGACCGGCTGGCGCTCCTCCGCCTTCGCCTTCGCCCCGCCGAGGCCCCGGATCTGGATGAGGCCCTCCCCGGACGCCTCCTCCTTCAGGATGTGCTGGCGGTAGAGCTCGGCCATCCGCTTGTTCTCGGCTTCCTGCTTCATCCGCTCGCGGGCCTCGAGCTTCTCCTGGCGGGCGTTCTTGGCGATGCCCTTCTCGTCGAGGTCGGTCTGCTGGCCGGCGGCCACCGCCTCGGGGTCGAGCACCAGGTGGTGCTCGGCGCTCGCCATGTCGACGTTCTTGCCGCCGGCGAAGATCTCGTGGCGGCCGTGCTCGTCGTACCACTTGGTGAGGGTGGCCGTCATGTGCATCTTCTCGATGATGTTCCGCCAGCCGATGCCGGTGTTGTAGGCGCAGAACGAGATCTCCCCCTCCTGGGTGGCGTAGGGGATGATGCACCGCTCGGTGCGGCGGAAGTCGTAGTTGAAGAGGTCCTGGAACCACATGCCGGCGATGAACAGGAAGTTCCAGCGGTCGGACCGCCGCCTGGCGATGTCGACCCGCGTCCGGTCGCCGGTCACGCTGCCGTAGTCCTTCTTCGAGGCGCCGAAGGTCTTGTCGAACTTCTGCAGCAGGTCCCACAGCTTGAAGTGGGTGGGCGCCTTGAACGGGTCGTAGTTCCGCATCAGGGCGAGGGCCATGCCGAGGACCGACGTCCTGCGGCCGCGGCCGCCGTCGTTCACCCGGCCGAGGTCCTTGGCCAGCCGCTCCGCCTTCAGGAACGCGGTGACCGGCACCGACTCCTTCGTCTCCTTGTCGATCATCACCGCCATGCCGACGCCGCAGTTGGGATGGCAGCCGCAGTTGAGCTGTCCCCAGTCGGCCTGCGGGCCGTGGACGTAGTCGGCCGAGTCGGTGAACGTGCCCATGAACGAGATGGGGAACCAGTCGCGGACCGGCTCGCCGATGCCGGTCTGGTCCTTCACGTCGTGGGCGAGGTGCGACAGGGTGTAGCGCTGGGCGTGCCGCCGCTCGTCGGTGATCTCCTCGTCGCGGCCCGTGAACGACACCGGCTGGAACGACAGGAAGTTGATCTTCTTCGGGTTGTCGAGGGCGAACTGGACGACCCGGCCCACCTGCTCGTTGTTGATGCCGTTGAGGATGGTGATGACGGGGACGATGTCGACGCCGGCGTTGTGCAGGTTCTCGATGGCCCGCAGCTTCACGTCGAAGAGGTTGCCGACGAGCCGGTGCGAGTTGGCGGCGTTGCCGATGCCGTCGAACTGCAGGTAGGCGTAGCGCAGGCCGGCGTCGGCTGCGGCCTGGGCGAAGTCGGCGCTCTTGGCGAACTCGATGCCGTTGGTGGCCGCCTGCACGCTGTTGTAGCCGACCTTGCGGGCGTAGCGCACGGCGTCGAGGAAGTACGGCGAGATGGTCGGCTCGCCGCCCGAGAACTGCACCGACATCTGCCGCTTCGGCTTGATCGAGATGGCGTTGTCGAGCAGGGTCTTGATGTCGTCCCACCCGAGCTCGTGCACGAACCCGACCTGGTTCGCGTCCATGAAGCAGGGGTCGCACATCATGTTGCAGCGGTTCGTCAGGTCGATGGTCAGGACCGAGCCGCGGCCGTACTTGATGGTGCTGCTGCCGTGGTTGTGCAGCTTCTCGTCGTTGTGGGCCCGCATGTCGCTGCCCGGGAACGACTCCTCGAGGTGCTTGAAGAACTCGGTGTCTATGGCCATCACGTCCTCGAAGTGGCCATGGATCGGGCAGTCCTTCACCATCATGATCTTGCCGTCGCGCTCGATGATGGTCGCCTTGATCTCGCCGACCTTCTCGTTCAGCAGGATCTTGTAGTCCTTCTTGCCGTCGAGAATCTCCTGCCGCGCCTCGCGGACGCACACGGGGCAGAGCGAGTCGGTCTCGCGGGGCCACCCCAGGGGCGGCTTCACCTTCTCGTGCGACTTGAGCAACGGCTTGTCGGCCCAGGCCGGGGTGAACGACGGCCGCTGGTTGAACCGGTTGAGGAAATCGAACACCCGGAAGCCGGCGTCGGCGGCCAGCGTCAGACCCTTTTCGGCGTACTTGATTGGCTTGTGCATCTTCAGCTCCTGCAGATCGGCGGCGTCGAGGGCGCCGCCGCCAACCGGCCGCACCCTACCCGAGACGGAGCGCCGCCGGGTCGGCTTGCATCGACGTGCGACCGTACCCTAGCCCGGGCCGGCGGTGAACCCCGCGACTTTTGTTCCGGGATGGCGCATTCGCACCCTGAATGGGCATGGGGCGCGCTGATTGGCGCGCCCGGGAGGCCGCGCCGGGCCACGGCCCGGTCCGGCCGGCGGGGGGGTCAGGCCGCGCCCTGGCGAAACGTGAGGTTGAACCGCCCGGCGAAGCCGTATCCGGAGGGTCCCGTGCCGGCGAGAATCGACGCCACGCCGTGATACCGCAGCCGGCTCCGGCCGCCGAAAACGAACCCGTCTCCCGACGCCAGCCGCACCACGGTCTTCGGCTCCTTGCGCGTGAACCCGCCCATGACGAACCTGGCGGTATCGCCGATGGAGAGCGACACGATGGGCACGCCGTCGTCGAGCGTCTCGGGACGCTCGTCCTTGTCCTGATGCAGCCCCATCCGCCCTGCGGCCTCATAGTAGTTGAGGATGCAGACGTCGGGCGCGAGCCGCATGCCGGCGGCAGCCGCCACCCGCGCCGCGAGGTCCGCGAGGTCGGCGGGCAGGGGAAGGACGGCGCGGCCGTCGTGGTCGCCGCGCACCGCCTCGTAGCGGTAGGTCCGCGCGTTCCAGTGGCGGCCCAGGCAGACCATCCGCACCCGCATCAGGCCTCCGCCCCGCACGCGGGGGACGTACCAGCCGGCCGGCCCGCGGCCGATGGCCAGGCACCGCGCGGCGAGGCGGCGCTGCTCCTCCGGGGCCAGCACCCCGGGCAGGTGCAGCGCATCGGGGTAGATCTCGATACAACGGGACGCCATCAGTGCTATTTTATGGTTCCGGAACGCGCCGGACCGACCCTGCCGGCCCACGACGGCCCCCATCGAGGATCGGCGAATCTTGACCACTGCCTGGAAAACGCGACACACGGCGGACATCGCCGTCATCGGCGCCGGCGTGTTCGGCGCCTGGACCGCCCTGCAGCTCCGCAGCACCGGCCGCTCCGTCGTGCTCGTCGACGCCTTCGGCGCGGGCAACACCCGGTCGAGCTCGAGCGGGGAGTCGCGGCTCATCCGCTTCGGCTACGGCCGGCACGAGCTGTACACGCGCTGGGCCCAGTACTCGGCCCACGCGTGGCAGGAGCTCCTGCGCGACTGGCGCGAGGATCTCTTCGTCCGCACGGGCGTGCTGTGGATGGCCCGCGCGAACGACGCCGCCCTCGACGACACCGCCCGCAACCTGGGGTCGCTGCACGTCCCGTTCGAGATGCTGGATCGCGCCGAGCTGGAACGACGGTACCCGCAACTCACGCTCGGTCCCGTCACGCGCGGCCTGCTCGAGCCGACGGCCGGGGTCATCCTCGCGCGGCGGGCGGTGCAGGGGGTCGTCCGCCAGGCCGTCAAGCGGAGCGTCGACTACCTGATCGCGAGGGTGCTGCCCCCGCCCACGGACGCCGAACGCCTCGAGTCGCTGGAGACGAACACCGGCGACCACATCGTGGCCGACAGCTTCGTCTTCGCCTGCGGCGCGTGGCTCCCGCATATCTTCCCCGGCCTCCTCGGCGAGCGCATCCACCCCACGCGGCAGGAGGTCTTCTTCTTCGGACCGGACCCCGGCGACCGGCGGTTCACGTCCCCGTCGATGCCCGCCTGGATCGACCCCTCGGGCGGCGTCTACGGCGTCCCCGACATCGAGGGCCGGGGGTTCAAGATCGGCCTCGACCATCACGGCTCGGACTTCGACCCGACCACCCGCGACGATCGGACCATCTCGGAAGAGGGCCTGCAGGTCGCCCGCATGATCCTGGCCCGGCGCATGCCCGCCCTGCGGGACGCCCCGCTGCTCGACGCGCGGGTCTGCGCCTATTCGAACAGTTGGAACGGCGACTTCCTGATCGACCGTCACCCGGACATCGCCAACGTCTGGCTCGTCGGCGCCGGCTCCGGCCACGGCTTCAAGCACGGCCCCGCCGTGGGCAACTACGTGGCCTCGCAGGTCGCCGGGCTCGACGAGCCCGAGCCGTGCCTCACCCTCGCCGCACACCGGCAGCAGCGGTCGCGTCAGATCTTCTGAGACCCGGAAGGGCGGGGGACCTCGGCCGGAAAGCCGCTCCGGTCGGCTGGCGGGGAGGCGATGGGCGGACGCACCGCTCCGCGGCCGGCCGCCGCCGCGAGCCGGGGACGGAGCCGGAACCAGAGGCGCACGCCGAGAAGCAGGGCCAGGACCGCCGCGTAGGCGAGCGGCGGCCGGATGTCGATCTTGACCAGCCACAGGTAGTGCACGACCCCGGCGACGGCGGCCACGTAGGCCAGCCGGTGCAGCCGCCGCCACCGCTCTCCCCCCAGGCGCCGGATCATCGCGTTCGTCGAGGTGACCGCGAGGGGGACGAGCAGGACGAACCCCGCGAAGCCCGCCGTCACGTAGCGGCGCTCGACGATGTCGTCGAGGATGAGGTCGAACGCGAAGAAGAAGTCGAGCACCAGGTAGGTGCTGAAGTGGAGCAGCGCGTAGAAGAACGCGAACAGCCCGAACATGCGGCGGAAGCCGGCCGCCCACGACCAGCCGAAGAGCCGCCGGGCCGGCGTCACGGCCAGCGCGATCAGCAGGAACCGCAGGGTCCAGTCGCCGGTGCGGTGGGTGATGAACTCGATGGGGTTGGCGGACAGATTGCCCGTGAACGCACGCCAGACGAGCATCCCCAGGGGAATCAGGCAGGCGGCGAACACCCACGGCTTGACGCGGCGCACCGACATCTTCAGTAGTACCGGCGCAGGTCCATCCCGTCGTAGAGGCTCGCCACCTGGTCGGCGTAGCCGTTGAACATCTGGGTCCGGATGCGGAAGAAGCTGCCGATCCGGCGCTCGCTGGCCTGGCTCCACCGGGGGTGGTTCACCTCGGGGTTCACGTTCGAGTAGAAGCCGTACTCGTTCGGGATGGCCACGTTCCAGGAGTTCCGCGGCTGGTCCTCGACGAACTGGATCCGGACGATGGACTTGATGCTCTTGAACCCGTACTTCCACGGCACGACGAGCCGCAACGGCGCCCCTTGCTGGTTCAGCAGGGTCTTGCCGTAGACGCCGACCGCGAGGATCGTCAGGGGGTGCATGGCCTCGTCCATCCGCAGCCCCTCGACGTACGGCCAGTCGAGCGAGCGGCCGCGCTGGCCGCGCATCTCCGACGGGCGGTAGAGCGTCTCGAACCGGACGTACCTCGCCTTCGAGGTCGGCTCGAAGCGCTTGATGAGGTCACCGAGGGGGAACCCCACCCACGGCACCACCATCGACCACGCCTCGACGCAGCGCAGCCGGTAGATGCGCTCCTCGAGCGGATGCGGGCGCAGCAGCGTCTCCAGGGGCACGTCAGCGGCCGGCTTGTTCATCTCCCCTTCGACCCGGACCGACCAGGGGTCGATGGTCATCTCGTGCGCGTAGCGGGCCGGGTCGCCCTTGTCGAGCCCGAACTCGTAGAAGTTGTTGTAGGTGGTGATGTCCTCGAACGAGTTCAGCGCCTCGTCGGTGCTGAAGGGGGACTTCAGCAGGTTCGGGATGGGCTCCTGCGCCTCGACCCGGCCGGCCTCCGGTCCGAACGCGGCCCCCGCCGCCATCGCCCCGGCCACCGCGCCGGACGCGGTGCGGATGAACTCTCGCCGGTTGCGGTACACGCGCTCGGGGGTGATCTCCGACGATCGGATATCCGGTGCCTGCTTGATCAACATGCTCGTGCTCCACTCGAGTGACGGCGGGTCACCACACCTCTCAGGCCGCCGAATCGTCGCCCGCGGCTCCGCTTGGCGCCCAACCCACCCTGCAGCAGTCCGCGCCGTCCACGGGCAGACTCCCAGTGGTCATGTTCGCTCCTGCACGGCTGGCTTGTCAAACCGCGTCCTCGCCCGAATCCCGCCACGCCGGGTACATCGCGGCGAGGCGATCCGGAGGCCGGCCGGCGAGATGCAGCGCGAGGATGCGGAGATTGGCGACGGTGCGACGCCACCAGCCGTCCCGCTCCCAGCGCCTCGCCGACACCGTCACCGCAACGGAAGACCGCCAGAACCGCCCCCGGGCGCGAATTCGCGCCACGAGGTCGGCGTCCTCCATCACGGGTAGCGGCCGGTAGCCTTCCAGCCGCCGGAAGAGGTCGCGCCGCACGAAGATGCCCTGGTCGCCGTACACGACCCCGAGCCAGCGGACCCGCCAGCGGACCCCCGCCTCGATCACCCGGGCCTGCCAGCGGTGGGCGTCGATGCGCAGCCGGAAGCAGCCCCCGACCGCGCCCGCCGCCCCGGCCCTGCCGATCTCGCCGGCCCATCCCGCGTCGGGCAGGGCGTCGGCGTGCAGGAACAGCAGCCACGTCCCCCCCGCCCGCGCCGCGCCCGCGTTCATCTGCCGCCCCCGCCCCGGCTCGCTCTCGACCCAGACGACGTCCGGCCGCGCGCCGCGCATGCGGCGGACGGCCGCGTCCCCCGCGTCCCCGTTGGC
The DNA here is from genome assembly GCA_965215105.1 of Vicinamibacterales bacterium. GTDB lineage: Bacteria > Acidobacteriota > Vicinamibacteria > Vicinamibacterales > UBA8438 > JAJEEA01. The sequence goes on from OZ244051.1 coordinate 2,077,555, forward strand.
GACGATGACCTCGCACCGGGACCGCCCCGGCAGCCGCGACAGCAGCCCCTCAAGCCGCGCCGCGTCGTGCAGCACGGGAACGATCACGGATACCGAAGGCGCGACGGGTGCCGGAGAATCGACCGCGGCCATGACCACTACCACCCGGAGACGCCGGGACCGGTCTAACCTACCATTCCCGACCGCGCCCCCGGGCGCCTATATAATCCCGTGCCGTGACCCACCCGTGCCGCGAGCCGGCGCCGCCGCTGCTGCGCCGCGGCATCGAGCAGTTCAACGCCGGCCGGTTCTTCGAGCAGCACGAGACCCTCGAGGACCTCTGGCGGGCGGAGCCCCGGCCGGTCCGCCGCCTGTACCAGGGCATCCTGCAGATCGGGGTCGCGATGCACCACCTGCGGCGCGGCAACCATCACGGGGTCACGGTCATGCTCGCGCGGGGCACGAAACACCTGCGCCCGTTCGCGCCGGCCTGCCAGGGCGTCGACGTGGCGGATCTCCTCGCGGGAGCGGCGCGCGTCCGGCAGGCGGTGGACCGCCTCGGCCCGGGCCGGCTCGACGCCTTCGACTGGTCGCTCGCGCCGACGGTCAAGTGGTCCGGCTCGCGCGCCGGCTCCGGCGGCCCGCGGTGACACCGCGCGCCTCACCCGGCCTCGCGCGTCGAACCGGTCCGGCGGAACCGGCGGTCGGGGACCGCTGCCATCAGCTATACTCTGCCGCCGATGAGCACCGCCGACCTCCGGTTCACGGAGCAGACCGTCGTGTTTCTCGAGACCCTGAAGCGGAACAACGACCGGGAGTGGTTCAACGCGCACAAGCCCGACTACGAGGCCCACGTGCGCGCCCCGATGCTCGCGATCATCGAGCGGCTCTCGCAGGACCTTCCGCGCATCGCCCCGGATCTCGCCGCCCTGCCGCGGTCCATGTACCGGATCTACCGGGACACGCGGTTCTCGCCCGACAAGACGCCGTACAAGACCCACGTGGCCGCCGCCTTCACGCACCGGACACTGCCCAGGAGCGAGAGCGCGGCCCTGTACTTCCATTTCGCGCCCGGCCAGTTGTGGATCGGCGCCGGCCTGTACGCCCCCCGCACACCCCAACTGCACCGCATCCGCCAGCACATCGCGGACGACCCCGACCGCTTCCGCCGCCTCGTGGAGTCGCCGGCGTTCCGGCGGCGGGGCGGCGTGCACGGGGCGAAGCTGCAGCGCATGCCCCGCGGCTTCCCCCCCGACCACGAGCTGGCCGAGTACCTGAAGCTGAAGCAGTTCCTGGCCGGCGGCGAGGAGCGGAACCCGAACATCGCCCTCGGCCCCCGTTTCTACCGCACGCTGCTGCGGCGCTTCGAGACCCTCGCGCCCTTCGTCGAGTTCCTCAACACGCCCCTCGCTGCCGCGGCGGGGCTGACCCGCTAGGAGTCTGCGCCGTAGAACGGTGCAGGCTCCTGGCAGGGTTGGTTGGGCGCCCAGCGGAGCCGCAGGCGACGATGGGCGGGCCAGGTTGGGGCAACTCCCCCGGCTCGCGCCTCGACCGGCGGATGCGCGCGGCGCTGACGGTGTTACCATGCCCGTCGAAGGCAGGGTGCAGGTTGCTCTTCGAGATCCTCGACATCCTCGGCCGCGGCGCGAGGCTGCGATGCCCGTGTTGCGGGCACGGCCGGCTCTTCCGGACGAGATTCCGCATGCATGACCACTGCCTGGCGTGCGGCGAGCGCTTCGAACGCGAGCCCGGACAGTGGTTCGGGGTCATCTACATCAACCTCGGGCTGTCCGGCATCCTCCCGGCCGGCGGCTACCTGTTCCTCAACGCCTTCACCGCGTTGTCCGCGTCGCAGGTGCTCGGGCTGCTGCTCCCTCTCGCCGCCCTCGGGCCGTTTCTCTTCTTCCGGCTCGCCACGGGCCTCTGGACGAGCATCATCTTCCTGGGCGAAGGACTCTACATTCAGTGGCCGAACCGGTAGCCGACGCCTCCCGCGACGCATCCCGCCCCGACCCCGCCGCCGCGCCGACCGGTCCCGCGCCGTTGCTGCGGCTGATCGCGGCGTTCACGTTCGCCCGGTTCCGGAACATGTGGCTGGCCGCCTTCACCTCGGCCATCGGGACGTGGGTGCAGCGCATCGCTCAGCAGTGGCTGATTCTGAGCCTGACCGGCTCCGCCTTCTTCCTCGGGCTCGACACGTTCCTCGCCGAGCTGCCGCTGCTGCTGTTCACCCTGATCGGCGGCGTCGTGGCCGACCGCTACGACCGCCGGCACCTCCTGATGGGCTCCCAGGGCCTGCAGATGGCCAGCGCCGTCACCCTCACCGCGCTGGTGTTCTTCGACGTCGTGGAGGTGTGGCACATCCTGGCGCTGTCGTTCGTGGCCGGCCTCGCCCAGGCCTTCGGCGGACCCGCCTTCCAGTCCCTGGTCCCGTCCCTCGTGCCCCGGCAGCATCTGCCGAACGCCGTCGCCCTCAACTCGATACAGTTCAACCTCGCGCAGATGATCGGGCCCGCCATCGGCGGGGTGGTCATGGTGGGGCTCGGCATGGCCGCCTGCTTCGGCCTCAACAGCCTGTCGTTCCTGGTCGTCATCGTGGTGCTCGGGCTGATGCGGGTCCCGCCGCCGGCCCCGGCCACGCGCCAGCGGCTCCTGACCGAGCTGGGGAGCGGCCTGCGCTACGTGCGGCAGAGCCGCGCCCTCCTCGGGCTGACGGCGCTGGCGTTCGCGACGACCTCGCTGGCCCTGCCGATCCGGGCCTTCCTGCCGGTGTTCGCCGACGACGACGTCCTCCTGCTGAGCCGCATGATGACGACGTTCGGGGCCGGCGCGGTGGTCGGCGCCCTGGTCGTGGCCTGGCTGGGCCGGTTCGACCACATGGGCCGGGCGCTGCTGCTGACCCAGATCGTCTTCGGCGGCATCGTCGCCGTGTTCGCCCTCCTCCCGATCGGCGGCGCCAGCTACGTGCTGCTGTTCCTCGGCGGCACCGCCCTGCTGATGATCTTCTCGCTGACCAACTCGCTCGTGCAGCTCACCGTCCCCGACGAGCTGCGCGGCCGGGTCATCAGCATCTACCTGGTGGCGTTCCGCGGGGGGATGCCGCTGGGCAGCCTCGTGAGCGGAGCCCTCATCGCGCAGTTCTCGGCGCCCGCCGTCATCGCCGTCAACGGGTTCCTCCTGTCGCTGGTGGCGACCCTGTTCCTGCTCGGCCACCGCCAGGTGCGGGAGCTCTAGCCGCCCGCGCCGCAGAGTTGCGCGCTGGCCGGACTTCCGCCGCGCGGCAAGGTGGCGCCGGAGTTTCGCGCCAGCGAGACTCCCAACGCGACCGCAGGTCGCGCCGCCCCTTGATTTCTCGTCCCGCTGCGCGACAATGATGGCGACTGCAGAGCGAGGGCGATCATGGCCAAGACTCCCGCATCAGCCGCGCCCGGATCTCCCCGGAAGGCGCCCGTCGGCAAGAAACCGCCCGGCGGCGGGAGACCGCCCGGCGGCAGGAAGAGAAAACTGCCGATGATCGTCCTCGCCATGGCCGTCGGGGGCGGCATCGGACTGCTGGCGAGCTGGGTGATCGACCACATCGACGGGTTGAACGAGGAGATCGCCACGCTGCAGGTCGCCGAGCAGCGCGCGACCGACGAGGCCCGCGAGCAGTCCTCGCGGGCCGACGCCGCGGAACGGTCCGCCCGCGAGGCCCGCGCCGCCCGGGAGCAGGCCGAGACCAATGCCGACGCGGCGCGGGAGGAGGCGGCCGACGCCGACGAGCGGGCCGCCACCGCCATCGCGCGGGCCGCCGATGTCGAGGCCACGTCGCTCGCCGCCCAGGCGGAGGCGCGTCGGGCCATGGAGGAGGCCGAGGCCACCCGCCAGGCGGCCGAGAGGGAGATGAACCGGCTGAACGAGGCGCTGGGCAGAATCGCCGAGACCCGGCGCACCGCGCTCGGCCTCGTGATGAACCTCGACGAGGGCTCCCTCAGGTTCGACTTCAACCGGGCCGATCTGCGACCGGAGAGCCGGGAGACCCTCGCCCTGATCGCCGGCATCCTGTTCACGTCGGAGGACTTCGCCATCACCATCAGCGGCCACACCGACGCCCGCGGCAACCGGCAGTACAACCAGCGCCTCTCGGAACGACGGGCCCGCGCCGTTGCCGACTTCCTGATCGAGGCCGGGCTCGCGGCCGAGCGCTTCACGGTGGAGGGCCTGGGCGAGGCCTATCCTCTCGACACCGGCGACAGCGACGCCGCCCACGCCAGGAACCGGCGCGTCGAGCTGGGCATCGTCAACGCCCGCATCGTCGATCCCCGCCAGCTCGACCCGTGATCGACGCGTTCGCCCTCCGGACGCGCCGCGGTGCGGGACAGGATCCCGGCGTGACCACGCACGGCAGCACCCTCCGCGAGCTCGCCGGCCTGTTCCTGCGCCTGGGCGTCACCGCCTTCGGCGGCCCCGCCGCCCACATCGCGATGCCGCGGTGAGGTATAGGATCCCCGCGTGACCACGCACGGCAGCACCCTCCGCGAGCTCGCCGGCCTGTTCCTGCGCCTGGGCGTCACCGCCTTCGGCGGCCCCGCCGCCCACATCGCGATGATGCGGGACGAGGTGGTCGAACGCAGGCGATGGCTGAGCGACGCCGAGTTCCTCGATCTGCTCGCCGCGACGCACCTGATTCCGGGTCCCAACTCGACCGAGATGGCGATCCACCTCGGGCTGAAGCGCGGCGGCGCTTCCGGGCTGCTCCTCGCCGGCACCTGCTTCATCCTGCCCGCCGCCCTCGTCGTGGGCGCCATCGCCTGGGCCTACGTGCGCTTCGGCGACGCCCCGCAGCTCGGCTGGGTGATGTACGGCATCGGCCCGGTCATCATCGCGATCGTCGCCCAGGCCCTGTGGAAGCTCGGGGCGGCCGCGGTGAAGGGACCGCTGACCCTGGTCCTCGGCGTGGCCGCGACGGGGCTGGCCCTCCAGGGCTGGAACGAGCTGGGCCTGCTCGCCATGGGCGGCATCGTCATGGCCGGGGCCCGGCTCGGGCGGCCCGGCGTCGCCGCCCTGGCCGCGGCGTGCCTGCCGGCGACGGCGGCCCTGGCCGCCGGCCCGGGCCTCGCGGCGCCCGTCACCCTCGCCCGCCTGACCCTCTTCTTCCTCAAGGTGGGGTCGGTCCTGTTCGGCAGCGGCTACGTGCTGCTCGCCTTCCTCCGCGCGGACCTCGTCGACCGCTGGGGCTGGGTGAGCGACGCTCAGCTCATCGACGCCATCACCATCGGCCAGGTGACGCCGGGCCCCGTCTTCACCACCGCCACCTTCATCGGCTACGTGCTGCACGGGTGGAGCGGCGCGATGCTCTCCACGCTCGGCATCTTCGCGCCGGGGTTCCTGTTCGTGGCCTGCTCGCAGCCTCTCATCCCCCGCCTGCGGGCCTCGGCCGTCACCAGCGCCGTCCTCGACGGCGTCGTCGTGGCCTCGCTGGGGCTGATGGCGGCGGTCACCTGGAGCCTGTTCCGATCGACGATCGTCGACCCGACGACGGGGGCGCTCCTGGTGGCGGCGGCCGTCCTGCTGTTCGCCACCCGCCTCAACTCCACGTGGCTGGTGCTGGGGGGCGGCGTCGCGGGGGCGATCCTGCAGGGCGCGGGCTGACGACGGCGCGCCGCCTCGACGCGCGCAACCCCTCGCGGAACGCCCCATCGAGTCCCGCGGGACCCGGCGGAACGCTACGCGACGAGACAGCTCGCCGATCGCCGCCCGCGGCGCAGCTCGGCGCACCCGACCGACCCGCCGGCAGTCCCCCGCCGTTCTACCGTGCGGACTCCCGGCCGTCGGGCGGGCGGCCCCAGGGGCGCCGAAGCACGATGCAGCGCCGGCAGGATGCCTCGGCGGTCGTTCTCGGCGAGCCCTCCGGGGCGGTCTGACCGGTCGCTCCGCCCCCAACCGCGGCCGGGAATCATGCGGCGCGGGCCGGGACTCCGGCACTGGACGGGCCGGGACTCCGGCACTAGAATTGTCCGGGCTCGCCGGACCGGGGCCGCCGTACGGCAACGGGGAACGAGGGGAATGGGGCAGACCGTCTGCGTCTACTGCCGGGAGCGGTCCGCGGATTCCGAATGGGCTCCATTCTGCAGCGAGCGGTGCAAGCTGCTGGACCTCCGGAACTGGGTGGACGGACGGTATCGGATCCCGGGAGAAGACGCCGCGACGGCGGCGGGTGGGGACGACCCGGACCGACAGCCCTGACGGCCGCACCGGAGCGGGCCCGCGCACGCCCGGCCCGCACGATCCGATCCTCGATGACAGGAACGACCGCGAACAGACATGGCTGACACCCTCACGATCACCGACAACCGCACCGGCCGGCAGTACGAGATCCCCGTGGTCGACGACACCATCCGCGCCCTCGATCTCCGGCAGATCAAGGTCGACCCGGACGACTTCGGGATGATGTCCTACGACCCGGCGTTCCTGAACACCGCGTCGTGCCGGAGCACGGTCACGTTCATCGACGGCGAGAAGGGCATCCTCCGTTATCGGGGCTATCCGATCGAGCAGCTCGCGGAGCAGAGCACGTTCGTCGAGACCGCCTACCTGCTCGTGAACGGCGAGCTGCCGACCGCCAGTCAGCTCGCGGACTGGCAGGACGAGCTGTCGCAGCACGTGATGCTGCACGAGAGCGTCAAGAAGTTCGTGGAGGGCTTCCGCTACGACGCCCACCCCATGGGCATCTTCCTCAGCACCGTCGGCGCCCTCTCGACGTTCTATCCCGACGCCAAGGCGGTCGGCGACCCCGAGTCGCGGCGGCGGCAGACGATCCGCTTGATCGCGAAGGTGCCGAGCATCGCCGCCTACGCCTACCGGCACAGCGTCGGCAAGCCGTACGTCTATCCTGACGACGAGCTCAGCTACACCGGCAACTTCCTGAGCCAGCTCTTCAAGCGGACCGAGCCGGTCTACCGGCCCGACCCGGTGCTCGAGCGGGCCCTCGACGTGCTCTTCATCCTGCACGCCGACCACGAGCAGAACTGCAGCACGAGCGCCATGCGCGGCATCGGCAGCTCGCACGCCGATCCCTACGCGGCGATGGCCGGCGCCGCCGCCGCCCTCTACGGCCCCCTCCACGGCGGGGCCAACGAGGCGGTCCTGCGCATGCTGGCGAAGATCAGCAGCGCCGACAACGTGCCCGCCTTCGTCGAGAGCGTCAAGAGCGGCGAGGGCCGGCTGATGGGCTTCGGCCACCGCGTGTACAAGTCGTACGACCCCCGCGCCAAGGTCATCAAGGCCACCGCCGACCAGGTCTTCGAGGTGACCGGCCGCAATCCCCTCCTCGACGTCGCCCTCGAGCTCGAGCGGATCGCGCTCGAGGACGAGTACTTCATCGAGCGCAAGCTCTATCCCAACGTCGACTTCTACTCGGGGCTCATCTACCAGGCGATGGGCTTCGAGCCGGCGATGTTCACGGTGCTCTTCGCCATCGGCCGCACCGCCGGCTGGATCGCCCAGTGGGAGGAGCTGCTGTCGGACGAGACCCGCAAGATCGCCCGGCCCCGGCAGATCTACGTCGGCGAGGGCCGACGCGACTACGTCCCGATGGCGGGCCGCTGAGCTGAGAGCAGACACCCCGGACCGGAATGCCCTTCCAGTCTGGCCGTATCGGGACCGGGACGTTTCGCCGGACGCGGCGTCGTGCACCCGCACAGATCGCGGCGCTGGCGGCTGCCGCATTCTGGGGAATGTTCGCCATCCACGCGAGGGCTCAGGACGACGCCGTGTCGGATCGGGCGGCGCTGGAAGCGCTGTACGACGCGACCGGCGGCGAAGACTGGCCGACGGCACGAAATGGAAGGCGGCGGCGGCCCTGGACACCTGGTTCGGCGTGACGACCGACGACGCCGGCCGGGTCACGGAGCTGGAGCTCGGCGAGAACGGCCTGACGGGCTCCCTGCCGCCCACGCTGGGAAGCCTCGCGCACCTCGAGCGGCTCTCGCTCTGGGGGAACGAGCTGACCGGCCCCATCCCGGGCGAGCTGGGGAACCTGGCGAACCTGGAGAGGGTGGCCCTTTACAGGAACGGGTTGACCGGCCCCATCCCGGACGAGCTGAGAAACCTCGTGCGACTGGAGCGGCTGTCGCTCTGGGGGAACGAGTTGACCGGTCCGGTGCCGGCGTGGCTGGGGAACCTGACCCGCCTCCAACGGCTGAACCTCTGCTGCAATGCCCTGGCCAGCCGGGTCCCCGGCAGCCTGGGAAGCCTGCCGGAGCTCGATCGGATGGACCTGTCGTACAACTGGGGCCTGTCGGGGCCGCTCCCGCCCGAACTGCGGCACACGAGTCTCGACGAGATGGACGTCTTCGCCACGCCGGTGTGCGCGCCCGCCGCCTGGGAGGACTGGCTGGAGACCATCGTGTTCCACGGACGACTGTGCGAGACGGCGACGGACGCCACGATCGACCTCGCGGTCGTCTATACGCCGGCCGTGCGTGCGGTGTCCGGCAACATCGAAGCCGTGATCGACCTGATGGTCCTCGAGACCAACCAGGCCCTTCGAGCGAGCGGGGTGCCGCACCGCATCGCCCTCGTGGGGAGGTCGGAGGTGCAGTACGCCGAGTCGGGCGACACCGGCGACGATCTGCGCCGGCTCGCGAATCCTTCCGACGGCTACATGGACGAGGCGCACGATCTGCGCGACCGGGTCGGGGCGGACCTCGTGCACCTGATTGTCCACGAGCTGGAACCCGAGTCCTGCGGCAAGGCCCTTCTCCGGGGTCCGTTCAGCGTCACCCAGCGATTCTGCGCGGGCAGGATCTTCGCGCATGAGCTCGGGCACAACCTGGGGCTGCTGCACGACAGGTACCAACGGCTCCACCATGAGATCGGGCCGTACCCGCATCCGGCGCACGGCTACGTGAACCAGCAGGGGCTCTTGCTCGCGCCGGGCCCTTCGACGAGGCGCTGGCGTACGATCATGGCCTACTCGACGCAGTGCGACTACTACTTCTTCTCCTGTCCGCAGTTGCTCCGCTTCTCGAATCCGCGCCAGACCTGGAACGACGACCCGATGGGCGTCGCCTACGGCGCCGGCGGCTCGGGACTGACCGGGCCGGCCCACGCGGCGGGGGTCCTCGTCCACACCGGCCCGGCCGTGGCGCGGTGGCGGAAGCGTCCGTCCCTCGACACCAACCGGCCGCCGGCCCTGGTGGGAACGCTGCCGGATCGGTCACTGCCGGCGCCGCCCGCCATGCTGACGCTGGACGTTGCGCGGGCGTTCGCCGACCCCGACGGCGACGCGCTGACCTTCGCCGTTTCGTCGTCGGCGCCTGACGTCGCGACGGTGGGCCTGGCCGGCGCCCGCGCGACCCTCACTTCGGTGGGCGCGGGCACGACGACGATCGGGGTGACCGCGACCGACCCGCACGGCCTGCGCGCCACCGCGTCGTTCACCGCCACGGTGGGGAGGCCGGGGACGTTCACCGACGACCCGATCCGGGCCGGGTCGACGCCGGTCAGGGCCGTCCACTTCGTGGAGCTGCGGACGCGCATCGACGCCCTTCGGAGAAGGGCGTCACTGACGCCGTTCGCCTGGACGGACCCCGTCCTCACGCCCGGCGTGACGCCGGTCAGGCTCGCGCATCTGCTCGAGCTCCGCGAGGCCCTCGCGACGGCGTACGCGGCGGCGGGGCGCGGGGCGCCCGTCTGGGCCGACGCGCCGCCGCCGGCGGGGACGACCCTGGTGCGAGCCGCCCACCTGACGGAGCTGCGGGCCGCGGTAATCGCGCTGGAGTGAAACGCTGCCGGTTCTTGACACGGCCGGATCAGCGGCAGCAGAATGCACTCATGGGACCGTTGCGGCTGAATGCCCTTTCCGCGTGTTGGTACCTTCTGCGCTTTCCTGGTCTGAGAGTCAGGGTGGCGGCGGCGCTCGCGATCTTCCTGTGCGTGGTTTATGCCATGGGACTGGGGGGCCTTGTCCTGTTGATTGCAGAAACTGCAGCATCGCGCCTCGGAAACGAGTGGTCTCCGCACAATCTCTCACCCTGGGTGCGGATCGGCTTGGGAACCGGCTGGGTAACCGTCTTCGCCAGCGTGTTCGCCACCTTCCTGTTCCACAGCTTCCTGCCGCGGGCACTGTCCCGCCGGGAGTGGAACGCCGACCAGGTCATCGAGGCCACCGAACAATTGGCTGCGAAGTACCGATCGGATGATGACAGATCAAGCCGCCGACCAACCGGATTCGCCGCCCAGCCCTGACCCCCACGGGGCGGTACGCAACGCAGCCGGCGTTACGGGCATTGTCGCCATCGGACAGACACTCGATGACCCCTGGAGGGGAGTCGTCTCCGTTGCAGGTCCTTGGCTGGTGGTGGTGTGGCGTTGGCTTGTACCGACGCTGAGACCCGCAATTGAACTTTGGGGACTGTCGCTGCTGAACAAGGTGGTTGACCGTCTCGATGCCACCGAAGCCGAGAAGCAGCAGCTCAAGGACAGGATCCAGCGCGCCCGAGTGGTCGTGTTCGACAAGGTGACACGGTGGATTGGGCGCGACAAGTGACTCGCATTTGCTCGGACCGGCCCGCCCTGATCCCTACGCGGCGATGGCCGGCGCCGCCGCCCTCTACGGCCCCTCCACGGCGGAGCCAACGAGGCGATCCTGCACATACCGACGAAAATCGCCGGGCAGATCTACGTCGGCGAGGACCAGCGCGACTACATGCCGATGGCCGGCCGCTGAGCCGGAGGACGAAACGGGGCGAACGATACGCGCCAGGAGAACGGGCGGGAAGCCCGCCGAGAGGGGGAAGGGATGCCTATGACCTCACGGTGGTCTCGCAGCGGCCCTGGCGTTGGTGCCAGCGCTGTCGTGGACACTGTTGTGGAATCACACCGAGGGCCTGCGCCAGCGCTTGGTGGAGCAAGGAGAGGATTACAGCCGGCGCCTGAAGGAGCAGAGAGAGGCCCAGGACCGCTCCGAGCAGAACAACAGGAGACTGCGCCGGCGCTTGGACGAACGGAGCGAGGCTCTGACCGGGCTCGACCGGCGGTTGCGCTTGGTGGAGCAAGACAACATCGGACTGCGCGAGGTTCTGCGCGAGCAGGGGGAGAGGAGACTGTTGCTCCTGGAGCAGCAAAACACCGACATGCGCCAGTTCCTGGCAGAGCAAGACGAGGCTCTGGGCCTGCTCGAGGAGGACACACTACTGTCCCACACACCTTCAAATAGAGGCGGCTTGAACCTTCCAGATCTGGTAGAATGATTTGGCCCTCAAGTCATTCAAAAGACAGGAGATCCAAGCCGTGGCCCATCATAACACAGTCTTCGCGCAACTCCTCAGGTTCCTTCCGAGACATGAATTCGACGCCGAGGCGCGCGAGCACCAGTGCGGCCAGGGGCTGCGCGTCATGAGCCGCTGGGCGCAGTTCGTGGCCCTCGGCGTGGCGCAGTTGACGGGCCGACAGAGCCTGCGGGACATCGTGAGCAACCTCAGCGCCCAGGGGCGCAAGCTCTATCACCTCGGCGTGAGGACGGTGGTCAGCCGCTCGTCGCTGGCGCGGGTCAACACCGAGCAGCCGTACACCCTCTACGAAGCGTTGTTCGGACGCCTGTTGAGCCGCTGCCAGGAACGCGCGCCGAGGCACGGCTTTCGGTTCAGGAACAAGTTGTACTCCGTCGATGCGTCCACCATCGACTTGTGTCTGTCGGTCTTCCCGTGGGCGTCGTTTCGACGCACGAAGGCGGCCGTCAAGCTGCACGTCGGACTGGATCACGGCGGCCATCTGCCGACCTTCGTCAGGGTGACCGACGGCAAAACCGCCGACGTCACGGCGGCCCGCATCTGGGAGTTTCCGGCCGGCAGCGTGGTCGTGGCGGACCGCGCGTATCTGGACTTCAAGTGGTTCCATCAGTTGCAGGCGCGGGGCGTGACCTTTGTGACGCGCCTGAAGCGGGGCGTGCGGTATCGGGTCACGAAAGCGCACGCCGTCCGCCCCGGGACCGGGGTCATCAGCGACGAGACGATGGAGCTGACGAGCGCTCGGGGCCGCAAGGCATATGGTGAGCCGCTGCGACGGGTGGTCTATAAGGACCCGGAAACGAAGAATCGGTACGTATTCGTGACCAACAACACGACGTGGGTGGCGAAGACGATTGCGGACATCTACAAATCGCGATGGCAGATCGAGCTGTTTTTCAAGTGGATCAAGCAACATCTGAAGGTGAAGCGGTTCGTGGGCCGGTCGAAGAACGCGGTCTTACGCAGTTGTGGGTGGCGATGTGCATGTACCTGCTGTTGGCGTATCTCAAGTTCCTCATGCGAGTGAGTTGGAGCCTTTACAAGATGCTGCAGGTGCTCCAGCTCAACCTGTTTGAACGTCGGCCACTCCTGGATCTTCTCACGACGCCGTCGCCACCGGGTTCTGACCCTCCCGACCCCCAGTTGTCGCTGACGTGGGCCTAAAATCGCCAAAAATGTGGGACACTAGTGACTTATACCATGAAAGCCTCGGCCCTCCAACCTTGTGACCGCGACACAATCTCAGTGTCGACAAGGAAAGTGATACTGAATCACAATCCCAAGTTTTGCAGTGGCCCTACCCTGTGCTATAAGAACGTGGTGCGAGCCTGGAGTCGGAGGCCGAAGGCACTGACCGGACGTTGGAATCGGAGCGAGTCGGGAGTCGACCATGGTCGCGAGCATTTCGCTGCCTGCCCCCAGGACCGGAGACGAGGCGCCTCGCTTCACGAGGATCGCGGTGGACATAGACGTCGCGCCCTTCCTGTCGGAGCTGGCCGCCGCGCCCGAGACGTGGCTCACCGACACCAGCCGGCAGCGCAAGATTCGATGTCAGCGCGATACGCAGAACATATTCCTGCGCGTTGCGAAGAAGCCGTTGCCGCCCGGGGCCAGGAACGCCAACGACGTCCACGAGAGTCGCAGGGCCGCGACCGCCGCACGCTTTCCGCGGGCGCTGGCCTTCTGCGAAGGCATTGCGGCCCTCCAGGACGGCGAGCTCGGCCGGGCCACCCTGGTCGCCCTGCAGCCCCGCGGATGGGTCCGGCCTCACGTCGACGCGGGCGCCTACTACCGCATACGCGATCGGTTCCACCTCGTGCTGAAGAGCCGTGAAGGCAGCCCGTTGACGGCGGAGGACGAAACCGTGGTGATGCGGGAAGGAGAGCTGTGGGCGTTCGACAACCAGGCCCGGCACGATGCGCGGAATCCGACCGACGAGCCGCGAGTGCATCTCATCTTCGACGTGTTGCCGGCCGCAGGGCGCGGGTACTACGTCCGGCCGCTCGTCTGAGGTCGCCTCTGCCGCAGCAGCTTCACGGCCGCCGCGAGCGCGTGCGCGGCCGAGTCGACCCGCACCGTGTTGTCGTAGGCCTCGGTGCGCAGTGCGCCCAGGACACGGGTCTTCCTCGAAACATAGAAGGCGTCGTGGGGGCCCCGGAACTGCAACTGCCGCAGAGACCGCAACCCGCGCTCGACCACGAGCTGGTAGGCCGCGACGCGGCGACCGTCACCCAGCCTGCGGGCCAGGGCCAGGGCATCCGCGAGCCCCTCGAGGTACGCGCCGGTGGACGCCGCGTGCGGCGGTCCGAACTCCGGCCTCCGCGGGTCGTAGAAGCGGCCCTGCAGGTCCGGCGCCAACCCGTCCCATTGCTGCATCGGCAGCAGCCAGTCGCTGATCTCGAACACGAAGTCGGCGAGCTCGGTCCTCCCCGTCTGCGTGAACAGGGACGCGCAGGCCTGGGCATGCCAGGGCACGAAGGCGGGGTTCCGGGCTCGATGATGCCTTTCACGGCAGCGGGCGAAGGCGGCCGCGCACCGCTCCAGCGTCGGAGCGCCCGTCAGCCCGTGCCGCGCGGCCTCGGCCCAGAACAGCAGCGCCTCGCCGGAGTAGAAGTTCCAGTTCTCGCCGTCGCGCTCCCGGGGAAAGAAGAAGGTGCGGAATCCGAGCTCGTCGTCCGCGAGCGAGTTCACGCCGGCCATCAGCATGCCGAGCTCGGTCGAGAACTCGTTCGAGGCCGGGCTCTCCAGGATGCACAGCGCCGCAAGGGCCGCCGCCCCCAGCTTCGCCCCGGTGGATTCGACGATGGCGCCGCACCCTCCGCCGAGGTTGCTGAAGTAGCGTCTCAGGTTGGCGCGCAGGTTGCGCCGGGCCGCCTCGCGGATCTCGGCGCTGCCGCGGAGCTCCCCGAGCCGCGCGAGAGACAGTGACCCGAGAAAGCGCCGAATGGCATTGTCGGCGGTGGAGACCACCCCCCGGCTGGGCCAGTACTTGTATGGCAACGCGCCTTCCGCCGAGAGGTTGCGGAGCATCCACCCGCCGATGCCCCGAGCCAGATCGGCGGCGCGATCCTCCCCGGCCGACGGCGCCGGCGAAACGAGCGGCGCGCCGCGAAACAGCTCGGTCGCGTCGCTGCCCTCCTCGCCCACGTCGAGCAGGTACTGTCGGGCGGCGAACGCGCGGACGCTGCCGTGGGCGGCAAGCTCGGCGGCGGTGACGTTTCGTTCGTCCAGAAAGCGCTCCAGCGTGCGTTCGAACCCTCGGTTGAACGCGACGGTCGATGTCGGCGCGACGCGGAGTGGCCGTCCTCGACACGCTATCTCCATGCCGACAGTCCCGCGTGCGCGCGCGCAGAACACCCGTGAGAAGTGACCCGGCTCGACCGGTCGGAAGTCGTGGGCGACGCAGACCTCGACGACGTCCCCGCGGCGCGCAGCCACCTTTTCCGGCAGGTCGTTCAGGGAGACGTCGGACATCCAGCCGCCCTGCTTCGCGACGCCGTCTCGCCGAACGCAAAACCAGGTCGTCTCGGCGGGACGAGAATCGACCCTGCCCGGTCTCGTGCCGTTCATTCGACGTGCAACTCTTCCCCCGCGGCGTACCAGCCACGCCACTCGGTGATAGGAGGCTGCAATCCGCGCCGTCGACCCCTACCCCTTATCCTGGAGGGCAGCCCCTCCGGGCCGACGGCTTGGCTTGGTTGACGACGATGCCACGCCCCGCAGGGGGCTCGAGCAACATCAAGCGGTGATGCGCTGGAGCGAGTCGAACCTTGGCGGCCACGACCCGCAGCCGCTGGTAGCCGCCGGTGACGAGCCACCCCGCTCCCAGCCGTCGGCCGGCGACGCGCGCCGCCCGTTCCTCGTCACCGCCGCCCGGGCCGAAGGCGGCCTCCGCCATGTCTGCGGCCAGCGCTTCGTGCGCCACCACCCACACGCCGTCGGTCCCGTCGAGGTCGGCCGCCACCGTCTCCGCGATGCCGGTGCCGATCCAGTCATCGCCGGGCTCCGCCGAGATGTTCAGGAAGGGAGCGACGGCGACCCCTCGGGGCCGGGGCGCTTCGGTCCATGGCCGCGCCGGCGGGACCGGACGCCGCCGGCTGGCCGCGCGACACGGCGGGCGCCCCCGCCACGAGCCACGCGACGAGGCCGAGCGCCAACCGCGGCGCCGCACGTCGGACGACGACTCCGGCAGGCGTGGTCTGCAAGGGGGACTCCTTTCGGCCTCCATTCCGTCAAACGCCGGATTCCGAGCGTCCGTTTACGCGCGACGAGTCGAACGGGCTGACAGCATGTTCTGCAATCATGATGTCGTGTTGTCATGATCCCCGCAGGACGGTGGGCCGGCCTGGCCCCCCATCGTCGCCTGACGGCTCCGCCGGGCGCCCGACCAACCCTCCAGGCGTCCGCGCCGTTCCACGGCGCAGGACTCCTACCGGCCGTCCGCGGGCTTCGACGTCGGTCCCCGGTACGCGACCACCAGCACCGTCACGTCGTCGTTCTGGGGCGCCCCCGCGGTGAACTTCTTCACGCTCGCGAGCAGGTGCTCCATCTGCACCGGGGCCTCCCGGCCGGGGGCGCCGGCGATGCTCTCGAGGATGCGGGCGTCCTCGAACTCGTTGCCGTCCGGATCGAGGGCCTCCGACACCCCGTCGGAGAACAGGACGAGAAAGTCGCCCGGCTCCATCCTGACCGACTCCTCGGTGAAGGGCAGGCCGTCGAAGAGCCCCATCGGCATGCCGCCGGTCTCGAGCCGGCGCGCCTCGCCGCGCCGGTCGACGAGGAACGGCGGATTGTGGCCGCCGTTGCAGAACGTCAGCGTGCCGTCGGGGTCGAGCTGGGCGTAGAACAGGGTGACGAACCGGGCCTCGATGGCGCGGCGGACGAGGGCGGCGTTGAGCCGGCTCAGGGCGTCGGCGGGCCCGGACGCGACGGCGGTCTGCGCGGTCAGGCTGCCCTGGGTCAGGGCGCCGAGCAGGGCGGCCGGCGGCCCCTTGCCGGAGACGTCGCCGAGCGCGAGTCCGAAGCTCCCGTTCGGCAGGTCGATGTACTCGAAGAAGTCGCCGCCGATCGAGAGGCACGGCAGCATTTCCGCCGCGGCGTCGAAGTACGGTCCGGTTCGACTGCGCGTCGGCAGCAGGGCCTGCTGTATCTCGGCCGCCGTGGCCATCTCCTGGTCGAGCCGCGCCTTCTCGACCGCGGCCCGGTAGAGCCGCGCGTTGTCGATGGCCACCGCCGCCTCGGCGGCAAGCGCGTCGAGGGTCGCGGCGGTATCGGGCGACAGCAGGTCGCCCTTCGTGCGGCTGTCGAGGTAGAGCACGCCGATGCGCCGGTCCTCGGCGGCGGCGTCGTTCGCCTCGACGTGGCGCAGGAGGCGCAGGGGCACGCACAGGACGTTGCGGATGCCGAGGGCGACGGTGCCCATGTGCCGATCTGCAAGGTCGCCGTCGAGCAGGTCGGTCTCGATGCGCGAGCGGCCGGCGCGAAAGACCTCCTCCGGGATCTTGCGGCTGGTCTGGAAGGTATCCCCGGGCAACGTGGCCTGATCGCGCGAGCGCCCCAGCTTGAACTCGAGCCCGCCGTCGTCGCCCGCCAGCATGATGAAGCCTCGCTCGGCCCGGCTGACGGCGATGGCGGAATCGACGACCATCGCCAGCACGTCGTCGAGCACCTTGCCCGAGCTCAGCGCCCTCAGGCCCTCCAGCAGCACCGCCACCTGGTGCATCTCGCCGACGGCGGCGCGCTCCGAGGGGGCGGTCCCCGCGGCGTCCTCGTCCGACAGGAAGACGAACTCGGCCCCGTCCCGGTGGCCGAGCCGGACCCGGTCGCCGTGAACGAGCCGATGCTCGGTGATCGCCTCGTCGTTGACGAAGGTCCCGTGGCGAGACCCGCGGTCGCAGAGGCGGAAGCCCTCGTCGACGGCGGTGATCTCGGCATGGACGCGCGACACGTCGCCGTTCGTCAGGTGCAGGTCGCTCCCGATCCGCCGGCCGATGGTGAACGGGTCCTTGTCGAGCGGAACCACCCGCCGGCCGTGCTCGTCACCGACGTCGAGTCTGGGCAGAGCCATTCAACTCCTCGAATCAGGCGGGCGCCGCACGGCCCCCAGGGTCATGCTGCAAGCGCCCGGCGGGGGCCCGGTCCGGTTCCCGGAACCGCTCCCGCCACGCGTCGCCGAACATCACCCAGCCGAGCAGCGCCAGGACCGCGAGCCCGAGCAGCACCGCCCACGGCCAACGTCGGCGCCGGCCGAGCCGCGCCGGCTCCCGGCGGCGCCGGGCGGTCGCGGCGCCGCACCGGAAGCAGATCAGCGCCCTCTCGGCTATCTCGGTACCACAAGTTGCACAACGCATGGAGAACGAGAATCCCTGCCCTATTCGAGACGGCGGATCTGCCGGGAGACCCGCGCCAGCTCGATCAGCGTGCGCTCGAGCTCCTCGAGGTAGGAGGCCGCCGACATGCGCGACCGGACCGCCTTCAACTCGTGGACCGTCTCCTCGAGGGCCGCCCGCCGCGCCATCAGCGCCGCCACCACCGGATCCGTCGACGGGGGGAGCGTGGCCGCGGGACCCGCGCCGACATGGAGCCGGGCCGCCGCCTGCCCGTCCGGGCCCGGCTGCCCGGCTTCCCGGCCGACGCCGTCGCCATTGTCGTCGATCAGCGGACGCTCCGTCGCCAGCCGTCCCCGTCGCCGATACCACTCCCGCACGCCGAGGCCGGCGAACTCGAAGGCCTCGAGCACGGAGACGCGGCCGTCCTTGTTCCCGTCGGCGGCGGCGTCGGTCAGCGAGCCGATGAAGAACTCCGGGAACACCGTGTCGTAGCGCTGCGCCGCCGACTCGGTCGCGGTGACGACGGTGCGGCCCGGCCCCGACAACCGCCGGAGGAACGGAAAGCTCGAGCTGCTGGTGTTGACGAAGACGAGCCGCCCCGGCAGCTCCCGCAGCCACCGGTCCCACTCGCGCGCCTCGAGGTCCGGGCCGACGAGGTTGAACTTCGCGTCCACGCCGTCGAACGACCCGTGGCCGATCAGGACGACGTGAAGCACGGCGTCTTCGCCCATGCGGCCGGCCAGGCGGTCCAGGGCCTGCCGCACGCCGGCGCGCGACGCGCGTCCCACGCCGGGGCCGGGGGTCTCGGCGAGCACGATCAGGTGATCGTCGTCGAACCGCGGAGAGCTGCGCAGGGCGGCGACGAGGGCGGTGCGCCACTGCGCGTGCCTCTCGTGAAACGTGGCCCCACCCGACGCGCCGCTGACCACCAACGCGTACCGATCCTGCGCCGAAGAGGCGACCGGTATCGCGCCGGCCAGGACGACCGCGAGCAGCCCCGCGACGCCGCGACACCGGACCCGGCTCATCGCAGCCCCCACCGGCGCCGCAAGCCCCATTCCGTCGCGAGCAGGCCGGCGAAGATCAGCCCCGCGGCGCCGGACCCGGCTCATCGCAGCCCCCACCGACGCCGCAGGCCCCATTCCGTGGCGAGCAGGCCGACGATCAGCAGGAAGCCCCACACGGTGTCCCAGGCATCGCGCAGGACCGGGGCGGGCGGCGGGCCGAGACCGGCCCGCACCGCGCCCGCGAGGCGATCGGCGCCGCCGAGATCGAACGACCGGCCGCCGGTGGACTCCGCGAGCCGCCGCAGCAGCCGCTCGTGGCGGCGGGGCTCGCTCAGCTCCGGGTCGGTTCCTCCCACCAGCACCGCGGCGCCCGCCGGCTCGAGGGTGCGGCCGGCGTGCTCGACGACCGCGGTCACCCGATGCGGGCCCCGTCCCCCCGGTGCGACCTCCACCGCGTAGCGACCCGGCTCTCCCGGCCGGGGCGACGCGGCATGCTCCCGTTCCTCGCCGTTCGGATCGCGAACGCGCACCCGCACGCGGGCGTCGGTCAGCGGCGCGAACCGTTCGTCGGCCGCCGCGACCTCGATGCGCAGGGCCTCGCCTGCGAACCGTCCGCCGCCGACCCGCAGCGCCGCACGATCGGGCGCGCCGCCCCCCAGCCAGCGCGCGGTCTGGCGCCAGAACCGCTCGTAGGTGGTGTCGGTCGAGGGGGCCAGCATCTGCCACCGCCAGGACGCCTCGCCCGCGAAGACCATGGTGCGGCCGCGCCCGAAGCGCTGCACCGCGACGACGGGCCGGGCCGTCGATTCGCCGGCCGCGACCGCCAGGACCGCCGCGCCGGGGCGGGGCGGCCCCAGGGGAACGACGCCTCCCAGCGCCGGCATCGCCGCCCAGCCCTCGACCGTCTCCCCGACTCCGCGGCCGAGGCGCATGACGGGATGACGCTCCCCGTTCGGGGTCGGGGCGATGCGCGCCGGCGCGCCGGCGGCCGCGCCGGTGCCGAGGACCCCCGCCCGCCCCTCTTCCCGCAGGGCCAGCGGCAGCAGGGGCTCGAGCGGCGTGGCCTGGAACCCGCGCCCCTCGAACGAGCGGGCGCCCATGACGAGCAGGCCGCCCCCCCGTTCGGACACGAACGCGGCGGTGTCCTCGATCCGGGCCGGGCGCAGCCGCGCCGGCTCGACGTTGCCCAGAATGACGGCGTCGTAGCGGAACAACGCCTCGCGCGTCGCCGGGTACCCCCCGGCCAGCGCCTCGGCCCGGCCGGCCGCGCCCTGGACGTAGAACGTGCGCTCGCCGAGGTCGTTGCGGCCCTTGTCGATCACCGCGTCGACGACCACTCCGGGGTCGGCGCGCAGGACGCGCTTCAGGAAGCTGTGCTCGTACCCGGGCCCCCCTTCGACCAGCAGCACGCGCCGGGGGCGGGCGGGGGGCGGCACCAGCACGCTCCGGGCGTTGTTCGCGGGCACGAGCTCGCTCCCGTCGACGGGAATCTCGACCGTGTACAGGGTCGCGCCCTCCCGCCCGGGCGACACCGGGACGACGGTCCGGGTGACGGCGCCGTCCCCCGGCGGGATCACCGTCACCACCCGGATGACCCGGCCGTCTTCCAGCACCCGGACATCGAACGGGGCCGCCTCGAACCCGTGGCCGACGGTGGAGAACGCGAGGTCGATCGCCGACCCCGCCGCAGCCGGCCGGCCCGCCGTCAGGTCGAGCACCTCGCGGTCCCGGGCGGGCTCGCGGGCGCCCACGCCCACCGTGAAGACGGTCGGCCCGGCCGCAGGGTCGGGAACCCCGGCTCCGGTGTCGGCGCCGTCGGACACGAGCACGACGCCGGCCATCCGCCGCTCCCCGTAGCGGTCCTCGATCTCGTCGAGGGCGCCGGTCAGGTCGCTCCACCGGGCCTCGGCGCGCACCGTCTCGAGATCGAGGGGCTCGAGTCGTTCGCCGACCCCCCACAGGTCGATCTGCACGTGGCCGGCGAGGGCCGGCATCACCTCGTCCCGGAGCGCCGCCACCGCCGCATCGAGACGGCGCGCGCCGCCCACGTCGGCGATGCCCATGCTGCGCGACCGATCGAGGAGGATCGCGAGCACCGGGCGATCCGCGGTTGCGGGCTCCTGCCGCACCGGCCGGGCGAGCAGGAGGAGAATCAGCAGGAAGACGGCGAACCGGAGCCCGGTCAACGATGCCCGGCGCCACCGCGACAGGGTCGCGAGCGGCCGCAGGTAGCCCCAACCGGCGGCGACGGCGAAGGCCGCGGCCAGCCCCAGGGTCACCCACCAAGGCCAGGAGGCAGCGAGTCGCATCACGGGGCCGCCCGCGGGTCGGCGAGCGACCGGTAGTACTGCTCCACGAGGCGGCGGTAGCGCTCCGGGACGGTATCACCCGCTTCTCCCGCGTAGCGGTCCCGGAGGGCACGGTCCGACAGCTCCCGCGCGCGGTCCCTCTCGAACCGTTGCAGGGCGGTAATCAGGTCGCGGCGAAGCACCGTCCAGTGGGCGAAGTCCAGCCTCGCGGGGTCGGTGCCGGGCGCAGAGCGGCTGCGCCACTGCCGCGCCCAGCGCGCGAGGTCGGCGACGAGACCGGGATTCGCCTCGCCGAGGGCCCGGAGCAGCTCGGGAAGCTGCGCCAGCTCGGCCGCCGCCTCCTGCCCCGCGCCCGGCGACCCGCCGGCGACCCGCCCGGACCGTTCCGACGGGTCCGCGGTGCGACGCCCCGACCCGCTCCCGTCCCCGTCTGGACGCTCGCCCGCAGGACCGGTTTCGTTCTCATCCCGGGAGGCAGACGACGGCTCCCCGCCGGACGGGCGGTCACCCGAGGGCTCGCCGGCATCCGCGGGGCGACCCGCGCCGTCCGCCGTCGCCGAGGCCCGCAGGCGATCGAGCAGCCGCCGGGCGGTCTCCAGCTCGGCTGCCAACCGCTGCCCGGCCTCGTTCTCCTGCGAGCCCGGCGCTCCTGTCCCCTCGCCCGGGCTCGCGCCCCGCAGGCGTTCCGCGAGCCGCCGCAGCACATCCGCGGCCCGGTCCCCGTGCCCACGCGCGGTTTCCGCGTCCTGCCGGCCCAGGCCGCTTCCGGCGCGCCGCATCTCCTCCGACGCCCGCCGCAGCTCCTCGCCGGCGGTGCTTCGCGACCCGGACGACGCCGCGCCGGGCCGGCCGCCGAGCCGTTGCGCGAGGGCCTCGAGCTCCGCCCGCAGCTCCTGCTGCTCCCGCCTCAGCCGCTCGAGCATCCGGCGCCGCTCGTCCTCCGTTTCCGTTTCCGCGGTCTGTTCGAGGTCGCGATTGACCCGCTCCTGCCGGCGGGCGAGCTCCCGCAGGCGGGCGAGCGCCTCGTCCTCCTCGCCGTCCTCCGGTTCGCCGGGCTGCCGGCCGGTCTCGTAGCTCGTCTCCTGCTCGCGCCGCAGCTCCCGGTCGAACAGTTGCGAGAGGTCGAGCTGCGCCTGCCGGCCAGCCGACCCCGCCCCCGGCTGCATCGAGACCTGACGGCGCCGGACCGCCGCCTGCGCGGTCAGCAACTGGTTCAGCGCCTCGGTCTCGTGGGGCATCGCCGACGCGGTGTCCAGCGCCGTGAGCGCCGCCTCGGCCGCGGTCATCGCCTCGACGGCGGCCCGCATCGCCCGGCCCTGCACGGCGGGGCCGTCATCGCCGGCGGCGCCTCGCCCGCGCCGCCCCGGCCCCCGCCCCATCGCGCCCATCGCTCCGGCCGCGGTGTCGCGCACGTCGCCCTGCACCTCCGCCACCGCCCGCACGTCGTCGTCGCTCCTGCCCTCCGCCTCCTGGTCGAGCCGCCACGTGGCCACCACGATCTGCTTCTGCAGCGCCACCAGCCTGCCGATCTCGGCCGCCTGCGGCCCCAGGCCGCCCTGGCTCAGCGCCTCCTCGAACTCGTTGTCGAAGGGCCGGATCTCCAGGAAATAGAGGTCGGAGCGCGCCTCGGTCGAGACGCCGCCTAGGCCGGAGTCGCGCGCCCGCGCGAAGTAGGTGACGACGTCGCCGGGCTCGACGGCGAGGTCCTCGACGAAGAACGTGCGGACCCCCGTCACCGCCGAGGCCCCCTCGGGGACGTCGAACGGTAGCGTCCGCTCGGCCCGGCCGACGACCGTGTAGACCAGGTCCACGCGCTCGACCGCGTGGTCGTCGTCGGCCCGCACCTCGATGGTCACCTCCTCGAGCGGCGTGACCTCCCGGTCGCCGCCGGGTCGCAGCACCCGCACCGCCGGGGGGCGGTCGACGGTGGCGCGGATGAGGTAGTCGGCCGCGTCCCGGTTCGACAGCCCATGGGCATCGACGACCCGCACGCGGTACCGGCCGGCGCCCTCGACGACGAGGGTCGCGGCGCGGCGGGCGTCGCCGAGGCCGGCCAGGGCCACCCGACGGCCGTCCGACAGCACCAGCGCCCCTTCGACGACCGGCTTGTCGGTGTGGACGACGAGCCTGGCGGCGGTGCCGGCAGGGGCGAACAGGTCGCCGCCGTCCTCCTCGGATCGCGGCGCGAGACCGGTGAAGGGCGGGTAGACGTACTCGACGTCGATGCGCATGACCCGCGGCGGCGACAGCGCCTCGACGAAGTAGTCCGGCGACGTGAACGCGGCCGCCCCCACCCGGTACCGGAAGCTGCGGGTCACCGACGGGAACTCCGCGAGGTAGCCGCCGCCGGACGGCCGCATGCGGACGTCGCGCGGGGCCATGCCGTCGAGCACCGACAGAACGGGCGGGGTCCGGGCCGCCGAGCTTCCGCCGCCCTCGAACCGGGCGCGGACCCGGAAGGGCTGGCCGGCCACGAGGCGGAAGTCGCCGGGCTCCACCGCCAGCTCCGCGACGGCCGGCGAGGCGTGCAGCCAGGCGGTGCGGGCGATCCGGCCGAGAGGGGTGGACCCGAGGGCGGCGACCGCGGCGAGCGCGGCCAGGGCGAGCAGGCC
Source organism: Vicinamibacterales bacterium (assembly GCA_965215105.1). GTDB lineage: Bacteria > Acidobacteriota > Vicinamibacteria > Vicinamibacterales > UBA8438 > JAJEEA01. The sequence goes on from OZ244051.1 coordinate 2,101,061, forward strand.
CCGGGTGGCGGCGCGACGGAGCCGCGCCGGCGTGACGACCCGGGCGACGTCGATTCGGCGAAGGCGCTCGGCGGCGTCGGCGACCACCAGCTCCTCGAAGCCGGTGGCGGGGCGGGCCGCAGCCAGGGCAGCGGCGCTGGCCACGCGATCTTCCAGCTCGGGGCACCGCTCCTCGACGAGCCGCGCGACCCGTTCGTCCGACGGCGGGCGGCCGAGCCGCCACAGCACGAGGGCCGAGAACGCGACCGCCGCCGCGAGCGCGGCGGCCGCCGTCGCGAGCAGCGGGACGTCCGGCGGCGCGAGCAGCAGCTCGGTCCCGATGACCGCGAGCAGGCCGACGCAGACGCCGCCGGCAACGCGGGCCAGACCCTGCAGCCACCGGGCGGCCAGCCAACGGCGCCGGACCCGGGTCAAGGCGATTCGGAGCTCTGCCCCGTGTCCGTCAGCCATGGCGCCAATTGTCTCACCCGTCCCCGGCGGCGGCAACCGGGCGCGGCGCCGGCTGCTACGGGGTCCGGGCAGCCAGCAGGCCTTCGGCGACGAGCACGAGGGCCATCCCCATCAGGAGGTAGCGCCAGAGACCCTGCGCCGCCTCTTCCGGAGGCGCTGCCCCCTCGGGAGGCGGCGCCTCGTCGCTCCCGGCCCCCGACTCCGGGGCGAACCGGCCGACAGACGCCCGGAACGCCTCGTCGGTGAGGAGCTCGAACATCGACTCCCGGGTGTCGACGTTCAGCACGACGGGGCCGGCCTCGCCCGGCAGTCGCGCCGGCCCGGGCACGCCCTTGGCGCCCGGCGGGGCCGCGCCGACGACGAGCTCCCGCGGCCGCGCCGGTCTGGCCACCAGGTAGCCCACCACTTCGTGCACGAACGGCACGAACTCGGGCCGCCGGGGCAGGTCGTTGCCCTCGTTGCGAAGGTCCGACGCGAAGACGAGGATGCGCCCGGCGCCGGCGGCATGCTCCACCAGCGCGGGGGCGCCGTCGGTGAACGAGAGGACCACCCCGCCGGTCGCGGCGTCGAGCCGCGCCGTCCGTGCGAACAGGGACCGGCCGAGCCGGCCGGCCAGCCCCCCGAGGGCGCGGACCAGCGGATGGCGGCGATCCGTGGGCACCAGGGCCAGGGGCTCGCCGTGCGCGCGGACCGCGGCGGCCCCCGGGTCGACCCCGCCGCCGAGCAACCCCGCCCTCGCCGCCGCGGCGGCGGCCGGGCCGTCGACCGCGAGCAGTCCGCCCCCGCCCCGCACGAACCTCGCGAGCCCCTCCCGCCCGGCGCGGTCGAGGCCGCGGACCCCGGCCAGCACCGCCACCGCCGCCTGCGCCAGCAGGTCCGGCCGCCCGAGGTCGCCCGCGGCCGCCATGGCGACGGTGAACCCGCCCGCCCCGTCTCCGGGGACGAGCGCCCGCTCCAGGTAGAGCTCGGGACGCCCCCTGCCGTCGGTGATCAGAAGCACCGCGGCCGAGGCCGCCGGCTCCAGCCGGCGGTAGCGGCGATCGTCGGCCGGATACCCCCGCGGGTCGGAGACCGCCGCCGTCACGACGCCCGACGCGGGCAGGACGACGGGGCGCCGGATAGTGGACTCGCCGGACGCCACCCGGTGGACGCTCTCGTCGACCACCTCGCCGTCGACCTCGAGGGTGAGCCGGATGCTCTCCCCGCCATCCCCCCATCGCGACAGCCGGACCGCCGTGGCCGACGGCTCCCGTTCGACGCCCACGACCGCGAGGTTCCCGGTGGGCGCGGCCACGCGCCGGGTCTCCACCTCGACGTGGGGCGAGAGGCGGCCGGCGCCCGCCTCCCAGCCCCCCGCCTGCAGGTCCGTCACCACCACCACCCGCCCCGGCCGGTCCCCGATCAGGGCCGAGGCGGCGGCCAGCCCCTCCCGGTAGCGGGTGGCGCGCGGCCGCGGCGACAGCCCGTCGACGGCGGCGTGGGCCCCGGCGCGCGCGAGGGCGAGCGGGGCGACCACCCGCGCGGCGTCGTCGAACGCCACCACCCCCACGAGCTGCCCGCCGGGGACCGCGTCGACGGCCGCGTGGGCCAGCGCCCGCGCCTCGGCCGCCTGCCCGGGCGCGGAAACGCTGAAGGACGTGTCGACGAGCACCACCGTGGCGCCCTCCCCGGTCCCGCCGGGGTCGGGGACGAACGGCCGCGCGAACGCCAGCGCAAGCAGCAGCAGGGCGGCGACCCGGAGAGCGAGGAGCAGGAGCTCGCGCAGGCGCTGCCGGCGGGTCTGCTCGAACCGCGCGCCCCGCAGCAGCCGCACGTCGCTGAACGGCACCCGCGGCAGCCGCTCGCGCCGCAGGAGGTGCAGCACGATGGGCACCGTGGCGGCCAGGGCCCCGAGCAGGAACGCCGGCGTGAGGAACGTCATTCACCGCCTCCGCCCGCGCGCCGCGAGGAACGCGAGGAGGGCCGCGTCCAGGGAACGGTCGGTGCGCAGCAGGTGGTGGTCGACGTCGGCGGGGCGGAGCGCATCGCGATAGCCCGCGACGAGACCCTCGATCTCCGCGAGATAGCGCCGGCGCGCCCGGGCCGGCACCACCGGCACCTCGTCGGCCGACTCCAGGTCGTGGAACCTCGCCGCCTCCTCGAACGGGAACGTCAGCTCGGCCGGATCGAGGACCTGGAACACCAGGACGTCCGACCCCTTGAACCGAAGGTGCTTCAGCCCCTCGACGATGCCCGCGGGGTCGTCGAGGAGGTCCGAGACCAGCACCACGAGGCCGCGGCGCCGCATCCGCGCCGCGAGCCGGTGGAGGGGCATGGCCACGTCCGATCGCGCCCCCGCCTCGGCCCGGCTCAGCCGCGCCAGGATCCGGCGGAGATGACCGCTCCGGGCCCCGGCGGGCAGCGCGTCCACCACCTCGTGGTCGAACAGGGTGAGGGCGACCGCGTCCCGCTGGCGGTGCATGAGGTAGGCGAGTGCGGCGAGCACGAAGCACCCGTACCGGAGCTTGCTGACGGCGTGGGAGCCGTAGCCCATCGACGCGCTGACGTCGAGCAGGAGGTGACACTCGAGGTTCGTCTCCTCCTCGAACTTCTTGACGTAGTAGCGGTCGCGGCGGGCGGCCAGCTTCCAGTCGATGGTGGTCGGGTCGTCCCCCGGCACGTACGGGCGGAACTCGCTGAACTCGACGCTGAACCCCTTGAACGGACTCCGGTGGAGGCCGACGAGGAACCCCTCGACCACGGCCCGGGCAATCATCTCGAGCGACCCGATGCGGGCCACGACGGCGGGGTCGAGCAGCGACAGCTCGGGGGACGCCGCGCCAGGAGTCTGCGCCGTGGGAACGGTGCGGGCTGCTGCAGGATTGGTCGGGCGCCGAGCGGAGCCGAAGGCGACGATTGGCGGGCCAGGCATGGCCGTGCTCACATCCCGCTGGCCGGCGCGGGCACGGTCTCGAGCAGACGGTCGACGACGTCGTCGGCGTCGACGCCGTCCGACTCGGCGTAGAAGTTGGTGACGATGCGGTGCCTGAGGATGGGACGGGCGAGGGCCCGCACGTCGGCCACCGAGACGTGGTAGCGCCCGCGCACCAGGGCCCGGGCCTTGCCGCCGAGGACGAGGGCCTGGGACGCCCGCAGGCTCGCCCCCCACCGGACCCACTTCTCGACGAAGGACGGTGCGTTGGGCTGCCCGGGCCGCGACGCGTCGACGAGCCGGACCGCGTAGCGCGCCACCTCCTCGGTCACCGGCACCCGCCGCACGAGATGCTGCACGGCGAGGATGTCGTCCCCGTTCAGCACCCGCGCGAGCCGGGGCTCCTCGTCGCCGGTGGTCGCGGTCACCACGCTGACCTCGTCGTCCTCGGAAAGGTACCGGATGACCACGTTGAACATGAAGCGATCGAGCTGCGCCTCGGGGAGCGGATAGGTGCCCTCGAGCTCGATGGGGTTCTGGGTGGCGAGGACGAAGAACGGGCGCTGCAACGGATAGCTGTGCCCCGCCACCGTCACGTGGTGCTCCTGCATCGCCTCGAGCAGCGCCGCCTGCGTCTTGGGCGGCGTGCGGTTGATCTCGTCGGCGAGGATGATCTGCGCGAAGATCGGCCCCTCGCTGAAGGTCAGGGTGCGATGGCCGCCCGACTCGTCGAGGATCTCGGTGCCGGTGATGTCGGCCGGCATCAGGTCCGGCGTGAACTGGATGCGCTTGAAGGGCAGGTCGAGGATGTCGGCGAGGGCCTTGATGAGCCGGGTCTTGGCGAGCCCCGGCACCCCCGTGATCAGGCAGTGCCCGCCGGTGAACAGGGCGGTCAGCACGAGGTCGATGGCCTCGTCCTGCCCGACGATCACGCGCCGGAGCTCTCCCAGGATGCGCTCGCGGCTGCGCGCGAGGTCCCGCGCCCCGGCCGCCGCCGCCTCGGCCGCGGCGGAGAGGCCGGCCGGTGGAGCGGGAGAGGTCCCGGCGGCGTTGACGCCTTCGGCCGGCACGTCAGCCATGCGCCCCGACCGGCGCGTCAGTGGGTGAGCGCATAGACGACCTCGTTGATCATCATGCGGTAGGCCTGGGCGGTGTACTGGATGTAGCCGGGGTAGTCCTCGGCGTTCGACCACTCCCAGCCGTCGCCCATGTCGGTGTTGAAGTTGAGGAGGACCATGGCGCGGCCGTCGTCGTCGAGAATCGCGTGCAGCCCCGCCTCGACGCCCCCCTTCTCCCACGTGACCCCGTTGAAGAACGACCCGAGCCCCGGAATCTGCGGATACTCGGTGAGCCGGTAGAAGGCGCTGAACACGGGGTGGTCGAGCGGGAGCTTCACGATCTCCCGGTCGGGAAACACCCGCCGGAGCTCCTTCTGCACGGTGGCGAACTCGACGGGCCCGTGGAAGTCGTCGAAGGTCGCGGTGCCCCCCCGCAGCAGGAACTCCCGCAGCACCCCGACCTCGTCCGGCTTCAGCCGCAGGTTCCCGGGCTCGACGAAGTAGATCCAGGGGTACTCCCAGAGCCGCTCGTCCGCGAGGGTGAGCACCACCGGGTCCTTGACCCGGATCGAGGTGACCCGCCCGAGCCGCCGCGACAGGTTCTGCTCGGCCGCGGGGCCGTCGATGGCCCAGGGGTCGCTCCAGTACCGCGCCCGGAAGGCCCGCAACTGCTCTTCCCACGAGCTGTAGCGGATGCGCACGAAGGTCCACTCCAGGCCGTCGAGCTGGGGCGTCGGCGGCGCCGCGTCGATGTCGGTGATGACCGCGCCCGGCGGCTGGCCGGCGGCCGTGGTCCCGCCCGCGAGTGTCAGGCCGGCCAGGAGCAGCGCCGGGAGTTCGCGCCGCAGAACGGCGGGGCCCGTCGTCACAGGCCGGCCCCCACGATATCCAGCAGCATCTCCTGGGCGCGCTCGTAGGTCGGGGCGATCTCGAGGGCGGCGATGACCTGCCGCCTCGCGGCGTCCATGTCGCCGGCGGCCAGGTGGCTGTCCGCGAGATCGACGTGGGCCGACACCCGATCGACGGGCCCCGCCGCGAGGGCGATCGAGAACTCCCGCACCGCCGTCGCGGTGTCGCCGGCGACCATCGCGAGGCGGCCGAGCGACTGGTGGGGCTCGGCGTCGAACGGGTCCAGCGCCGTGATCAGCTCGTAGGCGCGGCGCCGGCGCCGGTCGTCACCCGCCTCCTCCGCGAGCACGGCGAGCCGCCGGGCCGCGTCGAGGGCGCGATGGTCGTGATCGAGGTGGGCCTCGAGGTGCCCCATCGCCCGTTCCCGGTCCTCCTGCTCCAGGGCGATGGCGGCCAGCGGCAGGTCGGCGCTGCCGTCGCCGGTGGCCATCGGCGCGAGCGCCGCCGCCCGCTCGAACGCGGCCCGCGCCGCCTCGAGGTCGCCGTCGGCCCACAGGGCGTGGCCCAGCGACATCTGGACGGGATAGCTGCCCGGATGCTCCTCGCCCAGCTCGCGCAGGCGTTCGAGCCGGGGCTCGCCCTCGAGCTCACGGCCCGGCGCCCCCGGACTCGGCGGCCCATCCGGGTCGCCCAGCCGCCGGACGAGCGCGCCCGCGGCTCCCGGGCTCGGCTGCTCGGGGTTCTCCATGGCCCGGCGCAACGCGCCGAACCGGACCTCGAGGTAGGCGTCGAACGACGCCTGCAGCGTGTCGAAGCTCAGCCCCACGCGGTCGAGGGCCGCCTCGGTGTCGAGGCCCTCCCCGTAGGCCCGCAGGAGGTCGTAGACGGTCGACTCGCCGTACTCGTCCATCATGTGCTCGACGAGCACCGAGGCCTGGAAGTACGAGATGGATATCTTGTCGGGCCGCGAGAAGCCGGAATTCAGATCGCGCAGCGAAAGCACGTCGCCCCGGTTGAGATCCGTCGCGAACTCGAGGTCCTGGTCGCGGGCCCAGTCGGCGCGCAGCCGCTTCTCCTCGTACACCGACAGCCCCTCGGTCAGCCACCGCGGGACCCGCTGGTTCGACATCTGGAGGGCGATGACGTGGGCCATCTCGTGCCACAGCGTCGACTGCCAGTTGAAATCGCCGGGGCTTCGCGCGCGGGGCGAGTCGAGGGTCACCACCCTGCCGAAGCAGGCCCCGAGCGCCCCGATCATGCCGGGCAGGCCCAGCGTCCGCACCGCGAAGTGGTCGTGCTGCGGGAACACCTCGATGAGGATCGGTCCCTCCGGCTCCATGCCGTAGCGGACCGAGAGCTCGTCGAGGGCCCGCTGGCCGAGGTCGATCACGTAGTCCTTCAGCACCGGCGCCTCGTCCGGATGCAGCCGGACGATGAGGTCGCCCTCCTCGAACGTCTCGAACCCGTCGAGGGTGTCGAGCATCTCCAGCAGGTTGAACGTGATGACGTCGTAGGGGTCGTCCCCGAACGACCGCTCCAGGGCCAGCCGCGCCCCCGCCTCGTCGCCGGTGCGGAGCAGGTGCATGCCCAGCTCGGCGTAGGCGCGCGTGTTGGCCGGATCGATGGCCAGGCCCCGGCGCACCAGGGCCGCCGCCTCCTCGAATCGGTAGTGGCGGGCGGTGAGGTTGCCCGCGACCCGATAGACCTCGCCGTAGGTCGGGTTGAACTCGAGAACGCGTTGCACCTCCGCCTCGAAGTCGTCCAGCCGATCCTCGACGTAGGCGACGGCAGCCCGCAACGACCGCGCCTCGAGGCTCCGGTCGTTGATGGCGAAGGCGCGCTCGAGCGACGCGCGGCCCGCCTCGTGGTCGCGGTCGTCGAAGCTGCGCTGGGCGAGGAACAGATGCGCGTCCAGGTATTCGGGGTCGACCTCGACGGCCCGGCTCGCCGAGGCGCTCGCGGCCGGGGGGTTGGTGTCGGCGAGGGCGCGGGCCATCCCCAGGAGCGCCGGCGCCCACTCCTCGTCGATCTCCAGCGCCGCGATGTACGACTGCGAGGCCTCCGCCTGATCGTACTTCTCGCCGAACAGGTCGCCCCACAACGTCTGAATCGCGGGGTCGTCGGGGGCGATGCCGGCCGCGTTCCGCAACAGCGCGTTGGCCTGACGGTAACGGCCGAGGGCCCGCGCGGCCCGGGCCGCCCGGTACAGGTCGACGGCGTCCGGCGAGCGCTGCAGCCGGTCGACGAGCACCCGGAACCGGGCCGCCGCCTCGTCCCGCCGGCCCAGGTACTGCTGCAGCAGCGCCAGCTCGAGCCCCGCCGCGCTGACGGGGTTCGCTTCCGCGACCGGGGCGAGCCGCTCCTCGGCCGCCTCGTAATCGCCGCGCAGGACGTCGAGCCGCGCCAGCAGCGCCGCCGCCGACGGGGCGGCGGGGTCCCGCTCCCCCGCCAGGGCCCGCGCCTCGTCGTAGTCGCCGTGGGCCAGCGCGCGGGTCGAAGCGCGGTGGAACTCGTCCTCCTCCGCCCGCGTGTACCGCTCCTGGGCCGTCGCCGCCACCGGCCACAGAGACGCGACGCCGAGCGCAACCGCGGCGCACAGCACACCGAAGCCGGGACGTCTGCTCGTCACACTGGCTCTCCTCTGTGCATCGGATCCTGAACGGTCCGATTATATCCAGTCCGTGATCCGCGAGCGGGTGGAGACACGACGCGCAGTCGAAACTCACCCGGATCGGCCATGCGGCCATCAAGCGCCGTCGGCGTCGCTCCCCCGGCGCTCCACCGGCGGCACGGGGCCCGAGTCGTTCGGTGCGGCTGACGGCGCGGCTTCGGCCGCGGCGGCGATGCCATCCTCCAGGATCGCCCTGAAACGCGCCTCGTCGATCACGGCCACGCCCAGCCTTTCCGCCTTCTGCCGCTTCGAGCCCGGGCGCTCGCCGGCCACGACGTAGTCGGTGCTGCGGCTGACGGAGCCCGCGACCCGCCCGCCCAGAGCCTCGATGCGGGCCTTGGCCTCGGTGCGGGTCATCGCCTCCAGCGTGCCGGTCAGGACGAATGTCCTTTCCGCAAGGGCCGGCGGCGCATCGTCGTCTCCCGCGATCGGCGTCTCCACGACAGGGTCCACCCCGGCCCGCTGGAGCCGCTCGATCTGCGCCCGGTTCCCTTCCGCCGCGAAGAACGTCCGGACCGACTCGGCGATGGTCGGGCCGACCTCCTCGACCGCCTCCAGGTCTTCCGCCGACGCCTCGGCCAGGGCAGTCAGGCTGCGGAAGTGCGAGGCCAGGAGCTCGGCCGTCCGGGCGCCGACGTGCCGGATGCCGAGCCCGTAGACCAGCCGGCCCAGGGCGGCGCTCTTCGAGCGATTGATCCCCTCGATCACCTTGTCCGCCGACTTCTTCCCCAGCTTGATGCGGACGGGGACCTGCGCGACCCGCGCGCTCTCGAGGGTGTAGAGATCGCGGGGGCCGCGGACGAGGCCGACGTCGACCAGCTTGCCAGCCAATCCGGGACCGATCCCCCGGACCCCCGCCACGCTTCGCTGCACGAAACGGCGGAGGGCTCGCGTGAACGCCCCGGTCGGCGGCGCGTCCGCCAGGGGCGCGTCCTTCTCCCGCTCCATGCCGGACGCCAACCGGCCGGCCAGCTCCGCGAATCGCCGGTGGGCGGGTTCGGAGAAGAACGTGCGGATCGACTCGGCGTGTCGCGGGCTGATCCCCCGTACCCGTTCCAGGTCCCCGGCGTCGGCCGCGGCCAGCCGACCGAGGTCCGGCATCGCCGCCGCCAGCTCCTCCGCCTTCTTCGCATCGAGCCCCGGAATCCCCAGGGCGTGCAGCACACGGCCGGGGGTGAGATCGGCCCGCGCGCGGGCGAGGCCCTCGACCAGCGCCGCCGCCCGATCCTCGCCAACGGTGGCCTCTTTCTCGAGGCCCGCGAGTTGTTCCGATTTCAGCTCATAGAGATCCGCGATCCCCTGCACCCGAGCCCGGTCGCCCGGCCCCCGCCCGGGCTCCGGGTCCGCGTCGCCGCCCCGGCTCCGTCCGATCAGCTCCCCCACCAGCCAGTCGCCGAGGACGTCGATGTTCATGGCGGTGCGGTGGGCGAAGTGGAGAATCGACTCCTTCAACCGGGCGGGGCAACTGGCGTTGACGCAGCGCGCCACCACCTCCTCGCCCTCGCGCACCACCGGCGAGCCGCAGACCGGGCAGTCCGCGGGCATGCGGAACGGGCGGCGATCCGCTCCCTCGGACGACACCCGGACCACCTTCGGGATGACGTCGCCGCTGCGCTCCACCACCACGCGGTCGCCGATCTGCAGGCCGAGCCGGGCGATCTCGTCCTCGTTGTGCAGCGTCGCGCGCGACACCGTCACCCCCCCGACCTCGACCGGCCGCAGCCGCGCCCGCGGGGTGACGGCGCCGGTCCGCCCCACCTGCACGTCGATGTCCTCGACCACCGTCTCCGCCTGCTGCGCGGCCGGCTTGCAGGCGATGGCCCACCGCGGCGACTTCGACGTCGCCCCGAGCCGGCGCCACAGGGCGGTGTCGTCGAGCTTGAACACGACGCCGTCGATGTCGTAGGGCAGCGTGTCGCGGCGCGCCATGCACCGGTCGCGGAACGGCGGCAGGGCGTCGACGCCCGAGAGCTTCTCGCGCTCGGCCGCCACCTTGAAGCCGAGCCGCTTCAGGACCTGGAGCGACTGCCAGTGCGAGTCGAGCACCGGCTGCCCCCCGACGAGCAGGGCGTAGGCGTGGAAGTCCAGGCGCCGGGCTGCGGTGACGACGGCGTCGAGCATGCGCAGCGAGCCGGCGGCGGCGTTGCGGGGGTTGGCGAAGGCCCGCTTCCCCTCCTCGATCTGCCGCCGGTTCAGCCGGGCGAACGCCTCGCGGGGCATCACCACCTCGCCGCGCACCTCGAAGTCGGGCGGCACCCCGGCCTCCCGCAGGGGGGCGGGATCGACCGACAGCGGCAGCGACCGCAGGGTCCTGGCATTCGGGGTGATCACCTCGCCCTCGACGCCGTCCCCCCGCGTCAGCGCCAGGTCGAGCCGGCCCGACACGAAGCGGACGGCCATCGAGGCGCCGTCGAGCTTGAGCTCGCCGACGTAGTCGAGGGTCTCGGCCCCGGCCAGCTCGCGAGCCCGGCGGTCGAAGTCGCGGAGCTCGGCGTCGTCGAAGGCGTTCTCCAGGCTGAGCATCACCGACGAGTGGGCGGCCTTCTCGACCCCTTCGCGCGGCGTCCCGCCGACGCGCCGGCTGGGCGAGTCGGGGGTGACGAGATCGGGGAAAGCCGCCTCCCACCGCTCGAGCTCGCGCATGAGGGCGTCGAACTCGGCGTCGCTGATGTCGGGGTCGTCGAGGACGTAGTAGCGGTGCTCGTGGCGCACGAGGTCGCGGCGCAGGTCGGCGATGCGCCGCCGGGCCTCGTCGGCGGTGACCTCGGGTGGGGAGTCGCCAGACATCGACGCTGTCACCGAGCTTGCACGTCGGCGAGATCCGTCACGGCACCCTTGACTCCCGCAATGAGACCGATCGCGCTCCAGCGCCAGAGCCACATCGCGATCGGTGCCGGCACGGACGGCGGGCGACCCGGGAGCGCCGGGGATGATATCATTCACTTATCACAATTCCACTTAAGGGGACGACCATGGGCATGTACGACCCGCTCCGAGACTACTTGGCGGGACAACCCGGCGACTCCTGCACGCTGACCTTTGGCGACGTCGAAGCGATCATCCGTCGTTCACTCCCGAGCAGCGCCAGGCGCGCCAACAACTATAAGTCGTGGTGGGCGAATGACAAGACCCACGTACAGGCCGCGAGCTGGATGCGGGCGGGCTGGAGGACGGCCGGAGGTCCCGACCTCGAGGCGGAACGGATCCGATTCACGCGGAGCCGTCGCCCATCCCCACCGCCGCGCACCCCGGGCGACGGCCCGTCGCAGGTGATCGTGCGCAACCTCGATGCGGCAGTCGTGGCAAGGTTGAAGCTCCGGGCGAGACGGAACGGCCGGTCCCTGGAGCGGGAGCTGCGGCTGATCCTGACGCGCGCGACGCGGCCCGACCGAGCCGCGCTGCTCGCCGAGACCGACCGCATCCGAGCCATGACCCCCGGCCCGCTGGAGGACAGCGTGTCGCTGCTCCGCCAGGATCGCGACAGCCGATGACCCTGGTCATCGACGCGAGCGTCGCCTGCAAGTGGTTCTTCGCGGAGGACCTGTCGGCCAAGGCGCGGGCCCTGGCGGCCTCGCACGCCTCCTTCATCGCACCCGACATGATCCTGGTCGAATGCGCGAACGCGGCTTGGCGACGAGTCATCAGCGGGGAGATTCCGCGGACGCAGGGGGAGGCGTTCCTGAAGACGCTGCCGCACTGGTTCGAGTCGCTGGTCCCCACGAACGGACTGCACGAATCGGCGTTCCAGATGGCGTGCGCGCTGAGCCACCCGGTCTACGACTGCCTGTACCTCGCCCTGGCCGAAAGGGAAGGTACACGGTTGGTTACGGCGGACCAACCGTTCGTCAAGCGGGTCGCCGGTTCGCCATGGAAGGGCCGGGTCGAGGGTCTGCACGAAGCCTGACCCACGGCCCGAGAGCCGCGGTTCAGGGGCGGCGCCCGCGCGGCGGTGCTGCAACGCCGTCCGCCAGCATGTCGGCGACCGCCGCTTCGTGTTCCGGGTCGACGGAGGTCTCCGCCAGCCGCATCGAGAATCGCGTACGGTCCACCCCGGTCCCGACGGCGCGCGCCTCGCCCGGAAAGAGGATCTCGATCCCGCCGCCCGTGACCTTCAACGCATACTCTCCCGCGCCCAGCTTCACCCGCGTCTGCAGGCAGTCGGTCCACTTCTGCCGGCGCGCGAGCTCGACCGCGGCCTTCTCCTGGTGCGCGTTCCACTCGCCCGCGAACAGCTCGGCGAGCGGCTTCGGGCGCGGCGGGGCCGGCCCCAGCTCGAAGCCGGTGTCCGCCAGCCGATGGGCCAGCGCGGCCATACGGTGGGAGACGGCGGTCGAAACCGCCGCCCCGCCGCGCAGCGGCAGCGGCAACGCCAGCCAGCCGGCGCGGGCCCCGAACAGCAGCGCCGCCGCCAGCCGGTCCTCGGCGGTCAGCGCTTCGTGCTCGAACGCCAGCAGGTCGGCGCAGGTCGACCGCAGGAACAACAGCGACATCGCCCGGGGAAACGGCGTCGTGAACCGGTCGAACAGGTCCGACGCCGTCAGATCCGCCAACCCGGTCAGGGACTCGAGCGTCTCGCGAAGCTCGACGACGTGCTTCCGAAGCGAGCCGGCGACGTTCCTCGACTCGCGATCGAGATAGTCCAGCAGCCGGGCGTTGGCTTCGTCGACGCCGGCCGAGTCCGCCCCCGCTGCGAGGGTGTCGACCGCGCCCCAGAAGAGTCGCCCGGCGTCGCCGCGGTCGATGTCGGGCAGGCCGCCCCCCGGCGGGGCGGGGGAGAGCCCGGTCCGCATCCAGACTGGCAACGCCGCAACTGTCGCCGGCAGCCGGGACGGCAGTTCATCCTGGGGGTCGAACGCGGCCCGGCAGCCGGCCAAGCCCAGGGGCTCGCCGCCCGCCAGGATCGCGCCGGGGTCCCGGTTCGCCAGCAGCCGCAGCATGGCCAGCATGCCGCCGGCGGCCTGGGCCGCCGCGAGCGGGACGTCGCGTTCCGGGGGCACGTGCGGCGGCGGCCACGGTAGGCCGCCCCTGGCCGCCGCGAAAGTCTTGAGTGTGCGCGTCGTGAAGTCGTCCAGCGACACGTTGGCGTAGTCCTGCGCGGCTTCGCGACACGCCGTTACGTCATCGCGCGACACCAACACGATCTCCTTGATGGCCGAGACCGCCAGCGGCGCGGGGGCGAAGACGAGAGGGGCGTCGCCAACGTGGGGCCACACGCGCTGCTCAACGCCACCCGGCGTCGCGACCATCGCCGGGCCGGCGCAGTCTTTGAGCGAGACCACCACTTGGCACGGCCTGAGATGTCTCGCTTCGGCCGTGGAATGGTCCACCGCAGAGCGGGGAGGACGGCCTGTGAACAGCGGGATCCAGCCCGGGCAGGTGTCGAGGGTGTCCTGGTAGTACTTCCCGCCAAACCCGCTTCGAGGCAGGAGGAGGCCGGCCGCGAGCATGTGGAACAGGTTCAGGTGGTTGGTGACGAGGCGACCGTGCTCGGGCGCCGCGCCCACAGCCGCAGCCGGCGGAGACGGTACCGGCAGGCCACCGCTCGCCGCCTTCCGTTGCGAGGGAGCCTTCACGAGGCGGCCACGCTCGGAGAGCGCGCCGGGAGACGGGGCCGGCGGATCATCTTCCGGAGCCGAGCCGGCGCCGCTCGCTTTCTTCGGTCGCGGGGCAGCCTGCTCAGGGCGCCGACGCTCCGGGACCGGGCCAGGGGCGGGGACCCGCGGCGCATCTCTGGCCGGTCGAGCGTCGCTCGATCTCTCCGGTCGCGGCGCGACACCTCCATCGGTGGCGTCGCCCCGCCCAGGGTCGTTGTCGATACCGCCCAGCACGGGTTGCTTCGGCCTGTCCATCTGCTCCTCTTAGACAACCTCTTCCCGCCTCAGGACGCCGGGGTCCGTCGGCAGGCTGCCGTCGATCGAACTCGTCCCGCCGCGCTGCCGGGTGAGCAGCACCTGATCGCGGGCCCGCGAGACCATCACGTAGAATCGCTTCCTGAGAAAGTCCGTGTCGGGCGCATAGTGGTCGTCGATGTCCGCGAGCACCGCGACATCGAACTCCAGCCCCTTGCACGCCTGCGCGTTGATGACGAGGATGCCGCCCTCGTTCCATCGCACGTCCGGCCGGTGAGAGCCGAAGAACGTCTCCACGGTCGGCTCCCTGCGGTCGAGGCCCTCGGCAGCGTCGCACAGCCCCTTGAAGTACCGCTGCCTCACCGCGTTCTTCGGCGCGATCACCCCTACGAGCTTCGAGGGATCCCGTTCGACGAGCTTCACGATACGCCGGCAGACGTTCGCCAACCGCCCAGGCGCACAGTCGTAGAGCACAGCCGGAAGGCCGCGCCTCGTTGGCGCGTCGACCGGCGGGCTGGCGAGATCGCCGGTGCGAAAGGCCGCCGCGAGGCGCGCGATGGGCGTGCTGTTGCGGTAGTTCTCCTTCAACTCGATGACGCCATCGGTTTCGATTGCCAGTTCCCTCTCGATGTCCTGACGGCTGCTGTGGTCGTCGGTGATCTGCTGATTCTGGTCCGCCGTGACGAAGAACCGTTCGTAGCCGAAGGCGACAAGGGTCCGGTAGAACTCGGGCGGCATGTCCTGGCCCTCGTCGATGACGAGGAACGGCGCGTCCGCGATGGGTTCGCAGTCCCGGGCAATCTCGGCCACGCCCTTCCAGTCGATGGGCTCGAACCCCGAGGGCATCGCCGGCAGTTTCGGCACGGCCTGCTTCGTGATCTCCTGGAACTGCCGGAAGAACCAGGAGATCCACGTCTCGCCCGGCAGTTCCCCGTCGAAGAGCTGCGCGCTGGCGCCCTTCAGCACGTGGTTGAAGACCAGGAACACGTAGGGGTCTCCGTCGCGCTGGTGGCGGCGGGCGCGCAGCAGGGCCACGATGGTCTTGCCGGTACCAGGGCCGCCGACGACGAGGTGCTGCCCCTCCTTGGGGAGGGCAAGCACCGTGTCCTGGTCCTTGCTGAGGTCCTGGTAGTTCGGCAATTCGAATCTGCGTGTCGCCATGTTGTCACCGCGGATGCACCGTTCCCGCCCTTCGCCTCTTCACGATTACGCGCGACCGACGGTCCGCGCTGGCTCCCCGTCGAACAGCGGCGGGCAATGCCCGTCCGCGTCCCCCGCCACAAGAGTGCGGTCGAGCAGCACGTTGCCGTACGCGCAGCTCGGCTCGGGCACGAGGACGCAGGCATGGCAGGCGGCCCGGTTCAGCAGACCGGGGCCGTGTCCCTCCTGCTCGCCGCAGACCGGGTCCATCGAACACCACCCCGCCGCCTCGACCGCCGCCGTGAGCACGCGCAGGAACCGCCGCGGCTCCGCCTGCTGGATCAAGCCGCCGAGCGACCCCTCAGTGTCGGGCACCGCGACGTAGACGAGGACCCCGGCCATCGGCGGCCCGTCCGACTCGTCTCCCGCGCGGCTGTAGATGCGTTCCTTCAGCGACGCGGCGGGATAACCCGCGGCGGTCTCCAGCTTGCGCACCAGGAGGTGGGCCAGCGTGTGCAGCAACAGGAAGCGCGGTGAGACCTGCGGCTGAACCGGAAGCCGCACGGGGCCGCCGACGAGGCGGTCGCTGAACGTCCGGGCCCTCTGCCGCAGGGCCTCCTCCGCCTCCCAGCGGCGAAGGCGCGCTTCGTCCAGGGTGAAGAACACCCCTTCGCCGTACAACTCCAAGGCCGGCAGCCACTCGCTCTGCCCAACCAGGTCCGGCGGCGTTACCGCCTCGCCGCCGAGCCGGTGGAACCCCTTCAGCACCATGATCTCCTTGAGCCGATCTACCGCTACGAGCCGGTCGACGACCCCCGCGATGCGGCGCGACGCGCCCGTCAGCCCCCCGACGAGGGCGCCCCACGCCGTCGTGAGGTGGCGGGTCACGAAGTCCTCGTCCTCGCGGAGGTTCGGAATCTCGTCGACCAGGGCGCGGTACTCCCCCTGCAACACGTCGTCGGCGAAGCCGGCCGCGTCGACATGAGGATAGCCCCGGTCGATCTCGTCCAGCGCCGCCTTGACGTCATCCGTCGTGCAGTCGAGATCGCCCGCGATCCGTTTCAGCGCCGACTTCCGTTGCAGAGCCGTGCGGGCGTCGCGGAGCCTTGTCTGCAATTCGCTGCTCCCGTAGAGCCGGTCGACCACGGTACCCCGGCGGATGCGCGACTCCGGGGGGATGACGAGGGCGTTCGCGGTGTCCGCGGTGTGGACCCGGACGTCGTTGATGGCGATGACCCAGGCCGGCTCGGCCGGCGGCTCGGCCGGCGGCTCGCGGAACCACGGCTGCTGCCAGGTCGTCGCCCCGAACGGGAAGCGGTGCGGCAGGTTGCCCGACGCCCCGCAACGCGTGCAGCGGACGCGGTGGCCGCGACCTTCCGCCCGCACTATCAAGTACGGACGCTCCCGGTCGGCCCGGCACTCCCGCCGAGCCGGATGCTCTCGGCCGGCGTGGGCCACCAAGTGCCAGGGTACGTCCGCGAGATAACCTTCGGCATGCGCCAAGACCCAGGGCGCCTGCTCCAGACGCCCTCGACACGTGGCGCCACCACGACCCGCGCAGGTCCAGGTCTCGCCCCGCCCCCGAGACCGGGCCTCCGGGCCCGCGGTGTCGGCGCGCTTCCACGGGCGACGGTGCAGCAGTCCGCACCGCGAGCACATCGTCCAGGTCGGAAAGCGCATGGCGGGAATCGTGCTTCCGCTCGGCCTGCCGTCGTCTCCCACCCGCGCCGTGGGCGGCGAGCGCAGCGCGCGGTCGATGCCGAGCACGTGGCGCACCTGCTCGACGTGCCGGAGTTCTCGCTCCACCCCGCAGAGCCATTGCCGGGTGTCCTTGACCGTCAGCAGGTACGCGGGTCCGCGCACCACCGCCCCGACCGCGCATTCGCGCAGCAGGTGGGACAGACGCACCGGCATCGCTTCGTCAGCCATGGCGCCGCGCTCACCGCGCGCCGACGGCGGCTCCTTCGCGCCGCCACCCCTCCGCTTCCAGCACGGCCGTGTCCTCGACGTTGCGCATCGAATTGAGGGTCTTCCAGCGTCCCCGCCGGGGGTCCCCGAACGAAACGAGGAGGCTATCCTGCGCCTTGTCGCGGCAATGGTACTGCAGGCCGCGGGTCGGACTGCGAGCCGCTTCATCCGCCCATTCGTCAACGAGGCGGTCGAGGTGCGTGGCTGTCTCCTCGCCCGCCTCGGCGGCAGCAGCACGGCAACGGCGCTTCAGCACCTCGACCACCGCCTGCACTTGTGGATGGTCCTTGTCGAACTTCCCGGCCGCGGCGTTGTCGCCCCACGCGTCGCAGCCGTGGCGTACGGCGATGACCAGCGCCGCATGCAGCGCGCGCTTGCGCACTTGGTAGGTGAACGGTGTCACGCTCGTCGGCTCTACGAAACGGTAGAACGACTCGTGGTAGGGGCGGAAGTTCTCGTAGTGGGACAGGCTGCGCGCCTGGTGGCGGTAGTAGTTGGCGAAGACGAGCCCCGGCACGTCGGCGCGGCCAATGCGGCTGCTGGCCTGGATGTACTCGGCAGTAGTCAGCGGCTGGCCGTTCACGACCATCAACGCGAGGCGGTCGACGTCGACCCCCACCGAGATCATGTTGGTGGCCAGCACTGCGTCCAGGCACGCCGGCTCGCCGCGCGGCAACGCCAACCGGTCGAAGGTGCGGGCGTTCTCCTGCGCCGTCGACTGGCTGGTGAGCTGGGCGACCTCCGCCTCGCCGCGCCCACGGGCCGCGTCGGCCGCAGCAGCGGAGTCGTCGCCGGAGGGTAGCTCGGACGCTTCGGTCTCCCAGCTCTCGTGAGCGGCCTGTCTCCGTTCCGCCGCGAGGCGCAGCAGGAACGCGCGCACGTCGGCGCCGAACGCGTTGTGGCTGGCCCCGACGCCACGCAGACTGCCGTGATAGACCACCTGGGTCCACCACGCTTCGAGCAGGGCGTCGCGGTCCTGCTGGTCCCCGAACAGCACCAGCGGGGCCGCCAGCAGGGCCGCCGCGAGGGGGGCCATGCAGTGCTGCTGGTCGAGCCCCGGCGCCAGATAGCCCACGTACAGCCGACCGGGCTTCGAGTCGTCGTTGCGCGCGAACCACGAGTCGTCGCCGGAGAGCCCGGGCGGCGGGAAGACCGCTGTCTCGCGGCCGTACAGACGCTGGACCTGTTCGCGCGCCATGCGGATGGTGGCCGTCGACGCGATGTACTTGGGCCGGGCCCCGCGCTGCTCCAGCACCGTCTCGACGGCCGCCTCGTAGAGGCCGGCCACCGACCCCAGGGGACCCGCGATGAGGTGCAGCTCGTCCTGGATCACGAGCTCCGGCGGGCGCCGGCCGCCGGAGCCGAAGAACGCCGCCGAGCGTCCCTCCCACGCCAGCCGCGCGAACTTGTCGATGGTGCCCACGAGCAGCGTCGGGGGCTGCGCGTAGAGAGCCTCGTCCACCACGTTGCAGGGCAACGGGTCCCCGTCGAACTCGCACGCAGGGTTGCCGCACAGGAAGTGGAACGCGGTCTGACCGGCCGCGTAACCGCCCGGGGCGGTGAACTCCCGACCGCACCAGGGGCAGGACTGCAGAACCAGGCGTTGAGCCCGGCCCGCGGCCGGGCCGCCGGTCCCCGCCGTTTCCGCGACCTCCTTCACGGCATCCTTGAAGGTGTTGGGGCTGACCGCCTGCCCCACCCACAGACCGACGGAAACGGGCTCGTCGCCGAGCCGCGCCGCGTCCCCACGCCGCAACAACTCAAGCGCGCACACGATGCGCGCCGCCCGCTCGAACTGCTGCCGCGTGAGCAGCCGCAGCGTGTAGCGCATCAGCACCGCGGTGCCCCCTCCGTCCTCGCCGTAGCGCAGCCGCCGCCACACCGCGAGGAAGGCGAACAGGCCCAAATAGGCCTCGGTCTTGCCTCCGCCGGTGGGGAACCAGATCAGGTCGAGCACGCCGCGGCAGGCGTCCTCCTCGTCGATCGTCGACTCGATGACCGCGAGCAGAAACGCCAACTGGAACGGCCGCCAGCGGTACCCGCGGACGTCCTTCTCCCGGTCGCGGACGCGGTCGACCTGCCGCATCTGGTCGAGCATCGCCCGGTTCGCGAGGCGGAACGCCCGCGCCGCGGCATCGTCGCGGCGCAGCCGCGCCACGCCGCGGCGCATCCGATCACGCGCCGCGCCCATCCGCGCGCAGATGCGGCTCGCCGCCGCGGCATCGTCGCCGGTGAACCGCGGCGCAGCCGCGCGCTGCCCGCCCACCCACTCGTCGTAGCCGTCCACGAAAGCGTCGAACCGATCGACGACCGCCTCGAAGGGCGCCTCGGCGATGTCGTGCAGGACCAGAACGTCTCGGTCGAGCTCCGGGATCTCCTGGGTCACTACCGGCACCTCGACCGCGGGCATGCAGTCGGTCCAGATGCGCGGCAGCCGGCCCTCGTCCCGCGACCAGTCCGCCGCCGCGCCATGACCGATGGCGTAGATGTGCCGCTCGCGGTGCCGGAGCTCGATCTCCTGTTCCTCTTCGGTGAGCAGTGCGGGGTCCACGCGCGGGTACTCGGCCAGCTCCCCGGCCTCGAGCTCGCACTCCAGACGGGCCTCGAAGAGGCGGCGGTGGGCGCGATCCGAGCCAGGCGCCGCCTCTCGTTGGCAGTTGGCGAAGACCACGGTCAGGATGTGCCCGTCCCCGTATGGCCGGCGGCGCACGTCGATCTGTGTCTCCCACCCACCGGTCCCCGCCTCCGAGAAGGCTGCGGTCAGCACGTCACCATCGCGGTACGGTCGTCGGCGCACCTCCCGCTCGACGCCTCGCGGCAACGCGACCTCGCCCGCCGGCCAGAGCAGCCCGCACTCGATGGCCGTCCGCCGGTAGCGTGCGTACCCCCTCTCGCCAGCGTCGCCCGGCTCGCGCCCGGCGCTGGAGGTGGAGGTCTGCGGCGGGTCATCTCGGCGCTCCTCACGGAAGCGGCCCGCGTCGTCAGACTCTCGTCCGGCGCCGCCGACAGCGCGAGTGTCCGGCGCCTGGCGCCGGTAGCGGCCCGACTCGCCGCGGTCACTCACCCGCCGGTAGCTCGCAGCGGAAGCGCTGATGCGTAACTGGGCCTCGCCACGCACGTAGAAGGACACGCCCACCGAGGACGGAGGCACGAAGCGGCGGCGACCCACCGGCCGCGCGGCCTCACCACGCGCCGCCCCGTCGTCGCCTTTGCGCGACTCGTCGTCCTCGTCGTCGGCCAGCAGAGTCGACAGGTCGGCGCCCGGCGATGGCGCGCCGGGGCCTCCTCCGTCCGGGTCTACTTCCGGCTCGGCGGGGTCGACCCCGGTCGCGCCCGGACCGCCCGGATCGACGGGGTGCAGCACGCCGATCGGAAAGCGCTCGACGGGCGAACCGCGGATCTCGTCGGGGTCGGCGGGACCGACGCCCTGATCGAACCCGCCGGGGTCCGCGGGACCGACGAGTTGTCCGCGCACCCAGTTGACGAAACGTTGCCGCTGGCCAGCGAGACCGTCCGCATACGCGGGCAGCGCCCCCGGCCCCGTGCTTGCCGCAGCCTCCGCCCCGCCGGCGTCGTCGCCCTCGGCGCCACGCTTCGCCGCCGCGGCCCGCGATGCCGAGAGCATCCGCCGCCACTCGAGGAGGATCTGCGGCCGGTCGCGGGCGTGGACGGCCAGCGCCGCCTGCACCGCGTCCTGCATGGCCCGGCTCGTCGGCCGGAGCGCGGCCTCACCCAGGGGAACGAGTTCGTCGGCCGAGACCCGCGCCGGCGCGTCGGGCGGCGGCCGCCCGGTCAGACAGCGGTACAGCACCGCTCCAAGCGCATAGATGTCGGTCCAGGGCCCGTGCCGCCCGTCGCGGGCGTACTGTTCGATGGGCGCGTAGCCGGGTGTATAGAGCGCGGTCAGGCTCCGCGTGCGGTCGTCGAGGGCCCGGCGCGCCGCCCCGAAGTCGAGCAGGACCGGCACGTCGTCGGGGCCGATCACGATGTTGGCGGGCTTGATGTCCCGGTGGAGATAGTCGGCCGCGTGCACCTGCGCCAGACCGTCGACGATCGGGAGGACCATGGCGAGCGCGCCGACCTCATCCAGGGGTCCCGAGCGGAGACGTTCCGAGAGCGTTTCGCCCGCGACGTAGTTCATCACGAGGTAGCCGGTGCCGTGCGCCTCGAACTCGTCGACCACCCGCACGATGCTCGGATGGTGGAAACGGGCGAGGACGCGCCCTTCCTCGCGGAAGCGGTCCAGACCCCACCCGAAGTCGTCGTCCCGGCGGTCGGCGGACCGCGCGACGACGCGATGTTCCGCGCCGCGGTCGGCCCAATCGGCGGGAAGGTACTCCTTCACCGCCACACGATGCCCGCCAGGCTCGTCGACGGCGAGGTAGGTGACGCCGAAACCGCCGCGGCCCAGCACGCGTTCGATGCGGTAGTGCGAGAGCCGGTGGCCGACCGGCAGGGCGTCGTCGTGACTCATGGGGCTCACCCGGGGCGGGGGTCGGCCGCGGGCCATCGCGGCGAGACGGATGGGCTGTCCTTGAAGAAAGCCGTCCACGCCGCGAGAGTTCGATGGCCCGCCGGCAGTTTCGCGGCGGCGCCGTGCCGCATCGTCGGGTTCCCTACCGCCCTCGCTGCAGCAGGTTGCGGTGCACCACCGCGACGCCGTGCATGTAGCCGCCGAACCGGGCGAAGCGGGCGTCAGCGGCAAGGAAGATCTCTTCCCGCGCCGCCTCGTCGCGGCCCCACGCCTCGTGGTAGAGCCCGCGGTAGAGGTGGGCATAGAATCGCGCGCTCGCCTGCACGCCGGCCGCGGCCAGCACCTCCTCGGGCGACAACCGGCCGCGGAACATCTCGTAGATCTCGGGCATGGGGCGGCGCCGGTCGCGCCCCACCGGCAGCAGCGCCGCCCGCGCCGCTTCGGGCGATTCGCCGCGGGCGACGCACAGGAAGTGCCATGCGGCGTTCTCGACGTCGTTGGGGTTGACGATGCGGTGCTCCTCGAACTGCCGGCGGCAGTCGTCGTAGCGGCCGGCGTAGTAGAGGGCGATGCCCCGCTGCCAGAACTGCGGCGCCGCGTCGGGGCGCGCCCGCGCCACCTGGTCGAAGCCGGCCACCGACTCCTCGATGCGGCCGGCGAGGAAGTCGGCCTCGGCCTGGCGCATGATCTGGCCCGGCGTCTGGGCCTCGCCGGCGGCGGCGACGGCCGCGAGCAGCAGGGCGGCCGTCCCGACGCGGGGCAATGACGCAATCATCTTCGACATGATCTCACTCCGTCAGACGCGTGCCCGCCTCGTTCAGCGGAGGGCCGACAATCCCAATCCCGACATGACGTTGCCGGCGCCCGCGACGACATTGACCCGATGGCGAACAGAAACATATTCTAGCCGTCATGAGCACGACGGTGCATTTGCCGGCGGACCTGCTCGCGGCGGTGGACCGCGAGGCGCAAGCACGCAAGATGAGCCGGAACCGTTACATCATCAACGCCCTCGAGCGGGCGCTGGCGACCGAGACTGCCTGGAGCACCAGATTCGTCGAGGAGCTGGCGGCGGCGCGCGCCGATGCCGCGAGCGCGGCCCTGGAGGATCTGCGTGGCGCCGTCGCCGCGCGCAGGACGCGGAAGGGGCCGCCCGCGCTGTGACCTACGTGCTGGACACGAATACGTTGTCGTTCGCCCTCGCGGGCGACGCAACGGTCTGCGAACGAATGCTGGCGGAGTCGCGGACCGACGTCCGTTTGCCGCAGCCGGCGGCGGCGGAAATCGAGTACGGCCTCGCACGCCTGCCGGCGTCCAGAAGGCGTGACCGTCTGATCGAGCGCTTCCACGTGTTCCTCGCGGAGATACCCCGGATGGCGTGGACCGACGCGGTCAGCCGGGCATTCGGTGCGGCCAAGGCGGACCTGGAACGCCGCGGCGTCCGGATCGAGGACTTCGATGTCGCCATCGCCGCCCACGCCCTCGCCAGCGACGCCACCCTGGTCACCGACAACGTCGACCACATGCGCCGCATTCCCGGTCTTCGCATCGAGAATTGGCGCACGCGCAATCCCGGTGGGGGCCGACCGCGATAGCGACGAGCCGGTCGACCGTTCACCCTCGCGGCCACCACCGGCCCAGTCCAGTCCTTCCAGGAGTCCGCGCCGTGCTACGGCTCGCAATCTCAAGGGGGCCATGACGGTGCACCCCGAGGTCGAACGTCGATGGCGCAGTCCGGGCGGTGGACAGTCCGTGAGCGGGCGCGGGGGGTGCGAGCACTTGGCCATATAATCCCTTGCGATGCCTCGGTCCCCCCGCCCCGGGCCCGCGTCGGTGCCCGCACCTTCGGCGGAAGCTCCCTCTCGGCGGTCACGTTCCGGGTCATCGCTCCGCTACGTCCCCGCAATCCTGATCCTCTCCACGTCGACCGGCCTCGGACTCGCCCTGGCCCTCACCCCCGACCGGCCGATCCCCGAATCCGAGGTGGTGGACCGCCCCGTCGAGGTGACCGCCGACGGCTACGTGTCGTCGGACACCTGCCGGGCCTGCCACCCGTCGGAGTACGAGAGCTGGCACGGCTCGTACCACCGGACGATGACTCAGGTCGCCACCCCCGAGACCGTCAGCGCCGAGTTCGACGGGGTGCGGGTCGACGCGGTACACGGCAGCCCGATGCAGCTCGAGCGCCGGGGCGACGGGCTGTGGGCGGAGTTCGACGACCCCGGCTGGGAGGGGCCGGACGCCGAGCGCCCCCGCATCCGGCGGCGGGTGGTCATGATGACGGGGTCGCACCACCAGAACGTCTACTGGTACGCCACCGGGCACGACCGCGGGCTGAACGTGCTGCCGGGGGCGTATCTGCTCGACGATGAGAAGTGGGTGCCGCGCAGCTCGCTCGTCCTGCACCCCCCGGGGCAGTCGCTGGCCATGCTCGACGGCCACTGGAACGCGGTGTGCATCGTCTGCCACACCACCCTGGGCCGCACCGCCTTCGACACCCCCTACCGCTCCGTGCCCTTCGCCGAGCAGGCCGTCGACACCACCGTGGCGGAGTTCGGCATCGCCTGCGAGTCGTGCCACGGCCCCGCCGAGGCCCACGTCGAGGCCAACCGCAACCCCCTGCGCCGCTACGCGAGCCATCTCGCGGGAGACGGCGACCCCACCATCGTCCAGCCGGCCACCCTCCATCCGGCGCGGTCGTCGCAGGTCTGCGGGCAGTGCCACAGCGTGTGGGAGTACTACGACCCCGAGGACGAGCGGCGGGCGAGCCGCGAGGGGCTCCCCTACCGCCCCGGCGACGAGCTGCGAGACACGCGGTTCATCGTCCAGCCCGCGGCCGACCGCACCTCGACAGACATCCGGGCGCTGGTCGCCGCCGACCCCGACTTCGTCCGCGGGTCGTTCTGGCCGGACGGCACCATCCGGGTCTCGGCCGCGAGTACAACGGGCTGCTCGACTCGCCCTGCTTCCGCGACGCGGAGACCCCGGAACGCACCCTGAGCTGCTTCTCGTGCCACGCCATGCACAAGACCGCCGACGACCCGCGGACCGTCGCCGAGTGGGCCGACACCCACCAGGTGTCGGCGGGCATGGACGGCGACGAGGCGTGCCTGCAGTGCCACGAGCCGCTGCGCGCGGACCCCGCCGCCCACACCCGCCACGCCCCGGAGTCGGCGGGCAGCCGGTGCTACAACTGCCACATGCCGTACACGAGCTACGGGCTGCTGAAGGCGATACGCAGCCATACGGTGGGAAGCCCGTCGGCGGCGGAGACGGTGCAGGTGGGGCGGCCCAACGCCTGCAACCTGTGCCACCTCGACAAGACCCTGGCGTGGACCGCGGAAGCGCTCGACGAGTGGTACGACATGCCGGTCCCCCCGATGGGGAACGGCGACCGCACGGTGGCGGCGGGGCTGCGCTGGATGCTGGCCGGGGACGCGGGCCTCCGGGCCCTCACCGCCTGGAGCATGGGCTGGGGACCGGCCCAGGAGGCGTCGGGGACGACCTGGATGGTGCCCCACCTCGGCGAGGCCCTCGGCGACCCCTACGACGCGGTGCGGTTCATCGCCGCCCGCTCGCTGCGCAGCCTGCCCGGCTACGCCAACCTCGACTACGACTTCGTCGGTCCCCGGCAGGCGCGCGTCGACGCCGCGGTGCGGGTGCTCCGGGAATGGCGCGCCTCGCCGGCCGCGCGCCTGCGGCGCGAGCCGGAGCTGCTCGTCGACCCGAGCGGCGAGCTGCGCCTCGACGCGATGCGGCGGCTCTTCGACGCCCGCGACCGGCGGCCCCTCTTCCTTCGAGAGTAGTGGCTCAGCGACCCCGCCCCGACGTCGACTATCCGGTCCGACACCTCCGCTTCGGCTGGTGGTCGCTCCTCGTCTTTCTCTCCGTCGGCTTCGTGCTGGAGCTGCTGCACGGGTTCAAGGCGGGCTTCTACCTGGACGTCACGAACGAGACCCGCCGGCTCATGTGGACCCTCGCCCATGCCCACGGCGCCCTGCTGGGTCTCGTCCACGTCGCCTGGGCGCTCTGCCTGCGCGCGTTCCTGGAGCTCGAGGACGGGAACCGGCGGATGGTGTCGCGGTGCCTGATGGGGGCGAGCGTGCTGCTGCCGGGCGGGTTCTTCGCGGGCGGCGTCCAGCTCTACGGGGGAGATCCGGGGCTGGGCATCATCGTGGTGCCGGCGGGAGCGGCGTGCCTGGCGACCGCCGTGTTCCTGACCGCGCGCGCCACCAGGACGAGCCGGAAGCAGCGGAGCGGCGACTGAGCCGCCCCGCCGCGAGAGCGCCGTTCCACGGCACCGACTACTGCTCGGCCGCGGTCACCGTGATCTCGACTTCGGCGTGCGAGATCAGCATCGCGTCGCTGACGAAGGCGCGCAGCATGTAGTCGCCCGGCTCCTCGAAGGTGACGGTGGTCTCGAGCGTGCCCGACGTCCAGCCGTCGCCTTCCATGCCCTCCTCCCATTCCTGGTACCCGTAGGGCTCGAACCCGGCGTCGGCGGGTCCGCGGTACACGGCCCACAGCACCGAGATGTGGTTCCGGGTCGGGGTCGGGCGGGTATAGCTCGGGATGTTGTCGGGAATCCGCGGCGCGCCGGGCGGCGGCACCAGCGTCGGGTCGCGGCGGCGCCGCGGAATGCTGTCGTCCCGCTCGGCGACCGGCGTCGGCAGGTCGTCGTCGGTAACCCGGGCGGTGAGGGTCACCGGGCTCCCCACCGCGATCGTGTCGTGGCTCGCCTCGACGCTGGCCACCGGGTAGAGGTTCGTGTACAGCTCGTCCACGCCACGCCCGAACTGCGTCCGGGCGTTCGACGTGATCGTGTTCACGTCGATCTCCCACTCGGGCTGCAGCCACCCGTAGGCCCGCTGGGTGCTCCCCTGCCGGGTCACCTCCCAGATCAGCTCGGCGTCGCGGGGGAAGTCCGCGGGCACGTGCACGTCGAACTGGTAGCGGTTGGTGCGGGGATAGAAGTAGGTGGGCTGGCCGCGGTCGGGCTCGCCCGGCGAGAAGAAGTTGTCCGCGCCCACCGGCACGTTCGGCCGCTCGCGGTAGTTGCGGTTCAGGTAGCCGTAGTGGAACTGGTAGCTCCCGTCCTCGTTGCGGGTCCACCCCTCGAAGATGGGCTGGATGTCCTGTCCCGAGTCGAAGCGCTGCTGGGGCTGGGCCACGATGGGCACGTCCCGGCGGCTGACCTGCGCCGTCGCGCTCGCGGCCGCGGACAGCACCAGTACCGCCCCCAACCCAACGGCGAGCCACCGTCGCACGGCTCGTCGACCTAGAAGCTGCATGCTCACTTTCCGTTCCCTTCTGCTGCTGAAAAAAACCCTCTGCGGGAGCCGCGGCGGCCCCCGCAGAGGGCATGGGTCTGGCCCGAAATCGTCGCCTGCGGCTACGCTCGCCGCCCGACCGAGTCTCCCCGGGCGTCCGCGCCTTCCACGACGCAGACGCCCGGCTGAACGCGAAACCGGTCGCCGCTAGTCGTTGTCGGCGTTCCTGGCCTCGAGCTCGGCCGCGTACTCCTCTTCGCTGAGATCATGCCAACTGATCCACGCGAAGGCCATCTCGTCGACGGTGCGGCTGCCCCCGCCGGTCCAGTTCTTCGGGTCGTGGTTGCCGCGGTTCGCCTGCGTGTTGTCGTGATAGCTGATCACGTGCAGGGTCGTGCCCGCGGGGTACACCGGCTGCGCAGCGTCCTCGTAGTTGTAGACGATGTGCCAGTTGAAGTCGAAGTTGGCGCAACTGACCATCTCCGTCGACCCGTTCGGGTAGATGAGCTCCAGGCACTGCCGGGTCCCCAGGAAGTGCATGTGGGGCTGGAAGCCGGTCAGCTTGCCGGGCAGGTACATCTTCTGGTAGCCGTCGTGGCGGGTCACCTGACCGGCCGGGATGTCGAGCTCGCCGGCCTGGCCGAGCTGCCGCGAGTAGAGGATGTGCTCGGGCTCGTAGTCCTCGGGATAGAGCACGAAGCCCAGATCCGTCTGGTCGGTCACTTCCTCGCCCACCGAGTGGTAGTGGAAGCTGAAGCGCACGCGCGCGTCGCCGGGGAAGAGCCGGCCCGTCCCGTCGGGATACACGTCGGCGTTCTTGCCGACCGCGTACTCGTTCAGGAACGCGTCCTCCGAGCTGTCGTTGAGCAGGGCGTCGGGATCGGTCACCGCGTAGGTCAGCGCGTGGTGCACCACCCGCAGGTCGCCGGCCCGGGTCTGGATGGCCTTGATGTAGCGGTCCTCGGGAATGCCGGACGGGACGATGTAGTCGCCCCACCAGTCGCCCGCCTCGGACGGCACGGTGTGCGGCGGCGAGGTCACGATGACGTCGGGCTCGATGGTCCAGGCCCCGAACTCCTGGAACTCGACCGGGGCCGGCGCGTCCTCGGGATTGCCCCGCGGTGCCCCGTTCTGCACCCAGTTGCCGACGGTCAGGATCTCGTCGTCGCTCAGCGACTTGTCGTCCTTGAAGCTCTGCACGCCGACCTTGGGGTCGATGTGCCACGGGGGCATCTCGCGCGCCTCGACCTTGGCGCGGATGGACCGGGCCCACGGCCGGGTCTCCTGGTAGGTCATCAGCGACATCGGGGCCATGTTGTTCGGCCGGTGGCACACCTGGCAGGAACGCTGCAGGATGGGCTCGATGTCCTTGTGGAACGTCGGGTTCTCCGGCGCCTCGGCCGCGGCCAGGGCCGGGACCGTCAGCGCTGCTGCCGCCAGACAGCCGAGCACGAATCTGGCGCTTCTCATTCCCTTCACCTCCATGAGTCCCGAATCGCCGAGCGGGCGGACGCACGGGTCGCCCGAATTGTCGACCACGTATCGAGGCAGTTTAGCGATCCGAACGCCGGCTGTCCACCAGAAATTCCCGCCGCGGACACCCTCGGAGGGGCCTCCCGGCGCGGCCGACCGGCGGCCGAGGCGAGGTTCCCGGCAGCAAGTGGAACGAGGCCAGCGGGGAAGCACGATCTGCGGACACGACGCCCCGGTGAGCGTCCGGGCCAGGTACATCGCGACCCGGCGCGACAACACGATGGTCCGCGAGTCGTTTCGCGCCTCCACGCGACCCGCACGCGGCGCCGCGCAGCTCACGGGCGCCGCCCGGCCCGCCCGGGAATCCCCCGGCTTCGGCCCGGCTGCGCCAGCGGGGCTGCTAGGATCGAGAGGATGACTTCGGACACCGCGCCGCGGAAGCAGACCGTCGGGGTGCTCGGCAAGCGCATGGCCTACGTCGAGACGGGCCGGGGCGACCCCGTCGTCTTCCTGCACGGCAACCCGACCTCGTCGTATCTCTGGCGCAACGTCATGCCCCACGCGGCGCCGCTGGGGCGCTGCATCGCCCTCGACCTGATCGGCATGGGCGACTCCGACAAGCTGGACGACCCGGGGCCGGGGCGGTACCGCTTCGTCGAGCACCGCGAGTTCCTCGACGCCGCCCTCGCCGCCCTCGGCGTCGCGTCGAACGTGGTCTGGGTGGTCCACGACTGGGGGTCCGCCCTCGGGTTCGACTGGGCGAACCGCCACCGGGGCGCGACCCGCGGCATCGCCTACATGGAGGCGCTGGTCCGTCCGGTGACGTGGGCGGAGTGGCCGGAGGCGGCGCGGCGCGTCTTCCAGGGGTTGCGCTCGGAGGCCGGCGAGGGGATGGTGCTCGAGAACAACGTCTTCGTCGAGCGGATCCTCCCCGGCTCCATCCTGCGGCGGCTCACCGAGGCGGAGATGGCCGTCTACCGGGCCCCCTACGCCGAGCCCGGCGAGTCGCGGCGCCCCACCCTGACCTGGCCCCGCGAGATCCCCCTCGATGGCGAGCCCCCCGACGTGACCGCCATCGTCCGGGACTACGCCGAGTGGATGGCCGCGAACGACCTCCCCAAGCTGTTCGTCAATGCCGATCCGGGAGCGATCCTGACGGGAGCGCAACGCGAGTTCTGCCGCGGCTGGAGGAACCAGCAGGAGGTGACGGTGGGCGGGCGGCACTTCATCCAGGAGGACTCGCCCGACGAGATCGGACGGGCCGTGGCCGCCTTCGTGCGGCGGCTCGGCGGATGACGGCATGCCGGGGCCGCAAGTCCGGCAACTGCACGCGCGCCGTCACGGGGCGCTCTTCAACGAGCACCTCGCCAACCACCTCGAAGTGCTCCCCTGAACGGCGCCGAGAGAGAGTCCGGTCGGGACCCGCGGCGGCGCCCCGCGCCGCCGACGCGTTGCCGGCCCGGCTTGCCGGAACGCTCGCCGAAGGCCTCTACCGCGCGTCCGGCTCGCGCGAGATGCCCGGAGGACTGGGCTCGGCCCCCAGCTTCCGGAGCAGCGCCGCGGTGGTGTCCGACTTGATGAAGTTCCCGCCGGTGTGAATGCCCTCGGCGATGACCAGCGGGGTCCAGCCGCGGTGGTTCTTGGCGTTGACGTCGGCGCCCCGGTCGACCAGGAACTGCACGATCGAGTCGGCCCGCTCGCGCCAGGCGGCGCCGTGGAGGGCGGTGTCGCCGGCCTCGTTGACGGCGTTGACGTCGGCGCCCAGCTCCACCAGCAGGTGGACCGCCTCGAGGGCCTCGGGCTCGGGCGACCGCGTGATGCCCGGCTCGTGCCCCACCCCCGCCGCCATCATGAGCGGCGTGGTGCCGTTGCGGGTGGGAATGAAGGGGTCGGCGCCGTGGTCGAGGAGCAGACGCATGACCGCGGTGTCGTTCGCGCGCGCCGCGATCAGGAAAGGCGTCCCCTCGGTGAGGTTGCCCAGGTGGCCCTTCACCTTGATGCCGAAGCCGGGGGTGCCGTTCGTGCGGGCGTCGGGGTCGGCCCCGTGGTCGAGCAGGGCCCGGACCGTGCGCAGCCGGTCGGGGGCGTGCATGCCGCCGAAGATGCTCCACTGGTTGCCCTCGGCCACCCCGTTCGAGAGGTCGTTCAGCTCGGTGTCCCACTCGCCCGCCGCCCAGTGCAGGGGGGTGTAGCCGGGGCCGACGTTCGGGTCGGCGCCACGGCTCAGCAGGAGCTCGACGTAGTCGACGTGGCCGCGAATGGTGGCGACGACGAGGGCGCTGGTCCAGTCGTTGGACACCGCGTTCACGTCCGCCCCGGCGTCGAGCAGGGCCCGGGTCACGGCCTCGTGGGCGTCACGCGCCGCGAGCAGCAGGGCGGTGTAGCCGGTGGTGGTCCGGGCGTCGACGTCGGCGCCGTGCTCGATCAGCGCCTCGACGACCTCGGTGTGCCCCTCCCAGGCCGCCCACATCAGCGCCGTCTGGCGGTGGTAGTGCTCGCTGGCGTTCACGTCGGCCCCGGCCGCCACGAGGCGGTCGACGGTGTCGCGGACGCCGCTGCGCGCGCACGTCATCAGCGCCGTCTCGCCGTTGGCCTGCGCGGCGCCGGCGTCGGCGCCGGCCGCGAGCAGGCGACCCACCATCCTCGAGCTGGCGTTCGTGCAGGCGAGGGTGAGCGGGGTCACGCCGTACTGGTCGGCGCGGTCCACGTCCGCGCCGGCCACGATGAGCAGACCGGCGATCTCCGCGTCGTCCCACTGCGCCGCCCAGTGCAGCGCGGTGACCCCGTCCGGCCGGCTTGCGTCGACCGAGGCGCCGTCAGCCAGGAGGGAACGCACGGCCGCGGTGTGCTGCTGGCGGGCCGCCTCGACGAGCGACAGGTCGTCGGCGGGTGCGGCGGCGCCGGCGAGTGGGGCCGCGACGAGCAGGCCGAGGCCGACGCCGATAACCGATCTGCTGTTGATGCGCATCGTCACGTCCTCCGGCGGTTCCGCCCGACGCGCGCGTCAGCGCGGTTCTCGCCGCTCTCCGTCCTCACGCCGCTGCCCATGAATCGCCGCCCACGGCCCCGTGGCCGGCTGTCCCCCGCCACGCCGACAACCCCCGTGGAGTCGGCCAGGGCGGCTCCGATTGCCGACCGACCGCAGGACCCGACCCTTTGCCACGGCGCCGAGTCCCTCGCCCCGACGTCGTCGCCTGCGGTCCGGCGGGCCGCCCGGAAGTCCGCCCCGTCCTGCCGAACAGATTCCCGGCAGTTCCCCTACACGCCGGACACGATCGGCAGGTCGCCGGTCGCGTCGCCGAGCCGCTCCGCGGGGATCCCCATCTTGCCGAGGACCGTCAGGTGCATGTTGGCCAGCGGCGTCCCTTCCGCCAGCCGCACGTGCCGACCGCCCCTGATGGTGCCGCCCCCGCCGCCGGCGAGGACGACGGGCAGGTCGAGGGGGTCGTGCGCGTTGCTGTTCCCCATGCCCGCGCCGTAGATCACCGCGGACTGATCGAGCAGCGAGCCGTCGCCGTCCTGGGTCGCCGCCATCTTCTCGAGGAAGCGCCCGAAGATCTGCATGTGGAAGGTGTTGATCTTCGACAGCTTCGCGAGCTGCTCGGGCCGCTGCCGGTGGTGCGAGGTCGGATGGTGCGGGTCCGCGACCCCGATCTCGGGGAACGTGCGCACGCTCTTCTCGCGGCCGACGAGGAACGTCGAGACCCGGGTCAGGTCGGCCTGGAACGCGACCAGCATCAGGTCGAACATGAGGTCGGCGTACTCCTCGAAGACGGCGGGGACGCCGGCCGGCTGCACCACGTCGGGCAGCTCGCGGTCGCTCTGGCTCTCGGCGATCTGGATGCGGCGCTCGATGTCGCGCACCGAGTCGAGGTAGCCGGCGAGCTTCGAGCGGTCGCCGCGGCCGAGCTGCCGCTGCAGGTCGGTGATCTCGGCGCTGACCGAGTCGAGGATGCTGCGGTCGCGGCGCAGGGCCCGCAGCCGCGCCTCGGTCTCGGTGGTGCCGACGGCCCCGAACAGGTGCTCGAACACCGCGCGCGGGTTCGTCTCCATCGGCAGCGGCGTGTTCTTGTCGCTCCACGCGAGGGTGGCGCTGTAGGCGCAGCCGTAGCCGTCCTCGCACTGCCCGGCGAGGTCGTTGGCCTCGAGCGACAGCTCGAGCGAGGCGAGCTGGGTGTCCTCGCGCAGGTCGCGGGCCGCGAGCTGGTCCATCGACACGCCGACCTCGAGGGTCGCGTTCGTGGTGCCCGACGCCTTCATGGCGTGCGCCCCGGTGAGGAACGCGGCCTGGCAGCGCGAGTGGTCGCCGTCACCCTCGTCCAGCCACTGCTTGGCCTCCTCGTTGGCCATGCCGCTCAGCACCAGCACCCGGTCCTGCACCGGGGCCAGGGGGGTCAGGATGGGCGTGAGCTCGAGCTTGCCCTCCGCGGCCGGCACCCAGTAGGGCATGCTCATGCCGTTGGGCACGTACACCGCGCCGAGGCGCTTGACGGGCCGCGCCGCGGTGAGCCGCGTCGCCTGGAGGGCCGGCACCATCCCGTCGAGCAGCGGCAACGCCACGCTCGCCCCGAGTCCCCGCAACACCGTCCGTCGGGACAGACATCTCTTGGTGATGAACATCGGATCACTCCTCATCGCATGCTTGCGACCGGCCGTCCTTCTACTTCGGTTACCGCTCTCGCACGATTCCGTCAAAGAGCCGCCCACTGTCTGAACACAACCAGCCCGAGAAACACGGAACAAGACTGCGCATGGCCACCCCTGAAACCCGGCGCATCACGGCGCAACCACCGCCGACCCGGCCTGGCCCGCCCATCGTCGCCTTCGGCTCAGGCTGGGCGCTCAGCCGAGACCTTCCAGGAATCCGCGCCGTTCTACGGCGCAGACTCCTGCTGCGCCATCCTCATCCGGAACGGCCGACTCTCCACGATGCCGAGAATCAGGGACGACCACCGGTGGTCGTCGGCCGCCGACTCGCTCAGAATCCGCCGCACCGCGGGCATGTCGTGAGCGCCGACGGCGCGGCCGAGCGCATAGGTCAGGAGCTTCTCCGTGACCGTGCGCACGAACTCGCCGCGGCGCTCGAGCAGCGCCTCGCGGAAGTCGGCGGGACCCGTGAACGCGGTGCCGTCGGGCAGCACCCCCGAGGCGTCTATCGGCGCCCCGGCGTCATCGTCGCGCCACTGGCCGATGCCGTCGAAGTTCTCGAGGGCGAAGCCCAGCGGGTCCATCCGCTGGTGGCACGAGGCGCAGGCCGGACTCTGCCGGTGCTGCTCCATCTGCTCGCGAATGGATGCCCCTTCGCCGGCCGCCCCGGTCTCCTCGAGGGCCGGCACGTTGGGCGGCGGGGGCGGCGGGGGGGCCCCGAGAATATTGTCGAGCAGGTACTTGCCGCGGACCACCGGCGACGTCCGCGTCGCGTAGGACGTCACGGTCAGGATGCTGGCGTGGCCGAGCAGCCCGGCCCGCCGCGGGTCCGGCATCCGCACCCGCCGGAAATGCGCCCCGTAGACGTTGGGAACCCCGTAGAACCGCGCGAGCCGCTCGTTCAGGTACGTGTGGCCGGCGGTCAGCAGCTCGACGAGGGGGCGGTCGTCGCGGATCTGGTGCTCGAGGAACAGCTCGGTCTCGCGCTGGAACGCCTCGCGCAGGTTGTCGTCGAACTCGGGGTACGCGCTCGCGTCGGGGTCGATGGCCCTGAGGTTCCGGATGAACAGCCACTGCCCGCCGAAGTTCCGGGCCAGCGCCGAGGCACGCGGGTCGGCGAGCATGCGGCGCACCTGGGCGGCGAGCACCCCGGGCTCGCGGAGGGCGCCGCGCTCCGCCGCCTCGAGCAGCTCTTCGTCGGGGATGCTGCTCCAGAGGAAGAACGACAGCCGCGACGCCAGCTCGAGGTCGCTGATGGCGTAGACGCCCCCCTCGTCGAGATCCTCGGGGTCACGCTCGACGCGGAACAGGAACTGCGGCGACACCAGCAGCCGGGCCAGTGCCTCCTGGATGCCGCGCTCGAAGCCGCCCTCGCCCCGGCCGGCGTCGTAGAACCCCATCAGCGTGTCGACGTCCGCGCCCGTGACCGGCCGCCGGTAGGCGCGCCGGGCGAGCCCGCCCAGGATCTCGCGAGCGCAGGCTGTCTCGGCCTCGGCGCTGGTGCCCGCCGGCCGACACAGGAAGATGCGCCGCCGGCTCGCGGTGTCGCCGGGGCCGGTCGGGTTGAACGGCCCCTCCAGCCGCACGTAGTCGACGTCCATGCGCGGCGCCTCGTAGGTCGAGCTGGTGTGCCGCGGCGGCAGCAGGGTGGGCGGCGGGCCCTCGGTGAGCACGCTCTTGCGGACGAAGGCGACGCCGAGCGTGTGCATGCCGGCCGGCGCCTCGAACCGCGCCTCGAGCGCCTCGTCGGCCGTGAGCTGGTAGCGCGACGTGCGGTAGATGCCCGACCCCGTGCACGCGGGGTCGTCGTCGGACGGGGTCGTGCACCGGCCGCCGATCTCCAACCGGGTGATCCGGACCCCGTCGAGGAGGACGTCGATCTCCTCGCGGGTGGCGATGGCGCGAATCTGCGAGTTGGTGAAGTTGCGCCCGAGGCGGACCTTGACGACGTACTCGCCGTCGAGCGGGAAGTAGTGGCGCACCGCGATGCCGCCGCGGGTGCCGTAGGGCAGGTCCTCGCCCATCCGCTCGTCCTGCCGCATGCCGCGCGACACGCGGAACGTCTCGACCGCCGGCCCCGCCGACGGGTCGCCGACCGCGAGCTGGCTGATGCGGCGGGCCGCGAAGAGATACCGGCCGAGCAGGGTCGGCGATATCGAGAGGACCTCGGCGATGTTGTCGAAACCCTGGTCCGACTCGTCCGGCGGCAGCAGGGCAACCGGGTCGATCTCCAGATCGAGCAGGTCCCGCACCGCGTTGCCGTACTCGAACCGGTTCAGCCGGTGATCGGGCGGGCGGCCCGGGCTCGGATTGGCGGCGGCGGCGGCGTCGAGCTCGGCCTCGAGCCCCGAGACGAAGGCATCGAGGACCCGCGGGTCGGGGCGGCGCCGGCCCGGCGGCGGCATCGCGCCGCTGCGCAGCTTGCGGACCACCTTCTCCCAGGTCTCGGCCCCGGCCGCGATCTGGTGGACGTCGGCGCGGTCGAGCAGCAGGCCGGCGGTGCGGGTGCGGGCGTTGTGGCAGACGACGCAGTACTCGTCGAGGAGTGCGCGGGGATCGGGGGACGGGGCCTCCGCGGCGGAGTGAACCGCGGAGCTCTCGGCCCGGGACGCTTCCGCCTGCGCCCGCTGGGCCGCTTCGGCCGGGGCAGCCATCGCGAGGGCGGCGACCGCCAGACACAGCAGGATGCACGCGCCGGAACCGAATCGCGCCGGTCGGACCATCTCGACCTCCCGCCGGCCGCGCGCGGCGAACCGCACCCGCGCCGGGCTCGCCGGACTGCACACGACCTCGCGGCGAGTGTAGGCGGAGCGCGCCGCGGCGTCAAGGGCCCGGAGCGCCGCCACAGCCCGTCGGCGCGCCGCCATCCGTGCCGCCGCTACGGCCACCTGCCGACGGGAGCGGTTGCGCACCGCGGCGTCCTGGGCGATCATGGGCGAATCTCGACGGCCCGACCGTGGGCAGGGAGGATTCAGATGGACAATCGTCGTCTCGGACTGCCGGTCCTGTTCATGGTCATCGTGGCGGTCGGCCTGCAACCGGCCCTCGCCGGCGCTCAGGACCGAGCCGCCGGAGCCGATGAGGAACCGGCGTGGACGATGCCCCGCCTCCCCGACGGCCAGCCCGACCTGCAGGGCTTCTGGACCACCCAGACGTTCACCCCGCTCGAACGGCCGCGCCACCTGGGCGACAAGACGTTCTATACGGAGGAGGAATGGGCCGCGCTCCAGGCCCAGCTCACCGCGGAGGGGGTCGACCCGCTGGCCGGGAACGTCATCAACATCGAGGACGCCGAGGAACGGGAACGACGGCTCTACCAGGACAACCGCGACCCCAGCTACGTCCACTACGACAACGAGCTCTGGCTGCGGACGCCGGTCCCCAAGGGGCTGTCGACCCGCCGGACCTCGCTGATCACGGACCCGCCCGACGGCCGCATTCCCGCCACCGTCCCCGAGGCCGAGGCGCGGGCGGCGGCGCGGGCCGAGGCGCGGCGGGGCGTCGACCCGTTCACCGGGCACGAGACCCGGCCGCTCTCCGAGCGCTGCATCGTGTGGCCCCACAACGGCCCCCCGATGCTGCCCCCGGCCTACAACGACATCCACCAGATTCTGCAGACGCCCGACCACATCGTCATCTTCACCGAGCTGAACAACAGCCTGCCGCGCATCATTCCGCTCGACGGGCGGCCCGCCCTGCCCGACACGATCCAGCTCATTCCGGGTGATTCCCGGGGCCGGTGGGAAGGCGACACCCTGGTCGTGGAGAGCGGCAACTTCACCGACAAGACCCGCTTCCGCGGTTCCTCGACCGCCCTGCACGTGACCGAGCGGTTCACCCGCGTCGACGCCGACACGATCCGCTACGAGTTCACCGTCGACGACCCGACCACCTGGGCGCAGCCCTGGAGCGCGGAAATCCCCATGGTCACCACCGAGGGGCCGATGTACGAGTACGCCTGCCACGAGGGCAACCACGACATCCGGCACATCCTCGAGATCTACCGGAACCTGGAGCGGCAGGCGGCCGCGGCCGAGAAGGAGGCCGAGGCCGGAAGGTAGGACGCGGCCGGGAAGCCGGTCGTCCCGCGCCGCGGGCGAGCCGCGGCGGGATGGACAGAGCGTGACGACGCGCAGAGTGCTCGCGGCGGTGGTGGCGCTGGCCGTGCTGGCGGTCGCCGTTGCCTCGTCGGCGCAGTTCGGGTTCTTCCGCGGCTACCGCCTCTGGGGGCGGTCGGACCTGCCCTACGACGGCCGCCTCCACTTCGTGCGCCTGCGCTGGACGGGAGGCACCTACGGAACGCGGCCGGTAGGCATGGGCGTCAACTTCTGGCTGCACGAGTTCCCCGACGCCGAGGCCAACATGATGTCGGTGGTCGGCGAGTACACCGCCGCCGACGCCCGCACCGACGGCAGCCTCGCCCTCGCCCTCGACGACCCCGAGCTGTTCAAGCACCCCATCGCCATGATGTGGGAGCCCGGGTTCTGGATCATGACCGACGCCCAGGCCGCCTCGCTGCGCGCCTACATGCTGAAGGGCGGCTTCGTCATCTTCAACGACTTCGAGACCCGGCAGTGGGAGAACTTCGAGGCCCAGCTCAGGCGGGTGCTCCCCGACGCCCAGCTCATGACCCTCGACGCCGGCCACCCCATCTTCAACGTGTTCTTCCGCATCGGCAGGATCGACACCCCCAACCCCTACAACCACCACCTCCGGGGGATGACGCCCGAGTACTTCGGCGTCTTCGAGGACAACGACCGCAACCGCCGGCTGATGGCCGTCATCGCCTACAACACCAACCTCGGCGAGTACTGGTGGCTCGCGGGCCGCGGCCTCCTCCCCATCGAGGCCGAGAACACCGGCTTCCAGATCGGCGTCAACTTCATGCTCTACGGGCTGACCCACTGACCGCCTCGCGTTCCCTTGTCGGTCGGCCGGCAGAATCCCCAGGCGGGCAGGCCACCATCGGCCGGGTGCCGACCGCCGCCCCGACATCTCGGCCCACCGACCGCCCACCTCGGTCTTCTCCACGGCCCTCGCCGGGCGACTCTGCCAGGCTTCGTACGGATCCGGTCGAGAGTGCCGGACGTTACCGGGACCCGCGTGGAGGGCCGCTCAGGTGGATACAGCGAAGAACAAGATCCTGACGCTCGTGGCGATCAGCGTCGCGATCGGCGCGCTCACCGGCGTCGCAGGGCACTTCCTTGGCCTCGGCGGCGCGGTGATCGGCGGCGTAACGGGCGCCGCTTGCGGCGCAACCGGGGCGTTCCTGTTCCGCCGGCCGAGCCGGTAGATTCTCGCGACGCGGGAATCGTGCGCGCCATCATGATTGCCCGGAGACGACCATGGAAGCCCAGACCACGATTGCCCTCAGCGAGACCGCCCTCTTTCGCCAACAGTGCTACGTGAACGGTGCGTGGACCGACGCGCGGAGCGGCGAGGTCTTGGAGGTCGACGACCCCGCCACGGGCGAGGTCGTCGGCGCCGTCCCCGCCTTCGGCCGCGAGGAGACCCGCGCCGCCATCGAGGCCGCCGACGCGGCGTGGCCGGGGTGGCGCTCGCGCCCCGCGAAGGAGCGCGCGAAGCTGATGCGCCGGTGGTTCGAGCTGATGATGGCGCACCAGGAGGACCTCGCCGTCCTGATGACGACCGAGCAGGGCAAGCCCCTCGCCGAGTCGCGCGGCGAGATCGCCTACGCGGCGTCGTTCGTCGAGTGGTTCGCCGAGGAGGCGAAGCGCGTCTACGGCGACGTCATCGACCATCCCCTGCCGGGCCGGCGCATCGTGGTGCTGAAGCAGCCCATCGGCGTCGTCGCCTCCATCACGCCGTGGAACTTCCCGGCCGCGATGATCACCCGCAAGTGCGCGCCGGCGCTGGCGGCGGGCTGCCCCGTCGTCATTCGCCCCGCCTCGCAGACGCCGTTCTCGGCCCTCGCCCTGGCCGAGCTCGCCGACCGCGCGGGGATGCCGCCGGGGGTGGTCAACGTCATCACCGGCCCGTCCCGGCCCATGGGGGCCGAGCTGACCTCGAACCCGACCGTCCGCAAGCTGTCGTTCACCGGGTCCACCGAGGTGGGCAAGCTGCTCATGTCGCAGTGCGCCTCGACCGTCAAGAAGGTCAGCCTCGAGCTGGGCGGCAACGCGCCGTTCATCGTCTTCGACGACGCCGACCTCGACGCGGCGGTGACGGGGGCCATGGCCTCGAAGTACCGCAACGCGGGGCAGACCTGCGTCTGCGCCAACCGCGTGCTGGTGCAGGACGGCGTCCACGACGCGTTCGCGGCGAAGATGGCCGAGGCGGTGGCCGCGCTCAGGGTCGGCAACGGCCTGGAGGCGGGAACCCAGCAGGGCCCCCTGATCGACCTCCGGGCCGTCCAGAAGGTCGAGGAGCACATCGCCGACGCGGTCGGCAAGGGCGCCGCGGTCGCCGTCGGCGGCGGGCGGCACGCGCTCGGCGGCAGCTTCTTCCAGCCGACCCTGCTGACCGGCGTCACCCCCGCGATGGCCGTGGCCCGCGAGGAGACCTTCGGCCCGCTGGCCCCGCTGTTCCGGTTCTCGACCGAGGACGAGGCGGTCCGCATGGCCAACGACACCGAGTTCGGCCTCGCCGCCTACTTCTACAGCCGCGACATCGGCCGCATCTGGCGCGTCTCCGAGGGCCTGGAGTACGGCATCGTGGGGGTCAACGAGGGGATCATCTCGAACGAGGTGGCGCCCTTCGGCGGCGTCAAGGAGTCGGGCATCGGCCGCGAGGGCTCCAAGTACGGCATGGACGACTTCGTCGAGATCAAGTACCTCTGCCTGGGCGGCATCGACGATTGACCCGCGGCAGAATCACCCGGTCAAGACCCCTTGCCGCGCGACGCCATGCGGTTAGAATCTGCCTGATCGACAACATTCCGAGGGAGGGTCGGATGAGCCGCCGTCATCTCGCCGCGTTCGCAACCGTTGTCGTCGTCAGCGCCCTGGTGGCGATTCCGGCCGCCGCGCAGAATCAGAACCAGGAGGCCGCCGAGCCGGCAGCGTGGACGATGCCCCGGCTCCCCGACGGGCAGCCGGACCTGCAGGGCTACTGGACGACGCAGACGTTCACGCCGCTGGAGCGGCCCGAGCGCCTGGCCGACCAGGAGTTCCTGTCGGAGGAGGAGGCGGCCCTGCTGCAGGAGCAGTTGACGGCGGAAGGCGTCGACCCCCTGCGGCGCGACGCCGTCGCCATCGAGGACCCGGACGAGCGGGAGGCGGCGCTCTACCAGGAGAACCGCGACGCCTCGTACGTGCACTACGACAACCAGGTGTGGCTGCGCACCCCGGTGCCGAAGGGCCTGTCGACCCGGCGCACGTCGCTCATCACCTACCCGCCGAACGGCCGGATTCCCCCGATGACGCCGGAGGGCGCGGCCCGGGTGGAGGCCGAGGCGGCGATGGCCCGCGTGTTCGACGGCTACGAGACCCGCCCCCTGATGGAGCGCTGCGTCGTCTGGACCCACGAGGGGCCGCCGGTGCTGCCCCCCGCCTACAACGACATCCACCAGATATTCCAGACGCCCGACCACTTCGTGCTCTTCACGGAGCTGGCGACGAACCCGCCGCGGATCATGGCGCTCGACGGGCGCCCGGGCATTCCCGACGCGATTCGCCAGTTCGCGGGCGACTCGCGCGCCCGCTGGGAGGGAGACACGCTGGTCGTCGAGACGGACAAGTTCATCGCCCGGCGGAACTACCGGGGCTCGAACCGGCACCGGCACGTCGAGGAGCGATTCACCCGCGTCGCCGAGGACACCATCCGCTACGAGTTCACGGTCACCGACCCGACCACCTGGACCAGCCCGTGGGGCGGCGAGGTGCCGATGGTCCGCATCGAGGGGCCGATGTTCGAGTACGGCTGCCACGAGGGCAACCACGACATCCGGCACATCCTCGAGATCAACCGCAATCTCGAGCGGCAGGCGGCCGAGGCGGCGGCGGGAGGAGACTCGCGGTAGGAGCCTGCGCCCGATGGCCGGGCCCTCGATTCGCATCGGCACCAGCGGGTGGCACTACCCGGGCGGGGCCGGGGCTTGGGACGGTGTCTTCTACCCGCCGCGCGGGCGCCGCCATCGGCCGCGGGGATTCGACGAGCTGGCCTGCTATGCCGAGCGCTTCGACACCGTCGAGGTGAACTCGACCTTCTACGGCGTGCCCCGCCGCGCCGTCACCGAGGCCTGGGCCGCGCGAACCCCCGACGACTTCTGCTTCTCCGTCAAGCTCTACCAGAAGTTCACCCACCCGAAGATGTTCGCGGCGGCCACCGGCGCCGGCGACACCCGGGTGGACCGCGGGGACGTCGAGCAGTTCCGCGACGCCGTCGCGCCCCTCCACGACGCCGGCAAGCTCGGGCCCCTGCTCGCGCAGTTCCCCGCCAGCTTCCGCAACGACACCGCCGCCCACGACCACCTCGCCTGGCTCATCGAGGCGCTCTCCCCCTGCCCCGTCGCGGTCGAGCTGCGGCACGGGAGCTGGAGCGACGACGTCGCCGGCACCCTGCGTCTGCTGAACGGGCTCGGCGCCGCCTGGGTGCAGATCGACGAGCCGAAGTTCCGCCTGTCCATCGCCCAGAACCGGCTGCCCAACGTCGAGAGCTTCTACTACATGCGGCTCCACGGCCGGAACGCCGCCAAGTGGTGGCGCCACGACCACGCCGAGGAGCGCTACGACTACCACTACTCGGCCGCCGAGCTGCGCCCCTTCCGCGACACCGCCGACGCCGCCGCCCGCCTCGTGAAGCGGCTCTACCTCTACATGAACAACCACTTCGCGGCGAAGTCCGCGGCCAACGCCGCCACCCTCAAGCACCAGCTCGGCCTGGAGGTCCCCGGCACGTGGCGCGGGGAGATGGTGGCGCGCTATCCGGAGCTCGACGGCGTCGTCAGGACGGGCTCGGCGACGGCGCCGTTGCTGCCGATAGGTGGACCGCTGGTGCGAGAGTGACGGCGCGCCGGCAGTGCACCGTCGCATCCAGATTGCGACTACAATCAGAGGTGTGGCGGAGCGCCTGAGCTATGAATGGGACGAGAACAAGCGTCGCACGAACCGGGCCAAGCACGGTGTCGATTTCGCGGCGATGCGCGCCTTCGATTGGGAAACGGCAAGGATCGAGGCCTACGATCATCCAGAGGAGCCGCGCTGGATCGGACGCGGCGTCATAGGGTCTCGGCTGCACGTTGTCGTCTTCACCGAACGCGGCAGCCGCATTCGCATCATCAGCCTGCGCAAGGCCAATCCACGAGAGGAACAGCGCCATGCCCGGCAACGTCAACCGTGATCTCCAAGGGCTGACCTTCGACGAAATCGCGGAACGATACGGCGAAGAAGCAGCCATCGCGGCAGGGATCGCCGCCGATCCGGATGCGCGAGAGTTGACGGACGGTGATTTCGCTCGGATGCGTCCCGCGTCCGAGGTCATCCCGACAATCGTCAAGGCTTACCGTCGCACACGCGGCAGGCAGAAGGCGCCTGTCAAGGAACAGGTCACCATTCGACTCGATGCCGACGTCGTTGCGCACTTCCGCAACGAGGGCCGCGGCTGGCAGACACGGCTCAATGCGGTGCTCCGTCGCGCCGTCTTCAAGACAGCCGACCAGGAATCTGCGCCGTAGAACGGTGCGGACTCTCATCGACATCCAGCCGCCTTCGAGCACGCGCCGGACCTGCGCGACCGGCAAGGTGCCGGCCGTCGGCTCGCACCGCCTCCGGCCGGATCACCGCAGGCCGACGATGCCCCTGACCGACTCGGCGAGGGCGGGCGCGTCGTAGCCGACGCCTTCCTTGAAGACCAGCGTCACGTTGCGGATCTCGGCCGGGCGGCGCACCGGGTCGCCGTCGATGACGATGAGGTCCGCGAGCTTGCCGGCCTCGACGGAGCCGAAGCGGGCGTCCTCGCCGAGGACGCGGGCGCCGTTCAGGGTCATGACCTCGACGACCTCCTCGGGCGTGAACCCCGCCTCGAGCAGCAGCTCGTAGTTGCGCTGGTCGCCGTACCCGGGCAGGGCCCCGCCCATGCCGGTGGGGTCGACGCCGGCTGCGAGCAGCCCGCCCGCGTCGGCGAAGAGCTTCTCGAACCGCTGCGCCTTGGGGAACAGGGTGGCCATCGGCGCGTCGTCGCGCGACGCGACGTCGGCCCGCGACGCCAGGTACTCGTCGCGGGCGCCGGGGGCGAGCATCTCGAGCACCCGCTCCTCGAGGGGCGGGCGGTTGGGGACGCCGAGCTCGTAGACGGCGAGGGTCGAGGTCATGGCGACGCCGCCCTCGACCATGGCGCGGATGGTGTCGGCGACGGCGTCGCCCTCCACGTCGACCTCGAGCAGGCTGCGCTGCACGCCGGGCGGGCAGACGCCGGGCTCCTTGCCGGGGACATAGTCGCTGTTGGTGAAGAAGCCGTGCTCGATGTTGTCGATGCCGAGGTCCACCGCCTCCTGGAACGAGATCGAGCAGAGATGGCCGGTGACCCTGACGCCGCGCCGGTGCGCCTCCTCGATGGCCGCCGCGAGCTCCTCGTCGCCGATGCGGGTGTAGGCCTTGAACCAGTCCACGCCCTCGTCGGCCCAGTACGCCACGACCCGCCGCGCGTCCTCGGGGGTCCCGACCTGGAACATCTGCGACGACGCGCCGGCCCCCGACAGGTAGGGGCCGGTGATGTACATGCGCGGCCCGATCTCGCGCCCCTCCGCGATCGAGCGCTTGAGGTTCAGCTCGCTGTAGGGCGAGAAGGCGCCGGTGGTGCGGATGGTCGTCACCCCGCTCGCCAGGTAGAGGCGCGGCGCGCTGAAGTTGAGCTGCACCCGCCGGCCGCGGGTCATGTAGAACGTGTGGTCGTGGAGGCCGACGAAGCCGGGCAGGACGGTGTGCCCGGGGAGGGCCAAGGTCCGGGCGCCGGCGGGGACCGCGACGTCGGCGTCCGGCCCGACCGCGGCGATGCGGCCGTCGCGGATGAGGACGGTCTGCCCGCCGGCGGCGGGGCTGCCGGTGCCGTCGACCACCTGCACCCCGGTCAGCGCGACGACCGCGTCGTCGACCTCGACGAACTGCCGCACCGCGCCGGACAGCGAGCTCGCGGGCTGGGCCGAGCTGAAGGCCGCGGCGGCGGCCAGAAGCACGAGCGTGGCGATCAGGTTGCGCATGGCTCTTCCTCCGTCATCGAGCCTCGGCGCGCGGCGGCGGTCCCGCCGCGACGTCGAAGACCGTCTTCATTCCGGATTCCAGGTGCTCGGCGATGTGGCAGTGCAGCATCCAGCGGCCGGGGTTGGACAGCTCCAGCAGGAGGTCGGCGGTCGAGCCGGCCGGCAGCAGCACCGTGTCCTTCCAGACGAGATTGTCGTTCGGCACGCCGTCGCGGGCAAGCACGAGGAAGCGCTGGCCGTGGATGTGGACCGGGTGCTGCATGGCGTGCACTGCCTCCCGGTCGTTGCGCAGGCGTATCTTCACCACGTCGCCCCGCCGGAAGCGCCAGTCGATGGCGTCGTTCTCGAGGCCGGTGTCGAGGTCGCGCAGGACCCAGCGCACCGGGCCGGCGGTGCTGACCCAGTTCATGCGCGGCATGGTGCCGCTCCACTCGACGGGATTGAAGAACGAGCGGTCCAGGTTGAGCAGCGGCTCGAGGGGGTCGGGCAGCCCGCCGAGCTCGAGGGTCAGCAGCAGCCGGTGGTCGACGGGGCGGTCGAACTCGTCCCGGTAGGCGTCGATGTCGGACGCGACGTCGGGGTGGCCGCGCAGCTCGCGGAAGCTGGCCGCGTGGTCCGGCGAGGCCGGTTCGCCGGTGACCGTCACCGCGCCGAGGACCGTCTCGTCGGGGAAGTAGTTCCCGTAGACGTGGTCGATGGCTCGCACCCGGTTGACGAGCCGCACCTCGCCCGGCTCGTCGAACCGGACCTCGACGACGTAGCGCTCGGCCGGCGCGATGACCACGCTGTCGACCCGCGCCTGCCGCTCGAACCTGCCGACGTCGGACGCCACCAGCTTGATCAGGGCCCCGCCGAACGAGAGGTTGA
The DNA here is from genome assembly GCA_965215105.1 of Vicinamibacterales bacterium. GTDB lineage: Bacteria > Acidobacteriota > Vicinamibacteria > Vicinamibacterales > UBA8438 > JAJEEA01. Next base: position 2,145,843 of record OZ244051.1, read on the forward strand.
ACGTACGGGTGTTCGAGACGTTGGTCAGGAAGAAGCGGACGACCTCGCCCCGCGCCACCGTCAGGCGGTACTCGGGCTCGCCGTTGACGAGCAGCAGGTTCCCGAAGCGGCCCATCAGCGCGTGGGTCGCCGCCTCGCGGCCGAACGGCACGAGACCGCCCTCGCCGACCAGCAGGTCGTCGAGCATCAGCACCTGCTCGCGGTTCGCGGGCCCGAAGTAGTCCGGGTCGGCCGCGTCGACGCGCAGGTTGCCGTACAGGCCCAGGTCCTGCTGGAAGTCCTCGCGGTGGTGCGGGTGGTACCAGTAGAGGCCGGCGTCGGGGAAGTGGATGCGGTAGCGGAAGGTCTCGCCGGGCGCGATGGGGTCCTGGGTGAGCCCGGGGACGCCGTCGAACCGGTTCTCGAGGCGGATGCCGTGCCAGTGCACGGCGGTCGGGAACTCGAGCCGGTTCGTGACGTTCACGGTGATGGTGGCCCCCTGCGGCACCTGGATGAGCGGGCCGGGGTACTGGCCGTTGTAGCCGTACATCGTGAACGTCCGGCCGCCGATGGTGCGGCGGACGAGGCCCGCCTCGAGATCGAGCGTGCCGCCGTCGCCCAGGCGGACGACCTCGCGCGGGCGCGCGTCGGGGAGCCCGCCCGGAGGGCCGGGGCCCCCAGCCTGCCCACGGCTGGTCTCCGGCTGGCCGAGGTCAGGGAGCGCCTCCCCCGCCGTTGCCGGCCGGCTGGGTCCCCGCCGCACCGACGACGCGGCGGACGACAGGTCGGGCGGCTCCCCCGCCGCTGCCGGCAGGAACGGGTCGACGGGCGGGGTGAGGCGGCCGACGCCCGGCATCATCGCCACCGACGGGTGCATCGGCGGGCGCGTCCAGCCGCGCGGGGCCGGGAACGGGGCGCCTCCCGCGACCATCCCCGTCACCGCCAGCAGGTCCTCGGGCTCCATGCGCATGCCGGCCGAGATGCCCCGCAGCACGATGCGCCCCGCCCACGACGCCTCGTCGGGCGACGCCTCGGCGGTGACGAGCACCAGGAACTTGTCGAGGTCGACGACCCCGAGCGGGGTGCGGCCGTTCGCAACCGGCCCCAGGTTCACCACCGGGCGCAGGAGCGGCGTGGCCGCCCACGCCACGTAGCCGGTGTAGTCGCCGAGCGCGGCCGGGTCGGGCAGTCCGGCCGCGTGCAGCGTCAGGTCGAAGCGGTGGTTGCCCGCGGCGGTGACCGAGGCGCCGAACGGCGAGGGCGTCGGCGTGAGCGCGACGTAGCCGGAGACGCCGGGAAAGTCGGGGGCGTGGACCAGCTCGATGCAGTACAGGTCGGGGTCGGCGGCGGGCCCGCGCGGGTCGAGGGTCGGACACCGTACGAGGCCGGGGTCCGGGAACGGCTGGCCGGTCGCGGCGGTCGGCGCGAGAGTCGCCGGCACCGCGAGCCCCAGAGCCAGGACCGCCGCCGGGCCGACGGGGAACGGCCGTTGGAAGAGCATCGGCACAGTTTGCCGCAAGCGCGGCTCTCCTGTCACCCGGGCCTGGACCGCCGGCAGTGCGGGAACTGCACACCGGAACGGGGCGTGGATCGCCTGCGTACAAAGAAACGGGGACCGGAACCTCGGTCCCGATCCCCGTTCCCGATTACCGAATCCGCGGCGGGCGGATCAGTTGGACGGCCAGACCACGCCCTGGTCGGCCTGAATCGGGCCCTCGCCCTTGTAGACGAACTTCTGGATGCGCTTGCCCTCGAACGTCTCGGTCGTGTAGATGTTGCCGGACGCGTCGGTCGCGATGCTGTGCGCGCCGTAGAACTGCCCCGGCTGGCGCCCGCCGTCGCCGAAGCTCGAGATGACCTCCATCTCCTGCCGGTCGATGATGTAGACCTTCTCGTTCACGCCGTCGGCCATGTAGAGGTACTTCTGGTCGGCGTCACGCGAGAACGCGACGTCCCAGGCCGACCCCGCGCCCAGGGTCTCGCGGGCCACGATCAGCTCCTCGACGAACGTGCCGTCCTTCTGGAACACCTGGATGCGGTTGTTCACGCGGTCGCAGGCGTAGACCAGGCCGTCGTTCGACAGATCGGCGCAGTGCACCGGGGTCCGGAACTGCGGCGCGGGCTCGGCGTTCGGGTCGTAGCGGCCGAGGTCGGCGTCGTCCGGCGTGTTGCCGTAGGCGCCCCAGAAGCGCTTCATGGCGCCGGTCTCGGCGTCGAGCACCGCGACCCGCTTGTTGAGGTAGCCGTCGGCGATGTACGCCTCGTTGTCCTTCGGGTCCACCATGATCTTGGCGACGCGGCCGAAGTTCTCGGTGTCGTTGCTGCCCGCGTTGCCGCCCGAACGGCCGACCTGCAACAGGAAGTTCCCGTAGCGGTCGAACTTCAGGAGATGCGAGTCGGGACCGCCGTTGCCGCCGATCCACACGTTGTCCATGTGGTCGACCCAGATGCCGTGGTTCGAGGCCGGCCACTCGTAGCCCTCGCCGGGGCCGCCCCAGTAGTTGACGAGCGTGCCCGCCTGGTCGAACTCGAGCACCGGGGGCGCGGGGAAGCAGCACTCGACCGCCACCGGCGGATCCTGCGCCGCCGGCACCTCGCCGGCCGCCAGCGAATCGCCGCGGTGCACGATCCAGATGTGGTCGCGGTTGTCGACCGACACCCCGATGGTGGTGCCCAGCAGCCAGTGGTTCGGCAGCGGCTTCGGCCACAGCGGGTCCACCTCGAACACCGGGCCCCAGACCAGCTCGCCCTGCATCGCCTCGGTGCGGGTCAGCGTGGCGCCGACCCCGATCATCGCGACCAGCGCGAGGGCCAACGCCCCGAACGCCAGCCGCCGTCCATTGCTCTTCTGCATGACTGCTCTCCTTCACGGTTTGGACGGTCCGCCCGCCCGCGGGAGGCGGCCCGGACCGGACGCGCCCTGGTGAAGGGCGTCCCACCCCTTCACGCGGCGCCGCAGGAACAGATCCTCCGGCATCCGCCCGCTCGATGCAACCCTGAATCGCCCACCGGGCAAATGCGACAGCCGACGATTCCCGCCGCCGGTCGGCCCCCGGAGCCGACCAGGCCGCCCGCGCCGCCGTCCCGCTACGTCGCGGGCGAATGCCCTCCGGCGATTCCCGTCGCCGGACGGCCCGGCGCGAATCCTCGCCACGCTGCTTCGGCTGCGACACCACCCGCATGTAACGCGCCCGCCGACGATTCTCCGCCGCCCGACGGCCCGGCGCCGAATCCCCGTCGCGTTACTTCGGCTGCGGCACCACCCGCATGTAGGGCAGCGGCTGCTGCCAGCCGTCGGGATAGGTCGCCTTCGCGTCCTCGTCGGACACCGCCGGCAGGATGATGACGTCCTCGCCCTGCTTCCAGTTCACGGGGGTGGCCACCTTCTTCGTCGCCGTGAGCTGGCACGAGTCGAGCAGCCGCAGGATCTCGTCGAAGTTGCGGCCGGTGCTCATCGGGTAGGTGATGGTCGCCTTGATGCGCTTGTCCGGCCCGATGACGAACACCGACCGCGCCGTCGCGTTGTCGGCCGGGGTCCGTCCCTCGCTGGTGTCCCCGGCGTCGGCCGGCAGCATGTCGTACCGCTTGACGATCTTGAGCTGGGGGTCGCCGATGAGGGGATAGTTCACGGCATGCCCCTGCGACGCCTCGATGTCGCGAGACCAGCGGTCGTGGTCGCTCACGCCGTCGACGCTGATGCCGAGAATCTTGCAGTTGCGCTTCTCGAACTCGCCCTGCAGCCCCGCCATGTAGCCCAGCTCGGTCGTGCACACCGGGGTGAAGTCCTTGGGGTGCGAGCACAGGATGGCCCAGCCGTCCCCGATCCACTCGTGGAAGTTGATGGTGCCCCGCGTCGACTCCGCCGTGAAGTCGGGGGCCACGTCGTTGATGCGTAGCGACATCCGCTTTCCCTCCTGGTTCACCGCCGGAGGCTGGCGCCGCCCGCGACGCCGGCTCCCGACGGGCGTTCTCCATCTCCGCCGGCGGCCGCCGTCCGGTTGGCGGGCGGCGACGGTCGTATCGGTCCGACTACTCCACGGTCCAGAGCGTCAGCGTCTCGATGTCCTTGACGTAGACACGGTTCCCGGCCAGCGTGGGCTGCGTCCAGGTCGCGCTCTCCGCCACCTCGTACCGCTGCACGGGCTCGAAGCCGGTGCGGCTGCTCGGCAGGACGACGAGCTCGGCGTCGTCCTGCAGCGACACGATGGTGTCGCCCGCGTTCAGGATGGCCGCGTTCTCGGCCTGCCGCGGCGCGCTCGTCCAGAGCACCTCGCCGGTGTCGAGGTCGAGGCCGAAGTACTGGCCGCTGTTCAGGTGCGACAGCCCGTAGAGCACGCCGTCGACGACCACCGGGTTGGTCATGTGCAGGCCCACCTCGTCGGTGCGCCACACGTCCTCGGTGGTCCAGGCGTTCCCCTCGCGGACGATGCGGAAGCGGGTGACGCCGTTGGCGCGGCCGGTCTGGATGACGTCGCCCTCGTAGAGCTGCGGGGTCTGCGACGTCGTCGTCGACGGGGTGGTGAACGGACGGCTCCAGAGCAACTGGCCGGTGTCGGCGGCCACGCCGACGATGTTCTCCTGGGTGAAGGTGATGACCTGCCGCGTGCCCTCGACCTCGGCGATGACCGGCGACCCGTAGGCGGGCCCGTCGCCGTCCCAGCTCCACTGCACCTCGCCCGTAGCCGCGTCGAACGCGGTCAGCGCGCCGTCGTCGGTCCCGCCGACGTGCAGGATCACGTGGTCGCCGTCGACGATCGGCGACTGGCCGGTGTGGTAGAGCGGCTCGACTGGATCGGCGGGCCGCTGCCAGAGCTGCCGGCCGTCAGAGGCGTCGAACGCGGTCACGATGCCGCTGATGCCGAGCGAGAAGAGACGCCCGTCGGCATAGGCCGGCGTCGACTTGGGCCCGGGCCCGTGGTTGCGGGTGGCCGGCATCATCTGGAACGGCGCCGGATAGCTCGACCGCCAGACCGTCTCGCCGGTGGCGGGGTCGAGGGCCTGCATGACCTCGTCGCCGCCCTGCCGGCTGAACAGGTACATCCGATCGCCGACGAGGAGCGGCGTCGCGTAGCCGAACCCCACGTCGACGGTCCACTGCCGGGTGAGCCCCTCGGGCCACGCCGCCGGCACGTCGAACCCGACGACCGAACCGTCCCGGTTCGGTCCCCGCCACTGGGGCGTGTCCTGCCCCGCCGCCGGGGCCGGCGCCGTCCCCGCCCCGATGGCCAACGCGATCGCGATCACCGTCAGACGCTTCAACACGTTTCCCTCCCTCATGGCAGCCCGCGGCTCGATTCGCCGCTCGTGCCGCCTGACAGCCCCGGCAGAGGCCCCGCTGCCGTCGAGCAACGATGCATCCTGCCTGACCGGGTTGCTCCTCCGTCACTCGTGCCCAACCGGCGCCCCCGTCGTGCCTCGTCGGGCGCCTGGGCATCCGCCGGCGCCCTCCGCGGTGCAACGCGGAACTCCGCCGCAGGCTGCCGACGGCCAGCCCCGGCGGGCTTCCCGCAGGACGCGCGTTGATTATAGGATGCGGCATGCGCCCCTGGATACCGTCTCGCCTGGAGAACCCCATGACCCTTCGATTCGCCCTGATCGCCGCGTGCCTCGTCCTCGCGCCGCCGGCCGCCGCCCAGAACCTCGCGCCCGCCGAGCCCGAATCGGTGGGCCTGTCGTCCGACCGCCTCGCCGAGGCCACCGCGGCGCTCCAGGCCCACATCAACGCGTCGGACATCGCCGGCGTCGTCGCGGCGGTGGCCCGCCACGGCCGCCTCGTCTACTTCGAGGCCCTCGGCCAGCGCGACCGCGAGACCGGCGATGCGATGGCCCGCGACGACCTCTTCCGCCTCTACTCGATGACCCGGCCCATCACCAGCACCGCGGTCATGATGCTGTGGGAGGAAGGCCGGTTCCAGCTCGACGACCCGATCGCGCAGTACCTGCCGCAGTTCGCCGACCAGCGGGTGTTCGTCGACCCCGCCGCCCCCGACCTCGCGCGGACCCGCCCCCGAGTCGGCGACATCACCGTGCGGCACCTGCTCACCCACACCTCCGGCATCGGCAGCCGGAGCACCCCCATCTACCGCGCCGAGGGCGTCCGGCTGCGGTCCATCACCCTGCCCGAGATGGTGGACCGCGCCGCCCGCATGCCCCTGTTCGAGGACCCCGGCACCCGGTTCCGCTACGGCATCTCCACCACCCTCCTCGGCCGCCTCGTCGAGGTGTGGTCCGGCCAACCGTTCGACGAGTTCCTCGCCGGGCGGCTCTTCGAGCCCCTCGGCATGACCGACACGGTGTTCCGGGCCGACGGCGACCGGGCCGACCGCCTCACCACCGTCTACCGCCTCGACGACGGCAGTGGCGAGCTCTACCCCTACGCCATCGAGGACGTGCCGTTCACCGAGCGCCCCGCCCTCATCGAGGGCGGCGTCGGCCTGCTGTCGACGGTCATGGACTATCTGCGCTTCGCCCAGATGTTCCTCAACGGCGGCACCCTGGACGGCGTGCGGGTGCTCGAGCCCGAGACCGTGGCGCTGATGACCCGGAACCACGTCCCGGACGCGGCGATGCCCCTGTCCCGCTCGGGCTACATGGCGGGGTCGGGCTGGGGCCTGGGGTTCAACGTGGCCCTCGACGCGAGCCGCTATCCGTTCCCGGTCGGCGACGGCGAGTACTGGTGGGACGGCTCGTCCGGCACCCGGTTCTCGATCGACCCGGAGCACGGGCTCGTCACGGTCATCATGGCCGCCGTCTCGCCGTCGCGGGGCGGCGGGTTCCGCGAGGAGTTCAAGGACCTCGTGCACCGGGCGATTGTCGACGAACGCTGACGGGACCGCGCCACGGCGCGGTCACAGGAAGGCGATCGACTGGTGCGAGGGAATCTCGAACCGGCGGCGGCACCGGGGGCAGGTCAGCATGTCGTCGACGCGCACCATGTAGTCGCGCAGCTTGCGGTGCATCTCGCGGTCCCCGGCGTCGGCCCCCCGCGGCGGCCGGTCCTTCTTGAGGCGGCGGATCCACCGCACCTGGTACTCCGCCCGGTGCCGGCACCGGGGGCAGGTGAACGTCGCCGGCTTCCGCTCCTCGCGTTCGTTGAAGAAGTCGCGCTCGTGGCGTGCCATGGTGACGATGCCGGGGCCGTATCGAGGACGACGGACCTGCACGCCGCGTGCGCCCCGGGGCGCCGGCCGGTCAGGCGTCCTTGATGCAGGTGACGAGAGACCAGATGCGGGGAATGTTGACCTTCTCGATCGACACCGGCTCGAGGCCGGCCTGGGCCAGGAACGCCGGCAGGTCCAGATCCGCCTTGAAGCCGAGATGCACGGTGACGGGCGAGATCCACCGTTCGATCTTCGCCCCCAGCCGGCTCGTGCTCATGAAGTGGTTGAGGAACACGAACCGGCCGCCGGGCCGGCAGACGCGCCGCATCTCGTGCACGGTCCTGATGGGGTCCGAGACGACGCTGATGGTGTACGGCGCGTAGACGATGTCGAACGAGTCGTCGGGGAACGTCAGCGCCTCGGCGTCCATCTGCACCAGCCGGACGTTGGTCCGCCGGCGCCGGGCGATGCGCCGCTCCGCCTTCTCGAGCATGGACGCCGACAGGTCGATGCCGGTGACGTGGCAGTCGCGCGGATAGAGCACCGCGTTGATGCCGGTGCCGACCCCGACCTCGAGCACCCGATCCCCCGGCGAGATGCCGAGCCGCCCTATCGACTCGAGCCGGCCCGCGTGGAGGGTCGGACCGAACGTGAAGTCGTACACCGAAGCGATCTTCTCGTAGACCTCCTCGACGAAGTCGGTCTCCACGGACGCGACGGAGAGCGTGCGGGTGGCGGCGTCGGGAGGCGCAACCGCCTTCTTGGGCTCCGACTCCTGCATCTGTAGGGACATGCGATCGCGCTCCGCGTGGCGGTCGACCGGACGGGCTCGAAGGACGGCCGTGCGGCGTCGACCCACCGTCGCCCCGAGACGACAACCGTGCGACTATACCGTTTCGCCGACGTAACGGCAAGGAGAGAAACCGGGCAGGACGGGCCGAAGGCCAAGGCGCGGCGGCGCTCGACCGGCCGCTAACTCATTCGCTGCCAATGCTTTGGCCGTCATCGTCCGGTTTGACAGGCGGCCGGCGGCGCCGGTATAGTGGCGCAAGCCGGTCGTCGCGGCGCCCCGCCGCGCCGGCCGTCTCCCCGGCCCGACCATGTCCGAGGAAGTCAGATTCCTCACGCCCGAGCGGGCGCTGCTGACCACCCTGGTGGTCAAGATCGCGCTGGCGGCGACGCTCGCCACCATGCTGGTCCGGTTCGGCCAGTTCCGCCGGATCCTCCTCACCGAGAAGCGCGCCTGGCGCGAGCGGCTGACGTTCGCGTTCGCGTTCGGCATCCCCGTCAGCATCGGGGTCATCTCGCGGCTGCTGCTCAACGAGGGGGATCCGTCCCGAGTCATCCTGCCGAACTACGCGGCCGCCGATCTCTCCCTCGCCGGCTCGTTCCTCGCGGGGCTCATCGCCGGCCCCTACGCAGGGGCGATCGTCGGGGGCCTCGTCGGGCTCCCGGCGCTGTTGGCCGGCGAATGGATCGCGATCATCCTCATGGTCGGCTGCGGATTCGCGGGCGGCGGGCTGCGCGAGCTGTCCCCCAAGGAGGCGATCTGGCACGTGAGCCCGCTGCTGGTGACCGCCCTGCGGCGGCACACGTGGCGGCTCGCGGGGCGGCTCCGCGTCGACTGGCAGTTCACCCTGATGGCGGGGCCGGTCGGCCTCGAGCTGCTGCGGCAGGCGCTCACGGACCAGTTCGGCGCGCAGCGGCTCTTCGCCCTCCAGCCGACGAACATCTGGCTGATGGCGGTCATCGTGCTGACGACGGTCATGTCGGTCACCATTCCCATCAAGATCTGGAACACCGCGCGCATCGAGCACCGGCTGCAGGAGCAGGAGAAGCTGCTCATGCAGGCCCGCGTCGAGGCCCTCGCCAGCCAGATCAACCCCCACTTCCTGTTCAACACGCTGACGTCCATCTCGTCCCTCATCCGCTCCCAGCCCGAGACCGCCCGCATGCTGATCGGCAAGCTCTCCGGGCTGTTGCGCCGGCTGCTGCGGAGCCAGGAGCACTTCGTCACCCTGCGGGAGGAGATCGCGTCGATCGACGAGTACCTCGACATCGAGACGGTCCGCTTCGGCGAGACGCTGGTCGTCGAGAAGCGCATCGCCCCGGAGACCCTCGACCAACTGGTGCCCAGCATGCTGCTCCAGCCCCTGGTGGAGAACTCCATCAAGCACGGCATCTCCCGCAAGGTCGGCGGCGGGCGCATCACCATCGCGAGCGGACGCGTCCCCGGCCACACCGTGATCGAGGTCATCGACGACGGCCTGGGCATGGTGACCGAGGCCCCCGACGCCGGGGGGCGGCGCGGCATCGGCCTGAAGAACGTGGACGAGCGCCTCCGGGTCATCTACGGCGCCAACTACCATCTGAAGCTGCACAGCGCGCCGGGAGAGGGAACCCGCGCCCGCATCGAGATTCCCGAGCTCGCGATGCCGCGAGCCGCCGCGGCCCCGGAGTCCGCGCCGTCGAACGGCCCGGGTTCCTCCAGGGTCGGTTGGGCGCCCGGCGGAGCCGAGGGCGACGACGGGCGGGCTGGCGCGGTGGTCGGCGATCCGTGGTCCTGATAGAATGCCCCTTCGAGTTCTGGTCGCCGACGATGAGCAGCCCGCCCGCAACGAGCTCTGTTTCCAGCTCGGCCGGCTCGACGACGTCGAGGTGGTCGAGCAGGCGGCGGACGGGCCCCAGGCGGTGTCGCTGGCCGAGTCGCTCGATCCCGATCTGGTGCTGCTCGACATCCAGATGCCGGGCATGACGGGGTTCGAGGTGGCCCGCCGGCTCGTGGAGCGCGGCGTCAGGAGCCGGGTCGTCTTCGTGACCGCCTACGATCAGTACGCGATCGAGGCGTTCGAGGTGAGCGCGGTCGACTACCTCCTGAAGCCGGTCGAGTCGTCGCGGCTCGCCCGGTCGATCGAGCGGGTCCGGCGGCTGCTGGCGGCGCCGGCCGGGCGGCCCGACGGCGCGGCGGCAAACCGCGAGCTCGAACGGATCGTCCAATACGTAGCGGAGCGGCAGCAGCGGCGGGAACGCCTGGCCATCAGGGCGGGCGACCGCTTCCTGCTCGTTCGGGCCGACGACATCGTCTACGCCTCGCTGGCCGACGACGTCATCACCATCGTGACCGGCACCGTGTCCGGCACGTCGAACTATCGGACGCTCGATGAGCTGCACTCGCACCTCGACCCCGCCGTGTTCTGGCGCGTGCATCGGTCGCACGTCGTCAACATCAACAAGATCAAGGAGATAGTCCCCTGGTTCAGCCGCAACTACATCCTGAGGATGAAGGACGGGAAAGGCACGGAGATTCCGGTCAGCCGCACCCAGACCAAGCGGCTCCGCGAGTATCTGAGCCTCTAGCGGGAACGGGCCCGGAAGGCTTGCCGCCCCACCTGCTGTCGCCGAGCCAGGCCTGGGAGGCCCAGCGCCGGGCGCAGCGCTCGGCCCTGGCGGCGCGCGCCGGCGAGGAGATCGTGGCGTGGATCAAGACGTTCGCGTCGGCCGCGGTCTACGCGACGCTCATCGTCACCTTCGGGTTCCAGGTCGCCCGGGTCGAGGGCCGCAGCATGGAGCCGACGCTGGAGGACCAGGACCGGCTGATCGTCAACAAGGCGCTGTACAAGTTCTTCGGCCGGCCCGAGCCCGGCGACATCGTGATGCTCTACTACCCGCGCGACCCCGACAAGTCCTTCGTCAAGCGGGTCATCGCCGAGGCCGGCGACGAGGTGCGGATCGAGAGCGGGCAGGTCTACGTGAACGACGTCCTCCTGCCGGACGAGTACGTGCCGCCCCGGTTCCGGAGCCGCGAGACCCTCGGCCCCGAGCGGGTCGAGGACGCCCACTACTTCGTCATGGGCGACCACCGGAACAGCAGCTCCGACAGCCGTCACTGGGGCCAGGTGCCGGAGAAGTACGTCATCGGCAAGGTGCAGCTCCGCTGGTGGCCCCTCTCCAACGCCACGATCTTCTGACCGCACGCATGCCCGCCGCGGCCGCTCACCCGATCGGGTGAGCGGCCGGCTGTCGCTAGAAGAACCGCACCGAGTACCCCACCTTGACGCCGCGGCCCATCTCGGGAGCCAGGTCCTTGATGAAGGACGTGTGGTTCCGGTAGAGGGCGTTCGTCAGGTTGTAGCCCGTGAAGCTCAGGATGTGCGCCGCGTGCTGGCGCGGCCAGACGTAGGACGCGCGCAGGTTGACGACCGAGTAGCCCTCGGTCTCCGTCTCGTCGTGGAACACGCGGTCCTGGGCGCCCGCGAACTCCAGCTCCGGGCTGACCGTGAACCCGCCGTACGGCAGGTCGAGGCTCAGCGTCCCCCGCAGCGGCGGAATGCGCGGCAGCGGCTCGTTGGTGGCGGTGAGCCTCGCGTCGACGTAGCCGATGCCGAGGGTCGTCCAGGCGCGTCCCCCCAGCCTGAAGCTCGCGCGGGCGTCCCAGCCCCTGAACCGGCTGTCCCCCTGGTGGAAGTCGAGGACCGCGAGGCCGTCGGCCTCTTCGCCGGTGCGCTCGCCGAAGATGAAGTTGTCGATCCCGTAGACGTAGAAGTTCATGCTGGCCCGCGCCCGCTCGGACTGGTGACGCAGGCTCAGGTCGAGGCCGAGCGTCGTCTCGGCGTCGAGATCGGGGTTGCCGACCTCGAAGGCGAGGTTCCCGACGTGCGGACCGAAGTTGTACAGCTCCTCGAGGGCGGGGGCGCGGTGCGACGACGTGACGTTGGCCACGAACGCGCTGCCCGTGCCGAGATCCGTGTGGACGCCGAAGGACGCCGAGCTCCCCAGGAACTGCCGGTCCCGCGGGTCGGGGGCCACGAGCCCGCCGTGGTCGTGGTCGTCGTGGTCGTCGTCATGGTCGTCGTCATGATCGTCATCGTCGTGGTCATGATCGTCGTCATGGTCATGATCGTCGTCATGATCGTCGTCATGATCGTCGTCATGGTCGTCGTCATGGTCGTCATGGTCGTCGTCGTGGTCGTCGTGCCCGCCTTCCGGCCGCTCGTCGGGCCGGTAGTCGTTCCGCTCGACACGGCCGCCGAACTGCAGCCGGAAGCGCCCGAAGTCGACCTCCTCGTAGGCGAACGCGGCGAACGACGTCTGGTCCGTCCGCGGCGCCAGCGCCTCGACCCCGACCGCCTCGAACTCGCGCATCTGGGCCCAGGCCCCGAACCGGCCTGACAGCCGCGCCGTCTGCTGCTGATCGACCTCGGCGCGGAGGATGGTGGTCCGGTTGGTGAACCGGGTGCCGATGCTCTCGACGCCCTCGTCGATCTCCAGCTCGTCGTGGCCCCAGTCGATGACGTTGGCGGTGAAGCGGACACCCTCGATGGCCCGGTTGGCGAGATTGCGGAGGCCGACGTCGAAACGGCCGACGCGCCGACGCGAGGCGAGATCGATCGCGACTTCGTGTCCCTCCTCGTCCTCGTGGTCCTCGTCCTCGTGGTCGTCCTCGTCCTCGTCCTCGTGATCGTGGTCGTGGTCGTGGTCGTGATCGTCCTCTTCGGCGTGGTCGTCCTCTTCCTCGTGGCCGTGCGCCGCGTGGAACTCGCCGGCGAAGGGAACGCCGTAGCGGCCGTCCTCCGCCCTGAACCCGCCGCTCACGAACGCCCGGTCGCCGAACCAGCCGACCCCGCCCTGCGCGTTCGTCAGCTCCGTCGCGGAGTTCTCGACGACGCCGTCCGGCGTGTCGTAGTCACCCGTCCGCCGCAGGCTGCCGCCGCCCCAGAAGAGGACGCTGCCCTGCGCGTGCTGGAAGCTGGCCGCGGTGCCCCCCTGGGCGTTCGCGCTCCCCGCGTCGACGGTGAACTGCCCCCGCGTGCCCTGGAACTGCGAGTCGCGGTAGCTCTCGTGCGGCGTGATCACGTTGACGAGGCCGCCGACCGCGTTCGAGCCGTAGAGCAGGGTCGCCGGGCCGCGGACGATCTCGATGCGCTCGGCCCCGTTGGGATCGACGGTGACCCCGTGGTCGCCCGACTGGCTCGAGAGGTCGCCGGTGCGGATGCCGTCCTCGAGAATGAGGACCCGGTCGCCGTCGAAGCCGCGGATGATCGGCCGGTCCGAGCCCGGCCCGAAGCTGCGGCTCGCGATGCCCGGCTCGTTGCGCAGCGCCTCGCCGATCGTGTTGGCGCCCACCGCCACGACGTCGAACGAGTCGAGGGTGGTGACCGCGTTGAACGCCTCGAGAGACGTCTGGGCCCCGCCGGCCGAGGCGGTGACGGTCAGCTCCTCGTGGACCGCGGACAGGCCGAGCATGAAGTCCACCATCGCCGTCTCCCCCGGGACGACGGTGACGGCCTGGCGGCCGGCGGTGAGGTGCTCGCGCTGGGCGAGCACCTCGTACGTCCCGGCGGAGACCCCGTCGATCTCGAACGCGCCGTCCTCATCGGTCAGGCCCACCGCGCCCGAGCCGACGACCAGGATCACCGCGCCGCGGACGGGCCCGCCGCCTTCCTCCAACGTGACCCGGCCGCCGACGGCGCCGTTCTCCTGCGCCCGGGCCGGCAGCGCCAGCAGCGCGGCCGCCGCCAGGGCGGCCCAAAAACGTGTTGCAGTCAATCGGTACATCGATATCTCCTCGTCTTCCAAACCTGTTCCAGCAGACTGTTCTGTTGCGCCGGAAAGCCGGCCGTGCAGCCGGAACTGCACGCGCCGGGACGGTACCCGGCACTGACGCCCGCGACACGGAGTACGCCGCCGTACGCCACGAGCACGAGCAAAGGACAACGGCGACCGCTACGCGATCGACGAATGCAGCGAGTGACGAGAGCTGGCAGCCCCTGGTGAGACCCCGCGTTGCATCGCGCCCGCAGGGCGCCAGCGGACCGCCGAGGCGTCCGCCTGACAAGGCGTCAGAAGGGCATATGCAACCGACGAACAACGCGGTCAGGCGGGATGCATCGCCGCTCGAATGCAGCGGGGACTTTCGCCCACGGGCGGCTAGGCGGGGGGAGCGCGGGCGGGGAGACGGGGGAGTCGATCGGATGCAGTCCATCCGCCGCCGGGAAGCGGTTCCAGCCGCTCCGCGACGTCGGCGGGTCCGATCTCGACATCGCCGGACAGCTCGGCCACGGGCTGTTGCCGCAACTGGCAGACCGCACAGTCCTGGTCGCCGGCGTGGTCACCGTGCCAAGCGGCTGCGGCTGACGCGGCACCGACCAGCGCAATCGCCAACGCGGCGATCCGGACGCGCCAGCCGGGGCTACGCCGGGCGAGCCCCGTGTGCATGGGTCCTCCTGGGAAGCACCATCGTCATCGTCGATGTGTCAGCTTAACCGGGATTCTGCGGCCGGGCAAACCGGTGCCGACGACGGCGGCCGGGCATGGACCGCCCCGTGCCGGCGGGAAGCCGTCGACGCGGCCCGCCGCCCGGCAACCTTCCCCGCACGCCGAATCCGGCCGGAGCGCGCGTCAGGCGTCCCGATAGATCCCCTCGATGACATCCTGCCAGCGCTCCATGACCACGCGGCGCTTGAGCTTCAGGGTGGGGGTCAGCTCGCCGCCGTCGATGGAGAACTGCGTCGGCAGGAGCGCGAAGCGCTTGACCTGCTCGAAGCTGGCGAGCTCGGCGTTGGCCTCGTCGACGATGGGCTGGAACAATGCCCGCACGTCCTCGCGCGCGACGAGGTCGCCGAGGTCGCCGGACGCGATTCCCGACGCGGCCAGACGCTGCTCCAGGGTCGCGGCGTCCGGCACCAGCACCGCCGACACGTAGGGACGCCGGTCGCCGACGAGCATCGCCTCGGCGACGATCGGGTCGCGCTTCAGCAGCGCCTCGATCGGCTGCGGGGCGACGTTCTTGCCGCCGGCGGTGACGAGGATCTCCTTCTTGCGGTCGGTGATCGAGAGGTAACCCTCCTCGTCGATGCGCCCGATGTCGCCGGTGTGGAACCACCCCTCGCGGATGCACTCGGCGGTGGCCTCGGGGTTCTGGTAGTACCCCATCATGATGTTCGGCCCGCGCGCCAGCACCTCGCCGTCGTCGGCGATGCGCAGCTCGACCCGGGGCAGGGCCGGCCCGACGGTGCCGATGCGCGCCGCCCCGAGCGGATTGACGGTCAGAACCGGGGCGGTCTCGGTCAGGCCGTAGCCCTCGAGCACCGGCAGCCCGATGGCGTAGAGGAACTCGGCCACCTCCCGGCTCAGGGGCGCGCTGCCGGAGCACACGAACCTCAGGCGCCCGCCGGTCCGCGCCCGGATCTTCGACAGCACGAGGCGGTCGGCGACGGGCGCCTGGAGCCGGGCCATCAGGCCTGCCTTCCGCTCTCCCAGCCGGTCGGCGGCCACGGCGTGGCCGACGCCGGTGGCCCACGCGAACAGCGCCTGCCGCACCCGCGGCGCCTCCGCGACGGCCGCGACCACCCGCGCCCGGACCTTCTCGAAGACCCGCGGCACGCCGGTCATCACCGTCGGGCGGACCTGCTGCATGTCCCGGCCGATCGTCTCGAGGGACTCGGCGAAGATGAACGTCGCGCCGTTGTAGAGGTACATGTAGACGGTGGTGCGCTCGAACGCGTGGCTCAGCGGCAGGAACGACAGCGCGGTGTCGTCCTCGGAGACGCCGATGACCTGGTTGACGTCGGCGACGTTGGCGAGGAAGTTGCGGTGCGAGAGCATCACCCCCTTGGGGTGCCCGGTCGTGCCCGACGTGTAGATGATGGTGGCCAGCGCGTCGGGCTCGATCGCGTGCGCCCGCTCCTTGTAGATGCGGCCCAGGCCGTCCTCGGTCATCAGCCGGTGGTGCCCGCGCTCCCTGATCTCGGCGAGCGGGTACTCTCTCAACGGCGCCGGGGCATCCGCCTCGGTTGGGGCCGCGCCGCCGCCCGCCTCCGAAACGACTTCCCCGGAACCGCCGGCCTCGGGGCCGCCGGACCCGGCCTCGCCCGCGGGGCCGGCCGCACCCGCCTCGGCGAGGTCGGCGGCCTGGACATCCGCGGCGGCTGCGACGGAGACGGCCGCGCCGCCCGCGGCAGCGCCGCCGTCGAAGACCACGACGGCCTCGACCGCCGGCGCGTCCCGCCGCGCCGCGCGCACCTTCGCGGCCTGCTCCTCGTCGGCGACCATCACCACCCGGGCGCCGCTGTGGGCCAGGATGTAGCCGACCTGGTTGGCGGGCAGGGTCGGATAGACGGGCACCGTCACCGCCCCCGCGGTCAGTATCGCGAGGTCGCTGATGACCCACTCCGGGCGGCTGTCCGACAGGATCGCGACGCGGTCGCGCGCCCGGACGCCCAGCGCCCCCAATCCCAGGCTGAGATCGCGCACCTCGTCGAAGAGCTGCCGGTTCGACCACTCGCGAACCCGGTCGCCCTCGCAGCGCCCCGTGAGCACCGGCTTGGAAAAGCGCCCGGACACGCGGAACGGCAACTCCGCCAGGGTCCGGATGTCGGAATCGGTCATGTCGTCACTCCTGTCCGTCATCGCTGCCGGCGGTACTCGCCGCCGCGGCCGCCCGATTTCCGCATCAGGCGAATCTCGCCGATCACCATCGTCTTGTCGACCGCCTTCACCATGTCGTAGACCGTCAGTGCGGCCGCCGCCACCGCGGTCAGGGCCTCCATCTCGACGCCCGTCCGGGCCGTCGTCCGCGCCACCGCCTCGATGTCGTAGCCGTCGGGACGCTCCTGCAGATCGACCTCGACGTGCGAGAGCGGCAGGGGATGGCACAGGGGGATGATGTCCGCGGTCCGCTTCGCGGCCATGATCCCGGCGATCCGGGCCGCCTGCAACGGGTCGCCCTTGGCGATCCGCCTCTCGCGGACCGCGGCCAGCGCATCCGCGGCGATCGTGATGGAGCCGCGCGCCACCGCCTCGCGGCGCGTGACGGCCTTGGCCCCGACGTCGACCATGCGAACGCGGCCCTCGGCATCCACGTGAGACAGGCGCGTCCCCGCGTCGCCGCCCGACGTGCGCGACCCGGTCTCGGGCATGGGGCTAGGGGCGGGGCGGCCGGTCGACGCCGCGGGCCAGATGAAAGGAGAGGCTCTCGAGCGACACGGTCAGATCGACGCTCTTCAGCTTGACGTCCGGCGGCACCCGCAACGCGCCCGGCGAGAAGTTGAGCAATGCCTTGATGCCCGCCTCGACCACGGTGTTCACCACCATCTGCGCAGACTCGGCGGGAACCGCGACCACCGCGATGGTGATCTGCTCCCGGCGCGCGACCCGCTTCAGATCGCGGATGTCATGGATGGGCACGCCGCTCCGCGACCGGCGCCCCACCTTCTCGGGAAGGGTATCGAACAGCGCGACGATTCGGAACCCCTCCTTGCGGAACCCGGGATAGTCGGCGAGGGCGAACCCCAGGTTGCCGGCGCCGACGATGGTCACGTTGAGGCGCCGGTCGAGCCCCAGAATCTGCCGCAGGCGCTGCCGCAGGTCCGCGACCACGTACCCCACGCCGCGCACGCCGAGATCGCCGAAGTGCGACAGGTCCTTGCGAATGAGGGCCGCGTTCAGATCGAACCGCGCCGCGAGCACCTTGGACGACACGGTGCGCACGCCGCCGGCCTCGAGCTCGTTCAGGAACCGAAGATACAGCGACAACCGATTGGTGGTCTGCTCGGAAACCTGCTCTGCCATGACAACCCGGCCGGCCCGCCGCGGCGCCCCGCGGCACCGCAACTGACGGAGAGAGTATATGTTAGGATAGCGGCGTGCGGAGCACGTCAACCGGCGGCGGACGCCTTCTCTCCACGCCGGGCCGCCCGGCGCCGCACCTCCGGCGGCTGTGGTTCGCGGCCGCCGCGGCGCTTCTCCTCGCCGGCGTGCTGCGCCCCGCGGTCCCCGCCGCCCAGCCGCTTCGCTACAAGCCGACGACCCTGGCCGCCCTCGACGCCTATCCCAGCTTCTTCCACCGCCAGCCGGTGGTCGTTCGGGCGACGCCGGAGGGCGATCTGCAGGACGTGTTCGTCAGCGACGGGGAACGGCGCTTCCGCGCGCTCTACGTCGCCCCGCCGGTCGCCGACGAGCGCGACGTCCTCGAGATCGAGGGCACGTTCTGGGACGTGGGCCGTCTCCAGCCGGAAGACCCCCGGGTGGCCGGCCACGGCATCGCCGCCATGTCCGAACGGCTGCTCGGCAAGCCGTGGCCTTCGACCGGTGAGCTTCGACTCCTCATCGCGGACGACACACGGCGGGCGGAGCCCCCCGACGGCGCCACCATCCGGACGATCTCGCTCGAGCCGGTCCGCTACCGTGACCGCACCGTCACCGTGACCGGCCGGTTCCGTGCCCGCAACCTGTTCGGCGACCTCCCGGAGGCGCCGGGCCGCACCCGCGACGACTTCGTGCTGCGGTCGGGCGATGCTTCCATCTGGATCGTGGGCATGGAGCCGAAGGGGGACGGCTTCGACTTCGACGTGATGGCCAGGGTCGACACCAACCGCTGGCTGCAGGTCACCGGCGTCGTCGGCGGCGGCAGCCATCTCGCCACCATCGAGGCCGAGAGCCTCGCCGCGGTCGACCGGCCCGCCGCCACCGCCCGCCGGGCCGCGCCCCGGCCCGAGCAGCGGCTGCCGGCCGAGGTCATCTTCTCGGCCCCGACCCAGGACGACACCGGGGTGGCGGTCGACGCGCTCGTCCGTTTCCAGTTCTCGCGCGACATGAATCCGGACTCGTTCGCCGGGAACGTGCGGGCGGCCTACGTCGGCACCGCCGGCGCGCTGGACCTGACGCCCGAGTATCGCTCGCGCAACCGGGTCCTGAACGTGCAGTTCGCCGAGCCCCTGCTCCCCTACCGGCCGGTCGTCGTGACTCTCGGCGACGGGATCGAGGCCATGGACGGCGCCGCGCTGATCCCCTACACGCTGCGGTTCGCCACCGGCGGCTCCTGAGGGCCACGCGGCTCGCGCGACCGACGGCCCGGCCTCGGTCAGGGGACGGGCCCTGCCGCCAGCAACCCCTCCATCGCCGCTCGGGTGGCCTCTATCAGCTCGTCGCGGCGGGCGAAGCCGAACCGGCGCGACTCGATGGGCGGCCCGATCCGCACGCTGACGGTGACGGGGCGGATGATGGGGCTGCCCCGGCGCATCGCCTCGCCCGCGCCGAGTATCGTCAGGGGCACGACGGCCGCGGCGCCCCGGATCGCCATCACGAATCCGCCCTTCTTGAACGGCAGGAGCTCGCCGCTCCGGCTCCGCGTGCCTTCGGGGAAGACGAGGAACGAGAAGCCGCCCCTGAGCGCCGCGGCCGCGGTGTCGATGGCAGCCCGGCTCTGCTCCCGGTTGCGGCGCTCGATGGGAACAAACCCGGCGACCCCGAACGCCACGGGCAGCAACGGCAGCTTCCGGAGCTCCGCCTTGTAGAGGATGCGCAGCCTCGGGTGCACGGCGCGAAGCGCCATGTAGACGATGGGCGGCTCCAGGTTGCTGGTGTGGTTGACGCAGTACACGGTGGGACGGTCGCCCCGGACGTGCTCGGCCCCGGCGACCCGGTACCGGATGCCGACAGCGGCCAGCCCGATGCGGACCCCCTGGCGGCCGAGCCAGTAGAGCACGCCGGGATGCCGCACGACGAGGGCGACCGCCATCCCCACGGGCGCCGTCACGAGGACGTAGAGGGAGACGATCACGTAGGCGGCGAGGGACCTGAGGGCGGCGACGGCGGTGGAGTGCGCGAAACGCATCGTCGAAACGGGGCCGGCGCATACGAAAAGAGCCCGGTCCGGCGCCGCCGGACCGGGCTCTCCAAGGACACCGATCAGCCTTCAGGACGCACGGGCTTCCTGCGTCCGGGCCGCAGGGGCCTTCGTCGCCTTGGCGACGGTCGCCTTCGGCTTGGCCTTCGCCGCCTTGGCCCGGGCCATGGCCCGATCCCGGTTGACGAAGCAGCGGTCGAGCGCCTTGTTCACCCTCTCGTCGATGGCCTCGGCG
Source organism: Vicinamibacterales bacterium (assembly GCA_965215105.1). Classification (GTDB taxonomy): domain Bacteria; phylum Acidobacteriota; class Vicinamibacteria; order Vicinamibacterales; family UBA8438; genus JAJEEA01. Next base: position 2,165,782 of record OZ244051.1, read on the forward strand.
CTGACACCCACGACCTCGGAGATCTCGGACACGACCAGGAACTTCGCCCGGTCGAGCATGCGCTTCTCGCGGAACGACAGGTTCTTCGACTTGGCGAGGAACGTGAGGTTCTTCAGCACGTCGATCACGTCGTAGATCGAGCCGGTGCGCATCTTGTCCGAGTTGTCCTTGAAACGTCCCTTCCAGTTCTGGTGATTGTCGATCTTGCCGTTCCCGAGCAGCGTGAACAGCTTCTTGACCTCCCTGTCACCGATTGCACGACGCAGCCCCACGCCGTCGACGTTGTCGACGGGGACGAGCACGGTGGTGTCGCTGTCCGCCATACGCAACGAATAGAATCCGCAGGTCGTCCCCATGATCGTCCGGGTCTCGATGCACTGCACGACACCCAGACCGTGGTTCGGATAGATGACCTTGTCTCCAACTTCGAACTTCACGTAACCCCCCAGTTGGAATCCGGCTATGGCGCGCTTCGAAATCTGCTCAGTATAGCCCGTTTTGCGCCTTGGATCAACGGCAAACCCATCATTTCTCGACGGTTACGGAATCCGCGGCCCCAGCCCGGAGAGCGTCGCCTCCGGCTCCGCTCGCCGCCCAACCAACCCTCCAGGAGTCCGCGCCGTTCTACGGCGCAGACTCCTGGCCCGCCAACCGTCGCCCGCGGCTCCGCCCGGCGCCCGGCCGACCCTTCGGGAGTCCGCGCCGTCACGGCGCGGGCTCCGACCCGCCCGCGGTTCCGGACCGCCCCGCGCGGCCGACGGCCCCGCCGGCGGGGCCGTCGGCGAGTCGAAAGTACTGTAGAGTAGGGGCTGGCGCGACCGACCGTGGTTCGATCAGGAGACTGCCATGCGTAGACGGGCCGCAATGCTGACGGCGGTGCTGGCGATCGTCGTTTCGGCGCCGATCACCCCGCCGGCGGTGACCGCCCGCCAGCCGGGAGAGAGCCTCGCCCCCTACGTTCCCACACCGTACGACGTGGTGAACCGGATGCTCGAGCTGGCCGAGGTGACCCGTGACGACGTCGTCTACGACCTCGGCTGCGGGGACGGCCGCATCGTCATCACCGCGGCCGAGCGCTTCGGCGCCCGCGGCGTCGGCATCGACTACGACCCGGAGCGGATCGCCGAGGCGAACGCCAACGCGGCGCGCCGGGGCGTGCAGGACCTCGTGACCTTCATCCAGCAGGACGCGATGCAGGCCGACGTGTCCGAGGCCACCGTCGTCACCCTCTACCTGCTCTCGTCGTCGAACCGGAAGCTGCGCCCGATCCTGACGAGACAGCTCGGGCCGGGCGCGCGCATCGTGTCGCACGCCTTTCGCATGGGCGACTGGCGGCCGGACGTGACGCACGAGTTCGAGGACGAGCGCGGCACCACGCGCACCCTGCACCTGTGGCGCGCCGACGGCGTCGTGCGCCCGTAGCGGCACCGCGAACCTTCCGTGCCGGAGTGGTGAAACTGGCAGACGCGCGGGACTCAAAATCCCGTGGGCCTTACGGCCCGTGTGGGTTCGACCCCCACCTCCGGCACCAACACGGCCTCCCGGGCGGCGCGCCCCGGCGGCGATCAGTGCACGGCGGACGCATGGGCGCCGGACGAGATGACCCGGGCGATCATCTGGGTCAGCTCGTCGGCCGGCAGGTCGAAGGGGCCGGCGGCGATGGCGCCGCTGGGGATCTCGATGGCAATCGCCACCCCGGCCCCAGCCGCGGTGACGATCCAGCTCAGGCCGCGCAGGGAGACCTCGCCGGGCTCCGCCTCCTCCTTGCGGTTCACCCGGTCGAACACCCGCAGTATCGACAGCAGCACCTCGCGCACGTCCGCGTCCGTCCAGCCCGGCGGCTCGGGACCGGGGTAGGTCACCGTCTCGGCGACCACGTCGTCGGTCCCCTTCAGCAGCACCTCGACGTCGAAGGTCATGCGGTGGCTCCTCTCGCCGCCGTCAGGGCCGCGCCGCCTGCGACCGGTGGACGCTCAGTGCCGCGAGCCGGGCGCGGAACGCCTCGGCGTCGTTCACCGGCCGCTCGCAGGCGCCGTCCCGGCAGAGGTACGCGGTGGGCCGGCCGTCGAGCATCTCCATCGACGCGGTCCACGGCAGCCGCGCCGCGACCTCGCGCTGGTGCGCTCCCGGCTCGACGACGAGGCTGACCGCCCCGGGCAGGAAGCACGCGGCGAACGCCCGGTGCAGGGCCGCGGTGCCGGCCGCGTCGCGCGGACCGAGCAGGATCACCTGCGGCACGCCGGCCTCCGCGGCGGACGCCGCCGCCATCATCATCGGCACCACCCGCGCGAGCTGCGGCGACGCCGGGACCCGGCGCAGGGTCTCCTCGAGCTGCTCCCGATACGCGCCGGCCTCCCCGGCGCCCGACAGGTGCGCGAGGCTCAGCAGGTTCCACGCGGTGACCGACGCGGCCGACGGCTCGGCCCCGTCGTAGTCCTCCTTCAGCCGCAGGAGGACGCTGGCGTCGTCGCCGCTGGTGCTGAACCACCCGCCGTCCGCGTCGTCCCGGAACAGGCGGCTCTGGGTCGAGTGGAGCTGCTTCGCCCAGTCGAGCCAAACGGGATCGCCGCCGGCCTGGAACAGCTCGATCAGGCCCCACACCACGCAGGCATAGTCCTCGGCGTAGCCGTCGATGCCCGCGCGCCCGTCGCGGAACCGCCGCAGCAGCACACCCCGCTCCCCGTCCCAGAGCTGGTCGCGCAGGAAGCGGGCGGCGGCGGCCGCCGCCTCGAGCGGATCCGGCGACGGGGCCTCGTCCAGCGGGGCGAGCCGCGCGGCGCGGGCGAAGGCCGCGATCATCAGGCCGTTCCAGCCGGCCAGCACCTTGTCGTCGAGGGACGGCCGGGGACGTCGCGCGCGCGCCTCGAACAGGCGCGGCCTCGCCCCGTCGAGCACCGACATCACCGATTCGAGGGATCGGCCGCTCAGCCGCGCGACGTCGTCGACCCCGCGCGCCACGTAAAGCAGGTTCTTGCCGGTGAACTCGCCGTGCGGGTCCTGGGGCGCGTTGCCGTCCGGCTCGACGCCGTACCGGAACCGGACGACGTCGGCGTCGTCCCCGAAGAGCGCCTCCACCTCCGGCTGGGCCCAGACGTAGAACGCGCCCTCGCGCTTCGCCGCCGCCGACCCGCCGGCGGGGGCCGGGCCGCTGTCCGGTGGAAGGCTGTCCGCATCCTCGGCCGAAAAGAGTCCGCCACCGGGGTGCCGCAGGTCGCGGTGGACGTAGGCCAGCGTGTCATGGGCGACGTCGGCGAACGACGGCTCGCCCCCCGCCTGGGCGGTCTCCAGGAACGCGATGACCAGTTGCGCCTGGTCGTAGAGCATCTTCTCGAAGTGGGGAACGCGCCACATGGCGTCGACCGAGTAGCGGTGGAACCCGCCGCCCACGTGGTCGCGCATGCCGCCGAGGGCCATCGCCCGGAGGGTCTCGAGCACCATGTGCCGGGCCTCGACGTCGCCGGTGCGGGCGTGCTCGCGCAGCAGGAAGAGCAGCTCCGCCGGCCGCGGGAACTTGGGCGCCCCGCCGAACCCGCCGTTGCGGGCGTCGAAGGCGCCCGCGTACTCCCGCACGCCCCCCGCCAGCAGGTCGCCGTCCGGCATCCGTCCCCCGGGCGGACGCCGGTTCTGCTGCACCTCCCGCAGCCGCTCGATCACCCCGTCGGCCGACGCCGCCAGCTCCGCCCGCGACTCGCGCCAGCGTTTCGCGATCTCGGCCAGGATCTCGGAGAACCCGGGGCGGCCCCAGCGCGAGGACGGCGGGAAGTAGGTGCCGCCGTAGAACGGCTTCAGCTCGGGGGTGAGCCAGACGCTCATCGGCCACCCCCCCGAGCCGGTCGTCGCCTGGACGAACGCCATGTACACGCGGTCGACGTCCGGGCGCTCCTCGCGGTCGACCTTGACGGGGACGAAGCTCGCGTTCAGGACGCGGGCGATGTCCTCGTTCTCGAACGACTCGTGCTCCATGACGTGACACCAGTGGCACGTCGAGTAGCCGACGGAGAGGAAGATGGGCACGTCCTCGGCGCGGGCGCGGGCGAACGCCTCCTCCCCCCAGGGATACCAGTCGACGGGGTTCTCGCAGTGCTGGAGGAGATACGGGCTGGGCTCGTCGGCGAGGCGGTTCGGCATCTAGGGCTCTTCCCAGCGCGGATACGACCCCAGTGTCCTCACCAGCGGGGCGAACTCGGCCAGGTGCATGAGGGCGCGCGCGCAGGGCAGATCGTCGCGCGACGCCGTGAGGTCGGCGTAGAACAGGTACTCGAAGGGCCGCTCGGGGATCGGCCGGGACTCGAGCTTCGTCAGGTCGATGTCGCGCAGCGCGAAGACGCTCAGCGCCTTGAACAGGGCCCCGGCGTCGTTGGTCACGGTGAAGACGATCGTCGTCTTGTCGGCGGGGCCGAGCGGCGTCTGGTCGCGCCCCACCAGCAGGAACCGGGTGGTGTTGTCGGCGAAGTCCTGCACGCCCGCCGTCAGTATCGACAGCCCGAACACCTCGGCCGCGCGCTCGGAGGCGATGGCCCCGGTGTCGCGGAGCCCGCCGTCCCGAATCAGCTTGGCGCTGCCCGCGGTGTCGTAGGTGGGCTCGAGCTCCACGTCGAGGGTGCGGAGGAACCGCTCGCACTGCCCGAGGCCCTGGGGGTGCGAGAACACCCGCCGCAACTGCTGCCGCGTCGTCCCCTCGAGCACGAGCAGGTTGTGCACGATCGGCTGCTTCACCTCGCCGACGATCGGCAGCTCGTGCTTCAGCAGGAGGTCGTAGTTGCCGTGAATCGTGCCGTGGCTCGAGTTCTCGATGGGCAGGATGCCGTGCGTCGCCCTTCCCTGCTCGACCGCCGTGAACACCGCCTCGAAGGTCTCGCACGGCAGGAGATCGGCGGACGGCCGGAAGCGCAGGGCGGCCGCCTCGGAGTAGGCGCCGGGCTCCCCCTGGTAGGCGATGCGCATCGATAAAGGATATCAGCAGCGGCCCCGGCCGCCCGCCCGACCAGTGCTCTTGCGGGGCTATAATCGAGCGGGATGTCGTCTCGTTCGCCCGCGCGGGCCGGCCGCGGCGCGCCACGCCCGCGCCCATCGAGCCCGTCGGTGCCCTCGCCGGCCCTGGTGAATCGCGGGGGCTCGCCCCGTGCTTCGGGCCCCGCCCGACGTTCGCGCCATGCGTGTCCTCCCAACTAGCGTCGATACCGGCAGCGAGGAGTTCCGGGCCAACCTGCGCGCGATGGGGACGCTGGAGCGCGACCTCGAGGCCCGGCGGGCGCGGGCGCGCGAGGGCGGCGGCGAGGCGGCGACCCGCCGCCATGCCGAGCAGGGCAAGCTGCCGGTGCGCGAACGGCTCGCCCGCCTCCTCGACCCAGACACACCGTTCCTCGAGCTGTCGGCGCTGGCCGCGGGCGGCATGTACGACGACGAGGCCCCGGGGGCGGGGCTCGTCACCGGCGTCGGGCGGGTGAGCGGCCGCGAGGTCATGGTGGTGGCCAACGACGCCACCGTGAAGGGGGGCACGTACTTCCCCGTCACCGTCAAGAAGCACCTGCGGGCACAGCAGATCGCGCTCGAGAACCGGCTGCCGTGCGTCTACCTCGTCGATTCCGGGGGCGCCTACCTCCCGATGCAGGCCGAGGTGTTCCCCGACCGCGAGCACTTCGGGCGCATCTTCTTCAACCAGGCGCGGCTGTCGGCGGCGGGCATCGCGCAGATCGCGGTGGTCATGGGCTCGTGCACGGCCGGCGGCGCCTACGTGCCGGCGATGGCCGACGAGACGATCATCGTCGAGGGCACCGGCACCATCTTCCTCGGCGGGCCGCCCCTCGTGAAGGCGGCCACCGGCGAGGACGTCCCCGCCGAGGCGCTCGGCGGCGCCGACGTCCACACGCGGCTCTCGGGCGTCGCCGACTACCTCGCGCGAAACGACGCCGAGGCCCTGGAGCTGACCCGCACCGTCGTCTCGACCCTGCACGCCGTCAAGCCCCCGGCCGGCGACGTCACCGCGCCCGAGGACCCCCGGTACGACCCGGGCGAGATCGGCGGCGTCGTCGGCGCCGACCTCCGGCGCCAGTACGACGTGCGCGAGGTCATCGCGCGACTCGTCGACGGCTCCCGCTTCGACGAGTTCAAGGCCCGCTACGGCCCCACCCTCGTCACCGGGTTCGCACGCCTCCACGGCTTCCTGGTCGGCATCGTCGCCAACAACGGCGTCCTCTTCTCCGAGTCGGCCCTCAAGGCGACCCACTTCATCCAGCTCTGCAACCTGCGGGCGGTCCCGCTCGTCTTCCTCCAGAACATCACCGGGTTCATGGTCGGCCGGGAGTACGAGCGGGCGGGCATCGCCAAGGACGGGGCCAAGATGGTGCACGCGGTCGCGAACGCCGTCGTCCCCCGGTTCAGCGTCATCATCGGCGGGTCGTTCGGGGCCGGCAACTACGGCATGTGCGGCCGCGCCTACGACCCGCGCCTGCTGTGGATGTGGCCCAACGCCCGCATCTCGGTGATGGGCGGCCCCCAGGCGGCCAGCGTCCTCGTGACCGTGAAGCGGGACCAGCAGGCCCGTCGGGGCGGCGAGCTCGCGCCGGACGGGGAGGCGGCCATCCGCGACCCCATCCTCGCCCGCTACGACCACGAGGGGTCTCCCTGGTACGCGACGGCCCGGCTGTGGGACGACGGGGTGATCACCCCGGCCGAGACCCGGCCCGCCCTCGCCCTCGGCCTGTCGATGGCCGCGGGCGCCCCCCTCGCCGACCCGAAGTTCGGCGTCTTCCGCATGTGATGCCGATGAACACGGGTGCCGGACCGATTCTCGTCAGCGTCCGCCGACCCGAGGTCCGCCGTCTTCCGCCGGCCGCGGCGAGCAGGACCTCGGACCCGCCGCTGGCGCCGGCCCACCCGAGGCGCGGCGTCTTCCGCCGGTGATGCCGATGGCCAAGCCGATCTCCCGGCTCCTCGTGGCCAACCGCGGCGAGATCGCGCTGCGCATCGTCCGCGCGTGCCGCGAGTTGCGCATCGAGTCGGTGGCGGTGTGCTCCACCGCCGATACCGGGACCCCGCACGTGCGCGCGGCGGACCGGGCCGTCACCATCGGTCCGCCGCATCCGCGCGACAGCTTTCTCGACGTCGGCGCGATCATCGACGCCGCCCGCGAGACCGGCGCCGACGCCGTCCATCCCGGCTACGGCTTCCTGTCCGAGGCCCCCGAGATGGCCGCCGCGTGCGCCGACGCCGGCCTGACGTGGGTCGGCCCCCCCGCCGACGTCATCGCGCGCCTCGGGTCGAAGATCGAGGCCCGGCGCCTGATGCAGGCGGCGGGCGTGCCCATCGTCCCGGGCGAGACTCCGGCCGATCAGACCGACGCCGGTCTCGCCGCCGCGGCCGGGAGGGTCGGCTATCCGATTCTGCTGAAGGCGTCCGCGGGGGGCGGCGGGCGCGGCATGCGCACCGTGCGCGCGCCCGACCGCCTGGGAGAGGCGAGCGACGAGGCGCGCCGCGAGTCGGCTTCCGCGTTCGGCGACGGCACGCTGTACGTCGAGCGGCTGCTCGTCCGCCCCCGCCACGTCGAGGTCCAGATCATGGCCGACGACGCAGGGCGCGTCGTGCACCTGCACGAGCGGGACTGCTCCATCCAGCGGCGCCACCAGAAGGTCGTCGAGGAAGGCCCGGCGCCCGACCTTGCCCCCGCGGTGCGCGCGCGGCTGACGGACGCCGCCGTCGCCGCCGCCCGCGCCGCCGGCTACCGCAACGCGGGAACGGTGGAGTTCCTCGTCGAGGGGGCCGGCGACGACGCGACCGTCGCGTTCCTCGAGATGAACACGCGCCTGCAGGTCGAGCATCCCGTCACCGAGCTGGTGACGGGCCGCGACCTCGTGCACGCCCAGCTCGCGGTGGCCGCCGGGGCCGGCCTGCCGTGGTCGCAGGACGAGATCGCGGTGCGCGGCCACGCCGTCGAGTGCCGCGTCTACGCCGAGCGGCCGGCCGAGGGCTTCCTGCCCGATGCGGGGACGCTGCTCCGCTACCGGGAGCCGGCCGGACCCGGCATCCGCGTCGACGCCGGGGTCGTCGAGGGCAGCGTGGTCTCCCCCGCCTACGACGCGCTGCTCGCCAAGCTCGTCGTCCACGGGGAAACGCGGGTGCAGGCCCTGGCGCGGGCGCGGGCCGCCCTCGCCCGCTACGTCGTGCTCGGGGTGCGCACCAACCTCGAGCTCCTGTCCCGCATCCTGCGCCACCCCCAGGTGGCCGAGGGCCCGGTCGACACCGGGTTCCTGGACGCCGAGCTCGACGGCCTGCTGGTGGAGGAGGACGAGGACCCGGCTCTCGCCCTCGCCGCGGCGCTGGCCGTCGACGCGCGGCTCTCCCCTGCCAATCCCCAAGCCGGGCCGCCGGCGGCCGGCGCCGCGCCGTCCGCGAGCGCCGTGCGCGATCCCTGGACCACCCTCGGGAGCTGGCGGCTGTCATGACCCGCCCGCGCCGCCAGGTGTCCGTGGAAGCGTTCGCCCGCGACGCGGACGCGACCGCCGGCCGGGTCCGCATCTCCGGGATGGACGAGCCGGTCGAGGTCGAGCGAATCGACGGCAGCAGCTATCGGGTCTCGTTGGGAGGGCGGCGGATCGAGGTCGTCATCGCCCGTGAGCCGGGCGTCGACTGGGGCTGGGCGGACGGCCGCGCCTTTCGCTGGACGCACGCGCCGGAGGCGTCCGTGCGCGACCCCGAGCCGGCCGGCGACACGGGGACCGTCCGCGCCCCGATGCCCGCCGTCGTCACCGCGGTCGCGGCCGCCCCCGGCCAGGCGGTGGCGCGGGGCGACACCCTGCTCATGCTCGAAGCGATGAAGATGGAGCTTCCGGTGAAGGCGCCGCGCGACGGCCGGGTCGCCGCCGTCCGGTGCAAGGTCGGAGACCGCGTGGATGCGGATGCGTTCCTGGTGGAGCTGGACACCCGCAATAATGTTCAGGAGTGAACCGCCGGGCCCGGAGCGAATCGTCGGGCCCGGCGTGAGCGCCCGGACGAGACAGGCGCTGCAAGTGCGTCGGGAGCCCTTCGCAGTGCGGAGTGAATCGCCGGCGGAAGCACCGCCGGCTGGCGACACGGCTACCGCGATGGCCCCGGAAGGCCCTCCGCCAGCGCGATCAGGCGGTGGCGGGCTCGGGCTCGGCCGGCGCGTCAGCCCCCACCGCGGACTCGACGGCAGCGACCACGTCCCCGTACTCGACCATGTCGATCGCGTCGTAGTCGGCCGGGCACCCGAAGTCCCGCTTGCCGGGCGCGGTCGGGTTGCCGATGGTCACGCACAGCCCGCAGCCGATGCACTTGTCGATACGCACCGCGCAGACCCAGCGGTCGTTGGCGTCCTTCTCCTCGACGATGCAGTCTTCGACGGGACAGGCGGCCTGACAGATCGAGCAGGCGAACGCACCGAAGCAGCGGTCGGGGTCGACCACCGCGACCTTGCGCGGCGCCCGCTTGCGGGGGGTGTTCTGAAGCTTCGTCCACATGGGTGGTGATTATACCGCAGCAGCCCACGGACCGCTGGCCGGTCGGGCTCGAGGGCGCCGTCGGGAGTCGGTTGTCTGATCGCGATCGGGTCCACCCCAGGAGTGTACGCGTGCTCGCCATGCCTGTTGCCCTCGCCCGCTTGGCGAAGGGGTCTACCTCAAGGGTGTACGGGTGCTCGACGTTTCGTCGCCGGTCAGGCACAGGATCTCGGCGTCGGCTCCACGGTCGAGTGCGTTGTTGGCCTCGTTTCGGACGTCTCCCGGGTTCCAGCCCCGGCCGCGCAACGCGGCGTTGATGCCGAACTCCTCGAAGCCGGTGCGTGCGTCCTGGATCGTTCGATAAGCGTGTTGCTGTCGGGTCGTCTCGTTCGCCGTTCGGACGATGATGGCGTGCCCGGTCACACGGATGTCGATCGTGTGGTAGCGGGCTGCCTTCAGGACGCTCGTCGCATGCACCGCCGGATCCGACCGGATGGCCTCGTACTCCTTGGGAACGCCGACGAGCTCCTCGCGCGCGTCGCGTTGGTACAGCGGTCTCCGCGCCAGCCACCGGGCCTGGGTCGCACTGAACTCTCGTTCGTCCAGGCTGTTGACCGCGATCGCGGTTTCCGCCGGTTCGCTTCTCGCGCTGACCGCGATGTCGTAGAGGTCTCGCACGGGCGCGAACAGTCGCCGATGCTTCAGCTTGGCCGTGAGCACCTGCGCCGTGCTCAGCACCTTCGCGACGCCGCTCTCGAATCGGGCGTATCTCGGTTCCCGGGCTGGCGTGGGCCGGGTCCTGAGCAGTTCGATCCGGCCCTCGGGGAAGTGAATCGTCGGCGGGTTCTCGAGATCGATCCGCGTTGCTCCGGCCGCTCTCATCTTGCGCCACAACTCCGGGTTGCGCTCTTGCTGCAGCAGCGCGAGTCCTGTGTCCGGATGGACGTGAAGGTCGAGATCCGTGCTTCGCCGGTGCTTCCACCGAGCGCTGAGGAGTGTTCCGCCGCCCAGGGCCCAGCCGTCCCGCCCTGGCGTGTGGGGCGTCACGTGCTGGTCGAGGATGCCGTGGGTTCGGGCGAGGATCCCGGCTGCCGGCTCGGGAAGCGACAGCTCCTCCGTCATCGTTCAGACAGCCTGTTCAGGTCCCGGTTGCGTTCCGGGTAGCTGTCTGCGGCGCCGCTTCTGTGGATGGCGTTCGCGAGCTGTCGGAACGTGTAGGCCTCCTCGGTCCACGCGAGGATCAGCTCGTCGTCGGTCGCCTCGCGCAGCCACATCGTGATGATGCCCGCTTGCCGCGCTGACGGCTTGTCCGCCCGGACCGCATCGAAGAACTCCCGGGGGGTCGGCGGCCTCCGCCACCCGGCGCACGCACTCGCAATGCGTCGCGCGACCGTGCGGCTGTTGGGCCCGATCTCGCCCGCCGGAACCACGATGCCGCAGTCGGCCCGGACCCTGGCGCTTCCCCGACGGTCGATGAACGTCTCCGGCGGTGCAAGCCTCGTGTCGTCTGCGAGGTCGCTCATCGCGCTTCCGTGTCGGCTGGTCGCAGTATAGCGCGCAGGCTGCGTTCGGCGCGAGGAATGCGTTCCGCCGCGTGCACGCGGGCCGTCCCTGCGGCACAGACGCCTACGTGCAATCGAACGTCCAGCCTTCCGGACCATCCAGGAGCCTGCGCGCCCGGTCTCGGCGATCGGGCCTGTCGGCAATCGTGAAGAGTGCTCTCTCCACGTCGACAGCTCTACTGGGAAACTCACGTGTTGATCACGATTCAGGCGGCCTTCACTTCGACAACGACGCCGAGATCGTGCAGCCGCCGCAGGAGGCGCTGCTTGGCGCGCTCCTTGTCGCGGTCGGCCAGGTAGCGACCGCCGAGGTCGCGGTAGTCCGTCTCGTCGCGGAGCATGAAGTAGACAGCGGTCAGCATGGAGGCGGCGACCGCGATGATCGCCTTCTTCGGGCCGCGCCGGCCTTTGAGGCGCCTAAATTGGGATTGCAGGTAGCTGTCCTTCTTCCGTGTCGCCGCCCACGCGGCCTGGACCAGCGCCGTCTTCAGCCACGGGGGTCGCATGACGGATCCGGGTCGAGCGGCGCTTGCCCGCACTCTCGTCCAGGCGCGGGCACAGGCCCGCCCACGAGACCAGATGGCCCGCACTGGGAAACTGCGTCATGTCCACGCCGACCTCGGCGATGATCACCCGCGCGACCGTCTCACTGACCCCGGGTATCGTCGTCAGCCGGTCGGCCGCCTCGCGAAAAGGGCGCAGCACCTCGTCGGCCTGCCGCTCGACCTTCTGCACGGTGGCGCTCAGCGCGTCGATCTGCGCCAGATGCAATTCCAGCAGGAAGCGATGATGCGCCGTCACCCGGCCGTGCACCGCGGCGACGATGTCCGCGCGGCCGGCCTTCAGGCGCCCGGTGGTGCAATCGGCCAGCCGCTCGGGGTCGGTCTCCCCGGCGATGAGCGCCGCGAGGACCGCCCGGCTGCTGGCGCCCAGGATGTCGGTGACCACGCGCGTCAGCTTCACGTTCGCGTCTTCGAGTGTCTTCTGCAGCCGCTGCGTGTGCCGCGCGATCTCAGCGACGAGTTGCTTGCGGGTCCGCGTCAGGTCGCGCAGTTCCTGAATCGGGGCCGGCGGCACGAAGCTGCCCGAAATCAGCCCGTGCGCCAGCAGGTCGGCGATCCAGGCCGCGTCCTTCTGGTCGCTCTTGCGGCCCGGAACATTTCGGATCACTAGTGAGCCTCTTGCGAAACTCCTGAGGCTTGCGGCTTGGCGTAGACGTCAATACTCCTGGCGAACACCCACATGCCTTGGACTCGGCGACGGGGTCTCGGCTCTGGGAAGCCGGCGGCTCGCCGAGAGGTGGAATAGGGCGGTCTCGACGTGCCCGACCGAGCGCCGGGACACGGTGGGTGAACGACGCCCGGCGGGCACCGTCGAGCGTTGCCGGCGGTGCGCCGGCTATGACACCAGGCGTACGAGCTGGTCGGCGGTGAGCGCGAGCACGCCGAACATGCAGTGGCACATCACCTTGGCGGCGCCACGGACCCGGACATGGCGACCGCCGAACTCGTCCTTGAGGCGGCCATTGACGCGCTCACCCGCCGTACGCTCCTTGTAGCGCACCTGCTCGGCCATCTGGAAGCCGAGATTCTTCAGGCGCCGGGCTTCGGTTCGCAGTTCCTCGGCCAGCGCTTTGTCGCGGCGAGGGTTGGTGTCAATCAACGGGACGTGGCCGAGTGAGCGGCTGTGCTGCCGGATCGGCTCCGCGTCGTAGGCGGCGTCCATCAGGTCATACAGATTGGTCGTCCGCTCGGCCGACACCGTCGCCAGCGGAATGGCGGCCTGGCTGTCGTGCAGGGAGGCGGACGTCAGGAGGCAACTGACGGGAATCTGGCCGTCGGCCACATCGAGGTGCAGCTTGTAGCCGACCCAGGTGTCCTTGTAGCCCTTGCTGTCTTTCTTCGTGCCCACATCACAGTCGGTTGGAAGGTCGTCGAGCATCGCCGGCAGGGTCATGGCCGCCTGCCGTTCGAGGCGGGTGAGGACCTTCGGGCGTTCCTCACCCTTCTTCGGCCGTCCCCGCTTGCGCTTGGGCGGCGGGGGCGTCTCTTCCTTCGCGGCCGGCTTCTCGCGAGCTTCGATGGCCGTCGAGTCGCGGGAGAGGTGACCCACCAGTCGGTCTCGGTGGGTGTTCCCGATCAACGCTTCGTGCACGCGCTGGGGCAACTGCGTGTCCGAGAACTCGGCGAAGGCGCGCGAGAAGACCGATTCGCTCGGCACCTCACTCCGTCGCTCCCAGCCGCAGATGCGCCGCAGCACCACGTCGGTGTCCAAGCGGTCCAGCAGCACGCGCGTCGTCGGCATGTCGTAGACCGCCTTGGCCACGAAGGCCCGCGCCATCGCCGCGCGGCCCTTGGGCGGACGTCCCGGCACTCGGCCGCGCAGCGGAATCATCTGCTCGATACGGATGACCTCCAGGGTCTGTACCAACTGCTGTTGCTTCTCGGTCAGCGGACCCAACACGCACTCCAACTGCGGAAACAGGGCATGCTGGATCGACTGCCAGTAGGGGGCGAAGGCGACGCGCAGGCGATTCATTGCTGGTTGACCGTCCCTTCCAACTACTGTATGGTAACAGCCAATGCGGACGTCAAGCAACGAATCGATGGCCTACGGCGCGGCGATGCGCCGGTACGAGCGGCAGTACGATGCACTCAAGGCGGAACTGCAAACGCTCGGATTCATCGGCCAGGGCTCCGTCTCCACCCGCCGGATAACGTGTGGGAGGCCCGCCTGTCGCTGCCACATCGACCCGGAGGCGCGTCACGGCCCCTACCACTACTGGACACGCAAAGCGTACGGAAAGACCGTCGGCTTGAAGCTCACCGAAGACGAACTCGGTATCTACCGGGAGTGGATCGAGAACAATCGTGAACTGGAACGGCTCGTGAAGGAAATGCGCCGCGTCTCTTCGCAGGTGCTTGCCCTCATCACAGGCAGACAGGCTCCATGAACCCCCGCGTCTCCGGCTCCCCGGCGCCGGTGGCGGTCACCGCCATCCTGCGAACGCTGCGTCCCGTCCACTGACCCTCACTCACCCGTCGCCCCAGGCAGAAACTCGGCCGAACACCCTTTTCGCAAGAGGCTCTAGTGTCCCACATTTTTGGCGATTTTAGGCCCACGTCAGCGACAACTGGGGGTCGGGAGGGTCAGAACCCGGTGGCGACGGCGTCGTGAGAAGATCCAGGAGTGGCCGACGTTCAAACAGGTTGAGCTGGAGCACCTGCAGCATCTTGTAAAGGCTCCAACTCACTCGCATGAGGAACTTGAGATACGCCAACAGCAGGTACATGCACATCGCCACCCACAACTGCGTCAAGACCGCGTTCTTCGACCGGCCCACGAACCGCTTCACCTTCAGATGTTGCTTGATCCACTTGAAAAACAGCTCGATCTGCCATCGCGATTTGTAGATGTCCGCAATCGTCTTCGCCACCCACGTCGTGTTGTTGGTCACGAATACGTACCGATTCTTCGTTTCCGGGTCCTTATAGACCACCCGTCGCAGCGGCTCACCATATGCCTTGCGGCCCCGAGCGCTCGTCAGCTCCATCGTCTCGTCGCTGATGACCCCGGTCCCGGGGCGGACGGCGTGCGCTTTCGTGACCCGATACCGCACGCCCCGCTTCAGGCGCGTCACAAAGGTCACGCCCCGCGCCTGCAACTGATGGAACCACTTGAAGTCCAGATACGCGCGGTCCGCCACGACCACGCTGCCGGCCGGAAACTCCCAGATGCGGGCCGCCGTGACGTCGGCGGTTTTGCCGTCGGTCACCCTGACGAAGGTCGGCAGATGGCCGCCGTGATCCAGTCCGACGTGCAGCTTGACGGCCGCCTTCGTGCGTCGAAACGACGCCCACGGGAAGACCGACAGACACAAGTCGATGGTGGACGCATCGACGGAGTACAACTTGTTCCTGAACCGAAAGCCGTGCCTCGGCGCGCGTTCCTGGCAGCGGCTCAACAGGCGTCCGAACAACGCTTCGTAGAGGGTGTACGGCTGCTCGGTGTTGACCCGCGCCAGCGACGAGCGGCTGACCACCGTCCTCACGCCGAGGTGATAGAGCTTGCGCCCCTGGGCGCTGAGGTTGCTCACGATGTCCCGCAGGCTCTGTCGGCCCGTCAACTGCGCCACGCCGAGGGCCACGAACTGCGCCCAGCGGCTCATGACGCGCAGCCCCTGGCCGCACTGGTGCTCGCGCGCCTCGGCGTCGAATTCATGTCTCGGAAGGAACCTGAGGAGTTGCGCGAAGACTGTGTTATGATGGGCCACGGCTTGGATCTCCTGTCTTTTGAATGACTTGAGGGCCAAATCATTCTACCAGATCTGGAAGGTTCAAGCCGCCTCTATTTGAAGGTGTGTGGGACAGTAGTGATTTCGGATATGCCGCGCGTTGGCGAGCACCAGCGTCAACGACTCTTCGTCTCCGAGGATGTGCCACACCGGTTTCCAGTACACGCCGGTCGCCTCCATCGCCACGTGCGTGCAGCCGGCCTCGGTCAGCCACGCCGACAGTTCGAACAGGCCCGCCGTCGTGGTCGCAAACTCGCGGTGTTCGGTCGTAACCGTACTACCCGCCGCCACGCGCACGCACGCGGTCACTTGCCGCGAGTGCACATCCAACCCGGCGCATCGACGATGCAAGACTTCCATCCGTCACCTCCTGATCGCAAGGGCGCTGGCGTGGAGTCCGCAGATACGCAATCTACTGGACGCGCTCACCGGACAAGCCGGTCTCGCAATACGGGGTGCTCGCGGGACTCCCGGTCCAACTCAGACACGAGCTCTCGGCACCAAGGAAAAGCCGACCTCTGGGCCAGCGCCAAGCCCCTACACGATACCTGTTTCATCCATACGCGGGTCCGGCCCTGCCGGGTGGAAAACTCAGACGGACATCCCCCGCCCCGCGATCGGCCACACCGCCTCGACGCGGTCGCCCCGGACGCCGTAGAGCTGGTCGTAGAGGTTCACCACCGGGTCGCAGTGCGACACGATGAGCTCGAGCTTGTCGCCGACGCGGTAGGTCCGGCTGGCGTTCTCCTCGTAGCGGATGGTCCCGAACTCGTCCGACCCGGACGTGTAGCTCATGCCCGTCTCGCCGGCGACAATCGGCCAGGGCCGGTTGATGGTGTTGGCCTTGGCGCCGGCGTCGGTGGTGGCGCGGCCCTCGTACTGGTCGTTCAGCACCGTCGTGAGCACCGTCAGGGCGGGGGCGAAGTCGCTGTAGACCTCGTCGTCCTCCTCGCCGCCGATGCCCAGGTACTGCGCGTCCATGAACACGTAGCTGCCGACCTGCACGTCGGTCATGCCCGGCGTCTCGTGGTCGATGTTGTAGGTGCCGGTGCCGCCGCCGCTGAAGATGCCGGTGTCGAGCCCCGACCGCTTCATGCGGTCGGCGGTGTCGGCCGCCGCTTCGAGATTGGCCAGCGCCCGCCGGCGCCGCTCGGCGAAACCGGTCACGTGCTGCGAGCCGCCGTCGTAGCACAGCATGCCCCGCAGGCGCAGCCCCGGCAGCGAGTCCACGAGCTGTGCGAGCTCGAGGGCGGGGGCGCCCGGCGTGATGCCGGTGCGGTGCCCGCCGGGGTCGACGTCGACGGTGACGTCGGCGACGACGCCCGCCTCCGCCGCCGCGTCGGAGAGATCGCGGGCGTTGGCGGCGGTGTCGACGGCCTGGACGAAGCCGTCGCACCACTTCCTCAGGTACATCGCGCGCCGGA
This sequence comes from Vicinamibacterales bacterium, assembly GCA_965215105.1. Taxonomy (GTDB): domain Bacteria; phylum Acidobacteriota; class Vicinamibacteria; order Vicinamibacterales; family UBA8438; genus JAJEEA01. The sequence continues at coordinate 2,182,517 of OZ244051.1, forward strand.
TCTTGCGCGGGCTCACGTTCACCGTGGTCAGCAGGATCTGCTCGACGCCGTGCTCGAACATCACCTCGGCCTCGGAGATCTTCGCGGTGCAGATGCCCACCGAGCCCGTGGCGATCTGCAGGCGCGCGATGGCCGGGCACTTGTGGGTCTTGGCGTGGGGGCGGCTGGCGATGCCGTTGCCGGTGACGGTGGTCTGCATCCGGTCCAGGTTGCCCTCGAGGCGGTCGAGATCGACGCAGAGGCACGGCGTGTCGAGGTCCCACTTGGAGATGCCGGCCTCGAGGCGGCCCCCGGGGGCCTGCGCGCGCATCTCGGCCGCGCTGTAGCCTTTGACCGGCTTGGGAATCCAGACCGACGCGGCGCCGGCGCCGGCGGCGTGCAGGAAGTGACGTCGAGACAGGGGATGGGTCATCGCAGGAAGCTCCTCTCGCCGGTCGTTATACCGCAAAGCCCGGCCGAAACGGGAATCGCCGCTCCCGCCGTCAGAAGCGGAACAGCCGGTTCACCTTCACCACCAGCCCGCGGTTGCGCAACCCCCCCGTGTAACGGTCGGGCCGGAGGGGGTCGCTGTCCCGGTCCTCGGTGTAGACGACGAACAGCTCGCTGCCGGGGCTGTACTCCCACCGCAGCCGGAGGTTGTTGCTGACGGTGCGCGTGCTCGAGTTGTACTGGACGAGGCCGCTGACGAACATGCGCGGCGAGAGGGTCCAGGTGATGCGCGAGACGAGCAGGTCGGCGCGGAACGAGCCCTGCGGCGTCTCGATCCAGTTCACCGACACCGTCGGCTCGACGGCGAGCTGCGGGACGAGGACGAAGCGGGCGCGCCGGAAGCCGATGGACCGGATGGTGCCGCTGAAGTACTCGCCGGTCCTGACCGTGAGGATGCCGCTCAGGCGGCGCTGCCCCCCGAGGGTGTAGGTGGTCTCGAAGTCGCGGAAGCGGTAGCCGCCGACCGGCAGCACCACGTCCCGCCCCGGCTCGAACGGCTCGACGAGGAACTCGTAGCTCTCGGCCGCCGACACGCCGATGCGGTCGCTGTTCTCGAACTCGGTCAGGAACGCGAGCTGCGCCTGCCGGGTCTCGACGACGCCGGTGTCGGCGGCCTCGACGTAGTCGAAGGCGCCCTCGAGCCGGAACTGCCGGATCGCCTCGATCGAGGCGGGCCGGGGGCTGAACCGCGCCGACCCGTACGAGCGCCGGAAGTTCTCGCGCCGCCAGAACCCCACCTCGGGGCGGAAGTTGTCCTCGACCGTCAGGTGCTCGGCCTCGAACCCGTAGCGGTCACCGTTCCAGGAGAGCTGCCCCTGATAGCTCATGTCGCGGCCGGTGCGGCCCGGCGTCCGCGTCCGCGCCAGATAGGCCACGGCATTGACGTTGTCGTAGAACGAGAACGTGCCGTCGGCGCCGAAGGTCTGGCTGGCGCCGGCGCCGGCGAGCGACACCGAGCGGTTGGTGAAGAGGACGCCGAGGGCGCTCCGGCGCAGGACGTCGCGCTTGATGCGGGCGACGGTGAAGTTCGTCGGCTCGACGCCGGGGCGCACCTCGTCGCCGGAGCGCGCGCTGGCGTGCATGTTCAGGGCCCCGACATCGAAGGCGCCCACCTTGCCGGTGACTCTCGCCCCGCCGGTGATGGGCACGACGGCCCCTTCCTGCAGCCCGATGCGGCGGGAGTAGAACAGCGTGGGCGCGAGGCTCTCCTCGCTGGACCTCCCGCTGCCGATCAGCCGCAGGGCGCCGTCGCGGCGGCTGGGACCGCCCCCGCGGGCGAAGTCGAAGATGCCGCGGTTCTCGAGGAAGAACTCGCGCTTCTCGGGGAAGAACAGGTTGAACCGGGTCAGGTTCACCTGCTGCTCGTCCACCTCGACCTGGGCGAAGTCGGTGTTCCAGGTCAGGTCCGCGGTCAGGTTCCGGGTGATGCCGTACTTGACGTCCACCCCGTAGTCGGCGGCGCCGTCGTTCCGGCGGGGCGTGTCGAGCGTGAGGTCGGTGGTGACGCCGGAGATGCCGTACGGCTTGATCTCGAGGTTGGTGCCGCTGTCCGGCACGTCGAGGCCCGTGAGCAGGGCGGCGTCGGACATGCGGAAGAAGCCCCGGCGGCCGGCCGCGATCGGCACCGACGTGATGTAGGTCTGCTCGTTCTTCCGGCGCACGAGGCGGCGAATCTGCACCCCCCACTGCTGGAGCGGCCCCGGGCGGTAGCGCAGCGACTTGAACGGAATGGCCATCTCCACCGTCCAGCCGCCCTCGAAGCGCCCGGTGCGCACGTCCCACACCGGGTTCCAGTCGCCGTTCGGGTTGCCCTCGTTGGTGATGCCGAAATCGCCGATGGCCCCCAGCGCGTTGGTGTAGAACGCGACGCCGTTGCGCCGGTCGTTGAAGGTGTCGAACGCGACCCAGAACGAGTCGTTCTCGCGGAGCTGGGGGGTGTCCCGCCGCATCTCGTTCGCCACCCACTCGTCCGGGGGCGCCGAGTCCCACACCCTCCCGCTGACGTAGATGTTCGCGTCGTCGAACAGGATCCACGCCTCGGTCTTCTCGGTCGCCGGCGCGCCCTCCACCGGCATCTGCTGGACGAAGTCGCCGATGGCGGGAACGGTCTCGTAGACCGGCTCGTCGAGCACGCCGTCGAGGCGGATGCCGGTGGCGAGGCGGACCGCCCGGACCGACGCCCGGCCCTGCGCGTCGCGGGTGACGACCGCGGGCGGACTCGGCGGCGGAGGCCGGTCCGGCACGCCGGAGAGCGCGAACCCGCCGGCGCCGGCGGAGGCGCTACCCGTCTCCCCTTGCCGATCCTGGCTCCCGGCAACCACGGCGGGAGTCCCCGGCACTGTCGCCGCCCCGGCCGGAGCCGGGCTCCGGGATGCGCCCTGTGCACTGGCCAAGCCGGGAGCGCACGCAAGAAGCAGCCCGCCCACCGTCGTCAGGAGGGCCGGGCCCACGAGGCCGCACCCGGGCACCGACCGGCTACGCGCAGGCAGAGGCAAGGTCGACACCACGCGGGCGGGAAGGGCGGTCACGGATTCAGAGGGGCAGATGCCGCCTCGCACAATCGAGAATGCCGAGCTTCCTTGCGAGAGACTTGACGGCGCTGCTCCGTATCCTGCGACGCTCCAGCTTCACGTGCGGGCCGGACGGGAACACGGCGGTGACGACCCCGGCGCCTGTCGCCGACCTCACGAGGAATGAATGGGTCGTCTCCACCACGCGATGCGTCGGGGCACACGCCTCCAGCATCTTGAGGACATCCAGAATCCGGATCTCCGCCGCCACTACGCTGCCGTCCGCAGATAGTCGGTTGGCGGTGTCGTCTCCACGGGGGTGAGGTCTTCGACGGCCATCTCGGCCACGCTGACGGAAGTCTCGCCGTCGGCCGGCCAGACGTCGAGACCGTCGAGGCGCTCGTGCGTGCTCCGAACGCGCTCGACCGCCTCGCGCCATTCTTCGAGGGCGGCTTCATCGGTCGTGCCCAGGAACACGTGCACGGCCTCCCGGAATTCACGGAAGTTCCCGGCGTCCTTCGCAAGGACGTCGAGTGCGCCGGCCAGCGTCTCCCGAACGAGCGGTTGTACTTCCTCGATCGAGGAAGCCCCGGCATCCATCACGAGTCCCGCGGGCGTCACGCCTTCCAGCCAGATGCCCGTCGAATCCTGATGCGCGACGAGCCGACCGGTTACCTCCACGCCGGCGATGAAGCCTCGCCCAACCGTGACGCCCCGATGGGCAAGCCACAGCGGCCACGTTCGCATCGCCATCCGCCCTCCCTCGAGTACAAGCTACCGGTCCCGGCGCCGACCGTCGGCGCCGGAGCGTGCGCAGTGCCCCGCCGATGGGCAATCGGCCCCCGGTCTGCCGGACGGCGGCCCGCAGATCCGGGGAGACGCCCGAGCGCACTTCCCACCATTCTATCGAAACACCTCACTCATCGGACGCCCGGCGTACCCGGTCATCTCCAGGTAGCCGCGCCCCCGAACCTGCCGGCCGCCGACCCGGCCGGTCACCGTCACCGCGCCCTCCCAGTAGGTCACCCCGGTCGATGAGGCGGTGTCCAGCTCCTGAGAGTCGAGGGCGGCGGTGACGGCGAGGCTCGCCTGCCGCCGGGGCAGCTCCACGCGCCATTCGACCGGGTAGGCGGCGCCGCTGGCCGGCGACGTCCACCGCCGCCCCGGTACGAGCCGCACGTCGCCCCGATCGAGCGGCGTCGACGTCCCGGCGCCGTCCACCCAGGTGCCGGCGGAGTGTTCGGCGGCCCGTCCGTCCGCGCGGCGCAGTTGGAAGACCATGAGGTCCGCGCCGTCCTCCAACTGCAGCGAGAACCAGTCCCAGCCGACCTGACCGGGCTCGAGGAACGTCGTGCCGAACTCGTGGTCCATCCAGCTCGCGCCGGTGACCTCGATCCACTCGTCGTCGAGCCGGATGCGGCCCGTTGTCGGCATCCGGGTCATCGAATAGTACTGCGAGGCGTTGCCGGCCGACGGCCCCTTCCTGCTCAGGCCGTTCTCGCCGTGGAGGGTCGGCCCCCGGCCGGGCTCCAGGTCGAGCTCGACCCCGAAGGACCGGTCGATCACCTCGAGGCGGTGCAGGCCGCCCTCGAGAGACGCGCGCCAGTCGCCGTTCCAGACGTCGAGGGTCCCCGTCCGCGCCCCGGCCCAGCCGAGCCCGCCACGGTCGAGGCGCTCGGCGACGAGATGCCGGCTGGTGCCGAGATCGGTCACCGCGAGGTGGGCCATGTGGAGATCGCGGACCGCCCACCGCGACGGGTTCTCCGGCGCCGGGTCCACGCCGACGCGGAAGAAGGTCACCTGGTAGCCGAACCGGCGACCGCGGTCCGAGGCGAGGTTGCCGGTGTAGTACCACCACTCGATGCGGTACTCCGGGTGGCTGCCGTGGTCCCGCGGAAACCGCCAGACATGGCCGGACCCCGCCTGACGCCAGCCCTTCGCGGTCACCGCCCCGCCGGCCTCCCGGCCGGGGGCCGGCCCCGGTTGCATCGGCGTGACGGCAGCCGCCCGCCCCGCCGGCTCGCCGGTTCCGGCTCGGGGCGCGACCGCCAGCGTCAGCGGCGAGTCGGCGCGTTCCATGGAGGCCGGCGAGACGCCAACGGCACCGGGTGCGACGAAGGCGCCGTCGACACACCCCCAACCGAGGAGCGCGGCCCACGCGGGCAGCAGCGCCATGCCAATGCGGCAGGACTGCCGCCGATCGCCGCCGGCACGCGACGGGACCATCGGGCCGGCAACGCGGTGGGACTGCCCCCGACTGTCGCCGGCACGCGACGGGACCGCCGAGCCGGCGCCGCCCCGAACGCCCCTCATCGCTCCGCCCCCGCCGCCACCCGCGAGGCCACCCGGGCCGGATACAGTCCGGCCAGCGCCGTCGCCGCCGCGATGAGGACCGTCGACTGTGCGAGGAACCCGACCGGCAGGTGGAACTGGATGGTCCAGCCGAAGCTCTGCACGTTGATGACGTAGATCAGGATCAGCGACAGCGCGATGCCCACGGCCAGCCCCACCCCCTGGCTGACGAGCCCGAGCATCGCGGCCTCGATGACCACCATGCGCCGAATCAGCGGGCGGCCGGCCCCGACCAGCCGCAGCATCGCGAGCTCGCGGCGGCGCTCCAGCACCAGGGTCAGCAGGGTGGCGGCCACCCCCAGGATCGCGACGACGATGGCGATGGCCTGGAGCGCGTAGGTGATGGCGAACGTGGCGTCGAAGATGCGCAGCACCTCGGCGCGGAGGGTCCGGTTCGTGCGGATGAAGAGCCGGTGGTCGGGGCCGGCCGCGGCGAGCAGCTCGTCGCGCACCGTCTCCGGGTCCGCGCCCGGCGTCAGGTAGAGGGTGAGGCCGCCCGGCCGCCGGGGACCGTAGTGGGCGGCGAAGGTCCTCTCGTCCATCACCACGATGCCGCGGTCGCTCGAGTAGTCGTAGTACACGGCGGCGACCCGGAACGGGCGCGGCCCCCGCGGCGTGTCGAGCTCGATGCGGTCGCCCACCGCCGCCCCGTGCTTGAGGGCGAAGCTCTCCGACACCGTCACCGCGTCGGCGCCGATCGCCCGCCGCATCGCCGCCGGCCCGTCGGCGGGGGCCTTGAACAGCAGCGCCCCGTGCTCGAGCAGCACGTCGAAACGGCCTGCCCCCAGGATGATCAGGTCGCCCTCCGGTCCATAGGGCAGGTCGACGCTGCGGAACCCGTCCACCGCCACGACGGCCGGGTGCGACGCGATCCGCCGCTCGGCCGCCTCCGAGACGCCCGCCGACGCGCCGACCGGCCCGCCGGCGGCGACGGCCACAAAGAGGTCCGCCTGCAGGGTCTGTCCGACCCAGTAGGCGACGGTCTCCCGGAAGCTGCCGACCATGATCGCGATGGCCGCGAGCATCGCGAGGCTGACGACGAGCGCCGCGACCGAGACCGCGAGCCGCGACACCGCCGCGGACAGGTTCGCGTGGGCGAGCAGGCCCTCGATGCGGAACCGGCCGGCAAGCAGCGCCCGGCCCCGCCGGCGCAGCCACGCCAGCAGCACCGGCACCAGCGCCGCCGCCCCGAAGACGACGGCGAGCGCCGCCGCGAGGCCGAACACCGGGAGCCCGCCGACCGCGTCCAGCGTCGACAGCCACCCCCCGGCGCCGAAGAACGCCACCGAGGCCAGGGCCGCCCGCCGCGGGAACCGCCCACCGCCGGCCCCGCCGTCGGGTGGGCGAACCGCGTCGAGGGGAGTCACCCCCGCCGCCTCCGCCGCCGGCATCGCCGCCGCGACGAGGGCGAGCGGGATCGCGACGGCCCCCGCCAACGCCAGGTCCGCCGCCCCCAGCGGCGGCACCACCGCCTGCGCCGTCACGTAGAGCGTGTTGACGGTGGTCGAGGTCAACGCCACCGCGGCGCGGGCCAGCCCCCATCCCGCCGGCGCGCCCAGCCCCGCCGCCAGGACCGCGAGGGCCGCCGCCTCGCCCAGGAACAGGCCGAGCACGAGACGGCGGGTCGCGCCGAGCGCGCGCAGGACCCCGATCTCGGCGCGCCGGGAGATCACCGAGACCGCCACCGTGTTGTAGACCAGGAACAGGCCGACGATCAGGGCGATCCACGACAGCGCGGACAGGTTGAAGTGGAAGGCGGCGAGCATGCGCTCGACCTGCCGGCCCCGCTGCGCAGGCCGCTGCACCCGGAGGCCGTCCGGCAGCCGCGCCGCGATGGCGCGTTCCGCGGCGTCGACGGCGGACGCGTCGAAGAGCCGGATCTCGACCCGATCGACCCACCCGAGGCTGTCGAAGCGCCACTGCGCGGCCGCGATGTCCAGCAGCGCGAGCCGGCCGTCCGCCACCCGCGCCGGCCCCTCGTCGAGCAGCAGGCCGCGCACCGTCATCTCGTGCGCGGCGTCGCCGACCACCAGCCGCACCGGAGAGCCGACGTCGATGTCGTGCCCCCTCGCGAATCGCTCGGTCAGCACGATCGAGGTGGAATCGAGCAGCACGTCGAGCAGCTCCTGCGGACGTGGGGGCCGCCCCTGCCGGGAGAAACGCAGCAGTTGGTACTCGCGGAACGGCCGCTCGCGCAACACGTCGACCCCGAGCACACGGAGCCGGTGGCCGGCGCCGTCGGCCGTCTCGAGCCGGGCGTAGCGATCGATGACGGGACTGACGCGCCCGTACTCGCGCAGCCACCCCATGCCGGCGAGCTGCTCCTCGGGCACGCCGACGCCCGCCCCGACGATCTCCAGCGAGGTCTGTCCGGCCACGACGTCGAGCGCGGCCTCGAAGCCGCCCACCGACGCGGCGTTGGCGAGGCGGATGGCCACCACCACGGCGACCCCAAGGGTCAACCCCGCCACGGTGACGAGGCCCCGCACGGGGTCGCGCCGCATGCCGCGCGCGATGAACTGGCCGAAGAGCGTCAATCGACTGGCTCCGTCAACTGGGCAGCACGCGCGGCACGTCCGCCTCACCGTCCGCGTCCAGCCGCCCGACCCGGGTTCGAGTCAGCGCCGAAGGGTGCTGTTCACCACGTTCCACCCGCCGATCAGGAACAACGCGGTTCCGCCGCCCCACAGGACGAGTCCGAACAGCGAGACAACTTCGTCCAGCTCCAGCCCGCTGATCCGAGAACTCTGAATCTCAAAATCGGCAACCTCGAAGCCAAGTTGTAACAGCCAAGCGCCAGTCATCAGCAGTACCCCGCCAACGAACGGCTTGAGCCACTCGTACGAATGCATGCCCGCCATGGCTCTCCTTCCTTTGCCGGATGGCTGATGTGTCACGTCCCGATCCGCGCGACGCGCGGGTCCGCCACGCCCTCCTCTTCAACGCCGTCGCGCAGCCGGAGCACGCGGTCGGCGGCGGCGGTGAGGGCCGGGTCATGGGTGGCCAGCAGCACCGCGACGCCGGTCTCGCGGTTCAGCTCCCGCAGCAGCGAGAGCACCCGCCGGCCGTTGTCCGAGTCGAGGTTGCCGGTGGGCTCGTCGGCGATGACGAGGGCGGGCCGGTGCACGAGGGCCCGCGCGACCGCGGCCCGCTGCAGCTCTCCCCCCGAGACCCGCGCCGGATGGTGCTCCAGACGATGGGCGAGCCCCACCCGTTGGGCCCCTTCCCCGGCGCGGGCCAAACCGTCCCCCCGGGGCACGCCGGCGAGGAGCAGCGGCAGCGCGATGTTCTCGGCGAGCGTGAGCGTGGGCAGGAGATTGAAGAACTGGAAGACGAAGCCGATCCGGTCGCGCCGCAGCGCCGTCAGCCCCTCGTCGTCCAGCTCCGCGAGGTCGACGCCGTCGACGGTCACCGTCCCCGACGAGGGCCGGTCCATGCCCCCGCACAGGTGCAGCAGGGTCGACTTGCCGCATCCCGACGGCCCCACCACGGCCACGAACTCGCCCGCCGCGAGCTCGAGGCCGACGCCGCGCAGGGCGTCCACCGCGCTCTCGCCGTCGCCGTAGCGCTTGTGGAGGTCGCGAGCCCGAAGCACCGGCCCCGGTCCACGGCCGCCGCGCGCCCGGGACGTCACCACCGGGCGGGCTCGGACCACTGCGAGCAGAACGGCTCCGGCAGCCAGTGGAACCCCGGATCGCCGATGGGGCTGCCGGGCGGGGGCGACGGCGGCTCCCACGCCTCGGCACCGTCGGCCGGGGCCTTGAGGAACCGGGTGATGTCACGGCGCAGGGCGTCCCTGTGGGCCTCGAGGGCCGTCCGGTCGAACTCGCCGAGCCGGGCGAACTCTTCCGGACTGACGACCGGCCACCCCCCGGTCCGCTCGAGCCGGTAGGCGGCGACCGCGCGCACCTGTTCCATCGGCGCCACCGATGCGAGGCGGATCAGGCGATCGACGACCACCCGCTGTACGGCCCGTTGCACCTCGACCTCGTAGCCGTCGGCGGACATCTCCCCGAGAGCCGACTCCCAGAGCGTGTCGACGACTTCGACGAGCCCGGGCAAGTCGCCGTCCAGTGCATGTTGCTCGACCAGTCGGGCCGCCCGGTCGGGCCGGAGGAGCGCCGACACCGTGAGGTCGGCCGCAACCACGGCGGGGGTGATGCGGTCGAACGTCGATCCGGTGTAACGGGGGAACAGCTCGCGGTGGCGTCCGTACCCGGCGGGACGGGGCGGGATCAGGTCGATGACGTCGGCGGGAACCGTGAGCTCGTCGGCCCGCAGGGTCCGCATCAGCGCGTCGAGCGCCGCACGCTGGTCGGCGGCGGAGACGGGCCGGAGCGGCTCGCGCCCGTCCCCCCGGAACGCGTACGTGTAGTCGACGCCGCCGAGGGCCGAGGCCGCCGCCTCGATCTGGTAGCGGTGGTGCAGGAAGAGCGGCACCAGCGTCTCCTCGAGCAGGGCCAGCGGCGTGCCGTTCCGCACCGCGGTCTCCCCGAACCGGTCCAGCGCGGCCCGCCGCACGTCGAGCATGCGATGCAGCTCCGCCGCCGGATCGGTGCCGTTGGCCCAGATGTGGACGCGGGGGTTGGCGCCGGTGTCCTGCCCGGTCAGGAAGCGGAGGTCCGCGTCCCACGCCTCGTCGAGCACCGCCGCGAGGGCCGCCGGCTCGTCCGTCCCGGCCGGGAAGTCCTGGTAGCCGTAGCGAATCGCCACCTCGTCCCACGCCCCGATGCCGACGTCGTAGGCGTCCGACAGGTCGATGCGCCCGTCCCGGTTGACGGTCACCAGAGGGTGCGGATAGTCCATCACCGAGATCCGCCCCCGGGTGCTCGCGTAGTAGTTGTGGCTCAGCCCGATCGTGTGCCCGACCTCGTGGGCCGAGAGCTGCCGGATGCGGGCGAGGGCCATCTCCGACAGCTCGGCCGGCTCCTCGTCCCCGTTGACGTAGGGCGACAGCAGCCCCTCGGCGAGCAGGTAGTCCTGGCGGACGCGGAGCGAGCCGAGGGTCACGTGGCCCTTGATGATCTCGCCGGTGCGGGGGTCGGTGACCGACGAGCCGTAGCTCCAGCCCCGGGTCGACCGGTGCACCCACTGGATGACGTTGTAGCGGACGTCCAGGTTGTCGGCGCCCTCCGGCATCATCTCCACCCGGAACGCATCGCGGTAGCCGGCCGCCTCGAACGCCTGGTTCCACCACCGGGCGCCGTCGAGAAGGGCGGAGCGGACCGGCTCCGGCGTCCCCCGGTCGAGGTAGTAAACGATGGGCTCGACTGCCTCGCTGACGGCGGCGGCGGGGTCCCGCTTCTCGAGGCGGTGGCGCCGGAGGAACCGCCGCGTCATCGGCTGTCCCAACGGGGCGCCGTAGTCCTCCCAGGTCAGCGCCCCGAAGCCGGCCCGCGGGTCGTAGGGACGCGGCGTGTAGCCGTCGTCGGGAAGCTCGACGAACGAGTGACGCTGGCGCACCGTCACCGCCCGCGCGGTGGGCGCCACCGCCCCGAGCGAGCCGCGCCCGAACCCCGGCCCGCCGCCGCCCGGTTCGCCGGTGAACGTCAGCCGCGCCTCGAGCTCGGTGTTGCGGGGAAAGCCCTTCGTACGCGGCAGGTGGACGGCGCTGCGGCTCTCGTCGAGCCGGTAGGTCCCGGGCAGCCGGTCCGCCACCCCGTGGGCGTCGCGGAGGAGGAACGGCGTCACGTCGACGAGCACGGAGCCGTCCGTCTCCGCCTCGACCGTGAACCCCCACAGCACCGAGGTGGCGAACGCCTCCTCGAGCGCCCGCGCCTCGTCGGGGTTCCCGGTGTCGACCCGGTAGCGCTGGTTCGGCTGTACCATCAGCACCCTGGGGCCGATGCGTTCGAACCGCACGATCGCGGTCGCCCCGAGCTGGCCGCGGTCGAGCCCGATGTCGTTCGACCCCACCCCGGCCGCGAGCGAGCGAACGTAGAGCAGGTCGCGGTCGAACCGCGCGATCTCCATCCACAGCGTGCCGGTCCCCGCATCCCAGTGGAGCGGGATCAGCCCGGCCAGCCGATCCATGCCCGCGGTCCGTTCGGCGATGGACGGCAGCGCGTCCTGGGCGAGGCCCGGAGCCGGCCAGACGGCCGACGCCGCGAGCAGCGCCGGCAGCAATCGTCTCAGGAGTACAGGCATGGTTCCTCGGGACGCTGAACGAGAATCCCCGCGCGCTGCGCGAGGACGGGGCACCCCGGCGGCCCGCGCCGGGGGTGCAGTCGGCGGCTTCACGTCAATCACCGTCCTGGCGCTGGCAGCGGGCCCCGCATCAATTGCGGCGCAACGGGTCCGCGACGTAGCCGCGGCGGGTCCTGACCGTGAGGTCCTGCCCCTTGATGCGCACCCGGATCGACCGGTAGCTGCCGTCGGCCGGCCTCTCGGGACGGTAGCCGAGCATGTACTGGTGGTTCAGCTCTTCCGCGATGCGCGCCGTCGCCGGCCCCAGCTCGGGGCTGTCGTGCACCACCTCGGTGTAGCCGCCGCTCTCGGTGGTGATCTCGCGCAGCGCGTGCGGATTGACGCGGTCGTTGATGGCCCGCGTGTCGGGGGCGTCGATGGCGATGGCGTAGACGAAGGCCGAGTTGCGGCGCAACTGGCGGCGGACGTCGCGCACGCTGGCGAGGCTGCCGGTGTCGGAGCCGTCGGAGATCAGCACCACCGCGGCGCGGGGATGCCTCCGCTCCTCGAACAGCGGCAGGGCGTCCATCATCGCGTCGTAGATGCTCGTGCCGCCCCACGGGCGGACGTCGTCGAGCCGGTTGCGGAGCTCGCGCGGTCCCACCGTCCAGGGCACGGCGATGCTGGGCTCGTGGTTGAAGACGCTGATGAAGACCTCGTCGCCCACGTCCAGCCGGTCCGCCAGGAACTGGTCGAGAGCGAGGCGCGCGTCGTCGATGCGCTGCCCGTACATGCTCTGGCTGACGTCGAGCACCACGCCCACGCTGAGGGGCACGCGGTCGCGCGTGAAGTGGGTGAGGGGCTGCGGCTGGCCGTTCTCGTAGATCTCGAAGTCGTCGCGCCCGAGGTCGCCGACGAGACGGCCCTCGGCGTCGACCACGGTCGCCGCCATCACGACGATCTCGACCCCGGTGCGGAAGAAGTCGTCGCCGCGGTCGGCCTGCCGGCCGGAGACGACGACGGACACGGCGGCCGCGGCGAGCGGCGCAAGGAGCAGGGCGGGTACCGCTTGGCGAGACATCGTGCCAACCCTCATTCTACGCGAGCCATGCGCGCGGTTCCAGATGCGGCCCGGCCGCCAACCCGACATGCCGCGGCAGGGCGGGCCCGCCGGTCGCCGCCGCAACGACTCGCCCTGGCGCCCGGCCGGCCAACCTCGAGTCCGAGCGGTTCGACGGCGCAGACGCCCGGCGACGTACGCACGAAAAGGCCCGGGTGCAGATACACCCGAGCCTCTTCGAAGCTGTCCCGCCGCCCGTCACCTATTCGGGCTCGGTGGGGTCGCGGCCGTCGCGCGGCGCGCCCGTGCCGGACGAACCCATGAACAGCTTCCGGCCGTCCCGGAAGGTCAGGTCGCGGCCGTTGCCCTTGTTCGAGCCGTCCTTGGCCTGGTAGCCGTCCACGATGATGAACGTGCCCGGGAGCAGCGACTCCCTGTTGAAGCCACGTCGGAGCAGCGTGTTGGGGGTGCCGCCCTCGACCATCCAGCTCGTCACGGTGCCGTCCTCGTTCTCGACGTCCAGGTGGACCCACGCGTGCGGGTTGATCCACTCCATCCTCGTCACCACCCCTTCGAGATGGATCGGACGATTGGCGTCGAACTCAGCCGAGAACGCGTGATGAGCATCCCCGGGGACGGTGGTCAGGCCCAGGAAGGCCGCGGCCGCCACGACAAACAGTACTCTTCGCATCTCGTACGCCTCCTCGCTGTGTAAGCTCACACTTCGGTGATTATCGGAATTCCCGCGTCCCGTGTCAATACCGTGATTCATGCAGCCGATCCCCCCCCGCTATTGGGGCGGCTCGAGCACGATCTGGCGGTCGGAGCCGACGCCGGAAGCCCTGAAGACCGGGGTCAGGTCGGGATCCTTGCGCAGGTGCCCGTACATCAGCTCCTCGGCGAACTCGACGCACTTGAACTCGAGCAACTGCATGTTCTCGTCGATGCGGCGATAGAGCGGCAGCCTGATGGTCCACGGCCGCGTGAAGGTCTCCGGGTCGGTGATGGTCGCCTCGTACATCAGGTGGTTGGGGCTGATGGCGGTGTACCGCTCCTCGACGTGCATCTGGTTGCTGTGGTGGTTGCCCGAGCTGTCGAACCAGGTGTCGGGCACCTGCGCGGTCACGTCGATGACCAGGGTCTCGCCCTCCCAGCGGCCGATGTTGTGGCCCATCCAGGCGTCGACAGGCGCCGTGAAGTCGGGGCGGTCCATGTAGACGATGCGGCTGGCGCTCGCGAACTCGTAGGCGAGGAGCACGTACTCGGGCGTCTGCACGAGCTGGAACGGATAGGGCATGTAGGTCGCGCGCGGCACGCCCGGCATGTAGCACTTCACCGCGGGGTCGCGCTCGAGCCAGTACTGCAGGTTCTCCTGCTGCTGGGCCCGCGCCTCTTCCGTGTAGGGAATCTCGCCGCCCTCGACGATGCCGAGACCGCCGGGAATCGCGCCCAGGGACGCCATCTCGACGACGGGGCCGAACCGCGCCGCGTGCGGCTCGATGTCATGGTGGGCGGAGCCGAGGGCCTGCCAGATGCCGTTCAGGTCCGGGTTGCCGGCGGCCGTGCGCGGCGCCATGTACTCTTCGTCCTGCGCCTGAGCCGGCTGTACGGCCACCGTCAGGCCGAAGACCATCACGGCCGCCGTCAGGCCGGCAATCGTTGCTGTGCTGAGCCGATTTCGCATTTCTCTGTGTCTCCCTGACACGCCGCCAGCGTGTCTGACCGGCGGAACTCCGCACGACCGCGGGAGTCCGCGCCACCTCGAGCTTGCCCTACGACGACATGAGTCTACTCTACGACAACAGTCCGATGAGGCGCGCGCCGATCGTGACGCTCGTCCACAGCGCGATCGACGTGATCCCCACCACCTTCGGCCAGACCGGCCCGAAATGCCCCTCCTCCTTCGATGCGATGATTCGACGAATCACGAAAGTCACCACGACGCCCACGAACACCGCCTCCATCTTCCACCAGAAGAAGGGGCTGTAGTACTGCTTCAGCGCCGTCGACGACATCTGCGGGATGCCGGTCAGGACCAGCACCACGAAGCTCCAGACGAGCCACGGCTGCGCGGTCCGCGCCAGCTCCGGAATGGACGCCCAGGTCAGCCCGCGGCCGAGGAGCCGCAGGTCGACGACGAGCACCGCGCCCGCGAACACCGCCACCGCCAGCAGGTGGATGCACTGCACGATGGGGGTGGGCCAGACCGAGTTGAGGAAGTAGGCGCTGAAGCCCAGCTCCTGCATCCACTGAAAGAACGGTAGCAGCATCGCGTTACCCCAGCCCCATGTCGGCCCACCACTGAGGCACGAGACCGCTGTAGGCGGTCATGCGCCCGGTCACGATGACGCCGGCCCAGAACGCCAGCGACACGTAGCCCGCCACCCGGGCCTTGAGCGGCGCCACCGGATCGTTCTCCCACTGGTCGACGGTCTTCTCGATCTTCTGGTGGAAGTAGGCGGCATTGCAGGCCAGGATGACGAGCATCCCCATCTTGAACCAGAACCAGAAGTTCGGATAATACCGCATCGGCTGGCTGTACAGCATGACGAAGCCGGTGCCCGCGTTGATGATCACGCCGGCGTACAGCCAGGGGAACAGCCCCGACTTCACCTTCGTCACCGGGACCCACCGCAGGGCCATGCCCGTCAGGCGCATGTCCCAGCAGGCGATGACCCCCGCCACCAGCCCCATGCTGACGACGTGCGCGGTCAGCAGGTAGACGTAGCCGTTCAGCGATTCCCGGAGCGCGATGCTGCTCGGCATCGCGTCGACCCACTCGAAGAGGGGCCGCACCAACTCAAGCACGCTGCCAATCATCCGCTGCCACTCCCCTCGGTCGTCTCGCCGCCCCGCCCCGCGCTTCGTCCCGCCCCGCGCAAGCCGCGCGAACGAGGAGGAAGCACGGGACTCACCGCCGCGACGTCACGGTGCGGTGCAGCGATTCTCCTCGGGGCAGCGGCGGCCACTCCCGCCGGTTCGCACCGCGGCGGCGCGCAACCGCCGCCCGCCGCTTCACGCCTCCACCCCGTACCGCTCGCGTCCGACCCGCCTCGAGCCGCTCGGCCCGCGCCGACCGGCGCGAACGCCACGCCGTTTCGCAGGCGCGGAGTGTACCTCGCAGCTTGGTTCAGGTCAAGAAAGGCTGAGGAGGCGCGGGGGACGCGAAATCGCGTCAGGAAGGCGGGCGCAGGCGGCGGGCGTGGCGCCGCAGCCGCCGCCATCCCTGGCCCGCGGACGTCACGCTCACGAGAATGCCGCCCAGGCTCAGCCCGATCACGATCGCGTCCCAGAGCGGACGCCGCGAATAGAGGAACGGGAAGTCCAGCCCGTGCAGGCCCCGGTAGAGCCAGCGGTTGACGCGGGTCAGGCGTTCCTCCTTCCGGGCGATGGCACCGCGGTAGGGGTCGAAGTAGAGCCACGTGGCGCCGGCGTCGTCGTACCGGACCCGCAGCACCGGCAGCGGCCGGCGCCGGTCGCGATCGTAGTAGTAGTCGTCGTAGGCCCGGAGCCAGGCCGCATCCTCGACGGCGGCGCCGGGCATGGCGGCGGCCGCCGCGGCCTCGATGCGCTCGTCGCCGAACCGGACGAAGGCGCCGTCCTCCGGACGCAGCATGGAGACGAGCCGCTGCTCGGGGACCTGGGACCGCAGGGTGGCCAGGGTGGTCGGCAGGGCCAGGTCCCCGGGCGGCGCCCCCGCGGGGTCGGCGGCCCGCACGTGCGGCTCGTTGGCGATCTGCAGCACCTCCAGCTCCTTCGGCGGGAAGGACCTGCCGATCGCCGCCGCCGCGACGCGAAGGCCGTCGGCGGTGAGGGGGCCGAGCCGCAGGGGTCCCCCGGACACCGCCTGCCGCTGCGCGGCCGTCGCCCCCGTGCCCGGGTGCCAGCTCCAGGGATCCATCGACAGCCCGCCGCTGAAGATCCAGGTGAAGGTGAAGAGGCCGAACAGGAGGCCGGCGTAGTGGTGCCACCGCATCAGGCCCGCGTAGGGCGAGTGCGAGCGGCCGTCCCGCAGCCGATAG
Organism: Vicinamibacterales bacterium; assembly: GCA_965215105.1. Taxonomy (GTDB): domain Bacteria; phylum Acidobacteriota; class Vicinamibacteria; order Vicinamibacterales; family UBA8438; genus JAJEEA01. The sequence continues at coordinate 2,199,076 of OZ244051.1, forward strand.
GCGGTCGAGGCCGCCACCCGCCACAGCCCCCAGGCGATGCCCGACAGCGCCAGCACGCAGCCGAGCATCGACAGCCAGATGACCAGCTCGGACCAGAAGCCGGCCCGCGAGCGCAGGGGCGTGAAGTACAGCCAGTGAGGCACCGCCCCGAGCCACGCCCAGAGCCGGCCCCGACGCGTCGTCTCGAGGATCGGCTCGACGGTGCGGTCGGAGATGTAGAGGACGGTCGCGGCGTCGTCGCCGAGGGCCACGCGGTGGAGGGGGAAGAAGGCGCCGCTCTGCAGCGTCCACTGATCGGGCGCCGTGAGGCGCACGTCGTAACGGACGCCGGCCCCGTGCCCGGGCGCGAAGCGCTGCGCGATCTCCAGGGCCTGCTCCGGCCCCAGCCCACCCGCCGTCTCGCCCGTATCGGCGTAGATCGTCGTCCAGCCGCGGCCCCCGGCGAACCGGTAGACGGGCCGGTCGCCGTGCATGCCGACGAGAATGCGCGCCGGCGCGAACCCGGCCCGGACCGCCGCCTCGCCGATGTCGAGCCGCGCCGCCGACAGATCGAGGACGGGCGCGCGCTCGAGCCGCTCGGCGGGGTCGAGGGCCGGCATGCCCGCGTACATGAGGACGATGCCGGAGGCGAACCAGACGACGAAGAGCAGGCTGCCGGCGATGCCCAGCCAGCGATGCGTGTAGATGAGGACCCGGCGCAAGACGATGGATGGGCTCGACACCGACTCGCCCCCGGTTGGCTACCGGCGCGTCACGTCCGATCTCGGGACACGGACAAGGGTTGGCAGCACGAAATCGTCGACGAATCCCAGCGCCGCACACCCGAAGGTCCAGTCATTGGCGCAGCACTGGCGTCGCCCGGCGGAACCCGGTGCAGCATCGCGCCCGGAGGGCGCCGGCGGATCGCAACGGGCGCCCGCGGACGGCGAGGCGCCCGCGGGTCGAAACCGCGCCCGCAGGCCGAATTCGCATGCGGGCGGTCAGAGCGTCCGCGCCCGCCGAGGCGCGCCGAGGAATCAGGTCCCCGGCTCGATGGCCCGGCCCCGGTCCGCGTCGTCCACCCAGTACAGGGTGTGGCAGTTGTTGCACGTCTCGTAGACGACCTCGCCGAGATCGAATATCCGGTCGGGATCCTCGGCGGCCGCCGCGTCGAACGCGAGCATGGCCGCGTCGGCCATGTCCTGGGACATGCTCACCCACTGGTCCTGGTCGCGGGCGCGGCCCTCCATGATGAGCAGGTTCGCCGCCTCGGCGAGGGCCACCGCCCCCAGCTTCACCTGCAGCCAGTCCTCCTCGGTCTCCGGCTCCCAGTAGGTCTCGCCGTTCTCGTCGAGTATCGTCCCGACGGCGTCCCACAGGAGGTCGGCGGCCGGGTCCAGCATGTTCGCCATCAGCATCTGGACGGTGTTGTCCGTCCGGAACGGCGGCCCGGCCGGCGGCTCTCCGCCGCATGACCCCGCCAGCAGCACGGCGGCGGCGACTATCGCGGTCCTCGTTCGCATCTCGTCTCCTAGCCCGGAGAGCGTCGCCTACGGCTCCGCTCACCGCCCAACCAACCCTGCAGGTGTCCGCGCCGTTCCACGGCGCGGACACCTGGCCCGCCAATCGTCGCCTTCGGCTCCGCTGGGCACCCAAGTGGCCGACCGGGCGGCCCGGACAGCGTCGCTTCGACCCGGACATCCGCCCGACGGGCGCGTCCGCAGCCGTTCCTCGTACTACGGCAGGGATTATATCGTGGCGGGCCGCGTTCACGGCCGACCCGGCGGCCCTATAATGGCCGCATTCCCCCGTTTCGACTCGACGCGCAGCGTTCGCGCCCCGCCAGCCGCGGGGCGCATGGCAATTCAGAGGGAGATCGACCGATGACCGCATCCCGCCGACTGTCGCTGCTGCTGGGGGCCGCCGCCTGCGCGGCGATGCTCTCCACCGGGTCCCGCGCCCAGGAGCCGAACGCCCTGCCCCCCCTCGTCAGCGCCGAGCAGTTCGAGCGCTGGCTGACCGAGCTCTCCAACTGGGGCCGCTTCGGCCCCGACGACGAGCTGGGCATGGCCAACCTCATCACCCCCGCCAAGCGGGCGGAGGCGGCGGCCCTCGTCACCGAGGGCCACACCATCTCCCTGGCGTCGAACGCGCAGAGCTACCGCACGGCCGACGTGCCGTGCCCGGTCGAGTGGTCGATGTCGCGGGCGACCCGCACCGGGGCCAGCGACACCATCGCCTATCCGTGCATCCACGGCCCCGGCACCACCCATCTCGACGCCTTCGCGCACGTCTTCTTCGACGGCAGGATGTGGAACGGCTACGACGTGGACGGCCTCGTCACCATGGAGGACGGCGCGCTCAAGAACTCGATCATGGCGGTGAAGGACGGCCTCGTGACGCGGGGCGTGCTCTACGACATCCCGCGGCTCAAGGGCGTGCCGTGGCTCGAGCCGGGGACGCGCATCACCGTCGAGGACCTCGAGGCGTGGGAGGCGCGGACCGGCGTGCGCGCCGGCCCCGGCGACGCCTTCCTCATCCGGTGGGGCCGCTGGGCCCGGCAGGACGCCCTGGGCCCCTTCGACACCGGCGCCGAGGCGGCGGGCCTGGACAACAACGTCATCCCGTGGCTGAAGGAGCGGGACGTGGCCATCGCCGGCTGGGAGACGCCCGGCTACATGCCGCAGCCGGAGGGCGACCTGCGCCGCACCGCCCTCCACGACTTCGCGCTGACCATCCTCGGCATCCAGGTCCTCGACCGGGCCGACTTCCAGGCCCTGGCCGAGGCCGCGGCCGAGCGCGGCCGCTGGGAGTTCATGGTGACCATCGCCCCCCTGCGCATTCCCAACGGCACGGGGTCGCCGGTCAATCCCATCGCGATGTTCTAGCGCCTGGAGAATCCGACTTGAAGGTCACCGCCGTCGAAGCCGCCACGTGCGTCGTCCCGCTGGAGCGCGGCATCGCGTTCGCCACCCGGGCCGTGTCCGAGCGCCACTACACCCTGGTGCGGGTGCGGACGGACACCGGGGCGGAGGGCATCGGCTTCTGCTACGGCGGCACGCGGGGGGGCCGGCTCGCCACCCTCGCGGTGCGCGAGCTGCTGCGCGACCTGGTGGTGGGGCGCGACCCCCACGACGTCGAGGCCATCTGGGAGGCGATGTTCCGCGAGGCCCTGCTGCAGGGCCGGCGGGGCGCGGTGGTGCGGGCCATCAGCGCCGTCGACCAGGCGCTGTGGGACGCCGTGTCCCGCGAGGCCGGCCTCCCCCTGCACCGCTACCTCGGCGGCTACCGGACGGCGATGGTCCCGGCCTACGCCAGCGGCGGCTACTACGCCGAGGGCAATACCCCCGACGACCTCGCCGACGAGGTGCGCGGCTACGTCGACATGGGCTTCGACGCCGTCAAGATCAAGGTCGGCGGGGTGTCGACAGCGGAGGACGCGGACAGGATCGCGGCCGCCCGCGAGGCGATCGGACCCGGCGTCGAGCTCTTCCTCGACGCGAACAACGCGTGGCGCGATGCCGCGTCCGCGATCCGGGCGGTGCGCGCCTGGGAGGAATGGGATCCCGGCTGGATCGAGGAGCCCCTGATGCCCGACGACGTCGACGGGCACGCGCGGGTCGCGGAGTCGGTGGCGACGCCGGTCGCCACCGGCGAGATCCACGCGACGCGCTGGGACTTCCTCCAGCTCGTCGACCGGGGCGCCGCCGACGTCCTCCAGCCCGACGCGGGGGTCTGCGGCGGCATCACCGAGTGGCGCCGCATCGCGGGGCTCGCCGCCGCCCACGACCTCGCCGTCGCCCCCCACTGGCTCGCCGACCTGCACGTGCACCTCGTGGCGGCGACGCCCGGCGCGGCATGGGTGGAGTACTTCACGGACTTCAAGGTCCTCAACCTCGGTCGGCTCTTCTCGACCGCCCTCGAGGTCGTTCCCGGCGGCGTGGCCCTGCCGTCCGGTCCCGGCCTCGGAATCGCCCTGGACGACGGCGCCGTGTCCCGCTACGCCGTCGACGCCTGGGGCTAGGAACCGGCGCCGACGAGTCGCCAACTTCGGTTGCCCTTCGCGGAGCCCGAGCCCGATGAGTGCGTGTTTCGCCGCGGCCGGCCGGCAGGTACGGATCATGCTATCTTCGGTCGATCGGGTTGGTGGACTCGGTCGGGGTCTCTACGACACGAGGGAGAGCCGGCGATGGGCGATGGGTTGGCGGTGGTGGGCCTGCTGGTCACGTTGCTGGGCCTGCTGGTGGCGGTGGCGGTCGGCGTCTGGAAGGCCCGCGGCTCGATAGAGACGTCGATCGCAGATTCGGCGCGTTCGACGCGCGAGGCGCACGAGAGGACGGAAGCGCGGATGGGAGCGCGGATGGATGCACTGCGCGACGAGCTGCGGGCGGACATGCGCGCCGATCGCACCCTGTTCGCAGAACAGGTCAATCGGCTGGTGGCCGCGGTGTTGAAGCGGCCGGCCGACTGATTGCGGCGACGGCTCGAACCGTCTTGAATACAGGCCGATACGGGACTAGACTGAACGGCATCTCTGGAGGTTCATGAGAGTACGATTTGCCGTCGTCAGCGGACTCTGCGCCATCTTCCTGACGATGACGGGCAGTGAGGTGAAGTCTGCCGCTGCGGCCCCGGCGCGGCCCGTCCAGACCGCGCCGGGCGCCGATGCCCCCGAGCGAGTGGTGCGCGGCACCTGCGTCACCTGTCACAACGACCGGACGCTGCGCGGCAACCTGTCGCTGGAGCGCTTCGACCCGACGGCCGCGGCGGACCATCCCGAGATCGCCGAGGAGATGGTCCGCAAGCTGCGGGCGGGCATGATGCCGCCGCCGGGACCGCGCCGGCCCGACGACGCCGACCTCCGCGCCCTCGTCGAGACCCTCGAGGACCAGCTCGACGCGGCCGCCGGTGTCGCCCCCGACCCCGGCGGGCGGCCCTTCCAGCGCCTCAACCGGGCCGAGTACGCGCGGGCCGTCCGCGACCTGCTGGGCCTGGAGGTCGACGCCGGCGACTGGCTGCCGCTCGACCAGGTGAGCGCCAACTTCGACAACATCGCCGACGCGCAGACGCTGTCGCCGACGCTGCTGGAAGCGTACCTGAACGCGGCGAGCGCCATCGCCCGGCTCGCGGTGGGCGAGCCCGGCCGGCGGGCCGTCGACCACACCTACTCCAACTCCGAGTACGTGTCGCAGCACCCGTGGGACCACGTCGAGGGCGCGCCCTACGGCACCCGGGGCGGCATCGTCGTCGACCACGTGTTCCCCGCCGACGCCGAGTACGTCTTCGGGCTGACGTTCACGTCGGGGGCGAACACGCGCATCGAGGACATCGACGTCTCGATCGACGGCGAGCGGGTGGCCCTGCTGCACTACAACACCGACCGGCGCGTCGACGCCGACGGCCGGGGCGGCGTGACCACCCAGACCCCGCCGGTCTTCGTGCGAGCGGGGCCGCGCCGGGTGGCGGCGGCGTTCATCCGGCGGGCGGACGGCCCCTACGAGGACCTGATACGCCCCCACGACTGGTCGTTCGCGGGCGGCGGCTCGGGCGGCGCGGGCGTCACCACGCTGCCCCACGTGCGCGACCTCGTCGTCACCGGGCCCCACGGGGTCACCGGCCTCTCCGAGACGCCGAGCCGGCAGCGCATCTTCACGTGCCGCCCCACGAGCCCCGACGAGGCCCGGCCCTGCGCGCGCCGCATCGTCGAGCGCCTGGGCCGCGAGGCGTACCGGCGGGCCCTGACCCCGCGCGACGTCGACGGGCTGCTGTCGTTCTTCGACGAGGGCGCAACGGCCGGCGGCTTCGAGGTCGGGGTGCGGACGGCCCTCGAGGCGATGCTGGCGAGCCCGCACTTCGTGCTGCGGCTCGAGCGGGCGCCGGTCGACGCGCCGCGCCGGGGCTACCGCCTGGGCGACGCCGCCCTCGCCTCTCGCCTGTCCTTCTTCCTGTGGGGCACGCCCCCCGACGAGGAGCTGAGGACGCTGGCCGAGGCGGGGCGCCTGACCCCGGAGGAGCTGGAGCGGCAGGCCCTGCGCATGCTCGCCGACCCCCGCGCCGAGGCCCTCGGCACCCGCTTCGCGGCCCAGTGGTTCCGCCTGCAGGACATGGACAAGGTCAGGCCGGACCCCAACTTCTTCCCCAACTACGACGAGAACCTCGCCCGCGCGATGCGGCGCGAGACCGAGCTGTTCTTCGCGAACCTCGTGCAGGAGAACCGCAGCCTGCTCGACCTCTACCGGGCCGACTACACGTTCGTCGACGAGCGGCTCGCGCGGCACTACGGCATTCCCGGGGTCGCGGGCCGCCAGTTCCGGCGCGTCGCCTATCCCGACGACACCCGGCGCGGGGTGCTCGGCCACGGCAGCATCCTCGTGCTGACGTCGCTCGCGAACCGCACGTCGCCGGTGCTGCGCGGCAAGTGGGTCATGGAGGTGCTGCTCGGCACCCCGCCGCCCCCGCCGCCGCCCGACATCCCGGCCCTCGAAGAGACCGACGAGACCCGCGACGGCCGGCGGCTGACGACCCGCGAGCGCATGGAGATGCACCGGTCGAACCCCGCGTGCAGCTCGTGCCACCGGCTGATCGACCCCATCGGGCTGGCCCTCGACAACTTCGACGTCACCGCGAAGTGGCGGGTGCGCGAGCACGGCGTCCCCCTCGACACCCGCGGCGACTACTACGACGGCACCCCGGTGTCGACGCCGCGCGAGCTCGTCGACGCCCTGATGGCGCGGCCGGTCCCGCTCGTCCGCACGTTCACCGAGAACCTGCTGGCGTTCGCGATCGGCCGGCGGGTCGAGCACTTCGATCAGCCGGCGGTCCGCGCCATCACGCGCGCGGCCGAGGCGAACGACTACCGGATGGCCTCGTTCGTCCTCGGCGTCGTCGGCAGCGACGCGTTTCAGCGCAGTCGGGAACCCCGGGAGCCCGGGCCGTAGAACCGCGCGGACTCCTGCAGGGTTGCACGGTGGTGAAGATACAATCCCGACACGACGGGAGGGTCGCAAGGGAGCGGCGGTTCATGCGCTACGTGGCGACGCTCGCTCTTGAGGCTGCCCACGTGGCATCGACGGCAACAGCGTGTCGCCTTGAGCGCGGATAGGCTACCGTACTTCGATGCGGTTGGGTTGGCTGCGCGAAGCGTGGCCATGAGCGTTTGGTTGGGCGGCAATCGGATGCCGCAGCGCGACTTGGCGGTCGCGTAGAGACGACGATTTCCGGGCGAGGAACCCGGCCCCCGGCCGGACTCGGCCGATGTAGAGGAGACCTCATGGCGTTCATCACCGGAAAGCACCTGCCCCGGCGCACGTTCCTGCGCGGCATGGGCGCCACCGTGGCGCTGCCGTTTCTCGATGCGATGACCCCCGCGGGGCGCTTCGGGCGGGCCGCCCTCGCCGCGGTCAACGACGTGACCCGGCTCGTGTGCATCGAGGAGGTGCACGGGCTGCCCGGGTGCAACGAGTGGGGCGCCAGCCAGCACCTGTTCGCGCCGGCGACGGTGGGGCGCGACTTCGAGCTGCTGCCCGACAACGCCCTGAAGTCGCTCGAGCCGTTCCGCGACTACCTGACCATCGTCAGCAACACCGACGTCCGGATGGCCGAGGCGTTCAGCCCGCCCGAGATCGGCGGCGACCACTTCCGCTCGTCCGCCGTCTTCCTGACCCAGTCGCACCCCAAGCAGACCCAGGGGTCGGACCTCTTCGTGGGCACGTCGCTCGACCAGCTCTACGCGCAGCGGTTCGGACAGTCGACGCCGATGCCGTCCATGCAGTTCTGCATCGAGAACCTCGACCAGGCCGGCGGGTGCACCTACAACTACTCGTGCGCCTACACCGACTCCATCAGCTGGTCGTCGCCGAGCGAGCCGCTCCCGATGATTCGCGACCCGCGCGTCGCCTTCGAGATGCTGTTCGGGGCCGGCGGCACCCCCGAGGAGCGGGCCGAGCGCCGGGCGACGCGGCGCAGCATCCTCGACTGGATCCTGAACGACGTGGCCGAGGTGCGGAACGAGCTCGGCACCGCCGACCGCCGACGCATGGACCGCTACCTCGACGACGTCCGCGAGGTCGAGCGCCGCATCCAACTGGTGGAGGGCCGCAACGACGGCTCCGCCGATCCGCGTGAGCTGCCCGACGCCCCGCCCGGGGTGCCCGACTCGTTCTCGGAGCACATGCAGTTGCTGTTCGATCTCCAGGTGCTGGCGATGGAGACGGACATGACCCGCGTGATCTCGTTCAAGACCGGCCGCGACGCCCAGAACCGGGTGTTCCCCGAGAGCGGCACCAACCGTCCGTTCCACCCCGCGTCGCACCACGGGAACAACGAGGGGCGGATCATGGACTTCAACACGATCTGCAGCTACCGCGTGGGGCAGCTCCCGTACTTCCTCGAGAAGATGCAGCAGGCGGTGGAGGGAGACGCGTCGCTGCTCGAGAAGACCGCCGTCATCTGGGGCTCGCCGATGGCCGACGCCAACATCCACAACCACCGGCGCTGCCCCCTCGTCCTGCTCGGCCACGCCAACGGGCATCTTCGCGGCAACCTGCACCTGAAGGCGGCCGACGGCACCCCCATGGCAAACGCGATGCTGACGCTGATGCAGTCGCTGGGGCTCGAGATGGACCACTTCGGCGACAGCAACGGGACGTTCGCGCTGTCCGCGCCGATGGCGCCGGAGACCACCGAGGCGGGCGGCTAGCGCACCGAACGCGCCACGCACGCAGTGACGCCGGCGGCGATCGCCTTGCCGGTGTCGGACGCGGACGCCACGGGGAGAGAGACGCGCAGACCGCAGAGAGGCTGCGTTGCGCTCGAGCAACTCGACGTCGCGCCGTGCAGGCCGCCGACGCGACGTCGTGTCCGGGCAGACGAGTCGGAACGTCGCGGAAGCGGGAGGGTCAACGCCGTGTATGTGTCACGCACGAAGGATCGTGTCGCGAAGGCCGTCACCGGAGCGTTCCTGGCCGTCGGGGTAGCCGTCGTCAGCGGCCTCGCGGCGGCGCCGGGCGACGCGCCGGTCGCCGACGCGGCGCGCATCGGAGACCTGCACACGGTCCGCGCGCTGCTCCAGGAGGGCGCGGACGTGAACGCCGCCCACGGCGACGGCATGTCGGCGCTGCACTGGGCGGCCGAGCGGGGCGACGCCGAGATGGTCGCGGCCTTGGTGCAGGCCGGCGCCGCCGTCGACGCGGTGACCCGCATCGGCCACTACACGCCGCTGCACGTGGCGAGCACGGGGGGGCACGCCAAGGTCATCGAGCGGCTCGTCGGCGCGGGCGCCGACGTGGCGGCGGCCACCAGCAACTCCGGCGCGACCCCGCTGCACCTCGCGGCGGCGGCGGGGAGCGCGGGCGCGGTGACCGCCCTGCTCGACCGCGGCGCCGACGCCGACGCGCGGGAGGCGGCCTGGGGACAGACGCCGCTGATGTTCGCGGCGGCGCGGGACCGCGTCGAGGCCATCCACGTCCTCCTCGAACGGGGCGCCGACCCCTCGATCACCTCGAAGGCCATCGATCTCGTCGCCGACGGCCGCCTCGCCGGCGAGGCCCGGCGGCGGCAGCGCGCGGTGATGGACGCGTTCGAGGCCGGAGACGCGCGAGCGACGCCGAGCCAGGTCCAGGCCGCGGTGCTCGCGGGTCGCGCGCGCTACCTGTCCGGCGAGGTGCCGCCGGCCCAGGAGAACCCCAATGCGCGGCCCCCGTCCATCGAGACCAAGGGCGGGCTGACGGCGCTGCTCCACGCGGTGCGGCAGGGACACGTCGGGGCGGCGATGGCCCTGCTCGACGGCGGTGCCGACGTCGACCAGGTCGGAGACGGCGACGCCACGAGCCCGCTCCTGATGGCCGCCATCAACGCGCATTTCGATCTGGCCCTGATGCTCGTCGACGGCGGCGCAGACCCCAACCTCGCGTCCGGGCTCAACGGGGTGACGCCGCTGTGGGCGACGGTGAACGCGGAGTGGCAGCCGAGGACCCGTTATCCCCAGCCCCAGCAGCACGGCCTGCAGCAGGCGACCTATCTCGACGTGATGGCGGCGCTGCTCGACGCCGGCGCCGACCCGAACGTGCAGGTGACCCGGCATCCCTGGTACATGGTCTACAGCGGCTGCGGCAACCGGAACTGCGGCCTCGTCGACACCCGGGGCTCGACCGCGTTCTGGCGCGCCGCCTACGCGACCGACCTGCCGGCCATGCGCCTGCTCGTCGAGCACGGCGCCGACCCCGACATCCCCACCCTCGCCCCGCCGCCGCGCCGCGCGCGCGGGGGCACCACGTCCGAGAACGACGAGGAGACGGCGGTGCCGGCGGTGCTGCCCGCCGCGCCCGGACTGTGGGTGGCGACGGACCTGACGACGATGGGCCCCGACCCGTCGGGCCTGCCTCCCTACAAGGAGGGCGACCCCGGCGTGTATCCGATTCACGCCGCGTCGGGGGTAGGCTACGGCGAGGGGTTCGCGGGCAACGCCCACCGCCACGCGCCCGACGCATGGCTCGACACCGTCCGCTACCTGGTGGAGCTCGGCGCCGACGTCAACCAGCGGGACCACAACGGCTACAACGCCATCCACCACGCAGCCGCGCGCGGGGACGACGAGTTGATTCTGTACCTCGTGGAGCAGGGCGGCGACGTGACCGCGGTGAGCCGGCGGGGACAGACCACCGCGGACATGGCCAACGGCCCCGTGCAGCGGGTGTCGCCGATTCCCCGGACGGTGGCCCTGCTCGAGAGCCTGGGCTCGAAGAACAACGACAACTGCGTGACGTGCTGACCCTGCGCCGCCGGCAGGCCCCGCGTCCCGCCGGCGGAGGCACCCCATCCCCGCGACACGCCGAGAACCGGCAGCCGATGCAGCGAACAACTCGTGCGCGCGGACCGTGGCGGACGCTCCTGCGGGCGCTTCCCTCTCTCGTCCCCCTCTTGCCGGCGCTGCTCGCCACGCCCGCGTCGGCCCAGGACCCGCCGCCCTGGCTCCAGATGACCATCGTGCAGGTCGATCCCGCCCGCGTCGGCGAGTTCCTGGCCGCGCAACGGGAGATCTCGACCCTCGACGAGGAGGCGGGCGTGCCGTGGCGCAGCGTGGGGCGGACGGCGGTCTTCGGCGACACCTACCGGTTCGTCATCACCACCCCGCTCGCCAACTTCGCCCAGCTCGACCGCGCCGGTGACGAGGGCGCCCGCGCGGGCATCGTCGGCCGCATCCGGAACGTCATCACGAGCCGCGCCACCTACGCGGTGCGGACGGCGCCGACCCTCGACAACCCCCTGCCCGAGGGCGAGACGCCGGCCCTGATGCTCGTGCAGATGGTGTCCATCGCGCCCGGCCGCGAGCAGGAGTACCTGCGGGTGATGGCCGAGGACATCCTCCCCCACTTCGACGAGGCGGAGATGCATCACACCACCGGCGCCCTCACGTTCGGCGGCGAGGGCGGGTACGTGCACGTCTTCCATATGGAGAACTTCGCCGCCCTCGACCAGGGGTCGCCGCTGGCCCGCACCCTCGGCGCGCCCGCCGCGCTCGAAGTGATGGCGAAGCTGTCGGGCGTCGTGACCCGCAGCGAGCAGTGGCTCGTCCGTTACCTGCCCGACGTGAGCTTCCGGCCCGAGCCCGAGGCCGAAGAGGGGCCGTAGACACCAACGCGCACCACGCCCCGGCGAGTCCGATGGAGCGTGACGGCAATCGCTCAGCGCGTGCCGTTCTTGGATAGCCATGGCAGAGTCCGGTGGAGGTGTCGCGGGCGGTCGAGAGGCCACAATGCACACGGGGCCGCTCGGCTCCACCATCCACGTCCTGCGCGCCGACGCCGGCACCATCGCCGAGCTCGCGGCCATCGACGGAACCGTTCGTTCCGGCGTGTCTGCCTCGACCCGGTCAGCGGGCTCATCGTCCTGATGGCGCCGTCGCGCCTCCATGAAGAGCTGTCGTCGATGCTCGACGGCATCGTCGACATCGCGGCCAGCATCCTCAGCGGTGCGGTCAAGGGGCTGCGGACCGCCCGCCTTCGCGAAACCGGGCGCCTTTCCCGGCACGGGCATGGAGCCCGACTGCGCCTTCTACGTGGGCGAGAACGCCCGGTCCTACCGCGCAGCCCTCATGGACGGGAGAGAAGCGGCCGACGCGTTCTTCGCGAACACCGCGCCCGACCTGGTCGTGGAAGTCGAGATTACGAAAGCCGACGAGGAGAAGATAGACCGCTATGGCGACCTGGGAGTGCGAGAGCTGTGGCTGCTCCGCCGGCGCGGCGACGAGCAGGTTCCGGACGCTGAGTTCCTCGCCCTGCGCCCTCCCACGACACGTCGGCGCCTCACCGCGTCGAGCGTCGTCCGCGGGCTGACTCCAGCCGACGTGCGCGAGGCGGTGCTCGGCATGCGGCTCGGCCTGACCCGCGACGAGCGCACGGAGACCGTTGCCGACATCGTGCGCCGCCGCCAACGCTCCAGCGTGCGCGTTCGTGAAGAAGGCACGCCGAACACGGGCAAGTGAGATTCTCCGACCTGCGTCCTCCGGTCCGAGACGACTTGGTGTTCATCAGGCGATGGGCCGCGGTCTTCTTCCCCGCGTGGTGCCTCGCCGACCTCGCGGGGTGGTGGAGCCTCGACACCTACGACTCCACGATGGCCCTGCTCTGGCCCGGCTTTCTGGTCTTCTTGTTCCCACGCGTGGTCGGCATACGGCTGGACGACCGCCCACGCTTCCGCAGAACGGCCCTCGTCTACCTGGCGGGCATGTTCTGCTACGTCATGATGCACGCGATCCGCGCCGTACTGGAATGAGGCGACGAAATCCGGCCGCCGGTACCCCGCCGTTGGCGGACAAGGATCAACCCCGCCCTTCGTGGAACAGGCTCCTGAGCACGAACAGCACGTTGGCCGGCCGCTCCCCGAGACGGCGCAGGAAGTAGGGGAACCACTCGCGCCCGAACGGCACGTAGACGCGGACCCGGTGCCCCTGGTCGACCAGCCGGGCCTGCAGGTCGCGCCGCACGCCGTACAGCATCTGGAACTCGAACCGCTCCGGTGCGAGGCCGAGAGCGCCGGCGTAGTCGCGGGTGGCCGCGATCATGTCCGGGTCGTGGGTGGCGAACGCGGGGTCGACGCCGTCCTCGAGGAGCGACCGCATCAGCCGCACGAACGAGGCGTTCACGTCCGCCTTCTGCGGCCAGGCGACGGCCGGGGGCTCCTGGTAGGCGCCCTTGCAGAGCCGCACCCGAGCCCCGAGCGCGTTCACACGGGCGAGGTCGTCGGCCGTCCGGTACAGATAGGACTGGAGCACGACGCCGACGCTGCGGTGTCCGTCCCGCCAGACCCGCTCGAACACGTCGAGCGTGGCGTCGACCCATTGCGACTGCTCCATGTCGATCCGGACGAAACACTCGTTGCCGGCGGCGTCGAGCACGCGGCGCAGGTTGGCCTCGCAGGCGGCGGGGTCCACACCCAGGCCGAGCTGGGTGAGCTTGACGGAGATCTGACAGGCGAGACCGGCTTCGCCCGCGTCCTGCACCACGCGGGCATAGGCGTCGGCCGCCGCCCGCGCCGCCGGCGCCGCGGTGACGGCCTCTCCCAGGTGGTTCAGCGTGCAGCCGATGCCGCGCTCGGCCAGCGCCCGGGCGGCGGCGAGGGCATCGCCGACCCGTTCCCCGGCGATGAACCGCCGGGCGAACCGGCCCTCGCGCATCCCGTAGCGCGAGGCGATCCGCTTCACCGTCGCACTCGCCGCGAGGGTGTGGAACAGCGCGCGCGACAGGAGCTCGATCATGCGATGGAGCGGCTTAGGGCCAGTGGATTGCGGAACCGGCCGCCTGATCGTGAGATGTCGACGCGAGCTGGGCAGGACACGACGGCGACGACGCCCGTCCCCCGCATCGTTGCGCGGGGCCGACGGGCTCACTCTCGACCGTTACTGTCCTTGGTCGCCCGGCGGCTCGGGCGCCGGCAGGAGGATGCGCTCGAGGGTGAGCAGTCTCTGGTCGACCTTGGCGAAGGCGATCTCGACGTTGCGCAACCGCTCGTCGAAGCTGTCGAGGCGCGTCTCGATGCGGTCCATCCGCGTCTCGATGCGGTCCATCCGCGCGTCCACCCCGTCGAAGCGCGCGTCCACCCCGTCGAAGCGCGCGTTCACCCCGTCGAAGCGCGCGTTCACGCTGTCGAAGCGAGCGTTCATGTCGGCCCGCAGGTCGTCGATGCGCGCGTTCACGCCGACGAACTGCGCCGACATCAGGCCGGCGAGCAACACCAGGGTACCGATGATCCACTTCGTATCGTTGCTCACTGGCGGCAGAGTAGCACGCTTCGGCGACCGGCGACAAACGTCCGTGCGCGGCCCGACACGGCCCGCCGCTCTGCGGCGGACGGGCCTCCCGAGCGCAACGGCCGGCCGAACCCGAGGGCAGGTCACGGCGGCCGGGTTCCTCGGCCCGGCCGCCGGGCATCACGCCAGGATCTCGTGCACCACCCGGGCCGGCTCGACCCCCGTCAGGCGGGCGTCGAGCCCGCGGTGCTTGTACGTGAACCGCTCGTGGTCGATGCCGAAGAGGTGCAGGATGGTCGCCTGGAAGTCGCGGATGTGCACCGGGTCCTTGACGATGTTGTACGAGAAGTCGTCGGTCTCGCCGTAGACCGTCCCGCCCTGCACGCCGCCGCCCGCCATCCACAGGCTGTAGCAGCGCGGATGGTGGTCGCGGCCGTAGTCGGTGGGGGTCAGGCGGCCCTGCGAGTAGATGGTGCGGCCGAACTCGCCGCCCCAGATGACGAGGGTCTCGTCGAAGAGGCCGCGCTCCTTCAGGTCCTGGACGAGGGCCCACGCGGCGCGGTCGACGTCGCGCGCCTGGGCCGGCAGCACCTGCGGGGCGAACGAGTGCACGTCCCAGCCGCGGTGGTATATCTGCACGAAGCGCACGCCCCGCTCGACGAGCCGGCGCGCCATCAGGGCCGCGTTCTGGAACTTGCCGGCCTGCCTGGCCTCCTCGCCCCAGCGCTCGAAGGTGCTGTCGGGCTCGCTCGACAGGTCGGCCATCTCGGGCACCGACGACTGCATGCGGAAGGCCATCTCGTACTGCTCGATGCGGGCGAGGGTCTCGGGGTCGCCGACCTGCTCGTGGCGCAGCCGGTTCAGCGCGCCGAGCCCGTCGAGCATCTCGCGCCGCACGCCCGGCGATACGCCGTCGGGGTCGCGCAGGTAGAGCACGGGGTCGGCCCCGGTGCGCAGCCCCACCCCGGCGTACTCGGGCGACAGGAACCCGGCGCTCCACAGCTTGGCCGAGATCGCCTGCACCCCGGCGCGGGGATGGCTGCGCTCGGCGTTCATGACCACGAACGTGGGCAGGTCCTCGTTCATGCTGCCGAGGCCGTAGGCGAACCACGCCCCGATGCACGGGCGGCCGGGAATCTGCTGGCCGGTCTGGATGAACGTGATGCCCGGCTCGTGGTTGATGGCGTCGGTGTGCATGGACCGGATGACGGCGATGTCGTTGGCCATGCTCGCGGTGTGGGGCAGGATCTCCGAGAACCACGCGCCGCCGTCGCCGTGCTGCGAGAACTCGAACACCGACGGGGCGACGGGGAAGCGCGACTGCCCCGACGTCATCGTCGTCAGCCGCTGGCCCTGGCGGATCGACTCGGGCAGGTCCTTGTCGTACCAGTCCCGCATCTTGGGCTTGTAGTCGAGCAGGTCCATCTGGGGCGGGGCGCCCATCATGTGCAGGTAGATGCAGCGCTTCGCCTTGGGCGCGAAGTGCGGCAGCGACGGCAGCCCGCCGACCGCTGCCGGGGCCTGCCCCGGCAGCGCGAACGCGTCGTCGGCCAGCAGGTTGGCCAGGGCCAGCCCGCCGATGCCCCGGGCGGTGCGGCCGAAGAACTGACGCCGGGTCTCTGCGCGAACGGCTTCCTTGAATGGGTGCATCGTTTCCTCTTCGCGTCAGGCAGTCGGTGGCAGAAGGCCCCGCCGGATTCGCCGGCGAGGCATCGTGCCCGACTGCGTTGCGCCGCGGGGCGGCATCTGCTCCGCGGTCACCGTATGCCGATATGCTCCGTCGTCACACTTTGCCGCTCGAGCGTTGCTTCAACCGTGGCGGCGCCCTTTCACCCCACCGGCGCCCTCGCGCTCGGTGCAACGCGGGGTCCCGCCGCGACTGAAGTCGCGCCCTACTTGTTCAGGACCTCGTCCAGGTTCATCAACTGGCTCGCGAGCATCGTCCACGCCGCCGACTCCGTCACCGGCAGCGCCGCGTCATGGGCCGACTCTCCGACCTCCAGCAGCTCCCGCGCCCCGTCGGCGTCGGTCCGGTAGAGGTCGACGAAGCGGTCCCACGTCCGGCGCGCCACCGCCCGCTCGGGCGCGGTGAAGCTGCGCGCGAGGAGGCGCGTGGTCACGTAGTCGAGCCGCTGATCGAAGTCGTAGCCTCCCTCGCGCATCGCGCGTTGGGCGAGGTGCCGCGACGCCTCGACGAACTGCGTGTCGTTCATCGTCACCAGTGCCTGCAGCGGCGTGTTGGTCCGCTCGCGGCGCACCGTCGAGTGCTCGCGCGTCGGCGCGTTGAAGATGTCCATCGACGCCGGCGGGGCCGACCGCTTCCAGAACGTGTAGAGGCTGCGCCGGTACAGGGCCTCGCCGCTGTCGCGCTCGTAGACCCGGGTGTTGCTCTGGGGCATGGCCACCGTCGACCAGACCCCCTCGGGCTGGTACGGCCTCACGCTCGGCCCGCCGATGGTGCGCACGAGCAGGCCGCTCGCCGCGAGGGCCTGGTCGCGGACCATCTCGGCGTCCATCCGGAAGCGGGGCCCCCGCGACAGCAGCCGGTTCTGCGGGTCGCGCTCGAGCTTCTCGGGGGTCACGGCCGCGGCCTGCCGGTAGGCGGCCGAGGTCACGACGGTGCGGAAGAACCGCTTCACGTCCCACCCCGACGCGCGGAAGTCGTGGGCCAGGTAGTCGAGCAGCTCGGGGTGCGAGGGCGTCTCCCCCTGCGCCCCGAAGTCCTCGCTGGTCGCCACCAGCCCGGTGCCGAAGACCTGCTGCCAGAACCGGTTCACGGTCACCCGGGCGGTCAGGGGGTTGGCGTCGTCGACGAGCCACCGGGCGAGGCCGAGGCGGTTGCGGGGCCAGGACTCGGCCATCGGCGGCAACGCCGCGGGGGTGCCCGCGAGGACCCGCTCGCGGCGCTGGTCGTACACCCCGCGCTCGAGCACGTAGGCCGCCGCCTCGCTGTCGGCGCGCTCCTGCATCACGTGGGTGATGCTGCCGCGCCGCCGCACCTCGCGCCACTCGTCGTCCACCGCCCGGCGCCGGGCCTGGAGCCGCCGGTACGGCTCGTCGTCGATGCTCAGGTAGCGCAGCCGCAGGACGTTGCGCTCGGGCATGGTCAGCCCTTGCGGCGACTTGACCGTCGCGCCCCGCAGCGTCCGCCACTCGGACACCACCCTGGCCTCCTCCACCGTCAGGGCCCGGTCGAACACGCGGAGATCGGCGATGCCCCCGCCCGCGAAGTGGCGGGTCTCGAGCACGCCGCGGTTCACGGCGCCGCCCCGCCCCAGGTAGAACGGCTGGTCGGTGACGATGCTGCCCTCCGCCTTCGCGAAGAACTCGCTGCCCTGCTCCTCGACGCGCTCGCCGTTCTGATAGACGTGCAGCCCGCCGCGCTCGCCCGACCCGTCGTGGGTGAGCACGACGTGGGTCCACTCGCCGGCCGGCATCCGCTTGGTGTTGATGGGTCCGACCCGGGCCGTGGTGGCGGCGCCGCGCGCGTTCCGCTCGCCGGTCAGCCGGAAGTTGAGCTGCCGCGAGCCGAGGGTCACCGACCAGCCGCGCGCGCCGTCCTCCTGGTCGTACTGGCCGGCCACGACGAAGTTGCCCTCGCCCTCCGGCTGGAAGATCCACATCGCGATCGAGAACGGGGTGTCGGCGTCGAGGTCCAGGGACGGCAGCTCGACCCACGACTCGCCGTCGAAGCGCAGGGCGGAATGGCCGTCGGGCCCGTCCTCGATGGTCACGCCGGGCTCGAGGGCGACGGGGCGCCGCTCGCCCTCGTGGACGACGGCGGGTCCGGCCGGGTCGTCGAGGTCCAGCGTCAGCACCTCGGCCTCGGGCTCGAGCGGCGTCACGAGGTCGCGGTGCTCGCCGCGGGTGATCCACTCGATGAAGTCGGGGTTCACCGACACCGTGCGTCCCTCAAGCCGGGCGTCGAGGGCCGACGCCTCGGCGCGCAGCTCGTGCCAGAGGTCGCGGTCCGCATCGTCGGGCACCACGAGGATGGGCGGCGGGTCGGAGACGTTGCCGTCCATGACGTACTGGGTGGTGTTCCGGAAGAACGCGGTCATCGCGTAGAACTCGCTCTGCGCGATGGGATCGAACTTGTGGTCGTGGCAGGTGGCGCAGCCGACGGTCAGCCCGAGGAAGACGTTGCCGATGGTCTCGGCCCGGTCCTTGGCGTAGATCGCCTCGTACTCCTCCGGCACCACCCCGCCCTCGTTGGTGGTGATGTTGTTGCGCTGGAAGCCGGTGGCGACGAGCTGATCGAGGCTCGGCTCGGGCAGGAGGTCGCCGGCCACCTGCTCGACGACGAAGTCGTCGAAGGGCTGGTTCTCGTTGAACGCCCGGATCGTCCAGTCGCGCCAGGCGAACATCTCGCGGTAGTTGTCGATGTGGATGCCGTGGGTGTCCCCGTAGCGCGCCGCGTCGAGCCAGTAGCGGGCGCGGTGCTCGCCCCAGTGCCGCGACTGCAGCAGCCGGTCGACGAGGGTCTCGTACGCGTCGTCCGAGGCGTCGTTCAGGTAGGACGCGAGGAGGCCCGGATCGGGAGGCAGCCCCGTCAGGTCGAGGGCGACCCGGCGGGCCAGGGTGCGCTTGTCGGCCTCGTCGGCCGGCGTCAGCCCCTCGGCCTCGAGCCGCGCGAGCACGAACCGGTCGATCGGGTTGCGCGCCCACGCCTCGTCGGCCACGGCGGGGGGCGCGTGCTCGGCGACGGCCTCGAACGACCAGTGCTGGTCCCAGGACGCGCCCTCGCCGATCCAGCGCGTCAGCACGTCGATCTGCCCGGCCGACAGCCGCTTGCTGGACAGCGCCGGCGGCGGCATGCGCAGCCGCTCGTCGGCGTGGGTGACGCGCTGGTGGAGCAGGCTCGCCCCGGCGTCGCCGGGCACGACGGCGGCGCCGCGGGGGCGCGCCCCGAACGCACCGTCCTGGGTGTCGAGGCGCAGTCTCGCCTGCCGGGTGCCCTCGTCCGGCCCGTGGCACGAGAAGCAGTTGTCGGCCAGGATCGGCCGCACGTCGCGCTGAAAGTCGACCGCAGCGGCGGGCGCGGGCGGCGGTCCCTGGGCGGCGAGGCCGGCCGGGGCGGCGGGGAGCAGCGCCGCGGCGCCACCGGCCGCGGTCAGGGCGAGAGCCAAGCGACGAATGGACATGGTGTATGCACTCCCCGCCCCGCGCCGGCCGTCCCGGCCGGCGTCGGCTCGTGCCGGTCCGGGGAAGGCCGCCGATCAGAAGCGGAACAGTCTGGTGAACTTTACAACGAAAGCGCGGTTCTGGAGCATCGGAAACCGCTGGTCCGGCACGAGCACGGTGTCGCGCTGGTCGTTGTAGACGACGAACAGCTCGCTGCCGGGGCGGTACTCCCACCGCAGGCGCAGGTTGGTGCTCACCACTTCCTGGGTCGGGTTGAACTGCACGAGCCCGCTGAAGAAGACCCGCGGGTTGAACGTGTAGGTCACGCGCGTGATGGCGAGGGGTGCGGTGAACTCCGCGTCCGGGAGCCTGACGCGGTTGACCGAGATGCTCGGCTCGAACGAGAACTGGGGGGTGACCTCGATGCGGCCGCGCGAGTAGCCCATCGAAGTGATCTCGCCGTTGTAGAACTCGCCGTGCTGCAGCGACAGGTTGCCCGAGAGGCGGCGCTGCGCACCCATCGAGTAGGACACGTAGTAGTCGCGGAACACGTACTCGCCGGCCGGAATCACGTACTCGGTGCCCAGCACCCCCTCCCACGGCACGTCGAGGAACTCGTAGCTCCGCTGCACGTCGGCGCTGAACCGGTCGCTGTTCTCGAACTCGATCTGGAAGTTGGCCTGCGCGAGCTCCGTCTCGGGCACGCCGGCCACGGTCTCGAAGTAGTCGTAGCTGCCCCCGAACGTGAACTGGCGCACCGCCTCGATGCCGGCCGGGCGGGGCGCGTACTTCGCCTGCACGTAGGTGCGCCGGAAGTCGTCGCGGCGCATGAAGCCGACCTCGGGGTTGAAGTTGTCGCCGACCAGCAGGTGGTCGACGCTGACCGCGTAGAGGTCGCCGTTGTAGGTGAACGCGGCCTGGTAGCTCTCGTCCTCGCCCACGAGCCCCGGGGTCCGGGTCATGGCGTAGTAGCCGTTGAAGTTCACGTTGTCGTAGAACGAGAAGACGCCGTCCACGCCGAACGCCTCGTTCGTGCCCTCGCCGTTGAGCGAGACCGACCGCCCCGTGAACAGGGCGCCCACCGCGCTGCGGCGCAGGATGTCGCGCTTCAGCCGGAGCACCGTGAAGTTGGTGGGGTCCGCGACGTCGAGGACGTCGTCGGTCTGGATGTTCAGCGCCCCGATGGTGAAGTCCCCGACCTTGCCGGTCAGCCGTCCGCCGGCCTGAATGGGCACCGTGGTCCTCGACTCGAGGCCGATCCGCCGGCTGAAGAAGACCGTGGGCACGTCACCGCCCCCGAAGAAGCCGCCCGAGCCCGGTCTGCCGCCGCCCCCGGGCCCGCCGCCGCCCCCGAAGTTCACTCCGCGGCCGAAGTCGAAGATGCCGCGACCCTCCAGGAAGAACTCGCGCTTCTCGGGGAAGAACAGGCTGAACCGCGTCAGGTTGATCTGCGCCTCGTCCACCTCGACCTGCGCGAAGTCGGTGTTCACGGTGAAGTCCGCGGTGAGGTTCTCGGTCACGCCGTACTTGACGTCGACGCCGCCGTTGTAGTCGCCCTCGTTGTAGACGTCCGTGGCGACGTTGGTGGCCGACGACCCGATGCCGTAGGGCTTGATCTCGAACGTCCGGTTGCCCGACGGCACCTGCAGCCCGGTCAGGGTGCCCGCCGCCGAGAGCCGGAACATCCCCGGACCGGCGGAGATGGCGACCGGGGTCAGGTAGTTCCACTCGTTCTTCCAGCGCACGTTGCGGCCGAGTTGGATGCCCCATACCTGCGACTCGCCGCCGGGGAACCGGATCGACTTGAAGGGGATCTCCATCTCGACCGTCCAGCCCCCGGCGAAGCGCCCCGTCCGGACGTCCCATATCGGGTTCCAGTCGCTGTTGGGGTTGCCCTCGTCGGTGATCTGGTAGTCGAAGAACCCCCCGATGGGGTTGACCATGAACGCGAAACCGTTGCGGCGGTCGTAGAAGGTGTCGAAGGCGGCGCTGAACGTGTCGTTGTTGATGATCTGGAACGAGTCGCGCTGCATCTCGTTGGCGACCCAGCGCGACTCGGGGGCCGAGTCCCACATGCGGCCCGAGATGTAGATGTTGCTGTCGTCGTAGAAGACCCACGCCTCGGTGCGCTCGGTCGCCGGGGCCCCCTCGTCGGGCTGCTGCTGCACGAAGCCGGTCAGGGGCTGCACGATCTCGTAGACACCCTCGTCGAGGCTGCCGTCGACGTCGAGGGGCTGATCGAGAGGCACGGCGCGGATGGTCACCCGCCCCGCCGCATCGCGCGCCAGGGTCTCCGGGGCGAGGGGCGGCGGGGGGCCGTCGATGATGCGGGGAGCCGGCGCAGCGAAACCGCCCGCACCGCCCGCGCCCGCGGCCGGACCGGGCGGGGCGCCGAAGGGAGGACGCGGTCCCGTGCCCTCTCCCGCGTCGCCGCCGGGGCCGCCGAACGGAGGCCGACGCCCCGCGCCCGCACCCGCATCGCCGCCGGGGCCGCCGAACGGAGGCCGGCGCCCCGCGCCCGCGCCTGCGCCGCCGCCGGGCGGGACGAAGGGAGGCTGACGCCCCGCGCCCGCATCGCCGCCGGGACCGCCGAACGGAGGCCGACGCCCCGCGCCCGCGCCTGCGCCGCCGCCGGGCGGGACGAAGGGAGGCCGGCCGCCCTCCGCCACCGGCGGGTCTCCGGCGAAGGGATCGCGCGGCGCGCCCGGCCGGCGCGTCGCGGGGGGCGGCGCGACGCGCGCGGGCGGCAGGTTGGCCGCCAGCGCGGGTCCCGCTCCCGAGAGCCCCCGCCGCAGGTCGGCCGACAGCCGGTCCTGGAGGTCGAAGAGATCCGTCAGCACGCCGTCCACGGTGGTCGCGTGCCGCACCGCCGCCGTCGCCACGTCGACGATCCGCGCGGTCAGCCGCACCTGCTGTCCGAGCCGCTGGAAGCCGCCGCTGACGACCCACCGCGCCCCGAGGGTCCGCCCCGCCTCCACCGCGGGGGTGTCGCTCAGGTCCGTCGCCGCCCCCGCGTCGACGCGCGCCGCCCGCAGGGCCGCCTCCACCGCGTCGTTCCCGACCACCGACACCGAGCCCGCGCCGGCCAGGTCGGCGGTGATGGTCTCGGCGATGCCGAACCCGATCCAGTCGTCCTCGGCGGCGCCGGTGATGTTGGCGAACGCCACGACCGCGACGGTGTCGCCGGAGGCGCCCGGCGGAGCGACCTGGGCCAGCGCCGGCGCCGACACGAGCAGGAGCGCGGCCGGCAGCCAACACCGCATCCCCGCGCGACGGCCCGGGCCGGCGGCGGAACCGCCGCCGCGGGCTTCCCCCGCGCCAATCGACTGCCGGGAGGCGCAACCGTGCGCCGCCGCCGTGGAGACTCTGGGCTTCATCGTGCCGACTCCCTGCGCTACGTCGGACAATTGTCGCATACCCCTACAGGACGTTCGAGACCCGCGTTCCGTTGACAGGCGCCCCGTCCCCGCGACCGGCCGGGGCCGCGTGCCGCCGGGGGCGGCCGGCCCCTCCCGGGACCGGCCGCCAATCCAGTGATCGGCAGGGCTCCCCCGGAGCCGGCGCCGGCCCCGCCCGGACCGGCCACGGCGCCCTTCCTCACGACACCGAGCCGATCCGCCCGGTGCCCGCCCCGCCCGGACCGGCCACGGCGCCCTTACTGCACGACGCCGAGCGGAACTCCCCCGGACCGGCGACGGCCCCGCCCGGACCGGCCACGGCGCCTTTCCTCACGACACCGAGCCGATCCGCCGGCGCCCGCCCCGCCCGGACCGGCCACGGCGCCTTCCTACGACATCGAGCGGATCAGCCGATGCCCGTCCCGCCCGGACCGGCCCCGGCGAACCCGCCATGCGCCGGCCGGTGCGTTCGCGTCATAATGCCGGGACGAGAGCGCCGACCGGCGGTGGCGGGTTCGTGCACGGAGCCACGGACCGGCAATCGCGATGGCGGGCTGGCGCAGCTCAGGGACCCCGCGGCACCGGCCCGGCTCGAGCAGAGGTGACTGACCGGCAAGTCGCGGCGAAGGACCGGGACCTGAAGCACCGACACGGGAACGGCACAGGCAGGAGACGACGAATGGCGAGACTTCCGATACGACTCGTTGCCGCGGGCGCCGCGATGGCCGCGCTCGCGCTGGCGGTTCCGCCCGGGACGGCGGCGCAGGAACCCGACTACACCCCCGTGACCGACGAGCGGCTGCAATCGCCCGCCGACGGCGACTGGCTGATGTACCGCCGCACCTACGACAGTTGGGGCTACAGCCCCCTCGACCAGATCACCACCGCGAACGTTGCCGGTCTCGAGCCGGTGTGGCTGCTGTCGACGGGCGTCACCTCGGGCCACGAGTCGCCGCCGGTGGTCAACGACGGCATCATGTTCATCACCACCCCCGAGGACCGGGTCATCGCGGTGGACGCCCGCACCGGGGAGCAGCTCTGGCTCTACCAGCGGCAGTTCCCGGAGGACATGGCCCATCCCCACCGCACCAACCGCGGGGTCGCCCTCTACGGCGACAAGGTCTACTACACGGCGCACGACGCGTTCGTGGTGGCCCTCGACGCGACGACCGGCGAGCTCGTCTGGGAGACCGCCGTCGCCGACTACCGCACCGGCTACTACATGACCATCGCGCCACTCATCGCCAACGGCAAGGTCCTCGTCGGCCCGTCGGGGGGCGAGCGGGGCATCCGGGGCTTCGTCGCCGCCTACGACGCCGAGACCGGCGAGGAGGTTTGGCGCACGCACACCATCCCGGGCCCCGGCGACCCCGGCATCGAGACGTGGCCGGGCGAGACGTGGCGCACCGGCGGCGCCTCGATCTGGATCACCGGCTCGTTCGACCCCGAGCTGAACCTCACCTACTGGGGGACGGGCAACCCCGGCCCGTGGATCGGCGACCAGCGGCCCGGCGACAACCTCTACACCAACTCGGTCGTCGCCTTCGACGCCGACACCGGCGAGCTCAAGGGCTACCACCAGTACCACTGGAACGGCTCGTGGGACTGGGACGAGGTGTCGGCCCCGCTGCTCATCGACGTCGAGCGCGACGGCCGCACCATCCCCACCCTGGTGCACCCCGCCCGCAACGGCTACCTGTGGATGCTCGAGCGCGGGCCCGACGCCATCACCTTCGTCGACGCCCAGCCCTACGTGGACCAGAACGTGTTCACGGCCATCGACCCCGTGACCGGCCGCCCCGAGTACGACCCCGAGCGCAAGCCCGGCACGAACCGGCCGGCCACGTTCTGCCCCTCGCTGTGGGGCGGCAAGGACTGGCCCCCGGCCGCCTACAGCCCCCAGACCGGCTACCTCTACATCCCCGCCAACGAGAACCTCTGCTCGACCATCGTCGGGCGCGAGGTCGAGTACGTCCCCGGCCGGGCGTTCACCGGCGCGACGTCCCGGGTCTTCGTCGTGGACGCCGCCGAGCACCTCGGCGAGCTGCAGGCGTGGGACCTCTCGACCGGCGAGCAGGTCTGGACCCACGAGTTCGCCGAGTCGCAGAACTGGGGTCCGATCATGACCACCGGCGGCGGCCTCGTCTTCGCCGGCGGCACCAACGACCGCTACTTCCGGGCGTTCGACGCGGCCACCGGCGAGGTCCTGTGGGAGCAGCGGACGAACTCGGGGGTCATCGGCGTGCCCTCGTCCTACGAAGTCGACGGCGTCCAGTACATCGCCGTACAGTCGGGCTGGGGGGTCGACGCCCAGGGCATGCAGCGGGCCGTCAACGAGCACTTCGAGCGGAACGTCCAGGTGCCCCAGGGCGGCGTCCTGTGGGTGTTCGCGCTGGGCGCCGAGTAGTCCTGCCCCGACGCGGACTCGCGGCGGCGGACGGGGTTCCAGACCAGGACTCGCGTCCGCCGCCGGCTCCATGGACGCTGGGCCATGCGCCCTCCGCAACTCCAAGCCGGAAGGGTCCAGATCACAGGTGTTCTCGTTCCCAGCATCCCGTGCCCTCGGGAAGTGCCAGGGGGCGTGGCGTTCCTGATCGGCAGGCCCGGGCGTGCGCCAACGGCGTCATCCGCCCGGCTCTCATCCGTCTCACGTGCTGCAACATTCGCAGCGCCCCAACATCCGCAACGCCCGCGCGCCTGCGTACTTGTGACATTTTCGACACCCGGAACGGGCGGCCACGTAGACGAAAGTGCCACGTCTCTCGTACCATGCGCTTCGGTTGGGTTGCGTGGGAGGAGAACGACTGTCGCCAATCGTCCGTCTTGCGGCGAGCGCCGGCGTGAAGGCGCCCGTACGGTTCTACCTGCGCTCTGGCCACGACCCCAACGCAACCGATGCCAGGAGCAGAACGCTGCTCTTGCTCGCCGCGGCGGCGGGACACGCGGACATCTGCCGCCTGTTGATGGAGTCGGGTGCAGACCCCAGCCTCCGCGACGCCGACGGAATCGATGCACTCTCCGCAGCCATCAGGAACGGCCATGCCGAAACAGCCGGCGTCTTGCGGGCCTACCTCGCCCGCCTTGCGCCAGCGCCGGTGCCATACGCCGACCAGGCGCGGACCGATGGAGATTCGTCGAGGATCGGCAACCCGCCGGAGAACATCGCACCCGACCCCGACGGCGACGACCAGACTCTGAGCCTCGACGGGTGGGAAGAACAACTCGATGCCCCACCTCCAGCGGATGTCCCGGCGCTGCGCGCGGTCGCCGCAGAACTGCAGAGCGGAATCTCCGCACATGCTCCGGTAGATTCCGACCCTGCGTGGGCGGATGTCGCGATCGAACTTCCGAAGTCGGCCACTCGATTCGACCCTGCCCACGCCGCTTGGCTCGATGGCGTCCGCAGCCTCATCCACTACGGCCTTTCCTGGGGCTGGGTCACCCGGCAACAGGTTGCCGAGGTTGCCGAGGTTGCAGGCCAAACCGGTACCGGGGACGGCCGCGACGAAGTCGAAATCCACTTGCGGCTCGTGCTCGGGGAGGTCGGCGTCATGGTGGACGAGAATGGGGATGAGTCGTTCATGATTGACCAGCTCTGGCGGGACTGGCAAGACGCGCCACCCAGCGAGAACGGCCACCGCGCGATCATCAACGAGGCAGTCGCCTTCCTGGCAACCGAAGCAGTCCCCTTTCTGGGAACCTCTGGCCGATGGCCAGGGCCGCCCGCTCACCTGTTATCGCAGGACCTTCGGACGCTTGTGTGGCATCCTCTCGGGAGACCTTGCAGGGCTGACCTCCTCGCACGGCGGACGTGAACAACCGATGACGCCACCCGAACGATACCGCCACGCGCCGCCACGCGCCGGCGCCATGATCGAGGCCCTCCGGGGTCTCGGCTACTCGACCGCGACGGCGCTCGCCGATCTCGTCGACAACAGCATCGCAGCCGGGGCCGGAAACGTCGAGCTGACTTTCGTGTGGAAGGGGCTGCACAGCCACATCACCGTCCAGGATGATGGCCAGGGCATGGACGACGCGGGTCTGGACCGCGCAATGAGGCTGGGACACCAGAGCCCGCTCGACGCGAGGGCCGCCAACGACCTCGGTCGCTTCGGCTTGGGGCTGAAAACGGCATCGTTCTCGCAATGCCGGCGGTTGACCGTTGCCAGCAGACAGCAAGGCGGAGCGATTGCCTGCCTGCGATGGGATCTGGACATCCTCGCTTCAAGCGAAGACGACACGTGGCGGCTGCTCGTCGGACCGGCGGACGGGTCGCGCCGGCTGCTGGCTCCGCTGCAGGAGACCCCGCAGGGTACCCTCGTCCTGTGGGAGAACCTCGACCGCATCGTGACGCCTGGTTTCTCGGAACAGAACTTCCTGGATCTCATCGACGTCATCGAGCATCACTTGGCAATGGTGTTCCACCGGTACCTGACCGGGAAGCCGCCCAGACTCCGCATCGCCATCAACGACCGGGCGCTGACACCCTGGGACCCCTTCCTTGCGACCCACCATGCCACCTGGTCATCACCGACGGCGATGCTGGCGCCCGGCGTCGCCGCACAATGCCACGTGCTGCCCCACAAGGATCGGCTGGACCGGCGACAGCAGGAGGAGGCCGCAGGGGTAGACGGCTGGACGGCGCAGCAGGGGTTCTACGTCTACCGCAACCAGCGGCTGCTGGTGGCCGGAAGCTGGCTCGGCCTCGGGCATGGACGTCCGTGGATGAAGGAGGAGGCCCATCGACTGGCGAGAATCCGGCTCGACATCCCCAACTCCGCCGACGCCGCGTGGAAGATCGACATCCGCAAGTCCACCGCACGGCCGCCGGTGGCGCTGCGTCAGGATCTGACACACCTGATGGAGGATACTTGTCGGAGGGCGCGGCGCGTGTTCGCCCATCGTGGACGCAGCACCGGACCAGCCGCCGGCGGGCCGGTGGCCCAGGCGTGGCGCGTTGAGCGCCTGCGCGACGGCATGCGCTACCGGATCGATGCGTCGCATCCGGCCGTCGCCGCCGTTCTCGAAAACGCGGGCGCCCTCGCGCCGCAGATCCGGGCGATGATCCGCGTTGTGGAGGAGACGGTACCGGTGCAACGGATCTGGCTGGACACCGCCGAGGGTCGGGAGACCCCGCGGACCGGATTCGGCGGGGTTGCTCCGGAGGAGATCGCAACCGTCGCGAACGTGCTCTTCAACGACCTCGTCTCTCGACAAGGGCTGACGCCGGAGATGGCGCGCGAGCGGCTGTTGCGCACCGAGCCGTTCCACCACCACGCGGCTCTGGTGGCTCGGCTGCAGCTCCCCTGACGGATCGGACAAGTGGTCTCGATGACGAACCAGAACACGGCCGTCAGGCTGCTCCAGGCGATGCTGCAGGCCGAGATCGGCACGAACGAAATCACTCCGTCTCTCATCGCCGAAAAGCTGAATTGGCTGCTGCAAAACGGTCCACAGTTCGGCATCGACCCCGACACGGTCGACCGGCAGGCGACGGTCGATGAGATGGTGCGCCGGTTCAGTCTCTGGATCGGACACGACAGGATACTCACCAGCGACACCGGCCATGAGGCATGGCTGGTGTCGGCCCGCAAGCAGGGATGGCGGTACTGGCCGCGCTACAGGGAATGGCTGGACGCGAGGTTGCCGGCGACCGTGATCGACCACATGGAGCGCTCGACCGACGACGTGCTCGGCCAGCTCGAGGACCCGCTGAGAACGGGTGCCTGGGATCGCCGCGGCTTGGTCGTCGGAAGCGTCCAGTCGGGCAAGACCGGCCACTACATCGGGCTCGTGTCCAAGGCGGCTGACGCCGGGTACAAGATCGTGATCGTCCTCGCCGGCCTCCACAACAACCTGCGGTCGCAGACGCAGATGCGGCTCGACGAGGGCTTTCTCGGCTACGAGACCACGCCCAGGCCAGACGAAGACCTCACGCGTATCGGTGTCGGGACGGTCGACGGCGATCCCTCCATCCAGCCCAATTTCGCCACGAACCGCACGAACAGCGGCGACTTCACGACGCGGGTAGCGCAGAACCTGGGAATCTCGCCGGAACAGAGACCGTGGCTGTTCGTGGTCAAGAAGAACAAGACCGTTCTCAGCCGCCTCCTCAGGTGGATCAGGAATCACGTGGCCGACCTGCACGATCCCGAGACCGGGCGCAGGGTCGTCACGAAGCTGCCGCTGCTCATGATCGACGACGAGGCCGACCACGCCAGCGTGGACACGGGCGAGCAGGTCGTCGACGAGAACGGCCGGCCGGACGAGGACCATCAGCCGACCGCGATCAACCGTCTCGTCCGCCGCATCCTGCACTCCTTCGCGCAGTCGGCGTACGTGGGATACACGGCGACCCCGTTCGCGAACATCTTCATCCACGAGAGGGGCTCCACCAGACAGGAGGGGCCCGACCTGTTTCCCGCGGCGTTCATCGTGAATCTCGCCACGCCGTCCGACTACGTCGGCTCTGCGAGGATCTTCGGCGACCGGAACCAGGACGTCACCACGCTCGATCTGGTGCGAACCATCGACGACTATTCCGGCTCGAACGGTGACGGCTGGATGCCGGTACGGCACAAGAACGGCCACGCGCCCCGTTATCTGGGAGAGGACCGCCTGCCGCCGTCCCTGGAGGAGGCCATCGACGCCTTCGTGCTCGCGTGCGCCGCGCGTCGCGCCCGCGGCCAGACCGGGCTGCATTCATCCATGCTGATCCACGTGACGCGCTACACGTCTGTTCAGTACGAGGTCCATCGGCAGGTGGACTCGCGCGTACGCCTTCTCCGCCAGCGGTTGACGCGCCGTATCGGCGCTGCGCAGGCCATCGCGAGTCTGAAGTCATTGTGGGAGCGGGACTTCGAGCGCGTCACCCGCCGTGCCGCCGAGCTGGATTCCGGCTCCCTGCCGGCAGGCGGCCGTCGCTGGGACGCCGTCGAGCCGCTTCTCCCTGACGTGGTGTCCGACATCGTGGTCAAGACGATCAACGGCACCGCGAAGGACGCTCTCGACTACACCGAGCACGACAGGACGGGTCTCAGCGGAATCGCCATCGGCGGCGACAAGCTCTCCAGGGGGCTGACTCTCGAAGGGCTCTGCGTCAGCTATTTCCTCCGCGCGTCGCGCATGTACGACACGCTGATGCAGATGGGACGCTGGTTCGGCTACCGCCCCGGCTACGTGGATCTGTGCCGTCTCTACACGACGTCGGACCTCACGGAGTGGTTCGGGCACATCACCGACGCCGCGGACGAATTGCGCGAGGAGTTCGACCAGATGGCCGCACGCGGCGCGACGCCACGGGACTACGGGTTGAAGGTCCAGTCGCACCCTGTGCTGATGGTCACATCCCGCCTGAAGATGCGGACCGCACGCAGCCTCATGCTGTCCTTCAGTGGCACTCTCGGCGAGACCGTCGCGCTGTACCGGACAAGGCCGGAGCTTGAACGGAATCTCACGGCCATCCGCGAACTGCTCGCGGTTCTTGGGCGCCCGGAGGTCGATCCTCAACGACAGCGCGAAGGGCAATCCGCCCGCTGGAGGGGATTCCTGTGGAACAACATCCCGGCATCCCATGTCCTTGATTTCCTGTCCGAGTACAAGACGCACCCCAACGCTCACCGGGTGAACAGTGCCCTCCTGTCGGAGTTCATTCGGAAGATGTTGCCGCACGGAGAGCTGACCCGATGGACTGTCGTGCTGATCGGCGGAGGAACCGGTGACCCCTTGAGTCTCCGCGACGACATCACGGTCACGATGCTCAAGAGAACGGTCAAGGGAGCCCCTCTCGACAGCCGCTACTCCATCGGGCGACTCATGTCACCGCGCGACGAGGCCATCGATCTCGACGACGCTGAATGGAACGCCGCTCTCCAAAGGTCCATCGACAGAGCCAACCGCGATGGAAAGACCCCGCCAAACGTACCATCCGGACCGGACGTCAGGCATGTCAGGGGTTTCGGTGGACCGGGCGTGCCGGGCCGACCGGATCGCGGTCTGCTGTTCCTGTACATGCTCGATCCCCGGCTGGCCGATGCCGGTTTTCCGGACGACACGCCCGCCGTCGCCGCCTTCGCAGTCAGTTTTCCAGACAGCAACCGCGGCGAGAGGGTCGAGTACAAAGTCAACAACGTGCTGTGGGAACGGTGGGGAGAAGAGTATGGGGCCGCCGACTGACGAGGCGCTGGCCATTGCGTGGCGGGCCCTGGGTGAGGCTGGGCCAGACAACCCGACCGAGGGATGGCGCACGATCCCAGTCGAACGCACGACCCAGTGTCGCATCCTCGCCGGCCGCCGTTTTCGGAGCGGCGATGAGGCCGTTCTCTTCGGGTTTCCCCCCAACGCGGTCGACCCGCTCCCCACCAACCTCCCGCGCGGGCGCGGATTCCACGTTGAGATCGTGCGGGAGATCCCCGCAGACGCGCTCGCGTGGCTCGCCCTCGTCCGTGAACAGGCGGGAAGCGTGACCATGTTCGCCAGGATGGCGAGCGACCTCATCGCCCTGCTGCGCGCCGCCTCGACCGACGACGCGCTGCTGTTTCGGTTCTTCACGCGACGAATTCGGGCATGGCAGGCGTTCATGGAATCCCGCCGCGACGACGTGCTCGGTTCAGCGGCGGAGGTTGGCCTCGTCAGCGAATTGCGGTTCCTGCAACAGCTTCTGCAAGCCGGGGTGGCCGCAGCCGTGGCCGTTGACGGCTGGCGCGGCCCGCTCGACGGGCTGCACGATTTCGTGCTGGGCCCCGGAGCGGTGGAGGTGAAGGCCAGCACGACGTCCGGTGAGTTTGCGGTCACGGTCGCATCCTTGGATCAGCTCGACGACTCGCTGGCTCGACCCCTCTTCCTCGCGGGTGTGCGGCTCGCGCTGCGAGAGTCCGGCCGCACACTACCCGAGATTGCTGCAGATGTCGACGCCAGCCTGTCCGACGATCCGGTTGCTCGGGCCCGATTCTCCGATCTCCTTCTCCGCGCCGGGGTGCTCGCCAGCGTTCGAGACCGGTACGTCCGACGTTTCGCCAGCCTTCGTACGATGCTGTTCCGGGTGACGGCCGGATTTCCCGGACTGACGCGCCGGAACGTACCCAAGGCGGTCCGGCATGCACGCTATGGCCTTGACCTCGACCTCGTTCACGTCCTGGAAACCGACCTTGGGGACGTTCTCCGGGAACTGAAGGTGATCTGAAGCATGGAACTCGGTGGATTCCTTCGGCAAACCCAGACCGACGTCCGAACGAACGTCAACGATCGTCGGGGCGGCAGCGGCAACTTTCCGTTTCCGGAATCCGTGTTCGCCGAAATCGTCATGGAGCACATGTCCGAGATCGGGATGACGTTCGAGCCCGCCGTCTGCCACTACACGGCAAGAGTCGGCAATGCACGCCTGCGCCTCAGCGGGTACGCGGTGTCCGACGAGCAGGATCAGCTCGATCTCTTCGTCAGCCTTTACGCAGGGGTCGACGAGATTCAGCCAATCCCCGATTCGGAGACGAAGAAGGCAGCCGAGCAATGCCTCCGGTTTCTGGCGAAGTCGGCCGACGGAACGCTTGTCTCCAAGATGGAGGAGTCGGACGACGCCTATAGCCTGACGCTCACCATCCAGGGATGCTACAACAAACTGGATCAGATCCGGATCTACGTCCTCACCGATCGCCGGGCGAAGGCCAAGAACTTCAAGCCCCGCGAGATTCAGGGGAGAACCGTCAAGCTTGAGGTCATGGACATCGAGCGGCTGTATCACCACTGGTCGACCGGCAAACCCCGCGACGAGCTCACGATAGATTTCGCTGACGTCACCGGGGGTGCGCTACCCTGCATCTACGTGCCGGGGGAAATGTCGGAGTACGACTACGCCCTGACGGCACTGCCGGGCGAGGCCCTCCGCTTCGTGTACGACAAGTACGGCGACCGTCTGCTGGAGGCCAACGTCCGGTCCTTCCTCAGCGTCACAGGAAAGGTCAACAGGGGCATCCGAGACACGCTCCGGAGCGAGCCGGAACGCTTCATGGCGTACAACAACGGCATCGTCATCGTCACCGATGAACTCCGGCTCGGCCGCACGCCGGACGGCGGTCCCGGCGTGCTCTGGATGCGGGGCATGCAGGTGGTCAACGGTGGCCAGACCACGGCATCGCTGTACTTCAGCCAACGGAAGTACCCGAACGAGATCGATCTTGGCCGTGTGCGTGTCCCGGCGAAGATCATCGTTCTCAAGACACCTGACCCTGTCGCCGAGGAGGACTTCGTCGCCAATATCTCGAAATACGCCAATAGCCAGAACAACGTAAGGCAGTCTGACCTTTCCGCGAACAAGCGGTTCCATCGGGAGATCGAGAATCTTGCATCAACCACGATCTGCCCGGACGGCATCGGCCGGTGGTTCTACGAGCGTGCCGCCGGCAGCTACAAGACGATGCTCGCCAGGGACGGAACGACGCCCGCCCAGCTCCGAAAGCTGCGGCAGGCGATTCCGCCGGCCCGGAAGTTCACCAAAACGGACCTGGCGAAGTACCTCAATGCGTGGGAGCAACTCCCGCACGTGGTCAGTCTCGGCGCGCAGAAGAACTTCGTCATGTTCATGGACCGGATGACGACGGCCGATGACCGCTCTGGCGGACAGTCCGTGGACCTGAGCGAATTCAAGCGGATGATCGCGAAGGCAATCATCTACAGGACAACGCAGAAGATCACGCGGGGCAGGTTTCCGGCCTTCCAGGCCAACGTCGTGACGTACACCGTGGCCGTGGTCGCCTGTCGGCTCGGAGCGAGACTCGATCTCGACAGGGTGTGGTGGCAACAGGAGCTCTCGCCCCAGCTCCGCAGCCAGATCATGGCCTGGACCGACAAGGTGCATGCGGTGCTTCATCGCACTGCTAACGGGCGAATGATCTCGGAATGGGCCAAGAAGGCGGACTGCTGGGCCGCCGTTCGCTCGGCGACGTACACGGAGAACGCCGCTGGCATTCCAGAACTCTCACAGCCGCCGGCGGCTCTCCGCCACACACGGGAAACGCGTGATGGGACGACTTCACAGGGGTGACATCATGTCGCCCGAAACGCGCAGCGCGGTGATGTCCCGGATCAGGGGCCGCGACACCGGACCGGAGAGGGCCATGGCCGACGCGTTCGCAACCCGTGGTCTGACCTGGGAGAGCCACGTGCGCGAACTCCCTGGCCGACCCGACTTCGTGTTCCGCACGGATCGTGTGGCCGTCTTCGTCGATGGCGACTTCTGGCACGGATGGCGTTTCCCGCAGTGGCGGGAGAAGCTGTCCGACAAGTGGGAAACCAAGATCGCGGCAACCCGCCGCCGCGATGCGCGGAACCATCGCCGCCTTCGGCGGATGGGATGGAAGGTCGTCCGGATCTGGGAGCACCAGATCGACCGTTCACGGGAAGCCTGCCTGCTGAGGGTCCTGTCGCATCTCCAGCGGCGGGAAGACGCGACGAGGGGTTGACCGATGCTCAAGGACCCGAAGATCCGTACCCTGGACCTATTCTGCGGTGGAGGCGGAAGCAGTTGGGGCGCGCGCGCCGCGGGCGCCGAGATCGTAGGCGGCATCGATGCCTGGGACCTCGCCACGAAGACGTACGCGAAGAATTTTGGCGAAGACACGGGAATCCACCGCACGCTCGTTGAGACGGGGCGACTTCCTGTCGTCGACCAACTGGGGAATATCGACCTCATCCTGGCGTCTCCCGAGTGCCGAAGCCACACGTGCGCGAGGGGCAGCGGAGAGCGCGACGAGAACAGCAGGAGGACGGCCCGCTACGTGTTCAGATTCGCGCGGAAGCTGGAGCCGCGGTGGATCGTCATCGAGAACGTGGTCCACATGCGGAACTGGGACGGTTTCGGAGGACTGCTCGCGGAAGCCGAGGGACTCGGCTACCACGTGCACGCCCAGGTCCTCGACGCCTCAACGTTCGGTGTTCCCCAAAAGCGGCGGCGTCTCTTCCTGATCTGCGATCGCGAAGAGATGCCCACTCCCGTGACTCCGCCAGGCGGTACCCCCCGCTCGGTGAAATCCGACGTAGTCATGTGGGATGGGCCGTGGCGCTCCCGGCGCCTGTACGGGACCGGGCGTGCCGATGCCACGATCGAGAAGGCGGAGCGAGCAATCGACGCGCTTGGGCGCCGAACGCCGTTCCTCATCGTCTACTACGGCTCGGACGGCGCCGGGGGGTGGCAGAGCATCGACGCGCCTCTCCGCACCGTGACGACCATAGATCGTTTCGGGCTCGTGACCTGGGTCGGCAATGTCCCCATGCTGCGCATGCTCCAGCCCCCGGAGATTCAGCGAGCGATGGGGTTCGGGAACGAGTACCAACTACCATATGGTTCACGACGCGATCGCATCAGGCTCTTGGGCAACGCGGTCTGTCCCCCGGTCATGACCGCAGTGGTGATGTCCGTCCTGCAAAACCGCGGCGCTTCCGCCCGCCGCGCCGCCTGAAGACCGGTTCTTGAATCGGTGACTGGAGCGGTATCGGCCCCGACACCGTCAGGGTCCAAGGCGTGAGACTTGACATTGCAGCCTCACGTGGCTACATTTCTCGCACGATGAAGACGTCTGGCGTACGAGAGATCAAGAACCGCTTCAGCGAGTACCTGCGGATGGTACAGAACGGCGAGCGCGTGGCCGTCACTCACCGCGGCCAAGTCGTGGCCGAACTCGGCCCGCCGGCCCACGTCACCGAGGAAGAGGCGTACGCCGGGTTGCGGCGGCGCGCCCGCAACGGGACCGTTCGCCTCGGCGCACCGAACCGCCCGGACGTCTATCCGCCCCCGGTGCGGCGCCTGCCCTCGTCGGTCGTGCGGGAGCTGCTGGACGACGTTCGAGGCGACCGGTGAATCTGTACGCCGAAACCAGCGCCATCCTTTCGTGGCTGCTCGACGACGACCGCGGCGACAGCGCACGGTCGCAACTGGCCGCCGCGACGGCCGTCTCCACGTCCGACCTGACGCTCATCGAATGCGACCGAACGCTTCGCCGGGCCGTCACCATGGGACGTTTGACCGCCGACGAGTCTTCACGAATGCAGACCGTCCTCGACACCGCCGCAGCCCATTGGACCCTCCACGGCATGGACGCGGAGATCGTCCAGCGATCCAGGCGGGCGTTTCCCCGCGAACCGATCCGCGCCCTCGACGCCGTTCATCTCGCCACCGCGCTGGCGGTTCGGAATCTCTTCCCCGACGTTCGCGTGCTGTCGTTCGACGACCGCATCCGCGGCAACGCGGCCGCCCTCGGCTTCGACGTCGTCCCGTCTCCTCCAAGCGCCAAGTCCAATGACTGACCATCGACTCCGGCGAGACAACCAGCGTCGCGTCGCCCGCATGAACGTCTGGATCGAGTCGGCCAGGACATCGCCCAACAACGACGATTACGCCCACATCCGGTTCGTGTTCTACTGGATTGCTTACGAGGCCGCCTACGGTCGAAGGCAGTGGATTCGTTGAAGGGGAGCAGCGCACGAAAGAATGGGCACAGCGGGAACAGTTCCATCATAGCATGGCGTGGCATGACGGAGAGGCGATTCAGGACGTCCTTCGCCGCCACCGGGACCGCGTCGTCAGACTCCTGGAGCTGCGCCAAGCGGACAGCAGATTCTGGTACCAGGGCAACCAGAACGGTCGGATGGCCACGCAAGAATGGGAGACCCAGTTCAGTCGCCGCGTCACGGGCGCCATAAGGAGGCTGGACAGCGGAGAAACTGGAACCACACTGAACAACCTGTTCCGAAACCTCTCCGTCGTGCGCAACCAGATTGTTCACGGCGGCAGTGCCGGAACTCGCAGCCGCGGCCGAACACAAGTTCTTCTCGGCGCCGAACTATTGAGCGCGCTCATCCCCCGTTTTCGGGATGTCGTCGAATCCAACCTCGATGAGGACTGGGGGAATCCGCCGTTCCCACGAGTCGGCACCGGACCCGATGACACATGCCCGCCACCGTGGCTGGACCGCGGAACGAGATCGAAGCGATGAACGTCGATCGGCACCGCGGGGATCACCGCACGACGCTGAAGTCGAGCCCTCCCGGGCAGGCGGAGAGCCCGGGCCGCCGAACGGATCCAGGAATCGGAACGGCTAGCCCAGACCGCAATGCCACCGCACGTACTCAGCTAGAACGCCTGTTTCGCCAGGTCGCCGGCATTCCCCATGTCATACGGTAGAGCCATCGCCTTCGCCGGACCCCGCAACCGGCTCCTCCTCGCCGCTGTTCAGCCAAGCTTCGTACACCGCCTTCGTCAGCGCCGACAGGCGCTCCGCGTGTTCCTCCCACTCCTCTACAGTGCACTTGAAGTGAATCTCGGTTTCGCGATCTTCCACCGGCTCCCGATTCTTCGGCCATGTCTCGTATCGAATCTCCTGTACGGGCTGCCTGAACGCGTCCAGGCACAGAGCCTTGGCACTCGCATAGAAGATTATTGCCACGAGTCCTTTCCAGACATCGATGCGCGCGTACGACCGACTCTGAAGCCTGATGGCGAGTCCATGGACTCCAGGTTTCGCGCTGGACTTGGGCCAGTTCTCCTTGAACATGCTCTCGACCGCGGCGAAGGTCTCCGCCATGCCACTCGCCTCGATACGTCTCGCCAGCCGCTCCCGTCGCTCCGCCCTGCTCACGTACGCCCTGGACCCACGCGACACCTGCTCTGCGGCGGCCTCCACCTCCACCTGCCGGGCAAGGAGCACCCGGCCGTCATGAGCGAACCCGTGGAAGGTCAACAACGAGATGTCCATACCGCTGTTCTCGGCGAGGAACCTCACCATCCGTTCCGTCCTGCCGTCGACCCCCAGTCCGATCAGAAACAGGCGCAGCGGCCTGAGCGCCTCGAGGCTCTGGGCCTCCGTGTTCTCGCCGTACCATTCCTCGAAGTCGTCGACGTTCTCGATGCCGCCCACGCCGGAGTGATCCGCGATGTGCCGGGCCAGGGCGATGTCGCTCTTGCTGTCCAGGTCGGAGGCGTAGTCGATGATCTGCGCAACCGCATCCCGTGACAGCGTGCCCCGCTTCAGCTCGAAGACGACGAGCCTGCCGTCCCCGTCAACCCCGAGCAGATCGAGCGGCCCACCCTCGGTCGGCGTCTGCCGACCGACGAGCCTCAGACCGGGAATCAGCAGGTCGGGGTTCCTGACGAGAATGTCCTCCAGCAGCGACTCCGTGTCCGTCCGATCCTTCCGCCTCAGCGGCACGGCGCCGGAGTCGCCATCGACCGCCCATATCTTCACTTCGTGCATGGCAGTGTCTCCTGCAAGCGCGCTGGCGGTTCGGAATCTCGTCCCGACCTGCAGGTGCTGTCGTTCGACGACCGAATTCGCAGCAACGCGGCCGCCCTCGGCTTCGACGTCGTCCCGCCCCCGAACGACGACGTTGACAGCTCTATTGGCGAGACGCAACCGTCCGCGACGGTGCAACCGGGATTCTCGCCACACGCGGTCAGGCGCCGAGACCGGTCTCACGTCGTCTGCCGACAGGAAGCCCCACGCCGCGGATCACTCGAAGGGCCGGACCGACGCCAGTTGACAGCTCTATTGGCGAGACGCAAACCGTCCGCGGCGGTGCAACGGGGATTCTCGCAACACGCGGTCAGGCCCCCGAGACCGGTCTCACGTCGTCTGCCGACAGGAAGCCCCACGCCGCGGATCACTCGAAGGGCCGGACCGACGCCAACAGCTCGTCGCCCGGCCGCCCGGCCGCGGTCGCACGCCAGCCCACGAGGTCCGGCCACCGGCCGAAGAGCACGAAGACGCGGCCCTCGCGCGATGCGCCGGGCTGGAGACCGCCGTCCACCCGCCAGCCCCGGGCCCGCCCGGGCACCAGTGCAGCCGTCGGCGTCTCGAGCCCGGGCGCACCCAGGCGCCGCAGTCTGGACGCTTCTGCCCGACAGGCAGAGTAGGACGTGTGACCGCCCGTGAGAACTTCCCTTGGCAGATCGGGGCTGGCGAGAGACGGATCACCGAGGTCGACCGCCCACAGGGCGCGCCGGATCGTCGCGAGGTCGTCCGGGTCGGAGATCTCCTCGTGGCGCAGGAACTCCGCCCAGGCGCCGTCTGGCGTGTCGCTGAAGTAGTGCGCGGGGCCGTCCCCCGCCGCGTGCCAGCGCGCGGCCGGTTGATCGGCGCCTTCCCACAGAAACGGATAGCGGGGGTCGGTCTGCCGGAAACCGATCATGATCACGTCGCGGGCGATGCCGTCAGCGCGTTCGCCAGACCGCGCACCTGGCGCGGCTCGGGGTCCTCCGGCTGCCACCCGGAAGTCAGGACGTCGACCGGCGCGCGATTCCCCAGCACCGTTCGCGGCCTGGTGAACCAGCGACGAATGCCTGCGTCGTTGTAGGCGCCTGCGAGGTCGCCGACCATCAGCGCCAGCGCGTGCAGACGGACGGCGACGTCGTCCGGGGTCGTTCTGGCGCCGGACACGTAGCGGCGGAGACTGACGGCTGAGATTCGCACCAGACGAGCCAGCAGCTCGACACCGAGCACGCGCTGCATCGCCGGCCATTCCGATGCAGGTACGGGCGACGCGCCCAGGGCCTCGTTGACGTGTTCGAGCATCGAATGGAAGTGGTTCGATTCCGGCGCCGCGGTGGCGAAGTGTTCCACGAGGATCCCCTTGCCGACCCCCGCCCGGGTGACGTCCTTCGCCACGCGTCCCCATTCCGCCAAATCGAGACGGTGGATCGAACGCTCGGCGAGCAGGCCCATCGCGTCCGCTCGCATGACCACCGAGATCCCCAGCCGGGCGATCTCGGGGTTGTCGAACGGACACTGAACGGACTCGATTCGGATGTCAGCCATCCATCCGATTCTACACCGGACCCGCGATGCGCCAACGGCCGCACCCGTGCCTCGGCGCGACTGGACCGGCTTCCCGCCGGCGGGTGCAGGCCGAGGCGCCCCGCCGGGCAATGGACACCCGAGTCGGGCGGCGCGCGTCGGGCAACGTTGTAGCTCGTCACGCGCGGCTGCGGCAGGACTGCTGTTCTCCGGCCTCGACGCCTCGGTGGCGGGCGAGGCGGAGGCGGAGTTCGCGCGACCCGCCCGCGAGACCCGCCCGAGACAAGCCGGGTGGTGTTCGCGACCTCCAGGAAGTGATCAATCCTCGACTCCTGTCGACCACAAGATGTTGTGGTGGCCGGGGCATCGTCTGATCGACAGCGTGCGCGTGTGCTCACCGGCATCAAGGCGCGTCGCTCCGCTCCGCCCCCGCTTCGCGGGGCTCACGGCCTTGACGCCGGCTCCGCGCACGCTCGTCCAGACTGGCTCTTGCAGACGATGCCCAATCCTGACCCCCTACATGTTGTGGTCGACCAACTGCGCAGAATCCGTCGCTTTCCAGTGGCCGTTGACAGGTGGACCTCCCCGCCCCTCGAAC
Source organism: Vicinamibacterales bacterium (assembly GCA_965215105.1). Lineage (GTDB taxonomy): Bacteria > Acidobacteriota > Vicinamibacteria > Vicinamibacterales > UBA8438 > JAJEEA01. Next base: position 2,239,198 of record OZ244051.1, read on the forward strand.
CCGCCCCCGCAACGGACCTCACATGCCGGACACGCGGCCGGCGATGCGGTAGCAGTGGAAGATGATATGCCACCCGAGCACCACCGCCGCGAGCCACGCCACCCAGTAGTAGTCGCCGGGAATCCCCAGGTTGCCGCCGAAGAACGGGGTCGCGTGCTCGTTGGCCATCGCCCACAGCAGCGGCAGCGACATGTAGGTGTTGTGCTTCGAGCGCAGCCCGGCGAGGGCCGGATCGGCGGGGTCCGGGGCCTTGCCGGCCTTCACCGCCGCGATGATGCGCTGCTGCGCCGGCCAGATGCGGAACCACACGTTGAAGGCCATCATCGTCCCGAACATCGCGCCGGTGTGGATGAGGACGGAGCGGGGCGGGAACCCGCCGACCTCCACGAACAGGAAGACGACGACCGCGAGCAGCACGAACGAGACGATGGTGGCGGCGCGGACGTTCGACTTGAGCCCGCTCTTCCACAGCGCGTCGTAGCCGAAGACGGCGAGGAAGGTCACCGCGATCATGGAGATCGCGCCCGCCCCCCAGCTCGCGTCGACATCGATCGCGAGGCGGCCGTGGTAGAAGATGAGCAGGAGCAGGAGGACCCCGGTGATCCAGGTCCACGCCGCGCCCCAGCGGAACCAGTAGAGCGCCCGGGGCATCAGCTCCGGCACGACCTTCTGCTTCGTGGGCCCGTCGAGCTTCGCGGCCAACGGGGCGTTCACGAAGTTGAAAAAGTAGAGGTGCCCGATCCAGATGATCCCCGCGAACACGTGGAGCCATCGGAAGATGAACTGCAGGCTATCCATCATGGTCGTTCCTCCCTCCCCGTTGCGCCGACGTTGACGTGGCCGGCGGCGCCGCCCGGCGCCGAGCGGCGCCGCCCGTTTCCGATCCCGGTCGAGCCCCCCGATTGTAAGCCCAGCCGGAGGGCGCCGCCGCCACGCCGGCGTGTCCGGGCCGGCTTGACGGGCCGCGGGCCTCCGCGTTCCGGTCGATTTCCCTCCGGACCGCCGATTCCCGGACCGTCACGTGCCGGATGCTCCCGCTGCACCTCCCGCCGCGGATCGGACCCGCCGAGGCGCCGCCACGCCGGCGTGTTCCGCCGCCGCAGGCTGCACGGCCCGCCCCGGCTCGGATCCGCCGTGCGGCAAGCTGGACGGATGTACCATTGACCCGGCGGCGTTGCGACGCCGCAGGGTGAACGAACCGTGGCCAACGGCAAGCTGCTGCGACAGCTCATCCGCTCCGGCGCCGAGGGCGACGTCGACGCCTTTCGGGGCGCGGCCCGCGAGGTGATCGCCGAAGAGCGCCAGAAGCAGCACCATCTGCTGGCCAACGACCTCGAGACGATTCTCTACGGGAGCCCCCGTACGCCGACATCGCCAACCGTGCGCAAGCTGACGGCCGCCGTCCCCGAAGACCGCGAGCGGGGCCTGCCGTTGCTGGAGGTGCGCGAACCCGCCCGGGGGTTGGACGACATCGTGCTGTCGCCGGCCAACCGCTCGCTCATCGAGGCGCTTCTTTACGAGCACAACCGCGAGGAGATCCTGAAAGCGTACGGCCTGCGCCCCAACGACCGGATGCTCCTGTGCGGTCCGCCCGGCTGCGGCAAGACGCTCGCCGCCGAGGTGATCGCGACCGAGCTCGGCCGGCCCCTGGCGATCGTGCGCACCGACAGCGTCGTCTCGTCGTTTCTCGGCGAGACCGCCGCCAACCTCCGCAAGGTGTTCGACTTCACCGTCGCGCATCCCCTGGTCGCCCTCTTCGACGAGTTCGACGCCCTCGGCAAGGAACGCGACGACCCGTCGGAGCACGGCGAGCTGCGCCGGGTCGTCAACGCCGTTCTCCAGATGCTCGACGCCTACGCGGGACGCAGCATCCTGCTGGCGGCGACCAACCACGACGGCATGCTCGACAGCGCCGTCTGGCGCCGCTTCGACGAGGTCCTGTTCCTCCGGCCCCCGACGGCCGCCCAGCTCCGCCGACTGCTCGCGGTGAAGCTCCGGGGGGTCCGCCACGACTTCGACGTCAACCACGTCGTGCAACTCGGCTGGTTCAAGGGCGCCACGCACGCGGACGTGGAGCGGGTCGTCCGCCGGGCGATCAAGGCGATGGTCCTCGAGGGCGGCGAGCCGCCGCTGCGCCTGGAACACCTCGAGGCCGCTCGCCGCGCTCTGACGGGGTCGCGGCGAAGGGCGAGACGCCACGGAACCCCGAGCTGATGGCGAACGAATCGGGCGGAGGTCACCCGCACCTGCAGTTGGCCCGGGAGGAGCCCGTTACCGAACGCCGGCCCCGTCGCGGCTTCTCTTCGGCCGCGCCACCAGACGATCCACAACGACACGCCACCCTGCTCGGAGAGCGTCTGCAGGCCGCGCGTGATGCAGCCGCCACTGCGGACGTTGGAGGCTACGACGAACGCAGTCTGATCAAGATCACGCTGGCCGACAAGGTGCCGCCCGAGGATGTCGCGCGAGCCACCGGCAACGTTCACGTGGTCAGTCAGGAGGCGGATACGCTGCTCCTGGCGTTCGGCAGCAAGTCGCAACTCGATACGTTCGAGGCCAAGCTTGCGAGTCTGGCCACCGGTGAACATGTCTCGTACAGCCACGTCCTGTATGCACTGCAGGACCTGGACCGCTGGACTCCCGACGATCGAACCGGCTGGGCTCTGGGCCGCGCCGGAATGCCCGATCACGAACCCTTCGTGCTGGATGCGGAGGTATGGCCCCTGGATCGCAGCGACGAGGCGTCGACGCTGAGCAGCGCCTTCGAGCGATGGGTCACCGAACAGGATGGCGAGATTCTCGACGCCGTGCGGCAGCCTCATCTGACGATGTACCGGATTCGGTGCACGCGCGTGCTGGCGCAGGGCCTGCTTCGTCATCGCGACGTTCGGCGGGTGGATCTCCCACCGCGTATCGGCCTGGAGCGGTCACTGGTGTCTTCAGACATCCACGGGCCAAAAGCACCCCCGCCTCCTCCGGACGGTGCTCCGGGAGTTGCGGTCCTCGATTCCGGGGTCGTGGCCGGCCACCCGTTGCTCGCCTCCGCCGTGGGCGACGCGCAGAGCTTCCTGTCAGATGCACCCGCCGCCGACGAGCACGGGCACGGCACGTTCGTCTCGGGCATCGCTCTCTACGATGACGTGGCCGACCATCTTCGAAGGGGTAGCTTCGTGCCGGAGCTGAGACTCTTCAGCGGCCGGATTCTGAACGAGCGCAACGAGGGCGACGGCGAGTTTATCGAGAACCAGGTCGAGCGGGCGGTGAGGTACTTCGTCGACAACTACGGCTGCCGCATCTTCAATCTGTCCTACGGCGACCTCAACAGGCCCTACCAGGGCCGGCACGTGGCGGGGCTAGCGGTCACGCTTGATGTGCTCAGCCGCGAACTCGACGTACTGTTCGTCGTTTCCACGGGGAATTACGGTGGCGACGACGACGGCCCCGGCGATTGGCGCGCCGAGTACCCGCACTACCTGACCCGCGCCGGGGCCTCGCTGCTCGACCCCGCGCCGGCGTTGAATGCGATCACCGTGGGCAGCATCGCACGCAACGAACGCAACGAGCGCTGGCCGGACGACCCAGGCTACCTGCCGGTCGCCAGGACCGGACAACTGTCCCCCTTCACGCGCCATGGACCGTCGGTCAACGGAGCCATCAAGCCGGAGCTGGTGGATTACGGCGGCAATGCTGCTGTCGAGGTTCGCGCGGGCAATCGCTTGACGCTTGGCCGCCAAGGGGTCGGGGAATTGTCTATCTCGCGCGACTTCGCGGCGGGGCGGCCCTTTGCGGAGGACTCGGGCACGAGCTTCGCCGCGCCGCGGGTCGCCAACGCCGCGGCCAGGATTCTCGCTGAACACCCCAATGCAGGCGCCGACCTGTGCCGGGCGTTGCTGGTGGCGCATGCGCAAACGCCGACCGCCTGTGCGGATCTATTCCCCGACGACGCCGACGCACTCCGCAATGTCGCCGGCTACGGCCAAGTGGATCGGTCCGCCCTGAGTCAGTCCCTGGAAGACTGCGTGACCCTTTGGGCCCAGGAAACCATCGAGAACCGTCGCCACCATTTCTACGAGGTGCCGGTGCCGGACGAGTTTTGGCAAGGCAAACGACGTCCGCGGGAAATGACGGTCGCCCTTGCGTTTCGACCGGTGGTACGGACTACGCGAATCGACTACCGGGCCGCCTTCATCAGCTTCAAGTTCGTCCGGGCCAGCTCTCTCGATGAAATCGCCCGCTGGTTCAACGCCGAAGTGGACAGAGACGAGACCGCGAACGTGCCCGAGCACACCGCGGGCCGCCGGTTCTCCGAGACGGTTCGCTCGCGAGGAACGGTTCAGGCATCCACATGGACGTTCACGACGCCTTCACGGTCCACGCGGGACCGGTCGTGGTTCGTGGTGGTGACGCGCAACGACCCGGCATGGGGAGCCAATCTGTCGCTCGAACGGGAGCCGTATGCGCTCGCCGTTGTCCTCGACGACCGCAGAAGCCAGCTCCAACTCCATGCGACCAACCTGTACACACAGATCGAAGCGCGCCTTCGGGCCAGAGCCAGAGTCAGGGCAAGGCGATGAAACAGCCGCCCGTCACCGGAACTGCCGCAAAACCTCGCCCGTGCCGACTAGCGACAGCAGCCTGTAGGCGGAAACGGAAGTTGTCGAGCCAGTCGAAGCAGTGGCAGCGCGGCCGCCGGCCGGCCTTCGCCGAGCCCGAGGACGGTGCCGTCAAGGCCGGACGCTGGTCGCGCGTGTTCTCCGACGTGCGCAGCAGCACATCGGCAGGGATGCCGAGGTGCTCGTGGAGCACGCGCGCCATCGGCACCGTGATCGCTCGCGTCCCGGAGAGGACATCGGCGACCCTCGCGCGGCTGCCGAGGAACGGAACCAGGTCGCGCGGGCTCAGACCCGCTTGCTCCATGCCGAACTCGATGGCAGCCACCTGACCTGGGTAGCCCATCGGCTCGTGCATGCGCTCGTACAGGTCGACGAGGTCGACCAGTACATCGGAGTTCACGGCCTTCCGGACCGCCGGGCTCGGCGTCCATAAGCTCGTCGATCCACGTCAGCGCGGTCTCGTAGTCCGCCTCGGTTCGGATCAGATCGACATCGGCCATTTCACACGTCCTTGGCATTCACGGCGTTGTACTCGGTGTGCGTACCAACGAATCGCACCCGAGACGAAGCATCACGCGTACTTGACGCTCACACCCAGTCCGGAGGCTCATCCATGCGCCGGCTCAACTCCCGAACGGCAATGCCGAGCAGCTCCGCCGCCCCGGCCTCCGAGATCGCCCCTTCGGCCAGCGCCCGCAGGCAGAGGCGCTCGAACCGCCGGGGCTCTTCGGCGGACCTCGGGTGTGGTTCCCGGTACGGCGGGCTGCGCCATCCCAAGCGGGAGAATTCGCGGTACAGGCGCTGGAACAGAGCCTTCTCGAAGATGCCGAGCTCGCGGCAACGGACCGCCAGGGCCTGCACGCTCACGCCGAAGAGCTGCTTGAGCCCGAACAGCTCACGCCAGCCCATCGAGCTGCGGTGCGCGCCGACCTCTGTCCGCAACGTCTCGGCCGGCATCAGGAAGGCCCCGGCGAAGCGGTGGGCGGCCTTCTCGGCATCGACGCGCGGGGCGGCTTGCAGGACCATGTGCCCCAACTCGTGCGCCAGCGTGAACCGTTGCCGCTCGCCCCGCGTCTTCCGGTTGACCACGACGACCGACGCGGCGGTGGCGCCGGCCCGACGGACCCGCGCGGTCAGCCCGTCGATGGTCGCCAGGTCGACCGCAAGCACCTTGATGCCCCGCCCTTCGAGCAGTTCAACTAGGTTGGGAATCGGAGCAGCGCCCAGCTTCCAGTCCGTCCGCAGGCCGCGGGCGGCGTATTCTGCGTCCTGGACCTCGCGGATCGGATACGGCGCCTCACGGGGCCGGTCCCATCCCCTGCCGGCCAGCCCCAGCAACGTCTCGACGGCCAGGTAGCGCTCGAGCAGGTGAACGACCTGCGCCTCCACCCGCGCCTCCTCCCTCCGGCTGGTGAGCGTGTTCTTGCGGAACTCGACCGCCTCGAGAGTGACGTCCGGGTCGCCGGACAGATGCTCCACCGACACGTGGAGCGCGTCGGCCAACGCGATCAGGACGCCGGACCCGGGCACCGACTCGTCCCGCTCGTACTTGCTAATCGCTTGCGCCGTCACCCGCCCCCCGATGCGGGCCTCCAGAGCGCGAAGCGACAACCCCGCCGCGGTCCTGGCGACCTTCAGTCGTCGACCGATCACGATTCGCCTCGCCGCCCCTCCCCGCGTTCGAATGGTTGACAAAATACCAAATAAAATCTAGATTTGTCAACTATCGGATGGGTCGGCGCGGCGGCGGATCTGCAGTTCGCCGACACGGAGTCAGCGGCTTGAGGATGTGAGGGGTGCTCCACCGTGACAATCGCCACGACTTGCCTACCCTCTCAAGGATCCCCATGAAGTGCATCCACGGCTGGCGCGGGATGGCGTTCACGACCGCGCCCTTTCACACGGACCGGCCCGGATACCATCTGCTGCTGGAACGCGTACCGGCCTGGGTCTGCGAACAGTGCCGCGAGCCGTACTTCGAGAGTCCGGAGGTGGACGCCTTTGGGATGAGATCGAAGTTCTCGACCGTCAGGCCCGCCGCCTTGCCGCCGCGGCGGCCGGAACCGCGTGATCGCACCCCCGACTTGTGCGCCCCGGTGATTCTGCTGCACGCGGCTCGAACGCGGCTCCGCCAGCGCGGAGGCCATCCAAGGCTGTGCAATACTTGGGCCGGCCCTGCCGGATGAACGGACGGCGGCGGGTCGTACGGAGGCGGATTGTGCGGTTGAAGCACGCGGCGGGAACGGGCCGACGCTGGCCGACGGCCATCGACGTGTTCTGCGGGGCGGGAGGACTGAGCCTGGGGCTGCGGCAGGCGCGCTTCCGCGTGGCGGCCGCGATCGACATCCTGCCGCTCGCCGTCGAGAGCTACCGCATGAACTTCCCGCGGGTCCCTATCATCCTGGGCGACGTACGCGACCCCGGCACCGCATCGCGGTTGCTGCGGGCTGCCGGCCTGCCTGAAGGCGAGCTGGATCTGCTGGCCGGGTGCCCGCCCTGTCAGGGGTTCTCGGCGATTCGGACCCGGCGCCGGGGCGCCGTGCACGACGAGCGCAACAGCTTGGTGCTCGACTTCCTGCGGCTGGTTCGCGAGATCCGGCCCAGGCTCGTCCTGATGGAGAACGTTCCCGGACTCCGGGGCGACGACTTGTTCCAGGAGTTCACCGACGGCATCGCCGCATGCGGCCTGCTCTACGACTGCAGCGTGCTGGACACGGCCGATTTCGGCACGCCGCAACACCGCCGCCGCCTGGTGTTCGTCGCCGCCCGCGGCGAGAAACCGAGCCTCGCCGGGGAGGGCGCGGAGCGGCGCACGGTGCGCGACGCCATCGGCGGGCTCGCCCGCAACGCAGGGCGGTCGGGAGACCCGTTGCACGACCACGGCGAACAGCGCGCCGAGCGCGTCCGAGCCGTCATCGCCGCTGTCCGCAAAGACGGCGGCAGCCGAGCCGACCTACCCGAGGACCGGCAGCTCGAGTGCCACCGGCGCGCAGCGCCGCACGGGTACGGCTGGGGACGCCACATCTACGCCCGCATGGCGTGGGACGGCCCGGCTCCGACCATCACGGGGGGCTGCATCAACCCCAGCAAGGGGCGGTTCCTACACCCCGAGGAGGATCGGGCGATCACCGCCCGCGAGGCTCTGTTGCTGCAGGGGTTCCCAGGCAGTCACCGCGTCTCGTTGCGCCGCGGCAAGTACGCCGCGGCGGAGATGGTCGGCAACGCGATCCCGCCCGGATTCGTCGCGGCGCAGGCGCGGATACTCCGCCGCCTCCACACGGCCGCCTCGGGGGTGGCGGCATGAGCGGCCCGACGGACATCGACGACATCCTGAGACAGGAGCTCACCGACGAACAGCGCGCGGCGGCGACCGACGAGAGTGCGGATGTCCTCGTCATCGCATGTGCGGGCTCCGGCAAATCGCGGACGCTGGCCTACCGGATCGCGCGGTTGATCGCACGCGGAGCCGACCCCGCTTCGATCGTGGCGTTCACGTTCACCGAGAAGGCCGCGGACTCGATTCAACAGCGCGTCGCTACCGCGCTGGCGAGGACGGGGCGGCCGGCGACGGAGGTCGGGAAGGTCCGCATCGGGACGATCCACGGGTTCTGCCGCGAGATGCTCGTCCGCGTCGACGCCCGTTACCGCCAGTTCGACGTGCTCGATCAGAACGGCCTGCACCTGTTCGTCATTTCCCGCTACCCGGCGCTGGGGATCCAGCGTTTCGGGAATCGGGCACGCTACTTCAACAGGATTACCGGGCTGGCCTCCGCGTGGGCCAACCTGCACGACGAAGTGCTCGACCTAGAGGATGTCGAGTCACACGACGCGTCTCTCGGCGAGGCCCTGTCGCGGCTCCACGACCTGCTGGACCGGTCGAACTACATCGACTTCTCGTCGATGATCCGGCTGGTCGTCGATCGTCTGGAAGCCGGTGACCCGCCCACGCTGACGGCCGTCAGCGGCATCCGCCACCTTCTAGTGGACGAGTACCAGGATACGAATCCCCTTCAGGAACGACTGATCCGGGCGATCAGGTCCCGGTGCGAGACCCTCACGGTCGTCGGCGACGACGACCAGAGCATCTACGGCTGGCGCGGCGCCGACGTACAGAACATCCTGGGCTTCAGTAGTCGCAACGCCACCGCGAGCCGACATACCCTGGCTCACAATTTCCGGAGCACGCCGTTGATCGTGCGTAGCGCGGACAGCTTCGTGCGGGCCGAGATCGGTGCCAACCGGCTGACGAAGTCTCCCGCCGCCGACCCGGGGCGGGGTCCGCATGAACTCGGCGTGTTCGGCTTCCAGGATCGCCGATCCGAGGCGGAATGGGTGGCCGGCCGCGTTTCGGCACTGCTCGGCAGCACCTACGCTGACGGCGATCGGGAGCGAGGCCTCACCTACGCCGACTTTGCTGTCCTGATGCGGTCTACCGGAAGCGACGAACAAGACGGTTCAGCGAGATCATCCGCATTCACAGCTGCGCTCGACGCCCGCGGCATACCGTACACGCTGGAGGCAGGCGGCAGCGTGTTCCGGCGCCCGCAGGTCGCCGTGCTGCGCCAGGCGATGGAACTGCTCCGCGATGAGTCCCCCGATCGGGATACGGTGCTCCCCTTCGTCGAAGATCACATCCAGCCGGTATTCCCCCGCGTGCGGGCCGAGGCCGTGACCGACCTGTACGCCGACTGGGGCCGACGCATCCACACGCCGGTCGAGGTGGAACGGCGGCGTGTATTCCCGCAGCAGCTTCTCCACGATCTGCTCGCCGCCTGCGACTTCGCTGGCAGCGACCTGGACGACGGCGTGGCGACGGACATCGGCATGCTGAGCCGCTTACTCCAGGATGTCGAAACGGTGTACGTGAGCATCGACACTCCACGGAGATTCGGTGAGATCCTGAACTTCATGCAGAACATCGGCGAAAGCGGTTACCAGTCTGCGATGGACGGAGCGGTGCGGCGACCCGATGCGGTAACCGTGGCCACCGTCCACAAGGCCAAGGGCCTCGAGTACCCGGTCGTCTTCATCGTCGATGCGGAGCGCCAGCGCTTTCCCGGACGCGACAGCAAGTACGACGGTTGGCTTCCGCAAGAAGTGATCGGGGGTGCCGTCCAGCCTCCGCGGCTCGCGTACGGCAACAACCGCGAGCAGGAGGCGAGGCTCTTCTACACGGCCATGACCCGGGCCGAGCGTTTTCTGTACGTCACGCACGCCAGGTTCCTCCCCGGGGGGAAGAAACAGCGCAAGGAATCACCGTTCTCGGCACGGTTGAAGGATGCGGAAGTCGCGCGGGATACGCCTCCGGCCGGTGAGCCGCCGCCGAACGACCTACCGACGGCGACGCGTCGCCGCCGGGCGGACGAGACCGTGCTGCCGACGACGTTCTCCGAGATTCGCTATTACCTGCGCTGCCCCCGGGACTACAAGTTCCGCTACGTCTGGGGCTTCAGCCCGCCGATCCCCGAGATGTTCGGCTTCGGCCAGACCGTACACGCCGCGGTCGGGAAGCTGCACGAGCAGTACCCGGAACGTGCCCCCACGCCCGCCGAGGCAGAGGCGGTCGCACGCGGGATCTTCCACCTGAAGCACGTGCCGCCGAGCCGCGATCCGGTAGAGCGGCCGGGCGCGTACGAGCGCGCCGCCGACGCGTCCGCCGGGATCGTCAGCCGCTACGCCGAGAGCTACGGCGACGACTTCGTACGTCACCGCCAGCTCGAGGTCCGTTTCGAGATCCCGCTCCGCGACTCCGTGCTCAGCGGCTCGATCGACCTGCTCGTGCGGCTCGACGACCAAGGAGGGATCCTCGATGCGAGTGTGTCATCGACTTCAAGTCCATGGAGGGCGGCCCGAACCCGGAGAACAACCCGAAACTCGACTGGAACGAGCTTGCCCTGCAAGTGCAGCTCTACGCCAGGGCGGCGGTGGACGTGCTCGACGCCAACGCGCAGACGGGTCACGTCCATCTTCTCAAGGACGGCCAGCGCATCGAGGTCCCCGTAGACGCGGCCGCGGTCGAGGCTGCGATAGCGAACGTGGAGTGGGCGGCGGAACGCATCATCGCGGGCGACTTCCCGATGAGGCCGCACGCGAACAAGTGCACCGCCTGCGACTGGCAACGGCTCTGTCCGAAGGTACGGGAAGAGTTCGGGACAGTCGACTTGCCGGCGCCGCTGCACCTGCCGGGACCCCGCCGGAGGGAGGCGCGGGCGATCAGCGAAGTCGAGGTCGAGGGATGACTCGGCGCGAGCGCTCTTCACCGACGCGCAACACTGTTCCGGTTGGCCGTACAAGCAGATCCGGGTTCGACTCATGGCATCGACGACTTCCGGCCGGCCCCGCGGCATCAGCCCCCGACGGACGTGCGGAGGCGACGCGCTTCGGGTGACAGGCGGAATCGTCGAACGGACCGAATCGTGGCCGACAACCTGAGCGCAGCCGAGCGGTCGCGGTGCATGTCGCGGGTGCGGTCCCGCCACATGAAGCCGGAGCGTATCGTCCGGTCCATCGTGCACCGCATGGGTTACCGATTCCGGCTGCACCGCCGGGACCTGCCCGGCACGCCCGACCTGGTGCTGCCGCGGCGCCGCGCCGTGATCTTCGTGAACGGCTGCTTTTGGCATTGGCACCCCGACCCGCGGTGCCCGAAGGCCGGGTTGCCCAAATCGAACGTCAACTTCTGGCAACCGAAGCTGACGGCGAACCGGAGCCGCGACCGGAACAATGCCGCGGCGCTCAAGCAGTCCGGCTGGAGAGTTTTGACGATATGGGAGTGCGAGCTGCGGGATCTTGACCGAGTCATGTCCATCGTGTACGAGTTCCTGGGACCGTAGCGACCCGCAGGTCAACGAAACCGGGAGCGACGGTGCCCTCTCCGTGGGGTGTGACCACATGACGCGCCAAGAAACCGCGGGGACGTCCACATGACGCGAGAAGGAAGCGCGGACACCACCATAAACTCCGCGGGCGTACGCGAAGGCCTCGTCGAGGCGCTGAACCCGACCTCATCGGCCCGGGGGCGGGCCACGCCCTGACGGGCTTCCTCATTCCGTCCGGCACGAAGCCCGAGATGCGGGCGGACGGGGACGAGGACGACGACATCGACGAGGCGCTGGAGGCGGGCGGCCCGCCGAACGAGTCTTCGGAGGAGCGGAAGGCGGCCCGGAAGGGGTTCTTCCCGTCGTCGATGGGGCTGGGCTTTTTCGTGGCCGCCGGGGTGGACGCGCTGACCGTTCCCGAGCGGACCCTACGTCCTGCTGCACACGCAGTCGCACCTGCTCATCCAGTCGCTGGCGATGCGCTGCGGCGGTCCCGCGAGCTCCATCCGGGAGCACATCTACGCCGAGCCCGGTCCGGCCGGCGAGCGCTTCGGCGTCCTCCTCTACATGGGAACCTCCGACGCCGAGGGCACGCTCGGCGGTCTCGTACAGCAGGCCCGCACATCGAAGACCACTTCGCGGACGCGCTGCGCGCGGGCGCGCTGTGCTCCAACGACCCGATCTGCGCCCACCACACGCCAGCCGGCAGCATGGAGAGCCGCTGGCTTCACGGCGCCGCGTGCCACGGCTGCACCCTGCTCTCGGAGACGTCGTGCGAGATGCGCAACGACTATCTCGATCGCGCGCTGGTCATGCCGGTCCTCGGGTTGGAGGACGCCGCGTTCTTTCCGAGAACGGGGTGAGGGGAGGCCGAACCCATCCGGCGGACCGCGATTGCCAGCGCGGCCCGCCGGATGTCGCGGCAACCTAGTAGCGGTGCCGCTACTCGATCGCCTCGTACACCAGAGTCTGGAACTCGCGCTCGAGGTCGTACGCGGCGAACGGCATGAACTGCGTCCACACCATGCCGACGAGCTCGGCCTCGGGATCGATCCAGAAGAACGTGTTGGCGGCGCCGGCCCAGCGGAAGACGCCGTCGTGGTCGGGCTCGGGCGAGGCCTCGGCGTCGACCATCACCGCGAACCCGAGGCCGAAGCCGTAGCCGGGGCTGAGGAACGCCCCCAGCTCGATCGGGACCATCGCGTCGGGCAGGTGGTTCGAGCGCATCTTCTCGACCGTCTCGGGCGCGAGGATGCGTACGCCGTCGAGGCTGCCCCCCTCGAGCAGCATCTGGGCGAACCGGATGTAGTCGGACGCGGTCGAGGTGAGGCCGCCGCCGCCCGAGGGGAACGCCGGCGGGCGCGTGTACTGGCCGTCGACCGGGGAGTCGGAGACGACGAGGTTCCCGCCGAGCCTTGCGTAGTTGGCCATGAAGCGGCCCCGCTTCTCCTCGGGCACCCAGAACGCGGTGTCGTCCATGCCGAGGGGATCGAGGATGCGTTCCTCGACGAACCCGTCGAACGGCTGCCCCGAGGCGACCTCGACGACGCGGCCCAGGATGTCGGTCGACACGCTGTAGTTCCATCGCGCGCCCGGGTTCGCGATCAGCGGGAGCTCGGCCACGCGGCGGCCGAAGTCCTCCAGGTCCTCGGCGAGGGTGAGGGGGTTGGACTGGTTGTAGAGGCGGTCGACGGCCGAGTCGCCGAAGAACCCGTAGGTGAGCCCCGAGGTGTGGGTCAGCAGGTGCTCGACGGTCATGGGCCCGTCCGCCGCGACGCGCTCGCCGCCGGCGCCCAGGACCTTCACGTCGGCGAACTCGGGCACGAACTTCGAGACCGGGTCGTCCAGCGCGACCTTGCCCTCCTCGACGAGAATCATCACCGCCGTGCTCGTCACCGGCTTGGTCATCGAGTAGATGCGGAAGATGTCGTTCCGCTCCACGGGGTCGCCGGTCGCGGTGTCGCGCGTCCCCACCGCCTCCCAGTGGACGACCTGCCCCCGGCGGGCCACCATCGTCATCACCGCGGCGAGCCGACCGTCGTCGACGTAGGCCTGCATGGCGGGCCCGATGCGGGCCAAGCCGTCCGCGGACATGCCGACCGCGCCCGGGGCCGCGACGGGGAGGCCGGCGTCCCCGGACGCGGACGACTGCGCGAGCGCGGCAGGCGCGAACGCCGCCAGCGCGAGCGCCGCGGTCGCGACGACCCCCACGAGCCCGACCGCGTTCCCTGCACATTGACGAATCATGAGCGTCTCCTCCACATGCTTCCCTGAAACCGATCACCGCGGACCGGACTCCGCAGTTCCCCGAACCTGACACTCCGTCATCCCGGGGGGCCCTGGTGCTCGGACAGCGACGGCAATCACCTTGCCACGTGCCAACGCAACCGACTGCATCCGGGGTGCAGTTGGCAACCTCATGTCGATCACCGTCGCGAGCCCGCGGTACACGCCGTGCGCTCACGAGTGGCGCCGGGCCCGGCTGCCTTCCTCGATCGTCTCCGTGCATGTGAGGAGTCGCGGCGGCCAGCGGGGCAAGACTACCGCACCCCGAGCAGAATCTCCGTCGTCAATTGGTCCAGCCGCTCGTAGGCCAGCTCCCGGGTCCCGAGCGCCGCCCGGTCGAACCGGTGTCCCCGAAGGGCGGCCGCGGCGTCCGGGCTGAACGCCCCGACCCCCGGCGCGGCCTCCGTGGCCTCGGCGAGGCCGGCGAGGAGGGCGCGGATGTCGGGGTCGGCGTTCCACCGCGCCGCCTTCTCCTTCAGGATGAGGTAGGTGCGCATGCAGCCGCGCGCGAAGTCCTTGACGCCCTCGATGCCCTCGGTGCGGTAGGCGTGGGCGTCGAAGTGGCGCGGGCCGGCGTAGCCGACGTCCTCGAGGAACTTCACCAGCCAGAACGCCGCCTTCGGGTTCGCGGCCCCGAAGCGGAAGTCCTGGTCGTAGCGGCCGATGACCTGGTCGTTGAGGTCGATGTGGAAGAGCTTGCCCGCCTCCCACGCCTGGGCCACCGCGTGGGTCATGTTCAGGCCCGCCATGTGCTCGTGGGCGACCTCGGGGTTCACCCCCACCAGCTCCGGGTGGTCGAGGGTCGGGATGAACCCGAGATAGGCGCCGGTGGTCGCGAAGTAGATGTCGCTGCGCGGCTCGTTCGGTTTCGCCTCGAGCGCGAAGCGGTACCCGTAGCCGTTGGCGATGGAGTACTCGCACAGGAAGTTCAGCGCCTCGCGGAACCGCTGGACGGCGGCGTCGGGGCGCCGGCAGCCGTCCGTCTCGGTCCCCTCGCGCCCGCCCCACATGACGAAGATCCTCGCGCCCAGCTCGGCCCCGAGGTCCATCGCCCCCATCGCCTTCTGCACCGAGAGGGCCCGCACCGCGGGGTCGTTGGCGGTGAACGCGCCGTCCTTGAAGGCGGGGTCGGTGAACAGGTTGGTGGTGACCATGGGCACGACGAGGCCGTGGTCCCGGCACGCCTGCCGGAACTCCCGCACGATGCGGTCACGCTCGGCCGCGACCGCATTGATGGGGACGAGGTCGTTGTCGTGGAGATTCACGCCCCAGGCCCCGACCTCGCCGAGCAGCTCGACAAGCTGGACGGGGGTCAGCCGGGGCCGCACGGGTTCGCCGAAGGGGTCGCGGCCGGGGTTGCCGACCGTCCACAGGCCGAACGAAAACTTGTGCTCCGGGTGCGGAGCGTAGGCATCTTCAGACATGATCGGTCTCGCCGCCGTTACCGCCGCGGGTCCGCACGCGGCGGCCCGTGCCGATGAAGACTGCTGCGCCCTCTGCCGCGCCGGTCTGCGGATGCAGCGCGCCTTGGACGTGGTTCGTCTCGCCGCCGTCAACCGTCGCGGATTCGGCCGCCGTCCCGGGTCCGTGCGCAAATCTCGCGACGCAACCCTTCCCGAACCGGTCTGCGCGCGGGGCGCGGTACGAACGAGGCCGGACACGTGGAGCGCTGCGGACCTCTCACGCGCCGGCCCGCGGGTGCAGGGCACCGTACAGGGTTCGGAAGCGGGCGTACTGCCGATGGAGCGTTTCCATCGCACCCCGATCCGGCGTCACCGTCCCCGCCACCCGGACCGCGGCGGCGCACGCCTCGTCCACCGACCCCCAGACTCCCGCCCCGACCCCGGCGAGCAGCGCCGCGCCGTAGGCGGCGCCCTCCTCCGCCGCCAGCACGTCGACGGGCTGGCCGTACGCGTCGGCCTGGATCTGACGCCACAGCGGCGACCGCGCCCCGCCGCCGCCGAGCCGGATGCGGGTCGCCGGCACCCCCATCTCGTCGAAGATCGTCAGGCTGTCGCGGAGGCTGAAGGCGACGCCCTCGAGCACCGCGCGGATCACGTGGGCGCGGCCGTGCGCGGCGGACAGCCCCACGAGCGCGGCCCGGGCCTCCGGATCGAGGTGCGGCGTGCGCTCGCCCATCAGGTAGGGCGCCCACAGGACCCCGTCGGCGCCGGGCGGGGCCTCCGCCGCCTCGGCGCACAGCCGGTCGTAGGGGTCGTCCGCAGCGGCGGGCCCGCCGTCCGCCACGCCGATGGTGGCGCGCAGCCAGCGCAGCGACAGCCCCGCCCCCTGGGTCACCCCCATGACGTGCCAGCGGTCCGGCACCGCGTGGCAGAAGGTGTGCACGCGCCCGCCGGGGTCGAGGGCCGGCCGGTCGGTGGCCGCGAACACCACGCCGGAGGTGCCGATGGTGGCGCTGACGGCGCCGGGGCGCACGATGCCCATCCCGACCGCCCCCGCCGCCTGGTCTCCCCCGCCGGCCACGACCGGGGTCCCGGCGGCGAGGCCGGTGGCCTCGGCCCCGGCGCGGGCGAGACGGCCGGTGACCTCGGGCCCCTCGTGGACCTCGGGAAGGGCGGCCGCGTCGATTCCCACGTGCGAGAGCAGCGCCGACGACCAGCGCCGGCGGGCCACGTCGAAGAGCAGGGTCCCCGAGGCGTCCGCTGCGTCGGTGGCGCGCTCTCCCGTCAGCCGCCACCGCACGTAGTCCTTGGGCAGCAGCACCGTCCGCACCCGCTCCCAGTGCGCCGGCTCCTCGTCGCGCACCCACAGCAGCTTGGGGAGGGTGAACCCGGTGAGGGCGGGATTGGCGACCAGCTCGATCAGGCGCGCCGCCCCGACCTCGTCGGTGAGCCGCCGGCACTGGGCGCCGGTCCGCTGGTCGCACCAGATGAGGGCGGGCCGCACCACCTCTCCCGCCGCGTCGAGCAGCACCGCGCCATGCATCTGCCCCGACAGCCCGACCGCCCGGATGTCGCCGGGCGCCGTCGCCCCCGCCGCCAGGACCGCCCGGATGGCCGCCTGCGAGGCGCGCCACCAGTCGGCGGGATGCTGCTCGGCCCAGCCGGTGCGGGGCGAGTCGAACGCCGCGTGCGCCTCGGTCGCCGTCGCCGTCACCGCCCCGTCGGCGTCGACGATCACGGCGCGCGACCCGCCGGTCCCGACATCGAGCCCCAGCAACGCCATCGGGCCATAGGATACCCCGGCGGCCGACCCTGCCCGCCGGCGCGGGGCGCGGAAGCCGATCTCGCCACGAGGCCGTCAGCCAGGATGCATCGCGGATGGAGCGCGGCGGGTCGCTGCGTCATGGCTCCCGGCGCGTCAGCGTCCTCTCCGGCGAGAAACGCGGTACCATGATGGGCACGGCATGACCCCGACCGCGGAAAGGATGTGGACCGTGCGACACGCAGTTCAGCTCGTAGCCATGGCAGCAGCCGCCCTCTCGCTCCTTGCCGGCCCGCCGCCCGCCGCGGCGGAGACCGCGAAGGTGCTCTATCTCACGCAGTCGGCCGCCTTCGCGCATCCCGTCCTGCCGCACTCCGAGGCGGTCTTCTCGCGCATCGCCGCGGAGTCGGGGCGACTCGACCTGACCGTCTCCCGCGACGCCTCGACCCTGACCGCGGACACCCTCGCCGAGTACGACGCGGTGGTCTTCTTCACGACCGGCGAGCTGCCCATGGACGACGCGCAGAAGGCGGCGCTGCTCGCCTGGGTGCGCGGCGGCGGGGCGTTCGTCGGCGTGCACAGCGCCACCGACACCTTCTACGAGTGGCCGGGCTACCTGGCCCTGATCGGCGGCTACTTCGACGGCCATCCCTGGCACCAGGAGGTCACGGTGCGGGTCGAGGACGGGGAGCACCCCGCGACCCGGCACCTCGGCGAGTCGTTCCGCATCCACGACGAGATCTACCAGCACCGCGAGTGGTCGCGCGACAAGGTCGACGTGCTGCTGAGCCTCGACACCGGCTCGGTCGACATGAACGCCCGCAACATCCGGCGCGACGACGGCGACTTCGCCCTCGCGTGGACGCGGGCGGAGGGCGACGGCCGCGTCTTCTACACCGCGCTCGGCCACCGCCCCGAGGTGTGGGACGACCCGCGGTTCCAGACCCACCTCCTGCAGGGCGTCGCGTGGGCCATCGGCAGCCCCACATCGGCCACCGACGAGCCGGCCGCCAACACCCTGACCGACACGGAGCGCGCCGACGGCTGGGAGCTGCTGTTCGACGGCGAGAGCCTCGCGGCGTGGCGCGGGTACCGGCGCGACGCCGTGCCCGACGGCTGGCAGGCGGTCGACGGCGCGATGGCCCGGGTCGGCCGCGGCGGCGACCTCATCACCGTCGAGCAGTTCGCCGACTTCGACCTGCGCTTCGACTGGCGGGTGGAGGAAGGCGGCAACAGCGGCGTGATGTTCCGGGTCGCGGAGGGCGACGGCCCGTCCTGGCACACCGGACCCGAGTTCCAGATCCTGCACAACGCCGGCCACCGCGACGGGCAGGCCCCCATCACCTCTGCCGCGAGCAACTACGCGGTACACGCGCCCGCTCGCGACGTCACCCGGCCCGTCGGCGCCTGGAACACCGCCCGGCTCATCGTCCGCGGCGCCCGCGTCGAGCACTGGATGAACGGCGAGAAGCTGCTCGAGTACGAGCTCGGCAGCCCCGACTGGCAGGAACGCATGATGGCGAGCAAGTTCGCGTCGATCCCCCGCTACGGCCGCGAGCCCCGCGGGCACATCGCCATCCAGGACCACGGCGACCCGGTCGCGTTCCGGAACGTCAAGATCCGCCGGCTGGAGACGAAATAGTCTCGCGAAGGGGCGACTCCGGTCCTGGGATGCCGTAACCGAACCGTTGCGCTGACCTGCTGTCGCCGCCCCTGTATCTAGTCGGCCAGGCGCGACGGCTGATCCGGCGAGGCGGCCGCCGAACGCCGCTCATGAGGGCTCGACCTGCGCGAGCGAGACGTCTCATGACAGGCGGGAGAGCAACTCGTCGCCGTCGTCGCACGCGATGATCAGGTCGCCGACCGCGGCGAGGCGATCGGGGTCCTCGATGCCGGTCAGGAGGTCGGCGATCCGCTCCGCGGCGTGCGGCCCGAACTTCTGCGCGGCCAGCCGGCCGAGGAACGTCCGGTGGCGAACGATGCCCTCGGCCCGCCCCTGCGTGAGACCCTCGGCCCGCCCCTGCGTGAGACCTTCGGCCCGCCCTCGTGTGAGGCCCTCGGCGCGGCCTTCCGCGCGGCCCGCCCGGAGCCCGGCGTCGTGGGCCTGCCGGCGGTGGTGGCCGAGCTGGGGGTCGTCGTCGGGGGTGGTGCCCTCCTGCCGGCCGAGCCGCCGGCCCACCCGGATGAGGTCGGCGAGGGTGCGCGGACTGAGGCGGCTCTCGTTCAGGGCGGCGTGGAGCTGCGCGGCCGTCCAGGTGGGGAACGCCCGGCTCTCGTCCGCGATCCGGAAGCGGCCGTCGTCGAGCACGTAGATCGTCAGGCCCGGCCGCAGGCCGCGGGGGCGGTTCGGCGACAGCTCGTCAGGGGTGTCCACCCACACCTCGGGAAACCCCCACGCCTCGTACACCGGCAGCTTGTTGCGCCGGACGTCGGTGGTGTGATCCACTTCGAGGATCACGTCCGGCAGGGGGTCCACCCCCAGCACGATGGCGGGGTCGCGCGGCCGCCAGACGCTCCGGTCCAGGTAGATGGTCTGGTCGGCCACCAGCACCTGCCGCGGCCGGCCGTCTTCGTCCCGCTCCATCACGTAGACGGCCCCGGCCAGGAGGAAGCGCGACCCGCGCTCCAGACACATGCGGGTCAGCAGCTCGCTCAGCAGGTTCGGGGCGTTCTCGTGGACGGGGCCGGCGTCGCGCATCACCCAGGCTGTCCCCGTCTCGCGCAGCCAGTACTCGATGCGCCCGTCGTAGGCCCACACGTCGTCCCAGGTCGGCAGGGAGACGGGGTCGCAGCCGGGAAAGTCCGGGGCGGCGGTCGGCGGCGGCGCGCTCGGCCTGACGACGCGTGCGGCGCGTCTGGTTGCCGGGGGAATCGATGCAGCCATCCCGGCCATTGTGTCATGTCGAACCCACGATCGCCAGAGGGTGCAGGACCGAGGACGGACGTTCTCCCACCGGTATCGCGCGGGCACTCGTCCGCATCGTGTCATATTCCGCTCACTGCATGGTGGGACCGCCGGCGCGGTTCCGCCACGTCACTCCCCCGACCCGCCTCTGCATCGCCGAGCACGCCGCCGGCCGGTCGGCGGCGCCTCCAATCGCTTTGCTAGGCGAGCGAGACGTACGAGCCTGCGATGGCTTCGCGGGCCTTCTCGGACAGCTCCCGGTAATCGGCCCCGGCAATGGGCGGGGAGACGACGACCTCCACCTCGATGCGGCGGTGGTGGAGCAGGCGCCAGACGTGGGGGAAGAACGCCATGCCCCCGTACCAGCAGACGTCGTCGCGGTTCCCGGGGCCGACGGGAACCGAGTCGAGGGCCCGGTAGTTCAGGGTCAGGGGCAGCACGGAGACTCCCGCCACCGCGCAGGCCTTGAACAGGGGGCTCTTGAAGGGCTCGACCCCGGCCCCGTCGCTCGCCGCGCCCTCCGCGAAGAGGGTCACGGGGACGCCGCTCTCGAGGAGGGCGGCGACGCCCCTTATCTCCTGCGCGAGCCGCCTCCGGCTGATGCGGTCCACGAAGAAGCACTGGGCGAAGCGGCAGATGTGTCCCAGGAAGGGGGTCCCGTGCATCTCCCGCGACGTGACGAACGTCGAGGGGAAGAGGGCCCCGTGGACGAGGATGTCCAGATAGGAAAGGTGGTTGACGGCGTAGAGATACGCCTGCCCGGGCGCGACGTGGCGCGCGTTCCTGAGGGTGACGGTGACTCCCCAGTGGCGCAGGAACGCCCGGCACCCGAGGGACGTGACCCGGTTCGCGTAGCGCCGGGCCGCGAGGGGGAACCACCGCCTGAGGCAGACCCCGAGGGTCTGCCAGAACGCGAAGGCGAGGACGATGATGCCACCGCCGATCAGCTTGAACAGGGCCCTGCAGGACGTCACGTCAGGACAATTCGATTGGAGTTGCCAACTGCACCCGGGCGCGGCCCGTCTTCGTCGGTTTCCCGCGCTGGGCGCGGCAGGGGTGATGCCGTCGGCGCCCCCGACCGCCCACCGGTGTCGGAAGGCGGCGCCGCGGAAGGGCCCGAACGCCTGGACGAGTTGGTCGGGGGCGGCGGGGCGGCGGCCCCGCCGCCAGGCGACGCTCTCCGGGCTACGGCAGGGCGAACACGAAGATGTTGTTGCCGTTGCTCGGCCGCAGCTCCGGGGTCAGGCGCATGTTGTCGCGCGAGCTCAGCGACGATCCGGTGCTCGCGACGACGTACTGCTTGCCGTCGACCGCGTAGGTGATGGGGAAGCCGGTGACCGACGTCCCCAGGTTGATCTCCCACAGCGACTCGCCGGTCTCCTGGTCGAGGGCCCGGAACCGGCCGTTGCCGTCGCCGCCGAAGACGAGCCCGCCGCCCGTCGCGATGAGCGAGGTGGTGCCGGCCCGCTGCTCG
This sequence comes from Vicinamibacterales bacterium, assembly GCA_965215105.1. Taxonomy (GTDB): domain Bacteria; phylum Acidobacteriota; class Vicinamibacteria; order Vicinamibacterales; family UBA8438; genus JAJEEA01. The sequence continues at coordinate 2,260,459 of OZ244051.1, forward strand.
TAGACCCACGCGGTGTTGCCGGTCTCGGCCGAGATGGCGTACACCGCCCCGACCTGGTCGGTGCCCGGCGCGATCTGCTGGCGCTGGGCGAGGTTGTAGAGGGTCAGCCCGCCCTCGGTGGTCGCCATCATGCGCGCGCACACGTTGCGCAGCGGGTAGTACATCAGGCCCGTCAGCGGGCTGTAGGCGCCGGCCTCGTGGTCCTTGCCTCCGGTCACGAAGCTGGGGCAGATGAGCATGTCCTGCCCCTCGCGCTCGAAGACGAGCTCGGCGTTCTCGGTGACCGCCCCGGTGGCGCCGTCGATGCCGCTGACCACGTTCTGGGCGGTGGTGGGCATGGCCCAGAGGAACTCGCCGGTGGCGCGGTCGAGGGTGTAGACGATGCCGGTCTTGCCGGGAATGCCGGTCATGACCCTCCGCACCTCGCCCGGCTGCAGCCCGGGGTTGATCCAGGGCACGACGGCGGGGTCCGGGGCCACCGCGGTGTCGAGGAGCAGCCGCTCGAACGGATGGTCGAGGTCCCAGTGGTCGTTCAGGTGCTGGTAGTACCAGACGATGTCGCCGGTGTCGGCGTCCAGCGCGAGGGTCGAGTTGTGGTACAGGTGCTTCAGGTCGGTCCCGCCGATCATGAACTTGGGCGCCGGCGAGGTGACCGACGTGCCCACGTAGACGAGGTTCAGCTCGGGGTCGAAGCTCGGGACCATCCACGAGCCCACGTGCTTCCGCTCCTCGAAGGGAACGGCGCCCCAGCTCTCGTTGCCGGGCTCGCCGGGGCCGGGGATGAGGCGGCGGCGCCACAGCTCCTCGCCGGTCATGGCGTCGTGGGCCACGATGACGCAGGCGTGGGGGCCGCCCTTCGGCGCGCAGCTCCGGCCCGACACCACCTTGCCGTCGGCGACGATGGGGCCGGAGGTCTGGTTGGCGGGATGCACGCGGTAGTCGAGGACCTCGGTCTCCCACACCAGTTCGCCGGTTTTCGCGTCGAGGGCGAAGATGTAGTCGTCGCCGCTCGTGTCGATGATCAGCTCGCCCCAGATCGCAATGTTGCGGTTGGTGTCGGTGAGGCTGCCGATCATGTACTCGGCGAGGTCGTCGGGCCGGTCGCGCCTGTACTCCCAGATGAGGTCGCCGGTGACCGCGTCGAGGGCCTGGATGACGTCGCGCGGGTTCGGCATGTACATCACCCCGTCGTAGACCACCGGGGTCCCCTGCTGCAGCCCCGGCCCCAGGGCCCGCGTCCACACCATGCGGATGTCGCCGACGTTGCCGCGGTCGATCTGGTCGAGGGGGCTGTAGCCCAGCGTGTCGAGCGTGCGCCGCCACATCAGCCAGTCTTCGGGGTCGGGGTCCTGCAGCATGGCGTCGGTGACGGGGACGAACGCGTCCGGGTCCTGGGCGTGGGCGGCGGCCGGGAAGACGGCCGGCGCCAACAGCCCCAGGGCGACGATGAAGAACGGGACAAAGCGGCGTGCGTGCATGACTGCTCCTTGACGGCAAGTACGCTCGACGGGAATCACCTTGCCGTGTCGCCGGGCGCCGGCCGGGGAATCGGCCGGGCGCCCTCGGTGAACTTCGCTACTCCCAAGTGCCCGTTATCGTGGCTCGCGGAACGATTCGCAGCGGCCGGTGGGGCGGGACGGCCGCTGGACGTGCCGGACCCGGCGAGAATCGGATCACGGTCGACCCGCGGCCGGCGGGTCGACGACGACCCTGGCCCCGAGCAGCGGCGTGGCGTATTCGCGGCGAGCCGCCCGCGGCGGGGGCACCGGCCCCACCTCGAGGCCGGCCGCGATGCGCACCGGCGAGAACCGGTCGCGCGGCACGACCTCGGCCACCTCGCTCCAGTGGTCCTCGACCACGATGGAGACGGCGGGCGGCCCCGGCAGGAAGCCGGGACATCCCGTCAGCGCGGCGTGGAACATGGCTCAAGGCCCCTCGTGGGTGTGGATGTAGCGTTCACCCCGCGCCACCGCCTGCCGCCCCGCGGCCAGCCGGTGCTCGTTGGTGACGCCCTCGGAGCAGGCCTCCTCGAAGAATTCGTACTCGCCGTCCCGCCCGATGCGCCCCATGTCGAACCGCAGCGTCCACGGCCTCGTGAAGACGGTGGGGTCCTCCAGGGTCGCCTCGTAGCGCAGGGTGTCGTCGTCGAGGAGCGTGTAGCGTTCGACCACCCGCAGGTTCTCGCTGTAGAAGCTGCCGTGGGAATCGAGCCACGGCTCGTCGTTGAAGTTGGTCACCTCGACGACGAGCGTGTCGCCGTCCCAGCGGCCGCGGGAGTCGCCGTTGTACATCCTGATGGCGCCGCCCACGTGCGGGCGCCCGTCGGTCGGGATGATCCGGTAGGCGTGGGCCCATTCGTACTGAATCACGACGTAGCCGTCGTTCTGGCGGATCTCCAGGTCGCCGCGGTAGTTGCTGCGCGGGGCGCCGAGGAGCAGGCACCGGTCCTCGGGGTCGATGTGGGCCAGCTCGGTGGGCGTCTCCATGTCGTAGAGCATCTCGGTGCGCCGCTCCGCCGCCCACGCCTGATAGGGGATGCGCCCGTCCGGCGGGTCGACGATCAACTGGAACGGCAGCCCGAGGCGCTCGGGACCGCGGCTCTGCATGCGCGCGTGGATTGGATCGCAGCATCCGTCCTCGATGCTGTGCGAGGCGTTGGCCGGCCCCCCGTCCCAGTAGCCCTGCATGTCGGGGCGGCCGTCGGCGGTGCGGGGCGGCGACCACGCCGACCCGACCGACTGGCCGGCCCCGGCGGCCGCAGACGCGGTCTCCGCCGCGGCTTCCACGCCGGCGCCGGCCGCGGACGTCGACTGCCCGAGGGCGGGGGACGGCGGCAGGGCGGCCGCGATCAGGCCCGCGGCAGCCAGGACACTCCAGACCGTGTATCTGCTCTTCATCGTCGGCGCCTCTCTCCGAGTCCCTCCCGGAGCTCACGACAGTAATCGACACGAGGTCGGCCAACTACGCTCACGTACAGCCCGTCATCGGCGGCTTCTGCGCCTGGCGCGTGGCGAGGTCATCTCCGTCAGCGTCCTCGTGCCGGTCCATCACGACCGTCCGGCGTCCCCGCGGCGGTGACGAGCCCGTGACGACACCCGAATGCCCTCTTCCAGCAGGCGCCGGACCGAACCGGCGTCCCCGGGGCGGCGACGAGCCGTGACGACCGCCCCGGCCGCACTCGAGCAGCCATGCACCCTGCCTCCGCGGTGCGAAGCGGACTTCACCGCCGGCTCCCGGGCCTCACTGCGGCCGCGCCCCGACCGCCAGGTCCTCCTCCGCGTAGGCGTAGCACTCGTACTCGAGAAGCTGGACGTCGGCCTCCTGCCGCCGGTAGAGCGGCATGCGGATGGTCCACGGCCGCGTGAACACCTCCGGGTCCTCGATGGTGGCCTCGTACAGCAGGTGGTCGGGGCCGGTCGGCGTGTAGCGCTCCACCACGTGCAGGGCCGAGCTGTGGAAGTTGCCGGCCCGGTCGAACCACGTCTCGTCGTTGAAGTGGATCACGTCGACGACCAGGGTGTCCCCCTCCCAGCGGCCCCGCGAGTCGCCCATCCAGAAGTCGATGTGCCCCTCGGGGTGCGGCGTCCCGTCCATGTACACCGTCCGGGTGGCGTGGACGTACTCGTAGAGGATGAGCACCCGGTCGGAGAACTGCAGGATCTGGAACGGATAGGGCATGTAGGTGATGCGCGGCACCCCCGGCATGGTGCACCGGGTCTCGGGGTCGGCCGTCGCCCGGTTCTCGAAGTTCCGCTGCTTCTGCTCGAGAGCCCACGGCTGGTAGGGGATCTCGCCGCCCACCACGACGCCCTGGCCGGCGGGGACGCCGAGGCTGCCCCCGTGGTCCTGGAGGTCCCAGGCGGCGGTGTTCAGCGCCTGCCAGATGCCCTGCAGGTCGGGCCGGCCGTCGCTGGTCCGGGACGGGACGTAGGCCTCCTCCGCGGACTCGGCCGACTGGGCCTGGCCGGCGCCCGCCCCGACGACGAGCAGGCTCAGCACGAGAACCGACTCACCGCATCCTCGCAAGAAACGGCCGACAGTAGTCATCAGCAACTCCGCCCCCGACTGCCCTGCGCGCTCCGGACACGCCGACTGCATTGCGCCAACCCTGCGCCGCCGGGGCCTCGAAGAGGGCGCCACGCGCGAGACGCAAGGGCTCCCGGGCTCGCCGCACGGAGCCCGTCGCCTGCGGCTCCCCGGCCCATGCGTTGCCGACGGGAGCCCGCGCCATTCTGCGGGGCCACGGGTTCCTGCCCGCCCATCGTTCGCCTGAAGGCTGGGCACCCCAACCGAGCCTCCGTGCCGTGCCGCGGCGCAGACTCCCGGCCCGCCCATCGCCACCTTCGACTCCGCTCGCCGCCCAGCCAATCCCGCCGGAGTCTGCAGCCTGCGGCGCAACTCCTAGCGGTTCGGCTCGGGCGCGCCCGTTCCCGACGAGCCCGCGAACAGGTTGCGGCCGTCGGGGAACGTGATGGTGATGCCGTTGGCGGTCGGCGTCGCGTCCTTGGCCTTGTAGCCTTCGACCACGATCTCCAGGCCCGGCGGGAAGTCGCTCCGCCGCAGGCCGCGTCTCAGCAGCGCGGTCGGATTGCCCAGCTCGACGGCCCAGTTCACCACTTCGCCGTCGGGACCGGCGACGTCCATGTGGATCCACCCGTGCGGGTTCACCCACTCCAGCTCGGTCAGCGTGCCCTTCAGGGTGACCGGCTGGTCGATGTCGAACTCGGCCGAGAACGAGTGGTGCGCCGACACCCCCGCCCCCGCCAGCAGCACGCCGAGAGCCGCGACGCCGACAGACAGCAATCTCATGCCCTGACCTCCTGCCGTCCCGAACGAACCCATGCGTCTAGCCGCAGGGTACACCTGCGCCGGCCGAGACGCAATCCGGCCGCGGCCCGCCCGCCCCAGGAGCCCGTGGCGCCGGGAGCCCGTGGCGAAAGGCCCGCTGCACTCGGACGGCGATGCATCCCGCGTGGCTGTGTCGCCCCTCGGTTGCGTATGCCCCAACCGTCATGCCGGGGTCCGGTCACCTCGACATCAATGAGACGCGAGGTGTGGTTTCACAGCAAGTATTCGCCCTCGTCGCGCCTTGCCACGCGGGCGCCTCGGCGATCTGCCGGCGCTCTCCGGGCGCGGGGTTCGCCACGAGCTCCCGAACGCGGCGGGAAGCCCGGAAGGGGTAAACTGCGCCGATGACCAAGCCACTCCGGAACGCCGTGGCCACGGCGGCGGGCGTACTGATTGCGCTTCAGGCGGTCCCCGCGGCGAACGCGCAGCCCGCTGCCGCCCCCGCCCGACCCAACATCGTCATCATCGTCGCCGACGACCTCGGCCGGCGCGACGTCGGCTTCAACGGCGGCGACCTCGCCACCCCGAACATCGACCACCTGGCCCACGAGGGCGTGTCCCTCGGCCGGTTCTACGCCGCCCCGGTCTGCTCGCCCACTCGGGCGGGGCTGATGACAGGGCGCTATCCCATCCGGTTCGGCCTGATGCGGGCGGTGATTCCCCCTTGGCGCGACTTCGGGATGGATCTCGCGGAGACGACCCTGCCCGAGCTGCTGGCCGAGGCCGGCTACCGGCACCGCGCCGTCTTCGGCAAGTGGCACCTCGGCCACACATCGGTGCACTACCACCCGCTGCGCCGCGGCTTCACCCGGTTCGCCGGCCACTACAACGGCGCCATCGACTACTTCACGCACGAGCGCGAAGGAGAGCGAGACTGGCAGCACGGCTACGAGTCGGTCGACGAGCCGGGCTACGCCACCGACCTCATCGCCGGGCACGCGGTCCGGTTCATCGACGACCATGCCGCGGACGCCGAGCCGTTCCTGCTGTACGTGCCGTTCGGCGCGGTCCACTCGCCGTTCCAGGCCAAGGAGCCGGACCTCGCCCTGTTCGGCGACCTCCCCGGCATAGACCTGCCCCGCGACTGGCGGGTGGCGACGGCGGCCGCGCGCGAGCCGCCGGCCGACCGGCGCACGCGGAACCGGCGCGTCACCGCGGCCATGAACCGGGCCCTGGACGCCGGCATCGGCCGGATTCTCGACCGCCTCGACCACCACGGCGTCGCGGACGACACGTTCGTCCTGTTCTTCTCCGACAACGGCGGCGTGGTCGGGGTCGGCGACAACCGTCCGTTCGGGGGCTCGAAGGGGACGGTCTTCGAAGGCGGCACCCGGGTAGCGGCGGCGGCGCGATGGCCGGGCGGCGGGATCGCGGGCGGACGCGAGGTCGACGCGCCCGTCGCCTACATCGACGTCCTCCCGACGGTGCTGGCGATGGCGGGGCTGGACCCGCCCGAGGAGCGCCCGCTGGACGGCGTGGACGTCGGTGCCGTGCTCAGGGGCGAGCAGCCACGGCTCGACCGCGACCTCTACTCGTTCATCGCGCAGCTCGACCCCGCGGTCGAGCAGGTCAGCGTGACCGAGCCCCGGTGGAAGCTCGTCGTGATCGGGCCGGCCCTCACCGGTCCGGACGCGGCGGCGCGGTCCCGGGTCGAGCTGTTCGACATCGTCGACGACCCCCACGAGACGTCGAACCTCGCCGGCGACCATCCCGAGGCGGTGGCGCGGCTGCTGGACAAGGCCCGGGCGTTCCGCGCGCTGCAGCCGGACGTCCACGTGCCGCCGTTCCCGGCGGGACGGCAGGGGTTCGTGGCGCCGCCTCGCTGGCGGCCGGCGGACCTGCCGGTGCCGGCCGATCCCCGGTGAGGCGCGTCGGGGGGAAGCAAGTCACCGGTGAAGCGCGTCGCGGGGGGAGTCGATCCCCGGTGAAGCGCGTCGCGGGGGAGCAGATCCCCGGTGAGGCGCGTCGCGGGGGGAGTCGCCCCCCGCTTGCGTACGAGGGCGGTCGGCGGGGCCGCGCCCGCAACTCGGAGTCGCCCGGCCGTCGCACGCGCTCACCGACGGAGAGGTCCACCGCCGTTTGCCGATCCGAGCGGCTCGTGAGCGCATCCCCCGCCGGGCCCCGTTCCAGTCGGTCACCGGCGAACAAACCGGGGACCACGGCGTATCTCTTCCTGAGGCGACGGACGGGCCGCCCCGCTCGTCGTGGAACGACGGCGCCGGGGCGCACCGCGGAGACCGTCGCAGCAGGGAGACACGCACATGCCCAGCCTGATGCCGAGACGCGACCACTTCGCCGCCACCGTCGGCCCGTTCTTCTTCATCGTCCAGCAGCAGACCGTCTCCGTCGTGCAGCGGCTCGGCAAGTTCGACCGCCTCGCCGAGGCGGGCCTTCACATCAGGGTCCCGTTCATCGAGAAGGTCGCCGGCACCGTCAACCTGCGGGTGCAGCAGCTCGACGTCGAGGTCGAGACCAAGACCCGCGACAACGTCTTCGTCCGCGTCATCGTCTCCGTGCAGTATTTCGTGCTCGCCGACAAGGTGTACGACGCGTTCTACAAGCTCGACGACCCCGTCAACCAGATCAAGGCGTTCGTCTTCGACGTCGTGCGGGCGCGGGTGCCCAAGATCAAGCTCGACGACGTCTTCGAGAAGAAGGACGAGATCGCCGGGGCGGTCAAGGCCGAGCTGTCGCAGGTGATGGACGACTTCGGCTACGGCATCGTCAAGACCCTGGTGACCGACATCGACCCCGACGCCAAGGTCAAGGAGGCCATGAACGAGATCAACGCCGCGCAGCGGATGCGGGCGGCGGCGACCGAGAAGGGCGAGGCCGAGAAGATCATGCAGGTGAAGGCGGCCGAGGCCGACGCCGAGGCGAAGGCCCTGTCCGGCAAGGGCGTGGCCGACCAGCGGCAGGCCATCGTCGAGGGGCTCCGCGAGTCGGTGGACGAGTTCCAGCGGACGGTGCCCGGCACGTCGCCGCAGGACGTGATGAACCTGATCCTGATGACGCAGTACTTCGACATGCTCAAGGACATCGGCCAGTCGTCGAAGGCCAACACCATCCTGCTGCCCCACTCGCCGGGCCACGTCGCGGACATCTCCTCGCAGTTGCGCGACGCCATCATCACGGGGAACGAGGCGGCATCCCGCCGGTAGCCGCCGGGGCGGAGGCTCGGGGGAGCGTCTCGCGCTCCGCAGTCTCCAGGAGCGAGTAGAGTGGCGAGAGCCACTGCTGCATCGATTCCGGTGAGGCGCGCGGACTGCGAGCGCGACCCCGGGCGCCTCCGCCACCCCATCTCGAAGGAGCACGCCATGTCCCGAGTACAGCTCGCCATCAACGTGACCGACCTCGACAAGGCCGTCGCGTTCTACTCCCGCCTGTTCGACACCGCCCCGGCGAAGATCAAGCCGGCCTACGCCAACTTCGCGATCGCCGATCCGCCGTTGAAGCTGGTCCTCTTCGAGGGTCCGGAGGGGGCGACGCTCAATCACCTGGGCGTCGAGGTGGAGACGCCCGAGGAGGTCGCGTCGGCCGAGCGGCGCCTGCGCGGGGCCGGCCTCGAGACGACCGGCGTCGAGGACACCGTCTGCTGCTACGCCGAGAAGACGGAGACCTGGATCGCCGACCCCGACGGGGCGCGCTGGGAGTGGTACGTCAAGTCTGGGGACGCCGGCCAGCTCGACAAGTCGGTCGCCGGCGGTCATCCCTCCGCGGCACGGACCGACGGGGCATCCACGACCTGCTGCTCGTGAACCGCACGACGGCGGGGCGTTGACGAAGGGTGGTCGACTCGGGGTCTCCCTGATCGATCCCCGGGACCCGAGGACGCGCCCGACTGCCCGAATGGAGCATCCCACGACCCTCGAGCGGATGATGCCGGCGCCGCCGGCCGGCGAGTGAGGGTCGATGCACCGGCGGCGGAGCGACGTCGCGCACCACGCCAAGGCCGGACGGGTCTCGAAGGGCCGCCAGCGGCGGAACACGCACTGACACGCTATGATGAGGCTCCCGATCACCAGCACAACGGGAGACGCACCCACATGGCCACCACGGAAAGCACCGTCAATCTGACCTACGAGGACTACTGCGCCACACCGGACGACGAGCGCTACGAACTGCTGAACGGCGATCTGATGATGGTTCCCGCTCCGAACACGACGCACCAAAGGGTGCAAAGGCGGCTCGGCTACAAGCTGACCCAGTTCATCGACGAGCACGCACCAGGCGAGCTGTTCTACGCCCCCTTCGACGTGGTGCTGTCGGACACCGACGTCGTGCAGCCCGACCTGCTGTTCATCTCCCGAGAACGGGAGCACATGATCACCGCCGAGAACGTGCGGGGGGCCCCCGACCTCGTGATCGAGATACTCTCCCCATCCACCGCCGACCGGGACCTGGGGTACAAGCACGAACTCTACGGCAGACACGGAGTGATCGAGTACTGGGTACTCGACCCGATGGCCGAGACCGTCGCCGTTCATCGGCAACGCAACGGCGAACTCGAGCTCACCGACACCTTCGGTCGCCGGGACACCCTCCGCACGCCGCTGCTCGAGGACCTGGACCTCCAGATCGACGACGTTTTCCCGGCTTGAGCCAGAGCACCAGGGCGAGGGCCTTCCTGCCGTCGAGAACGGCTCGCCGGGCGCGACCAGCGCCTCGAAACCCTCGCACGGGCGATCGTCGCCTCGACCGAAGCCCCGCAGCAAACCCGCCGAACCGACCACGCCTACCTCAGCCGCTGCCGGAACCAGCGGATCGCCTTCTCCACCGTGTGGTGGTCGACGGTCCATCCCCGCGTGTGCGGGGAAGCCAGCTCGACGAAGCGAACGGCGGGTTCGGCGGCGGGTCCATCCCCGCGTGTGCGGGGAAGCCGTGCACGCGGGGGCGGGGCTCGACTGCCAGCCGGGTCCATCCCCGCGTGTGCGGGGAAGCCGTCTCCACGGGCAGGTTGCTAGCCCAAGTTTACCAAGTTGACCGGCTATTTGGCCGATTTCGGCTGCTTTTCGGGATTCCCATATCTGTAAGTTGTTGATTCTAAAGGATCGAGCCTTGACGGCGCGCGATGTAGTGCCATAATTTTCAGAAAGGATTGACTCCGGCAAGGGCGCCCGCTATCCTCGGCAGCGTGTTCATTCGACGCACACAAACCCGGCGGACCCAGGACGGAAAGCCCTACTTCTCCCATCGCTTGGTGCACTCCGAGCGCGTCGGAAACGCCGTCCGGCAGCGCACTCTCCTCAATCTCGGGCGCCACTTCGACATCCCCCAGGCCCAATGGCCGCAGTTGTGCGCCCGCATCGACGACATCTTGACCGGCCAAGCGCCCCTGGTCGCCGATGGCCCCCAAACCGTCGAACACGAAGCCCAGCGCATCGCCAGCCAGTTGGTCGTCCGTGGCGGGCAGGCGAGCGGCACTCCGACCGGACCGACCGACGTGCAGCCCCTTGATGTCGACTCGCTGCGCCTGGTCCGCCCGCGCAGCGTCGGCGTCGAGCAGGTCGGTCTGTGGGCGCTGGAGCAATTGGGCCTGCCGGCCCTGCTCGCCGACCTCGGCGTCAACCGCGCCCTGCGCGCGGCGGCGGCCGGCGTCATCGTCGGGCGTCTCGCCCAGCCCGCCTCGGAGCGGGCGACGCACCGCTGGCTGCAAGAACGCAGCGGCCTCGGAGAGTTGCTCGGCGTCGACTTCGAGACCGTCGGCGCGATGCAGCTCTACCGCGCCTCGGACGCCCTGGTGAAGCATCGCGAGGCGATCGAGGCGCATCTGTTCGACCGTGCGATGGGGCTGTTCGACCTGCAGCCGACGGTGACCCTCTACGACCTGACCAACACCTACTTCGAAGGCGAGGCGAGCGAGCAGCCACAGGCGCAGCGGGGGCACTCGAAGGAGAAGCGTAGCGACTGTCCGCTGCTGACCCTGGGCCTCATGCTCGACGCCAGCGGCTTCGTCCGCCGCTCCAAGGTCTTCGCCGGCAACGTCCGGGAACAGCGCACCCTGGCCGACATGCTCGAGGCGCTCGACGCACCGGCCGGCGCCCTCGTGGTCATGGACCGTGGCGTCGCCACCGAAGCCTGCATCACGTGGTTGCGCGACCACGGCTACCGCTATCTGGTCGTCAGCCGCGAACGCCACCGGCAATTCGACGCCGAGGCCGCCGTGTCGGTCCGGACCCGGTCCAACCAGACCGTGCACCTGCACAAGGTGGTCTCGAACGACCCCGACGAGGTGCGCCTGTACTGCTACTCCGAGGAGCGGGCCAACAAGGAACGGGCCATCATCGAGCGTTTCGCCACCCGCTTCGAGACCGCCCTGACCCAACTCCACGAGGGGCTGGCGCGCCCCCGCGCCCACAAGCGACTCGACCAGGTGTGGCAGCGCATCGGCCGATTGAAGACGAAGCATTCCCGCGTCGCCTTGCACTACCAGATTGCCGTCACCGCCGACGAGACCGGCAACAAGGCCGTCGCCGTCACCTGGACCCGCCGTCCCCAGGACGGCTCGATGGCCACCCATCCGGGGGTCTACTGCCTGCGCAGCAGCGAGACCGACTGGGACGAAGACGCCCTGTGGCGCACCTACACCACCCTCACCGACGTGGAGGCCGTCTTCCGCGCCCTCAAGTCCGAACTCGGCCTGCGCCCCATCTACCACCACAAGCCGCGGCGGGCTGACGGTCACCTGTTCATCACCGTCATCGCCTACCAGCTCGTGCAGGTCATCCGCACCCGACTGCGCGGGCACGGCAACCCCGCCGGTTGGACCACGTTGCGCCGCATCCTCGACGGCCAGCAGCGCGTCACCGCCACCTTCCGCCGCCCCGACGGGCGCACGCTGCATGTGCGCACGGCCACGCAAGCCGAACCCGAGCAGCGGGACATCTACGGCACCCTCGGCGTCGACCCCCACCCCGGGGGCGTTCGCAAGACGCTCATCTGACCGACCTCACCGGTTTGCGCAGGCTTGTAGTGCCACTCGAGGATTTTTGTCGGCGTAAGCCGCCTTGTTGCAGTAGTTTAGATTCGTGGCTGGTAAACTTGGGCTAGTGCCGTTCGTGGGTCCATCCCCGCGTGTGCGGGGAAGCCTTCGACGCGGACGAAGTGCACGTGGTGGGCGTGGGTCCATCCCCGCGTGTGCGGGGAAGCCCGAACGCCACGCCCAGGGGCTCGCGCCGTGAGGGGTCCATCCCCGCGTGTGCGGGGAAGCCTGCCCCCCCTGTTGTCTTTAGGTCCCGCAGCCGGGTCCATCCCCGCGTGTGCGGGGAAGCCGTCCGGGGGAGAGGCGCAGAGCCAGCCGCTCTGGGTCCATCCCCGCGTGTGCGGGGAAGCCGGTGTACGTCGGGCGCATCGTCCGCAAATGGGGGGTCCATCCCCGCGTGTGCGGGGAAGCCATCCGCCGGGGCGACACCTACTGGAAATGGAAGGGTCCATCCCCGCGTGTGCGGGGAAGCCGCCGAGTTGCACTTCCGGCACGCGGTGACCAGGGGTCCATCCCCGCGTGTGCGGGGAAGCCCCGGTGCCGTCAGATGGGGGTCCCCCCCCCCACGGTCCATCCCCGCGTGTGCGGGGAAGCCGTCTTCGGCGCTCTCGGTCTCCTACACCCACGGGGTCCATCCCCGCGTGTGCGGGGAAGCCAGCGGCGGGCCTGGCAGCGCTCCGAGGCGGCCGGGTCCATCCCCGCGTGTGCGGGGAAGCCTGGGGGTTCCGGGCATCGGTCGGCTCCTCGGGGGGTCCATCCCCGCGTGTGCGGGGAAGCCCTACGCGGCTGGCCCTTCCGGTCCTAGCCGCGGGGTCCATCCCCGCGTGTGCGGGGAAGCCCGAGCCTCACCCGTACGGCCTGGAGGGCGAGCGGGTCCATCCCCGCGTGTGCGGGGAAGCCTCTGTCAGATTATTGACAGCGTGTGTCGTCTCGATTCAATTGTCAAGGAGCAGCCGGCGGAGCCTCGGCAAGGTCACAGCCTCTTGACGAGGAGAACACCGTCGGCATCGCGGATCTCCTTTGGCGGATCGCCGAGATGTCGCAGCGCCAAGCCTCCATCGACAGCCCCGTCGCGCCAGATCATGGCGACGGCGCCGTTTCCCAAGGTCGTGAACCAGTCTTCGACCACCGCCCAGACACGCTCTCGCACGCCGGTTGAGAGATCTGGCGACACGTACACGCCCGGGGCAATCTCGAGCATTGCAGATGCGAGGAAGCCACGGTACCTCGGCTCGACGTCACGGGTGACGACCACGGTCATGGGCATGATCTTCACCGGTCCGGCAGCGACGGCTCCTCCGTTTCGTCGAACAGGGCCTTGATGCGGTCGATCATCCTGTGGATCGTCCGTTCACGGCTCAGTGTGCGCCCGCACTCGCGCCGCGTCACGCGCTCGATGTTCTGACTGGCGCCCCCGCTCATTGCCTTCTTGGCGGCGCGGAACGCCACCGGGATCGTCACGGAGTCTCGAAACAGATCGGCGATGTCGAGCACGAACGACTGCCCTGAATCCTCGTGGATGAACCCGAGCTGCGGCAGCGTGGCCGTCGCGGACACGGCGATCGCGGCTGCCGCCTCGACCGCGCTCACGGCGTGGTTCAACGCCTGGTTGGGCAGGTCGTTGTCAGCCGGCCGAGCGCGATCGTAGCGCCGTCCCCGCCAGTCGATGCCGATCTGCGTCGCCGTCAAGCGGTACGTCTCCTTCATCCTGGCGCCTTCGATGCCCCGCAGCACCGCTATGTCGCTGTGAGGCAGTACCTCGCCCATGCGCCAGGCGTACATGCGTCGAGCAACGTGAAGACGGGTGCCGGCATCGGCCCAGGCTCGGGCTTGTCGTCGCGCGAGTCCCGAGCGGTCGGCGATCAGTGGCGGCGCCGTGTAGCAACGCACGCCGTCCTCGCCGACCGCCGCCAGCGCGGTACCGTGCCTCGCGAGCAGCCGCAGGGCGTCGTGGCTGACGGTCGACCCGGGACCGAGCAGAATCATGGACACGCTCTGAAACGGGATGGCGTAGTGCCCCGGTTCCAGAGGATCGTTCTCCGCCGCCTCCTGGCCGCGCTCGAACGAGAGCGTGCCGTCGCGCGCAGTCAGCGCGCCGCGGGAGAGCCACAGAAGCCCCGCTCTGTCGGCATGTGGAATCCGGGCCGTCTCGAGTCCCAGGCGTCCCTTGAGCATCTACCGCTCCGGTACAGCACGGTTCGGCGGCCGCAGGAGCAGCATGCCGTAGCCGTAGGCGCGGTGCCGCCCCACGCCGTTTCGCAGGAGCCCCGCGAACGTCTCTCCGTTCGAAACGGCGAACGTCCCTTGCAGAATCGCGTCCGGGCCCTCCGGGGCTCCGTTGTCGCCGCGAACGGCCCGAGTCCGGCTGAATGCGGCCAGCTTGCATTCCTCCACGGAGACGGCATCACCGAATCGCTCCATGAGCCACTCCGAATAGACCGATTCGCGGGTGACGCCGGCTTTCGCCGCAGCCAAATCTGGCTCTGACCATCCCGAGGGAAACCTGCGGATGACCTCCAACCGGAAGGCATCGACCTCGCTGCCCTTGGCTACCGAACCGCCCTTCTGCGAATCCTGGAGTTCTCGGCGCAGCCGACGGACGGGTCGAAGCCGGAGATCGAAACCGAGACGCCGTCCTGATGCAAAGTGGGACGGCATGAGTTTCGACCGCATGCGATGCGGATTGAGCACGTCGAGGCAATCCGGTGGCGCGACCGCGTCCGCCGTGGTTCGCAACCCGGCTTCGTCCACGTCCGTGTACCCGTAGAGTGCGGCGTTGGTCCGGCGTTCGGACGCGAACAACCGGAAAGGCTGCACGACGCCCTTGCCGAACATTGCTGACAGGAGAACATGCAAGGCGTAGCCTGGATCGAACGAACCACGCCGCATCAGGCCCCGGTTGCCGGCCCAGCGATTGAACTTGCGCATGTCGAGCGGCGCATGAATCAGGTGCAGGTTCATGCTTCGCCTCTGGACGACGCGATCGAGCCCTCGCAGATCCGGCGTGCACCGCCGTGGAGCCCGCTGGCCCAATTGCGTTCGTCCGTAACGGTCGTGACGCGGGCGGCGCCAGCCGCTCCCTCAGCCGCGGGCCAGAACGCAAGAAGACCACTCGCGCCTGGAGGCACGACAACCTGCAAGGCCGCGCGGGCGTCCGGCGCGTCCGTCACCCAACCTCCGAAGATCCGGGTCGAGGGCAAGCAGGACTTCCGGCCGATGTACAGCGGTCTTGCGGGCCGATCGAGAGCTGCCGCCAGAGCATCGATGGTGGGGGGCGCTTCGGCGGGATCCAACCGAAGCACGACGGCCAGACGAAGGTCTGCGTGATACTCCCGCCAACGTTGATGCGCCCCGACGTAAGTTGCCGTCCCCCCGCCCCGGCCAGCCGGAGCGCCGCGGGTAGTCCAGACCCGATCGTTCTTGCCGAGCTGCGCGGTCTGGTAATCTGTCATTCGGCTCGGCATCACGTCCCGCTCCCATGCGGCGCCGAACACGATCCGATCCTGCAGCGCCTGATGCTCGGTGCGCATCGCCCGGGTCCATCCCAGTGCGTTGGCCAGCAGGCCGGTGAGCATCGACTGAGCGGGCACGTTCCGAATCACGCCGTGCGCGTCGATCATCTCACTGCCGAAGGCGGCGAGAGGTCCATGGAGCCGCAAGTGCAACCAACGCATCAGGCCCTGCCCTCGCGCATCACGCCCCCCGACCAGGATGCGAGCCCGCCGAGCGACCGCACTCTTTCCGCCCCCGGCATTGCGATGTCGTCGAGACCCATGAACCGCCGCACTTCGCCAGTCTCGTACGCCGCATCGACCCTCCCCAGGTAGTCGCGCACCCTTTCCTCGGCGACCGTCCTCCTGGGCTTGCAGGGCTCTCGAAACGCCTCGGCCAGACTGCGCGGCTGCCGATCGCCGGCCTCGACCAGCATCCAGCCCGCGTATCCGTACGGAGCGGTCGGTCCCAGCTTCGCTCCAGGCGACACCGTGGCGATCAGATGGACAAGCCGCGCAGCGACCTCGCCGGCCATCTCCGTGTCGCCGCCCAGATTGTCGAGCAGCGTACGCCGGTCCAACACGACGTAACCGTAGAACAGCCCGGAGGTCAGCTCGGTCTCGCCGATGTGGTCGGCGCCGGCATCGTCGTCCATCCGCTGCAGATCGTCGACCACGGTGAAGTAGTCGCTCTCGCTCTCTTCCCGGTGCACGGTGAAGGCATGCGCGACGTGCACCGCCGCGTCGACGTTGGCTTCGACGTCGGACGTGACCATGCGGCCGAACAGCGCGGCGGCAATGCCTCCGGGAATGGCGCACGCATCTCGCAACGCCTTCATGTTGGCCTTCGATTTCTTCGCCCACTCGGCCGCCGCGTCCTTGGCCGCATCGGGATCATCGCCATGGTCCTGTGCTATCTTGCGCGCTTCGCCGGCCAGATAGGCGATCTCCGGTTCGCCGAGCAGCAGGGGCTGGCGGTTCGAGCGGTTGTCACCCTTGTCCCCGTACACGGCGATCTGGAACGCTGCTGAAATCGCCTTGATGGCGTCTGGAGCGTGGCCGGCCGCCTCCAGCGGCTGAATCACACGCCGGGTCACCGTCTCCCGGGACCGAACGCTCGCGGTGGCGCCGTTGATCCTCTGCAGCGCGTGTTCGCTGTCCGTCGCCCGCCAGTGACGCTTGAGGCACTGCGACGAAATGCGCGTGCGGATCGCGTCGCCGTACGTGATGCGCTTGGCGAGACCGGAGTCGTCGCGGTTCAACAGCACGGCGGAGTAGCCGTGCAGGCTGTGAATCTGGAGAAAACGAGCATCAGGCATCGGTGGGTGTCTCCCCCTCTCGGGACTTGCGCCGGGCGGCGGCATCGGCGCGGTAGTAGTCGCGGGCAATCCGGCGATCCGTGTTCTCCGCGCCGTACAGAACGAAATAGCCCAGGGTCACGAGATTGAACCGGTAGGGTCCGCTCTTGGCCGCCGCAAGGCGTCGGCAAACCCGGACTGCGAACTCCCGACGCGAATCAGGGTCAGCCGCCAGCAGTCGGGCAAGGCGCAACTCCGAGATGCCGGCTTCGTGTAGCGCGTGACCCATGGAAAGCGAGTCATGCGCCGACGGCTTCTTGGGGTCTCGGCCCTTCGGGGTCAGGACTGCAATGGCCTGAATCAGCGCCGCCCAGTCGCGTTCTCTACTGGCGGCGCCGACAGGATTGTACTTGGCAAGCAGCTTCCAGAACGCGGCCGCGCCAGCCCCGCGGTGAGGGCCGCGGCGGAGGGCCGCGGCGGGTCCCGGGTCCAGACACGCGATCTCCTTGGCGATGCTCGGAATCACGTCCTCCACGCTCCGTGAGGTTGGCGTGCTTCCGGTTTCTGCAGGCGCTTCTTCAAGCGGCATCGTTCTTCTCCTTCGCCCGGAAGATCTCGGGTTGATCGCTGAACACGCTCCGAGGCCCCCGGAGCTGGCCGTTGAAGGCACTGATCGCTCGTGCCCGCGCCCGGTGACGTCGGACAGCCGGACAGGGCACGGTCTCGACGGCCTCGTCGAGCAAATTTCGCGCGGCGTGGATGATGCGTTTCGCGAACTCGGCCCGCTCGGCCGCCCTCGCCACGTCGTCAGCCGCGAGGAAGCGGCGCTCGAGGAATCCGAAGAACCGTGCGTCGACTGCCTGGTCGAGACGCCGGAGGTAGGGGCCTGCATGCATCCTGTCGGCCTTGGTCAGATCGCTGATGACCTTTCCGCCGCTCGCAGCAACGGCGACACCCAGCTTCAACGCCTGCTCGATTGCGCGAACTTCCTCGATCTGCGCCTCGGAGATGCGCGCCAACGCGTCGCGCTGTTCCTGCCCCCCGAAAGCGGCCGCGGTCCTGTTGTCGAAGGCGATGTCACTGCGTTCGTGGTAGCCGTCGGTCTTCCCCTGACCGCCGGCGACGCCGCGGGCAACCACGCGCCAACGGGCCGGCCCCGTCGAACCGGCCTTCATGGCCGCAGGCAGCTCGAAGGAGTCTGGATCGAGAATCAACCTGGCGAGGCGGTCGTACCGGAACCCGGCGCTCGACAGCGACAGCGCCTTGGCGTCCTTCGTACTGACCGGAGTCCAGAAGTCCCCCAGGTCGCCATGCGCCTCTCTGGCGGCGACCCGCACCGTCTTCGAGGCGGCGGTCCAGGCCACGATTCCTCGGTCCTCAGCCCGCAACCGCACACGGCGACAGACCTCGATGAAGTACGGATCGAGGCCCTGCAGGCCGAGCGATTCCGTACCGTCCCAGGGCTCGAGCCAGAGCAGGGCCTTCCCATCCGTCGGACGGTAGTAGTCGGGGTGGCTCTCTAGCAGCGAGTCACGTCCCTCCAGCATCCGCTGCACGTCATGAAACAGGTGCGCGCCCAGGCCGCCTTCGTGCGGCGCCAGTCCGAGACACGGCCGAGCCGAGAATCCACCGTTCATGCGGGCGATGCCGTAGTTCCCGGCCCCGAGGAACCCGGCCATGGTCTGCAGGTCGATCAGTGCGAGAATCCAGTCGTCCGCCTCGCACCCGGTCGCTGCCGCTTGCTTGACGTCGTGATTCTTGGCCGTCACCAGAATATCGAGATCGTCCGGGGTCGCCACCCGACCGCGGTACTGCCCCAGCGTAGTCGATGCCGGACACTGCATGAAGGCGGGCCGCTCCGGATCGTCGACGATCAACTGCCACGGCTCGTCGTCGCTGAACTCCGCCGTCAACTCTCGGAAGAGGGTGCGCCACTCCCCGGCCTTCCGTGGCGGTGCAGCCACGCCGGAACCATGCATCGCGATCACGCCGAGCTGGGCCAGGAACGCGTGCCAAGCGTGCCGCTGGTGCGGCCGCAGGGCGGGGAACGACGCGACGCGGTCGACTGCCAGCACTCCGTACACCTCCGGCAACGACATCGCCGCCGACGTGCCGTCAAGCAGGTGAACCCGAATGAGAGGGTCCGCGAGCAGGTTGTTGTGCATGGTACCGTCTTCTCACGCGCTGTCCCCGCAGTGGCGGGGTCGCGATCTCCCTGGCCGCGTTGGTCGCATCGCGTACGGGTCAATCTCCGACTGGTTCGGAGAGCGAGCTGATCCCCGGACCGCCCCGGACCCCCGATTCGGACTACAATACACGTCGTGAGCGTCGCACCCGTCGGGTGCGGCAGCGCGCCGCCGAGTGGTCTGGCAGCCACTTGGTGTAGGCCCCGTCCGGTTTCGAACCGGAGCTTCACCCTTGCAAAGGGTGCGTCTTAGCCACTGAACTACGGGGCCACCGGTGCCACGGCCACCGAGCTAGCACCTCGGTGGCCGTTTTTGTGTTTCGGGTTTCGTTATCCGGTATTCGCATTCTCCATGCAAAACCTCCCTTTCGTCCTCTTCACTGGAAACAGTCCATTCCCGTAGTTGCTGACCGATTTTCGTCGCGAGCTTTGGTAGCATCTCGAACGTTCAGCCAGAGTAGCACGACGCAGCGAGCTGGTCAAGCCCCCAACCGACGCACCCCCCTCCGGTCGTAGGTCAGTCGGTGGCCTCCGACCGTCAGCATCAAGGCGCCGGCTTGCGCCGGCTCGGCCCGGGCGGCTTCGATGTCCTCCTTGCTCGGCGGTGCATGCCGGAAGAGGTGAGCAGGCAGGTTGAAGGTCTGGACATCAGTCCCGAACGGCCCGGTCAGGGGATCGGGCAGCACGATACGCGGGCCATCCTCGCCCAGCCGGCTGCGCACGTTCTCGTCGAGGTCGGGGAAAGCCAGATTCTCGTCGAATGGCTCTTCCCGTGCGAGGGCGTGCTTCCGGGCCAAGCCGGCTCTTGCCGCCCGCCGCCCGACCACCGTCTGGTCGTGCGACAGCCACCGCTCCCCGAGGCACTCGGCAAGCTCGCCCAGCGCCTCCGGGTTCGTCGCGCGCTCGACCAGCATTCTGTTCATCGCCGGAATGGCCCACGTCGGATGCTGGTCGACGAGCCTTCGGGTGGCCTCGACGCCGACGAGGTTCTCGTAGATGCCGCCGCGATCGGTAACGCCGAGTCCGTGCGCCCGAAGCGAGCCGTCGAGCCCCGCCTCCAGCCCGGCTTCCGGTACGAGCACGACGCATCGCGGTTTCTCGAAGCCCCGTGCTCGATCCGTCCTGGCGTGCCGATGAAGCCTCCCGACGCGCTGCAACAGAACATCTACTGGACACAGGTCCGTAATGAGGAAATCGGCGTCGATGTCGAGCGACTGCTCCAGCGTCTGTGTGCCCACCACCACCACGCCGTACGGCGGACAACTCTCCTTGCCGAGCACCTGTTCGACAGCATCGTCCAGCCGTCTGCGGTCTTCCGCCGCGAAGCGGCTGTGGTGCAGCGCCGGTCCCTCTGCAACCGTCAGCGCAACGTCTTCTCCGCCCTGCACCAGCAAGGCAGCGAACACCGCTTGGGCGCTCGTGACCGTGTTGCGGATGACGAGTACCTTGGCCCCTTCCCGAGCCGCGCGCGCGGCCATCCGGGCGATCGACTCCGAATCCCCGAGAACCGGGACCGTGCCCATTGCGACCGACTTCGTCGGTCCGCTGGCCGTGATCTCCCGGATCTCCGGAGCCCCGCCGCCGGCCGCGAGCGTGAGCGCCGGATAGGGAGCGTTCTCGGCGTCTCGGAGCGGCGGCGGGGTCGCTCGAGCCGATTCGAACGACGTGAACTTCGAGCGCGCTGCGGACCCGAGGGTGGCGGACATCAGGAGGGCGTGTCCACCGAGGGCCAGATGTCCGCGGAGCACGCGGAACAGCAACGTGCTCATGTAGGTGTCGCTCGCATGTACCTCGTCCACGACCAGCAGGCTGCGCGAGAGCGATGCTGCTCTGAAATGGGCCCACTTCACCTGCAATCCGGCGAGCAGCACCTGATCGACGGTCCCGACCGCCGCCGGAGCGCTCAAGAATTTCCGGGCGCTCTCTGCGGACCAGCGCGCCAAGCGCGTCGGCTCGTCGGGCTCGTCCTCCCAGAACACTTGGAATCCGCCCCGGCGCTGACCCTCGACATCTCCTGCCCGGATATAGCCGGGCACTGCGAGGACCGTCGGTACGCGGGCCGTCGGTGGAAAGAGCCGTTCCAGCCCACGGCGAACCCGATCGTGGAGCTGCTTGGCGGCAGCGCGGGTGGGAACCGCGAAGTACAGACCGTCCACGAGCCCGGCGCGCCACAGCGCCGCGAACCGCAGTAGGGCCGCCTCCGTCTTCCCTGACCCTGTTTCGCTTTCCAGAATCAACAGCCGCCGATCGAGCGGAGCCGATGACACGGCCTGCTGCGATGGTCGCGGCTCGACGTAGTCGAACAGCGTTCGGACATCTGGAACGGCGGCGTCCGTGCGCCAATCGGACCTCGCGAAGTGCCTGCTTGCAACCACCTCGGTCGCGATGCGGCGGGCTCGCGTGATGTAGTTCGGATCCGGATCGGCCTCGTACTCGAAGGCTTCTTCTGCCGATCCGAGTTGGTCGGCAAGAGCGACGATCCCGGCGAACAGATGCGCCAGAGCCGGCGTGTCAGGCATCGGAGGTCCGGGCTCGAAAGCGTCCGGGAACCACGCACGCCCCCGCGCGTTCAACAGTTTCGCTGTTGAATGCGGGTCGTAGCCGGCGAACGGCCTCCACAGTTCAGGCGGTCCGCCCCCAGAGTGTGTGGGTCGTCGCGCCGGTCGGCCATGATGCGCCAGCATCGCGTACATCAGGGGAACGACGCCGCCGCCCCACTCATCCACGATCCGATGGAGCCCCAGAAGCTCGCACATGTCAGACTGATCGAAACAGAGCAACGCTTCCGCGATGTGTCCGGCCGGCCGCGGGCGACGATCGGGCATCTCGTTCTGGCGCCGCACCTTGAACTGGAACCCGGCGTTGAGCTTGCCGAAATCGTGCAGGAACGCGAGGAAACTCAGCCGCGCAACGGTCGTGTCAGTGAAGTCGTTGGCGCCAGCGGCGCGGGCGAACCGCGCCCGCAGCACGGGGTCGCGCAGCAGAACTTCGAAGCACGCGGCAACGTCGGCGCAATGGTGTTCGAGACGATGACCGCGACCCGACGACTCGTCGAACTTCCCCCATGCGTACACGTGACGGTCTCCGCGGTTCGGCCGACCGGACGGACCCCGGTGCGCGTCAGCGCCATCGGCGACGGAATGATCGTATACGACGCCGCGAGCACGTTCCTCGCGATCGACTTCGAGACGGCGACCGCCCGACGGGACAGCGCTTGCGCCGTCGGCCTCGTGGCTTGTTGCGGCGGTCGGATCGCGCTGTCCAGAACGTACCTGATCCGACCGCCCAGTCCCCGGTTCTCGTTCTCGACGCTGCACGGCCTGACCTGGAACGACGTGCGCAACGCACCGACCTTCGCCGAGCTGTGGCCGGTGCTCCGCGCCTGGATCGACGACGCACCGTTCGTGGCCGCTCACAACGCGCCCTTCGACCGGAGCGTTCTGCGCGCCTGCTGCGCCCGGTACCGGCTGCGCCCGCCGCCGACGCGGTTCACGTGTACGGTCGAACTCGCGCGGGCGCAGTGGGGAATCCGCCCGACGAAGCTGTCCGACGTCTGCCGGCAGCTCGGCATCCCGCTGCGTCACCACGACGCCGAATCGGACGCAGCGGCATGCGCGCGAATCGTGCTCGCGGCCGAGGCCGAGGGTTGGCGCCCCCGCCGCCGCGCGGTTCGATCGCGCCTGAAGGCCCGTGGCGACGCCGGTCCGACGCGGTCCCGAACGGCGCGGACACGGGTTTCGCCACACCGTCACGAACAGGGCACGCCGCGGCCCGCAGCCGGCGCGATGATCCACATCGGTTCCGCCGCCGACCCGCCTCGGCCGAAGAACCGGCAGTGGCGTGCAGTAGTCCTGTCTCTCCAGGCATGGTGGAGACGTCTTCGCGACGGCAGGTGACAGACAGATCACCGACAGGCGCGCGGCGGGAATGGTGGTCAAGTCGGGGGAACGCCGATCGGCTCCAGAAGACCGTCCCCCTGTGGCGCTGCCACGAGGCGATGCGCAGCGCGGTCACGAGGCCGCGCCCCGCTCTACCGTGAATCGATGCGGAAGGTCACCCGAACGAACCGGTTGGGTTCATCGTTGAGCAGGTCCGGCTCCGTGCGGTTGAACGCCTGCATCTCCCGCCGCATGATGAGCCACCCCCGGCCGCGGTTCTCCATGAAGCCCATACCCGCCATGAAGTGCGCCAGGGACTCGTTCCTCGACCGGGGGTTGGCGCCGGCGCGGACGCGTTCCACCGTCATGTGGTTCGGCAGCGCCCCCGGACTGGTCACGTCCACCCGGCGCTCGAACACTTCGAGCAGCACCTTCGAGCCGGTGACGGCGTAGTCGCGGTGCGTCACCGCGTTCGCCAGCGCCTCGCGAATCGCGCGGCGGGGCAGCAGGTACCGATCGCGGCGCACCAGGCCCTGGTAGGTTTCGAAGCGGCCGAGACCGAGAAACCAGCCGGTCGCCCGCTCGACCTGTTCGTCCAGACGTCCCGCCGCATTCGCGACCTGCATGACCTCGGCCGCGCGGTCGTCTCCCGCATAGGCCACGCACTCTATCCGGAAATCCCGCGTTCGGGTGTAGCGCTGAGGATCTCTACCGAAGGCGAGCACCCCGTAGAGGGTGGCGCGCAGTTCGCCGCCGATCTCCACGAGCACGTCCCGGTTGCGCAGGTCGTCCACGCTGTCCGGCTGCGGATCGTCGGCGGTATCGAAACCCAGGCGCTGCAGATACGAGCGGAAGGCGCCGAGGTCGATGTGCGTGGGTGGTGCATCGAGAATCGCGCGCTCCTCGGTGAGGATGTACCCGAACGCGTTGTAGAGTTCCTGGAGCTCCGAGGCTGATGGCTCCACGCTGCTGCGCTCGCGGCGAACCCAGACACGAGCGGCGTAACGCAGCGGTTCGAACCCGCGTTGCCGAGGCACCTCGATCCAGTGCACCCACCCCGCCGGATCCTCGAAGCGTCCGCAACGAGCGTGAACCGGCGCGCTGCAGCCCGTTTGAAGAAAAGAGGTCAGGCGTTCCTGCACCTGCTCGGCGTCCTCCGTGACTCCGCTGATCCGCCCGGAGTCCTCGACCCCCAGGACGACCAGACCGCCGTCGGTGTTCGCGAAGGCGCACATGGCCTTGCCGACGGCGGGCAGGTCACCGAGCCCCCGCTTGAACTCCGTGTGCCGGTCTTCGCCCGCCTCGATCCGGCGACGAACGTCCTGCCACTCCATGCCGCGCTTCTCCGCCGGTCTCCGCGCTCGTGCGCGGCGGATGAGGGTGACGCACGGCCACGCACGGTCAACGTGGCCTCGAATATCCTAGCAGGAACCGAACTCGCCGAGCCGGCCCCACCGGCCCGACGACGACCGGCGATTGGTAGAATGAACGGCAGGGCCGGCCAGCTCCACAGGACGGCCGGAGGTTTCCCATGACCCTCGATCGCATCCTGCTGCCCACCGATTTCAGCGACACCGCCCGGCACGCCCTCGGCTACGCGCGGGAGATGGCGGAACGGTTTGGCGCCGAGGTGCACGTGCTGTACGTCGTGCCCGACCCGACGCCGCAGGACTGGGCGATCGGGGCTGCGGCGCCGATCGTCTCGGACCTGCTCGAGAAGTGGCAGGCCGACGCCGAGCGGCATCTCGATCAGGTGTCGCTGGGCGGCGTCGAGACGGTCCGGGCGCTCCGCGTCGGCCACGCCTTCGTCGAGATCGTCCGCTATGCCACCGACAACGCCATCGACCTGATCGTGATGGGCACGCACGGGCGCGGCCCCGTCCGGCACCTGCTGCTCGGCAGCGTGGCCGAGAAGGTGGTGCGGAAGGCGCCGTGCCCCGTGCTCACGGTGCGACAGCCGGGGCATGCGTTCGAGATGCCGGCGACGCCGGTCGCCGAATGAGGGCCGCGTCGCTCGACCCCAGGGGAGAAGACGATGGTGTTGCTGGTTCGCAATCGAGTGCAGGACGCTGACCGGTGGAAGCGTGTCTTCGATGCCCAGACGGCGGCGGGAGCCGCGGCTGGCCTGACCGTACTGCAGGTGTGGCGCTCGGTCGACGCGCCGGACCAGGTCTTCTTCCTGCTGGAGGTCGAGGACCGGGAGCGGGCCGAGGCGTACATGGCGTCGCCGGAGTCGGCGGCGGTGGGCGTGGAAGCGGGCGCGCTCGACGGCGAGGTCCACTTTCTCGAGGCGTTTCCGGGCTAGTCCCGCCCCCCTCTCGACTACGGATCATCAGCACGCGGGAAGGCGTGCGCGGCGGGACGGCGCGAGGTTCGATCACGGCTTGGCGACGTTCCAGTACACACCGGCCCCGCCGTAGGTGTCGCCGAGCTCGGCCAGCCAGACGGTGCGTTCGACGTCGTCGGGGCCGCCGTCCGGCTTCGCGAAGGTGTAGGTGGCCTGCCCCCGGTTCTGGCCGGGCGCCTCGTCGCCGGCGTAGGTGTAGAGGGCATACCCCTTGTAGGTCCACTGGCGGGTCCCGTCGCGGCGCGCGACGACCTCCCAGAAGCCCGTCGACCGGGCATCGGCCGACGCCCGGAACGGGCGCCAGAGCCGCAGGCACTCGCCGTCGGCGCACGCGTCGCCGCCGAGCCGCTTCCCCCGGTGCCAGGCGTTCTTGAAGCTGTCGCGCAGGTTGCGGCCGCCCCAGTACTTCTGGAATGCCGAGCCCGAGTACAGGGTCATGCCGTCGAGCGACAGGGCGTCGCCGTAGCCCTCGAGGGCGGTCACCGCCACCCGCGGCGGCCGGAAGTTCTCGGTCAGCACCGCCAGGCGCCAGCGCGCGTCGGCGGCGCGGCCGTGCGCGTCGCCGGGCAGCAGGTCGCCGCGGTACCGGTAGAGAGGCCGTCCCCGGTACGCCCACTGCCGGGACCCGTCCGCGCGGCTCACGACCGAGAAGTCGCCCACATCCAGGGCGAGGGCGGGCGCCGCGACCGGCAGCCAGCGCATCTCGCAGCCGCCCTCGCCGCAGCCCTGGCCGTCGTCCGCGGCGTCGCCGTCGAACGCGTAGAGCGTGAACCCGGCGAAGTCGGTCAGGACGACCGCCTGAGCCGACAGCACCAGCCGCGCCTCGATGCCGTCCGGCGCCGCGATCGACCGGTGCGGCTCGAAGCGGGCCACCCGCCAACCCGGGGGCGGCATCAGCGCCCCCCCCGCCTCCGGCCGCTCGGCGAGCTTGAGGTTCGCGGTCTCGGCGAGGCCGACGTTGGTCGCGACCTCGCCCGGCTCCTCCTCCCGCGACCAGGTGTGCAGCGGGCGCAACTGGTAGGCCCACTGCAGCCGTCCGTCCGGACGGCGCAGCAGCGACCAGTCGGCGAAGGGCTCGGCGCCGGCGGGCGCCGGCAGGGGCGGGAACTCGGCGGCGCAGGCGGCCACGCAGGCCGCGCCGCCGGTCCGGCCGTCCTCCGCGAACAGCAGGGTGCGGCCCTCCTCGTCCCCGAGCCGCGTCCAGAGCAACTGGGCGGCCGACGCCTGCAGCTCGCGCACCACCTCCACCAGGGTCACTCCGGGCGGCACCGTCGGCGGCGCCCCGCGCTCTTCCGCCAGGGCCGGGAGCGGCCCGCCCAGGGCGAACGCCGCCGCGGCGAACGCCGCGCACCGAACTGCCGGCCCACCCCATCGCAGACGCATCATGACAGCACCTCGGTGAACGGCCGCGACACCTGGTTCGACTCGGTCCCCCATTGGCCGCTCACCAACCCCAGCGCCTGCTGGATGGTGAACCCGACGCGGGTGGCCGCGTCGCCCTCCGCCGCGACGTGCAGTCCCGTCTTCATCCGCCCCCCGCCGCTGCCGGCGGTGAGGATGGGGTAGCGCTTCATCGAGTGCATGCGCGCCTCGCCGTGGTCGGTGAACGCGAAGACCACGGTGCGGTCGAGCAGGGTGCCCTCGCCCTCCCGGATGCCGTCCAGCGTGTCGACGAACTCACGGAAGAAGTCCATCATCCGCTCGGCCAGCCACTTGCAGGTCGGCTGGTACCCGAGCTCGGGGTCGATGGGCTCCTCGTGGGTCAGCGCGTGGTAGGCGTTCACCTCGCCGGGCCGGCGCAGCCGGGAGAATGCCGAGCCCATCGTCAGGTTGAAGATGCGCGTCTGGCCGCACGCCATCGCGTGGGCGAGGAGCCGCGCGAACTGCCGGTGGGTGCGCTCGACCTGCTCGACGAGGGCGCCGATCTCCTCCGTCCCCGCTTCGGGCACGGTGCACGCGGGCAGCGGCGCCGGCCGGTCGAGCTCGAACGCCAGCTTCTGCTCGAGGTCGCGCACCGACGAGAAGTACTCGTCGAGGCGCGCGCGGTCCGTCGCGGACACCGTCGACATCAGCTTCCGGCGCTGCTCGGACACGGCGGACAGCACGCTGTGGCGGACCATCACCGCGGGGTCGGCCTGAAAGTCGGCGAGGTTGGGGTCGCGGAAGCCGTCGCCGAAGATGCGCGCGTAGAGGGCGAGGGGCGACGTCTCGGACGGGTTCAGGCCGCTCGACCCGCGCGCGCTCCAGCTCGCGCTGCTGTCGCCGTCGCAGGTCACTTCGAGCGAGCGGAACCGCGTGCCCCGCCCGATGTGGTCGCCGATGACGGTGTCGATGCTCGTCGAGTAGTCGCCGCCGTTGCGCGACACCATGCCGGTGGCCTGGCCCTGGGCCCCCGAGTAGTGGTTCTGGTTGACCTTGCCGTCCAGGAAGACCTGCATGCCGCTGAACAGGTTCATCTTGGACCGGATGGGCTTCAGCCCGGCGAGGTGCTCGGGCAGCGCGTAGTCGGGGCCGGCGATCGCAGGCTCCCAGTGGCCGGGGATCAGCCCGAGCCCCCAGAACCACGTGCCGAAGCAGGGCGGCAGGGGGGCGCCGGTGGCGGCGTAGGCGGTCCCGTTCGCGTTCAGGAAGGACTCCAGCACCGGCAGTCCGACGGCGACGGAGGCGCCGCCCCTGAGCATGCCCCGCAGTACCGTGCGGCGGCCGATCGCATGTCTTGTACTCATCGCGGTTTCCTCAATCCACCTGTCACGACTGGCCCGGAACCACCGTGTAGAAGTCCGGGTTGCGCGCGATGCGGCGCATGAGCGCGCGCCACTTCAGGCCGCCGTCCGCCAGCTCCGCCTCGACGCCGGCCAGCCACGCGCGCTCGCCGTCCGTCGGCGGGCGCGCCGCGCCGTACGAGAACGCCCGCTCGATGAAGCACGACGCCGCCCGCGGGTCGTCCCGCAGCGCCTCCGCCAGCCCCGCCGGACCCGCGTAGCTCCGGCCGTTCAGCTCGCCGCTGGCGTCGATGGGCGCGCCGTTCTCCAGGGTCCGGTACCCGCCGGCCGCGTCGAACACCTCGAGGGTCAACCCGATGGGATCCGTCAGGTTGTGGCAGCTCGCGCACGCCGGGTTCCGCCGGTGCTCGGCGAGCCGGTCGCGCGTCGTCCGGTAGTCGGGGTTGTAGGTGTCCTGCAGCAGGCTGAAGTCGACGTCCGGCGGCGGGGGCGGCACCGTCCGGCACAGGAAGATCTGCTGCACCGCCTGTCCGCGCAGGGTCGGGGACGACCGCCCGGGATGCGAGTGCAGGGCGAGGAA
This sequence comes from Vicinamibacterales bacterium, assembly GCA_965215105.1. Classification (GTDB taxonomy): domain Bacteria; phylum Acidobacteriota; class Vicinamibacteria; order Vicinamibacterales; family UBA8438; genus JAJEEA01. Next base: position 2,288,791 of record OZ244051.1, read on the forward strand.
GCTCACCTGCCCGAGCAGCCCCACGTGGCTGTTCCCCTCGGAGAACCGGTACGGCACCCACGGCACCGCGCCGCCCAGCTCCTGCGAGCGCGGCAGCGGCGCCCCGTAGATCGCGGCGAGGGGCGGCGTCAGGAACGTGTCGCGGGTGACGAACAGGTCGCGGTAGTCGCGGTTCCGGTTCAGCAAGTGGTCGGCGACGGTCCGCAGGGTCTGCTCGCGCGCGTCGTCCTCGACGTTCTTCGTGAACCGGGGGAAGAGGCTCGAGTCGATGGACAGCGTCGCGAAACGGTCGAGCTCCAGCATGTCCGAGAAGAACGCGCGCACGCCGTGCTCGGCCCGCGGCGATGCCAGCAGCCGCTCGACCTGCCGGTCGAGCCCCTCCGGGGAGAGCAGCTCGCTGGACTCGGCGGCGTCGAGAAGCAGGTGGTCCGGGGCGCTGTCCCACAGGAAGAAGCTGAGGCGCGACGCCCGCGACCACGCGTCGAGCCGCAGCCGGCCGGGGTCGCCGGGGTCGGGTCCGCTGCGCTCGACGCGGAACAGGAACTCCGGCGCCACCAGCATCCCCGCCAGCGCCGCGCGCAGCCCCGCGTAGTAGTCGCCGAGGGTCTCGGCCGCGCCGCGCGCCACCGCCACGTACAGGTCGGTCTCGCCCCCGGTCAGCGGGCGGCGGAACAGGAACCGCCCCGCCCGCGCGACGAACCGCGCGGCGCACGCGTCGTCGGGGGCGTCGGCCGCCTCGGGCCGGCACGCGATGAGGGTGGCCCGGCGCGCGGGGTCCGTCACCTGCGCGGCGACCTGCTGCGCGAGGGCCTCGTAGCGCTCCACTTCCGCCGCGGTCAGGGTGCTTCGCCGAGCCCCGACCGCGAGCAGCCCGCGGTCGCGCACGCCGAGCACCCCGGCGCTCTCGTCGACCCGGATGCCCGGACCGAAGACGTCGTGGATGGCGCGCTGATACTGGGTCGGCGTGAGCCGCACGAACGTCAGCTCCTCCGCCGCGCTCGTCGCCGACGACAGGCCGGCGATCAGCCCCGCCAGCAGGGCCGGCAGGCGAACGATGCGCCGCATGGGAATGCTCCCGCTCATGTCCTCACTCCGAGTCGGGGGTGCCCGTGGCGAAGCCCCGCGATTGCACCGCGGGCTCCCCAAGGTCATGGCCTGGCGCCATGCTCCCGCTCATGTCCTCACTCCCGGGTCGGGGAGGTGCCCGTGGCGAAGCCCCGCGATTGCACCGCGGGCTCCCCAAGGTCATGGCTTGGCGCCATGCTCCCGCTCATGTCCTCACTCCGGGTCCAGCGTCACGTTCTCCTGCACCGCCGGTCCGCTCAGCGCCGGGCCGGGGCCGACCGCCTCGGCCACCACCTCGCCGGCCAGGGTCGCGTGGAAGGCGGGCACCGCCTCCAGGAAGTAGGCGGCGGAGATCGCGGTGTTCTCCCCCGTCTCGGGGTCCGGCACGCCGTCGGCCAGACGCTTCATCGCGTAGTACACCCCGGGCAGGTCGACCTGGGCGTTCTCCTCGCCCCGGATGGCCAGGTAGTGGAAGTAGTCGCGCCAGGGCTGGTAGCCGCCGATGATGCCCGTCGCGCTGCCGTCCTCGGCCATCGCCAGGCGCAGGCGGGTGCCCGTGAACCGCAGGATCGCGTAGAACTGCGACTCGCCCTGTATCGAGAAATCGCCCGGCTCGATGCTGAGCACCCCGTCCTCGATGCGCCCCGCGAACACGCTGTGCGAACGCGGGTCGGGGTCGACGACGTAGGTGGCGCCCGACAGCACCCCGCCGCGGGCGTCCCGCATGGCCACGTTCAGAGCGCGGTCGAAGGTGACGGTGACTTCCCCGTCGCCGTCCAGATCGTCCCCGGTGACGGACATCAGCCACGCCGGCATCGCGTCGAGCGCGGTGTCCCAGGCGATGTCCTCGTTGTAGGGCCGCACCGGCCGCCGCACCTGGTAGACCTCGAAGCAGCCCAGGGCGCGCCACATCCGGTTGTCGACGCCCTGCTCGCCGCTGACCGGATCCTCGAAGGCGCCGGGCTCGACCACACCGTTCAGGTTGAAGCCGTGGGCGAACCGGCCCTGCGCGGTCCGGATCTGCGGGTCGGCGACGAGGACGGGCACGTTGCCGGGGTCGACCTCCCGCCCGTCCAGGCGCGGGAGCTCCCGGATCGGCACCCGGTTGCCGTCGCCGTCCACCCCGCCGCCGGCGAGGATCGCCCGGGCCTCCGCCTCGCTGAAGCCTCGGCCGACGAGACGCCGCAACTTGAGGTCGGTGAGCCCGCCGTTGTCGCCCTGCGGGCAGGTATCCGCGTTCCCCCAGGTCGCGGTGTGGACCATGGAGATCACGTAGCCGCGCGTCTCGGCGAGGGTCGCGGACGGGGCGCCGGCCAGGACCAACGCCAGCGCCAGGGCAGCGGCGGCGAGCCCGGCGTTCGACTCCCGAAACGGCTCTCGACGACGCATGCCGGCGGCAGTCATCGCTCCTCCCGTCGTCTTCACCGCGCACGGCGACCCGCGGCGGGCCCGGTCGCGGCGCCGGCCGTCACGGACGCTGCCCACAACGATGCCGCTACCGTGACTGGTTGTCAAGATCGGCGCCCAGGCAGGCGGCCGCCTTTGCCAGCTCCAGCCTCGACCTCGAGGTCGATGGCTCGGGTCGTTGTCGTCGTCGTCATGGTCTACAGCCTCGGGTCGACCGGCTCGGTTTCGAGCGCCAGGATCGAGAACACCCGGCGGTTGACTTCGCGCAGGGGCGCCCCGGCCACGACCTTCTCGAGGGCGTCGATACCCAGCGCGAACTCCTGGCGCGCCAGCCGGTGCTTCAGGCCGGTGCTGCGCTTGCGCAGCGCCGCCATCTGGTCGGGAGCCGTGTACTCCGGTCCGTAGATGATCCGCAGGTACTCCCGGCCCCGGCACTTGATCGCGGGGGCGATGAGGCCCCGCTCGTTCTGCGCGATGAAGGAGGCGGGCTTGACGACCATCCCTTCGGCGCCCCGCCCGGTGTGCGCCGTCCACCACTCGGTCGCTTCGTCGACCTGCGCCGGGTCCGTGGTGTCGACCAGCCGGTGTTCGGTCTTCGTCAGCACCTTGCTTCTCGTGCGCGATGCGCCGTGCGAGGTTCATGTGCCAGGCGTGCGGCTTGTCGTGGTGAACCCGGCGTTCGGTCGCCAAGACGTGGAACGGCGCGATCTTCAAGTCTTCGACCTTCTCCACCGGCCAGTTGTACCGCCGGTAGGCGGCGTCGTACGCCCCCGCCATCTTTCGGCGTTCCCGGTAGCGGTCAAGCAGTCCGGCGCCGGCGCCGTTGCGCTCCGCGGCGGCCTCGAGGACCTTCAGAGCCTCCTCGAGGCCGGTCTTCGCGGCCGCCGCGACCGGCGCGTACTGGTCCTTCACCAGCCCGCCGCCTTTCGCCGACCACGGCATGAGTTCGCAGTCGAGGCAGATCCAGCAGGTCTCGAGCTCGGTCCAGAGGCCGGCCCTCGATACGCCCTCCCGGATGTGGGCCAGGACCTCGCCCTCGAACGCCTCGTCGTTGAAGAACGGTCTCCCCGTCCGGGTGTAGATCACGCCCCCGTGGGCGTTCGTGACCCCGAAACGCCGCAGGGCGGCGTCCGCGTTCTTCGCCAGGACGACCACCGCCCTCGACCCCATGTGCTTGTCCTCGCACATGACGTCGGTCACCCCGCGGGCGCTGAAGTAGTCGAACGCCTCCCGGGGTCGTTCGAGGAGCTCGTCCGTCTGCCCGGTCTCGCACGGCGCCATCGTCGGCGGCAGGTAGATCAGCCACCGGGGGTCGACCGCGAAGCGGATCATCGTCTCGAGGGCGGCCTCGGTGTTTTCCCGACGCACCCGGATGTTCTGCATCAGCCGGGTGTGGGTCGTCAGCGCTCCCCGGAGGTCCTTCATGTCGAGGAGCTCGTCGCTCCGTTGCTGGGCGGACCTGACGTCGCCGCCCCCTTCCGGGGTGCTCCTGGACGGCGGGGCGGCCGCCTCGTAGTACACCTGCCGGGCGTTGACCGCCAGGAGCTCCCGTTCGGGGTAGCGGAGCGCGGTCAGCTTCCCGCCGAAGGCGCATCCGGTGTCGATGCAGAGCGTGTTGTTGACCCACTCCGGCGTCGTCACCGGCGTGTGGCCGTAGACCACCGCCGGGCGTCCCCGTTAGCTCCGGGCCCAATCGGTCCGCACGGGGAGTCCGATCTCGTCGGTCTCGCCGGTCGTCTCGCCGTAGAGGGCGAAGTCCCGCACCAGTCGGGACGTGCGCCCCTGGAACGCCTCCTTCATCCCGGCGTGCGCGACCACCAGACGGCCCTCGTCCAGCTCGTAGTGGCTCGGCCGGCTGCTCACGAACTCGTGGACCCGGTTCCTGAACGCTTCCGGCGTCTGCTCGAGCTCGGCCATCGTCTCGGCGAGGCCGTGCGTCCGCTGGACGTCCCGGCCGCCGAGGGCGCGCATCATCTTCTGGTCGTGGTTGCCGGGTACGGCCAGCATGTCGCCGTGTTCGACGGCGTCCATCACGAGCTGGAGCGTCAGCGCGTTCCTGGGGCCCCGGTCGACCAGGTCGCCGGTGAAGACCAGGGTCCGACTGTCGGGGTGGAACACGAAGAAGACCTTCTCGGCCGAGGGGCCGTCCGGTTCTCCGTCGCCGCCGTGCCAGGTCACTTCGTAGCCCAGCTGGTCGAGGAGCTCCCGGAGCTCGTCATAGCATGCGTGGACGTCGCCGACGATGTCGAATGCGCCGGTGCGGTTCCGGAGGTTGCAGCTCAGGGGCGTGGTTTCGATCGCGGCCTCCTCGATGTCGTCCGGCGACTTGATCCGGTACGAGCGTCTGAATCCCTCGCGCTTGAGGGACTTGAGGCCCTTCCGCAGGAGGCGGTTCTGGCGCTTGACGGCGTGTTCGGGCCGGGGGTCCGGACGGCGGGCGTTGTGCGCGATACACGCGCGCTCCCCGGGGTCGAGGACGATCGCCGTCGCCGCGGCGTGGGCGTTCCGCGCGCGGTCGATGAACGTCCGGCGGTTCTCCTTCAGGAGGTTCGTCGCATCGATCACGACTTGGCGCTTCGCCTCGAGCCGCCTGGCGGCGATCTCGGCCATCACCTCGAACGCGGCCGCCGTCGTCTGCCGACCGCGGTCGTCGTCGCCGACGACGTTCCGGTAGTGGTCGGAGGACAGGATTGCGGTGCTGCGGAAGTGCTTCCGGGCGAACGTCGTCTTGCCGGCGCCGGAGGCACCGATCATCAGGATCAGGCCCCAGTCCGGAATGGTCAGCCGCATCGTGTGAAAACTCCCGTCTGGGTCGGTGTCCCGAGCGTCTCGTCCTCGTCGCCGACACCGCCGATGGAAACGTCGTAGCCGTGCTCGGTCGTGATCCTCTCGGCCCAGGCCCTGAATTCGGCCCGGGTCCACTCGAACCGGTGGTCCCGATGGCGGAATGCGCCGTTCTCGATCTCGTAGATCGGGTTGTAGTCCCGGTTGGGCGTCGTCAGCACGATCGTGCGGGGCTTCATGCACCCGAACAGGACGTGTTCCAGCATCGGGAGCCGCTGGGGATCGATGTGCTCGATGACCTCGATCAGGGTCGCGGCGTCGAAGCCATCGAGGCGTTCGTCCCGGAAGGTCAGCGCGGTCTGGAAGAACTTCACGCGCCCGTCGGCGTCGCCCCGCGGCCTCTTCCTGATGCGCCGCCGGGCGATCTGCAGTGACCAGGCCGACGCGTCGGCGCCGGCGAGCGCGTCGAACTCGGGCCGGTCGGCCAGGATCCGGAGAAACTTCCCCTCCCCGCACCCGAGGTCCACGATCCGCAGGGCCTTTGCGCGACTCAGGACGTCGGCGGCCCACCGGTGCCGCAGGTCGTGGAGCCGAGGCGCCTCGGTCGGGGGCTCGGGCTTCGGGCTTCCGTTCTCTTCGGGTTCTTCGAGGCCCTTGTCGAGCAGCGCCGCCGCCTCGGCCGCCAGGGCCTTCCGGTGGCCGAGGTAGCGTTTCACGATCAGGTCGCGCTCGGGGTGCTGCTCCAGCCAGCCCTCGCCTCTCTTCATCAGCTTTTCGATCTCGGCGGCGCCGATGAAGTAGTGCTTCCGGTTGTCGGCCACCGGCAGGAGCACGTAGAGGTGCGAGAGGAGCGCGGAGACCGTCGTCACCGCCTTCAACCGCAGGTTCCAGTACCGTCCATCCCCGGCGTGGTTCCCGCCGTCGTCGGCGTCGACCTCGTATCCGAGGGGTTCGAACAGGCTCCGGAGGAGCGCGTCTCCGAGGCGGCAGGGAACCGCGGCCACCCCCGCCTCGAGCGGTATCGGCGTCGCTGCGAGCTCTCGGCGCCTTTCGCATCGGCCGGACATGGCGGAGGCCAGGGTCCGGGCCATGGCCACGCACATGAACGAGCTCGACGCGTACGCCCGGTCGTTCACGTAGTCCCGGAGCATCGCGCCCGCTCCCCGCACGAGCCTGAGGGGGTCGATGTCGAGGAGGAGGGCGGCCGTGCACCGGTCCTCGTCGGCGACGGTGTAGAAGAAGTGGGCCCGCCCGAAGGGCAGCTCGAAGCTCTGCGTCCTGTCGGGGTGCTTGTGGAGCAGGTACCCGAGGTCGGTGGCGGGTCGGTGCGTCGTCGAGATCGTCAGGATCATGTTTTCTTCCGGCTGGTGCACGGCGTTGCACGGCGTTGTTCGGGGGGAGCCGGTCCAGGTCGTCCGGTTCAGTTCAACGGGTATGCCTCAGTCAGAATGAGACACCACTACCCGACGACGACCGGGCTCGACACCACCGTCCTCCTGCACGTCAGGGCAGGGCCACCCACTCGGCGGGGCGGTCGCGGTCGCGTCGGGAACGGCCGGGTCGGCGACGCGTGCTCGCCCGGCGCCGTCACGCCGGGGCGGGGCGCTCCTCGATGGCCAGACCGGCTCGCCCGTCACCCGGTCGAAGACGTACAGGAAACCGGCCTTGGTCGGTTGCATGCCGGCGCGGATGCGCCGGCCGTCACGGGACGCTGCCCGCAACGTTGCCGCTACGGGCGCGGGTTGTCAAGATCGGCGCCACGTGGGTCCACCCCACGCACCCCACGCACCCCACGCACATAACATATATGCTATATTCCGTTGGTGCGCTGGTCGGTCGAGACCCTGAACGAGACCGTCGACAGCGAACTCGACGCCCTGCCCGCCGACATGCGCGCCCGGTTCGTGCGCATCAGCGAACTGATCGCCGCGGTCGGACTTGAACGAGTCCGTGAACCGTACGTCAAGCACGTGCAGGGTCCGCTTTGGGAAATGCGCCTGACCGGCCGCGACGGAGTATCCCGCGCACTCTACGTCACGGTCCGTGATCGACGCGTGGTGGTGGTACGGGTGTTCGTCAAGAAGACGCGCAAGACACCCGCGGCCGAGATTCGGCTCGCCCTGCAGCGGGCGCGCACGGTGATCGAATGAGCAAGGTACGGGATCTGCACCGGAAATGGAGCCGTGATCCAGCGTATCGGGAGGCCTATGACGATCTCGATGCCGAGTTCACGCTGACGCGCTCGCTGATCGCGGCGCGCCTGGGCGCCGGGCTCACCCAGACGCAGTTGGCCGAACGCATGGAAACGACCCAGTCGGTCGTCGCTCGGATCGAGTGCGGGCGGGGGAACCCCTCCACCCGCACGTTGGAGGCCTTCGCCAGAAGCACCGGCACCCGTCTCCGGATCTCCTTCGACCCCATCGAGCGGTTCGCCGACGCCGGCATCGACGAGTTGGTGAGCCGGCTCAGAAGGGAGCTCCCGGGCGACGAGCTCCTGCGGCTGGCGAAGGACTTCTCCTACCGCAAGGGTGAGGAGACGCTCGTCGAAGGGGGCGCCGATTTCCGGAAGCAGGAGTACCTCACGCTCCCCCAGGCGTCCGAACTGGTGAAATGGAAGACGGATCGCCAATGGAAGAACTTCTCGAAGAAGAACTCGGACGACGACGTCAGGCGGGCGACCGCGGCCGCGGCCCGATGCGCGGTCGAACGGCCCGACTTTCCCGAAGAGGCCGCGGAGTTCCTGAACGAGCTGCACGCCGTGAGCTATGCGATCGCCTCGGTGTTTCTCACTGCGTGGAAGCCGGACCGGTTCGGAATCCTGGACGCACGCACTTGGCGCGCCTTGCACCGGCTGACGGGCTCGTCGGCTTTCGACCGGGGCACGCGCACGCTGTTCAACCGTGAGGAGTTTCGGCGCTATACGCGTTTGCTCAGGCGCTGGAGCGCCAGCGAACGGGCCGTCTCTCCTCGCCTGATCGACAAGGCGCTCTGGCAATACGACCGGTCCAGGTGACCACCGGCCCGGGCCGGGTCGCCTCGGCGGCCGGTCGCCGGCTCCACCACACTGGCCGACCTGAGCCCGGTCTCAGCGGGCGGGGCGTCGAAACCGCTTGGCATCGACGACCTGCCGGAGGAGATGCTCGACGACGACCGGGCTTGACGGCGCCATTCCGGTGCCCATCAGGGAAGGGCCAGGGCCACCCACTCGGCCGGGCGGTCGCGGCCGCCGACGGGGACGACGACGTACTGCCGGCCCTCGTGCAGGTAGGTCATCGGGCCGCCGGTCGTCCCCGCCGGCAGCGCCGTCTCCCACACCACCGCGCCCGTCGCCTTGTCGTAGGCGCGGAAGGCGGTCCCCCACATGTTGTCCTGGATGCCGCCGAAGACGTTGCCACCCTCGCCGATGAAGAGCAGCGTCGCGGTCACCAGTGCGACCGGGCGGCTGGCGATGCCGAGCCGCGGCAGGTCGAGCCCGCGCAGGGCCGGATGGTCGCGCAGCCCCCGGCCGTTGGCCACCCGCCACGCCAGCGCGCCGCGGTTGAGGTCGATGGCGGTGATGCGGCCCCACGGCGGCTTGACGAGGGGGATGCCGTCCAGATACGGGGCGTCCCGGTTCGGGCTGAAGTACGTCATCTCCGCGTTCTCCTCGCCCGAGGCGTCGGCGAGCCGGTAGACGCGCGGCACGACGTGGGAGAAGGCGTAGTAGAGCCCGGTCTCGGGATCGAAGGCGCCGGTGTTCCAGTTGCCCGACCCCCACGAGCCGGGGAGGGCGAGGGTGCCGTCGGTGCCGCCGGGCTCGTCGCCGACGAGGGAGGGCGGGGTGAAAAGAGGCCCGAGGACGAAGCGGCCGGCGACCTCGCGGGCCCGCTCCTCCAGCTCGGCCGTGAAGTCGATGAGGTCGTCCTCGCCGACCCCCTGGTGCGCGAAGGGCGGCGGGCGGGTCGGGAACGGCTGGGACGGGGACGCCTGCTCGCCGGGCACCGTCGATGCCGGCACGGGACGCTCCTCGATCGGCCAGACCGGCTCGCCCGTCACCCGATCGAAGACGTAGAGGAACCCGGTCTTGCTCGGTTGCATGACGGCGCGGATGCGCCGCCCGTCCACCGTGATCTCCCCCAGGGTCGGCGGACCGACGGTGTCGTACTCCCACAGGTCGTGGTGCACCATCTGGAAGTGCCAGACCCGCTCGCCGGTGGCCGCGTCCAGCGCGACGAGGCTGTTCGAGAACAGGTTGTCGCCGGGCCGGTGGCCGCCATAGTAGGCGGCGGTGGGGGCGGTGAGGGGCACGTAGACGTAGCCCAGCTCGGGATCGGCGCTCAGGCAGCACCACGCGCCGAGGTCGCCCGACGCCTCGAGCGACCCGGCGCCCCAGGTGTCGGCGCCGAACTCGCCCGGCTGCGGCACGACGTGGAAGGTCCACCGCAGCTCGCCGGTCCGCGCGTCGTAGCCCCGCACGTTCTCCGGGGCGCTGTTCCGCCAGCGCGCCCCGCTGTCGCCGGCGCCGTCGACCGTACCCGCGGCCACGACCACGTCGCCGACCACGATGGGGCTCGCCCCCCCGTGCGCGCTGCGGGCGCCCTCGGGCGTCAGGTCGACCCGGCCGCCGTCGCCGAACCCCGGGATCGGCTCCCCGGTCGCGGCGTCGAGGACGTAGAGAAACCGATTGCGGAACGCGAAGATGCGGCGGTCTGCGCCGTCCGACCAGAACGCCACGCCGTGGGCGCCGCGGCCCGCGACCCCTTCCAGGGTCGGCAGCGGCGGCGGCTGCAGCCAGCGGGTCTCGCCCGTGCCGGGATCGAACGCCTCGACGAGCCCGACCGCGTTCGACGCGTAGAGGACGCCGTCGACGAGGATCGGGGTGGACCGCAGGTAGCCCGAAGGCTCGAGCTCGGGGAACGGCTCGGTCAACGAGGCGTCGACGGCCGGACGCCGCCACGCGACCCGCAGGCCGGCGACGTTGGTCCGGTCGATCTGGCCGAGCGGCGCGTAGCGGGTGAACGCACGCGTGCCCCCGAAGTAGGTCCACCCGCCCGACGCCCGGCCACCGGTCTGGGCCACGGCGTCCGCCGCCGACAGGCCGCCGGCGGCGAGCGCGGCGAGCGCGAATGCTGCAAATCGCCGCACGCCACGACCCGCCGAAGTCCCCCAAGCCGCGCCGCGGGCAGCTTCTTCAACCGCCGACGTTGCCCCAAGCACTCGCATCCCCCGACTCGTCGAAGTGCCCCGAGGCACGCCACCGGCACGTTCCTCGACCGCCGGTTCCGCACCGACCTGTCGCCTGACGGCACTCATCGCAGCCCCTTGAGCCGCACCGTGGGCAGCTTCTTCGGCCGCTGGTTCTGCGGATCGATCTCGATGCCGGCCGACTCCAGAGCGGTGACGCCGAGCAGCGGCTCGGCATCGGCTTCCCCGAAGATGATGAGTCCCGCGGTGAGCTCGCCCATGACCTCGATCTCTCCGGTCGTGACGTCCAGAGCGATCTCGCGGCCGTCCGCCGTTTCGTACACGCGCCGGGCCCTGGGGACGAGACCTATCGCCTCGAGGTGCGGTCTCGGGACGAGCGAGTCTATCGAGCCCGTATCGACGAGGAACGGTCCCTCCCAGCTTCTCGCGGGATCGGCCGGGTTCCGGACGGTGACGTTGACGTGCATGATGCCCATCGTCTCCTGCTCTCCCTCGCCCATGGTAACGCCGGCCGATACGGCTGGCCGAAGCCGCCCTCACCGGCGTGTCGTCTCCTGTTCTTGCAGCGCCTCGAGAACGCCGTCCACCCGGGTCGCGGCAGACTCGACGTCGATCGTCGTCCACGGGTGGTCCGGCAGGCCGTTGTTCCCGTGTCGCCGTCACGCGTCCCTATTCCAGCAGCGCCTTGAAAACCCCGTCCGCCGGGTCGCTGTAGAACTCGTCGTTGTTCCTGTGTCGCCGGCACGCGCCCCTATTCCAGCAGCGCCTTGAAAACCCCGTCCGCCGGGTCGCTGTAGAACTCGACGTTGATCTTCGTCCAAAGGTCGTCCGGCAGGTCGTTCAGAGCCCGCCGGGCCGAGACCGGCATCAGCAGCGTGGCGGCCTGCTTGTCCACCGCGAGCTCGGCAACGGCAACCGGGTTGGGGATCCGCTCTATCGACCCGCCGAGGTTCAGCGGTCCGACGATGATGGTGCCGCCGCGGGTGCTGCGCTCGAGCAGCCCGCCGACGCAGGCCACGAGGACGGGCAGCCCGAGACCCGCGCCCGAAGTGTCCGCGTCGAACGGCCGGAGCTGGATGGTGTACTCGTGGGCCCGCGCGTCCCGATCGCCGATCAGCTCCTTGGCGCGCGCGTAGAGGTTCTGCTCGCCCACCTTGACGCTCTCCCGGAACGCGGGCGGCACGGGGTGGTTCAGGACCTTGGCGCCGCTGCCGGGGCCGGCCGCGATCTCGATGCGGTAGAGCCCCGCGCCGGTCTCGCCCTGACCTGGGCCGACCGCCCACACCTGCCCGGGCGGCAGCGGATCGCCGTCGATGGCCTCGTCGCTGTGCAGCTCGGGGGTCGAGACGAACTGCTCGACGCCATCGACGCCCAGGGTGAAGGAGAAGTGCGTGTTGCGGAACTCGCTCTTCAGGCACCGCTTCTGCTGCTCCTTCACGCGCCGGCGCGACTCCAGGGCCAGCCGCACGACCCACTCGAGGTCGTCGTCCGACACGGGCGCGTCCGGATCGGGGAAGAGCAGCTTCACGAGACCCGAGCAGGTCTTGTGCACGGCCTCCACGTCGCGGCCGCTCAGCGCCCCGCCCAAGAACACGCGGTTCTGCAGGGCCGAGACGCGGCTCGTCTGTCGCAGGCGGGTCCAGCACTCGCTCAGGAAGTCGCTGACCAGCCCGAAGTGGTTCGTGAGGTGATCGGCGGGGTTGAGCTTCGGGAAGTTCCAGCCCGGCGCATAGCCGTGGATGCGGTCGTGGAAGGCGGTGTCGTCGCGCATCTCCCTCGGCAGGGGGCTCAGGAGATGGCCGATCCGCTGCTGCTGCTCGACGTCCACCTCGAAGTTGCCGACCATGACGATGCCGCCCTCGGCGCGGATGCTCTCCTTGCCGCGGCTGAACTCGCCCGAGGCCATGTAGCCCTTCATGATGTTCACGCCGTCCTTCTGGTCGAAGGAGATGCCGGCGACCTCGTCGAAGCAGACGACGTCGTACTGGCAGACGAGGCCCCGCTGCCCGTTGGCCATGTTGACGAACATCTTGGCGACGGTGGCCTTGCCGCCCGACAGCAGGTGCGAGTACGGAGAAAGCTGCTGGTAGATGTGGCTCTTGCCGGTCCCGCGCGGACCCAGCTCGACGAGGTTGTAGTTGCGCTCGACGAACGGCGCCATGCGGAGCAGGACGACCCGCTTGGCCGCGTCGTCCAGGCGCGTCGGCTCCAGGCCCGCGGACCGGACGAGGAAGTCGCGCCAATGCTCGGTCGTGAACACCCGCCGGCCCCTCGCCAGCACGTCGAGCACGTCCGGCTTCGACATCTGGATGGGACGCAACTGCACGAGGCGGAACGGGCGGCCCGAAGCATCCTGCGACTCCACCGGGTCGTAGCCGAGGGTCACCTCGGCGTAGAACCCGTCGCCGAGCATGCGCTCGTTGTCCTTGACGATGGTGTCCGACACCTGCACGTCGTTCAGGCTCAGGCTGGGCAGCTCGGCCACGTAGCAGTCGTTCTTCGCGTCCAGCCTGGCGCGAACGACGTCGATCAGCTTGACCGAGCCGTTCTCGCGGGCGCGCGACTTGAAGACCTCCCGTTCGCTGGTCCGCACCGTCCGGCCCTGGAGCTGCCGCTCGACGATGGCCAGCCCCTCCGCTATCTCGCCTTCGTCCACGCTCGCGCAGTAGCGCCCCAGCAGGAACTCGACCACGTAGGTCGGCACCGGGTACTGGCGCGCGTACCGCCGCACCAGGTCCTTGCGCACGAGGTAGCCGGGAAAGGCAGCCGCGGCAAGCCCGTCCAGCTCATCCATCTCGACGGCGTCGCTCATGCGTCCACTCCCACTCGGACTGGCCGCGGCGCTCGGCTTGCCGCACCGCGGGTTGGCTGCGCACGTGGGGCGAGGACGCGACGGACCACGCGGATTGGCCGCGGCGCTTGGCTTGCCGCACCGCCGCGAACACCGAACAGCGTCATGCGTCCTCCCCCACACGGACCGGCCGCTGGGCCAGCACCCGGCCCGCTTCGTCCAGCAGGACGAGCACCAGCGCCGCCGCCTCGTGCTCGTCGTCGGCCAGCACCAGACTGACGGCCCCCTCGGCGTCGACCGTCTTCGCGGCCGCGACCACCGACTCGCCGGTCGGCCGAGCCAGCCGCAGGTCGGCCGTCACCGGACCGCCGCGGACCTCGGCCACGACGAAGCAGCGCAGGCCGCGCCACGTGACCGACGTGATGCGGCCGACCGTCTCGGCTCCCTCGGCGCGCGTCACGACGAGATCGGGGATCAGGCACTCCGGGATGCTCAGCCCGCCGTGCGCGTACTCCTCCGACCGATTGAAGCAGGCGATGCCGGGCGGCGTCGCGAACCACTGCGCACCGTTCCAGTGCCAGGGAGCCCTGACGACGTCGGGCGTCGACTCTCCGGCGATCGCCGCACAGCGCGCCCAGCGGCTCTCCGTCAGGTGCTTCGGCAGGTTCACCTTCGGCAGCCCCCCGGGCAGCAGCAGCCACCCGTGGTCGGTCACCACGCGCACTGACGTCCAGCCGGCCTCGAGCACGCGCTCTATCCGTTCCGCCACGCGCTCCAGCTCGCCTTCGAGATGACGCACGAGCTGGGCGCCGCGCTGGTGACCGAGCGTGTCGAACTCGCCAGCCTCCAGCCACCCATGCGCGGGATGGGCGCGGGGAGCGTCGGCATCGGCGCCGGTGAGAATCTGGTAGCCACGAACCGCCATCGCGTCGCGCAGCGCCGGCGCATCGGCCGGCTTGCCGGCGGCCCTCAGCCGCGCGCCGAACGCTTGGCCGAGTGCATCGCCCTCGACCTCTCCGGCCACGGGCGTCACCGCGGGTTTCCCGGTGCCCGTCACCGTCGGCAGCGCGGCCCACCGCCGGCCCAGGTCCACGCGGAACCCACGGCCTTCGAGCCGTTCCGCCAGACGTTGCGCGAGGTCGAAGCGCAGGCCGTCGACGAAGACCAGGCAACCGTCGTCCTCGGCGTTCACCGACGGTTGCTCGCCGGCGCCCGGCAGCGGCTTGCGCTCGACCGCCGCCTGAAACGCCCGCGCCGACTCGTCCAACCACGGCTGCAGCAGGTGGCGCACCGCCGCCGCCACGCACGCCTCGTCGGCGACCGGCGCCGCCGCCACCGCCTGCCACGCGCCGAGGTCGGCCTGCCAGCCGCGCTCCGCGTACGCGGCCGCCACGTCGGCGGGCTCGGTTCCCCCCAGGACCTGCCGCGCCGCCGTCGCCAGGCTCGCGAGCGGCTTCAGCAGCTCGGCCATCGGGGCCTGCCCCAGGCGCGCCCACACCCAGGCGCGCCGTTCGCCATGACTCCTCTCGAGAGCGGTCACCGCCTCGCACGCCTCGTGGTGCGGCAGCTTCGGGAGCTTCTCGAGCGCGTCGCGCACCGCTCGCTCGTCGTCGTCGTTCAGGTCCGGCCACCGCTCCCGTTCCTCGAACCGCAAGGCGCCCGCCGGCGCGCTGCGCCGCAGGAGACCGGCAACGTCCCCGTAGCTGCCCGGCGCCTCGGCGAACCGCTCCCACACCTTCGCCCACCCCTCCTCGCCCCTGGCCATGCGCTCGCCGGCGACGACGTCCGCCTCCTGCGCCGGGCTGAACCCCAGCTCGTCCTGGCAACGGTTGCAGAACGCGTGCCAGCCGTTCTCGCCCAGACGCGCGCGCGTCGTCTGCGGGTCGCCCATCCACCGCAGCAGGTCCCGGATGACGTCGCCGGCCAGCATGCGGTCGAAGTCTTCGGCCTCGAGGCGGCGTCCCTCCAGTTGCGCCACCGGCGCCAGCGCGACCTCGGGCAGCGCCCGCAACAGGGCGTCCGCGGTGGCGCGGTCGCCGGCGACGTCCAGGCCGAGCGCCCTGCGCGACGTCAGGAAGGCGTTCACGGTCCAGTCGCTGCCGTTCGGCTGGCGCCACAGCGCGCCCCGGAACAGCAGCTCCACCAGCGGCCTCAGCCTGTCGGGACACTCCCCGCCGGCGCGGAGATCCTGGCGCGCCACGCCCGGGAGGTAGATGATCGGAGGGCAGCCGTCGGGCAGCGCAGGCTCGTCGAGCGTGCGGTCGACGACGCAGCGCACCCAGACGGCGGGGCCGGTGCGGCGCGCCGGGGCGTAGTCGCCGAGCACCACGCACTCGTCGACGTTCTGCAGCAGCAGGTCGACCAGGGGCCGCCACTCCTCTCTCGGGTCCGTCCACAGCACCGCGACCGGACGCGTCTCGCCGTCGAGCACTGCGGCCTTCGCCCGCAGGCTCGCGAGCAACCGGTCGAGGACGGTGCCGGCCGCCGGCCCCGGCCCGGGCGGTTCCGCTGTGTTCATGCTCGCCTCTGCCTCCCCGCGCGACTCCGCGGCCCGGCCCGCGTTGTGCGCCAGCGACCGGCCGCTGCCGGCCGTGGTCGCATGTCGAGTCGCCTCCAGTTGCGCGGCCGCCGCCGTGGCCCGCCCTTCAGCCGTCGACGCTGCGACTCCCCTCCGCCGCCGGATCTGCGCCCACCGCCTCGCACGCCGCCATCTCCCAGCCGTGGAACACGACGGCGAGGCCCACGTGCCGCACCGATGGATGACGGCGCCGCAAGCCCTCGTCGGCGAGGTAGCGCCGCACCTGGTCGGCCGCCTCCCGCATCTTCTCCGCCACCGCCGACTCGTGCAGGGTCTCGCGCCGCTTCAGGTACTTCACCTCGATCATGTAGCCGAACGCCACGCCCGGGTACCGGGCCGCGAACGGCTCCAGGTAGAGGTCGGCGTAGCCCTTGTTCAGCTCGTGCTCGGTGTGGATCAGGAACACGTCGAGCAGGCTGAAGTGGGCGGCGAGAAACGCGTGCACCACCTTTTCGCCGTCCACGTAGTCACGGATTCCCGTCTGGCGCCGAACGGCGTCGCGCAGGTGCTCCAGGGCCGGCCGCCACGCCCCCTCGTAGGCCATGGCGCGCACGAGGCGCGAGAAGTCGTAGGCGTCGACCGAGAACACGTCCACGTCGCGCCAGGCGTCGCGCAGATAGCCGTACATCAGCCGCCGGACGGTCTGGTTGGGAATGCCCAGGCGCGGCGTGTCGGCCGAGGCGTGCCGGAAGCTCAGCAGGCCGAAGAAATGGAGCAGGGAGAGGAAGTTCTCCCGCTCGTTCAGCCGCTCCAGCGGGAGACTGGGTTGCACCTGGGCGTCGACCTGCCCCTCGCCGATGACGTGCCGCAGAAGCTCGAAGTTGCCGTTGAGGTGTCCGTCGACCACGCGGGAGCCATCAGCCGGCGGGCGCGAGGGGGCACCCCTCGCCAGAAGAAGGCGACGGAGCTTGCCGTAGTCGACGCGAACGTTGGTGTCGATCAGCTCGTCCGGTATGGACCCGTTCGGGATGGACTCGCACAGGTAGTAGAGCACCATGTCGGTGTTGTAGAGATCGCCCTCGACGTCCTCAGCGAACCGGTAGCCGTTGTACCACTCGCGCATCACGTCCAGGGCGGCGTCCACGTCCTGGTCGAACACGCCGCAGTCCCGGTACACCTCCAGCAGGCCCCGCACCTCCTCCTCCGTGAACCCCAGCAGGTCGTTGAACTCGGGCCGAAGGCTGATGTTCCTCCCGATGTTGAAGCCGCTGGTGACGTCGTCGAGGGTCACGGGCGAGACGCCGGTGATGAACAGGCGCTCCAGCCCGCCGCTCCCCGCGTCGGTCCCCGCCTTCAGGGTGGCGAAGAAGTTGCGGTAGAAGCCGCCGCCGTGCGTGAAGCTCCGGTACGCCGCCTCGCCGTGGTGGGCCAGCACCGTGTTGGCGAAGTTGTCGTACTCGTCGACGAGCGCGCAGAGCGGAATACCGTGGTCGGCGGCATACATGAACAGCTCGTTGAGCTGGCCGTTGACGGACGCCGGGGCGCGGATGCGCCGGACCGCCGCCTCGGGGAACAGGTCCGGATTCCGCTCCAGCGCGCCGCGCAGTCGAAGCTGGCAGTACTCCTCGAAGTGGTGCTCCAGACCGTCGAGGGCGTTCTTGAACGCCGAGAAGTTGAAGCGCAGCACGACGTAGCGGTGACGCTGCTCCGTGGGCTCCCGGCCGATGTCGGTGCCCCCGAACACGGCGTCGAACTCGTGAGCCCAGGTGCGGTCGTAGTAGTGCTCCAACACCGACACCCAGCACGTCTTCCCGAAGCGCCGCGGCCGGATCAGGACCGCGTGGTCCACCCGCTCCAGCGCGCGGAGAAAGCGCGTCTTGTCCACGTAGAGCCGGCGCTCCATGCGGATGCGCCGGAAATTCGCCAACCCGTAGGGGATGCTGGGGTAGGCGGGTTCGTCAGGTGTCATCTCGGGTCCCTCGTCGCCGCAGGCGGTCGCCGGGCCTTGCGGAGGCACTCCGCCGCCGTGTCAGGCATTGTCTGGCCCCCGCTCGAACGTCACCCGAACGAACCGGTTACGCTCGTCGCTGACTAGCGCCGGCTCGGTTCCGTTGAAGCGCCGCATGGCGTGCCGCATCGTCAGCCAGCCCCGCCCGCCGCGCTCCATCAGCCCACGCCGGGACGCGCGTCCCGCCGCGCCTTCGGCTTCTCGACCCGGGTGACGTACAGCGTCTGTCCCTCGCGCGTCCTGAGCCGCCATGCGCGCACCGTGATCGACTTCGAGATCGGCTCGAGATCCGGCCGCGCGGTCGCCCGGGCAAGCATCCCCCCGCCGAGAGACACCTCGTGATCCACGTTCCGCTCGAGGTCCGCCAGGATGGCCCGAAGCGCGGGAGCCTCTACCGATTCGCGATGCGCCGACGGTCCCAGGGCGACCCGGCTCGCGAGGCTGCGCAGGTAGGCGGAGTCCTGCACCCGCCGCCATGGCGCCGGCAGCCACTCGTCGCCGGCGAGACACCCCAAGAGCCCCCCGGTCATCGCGGCAAGCGTATCGGTATCCGCACCCGGTTCGAACGCCGCCCGCAGCACGCCCTGCGCAGGCTGCGCCGCATGCCTCGCCGCGAGATATGCGGCGGCCGCGGCAGCCACCGCGCCCGCGCCCCTGCAGGCGCCGAAGCATCCGAGGTCGTCGAGCACCGCCCGGTCGTCGGCCAGCGCGCCAGCCCGAATCCCGCGGCGGGCCTTGTCCAGCAATGCCCGCATCTCTTCGACAGCGCGCCGCCACACCTCCTCGTAGGGCTCGCCGAACGCCCGACCCGCCGCGGCCAACCACGCGCTGGCGCCGCGTCCCCGATCCGGAAGCGTTCCCCAGGCTTGCCGTTCGTCCATCAGCAGGTCCAGCAGCTCTCCGAACCTCAACGTCGCACGTCGACGCGCCAGCGACCAGGCGGCGAACGCGCTGACGGTGGCGCCCACCAACGCCCCCGGATGGCCGTGCGTCGCGACGCCGTCACGCACGACGTCGTGCACCAGCACCGCCGGATCGTCGTTGCCAGCCAGAAACAGAGCGTGCGGCAGCACCCGCGCGGCGACGCCGTTGCCGCCCGCGCCGAAGTACCGGCGGAGCCCGTCGGTCGTGTCCGCCAGCCACGACGGCGCACCGGCCCGCCAAGCCCGCGCCGCCCGCTTCGTCGCGCCGCCGCCGCCACGTTCGTAGAGTGTCCAGCGCGGCAGCTCCATCCGCACCCACGCCTTCCACCAATCTTCGCCGTGGTTGGCGCGGCAGCGCGCCACCGCCAGCGCGAGCTGCGTATCATCGCTGTACTCGCCGGCCCGAATCGTCTCGTCGTAGAGCGCGAACCGACCGCCGCCTCGGCGCGTCCATGCCCGGAACTCGAGACTCAGGGAGCCGCCGCCAGCCCCGTGCCGAACGCGCTGCGGCGTCTCCTGCGGCCAGCCCAGCGCGTCCCCGGCCCCCAGCGCGAGAAAGGCCCCCTCGGCCTTTGCGGGCGGAACGACGGTCGCCACCGTCACGACCAAGCCCCCCGGTCGGCCTGACACCGGCGCGGCGCGCCGACCCGCGACAAGGCAGCCGCACACCGTGTCGCCATCAGCGGGCGCCCGCCTGGCGCCACGCGTCGATCTGCTCCGTCAGCCCGACGCTGAACGCGGCCATCTCTCCCCGAGCCGCCTCGGTCTCCAGTTTGCCGACGATTCGCGCGATGTCGGGCACGGTTCGCGTCAGCTCGTCGGACAGGGCTCTCACCATGACCTTCGGCAGGTCCTGCGGCCGCGTGTTCGCGTCTCCGACGAATGTCTGTTCGATCGAGGCGAGACGCGCCCGCAACTCCGACGCGGACAGGCCGTACTCTCGCGCGTACTCCTCCGGCCGGTCCCCGACCGCGCTCCATATCCAGGCTTCCGGCGAGCTCCCGCCCGGCAGGAACAGCGGTTCCAGCTTGTGGCCGTACTGACCCGCCGCCTCGATCAGGGCCGGCGCCGTGTCCGCCGCATCGCCGTCGAGCACGAAGACAAAATCGGCGAGCTTCCCGAACTTGCCGAACGCGTGGATGTGGCCCCTGAACTCGTCGCTCCCGGTATCGCGGCCGACGACGAAATCGTCGTGACGGGTGCCGTTCCGGTAGTTCAGCACGTCGAGCACGCCCAGGATCACCCCTTCCGCCACCTCGTCCTCGCAGAGGATAGACAACCGGTCGGCCGACTGGCCGTACAGCGCCTTCTGGAAGATGTCGCGGTACGCTGGCGCCCGGGTCACGTCGAGCGTGGCCGCATCCCGTTCCAGAAAGATCCGCCCCTCTGGCGGCACGCTGTCGAGCACCACCGGGCTGTGCGTCGTCACGACCACCTGCAGGTCGTTGCGCAACGCGATGCGCTGCAGCTCGAGCATGAGCTGCTGCTGCGTCCAGGGGTGCAGCCCGGCCTCGACCTCGTCGATGAGGATCAGCGCGCGCTTCAGCCCGGAGATGTCTTTCGACATCCGCAGGATGGCGCGTTCGCCCGCGGACATGTGGAACTCGGAGTAGCGCACGGCCTGACGATGCTCCAGCCCGGCGAACAGCAGATCGCGGCTGCGCCCCCGAATCAGCGAGACGCCGCGGTACTTCTGCGGCAGGATGCGTTGCGCGAACAGAAGCAGGTCGGGGGTGAGCTCCTCCGCTTCGAACGCCCCGCGGCCGAGCTGCAGAATGCCGCGCACCTCGGACGGATTCGTGAGGTTGGCGAGCGTGCGCAGGTACAGCTCCCTCTCGGGCTGCCGCATGCCCTTCCGGCCCATGAAGCTCCTGCCCCACGACCGGCCCTTCTTCCACACCATCGAGTAGCGGACGCCGCCGGCGAGATAGTAGAACTCCAATCCGGTGTCGCCCGCTTCATCGACCAAGGCGCCCTCTTCGCCGCCGGCGAAGCCTGGAAACAGCGCGGCCGGCGTATACGTGCGACCGCTCCGACCGGCCGGGGCATACGCCGCCGCGCACGCGAACAGCACCGTGGACTTGCCGCACCCGTTCGGGCCGGCGATCACCGATACGGGGTAGTCGAACGCCACCCGCAGGCTGCGAATCCCCCGCAGGTTCCGCAGCCGCACCTCGTCGAGGAAGTCGTCCTGCACCTGCTTCCTCGCCCGCAGCGAGTCCCAGGTCTTTCGCAACGACGCGTCGAGGATCGACATGACTGCGGTGTCTCCCTGGCGGATGGTCTGCTCGTTCTCCTACGCCGAGTCGCCGTCGCTGGGGTCGGCCGCGTAGATCGTCAGACGCAGCTCGTCCCCGAACAGCTCGTACACCGGCTGTCTGCCCGAGAGGCGCCGGCTCCGCGCGAGAATGGCCGGCACGCCCGCGCCGCGACGGTCCATCATCGTGCCCCGCGGCGCCACGATGTCGTCCGGAACCGCGCAGCGCTCGAGGAGGTTCGCGATGGCCGGGTTCCGTGCATTCTGCGTGCAGGCGATCTCGTCGAGGCGCATGCCGTTGGCCAGCGCGCCCGGCGAGTACAGTTCGATGCGGTCCGAGAACATCCGCAGGCGCACCTTGGACCCGCGACGCGAGTAGTCGCGGTGCGCGACGGCATTGACGACGGCCTCGAAGACTGCCGTCAAGTCGTACTGCGGCCAGTCGATCCGCCCCAGGTGCTTGGATGCCTCGACCCGCTGATTCCTCGCCACGAACCGGCAGGCGTACTCGATCTGATCGTCGAGCGGTCCGTCGTTGTCCTTGGCGTCGAGCTGGTAGCGCGGCGAGCCCATCGCGTCTGAAACGCTGACGCCGCGGTACGCCACCGACTGGATGAACGCGTGCGGCAGCCAGCGCTGCGGCTGGCGGGTCCCGAGAAGCACGCCGGCCACAGTCGGGTGGAGCACGCCGGCGGCGTCCTCCCGAACCATGTCGAGCTTCGAGAGCGCCGTCGTCCGGTCGTCGCCGCCGCTCTCCTCCCGAAAACGGTCCACCAGACGCGGATCCAGGTCGTCGAGCGTCGCGTCCTCGACCACCTGAAGGTCGAACTGCCCGCCACCGGTTCCGCTGCGTTGCTCGAACAACCGGGCGAGAGCGGCGGTCTCCATCAGGCGCTTCAACGTTCCGACACGCTGCTGGTACCCGCCCGGGCTCCGATGCACGGCGAACCCCCGCGGAATCTCGACCTTGAGCACGGGCCGCATCCCGCCGCCGGCATCGGGCAGCTCCAGTCTCTCGATGAGCGGCACGACAGCCGGCGTGATCGCATCGTCGGCGATCTCGATCACGTAGCGCTGCACCGTGTCGAGGTGCTCCAGCGGAATCCCGGTCACCGCCCGCGGCGCGTCGGACACACCCAGCCACAAGACCCCGCCCGAAGAGTTGGCGAACGCCGCCAGCTCGTCCGCCAAGCCATCCCGACCCGGCCCGTCGATTCGGCTGCCCGCCAGGACCACCTCCGCGAACGCCAGAGAGCTATCGTCGCCGAACTGGATCTTGTGGAGGAACTCCGTCGCCGTGTCAGGCATTGCGTGCCCCGCGGGCAAACGTCACCCGAACGAACCGGTTGCGTTCGTCGTTGACAAGATCCGGCTCCGTTCCGTTGAAGCGCCGCATGGCGTGCCGCATGGTCAACCATCCCCGGCCGCGGCGTTCCATGAGCCCGGCGACGACCATGGCGTTCGCCATCATCTCGTTGCGCGACCGCGGAGCGCCGCCCTTGCGCGCCTGATCGACAGTCATGTGATTGGGCAATGCGCCCGGACTCGTCACCACGATCCGCTCGTCGAACACCTCCAGCAGCACCTGCGATCCCGTGATGGCGTAATCGCGGTGGATGACGGCGTTGACGAGTGCTTCCCGCAACGCCGCCTCCGGCACCGGCGGAATGTCGACGCGCCGGATGCCCTCGTACGTCTCCCGCCGACCGAGGCTCCGAAACCACCCCATCGCCCGCTGCACCTGGTCCTGCAGCCGGCCCTTGCCCTCTCCGGCGCTCAACACGTCCCCGGCCCGGTCCGTACCCCCGTACGCCGCGCACTGAACGAACAGGCTCAGCGTGTGGGCGTACGCCTGCGGATCGCGGCCGAACACCATCAGGCCGTACAGCGTCGGCCGCAGCACGCCGTCGAGCTCCTCCACGATGCTCGCGTTCCGCAGGTCGTCCACCGGAGCCGGCTGCGGTACCTGATCCGGATCGAGACCCTGGGCGCGCATGAACGCCCGCACGGCGCCGAAATCGATGTCATCGGCGGTCGCCGATGGGATGATCTGCTTCTCCGTCAGCACCAGTCCGAAGGCGTTCAGCAGCTCCTGCAGCTCCGAGGGTGACGGCGCCCCCGTGCTTCGCCCCCGCCTGACCCAGAACCGACCGTCGTAGGAGAACGGCTCGTATCCGCGTTGATGGCGATGCACGTCGACCCAGTACACCCACCTCCCTTCGGCCTCCTGCCTGCCGCACTCCGCCGTCACCGGCTTGCCGCAGCCGGTCTGCAGAAAGCTCGCCAACCGCTCCTGTACGGCATCCGGGCTCTCTACGTCGCCGACGATGGCGCCGGCGTCGTCGACACCGATGACGACCAGCCCGCCATCGCCGTTGGCGAACGCACAGACAGTCTTGGCGACCCCGCGCAGGTCTCCCAGCTTCCGCTTGAACTCGGTGCGGGGGTCCTCACCGCCGGCGACGCGCTGCTGAACGTCAGGCCATTCCATGGACGCTCGTACCTCCGAAGGCGACGTCTCCGCCAATCACAGCAGCGGCCTCCGACTCAAGGCGAACTTCACGGGACTCTTGGACACGCGCTCTATCGCTCCATCCTCTTCGGCCCTCTCCAGCCACTTGCGGACCTGACCGGGAACGAGGTCCAGAGCCTCTTCCACGTCCTTCGGCCTGGCCGGCCCGTCGTTCATGAGGACACGCAACCGATGCCTGAAATCGTCGTACAGCGACTCGCTCGGATCGCCAGGGGTTTCGGCCTTGCTGCCGGCGGTGGCAAGTCCCTGGCTGGCGGTCCCCGCAGAGTCTGCGCCGGGTAGCCCTCGCCGGTGCGAGTCAGAACCGACCGTCGTCCGGCCGGAACCGGCAGCACGCTTCAGTTGCTCCACCTTGGTCACGTACAGCGTCTGCCCCTCGGGCGTTCGGAGCCGCCACGCCCGGACGGCGATGGACTTCGATGCCGACCTGAGATCCGGCAGCGCAGTCGGCCATACGCGCGTGCCCCCCCCGAGAGATACTTCCTCATCCACGGTCCGCGCAAGGTCGGCCAGAACCGTACGAGCAGGCGCCGGTGTCTCCACCGAGCGATGTTCGGCGCGCGAGGGCCCCTGGGCTACCCGGCCCGCCAAGTGCCGCAGGTAGGCGGCGTCCTGCACGTTGCGCCACTGCGCCGGCAACCAGTCGTCGCCCCCCAGACACCCCAGCAGCCCCCCGGTCATGGCGGCGAGCGTGTCCGTATCCGCGCCATGCTCGAAGGCCGCCCGAAGCACACCTTGCGCGGGCTGGGCGGCGTGCCGCGCCGTGAGATACGCGGCCGCGGCGGCGGTCACCGTGCCCGCGCCCTTGAAGCGCCCGAAGCAACCCAGATCGTCGAGGACCGCTCGGTCGTCGGCCAGCGCACCAGCGCGGACCCCACGCCGGGCTTTTTCCAGCAATTCATGCATTTCGCCGACGGTGCGCTCCCAGAACCGCTCGTACGGCTCCTCCAACACGCGGTTGGCGGCCTCCCACCACGCTCCTCCGCCGCGTTCCGTATCGGGAAACGCCCCCCAAGCGCCGCGTTCGTCGAGCAGAAGGTCGAGCAGTTCTCCGAAGCCGAGCGTGCGCGTCCGGCGCACCAGCGACCACGCCGCGTAGCCGTAGACGGTCGCGCCCACCAGCGCGCGCGGATGGCCGTGCGTCGCCGTCCCGTCACGAACGACGTCATGCACGAGCACCGCCGGATCGTCCCGTCCCGCTAGAAACAGGGCGTGGGGCAGCACCCTCATGGCCACGCCGTTGCCCCCGGCATCGAAATACCCGCGGACGGCGTCGGCGTTGCCAACCAGCCACGGCGGGGTGCCCGTCACCCAGGCTCGCGCCGCCCGTTTCGTCGCGCCGCCGCCGCCGCGCTCGTAGAGCAGCCAGCGCGGTAGTTCCGCCCGCATGAACGCCTTCCACCAGTCGGCGCCGTGATTCGTACGACTACGGCCCACCGCGAGAGTGAGTTGCGTATCGTCGCTGTACTCGCCCGTCTGGATGACTTCATCGTAGGGCCGGAACCGGCCGCCGCTCCGCCGTGTCCACGTCCGAAACTCAACGCTTGGCGATCCCGTCGTTGGACCGCGTCGCACACTCCGTGGCATCTCCTGCGGCCAGCCCAGCGCGTCTCCCGCGGCAAAAGCGAGAAACGCGCCCTCGGCCTTGGTCAGCGGCACGCTCACACCCGACGACCGCGCGCCCGTCGCGTCAGGCATGTTGATCTCCTCTCTGGTACACGCGCTCCAACGGCATCCGTCCACTGCGCAGCATTCCGCTGAGAACGCGCGGTTGGAAGAACTCCGGGACGATTACAATCCGAGGCACGGTCACGCCCGCCAGCGCGAGTCGGGATTCCTCGCGAGCGGCTTGCGCGCCGTCGTGCACGACAACGCCGTCGACATCACCCCGGCCGATACGATCCGGAATCAGGACTTCCGCCTGCTCGTCCGTCGGAAGAAAGTCGGGATGCGCCGGCCCACGCCAGTAGATGCGCGAACCCGACCCCTCCACCCTGCGGGCAAATAGGCTGTCGAAGGCCGCAACGCCGCCACGTACCCCTTGTCCGTACCCGGCCGCGGCGTTTCGCGGACAGAACTTCGTGTCCTCCCGCCACAGGTGACGCGGATCGATCAACAGGACGACCCAATCCGGAAACAGCTTCTCGTCGGCCCGCGCCTTCCTGAAGTACCACGCGTTGGGGTACTGAATCGAGCAGCAAACATGATCACTATAGCCGTCCAGGCGCACCCTGTCGGTCGGGTTGAGAATGGCGGCTTCGTCGTCCTCAAGGTGTCGGGACGCCAGAATCCCCCGCGTGTCGCTCGCGATGTGCACGAGATTCCGAGACGGCGTGAAGTGACAGAGCCGCGTAATGCCCCGCCGGTTCGCGCGCTGTCGAATGCCGTTCATGACTGATACAACCCCGGCGCTGTCGGCAGCAGCCCCGTCGGCCGGCCGGCGTACGTCAACACCAAGTCCGACCGCGCACGCGTGATCCCAACGTACAACAACCGGGAATCGCGGGCCGCCGCCTCGTCGCGACCCAGGGTCTCCACGTCGGGCGGATGCGGCCAGCGTTCGTCAGACAGCGAGGGCATGAATACCGCGTCGAACTCCAATCCCTTCGACCCATGGTACGTGCCGTAGAACAGCCCGGGCCCGCTCGGCCACACGGCGAGCTCACGGCGCAGCCGCGTCGCTCCGCCGGGCAGGTAACCGCGGATGGCCCTCTCCTGTTCCCACGTCCGGAGCAGGATCGCCACGGTTCCGGTGCGCGCAAGATCGATCGCCCGGGAAACTACGAGTTGCCGCTCCGCGTCGTCGCTTGGAAATCGTGTAAAACTGGGGGGAGGTCCGTCCGCCGCAGGAGCCGTCGGCTCCACGAGATCCGGATCGGCGGGGAAGTGAGGCATCTCCGCCACAGCGAGAGCCAGCCTGGCGATCTGTTTGGTGTTGCGGTAGTTCTCCCGAAACTGCCAGATCTTCGGAGCAACCAAGCCCGCGCTGCGCCACGACATCCGGTGTCCGTAGATCTGCTGAGCGATGTCACCAAAAAAGGTGAGACTTCCATCGTCGGGGATCGCGACGGCCAGAGACCGCAGCATCTCCGGCGAGAAGTCCTGCCCCTCGTCGATGACGACGTGACGATAGAAGCGGTCTCCGCGATCGTCGCCGAACTCCCGGAGCACAGCACTGGCCAAGTCGTCCCAGTCGTACAGCCTGCCCCCCTTCTCACGCCGTTCCAGGTACCGCTTGTACAGATCGTACACGGCCGCCCGTTCGGCTCTCCTGACCCGCGTGGATCGACCGGTCCGCTCGGCGTCGACGTACTCCTGCTCGCTACCGATTCCGAGCCGCTGAATCCACCGGAACTCCTCGTCGAAGAACTCCCGCGGGCGGTCCAGCGTCGCGCCCTGCACGCCCGCGCCGCGCGCACCTGCCACGGCCGCTTCGACGAAGCGCAGCCGCTCGTTCGGCGTGCAGATGCTCTCCCGGGGCAGCCTGTTCCTGGAGCCGAGGTATCCACGAGCGAAATGGTGGTAGTTCCGGACGTCCACCGCCGACCGCACCGCTCCCGAGAGGTGGTTCATGTAGGTGACCAGGCACCGATTGAAGGTCACCAGCAGCGTGCGGCCACCGTGAGCCGTCGACGGATCCGACAGGTACAACGACCGAAGAATCGCGAGCGTGGTCTTTCCGCTGCCCGCGGTACCGAGCACCACGGTACGCCCGCCGGCGGGAAGGTACAGGACCTCCCGCTGTCGCCCGACCGGCGTCGGCAGATGTCCGACCGTCATGACCCAGCCCCGGCCGCCCGTCGCCCTCGCGCCGCACGCTTGGTGCCATTCGTATAGTGAAGGTCGTTCCACCGGTTCCCGTCGAAGTCCGGACCGCCGGCGAAATCGGTACGTTCGGCCTCGGTACCGTCACCCGGGCAGCCCCAGAACCAAGGGTAGCCCTCCCGCGGGCGGAGCTCCCGGTCTTCGTCGATCTCCGCATCCCCCTCGTCGTCGTCCTCCGCCCACGCCGCCCGCCAGCCCTTCCGCGGCTTGAGCGCTTCCTTGCCCCGGTCCTTGCTCCACGCGATCTTCTTCGGTTTGACGCGCAGGACGCCCGCGCCGGCCCGGCCGCCCCG
Source organism: Vicinamibacterales bacterium (assembly GCA_965215105.1). Classification (GTDB taxonomy): domain Bacteria; phylum Acidobacteriota; class Vicinamibacteria; order Vicinamibacterales; family UBA8438; genus JAJEEA01. The sequence continues at coordinate 2,316,379 of OZ244051.1, forward strand.
CGAGAGCTCGGCCGACATGAACGGGCGGATGTTGATGCGAACGCCGTCGTTGAGGTCCGGCTCCCAGCCGATCGCCTGCTCGCCAAGCGGCTTCCAGCGGACGAAGAGGTCGCACGGGGGCTCGCCGGTCATGATCCTTCTCGGCTACCGCTGGCCGGCGGAGCAGGATTCGGCCATGCGCCTAGCGGAGGAAGCGCGCGCGTGGGTCGAGCGATCCGGCCCGCCGGCGTCGGCCGCCGCTTCCGCCATGGCGGTCCAGTCGTCCCGGGTCGCATTCGGGGCGAGGCCGCTGCACGCCAGATTCAGCGCCGGCAACGGTCGATGCCCGCCGGCGCCGGGCCACGTCCAGGCGGCCAGGGCCAGGTTGAACGCGGCGATCTGCGTGCAGCGCGGGTCGATCTCCAGTCCGAACAGGTTGTCCCGCAGCACCGCCTCGACGGCGACGCCCGGGGCGAGCCGCTCTTCCTCCATCCGCAGGCGGGCCAGCAGGTCGAGGCACTCGACCAGGAAGTGGCCGCTGCCGCAGCACGGGTCGAGCACGCGCAGGTCCGCGGCCGACCACGGCCAGCCCGCGAAGGTCCCCGCGGCCGGGCGCCAGGGGCCGGTGGGCTGGTCCTCTTCGTCGTCTTCTCGCGGCTCGCGGACGAATCGAAGGTACGAGAAGTCGTAGCCGCCGGCCGCCTCCAGCCGCAAGGCCCGGCGCGGCTCGTCCTCGCTCGCGGCGGTCGCGGCCAGCTCCGGCTGCGCGGCCAGGACCCGGCCCGCCCGCCACGCGCCGACGGTGTTGTGCAGCAGGAACAGCACCATGTAGCGCTCGGTGAAGAGCTGCGTCACCGCCGGGAGCTCGTCGGCCCCGATCTTGACGCCGCTCTTGTTGACGGCCTCCTTCCGCTCGGCCTGCCAGAACTGATAGGTCCAGCCCAGCGAGTCGCGCGCCGCGAAGACGGCGGCCGGCAGCGACTCCAGCAGCCGCTCGAGCGCCTGCGGGTCTCGGGCGCCAGGGGGACGGCGAGGGCGGGATCGTCGCTGCGGAAGATGCGGGGCAGCATCCGCTCGGCGAACCGCCCGGCCACCGTCCAGCAGTCCTGCCCCCGCTCGCGGGCCAGCTCCTCGCAATCGGTCAGCGAGACGGCGACGCCCGATTCGGCCTCGATCAGCAGGTCGTTCTCCGCCAGGAAGCGGGCGAACAGCATGCGGTGCCAGTGCTCGTAGGCGACCTCGTGGACGAGGCGCTCGACTTGCTGCACGCCGGTCTCCGCGTCGCGGCGGTCGCCGAGCTGACGCCCGTGCGCCCGGAGCCGCCGCCGCAGGTCCTGCGCGCCCGCCGACAGGGACCCGTGCGGTCGAGCATCGCCGACCGCGAGCACAGCCAGGGCGTTGCGTGCGCCCGCCTCGCCCACGCGCCGAGCGGCCTTGACCGTCGCCGCGAGCCGGTTGCGAAGTTCCCCTGACAAGGACTGCATCTCAATCACCGGCGTGCAGGAAGTCCGCGGGCGTCACGACTCGATGGCCGCCAAGCGCCGGGCGGCGTTCCGGCTCTCCTCTGACACCTCGACCATGGGCCGCGACGTCAACACGGACCCGTACCGTTCGAGCGTCCGGTCCACCCAGCGCCCGCAGCGCGCCTGAAGCGCATCGACACGGGCCGGGCTCATCAGCGGGGCGTTCGCGTCGCTCGCGTACTCGGTTGCGGCGTTGACGAGCGCGTACGCCGTGTCGCCAAGATCTTCTCGGTACTTGTCGCCGAGACGACGCAGCCAAGGCCCGAGGCGCGACCAGCCATCCCGGTGCGCGGCGCTTCTCGGGCGTTCCGCTGGGGGCTTCATCTCGAGGATCTCGAGCGTCCCCGCCAGGAATTGTTCTCTCGCCACGGACAGCCTCGTCAGCTTCTCCAGCTTGTCCCTGCACCCGGCCACGTCGAACCGCCGATGTGCGAAGGCTTCGACAAGGCGGCGATCGAGATCCACGTCCTTGGCGTGCGTGACGTTCAGCTTGAGGGACTGCTCGTCGAAGATCATGCCGTTGGTGCAGATCCACCGGCAGACCCCGACCGTGAACCCGAGCGCGCGGCTGCGGTTGTAGCTGTTGGTCACGCGCAGGAACGGCAGCCAACGATCCTCGTCCGGCAGCGCGAGGTCCAGGCCCTCCGCCGTCAGGTCCAGGTTCGCCCACGACCGCGTGGCGGGCATGTTGACGTTGAAGAGCTGCAGCCGGTTCGTCGCCCGGTCGCCGAAGACGAGCGCGAACGCTCGGCGGCCGAGCTCGTACGCTCGGAGGTTGGACACCAGTTGATAGTCTTCGGTGACGATCGCGAACACCTCTCGCCGGCCATCCGCTACGACCGCCCAGTGCCGTCGGAACGTGTGACCTGTGTCCGTCGCGCGGACGCGCACCTTCGACACCGGAAAGAAGGGCTGATCGACCGGGGATTCCACGACCGGCCGAAGTTCGCCCGCGACGGCGTTCTCGTACAGGTACTCCGGCGCGAGATCCGCGCCGGTCGGCCATACGATGGTGTCGAGCTCGGCATCGAATCTGAAGCGCCGGAACAACCCGACGTCCCGCAGTGGCTCGAATACCTCCCCCCACAGCTCATCTCGGAGATCGATGACCCCTCGCTTGCCGTCATCGAACGTCACGAGAATCTTGTACTCGCGGAGGTACTCCGCACCGCAAAGCCTCGGGATCATCATGCTACTCCAGCGGGTCGATCTTCCTCAGCGGCTTCCGTTCCTGCGCTAGCCTCCAGTTGTCCAACAGTTCATCTCGATGCAAGTCCAGCCATTCGTGCAGCAGTTCGCCTGCGCGGGCGGCAAGACCGCCGGACAGTATGCGGCCATCCTCGATGGCCACACTGGCCCGCTGCCCGCCGTACTTCGCGTGGATGTGCGGCAACCCATGGTCGTTGTGGTACATCGTGACCATGAATGCCGAAAAAGCGGCCGATCTCCGGCATCCACCGGCACTCCATCGACACCAGGACCCGCGACTCCGCGGATGGCGCCGTCCCCACGTCGGCGCCGCTGTCCGTCAGGCCGCCGCGATCATCCGTCCGAGCTCGTCGAACAGCCGCTGGCAGTGACGACACCTCGCCTTCACCTTCTCGGCATCGATTCGTTTCAGCAGGTCGCTCGCGTGCGCGATCTTCCGGTAGCGGCCCTTGCCCGTGCGTTCCGTCGCTCGGCGCAAGAGCGATCGACGTCCCGCCTGTCCACTGCTTCCAGATCCCGCGCCGCCGGCAAGGGCTTCGCCGTGAAGCCCTGTCCATAGTAGCGCCCCAGCGCTTCCGAGTCGGCGACGATCCACGTCTCCATGGTCTGAACCATGAGGTGTACCGACTCCGCTTCCACGTCCAACGTGTCCCACCCGTCACGGGCACGCAAATACTCCCGCGGCTCCGCCCGCACCGGTCCCTCCGCGTCGACCAGCAACACCACGATGCCGGCGTCGCCGGCGCGCAGTGCATTCCGAAAGCCCGGAACGCCTCGTCCCGGGCGCCGCAACAGACCAGCCTCCAGCGAATCGCCTTCTCTCTGGCCGCCCGCTTGAGCGGCTCCAGCAGTCCGTCCATGCCGAGACGAAGAGCCGCCCTGCCGGCCCTCCTGGTCCCGCCGCCTTCCATGTAGATGGCCACGCCGCTCACGGGTTCGCTCCCAGTTCGCCCATGCGCCACAGGTCGCCGAGTCGGTAGTCATCGAGCCACGATGCGAGCTTCTCGGGATCGAGACGTCGCAGTTCGGTCCCCGCTCCCGGTCGCTCACACGCAACGATCGCGTCAGGTTGACTCGTGAGCGCTGACACCAGGGCATCGGAATGGGTCGTGACCACGAGCTGCATCCGGTCGGACGCGTCAACGAGCAGATCGGCGAGCAGACCCACCGCATCCGGGTGCAGCCCCAGCTCCGGTTCCTCGATGCACACCAGCAACGGCGGAGATGGATGGAGGAGGGTGGCCAGCATCGCCAGGAACCGCATCGTCCCGTCCGACAACCGCGCCGCCGAAATCGGGGTCCGAAAATCGGATTCGTGCAGGTACAACTGCACCGTACCGCCTTCGACGGTTGTCGTCATCCGTTCGAATCGCGGGAAGAAGCGCTTCAAGTAGTCGTCGAGAATCGGACCGACCTTGTGCTCGACCTGGTTGATCACGAGAGCCAGGTTGCTCGCGTCAGGAAGCAGGTCGTCCGCGGGGAGATCCGTCCGCTGCGGCTGCCGCGCGCCATGCGGGCCGAACGTCCACTCGCGGAACGTCCGGATGGCGCCGAAGATCGCGCCGAGCCAGAACAGTTCCGGATAGAAATCCGGATCCTTGCGCTGTGCAAGAACGGACTGATCGAGCGAGCGAGCGGCCCATTGCACCGTCCGCTTCTCCAGGCGTGGCCCGTCCGCCGCTCGCACGCGGATGTGGATTTCGGGCCGCCCCTGGTGGAAGTGGTAGTACGGCCCCCCCACCCCGCTCGGGTCCTTCCGTTCGTCGAAGAACTCGTCGACGATGTCGACCCTCGGCCCTGCCGCCGCAAACGAGAGCCGGTAGCTGAACAGTCTGTAGAGATCGTCGATCTCGACGCCGGGATCGACTTCGACCTCGATAGCGGCCGGCGTCGACCGGGGGCCACCTTTCCACAGCCACTCCGTGGCGCCCCCGCCCCGCCGCACGGCCGCCGCGAAGTCCGTCGGCAACGCGTGCAGCAGCTCCAGGGTGTCGATGAAGTTCGATTTCCCCGACGCGTTCGGGCCGATGAGGACGTTCAGCGACTGCAGGTCGAAGAAATCCATGTCCGGCGGAAACGACAGCAGTCCGGGCATCCGGATTCGCTGGATGACTCGCATCGGAATCTTCCTCAATCGCCCTCGAACATCGACGAAACCAGACCAGTTTCACCGTCTCCATGCACCTCGGTGTTCCGATCGACGGCCGCCCGAAGCTGTCCGCGTCGAGACTCACGGCTCTGCTCGTCAGCGCAGCGGGTTCTTCCATCGCAGCCCGTCGAAACGACCGAAGTCGGCGTCGTTCGAGTACACCGTGCCGGCATGCTCGATGGCGTACGCGGCGATGTGTGCGTCCGTCGTGAGGTCGGCGCCGGCGGCCGGCGACCGAAGCAGTCGAGACAGGATCGACCAGTGACGCGCGGTGGGGGCCAACAGCACGGCGTGGGGCTGATCGAGCCAGCTCTGCACACGATCCAGCGCGTCGTCGATGGTGAGCGGCGATGCGAAGAGGCGACGGCTCGTCGTCAGGCGGACGAACCCCAGGATGGCGGGATAGCACAGCCCTACGGCATCGGTCGACGACAGGGCATCGTCCCACCAACGGCGCGCACGCGCGTGGAATGGACTTGTTCCATCGACGGCGTAGACGAGCAGATTGACGTCCGGCAGCATCATTCGCGGAGTCGGGCCTCGCGCTCCCGATACGCGTCGGTCTCCAGTTCGTCGACCAGTTGGTTGAGCCCGGCGGCGTCGAATCCGGGCCGCATGCGAAGCTCGTGCGCCTTCGTGCGGTACTTCCTCGCCCTGGGCGGCCTCTGGCCGCTGCGCAGCCCCTCGCGGAGCAGCGCGTTGACGACCTGCTTCAGCGATTGTCCGTCGCGCCGCCGCCGCTCGTCGATCCGGACCGCGATGTCATCGTCGATCGTCAACGTGGTTCGCATCGTTTCATCATACCGATCGCCGAAGTTGATGTCGATGATGCGTTCATCGCACAATTACCGGCCCCTTGCGCACAGCCTCGAACAGCTTCGCTCTCTGCTCGTCCAACCACTCGCGCACCGCGGCTTCGTCCACCAGTGTGCCGCGGCGCACCTCGACCGTCGTCCTGCGGGGGAGAGCAGGCGGACTCGCGCCGACGGTCACGCCCACGCCGCCGGACACCGTGTCGGCATCGATCAGCTTCGCCGCTTCCTGCAGCGCCTGCCCGATCCGCGTTTCCACCGCGTCGATCTCGGACCGCCACGCCGCGAGCGATCGGGCTTCCAGCGTCTGCAGCAGCTCGCCGTCCGTCGCCACGGCGAGCGGTGGCGGCACGTCGAGGCCGAGGCGGCGGCGGATCGCATCCTGCGCCGCGGCATCCAGCCGCGACCAGGTCGCATCGCCGGCGAGCGTGGCACGGGCCGTCTCAATCACCGCGGTGAGCTCCTTGTGCTTCTCGACGAGCGCTTCGCGCAACGCGGCGGCCAGCGCGGCGACGATCGGCCGAACCTGGTCGGTTTCCGCCAGCAACGAACGCTGCCCGGCGACGGCGTCCACGTCGGCGCCCGCCCCCGCCGCGGCCGGCAGTCCGTCCGCGTGACGGCGCAAGGCGAGCGCCAGTTCCCAGGCCGGCATCCGGGCCTCGGCGCGCTTCGCCCGGACGGTTCCGTCCTCGATCCACCGCTCAAGTTCGTCCTGTCGTGCATGGCTCTGCGCAAGCTGCTCAGAACCGCCAAGCCGCTTGAGTTCGTCGATGGTCGCGGTGTCGGGGGCCGGCGGCAGCGGCGCCGGCCCGCCCGCGCGGCCCGCGAGGGCTTCGAGGGCAGCCAGGAACTCGGGCGCGCGGCTCTCCTCCTCCCCGCTCTTCGCCGCGATGCCCAGCTTCCCGAAGAGCCCGCGCAGCGCGATCCGCTGGCTGGTGGTCAGCCGGACCTTCTCGGGGCGGAACTCGGCCGTCTTGACTCCGGCCTGGTCGAGCGCGCCCGCGGTCACCGGCCGCCCGTTCCGCGTCGCGCGCAGATGACCGGCGCGGTGCAGGGCGATGAGCACCGCGTCGACGGCGTCCTGCGGCCAGCCGTAGGGGGCGGCCTTCAGGGCCTTGTGGAGCGCGGTGCCGCGGGCGCCGGCGCCGACGGCGCCGAGCACTTCCTTGGCCACCGGGTGGGCGTCGGTGGCGCCGTCCCAGCCGACCACCTTGAGCGGCTGGTCCGACCCCTGGCGGGCGCGGGTCACCGCCGTGTCCCACCCGCGATGGTCGCCGTCGTCGAAGCGGGGAAAGAGGCGGGCGAGGGAAGCCTCGGCGCCGGTCCTGAGCTTCCCGGTCAGGCTGTCGCCGAAGACCTCGGTGCCGCCGCCCTGGAGAACCGTCGCAGCCCGCAACACGTCGCGGACGATGGCGTCCCGCTCCTGCGCGGCGCGCGCCCGCCGGCTCTCCATGCTCTCGCGGGCCTCCTGACCCTCGGGCGAGGCGGGCACCCCGTGGTGGTCGAGCACCTGCCGGGCCGCCTCGGCGTCGAGGACGTGGCCCCGAAGGACGTCGGCGCTTCTCTGCGGAAGATGGACGTGCAGCGTCGGGTCGCCGGCCCCCAGCCGCCGCGCCTCGTTGTCGACCTCCTTCCGCCCGCACGACCAGCCGTCGCGCAGCCAGACGTTGACGACGTCGCCGTTCGCGGCCGGCGGCTCGGCCCCGTTGTGCAGCGCGAGCTTGCGGCGCAGCCTGGCCTCACCATGCTGAAGCCTGATGTCGCCGAGCACCTCCTGGACGGCTTGCGCGAACAGGTGCTCGCGGCGGGTGGCAATCTCGACGTCGGTCAGGGCCTGCCGGCGCTCGCGGAACGCGCGGTCCCACTCGGCGCCCTCGGTCGTCTGCAGCCGGTACTCGTCACCGACCTTCATGAGCACGCCGTCCCGGGCCAACGCTTCGAGCGTGCCGGCAAGCTCGTGACGCCGGGGACCGGAATCGGACGTGATGTCGTCGATCAGGAGGTCGGCCAGCGCGTTCGCGTTGGCGCGGACGCCGAGATCCGTGCCTTCCTGCCGCGGCAGCTTCCCGATGAGGAAGACCAGCCCGCAGAGGTCGCGCCGAAGCCGGCCCTGGTCGCTGTCGTCGTCCAGCTTCTGGATGCGGGTGTTGAGCTCGTTCAGCAGCACGCCGGTGCTGACGAGGCTCGGCGCCAGCGCGTCGAAGAGATCGCTGGCGGGAATGGTGGCGCCGAGCGGGCGGTCGGCCACGTTCGCGAGCGAGTCGTGCAGGATGCACAGTTGCGACCGGAGCTGGCTGTGGCTGCCGGCGGCGTCGACGGCCTGGAAGCACGCCTCCCAGAAGCGCCGCCGCGTGCAGAGCAACGGATAGTCGGCGACCCGGTCGCCCGCGTCCTCGGGCCGCGACGCCACCCGGGTACCCTGCAGGTGTCGGGCGACCTCGCCCGCATGCGCCTCGAACATCCGGTCGATCTCGGGACCGGCGCTCGGGCGCTTGTGCAGGAGCACCTTGCGGGTCACCGCCTCGACGTCGGCATCGGTCAGCTCGACCGCGATGCGGAAGCGGTCGCGGAGCCACAGCAGCGCCGGGGTGCCGGCCGAGAGCGCCGACTGCCCGGCGCCCACGAGCATGACCCGGCTGTCGAACTGGGTCTGCACCGCCTCGGCCACCTCGGTCAGAGCGGCCGACCGGTCCTGGGCCTCGTTGATGTACTGCTGCACCTCGTCGAGCACGAGGACGGTGTGCGGCAGCTCGCCGGGTCCGGAGCCTGCGCCGTGCAACGGTGCGGACTCCGGCAGGGTTGGTTGGGCGCCGGGCGGAGCCGTCAGGCGACGGCCGGCGGGCTCTGACAGCGCCTGCCGCGCGGCCTCGATGAATTGCCCGGTCGATATGTCGGTGCTCAACGGCGGGAACTGTCGGGTCAGCAGTTGACGCGCCGACCTGACGTCGGCCGCGAAGCTGGCGTCCGCCGCGATCAACGCCTTGGCGATGACGGGGCTGACATAGAGGTTGTGGAGCTCGCTCAGCCAGTCCTTCCCTTCCGCCTCGACCGCCGCCCGGACGCCGTCGAGCAGCCCCCGCTCGCGCAACCAGAAGCAGAAGCGGGCCTGGGGATACTGCGCGGGCCAGCCACGGGCACGGAGGAGAATCGACAGCACGGTGTGCCGGACGTGGTCGACGCTGCCCCCGAGCATGGTGCCGGCGGCGGCCACGGGAGACCGCCCCGCCCGGTGCGCGTGGGTGTCGAGCTCGCGAAGCTGGGCCCGAACCTCGTCGGGCAGCCCGCCGCGAACGAGGCCGCGGGCGGTCGCCCCGTCGGGAAACTCGGTGTTCACCCACAGGTGGGTGAGCATCTTCAGGAGGTGCGACTTGCCGCTGCCGAAGAAGCCGCTGACCCACGCCGACTCCTGCTTCGGGGTCCCGAGACTCGCGAGATAGCGGTCGAGAATGCGCTGGAGCGCGTCGCCGAACTGCCCGTCGCAGACGAAGGTCTCGAGCTCGGCCCGCAGCTCCTGCATCGCCGGCTCGTCGGCGTTGTCGGCGATGCGTGCCTGCCCGCCGTTGGCGAGCCGCGCCGTGCGCGGATCGCGATCGAGCGCTTCGTGGATCTTCACGGAACAGGTCCCCCACCGTGCAGCGTGATCCCCTGGGCCAGGTAGTTCCAGCCGTCGCGGGCATCGAGCAGACGATAGTTGCTCTCGTTCTTGGTGCCCGGGAAGAACACCACCAGCCGCCCGCGAATCGACTGCTCCACCGCGCGGATTACCTCCGACACCCGCAGGAAGCCGTACAGCGAGGCGACCCCGAGCAAGGCCACGACGCCGTTCTCGCCGACCGCCGCGAGCTCGGCCCGCAGCCGGTTGGCGACATGTTCGCGGAACTCGCCCTCCAGCTTCATCCCGAGCAGCTCCGGGTCTTCGAACCACGATTCCCGGTACTCGTCGGACGCCATCCACTCGGCGAACCAACGCGTGCAGTCGACCGGCGTCCAGTCGTGCCCACTGCGTCGCGTCGCCTGCTCGAACTCGCCCATCCGCGCGCGCAGGGTGCGTTCGAGCTCCTTCTCGTAGACGACCAGCATCACCCGCTGCGCACCGGCCACGCTGCGCTGCCACGGAACGCCAACGTGCCGCTCGTAGACCGCCGCCAGATCTTCCATCTTGCCCACGGCTCAGGTCCTCGCCACCGCAGGGTCGACGCGGCTCACGTCGATCTCGACCACCCCCCCGCCGGCTCGCGCGTGCAGCAGGCCGAGCTGCTTGGCCTGGAGCGCCACCGGCAGAAGCTCTTGCCCCGAGCGGTCGAGAACGCGCGTCCAGCGACAGTCGAGGAGCATCTGCCCCGCGAGCCCTTCCACGGCACCGAGCCAGAGCGCCATGGTCAGCGAGCCGGGAGTCGGCGCCACCCGGATTCGCATCTTCCGCATGCGGCCCTGCAGGTGCCCCGACTGCGCCCACGAGCTGGCCGCGTTCCGCGCCACCTTCTCGAGCACCGCCTCGTTGAGCCGCGTGCCCGCGACCCGCCGAACTTCGTCGAGGAAGCTCGACCTGACGAGCTCGGCGCCGACCGGCAGGGCGAGCACGGCCGACGCGGTCGACCGAAGCAGCGGATCGCGCGCCAGGGCGCAGAGCATCGCCAGCAGCGGACGTCCCGGGACATCCACGAGCCAGAGCTGCCGCAGCACGCGGAAGATCGCCATGCGCGGGTCGAGCGCGTACAGCTCGCTCAGCCGCTGGCTCGTCCAGCGCCGGGTGGCCACGGTCGCCTTGCCGAGGACGTTCTCGTTGACGATGGCGGCCGTGTAGTCTTCGCGGGCGGCGTCCGGCGAAACGGCGCCGAGCAGGTCGACTAGCTCGGCCAGCATGATCGTTCGACTGGTGTGGACGCTCCTGTCCCCGAATCTCAACCCCGCCTTCGTGGCGTGTGCTTCGGCCCGGGAATCTGCAGCGTGCTGGAGCATCCCGGACATGGTCAACCGGCCATGGGGGGAATGTCAAGAACAGGAATCATTTACGCCGGCAAATTTGCCGGCGTAACCCCAGACAGGTCAGCGCAAAGCCAGGGGTCTGACTCGCTGCCCGCCCTGGAGTCGACCATGGCCGGTACAAGGGATACGGAGAGGACAGTCATCCCTCGCGCTCTTCCCTCAGCGCCACAAGCGGATCGACCGGTTGACCGGAACCAACGTAGTCAGGCGGGCCGACAGGGGTTCTTGCCCGGGGCTTCAGCAGGTTGTTACGAGTCCGCATTCGCAGCGCGCACCATCTCCGGCGTGATGGGCGGGCTGTCTGGGTCGACCGTGAAGCCGGGGATGCTCCGTTCGACGGCCACGCGCCGGGCGCACAAGCTGCGCCGCGCCAGCTCGGACAGGACCGCTCCGACCGAGGTCCCCCGTTCCGCGGCCAGCACACGCGCGCAAGCCAGCACGTCGTCGTCGACGTTGAGCGTGGTTCGCATGCCGCGCGAGCGTATCACGCCAACGTACCGTCATCCGGCGCATGCTCACGGATCGGCTCGGCCGTCGCCGACGCTACTCGTCCCGCAGGGCGACGAGCGGATCGACGCCCATCGCCCGGCGCGCCGGCAGGTAGCAGGCGGCGAGCCCCGTCGCGACGAACACCAGCGACACGACCGCGAAGACGCCGGGGTCGGTGGGCGCCGTCGCGTAGAGGAAGCTGGACAGCGTCCGCGAGAGGGCCGCCGCGGCCGCGGCGCCGATGGCGAGCCCGGCCAGCACCAGAATCAGCCCCTGCCGCAGCACCATCGCCAGGATGGACCGGCGCTCGGCCCCCAGCGCCAGCCGCAGGCCGAACTCGCGGGTGCGGTGGCTGACCGAGGTGGCGATGACGGCGGCGATGCCGCTGACGGTGATGACGAGGGCGAGGGCGGCGAACAGACTCAGCAGCATGACGGAGAGCCGCCGCGTCGCCGTGGTGCCGGCGCGGGTCTCCGCAAGGGTCCGGAAGTTCTCGACCGGCTGCTCGGGGTCGACGGCGTGCACCGCGTCCCGCACCTGGGCGCTCAGGGCGCGCGGGTCGCCCGTCGCCCGGACGAGGACGCGGGTCGGCGAGCCGGCCCCCTGCAGGAAGGGCCGGTAGAGCTGGTCGGGCGGCTCGCGGTCGAGCCCGTGGTCGCGCACGTCGCCGACGATGCCGACGATGGTGACCCAGGTCCCGCCGTCGTCCAGGGTGACGCGTTGCTGGAGGGGGTCGGTGCCGTCGCGCCAGTGCCGCTCGGCGAGCGAGCGGCTGACCACCGCCACCGGCGTCGTCTCCACGTCGTCGAGCCGGGTGAAGGTGCGGCCGGCGAGCAGCGGGACGCCGACGGCCGCGAAGTAGTCGGGGCTGACGACGCGCGTCTCCAGCTCGGGCCGCAGGTCGGGGTCCTCGTAGGTGCGGCCCTCGATGGCGAAGCGCTGCTGCTGCCCCACCTCGCTCGCCATCGGGAAGCCGTTGGCGACGGCCGCCGCGGTCAGCCCCGGCCGGCTCTCGAGGCGCGCGAGGACGTCGGTGAAGAGCCGCCAGCGGCTCTCCGGCGTCGTGTACTTCGACCAGTTGGGGAAGACCTCGGCCGTCAGGACGCGCTCGGCGTCGAACCCCGCGTCCACCTGCTGCAGCCGGTAGAAGCTGGTCAGCAGCAGTCCGGTGGCGATGAGAAGCACGAAGGCGGCGGCGACCTGCGACGCGGTCAGCAGCCCGCGTGCACGGTGGCGCGCGGGGGTGTCGGTGGCGTGCGCGCCGGCCTCCTTTAGGGCCGCCGAGACGTCGCGGCGCCCCCCCAGAGCCGGCGCCGCGCCGAAGGCGACCCCGGTCGCCAGCGAGAGCCCGAGGGTGAACGCGAGCACCCGGCCGTCGACGGCCACCTCCGTCGTCCGGGTCGTGAACAGCGCCGCGAACGCCACCAGCAGGTCGAGGCTCAGCCACGCGATGAGCAGGCCGAACGCGCCGGCCGCGAGCGCGAGGAGGCTCGCCTCGGTCACGAGCTGGCGGAGCAGGCGCCCCCGGCCCGCGCCGAGGGCCGACCGGAGGGCGAGCTCGCGCTCGCGCCGGCTCATCCGCGCCATGGTGAGGTTGGCGACGTTGGCGCACGCGATGAGCAGCACGAGGACGGTGGTGGCGAGCAGGACCAGCAGCGTCGGCCGCGCCTCGCGCGTCAACTCGTCGGCGAGCGGCAGCGGGGTCGCCGTGTAGCCCGAGTCGTCCGGATAGGTCTCGGGATGGGCCCGCTGCAGCCGGCCCGCCACCGTGGCCAGCTCCGCCCCGAAGCGGTCGACGTCGACGCCGGGCGCGAGCCGGCCGAAGGCGGTCATGCCGCGGAACGCGGTGCGGTCCTCCTCCATCCGCGCCTCGGCGCGGGCGCGGAAGGGGCAGGCCGACGTCGGCATGTAGACGTCGTTCTCGCGCGGGTACTGGGGAACCGGCGGCAGCACCCCGACCACCGTGTGGGGCCGGTCGTTCATCTCGAACACCTGCCCGACGATGTCCGGGTCGGCGCCGAAACGCTGCTGCCAGTAGGGGTAGCTGAGCACGAGCACCGCCTCGGCCCCGAGGTCGTCGTCGGCGTCGCGGAACGTCCGGCCGTGCAGCGGCTGCACACCGAGGACGTCGAAGAAGTTCGCCGACACCACCCCGGTCAGCACGCGGTCGGGCTCGCCGCGGTTCAGCAAGGTGAACGACATGCCGTGGTACTCGACGAAGCCTTCGAGGGTCGCGAGCTGCTCGCGATAGTCGCGGATCTCCTTGACCGAGAAGGGGATGTTCGCCGAGCCGGCCCGCTGCGCCTCCTGCCGGGCGAGCACCAGCTCCTGCCCGTCGGCGTACGGCAGCGGCCGCAGCAGGACCCCGTCGACGAGGCTGAAGATGGCGGTGTTGGCACCGATGCCGAGGCCGAGGGTCAGCACCACGATCAGGGCGTAGCCCGGCGAACCGAGCAGCGAGCGCAGGCCGTAGCGAACGTCCCGTGTCAGTGCATCCAGCATGGGTTCCGGTTCAGGAATCCGGCGTCCTCGCGAAGCGCAGGCTCACCCAGCCCTCGGCGCGCCGGCTGCGCCGGACGGCCGAGGCGAGGTCCCGCGAGGTCACGATACCATCGCAGCCGGAAGCCCAGACAGTCCCTCGGCGCCTGCGTGCTCGGCCGCGCGTCCGTCCGCCGGCTCTACTCGTAGTCGGCCGCGTCGAGCGACAGCCGCACCACCTCGGCGTCGTTGCGGGCGACGACGTGTCGGTTCGCGAAGGCGGGGTGGGCCCACAGCACCGCCCGGTCGCCCCACCGGCCGCTGGCCCCGCCCTGGGTGCGGGTGGTCGGATCGAGCAGGCGGGTCCGATCGATCTCCTGGTACCCCTCCGGCGTGAACCGCGCGATGATCAGGTCGCCCGAGTCGTTGGTCACGAACCAGCGGTCGCCGTTGCGGACGAAATACGCGGTGGCCCAGCGGTCCTGGGCGTTCATGCGGTCGCTCTGCCACAGCCGCTCTCCGCTGGTGGCGTCGATGCCCCGCAGCTCGCCGTAGCTCCCGACCCCGTAGAGGTGGTCGCCGACGACGATGGGGGTCGAGATGATGGCGTGCAGCGTGTCGGTCTGGTCCGGCAGCTCGCCGCGGTTGCGGCCCCGCCACAGCACCCGCGCGGTCGGGCGGTCCGAGTTGAGCGCGAGCATCATCGCGCCGTTGAAGAACTGGCTGACCACGAGGTAGCGCCCGCTACGCACCGGCGTCGTGATCGACAGCCCGCCCCCGATGGCGAAGGGCTGCTCCCACCAGACCTCGCCGGTCGCGGGGTCGAGCGACGTGATGGCGGTGGCGTGCCAGACGACGAGCTGCCGAGCGCCGCCGGCGTCGATGACGATGGGCGACGCGTAGCCGGTCTCGGAGGTGTTCTCCAGGGCCCGCCACACCTCTTCCCCGGTGGCCTTGTCGAAGGCCGCGATCTTGGCGTCGGGCTCGCCCCCGAGCACCACGATCAGCAGGTCGTCCTCGACGAGCGGCGACTGCGAGATCCCGTAGACGGGCACCGTCACACCGTACTCGGCCGGGGTGTCGATGCGCCACACGAGGTCGCCGGTCGCGGTGTCGAAGCACGACAGCATGCCCGCCGCCCCGAGGATGTAGACGCGGTCGCCGTCGACGGTGGGCGTGGCCCGCGGGCCCGTCGCGAACTTGAAGTGGATGTTGCGGTAGGTGGCCGGCCACTCCTGCGTCCACAGCAACTCGCCGGTCTCCTCGTCGAGGACGACGAGCCGCTCGTTGCCGTCCATCGTGCGGCTGCCCGGGGTCTCCGCGTAGTCGAGGACGAAGACGCGGCCGCCGGCCACCGCCGGCCCCGCGAACCCGCCGCGCACGGGCACCCTCCACTTGACGAACGGGCCGTCGTCCGGGAACCGCTCGACGAGGCCGGTGTCGCGCCACACCGCGTCCCGGTCGACGCCCCGCCACTGCGGCCAGTCCTCGGCGCCGACGGCGGCCGCTGCAAGGCAGACGAAGGCGCTCGTTACGGCGAGGGTCATTCGGGTCGGGAAACGACGGTCAGTCATCCGTTCACTCCGCTCCACGGTCGGTACGAGAACACGTCGACCGCCGTACCCGTTCGAGGTACCCTCGGACGACGACGTGTCGCTGTGCATCACGGCTCCACGCGCGGCGCACCACATCCCCGACCATCGTACCCCGACACGCCACTGACCGCCTGCACCGCTGTGTCGGCGGGCGCTGGATCGTCGTTGCGCGCGGTTGTGTCCGAGGCTGACGGACAGCTATACTCCGATCAGCGGGGAGACTGATCATGAAGGTGGCGGCGTCGAAGATGCAGGAGGCGTTGCTGGCGGCAGACGCGCCGAAGGAGCAGGCCCAAGCGGCCGCCGCGGAGTTGGGGGACCTGTACGTCGAGGTGAAGTCGAACACGACCCGTCTGAACCTCCTGATCGGCCTCGTGCTTGCACAGGCCGTCCTCGTGATTGGCGTCCTGTTCCAGATCGCGTTCCGCCTGCCGTGAGATCCGCCGCGGCGCTCTCCCGCACGTCGAATCGGCCCGCCACGCGGTACGGCTACTCGTAATCTTCGGCCGCCAGCGACAATCGCACCACCTCGGCGTCGTTCCGCGCCACCACGTGCCGGTTCGCGAACGCCGGGTGCGACCAGAGGACGGCCCGGTCGTCCCAGCGCCCGGAGGCGCCGCCCCGGGTGCGGGTGGTCGGGGTCAGCAGGTGCGCCCGGTCGATCTCCTCGTAGCCGGCCGGCGTGAAGCGGGCGAGGACGAGCTCGCCGGTCTCGTTGACGACGAACCAGCGGTCGCCGTTCTGCACGAGGTACGAGTTGGCCCAGCGCTCGTGCGGCGTCAGCCGGTCGGTCGACCAGAGCCGGTCGCCGGTCGCGGCGTCGAGGCCGCGGAACTCGCCGTAGCTGCTCAGGCCGTACAGCGCGTCGCCCGCGACCACCGGCGTCGACAGCGTCGCCCCCTGCGGCGGCCGGTCGGTGCGGTTGAGGTTCTCGCCGCTCCAGAGGGGCCGGGCGTCCGGCCGGTCCGAGTTGAGGGCCATCATCAGGCCGCCGTTCTCCACCTGGGTCACCAGCAGGTAGCGCCCGCTGCGCACCGGCGTCCCGATGGTCAGCCCGCTCGGGACCACGAAGTCGTGCTGCCACCAGACGTCGCCGGTGGCGGGATCGAGCGAGGTCACCGCGGCCGTGTGCCAGACGATAAGCTGGCGCACGCCGCCCGCGGTGATCACGATCGGCGACGAGTAGCCCGGCTCGGAGGTCGTCTCGATGGCCCGCCACGCCTCTTCGCCGGTCATCTTGTCGAACGCCACCACCATCGCGTCGGGCTCGCCGCCGAGCAGGGCGATGAGGTGGTCGCCCTCGACGAGCGGCGACTGCGAAACGCCGAACACCGGCACCGTCACCCCGTAGTCGACGGCCGTCTCGACCCGCCAGACGAGGTCGCCGGTCGCAATCTCGAAGCACGACAGCGTCCCCGCCGCGCCGAGGATGTAGACGTAGTCGCCGTCCACGGTGGGGGTCGCGCGCGGGCCGATGGCGAACTTGAAGTGGATGTTGCGGTAGGCGGCCGGCCACTCCCGCGTCCACAGCACCTCCCCGGTCTCCTCGTCGAGGACCAGCAGCCGCTCGTGGCCGTCCATCGTGCGGCTGCCCGGCGTCTCCTGGTAGTCGAGTACGAAGACGCGGCCCCCGGCCACCGCCGGCCCCGCGAACCCGCCGCGCACGGGGACCCGCCACTTCACCGCCAAGCCGTCGTCCGGGAACCGCTCGACGAGGCCGGTGTCACGCCACACCGCGTCGCGGTCGACGCCGCGCCACTGCGGCCAGTCGTAGGTGTCACCCACCTCCTGGGCGGCAGTTGGAGAAACCAGAATCCATGCAAGCAGAATCGCGGTCGTACCGTTGCAACAAGTCAGCCGCGCCATTTCAAGACACTCCTGTCGCGCACCGTTACGTACTCCGCCAGCGAGCGCGCCTTGTCGAGTTCCGTGCCGTAGTTCTTCGAGATGCCCGCGCGTTGCGCGATTTTCCTGGGCCATTCGGGTCGGCGCAGGGGCCCGATCTCGCCGCACTTCTGCAGCGCGGACGGCGCAATCCTCGATTTCCTGGGCGAACATGATCCCGAACAAATGCACCATCGTAGACTTCCGAGCGATTCCGGTGGTGGTCAGTCGGGCACCTACCGGGTCGTCGTACATCTCCCTGAGAACCCTCGCGAGCTCCTGCTGGTCCATAGGCAGTTCCTTCTCCCTGCCGCCAGAGTCGTTACTCGTAGTCGACCGCAGCCAGACGATGGCGGCTGGATCAACAAGCGCCTCGTCCGAGGGCTGCCTGAATCGCTACTCGTAGTCGGCGGCGGCGAGCGACACGCGCACCACCTCGGCGTCGTTGCGCGCGAACACGTGGCGGTTCGCGTACGCCGGGTGCGCCCACAGCACCGGGCGGTCGACGTCTCGCCAGCGGCCGGAGCCGCCGCCGCGGGTGCGGGTGGTGGGCGTCAGCAGATGGGTCCGGTCGACCTCCTCGTAGCCGGCCGGCGAGAAGCGCGCGATGACGAGGTCGCCGGTCTCGACGGAGATGAACGTGCGGTCCCGGTGCCGCACGATGTGCGAGCTCGCCCAGCGGTCCTGGGGCACGAGGCGGTCGCTCGACCACAGCCGCTCGCCCGTCGCCGCGTTCACGCCGCGCAGCTCGCCGTAGCTGTTGAGCCCGTAGATGGCGTCGGCCGTCACGATGGGCGTCGACGTCATGGATCGCTGCACCGGGCGGTCGGTGCGGTTGGGGTTCGCGCCCGTCCAGACCACGCGGGCCGCCGGGCGGTCGGGGTTGAGGGCCAGCATCAGGCCGCCGTTCTCCACCTGCGTGATGAGCAGGTAGCGCCCGCTGCGGACCGGCGTGCCGATGGTCAGGCCGCTCGGGAGCGGGAAGTCGTGCTCCCACCAGATGCCGCCGCTCGCCGGGTCGAGCGACGTGACCCCCGCCGGGTGCCAGACGATCAACTGCCGCACGCCCCCCGCGGTGGTCACGATGGGCGACGAGTAGCCCGCCTCCACGACCGTCTCGATCGCGCGCCACGCCTCGACGCCCGTCGCCTTGTCGAACGCCACGACCATGGCGTCGGGCTCGCCGCCGAGCAGCGTGATCAGCAGGTCGCCCTCCACGAGCGGCGAGTGCGCCACGCCGTAGACCGGCACGGTGACGCCGTAGTCGGCCGCGGTGTCGATCTGCCAGAGCAGATCGCCGGTGGCGGTGTCGAAGCACGACAGCATGCCGGCAGCGCCCAGGACGTGGACGCGGTCGCCGTCGACGGTCGGCGTGGCCCGGGGCCCGGTGGCGAACACCGGCACGATGTTGCGGTAGGTGGCGGGCCATTCCCGCGTCCAGAGGACCGCCCCGGTCTCCTCGTCGAGGGCCAGGAGCCGCTCGCGGCCGTCCATGGTGCGGGTGCCCGGCGTCTCCTGGTAGTCGAGGACGAAGACGCGCCCGTCGGCCACCGCCGGCCCCGCGAAGCCGGCGCGCACCGGCGTGCGCCACTTCACGATGAGCCCGTCGTCGTCGAACCGCTCGACGATGCCGGTGTCGCGCCACACCGCGTCCCGGTCGACGCCGCGCCACTGCGGCCAGTCCTCGGCGTGGAGGGGGATGGTCGCGAGGCAGGCGAGCGCGCACGCGATCGCGATGGTCATCCGGGCCGGCAAGCGACGGTCAGGCATGGGGCTGCTCCACGTTCAGTACGAAACGACATCGACGCCCGGCACTCGATCGAAGTGCCTGCGGTTACGGGTCACCAGCGGGGCCTCGCCGACGACTGCCGCGGCAGCGATCATCAGGTCCATCGTCGCGATGGTCTGCCCGGCCCGCTGGAGACCGGCCAGCCGCCGCGCGTAGACCGCTGCGAATCGTTCGTCAGGATAGACGATCCCGAGAAAGCCCGTCAGCCCCTCGACCCTCGCCCGCCCACCGTCGCCTGCGGCTCCGCTGGGCGGGCGAGGCCGGGTTCCGCGTCGACCCTGCGGAGCTCCAGGCAGTCTCCGGGGGCCACCATCTCGAGATCGGCGCCGGCGACCAGGTTGAAGCGCTCCCGCAGGCTCTTCGGCACGACAATGCGCCCGGCACGGTCGATGGTGACGATCACGGCACGATGGTAGCTGTAGCGGGGCGGCCGATCAACGACCCGCGCGGGCCAACCGCGACGGCCCGGAATCGGTCATAATGATTGGTTCCACCTGTCACGGAGAACCACCATGGCGACCTTCGAATCCAGAATCCACGCCCTGCGCATCGAGCCGCATCCGAACGCCGACCGCCTGGAGCTGGCCGCGATCGGCGGCTTCCGCTGCGTCGTCGGGAAGGGATCGTTCACCGACGGCGATCTCGCCGCCTACATCCCCGAGGGCGCCGTCTGCCCCGATTGGCTCATCGCCGAGCTCGGCCTCGAAGGCAAGCTGGCCGGGAGCAAGAAGAACCGCGTCAAGGCGGTGAAGCTGCGCGGCGCCCTGTCGCAGGGGCTCGTCTACCCGGTCCGCGACGGCATGGTCCGCGGCCGGCCGGTGTCCGAGGGCGACACGGTGACCGACCTGCTGGAGCTCGTGAAGTACGAGCCGCCCATCCCCATCGCCATGCAGGGCGAGGTGCGCCCGGTGCACGGCGCGACGCTCCGCTACGACATCGAGAACGTCAAGAAGTACCCGGACGCGCTGCAGGAGGGCGAGCCGGTGGTCATCACCGAGAAGCTGCACGGCACGTGGTGCTGCCTGGGCTGGCATCCCGACCACGGCCCCATCGTCACGTCCAAGGGAATGTCCGACCGCGGCATGGCCCTGATCCTGAACGAGGCGAACCACGACAACCTCTACGTGCGCACGTGGCGCGCCTTCGAGGCCCCGTTCGAGACCGCGCGCGCCCGCCTCGCCGGGGACGGGCAGGCGTTCTACGTGCTCGGCGAGGTGTACGGCCGGGGCGTGCAGGACCTGCACTACGGCGAGCCGAACCCCGCGTTCCGGGTGTTCGACGCCTACGCCGGGGAGCCGGGCCGGGGCCGCTACCTGTCCCCTGACGAGGTCGAGTCCCTCGGCGACCACTTCCCGCTCGTGCCGGTGCTCTACCGCGGACCGTTCAGCGCCGCCGTGATGCTGGAACAGACCGACGGCGCGACCGCGCTCGGCGGCAAGCACGTGCGCGAGGGCGTGGTGGTGAAGCCGGCAACGGAACGCGAGTCGGCCGAGTTCGGGCGGGTGATCCTGAAGAGCGTCTCCGGCGACTACCTGACGCGCAAGGGCGGCACCGAGTTCAACTGAGGCGGGCGGCGCCGGCCGCCGCCGCGGAGCATCGGCCCGGCGGTTGCCCCGCGGTCCCTGCCCCAGCCCGCTCCGCTCCCGGAGCCGGTTCCACACGTGCTGCGGCGCTGTTCCGCCGCGACCTCGTCCGAGAGACCGCCCGCGGGCGTCACTCAGTGTGAAAATTGGACGCTTGACGTCCAATTTTCATGATATCGTGGCGCCATGGTCCCCCGTGACGGGCACCGCAGGGCCCTCGAGCGCCTCTTGTCCCGCGCTCCCGTCGTCGCCCTCCTCGGGGCGCGTCAGGTCGGCAAGACGACCCTGGCCCGGGAGATCGCGCGTCGCCGGACCAGACCGACGCACGTCTTCGACCTCGAGTCGTCCGCCGACGTGGCGCGTCTTGCCGACCCGCTCCTCACCCTGGCGCCGCTTCGAGGTCTCGTCGTCGTCGACGAGGTCCAGCGCCGTCCGGATTTGTTTCCGAGCCTGCGGGTCCTCGCGGACCGTCCGCGGCGACCCGCGCGTTTTCTCGTCCTCGGCAGCGCCTCGCCGGATCTCCTGCGCCAGAGCGCCGAGACCCTGGCGGGACGCGTCGCCCACTACGAGCTGCCCGGGTTCACCCTTCCCGAGGTCGCCCCCCGCGACGCGAACCGCCTCTGGCTCCGGGGCGGCTTCCCCCGGTCCTACGCGGCCCGCAGCCATGCCGACAGCTTTCGCTGGCGAGGCGACTTCATCCGCACCTTTCTCGAGCGCGACGTGCCGCAACTCGGCATCGCCGTCCCGAGCGCGGTCCTCGAGCGTTTCTGGTCGATGCTCGCGCACTACCACGCCCAGGTGTGGAACGGGTCGGAGCTCGGCCGGGCGTTCGGCGTCTCCCACCACGCCGTACGCCGCTATCTCGACGCCCTCCGGTCGACGTACATGCTGCGGAGCCTGAAGCCCTGGAGCGCGAACCTCAAGAAGCGGCAGGTCAAGGCTCCCAAGATCTACATCCGCGATTCCGGACTCCTCCACCACTTCCTCGGCGTGACCACCCGGGCCGAGCTCGATCGCCATCCCAAGATCGGCGCGTCCTGGGAGGGCTTCGTCATCGAGAACCTCATCCAGGCCCTCGGCGTCGACGAGCGGCAGTGCTACTTCTGGGGGACGCACTCGGGGACGGAGATCGACCTCGTCGTGCAACGCGGACCGCGGTTGCGGGGCTTCGAGATCAAGCGCACGAGCGCGCCCACCCTGACCCGCTCGATGCGGTCGGCGATCGACGACCTCGGGTTGAGCCGACTCGACGTGATCCACGCCGGCGATCACACCTTCCCGCTGGCGAAACGCGTTCGCGCCGTCGCGGGAACCCGAATCGTGGAAGATATCCGAGCCTTCCGGGCGGCGCGAGGACAACCGAGCCGACGACGGCGAATCAGCACTTGACCACCGCTGCGCGCAACACCTGGCCCAGCGACGTCGCGATACGCGACAGGCGCCCAGGCCGGCCTTCACGAGCCGGACTGCCGTTCGTCGAACCGGGGCCGCCGTTGCCGTCCATGTCACAGGATGAGCTGCTTGAGGGCCTGGGCGCGGCCACGGCTGACGGTCAGGGCCGTACCGCCCTTCAGAGTCACCCGATAACGGCTGCTTCCGGCGGGCTCCACCTCCAGAATCTGATCGAGCCGCACGATCGCGGAGCGATGTACGCGCAGGAACTCGGCTGGATCCAACCGCTCTTCGAGCTCGTTGAGCGTGCGGTACACGAGGTAACTCTTGCCGTCGGCGTGAATCCGCGCGTAATCCCCATGCGCTTGTATCCAGCCGATGGCCGAGACGGCGACGGGTACAATGCGGCGCCCCTCGGGCACGAGCAGCCGGTCAGGGCGGCGTCCAAGATCTCGCAGAAGGCGCGGAACGCCATCGGCGGGCGTGCCGCGCCGTCGGTATTCTCGCAGTCGCCCGATCGTCTCCGCGAAACGGGATTCCGTGAAGGGCTTCACGAGGTAATCCACGGCGTTCAGCTCGAACGCGCGCACGGCGTAACGGTCATACGCGGTCGCGAAGACAAGGGCGGGCAGCGGTTGCTGTCGCCCGATGTCGTCGAGGACCTCGAACAGGTCGCGCCCCGGCATCCGGATGTCGAGCATGGCCGCGTCCGCTCCCCCCTGTTCGAGTGCAGCCGCCAACGTCGCCACGTCGATGCACTCGTGCACGATGCTCACGTCGCCGCACCGGGCCACGTAGCCCCGCACGAGCCCTCGTGCCAGCGGCTCGTCGTCGGCCACGATCAGACGCAGGCGGTCAGGAGTCATCGACGCCAGATGAAGAGAAACCGCGAAGTCGCTCGGGTTCCGCCGGCAGGTCCAGACTCACCGCAAAGCCTCCACCCTCTTCGCGCGACATGCTCAGCAAGGCCCCATCGTCGCCGTATGTCGCACGGAGTCGCCGTCGAGTGAGGTCGATACCCCTGCCGTTCGTACCACGCGAGACCTTCGGACCGCCCCCGGTATCGGACACGGCGACGTGCACGCGGGCGCCCCGACGACGCGCCGTGACGCGCACCTCGCCCTGCCGCGAGTACGGCTGAATACCATGTTTGACAGCGTTCTCGACGAGTGGCTGCAGCAAGAATGGGGGTACAGCCACCTGCTCCGTAGCGCCGTCCACGTCGATGGCGAATCGCAGCCGATCCCCGAATCGGACCTGCTCGATCTTCAAGTAGTCACGAACCGTGTCCAGCTCGCGCTCCAGAAGAACGAGCGGTTCGTCGAGACGATCGAACACCGATTGCAGAAACGAGGCCAGCCGCTCGAGCATGGCCTTGGCCCTCGTCGGGTCGTGCGCGACGAGGGCCAGGATCGAATTGAGCGAGTTGAGCACGAAGTGCGGCTGCAGTTGTGACTTGATAGCGGTAAGCTCCGCGTCCCGCGCCAGGAGTTCGAGCTCGGCTTCTCGTTGGCGGCGGAGTTGCTCTCGATCGAAGCTCTCGACGATCATGTCCCGCCGGTCGAAGAACCAAGTGCAGTAGCGCTCCATGGCCTCTCCGATGGTGGCGGCAAGCGCGAGCTCGGTGGATTCGCCAGCGCCACCGGCCTTCGTCGAGTTTGAAATGCCGCAGGCCGGCAACAAGTCCGGTCCACTGACTCCGAACGAGGGACACTCCGGGTCCTGCGCACGGCCAATGCCGCGCCCGACCGACCGGATGACTCCAACTTTGGGCGACACGAGGCGGGTGACGGCATTGATCGTGCGACGTGGGTCGCTCGGTGAAACGTCGCGAAGCTTAACCTCGACGGTCCGTGACGGCATATGGCGAGTCCCTCCAGGGAAAGATCTGTGGCACGTCGGCATCCATCTCCAAGCGAGGCATGCGCAGCACTTCGTGCAGCTCGGTTTCCCAGGTAATGATGTTGACGCTCAAGAACTTGCCCGCAAGTGTCAACGGCAATACGCCCGTCAGGAACTTGACGGCTTCGATGGTGAGAATCGTCGCCAGGCAATCGAAGCTCGCACGGAGACCACCAGCCGGCTGAGACGCTTCGGGCGTTCGGCGAACATGCCGGTCAAATGCATGATACTCCGCATGGTTGTTCATGTTCGAGCGTAAGCGCGCCTCCAGACTCACATAGCTGGCGGTTTCGCCCGGTACAAACACCGGGCCGACGCATCCTTCGTGCACATCGGTCGCGCGCAAGAGAATCCACGGCACCCGCTGCCGTTTCGAAAGGCCGTCCACCTCCTCCAGCGCGGCAGGGTTGTGCTCTTGCTCGGCGTACACAAGGAGGTCAGGTGTCGCGCCGCCCGTCCACGGCGGTTCGGCCGATGGCTCGAAGCCCGCCGCAATCCGGTCGTTGCGGTTGGTGGTACCGCTTTCCTTCGCCGCCCGGTCCGTGTCACTACCTTCCACGGACGTTACGTCGCCGATACCCGCGCCTTGTAGATGGTGCCGCGTGCAGTCAGCGAGCTCACCAGTGCCGAATACGATGACCCGCGCAGCCTTTAGGAGGGATTGGTATTTCGCACCGCCCTCGCTGGTGAATCGCGAAAAGAAGGCGAGTTGCTGCGAGTACCGGGCGATCTCGCCGCCGCTGAGGTCGTGCGGGTCAGTGTCTTCGATGAGGCCCGCCGCTTCCAGCTCCTCCAACATCTTCGACACACCGGCTCTTGGTCGCGCCGCGTTAGACGTCTCGGCCAAGATGACGTCCCGCGTGGTTTGCCCGTTGAGGTGCGGGAGCAGCGCGCAAAATGTGCGCATCGACTTCTCACTGCCAAGTGTGACGGTCCAGAGCTCCTCCGGGCCGCCCCGGAGCCCCCACACTTGACCCGGAAGCGGAAACAGCGTCAGAAACGTCTTCAACCTGGGCCTTTTCAACATCGAAATCCTCCGCGTCTCAAATCGCAATCCTCCACGTCTCAAACGTGATGTGTGTTTTCGTCCGTGAGTTTCTGCATTCTAGTCAGCCCTGTCATGTCGCGGCGACGATGTCGCGGCGACGATTTCGCGAGGAGACCGTCGCCAGCCGGGGCCAAAGCCTTCAACGTGAGCGACGCAGCCACCGTTGCTAACGTTCGGCTACAAGGGTGAGACCGCTGGCTGTAGGGATTGCGCTACAGCTCGCCGGCCGGCTCAGAAGCCTACGGAGTCCCCGCAGCAGTTGCTGCAGTTGCTGCAGCTGCCCCCGACGGTCGGCTCCAACGTGCCGGCCTCCTGCTGCCAGTTCGACACGGACTCGATCGCGAGATCGAGATCGTCCGACGAGTCGTCCACGTCGTTGTTGGTGAGTTCCATTGCTTCGTTGTTGGTGAGTTCCATCGCTCCTCCTTATGACACGCGAGTGGCCGAGACAGTCAGCGTAACGACGATCGGTGGCTGCGTCGCTTCTCCCGGCTCATCTGGCCTCACAGCGGGGTTTCGAAGCCAAGCCAGAGTCCTGATGAGCGCGAAACTGATTCGCCGGACGACTACACATGATATTGTCGCGTCCCGCTTCCTCCCGTAGCGATGAGTTGTCTGAATCATTCATCGCGTTGTGTGCTAATCTCACAGCGAGCGTATGTGACGTTGGCAAACGAGCGGAGCACGATCCGTCGGATGATTCGAGGAAAGGCCGTTGCCGACGAAATTCCGACGATTTTTCCGTGAATGGGGATGGCCGATGCGTGTCAGGATCACCGAACTGGCACATCGCACCGTGACGTGACGGCTTGGCCAAGCTTCCCGCGTTGTTTCGGGGGTCGAGCGGCGGCGGACACGACCACGGGACAGGCCGTCGGGTTCGGGATGGAGGGAGGAGGACGCTTGCGTGCAGCCCAGCGTGCGGCCCGGGTCGATGGAGGTCGATTTCGGCGAGCCGTGGGTCGACATCATCGGCGTGGCGGGCGAGGCCGCAAGGTCAAGGTACCTGGTGGTGGCGCTGCCGTTCCCCAGCGCCAAGGCGTACGCGGTGGAACGAAGGGCGTCGCGGGGCTTGCGGCCTCGACGCCGTTTCCGCGCGGGCTCGTCCAGACTGCCTTTGCAGACGATGCCCAATCCTGGCCTCTTGCGTGTTTGTGGTTGGCGAGGTGGGCAGAAGTCCTCATTTTTTCAGTGACCGTTGACACTGAGAGGGGTTTCGTGGAGTGCCGGGTGAGATGCGTAAGGAATCTCGTGTTTCGGCCGGGGCTTGCGGTTGGGATCCCGCCGGCGCTGAACGCCGGGACCGTCACGGTGCTATGGGCGGACCTGCCGACGCGTCACCTCAAGGACGCGCACTCGGTCGAGGAAGCGTTTGGCCGAGGAGCAGGCGCATCTTCGGGCGACGTTCTTTCACCCTCCGGCCGGCTGTTACATCGTCGCGCGGGTCGCGGACAAGTTCGGCCATGCGCGGCTGGGCAAGGTCACCTACTCCGTGCCGGTCCGCCACGCCTGCCGGGCGCTGTCGGTGAGGCGATATCGCGGCCGGGTGCCGATCGCCGTCGGCCCCGAGGTGGCCGCCGAGCCTCGCCAGGCGTTCCTCCCGAACGGGAAGGTCCGCGACGCCCTTCGCGTGCGGCTGTTGCTGGAGCGCAAGCCCCGCGCCGTGGCCGAGGCCGCGGCTCGCCTCTGCTGGGGGCTGGCCCCCGTGTGGCAGTAGGCGCGGACCCGGCTCGCCAAGCACACGCGCAAACCCGACCAGGAATGGCTTCCGATGTTGCGGCTGATGGAGGCGCACCCCACCGCGGTCGTCGAGGGCTTGCTGACGGCGGGCTCGAACATCATTCGCCACGCCTGGAGAAGGTGCAGCTCATCCTCCGCCAGCGGGGGCCGGCCCGCCGCCGATGTGCCCGCTAGTCACAGAGATGCGTCTAGAACTCGCGCGCGTCGCGGTGCCCGTGCCGCCGCTGTCGCCGCATGACGCGCTGGTGGGGGAGCGCCTGCTGATGGCCGCCGCGATTGTCGTGCCTGCGCACTTGGCCTCCGACCTAAAGGCCCTGCACCTGTCCACCGTCGCGGCGCAGTGGCGGTCCCACGCGGAACGGCCCGTTCGCCAGCGTCAGACGCCGGCAGACTACTTGGCGCAGCTAGTGGACCTGGAGGTCACCGCACGCCCGGGCCGCCGCATCCACGACGCCCGCTTCCCGATGCTGCGGACGCTGGACGCCCTCTCCTTTCACGCACCGCCCGACCTCGACAGCGACGCCGTCCCGCAGGTCTTCGACCGCCGCTTCGTCGCCGAGCCGGCCAACGCCGCGTTCGCCAGCAGGATCGAGACGGGAAAGACGCATCCGTCCATCGCCTTGCGGATGGCCTGCTGCCAGCACGGCTATCGGGCGCGGCTCGTCACCGCGGCTGACCTGGTCACCATGCTCCTCGAGGCGCAGCAGCAGGCCCCGCCAGCCCGCAAGCTCATCCAACTCGCCCGCTTCGACGTCGTCCGCGTCGCCGAGCTGCGCTACCTCCCGCGCGCCAAGACCCCCGCCGACCTGCTGTTTCCGGTTCGTCAGCCAACGCCGCCAACCCCGGAGCTTGAGGGTGACCCAGAATCTGAGGTTCGCGCGCCGGTCCGAGATCAGGCGACACGTCTCTGACAGACTGCTGTAGCTGACGCCGGCCGCCCGCGCCCACCGTGCCACCGTCTTGGGGTCGGTCTCGCCCTTTATGGCCCGCAACATGAGGTTCGCGAAACGCTCAGCCGTGGAACCCGCACTCCGCAATGGACGCGGTAGCTTCCGCGACGTCCTTATCGCGCGGGAAGTCGCCTCTTCGGCCGAGCTCACGCCATTCGACCCGCGATAGCGGCGAGTCTGAACGCACGCCCTGGCAATCGACACTACTAAGTCACCATCGATTGGCTTTCGGACAACCGTGACCGCGTCGAGCTCTCGAACGCTGTCGTGATCTTCAGCGGACAGAGATTCCGTCGTCAGGATAAACGGCAGCTGGGACCGGTGTCCGGCCAAGCCGCTGGCGAACTCAACGCCGAAGTCGTTGGCAACTATCGCGAGATCAATATCCACTTCGGGAGATCCGACGGCCGCCAGAGCATCGCGGCAACAGCCCACGGTGAAGACGCCGATGTCGGCCAACTCCAGAGGGGCAGCTACGCTTTGGCGACCTATGTCGTCATCGTCGACGATCAACACGAGCGAGCGTTCGAACCGGTCCGGCGCGCAGTTGATCGCCGTGATTTCGAGACCACCCTTTTTGCGTCCCACGCCGTCTGTCCTTTCTGTTCAGTTGCTCGACTCTCACTGGCGGCGTTGGTACGCGTCGGCGATTCCGCCGACCAAAGAGCGCGAGGACATACCGCCACGGTTACACCATTTCCCATCCCGCCATCCACGCTTCGGTGGCGGCAACCAGCTTGCCGTCGAACAGGCGGATCTGGCATTCCGAGTTCCTGGCCTAAACGCGGATCGCGGGTCACGATGCAGATGATCGAGTTGTCTTGGTGCAGCGTCTCAAGCAGCTCTCGAGGGCTTCGCCGTACTTCGAGTCCAAGTTCCCGGTCGGCTCGTCGGGAGCAACGGGATTGTTCGCGACCGCGAGGATCTCGTCAATTCGAGCTTGAGGCGAGTGATCCCTGTCGAGGTGACCTGAGCGCTTAGGCCGCTATGAGCCGCTCGACGGCTCCGGTCCGTGATGGCTCGGTATTCGGCAGATCTGCTCTGGGACCAGAACCTCGCCGTCCGGTACCCGCTACACGGCGGCATGGCAAGTCGTGTTGGCGGCGACCGGCTGCCCAGTCTGTCGCTATCCGCTCGTAGTGGAACTCAGGGGCGGGGTCGCGCTGACCCCACCCCACCTTCCGGACCGCCATAAGGGCCGCATCGTCGTTGGTACCCGAAGATGTGTCGATAGCCATTCTCCGTCTGCCGGAACGTCGTGGCCGCCCACCGCACCGACGGCCAGCCGTCCCGCCAGCGAGTGACCCGCGCCTGTGCTGACCAGCCAGCGTGCGACGAGTCGATGATTGTTCGTCGTCGTTCGTCGTCCGCGCAAGCGTCGGCGGCGGACTATGGCGGTCAGCGGTGTGGAAAGTACACTCAGTCCTTCGCGGAGGCTTGCCGCCGCCGATGGTCAGCCCCGTTCCGGCCACGACGCATATTGGTCCCAATGGCCCGGATGCCCGCCTCAGCCTCCAGCTTTCAAGCCGCGTGCGTCGCCGACCGTGCCTGCTTCTGCGGGCCCTTCGGCAAATGGCGGCTATGTTCCGGACTTTGTGGTTCCAACAAGCCTGTCGTCACCGTTGCATTCTCCCACGCGACCCTCGGCGAGGCCCGGCAACGTGCTTGCAGCCCGGCGCATCGACTTGCGCCGCAGCTAGCGCGTGGAAGTCCGAGGAACCGGATCAGGTGATCATGACATCCTGGCCGCTACAACGAGCGCCATGGGTACAGGACCCGGCGAACGCTCGTTTTATGATCACATAGTCCGGGCCTAAGGTCGACTCATGCCATTCAGGGCCGGCAGCAGCACGAACTTCACCCATCCCGAATCGGGCGCCAGCGACAGAGCGGCATCGTACTCTGCGCGAGCGCCCGAAGGGTCGTTCTGTCTGGCGAGTGTTTGGCCAAGCCAGACGTGGGCGTCGAACCGACCCCAGTTGGGCCACGGTTTGTCAACCGGCTCGCGTGAGAAGAGATGGAGGCTACGGCGGAGCAGCCGCTCTGCCCTGTCGAGGCCACCGCCGAACCTGGCTGGCGTGTTGAACGCGCTGATGCCTTGAAGGAGCGGGACGCGCGGGTTGTCGGGCGCGGCCGCCTCGGCGCGATTGAGAGCGCGCGAGGCGCGCACGCCCAGCACGACGCCTCTGGATGGATCCCGCCCGATCTGCAGACCGTAAAGCGATCCGAGCAACGCGTGCGCTTCGGTGTCTTCCAGATCGTCGTCCACGAGGGCCTCCAGTCGCTCCACGGCGTCATCGAGGAGGTCGGTCTGTTCGCGCTCGGGAACGTCCGACAGGCTGGCTAGCCGGTACCCGGCGTAGGCAATCGCGTACTCCAACAGTGATTGCGCGGGTGCCCGTTCCGCGGGTTGCATCAGTTGTCTGAGGAGATCGATCCGAACGGCCCGGAGCTCCTGACCCGATCCGGCCAACGCCGCGCGTTCGAGTCGCTCGGTGAGCTCTGACCACGAGAGCTCCTGCCGTAGGGGGGTTGCTGTCACAGTCATCGCTGCGACCAAGGGGAGTGCTACGATGTGAGTGCTTGCCATGGTTACCTCGTGAGAGAAGGGCCGACATAGCACGGAGCGGGCACCGCGTTGACGACCGGCTGGCGTGACGGATAGTCGGCCGCATGGACGTAGGCGAGGAAGTTGGCCCGTCCGGGGACATTATCGACGGACGCAGAGAGGATGACCACCGTCGTTCGCCGGTACGAGCCAGCTCGAGGAGAGATCAAGCCGTTCGTGACGCGGGAGGCGCTCGGAGTTGACCGGCCGGAAGACGGGAAGGAAGCGGTCGCCGATCGCGCGGCCATCAACGATCGAGGTATGGGGTCGGCCGACGGCCAACCGCCAACACTCATTCACGATCGAACGGACGTGGGCTGCCGTTGACGGCGAAGAGGACGCCGGTGAGGGTTCGATTGAACGCGCCGCGTACGGCGAATCGGTCGCCGGCCGGTGCGGCGATGGAGGCAGAGGCGCCCGCGAGTCCAGCCGTCCGGACCGTCTGTGACGCCTCGGGCCGCTCGGGCTCGCGCAGGTCGAAGATACCGCAGGGGGCGTTGCCGTAGCGAGCGGAGAAGCCGCGTGTACTGAAGCTGAGCCCTGAAATGAGAGCGGGTCGACGGTGCCCCGGGGTGTTCGCCAATCGGTGTCTCATGCCGATAGGGAGGGGCGACTACGGCGTCATCGAGCGACACCAACACTTCGCTGACTTCGCCGCCGCGCACGAACAGACCGGCGGCGTCGTCAGGTGCGCTGGCACCCGGCAATGGCTGAAGGGCCCTGAAGAAGTCGGCGTACGCGCCGGGCGTCCGATAGACCCGGACAGGTTCGAGCAGCAAGGAACGCGCGACCACCTCCTCGGGTGACGGAGCCGTGACGGTGACTTGATCCCGCATGCAGCAGATCGCCAGCACCACGTCGAGTCGCGCGCCATGGCTCGCCTCGAAGACGGACTCGCGCGGGTCGAACCCGAGCAGCGTGGCGACCACTCGGTAACGCGCACCGGACACCACGGCGATCTCGAAGCGGCCCCCGGGGTCTGAAACGGCCACGAGAGCATCGTCGATTCTGATCGCGGCGCCGAACAGCGGCAGACCTGTCGTGTCAAGAACGGTGCCCACGACGCGAGTCGAGCCGTCTGGCCGGATCGGACGCCGCTCGGCGGCGACTGCGTCAGGTGGTTGAGCCAGGAAGAGGACCAATGCCAGCGATGTCATGCCCCCTGAGTACCACGAGGCACATCGCCCAGGGACCCGGTTTTCGGTGAACGTCACCAGGAGTCGCCCAACGACACGGCCGGTGCGTGATCCGGGAGGCATCGACGACGAGGCTTTCCTCGTGGAGCGCGAGGAGGCTCCGCATCGGCGCCCTCCAAAAACGCCTTGACCTTCTACATGTCCGACTGCTATATGTAGAAGTCGAAGGCATCAGACGATGAACGCACCCAAGACCGAACTGCCGCAGGGCACGCTGGACCTGCTGGTGCTGCAGGTGGCCGCGAACGGTCCGATTCACGGCTACGGCATCGCCCAGCGGATCAAGCAGATCTCCCGCGACGTGCTCCAGGTACCGCAGGGGTCGCTCTATCCGGCCCTCCACCGCCTGGAGAACCGCAAGCTCCTCGTGGCGGAGTGGAAGCCGTCGGACACCGGCCGCGACGCCAGGTTCTACCGGCTCACGCCGAAGGGCCGGGCCCGGCTGCAGGAGCAGACCGAGAGCTGGGCCCGGCTCGCCGAGGCCGTCGGCCTGATTCTCGGGACCGCGGGCGGAGGCGCACGGTGAGCTGGTGGCGGCGCCTCCGGCACCGCGACCGGCTCGAAGGCGAGCTGGACCGCGAGCTGCGCGACCACGTCGAGCGGCAGGTGGCCGACCACCGTCGGGCGGGCCTGCCCGAGGACGAAGCGCGCCGGCGCGCACGCCTGGAGTTCGGCGGCCTCGACCAGATCAAGGAGCTGTGCCGCGACACCCGCGGCTCGCGGTGGCTCGACGACCTCGGACGCGACCTGCGGTACGCGCTGCGACGACAGTTCACGGGCCGCCGCTCGGGCGTCTCCCTGTTCGCCGTCGCCGCCCTGGCCCTGGGCATCGGCGCCGGCACCGCGATGTTCAGCGTCCTGGATGCCGTCGTCCTCCGACCCCTGCCGTTCCCGCAGGAGGACCGCCTCGTCGTCGGGTGGAAGACGAGCCGCACCGACCCGGCGCGCCTCGTCGAGCTTTCCTATCCCGAGTTCCTCGAGTGGCAGGCACGGTCGACGAGCTTCGACAGCCTGGCCGCCCTGCCGACCACCGTCTACGGGTACAGCTACGTCCTGACCGGCCGGGGCGATCCGGTCACCGTCGAGAGCGCACGCGTCACCGGCGCGTTCTTCGACACCCTCGCGGTGCGGCCCCGCCTCGGCCGCACCTTCCGGGCGGCGGACGACCGGGTGGGAGCCCGGCCGACGGTCGTCGTCACCCACGCGTTCTGGACGAACGTCCTCGGCACCGACCCCGGCGTCGTGGGGTCCGGCCTGACCCTGACCGGCGTCGACTTCACGGTGATCGGCGTGCTGCCGGCCGGGTTCGTTTTTCCCCGCGGCGTGGACGTCTTCACGGCCCTCGGCACGCGGCCGGGACTGGCGAACAACCGCACCGTGTTCCTGCAGGTGGTGGGGCGCCTGCGCCCGGGCGTGTCGCGGGAGCAGGCGGCCTCCGAGCTCGACGGCATCGTAGCGAGGCTGGAGAGGCAACGGCCGGGCGCCATCGCGGGGGATCAGGTCGCGGCGCTCACGCCGCTGCGCGATCACGTCCTGGGAAACGGCCGGCTCGTCGCGTCGCTGCTCTTCGCCGGGGCGGTCGTGCTGCTGCTGGTGGCAGGCGTCAACCTCGGCGGGCTGCTGGCGACGCGCGCGGCCCGGCGCGGCGGCGAGGTGGCCCTGCGTCTCGGCCTGGGCGCCTCGACCCGTCATCTCGTCCGCCAGTTCGTCGCGGAGGGGCTGGTTCTGGCGACCGTCGGCACCCTCGCAGGGATCGGTCTCGCCGTGGCGATGCTGGACGCCGTCGTCGCTCTTGCGCCGGACGCCATCGCGCGGATGGCGTCCGCCTCGATCGACGGCGGGTCGCTCCTGTTCGCCGCCGCGTGCCTCGTGGCGCTGACCCTCGGGATGGGCTGCGTCCCCCTGTTGCTGGTCCGCGCCCCGTCCATCGACATGCTCCTGCGCCGGAGCGCCGCCGGCGCGGGAGGCTCGACCCGCGCCGCGCGCGTCGGCGGCGCGCTGGTCGCCAGCGAGGTGACGGGAACGGTGGCGCTGCTCGTCATCGCCTGCGCCCTCGCCGTGAGCTTCGCCAACCTGCGCGGCGCGAACGTGGGCTTCGACCGGGAAGGCGTCCTGACGGCGTCCGTGAACCCGAGTCGCGTGCGCTATCCCGACGCGGCGGCGCGGCGCCGGTTCTTCCGGGACGTGATCGCGCGACTCGAGGCGAATTCCGAGGTGGAAGCGGCGGGTGCGGCCCTGCTGAGGCCCCTGGAGGGCGTCATCGGGTGGGACCTGCCCTACGCGCTGCCCGGCCAGAGCCCCGAGGACGCAGCCGGCAACTCCATCCTGAACCTGGAGGTCGTGACGCCCGACTGGTTCGACGCCATCGGCACGCCGTTGCTGGCCGGCCGCGCCTTCGCCGAGACGGACGACCTGCGCGTCGCCGGCGCCGGGCCGGGCTCCGCTGCGCAGCCCGCCGACGAGTCCGCGGCCGGGCCCCAGCCGACCGCCCCCGTCGACTCCACGGCCGGACCCCGACCGGCGGCCCCCGACGAGTCCGCGGCGGAGCACCAGCCGGCGGCGGCCGTCGAGTCCGCGGCCGACCGCCGGCCGCTGGTGGCCATCGTCAGCGAGAGCGTGGCCCGCGAGATGTACGGATCCCCGCTCGACGCCGTCGGCAGGCGGTTCGTCGGCGGCCGCAACGCGCCGCGCTCCTACCGCATCGTCGGCGTCGTGGCCGACGGCCGCTACCGCCGCGTGCACGAGGTCAGCCGAGACGTTTTCCTGCCCTATACGCAGACCGCCATCCCGCTGCGGTACGTCGTGGTCCGCACGTCCGCACCCCCCGCCACCGCGCGGGCGATGCTGCGCCGCGCACTCGCCGAAACGGACCCGGAACAGCCGATGAGCGCCGACCTCACGACGACGGAGCTCGTCGGGCGGGCGCTGTCGCGGGAGCGATTCCAGAGTGCGCTGCTGATCCCGTTCGGGCTCGGGTCCGCCCTGCTGGCGGCGATCGGCGTGTTCGGCATGGTGAGCGATGCCGCGAACCGCCGGCGGCGCGAGCTCGCGGTTCGCCAGGCCCTCGGCGCGACGCGAATCCAGGTATTGTCGTGGCTGCTCCGCTCGACCCTGGCGTGCGTGCTGGCCGGCCTCGGCACCGGCGTGTCGGTGGCCGTCACGGCGGGCCGCGTGCTGAACCTGGCCCTGTTCGAGACCGCCCTCGCGAACCCTTGGATCATCCTCACCGTCTGCTGCCTGGTTCTCGGTGTCTCGCTCGCCGCCTGCGCGGGGCCGGCGGCGCGCGTGGTGCGGCTCGACATGGGCGCGGAGTTGCGACAGTGACAGCGCTGCACCCGAATCGCGGCCCCGCGGGTAGAGGTGCGCAATGAGCTGGTGGAACCGCCTCCGGAACCGTGACCGGCTCGATGGAGAGCTGGACCGCGAGCTGCGCGATCACGTCGAGCGGCAGGTGGCCCGCCACGTCCGGGCCGGCCTGTCCGAGGACGAGGCGCGCCGGCGCGCGCGCCTGGAGTTCGGCGGCCTCGACCAGATCAAGGAGCTGTGCCGCGACGCGCGCGGGACGCGGTGGATCGACGAGACCTGGCAGGACGTGCGGTTCGCGGTGCGCCTGCTGGCCAGCCAGCGGTCGTTCACGGTCGTCATCGTCATGGTGCTGGGGATCGGGATTGCCGTCACCACGCAGTTCTTCACGCTCTTCGATGCGCTCACGTCGAGGAGCCTGCCGATCGACGACCCGGAGCGGGTCGCGCACATCTCGACCCGGGACCGGCGCGCGCGGCCGGCGGGCGTCTCGTACGCCGACTTCGAGGACATTCGGAACGCGGCGACGTCGTTCGGCGCGCTGGCCGCCTACGAGGCGACGCCGGCCGCCGTCGCCGAGGACGACCGGGCGCCGGCGCGATTCCAGCGCGTCTTCATCTCCGCGGACGGCCTGCGCCTGCTCGGCGAGGCGCCCGCCCTCGGCCGGGACTTCCGGGCCGCGGACGGGCAACGCGGCGCGCCGCCGGTCGTCATGCTCGCCGGGCACGTCTGGCGCGACCGGTACGGCGGCGACCGCACCGTGGTCGGCCGGACGATCCGGATCGACGGCGAGCCCGCGGAAGTGATTGGCGTCATGCCGGACGGTTTCCGGTTTCCGCGGCTCGCCGACCTGTGGCAGCCGGTCTCCCAGGTCGCGGACCTCGCGGATCGACCCCCCGACCGGCGGTCCTTCGGGGTGATCGGCCGGCTCGTCGATGACGCGTCGGTTGCGGGCGCGCGCGCCGAGGTGGAGACAATCGCCGCGGCCCTCGCCCGGGACCATCCGGAAGCTCACGATGACGTCCGCCACGTCACGGTGCCGGTCACCGAGCGGTTCGTCGGCAGCGATCCGACCCATCCGGCATGGTTCGCATTCCTGTCCGCCGGGGTCGTCGTCCTCCTCATCGCCTGCGCGAACGCCGCCAACCTGACGTTGATGCAGGCCGTACGGCGCCGCCACGAGATCGCGGTCCGGCTCGCCCTCGGCGCCAGTCGGTGGCGCGTTTTTCGGCAAGTGCTGATCGAAAGCGCGGTGCTGGCGTCCCTGGGGGTGCTCGTCGGCGCGGGCCTCGCCATGCTCGGCCTCCGGGCGCTCGACAACGCCATTCCCGACGGCGTGCTGGGCTACTGGATCACGTTCGACTTCGACACCCGGGTCTTCGCCGCGATGGTCGGAATCGGCAGCGCGTCCGTCGTCCTCTTCGGTCTCGTTCCGGCCTTCTCGGTGTCCAACCGTGGCAGTGGGGCGCTCCGCGACGACGCACGTGCAGGCGCCGGCCGGGGCGCCGGTCGCCTGACCAGCGTGTTCCTGGCGGCCGAGTTCGGCCTGACGCTCATCCTGCTGACGGCGCTCTCCACCTCGGTGCTCAGGTTCGTGGAGGGTCGACGGACCTTCACCGCGGTCGATGCGGCGGGCGTGCTGACGGCGGAGGTCGCGCTGACCCCGGAGCGGTACGAGACCCCGGAGGCCCGCACCGCCTTCTTCGAGGACGTGCGCACCCGGCTCGGCGCGCAGAGCGCGACGGCGGCGATCGTCAGCGCGCTCCCGGGGGGCGCCGCCGCCCAGGGTGGGGTGATGATCGACGGACGACCGCCGGCGCCGGCCGAGCTGCTCCCCACCGTCGTGACGCTGACGACGGGGCCGGCCTACTTCGACGCGCTCGGCGTGACGCTGCTGGGAGGACGGCCGTTCTCCGAGCGTGACGGCGCGGCCGGCGCGGAGACCGCCATCGTGAACGCCCGCTTCGTCGAGATCCACTTCCCCGACGAGGAGGCCCTCGGCCACCGGATCCGGCTCGTCGCCGACGGCACCGACCCGCGCGCCGCGTGGCTGACCATCGTCGGCGTGGCCCCGACCCTGCGGCAGCGCCCGGGGCGCCGCGAGCCCGACCCGCTGGTCTATCTCCCGGCTCGCGCCGACCCGCCCCGCGTCGCGACTCTCCTGGCCCGCGCGCCCGGTGACCCGGCCTCGGCCGCGTCCCTGGTCCGCGAGACGGTCCGCCGGATCGACCCGGCCCTGCCCCTGTTCCGCGTCCGCACGCTGGAGCGGGCGCTCCGCGACGCCTCGTGGAACGGCCGGATGAGCGAGGCGATACTCTGGACCATCGCGTTCATCGCCCTCGTCCTCTCGACCGCCGGCCTCTTCGCGGTGACCTCCCACGCCGTCGAACGGCAGATGCGCGACCTCGGCGTGCGAATCGCGCTCGGTGCGCGACCGCGGCAGGTGAGCTGGATGGTGCTGCGGCGGGTGGTCCGCCACCTGACCCTGGGCACCGTCGTCGGGGCCGTCGGCGTCTACGTCTGGGCCGCGTGGATTCCCGGGGGAAACGACGGAGGCGGCGAGGGGATCCTGGTTCGGCTGCTGCTGTTCGCGCCGGGACCCGCCGTCGTCGCCCTCGTCGGCCTGATGGCCAGCCTCGGCCCGGTGCGGCGCGCGGTCCGGCTCGATCCGATGACCGTGCTGCGAAGGGAGTGACCGTCATGACCTGGTGGCGACGGCTGCGGCATCGCGAGCGGGTCGAGAACGAGCTGGACGCCGAGCTGCGCGACCACGTCGAGCGTCAGGTCGCCCAGCATGTCCGGGCCGGCCTGTCGGAGCGGGAGGCGCGCCGGCGCGCGCGCCTCGAGTTCGGCGGCCTCGACCACGTCAAGGAGATGTGCCGCGACGTGGGCGGGACGCGGTGGATCGACGAGACGTGGCAGGACCTGCGGTTCGCGGTGCGGCTGCTGCTCAAGGAACCGTGGTTCTCGGCGGCGGCGGTCCTCGCCCTCGGGCTCGGCATCGGGCTCACGAGCACGGGGTTCACGGTGTACAACGCCATGCTCGTCCGCGGTCTGCCCGTCGACGACCAGGAGCGCATCATGGCGCTGGCGATGCGCGACGCCGACGGCCGGGAGCGCCGGATGTCGTATCTCGACTTCCGCGACTGGCGGGCCGAGGCGACCGGCTTCAGCGGCATCGCCGCCTACAGCGAGCCGGCGATGACCGTCGGCGACCCCGGGCAGGCGACCGAGCGGTTGTCGGGCGCGCGCGTCACCGCGAACACGTTCCGCCTCCTCGGGGTCGAGCCGCTGCTGGGCCGCGACTTCCGGCCGGAGGACGACGGCCCGGGCTCCGCCCCCGTCCTGGTGCTCGGGCACGGCATCTGGACGAGCCGTTACGGCACCGATCCCGAGGTGCTCGGCCGCGTCATCCGCATCGACGGCGCGCCGGCCACGGTCGTCGGCGTCATGCCCGAGGGCTTCGAGTTCCCCATGTGGGCGGAGCTGTGGCAGCCGCTGTCGCTCACACCCGACCTCGACGGGCAGCCGCGCGACCGCCGTGTCTTCAGGGCCGTCGGACGCCTCGCCGACGGCGTGAACGTCGCGCGCGCCCAGTCGGACCTCGACGCCGTCGCGGCGCGCCTCGCCGCCGCCTACCCCGACACCAACGCGGGACTCCGGCCATGGGTCGACCCGTTCAACGAACACTACAACGGGACGCTGCGGCCCGCCCTGACGGCGCTGCTCATCGCGGCCGTCATCGTGCTGCTCATCGCCTGCGCCAACGCCGCCAACCTGTTGCTGGCGCGCGCCGCGCGCCGTTCCCGCGAGGTCGGCATGCGGGTGTCGCTGGGGGCGACGCGCGCGCGCATCGTGCGGCAGCTCCTGGCCGAGTGCGTGGTGATCGCGGGCGCGGCGGGGGTGCTCGGCCTGGGCCTCGCCAACCTGTGCGCCCGGCTGCTCACCATGAGCATCGAGCCGCTGATGGCGCCCTTCTGGGTCGAATTCGCCATCGACGGCCGCGTGCTGGCGTTCCTCGCCGCTACCTGTCTGTCGGCCGCCCTGATCTTCGGACTGGCGCCGGCGCTGCACACGTCGAGAGCGAACGTGCGCGATCTCGCCACCGCGGCCGGGCCGGCGGGCGCCGCCGGCCGGCCGGCCCGCCGCTGGATGGGATGGCTCGTGACGGCCGAGCTGGCCCTGACGCTGGTCCTGCTTGCGGGCGCCGGCCTGATGGCGCGCAGCCTGCTGACCCTCGCGCGCGCCGACAGGGTCATCGACACCGCCGGCGTGGCGACGATGCAGGTCGGTCTCCCGGACGCCCGCTACCCGACGGCGGGGCAGCGCATCGCCTTCTTCCGCACGCTTCACGAACAGGTCGCGGCGAGCCCGTCGATCGCGTCGGTGACGCGGGCGAGCGCAATCCCCTTCGCCCCGGGCGGCGCGGCGCGGCGGGCCGTGGCCATCGACGGCCGGCCGGCCCCCGACGGCGACTCGGCGCCGACCGCGCGCGTCGTCGCGGTCGCGAACGACTACTTCGAGGTGCTCGGGCTCCGCCTCCAACGCGGCCGCTCGTTCACCGACCGCGACGGGACGGCCGGCAACGACAGCGCCATCGTCAATCGACGCTTCGCGGACCTGCTCTTTGCCGACGACGATCCGATCGGCCGGCGGATCCGTCTGACGCCCGCCGGCGAGGACGGCGATCCCGGGCCGTGGCTGACGATCGTCGGTGTCTCGCCGACGGTGCGGCAGAGCATGGCGGCGGCACCCGGCCCGGTCGCCTATCTTCCGTATCGCGCGGAGCCGCTGCCGTTCATCGAGCTCCTGGTGCGCAGCGGGCACGGCGCGGACGCGGCGGCCCTCGCGGTGGGGCAGATCGTGCGCGAGCTCGACCCGGACGTACCGATCGGGCGCATCTGGACGCTGGACGGCGTGCTCGGGCAGACGCTCTTCATCCCGCGCCTGATCGGGTCGCTGCTGGGTGCGTTCGCCTGGATCGCCCTGACCCTGTCCGCCGTCGGCCTCTACGGCGTCACCGCCTATGCCGTCACGCAACGGACGCAGGAGATCGGGGTGCGAATGGCCCTGGGCGCCCAGGCCGGCCAGGTCCGATGGATGGTGCTGCGGCGCGGACTCGCGCAGCTCGGGGCCGGATTCGCCCTCGGTCTCTGGGGCGCGCTGACCGTGGGCCGCCTGTTCGAAGCCTGGCTCGTCGACACGCCGCCGACCGATCCGGTCACGCAGGTCGCGGTCGCCGGCCTCCTGGGAGGCGTATCGGTGGCGGCGTGCGTCTGGCCCGCGCGGCGCGCGGCCCGGCTCGACCCGGTGGCCGCGCTGCGCCACGAGTGAGCGCGTCGCGACTTCGCCCGCATCGGCGATCGTGTCGCCCGCGCCCTCGGTGGCCGCGCTGCGCCACGAGTGAGCGCGTCGCGACTTCGCCCGCATCGGCGATCGTGTCGCCCGCGCCCCCGGTGGCCGCGTTGCGCCGCGAGTGAGCGCGTCGCGACTTCGTCCGCATCGGCGATCGTGTCGCCCTCCCCCTCGGTGGCCGCGTTGCGCCGCGAGCGAGCGCGTCGCGACCCTGTCGCCGACGCCGACTGGAGGAACCGAATGCTCGAGGTGCTCGACGTCTCCAAGTACTACGGCGGGCTTCCCGCGGTCCGCGGCGTCAGCTTCACGGCGCGCCGCGGCGAGGTGCTCGGCTATCTCGGTCCGAACGGCTCCGGCAAGTCGACGACCGTCAACATGGTCGCAGGGCTCCTCGATCCGACGAGCGGGCGGATCCTCGTCGACGGCGAGGACATCCAGCGCGACCTCCTCGCCCACCGGCGCCGCATCGGCTACGTGCCGGAGACCCCCGACGTCTACTCGTACCTCACCGGCCCCGAGTACCTCACGCTGGTCGGGCGGCTCCGCGGCATCGCGCCCGACGTGCTCGACGAGAAGATCGAGCGCTTCCTGCGCCTCTTCGGCATCTACGGCGACCGGCATGCCCGGCTCTCGGGCTACTCGAAGGGCATGCGGCAGAAGATCCTGATCGCGGCGGGGTTGCTGCACGACCCGGAGATCGTCATCCTCGACGAGCCCTCCTCGGGGCTCGACGTGGGCGCCACCCTCGTCCTCAAGCAGCTCATCCGCGCCCTCGCGGCCGAGGGCAAGATCGTCCTCTACAGCTCGCACGTCCTCGAGATCGTCGAGCAGGTGTGCTCGTCGGTGGTCATCCTGCGCGAGGGGCAGGTGGCGGCCTCGGACCGCATCGAGCGCCTGGAGGAGCTGATGAACCAGCCCTCCCTCGAGCAGGTGTTCACGCAGCTCGCGGTGCAGGACGACGCCGGCGAGGTCGCGGGCGAGCTGGTGGAGGCGATGAAGCTGTGACGGGCGAACGCGTCCGCCGCGGCGGCCTCGACGAGGAGCGGGAGCAGTTCCGCGTGCTGTTCCGCGCTTTCCTGCGCCGGCTCTTCCACAGCGATCTGGTTCCGGATACCGTCGACCTGCGCCAGTCGGCGCTCGTCATGGCGGCGGTGCTCACGGTGCCTCCCTCCCTCTACGCCGTCGCGGCGGCGTGGAGCTACGGCTCGTGGATGGGCGACCTGCAACTGGCGATGCGGGCGGTGCCCCACAAGCTGTACCTCATCGGCTACTCGATGGCCGCGGTCGGCCTGGTGACGGTCCTCGTGTGGGACGCGCTGTTCCCCGACCGCCGCGACGCGATGGTGCTCGGCGGCCTGCCGGTCCGCGCGCGCACCGTCGCCTTCTCCAAGCTCGCGGCGCTGGTCGCCTTCGTCGGCGGCTTCGCGGTGGTCGTCAACGCGCCGGCCACGGTCGTCTTCTCGTTCGTCGCCGGCGGCTACCTGCCGTTCGAGACGTTCCTCCGCTACCCCGCCGCCCACTTCGCGGCGACGGTGTCGGCCGGCCTGCTGGTGTTCCTCGCTCTCGTCGCGGCGCAGGCGGGACTCGCCCTCGTTTGTCCGCAACGCCTCCACCAGCGGCTGACGATGCTGGCGCAGTTGCTGTTCGTGATCGCACTCATCGAGTGGTTCGCGTTCGCGCCGGGCCTGCTCTACAGCTTCGCCGGCATCGACTCCGCCGTGACGAACGAGCAACTGACCGCCGCCGGAGGGCCCTACCGGTTCATCGGGCTGACCGCGAGCGGCGCCGGCACGTGGCTGCCGCCGGTCTGGTTCCTCGGGCTCTACGAGGTCGTCTGGGGCTTCGATCCCGACGTCTACCGCCGTCTCGCCGCGACCGCCGTCCTGGTCTTCGCGGCCACGCTCTTCGTGGCGGCCGTCGCCTACGGGATGGGCTTCCGGCGCATGGTGAAACGCACCCTGGAGACGCCGCCGGAAGCGTCGGGTCGCGCCCGCGCGCTGCCGCGCGCGACGGCGCGCCTCGCCAACGCGGCCCTCGCGCGCCACCCCGTGGCGCGGGCCGTCGCGGCGTTCGCCGCCGCGAGCACGGTGCGCAGCCGCCGCCACCGGCTCATCATCGCCGCCTACGTCGGCCTCGGACTCGCGTTCGTCATCGGCTCGTTCCTCAGCCCCATCACCGGAATCGCCGAGGACGCGCTGACCGAGCCGCTCTCGACCCCGTCGGCGCGGCTGCTCTCGATCCCCTTCATCCTCTCGTTCTTCGTCCTCGCTGCGCTCCGCTTCATGTTCGCCGTGCCCACCGAGATCCGCGCGAACTGGGTCTTCCGCATCACCGAGATCGACGACCGGGGCGCGTACCTGAGCGGCGCCCGGACCGCCCTGTGGACGCTCGGCGTCGCGCCGGTGGCCCTCGTGACGACGCCGATCTACCTCGCGTTGTGGGGACCCGGCCTCGCGCTCGCGCACACCCTGTTCTGGATCCTCATGGCCGGCGCCCTCACCGAGCTGCTGCTGTGCCGCTTCCACAAGGTGCCGTTCGCGTGCAGCTACGTGCCCGGCAAGGCGAACGTGAAGCTGCTTTGGCCGCTGTACGCGCTGGCGTTGACAGCATACGCCTCGTGGACGGCGCGCCTGGAGCTCTGGCTGCTCGGCCGACCTCTCTGGTGGGGCGTCGCCTGCCTGTCGCTGCTCGCCGGTCTCGTCACCACCGTCGCCTGTCGCCGGCGCGCCCTCGCGTCCGCCTCCCCGCTCCAGTACGAGGAAGCCGTCGACCCGGCCGTCCAGGTCCTGGGCGTGATGCGGACCTGAAAGGCCGCGGTGGGTTCTGCCCGTGCCATAAATTGTATTTATAATTTTCACATAATAATAAACTTGACTTCTAGATACAGTCTGCCGGAGACTGGCCCATGTGCGAAACGGGCGTCAATCGGTGGACATCGGCAGTTCATGCGATCGAGTACCTGGCCCGGGCGGATTCCATTCCGCACCGCGAGGAGGGAGAGGCCGAGCTGATCGAGTGGTTGCCGCGGAAGACCGCGAGAGTTCTGGATCTGGGCAGCGGTGACGGCCGTCTCCTTCGCGTGGTCAGGAGCGCTCGGCCGAACGCTTCGGCCGTAGCCCTCGATTTTTCCGAGACCATGCTCGGCCGCCTCGGCTCGCACTTCGCCGCGGATGCCTCCGTCCGCGTTCTGGCTCACGATCTCGACCAGCCGCTGCCCGCGTCGTTGGGCACCTTCGACGCGATCGTCTCCAGCTTCGCCATCC
Source organism: Vicinamibacterales bacterium (assembly GCA_965215105.1). GTDB lineage: Bacteria > Acidobacteriota > Vicinamibacteria > Vicinamibacterales > UBA8438 > JAJEEA01. The sequence continues at coordinate 2,359,612 of OZ244051.1, forward strand.
ACCATCTCTCCCACGCGCGGAAGCGAGCGCTCTACGAAGAGGCGCATCGACTCCTGCGGCCGCGCGGCGCATTTCTGAACCTCGAGCACGTCGCGTCGCCCACGAGAAGCCTGCACGACCGCTTCCTGGCCTGCCTGGGCATCGCCCCGGACGAAGAAGATCCTTCGAACAAGTTGCTGGATGTCGAGACCCAGCTCGCCTGGCTCAGAGCGATTGGCTTCACCGACGTCGACTGCCACTGGAAGTGGCGCGAGCTCGCCCTGCTGGCCGCTACGAAGCCCGGGAAGTGAGCATGGAACGGGACAGGTGAGGGCGGATGCTCGGGGTGGACGTTCAGCCGGAACGTGTCCGCTTGGAGCAGATCGTGGATCGTCGCATCGGGGAGCGTGCGGCGGACGAGGGTGCTCTCGCCGGTCCGACGGGGTCCGAGCAGGAAACGGAACGGTCTCGAACGAGCCCGCAGAGCCAGGACGCACTCATGTAAATCAGCGACGCTATCGCTGATCTACATGAAAATCAGCAACTACAACGCTGATTTTCCGCCGCGGGTCTTGGGCACCGGCGCGAGCACCTGACGGCGCCGCCCGCGCCTACCGCCCGGACTCGATCCGGAAGCCGCGCCGGGTCTCCGGCGTCCAGGTGCCGGGCATGACGTAGTCGTCGCGGCGCGGCATCCGCACTTGGGGCAGCGTCTCCGCGTCCATGACCGCTTCCTCGGAGATGATGTCGTTCCGGTAGAGGAGGTACGCGGTCACGGCGTAGGCCTCGTCGTCGGTGAGGATGCCCGGCCGGTCGTAGGGCATGACGCGGCGGATGTAGTCCCAGATGCCCGGGGCGAACGGCCAGTGCCGGATCGGCCAGTAGTTGGTGCGCGTGGTGACGTCGCCGCCGACGAGGGAGATGGACGGGCCCTCCTCCCCGGTCGGGCCGTGGCAGTTCGAGCAGCCCCGGCGCGTGAACACCATGCCGCCCTCGGCCGCGTTGCCGCTGCCCTCGGGCAGGTCCGCGCCGTCGGGTCCGACGATGCGGTCCGCCCGCTCGGCCGCGGTGGGCGGACGGCCGAGACCGGAGGGAGACGCCCCCTCCTGCGCCTGGACCGCCGCGCTCAGCAGGCCGGCCGCGACGACGGCGCCCGAGACACGCAGACCCGCCGCGACGAGCCCGCCCGAGACACGCGGGCGCGCCCAGCGCATCCGGCCGGCCCGGGGAACGTCGTCCGACGGCGCCGCCCCCCGCAGAGCTGGGCGAGGTCCGGCTGGTGTTGGCGGACACGGCGCCGTTGCGGCAGCGGTGCGGACAGCTTCTGGCGGCGGCGCATCCGCGGGGTCGGGGTCCCGCAGAGCCAGCCATCGGAAGGCCGATGCCGTCGCGCCCGGCAGACCGCTACGCGTGCACGTCGACCACGACGTCGACGGGCTCCAGACCGTTCGTGACCTTGCCATCGGAACCCACCTTCCACGGCTGAATCCAGTTGCAGTGTCCGAGCTGGCTCTGGATCGTCCCGTAGAGCTGCCCCCGCGTGAGGCCCCAGTACTCCGCGTACTCGGCCTCCGTCGGCTGGAGCTGCCCCCGCTCGTCGAGGCAGCGCGACTGCAGCACCGCCTCGTCGCCGTTCCAGCGCCACGGCAGGCAGAAGCGGGTGTGGGCCTTCGACAGCACCGGCCCCACCAGCTCCGCCTCCTGGTACGTGGCCCCGCCGTCGGTCGACACCTCGACCCGGCTCACCTTGCCGCTGCCCGACCACGCCAGCCCGCTGATGACCTGGGCGCCGTGCGCCTCCAGCCGCTGGTCGCCGGAGGGGCGGGTGATGACCGAGTTCGGGCCGAAGTCGTAGCTGTCGCGCTGCGTCTTCGGGTCCGGGGTGAGGAAGCGCGAATGCTCCTGGAACGACAGGTACGGCTGGTCGACGACCTTGATGCGCTTGAGCCACTTCACGTTGTAGATGCCCTCGAACCCCGGCACCAGCAGCCGTAGCGGGTAGCCGTGGTCGGGGCGCACCGGCTCGCCGTTCTGCCCGTAGGCGACGAGCACGTCGTCGAGGGCCTTGGCGAGGGGCACGCTCTTGGTGTGCCGACCGCCGTCGGCCGCCTCGGCGATGATCCACGACGCGCCTTCGCGCACGCCGGCCTCGGCGAGCAGGACCGACAGCGGGACGCCGGTCCACTCGCTGCACCCCATGCGGCCGTGCGTGGCGGTCACCGTCGCGCCACGGGGGTTCGGGCGGTTGCCGACGCACTCGAGGAAGTGCACGCGCGAGACGAACGGCAGCCGGTGCAGCTCGTCCATCGTGAACACGAGCGGCCGGTCGACCATGCCCTCGACCATCAGGGTGTGCTCGGCCGGGTTGATGTCGGGGATGCCGTAGTAGTGCTGCGTCGTGAAGTGCAGCGACGTCGGCGTGATGGTGCCGGTCAGCTCGGCGAGCGGGGTCTTGGCGCTCGGCCGCTGCGGGTTGGGCCGGATGCGCGGCGTCGTGTAGTGGCTGCGCCCCTCGATCTCGCGCGTCGTCGTGACGAACCGCGAGCGCCGGCCGTAGAGCACGCTCTCGATGGCGTTGCTGTCGGCGACCACCGGCACCTGCGCGGCGGCGGTGGACGAGCCGCCGGTCAGCTCCAGCGCCGCCGGCGGCGCCGCGACGAGGCCGGCCGCGACCGCGCCCTTCTTCAGAAACCGCCGCCGGCTCGGGTTCGTGCCGCTCATCGTCTTCCTCCTCGCGGGTCCTTCGCCCCAGTCGAACACACCGGAAACTCGCCGGCAACCCTCGCGGCAGCCTGCGGTTTCGCCATGGCCGGCCGTCCGCCACGGTGACGACCGTTGTAATGCCGGCGCCAACGCGAACCGTCCTCGACGGTCCGTGGCGAGAGCCCGCCGCATCGGCTGGCGCGACGCGGCCCGTTGCCCGCGGGCCTCCCGGCGAACACTGTCCGCAAATGCCAGGGGCCCGGCGCATCGACCGGGGCCGCGGGCTCCTGCCCGAGACCGTCGATCAGAAGATCGCCAGCGCGTTGATCGGCGAGCCGGTACCGTTCTCCACCGCCAGCGGCCCCGCGACGAGGGTGAACTCCCAGCGGTTCAGCGACGCCGCGGTCTCCGCCAGCGCCTCCAGGTCCTGATTGTCGAACAGGTCGACCCCCATCGCCACGATCGTCAGCAGGTGCACCGGCAGGCGGACGTCCTCGACCAGCGACGGCACGACGTCGAGGGCCGCGTCGCTGCCCATGAACGAGACGTCGCGCGACTTGAACCACGGCAGGGTCGAGGCGTGGAGTCCCGCCGCGTTCTGCGAGATGTTCCACGGGCCGACCTCGGCGCGCCGCGCCCACCGCCCGGTGCGGATGAAGACGGCGTCGCCCGGCTGCACCGTGACCCCCGCCATCTCCTCCCAGGCGTCGAGGTCCTCCGTGTAGATCGGCGTCCCCGGCTCGAGATACGGCACCCCCTTGAGGCGCGGGACGTCGACGAGGACGCCGCGGGTGACGATGCCGCCCTGCAGGTTGACGATCGACGCGTGGGAGCACCCCTCCTCGGTGATCGTGTCCTGCGAAAAGCCGTTGTACATCCGCCCCTTGTGGAGGATGTGGCACAGCGAGTCGATGTGGCTGTGCGAGTAGCCGTGGTAGCTGACCTGGTAGTTGTCGCTGACGCCGCCGAAGAACGCCGACTTCGCCGCCTCGTCGGGCACCCCCAGCATGCTGTGCCCGAACGGCAGCGGCACGTCGTCGGCCTCGTCCTTCAGGACGCGGTGCGCGAGCGACACGGTGATGCCCTCGGTGGCCAGCGCGAGCGCGGCCAGCCGTTTCTCGGGCGTGATCAGGTTCGCCGCCCCGAGCTGGTCGTCGGGCCCCCAGCGGCCCCAGTTCGACAGCTCGTCCACCAGGCGCTCGATGTCGGCCTGACCGAGCTCGCGCGACTCCGGGGTGAAGGCCGGCGGCACGTAGGCCGGAGGCGCATCGGCCGTCGCCTCGGAAGCGGGGCCGCCGTCCGGCGCGCCCGTGCTCAGGAAGAAAGCCACCAGCGCACCCACGAAAAAGCTCGCCGCGAGCGGTGCGTACTTCATCGCGTTGCCTCCACGGGCCTCGCCGGCGCGAACGCCGGGGCAGTTGATGGACGATCCACGCGTCCCCCTTGTCGTCTCGAGTGTCCACAACCTTATCAGCCCTGAGCGCCAAATGGGAAGGGCCGGCCAGGGCCCTCGACGAGCTGCGCCGCTGCCCGCTGTTCTCGCCGTGGCGCATCGCCCGCTGATGTGGAAGAGCTGGACGGTCTCTTCCGCGCCTGCTACCGCGCGCTGCGCCCCGGCGGGCGGCTCGTCGGCTTCAACGACAACGCCCGGCGTCCGCCGCGGCCCGGGGAATCGCTGGCGAAGTATGGACTCGAGAGGACGTGCCCGCAGCCGCCCCGTGAAGGCGACGCGGTCCTGTGGCGGATCACCAACCACGACGGCACGACGTTCCAGTTCGACAACTACTTATCTGGAACCGGCCGCCTACGCGGCGGCGGCGCGCGAGGCCGGTTTCGAGGACTTCCGCTGGGTGGACGCCATGCTCGAGCCGTCGGAGCGCGACGATTCATACTGGGACGACTTCATGGCCCAGGAGCCTCTGGCCGGCCTGACGGCGTCGAAGCGATAGGACGGCGGCGCGCTACTCCGCCAGAATCTTCCCCAGCTCTCTCCGGGCCGGCGCGGTCAGGGCGTAGTTGCCCGGGCGCGGCTCGTTGAGCTGCCGTTCCTTGATCAGGTTCCGCAGGTATCGGCTCAGGTTCTTGCCGTAGACCGGCTGGTAGTACTGTCTCGCGGTCTTCATTTCCCCGAGCAGCGCCGCCCGCGAGAAAGATCTCTGTCCCGCCCCGAGGTTCAATTGCGCGGACGCGGCGAGCACCAGGTCCGTACCATGCCTGCATCCGATCTTCGCGGCGATCTCCGCCGTGGGAGAGGCCGTCGGTGTGATCGCATCAGGACCTTCGGCGGCCTTTCCGTCCGCCGGGCCGGCGGAGCCGACCGCCGCGGACGTCTTTCCCCCGGCGGTCTTTCCGCCCGACGTCCTGCTTGCCGAGGCGCGGGATGCCGAGCTCTTTCCAACCGTGGTCTTTCTGCCGGACGTCCTTGTGGATGACGCTCTATGACGCTCTCCCTGTCGAGGCGGCGCCGGCGGCCGCCGCTCCGGCCTGGCCTTCGGAACCCGCGGGGAACGTCGAGGCGGCTTGAAGCAGGCTTGCAAGCTCGGTCTTGAGGAACTGTTCGCTTCCTTCGTACTCGACCTCGGTATCTCCTTTGCGGACTCGAATTCTGGTGGCCATTCAGGCTCCTCCCGGCAAGCGGCATTCGCCGCAAAGGCGTCGTCCCCGCCTGATCTACGCGCCGAATCCTAATGAACGCAGGCAGGCAATGCAAGTAGCGCAACGGTCGCCGCGCCGCGGGCTCTCACACCGATCCCGGCGCCCGCGATTCGGCCCGCGCCGCGCACAGCAGGCCGCCCGCAGCAACCAGCCACAGCGTGAATGCGATGCCGGTGACCCCGTGCACGACGATCGCGGCATCGATCCAGATCAAGCGCGGGCCGATCGGCGCCGGCGGAAAGCCGTCCGACCACCCCAACCACGGTGGCGACGGCCGTGAGCACGAGCATAGCGCCCGCCCGGCGGGCCGCCCTGCCGGGGGCTTCGCGGGCGGAGCTGCGCGCGGCGGATGGCGCGCGCGAGCGGCGGCCGGTCACCCGAACAGCTTCCTTCCGTGCTCCACCAGGGTTCGGCCGAGGCCCTGAACGCGCCGATGCTGCTCCGGATCGACGAGCCGGCCCTCGGCGTCGAACGCCTCGCGGGCCTTCGGCACCGCCACCTGGTCGGGCAGCACCACGCACCCCAGGTTGCCGAGGATCGCGCGCACGTGCACGAGCCCCCGCAGCCCGCCCAGCACGCCGGGCGAGGCGCTCATCAGCACGATGAGCTTGCCGCGGAACGCCACCAGCGGGCCGGGGTCGCCGGGGTCGGGGCGCGACGCCCAGTCGATGCCGTTCTTGAGCACCCCGGTGATCGAGCTGTTGTACTCGGGCGCGGCGACGAGCCACGCATCGTGGTCGATGAGCTGCCGCTTCAGCCGGCGGGCCGGCTCCGGCTTGCCGTGCCCCGACTCGTCGTCCTGATCGAAGACGGGCAGGCGGTAGTCGCGCAGGTCGATCTCGGTGACCTCCGCGCCCGCCTCGCGGGCGCCGTCTGCGGCAATGCCGACGAGGGCCCGGTTGAACGACGCCCGGCGGGTGCTGCCCGCGAAGGCGAGGACTCGCAAGGGTTCCTGCATGGGGAGTCTCCTCGATGCCGGGGGACCGCGGACCGGCGGGAGCCCGCGGCACAGCCCCGCTGCACTCGGCCAGCGAAGGCGCCGGTCCCTCGCAGGGCGCGGCCCCGCACTCGACCCCCGCTATAATCCGGGCCACCGTCCGACCTCGAACGCCGACCGGTGTCCCGCGCGGCTCGTCTGCGCGGCCGCAACGGCGGCGCCACCCGGCAGCGCTGATTGGATGGCGGGCGGAACCGAAGCGACGATGGCTGGCGGGCGCCGGACGAGAGTGCCGAGGGCGGGGATCGAACCCGCACGACCCGAAGGGTCACGAGATTTTAAGTCTCGTGCGTCTGCCAGTTTCGCCACCTCGGCATGACCGTCTCGTCGAATGGACCTGAACGGCGCCGCGCCGCCGCAGACCGTCTCGGACCCGGTGAACGATGCCTGAGATCATAGCGCGCCCCATCCTGACCCGGCTCCGTCGGATCTGCGGAAGCGGCGGCGAGACCGCCTTCCGCCACCTCCTCCTCTTGGGCGCGGCCGTCGCCTGCCTGGCCTTCTCCGCCGCCCGAGGCGCGGAGGCCCAGCCGGCGATCGCCGGCGACGGCGCGCACCACGGCTACCTCGCCGCGCGGCTGACGGACGGCGGCGGCCTGGAGGTGCTCGACGAGCTGAACGCCGGCCGCTTCTTCGTGCCCGCGTCGGTGCTCAAGGCGGTGACGGCGGCGGCCGCCCTCGAGCACCTCGGGAGCGGATACCGCTGGCGCACCCGCCTGACCTCCGCGGCCGAGGTCGCCGACGGGGTCCTCGACGGCGACCTCGTCATCGAGCCGGGCGCCGACCCGACCTGGGGGCGGGACCGGTTTCCCGGCGGCGCGGCCGAACCGCTGGCGGCGCTGGCGGAGCAGGTCCGCGCGCACGGGATCGCCCGCGTCACCGGCGACCTCGAGGTCGACGCGAGCCGGTTTCCCGGCCGCCCGCACCCGCTCGATCGCGGCTTCGGCGATCTGCCGTACCGTCACGGCACTCCGCCCGCCGCGCTCGCCGTCGACGAGGCGACGATCACGGTGCGGGTGGCGCCGGGCGCCTCGATCGGCGCGCCGGCCCGGGTGGAGGCGCCCGACGGCCTGACCGTGCTCAACCTGACGACGACCGTGGGCCGCGACCGGCACGGCGCCGGCACCCTCGATTTCCTGCCGGTGTGGGGCACCGACACGCTGCTGCTCCGCGGCGAGTACCCGCTCAGCGAGCCCCCGTTCACGGTGCCCGTGAGCGATCCCGCGCCGTCGCTGCGCGCGGCGCGCCGACTGCGGGCGGCCCTCGGCGAGGCCGGGGTGACCGTCGAAGGCGAGGTGCGGGTGGAGAGGACGCGGCCGGCCGCGGCGGGTCCGGGCCCGGTCCTGGCCGAGCTTCCGTCCCCCCCGCTGGACGACCTGCTGGACCCGCTCCTCACCAACAGCCACAACTGGTATGCCGACACTCTCGCCCTGACCCTGGGGAGGGCGGTGGCGGGAACCGGCCGCTTCGACGACGGGGTCGAGGTCGTCGCCGACTTCGCCCTCGGTCTCCGCGACGACCCCGCGGCCGGACCCGACGATGTGGCGATCCGCGACGGTTCCGGGCTCTCCGCCGCCAACCTCGTGACCCCGGCCGCCGTCGTCCGCGTGCTCGCGTACGCGGCCCGGCAGCCCTGGGGCGACAGGCTGATCGAGGCGCTGGCGCGACCCGGGCGAGGCACGCTGCGCGCGTGGCCGCGGCTGCCCGCCATCGCGGCCAAGACCGGCACGTTGCGGCACACCGTCGCGCTGGCCGGGTTCCTCGATCCCGGCTCGGAGACCCCGGTGGTCTTCTGCTACTTCGTCAATCATCATCAGGGCAGGGCCGCGGCGCGCCGCGCGATTGCCGCCGCGCTCCGGTCCTGGCGCGCCGGCGAACCGGCGGGCAGACCTTAGTACGGTGTCGAAGGGCTGCCGAACTGGCCCCCCAAGGCAGCCTGTCTTTCTGCGGGATGGGTCGCGCGGCATGTTGCGGGATGGGTCGCGCGGCACGCGGCAGGCAGTTCTCGTCAGCGTTCGCGGCAGCCGCGGCAGAGCCGCCCCGGAGGCCGCTGGTCGACGAGGTCCTCCACGGCGAACGAGCCGCCGGCCCTTGGCAGCCGCGGCGGAGGCGGCCTGCCGGCCGGCCTGTGGTAAGGTTTCGGCTCCGGCGTTGCGGGAGCGCCGCCGCGCCGATTCCGGGCTGGAGGAATCCCATGACCCCTGTTCTCATGACGTTGAGCCTGTTCGTGGCCACCGCCGTGGCCCAGCTCGTCTACGGCTCGACCCTATACTTCGCCTGCACCTCGATGGAGGCCGGGCACGTGACGTTCAGGCACGCCTTCACGAACGCCATGGGCGTGCTCATCCTGAGCCTCTTCGTCGTCCTCACGACCGTGGCGGTCCTCGACCACGGGTCGTGGATCTTCCTGTTCCTGCCGGCGTGGATGGCGATCACCGTCATCTCCTACGTCAGCAACCTGTTCGAGGTGTCGTTCACCCGGTCGCTGGCCATTCTCCTGCTCGCGGGCATGTTCTTCGGGGTCACGGCCCTCGTCATCGGCCGGGTCGGCGAGCTTATCCTGACGCAGATGGCCGCGGCGTAGCCGTCCGCGCCGCCGCGCGCCGCGGGGGTCACGGCGCGGCCGGGCCGGCGGCTCGCGGGCCAGAAGAGGATCGGGCGAGCAGCGGCGCCTTCACGTTTCAGGGCCGGGAGTCGGCGCCGAGGAACGGCATCTGTCTGCGCGCGGTCGTTCAGCAGACAGCGGCGGGAAGCGGCGACATCGGGCCCGGGAGTCAGCCATGCGATCGAACACGCCATTCCGGAACGAGTCGACGACCGGGCGCCGCAGCCCGCGGGCGGTTGCCCTGGGAGTCGTCGCCGCCCTGTGCCTCGCCCTGCCGGCGGACGCCGCCGCCCAACCGGAGATCCCGCAACACGAGCTCGACCCCGCCTGGCCCAAGGTGCCCCTGCGGGACCGCATGCTCACGGGCGGGCTCGGCGGGATGTGCGTGGACGGCCGCGGCCACGTCTTCGCCCTCAACCGGCAGAACGTCGTCCCCGAGGACCTCGACGGCGCGACGCTGGCCCCGCCCGTCGTCGAGTTCGACCCCGACGGCAACGTCGTGGGAGCGTGGGGCGACCCCGAGGCCCTCGGCAGCCGCCTCCACGACTGCCACGCCGACGCCGACGGCAACCTGTGGATCATCGCCGCCGGCACCGGGGTCGTGCAGAAGTACTCGCGCGACGGCGAGCTCCTGCTCCGCATCGGCGAGGCGGGACGCTACGACTCGTCCGACGGCACCCGCAGCGGACACCCCCTGAACTCCGACCGCGCGCAGTTCTTCCTTCCCGCCGCCATCGACATCGACGCGGAGACCGGCGAGATCTACGTGGCGGACGGCGAGCTCCCGGGCGGCAACCAGCGCATCGCGGTGCTGTCGCCCGACGGCGAGTTCCTGCGCCAGTGGCCGCTGCACCGCACCGACGACGAACGCGACGTCACCCCGGTGCCGCACTGCCTGCGGGTGTCCGCCGACGGGCTCGTCTATGTCTGCGATCGCGGGGCGGACCGCATTCAGGTGTTCGACCGCGAGGGGGCCTTCATCCGGAACATCGACGTCCCCTGGGAGCCGCTCACGCCCTCCGAGGGACGCCCCAGCGGCACGCGGGGCACGGCGGTGGTCGTGGCGTTCTCGCCAGACCCCGAGCAGCGCTGGCTGTACGTCATCAACCAGAACCGGGTCATGGTCGACGTGCTGGACCGCCACAGCGGGGAGGTCATCTCCAGCTTCGGCGGCGGCCCGGGACGGTACCGCGGCCAGTTCACGCTGCCCCACGGCATCGGCGTCGACCCGGACGGACACGTCTACGTCGCCGAGCAGGAGGGCCGGCGCATCCAGAAGTTCCGCCGCGTCGGGCCGTGATGTCTGCGGCGCGGGCTCCCGGCCGGGGCGGCTACATTCGGGGGGCGCCCCCCGGCTGAATTCGGGCGGCGCCCCCCGGCTGAGCCCGCCAACCGCCGCCCTCGGCCCCGGTTGCCACCCAACCACTGTCCGGTTCTCGCTACGCGCGGCCGGCCTCGCCCTCACTCCGACCCCGGGTCGAGCACCATCCGCCCTGCCGAGAGCGGGGAACCAGACGAACCACCGCCCCGCGCCGCCACCGCCTCGTAGTGGGCAACCCGCACCCCCGCGGCTCCAGTGCTGTCGATCGCGGTCGCCACGACGTGGCCCGTCCCCAGGCGGTCGAGCGTGAACTGCCATCGCGCCGGGTCGTCGGCGACGGCCGGGGTGAAGCGAATGCGGATGCCGTCCCGCGCCCCGGCCGGCAGGTCGAACCAGAATCCCGACAGCGGGAGCGTCAGCCCGCGACCGCGCGCCTTGACGTAGGACTCCTTCAGGGTCCAGTACTCGAGGAACCGCAGCCGCCGCTGCGCCGCCGGCGCCTCGCGCAAGGCGCGCGCCTCGGCCGGCGCGAAGAACCGCTCCGCGAGATCGAGCCAGGGCCGGTCTCTGCCCAGGTTCTCCGCGTCGACCCCGAGCTCGCGTCCCCGGCCGACGAGACAAACGACGAGGCCGTCGGTATGCGACACGTTGAACCGGAGCGGCGAGGCCGGCGAGGCGATCTCGGGCCGGCCGTGCTCGTTGGTGCAGAACCGCCACCGGGCCGGCGGCACGCCGCCGTACCGGGACAGCACGGTCCGCACCAGCGCGCGGGTCACGAGGCCGGTGCGGCGGTCGCGCGCAAGGCGATAGCGGTCGGCGCGCGCGCGTTCGTCGTCGGTCAGCAACGCCCGCAGCCGCGCGAGCTGCGCCGCCTCGCCGAACGCGGCCGGCCGCGCCCACCACAGATGCGCCTCCGCGGCGGCAAGGGGAACTTGCCCCCCCACGCCGGTACCGGGCATGTGCCCCTCCGCGGCGGCCAGGGGCATTTGGGCCTCCGCGGCCATGGCCATGACCCCGGCTGGTCCGGCCGCCGCTCCGGTGTCCGCACACGGACCCGCCCCACCCCACGCGCTCGCCACGCGCTTCTTCCTCATCGGTGATACACCGGCCCCTCCCGCCACGGGGCCACCGGCGGCCCCGGCGGCCCCGGCAGGATCTCGCGCAGATAGCCGTCGACGCCGCGCTCGCGGCGCCAGTGGCGCGGATAGCCCAGGGACACCTCCTCGAACCGGACCCCGTCTATCCAGTCGGTGGTCCGCACGTGCAGGTGCCCGGCCACGACCACCTTCGCGCGATAGCGCACGTGCCAAGACTCGGTGCGCCGCGTGCCGCACCACACGCAGAAGCGGGGAATGCCGGGCAGCCGGACGAGGTCGCGGCGCAGGGGATAGTGGTTCACGAGCACGAGCGGATGCCGCGCCGCCGCCTCGGCGAGCCGCGGCATGGTCTCGCGAATGCGCGCGCGGCACCAGGCGGCCCGCGACGGGTACGGATCGGGGGCGAGGAAATGCTCGTCGGCGCACCGGATGCCCGCTTCGGCCGCCCACGCCGCCGCCCCCTCCGGCCCCACCGAGTCGGGGCCGAAGCTGTAGTCGTACAGCAGGAACAGGGGGGCGATGACGCACCGGGGCGTCTCGGGCCAGACGATGTAGGGATCCTCCGGGGTCACCACGCCGATCCGGCGGCACGCCTCGACCACCGCCTCGTACTTGGCCACGCCGCGGGGACCGGCCCCGCCGTGGCTCCACAGCTCGTGGTTCCCGGGCACCCAGAACACCCTGGCGAACCGCTCTGCCGCCGCCCGCAGGCCGAGCTCGATGAGGGCCATCGACTCCGCGACGTCGCCAGCGAGAATCAGCCAGTCGTCGGGCCGGGCGCGCCAGTCCGCGAGGGCCTCGCGGTTGGCGCGGTGGCCGAGATGCAGATCGCCGAGCGCATAGAGCTTCATCGCTGATCGGCCAGTGCCCGGCCCCGAGTCCGTGGCACTGTCCCGGTCGTTCGACCGGCGCTTCGGCCCCGCGTGGGCTGCGACGCTCTCCGGCAGCGTCGTGGACGCAATCAACGCGTCGTTCGACCGGCGCTTCGGCCCGCGTGGGCTGCGTCACCGGCGGGCCGCCTCGCGGCAACGCACCGTTCGCAGACCGAAGCGATGGTGGGCGAGAGCGCGCACGCCGCTCCGCGGCAACTCGATCGGCAGCCCTTCCCGGAACGAATGTACCACCGGCAGCGTCGTAGTACCCTGCGGACCGCGGACGACGGGCTCGGCCGGATCGCCCGGCTCGACCGCCGCCGTCCGCTTCCCCCCGAAATCGAGGTGACGATGCCGACCGCCGCCCTGCGTTGCGAGGACCTGGTCAAGACGTTCGCGGGAACCACCGCCGTCGGCGGCCTGAACCTCACCGTGCCCGCCGGAACGATCTTCGGGCTGCTCGGGCCCAACGGCTCGGGCAAGACGTCCACCATCCGCACCAGCCTCGGCCTCTACGTCCCCGACGGGGGGCACGTCGAGCTCCTCGGCTCGCGCGATCCCCTGGCGGTGCGGCACCGCGTCGGCTACCTGCCGGAGGAGCGCGGCCTCTACGCCAAGATGAAGGTGGCCGAGCAGTTGACGTTCCTCGCCGCCATTCGCGGGCTCGACCAGGCCGAGGCGGCCAGGCGCGCCCACGCCTGGCTCGACCGCGTCGGCCTCGCCGCCAACGCGAAGTCCGACACCGGCGACCTGTCGAAGGGCATGCAGCAGAAGGTGCAGTTCGCGGCGGCGGTCATCCACGAGCCCGACCTCATCGTCCTCGACGAGCCCTTCGCCGGCCTCGACCCCATCAACACCCGCCTCCTGAAGGACCTCATCCTCGAGCAGCGGGATCGCGGCGCGACGGTGGTCCTCTCGACGCACCTCATGGAGCAGGTGGAAGCCCTGTGCGAGTCGATCTGCCTGATTCACCAGGGCCGGCCGGTGCTCGACGGCGTCGTCGCCGACATCCGGGCCGGCCACGGGCGGAACACCGTGGCGGTGGAGTACGACGGCGACGGCGCGGCGCCCCTGACGGACCTGCCGGGGGTGCGCCGCGGCGAGGACACCGGGCAGGAGGCGCGGCTCGAGCTCGTTCCCGGGGCCGACCCCCAGGCGGTCATCCGGGCCGTGGTGGACCGGGTGGCGATACGGTCGGTGCGCCTCGAGCACCCGAGTCTCGAGGACATCTATCTCGAACGGGTCGGGGCGTCGCCGTCCCCGACCGCGGAGGACGCGTCGTGAATCCGAGCCAAATCGTCAAGGTCGCGCGCCGCGAGTACTTGACGCGGGTGCGCAGCAAGGCCTTCATCCTGATGACGGTGATGATCCCCATCCTCATGGGCGGCTACATCTTCATCATGCCGGTGCTGTTCACGTCGTCGGGAACGGACGAGCTGCGCATCGCGGTGGTGGACGCGGGGACCGGCCTCGCGCCGGCCCTCGCCGGGCAGCTCGCGGCCATCGAGCAGCCGCGGATCGACGTCGCCGAGCAGGCCGTCGTGCCGGACGATTCGGAGAGCGTGCGGCAGCCGTTCACCGAGGCAGTCCTGGACGGGAGCCTCGACGGCTACCTGGTGCTCACCCCCGACCCCGTCATCGGGGCGGGCAGCCGCTACTACGCGCGAGAGACCGGAAACCCGGTGATGCTGCGCGACATCGAGCGGGCCATCGAGGCCACCCTGCTCGACCGACTCGTCGCCGGCACCGGCGTCGACACCGAGCGCGTCCGGGCCTGGCAGCGCTTCGACCTGCAGGCGGTGACGGTTTCGGACGAGGGCGAGACGGAGGGCGGCTTCGAGGCCGCGTTCTTCAGCACGTTCGCCCTCGCGATGCTGCTGTACATGGCGGTGCTCATCAACGGCCAGGGCATGGCCATGGCCATCGTCGAGGAGAAGTCGTCCCGCCTGATCGAGGTCATCCTGGGGGCGGTGACCGCCACCGAGTTCATGACCGGCAAGATCCTGGGGGTGCTCGGCTCGGGCCTGACCCAACTGGGCATCTGGGTCGGCGCGCTGCTGCTCGGCGTGCTCTACGCGGCGCCGATGCTGTCAATGGGCCCCGAGCTGGCCGAGTTCGATCTGGGCGCCGTCCTCAGCCTGGAGCTGATCCTCTACTTCTCGATCTTCTTCGCGCTCGGCTACTTCCTCTACTCGGTCTTCTTCGCGACCATCGCCGCCACCTGCACGAGCACCGAGGAGCTGGGGCAGGCGATGTTCGCGGCGGTCCTGCCGATGGTCGTCGCGCTGATGTCGAGCTTCTACGTCATCGCCAACCCCGGCACCGTCGCGACCCGCGTGCTGAGCCTGCTGCCGCCCTTCACCCCCCTCGTCATGCTGGCCCGCGTGAACGTGCTGACGCCGCCCCTCTGGGAGATCTGGCTGGGCATCGCCCTGCTCGCGCTCGGCATCGTCGCCTCCGGCTGGCTGGCCGCGAAGATCTTCCGCTATGCCCTGCTGATGCACGGCAAGCGGCCGACCCTGCCCGAGCTGATGAGCGTCATCCGGGCGAGCTGACCGGCGGCGCGATTACTGGCAACGGTCGGTGTCGAGCGCCGTGAGGACCGCGCAGACCGTTGCCGAGACGATGCCTCCCATGACGAGGCCGCCTTCCCCTGGAGTAGAATCAGACCATGAAGACCGTTGCAGCGGAGACCTTCGCGGCGCACCTGTCGGCGGGGGCGGACCCCGCGACCGCACTCAAGGCTGCACAAGAGATGGGCGACCTCGGTCACGACGTCCGAGTTCTGAAGTGGATGGTCGGTGTGGTGCTGGCGGTTGCCGTGACGGGGTTCGGGATCATGATCTCCGCAATCCTGCAGATCGCCTTCCGGCTCCCCTAGCCATACCAGGATGTGAAACATGAGTCCCGAAGTGATTGCCACGGTTCTGACGGGCGTCGGCGTGCTCGTCGGCATGTGGCGGATGCTGGACAGCGTGCGCAAAGAGCTTCACGAGACCCGCCGCGATCTGACCGGTCAGATCGCAGCAGTGAACACCCGCATCGACAACATCCTGTTGGCCGACCGCCAGCGGGCGAGAACCTGACGAAGCCCGGCCGCGGTGCCGCCGAGCTCGGGGCGCTTCCGCCGATCGGCCTGTCGCGCTTCAGACGGCCGTTCTCGAACGACTCGCCACAGACCGCGCCCCCACCTGATGGACAATCTCGAGCAGCGTCGCGGGTCCGGTCCGCGGGGGCGGCGGGTCCCGCGCGCCGCCGATTTTCGCTATGATTCGTCTGCGCGCATCGCTGCGCCCCGACCCGGTCGCCGCATCCCGATTCGACGGCGACGACGACGAGGTACCTGTTCATGAGCATGAGATCGATGTCCATCGCGGCCGTCGCCGCGGTCGCGTTGCTGTCCGTCCCGGGAGTCGCGGCGGCCCAGGAGCCGTCGACGGCCAACGGCGAGTGGCCGTCCTACGGCGGCAACCTCTCGCACGACCGCTACTCCCCCCTCGACCAGATCACGGCCGAGAACTTCAGCGAGATGGAGCTCGCCTGGCAGTTCAACACCGACAGCTTCGGCCCCCGGCCCGAGACGAACTACCAGTCGACGCCGCTGATGGTGAACGGGATTCTCTACGTCACCGCGGGGTCGCGCCGCGCGGTGGTCGCCCTCGACCCGGCGACGGGCGAGCTGCTGTGGATGCACCGCGTCGACGAGGGCGAGCGCGGCGAGACGGCGCCGCGCCGGCTGTCGGGCCGCGGGCTCGCGTACTGGGACGACGGCGGCGACGGGGTCATCCTCTACGTCACCCCCGGCTACCAGCTCGTCGCCGTCGACGCCCGCACGGGCTACGAGGAGGAGGCCTTCGGGACCAACGGCATCGTCGACCTGAAGCAGAACATCGACCAGGACCTCGAGCCGACATCCGAGATCGGCCTGCACGCCGCGCCCATCGTGGCCGGCGACACCGTCCTCATCGGGGCCGCCCACCGGCCCGGCGGGGCCCCGCCGTCGCGGACCAACGTCAAGGGCTACGTGCGCGGCTTCGACGCCCGCAGCGGCGACCGCAAGTGGATCTTCCACACCATTCCCGGCGGCGACGAGTTCGGCAACAGCACCTGGCTGAACGACTCGTGGCGCTACACCGGCAACACCGGGGTGTGGGCGCAGTGGAGCGTCGACCCCGAGCTGAACATGGCGTACTTCGCGGTCGAGGCGCCCACCGGCGACTACTACGGCGGCCACCGGCCCGGCGACAACCTCTACTCGGGCAGCGTCGTCGCCGTCGACCTCGACACCGGCGAGCGGGCGTGGCACTACCAGACCGTGCACCACGACATCTGGGACTGGGACCTGCCGGCGGCCCCCGTGCTGCTCGACATCACCGTCGACGGCCGGGACGTCAAGGCCCTGATCCTGCCCACCAAGCAGGCCTACATGTTCGTGCTCGACCGCGAGACCGGCGAGCCGGTGTGGCCGATTCCCGAGGTCCCGGTGCGGGCCGGGAACGTGCCCGGCGAGTGGTACGCCCCGACCCAGCCGATCCCGATGAGGCCGCCCAACGTCGACGACGTCGACCTCAGCATCGACGACCTCGTCGACTACACGCCGGAGCTCTTCACCCGGGCCATGGAGATCTACAACCGCCACACCATCGGCTGGCTCTACGACCCGCCGACGGTGGCCGAGCCGGGCATGCTCGGCACCCTGCAGCTCCCCAACTCGACGGGGGGCGTGAACTGGCCCGGCGGGTCGGCCGACCCCGAGACCGGCTTCTTCTACATCT
Source organism: Vicinamibacterales bacterium (assembly GCA_965215105.1). Taxonomy (GTDB): domain Bacteria; phylum Acidobacteriota; class Vicinamibacteria; order Vicinamibacterales; family UBA8438; genus JAJEEA01. The sequence continues at coordinate 2,376,616 of OZ244051.1, forward strand.
ACACCAAGACCCAGGTCGGCGTGCTCGGCCTCGTCAACGACCCCGAGCGGTCGGACATGGACTTCATCCGGGGGCGGCCCGACGGCGTGGGCTTCCGGGAGGCGTCGACGAGCATCGACGGGTTCCCGATGATCAAGCCGCCGTGGGGACGCATCACCGCCATCGACATGAACACCGGCGACATCGCCTGGCAGATCCCCCACGGCGAGGCGCCGGACAACATCCGGAACCACCCCCTGCTCGACGGCCAGGACATCGGCCGCACCGGCTGGCCGGGCCGGGTCGGCGTGCTGGTGACCGGGACCCTCGTCGTCGCCGGCGAGTCGGGCTTCTACACGACCGAGACCGGCGAGGCCGGGGCGATGCTGCGCGCCTACGACAAGGCCTCCGGCGACGAGGTGGGCGCGGTGTACATGACCGCCCCCCAGAGCGGCTCGCCGATGACCTACGAGGTCGACGGGCGGCAGTTCATCGTGCTGGCGACGAGCGGCGGCGGCCGGTCGGCCACCCTGCTGGCCTACGCGCTGCCGTAGGCGCCGAGCCCGGCGAGCGCCTGTCTGGCGAGGCGAGGCGAAGAGCTCGTTGAGCAGGGGTGACCGGGGAGCACGCATGTCCCGCGGAACAACGCGGCCAGGCATGACGTATCACCGGTCGAACGCGACGCAGCCTGCCGCGACAGGCTGCCGGATCGCGCTCGGCGGTTGCCCGCTCCGCGCAGCGACACGGGTTGCGCGGAGCGGGCCCCGATGCCCGTGATGACCAGGCGCCACCGATTCTTCTCCGACCTGTCGACCATCTTCGACCGAGCGGCCGCCTTCAGCGATCATCCGGCCGGCCTGCTCGACCAGATCAGGCGCTGCAACGCCGTCTTTCGCTTCGACTTCCCCGTGCGGCAGTCCGACGGCGGCATCCAGGTCGTCCGGGCGTGGCGGGTCGAGCACAGCCATCACCGGCTGCCCCTGAAGGGGGGCATCCGCTACAGCGCGCAGGTCGACGAGGACGAGGTCATGGCGCTCGCGGCGCTGATGACCTTCAAGTGCGCCATCGTCGACATCCCCTTCGGGGGCGCCAAGGGCGCGGTGCAGATCGACGCCGGGGACTACACCGTGGACCAGCTCGAGCGCATCACGCGACGCTACACCCATGAGCTGGTGCGCAAGAACTTCATCGGACCGGCCGTCGACGTGCCGGCGCCCGACTACGGCACCAGCAGCCGCGAGATGGCCTGGATAGCCGACACCTATGCGGCCCTCCGCCCGGACCAGATCGACGCTCTCGGCTGCGTGACCGGCAAGCCCGTCGAGCTGAGCGGCGTCAGGGGACGCACCGAAGCGACGGGGCGCGGGCTGTACTACGTGCTGCGCGAGGCCTGCGACGACCCGGACGACATGCGGCGCATCGGCCTCGCCCCCGGCGTCGCGGGCAAGCGCGTCGTGGTGCAGGGGTTCGGCAAGGTCGGCTACTGGGTCGCGCGGTCGTGCCAGGAGGCGGGCGCGGTCATCGTCGGCATCGCCGAACACGACGGCGCCCTGGCTGATCCCCGCGGCCTCGACCCCGACGCCGTGCAGCGCCACCGGACCGCCACCGGGTCGATTCTCGATTACTCCGGCGCCACCACCCTGGCGGACACCCGCGCGGCGCTGGAGCTGCCCTGCGACGTCCTCATTCCGGCCGCCCTCGAGCACCAGATCACCGACGAGAACGCCCCCCGCATCCAGGCCCGCATCCTGCTGGAAGGCGCCAACGGGCCGACCACCCCCGAGGCCGACGCGATCCTCGGCGACAAGGGGGTCCTCGTCATCCCGGACATCTACGCCAACGCCGGCGGGGTCATCGTGTCCTACTTCGAGTGGCTCAAGAACCTGTCCCACATCGGGTTCGGCCGCATCGAGAAGCGGCACCAGGAGAGCACCTACAGCCGCATTCTCGGCGCCATCGAGACCGCGACCGGCCACCGGCTCACCCCCGACGAACGGGCCGCCGTCATCCGGGGGCCGGACGAGCTGACGGTGGTCAACTCCGGCCTCGAAGAGATCATGGCCGTGGCCTACCGCGAGATCCGCGAGACGCTGGCGCGCCGCCCCGAGATGGGCTCGCTGCGCATCGCGGCCATGGCCAACGCCATCGAGAAGGTCGCGCGGTCCTATCTGTCGCTGGGCGTGTTTCCCTGATCGTCCGGTCCCGCGGGAGCGCCGGAGGCACAGCCGCCGTCGAGCTCGACGACGACGCCGGAACCCGTCGCATCAGGGTCAGTCGTCTCGCGGTCCGCGGCCTCGGGCGCGCGCGGCAGCCGTTCGAGGGTCGCCCGCACGAGATTCGGGAACGTGAAGGCGCCGCCCGAGTTCCGGTCCGCGACTACCCCGACCTCCATGAACATTCGATGTCAAATCCGTCAAAAGCGCGAACCGGTAGCGACCAGTTTTGAAATGAGTCACGATCGCGCGCTCCGCTCGCTGTCCGAACATGCCATCCGTCGGCCCGAACCGACAGATCTGACCTCCATCCCGTCATGATCCCAAGCGGATCGGATGCGGCGCCAGTACGACGGGTTGACGGGCGCATACTGAACATGCATATTCATACACATGCGGACGACCCTCAACATCGACGACGACCTGCTTCGCGAGGCTGCGCGGCTGACCCGCATCCAGGAGAAGACGACGCTCGTGAGACGCGGGCTGGAAGCCCTGATCGCGCGCGAGAGCGCCCGCCGCCTCGCCGCCCTGGGCGGCAGCGAGAAGGAGCTTCGCCCCATCCCGAGGCGCCGGCCGCGGCAGGGCCCATGATCACCTTGGCGGACACGTCGGTCTGGGTGGACCATCTGCGGCGCGACCGCCATGGGCTGGCCTCCCTGCTCGAGCAGGACGGAGTGATCTGTCATCCGTTCGTCGTCGGGGAGCTCGCGTGCGGCTCCCTCGCCAATCGTGACCGCTTCCTGCGCCTGATGAGCGCGCTCCCGCCGGCGATGGTGGCCGAGCACGAGGAGATCATGCGACTCGTTCACGACCGGCGCATTCATGGGCGCGGTATCGGGTGGATCGACATGCACCTGCTGGCGTCCTCCCTCCTGGAGAGATGCGCGCTGTGGACGCTGGACAAGCGCCTGCAGGCGGTCGCGACAGAGCTGGGCATTCCTGCCCCGTGACCGGCATGGGACGCCACGCTCCCGCGGTACCGGCTCCGCCACAAGCCGATTCGAGGAGAAGCCGCGTATGGGCGACAGACTGATTCGGATCCGCGCCGGCGAGGTCGCAGTGACCGTGGCGCTGAACGGCTCGACCACCGCCGACGCGGTATGGGACGCGCTTCCGATCGCCGGCCGGGTGCAGACCTGGGGCGACGAGATCTACTTCTCGATTCCCGTTGACGCGCCGGAAGCGCCGGACGCGGCGGAGACCGTCGACAGGGGGGCAGTGGCCTACTGGCCGCCGGGCAGCGCGCTCTGTCTGTTCTGGGGACCGACGCCGATGAGCCGCGGCGCCGAGATCAGGCCGGCGAGCGCGGTCAACGTCATCGGCGCCATCGACGGCGACCCGACGGTGCTCGCGGCGGTCCCGAGCGGCGCCGAGATCGTCGTCGAGCGGCAGTGACGCCACCGGCGCGGCCGTCAGTCCGAATGTGGCTTCCGCGGCAACAAGAACAGTTGCTTCCGCTTCAGGCTGCCTCAACCTGCCGAGATTCCCAAGGAGCAGCCACGTGAAGGAAATCCACGACTGGGCAGGCTGGTTCAGAGAACTCGCACGGGCGATTCTGAAGGGCGGCGAAGCCGGATTGATCACGCAGGCGAACCGGGTGGACTGGGGCAGCAAGCCCGAACTGCTCTAAGAACGGTGACGAGGGGATCGATCCGTTTTCGTTCCTCTACTCTCTGGCTCAGAAGAACACCACGCGGCAGCGACCGAGAGTCTATCCCAGTGTCGCGAAGTGCTTCGGGCTGCTGCACGCACCACCGGATCCAGGCAACGGGGATCTCTACACGTTTCCCACGCCGGCCCCGATGGCTCCCGCCGTGTTCAACGACAGGAGTGAGTTCAAGCCCGACCTGCTGTGGCGTCTGTTCCGGCAGGCGGTCGAGGAAGAGCCGCAAATCGAGCCAAAGCTGTTTCGGGATGTTCTGGAGATCAAGTTTGTCGCGATCGTTAAGCTGACGCATACGCTGTGCCTGATCAACGCGTTCGTGTTCTTCCAGTACATGTCGGGATGGCCGACAACGACCACGCGTCGGCCCCGGGAACGTGTGCGCCAACGCGGACACGGCTCCGGCTCTACCGTGGAGCAACCCCTACGACCCGGTCGACGGGATGTTCAGCTTCTTCCCCGCAACTCCGGCGGGTGGTGACTCGTGCTTCTCGCGGCCACTCGTCGACCTTCCGGGCGAGTACTTCAACCCCCGCAGTTGGCAGGCCCCGAAGGGGCTCCGGCGAAACCGCACCCGTAACGAGTTGCGCAGCCTGTGGGACTCGCTCGTTGCCCAGGTCCGCGATGCCGGCCTCGTCCTGGGCACGCGCGCCGAGTTGCCGGAGCAACGAGAGGCGTAACGGCGATTGGCCCGCGCCCCTGTCATGCTGGAGACTGACTCCATGCCGGCGAGGTCAGCCACCGGCGCGGTCGTCAGTCCGAACGCGGCTTCTGTCCCGACAAGGAAGGTTGCTCCCGCTGCAGCCGGGCGCGGTCCATCCTCAGCAGCAGGCGCTCCTGCTCCGGATCGCGCGGCCGCCTTCCTGGCGTGCGGCCTGGCGGCTCGGCGGCCAGGATCTTTGCCCAGCGCTCGCGCTTCAATCGCCGCACCTCCGCCTGGAACTCGTCGTAGTCGATCATCGCGGGTGCGCCTCCTGCTCGACCCGCTGCAGGGCCTCGGCTTCTTCGGGGACATCCTTCGTCCGCGCCCGCAGATAGCCCCAGTCCAGACGGTGCGCGTACAGCTTCGCGAGCCGTCGGGTCCACCGCCCGTCCTCGTCGCTCTTCCAGTGCACCCAGGCGCGGAGGCGGTCGACGAGCAGATCCTCGACGCCGATGATCACCACGCGCAGACCATCCACTGCGACTTCGGTCCGCGGGGCGTCCTCGCCCGGGAGCCCGGCCGGCGCCGGCGCCTCGAAGAGCAGGTCGAGGTCGGCGTGATGCCACAAGCGCCCCTCCTTCTCGAACCCCAGCGCCGCGAACGCGGCGTCCACCTCGGGTCCCGACGGAAGGGCCAGATCCACGTCGCCGGTGGCGTAGCCTCCGGCGGTGTAGAACTCCACCGCGGCGCCGCCGACCAGGATGGGCTCGATGCCCCGGGGCGAAAGCCAGGCGGTGAGCAGCCCGAGCATGATCAGCCGGCGGCGTCGAGGATCCGGTTCCTCGCCGAGGCGGCGGAGCCTCTCCAGGAGATTACCGTGTTCGGCGCCCAGCGCCTTCGAGCGTGCAATATCGCCGTTCGCGGTCACCGGCATCCCCGACCCGAGTATAGTGGACGCAGGAGGTAGCCATGCCCTGCACGCGACGCCGCTCGACGGTCCTTCGCCTCGTGATGTTTCTCGCATGGTGCACCGTCGCACTCGGCCCGGCCGAGGCGCGCGGCCAGTACGGCGCCGTCGACGGCGAATGGCGGAGCTACGGCGGCGACGCCGGCAGCACCAAGTACTCGCCGCTCGACCAGATCGACGCCGGCAACTTCGGCGATCTCGAGATCGCCTGGCGCTGGCAGTCGGCCGACGGGTCGCTCGATCTCGAGGCGCTGCGCGAGCGGATCCCCCGCCTCGGGATCCGGATGTTCCAGGCGACGCCGCTGATGGCGGGCGGCGCCCTCTACATCTCGACGGCGCTGCATCAGGTGGCGGCCATCGACGCCGCGACCGGCGAGACGCTCTGGGTGCACGATCCGCAGGTGTACCTGGGCGGTCGGCCGACCCACTTCTACAACTCGCGCGGGGTCGCGTGGTGGAGCGACGGCGACGACACGCGGATCTTCTTCGGCACCCACGAGGCGTACCTGATCGCGCTCGACGCCGAGACCGGCGCGCCGGTGCTCGAGTTCGGCGACAACGGGCGCGTCGACCTGATGGAGGGCATCCCGCGCGCCGACCGCGACGGCGCGAACCACCGCGGCCGCAACCTGATGGGGGTGGCGTCGCCGCCCGTCGTCGCCCGCGGCGTGGTGGTGACACCGAACGTCATCTCCGACGGGGCCATCGCCAAGGAGGCCCCGCCCGGCTGGATCAAGGGGGTGGACGCCCGCACCGGCGACGTGCGGTGGGTCTTCCGCACCGTGCCGCGGGGGGACGACTTCGGCGCCGACACCTGGGGCGACGAGTCGTGGCGCTACTCGGGCAACACCAACGTGTGGCCGCCGATGAGCGCCGACGAGGAGCTGGGCTACGTGTACCTGCCGACGGGCACGCCGACCGGCGACTACTACGGCGGCCACCGGCCCGGCGACAACCTGTTCGCCGAGAGCGTGGTCGCCCTCGACGTCGAGACCGGCCAGCGGATGTGGCACTTCCAGGCCGTGCACCACGGGGTCTGGGACTACGACTTCCCCGCCGCCCCGAGCCTCGTCGACGTCGCGGTCGAGGGCCGGCCCGAGCCCGTCAGGGCGATCGCGCAGGTGAGCAAGCAGGGGTTCACGTACGTCTTCGACCGGGTGACGGGCGAGCCGGTGTGGCCCATCGAGGAGCGCCCGGTCGAGACCGACAGCGACATGGAGGGCGAGGTGCTGTCGCCGACGCAGCCGTTCCCGACGAAGCCGCCCCCGTTCGAGTACCAGGGCGTGAGCATCGACGACCTCGTCGACTTCACGCCCGAGATCCGGGCCATGGCCGTCGAGGCGGTGCGGAACTTCCGGCTCGGGCCGCTCTTCTCGCCCCCCACGCTGAGCCACGACGGCGGCCTGCAGGGCACGATTCAGCGGCCCCACGTCGGAGGCGGCGCGGGCTGGGCGGGCTCCGGGGTCGACCCCGAGACGGGGCTGCTCTACGTGCCGTCGGTCAACCGGTTCTCGGTCATCAAGTACTACACGCCGGACCCCGCCGCCGGCGGCAACCTCCGCTACACGATGCGGGGGCTCGCGGCCGGCGTCCAGCCCCGGATGCCGAACGGCCTGCCCCTGCTGAAGCCGCCGTACTCGCGCATGACCGCGATTGACCTGACGCGGGGCGAGCACGCGTGGATGCAGCCCAACGGCGACGGCGACCGCGTGCGCCGGCACCCGGCCCTGCGCGACCTCGACCTGCCTCCTCTCGGCGGCGACGGCCGCGGGGGTGTGGTGATCACCAAGACGCTGGTCGTCAGCGGCCTCACCGCGGGCGGCGCCGACGACGGCCCCCGGCTGGTGGCGCGCGACAAGGCGACGGGGGCCATCGTCGGCTCGGTCGACCTGCCGGGCGGCCCCATCGGCACGCCGATGACCTACCTGCACGAGGGGCGGCAGTACATCGCCCTGACGGTCGGCGGCGAGGTGCCGGAGCTGGTGGCGCTGGCCCTGCCCCGAGTAGTCGTCGGGATTTCGGGGCGACCGGCGTCCGGCAGAGACGGCCGCGCCGCGTGACGCCGGGCCGGAGGGCGCTCTGCAGGCGGCTATGATAGAAGGTGGACGCGTCCGATGGAACCGGGCGCACGACGTGACGATCGGAGATGTGAACCGATGAGATTGACGCGTATCGTGACGCTGTGCTGGGTGCTCGCGCTGGGGGTGGCATCGGCCGCCGCAGCGCAGGCGCCGCCGTTGCCCGACGTGGACGGGGTGGGCCCCCAGGTCGGCGATGTCGTGCCGTCCTTCTCGCTCCCCGACCAGACCGGCGCGGCGCGGGACCTCGACTCGCTGATGGGGCCGGCCGGGCTGATGCTGGTGTTCAGCCGCTCGGCCGACTGGTGACCGTACTGCAAGACGCAGCTCGTGGAGCTGCAAAGCCGCTATCGGGACCTTCAGGGCCAGGGCCTCGGCGTCGCCGTCGTCACCTACGACCCGGTCGCGACCCTCGCGGGGTTCGCCGACGCGCGCGGCATCGAGATCCCGCTGCTGTCCGACGAGGGCTCGGCGACCATCCGGGAATACGGCCTCCTGAACCACGAGATGGACCCGGCCCGCGCGCCCGAGGAGCGGCGCGAGCAGATGCGCCGGCTCTACGGCATCCCCCATCCCGGCACGTTCATGCTGGACACCGCGGGCCGGGTGACCGCGCGGTTCTTCGAGGCGGCGTATCAGGAGCGCTCGACGGTGTCGAGCATCGCCGTCCGCCTCGGGGACGCGATGCCCGGGGCCCCGGACCGGGCCGCGACCCGGGTCGACACCGACCACCTCGAGGCCCTCGTCTGGGCCACCGACGACGTGGTCGCGCCGGGCAACCGCCTGTCGTTCGTGGTCGACGTGACCCCGAAGACCGACATGCACGTCTACGCGCCCGGCGACCATGCCTACCAGGTGATCCGCCTCCGCCTGACCGCGCCGGACTTCCTGCGGAGCCACGACGTGACCTACCCGGCCTCGCAGATGTACCACTTCGAGCCCCTCGACGAGACGGTCGCGGTCTACGAGCAGCCGTTCCGGCTCGTGCAGGACGTGACCATCCCGATGCGCCGCGACATCGCCGCGCTCGCCTCGGCGCCGGACGCCACGCTACGGGTCGAGGGGGTCCTGGAGTACCAGGCGTGCGACCACGAGATCTGCTACCTGCCGGCGGAGGCGCCGCTGAGCTGGGAGCTCGCGTGGCGCTCGCTCGTGCGGGACTGACGGCGCGCGGTCGAGCCGAGCGTCGCGCCGAGAGCGGCGAGGCGCTCGGCTGACCGAGTGCGACGCCGGAGCCTGCCGGGCCCCGCGGCGAGGTACGCGACGTGTCGGAGGGCAACGTCGTGGTCATTCCCGGCGGCGTCTTCCACGGCTGGACCGCGATTCCCGACCACGTCACCGATCTGAGCATCCGCCCCGACCCCGACAAGGTGCTGCCGGCCGGCTGCGTGAACCCGGTCATCCAGTAGGCATCACGGTGGTCGAGACGCTCGACATCATCGAGAACCGGGAGCAACCGCAACCCAAACTCAAGGAGGAGGAATGAAAGACGCCGGCTGTGCCACAATGGGAACAGGAACGTGACTCCCTTCATCCCCTCCCCGACAGCCCGCACCGGATACGCCGCCACGCCGGCCGCGGCGACCCCGACCGCGGCCCCTGATTTCCCCGGTTGCGACGCCGTCTCGCTGCCGACCTGGGAAGACGTGTGGGCCTACGACGGGCGCATCGAGTACTGGTCGCGCGAGACGGGGACCGGCTGGGTGCTGCGCGACGCCGGCCCCGTCCACGAGATTGCCCCGCACCAGTTGAGCGAGCTGCTGACCCGCCTCGGTCAGGAGCGCGGGTCGCGCTTCCGGTTCGCAGGGGCCGTCTACCTGATGGAGCGGGACGCGGACGGCCGGCCGCGCCAGGTGCTGGTGGCGGACCAGACCATCTACCTGGACCGGAAGGTCTGGCGGCCGCGCGACCCCGCCATCGTGCTGGGGGAGGACCCGCTGCCGGACGTGATCCTCGAAGTGGATCACACCACCGACGTCCGGCGCAACAAGCTGCCGGTGTACGAAGCGTGGGGGTTCCCCGAAGTGTGGGTGGACACCCCCGACGAGCCGTCGCGGAACCGCCCCCGGGGCGTGCGGCCGGGTCTGACGATCTACGCGATCGACGAGGGCCGCTTCCGCATTGTCGACGAGAGCCGTGCGTTCCCGACGTGGACGGCCGCGCAGATCCATGCTTCGCTGAACGAGCCGCGCCTCGGGCCGCGGACGTTGGCCGACCTGACGCGGGTGGGCCGGCGGCTCGGCGAACGGGAGGGCACCACCCCCGACGACGACCCGCAGCTCGGCCGCCACCGCCGGCAGGCCCGCGCCGAGGGCGTCGCGCAGGGGCGCGCCGAGGGCGTCGCGCGGGAACGCGCCCTCCTCCGCCGGCTGGCGGCGCAAAAGTTCGGTCCCGCCACCGCGGCGCAGACGGCCGAAGCCCTCGCCCGCATCGAAGACCCCCGCCGCCTCATCGAGGCCTTCGATCTCATCACCGCCTGCGACGACGCCGCCGACCTGCTCTCCCGCCTGTCGGGCTTGCATGAGGGGCCGGAAACAGAGACCGCGTTCTGACGCGGCGCGCAGCCCAGACGCCCTCCCACGTCTGGACGGTCGAAAAACCGCGTTCTGACGCGGACGCGCAGGGCAGCCGTCACAACTTGCCTTCTGTGCAGATTTTCCGCAACAATAGCGCCATGAGCGACCAGACCGACTCGCCGCGGGCCCCGAACGCGCTCCTGTCGTTCACGGCCCGGAACGTGCGTTCGTACTGGGACGAGGTGAACCTCTCGCTGCTCGGAACCCGATTGTCCGAGGCGGACGTCGTGCGGGAGATGACCGTCGCGGGAAGCCCTGCGCCCGTCAGCGTGCTGCCGGTTGCCGGCATCTTCGGCGCCAACGCCTCCGGGAAGTCGACCATGCTCCGCGCGATGGCGGACATGCGCAGGATCGTGCTCGGCTCGTTTCGGCGAGGAGATCGGGAAACCAGGCTGCCCAGACACTCGTTCATCCTCCGTAGCGAGGGCCCCGAACGCCCATCCCGTTTCGCCGTCGACCTGATCCTGGACGGGGTGCGCTGGCAGTACGGCTTCGACGTCGACGACCATCGGGTTCTCGACGAGCACGCCTACTACTATCCCAGGGGACGTCAGGCGCTCGTGTTTCGCCGCAACCGGGATGACCGGGAGCCGAGTTTCGGCCCCGCGTTTCGCTCCTCCGGCCGCGCGCTCGTACGCCTCGTCCGGAAGAACGCCCTCTTCTTGTCGGTGGCCGGCGCGGTGGCGGACGACTCGGGCGAAGAGCGTCCGGGCATCGCCAACCTGCTCGGCCCGCTGTTCACCTGGTTTCGCACCAATCTCCTGCTCATGGAGCCCGAGAACGGAGTGGAGCGCGTCGCGTACACGGCCGACCGCCTGCGGGACCCCGGAGAGCGAGCAGCCATCCTCGACCTGCTGCAGGCGGCCGATCTGGGCATCACCGAGATCGAACGAGTCGAAACGGATCCGGATCCCCAAGGCCGTGGAGCTGGAGTTGCAGGAGGGGCGCAGGAGAGGATACGACGTTCCCGAGCCGACCCGCTACGACTGGCTGCGGATCGTCGATCCGGGCGCCATACCGTCCGAGTGGCTGACCCTGGACTTGGGACACGGCGAACTGGCGTTGCTGGCCCCGGCGTTGGAGCATCCGGAATGCACGGTCCTCCTGGATGACAGACGCGCGCGTCGCCTTGCGGGGAGCGCCGGGCTGGGCGTTCGGGGAACACTCGGAATTCTCATCGAGGCGAAGGCTCGCGGGTTGACGGAACGCATCGACCCTTTGTCGATCGGCTGGAGAACGCGGGCATGTGGATGTCGGACGCCATTCGAGACCGGGTTCTGGCGCTCGCCGGGGAAGAACGCACCGACGCCTGACCTGCCCGTCGGCGAACCCGCGGGGCGCCGAGCCACCGAACGCCCGCGGGGCGAGGCGCCGCGAGAATCAGGGCCGCTCCTCGATGCGGTAGAGGTGGGTGTCGGTGCGCAGGAACAGCGCCCCGGCCGAGACCGCCATCGAGGCGAGCATCGAGCCGTCGAGCCGGTTCCGGGCCAGCACGTTGAACTCGGCGCCCGGCTCGAGCACCGTCGTCACGCCCCGCTCGTTCTGGAAATAGATGCGCCCCCCCGCGAACACCGGCGACGCGGAGTGGTTGCCGCCGAGGCGCTCCTGCCAGTGGACCTCGCCGGTGAGGGCGTCGACGCAGGTCGCGATGCCGAAGTCGCTGACCATGTACAGCTCGTCGCCAACGAGGATCGGCGACGGGGTCAGCGGGGCCCCGCGGCTCAGCCGCCACGCCACGTGCGACCGGGTCACGTCGCCGGCGCCGTCCGCGCGCACCGCCAGCAGCGTCGGCTGCTGGAAGCCGGTCGACAGGTACACGAGCCCGTGGCCGTAGACGGGCCGCGGCACGTTCGAGAAGCCCCGGGGATAGACCACCTCCCAGATCTCCCGCCCCGACGCCGGATCGTGCCCCGAGGTCCGGAACGCGCTGACGTTGACGATCTGCTCGCGGCCGCCGGCGTCGATGACGATCGGCGTCGAGTAGGCCTGCGACACCGGATCGGGCCGGACCGAGCGCCAGCGCTCCTCGCCGGTGCGGGCGTCGACGGCCACGAGGTAGGCGACGTCGTAGCCGTCGATGCTGACGACCAGCCTGCCGTCGTGGAGGATGGGCGACCCCCCGTTGCCGTGCTGAGAGATGTAGGGAAAGCGGGTGCGCCACAGGATCTCACCGGCGGTGCTGACGGCGGCCGTCCCGGTGGCCCCGAAGTGCACGTAGACCCGCTCGCCGTCCGGGTCGAGGACCGGCGTCGGCGAGGCGAGGCTGTTCTTGGGGTTGAGCGGATAGACCTCGCTGCTGTCGAAGACCTCCACGTCGAGGGCGGGGTCTCCCGTCTCGGCGTCGAAGGCGAGCAGCCGGAGCGAGCTGCCTTCGTCCGGGTCGATCAGCGCGGTCGTGAGCCAGAGCCGCCCGTCCGCCACCACCGGCGACGACCACCCGAGGCCCGGCACCGGCGTCTTCCAGGTGACGTTCTCCGTCTCGCTCCACGTGAGCGGGACCGCCGCGTCCGGCGCATGCCCCTGCCCCGTCGGCCCGCGGAACTGCGGCCAGTCGCTCGCCCGTGCCGCGGCAGCGCCGGCCAGCACGGCCGCCACCGCGCACGCCGCTCCCGCCGCGAGTCTCCGGATCCCGGCATCGTGGATGATCATCGCCTGTACTCCCACGGCGCATTGTATCCGGCCCCTGCTTGCGGGACGTCTGCGAGGGGTCGCAGTTGACACAGGGTCGTCCGGGCATGCGGGCTGCACAGCCAACGCCGGCTGTGCGATAATGGGCACAGGCGCATGCCCCCCTTCACCCCGCCCCCGACACCCCGTACCGGATACGCCGCCACGCCGGCCGCGCCGACCCCGACCGCGGCCCAGGACTTCCCCGGCTGCGACGCCGTCTCGCTGCCGACCTGGGAAGACGTGTGGGCCTACGACCGACGCATCGAGTACTGGTCGCGCGAGACGGGGACAGCCTGGGTGATGCGCGACGCCGGCCCCGTCCACGAGAATGCCCCGAACCTGCTGAGCGAGCTGCTGACCCGCATGTGTCTGGAGCGCGGATCGCGCTTCCTGTTGGCCGGGGCCGTCTACCTGATGGAGCGGGACGCGGACGGCCGGCCGCGGCAGGTGCTCGTCGGCGACCAGACCGTCTACCTGGACCGGAAGGTCTGGCGGCCGCGCGATCCCGCCATCGTGCTGGGGGTGGACCCCCCGCCGGACGTGATTCTCGAAGTGGATCACACCACCGACGTCCGGCGCAACAAGCTGCCGGTGTACGAAGCGTGGGGGTTCCCCGAAGTGTGGGTCGACACCCCCGACGAGCCGTCGCCGAACCGTCCCCGCGGCGTGCGGCCGGGCCTGACCATCTACGTGCTCGACGGAGGCCGCTTCCGCACCGTCGACGAGAGCCGCGCGTTCCCCACGTGGACGGCCGCGCAGATCCACGCTTCGCTGAACGAGCCGCGCCTCGGGCCGCGGACGCTGGCCGACCTGACGCGGGTGGGCCGGCGGCTCGGCGAGAGCGAGGGCACCACCCCCGACGACGACCCGCAGCTCGGCCGCCACCGCCGGCAGGCCCGCGCCGAGGGCATCGCACAGGGGCGCGCCGAGGGCATCGCGCAGGGGCGCGCCGAAGGCGTCGCGCAGGCCCGCGCCGAGGGCATCGCCCGCGAACGCGACCTCCTCCGCCGGCTGGCGGCGCAGAAGTTCGGTCCCGCCACCGCGGCCCGGACGGCCGAGGCCCTCGCCCGCATCGAAGACCCCCGCCGCCTCACCGAGGCCCTCGACCTCATCACCGCCTGCGACGACGCCGACGACCTGCTCTCCCGCCTCTCCTGACCGGACGCCGGACCTCGAACGCCATCGGGAGACCCCGCGCGGCTTGGCCGATGACAGACCGTCATCGAATGGTATACCTTGGCGCGCGACGACTTCGATGACGATTACCTGGAGCAGGCGTCGACCACGGCGTGTCCGCGGTGCGGCGTCAAGCGAGACTTGGCATTCCTGATTGTCCGGCGAGACGACGATGGAAACACGATCTTCGAGACATGACATTTCGAGCACGCTGACCCGCACGCTAGTGCTTCCGGCGATCGCGGTGGTCCTCGTGGCCGCAGCCCCGGCGGCGCACGCCCAGGACGTGGAGTGGCGGTCGTACGGGTCGGACGCGGCCGGCACCAAGTACTCGCCGCTGGACCAGATCGACGCGGAGACGATAGCCGACCTCGAGATCGTCTGGCGGCAGTCGGTGCTGCCCGACGCGATGCGGGAGGGGCGCGAGGACTTCACCCCGTCGATCGCCTCGCAGAACACCCCGCTGATGGCCGGCGGCCGGCTCTACATCAGCTCGGCCCTCGGCACGGTGGCGGCCCTCGACGCGAAGACCGGCGAGGTGCTGTGGTTCGACACGCCCCCCGACCGCGACGGCGAGCCGTTCACCCGGGTGCGCCAGACTCGCGGCGTCGCCTACTGGGAGGATTCCGAGAGTGACGACGCCCGGGTGCTCGCGGTGGTCGGCTCGCACCTCGTGGCCCTGAACGCCGGCACCGGCGAGCGGTACCCCGACTTCGGCGACGGCGGCGAGGTGGACCTGACGCAGGGGTTCGACGAGCCGGTGGAGACGTTCAGTTGGGGCTCGCCACCCCTCGTGGTGGGCGACGTCGTAGTCATCGGATCGGCCATGACCGACGTCACCAACCCCAACATGCCGGCCATGAAGGAGATGCCGCCGGGCGACGTGCGCGGCTTCGATGTCCGGACGGGCGAGCAGGTCTGGATCTTCCACACCATCCCCCAGGACGGCGAGTTCGGCAACGAGACGTGGCTGACCGCCCTCGACGAGGACCGGCCTTCGTGGGAGTACTCCGGCAACACCAACATGTGGGCGTGGCCGAGCGCGGACGAGGAGCTCGGCCTGGTGTACGTGCCGCTGTCGACCCCCACCAACGACTACTACGGCGGCTACCGCCCGGGCGACAACCTGTTCGCCGAGAGCATCGTCTGCCTCGACGCCCGCACCGGCGAGCGCGTCTGGCACTTCCAGGCCGTGCACCACGGCATCTGGGACTACGACTTCGCCGCCGCCCCCAACGTCCTCGACCTCCAGGTCGAGGGGCGCGACGAGCCCGTGAAGGCGGTGGCGGCGGTGAGCAAGCAGGCGTTCACCTATGTCTTCAACCGGGTGACGGGCGAGCCGATCTGGCCCATCGAGGAGCGGCCGGTGCCGCCGGGCGACGTGCCCGGCGAGTGGTATGCGCCGACCCAGCCGTTCCCGACGAAGCCGCCGCCGTTCGACCAGCAAGGGACGACGGTCGACGACCTCATCGACTTCACGCCCGAGCTGCGGCAGGACGCGCTGGAGGTCTTCGAGCAGTACGTGACCGGCCCCCTCTTCACCGCCCCGTCGATGGTCGACGACTCGCCGGGGGGCACGAAGGGCACCCTGCAGATGCCCGGCGTGGTGGGCGGCGCCGACTGGGGCGGCTCGGCCGTCGATCCCGAGACCGGCATCCTCTACGTGCCGTCGGTCCACAGCGAGTCGGTCATCGGCATCGTGCCGTCCGAGCATCCCCGCTCGGACATGCGGCTCGTGGTCGAGACCCTGGCCCCGCTCGAAGGCCCCAACGAGCTGCCCATCTTCAAGCCGCCGTACGGGCGGCTGGTCGCCATCGACCTGAAGAAGGGCGAGATCCTGTGGTCGAGGGCGAACGGCGACGGGCCGCGCGACCACCCGATGCTGAAGGACCTCGACCTGCCGCCGCTCGGCCAGCCGGGACGGGTGTCGCCCCTGGTGACGAAGTCGCTCGTCTTCCTCGGCGAGGGCGGCAACGCCGGCGTCGTGGTGCTGCAGCCGATCTGGGGCGGGGCCGGCGGCAAGATGTTCCGCGCCTACGACAAGCTGACCGGCGACGTGGTCTGGGAGATGGAGCTGCCCGGGGGCACCACGGCGGCGCCGATGACCTACATGGCCGACGGCCGGCAGTACATCGTCGTGACCGTGGGCTGGGAGGACATGCCGAGCGAGTACGTGGCCCTGGCCCTGCCGGAGTGAGCGCCCCCCGGCAGCCCGGAACCCGGAGTCGCAGCGTGGCCTGCGAAGGCGCCAGCGGGCGGAACGACTTGCCCGTGCCCAACCAGTCGCAACGAGCGCTCCCGGGGACCACGAGCGTGTCCCGCTGGATTCGCCGGTGCGCGGGCACGGCCGGGCTCGACAACGCCCGTGCCGGACCAGTTGCGGCGAGGGTGCATACTGAGGGACACAGGTGACCGAGAAGCAGCGCAGTCAGGCAGGATGCCCCGCCGGTCGCACGCAGCGGAGCCTTCTGCCACGGTTGCCGGGACCCGCAGGAGGACAGTCCCATGCTACGAAGGGTCTTCGGGCGGCGCGGCGAGCTCACGCGGCAAGGGGTGATCGGAGCGGCGATGTGTCTGGCCGTATCGGCCGTCGCGGCGAGCGCCCAGGACCACGTCGAGCACGACCCGGCCGACATCGCATACGGCCTCGCCGTGTACCTGGACCAGTGCGCGAGCTGCCACGGCGAGACCGGGGACGCGGTCGCCGGCGTCGACCTGCGCAGCGGGCAACTGCGGCGGGGCGCGACCGACCGCGACCTGATCGGGGTCATCCGGAACGGCATTCCCGGCACCGGCATGCTGGCGTTCGAGCTCGACGCCGCCGAGATGGCCGGCATCGTCGCCTACCTGCGGAACATGACCTACGAGGCCGACGCGGTGACCCTGGGCGACGCGGCACGGGGCCGGGCGCTCTTCGAGGGCCGCGGCGCGTGCCTCGACTGCCACCGCGTGCGGGGCCGGGGCCCCCGGGCGGCGACGGACCTGACCGCGGTGGGCGCCGAGCGGGCGCCGAGCGCCCTGCGGCGCTCGCTCCTCGACCCGACCGGCACGATGCGGCCCATCGACCGCCCCGTCGAGCTGGTGACGGCCGACGGCGAGCGGGTCACCGGCCGGCGGCTCAACGAGGACACCTACACCGTGCAGATCCTCGACGACGACGCGCGCCTGCGGTCGTTCGACAAGGCCGACCTGCGCGAGCTCCGGGTCCTCACGACGTCGCCCATGCCGGCCTACGGCGATCGGCTCGACGCGGACGAGCTGGCCGACCTGCTCGCGTACCTCGTGTCCCTGAAAGGCTGAGGCGGACGATGCGAACCAACCAGAAGATGCGGCGGATCGGACTCGCGGTGCTCCTCGGCGCACTGGCCGCCGGCTCGACCTCGGCCCAGGTGCCATTCGAGCGCCTCCGCGAAGCGGCGCAGGCGCCGGCCGACTGGCTGACCTACTCGGGCAGCTACGCCAGCCAACGCTACAGCGAGCTCGACGACGTGACCCCGGCCAACGTCGAGGACCTGCAGCTTCAGTGGGTCTACCAGACGCCGGTCTTCGGCCCGTGGCAGGCCACGCCCCTGGTGGTCGACGGCGTCATGTACCTGACGCAGCGCCCCAACGACGTGGTGGCCCTCGACGCCCGGACGGGCCGCGTGTTCTGGGTGTACAGCTATGCGACGCCGCCCGACCACCGCGCCTGCTGCGGCTCGAACAACCGCGGCGTCGCCATCCTCGGCGACCGGCTGTTCATGGCCACCCTCGACGCCCACGTCGTGGCCATCGACGCCGCCACCGGAACCGAGCTGTGGGACGTGGAGCTGGCCGACAAGGAGCTGGCGTATTCGTTCACCCTCGCCCCGCTGGTCGTCGAGGACAAGGTCATCGTCGGCTCGGCCGGCGGCGACCGGGGCATCCGCGGCTTCATCGCGGCCCTCGACGCGGCCACCGGCGAGGAAGTCTGGCGCTTCCACACCATCCCCGGGCCCGGCGAGCCGGGGCACGAGACGTGGGAGCCGTGCCCGCCGAACCCCGAGACCTACTGCGACCCCGAGGCGTGGATGCACGGCGGCGCCGCGGCGTGGCTGACCGGGTCGTACGACCCCGAGCTGAACCTGATGTACTGGGGCCTCGGCAACCCCGGGCCCGACTTCAACCGCGAGCAGCGGCCCGGCGACAACCTCTACTCCGACTCGGTGGTCGCCCTCGACGCCGACACCGGCGAGCTGCGCTGGCACTTCCAGTTCACGCCCAACGACCCCTACGACTACGACTCGGTGCAGATACCGGTGCTCGCCGACTTCGAGCGCGGCGGCGTCACCCTGAAGGCGATGCTCTGGGCCAACCGCAACGGCTTCTACTACGTGCTCGACCGGACGACGGGCCGGTTCCTCAACGGGCTGCCGTTCGTGACCGTCAACTGGGCGGAGGGGCTCGACGACAGCGGCCGCCCCGTCGAGACGCCCCAGCCGCCGGGCGCGCCGACCTTCCCCGGCGTGCAGGGCGGGACGAACTGGTACTCGCCGTCCTTCAGCCCCCGCACCGGGCTGTTCTACATCCCGGCCTGGGAGGACTACGCGTCGGTCTTCGACGGGCAGCCCCAGGTGTACGAGCCGGGGCGCTCGTTCATCGGCGGGCGCCCCCGAACGGCGGCGCCGGTGCCCGACGCGCCCACGGTGCCGGGACTCACGCGAGGCCCCATCAACACCTGGACCGACGCCGCCGGCTCCGGCGCGGTGGTGGCCCTCGACGCGCTCACCGGTGAGCAGCGCTGGAAGTTCGAGATGACCGACGTCACCAGCAGCGGCATCCTCACCACCGCCTCGGACCTGCTCTTCACGGGCACGCGCTCGGGCTACTTCCAGGCCCTCGACGCGCGCACCGGCGACCTCCTCTGGCGGACGAGCCTCGGCGGGCAGATCACCAACGGCCCCATGACCTACGAGGTGGCCGGCCGGCAATACGTGGCGGTCATCGCCGGGCACTCGCTCTCGACCTTCGCCCTGCGCGACTGAGGCGGGACTCGCGGGAGGGACGCAGCCAGACGACGTGCGCGGCGTGTTGGACCGAGATCGAACTGACGGAAACCACCTCGCCGCCGGCAAGTCAGTCCACGGGCACCAGTTCATTCCGCGGGGCGCAGGTTGAGAGCCTGGCGAGGGCAAGCACCACTGCGCGAGAGCCCGCAGGGCGGCGAGCGGTCAGCCGCGCCCGGCAGATGCCGAGAACCACGTATGCATGAATATCTAAAGTAACGGAGCCTCTTGCGAAAAGGGTGTTCGGCCGAGTTTCTGCCTGGGGCGACGGGTGAGTGAGGGTCAGTGGACGGGACGCAGCGTTCGCAGGATGGCGGTGACCGCCACCGGCGCCGGGGAGCCGGAGACGCGGGGGTTCATGGAGCCTGTCTGCCTGTGATGAGGGCAAGCACCTGCGAAGAGACGCGGCGCATTTCCTTCACGAGCCGTTCCAGTTCACGATTGTTCTCGATCCACTCCCGGTAGATACCGAGTTCGTCTTCGGTGAGCTTCAAGCCGACGGTCTTTCCGTACGCTTTGCGTGTCCAGTA
This sequence comes from Vicinamibacterales bacterium, assembly GCA_965215105.1. Lineage (GTDB taxonomy): Bacteria > Acidobacteriota > Vicinamibacteria > Vicinamibacterales > UBA8438 > JAJEEA01. Next base: position 2,396,138 of record OZ244051.1, read on the forward strand.
GTGGTAGGGGCCGTGACGCGCCTCCGGGTCGATGTGGCAGCGACAGGCGGGCCTCCCACACGTTATCCGGCGGGTGGAGACGGAGCCCTGGCCGATGAATCCGAGCGTTTGCAGTTCCGCCTTGAGTGCATCGTACTGCCGCTCGTACCGGCGCATCGCCGCGTCGTAGGCCATCGATTCGTTGCTTGACGTCCGCATTGGCTGTTACCATACAGTAGTTGGAAGGGACGGTCAACCAGCAATGAATCGCCTGCGCGTCGCCTTCGCCCCCTACTGGCAGTCGATCCAGCATGCCCTGTTTCCGCAGTTGGAGTGCGTGTTGGGTCCGCTGACCGAGAAGCAACAGCAGTTGGTACAGACCCTGGAGGTCATCCGTATCGAGCAGATGATTCCGCTGCGCGGCCGAGTGCCGGGACGTCCGCCCAAGGGCCGCGCGGCGATGGCGCGGGCCTTCGTGGCCAAGGCGGTCTACGACATGCCGACGACGCGCGTGCTGCTGGACCGCTTGGACACCGACGTGGTGCTGCGGCGCATCTGCGGCTGGGAGCGACGGAGTGAGGTGCCGAGCGAATCGGTCTTCTCGCGCGCCTTCGCCGAGTTCTCGGACACGCAGTTGCCCCAGCGCGTGCACGAAGCGTTGATCGGGAACACCCACCGAGACCGACTGGTGGGTCACCTCTCCCGCGACTCGACGGCCATCGAAGCTCGCGAGAAGCCGGCCGCGAAGGAAGAGACGCCCCCGCCGCCCAAGCGCAAGCGGGGACGGCCGAAGAAGGGTGAGGAACGCCCAAAGGTCCTCACCCGCCTCGAACGGCAGGCGGCCATGACCCTGCCGGCGATGCTCGACGACCTTCCAACCGACTGTGATGTGGGCACGAAGAAAGACAGCAAGGGCTACAAGGACACCTGGGTCGGCTACAAGCTGCACCTCGATGTGGCCGACGGCCAGATTCCCGTCAGTTGCCTCCTGACGTCCGCCTCCCTGCACGACAGCCAGGCCGCCATTCCGCTGGCGACGGTGTCGGCCGAGCGGACGACCAATCTGTATGACCTGATGGACGCCGCCTACGACGCGGAGCCGATCCGGCAGCACAGCCGCTCACTCGGCCACGTCCCGTTGATTGACACCAACCCTCGCCGCGACAAAGCGCTGGCCGAGGAACTGCGAACCGAAGCCCGGCGCCTGAAGAATCTCGGCTTCCAGATGGCCGAGCAGGTGCGCTACAAGGAGCGTACGGCGGGTGAGCGCGTCAATGGCCGCCTCAAGGACGAGTTCGGCGGTCGCCATGTCCGGGTCCGTGGCGCCGCCAAGGTGATGTGCCACTGCATGTTCGGCGTGCTCGCGCTCACCGCCGACCAGCTCGTACGCCTGGTGTCATAGCCGGCGCACCGCCGGCAACGCTCGACGGTGCCCGCCGGGCGTCGTTCACCCACCGTGTCCCGGCGCTCGGTCGGGCACGTCGAGACCGCCCTATTCCACCTCTCGGCGAGCCGCCGGCTTCCCAGAGCCGAGACCCCGTCGCCGATTCCAAGGCATGTGGGTGTTCGCCAGGAGTATTGACGTCTACGCCAAGCCGCAAGCCTCAGGAGTTTCGCAAGAGGCTCAACGGTTTAGATTTTCATGTATGGCACCCGATGTGATTCCTCGTCGCGACCATGCGGCCTCGATCCGGATTGCCGCCCTCGCCATGCGGAAGGAGGACAACTATGAGGCAGCGACTCCAATCTCCCTGTACGGCTGCCGCGGGCGCGGTCTTCGCAGCGGCGCTACTGCTGGCCGCGTCCGCCGCCGCCCAGGTCGACCTGGGCCGGATCGACGTCACCGTCCAGGACTCCACCGGCGCCGTGCTCCCGGGTGCGGCGGTGTCGGTGACGGGGCCCGAGAATCGGTCCGACGTCTTCACAGACGCACAGGGCGCGGCGCGCCTGCTGCGGCTGCCGGTCGGCACCTATGAGCTGAGCGTCACGTTGCCGGGGTTCCGCACCTTCGTGGACACCGCGGTGCAGGTGCGGGCCGCCGCGTCCACCCCGTTGGTCGCGACGCTGGAGGTGGGTGGAATCGAAGAGACGCTGACCGTCTCCGGCGCCGCGCCCATCATCGACCCGCGCCGCCAGAGCACCGACACCCACATCACGGTCGAGGAGCTGCAGGAGATTCCCTCCGCCCGCGACCCGTGGGTGCTGCTGCAGACCATTCCCGGCGTCGTCGTCGACCGCGTCAACGTCGGCGGGGCCGAGTCGGGCCAGCAGTCGCTCTACATGGCCAAGGGGGCAAGCGCCGAGGAGAACACGTGGACCCTCGACGGCGTCGTGGTCACCGACATGGCGTCGCTCGCTTCGCCGACCTACTGGGATTTCGACCAGTTCCAGGAGGTGCGCATCAACACCGGCGGGGCCGACGTGCGGAACCAGACGCCGGGCGCCGCCGTCGACGTCGTGCTCAAGAGCGGCACCAACCAGCTCAGCGGCAGCACGCGCGGCTACTTCGCCAACGAGGGGCTGCAGCGCAACAACCTGTCGCCGGCGCTGGCCGAGTCCATCGGCGGGGCAACCATGAAGGGCAACCGCATGGAGCAGTACGCCGACTACGGCTTCGAGCTCGGCGGCCCCATCGTCAGGGACCGGCTGTGGGGCTGGGGCTCGCTCGGCGAGACCGACGTTCGGCTGCGCACGCTCATCGACACCCCCGACCGCACCACCCTGACCAACCGGGCCTTCAAGGTGCAGGGGCAGGTGACCGACGGCCTGCGCCTCGGCCTCAACCACTTCCAGGGCGCCAAGGTCAAGCTGGGACGGAACGCGGGACCGACGCGGCCCGACGAGACCACCTGGAACCAGGGGGGCAGCGGCGCGGGCCTGTTCACGGGGACGGCCAACTGGGTGGGCAACGACAACCTCGTCGTCACCGCCAAGGCGACGCACTTCAACTGGGGCTTCTTCCTGACGCCGCGGGGCGGCCTCGACACGGACGTCTACCGCGACGTCAACCGCGTCTTCCACAACTCCTTCCTCGACTTCCGGTCATGGCGGCCCCAGTCGGTGGCGGACGTCGACGCCAACTGCTTCCGCGGCGACCACGAGCTGCGGTTCGGCTTCAACTGGCGGAGGAACCTCCAGCAGGAAGAGGTCGTCTGGCCCGGGTCGGGGACGCTCTCCCTGCATCAGCCGAGCTATCCCGAAGACGGATCGATGTTGTCCATCGTCTACGGGGACGAGGTGCTGAACGCCGAGGGGCGGTACCTCAGCCTCTACGCCAGCGATCGGATATCGCTGGATCGCCTGACCGTCGACCTCGGCGTCCGCTTCGACCGATCGACCTCGTCGCTGCTCGAGGCGCAGCGTCGGGCGAATCCGCTGATCCCGGACCTGCTGCCGGCCCTGACGTCTCCGGCCCTGACGAACACGCACGTCTTCGACATCCTGGCGCCGCGCATCGGCGTCAGCTACGCCCTCGGGACGGCGGCGGACACGCTCGTGCGGGCCAGCTACGGGCAGTTCGCCTCGCAACTGCCGGTGGGCGCGGCCGGGATTCTGGCCGGACCCGTCAGCGCTTCGGCCGCCTACTTCCTCGCCGTCGACGCGAACGGGGACGGCGTGCCGCAGGCCGACGAGCTGGGCCCCATGCTGTTCGCGGAGGGCTTCGATCCCGACAATCCCACGTCGACCGAGAGCGTCAACCGGGTGGCGTCCGACCTGTCGTCGCCGAGGACCCACGAGTTCATCTTCGGCCTCGACCGCGAGCTGCCGATTCCGAACTCGGCCCTCACGACGTCCGTGACGTGGCGCCGCTTCACCAACTTCACGTGGTCTCCGCTGATCGGGCTCACCGCGGCCGACTACGGCGTGGTCGACACCCTCGCCGCGACGCTGCCCGCGGCCGGCGGCAGCGGGTCGGTCAGCCAGGACGTCTACGCGCCGCTGCCGGGCGTGGTGCTGCCGCCCGGGGGCGGCGAGGAGGAGCGCAACCGCGAGGGCTACCACCAGAGCTACTGGGGCTGGGAGACCAGCTTCATCAAGCGGCTGGCCAACCGCTGGCAGGCCCGCATCGCCTATTCGTTCAACGATCACCGCGAGTACTTCACGGACCCGGCGGCGGCCACCGTCGATCCGACGCCGACGCCGGTCAGCCCGCTGCGTGACGGGGGCCTGGTCATCACCAGCACGAGCGGCAGCGGAAAGACCGACATCTTCTTCGTGAGCCCCCGGTTCCAGTTCGTGGCCAACGGGCTCTACGAGGGGCCGTTCGGCATCAACATCGCCGGCAACCTGCTGTTCAGGCAGGGTTACGGGCAGCCCTGGTTCCAGGAGATCCAGGCCCACGCGCGGGACGCGGCGGCAACCAAGGACGTGCTTCTCGCCCCCGACGTCGGGGCCCACCGGCTGCCCGCCACCCGGAGCTTCGACGTGCGCATCGGCAAGGAGTTCCGCGGCGACGGCTTCACGATGAACGTGGACTTCGACTGGTTCAACATCCTGAACGCCGGCACGATCCTCAGGCGTCAGTACGACGTCGGCACGGCCGAGGGCCCCACGGGGCCGGGCCAGACGCTCGAGATCATGAACCCGAGCCTGCTGCGGCTCGGATTCCGCCTCGGGTTCTAGCAGGCCCCGGCCGCCCGCCGTCGATCATCGAAGGTCGACGGCGACCAGGGTGTCGGTGTTCCTCGCGTAGAGGCGGCCGTCGGCCAGGGCGGGGTACGCGCGCACGACGCCGGGGAGGATCCGGGCCCTGGCGAGCGGCCGGAGCGCCGCGGGGGTCGCCTCGGCCAGCATCAGCTCGCCGCTCTCGCGCAGGATGACGAGGAGGTCGCCGGCGAGGGTGACGGTGCCCGCGCCGAAGCGGTCCTCGCTCCAGCGGACGGCGCCCGAGCGCAGGTCGACAGCCCGCAGGCTGGGGCTGTACTCCTGGCGGCCGTGGTAGCCGTAGAGGACGCCGTCGTGGATCACCGCGGTGGCGTAGTGGTTGGTCATGCTGTCGTCGCCGGACCACTCCTCGGCCAGGGTTCCGCCGTCGACCCGCAGCAGGGCGGCCCCGGTGCCGTAGCTGGCGGAGATGAACACGCGGTCGCCGACGACCAGCGGCGTGGCCGCGTTCACCGACGCCCCGAGGCGCGAGCGCCACCGGTTCTCGAACCGGATATCGCCCGTGGCGGGGTCGAGCCCGACGAGCCCGGTGCGGGTGAAGACGAGGGCGAGCCGCCGTCCCCCGAAGGTACCGGCAGCCGGGGACGAGTAGCTCGCCTCGTGAGTGGTCGCGGTCCACAGCTCGTCGCCGGTGGCGGCGTCGAAGGCGACGATGCCGCCGCGCCGGCCGCCGACGTTGGCGATGACCCGCCCGTCCTCGACGAGGGGCGAGCCGGCGGCCCCGAAGAACCCCTTGCGCACGCCGTAGCGGGCGTGGGTGTCGACCCGCCAGGCGCCAGCCCCGGTCTCGAGGTCGACGGCGTGGAGCTGGCCCTGCGCGCCGAAGGTGTACACCCGCCCCTCGTGCACCACCGGCACCGACCGCGGCCCCTCGTCGAACCCGAAGTCGTCGCGGTAGCTGGTCGGGTAGTCGTAGCGCCAGACGGGGTCGCCGGTCGCGGCGTCGAGGGCCTCGACGACCTCGCGTCCCCCGAGGCGGTGGAACAGGATGACGCGGCCGCCGGCCACCGTGGGGCCCGCGAAGCCCGCCCCCACCCGCCGCGACCACAACCGCGTCGGGCCGCCGCCCGGCCAGCTCTCCGCCAACGGCGGACCGGTGTAGCGGCCGTCCCGCCCCGGCCCGAGGAACTGCGGCCAGTCCTGCGCGGCCACGTGGGTCCCCGCCGCCGCGACGATCACCGCGAAGGCGGTCCCCAGCATCAGGCGTCTTGTCGGTGTCATGGTCCCGTCCTGACCGCGTGTCGGCACGATGTCCACGTTGCCGGGGCGCTCGCGCCCCCGGCGGAGCCGATCGTCCGGTCGACAATCCGGACCGTCACGACCCCGGGGTCCGGTCACCCCGCCATCGGGAAACGCGAGGCGATGCTGCACAGGGCAATGATGCCGGAGGCCGGAGCGATGTCAAGGTACATGACGCAACGGATGCGGGTCGTCGATCGGCGCAGGCGGGTCGGGTCCCCGCCGGCATGCGCTACTGTCCGCCGCCGCCCCGTGGTATAAGGTTCGGGTCGGGCCGCTGGCGGTCCCGACGACGACCCACGCGGCGGAGGATCGCAGATGAGACTCGCGCGGCGCCGTCTCCCGGCGGGAATCGCCCTGTTGCTCGCCGTCGGGCTGGTAGCCTCGCTCGCGGCGGGCGCGGGCGCCCAGCGGTTCTTCGGGGAGGGCAACATGCCCCCCCGCTACCCGCCGGCCTCGATGCCGGACCGCGACTTCGCGTTCTGCAAGCTGATGTACCGCAGCGTCCGCTACGAGGCGCTGGGCATGGGCTGGATCACCGACTATCCCTACGCGGGCATCAACCTGATGTTCCGGTTCTCGGACCTGACCATGGCCCAGGTGAGCCTCGACCGCCGCGGCGAGCCGAACCACTGGGTGGTCTCGCTCACCGACCGCGAGCTGTTCAACTGCCCGTTCATCATGGCCGCCGACGCGGGCACCATCGGCCTGAGCGGGTCGGAGATCACCCAGCTTCGCAACTACCTGCTCAAGGGCGGGTTCCTCTGGGTCGACGACTTCTGGGGCACCGCCGCGTGGCAGCACTGGCAGTCGGAGATCAGCCGGGTGCTGCCGCCGGCCGAGTACCCCATCCGCGACCTGCCCCTCGACCATCCGGTGTTCCGGGCGCTGATGTACGTCGAGGAGGTGCCCCAGATCACCGCCATCCAGTTCTGGTGGCGCAGCGGCGGCACCACGTCGGAGCGCGGTCGCGACAGCGAGACGGCCCATCTGCGCGCGATCACCGACGAGCACGGACGGATTCTCGTGCTGATGTCGCACAACACCGACGTCGCCGACGCCTGGGAGCGGGAAGGCGAGGACCCGCGGTTCTTCCGGCAGTTCTCGCCCAACGGCTACGGGCTCGGCATCAACGTCCTGCTCTACGCGATGAGCCACTAGTGCTGCGCCATGACTGAACATTCGGGTGTGCGGCACTGCGATTCGTCGGCGACTGCGCGCTGCAAACCTGTCTCCGTGTCCGAAGAATGGGACGTGACGCGCCACTAGTGTGCCGTCTCGCAAGTTCTCAACATGATTCTGCGCTCCCGCAAGCTGGTCCCGTTCACCGTGATCTGCCCCGTTCGCCCGGGGACGTCACGTCTCGGTCGGTCATCGGCATCGGCACGGGTGGCACTCGTTGTAAGGGGACAGCACACTAGCAGTCCGTGCGCATTGCGCCGCGTCCGGGAGGACGCCAGCGAACCGACGAGGCGCTCACCTGGCCAAGCGCTGGGAGGGCGCATATCGGGCATATGCAACCGACGAACGACGAGGTCAGGCGGGATGCATCGTCGCTCGAATGCAGCGGGCCTTTCGCCGCGGGCTGCCAGACCGTGTTGGTGAAAGGTCGCCGCGACCTCGGTCGTCTTCTACCCATGGTGGCGCCGGTTTCGGCGTCAGACCCGGTTCCGGGACAGTCCCCCCGGGAACACCAGGAGCAAGCACCGTGAAACGGATCAACCCAGGCTTCCGGCGCCTCACCGCCCTGATCCTCTCGCTCGGCATGCTCGCCGCCCCCGCGCCCGTGGCGGGCGCCCAGGACTCGGCCGGGGTCCGCATGGTCCCGCCGGAGGGCGACGGCGCGCGCTACTGGTCGCGCTGGCGGGGCCCGTCGGGGCAGGGCGTGGTCGAGGGCACGGGGTACCCCGACCGCTGGTCGGACACCGAGAACGTCCTCTGGAAGGTCCCGGTGCCCGGTAGGGGCCATTCCTCGCCCATCGTGTGGGAGGACCGCATCTTCCTGACGACGTCGCGCGACCGCGGCCGGCGGGTGTCGATTCTCGCCTACCGCCGGTCCGACGGCAGGCTGCTGTGGCAGGCGGACGCCCCGAACGGCCCGGGCGAACGCACTCACGGCAAGAACAGTCCGGCGTCGGCGACGGTGACCACCGACGGCGAGCGGGTGTACGCCTCGTTCGGCAGCCGCGGCCTGCTCGCCGTCGACTTCGACGGCAACATCGTCTGGCACCGCGAGCTGGGGCGCATCGACAACTACCACGGTCCCGCCGGATCGCCGCTGCTCTACCGCGACAGCATCATCATCTACCAGGACCAGAACCGGGGCGCGTTCGTCATCGCCCTCGACGCGCGCACCGGGGAGACGCGTTGGCGGACCCCCCGGGCGGCCCGGGTGGGCTGGGGCACCCCGATCGCGATTACCGTCGGCGACCACGACGAGCTCATCGTCAGCAGCCAGCGGTTCGTCCAGTCCTACAATCCCTCGACCGGCGAGGAGCTGTGGCGCTGCGAGGGCATGCTGCGCGAGGTCATCCCCACCCCCGCGGTCGGGCACGGGCTGGTCTACTGCGCCTCGGGCCGGGCGGGGCCGACGCTGGCCATCCGGCCGGGCGGGCGCGGCGACGTCACCCGCACCCACGTCGAGTGGAGCATCACCCGCGGCTCGCCGTTCGTCCCGTCGCCGACGGTCTACGGCGACTACCTGTACCAGATCAACGACATGTCGAGCATCATCACCTGCCTGAACGCGCGGACCGGCGAGACGGTGTGGCAGGAGCGCCTCGGGCGCCCGCGGCGCGAGGGCATCTCGGCGTCGCCGATCGTCGTCGACGACAAGCTGTTCGTCACCAACGACGAGGGACAGACCTTCGTGCTGAAGACGGGTCCGGAGTTCGAGATCCTGCACGTCAACGACATCGGGGCCTCCACCCTCGCCTCGCCCGCGCTGGTCGACGGCATCTGGTACATCCGGACCGCGAACGAGCTGTTCGCCATCGGGAACTGATCCCGATCGACGGCGAGACCCCTGCCACCCCGGCATCCGGCTGACGTTCCCGCAGTCTGCGCGGTATCTGCCGCGCGGACCGCGCGGACTTCACGGGCCTCCGATTGCTGCTATAATCGACACTTCACGTCGTTCTGCCGAAGCCGACAGTCAACGGAGTCGACCCCGACGACCTCTCGGGGATGTCGGTGCTCCAGCGGCTCCGGCAGGCTGTATCCCTCCTCGGCGGCCTCCTACAAGAATGTAGATTCGGGCGGACGAGCGCGGACAGCGGTGTCGATCGAGCGTCTCCCCGTCATCGCGAAGCGCCGCCTTTCCAAGCGCGCGGCGGAGAGTCCGGAAAGTGGCACGACGTTTGCTTAGAACATGTAATCGGGAGACACGCCGTTCCGTTCGATTCGACCCGCGAACCCGCAGGCCCCTGGAGACACCGATGACCGCAGCACGCAACGACTTCCTCCTCGAAGAGCACGGCCCCCTGCGCCCGCGGTCGGCCGCCGCGCGCCTTGACACCGCGGCTCCCGATCGCGCCTGGAGCGACTTCCCGTGGACCGAGCGGGATGCGTCGGCCACGGCGCAGCGGCTCCAGACCGCCGTCTGGATCGAGGAGATCCTGGCCGACCTCGATCCGGAAAGCTGACGGGACCCTCACCGGCCCGGCGGCGCCGCCGTCGGGCTTCACCGCGCAGCAAGGCCCGGGAGCCGGCGGCGCCGCCCCGGACCGGGCAGCGGAGATGCAAGACATGAAGCCGTTTGTCGTGAACTCGCACCGTCGCCTCGTCTTCCCGTCCAACTTCTTCCCCGCACCGGACTTCTCGTCCATCGACACCGTCGACGATCTCGCCGCCATCGTGCGGCGCGACTTCGAGGTCAAGGCGCCGACCGGTTCCGAGATCCGGGAACGCGCAGAAACGGGCGCGTATGCCAACCGGTACGAGCTGCTGCGCGATCTCGGGCTGCACCTGTTCTGGATGAACCGCTACGTCATCACGATGTACGAGAAGCGGCCGACGCGGTGGCGCGACGTGCCCCGGCGCCGCGACGACATCTTCCTCCCGGCCCTGACCCCCTGGGAGGACGGCGAACGCAAGGTCGCGGCCGTCGAGTCGTGCTACCGGCAACTGCCCGCGGCCTGGTCACCCGAGGTCGAGCACGAGCTGTTCCGGATGCTCTTCGACGTGTTCCGCCACAAGCGGCACCACGCCACCGACCTGCCGGCGATCAAGCCGACGGTCGCGGAGGCCGTCGCCACCGGGTCCCAGCTCGTGTACCGCCTGGGATCGTTCGAGCCCGACTATCCGCGGTTCAGCCTGGGCGAGATCCTCGACTGCCACGAGAGCGTGCCCGAGCTCGAGGCCCTGCGCCGCTGGACCATGACCCTGCACAACCAGTACCCCTGGGACCGCTCGGACACCCGGCTGACCCCGGTGGGGGCCCTCAGGCCCGACGACGTGGTGGTCGTCTACCAGCCCCGCACCGCGGACGTGCTCGACTTCATCCGGCGGGTGAAGAACGGTGCGCCGCGGCGGCCGCGCATTCCCCCCGCGGCCCCGCCGCGGCAGCCCCTCGCCCCCCTCGCCCCCGTGCAGGTGCGGTCGCAGTTCGCGGTGCAGCCCCGCGTCGAGTCGCTCGCCGTCCGCCGGGGCGAGATCCTCTGCACCAACGACGACATCATCCGCAACTCGGCCTCCAACTGGTCGCCCATGAGCGCGGCCGAGATCGCGGCCAAGACCGGCATCGAGAGCCGCTGCTACACCGAGGGCGGGCTCGAGCACCTCGCCCTCGACGCGGCGTCGAGCGCGCTGGACCGGGCCGGGCGGTCGGCGGAGGAGATGGGCGCGGTCCTCTTCTGCACCTGCACCAACACCCGGCTCCTGCCGTCGGCCGCGACGTGGCTCTCGGGCCAGCTCGGCATGTTCCAGACCCATACCTCGGTCGACCTCGTCGCCGCGTGCGCCGGGTTCCCCTACGGCCTCGCCGACGCGATCCGCATCCTGCAGGAGGTACAGCGTCCCATCCTCCTCGTCTGCGCCGAGAAGTTCTCCGACAAGGTGGGCAGCGTGCGCACCTCGCGCATGATCTTCGGCGACGGCGCCGCCGCCCTCGTGGTGGCCCCGGCCCCGGACGGCGCCGCCGGCGACGTGGACGTGCTGCAGACCTACGCCAGCGGCCCCGAGAGCCAAGTGAACTCGATCATCTGGCCGAACGTCGAGTTCGGCTGCGACATCACCGTCTACGGGCCCGAGGTCAAGGCGCTGGTGAAGCGCTATCTCGAGCAGATGATCGGCGAGCTGCAGAGCCTGCCTCATCCCGACGGCGAGCCGGGAAGCCTCGTCGACGCCGTCGACCTGATCATCCCGCACCAGGCGAACAAGCGGATGGTCATCGACCTCGCGGAGCAGGCGGGCATCGGCCGCGACCGGATGTACTTCAACATCGCCCGCGTCGGCAACACGTCGGCGGCCAGCATTCCCCTCGCGATCCACGACGCGGTGCGCGAGGGGGTGCTCTCGACGCCGACCCGCGTCTTCACACCCGGGTTCGGCGCCGGCGCGGTCGCCGGATACGCGGTGCTGCGCGTCGACCCCGCCGTCGTCGCGCCGGAGCGAACCGGACCGCCCCTGGCCATGGACGCCGGCCCGCTGCCGGCGCCGCCCCACACGTCGTCGTCGGCCGACGTCGAGGCGGCGTTCGGCGGCTGACGCCGCACCGGGCCCGGCCGCGGGCCCGTGTTACCCTTCGGTCCGGTTCGTGGAGGGGCGCCGGCCCCGGCGCGCGGCGCTCCCCGTCACGTCGGGGCCCGCCGGCCCGACCCGATGCGACAGGGAGTCGGGGTACGGGCCGACGCCGTCGGCGAACGACACTCGCCCGAGCCGGCCCCGGCCCGGGCGCTCGGGCGTGGGAGGAGGCAGGATGTTCACAGGAAAGGTCGCCGTCGTCACCGGGGGTTGCCGCGGCATCGGCGCCGCCATCACCCGGACTCTGGCCGAGGCCGGCGCCGACGTCGCGGCCGGCTACAACCGGGGGGCGGAGGCGGCCGAGGCGCTCGCGGCCGGCCTGCGGGCCGAGGGCCGCTCGATCTCGCTGCACCAGGGCAACGTCGCCGAGCCCGAGGCCTGCGCGCGCGTGGTGCAGGAGGTGCTCGACCAGCACGGGCGCATCGACTTCCTCGTCAACAATGCGGGCATCAACGTCGACAAGACGGTGCGGAAGATGACCGTCGACGACTGGCACGCGGTGCTCCGCGTGAACCTCTCCGGCGCGTTCTACATGATCAAGGCGGTGCTCAACCACATGATCGAGCGCCAGAGCGGCCGCATCGTCAACATCAGCTCGGTCATCGGGCAGAGCGGCAACATCGGGCAGGCCAACTACGCGGCGTCGAAGTCGGGCCAGTTCGGCTTCACCAAGAGCCTCGCCCTCGAGGTGGCGCGCAAGGGCATCACCGTCAACTGCGTCGCCCCCGGGTTCATCGAGACCGAGATGGTCGCCTCGGTCCCCAAGCCGGTCCTCGATCAGGTGATCGGCCGCATCCCGGTGGGCCGTCTCGGCCAGGCCTCGGAGGTCGCGCGCTGCGTGCGTTTCCTGCTCGAGGACGAGGCCGGGTACATCACCGGCGCCGTCCTGACCGTCAACGGCGGCCTGGAGATGTAGCAGCCCGCGATTAAGGCCCCGCGTTGCACCGCGCCCGGAGGGCGCCGGCGCATCGCCGAGGCGCCCGCCTGACAAGGCGCGACGAGGGAGAAGCCAGCCCCGCCCGGCATGACTGTCAAGCGCTCCGGCCCGGACATCGGCCTCGGCGAGTTCATTCGCCGCCAGCGTGAGCTGGGCCACCTGTCGGTCCGGCAGCTCGCCGACGTGTGCGGCATCTCCAACGCCTATCTCAGCCAGATCGAGCGCGGCCTGCGGACCCCCAGCAGCTTCGTGCTCAAGGCCCTCGCCGACGGGCTGGAGATGTCCGCCGAGACGCTGTACGCGCAGGCCGGCATCCTCGATCCGTCGGACGGCGAGGCGAGCGACGTCGTCGAGGCAATCCGCCGCGACCCCTACCTGTCGGCCCGGCAGCGTGAGATGCTCGTCGAGATGTACGAGTCGTTCCGCAAGGTGAACGACGCGAGCGAGTGACGCGCACTTCGCGCCGGCGGGCGTCGCCTTCGAGCGTTTCCGGAGCGCCTCCCCAAACTGCTTGCAAAAGTTATCGTTCCTTGTTACCATCTGCTCGTCCATCGGCGGGCGCGACCGGTGAACGCGGACGCTGGCGCCGGACCGCACCCACGGTAATTCGGAGGGAGAACCCCCATGATCAACTGGACCAAGCAGACCGACGACATGCTGCAGGCGTGGACCGACACGCAGAAGAAGCTCTGGAGCAGTTGGGCCGAGGCGACGGAGCAGCAAGCCAGCCAGGCCCAGCTCGCCGAGACCTGGCGGAAGGCCGTCGACACCTGGGAAGAGGCGGTCAAGAACGGCCTCGAGACGCAGAAGGCGGTCATCGGCAGCCTCGCCGACAGCGCGTCGGCCGTCCCCAGCATCCCCAAGGACCTGCTGGACTGGGTCGAGCAGACGCAGGCCCTCGGCAACCGCTGGGCCGAGGCCCAGAACGAGCTCTGGGAGAGCTACTTCGGCATGGTCCGCAAGGCGGTGCCGGTGAAGATGCTGGGCACCATCGACGACGAGAACCAGAAGCTGTTCGCGGCGTGGCAGGAGTCGGTGGAGAAGGTCAGCGCGGCCCAGTCGGCGTGGGCGCAGATGTGGACCGAGCGCGCGGCCGACGCGGTGCCGAAGGGTACCCGGACCGCCGCGAAGGCGAGGCCCGCGGCCAAGAGCGCCGCGTAGGGAACACGACGAATCCGGCCGGCGCCGGCGCGTCCGGCGTCGGCGCTCGTTTCGTGGAGGAGATGACCGGCATGTCGGTGCAGTCCACCCCCGTCGCCGAGAGCGCCTGGTCGGCCTGGCAGACCGAGATCGAGCGCACCATGCAGCGCGTGCGCAACATCGGCGAGCTCGTGGCCGAGTCCAACGAGCCGGCGGTCGGACAGAGCCCCCGCCGCGAGGTCTACCGCAAGCACAAGGCGCGCCTCTACCGCTACGAGGGCGAGGCCCGGCACGAGACGCCGGTGCTCTTCGTGCCGAACCTCGGCATCAGCCGTCCCACCGTCTTCGACCTCCTGCCCCAGGCGAGCTTCATCGGCTACATGGTCGAGCAGGGGTTCCCGTTCTATCTGCTCGACTGGGGGGTCTTCGGCCCCGAGGACGACCACCTGACGTTCGCCGACTGCGCCACCCGCATCCTGCCCCGCATGGGGCGGAAGCTGCTGGCCGACGCCGACGCCGAGGCCTGCTCGGTGGTGGGCTACTGCATGGGCGCGCCGCTCGCGGTCAGCTTCCTCGGCAGCCACCCCGACTTCCCGGTCCGGAACCTCGTCAACCTCGCCGGCCCCATCGACTTCTCGGACGCGGGCCTGTTCGGCTGCTGGCTCGACCGCCGTTACTTCGACGTCGACAAGCTGGTCGACACGATGGGGCAGATGCCGGCCGAGATGGTGCAGCTCGGCTTCAAGCTGCTCCGGCCCACCATGGACCTGAGCACGGGCCTGAACCTCTGGTGGAACGCCTGGAACGACCGTTATCTCGAAGGCTACAAGGCGCTCCAGAAGTGGGCCAACGGTTACGTCCCGTTTCCCGGCGAGTTCTTCCGGCAGTGGGTCAAGGACTTCTACCAGGAGAACCGTCTGGCGCAGGGCACCCTGCAGCTCAACGGGCGGCCGGTCGACGTGGGCAGCATCACGTGTCCCCTCCTCGTGGTCGGGGCCCGCGACGACAACATCGCGCCGCCGGCGGGGGTCAGGGCCCTCGTCGACCTCGTCGGCAGCCGGGACAAGGACTACATGGAGCTGCCCGGGGGGCACATCTCGCTCATCGCGGGGCGGAGCGCGTCGCGCGACTGCTGGCCGCACGTGGCGGGCTGGCTCGCGGCGCGATCGTAGGCTCGGCGCCGCGGCACGGCGACGATTGGCGGCAAGGTCGTCGGGTGGAGAGCAGACCCCGAGGCGACCGCGTCCCGGCCGGGAGACCGCGCCGGGAAGCGGCCTGGACGTCTGCGCAGGGCGGGTTGGGCGCCGAGCGGAGCCGCAGGCGACGATTGGCGGGCCGAGGACAGTGATCGACGTGATTTGCCGACTGCACCCGGACACAGCCCGTTCTCGACTGTCTTCCGGGCCCACCATGTGGCAAGCTGACTCTCGGCACCGTCCCAAGGGAGCTTCGTAATGGCAGACCCCACTTCGAACCGCGACGACCTGTTCGCGCAGTGGCGCAAGCAGGTGGAGGCGGGCACCGACGCGTGGATCAAGACGGTTCGGCAACTGGCGAGCCAGGGTCACGTCCCGCCTCCGCCGGACCCGATGCAGTTCTGGCGGCAGTTCTCGAACCTCGGTCCCATGAACGCGCCCCCGTTCCCGGGGGCGGGACCCGTCGATCCCCGGGTGCTCGCGCAGTGGAAGGGGTTCCTCGACGACTGGATCGCGGCGTGGAGCCGGGCCCTCGAGAAGGCGATGGGAACCGAGGCGTTCGCGGAGGCTCTCGGCAAGACCCTCGACCAGTTCCTGACCATCCAGGGCAAGGCCCGCCAGGCGGCGGAGCGTTCCGGCAAGGCCGCGATCGACGCCGTCGGCCTGCCGTCGCGCGAGCAGGTCGTGGGCCTGTCGCGGCAGATGATGGACCTCGAGGATCGGCTCGAGGGGCTCGAGGACAAGATCGAGGACGTTCGGAACAGTCCTCGGCCGATGGACCTGGGAGACCGGCTCGGGGCGCTGGAGAACAAGATCGAGGGCCTTCGGAACAACCCTCGAATAGCGGATCTGGGAGACCGCCTCGGGGCGCTGGAGGACAAGCTCGAGGGCCTCCGGGACAGTCCCCGGATGATGGACCTGGGGGACCGGCTCGGGGCGCTGGAGAACAAGATCGAGGGCCTCCGGGACAGTCCTCGGATGATGGACCTCGGGGACCGGCTCGAGGCGCTGGTGAACCAGATTGAGGGTCTCCGGAACAGTCCGCCCGCCCCGGCTCCCGCCGTGGGCGACGACTCTGCGCCGCCGCCTGCCGGCGGCACGGCCGCAGCAGGGGGCGGCGCCGCGAAGACGAGCCGCACCACGAATGCCGGCGGCGCCGCAGCGAGGGCCGGACGCGGCGGCACGACGGCCGGGCGCGGCGCCACGACGAGCAGACGCGGCACGACGAAGACCGGAGCCGGCGCGACCAGAACCGGAGCCGGCACCACGAAGACCGGAAGCAGCACCGCGAAGACCGGAGCCGCAAAGACCGGAAGCAGCACCGCGAAGACCGGAGCCGCGAAGACCGGAAGCAGCACCGCGAAGACCGGAGCCGCGAAGACCGGAGCCGCGAAGACCGGAGCCGCGAAGACCAGGAGCGCCGCGGCAAAGACCGGGGCCGACGCCGCGAGGACGCGGAAGCGTCGGGCGTGACGGCGGCCGGATGCGCCATGGCTGGCGGCGCCGCCGTGAGACACCCATCAGGGTCGGGAAGGCCCTCGCTACCTGGGCGGGGGTGACGCAATAATACGGGCGGCGCCGCCGCGAGACCCCGAGGTTACGGGGCGTGGGACGGCGGCGGAATGTACACGACCATGCGCCGCGGCCGGTCATCGCCGGGGCGGCTGGAGACGGACCGGACCGATGCGAGGACGCCCCCTGAAAGACCTGGCCGTCGGCGACAGCGCGGAGCTGACCCGCGTCGCCACCGCCGGAGACGTGGCCGAGTTCATCGACTCGATCGGCGACCACAACCCCATTCACCGGGACTACGAGTACGCCGCCTCGACCCGCTTCGAGAAGCCCATCGTCCCCGGCATGTGGACGGCCGCCCTGGTCTCGGCCGTGCTGGGCACGCGGCTGCCGGGACCCGGCTGCGTCTACGTCGCCCAGGAGATCGCGTTCACCCGGCCCGTCTACTTCGGCGACCGCGTCACGGCGCGGGTGGAGGTCGTGGAGCGGGTGACCGAGCGGAACCGCGTGCGGCTGAAGACGGTGTGCGTCAACCAGGACGGCCAGGAGGTGCTGGTCGGCGAGGCGCTGCTGTCGCCGCCGAAGCAGGCGGTCGCCTACACCCGGCGGGAGACCGGCCCGGCCCGGGTCGCCCACTGGGCGCTGCAACCGACCCTGTGGGCCGCCCACACCACCAGTGCGTGGGCGCGGCTCGGCACCGCCTGGGTGTCGGCGTGGCACGGAGAGCCGCGCCGAACGGACTAGATTGGCGGCGCGGATCCGCCCCGGGGCCCGGCGTGTACACTGACGGCCGATGCCCGACCGCGCGTCCGAACCGACCGGCGACCTGTGCGACCTGACGGCGAGCCGGCTCGCGGACCTGATCCGCAGCCGGGCGGTATCGGCGCGCGAGGTCATGCAGGCGCATCTCGCCCGCTACGAGCGCATCAATCCTCACGTCAACGCCATCGTCACCTGCGTGGCCGACGCCGCCCTCGACGCGGCCGGCGCCGCCGACGCGGCCCTCGCGGCGGGCCGCGAGCCCGGCCCCCTGCACGGCCTGCCCGTCGCCCACAAGGACCTCTTCGTCACCGCGGGCATCCGGACCACGTTCGGCAGCCGCGCCTTCGAGCGCCACGTGCCCGACGAGACCGCCCTCATCGTCGAGCGCGAGCGGCAGGCGGGCGCCATCACCGTCGGCAAGACCAACACGCCGGAGCTGGGGGCCGGCTCGCAGACCTTCAACGAGGTGTTCGGCGCGACCCGCAATCCCTGGGACCTGTCGAAGACGTGCGGCGGCAGCAGCGGCGGGGCCGCCGTCGCCCTCGCCACCGGCATGGTGCCCATCGCCGACGGCAGCGACTTCGGGGGCTCGCTGCGCAACCCCGCCAGCTTCTGCAACGTCGTCGGGTTCCGCCCTTCGTCGGGACGCGTGCCGCGCTGGCCCAGCGCCGCCCCGTGGTTCTCGTTCCACGTCCACGGCCCGATGGCCCGCACCGTGGGCGACGCCGCCCTGCTGTTCGACGCCGTCGCGGGCCCCGACCCGCGGGCGCCGCTGTCGCTGACGGTGCCGGCCGTCGCGACCCGGGACGCCCTCGACCGCGACCTCACCGGCGTCCGCATCGGCTGGTCGCCCGACCTCGCCGTCCTCCCGGTGGAGCCCGAGGTGCTGGCCGTCCTCGCGCGCGGCCGGGCCGCCCTCGAGGGCCTCGGATGCGTCACCGACGAGAGCGCCCCGGACCTCGACGGCGCCCACGAGGTCTTCACCACCTGGCGGGCCTGGTACTTCGACCTCGCGTTCGGCCCCATCCTCGACCGCCACCCCGGCGTCCTCAAGGACACCGTGGTCTGGAACATCGAGGCCGGCCGCGCCCTCCGGGGCCCCCAGCTCGCCGAGGCCGAGCGCCGGCGCGCCGCCCTCCACCGCCGCCTCCGCGCGTGGTTCGCCGAGCACGACTTCCTGGCGACGACGGTGGCCCAGGTCGCGCCGTTCGACGTCGACCAGCCGTACGTGACGGAGATCGCCGGCCAGGCCCTGCCCACCTACCTCGACTGGATGAAGTCGTGCTACCTCGTCAGCGCGACCGGCCTCCCCGCCATCTCGGTGCCCTGCGGGTTCACGCCGGCCGGCCTGCCGGTGGGGCTGCAGATCGTCGGCCGTCCCTGTGACGATCTCGGCGTGCTGCAGATCGCACACGCCTTCGAGCAGGCCACCGGCTGCCGGAGCCGGCCGCCGGTTCTGACGGCAGCCTGACCGCGCCGACCTGCCGCGCGGGCCCCGCGCGACGCGCGCTCCCCATCACCGATCGCATGTTCCGCGTCGACGTCCCCGGTCTATCCCGTCAAGGGGGCTTTCGGCCAGACTCGACGCCAATGGGTCAAACGCCCTTCGTGGCGAAGCTCTCCAACCGCCCCGGCCGCAACTCCCCGCCCATCCACTCGGGCAGAGCGTTCCTCTCGTCGAGCCGCGTCTTCAGGGCTCCGCCCATCGCCACCGCCAGTCTCGGATACACCTGGATGATAGAGCGCTGTCTTGCCATGAACGATTCCCTTGGTCCAGACTCGAGCCGAGGCCATCAGGCCGACGCTCCAACCGCCTGTGCCCGCGGATCGCCAACCGGCTCGACGGTCGCCCTCAGCACGACCCGTGGCACGCCGTCTTCGCTGATGCGCTCCACCACCGGAGTCAACAGGCGCACGTGCCGGCTGCGTACGCCGGCGTCGAGCCGGTGTTCCACCGGAGAGTACTCGACTTCCTCGCCCACCGTTCCGCGTAGACGCAACGACCGCCACTTCACGGCCAGACTCAGCTTGTTGTCCATGGCGCCCACGAGCCCAGCCAGCCGCGACAGCGCCCGCTCCTGCTGCGGCAGCACGATGGCGACCTCCGGCAACACGTCCGACCTTACCCGGTCCGTGGCCCGGGCTAGCCGCGTCATCGCGATGTGCAGTTCGGCGAGCACTTCGTCGATGGAACGCTCCTGGCTCTCGACGGCGCTGGCTATAGATGTGCGCTTCGACACGCCGGCCAGCCAATCCCGGGCGTCGTCGGGGATCCCGGGGTGCTCGACCGCCATCGCCCGGCAGATCGCGTCCGCCTTCTCGCGCGAGCCCGCCACCGTCGCCAGCGCCTGCCGGAGACGGTTGTCGGTCTCGTCGCGCCGCGCCAACGACAGGAGCGACTTCTGCACGTCCTGCCTGACGCGCGAGATCGCCTTCGAGGACATGCACATTTCTTGCCACTCATGTGCGGCAAACCACTCGCTCACCACAGACATCGCCTCGTACGTCTTGTCCCTGTCTGCGTGTGAGAAATCGGCCCGGACGATCGCATGCGTCAGCACGGCCGCCTGTTCTACGACGGCTGTGCGCACCACCGCCGATTCAGGCCGCCCGACGACACGGAATCCCCGATCCAGGAGTTCGCTCAGCTCGCGTCCAGCGTTATCGCCCACGGGCTTTTCTGTTCCCGAGAGCACGGCCGTCAACGCACCGATCACACGGGTCACCCGACGCCCCAGACTGTCACCCGGCTTCTTCGTGTCGAACTTGACGGCCAAGAGCGCCTTCCTCAGAACCGAAATCGCCTCCGAGATATCGCCGGCAAGTTCGACGAGACCCTCGACACACTCTCTCCGAGCGGCTTCGCCCGACTCCTCGATCGCCGCGGCTGTAGCGAGCACGTCGGGGCTCCAAGCCGAAGGCACCACGCGCCACGACTTCGCTGCGTACAGCCGATCGTCGACGTCTGGCAGTTCGTGCAGACTGGACAGCGGCCGGGTGACGGCGTCGGTCATGAGCGACCTGACCGCCTTCCTGATCGGCGGCGCCGACGCGGCGGCCCGCTGCAACGTGGCCACCGCGAGCAATCGCTCCACGTCTTCTCTGTCATCCCTTGCCGAAGCGGCAAGCCGCTCGAGCCCGCGCCGCAACGACTCGGTGGTGACGGCCTTGTGAAGCTGTTTGGCCTTGATGAGATCGATGAGGACCGCGCGCCGGGCCGGCGTATCCGCCGCGTCGGCGAACCGGGACAGCAATTCTGAAGATGTGATCACTGAGTCCCCCTCACGGCATTCGGCACACTCCAATCTACCGCAAGACAGCGGTCCGGTCATCTGTCTCGGGCTTCGCCGTTACCCCCACGGCGTCCTCCAGGGGAAGATGAGAGACCCAACCGCGCCCCTGCTACTGGGAACTCACGTGTTGATCACGGATTCAGGCGGCCTTCACTTCGACAACGACGCCGAGATCGTGCAGCCGCCGCAGGAGGCGCTGCTTGGCGCGCTCCTTGTCGCGGTCGGCCAGGTAGCGACCGCCGAGGTCGCGGTAGTCCGTCTCGTCGCGGAGCATGAAGTAGACAGCGGTCAGCATGGAGGCGGCGACCGCGATGATCGCCTTCTTCGGGCCGCGCCGGCCTTTGAGGCGCCTAAATTGGGATTGCAGGTAGCTGTCCTTCTTCCGTGTCGCCGCCCACGCGGCCTGGACCAGCGCCGTCTTCAGCCACGGGGTCGCATGACGGATCCGGGTCGAGCGGCGCTTGCCCGCACTCTCGTCCAGGCGCGGGCACAGGCCCGCCCACGAGACCAGATGGCCCGCACTGGGAAACTGCGTCATGTCCACGCCGACCTCGGCGATGATCACCCGCGCGACCGTCTCACTGACCCCGGGTATCGTCGTCAGCCGGTCGGCCGCCTCGCGAAAAGGGCGCAGCACCTCGTCGGCCTGCCGCTCGACCTTCTGCACGGTGGCGCTCAGCGCGTCGATCTGCGCCAGATGCAATTCCAGCAGGAAGCGATGATGCGCCGTCACCCGGCCGTGCACCGCGGCGACGATGTCCGCGCGGCCGGCCTTCAGGCGCCCGGTGGTGCAATCGGCCAGCCGCTCGGGGTCGGTCTCCCCGGCGATGAGCGCCGCGAGGACCGCCCGGCTGCTGGCGCCCAGGATGTCGGTGACCACGCGCGTCAGCTTCACGTTCGCGTCTTCGAGTGTCTTCTGCAGCCGCTGCGTGTGCCGCGCGATCTCAGCGACGAGTTGCTTGCGGGTCCGCGTCAGGTCGCGCAGTTCCTGAATCGGGGCCGGCGGCACGAAGCTGCCCGAAATCAGCCCGTGCGCCAGCAGGTCGGCGATCCAGGCCGCGTCCTTCTGGTCGCTCTTGCGGCCCGGAACATTTCGGATATGCCGCGCGTTGGCGAGCACCAGCGTCAACGACTCTTCGTCTCCGAGGATGTGCCACACCGGTTTCCAGTACACGCCGGTCGCCTCCATCGCCACGTGCGTGCAGCCGGCCTCGGTCAGCCACGCCGACAGTTCGAACAGGCCCGCCGTCGTGGTCGCAAACTCGCGGTGTTCGGTCGTAACCGTACTACCCGCCGCCACGCGCACGCACGCGGTCACTTGCCGCGAGTGCACATCCAACCCGGCGCATCGACGATGCAAGACTTCCATCCGTCACCTCCTGATCGCAAGGGCGCTGGCGTGGAGTCCGCAGATACGCAATCTACTGGACGCGCTCACCGGACAAGCCGGTCTCGCAATACGGGGTGCTCGCGGGACTCCCGGTCCAACTCAGACACGAGCTCTCGGCACCAAGGAAAAGCCGACCTCTGGGCCAGCGCCAAGCCCCTACACGATACCTGTTTCATCCATACGCGGGTCCGGCCCTGCCGGGTGGAAAACTCAGACCGGCGCCGTTGGCATCGGAATCGCGGACGTGCTACAAGTCTGAGCAGGATCCGGACCACGGTCCCCGATGAGGGTGCCGGGTTCCCGAAGACGATCCACGGGGGACGACACGATGCAGACGCGACTGATACGCGGTATCGGGGGCCTGCCGGCGCTCATGGCGGCGCTGGTGATCGCGGCCACGACGGCGCTGTGGCTCGGAGTGGCGGCGACGGCCCAGGGGCCGCTCGACGCCGACAACATCGGCGGGGTGGTGCGGAGCCCGAACGGACCCGAGGCCGGGGTGTGGGTGATCGCCGAGACCGACGACTTCGACACCCGGTTCCGCAAGATCGTGGTGACCGACGACGCCGGGCGCTACGTGCTGCCCGACCTGCCCGAGGCTGCCTACGAGGTCTGGGTCCGCGGCTACGGCCTGCGGGACTCCGAGCCGGTCGCCAGCCGGCCCGGCGACTCGCTCGACCTCGACGCGGTCCCCGCCGCGGACGCGCGCGAGGCGGCGCAGGTCTACCCCGCCAACTACTGGTACTCGCTGGTGGAGGTGCCGGCCGAGGACGAGTTCCCCGGCACCGGCGACGCCGGCAACGGTATCTCGCCGGGCATGCGCCACCAGGCGGCGTGGATCGACGGCCTGAAGCAGGGCTGCCAGCTCTGCCACCAGCTCGGGAACCTGGCGACCCGCGAGGTGCTGAACCCCGGCGACTTCGACTCGACCGAGGCGGCGTGGGCGCACCGCGTCCGCGTGGGCCAGCGGGGCGCCCTGATGGACGGCTACCTGCGCCGCTTCGGGGCGGAGCGCGCCGTCGCGATGTACGCCGACTGGACCGACCGCATCATGGCCGGCGAGGTGCCCCCGCCGCCGCCGCGACCACGGGGGCGCGAGCGCAACGTGGTGCTGACGCTGTGGGAGTGGGGCGGCCCGACCGGCTACATCCACGACGAGATCGCGACCGACAAGCGGGACCCGACGGTCAACGCGGGCGGCCCCGTCTACGGCGTCGAGTTCGCCAACGACAAGCTGGTGTGGGTGGACCCGCGCACCAACGAGGCGCGCGAGGTGGTCCTGCCGGTGCGCGACACCCCGGGCGAGGGCGACTTCCGGTCCTACATCGACCAGGAGAACCTGGAGCCCTCCATCTACTGGGGCGACGAGCTCGTCTGGAACAACCCGGGGAACCCGCACAACCCGATGATGGACGCGGAGGGGCGGGTGTGGATGACCCACCAGATCCGCGGCCCCGGCAACCCCGCGTGGTGCCGCGAGGGCTCGGACAACCCCTATGCGCAGCACTATCCGCTGAACCGGGCGGCGCGGCACGTCGCCTGGTACGACCCGGCGACCGAGCACGTCGAGCTCATCGACACCTGCTTCAACACCCACCACCTGCAGTTCGGCTACGAGGACGGCGAGCGTCTGTACCTCAGCTCGGTCGGCCCCGTCATCGGCTGGCTCGACGTCGACGTCTACGAGGAGACCGGCGACGCGCAGGCCGCGCAGGGCTGGTGCCCGATCGTCGTCGACACCAACGGGGACGGCCGCATCACCGAATGGGTGGGCCGCGCCGGCGACCTCGACCCCGCCCTCGACAAGGAGATGGGCGGCGGGTGGTACGGCATCGTCCCCGACCCGACCGCGGACAGCGTGGTGTGGGCCGCCTCGGGGGGCGTGCCCGGCCAGATCGTGCGGCTCGAGCTGGGCGACAACCCGCCCGAGACGTGCATCGCCGAGTACTACCAGCCGCCGTTCGAGAACCCCGACGCGCCGATCCAGGGGTTCTCGCCGCGGGGCGTCGACATCGGCACCGACGGCGTCGTGTGGACGGCCCTGTCGGGCAGCGGGCACATGGCCAGCTTCGACCGCAGCCGGTGCGACGTGCTGAACGGGCCCACCGCCACCGGGCAGCACTGCCCCCAGGGGTGGACCCTGCACGCGACCCCGGGACCCCAGATGAAGGGGGTCGCCACGCACGGGAGCGCCGACTTCCACTACTACAACTGGGTCGACCAGCACGACACCCTGGGGCTCGGGCCCAACGTGCCCATCGCCACCGGCAGCACGTCGGACTCGCTGCTCGCGTTCCTCCCCGACGAGGAGGAGTTCGTGATCCTGCGGGTGCCGTACCCGATGGGCTTCTACTCCCGCGGCATGGACGGCCGCATCGACGATCCCGACGCGGGGTGGAAGGGCCGGGCGGTGTGGGCCGACTACGGCACCAACGCGGTGTGGCACTCGGAGGGCGGCAAGGGCACGCAGGGGAACCTGGTGAAGTTCCAGATTCGCCCCGACCCACTGGCGCACTAGCGGACCGCCGCAGAAGCGCCTTCCACGCCCCGGCCGTGGAACGGGGCGCGGCAGGCGTTCGTTCCGGCGGCAGGCCTTCTCCGCGACGGCCTGCCGCCGGGCCCATCGGCGCACAGCGCTGCGACCGCACCCCGCGCCGCCACCGCACCAACCCGGCTCGCCGGGCGTCAGGGCAGTTCCGCGACCGAACACCCGACGCTCCGCCGATCGTCTCGTGGACAAGCCCTCCTCACCCGGCTCGCCGGATGCATCTCCGCCCGCGCGGGACGACCTCGCCCTCGTCCTCGTCGGCGGGGGCGCCCGCGCCGCCTATCAGGTCGGGTTCCTGGGGGAGCTGATCCGGCGCCACCCGACGGCCCGGTTCCCCATCCTCGTGGGCACGTCGGCCGGCGCCATCAACGCGACCTACCTGGCGGCGCGGGAAGGGTCGCTGGCCGAGGCCATCGGCGATCTCGTCGAGCACTGGCGGGGCCAGCGGGTGGACCGCGTGTTCCGGGTCGACACCGGCTCGCTCGCCGGCCTCGTCGCGCGCTGGAGCGTCCGGCTGTTGTCGGGCGGCGCCACGTTCGCGCCGCGGGTGCGGGGGCTGCTCGACACCGCGCCCCTCCGCGCCTCCCTGCACGAGCGGCTCAAGCCCAACCACAAGGGCGAGATCGCGGGCATCGCCCGCAACCTCGCGGCGGGCCGGCTGCGGTCGCTCGCCGTCTCCACCAGCAGCTACAGCACCGGGCAGTCGGTGATCTGGGTGCAGGGCGGGGACCTCGCGGACTGGAACCGCCCCTACCGGCGCGGCCGCAGTGCCGCCATCACCGTCGAGCACGTCATGGCCTCGGCCGCCCTGCCCCTCTTCTTTCCCGCCGTCCGGCTCGACGACGGCTGGCACGGCGACGGCGGCATCCGGATGATGGCCCCCTGCTCGGCCCCCATCCACCTCGGCGCCCGGCGCATCCTCGCCGTCTCGAACCGCCACCGCGGCATCACCAAGGAGGCGAGCCGGCCCGTCATCCGCGACTACCCGCCGCCGGCCCAGATCGGCGGGCAGTTGCTCAACGCGATGTTCCTCGACGACCTCGATCACGACGGGCTGACCCTGCAGCGCCTGAACTCGCTGATCCGGGACCTGCCTCCCCACCGCCGGCAGGGCCTGCATCCCGTCGAGCTCGTCGTCATCCGCCCGTCGCAGGACCTCGGCCGGCTGTCGCTCGAGTTCGAGCCGCAGCTCCCGCGGGCGTTCCGCTACATGACCCGCGGCCTCGGGTCGCGCGAGACGACGAGCCCCGACCTGCTGAGCCTGCTGATGTTCCAGCCCGACTACATCCACCGGCTGCTCGAGATCGGCGCAGCGGACGCGGTGGCCGCGGGTGCGCGGCTGGAGGCCCTGCTGACCCCGGAGTCCGCGGTCACCGAACCGACGACGAGAACAGTAGGCGCGGCAAGAACATGACCCGGACGGGAGGCGCGGCAAGAGCATGACCGCGACTGCGCGCCCCGCCGTCTGACCGTCCGCCGGCCCGGATTGCTCGATGGACTCCCCCATCCCCGTCCGCCGCCGCCGCGCCCCCCCGGGGGGGACCAACCGGCGTGAGACCCTGCCAGACCGGGGCCGAGGCACGGCCCCGCAACCCGACGGCATCCGTAGCGTGGGCTGTAGTCACGCTGTAGTCTTGTTTCTCCCCCAAGCCGGCTGTATAGTGGATCGACGTCGACTGGACGAGGAGACGCCCCCACATGGAACTTGCCGTACGTGAAGCCAAGGCGCGGCTGTCGGAGCTCATCGCCGCCGCCCAGAAGGGCGAGCGCGTCGTGATCACGAAGCACGGCGTCCCCGCCGCCGAGCTCGTGCGCTGCCGCCCGCGCCGGCCGATCGACTTCGAGAAGCTGGCGGAGACTCTCCGGGAGCTCGGCATCGAAGGAGACGCTTCGGAGGAAGAGGTGGCGGAGTGGAGGGCCGCCTTCAACGACCCCGCGTTCAGCCGCCGGGTGCTGGGCCTCGAGGACGAGTAGGCGGCGAACCGTGCACATCCTCCTCGACACGTTCTATCTCTACCGGTTCATGGCGGCGGGCGGCAGCTTCTCCGACACCGAGCGCCGTTTCTTCGAAGCGCATGCGGCCCACCTCTACGTGAGCGCGGTGTCGATCTGGGAGATGCGACTGAAGTTCCACTCTCGACACGCATCCGGCGCCCGCAAGAGCCGCTTCGATCCCGAAGACGTCATCACCGCATTCGGACGGCAGGGCGTGACTTTTCTGCCCATGGCGGTGACGCACGCCGCCACGAGGCTGGCGGTCCCCATCCCCCACCGAGACCCGTTCGACGAGCTTCTGCTGGTGCAGGCCCAGGAAGAGGAGCTGAAGCTTCTCACGTCGGATCGGCGGCTCGTGGATCATCCACTGACGGTGACGCCGTAGCTGCCGACGTCCGTGGCACCGCAGACCGCTCCCCGCGCCTCGCACCCGCTTGACTCCTATCCCCCGCGCACCGGAGCCCGGATTATTCCATTTGACATCCCAATGATGCACTGATACGCTCCATTGGAATGTCGAATACAAAGCCCTCGAAGACGGAGGTCCTTCGCGGCACCCTCGACCTGATGGTGTTGCAGACGCTGGTCGCGCTCGGCCCGTCGCACGGCTACGCGATCGCGGCCAGGCTCGAGCAGATCTCCGGCGGCGCCCTCGTCCTCAACATGGGCACGCTCTATCCCGCGCTGATGCGGCTGGAGCAGCGCGGCCTCGTGCGGGGGCGATGGGGCACGACCGAGAAGAACCGGCGCGCCCGGTTCTACGGGATCACCCCGGCCGGGCGGCGGCACGCGGCCGCCGAGAAGCGCGGCCTCGACCGGATGGTCTCCATCATCGACGCGCTCTTTCGGGAACCGGCGGCGATAGCGGACCGCGGTCGGTGACACACGACTGCGCGGTGGGGCGCCGCTGGTCTTGCCCGCGACGGCGGCCGGCGGCCGACCGGGGACGCGGCATGCGGACGAAGAGAGTCACGATGAGAGTCCTTCGCGAATGGCTGCATCGTCTGTGGGGCGCGCTCCGGCGTAACGCGACAGATCGGGAACTCGAGGGCGAGCTGCGCTTCCACCTCGAGATGGCGGAGAAGGAGCTTCGCGGGAAGGGCCACTCGCCGGCCGAGGCCGCGCGGCTTGCGCGCGCACACCTCGGCGGCTTGCCCCAGGCGATGGAGGCGCTGCGAGACCAGCGCGGCTTGCCGTGGCTCGACGACCTGCGGACCGATCTGCGCATCGGCGTGCGGGGCCTGGCCCGGCGCCCCGGATTCACGGCTACGGCGGCGCTGACGCTGTCGATCGGCATCGGGGCCACGGCGGCGGTCGCCACGGTGATGAACGGGTTGCTCCTCCAGCCGCTGCCGGTGCCCGACCCGGAGGAGCTCGTCATGGTGGCGCAGCTCGACGAGCATAGCGCGGAGTTCCCGCACGAGCTGTCGTATCCCGAGTACCTCGACTACCGGGAGCGCAGCGACGTCTTCGAGGGTCTGGCCGCCTACACCCTGGCGGAGGGGCTGTTGTCGATCGACGGCGGGGCGGCCGAGCGCGTCCGGATCGAGTACGTGAGCGACAACTACTTCGACGTCCTGCAGGTGGATGCCGAGCACGGCCGCACGCTTCTCGCCGATGAAGGGCTCCGGCCCGGCGATGCGCCGTTCGTCGTGCTGACGCATCACGCGTGGCAGACGCGGTTCGGTGGGGACGCGGCGGTCCTCGGGAAGGTCGTGCGTCTCGGTCCGGTCGGCATGACCATCATCGGGGTCACGCCGGAGCCATTCGCCGGCGTCAACGGCCTGGCCCCCGTCGAGGCGTTCGTCCCTGCCACGGAGGGCGAGCTCGTCGAACCGGAACGGATGGACGAGTTGCTGACGGACCGGATCGATGAGCAGTTCTTCCTGACCGGACGCCTGCGGCCCGGCGTGAGCGTCGCCGAGGCGGCCGCGCAGCTCGACGTGCTCGCCGACGCTCTGGCCGAGGAGCACCCGGACGCCAGCCGCCACAGCGAGCTTCATGTCGTGTCCGAGCGCGACGCCAGACCGTTCGTCGGTGCGTCGCGACACACCGCCCCCCTCATGACCGTGGTGATGGGCCTGGCCTCGCTCGTGCTGCTCGTTGCCGTCGCCAACGTCGGCACCCTCCTGGTCGGCCGCGGCATCGCGCGGCGGCAGGAGCTGGCCCTGCGCGCGGGGCTGGGTGCGACCCGGCGACGGCTCGTGCGGCAGTTGCTCACCGAGAGCGTGCTGCTGGCGCTGGTGGGTGGAGTCGGCGGCGGACTCGCCGCGCTCTGGACCGCCGATCTCCTGATGGCCCGCGCCGCGACGGAACTCAACCGTGCGATCGCCTTGCCTGATCTGCCCGTGGATTGGCGGATCTTCGGCTTCACGGCGACGATCGCGCTCGTCGCCGGCCTGCTCGCCGGTTTGGCGCCGGCGTTGCGCTCGACGCGGTTCGAGCTCGCGCGCGCCCTCGGCTCCGGCGGCCGCGACTCCGGCGGGGGCGTTCCGGGAAGGCGCCTGACGAACGGCCTCGTCATGATCCAGGTCGCGGTTTCCATGCTGCTGCTGGTCTGCGCGGGCCTCTTCGTGCAGAGCAGCAGGAACGCCGGCGCGATCGACTTCGGTTTCCGGACCGACGATCTCCTGGTGCTGTCCGTCGATCCGCTCGCGCAGGGGTACGACCCCGAACAGGCCCATGCGTTGTACCGCGAGATCGCCGACGAGGTCGGCGCCCTGCCCGGCGTCAGGTCGGCGAGCTGGGCGCACAGAGCGCCGGTGCGGCTGGGCCGGGTCTGGAACCGCGTGTTCACCCTCGACGGCGGCACCGCGCCGGAGCCCGACGCGGCGAGGGTCGCCGTGAACATCGTCGACCCCGGCTTCTTCGACACCCTCGGCATTCCGGTGCTCCAGGGACGCGGTTTTCGTGAGGAAGACGGGGCGGGCGACCGCCGGGTGGCGGTCGTCAGCGAACGCGCGGCGCGGCAGCTCTGGCCGGGGCAGGAGGCGGTCGGGCGACGGATCGCCCGGACGCGCGGCGCACCGTTCGAAGTGATCGGGGTCGCGCGCGACGCACACATGTCAGGGTTGCCGTTCGAGCAACCGCCGTTCGTCCTCTTCCCGTTCGGGCCCCGGTTCAGTTTGTCGGCCACGCTGCACGTGCACGTGGACGGACCGCCGAGCGCCCTGCTCCCGATGGTCACGGAGACCGTCCGCCGGCACGATCCGACCCTGGCGATACTGGAGGCCGGCCGCATGGACACCGTGGTGCGCTCGTTGGGGCTGCTGGCCCTCGCGCGCGGCGGCGTCGCGGTCATCGGCTCGTTCGGAATGCTCGGCCTGCTTCTCGCCGCCGTCGGCTCTACGGCGTGGTGTCCCACGCGGTGGCCCGGCGCAGGCAGGAGTTCGGCATCCGCGCGGCCCTCGGCGCGACGCCGGCCGCCATCACCCGGCTCGCCCTCGGCCGAGGCCTGGTCCTCGCCGCGCTCGGCCTCGCCCTCGGCGCCGTCGCGGCCGGCGCGGCGACGCCGCTCGTCGCCGGCTTCCTCGTCGAGGTCAGTCCGATGGACCCCGTCGTGTTCACCCTGACGGGTCTCGTGCTGGCCGGCGCGGCTCTCCTCGCCTGTCTCGTGCCGTCGCGCCGCGCGGCGAAGATCGACCCCCTCGCGACGCTGCGGGCGGATTGAGCCCGCCATCGCCAGGAGCCGCCGACCAGGACCGCAGCCAGACTCGGCGGTCGACAGCCTCTTCAGGCCGGGGCGACGAGTTCCCAGGGGCGGCCTGAGGCTCATCGTGTGCGCAGCCACCCAAGCAGGAACGGAAGTACTCGAGCAGGCCCAGGCCGTCGTCGATCTCGTGGGCTATCGCCTCGTCAAGGTGAGCCTCGTCGATCTCAAGTGACCTGACCTCCCGGCCCGGCTGTCCGGGAGTCGGCGCCGCCCTACGGAACGGACTCCCCGGACCCCGACCCCAGGATCGGCCGGCCCGGGAACACCCCCTCCACGAGCTCCCCGTCCCTGACCACGAAGGTACCGCCGACGAGGACGTGGCGAATGCCGTCCGAGTAGCGGTCGGGCGCGTCGTAGGTCGCCCGGTCGATGACCGTCTCCGGGTCGAAGAGCGCGAGGTCGGCGTCGGCCCCGGCCTGGACGCGTCCCTTCGCGGCCATCTGCGGGGTCACCGCCTCGAGGCGCCGCGCCGGCAGCAGGGTCATCTTGCGGAGGGCGTCCATCAGCGACAGGACGCCGCGGTCGCGGACGTAGTGGCCGAGGATGCGGGCGAAGGTGCCGGCGCCGCGGGGGTGGGAGCGGCCCTCGGTGAAGGGGATGCCGTCGCTGGCCGCGATGACGTCGGGCTGGGCGACGATCCACTCGTTGGTGGTCTCGGAGCGGCCGTGGGTGATGACCCAGCCGCCCTGCTCCCGGTAGCGGCCGAACGACTCCTCGGTCAGCCGCTCGCCGGTCTCGACCCACTGCAGGCGGGCGTAGTAGCCGGGCGACCGGCCCCGCCACCCGTCGAACAGGGCCGACTCGATGAGGCTCGCGCTGGCCGTGTAGGGGTAGGCCTCGGTGGTCACGTCGACCCCCTGCGCCCGCGCCCCCCGCATCAGCTCGAGGGCGGCCGGCGCCGACTCGCCGGCGCTGCTGTTCATGTGCACGATGTGCAGCGAGGCGCCGGTGGCGGCGGCGTTGGCGATGGCCTCCTGGAACGGCGCGATGGCCTCGCGGCTCGCGAACGCGCCGGCCGACCGGAGGTGGATGAACACCGGCGCCCCGCGCTCCGCCGCCGCCGCGAACAGGCGCCAGATCTCCTCGTGGCTCGCCCCCGGCGTGTAGGCGACGCCGAACCCGAAGCCGAGGGCGCCCTGGTCGAGCCCCGCCTGCATCAGGCGGGCCACCCGGCGCACCTCCTCCTCGGAGGCCTCCTCGTAGAGGTAGGCGCCGCCGCGCCCGAGAGTGAAGGTGCCCTCGTCGTTGCGCGCCGTCACCACCGCGCCGAACGCCTCGCGGCGGGCGCCCTGGTGGCTGACCGTCGCCCCGTAGTTGATGAGCGCCCGCCCCTCGTTCTCGGCGTACCAGGTGTCGACGGGATAGACGCCGATCTCCAGCTCCATCGCGGTGGTGACGCCGTCCCGGGCCTGGTAGCGGCGGCTCTCCGGGTCCTGGCCGTGGGCGTGGAGGTCGACGAACCCCGGAGCGACGACGAGGCCGGTCGCATCGAGGACCTCGCGCGCCTCGGGCCGCTCGTCGCCGACGGCGACGATGACGCCGTCGCGCACGGCGACGTTGGCGACGGCGTCCAGACCGCTCTCGGGGTCCATGACCCGCCCGCCCGTCACCAGCAGGTCCACCGGCCCGGGCTGGGCGCCGCTGCCGCACGCCGCCAAGACCCCGGTGCCTGCGCCGCCGGCCGCCGCGAGGCACCACGCGGCGGCCAGCGCCGCCCACCGTCCCGCTCGCCGCCTTTGCGAGTTGCATCGGGTCATGGCGTGTCCCCCCGTTCCAAACCGGCAGCGATCCCCCGCGGCCGCGTCATCGCTTCGGAGCGCCGCCCCGCCGGCCAATCGTGCCGGGCGTTGCAGCGCCCCCGCCGCGCGCCCGGCGCTGCCGCTGCCGGCGGCTCGTCCTGCCCGCGCGCGTCACCACAGCCCGAGAATCTTCCACCACAGCAGCCCCACCGGGATCCAGATCGCCAGGTTCGCCACCGAGGCGTGGAAGCCGACCCGCCACCAGTCCTTCAGGCTGACGTAGCCCTCGACGAAGATGATCGGCGAGGTCGTGGTCCCGTAGTGGGTCAGCCCCGCCGTCAGGTTGTTGATGAAGACGAGGCTGTAGACCACCACCGGGGCCGGCGCCCCCACCCCGACGAGCAGGGCCAGGAACGGCGGGTACATGGCGAGGGCGTGGACGGTGGTGCTCGCGAAGAAGTAGTGCGCGTAGAAGTAGATGACGAGGGCCGCGACGAAGACGACGGGCCAGGGGACGCCGGTGAACCACGAGCCGAACCACTCGGCGAAGAGGGTCGCGACCCCGGTGTCGTTCAGCACGCCGCCCATCATCAGCAGGCCGCCGTACCACACGAAGATGTCCCACGCGGAGCGTTCCGAGAGAGCGCTGTCCCAGGTCAGGGCCTGGGTCGTGAACAGCACCGCGATGCCGAGCAGGGCGACCAGCGTCGGCGACAGCCAGCTCACGTAGGACGAGAGGACCCAGAAGCCGATGAGCCCGACGAACACCCCCCCCACCACCGCCTCGCGGCCGCGGACGGGGCCGAGCTCGGCGAGCTGCTCGTCGGCGAACTCGGCCGCGGCCGGAGTCTTCTTCAGCGACGGCGGCATCACCCGGTACACCAGCCACGGCACGACGGCGCTGGCCACCAGCCCGGGCAGGAGGCCCGCCGTGAACCAGCTCGCCCAGGTGATGGTCACCCCCGCGTACTCCGCCGCCAGCTCTCCCAGCAGCAGGTTGGCGGCGCTGCTGTAGTAGAACATCGCCGACGCGATGACGCTGCCCTGGTACATGCAGGTCATCAGGAACGTGCCGAGGATGGCCGACGACGGGCCGGGATGCGACTTGTAGAGGCTGCTGATGCTGCGGGCGATGGGGAAGACGATGCTCGCCGAGCGCGCCGTGATCGACGGCACCCCGGTGGCGAGGGTGAGGTCGGTCAGGTGCATGGCGTAGCCGAGCCCGAGCGACGTGCGTCCGATGGCCCGGATGAACCACAGGGCGATGCGGCGGGCGAGCCCCGAGTCGCGCAGGGCGCGCGACATGAGCATGGCCATCAGCACCATCCACACCGTCGGCGCCGAGTAGCCGCTCAGCGCCCGGTCCATGGGCAGGCCGCCGAGGACGATCATGCCCGCGATGCCCACCAGCACGACCTGCGAGCCGGGCATGGGCTGCAGCATCAGCCCCCCGATGGTGGCGAAGAAGACGCCGACGCGGCGCCAGTCCTGCGCCTCGATCCCCTCGGGCGCGGGCAGGACGTGGGCGATGGCGACATAGATCCCGGCCAGGGCCAGCAGCCGCAAGGGCCGGACGGGGGATGCGGGGGGCGCGGCGGCGGGCTCGTCAGCCATGGCTGGGCGTCCTGTGACAGCCTGTGGCCAGACCCCGCGTTGCAGCGCGCCCGGAGGGCGCCGGCAGATCGCCGAGGCGCCTGCCTGACAAGGCGTGACGAGGGAGCATATTGGGCATATGAGACCGATGAACAACGCAGTCAGGCAGGATGTATCGCCGGTCGAATGCAGCGGGGCCTCCAGCCACGGGCTGTCAGGACACCCGCTCGAGCACCGCCGCGAGCCCCTGGCCGACGCCGATGCACAGGGTCACGAGGGCGTAGCGCCCCTGGCACCGGTGCAACTGGCGGACCGCGGTCAGCGTCAGCCGGGCGCCGGACGCGCCCAGCGGGTGGCCGACCGCGATGGCGCCCCCGTTCGGGTTGACGCGGCTGTCGTCCTGGTCGATCTCCAGCGCCTTCAGGCAACCCAGGACCTGGGTGGCGAAGGCCTCGTTGATCTCGATGACGTCCATGTCGGCCAGCGACAGCCCCGCCCGCGCCAGCGCCTTGCGGCTCGCGGGCACCGGCCCCAGGCCCATGACCCGCGGCTCGACTCCCGCCGCCGCGGCCGAGACGACGCGGGCGAGCGGCGTCGCCCCCGCCCGCTCGCCGGCGGCGCGGCTGCCGACCACGAGGGCGGCGGCCCCGTCGTTGATGCCCGAGGCGTTGCCCGCGGTCACCACGCCGTTCTCGAAGAGCGGCCGCAGCGCCGCCAGCTTGTCCGGCGAGGTGCCGGGGCGGGGATGCTCGTCGTCGGCCACCACTGTCTGCTCTCCGCGCTTCCGCCCCGGCACCGTCACCGGGTCGAGCTCGTCCTTGTAGAAGCACTCGGCCTTGGCGGCCGCGAACCGCTGCTGTGACGCGAGGGCGAAGCGGTCGCTGTCGGCGCGGGTGATGCCGAGGTCGGCGGCGACGTTGTCGGCCGTCTCGGGCATCGCGTGGTCGCCGTACTGCGCGGTGGTCCGGGGGTTCGAGAAACGCGAGCCCAGGGTGCTGTCGTGCACCGTGAGCTGGCGCCCGAAGGCCCGCTCCGACTTCGCCATCACGAACGGGGCCCGGCTCATGCTCTCGACCCCGCCGGCGATGAACAGCTCGCCCTGGCCGCAGGCGACCGCGCGCGACGCGTCGACCACCGCGGCGAGCCCGCTCGCGCAGAGCCGGTTGACGGTCATGCCCGCCACCTCCACCGGCAGCCCGGCGAGCAGCCCCGCCCGCCGCGCGACGTTCCGGCAGTCCTCGCCGGCCTGGTTGGTGCAGCCGGCGATGACGTCCTCCACGTCCTCGGCCCGGAACGGGCTGCGGGCCATCAGGGTGGCGATGGGGCCGGCCAGCAGGTCGTCGGGGCGCACCGGCGAGAGGGCCCCGGCGTGCCGGCCGAACGGGGTGCGGACTCCGTCGTAGATGTAGGCGTCAGTCATGGTCGCGGGCACCGTTCCCTGGGCGAAAGGCACCCATTATACGTGGGCGGGCCGGGCCGCCCAACGCGTCACAAGCGGCGAACGGGCGGCGGTGCCGTGCCCGGGCCGCGGGCCGCATTCGGTATCATCACGCTTCATGCGCGGACGACGCGGGGTCGTGGCGGCGGGGCACGCGCTGACGGCGGAGGCGGCGGGCGAGGTGCTGCGCGCCGGCGGCAACGCCTTCGACGCGGCGCTGGCCGCCCTCTGCGCCGCCTGCGCCTGCGAGCCGGCGCTGGCGTCCTTCGGCGGGGGCGGGTTCCTCCTCGCCCTGCCCGCGGGCGGCCGACCCCGCGTCTACGACTTCTTCGTGCAGACCCCGCGGCGGCGGGCCGCGGCGGACGAGGTCGAGTTCGAGCCGGTCGTCGTCGACTTCGGCCCCGCCCGGCAGGAGTTCCACATCGGCCGCGGCACCGTCGCGGTGCCGGGCGTCGTCCGGGGGTTCTTCGACGTCCACCGCGACCTGTGCACCCTGCCCGCCG
The DNA here is from genome assembly GCA_965215105.1 of Vicinamibacterales bacterium. Classification (GTDB taxonomy): domain Bacteria; phylum Acidobacteriota; class Vicinamibacteria; order Vicinamibacterales; family UBA8438; genus JAJEEA01. The sequence continues at coordinate 2,431,521 of OZ244051.1, forward strand.
CCGACCTCGTCGCCCCCGCCTGCGCCCTCCTGCGCGACGGGGTGGTGACGACCCCGCTGCAGGCCCGCTTCCTGCACCTGTTGCGGCCCATTCTCGGCGCCACGCCCGAGGCCCTCGCGCTCTACTCGAGCCCGCGCGGCGGCCCCGCCCTGATCGAGGAAGGCGAACGCCTGCGCAATCCGGACCTCGCCGCCCTCCTCGAGCTGATGGCCGTCGAGGGGGACGACGTCTTCTACCGCGGCGCGGTGGCGCACGCGCTGGTGGAAGACCTGCGCGACGGCGGCCTCATCGGCCTCGACGACCTCGCCGCCTACCGCACCGAGGTCCGGGCCCGCTCGCCCTCGACTACCGCGGCGTCGCGGTGCTGACCAACCCGCCGCCCTCGGCGGGGGGCGCGCTGATCGGGTTCGGCCTGGGCCTGCTGAACGGGCTGCCGGTCGCGCCGCCCGGGAGCGGCCGCGCCGTCGCGATGCTCGCCGACGTGATGCGCGCCACCCGCTCCGCGCGCGCGGAGGCTCACGATGCAGAGCCCGCGGGCCCGAACGAGGGCATGCTCGACCCCGCCCTCCTCGCGCGGTGGCGGAACGAGGTCCGGGGACGGGCGCAGGCGGCCCGGGGCACGACCCATCTCGGGGTCATCGACGTCCGGGGCAACCTCGCCAGCCTCACCCTGTCGAACGGGGAGGGCTCGGGGCGCGTGGTCCCCGGCACCGGCGTCATGCTGAACAACATGCTGGGCGAGGAGGACCTCAACCCCGGCGGCTTCCACCGCTGGCCGCCCGACCACCGCATGGCGTCGATGATGGCCCCGAGCGCCCTGCGGTGGCCCGACGGCCGGCTGGTCGCGACCGGCTCCGGCGGCTCGAACCGCATCCGCAGCGCCGTCCTGCAGGTGATCGTGAATCTCGTCGACCACGGGATGGACGTGGACGCGGCGGTGAGCGCGCCCCGCATCCATGTCGAGGGCCCCCTGCTCAGCGTCGAGGGGGGGCACGACGGCGAGGAAACCGCCGGGGCGCTGGCCGCGTGGCCCGAGCACCAGGTCTGGGACGGCCGCAGCGTGTTCTTCGGCGGCGCGCACACCGCCGAGCGCCACGGGGACGTTCTCGGCGGCGCCGGCGACCCGCGGCGGGACGGGGTCTCGATCACTGTCTGACCGCGCCAGCCCCCGCCGCCGCGATCCCCGGAATGCCGAAGTTCAGTCGGCCCCGGGGTCGCCCCCCGCCGGGGACGCGGCCGGCCCGGCCGCCAATGGGGGCAGCCCGCATCGTTCCGGAACGAGGCTCGAAAACCGGACCTCTCGGCGCGCCGGATCGTGGACGAGCGCCGCTGGAAGCGCGACCAAGAGTTGGCCAGGGCGCGCCCCACGAGCAGAGTCCTGAAGAACGCGTGAAGTTCCCTGGACGAGGCGGTAGATGCGCTCATCGCGTGCCTGCTCCCATCATCAACGACTGCGAAGCACTCGGGATCCCTGTTGGAGCGAGAGGATGAATACCGTCAAGTCCATGGCCCGTTGCCGCAAGTGCCGGTACGAGTGCAGGGCCGAGTATCGGGATCCCAGAGAGCCGCGAGATCCCCGCATTCCGCTCAATCCGTTGCGCTGTCCGCGGTGCGGCAGTACGGACGTGGATGTCTGAGGCAGCTCGACTCTGCCGCCTTCTTCGGCCGTGAGCGACATTCTCGATGCCGCACTGGTGCTGGGCGCGCCACCATCGTAGTCGCGGTCTTCCAGGGACACCGACGTGTTCGCGGTGCGTCATCGCGGACCGGGCCAGCCTCACCTAGCACCCATCGCTCTTCACTGCGTTACCGACTTTAACCCGCTGCGAGAAGAACCTGTCCGGGGGGAAACCTGCCGAGCAAGCGCTCGATCACGCAGCAGGACGTGTGCAGCCAGCGCTTCGGTCGGGACATCCCCCGGACATCCCCCTCGTCCATCTACTCGATGGACTCCGCCAGCGCACGCATTTCGGGTTGCTGCCTGTCCAACTGACTCTGGTTCACCATGACCTGCCTGCCGGCTACAGATTTCAGGCCGGCAGGCAGCACACAAATTGGTATTCCCAACGAGGTCGAAACGACCGAGGCCGTGTTCGCGTCAGGCACTTCTGCTTGGAACATCGCCTCAAAGTCCTTCCGTCGACTTGGAGCAGACTGTCCGTCAGGATGCACGTGAAACAGATTCGGGTTCGAACGCCATACACTCCAAATCTCATTGCCGATTTCTTGAACGACTGTCTTGAACGCCCCGGCTGACTGAATGTACTGAGTCAGCCGATTGCCGACATAGCTGTATATACGAGGAATACGCATGCGGAACTGTTGAGCGTTGATAAAGTACTGGGACTGTTGAGCGCCCGGTCGGCGCGCGATCCCGTAAACCAGTGCCAAGACGGCTCTTACTGCCCTGCGGGAGGACCCATCAGCGGAGAACGGCACAATCAACCTGTCCGCAGCGGACAAGGCGAGTTCGGTGTATATTCCAAAGCTTGGATTGCAGCCGAGAAACACAGTTGTGCTTCCTTGACCCGAAGCTTTCTTGATGTCCTCAATCAGATCACTGGCCCAGGTATGTACAGATCGCCAAGCGTCCGACGGGCCGGGGTTGGTCGCAGCAAGGACACGTGAGGCCTGGATTTCGAGCTGCTCATCTCCGGCCACAAGGTCAACGTTCGGGGGAACGTGCTGGTTTCTAGACGACACACCGGTGACGTAATTCAGGCCGGTGTGAGGATCCAAGTAGGGACTCGTGATTCGATCCTCGATGTATCCAGAGATCGTTCTTGGCGGAGTCTGACTCGACAGATCCTCCAGCACGGCTTCGCCAGCCTCCATGCCGCCGAGCAGCATGCCGGAAGAGTTGGCTTGCGGGCAAAAGTCGACAACCAGCACCCGCTCCGTTGGGTGTACACGGGCGTACTCGCAGGCCAACTGAAACGTCAGATAGCTCTTCCCCACGCCCCCCTTGTTGTTCCATATCGCGTATGTCGCCATGGTGTCGCGTCCTCCTCGCTACTGTGCATCGTAGCAGGTTGCTGGGTCATATTGTTTAAAAGGCCGTTGCGCGCCGCCTCGTCAAGGCCTCCGTCAGGCGAGAACACCCGCCGCGTCTACGCCGGAGCGCTGCGGCTCGAGCGCCTCGATAGCGGTCGCCGGGTACCGACGGACCGGCGGCGGCCGCTATCGGGGTCAGGCGCGGCCGTTCGGGGCTCTACGGAATCTTGCGGCCGTGCTCGCGACCTGCCATCGGCCGCGGCGGCGCGGGGGGGAGGAGGCCTGGCCGCCCTCGGCCGGGACGAAGCCGGGGCGCGCTTGGCCCCGGAGGCTCGCGTGGGTCACGCGGCCCTCGGGCCAGGCCCGCCGTACGCCCTCGGCGGGCGGCCGCCAAGTGTACCCGTTCCGCGGCCAGCGGCCCCCGCCGCGATCCCCTCGGTGACGCCGAGGACCGGCTGGTTGGTGTAAGCAGCGCACCGTGCCCGACAGCAAGCCCGAGCCGAATAGGGTCCCCTGCGGGCCGCGCAGCACCTCGACCCGCGACATGTCGAACAGGTCGAGGCCGGGCGCGAAACAGCGACATCGAGACGACTCGTCAAGGTAGACGCCGACCTGCTCCCTTGCCCCCCGGCTGGTCGCGCACGATCTGGCACATCTGCGCCGGGGTGCGGCAGTCCGGCGTGAGGAGTGCTGGACTGGCGGCGAGCGCGGGCGGTGGCGACGTTGAGGCGGTGCAGGCTGTAGAGGAACTCCATGCCGCCCCTGCACCGGGAGCACCGAGTAGTCGAGCCGCGGGTTCCGGTTCCTGACCGGCGGCAGGTGTCGGGATGACCCCGACGGAAGCCGGCCGGTCGCCAGGGTCATGCCGGTCGACATGAGCGGACAGTCCATCGTGGCGCGGCTCGAGCGGCTGCGCGCGGAAGGTGTCGTGACCGGTACGGGCGGCTCCCTGCCTCGTGTCGCCGCCGCGATCACCGGACGCGGCGGTCTCTTCTCGGAGACTCTTGCCCACGATCGGGAGGATCGATTCTGATCCGGTTCTTTGACGCCAGCGCCCTCGTCAAGCGGTACGTCCGCGAACGCGGGAGCGATACCGTCGAGCGGTTGCTGGCCTCCGGCGACGCTGCGGCCATCAGCCGACTGTCGGAGGTGGAGGTCGCTTCGGCGCTCGCTCGCCGGAGGCGCATCGGTGATGTCACGCCCGAGAGCGCGACGTGGCGCTTGCGACGCTGGAGCGAGATCTGGCCTCGTTCGTGGTCGTGGAGTTGGTGCCGGACGTCGCGCGCGGGCCACGGCTTGAAACGCCGATAGCTCGTCCCTCGTCCCCCGCTCCCAGGCGCACCATCCCCGGAACCACCCGAATCGTGCTTTCGGCCGCGGACTTGAGGCGCCGTCCGAGCTTGCGCCGCCCTTCGGAGGGGCGGACGGCGCGTCCGCCATGTCACGACCGAGTCCGTGCCCGCCCTCCGGCTCACAGGCCATCGATTATCGCGTTCAGGGTCGCGCTCGGCCGCATGGCGCGCTCGACCCGGGCGTCGTCGGGGCGGTAGTAGCCGCCGACGTCGACCGGGCTCCCCTGGGCGGCGAGCAGCTCGTCGGTGATTGCCGCCTCGCTCTCGGCGAGGCGGGCCGCCGCCGCCGCGAACCGGGCCTTCAGCTCGGCGTCCTCGTCCTGGGCCGCGAGGGCCCGGGCCCAATAGAGCGCGAGGTAGAACGTGCTGCCCCGGTTGTCGATCTCGTCGACCTTGCGCGACGGGTAGCGGGCGTTCTCGAGGTAGGACCCGATGGCCTGGTCCAGGGTCTTCGCCAGCAGCGCCGCCCTGGCGTTGCCGGTCCGCGACGCGATCAGCTCGAGCGCCGGCACGAGGGCGCAGTACTCGCCGAGCGAGTCCCAGCGCAGGTGGCCTTCGCGCAGCATCTGTTCGACGTGCTTGGGGGCCGAGCCGCCGGCGCCGGTCTCGAAGAGGCCGCCGCCGTTCAGGAGCGGCACGATCGACAGCATCCGCGCGCTCGTCCCCAGCTCGAGAATCGGGAAGAGATCGGTGAGGTAGTCCCGCAGGACGTTGCCGGTCACCGCGATGGCGTCCTCGCCGCGGCGGACCCGGGCGAGCGAGAAGCGCATGGCGTCGACCGGCTTCAGGATGCGGATGTCCAGCCCGGCGGTGTCGTGCGCCGGCAGGCAGGCGCGGACCCTGGTGATGATCTGGGCGTCGTGGGCCCGCGCCTCGTCCAGCCAGAACACCGCCGGCGCCCCCGACGCCCGGGCCCGGCTGACCGCGAGCCGGACCCAGTCGCGGATCGGCTCGTCCTTGGTCTGGCACATGCGGAAGATGTCGCCGGTGCTCACCGCCTGCTCGAGGAGGACGGCGCCGTCGCCGGCGACGACGCGGATGGTCCCGGAGCCGGGCCCCGTGAAGGTCTTGTCGTGCGAGCCGTACTCCTCCGCCTTGCGCGCCATCAGCCCCACGTTGGACACGTTGCCCATCGTCGCGGGGTCGAACTGCCCGTGCTGCCGGCAGTCCTCGATGATGGCCTGGTACATGGTGGCGTACGAACGGTCGGGCACCATCGCCACCGTGTCCTGCAGCTCGTCGGCGGCGTTCCACATGCGGCCGCCGTCCCGCACGACGTTGGGCATCGACGCGTCGATGATGACGTTGTTCGGCACGTGCAGGTTGGTGACGCCCTTGCGCGAGTCGACCATCGCGAGGGGCGGGCGCCCGGCGTACACCGCGTCGATGTCGGCCTCGACGGCGGCGCGCTCGGCCGCCGGCAGCTTCGCGACCTTCTCCAGCACGCCGGCCACGCCGTCGTTCACGTTGGCGCCGATTGCCCGCAGGGTGTCCGCGTGCTTCTGCAGGGCCGGCTCGTAGTACACCGACACGCAGTGGCCGAACATGATGGGGTCGGAGACCTTCATCATCGTCGCCTTGAGGTGGAGCGACAGCAGGGCCCCATCCTCCCGCACCTCCTCGATGGTGCGGCTGAAGAAGGCCCTCAGGGCGGCCACGCTCATGACCGCGGTGTCGACCACCTCGCCCGCCTCGAGGGGCACCCGCTCCTTCAGCACGGTGACCGCCCCACCGTCGTCGACGAACTCGATGCGAACGTCGCACGCCGCCTCGACGGTGACGGAGCGCTCGCTGCCGAAGAAGTCGTTCTCCGTCATGTGGGCGACCCGGGCCTTCGACCCGTCGGCCGGCCACGGCTTCATCATGCGGTGCGGGTGCTTCTGCGCGAACCGCTTCACGGCGGGGGCGGGGCGGCGGTCGGAGTTGCCCTCGCGGAGGACGGGGTTCACGGCCGATCCGAGTACGGCGGCGTAGCGCGCCCGCACGGCCCGCTCGTCCTCCCCCGCCGGCTCCTCCGGGTAGTCGGGGACGTCGTAACCCTTGCCCTGCAGCTCGGCGATGGCCGCCCGCAACTGGGGAACGGTGGCGCTGATGTTGGGCAGCTTGACGATGTTGGCGGCCGGCGTCCGGGCGAGCTCGCCGAGCGCCGCGAGGTGGTCCGGGACGCGCTGGTCCTCGTGCAGCCGGTCGGGAAACGCGGCGAGGATGCGCCCCGCGAGCGAGATGTCGCGGGTCTCGACCTCGACCCCCGTCCCCTTGGTGAACGCCCGCACGATCGGCAGCAACGCGAACGTGGCGAGGGCCGGCGCTTCATCGATCTTCGTCCAGATGATGGTGGAAGCTGACATCGTCTCTCCGAATGGCGGCGTCGAACGGCAAGGGACCGGCCCTCGGCGGGCACAGATCCGCTGATCGTACTCGATCCGCGACCTCCGGCACACCCGGGTCACCCGGGTCCACCCGGGTCCGCGCCGGGCGGCGCACCGCAGCGGCGAGCAGCGGCGGGAGCCCGCGCCCGGGTGGAGATATAATTCCGTCCCTGCAATGCCGCCACTGCATGGGCTGCGCGTCGTCGACCTGACCCGGGTGCTGGCCGGCCCCTATTGCGCCATGATGCTCGGCGACATGGGGGCCGACGTCGTCAAGGTCGAGGAGCCCTCGCACGGCGACGACACCCGCGCGTGGGCGCCGTTCGCGGACGGCGTGAGCACGTTCTTCCTGGGGCTGAACCGCAGCAAGCGGAGCGTCGCCCTCGACCTCAAGACCCCGGCCGGCGCCGACGCCCTGAAGGGCCTCCTCGCCGACGCCGACGTCCTCATCGAGAACTTCCGGCCGGGCAGCCTGCGGAAGCTCGGGTTCGACTACGAGTCGATCCGCGGCGACTTTCCCCAACTCGTCTACTGCTCGATCACCGGGTACGGCCAGCAGGGCCCCAAGCGCAACCTCCCCGGATACGACGCGGTCATCCAGGGCGAGTCGGGGGTCATGCACGTCACCGGCTCCCCCGACGGCCCCCCGACCCGGGTCGGGGTCGCGATGACCGACTTCCTCGCCGGGCTCTACGCGATGAACGGCATCCTCCTCGCGCTGCGCGACCGCGACGAGACGGGGCTCGGGCAGCACGTCGACATCGCCCTCCTCGACTCGATGACCTCGACGCTCGCGCTGCCCGCCAACGTCCTCTTCGCCACCGGGGAGGAGCTGGGACGCGAGGGCAACGACCACCACTCGCTCACCCCCTACGAGGCGCTGGAGGTGAGCGACGGGCTGGTCATGATCGCGGTGGGCAACCAGCGGCTGTGGCGCCAGTTCTGCCGGGCCGTGGGCCAGCCCGAGCTCGAGACCGACCCCCGCTTCGCCACCAACACCGATCGCATGCGGCACCGGGGCGAGCTGAAGGCCCACCTCGGCGCGCTGCTCGGGAGCTGGACCCGCGACGCCGTGATCGAGCGCCTGCGGGCGCACGCCGTCCCCTGCGGCCAGGTGCGCTCCCTCGCCGAGGCCCTCGCCGACCCGCAACTGGCGGCGCGCGAGATGGTGGTCGAGCTCGACCACCCGCGGCTCGGGGCCATCAGGGCGCTGGGCAATCCCATCAAGCTGTCGCGCACGCCGGCGGTCGTCGACCGGCCGCCGCCGGCCCTCGGCGAGCACACCGCGGAGATACTGGCGGAGCTGCCGCCGGCCGACCCTCCCGCGGCGGAGACGCCGCCAACCGGGATGGCGCCGGCCGCCGCGGTCACCGCCGACGTCGGGGAGTGACGGATGGACCATACGAGAACCACGCTGGACGAGCCCCGGCGAGACCGGCGGACGCGCGGTCAGGCGGGGCCGGCGCGGTCGCCCCGCGGATCCGCGATCCGGCACACCCGTCCCGCCGGCGCCTGTCCCGCTCGGCGCCGCGGGCTCGTGGCCGGACGTCTCGCCTGCATCGCCGTGCTGCTGGCTGCCATGCCCGGCGCACAGGCGCAGGACGGCGCCCGCTTCGGCGGCCGCCTCTCGATAGTGCCCGTCGACTTCGCGACGCGTGCGAACGTCTCGGGCTCGGGCGAGGCCGAGGCGGTGCTGGAGGACCGCACCCTCACCGTCAGCGGCACGTTCGAGGGGTTGAGCTCGCCCGCCACCGCGGCCCGGCTCCACCGGGCCCCGCCGGCCCGGCGCGGCCCCGCCGTGTTCGCCCTCGACGTCACCGCCGCTGCGTCCGGCCGGGTCGAGGGCGAGATCGAGCTCGACGACAGTCAGGTGGAGACGCTGCGACGGGGCGAGTACTACGTCCAGATCGCGACCCGGAACAACCCCGACGGCGAGATCCGCGGATGGCTGCTGCCCCGCGGCGACGAGCCGGCCGAGGCGGCGGCGAGGCCGCCGGCGGTGCCGCCGACGCCGTCGCCCGCCCGCTACCTCGCCAGTCAGGCCCGCGCCGGCGAGGCCGCGTACCGCGACGTGTGCGCCTCGTGCCACCGGCGCGACCTGAGCGGCGGCCTCGACACCCCCGAGCTGGCGGGACCGGCGTTCCGCGGCATGTGGGGCGGCCGGCCGGTGCGCGAGCTGCTGGGCTACGTCGAGGCGGCGATGCCGCCGGCGGGCCGCCAGCCCGACGAGGCCACCCTCGCCGCCATCGTCGCCTACATCCTGCGACAGAACGGGGCGGGTGCCGGCGACGCGGCGCTGTCGGCGACGTCCGCGGGCACAATCGGCCCTTGACGGCGAAGACGGCTGGTCGTACGGCGGCGTCTGTCCTATGATGGACCAAGGTCTGCGCCGCAGGACGGCGCGGACTCCTGGAGGGTGGCTGGGCGCCCAGCCGAGCCGCGGGCGACGTTGGCGGGCCGGGCGGCCCGACCGCCGCTGCCGAAGCTCTCGCAGATCGGGGTTCGTATATGGCGGTACGTCCGGGCGGCCCGCGCACCGGGCCGTTGGTCGGCGTCGTTGCACTGGCGATCGTCGCCGGTGTCGCCTCGTACGATTTCTTCCTCGCCGATCCTCGGCCGGCCGAAGAGGCGCCCGCGCGCGCGAATCTGCCGGCTCCCGCGCCGTCGGCGGGCGACGCCCCCGCGGTCCCCCGGCCGGACCCGCCGGTCGCCCTCGACGAGAGCGACGGCATGGTGCGCGACCTCGTCACCAGGCTGTCGTCGCACCCCGGCTTGGCGGCGTGGCTGATTCCCGACGACCTGGTCCGCATCTTCGTCGTGGTGGTGGACAACGTCGCCGACGGGCACACCCCGGACCGGCACCTGCCGCCGTGGCGCCCGACCCGCCGTTTCCAGACCGCCGGCGCGACGCCCACGCTGCGCGTCGACCCCCTCAGCCACGCGCGCTACAACACCCACGCGGAGATCGTGGCGGCCATGGAGCCGGCGGCGGCGGCCCAGCTCTATCACAAGCTGCGGCCGCTCATCGCCGCCGCCTACGCCGAGTTGGGGCGATCCGGCGAGGAGTTCGACGCGACGGTGCTGCGCGCCCTGCGGAACCTCCTCGAGACGCCGGTCCTCGAGCGCGAGGTCCGGCTGATTCACCGCGCCCCGTTCTTCGAGTTCGCGGACCCCGCGCTCGAGGATCTCCTGCCCGTCCAGAAACAGTTCCTGGGCATGGGCCCCCGCAACGTGCGGGCCGTGCAGGCCAGCCTGCTGGAGATCGCCGAGGCGATCGGCTTCGACGTCGCCCGCCTGCCCGTGCCCCGGGTGCTCCGATAGGCGGCAGGCCCGTCGCTGTCCCGCCCGATCGGTCATGCAGTTCCTCGTCAAGCGCCTCGATGCGGCCCGCGCCCGTCTCCCCGAGCGCGCGCACCCGGGCGATGCCGGCCTCGATCTGTTCGCGGCCGTCGACGTCGACATTCCGGCCGGCGAGGCCCGCCTCGTCGGCACCGGCCTCGCCATCGAGCTGCCCCCGGGTACCGAGGGTCAGATTCGTCCGCGCAGCGGACTCGCTCTTCGCCACGCCGTCACGGTGCTGAACGCGCCGGGCACCGTCGACGCGGGTTATCGGGGAGAGGTCGGCGTCGTCCTCGTCAACCACGGACGGCGGGACTTCCGCGTGCGGCCGGGCATGAAGGTCGCGCAGCTCGTGGTGGCGCCGGTGGTCGAGGTCGAGGTGGTCGAGGCTCAGGCGCTGTCCGAGACCTCCCGGGCCGGCGGCGGCTTCGGGTCGACAGGGTGATATGGTGAGTCGGCCTGCCATGGCGACCGATCCCGACCGCCCCCCCGCCGTCGACGGCGCCACCCTGCGGGTGGCCCTCTGCCAGTGCAACCTGCCGGTCGGCGACCTCGCGGGGAACCTCGACCGGCTCCGCGACCTGATCGCGCGCGCCTCGGCGCGCGGCGCCGACCTCACGGTTTTTCCCGAGCTCTCCGCCACCGGGTACCCGCCCGAGGACCTGCTGCTGAACCCGCGGTTCACGGAAGCCGCGGCCGACGGGGTGCGCCGCCTCGCGGCATCGGTGACCGGAACGGTCGCGGTGGTGGGGCTGCCGGACCTCGCCGGCGACCTCCACAACGCGGCCGCGGTGCTCGCGGGCGGCGAGGTCGCCGCCGTCTACCGAAAGCACTTCCTGCCGAACTACGCGGTGTTCGACGAGCAGCGGTACTTCGCCCGGGGCGACGCCGCCCTCACCGTCGACCTCGGCGGCGTCCGCGTCGGCGTCACCATCTGCGAGGACCTCTGGTACCCCGGAGGGCCGGGCCGGTGGGCCGCGGTCGACGGCGGCGCGGTGGTCCTCGTGAACCTCTCCGGCTCGCCGTACCACCGCGGCAAGGGCGTCGAGCGGGAGCGCATGCTGGCCCAGCGCGCCGCCGACTACGGCTGCTTCGTGGCCTTCTGCAACGCCGTCGGGGGCCAGGACGAGCTGGTGTTCGACGGGCACAGCCTCGTCATCGACCCCGCGGGACGGGTCGTCGCCCGCGGCGCGCAGTTCGAGGAGGACCTGCTGGTGGTCGACCTGGACCCCGTCTCGGCCACGCGGCGGCGCCTCCACGACCCGCGGTGGCGGCAGGCCGGGGCCGACCGCGACCGCGTGAGATCGGTAACGATCGAGACTGCGGTTCCGTCGTCTCACGCGGCAGAGCCGGCCCCGGGCGAACCGCGATCGTCCCTGGCCGAGGCCGCCGCACCGGGACCCTCCCCGGCCCCGGCCCTGCGGCTCCAGCCGCTGCTCGGGCCCGAGGCCGAGGTCTACCGCGCCCTGACCCTCGGCACTGCCGACTACTTCCGCAAGAACCGGTTCCGCCACGCGGTGCTGGGCCTCTCCGGGGGCATCGACTCCGCCCTCGCCCTCACCGTCGCCGCCGACGCCCTCGGCCCCGGCGCGGTGACCGCGGTCTCGATGCCCTCGCGGTTCACCGCGGCCGAGAACCGGGACGACGCGCGGGAGCTGGCCGACCGCCTGGGCGTCGAGTTGATGGAGCTGCCCATCGCGGAGCTCGCCGGCGCCTACGACCGCGCCCTGGCGGGGCCGTTCGGCGACGCCCCGCCCAACGTGGCCGAGGAGAACCTGCAGGCGCGCATACGCGGCAACCTCCTGATGGCCCTCTCCAACAAGTTCGGCTGGCTCGTGCTGACGACGGGGAACAAGAGCGAGATGAGCGTCGGCTACGCCACCCTGTACGGCGACATGGCCGGCGGCTTCGCGGTGCTGAAGGACGTGCTGAAAGGGTGGGTGTACCGCCTGGCGCGGTGGCGCAACCGCGATGGCGAGGTCATCCCGCAACGCATCATCGACAAGCCGCCGACGGCCGAGTTGCGCGAGAACCAGCTCGACACAGACAGCCTGCCCCCCTACGACGTCCTCGACGCGGTGCTCGAGGCCTACGTGGAGGAAGACCGCAGCCCCGAGGACATCACCGAGGCCGGCTTCGACCCCGCCCTCGTCGACCGCATCGTCGCGATGGTCGACGGCGCCGAGTACAAGCGCCGCCAGGCCCCGCCGGGGGTGCGCATCTCCGTGCGCGCCTTCGGCCGCGACCGCCGGCTGCCCATCACCAACCGCTACCGAACGTCCTGAGGGGATCCACCGTGGGAGGCGGTGGCCTCGACCTCGGCCCAGGGCCGGGGCCCTAGGGGCCCCGAATCCCGACCGAACCTGCACCGCGCGCGCAACTGGATCGTCTAGAATGAGTCACAGAGGCAGCGCATCATGGCGGACAACATCGGTACGATCCTGTCTATCGTCATCCCCCTGTTCGGGGCGATGTTCTGGGTCGGGAGACAGCTCGGCAAGCGGATCGACGACATGAAGGCCGACACCGGCAAGCGGATCGGCGACTTGAAGGCCGACACCGGCAGGCGGATCGACGACATGAAGGCCGACACCGGCAGGCGGATCGACGACATGAAGGCCGACACCGGCAGGCGGATCGACGACATGAAGGCCGACATGAACAGGCAGTTCGACGAGACGAAGAGCCGTCTTCAGCACATCGAGAGCCGGATCGACGACACGAACCGGCGCATCGACGTGGTCGCGCGTGACGTAGCCGAATTGCGGGACCGTACCGGCGCGCTCGAAGGCAGCCTGTCGACCTTCATGAGCGAACGCCGCTCCCCGAACGCCGCCTGACGAGCTGCGCCGACGGCTCTTCCAGGACGAGCATCCTCCCCCCTTAGCATCCGGCCGACGAACCGGCCCAGCCGCTCGTCAACCCGCTCCCCGAACGCCGACCGCATCGCCTGCCCGATCTCCCCCAGGCAGGTGCGGCCGTCGCGCACCTTCCCGACGAGCGCCCCCCTTCGTCGAGCCGGATCCCGTAGTGCGGGTCGGACCGGGGCAGGCCGGATACGGCGATGCGCTGGGAGCGTCCGTGAATGTGGACGGTTGTCCGGAAAAGGTCCGTGGAGAACGAGACTTCCGTAATGTCCTTCAGGTGGACGACGCGAGCCGCGCGGGGCGTGCAGAGGTTTAGTTTCGCTGCCGACTTCGGCGGCGTACGCGTCATCGGGAAAAAGGAGACGGTAGAGGAACGATGTGACGCCGGTGGGCCTTGAGATCACTGTGGAGGTCATGACTTGGCTGCCGGTCTTCGGCATCGCTCGGTGCGAAGGCGCCGACGGTTCCGCACAGTGTGCTTCCATCAATATCTGTCCTGCGGGAACGTCGGACCCGTCAATCGGCGCCATCCGGCGCCGGCACCGCGATCATCCTGCCCTTGAGCATCCGGCGCATGAAACGGGCGAGCCGTTCGTCGGCCGGCTCGACCCGGTCGCCGAAGGCCGCGCGCATCGCCCGGGCGATCGCGGCCAGCGACGTGCGGCCGTCGCACGCCTTCCACACGAGGGTGCCGACCTCGTCGAGCCGGATCCGGTAGTGGGGGTCGCCGGCGAGCCCCGCGAGCCACCGCCCCGGCCGGCTCGTGCCGAAGCGCGGGCGCAGGAGGACGCAGCGTCCGTCCTCCTCCCGCCACTCGAGCAGCCGCCGCGGCCGGGCGTCGGCCGAGATCACGACGGGGGCGCGCCCGATTCCGGCTCGTCCTCGCCGGCGGCCAGCGGCACGCGGACCAGCAGGTGGTAGAGCAGGCCGAACACCAGGGCGCCGAGCAGGGACTGCAGCCAGGTGGGGAAGCCCGCCATCTCGGCGATCGACGGCAGGACCCGACCCACTTCTCCTCCCCCCGCGACCCCCGCCGCCCCCAGGACCATGAACGCCAGCGCCACCGCCATCAGCGCCTCGCCCGCGATGAAGCCCGACGACAGCAGCACGCCGGTGTTGTTCGCCCGCGTCACCGCCGCCTCGCCGGCGTTGCGGGCGGCGAGGGCGCGCGACAGCATCCACGCGATGATTCCGCCGACGAAGATGGCGGCGGTCGCCGAGAACGGCAGGTACATGCCGACCGCGATCAGCATCGGCGAGGGCGACTGGATGAGGATGAGCCCGAGGGCGAGGAACATCCCGGCGATGACCAGCGGCCAGGCCATCTCGCCGCCGACGATGCCCTCTGCCATCAGCGCCATCAGCCCCGCCTGGGGCGCGGGCAGGTCGGCGCTGCCGATGGTGTAGACCTCGTGCATCGCCATCATCGGCAGGATGAGGACGAGAGCGGCCACGATCACCCCGATGATCTCGCCGACCTCCATCTTCCAGGGGGTCCCGCCGAGGATGTGGCCGACCTTCAGGTCCTGCAGCATGTCGCCGGCGACGCCCGCCGCACAGCAGACCACCCCCGCGACCCCGAGGACGCCGAGGATGCCCGCGGGGCCGGTCACCCCCAGCCCCACCATGAGGATCGCCGCGATGAGGAGGGTGCTGAGGGTGAGGCCGCTGATGGGGTTGTTCGAGCTGCCGAGCAGGCCCACCAGGTACGCCGCCACCGCCGCGAACAGGAAGCCGAGGACCACCATGACCACGGTGAGCACGAGGGCCCCGGCGATGCTGCCGCTGAAGTACCAGTAGAGCCCGAGCAGGGGTACCGACAGGGCCGCAATCGCGACGCCGATCTTGCCGAAGTCCAGGTCGAGGTTCAGCCGGGCCGCCGTCCCCGTCCCGGTCTGCGCCCGCCGGATGTCGGTCCACGCCCGCCCGATCCCCTCGATGAGGGCCATCCGCAGGTTGAACAGCGTGTAGAACGCGGCCACGATCATCGTCCCCACCGCGAGCGGGCGTATCTGCCGCTGCCACACCTCATCGGCGAGGGCCGCCAGGGCCTCCCGGTCCGCGTCATCGGCCGCCGCGTCCGGGTTCAGGAACAGCCCCAGCGGCACCAGCAGCAGCCAGCCGAGCACCGCCCCCGAGAACAACGTCGACGCGATGCGCGGGCCGACGATGAACCCCACCCCCACGAGGGCCGGCGACGCGGCCGGCGACTGCAGGAGGAACCCGCCGGCGTAGCTCACCGGCCGGTCGAGCATCTCGACCGTCGAGCGCCCCAGCTCGACGAACCTCGTGGCCGAATCCCGCACGATCTGCAGGCCGTAGGAGTTCTCGACGAGCTCCCACGCCCCCGCGATGCCCATCGCCTGGAAGACGTACCTGGCGCCCGTCTGCCCGCCCTGCCCCGCCTTCACCAGCTCGGCCGCGGCCACGCTCTCGGGGAACGGCAGGTCCGCCTCGACGACCATGGTGCGGCGCAGAACGATGATGAACAGCACCCCGAGCAGCCCGCCCACGAGCATGATGGCGGTGCTCTCCCAGTAGCGCAGCTCGTCCCAGACCCCGCTGATCACGAAGGCGGGTATCGTGAAGATGGCCCCCGCCACGAGGGCCTCGCCGACCGAGGCGGTGGTGCGGGAGATGTTCTCCTCGAGCACCGATCCCCCGACCCCCCGCAGCGCCGCCATCGCCACCACCGCGGCCGGGAACGTCGCGGCGACGGTCAGGCCGGCCCGCATGCCCAGATAGGCGTTGGCAGCCCCGAGCACGATGGCCATCACGACGCCGATGAGCACCGCCCGGACGGTCAGCTCCGGCAGGTCGGTCTCCTCGGGCACGAACGGCGTGAACCGCGGCGGCGACGGGTCGGGTGCGCTCATGGCTGCCTGTCTCCCTGCGTCCGGGACCGGGAGTCCGCGCCGCAAAGCAGCAGCCGACTCCGCCAGAGGGTTGGTCGCGCGGCAGGCGGAGACATGGGCGACGACCGGCCGGCCGGGTCGCCCCCGCGTTTCCGCACTGGCCGTGCGGGCCCGCTGGGGCGACGCCGCCCGCGATCGGCGCCGCCGGCACGCCGCCATACCGGTGCGGAATCCTCTCGCGTCCCGCCTTTATACGGGCATCCGCGTCGGGAAGCAACCGCCGGCCGCCTTGTCAGGCCGCGAAGCCGGATGGTACTGTCCTGTCAGCGAGGCATCGAACCGACCTGTATGACATCAGCCACAGAACGGCGCTCCGACCGCGGATCGGCGAGCGCCGCCGCCGTCCTCCCCGCCGCCCGTCTCGTCCGGGACATCTACGCCGAGGAGCGGCGGGCGGGCCGGCCCGTCGTCTCGATCGAGCTCTTCCCGCCCCGGACCCGCGAGGGGCTGGTCACCCTGTTCGAGCGGACCCTGCCGGCGATGCAGGCGCTCCGGCCGCACTTCTACTCGGTGACCTACGGGGCCGGCGGCAGCACCCGGGACAAGACCCTCGACATCGCGGACCGGATCCAGCGGGAGCTCCACGCCACCGCGATGGCCCACCTGACGTGCATCAGCACCCCGCGCCCCGAGATCGAGCGGTACCTGCTGGAGGCGCGGGAGCGCGGCATCCGCAACATCCTCGCCCTGCGCGGCGACCCGCCGCAGAACGTGGACGAGCTGGCCGAGCTGGAGAGCGGGTTCGAGTACTCCTACCAACTGGTGACGTTCATCCGGCGGCTCGGCGGCTTCTCCATCGGCACCGCCGGCTTTCCCGAGAGCCACGTCGCGTGCACGGCGGGGAAGCACGTCGACTGGCAGCGGCTCAAGGCCAAGATCGACGCGGGCGCGGACTTCGTGCTGACCCAGCTCTTCTTCGACAACGACGACTACTTCGCGTTCCGCGACTACCTGGTGGACACGCTGGGGGTCCGGGTGCCGCTGACGCCGGGCGTGCTGCCGATACTCGGCACCCAGCAGATCAAGCGGTTCACGGCGCTCTGCGGGGCCACCCTGCCCGCACCGTTGCGCGCCAAGCTGGAGAGGTTCGGCGACGACGCCGAGGCCGTCGCCGACTTCGGCATCGAGTTCGCGACCCGCCAGTGCGAGGCCCTGCTCGCCGGCGGGGCGCCGGGCCTCCACGTCTACTCGCTGAACCGCGCCCGCGCGGTCACGAGCATCGTCGAGAGCCTCGGGCTGGGCGGGTAGCGTCGAGCCGGGGAGCCCGCGGAAACCCGGACCCGATCGACCGGCGGTGCCGACGCGCCGCGGCGTTCCGGGCGTCGACCCGTGTACGCCGCCCGCGCTGGCGTCCCCGCCGTCAGGACCGCTCGATCCACTCGACGAACTTCGATCCGTCGACGGAGGCGTCGACGATCATCACCCGGGTCACCCGGGCGTTCTCGTGGATCAGCGCCTTGGTGGCGTCGCGGGCCTCCTCGATGCTGGCGTAGCGGTTGAACAGGATGGGCGAGTTGGCGGCGCCGCCGCGCACGGTGGGAATCAGCTTGAACATGGCCGGACGATCATACCCCGTCCCGAAGGCCGGCCATGACGGCGCGGTCCTGCCCGTCCCCGTGCGGTGAACCGGCGGCGGGAACGGCGTCGAGGCCGCGTCACTCCGAAACGGGCCGCTCCCCGGCGTCCCCGGCCGGCCACCTCCGGCGTCCGAGGTCGGTGCCGACCGCGAGCTGCAGGACCTCGCCGTAGCTCCGCACCCCGCCGGCCACCCGGTTCGCCCGCAGATAGCCGTCGTTGAGGCGGCGGGCGTTCCGCTGAATCACCGGCACGACCCGGCTCGTCCGCGCGCGGATCGCGGCGTAGTCGGCCCGCGGACCCGGACCGAGGAACTCGCCGAGGGCCGCCCGCGACGACTCCGGGACCGCGGCGAGGAGACGCCCCACGAGGTTGAGCCACCCGCTGTACTGCATGCGCTCGTCCCCCTCCAGGCAGGTCAGCCACGCCACGAAGTTGGCTTCCGCCTCGTGGGCGAAGCCGGCCACGTGGGCCCACTCGTGCGCGGTGACGAACGGCCGCTCGAACGGCAGCACGGTGTCGTTGACCAGCACCTGCAGCGAGAACGGGTCGGTCATGCCGTCGATGCCGGCGCGCCTGAAGTACGGCGTCAGCAGCGAGCGCCGGGGAACGACAGCGGGGGCGGGGCGGGAAGCGCCCAGCTCGCGCTGCACGCGCTCGAACGCGGGGCCGAGCTCGGCCGGCAGCTCCTCGAGCTGCGGCCACGACCGGGCCTCGACGGCCTCGAACAGGTGGTTGAGACGGGCCACGGCGGACGCCGTCAGCTCTTCCAGGACCGGCGGGGTCACTCGATCCTCGGCGTAGCCGAGCTTCGCGGCCAGCGGCTCGCGCCGGTAGTTCATGCCCCAGGCGGCGAGAAACACCAGGTAGAGCGAGGCGGCGACGACCACCAGCCGCGCCGCGACGGCGCCGAGCGCCCGCAGCCGGCCCTGCCCGCGCGAGCGCCACAGCCGCCACACGCACCAGCCGAGGATGGCCGCCGCCCCCCCGAGCAGCAGCCAGTCGAAGAGCACCAGGGGCACCCGGTTCGTCGCCGCCGTCACGAGCTGCCGCAGGACGGGATAGGCTCCCTGCGAGTACGCCGACTCGACGGCCGCGCGCGAGACCGGCAGGACCGCCATGAGGACCGCGACGACGACGAGCGCCGCCGGCCGCCAGCGCGGCCCGCCGCGAACGGGCTCCGGTCGGGATCGGCGCCGCGCCATGCCCGTACCCTACACCACGCGGGACCCGCGGGCCGCCGGCCCCGGTGTTACACTGGGCCGATGCCGAGACCCGACGACGAGCCGACCTGGGGCCGGTCGACGGTGCACACCGTGTGCCCCCTCGACTGCCCGGACACCTGCAGCCTCGAGGTCGCGGTCGAACGGGGGGCAATCGTCTCCATCGACGGGTCGCGCAGGAACCCCGTCACCGACGGCTACATCTGCGGCAAGGTCCGCCGGTTCGGCGAACGGGTGTACGGCGAGGCCCGCCTCACCCATCCGCTCGTTCGCAGCGGACGCCGCGGCGACGGGGAGTTCAGGCAGGCGACCTGGGACGAGGCCCTCGCCCTGATCGCGGGGCGGATGATGGAGATCCGCGACGAGTTCGGGGCCGAGGCGGTGCTCCCGTTCTCGTACGGCGGCTCCAACGGCCTGCTGACCCAGGACACCGTCGACGCCCGGCTCTTCCGCCGGTTCGGCGCGTCGCGGCTCGCCCGCACCGTCTGCGCCCTGCCCACGAGCACCGCCAACCAGGCCCTCTACGGCAAGATGCCGGGCGTGACCTACGCCGACTACCGCCACGCCCGGCTCATCGTGGTGTGGGGCGCCAACCCGGCGAGCTCGGGCATCCACCTGATGCCGCACGTCAAGGCCGCGCAGGAGGCGGGGGCCGCGCTCGTGGTCGTCGACCCCCGCCGGACGAAGCTGGCCCGGCGGGCCGACATCCACCTCGCGGTCAGGCCGGGGACCGACGTCGCGCTCGCGCTGGCCGTCCACCGCTACCTGTTCGAGAACGACCGGGCCGACGAGACGTTCCTCGCCGCCCACGCCGAGGGCGCGGACCGGCTGCGGGAGCGCTGCGCGGAATGGACCTTCGACCGGGCGGCGGAGGTGGCGGGGCTCGACCCGGGGCTGATCGAGAGCTTCGCCGAGATGTACGCCGACTACTCTCCCGCCGTCGTCCGGTGCGGGTGGGGGCTCGAGCGCAACCGCAACGGCGGCAGCGCCGCCCTCGCCGTGCTCGCGCTGCCCGCCGTCGCCGGCAAGTTCGGGGTCCGGGGCGGCGGCTACTCGATGAGCAACACCGCCGCCTGGAACCTCTCGGCCGAGTCGTGGATCGGCGCCCCCGAGCCGGATACGCGGGTGGTCAACATGAACCGGCTGGGGCGGGCCCTGCTCGAGCTGCGGGACCCGCCGATCAAGATGCTGTTCGTCTACAACTGCAACCCGGTGGCGACGATGCCGAACCAGAACCGGGTGATCGAGGGGCTCTCCCGCGACGACATCTTCACGGTGGTCTTCGACCAGGTGATGACGGACACCGCCAGGTTCGCCGACGTGGTGCTGCCCGCCACCACGTTCCTCGAGTCCTACGACGTGGCCCGGAGCTACGGGTCGACCAACCTGCAGCTCGCCCGCCCCGTCATCGAGCCGGTGGGCGCGTCGCGGCCCAACGTCGAGGTGTTCGCCGAGCTCGCGGACAGACTGGGCCTCGACGTCGGCGCCGGGGACGGGGGCGACGCCGAGGCCCTGCTCGAGCTCGCGGCGGCGCTGCCCGAGGAGGCCCGCGGCGACCTCCTCGAGTCGGGCATCGCCCTCGGGGTCGCGGAGGGCGCGCCGGTCCAGTTCGTGGACGTCCACCCCCGGACCCCGAACCGGAAGGTGCGGCTGTTCCCCGACGAGCTCGAGCGCGAGAGCCCCGAGGGCATCTACCACTTCCGGCCCGATCCGGCCACCCCCGACTATCCCCTCGCCCTCATCTCGCCGTCCACCGGCAAGACCGTCAACTCCACCCTCGGCGAGCTGCGCCCGCGCGTGGCGAGCCTGCAGATGCACCCCGACGACGCCGACCCGCGCGGCCTCGCCGACGGCGACACCGCCCGCGTCTTCAACGCCCTCGGCGAGGTGCACTGCCCGGTCGCGCTCGATGCCGGCGTCCGCCGGGGCACGGTCGCCCTGCCCAAGGGGCTCTGGCGCATGAGCACCCTCAACGGCGCGACCGCCAACGCCCTCGTCCCCGACGACCTGACCGACATCGGCGGCGGGGCCGTCTTCAACGACGCCCGCGTCCAGGTCGCCCGGGTCGTCACCGCCACCCTGCAGCTCGACCAGGCGGAGCGGCCGGCACCGGGCGCCACGCCCGACGCATCGGTCCACTAGCGCGCCTGGCTCGTTTCGTCACGCTTCCCGCGGCGCCGCCGGGGCGGGCGCGTGGTCGGGGTGGACGAGGTCGGCGGTCCGGCCGCCGGGCATCCGGACCGCCGCGAGCACCGCGAGCCCCGTGACGGCGGCGGTGAGCCCGAAGACCCGGTGAATCGCCTCGAGCATGCGCGCCTGCGAGGGTTCCGCGCCCGCGGCGACGGCGGCCACGATGACCACGCCGAACAGGGCGACGCCCACCGCCCCGCCGATGCTGCGGGTGAACTGCCCGAACGACGTGGCGACCCCCAGATGGCGCCGCGCGACGCCGCTCTGCATGGCGAGCACCAGCGACAGCATCGCCGTCCCCATGCCCATGCCGATCAGGGCGAGGTCGGCCCGGAGGACCCAGGCGGGCGTATCCGGGCCGACGAGGGTCAGGCCCACGAAGCCGAGAGTGACGCCGCCGAGGCCGCCGAGCACCATCGGCCGGTAGCCGGTGCGGTGCACCAGCCGTCCCGCAATCACCGACACCACGACCCAGCCCAGCACGAGCGGGGTCAGCGCGCGCCCGGCCTCGACCGCGGTGCCGCCCAGCCCCTCCTGCACGAGGAGCGGCACGTAGGTGATGGCGCTGAACATGGCGGCGCCGACGAGCAGGCCGATGCCCGCGACGGACGCCACCATCCGGTCCGCGAGCAGGTCGACGGGCACCATCGGCTCGGCCGCCCGGCGCTCGACCCGCAGCAGCCACCAGCCGCACCCGGCCGCGGCCGCGCCGGCGAGCGTGGCCCACGCCCCGCGGCCGTCCACCCCGGTCTGGCCGACGGCGAGCATCAGCAGCGTGACCGACGTCGCGAGCAGGGCCGCCCCCGCGTAGTCGACGCGGCGCCGGACGCCCGGCGGCGGGTCGCGCAGGGCGGCGCCCACCGCGACCGCGGCGAGGATGCCGAACGGGATGTTCAGGTAGAACACCCAGCGCCACGAGAGCAGGGCGGTGATGTAGCCCCCGGCGAGCGGTCCCACCACCGAGGCGACCCCCCACACCGCGCTCAGCAGCCCCTGCGTCCGGCCCCGCTCCTCGAGCGTGTAGTGGTCGCCGATGATGCTCATGCCCAGGGGCATCAGGCCGCCGGCCCCGAACCCCTGCAGCGTCCGGAACACGATGAGCGCGGCCATCGAAGAGGCCGCCCCGGAGAGGGCCGAGCCCAGCAGGAAGATGCCGATGCACCACAGGTAGAAGCGCCGGCGTCCGTACAGGTCGGAGAGCTTGCCCCACAGGGGAATCGAGACCGTCGACGCCAGCAGGTAGGCGGAGAAGACCCAACTGTACCAGGCGAGCCCGCCGAGCTGGCCGGCGACCGTCGGCATCGCCGCGGCGACGACGGTCATCTCGATGGCCGCGAGGAAGGTGCCGCCGAGCACGCCGGCCATGGCCACCGTCCGGCGGGCGCCGCGGATGGGTTCGTGACGGGTCATGCGCCTGGAGATGCCTCCCGGGAGCCCGAAGCCCGGTCCAACCTTCCCATGTTACGATCCGAGGGACCGGCGCCGCCAGTGCGACCACCGCCATGCCTGACACACCCGTCCGAACCGTGAAGTGCGTGAAGCTCCAGCGCGAGCTGCCCGGGCTCGACGAGCCCCCCTGGCCCGGCGAGCTGGGCCGGCGCGTCTACGAGCAGGTCTCCGCCGACGCCTGGAAGCTGTGGGAAGAGCGGATGACGATGATCCTCAACGAGTACCGCCTCATGCCCTGGCAGAAGGAGGCCCAGGACCTGGTGGCGAAGTACATGGAGGAGTTCTTCTTCGGCGAGGAGTCGGCCCTGCCCCCGGACTACGTGCCCCAGCAGCAGAAGTGAGCACAGGCGGCGAACGACCCGCCGACCGCAATCCGAAACTCGTTCACGCCGCGGCCGGAGCGCCCGCGCGGCGCCGGCGGCACCAGACCGAAGCAGGCCGCGGGCGGGGCGACCCGCGCGAGCGCGGGGGCGCGTTCCCCGTGGAGGGGTGACCCGCGCGAGCGCGGGGGCGCGTCGGCCGGATGAACGCCGGCGGCGCCGAAGCGGCTCGATGCGCCGACGCGGGAAACCGACGACCGGCTCAGGCCGTCGCCGGACCGTCGAGGGCCGCCGCCCGGGCGGCCGGCGGCGTGGCGAGGCTGACCACGATCAACGTCCCGATCGACAGCGCCAGGGCCGGGTACGCGGTCTCCAGTCCCAGGGGATAGACGGCCGCGCCGTCGACGCTGCGCGCGAGGCCGACGATCTCCCACCCGAGCGTGGTGACCATCCCCACGAGAATCGAGGCCACCCCGCCCGCCGGCGTCGCGCGGCGCCAGAGCAGGGCGCCGAGCAGGGCCGGGGTGATGCCCGCACCGTACATCGTGTACGCCCACAGGGCCATCGCGAGGATGGTCGGGAAGAAGCTCCCCGCCACGTAGCCGAACAGGCCCAGCACGACGACGATGACGCGCGTGCAGACGATGACCTGCGCCCCCGTGATCGACGGGTCGACGAAGCGCTGGTACACGTCCCGGATGAGGTTCGTGGCCGGCGTCAGCAGGAAGCTGTTGGCGGTCGAGACGATGATCGCGGCCGCCCCGCAGACCAGGACGATTCCCAGGAACGCCGGCAGCACGTCGGTCGCGACGCGGATGACGATCTCCTCCGACTGCGCCTCGGTCAGCCCCGGCGTGATGGTGCTGGCGAAGATGCCGGTCGAGTCGATCAGGGTCTCGACCAGCATCGTCCCCACGATCCACCCGCCGACCGCGAGCCGGGCCGCCCGCTCGTCGCGGGCCGAGAAGAACTTCTGGTACATGTTCGCTTCGCCGAGCAGCAGGAACATGGTCGGCAGGAACAGCGCCAGCGACGCCTGGGGCCCCAGGTTGCCGAACAGCGACACCTGGTCGGGCCGGAGCGCGCCGACCGCGTCGCCGAGCCCCCCCGCGTCGCCGACCATGAACGTGACGGCCAGCACCACCCCCACCGTCATCAGCGCGCCGTTGCCGACGTCCAGGTAGGCGATGGACAGCATGCCCGCGAGCGCCGTGAACACGACGCAGAACGCCATCGTGATGAACGCCCCGGTGTCCGGGTCGACCCCCGCGACGGACGCGAGGAGGCGGCCGCCGCCCCGGAACTGGTAGGCGGCGATGGTCGAGTAGGCGAGCACCGTGGTGATGGTGCCGAGCACCCGCGCCGCCGGCCCGTAGCGCAGCTCGAGGATGTCGGGGACCGTGTACTGGGCGATGCGCCGCACCCGCGGCGCGATGAAGTAGACGAGGGCGATGCCCGCCCACGCGCCGGCCGACTGCCACAGGGCCGCGAAGCCGGCCCGGTAGCCGAGCCCCGCCCCCGCGAAGAGGCTGCCCGAGCCGATCCAGGTCGCGAGCAGCGTGAACACCAGCACCCGCGCCGGCAGCGCCCGGCCCGCCACCAGGAAGTCGTCGCCGGTCCGCACCCGGCGGCTGCGGTACGCCCCGACGAGTACGAGGACCGAGAGATAGAGCAAGACGGCCGTCAGCATGGTGTGTCTCCGCCTGCATTATGTACCGACCCGCGGACCAGGGCCCGGAGCGCCCCCGGCGGCTCCCCTGCCGGCCTGCCCCCGAATCAGCCGTCCGCGTTCCGTGCATGCGGCGCAAGCACCCGGCTGCTATGCTCGGGCCATGCCTCTCGACGAGTACCATCGCAAGCGCGACTTCTCGAAGACCCCGGAGCCGCGCGGCGACCGCAGGTCGAGGGCGCGCCGGGGCGGCAAGCCGAAGCCGCTGTACTTCTGCGTGCAGAAGCACCTCGCGAGCCGGCTGCACTACGACCTGCGGCTCGAGCACGACGGCGTCCTGCTGTCGTGGGCGGTGCCCAAGGGGCCGTCGCTCGATCACCGCGACCGTCACCTCGCGGTGCGGACCGAGGACCACCCCCGCGAGTACGGCGACTTCGAGGGCGTCATCCCCGAGGGCTACGGCCAGGGCATCGTCATGCTGTGGGACTACGGCACCTGGAGCCCGGAGGTCGACGACATCGGCGAGGCCCTCGACAAGGGGGACCTGAAGTTCGCCCTCGACGGCTACAAGCTCAAGGGGTCGTGGGCCCTCGTCCGGACCCGCGACCGTCCCGACACCTCCCCGTCGCAGCGCGGCAGGAGCTGGCTGCTCATCAAGCACCGCGACTTCTGGTCGGGCGCCCTCGACATCACCACCTTCGCGCCCCTCAGCGTGAAGAGCGAGGGCGACTTCGACGACATCCTCGCCGCCGACCTGCCCGACGTGTGGGTGACCGGCCGCGCCGCCGCGCGCGGTGGTGCCACGGGCAAGGCGCTGCGCGAGATCATCGAGAAGGCCGCGGCCAAGAGGCTGACCCGCCACGAGGGTTAGCCCGCCCATCGTCGCCTCCGGCTCCGCCGCGCGCCCAACCAGCCCTCCAAGTCCGCGCCGTTCTACGACGCCGACTTCCAGCCCTGCCCGGCGTCTCGCGAGGATGCCCCCCTCGCCCCCCTCGCGGGATTGGTCACGTCGGCCCGCGGCTCGCGGAATCTGTCGCGTTCGACCACGGCGCCTGCCGACCTACCCTTCGGCCGCCGCCCGCGGGAGACGAGGGCCCTGACCCGCATCGTCACCCAGGAGCCGGCGGGACAGGACGCCCCACACCGCGTAGGCGAGGCGCCGGCGGGCGTGGCGGGCGAACGTCCCCTCCCAGAACTGGCCGGTGACGACCTCGCAGCCGTCCGGGACGCGCCCCACCGGGAGGGGCCGCTTGTCCTCGGCGGCGTAGCGGTCGACGGTCTCGTCGTCGGGGTGTCCGGTGTTGACGACGACCGCGTCGACCCGGCGGCCGATGACCTCGCCGATGCGTTCCACCGCAGTCGCGGCGGTGAAGCCCTCCATGCCGCGGCCCTCGGTGAGCAGGTTGGCGACGAGCACGATGGGCCCGTCGACGGCGGCCAGCGCGTCGCGCACGCCGTCCGGGAGCAGGGTCGGCACCAGGCTCGTGTGGAAGCTGCCGGGACCGATGACCACCGCGTCGAAGCCGGGAATGGCCTCGGCCGCGGCGGGATGGATGGCGACCCCCGGATCGAGCCAGATGCGGCGGACGCGGCGCCCCTCGCGCTGTCCGGCGTCGACCTCGACCTCGCCGCGGGTGGTCGACCCGTCCTCGTACTCGGCGCACACCGTCGCCTGCTCGACGCTGACCGGCCACACGAGCCCGACGCAGTCGAGCAGCGTGCGCAGCCCGTCGACGGCGGCGAGGAAGTCGCCGGTGTACTGCTCCATCATCGAGAGCAGCAGGTTGCCGCCGGTATGGCCGCCGAGCCGGTCGTGCTCGAAGCCGGAGAGGCGGGTCAGCAGGATGCGCCGCGCCTCGGCCTCGTTGCGGGCGAGGGCCAGCGCGCAGCGGAGGACGTCGCCGGGGGGCAGCACCCCGAGCTGATCGCGCAGCACCCCCGAGCTGCCGCCGCTGTCGAACATGGTGACCACCGCGTTGACGCGCAGCCACGGGTTCTGCTTGAGGCCGCCGATGAGGCTGGGCAGACCCGTCCCGCCGCCGAAGCAACCGATGTTGAGCTGCCGGAGCCGCATGGGGGTATTGTCGCGAATCGGCCGGCGCCCGGTCCAGAAGACCCGCCCGGCGACGGCTCGCCCAGGCAGGGCCTTGCCTTCGGTGTCGGGGACGTCGTTCACCCGGGGCGTCGGCCGCGCCGCGGTCGCCCGGGCGGACGCCGGCGCCGACCGGGTGGAGGCCGCGGCCGTCGGCGGCGCGGGGTTCGCGGGTACAATCGGCGCGCGCGTCGGTCCAGGTCCATGCCGCTCATCGACATGCTGCTGCCTCAGTTCGACCGGGAGCTGGAGACCACCCGGCGCCTCATCGAGATCGTGCCCGGCACGGAGCTCGCGTGGGGGCCCGGCGGCAGGGCCCGGACCTTCGCGGAGCTGACCGGCCATCTGGCGGAGATTCCCGCCTGGACCCGCGGCATCATGAACGAGGAAGGCTGCGACCTGGCCGACGTGCCGGTCGAAGACGCCGTCGGGTCGGTGACCGAGGTGCTCGGCCGGTTCGACGACGGCGCGGCCGCGGGCCGCCGCGCCCTCGCCGGACGCCCCGACGACGAGCTCGTGGCCGACTGGACCCTGCGGCGCGACGGCCGGGTGCTCTTCTCGCTGCCGCGGATAGCGATGGTGCAGGCGCTGGTGCTGAACCACCTCGTCCACCACCGCGGTCAGCTCAGCGTCTACCTGCGCATGCGGGGAGTGAGGATACCGCCCATCTACGGCCCCACCGCCGACGTCCGGGAGCCGACGACGCCCCGCAGATGACGAGAGCCATCTCCCGCGGCGGCCCCGCCTACCGCTACGTCCCCCATCCGCGCCTCCGGGGCGGACACCGCATGACCCTGTTCACGTGGGGCCGCCCCCGGCGCTTCCCGCGCCTTCCGCCGCCCGTGCCCCGCTACTTCGATGTCGCCCCCGACGCGCGGGTGCTCGCCCACTGCCACTGGCAGGCGGAGCCGCGCCGGCACCCGACCCTCATCGCCCTGCACGGCCTCGAGGGCTCCAGCGGGGCCCACTACATGCGCGGTCTCGCCGACAAGGCCCTGGCGGCAGGCATGAACGCGGTGCTGCTGAACCAGCGCAACTGCGGGGGCACCGAGGCGCTCTCGGCCGGGCTCTACCACTCGGGCCTCTCCGCCGACCCGCGGGCGGTCATCGAGGAGCTCGTCACGCTGGACCGGCTGCCCGCCATCGCGGTCGCCGGCTACTCGCTCGGGGGCAACGTGGCGGTGCGCCTGGCCGGCGACTACGGTGAGGACGCGCCGCCCCAGCTTCGGGCCATCGTCGCGGTCTCCCCCACCATGCACCTGGCGATGTGCGTCGAGGCCCTCGAGCGGCCCGCGAACCGCCTCTACCAGTGGAACTTCGTGCGCAACCTGAAGCGCCGCATGAGGCGGAAGGCCCGGGCATGGCCGGGCCGGTTCGACCTCCGCCGGCTCGGCTCGGTGCGGACGGTGCGGGATTTCGACGAGCGCTTCACGGCCCCGCACCACGGGTTCCGGGACGCCGCCGACTACTACCACCGGGCGAGCAGCCTCCGCGTCGTCGACCGCGTGCGGGTGCCGACCCTCGTCGTCAGCGCCGCCGACGACCCCTTCGTGCCGCCCGAGCAGTTCGACGACGCGGGGGTCGCGGCCAACCCGTGCATCGCCGTCGAGGTCACCCCCCACGGGGGCCACTGCGGCTTCTATGCGCGCGAGGAACCCGGCTTCGACGGCTACTGGGCGGAGCGGCGGGCGGTGGCGGTCGTGCAGGAACAGATGTCGTCGGCGCCGCGGGCGCGGTGACGACCCCGCCGAAGACAGCCGGCGGCGAGGCGCGGAACCGGCGCGGCCGCTTCGAACGGGTTGGCGGGCGGCAGACGGCGCCGCCGGCGAGGACTTCGGGTCAGGCCGAGACGGGCAGCGCCTCCACGAACCGCCGGGCGAACTCCGGCCCCTTCCCCTTGTCCTCGTGCTTGAAGTACACGAACACCTCCCGGCACCCCCGGGTGGCGGCGGCGACGGCCTCGGCCCACCGGGCGATGTCCTCCGGCCGGTAGCCCTCGTCGCGCAGCCGGAAGTAGCCGTAGTCGGCCGTCACCTCCATCGGCGTCGTCATGCGCTCGCTGTCGGCGATGCACAGGGCCAGGCAGCGCGACCGCAGCCGCTCGAACACCGCGGGGTCGTGCCACGACGCGTGACGGAACTCGAACGCGGCCCGCACGCCGGCGGGGAGGACAGCGAGGAAATCGTCGAGGACCGAGAGGTCCTTCCTGAAGTACGGCGGCAACTGAAACAGGAGGACGCCCAGCTTCGGCCCCAGCGTCTGCGCCGCCCCGCAGAACGCGGCGGTGGGGTCCCCGGCGTCCCGCAGGCGCGCCTCGTGGGTGATGCGCCGCGGCGCCTTGAGGGTGAAGCGGAAGTGCTCCGGGGTCAGGTCCGACCACCCGGCCAGCAGCCGCTCGGTCGGCATGCGGTAGAACGTGTAGTTGATCTCGACCGTCCGCAGCCGTTCCGCGTAGAAGGGCAGCATCTTCTTGGGAGACAGCTTCTCGGGGTAGAAGCTGCCCCGCCATTCGACGTAGTTGTAGCCCGACGTGCCGACGAGGATGCGCGGCGGCACGGCCGCGACGCCGTCGGAACCGGCGTCCGGCGGCGGTGCGTGGGCAGGCATCGGCGGAAGTCCACGCGCTGCGGTCGTCTGCGCTGACGGACCGGAAGGCGGGCAAGGCGGGCGACGCGCCTCAGTCGAGATCGAAGTCGCGGTCAGGGCGCGTGACGGGCTCGTGGCGAGCCTGCTCGAGGGCCTCGTCGAAGCGCCTGGAGAGGATGTCGCCGCGGTTCCGCTCCTGGGTCACCGACTGCTCGAAGAGGGCCTCGCGCCGGGCCGCTTCGTCGGCGAGAATGCGCTGCGCCTGATCGAGCTCGGGCTTGTCCTCGCGCTCGGGCTCGCGATGGGCGACCACACGCTTCAGGCGCGAGTCGACCGTCTGCACCGCGCCGCAGCAGGGGCAGACGACATCGAACTCCGACGACAGCAGCGTGGTCATGCGGCAACGCCCCGGCCGTCACCCTTCCTCTTCGTAACCCTCTTCCTCCATGGGGCTGATGCGGGTCGACGGTCGAAGCGCTTCACGATAGTCGTAGACGGGGAACCCCTGCACGTGCAGGGAGAGGGCGCAGCCGGGCGCCTTCCGGTCGACGACCACGGTGACCGGGCTGCCTTCCACCCCTTCGCGAAACGCGAGTCGACAGCCGCAGGCCAGCTCCGCGTGGACGAACCCTTTCAGCATCGGCACCCCTCACCGGGATCATACATCAGCGCGCCCACCGCTACAGCAGATCCCGGATGTCGTGCTCGAACTCGTCCTTGGTCGCGATGCCGGCGTGCGTGCGGCACACCGTGCCCTCGCGATCGATGAAGAACGTCATCGGCACGCCCCAGATCGGCCCGTAGGCCTCCTGGAAGTCCTCTCGGCCCAGGCCCACGAGCATGGGGTAGTTCACGTCGAAGTCGTCCGCGAAATCCCGGATCTTGTCGACGGTGTCGTCCACCGACAGGCCGAGCACGACCAGCCCGTCGTCGGCGTACTCCTCGGCGAACTCGACGAACCAGGGCACCTCGATCTTGCAGGGACCGCACCACGTGGCCCAGAAGTTCAGCAGCACGACCTTTCCGCGCAGCGACTCGAAGTCGACGTCCCGCCCGTTGTAGTCCTGCAGCACGAAGTCGTAGCTCGCCGGCTTGGCCCCGGCGTCGCAGGCGGCGACCGCCTCCCCGCCGAGCGTCACGGCGCCGTGCGGGTGCGCATGGGACGACACCAGGCCGGCCGGCAACGTGGACATCGCCAGCGCCAGCGCGCCCGCACCCGCGACCATCCAACGCAACGTCATCACTCGCTCCTCTCGTCGAACGGCGCCGGACCCTCGAGACGCGCACGCCGCCCGCCTGCAATAGCGTCGCACACGCGGGCGGACTTGTCCATGTCCTCTCTCGTGGTCGCTCTCTCACCCGGGGAGGACACCGGCCGGGATCCGGCAGGGCGGACGCGGGCACGACTCCGTCGCGTCGGGAGTCTCGCCCGCCGCGGACCTCCCGTACCGCCCGGGCCCTCCCGCCGATGCCCGGCGGCGGCCCCGCGCCGGCATCCCGGGACCCGGCGACCCCGGCGATTCGAGGCCCCGGGCGCAGGGCGGCGGGGGCGCGCCGCCGGCGAGCGGCAGACCCCGAATCATGCCGCGGGCGTGCGGCCGGGGCACGCTCCGGGCCCCCGCCGGCCGCGTTCCCGCGCGGGTGCGAGCCGGGCGGGCGCGGTTCTTGCTAAGATGGGTAGTCGAGGAAGGAAACGGCCCCCGGTCGCCGGCGTCGCGACGATCGCGGCCGCTCGAATCAACGTGAGACACACTCTCCGCCAGCTCCCGCCGAACGCCGCTGGCTCCTCACGAGGTGAACCATGAGTTGCTCCCCCCGCGGGCGCGCCATCCGGAGCCGCGTCGTCCGTGCCGGCGTCATCGCCGCGCTGGCCCTCGGCTGGACGGCCGCCGACGCGATGGCCCAGGCCGCCACCCAGTTCTTCCCCTACTACGGCAAGAACCGGGTCAAGTACGACGACTTCCAGTGGCACATCTACACCACCGACCACTTCGAGATCTTCTACTACCCCGAGGTCGAGGAGCACCTGGAGCGCATCGCCAGCTACGCCGAGAGCGCCTACGCCCAGATCAGCGCCGACCTGACCCACGACCTCGCCAACCTCGTGCCCCTCGTCATCTTCAAGACCCACAGCGAGTTCGAGCAGCAGAACATCATCCCGGGGGCGGTGACGGACGGGGTCGCCGCCTTCGCCGAGCCGTTCCGGCAACGGATCGTGCTGCCCATCGACGAGCCGCCCGACCAGCTCTACCGGCTGATCGCCCACGAGCTGACCCACCAGTTCGCGTTCGACATCATCCCGCGCTCGGTCATCCGGCGCGGCATCCCCCTGTGGGTCGACGAGGGGCTCGCCGACTTCCTGGCCGGCGTGTGGCGGCCCCTCGACCTGATGACGGTCCGCGACGCCGCCCTCTCGGACACCCTGCCCGAGATGAGCAAGTACCAGGGCTACGGCATCAACGCGAGCCCCCGGCTCGTCTACAACCTGGGGCACGCCGCCTTCGAGTTCATCGAGGACCGCTGGGGCATGGCCGGCGTTCGCGAGTTCCTGTTCTCGCTGCGGAAGTCGGTGATCGGCGGCGAGAGCGACGTCTACGAGGACGCGTTCAACATTCCCGCCGAGGAGTTCGACGTCGAGTACTCGTCCTACATCCGGCGCCGGTTCCAGGCCTTCCGCGACAAGGAGCGGCCCGACGACTACGGCCGCGACCTCGCCCCCGACCCCTTCGAGACGCGTTACCTGGCCGTCTACTCCATCGAGCCGTCGCCGTCCGGCGACCTCCTCGCCGCCTACGCGGTCAACCGCAAGGACCGGGAGATCGACATCATCCTGCTGTCGACCGAGGACGGCGAGGTGGTGGGCAACCTCACCGAGGGCTTCAACCAGGACCTCGGCTACGAGTCGATACAGTTGCCCGGCGCGCGGTGGAACGCGGTGCCGTGGATGTCCTGGTCGCCGGTCGACGACCGCCTCGCGTACTTCGTCCGCAAGGGGAAGTACCGGTCGCTGATGCTGCAGAACGTCGTGACCCGCGAGACCGAGGAGCTGATCGACCTCGAGATGGTCGACGCGCCGGAGTCGCCGGACTTCTCGCCGGACGGGCGCTACGTCGCCTTCTCGGCCCTGCAGAACGCGGTGGGCGACATCTACCTGCTCGACCTCGCGACCCAGGAGGTCACGAACCTCACGCAGGACGACTTCGCCGACTACGCGCCGACGTTCTCGCCCGACGGGTCGTACCTCGTCTACGTGGCGCGCATCAGCGGCAACAACAAGCTGTTCAAGCTCGACCTCGAGACCCGGGAGAAGACGCAGCTCACGTTCGGCACGTTCAGCGAGGCGAGCGCGCAGTTCCTCGACGAGAACACCCTCGTGTTCTCGTCGACCGCGACCGATCCGCTGGCCCCGGTCGACCCGGACGTGGCCGCCAACGGCGACATCTACAACGTGTGGACGCTCGACCTGAACAACGGCGAGCTGCGCCAGTACACCGACACCGCGACCGGCAACGTCTCGACCATCGTCCTGCCCGGCGACTTCCAGCCGCGCATCGCCTTCGTCACCTATTTCAAGGGCGAGTACGGCATCCACACCGTCGAGCGCGACGAGCCGCTGTACACCGCGTTCACGTCGGACTTCGGCGCCCCCGGCCCCAACATCGACTTCCAGGCGCCGTTGACCCACACCCTGGTGACCGCCAACAACCGGCGCAAGGGACGCTTCGAGAAGATGTTCATGGACGGGACCCCGCCCATCAACGTCGGCGTGACGAACAGCGGCGACTTCCTCGGCGGGACCGGCATCTCGTTCTCCGACGTCCTCGGCGATCAGAGCTTCAACCTGTTCGCCTACTCCATCGCCCAGTACCGGACGTTCTCGGGCTCGTACTTCAACCAGAGCGGCCGCTTCCAGTTCGCCCTGCAGGGGTTCTCGCAGGAGATGTTCTTCTACGGCGCGGCCGGCTGGTACGCCCCGTCGCTCGCCTTCCTCAGCCGCGACGACGCCCTCGCGGTGCAGACGGTGCGGGGCGGAAGCGCCTTCGGCATCTACCCCATCGACCGCTACCGCCGCCTCGAGGTGAACGGCGGGATGTTCCATTTCAACGAGCGGTTCAACGACCCGTTCCTGCAGCAGCAGTCCGACCAGTACCAGCAGCAGCAGTTCGGCACCCGGCTGTTCCGCAACGGCTCGCAGATGCCCGTGGGGGTTTCGTTCATCCAGGAGACCACCGTCTTCCGCGAGTTCGGGCCGGTGTCCGGCAACACCATGCGCTTCGCCTTCAACTACGCGCCGACGCTGGGCGACACGTTCCTCGGCAAGAAGACCCTCGACGCCGACGCCCGCTACTACCTGCGCATCGGGGAGACCGGCGTGTTCGCCCTGCGCGGCCGCGCCCTCAAGAGCTTCGGGGACTTCCCGGACTTCCTCTACTTCGGCGGCAACTCGGAGATGCGAGGCTACGAGTTCCTGGAGTTCATCGGCCACAACGCCGCCTTCTTCAACGCCGAGCTGCGCTTCCCCCTCATCGAGGCCATGCTCACCCCGATCGGCCTGATGGGCGGCATCCGCGGCACCTTCTTCTTCAACATGGGCGGCGCCAGCCTGAACGATCAGCCGTTCAGTTGGTTCGCCAGCGGCGGCGACACGGTGACCCCGACCATCGGCTTCGGTCAGAACCCCGTGACCGGCGACTTCTTCGAGGTGTTCGGCGACCCGACGCCGGTCTCCGGGTTCCGGCTCGTGGACGGCCGGGCGTCCTACGGCATCGGCCTGACGACGTCGGTCATCGGCATCCCGATGCACTTCGACTGGTCGTGGCGGACCCTCTTCAACAAGGACTGGGAAGACATCATCTTCGCGGCCCGGGGAGGAAGCTCGGTCTTCCGCAGACCGCGGTTCGACTTCTGGATCGGGTTCGACTTCTGAGGCGGCGCGGGTGGGCCGGCGCCGCCGGCCCACCCGCTGCGACAGCCTTTCCGCCCGACCCAGGACATTCCATGACCCAGCAGGCAACGACCGCCACGACCTCCCAGGACGCGCTGAACGCCCTCCTGTGCGACGCCATGCCGCCCCAAGGCTATTGGAGCGACGAGCAATACCTCTGGCTCACGGACCGAAGCCGCCGCCTGGTCGAGTTCACCGACGGCCGCGTCGAGGAACTGCCCGTGCCCACCACCGCGCACCAGGCCATCCTTTCGTTCCTCAATGACCTGTTCAAGGCGTACCTCGAGCCGCGCGGCGGGTTCGTCCTGTTCGCAGGGCTGCGGGTGCGCATCCGCGAGGGCAAGTACCGCGAGCCGGACCTGGCGGCGCTTCGGGACCGCTCGGACCCCCGGAACCAGGACCGCTTCTGGGCGGGCGCGGACCTGGTGGCGGAGATCGTCAGCCCGGACGACCCGGCCCGGGATCTGGTCACGAAACGCGCCGACCATGCCGAGGCGGGCATCTCCGAGTACTGGATCGTCGATCCCCGCTTCGAGAGCGTCACGGTGCTGACCCTCACCGAAGGCGCCTACGTCGAGCACGGGGTGTTCGCGCGCGGCGACACCGCCACCTCGCCGCTGCTGGATGGCTTTGCCGCCAAGGTGACGGCCCTGTTCGACGAAGCGAAGGGGTAGCCGTTTCCGGCTCCGACAGGCTCGACTGGACGGCGACACGCACCAGGTCGTGCCGAAACGCGGCTGTTCCGCGGCGCCTCTTCAACCTCGGGGGCGGCCGGGCCGCAGATGGCGCGGCACGGGTGTCGGGTCTCGCGTACCGGTCAGGCGCTGGCGGCCACCGCGTCGCAGAACGCCAACTCCCAGCCGTGGAACACGACCGCCAAGCCGATGAACCGCACCGTCGGATACTGCCGCGCCAACCGTTCGTCCGCCAGGTACTGCCGCAACTGCGCCGTCGCCTCGGCCACCGCCGCCGCGACCCGCGCCTCGCTCGCCGACTCGCTCCGTTTGAGGTACTCCAGTTCGATCACGTAGCCGTAGCCCTCACGCAACTCCGGATACTGCGCCACCAGCGGCTCCAGACACACGTCCGCGTAGCCCTTGTTCAGTTCGCGCTCCGTGTGGCACACGAAGTGCGGCGCCACCCCCAGATACGCGGCCAGAAACCCTGGATCATCCGCTCTCCGCCCAGACAGTCGCGCACGCTCGTCTGCGCCGCGATGGCGTCGCGCAGGAACGCGACGGCCGGCTGCCAGGCGCCGTCCCAGGCCATGTCCGCCGTCAGGTTGGCGAAGGCGTTCAGGTCCACGGAGAAGGCGCCCACCTCCCGGTAGGCGGAACGCAGGTAGCCGTACATCAGGTGGCTGACCGTCTGGTTGGGGATGCCCAGCCGCGGCGTGCCGCGCGTCAGGCCGCGGATGCTCAGCAGGCCGAAGTAGTACAGCAGGGAAAGAAAGTTCTCGCGCTGGTCCAGTTCCTCCAGGGGGAAGCCGGGCCGGATGCGCGAGTCCACCGGCTCTCCGCCGATGACGCGCCGCAGCAGGTCGAAGTTGCCGTTGAGCCGGCGGCCGGTCACCAGCAGGTGGCGCAGCTTGCCGTAGTCGATGCGCACGTTGGTGTCGATCAGCTCGTCCGGCATCGGCTTGTTCGGCACGGAGTGCTTCAGGTAGTAGAGCACCATGTCGGTGTTGTACAGGTCGCCCTGCGCCTCCTTGGCGAAGCGGTAGCCGTTGTACCACTCGCGCATCACCGCCAGCGCGGCGTCCACGTCCTGGTCGAGCACGCCGTGGTCCCGGTACGTCTCCAGCAGTCCGCGCACCTCCGCCTCGGTGAAGCCCAGCACCTCGTTGAACTCCGGCCGCAGGCTGAGGTTGCTGCCGATGTTGAAGCCGCTGGTCACGTCGTCCAGGGTGATCGGCGACACGCCGGTGATGAACAGGCGCTCCAGACCGCCGCCGCTCTGCTCGGCGCCGGCCTTCAGGGTGGCGAAGAAGTTGCGGTAGAAGCCGCCGCCGTGGGTGAGGGACCGGTACGCCCGCTCGCCGTGGTGGGCCAGCACGGTGTTGGCGAAGTTGTCGTACTCGTCGACGAGCACGAACAGCGGGACGCCGCGATCGCCGGCGTACTGGAACAGCCGGTTGAGCTTGCCGTCGATCGCGGGCGGCGAGAGGATGCGCTCCCTCGCCGCGTCGGGAAACAGGTCTCGATTGCGCTCCAGCGCGAGGTAGAGCTTATCTTCGCAATAGCCCTCGAAGCGCTCCCGCAGAGTCTCCAGCGTGTCGTCGAACGCCGAGAAGTTGAAGCGCAGGATGACGTAGCGGTGGCGGTGATCGGTCGGGTCGGCGCCGATGTCGGTGCCGCCGAAGACCGCCTCGAAGGCGTCGGCGCGGGTGCGGTCGTAGTAGTTCTCCAGCACCGACACCCAGCAGGTCTTGCCGAAGCGCCGGGGACGGATCAGGAAGGCGTAGCGTTCGTCCTCCAACGGCCGCAGGAAGCGGGTCTTGTCCACGTACAGCCAGCGGTTCACGCGGATGCGCATGAAGTCCGCCTCGCCGTAGGGAATGCGGGGGTAGGGAGCAGTCATCGCGCGCGGCCCTTCGTTCTCGATCCAGGCCGCGGACCGGACGACGCCGGCGTATGGGATTTCGGCCTCGGCCGGCATGGCCCTCGGCCACCGCCGCCTCGCCGTGATCGACACTTCAACGGTCGGGGCGCCCGCCGCGCGCTCACGCCCGCTCATGGTCTGGCGAGACCACCGCGGCGCGATTCGCCACGAGTTCTTCCTGGTCAGGCCCTCACTCGGCGGGCTCCGGTGTCGGCAGGTGCAGCCGCTCGAGGGTCTCCAGGCGCTGGTCGACCTTCCCGAAGGCGATCTCGACGGCGCGCAGGCGGGCGTCGAAGCCTTCCAGGCGGGCGTTCACTTCGGAACGGAAGTCCCGCAACTCGCCGCGCACGTCGTCGATCCGGCCGTTCACTTCCGAGCGAAAGTCCCGCAACTCGCCGCGCACGTCGTCGAACCGGGCGTTCACGTCGTCGAACCAGGCGTTCACGTCGTCGAACCAGGCGTTCACGTCGTCGAACCGGGCGTTCATGCCGGCGATCTGCGCCGACAGCAGGCCAGCGACCAGCAGGAAAGCCGGGAGCAAGGTCCCGATGATCCACTTCGCGTCGCTGCTCATTTCAACAGCATAGCACGCGGCGCCATCGGGAGCTGGAGGCCGGCGGCCTGCTGCCGGCGGCGGTC
Source organism: Vicinamibacterales bacterium (assembly GCA_965215105.1). Taxonomy (GTDB): domain Bacteria; phylum Acidobacteriota; class Vicinamibacteria; order Vicinamibacterales; family UBA8438; genus JAJEEA01. Next base: position 2,468,646 of record OZ244051.1, read on the forward strand.
GCGGTGGCGCCGCTGTTCCAGGCCCATGCGGACGCCACGGCGTCACGATCCGAGCAAGGCACGACGAAGAGTGGAAGTGCCGTCCCGCTCGGGTGTGGGCGGCCGGCCGGTCCGCGCTCGGGCGCCGCGGCGGCGTTCGGCCCCCGGCGCGCCCGGCGCCTCTCGTCGACGAGAGGCGGAGCTGAGCTGGGATGACGACTGCATCGGGCAGGCTGCACGTCGGGTTCGTGCCGTATCGCCTGACGGGGGGCGGTGCGGAGCGGACGGCCCTCACGCTGGCCGAGTCGCTCATCGGGCGCGGCCATCGCGCGGACCTGCCGGCGGTCTTCTGCTCTTCCGGCCGAGCCGGTCATCCGGACGACCGGGGCCGTTCCGGCCGACCGCGAGCACGACCTGCCGGTGCGCATCGACCCGCATCGCCCCCGCGGGCGAGGGCGATGGACGGCTGGCATGGGCTGGCGTGTTTCGGCCCCGCGACACCACGCAACCCGAAGCGGTATGCTGGACACCATGACGGCGACGGAGCAACGCGTGTTCACGCCCGGTGACGGCGCCACACCGCCCGCCCTCACGGGGCGCGAGCGGGAGGAGACGGTGTTGACGCGCTGTCTGGCCGACCTGCTCCGCGGCGCCTCCCCGCCCCACAACGTCGCGCTGACGGGGCCGCGCGGCAACGGCAAGACCGTGCTGCTCAACTGGTTCAAGCGTGCGTGCCGCGACCGCGAACCGGCAGTGGACGCGGCGGCCCTGACGCCGGCCGACGTCCCCACGCGCGAGGCGCTGATCGACGCGCTGACCTTGCGCCGTTCTATCCCGAAAGCCAGGGCGTCAAGCGCATCATGCGCCCCGCGCCCCGGCCGGAACCCATAGCTGAACCCGAGAAATTCCGGCTCGTAAAGCGGCGTCAGGATGTCATCCACTACTGCCTTTTGGACAATCTTGTCTTCCAGGGCGGCAATGCCGAGCGGTCGCGTCCCGCCGTCCGGTTTGGGCATTTCAACCCGTCGCGACGGCAGCGCCCGATACGCTCCTGAATGTACGCGGCCGTGCAGGTCGAGCAGCCGCTCTTTCAGTCCGTCCTCGTACCTCGTCCACACCATACCGTCCACGCCAGCCGATGCGGTCTTCTTCAAGTCGTAGAAGGCGCACCGCAGCGCGTCCGTCGTGATGTGGTGCAAGAGCGCAGTCAGTTTCTCCTGCGGCTTTCTCGTTGCAGCTTGCCGTATCCGCTCAACCGCCTGTGACACGCTTCCCCGGCCCTGCGTCCGGTACGTGCTTTGGTCTTGCGAATTCCCCTTGGTTGAGGCCCTTCCCTCCGGCAGCTCCGCAGGAGCTTTCGCTCCCTTGTTCGCCGCTTTCATCGGTACTCCTGCCTCATCCGACTTCTTCATTCCGTGCACCATCGGATACGGAATCCTCCTTCCCTCTGCGGCCCCGGTTCGACTGCCGGGGCAGAATGAAGGCCTCCCAGGTCCCGACGAAGGACGTACGAACGTGCATGGGTTCTCCGACACCGTGGAGTCCTCCATCCCCTCACCAGTCGCGGTGATGGCGGTGTTGCCTTCAACCGCAGGCACGGTCTCGGCACTCCAGACATGCAACCTTTCGATGCTCAGTAGCCCTGCCCGTTCGCGCCCCTGTCAACGCTTCGCCTGCCGCCTCACAGCGACCGGCGCATGACTCGGGGTGAAGGTGGTCGGTTACTCCTTCCCTCTGCCGGACTTCCACCGGCTGTCCTTCCGTCAGTTAGCCTGGCGCACGCCCGCATGGTCGCTGAGCCGCCCAAGGCGGCCCTTCTTCGCCGGAGTGCTTCGGCCGGTGTCGTTGCCTCCACCGTCCGCCCCGACTGCTACCGGCTGGAGCGACAGTTGCCGGGCGGGATTCGCACCCGCTGAGAGACGGCGCCTTCACGGCGCACCACGAATCTGACGTGCACCCGTGTCGGTGTCGACGGTTCCGTTGCTCATCGGGTACCCTCCTGGGTGGCGGAAGCGGGGTCGCGCGCCCGGCGCAGTGACGTCGGGGTGAGCGGCGTGCTGGTCATGAGGGTTTGGGACGATCCAATCATCGCCGGCGTCACGCCCGTCAGAGCGGTGCACGTCACCGAGCTCCGCCGGCGGATCGACGATCTCCGGGTCGAGCACGGCCTGGCGGTGTTCGGGTGGACCGATCCGACGATTCGCTCCAACGTCACCCGGGTCAGGCGAGTGCACCTGACGGAGCTTCGGACGGCGCTCGACCAGGCGTACGTCGCGGCGAGTCGACCCCCCCAGCGGAGTAGTAAACGCAGTGGTTCTGACGATGGACGGGAAGCCGGGCGCGTCCGACCGCGTCGATGCCGCCCGTCTGAGGCGGCTGGTGAGCGGCGGGTGGAGGAGATTGGCTTGGCGCCCGACAGGGGCGCCGCCACTGCCGTCGCGCCCGCCGTGCGCTTCGTGCGCGGGCGGCGTCTGAATAGCCAGGAGTCTGAAGTAGCCAGGAGCGCGTAGAGGCCCATGAAGATCCTCGTGACCGGAGGCGCCGGCTTCATCGGCTCCCACGTTGCGGACGCCTACGGCGCCGCCGGCCACGACGTGGTGGCGGCCGGTCTTCTCCGGCCGCCGGCCGGCAGGCGATCGCCGACGACCTGTCGAGCGGGAACGCGGACCACGTATCGGACGGAGCCCGTCTCCAACGGGTCGACATCGCGTCGCCCGAGTTCGATCGCCTCGTGGCGCGGGAGCGGCCCGACGTCGTGAACCACCACGCCGCCCAGATCAGCGTCACCGTGTGGCGCAGCGTGTGGGGCGAGATGCGCCGCGTCGTGAGCGACGGGTGACGCTCCGAGGCCTTTCGGCAGGCGCCGCGCAGTCGATGTTCGACCCCGGAGCGCGACAGGGGCTTGCCCGCGCGATTGGGAAACACGGGGGCGTCGGGGTTTCCATCGATTCGGGGGAGCCACCTCCGCAGTTGCGCTGCGGTGCTCTTCCAGAGCGGAATGACCCGCTCCTTGCGTCCCTTGCCGTGCAGAAGCAGCGAGGACGCTCGGTCGAGAAGCACGTCGGCAACGTGCAGACGGGTGATCTCGGAGACCCGGGCGCCGGTGTTGTAGAGCACGGCGAAGAGGACGGCGTCGCGCTGTCCGCTCCAGGTGGACCGGTCGGGTGCGTCGATGATCGCCGTGATCTCGTCGCGGGACAGGTAGCCGAGGACGGGCCGGTCGAAGCGCTTGACGGGAATCGCGAGGACGCGTTGCGCGACGGGCAGCAGGGATGGCTCGCGCAGTGAGGCGTAGCGCATGAAGGACCGTATGGCGGTGAGCCGACGCCAGCAGGGCGAAGAACGCGACATAGGTGGCGGGTCGCAACCCGCCTCGGGGCAGCAAGCAGCGTGCCTGCTGCAGGAGCGCGGCGACCTCCGCCTCGGTGTAGATGTGGGGCGTCGAGCGGCGCCTGGAGTCGCGTCCCAGGAGCCCGACCGGCGGCACTTCGGTGGCCGGATCGACGAGTGCACGGTACCGGGCGAACTGCCGCACGATCGTCAGTCGGCGTGCAGCCTGCGCCGGATTGCTGGAGCGTGAGGAGGATCGTGCCCACTGGACCGCGAGCTCGATTGTCACGGGTCCGCTGTGTCCGATCCGCTCTGCATGGCGGGCGAAGTCCCGCAGGAACCCCTCCTGCGTTTCGAGGCCGAAACCCAGTCCGCGACGCGCGTTGAGGTACTCGTCGACCAGATGATGGAAGCTTGGAGGCGTCATCGGAGCACCTCCGGCCAGGGAAGCGCGACCTCACGCAACCGCGGCAGGTCGAGCTTGGCGTAGACCATCGTGGTGTCGAGGCTGCGATGGCCGAGTACGTCAGCGACCTCCTTGAGGCTGGCCCCCTCTCGCACCATGCGGCTGGCTACGGTGTGCCGGAAGACGTTGGCGCCGGCGTGCGGCGCGTCGACTCCCGCCCGGCGAACCGCGCGTGCCGCGACACGCGAGACGGCCGGGCTCGACAGCGGCTTGCCGCGACGATCTCCCAGGTGCTCGACGAACACCCGGCGTTCGTCGGTCGCCGGACGCTCCCCGCTCAGATAGCCGACCAGCGCCTGCCCCACCCCGCGGGGCAGCGGCAGCACGGCGCCTCGACGGTTCTTTCGGGTGCGTATCTGCAGGGTGCCGCCGCGCCAGTCGATGTCGTCCAGACACAGGCCGGCCACCTCGCCGGGCCGCAGCCCCAGAGTCGCCAGGCACTGCACGATTGCCTGGTCGCGTTGTCCGTACGGGGTGGACGGGTCGAACGACGCGAGCACTTGCTCGAGCTGCTGCTCGGTCAGGGAACGAGGGAGCGTCGCAAGCCGCCAATGGGCAACGGTCGGGAGAGCCGCTTCGAGTGCGTCGCCGCAGAATCCCTCGACGCGCAGGAACCGGAAGAACAACCGCAACGATGACCGCGCGGTCTGCATCGACGCGGGGGAGAACCGGTGCCGCAACGACGTGATGAACACCACCACGGCGGCCGGCGTCAGGCGGCTGGGGTCGATCGGGTCCGCGCCAAGAGCGGCCCGGACGAGCGTCCGGGCGAACCAGGCGCGGTAGCGCAACGTCTGAGGGCGCAAACCGCGCGTACGTCGTTGGTGGTGCGTGTACGCGTCGACGAGGCGGTCGACGGTCCACGAGCCGTGAACGGTCATGGAATGCTCCTTTCCGGCCAATCAGGCCGGACAGAGCATCCCAACTATGCGGAGTATCCCCAACCGGTCAGCTCACGTAACCCTAGTTCTGACAGGTACTTGAGAGCAAGCCCTCAACCGACTCCGCATAGTCCCCAACTGCGCATAGCATGTCGCCTGACACCGGTACACCTGTCGTTGCTCGAACACACGCTCGGCGCCGGCGCGCTCGGTCGGGCGTGAACTCGCCGCGGCAGCCGGCGGCGTCGGTCGCCATGAAGCGGCGGCAGGCGTGTTCCGGCAGGCACACGATCGGCTCGCCGCGCACGTGGCCGCCCGTTCGCGGAGCACCCGCCGGCACGAACGGCGGTCCGCTCTCGGCGCGGATGGTCGGGCAGTTGATGCCGGATGAACAGCGTCACGCCGAGTGAGCCGCCCGGCCCCCCGGCCGGCGGCTGGATCCAGACGTTCTCGAACGGACCTTCGCGCAGCACGCTGCCGTTGCCGACGCAGTTGGCCGCACCCCGCCGGCCAGACTGTTGGCCACCCTCAAGAAATGACGATTATGACCAGACTGGTCATAATGATCAAATCCTCGCGGTCGCGAACATGTACGGGTAACCGGCACTGCGAAGCGTACACAGGGAGCGCGCAGGCTGCGTGATTGAGCCCCGAGAGTTGGTAGCCGTGGAAGCCGACGCCGTCACAACAGCGGAAGGCCGCATCGCAGGCCCGAGGAGGCCGGGGCGCTGCGATTCCACCGGGGTCCGGGAGCGGAGCATGTGCGCAACGGGGACGTCCAGGAACCTGGGAGGCCCCGACGGCGCGAAGAACTGGGCCGGGATCTGGCTCGCCGCGGCGCCGATGCGATACTGTACGCAGGATGTCCCGGCGACGCAGACGGCGCGGCGCCCGCTCGGCCGACGAGCGCTCCCGTGCGCGCCGCCCGACCGCCGAGAGAGACCGCGCGGGGGGCGCCGCGCCGGCGCCCCCGCCGCCGGACCCCGGTCTCGTCCTGCTGTGGATCGTCAGGATCGGCCTCTGCCTCGTCCTGGCGACCCCCCTCGTCGTCACACCGGACGTCCTCTTCCCCTTCGTCGTCGGCAAGGCCCTGTTCGCCCGCTCGATCATCGAGGTCACCTTCGCCTTCTGGGCCGCGCTCGTTCTCTTCCACCCCCGGCGCCGCCCGCCCCGGTCGCGGGTGATCGCCGCGTTCGCGGTCTGGCTGCTCGTCTCCTGCCTCGCCGCCGCGTTCGGCGCCAGCCCCACGCGGAGCATCTGGTCCACCTACGAGCGCATGCAGGGCGTGTTCGACCTCGCCCACTGGTTCGCGTTCGCGCTCATGGCCGGCTCCGTGTTCAGGAGCGCCGCCGACTGGCGCCTGCCCTTCGGCGTCAACCTCGTGTTCGGCGCCGCCGTGTGCGCGACGAGTCTGGCGCATCGCTACGGGCTGATCGACCTCGGCCTGCTGGGCGACCCGGGCGTGAGACTGAGCTCCACGCTCGGCAACCCCATGTACCTGGGCGGGTACGTCGCGATCAACGCGTTGATCGGCGTTGCGCTCTTCGTTCCGTCCGCCGGCCCGCCGGCCCGCCCGCTCGTCGAGGCGCCGCGGCCCGCCGGCCGCTCCGCCAGGCCCGTCCGTTCTCCCGGACCGCTCGTTCGCCGGATCGGGAGCGGCGCCGCCGGAGGGCTGTGCGCGGTCATGATTCTCGTCAACCTCTGCACGATGTGGTTGTCGGGCACGAGGAGCGCGCTCGCCGGCCTGGGGGCCGCGTCCCTGGTGTTCGCCGCGTACGCGGTGCGGGGCGTCCCGAGGGTCGCGCGCCGGACGGCGGGCACGGTACTGGCGGTGTTCCTGTCCGCCGCGGTTCTCGTTGCGGTCGCCGGAACGACGACGATCCTCGATCCGGTCGTCGAGTCGAGCGTCATGTTGCGCAGAATCTCGGACGTCGGCGAGGACCCCAGCGTCAGATGGCGCTTCCTCTTCGCCGAGGCGGGACTGCGGGCGTTCCTGGACCGGCCGGTGCTCGGCTGGGGACCCGAGAACTTCCTCATCGCATGGGGACGCTACAACCGCGCCGATACCCACTTCAGTGACCACGCCCACAACAAGCTGGTCGAGGAACTGACGACCAAGGGCGTCCTGGGGTTGCTGTCGTACCTCGCCGTCTGGGCCGTCGTGACGTCCGTGATGCTCCGGCCGCCCGGACGTCCGTCAAGCCGCGATCGGGTCCGCCTGGGCCTCGTCGGCGCCGCGCTCACGGCGTGGTTCGTCCTCAGTCTCTTCCAGGTCGACACCCAGATGTCCATGATGCACTTCTCGCTCCTCGCCGCGTTCGCGGCGTCGGTCGAGGCGTCGGGGCGGACCCGCGAATCCGCCGGGGGCGTCGACTCCCCGCCGCGGCGGGTCGACCTGCGCGCCGCGCTCGATCGCATCGGACCGCCGGCGAAGCCCGTGAGGCATGGAGCGACCCTCCTCGTCGCGCTGGCGATGGTGTCGCTCGCGCACTCGAACGTCCGGTCGTACGCCGCCGCCGCCGCGGCGGCGGAGGCCATGGCGGCGTCCCGGCCGTGGTCGGATCGACGGGACGACTTCATGCGGTCCATCCGCGGGTTTCCCGGCCTCGCGAACCATCCTCGGACGTACTTCCTCGAGGCGGCCGCCGACCTCGGCGACCTGTCGGAGGAAGAATTCCAGCGCACGGTCGCGCTGGTCACGCAGGAGGCCGGGCGTGGTTCGACGGCGGAGCCGCAGAACTGGCTGCTGGAGGCCCAGGCCGCGACCTTCTACCAGATGGCCTCGACTCGGGACCGGAAGCACCTGGACGCGGCCCGACGGCACGTCGACCGCGCCGCCGAGCTGGCTCCCGGCGTGCCGTCGATAATCGGCATCGTCGACGCCCAGGAGAGCCTCGAAGCGGGCGGTCGCGCGGTCCTGGCGCGGCCGGACTGAACCGACCACGGATTGACCGCGTCTCGACGCCGACCCCGGCCGACCGATGCGCGGTCCGCAACGGATCGCGCCACGACGTCTCGCCTCGAACGAACGGGACCGCCAATGCGACGCTCGCCACACCCGACGATCTGACGTTGACGGGCCTGACAGGCGGGCGCTCCGCCGATGGCGCCGACCGGGCGCGACCCGACCCGGGCGGTACCTGGCACATCTTTCGGCCGGTTCCGCCGCGCCCGGACCCGTGCGACCACGTGCGACCCCGCCGGCGCGATATACTGGTCCCAATCCGGTCAGTCCGGTCGACCACGACCCATGACGCAAGCAGCGACCTCCCAGGACGCACTGAACGCCCTCCTGTGCGATTCCATGCCGCCGCAGGGCTGCTGGAGCGACGAGCAGTACCTCTGGCTCACGGATCGAAGCCGCCGCCTGGTCGAGTTCACCGACGGCCGCGTCGAGGAACTGCCCATGCCCACCGCCGCGCACCAGATCATCGTCGCGTTCCTCTACGATCTGTTCAAGCCCTGCCTCAAACCGCGCGGCGGGATCGTCCTGTTCTCGGGTCTGCGGATGCGCGTTCGGGAGGGCAAGTTCCGCGAACCAGACCTTCTGGTGCTCCGCGACCGTTCGGACCCGCGGAACCAGGATCGCTTCTGGCTCGGCGCGGACCTGGTGGTGGAAGTGGTCAGCCCCGACGATCCGAACCGCGACCTCGTCGAGAAGCGCGTCGACTACGCCGAAGCGGGCATCGCCGAGTACTGGATCGTCGACCCTCGTTTCGAAACCGTCGTCGTACTCACGCTCGCCGACGGCGCTTACGTCGAACACGGCGCGTTCTCGCGCGGCGACACGGCGACCTCGCCGCTGCTGGAAGGAATCGCCGTCGACGTGTCGGCCATGTTCGACGACGCCGGGGGTGGCGCCGCGAGTTGACCGCGCGGAACCGGCAAGACGGTGCTGCTCAACGTGTACCTGTTCGAGTTCAAGGTGGTGGCGTCGGGGCCGGAGGGCGCGGCGCTGGCGCAGTTGCGGGAGCGCGGCTACGCGGAGAAGTACCGCCGCCTGGGCCGGCCGATCCACCTGGTGGGGATCGAGTTCAGCCGGGAGACGCGCAACGTCGCGGCCTTCGACGCGGAGCCTGCCTGAGCCGGCCTGAACGCGCAAGGCGCTCGCGGTGCCGGCCGCGCTGGGCTGCTGCTGCTCCGCCGCCTCGGCGCGGGCGCCGCGCGCGATGTGCTGCGTGTCGCGCACGACGTATAGACTCTCCTCGAGACACTGGACGCCGACTCTCGATAGCGCATGCCATGTCCCGCTACGACACCAGCCCGCCGCCGCCGGGCGCCTTCGAGTTCATGCGCCGGCCGCCGGAGGTGCATTGGGCGCGCGGCGAGCCGGGGGGGAAGGGGGGCGAACCTCCCGCAGACGGGCCGGCGACGCCGTGGCCGTCCTCGTCGGCGTTGCGGAACGCCGCGCCCCATCTCGTGCGCCTGCTGCTACGGGCGCGGGGGGCACCGGACGCGTTCGCCGTCGGGCGCGACGTCTCCTATCCACCGCGCAGCAGCTACGCGACGAAAGCGTCCGTGGATTGGCTCCTCGCGGACGCCTGGAGCCGCCTCATCTTCGTCAACACGCTGCACTGGCGAGACGACCGGGCCGCAGCCCGGGGGAACGTCCGCCCGGACGATCCAGCGGAGCTGTTCCGGGATGTGAACGGAGCCATCGCCGAAGCGTCACAGAGAGCGGCGGAGCACTGGGACGCCGGACGTTTGGCGGGCGAGCACGCCGCGCACCGCCTGAACGCCGGCAGCGACCCGGTGGCGGACGTCTACGCCGTAACCACCGCTTCGGACAGTGACTCCCGCTGCGGCAACCCCGAACTGCCGGCTCACTACTGGGGGCGGGCCGAGCGGTTTCTGGCCGCCGATCATGGAAGAGTCTCGGTGGTGTTGATGGACGCGCCGCCGCCGCGGGACGTCAGGATATTCCGCGACATCTGGCACTCGAGCTGGAGCAGCCCCATCTACTACGCAGCCGCCGAACGGGTCTGCGCCCCCGGCGGCGACCCGTGGATCAAGTTCAGTGTCTGGCACTCCGCGGCCACTGTCGCCGTCGAGGCATTCCAACCGCGCGGCGTGGCCCGCACGGACCCGGGCCGCCAGCGCGCCGAGAACCAGGACGTCGCCTTGTTCGATTCGAGCCTGGGTCTGGCCCTGGTCGCTGACGGCATGGGCGGCGAAAGCGACGGCGCCGCCGCCAGCGCGGAGGCCGTGCGCGCCTTCACGCAGCACCTGAAGACGGCGCTGGCGGATTCACGAACGACGACGCCGGAGACGATGGGCAAGGCCCTCGACGCCGCCGGACACGCGGCCAACGCCGCCGTGTACGCCCTGGCGCGTTCGGCGGCGGACGCGGACGGCCGTGCGCGCACCATGGGCGCCACCCTGACCGCCGTGCTCGTTCGGAGCGGCTGCGCGGTGTGGGCGCACGTCGGCGACTCCCGTCTCTACTTGTGGCGCGGCGGCGATTGGAGGCCGCGGGACGAACCGCGTCTGCGGCAGAAAACCGTGGACCACGCCAGCGGCGCCGGGTTATGGCTGGCGGTGGGGCCCGAGCCGGACACGGCGGTGGACGTGGACTGGTTGCCCTGGCTTTCCGAGGGCGACGTGCTGCTGCTGTGCTCGGACGGACTCACCAACATGCTGCGCGACGAGGAGATCGACCGCGTGCTGTCGCGTCATCGCGACGACCTGGAAGCCGCCGCCGGGGAGTTGATCCGCCGGGCGAACGAAGCCGGGGGGCGCGACAACGTCTCCGTGGTGCTGGTGGAACGCCCGTCGTGACGCGGGTTCCCGTCGCCTCGTCCGGCGTCGAGGAAATCGAGCAGTCCCCCGATGTCGTCGAGGTCGAGACCGGCCCTGAGACCCATCTGCCGCGGCGCCACCGAGAAGCAGGCGGCAAGCTCCGCTTCCGAGGGCGCCTCGAGCCCTCGGCGCAGGCACTCGTTGACGACTGCCTTGAAGGTCGTTCCCCGGCGCTGCGTTTCCTGCTGCAGCTTGGCCGCGACATCCTCATCGAGGGTCAGCGTCGTCCTCATGCCGTGATGCTGAACACTGGGCATCTTGACGTCAAATACTGCGCCATCACGTCGAGCCTCAGCTCGTGGAACCGGAAACGCCGCTTCCGACGGCTGCCGCGTGAGCTGCAGGCTGACGAGCGCCGGGTGGTGGGGGCGCGAAGAACCGGCCGGGATCCGGCTCGCGCGAGGGCCAGTACCGCGAGCCGGACCTGGCGGCGCTCCGCGACCGCGCCGATCCCCGGAACCAGGACCGCTTCTGGCTGGGCGCGGACCTGGCGGTCGAGGTCGTGAGCCTGGACGACCCGGCGCGGGATCCGGTCACCAAACGGGCCGACTACGCCGAGGCGGGAATCGCCGGAGTACTGGATCGTCGATCCCCGCTTCGAGACCGTCACCGTACTGACTCTCAGCGGGAGCGCCTATGGCGGGCCGCGCGCGCTCGGCTGGCCGGGCCTGGCGGCCGGCGTCGCCGCCGCGCTGACGACGGCATCGAGAACCGGGCTGGATCTGGCGGGGCTGATGAAACGGGCGGGGCTGCTCGCGCTCTCCTCGCGCTGGGAGGGCCTGCCGATGGTGATCCTCGAGGCGTTGGCCTGCGGCACGCCGGTGGTCAGCACCGACGCGCCCTACGGCCCGCGCGAGATCCTCGGGGAGTGGGGCGGCCTGCCGCCGGTCGGCGATGCGCCGGCCCCTGGCGCGGGCGCTGGCGCGGCGCTGCGTGGTGCGCGGCCGACGGAGGAGGCGCTGCGGGCGCGCGCCGCCGACTTCTCCGACGAGAAGACCGCCGACGCCTACGTCGCGCTGTTCGAGACGCTGGTGCGGGAGCGCTGAATCTCCAGGAGACCCGGCAGCGGACGACAAGAGCACATGGATCGTGGCCGGCAAGCTGCTGCGCGAAATCCGGCCGGACCGGGTTCGCATTATCAGCGCCCGACCGGCTTCGCAGCGCGAGCGGAGGCAATATGCAGCAGGAGAGTGAGCGAGATACGATGCGCCCGGAGTACGACTTCTCGGGCGCGGTTCGGGGCAAGCACCACGAAGCCTATCGTCGGGGCACGAATCTGGTAACGCGTCGTTCTGGAGCCGCCTGGACGAAGGGCGCCTGGACATCGGCCTGCTGAGCGCCGCCGCGGCACGGGCCGCCCTGGTCGAGCCGCTGGCCGCCCACGGCGTGGGCATCGACGCCGACGCCCTCGCCGCGGTGGTCGAGGACAGCCAGCGCTATCCCTACTTCGTCCAGCTCTGGGGTAAGGCCCTGTGGCAGCAGCGCCTGACCACCGGCGCGACGCGGCTGACCGCCGCCCACGCGGCGGCGGCGCGCCCCGAGGTGGCCGCCCGGGTCACGGACTACTACCAGGATCGCTACCGGGAGCTGGAGGCCCGCGACCTGCTGCCCGCGGCCGTCGCCGTCGCGCCGCTGTTCCAGGCCGGCGCCGATGCAACCGCTTCCGACCGCGCCATCGACGCCGCTCTCGCCGCGACCGGCGCCGACGGTGCGGGTCGGCTGGCGGCGCGCGAGGAACTGAACCGGCTGGGCTACGTCTGGACCCCGCCCAGCCAATTGCCGCCGGTCGTCTGGGTGGCCGGCATCCCGTCGCTGATGACCCACGTGCTCGACCACGCCTCGTGAGAACCAGGCTTCGAGATCTGAATCCGACCACGCCGGGAGGCTGTCTCGTCAGACGCCGGGCAGACCATGGCGCACGCGGCTCTTCGGGTCCCGGGCCGTTCGGAGGTACACACCGTCCGTGACCCGGGCCGAGCGGGTCTCGATGAACGAACGGCACTCCCGGCCGGCCGTCTCCAGGCATCGTGCGGCGCTCTCGCTCAGACGCAGATCGCTGCGGTCGGCAGCGAGCGGAACGAAGAACAGGCGCCGCACGAGTCGGTTGTCCCCGGGGTTGAGACGCCGCCAGGTGCGCCTGAATCCCAGGCGGCGCAGCACGCCGGCGCCCATCTTTCCGAGCGCCGCGAGCCAGAACAGCCTGGCGTCCATGGATTCGTTCACTGCGTCCCGGCGGACGTCCGCGAACTGGGCGATGCCGCAACGCATCGCCAACACGTTCAGCACGTCCGCCGGTCGATCGATCAACGCCGAAAAGTGGATGGTCAGCACGTCGACGTCCAGCCGGAACATGGCTTGCAAATGCCGCAGCGTCAACCGATCCCGCACGACCGCCTCCTCCAGTCGGCGCCGCCCTCGCCACGCCGAGCGCTCCCCTCGACTGCTTCGAAACCGCATCGCCGACAGCGCCCATTCGCGGTGGTCTCTCAGCAGAACGACCGGCAGTACTCTGTAACCATTGCGTCGCAACCGCACGACACCCGGAGCCAGCGCCGCGTCGTGGTACGCCAGGTTCGCGACGTCGACCAGAATCCTTCCCTCGGCGTCCTTCAGTCGCCGCGCCCTCTGGAAATCCGCCAGCGAACGGTATAGTACCCCTCCTTGATTTCCGGCGCCGCCAGATCCGGATGCGCCCGCAGGTTTCGGTACAGGAATTCGCTGCCGGAGCGCCCCGGCCCCACCACCGGGACGTAGTCGTACGAACGGGACTGTCCGCCCGGCGCGCGCGGCTTCCGGGGAACGCTTGCGTCGCATCCTCTCTCGGAGTCACGTCAGTCCAACACCGCCTCCTCCCGCTCGCGCCCCGTGAGCGCGGGCGGCGTGGCGCCGTCGCCGGGAGTGAATACGCGTTTGCTCCGTCGCCCCCGTCGCCCTCATTGCGACCAGTGGTATACCGCCTATTGCACCGCCTCAGGGTTGCATGGTGTCGCCGAGGTTCCCAGCCTCGTCGATGAGACGCGCAACGTCGTGGCGGCGGTTCAGGCTTGCTGGGCCTGCTCCACGTCGAAGGCCACGACGTTGCGCGTCTCCCGGCTGAATTCCACCCCGATCAGGTGGATCGGCCGGCCCGGGCCGCGGTACTTCTCCGCGTAGCCGCGCTCCCGCAACTGCGCCAGCGCCGCGCCCTCCGCCCCCGACTCCACCACCTTGAACTCGAACAGGTACACGCCGCCGCCCGACCGCACCGCCATGTCCAGCCGCCCCCGGTTCGAGCTGTCCTCCACCGTCGCCTCCAGCCCCGCCCCCTCCACGTAGCCGTAGAACACGCTCGCGTAATAGCCCTCGTAACGGGCGATGTCGTTGTTCGTGTACCACTCGTAGGGAATGCTGTCGAAGAACGCCCGCAACAGCGTCTCCACCCCCGCGAAGTCGCAGGCCTCGAGCCGCCGCCGCAGTTCGACCCCCGACGCCAAGTCGCGCGCGTCGCGCGGCAACGCCGCGTCCAGCAGGCGCCCGGTCAGGCCCACGCGCACCTCCCAGTTCGGGTAGCCCAGCCGATAGCGCCGCCGGCGGGTCCGATCTCTCGGGTCCGCCTCCTCGACGCCCTTGATGGTGAGGTAGCCGGTCTGGAACAGCAGCGCCTCCGGCGACATCCGGTCCACGTCGAAGGCGGACAGCAGGTCGTCGCCGGCGTACAGGCCGTCCAGCCGCGGGAAGTGCAGGCCCAGCCGGAACAGCCGCTCGATCAGGAACGCCGGCGTGCCCGTCTCGAACCACCAGGCGTCGAACCGGCGGCGGCGAAACAGCAGCAGCACGCCGTAGGGGTTGTAGACCCGCTCCGCCCCCAGCCAGTTGTAGCCGTCGTACCAGTCGCGGATGGCCTCGCGGTCGAGACCCGGCAGCTCCGGTGCGAACGTCTCGTCGAGGTCCGCCTCGGTGTAGCCGCAGACGGCCGAGTACTCCGGTTCCAAGGTGATGTCGGTGAGGTTGTTGAGGTCCGAGAACAGGCTGACCTTCGAGAACTTGCTGACGCCGGTGACGAAGGTGAACCGCACGTGCGCGTCGCTGTCCTTGACGACGCCGTAGAAGCCGCGCAGGAAGTCGCGGTTGGCGCGGGCGACCTCCGGCTCGTCGAGCACCTCCACGATCGGCTTGTCGTACTCGTCCACCAGCACCACCACCCGTTGCCCGGCTCTGCGGTGCAGCGCCCGGAGCAGGTTGCGGAAGCGAATCGGCGCCGTGTCGTCGTCCTTGTCGACGGTGACGCCGGCCTCGTCCGAGACGGCGTCCAGTTGCGCCATCGCGTCCCTGCGTACGTGGCCCGGCTCCTTGAAGCTGCCGCCGCCGAAGCTCAGGCGCACCACCGGGTGGCGCACCGACCAGTCCCAGCGGTGGTGGACGTCCAGCCCCTCGAACAGGGCCTCGTCGCCCTCGAACAGCTCCTTGAGGGTGTCCACCAGCAGGCTCTTGCCGAAGCGCCGCGGGCGCGACAGGAAGTAGTGCTTGCCGCCGTCGATCAGCCGCCGGACGTAGTCGGTCTTGTCGACGTAGTAGTAGCCCCCGTCGCGGATCTCGCGGAAGGTCTGGATGCCGAGGGGCAGCTTGCGCTTGGCCGTCGGCGGCGGTTGGGGGTTCGGGTTCGGCTCCGTGGGCGTCATGGCCTGCGCTCCGACGATCCCGCCTATTATGCACCTGAGACCGCTGTCGACGGGACGACCGCGATCAGGGTCGCTGCCACGGCCCGGCGCCGATCATGCGAGACGACGATGCGGCGCCACCGGGCGTTCGCCGGGATCCAACCCCCCTCGGCCAGCGTGGCGCGCGTTGACGGCGGACTCGGCCCGGAACGCGTCACGTGAATGGACGGCCATTGCCATGATCTACTGGCCATGAACGCGACGCCGCAACGCGTGTTCGCGCCCGGGACGGGCGCCGCCCCGCCGGCGCTCACCGGGCGCGAGCGCGAGCAGGCGGTGTTGATGCAGGCTTGGCGGGCTTGTACGCCGGTCATGCTCCGCCGCACGACGTGGCCCTGACAGGGCCGCGCGGCAACGGCAAGACCGTCCTGCTCGACTGGTTCGAGCGCGTCTGTCGCCAGGCCGGCCGGGTGGACGTGGTCCGGCTGTCCCCAAGTCGAACACGGACCGCACAGGCCCGGTGCACGCACTGCTCCCGGCGACCGGCATCCTGAAGCTCCTGCCCCGGAAGCTCGGTGTCGCGGGTGTCGGCCAAACCGAATGGGCGGAGTCCGGGCGCCTGGGCATCGGCCTTCTGAGCGACGCAGCCGCCCGCGCCGCCCTGGTGGAGCCGCTCGCCGACCACGGCGTCGACATCGACGGCGATGCCCTCGATGCGGTCGTCGAGCACAGCCAGCGCTATCCGTACTTCATCCAGGTCTGGGGTCGCGCCCTGTGGCAGCAGCGCCTCGCCACCGGCGCGACGCGGCTGACCGCCGCCCACGCAGACGCGGCGCGGCCCGACGTGACCGCCCGCGTCACCGACTTATTACCGGGACCGCTGCCGCGAACTGGAGGCCCGCGGTCTGTTGCCGGCGGCGGTCGCCACCGCGCCGTTGTTCCAGGCCGGCGCCGACGCCACGGCGTCCGACACCGCCCTCGCCGCGACCGGCGCCGACGCCGCCGGCCGACTGGCCGCCCGCGAGTCCCTGAACGGGCTGGGCTACTTCTGGGAGCCGCCGGGCCAGTTGCCGCCGGTCACCTGGGTGGCCGGCATTCCGTCGTTGATGGCCCACGTGCTCGACCGCGCCCCGCGCGCGGCGCCGCCGGCGGCCGGCGGTCACGCAGGTCATGGCGGGTGACGCGCCGCCGCGGACGGACGCCGGCCGGTGGATCGCCGGCTGCGGCCGGCCCGACCGACACCAAGTAGAATCTACCCATGGCGGTGACCGCGCAACGCGTGTTCACGCCCGGCACGGGGGCCATGCCGCCGGCGCTGACCGGGCGCGAGCGAGAGCAGGCGGTACTGGCGCGTTGCCTGGGGGACCTGCGGGGCGGCGCCGCCCCGCCCCACGACGTGGTCCTGACGGGGCCGCGCGGCAACGGCAAGACCGTGCTGCTCAACTGGTTCGAACGCGCGTGCCGCGACCGCGAACCGGCAGTGGACGCGGCGGCCCTGACGCCGGCCGACGTCCCCACGCGCGAGGCGCTGATCGACGCGCTGGCGCCGTCGTCCGCGGTGACGAGGCTCGTCCCGAGGAAAGTCGGCGTGGCGGCCGTCGGCTCGGTCGAATGGGCGCCGCCGTCCGGGGGCATGAGGAACCTGCGGGCGGAATTGACGGCCCGGTGCCGCAATAAGCCGCTGGCGGTGCTGCTCGACGAAGCGCACACACTGGACGTCGAGGTGGGCAGGATTCTGCTCAACACCAGTCAACAGGTGCGCGACGAGGCGCCGTTCCTGCTGGTGATGGCCGGTACGCCGGGCCTGCCGGCGCATCTCGGCGCCATGAACGCGTCGTTCTGGAGCCGCCTGGGCGCAGGCCGTCTGGGCATCGGCTTGTTGAGCGCCGCGGCCGCCCGCGCCGCCCTGGTCGAGCCGCTGGCGGCTCACGGCGTGGGCATCGACGATGACGCCCTCGCCACAGTCGAGGAGGGCAGCCAGCGCTATCCCTACTTCGTCCAGCTCTGGGGTGAGGCCCTGTGGGAGCAGCGCCTGGCCACCGGTGCGACCCGATTGACCGCCGCCCACGCGGCGGCGGCGCACCCCGAGGTGGCCGCCCGGGTCACGGACTACTATCAGGATCGCTACCGGGAACTGGAGGCCCGCGGCCTGCTGCCCGCGGCCATCGCCGTCGCGCCGCTGTTCCAGGCCGGCGCCGATGCAACCGCTTCCGACCGCGCCATCGACGCCGCCCTCGCCGCGACCGGCGCCGACGGTGCGGGTCGGCTGGCGGCGCGCGAGGCGCTGAACCGGCTGGGCTACGTCTGGACCCCGCCCGGCCAGTTGCCGCCGGTCGTCTGGGTGGCCGGCATCCCGTCGTTGATGACCCATGTGCTCGACCACGCCTCGTGAGAAGCAGCCGGGCCGGCTGCACGTCGGGTTCGTGCTGTATCGCCTGACGGGAGGCGGAGCGGACGGCCCTCACCCTGGCCGAGGCGCTCGTCGAGCGCGGCCATCGCGTGGACCTGCTGGTGGCGCGCCTGATCGTGGCGTACCGGGAAGGTCTCCGACCCGGGATGCGGCTGTACCACCCGAGGCTTCCCCGGGCGGACCGCGAACTGCTCCGCCACTGCCGCGAACGCGGCGTCGAGGTGCACGCGGTTCGACGTGCCGGCCGAGAACGTTCACGCCGTCTACAACCCCGTGCCGTCCGCCACGATACGGCGGCTGGCCCGGCACGAGGTCACGCGGCGCGATTCGCCACGAGTTCTTCCTGGTCAGGCCCTCACTCGGCGGGCTCCGGTGTCGGCAGGTGCAGCCGCTCGCGGGTCTCCAGGCGCTGGTCGCTGCTCATTTCAACAGCATAGCACGCGGCGCTATCGGGAGCTGGAGGCCGGCCGGGCGGACCGGCTTCGGACCGGCAGGGCAATGTGGTATAGTGTGGGGTCGATTCAGCCTGCTCCGAGATCCCCGCGCCGCCGTTCTCGTCCCCGCCGTGCTGGCCACCATGCACGTGGCCTGGGGGGTCGGCTTCCTGTCGTCCCTGGTGCGCGGTCCGCGATGGCTCCAGGCCGGGCGACGCGAGGCCCGCGCCGTTCGCACGCTCATCGTGAACTCCACCTGGGTCCCCGACCCGTCCAGCACCGGCCAGCATTTCCACGACGTGGCGGCGGCGCTCGCCGACCGCGGCCACGAGGTGCTCGTACTCACGGCCAATCGGGGCTACGAGAACCCGGCCGAGCGGTATCCGTCACGGGAGAGGCGGGACGGGGTCGTCATCCGGCGCCTTCCGCTGAGCTCGTTCGGCAAGAGCAGCGTCGTCGCCCGCGTGGTCGGCGGGCTCTCCTTCGTGACGCAGGCCGCCGTCCACGGCCTCCTGTCGCGCCGGCCCGACGTCGTGCTCGTAAGCACGGCGCCTCCCTTCTGCTCCGCCGCGGCCCTCGCCGTCTCGTGGCTGCGCGGAGCTCCCGTTCTGTTCTGGGTCCACGACCTGAACCCCGACCTCAGCATCGCGTTGGGCCTGCTCCGAGAAGGCAGCCTCGCGGTCCGCCTGCTGAATCTGCTGAACCGCGGAGTCCTCGGCCTCGCACAACGCATCGTCGTCCTCGACCGCTTCATGATGGAGCGCATCGAGCGCCGGCTCGACGTCGCATCCAAGACCCTCATCCTGCCCCCCTGGCCGCACGTCGACGCCGACGAGCGGATTGCGCACGCCGACAACCCCTGGCGCCGGAAGCACGTCGGGCGGGGACGCCGCGTCGTGATGTTCAGCGGCAACCACAGCCCCGCCCACCCGCTCGACACGCTGCTGCAGGCCGCGTTGCAGCTTCAGGACGACACGGCGATCGAGTTCCTCTTCGTCGGCGGCGGTACCGACAAGCGGAAGATCGAAGCGACCATCGAGCGCGAACGTCCCCCGAACATCCGCTGCCTGCCCTATCAGCCCCTGGCCACTCTGCGCTATTCCCTCGCCGCCGCAGACGTGCAGGTCGTGGCGGTGGGCGACCGCAGCGTCGGCATCTCGCATCCGTGCAAGATCTACGGCGCGCTGGCGGTGGGGCGTCCCATCCTGCTGTTCGGCCCGCGCTCCTGCCATGCCACCGACATCATGGGCACGCACGACGTGGGTTGGCGCGTCACCAACGGCGACGTGGACGGGGCCGTCGAAGCATTGCGCGACATCCAGACCACGCCGGCCGAACGTCTCGACGAGATGGGCCGAACCGCCCAGCAACTCGTCCGACAAAGCTACTCGCGCGACGCCCTCACGCACCGGTTCTGCGACGAGGTCGAGGCGCTTCTCCCCGACTTCGCCGACGTCCGGCCCGCCATGCAGGGGGACAATTGACGCCGCCGCGCCTCATGCTGGTCGGGCCGCTCCCGCCCCCGGAACACGGGCAGTCGCTGAGTTTCGAGATGCTGTGCGGGGCGCTACGCGCGCGCGGCTGCGATTGCCGGATCGTGAACGTGCAGGGACGAGACGCGTCCTCGCTCGGACGATTCACGCTCCGGCGCTCCCTGGAGACGCTGCGGCCCCTCGCCCGGTTCGGCGGCGGGTTGCTCGCACGTTATCGCCGGGTGTACGTCACGGTCTCCCGCTCCAGAGCCGGCTTCACGCGGGACCTGCCGATGATCTGGAGCGCCTGGCTGAGCGGGTGCCGCATCGTCGCCCATGTCAAGGGAGGCAATTACGATGCCTTCTACCGTACGCAGCCGCGCGTCTGGCGATTCCTGATCCGCCACACGCTGCGGCGCACCCACCGGATCATCGTCCTGAGCGAGCGGCTCCGCGGCATGTTCGATTTCGACCCGACGCTCGCATCGCGTATCGCGGTGGTATCGAACGGTCTCCCCTGCGCCCCGCCCGCCGCGCCGCGCGGCCGGCGGCTGCGTCCGGATCGACCCGTTCGACTCCTGTTCCTGTCCAACCTGATCCAGTCCAAGGGCTACGCCGACGTGCTGGAGACGGTGGCGATACTGCGGAGAACGACGGTAATCCTGCTGGAGGCCGTCTTCGCCGGGCGCTTCCTGTCGTCCCCCGACGATCCCGCGCCGATGTCCCCCGAGCGGGCGGAGGCGAGATTTCACGAGTACGTCGCCGCCAACGACCTCGAGGACGTGGTGCGCTACGCAGGACCTGTCAGCGGCGACGCGAAACGGGGTCTGCTCGAAACCAGCGACTTCTTTCTCCTGCCGACCCGCTATTTCACCGAAGGACAACCCGTGTCGATCATCGAAGCCATGGCCTACGGGTGCGTCGTGATCGCCACGGACTACCGGGCCATTCCCGACCTGGTCGTCGACGGCGTCACCGGCGTGCTGGTCGAACCTGGCCGGCCGGCGCGGATGGCGGACGTCATTCGCTGGATCGTCGGCGATCCGCGCCGGTACGAGGCGATGAGCAACGCGGCGAGCGAGCGCTACGCCCGGCGCTTCACGAGGCGGCGGCACCTGAACGCGATCGTGCCCTTGCTGGAAGGCGCGTGACCGTCGCTGTTTCGCAGTCGAAGGCGGCGTCCGAGGCGCGCGTGGCGCGGCAGACGCTCTGGATGGGCGCCATCACCGTCGCCCAGTTCCTCAGCGGCGCCGCGCTGCTGGCGCTCTCCGCACGCATCCTGGGGCCGGAGGACTTCGGCGTGCTGGCCATCGTCACGAGCACGGCGGCCATCTTCTACGCCTTCATGCGGGTGTCCGGCCACGACGTGATTACCGCCTTCGTGACCCGCGACATGGCCGCCGGACACCCGGCCGCCGCCGCCGCCACGCTGCGGATGGCCTTCGTCGCCGTCCAGGGGCTGGCGTTCGTGGCCTATGCGGCGTTCGCGGCGTTGACGCTGGCGGCCAGCGAGGTGGTCGGCGTGGCGCAGACGCACGCCGGCGCCATGCTGGTGGGCGGACTGGCCGGCCTGCTGCTGGCGACGCATCTGGAGAGTCTGGCGGCCTTGCGGCTCGCGGACCGGCTGCCCCTGGGGTTGACGGCCGTCGTGGCGGGCGCTTCGGTTCGCATCGCGGCGCTGCTCGCGGTCTGGCGGACCGGCGGCGGATTGCTGCCGGTGTCGTGGGCCGTCGTCGCCGGGGCGGCCGTCACCGGGACCGGGCTGTTCGCCGCGGCGGCGACGTCCGCCGGACGGAACCGGCTGCCGCGTTTCCTCCACGAATGGTCGGTCAGGGTTCCGCGGGACGTCGTTCGGTTTCAGCTCGTGTCGTTCGGGCAGACCAAGGTGGGGGCGTTGTTCGGGCATCTCGACGTGGTGCTCCTGGGCGCGCTGATCGGCCCGGTCCAGGCCGGGATCTACCGGGCGGCGCGGCGCCTGATCGAGGTGACGACCACGCCGGCGGAACCGCTGTCCCTGAGCGTGCAGGCCGAGTACAGCCGCCGGTGGTACGCCTCGGACGGCGCCGCGGTGCGGAGGCTGTCGCGGCGGTTCACGCTGGTGGCGGTGACGCTGGCCGTCGCCATCTACGGACTGCTGATCGTCCTGCACCGCCCGGTCGTGCGCATCGTGCTCGGCCCGGACTTCGAGGAGGCCGTCGAGCCGCTGCGCATCATGATTCCCGGCGCGTTCGCGTTCGTCAGCGTCGCCGTGCTTCGCGTCCTGCCCGCGTCGACGGGCCGTGCGTGGCCTTCGCTGATCTGGACGTCCACCGCCCTTGCCGCGCAACTGGCCACGCTGCTGCTCCTCGTGCCCACGCATGGCGCGTTGGGGGCCGCGTGGGCGTACACCGTCAATCAGGCCGTGCTTGCCGCGGTGGTCGTTGCGTTCGCCGTCGCCATCGAGCGTCGCAGCCGCCGCAGTCCTGGGGGAAACGGTTTATCTTGAGAGCCTCTTGCAAAAAGGGTGTTCGGCCGAGTTTCTGCCTGGGGCGACGGGTGCGTGAGGGTCAGTGGACGGGACGCAGCGTTCGCAGGATGGCGGTGACCGCCACCGGCGCCGGGGAGCCGGAGACGCGGGGGTTCATGGAGCCTGTCTGCCTGTGATGAGGGCAAGCACCTGCGAAGAGACGCGGCGCATTTCCTTCACGAGCCGTTCCAGTTCACGATTGTTCTCGATCCACTCCCGGTAGATACCGAGTTCGTCTTCGGTGAGCTTCAAGCCGACGGTCTTTCCGTACGCTTTGCGTGTCCAGTAGTGGTAGGGGCCGTGACGCGCCTCCGGGTCGATGTGGCAGCGACAGGCGGGCCTCCCACACGTTATCCGGCGGGTGGAGACGGAGCCCTGGCCGATGAATCCGAGCGTTTGCAGTTCCGCCTTGAGTGCATCGTACTGCCGCTCGTACCGGCGCATCGCCGCGTCGTAGGCCATCGATTCGTTGCTTGACGTCCGCATTGGCTGTTACCATACAGTAATTGGAAGGGACGGTCAACCAGCAATGAATCGCCTGCGCGTCGCCTTCGCCCCCTACTGGCAGTCGATCCAGCATGCCCTGTTTCCGCAGTTGGAGTGCGTGTTGGGTCCGCTGACCGAGAAGCAACAGCAGTTGGTGCAGACCCTGGAGGTCATCCGTATCGAGCAGATGATTCCGCTGCGCGGCCGAGTGCCGGGACGTCCGCCCAAGGGCCGCGCGGCGATGGCGCGGGCCTTCGTGGCCAAGGCGGTCTACGACATGCCGACGACGCGCGTGCTGCTGGACCGCTTGGACACCGACGTGGTGCTGCGGCGCATCTGCGGCTGGGAGCGACGGAGTGAGGTGCCGAGCGAATCGGTCTTCTCGCGCGCCTTCGCCGAGTTCTCGGACACGCAGTTGCCCCAGCGCGTGCACGAAGCGTTGATCGGGAACACCCACCGAGACCGACTGGTGGGTCACCTCTCCCGCGACTCGACGGCCATCGAAGCTCGCGAGAAGCCGGCCGCGAAGGAAGAGACGCCCCCGCCGCCCAAGCGCAAGCGGGGACGGCCGAAGAAGGGTGAGGAACGCCCGAAGGTCCTCACCCGCCTCGAACGGCAGGCGGCCATGACCCTGCCGGCGATGCTCGACGACCTTCCAACCGACTGTGATGTGGGCACGAAGAAAGACAGCAAGGGCTACAAGGACACCTGGGTCGGCTACAAGCTGCACCTCGACGTGGCCGACGGCCAGATTCCCATCAGTTGCCTCCTGACGTCCGCCTCCCTGCACGACAGCCAGGCTGCCATTCCGCTGGCGACGGTGTCGGCCGAGCGGACGACCAATCTGTATGACCTGATGGACGCCGCCTACGACGCGGAGCCGATCCGGCAGCACAGCCGCTCACTCGGCCACGTCCCGTTGATTGACACCAACCCCCGCCGCGACAAAGCGCTGGCGGAGGAACTGCGAACCGAAGCCCGGCGCCTGAAGAACCTCGGCTTCCAGATTGCCGAGCAGGTTCGCTACAACGAGCGTACGGCGGGTGAGCGGGTCAATGGCCGCCTCAAGGACGAGTTCGGCGGTCGCCATGTCCGGGTCCGTGGCGCCGCCAAGGTGATGTGCCACTGCATGTTCGGCGTGCTCGCGCTCACCGCCGACCAGCTCGTACGCCTGGTGTCATAGCCGGCGCACCGCCGGCAACGCTCCACGGTGCCCGCCGGGCGTCGTTCACCCACCGTTGTCCCGGCGCTCGGTCGGGCACGTCGAGACCGCCCTATTCCACCTCTCGGCGAGCCGCCGGCTTCCCAGAGTCGAGATCCAGTCGCCGATCCCAGGGGCATGTGGGTGTTCGCCAGGAGTATTAGCGTCTACGCCAAGCCGCAAGCCTCAGGAGTTTCGCAAGAGGCTCTTGAACTATCGGTCATCCCGAATCCGGTGGTGTCTCCCGCCCTTGCCGAACAAGCCAGGCTGCCGCTGGAGCATCCCTGGTTCGGCGACCCGCGGACGCCGGTGATTCTCACCGCCGGCCGGCTGGTCGTCTCGCAAAAGGACCCGTCCGGTTGGGCCGGCCGCCCTGTGGGAGCGTTCGTTGCGCAGCAGAGCCCCGGCGAATTTGTGAGCCATGCCTGCGCTGTCACCGAACGCGTTTTGTCACGGCCGCCGATCTTCGGCAGAGGCGACGGGCTTCACGGGCTTCATACCGTAACAGCTATGACAGTAGCGGGGAACGTCGTTACTTGCGATTCGCTGGCGCAGTTCCCGGTATTGGTCGTTGTTCCAGATGTCGGCAAAGGATTCCTCGAATACGTTGCCCATGTTTACAACGCTGGAATCGGCAATTTGACAGCAGGGGACGACGTCGCCGTTCGACGCGATGTAAGCGCTCGTCCAAGGCCAGGGACAGCGGTTGGCCTTGGAATACCGCTGGCCATGTTCGACCTCGAGCGGCATCTCGATTTCGGCGGCGATTCTCTTCGACTCGCGGATGAAAGTGTCCGTGCGTGCGTTTTCTCGCGAGATGTTGATGGGCGCGATCGATCCTTCATATTCCTCTTTCCCCCAGTCGGTCAGCAAGGTCGTTATGGTCAGCTTGTCCACGCCGAGGCTTTTCGCCACCTTAATCAGGTCGGGGAGTTCGTGGGCGTTGCGGAGGGTGGCCACGGTCCGCAATTCTATGCCTGGACAGGTCTTGCCGTCGCGGCGACGAACCAGATCGGCGATGTTGCCAACAACTCTTCGGAAGTTACCGTTGACCCGTATCGCCTCGAAGGTCTCCGCCGTAGCGCCATCCATGCTGACAGTTATCGTCGTTCTCTTCAGGGAATTCAATCTCGAAGCGATGTTCTCCGTATAGACCGAGCCGTTGCTGGTGACGGACATGGCAAGGCCGTTTCGTTCCGCCTCTTCCAACATGTCTACCAGGCGCCGGTTCAACAGTGGTTCTCCCATTCCCTGTAGCTTGATGTGGCGGAGCATCGGCATCTGCCGCAGGATTTCGATGAACCGCTCGAGCGTCAGGCGGGTCGTCTTCCGTTCCCAATGCGTTACCTGGCAATGGTCGCAGGCGAAGTTGCACGCATCGATCGGTTCGATGTCAACATGGGTGGGCAGGAAAGGGGACTTTCGCAGTCCGAGACGCTTGGCAATACGCGACCCGGTGACATGATAGACCTTCTGGAGGATGTTCTTACCCGCCAACAGCATCCGCAACTGCTTCAGGAACGATGACGACGATAGGGCGATGGTTCCTATTATTAGTCTCCCGGTCATCCTGTTCCTCCCAGCTCCCTCCCCCTCCCAGCCCGTATCCAAAGACCTGTCTCGGTTTGACGCGAGATCAGCGGGGTCAACAGCCGTCAACAGCCCGTGTCCAAAGGTTCGCTGCGGCGTGACGCGAGATCAGCAATACCGGACCAGGAAGTGTAACACGTGATCGTTGGCGGCCGTACCGGTCCATGCGCCCTCGACCGGTGGTGGCGCCCAGCGCGACCCAGTTGGCGGCCCGGTACGACCCGCCGTGGTGGCGGCGGGGGTCCACCAGCGTCTCGACGAGCCAGGGCTCGAGCCGGTAGCGGCGCGGCCAGTCCGCCGCCAACCGCCCGAGGCCGCGCGCCAGCACCGCGCTGGCGAGGTTCTTCACCGCGACCCACGGCAGCAGCAGGAAGCGGCTGTTGTTGACCACGCGCTGGAGATTCCGCGCCCGCGTCGCGTCGTCCCAGCCGACCCAGCGGTCCCGCACCGCCATGCGCCACGCCGGATTCGAGAACTGCAGGCAGCCGACCACCGCGCGGGCCGGCCTCGACGCGAACACCAGTATCGCCCAGGTGCGCGCCGAAGGGGACGGCGCGCCCGAGGTAGTGGTAGCGGCCCACCAGCTCCCGGACAGCAGGCGCTGGGCGGGCTCGCCCACCCGCTCGACCCGCAGCGGCTCGACGTCGCGCACGCTGCCGCAGAGCGGGCGCCCCGGCTCCCCGCGGCGGTCCGGGGCACGCGGGTGACCGAACCGGCGGCGCGTCCCGGCGCTTGTCGGGCAGCACCAGCGCCCCGTCCGCGTCGAGCCGCTGCAGGAACTCCCGGCACTCGCGGGCCTTCAGCCGCCCGTTGGGGCGGCGCCACCGCAACAGCTCGCACACCGTGCGCGCCAGCTCCATCCGGCTCAAGCCCCGAACAGTCCCGCACGATCTCGCGGATCAGCGTCATCTCCCGCCCGCTGCAGGCCCGTCCCGAGAACCTCGTCGTCGCCGCGGCCATCGCAGAGGCGTTCTCCCTTCCCCAGACACCGTAGCAAAACGCCGCGCGAAGGTCCACGGGGGCGGCGGGGCGCGCCGCAGGGGACCGACCCGAGCGTGTCGGCGTCGTGATCAGGTCGGGCGGCTGCCCGATAAAGAGGCGGTTGGGGCCGCAAGCGGGATCCTGTCCCCGGTCAAAACGCACCAAAGAGGCAGCCCTCGCGGCTATAAACCCTTGCGAATGAGTGGGATAGCTCTCTACGGAAAGAGCCGCACCCTCGAGACATCCACACTTGTCAAGCAGGTCTCGTCCCCCTATAATTCCCGAACGGGGAATCGTACACATGATGACCCCGGATGACATCGGGCGGATCGTTCGTGAGATTCGTGAGACGCGCCGCGCCCAGGGTCTCCGGCAGAATCGGTTGGCCGCCGCCTCGGGCGTCGGCGTCCGGTTCTGGTGGAGCTGGAGGCCGGCAAGACCTCCGCCCAGATCGGCAAGGCACTCCCGGTGCTGGCCGCCCTGGGCTGCACGCTGCGGGTCGAGCCGCCGCCGGGCGCGGCCTGTTCGAGGTCGGGGCGTCAGGAATGGCGGGGATGACCGAGAGGGGTAGGATGACCGGGAGCGCGCTAATAGGGACTATCATCCTCGCCCTCAGACTCGCTGCCATCCGCGCGCGTGTCAACCGGTGCGTTGCCGTGTTCGCCGTCCTGACGGCTGCGGCGCTGCTGCGCTGAACCTGTACGCCCCGGCCGAGCCGTCGGCGTTGCAGCGTCTGATGGCCTCGCTGCTGCTTGCTCTCTGCGCGCTGCCGACGCTGATGTGGGCCTCCGGGCGGGACTGGGGCCACTCCATAATGCCACTTGTCGGGGTCACTTACGGGCTGTACTTCGGCGCGCCGCTGTTTCTGATGCGGGATTTTTACGGGAATTGGCTGAGCAGCCCGCTGATTGACGAGTCCCTGGTCAACCTGACGCTGTTGCTGGCGTTGGCCGGCTGGATTCTGCTGCTGGCCGGGCATTTCGGGCCGCACCGCCGTTGGTTGGCCGGCCGGCTGCCGCGGGTGGAGGTCATCCCGGCAGACGCGCAGCGTTATGCCGCATGGTTGGCCGTCATCATCGGCATCGCCGCCGCGCCTTTCTTTTACATCAATATTAGTCATCATATGTTGGCATTCTACACCGGCCGGGATTCGCTGCCGTCGGGCTTGGCCTTTCCGGTGGAACTGGCCGGCCAGTTCGTCGTTTTTGCCATCCTGGTGCTGTTTTACCTGCAAATGCGCGGGCAGCTGGGATGGGCCGGCAAGGTGTTTATGTGGCTGCTGGTGACCTACTACACGATATTGGGGCTGAGCAGCGGCCTGATAATAGCAGGACTGAGCGCTATCTTTGCCCTGTTCGTGGCTTGGGCCGTAACTGCACCCGTGCCCAGTTGGAAAGGGGCGGCTTACGGCGTCCTCACGGCGGCAATCCTGTTTTCCGTGCTGCTGCCGATGCGCGAAGGGTTTCGCGCCCTGATTTGGACCCACGGGGTTGACGCGGCCTCCGGCCAGTCCCCGCGCGTCTCCACCCACTCATTCAACCTCCCCAGCGATAGCGCTACGGCGACGGGCACGCCAGTCGCCGCAACGCCACGCTACGACATATTCTACGACAGCGGCGTCCTGACCTACTATCATAAGGACGCCGGGGCGTGCAGCTCGGGGCCGGCGGGCACTGCCCGGCACTATTTTTTCCTACACGTATTTCCGGCCGATCCCGCCACCCTGCCCAGCGACCGGGCGGTCTTCGGCTTTGACAACTTTGACTTTCCCCTGGCCCAAGGCGGAGTGGTTGCTGACGGGCAGTGCGTGCACCAGGTTTCGCTCCCGGCCTACGCCATCGACCACATCCGCACTGGCTTGTACAACAGGAATATATCGAATGCCAGCGAGTTGAGCGAGCGCCGTCTGATGGAGAGCGCGGCCCGATGGCAGGGCAAGACGCTTGCCACTTTCGTCGGCGGGTCTTACCGGAACATCAATGCGGATGAACAGTGGCTCCTCAACACCGTGGACGCCACTACATGGCGGATAGACACCCAGCGGCCGGGCGCAGAGATGCGGCGGCTGCACATTTACGAAACGGACATGGCGGAACTGGCCGCCCTCGCCACAGTCCGGCCAGGCGACCTGATACGGGTGGAAGCGGACGCCGACAACTGGGCCGAGTATGCGGTGAATCAGACCTTGCTGCTTGACGAGTTCCGGGTAATCTACCGTCTCGGGGTACTGGTTGACTATGAGGGCGACCGCTCCGTGCTGCGGGAAGGCGGCCCGCCGGCGACATTCTACTATCCGGTTTGGGGCGTCCCGTTGTTGCGCGCCACCGTAGCCACTGAGACGCGCGACTCGCCCGGCCGGAACCCGTATGCGCCCCTCGCCAGCGCGTCCCAGGCGGAAAAAGCGGCACTCTACGTTCAGCACTTGTGGCGCTATACCGTAGGCCAAGCACCCCCGGGCCGCTTTCACAATGCGCTCAACGCTGCGGCAAGGCGCCTGAATATGCTGCTGCCCGTCGCTTGGATCGTCGGCCAGACCCCGGAGAACGTGCCCTACCGGCTGGGCGAGACCTATTACCGCCTGCTGTTCACGTTCATCCCACGGCTGGTCTGGGAGGACAAGCCCCGGAACGTTAGAGACTTCGGCCAGCGTTACGGGTTTTGGCCGGAGGGCAACGAAATCAACGGCTTCAAGGTGCATCACCTTGGGGAGCTGTACGCCAACTTTGGCGTGCCGGGCATTCTGTTGGGGATGCCGTTGCTGGGTGTGGTGTACCGGGCGGCGTACCAGCTATTCTTTCACGCCGGCGCCTCGGTGGTGACCATGGCCGCGGGCGCGCATATCCTGACGGTTCTGGTGGTGAATATGGAGAGCACACTCGCAGTGGCGATGGGCTTTATCCTCTGGTACGCCGTCCTCCTGGCACTGCTGGGGCGTCGCCGTGCGCATCGCGCTGCGCACAAAACGCTCCCGAGTACCATCAACACTCCGTTTGTTCCCGTAGGGTCGTTCCTGGCCTGGATTATTCGTGAGGATGGTGATTTGAGGGAGACACAGGAGCCTCCGTGTGGTATAAACGTTTTGTTCACAAGCGTTTAGCCACAACGGAGGCCCCTGCGTGACACCTGACACCATACCACAGACTGTCCTGTTCCCGGATCTCTTCGACAAGCCCCTTGTCGCGACGTTCAACCGAGAGCAGGCGAGTTCTGATGGCGGCCGGCTCCGGCCCGCAACGGCGCGGAAACGGTTCGAATCGGCCACATTTTGGCGATTTCGACCGGTGTACAAGCCGGTTTTCGCGACGAATACAGCCTCGGCCGAACCAACAAGACTTCGTATAATGGCGGCTGTAATGGCAGTCCCGCACTGCGTGTTCAGACGCGGCGATCTCCCCGGCCTTCACCGGAGCGCGAGCGCAAGATGGCGGTGAGGCCGGCGTGGGCCGGCGCCAGCCGGAGGATCGCGCTCTTCGTGCCATCGCTCGCAGGTGGCGGCGCCGAGCGCGTCATCGCGGAGGTCGCGCACCAGTTGGTCCGGCGCGGGTTCGCGGTCGATCTCCTGGTCACCCGCGCTGGCGGCGCGCTCTGGAGATCGGTTCCGCAGGATGTCCGCTTGATCAACCTGAACTCCTGGAAGACACCGACCTGTCTGCCCGCGCTGGTCCGCTACATCCGGCGCGACCGGCCATCCGTGCTGCTTTCCGCCTTGACGTTCGGGAACCTGACGGCTCTGGTCACGAAGAAGCTCTTTGCCCGGCATCTGCGCCTGATCGTGAGCCAGCACAACACCTACACGGTCGAGGGGCAGGGCAAGGGAATCACGTTCCGCACCGCCAACCACCTGCTGAGATGGCTGCTGCCTGTCGCCGACGCGATTGTCGCCGTCTCGTTCGGCGTGGCCGAAGACCTGAAGCGCGCGGCTCCGCGGGCGGGCGGCCTGATATCGGTCATCCCGAATCCGGTGGTGTCTCCCGCCCTCACCGAACAAGCCAGGCTGCCGCTGGAGCATCCCTGGTTCGGCGACCCGCGAACACCGGTGATTCTCACCGCCGGCCGGCTGGTCATCTCGCAAAAGGACCAGCCGACGTTGCTCCGAGCCTTCGCGGAGGTGCTGAAGTCGCGTCCCGCACGGCTGGTGGTGCTCGGCGAAGGACCGGACCTGAACAAGCTGACGGCCTTCGCCCGCGAGCTGGGTATTCGGGCGCACGTCGATTTTGCCGGGTTCCGGCCCAACCCGTTCGCCTACATGTCAAGGGCGCAGGTGTTCGTGCTATCTTCCGTCCATGAAGGGCTGGGCGTGGTCCTGATCCAGGCCATGGCGTGCGGCACGCCGGTCGTCAGCACGGACTGCCCGAGCGGCCCCCGTGAGATCCTGGAAAGCGGCAGGTGGGGACACCTGGTGCCGGTGGGCGACTGGCGGCGGCTGGCGACGGCGATACGGGAGACGCTCGATCGTCCGGTCGCCCCGGAGCGGTTGAAGGCCAGGGCCCACCATTACTCAGTGGCCTCGTCAATGGAGCGTTACCTCGATCTGATCGACAACATCGCGCCGGCTTCGTCGGAGATTGCATGAGAGAATGACGTTGAATCATCCAGCCGGTTCCACCCTTCATTCCGCGATTTCGCCGTGGTCGGGCGCCGCAAACGGCGCGTCGCGACCTTGGACGTCCTGGTGGCCGTGCCGATTCGGCGCTGAGCAGTGGCTTTTCACCGTACTGCTCGCCTCGATCGTCGCGCAGATCTGCTTTGCGAGCATGCCGGGTTGGCCGCTCGGCGGACCGAACGTGATCCTTGCAGGCGTGGCGGGTAATCGCCGTACAGTTCGAGGAGTTTTTTTCCATGACTCGAAGGCGCCACTCCGGGCAGTCGGTGCGCGCCGGCGAGAAGCTGTTCGTCGACTACGCCGGGCGTCACGCATTTCTCTTGCCGAAGCGCGGCGGCCGGGACAGGAAGTAGTCTTGTCGGGAACCGGCGGTGCGCAAGGGCGGCCGGCCTCAGGCGCGCCGGTGCGCCCTCACATGCCCCACACGTCGATGGCGATGCCGGCGCACGACGCCATCCGGCGATGGAATACCTTCTCGTCCCAACGCTTCCCCGCGCTGCGATCGAAGATCACCAGATGGCCTTCCCTCGCCGCGCAACGGTCCATGTATCCCGCGGTCTGCTCCAGACCTTCCGCGCTGGTCCGCTCCACGGTTCCGTGCAACACCTTGCACTCGATCACGATCCTGTCCACCCGCCCGGTTCCCCCTGGAACGTCTCCGCCGCCCGCGTACGATTCCCCGCGCCGCGGCCCGCCGGCATCCGGCGCGGCGGCGCCCCGGGGCCAGACGATCAACAGGTCCGTGCGACCCCGCCCCAGCCCGTACTCCCGCTCGATGCGCCCGCCACTGTTCACCACCCGCTGCAGGAACGCCTGCAGCAGCAACTGCGGCCACGCCTCCTGATACTGGAACCGCTTCGACCAGTGCTCGGAGTGCTCTCGGAAGAACGCCTGGAACGCTCCCAGCAGCTTCCGCACGTTCAGCCCGCCGTCGGCGTCGACGTACCACCGCGCTTCCTCGGTCAGCCCGGTCTGGACGGCGTAGGTCAGCTCGCGCGGAATGACCTCCGCGTAGATCGGATTGGTGACGCGGAGCGGGTCGCCGGGTGCGACCAGACCGAGGTCGCGGACGTACTCGAGGTCGCGGGTCGAAAAGCCGCGCTCCGCGCCGCCGCTCAACAACGGTTCGATGACTCGCCGCACGCGGTCTTCCTGCAGCTTGTCCGCCAACTGATCCAGGTGCGTCTCGCGGCGCAGAATCAGCCGCTCCTGCGCCGCCCGGATGGCGTCCGCGTCGATGGGCCGCGTCCGGTCCCGGTTCTCCCTGGTCCTGAAGCAGGCGTCGTCCGCCAGCGCGTTCACCAGCCACGGCTGCCCCAGGGTCTGCGCCCACACCAGTTCCAGCGCCTCGTTCGTGAACGCCTGACCCATCTCCGCCGTGTGCTGCCCCAGCAGCGCCAGGACTTCGTCCCGCGAGAAGTCTCCCAGCCGCAACGACTCCGCCTTGACGTTGAACGCGCTGCCGCCGGCGATGATCGCGTTCGCCGAGCCGGAGTGAATGCGGTAGTCCCGCACGTCCCGCACCCCGCATAGCATCACGCTCTGCGGGAAGCTGTGCGGGCGCTGGTGATACCCCGTTCGCAACTGCCGCAACACCGCCAGCAGCGAGTCGCCGACCAGCGCGTCTATCTCGTCGATCAGCAGCACCAGCGGCGTCGCGTCGGCCGCGGCCCAGCGCGTCAATGCCTCGACCAGCACCTCGTCCGGGGCGTATTGCGCCAGCAGGTCGCGATAGACGCCCTCCAGGAACTCGTCGCTCAGCGTCATCCGGGCCTGGGAGGCCAGCCTCCCCAGCACCGTGCGGATCGCCCGTCCGACGTCCTCGCGGGCCGTCTGCGCCACCTCGACGTTGACGTACACGCACCGGTAGCCGTCGGCGTTCAGCCGGTCCCGCAACGCCAGCAGGGCCGAGGTCTTGCCCGTCTGCCGGGGCGCGTGCAGCACGAAGTAGCGCTTGTCGCGGACGAGCCGGAGCAGCTCGTCCAGGTCCAGGCGGTCCAGCGGCGGAATGCGGTAGTGGTCGGCCGCCACCACCGGACCGGTCGTGTTGAAGAAACGCATGCGGTGGGTTCCCTCCGGCGCCGGCCCGGACGCCGCGGCGGACGGCGGATCCTGCGCCGGCGGTCGTCGCGGGATCGGTGGTCGTCATGACTGGGGCGCTGATTCGCGGACCGGCCCGCCTCGCTCGTCGGGACGCGGGGCGCCGGCTCAGGCTTGTCGGGCCTGCTCCACGTCGAAGGCCACGACGTTGCGCGTCTCCCGGCTGAACTCGATCCCCAACAGATGGATCGGCCGGCCCAGGTGGCGGTACTTCGCCGCGTAGCCCCGCTCCCGCAACTGCGCCAGCGCCGCGCCCTCCGGCCCCGACTCCACCACCTTGAACTCGAACAGGTACACGTCGCCGTCCGACCGCACCGCCATGTCCAGACGCCCCCGGTTCGAGCTGTCCTCCACCGTCGCCTCAAGCCCCGCCCCCTCCACGTAGCCGTAGAACACGCTCGCGTAGTAGCCCTCGTAGCGGGCGATGTCGTTGTTCGTGTACCACTCGTAGGGGATGCTGTCGAAGAACGCCCGCAGCAGCGTCTCCACGCCCGCGAAGTCGCGGGCCTCGAGCCGCCGGCGCAGCCCGACGCCCGACGCCAGCTCGCGCGCGTCGCGCGGCAACGCGGCGTCCAGCAGGCGCCCGGTCAGGCCCTCGCGCACCTCCCAGTTCGGATAGCCCAGCCGATAGCGCCGCCGGCGGGTCCGATCTCTCGGGTCCGCCTCCTCGACGCCCTTGATGGTGAGGTAGCCGGTCTGGAACAGCAGCGCCTCGGGCGCCATCCGGTCCACGTCGAAGGCGAACAGCAGGTCGTCGCCGGCGCGCAGGCCGTCCAGCCTCGGGAAGTGCAGGCCCAGCCGGAACAGCCGCTCGATCAGGAACGCCGGCGTGCCCGTCTCGAACCACCAGGCGCCGAACCGGCGCTTGTCGAACAGCAGCAGGACGTCGCAGGGATTGTACACCCGCTCCGCCCCCAGCCAGCCGTAGCCGTCGTACCAGTCGCGGATGGCCTGCCGGTCCAGCCCCGGCAGCTCCGGCGCGAACGTCTCGTCCAGGTCCGCCTCGGTGTAGCCGCAGATGCCGGAGTAACGCTCGTCCAGGGTGACGTCGGTGAGGTTGTTGAGGTCCGAGAACAGGCTGACCTTCGAGAACTTGCTCACCCCGGTGACGAAGGTGAACCGCACGTGCGCGTCGCTGTCCTTGACGACGCCGTAGAAGCCCCGCAGGAAGTCGCGGTTGGCGCGGGCGACCGCCGGCTCGTCGAGCACGTCCACGATCGGCTTGTCGTATTCGTCCACCAGCACCACGACACGCCGCCCGGCTTGGCGGTGCAGCACCTCCAGCAGGTGCGCAAGGCGTTCCGGCGCCGTGGCGTATTCGGAAGCCGCCCCGGTCTGTCTCTGTACGGCGTCCAACTGCGCCATCGCGCTCGCGTGCACGTGGTCCGGATTCCTGAAGCTGCCCCCGCCGAAGCTCAGGCGCACCACCGGGTGGCGCACCGACCAGTCCCAGCGGTCGTGGACGTCCAGCCCCTCGAACAGGGCCTCGTTGCCCTCGAACAGCTCCTTGAGGGTGTCCAGCAGCAGGCTCTTGCCGAAGCGGCGCGGGCGCGACAGGAAGTAGTGCTTGCCGCCCTCCACCAGCCGCCGGACGTAGTCGGTCTTGTCGACGTAATAGCAGCCCCCCTCGCGGATCTCGCGGAAGGTCTGGATGCCGAGGGGCAGCTTGCGCTTCGCCGCCGGCGGCGGCTGGGGGTTCTGGTCCGGCTCCGTGGGCGTCATGTGTGTCATGCCCGCGCTCCGACGATCCCGACCATTATGCACCTGAGACCGCTGACATCGACTGCCTTGCCAGCTCGCCGACCGCTGAAGCGCACCACCATGTCCGCGCGCCGAGGCTGCCGCTGTCCTCCGCCGTGATCGCCCGCCAGGCGGTCCAGCAGGCTTCGCTTCGACCCTGTCGGGTGACACGCCGGCCGCCCCTCCGCTCGGAAAGCAGTTATGGGCCTTGCGGCCCGGCCTGGACGGAAACGTCCCGGCCGTCCACCGGTTTGCGGGAGCCGGCTCAGCGGGCGGGCGGAATCAACGTCTACGAATCCGGCCCGTGGCTCAGCCTGCGAATCTGCGCCCGCAACGCAGCGTTCTCCTCCTCGGCCGCGCGACGCGCGGCGGTCTCGAGAGCGGCGCGGTTCTCGGCCAGGCGGCGAGCGGCGGCTTCGGTCTCGCGGGCTTCGGTCTCGCGGGCGGCGCGGTTCTCGGCCGCGCGGCGAGCGGCGGCTTCGGTCTCGCGGGCTTCGGTCTCGCGGGCGGCGCGGTTCTCGGCCGCGCGGCGAGCGGCGGTCTCGCGGGCGGCGCGGTCCTCGGCGGCGGCGCGGGCGGTCTCGACTTCCTCGGGGGCCTCGAGGTCCTGCCCGGTCGCCGGGTCGCGCCAACGCAGCACCTGCTCCGGCCCGCGCAGGTACGCGCAGAGGCCCAACACCGCGCTGCGCACCCCCCGCACCCCGTCCGCCAGCACTTCGGACGGCAACGGCCGATACGCCCCGCCGTGCAACGCATATCCCTGCAACCGCGGGTCCAGCTTCCCGCCCACCGGATCGAACAGGAAGTACTCCGCCACGCCCAGCGACGCGTAGATCGCCGGTTTCTCGTCCCGGTCCCGCTTCCAGGTCGATTCCGACGCCACCTCCAGCACGAAGTCCGGCGCCTTGCCCTCCTGCCAGATCACCCACGAGTCCCGCAGGCGGTCGTCCACCCCGACCGCCACCATCACGTCCGGGGCGACCGAAACCGCCCGTACGCGCCCGGCTGCGTCCTCCGGTCCGGCGGCGTAGACGAGCACGTCGACGGCCACGCAGACGTCGGAACGGTCGCGGAAGAACCGGCGGAAGGCGTTGTACATGTAGTTCAGGTGCGGGCTCTGGCGCATGCTGTCGGGCATGGGCAATCCGTCGGTCGAGGGCAGTTCGCGGTCGGTGAGGGCGAGCAGGGCGGCGCGGGAGGGGAAGGGGGGCAGGTCCTGGACGAAGCGCCCGTTCAGCCCGGTGAGCAAGGGGGTTCCGGGCGTCTCGACCGCGGACGGGCTCGACACGCCGGGCGCAAGCGGGACGTGGGCGGGGTGAGCCATATGCGTCCTCCGGGGAGTCCTGACTGCGCGGCGGGCGGGGCCGCCGCGCCTGCAAGTACGGTAGCACGAATCGAGCACAACGACTTCGTCGTAGCAGGGGTGCAACCAGATCAGATCATCCTGTTGATGTAGTGGAACCACCCCGGAATCAGGGCCACGGGCGTCTCCAGGGAGTCCGTGAGGGCGAGGCGGGCGCTCCAGGTTACGGTAGCACGAATCGCCCGGGCCGGCTCACGGCCACAGGGTCAGGAGGGATGACGCCCGCTTCGAGAACGCCCGGCGGCATAGTGAGCGTGAGGAGCAGGTGATCACTGAACCCAAACCGACAACCGTGCGGTACAGCGGGCATCGAGTCTCGCATACCGGTCAAGCGCCGGCTGCCACGGCGTCGCAGAACGCCAACTCCCAGCCGTGGAACACGACCGCCAGGCCGATGAACCGCACCGTCGGATACTGCCGCGCCAACCGTTCGTCCGCCAGGTACTGCCGCAACTGCGCCGTCGCCTCGGCCACCGCCGCCGCGACCCGCGCCTCGCTCGCCGACGCGCTCCGCTTGAGGTACTCCAGTTCGATCACGTAGCCGTAGCCCTCGCGCAACTCCGGATATTGCGCCACCAGGGGCTCCAGACACACGTCCGCGTAGCCCTTGTTCAGTTCGCGCTCCGTGTGGCACGCGAAGTGCGGCGCCACCCCCAGATACGCCGCCAGAAACCCCTGGATCATCCGCTCTCCGCCCAGACAGTCGCGCACGCTCGTCTGCGCCGCGATGGCGTCGCGCAGGAACGCGATCGCCGGTTGCCAGGCGCCGTCCCAGGCCATGTCCGCCGTCAGGTTGGCGAAGTCGTTCAGGTCCACGGAGAAGGCGCCCACCTCCCGGTAGGCGGAGCGCAGGTAGCCGTACATCAGGTGGCTGACCGTCTGGTTGGGGATGCCCAGCCGCGGCGTGCCGCGCGTCAGGCCGCGGATGCTCAGCAGGCCGAAGTAGTACAGCAGGGAGAGGAAGTTCTCGCGCTGGTCGAGTTCCTCCAGGGGGAAGCCGGGCCGGATGCGCGAGTCCACCGGCTCGCCGCCGATGACGCGCCGCAGCAGGTCGAAGTTGCCGTTGAGCCGGCGGCCGGTCACCAGCAGGTGGCGCAGCTTGCCGTAGTCGATGCGCACGTTGGTGTCGATCAGCTCGTCCGGCATCGGCTTGTTCGGCACGGAGTGCTTCAGGTAGTAGAGCACCATGTCGGTGTTGTACAGGTCGCCCTGCGCCTCCTTGGCGAAGCGGTAGCCGTTGTACCACTCGCGCATCACCGCCAGCGCGGCGTCCACGTCCTGGTCGAGCACGCCGTGGTCCCGGTACGTCTCCAGCAGTCCGCGCACCTCCGCCTCGGTGAAGCCCAGCACCTCGTTGAACTCCGGCCGCAGGCTGAGGTTGCTGCCGATGTTGAAGCCGCTGGTCACGTCGTCCAGGGTGATCGGCGACACGCCGGTGATGAACAGGCGCTCCAGACCGCCGCCGCTCTGCTCGGCGCCGGCCTTCAGGGTGGCGAAGAAGTTGCGGTAGAAGCCGCCGCCGTGGGTGAGGGACCGGTACGCCCGCTCGCCGTGGTGGGCCAGCACGGTGTTGGCGAAGTTGTCGTACTCGTCGACCAGCACGAACAGCGGTATGCCGCGGTCGCCGGCGTACTGGAACAACTCGTTGAGCTTGCCGTCGATGGAGGGGAGCGAGAGGATGGGCTCGATCTCGCCCGCGGGAAACAAGTCCGGATTCCGTCCCAGAGCGTGACGGAACACCGTGTGGCAGTAGGTCTCGAACCGTTCCCGCAGAGTCTCCAGCGTGTCGTCGAACGCCGAGAAGTTGAAGCGCAGGACGACGTAGCGGTGGCGGCGCCCGGTCGGGTCGGCGCCGACGTCGGTGCCGCCGAAGACCGCCTCGAACATGTCGGCGCGGGTGCGGTCGTAGTAGTTCTCCAGCACCGACACCCAGCAGGTCTTGCCGAAGCGCCGGGGGCGGATCAGGAAGGCGTAGCGTTCGTCTTCCAACGGCCGCAGGAAGCGGGTCTTGTCCACGTACAGCCAGCGGTTCACGCGGATGCGCATGAAGTCCGCCTCGCCGTAGGGAATGCGGGGGTAGGGAGCAGTCATCGCGCGCGGCCCTTCGCCCCCATCTCCGGGGCGTCGCCCACCGCGTGGCGGCGCGCCGGTTCTTCGTCCGACGCGTGAGGGAAGCGGGTCTTGTTCACAGGCAGACGCTGCTGCAGCCGGATGACCCTGAAACTGGCTATTCCGGAGGGTGTGCTGGA
This sequence comes from Vicinamibacterales bacterium, assembly GCA_965215105.1. GTDB lineage: Bacteria > Acidobacteriota > Vicinamibacteria > Vicinamibacterales > UBA8438 > JAJEEA01. Next base: position 2,506,873 of record OZ244051.1, read on the forward strand.
GTAAGCGGCGGACACGGCGACTCCAAGGGACTCGATCCAAGCATAGCGACTCGGCGGCGCTCGTTCAAGGATGAGTCTCGTCCAATGACAGATGAGCCTGAACGGGGGGTTGTTTCCAGCGAACGCCCTCACATGCCCCACACGTCGATGGCGACGCCGGCGCGCGACGCCATCCGGCGGTGGAACACCTTGTCGTCCCAACGCTTCCCCGCGCTGCGATCGATGATCACCAGGTGGCCTTCCTGCGCCGCACACCGGTCCATGTACTCCGCCGTCTGCTCCAACCCCTCGGCGACGGTCCGCTCCAGGCCCCCGTGCAACATCTTGCACTCGATCACGATCTTGTCGACCCGCGCGGCATCCCCGGGAGCCGCTCCGCCTCCGGCGCGTGATTCTCCGGCACGGGATTCCCCGACGCCCGACCCCCGACCGGCCCGCGGCCAGACGATCAGCAGGTCCGTGCGCCCCCGCCCCAACCCGTACTCCCGTTCGATGCGCCCCCCGCTGTTCACGATCCGCTGCAGGAAGGCCTGCAGCAGCAACTGCGGCCACGCCTCCTGATACAGGAACCGCTTCGACCAGTGCTCCGAATGCTCCCGGAAGAACGTCTGGAACGCCCCCAGCAGATCGCGCACGTGCAGCCCGCCGTCGGCGTCGACGTACCACGCCGCCTCCTGCTCGAACTCCTCCTGCACCACCCAGGTCAACTCGCGCGGCACCACCGCCGCATAGATCGGATTCGCGATGTGCACCGGCCGATCCCGCGCGACGAGCCCGAGGTCGCGGACGTACTCCAGGTCGCGGTCGGTGAAGGTCCGCGTCTCCGCCCCGCTCAGCAGCGGCTCGACCACCCGCCGCACGCGGTCCTCCTTCAGCTTGTCCGCCAACTGGTCCAGGTGCGTCTCGCGGCGCAGAATCAGCCGCTCCTGCGCCGCGCGGATGGCGTCCGTGTCGATGGACCGCGACCGGTCCCGGCCCGCCTTGTCCTCGAAACAGGCTTCCGCCGCCAGCGCGTTCACCAGCCACGGCTGCCCGAGGGTCTGCGCCCACACCAGCTCCAATGCCTTGTCCGTGAACGCCTGCCCGGTCTCCGTCTTGTGCTGTCCGAGCAGCGCCAGGACCTCGGCTCTGGAAAAGTCCCCCAGCCGCAACGACTTCGCCTTGACGTTGAACGCGCTGCCCCCGGCGATGATCGCGTTCGCCGACCCGGAATGGATGCGGTAGTCCCGCACGTCCCGCACCCCGCACAGCATCACGCTCTGCGGAAAGCTGTGCGGGCGCTGGTCGTAGCCCGCCCGCAACTGCCGCAGCACCGCCAGCAGCGAGTCGCCGATCAGTGCGTCCATCTCGTCGATCAGCAGCACCAGCGGCGTCGCGTCGGCCTCGGCCCAGCGCGCCAACGTCTCGAGCAGCACCTCGTCCGGGGCGTATCGCGCCAGCAGGTCGCGATAGACGCCGTCCAGGAACTCGTCGCCCAGCGTCCTCCGCGCCCGCGACGCCAGCCGTCCCAGCACCGTGCGGATCGCCTGTCCGACGTCCTCGCGGGCCGTCTGCGCCACCTCGACGTTGACGTACACGCACCGGTAGCCGTCGGCGTTCAACCGGTCCCGCAACGCCAGCAGGGCCGAGGTCTTGCCCGTCTGCCGGGGCGCGTGCAGCACGAAGTAGCGCTTGTCGCGGACGAGCCGGAGCAGCTCGTCCAGGTCCAGGCGGTCCAGCGGCGGAATGCAGTAGTGGTCCGCCGCCACCACCGGACCGGTCGTGTTGAAGAAACGCATGCTGCCGAGCCCCTCCGGCGCCAGCCCCCGCACAGCGCCGCCGACGGCGGGTCCGGCGCGCTGCCATGGCGGTAGCGCGTGGCCGGGTCCCGGTGTCAACTCCACCCGCGTCGAGCTGTCGCACCCCAAGGTACACCGATCGGCAGCCGGCCGCGGAGGCGGTCCTGCCTTGCCATCACGGACTGCTGCGAGGATCGCTACCGGGAACTGGAGACCCGCGGCCTGCTGCCCGCGGCCGCCGCCACCGCGCCGCTGATTTCAGGCCGGCGCCGACGCAACTGCTTCCGATCACGCCATCGATGCCGCTCTCGCCGCGACCGACGCCGACCGTGCGGGCCGGCTGGCGGCGCGCGAGGAACTGAACCGGCTGGGCTACGTCTGGCCCCGCCTCGCTCGTCGGGACCCTGGGGCGGCGGCTCAGTCCCGCTGGGCCTGCTCCACGTCGAAGGCCACGACGTTGCGCGTCTCCCGGCTGAACTCGATTCCCACCAGGTGGATCGGCCGGCCCAGGTGGCGGTACTTCGCCTCGTAGCCCCGCTCCCGCAGTTGCGCCAGCGCCGCGCCCTCCGGCCCCGACTCCACCACCTTGAACTCGAACAGGTACACGTCGCCGTCCGACCGCACCGCCATGTCCAGCCGCCCGCGGTTCGAGCTGTCTTCCACCGTCGCCTCCAGCCCCGCCCCCTCCACGTAGCCGTAGAACACGCTGGCGTAGTAGCCCTCGTAGCTCGCGATGTCGTTGTTTGTGTACCACTGGTAGGGGATGCTGTCGAAGAACGCCCGGAACAGCGTCTCCACGCCGGCCAGGTCGTTGGCGCGCAGCAGCCGGTGCAGTCGTCCGCCCCCGGCCAGCTCGCGCGCGTCGCGCGGCACCGCCGCTTCCAACAGGCACTCGATCAAGCCCCGGCGCACCTCCCGGTTCGGGTACCCCAGGCGGTATCGCGGCAGATCGGTCGGGTCGTCCGCCCCCTCGACGCCCTTGATGGTGAGGTAGCCGGTCTGGAACAGCAGCGCCTCCGGCGCCATCCGGTCCACGTCGAAGGCCGACAGCAAGCGGCTCGCGACGTGCAGGCCGTCCAGCCTCGGGAAGTGCAGGCCCAGCCGGAACAGCCGCTCGATCAGGAACGCCGGCGTGCCCGTCTCGAACCACCAGGCGTCGAACCGGCGCTTGTCGAACAGCAGCAGCACGTCGCAGGGGTTGTACACCCGCTCCGCCCCCAGCCAGTTGTAGCCGTCGTACCAGTCGCGGATGGCCTGCCGGTCCAGCCCCGGCAGCTCCGGCGCGAACACCGTGTCGAGGTCCGCGTCGGTGTAACCGCAGATGGCCGAGTAGCGCTCGTCCAGGGTGACGTCGGTGAGGTTGTTCAGGCCCAAGAACAGGTTGACCTTCGAGAACTTGCTCACCCCGGTGACGAAGGTGAACCGCACGTGCGCGTCGCTGTCCTTGACGACGCCGTAGAAGCCCCGCAGGAAGTCGCGGTTGGCGCGGGCGAGCGCCGGCTCGTCGAGCACGTCCACGATGGGCTTGTCGTATTCGTCCACCAGCACCACCACCCGTTGCCCGGCTCTGCGGTGCAGCGCCCGGATCAGGTTGCGGAGGCGCCCGGCCGCCGTGGCGTACTCCGTCGTCACGCCTTCCTGGCGTTCGACGGCCGCCATCTGCTCCATGACGTTCGCTTGCAACTCGCCCGCCGTCGTGAAGTCGCCGCCGCCGAAGCTCAGGCGCAACACGGGATGCGGGGACCAGTCCCACCCGTCATGGATGGCGAGGCCGCGGAACCGCTCCTCGCTGCCCTCGAACAGCTCCTTGAGGGTGTCCAGCAGCAGGCTCTTGCCGAAGCGCCGCGGGCGCGACAGGAAGTAGTGCTTGCCGCCGTCCACCAGCCGCCGGACGTAGCCGGTCTTGTCGACGTAGTAGTAGCCCCCCTCGCGGATCTCGCGGAAGGTCTGGATGCCGAGGGGCAGCTTGCGCTTCGCCGCCGCCGGCGGTTGGGGGTTCGGATCCGGCTCCGTGTGCGTCATGGCCTGTGGTCGGGACGGTCGCGCCCATTATGCACCCGAAGACGGCGATTCCCGCCACGTGTAGCAGGTGCCCCAGGCGGTATCGCGGCAGATCGGTCGGGTTGTCCGCCCCCTCGACGCCCTTGATGGTGAGGTATCCCCCTCGCGAATCTCGCGGAAGGTCTGGATGCCGAGGGGCAGCTTGGGCTTCGCCACCGGCGGCGGTTGGGAGTTCGGGTCCGGCTCCGTGGGCCGGGAACGCGCATCGCCTCGACCAGGATCCGGTCTTGACGCGGCGGAAGAGTGCGCACAAAGTGTACGCGTCGTCTCTGATGAATGTCCTCACATGCCCCACACGTCGATGGCGACGCCGGCGCGCGACGCCATCCGGCGGTGGAACACCTTGTCGTCCCAACGCTTCCCCGCGCTGCGATCGATGATCACCAGGTGGCCTTCCTGCGCCGCACACCGGTCCATGTACTCCGCCGTCTGCTCCAACCCCTCGGCGACGGTCCGCTCCAGGCCCCCGTGCAACATCTTGCACTCGATCACGATCTTGTCGACCCGCGCGGCATCCCCGGGAGCCGCTCCGCCTCCGGCGCGTGATTCTCCGGCACGGGATTCCCCGACGCCCGACCCCCGACCGGCCCGCGGCCAGACGATCAGCAGGTCCGTGCGCCCCCGCCCCAACCCGTACTCCCGCTCGATGCGCCCGCCGCTGTTCACGATCCGCTGCAGGAAGGCCTGCAGCAGCAACTGCGGCCACGCCTCCTGATACAGGAACCGCTTCGACCAGTGCTCCGAATGCTCCCGGAAGAACGTCTGGAACGCCGCCAGCAGATCGCGCACGTGCAGCCCGCCGTCGGCGTCGACGTACCACGCCGCCTCCTGCTCGAACTCCTCCTGCACCACCCAGGTCAACTCGCGCGGCACCACCGCCGCATAGATCGGATTCGCGATGCGCACCGGCCGATCCCGCGCGACGAGCCCGAGGTCGCGGACGTACTCCAGGTCGCGGTCGGTGAAGGTCCGCGTCTCCGCCCCGCTCAGCAGCGGCTCGACCACCCGCCGCACGCGGTCCTCCTTCAGCTTGTCCGCCAACTGGTCCAGGTGCGTCTCGCGGCGCAGAATCAGCCGCTCCTGCGCCGCGCGGATGGCGTCCGTGTCGATGGACCGCGACCGGTCCCGGCCCGCCTTGTCCTCGAAACCGGCTTCCGCCGCCAGCGCGTTCACCAGCCACGGCTGCCCGAGGGTCTGCGCCCACACCAGTTCCAGCGCCTCGTCCGTGAACGCCTGACCCGTCTCCGCCGTGTGCTGCCCCAGCAGCGCCACGACCTCGTCCCGCGAGAAGTCCCCCAGCCGCAACGACTTCGCCTTGACGTTGAACGCGCTGCCCCCGGCGATGATCGCGTTCGCCGACCCGGAATGGATGCGGTAGTCCCGCACGTCCCGCACCCCGCACAGCATCACGCTCTGCGGAAAGCTGTGCGGGCGCTGGTCGTAGCCCGCCCGCAACTGCCGCAGGACCGCCAGCAGCGAGTCGCCGATCAGTGCGTCTATCTCGTCGATCAGCAGCATCAGCGGCGTCGCGTCGGCCGCGGCCCAGCGGGCCAGCGCCTCGCTCAGGGCCTGATCCGGTCCGTATTTCGCCAGCAGGTCGGGCCAGATGTCGTCCAGGAACTCGTCGCTCAGCGTCGTCCGCGCCCGGGAGGCCAGTTGACCCAGCACCGTGCGGATCGCCCGTCCGACGTCCTCGCGGGCCGTCTGCGCCCCCTCGACGTTGGCGTACACGCACCGGTAGCCGTCGGCGTTCAACCGGTCCCGCAACGCCAACAGGGCCGAGGTCTTGCCCGTCTGCCGGGGCGCATGCAGCACGAAGTAGCGCTTGTCGCGGACGAGCCGGAGCAGCTCGTCCAGGTCCAGGCGATCCAGCGGCGGAATGCGGTAGTGGTCGGCCGCCACCACCGGGCCGGTCGTGTTGAAGAAACGCATGCTGTGGGTTCCCCGGCGCCGGCCCCCGGGACGCCGCCGCGGACGGCGGGTCGTGCGAACGCTGATTCGCGGGCCGGCCCGCCTCGCTCTTCGGGACGCGGAGCGCGCCGGCTCAGGCTTGTGGGGCCTGCTCCACGCCGAAGGCCACGACGTTGCGCGTCTCCCGACTGAACTCGATCCCCACCAGGTGGATCGGCCGGCCCAGGTGGCGGTACTTCGCCGCGTAGCCCCGCTCCCGCAACTGCGCCAGCGCCGCGCCCTCCGGCCCCGACTCCACCACCATGAACTCGAACAGGTACACGGCGCCGCTCGACCGCACCGCCATGTCCAGACGCCCCCGGTTCGAGCTGTCTTCCACCGTCGCCTCCAGCCCCGCCCCCTCCACGTAGCCGTAGAACACGCTCGCGTAATAGCCCTCGTAGCCCGCGATGTCGTTGTTCGTGTACCACTGGTAGGGGATGCTGTCGAAGAACGCCCGCAGCAGCGTCTCCACGCCCGCCAGGTCGCGGGCCTCGAGCCGCCGGCGCAGCCCGACGCCCGACGCCACCTCCCGCACGTCGCGCGGCACCGCCGCCCGCAGCAGGCGCCCGGTCAGGCCCCGGCGCACCTCCCGATTCGGGTACCCCAGGTGGTAGCTGGGCAGCCGCGCGAGGTCGTCCGCCGCCCCGACGCCCTTGATGGTGAGGTATCCCGTCTGGAACAGCAGCGCCTCCGGCTCCATGTCGTCCACGTCGAAGGCCGACAGCAGGTCGTCGGAGACGCGCAGGCCGTCCAGCCTCGGGAAGTGCAGGCCGAGCCCGAACAGCCGCTCGATCAGGAACGCTGGCGTGCCCGTCTCGAACCACCAGGCGTCGAACCGCCGCTTGTCGAAAAGCAGCAGCACGTCGTAGGGGTTGTACACCCGCTCCGCCCCCAGCCAGTTGTAGCCGTCGTACCAGTCGCGGATGGCCTGTCGGTCCAGACCCGGCAGTTCCGGCGCGAACACCGTGTCGAGATCCGAGTCGGTGTAACCGCAGATGGCGGAGTAGCGCTCGTCCAGGGTGACGTCGGTGAGGTTGTTCAGGCCCGAGAACAGGTTGACCTTCGAGAACTTGCTCACCCCGGTGAGGAAGGTGAACCGGACGTCCGCGTCGCAGAACTTGATGGTGCCGTACAGGCCGCGCAGGAAGTCGCGGTTGGCCCGGGCGACGTCCGGCTTCTCCAGCGCGTCCAGGATCGGCTTGTCGTACTCGTCGACCAGGACGACGACCCGCCGCTCCGCGCGCTCGCGCAGCATCTGGATCAGATGAACGAAGCGCTCGGGGGCTCCTTCGTGCTCGCCGGCCACCGACGCCCGGCGTTCGAGGGCGGCAAGCTGCGCCATCGTGTTCCGGTGCAGGTTGCCCGGCCTGGTGAAGTCGCCGCCGCTGAAGTCCAGGCGCACCACGGGGTGGCCGGCCGACAGGGCCCAGTGGTCTTCGGCGGCAAGCCCGCGGAACAGCGCTTCGCTGCCCTCGAACAGCTCCTTGATGGTGTCGAGCAGCAGGCTCTTGCCGAACCGGCGCGGGCGCGACAGGAAGTAGTGCTTGCCGCCCTCCACCAGCCGCCCGACGTAGCCGGTCTTGTCGACGTAGTAGTAGCCCCCCTCGCGGATCTCGCGGAAGGTCTGGATGCCGAGGGGCAGCTTGCGCTTCGCCACCGGCGGCTGGGGGTTCGGGTCCGGCTCCGTGGGCGTCATCGCCTGCGCTCCGACGAGCCTACTCATTATGCACCTGAGACCGCTGACGTCGACTGCCTTGCCATCGACGACCTCGTCGCGACCGGCGCGGACGCGGCCGGGCGGCTGGCGGCCACGAGGCATGAGGCGGGCGTTTCTCGGCGGGCTGCGCCAATGCGCAAGCCCCGAAGATGCGCGGGGGCGCTATCTGGAACTCGCCGCCGTCGTCGATGCGCTGACGTCGGCGTTCTCCGGTGACCAGGAGTCTGGTCGGGAACCCGGCGGCCCGGCATGAACCGCATCGGCCGGTGTGCATCCGAAATCCCTGTCAGGGCCAGAGATCGCCGAGGCTGAAGGTGACTGCATCGAAGGGGCGGATGGTGACCGGATCGTCATCTTTCGCGCTCGCGATCAGCACCCATTGCCCTTCACGCAGCTCGAACGCCTCCAGGGTGCGGTCCGCCGGGTCCACCAGCCACAGATGCCCGACCCCTTCGCGGGCATAGACCGGGCGCTTGCCATGCAGGTCGAGCTTGCGCGTCGAGGCCGAGAGCACCTCGCACACCCAGTCCGGGGCGAAGGTGACGTACGCCGTGTCGGGATAGTCCGGCATCCGCTCGCGGCGCCATCCAGCCAGGTCCGGCACCAGGATGTCCTCGCCGAGATGCAACTCCGGCTCGTCGATGACCCACCACCCGCCGGGGCCGCCGCGACCCTTGCCGAAGGGTCCTACCAGCTCATCGCCAAGATGGGAGCTCGCCAGCGCATGCGGCATGGCCGGGCGCGGGTGGGTATGCAGGATCCCATCGACGATCTCGGCCACCCGATGCGCGGGGGCGTCGAGCACGTCCTGGTAGGTGGCCCGGGGCGTCGGCTCGGACCTGCTGCGCCGGGCCGCGGCGCCGACTGCGTTCATCGTCTTCCCCCTCGCGCAAGCCGGAAGTGAGCCGCACTGCGCAGGTTGACCGCGCGAAAACGGATTTCCGGTTGGGCGGGAGACTTCGTTTCGTTCACGGAGTCATCCCAACTCGATTTCGAGATTCGCGGGCGGCCTCGGCGCGCCGGGGGCGAACCGGACGTGGGCGAGGTCGGCCATGAGCGTCGTCCGGAGTCCACAAGGGCGAGGCGGGCGCGCTCCAAGCTACGGTAGCATGAATCGCCAGGTCCGGGGAGGGCCGGGGAGGGCCGGGGAGAATGGCGGGGATGGCGGTCGCCGCATCGAGCGCCGCCATCCGGCCGCGGCGCTCGACGAAGACCGTGTCCGGCCCGTTGACCATCACCTCGGACACCTCGTCGTCGTCGAGCGCGGCTTCGAGTCCGGGAGGAATGGCTTGAGGTCCGCAATGGTCAGCTCCATCACAGCTCTCCGGCCTCGCGGGCGCGCCAGTACGCGTGGCCGCGCGGCAGGAAGTCCGGCTTGAGGCAGCAGCGCCGCGCGTCGTGCGCCCGCTGCTGTCGCAGGGCAGCACGATGGCCTGGCAGTTGCCCAGCAAGGTGAAGTCGCGCGGATGGAACAGCGGCTCGCGGCGCTCGCTGAACGACTATAGAGCGTCGGCCTCGTGAACCGACGGTGCCGCTGTCCGCGGCAGACGACAGGGGCGCCCTGAGGCGCCCTGTTCCGTCGCCGGGCGATAATGGGGGCGCGCATGCTCGACACCCACGCCGTCGCCCGCTCGCTGACCGACGCCGAGTTCACGCCGGCCCAGGCCGACGCCATCACGAGCGCGGTCCGTCAAGCCGCCGAGCACGGCGACCACGTCACGTCCGATCAGTTCACGGCCGGCCTCGCCGAAGTGCGGACCCAGATCGCCGAGGTGCGGACGAAGATCGCCGCCCTCGGCACCCGGCTCTCGACCCAGATCGCCGAGGTGCGGACGGAGATCGCCGCCCTCGGCACCCGGCTCTCGACCCAGATCGCCGAGGTGCGGACCGAGATCGCCGCCCTCGACACCCGGTTCTCGACCCAGATCGCGAATCTCGGCACCCGGCTCTCGACCCAGATCGCCGAGGTGCGGACCGAGATCGCCGCCCTCGACACCCGGTTCTCGACCCAGATCGCGAATCTCGACACCCGGCTCTCGACCCAGATCGGCGCGGTGCGAACGGAGATCGCGAACCTCGAAACCAGACTCATCCGCTGGATGGTCGGCACGGTCATCGCCACCGCAACGCTGACCGTCGGAATACTTCGTTTCCTCGGATAGGACGGCACGCAGGGCGCGCAGTGGTGATGGCCCTGCAACCGAGGCGACGGGTGGAGCCGTCCTGCAACTTCAACCGCAAAGGCATCCTCGTGGCGGAGTTCGACACGGTTTCCAAACACCTGATTCACACCTGGCCCGGCGACTTCGTGCGCTTCACGCTCGAACGGGACGACGTCGAGGTCCTCGAAGTCGTCGACACCGAGCAACCCACCGTCGAAGCGCACCGGGCCGACAGCTTCATCCGCGTGCGCATCGACGGCGCCGAGGCGTTGGTGCACAACGAATTCCAGACCACCGACAGCGCCAGTCCACCCATGCCGCGCCGCGTGGCCGGCTATGTCGGCCGGGCCATCGAGCGGCACGGCCTGCCGGTCTGCTCCAACGTCATCTACCTGCGTCCCGACGCGGGGAAGAGCGATCCGGGGCGCCACGTCCAGGACCGTCCCGGCTACCGCGTCGAGGTACAATACAAGGTGATCCGGCTGATCGAGGTGGACGGCCCAAGCATCCTCGAGGCCGGGGTCTCGGGCCTGCTTCCGTTGACGCCGTTGATGAAGCGCCCGGCGGGGGCGACTCCGGCGGCGTGGCTGCGGGAGTGTGTGAACGCGGCCGATGCGCGGCCGATGGACCCCGGGCTGAAGGCGAACTTCCTCACCGACCTTGCCGTCTTGAGCGGACTGGTGTATAACTCGACCATGATCATGGACATCATCTCGGAGGAGACCATGAGCGAATCGTCCATCGTGCAGTACTTCACGGAAAGGGGCATCGAGCAGGGCATCGAGCAGGGCATCGAGCAGGGCGTCGAGAAAGGCATCGCGGAGAGCACCCTGCAAGTGTTGGAGCTTCGCTTCGGTCCGGACGCGGCGCGCCGCTTGGCCGCTCGCATTGCGGCCGTCGATGACGCGCAGCGCCTGAAGGAGTTGCATCGCGGGGCGATACAGGCGCCCAGTCTCGAGGCCTTCGGGTCCCTGTTGGACACATCCGAGAGAAGCTAGCTCGTGTCGGACAGAAACTCCCCGTTTCCGGCCGAAATCTGCGGCGAATCCCATAGGTCCTGGGATGATTGCGGCCCGGATTCGGCCGCGACGGCATCCGGCGGGTTGCGGACCGAGAAGAACAGGAATCAGCCGTGCCGCGGCTGCACGTGCGCAGCGCCGACGGCGAAGTGCCGCTGCCGAGCTTCCGCTGGGCGGCGGCCACCGACCCGCCGGACGAGCACACGCTGGCCGTGGTCGCGGCCGGGGTATCGACGCGGCATGGCGTTGCGGGATGCCTGGACCTCGATTCGACGGACCGCGCGCCGCGGGTGCTGCAACGGTTGGCGGGGTCCCTGGAGCGCGACACACCCCGGCGCGGCGGGGTCCATCCGGGAGCGCCTCGAGGAGACGTTGACGGTGCAGCGGCTCCGCCTGACGGGGGGCCAGGCCCGGGCCAGGCCCCGGGCCGTGCGGCCCCGCCCCGCGGAGCATTCTCGAGGGCAAGGCCCGCCGGGCGTCGCCTCACTCGCTCATCGCCAAGCTGCCTGAACAAGCCCGCTCAGCGAACAGACTTCTTCCACGGGCCGATGAAGGTACTCTGGATAGACCCATTCAACACCAACGCCCAGTTCCTCAACCTGGTGTCCATCATCCTGCGTGAGGCCGGCCATGAGGTCCATGTCTGCTCGGTTGCCCGCGCCGGCGTCCCGCCTCCTTCCGACGTCCGGTGGAAACCGTTCATGCGCCTGCCTGAGCCCCCGGTCTCATTGAAGAGCGGTCCGTTCACGGCGGGACGTCTGGCCGTCTCGCATCCATTCAACTGGCTCCGTGCAATCCGTTACGCCCGAGCCTTGCAGGTAAAGGCGCTGCTGGTGACCACCAATCTGAGGCTGCCGCGTTTGGACACTTGGGCCATGCGTCGCCTGGCGCGCCACGGATTGGCGCCGGTCGTCATCGTTCACCGGCCGCATCAGACCTGGTCCCCGGCCGAGGCTCCCGAACCTTCCACCCGCTATCGTTCCTTCATATTTACGGGACAGAACAAGGCGCCCTGTTCCGTCGCCGCGCTTTTCAGGCGATAATGGGGGACGCATGCTCGATACCCCACGCTGTCGCCCGCTCGCTGACCGACGCCGATTTCACGCCGGCTCAGGCCGACGCCGTCACGAGCGCGGTCTGCTACCCGGCCCCGCGCCCCGAGTGCGACGGCGATGTGCCGCCAACGCCGGCAAGTCCGGCGTCGCACGCAGCAGGTGCGCACCCGCAGCAGCATGATGTGTACCGTTCCGAGCAGACCGACGGATGAGCGGGGCGGGCGGCGATGACGGCTTCGAGGCCGGCGACAGCGGCGCCCGGCCGCCGCACCGGCCGCGGAGCGCCCCCCCAGCCGGCGCGGGTCCGCTACAACGACTGGCGGCAGGTGGACGTGCCGGCGCCGGAGGCGTTCACGCCCACCTTGCCGGTCAGCGTGATCATCCCGTACTACCAGACACCCGCCGAAACGCTGGCGAGGACGCTGGCGGCGCTGGAAGGCCAGACCTACCCGCGCGATCTGTTCGAAGTGGCGATCGTCGACGACGGGTCGGAGCCGCCGCTGGAGCGGCCCCGGTCGACCCCGCTGGACGTCAAGGTGGTGCGTCAGGAGCGCCGCGGGTTCGGTGCTCCCAGGGCGCGAAACACCGGCGTTCGGGCGGCCGCGCACGACATCCTGCTGTTTCTTGACGGCGACATGCTGGCCGAGGCGGGCTGGATCGCGGCGCACGCCCGCTGGCACCACGTCGTCTCCGACGCCCTGACGTTGGGATCCCACAGCCATGTGGCGGTGGACGATCTCGACGCGGAGACTATCCGACGCCGGCCAGGATCGCTGTCGGAGCTGTTTTTGAACCGGCCGGTAGACCCACCCTGGATTGAATCCCACTTGGCCAGAACCAACAATCTGACATCAAGGGCCGACGACTTGTTCAGGGTGGTCGAAAGCGGAAACCTCGGAGTCAGCAGGAGTTTTTTCGAGTTGACAGGCGGATTTGACGAATCGTTCACACGTTGGGGCATGGAGGATACCGAGCTCGGCTACCGGGCTCATACCCGCGGCGGGCTGTTGGTGCCGGTCCGGGACGCCTCCGCATGGCACCAGGGCCGATGGAAGGAGAATAGAAACGCCAAGGATAAGGATCGGGATCTTCGACTTCAGCGCGCGAAGGCTGCGCATCTTATCGCCCACCCGGGGGTCCGCGGCAAACGGCCCCGTCGCATCTTCACGGTGCCTCGATACGTGGTAACCGTTGACGCGGGGCATCGCCCGATCGAACTTGTTGTCAAGACCGCCACGAATATCCTGGCCGATCCGGAGCATGATCTGGTGGTGAGAATCGAAACGCACACGAGCGACGATGCTGAGCGACTGACGCGGCTACGGGAGGAGTTCGGCGCCGACTCGCGGGTGCGTGTAGGCGCCACCGGTTCCGTCCTCGACGAGTTTCCAGCGTCGCCGTTCCACGTCACGCTGCCCGCCACGGTGTTCGCCAAGGGGTTGGTGCGTCGGCTGCGCGTCAGGCTTGGCTGCGCGGCCACCGCGGCCTCGACTCTCCCCGACGGATCCGGGGTGTCGATTACCCGGGCGTGGGCGCTTCATCGGGCGCGCCGCACGGGGGGCAGCCCGGCCGATTTCGGCGAGGCGCGGACGATACCCGCCGTGGCGTTGAAACCCAGATGTACCGGTCCGATGGACCATCCCACCAAGTTGGCCACCTTGCTCAACTGGATGCGAGACATCCGCAGCCCCGGCGAGGCCTGGGCACTCCTGAAGGGCTTGACCATCGCGGTACGGTGGCGGGCGGCCATCAGGCGATAAGTGGTCTGGATGACTCCCAAACCCGCATCCGTCCGGTACAACGACTGGCGTCAGGTTGCAGTGGAGCCGCTGGAAACGTTCACGCCCACCATGCCGGTCAGCGTGATCATCCCGTACTACCAGACTCCCGCCGAAACACTGGCGAGGACGCTGGCGGCGCTGGAAGGCCAGACCTGGCCGCAGAATCTGTTCGAGGTGGTGATCGTGGACGACGGGTCGGAGCCGCCGCTGGAGCGGCCCCGGACGACACCGCTGGACCTCAGAGTGGTGCGACAGGAGCGCCGCGGCTTTGGGATTTCCAGGGCGCGGAATACCGGCGCTCGGGCCGCGGCCCACGACATCCTGCTCTTTCTCGACAGCGATATGCTTGTGGAGGCGAACTGGATCGCGGCGCACGCCCGCTGGCACCATGTCGTCTCCGATGCCCTGACGTTGGGATCCTTCTGCCATGTGGCGGTGGACGACCTCGACGCGGAGACAATCCGGCACCGGGCGGGATCGTTACGGGACCTGTTTTCGGACCGGCCGGCGGACCCCCACCCGATTGAAGGCCTGATGCTCAGAACCGACGACCTGAGGACGAGGGCGGACGACATTTTTCATGCGATGGCGGGGGGCAACTTCGGCATCGGCAAGAGCTTCTACCGGCTGGTGGGCGGGAGCGACGAATCGTTCGCACGCTGGGGCGGGGAGGACACCGAGCTCGCCTACCGGGCCTACACCTGCGGCGGGCTGCTCGCGCCGGTCGGGGAGGCATGCGCCTGGCACCAGGGCCGCTGGGCCGGGGACCGGGACGCCCAAGCGCGAAGTTATCGGATCCAGCACGGGAAGGCGGCTCACCTGATTGCCCACAGCGGATTCCGTGGAACTCAGCCCGGTCGCATCTACACGGTTCCCCAGTACGCCGTAACCATCGAGGCTGGAACTCTCCCGGCCGAGCAGGTAATCGAGGCCACCGCGAAGATCCTGGCCGACCGCGAGCACGATCTGGTGGTGCTCATCGAAACGCCGATGAACGACGATGACGAACGGCTGGCGTGGCTCCGGGACGTATTCGATCCGGACCCGCGAGTACGCGTCGCCCCCACGCGCTCCGCTCTCGACGAGTTTGCCGCGGCGTCGTTCCACGTCACGCTGCCCGCCGCCGTGTCCACCAGGGACTTGGTGCATCGCCTGCGCGCGAAGCTCCGAAGCGCGGTCACCGCGGCTGCGGTTCTCCCCGACGGGAGCCGGGTTTCGATCACGCGGGCATGGGCTCTCCATCGTGCGCGCCGTGCGGGAGGCAGCCCCGCCGATTTCGGCGATGCACGGGCGCTTTCCCCGGAAGCCCTGAAGCTGAGGGCCGGCGCGGGGTGGACGGCGCCGCCGGATCCGGTCGGCTATCCCACGAGGTGGGAGCGCTTGCGATCCCGGGCGAGGAACGTCCACGACTATCGGGAGGCATGGTTGTTCCTGAAGTGGTTGGCCGGCGTGGGGGGAAGTCAAGCACGCGGTTTCCTGGCACATCCGGTGCCGAATATGGAGAACAGGAGATCGTCGTTCCTGAAATATGTGATTCGGTGGCGGACAGCAAGAAAGCGGCAGGTGGCCTGGTCGTATTTCCGGCACTGGGTACGGAACCGACGGCTGCGGCTCGTCTGGAAACCGGGCAAACCGCTACGGGGTCGGTCGGCTCGGAACACGCCGATGCGGAGCGCATCGAAACCGCCGGAGGCGCCGTGCCAGAGTGTCGTGCCCGCCTTCGATCCGTCGAGATACAACCCGTTCGGGTGGCCGCGCGCCGCCGGGGACGAGGTGGCGGCGCTGGGACCGACTACACTACTGCCGCCCGGCGTCGAGGCGCACCGCATCGTGCACCGGCACGATGCGCTCAGGCTCCGCCGGTGTCATCACGTGGAGGACGTGCAGGCGTTCCACGCCGACGCGGTCACGCGGGCCGGCCACCTGGCTCGCGTGGCCGCCACCGGCGCGGTGGTGCATCTGGCCGATGGAGGGCCGGGGCTTCGGCCGCTGCTCGGCGCCGACCTCCATGACCTGATGGTCACCGGCGTGAGCGGCGTCGACCTCGGCCGGCGCGAGTTGCTCAGCATCAGGATGCGCCGCGCGGCTCTGCGGAACCATTCGTTGCAGGCGCGCGCCCGGCAACTCGGCGACGCGCCGCCGCCCCTGGTGTCGATCCTGCTGGCGACCCGGCGCCCGGAACGGCTGTCCCAGGCGCTTGCCGCAGTGGCTAGACAGACCTATCCCCGGCTCGAACTGGTGCTTGCGCTGCACGGCGCACCCTTTCCGGAGGTCGATCGGCGCGTCGCCGAATTGCCGACTCCGGCGATAGTGTTGCGGGCGTCCGCGAGCGAACCGCTCGGCATCGTGCTCAACGCCGCCACGGAGGCATCGAGCGGGGATCTGCTGACCAAGATGGACGACGACGACGTGTACGGCGCCGACCATGTGTGGGACCTAGTGCTGGCGCGGGAATATTCGGGCGCGCAGCTCGTGGGCAAGGGGGTCGAGTTCGTCTATCTGGCCGCGTCGGATCGGACCGTTCACCTGCACCGTGGGAGCAGCGAGAGCTATCAGACGTCGACCCTGGCCGGTGGCGCTCTGTTGATGTCGCGCGACGAGCCTGCTCGCGTGGGCGGGTGGCCGCGGGCGCGGAGAGGCGTCGATCGGGCGCTGATCGACGGCGTCGTCCAGGCGCGGGGCTGCGTATATCGGACCCACGGCGCAGGCTTCATGCTGGTCCGACACGGCGATCGCCATACCTGGAACACGTCCGATGACTGGTTCCTCGAGCGGGCTGCCGGTAGCAGCCCGGGTTGGAACCCGGCGCTGGCCGACCTCGGGGATCTCGACCTGCCGCATCCGGCGCATGGCTGACCATACACCGACACGCGCCGCGCCACCGCCGGTTGTCCCCCGGACGATCTGGATGCTCTGGCTCCAGGGCTGGGAGAACGCGCCGGAACTGGTGACACGTTGTCTGCGCTCCTGGGAATACCACAATCCCGGTTGGACGATCCGCGCCCTGGACGCCGACACCTTGCCCGCCTGCGTCGACCTGTCCGATTTTTCCGCCGCGCCGGCGAAGGATTTCACCCCGCAAGCCTTGTCCGACATCGTCCGTATCGAATTGCTGGCGACCTATGGCGGCGTCTGGGTCGACGCTGCCTTGTTCTGCCGCCGCCCGCTGGACGCATGGCTCTTCGGATATCTGGACAGCGGCTTTTTCGGCTTCGGGTGGCACCAGGCGCCCCTCTGCAGCTTCCGCAGCTTCCTGGCGGCGGCGCCCGGCAACCCCGCGGTCGATATCTGGCGCCGTGAAACGCGCGCCTACTGGATAGGCTGCCCGCCTCGACTACGCGACTCGCTGCGAAAACGGTCCCCCATCGGTTGGGTTGTGGAAGTCTCGAACGACCTCGCACGGCACGTGGGGGATGGGATGGTTCCCCTCCATAGGGCCTTTGCCTTTTGGCCGCTGCTCGTCCTCGGCAGGTGGATAAGGCGGCACCCCCTGGTCTACGTCTCGCCTCTGTTCAGAAACGTCATCAAATCCGCTCCGTACGGCTGGCTGTTTTTCCTCTTCAAATATTGCTACGCGAAACACCCGGTAGTGCGGCGAGTCTGGAACGCTACGCCGACGTGGCCCCCGACTGAAATCACGGAGCCGCGTCTGTTTGGGCGGCTGTGTGACCCCCTCTCCGAAGATACGCGGCGGGCGATAGACGACGCACACCTGCCATTGTATTTCCTGGACTGGCGGCTGGACCTGGCGAAAGCTGGGCCTGGGACCTTCATCGACCATCTGTTCTCGACGGTTCCCGAGGGCGAGGCGAGCGACCCCGACGCGGAAACGATCCGGCGCCGTTCGGAGACGTTGAAAGAGCCGTTTTCGGACCAGCCATGATTGAAAATCGGAGCGACGAATGACCACGATCAAGGGCGCGCTCAAGAAGGCGCCGAGGGTGCTGAGCGCGGTAGCGTCTGACCCGTTCATCGCCGGGAAGATGACGGGCGCACTGGCGCGTGGGAGGTTCCGCGACGCGTGGCGCATCGCGCGGACCACCGCGCAGAGACCCAGTCTCCGCACGGAGAAGATCGTGTCCCGAAGGTACCGCTTTCTCTGGCTATGCGTTCCCAAGGCGGCGTCGCGGAGTCTCGTCGCGGCGCTGCTCGACGCGGACCCCGATGCGGAGATCTTTCGCGGCGTGACCGTTCGCGAGATTTACGCGACGCGCCCCGAAGCGAAGGACTACTACAGTTTCGCGTTCGTCAGGCACCCCTTCGGCAGGGCGTTTTCGTGGTACTGGGAGATTTTCTTCGCCCACAAGATCTATGCGGAAACGTACGGTCTCTACTCGAAGCAGAAAGAACGGAGCTTCTTCGACGCGGCGACGGGCCGGAGCATGTCTTTGACTTCTTCTCCCTCCGAGGCGGCCGATCCGCGCTGGAAGGACGAGAAACGCCGGAGCTTTTTTCGAAGATATCATGCGATAGACGAAAGGAGCACTTTCGACGACTTCTGCCGGTGGCTCAATACGCCGTTCGGTTCGGATGCCTTCGCCGACGATCACTTTCTCTCCCAACATTTGCTGGTAGACCTCGGGGACGGACGCCGTCCGGACTTCATCGGCCGGGTCGAAAACATCGACGCGGACTTGAACCGGGTCGCGCGCCATCGCCGCATGCCAATGCCGGTGTTGCTGCAGATGAACACAAGAGCGGGATGGCTATCGACCCCGGAGGCGCTGAAGGCCGCAACGGCTGCACAGGAACGGCGCATGACCGAGCGCAACAAGGAATTATTGAGAAAGCGATACGCCGCCGACTTCGCGCTGGGCGGCTACTCGCCACTCAGCGCCTCATCGAAGAACGAGCAGGAAACCTGAGAAACTCCAACATGTTCTTCTCGTCCTTGGCGACAGGCGGGTTCGACGCGACCCCCACCAGCATCTTCAATCCGACGAATATCCGCCCAACGCGAAATCCTCAGCGTACCGGGTTCGGAGCAAAGCCTTGTTCGGCTCGGTAAGAAGAACTTCGGTCGCGGATCTGGCGGCTTTCACGGTTTCCGGCGTTGCTTGCCATCCCGCCATCGTGTTCAACAGCGGCAGCGCCACCGGCGGCATGCCGAGATGCGCGGCGATCCGGTTCAGATCCGCCTCCAAGTTCTCGCAGCGGCCAACGAAGTCGGGCAGGCCACCGTTCGGCATGCGTATCTGCAAATGCTGAGATCGGAAGTGTTTGTCGGCGAATGCATCCGAGCCGTAATGCGTATTCAGCCATCGACAGTAGTCGTCGAAGCCCGTGGTCTCTTCCAGCCCGTGGAATCGATCGAAGAATTCCCGGCGTTTCCTGACCTTGTCACGGCGTTGTTTCTCTTTGTATATCCGGTGGGCGAAGTGCAGCTCCCGATAGAGTGAAATTGCTCTTGCAAAAGGGTGCCGGACAAAGGCGAAACCGTAGCAGGCTCTCAGGTCCGGATATTTCTCGTAAACGTCAAGCACGCGCTCACCCGGGATGATTTCGATATCCGGGTCCACGCCAAGCAACGCAGCGATGGTGCTCTGCGTCGCCGCCTTCGGGTTCTCCACCCAGAGAAATCCGTACGTGCGGGAGACGAACATACGAGCAGGAGCACGTGTTTGCGCCGCCGTGATCGCTATGCGTTTCGCCCTATCGAGCGCCCCTTGCGACAATGCCGTGACCACGTCGCCGAAGATGGCGGGCGTCGACATGATCCTCCGAGCGGCTCGGGCCGTCGGTACCAGCCGTCGGTTCAGCTTTTTCTCCATTTCCATGCTCGCGTTTCTTCGCGCCTTGACGCATCCGAACTGGCCGACCAGTTCATACACCGGCTCGCCGGCGATGAACGCCGCGCGCTTGTCATCCGCCCGGCGGGTTCGGCTTACACTGCCCGAATCGCCCGAATCACTGCCCGTCATGCCCTCTATCCCTCCTTCCTCGGAAGCTGGTATGCTCCTGCGCGGGAAAGCGAGTAGCCGCCCAGCGCAAAGTCCCCGGCGTAGCGCTTCCTCAACAATGCCCGGCTTCGCTCGGTCAGGTGATTCTCCTGCGCTACTCTGGCGGTGTTGAGCGCCTCCGGCGTGGCCAACCATCCCACGCGCGTATTCGTTAGCAGCACCCTCGTTGCCGGCATGCCGAGATGCGCCAGGACCCGGTTCAGATCCGCGTCGATGTTCTCCACGAGGCCGATGAAGTCCGGCCCGGCGCCCGTCCCCCCCCCGGGGGGGGGGGGGGGGCCAGCAGTTTGTGTTGGGAAACATGGTGTACGTCGGCGAAGGTGTCGGATCCGAACGGCGAATTGAGCCACTCGCAGTAGTTCTCGAAGCTGTTCGTCTTGTCTAACCCGTAGTACCTTCGAAAGAAGTCCCGGCGTGTCTTCTCCTTTGTCGCGGGGGAGTGGGGCTCTTCAAGAGGAACGTAAGGCAACGAAATCATCCGTCCCGTAGCGGCGTCGAAGAACCGGTCTTTACCGCCCGAATAGAAATGATTCGTTTCGGCATAAATCCTGTGGCTGAAAAACACATGTTGATACCAGGAATATGCCCTGTCGAAGGGATGCCTGACGAACGCGAAAGTGTAATAATCCCTCACTTCGGGCCGCGCCGCACAGAGCTCGCGAAAGCTCGTGTCACTAAACGATTCGGCACTCGGGTCCGCTTCGCGCAACGCGATCCTCAAGCTTCGCGACGCCGCCTTGAAACAGGTAGCCAGATGTACCCATATCTATGGGAAACGACCTTCGGGTAGTGGTGAAGATTGGGTTTCAACACCGTGGTCACCATGCGCCGCACTTCACGGAATTCCCCGCGGCGCCCCCTCTCGCAAATCTTCGCGACTATGGACGGATGCGCCGCCACCGCACTCAGCACCTTCGGCGTGCGCTTCAACCTGCCCATCTGTCTAATAAAGCCGCTACTCACCACTACCCCCTCTCGTCGTCGGCGTCGTCAGCCCGTGGAAGAAGTCTGTTCGCTGAGCGGGCCTGTCCGGGACCGCCCTCATACCTCCTCCCCCAGGGGGCCCGCCGCGGGAACGAACTGGGCGTATTGGTCCGCAGCCTGCTCCACGGTGAAATAGTTGCCCCGATCAACCAACCGTTTCCGGGGCGGCGGGTTGTCCAGCATGGCGACAATGGCCGCCGCCAGCGCCGCGTCGTCGCTGACGGGAACGAGTGCGCCGAGCTTCCCGCCCTCGGGAATCTCGGACGGGCCCGCGGGACAGTCCGTGCTGACCACCGGGCAGCCGCACGCCAGCGCCTCGATGAGGACGGTGGGCAGCGCCTCCCATTTCGACGACTGGGCGAACACGCCGGCGCGGACCATCCAGGCGAAGGGGTTGGAGACGAACCCGGGCAGCGCCATGTCTTCCGCAACGCCCAGCGCCGCCGCCAACGCCTCCAGCCGGCCGCGCTCCTCGCCTTCACCGAGTATTACCAGCCGCGCCGAACGCTGCCGACGTACGCGGGCAAGAGCGCGGATCAGGGTCGGGAAATTTTTCTGGTCGACCAGCCGGCCCGCGCCGAGGATCACCGGCAGTGCGCCCGGACGAAACCACGGGTGGTCGAGCGGGGCTTTCGCCAGTGCCGGTAGATCGGGGAAGACGACGGGGTTGTAAATGGTGGTGATGCGTTCGCGCGGAATGTGCGCCACGCGCGACAGGTCGTCGCCCGCTGCGTCGGAGACCGCCACGATCTGGTCGGCCTGCAGGAATGTGCGGCCCATCAAGCGCGTTGCGCGGTGCGCACGCCAAGTCCCGACGCTCGCGATGTGCATGCGCAAGTGCGCCGAGGCAAGATTATGGTGAGAGATCACAACGCGCGTTCGTGTACCGGCGATACGCTGCGCCCACAACGCATGCAGGTTTGCCCGGTCCCCGATGGAGTAGATGATGGCCGGCGGGCTACGCCGCAAGTACCTGACCAGAGCAAGAGAAGCCGACATTTCCGCCAGAATCCTCCAAACTCTCGAGAGCGGTCGAGTGAACAGCCGATCCGTCACCAAGGCGATCCACAGCAGGGCCTCGAAGCTGGTCGGATGGACCACCATGAAACGGGCCAGCCGCCACCAGTTGCGTTCGGCCCGCAGGTTGACGACATTCACGGCAGCCTGCATCTGGTCCGGATAGGGGCCCGGAGAGCCCAGGAACAAGAAGTCGACCCGATGACCGCGGCGGGCAAACGCGCCAGCCAGGTTGGCGGCGACCCTTGCCTGCCCTCCACCTGACAATTCGTGATTGAATACGGCAATTCCGGCTGACATGCGATTCCCCTCGCTACTTGGTCGGCCGCGGGCTGCAACCAGATGTCGTCGAAGCGGCCGTCCCGCAGCACCTTGCCGTCACTCGGCATGGACGGCGCTGCCCGTGGCGTGTTCCCTGGAGTTCGCGCCTTCGAGCGCCGTCAGGTCGGCCGCCAACTCGCTCCAGGTTCCAGCGGCGGCGACCTGGCCGGCCTCGAGCAGGACGATCGTGTCCGCCGCCTCCAGCAGCGCCGTGCGGTGGGCGATCGCGACCACCGTCATGCGCCCGCGCAGCGATTCGAGCCCCGCCAGAACGCGCCGCTCGTTTTCGGCGTCGAGCTGACTCGTCGCTTCGTCGAGCACGAGCAGGGTCGGCTCGCGGACGAGCGCCCGCGCCAGGGCGATCCGCTGGCGCTCGCCGCCGGAGAGCCGGGCGCCGCGGTCGCCGACGACGGTGTCGAGTCCCGCGGGCAACCCGGCGACGAACTCCGCGGCGGCCAGACGCAGCGCGCGCCACAGGTCGGCCTCCGACGCCTCCGGCCGCGCCCAGTGCAGGTTCGCGCGGATGGTGTCGTGAAACAGTACGGGGTCCTGGGGGACACAGGCGGCCGATCGGCGCCAGCGGCGCAGGTTCGAGCCGGTCAGCGGCACGCCGTCGGCAAACACCTCGCCGACGGCGGGTTCGAGCAGGCCGAGCAGGATGTCCGCGAGCGTAGTCTTGCCGGCCCCGGACGGCCCGGCGATCGCCGTCAGCGTCCCCGCCGGCACGTCCAGGTCGACCGCCGCCAGCGCCGGCGGTCCGGGCGCGTTCGCGTGGACGAACGAAACGCGGCGCACGGCCATTCCGCGGCGCAGCGCCAGCGGCGGCTCGTCGCCCCCGGCCGGGGCTTCCGCGGCGTCCCGCAACGCCTGCAGAACCTCCTGCGCGTGGGCGTAATCGGGCAGCATGTGCGCAATCTGCTGCGCGTGGCCCTGCGCGCGGGCCAGCGCCGGCAGCACGCGGGCGAAGACCGCCGCCAGGATCAGCAGTTCGGGTAGCGTCAGCGCGGCGGTGGATACCGCGAACCACGCGAACGTCGCGAGCGCCACGGCGGTGCTCAGGTGGAGCGCCGTGCGCGCCGTGGACTGCGCCACCGTGAACGCCAGGGCGCGCCGTCGCGCGGTCGCGGCCTCCTCGGCAACGCGCCGGACGTGCGATTCCTCCGCCGCGTAGCTCTTGGCGAGCTTCATGCCGGCCAGAAAGTCGTTGACGCCGGCGAAGAGCGCCCGGCTGGCGCCGACCAGTTCCGCCCCGAGCACGCGCGAGCGCCGCACCAGCGGGTGGGTCGCCAGCAACAGTGTCCCGCCCACGAGCATCGCCAGGCCGCACACCGCGGGGGAGATCAGCCAGGCGAACACGGTCTGCAAGAGCACCAGCGCCGCCGCCACGGTGAGTTGCAGCATTTGGGACGCGCACCGGCCGATGCGGTTGATGCCGGTCGTCAGCACGTGCTGCACGTCGGATTGGCGCCGGCCGGCGAGAAACTCCCACTTGGCGCGGGCGACGGCCGCAACGATCCGTTCGCGTACCCGGTCGGCGAATCCGAAGCAGATACGGTCCAGCAGGACGTCCCGTTGCCAGCCCGTCGCCGCGCGGACGGCGAAGAGCGCCAGGAACGCCCCGAGCACGACCGGCAACGTCAGCTCGACGCCGGCCGCCTCGGCCGCCCGCGCCGCCGCCTCGACGACGAAACCTCGTTCCCCCGGTTCCCCGGCGAGTCCGATGGCGCCCAGAAAAGGGAAGAGCATGATGACGCCGAACGTCTCGGTGACGCTGGCGGCCAGCAGGAACAGCAGCGCCAGGACGGTCCGGCGCGGCGCGTAGACGATCATGGCGCGGGCGAACCGCCCCGCGTCGCCGAGGCCGCGCGACGGCGGATCGGGGCGCCCGCTCGATGGAGTGGACGGCCCGGCGTCCAGACCGTGTTCACTCATGCCGGGGGGCGGGACTGCTCCGCGTTGGAACGGGTAGGACAGTGACGAGAATTACCTTGCCACGTGCCAAGCGCAGGAGCCCGCGAAAACGGGCTGCATCCCGCGTGTAGTTGGCAACTTTATAGTAGAGTCGACGACTGGCGCGGTGGCGGTAGGCGGTGGGGGTAGCTGTTCCCGGCGGCTTTCGCCCGTCGCCGGTGCCTCACTCCCCGCCGTGACTCCGTTTCCAGTCGCCGCTCATCGAACCGGACGTGCGGATTTCCCGCATCCGGCTCTCGGACGAGATTCATGCCTTCGCCCACGGAAAGCTTGTCGTGCGCGGTGCAAGGCGCGTGAGCCCGTACTCGTGCCAGAGCCGCTCGGCCGGGAAGCGCATCTCTTTCCCGGTCCGCACCTTGTGCTTGCGACAGAGCCACTGGCGCAGCCGTCGCGTTGCGTGCCGGTCGACCGCTGCGTAGGCCGGGCTGACCTGCCCCAAGGTGAAGTAGTTCGCCCAGCCGGTCATCAACCGGTTCAGGCGCGCCACCGCGACCTCCGGCGACAGGAGCCCGCTACGCCGCGTCGTCAGCTCGCTCAGGCGTCGGCAGATGCTCTGGACGCTCGCCGGGCTTGGACGGGTGCCGATGTAAGCTGCTCCC
This sequence comes from Vicinamibacterales bacterium, assembly GCA_965215105.1. Classification (GTDB taxonomy): domain Bacteria; phylum Acidobacteriota; class Vicinamibacteria; order Vicinamibacterales; family UBA8438; genus JAJEEA01. Next base: position 2,531,251 of record OZ244051.1, read on the forward strand.
GTGTCCCGCCGATAATTGCGCCCAATCCGGTAGCCGAGGAACGTTAGCGGTTCCTCTGGCACTCGGCAGCAACGGGTCTTCTCGGCGTTCATCGGCAGCTTCAGACGCTTCAGCAGCCCGGACACCGCCGCCAGCATCTCCGCTGCCGGCGCGCGGCCGAGAACCGCGAAGTCGTCTGCGTAGTTGACGATTTCCGCCTTGAAGCGCCGGGCGTAGCCCAGCACCTTCCAGCCCAGGATGAAGCGACGCATGTAGATGTTGCTGAACAGCGGCGATATCGGAGCCCCTTGCGGGGTTCCCTTCCGCTCCCGACGCGCCCGGTTCGTCCGGCGGCGACCGCCTCGACCGTCGTCCTCCTCCACCGCCATCTCCAGCCACGCCTTGACCCAGCCCAGCAACCGCCCGTCGCTCACGCGACGCGCGACGGAGCGGAGCAGTTCGGCGTGCGGGATTTGGCCGAAGTAGTCCGACAAATCGCCGTCCACCACCTCGCGCTGGCCCGTCGTCAGCAACCGGTGCACGCGTCTGACCGCGTCATGCGCGTCCCGGCCCGGCCGATAGGCGTATTGCTCCGGTTGCAGGTCGGCCTCGAAGATCGGCGACAACACCAGCATCGCCGCCGTCTGCGCCACCCGGTCCCGGAGACACGGAATGCCCAACGGCCGAAACTTCCCACGCTGCTTCTTCGGGATGAGGACCTGCCGCACCGCTTGCGGCCGGTAGGTCCCCGCCTTCAGGTCCCGCGCCAGTGCTCCCAGCCACCGTTCCACCCCGAACGTCTCGATGTCCGCGACCGTCTCGCCGTCTACCCCGGCCGTGCCGCCGTTGCGACGAACGGCCTGCCAGGCGACCACGAGCACGTCGTCGCGCCACACCTTGTCGCTCAGCGAGTAGAACCGGAAGCCCGGAGCTTCCTTCGCTTTCGCATGTAGCGCCGTCTGGAGTCGCTGAACTCGTTCTGAGGCTGTTAGGCTCGCGCCAGTCCCCATGTCCCGTCCTCCGTGATGCGCTGCTCTCGAACCAAGGCCCCTTCCCTCCACCGGAGTTGCCCGGCTTCCCCGGTACTGCGGGCCTCTCCGCCACCCTGGCCGGCCCGACCTGACCCTCGCGGGTTGTCGGTTGGCGCGTGCCGCGTCGCCGGCAGGGCTTCCCGTGTTGCGTCCATTCCCCTCTTCCACACGTGCCGTCGCCATTACCCCGGCGGAACCGGTCGGTGCTCGCGTCGCTCGCTTCCCGACCGCTGGCAGCCTTCCCCGTGATCGAGGCGGGTCGGCTTCCGCATTAGACGTTTCGAGGCCTGCGCGGCGTTCACGTCGTTACGGCCCGCGTGCTCGCTGAACCGCCCGAGGCGGCCTTTGTCGTCGGAGTGCTTCAGCCGATGTCGTTGCCTCCATCGTCCGCCCCGACTGCTACCGGCTGGAGCGACAGTTGCCGGGCGGGATTCGCACCCGCTGAGAAATGGCGCCTTTCACGGCGCACTCGATCGCTGTCCGTAGGGGGAGCATGAAGCCGGATTATACAGCTTGCCTGGCACCGGGCGGCTCTGCGCCGGCAGAACCGCGCTGGGGCGGGCCTGCGAGTCGACGAAATGCCTGTGGCCGCATCCGAACAGGCCACGCCCGAGGACGGTCGGAAGCTGAACGATCCATTCTCTCTCGCTGGAGACGCGTTGCGGCCGGGCCGCGCGACGGCGCCTACCCGCCGTTGTTCTCCAGGCGGGAAAAGAAGTCGGCGGCGTCCACGCTGTCGACGATCCAGTCGCCCGCCTCGGTCAGGCGGTCGGCGTCGCGCACGCCGTGCAACGCCGCCGTCAAGCGTGCCGCCGCCTCCGGCCCGAACCGCCGCGTCGCCTGGCGGCGCAGGAGCGCCTTCTCCTGCTCGCGGCCCTGCTCGCGGCCCTCTTCAAGAGCTTCGGCACGCCACTTCGCGCGCCATTGTCCGTGCAGCTCCGCCTCCTCGCGATCCAGTCTTTCCTCCAGCATGTCGCTTCCCTCCCGGTAGCGTCGCAAAGACGGCAGTTCGAGGCCCCACCGCCGGCCCAGCGCCTCGACCCGGGTGTCGAAGATCTTCGTCAGCTCCAGCTCGTCCTCGCCCGCCAGCCAGCGGCCCAGGTCCGACACCAAGCCCGGCAGCCCGGCCCGCGCGGCGCACTCCAACCTGGCCACCCACGACAGCACGCGGCGACACTGCGGATCGTCGCCCGGCAGGCGCGCCAAGTCAACCAGGTGGTAGACCAGCTCCAGCGGGTCGCCGGCGACCACCGCGCCGGCCAGGTTCGTGTGGGCATCCCACTGCCGGTCGCCGTTGTAGACGACCACGCGCAGCGTCTCGTCGGCGGCGTCGTCCTTCCGCCACCGCCGCCGGCGGTCGTCCGGATACAGACGCTGGAACAGGAGGCTGGTGTAGTCGAGAAAGCGCAGCGCCATGGCGTGGTCGACCGAGGACTGGTGTTCGACCAGCAGGTGGACCCGGCGCCCGGCGCCGTCGCCGGCGGCCTGCCCGACGGACCAGATCATGTCTTCCGTGCGCCGCCGGCCGGCGTCGGTGACGTTCTCGGTGGGTCCTCTTTCGAGGGTGTCGAAGTCGAGGGCTTCGAGCCACGCCGGCGGGCGGGTGGGCGCGATGAACGCCTCGATCAGTTCCCGGATGACGCGCTCGTTGCCGAGCAGGCGCTTGTAGAAGGGGTCGTGGATCATTCGTCGGGATCATGGGGCCGGACGGACGCCGGTCGAGGTCTCAACGATCCGTTCGCGTACCCGGTCGGCGAATCCGAGGCAAAGCAGGACGTCTCGTTGCCAGCCCGTCGCCGCGCGGACGGCGAAGAGCGCCAGGAACGCCCCGAGCACGACGGGCAGCGTCAACTCGATGCCGGCGAGGAAGAACGGCACGTCCGGCGCTTCGGCGGCGGCCGAGCGGCGGCGCGCCCTGGCGTCCAGGGCGGCGCAGTCCACGGTTGGTCGCGGCGTTGCCGGCGGGGCTCGACACCGTCGTCGGCGACCGCGGCGGCCGGCTCTCGGGTGGCGAGCGCCAGCGAATCGGCCTGGCGCGGGCGCTGGTCCGCAGCCGGGCGGCTGGTCGCGCCGGCTGGGCGTACACCGTCCACCGGGCCATGCTCGCCGCGCTGGTCGTCGCGTTCACCGTCGCAGCCGCCGCGGTCCGGACGGGGAACGCTCTACGTGCTCTTCGTGATGCGGACGTCCACTGCTATGATTTTACCGCGCGCCGTTGTTCCGGGCCGGCGCCGGGCGACGACCAGTCGTTCCTCCAGGCCGGCGCCTCGGTGGCGCCCTGGCCACCGGACGCCACGTGCTGACGGTGCTGCTGGTCGAGATGGAATCCATGACCACGTGCGATTCGGCCGGCGTCAGTGACCCGACACGACACTCCACGAAGTAGAAGGACAAAAGGCGAACATGGGCGCTATCCACGTCACCGTCACCATTCGCAATCCTGCCGAACCCTCGAGAAGTTGGGACGGATTGTTTCTCGTCGACACCGGCGCAACCGATTGCCTGGTGCCCAGGGCATGCGCGGACGCCATTGGCCTCGAACCCGAGGCGCAGCGCGTGTACGAAACGGCGGACGGGCGCGAAGTCAGAATGGACGTCACCGTTGCACGCATCGAGTTCATGGGCGACTTCACAGCCGGTCGTCTCATCATCGGCGAGGAGGACGCCGAACCACTGCTCGGGGTGACCGCCTTGGAATCTGTCGGCATCGAGGTGGACCCAGTGAACCAACGGCTCAAACGGCTTCCCGCGTTGCGTCTGAAGTGATGCCTCGATCCTGTCGAGACCGGGTCGCGGACTTGACCGGCGCCGATTTTCACGCCGGCCCAGGCCGACGCCATCACCAACGCCGTCCGTCAAGCCGCCGAGCACGGCGACCCCGTCTCGTCCGATCGGTCCATGGCCGGCGTCGCCGAGGTCCGAACCGAGATCGCCGGCCTCGACACCCGGCTCTCCACTCGGATCGCCGAGGGGCGGGCCGAGTCTCCGCTCCGCTCAGCAGCGACCCGACCGCCCGCCGCACTCGGTCCTCCTGCAGCTTGTCCGCCAACTGGTCGAGGCTACCCGCCGTCGTTTTCCAGGCGGAAAAGAAGTCTGCGACGTCCACGCTGTCAGCGCTTCCCCAACCTCCCGGCAGCCCCCCGACGCGGCCCCGCGGTCGTCACCCGCAAGGTCTGCGGCGGCAACCGCACCCGCAAGGGCGCCGACACCCAGCAGGTGCTGGCCAGCGTGATGCGGACCGCCCGCCAACGCCACCTCGACCCGCGCTCGCTGATCACCACGATGCTGTGCGCCCCCGAGCCCGTCGTGCCCGAAGCGCTGGCACTGCCGCCACCCTCCTGAGGGGCAAGCCGCTTCCCCTGCGGGGCCCCGGTCCGCACTCGCTCATCTCACGCCGAGCCGGTCTCAACTGCCCGCGCCCGCGACACATGGGTTTCGTCATCAACGCGTTCCAGGGCATCGCGGCCGTCGCCAGACCGACGGGAACTGATCGGACGAGACGTGGTCGCCGTGATCGGAGGCCTGACGGACCGCACTCGTGATGACGTCGGCCTGGGTCGGCATGAACTCGGCGTCGGTCAGCGAGCGGCCGGCGTGGGTGTCGAGCATGCGCATCATCCCCACTATCGCCCCGAAAGCGGGTGACGGGAAACCCGCCGGGTGTGGTCGGCGGCCCAAGCAGCTTCTGCAGCGGCGGCAAGCGAGGGTTCTTTTTTCTCAGGGCCAGAGATCGCCGAGGCTGAAGGTGACCGCGTCGAAGGGGCGGATGCTGACCGGATCGTCGTCTTTCGCGCTCGCGATCAGCACCCACTGCCCTTCACGCAGCTCGAACGCCTCCAGGGTCCGGTCCGCCGGGTCCACCAGCCACAGATGCCCGACCCCTTCGCGGGCATAGACCGGGCGCTTGCCGTGCAGGTCGAGCCTGCGCGTCGAGGCCGAGAGCACCTCGCACACCCAATCCGGGGCCAGGGTGACGTAGGCCGTGTCGGGATAGTCCGGCATCCGCTCGCGGCGCCATCCGGCCAGGTCCGGCACCAGGATGTCCTCGCCGAGGTGCAGCTCCGGCTCGTCGATGACCCACCACCCGCCCGGGCCGCCGCGACCCCTGTCGAAGGGTCCCGTGAGCTCACCACCCAGACGTGAGCTCGCCAGCGCATGCGGCATGGCGGGCCGCGGCTGGGTATGCAGGGTCCCATCGACGATCTCGGCCACCCGATGCGCGGGGGCGTCAAGTACGTCCTGGTAGGTGGCCCGGCGGGCGGCGTCGGCCGTGCCGAGCCGGGCCGCGGCGCCGACTGCGTTCATCGTCCTCCCCTTCGCGCAAGCCGGCAGTGAGCCGCGCTGCGCAGGTTGACCGCGAAACGGACTTCCGGCCGGGCGGAGGCCTCGTTTCGTTCACGGAAGTCATTCTACCCCCTCGAGTTCCGCGCCGGCAGGGTCAGCGAGCCCCCTGCGCGACACGAGAAAGCCGGTGCCGAAGCCGGGCGCGCCGACAAGTGTCGAGAATCGATCAGATCTCGACGACCCTTGACAGGGTGGACGAGCACACGCTGGCCGCGGTCGCGGCCGGTATATCGCCGGCCACTGCGTCGCAGAACGCCATCTCCCAGCCGTGGAACACCCTCGGGGCGCGTCTCATACCTGCTCCACGTCGAAGGCGACGACGTTGCGCGTCTCCCGGCTGAACTCGATCCCCACCAGGTGGATCGGCCGGCCCGGGCGGCGGTACTTCTCCGCGTAGCCCTGCTCCCGAAGCTGCGCCAGGGCCGCGCCCTCCGGCCCCGACTCCACCACCTTGAACTCGAACAGGTACACGCCGCCCCCCGACCGCACCGCCAAGTCCAGCCGCCCCCGATTCGAACTGTCCTCCACCGTCGCCTCCAGCCCCGCCCCCTCCACGTACCCGTAGAACACGCTCGCGTAGTAGCCCTCGTAGCGCGCGATGTCGTTGTTCGTGTACCACTGGTAGGGGATGCTGTCGAAGAACGCCCGCAACAGCGTCTCCACCCCCGCGAGGTCGCGGGCCTCGAGCCGCCGGCGCAACCCCACGCCCGACGCCAGCTCGCGCGCGTCGCGCGGCGCCGCCGCTTCCAACAGGCACTCGACCAGGCCCCGGCGCACCTCCCGGTTCGGGTACCCCAGGCGGTATCGCGGCAGATCGGTCGGGTCGTCCGCCTCCTCCACGCCCTTGATGGTGAGGTAGCCGGTCTGGAACAGCAGCGCCTCCGGCTCCATCCGGTCCACGTCGAAGGCGGACAGCAAGCGGCTGGCGACGCGCAGGCCGTCCAGCCGCGGGAAGTGCAGGCCCAGCCGGAACAGCCGCTCGATCAGGAACGCCGGCGTGCCCGTCTCGAACCACCAGGCGTCGAACCGGCGCTTGTCGAACAGCAGCAGCACGTCGTAGGGGTTGTAGACGCGTTCCGCCCCCAGCCAGCCGTAACCGTCGTACCAGTCGCGGACGGCCTCGCGGTCCAGACCCGGCAGCTCCGGCGCGAACGTCTCGTCGAGGTCCGCCTCGGTGTAGCCGCAGATGGCGGAGTAGCGCTCGTCCAGGGTGATGTCGGTGAGGTTGTTGAGGCCCGAGAACAAGTTGACCTTCGAGAACTTGCTCACCCCGGTGACGAAGGTGAACCGCACGTGCGCGTCGCTGTCCTTGACGGCGCCGTAGAAGCCGCGCAGGAAGCCACGGTTGGCGCGGGCGACCGCCGGCTCGTCGAGCACGTCCACGATGGGCTTGTCGTACTCGTCCACCAGCACCACGACACGCCGGCCCGCGCGCTCGTGCAGCGTCCGGAGCAGATGGCGGAAGCGCCCGGCCGCCGTGGCGTACTCCGTCGTCACGCCTTCCCGGCGTTCGATGGCCGTCAATTGCTCCATGACGTTCGCCTGCAGCTCGTCCGGCTTCGTGAAGTCGCCGCCGCCGAAGCTCAGGCGCACGACGGGATGCGCGGTCCAGTCCCAGCCGTCGTGGATGGCGAGGCCCCGGAACAGTTCCTCGCTCCCCTCGAACAGCTCCTTGAGGGTGTCCAGCAGGAGGCTCTTGCCGAAGCGCCGGGGACGGGAGAGGAAGTAGTGCTTGCCGTCGTCCACCAGGCGCCGGACGAAGCCGGTCTTGTCGACGTAGTAGTAGTCCCCCTCGCGGATCTCGCGGAAGGTCTGGATGCCGAGGGGCAGCTTGCGCTTCGCCGGCCGCGGCGGTGGGCGGTTCGGGTCCGGCTGGGTGTGCGTCATGGCCTGCTCTCGGGCGACCCGTCCATTATGCACCCGGCCGCCACGGCGTCGCAGAACGCCAGCTCCCAGCCGTGGAACACCACCGCCAACCCGATGAACCGCACCGTCGGATACTGCCGCGCCAACCGCTCGTCCGCCAGGTACTGCCGCAACTGAGCCGTCGCCTCCCCCACCGCCGCCGCGACCCGCGCCTCGCTCGCCGACTCGCTCCGCTTGAGATACTCCAGTTCGATCACGTAGCCGTAGCCGTCGCACAACTCCGGGTACTGCGCCACCAGCGGCTCCAGACACACGTCCGCGTAGCCCTTGTTCAGTTCGCGCTCCGTGTGGCACACGAAGTGCGGCGCCACGCCCAGATACGCCGCCAGAAACCCCTGGATCATCCGCTCCTCCAGCGCAACGTCCACGTCCTGGTCGAGCACGCCGTGGTCGCGGTATGTCTCCAGCAGGCCGCGCACCTCCGCCTCGGTGAAGCCCAGCATGTCGTTGAACTCGAGCTTCAGGCTGAGGTTGCTGCCGATGTTGAAGCCGCTGGTCACGTCGTCCATGGTAACCGGCGACACGCCGGTGATGAACAGGCGCTCCAGTCCGCCGCCGCTGCGCTCGGCGCCGGCCTTCAGGGTGGCGAAGAAGTTGCGGTAGAAGCCGCCGCCGTGGGTGAGGGACCGGTACGCCCGCTCGCCGCGGTGGGCCAGCACGGTGTTGGCGAAGTTGTCGTACTCGTCGACGAGCACGAACAGCGGGATGCCGCGGTCGCCGGGGACGACCTACAGGCGCGTGAGACGCAGCTCGCTGCGTCCCAGGTCGAACACGACCCGGTAGTCGCTGAGGAAGTGGTGACCCACCGTGCCGCCGATGTGGAAGCCCAGCAGGGCGCTCGGGCGGTGCAGGTTCAGCACCACCACCGAGTAGTTGGGATAGAGCAACTGGTCGAAGGCGAGCGAGGTGCCGGGCCGCAGATACGCCTGCTCGTCCCACCCGGAGGTCCCGTACACGTTGACGGGCACCTGGCGTACATCGAGCGGGGGCAGGAGATTCGCCGTGCCCCGGCTGATGGAAATGACCTCGCCGCCCGTGTCGACCACGAAGCTCCGGGGAATCTGGTCGTTGACGATGCCGCGCACCACCGCGAGCCGATGCTGCCTGAGCGGCATGGAGACCTCGAAAGGCTCGTCGGGCAGCTCCTCGCCGATGACGATCTCCTGGCGGGCATAGTCGACGATCATCGACAAGCCGACCGCGAGCGGCGAGAACGCCTCCGCCTCCGGGGTGGGGAGGCCGCCGAGCGGGGGGCTCTTGATTAACGCGGGGAGATTCCGGATGCCGAGGGAGCCGAACTCCAGCGACTCGAGGCGGCCCGCCTGCAGGCCTCTGAAGCCGATCTCGCCGACGCCGGCGCTCAGCGTGGTGCTGACGGGGCGCACGCCGAGCTGCTGCGCGACGGGCTGCGACAGCACCGTCTGCTCGGCCCCGGTGTCGACGACGAAGTCGACCGTGGCGCGGCCGTTGACCCGGCCCTGAATGATGACCTTCTCGTCGACCAGCCTGAACGGAATGGTGTGAAGCTGCCCCGGCGCCATCAGCTCGACCGCGGGACGGTCCCCGAACGACCGCAGGAACTGCACCTCGGCCCGCGCCCAGTCCGCCCTCTCGCTATCGGCCCAGCCGGGAATCAGCTCGATGTACCGCTCGTAGGCGTCGGCCGCGTCGGCGAACCGGCGCATGCGCCGGTGGATGTACCCCAGCGTGTGATACGCCGCCGCCAAGTCGGGGGTGGCGTCGAGAGCCGCCTGGACCCAGTCGAGGGCCTCCCCGTAGCGCTGGCGGGTCGTGAGGCTCTTCGCCACGCCGTGCCGGGCCGCGCCGGAACCCGGGTCGAGCGCCAACGCGTCACGATACAGTTGCTCGGCCTCGTCGAAGAGCCCGCCGCCCCACAGCGCGTCCCCGACCAGGGCGATCATCTCGGGGTCGGAAGGGGCGAGATCCAGCACGATCTGCGACTCGATCTGCGCGCGGGTGAACTCGGCGACCGGCAGGAGGGCCTTGAGCATGCCGGCGCTGGAACGCAGGCGCTGCTCCCCGATGGCCCCTTCCTGCGCCTCCTCGAAAGCGCGGATGGCCTCCCAGAAGCGCAGGTCGCCGAGCAGCAGATTGCCGAGCTGAATGCGGGTCTCGACTCGCGACGCGGTCGGCGTCGGCTGCGCGCCGAGGACGACCGACAGCGCCGCCAGCACCGCCACGACCATCAGGGCGCGTGACGCCAGTTTCATGTCACCTCCACCGGGAACGGCGAAAACGACGCCGGGAGCTTCCGGCGGGCCGACGGAGCCTCGGGCCGCGCGGAGCGGCGCCCGAAGGAACTCCCGCCAGCCCGGAAATCGTCGCCTGCGGCTCCGATTGCCGCCCAACCAACCCGGCCAGGAGTCTGCACCGGTTCCACGGCGCAGACTCCTAGCGCGAGTACTGCTCAATCGCCACGCCGTCGTACATGTCGTCGACACGCAGAATCTGCTTCTGGCGGTCGTAGCTGCCGAGCTCGTAGTCCTCGCTCATGATGAGCGCCTTGACCGGCTTGGTCGGGCACACCTCGGCGCACAGACCGCAGAAGCTGCAGCGGGACAGGTTGAAGTCGAAGAAGTCGAGCACCTTGATCTTGTGACCGGGCTCCCGGTGCCCCCCCAGGAAGATGAGCTCGTCGGGGCACACCTTGGCGCACTGGTCGCACACGATGCAGGTCTGCGCACCGGTCTCCGGCTCGACCTGCAGCCTGAGCACCCCCCGGAATCGGGGCGCCACGGGGCGCCGCTCGGCCGGATACTGGAACGTGAACGCGGGTTGCGGGGTGTACCTGAGGGTGACCAGCAATCCCTTGATCAGATCGACCAGAAACACCATCCGAAAGAGCTTCGCCAACTGCTGCACGGCCGCTACCCCCGGTCCTCGACGAGAATCGGCTCGCTCCGTCCCGCCATGATGACCCGTTCCTTGCGCAACACGGTGTTCTCGCGCCGGATCTTGTCCTGGAGGCGCAGCAGCCCGTAGAGCAGCGCCTCGGGGCGGGGCGGGCACCCCGACACGTAGACGTCGACCGGCACCACCTTGTCCACCCCCTGCAACACCGAATAGGTGGGAAACGGCCCCCCGGCGTTCGAGCAGCTTCCCATGGAGATGACCCACTTCGGCTCGGGCATCTGGTCGTAGAGCCGCCGCAGGACCGGCGCCATCTTCTTGGTGACGGTCCCGGCGACGATCATCAGGTCGGCCTGGCGCGGCGACGCGCGGAAGACCTCGGCGCCGAACCGGGCGATGTCGAACCGGGACGCGGAGGTCGCCATCATCTCGATGGCGCAGCAGGCCAGCCCGAACCCCATCGGCCACAACGAGGACTGGCGCGCCCAGTTGAGGACCTTGTCGAGATTCGTGGTGATGAAGTTGTCTTCGAAGCGATGGTCGATCAAACCCATGGGCGGCTCGCTCGGCTAACGGCCTTCGTACCAGTTGGCGTTGACCTCGATGAAGCTCTCCCACTGATCGGGCACTTCGTCGTTGGCGAATATCGCCTCGACCGGGCACGCCGGCACGCAGGCGCCGCAGTCGATGCACTCTTCCGGATGGATGTAGAGCATCGTCTCGGCTTCGAACTCCTCCTCGTCCTTGCGCGGGTGGATGCAGTCCACCGGACACACGTCGACGCAGGCCGTGTCCTTGGTCCCTACGCAGGGCTCGCAAATGCTGTACGCCATCGACTCCTCCGTGTCGTTCGCCAGCCGCGGCGCCGTGGCTCACGGACCGCCTGGCCGAGGGGGTGTAGAGTGTCGGTCTGAACGGGCCGGCGCGCCTGCCGGCCTGACGGTGCCTTTCGTCAACCGAAGAAACGGCGCGGTGTCCGGCTTGCCAACCCCGTCATCCCCGCCTGCCCGACCGTGAGTCGCCCTGACGCCAAGGCTGCCGGCCGGCCGGGACCGGGGCCGCGTCTTCCACATGGCGGCGCCCCACATGGCGGCACCGAGGTGCCCACACGACACCGGCGCAAGTTTACACGATTTTCCCTCGCCCGGCGAGCCCAAACGCTCGCGCGCCCGCCGCCGGAACCCGGCCGCCGGCCGGAACCGCGGCCCGGCGCCCGCAGGCCGCGAGTCGGGGCGGACCGGCGGGCTCGTCCGCTCCCCGGACGGCGCGACATGCCCGCGTTGCGCCCGAGCGCGGCGGCGCGGTACGATCCGGGGCATGGCGACCCTGCACGACGGGGAGGCCGTCGCCCCCGCAGCGCCGGCGACGTTCCATCGGGGACGCCGGATCCGCCCCGAACCGGTCCCGGCCGGGCCCAAGCCCCGCTGGCTGCGGGTGCGCGCCCCCGGCAGCCCGGGCTACCGGCGCCTCGAACGGCTGGTCCGGGAGCAGGGCCTGCACACCGTGTGCGAGGAGGCCAGGTGCCCGAACATCGGCGAGTGCTGGCACCACGGGACCGCGACCTTCATGATCCTGGGGGGCGTCTGCACCCGGGCGTGCGCCTACTGCAACGTCGAGCACGGCCGGCCCGGCCCGATCGATCCGGGAGAACCCGCGCGGGTGGCGGAGGCGGTGCGAACCCTCGGTCTCGAGCACGCGGTCATCACGTCCGTCGACCGGGACGACCTCGCCGACGCCGGCGCCGGCGCCTTCGCCGACACCATCAGGTCCATTCGTTCGCTGGCGGCGACCTGCCGCATCGAGACCCTCGTGCCGGACTTCGGCGGAAGCACCGGCGCGCTCGACGTCGTGCTGGCGGCGCGGCCGGACGTCCTGAACCACAACCTGGAGACCGTGCGCAGCCAGTACCGGCGGGCGCGCCCCGGCGGCGACTACGACCGCGCCCTCCGGCTTCTGGCCCACGCCCGCCGCCACCGTCCCCGGGTGGCGACGAAGTCGGGAATCATGGTGGGCCTGGGCGAGGCCCGGAGCGAACTGGCGCAGGCGCTCGCCGATCTGCGGCAGGCGGGATGCCACATCGTGACGATAGGCCAGTACCTCCGCCCGTCGCCCGCCCACCTGCCGGTCGCCCGCTACTACCACCCCGACGAGTTCGCGGCGCTGAAGGAAGAGGCACTGGGGCTGGGCTTCCGGCACGTCGAGTCCGGACCGCTGGTGCGCAGCTCCTACCACGCCCACGAGCAGGCCGACGCGATCGCGGCGGTCGATTGAGCGCCCTGACGCGGGGTTCACGCCCGCTTCGGCCGACGGCCGGGGGCGCCGCGGCCGGGCAACCCGACGGGGGATCACCGCCCCCGCTTCGGCCGGTACACGTGGGTGCTCTGGCCGAAGAAGACCTCCGCCGATTCCATCAGGGTCTCGGACAGCGTGGGATGGGGATGGATGCACAGCCGCAGATCCGACGCGGTGGCCCCCATCTCGATGGCCACCACCCCCTCGGCGATCAGCTCGCCGGCTCCGCTTCCCGCGATGCCGACGCCGAGGATGCGCTCCGACTCGGGCTCGATGACGAGCTTGGTGACCCCGGCCGGCCGGTCGAGGGTGACCGCGCGCCCCGAGGCCCCCCAGGGGAACCTCGCCACCTCCACCGCGCGTCCCTCCGCCCGGGCCTGCGTCTCGGTGAGGCCGCACCAGGCGACCTCGGGGTCGGTGAACACCACGGCCGGAATGGCCGCGGGCTCGAACACCGCCTTGTGCCCCGCGATGGCCTCGACCGCGATGCGCGCCTCGTGGCTCGCCTTGTGCGCGAGCATCGGCTCGCCGACGAGGTCGCCGATCGCGAAGATCGTCGGCTCGGCCGTCCGGCGCTGGCCGTCGACGGTCACGAACCCGCGGGGGTCGCGGCCCACCGCGGTCCGGTCCAGCCCCGGCACGTCGGAGTTCGGCACCCGTCCCACCGCGACCAGCACCCGATCGAACCGCTCCGTCGACTCCCCGTCCTTGCCCCGCAGGGTCACCGAGACGCCGTCGCCGTCCTCGGCCAGCGCCGTCACCGTCGTCTCCAGCCGCAGCGCCTCGCACACCCCGGCGAGCCGGCGTGCAACCACCGCCACCAGATCGCGGTCGGCCCCCGGCAGCAGACCGGCGGTCATCTCGACCACGGTCACCTTCGACCCGAGGGCGGCGTACACCGACCCGAGCTCGAGACCGATGTAGCCGCCGCCGACCACGAGCAGCGAGCCGGGCACCGACGGGATCTCGAGGGCCCGGGTCGAGTCCCACACCCGATCGCTGTGGAGAGCGAGGGGGCCGGGCGCCGCCGGCCTCGATCCGGTGGCGAGAATCGCGTGCTCGAACTCGAGCGCGGTGATCGCGCCGTCAGCCGCCGTCACCCGCGCCGACGTCGGCCCCGACAGCTCCGCCCGACCCTGGAGGTACGTCACGCCGCGCTGGCTCGAGAGCTGGCCGAGGCCTCCCGTCAACCGCGCCACCGACTCGTCCTTCCAGCTCCGCAGCCGGTCGACGTCCAGCGCCGGCTCTCCGAAGTCGACGCCCCAGTTGCGGGCCTCGCGGGCCTCCGTCACCACCTTCGCCACGTGCAGCAGCGCCTTCGACGGCATGCACCCCCGGTACAGGCACACGCCGCCGGGGTTCGGCGCGTCGTCGACGAGGGTCACGCGCATGCCCAGATCCGCGGCGAGGAACGCGGCGGCGTACCCGCCCGGCCCCCCGCCGATCACCGCCACCTGCATCGAGCTCGTCATGTACGCTCCTGCCGCCCGCACCGTCCGCGCGCCGGCGCGGCCCGCTACCAGTGTAGCAATTGCCCCGTCTTGCCTCTGCCCCGCCGGCCGTTCCATGATGGTAGCGACCCGACCGGACACGGGAGGAGCAGAGGATGACGAAGGCGCTGAGACCGTTCGGCGGCGTCGGGACCTTCCTGGTGGCCGCCGGCGTCGCCGGCGCCTGCGCCCTCACCGGCGCCACGGCCGCCGCAGGGGGCCAGGGGGCCACGATGACGCGACTGTTCGCACCCGTCGACATCGGGGCGGATCCTTCGGGGCTGCCCGACTCGGAGCGCCGGGCGCTCGGCCACATCATCGACGCCGCCCGCGTGATGGACGGGATCTTCCTCGAGCAGGTCTGGGCCGGCAACCCCGCGATGCTGATCTCGCTCGCCGGGGACCGGAGCGCGGCGGGGCGGGCCGCCCTCGACTACTTCCTGCTCAACAAGGGCCCCTGGGCGCGCATCGAGGGCGAACGGCCGTTCGTCGCCGGCGCGCCGCCCAAGCCCGGGGGCGCCAACTACTACCCGGCCGGGGCGACGCGCGACGAGGTCGCGGCGTGGCTGGACGGGCTCGAGGGTCCGGCCCGCGCCGCCGCCACCGGGTACTTCACCACCATCCGCCGCGCTCCCGACGGCGGGTTCACGAGCGTGCCCTACAGCGTGGAGTACGAGGGGCCACTGGCCATCGCCGCCGCGCACCTGCTGGCGGCCGCCCGCGCCACCGCGGAGCCGACGCTGCGGCGCTACCTGGAGAGCCGCGCGGCCGCGTTCGCGAGCAACGACTACTACGACAGCGACGTGGCGTGGATGGAGCTCGACTCGGCCATCGAGCCGACCATCGGCCCCTACGAGGTCTACGAGGACGAGTGGTTCAACTACAAGGCGGCGTTCGAGGCGTTCGTCACCATCCGCGACGCGGCGGAGACGGCGACGCTGGCCCGCTTCGGGGCCGAGCTGCAGGGGCTGGAGGACACGCTGCCCATCGACCCGCGGTTCAGGAACCCCGCCCTCGGCGCCCTCGCCCCGATCCGCGTCGTCAACGTGGTGTTCACCGCCGGCGACGCGAACAGCGGGGTCCAGACCGCGGCGTTCAACCTGCCCAACGACGAGCGGGTGGTGCGCGAGAAGGGCTCGAAGCGGGTCATGCTGAAGAACGTCCAGGAGGCCAAGTTCCAGCGCGTCCTGACCCCCATCGCCCAGGTGACGCTGCGGCCGGCCGAGCAGCGGGAGGTCTCGTTCGAGGCGTTCTTCACCCACATCCTGATGCACGAGCTGATGCACGGCCTCGGGCCCGGCACCATCACCGTCGACGGCCGGCGGACCACCGTCCGGCAGGAGCTTCGCGAGACCCACAGCACCATCGAGGAGGCCAAGGCCGACGTCGCCGGCCTCTGGGCCCTGCGCGAGCTCATCGACCGGGGGGTCGTCGACCGGTCGCTCGAGCGCAGCATGTACACCACGTTCCTCGCCTCGACCTTCCGCTCGATCCGCTTCGGCATCGACGCGACGCACGGCCGCGGCGTGGCCATCCAGCTCAACACGTTCCTCGACGCGGGCGCGGTGATCGTCGACGTCGACGGACGTTTCGCGATCGACCACGGCCGCATCCGGGACACCGTCACCGCCCTCACCCGCGAGCTCATGACGGTGCAGGCCACCGGCGACCTCGACGCCGCGCAGCGGATTCTGGAGACCCGGGGGGTGGTGACCCCGGCGGTGCGGCAGGCCCTGGACCGGCTCGGGCACATCCCCATCGACATCCAGCCCCGCTTCGTCACCGCGGAGGCGCTGGCCGCCGCCGCGCGCTGATCGGACGGCGCGGCGACCGAGGCGCCAACCGACGAACGACGCAACCGGGCGAACTGCGCCGGTCACGGCGCAGACGCCCGGCCGGCGTGGCAGGGCGGCAATCGGAGCCGAGGACGACGCTTGCCGGGGGCAGGCGGGATGCGCCGCCGCTGGAATGCAGCGGGGCTTCCGCCGCGGGCTGCTAAGATCGCACCATGCCGCTACCCGAACGTCTGGGAGAGCTTCGCGAGGCGGTCGACGCGGGTCGCCTTCCCCGCCGCAGCGTCAGGCTCGAGATGCGCGAGAACCTCGTGCGGCGGCTCGGCGCGGGGGGGCCGCTGTTCCCGGGCATCGTCGGCTACGACGAATCGGTGATTCCGCAGGTCGTCAACGCCATCCTGTCCCGGCACGACTTCGTGCTCCTGGGCCTGCGGGGGCAGGCCAAGACCCGCCTGCTGCGCGCCCTGGTCTCGCTGCTCGACGAGGCGGTGCCGGTCGTGCCGGGCTGCCAGATCAACTGCGACCCCCTCGCGCCCCTGTGCCGCGCCTGCCGCGCCCGGGTGTCGGAGGAAGGCGACGACCTGCCCGTCGCCTGGCTCCCGCGGGAGCGCCGGCTGGTGGAGAAGCTGGCGACGCCGGACGTCACCATCGCCGACATGATCGGCGACGTCGACCCCATCAAGGCGGCCCGGGCCGGGCTCGAGCTGTCGGACGAGCTCACCATGCACTACGGGCTGCTGCCCCGCGCCCACCGCTGCATCTTCGCCATCAACGAGCTGCCCGACCTCGCCGGCAAGATCCAGGTCGGCCTGTTCAACGTCCTCCAGGAGGGCGACGTCCAGATCAAGGGCTACCCGGTGCGGCTGCCGCTCGACGTCGTGATGACGTTCACCGCGAACCCGGAGGACTACACGGCGCGCGGCAAGATCATCACCCCGCTGAAGGACCGCATCGGGTCCGAGATTCGCACCCACTACCCGCAGACGCGCCGGGAGGGGATGCTGATCACGAGTCAGGAGGCGTGGACCGCGCGGTCGGGCGGCGCGGCGGGGGCGCCGCGCATCCCGCCCTACGTCAGCGAGATCGTCGAGGAGGTCGCGTTCGTCGCCCGCGGCCACGGCAAGATCGACAAGCGTTCCGGGGTCAGCCAGCGCATGCCGATCACCTGCCTGGAGAACGCGGTGTCGAACGCCGAGCGGCGGGCGCTGGTCAACCGCGAGGCTGGCGCCGCGGTCCGCATCGCCGACGTCTACGCGGCCCTGCCTTCGATAACCGGCAAGTTCGAGCTGGAGTACGAGGGCGAGCTGCGCGGCGCCGGCCAGGTCGCCCGCGACGTCATCCGCACCGCCGTCGGCCGCGTGTTCGAGGGGTGGTTCGCCACCGTCGACACCGGCGCCGTGGTCGAGTGGTTCGACCTGGGCGGGACGCTGGACCTCGGCGACGCGACGCCGGCGGCCGAGCTCCTCGAGCAGACCGGCCAGATCCACGGGCTGCACGAGCTCGCCGGCCACCTGGGGGTCGACGCGGACGAGCCGCCGCCGGTGCTCGCCTCCGCCGTCGAGTTCGTCATCGAGGGCCTGTACTCGCAGAAGAAGATCAGCCGGAACGACACGTGGCAGTACAGCGCGGTGGAGACCCGCAAGCGTGCCGCGATGACCCCGGAGCAGGCCTTCGAGGCGGGGATCCGGGTCCCGCCGGAGAAGAAGAAGTACTACAACTGAGGAGGCGTCGACTCCCCGCGGATTGACCGGGGCGGCGGCCGGGCCACCGGTCGACGATTGCCCGAGGCCGCACCGCCCCGACCGGATCCCCGAGAGCCGGCCGACGATGAAGTACCGATACACCCGCTACACCGGCGACGAGCTCGAAGGGCTCGACATCGAGGAGCTGGTGTCGAAGCTCTCGCGGCTGCTCCTCGACAGCGGCTTCGGCAACGCCTCGGGCGACCCCGGCGATCCGGACGCTGACGACGGCCGGCGCTCGGAGCAGGCCCTGCGCGACGCGATCCTCGAGGCCCTTCTCAACGGCGGGATGCTGTCGGACGAAACGATCCTGAACCTGCTGGGCGACGCGGCGGACGCGGACCACGACGGAGCGTCGAGGCTCGAGTCGCTCATCGACCGGCTCATCGACCAGATGGCCGAGCAGGGCTACATCACCCGCCACCCCGACCTCGAGGCGGCGGCCCGCGACCGCGAGGGACGCGGCGGCGGCGAAGGACAGTCGCCGCCCATGCGGTTCGAGGTGACCGACAAGGGCCTCGACTTCCTGGGCTATCGGGCCCTGCGGGACCTGCTCGGCTCGGTCGGCCACAGCAGCGTCGGCCGGCACGACACGCGCGACTACGCGACGGGGGTCGAGGCGGGAGGCGCCCCCAAGCCCTACGAGTTCGGCGACACCATGAACCTCGACGCCGCCGCGACCATCCTGAGCGCGGTGAAGCGGATGGGACGAGACGCGATCGCCGGGCCCGGCATCGAGGTCGAGCAGCCGGACCTCATGGTCGCCCAGGGCGAGTACCAGAGCGCCTGCGCGACCGTGCTCATGCTCGACTGCAGCCACAGCATGATCCTCTACGGCGAGGACCGGTTCACGCCGGCCAAGCAGGTGGCCCTGGCCCTCGCCAACCTCATCCGGCGCCAGTATCCGGGCGACACCCTGCGCGTCGTCCTGTTCCACGACTCGGCCGAGGAGATCCCGCTCCGCCAGCTCGCGCGGGCGCGGGTCGGGCCCCACTACACCAACACGAGGGAGGGGCTCCGGCTCGCCCGGCGCCTGCTGGAGCGGCAGCCCCGCGAGATGCGGCAGATCGTGATGATCACCGACGGCAAGCCGTCGGCCCTGACCCGCCCCGACGGCAAGATCTACCGCAACGCCTTCGGCCTCGACCCCTGGGTCATCTCGGAGACGTTCGCCGAGGTCGCCACCTGCCGGAAGGCCGGCATCCTCATCAACACGTTCATGCTCGCGCGCGACCACGAGCTCGTGAGCTTCGTCAAGCGGGTCACCGCGATCTGCCACGGCAAGGCGTACTTCACGACCCCCCATACGCTGGGCCGCTACGTCCTGATGGACTTCCTCGACAAGAAGACCCGGACCGTGCACTGACCGCGCCCGGAGGAGCCCGCGGCCGAGGTCGCACCGTCTCGCCGCCGGGCGCCAAGCGTCATGATGCTGCCCTCGACGATTCCGATCTTCCCGCTGCCCAACGTCGTCCTGTTCCCGACGGTGTTCCTGCCCCTGCACATCTTCGAGCCGCGGTACCGCCGGATGCTGGCCGACGCCCTGTCGGGCGACCGCATCATCGGCATGGTGCTCCTGAAGGACGGACGCGACCCCGGAGACCGGCCGCGGCGCCCCCCGGCCGTCGAGGCTGCCGACCTCCCGGTCCCCAGGGACGGACGCGCCGCAGAGAAGCCGCCACCCGTCTACGACGTCGGATGCGCCGGCTTGATCAGCCACGCCGAACACCTGCCGGACGGCTGCTCCAACATCGTCCTGCGCGGCATCGAGCGCTTCCGCATCGTCCTCGAGGTCGGCGGCCGCGCCTACCGCCGGGCCGAGGTCGCCCCCCTGCCGGAAACCGACTCCGAGCGCGTCCGCGACGAGCTGCGCCGGCTGCGGACCCGCCTCGACCCCCTCCTCGCCGGCAAGTTCGAAAACGCGGGATGGCGCCGAATGGTGCCGGCGGACATGGGCGACGACGCCCTCGTCAACACCTTGGCGCAGTACCTCGACCTGGAGCCGGTGGAGAAGCAGGCCCTCCTCGAGCAGGACGACATCGCCGGCCGCTCGCGCGCCTTGATCGACCTCATCGAGATGCACGCCTTCGCGGCGCGCTCGGGCCGGGCGGGGCCGCAGTAGCCGCCCCGGCGCCTCGCGTGAGCGTCCGGCGTAGTCCCGGCCGCAAGGCGTCCTGACCGTTGAAGGGCAACCACGGCCTCCCCTCGCGGGCGCCGGCGAGGGGCGCGACAGCCGTGTGGCCGAGGCGCTCGTCACGGACCGGGAGATCGATCCTGGTTCGGCAACGCCACGGAATGCAAGGCCGGCGCCGGCACGGCGTCGCCGGCCGGGGCCAGGCGCCGCGCGATCTCGCCGATGACCCGCTGGCCGTGGAAGCGGCCGTTCTCGATGAAGATCTGTCCGCTGTGGATGCCGGAGATGACCTGCCCGGCGAGGAACAGGTTGGGGACGTTGGTCTCGTAGGTCTCGGGATCGTGGGCGGGCACCATCGTGTCGGCGTCGACGTCGATGCCGAAGCGCCGGAGCATCGCGGTGTCGGGGTGATAGCCGGTCAGCAGGAGGACGGCGTCGGCCGGCAGCACCTCCCGCCCCGCCGCCGACTCGACGACGACCTCGCGCGGCCGGATCTCGACCACGCGGGTCTCGAAGCGCGCGGGTATCGAGCCTTCCGCGATGCGGTTCTCGATGTCGGGCCGGACCCAGTACTTGATGCCCTCCCCCAGCTCGGCGTGCCGGTGCACGAGGGTGACACGGGCGCCCGAGCGATACAGCTCCAGGGCCGCCTCGGCCGCCGAGTTCTTGCCGCCGACCACCACGACGTGCTTCCGGTACCACGGATGCGCCTCGGTGTAGTAGTGCGAGACGTGCGGGAGCTCCTCGCCGGGAATGCCCAGCAGATTGGGGCAGTCGTAGGCCCCGACGGCCACGACGACGGTCCGGGCGAGCCGCCGGAACGAACCCTCTTGGGGATGGTCGACGTCGACGGCGAGCACCGCGGCAGCGTTCGGGCCCGGCTGCCGGGCAATCGAGGCCACCTCGTAGCCGAGCCGGACGGTGAGGTCGAACGCGTCGACGGTGCGGCGGTAGTAGCGCAGGGCCTCGTCGCGCGTCGGCTTCGCGTAGGGGGTGACGAACGGCAGGTCCCCTATCTCGAGGAGCTCGGGGGTCGTGAAGAAGACCATGTTCGTCGGGAACTTGAGGATCGAGTTGACGAGCGCGCTTCGCTCGAACACCTCGCAGTCGAGCCGGGCGCGCCGCGCCGCGATGGCGGCGGCGAGGCCGGCCGGCCCCGCCCCGACGACGATGACGTCCCTCACGCGATCCGGATCGCTCTGTTGATGCTCCATGGCCAGGCTTGGTAGAACAGCGCGGACTCCTCGCCCGCCGCTTCCGCCGCCTCTCCCCCCGGGGAGCGGCGCCTCCCCGCGGAGGGCGGCGCAGACGCGCTAGCGCGCGCGGTACTCCACGTTCACGTCGCTGATCAGCGCAATGGCGCGCCCGCGCGCGATCTGCGTCTCCTCGCTGTCGACGCGCCGGACCTCGAGCTCGAGCCCGACGATGCTGATTTCCGTCGCGTTGGACGGCACGATGACGCGGATGCGTTCGGCCCCCACCGGCGCGATCGCCTTGACGCCGCCCGGGCCCGCCCCGCCCCCGACCCGGTCGACGAGGTCGGCGGCGCCGTGGAACTCGGCGAGGACGACGGGGCGCGCCAGCACCTCCTGGGCGCTCGCCACCGCGGCCGTCGCCAGGTAGCGCGCGTATCCCCGGCCGCGCGCCACCTCGTCCTCCGAGTAGGTGTGCCGGCCGTGCAGCGTGAACGTCACCGTGGCCGGTCCGCGGTGCGGCGGAATCCGCACGATGACGCCGTCGGCGATCTCGTCGCCGATCTGCACGTCGCAGTAGATCCGGTCGGTGTCGACCCCGATGCCGAGGACGGACGGACACTCGACCTCGGCCGGCTCGATGCGGCGCGACTGCGCCCCCGCCGGGGCGACGGACGAGAGGGTCACGGCGGCCGCCAGGGCCGCCGCCCGCAACCGCCGGCGACGACGCTCATCTGTGCTCGGCATCGGTCGCATGCTCCGTGACGTCCCGGAGGACGGCGCCACCGCCCGCCAGACGCAACAGGTTCAGGAACTCCATCCGCGTGCGGGCGTCGCTGCGAAACACACCGTGCATGGCGCTCGTCAGGGCCCTCGAGTTCTGCTTCTCCACCCCGCGCATCGACATGCACAGATGGGTGGCCTCCACGACCACGGCGACGCCGAGGGGACTCGCCTTGGCCGCGATGGTCTCGGCGATCTGGCTCGTCAGCCGCTCCTGCACCTGCAGCCGGCGGCTGAACACCTCGACCAGCCGGGGCAGCTTGCTCAGCCCGATGACCTTCCCGTCCGGCACGTAGGCCACGTGGCAGCGCCCGAAGAAGGGCAGCAGGTGGTGCTCGCACAGGCTGTAGAAGTCGATGTCCTTCACGATGACCATCTCGCTGTAGTCCACCGTGAAGAGGGCGTCGTTGACGACGTCGTCGACGTCCCGATCGTAACCGCTGGTCAGGAACCGCAGCGACTTCGCGACCCGGTCCGGGGTCTTGACGAGCCCTTCGCGCGCCGGGTCCTCGCCCAGCTCGGAGAGCAGGACGTGCACCGCCTCGGCGATGCGGTCGTCGGCGCCATGCGTGGGGACGGCGGACGCCGTCGCCTCAATACTTGAAAAAGCCATGACCGGTCTTGCGTCCCAGCCGTCCCGCCAGCACCATCCGTTTCAGCAACGGCGGGGGGGCGTAGGCGGGGTCGCGGAACTCCTCGAACATGATGTTCGCGATGTACCAGGTGGTGTCGAGGCCGATGAAGTCGGCCAGCGTGAACGGTCCCATGGGATGGCCGCATCCCTGGGTCATCGCGGTGTCGATGTCCTCCAGGGTGCCGCATCCCTGCTCGTAGGCGCGCACCGCGCTCAGCAGATAGGGAATGAGCAGCCGGTTGACGATGAACCCGGGCCGGTCCGGCGCGGTCACCGGCTGCTTGCCGAGCGACTTCGCGAAGGCGAAGGCCCGCTCCCAGGTGGCGTCGGTGGTGGACAGTCCGCGAATCACCTCCACCAGCGACATGAGCGGCACCGGGCTGAAGAAGTGCAGCCCGATGAACTTGTCCGGCCGCGTCGTCGCCGCCGCCAGCTCGGTGATGCACACCGAGGACGTGTTCGAGCAGAACAGCGTCTCGGGACCGACCACCGGCTCGACGGCCGCGAACGCCGCCCGCTTGGCGTCGACGTTCTCGACGATCGCCTCCACGATCAGGTCGCTCTCGGCCAGCGCCTCGAAGCGGGTGGTCCCGCCGAGCCGCCCCATCGCCGCGTCCCGCGCCTCGCGGGTCATCTTGCCGCGGGCCACGCCGTTGTCGAGAAAACCCTCGATCCGCCCCAGTCCGGCGTCGACGGCGGCCTGATCCACCTCTCGCACGACGGTCCGATACCCCGCCTGGGCGCAGACCTGGGCGATGCCCGAACCCATGAGCCCGCACCCGAGGACGCCGACGACCTTCACTTCCGTGTTGTCTGCCAAGCTCACCGCCAATCGCCGCCCTGCGGCTCCGCCGATGCCAACCTACCTCGTGGAGGTCGACGCCCCCCTGACAGGCGCGGTCGCCGTTCTGCGGCGCGGACCCCCGATCCCGCTCACTCGCGAACCCGCCGGAGGTTGTCCTGGAGCCTGGAGGCCCGTCGCCGATGCCGCGCCGCGGGCTCGTCTTTCCGGATGGCGACCCACGACCGCGGTCACCGCGCCGCGGCAGGGGACAGTGCCGCGCGGGTCGTTCACCGCAGGGTCGGATCATAGCAAACGGCCGCCCGGTTGGGGACCGGTGCACGCCACGGATCGGTCGATCCGGAGGCCGCGGGCGGCCGCCCCCGGACACGGAAGCCCGGAGCCGATTCAGGAGTTCTCGCCCGGAGCCAGCATCGACAGCAGGAAGTCGACAGCTTCGGCGGGCACTCTGAGGGACAGCGTCACCGCCGTTCCGTCGCCGCCGGTCTGCAGCGAGTCCAGGATCGCCTGCAGATCCGGGTTGCCCAACGTCTGCAACTGCGCCAGAGCCACGAAGCCCCGAACGACGTCACGCAGGTTCTGCGCGGCCGCGTCGTCGCGGCCCTCGACGGCCAGCGATACGCTGATCCCGCCGTTGATCCGGCCCTGCACCGAGAACGCGGTGACCGGCGGCAGCCGCTCCGACACCTCTTCCGGCACCCAGCCGAGCAGTCCCGCGTCGCCGAACCGCCCCACCGCCCAGAAGCTGCTCCGGGGGTCGACCCGGGCCAGGAGCCGCATCATCTCTGCGTCGGCGTCGATGCCCGCTTCCCCGGGCCCGCGGCGAACCGCCGACCGGACCGCGGCCAGATCGCCCACCGCCGCCAGCCCCGGCTCGAGAAACGCCATCGCCAGCGAGCCCGCGCCGTCGATCTCGCGGCTGACGATGCGCCCGCCGTCCTCCTCGGTGACCGCGGCCCCTCCACGGCGGGCCACGGCCTCGAGCCGTTCCGCGTCCAGCCGCCCGCGGAAGAGCGCCAGCCCGGAGGAACCGTCCTCTTCCCCGTCGTCCGCATCCGGCTCGGGCGCCCAGAAGACGAGCACCCTGTCGATGTCCCGCTCGATGTCGAGGCCAAGCTGCCGCTCGAGCTGCTCGCGCCCGACGCGGTCCGGCACGATCCGGCGGACCCGCTCCCGCAGCTCGGACGTCATCACCGCCCGCACGTCGGCGAAGGCGAGGGCCGTCGCGTGCGGAGGCACGAACGCGAGCTCAGCGAGTGCGTCGGACGCCACCCCGTTCCCGGCGTCGCGGTTGAGGTAGGCGACCAGCCCGCCGCAGAGCCCGACCGCGAGCACCCCGCCGGAAGCGAGGGCGACGTAACGCGTCCGACGCGACATCGAGGCCATCATCGATCACCCGCCAGCCCGCTGGAGCGGCTGGCGGTCCTTCGAGCCCGCGGTGAGCGGGACGGTCGCACCACGGGCCCTATGATAACGCTGCGGGGGGGCGCGCGCCCGCGGCCGGCCTCATTGCTCCTCTACCACGCGCCTCCCGCCCGTCCTCGAGCCTGGCGGGCGGCGGGGGCACGCGCCCGCGGCCGGCTCATTGCTCCAGCACGTACTCGCGTCGTTCGACGAGCCGGACCGCGAGGGCCAGCCCGCCGATCACGATCACCGCGAGCCCGACGAGGCCGACCGTCGCCGACGGCAGTATCTCGTTCGCCTGCAGCACCCGGAGGAGGAGGCTGGTCACCCCCCCGTCCTCGGGCATCGCGTGAGGCACCAGCCCCTGCAGGTAGTACGACACGGTGAACCGCTTCATGTAGCCGGGCACGACGATGACGACCGGCTCCCAGCCGAAGATGAACACGAGGCCGGTCAGGAGAGGACGCTTGAAGAGGGCGCCGACGAGGGCGAACAGGGCGCCGTAGACAGCGAGCCCGACCGCCAGCAGGGCGAGGTCCTTCAGCAGGTCCGGGAAACCGGCGCCGACGCTCCCGCCGAGGAGCGGGACCACGAGGAAGAACACCAGCACCACCGACGGCAGCACCAGCAGACCGGCGCACACCAGATAGGCGAGATACTTGCCGACGAGGACCGCCCCGCGCGGCACGGGGCGGGTGAAGAGATAGGTGATGGTCCTGTCCTCGACCTCGTCGGCGATGAGCGACGTCCCGTAGAACACGCCCAGCAGCGGCACCGAGAAGCTCAGGTAGAAGCCCCAGATCATCAAGCCGAAGATGACCGGACCGTCGATGTTCACGGGCCGGCCGTCTATCTCGCCCCCGGCGTCGAACAGGTCCATCGACACCAGGAGGCGCAGAATCAGGGCCACCGCCACGGGTCCCCCGACCACGAGGACCATGAACACCGTGCGGCGCGACCACAGCATCTGGCCGAACGACATGTCGTAGATGCGCGCCACCGACCCCAGGAACGAGGGCCCGGCGGGAGTCGAGGGAGGCGGCGGGGGCTCGTGCGGGGTGGACATGTCGAGCGGACCTACTTCACGAGATAGTCGAACACCGCCTGCAGGTTGTCGTCCGGCGAGCTGACCTCGTGGATCTCGCCCAGGGCGCCGGTCGCCGCCGCCTCCGTCAGCCGGCCGTAGAAGGCGTCGGGCCGGTCGGTCTCCAGCACCACCGCGCCGTCCTCGAACTGCAGCTTGAGGACGTCGTCGTGGGCGATGAGGCCGCGCGCCAGCCCCCGGGGATCGCCGGCGCGGACCCGCACCTTGTGCGGATGCTCGTCGATGAGGTCCCGAATCGTGTGGATGTTGCCCTCGGCGAGGATCCGGCCGTTGTGCATCAGGAGAATCGTCGCGGTCATCGCCTCGATCTCGTGCAGGATGTGGCTCGAGACGAGGACGCTCCTTCCCCGCGCCGCCCGGTCCTTGATCAGCCGGATCACCTTGCGCCGCGCGATCGGGTCCATGCCGGCCAGCGGCTCGTCCAGCACCAGCAGCTCGGGGTCGTGCGCGATGGCCTGGGCCAGCTTCACGCGCTGGCGCATCCCCTTGCTGTAGCCGCCGATCTTGCGGTCGGCGGCGTCGAGGAGGTCGACGGTGTCGAGGGCGCTCCGGGCCGCCTCGGCCGCCTCGGACTCGGACAGCCCGTTGAGCCCGACCAGCGCCGTCACCCACTCCATCCCCGTCATCCGCTCGTAGAAGGCGTCCTGCTCGGGGCAGAACCCGAGCCGAAAGAAGAGCCGCGGGTTGCCCCAGATGGGCTCGCCCAGCACCCGGACGCCGCCCTTGCTGGGCCTGAGCTGGCCGGTGACGAGCTTCAGCAGGGTCGACTTGCCGGCGCCGTTCGGGCCGAGGAGCCCGGTGATGCCGGGGCCGACCTCGACCGAGACGTCGTTCAGCCCGATGACCTGCCCGTACCACTTCGACAGGTGGTCGGCCGTCACCACCGGGGCGCTCACGTCACCACCTCCACCCCCCGGACCCGGCGCTCGAGCACCAGGGCCGACAGGCCGATCAGCAGCACCACCACGAGCGCGGACGCCGGCCAGGGAGACTCGAACCGGGGCGGCAGCCGGAAGATGACGTCGCCGATCTGCTCGACGTTGGCCCGCAGCGAGAGCCACGCGAGCATCGAGCTGGCCGTCGCGCCGCGCAGGATCCCGAAGACGGCGGCCGTGAAGAACAGCGCGCCGGCGTAGAGCATCGCCGTGTAGCGGGCGCTCGTCGACAACGACGACAGGGCGAGCATCGTGAACGAGGCCAGCGAGACCTCCATCAGGGCGTACAGCGTGATCGCCGGCACGAGGAAGAGGTTGTCGAGCAGGAACGCCAGACTCGCCGAGAACATCACCTCCAGCAACAGCAGCGCCAGCGCCGGCGCCAGGGTCACCATCAGCAGGAAGAACCCGAGGATGCCCAGCTTGCCGGCCACGTACTCCGTGCGGCTCAACGGTTTCGACAGGTAGATCTGCAGGGCGTTCGAGCGCCGGTCGTTGGCGATGAGGCCCGAGCCCACGTAGACGGTCACGAACAGCACGAAGATCTCCTGGATGTCGAAGAACTGCCGGAAGGTCTCGACCGACGGCGCGAGCACGTTGAGGGTCGGGAAGTTCGCCGACAGGTAGAAGATCACCGCGCGCACGAAGAACTGCCCCCACGCGGCCAGCATCACCGCGAGGAACAGCTTCCGGCCGAGGAGGGTGCGGATGCCGGCGGCGGCGATGACCAGCCACGCCGACCCCGGCTCGTTGCGGCGCCCCGCGTAGCGGCGGTAGCTCTGGTCGTGAATGGGCATCACTCTTCCCCGACCGCCTCGGCGAAGACGTCCTCGAGGGTGGGCACGCTCGACATCGCTCTCCCCTCCACCGCCTCGGCGACAAGGTCCTCGATGGCGAGCACGCGGGGCATCACTCTTCCCCGACCGCCTCGGCGAAAACGTCCTCGAGGGTGGGCACGCTCGGCCGCAGGTGCCGCACCTGCACCTGGTGCCGCACCGCGGCCGCGAACAGGTCGCGCGGCCCCTGGCCCGGCTTGACGAAGACCCGCATCACCTCCTCGCCGGACCCGCGGCACTCCACGCCGTCGGCCTCCAGCCCCCGGATGAACGCGTCGACCTCTCCCTTGACCCGCAGCTCGAACACCTCGCGCCGGCCCGCCTTGAGGTCCGCGATCGCGCCCTGGGTGGCGACCGCGCCGCGGTACATCACGATGACCTGGGCGCAGGTGGCCTCGACGTCGGGCAGGAGGTGGGAGGACAGGATG
Organism: Vicinamibacterales bacterium; assembly: GCA_965215105.1. Classification (GTDB taxonomy): domain Bacteria; phylum Acidobacteriota; class Vicinamibacteria; order Vicinamibacterales; family UBA8438; genus JAJEEA01. The sequence goes on from OZ244051.1 coordinate 2,558,973, forward strand.
AGGTCGACCCCCTTGCGCGTCGAGAGGTCCCTCACCAGGGCCAGCATCTCGTCGCGGCCGTTCGGGTCCATGCCGTTGGTCGGCTCGTCGAGGAACAGGAGGTCCGGGTCGTGGACCAGGGCCTGGGCGAGCTTGATGCGCTGCTTCATCCCCGTGGAGTAGGTCTCGAGGTTGCGGTAGCGCGCCTCGCCGAGCCCCACGTAGTACAGCACCTCGTGGGCGCGCTGCATCGCGTCGCTGCGCGGGAGGCCCGCCAGTTGCCCGCAGTAGGCCACGAACGAGACCGCGTTCATGCCGGGTATGTGGCCGTCCGACTCGGGCATGTATCCGAGGCGCGCCCGAATCTGCATGGGGCTCTCGGCGACGTCGAGCCCCAGCACCTGCATGCGGCCCGCGGTGGGCGTCACGAAGCCCAGCAGGGCCTTGAGCAGGGTGCTCTTCCCCGCCCCGTTCGGCCCCAGCAGGCCCACCGCCCCGGTGGGGAACGTCGCCCGGACGTCGCGCAGGGCGGCCTGCTCGCCGTACTGGACGGACACCCCGTCGAGGCGCGCCACGGGCTGGCCGTCGGGTGCAGGAATCGTCATGTTCCGACCGTCAATCGTCGCCGGCGGCTACGCAGCCTTTGCGGCGCCCACCGCCCCGCCGGGAGTCCCTCGCCGTGTCCGGCGCCGACTCCTACGTGGCGATACGTAGAACGGCGCGATCGGGTTCGGTCCGGCCGGAAACCGATGCGCCGGGTCAGAGGGCGCCACGCCCGCGAAGACCACCAGCACGGTCAGGTATCCCGACAGGCCGGAAACCGATGCGCCGGGTCAGAGGGCGCCACGGAGTCCGAGCTCGTCCGCCGCGGCCCGCATGAAGCGGATGACGTTGGCGACGTGCTCGTCGAGCGGGAGCCCCAGCTCCTCGGCCCCCTGCCGGAGATCGTCGCGCGACACGGCCCGCGCGAAGGCCTTGTCCTTCATGCGCTTCCGGACCGACTTCGCTTCCAGGTCCAGGACGCTCCGCGACGGCCGCACGAGGGCCGCCGCGGTGATGAAGCCGGCCATCTCGTCGCACGCGAACAGGGTGTGCTCGAGCCGCGACTCGCGGGTGACGCCGGTGTAGTCCGCGTGCGAGAGGATGGCGCGCATCACGTGCTCGGGATAGCCCCGCGCCCGCAGGATCTCGCAGCCGCGGTACGGATGGTCCTCGGCGCTCGGCCAGCGCTCGTAGTCGAAGTCGTGCAGCAGGGCGACGATGCCCCACGCCTCCTCGTCCTCGCCGAACTCCCGCGCGTAGCCGCGCACCGCCGCCTCGACGGCCAGCGCATGCTTCAGCAGGCGGTCGTTCTGCGTGTACTCGGTCAGTAGGCGCCACGCCTGGTCGCGGGTCGGTGCCATGGTCCTGTTCTCCCGGCGTGAAGAGGCGCCCCGGTGGGAAGCCCACGGGATTCGACCAGCGATGCACGCCGGCGGCGCCGCGTCGTTCCGCGGCGCCGCGTCCTGCACCACGGCCACACGCCACGCCGTGCTCCGTATGCGCCGTGCGGCGCCTCGTCACCCCGCCGCGTCCCGCCCGCCGACGCCATCCCGGGTCCCGGTGCGGGGCGCGGTCGCGCCGCCGGCCGCCAGAGGCAGCGCGGGGTCCGCGTTCAGGTCCAGCCGCGCCGTCACCCCGGCGGACAGTTGTCTGAGACCGGCGGCCGCGATCATCGCGGCATTGTCGGTCGACAGGTGCAGCGTCGGCAACACGACCGGCAGGCCCTTCTCGGCGCCGCGCTCCTGCGCCAGCTCGCGCAGCCGACTGTTGGCCGACACCCCCCCGGCGATGCCCAGGCCGCGGGCCCCGAACCGGCGGACCGCCTCGAACGTGCGGTCGAGCAGGGCGTCGATGACCGCGCGCTGGAAGCTGGCGCAGATGTCCGCCAGCTCGGACGCCGACACCGGCCCGGGATTCTCGGCGCGGCGGCGTTGCAGGTACCGGGCGACCGCCGTCTTCAGTCCGCTGAAGCTGAAGTCCATGCGCCCGCCCCCCCGCCTCGGGAAACCGGGAGGGACGACGGTGGCCGGCCCCGCCGCGCGATCGTCGTGGGTCATCCGCGCCACCGGGAACCGGATCGCCCGCTCGTCGCCGTCGCGCGCGATGCGATCGATCACCGGACCGCCGGGATAGGTCAGCTCGAGCAGCTTGGCGACCTTGTCGAACGCCTCGCCGGCCGCATCGTCGCGGGTCCGGCCCACCAGCTCGTACCGGCCCGCCTCCGGCAGGTGATACAGGTTCGTATGGCCGCCCGACACGACCAGGACGACGGCAGGCAGGGGAAGGTCGGGCCGGCAGAGGAACAGCGACTCGATGTGTCCGGCGAGATGATGCACGGGGACCAGCGGCCGTCCCAGCGCCAGGGCCAGGGACTTCGCGAACGCCACCCCCACCAGGAGCGAGCCGACCAGGCCCGGCCCTTGAGTGACGGCGACCGCGTCCAGGTCTCCCCACCCGACGCCGCCGTCGCCCAGCGCCCGCTCCGCCACCCCGCACAGGTCGCGCAGGTGCTGGCGCGACGCGAGCTCCGGCACCACCCCGCCCCACTCGCGGTGGATGTCGACCTGGGAGGCGATGACGCTCGACCGGATCTTCCACGATGCCGGCCCCGTCTCGTCGCCGGCGGCGACGGCGGCGGCCGTCTCGTCGCAGGAGGTCTCGATGGCGAGCAGGGTGGTCCGGTTCATGCCAAGGTCAGAACCCCGCGTCGCACCGGCGCCGGCGAGAAAGTCCCGGCATCTCATTACGCGCTTCGAATCAGCACCTTACGGCGTGCCAACGCCCCCCTGCCGACGCTCTCCTCGCGTTACGCCCGATTGTACACTCCATTACCCAAACCGTCCCACACACGACGGATCGCAGCCCGCAGCCACGCATCCCGCTTGACCCGCTCCGGCTGTCGCTGGCGGTCCGCTCTCCGGGCAGGCGCCGCGGGCCTCGGTCATCTCCGCCTCCTGCAGGGCCTTCTGCACGGAACTGCTTCCAACACCGTCGCCGTCGCCGTCGCCGCGACGAGAACCCGGATTCCGCCGAACTTCGCGCCATGCCCGGCGCGAGTGGTCATGGCTTCTGCTCCCCCGATCCTACCGGCCATGCCCTCGCGCGTCCCTTGCGCTCACGCCGCACCCGCCGCACGGTTCGTTCCCCTCGATCGCGTGTTGACAACGAGACGGGAAAGCACGCCGTGAAGCCGGCGTCCCCCACGGATGACACGTCTACGGCAGCGCTGCCGGGGAGAGCTCCTCCGCCACGCGAGCTCCGCGCAGGATGTTGCCGAGGGAGTAGTTCCCTTCGTGGCAAGCGTACTCGTACAGGTCGGCACTGACCCTGACCAACCTCTGGGTCACCTTGAACGGGTGCGGGAAAACATCGTCCGCGTCGATCTCGTACTCGTATTTCAACGTCTCCTCGTCCTCGAGGGTGAACCGCTCGGTGAGCCGAAGGTTCGATGCCGAGCCGATCGCAATCGTCCAGCGCGGCGCCCATGCCGGCACGTTGTCGTTGAAGTTCGTCCGTTCGACGACGAGAGTCTCACCGTCCCAGCTCCCGATGGCGTCACCGTGCCAACTGCGAATCTGCGGCGGGGCGTGCGTCCCGTTCACCCGCACGATCATGGGCGGAGCCATCTCGTGCTTCAGCGTGACGGTGTCGTTCGTCTGCACGATAAGGACTGCGCTGTTATAGGTCGTCGGGTGCGCGATGATGGGCCCCGGGACGTTGAACGAGAGAATGCAACGCTCCGCCAGCCCCCGATCCTGATGGCTTCGGTTCCTGCGATCACCGCCTACCAGAATGCGAACAGGTCCCTGGATGTCCTCATCGTTCCGCTGACGCAGGCCCGGAAACTCAGGCGGCATCACCCCGGTGCTGAGGACCGGCCCGAGTTCCCTCGTCGGAGCATCCGGACACCGGCCCAGCCGTCCTTCGGAAAGACACTCGTAGGTCGGGGCCTCGGGGTCGCCCGCTTCGACGCCGCTGGGGCTCCCGCCGAGGAACCACTCGGCGACAGGCATCCAGATCCCGGCGATGCACGCCCCGTCCGAATCGCAACGCGGCTGAGTGACCGTGTCGTCGTTGGCGTGGGCGCTGGCCACGCACGCGACGACGCCGAGCGTGATCAGCAGTTTCGTTCCTCTCATTTCGTTCTCCTTTATGTGCGTCTGCTCGTCTTCGCGCGCGCTCACATAGTTCCTTCTCCAGCCCGGCGAACTTCTCGCCGAGCTCGGCGATCTGAACGAGCAACGGGGCGGCTCCCGAACCGGATCCAGCAGCCCTGACCGGTTCTTCGCCGTTCGTCCCCACATGAGCGGGCCCCAACGGAGCGTTGAGGCCGAACTCCATAAGTGTTCCACCTCCGCGTTGATCGCTTGGCTGCGCGGCCGAACCAGCAGATCGCGCGCGCGCAAGAGCATGTCCGGGGCTGCTGCTTTCGGCGTCCTGAGAGCCTGTCCGCGTTCACCGCGAGCCGCGTCGATGCGCCCGCGCGTCATCCGAGCCGCGCGGCCGTCGCCGCGCCCGACTGCGCCGGGGGTTCTGCGGGGTGATCAACGGGCGCGATCTAGCCTGGAGTATCGGGCTTCACCAATAGGTCTGCGGGGTGATCAACAGGCGCGATCTAGCCTGGAGTATCAGGGCTCTCGTCAATGGTCCGCGGATGATCAACGGGCGCGATAACCATGGAGGTACGCCAATGGCTGACTGTCCGATCTGCGACGAGCCGGTCACCGCCCCGACGGGCACGGTGGTCGGCGAGGTCATCACCTGTGCGAGCTGCGAGGAGGAACTGGAGGTCCTCGAGACGGAGCCGGCGCTGCAGGTCGATCTCGTTCCGAGACTCGAGATCGACTCCGGGGAATAGAGGGCTTCCACGGCAGGCCGCAGGCGGGGTGACGAATCCCCGCCTGCGACCGCCGAGCAAAGGGCTCCGAATGACATCACGCCACCACATCGGACTGACGTTGAGCAGGGTGCTGACCGCCGGGGTCATCATGAGCATCGAGCGCGACGAGCGGGAGCTGCCCGCGGGCTGGACGGCGCTGGCGCCCGGCGCGCGCATCGGTGTTCGCCACCTCGCCGACGAGAACCAGATCCGGGACGAGGGGCGGCGGATGGAGCATTGCGTGGGCAGCTACGCGGGCAGGGTGATGGGGGGCGACTGCGACCTGTTCCACCTGGAGGGACCAGGTCGCGGTGCGACACTGGAGATCGTCGAAGCCTGGGTGGATGGCTGGCCGAGCTACCGGCCCGGGCAGTTGCGCGGCCATCGCAACACGCAGCCGCCCGACGCCTTGGCGGCGCGCGCCAATCAGCTCGCCGGGGACATGGCCGGCGCAGTTCCGGACCTTCCGAAGGAGCAACGCGAGGCCATTCGCAAACGACGGTTCCTGCAGACGCTGCGCGCACGCAACCGGAAAAGCACCGAAGGCCGCGACCCCACCCCGGCCGAACGCCAGGCGCTCTGGGACCGGGTCTACTCGACACGCGTCCCGGCGGCGTGGCGGCGATTGGCTCCCGAGCGCGAATTGGCCTTGCCCCTCTGGAGCAGCCGGTACATCGGCCAGCATTTCGACACGTGCCTGGCACTCGACCCCGTGTGCCGGGCGAACCTGACGTCGTTGATCATGACGTCCAGGGAGGTCAGTGCATCGAGCCGCCTGGACCAGATGGCGCGCAGTCGTCATCGGCGGCGGCGCCGGGGAGCGTGAACTCCCCCGAGGCGTTCCAGACCGCTCCATGGGGCGAACCGAACGACACGACCGCGGCAACAGACACGGATGCCCAGGAGATTCACCGGGGGAAGTTAGACAACGCCAATCGGATGGCTCAGCGCCAATCAAGGCGAAAGAACTCGAGAGGTACGACATGATGAGAGGACATGGCCGGCTCATGACGGTTCTGGTCGCCGTCGTTCTTGGCGCCGCTCCGAACGTCCGCGCCCAGGTTCCCGATGTCGCGGCGCACGTCCACGATGCCGCGGAGCGCGGCGACCCGATCGCGCAGCTCGCCCTCGGCTTCCTGTACGCCATGGGCGGAGACGGTGTTCGGCAGGACGTCGCGACTGCCGTCGCGTGGTGGCGCCGCGCCGCCGATGGCCGCCTGCGGCTGCCGGCGGCGGCGGCAGAGTATGACGACGGGGCCTACGTCGCCGACCGCGTGCGCCACATGCGCGCGATGGCGGAAGAAGACGCCCCGGACTCGCAAGTTGGCCTCGGCTGGCATTACCTGACGGGCGATGGCGTGCCGCAGGACGACGTCGAAGCCGTCGCGTGGTTCCGCCGTGCCGCCGACCAGGGACACGAGACGGCGTACTTCATGCTCGGCTTTCTTCATGCCGTGGGGTGGGGTGTCCCGCAGGACGACGCCTCCGCGTTCGCGTGGTTGAGTCTCGTCGCGGAGCGGACGGCCGCACTGTGCGACTCCCAGGAGTGCGCCATCGACTCCCATGTGCGGCGCCTTCAGTTGTTCGACGAGTTCGCCGCCGGCATGGACGCCGCTCAACTCGCTGAAGTGCGGCAGCGCGTCGACACCCAACGCCGCATCGCCGAGACCCGACGCCACGCCGAGAATCAACGATTCGCTGCGCGCTTGGGTATCGCTTCCGCTCAACGTGAACTCGGCCGCCTGTATTTCGAGGGACGGGGCGTGCAGCAGGACATCGTCGCGGCATACGTGTGGCTGGCCCGGGCCGCCGCACAGGGAGACGAGGACGCCCGCCGACTGCGCGACCAGGTCGCCGCCCGCATGAGCGATTCCCAGTTTGCGGAGGCGCACCGGCTCGCACCGTGAGCGTGTATCGATACGCCATCCAGTGCTCACCGGCGTCGAGATTCGGGACGACAGCGAAGAGAAGGGGATGAACGAGTCGACCGGATGCCGCGGAGCCACGATGGCCGCTGGCGACGAATCGGCAGCCTCGATCTTACGGTGTTGGATCTCAGATGCAACCAGTTGACCGGCCCGGTTCCCCCTACAGTGTGGTTTGACGACGAGTGGTGATGGCCGTAGAGGGGAGGCCGGGCGACCGGTTGCGGCGAAGGGCCTCGACGTGTGGGAACGGCTGATCCGTCAGTCGTCGCGGTCGAGGCCGGCGGGCAGTTCGGCCGCCGTGCCGCCCTCGACGATCCGATCCTCGACCTGCGCCAAGCCGGCGGCCAACGGCTCAGTTTCGGCGCGGCGTCGAACCCGCGCGTGCGAGCAGCTCGTCGGCCGTCTCGCACTGCACGATCCAGTCGCCGACCTCGGCGAGGCGCTCGGGGTCGGCGATGCCGGCCAGGACCCCCGCCAAGCGGTCGGCGGCGCCAGCGTCGAAGCGCGCCGCGGCCAGACGGCGCAGCAGGGCCCGCTGTTGTTCGAGCCCCTGTTCGAGCCCCTGTTCGCGTCCCTGTTCGAGCCCCTCCTGCCGCCACTGGCGGGGCCACTCGCTCACGCGTTCTTCCAGCGTCATCTTCAGGTCCTCCAGGGTGGACACCGGCGGCAGCGGCGCGCCGGCCGGCGTGAGCCGCCGCGCGAGTCGCCACACCCATTCGGCGAACACCCGCTCCAGCGAACGTTCGTCCGCGTCCCACCGCCGTTGCCGCAGCGCCTCCACCACCCGCTTCAGGTCCGCCGGCGACCGGCTCTGCTCGAGCGCGACCACCGCCGCCATCAGGTTGGTCCCGGGAACATCGTCGCCCCGCACGTGGCGCTCGTCAAGCACGACGTAGCGCTGCGACGGCTGATAGGGCGCCAGGGCCGGCCCCACCGGCGCGATCAGCCCGCCCACGTCGCGCGCCGCCCGCCACGGCGCCGCCCCGTTGTAGAGCACCACCGGCAGGACCGGCGGTCGCCGGCCATCGGGCTCGAGGGCGCGGTTGCGGGCCAGCTCCTGATACAGCAGGGTGGTGTACTCCAGGATGCGCAGGGCCATGTCGGGGTCGTCGGTCGACTGGAACTCCAGCAGCACCAGCACGTGCAGCCACGCGTCGCGGTGGCGCACGCGCCAGACGGTGTCGCCGTGGCGGGCTCGCCGCTCGTCGCTGACGAACTCGGCGGAGAGCTTGCGGAGGGTGGAGAAGTCGAACTCGTCGGCGCCGGCGTCGGCGACGAAGCCGCGCAGCAGGTCCTCGACCATGCGCGGGAAAGCGAAGAGCCGCTTGTAGTGTTCGTCGTGCATGCGACCAGCATAGCCGGCCGCGCGGCCGGCGGAGGCGTTGAGGAGGCCGGGCGACCGGTTGCGGGCGAAGGGCCTCGACGTGTGGGAACGGCTGATCCGTCAGTCGTCGCCGTCGAGGCCGGCGAGCAGCTCGGCCGCCGTGCCGCACTCGACGATCCGGTCCCCGACCTGCGCCAAGCCGTCGGCCAACGGTTCGAGCTTCAGCCGCCGTCGCCGACGCGGGCGAGCAGCTCGTCGGCCGTCTCGCACTGCACGATCCAGTCGCCGACCTCGGCGAGGCGCTCGGGGTCGGCGATGCCGGCCAGGACCTCCGCCAGGCGGCCGGCGGCGCCGGCGTCGAAGCGCGCCGCGGCCAGGCGGCGCAACAGGGCCCGCTGTTGTTCGAGCCCCTGTTCGAGCCCCCGTTCAAGCCCCTGTTCGAGCCCCCGTTCAAGCCCCCGTTCAAGCCCCTGTTCGCGTCCCTGTTCGAGCCCCTCCTGCCGCCACTGGCGGGGCCACTCGCTCACGCGTTCTTCCAGCGTCATCTTCAGGTCCTCCAGGGTGGACACCGGCGGCAGCGGCGCGCCGGCCGGCGTGAGCCGCCGCGCGAGTCGCCACACCCATTCGGCGAACACCCGCTCCAGCGAACGTTCGTCCGCGTCCCACCGCCGTTGCCGCAGCGCCTCCACCACCCGCTTCAGGTCCGCCGGCGACCGGCTCTGCTCGAGCGCGACCACCGCCGCCATCAGGTTGGTCCCGGGAACATCGTCGCCCCGCACGTGGCGCTCGTCAAGCACGACGTAGCGCTGCGACGGCTGATAGGGCGCCAGGGCCGGGCCCACCGGCGCGATCAGCCCGCCCACGTCGCGCGCCGCCCGCCACGGCGCCGCGCCGTTGTAGAGCACCACGGGCAGGACCGGGGGGCGCCGGCCGTCGGGCTCCAGCGCCCGGTTGCGGGCCAGCTCCTGATACAGCAGGGTGGTGTACTCCAGGATGCGCAGGGCCATGTCGGGGTCGTCGGTCGACTGGAACTCCAGCAGCACCAGCACGTGCAGCCACGCGTCGCGGTGGCGCACGCGCCAGACGGTGTCGCCGTGGCGGGCTCGCCGCTCGTCGCTGACGAACTCGGCGGAGAGCTTGCGGAGGGTGGAGAAGTCGAACTCGTCGGCGCCGGCGTCGGCGACGAAGCCGCGCAGCAGGTCCTCGACCATGCGCGGGAAGGCGAAGAGCCGCTTGTAGTGTTCGTCGTGCATGCGACCAGCATAGCCGGCCGCGCGGCCGGCGGAGGCGTTCGCGCGAGGCCGAAATACGCATCGATGCGCGGGACGCCCGCACCCGCACGCCGATCATCGGTTTTCGACGTTGCGTCGTGCTGATCTTCGCGTTGAGCCTCCTCGGTTTCTGGTACTTCCAGATCGTCAGACCTGGTCAACTGACGCCCTTGGGTCATGCCGGGGTCGGGGCGGGCGAGCAGACCGCCTTCAGGCTGTCGGCGAGGGGCGGCCGGCAGATGCCCCGCTCGGTGATGATGCCGGCCACGAGACGGGCCGGGGTGACGTCGAACGCGGGGTTCCAGACCGCGGCGCCCTCGGGCGTGAGGCGGGCCGAACCGACGTGGGTCATCTCCCGGGCGTCGCGCTCCTCGATGGGGATGCCGGCCCCGTCCGGGGTCTCGAGGTCGATCGTCGACACCGGCGCCGCCACGTAGAACGGCACGCCGTGCTCCTTGGCGAGCACCGCCACCGTGTAGGTGCCGATCTTGTTGGCGACGTCGCCGTTGGCGGCCACGCGGTCGGCGCCCACCACCACGACGTCCACCCGGCCCGCGCGCATCAGGGATCCGGCCATGCCCTCGGTAATCACCGTCGTCTCGATGCCGTCACGCACGAGCTCCCACGCGGTGAGACGGGCGCCCTGCAGGAAGGGCCGGGTCTCGTCGGCGTACACCGCGACCCGCTTACCCGCCTCCACCGCCGCCCGGACCACGCCGAGGGCGGTGCCGTAGCCGCCGGTGGCCAGGGCCCCCGCGTTGCAGTGGGTCAGCACCCGGGCGTCCGGCGGCACGACCCCGGCGCCGTGGCGGCCGAGGGCCCGGCAGCTCGCCACGTCCTCGTCGTGGATGCGCGCGGCCTCCGCGTCCATGGCCTCCCGGATCTCGTCCGCCGACCGCCCCGCCCGCATCGCGTCCGCGAACGCCCGCTTCATGCGGGCGATGGCCCAGAACAGGTTGACGGCGGTAGGCCGGGTGGCGGCCAGCAGGTCGCACGTCCTGTAGAACTCGACGGCGAGTTGCGCGGTCCCCGACGCGGTGCTGCGGCGCAGCGCCAGAACCACGCCCATCGCCGCCGCGACGCCGATCGCCGGCGCCCCCCGGATGACCATCGTCCGGATCGCCCGCGCCACGTCCCGCGCGGTGCGGCAGCGGACGTACGCCTCCCGCGCCGGCAGCTTCCGCTGGTCGATCATGACGACTTCGCCGTCTTCCCACCCGATGGTCGGCAGCATCCGGCCCCGTCCTCCAACCGCCGCGTTCCAGGCGCCGCCGCTACAGCAGCACCGACGCGATCGCGGCGTTGATCAATGTTGCCAGAAAGCCGCCCAGCAGCGCCACCGGCCCCAGGCGCGCGAGGTCGGGGCGCCGTTCCGGAGCGAGGCCGCCGATGCCGCCGAGGAGCACCCCGATCGAGCCGAAGTTGGCGAAGCCCGTGAGAGCGAAGGTCGCGACCACGCGGGTATGGTCGCTCACGGTGTCGAGGTACTCGGTGTTGAGCTTGACGAAGGCCACGAACTCGTTGGTGGCGAGCTTGGTGCCGAGCAGATCGGCCACCGCCGGCAGGTCGGCCGACGCCACCCCCAACAGGGCCGCCACCGGCGAGAACAGCCACCCGAAGACCGCGGCCAGGGAGAGACCGGGGCTGACCAGCCCCAGCCCGTAGTCGATCATCGCGATGCAGGCGAGAAACGCGATCAGCATCGCCGCCACGTTCATGGCCAGCCGCATGCCGTCGGTCGCCCCGCCGGCCAGCGCGTCGATGACGTTGACGTGCCGGCGCTCGACCGCCGCCCGCACGGCGCCGGCGGTAGCGGGGGCGCTGGTCTCGGGCAGCAGGATCTTCGACAGGTACAGGCCGCACGGCGCGGCCATGACGCTCGTGGTCAGCACCCCGACCGGATCGGCGCCCAGGCCGATGTAGATCGCCATGACGGTGCCCGCGATGGTCGCGAGCCCGCCCGTCATCAGGGCCAGCAGCTCGGACTGCGTCATCCCCGCGATGTAGGGCCGGATGATCATCGGGGCCTCGGTCACCCCGAGAAAGACGTTGGCGGCCGCGGCCAGGCTCTCGGCCCCGCTCGTGCCCATGACCCGCGCCATCACCCGCGCCATCACCCGGACCGCCGCCTGCAGAACGCCCAGGTGGTACAGCACGCTGAACACCGCCGACATGAAGACGAGGATGGGGAGCGAGGCGAAGGCGAGCACGAAGCCGTCGGGGAAGAGCGCGGACATCGCCTCGGGATCGGCCAGCACCCCGAACACGAACCGCGAGCCCGCGTTGGTGAAGTCGAGGAACTGCGTCGCGACCGACGCTATCGCCGCGAACACCGCGTACCCCGGACGCACCCCGGCGATCTCGACGTTCAGGATGAGCACCGCGAGCCCGATCTGGAGCAGGAACCCGCGCGCGACGAGCCGCCAGTTCACGTCGGCCAGCCGCGCCGAGCAGGCCCCGGCCACCGCGATGAACGCGACGACGCCGGCCAGCGCGCGCAGCCGGGGGTCGACGAGATCGCGCAGCCACAGCGCCCCGCCGCCGAGGGCGGCGGCGACGAGCAGCAGGCCGAGCCGCGGCCGCCAGTCGGCGGGCGCCCATCGTTCGAGCCGGCTCGGGGTCATGGCGCCGCTGATCATACGCGGGTCGAGGTCCGGACCGAACGTGGGCTGACGACCCGTCGCGGCGAGGCGGCGCCGCGCCGAGCATGCACGAGGCGGATCGAGGCCGCAGTCCGCAGGGCCGACAGATGTAGCGGGTATCATGGTGAACGCCCCCGTCGGCGCAACGACCCGACGGTACGCCGGCCTCGTCGCGAAGATGCCCCACCATGACCGACAGCGCGCGCGCCTTGCTCGTCGCCGGGATCGCCCTCGCGGTCATCCTCGTCAGGCTGGCCCTCGCCGCGGTCAGGGCGGATCCGAGCTCGCCGGCCCGGCTCGTCGCCGAGCTCCGTCTGGCCCAGTTCGCGGCGATGATGCTGGCGCTCTTCGCCGGGGTCTACATCGGGTTCGCGCTGGCGCAGGAGTCGGCCGCCGGCAGCGGACTCGACGTGGCGCTCGCGGTCGGCTTCCTGGTCGTGGCTTCGATGGCGGTGACCCGGGACCCGGGCACGGCGCTGACCCTGCTGGCGCTGGCGTTCGCCGGTCACGCCGGGGTCGACCTGCTGCACGGCGCGGGGATTCTGCCGTCGGAATCGATGCCGCCCTGGTATGCGACGGCTTGCGCCGTGTACGATGTCGGGGTCGCCGGCGTCTGCTACTCGCCCCGGGTGTATCGATGAGCCGAACCGACGCCGGCCCGATGCGGCCATCGGCGGCCCGCGTCCGCAACACTGACGCCGCACCGATGCGGCCATCGGGGGCCCGCGTCCGCCGCCGTGCTCGGCGCGCTGAAACGGCGGGGGCATGCCGGGTGGCCCGGCGGGAAGCCACAAGACCGCGGTTCCGTGACCGCATCGGTCAGGGAGATGGCAACGGGGCCGGCGGGAACCACAGACCGCGGTTCCGTGACCGCATCGGTCAGGGAGATTCCCGCAAAGGGCAACGGGGCCGGCGGGAAGCCGCGGGCGGCGATTCCGTGACCGCATTCGGTCCAGGAGGATTCCCGCAAAGGGCAACGGGCCGGCGGGAAGCCGCAAGCGGCGATTCCGTGACGGGGATGGACGATGAGTGACGCTGGGAACCGGCTGCTGTTGGAGACGGCGCGCAAGCGCCTCGTGAAGCACCAGGCGGGCCAGGTGCGGACGTGCATCGAGGCCCTGAACGACGGCCAGCTCTGGTGGCGCCCGAACGAGGAGTCGAACGCCGTCGGCAACCTCGTGCTGCATCTGTGCGGCTCGACGCGCCTCCACATCGGTCACGGGGTGGGCGGCAACGGCTACCGCCGCGACCGCGACGCCGAGTTCGCCGAGCCGGGGCCGCTGCCGAAGGAGGACCTGCTGGCCCGGTTCGACTTCGCGGTGGCCGAGGCGGACCGGGCCCTCGCGGGGTTCGACGCGGATCGGCTCGGCGAGACGACCGAGCTGAACGGCAAGGCCATCACCTACGGCGAGCTCATCCTGAACCAGGTGCTCCACTTCACGACCCATGCGGGACAGATCGTCTACGCGACGAAGCTCATCCAGGCCGGCCTGATCCACGAGGTCTGGAAGACGACCCCGATGGAGTAGCGCCGGCGGCCCCGGCCCACGGAACCGACCCGCCCGCCGCCGCACGCCGCTGCGGAGGGACCGTGACCCCCCCGACGACATCTGCCGACGGCTCGTTTCGAGCCCGCGTGATTGCGGTGGTCCGCCGAATTCCCCGGGGCCGCGTGGCCACCTACGGCGACGTGGCGGCGCTGGCCGGGCGCCCCCGCGCCTGGCGCGCGGTCGGCGCCATCATGCGCACCTGCGGCGTTCCCAGCGTCCCCTGTCACCGCGTGGTCGGCGCCGGAGGCCGCCTGGGAGGCTACAGCGACCCGCTCCGCAAGCGGCGCCTCCTGCAAGACGAGGGCATCGTCGTCGGACGCCGCACCATCCGGCACTTCGACGCGGTCCGCTGGTCGGCGCCGCGCTCCGAAGGCGGGTGAGGCCGGATCACCGATCCGCGTCGCCCGGCATGCTGCAGGACGAGGGAACCGTCGTCGGACGCCGCACCATCCGGCACTTCGACGCGGTCCGCTGGTCGGCGCCGCGCTCCGAAGGCGGGTGAGGCCGGATCACCGATCCGCGTCACCCGGCATGCCCGGGAGATGACGACGACCGTCTGGGACATGACGACGACCGTCTGGGACATGGTACAGTCGACTTCGATGCAGGCCCCCGCACGTCGAGCACCGGATCGCGAACGGCTGCAGGCGGCCGTGGCGCTGGTCGTGTCGAGACTGAACCCGGACCAGATCGTGTTGTTCGGCTCGGCGGTTCGCGACGAGATGACCGACGACAGCGACGTCGACCTCCTGGCCATCACGGAGCGTTCGGCCTCCCCGGCCACGAAGCGCGAGCGTTGGACAGCCGAAGGCGCAACCGGCTACGACGTGGACGTGATTGTGATGGACCGCGCCACGGCCGAGGCGGGACGCCACAGCACGACCCGAATTCAGGGGGTCGCACTCGAAGAGGGACGCACCATCTATACGCGAGAAGGGGTCGAGCCCGTGAGCACGGGACCGACCTACCTGTGGAACGGCCGCGAGATGGTGAGAAAAACTCGGTTCGAACCAGAAGAAGCGACCCGGCTTCTCGGCCATGCCGACGAATACCGGCGGATTGCCCGGGAGCCCTACGTCACTTCATCGATGAAGTGCATACAACTGCAGGCGTCGATGGAGCACGCACTCAAGGCCCTGACCATCGCACAAGGCGAACGGGTGAAACACAAGCACACACTGAACGAGCTGTGGGACGACGTGGAGAACCGCGGCGAACGGATAGCCGCGGTTCGCGACCGCAAGGCGCTGGAGGTGCTGACGCTGTACGGCGGGCGGCTGCAGTACGAGAGCCCGACGCGGGAGACCGATCCGGACGAGACCTGGGACTCGACCAGGGCCACCGGCGAAGACGTGCTGAACCACGCCAGAAGACGAGTTCCGAAGCTGATCGCCGAGACCACGGAACGTCTGCAGCGCCTCGAAGAAGCGGGACGACCATAGCGGTCCGGTGTCGGTTCGGCCCGGGGTGGACGTCGGGCGCATCTCAACCGCTTCCCCAATTGCGAGCGGCGCCGCAGAGGGCCCATGAGGCCACATGAGGCCGCTGGCTGCGCCGATCCGTGCTACTGTTTACGGGAAGCGCGCCCGTAGTCCATCACGGGTCCCGGGAGAACGCCATGGCCGACCTCGTCCGCGTCCCGTCCGCGCCCGGCGCGCCGCGGCCGCCCGCGGTCGAGACGCCGGAGACGCTCCCGCCCACCCGGTTGAGCGAGCGCTTCGTCCAGGACCTGCCCCTGTTCCCCTCGCGCGCCGCCCTGCTCGCCCTCACCGACCGCGACCTGCCCTCGACCGACGGACTGCCCATGCCCGACAGCATGCGCCAGCAACCCTGCCTGAACTACATGTACAACGCCTTCCGCCGCTTCTTCCGCGACCGCTCGGACGTCTGCGTGGCCGTCGACGTGCTGGTCTACGACGTGGGCCCGGAGGACGCCGCGGGCCGGGTGCGGGCGGTCTCGGTGGCCCCGGACGTGCTGGTCGCCGTGGGCGCGGACGGCCACCTGCGCGACTCGTGGGTGAATTGGCGGGAGGGCAAGGCGCCGGACTTCGTCCTGGAGGTGGCGTCGGAGTCGACGTGGAAGCCGGACCGCGACGAGAAGCCGGCGATCTACGCGTCGATGGGGGTTGCCGAGTACTTCCTGTACGACCCGGTGGGCGGGCGGCTGGACCCGCGCCTGCAGGGGTATGCGTTGCGGGGCGGGGCGTATCGGGCGTTGCCGTCGGAGGTGCTGGCGGACGGTGCGCGGGGTGTGCGCAGCCCGGTGCTGGGGCTCTGCGCGTATCTGCGGGGGCCGGAGCAGGTGCTGCGCTGGCGCGACCCGGCGACGGGGCGCGACCTCGAGGACCCCGAGGAGGTCGAGACCGCCCGCGAGGCCGAAGCCGCCGCGCGCGCCGCCGCCGAGGACCGCGCCGCCCGCGAAGCCGCTGCCCGCGCCGCCGCCGAGGCCGAGGTCACGGCGTTGCGGGCAGAGATCCACCGGTTGCGGGGCGGGCCGGACGACCGATGGAGCACCGAGAAGGCGTGACCCGCGGCGGGCCGCCGCCGGACGGCTCCGACCGCAGCTTCGGCATCGTCTTCGCCGTGGTGTTCACCGGGTCGGCCTGTTTCCGCTGTTCCGATGTAGCCGGGGCGCGGCGGGACTAAGGCCGGTACGGCTGATCGATGATGTAGTGCCGGGACAAACACTGTGAATGCGGCCTTGCACTACTCGTCGAGGCGGATTTCCCCTTTCCAAGGGTGGTAGAACTCGTCATCCATATACACGTACTGCCCGGTTCTGATTCCTGCGGCGGCATATTCCGGCAGCGGGACTTCCGCGAAGCATATCTCGCCCAGCCTCACGCCATATCTCTCAAAGCCGAAGTCAAGGTTGTCGAACCCGTGTTGCTTACGATAGCCCGGGAGGTCGTCCGCGTCAACCGGGTCGAGGTGCAAGAAGAACCTTTCGGCAACGTCTTCCTCTCCGCACTGTTCCTTCACATAGATAAGACGGTCGGTGAGATACCACACATCGAAATCGGACCGGATTGCCGGCTCGCGGTCAGTGACCAGGTCTGTCAGGTAATCCACTACCGACATAGCCTCGACCTGCACCGTAAGGACAGTGCCGTAGGGCAGGTAGGGCAGTTCGAATACTTCCACGCAAAATCCCAACTGATTTGCCTCCGGGCCACGCCATCTATACCGAACGCTATCAGCAGTTTCACGCTCTTCGTCAAACCACGAGAACACAAACATTTTCTCTTGAATTCGTTCCGGCTTACAGTTCTCTGCAAAAACTTGAACCAATCCGTCTCCATAGAGAACGCCGACTCCGCCCGATTCCCAGTGCAGGTGCGGTTTCATTCTTTCCCAAAACCAAGCACTGCTGTCGAGGCTACCCCATGACGCTGTCATCGGCTCTGCAGGCCAGAATCTGAAGTCAAGCATCTGATTTCCTCTGATAGCAAATGATGCGCCTTGGAAAAGCGAAATTTCGTTCCCGTGAGGATTAGGATCACCATAATCAACATACGCTGCGTAGTGAGTTATTCCGATTTTTTCCTCCATATTTCGGAGGTATAGAACCGCGTTCACCGCGGATTTTTGGCATATGCAAGTACTCATAAGAATTCACCAGGCCATCCAGGTTCACCACAGGAAAGCGCAGGAAATACCCAATTATTCCAGCATCCCACGTTCCAACTATACTGCCTTCCTGGAGCACTCGATTCATCACTCGCGCAACCAAGTACGATGGCGCCCATGCTCTATCGCCTCCCTGGAAATTGCTTCGGCTCTCGTACTTAACTTGGTTGAAAGGGCCACGAAAGTCCGTCTCTGTGACCAGGACAAGCGCACCTGCGACAATAATTCCCCAAACCAAGTACCTGACGGCATTGCTCGACTTGGATCCAGCCAGCCGACGAAGACGACGAACAAAATGAACGGCAGTATAGCAAATGACCGGAACAACCAGTGCCATCATCAGGTAGGCTGGAACGAAATACCAAGGCTCTTGCCCGAGTCTGGGGTATATGAAAAGAACTGTCTGCGTGAACTTTGCCAAGTGACCTGCCGCTAAGCTGAACACGCCAACCATAAAAACCAGGAACAGTCCTTCCTCCCGGCTTCGAGAATGGCGAGTCGACCACCAGACCAGCAGGAAACAGGCACAAAGTCCGACCGCAACCAGCAGTTCGTACCCAAAGACGGGAACCTGCAATGTCTCCTGTAAATTCTGGTTGAAGCTGTAGCCACCTTGTCGCTCCCACTGTGCTTGCGACCACGCTTGTTTGGTTGCGCCGCTCACCGGCACCATGCCGCCAAAGACCAACCAGTTATAGGCGAAGTAGACCAGTATGCCTGCGACGGCACTGGCTATTGGAACAAAATGTGCGGGCCAGCGAGATGGCTATGAACTCGAGTCGGACCCAAGGCAACCCAAAGGCCATGGCATTGAGGAACCATTGTCTCCACTTGGCCGGACTCTCGGCGTAGAGAGAAAGGGCAAGAAAGAACAGCCCAAGCATAAACAGCGCGGCTGCGGCTTCCATTCCAAGGAGCATGCCGCGTTGGAGGTAGAGGGACGGCAACACGCCGATCAGGAGGATCCAAGGCAAGCGGCATATTCGAGCAGCGAGAACAATTGAAGCAACGCCTAACGATATAAGCGTAATCTCGAAGGTCTTGATGGAAAACAAGGCAGCTTTAGTATCGAACACCCAGTAGAACGGGATGGTGAACAGCACCCAGAGAGGATGATAGCCATTGGTCCGGGTGATGCCGCCATCGAAGGTTGAGAACTTTCCATCGGCCATGTTTCTGGCTATCTGGAAGTAATAGAAAGAATCATCGACGTTGCCAAAGGTTCTGGGGCGAAGCATATCGACCAAGTCGAAATGAGCCAGCATATACCAAGCAAGCATGCCGCCGTAGCCCAAGACCGCCCCGATGAACAAAACGAACGGCGCGTTGCTCAGTGGAGGATATTCAGTTAACCCTCTGACATACAGGCTTATGCGGATGGCGTTCAGGGAACGGCGGGAACGGCGAAGAAGGTAATTGGTTACCGGGTCGGTCAGTCCTGTCAGTCCTCGGGTGAACATCGGAACCTCTCGAAGGCGTCGACGGGCGAGGAAAATGGAGGGCAGAGCCGGCCGCCCCACTACGGCGCGATGAACCGGAGGATCGCAACGATCAGACCCGCCGTCGTGATGACGGTCCCGACCATCCACTTGATGAGACGCGTCTCGACGTTCGCGATCTGCGTCGATAGTCGCGCGCCGAGCGCGGCCATTCCGGTCCGGAGCTCGGCGAGGCCAACCCTGAACTCGTCGGACGTGACGTGGTTCCCGTGCTCGGCTACCAGCCGCACAGCGTTCGTGATGGCGTCGGCCTGGGCCGGCGTGAACTCGGCGTCGGTGAGCGAACGGGCGACGGCGTGGGTGTCGAGCATGCGCCCCCCTGCCATGGTCTTGTCGGTCAGGCCCCGAGCAGGCGCAGGCCGGCCACGCCGAGGGAGGTCCCCGCGATGATGGCGCCGAGCGTCCAGCGCAGGCGGTTGGCCTCGGTCTTCGCGTGCTGCTCTCCGAGCCGGGCGATGGCGGCCTGGACACCGGCGATCTCTGCTCGTACGTCCGCCAGCCCGGTCCGGATCTCCGTCCGCACCTCCGCCAGCCCGGTCCGGGTCTCCGTCCGAAGGTCGGCAATCTCTCCGGACAGCCGGTTGTCGAGGTTCGCGATTTCCACCCGCACGTCGGCGATCTCCGTCCGCGCGTGAGCGACCCCAGTCGGAAGTGGGTCGCGTGTCGCACGCTCGTCGGATGTCCCACGGTCAACGACGGGCCGATCGACCATGATCAAGAGTCTACTCCATCAGGCCTACATCGCCGTCACGTCGAACTGCTCGTGATGCAGGATCGCGTCGGGGCGCAGCGTGACCTCGCGGTCGAGGGTGCGCTCGATCTCCTTCAGCACGCCGCGCTCCTCCGACTTCAACGCCCGCGCGACATCCGGATTGACGCGGAGCTGGATCTGATGACCGTTGAGATCGCCGCTGATCTTCCGCAGCTCGGCGAGGATCTCGAAGCAGATGGTCGAGGTGGACTTGACCACGGCGCTGCCGGAGCAGTACGGACAGGGCTCGGTCAGTTGCCGCTCCAGGCTCTGCTTCACGCGTTTCCGGGTGGTGATGATCAACCCGAACTCGGACACCTGCACCGCCTTCGACGGCGACCGGTCGCGGCGGATCTCCTGCTCGAACAACTGGTACACCTTCTGGCGGTTCTTCCGCTCCTCCATGTCGATGAAGTCGAGCACGATGATGCCGCCGAGGTCGCGGAGCCGGATCTGGCGGACGATCTCCTTCGCGGCCTCGAGATTGGTCTTGACGATGGTGTCCTCCAGCCGTCCCGTCCGCTTGCCGACGTAGCGCCCGGTGTTGACGTCGATGGCCACCAGGGCCTCGGTCTGGTTGATGACGAGATAGCCGCCGGACTTCAGCCAGACCTTGCTCCGGAGCGCCTTGTCGATCTCCGACTGGACCCCGTACTCCTCGAAGATCGGGAAGTTCTTGTCGTAGTGGTGCACCCGGGACACCAGGTTCGGCATGATCCGCTGCACCAGCTTCACCGCCTTGCGGTACTCGCCGCGGTGGTCGATGCGAATGGCCGAGAAGTCGTCGGTCAGCAGGTCGCGCAGCAGCTTGGCGACCAGGCTCTCTTCGCGGTGGATGACGGCGGGCGCGCGCCGCGACTCGCTCTTCCCGAGGGTGTCCGACCACAGCTCGTGGAAGTAGGTGAGGTCGCTGACGATGTCCTCTTCGGGCCGGTCCGCGGCGGCGGTCCGGATGATCACGCCGCCGGGCATCTCGTGCTCGGCCCGGAACTCGCGGACGATGCGCCGCAGGCGGCCGCGCTGGTCGCGGGACACGATCTTGCGCGACACGCCGATGTGGTCGACGGTCGGCATGAACACGAGGAACCGGCCGGGAATGGTGACGTGCGACGTGATGCGCGCCCCCTTCGTCCCCAGCGGCTCCTTGACCACCTGGACGACGATCTCCTGACCGGCCGTCAGCAGCTTGTCGATGGGCTGATCGCCGGCGTTGCGGTCGCGCCCGCGCCCGCGCCCGCGAGAGCCGCCGTTGCCCTGGCCGTCGGCGGCCGGCGGCTCTCCCGCCGCGCCCTCCCCGTCCGCCTCGATGCCGTCGATCGACGCCATCGGGTCGATGACGTCGGAGACGTAGAGGAAGCCGTCGCGCTCCAGCCCGAGATCGACGAAGGCGGCCTGCATGCCGGGCAGCACCTTCGAGACCCGTCCCTTGTAGATGTTGCCGGCGACGCCGCGAGACTTGTCGCGCTCGACGGATATCTCGACGACCTCGTCGTCCTCGAGAATGGCGGCCATCGTCTCGTGGCCGCTGGCGGAGATGATCATCTCCTTGTTCATCACTACCCCTCCAACTGGGGTGACCCCGCCGTGCCCCGACCGGCGCCCGGGCGCGCGAGCCCCCCCGGAGAGGCGCGCGGGCGCCGGCGAACGACCGGCCGCGCGTGGTGCGCATCGGCTCGGCGGCGTACCTGCCGGCCGGCTGGCCGCCTGCCGAGGCGTCATCCGACCGGCGTGTCTACCGGATTCGCGCGGGCCGGGCAGCCTGCCCGGCCCGTCGACGGCCCGCGGCGAGAGCCACGAGCCGCGCCAGGCGGGTTTCCGAAACGTCTCGAGACGGTGGGAGAGCTGCGCTCAGTTCGTGAACCTGCGCATTCGCACGTTGAGCACGAATCCGAAGGCCGCCAGCGTGGCGATCACCGACGAGCCGCCGTAGCTCATCAGCGGCAGGGTGAGCCCCTTCACCGGCGCCAGTCCGGCCGACATGGCGATGTTGTAGATCACCTGAAACGCGAACCCGGCCATGATCCCGACGACGAGGTACATGCCCAGACGGTCCTTGGCCAGTCGAGCGGCATCCATCCCACGCAGGATGACGAACAGATACAAGCCGAGCGCAACCACCACGCCCAGAAACCCTTGTTCTTCCGCGAGCACCGAGAAAACGAAGTCGTTGTGCGCGACCGGCAGGAAGTTGTACTGGCTCTGGGTTCCCCTGAGGAACCCCTTGCCCGTCGCCCCCCCCGACCCGGCCGTGATCTTCGCCTGAAGCTGCTGGTACCCCGACCCGCGAGGGTCCTTCTCGGGGTCCAGGAAGCTCAGGATGCGCTCCCGCTGATAGTCCTCCAGGCCGTAGGCCCACACCGCCGGCGCGCTCAGGGTCCCCGCCACGATCAGCAGGCCCACGTACCGCAGCGGGAGCCCGGCGAAGACGAAGATCATCAGCGCGACCGGCAGGAGGGTCACGGCAGTGCCGAGATCGGGTTGCTGCGCGATCAGCACCAACGGGATTCCGACGATGAGCACGGCCATCAGCCACGCGAAGGGGGTACGCTCCTTCCACCGGTGGCGCGTGAACAGCGTCGCCAGCCCCAGCGCCACCACCATGCGGGCGAACTCCGAGGGCTGAAGGTTGAAGGCCCCCAGATCGATCCAACGGCGGGCCCCGCCGCCGGTGGCTCCGAACAGGAGGGTATAGGCGATCAGGCCCACGAGGCCCATGAAGATGAGCAGCGACAGGTCGGCGAACCACCGGTAGTCGATCGTGAGGGCGACGACGAGGGCCAGAAAGCCGAGACCGAGCGCCCACAACTGAATCGAGACCAGGGGGCTGACGCCGCCCGTCGTCGGATCGTACGTCGTGCTGTAGATCATTGCCACGCCGACCGCCGACAGCAGGAACAGCGCTCCCAGCAGCAGCCAGTCGATGTGGCGATAGAGTCGTTGCTCCAGCATCTGCGACCCGGTGTCCTGCCGATCCGTCGCCCCTACTGATCCACTTGATCCGCTTGCTCCGCCGCCACCGCCGCCGGGGCCCTCCTCGCGAACGCCGGCACCGGCACCGTCGGCCGCGGCAGCCCGTCCTTCTTGGCGAAGTACGTCTCGATGACGTGCCTCGCGATCGGGGCCGAGAGGTAGCCGTGCTCGTTGTGCTCGCCGAAGACGGCGCCCGCGATCTCCGGTGCCCCGGCGGGGGCCGCGAAGACGAACCACCCGTGGTCCCGAAGGTCCTGGTCCGAGCTGCCCGCCGCCGCGGCCCGGCCCTGCAGGGAGATCACCTGGGCCGTGCCGGTCTTGCCCATCACGTCGCGCCCGTAGAGCCGACCGCGCCGGCCGGTCCCGGCCCGGTTGACCACGAACCAGAGCCCTTCGGTGACCACGTCCAGCGTCGTCGGGCTGATGGACACCCGCGAACGGGGCACGGGTCGGCGCACCCGCTCGAAACCCTGCCCCTCGTTGACGGCCGCGAGCAGGTGCGGGGTGACGCGCGTGCCGCCGTTGGCGATCGTCGCCATCATCACCGCGAGCGAGATCGGCGTCACCGACACCGCCCCCTGGCCGATGGAGACGGAAATGGTCTCGCCGGGGTACCAGCGCTCGCCGCGCCGCTCCCGCTTCCAGGCCGTGGACGGCATCAGCCCCCGCACCTCGTGCGGCAGATCGACGCCGGAGAGCTCGCCCAGACCCAGGGCCGTCGCCCACTTGTGGATCTGGTCGATCTCCATTTTCTCACCGAGCGCATAGAAGTAGGAATTGCACGACTTCTCGAGGGCCTCGCGCATGTCGACCGAGCCGTGCGTCGAATGGCACCGGAAGAAGCGCCCGTGCACGTAGCGCCCGCCGGGGCATGCCACGCGGAAGTCGGGAGTGACCACCCCCTCCTCGAGCGCCGCGACCGCCATCGCCACCTTGAAGGTCGATCCCGGCGAGTACCGCCCCTGCAGCGCGCGGTGGTTCAGCGGGCGAAGCCGGTCGCGGTTGAGCCGGCCCCAGGTCTCGCCGTCGATGCCTCGGGCGAAGACGTTCGGGTCGTAGGCGGGACGGCTGACGAGGGCGAGGATCTCGCCCGAACGGGGATCCAGGAACACCGCCGACCCGTTGAACCCGGCGTCGCCGAACGCGTCCTCCGCCGCCTCCTGCAGATCGTAGTCGAGGGTGAGCTGGATCTGCCGGCCCTCGAGCGGCAACCGCTCGTCGAGGACCCGGATCTCGCGGCCGACGTTGTCGACGACGACCCGCCGCGCGCCGTCGCGGCCCATCAACAGCCGGTTGTAGGTGCGTTCGATGCCGGACTTGCCGACGATCGCGCCGCGCCGCACGCCATCGAACTCCGGCGTCGCCATCTCGGCCTGGCTGACCTCGCCGATGTAGCCCAGGATGTGCGCGGCCACCTCGCCGGCCGGATAGAACCGGACGGGAAGCTCCTGCACGTAGATTCCCGGAAGCTCCCGGGCATGCGCGGCGACCGCCGCCACCTGGTCGAACACGGCGTCGCGAATCAGGACCACGGGCCGGAACGGCGGGTCCCGGCGGTGCCGCTCCACGATGGCCCGGAGCTCCGACAACGGCACGCCGGACAGGTCGGCGAGAAGGGCCACGGTGCCCTCGAGGTCCTCGGCCTGCTCGCGGGACAACGTGATGTTGAGCGAGTTGCGGTTCTCGGCCAGCACGCGGCCGTCCCGGTCCAGCACCGCGCCCCGCGGCGCGCTGAGCACCAGGGTGCGCTGGTGATTGTCCTCCGCGTGCTGGCGGTACTTGTCGTACTGGACGACCTGCAACCACCAGAACCCGACCGCGAGACCGGCGAACACGAGGACGATACCCCACCACCACATCGCCAGCAGAACGGCGAGGCTGTCGCGCGACCGCTCCAGTGCGCCCGGTGCGAACCGGCTGGACATGCTGCTCATCGGCTCGGTCTACCTCTGCCCGGCTTCTGCTCGTTCTACTCGGCGTGGCGGTCGTCCGGCCACCGCCCGCGCAGGCGCTGCCGTTCGACCTCGTCCGGAATCGTCTGCAGCCCCACCGCCACCACCAGGCCGACGACGGTGTTGGCGGCCGCCTGCACCAGCAACTCGCGCTGGGTGACCACCATGCGGTCATCGAACAACAGCCGGTAGCCGCCGACGAACAGGGCAACGTGCAACAACGAGCCGCCGACGAACACGAGCGCCTTGTGCCACAGGCGCGTGACCATGAACTGGGCGGCGAACTGGCCGCCGAGGTATCCCACCAGGGTCTTCGCCAGCCCCCCCACCCCGATGACGCCGCCGGACAGAGCGTCCTGGAGCAACCCGCCGACGGTGCCGGTCCACAACCCGGCCCGCGGCCCGCCGACGATGGCCACGACGATGACCACCATGAGCACGAGGTCGACGGGCGCCCCGGGGCCGGCAACCATCCGCACCAGCGTCGTCTGCGCCGCCAGCGCGGCCGCGAGGGCGAATGCGACCCAGGCGGCCGTCATCCACCACCGCCCGCCGCGGCGAGAGCCGCCGGGGGCGACGATTCGGGCAGGATGACCAATACCTCGTCCAGGTCGCCGAACCTGATGCGGGGACGCAGGTGGATGGTCCGATACAGCCCGGGCCCCCGCTGCACCAGGGTGATGTCGCCGATGACGAACCCCTTGGGATAGATGCCGTCGCTTCCGGACGTCACGACGGCGTCACCCACCTGGACATCCTCGAGATTCGACACGTACTCCATCCGCAGCAGCCGATCGTCCGCGTCGCCCACCACCAGCCCGGCCACCCGGCTCCTCTCGATGAGCGCCCCCGCCGCCGCGTTCCGGTCGATCAGAAGCTGGACCCGTGACGCCCGGAGCCCCGGCTCGTCGACGACGCGCCCCACCACGCCGGCCGCGGACAGGACCGCCGCGTCGGGGCGGACGCCGTCCCGCCGTCCCCGGTCGATGGTCACGGTCCGGAAGTAGGGCGTGGCGTCGCCGCCGATGATCCTGGCCCCGACGGTGGCCAGACCGGCGGCACTCCGCAACTCGAGGAGCGCTTCGAGGCCGCGGACCCGCTGCGCGCCGGCCCGGTCCACCTGCCACTGCAGCCTCACCGCGTCGAGCTCGCGGCGCAGGGACTCGTTCTCGGCCCGAACCGCCTGCAGCTCGACGTACGCGCTCCACAGGCCCCCGACCGCCCCCACCGTCCGGGTCACGGCGCGTTGAACCTCCGAGAACACACCGAACGTGACGAGCTGGAGCACCGGCACTCCGGAGGCGGTGTTGGCCTGGGCCGACAGCAGCACGAGGTGGCCGACGACCGCCGCCAGCAGCGAAACGCCCGTGCGGCGCGTGAGGTCAATCAATGGAGATCTTCCGCAGCAGCCCGAAGTCCGACAGCATCCGGCCGGCGCCCAGCACGACCGATGCCAGCGGATCCTCGGCCAGGGCCAGCGGGAGGCCGGTCTCCTCCCGAAGCCTCTTGTCCAGGTTCTTCAGCAGGGATCCACCGCCCGTCAGCACGATCCCCCGATCGACGATGTCGGCGGACAGCTCGGGCGGCGTCCGCTCCAGCGCGACCCGAACCGCATCGACGATCACGCGGACGGTGTCGGCCAGCGCCTCGCGTATCTCCTCGTCGGTGATCGTGATCGTCTTGGGCACGCCCTCGACGAGGTGGCGTCCCTTGATCTCCATCATGATGCGGCCGTCGAGCCCGCACGCGGACCCCATCCTCATCTTGATCGCTTCGGAGGTGCGCTCCCCGATCAGCAGGTTGTAGGTCTTCTTGATGTACTGGATGATCGCCTCGTCCATCTCGTTGCCGGCGACCCGCACCGCCTTGCTGTAGACGATGCCGGCGAGCGAGATCACCGCGATGTCGGTGGTGCCGCCCCCGATGTCGACGATCATGTTGGCGAACGGCTCCGTGACCGGCATCCCCGCCCCGATGGCCGCCGCCATCGCCTCCTCCACGAGATGCACCTCGCTGGCCTTGGCGCGATACGCGCTGTCCTTGACGGCCCGCTTCTCGACCTGGGTGATCTCGGACGGCACGCCGATCACGATGCGGGGCCGCACCCAGACCGTCCGGTTGTGCGCCTTCTTGATGAAGTAGGTCAACATCTTCTCGGCGATCTCGAAGTCGGCGATCACCCCGTCCCGCATCGGCCGGATGGCGACGATGTTGCCGGGGGTGCGTCCGACCATCTCCTTCGCCTCGCGCCCCACCGCTTCGGTGCGCCCGGTCACCTTGTTGATGGCCACGATCGACGGCTCGTTCATCACGATCCCCTTGCCCCGCGCATAGACGCACGTGTTGGCGGTGCCGAGGTCGATGGCGAGATCGCTCGAAAACAGAGAGAACAGGGAGCTGACACTCAAGAGGGACACTCCTCCCGCATCGGGGACGGACGGCGCCCGCCACGCCTGGGCAGGCTGCTCGTCGCTTCGGCCGGGGCGCCGGCATGCGCGATGCTCGGGCCGAACGCGCCGAGGCTCCATCGGACGGACGAGATCGACGCACCCGCACGACTCGCGTCCCGCCGACGGTGCGGGCCGGACCGGCGAACGGCAGCGGGCGGTGTAGACGAGCTCGGCGGCGCGGACCGGAGACCGCCCGCCGACGACGGGCCGACGGCGCTCCGACAGGTTCGCGGAGAGGCCGGGCGACGTCGGGCCGGCGACGCCCCGGACGTACCGGCCGGCGGGCGCTGAGGACGGCGTCGAAGCCGTCCCGGGCGAAGCGGCGGGTCACCGGTCCGGTCGATCATCAGAGGAACATCCGAAACGGCAGCGCCCCTCCACCCAGACAACATGGATTCCCCCGAATCGGAAGCCGCAGGCATGCCCACGGGGTCGGAGAGACTATAGCATAATCGGCGGTGATTTGCGCGCGGTTACGCAACAGGTAGTGGCCCGGCGCGATCCGGCCCAACCGGTAGTGGGTGGACGCGCACGCGCCGCCCCCGGGAAGGCGCCGTGCCGATGGTGTCATAGAATGTACCGACCCTCGTGCCGGCGGGCGGTCCGACACGGGCCCGACCCACGGGCGCCGACCCGGGGGACGCCGCGCCGGCCGGGCGGGAAGAAACGCCGCGGCAGTATCAGGAGTTGACGACACGATGACGATGCTGGATCGCATGCGACGCCACAAGGCGTGGCTGAAGTGGACCCTCGCCCTCGCCGGTTTCGCCCTGCTGGTCCTCGGGTTTCCCCTGATCCAGCCTCCCCCCGAGACCCCCGGCACACTGACCGACGTGCTCGCCCAGGTCGGGGACCAGGAAATCACCGTCGGCGAGTTCCAGACGCTCTTCCGGCGCCAGCTCCAGAGCTACCAGGTTCAGTCGGGGGGCGAGATCACCGCCGACCTCCTGCGGTCGATGGGCATAGACCGGCAACTGCTGCAACAGGTGATCGACGAGTACGCGGCGCTGCAGGAGGCCGCGCGCCTCGGCGTGACGGTCAGCGACGCCGAGGTCCGGGAGGCCATCGTGTCGCTCCCCGCCTTCCAGCAGGACGGCGAGTTCATCGGCGAGGCCGCCTATCTCCAGATGCTGCGGATGCAGCAGCCGCCGATGAGCCCGGCCGAGTTCGAGGAGAACGTGCGGCGGTCGTTGATGCTCCAGCGGCTGCAGGCGGCGCTCACCGACTGGATCACGGTCAGCGACGACGACGTCGAGCGCGAGCACGTCCGCCGCAACGAGCGCGTCCGCCTGAGCGCGGTCTCGTTCCGGGCCGACGACTTCCGGGAGGGGCTGGAAGCGACGGAAGACGACGTGGCCGCCCTGTTCGAGCAGGACGCCAACGACTACCTGGTGCCCGAGAAGCGCCGGCTCCGGTTCGTGCTCATCGACGTTCCCGCCCTGAAGGCCTCGTTCACCCCGAGCGACGCCGACGTCCAGGCCTACTACGACAACAACCTCGATCGCTACACCGAGGAGGTCGACCTGCGCGTCAGCCACATCCTGCTCCGGACGCAGGACGCGGAGCTGGCCGAGGTTCAGGCGCAGGCGGAGTCGATCGTGGCCGAGGCCCGCAACGGCGCCGACTTCGCGGAGCTGGCCCGTCGGTACTCGGAGGACGAGGGCACCCGCGACGCGGGCGGCGACCTCGGACCGATCACCCCCGGGCAGATGGTGCCCGAGTTCGAGGGCGCCGCCTTCGCCCTCGAGCAGGACGAGATCAGCGATCCGGTCACGAGCATGTTCGGTGTGCACGTCATCAAGGCGACCGAGAAGACCGGCGGCACGACCCGGACCCTGGACGACGTCCGCGACAGCATCGTCGATGTGCTCCAGCAGGAGAGCGCCGATGCGCGGGCCGGCGCGCTGGCGGAAGCCATGTCGCTGGAGATCGACGAGGCCGCCGACCTCGAGGCGGCGGCGGCGCGCCGAGGTCTCGAGGTGCAGGAGAGCGGATTCGCCGCCCTCGGCGAGCCGATTCTCGGGCTGGGCTTCTCGTCCGAGGTGACCACGCAGGCCTTCCAGCTCGCGGAGGGCGAGGCGGCGGGTCCGATTCCGACGCCGACGGGGCCGGCCTTCGTGACGGTGACCGGCATCCAGGCGCCCTACGTGCCGCCTCTCGAGGAGGTCGAGGCGAGGGTCCGGGACGACGTGATACGACGCAAGGCGTTCGTCCTGGCCCAGGAGCGCGCCGACGCGGTGGCCGCGCTCCTCCAGGAAGCCGACGACTTCGGCGCCGCGGCGGAGGCCGAGGAGCTCGACGTGAGCGAGAGCGGCCTGATCGCCCGCGGCGCCGTGGTCCCGGGGGTCGGCGTCAACGCCCAGGTCGAGGCGGTGGCCTTCTCGCTGCCCCCGGGAGAGACCAGCGCTCCGGTCCTGACCGGCAACTCCGCCGTGGTCATCCACGTCCACGAACGAGAGGACGCCGACCCGGCCGACCTGCTGGCCAACCGCGAGCGGTTGCGGAGCGAGATGATCCTGGAGCGGCAGAATCAGTTCTACGGCGCGTACATGGAGAACGCCAAGACCCGCATCCCGATCAGCATCGACATGGGGGCCTTCGCCCTGGCGACCGCCTAGGAGTCTGCGCCGTAGAACGGCGCGGACTCCAAGGCAGCGGCCGCCGGGTGACTGCGCTCAGGGCACGAAGGCGCCGGGCATGATGGCCAGCGGCTCGCCGGGGCGGTACAGGCGCGCCGGCGCGATCGCCCTGCCCACCACCGCGGCCTCGGGAGACGACGGCGCCAGCGCGCCAAGGGCCCGGGCCATCGGGAAGCCCTCGTCGAGCAGCTCGAAGAAGCTCTTCGGGCGCGGGTAGATCACCAGCTCGACCTCGTCGTCAGGGTCGATGCCGGCCTTCTCCTTGGCCAGGCCGATGGCCCGGCCGAGCCCGCCGACCTCGTCGATCAGGCCGTGCTGCAACGCCTGTCGTCCGGTCCACACCCGGCCCTGCGCCACCTCGTGGAGGAGGTCCCGCGTCGTCTGCCGCCCCTCGGCCGCCTTGGTGACGAACTGCTCGTAGATGGCGTTCAACTGCTCCTGCACCTTGGCCCGCTCGGCATCGGAGAACCGGGTCACCGGCGAGTAGATCTCGGCGAACCGGCCCTCGCTCACCGGTTCGATCCCGATCCCGAGCTTCTCGTAGGTGCCCCCCGTCGTGAACTTGCCGAAGACGACCCCGATTGAGCCGGTCAGCGTGGCCGGCTGCGCGACGATGGCGTCGGCGCCCATGGCGATGTAGTAGCCCCCCGAGGCCCCCAGGTCGGACATCGAGGCGACGATCGGCTTCCCGCTCTCGCGGACCAGCTCGACCTCGCGCCAGATGACGTCGGACGCGACCGCCGATCCCCCGGGGCTGTCGATTCGCAGCACGATGGCGCGAACCGAGTCGTCCTCCCTCGCGTTGCGAATGGCGCTCGTCAGGGTGTCGGAGCCCAGAACCTCCCCGTTCAGGACGTCGAAGCCGCTGGTCCCCGAGTTGATGGCCCCGACGGCGTAGATGAGGGCGATGCGCTCCCCCCGGTTCAGGCCCACCGACTGCAGGCCGATCTGCCGGTAGTCGCCGTCGGAGATCTCCCGCCAGTCGGCTCCGTCGAACGGTTCCCGTCGCTTCAGCTCGTCGGCGTAGGCCAGCCCGTCGACCAGCCCGGCGGCAAGCGCGTCGTCCGGCAGGAACGGCCCCTCGTCCACGAGCCCGCGCACCTCGTCGCCCGTGAGGCCCCGCGACTCGGCGATGCCCTCGACCATCTGCTCGTAGAGGTCCCGGTTGAGCGACTCGGCCATCTCGCGATGCGCCGGGGTCATCGTGGTCTCGGTGTACTGGTTGGCGGCGGTCTTGTAGTCGCCGGCCGCGAGCACGTCGGGATAGGTCCCCACCTTGTCCAGGGCGTTGCGCAGGAACACCTCGTACTGCGCGCGGCCCACGATCTCCAGGGGGCTGCCCGGCATCAGGTAGACCTTGTCGGCCGCCGACGCCAGGTAGTAGTCCTCCGCCCCTCCGTACTCGAGAAACGCCGCGATCGGCTTGCCGGACTCCCGGTAGTCGATGACGGCGTCCCGGATCTCCTGCAGCTTCCCCCAATAGGCCCGGGGTCCGACCTGCGGCTTCAGGATCACCCCGCTGATGCGATCGTCCACCTTCGCCTTGCGCAGGCTGTCGACCACCGAACGCACCGTCGCGCCCCCCCCGCCGACGATCGGCGTCAGCAGCGCGTTCTGGCGGTACTCGGTCAGCCCCGCCGGGACCGGCAGCACCAGCACCGAGTCGGAAGCCACCGACGGGGCCCCCGACACCATGAGGTAGAGGACGGCGATGCCGGCCATCGAAAAGATGACCGCCAGCGCAAGAAAGACCACGATGAAACGGACACCGCGACTGACCCCCACGACTGACCTCCTTCACGCGCCGCCGCGCGACGACCCTCGGCGCGAACCGGCGACGCACGTTCCGACCATGGTTCGTCGCCGGCGGGCACCGGCCGGCGATCGACACGAGTATACGTGACGATGGGCACGGCGCCCCCGCGGCTGGCGCCGGCGTGGGTGTCTTCGGTATACTGGAGCTTCTGCGAAGGCGGTTCCCCCCAACTGCGGAAGTGGCGGAATTGGCAGACGCGCAGGCCTCAGGAGCCTGTGGGACCTAGTCCCATGGGGGTTCAAGTCCCCCCTTCCGCACCATCACCGGCTCGGTCCCCGCCGCCGTGAGCCCGCCCGCGGGCGGATGTCGCATTCCTCGTCGAAGGGAGTGTGACGATGTCCGACAGCGTTGGATCCCACGTCCGCGAAAACCGAAGCC
Organism: Vicinamibacterales bacterium; assembly: GCA_965215105.1. Lineage (GTDB taxonomy): Bacteria > Acidobacteriota > Vicinamibacteria > Vicinamibacterales > UBA8438 > JAJEEA01. Next base: position 2,590,673 of record OZ244051.1, read on the forward strand.
TTCTCGCCGCGTGCGAGCGGCGGGCGCTGCTCTGGCTCGCGAGGCGTCTGCCGGGATGGGTGACGTCCGATCAACTGACCGCCCTCGCCCTCGCCGCGATGCTCGGCGCGGGGCTGGCCTACTGGATGGCGAGCCTGAACCCGGCCGGGCTGCTGCTCGTCGTCGCCGGCCTCGCCGTCAACTGGTTCGGCGACAGCCTCGACGGCACCCTGGCCAGGGTGCGGAACCAGCAGCGGCCGCGTTACGGCTACTACGTCGATCACGTCGTCGACCTGATCGGGGCGTGCGCCCTCCTCGGGGGCCTCGGCCTGTCGGGCTACATGAGCCCCCTCGTCGCGTTGGGGCTGCTCGTGGCCTACCTGCTGGTCTCGGCCGAGGTCTACCTCGCCACCCACGCCCGCGGCGTCTTCCGCCTCTCGATCGGGTGGTTCGGCCCGACCGAGCTGCGCATCCTCCTCGCCGCGGGCACCCTGGCGCTGCTCGCCAAGCCGACGGTGGTCCTGATGGGGCAGCCCTACCGCCTCTTCGACGTCGGCGGGGTGGCCGCGATCGTGGCGATGACCGTCGTCCTCCTGTGGTCGGCCGCCAACAACGCCGCCGCCCTGTACCGGGCCGAGCCGCTGCCGGCCCGGGAGCGGGCCGCCGGCGGCCGGGGGGCACTCGAACCGCCCGTGGCGGAGCCCGGCGGCATTCGAGCCGCGGCGTGCCCCGCCTCGCCGCTCCCGGCGCACCACGGGACTCCGAATCGGGCCGGCTACCGACCCTCGGGCGCAGCTTCGAGATCCGCCGGTTACTGCGGTTCGCGCACGGCAGGGCCCCGCGTCAGAACGGCCGGTAGGTGACCATGACGACGGCGACCACGATGGCGGCGGCGGCCACCGCCTGCAGCGCCGGGATGCGGTCGGCCATCCGGAACGCCATCCCGGTCAGGCCCGACAGGACCAGCCAGCAGACGACCTTGACGAGGGCCCAGCCGGGGAACCCGAGGCCCATCACGCCCATGACCCCGAAACCGCTCAGGAAGACGAGCAGGCTGAGAGCGCCCGAGGCCATCAGCATGCGGTGGCGGTTGTCGGGATGGGGCGCCGCGAACGCGGCGAACGTAACGCCCGACATCAGGAGGACGGAGATCAGGTGCAGGGCCAGGAAGGTCCGATAGCTCATGCGATTGGCTCCAGGCGACGACGTCGACGGCGGCGGCCGCCGGTCATGGGTAACGGGTGGACGAGATGGTGGCGCCGCCGTCGACGACCAGCACCTGGCCGGTGATGAAGCGGCCGGCCGGGGAGGCCAGCAGGAGCGCCGCCCCGGCCACGTCCTCGGGCTCGCCGATGCGGCCCAGGGGATAGGTGGAGACCGCGTCCCGCAGACGGTCGGGATCTTCCCACAGCTTGCGGGCGAAGTCGGTGCGGACCAGCCCAGGCGCGATGCAGTTGACGCGGACGTTGCTGCGCCCCCACTCGACCGCGAGGTTGCGGGCGAGCTGGTGGTCGGCCGCCTTCGAGATGGCGTAGATGCCGAGGGTGTCGTGCCCCTTGAGGGCGCCGATGCTCGACACGATGATCACCGACCCGTCGCCGCGCCCGGCCATCTGGGGCAGCACGAGGTTGCACAGCCAGAGGTTGTGCTTGACGTTGGTGGCCAGGATCTTGTCGTAGGCCGACTCCGTCACGTCGGCCATCGGCCCGAAGTGGGGGTTGACGGCGGCGTTGCAGACCAGGACGTCGATGCGGCCCCAGCGCTCGAGCGCGGCCTCGGCCAGCCCCCGCACCTGGTCGAGACGGGACATGTGGCACGGGATGGCCGCCGCCTCGCCGCCGGCCGCGTTGATGGCGTCGGCCACCGGACCGCAGCTCTCGAGCCGGCGGCTCGAGACCACCGTCCGGGCCCCCGCCTCGGCCAGCGTCTCCGCGACGGCCCGCCCGATGCCCTTGGACGATCCCGTGACCAGGGCGACCCGCCCGCGCAGGTCGAACAGCTCCTGATACCCCATGCAGCTCCTCGCCCCCGGGCGGCGCCGGCTCCCGGCGGACGCGCGCGACCGTCCGCCCCGCCGGGTCGTCCCGGGCCCGGCCGCTTCGAGGGCGGCGCGCCGGCTCCCGGACGCGCCCGCCGAGCTCGCCTCATCCGACGCGCCGGCGACGCCGGGGTCCCGGCAGGGCCACGAGAGTGTGTCAAACCCGGTACGCAGCGTCAACCGCCCGCGGCCGGCCGCCCGGCGCCGGCCGAAGGCTGGCGGATGCGCCTCGTCCGCGGAAGCCGCCGGCGAGATCGGTCGCCCCCGGGCGGGCTCAGCGCCGCTGGTCGAAACGCCGGCCGACCAGCGCCGAGGCGATGTTGACCTTCTGGATGTCGATGGTGCCGCCGGCGATGCCCCATCCCCAGGCGTCGCGCATGCGCCGCTCCATCGGGTACTCGCGGGAGTAGCCGTAGCCCCCCATCAACTGCACCGCGGCCCCGGTGACCTCCCGCGCCGCCTCGTTGGCGAAGCACTTGGCGATGCTGGAGTCGAGTATCGACGGCAGGCCGCCATCGGCGTTCCGGGCCGCGCGGTGAATCAGCAGCCGCGAGGCCTCGACCCGCATCGCCATCTCGGCCAGCTTCAGTTGCACCGCCTGGAACTCGACGATGGGCTTCCCGAACTGCCGCCGCTCCTGCACCCAGGCGAGCGCGTCCTCCAGCGCCCCCGACGCCTGCCCCAGGGCCATCGTCGCGTTCCCGCAGCGCTCGAGGTCGAAGGCCCGCATCAGCTTCGGAAACCCGCCGGCCGGCACCACGAGCTGATCGAGCGGCACCGACACGTCGTCGAAGTAGAGGTCCGACTCGGGGATGCCCCGGAACCCCATCAGCCGCTCCTGCTCGCCGAACGTCAGTCCCGGCGCCCCCTTCTCGACGTACACCGCCCCGATGCCCCTGGCCCCCGGCGCGTCCGACAGGCGGCAGTAGACGAGGTAGGCGTCGGAGTGCCCTCCGCCCGAGCACCAGCGCTTGGCGCCGTTGACGACGATGCGGTCCCCGCGGACGTCCGCCCGCGTGCGCAGGTCGGTGAGGGCGGTCCCCGCGTCGGGCTCGGACATCGCCACCGCCACGATCGACTCGCCCCGGCAGACGGCGGGAATCACCCGGCGCTTGAGGGCGTCCACCGCGAAGTGCTCGATGGCGCGGACGGGACCGGCGACGGACTCGAAGATGGGGAAGGCCACCGCCGACGACACCTTGGCGAACTCCTCGAGGACGAGGAACGCCTCGACGTTCCCCAGACCCAGGCCGCCGTGCTCGGGCGCGACGTTCACCCCGAGGAATCCCATCTCGGCGTAGCGCCTCACCCAGCTTCGCGACAGCGGCGCCGCCCCGCGCTCGGTCTCCTCGGCCACCGCGGCCATCTCGCCGCGGGCGAAGTCGCGCGCCGCCGCCTGCAGGGCCTGCTGCTCTTCCGTCAGCGTGAAGTCCATCCGAACCTCCGCCCGCGGCCGTCGCGAGCCGACCGTCCCGGCCGTCGACGCGGCGCCCGGCGAATCGTCCCCGACCCTCGTCGGGCGGTCGCGGGCGTCCGCGCCGCCTGTCGGTGCAGGGACTTCCATCGCCGCGGGTGGACCCGAATGGTACACTCGCGCGCGACTGTCCGGTCCCCGCACGAGGTCCCCTGCGATGTCCACCCCCCTCCACGAAGGCGGATTGAAGGCCCGGCGGCGGGTGCTCGGCGACGAGTACGTCGACCGGGCCCTCGACGGGCTCGACGCGTTCAACGCCGAGTTCCAGCAGCTCGTGACGGAGTACTGCTGGGGCCGGGTCTGGACCAGATCCACCCTGAACGACCGCCAGCGGAGCCTGATCAACCTCGGGATGATCGCCGCCCTCAACCGCAGCGGCGAGTTCACGACCCACGTCCGGGGCGCCCTGCGCAACGGGTGCACGGTGGAGGAGATCCGCGACACCCTGCTGCAGGTCGCGGTGTACTGCGGCATCCCGGCCGGGGTCGAGGCGTTCAGGCTCGCCCGCGAGGTGTTCGACGAGGAGGGCGTGACGCCGGGCCCGGCTGGCAGCGGATGACCGGCCTACGCCTTCACCGCGCGTCGGTCTGGCCGCCTCTGCCCGAACGTCCTTCGACACACACGCGGCCGTGAAGACGGCGACAGGCGCCGGCCCCGACCCGTCATCGGCCGACGCCGCGACCGCCGGGGCCGCCGCGACGCGCCGTTCGCCGCGCGCCGACCCGCGCCCGCCGAAGACCCGACGGAGCGTCACCGCGCCGGCGATGGCGACGCCGCCGTGAACCTCGGGGATCGGATGTCCAAGGACGCCGATTCAGAAGGTCCACGCCACACCGACCTGCGGTAGAAACGCCCGACCGAACCAGAGGCCTCCCGCCTGGAGGCCGAGGGACGGGGACACGGGTACACCCACGAACACGTCCACGAGGAGATCCGGAAACAGGCGGACATGCTCGCTGTACATGTCGGTCCAGGCCAAGCCTGGGTTGAAGCCGACCTGCAACGCCATCCGCCCGTCGAACATCGGCGTCCGCCAGCGGATGGTCGGCCTGAGGATGTGCTTCACCACCAACCGGCGCTCCGGTTGTGGTAGGTGCCGCAACGGGTCGGTCACCGCGGTGTACCATCCCGCGACCCCCCAATGGTCCGACCACCACCAAGTCACGGCGCCCGTCGCGCTCGGGCTCGATCCCCGGTCCCGGAGGTCTCCCGGAAACCCGAGTCCGAAGCCCGCCAGAAGCTCGACGCCTTCCTCCTGGGCCGACGCCGGAACCCCGAAGCTCAGGACCAACCCTGCAACCGCGATCACCCACGCGCGGCGAACGGTCATTCCGGTCATAGGATCCGCCGCAGTCATCGTTGGTACAGGCGCACGTACACGTTGATGCCCGCCGTGACCTTCGCATCACCCGAGTACGGGTGCTGCGTCGGTGACCGACCCGTGCAGTTCCAGGGACCCGTGCAGGTCAAGGGGATATCGATGGGGCCGTACAACAGGGTCGCCACCCAATCGTCCCCTCCACCAAAGATCCATCCTGGGTCCAGCTCGTACACCTTCATGTAATCCGCGGCGATGGTGAACACACGGCCGGGGAGCCAGGACTCACAGGTATAGCCGCTCGGACTTTCGTACCGTGCGGTCGCATAAACGTACTGGGTGTCCGGGTCGGCCCACTGAGCCGGGATCACCGCACCGGGCTGGAATTCACTGGGATCGTTCCGACTCGTGCATGAATTCCATTGACGCTTGCGATCCAGGTACTTCCACCCCGAAACTGTCTCTCGTCTTTGCGGCTTCCGTGAGACGAGTCGACGCCCCAGTTTCCGAATGGCGCGCCGTGGAACCGCCCACACTCCACGTTGATTTGGCCGTGAGCGCTCCGCGCCTCGTTGTAGAAGGCGAGATCGGCCGTGCAGCGCGCCAGCGCCGGCATGGCCACGGACATCCAGACCAACGGCGCCGCCACGCCGATCCGTCTCATCTGGTTCATGCGGCGCGTGTGTCCCAGTGACATTCTCTGCTTGCGCATGTCGTCCTCCTCTCTCCTGGGCTTGCTCACGTCAGGCCGGTTCCCCCGACCCGTCCGTCTTCCTCCGCAACGTTCGCAATCCTCGGTTCGGTCGATACCGTGCGGCGCTTGCGCCTCTATCAAGGCAACGTGAGGACGATGCCGGATCGCCTCATCCCCGGACCGACCGAGATCGTCTCCACCCCGGAGCGCCGACCGTCGAGCTCCGCCTGCAGCGCGATGGCCGTGTCGGGGACCAGACCGCGGAGTGCGAACACGCCGTCTGCGCGGGTCGACGACCGGCCGCCGACGAATCCCTCGAGGAGGCCGGCGCCCGCGAGGTCCAGGTACGTCGCGCTCACGAGGGCACGGGTCACCGGCTCGCCTTCGGCGTCTCTGACATGGCCCGTGGCCTGCGCTTCGAGCAGCAAGCCGATCCGGACGTCGCGCGCTCTGCCTTCTTCAACGGTGGTGCTGCCGACATACGGCGCGAAGCCCTCCGACCGCGCCGTCACCAGTGCCGGTCCAGGCGGCAGGTCACCTCGTTTCTCTCGTTCCCCGGTTCTCCGCCCCCCTATCTATAAAGAGCGTTCGAGACGGCGATCTGTTACAAGTTTTTGACGTGCGGCGCTTTCGGGGGGCGCGGACAGCGACCCGGTGCGCCGCATCGTCGGTGCAGGAACTTCCATCGCCGGGGGGTGGACCCGAATGGTACACTCGCGCGGACTCGCCGCGACCGTGCGGTTCCCGCACGAGGTCCCTGCGATGTCCACCCCCCTCCACGAAGGCGGATTGAAGGCCCGGCGGCGGGTGCTCGGCGACGAGTACGTGTCGACCGGGCCCTCGACGGGCTCGACGCGTTCAACGCCGAGTTCCAGCAGCTCGTGACGGAGTACTGCTGGGGCCGGGTCTGGACGAGAACGACACTGGACGACCGCCAGCGGAGCCTGATCAACCTCGGGATGATCGCCGCCCTCAACCGCAGCGGCGAGTTCACGACCCACGTCCGGGGCGCCCGGCGCAACGGGTGCACGGTGGAGGAGACCCGCGACACCCTGCTGCAGGTCGCGGTGTACTGCGGCATCCCGGCCGGGGTCGGGGCGTTCAGGCTCGCCCGCGAGGTGTTCGACGAGGAGGGCGTGACGCCGGGCCCGGCGGAGACCGGGTGACGGCCTCCGGCGCCTCCACCGTGCTACGACGCAGACTCCCGGCCGGCCGGCCGCAGGTCCGCGTCCGCGCGGCGCGCCGCCCGCCGGCCCTCCTCGACGTCCACGCGCGACAGCAGGAGGCCGCCGACCACGAAGAACGTGATGAGCGAGAGGATCGCGCCCCGGCTGGACCCCGTCAGGAGAATCATCACCGCGAAGACGCCGGGCCCGACGATGCCCGCGAACTTCTCGAACACCCCGAAGAAGCCGAAGAACTCGGCCGACTTGTGCCGGGGCACCATGCTCGCGAACAGGGACCGGCTGAGGGCCTGGCTCCCGCCCTGCACCATCCCCACGAGCAGCGCGAGGGCGTAGAACCCCGTCGCCGTGGTCATGCCGTAGGCGAGCACGCTGATGACGGTGTAGACGACCAGCGACAGGAAGATCGCGTGCTTCGCGCCGATACGCGCGGCGAGCTGTCCGAACACGAACGCGAACGGCACCCCCACGAACTGCACCAGCACCACCGCGGTGATCAGATCGCCCTGCTCGAGGCCGACCTCGGTGCCGAAGGTGGTCGCCATCCGGATGATGGTGCCGATGCCGTCGTTGTAGACGAGGAACGCCAGCAGCATCAGGAACGCCTGCCGGTACCCCCGCAGCTCGCGCAGCGTCTCGCCGAGCCGGACGAACGACGCCCGGATGGGGCTCTCCCCCGCCCGCTCGTCCGCCTCGAGGGTCCGCGCCGGCTCGGGCACCTTGCGGAACAGGGGGATGGAGAACCCGGCCCACCAGATCGCCACGCTCGCGAACGACAGCCGGCTCGCGAGGGCCGCCCCGCTCAGCCCGAAGGCCTCGGGGGCCTGGATCCAGGCGAGGTTGACGACGAGGAGGAGGCCCCCGCCCAGGTAGCCGAGGGCGTAGCCCGCCGTCGACACCCGGTCGAGCTCGCCGGGGCGGCAGATGTGCGGCAGCAGCGAGTCGGCGAACACCAGGCTCGAGGTGACCCCGATGTTGGCGAACGCGAACAGCAGCGCAGCCAGCACCCAGTCCCCCTGCTGGATGAAGTACATGCAGGCGGTCGCGACCACCCCGAGCCCGACGCAGGCCCCCAGCATCTTCTTCTTGATGCCCGCGAAGTCGGCCAGCGCCCCCAGCACCGGCGCGAGCACCGCGACGAAGGTGAGGGCCACCGTCGTCGTGACCGCGAACCGGAAGCTCGCCGTCGCCGGCTCGAGGTCGGCGGCGGCGACGGACGAGAAGTAGATGGGGAAGACCGCGGTCACGATGGTGACCATGAACGCGGAGTTGGCCCAGTCGTACATCGCCCAGGCGCGCAGCTCGGGGCGGTGCAGCCCGAGGCGTTCGAGAATGGGGGTGGCAGGCATTGGCGGAAAGTACCACACCCGCGCGCGAAACACCCGCTGGCGGCGGCCGGCGCGGGAGTCTCCGGACCACCCCCGCAGGCGACCCGTCGCCGGACGCCGGAGCGGCTCGCCAGCGACCGGCCGGCCGCGCGGAGCATGGTATATAGGTGCTTCGTTCCGAACGTCCGAATGGCGGCGCCGCCGCCACAGTGAGCGGCACGGACGCCGCAGCGAGCAGAGACATGCCTTCATTCCGCAGAATCGTGATCGTCGCAGCGGCCCTCGGCTGGGTGCCGACCCTGGCCCTCGTGGCCGTGCACCGGACCGGCGAGACCCATGCCGCCGCTCAGGAGCGCACGCCGATCAAGGTGACCCGCATCTACACCGGGGAGGACGGCAAGACCCACGCCGAGGAGTACGACGTGCCGCTCGGGACGCAGCGCGGCGCGACCGAGCTGTCGGAGCCGATCGACGTCACGAGCGTCCAGTTCCGGCGGACCTCGCCCGACTACTTCATCGACTGGCACACCGCGCCGCGGCGGCAGTTCGTCATCACCCTGAGCGGGGAGAGCGAGGTGGTGATCGGCGACGGGGCCGCCGTTCGGCTGCACCCGGGGCACATCCTCCTGGCGGAGGACACCACCGGGCAGGGGCACATCTCGCGGGCGGTGGGCACCGAGGACCGGATCTCGCTGTTCCTGCCCCTGGCGGAGCAGTGAACGCCGCCATCGACGCGGCCACGCTCTTCGACCTCGGCGGCAAGACGGCGCTGGTCACCGGCGGGTCCCGCGGCATCGGCCGCATGATCGCGGAGGGCTTCCTGCAGGCCGGGGCGACGGTCTGGATCTCGTCGCGGAAGGCCGACGCCTGCGAGGGGACCGCGGCCGAGCTGTCGGCGGCGGGGCCCTGCCACGCCCTGCCCGCGAACGTCGCCGACGACGCGGACCGCGCCCGGCTCGTACAAGCGCTGGGCGAGCGGACCTCCCGGCTCGACATCCTGGTGAACAACGCCGGCGCGGCGTGGGGCGCCCCCTACGAGGCGTTCCCCGAGTCGGGGTTCCGCAAGGTGCTCGAGCTGAACGTCACGGCGCTGTTCTTCCTGACCCGCGACCTCACGCCGCTGCTCGCCGCCGCGGCCACGCCGGAGGCCCCTGCCCGGGTCATCAACATCGGCTCGATGGACGGCATCAAGGCGCCGACCATCCTCGAGAACGGCACCTTCCCCTACTCTGCCAGCAAGGCCGCCGTCCACCACCTGACGCGGTCACTGGCCCTCGAGCTGGCCCCCCGCCACGTCACCGTCAACGCGGTGGCGCCGGGGTTCTTCCCCAGCAGGATGACCGAGGCGTCGCTGGAGAGGTTCGGGGACGAGATCGTGGGCCGCTGCCCCCTGCGCCGCATCGGCCGCCCCGAGGACATGGCCGGTGTCGCCATCTACCTCGCGTCGCGGGCCGGCGCCTACACCACGGGCGCGGTCATACCCGTGGACGGCGGGACGTCGATCGCGTGACAGCCGGTGGGCGAAACCCCACGTCGAGCCTCGCCGCGGTTGCCAGAGACGCGAGAGCCCGCGGCAAGACCCTCCGGCCTCACCGCGGGCTCCCCGAGAAACGGCCCCTCGACGCTCAGTCCAGCAGCCGGTACGCGAGCAGCTCGCCGGCCTGGCCGCCGCCGCTGACCGCGACGACGATGTACTGCGCGCCGTCGTGCATGTAGGTCATCGGCGACCCCGACACCCCGGCCGGCATCAGGACCTCGCCGACCTCCTCGCCCGTCGCCTTGTCGTAGGCCCGCAGCATCGCCCCGACCTCGCCCGACGGCGTGGTGAACGTTCCCGGCTCGCCCGCGATCACCAGCGTCTTCGTGATGAGGGTGCCGACCCGGCCGACGCGGCCGGTGCGGGGAATCTCCACCCCCTCGAGGTCCGGGTGGTTGCGCACGTTGTCGGGCGTCTCGCCGTGCGGCACCTGCCAGAGGTGGTCGCCGGTCTTCAGGTCGATGGCGGTGATGCGCCCCCACGGCGGCTTGACGAGGGGCAGCCCGCGGATGGTCAGGGCGCGGTCGCGCGGCGCGACCCCGGCGGGGTTGCCGCGGATGAAGTCCATGTCCGACCGCTCGGGATCGTTCACGAGCCCGAGCGAGGTCACGGTGGTGAACGAGTACCCGTAGAAGATGTCGGTCTCCGGGTCGAGGGACCCGCCCGGCCAGTTGGTGCCGCCCCCGGCCGACGGCAGCATCAGCGTCCCGTACGGCCCGTCGGGATCGGCGACCACCGGCGGCGTGAAGATCGGGCCCATCCGGAAGTTGGCGACCCGAGCCAGCGCCTCGGCGTGCAGCTCGGGCGTGAAGTCGATGAGGTCCTCGACCCCCACGCCCTGCCGGTCGTAGGGAGCCGGGCGTGTGGGGAACGGCTGGGTGGCGGCGAGCAGCTCGCCCGGCACGTCGGACTGCTCCATCGGCCGCTCCTCGATCGGCCAGATCGGCTCCCCCGTCTCCCGGTCGAGCACGTAGAGCCACGCCTGCTTGCTCGGCTGGGCCACGATCTTCCGCTCGACCCCGTCGATGACGACGTCGGCGAGGATCGGCGCGCACGGGAAGTCCCAGTCCCACACGTCGTGGTGGATGGCCTGGAAGTGCCACAGCCGGTCGCCGGTCTCCAGGTCGACCGCCACGATGCTGTCCGAGAACAGGTTGTCGCCGTGGCGGTGCCCCCCGTAGTAGTCGTTGGTGGGCATCTCCGTCGCCAGGTACACGATGCCCAGCTCGAGGTCGACGCTGGTCTGCCCCCACACCCCGGTGTTGCCGGTGTAGCGCCACGAGTCGTTGAGCCAGGTGTCGTTGCCGAACTCGTCGGCCCCCGGCAGGGTGTGGAAGATCCACTTCCGCTCGCCGGTGTCGGCGTCGAACCCGCGGACGTAGCCCTTCGTGTTGCGCATCGACACCGGGGCGCTGCCGGGCACGTGGGCGGCCCCGATGACGACGGTGTCGCCGGCCACCAGCGGCGTCGAGTGCAGGCCGATGGAGCCGCCGAGGGGGTCGATCTCCTGGTCCATGTTCTGCATCAGGTCGACGATGCCGTCCTCGCCGAAGCCCGCGATGCGCTGCCCCGTCGCCGCGTTCAGCGCGACCATCCGGTAGCCGGGGGTGACGTAGATGATCTGGCCGTCGCCGCCGTCGTCCCGGTAGGAGAGCCCGCGCCCCGACCGGCGCCGGGGCGCCACCTCGGCCCGCTCGCCCTCGTCGAGGCGGTGCATCCACAGGTACTCGCCGGTGGCCGCGTCGGCCGCGACCACCGCGCGGCGGGTGCCCGCGGTGGTGTAGATGACCCCGCCCACCATCAGCGGCGTCGACTGGAAGTTGTACTCGGGCTCGGGGCCGAAGTTGTCGGTCTTGAGCCGCCACACCAGCTCGAGCTCCTCGAAGTTGTCGCGATTGATCTGATCCAGCGGCGCGTAGCGCGTGTTCGCCTCGTCGCCGCCGTAGTGGCGCCACTCGCCGCCCTGGGCGCCCGCGCCGGTCTGCCCCGACGCGAGGGACGCGGCCAGCAGGGCGGCGGCGACCAGCCACGGGAGGCGCCGACGCGGGGCGCGGCGCGCGGTCCTCTTCGTCCCCGGAAAACGACGGTTGCGTAGAGTCATGTCTGCAACTCTCCTTTGCGCGAAGCGGTCGGTGCGCCCGCGCGCCGACCGGCCCCCCGACGGCTCGATTCGGTCGGCCGCGGCTCTCTGTGTCCGCGATACGGCGGCGACTTGCGGGCATGGCCCCCGCCGGCGACCCCGTTTCGGCGCGCCACCGTGGCGGGAAACCCACGTTCCCGGCAGCCGGCGCCCGCCGCAATGCAGGTCCCCGCTGCTTTCGAGCGGCGGCGCATCACGCCCGACGGCGTCGTTCGTCGGTGCACAGGCCCGGCGTGCCCCAATGCCCACGCGTTGACGGGCCGGGGCGCTCTTCAGCCCGCCCGCGCCAACCCGCGGGCGACGGCGCCGCTACCCGTGCAGCGCAGGGGTTCCAGGCACGGGCGGCCGGGCGACGCCGGTCCCCGAATTATCCGCCGGAGCCGACAGTCGGCGACGGGCGGCCGCGGCCGGCGACGGCCGGCACGATCTCGTCCTCCATCAGGCTGTACAGCGACCGCCGGTGGGCGCGCAGCGTCCTCCCGGGGTTGGGCGACGAGGTCATCACGGTGACGAGGCGCAGTTCGGGCACCACGTAGATGAACTGCCCGCCGTAGCCCCAGGCGTAGAAGGCGTCGTAGCCGGCCAGATCCCGCACCCACCAGCCGTAGCCGTAGGCGCGGTCCGGGCTGCGGGTCCGTGTCGCGTGGGCGACTATCGACGCGTGCACCCAGTCCTCGGACACGATCTGCCGCACGCCGACCCGCCCGCAGTCGAGGTACATCTCGCCGATGGCCAGCATGTCGCGCGGCAGCATCGACATCTCGTTCCCGCCGAAGTACACCCCCTGCGGATCGGTGGTCCACCGGGGCACCGAGATACCCATCGGCTCGCCCAGGTACCGCTGGGCGAAGCGATGAGTGTTCATGCCGGACGCCTTCGCGACGATCGCCGACAGCAGGTGGGTGTTGCCGGTGCTGTAGATCATCCGCGTCCCCGGCTCGGCCACCAGCGGCCGGGTCAGGACGTGCCGCACCCAGTGCCGGCTCTGCACCCAGCGGCCGTAGTTCCGGTTGCTGGTGGTCTCGAGACCAGACCGCATGGTCAGCAGGTCCTCGACGGTGATGCCGCGCTTCGCGGGGTCGTCGACGAGGTCGGGGAAGAACCGGTCGACGGTGTCGTCGACGCCCAGGTGTCCGCGGTCGACCGCGATACCCACCAGCAGCGAGATGAGGCTCTTGGAAGCTGACTTCAGGTTGGCGGCCCGGTTCGGCCTCGCGCCGTTGAAGTACTCTTCGACGCGCAGCGAGCCGTCCACCGAGACGAGCAGCGAACGCATGCGCGGCAGTCGCTCGACCTGCGCCAGCACCGATTCGAACGCCGCGTCCGGCTCGACCCCGCCGGCGCCCCCGGCGCGGGCCGGGCCGAACAGGGCCAGACAGACGGCCACCGCCGCGCACGCGGCGTACCAGCGGACACCCGGCAACCCCCGTTGCCTGTAGTCCATGAGCGAACCTTTCCCCATCGCCAAACCCCACCACCCGGACGCGCCGATCCCACCCACCCACGACGTCCCGCCGCCCCGGCGCGACCGCCGCGCGCACGGCGGACCGTCCGGGCCGCGGGAGCCGACCCCCGAGCACGCCCGGCGCACGGGGCCGGTCCCGCGACCGGCAGCCATCCTACCACCGGCGAAGCCGATTCGGTCAATGCTCCTCCAGACCGCACTCCCTCACGACCGTCCCGGCAGCACCGTCAAGGTCCCCGCTGCTTTCGAGCGGCGATGCATCCCGCCTGAACTGCGTCGATCGTCGGACGGCGTGCGGTCGCGATTGCGAGTTGCCCGATGGGCGTCCTCCTCACACCCTGTCAGGCGAGCGCAGTTCGGCCCGCCGCCCTCGCTCCCTCGGGGCGACGCGGGGTTCCCGCGCGGGCCGCCAGACGCAGGTCGGCCGGGCGCGGGCCGGTCTGGCGACGGCGGGGAGCTTACATGCGACAATATCCGACCAGCGCCGCCCGCATCCGCTGCGTCACGGCGCGCAGGAGTCCGCGCCGCCGTCGAGCAGACGGCAGCATCCGTCCCGTCTTCGAGGCGTCTACCATGTCGACCGCCAGCCGTCCGGATCGGAAGCCGGTCACGTTCAAGTTCGAGAACGTCGGTCCCGTCCGAAACGCAGAACTGGAACTGGGCGACCTGACGATCATCGCCGGACGCAACAACACCGGCAAGACCTACCTCGTCTATACCCTGTACGGTTTCCTGGAGATGTGGGACACGTGGCCGGGGGCGGCCGCCTCCGATCCGAGCGCCCGTGACCCCGGGTCGCCCCAGCGCGGCTCCCGAAGCACGATCATCGACCAGATCATCGAGCAGACCGCCGACCAGGGTCGGGCCGTGGTGCCGGTGGACCGGGACGCACTGGCGAACCAACGCACGACGCTCATGCGAGCCTTGACGCGTTCGTTTTCCCGGGACGCGTTGGCCTCTGTCTTCAGCTCGCCCCCCGATGCGTTCGAGGGGGCCTCGCTCGGGGTCGCGCTGGACCGGACGCTGCCGGACTCCCTGCGTTCCGTCGAGGTCGGTACGGGCCCCGGCGAGGCACTCGCGATGCACTACGACGGCACTGCCATTCACGTGACCCGGCGTGCCCCCGAGCGGAAGCGATCCCGTGATCTGGAGCTCTTGCCGCATCAAATCTCGAAACTCTATCTTCGCTGTCTGTTTCCCGAGCTGCCGCCGAATCCGTTCGTGCTCTGCGCCGAGCGTTTCGGCATCTCTCTCTTCTACAAGGAACTCGATTTCACCAAGAACCAGTTGGTCGACCTGTTGCAGAAACTCGGCGACAGAAAAAAGGACGCCCGCTATCTGCCGTACTTCCTGATCGACCAGACCGTCAGTCGATACGCCCTCCCGATCAAGCACAACATCGACTACACGCGGGGCATCGCCGACCTGCGGAGACAACACAGCGAAATGTACGACGACAAGCTGTTCGACGGCGTCAAGGCGCTGATGAACGGCTATTACAGGGCCACGAGCGAGAACATCGAGTTCAGATCGGCGGCGCGTGGCCGGGACCGATTCAGCATTCCCCTCCACCTCGCCTCATCGTCGGCGCGCGGACTGTCCGACCTGTACTTCTTTCTGCGACACGTCGCCCGACGGGATCACCTGCTGATCATCGACGAGCCGGAGGGCCACCTCGACACAGCCAACCAGATTCGGCTGGCGCGCCTGCTGGCGCGCCTGGTGCGGACCGGGCTGAAGGTCGTGCTGACGACTCACAGCGACTACCTGGTGAAGGAGCTGAACAACCTGGTCATGCTCGGCGGGCCCTTCGGGGACAGGGAAGCCGTCGCCAAGCAGCTCGGGTACGAGACCGACGACTACCTCGCGCCGGACATGATCCGGGCCTACGTCACGGAAGAGAACGGTCTGACGCGGTGCAAGGTGGACCACTTCGGAATGGACATGCCGATCTTCGACACCACCATAGACCGGATCAACGCGGTGGCCAACGAGTTGTCCTCCCGCCTGTCGGAGAGCGCGGACGGGGCGAGATGACGCTGGCCACCGATCTGGCCGCTGTCCTGAAACCGGACAAGCTGGTCGTGGCAGCGCATGGCGGCGACATCGTCCTTTCCGACCGACGGGCGGGGATGCGGGTGCAGGTCGTAGGCACTCCGGCAGCGACGGCGGTGATCCGGCTGGAGCGCATCGGTCATTCCGCCGGACTCAGAGACGGTCCCTGGAAGCGGATCTGCGACTACCTGCTGGTGGTCGACTGGGAGGGTGGACTGCACGCAGTCTTCGTGGAACTCAAGAGGACATCGACAGGGGAGCTTCGCCCGAGGGATCAACTACGAAGGTCTCTGCCGCTTCTGGAGTATCTTCGCTCGGTATGCGAAGTGGAGGGATGCGACGCGTCCATCGGGTCGATATCGACGCGTTACTTCATCATCTGCGAAAAGCGCGGTCGGCGGCTGGACAAACAGTCGGTGAAGGTCGATCCGGCCCGGAGGATCCGGGAAGAGCGGCACGAGGGCGTGACCATCAGAACGTTCATCGGCACTCGGGTGCCCTTCACGACCCTTCTCGGGGCGTGACGTGGGCCGGCCGCGGGTGGGGACGGCGACGAGGCGACCTCGCCGACGAGACGCCCGACACGGAGCCCGCATGCACCGCGTTTACGCCGCGGCGGGAACGGAGGCAACCCGCCTACGAGACTGCCGTCGCCGGGATCGGCTGTCGTGGTCGGCCGTCGCCGATCCGCCGGACAGAGGTTCCCGTAGTTGGGCGCCGGACGGACGCCCTCTCGGACAGACACCGGTGACGGTCGGACGGGAGCAGAGGCGCCCGTGGTTGCGGCGCCGGACGGACGCCCTCGCTCGGCGCGCCGGATTTCGGAATACAATCGGTCGCCCGGCGGGAATCGCGCCTGCCGGGAGCGCCGTTCATGGAACGAGGACGACCTGGAAGCGCCGCCGGCGTCGGCCCGGAGGCGCGGCCGGTCCGGGAGGTGGAGAATGAGACGCACGATTTGCCTGACGACGTTGACGGCGGTCGCCGTCCTGACCGCGGTCGCCGCCAACGAGGCGCGGCAGGGCCGCTTCGGCATCCGCACCCTGCAGCTCGCGGACAACCTCTACGTGCTGACGTCCGACCCGGCCGAGCAGGGCATGCGCACCGGCGGGAACACCGCGGTGTTCGTGACCGCGTCGGGGGTGACCCTGGTCGACACCAAGATCCGCGGCTACGGCGAGGACATCCTGGCCGAGGTGGCGCGCATCACCGACAACCCGGTGACGACGATCATCAACACCCACACCCACTGGGACCACAGCGGCGCCAACACCGAGTTCCCAGACACCGTCGACTTCGTGGTGCACGAGAACACCGCGGGGCACATGGCGAGCACCGACTGCGACGACGGCGCCGGGTTCCAGGGCGGATCCATCAAGAACTGCGAGGCGTTCACCGGCGACAACGCGCGCTTCCTGCCGAGGATCACCTTCGCGACCCGGACGTCGCTCTACAGCGGGGCCGACCAGATCGACCTCTACTACTTCGGGCGCGGCCACACCGACGGCGACACGTGGGTCGTGTTCCGCGAGGCCCGGGCCATGCACACCGGCGACATGATGGCGCGCAAGGGGCTGCCGTTCATCGACGCCGACAACACCAACGGCAGCGCCACCGAGTTCGGCCAGACCCTGCAGAACGCGGTCGACGCCATCGAGGACGTCGACGTCATCATCCCCGGCCACAACGACGACCCCCTGACCTGGGACGATCTGGTCGACTACGCGGCGTTCTACGACGACCTGCTGACCCGCGCCCAGGCGGGGGCCGAGGCCGGGCAGAGCGTCGAGGAGACGGTGGCCGCGTACTCGGTGCCCGAGGAGTACAGCGACTTCCAGGCGCCGGCGGGCCGGGTGGAACAGATCGTCGGACTCATCTACGAAGGGCGCTGACCGAGGTTCGTGCTCATCGCCACCGGCTCCGGCGCCAACCAGGAGGTCGTGGCGTTCGCGACGCCGTGACGCGAGGAGCCGAGGCCGTGGTTGAGCGCCATCGCGTCGTCGTCGAGCGCGAGAGCAATGGATCATTCAGCGCCTGGGTGGCGGGACTGCTCGGGGTGTACGCGGCGGCGGATACCCCGGCGGCGGCGAAGCGCGCCATCAGATCGGCTCTTGCCGCACACCTGGACACGCTGACCGCGCTCGGTGACGACGTGAACCACAGGCCGACCGGGCACCGGGAGGAAACCTGAACGAGCATGATAACCTTGCAATTATGGACTTCTTGTCCCGGATTGCAAGGTGATTACGAGAACCCTCGAGGCGACCATCGCCGCCCGTCTTCGCCAGTTCCCCGCCGTCGCGCTGCTCGGGCCGCGGCAGGTCGGCAAGACCACGCTGGCGCGCCGGCTGGCCGAGACCGCCGACAGCGCGTACCTCGATCTGGAGGACCCCGTCGACCTGGCGAAGCTGGACGACGCGGCCGGGTACCTGCGCGCGCTCCGCCGCCGGCTCGTGGTGATCGACGAGGTGCAGCGCGCGCCCGGACTGTTCCCGCTGTTGCGCGTCCTCATCGACGAACGGATCCGGGCCGGCGAGGCTGCCGGCCAGTTCCTGCTGCTCGGATCGGCCGCCCCGGACCTGCTGAGGCAGTCGGGCGAGAGCCTCGCGGGGCGCATCGCGTATCTCGAGCTCTCTCCCCTGGACATCCGCGAGACCGGGGCCGATCTCGCTTCCCGGTTGTGGGTCCGCGGCGGGTTCCCCCCGAGCTTCCTCGCCGGGGACGACGGACAGAGCGCCGAGTGGCGCGAGCAGTTCGTCCGCACCTACCTCGAGCGCGACGTACCCCAATTGGGGCCACTCGTGCCGGCGGGGACGTTGCGAAGACTCTGGACCATGCTCGCGCACGGTCAGGGCGGCCTGCTGAACCTGGCCGAGCTCGCGCGCTCGCTGGGCGTCGACGGCAAGACGGTGGCGCGATACGTCGACCTCCTGTCCGACCTGTTCCTGGTCCGCCGCCTGCCGCCCTTCCACGCCAACGTCCGCAAGCGCCTCGTCAAGTCGCCCAAGGTCTACGTGCGCGACAGCGGGCTGGTGCACACGCTGCTGCGGCTCGACGACGAGGACGGCGTGCTGGGTCATCCCGTCGCCGGCACGAGCTGGGAGGGCTTCGTGGTGGAGACGCTCGTCCGCGCCGCCCCCGACCGGGCGCAGGCCAGTTTCTACCGCACGGCGACGGGCGTCGAGGTCGACCTGGTGCTCGAGCTGCCCGGCAACCGGCTGTGGGCTATCGAGATCAAGCGGAGCTCGGCGCCCAAGGTCGAGAAGGGACTGCGAATCGCCCAGGAAGACCTGCGACCGGACCGCACCTTCCTGATCCACTCTCGCGACGAGCACTACCCGATGGGCGGCGGCATCGAGGCGATCGGCCTCGCTGCCCTGGCCGACGCCCTGGCGGGGCGGCAATCGGCATAGGAGTCTGCGCCGTAGAACGGCGCGGACCGGGGCCGGCTAGAATGGGAGCGGTTGCGGCGACACCGGCGCAACGCTCGCAGCCACGCGAGGAGACGGCCACCATGTCGGCGAAGCGGGAGGGGCCGAGGCGCAAGCTGCCGACCGGCATCCAGAACTTTCGCGAGATTCGCGAGGACGACTGCTACTACGTCGACAAGACCGCGTTCATCCGCCGCCTCGTGGACGAGGGCAAGCACTACTTCCTGTCGCGTCCGCGCCGCTTCGGCAAGAGCCTGTTCCTCGACACGGTGAAGGAGCTGTTCGAGGGCAGCGAGTCGCTGTTCGAGGGTCTGGACGTCCACGGCGGCTGGGACTGGTCGGTGCGCCATCCCGTGGTCCGCCTCGACTTCAGCAACGGCCACTTCGCCGAGCCGGACGGCCTGCACACGAACCTGATGACGCAACTCGCCGCCATCGAACGGCGGACGGGCGTCGGTTCGGACCACGCCAGCGCGCCCGGGCGGTTGGGCCATCTCATCACGGCGCTGCGCGAGCGCACGGGGCAGCGCGTGGTCGTCCTGGTCGACGAGTACGACAAGCCGATTCTCGACGCGCTGGAGAAACCGGAGGTCGCCCGGGCGAACCGAGACTACCTGCGCGGGCTGTACTCGACCACCAAGTCCGCGGACGCGCACATCAAGTTCACCCTGCTCACGGGGGTCAGCAAGTTCTCGAAGGTCAGCCTGTTCTCGGGCCTGAACAACCTCGTCGACATCACCCTCGAGCCGGAGTACTCGACCATCTGCGGCTACACCGACGCGGACCTCGACGAGGTGTTCGCACCGGAGCTGCCGGGCCTCGACCGCGACCGCATCCGCGACTGGTACAACGGCTACGGCTGGCTCGGCGAGGAGAAGGTCTACAACCCCTTCGACGTGCTGCTGCTCTTTCGCCGCCGCCGGTTCGGGGCGTGGTGGTTCGAGACCGGCACGCCCACGTTCCTGGTGAACACGCTGCTCGCGCGCGGCGTCGGCTCGATGGAGCTCGACGGCATGCGGGCCGGCGACGAGCTGCTGGGCGCCTTCGACGTGGACGACATCGCCCCCGAGGCGCTGCTGTTCCAGACCGGCTACCTGACCATTCTCGACGCGGAGGACGCCAGCGGGGAGCTTCTCTACCGCCTCGGCTACCCGAACCGCGAGGTACGGCAGAGCCTGAACCGAAGCCTGCTGAACGCCCTCGCCCCGCCGGCATCGAGCCGGCTGGCGCAGGGCGACCGGCTGCGCCGGCTGTTGCAGGCCAACGACTTCGCGGGGCTGCAGGAGCTGTTGCAGGCCTTCTTCGCCAGCATCCCCTACGAGTGGCACACGAACAACGACATCGCCCGGTACGAAGGCTACTACGCCAGCGTGTTCTACTCCCATTTCGCGGCGGCGGGGCTCGACGTGACGGTCGAGGACAGCGACAGCCGCGGGCGCGTCGACATGGCGGTTCACCTCGACGGCGGCGTGTACCTCTTTGAGTTCAAGGTGGTGGAGCAGGCCGCCGGGGGCGCGGCGATGGCGCAGTTGAAGAGCAAGGGCTACGCCGACAAGCACCGTGCCCGGGGTCTGCTCGTCCACCTCGTGGCGGTGGAGTTCAGCCGGGAGACCCGCAACCTCGCGTCGTTCGAGGTCGAGCGGGTCTGACGTGCGTCGCCCGGAACCCTGTTTGCGTCCAGCGAGAATCCAATCCCAGACCGAGCGCTGGCCGACCGCCTTATCGACGTCCGTAGCGGTTGGAACCGCGGAGAGTAACGGCGCCTCCGTGCTCCGCACGACGGTCGCTGATCGCCACGAGCGGTCGCGCACCGAACTCCGTTGCCGGCGGCGTCGAGCACCCTGGCGTGGCGGGTGTAAACCGCCATCCCGGGGCCGATGGCGGCCTGGGCGAGGTCGACGGGGGCGACGTTGCCGGTCTGGAGGAGATGCAGCGCCCGCGGCAACTCTGCGCGGAGGACGGTCACGAACTCGCGCCGCGTGGCCGCCGGCGCGTCGGCGGGACGGCCGCGGCAGACGAGGACGATGCTGGAGGCGAGGGCGTTGGTGCCCATGCCGATCATCCGGTTGCCGAGTTCGGTGCGCATCGGCCACGTGCCGGTGATGGCGAAGCCGGACCGGATCACGGCGTCCAGGAACGTCTCCCAGCCGGTGCTCGCGATTTCAGTTTCGCCCTTCCGTTCCGACTGCTTGAAGGCGTAGTAGATGGTGACCGGGAACCCGGGATGTGCCTGTTCCGCGAGTCGACGCAACGCCTGCGTCATGCCACGGAGGAAGAAGGTCTCCGCCGCCTCCTTGCTTCCGTGACGATACGGCGTGGCAACCAGCTCTTCGGCCTTCGGCACCGCGAGGGTGGCGAACAGGTCCGAGAACGTCGGCTTCAAGGAGCGGCGGAGCCAGACGTAGAAGAAGTCCGACAGGTCTGCATAGCCGATATTGTCGTAGTAGGGCGGGTCGGTGGAGACGACTCTGTCCGCGCTCAGTGCCTGGCTACCCGCATCAGCTTGAGTAGCGGTACCAAGGGGCGAACCGTACCTGGCGGCAACCCCGTCAATACTCTCCGCGGTCCAATCGACAGCACCCAGAAAACTGCCTGTTCCGCTGAGAAGTGTGTTCAACTCGGCATAGTCCCACGTCATCGGGATGCTCTGTCGGGCGAAGGTGTTTCGCGTTGAATCCCGCTCCGTGAACCACGTACAGATTGTCGATCCCCGGTCTGCGAGTTTCGACAACGCGAACGCCAGATACACCCCGACAGCGTCGGCGTACGCCGCCGCGCCCGCGCCGCCCTCGCGCAACGGCCGGTCGTCGTCGGGCAGCCCCGCCGCTGCCGCGTCACGGCGGACGCGCTCCGTCGCTTCTCCTACCAGGTCGGAAAACGTCGTCAGCGCCACGAGCTGGCGGGGCGTGAACAAGTCGCCGTAGGTCGGAAGTCCGTAGAGCGGCGGTGAGAACCACCGGCGGTCACGAGGCATGTTCAATTCCGGTCGCCACACTGGAACCGCTTGCCGTGCCGCTTCTTCGTGCTCGATCGTCGGCGCCAAATAGACGCGGCCGCGATTGCCCTCGGCGACGATCGCCATCAGCCGCGCGCCCATCCGCTTGGCCTGCCCCTTGGCCTTGATGTAGTCACCCGCGATCGGCGAACCCGACATCAGACACCGGAAGTTCGCCCCGCGCGACAGCTTCGTTCCCGCCCTGGCCGCGTCCACGTCCGGCGGCGCACCGACCTTGACCGCGAACCGATACCCCCGGCCCTCGATCACCGGCTCGACGTATGCCTCCTTCCCCTGCTTCGTCGACAACATGAACGTCGACGCCAGCGGCACGTCCACGTCGGCGAAGGCCGGGTTGGGACTCTTCACCGTCCGCGCCCACAGCCACGCGATGACAGTGAGCTCCCGGCCCTGATACGGCTTCAGGTCCGGGCGTTCCCGCACCATCTCCGACGTGATCTCGACCGGCGGATACAGATGCCCGATCCGCCGCTCCGCCTCCTCGCGCATCCACCGCCCGTAGTGACGCACGTCGGCAGCCAGCCCCTGCGCGCCCCGCCAGGTCTTCGCGACCACCATCCGATCCGCCCGCGCCGCGGGGTTCACCGGCGGCCGGCCGGCGAACCGCGGCGGGACCTCGATCATCGCCTTGTTGATCAGCACCGCCACCGGGTTCAGGTCGCTGGCGTGCGCCTCCAGCCCCAGCCGCTGCGCTTCGAGCGGCAGGCTGCCGCCGCCCGCGAACGGGTCGTGGAAGGCCGGCAACCGGTGTCGGTCGAACAGCGCCGCCGCGCGCGGATGGTCGGCGTGCTCCGCGCAGGACCGGCGCCAGCTCTGCCGGATCTCCCGCCGCGCCGATTCCAGCACGTCCTCGTTGGTGGTGTTCTCCCAGAGAACCAGTGCTCTGAGGATCCCGAACAGGCGCTCGCGTTCGAGTTCCGCCGCGACCTCGCCGAGCGCCCGCCGGTCGCCGGGGTCACCCGACACCGCGCCGGCCGCAGCGTTCCCGCTTCCCCCGGCGTCCGCGCGGCCCGCGGACGCAGCACCGTCGGCCCGGCGCTTCTTCAGCGCCCGCAACGCCGCACGCTTCTTCACCGGGTCCGACAGCAGCACGTCGACGTACTCGGACGGGTCGTCGACCATCTGCGCCAAAATGACCGCCCGCGCCGCCGCCAGCGGCCGGCGCGCCCACCACAGGTGCAGCGTGGAGGGATGGCCGTGGCGGATCGACTTCTCACGCGCCGATGCCGCGTTGATCGCGTCGAGCGGCAGGGCGACCTCGATCAGCTTCTTGCGCACGCGCATTCGCATACCCGCTTCAACCGCTGCTCCAGCTATCGCACTCGAACACCGGGGTCCGGCTGGCGCCTCTCCCATGCACGAGTCTGTCACCCGCGATGCCTGCCCGGGTGGAATCACGTGCAGGGCGGCCGAACCGCCGGAGATCAGCGACGCGGGCACCGACTCATCCAGCGTGGCGAACTGCACACCGTGTCGGACGGCAACCGCGAGCAGATACAGGTCGGACAGTTGTTTCGGCGACACGCCGCTGAGCGACCCGAATGTCGGGGCGTGCGCCACGGTGACGTCGGCCGGCAGGAATCGGTGAGACGGAAAGGCCAGCAGGTGGCGCAGCTCGATCAACGCCTCGCCGGGCGAACCGGGTCCGCCGGGGTAGTCGGGATGACCGCAAATGCGAAGAAATCCGTTCTCGGTCAAGGGGCAGGTGCACAGGAAAGCGTCCGCACGGCCTGTCTCCCAACGGCGGCAACGCTGATGATATTGGCGCGAGTCCGCACGGGGCGATCAGCACGTTGACGTCGAGCAGAAAACCCGACATCAGACCCCTTCGCGCGCGCGATCGACTCACGAAATCGTCGGTGATGACGGTGGTGTCCCCGGGGACCCGCCCGAGAACCGGCCAGCCGCGCTCGTCGACCTCGAAACGGCTTCGGCGCGGCAGGTCGCCGGCCGGCGAGCCGTGACGCCCCAGCGCGTCGGCCAGGGTGTTCACCAGGAGCGCGCGCAGTGTCGTGCCCGTTTCGGCCGCGCGAATCCGCGCCTGACGGTAGAGGGCGTCTGGAATGTCGACGGTCGTCTTCATGCACGCAATATTCCCGTATCTATGCCAATACGTCAATGCCGCCCGCCTGGAGGGCGGTATCCGGATGCCGGCCCGGCACGGGCGGCGCCGGCTCGACCAGGATCTCCGCGATGGCGACGCCGATCCGTTCCGCCGCCGCTTCGATCTCCCGGTCGCTGACGTGGGCGTAGCGCAGGGTCGTCCGGACCCGGCGGTGCCCGAGCAGGCGCGAGACCACCGGCAGAGGTACGTTCCGCAGCACCGCGTGGCTCGCAAAGGTATGCCGCAGGTCGTGCAGCCGCACGTCGTCGAGCCCGGCCTGCCGGCGCACCTTGCGCCAGAGCGACAGTTCGGTCGAGCGGGGCAGCGACGAATCGACCGGCGAGGGAAAGACGCACGCGCCTCCCGTCCGGGGCTGGCGGGCGAGGATGGCCCGGGCCGGTGCGTTCAGGAAGACCGTCCGCGGACCCGTCTTGCCGTCCTTCAGATGCAGGGTGTCGCCGTCGACCTCGGACCAGCGCAGGCGCACGAGTTCGCCTTTCCGGCACCCGGTCAGGAGCAGCAGGCGGATGACGTCCGCCTGCTGCCGGCCCGAACCGCGCCCTCGATGGGCGTCCAACGCGGCATGCAGGCGGTCGACCTCGGTCCGCGACAGGAAGCGGGTGGGCTTCGGGCGTGGATTGCGCTTCACGCCGCGGGTCGGATTGGCGGCGAGATGGCCGCACGCGACGGCATGGTTCAGGATCTGCCGCAATACGTCCAGCGTGCGGTTCGCGCCGCCGGGCGCAGCCCGGCTGTAGTCGTCGAACCACTGATGGACCGCCGCCGGGCGGATCCGATCGAGCGGTCGCGCCCAGAAGACCGGGAGCAGTTGCGTCTGCAGGGCGCCGTCCATGCGCCGGCGGGTCGACGGCTTGCAGCGGTCGTAGCAGGCTGTCCTCCAGGGACCCGCGACGAAATCCTCGAACGTCGGCGCCGTCATTCAGCCTCCAGGACCGCGCCGACGGTCTCGACCGCTTCGCGCGCGAGCGCATCGGCGAAGTGGGTGTACTTCAGGGTGGTCTCCGGGTCGCGGTGCCCCAGCAGGCGGCCGATGCTCGGGACCGTCTCGCCCCGCCGAAGGGCGAAGCTCGCATAGCTGTGGCGCAGGTCGTGCAGGCGGACGTCGGGCAGGCCCGCCGCCGCGCGCACGGCGCGCCAGCAGCCGTACAGCGTTTCCGTCGACAGCGGACCGTCTCCCTTCGACGCGGGGAAGACCCAGCGGTGTGTCCGCGGCAGACGGGCGAGCACCAGCCGGGCGGCCGACGACAGCCATACCGTCCGCGGTCCCGTCTTGCCGTCGGGCAGGAACAGATGGCCTTCGCGATAGTCCCGCCAGCGCAATGTCCTGATCTCGCTCTGGCGACAGCCGGTCAACAGCAGCAGGCGGACCACCGCCGCGGGCAGGGGGGCGGACGGCTCCCGCGCGCCCAGCGCCGCGCCGAGGCGGCGGGTCTCGGCAACGGTCAGGAACCGCTCCCGCCCCCGTCGCCGGTAGCGCCGGAGGCCCGTGCACGGGTTGCTGTCCGCGGGCCGACAGCCGTAGACCTCCGCCTGGCGCATGATCGTCGACAGGATCGGGAGCGAGCGGTCCGCCGCGGCCGGCGTCGCGTGCAGGGCGGCGAACCAGCGCTGCACGTCCCGGCGCGTGATGCCGGCGACGCGTCGTCCGCGGAACCAGGGCAGGATCTGGTTGCGCAGGTACGACCGGTTCACCGCGAGGGTGCGCGGCTTCCAGCGGCGTCCGTAACGCCGGAAGACCTCCTCGGCCACGGTTTCGAACCGCGTTTCGCGGGCGAGTCTCGTCCGCGGCGTGGTATGGTTTTCCATATGAAGACGACCCTCAACATCGACGCCTCGGTCATGCAGCGGCTGCGCGAAGAGGCAGCGCGGCGCGGAACCACCATGTCCGCGTTGGTCGAAGCCGGACTGCGCCGCGTCCTCGCCGCGCCGGAAGACTCCACGCAACCGCCCGAGACTCTGCCTCCGCTGCCGACGTGGGACGGCGGCGGCCATCTGGTCGACATCGACGACCGCGATGCGCTCTACCGCGCGATGGAAGAATGACGAGGAATAGTGCTGGTCTTCGACACCAACGTACTCCTCCACGCCGCCGACCGGCGCTCCGACCTGGGTACGGCGTGCCGCCGTCGCCTGGACGACGCACGCCGTGATTCCGCGCCGGCCTATCTCACCTGGAGCGTCTGCTACGAGTTCCTCCGGGTCAGCACCCATCCCCGCGTGTTCCGGTCGCCGTGGACCGTCTCGGCGGCCTGGAGTCTCGTCCACACGCTGATGGGTTCACCCGGATTCGACGTACTCGTGGCGACGCCGCGTCATGCGGCCGTCCTTGCGCAGACCTGGCGGAACTGCCCGACCTGCGCGGCAGCGTGATGCACGACGCGCACACCGCGGTGCTGATGCGCGAGCACGGCGTCAGCCGCATCTGCACCCGCGACGCGGGGTTCCGTCGCTTCCCGTTCCTGACCGTCCTCGACCCGCTGGGCGACTGGTGATGTCTTCAGTGGCCGCGAAACCCGTGCGCAGGAAGCTCATCGAGGTGGCGCTGCCGCTCGACGCGATCAACGCGGCGGCGGGGCGCGAGAAGTCGATCCGGCACGGGCATCCAAGCACGCTGCACCTGTGGTGGGCGCGGCGTCCCCTCGCGGCGGCGCGGGCGGTCATTTTCGCGCAGATGGTCGACGACCCGTCCGAGTACGTCGACGTGCTGCTGTCGGACCCGGTGAAGAAGCGTGCGGCGTTGCGGGCGCTGAAGAAGCGCCGGGCCGACGGTGCTGCGTCCGCGGGCCGCGCGGACGCCGGGGGAAGCGGGAACGCTGCGGCCGGCGCGGTGTCGGGTGACCCCGGCGACCGGCGGGCGCTCGGCGAGGTCGCGGCGGAACTCGAACGCGAGCGCCTGTTCGGGATCCTCAGAGCACTGGTTCTCTGGGAGAACACCACCAACGAGGACGTGCTGGAATCGGCGCGGCGGGAGATCCGGCAGAGCTGGCGCCGGTCCTGCGCGGAGCACGCCGACCATCCGCGCGCGGCGGCGCTGTTCGACCGACACCGGTTGCCGGCCTTCCACGACCCGTTCGCGGGCGGCGGCAGCCTGCCGCTCGAAGCGCAGCGGCTGGGGCTGGAGGCGCACGCCAGCGACCTGAACCCGGTGGCGGTGCTGATCAACAAGGCGATGATCGAGGTCCCGCCGCGGTTCGCCGGCCGGCCGCCGGTGAACCCCGCGGCGCGGGCGGATCGGATGGTGGTCGCGAAGACCTGGCGGGGCGCGCAGGGGCTGGCTGCCGACGTGCGTCACTACGGGCGGTGGATGCGCGAGGAGGCGGAGCGGCGGATCGGGCATCTGTATCCGCCGGTCGAGATTACGCCGGAGATGGTGCGCGAGCGACCGGACCTGAGGCCCTATCAGGGCCGGGAGCTCACGGTCATCGCGTGGCTGTGGGCGCGGACGGTGAAGAGCCCGAACCCGGCCTTCGCCGATGTGGACGTGCCGCTGGCGTCGACGTTCATGTTGTCGACGAAGCAGGGGAAGGCGGCGTACGTCGAGCCGGTGATCGAGGGCCGGGGGTATCGGTTCGCGGTGAAAGTCGG
This sequence comes from Vicinamibacterales bacterium, assembly GCA_965215105.1. Taxonomy (GTDB): domain Bacteria; phylum Acidobacteriota; class Vicinamibacteria; order Vicinamibacterales; family UBA8438; genus JAJEEA01. The sequence continues at coordinate 2,618,042 of OZ244051.1, forward strand.
TGCGCCGCCGGACGTGGACGCGGCCAGGGCGGGAACGAAGCTGTCGCGCGGGGCGAACTTCCGGTGTCTGATGTCGGGTTCGCCGATCGCGGGTGACTACATCAAGGCCGAGGGGCAAGCCAAGCGGATTGGCGCGCGGCTCATGGGAATCGTGGCGGCGGGCGATCGCGGTCGGGTCTATCTGACACCGAGCGCTGACCACGAGAGCGCGGCAGAACAGGCGATGCCGGGTTGGCGGCCGGAACAATCGTTGCCCGACGATCCGCGCAACTTCTGGGTCGTGCTGTACGGGCTGACAAGGTACTGCGACCTCTTCACCCCCCGCCAACTCGTCGCCCTGACGACTTTCTCCGATCTGGTGAGCGAGGCGGCAGCGCGCGTCCGGCGCGACTGGCTGGGTGCGCGGAGGGGTGCGCGGGCCTCCGGCCCGCGAGACGACGGTGCGGGAGGGACGCCTGGTGGGGCACCCGCGCACTCTGGACAACCACTTCCCTCCGACGACGAGCGGCCCCTGCGCGACGGCGGCACGGGGGCGACCGCGTACGCCGACGCTGTCGGGGTGTATCTGGGACTGAGTGCGAGCAGAGCCGTAGATGCGTGGTCCACGATCGTAAGTTGGCGCAACGGCGTTGAGGCCACGCGCGGCACATTCGCCCGGCAGGCCCTGCCGATGGTCTGGGACTATGCCGAGGCGAATCCATTCAGTTCATCCTGCGGAAACTGGGCAAGCGCTTGCTTGGCCTGGGTAGCGGAGGCGCTCGATTATCTGCCCCAGAACCATACTGGATTCGCAGGGCAAGCAGACGCCGCCGCTCAGTCATCGGCTGCAAACGCGCTCGTTTCCACGGACCCACCGTACTACGACAACATCGGCTACGCTGACCTGTCGGACTTCTTCTACGTCTGGCTACGTCGCACCTTGAGGCCGTCGTTCCCCGAGCTGTTCGCGACGCTGGCCGTGCCGAAGACCGAAGAGTTGGTGGCCACCCCGTATCGCCATGGAGGCAAGGAAGCGGCGGAGACTTTCTTCCTTGAGGGGATGACCCGGGCGATGCGCCGTCTCGCGGAGCAAACCCATCCTGGATTCCCTGTCACCATCTACTATGCGTTCAAGCAATCGGAAACGAAGAGGGATTCCGGAACGGCGAGCACTGGCTGGGAGACGTTTCTGGATGCGGTGATCCGGTCGGGATTCGCGATCACGGGCACATGGCCGATGCGGACGGAGCGGAGCGCTCGCTCCATCAGCATCGGGGTCAACGCCCTCGCTTCCAGCGTCGTCCTCGTCTGCCGCCGCCGTCCTGACGACGCCCCCGCCGCCACCCGCCGCGAGTTCCTGACGGCGCTCCGCTCCGAGCTGCCGCGGGCGCTGCGCCTCCTCCAGACCGGCAACGTCGCCCCCGTCGATCTCGCCCAGGCCGCCATCGGCCCCGGGATGGCGGTTTACACCCGCCACGCGCAGGTGCTCGACGCGGCGGGCAACCCGATGTCGGTGCGCGAGGCGCTGGCGCTGATCAACCAGACTCTCGACGAGGTGCTCGCAGAGCAAGAAGGCGACTTCGACGCCGACAGCCGCTGGGCGCTCGCGTGGTTCGAGCAGCACGGCTTCGACGACGGCGACTACGGTGACGCCGAGACGCTCTCCAAGGCCAAGAACACCAGCGTCGCGGGGATGGTCGAGGCGGGTATCCTGAAGTCCAGGGGCGGGCAGGTCTGGCTGCTCCGGCCGCGGGAATTGCGAGCGGACTGGGACCCCGAGACCGACGGGCGGTTGACCGCGTGGGAGACGGTCCATCATCTGGTCCGTGTGCTGGAGCTGGGCGGCGAGCTGGCGGCGGCGGCGCTGGTGCGGAAGCTGCCCGGCCGGGGCGAGGCGGCCCGTGAATTGTGCTACCGGCTCTATACCCTGTGCGAGCGCCGGAAGCGGCCTGCCGAGGCCCTGGCCTACAACGGGCTGGTGCAGAGCTGGCCCGAGATCAGCCGCATCGCCGCCAGGGCGAGCACGGAACAGGGCGCCCTGTTCGGCGACGGGGACGGGGACGACGCATGAGCGCAGTCGTCGATGACACGGGCTACCTCCGCGGGAGCAGCACATGTCGTTGATCGCCAGGGAGTTGCGCGAGGTCTGGGACGCGCTTCGCGCCACCAACGGGCACCGCGAAGAGGCGCTGACGGCACTCCGCATCAAGAGGCTGCGCGGCATCTGGGACCTCCGGATTCCCTTCGAGTATCCGGTGTCCGTCCTCGCAGGACCCAACGGCTGCGGCAAGTCCACCGTGCTGTTCGCGTGCGCCTGCGCCTACCAGGTCCCCGGAGGGAGTCCAAGGGACTTCGCTCCCGGCAGCCTGTTCCCCGACTTCACCAGCCGGCAGCAGGGCGTGGCGTCGGATGCGCCCCAACAGACCCGGATCGAGTTCCAGTACCTGCACCAAGGCGATGACCTCTCCATGACCTGGGGGCGGCGCAGGTCGTGGAAACGCAGCTTCCCGGGTCGGAACGGCGGCAGCCAGCCCGAGCGACCGGTCTATCTGCGCACCCTCGCCAACCTCACCAATCCCTCCGAGGTCCGCAGCGTCCTCCAGCTCGGACGGAAGCCGGTCGCGACCGAGACGCTCGATCCCGAGCTGCTGATCTTCGCCCACCGCATTCTGCCGTGGCGCTACAGCAACCTGACTCTCGTCAGCGGCCGCACGAACGACCTGCTGTTCGCCGAGATCGAAGGCATCGGGGAGGCCCGGTACTCCGAGTTCCACATGTCGTCCGGAGAACGCTCGATCCTGCGCATCTCGAAGGACGTCTCCCGGCTCCAGAACGCGCTCGTCCTGATCGACGAGTTGGACACCGGGCTTCATCCCTACACGCAGCAGCAGGCCATGCTGGAACTGCAGCGCAGCGCCCTGCGGCAGGGACTGCAGATCATCGTGGCGTCGCACAGCCGCGTCGTCCTCGACAGCGTGCCTCCGGAAGCCCGGATTTTCCTCGATCGCGACGACGAGACCGGACAGGTGCGCCGCGCGCCCGCCTGGCGCGACATCTTCCAGAAGGCGCTGTACGGAACGTCGCAGGACCAGCTCTCCATACTGTGCGAAGACGCCGTCGCCGAGGGCGTGATTCGCGGCGTATTCGACGTGCTCAACGTCGAACTGGGCCTGCTCCACGGCGACGTCGTCATCGGGCGCAACACGGGGCGGGACGAGTTTTCGGGTCACGTCCGCACGCTGGCGAAGTTCAACAAGCTCTCCGGCTTCATCCTGGTCCTCGACGGCGATTCCCGGGCGCTGGAAGAGAAATTGCAGGCGGTCGCCGAGCGGCATGGCCGCGCCGTGCAACTGCTGTTTCTGCCGGGCGACGGCCCGCCGGAACAGTGGCTGTGGGAGCGCGTACGCAAGCGGCCCGACGAATACGCGGTCCGGCTCGGCCTGACGGCGGCCGACATGCGGAAGACCATGCACGACATGGAGCGACTGTTCGATGGAAGGGTGCGGCAACAGGACGCCGCCAAGGTCTCCATCACCGCCCTGGCGGACCGGCTCGAACGCACCGTCCCCGAAGTGGCCCGGATCGTCGGCCGGCGGGAAGCCGAGAACAACACGATCGGCGAGTTGCTGACGGGGCTGAAGACGCTGATCAATCGCTGGAGGCGATTGTGAGGCTCGAAGTTCTGCCCGGCGTCGCCGCCGTCAGGCTACTCCCGCTCGAACCCGTGGCTGTCGAACTTCAGCGTGCGGCTGTTCTCGGTCACCGTGCGCACGACGTGATCGGGGGCGCCGGCGGGAATGTCGGCGTCGATCTCCAGCGTCACCCTCACGTCGGCTCCCACGAGACCGGCCAGATGCGTGATCACCTCGTCGGCGATGCGGCCTGCATCTCGTCCGGTGCGAGTGGCATCGAGTGAAACGCTGCCGTGGAACCGCGTCGGCCGCGGGTCGGGCGGCGGCGGGTCCGGGTCGGGCTTCGGCGGCGTTACGGTCGGTCCGTCCCCGTCGCCCCCTGCCGGCGGTACGACTGGTGGACGTTCCGCGTCGAGCTGCCGCCGCGCGACGTCCGGCTTGACGATCACCCCCGCGGCATCCACGTCCGCGACCGGGATCGCCTGCCCGCCGCGCAGGCCGACGTACCGGCCGGCGGGCTCGTCGACGCGGTCCGCGTAGCCGAAGCTGTCGTCGGCCCAGGTCAGCAGCCCCACGCCGCCGGCGACGGCGTTCAGCAGCACGTCCGGATCCTGAAGGCGCGGCAGGTAGAGGTAGCTCGCGAAGTCCTCGACGACCTGGCGGACCGCTACGTGGTTGCCGCGCCAGAGCGGTATCCTGTCGAGCTCCATCCGCAGACGGGTGCCGGCGAAGCTCGCCGCCAGCAGATCGTCGCCCTTCAAGCGGCGCGCGGCCCGCGCCGCCAGGGCGCCCTGTCCGGTGAGGCGGGCCGCCTCCCAGGTGACCGGATCGGCCGGCTTCGCCTGGACCGGGGCCAGCAGCCACTGGTACGTTTCGGGCAACCGCGCCGCAACGGCCTCGTCGGCGGCGTCGTGCTGCGTCTCTGCCTGCTTCACCTGGTGCGGCGAGAGATCGAGCAACTCCCGCTCGTCGAGAATCGATTTCCAGGCCAAGTGCCGCCGCACCGCCTCGTCCAGGTCCTGGAGGCGCGACTGGTCCGGCGCCAGGAAGACGAGGGTGTTGCGGTAGAGCCGCGGCGTGGTCCCCCGGGTCTCGAGGATGGCGGCGGCCGCCTTTTCCGCCGGGGAGCCCGCGTCCCGATGATGCGGGTGGTCGACGTCGAGCACCACCAGACGGGTCTCGCGCTCGTCCGGCACGTCGGACCCGGACCGCGGGGCCGCATGGATCCGGCTGAAGCCGCCGGTCTCGCGCAGGGCGGCGCGCAGCCGCGCCCCGATCGCCTGCGCCACCTTGTCCCGGTCGCGACGCAACTGCTCGGCGCGGTCTTCGGCCAGCTTGGTCACGGTCGGCCGCGTGTCGTACCAGTAGCGGGGGCCGTCCTGGTACAGGTAGGTCGCCGCCGCGGCCAGCCGCCGCAGGCCGTCGCCGAAGACGGCGGGCGATTCGCCGGGGAGCACGCAACCGAGCTTGATGCGCCGGTCCTCGAGTCCACGCTGCGACGCCCCCGCCGCCGGCGCCGACCCGAGATAGACGGCGCGCGCGACCCGCCGGCAGGCCGAGAACTTGCCCAGGTTGGCCACCTCGCGGTCGATCCGTTGCGGCAGGGCGCTCGGGCCGTCGACGTCCTTCTCGATCACCGGCACCCAGTGGTCCGGCAGGTAGCGGGTCAGCTCGAACTGCACCTGCGGATCGTCGATCGACAGGTTGGCGGGCAGGATGAGCGGGTTCCGGTCGCCCTTCTCCCAGAGGCTGTGGACGACCGCCGCCATCAGCCGCAGCACGCCGCGGGTGCGCTGGAACGTCACCAGCGTCGACCAGTCGCTGTACAGGCGGTCGAAGACCTCGGGGTGGATCGGGTACGCGGCCTTGATCCGCTGCTCGTAGTCGGCGTCGCGGCACTCCGCCGGGAACTCCTGGTGCTGGCCGCGGTACAGGTCGGCGAACGCGCGCGCGACGACGTCGCGATCCTTGAACTGCGCCGGGTCGGCGGACGGCTCGAACAGCCGCCGGCGGACGATCTCGAAGCCTTCCTCGGCGCTGGCCGGACGCCACGACGACTCGATGCGCCCGACGACGTTGCGCAGCCGGTCCAGCGCCTCGCGTCCGCGCTGGCCGCCCACCTCGACGTCGTCGGCCTGCGTGTGCGGCGAACCGGTGGAATCCGACGCCGGCAGGCTGACCACCAGCAGGCAGTTGCCGGCCAGCTTCACCGATTCGGTGAGCGCCTGGGCGAACGTGAACTGCGTCTCGAAGCCGCCCGCCGGCAGGTCGCTCTGATCGTGAAGCTGGCGTGCGTAGGCGACCCACTCGTCGATCAGGATCAGGCACGGCCCGTATTCGACCAGGAGCTGCCGCAGGACGTCGCCGGGGCTCGTGGCGTGCTCGTCGTCCTGGGCGATGCGCGCATACGCCGCGGCGCCGCCCAACTGCCACGCCAGCTCGCCCCACAGCGTCCGCGTCACCGTGCCGTCCGGCTTCGTGACCGGATTGCCGGGCGAGATGCGGTTGCCGACCAGGATCACACGGTTCACCCTCGGCAGCGCCGACACGCCGGCGTCCCGCATCAGCGCGTCGACGCCGGCCAGCTCGCTCGGCGCGACCCCGGAACAGAGGTGGTACAGCGCAAGCATCGAGTGCGTCTTGCCGCCGCCGAAGTTGGTCTGCAACTGCACCACCGGGTCGCCGCTCCCGCCGGCGAGCCGCTGCATCGCGCCGGCGAGCATTCCCTTGAGGCTCTCGGTCAGGTAGGTGCGCCGGAAGAACTCGACCGGATCGCAGTATTCGTCGGTCGGTGTTCGGCGACGCGCATCCGACGCGCCATCCCGGCCCGGACGTTCCAGTTCGGGATGGTCGTGCAGATACGCCTGCCAGAGATCCGCCGCGAACTCCGCCTGCTGGTAACGGCCGCTCGCCACGTCCGGGTGCGGCGTCACCACCTCGCGCCACGGCTTCAGGGCCGCGGCCGCGCCCCCGATGGCCAGGCCCGACTGCTTGCGGCGTTCCCCCCGCGCCTGCTCGTCGAAGCGGACGCGCAGCAGCTCCATCTTGAGCTTCTCGACGTCCGCCCCCTGCGGCGCGGACACCGCCGTCAGGAGGCGCCCCGTCGTGTCGAGCGCGCGGTACGCGTCGTCGCTGGAGAAGAGCTCCTGGTGCGCCCAGCGGTTGCGATGACCGCGCAACTCACCGACGAAGCCGCGCTCCGCCGGCCCCAGGATGCTGCGGAACACGTCGTTCCACGTCTCCCACATCAGCTTGAGGAGCGCCGCGACGTCCCACTCGGTCACCGGCCGGTTGCCGATCCTCGGGTCGTCGACGAACTGCCGCAGCGTCGCCGCACTCACCCGCTGCGCCTTGACCGCCCCGTCGACCTCGCGGTCGACGAACGGCCCGAGGCCCGCCTTCAGCAGCTCGAGCGCTTTGCCGACCCGTTCGTGGTTCGTTGTCGCCATCCTCTTGGTTTCCTCGTTTCGCGACCGGGCTCGTGCTACCCGCTGCCCGCATCTTCGCGCGCCAGATCGGCAGCGACGGTCTCGATTCCGGCCACGAACACCCGGAAGCTGGTCGACCGATTGCGTTCGCGGGTCAGATGCTGCGCCATCCGTCTCGCGCCGGACACCTTCTGGAACTCCGGCACCAGTTGCTCGACCGCGTCGGACGGGCGAAGCACGGAATCCGGTTCTCTGAATCTCGCCTTCCGCCCGATGCTCCGCAACGCTTCATCGCCGAACGCGTCGGCGAGCGCGTCCGGCTCGCCCAGATACCATGCTTCCAGTTCCTGACATGCGATCCGGAGCAGCGTATCGTCCCGCCTTCCGGCTTGGCAGAGCCCCCGCAGATCATCCTTCAGGACGCGGCAGTCCCCGCCGTCGTTGTCCCTGACGACCATGAACCGTACGCCGGGCTCACGCCACCCGCGGAGCTTGCGCGGGATGCTGCGCTCCAAATCGCTCTTCCCCTCGTGCGGCACGCATTGGAAGCGCAAACCCGGAAACAGCCGGGGCAGCAGTCCGTCACTAGTGTCCCACATTTTTGGCGATTTTAGGCCCACGTCAGCGACAACTGGGGGTCGGGAGGGTCAGGACCCGGCGGCGACGGCGTCGTGAGAAGATCCAGGAGTGGCCGACGTTCAAACAGGTTGAGCTGGAGCACCTGCAGCATCTTGTAAAGGCTCCAGCTCACTCGCATGAGGAACTTCAGATACGCCAACAGCAGGTACATGCACATCGCCACCCACAACTGCGTCAAGACCGCGTTCTTCGACCGGCCCACGAACCGCTTCACCTTCAGATGTTGCTTGATCCACTTGAAAAACAGCTCGATCTGCCACCGCGATTTGTAGATGTCCGCAATCGTCTTGGCCACCCATGTCGTGTTGTTGGTCACGAACACGTACCGGTTCTTCGTCTCCGGGTCCTTGTAGACCACCCGCCGTAGCGGCTCACCATATGCCTTGCGGCCACGCGCGCTCGTCAGCTCGATCGTCTCGTCGCTGATGACCCCGGTCCCGGGGCGGACGGCGTGCGCTTCCGTGACCCGATACCGCACGCCCCGCTTCAGGCGCGTCACGAAGGTCACGCCCCGCGCCTGCAACTGATGGAACCACTTGAAGTCCAGATACGCGCGGTCCGCCACGACCACGCTGCCGGCCGGAAACTCCCAGATGCGGGCCGCCGTGACGTCGGCGGTCTTGCCGTCGGTCACACTGACGAAAGTCGGCAGATGGCCGCCGTGATCCAGTCCGACGTGCAGCTTGACGGCCGCCTTCGTGCGTCGAAACGACGCCCACGGGAAGACCGACAGACACAGATCGATGGTGGACGCATCGACGGAGTACAACTTGTTCTTGAACCGAAAGCCGTGCCTCGGCGCGCGTTCCTGGCAGCGGCTCAACAGGCGTCCGAACAGCGCTTCGTAGAGCGTGTACGGCTGCTCGGTATTGACGCGCGCCAACGACGAGCGACTGACGGTTCCCACGCCGAGATGGTAGAGCTTGCGCCCCTGGGCGCCGAGGTTGCTCACGATGTCCCGCAGGCTCTGTCGGCCCGTTAGCTGCGCCAAGCCAAGGGCCACGAACTGCGCCCAGCGGCTCATGACGCGCAGCCCCTGACCGCACTGGTGCTCGCGCGCCTCGGCGTCGAATTCATGTCTCGGGAGGAACCTGAGGAGTTGCGCGAAGACTGTGTTATGATGGGCCACGGCTTGGATCTCCTGTCTTTGGAATGACTTGTGGCTAAATTATTCTACCAGATTTGGAAGGTCCAAGCCGCCTTTATTTGAAGGTGTGTGGGACAGTAGTGGCAGTCCGTCGAGGAGTACCCGCATCGACTCCTCCTCGAGGAGCAGAACGAGTCGGTTCACTCCGGATCCGCCCCTTCGAAGAGTCGCTGCTTCCAGAGGGCGCCGGGCAGATCGCCCTCCGCGTAAAGGTCACGCAACAGCTTGCTCTCGGAAGCACACCGCACGGTTGCGAACCCATCTCTCTTGACCAGCCAGTAGATCTCTTCCAGCTTGGCGCCGTTGAGGAAGTCCGGTGAGTGGGTCGACACGAACACCTGCCCGCCGCGCTGCGCGTAGTCACGGAACTCTTCGGCCAGCTCGCGAAGCAGAGCCGGATAGAGCTGGTTCTCCGGCTCTTCCACGGCCAACAGGGAATGGGGCTTCGGATCGTGAAGCAGGATCAAGTACGCGAACATCTTGATCGTCCCGTCAGACACGTAACGGGCAATGAACGGATCCTCGAAGTTGCCGTCCTGGAAGCGCAGCACGAGACGGCCGTCCACAGTGGGCCTGGCTTCGACGGAGGTGACCCCGGGCACCCGCGTGCGCATTACGTCCAGAATGCGCTGGAATCGGTCCGGGTGATGCTCATACAGAAACTGGGCCACCTGGGCCATATTGTCGCCACGAGCCGAGAGGTGCTCCGCGTGGCCTGACTCCGCGCTCGGCCGGGCGTCTTGAACGTGGAAGTCGGAAATGTGCCAGCCCTCCAGCAACGCGCTGAGCTCCGCCGCCGCTCCGAACTCCTCGAACTGTCCCAGTCCCTTGATCGCCAGCGAACCGGGATCCTTGAGTTTCACGTCTCGTGTCTCAACGCGCGAAGTATCCTCCCCAGGATCCTTGATGACTACGGCAGTGCCCCGGCCGTGCGACATGGTCACCAGCCGGGGTGACTCGTCATCTTGAAGCCCGCCGGCAAGGCCCAGGCCCTCGAACAGCGCGATCGGTCTCCCGTCCTCGTTGGCAATCTGCAGTTGGTAGATCGTATGGGGTCCGGCATGCTGCCGGAACCCGATGGTAATCTGAATGGGCCCAGATGCGCCTCGGCTGACGAGCTCCCGAAACCCGCCGCGTCGAGCGACCGCGTGGGCCACGTTGTGCGTCAGTGCATCCTTCAGGAAGCTCAGAACGTCGAAGAACGTTGACTTGCCCGAGCCGTTGGCCCCCACGAGAGTCGCCATGGGTGGCAACGCCTTGAACGTGGCATGGCGGAACAGGCGGTAGTTCTTCAGTTCGATCGACTTGATCTGCATCCGGTCGCTCCGCGTCCAAGTGTACTCGCCGCCGGGCCTTCAAGAGGCCGAGAGCATCGTCGCGGCCGGCGCTCCGCCCGGACTGCGCGAGCGCGCGCTTCCACACTCGCATAGGTCCAAGCCTCCGGCCGCCCCTACCGCGGCGCCTCCGCCCGGGCCAGCAGGTCCTTCATCGTGTAGTTCACGCTCGTCACGCCGAAGTCCGGCTCGCGCTGGAACGGCCGCCGGACGTAGTGCACCCGGTGTGAGTCGTCCTCGCGGAACTCGACGATGGCGAGGATGAAGTCGTCCGGCTTGTTCAGCGAGTAGAGGATCTCGTTGCGGGTGACGGTGATCGTCTCGGCGTCGCTCCGGCGGCCCTTGACCTCGATGAAGCGGAGCCTGCCGCTGTCGGGGTCGCGGCTCTCGACGTCGTAGCCGAGCTTCTCGAACTCGCGGTCCTGCGGCTCGAACCCGAGGTTCCGCTCGACGTCCATCACGACGGCGCGCGCCCGCGCGGCGGAGGCCTGCGTGTCGGGCGGCGGAGGAGGAATCGGGTCGGGACCTCCGCCCATGAGGTCGAGCAGCCCCCGCGGCACGACCAGCAGTCCGCCGAGCACGACCGGCGGCCGGGGGGAGACCTGCGCCTCCCGTTTCAAGTCGTCGAGCCGCTTCCGCAGCCGGACCTGCAACGTGTCCGCCCGCCGGCGCGCCTCGCCCGAGTTGAGGCGGGCGCCGGTCTTGCCGGCCTCCTCGTCGAGCTTGAGCTGCTCCGCGCGGTGGTCCCAGTACGAGATCTCCTTGGTGAGACGGTCCTTCACCGCCGCCCGGGTCTTGTCGATCAGCGCGAGGCGGGCGTCGCGAACCTCGGCGAGATGCTCGGGGACGACGTGGGCGACGGCGTGGCCCTGAGCCTTCTCCTCCAGGTCGCGGCCAATCCACGCGCACTCGTCGCGGGCGAGGATCGCGTCGACCGCGGGATCGCCGTCGGCCAGCGGCCGGTAGTCGAGATACGGCGCGTAGTGCAGATGGCGCGTGACGCCGTCGGCGTCGATCTCGACGTAGAGCACCCGCTTCGAGACGACCCGCCGGTCGCCCGCGCGGGTGACGCTGCCGTCCTGCAGCGCGTGCTCGATGGAGAAGAGCACCCGAGGCGCGGCGCCGGGGTCGCGCTCGTCGACGAGCGCCGCGCCGCGCTTCAGCAGGTCGCGGTGGCGATCGAGGGTCACGTCGACGACCGCGTCGAGGAGGGGATGGCCGGGACAGACGAAGGCGGCCGGCGGCTGGCCCGGCGGGGCGACGAGGGGCTTCTCGAAGGCGATGCGCTCGTAGCGCGGCAGCACGGGCTCGCCGATCCCCATCGCCCGGTCCCGGTCGCGGATCAGCGCCGGGACGTGCGTGACCTGGTAGCGGCGCGTCTCGCGTTGCCGCGCCGTGCCGCCGAGCCGCCGGAACGCCTCGCGGAAGAACGACTCGACGTAGTGCGGCTGCAGGCGGCGCGCCTCCGCCCGCTCCATCTCCTCGCGGACGCGCTGCACGCGCGTGGCGTCCATCGCGTCGTGCACCAGTTGCCGGTCCTCCAACAGGTCCTGGATGGCGCCCGGATCGAGGGTCTGGTCGACGGCGGTGTCGAGCCGCGCCCGCACCTCGGGCTGCTCGCCGTAGCGGATGGCGTCGAGCAGCAGATCGCGTAGCGGCCGCCCTTCGAACTCCAGCTTCCCGAGCACGTCGAACACCTGGCCGCCGAGGGTCTCCCGCGCCTGCTCCAGCTTCTCCAGGAGGCGCCGGTAGACGTCGCCCTCGCGCGTGTCGTCGGCGACCAGGTTCCACAGGTGGCAGACCTCGGTCTGGCCGATCCGGTGGATGCGGCCGAAGCGCTGCTCCAGCCGGTTCGGGTTCCACGGCAGGTCGTAGTTCACCATCAGGTGGGCGCGCTGCAGGTTGATGCCCTCGCCGGCCGCGTCGGTGGCCAGCAGCACCCGCACTTCCGGGTCGTGCCGGAACGCCTCCTGCACCGCCAGCCGTTCCTCGCGCCCGATGCCGCCGTGGATGACGACGACCGACTGCTCGCGGCCGAGCAGGGTGGTGATGCATTCGTGCAGATAGCGCAGGGTGTCCCGGTGCTCCGTAAAGAGCACCAGCTTCTGCCGCGGGGACGGCGAGGGAGGCGGAATCTCGCCGGCGCCGTACGGGGTGTCGGTCTCCCCCACCTGACCCGCGAGCCCCGCCGCCGTGAAGAGGCCGCTCAAGAGGCTCGCGAGCTCGCGCCACTTCGTGTCACGACCCGCCCGGCGCACGTCGAGGGCGAGGGTTTCCAGCCGCTTCAGGGTCTCGATTTCGGCCTTCAGCTCCGCGATCGACCGCGCCGCCGTCGCCTGGTCGAGAATGCGGGCCTCGGCGTCCTCGGCCTCCTGCTCCGGCGCGTCGTCGAGATCGGCCACGTCGTCGGGGTCCAGCTCCGGCGCCGTGAACGCGACGGCGGCGGACGGCGGCCCGCCGCGCTGGAGTACCTCCAGCTCGCGCAGGCGGCCCTCCAGCCGCTCCCGGCGGCGGCGCAAGGACTGGTGGATCGCCTCCGGCGACGAGGCCAGCCGCCGCTGGAGGATCGTCAGCGCGAAGCCCACCGTGCCCGCCCGCCTGGCGTTGGCCAGCGCGTCCGCCCGGTTGAACTCGTCGCGCACGTAGTCGGTGACCGCCGTGTAGAGCCGCGCCTCGTCGTCGGACAGCTCGTAGGGCACCGTGTGCGCGATCCGCTCGGGAAACAACGGCCTGCCGTCGAACTTCAGCAGCCGCTCCTTGACCATGCGGCGCATCAGGTCCGACACGTCCGCGGTGTGGACGCCGTCGCGGAAGCGGCCCTCGAAGCGGTCGCCGTCGAGGAGGGCGAGGAAGAGCTGGAAGTCCTCCTCCTTGCCGTTGTGCGGCGTCGCCGTCATCAGCAGCAGGTGCCGCGTCAGCCCCGACAGGCGCTGGGCGAGCCGGTAGCGCCTGGTGTACTTGATCTCGCCGCCGAAGAACGTCGCCGACAGCTTGTGGGCCTCGTCGCAGACCACGAGGTCCCAGCCCGCGTCCGGCGCCTGCAGCTTCTGCTGCACGACCTCGTCGCGCGACAGCTTGTCGAGCCGCGCGATGACGAGGTCGGTCTCGAGGAACCAGTTCCCGCTGTGCGCGGCTGCGAGCTTGTCGTTGGTCAGGATCTCGAAGGGAAGCTGGAACCGCCGGTACAGCTCGTCCTGCCACTGCTCGGCGAGGCCGCCGGGGCAGACCACGAGGCACCGCGCCAGGTCTCCGCGGGCGATGAGCTCCTTGATGAGGAGCCCCGCCATGATCGTCTTGCCCGCGCCCGGGTCGTCGGCCAGCAGGAAGCGCAGCGGCTGGCGCGGCAGCATCGCCTCGTAGACGGCGGTGATCTGATGCGGCAGCGGCTCGACCACCGACGTGTGGACGGCCAGGACCGGGTCGAACAGGTGGGCCAGGCGGATGCGCTGCGCCTCGGACACCAGCCGGAACAGGGCGCCGTCGCCGTCGAAGCTCCACGGGCGCCCCTCGGCGACGAGCTCCAGCCGGTCCTCGTCGTGACGGTAGAGCAGCTCGTTGGCGACGGCGCCTTCCGGCGTCTTGTAGGTCAGCTCGATCGCCTCCGAGCCGTACCACTGCACGCTGACCACCGTCACCACCCCGTCGGGATGCACGCCCCGGACGGCGCAGCGCGGGCGAAGGTCCTCGAGGCGCATGGTGGGATGGTGCGAAGACGCGGGCCGGCTGCTTTTGATCGGTCGATCGCGGCTGCCTCGGCCGGCAATCGTCGTCTGCGGCTCTGATTGCCGCCCGGCCGGCCCTACGGAAGTCTGCGCCGTTCCATGGCGCAGACTCCTACTGGCCCGTCACGCCATAATTTTCGGACACCGACTTGAGCTTCAGCGCGCATCCGTCGGCGAATCGGCAGCACCGCCTATCCGAACATTCAGTCATGCCGCAGCACTACTCGTAATACGCCGGCGACTTGTCCAGCAACGCGTTCTCCGCAATGTCGTGCTCGATCCACAGCCGGGCGCCGGTCTCGATCAGGAAGTCCTCGACGCGGTCCATCGCCTCCAGGGTCATCTCGGCGTCGAAGTTGAACGTGGGGACCCGCTTGAGCGACCGGCTCTCGGGGAAGTGGTAGAGGTCGCCGCTGAGGACGACGGGGCCGTACTCGGCGAGGTCGACGAACAGCACCTGGTGGCCGGGGGTGTGCCCGGGGGCCGACTTGATCACGACCGAGCCGTCGCCGAAGACGTCGTGGTCGCCGTCGAGAATGAGGGTCTCGGCCGTCTCGAGGGCGCCGTAGTACTGCGGGTCGAACCGGTACGCGGCGGGGTCGTCGCTGAACGCGGCCTCGTGCTCGGGGCGCTGCACGAGCCAGGTCGACGCGGCGAAGTCGTTGGCGTTGCCGGCGTGGTCGTAGTGCAGGTGGGACATGGCGACGTAGGTCACGTCGGCCGGCTCGTAGCCGAGCTCGGCGAGCTGCGCCCGCAGGGTGGTGGTGACGGTGGCGACGCTGCCGCTCGACTGCGGGCTCCCGGCCCGGCCGGCGAGGGCGTCCGAGAGGCCCGCGTCCCACAGGAGGCTCCCTTCGGGGTGCTCGATCAGGTAGCACGGCACCGAGAGCTCGAGGGTCGACACCTCGTCCATCGTCAGCGAGAACCGGCCCGGATCGCCGACCCGGAGATGGCCGCAGTCGAAGACGTAGAGGCGGGGCGAGGCGAGGCCGGTTTCGGCCGCGCCGGCATCGGGCTCACCAACGGGCTCGCCGCCGGAGCAGGACAGGGCCGCGGCCGCCAACAGGGCCGTCGACAACATCGACAGTCTTCTCGACATCATTCTCTCGCTCCCTCCGTCAACCGGGCGTAGACGTCGAGCGCGCGGGTGGTCATCTCGTCGGTGCTGTAGCGCGCCCGCACGCCCTCGGCCGCCCGCCGCCCGAGCGCGGCCCTGCGCTCGGGGTCGGCGGCGAGCGCGGCGAGGGCGTGCTCGAGCTCGGCGGAGTCCTCCGGCTCGACCAGCACGCCGCCGCCGGTGCGCTCGACGAGCTCGGTGTAGGTGCCGCGGCGCGGCGCCACCACCGGCGCCCCGCACGCCATCGCCTCGATGAGCGACAGCCCCTTGGGGTCGTCGTACTCCGCCGGCGCCACGAACAGGTCGAGTCCCTGCAGGAAGGCGACCTTGTCGTCCAGCTCCAGCTCCCCGCGGTAGCGGATGTCCGCGGCGAGGTCCCGGCCGGCGTTCCCGCGCTCGATCTTCCGCCAGTAGTCGGCGTGCTCGGGGCCGAGGTAGCCCGCCAGCTCGACCCGGCACCCGTCGAGCTGCCCCCGCGCCCGCAATGCGGCGTAGGCGTCGCACAGCCGGTGAATCCCCTTCTCGGGGGCGATGCGGCCGAAGTAGCCGATGGTCAGGGGGCCGGCGGCGGCGTCACCCGGCCGGAAGCGATCGACGTCAACCCCCAGGGGGACGACGTGCATCCGGGCGCCCGGAATCTCGAGGTACCGGCTCATGCACTCGGCGTAGTAGTCGCTGACCGCGACGAAGGCGTCGACGTGCGCGACCTGGGCGCGGACGAGGGCCAGCGCCCGCGACCGGTACGGCTCGGGCAGGTGATCGAGAAAGACGTTCTCGCCCTGCAGGGTGCAGTTGACGGGACAGCCCAGGGCCTGCTTGAGGGGCTCGGCGATGCCGATCAGCATCGAGTTCGAGATGTCGATCACGTCCGGGCGGGGTTGGTCGCGCAGCCAGTGCACGAGCTTGTCGAACTCCTTCCGCTGATGCCCGTGCGTCCCCTCGAGCATCGACACGGTCAGCCCGCCGAGCTGCCCGGGGTCGGTCTTCATGCGCCCCGAGACGAGCCTGAGAAGCCACGGCGACTCCCAGAGCCGGTCGAGCCGCCACGGCGTCCAGCGGAACAGGGAGACGTACTCCTCCAGGTAGACGCTGATGCCGCTGAAGAAGACGCGGTTCTGGCTGACGTTCTCCTCGTCGGTCCGGGTCGGCGTGTAGAGGGGCAGCAGGGTGACCTCGTGTCCCCGGCGGGTCAGGGCCGCGGCCAGCGCGTTGTCGCGGATGCAGCTCCCGCAGTACATGCCGCTCGCGCCGGCCGTGATGCTGGTGATTCTCACGTGTCGTCCGTCCCGCAGCCGGCAAGCGCCGCCCCCGGCGCCGCTTGCCGCTCAACCAACCTGCAGGAATCCGCACCGTTCCACCGGCGCGAACCCCTGCCCTGGCCGCCATCGCCTTACGGCGCGTTTGCCGCGCCATCGAACCCGCCGAGAACCCGCGCCGGGCGGGCGCAGGCACCCGGTCAGTCCGCCGCGATGCAGTACAGGAACTGCCGTCCCCGCAGGTAGATCTCGTCGCCGGCGACGGCCGGCGAGGCGTCGAAGCCGTCGTCGAGGACGTTGACGGCGAGCACCTCGAACGCCGGTCCCGCCCGCAGCACCGCGGTCGCGCCCTCGCGGCTCGTCACGTACACCCGGTCCGCCGCCGCAACCGGCGAGGCATAGACGTTGCGGATGCCGCGCAGCCGCTCCGGCCCGTAGCGGCGCACGCCGGTGGCCGCCTCGTAGGCGGTCAGCACCCCCGAGTTGCTCTTGAGGACGTAGAGCTGGCCGTCGAGCAGGAGGGGCGAGGGCACGTACGGCGTGTCCCGGTCGACCGACCACACCACTGCCCCGGACCCGCGGATGTCCCCGGCCGCCGCGGAAAGATCGATCGCGGCGAGCCGGTTGCCGCGGTAGCCGCTGGTGACGAAGACCAGCCCGTCCGCCGACACCGGGGTCGGGATGGCGTTCTCGGTCACCCCCTCGTCCCACCAGCGCAGCTCCCCGGTGGCTGCGTCGTAGCCGCGGACGGCCTCGGTCGCGCTCGTCACCACCTGGGCGCCGCCCTCGCCCTCGACCACCAGCGGGGTGCTCCAGGACGTCTCCTCGTCGCGGGGCGTCCGCCAGCGCTCTTGCCCCGTCCGCTTGTCGAACGCCGCGATGAACGACCGGCCCTCGTGGTCCCACGGCACGATGAGCAGGTCCCGGTAGAGGGTCGGCGACGCCCCCTCGCCGAAGCCCATCTTCGTCCGCATGTCGCCGAGGTCGGTCTCCCAGAGGGGGCGGCCGTCGAGGTCGAAACAGTACAGCCCGACGGACCCGAAGGACGCGCAGACCACCTCGCCGTCGGTGACGGCGGACGGCGAGGCCCAGGTGTTGGCGCCGTGCCGGCCCTGATGCGGCGCCGCCTCCCTGACCACGTGCTCCCACAGCACGCTGCCGTCCCGCCGGTCGATGGCGAGGACGACGAACTGCTGCACCTCGGTGGCGGACGTCCTGCGCATGATCCGGTCGGCGAGCCGCGAGAAGAACCCGGGCCCCGAACGCGACCGCTCGCCGGTCGGCACCGCCGTCAGCACGAACAACCGGTCGCCCCAGACGACCGGCGTCGCCGAGCCGAGCCCCGGCAGCGCCACCTTCCAGCGCACGTTGGACGACTCGCTCCACTCGGCCGGCGGATCCCCCGCCGGCGCCACGCCGGTATGCAGCGGCCCCCGCCACTCCGGCCAGAACCGGTCCGCCTCACCAGCGGCCTGCGCCCGCGCCGGCGCGACCACCGACCAGCACATCGCGGCGATACAGAGCCGCACGACCCAACCACCATTACGCTCGAGCATTCGACTCCACCTCGACTCCACGAACTCCCGGCACGTCCTCGCCCGGAGACTCGCTCCAATAGTGACATCGATCGCCCCGGCGCCGACACTTCCGGACCCGATGCCGCACGGCACGGGCCTCGCATCGAGCATCGGGGTCCCCGGGACACCGGCAGAAACCGAGGTCAACTGCTCTCTCCGGGCTTCCGCGGCGGCCGCTTCTGGATCTCGTCGAGCAGCTTCTCGAGACGGTCGCGCTCACCGTTGCGCAAACGCCGGTTCTGCTGCGGCGGTCGTCGTTCGACGAGCGCCTTCAGCTCGAGCAACCAGTCGAGGTCGGCCCGGATCTCGCCGTCGGCCAACCCGACGGCGCGTTCCCACGCGCCGGAATTCCGCAACACCCGCAACACGTCCTTGCGCCTGCCCGCGCGCTCGTACGCATCGACCGCGTCCTCCGGCCGCTGCTGGGCCTCGCGCAGCCGGCCGAGCCGAACCAGATCGGGCGCTATCGCCTCCAGCACCGACTCGGCCGCGGCCAGCCGCTCCCGGCGCTCCGGCCGCGTTTCGTCCGCCCCGCCGCCCTTCAGCAACGCATCGAACGCCTTGCCGTGCAGCACGCGGGCGCGGGCCGTCGCATCCCCCGCGTAGCCCGTCAGCCGCAGCCACCCTTCGACGTCGGCGCCGGCGAATACGACCGCCGACTCGGGGTCCACGGCGCCGGCATTCAACCCGTCGCGCAACGCCTGCGCCGCCGACAGCAGCGCGGCTCGCAACCAGTCGCCGCCGCCCCCCGGCGACGCACCGAGTCGGCGAGCCTCCTCCAGCAGGGCGAACGGCGGCGCCGCACGGTTGATCGACCAGATTTCCAGCGCCTCGAACGCTCGCGACTCGTACAGCGCCGGCGCCGGCGACGACGCCATGCCGGAGCGGGGGCCGCCCACATCGGACCATCCGCCGGTGCCCACTTCGCGTACGGCGAGCAGGGGTTCGGCCCTCCCCGCGTCCTCCCGCTCGGCGATGACCGCGCGGGCCATCCCGACCACGTCCCGGCGCAGCACCCCCTCGGGCACACCCTCGACGAGCAGGCGGGCCGCGGTCGCGAGCAGGGCGGCGCGGGCATCCGCGCGGACGCCGCGGTCCGACACGCCGTTCGGCAGATCCGGCTCTCCGAGCAGTCGCACCGCCTGACACGCCCGCTGCCACGCCCGGCCCGGAGCCGAGTCGATCAGCGCCCGGGCGTCGTTGGTCCGCGCCAGCACCCGTTCATCGGCCGACGCATCGGAATGGGCCAGATGCTCGAGCAGGTCTTCCGCATCGTACGGCGCCGCGTCGCCGAGCAGCTCCCGGCTCTCGTGCAGATCGCCGTCGCCGGCCGCGACGTCGACGAACGCCAGCGTCTCCGTAGCCCGACTCAACGTCACCCGCAGATGGTCGATGGCCGTCCGGCGCGCCTGCTGATCGAGCTGCGCGTCGATGCCGTACGACATGTTCTCCGACAGGCTCGACAGCAGGCGGCCCGGATCGAGGACGCAGACCGACTGGTACTCCAGCCCCTTGGTCTCCGCCGGCGTGAGCACGACGCCGCGCAGTGCCGCCGGCACCCAGTCGGGGGGATCGTTTCCCGGCGAAATGATGACCACGTCGTCCGTCTCGTCGAGCCGCTCCAGCAGTCGGACCGCCTCGGCGCGATCGGTGGCGTGCACGTGGACGAGTTGCGCATCGACGTGCTGCCCGCCGCGCTGGCGCCGCTGCCTGGTCGGGCGGACGTCCTTTTCGACCGTAACGTAGCGCTGGGACGCGCGCTCGACGACCTCGGCGATCCGGCTGGGGCAGCGCAGGTGCTCCTCCAGGTGAAACTCCTCCGGCCGCCGCACCCGGCGAACCAGCAGGTCGTTCAGCGGCCCCCACTCGAACCCGGTGGGCCTCACGGTCTGTCCGGCGTCGCCCGCCATCAGCAGCCACGGAGCGCGCCCGCGCGCGCGGGCGATCGCGCGGCAGAGCTCCACCACGACCGCGGTCTCGAGCAGCGTCAGGTCCTGGATCTCGTCGACCACGACGCGATCGAATTCCTCGAACCCCTCCGGCACCTCGTCGCGGCGCAGTCGTTCGATGGCCTGCGTCGCCGCGACGAGCTCGGGAAAGACCTCGCCGACCCGATCGCGATCCCGCACGAGGGGCTGGGCGACCTTCAACAGCGTCTTGACCGCCTTGGCGTCGAGGCCGTCGCGGTCGCCCCGCAGGGCGCCGTAGGCTTCGTCTTTCAGACGCGCGATGCCGTGATCGCTGGCGCATCCATCGTCGCCGGGAATCGCCCGGCCGAAGAAGATGCCGCGCAACTCGGCGTGGAGCGCATGAGGCCGCCGCGCCCAGGGCCCCGCGTCGCGCCCGATCCGCGAGAGCACCTCGTCGAACCGCCTGCGGCTGGCGCCCAGGGGCTGCCTTGCGACGTCGGCGCCGCAGATCTCGCCGAGGAACGTCGTGAAGTCGCGGGCGAGCACTTCGACGTCGACCGCCGCGAACGACGCGAAACGCTCTTCGGCGTGGCTCGTGAGCTCGCGCGACCACGTGAGATACAGCACGCGCTGCTTGTCCCGGGCCTCCACCGCCTTCCAGAGCACCGTCGTCTTTCCGGATCCCGGACGGCCGAGGATCAGGCGGACCGGGTTTTCGTCCTCGACGAAATCGATCTGCTCGTCCGTCCACGGACAACCGGCGATGTCCTCGTTCAACTCGTCGGACGTCGTCAACTGCAGGTAGTCGCCGGGAGCGCCCGCCGCGAGCGGGGCGTGGTCGTCGTGATGTCTGACGTCCCTCACCAGGATGGCGTGATCCGGCAGGTCCAGCGTCTGGACCGCCGGGCTGCCGCACGGCGTCCACCACAGGTAGTACTGCATGCCGTTGTTGCCGCCCAGCGGCGATCGACGCCAGCCGCGGTTCGCGTCCCTGCATCCCTTGACCACGGTCGATCGGCCGTGCGCGGCAAGATGCTGGAGCACGATGCCGAGCCGCCTGTAGAGGTGCGTCCACTCGCGCAGGCGATCGGAGACATCCGGGTGCACCCAGAGCCGGTGACGCAGCTCCCGGAGCGTCAGGTCGGCCGGGTCGGCCGGACGATCCCGCCGAAACCGCAACGCGGCTCGACCACGCGGCCCAGCCGGGGGGACGTCGTCGACTTCCGCCAGTCCGGGGAGCGGCGGCTGCGGCCGTTTCCCCAGCGCGGCGGCGACCTGCCGGCACTGGTTGGAGGACAGCCTGAAATGCCGATCGCGCGCACGCCCGGGCTCCAGGCCGAGCTCCCGCTGCGCCGCCTTGGAAACCTCGCGCACGTCGACGTTCAGGCCACGCGCCAGTTGCTGGATGGTCTTCCGGCCGTAGACCGATCCGGCTCCGTAGGTTCTGTCATCCACGACGGTATGCTACCGCGAGCGCCTTCCGGCGGATGCAAGGGATCGCGAGCGGGCCGCGAACGGCGGCGCAGACCGCCGGGACCCCGGTGACGCCCCTCGCCCCGCTCCGCACCGGCGACGAAGGCCGGGTGTCCCGCTCCATCAGTTGACGATGGCGCTGTAGACCGCCACCTCGAACCGGTCCGTGAGCTGCGACTGGTCGTTGGGATAGAGCTGGGTCATGATGATCGCCACGAGCTGCTCCGCCGGATCGACCCAGTAGACGGTGTTGAAGAAACCCAGCCAACCGAACGCCCCTTCCGAGCGGGGGCCGCCGGTCACGCCGGGGTCGCCCGAGATCGAGAACCCGAGCCCGAACCGCAGGCCGGTGTCGGGCACGCCGAGCCCGGCCAGATGGTCGCGCGTCATGAGCTGCACGGTGCGCCGCCCCAGAATGCGGGCGCCGTCGTACTCGCCGCCGTTGAGGAGGGCGAGGAGGAACCGCGCGTAGTCGGCGATGGTCGAGGTCAGCCCGGCGCCGCCGGAGTGGTAGGTCCGGGGACCGTCGTAGGGATAGCCGGCCGAGTAGACGGTGCGGCCGTCGGGGCTCGACACCGGATCGTCCGGCGCCTCGACGAGGCCGTCCGGCCCCGGGGCATAGACCGCCGCGTAGCGATCGGCGTCCGCCGGGTCGCGGAAGAAGCCGGTGTCGACCATGCCCAGCGGCTCGAAGATCTCGACCGCCATGTAGTCCGCCAGCGACCGGCCGCTGACGACCTCGACGACCCGCCCCAGCACGTCGACCCCCAGGCTGTAGGTGAACCGCGCCCCCGGCTGGTGCAGCAGGGGCAGCGCGGCCAGCCGGTCGACCATCTCCCCCACGGTGCCGGGGGTCTGCGCGAGCCCGTCGGTGATGCCGGCCGCGATGTAGCGCGGGGCGAGCTGCGGGGGAGCGAGAAAGCGGTAGCTGAGGCCGGCGGTGTGGGTCAGCAGATGCCGGATGGTGATCGGCCGGGCGAGCGGCGCGAGCCGGGGCTCGGACCCGCCCCCGGGCTCGAGCACCTGGACCGCCGCGAACGCCGGCAGGTACCGGGAGACGGGGTCGTCCAGCAGGAGCGCGCCCGACTCGTAGAGCTGCATCACCGCGACGCTGGTGACCGCCTTGGTCATCGAGGCGATGCGGAACAGCGTGTCGGTCTCCATCGGGGCCCGGCGCTCGACGTCGCGCCAACCGACCGCCTCGAGATGTCCGACGCGGCCGAGGCGGGCGACCAGGGTGACCGCACCGGCGACCTCCCGCCGCTCCACCGCCTCCTCGACGAGGGACACGATGCGCTCCAGGCGATCCGGGTCCAGGCCGAGCTGCGCGGGCGGTGCGGCCGGCAGGTCCTGGGCGGCCGCAGGAGGCCCCGCCGCCAGCAGCAGGAAGAAAGACGACCATCGCGCCGCGCGCATCACTCGTCCGAACATGGCACTCGTTCTCCCGATGAGGCCGGCGGGTCCCGCGCGGCCCGATACGGCATGGCCCGCGAACGGCGGCGCCGGCCGGTCCACGGCGGCTCGCCGACGGGCGTCCCCGCGACCCGGAACTCGCGGCCGCATCGTCCTCCCAGCCGGTCGATGCTGCTGCGCTCAGGGCGCGAACAGCGGCCGGTGCTCCTCCGCGATCGCCTCCAACCCGCCGCGGCGCTCCGGGAGCAGGTAGCCGCCGGCGATCAACGGTTCGGCCGCGGCCAGATAGCGGCTTCGGTAGTCGGCGAAGTCGGCGTACCGCTCCGTCACCGCACGGCGCGGGTCACCGGTCCGCTCCCGCTCCTCCACGGTGACCGGAAACGGAATCCGTCCCCCCTGCAGATCGAGCAGCTCGGCGGGCGCCCCGATCGCCGGGCTGCGGAGATTCCACCCGGTATAGGTCGCCACCGGCACCGAGACCCGCGGGAGCCGCAGCACCCCCCGCTCGTTGTTGTCGGCATCGAGGGCCGGCGCCCGCACCCCGTACCGTTCCCCGGTCCGGCGGGGCGGATGGAGGTCGATCAGGCGCTCGCTCTCGAACCGCTCGCCGTAGTCGAGCCGCTCCGGCTGCTGGATGACGGTGGGGTAGTAGACCCCGGGCAAAGGCCGCCAGCCCGCCGCCGACGCCGTCCACGGCGCGAGGGTCCCGTCCGCGATGCGGGGATGCACGCTCGGCGGCGGCTCGACCCCCTCGGTGATCCACCGGTCGAGGGCCAGGAACAGGGCCTCGCGGATCGGCGCGTAGTCGTTGGGGTTCACGGGCAGTTGCCCGCGGTCGGAGGGCGCGCGGGCCGGGCGGTGCTGGGCGCCGCCCACCACGTACACCCGCACCTCGGGCGGCAGCGCCGCGTCGCGCTCGCCGAGGGGGTCGGTGACCACCAGCGAGCCGCCGCGGTGCCAGTACTCGGACGACGTGTCTAGGTGCATGACCCGGGGCACGGTGCCGGCGGCGCGGGCGCGGCGCAGCAGGCCGTCGGTGCGGCCGGTGAAGGGGTCGGTCTCGTCGCCGTAGGTGAAGGGGAAGAGGTCGACCGGGTAGAGGTGGCCGAGGTGCTGGGTCGCGGTGCGGGTCGGCGACGCGAAGCGGTGGTTGAAGAACCCGCGCCCGGCGCCCGCCACCGTCGGCATGACCCCGTCGAACACCCGCCGGCCCCGCTCGTCCGCGTTGAACCCCTCGTAGAGGAACGTCCGCAGGGCCCGGCCGCTCTGCGACCGCCCCTGGCCGATGACCCGTTCGGCGACCGGCGCCCCGTGGGGCCGCCGGAGGGGGTTCATGTCCGACCGGTCGTGCTTGAGGAACGAGACGAGGTCGCGGATGGCCGCGAAGCCGGCGCCCTGGATCACCGACCCCCGCGCCTCGTAGATCAGCTCGTAGATGACTCCCGGCTCGAAGCCGCCGGCCAGGGCCATCTCCAGCTCGACGAGGCCGCTGCCCTCGTCCCGCCCGTCGTAACGGACCCCGAGCCGCCACCGGTCGCGCGGCACCGGCTCCCGGGGGTCCCGCTCGCGAAGCCGGCGGGTCAGGGTGGCGGCGGGCAGGGCGCTGACGAGGGGCTCGAAGGCGAGCTGGTTCCGGTCGCCGACGGGCAGGCGCTCGGCCGGGGCGTCGGTCGACAGCTCGGCCCGGACCGTCCCGACGACCGGTATCAGGTCGTCCGGATCGTGGGCCACCGGGGCCTCGAGCCGGAGCAGGTCCCTCGCCACCGGCACCTGGGCGATCCAGCCGCTCGACACCGTGACGTAGCCGCGCTCGAGGAAGAACGGCTCGCCGCCCCACGTCCGCCGGCCGCGGTTGTTCACGACGTAGAGGACGGTGGGTCGGGCCAGGGCGCGGTCGACCGGCGCAATGATCTCGATGTCGCCGAAGAACTGGACGCGGCCCCGCTCGTCGGTCAGCGCGAGGTCGAGATCGACGATACCCCGGTTGGCGGCGGCGTCCGGATCGAGGGCATGGACGACACGCCCGCGAAGCCGCTCGTAGGCGCCGACCTTCGACTCGACGCCCGCCCCGAACCGCTCCCGCGACGTGATGTCGAGCCGGACGACCTCGGCGGCGGCGGCCGAGGCCGTCGCCGCCGATGCCGCCAGCGCCAGCCACACGACCCGGCGCCCGGCGGAGCGGAAGGCGACGATGGGGGGACCAGGAGTCTGCGCCGTGGAACGGTACAGACTCCTGGCAGGGTTGGTTGGGCGGTGAGCGGAGCCGCAGGCGACGCTCTCCGGGCTAGCGCTTCTGGAGCTGCACACCGTTGTAGGTCGCCGAGTTGAACTGGTTGCTCGGGAACTCGACCACCACCGGCGTCTGCAGGCTGAACCTGTCGTCGGGCCCGTCGTACTCGCGCACGGTGAGGACCGCCGTGAGGCCGACGATGCCGTAGGTGCCTTCGCCCTCGCCCTCCTCGTCCTCGAACTCGAACCGCTCGTCGTCCTCGAAGCGGAACCTCGGCGTGCCGCCCTCGGCCCGGAACTCGGTGCGCTCGCGGAAACGGCCCCCCGGGGGCGTGGCCGGCATCTCGAAGCTCAACGGGCGAGTCCGCCCGAGCTGGCGCACGTTGGCGACCTGCGCCAGGCCCTGGTAGCCGTCGAGGAGCACCGTGAACTGCCAGTCTCCCGTCCCCAGCCCGATGAACGAGAAGTTGCCGCCGTCGTCGGTCGTCGTCGTCTGCTGTGTCCCGTCGGCGCCGGCGGGATCGGCGAGCACCGTGACGCCCTCGAGCGGGTTGTCCCACTCGTCGGTGACCTGTCCCCGCTTCACGCCCTGGGCCCCGGCGCTCTCGGCCACGCCCAACGCGATACCGGAAACCACCGCCACCGCCGCCACGGTACGCAAGAACGGTCGTCGCATCGTCGACTCCTTCCTCGGGGAAACCCGGGCACTCTCGTAGCGCGCAAAGGCGCCCGCACTGCCGCACCGCGTGACCCGATGCGGCGGATCGCACGGGCACCCGGGAGCCGGGCTGAGGTGAACCTCGACGAGCCCACGCGCCCCGGCAGTCGCGTCGGGAGTCATGCTGGCCGCAACGCGTCGCCCGGACCGGCCGCGCCCCCGGCCATCGTGTCAGGCCCTGCGCCGAACGCGAGCGCCTACGACCCCGGCTCGGTGCAGTTGGCGTCCGCGGGCTCCTCCCGATTTCGGTCGTGGCACGACAAGGTGGCGCGCAGAGCCCGGACGCCCGACCGCGCGCGCCCCTGGTCCATCGCGCCGGCGGCGCTGCCGATGTCCCTCAGCCTCTCGATCGACGCCAGGGCCCTGGCGACCGCGTCGTCGTCCCCGCGCTCGGTCCAGAACTCCTCGATCTGCCGGAACATCAGGAACAGCTTCTCGAGGTCCTCGCCCAGCTCGGGCCAGTAGCGTGCGTCGACGTGCAGCTCGGCATCGCCCAGGATGAGGCGGATCTCGCTCAACGCCGGGTCGTACGTCTCCTCGGTCAGCGGCTCCTGCGCCGCCACGGCAAGGCCCCCGGCCGCGAGCGCCGCGCAGAGACCGGACACCAGAGCACCCTTCGCACCAGACCACCGCATCATCGTCTTCTCCTCCCCGGACCGGACGGCGCCCGCCGCGGCCTCTGAACGGGAAAGGCCGGCCCCGCCGCGCACGCGGGAGCCGGCCTCGCCATCACGACTTCACGGAAACCTCCGCACCGCCCTGGGACGGCGCGGACTCCCTAGTTCCCGGTCGGCCAGAGCACGCCCTGGCTGTTGATCCCCTCCGCGCCTTCCGGCACGGGACCATAGCCCTTGAACACGAACTTCTGCAGCCGCGACCCCTCGTAGGTCTCGGTCGTGTAGATGTTGCCGTCCGAGTCGGTGGCGATGCTGTGCACCGCGAAGAACATGCCGGGCTGGCGTCCGCCGTCCCCGAACGCGGTCAGCACCTCCATGGTGTCGCGCTGGATGATGTAGACCTTCATGTTCTGGCCGTCGGCCAGGTACATCCACCGCTGCTCGTCGTCGTGCGAGAAGGCGAGGTCCCAGGTCGACCCCTGCGAGCGGGTCAGCGGGGCCACGATGTGCTCGGAGACGTAGGTTCCGTCCTTCTGGAAGATCTGGATGCGGTCTTCCGCCCGGTCGCAGACGTACACGAGGCCGTCGTCGGAGATGACGGCGCAGTGCACGGGGCCGCGGAACTGCGAGGCGGGGTCGCCGCCGGGCTCGTAGCGGCCGAGGTCGAGGCTGTCGTCGGGCTCGTTGCCGTAGGCGCCCCAGAAGCGCTTCACTTCGCCGGTGTCCTGGTCGACCACCGCGACCCGGCGGTTGAAGTAGCCGTCGGCGAAGTACGCCTCGCCGGCCTCGTTGTCGATGCCGATCTCGGCGACCCGGCCGAAGCTGTCGGTGGCGTGGCTGTCGCGCTGCGGAGCGGCCCGACCCGTGAGCGCGCTGACCGGACCGGTCATGCGGGCGCCGGCAATGCCGACCTGCATGAGGAAGTTGCCCTGGTGGTCGAACTTCACCACGTGGGAGTCGGGGCCGCCGTTGCCGCCGATCCAGACGTTGTTCATGCCGTCGATGGCGATCCCGTGGTTCGACACCGGCCACGTGTAGTCACCGGTCTCGGTGCCGGGGCCGCCCCAGGCCTGCAGCAGGTTCCCCTCCTGGTCGAACTCGAGGACGGGGGGACCGGGCTGGCAGCACTCGGCGACCGGCGGGTCCGTCGTCATGCCGATCTCGGTGTTCAGCACGAACTGGTCGGGGGTGTTCCGGTGCACGACCCAGATGTGGTCGTCCGCGTCGACGTCGACCCCGATGGTCGGCCCCATCAGCCAGTGGTTCGGCAGGTTCTTGGGAAACAGCGGATCGACCTCGAACGTCGGCACGCCGTCGCTCGGGTCCATCGAGAGCGCGGCGCTCCCGCCACCCTGCTCCTGCGCGCCGGTGGCGGCCACCACGACCAGCGCCACCGCCGCCAGTGCGCCTGCGAATAGAAGATGCTGCTTCCGATTCATCGAGACTCCTCCTTGAACCCGGCGCCCTGCGCCGACCCGCGCCGGCTACTTGCTGTAGCTCGGGCCCGTCGGGCCCGCAACGCGTACGACAGAAACCGCAACCCGAGCCGCGTCCCGCTGGAGAGGGCAGCGGCCGTCCCGTACGAACCGGGGGTCGCGTGGCCCACCGGCCGGGGGTCGCCAGTATACTTGTAATCCTCATGAATTGCGCACTCTTTTCGATGCCGGCTCGCGAACGCCCGGTGCCGGGCGATTCCACCCGAAACACCCGCCCGTCCGGGTCCGCCGGCCGCGTCCCGCGACCGGGCGCGGCCGGCGCCGGAGCCGCCGGACCGATGCGGCGGATGCCGCGAGGGCTCCTGGTGAAGGGCCTCGCGGTCGTCGGCCTGCTCCTGACCCTGCCCGCCCCCCAGTCGGCCCACGACATCCCCGGCGACGTGACCGTGCAGGCCTTCGTCAAGCCCGAGGGGCAGCGCCTGCGCCTCCTCGTGCGGGTGCCGCTCGAGGCCCTGTCCGACATGGCGTTCCCGACCTACGGGCCGGGCTACCTCGACTTCGAGCGGGCGCGCGAGCGGGACGAGTTCACCGACGCCGCCATGGTGTGGATGGGGCAGGAGGTCCGCATCTTCGAGAACGGCGAGCCGCTCCCCGAGCCGGCGATCACCGCCATCAGGATCTCGCTGCCGTCGAACCGCTCGTTCGAGACCTGGGAGGACGCGCTCGCCCACGTCCAGGGCCCGCTGCTGCCCGCCGACACGCAGATCGTCTGGCAGCAGGCGATGCTCGACGTCCTGTTCGACTACGACATCCAGTCGGACCGGTCGGAGTTCTCGATCCGCCCGAGCTTCGAGCGCATGGGCCTGCGGGTCGTCACCGTCCTGCGGTTCCTCCCGCCGGGCGGGGCCGAGCGGGCGTTCGAGCTGCGGGGCGACCCCGGCGTCGTGGTGCTCGACCCCCGCTGGCACCAGGCCGCGTTCCGGTTCGTGGCGATGGGCTTCGAGCACATCCTCGACGGCACCGACCACCTGCTGTTCCTCGCCTGCCTCGTCATCCCGTTCCGGAAGTTCAAGCCCCTCGCAATCATCGTGACCGCGTTCACCGTGGCCCACTCGGTCACCCTGATCGCCTCGGCGTACGACCTCGCGCCCGACGCGCTGTGGTTCCCGCCGCTGGTCGAGACCCTGATCGCGATGTCCATCGTGTACATGGCCATCGAGAACATCCTCGGGGCCAACGTGCAGCGCCGGTGGACCATCACGTTCCTCTTCGGGCTCGTGCACGGGTTCGGCTTCTCGTTCGCCCTGCGCGAGACCCTGCAGTTCGCGGGCTCGCACCTCCTCACGTCGCTGCTGTCGTTCAACATCGGGGTCGAGCTCGGCCAGCTCCTCGTCCTGGCGGTGCTGGTGCCGGCCCTCCACCTGCTCTTCCGCCACGTGGTGGCCGAGAAGGTCGGCACCATCCTGCTGTCGACGCTCGTCGCTCACACGAGCTGGCACTGGATGACCGAGCGGTGGGGGGTGCTGACCCAGTTCCCCATCACCTGGGAGGCGTTCAGCCGGGCGATGTTCACGGGCGCGATGGGCTGGATGGTACTCCTGCTGCTGATGATCGGCGCCCTGTGGGCGGCGGCCAAGGCGATTCAGTCTCCCCCGCCCCGCGAGGCGGCCGCCGACTGAGGATTCACCGTCGTGGCGGGACTTGCGCGGAGCGGCGTTGTCGGAGAATTATCGAGGTATGTATGGATTGGCAAACCGTGATTGACGTCCTGACGGCGGTTTGTGCGGCCTACGCCGCGATGGGCGTCTATCGTCTGCAGCGCGGGCAGAACCACCTGGCAGGCAAGGTGCAGGCCATCGAAGCCGCACAGAACGCGCACGTGAACGCACCCGGGCTTCACAGTCGGTAGAACTCCCGGTCACGGCAGGTTACTACGGCTCGGCCAGGAACTGGATCGCGCCGAGGGGGCCGGCCCGGCTGGCCAGCTCGGCGTTCCCGGCGGGCATGCCGTTGGCCTCGAGCATGAACGCGAGGATGTCGGCCTTGTCCTGCCGGCTCACGCGGTTGGGCTGGTCCGGGGGCATCGACACCCGCAGCCGTTCGAAGAGGTCGCGGGCCGAGAACCCGTGCCAGTTGTAGGCGAACTGCACCCCGGCGAGCCCCGGGGCCATGTCCCCGCCGCCGAGGTCGGCCCCGTGGCACTCGGCGCATGCCTGCGCGTAGGCCTCGGCGCCGCGCCGGGCCTGCTCGGCGGTGTAGACGCCGTCCCAGACGGTTCGCCCCTGTGCGGCGGCGACCGCGCCGGCCGCGACCCCGAGGCCCGCAATCAGCAGAGCGGCAGCGAGGCGGCCCCCGGCAGCCCGCGGCCCGCGGCCGCGTTGCGCCGGGCTCGAGAAGGGCGGCGATGGGCGCAAGGGGCCGGTGCCGCCAGGCCTGACGCAGGAATCGATCTGCTTCACGGAATTGCTCCTCACCCGCTCGGCGTCGGCGAGTCCGTTCCAGTGGGCGCTGACGAAGGAACCGGACGGCTTCACGGAATTGCTCCTCACCCCCGTCGACCCCGTCACCCGCGGACCGCGCGGGCGGCGGCGCGCTTCTGGATCAACCAGTGCGGGCAGCGGCCGCGGCCGGAGCGATGCCCAGCACCAAGAGCAGGGCGGCGACGGCAGCGGTCACGCGCGGAGAACCACTGGTCATGGAGACACTCGAAGGCTGCCGATGCGGGCGGAACGCCACGCCGGCGGCACGCGGCCGGTGCGTCCCTATTCTGTCCGATCCGCCGCGGCCGGAGCCAACCCGAACGGATCGGGCGCTCGTCAACCACGGGTCGAGGCGGCGGAACATCCTTCGGGCGCCGAGCCGCGGCGGCCGGCCCGTCAGGCGTCCCGTGGCGGCCCGTTCGGCCGGCCGGAGACGCGGACACCACGGGTGGCACGCTGCTTGCTTGACGTACGGGCCATGGAACCGATGATAGAATGCCCACCTGCGCGACGGCGACCTCCTCATCGCAGCCGGGGTGGGCGAAGGAGGGTTGCCGTGGACGGCCGGACGATGGAAGAAGTACTCGAGAACCTGAATCGCCGAGTCGATCGGATCGAGCAGATCCTGCCGACCCTGGCGACGAAGGACGATCTCCAGAAGGCAATCGCCCCGCTCGCCACCAAGGAAGAGCTGCGCAACGCCGTCGCCGGACTCGCCACCAAGGAAGAGCTGCGCAACGCCGTCGCCGGACTCGCCACCAAGGAAGAGCTGCGCAACGCCGTCGCCGGACTCGCCACCAAGGAAGAGGTACGGGCCGAGGGCGAGCGCACGCGGGCGCACTTCGACGCGGTCGCCGAACGCCTGGAAGAGCAGATACGCCTTCTCGCCGAAGGCCTGCTCTCGCTCACCCGCCAGTTCGAGGAGTTCAAGGCCGAGACCAACGCCAGGTTCGCGGAAATGGACCGGCGCCTGGCCCGGCTGGAAGCCCGATACGCCGGGAGCTGAGCGGGCCGCGGAGACGCGGCCCCGGATGCGCCGGGATTCTCGAACCGACCACTCAACGGTCCGCACTCTGCTCCGCGAGGAAGTCACGGGCGAGCCGCCTCGCGCCCTGGCGGATCGCACGGGTCGCCGCCTCCATGGTGATCGTGGCGCGCGAGACGGCGTCGATGTCCCCGCCCACCTCGAGGGGGTCGAGGATGCTCTTGCCGGCGAACTGGGGAGTGAACCCGGGCAGGTCGATCGAGAAGTAGCCGAACGGCTCGTAGTGGTGCACCACCCGCACCCCGATCAGGCGGCCGCCCGGGTCCATCGCCACCAGGCTCTCGATGCGGCCCTTGTAGGCGTAGACGCGGGGGGCGAGATCGGTGGTGAAGAAGGCCAGGCCGATCAGCCGGGGCGCGGCGCCGGCCTCGGGCGCCGCGAACGCCCGGAAGTGCCGCGCGCCGCGGTCATGAAGCTCGAAGTGGTCGGCGTCGGGCAGGAGGCCGCGCAGCGCCGCCTCGTCCGCGGGCGAGACCAGCGGCAGCGCCGCCGCCGCGGACCCCGCCAGCGCCAGAGTCAGGACCAGCAGCCTTCGCGCCATCACTCGCCCGTCGGCTCGGCCCCGTCGACGCCCACCCGGTACACGCCGTTGCGGTGTCCCCTGAAGGTCCCGTCGGACAGCCACTCGAGCGACGCCCGGTGCATGAACCGGTACTGCGCGCGCTCCCAGTTCGCGAAGTGGGTCGCGCATTCCATGGTCACGAGGACCCGGGAGTCGGTGCCGGTCAGGTCCGCGTGCAGCACGCCGCGGGCGTCGGGGTTGTCCTGCGCGCCGACCACGATCATCGTGGGCACGCTGACCTTCGCGGCGTACTCGCGGTTCCACCCCCACGACGGGTTGCCGGCCCGCACCCGCATGACCCCCTCGGGCGGCCCCCACACCGATCCCAGCGGGTCGAACGAGAGGATGCTCCGCCAGATGGCGGCTCGGATGCCGGGGTCCACCTGGTCCGCGCAGGCCACGTTGTCCTCCCACCGGCCGTGCATCAGGGTATCGCGCGTCTGCAGGCGCATCGGCACGCCGGGGGCGGGCAGCTCGCCCGGCGCCGCCGACGGCCCGTCGGGGCGGTAGCCCGGCGCGAACAGGAAGAGCTTGTCCACCTTCTCCGGGTGGCGCGCGGCGTAGCCGCCGGTGCGCGTGCCGCCGGCCGACCACCCGACGAGGCTGACCCGCTCGACCCCGCGCAGCTCGCGGATGTAGTCGACGACGGTGTCCATCTCGTCCCAGTCGGACTGCACCGTGGTCGACCCGAACGGGTAGCTCGGCTCGCACGGCGCCGACAGCGGATGCGGCGTCACGATGGCCTGGTCCGACTCGCTCATGTTGCAGGCGTCGTCCATCTTCGGGCGCGGCGACCGCCCGTAGCCGGTGTGGTCCATCGCGAAGGTGTCGAACCCCGCCTCGGCGAGGTGGCCCATCCAACTGTAGTCCTCGTAGTCGAGGTCGTAGTCGGGCACCGACGGCACCGAGCCGCCGTGCACGAACAGCACCACGCGCCCCTCCGGAGCCGCGCCGGCCTCGAACCGGGCCATCGCCTCGGCCGACGCCTTCTCGCGCAGGTAGAGGCCGACCCGCCGGCCCTCGTTGGCGGGAACCGTCGACGTGTGGGGAACGAAGCGCTCGATGGTCACCAGGCGCTCCTCGGCGGCGGCCGGAGTCGGCAGCAGGGCGGGAGCGGCGACGGCGGCGATCAGGGCGAGAGCGACGGTGGAGCGAACGAGCATGGCACCTCCCGGAAATCGCGTCCTTCAGTCCTCGGGATTATAGCCGGCCGGGAAATCCACTCCTCGCCGTCCGGTCAGCGGGGCCTTCCGCCGCAGGCTGCTATGATGCGCTACGGTCACGATCCGACGTGTCGACCGTCGACCAACCCGGGAAGGGGACGAACATGAGCATGCGACACGCGCTCGGCGCCGCGGCGGCGGCCTGCACGCTGGCGGTCCTGGCGACCTGGACGACCGGGGCGGCCGGAGCCCGGCAACTCGCGGACGACGGCGTGATCACCGGGGTGGTCCGCAGCGACGACGGCCCCGAGGCGGGGGTCTGGGTGATCGCCGAGACCGACGACCTGCAGACGAAGCTCGTCAAGATCGTGGTGACCGGCGACGACGGGCGCTTCCTGCTGCCCCAGCTTCCCGACGCCGCCTACGATCTCTGGGTCCGCGGCTACGGCCTCGTGGACTCCGACAAGGTCACCGAGCGCCCCGGGGACGAGGTCGACCTGCGGGCGGTCCTCGCCCCGACGCCCCGCGACGCGGCGCAGATCTACCCGGCCAACTACTGGTACTCGCTGATCGAGGTGCCCGACGAGAGCGAGTTCCCCGGCACCGGCCCCAACGGCAACGGCATCTCGCCGGCGATGGCGAGCCAGGCGCGGTGGGTCGACCGCATGAAGCAGGGCTGCCAGCTCTGCCACCAGCTCGGCAACCGCATCACCCGCGAGATCGACCAGCTCGACGACTTCGACTCGGCCCTCGCGGCGTGGGACCACCGGGTGCGGACGGGACAGCGCGGCGCCTCGATGAACGCGGGGATGAACCGCTTCGGCCGCGAGCGCGGCCTGCAGATGTACGCCGACTGGACGGAGCGCATCGCGGACGGCGAGCTGCCCCCGGTGCCGCCGCGGCCGTCGGGGGTCGAGCGCAACCTCGTGCTGACGATGTGGGACTGGGGGCGGCCCACCGCCTACATCCACGACGAGATCGTCACCGACAAGCGGAACCCGCGCGTGAACGCGAACGGCCCCGTCTACTCGGTCGACGCGGGCCACGGCACACTCGTGGTCACCGACCCGAACGCCCACACCTCGACCGAGATCGTCATTCCCGTGCGCGACGATCCGGAGACCATCGTGTCGCGGTTCCCCCAGACCCAGCTCCAGCCCTCGTACTACTACGGCGACGAGATCCTGTGGGGCAACGACCCCGACGAGCTCGCCGACCCGCACAACCCCATGATGGACGGGAAGGGACGGGTGTGGATGACCTCGACGGTGCGGGGCGCGCAGAGTCCGGCGTGGTGCGGCGAAGGGTCGGACCACCCGTCGGCGCAGTGGTTCCCGATGTCGCGCACCGGGCGGCGCCACGCGTCGTACTACGACCCCGCCACCGGCGAGTTCGCGCTCCTCGACACCTGCTTCAGCACCCATCACCTGCAGTTCGGCGAGGACCCCGACGACACCCTGTGGTTCAGCGGCAGCGGCAACGTCGTGTCCTGGATCAACACCCGGCTCTACGACGAGACCGGCGACGAGAAGGCGGCCCAGGGCTGGTGTCCCAAGGTGCTCGACACCAACGGCGACGGGCGCATCACGCGGCCCTGGAACGAGCCGGGCGAGGAGATCGACCCGACCCGCGACACCCGCGTCGGCGGCGGCTTCTACGGGGTCATCGCCAACCCCGTCGACCACACCGTGTGGGGGGCCGAGACGGGGCCGTTCCCGGGCCGCATCGTGCGCCTCGACCGCGGCGACAACCCGCCCGAGACGTGCATCGCCGAGGTCTACGAGCCGCCGTCGATCGAGAACCCCGACGTGGACCCGGCCAAGACCGGTCACGCGCCGCGCGGCATCGACGTCGACCGCAACGGCGTCATCTGGACGGCGCTGTCGGGCAGCGGCCACATGGCGAGCTTCGACCGCAGCCGGTGCCGGGTGCTGAACGGGCCGGAGGCGACGGGCCAGCACTGCCCCGAGGGCTGGGCCCTCTACCCGACCCCCGGCCCCCAGATGAGGGGCGTCGACGACCCCGGGAGCGGCGACTTCCACTATTACAACTGGGTCGACCAGTTCAACACCCTGGGGCTCGGCGAGAACGTCCCCATCGCCAACGGCTCGGGCTCGGACTCGCTGCTCGCCCTGCAGCCCGACACCGGCGAGTGGGTGGTGCTGCGCATCCCCTACCCGCTCGGCTTCTTCTCGCGGGGCCTCGACGGCCGCATCGACGATCCGGACGCCGGGTGGAAGGGTCGCGGCCTGTGGGCCAACTACGGCGGCAACTTCAACTGGCACATCGAGGGCGGCAAGGGCACCCCGAGCAAGATGGTGCACTTCCAGCTTCGGCCGCACCCGCTGGCCGACTGACGGCCGGCGCCGCGTTCCCCGCCGCCGGCTGTTCGCGGGCGGCGGGGAACATGACCCGGTGGGCCCGGTGGGGCCGGCGGAGTTATACTCGGAGATGGTGGATGCTCTGACAGCCGTGGCCGCGGTGCTCGGCGCGCTCGGTTCCCTGGTCGCGGGCGTGGGCGTGCTCGTCCTCAACGGCAAGATCGACCGGCTCTCGGGGCGGGTAGACCGGCTCGCGGGCCGCGTCGACGCCATCGAGGCGACCCTCCAGACCCTCATGTCGGCGCTCATCGGCCGCGGCTGGCGTGACGACTTCGGCGGGCGAACCGCGGCGGCGCCCCTCGATCCGCCGAAATGAGACCCGCGACGGCGGTTGCCGTGCTCGTAGCGGGCATCGGCTGCCTGCTGTTCTGGACTGCCGGTCCGCAAGCGGTCTTGTACTGGGCGCTGGTGATCCCGTCGGTCCTGTTGCTCCACTTGATCGACGGACTGTGGGACTTGTCGATCGCCATCGTTGCCGTCATCGTGTTCTTGGTCCACGTCGTGCGTGGCGGACGCTGTCACGGGCGCCTCTCGGGGTCGTCACGGGGCGCCGTGGCAGAGGAGGAGACGACGTGAAACCGGCCGCATGGCTGGCCGCGATGCTCGTGATCGTTGGCCTGCCCGCCGCGACCCTGGCGCAGCGCTGGCGGGCCACCGACAACGTCCCACGCTACGAGCGGTATCTGCGCGAGGCGCTGCCGGGGGCCGAGACGTTCCAGTTCGTCGACCGCGGGACGCCCCACTACCGCGGCTACCGAAAGGGACCAGACGGCGACGAGATCCTGGTCGGCCTCGGGTTCTTCACCGTCGACGTCGCGCGGGACGTCCGCGGCTACAAGGGCGAGGTCTGGATGCTCGTGGGGATGGCGCCGAGCGGCGTCATCCTCGACGTCAGCATGGTGTACCACGACGAGCCGTTCGGCTACTTCTCGATCGACCTCCCCGAGTTCATCGAGCAGTTCCGGGGCAAGAGCGTGCTCGCCCCGCTGACCGTCGGCGAGGACATCGACGGTGTGTCGCGGGCCACCATCACCAACCATGCGGGGGTGCGCTCCATCCGCGACAGCGCCCGCCGCATGGCCCGCGAGTTCATCGCCGAGCGGCAGACCGACCCATAGGCCTCCGGACGCCGGGCGCCGCCCGCCCGATCGCCTGCATCACCCGACCATCGTGCCTCTGCTGCAGAACCTCCCGTTGGACAAGCTGACCCCGGCCCGTCTGTGGCCGGCCCTGGACGAGCCGGTCCGCCGGCTGGCCGTCCACGCGATGTACGACGACGACCCGGATCTCCGCCGCGAGGCCGACCAGGCCCTCGCCGACGCCCTGCGCTTCCGGCCCGCCGGGGTCCGCAAGCTGCCGGTCGACAAGCGGGTCGACTACTTCGTGCGCCGTGTCCGTCCCGACAACACCCTGGCCTCGACGCTTCTGACCACGCTGCACCTCGCCCACCGCAGACCGCTGCTGAGCGCGTTTCTCGACGCGCTGGAGGTCCCGAACGACGACGGCCTGATTGCGCCGGGTCACGAGCCCGCGCCGTTCGCGGGCGGCCGGCTCGCGCCAGCCGTCGACGGCCTCCGCCAGCGCTTCGAGGCCCCCGACGTCGACCTGTACCTGGCGACCTTGCTCGCGCTCGACCCCGACGTGTGGGGCGGGCTGAGGCCCCTGCTGGAAGCGGACGGGGCCTCGTAGACGAGCACCGCCCGAGACCCATGCACGCCGACCTGCAGGACGCCGTCGACTTCCACGACGCCATCATCGCCGAGGGCGGCAAGGCCCTCGTCGGCTACGAGCGGGAGAAGGCCCTCGCCAACATGGTGCTGTTGGCCGAGATCCCGACCACCTACGACCAGGAGGAGCAGCGGCAGGTCAACGCCGGCAACCTGCTGCTGCGCGGGGTGCCGGGTGTCGGCAAGACGTTCTTCGGGGTCATCCTCGCCGCCATCAGCGGGGCCCGGTTCGCGCGCCTGCAGGGCCGCGCCGACCTGCAGCCGACCGAGGTCGTCGGGTTCCAGATGATCAACCCGGCGACCGGCGAGTTCCTGACCGAGTTCGGCCCCCTCGCCTCGGCCGAGGTGATCCTGCTCGACGAGATCAACCGCATCCCCCTCAAGTCGCAGAGCGCGTTCCTCGAGGGCCTGCAGGACCGCTCGGTCACCGTCGGCAAGGAGACCTACAAGCTGCCCGCCTTCAGCTTCGCCATCGCCACCATGAACCCCATCGAGCTCGGCCAGGGCACCTTCCCCCTGTCGGAGGCGGCCACCGACCGGTTCGCGATCATGGTCAACATCGGCTACCTGCCCCCCGAGGAGGAGCAGAAGCTGGTCGCCTTCGACTTCAAGAAGGTGCACCTCGACGGCCTGATGCCGAAGGCGCGGGTGCTGGAGCTGCGGGCCCGCATCGGCGAGCAGGTGTTCCTGCACGAGGCGCTCGGCAAGTACATCCGTCGGCTGGTGGCGGCGAGCCGGCCCTACAGCCCCGAGACGGAGTGGCGGCAGCACTCGCCGTCGCCCCTGGTCGAGCAGTTCGTGGACCTCGGGGGCTCGCCCCGCGCCACCATCTGCTGGGGCCGTCTCGTCAAGGTCTGGGCCCTGCTGTCGGCCCGCCGGGCCGAGGTCTACCCCGAGGACGTGCAGGCCTTGGCCCCCTACGTGCTCGGCCACCGCGTCTGGCTCGCGCCCCACGCGGCGGGACGCGGCGTGCGGGTCGAGGACGTCATCGAGGACATCGTCGACCGCGTGCCGATTCCATGAGTGTCCACGCCGAGGACCCGTCCCAGGCGACGCCCCGCGCGACGGACCGGGGGCGTGGGGGTCGCCGTCGTCGGCCGGGTGCCGATGCCATGAGCCTCGACGCCGACGACTCGCTCGTGTCCTGGGAAGAGATCCGGGACGTCGAGCTCGTCATCCGGCGGCGCATGCAGGAGCTGATGGGGGGCATCCACCCCAGCCTCGTCCACGGCCCCGGCCACGACCTCGCGGGCCTGCGCGACTGGGAGCCCGGCGACCGGCCGTCGGCCATCGACTGGGCGCAGTCGACCCTCACCAACTTCAGCCCCTTGATGACGCGCGAGTTCGACCAGGAGAGCAGCGCGTCGGTGATCGTCGCGGCCGACGTCTCCGACTCGACCCGCTGCGGAGCCGGCGGCCAGTCGATCGCGCGAGTCATCGCCCACACCGTGGCCACGTTCGCCCTCGCCGCCGCCTTCTTCCAGGACCGGGCCGGCCTCGTCACCTTCGACCGCGACGCCCGCCGCATCGCGGTGCGCCCGCAGCCGGGGCGCAACCACGCCATCCACTGCGTGGACGTCTACCAGGACCAGCTCCGCGGACGGTACGGCGCCGAGCCGGCCTCGCACCGGACCTTCGCCGAGCTGCTGCGCCGCCGCTCGCTCGTGCCGGTGATCTCCGACTTCCTGTTCGAGGACCCTCAGGCGTTCCTGGCCGAGCTCGCCGACTTGAACAGCGCCCACGACGTGTTCGTCGTGCTGATCGACAGCGCGTTCGCGTTCGAGCTGCCGTCTCTGTCCGCGGGTTGGATCGAGGCCGCCGACGTCGAGACGGGCCGCACCCGGGTGCTCGCGGCCCACGACGTGCGGCAACTCGCCCGCCGGATCGGCGAGTGGCAGGACTCGGTGGAGCAGCAGGCGCGGGACCGCGGCCTCGACGTGCTGCGCCTCGGCGGTTCCGGGCGGCACTTCCACGACACCGTGGTCGCGTTCCTGCTGGAACGGAAGCAGATGAAGCGCCGGTAAGACCGCGCCGGGAGGGGCCGGATGGTTGCTCGTCAACGGCGTATTGACTACCATGGTCTGACGTTACTGACCTGAAGGAACATGCGGACCACCACCGTCTCTCAACTCAAGATGTCGCTGAGCGCCTACCTGCGCCAGGTCAAGGCCGGTGAGGAGGTCGTCATCACCGAGCACGGCCGCCCCATTGCGCGCCTGCTTCCCCTTCCGAGCACCGCCTCCGTGTCCGAGCATGTGAGAGACCTGGAGGCGAGGGGTCTGCTCAAGCGTGGGCAGAAACCCCTGCCCCCGGATTTCTGGGACCTGCCGCGGCCCGCGGATCCGCAAGGAGTCGTACGGGCGGCGGCCCTGCGCGAGCGCGACGAGAGCTGGTGAAGTTCTGGGATACGTCGGCGGTGGTGCCGCTCTGTGTTCAGGAGCCCACCTCGACGGTGGTGCGAGAGATTCTCGTCGAGGACGCATCGATGGTGGTGTGGTGGGGCACCCGCACCGAGTGTGTCTCGGCCCTGATGCGTCTGACTCGGGAGGGCCGCACGACTCGGGCTGACGAGCGTGCTGCCCGCCACCTGCTGCGTTCACTCGCAAGCGCCTGGATGGAAATGCAGCCCAACGACGCGTTGCGCGACACGGCGGAACGGCTGCTGGCCGTACATCGCTTGCGGGCCGCGGACGCGTTACAGCTCGCTGCCGCCCTGTCGTGGTGCGACCAGACGCCGGCGGGACAGGACTTCGTCACGTTCGACCAGCGCCTTCGGGAGGCGAGCTTTCGAGAGGGCTTCACTGTTCTGCCGGATCCGCACTGACATCCCGGGACGTCGCCACCGCCGACCCCGAGATTCCCGCGCCGGAGCCGAGCAGCCACCGCTGAACCGCGCGACCGGTTCCGGGTGGCGCGCGTGATTCACCCGCAGTCGCGTGGTGGGACGGCTACACGATACCCGTGTATCATGTACCCGATCGGGCGATGATTCAGTCGTTCGCCGGGACAGGACTTCGTCACGTTCGACCAGCGCCTTCGGGAGGCGAGCTTTCGAGAGGGCTTCACTGTTCTGCCGGATCCGCACTGACATCCCGGGACGTCGCCACCGCCGACCCCGAGATTCCCGCGCCGGAGCCGAGCAGCCACCGCTGAACCGCGCGACCGGTTCCGGGTGGCGCGCGTGATTCACCCGCAGTCGCGTGGTGGGACGGCTACACGATACCCGTGTATCATGTACCCGATCGGGCGATGATTCAGTCGTTCGCCGACGACACCACCGCCGACCTGTTCCGCGAGCGCAACACGCGTCATGCGCGACGGCTGCCGCGACACTTGTGGCGCATCGCCCAGCGGAAACTGAAGGCTCTCGACGTGGCGGCGCGGCTCGACGACCTGCGAATCCCGGCCGGCAATCGGCTCGAGCGGCTGAAGGGCGCCCGGTCCGGCGAGCACAGCATACGGATCAACGATCAGTATCGCGTGACGTTTCAGTGGGAGAACGGCCATGCCTGCGAGGTCGGCATCGAAGACTATCACTAGAGATCCGGACTGGCCGGGACCGGCCGTCCCGCCCGGCGAGATGCTGCTCGAAGAGTTCCTGAAGCCGCTGGGACTCCGGCAGGCCGAGGCGGCGGGGCGGCTGGGGATTTCCGCGAATCGCCTCAACGAGGTGGTGCTCGGCAAGCGCCGGATCACGGTGGACACGGCCCTGCGGCTGTCGCGGATGTTGAACACATCCCCTCAGTTCTGGATGCGCCTGCAGGCTGACTGGGACCTGCACTGCGCCGTCCGCCGGGCCGCATCGTGAAACCGCGTGCCGGCTCGCCCTGCTGAACAGCCGTGGGCCAAGTCGGCCAATCCCTGGACGCAGGCGGAAGGGACATGCAGACCATTACCATCTCACGGCTCAGGATGGAGCGCCTACCTGCGTATCCAATCCGCATTCCTTGAGGCGGTCACGCGCCATATCGAGTTCATGTCGCGCAAACAGGCTCGCCCACTGCGGTTGCAGCACAAGTGCTTCGACCGTCAGGTCCAGTCGATTCCGCCGCCACAGCTCAGTGAATCCGTCGGACATCTGGGGCAGCAGGCGACGAGCCGTCTCGACGCCGCCATGTTCGGTGAGCAT
Source organism: Vicinamibacterales bacterium (assembly GCA_965215105.1). Taxonomy (GTDB): domain Bacteria; phylum Acidobacteriota; class Vicinamibacteria; order Vicinamibacterales; family UBA8438; genus JAJEEA01. The sequence continues at coordinate 2,659,156 of OZ244051.1, forward strand.
CTGATGGAAACGGGTCGCCGTGTAGCCGGCCTGCTGCCTTGCCTGCACGTAGATCTGCATCATCGCATGATCGAAGGCGTCCTCCAGATCAGTTGGTGGCGGGGCCTGGGCCGCAGCCTGGGCTGCAAGTTCCCCGCCATCCGGCGATCTTGAGCGGCAATACTCAGCTTTCAATATGCGTTCATCGATCTCCGCGTGATACGCGGGCAAAAAGGTCCGATGGACCCAGGTGCGGATTGGAGAGTCCGCTGGAAACCCGACGTGACGATCCTGGGCGGCCAGCGCGTCCTGCCAATCCTGCTGGTTCGCTGGACAGTCCCTTCCATCGCTGCCCAGGTCGGATCGGTCACTTGTGAAATACACATAGATGATATGAGCGTTGACTCCGTGCTCGACGAGAAAGTGCAGCAGCGCAATTCGATTGCAGTACTGGTAGTAGGGCTGAGTCCAGTCGGTCTCGACCGTCACTTGCAGGTCCTGCCGGGTGGCGTCAAACACCTTTTGAATCTTGTGAAGGCTATCCGACTTCGCGCGGCACCACGTTTTCAGTTCCCCGGTGTGGGCCTTGGCCTCAATCAGAATCCATGTCTGGTGGTCATGCGAGAGCCCTTGCCCGACTGCATCCCAGTTATGTACCCCACCACGCGACGGCCATCGCCGCTCCCATTCAGACCGGGCTTGGTGCTCCGGGTCCAGGAACTCCAGCGCGACTAATTCCTGTACCCTCAGTGCGTCGGTCGATGCATTGGACTCTCTATGATCCAGCCAGTGGATGGACGAGACACCGGTCAAGTCCTCAATCTTCCTTGTGAAGGCGTCTCGACGTCGCCCCAAGTACTGCAGCAGATGCCACTCGCTACCATAGCCGTAACCAATCGTCATGGTCACCTCTCTGGGTCTTGGAAGCCGTCCCAAGACGTTGTGGTCATTCAGGCAGCGCGAACACGAAGATGTTGTTGCCGCTGCTCGGCCGCAGCTCCGGCGTCATCGCGCTCCAGCGCGAGGCGTTGCCGCCGGTGCCGGTGCCGGCGACCACGTACTGGCGGCCGTCGACCGCGTAGGTCACGGGGAACCCGCTCACCGGCGAGCCGAGGTTGATCTCCCACAGCACCTCGCCGGTCTCGTCGTCGAGGGCCTTGAACCGGCCGTTGACGTCGCCCACGAACACCAGCCCGCCGGCGGTGGCGGCCAGCGACATGGTGGCGGAACGCTGCTCGTGGGTCCACGCGACGGCCCCGGTCTCGGCCGAGATGGCCCAGACCGCGCCCAGTTGGTCGGTCCCGGGGGCCAGCTCGTTGCGCATGCTGAGGCTGTAGAGCGACCGCCCCCCGTCGTCGAGGGGGGCCATGCGGGCGCAGGCGTTGCGCAGCGGCATGTACATGATGTTGGTCCGGGGGCTGTACGCGCCCGCCTCCCAGTCCTTGCCGCCCATCGCGGTGGGGCAGGTGAAGACCTCCTGGCCGAAGCCGCGGAAGACCGCCTCGGGGTTCTCGGTCACCGCCCCGGTCGCGCCGTCGATACCGCTCACCACGTTCTGGGCCACGGTGGGGGTCGCCCACAGGAACTCGCCGGTGGCGCGGTCGAGGGTGTACACGATGCCGGTCTTGCCGGGGATGCCGGTCATCACCCGGCGCTCGCGGCCGGGCTGAAGACTCGGGTTGATCCAGCTCACCGCCGTCGGGTCGGGGCGGACGACGGTGTCGACGAGCAGCCGCTCGAAGGGGTGGTCGAGGTCCCAGTGGTCGTTCAGGTGCTGGTAGTACCACACGATCTCGCCGGTGTCGGCGTCCAGCGCCAGCGTCGAGTTGTGGTAGAGGTGGGTCAGGTCGGCGCCGCCGACCATGAACTTCGGGGCCGGTGAGGTCACCGAGGTGCCGATGTAGAGCAGGTTCAGCTCGGGGTCGAAGCTCGGGGCCATCCACGTGCCGACGTGCCGGCGGTCCTGGTCGGGCACGCCGCCCCACGTCTCGTCGCCGGGCTCGCCGGGGGCGGGGGTGGTGCGGCGGCGCCACAGCTCCTCGCCGGTCCGCGCGTCGTGGGCGGTGACGACGCAGGCCTCGGGCCCCGCCGCCGGCATGCAGCTCCTTCCCGAGATGACCTTGCCGTCGGCGACGATCGGCCCCGTGCTCTGGTTCGCGGGGTGGGTCCGGTAGTCGAGGACCCGGGTCTCCCACACCAGCTCTCCCGTCTGCGCGTCGAGGGCGAAGACGTACTCGTCGACGCTGGTGTCGATGATGAGGTTCTCGTAGATCGCCAAGTTGCGGTTCGTGGTGCAGACGCCGGGCATGATGCGCTCGCACGCGTCGTCGGGGAGGTCGCGGCGGTACTCCCAGAGCAGGTCCCCGGTGGCGGCGTCGATGGCCTGGATGACGTCGCTCGGGTTCGGCATGTAGAGGACGCCGTCGTAGACCAGCGGCGTGCCCTGCTGCCGGCCGCCGGCGCTGAGGGCGCGCGACCACACGAGACGGAGGTCGCCGACGTTGCCCCGGTCGATCTGGTCCAGCGGACTGTAACCCCAGCCGTCGAGGGTGCGGCGCCACATCAGCCAGTCGTCGGGCGCCGGGGCCTGCAGCATCGCGTCGGTGACGGGAACGAACTCCGAGGGGGACTGCGCGAGGGCGGCGGGGGCGGGGCCGACGGCGGCTGCCGCCGCGAGAGCGAGCCCGACGAGCCGGCGGGGACGGCCCCGCGCGGTTCGCCGGCGGGCTTCCAGTCGCGAGGCGCGAACTGTCATCTGCATGGTCCGACTCCCGGAAAGCGCGGGGGAGAAGCCGCTGGCCTCCGCTCCACGCGGAACGCGCAAGGCGGCCAGCCTACCGCAAGTCGTCGGGGCGGTTCAAACCGTCGTGCGAACCTTCACGATCGGAGTGCCGCTCACCCCGACTTCATGAGACGCGGCCGCTTGTGCTCGCCGAAATGCCGGCTCCTGGCGGTCTACGCGCGGCTGTGCGGCGGCGCCCGGGTGACGGTTCACGGCATGTGGCGGGCCTTGGGGGCGGCAACCGCCCGTTCCGTGGTCTAATGCACCGTTCGCCTGCGGGAACCGTCATGCCGGGATGCGATCCGACCGCGCCGGGCATCGCGAAAACGACTGCCGAGTCGACGCGTCAACCGAGATCCATGACCCGGACGATGCTCCCGTGGGGCGCTCCCCCGGCCAATCGGACTTGGCGCCGGCGCCGTGCCGGAGGGAGCCCGCGGCGCCCCCCGGCGTGTCGGGCGACCCCGCGGCCGATCGGACTTGCCCCGGCTGGCCGGCGAGCCGGCGCCGGAACCGCAAGGGCGTCCGCCGAGGCGATGCGTTCGCCGAGACCATGATACGGACGATGCTCCTGTCAGGCGGCCCCTGGCTGATCGGACTCGTGCTGACTGCTGCGCCGGTCGCGGAGCCGGTGTCGGCCGCGCAGCCGGCTATCGACCAGACTGCGAGCGACGCGACCGCGGCCGATGCAACGGCCGACGAGACAGCGGTCACCGAGACCGTGGCCGACGCGACGGCCGTCGACGCGCTGCGGTGCTGGCGGCGGGTGGACCGGAACGCCGTCTTCGTCGGCGAACGGTTCACGATGACGGTGACCTGCCGGACGGTGGAGACCGAGGCGGCGCGGACGCGGCTCGACGAGGCCGCCCTCGAGCCGGCGACCATCGAGACGGCGCCCTTCGAAGTTCTCTCCGGTGAACGCTTCGACGACGTCCTGACCGGACCGTACCGGTTCTCGCAGCACGACTACACTTTGCGCCTGATCGCGGAGACCGGCTTCGGCGAGGACGTGGAGATCCCGGCCCTCGACCTGCCGTACCGCATCGAACGGCGGGTGGGCGACGACCCGGCCTTGCCGGGACGCGAGCTGACGTACATTCTGCCGGCAGAGCCGGTCCGAGTCCTGTCGCTGGTCCCCGAAGACGCGGAGGACGTTCGGGACCTGCCTCCGGCCGGCTTCGGAGCCGCCCAGGCGGGCGAGTTGCGGGCCAACCTGCTGGGTCTGCTGTCCGCGCTCTTCGGGGTCGCCGCCCTCGGCCTCGTCGTGCTCGGCGCGCTGCACGTCTTGCGCGACCGCTCGGGCGCGGCGGCGGCGACGGAGAAACGGCTCTCCCCCGCCCTCGCCGCGCACCGCGCGCTCCAGGAGCTGACCCGAGTGCACGGCGCCGCGGCCGGAAACGGCTGGACGCGGGACGCGGCGGGACGCGCTCTCGCGGCGCTGCGCATCGCGAGCGCGGTGGCCCTGTCGCGGCCCGTAACCCAGTCGGCGATGGCCGCCGGCGAGGCGCCGCGCGACGGGCAGCTGCGGGTGCGCCACGGGCTGCTCGGCCGCCGCGTCGCGGCGCTCTCGTCGGGCATCACCGCGGCCGACTGGCGCGCGCCGCACCGGGCCGACGAAGCCGAACCTCTTGCCGGCCACACGGAACGCCAGGCCGGGACCGCCGGCCGGCTCGCCGGGGAGGCGGCAGCGGCCGACCTCCATCGGGCGATGACCCTGCTCACGAGGTTCCGCTACGGAGGCGGCGACGAGACGGCGGATCCCGACGCCGGACCCGACGCGCTCACGCGGGCCCTCGACGCCGGCATCGGCCACGTCGCGCGCCTCCGCTGGCGCGCGCTCGCACCGGTGCGGCACTTCATCCGTTGGGTTGACGCCGCCCGCCGCGCCTGGCGGCCCGTGGTGAAGCCCCGCGTTGCACCGCGCCCGGAGGGCGCCAGCTTACCGGCGACGCGCCCGCCTGACCAGACGTGAGGAGGCCGCGCATTGGGCATACGTCACCGACGAACATCGCAGTCACATCGCCGCTCGTCTGCAGCTGGGACTCTCGCCACGGGCTGGTGGACCCGACTGGTTGAGGAGGCGCCGTGGAGACGGTAGCCGCGGTCGTCGAGCGCCTTCGGCTCACACTGGCGGAGCTGGGCGGGATGTCCCTGTCCGCCCTGCCCCTGCCGCGGCGCGACGAGACGGTGATCGCGCTGGGGGTGCTGGCCCTCCTCGCGCTGGCCGCGCTGCTCGCCCGCGCCATGGTCCGCGCCCGGGCCGGTCGCACCCACCTCGTCCTGCCGACGCTGCTCCCCGCCGCCATCACCCGGCGCTCGGCCCTCGCGCCGCTCCGCCACGCGCCGTTCGCGCTGGTCCTGGCCGGCCTGCCGTTCTTCGCGGTCGCCCTCGCCGACCCCCACACCGCCCTGGTCCAGGAGCGCGCGACGTACCCGGGACACCGCATCGCCATCCTCATCGACGCCTCGCTCAGCATGGACAGCTCGTTCGCCACCGACCAGCTCGGCTGGGGCAACACGTTCCTCGCCAACGCCGCCGCCGCCGAGTACTTCGTGCGGAGGCGCATGGAGGGGTCGCACCGCGACCTCGTCTCGCTGGTTCAGTTCGGGGGCGAGGCGTACGTCGTCACCCCGTTCACCAACGACTACGAGAACGTGCTGCTGAGCATCGGCCTCATCGGCACCCCCGAGGAGTACGACCGCTTTCCCGACCACGGCACCCTGATCATGCGCGCGATCAGCCGCGGCGTGCAGCTCTTCCGCACCTTCGACTTCCTGCGGGCGCAGGGCAACCTGATGGTGGTGTTCAGCGACGGGCAGGACACCCACGCCGTCTACGAGGGGCAGTCGCTCGACGACATCCTGCAGGAGGCGGCGGACAACTCCATTCCCGTCTACTTCATCCGGACCGCCTACGACCAGGGGCTCGGCGACGTCCTGCCGGACATCACCTGGAAGCTGGCCGTGGAGAAGACCGGGGGCCGCTTCTACCCCGCCGCCGACGAGGCCGCGATCCTGCAGGCAGTGCACGAGATAGACGCGCTGTCGGCGGGCGAGATCGAGGTCACGCAGTACGTGGCCCACCAGCCCCGCTTCCCGCCGTTCGCGCTCGCGGCGGCGGGCCTGTGGAGCCTGGCCCTTGTCCTGGGGCTCGGCGTGAAGCCGTTCAGGAGGTTCCCGTGAGGCGCCCGGCATGGTCGCCGTCACCACCGCGGCCCGGCGTGAAGCCGTTCAGGAGGTTCCCGTGAGGCGCCCGGCATGGTCGCCGTCACCGCCGCGGCCCGGCGCGAAGCCGTTCAGGAGGTTCCCGTGAAGACCGCGCTGCGCCACCTCGTGCCCGCCGTGCTCCTCGGCGCCGCGGCCCTCGCGCTGCTCGCGGGGAGCCGGATCGAGCGGCGGCTCGCGGCGGCGGACCGCGCCCTCGCCACCCTCGACCTCGCCGGCGCGGCGGCGGGGTACGACCGCGTCGCGACATCCCTGGCGACGACCGCGCGCATCCCCGGGCTGCTCGGCGGGCTGCGCGACACGGTGGCGGTGAAGCAGGCCGCGGTGCGGTACTGGCGCGGCGACTACCTCCCCATCGTCACCTTCTACGACTCGCCCGACAGCCCCAGCATCGCGGGCAACGTCGATCTCCAGTTGCTCGTCGCCAACGCGCGCTACCGCGCCGGGCAGCGCCCGGACGCGAGCCGCGACATGGCCCTGGGCGCGCTCGACCGGGCCATCGGCGTCTACCGCCGCGTGATCGAGGCCAACGACGGGCATCCCGACGCCGCGTTCAACTACGAGCTGATGGTGCGCCTGCGGAGCCGCATCGCGGCCGGGGGCCCGGTGCCGGACGTGCGGCCGCCGAGCGTGCCGGGCAACGAAGGGACGGAGCCCGAGGAAGCGGACATGGAGGACATCCAGATCTACGTGCCGCGCGACCGCTTCGTCGAGCCGGAGGAGACCGAGGACCCGACCATCGGCGAGAGCGCCCCGATCCGCCGGCGCGGCTGAAGAGGATCCGCCGTGACCCCGACGCAGGTTCCCGCGCTTCAGTTCCAGGAACCGCTGTACCTGTGGCTGCTGGCGCTGCCGGCGGCCCTCGCGCTGCTGTGGCTGTGGCAGCTCGCGCGGCGCCGGCGCGACGCCCGCGCGGCGCGGCGGGGGCGGACGACGCCGGTCCCGGAGCGGTTCGCCCTCGCCGGCGGGCTCTCGTTCTGGCTCTGCCTGCTGCTCGCCGTCGCGGCCCTGACGCTCGCTCTCTCGCGCCCCCAGGCGCTGGTCCCAGTCACCCGGAGCGCCGGCGCCGACTTCATCATCCTGCAGGACGGGTCGGCGTCGATGCGCGTGAGCGACGTGGCGCCGGACCGCTGGCAGCGGTCGGTGGCGTGGATCCGGACGTTCACCGAGCTCCTCGGCTGGCAGGACCAGCGCGTCGCCCTCGCCCTCTTCGCCCACCGCGCGGCCCCGCAGGTCCGGCTGACCCGCGATCCGAACGCCCTGTTCTTCTTCCTGGATCACCTCGGCGACGAGCCGCCGTTCCGCCTCGAGGACGACACGAGCTGGGACACCAACATCGAGGAGGGCATCTACTGGGGCGTGCAGATGTTCGAGCGCGACGCCCAGCTCCACGGCGAGCGGCCGAGCGCCAAGGCGTTCATCGTGCTGTCGGACGGCCAGGCCTGGAGCGGCGAGGTGGACGACGCGCTGCAGCTCGCCCGCGACCGCCGCATCCGGGTGTACACGGTCGGCGTCGGCACCACCGCCGGCGGGCTCATCCCCCAGCTTCCCGCCGGCCCCTACGACGCCCCCGAGGCCCCCATCCACTCGGTCCTCGACCGGCAGTCGCTGCGCGCGATCGCGGAGGCCGGCGACGGCGCCTACCACGAGCTCGGCGTCGACAGCGGGCAGGACATCGCGCTCCGGATCCTCGGCGACGTCGAGCGCCGCGCCCAGGCGACGCACCGCGAGGAGACGTTCACCGAGCTCTACTGGTACCTGCTCGCCGCCGCGGCGGGGCTCGTCGGCCTCGGCACCCTGCTCGTCAAGGAGCCGGTCCAGCTCTGGTGGCAGCTCGCGACGGCCGCCGTCCTGGCGGTGCTGCTGCTGCGCGCTTGAACCGCAGCGCCCGTCGGGCGCCGTACCGAGCGTCGGCAGGAGCTGCCGCTCCGCGCTCGAGCCTCGGCGAGTCGTTCGCGTCGGCGGTCCGTGCAAGAGGAATGTCGAGGGCGGGAGCGCGCCGCCGGCGCGTCAGCGTGTCGCGTCCGATCGTCCGAGGTTCGAGATGCGCCGCAGGCGGCGGTACAGCGCGATCCCGGCTCCACGGAACAGCGCCCTGTCGAACGCCTTCAGGGCAGGCTTGAACCCCAGCCCCAACGCCTGCCGCCCGAGATTGCCCAGGGTGGGCTTCTCCATGGGCCTGGTCAGGGCGGCCCGATGGGTGCCCGACGCGTCCGTGTTCTTGCGGACTATCGGGCACGAGTACGAGCTGAGGCAGTACGTGTGGAACTCGCCCCGCGCGATGTGGCGTCGAATGTCCTTCAGGATCGGCGCGTTCCAGGCGTCTCTGTACTCCCCCATGGCGGCCAGGGGGCGGCTGCCGTAACAGCAGGGGAAGATGCCGCGGCGCAGGATGTAGAGGCTCTTCCACGGCTCGAGACAGGCCGGGACCCTGCCGTCGCCCAGCGTCTCGTCGCCGTCCTGCACCGCCGCCTCGGCGTCGCTCGCGAGCGGCCGGGCCGGCTCCGGCCCCCGCGGCCGATCGCGAAGCCGCCGCTCGGCGCCGGCCGGCGCCGCACCCGTCGCGGATGGCCCGCGCGCGTCCGCGAGGGCCTCGTCGAACGCCTGCCGGAAGGCCGACTCCATCGCGCCGCCGAAGTCGAGCTGGTTCGAGAAGGGCACCCCGCGCAGCCGGCAGAGAGCGGCGGCGCGGGCGCTCAGCCGAACCAGCGTTTCGAAGTCGAGCCGCTGCTCGCTGTACACGAAGCGGTGGCCGGCCCGGGTCCAGTCGAGCTCGCTGACGAGCTCCTCCAGCGGCCTCAGGACGAAGCGGTCGGCGTCGAGCTCGGCGCACAGATCCACGAACCGGTCCAGCTCGTGCCGGTTGATCTTCATCGGGATGAAGACCAGGCAGACCCGCGGCAGGCCGCCGCGCCCGCCCTTCGCCTCGATGAGCCGCCGCAGGTTGTCCAGAATCCGGTCGAAGGTGTCGTTGCGCAGCTTGGCGTAGGTCTCGGCGGTCGCCGCGTCGAGCGAGACGTACAGCTCGATCCGCCGGCCGAGCAGCCGGCCGATGTTCCGGTCGGTGAGAATCTGGCCGTTCGTGGTGATCGCGACCTGCTTGTTGCCGTCCTCGAACGCGTCCAGGAGGCCGTCGAAGTCCTTCATCATGAACGGCTCGCCGATGGAGCAGTTCACCAGCGACCCGGCTCTCTCGAAGAACGGTCCGTAGTCGACGAGCGTGTCGAGGTTGAACGGCGCCTCGACGTTGTCCTTCTCGAGCGACTTGGCGTCGTCCCAGGCGCAGTAGACGCAAGGCGGCTTGACGTTGCACACGCCGTACATGTCGATGCCGAGATCGGTAGGCGTGGACGCCAGCTCGTCGCGGCCCTCCAGACCCTCGCGGGTGTTGAGGACGGCGTTGCGCAACTGACCCGCCACCGTCCGGTGGCGTGCGACGTCGCGGTGGGTGCGGGGCGCGGCGACGCGCACCGCGAGCTGTCGATCGTCGCCGGGTCTCGCCGACTCGGGCAGTTGCCGGTCCGCCCGCAGCACCATCGAGCCGCACTCGGCCGGCACGGGCACCGAGACGGTCCACCAGCCGTGGGGCAGCTCGAACGTCTCCGCCCGGTCGCCGGCCTCGACCGTCAGGTGCTGCCGCAGATCGTGGAACCCGCTCCAGACCCGGACCTCGACGAAGCCCGGCTGCGCCCGCGGCTCGAGCTCGATTCGGCCCCGCAGGCCCATCCAGCGAAAGTGCTCGAAGTCGTCCTGCTCCAGCTCGTAGAAGCCGCTCGCGTAGCGCGCGTCCGCGGCGGGTGGAGCGGGAGGGGCGGGCGGCGGCGCCGGATCGTTCAGGACGGTCAGCATTCTGCCGGGCACGCGCTGCATGCTACCGTTTCCCCGTGGATTCCGCAAAGATGCTTTGAACGAGGCGCCGCCCCCCTTCGGGCTCCCGGCGGACCCTCGAGCCCGGGTCGGTCAGTGCGCGCCCGCCACCGGCTCGAGCCCGGCCTCCGCGATCGCCGGGGCCGCCGCCTCGGACGACAGGAAGTCGATGAGACGCCGCGCGCCGCCGGGGTTCGCGGCGTCCGTCGCCACGCCCGCCGAGAACGTCGTGACCCTCTGGTAGTCGGCGGGGATGGGGCCGGCGTAGGCCGCGCCCTCGATGGACAGTATCTCGCTCACCTGCTGGAAGCCGATCTCGACATCGCCGCGCGCCACCACCGCCGCCACCCGCTCGCTGACGATGCGGCGGCTCTTCGGGGCGAGCTCCTCGGCCACCCCGAGCCGGGGGAACAGCTCCGTCGACACGTAGGTCCCGCTCACGCTCGCCGAGTAGCCGATGGACTCGGCCGCGAGGAGCGTCTCCACGAACGCCTCGGGCGTGCCGATGTCCGGCAGGGGGGCCCCCTCGCGCACCGCCATCCCGATCGACGAGCTGGCCACGTCCACCCGGGTGTCGGGCCGGACCAGGCCCCGCTCGGCGAGACCGTTCAGGCCCGCCCGCGACATGACGAGGACGTCGAAGCGCTCCCCCCGCTCCAGCCTGGCCGGGATCGAGTCCGGCGCTCCGCCCGTCGATGCCCCGTAAGCGGTCGCCAAGCGGATGCCCGTCTCCGCCTCGAACCGCGGCGCCAGCACATCGTAGGCGGCGGCGAGGCCGCCGGACGTCACCACCGCGACCTCCCCGGGGGCATCGGCCGAGCCGGCCCCCGGCTGGTCTCCGGGCGGCGGCGCGCAGGCCGCGATGGATGCCGCCAGGGCCAGGAGGAACGTGATCATCGGGCGTCTGGACATGCGCTGCGTCTCCGGGGCGCGGGGCCGCCGGCCCCCGCCGATGTTATCAGGAAGTCGAGGGACCGGCGACGGCCGCCCGCGACGCTGATCTCGCCGGTTCTGCGGTACGGAATCGGCGACCGCGGTGCCGTGGCGCCCCGGCGCAACGGCGACGAGCGAGGTGGGCCATGGGGATAGCGTCTCGACGGCAGCCTTGGGGGAGACAGCGGGGCGGCGACCCGGGTGGGGGCGCTTGACGCTTTTATTACGCATGTAGTAAATAGACTACAAGTGTCATGACGAAGAAGAGCAATCCCCGGCGACCGCTCTCCCGCACCGAGTGGACGATCATGCAGATCTGCTGGCGGCTCGGCCGCGCGACGGCGCGGCAGGTCCACGAGACCTCGGACGGAACGCGGGACTACCGCACCGTCAAGACCCTCCTCGACCGCATGGCCGCCAAGGGCTTCCTGCGCATCGAGAAGCTGGGCCGGTTGAGCCTGTTCGTCCCCGCCGTCGCCCGAAGCCGCGCGCTGTCGGAGGTCGTCACGACATTCGTCGACGACGTTCTCGAGCGGTCCGTGGCCCCGCTCTACCTGCATCTCGCGGAACGTGACGACCTGAGTCCGGAGGAGATCGCGTTCTTCCGGCGGCAACTGGAGAAGGAGAAGGAGGAGGAGCCATGATCGAGGACCTCGCCCGACACTGGCTTGCCGCCATGCTCGGCGTGAGCATCCAGTTCACGGTGCTGGCCGCCATCGTGGCCGCCTCACTCCTCGTGTCCCGCACCCTGGCCCCAAGGGTCCGGCATGCCATCTGGCTGCTCGTCCTGCTTCGGTTGACGATCCCCGTCGGCGTCTCGTCGCCGTTCGGCGCGGTCCCGGCGTCTCTGGTCGAGCCGCGATCGACGGGCGCGCCGCCGGATGAAGCCTCGCTCACGAGCGGACTCATCGAGACGTCCACCGTCGCGAGTCCCGAGGCGGCTTCGCTCGCAGGGTCCGACGACAGGGCCGCTTCGACGCAGGGGTCCGACACCGCGACCCCTGCCGTCGTGCTCTTCCTCGCCTGGGGCGCCGGGGTTCTCGTGCTCACGTCCGCGCAGTTCGTTCGGGCCGCGCGGCGGCGCGTGCGAATACGCGACGCCATGGTCCTGCCGCCCCGGCTCGCACAACGGGTCGACCAGCTCCGCCGCGAACTCGGCCTGCGCCGGCCCGTGGACGCGTGGATGGTCCCGGACGACGCCGTCGCCGGACCCGTGGTCCAGGGATTCGTGAGGCCGCGCGTTCTGCTGCCGGCCCGGCTGGTGCGCTCCTGGCAAGGTGGAGAGCTCGATCTGCTGTCGGTCCGGCTGGTTCGATCGCGGCAGGGCGGCGAGCTCGATCCGATCCTCCTTCACGAATTCATCCATCTCCGGAGCCGGGGCGGTAGTACCGCCCCCGCGTCGGCGTAGTCGCTCCGCCTCCGGGGCCGGCCAACTCTACCTACCTAATTGAATCCGTGCTACACTGAACTCGTGTTCGTAGAGTCACGCCCATGAACCTGACCGTCACCGTCGACAAGGAGATCCTCCAGCGCGCCCGGATTCGCGCGATTGAGGAAGACACGTCCGTCAACGCGGTGGTTCGGCGATATCTGGAGTCGTACGCCGGCGTGGCGCACCGCCGCCGAGAGGCGATCGACCATCTGCTGCACCTGTCGAAGACTGCGAACGCCGCAAGGGGCTCCGCGAGATGGACACGCGACGAACTGCATGACCGCTGAACCCTGGTTCGTCGACACGAACGTGTTCGTGTACCTGTTCGACGACGACTCCCCAGACAAGCAGGTCCGGGCTCGACAGATCATCGCCGACCATCGCGAGAACATCGTACTGAGCCCACAGGTGCTGGGAGAGTTCTACGTGACGGTGACTCGCAAGCTCCGGAAGCCGCTCACGGCTGCACAGGCCCTGGAGGCCCTCGACGACCTCTGCGCACTCCCGATCCGACCGCTCCGCGCCGAGCTCGTGCAATCCGCGGTGGGCAGGAGCGCATCGTCGCAGTTGTCCTATTGGGACGCCCTGATCATCGAAAGCGCCCTCGACGCAGGCGCAGCCGTTCTCCTTACAGAGGACCTGCAGCACGGTCAGGCGTTCGCGCAGCTTCGCGTCGTCAACCCCTTCGCCGACGACGCGCTGCCGAAGAGGTGAAGTCCTTTGCTTGCCGCACCAAGTGAATCAGCAGACCGCGAGGTTCACCCGTCGCGTGACGTTCCATGCGCATGCCGCATGGCCTTCCCGCTCCTGATCGCGGTCGCGCTGGTCGTGACAGGACACCTCGTCCGCGCACAGGAATGGCCCGGTTGGCGCGGGCCGCAACGCGACGGGACCGTCCCGGCCGCGCAGGCCCCGGCGAACTGGCCCGAGTCGTTCACCCCTTCCTGGCGCGTCGAGGTAGGCGAGGGCTACTCGTCGCCCGTGGTCTCCGGGGGCCGGGTCTTCGTCCACGGCCGGCGCGGCGACCTCGAGGTCGTGACCGCGTTCGATCTCGCCCGCGGCGCCCGGCTGTGGCGGCACGACTACCCGGCGCGCTTCGTGCAGAACACCATCGTCCCCACCGCCCTGCCCGGTCCGTTCGCGACGCCGGTCGTCGACGGCGGGCGCGTGTTCACCTTGGGCGCCGGCGGCGTTCTGTCGAGCTGGGACGCGGCGTCCGGCGATCTGCTGTGGCGCAACGACTACTCGGCGTCGGTGCAGGTGACGGGCCTGTTCTGCGGCACCGCCGCCTCGCCCCTCGTCCACGCCGGCCGGCTGATCGTTCAGGTCGGCAGCGACCCCGCCGGCGGCCGCGTGCTCGCACTCGACCCTGCGACGGGCGCCGAGATCTGGGCGTGGCGCGGGGTGGGTCCCGGCTATGCGTCGCCGACCCTGATCGAGGTCGACGGCCTCCGCCAGCTCGTCACCCTGACCGAGTCGTCGGTCGTCGGGCTCGACCCCGCCCACGGGACCCTGCTCTGGAGCACCCCGTTCACCGACGAGTGGAACGAGAACATCATGACCCCCGTCTGGACCGGCGTCCACCTCGTGGTCTCCGGCCCCCGCCAGGGGACGCACGCGTTCACCATCCGCCGTCACGGAGACGCCTAGCAGGCCGCGCCGGCCTGGAGCAACCCGGGCGTGACGATGTACATGACCTCTCCGGTGCTCGCCGACGGCATCGTCTACGGGCACTCGACGGCCCGCGCCGGCCAGTTCGTGGCCCTCGACGCGGTAACGGGCACCGTGCAATGGTCGAGCGAAGGCCGCGAGGGAGAGTACGCGGCAGCGCTGCTGGCGGGAGACGACCTCCTCCTGCTGACCGGCGACGCCGATCTCCTGGTGGCGGAGCCGAGCCCCGCCGGCTTCACCGTCTCTCATCATTACGACGTCGCCGACGGCGCCACCTGGACCGTCCCGGTCCCCCTGCCCGACGGCCTGCTCGTCCGCGATGCGACCGGCCTCGCCCGGCTCGTGGCGGCGGACTGATCCCCCGATCGTCCGATCGACGGGGTCGAAGAGCTTCCAGGTGTTTCGCGACGGCCTGAGGCGCCTGGGCCGGCATCTGACCCGCGAGCCCGGCCTACGACGTCTTGTCTTCGAACTCGCAGAGGTCGGCGATGACGCACGACCGGCAACGGGGCTTGCGCGCGGTGCAGACGTAGCGGCCGTGGAGGATGAGCCAGTGGTGGGCGCCGCGCCTGAACCGGGCCGGCACGTGGCGCATCAGCCGGTCTTCGACCTGCCGGGGGGTCTTGCCGGGAGCGATGCCGGTGCGGTTCGAGACCCGGAAGATGTGGGTGTCGACGGCGATGTTGGGCTCGCCGAACGCGGTGTTGAGCACGACGTTGGCGGTCTTGCGGCCGACGCCGGGCAGGGCCTCGAGCGCCTCGCGGCGGGGGGGGACCTCGCCGCGGTGCTCGTCGACGAGGATGCGGCAGGCCTTGATGACGTTGGCGGCCTTGGTGTTGAACAGGCCGATGGACTTGATGAAGTCCCGGAGCCGGTCGACACCGAGGTCGAGCATGGCCCGGGGCGTGCGGGCGGCCGCGAACAGCGGGCCGGTGGCCTGGTTGACGCTGACGTCGGTGGCCTGGGCCGACAGCATCACGGCGACGAGCAGCTCGAACGGCGTGCCGAAGTTCAGCTCGGTAGTGGGTTCGGGGTTCCCGGTCCGCAGGCGGGTGAAGATCTCGGTGCGCTTGACCTGGTTCATGGGCGGGACCGGCGGCGTGATTCCGGCTATTATATAGGCGCCGCCCGGGGGGCTGCGCCGCGGATCGTCGAAATCTGCGGCGCCATGGACTACGCGACGCCGCAGCAGACCCTCGACGGTCCGCACGTGGCGGCGGTGGGACTGCTCAGAGCCGCTGGCGTTCGGCACGGCGCCCCCTGCGCCGGGGCGGCGACTCCCGGCAGGGTCGGTGCGGCCGCAATCGGCGACGCGGGCGGCGCGGCCCGGCGGCCGCGTTGGAGGTCCGCTGACGCGACTCCCGCGGCGCGGCACCTGGACACGTGTGATGCAGACCGCGAAGCTCCCCGAAGGCTGCACGGCCCTCGCGCCCGACGGATCGCGGATCCGCGAGCTGGTCACGGTGACGCGCGGCAGCCTGGTGCACTGCCTGCTGCCCCCGGGGGCGACGTCCCGGGCGGTGGTCCATGCGACGGTCGAGGAGGTCTGGTACGTCGTCCAGGGGCGCGGCCAGGTCTGGCGCGCGGACGAGAACGGAGACTCGGTGGTCGACGTGTCGCCGGGCGTCGCCCTGAGCATCGAGACGGGGTGTCGCTTCCAGTTCCGCAACACCGGCGACGGCGACCTCTGCATCCTCATCGTCACCATGCCGCCCTGGCCCGGCGCGCAGGAGGCGAGCCCGGCTCCGGGCCCCTGGCCCGCCGCGGGCGGCTAGTGTGCCGTCCCGGAAATACGCATCGCAATGCGCGCCACCTTCTCGAGGATCGACTGCGCGGTGGCGACCCAGACGAACGGCGTGGCGGAGGTATTGTAGGCGTCGATGAACGCCTGGATCTTGTTCACCAGATCGGCGACGCTGCGGAACGAACCCCGCTTGATCGCCCGCTGGCTGAGCACGCCGAACCACCGCTCCACCTGGTTCAACCAGGACGCCGACGTGGGCGTGAAGTGCAGATGGAAACGGGGTCGGGCGGCCAGCCACCGCTTGACCTTGGCGTGCTTGTGCGTCGCGTAGTTGTCGAGGACCAGGTGGATGGCCAACTCCGCCGGCACCTCCCGATCGATCAGGCGCAGGAACGACAGGAACTCCTCGTGGCGGTGCCGCTTCCGGCACTGTCCGAACACCTGTCCCGTGGCGATGTCCAGGGCGGCAAACAGCGTCGTCGTGCCGTGCCGGACGTAGTCGTGGGTGTAGCCTTCGGCGTAGCCGAGGCCCATCGGCAGTGTCGGCTGGGTGCGATTGAGGGCCTGAATCTGGGACTTCTC
This sequence comes from Vicinamibacterales bacterium, assembly GCA_965215105.1. GTDB lineage: Bacteria > Acidobacteriota > Vicinamibacteria > Vicinamibacterales > UBA8438 > JAJEEA01. The sequence goes on from OZ244051.1 coordinate 2,675,371, forward strand.
GTCCACGCACAGCACCATCGCGTGGTCGGGGGGGTTGAGATAGAGCCCGACGATGTCGCGCACCTTCTCGATGAAGAACGGGTCGGCGGAGAGCTTGAAGGTCTGCGCCCGGTGCGGTTTGACGCCGAAGAGGGCGAGCCAGCGCTGCACCGTGCTCTTGGAAATGCCCGTGGCCTGCCCCAGCGTGCGTGTGCTCCAGTGCGTGGCGGCGTCGGGGGTCTCCAGCAACGCGCGGTTGATCACGCTCGCCACCTTGTCGTCGTCGTACGTCCGGGGCCGACCGGGTCGGAGTTCGTCGTGCAGCCCCTCGATGCCGGCGGCGCGGAAGCGCCGTCGCCACTTGCCGACGGTTTGCGGTGTGACGCCGAAGCGCTGGGCGACGGCGGAGTTGTTCAAGCCCTCGGCGCTGGCAAGAATCATGCGGGCCCGCTGGACCAGGGCGTGAGGCAGGGTGGCCGACCGGGCAATCCCGTTGAGTTGATCCTGCTGCTCGTCGGTGAGCGTGAGCGGTGCGAGTGGGCGTCCACGTGGCATTGGCAGTCTCCCTTGCTCGAAGACCGCCCATTGTACTGGCTATTTGTGGGGCGACACACTAGCGGCGCGGACGGGAACGATGTCCGCCGCCCCATCCGGAACACCCGCCCAGGACGACGCCCCGACCCCGCTCGTGCCGGGCTCGCCGCTCGACTACGTCCGGGCCATGCGTCCGCACCACTGGATCAAGAACCTGATGGTGTTCGTGCCGCTGCTGGCGGATCACGGCACCGACGCGGGTCTGTACCTGCGGCTGCTCGGCGTGTTCGCGGCGCTGTCGGCCTGCGCGTCGGGCACCTACCTGCTGAACGACGTGCTCGATCTCCCCCACGACCGCCGGCACCGCCGCAAACGGCATCGGCCGCTGGCCGCGGGCAGGACGGCGCTGCCGCCGACCGTCGGCATCGGCCTCGCGCTGGTCGCGGCAGGCCTCGCCGCCGCGTTCGGACTCTCCGTCGCCGCTGGATTGGGCGTCCTGCTCTATCTGGCCGTGACGTTCGCGTACTCGCTGTGGCTGAAGCGCAAGACGTTCATCGACGTCATGACCATCGCCCTGCTCTACGCGATTCGCGTGCTCATCGGCGCCGCCGCCGTCTCCGTCACGCCGTCGCCATGGCTGCTGGCGTTCTCGCTGTTCGTCTTCCTCGCCATCGCCATCGCCAAGCGGCAGACCGAGCTGGCGGCGGGCGAGGGCGCCGACGGCCGCGCCTACCGCGCGGAGGACGGCCCCGCGATGGCCGCGCTCGGCGCCGGCAGCGGGTTCGCGACGGTGGTGGTGCTCACGCTCTACATCCAGAGCCCGGAGGTGGTGACCCGCTACGCGCAGCACGAGCTGCTGTGGCTGGTCTGCCCCCTGCTCGTCCACTGGCTGGGACGGCTGACCCTGCTCGCGGCGCGCGGCGAGGTGGACGACGACCCGCTGGTGTTCGCGATGCGCGACAGGACGAGCTGGCTGACTGCGCTGGTAATCGGGGCGATCGTCGTCGCGGCCCTGTAGAAGGCGGCGACGCCTCGTGCCCCATGCAGAGAGGTCCGGGGGGAACGCCTTGGCAATGGCCGTGGATTCCCGCCAATCGAGCGCCGCCCGGGTGCGCGTACACTTGACGCAGCGCACGCTGGCCTCCGATCGGCAACGGCAGGCCGGCCGGACACGACGAGTCGACGACTTCCCGGACGAGGACCGATGCAACTGTCGGGATGGGGCCGCTACCCGGTGCTGGACTGCCGGGTCGCGAGGCTCCGCCGATGCGGCGAGCTGGCCCCCCTGCTGGCCGACCACCGCACCCTCATCGCGCGCGGCAACGGGCGCGCCTACGGCGACGCGGCGCTGAACCCGGCGCTGACCCTCTCGATGCTGGCGATGGACCGGATGCAGTCGTTCGACCCCGACACGGGGCTGCTGACGTGCCAGGCGGGGGTGCTGCTGTCGGACGTGCTGGCCACGTTCGTGCCGCGGGGCTGGTTCCCGCCGGTGGTCCCCGGCACCGAGCTGGTCACCGTGGGCGGCATGATCGCGGCCGACGTGCACGGCAAGAACCATCACTGCGACGGCTCGTTCGGCGCCCACGTGGAGTCGCTGACGCTGGCGACGGCGGACGGCGAGACCCGGCGCTGCAGCCGCTCGGAGAACGCGGACCTCTTCCGCGCCACCCTCGGCGGCATCGGCCTCACCGGCGTGATCCTCTCCGCGAGCTTTCGCCTGCACCGCATCGACTCCGCGTACGTGCTGGCGGAGACCGTCGCCACGCGGGACCTCGACGAGACCATGGCGCTGTTCGAGGCGTCCGGGGACCGGCCGTTCAGCGTCGCCTGGATCGACTGCCTGGCCCGCGGCGGCGGGCTGGGGCGCTCGCTGGTGTCCCTTGGCGCGTGGCTGCCGCGGGCGTCGCTGCCCGCGCGGCTGGCGTCGCGCCCCCTGCCCCCGACTTCCGGGGCGAAGCTGGCGGTTCCCGTCGACGCGCCCCCGGTGTTGCTCAACCGGACGTCGATCCGCCTCTTCAACGCGCTCTACCACCGGCGCGGGCGCATGCGCTGCGGCCCGCGTCCCGTGCACTACGGGTCGTTCTTCTTTCCCCTCGACGGCATCACGGCCTGGAACCGGCTTTACGGGCGGTGCGGCTTCGTGCAGTACCAGTGCGTCCTGCCCAGGGCGGAGAGCCCGCGCGGCCTGGCGGCGCTGCTGGCGTGCGTCGCGGCGGCGGGACAGGGCCCGTTCCTCGCCGTCCTCAAGCTGTTCGGTCCGGCCGGCGAGGGACCGATGTCCTTCCCCCTGGAGGGGTATACCCTGGCCCTGGACTTCCCGATGCGCCCCGGCACCGCGGCCCTGCTGGACCGCCTCGACGACATCACCCACGACCACGGCGGGCGGGTCTACCTCGCCAAGGACGCCTGCGCGGCGCCTGAGCGCGTGCGGCAGGGCTACCCCCGCCTCGACGAGTTCAACGCGGTCCGCGCCGAGGCGGACCGCGGGGAGCACCGGTTCGCCTCGGCGCTGTCGCGGAGGCTCGGGCTGTGATGGCCTGGAGACCGCCAGCGCGGTGACTCGGACCGTGAGGAGCTCCGAGACCGCCAGCGCGGTGACTCGGGCGGTGATGGGCCGCGAAACCCGATCGTCGGCGCCGCGCCGGACGGCGGCACACCGCGTCGCCTCGGCGTCACCAAGGAGGCGCGCAGTGAACCGCGAGACCGTCCTGATCGTCGGCGCCACGTCGGACATCGGCCGCGCCGTCGCCCGCCGGCTCGCCCGGGACGGCTGCGCCCTGCAGCTCGCGGCGCGCAACGACGGGGACCTCGCCGCGGAGGTGCAGGACATGCGTCCGAGGACCGCCGGGGCGGTGACCGCGCACCGCTGCGACGTGCTCGACGCCGACGGCGGCGCCTCGCTGCTCGACGCGCTCGACCCCCTGCCCGACGTGGCGGTCTGCGTCGTCGGGCTGACCGGCGACCAGCAAGCCGCCCAGCGCGACGGCGCCGCCGCCGAGCGGATCATGCGGACCAACTACGTCGGCCCCGCCCTGCTGATGGCGGCCCTGGCCGAACGCTTCGAGCAGCGCGGCAACGGCGTGCTGGCCGGGGTGAGCTCGGTGGCGGGCGAGCGCGGGCGCGCCTCGAACTACGTCTACGGCTCCGCCAAGGCCGGCCTCTCCGCGTACCTGTCGGGCCTGCGCAACCGGCTGGCCGGCTCGGGCGTTCACGTCGTCACCATCAAGCCGGGCTACGTCCGCACCCGCATGACCGACGGCATGGACCTGCCGCCGCGGCTGACGGCCGAGCCCGACGAGGTGGCGCGGGCGGTGGTCCGGGCCATCCGCCGGCGGCGGGACGTGGTGTACGTCCGGCGCATCTGGCGCGTGATCATGCTGGCGGTGCGGGCGCTCCCCGAACGCGTGTTCAAGCGCACTAGACTGTAGGAGTGTGCTCCAGGGCGGCGCCGCCCTTGCTCGCGCAGCTCTCTCGGCGCGGCCAGCTTCCGGTCCACCGAGGCGACGATTTCCCCTGGTCAAGCCCGAGCCGACCCATTCTCCAATGACCCGACCGCTCCGCCTTCTCGCCACGATCCTGTTCGCCGGTGCCGCCCTGCAGACTCTGCTCTGGTCGCGCCAGTGGATCTACGGCGACCAGTACGCCCTGCTGCTGTCCGGCATCGGCGTCCTCGAGACCGGCGACCTGCCGCCGTTCGCGAAGACCATGAGCGGCGGCGGACGCGTTCCGGGCGCCCTCCTGCCGCTGCTCGTCGCCGCCCCGCTGCAGGTCTGGGCCGACTACCGCGCGCCGGGGCTGCTCATCGGCCTGTCGCACGTCGCCGCCGTGGCCATCCTGTCGGCCTGCATCGGACGCACCCTCGGCGCCCGGTTCCTCGCCGCTTACCTCGCGGTGTACTGGCTGTCCCCGTGGCGGCTCTACCACGCCGGCTTCATCTGGGAGCCGGCCTACGTGTTCCTGCCGGCGGCGCTGCACCTCGCCAGCGCGTACCACCTGCGCGAGCGGCCGCACCCGGGGTGGAGCCTGCTGCACGGCGCGACCCTGACGCTGACGCTGCAGCTCCACGCGTCGTTCCTGGTGCTCGCCCTCCTGACCGCGGGGCTCGCGGCGGTCCGGCGCATCCGATTGGACATCCGGGGATTCGTGCCGGGCGTGCTGGCCGGGGGGCTCACCCTCCTTCCGACCGCGCAGGCCTTCGTCGCCGGCAACCTGCCGCAGATTCTGCCCGGACGCACGGACGAGCTGTCCCGGGTGCTCATCGCCCTCGTGAACCTGCCGAAGACCCTCGCCTACTGGTGGCGCCTCGGCTCGCTGTACATCGGGCGGCGGCTGGAGCAGACGGTCTTCGCTGATGCGGAGGCCGCGGCTTCGGGCGCCTTCGTCTCGGGAGTGACCAGCGTCGCCATCGCGCTGAGCACCATCTCGGTGGCGGTCGCGGTGTTCGCGTCGTGGCGCTACTTCCGGCGGCATCCGTCCGTCGACCCGGACGACGCCGACGGGACATCGGCGGCGGAATGGCTCCGGGCCTATGCCGGGTGGTGCCTCGCCGCCCTGTGCGCGGCGGCGACCCTGTCTCCCGTTCCCGTGCAGGGATGGCACGTGGTGATCGCGTTCCACGCCGCCTGCATCCCGGTGGCGGCGTGGCTGCACGCGGCGTTCCGGGCCCGGTCTTCCCTGTTACGGGCGACGGCCGCGTCGTTCATCGTCCTGGAGGTGGTCGTCGTCCTCCTGCTGGCGTTCGGCCACCCGATGTACCGGCCGGTCTCCGGCGAGGCGCTGCTTCGTCAGGACCTGCCCGAGGCCGTCAGGGCGCTGATTCCGGTAACTCCGCCGCGCTGACCATCGCCGCGACGGCGTATCGGGGGGAGTTCGGTGAGTGACCAAACAAGTCGGTTCGTCGACACGATTTGTCCGCTGATCGCCGATCCTCCCTCCGCCGTCGCCGTCGATCAGGCGCGTCGCAACGCGGAGTTGCGCGCCGAATTCGAGCGGACCCACGAATTGCTCACCGCCGAGCAGGTGCATGCGTTGTGCGGCTCGTCAGCGGCGAACCGGGCCGCGCTGGCGGCGCGATGGCGGTCGGAACGTCGGGTCTTCGGCATTCGACGTCAACGACGCTGGCTCTTTCCCCGCTTTCAGTTCGACGAAGAGCACGGCCGCCCCAAGGCCGCGGTCCGGGACGTCCTGAGGGCGCTGGGCGACGCAGTGGGGCCTTGGCAGACCGCCATCTGGTTCACGTCGAAGAATGGATGGCTGGACGACCGCAGGCCCGTCGACGTGCTCGACCACGACCCGGAACAAGTCGTGGACGCCGCGCGCGCCGTTTCGGACCCGGCCGAGTACTGACTCGTCCCCGTCGGCATGGTCCCCGCTCCTCCCGAAAGGCTGACGCCGCGACTGGCCGCAGGTGGCGCGTCGATCGGGGCGACGGGCTCGGGCGGGACCAGGCCCGCGTTCCGGTCGGGCGACGACGGAATCAGTTCAGCAATCCGGACAGCCAGTGGAGCAGGTTGAGCAGGAACCGGCGGTTGTCGTAGCCCGGCACGTTCATGCCCACCCGTATCGTCACCGCGGGGTCGCTGAGGGTCGCCACCTGGGCCGACACCATGGCCGCCTCGCCGAGCACGACGACCCTGCCCTGGCCGAACGTCAGGGCGACGCCCTGGGCCCGGCCGCCGCGCCGTCACCTCCTCCGACGCGTCGCGCCCCCGCAGCAGCGGATGCTCGCCGAGCAGGCCGTTCTCTCGCGAGCTGACGAGCTGCGTGGTGATGTCGTCACCCGACTCGCGGAAGTCCCACACCCACCCCTTGCCCATCGTCACGCCGAAGCGGAGACTCAGGTCCTCGACGGCGCTCCCGAACGGGGTGTGGTCCGCAATCAGCAGGAGCGACCCGCCGTCCCGGACCCAGTCGCGCACGGCGTCGGATTCCCGGTCGGTCAGGGCCGGGGTGCCGGAGCGGGCCCGTCGGGAGGCAGGGCGTTCGCGATCACGAGGACGTCGACGCCTTCCAGAACCTCCCGAGCGAAGGGGGTCCGGCCGGCGACCACCGAGTAGTCATCGTTCCTCAACAGCTCCGCGAACGGCCGGTAGCGCCCGTCCGCGGTGTGGAAGTTGGCATGCGCCTCGTCGAGAAGCACGACCGGCCCGTTCCGCGGGTAGGCCGGTCGCGCGACCGAGGTGTCGAAGTCGGGGTCCGCAACCTGCTGCGCGGCGGAGCCGCCCGGCAGCAGCAACCACGAACACCAACAGACGCCCAGCCCAGCCCAGCCCAGCCCAGCCCTCAAACGTCTCGTCCGCACCCGTGCCTCCCTCCCGCCATCGTGGCCGGCGATGATGCGCCGCAGGCCCGTCCCGCCGCCGGTGTGGGCGCGAGCTGCATAAGGCGGCTCCGTCGCGCGGAATCCGGCTTCACGAAGGGCACCTCCCGCACGTCAGCGGGAAGCGCCATCCCAATGAGAAGAAGCCCCCTCGGCAGGGACCGCCCCCCGACACCTCCGGGGCGCAGGTTGGGTGGGACGTCGAGCGCCCGGAGCCCACCCCGGTTCGGTCGGGCAGACCAGGGGGCAGGCTCGCGACGCATGCTATACCGCCTTCTTGACCGGCCCCGCGACGAGCTCCTCGAGCATCTCCGGCCCGCGGGCGAACAGGTCCTCCCTGGAGATCTTGCCGGCGTCGACGTCGGCGAGCAGCTCGCGCTGGGCGGCGTAGTCCTTGTTGACCTTGCCCACCTTGCTCTGCAGCAGGCGCCACGCCTTGCGGCGCTCGACGCAGAACAGGACGAGCTGGCGGGACAGGACCCGGTACTCGGGCATGTTGTCCTTGCCGTTGACCTTCATGCAGACGCCGAAGTCGGGGACGTAGGCGCGGTGCTCGGGGTCGAGGTGGCGCCGCCAGACGACGTCCTGCTGGGTCAGCCGGAGCAGCATGTTGTCGAGCGGAATCATGTTGGCCGCCGCCTCGGGCTTGACCTTCTTGACGTGGTTCCGGAACCGGGCCTCGGTGGCGCACCAGTGGGCGACGGTGTACTGGTAGGACTCGCGGTTGCCCTTGAACCGGGTGTGGTACCAGTCGCGGTCGGGCGTGGGGTTGCCCTTCAGGTCGAGGGCCTCCATGTAGCTCTCGCCGAACTGCGGGTTGAAGACGAACTCGGGGGCGCCGCGCGAGTCGCGCACCCGCTGGGCCTGGTCGAGGGCCATGTCGTCGCCGACCCCGTGCTCGGGCTGGCAGGTGGTGAACGACTGGATGAACGCGGTGCCGCGGTACTCCAGGGCGTCGAGGAGGGCCCGGAACAGCTTGGGCGCGTTGGCGATGGAGACCTGGGCCACGAACGGCGAACCGTGGCCGGCGAGGAACGTCTCGGCCACGGTCTTCTTCTCGACGGCCTTGCCCTGGCTGGCGGCGCCGAACGAGTTCATGTCGCCGCCCCCGAGCATCGGGGTCGAGTCGGAGTTCTGGCCCCCGGTGTTCGAGTAGACCTGGGTGTCGAGCATCAGCGCCTTCACGTTGGGCCGGTTCTGCAGAACCATCTTCGAGACGTTCTGGTAGCCGATGTCGCCCATGCCGCCGTCGCCGCCGATTATCCAGACCTTGGGCAGCTCGTTGATCTCCTGGTCGGTCATCAGCGCGTCGCTGAAGTGGCCGTACTCGTAGTACTTCTGCTCGTCGATGAGCCCCTCGTCCTCGTTCAGGAGGGCGTTGGCGAGCCGCTCGGGGATGACCGAGCGCCGGGCGTGGTCGACCATGAAGCTCTCGCCGATGAGCCAGCCGATGGTCGAGCCGTCCTGGAACAGCGAGTTCATCCACGGGTAGGGGTGCGGGTTGTTCGGCGGGGTCGAGCCGTACACGGTGTTGCAGCCGGTGTGCGCGGCCATCGCCATCACCGACTGCCCGTTCGCGAGCCGGCCGTCGAGGGCCTGCAGGTTCTGGTGGTTGAACGCCTCCTGCTTGAGCACGGTGGCGATGGCGTCGGCGATCTCCTCGTCGGTGATCTCGCCGTGGGCCTCGAGCCGCGCCGTGGTGTCGGCGTCGTCCTCGCCCCCGAGGCCCATGAGGAAGTGGGCGACGGCCCGCTTGAACAGCGCGTACTCCCCGGGGTTGCGGGCGGCCAGCGCGGCCAGCTTCATCGGCCCGAGCTCGAGCACCTCGTTGGCGACCCGCCGGAACCGGTCGGCCTTGGCGTGGAAGACCGGCCGCATGTACGCCTCGGTCACCCCCGCGATGGCCCGCAGCACGCTCTTCTCGCCGCAGCCGGCGCAGGCGCCGTCGCCCGACACCAGGGCGTCGTAGTTGCGCCGCACCATCATCAGGTTGCGCAGGGTCGCGGTCTTCGAGTCGGTGGGATTGGCGTCGTTGTAGAACCCCAGGAACTTCTGCGACGTGTCCGGCAGCAGGTCGAGGAACGCGGTGCCGGTCTCGTGGTCGGCGTTGACCTGCTCGGTCTCGGGCACCATGCGCAGGGCGTCGTGGTCGCCGCACGCGGTCACGCATGCCGCGCAGCCCTTGCAGAGGTCCGAGACGAAGATCGAGAAGATGCCGCCGCTGCCCGGGTTCTTCTTCTCGGGGCCGTTGAAGATGGCGTTCACCTTGTTGTAGGCCAGGGGCTGCTTCTCGATGACCGCGAAGAACTGGTCCTTCGCCTCGGCCGAGAACCCGTCGACCTCGTTGGCGACGGTCTTGATGATGTCCGGCAGCGGCGTCCGCGCCTTCTCCTTGATGGACTCGCGCATCATCTCGCGGGTGCGCGCCTCCATCTCGGGCACCTTGGCGAGCATCTTCATCCGCTCGCCCTCGTCGGTCACGTAGCTGCTGACGGCGGTGCGGAGCACCGTCTCGATGTCCTGCGAGCAGTTGGGCAGGGCGGTGTCCGGGCACACCGAGATGCACTCCATGCACTGGGTGCAGTTCTCGGGGATGAAGAGCGGCGTCTCGCGCCGCGCCACGTACTTCGAGGCGGTGTCGCCGGTGCCGGCGGCCATCACCCCCATCGCGGCGAACTGGTTGGCGGGCTGGTCGTAGTCGTAGTCGGACCGGAACAGGCCGTCGAACTCGGCCACCTGGGTCACCGGCGTCCGCTCGTCCTGCCCCTCGGGAATCGCGTGCGTCCGGCAGCCGCTGCCGCACCCTTCCATCGGCAGCAGAGGGATGCCCCGCAGGGTCGACCGATCGGCCGCCTGCACCTCGCCGACCCGAATCTCGGTGACCCGCTCGAACCCCTGGGTCATGACCTCCATGTTCGACTTGACGACGGCGTCGCCGAGCCGCCCGAACTTCTTCTTGTACTGCTTGTGGACGACCTCGTGGAACTGCTCGGTGGCGATCTTGAAGTCCTGGAGCAGCGGCGACACCTTGAAGAAGGCGCCGAGGAACGCGTTCCCCTGCATCCGGAGCTGCAGGTCGGGGCGGTTGGTCGCCTTGCGGGCGATGTCGAACCCGGCCAGGGTGAACACCCGGATCTTCTTGTCGAGAATCTGCTGCCGCGCCCAGAGGGGCAGCCGCTCCCAGGCCGAGGCGGGGTCCTCATCCGACTCCCAGATGAGCGCGCCGCCCTCCGACATGCCGTCGAGGGGGTTGGCGTGGGTGAACGCCTTGGGGTCGCAGCACAGCACCACGTCCACGTGTCGCAGGTCGCAGTTCACGCGAATGCGCTCGGGGGCGACCACCAGGAAGTAGGCGGTCGGCGCGCCCTTCTTCTCGGACCCGTACTTCGGGTTCGCGCTGACGTGAATGACCTCCTCGGGCCGGCCGAACTCGTCGACCTTGGTGGTCCGCGCGGCCAGGAAGTCGTTGAAGTCGCCGATGATGGCCCCGAGGTTCTTGCCGGTGGTGATGGCCCCCCAGCCCCCGATGGAGTGGAAGCGGACGGCGATGGAGCCCTCGGGCAGCAGCGACGGCGTCTCGTCCGACTTCACCTCGTAGGGGTGGTCGATGCCCAGCGCGAAGAAGCTCGCCCCGTCGGCGGCCCGCTTGCCGTCGGTGCGCTTCCGGTTCTCCTTCACGAACTCGTAGGCGCCGAGGACGTGCTCGGGCCGGAAGTCGCGCGACCCGAGCCCGTAGACCCCGTGGTACAGCCGCGGCATCCGGTCGGCGTCGATGACCGGGAACCCGGCTTCGACGGGCTGGCCCTCGATGTGCAGCGCCTTGTGCAGGGCGGTGCTGACGTCGCGCCCCACGGGGTTGGCCCCGGCCATCGCCTCGTCGGTCCGCTCGACGATGATGACGCTCTTCTTGCCGGCCAGCGCCTCGACCACCGCCCGCTCGGGGAACGGGCGGATGACGTTGAGGTGGATGGAGCCGACGCTGGCGTCCCGGGTCGCCCGCAGGTGGTCCACCGCCGCCTCGATGTTCTCGGCGGCCGAGCCGAGGGAGACGAACACGGTGTCGGCGTCCTCGGTCTTGTACTCGGTCACCGGCCCGTAGTAGCGGCCCGTCAGCTCGCCGAACTCCTTCCAGGCCGCGTCGAGGAACTCCAGGATCGGCTCGGTGAAGTTGTCGCGCCGGGCCACCACGCCCTGCATGTAGTGCTCCTGGTTCTGCACCGGGCCCAGGAGCACGGGGTTGGCGAGGTCGATCATCGGCGGCACGCGCCGGCGGGTCGGCCCGAAGAGCTTCCGCTGCGCCTCGGTCGGGCACTCGATGACGTCGTCGGGGGCCCCGAGGAACTTCCGGATCAGCTCGGACTCGTGCTTGTAGAACGTGCGCTCGAGGTGCGAGGTCAGGAACCCGTCCTGCACGTTCAGCCCCGGCGTCAGGCTCAGCTCGGTGACCTTGCGCAGGATCAGCGCCTGGTCCGCCGCCTGCTGGGCGTCCTTGCCGAACACCGTGGTCCAGCCCGTGTCGAGCGAGCCGTAGACGTCGTCGTGGCCGCAGTGCACGTTCAGGGCGTGCTTGGTCAGGGCCCGCGCCACCACCTCGACCACCATCGTCGAGGCCTTGCCGGGAGCGTGGTAGTACTGCTCGATGCCGTACACGATGCCCTGCCCCGAGGTGAAGTTGCAGACCCGGCGCCCGCACACCGAGTAGGCGATGGCCCCGCCCTGCGCCGCGTGCTCGCCCTCGGCCTCGACGGCCAGGGTGTTGCGCCCGAACACGTTCAGCCGGCCCTCGGCGAACGACTGCTGGTACAGCTCGCCGCCCTCGGTCGACGGCGTGATCGGGTAGAAGATCCCCGCGTCGGCGACCCGCGCCTCGGTGTGGTACGAGACGAGCTGGTTGCCGTTGGCGGTGATCCGGATGCCCGGATACGGCGGCTTCTGCCCGTTGGTGTTCTTCTCAGCCATGACCCGCAAGCTCCCCACGCTATGTGAATGTCGGGACGACGGTCCTCTAGCGACCCGCGGCCGTACATGCCCGCGGGGGCTACATCTTACCCCAGTCGGGGCCAAGCGGGGGACGATCTCCGGTGCGGGTCGAGCGGCGCCGCGCCAGCCGGACCGCATGTGGGGTGCCTCGTGAGGGCCGGACGCCTCAACCGACCAGCAGGATCAGCTCCAGTCCATCGAACCGGCGGAAGCCCCGGTCGTCCCGCCACCCGCGGGTGGCGGGCCGGTCGTGCGGGTGCGCGGTGACGAGCGTGGCCCGCCGCAGGTCGACGTCAGCGAGGCAAGACGCCGCGGTCGATGTCCTCGCGGTCGAGCAGCCGCTGGGCGGCGCCTCCCACGAGATCCCGCATCGCCGGTCCGGTGGCTCCGGAAATGACCGGGAAGACACAGTCCGGCGCCGCGGTGGATTCCACGACGAGCTCGCGGCCGAGCAGGCGTAGCGCCTTGTGGAGGCGGTTCGCGGCGGTGGCGTGGCGCGGATCGAGCATGCGGCGGACCACCTTGTCGTCGACGCCGAGGCGTCGGGCGAACGCGAGCCGCGACAGGCCGCTGTCCCGGAACGCCAGCACCAGCGCCGCCTTGGCGGCCATCGTCGGCGGCACCGCGACCCGATGCTCGCGGGCGCGCCGCGCGCTGGGCCGCGGAATCGGCTCTCCGTCGACGATGCGTCCCGCGATGGCTTCCTCCAGAGCGTCCCCGGCCTCGGTCAACGCCTCGGCCTCGCCCCTGCCGGATGTCAGACATTCGGGCAGGTCGCGGAACGACACGACGATCTCGTCGGGTCCGGCCCGGTGCAGGCGTGCGGGGTAGATGAAGCGCATGAACGACCTCCACAGTACAGACGACTACCGGACATCTCGGTGGTGCAAGCCGCTGACGTCGTCGGTGTTGCCCTCATCGGTGAGAATTCGTACTCTGATGGTATGGTCTCACGGCTCACGACGAAGGGTCAGGTGACGATCCCCAAGCCTCTCCGCGACAGCCTGGGACTCGAGCCCGGCCACGAGCTCGAGTTCGAGGAACGGGAAGGCGCCCTGATCGTCAGGCGCCGCGCGCCCGTGGACCCGATTCGGAGACTCGTCGGCCTGCTCCCCACGCACATCGACGTGGAAGCCTACCTCGAGGAGACGCGCGGCCCAGCGTGGCAGCCGAATCTGGACGACGGAGAAGGCAGCGGCTCGTGATCACGGCCGTCGACAGCTCCGTGCTTCTGGACGTCCTGACCGACCATTGAGGCTGCTTCGAACCCCTCCGCGTCATCGAGAACCCGAGCCGTCTCCCTGAATCCGTCTAGCTAGCGCTCGCCTCCCCCCGGACCCGCACCGCGACGCACACCGACGCCGGCCACCAAGCTCGCAGCGACCTCAGAGACTTCGATGCCGAGCCACTCGCGACCGAAGGAACTCGGCACTCACGCATGCGGGCGGCGTGCACCGGCAGGGCAGGGGACCTGTTTGGTCGACTCAGGGCGGTTCAGGCGGCGAAGGTGCGAGCCGATAGCGAGCCGATTCCGCGAGAGCCACTCGGCACGGGACCCCTTTTTGGCGCCGAAACCTGGGTCCGAAAAATGGGTCTTGAAATCGGGTCCCAAACAAGGATACACTTCGCGGAGCATTCTTCGAGGAGGGTCCACCCCCCCTGCGCCCTACCGGGAATGCAGACCTGCTACCGCGATCGTCAATCGGGCGACCGGGGAATCGCAGGTTAATCGCGAACATCAAGCAGGGGAGAGGAGAAACGGCAATGAACACCACGAGCAATACGGTCCCCGTCATCGAGTCGAGGCCCCTGCGCAAGGGGCCTCGCGTCGTCGTCGGCGTTCTCGACGCTGGCACGCTCATCGCACAGCATTCTGTGCCAACCCGCGACACCCGGAGGAAGTCCGGCTATCAGCGAGAGCTCATGAGAGCTCGGGTGAACCGCTTGCAGAGCGAACTCCGCAAGCGCCGCGTGGACCTTCCGACCGCTGTTCTGCTCAGCATGCGTGACGGCTCGGATTCCCTGTTGGAAGACGATGAGAAGGGCCTCCGCCTGCAGTTGGCGGGACGGGACCTCAGCGTTGTGGACGGGCAGCATCGGGTCGCCGCTCTTCGCGACTTGATCGACGAGGATCCTGAGAGATGGTCTACCTTCAAGATGCCGTTTGTCTGTGTCCTGGGGGCTAACGAGCACCAGGAGATGGAGCAGTTCTACGTGGTTAACTCGACTGCGAAGTCGGTCCGAACCGATCTCGCGTACGACCTGCTCAAGCAGCAGGTGGAGAACGACTCAGAACTCTCCGAGGCCCTTGAAGAACGGGGCGAGAAGTGGAAGATTGCGGGGCAGACTATCGTCGAGAGACTGGGGCATGAATCATCGATCTGGAGATCGCGGATTCGGTTCCCGGGCGACCCCGCGAGTGGTACGACGATCAACAACTCCGGGATGGTCAACTCGCTGAAGCCGCTGCTCTCTTCGCCGTACTTTGGAGGTATCACGACGGACAATCAGGCCAAGGTCATCAACGCGTACTGGCACGGAATCCAGGAGGTGCTGCCGGAGTGCTTCGACGACGATCCCACGGAGTACGCGATACAGAAGTCGACCGGCGTGACGACCATGCATGCCGTCCTGCTGACCGTCCTGGAGCATGTGAGGTCAGCTGGTGATTCGGTAATCGAGCCCAGCTCGTATGAGCGAGTGCTCGAGACTCCACTAACGGATCTGCAGGGAGAGAATCGCGACGGTGATCTGGTGAGTGGCCCCGAATTCTGGCGCGTCGGCTCGTCAGGCGCGGCCGGGTCGTACAGCAGCAATGCCGGGAGACGAGTGCTCTTGGCGAAGATCCGCAGCCAGCTCCCGGAGATCGAGATCGAGTAAGCGTGTCCACAAGGAGGGGGGGTGCTCGCCAGGGCGCTCGCCCCCCCTCCTTCCACTGCCCTTCGACAAACCACCGCCGCTAGGGTCGTGGGCAGCCGCACCCTCGGCCGCGAATCGGCGCGGCCCAGCACCTCCGCGGGGACCATAATCGGGGCATAATCGGCCAGCGAGCGCAACCCGACCAGGGCGTCGCTGGATGTGGGCGGCTGGGACCGAACGCGCCCCACGGGTGGCCAGGACTCTCCTCAGGACCGGGGCACCCGCCCGACGCCGGGGTCGACCGTGCTCAGAGGTAGCGGTGCCGCGGCACCACGTTCGGCGGTCGCCCCGCCGGAGTGGTGCGCCACGCTCCGGCTCGTCATCCGGTTCCCGGCCAGCATGACATCGGTGGTCGACGCACGCCGGGCTTTCTGGTGGGTCGCGATCAGGCGGCGTTCGGGCTGCGGCCCTCGTTCATGAAGGTGGAGAGGGTTCCCTCGAGGGTGCCGGTTCGGTCCCGTAGATCAGCGATGTCCCGGCCGATGGCGTCGATCCGCTTGTTCGTGTCGTCGATGCGCGTCTCGACGCGTTCCAGGCGGTGGTTCACTTCGTCGAACTGGCGGTTCATGTCGTCCTTCAGGCTGTTCATGTCGCCCTTCAGGCTGTTCATGTCGCCTTTCAGGCCGTCCAATCGCTTGCCCATGTTCGTCCATGCGAACACGATCACGGTGACCAGCAGGGCGGTTGCGGTCAGTCCGGTGCCGATGATCGACAACACGAGGGGGGTCGTCTCCGTCATTCCGTTCATCACGATATCACGGGGCTCGGCCGATTCCGCGGGTTGGTCTCGCTGGAGCGACGGGACGGTCCGCATCGCGACCGCCGTGCTGACGCCGAGCTGCCAGACTCCGTACTCCAGGGGTCGGCTGGCGGCTACCCTCCCGGGGTGGCTCCGGCCGCGCACCCCGTGGTCCACCCGCCGCCGACCTCCAGGCCCGCGCCGGTTTCGGCGTCGGCGCGGTCGAGGCTGGGCCGGTGTCCGTGGCGTATCACCGACCGGGCAGCCTCACGGGCACACCTCGGCCCAAGGTCAAGAAACGTCTGGAGCCCGGATGCCGACCCGCCCGACGAGAACTCCAGTGTGACGCGAGTCTACGGTTCCGCGATGCGGTAGACGGCCTCGGCGGTGCGGATGATCAGGCTGTCGTCGAGAATGGCGGGGGTCGCCATGGTGAACTCGTCGAGGGGGTTCTCGGCGAGGACCCGGAACTCGGGCCCCGCTTCGATGACGTAGGTCGTGCCCTGCTCGCTCAGGGCGAAGACCTTGCCGTTGTAGGCCCACGGCGAGGCGGTGAACGCGTGGCCGACGTCGATGCGCGTGCGGCCGTAGACCTCGGCCCCGGTCCGGGCGTCGTGGGCGGTCATCATCCCGCGGTCGAGCAGGGTGTAGTAGTAGTCGCCGTAGACGAGCGGCGAGGGATGGTAGGAGCCGCCCTGCTCGAGCGACCACGCCACGTACTCGTTGGCGGTCTCGCCCTCGGCCAGCGAGATGTCCCCGCTCGCGCCGGGGCGAATCGCGTAGACCGGACGGAAGAAGTCGGCGATGTAGCCCGACTCCAGGTAGAGCATCCCGAGGGCGGCGGTCGGGGTCGGGATGACGATGGACGACATGCCGGTCAGCCCCCACAGCTCGCGGCCGGCGAGGTCGTAGGCGCGCACCCGGTCGGTGCCGGTGGTGACGATCTCGGTGCGCCCGTCGTGCTCCCAGACGTAGGGCGTCGACCAGTTGCTGCCCTCGTCGCGATCGGTGCGCCACAGCTCGGCCCCGGTCTCCGCGCTGAGGGCCGCGAGGTAGGACTGCTCCTCGTTGTCGACGACGAGGTAGACGCGGCCGTCGTGGAGCACCGGCGACGACGCCGTGCCCCACCCGTTGCGGGTCTGGGCCGGCGGCAGCTCGCGCGACCAGAGCACGGTCCCGTCGAAGCCGAGTGCGAAGAGGCCGACGTTGCCGAACAGCACGTAGAGACGCTCTCCGTCGGTGACGGGGGTCTCGGACGCGAACGTGTTCTTCAGGTGGTGCGACGATGCCGGCACCCCAGCGTGGACCTCGGTCCGCCAGCGCGTCTCCCCGGTCTCGAGGTCGAGGGCGTAGACGAGCCAGTGGTGCACGTCCTGCGGGGTGGGCCGCTCGCCGCCGCGGTACCAGCCGCTCTCGGGCGCCTCGACCTGTCCGTCGCTCGCCACGGTGGTGACGAACACGAGGCCGCCGGCCACGATGGGCGAGCTCCAGCCGAGGCCCGGGAGCGCAGTGCGCCAGGCGACGTTCTCGTCGGCGCTCCACCGCTCGGGCAGGTTCGGGTTGTCCGCGACCACGCCGGCCGCGCCGGGGCCGCGGAACTGGGTCCACTCCTGGGCGCCGGCCGCGGCGGGAAGGACCACCGAGAGCGCCGCCGGGAGCACCCCACATGCCAGTCGCGCCGGGAAGCGGCGGCGGTTCGAACGTCTGTCGTTCATCATCGCAAGACAATCCACTGGGTTCGCGTTGTCGTCCGTCACCGTCCTGCAACCTGCCCCTCGACTTCGTGGTTGCTTCATCGTTCATCGACGACGGCCTTGCCGAAGTAGAGCGAGATTTCGGCGTCCACGATCGGCTTGCCGGGTACCTCGAAGGGGCCCGCCAGCTTGCCCGGTTCGAGCCGGCCGCGCCGACGGGCGAACCGCGCCACGAATCGATCCAGGTCGCGAGCGTTCGAGGCGCGCTTCTCATCGGTCGTCAGGGGCGTCGCGATCTCATGAACCATGACGACCGCGCGTTGCGCCGATCGTCGCTCGGCTTCGGCCATTGCGGCGGCGGTGACGGTCAGCAGTTGGTATCTGAGCTCAGGAACGTCGCGGTCGTTCAACGTCGTGCCGAAGAGGGCGGCAAGGAGCCGCTCGATTCTCGCAACGCCCTTCGATCGAGGGTTGCGGTCGAGCCGCAGGCGCGCGTCTTCCAATGTCTCGCCAACCGTCCCGCCGAAGGGTTCGTCGGCCTTGGCTTCGACCGCAACGACCACGGGACCGTTCCGGTCCCGGCCGACAAGCAACACGTCGACGTTGGGAGGCTCACCGCGAAACTCGTCGATTCGTACCCGCGCCTCCGGTTCCGCACGCCAATCGTAGAGCGCTCCGATGTCGGGATGCGAAGAGAGCGTCGCGGCGATCTCGGCAGGGAGCGCAGGCGCGGCCTCGATCCAGGATTTGGCGCTCTCCTTCGCGCTTCGCCCGTCCTTCCAATGCCGTCTCCCTCCTCTGGGCGGGGCATGATCAAACCATGCACCCAGTGTCGACAAACGTTGGCCGTCCTTTTCGACGACCCCCGTCCGGGTCCATTCCTGCCCGCCGGCCGCGGCCGGGCGGACCACCAAGAGCGCCGCCAGGAGCACGCCGCATGCCAGTCGCGCCGGGTAGCGGCGACGGTTCGAATATCTGTCGTTCACCATCACAAGGCCATCCACCGTGTTCGCGTTGTCGTCCCCGGCCAGCCGAACCGTGCTACGGCGCGAACTCCTGCTCCCGGCGGTAGATGTCGACCGCATCCTGCGTCGCCGCAAAAACGTGCGTCGCATTGACCGCCACCGGACCGGTCACATCGCCGATGTCGGACGATGCGGCGAGCACCGGCTGCGCCGGGTCGGTCAGGTCGAACGCCTGCAACCCGCCGCCGGCAGCCACGTAGAGCCGACGGCCCCACAGCGCCGCCCCGGTGGGCGGCCCGCCGACGGGCACAACGGAGGCGACGCGCGGCGCGGACAGATCGGAGACGTCGACCACCTGCAGCCCGCCCCGCCCGCTCACGATACAGACGACGGCCGGCAGGTCGCCGCCGGTCGAGCGGTCGTCCGGCGCGAACACCTGGAGGACGGGGTCGCGTCCGAGCGACAGCCCGCCCTCGACCCGGGGGGAGGCGGGGTCGGACGCGTCGACGACCATGAGCCCCGCGGGCTGGTCGGCGACGAAGACCCGCGAACCCGCTGCCGCGATGCCCCGCGGGAACCCGTCGGCGAGATACTCCCCCGCGCGGGTCGGCTCGCCGGCCACGTCGACGATGTCGAAACCGATGGAGTTGTCGGCGGTGAAGAGATAGCGGCCCGACCCCGCCACCCCGACCGCCTGCCCGCGGGTGGGGGCGGTGCCGGTCAGCACTGGGGCGGCCGGGTCCGACAGATCCAGGCGCCGGAGCCCGTCGTGGCTGTTGGCGACGTAGGCCAGACGACCGTCGAGAACCACTCCGAGCGCGGGCTGGCCGAAGTCGTAACGCCCGACGACCTCCGGCGACTCGGGCCGGGTGACGTCGATGACGTGGACGCTCGACCCGATGGCCGCGGCGACGAGCCCGTCGCCCGCCGCCAGGGCGGTCACCGGACCGGGGACCGGAACCGTCGCGACCCGCGCGAGCGGCGGCGCCTGGGCCGAAGCGCCGGCAGCGGCCGATAGGGCCAGCGAGAGGACGACCGCGCGCATGCGCCGTCGCGCCACGGTCGTCGTCGTTCGGCGCCCCTGCACGACGGTTGTCGCCATCCAGCGCTTCCGCACCACGATCGCCGCCGTTCGGTGTCCCTGCACCACGGCCGTCACCGCCCGGCGCCCGTGCACAGCCGCCGACGCCGTCCGGCACACCTGCACTGCGGGCATCACCGTCCAGCGCCTCTGCACCACGGCCGTCACTGGCCGGCGCTCGTGCCGCCGAAGCGGAGCCAGGTGTCCGGCGGGGCGGCCTGGCCGACGCCGGGCTGCGACCAGTCGCAGACGCCGGTCGAGAAGACCTGCTCGAGCGTCGCGCGCTGCTCGGCCGTCAGGGTCACGTCGTAGTCGCCGAGGTCGACGGGCTTGAGCTGACACTTGAGGACGTCGCTGCCGATCGGCGCGCCGGCGACCTCGCGCGGCCCCGGGGCCGAGGGGTACAGCTCTTCGCACCGGCCGCTGCCCCGCACCATGGGCTCGGCGATCTTGACGGGGTCGTCGTCCCGGCTCCAGCACGCATCGACGAGGTCGGCGGGCCGGGCGCTGGCGATGCGGTCGAGGGCCGGCGCCGACGACTCGTCGGCGGTCAGCGCCCCGAGCCACTCGTCCATCTGGCGCAGGGCCTCCTGCGCGACGGGGCTCGCCGTCGAGTAGAGCCCGTAGCGGTCGTCCTCGACGAGCATGACGTGGTTGTCGGCGCGCCCGTTGGCCCGCTCCAGCCGGTCGCGCAACGAGAACGAGTGGTAGCGCACGTGCACGTCGCCGTTGTCGCGGTCGTCGCTGTAGGCGCGGTAGTCGATGATGGGGGTCTCGGCGAGCCCGCCGCCGCCGTGAGTCACCCGGCCGCTCTCGTAGACGGCGCGCAGCGCCTCGGGGTCGGCCACCGTGCGCTCGGCCTGGAAGTTCCCGTCGCCGTCGAAGCCGCCGACGCGGGCGTTCAGGTCGAGGAACTGCTCGGCGGTGATGACGCCGGCGTTCAGCGCCTCGAGCCCGTACTGCACCCCCACGTTGTCGAGGGGCCGTCGCGCGAAGCCGGTCTCGGGGTCGCGCCCGAGCACGTTGACGGTGTGCTCGAAGACGTCGCAGCGCGCGCCCGCGGGGTTGGTCTCGGGGTCGTAGCGCTGCTCCTCGGGCAGCACGTCGGGGCAGAACTCGCCGGTGGTGATGCGGCCGGCGTTGCGCGACACGTTGGGCATGGTGGCGAGCGCGAGGAAGCCGGTCACCGCCCGCTGCTCCTCCTCGGTGAACGGCACCCCCGCGTTCTCCTGGAAGTAGTGGTTCAGCAGCCGGGCGTCGGTCACGAACGGGATGGTGCCCGAGATGACGTCGGGGAAGCTGCACCCGGGGATGATGCCGTCGAGCAGCCCGGGGTAGTTGTCGGCGATCTGGTGGTTCTGATACGAGCCGCCCGAGCAGCCCCAGCCGATGGTGAACCGCGGCGCGCCGTAGGCCTCGACGAACCGCTCCTTGACCATCATCATCGTCTCGGCCGCGAGCAGGTCGTTGCAGTTGTTGCCGAAGACGTTGAGGCTGGCCGAGGCCACCGCGTAGCCCTGGCGCAGCATGACGTCGTCGGTCACGCCGCCGGTCGTCGCCCCCTGGCGGAACCAGCCGTTCACGCAGCCGCCCCCGAACGTGTAGACGAGGCGCCGGTTCCACCCCGCGGGCGCCTGCCACGGGTCGGGGTCGGGGTCGCCGGCGGGGTCGTGGAGCATCGCGATCTGGTAGACGGCGCGGTTGATGGTGCCGGTCTCGATGCGCACGACGTAGGGCGCCTCGCGGCCGTCGAGGGTCGTCGTGCGGGCGAGGTCGGCCGGCCGCATCGCGGGGTCGGCCAGCGGCTTCAGGCTGCCGTCCTCGGCCGACCGGTAGGCGTAGTCGACGCGCCGCTCGACCGAGCAGTCTTCGTCGAGCGCGGCGCCGAGGGTCTCGCCCGAGACGAGCTCGAAGCTGTCGGTCTGGCAGACGAAGGGGCTCTCGTGGGGACCCGAGAAGACCGGTCCCGCGATCGAGTGGTTGACGACGTCGATGCCCGCCGCCGCGCCGCCGGCGGCGCGGACCTCGATGCGATGGGTCCCCGGCTCGAGGCCGCTCACGAGCCCCTCGAGGGCGCCGTCGTCGAGCCGGCGGAAGTCGCCGGTCACGTCGCGGCCGGCCGCGAGCACCGTCAGCGCCGCGTCCGGGGCGTCCGCCGCGGGCGTCACCCGCACCAGGACGTCGCCGCCGCTCACCATGTCGGGGCGGGCGGACAGCGTCGTGATCTCGGCCGCGCCTCCCGCCGGCTGGGCGCCGGCGGAGGCGGCGGCGCCGGCCACCGCCAGTGCGAGCAGGGCGGCCATCCGCCGCCGCCGGGTGCCGATGAACGTCAGGGTCGGGATGGACACGGGTCGACTCCCTTCTGGGCTGTCTGCCATTGCTTTGCGTGACGCGCAACTCCACACGCGCGTCCATGCGCGACGCGCGGCTTCACACGCGACGGTGCCGGGAACCCCGGCCCGTCCGCTTGCGGCGGGCATGATATCAGTACGGCGCGGGGGCGCCTCCGGGCGGCTCCGGGCGGAAACGGACATGAACGAGATCGAGCTGCTGCGCCTCTACCAGGATCAGTTGATCGCGCAGGCGGCCGACCACCGCCTGCCGACGCACGACCGGACCGCCGCCTCGGCCGTACTCGCCATCGGCAACCGCCTGCCGGGTACGAGGCTGCGCCCGGCGGACGAGCCGCGGACCTGGGTCTTCTCCGACCCGCACTTCGAACACGAGGCGAGCGTCGCCATCTTCGGCCGTCCGTTCTGGAACCGCCACCACGGCGACAGCTACCTGTTGGAGCACTGGATGCACGACGTGCAGGACCACGACACCGTGGTCTGTCTGGGCGACGTCGCCATGGACCGCCCGACGGACGGCCTGGTCGACCGCCTCCGGCGCAGACCCGGCCACAAGATACTCGTGGCCGGGAACCACGACTACGCGCACATCCGCCGTCTCCGGCGGGCGTTCGACGAGGTGGCGGCGTGCGCCCACCTGCCGGGCGAGCCCCACCTGCTCTTCACCCACGTGCCCCTGGACGACGTCCCGGCCGGCTGCGTGAACGTCCACGGCCACGTCCACCGGAAGACGTCGGTGGACGAGCGGCGGATCAACGTCTGCGTCGAGCAGATCGGGTACCGGCCGATCCCGATGGCCGACGTGAGAAGACTGGCCCGCCGCCTGAGCCAGGCGCCCTTGGGCGGGAACACCACGACCGACCTCTTCATCGCCTGGGCGAAGGGCTGGCCGGATGCCGGAAGAGCCGCCGGACCGGGAGACGCGCCGTGAGCGGCACACCCGACACCGAAGACCGAGACCGCCCGACGGCCGCCGCGCCGGACCCCCCGACGCTCGAACCGGACGAGAGGCGGTGGCTCGAGAGCTACCTCGAACGGCTGAAGGCGCCTGGCGGGCTCCTCGAGCGACTCGTGGTGTACGGCTCGAAGGCCCGCGGCGACGCCGGACCGACGAGCGACGTCGACGTCCTGGTGCTCGTCGGAGACGCCCCGGACGCCGTAGGGAACGCGCGGAAGTTGATCTACGACGGCGACGACCCCGACGGCGTCGACCACAACGTCGTGGTCCGGACCGAGGCCGACTGGCTCCGCGACCTGGAGAAGGAGCTGCCGTTCCCCAGGAACGTCGAAGCCGAGGGCGTCCAGATCCACCCGGTCCACCGACCGGCGAGGAGGCCGCCGGGCGACCGGCCGCCGGTGACCCGCAAGGGCATCCGGCACGCCGTGCCCGTATGGCTGAAGGAGGCCCGGAGCGACCTGAAGGTGCTCGCGTACGAGATCGGGGAGCTGAAGGACGGGCGGTTCAGGGACCCCGGCATGGCCGCGCGGCCCGCTTTCGACGCGGTGTTCTTCTCGGCGATGGCGTGGTGCCTCGCCAGAGGCGTGAGCGTGGTGCGGCGCAAGGATCTCCCGACGAGCGTCGAACGGCACCTGATCGAACCCGGGGCGCTGGACCCGGGTTGGCGGGACCGCATCCGAACGCTCTGGGCCGCCTGGAAGGCGGAAGTCGACTGGCGCCCGGGCGGGGATGCCGAGCCGACAGTCGACGACGCCGTCGAGTGGGCCGAGACGGCCCGGGAGTTCTGCGCACTCGCCCGCGACGCGCTCGGGGCCGCAGGCATCGAGGTCGACCCTCCCGACGAAGCGGGAACGGGCGGGAACGCCGCCGAAACGGAGTCGGCACCGTGAGCGGAGGAGCCCTTTGATTTTTCGCGGAAGCGGCGCGTATAGTGGATTCATGCGGCCGGGCGTCGTCCGGCGCCCGGCCCCTTGAACGAACGGGCCCTGCAAGTCCGGCGGGGCGGCAGGCGAGGCCAGTGGCGCCGTTCCCCGGGCAAGAGCTTGCGCCGTGGAACGGCGCGGCGCCCTTCCGGGCCGATCTGCCGGAAGCGGAGGCGGCCGACCTCGACCTTCGCGAAACGGACCCCGGCCCCGGAACCCGGCAGCGGGCGCAGAGCGGAGCCGGCAGGGCGGCGACTTCCCGGCTGCGCCGCTACGCCGGCCATGTTCGGAGGATGCCGATGTCACGACGACTCGGGTGGATGACGGTCGCGCTGGCTGTCGGACTCGCCGCTCCGGCGCTGGCCCAGCCCGATCCCTGGGCGGGCACTTGGCGCGGCGAGCTGAACTCGGGCCCCGAGGCGAGCAGCCCGGTGTCCCTGACCCTGGTCGCCGGCGACGACGGCGGCTACACCGGACTCGTGGACGGGCTCGCACCCAACCACGAGGTGCGGCTCGACCGGGTCGTCGTCGACGGCGAGCAGGTGACGGTTGAGGCCGCCGCCGACACCGACTTCGGCCCCCTGTCCTTCGTCTACACGCTGATCCGCGACGGCCGCGACCTGTCGGGCATCGGCCGCGTCACCGCGGGCGGCCACGGCTTCGACGTGACGCTCGCGCTGGAGAGGGCGCGGCGTGCGGACGTACCGCAGCCGCAGATCGAGCCCCGCATCGGCTACTTCAGCGGGAGCTGGCGCTTCGAGTACATCGGGGGCGAGTTCCCCCCGCTGAGCGTGGGGACCCGCGAGGGCGTCGTCACCTTCGAGCCGCTGCCGGCGGGGCCGTTCGTCCGCGGGCAGGCCGAGAGCGACCTCTACGGCGAGCCCTACGAGGAGACCTGGACGATCGGCTTCGACGAGGCCACCCGGGCCGTCGTCTGGCAGGAGGAGCGGCCCGACGGCCGCACCCTGACCGCGCTGGGCAACTGGACCAGCCCCATCGCCATCACGTTCCTGACCGCCCCCCTGAAGGCGGACGGGCGCGTCCACGTGCTGAGGCGGATCGTCCGCACCACGTCGGACACGGCCTTCGCGGTGGTCGACGAGTTCTCCGTGGACGGCGGACCGTTCCGACGCCTTGGCGACGGCTCCTATCTCCGCGCGGGCGACCCCGACCCCGAGGCCCGCTGAGGATGCCGACGATGACGCCGACGACCACGACCGGGATCAACGCCGAGCTCGTCGCCCGCGACGCCGCCCACCTCATTCACCCCCTCCACGACGCCGCCGCCCACCGGACGGCCCGGGTCTGGGACCGGGGCGAGGGGGCGCTGCTCTTCGACGCCGACGGCCGGGAGTACATCGACGGCCTCGCCGGGTTGTGGAACGTGCTGGCCGGCCACGGCCGGCGCGAGCTCGCGGAGACGGCGCGGGCCCAGATGGAGACACTGGCCTACGCGTCGGGGTACACCGGCAGCTCGAACCGGCCCGCCATCGAGCTCGCCGAGCGGCTCGCGGAGATGGCCTACCCGTCCATCAACCGCTTCTTCTTCACGAGCGGGGGCGGCGAGGCCACCGACAGCAGCATCAAGATGGCCCGCGCCTACTGGAAGCTGCGCGGCCGGCCCGGCAAGACCAAGGTCGTCTCGCGCATCGAGGGCTACCACGGCGTCACCCTCGCCGCCATGAGCGCGACCGGGCTCTCCGCCTACTGGCCCCTGTTCGAGCCGCGGGTGCCCGGGTTCGTCCACATCCCCTCGCCGTACCCCTACCGCTACGAGGCGCCGCCGGGGGTGAGCCAGGGCGTCGCGGCCGCCGACGAGCTGGAACGGGCGATCGAGCGGGAGGGCGCCGACACCGTCGCGATGTTCCTCGCCGAGCCGGTGCAGGGGGCGGGCGGGGTCATCGTGCCCCAGGACGACTACTTCCCCCGCATCCGCGAGATCTGCGACCGCCACGACGTGCTGCTCGTCGCCGACGAGGTCATCACCGGCTTCGGCCGCACCGGCACCCTCTTCGCCCTCGACCACTGGGGCGTCGAGCCCGACATCATGCAGTTCGCCAAGGCGATCACGTCGGGCTACATGCCGTTCGGCGGCATCGGCATCAGCGACCGCATCGCCGCCGCCCTCGACGCCGACGAGCGGGTGTGGATGCACGCCTACACCTACTCGGCCCACCCCACCGGGTGCGCCGTCGCCACGCGCAACCTGCGGATCATCCGCGACGAGGACCTGCCGGGCCGCTGCGCGGTCCAGGGAGACCGGCTGCTCGCCGGCCTGCGGGCGGCGCTCGGCGACCACCCCCACGTGGGCGACGTCCGCGGCAAGGGCCTGATGTGCGCGGTCGAGCTCGTCGCCGACCGCGCGACGAAGCAGCCGTTCCTGCCCGCCGACAAGGTGGGGCCGCGCGTCCAGCGGGAGGCGGCGGAACGGGGCCTGTTCAGCCGCGTCAAGGCCGACACCTACGTGCTCGCCCCCGCCGCCGTCATCACCGACGAGCAGGTCGACCGCACCGTCGACAGCCTCGCCGGCGCCGTCCGCGCCGTGCTCGGGTAGGCGCCGTACCGCTCCGTACCGTCGACAGCCTCGCCGGCGCCGTCCGCACCGTGCTCGGGTAGCGAGGTACCGCTCCGTACCGTCGACAGCCTCGCCGGCGCCGTCCGCGCCGTGCTCGGGTAGGCGCCGTACCGCTCCAGCGTCGTCCCCCACACGCTCCGCCCCCGCGGGACGGAGATGTCTGCCGGGTTGTCCTCAGGACGATATCTATGTGATATCATATTGAAATCAAAAAAACGGATCCGTCCATCCCAGCGACGGTTCCATGACGGGAGAGAGGTTCATGCTCAAGGAGAGAGTTCACGTCGCGTCGTCGGGCTGGCTCGCGCTGGCCGGTCTGGCGACAGCCCTCGCGGCGGTCGTCGTGCTGTTCCTCGTCGACGTCGCGGACAACGGCCAGATCGGCTTCCTCGGCTTCACGATGCTGCTCTCGGTGCCGATCATCGTGTTCCTCCTGGTCGGGCTGTTCGTCGTCAACCCCAACGAGGGCCGCGTGCTGCAGCTCTTCGGCCGCTACGTCGGCACCGTCAAGGACCCCGGCCTGCGGTGGGCCAACCCGCTGTTCACCAAGCGCCGGCTCTCGCTGCGTGTCCGCAACTTCGAGACCGAGCGGTCGAAGGTCAACGACGTCGACGGCAACCCCATCGAGATGGCCGCGGTCGTGGTGTGGAAGGTGGTGGACACGGCCGAGGCGAGCTTCGAGGTGGACGACTACGCCGACTTCGTGCAGGTGCAGAGCGAGTCGGCGGTGCGGAACCTCGCGACCCGCTACCCCTACGACAGCCGCGAGCCGGGGCGCCGCTCGCTCCGGGGCGACACGGAGGAGATCGCCGGGCAGCTCCAGACCGAGATCCAGGGCCGGCTCGACAAGGCGGGAGTCGAGGTGATCGAGGCCCGCATCACCCATCTGGCCTACGCGGCGGAGATCGCGGCCGCGATGCTGCAGCGCCAGCAGGCGGGGGCCATCGTGGCGGCGCGGACGGAGCTCGTCGACGGCGCGGTGGGGATGGTCGAGATGGCCCTCGACCGGCTGTCGAGCCAGCAGATCGTCGAGCTCGACGAGGAGCGCAAGGCCACCATGGTGAGCAACCTGCTGGTGGTGCTGTGCGGCGACAAGAGCACCCAGCCGGTGGTGAACACGGGGTCGCTCTACTAGTGGCCGGGGCCCCCCCGATGCCCGCACGCAAGCCGTTCCTGCTGCGCACCGATCCGGAGGTCATCGCCGCCCTGCAGCGGTGGGCCGCCGACGAGCTGCGCAGCGTGAACGGCCAGATCGAGTTCCTGCTGCGCCGCGCCCTGCAGCAGGCGGGCCGGCTGCCGCAGCGCGCGAAGGATCCTCCCAGGGACGACGACGGCTCGCAGTCGACGCCGTGAGCCGGATGACGGCGGCTCCTGCGCGTGGGCCGCCGTCTCCCCGCGACCGGGAAGCCCCATAGCTGCTACCATACCGGCAACGACAACCGGCCCGATTCACGGGAGACGCGGCATGCAGAACCGGCTGAACCTGATCATCGCTTCCCTCGCGCTCGTCGCGGCCGCCGCCCCGGCCGGCGCCGCCGAGGCGCCGACCTTCGCGGCCGACGTCGCGCCGATTCTCTACGAGGAGTGCGCGAGCTGTCACCGGCCCGGCGACATCGCCCCGATGTCGCTGCTGACGTACCGCGAGGTGCGCCCCTGGAGCCGGGCCATCAAGGACAAGGTGGTGTCGCGCGAGATGCCGCCGTGGCACGCGGCCCCCGGCGGGGTGCCGATTCGCAACTCGCGGGGGCTGACCCGGGACGAGATAGACACCATCGTCGCGTGGGTCGACGGGGGCGCGCCGCTCGGCGACGCGGCGAAGATGCCGCCCCTGCCGACGTTCTCCGACAACGAGTGGCACCACCCGAGCGGGCGGCCGCCCGACCACATCCTGTCGATGCCGGTCGAGATGCAGATTCCCGCCCAGGGCGAGCTGCCCTACATCACCCTGTACTCGGCGATCCCGTTCGAGGAGGACGTCTTCGCGAACGCCATCGAGATGCTGCCGTCGAACCGCAGCGTCGTGCACCACCTGTCGGTGAACGTCACCACCCTGCCCGAGGGCACGGTGCTCGTCGACGGGCAGGCCTACGACGCCGCTGGCGCTCCCCTCACCGACGAGGCGATCCGGGCCGCCCGCGGCAGCGACTCGAACGCCCTCGGCGGCGCCACCAAGCTGATCTGCTTCGTCCCCGGCCGCGGGTTCGAGATGTTCCACGCCGGGGTCGCGAAGCGGGTGCCGGCGGGCAAGGCGCTTCAGTGGAGCCTGCACTACAACGTCACGGGCCGGCCCGAGGTCGACCGCTCGCGCATCGGCATCTGGCTCTCCGACACGCCGGTGACCCACGAGATGCTGTCCCGCACCATCGGCAGTCCCCTGCCGACGACGCCCGACCGGACCCTGCCGGTCATCGTCAACGGCGAGGAGGTGCCCCGTCGCGAGGTCCCCGTGATTCCGCCCTTCGCCGACGACTGGGCGATCACCATGCAGACCGACGTCACCGAGCCCATCACCTTCTACGCCATCTCGCCCCACATGCACCTGCGCGGCAAGGACATGCGGTTCCGGCTGGTGTGGCCGGACGGCCGCGACGAGGTCCTGCTTGACGTCCCCCGCTACGACTTCAACTGGCAGACCGAGTTCGAGCTCGTCGACCCCCTCCACATCCCCGCCGGCAGCCGGCTGATCGTCGAGGGGCACTACGACAACTCGCCCCGGAACCGGTACAACCCGGCCCCGCACCGCGAGGTCTACTGGGGCGAGCAGAGCTGGGACGAGATGTTCGAGGGGTGGATCAAGTACTCGATCGACAGCCAGGACCTGTCGAAACCGGCGACGGAGTGACGCCCGCCGCGACGGAGGCGATCACCGGCGGGCGCCGGTGATCGCCGTTCTTCCCCGCTATTTCGGGGCGATCGGCCCCGGGGCGGGCTTCTCGGTCTCGCCCAGCGCGTAGCCTCTCGACTTCCAGTCGTTCAGGGCGCAGAATTCCGCCGCCCGGTATCCGTTCTCGGTGAAGAGCTCCGCTGCCCGGGAGCTTCGGCCACCGGCGTTTCAAAAGAAGACGAGCCGAATGTCCTTGGGGATGTCCGGCATCCGGCGCTCGAGCTCGGCCACCGGGATGTGGATGGACCCCGGCATCGACCCGCTCGCCACCTCCCAGTCCTCGCGCACGTCGATGAGCAGCATGGTGGCCCCGGCGTCGAGCGCCGCCTTCAGCTCGTCGATGTCCGCCCGCTGCTCGGGCGGCGCCTGCGCGGCGATCGCGGTCGCCGCCAGCAGCAGGCCGCCTACCGCCGCGAGCAGGAAACGTCCCTTGCCCCTGACCCGTGTCGACACCATCTCGTACCTCCCGGCGGCAATCGCCGCCTCGCGGCCGCGCACTGTCGCGGGGCCGCGCCCCGACCGTCCCGCCGGGCGCCTGCGCCGTCCGGCGCGGACCCCGGCGCCAGCTTAACAGAATCGCGCCGCCATCGGCAGGCGCGGTGGCGGCGCCGCAGGCACGGCCGACGCGCCGACCGGGTCGCGGGGCTCCGCTATTGGTCCTCGGTCACCTCGATCAGGGTGTTGACGTCGAGCGGCCCCGGCACCGTCTGCTCGGCCCCCGACGGCCACCGCACGTCGATGCGCTCGACCGAGTCGGCGGCGCCGAGGCCGAAGTAGAGCGGCATCGAGCTCTGCGACAGGTACCCCGACTTGCCGTCGAGGAGCTGCGTGTAGGTCCGGCCGCCCGCCGTCACCCGCACCATCGCGCCGAGGCCGTCGCGGTTCGAGGCGGAACCCGCGAGCCGCACCTTCAGGTAGCGGATGCCCTGCCGCTCGGCGAGGTCGCTGACCAGCACCATGGGGGCGGCGTTGAACTCGGAGGTCACGATGTCGAGGTCGCCGTCGCCGTCGAGGTCGAGGATGACGGCCGAGCGGGAGCCGCGCGCGGCCATGACCGTCACGTCGCGCGGGGTGCCGGTGAACGTCGGCAGGCGGTCCTCCTCGCCCAGCACGAACCAGGGCGTCGTCAGCCCCCCCTCGCGCGGCTCGACCCCGAGGATGAACTCGGCGTCGAGGAAGCGCGTGCCCCCGTTGTTGAGCAGCACCGTGTTGACGCCGTAGCGGAAGGGGAAGTTCATGCTCGAGGCCACGAACAGGTCCTCGTAGCCGTCGGCGTTGAGGTCGCCCGCGCTCGGCCCCCAGGGCCAGTAGTTCTCGGCCCCGATCTCGTCCGACACCTCGCGGAACTGGCCCGACCCGAGGTTCATGAAGAAGGCGTTGCCCCAGATGCTCGTCGACCCGTCGCCCACCATCTCGCGGTCCCAGATCATGACCGCCTTCCGCTTCTCGTCGGCCGGCCCCACCTCCTGGCTCATGTCCGAGTGCATGTCGGTGACGTAGATGTCCAGCCGGCCGTCGTTGTTGAAGTCGAGGACGGCGATGCCCATGGCGCCCCACGAGGTCCGGGGGAACACCTCGCGGCCGCGCGCCACGAAGCGGGTCCCCTCGACGTTCTCGTAGAACTCGTCGTCGCCCTGCATGTTCAGCACGTAGAGGTCGGTCCAGCCGTCGTCGTTCAGGTCGACGAGGTTGGCGTCGCCGGACCACCGCCGGTCCTGGAGGCCGGTGCGCTCCGAGACGTCGACGAAACGGTTCCCGCCCTCGTTGCGGAACAGCAGGCTCTGCTCGGTCCGTTCCGGAAACAGGTGCCCCCGGAACGCGTCCTCCTCGAACCCGACGTGGTAGCGGTACCCGTCGCCGCCGATCTCGTCGGTGGTGTACACGCCCACGTTGGTCAGGAACAGGTCGAGCCGCCCGTCGCGGTCGTAGTCGAAGAAGACCGCGCCCGACGAGTGGCCCGCGTAGCCGAGCCCCGACGCGGCGGTGATGTCCCGGAAGGTCCCCGTGCCGTCGTTCTCGAAGAGGACGTTGCCGCCGCGGACGGTGGTGACGTAGAGGTCGGGGTCGCCGTCGTTGTCGACGTCGGCGAACGAGGCGGTGACCCCGATGCGGTCGGCGACGCTGACCCCCGCCGCCTCGGTGACGTTCTCGAAGCGCCCGCCGCCGAGGTTCCGCCACAGCTCGTTGGCGCCGACCTGGGTCACGAAGTAGAGGTCGAGGAGGCCGTCGCCGTCGACGTCGGCCACCGCGATGCCGTTGCCGTGGTCGTAGTGCACCGCCTTGTAGTTGCGGCCGGCGTCGGCGACGATGCGATGCACGAACGTGATGCCGCTCTCGGCCACCCGGTCCGTGAACCCGAAGTCGTGGAACACGTCGAAGTCGCCCGTCGTCCGCAACTGCGCGTCCCGGCGGGGCTCCACCCAGCTCTCGTCGACCAGCACCGGCGGGATGTGCACGACGTCCTGCGGCGGCTGGCCCTGCGGCGGCTGGCCCGCCGGGCCCGAGGCGGCGCCGCCGCCGAGGGGGGCGGCGCCGAGGCCGATGACGCCGAGGACGCCGGCGATGACGCTCCAACGAACGGACTTCATGTCGAGATCTCCCTTTGGATTCGCAACGGGACCGGGAGCCGGCGGGAGAGTCGCGGCATGCGGCTCGCCGCCGGTTCCGGGCATCTTCAGTCGCCGGAACGAGGCGGCACGAGGTTCAGGTCGACGACCGGGCCGGGGTTGTGCTCGGGCTCGTCGTCCCGCCACGGCGTCCGGCACGGCTCGCGGCGCTGATAGCGGGCCAGATTGGCGCTCATCCCCCGCGCCACCTCGTACCGGCCGGCGCCGGCGGCGACCTGCATCGCGCGCCCCTGCCACTCGACCGCCTCCGCGAAGCGGCCCAGCTCGGCCATCGCCATCGCCATCGTCTCCGCCACCCCGGCCGTCCTGTACCCTTCGGCCGCCAGCCCCTCGACCAGCTCCAGCGCCCGCGGCCCGTTCCGCACGCCCGCGTCCGGCGCGGCCGCGAGCACGCGGGCCAGCGCGTGCGGGAAGGACGGCTCGGCCGGGTACCTCGCCCGCGCGGCATCGAGCACGGCCAGGGCCTCTCCGAACCTGCCCAGCCGCACCAGCGCCATCGCCTCGCCGAAGCGGGCCTGCTCGCCCTGGACCTGCCGGTAGTGGGGCAACGCGGCCTCGAGCCGGCCGGTGCGGCGCAGGGCGTCGCCCAGCCGCAGACGGGCCGCGCTCATGCTCGCGTCGCTCGCCGCCGCCGTCGTGAACCGCTCGATGGCCTCCGCGTCGCGCCCGCTGCGTTCGAGAAGGGTGCCGATCAGGAAGTGGGCCGCCGCGAACCCCGGGTCGAGGCTCACCGCGGCCTCGAGCTGGCCGAGGGCGGCGGGAGCGTCGCCGGCGCGAATCAGGGCGGTGCCGAGGTTGAGCCGCATCACCGCGTTCTCCGGCGCCATCCGCGCGCCGAGGGTGAACTGCCGCACCGCCTCCGGCCAGTCTCCCCGCCCGGCCGCCTGCAGGCCGAGGTCGCGGTGGGACTGCGGGCTGCGGAGCAGGGTGTATATCTCGGTCATCAGGGGATCGGACAGCACCCCCCCCGCCGCGCCGCCGCCGCCCCGCCGGTCGAGATGGGCCCGCGCCCGATCGAGGTCGCCGAGGCCCCGGTAGGCCATCGCCAGGGGATAGTGGATGACCGTGGCGGCCGGGTTCAGCCGCAGGGCGGCCTCCAGGCGCTCCGCCGCCACGGCGTAGTCCCGCGCCGCGAGGGCCGCCCTCCCGCCCTGGTACAACAGGGCCGGGGCGTCCGGATGGCTCGCCCGCGCCCGGGCCAGCAGCCGCTCCGCCTCCGCGGGCCGATCCAGGTCCACGTTCACGTGCACCAGCCAGACGAGGGCCGCGAAGTCGTCGGGATCGAGCTGCAGCGCGCGCTCGAAGGACTCGACCGCCCGGGGCAGGTCGCCCAGCCGGATATGGACGTGCCCGAGGTAGTAGGACCAGCGGAACTCGCGGGGAGCCAGGCGCGCCGCGTCCCTCAGGCAGCCCCCGGCCGCGTCCGGATAGTCGGCGGCGAGCAGGAGCATCCCCAGCGCGCCGTGGGCGTCGCCGCGCCGGGGGTCGGCCGCCGCGGCCGGCGCGTCGCCGCCGCCCGCGGGCTCCGCCGCTTCCAGCGTGCGGTAGGCCTCGCCGAGCTGCGTCCGGACCGCCGCGTGCATGCGGCTCAGGTCGGGCAGGACGCACGACGCGAGCGCCGGCACCTGCGCCGGCGTCCCCCCGCCCGCCCCGCCCGCGGCGGGGCCGGCGACGCCCAGGACCAGCACCGTCGCGATTCCGTGCGCCAGTCCGACTCGGCTCATGACACCCCTGCGGGGAATCCGGGGGATCCGACGGGGCCCCGAGCCGACCCGCGGCCCGGGCCGCCCGGCGATCGGCGAAGGACGACGCCCCGGCCGGCAGTCCATCCCCGGCTCGTCACGGACGGGGCGCGGGGCCGAGCAGGCCCGGCTCCACCACCGGCCCCGGCCGGTGCTCGGGCGCGTCGTCGCGCCAGGGCGCGCGGCAGGGCTCGCCGCGGCGATACCGGGCGAGGTTGTCGGACATGCGGGCCGCCAGATCCGGCCGGCCCGCGTCGGCCGCCACGTCGACGGCCAGTTGCTGCCACTCCATCGCCCCCCGGAACTCGCCCAGCTCCGCGAGGGCCATCGCCATCGTCTCCGCCACGTCCGTGGTCCGGTGCTCGGCCACCACCGCCTCGATGATCTCGAACGCCCGCCGCCCGTCGCGGACCCGGGCGTCGGGCGACGCCGCCAGCAGACGCGCGAGCGCGGTCGCGAACACGGGATGGCCGGCCGCGCCGCGCAGCGCCGCCTCCAGCCGCTCGCGCGCCTCCCGGTGGCGCCCCAGCCGCACCAGGGCCATCGCCTCGCCGAACCGCGCCTCCTCCACCCCCGCTTCGAGCTCCAGGACCCGGCGGTACGCGGCCAGCGAGGCATCGACCCGACCGGTGCGGCGCAAGGCGTTCGCCAGCCTGAGCTGCGCTTCGACCGACTCCGGATCCTGCGCGACGGCGGCCGTGAACCGGTCGATGGCCTCCGCGTCGCGTCCGCCCCGCTCGAGCAGCGTGCCCAGCACGTAGTGGGCCTGGGTCAACGCCGGATCGAGCCGCAACGCCGCCTCGAGCTCCGGCAGCGCGGCCCGCGGGTTCCCGGCGCGATCGTGCGCCATCCCCAGGCTCAGCCGCAGGAGCGCGTCCTCCGGATCGAGCTCCACCGCCATCCGGAACTGACGCACCGCCTCGGGCAGGTCCCCGTTCGCGTCCGCCTCGAGAGCGCGCTCGCGGAGCCCCTGCGGCGTGCGCAGCAGGGTCGCGACGTCCGCCATCAGGGGATCGTCGAGCCCCACCAGTCCCCCGCCGCCGTCGCCCGCCTCGCCGGCGCGTCCCAGGTGATACTCGGCCGCCTCGAGGTCGCCGAGAGCGCGGTAGGCCATCGCGAGCGGATAGTGCGCGATGGCGGCGTTCGGATCGAGCCGCAGCACGGCGGTCAGGTGCTCGACGGCGCTCGCATGGTCCCGCGTCGCGATCGCCGCCCGACCCTCCTGGAAGCGGACCACCGCCGAACCCGGCCGGAGCGCCCGCGCCCTCGCGAGCCACGGCTCGGCCGCCTCCGGCTGCCCCAGGTTGATTCGCGCGCTGACCAGCCAGATCAGCGCCGCGAAGTCGTCCGGCCGCAGGTCGTGGGCTCGCTCGAAGTAATCGGCCGCCCGCGCGAGGGCGCCCTGCTGCCGGTACAGGTGGGCCAGGTAGTACGTCCAGCGGAACTCGCGCGGGAGCAGCCGCGCCGCGTTGAGCAGGCTCGGCTCGGCCGCCGCCCGATACTCGCCGGCCATCAGCAGGAGGCCGAGCCGGCCGTAGGCGGCGCCCCGCTCGGCCGCCGAGCCCCCCCGCGCCTCGTCCAGCGCCGCCCGCGCCGCCCGCACCTGCGACCGGACCGAAGGGTGCGCGGCGTCGAGGTCGGGCATCTCGACCGGCAGCAGGTCCGGCGCGCCGGCGTCGCCCGCGCCGCAGGCCGTCAGGGCACAGGCCGCGACCGCGAGGGCGGCCAGCCCGAGCCGGCGGGCGGTACGGGCCGCCCCCGTCGCGTCTCCCGGCTCGACGGCGCGAAGCTGCTGCACCCGCATTCGCGTCCTCACCCGCCCCCGGCGCCCACCGCCCGGCCGGTCCCCTCCGTCAGCGTCGTCCAGCCGCCGACCGGCACCTCGCTCCAGTCCTCGACGCCGCCGCCCGGCCATTCGACGCGCACGCGGGTCACCGCGTCCGCCTCCCCGAGGCCGACGACCACCCGGGGATCGTTGGCCGACGCATAGCTGCCGTCGGCGCGCGCCCGCCGCCACAAGACCGGGCCGGACTCGCGCGAGACGCCGACGCGGGCGCCGAACGCGTCGCGACCGTGCCGGCCGAGCAGCCGCAGGCCGACCCACCGGTTCCGGCCTCCGGCGTCGTTGATCAACAGGCGCGCGGGACCGTTGTTGTTCGCCACCAGCACGTCGACGTCCCCGTCGTTGTCGACGTCCCCGAACGCCGCCCCGCGGCCGACCTCGGACAGGTCGAACGCCGGACCGGCCCCCGCCGTGACGTCGTCGAACCCCTCGCCTCCGCGATTGCGGAACACCTGGTTGCGCTGGTGCAGCGGGAACGGGTCGCCGGCCAGGACGAGGCTCTCGACGGCCTGCACGTCCCCGTTGACGGCCAGCAGGTCCAGCCAGCCGTCGTTGTCGAAGTCCACCCAGGCCGTCCCGAACCCCGTATAGGGCAGGCTGGGCGCTCCCACGCCGGTCATGGCGCTCCGGTCCTCGAAGAAGCCGTCGCCCCCGTTGACGTACAACGTGTTGGTCTCGGCCGAGACGTGGGTCATGAACAGGTCGTCGTCTCCGTCGGCGTCGAAGTCGCCGACGTCGACCCCCATGCTCGCCTCGGCGTCCCCGACGAAGTCGACCGCCACCCCCGCCAGCAGGGCCCGGTCCTCGAAGGTGCCGTCGCGTCGGTTGATCCAGAGCTGGTTCGGCTCGCCGTCGTTCGCGACGTAGACGTCCATCCAGCCGTCGGCGTCGAAGTCGGCGGTCAGCACCCCGAGGGCGGGACCGTACCGCCGCCCGACGCCGGCCGCGGCGGTCACGTCGGCGAACGTGCCGTCGCCGTTGTTGCGGTACAGCACGTCGGGGGCCGGCGGGTAGCTCTTCGGCGCGCAGTAGTCCCGCTCGCCGGTGACCCTGAAGCACGGTGTCTCGTTCTTGAGGTCGTAGTCGACGTAGTTGCCGACGTAGAGGTCGAGCCAGCCGTCCCCGTCGAAGTCGACGAAGGACGCCGACACCCCCCAGGCCTCGTCCCCGGTGCCCGACCGCCCGGTGACGTCGGCGAAGGTGCCGTCGCCGTTGTTGCGAAAGAGCTGGTTCGCCCCGATGCGGGTGCGGTAGAGGTCGACCCGGCCGTCGTTGTCGAAGTCCCCGGCCGCCACCCCCATGCCGTAGGAACGGACGTCGAGGCCGCTGCCCGCGGTCACGTCGGTGAAGCGCAACGTCCGGGAGCCGTCGGGGCGCACGTCCAGGTCGTTCCGGTACAGGCGGTCCGTCAGGGGCAGGTCCGGCGCGGGCGGCGTCAGGGCGTCGTCCAGGGTCCGGCCCGCGCCGAGCATCTGCCCCTGAACGAAGTACGCGTCGAGATCGCCGTCGTCGTCCATGTCGAACAGGGCGACCCCCGGCCCCATCATCTCGCTGAAGTAGAACTCCCCGGACATGCCGTTGAAGTGCTCGAAGCCGATGCCGACTTCCCGGGTGCGGTCGCTGAACCGGATCTCCCCGGCCGCGGCGTCGGCGGGAGCCGCGGCGCCGCCCGCGCGACCCTCGCCGTCGCCGGACGCCGGCGGCGCCGATTCGCCGGCACCGCACCCCGCGCCCCCCGCGAAGAGCAGCAGCCCGGCCGCCGTCCACGACCGGAGGTTCCGCAACTCGCAGCGCATGCCTCAATTATCCGCGGGGCGCCCCGGCCCCTTCAAGCCGCGGGCGCGCGCGGCGCGGACCGCCGGCCGCGAGTCACGCGCGGCCCCGGGGCGGGAACGCCCCCGCGGACGCCGTTCCCGCCCGCTCATTCGACGGCCCGGCCCGTCCCCTCGGTCAGCGTCGTCCACCGGTCGACGGGGACGTCGCTCCACTCCTCGACCCCGCCGTCCGGCCAGACCACGCGGACCCGGTCGATGGCGGCCCCGGGGCCCAGGCCGACGTGCACGCGCGGGTCGCCCGCCGACGCATAGCTTCCGTCGGTGCGCACGCGCCGCCACAGCACCGGCCCCGCGTCGCGGAACACGCCGACCCGGGCCCCGAGCATGTCCCGCCCCGAGGGGCCGACGAGCCGCAGCCCCACCCACGGGTTGCGCCGACCCACGCCGTTGACCAGCAGGCGCGCCGGCGCGTTGTTGTTCGTCACCAGCACGTCGACGTCGCCGTCGTTGTCCACGTCCCCGAACGCCGCGCCCCGGCTGACCTCCGAGAGCTCGAAGACCGCGCCGGCCCGCTCCGTCACCTCGGCGAAGCGCCGGTTCCCCAGGTTGCGGAACAACTGGTTCCGCTGGTGCAGGGGAAACGGATCGCGCGCCTGGACGAGCCTCTCCATGGTCCGGACCTCGCCGTTCACGATCAGGAGGTCCAGCCAGCCGTCGTTGTCGAAGTCGAACCACCCGGTGCCGAACCCCGTGTACGGCAGGCTGGGCGGACCGAGACCGGCCCGTACCGTCCGGTCCTCGAACAGCCCGAGGCCGTCGTTGACGTAGAGGGTGTTGGTCTCGGTGGCGATGTGGGTCATGAACAGGTCCTCGTCGCCGTCCGCGTCGAAGTCGCCGGCGTCCACCCCCATGCTCCCTTCCGCCAGCCCGTCGCGATTGACCGCCGCCCCCGCGAGCCAGGCCGTGTTCTCGAAGCTGCCGTCCCGCTGGTTGATCCACAGGTGGTTGGGCTCGCCGTCGTTGGCGACGTAGAGATCGGGCCAGCCGTCGTCGTCGACGTCGGCCGCCACGACCCCGAGGGCGGGACCGAAGTCGCCGCCGCGGAGCGCCTCGAGGGTCACGTCGGCGAAGGTCCCGTCGCCCCGGTTGCGGTACAGGCGATCCGACGCCGGCGGGTACCGGTTGGGCCCGCAGTAGTCCTTCTCGCCGGTCCGGCTGAAGCACTCCGGCTCGTCGTCGAGACGGGGGTCCACGTAGTTGGCCACGTACAGGTCGAGCCACCCGTCCCGGTCGTAGTCGACGAAGGACGCCGCCACCGTCCACCGCGGGTCGTTCGTGCCGGTCGGCGCGGTGACGTCGGTGAACGTCCCGTCTCCGTTGTTGCGGAAGAAGTGGTTGTCGCCGAGCCCGAGGCGGTAGACGTCCATCCAGCCGTCGTTGTCGACGTCGCCCGTGGCCGCGCCCATGCCGTAGGACGCCACGGCGAGGCCGCTCCCCGCGGTGACGTCGGTGAAGCGCAGGGTGCGGGTCCCGTCCGGGTGGACCTCCAGATCGTTCCGGTACAGCCGGTCGGTCAGGGGCAGCCCGGCCCGGGCCGGATCGACCAGCGAATGGTCGAGGGTCTTGCCGGGACCGATCATGCGCCCCTGGACGACGTAGACGTCGAGGTCGCCGTCGTTGTCGAAGTCGAGCAGGGCCCCGCCGGGGCCGATGATCTCGGCGAGGTAGTACTCGCCGGACATGCCGTTGAAGTGCACGAAGTCGAGCCCCGACGCCGCCGCGCGATCGGTGAACCACGGGTCCGGGCCGGCGGGCTGGCCCGACGCCGGAGCGGGCGCGGCGGCGAGGGCCGCCCCGACCGCCAGACCCGCCGCGACCGGCGCTCGAAGGCCGCGCTGGACCATCACATGCGCCTCTACCGCGCGGGCCCGGGGTCGGGGACCGGGAAGTACGCGATCATCCCGCCGCGGTTCGTGCCGAGCCAGATCTCGCCGGCGATGCGGATCGCCGCGGTAGAAGAGGCGAAACCCTCGATGCGCGAATGCTGGAAGATGTGCCGGACCTCCAGCGTCTCGGGATCGATGACCGCCACGTTGGAGGTCTCCTCCGGCGTGCCGAAGTCGCCGTGGCCGGCGGCCAGGATCACCGCGCCGCCGTCGACCGACCGCAGGTTGTCTGGCCGGAACGGAATCGACACCACGTCCTTCTCGAGCGGCGTCCTGCCGCGCGACAGGCGCGTGAGCTTCTCGCCGCGCCACCCCGCGACATAGAGCCACCGACCGTCGGGCGAGATCTCGAGGCCGTTCGGGGTCGTGTCCTCGGTGCCCGCGATCAGCGACCACCCGGCCCCCGCATGCCACTCCCACACGTCGCCGGTCGAGGTGCTCGTCGCCGCGAAGCCGCCCTCGGGCAGCGCCACCACCGAGTTGAGCCGCAGCCCCTCCGGCGCCACCGCGCACCCGACCCACGCCAGCGAGATCGGCTGCGACGCCGCGTTCACCTCGAAGGCCTCGATCGACTCGCGCCGGCCGTGGTGCACCACGTACAGGTCGTGGACGCCGCCCTCGCCGGGGTCGAGGTAGAGGCCGTGCGCGCGGAACTCGTCGTTGTCCAGCTCCCCGGGATCGAGGGGGCCGGGGCAGTCCGGCCACGCCGACGCGTCGAGCCGCTCGGTGCGCGCGGGGGTCGGAAAGAGGACCGACGTGGACTTGTCGGCCACGTCGACGAGGTGAATCCGGCCCCCCTCCTGGTTGCCGGACGCGATGACCCACTCCTCGCCGGGCAGGATGGCGAGGTCCTCGGGGCCGATGAGATCGCAGATGAACCGGATGTCCCCGACCGGCTCGCAACCGGGGGTCTCCTGCCCCGCGAGTCCTCCGGAACCCGACAGCACCGCCGCAACGCAGGCGAACAGCCACATCCGTGCTCTCATGACGCTCCTCCCGGGTCGCTCGTTTCGCCGACGCGGCACCGAGACAGGCCTGGCCGGCGAGAGTGACCGTGGCGTGATGATAGCGCACCCGGCACCCACCCGACGGCCGGCCCGCGGGCGCCCGACCGCGGGCCGGGTGGTCTGCGCGGATGAATCTGGTGCAGACTACGGGAGACCGACGGGCGGAAGACCGAGCCGGCAGCCGACGGTTTCCGAACCGGCATCTGCGAACCCGGCTCTCCATCGCCGGAACACGGAGAAGACATGAGACAGCGCCTGCTTCCAATCCTGATGCTCGCGGTCGGCGCCGCCACCCTCGCGGCCGAGGCGCAGGAGCGCAACGCGACCGCGCCGAACGTCGTCCTCATCCTCGCCGACGACCTCGGCTGGGGCGACGTCGGGGCCATGCATCCGGAGTCGGGCATCCCCACCCCGCACATCGACCGCCTCGCCGGCGAGGGCATGCGCTTCGTCGACGCCCACGCGCCGGCCGCGGTGTGCACGCCGACCCGCTACGCGCTCCTCACCGGGCGCTACACCTGGCGCACCCGGCTGACGAGCGGCGTGCTCGGCGGCTACAGCCCGCCCCTGCTCGCGCCGGGCCGGCCGACCCTGGGGACCCTGCTCCAGGCCCGCGGCTACCGCACCGCGGCCGTCGGCAAGTGGCACCTCGGCATGGCCATGCCGTTTCTCGACCCCGCGTCTGCGCGCACGGAGCCGTGGGAGGGCGACCCCGGCATCGACTTCGCGGGCACGATCGCGGACAGCCCCATCCACCACGGCTTCGACGAGTACTTCGGGGTGAGCGCATCGCTCGACATGGCGCCCTACGTCTACATCCGCGACGACCGTTTCACCGCGCTCCCGACCGCGGAGCAGCCGGCGGTCCCCTTCCCGCACTTCATCCGGCGCGGACCGCGGGCCGACGACTTCGTCGTCGACGAGGTGCTCGACCGCCTCGCTGCGGAGGCCGTGGCGTTCATCGACCGCTCGGCGCCGGCCGCCGAGCCGTTCTTCCTCTACCTGCCGCTGACCGCGCCCCACAAGCCGACCCAGCCCCACCCGCGCTTCCGCGGCCGCACCGGTCTCGGCGAGTACGGCGACTTCGTGGCGCAGACCGACGACGCCGTCGGGGAGGTGCTCGCGGCCCTCGACCGCAACCAAGTGCGTGACGAGACGCTGGTGATCTTCACCTCGGACAACGGCTCGTACATGTACCGCCTCGACGACGCGGAGCCCGACCACGTCGACGACCCGTCGGTGCAGGGCTACCACGTGGGGCGTCACCGGTCGAACGCGGGCTGGCGGGGAACCAAGGCGGACGTCTGGGAGGGCGGCCACCGGGTGCCGTTCGTGGTGCGGTGGCCGGGCGTCGTCGAGGCGGGGTCGGAGACCACGGCCACCGTCGTCCACACCGACCTCTACGCAACCCTGGCGGACATCCTGGGGACCGCACCGGGACCGGATGCCGCCGAGGACAGCGTGTCGATGCTGCCCGTGCTGCGCGGCGAGACGGCGACTCGGGGCGTGCCCGTCGTCCACCACTCGTCGGGCGGCATGTTCGCGATTCGCGACGGCCGGTGGAAGCTCGTGCTCGGCAACGGCTCGGGCGGCCGCCAGACGCCGCGGGGCGAACCGTTCGCCCGGCCCTACCCCCTCTTCGACTTGTCGCGCGACCCCGGCGAGGCGCGCGACGTCGCGGCGGAGCACCCCGAGGTCGTCGAGCGCCTGGAGGCGACGTTCGAGCGCTTCCGCCGCGAGGGACGAAGCGCGCAGCCGCCGGCACGATGAGCGGCAGGACGATGACCCGCGCCGTACGAACGAGCTCCACCCGTTCGCCAGTGTCAAGAGCGAGTTTATCCCCCAACTCGTCGTCAATGCGCCCGTCTTGCGGCCCCCGCGTGACGGCGCGAGCCGCTCCCGCGCCTCCCAGTGCTGCAAGCGGCCACTCTCCCGCGCCTCCCTGTCACGCCGGCCGCGCCCATGGCCGCCGCTCCGCGTCGAACGCCGCGTGCTCGCAGCTCGGGCAATAGAAGCACATGCGACAGTGCCGGCCCTGACGCGGCGCGTCGCCGCCGGACAGTCGCCGGATCCACCGGCGGAGAGCGAGGCAAACGCTCGCCGTCTCGTCGCGACGAAGCAAGAGCCTGTCTTCCTCGCCGCTCTCAAGATAGTGCCGGCGCAAGAACACGTGCTGCGTCTGGTACTCCAAGAGCGCAGCCACGCCGTAGCCGGCGAGCTGCAGGAGGTCCGGGATCCGCGGTCGGGACGAAGACGCCCGAAAGCGCGTCTTGTAGTCGATCACCTCGATGATCCCGCTTCGCGTTCGGACGAGCCGGTCTATGGTCCCCGTCAGGACCACACCTCCACCGAGATCGAGTGCGACGCGCCTTTCCGTGCTCAGAGTCTCCCGGACGTCGCAGGCGAACGCCGTTCGATAGTGGAACTCCAGGATCTCACGCCCCTGCTCGATCAGCCACTGGCGCTCCTCTTCCACCGGGGTCTCCGCCGCGACTACCGTCTCGAACAACGCGACCAGCGAGCCAAGACTCATCCCGGCCGCCTTCGCCAAGTACAGTTGTGCCAGAGCAAGGTGCAGGCACTTGCCCAACCGGACCGGCGCGGGCGTAAACTCCTCTTCGCGCCCCTCGATGTACTTGACACGGTGCGACAGTGGGCAGATTTCGTATGTCGCGAGGCGCGAGAAGCTGAAGAAACCCGGTGCCACTCTCTGCCCTGGCACCTCGTTCTTGAACGCCTCCAGGACCTGATCGGCGGTCTCCGAGGGATCATCGTGTTCGGCAGATACGCAGACGTCTACGGGGACCAACCGCAATCGTGTCTGTACCCACCGCAGGTGCTTCGACCAGGATCCGCCTCCGCGCGGCGGCTCACGCTGGCCACGTTCCCGCAGCCGCCGCGTGGCGGTCTCGAAACTTGCGTCCAGCAGCGCGACGAAGGGCCGGATCCCGGCCGCTTCGATCTCGAACAGGGTCTCCTCGAAGCCCGGGTGGGCTCCGGAACACTCGTAAACCATCGTCCCCGAATCCGCGAGAGCCCGAAGCTCTCGCGCGACCCCTGCGGGGCTCGTATCCGAATCCGCAGACCTTAGCTGTTCGATTCCCGTGACGCGACCAGCGAGCCGTCGCGCAAGTTCACGGGCGACGGTCGTCTTGCCGGAAGCGACCTGTCCGATCACGACGATCACCCGGCGTTCCGAGGTCATGCTCTCGAGTCGGTGCCGCCCTTCCTCTCCGAAGAACCCCTACCCGTAATCAGGTTGCTCAGCACTTGACCGAAGAGCCGGTCGGAGTAACCCGATGCGAAGCCGAGCACGGTCAAGAAGGGTATCGCCGTCTCGGGGTCCGCAGGCACTGCAAGGGGAAGTACCTCCGCCAGCGTCGCGCTGCAGACCATGAACGCGTAAACGCCGCCGAGTACCGCCCGCACGCCCATGTGCAGGATGTACGTCCACGCATAGGCCGGCCGTCTTTTCTCCTCACTAATCGTCGATGGAACGATGCTGATCATCGCTCCCAATCCACCGGCGAGGAGGACTGGTCTGAGCCATGCCCAAGAAAGAACGGCATCGCCAGCCCCGTCCATCAGGTCATTGAGGGAGCCTACAAGCCAGACCAGCAGCATCGCCACGATTGCCAAGGAGTAAAACAGAACCATGAGGATCGCCATCAACCGCTCGCCAGCGAGCCGGTTGTAGCGATCCGCCGCCTCAGTCAACTCGTAGGTGAGCATTTGCAGGCG
This sequence comes from Vicinamibacterales bacterium, assembly GCA_965215105.1. GTDB lineage: Bacteria > Acidobacteriota > Vicinamibacteria > Vicinamibacterales > UBA8438 > JAJEEA01. The sequence goes on from OZ244051.1 coordinate 2,718,956, forward strand.
AAGCCGGAGGGTTTGTTCCTTCTCCACGTCACCGTCGCGCATCAAACGGTCGAGATCCTTCTCCCACGCCTCGCGCTGTTCGGGGCTCAGCCGAAAGAACTTGTCACGTAGGCGGTTAGCGGTAGGGACCAACGACACGGCGGGCTTCGTCAGACAGAGATCGGCCTCGGCCCGCAGCATGGCACGCGTCCGCGCGACCTTGTCGCCCTCCGCACGCGCCTCGGCGACCGCCTGCTCGGCCACCTCGAGGTCCTTTAGTCGGTTCTGCTTGTCCGGGCCATCCGGCAACGACTCGCAGTGCACCTTCGCCTGACGACACTCGGACTGGAGGCGATCCACCCGCGATTCAAGCTCCTCGTCGAACTCAGGCTTCCGCCGGAACAGGCCCATGCCAGCTTCCTCGCGCCGCCTCGGATCCGGGTCGCGGCTTCCGTCCGTTCGACTCCGATTGCCAGCCCCCGAGCACCCTTGCCAACCGCCGCTCCAGCCCCCCCCATCGTGTCGGCCCGCCGCCGAAGGCGACTCGCTCCAGGCCGCGCCGGCCCTTTCGACCGGGACTCGGCGCGAGACAGGTCCAGAGATCGCGCACAACGATGCTGTCGTCGTCACGCACCAGCTTGGTCACCCGGTCACGAAGCGTGGGGACAAGCCACGCCAGTGCCAGCGCCGCCCGCCGTGCGGAGGCGGACTCGAGTGCAGGAACTCCGTCGAGGAAGTCCCCGGCAAGCCGCGCGCGTTCTCCCGCCGGTGACATTCGCGCCAGGCACGCTTGTGCCGCGACCCGCGCAAGCGGGTGGCAAGGGCTCGAACCGAACGACGCGTCGAGCAGGGCAGGCTTGACTTCCGGCAGGAGCCGCGGCGAGGCGCAGTCGTTCAGGAGGGCGCTCAAGGCCGAGAGTGCGAACGTGTCGTGGTACCGCCCGCTGATGGCTCGCAGCAGGAGCGCCCGGCCCGGTTGGGGCCATCGCAAGGCCGCAAGGTAGCGGAACAAGCTGCGTTCGACGACCGGATAGCGCTCGAGATCGGCCTCTGCCCGGCCGACCAGCGCCGGCGTCCGCGCAAGTGCCGCCAGATCGTAGGCGCGCTTCAGCAGCCGGGCGGCTCCCTCACGGTCCGCGGTCTCCAGCGAGCTCAGCGCCGCCAGAAGCACATCGACTTCCGACTTGGAACCGCCATTCCGATGAACGGCGATCAGGTCGTTGACGCTCTCGTGTTCCGACGCGAGATTGCGCGCTTGGTAGTCTTGCCACGATGAGAACACGCGTGTCTTTCGAGCATTCAGCCTGAACCCATTGTCGCCGGCGCACATGGCGAGACGGCGCAACGCCGCACGCTGGGTGCCCGGCCTCGCAGACAGGAGGAAGTCGTCGCTCCAGCGTGTGTGCCCCAGGACGTTCGACGCCCGCTCGAGCGCGGTATCGACGTTGACAAGGACCCGGTCGGCGACGAGCCAGAAGAAATCGCCCGGACATACGGGCAGCCCTGCACCGGGGGTTGCAGAGCAGCGCCCAAGCTTCCGCAGCCGATCGAGGACGCCCGTGGTCAGCCGCCCGATGTGCGGGTCGAGGCCGCTCCGCTCCAGGATGCCCGCGATGGCTGGCGCAGAAATCGACGGAAAGAAGTTCTCTATGTCGGCGTAGACGACGATTCTGCCTGCGGCCAGCTCCCTGCGAATCCACGTTCGAACATCGGAGGACCACTCCTCGTACTGATTCGCAGCCAAGCGAACGCCGTGAGGAGCCTGGGGCGCTGACGCAGACGCGCTCGTGTCGCGCCGCTGCAGGCGGTCGGCCACCGCCTGGAGGAGCGTCGCGGTGTGTACGTCGGGCAACAGCTCGGTCCGCACGCCGCCGCTCTGCTTGGGGCGCGTACACACGTCGACCTCGACCCGTTCGGGCGTGAAGTCCGAGCCTGGAGGCACATCCGCGATCTCGAACTCCGCATGCAGCAGCGGATCCGAAAACAACTGTCCCTCACGCGCGGATCGACACGCCGTCCACGCGGACCACAGATCGCCGGGTTCGAACGCCATTGCAGGACGATCCACGCTCGAAGGGTCTTCGATAAAGGAATCAGGTCGAGCCCCACGCAAGCAACAGATCGAGCGCGGGCATCGCTCACGGCGCCAGCGTATCACGACTGGAAAGGACTCCCGCGCTGCCTCGCGAGCCCGTCACGCACGCGTCCTGCCCGCCCGGAAGCGTGGCGCGGATCCTGGCCGCCACGACATTCCGAGGAGCACCGTCTGTCGTGACGAGGGCCGCGGCCCCGGTCGCTCAGAGCGAGTCGGGCGGCGGGGGCGGATCCTCGGCATCGCGGACCCGCTGGCGCTCGACCTCGATCGTGCATCCCGTGACCAGGGCGGTCATCGCGCCGATGGCGGCCAGCAGCGGCGCGAACACCGCGCCGACCAGCCCCACCGTCAGCGGGAACTCCGCGATGACCTCTCCCTTCTGACGGACCCGCACCCGCCGGATGTTGCCCTCGGCCAGCAGCTTCCTGAGTTGATCGAGCACCGCGCCGCCGGTGCCCCCCACCGTCTCCCACCAGGTCTGTGTCGACATGAATCCTCCTGCCTGACATTGACGGACGCGCACCGGTCGAGGTTCGCCGGCAGCCCGCGACGGAACCGGGTGCCGGACGAGACCGGCAAGGCCCCGCCGGCGGTCTCCCGTCAGGTCGCGCTGAGCCCGTCGAGCGGCTGGAGCCGCACAGAACCGGCACGGCGCCCGCCCGCGGCCATTCCCCCCGCCGGTTCTTGTGCCGGCGCCCCTCCCCGCCGACAATAGCGGCATGGCGAAACGCTACTGGTTGATGAAGTGCGAGCCGAGCGCCTACAGCATCGACGACCTGGCGCGCGACGGGGAGACCTGCTGGGAAGGGGTGCGCAACTTCCAGGCCCGGAACTTCATGCGCGACGAGATGCGGGTGGGCGACGGCGTGCTGTTCTACGCGTCGAACGCCGAGCCGTCCGGGGTCTCGGGGCTCGCGAAGATCTGCCGGACCGGCTACCCGGACCACTACGCGTGGGAGCCCGGCCACAAGTACTTCGACGCCCGCAGCAAGCCGGACGCCCCGACCTGGTACATGGTGGACTTGGCGTTCGTGGAGCGGTTCGCGGAGACGGTGCCGCTGGCCGCCCTCAAGGTCACCCCCGGGCTCGAGGCGATGAGGGTCGTCCAGAAGGGCAGCCGGCTGTCGGTGCAGCCGGTGACCAAGGCGGAGTACGACATCGTCGTCCGCCTCGGCCGCCGCACGGAGGGTTGATCGGGCGAGGCCTGCGCCGGCACCAGGGCGGAGCATCGCTCTCCACCCCGGCCGGCGCATCGCAGGTCTACCCGGAACGGGAATCCGCGCCACTCGGCGGCCCATCCGCGCTCAACCGCGCAGACGCCGGTAGCAGCGCAGACTCCCCGAAAGCCCCGTTCGGCGGCGGTCGGAGCCGGCAGACGGAGCTACTGCCCCTCGTCGGTCGGGGCCCGCACCGCCTTCAGCACCTCGCGGACCAGCCCCCACCGGTCGAACCCCTGGCGGCCCCAGTCGAGGCCGCGGCGGACGATGACGAGGTCGTGCGACGGCACCACGACGGCGTACTGGCCGCGGTTGCCCGAGGTCGAGTAGGCGTCCTTCGGCACGTCGTTCCGGTTCTCGGGCACCAGCCACCACTGGCCGCCGTACTGGCCGCCGCGCCCGACCGTGGCCGGGGCGGGGGTGCGCACGAAGTCGATCCACTCCTCGGAGATCAGCCGCTCGCCGTTCCACACCCCGTTCTGCAGGTAGAGCAGGCCGAAGCGGGCGAGGTCGCGGGCGTTCGTGTAGACCTGACTGCTGAGGATGAAGTCGCCGAAGCGGTCGGTGCTGACCAGCGTGTTGCGCATGCCGATCTTGTCGAGCAGCGCCCGCCGCGGGAACTCGCGGTAGGTCTTCTCGTCGCCCAGGGCCTGCTTCATCCTGAGGACCGCGAGCAGCGTGTCGTAGTTCTCGTAGTCCCAGTTGGCGCCGGGCTCGCGGATGAGCGCCTGCCGCAGGGCGCCGCGCACCGAGCTCGCCCCGGCCCAGTACGACATGCCGGAGCCGGTGGCGTACTCGAGGCCGCCGTTGTCGACGACGTCGAGGCCGCTCGACATGTTGAGCACGTGGCGCAGGGTGATGGCGTTGCGGGGGTCGGTCTCGGGCGACGCGGCGCGCGGCAGCCACTCGAAGCCGAGGGGCTCGTCGAGCTTCAGCTTGCCGTCGTCGACGAGCATCCCGATGAGGGTGGCGGCGATGCTCTTGGCCGTCGACCACGTGCGGGTGCGGGTGGTCACGTCCACGCCCGGCGCGTACCGCTCGTGGATGATCTGCCCCTCGTGCACGATGAGCAGGCTCAGCGTGTCCTGCTCCGGCGTGTCGCGGTCGAAGGCCCAGTCCGAGGCGGCCTGGATGGCGGCGGCGTCGATGGCCGGCGACGGGGCCATCTCGGCGACGAGGTCGCCGTCGGGCCACGGGATGTCGGCGGGGTCGCCGTCCGGGTACGGCAGCTCGAGGATCGGCAGCGAGTCGATGTCCTCGAAGGTCTGGTCGGGGGCGAGGATGACGCAGCCGACGCCCTCGCGGAACGCCGCCCGCATGACCGGGGTGCCCCCCGGCGTCCCGATGGCCACCGCCTTCCGCTCCTCGTCGATGACGTAGTCGCCGCCCCGGGACGTCCCCACCGGCCGGGGCAGGAAGGCGAGCTCCTGCGCGAAGACGTTCTCCACGCTGCGGTTCGACGTGAACAGCCCGTTGCACATGAAGATGGCCTGCTGTCCGTAGCGGACCATCTCGCGCTGGAACTTCCAGTAGTCGTAGGTCTCTTCCTGCTGGGCCGCCGCCGGCATCGGGGCCGTCAGCAGCGCCAGGATCAGCGCCGTCAGCACGCGCTTCGTGGTCATGGGTCCTCCTCGAGGCTGCCCCGCCGTGGGGTCAACCCGACGGTTGCGTAGCGAAACATAGCAGTATAGCGCGGTTCAGCCGTGGACCACGCAACGCGCGAGATGGCATCGACTGGAACGGCCGCGTTCGACGCCCCGATGCATCCTGCCGACCGCTACGGGCCGCCTGCATCTCGCTGCACCGTCACGCCAATCGTCTCACTCGTCATGCCTTGTCGCGCCCCCGCCGGTCTCCGCGCGGGTCAACCACGACTCGCGGTTGCCCCTGCCGGCGGGGGACCTACGGCCCGTCGGCGCCCCCGCCGGTCTCCGCGCGGGACCTTGCCGCCGGCTCCCAGCCGGGCGGCTCCAGCAACGCCCGCTCGGCGAGATAGAGCAACTGCGTGCCCGGGTGCACCACGTAGTCCTTGGGCGGGTTGATCACCTCGTCGCCGGCCTGGGTGCGCACGCCCACCACGAGACCCCCGCGCTTGGAGAGCTCCATCTCCATCAGCAGCTCGCCGAACCGCACCGGCTCCTTGCGATCGCCGGGCAGCACGCCGATGTAGACGTTGTGGTGGCCCGACATCAGCACCCGGCTCATGGCGGTGGCGGTGCCGTGGTACCCCACCGCGTGCGCGATCATCGCGTAGCCGATCTTCCGGGTCTCCAGCACCTCGTCGGCGCCGGCCTTGCGCGCGTGGTCGACGTTCTCGGAGTCGAGGATCTCGACCACCACGTACAGCGGGAAGCGGCGGCGCCGCACGTGGCCCCGCTGGCGGCTCAGGTAGGACCGGATGGTGAAGGTGATGAGGATCGAGCGCGCGTCGGCGGCCTGCGGGGTGGTGTCGCGCTCACCCGGCACGATGACCGCGGCGGCGTGGGTCAGCCGCACCTTGTCGAGCTCGCTCTCCTTGGTCGGGTCCCCCTGCACCCACACGAACTCGGGGGGCACGTCGCGCGGCCGCTCGTGGGTGTCGAACAGCACCACCCGGTTCTCCGCGAGGTCGAGCTCGGCCCGCAGCGCCTCGAGCATCAGGTGGGTGCTCTGGTCGTACCCGCACACGACGATGTGGTTGACGTACTCGCTCATGCGGAACTGCTCCTCCCGGACGCTGACGACGCTGCTGACGAGGCTCGACCCGACGATGCCGGCGAACAGGGCCAGGGTGAACATGCCGGCGACCATCATGACCGCGCCGATGAGGCGGCCGAGCCCGGTCACCGGGGCGATGTCGCCGAAGCCGACGGTCGTCGTCGTGACCAGCGCCCACCACATGCCGTCGAGGAGGGTGGCGATGTCGGGGTTGTCCCGGACCTCGACGAGGTACATGCTCGTGCCGCCCAGCACGGTCGCCATGCCCAGGACCCCGAAGGCCAGCGTGAACAGCACGCCGTTCTCCTCGAACGCCTGCAGGAAGATGGCGAACGGGTTGCGGTAGCGGAAGAGGCGGTTCGACCGCAGGAGCCGCAGCAGCCGCAGCGCGCGCAGGCCCCGCAGCTCGGGGAACAGCGCCAGCACGGCCAGGATGTCGACCAGCATGATGGGCCGCATCAGGAACTGCAGCCGTCCCCGCAGGTGGGTCCGGAGCCTCCCCCCGGGAGGGCGCCGGAAGACGGCGAGCGCCGGCGGCCGGTACGACCCGACCCGGAGCAGGATCTCGACCGCGAAGATCGACAGCACCGCGACGTCGATGCGCCGCAGGGGAGGGAGGGCGGGGCTGTCGGCCGGCAGCAGGGCCTCGACGACGAGGAGGAGGACCGAGGTCAGGATGAGCGTCCACACCGTGCCCTGCACGTAGCGGTACAGCCGGGTGTCGCGCTCGTGGAACGCGGCGTGCAGCAGGTCGCCCAGGGCGCGCATGGGCGTCAGCGGACGTCGTGGACGGCGAATCACGGCGTGCCGCCCCGGTCCGCCGCCGGCGGGGCCCCGGCTTCGAGCAGCATGAGGCCGGGCTGCTCCAGACGGGACTTGATGGCTCCCAGCAGCTCGGCCCCCGCCGCACCGTCGATGACCCGGTGGTCGGCGGAGAGCGCGCAGGCCATCACGGTGCCCACCCCGACGCCGTCGCCCTCCGCCACCGGCCGCCGGGTCGCGGCCCCCACCCCGAGGATGCAGCTCTGGGGCGGATTGACGATGGCGTAGAGGCTCTCGACGCCGTACATCCCGAGGTTGGAGACGGTGAACGTGCCGCCCGCGTACTCGGCGGGGGCGAGGCGTCCCCCGCGCGCCCGGGCGGCGAGGGCGCGGGTCTCGCGGGCGATGGCCCCGAGGTCCTTCCCGTCCGCGCCGCGGACCACCGGGGCGACCAGGCCGTGGGGCGTGTTGACGGCCACCGCGACGTCGACCCGCCCGTAGACGCGAACCGCGCCGTCCACCCACGCGGAGTTGGCCGCGGGCACCGCGCGCAGCGCGCAGGCGGCGGCGCGGACGACCAGGTCGGTGAGAGTGGGCGGCGCGTCAGGCAGGCTGCGCTTGGCGGCGGCGAGGAAGCGCAGCGCGGCGTCGACGCGGCACTCGGTCCGCAGGTAGAAGTGCGGGACCGTCTGCTTGGCCCGCTGCATGCGGGTCGCGGTGACCCGCCGCATGGCCGTGAGGGGCTGCTCACGGTGGGCCGGCTCCGCGTCCCCCGATGCCTCCGGCTTCGCCGGCGAAGCCGGAGGCGCCGGGGGCGAAGCCGGTCCGACCGACGCCGCCGCGAACGGTTCCCTGCCGTCGCCGGACGGCGCGCCGTCGCCGGAGGGTGCGCCGTCGCCGGAAGGAGCTCCGCCGCCGGAAGGAGCGCCCACTCCCGCGGCGGCTTCCTTTCCAGAGAGCGCTACCCGTGCCGAGGGTGGGTCTCCGTCACCGGATGCGCCCCGCCGCTCGGCGAGCGCCCGGTCGATGTCCGTCTTGCGGATGCGGCCGTCGGGGCCGGCGGCCCGGACGGCGGACAGGTCGAGCCCGGCCGCGGCGGCCATGCGGCGGGCCAGCGGCGTCGCCGCGGGGGCTTCCGCCGCCGCCCCGGCCGGCGCATCGCCCGAGGCCGCCGGGGGCTCGGCGGCGACCGCCGGAGGCTCGGCGGGGGCCGCCGGGGGCTCGGCGGGGGCCGCCGGGGGCTCGGCGGGGGCCGCCGGCAGCTCGGCGGGGACCGCCGGCAGCCCGCCCGGCGTAGCGGGCACCCCGTCGAGCGCCGACGCCGCTCCCCGAACCGCCGGCGCTTCAACCGAAGCCGCCCCGGCCGGCGCCGCACCGGCGGGCTCGCCCGCAACGGGGGCGATGCGCCCGAGCACCGCACCGACCTCCAGACCGTCCGCGCCCGGCGCGACCCGCAGGTCGCACAGCACGCCGGCGGCCGGGGCCTCCAGCTCGACGGTGGTCTTGTCGGTCTCGACCTCGGCGACAGGCTCCCCCGCCTCGACCCGCTCGCCCTCCCGCTTCAGCCACGCCCCGAACTTGACCGACGTGACGGAATCGGCCAGCCGGGGAAGTCGAATCTCGGTCGTCTCCGCCATCCCGTCCCCGCCGGGGAATCCTCTCGTGGTCCGCCGGCCTGGGCGACGCGGGCGCCGGCTGGGCGGGTCGACCGGCGCCCGCGGGCCGGCCACGGCGTATCGCGATCCGCGGCCGGTGACGCGGCCGCTCACGCACCCGGTTCGGGAGCGTCGAACACCGCGTCCACGTCGGCGGTGAATCCGTCGAGCAGGGGCGACACGGCCCTGTCGCCGCGGCCGTAGGCGCCATGCTCGACGTAGACCTCCCCCTCCAGCGCGAGCACGGTGACGGTCTCGTCGCGGGGGTCGACGATCCAGTACTCGGGAATCCCCGCCTCGGCGTAGTCGGCGCGCTTCTCGACCAGATCCCGGTCGGGGTCGTCCGGACTGACGACCTCGGCCACCAGATCCGCGCCCAGCCAGTACCGATCCTGGCAGCGGGGGTCCGAGCGCTCGCGCAACATCAGCAGGTCGGGCTCGCGGTACTTGCCTTCGCGGACGCGCATCCGCAACGCGGAGACCATCGCGACGCCGCCACGCGGCTGAAGATACTCATGGAACAGGCGATACAGGAACAGCAAGACGGCCTGGTGCGTGAACGTGGGCAAGGGCAGCTCCTCGATGCGCCCGTCGGTGAGCTCGACGAGACGGCGGCTGCGATCGGTGAGCCACAGGTAGGCCTCGTCGCTCCAGCACCCCTGGCGCGGCAGGAGGTCGCACAGCAGGGCGCCGAGCGCCGCCTGCGACGTGGCCGCAGCCGCGCTCGTCGCGGTCGCGGTCGCGGTCTTCCCGGCCGCCGCGGTCACCTCAGTCATGTCGCCCGCCCTTTCGCATCTTGCTGCTCCACGCTCATGCCGACTAGCTTAGGACAGTGATCGATATAAAGTTGCCAACTACACGCGGATGCAGCCCGTTTTCGCGGGCTCCTGCGCTTGGCACGTGGCAAGGTAATTCTCGTCACTGTCCTTAGCTACGGCTTCTCGCGCCGGATTCCAATCCGTCCGGACGCCCGCGCCGCGTCGCGGCCCCACGACGCGAGCCGGTCACCATCATACCGCCCGCGCGTGAGACGCGTGGCATGCGTCTCGCCGACCGTCGAATCCGGAACGCAGGGTGACGGACACGGCCGCGTGACCGCGGCCGCCACCCTTGCCCCGCAACACCGGCTTCCGGCAGGAATCGGCGCGACTCTACGCCGCCGATCCCTGCCCCACGCACAGCCGCGCTGCGGCGTCGAGGATGGCGTCGACGTCGAGCCCGCAGGCCCGGTAGAGGTCGGGAATGTCGCCCGACTGGCCGAACTGCGTGACCCCGAGCGGCTGCACCCGGTGCCGACCGACCGAGCCCAGCCAGGACAATGTGGCCGGGTGCCCGTCGAGGACGGTGACGAGCCCCGCCGTCGGGACCAGCGGCTCAAGCAGCCGCCGCACGCGAGCGCGCTCGGGGCGCCCCGCCCTCACCGCCTGCATCCAACCCTGCTGCAGCCGGTCCGCGGAGGTGACCACCAGCACCCCGGCGCCCGGCAGGTCCTCGGCGATCTGCCGGTGGGCTTCCGCCGCCTCGACGACCACCGGCCCCGAGACGACGATCGCGAGCTCGGCCCCCGGCGCGGGGGGAATCAGCCAGTACCCGCCGTCCACGATGCCGGCCCGGTCGACGGGCGCGAGCTCGCGTTGCGGCTGCGCAAGGGGCCGGGTCGACAGCCGAAGATAGACGGCCCCGCCGTCGTCGGCCTGGACGTGCTCGAAGCTCCAGCGCAGGATCTCGGCCAGCTCGTCCACGTAGGCGGGCTCGAACGCGGTCAGGCCCGGCTGCCCCATGCCGATGAGGGGCGTCACCACCGACTGGTGGGCGCCCCCCTCGGGGGCGAGGCTGACCCCCGACGGGGTGGCGACCAGGATGAAGCGCGCGTCCTGGTAGCAGGCGTAGTTGAGGGCGTCGAGGCCACGGCTGATGAAGGGATCGTAGAGGGTGCCCACCGGCAGCAGCCGGGTCCCGAACAGCGGCCCCGTCAAGCCCAGGGCGGCAAGCAGCACGAAGAGGTTGTTCTCGGCGATGCCCAGCTCGAGGTGCTGGCCCTTCGGACCCATCGTCCAGTCCTGGGCCGACAGCGGCCGGTCGCCCCGGAACGCGTCGGCCTGCGCCGACCGCGCGAACACGCCGCGGCGGTTGACCCAGCCCCCGAGGTTGGTGGACACCGTGACGTCGGGCGAGGTGGTCACGATGCGGTCGGCGAGGTCGGGATGCCGGCGCGCGATGTCCGCGAGCACGCGGCCGAAGCCGGCCTGGGTCGACAGCGGGTCGCCGGGCGGCACCTCGATCTCGGCCGGCACCGCGATGCGCGGGGCGTCGTGGCGGCGCGTCGCCGCCTGGTTGAACGGCACCGCGTCGAGAAACGCCTGCAGCGTCTCCAGGGGCACGTCGAGCCCCGCGAACGGGTCCCACTCGTCGCCCTCGGCGATGCCCATCTCGTCGCGGAGGGCCGCGATCTGCTGCGGATTGGTCAGGCCCGAGTGGTTGTCCTTGTGCCCCTCGAACGGCAGCCCATGCCCCTTGATGGTGTAGGCGATGAAGCACGTCGGGACGTCGTCCTGCGCGGCCCGGTGGAACGCCTCGCGCACGGTGTCGAGGTCGTGGCCGGCGAGGTTGGTCATGAGCGTGTGCAGCGCCTCGTCGTCGTGCTCGTCGAGCAGCTCGCGGATGCCCCCGGTGTCGCCGAGGTCGCTCACCAGCCGCGACCGCCACGCCGCGCCCCCCTGGTACGCGAGGGCCGAGTAGGTGGAGTTCGGACAGTCGTCGATCCATTGGCGCAGCGCCCCGCCCCCCCGCCGGGTGAACGCCGCCTCGAGGCGGTGGCCGTACTTCAGGGTGACGACCCGCCACTCCATCGTCTCGAAGACGGTGTCGAGGCGGTGGAAGAACCGGTCGGCGACGATGGCGTCTAGGCTCTGCCGGTTGTAGTCGATGATCCACCAGACGTCGGTGACGTGGTGCTTCCACGCCTCCAGCAGCGCCTCGAAGACGTTGCCCTCGTCGAACTCGGCGTCGCCGGCGATCGCGATCATCCGCCCCGGCGGCGCGCCGTCGGGCGCGAGTCCGCGGGTCCGCAGGAACTGCTGGGCGAGGGCCGCGAAGCTCGTCATCGCCACCCCCATCCCCACCGACCCCGTCGAGATGTCGACGTCGTCCTTGTCCTTGGTGCGCGACGGATAGGACTGGGCGCCCCCGAACGCGCGGAACCGCTCGAGCTGGTCGCGGGTCTGATTGCCGAGCAGGTACTGGATGGCGTGGAAGACGGGGCTGCCGTGGGGCTTGACCGCGACCCGATCGGCGGGACGGAGGAGGTCGAAGTAGAGCGCGGTCATCAACGTGACCATCGACGCGCACGACGCCTGGTGGCCGCCGACCTTGAGGCCGTCGCGGCTCGCCCGCACGTGGTTCGCGTGATGGATCATCCAGGTGCTGAGCCACAGCACCTTGCGCTCGATGGCGGCCAGACACCGGTCGGCGTCGGCCGCGGGGGCCCCCGGCGGCGGGGGGAACGAAGGTAAGGCGGTCATGGTTGAAGGGCGCGCGGCGCTCCACGACCGCAGCTCTACTGCGTCGCGATGGCGGCGCGGCCGCTCCGCAGGACGTACTTCTGGATCTTGCCCGTCGCGGTCTTCGGCAGCTCCTCCACGAACCGGATCTTCCGCGGCACCTTGAAGTGGGCCATCTGCTCCCGCGCCCAGACGATCAGGTCGGCCTCGCTCGGCGCCGCCCCCGGGACCGGCACGACGAACGCGTGGGGGGTCTCGCCCCACTTCTCGTCGGGCATGCCGACGACGGCGACCTCCTGGATGCCGGGGTGGCGCATCAGCACGCCCTCGACCTCCACCGAGGAGATGTTCTCGCCCCCGCTGATGATGACGTCCTTGAAGCGGTCGCGAATCTCGAGGTAGCCGTCGGGATGCACGACGGCGGCGTCGCCGCTGCGGAACCACCCGCCCCGCATCGCCTTCGCGGTGGCCTCGGGGTCGTTGTAGTAGCCCTCCATGACCACGTTGCCGCGCACCACGATCTCGCCCAGGGTCTGCGCGTCGCGGGGGACGGGCCGGTCCTCCTCGTCGAAGACCTGCAGCTCGCCCGACGTGATCAGCTCCACCCCCTGGCGGGCCTTGACCACAGAGCGGTCGGCCGGAGACAGCCCCGCGTGCTCGGGCCTGGGCTCGCACACGGTGATGAACGGGGCGGTCTCGGTGAGGCCGTAGACGTGGGTCAGGTCCCACCCGAACTCGCCCTCGACCCGCTGGATCGTCGCCGCCGCGGGCGGGGCCCCCGCCGTCACCACCCGCACGCCGGCCGGCACCTCTCCCCGCTGCGCGGCCGGACACCCGGCCAGCCCGATGAGCACCGTGGGGGCCGCGCACAGCATGGTCACGCCCTCGTCCCGGATCAGCCCGAAGGCCTGTACCGGGTCGACCTTGCGGAGGCAGACGTGGGCGCCCCCGACGGCGGTGACGACCCACACGAACGTCCACCCGTTCGCGTGGAACATCGGCAACGTCCACAGGTAGCGGTCGGCGCAGGTCATGGGGAGGTGCACCAGGGTCCCCACCGCGTTCATGTACGCGTTGCGGTGGGTGATCATCACCCCCTTGGGCCGCGAGGTGGTGCCGCTCGTGTAGTTGATGGTCAGCAGGTCGCGCTCGTCCACGGGCGGCCGGTCCACCGCCCCCGACTCCGCGCCGCGCAGCCCCCGGTGATCGAGCCACCCCTCGCGGCCCCCTTCCAGGGCCACGTAGTGCTCGACGCCGGGGCACTCGCCGCGGATCTCGTCGACGGTGTCGAGGAACTCGGCGTGCGCGCAGACCACCTTCGCCCCCGAGTGCCGGACGATATAGGCGATCTCCTGCGGCTTGAGCCGGAAGTTGATGGGGACGAGAACCGCGCCGATCTGCGGCACCGCGTAGAACGACTCGAGGTGCGACGCGGTGTTCAGCGAGAGGTACGCGACGCGGTCGCCCTTGCGCACCCCGAGCCGCTGCAGCGCCGCCGACCACCGGTCGCAGCGGTCGAAGAACTGCGCGTAGGTCAGGCGGTCGCCACCGTCCACCACGCACTCGCGGTCGGGGTAGAGCGCCCGCGAGCGGCGCTGGAACTCGAGCGGCGTGAGCGGTGTCTCCACGTTCGGACGGGGCAGGAACCGGTGGCGAAAGGCCCCGCTGCATTCGGAGCAACGCGGGCCTTCACCCCGGGATCCTAGTCGTCGGTCCGGCTCGCCTGCCGGTCCGCGATGATCTGCTCGTAGTCCTCGTCGGTGAGGTACGTGATGTTCACGTGCGCGTGGTACATGTCGTCGTAGCTGCGCTGGCCCCACCCCACCCACTGCGTGTGGTCGGGGTTCGCCCGGTTCGCCTCGGTGTTGTCGTGCCACGCGGTCAGCTTGATGACCGTGCCCGCGGGCAGCACCGGGGCCGAATCGTCGGTGTACACGTAGTTCACGTGCCAGTTGAAGTCGAAGTTGGCGACGTGGTTCAGCATCTCGACCCGGCCGTCCGGATGGATCGCCTCCATGGACATCGCCTTGCCGCGGATGTGCATGTGAGGCTGGTAGTTCTCGAGCCGCGCGGGCAGCGCCAGGGGCACGTAGGCGTGGTGCACGGTCACCTTGCCGGGCGGGATGTCGAGGGTGTCCATGGCCTGCCGCACGCCGAGGGCGCCGCCGTGCACGCGGTACTTGGGCACGAAGCCCTTCGGGTGGAACCAGACGCCCACCGCGGTCGAGTCGACCAGCTCCTCGCCCACCGAGTGGTAGTGGTTGTCGAAGGCGAGGCGCGAGCCCGCCTTCATCAGCTTGCCGGTGTTCTCGCGGAACACGTCGCCGATCTTGCCCACCGCGAACTCGGTCAGGTACGTGCCCCGCCCCGGCACGTCGACCACCGCCTCGTGGTCGCCGGGCTGCTCCTCCTGCTGCAGGTAGACGACCGCGTGGTGGGTGATGCGCCGCTCCGACGGCCGCACCTCGATGCCCGACACCCAGCGGTCCTCGGTCAGCCCGGTCTCCATGATCGGCTGCCACCACTGGTCCTGCCCCTCGGCGCTCTGCGTCCAGGGCTCGGAGGCGATCACGAGGTCGGGCTGGCGGCCGAAGCGATCGGCAAGGTGCCAGACGTCGCCGTCGGGCCAGTCGACGGGCGGCGGCAGGTCGGCCGGGTTGCCGCGCGGGGCGCCGGCGTCGACCCAGCGCACGACGGTGTCGATCTCGGCGTCGCTCAGCGAGATGTCGTTCTCGAACTCCTGGATGCCGACGGTCTTGTCGAGGTGCCAGGGCGGCATCGAGCGCTCGACCACCTTGGTGCGGATGGCGCGGGCCCACGGACGGACCTCCTCGTAGCTGGTCAGCGCCATCGGCCCCATCTGGCCGGCGCGGTGGCAGCCCTGGCAGCTCCGCTGGAGGATGGGGGCCACGTCGCGGCTGAAGGTGACCTCGGCGGTCTGCGCCCCGGCGGCGCCGGCGGCCAGCGCGAACGCGGCGGCGGACAGTGCAAGCCGCGCAGGGCGGCGTCCCATGGTCTGCGTCATCGTCTGTCTCCAGGCTCTCTCGATTCGTCCTACTCTTCGACGTCGACCGTCAGGTAGCCGTTGGTCCAGCAGCAGAAGAAGCCGCCGGCCATGATCGCGGCCTGCCCCCCCGAGTCGTCCCACGCGAGCACGCGCAGCACGTAACGGCCCGGCGCGTCGAAGGTCGCCGTCGTCACCGCCCGTCCGGCGTCGTCGGCCTCCGGCTCGGTGATCTCGAAGGCCACCGCGCCGGGACCGCGGTACTTGCTCCACACGAGCCCGAACTGGTTGGGCCGATCCGCCGCGCGCCGCTTGCGGACGCCGTCGTCGATCGCCCACACCGCGATCGGTGCCGGCTCGGCCACCGCCGCCCGCACCGCCGACCGCGAGCGGACCCCGTACTGTCCCTGCCCCGGCTCGCCGTCCGGCGACCCGAACCGCACGACGGGCGGCGTGTTGCCGCTCGTCACCTCCCGCAGCGCGTCGATCTCCCACTCGGGGCGCAGGTGGCCGGGAATCGCGATGGTCTCGCCGTACGCGGTCAGCGACCACGTCAACCGCCCGTCGAAGTCGGCGGGCACGACCACCGCGAACATGCCGGTCTGCCGCCGCGGCAGGAAGTGCGTGGGCTGCCCCCGGTCGGCGGGGCCGGGCTCGAAGCGGTTGTCGGGGCCGACGGGAATGTCGAGGTGCTCGTCGTAGTTCCGGTTGAAGTAGCCGAACACGAGGCTGCGGGTCCCGTCCGGGTTGCGGTACCAGCCCTCGAACGAGGGCGACACGCTCTGCCCCCGCACGTGCGGGATGGGGGCGTCCAGGCGAACGTCCTGGGCCGCCGCACCCGCCGCCGCAATCAGCATCAGGGCGGCGAGACCCGCCGCCGCGCCGTGTTTTCCGCGCCGTACAGACCTGTTCACTGTGGTTGAGAGTTTGAACCAGGACCGGAGTCGTGTCAACGTCGGCGCGGCGCCGCCCCGCCGCGGACTGGTAAGATACGCCCTGTCGATGCCAGCTACCGTTCGACCTGCCCGCCCATGACGAAGACCGCCGCCCCCCCCGCGCCGACCGCCCATACGACCGTGTCGGGACGGCCCGTCGAGCCGCTGTACACGGCCGACGACCTCCGGGGAATCGAGCCGCCGGCGCCCGCCGGCGAGTTCCCCTACACCCGCGGCATCCACGCGAGCGGCTACGCCGGCAAGCTGTGGACGATGCGCCAGTTCGCCGGCTACGGCGCCCCCGAGGAGACCAACCGGCGCTACAAGGAGCTCCTCGCGGCGGGGGGCACCGGGCTCAGCGTGGCCTTCGACCTGCCGACCCTGATGGGCCGCGACCCCGACCACGCGTTCTCGCAGGGCGAGGTGGGCAAGTGCGGGGTCAACGTCGCGTCGGTCGCCGACATGGAGCGGCTCTTCGCCGGGATCGACCTCGGCGCCGTCACCACGTCGATGACCATCAACTCGCCGGCCGCGATGATCTTCGCGATGTACCTCGTCGTGGCGGAACGGCAGGGGGTCCCGTGGGCCGCCCTGTCGGGCACCCTGCAGAACGACATCCTGAAGGAGTACATCGCCCAGAAGGAGTACATCTACCCGCCGGCCCCGTCCATGCGCCTCGTCACCGACACCTTCGCCTTCTGCGCCCGGGAGACGCCGCGGTGGAACACCATCTCGGTGAGCGGCTACCACATCCGCGAGGCGGGGGCGACGGCCCTGCAGGAGCTGGCGTTCACGCTGCGCGACGGCATCGAGTACGTGCAGCACGGGGTCGACGCGGGCCTCGAGGTCGACCGCTTCGCCCCCCGCATCTCGTTCTTCTTCAACGCCCACAACGACTTCTTCGAGGAGATCGCGAAGTACCGCGCCGCCCGCGCCCTGTGGGCGACGGCGATGCGCGACCGCTTCGGGGCGCGGGACGAGCGGTCGTGGAAGCTGCGCTTCCACACCCAGACCGCGGGCGTATCGCTGACCGCCCAGGAGCCCCACAACAACGTCGTCCGCACCGCCGTGCAGGCGATGGCCGCGGTCCTCGGGGGCACCAACTCGCTGCACACCAACTCGCTCGACGAGGCGTTGTCTCTGCCTACCCGCGAGGCGGCCCTGCTCGCCCTCCGCACCCAGCAGGTCATCGCCCACGAGAGCGGCGTCGCCGCCCACGTCGACCCCCTGGGCGGGTCGTTCTTCGTCGAGCGGCTGACCCGGGACATGGAGGAGGGCGCGCGCGAGTACTTTCAGGCCATCGACGACCTCGGGGGCATGGTCGAGGCCATCGAGGCCGGCTACCCGCAGCGCGAGATCGCCGAAGCCGCCTACCGGTTCCAGCGCGAGGTCGAGTCGGGCGAGCGGAAGATCGTCGGGGTCAACGACCGCACCGGCGAGGCCGGGGCTCCGGTCGAGACCCTCTACATCGACGAGGCCGCGGCCGCCGCGCAGTGCGACCGGCTCGCGGCGCTGCGGGCGGACCGGGAAGGCGCCGCCGTCTCCCGCGCCCTCGACCGCCTGCGCGAAGCCGCCCTCGGCACCGACAACCTCGTGCCTCTCCTGATCGACGCGGTGCGCGCCGACGCCACCCTCGGCGAGATGTGCGACGCGCTCCGGGACGTCTGGGGCGAGTACGAGGAGCCGGCGTCGTTCTGACCGCGTGCGAACACACGATCCGGCCAAGAGACAGTCAGGCGAGCGACGATAGCCGCAGGGTCTCGCGCCGGGCTCGCCTCATGGCCGGCCACCAGGTGGCGACGCGTTCTGGCGCGGCGCGCTCGGGGCGCGGGGCGACGCGGTAGGCTCGGGGCTGCTCGTCGACGGGCGTTTCCACATCATCGTCGGCGTCACGCCGCCGGGGTTCTTCTTTCCCGACCGCGAGGTCCTGCTGTGGACCCGGTTCGAACCGCCGCGGGCGGCGCCGGAGGACGGGAACCCGCGAGTGACCGCGTTCTTCGGGCTGGGGCGGCTGCGGCCGGGCGCGTCGGCCGGGCGGGCGGCGGCCGAGGGCACGGCCGTCGCCCAACGGCTGACGCGGTCCGCGCTGGGCCGCGATCTGCTGTTCGGCGTGGGCGGTCCGCCCGTCGTGCGCGTGCGCACGATGGCCGCGGAGAGCACCGCGGACCTCCGCCCCGCGCTGGTGGTGCTGGCGCTGGGCGTCGCGCTCCTCTTCCTCGCGTCGTGCGCAAACGTCGCCGCCCTCATGGTCGGACGCAACCTCAAGCGGGCCCGCGAACTGGCCATCCGGTCGTCCCTGGGGGCGGGCCGCCGGCGCCTCCTCCGCCAGCTCGCGACCGAGCACTTCCTGCTGGCCGCGGCCGCTGGCGGCTTGGGGCTCGCGCTAGGCTGGAGCTTCCTGCGCGCGGTGAGGATCCTGGCCGCCGGCCACTTCCCGGCGGTCGCTCACGCGCGCATCGACGCCGGCGCGACAGGGTTGACCCTGGCTCTCGTGCTCGTCACCGTGCTGGCGTGCGGAGTCGCACCGGCGCTGCGCGGAACGCGCGCTCGTCTTTCGCGGCAGTTGCGCGCGGAGCCTTCCGCCAACGGCACGCTTCCTGGAGCCACCGCGGACAACCGGCGGCTGCGCGACCTGCTGCTGGGGCTCCAGGCCGGACTCGCGGTGGCGCTGCTCGTCGTCGCCGTGGCGCTCTCGCGCAGCTTCGTGCGGCTCATCGCCGTCGATCCCGGCTACTCCCCCGAGAACGTGCTGACCATCGGCATCCGGGTGCCCGGCGGGTTCGAGGCGTCGGACGAGCGCAAGCGCCTGATGGAGGCCACCCTCGCGCGGCTGCGGGCCCTGCCCGGCGTGACGGCGGCCGGCGGCAGCAACATGATGCCCCTCGATGGCCGCGCGTTCCTCGCCGGCTTCCCGGTGCGCCCGCTCCCGGACGTGCAGCGCCGGCCGGACGTGGCCACCACCCTGCGCTACGCGGTCACCCCCGGATACGCCGAGGCCCTGCGGCTGCGCCTGCGCGCCGGAAGGCTGTTCGACGAACGGGACGCGGCGCGCGAGGTGCTCCCGATCGTCGTGAACCGTGAGTTCGCGCGGCGGTACCTGCCGCCCGAGGCGGTGGGCACCCGCCTCATGTGGGGAGAGCCGGCGGAGGCCCAGATCGTCGGCATCGTCGACGACGTGCTGAAGGACGGCAACGACCGGCAGCCCCGGCCTGAGATGTACGTGCCGATGGCCGAGCGCGACCGGCTGGGCACGGACGCGCTCGTGGTCGTCCGCACCGAGCAGCCTTCGGACGTGCTGCCCGGCCTGGTCGCGGACCACGTCCACACCCTGTCCCCCTACGCCACCACCGAGATCATGCCTCTCGCGGACCGCCTCTCGCTCTCCGTCGCCCGCCCCCGGTTCGCCGCCGCGGTGCTGGGCGCGTTCGCCCTCGTGTCCCTGCTGCTCGCGACGGCGGGGCTGTACGGCGCAGTCTCCTTCGCGGTGGCCCGCCGGCGGTACGAGCTGGGCGTGCGCAACGCCCTCGGGGCGAGCCGCGGCGCCCTGATTCGCCTCGTGGTCCGGGACGGGCTGCGGGTGACCGGCGCCGGCCTCGTCCTCGGCCTCGCGTCGGCGGCGCTCGTCGCCACGCCCCTGCTCGGGGGCGTCCTGTTCGGCGTCGCGCCGCTCGACCCCGTGACCTTCGTCGCCGCACCCGCGCTGCTGGCCGTCACCGCCCTGGCCGCGTGCCTGCTGCCCGGCCTGCGCGCCACCGCCGGCGAGCCCGCGCGCGTGCTGCGCTACGAGTGAAGCCGCGGTCGCCGCGGGCGGCGGGAAGAAACGGAAAGCGCGCGGCGGACGAGTCCGTCAGCAGTCCGGAGCGTCCGGCAGAATCATCGGCGGGGACGACGGCGGGATACGGCTGTATCGACGTCCAGGGTCACGGACCCAGGAGGTCCCTCAGCTCATGGATTCGCTTCCGGCGTATCAGCTCACGCAACGAGAGCACGACGGTGTCGGTCTTCGACTTGAATCCGAGCAACCGCTGCGCTTCCTCGAGAAGCTCGACCGGCAGATCCAAGGTAGTACGCATACGTCATCCCATGTTGCCATACTCCCGACCCTCACCGGACAGCCCCTTCCTAATCCTAATGCAGGCTGCAAGGGCGGCAGCGGCAACGGCAACGACGAAGCGGATCGGCATCCGGCCCTCCGTGCGCGTCACACCAATCAGTTGAAGACGAACAGCCTGAGCAGTATCAAGCCGACACCGACCAGTGTCGACGCACCAAGCGTGATCAAGAGGTTGAGCTTGATCTCGACTCGAAGCAGACGGCTGTCGAAAGCGGCTATCTCCTCTGCCGCCTCGCGCGCCTGCTCGTCCGACACACCGCTGGCGGACCGAAACGCGTCATAGGTTTTCGACAGCATGAGCGACATGATGTCAGTGTACCACCCACCACGGCTTTCGGCCGGCCTTGACGGGTCCCTGCCACGCCCGTGATACTCGATTGGCGGCCCGCTCGCGCGGCGCCACGATGCCGGGCAGGCGCCCTGCATCACGAAACCGTCTTCCACGGAACTCCATGACCATCGACACCATCGCACCCACGCCGTCTCCCCTGACCCGGCTCTCGGACGAGGAGGATCTGTTCCGCGCCAGCGTACGGGCGTTCGCCGAGGCGGAGATCGCCCCCCTAGCGCGCGAGATGGACGAGCAGGCGGTCATCCCGCGGGCGCTCATCGACAAGCTGTTCGACCTCGGCGTCATGGGCATCGAGATTCCCGAGTCGCTCGGCGGGGCCGGCGCCCCGTTCTTCCTGTCGGTGCTCGCGGTCGAGGAGCTGTCGCGCGTCGACCCGTCGGTCGCGGTGGTCGTCGACGTCCAGAACACCCTCGTCATCAATGCCCTCCTGCGCTGGGGATCGGCCGACCTGCAGCAGCGCTTCCTCCCGCGCCTCGCGGGCGGCGCAATCGGGGCCTACGCGCTGTCGGAGGCCGGCTCGGGCAGCGACGCGTTCGCGCTGAGGACCCGCGCGGTAGAGGACGGCGGCGACTATGTCATCACCGGCCGCAAGCTCTGGATCACCAACGCCCGCGAGGCGGGGCTCTTCATCGTCATGGCCAACGTCGACCCCGACGCCGGCCATCGCGGCATCACCGCGTTCGTCGTCGAGCACGACCGGCCCGGCCTCGCCGTCGGCAAGAAGGAGGACAAGCTCGGCATCCGGGCCAGCAGCACCTGCGAGCTGCTACTCGACGGGTGCCGGGTGCCGAAGAGCCACGTCCTCGGCGAGCGCGGCAGGGGCTACAAGGTCGCCATCGAGACCCTCAACGAGGGCCGCATCGGCATCGGGGCCCAGATGGCGGGGCTGGCCCAGGGCGCCCTCGACCACACCGTCCGCTACGTGCGGGAGCGCGAGCAGTTCGGCCGGCCGATCGCCGGGTTCCAGGCCGTGCAGTTCCAGGTGGCGCAGGCCCAGACCGAGGTCGAGATGGCGCGGCTCGGCGTCTACAACGCCGCCCGCCTCCGCGACGCCGGCCGGCCCTTCCTCACCGAGGCGGCGATGGCCAAGCTCTTCTCGTCGCAGGTCGCCGAGCGGGCCACGTCGCTCGCCGTGCAGCTCTTCGGCGGCGTCGGCTACACGAAGGACTACCCCGTCGAGAAGCTGTACCGCGACGCCAAGATCGGTCAGATCTACGAGGGCACGTCGAACATGCAGCTCCAGACCATCGCCCGGCAGATCCTGGGCCCCGTCGGCGGCTGAGTCGCGTCCGCCGAGCAGCCGTGGATTTGCTACCATCCGCCGCATGACCGCCGAGCGCGATCCGATCGCGGCCTATCTCGAGACCTTCGAACGCCTTCGCGCCCGCAAGCGCTGGACCACCGACACCGCCACCTACCGGTTCGTGGCCCTCACCCTCGGGGCGGCCGGCGCCCGGATCTCGCACGACCGGCTGGAGGAGGTCGCAGCCGGACTGCGGCGGCGCGCCGGCTGGACGAGCCCGTTGCGCTCGGAGATCCGCTACGTGGTGGCGGCGATGATCCTGCGGCGGGACCTCGATGCGGCCACGGTCCACCGTCAGGTCATCGCCACGCGAGACCGCTTCGCCGAGCACGGCATCAAGCGCCCGGGGACCGGCGCCACCCTCGCGGCCCTGCTGCTGGCGCTGCAGGCCGAAGGGAAGCGGGTGCCGAAGCCGCACCTCGAGCGGCTCGCGCGCATCTACGTCCAGTGGCGCACCGATCACTTCTGGCTCACCGACGCGAACGATCTGCCGGCGGCCGCCCTGCACGCCGGCCGCGAGGTATCGGTGGAATCGCTGACCGAGGACGTCCGCCGCGCCTACGCCCGCCTGCGTGACGCCGGGTTCCGCCGCGGCAACCAATTGCAGCTCGTGTCGCACCTGCTCGCGGTCGACCCCCGCGGCGCCGACGACGCGGTCCAGCGCTTCGGCGTCGTCGCCGAGCGCCTGCGGAGCGCGGGCGAACGCATCGGGACCGGCCGCTACGACGAGGTCGCGGTGCTGGCCCTCACCCAGGCCCCGCCCGGACACGTCGTCGACCGCGTGCTGCGCTACCGCGACCGCCTGCGGAGCGCGAGGCCGCGGCCCTCGAAGGACCTCGCATTCTCGCTCGCCGCCGGCATCGAGCTGGCGGAAGACAGCGAGAGGGCCGGCGAGCGCAGCGCCGGCGACCTCGCGGCGCTGCAGTCCATCCGCGCGATTCTCGACGCCCAGCAGGCCGCGACCATCGCCGCGGTCAGCGCGGGCGCCGGCGCCGCCGGGTCGGGTTCCTGACCGAGAACGAGTGAAGGCCGGACCGCCGTCCTCGCGGCGGCTTCTCCGTCCGGACGTGCGGGCTACCGCCCCTCGCCGGGGCGCGCGCCCCGCGACTCCAGGAACGCGGCGACGGTGCGCATGCGGGCCATGCGGGCGCCGTCGAGGGCGGTGCGGCCGGCCGCGTCGGTGGCGTTGATGTCGGCGCCGAGGGCCAGCGCGACCTGGACGGCGTCGAGGGCGAGCAGCTCGGCGTCGGCGGGGTCGGGGGGTACCCACGCCCGCAGGCGTCCGCCGCCCATGCCGGCGGCGGCCATCAGCGCCGTCGTCGACTCGGTGATGACCTGGGTGTACCGCTGCTTGTAGCTCGCGTGGTGCACGAACGACGGGTCTGCGCCATGGTTGGCGAGCAGGCGCATGACGTCGGGGGCGGCGAAGCGCGCGGCGAGCCAGAACGGCGTGGCCCCGATGAGGGCGGGCCGGAAGTTGTGGTCGCGGGAGGCCCGCCGGGTGGGGGTCCAAGTACGCAGCACGGCGTTGGGGTCGGCCCCGTGGTCGAGCAGGGTCGCCACCATCCCGGCGTCACGGCGCATGACCGCGGGGTGAATCGCCGCGAACCCCGCCTCGGCTGCGTTGGGGTCGGCGCCGGCCTCGAGCAGGAGGGCCATCAGCTCGCCGTACCCGGCGTGAGCGGCCATGGTGACGGCGCTCACCCCCCACGCGTTCCTGTCCTCGACGTCGGCGCCGGCTGCGATGAGGAGCCGGGCCGAGGCGAGGTCGCCGTTTCGCGCGGCGAACATCAGCGCGGTGTTGCCGCCGTGGGGGATGTCGGCGTTGTACTCGGGCTGGCCGTGCGGCGGCACCGCCATCATCTGGCTCCACACGTCGGAGCGGGCGTGCACGTCGGCCTCGTGGGCCAGCAGCACCGCGACGACGTCGGCGTGGTGCTGCGCGACCGCCCACATCAGGGCGGTCTGGCCGCGGAGGCCGCGGGCCTCGGTGTCGGCCCCGAAGGCGAGGAGCAGGCGGGCCACGTCGGGGGCGCCGGCCCGGGCCGCCACCATCAGGGCGGTCTCGCCCGCGAGGAGCGGCCGGTCGGGGTCGGCCCCCGCCTCGAGCAGGGTCTCGACCACCCCGGCGCTACGATTCTGGCTGGCCGCCCACAGCGCCGTCACCCCGAGGTCGGTCGCCGCGTCGACGTCGGCCCCGGCGTCGAGGAGCCGCGCGACGGTCTCGGCGTCGTCGCGATGGCTCGCCCAGTGCAGCGCGGTCGAGCCGTCGGCGTCCGCCGCCGCGACGCTGGCGCCGCCGTCGAGGAGCGCCGCGACCGCCGGAGCGTCGCCCCGCTTGGCCGCATCGACGAGGGGCGGGGTCTCGGCCGACGCGACACCCGCGGCCGTCGCCAGAACCGCCGCAGCAACCACGACGAGAACTCTCAACAGGAACATGGTGGATACCGCCCCTCTTGCCTAGCCCGGAAATCCTTGCCTACGGCTCCGATTGCCGCCCAACCAACCCTGCTAAGAGTCTGCACCGTTTTACGGTACAGACTCCTAATGTGCTGTCCCCGAAATTCGCATTACAACGAGTGCCACCCGTGCCGATGCCGATGACCGACCGAGACGTGACGTCCCCGGGCGAACGGGGCAGATCACGGTGAACGGGACCAGCTTGCGGGAGCGCAGAATCATGTTGCGAACTTGCGAGACGGCACACTCCCACACACGGCGGTTTCGACCCGCGCCCCGGAACGTTGGGGGTATCGATCGATACGTTCCTCGCCAACTCCGCGGGAACGCCGCCCCCGCCGCCACTGTCCGAATCGCCCCGGACAACGCCGGGGCGATTCTACGTCCCCGCGCCTACAGCAACCCGGTCAGCGTGTCGACGGGCAGCGCGCCGGTGCTGCCGCCGATGCGTTCGACCGGAACGCCCATCTTGTCCATCAGGGTGACGAGCAGATTCGCCATCGACGGCTCGTCCGTGTAGCGGATGTGGCGTCCGCTCGGCAGCCGCCCCGCCCCGCCGCCGGCCAGCATCAGCGGCAGGTCGATGCCCGAGTGCCGCGTGCTGTTCGAGAGGCCCGACCCGTACAGGATCGTGATGTTGTCGAGCAGCGTGCCGTCGCCGTCGGGCGTCGCCCGCAGCTTCTCGAGATAGCGCGAGAAGAGCGCGGTGTGGTACGCG
This sequence comes from Vicinamibacterales bacterium, assembly GCA_965215105.1. Lineage (GTDB taxonomy): Bacteria > Acidobacteriota > Vicinamibacteria > Vicinamibacterales > UBA8438 > JAJEEA01. Next base: position 2,743,747 of record OZ244051.1, read on the forward strand.
TTGATCTTCGACATGTGGGCGACGAGCGTGGGGTCGTCGTTGTGGTGCGAGAGCGGGTGGTGCGCCTCGGGGACCCCGATCTGCGGATACGGCCGCGCGCTCTGCTCCTTGCCGATCATGAACGCGATGACGCGGGTCAGGTCCGACTGCAGGGCCAGCACCTGCAGGTCCATCATCAGGTCGTAGTGGTCCTCGAAGTCGGACGGCGCCCCCTGGGGCTGCTCCAGGGTCGGCAGCTCGAGGTCGCTCTGCTCCTCGGCCTTCTCGATGCGGCGCTCGACGTCGCGGATGGCCTCGGTGTACTCCTCCATCTTGGTCTGGTCGCCGGGCCCGAGCTCGCGGCGCAGGGCGGCCAGCTTGTCGCCGACCGAGTCGAGCAGGCTCTTGTGCTGCTGCAGCCGCTCCGCGCGGGCCTTGGGGTCGGTGGTGCCGCTGTCGCCGAACAGGGTCTCGAACACCGCCCGCGGGTTCGACTCGGTCGGCAGGGGCAGGGTGGGGCTGCGCCACGACAGCGTGTGGGTGTAGACGCAGCTCAGGTTGCCGGTGCACGCGCCGGCGTTGTTGGGCGGGTCGAGCGACAACTGGAGCGACGGCACCTGCGTCTCGTCCTGGAAGTGCCGCGCCAGGAGCTGGTCCATCGACACGTCGGCGATGATCTCGATCTCGTTCGTCCCCCCGCGGGTGGTGCCGGTCAGGAACGACCCCGACGCCCCCGCGTGGATGTAGTTCCAGCTCGCGTTGAGCCCCGAGAGGACGATCATCTGGTCCTTGAACGAGGCCAGGGGTCCGAGAATCGGCGACAGCTCGTAGCCGGTCCCCTCCCCCTTCGGCTTCCAGTAGGGGATGGCCATGCCGTTGGGCACGTAGAACGCCTGGAAACGGGCCACCGGCCCCGGCGCCGCCTGCCCCCGCAGCGTGAACGCCGGATGCATGGCGTCGAGAAGCGGCAACGCCACCGTGGCGCCGAGCCCGCGCAGCACCGTCCGCCGCGGCAACGTCTTCGTCAGGAACGTCATGGAATGCCTCTCTCCTAGCCCGCCCATCGTCGCCTTCGGCTCCGCTGGGCGCCCAACCAACCCTCCAGGAGTCCGCGCCGTTCTACGGCGCAGACTCCTGGTCCGCCAATCGGCGCCTCGCGGCTCCGCTTTGGCGCCCAGCCGACCCTCCGGGAGTCCGCGCCGTTCCGCGGCGCATGCTCCTGCCCCTGCCGGCGCCGCCCCGCGGCTTCGCCGGCCGCCCGGCCCATCCTACCGCAGCCCGCGCGGCGCCGTCCGCCGCGGGCTCCTGCTCCGTCGCTTCAGTTCGCCGTCTCCGGGTCCCGGACGCCGCGCATCCGGAACGTGGGACTCTTCACGATGCCGACGACGAGTGACGACCAGCGGTAGCCGTCGCCGGCCGCGTCCCGCACGATGCGGCGCACCGCCGGCCGGTCGTAGTACTCCAGCGGACGCCCGAGCGCATAGGCCAGCAGCTTCTCCGTGACCGTCCGCGGGAACTTCTCGGGGTCGTCGAGCAGCAGGGCCCGCAGGCCCGCGAGGCCGTCGATGCTCTCGCCGGCCGTGGTGGTGCCCGTTGCGTCGACCGGCTCGCCCGCCTCGTCGATGGTGCGCCAGCCGCCGATGACGTCGAAGTTCTCCAGCGCGAACCCGAGGGGATCGATCACCGCGTGGCAGCTCGCGCACGCGGGGCTGCGCCGGTGTCGGGCGAGCCGCTCGCGGATCGACGGCGGCCGCACCCCGGGCTCCTCCTCGAGGGTCGTGTCGACCTCGGGGGGAGGCGGCGGCACCGGCAACCCGAAGATGTTGTCGAGCAGCCACTTGCCGCGCAGCACGGGCGAGGTGCGGTCGGGATAGGACGTGGTGGCGAGCAGCGCCCCGTGCGCGAGCAGCCCGCCGCGCTGGCGGGAGTCGGGCAGGGGGACCCGCCGCAGCCGGCTGCCGTAGATGCCGGGAATGCCGTAGTGCTGCGCGAGCCGCTCGTTGACGAACGTGTAGTCGGCGCCGAGCAGCTCGTGGACGCTGCGGTCGGCGCGCAGGGTGCCGGCCACGAAGAGCTCGGTCTCGTCGCGGAACGCCTCGAGCAGGGTCTCGTCGTAGTTGGGATAGATGATCGGGTCGACGACGACCTCGCTCACCCGGCGCAGGTTCAGCCACTGGGCGGTGAAGTCGTCCACCAGCGCGTCGGTGGCGCGGGGATCGGCGAGCATCCGCCGGGCCTGCGCCTCGAGGACCGCGGGGTCCGACAGGGCGCCCCGCTCGGCGAGGGCGAGCAGCTCGTCGTCGGGAACGCTGCTCCACAGGAAGAACGACAGCCGCGACGCGAGCTCGAAGTCGTCGAGGGGATAGGCGGCCTGGGCGGCCGGCAGGTCGATCGGGTCGCGGTGCACGCGCAACAGGAAGTCGGGGTCGATGAGCAGGCGCTCCAGCGCGAACTGGATGCCGTGCTCGAAGCTGCCCGCCGCCCGGCCCTGGTCGTAGAAGTCGAGCAGCACCGCGACGTCGGTCTCCGTGACGGCTCGGCGGTACGCCCGGCGCGCCAGCCTCGACAGGATCTCGCGGGCGCACGCCCGCTCGTCGGCCGCGGCGGCGGGCCGGCAACCGAAGATGGCGCGCCGGCTCGGGGTGTCGGCGACGGTGCCGGCGACCTCGTAGGGCCCGCCGATCTCGACCGCGCCGACGGCCGCGTAGCCCATGTAGATCTGGTCGTTGGTGAGCACCCGGCCGCGCTGCAGCGGCTGCGGCAGGCCCTCCTCCTCCCACAGCTCGCGGACGAACGACACCCCCACGGTGTGGGGACCGGCCTCGACCGGCACCTGGACGAACAGGTGGTCGTCGCCGGTGAGCTGCATGAACGCTTCCCACTCGGGGTCCTTCACGAACCCCGGCTCGCCCGCCCCGGCGTAGCTGGCCGCGCCGGGAATGCCGGGGGCGTCGCCGCCGACGGTGAACCGCCTCAGCAGCCTCCCGTCGAGGCGGACGTCGAGCTGCTGCGGCCAGCCCATCCCCATGAGATAGGCCTGGTACTGGCGGCGCAGCCGCACCCGGATGGCGTACTCGCCGTCGACGGGGAACTGGTAGGGCACCGCGAGGCCGCCCCGCGAGCCGAGGGGCAGGTCCTCGCTCTGCCGGCCGTCCTGGACGATGTGCAGGGGCACCTCGAAGGTGTCGAACCCCGCCGCCGGGGGCGGCAGCCCCACCGCGAGGCGGGTGACCTGCCGGGCCACCGACAGGTACCGCTCGAGATGGGCGCGCGAGATGGTGAGGACGTCGGCGAAGTTGTCGAAGCTGCCGTCGGCCGTCTCGTCCCCCGGCAGCAGCGAGGAGACGTCGATGTCGAGGGCGAAGAGGTCGCGAACCGCGTTGGCGTACTCGGTCCGGTTGATGCGGTGCACGGCGCTGCCGCGCCCGGGATAGGGGTCGGCGGCCCACGCCGCGTCGAGCGCCCCTTCCAGGTGGGCGGCCACCGCGGTGTAGGTGGCGGGGTCGGGCCGCGGGCGCCGCGGCGGGGGCATCGACGCCGCCCGCAGCTTCGCGACGACCTTCTCCCAGAGCTCGGGGTCCGCCTCGGGGTGCTCGGCGTCGGCGCTGGCGAGGCTCAGCTCGGCCGTGCGCAACCGGTCGTTGTGGCACGCGACGCAGTACCGGTCGAGCATCGCCCGCACGTCGGCCGCGTCCACCGCGCCCGCGGGCCCCTGCGCCGCCACGCCCGGGGCCGACGCCGCGATGAGGCAGACCGCCCCGGCGACCGAGGACATCCAGAAACGCCGCCGGCGACCCGTCCGACCGCCGTCACGCAGTAGCCGCATGCCTCTCCCCGTTCCCGTCCGGGTCGTGCTGCGTACCCGCGGGCACACTTGGACCGGTCAATTGTGCCCCATCGTCATCGACTTGGCAACGCGTATTCCCGGCCGGCGCCGCCGGTCGGGAAACCCGTCGAGTTCCCGGGGGCGCCGGTCACGCGAACGGATTCCGAACCGTCACCCCGGCGAAGTTCATCCCCGGCTGCAGATCTTCGGTCAGCACCGTGGGGCAGCGCCCGATTCGCGCGGCCTCGACGATCGCCGCGTCCCAGTAGGAGATCCGCCAGCGCGAGGCGGTCGCGATCGCCTGCCGGACCAGCGACACCGTCGTCTCGACCACGGGATAGCGCGTCCACGACTCGACCAGCGCCACCGCCTTCTCGTGGGCGAGGTGGTCCGGCCTGGTGGTGCGGGTGGCCTGCACGTAGAACTCCTGCAGCACCTGCGTCGACAGCACGAGGTCGTTCCGTTTCAGAATCGCCCGCGCCGCCGCCCGCTTGTCCCGGTCCTCGACGACGGCGCCGACGGCGTACAGGAGCACGTTGGCGTCAACGAAGTCGGCCACGGCGATAGAGCTCCTCTCGCGGCAGCCGGTCTGCAGCATTGAACGTACCGATGGTGCGCAGCGTCTCGTTCTGGAGGCGCTCGAGGCGATCGAACTCGGTCTCCTCGCCCGACCACCGGACGAGGAAGTCCCGGACCGCCGCCGACACGGACGTGCCGCGCTCCGCCGCCACGATGCGCGCGCGCCGGTGCACGTCGTCGTCCACCGAAACTGTGATATTTTTCATAGTCACAGTTTCACATATTCGGGCGCGTCGTTCAACGACCCGCACCAGCACCGGTCTCGGACCGCCCCGTAGCGCCTCCTGGGCCGCACCAACCGCGTCAGCAAATGACCATTCGAGCGCGGCGCCCTGCGCCCACAGCTCATGGGCCGAACCCCACGACGGCCATCGCCGCCATTCTCGGTTTTCACCATGACCTGGTCACGATTCGCCAGGACCGGCAGGTCCGCCGCGATCCTGAGCCCGAGCTCCACCCGCGAGAGGAACGGCAGGTCGAACTCCGGACCCCAGAATTCGACGCCGACGCCCGGCTGCACCACGAACCCGTAGACGGTCTCCCCCGCCGGGAACGGCGGCTCGCAGGCGGAGACGAACGTTCCATCCCCGCCGAACGCGCCGCAGCGGGCGTTGGCGGCCTCGATGTCCACCGTGTCGCTGTCGTACGTCATCGTGCGGGCGATCCGAAACCCGTCGCCCAGAAGCTGATAGTAGAAGCCCACCCACCCTCGGCCGAAGGACTCCTGAGCCCGCCCATCAGCGTCTCGTAGCGATCCTCGCGGGTGACCCTGACGTCACGGTCGAAGTCCGGTGCCCGCCCTTCGAAGACGATGTCCACGCGGCTCGCCCCCTCGAACACCCACTGGTCGAGGAAGCGGCTCGACTGGACCCAGCCCGCCGCGACCGGGCCGCCCGGGGCGTGTCCACCCCAGAAGCCCCCCGCCGAGATATCGAAGGACCGTTGGGCCGCCGCCCCGCCGGGCAGCAGGAGCAGCGCGACGGCGATCACCGCTCGCGAGGTCATCACACCGCCCTCTTCGTCACGCCCACCCGCCGACCCCCATCGCCCATTCAGGCCCCCGGGTCGTCCGCCGCCACCGGCACCGCCCGCGGGCCACCGATCCCACCAATCGAGGGTGACCTTCTGCCACGCCGCCGCCACCAGGTCACCGGTGGGCCGCGCCGTCAAGCAAGTACGACACGACCGTGGTCTCGATGTAGACCGTCTTCTCACTGCGTGACCGCGGAGGCGGGTATCTCGCCCCCGAGCCGATCGGTCTCGACGAACATCGTCAGGGCCACCCCGTCCCAGCGGCCGTCGCGGCTCGGGCTGCCCTCGGCCGCGGACCCCATGGGCATGGCGCCGGTCAGCGACGCGGCCCGGCGGTAGGCGCGCGCGAGGTGCGAGCGCACGAGGTCGGCGCGCGCCTGCGACTGCCGGTACTCCAGGCCCGCGCCCCCGCCGGCGGCGTAGCCCTCGACCACGATGGGGCTGTCGCGGGGATAGGCGAGCAGCCCCGCCATCGCCTCGTCGAGCCGGGCGACGGCGCTCTCGGCCAGCGTGATGCGCCCGTCGCCGTCGGTCTCGAACAGCAGGTCGCCGTCGACCCAGATGCGCAACGGCGTGTAGCGGTCGTCGGCGAGCAGCTCGCGGTACTCGTCGCGCGTGAGCTGGTCGAGGTTGTAGAAGCCCCGGTCGGCGAAGAAGCCGCTGAACGGCCAGCTCCGCTTGAGGGCCTCGGTGTTCTCGGCGATGTCCGCCATCGCGTTCCGCGCGAGGGCCGCCGCCTCGCCGGCGTCGGCCATCAGCCGCGTGGCGTCGCCCTCGGGGCCGCCGAGGCGGGCGACGACGCGCTCGAGCTGCTCGGCGCTCCGGCGGACCGCCCGCACCGTGGCCTCGGTCTCCGCCACGGTGCCGACCAGCCCGTCGTAGAGCGCGTCGTCCTCCAGCAGCCGGCCCACCGTGCCCTCGCCCTCCGACAGGCCCGCGACGAGAACCCGCGTGTCGGCCAGCACCGCCAGCGCGCCTTCCATGACCTGGACGCTGGCGCCGGTGATGGCCTCGATGTCCGCGCCGACCGTGTCGACGAGCTGCGTCGTCGACTCGATGTTCGTGCCCAGATTCCCCAGGGCCAGGGCCATCTCCTCGCGCAGCCCGGTGAACTCCTCGGCGACGGTGTTGAAGGTCCGGCGGCCCTCCTCGACGAGGTCGGCGATCTCGACCGCGTCGACCCCGCGGATACGGTCGCCGTCCTCGACCGAGGGCGCCCCGGCGCTGCCCGACCGGATCTGGATGAACACCGACCCCAGCAGCCCGTCCGTCAGCACCGCCGCCACCGAGTCGGTGCGCACGAGCGGCCGCAGGTCCTCGCGCACCCGCATGCGCACCAGGAACCGCTCGCCGGGGTTCGCCGGGATCTCGATGCCGAGCACCTCGCCCGCGTCGAAGCCGGCGAGGCGCACCCCGGTGCCGATGGCGATGCCGGTGACGTTGCCGAAGTCCGCCTCCACCTCGAACCGCTCGGTGAACAGCAGCCGGCGGTCGCCGATCATGAACAGCCCCACCGCGAACAGCAGGAGCCCGCCGATCACGAACGTTCCCACCAGCGCCAACCGCGGGGAACCCATGCGTTCATCCCTCCATCTGCATCACGACGGTTGCTTCAACGATAGGCGTCGCGCCGGCGGACGATTCGGGCAATCTCCACGACCCTGGCATCGAAGCGGTATCCGTACAGGACGCGCCAAGCGCCCACGCGGAGACGCCATCCGTTGTCGCGGCCCCGCAGGCGCTTGACGTCCCCCGCACCCGTGGTCGCGTGCCGCTCGATGGCATTGATGATGCGGATGCGCGTCCGCCGATCCAGACGTCTCAGATCATGAAGGGCGCGACTCGAGAACGAGACGGTCCAACTCAAAGATCGAGTTCCCGCTTGACTTCGTCGAGCGTGTGTGTCCTGCCGGCCACCAGATCCTCGCGTCCCTCGTTCAGGAGGCGGCGTCCGCTCTCGCTCAGTTCCTCTTCGTCCTCCGGGGCCGCCAGGGCCGTCCTGAGCAGCGGGTCGCCGTATGCCGTCAAGTACTGGAGATACCGTTCGGCCGCGAGCCCCTCCGCATCGGGCAGACGATCCACGAGGCGGTACAGGCGATCTCGGAGATTGGCGTCCATGCCGACAATTGTAGCGCGGCCTCGCGCACCGGATCGGTCTCGAAACCGCTCGGCACGAACCGCGGCGGCATGCGGGGCAGCCGGCCGGAGGAGACAGGCGACGGGAAGCCGATCTAGCGTCCGCCGCAACCCTCCGCGTAGCGCTAACCACCCGACTCCGACGCCAGGAAGTGTCGCACGATGTCGTGCGGGCTCCGTTCGAGCTGCTCGGCCGACCCGCGCTCCAGGACCTTCCCCTCGTGCAGGAACACCAGCGTATCGCCGATGCGCCGCGCGCTCGGGATGTTGTGGGTCACGATGACCAGAGTCGTGCCGAACTCCCGCTTGACGCGCACGAGCAGGTCGTCGATCTCCTCCGAGGTCACCGGATCGAGCCCCGCGCTGGGCTCGTCGACGAGCAGGATCGACGGCTCGAGCACCATCGCCCGGGCCAGTCCCGCCCGCTTGCGCATGCCCCCCGACAGGTCCGCGGGCATCTTGCCGTAGTCGCGGGCGAGGCCCACCAGCCCCAGCGTCGCCTCGGCCCGGGCGCGTATCTCCTCGTCGGGCAGGCGGGTGTGCCGGCGCAGGGGGAAGGCGACGTTGTCGCCCACCGTCAGCGAGTCGAACAGGGCCGCGTTCTGGAACAGGAACCCGACCTGCCGCCGCACCGCCGCGACAGCCGGGGCCGAGAGCCGGGCCAGGTCGTGCCCCAGCACCAGCACCCGCCCCGAGTCGGGGGCGAGCAGACCGACGATGTGCCTGAGCATGACGCTCTTGCCGGTGCCGCTGCGGCCGAGGACCACGGTGGCCCGCCCCCCCGGCATCTCCAGGCAGACGTCGTCGAGCACGGTGAACCGCCCGAACCGCTTCGACACGTGGTCGAGGCGGATGGGGGCCCCGTCGACGCTCATTCGGCCGTCTCCGGGAACACGAAGAAGATCAGGCGCACCAGCACCACGTTGGCCGCGATCATCAGCATCGACGCCAGGACCACGCTGCGGGTCGCCGACCGGCCCACCCCCTGGGTGCCGTGCGAGGTGTGCATGCCGATGTAGGAGGCGGTCATCGCGATGATGAAGCCGAAAACCATCGTCTTGAGGGTGCCGGGCAGGTAGTCGGTGAACTGCACGATCGAGAACGCGGCCTCGAAGTAGGTCCGGAACGCCATGCCGGAGATGGCGGCCTCGGCCACCCACCCGCCGACGATGCCGGTGAAGTTCATCACCGTCGTCAGGATCGGCATCGCCACCACGCAGGCCACCATCCGGGTGACCACGAGGAACTTGAACGAGTCGACGGCGACGGCCTCGAGGGCGTCGACCTGCTCGGTCACCTTCATCGCCCCCAGCTCGGCCCCGACGCCAGCGCCGACCCGGCCCGAGACGAGCAGGCCGACCACGAGGGGGCCGGTCTCGCGGACGAGGGCGAGGGTCAGGGCGGCGGGAATCAGCGCCTCGGCCCCGAAGCGCTGGAGCGAGGCGCGGGTGTGCATGGACAGGACGATGCCCACCGCGAAGCCCGCGGCGGCGATGAGGGGCACCGAGAGCCACCCGATCTCGTAGAGCTGGCGCGCCGTCTCCTTCAGCTCGAACGGCGGCCGGAAGGCGTCGCGCACCGCCCGGACCGAGAAGACGACGGCGTCGCCGGCCGTCGCCAAAGGGGGCACGACGTAGCGGTGGAGGAAATCGGCCATCAGAAGATCCACCAGGCCAGGCCCAGGCTGACGATGGCGGTGTCGGCGTTCACGCGGCGGGTGAGCACCGACCCGCCGCTCAGCACCGCCAGCTCGGGGCGCGTCACCAGATAGCCCCCGAACACGTTGACGCCGAGCCGGGGCGTCACGTCGACCCACAGCGACCCGCCGGCCCGCCAGACCAAGCTGTTCCCCACCTCGATCGCCCACTCGGGCCCCGCGTGCCCCCGGTCCACCCGCAACCCGTTGAAGGCATAGCCGGCGACGAGCGAGGCGCCGGCGCTGACGCGCCGGTCCCCCAACCGGTACTCGACGCCGCCCATCACCGGGCGCACGCTCAGGCCCGTCCCCGGCGAGACCCCCGAGTCGTCCGAGAACCGCGTGTTCCGCCAACTGAAGGCGAACACCGGCGCCAGTCCCGCCCGCGGCCGGAGCCGCAGCATGGCGCCGATGCCGACGGATCGGCCCAAGGCGTCCCGGGCCGGGAACATCGCCGTGCCCGACACGCCGACCCCGATCAGCCGCACCGGGTCGCCGCTCGGCGGCGGCGCCAGCGCGGGCAGGGTGGTCCTCGGGCGCTCGCGGGGCGGCGGGCCGCCGGCGACGACGTCGAGCTCGGAGCGGACGCTCGCCACCCCGTCGACGCCGCGCGCCAGGGCCACCGCGCGATCCGCATCGGCGGCAGAGCCGACCGCGCCCCGCAGGGTCACCGCGCCGTCGCGCGCCACGACGTCGATCGGCATCGTGCCCAGGTCGACATCGTTCACCAGAGCCGTCTTGACGCGAACGGCCAACTGCGCGTCGCGGGCCGCGTCCTGTGCGACGGCGAACACGGGAGCGGCGAGAACGCCGGCCGCGAGTCCCAGGCCGGCCAGCACGACGCGCGCTCGACTTGTGACCGTCACGGGCTACCCCTGGCGGAAGAACGTCGCGGTGACCGCGTCGCCGATCTGGTTGACACGGTCCTGCAGGGCATCGATGAACTCGTGCAGCCCCCCGCCGACCACCTCGGCGGCGTCGGTGTAGTCGAGCTCCGACGCCAACCGCCCCAGCAGTTGCTCGGCCCGGTTCGCGAAGCGGCGCACGGGGGTGCCGGTGACCCCGTGCAGCGAGACCTCCGCCTGCGTCACACAATAGCCCACCGAGCGCGGAAACGCCCGGTCGAAGAGGAGGAACGCCACCACCGACTCGGACGACACGAGGCCGCAGGTGCGCCGGTAGGCCTCGAAGCCGCTGGCCGAGCGCAGCAGGGCGCTCCACTGCAGATCGTCGACGGGCCGGCCGACGTCGGCGGCGGACGGCAGCAGCAGGAAGTACTTGACGTCGAGGATGCGGCTGGTCTGGTCGGCGCGCTCGATGAAGCGGCCGAGCCGGGTGAAGTTCCAGGCCTCGCCGTGCTCCATCGTCTCGCTCTTGGTGCCGCTGATGACGTGGCCCGCCCGCGTCACCGACCCGAAGAAGCGGACCGCGTCGTGCAGCGCGAACTGCCTCGCCTCGGGGGCGGTGACGTCGAGATAGAACTCGTTGATCTCCTGCCAGACCTCCGAGGAGATGATCTCGCGCACCGTCCGCGCGTTCTCGCGGGCGGCGGCCACGCACGAGGCGATGGAGTTCGGGTTGGTCCGGTCGATGGTCAGGAACTCGATGACGTTCGACCGGGTCGGAGCCCCGTAGCGCTCGGCGAACACCGCCTCGTCGCCCCCGACCTGCACCATGGGGAACCACTGCTCCTCGGCGAGGCCGGACAGGTCGATCTCGAGGTTGAGGTTCACGCCGACGACGCGGGCGACGTTGGCCGCGCGCTCGAGATAGCGGCTCATCCAGTAGACCGACTCGGCGGCGCGGCTGAGCATCGAACCGCTATCCCAGGACCCAGGTGTCCTTGCTGCCGCCGCCCTGCGACGAGTTGACGACCAGCGAGCCCTTCGTCAGGGCGACGCGGGTCAGCCCGCCCGGCAGGACGAAGGGCTCGCTCCCCAGCAGGATGTAGGGGCGCAGGTCGACGTGGCGGCCCTCGAAACGGTCGTCGACGAGGGTCGGCACCCGCGACAGGGCCAGGGTCGGCTGCGCGATGTAGTTGCGCGGCGCGGCGGCGATGCGGCCGGCGAACTCGGACCGCTCGGCCGCGGTGGACCGCGGGCCGATGAGCATGCCGTAGCCGCCCGACTCGTTGGCCGGCTTCACCACCAGCTCGTCCAGGTGGTCGAGCACGTAGGCCCGGTCGTTGTCGCGCCAGCACAACCAGGTCGGGACGTTCGGCAGTATCGCGTCCTCGCCGAGGTAGTACCGGATCATCTGCGGCACGTAGGCGTAGACCACCTTGTCGTCGGCCACCCCCGTCCCCGGCGCGTTCACCACCGTGAGCCGCCCGCGGCGGTAGGCCTCCATCAGGCCCGGCACCCCGAGCACCGAATCGGGCCGGAAGCAGGCGGGGTCGAGGAAGTCGTCGTCGATGCGCCGGTAGAGGACGTCGACCTGCTCCAGCCCCCGGGTGGTGCGCATGAACAGGGCCCCGTCGTTCACCACGAGGTCGCGCCCCTCGACGAGCTCCACCCCCATCTGCTGCGCGAGGAACGAGTGCTCGAAGTAGGCGCTGTTGTGGACCCCCGGGGTGAGCACCGCCACGCTCGGCCGGCCCGCGCCCGGGGGCGCCACCCCCTCGAGGGTGCCGAGCAGCCGGCTCGGATAGTCGCTGACCGGGCGCACCGCGAGGCCCTCGAAGACCTTCGAGAACGTCTGCTTCATGACCGCCCGGTTCTCCAGCACGTAGGAGACGCCGGACGGGCAGCGCAGGTTGTCCTCGAGCACGTAAAGGGTGCCGTCGTTGTCGCGGACGAGGTCGGTGCCGGTGATGTGGCACCAGACGCCGCCCGGCGGGTCGAGGCGCATGCACTCGCGGCGGTACCCCTCGGAGCTCTCCACCACGTCGGCCGGCACCACCCCGTCGGCCACGATTCGCCGGTCGTGATAGACGTCGTCGATGAAGTGGTTCAGGGCGGTGATGCGCTGCTCGAGGCCGCGCTCGATCTCGTGCCAGGCGCCCCGGGAGACGATGCGGGGCACGACGTCGAAGGGGAAGATGCGCTCGGTGCCGTGCCCGTCGTGGTAGACGTTGAACGTGATCCCCATCCGCAGGAGGGCGCGCGTGGCCGCCTGCTGACTCCGCAGCAGCTCCCCGTCGGCCAGGCTCTCGATGCGCTCGACGAGGGGGCGCGCCTCGGGCCGGGGCGCGCCGTCCGCCTTGAACAGCTCGTCGTAGAACCCGCCGGTCGCGTAGCCTTCGAAGGTCACGCCGGAAGTCTGCCCCGTGGCTGCGGCGCGAAGCGCTACCGGGCGGCGGCGCGAGCGTCCTCCTCGAGGATCCGGGCGCCGCGCAGGATGCCGCCGAACGAGTAGTTCGCCTCGTGGCAAGCGTACTCGTACACCCGGTCGCCGCTGGCGGGCCAGACGTACTCGCCGCTCCAGGGCGCCGTCCACACCGTGGGGTCGTCGACGGTGAACTGGTACAGCAGCGTGTCGGCGTCGATGCGGCTGAAGCGCTCGACCACGTGGAGGTTCCGGGAGGCGCCGCCGAGGGCGGGGCGGTCGGTGAAGTTGGTGGTGTCGACGACGAGGGTGTCCCCCTCCCAGCGGCCGACCGAATCGCCGAGCCAGCTCCGGATCCCGGGCGGGGCGTGCTCCTGGTTCATGCGCACCACGCGCGCGTCGTGAACCATCTCGACCAGGATGAGGACGGTGTCGTCGGTCTGCACGATGCGCTTCAGGTTGTTGTAGAGCACCGGCAGCATCGGCGGCCCCGCCGTCGAGCCGAACCCCAGCAGGCACCGCTCGGCGAGGGGGCGCTGCTCGGGGTTGTCGTAGGGACCCGGGGCCTCGAGATCGTCCTCGAGCCACCATGCGGTCCCGGTGTTCGGCCGCCCGAACGCGGCGGCGAAGGCGGCCCGCGCGGCCTGCGCCTCGGGGGTCATCGGGGGCTGGCGGCCGTTGGTCGGGTCGGTGATGATCGAGGTGCGCCACTCGCCGTCGATCCGGAACCCCGCGGCGCCCCGGTCCATCCAGAACGAGTTGTAGCCGCCCACGTTGCCGGCCGCGCCGGTGGAGCCGTCGCCGCCCACCGGGGGCGCCTCGCGCGGGGCCTCGGCCTCCACGTTCCGCTCGTCGGGGATATTGAAGATGCGCTCCAGGGACTGGCCGCCGGCCGCCAGTGCCGCCGCCTCCTCCTCGGTCAGGGTCAGCTTCTCGCCGTACTCGGCGGGACGCTGCAGCGGGGTCAGCGTGGCGATGTCATAGGTCCCGGACAGGTCCGGACGGCCGTCGGGCCGGCGCGGAATGTCCTGGCTCGGCTGCGCCATCGCGGCCGTCGCCGCCAGCGCCAAGGCGAGGAGCCCGCAACCGAATCCCCGCAGAATCATCGTCGTTGCTCTGGCCGACATCGTTGCCTCCAATCCGGACCGCGGCGCCGCGCGCGCTCCCCCCCGGGCGCAAATCGGACCCCCGGCCCTCCCCGACAGTCTATCGCGGATGCGGAGGCTCGGACGGGGTCGAACCCGCCCGCGCGCGACTCGACACTCGAGCGGCAACCTCCGTCGCGCCGGTCCGATCAGTCGGCCGGCGCCTCCGGCGGCAGCGCGAAGACGTACACCGCGTTGGTGCGGTCCCCGCCGACGGGCACCGCCAGGTGCTGCCGCCCGCCGACCGCGTAGGTGATGGGGAAGCCCGACACCGAGCCGGGCAGGCGCGTGTGGAACAGGACGTCCCCGTTCGCCACGTCGTGGACGGAGAGGTTGCGGTCGGTGTCGGCGCTGACCACGAGGCCGCCGGCCGTCGTCAGGGCCGCGCCCCCGGGGCGCGTCATCATCGAGTGTCGCCACAGGATGCGTCCGGTCGCGATGTCCATCGCGATCAGGTGGCCGCGGTAGGGCTCGCTGTCGGGATGGACGGTGCTGCCCCGCGACAGCCACCCCGTGTTCTGGTAATAGGCGGCGCCGGGCACCAGCTCGATCTCGGTGAAGGCGCCGCTGACGCAGGTCGGGTGGATGGGGATGTAGAGCGCCTTCGTCTCGGGGTGGTAGGCCGAGGCGCGCCAGTTCCGGATGCCGCCGAAATCGGGGCAGAACGCGAGCTCGACGTCCTTCACCGGCATCTTCTCGGGCCGGTAGATCGCCCTCCCCGTCTCCGGATCGACGTCGAGCACGTCCTGGTAGCCGAGGTCGTGGGCGGCGACGAACGCCCCTGTGTCGCGGTCGAGCTCCCACAGGATGCCGAGCTTGCCCATCTTGAACAGCGATCGACGCCCGTCGTGGTCGATGAGCACGCTCTCGAACACGTCGTCGAGGTCGTGGGTCTCGGCCGGCGTGAACTGGAAGTACCACGACAGCTCGCCGGTGTCGGCGTCCAGCGCCAGCACGCTGTTGCTGTAGAGGGCGTCGCCGTCGGTCCCCCGGGTGAGGCTCGCCCACGGCTTCGCCTGCGACGTCGACCAGAAGGTGAGGTTGCTCTCCGGGTCGAAGCTGCCGGGAATCCACGAGTCGGCGCCGGCGCGATAGAGAAGCGGCAGGTCGCCCCACGTGTCCCCGCCCGGCTCGCCGGGGCGCGCGATGGTCGACGTCCGCCACAGCTCCTCCCCCGTTTCGGCGTCGTGGGCGGAGATGAAGCAGACGTCCTCCTTGAAACGCTCGCAGCCGGTCATGCCGGCCACGACCTTCCCGTTGGCGACGATGGGGCCGCTCGTGTAGCGGTAGCCGAGGGCGTTGTCGGCCACCTCGTGGTCCCACGCCACGTCGCCGGTCCGGGCGTCGAGGGCGACGATGTGGGCGTCGGCCGCGTTCAGGTACACCTTGTCACCGTAGATCGCGATCGACCGGCTGCGCGGGCGCAGCACCGACTCGACCGCCGCGCTCAGGTCGCGCCGGTACTCCCAGAGGCGGTCACCGGTCGCGGCGTCCACCGCCTGCACGACGTTGGCCGCGCCGGCGAGGTACATCACGCCGTCGTACACGAGCGGCGTCGGCTGGTTCACCCCCGCCGCCATCGACCACCCCCACGCGAGCTGCAGCCGGTGGACGTTGCCGCGGTCGATCTGGTCGAGGGGGCTGTAGCCCCACCCGTCGAGGGTACGCCGCCAGTTCAGCCAGTCGGCGGGGTCGGGGTCCTGCAGCATGGCGTCGGTGACGGGCGCGAAGTCACGGTCCTGGGCGACGGCCGGAGCGGGTGCGGCGATCAGGACCGCGGCCAGCGCCAGGGCGATTGCGGATACGACACGGCGTCCTCGATGGATTCCGGTATGCATCGGTGCCTCCTTGCAGGCGCGAGCCGCCGCGCCGGCAGTCGCGGCGCGAACGGCGACCGTGGGCCGCGACGACGAACCGGTCCACTATACGGGCCGCGCCGGCCGCGATCCATAGCGCACCGTCCGCGGGATGCCGTCGAGTGCGGCCATACAGCCCCCCCGGGGCGGCCCGGAACTCGATTGTCCTCTAGTCACCCGCCCGATGGACTCCGGCAGGGACCCCGGGCTCCCCCGGCGACCGGCCCCCAGGATGAGGCGCTCCCTCGCCGATATCGCCGATGACCTCCGACCCGGCCAGACCGTCACGCGAGCACGTGGTACTATGGCTGCCCTGCTCGGGGCCACGGGGGTCACGCTGATGTTGGACGGGCGGGGACACCTCCGAGCAAGCCGAAACGCGCGTGGCGTCGCGCCGCTCATCGATATTCCGCCGAACCTCCAACCGTGTGAACGGTCACGCACCAGCAACGATGCCGAGCACCAAGCGTCTCGTCTGCCTCGCAAACTCCCGGAAGCTGCACGGGCGATGCGTTGCGGGCCGGGAGTGGAGCGGGACGGAAGCCGGCCGCTGGGTAACGCCCGGTCAGTGCGCGCGACGGCGGGGCGGTGTCAGAGTACGAACGCCAGTACGAGGACGGCAGCGATCCGCAGGTCCTCGACGTGATTGACGTTCCGCTCCTCGAGTCGCAGCCCAAGGATTATCAGACGGAGAACTGGCTGCTCGACCCCAAGCGCTACTGGAAGAAAGCGGGCCGACTGTCACCGTCCGATCTGTCCGCGCTCGCGGATCCCATCGCTCCGCTCTGGCTCGACGGCCACAGCACGTACAGCGGCCTGAACGACAAGATCCCGATCGCGGCGACCGACCCGGTCAAGGAATCCCTGCGGCTACTTCACGTCGACCGATTGCGCCTTGAGGTATGCAGGCCCGGCGAAGCCTTCGGCAACGACAAGCGGCGGGTGCAGGGCCGATTCCGCCATGCGGACCGCAAGTACGCGCTGTGGGTGACCGATCCCGGCTACGAGCGGACTTATCTCGCGAAGCCGGACGGCACGTACGACCTCGGCGGATGTTACGTCACGGTCAGCCTGGGCGAGCCGTATCAGGACGCGTGCTACAAGCTGATCGCCGCAATCATTGCCGCCACCTGACGTCCAAGGGTCATGCCTGCAACCGGCACCACTGTACTGACGATAGGCCACTCCACGCACCCCGTGGAGGCATTCATCAGTCTGCTGAAGAGCCATGGCGTGACCGCGCTGGCAGATGTCCGCGCGGCGCCCTACAGCCGCTTCAATCCGCAGTTCAACCGCGAGACGCTGGCGACCAGCCTCGACGTGCGCGGGATCGCGTACGTCTTCCTCGGGCAGGAGCTGGGTGGCCGATCGAAGGATCCCGCGTGCTACGCTGGCGGCCGCGTCAGCTACGAACGACTGGGTGCGACCGTGTCGTTCCGGAAGGGACTCGATCGCGTGGCGCAGGGTGCGGCTGCACACCGCATTGCGCTCATGTGCGCGGAGAGAGAGCCGCTGGAGTGCCACCGCTGCTTGCTCGTGGCCCCGGCACTCGAGGCACGGGGCTTTCATGTTGCCCACATCCAGTCCGACGGTGGGCTGGAGAGTCATCGGGACGCGATGGGGCGACTCCTGGCTCTCCACGGCTTGCAGGACTCGATCGAGGAACAACTGTTGTTCCCTCGATCGCTTACCGAACGGATCACGGAAGCCATCTCCCTGCAGGCCCACCGATTCGCGCACCGCAATGATACAGGGCGCCGTAGTTCCCCAACACCCGACCGTGGCCGGGGAGAGATGAGTCCATGAGAGTGTTCACCATCGGCTTCACAAGAAAGCCCGCCAGTCGGCTTTTCGAGCTCCTGCGCACATCTGGCGCAAGTCGCGTCGTGGACGTGCGGCTCAACAACGTGTCGCAACTCGCCGGCTTCGCGAAGCGGGACGATCTGGCCTTTTTCCTCGCGCAAATCTGTGGCATGGACTACGTGCACGTTCCAGCGCTGGCGCCGACCAAGCAGATCCTGGACGACTACAAGAAGCACGGCGGCGACTGGAGCATCTACGAGACCCAGTTCCTGGATCTCATGCGAGAACGGCGCATCGAGCGGACGGTCCCCAGGGAAACCGTCTCGGACGGCTGTCTGTTGTGCAGTGAAGATACGCCCGACCATTGCCATCGCCGCCTCGTGGTGGAGTACCTGGACCGGCACTGGGGTGGATTGGACGTTACGCATCTCGGATCGTGAAAGGTCGCTCTCCAACACCTGGTTCGGCAGGATGACACGCCCTGATTCCACCGCACTGGCTGGGGACGCTCTTGACTTGCGGAACGACAGGGAGGAGGCCACGAGAGCAAGGAACAGAGGGTGCACAACAGAGGTCTTGCTCAAGTTGTTTGATCGGCTATACGTCTTGCGGAACCAACTGCTCCACGGATGCGCAACTTGGTGTGGCTCGAAGAACCGGGAACAGGTCGAGACGGGAGCGAAGATCATGGCCGCCTTGGTCCCCCACTTTATCGAGGTCATGATCGACAACCCCAAAGCTGATTGGGGTGTACCGAGTTTCCCGGTGCTCCCCAAATGACGACGAACGTGGTTCCTCGCCTGCCTCGGCTGGTCGATCGATGCGACCGGAGCCGCGCTGGCCGCCGTGCTCGCGAAGGCCCGGTTCTGGGAACGCGCGGGCGGGCTCGCCCTCAACGAACGGCAGTGGCGCGTGCTGAACCGTGTCCTGGACGGCTTCGAGGGGAAGCTGACCACGTCGAAGTGGGCCAAGCTCGCCAAGTGCTCCCAGGACACGGCGCTGCGGGACATCACGGTCCTGGTCGGCCACGGCCTCCTGGCCCGCAACCCCGGTGGCGGGCGCAACACGAGCTATCGCCTCGTGACCGACGCTTGAGGGAGCCGCCTCTCTTCGCGTTTTCGTCGTATTCCCCCTGCCGGCTCTCGGCCGGCTGTTCGGGGTATAGTGGATACAGACCAAGCCGGTTCCGCGGTCGGCGAAAGACCAGGCCAGCTCGGGTACCGAGGACGAGCGGGCCGCCGCACGCGGCGCGGCTTCCGGGGATGAGCCATGTCAGACACAGCGACTGCGGAAACGGCACCGGCTGGTGTTCCTGCGGACGCTGAGACGCTGGCGGCCGAGCTGGCCGCTCTCCGCGGCCGCCAGGACGTCGCGGAGATGATGCTCATGATGTTCGCGGCCTCGAACTCCAGGCTCGACGAACTCATGGGCTTTCTGGAGTCCATGCGCAAGGCGGTGGCCACCGGCTCAAACCCAGCGCGCCGACACGCCGTCGAGGCCTTCGACTCGTATCTCAAGACGCTCAGGGCGGTGCGTGATGCGCGCCGCGAGCCACATGAACGAGTCTGAGCGAACGGAGCTGGTCGCACGCTCGTCGAGCAGAGCGGCCCCAGCGACCCTCCGACCAGCCAGGATCTCGGCTTGCTGGGCTACGTGTTCGGGGCCCGCTACGCCAGCACCAACATCACGGGCATCGTGATCGTCGCGGTGCTGGTGCTGCTGTTCGTGGACAGGTTCGCGACCGAGCGCCCCGGGTCACGCGAGCTGGTTACCGGCGCCTCAGCGTCATCAGCCTTGCGCTGGGCTACCTGTTCGGCTCGTCGAGGCCGCGAGCGTAGCCGACCCGCTCAACCCGCTGCCGGACAACCGTCGGCGAACGCCACTTTGTCGATCCGGCAGGTGCCCTCGTACGCCAGAGTCTCGACGTCGGACTCCTCGTCCCTTGGCTCGACGCCCTCGCCCGTCGGTAACCCGAGGGAGGAGTACGATCCCGCCATGCAGATGCCGATCCGGCTCCCTCCGCCAGAAGGCCGTGGCTTCGACGTGGTGGGGTTCGGCCTGAACATGACCGACCTGCTGCTCGTGGTCGAGCGCTTTCCGCGACCCGACTCGAAGGGGTCGGGCGACGTCGCGGATCCTCATGCGGTGAATCGTTGCTACAATCTCCGCGAATCGTGCGGAGAATCTACATCCACGAGCAACCCGACTGGCCGCGGCTCCACTGGAGGCCCGAGGCGTTGGCGGATGCGCTGGCCGACGTCAGGCACCGGCAGGGCCGCCTCCTCGGCCGCATGGAGACCCTCCGCTTCGACTTGCGGCGCGAGGCGGTGCTCGGCACGCTGGTCGAGGACGTGGTGAAGAGCAGCGACATCGAGGGAGAGACGCTCGCTGCGGCGGAGGTGCGCTCGTCGGTCGCGCGGCGACTGGGCATGGATGCCGGCGGGGTCAGGCCGGCGGATCGCGGCGTCGAGGGGGTCGTCGAGCTGATGCTGGATGCGACCGGGCGGTTCGACCAGCCACTCACCGCGGAGCGGCTGTTCGACTGGCACGCATCGCTGTTCCCGACCGGCCGCAGCGGGATGCGGCGAATCGCGGTCGGGCGGTGGCGCGGCGAGCGAGCCGACCCGATGCAGGTGGTCTCCGGTCCGATCGGCCGCGAGCGGGTGCATTTCGAGGGACCGCCGGCGGCGCGGGTCGACGCAGAGATGCGGGCGTTCCTGCAGTGGTTCGAGGCGCCGGCCGCGGGCGACCCGGTGCTCAGGGCGGGGTTGGCGCATCTGTGGTTCGTGACCGTCCATCCGTTCGAGGACGGGAACGGCCGCATCGCGCGCGCTGTCGCCGACATGGCCCTGGCCCGTTCGGAGGGCAGCTCGCAGCGCTTCTACAGCATGTCGTCGCAGATCCGGGCCGAGCGCGCCGCCTACTACGACGTTCTGGAACGTACGCAGCGCGGCACGACCGACGTCACCGACTGGATGACGTGGTTCCTCGCCTGCCTCGGCCGATCGATCGAGGCGGCGGCGACGGCGCTGGGCGCGGTGCTCGCGAAGGCCCGGTCATGGGAACGCGCGGCCGGTCTCGCCCTCAACGAACGGCAGCGGCGCGTGCTGAACCGCGTCCTGGACGGCTTCGAGGGGAAGCTGACCACGTCGACGTGGGCGAAACTCGCCAAGTGCTCCCAGGACACGGCGCTGCGGGACATCACGTTCCTGGTCGACCACGACATCCTCACCCGCAACCCCGGCGGGGGACGCAACACGAGCTACCACCTCGTGACCGACGCCTGAGGAGCTCGTCTGGGTCCCGCGCCCCGAGGCCCGCGGCCATCAACCTGCCCCGACCCAGTACAGGCAGCCCGGGCCAGCTCCTTCGCCCATCGGTATCTCGAAGGTGATCTCGAGCGTCTCCAGGTCGACGACCGCGACACGGTCGGCCGCTCTCAGGCCCAGAAACGCGCCCCGGCCCTCGGGCCCCACCAGAACGGCGCCGTCGCGGGTGTTGGCCGAAACTGCGCAGATGGTCGTGACCCGTCGTCTCAATCTGCCAGCTCCTTCCCCGGGGCCCCCCGGAATCAGGCGACCACACCCTCGGTCGCGAGTTCGCGGCGTCGCCCGCGCCCGCCATCCGCGGATCACCGAGTTGCGGTAACATCCGCTCGCATGCCGTCGGGACGCGGCGGTCGGGGATGCGGGAATGCAGGCGCACGCGGCGGCGCGATGGACGACATGACGGTGAACGCTCGAATACTGCTCGCCTGCGTCGACGCCGGTGCGGCGCAGGCCCTGACGGACCGGCTGCACGGCCTGGGCCACACGGTATGCTCGGCCGGGCAGGACGGATTCACGCCGGGGACCTGGATCCCGATCTGGCGCTGATCGATCTCGAAGCGGATGCCCGCGGCATCGAGGCGGCGGCCGAGATCTCGGGCCGCGGCGGCGTTCCGGTGGTGTATCTGGTCGGCGACGTGGACGAACGCGTCCTGCAACGGGCGCGCGAGACCGATCCGTTCGGCTACGTGGTCAAGCCGGCGGACAGCCGTCAACTGCGTCTGACCATCGACGCGGCGCTGTCCCGGCGTGCGGCGAACCGGCGGGAACGGGAGCGGCAGGACGCGGACCGGCGGCGACTGTCGGACGCACGGGAGCAGGCGGAGCTCATGCGGAGCGTGTTCGACAGCATGAACGAAGGCGTGATGGCCATCGACGAGCGGGGGGAAATTCACCATCTTCAACCGCAGTGCGGAAGGATTCTTCGGCCGCGACGCCACGGATACCGACCCCGACGAGTGGTCCGCGACCCACGGCCTGTTTCACGACGACGGCAAGACGCTCGTCGCCACGGAGAATCTGCCGCTCGTACGGGGCTGGCACGGCGAGTCGCTGGAAGAGGGCGACTACGTGGTCCGGAATGCAGGCGCCCCTCGAGGGCTCTGCCTCAGCGTCAACGCCAGGCCGATACGGGACCGCGGTGGAAGGCCGGGCCGGGGTCGACCCGGCGGATCTCCTCCTGCGCCGCGATATCCAGCAGCGCTTCCCGCTCCAGGAACTCGACGCTCAGCGCATGGCTCCGGGCGGGGCCTCCAACGGAACGAGGTGACCGAACGTCCGGAATGAAGTCGTAGTCGATCCTGGCCACGAGCCTTGCATCGAATGACGACAGGTATGTAAAGGGTACGGTCGGATCCGCATCGCCCGCCCTCGCCGAGGCGGAGGAGCTGTTTCTGGACACGTTCGAGCGGGGAACCTTCGATTCGTGGTTCTCCGACTGACGCGGGCGCGGCGGCTACCGCACGCCGGGCCGGCTCGAGCTGGCCCCGACGTAGGTGTAGTGGCTGCGGTGCTGCACGTCCACGGCGCCACGGCCCCGCACCCGCACCAGCAGCCGGCGGGTCTGGACCGTCGGGTCGGGATTGGTCAGGGCGAAGGCGAGAACGTAGTAGTCGGCCGTCTCGGCATCGATCTCCCGGAACACGTCGTCGAAGTCGTTCCGGTTGACGATGGCCCGGCCGCCGGTCTGCTCGGCGAGCGACCGCAGGCTGTTCTGGGTCATGAAGTTCCACTGGTCGAACGAGCCCCGGCCGGTCAGGAGGAAGTCCGCGGGCCCCGGCCTCGAAGCGACCAGGCCGCGGGGGTCGACGGTGTAGAACGCGGCGTTTGCCCGGTTCGCCGCGTCGGCGAGCTCGTCGATCCGCAACGCGAGCTCCCGGTCGCCCTCCAGGGCGTCCGGGCCGCGCATGAAGCCGCTATCCCGCTCGGGGCGCGCGAGGCCCCTGAATGTCGCCCACGGGTCCGCATCCCCGTCGCCATGGTAGCCCCTGCGCTCGGCCAGGAAGGGATTCAGGTCGTAGCCGCTGCTGAAGTAGACGACCACCTTGCGCAGGTGCTGGACCTGCTCGAGGCTCTCAACGACCTTGCGTATCGTCGTGAACGCCACGCCGGCGCGCACCATCAGCTCGGGCGTGTATCCGGGCATCGGCGGGAAGTTCTCGATCAGATCGTTGGGGTCGAAGCCGTCGCCGGTGATGCGCTCGGCCGTCGACCGGAGCAGACCGCGGTCGGTGGTCACGCCGAGCGCGATCGACGACGGTCCGGTGGACACGACGGCGAACTGGTCGCCCTCGTGGATGAGGTTGTCGGCCATCTCCGTGAACGCCAGGCGTGCGCGCGGCGTCAGCTCCCCCGCGATGTGCAGGTCATCGACGAGAATGATGAAGAGCCGGCCCGTCAGATCGTCGGGGGGGCGCGGCGGCGGCGGCAGGAGGATGCCGTTCTGCGACCGCAGGCCCGACGCGAGCTGCTGGCTGACGCGCCCGCTCTGCACACGCACGAGCGAGGCGACCTCCCGCACCTCGCCCTCGTCCACGACCACGAAGTCGCGGGCCGTCAGATCGTCCAGGAAGAGGCCGTTCCGGTCGCGGGGAACGACGATCAGCGTCACCAGCGTGACGCCGGATCGGAAGGTCGGGACGTCATCCCCGGCGCCCGGCCGATCCGTCGGCCGGATCGTCTGCGACGGCGCCTGCGCGGCCGCCGGCACGCCGGGCGCGACGGCCAGCGCCGCCGCGGTCATGCCCGCCGACAGTCCAACGCGGATCACCCATGTGGTCATGGCTCTTGTCCTCTTCACTCCGCCGGCCAGACGAGGTCGGCGCGTATGCCGGGAAGATTCCCGGCGACGTGCACGACGGCGTAGAGCCCGCCGTCCCGCAGGCTCTCGAGGTCGCGCGCCGACAGGGTCAGCCGGCCCGACACCCGGGCGCGCCCCTGCCCGCCCAGGAGGTGCACGACCGGTCCGGCGCCGCCGCCCTCGACGGCGCGGTGGAGGTGGGCGAACAGCACGTCGTCGTCCGACACCCCGTGGACCGAGACGGAGTAGGCCAGCTCGCGGCGGGTCCGGTCCAGCTCGAAACGCCCGCGCAGGCCGGCGCCGTCGGCCTCGGCCGCGGCCTCGATGACCACCGGGGGCGGCGGCGCCACCAGGCTCGGGGTGCTGTCCGGCGGCCGCCGGTGGCCGGTCGCCCGCTCGAACGCGTAGGCGAGCCCGATCAGGTCGGACTCGGCGAACTCGCGGCCGATCATCTCCAGGCCGACCGGCATGCCGTCGGCCGCGTACCCGGCGGGAACGGTGACGGCGGGCAGCCCCGAGATCGCGCTGAGGGCGCAGTTGCTGCCGGGCTGGGCCAGCCCCACCGGACGGGCGGTCTGGCGAATCGTGGGGTAGATGAGGGCGGTCAGGTCGTGCTCGTCGAGCAGCGCCTCGACGGCGGCCCGCGCCGCGTCCCGCCGGGCCAGGCGGTCGCGATAGTCGTCGGTGTCGAGGCTCTCCACCTCGAGCGACGTGCGGAGCCCCCCGTCGATGATCTCGTGGTAGAACCCCAGCTCGACCAGCTCGGCGAGCGTGCGCACGGGAGCGCCGGGCGTCTCGGCGAGATAGGCGTCGAAGTCGCGCCTGAACTCGAGGCCGATCACCGACGCGTCCTCCAGGAACGACCCCAGATCGGTCTCGCCGACGTCGACGATCTCCGCCCCCGCGGCCGCCATCGCCTCCGCGCCGGCCTCGATGACCTCGCTCACGGGGCGCTCGGCGCCGCTGTCGCCCAGCAGCTCGTCGAGGACCGCGAGCCGCGCGCCCTGCAACCCGCCGGGGTCGAGGGCGTCGCGGAACGAGGCGGGGACGCGACCCTCGCTCCGGGTCGTCGCCGGGTCCGCGGGGTCGACGCCCACGGTGGCGTCCAGGGTGATGGCCAGGTCCTCGACCGAACGCGCGAGGGGGCCGCCGATGTCCTGGGTGGTCGAGAGGGGCACGATGCCGTCGCCGCTCGCCAACCCGCGCGTCCCCCGCAGGCCCACCAGGGCGTGATGGGCGGATGGGATGCGGATCGATCCGCAGGTGTCGCTCCCCATGCCGACGGCGCCGAAGCTCGCGGCCACCGCGGCGCCGGTGCCGCCGCTCGACCCGCCGGGGTTCCGGGTCGGGTCGTAGGGGTTCCGGGTCTGTCCGGTGAGCGAGCTGACGGTGGTGATGCCCCGCGCCAGCTCGTGCATGGCGGTCTTGCCGAGGATGATCGCCCCCGCCTCGCGCAGGCGGCGCACCTGGGTCGCGTCGTCGGGCGGCACGGAGGTCGCGAGGCCGATGGCGCCGGCGGTGGTCGGCATGTCCGCGGTGTCGTAGTTGTCCTTCACGACGACGGGAATGCCGTGCAGCGGGCCGCGCACCTGCCCCGCCGCCCGCTCGGCGTCGAGCCGGTCGGCCTCGGCCGCGGCGGCGGGATTCACGACGACCATCGCGTGCAGCATCGGCCCGCGCCGGTCGTAGGCGTCGATGCGGGCCAGATACCCCGCCACCAGCTCGCGGGACGTCACCTCGCCGGCGTCGAGGGCGGCGCCCAGCTCGGTGATGGATCGCTCCATGACGTCGAAGGCCGCGCCGGCGCGGCCGGCCGGCTCTCCGCACCCGGCGCCGGCGACGGCGAGGAGCAGGGCGAACGCGAGCGCCGGGAAACCGCCTCGTGACGGGACTCCCCCGTTCGTGCGCACCACCGTCATCTGTCGTCTCCCTTCGTATCGCGGGCGCCCATCGTACATCAGTCCGCCCTGCTCCCGGGGGAGCCCGTTCCTCGACGCCCGACCCGCGGCATGCGTCGCGGCGACGGTACAATGGGCGGATGACGACCCGCTGGGCAGCGGCGGCGACGGCGGCGATCCTGGTCGCGGCGGCGGTGGTGGCGCAGGACCCGGTCCCGGCACCGGGAAGCGCGTCGATACGGGCCGCCGACCTGGAGGCGGACGTCCGGTTCCTGGCCGCCGACAGCCTGCGCGGCCGGCTGACGGACACGCCCGAGAACCGGATCGCGGCCGACTTCATCGCCTCGCGGTTCGCCCGGCACGGCCTCGAGCCGGTGGGGTCGGAAGGCACCCACTTCCACCGGTTCGACCTGGTGACGACCGCCCTCGGCCCCGACAACGCCCTGCGCGTCACGGGCGCGGGAGAGTCGGACCTCGCCCTCGGCCCCGCGTTCTACCCGGACCCCGCCAGCGCCGCCGGGAGCGCCGCGGGCGACATCGTGTTCGTCGGGTTCGGCATCAACGCGCCGTCCCTGGAGCACGACGACTACCGGGCCGCCGACCGGGCGGGCCTCGACGGCGGCGTCGCCCTGATGCTCGACCACGAGCCGGGCGACAGCCCCTTCGACGGCACGACCCGCTCGGAGGCGGCGCGGCTGGTGCGCAAGGTCCTCGCCGCCCAGGCCCGGGGCGCGGCCGCGGTGCTGGTGGCCCCCGACCGCCGCAACCGCGCCCGCACCCGGGGACCGGCCCGGCCGATGCGGTCGGTCTGGCCGTCACGGCCCCGCCGCGTGCCGCGCTACGGGCTCGGGAGCTGGGTCGGGGCGGTGCGCATCCCCGTGGTCCACATCTCGGGCGACCTCGCGGAGCGCATCGGCGAGGCGGCGGGCCGGTCGTTCGCCGAGCTGGCGGAGGCGGCCGAGCGACCCGGCGGGGTCGCGGCGGTCGCGCTGGAGGGACCGCGCGTCGAGGTCACGGCGTCGGTGCGGCGGACGACGGTGCCGAACCGCAACGTCGTCGGGCTGATCGAAGGGGCGGACCCCGAACTCCGGGACGAGTGGATCATCGTCGGCGCCCACTACGACCACGACGGCGCGATCGGATCGACCGTCTACAACGGCGCCGACGACGACGCGTCGGGGGTGGCGGCCCTCATCGAGATCGCCGAGGCCTACCAGGCGGCCGCCGTGGACGGGGACAGACCCGGGCGGTCCATCCTCCTCGCGGCGTGGAACTCGGAGGAGCAGGGCCTGTTCGGCGCGTGGGCCTACACGGAGGCGCCCCTGCACCCCCTCGACCGGACCGTGGCGGTCCTGAACATGGACATGATCGGCCGCGACGAGGAGGTCCCGCGGATCGGCGGGGCGCGGTTCCGGGGCTTCGCGCCGCAGACGGCCGAGAGCAACCGCAACGCCGTCAACGTCCTCGGCTACAGCCGGTCGCCGGACCTGCGGCGGGCGGTCGAGCGCGCCAACCGGACGACGGGGCTGGAGGTGCGGTTCCGCTACGACGACAACCCGTCGAACCTGCTGCGGCGCAGCGACCAGTGGCCCTTCCTGTACCGCGAGGTCCCGGCGCTCTTCGTGCACACCGGGCTGCACCCCGACTACCACACCGAGCGCGACACGCCCGAGAAGCTCCGCTACGACAAGATGACCCGCATCGTGCGGATGGTGCACCAGTTGAGCTGGGACCTCGCCGCCGACCCTCACCGCCCCGCCTATGTCCGGCCCTGAGGGGTCCGCCGCGCGTCCCGCGCTCCCGGCGCGGACCGGCGGCGGGCCATCGGCGCCGCTACCGGACCGGGGAACGCACGCCCGACGGCCCGGCGGCAGGAGCCGACGGGGCGCGGCGGTCGTGGAAGGTGCAGGCGCGCCGCATGCTGGCCTCCAGCAGGGCCAGGTACCGGGCCCGCGGAATCCGGACGGCGCCGAACCGCTCCAGGTGGGGCGTGACCCACTGCACGTCCAGCAGCCGGTAGCCGCGTCCGCGGAGCCGTTCCACGAGGCAGCTCAGGGCCACCTTCGAGGCGTCCCGGACCTGATGGAACATGGACTCGCCGAAGAACGCGCCGCGCAGGCTGACGCCGTAGAGGCCGCCGGCGAGCCGGTCGCCGGACCATACCTCGACCGAATGGGCGTGGCCGGCTCGATGCAGAAGGCAGTAGCTCTCCCTGATCTCGTCGTCGATCCAGGTGCCGTCGGCGTCGTCCCGCGACGCGCAGGCGGTGATGACGTCGCCGAACGCCTCGTTCACGGTGCAGCGGAACCGCTGCTGGCGAAGGAGGCGGGCGAGCCGGCGGGAGACCCGAAAGCGGTCGAGGGGAATCACGCCGCGCCACTCCGGGGAGAACCAGCGGACGTCTCCGCCCACGGCCATCGGGAAGTAGCCGGCTCGATAGGCGCCGAGCAGGGTGGTGACGGGGATCATGACGCGCGGGCGACGACCGACCGGCGGCAGCGTTGCCAATCCCTCATCGTCGTCGTGACGTTCCGCGGCCCACACCCCAGGTCTTACAATAGTCGAGACGCGGCCTCCCGCCCCCGGTTCTCGGTGGCGAGGCGCGGGCGGCCGCGGGCCTCCGGTGCGCCGGCCGTACCGGACCCACGGCGGGGCCACCCCGGCGGCCGAACGTCCGGCGGGCGTGAAGACGATTCTTCGAGGACTCGATGCAGAACAGCAGCATCCACACGTCGGAAGCGGTGACCCGGGGCATCCGGGTCAATGTCACGTCACGATTCTCTCATGTCGAGCCGCACCAGAACCGGTGGTTCTTCACCTACACCATCCGGATCACCAACGAAGGCCCGGAGACGGTGCAACTGGTGAGCCGGCACTGGATCATCACCAACGGGTCGAACGAGGTGGAGCAGGTGCGCGGGCCCGGGGTGGTCGGGCACCAGCCGACCCTGACTCCCGGAAAGTCGTTCGAGTACAC
Organism: Vicinamibacterales bacterium; assembly: GCA_965215105.1. GTDB lineage: Bacteria > Acidobacteriota > Vicinamibacteria > Vicinamibacterales > UBA8438 > JAJEEA01. Next base: position 2,772,067 of record OZ244051.1, read on the forward strand.
GTCCGGCTGCCCGCTGTCGACGCCGTTCGGCTCGATGCGGGGCACCTACCAGATGGTCACGGCGGGCGGGGCGACGTTCGACGCCGAGATAGCGGAGTTCGCGCTGACCGAGCCGTACACCGTGCACTGACGGCGAACCCGGCCGGCGGCCCTGCGCGAGGCGGGGCCGCCGCCGGACCGCCTGCCCTCAGTCCTCCGACCCGACCGCCGCCAGGCGAACGCCGGCACCCTCCAGCCGCGCCCGCACCGCCGCCGCGAGGTCGGCGGCGCCGCGGGTGTCGCCGTGCAGGCAGATGGTGTCCCGGCGCAGCCGGACGACCTCGCCGGTGACGGCGGCGACCTCGCCGTCCTGCACCAGGCGCAGCGCCCGCTCCGCCACGGCCGCGCGATCCGTGACCACCGCGCCCGGCTCGCGACGCGACACCAGCGAGCCGTCGGCGCGATAGGCGCGGTCCGCGAACACCTCGGCCGCGGTCCGCAGGCCGAGGGCCTCGCCGGCCTCGACGAGGCACGATCCCGAGCCCCCGAACAGGATGAGCCGGTCGTCCACGACGCTAACCGCCCGCGCTATCGCGTCGGCGAGCGGCCGGTCGCGGGCCGCCCGGTTGTACAGGGCGCCGTGCGGCTTGACGTGGCGCAGGCGCGTTCCCTCTGCCGCCGCCGCACCGGCGAGGGCGCCAATCTGATAGACGACCAGATCCTCGAGCTCCTGCGGATCCATCGCGATGTCCCGCCGCCCGAATCCGATGAGGTCCGCGTAACCCGGATGCGCCCCGGGGCTCGCACCGCGTTCGACGGCCAGCCGCAGGGTCCGGCGCATGACCGACGGATCGCCGCCGTGACACCCGCAGGCGATGTTGACCGAGGTGACGTGGCGGAGCATCCCCTCGTCGTCCCCGATGACATAGGGTCCGAACGACTCGCCGACGTCGGCGTTCAGATCGATGCGTTCCATGAGCGGAATCATACGCCGGGTTCCCCGAGCCCGCGCCAAGGCCGCGCAGCCTCCGACCGGCGAGCAGCGGCGTCCCCGCCGCGGTCTCTTCGCGGCTCGTCCGCCGCGGCCCTCGGGGCCCGCCACCCGCTGCCGTCGACCCGTGCCGCGCCCGATTCGCCCACTGCCCTGCGCGCCCCCCGGGCCGGATCGCGAGCGGAACGATCCGGTAAGATCATGCTCTCTCGAACGCCTCGACCCGGCGTTCGGCATTGGCATCGCAAGACGAGAGCAGAGGACAAGCAGATGACGGACCGGGTGAACGCGGGAGGCCTCCAGGTCGCCAAGGAGCTGTACGACTTCATCAACGACGAGGCGCTGCCGGGCACGGGAATCGCCCCCGAGACCTTCTGGTCCGGCTTCGACCGCCTCGTGCACGACCTCGCGCCCCGCAACCGCGAGCTCCTCGACACCCGCGACGAGCTGCAGCGGCGCATCGACGCCTGGTACCGCGAGAACCGGGACCAGCCCATCGACCTCGACGAGTACAAGGCCGTCCTCCAGGAGATCGGCTACCTCGTGCCCGAGGGCGACGACTTCTCGGCCGAGACCGCCAACCTCGACCCCGAGATCTCGACCATCGCCGGCCCCCAGCTCGTCGTCCCCGTCACCAACCCCCGCTATGCCCTGAACGCCGCCAACGCCCGTTGGGGCAGCCTCTACGACGCCCTCTACGGCACCGACGCGATTCCCGAGGACGACGGCGCGGAGCGGGGCGGAGCCTACAACAAGGTGCGCGGCGACCGCGTGATCGCCCACGTGCGCGGGTTCCTCGACGAGGCGGCCCCCCTGGCCGCGGGCAGCCACGCCGACGTCACCGCCTACGCGGTCGCGGGCGGCGCCCTCTCGGCCACCCTCGAGGACGGGCGCACCACGGGCCTCGCCGACCCGTCCCGGTTCGCGGGTCATCGCGGCGACGCCAGCGCCCCGTCGTCCATCCTGCTGAAGAACAACGACCTGCACATCGACATCGTGATCGACCGCGCCCACCCCGTGGGCCGCGACGACAAGGCCGGCGTCAAGGACGTCGTCCTCGAGGCGGCGACGACCACCATCATGGACCTCGAGGACTCGGTCTCGACCGTCGACGCCGGGGACAAGGTCGTCGCCTACCGCAACTGGCTCGGCCTCCTGAAGGGCGACCTGACCGACCGGTTCGAGAAGGGCGGCCGCATGGTCGACCGCGCCCTCAACGCCGACCGCACCTACACCGCGCCGGACGGGTCGGAGACGACGCTGAAGGGCACCAGCCTGATGCTCATCCGCAACGTCGGCCACCTGATGACCAACCCCGCGATCCTCGACCGCGACGGCAACGAGGCCCCCGAGGGACTGCTCGACGCGATGATCTCGACCGTCATCGCCGTCCACGACCTCAAGAACCGGAAGAACAGCCGCGCCGGGTCCGTCTACATCGTCAAGCCGAAGATGCACGGCCCGGAGGAGGTCGCCTTCTGCGACCGAACGCTGGCTCAGGTCGAGGACATCCTGGACCTCGACCGCCACACCCTGAAGATCGGCATCATGGACGAGGAGCGGCGCACCACCGTCAACCTCAAGGAGTGCATCCGCGCCGCCAAGGACCGCGTGTTCTTCATCAACACCGGGTTCCTCGACCGCACCGGCGACGAGATGCACACCGCCATGGAGGCGGGCCCGATGATCCGCAAGGCGGAGATGAAGTCGGCCCCGTGGATGACCACCTACGAGGACTACAACGTCGACGTCGGCCTCGAGTGCGGCCTGCCCGGGCACGCCCAGATCGGCAAGGGCATGTGGGCCATGCCGGACCTCATGGCGGCCATGATGAAGGCCAAGATCGGCCACCCCGAGGCGGGCGCCAACACCGCCTGGGTGCCGTCGCCGACCGCCGCCACCCTGCACGCCACCCACTACCACCAGGTCGACGTCGACGAACGCCAGGAGGCCCTGAAGTCGCGCCCGCGCGCCGACCTCGACCGCATCCTCACCATTCCCCGCGAAGAGTCGCCCGACTGGTCGCCGGAGGAGATCCAGCAGGAGCTCGACAACAACGCCCAGGGCATCCTCGGCTACGTCGTGCGCTGGGTCGAGCAGGGCATCGGCTGCTCGAAGGTCCCCGACATCAACAACATCGGCCTCATGGAGGACCGCGCCACCCTGCGCATCTCCAGCCAGCACATCTGCAACTGGCTGCACCACGGCGTCTGCACCGAGGCCCAGGTGCGCGAGACCCTCCAGCGCATGGCCGCCGTCGTCGACGGCCAGAACGCCGGCGACCCCGACTACCGGCCCATGGCCCCCGACTTCGATTCGAGCGTGGCGTTCCAGGCCGCCTGCGACCTCATCTTCAAGGGGCGCGAGCAGCCGAACGGCTATACGGAGCCGATCCTGCACGCACGGCGGCAGGAGGCGAAGGCGAAGTTCGGGCGGTAGGCGGGCACCCGGGCACCCGGGCAGGGGGCGACGGCCCTCGATGCGGGGAGCGACGGCCCGGCGCGAAGCGGCTGCGCGGGAACGGGGGCCGTGGGTCTTGTCTGGGTTCGACCACCTGGATGCCCGGCGCCGGCACGCCGTCCGTCGTCCGGGGGATCGGGCAGACGAGACGGCAGCGCGCCCGCCCACGCTCGGAACACTTGCAGCCGGCCGAGGAAGAGACGCTGGCGAGGTGCGATGCCGTCGTCCGACGGGGAAGCCCGGCCGACCTTGCAGCCGGGGAGGAGGAGCATGGATGCCGGAGAAGCAGATTGCCCCGAATCGCCCGAATGGAGTCTCGATCGAGGACCTGAGCAGGGGGCGGTGCTGGAGGATCGCGTCCGTCCAACCGGCCCGCCTTCACCGAGACCGATCGGCGTACCCTCGGCATCTCCGGGGCAGACGAGGCATCTACGCCTGGTACGCAGACACCCACGCCCAAGCCGTGTTCCGAGGGGCAGGACTCGAGGTCAGGCACGGATTGGTGTACGTCGGCATGACGAGAAAGAAGGGACGGACTTTCCGTAAACGACTGCGCCAGCACATCAGGGGCGCCGGCGACGGCGATCTGCGCAGGAAGCTGAGCTGGGTCCTCTACGCCAGCCCGGATCCGGCGGGCGCCCACCTCGACGAGTTCATGCGCGAGCACTTCACCGCGCGCACGCTACCGATGCGAGTGCGGCCCCTCCCCGGCGAAGAGTCGATCTCCGACGCCGAGTGCCGGCTCATCAAGGAAGCGAAGCCATGCCTGAACCGCAAGGGGCTGCCCGACGACACCCCGAACGTCAGGCGGCTGCACCAGTTGCGCGCCGACGCTGAGGCGGCGGGGGCGCCCGGCGCGGAGGCGATCTCGCCGACACGGATTTCGACGCTCGGGGCCGGCGACCGTGCCGAACGGCTCGAGGACGATGGCGACGGACAAGAGTCGGCACCGTCCCGACGGCTCAGGCCCCGCGGTCGATTCCGCCAGGACTTCTGGGACTACTGCTCCCGCCGGCATCCGGGGATCACGCCGCCGGGATGGGCTGCCAGCAACGTCCGTCACCCGGCCGAGACCACCGGCCGGCGCTTCTCTCTGTACGTCGCCCGGGAAGGCGTCGGGGTGTTCTTCCCGCGACAGCGCGGTGAGACCTTCGCCGCGAGAGCGGCCGCGGTGAGACCAACCGTGGATTGGCTTCGCGCGGAGACCGGAGCCGCGCAGATGCCGGACAACGGCTGGTCGTCCCTGGAGCTCGACTCCGGCGCCAAGCGCAACTGGGACCGCATGGCGGACTGGCTGCACGACCGCCGCCTGCTCTACGAGCGCGCGCTCCGCGAGGCTGCCCGACCCGACCCGCGAAACGCGTGACGCATCGCCCCTGTGGCAACCTGCAGCGAAGAGGCACAGCACTGGAGTCCGTCGCCGTCGAAGTCGACTCGGAACATCAACGGCTTTGGACGCCGCCCGCGGTGCCGCTGAAGAACCTCACGAGCGGACCTGATCACGGGATGCTGAAGCGCGTTGGCATCCCGGGGTACGTTCGTATCCAGTGGTACAAGTCGCTGGCCGATGTTGAGGTCCAGCTCAAGCCGCTGACGGTGTTGTTCGAGCCCAACGCCGCCGGCGAGACCAACTTCCTCGACGCGCTCCAGTTGCTCTCGCGCACGCCCGGCCTGATCGAGCCTGCACGCCGTCGGCAGGAGGCGAAGGCCAAGTTCGGGCGGCAGGCGGCGCGCCCGGCGCGGGGCGAGGGGCAGGCGGCCGCTCGCGAACCGCCGGCTTTCGTTCGACGCTGGAGAGGCGCAACGCCGGCCGGCCGCCGATGAGCGGCTTGCTGGCGTCCGTCACCTGCAACTATAATTGTGTCACCTGACGACTTCCAGGAGGGGGACGCCGTGACGCACCGAGCACTCGCCCACGACACGACTGAGCCCCTGGGTGACGCGGCGCAGATCGCACAGATCATGGGTCTGCCGTCGTGGCGCAAGATGAACCGCCTGTCCCTGGTCGACCAGATCGAGCAGGGGCTGCCCCTGCAGGCCGTCGAATGCGTCGCGCGGGTCATGGCTCCCGACGACCCTCAAGCGAAGTTCACGCTGTTGTCGCGTTCAACGTGGTCCCGGCTCCAGAAGCGGCCGCGACGACATCTGACGCGAGAGGCGAGCGAGCGCGTCCATGGCATCGCGCGCGTCCTGCTCGAGGCGCGACGGCTCTGGGCCGACGACGAGTCGGCGATGGTGCGGTTTCTCAATCGGCCGCACCTGTTGCTCGGCGGGCGCACGCCGCTGGATGTCGCCCGGGAGTCGACCGCTGGCGCCGATCTCGTCGTCAGGATCATCGGTGAGGCAAGGGCCGGCGTCGCGGTGTGACTCTCATCGCGTGAACAAGCGGGAGTCCCAGCAGACCGGCGTTTCGAGTCCGACGTTGATCGATCCGACATCGCCGTGGTGGGGGTGGATGAGCACGTTGCGCTCCACTCGTGCTACGACACTGGGCACGATCAGGATCGCCGAGCGCCGTTCCGTGAACCACGTCGCCCCGAATGCGCGCGCGACCGCTCCGTCGAGGTCGCACCAACCCGGCAGGCCGTCCTTCGTGACCACCTCGTAGCTGATGCCGGCCGGAACCTCGATCTCCACGTAGTGTTGGTTTCGCGGCATCTCCCCGGTGCGTGCCAGCGTCTCCAACAGCGCCGTCGAGTAGTGCTCCGACGCGTAAATCACGTCTTGGCCACACTCGTTCCAGCGACCTGCGTACACCCGCGATCCGTCTCCGCTGTAGACGGCATACTCCCCCGCCGGGTCGCCCATCCGGTAGGCCCGCAACGACTTGCGGAGGCGACGTGATTTCACCCGCACGGATCCGCCATGGGTCCGACCCGGTTCATCCCCGCGTTCATCATCGCCCGTGCACCGCCTGGTAGCGCTCACGCGTCAACGCCCGCAACTCCTCTTCCTTCACGATCTCCGCTCCCCGCTGTCCAATTCGCGCGATCCGGTGATCGGCGTCGCCCAGCAACGCTTCGAAAGACCGCCGCCATCCTGCCCACATCTCGCTCTCGGAGCCCGACCACCCGTGCGAAGTTCCGAGCGTCGCTTCCGCTATCTCGTCGGACGACTTGCCTTCATCGAGAGCCAGAAGCGCTTTCGCTCGCCACGCCTCGCCATCGGGCTTCCCTGTCAGCGGCGCCAGGTGAAATGGCTCAAGACCCTTGAGACCAAGCAGCTTTCCGAATATCTCATCGTCGTCACCGACAAGCAGCTTCACGAGATCGTCGTTCCACGAGTCCGGGCGCAAACCCATCAACACCCTTACCCTGTTTCGGGGGGTCTTCGGCGTAATCTGACCCCTGCAGTAATGAGGGGATGCATGAGTGTCTGAACCCCCGGCTTGTCGTGCGAGAAGGCTGCGAGGTCGCGCAGCATACGTTCAGCGAACTGCCGCGTGATGGCTCTCGTTGCAGCGATTTCGATGTCCGCCAAGCTGCTCGGATACAGGTAGCGCCAGGAGCGTACGAGCTGGAACAGTGAGTCCCAGGCCACATCCGCGGAGTCCCGCACGATGTCCTTCACCCTGGGCCAGAATGTCGTCAGGGTCCTCAAGTCGAGGTCGCCGAGGTGGCCTCTGACGAACCTGCCGCGCGGCCGGTTCCCGGGCCCGGGAGCAATAAAGTCGAACCCTGGATTGAGCGCAATACCCAGTACTCGCAGGGCGGTACGTCCGTCGCGGCGCTGCTGCCACCAGTTCATAACCGTGTCCAGGAGAATCGACCGCCTACGGATGGAGTCTCGATCTCCCGGGGGCACTTCAGTCGCCCACCGATTGAGGATCGTGAGCGTGTTCTCCGAACCGGAGATCCCTGCCGAACCGGTGTCTCGCCACGACCAACGCCTGGGGGCGTTACATTCCTGCCCCTGATGAGATTATATTTCTGCCCCTGAAAGTGTTTCATTTCTGCCCCCAATAACGTTGCATTCCTGCCCCCTGGCCAGGTACCATGCCTTGCTGCCGGCAACGACTTTCGCACCTCTGCCGATGCTCTCGGCCGCATCATGACCTACCGATCCCGTGTCGTGGACCACGAGCTCGCCCTGCGGCTCGCGTCGACAGGCGCCGTCGTGGTCGAGGGTCCGAAGGCCTGCGGCAAGACCGTCACCGGACGGCGGATGGCGGCGAGCGAGGTGCTGCTGGACGTCGATGAGGAGGCGCGGCTCGCCGTCGCCGTCGACCCCGCCCTCGTGCTCGCCGGCGACACGCCGCGCCTGATCGACGAGTGGCAGACCGAGCCGTCCATCTGGAACCACGTCCGCCGGGCGGTGGACGATCGCGCCCGGCCGGGTCAGTTCATCCTGACCGGATCGGCCGTACCGGCCGACGACGTCACCAGGCACAGCGGCGCGGGTCGTCTGACGCGGCTGCGGATGCGCCCCATGTCGTTGTTCGAGACCGGCCATGCGACCGGCGCCATCTCGGTGCGGGCGCTTCTGGACGAAGCGCCGCCCCGCAGCCCGGATGCCGAACACACGGTACAGCACGTGGCCGAATGGATCGCGGTCGGGGGCTGGCCGGGGCACCTCGACCGCGGCCTGACCCCGGCGGAGGCCCGGCAGGCCAACCGGGACTACCTCGACGAGATTCGCCGGGTCGACGTCCCGCGCGTGGACGGCGCGCACCGAGACCCTGAGAAGATCGGCCGCCTGCTCCGGTCGCTCGCGAGGAGCGTGGCGACCCAGGCCAGCGTCGCGACCATGGCGGCCGACGCCGGCGGGACGGACACGCCGCTGAAGGCCCACACCGCGCAAGCCTATCTGTCCGCGCTCGCGCGTCTCATGATCGTCGAGGACCAGCCGGCCTGGGCGGCGCATCTCCGGTCGCGGGCGACGCCGCGCAGCACGCCCAAACGGCATTTCGTCGACCCGTCCCTCGCCGTGTCGGCGCTGCGCGCCGCGCCGGATCGACTGCTGAGGGACCTCAACCTGCTGGGACTGCTCTTCGAATCGCTGGTCGTGCGCGATCTGCGCATCTACGCACAAGCGAACGATGCCGAGGTGCTGCACTATCGCGACAACACCGGCCTGGAGGTGGATGCCATTGTGCAGGCGGCGGACGGGCGCTGGGCCGCGTTCGAGATCGAGCTCGGCGCCGGCCGCGTCGACGAGGGAGCGCGCAACCTGCTGAAGTTCGCCGACCGCGTGGACCAAGCCGTCTGCGGCGCGCCTTCGAGCCTCGGGGTGATCGTGGCCACCGGATACGGCTACCGGCGCCCCGACGGCGTGGGAGTCATCCCCATCACCGCGCTCGGACCGTGAGCCGATTCACCGGCCGTCGCGGGAGGCGGCAAGGACGTTCGCTCTGCAAGTACAGAGACCGGCGGACGCACTCCGACGACTGGAGACGCGACCATGAAGAAGAGCAACTTCGCGCTGAGGCTTCAACCCGCGTTGCGGGAAGAGGTGCGCAAGCTCGCCAAGGCGGAGGGCGTGGCGGTGAACCAGGTTGATCAACGTCGCGGTCGCCGCAGTGGCGCCGGCGAAGTCCGCGAGCGCGGTCCGCGCATGGCGTCCCGTCACCGTAGCAGGCGCGCGGCGCGGCCACGTCAACGGTTCGCCAGAACCGGGTAGCCGCGTCCGGCCAGCAACCGCTCGTCGGCGGTCACGAGCGGCAGATCGAGGGCGGCCGCAGTCGCGGCGAGAAAGCGGTCGGCCGGGTCACGATGCGGCGTCGAGATGGCACCGAGGGCGCGTACGACCCGGTGGGTCAATGGGGCCTCCCGCATCGGGGCTACGCGCAACGCGTCGTCGATCCACGCGTCCAGATTGCTCGACAGCTCGATTCTCCGCCTGTCGACGAGAATCCCCAGCTCCCACAACGAAACGGGCGAAAGCCACAACTCCGTGTTCGTCGCCTGGAGGGCGCGCGTCACGCGCGGTGTCAGCCGGGGCGGCTCGAGGAGACTCCAGATCCAGATGTGGGTATCGAGGAGCAGCCTCATTCTCCCTCGACCTCCCACGGGACCAACTCGCTGCTCGGGATGGTTATGTCGCCCGTGATGCGGGCACGATCGGACATCGCACCGAGCCAGCCGTCCGGCCGGTCCGGCGGGCCGGGAGGCACCACGTCGGCGATGGGTTCCCCGCGGCGCGTAATGCGGACCGTCTGGCCGGTGGTGCGGACGTGCTGCAGGACGGCGAGGCAGGTCGCCTTGAACTTCGAGATCGCCATCGTCTCCATCAGCAACATACTACCATGGTCAACGACTATGGTCGATGCAGAAACCGCGGAACCGGCGGCTCGTCACAGAAACATGGCCCGACCGCGCCGACGGAGACCCAAGTTCCATAGCATATGCTATATTGCATTCGTAGTGCACACACCGACTGGATGCCGCCGATTCGACCCCGACCCGGCAGAAGTAGTCGTCGGAGCGCACGCCGGCAAGCGTCAGGTCATTCGTCGGACATACCGTTGCGGATTGCCGCAGGACGTCGACGATGCAGCAACCCTCCCCCGCCCTCCCCGCGGACTACCCCGCCCGCGTCAGGTCCGTCCGCGAGCGGCTCGGGCTGACGCAGGCGCAGCTCGCGGCGCGCATCGGGGTGTCGTTCGCCACCGTGAACCGTTGGGAGAACGGCCAGAATCGGCCCGCCCGGCTGGCGTGGCGGCAGATCCTCGACCTGGAGGGGGAGCTGGTGCCGGACGGCGGCGAAGCGGAGCCGGCGGCCGGTTCGACCCCGGGGCCGGAGCTCGACTTCACCGCCCGGCCAGCGGTCGTATCGGCCGTGGCCGAAGCGACGCGGCTGTCCTACGGCCACCTCTTCAACCCCGCCTTCGCGACGGAGGTCTCGCTGATCGATCCGCTGCCGCACCAGCGGATCGCCGTCTACGAGCGGATGCTCGGCCTGTCGCCGCTCCGGTTCCTGCTCGCCGACGACGCGGGGGCGGGCAAGACCATCATGACCGGCCTCTACCTGCGGGAGGTGCTGGCCCGCCGCCTCATCCGGCGCGTGCTGGTCGTGCCGCCGGCCGGGCTGATCGGCAACTGGGAACGGGAGCTGCGAACGCTGTTCTCGCTGCCGTTCCGCATCGTGCGGGGTGCGGACGCGCGCGCCGGCAATCCGTTCGCCGGACCGGAGAGCGACCGGGTGATCGTCAGCGTGGACACGCTCGTGGGAGAGCGTACTTTCGGACGGCTGCGCGAGGCCGTGTCCTCGGGGGCGGCGCCGTACGACCTCGTGGTGTTCGACGAGGCGCACAAGCTGGCCGCCCACCAGCAACCGGATTTCTCCGTCCGCAAGACGGATCGCTACCGCCTCGCCGAGGCGCTGGCGGGACTGCCGGCCGACGATCCGCGGTGGGCGCTGGGCTGGTCGGCGACGCACGTGCTGCTGCTGACCGCGACGCCACACATGGGGAAGGACTTCCCCTGGTACTGCCTGTGGCGGCTGCTGGCGCCGGACGCGCTGGCGACGTTCGATGCGTTCCGGGCGTTCCCCGAGCCGCAGCGCCGGCGGCACTTCATCCGACGGACGAAGGAGGAGATGGTCCGGTTCGACGGCCGGCCGCTCTATCCGCAACGGCGGTGCGACACGATCAGCTACGCGCTGAACCCGTCCGAACAGGCGCTCTACGACGCGACGACGCGCTACATCGCCGAGAGCTACAACCGGGCGCGGGTGCTGAACCGCTCGGCCGCGCGGCTGGCGATGAGCGTGTTCCAGCGTCGGCAGGCGAGCTCGACGCATGCGCTGCTGCGGTCTTTCGAGCGCCGCATCGTTCGCCTGGACGAGGCGATCGAGCTGGTGCGCGCCGGGCGCGCGGACGAGTTGGAGCGGCGCCAGAAGCGTCTCGCCGCGACCCCCGACTTCTTCGAGACCCGCACCGCGGACGAGGATGCGGACGAATCGGGCGCGGGCGAGGATCACGAAGCGTTCGAGGAGCGCGCGCTGGGCGGCATCGTCGCGCCGACCCTGGCGCAGCTTCGCGAGGAGCGTCTCGAAGTGGAAGCGCTGCTCGGACAGGCCCGGCGTCTGGCCGAAGACGGCGAGGACTCGAAGTTCGAGAGGCTGCGCGGGGTGCTGCGCAACGCGGAGTTCGCGCCGGAGAAGTTCATCGTCTTCACCGAGCACCGCGACACCGCCGAGTTCCTGGTGCGCCGCCTCGAAGGGCTGGGCTTCACCGGGCAGGTCGCGCTGATCCACGGCGGCCTCGACTACCGCGAGCGGGAGGCGCAGGTGGAGCTGTTCCGGCGTCCCCTCGACGAGGGCGGCGCCAACTACCTGGTCGCGACCGACGCGGCGGGCGAAGGGATCAACCTGCAGTTCTGCTGGTTGATGGTGAACTACGACGTGCCGTGGAATCCGGCGCGCCTCGAGCAGCGGATGGGTCGGATCCACCGCTACGGGCAGCGGCACGACCCGGTGGTCGTCGTCAACCTCGTCGCCGGCGAGACCCGTGAGGGGCGGGTGCTGAAGACGCTCCTCGACAAGCTCGAGGCGATCCGCGCCGAGCTCCGGTCCGACAAGGTCTTCGACGTCGTGGGCCGCCTGTTCGAGAACGTGTCGCTCAAGGACTACCTGGAGCAGGCGGCGACGGAAGAGGGCGCGACCGCGGCCGTCAAGGGCATCGGCGGACTGCTGACGGCCGCGCAGGTGCGTGCGCTCGACGAGCGGGAGCGGGCGCTGTTCGGCGGCGGTGACGTCGAGAGCAGCCTGCCCGCACTGCGGGCGGCCATCGACCACGAGCAGTATCGGCGGCTGCTGCCCGGCTACGTCCGCCGCCTCGTCACCGCGGCGGCGCCGCTGGTCGATCTGCGCGTCGACGGCGATCCGGACGGTGTCTTCCAGCTCGCCCCGGAACGTCGCCGCGGCCTGGATCCCGTGCTCGGCGCCATGGAGATCCACCCCGCCCGCGCGCACGGCCGCTTCACGGTCTACCGGCCCGCGGACCAGCCGGAGGTCATCTGGCTCCACCCCGGCGAGCCGGTGTTCGACCGGTTCTGCGCCGCCTTGCTGGCGCGGCACGAGGACGAGGCCCGGCGCGGCGCTTTCTTCGTCGACCCGTACGCCGAGGCGCCGTATCTCTTCCACCTCGCCCGGGTGACCGTGGTGCGCTGCCCGATGACGGTCGAATCGGCAGGCCGCGAGGTGATGCCTGCGCCCGGTCCGGCCGACGGAGCAGAAGGGCGTTTCGAGATCGTCGAGAGCCGCCTGATCGGACTGCGGCAGGACGGCGACGGCGCCATCGAACCCTGTCCGCTGGAGCACCTGTTGCTGCTGCGCGGCGCGCGCAACGTGGCACCCGGCAGCGTGCCGCTGGCGCGAATGGCGCACCGGCTGACCGACGACGCCGACGACTGGCTGCGGAGCAATGCGCTCGGCCGCCTGGTCGACGAGCACCGCGCGCGCATCGAGCAGTCGCTACCCGAGCGGCTCGACTGGACCGCCCGCGGCTGCGACCACCGGACGGCCGAGCTGATCGCCAGGCGACAGCACGTCAGCCGGAAGGCGCGCGGCGGCGATGCGGGGGCGGCGGCGGAGCTCCCGAAGATCAAGAACGAGCAACGCCGTCTCGCGGCCGACAAGGACCGACGTCTGCGGCGGGTGCGGATGGAGCCGTCCCTCGTCGTCGCAGGAGATTGCGAGATCATCGCGCACGCGCTGGTGCTCCCGACGGCCGACACGGAGGAACGGCGACGGCACGACGTGCAGGTCGAGGAGATCGCCATGCGGATCGCACAGGCCCACGAAGAGGCGTCGGGCGCCACGGTCCACGACGTCTCACGCCCCGAGCAGGCGCGCCGCGCCGGGCTCGGCGACTGGCCGGGCTTCGACCTGCTGTCGGTCGCCCCGGCCGGCGCCCGTCGCGCCATCGAGGTCAAGGGCCGGGCCCGCGCTGGCGACGTCGAGCTGTCCGAGAACGAGTGGGCGAAGGCGTGCAACCTGCGCGACGGCTACTGGCTCTACGCCGTCTACGACTGCGCCACGCCCCGGCCGCGGCTGGTGCGGGTCCGCGACCCGTTCGCGAAGCTGCTGCCCAGGAGCCGGGAGTTCTCCGCCTACTCGATCCCGGCGTCGTCGGTATACGCCGCTGCGCAAGAAGCGGAGGAGACCGAGCCGCGATGACCGGTCGCACCGTGTCACCGGACCGTACAGTTCCCGAAGACCCGCTCGCCTTCATCGTGCGCTGCGTCCTGGAACACCGCATCTACTGGACGTATCATGTGAACATGCGATTAGCCGGACGCCACATTTCTCGACGAGACATCTGCGAGGCGACCGGCACGTACGAGCTCGTCGAGGCGTATCCGGAGGACAAGTACCTGCCGAGCTACCTCGTCCTGGCGGCCACGGCGGACGCCGCCTTTCACGTACTGTTCGCGGCGGACGTGGCGGATGACAGCGTACGTGTCGTCACTTCGTACCGCCCAAGTCCGAACGATTGGGAATCCGACATGAAGACAAGGAGACCGCAACCATGAAGTGTCGGGTGTGCGGCGCGCCGCTTCGCAGCATCACGACCGATCTTCCGCTGAAGGTGAGCGACCGCACGATCGTCGTCATCAAGAAACTGCCCGTCATGCAATGCGACGGATGCATCGAGTACCTCATCGAGGACCCGGTCATGGCGAAGGTCGATGAACTGCTGTCCGGGGTTGACAGGTCGACGGAGCTGGAAGTCGTTCCGTTCGCTGCTTGACCGAGACGTGCTCGTCTCGGACGTGCGAGTGAGACGGGGGAGTGCGCAAGGATGGCTCCACGGTGCGCCGAACGATGGCCCGCCGAAGGCAACCGGGACATGTCCGAAGGGAACGCTGAACATGGGAGCGATACACGTCACCGTCACCATCCGCAACCCGGCCGATCCGGACCGAGCCTCGGAAGGGCTGTTCCTGGTCGATACGGGGCCACCGATTCGCTCGTCCCCCGGCCGCACCTGGAGTCCATCGGCCTCCGGCCGAAGGGCCGCCGCGTGTCCGAGCTGGCCGACGGCCGGGAGATCACGATGGAGGTCACCGTCGGCGAGATCGAGTTCATGGGCGAGACCGTAGGCGGCACGATCCTCTTCGGCGAGGCGGAAGCCGAACCGCTGCTCGGGGTGACCGCCTTGGCGTCGGTCGGCATCGAGGTCGACCCCAACAGTCAACGGCTCAAGAGACGCCCCGCCGTGCGGCTCAAGAATCTGAGGAAGCCGCCTCGATCACGTTTCCGACGGCTCGGACACCCGAAGCGCAAATCCGGAAGGGCGGCATGCTGAAACGCGTTCACATCCGGGGGTACAAGTCGCTGGCCGACGTCGAGGTGCGGCTCGAGCGGCTGACGGTGCTGTTCGGGCCGAACGCCGCCGGCAAGAGCAACTTCCTCGACGCGCTCCAGTTGCTTTCCAAACTTGGCGCAAGCCGGACCCTGAAGGACGCCTTCGACCCGCCGTACCGCGGCAAGCCGCTCGAATCGTTCCGCATCGGCAAAATGGGAATCAAGGGTCTGGTCGAGCAGGAGCGGCTGCTGTTCTCCATCGAGGCCGATCTGAGCCTGTCGGACGCGGTCGTTGACGCCGTCGACCGGTTGATACGGGACATGCGCCGGCCAGTGTCTCTGAAGCCAAGTACTTTCACCCCGGCCTCCGCCAGGAGTTCCAGCAAACAGCCGGCCCGAGTGCGCGAACGCGACCTGCGCTACCGGATCGAGATCGAAATGCTGCCGAAGTCGGGCGTCCTGCGCGTAGCCGACGAGTACCTGGCCGCCCTGAACAGCAAGGGCGAGCCGACCGGTAAACGGAAACCGTTCTTCGAACGGCAAGGTGAGAAGATCCACCTGCGTCACGAAGGCCAGGCGCACCCCACGTACTACGATCGTTTCCTGGATCACAGCATCCTCTCGTTGCCGCACTATCCGCCGCACTATCCCCACCTCATCGCCGCACGGCGTGAACTGGAGAGCTGGCTATTCTTCTATTTCGAACCGCGCGAACGGATGCGCGCGGCCAACGCCGTCAAGGAAGTGCGGCACATAGGCTTGATGGGCGAAGAGCTCGCCGCGTTCCTGAACACGGTGAAGGCGGGCAATCCGAATCAGTTCCGAGGCATCGAAAAAGCGTTGCACACCCTGATGCCGGACATCGATGGCATCGAGGTCGACGTGAGCGATCTCGGCGAAGTGGAGCTGCGCATCGAAGAAGGCGGAGTTGCGATCCCGGCGCGCGTATTGTCGGAAGGCACGTTGCGCATGCTCGGACTCCTGGCGCTGACGGGAGCGGACGAACATCCAGCCCTCGTCGGGTTCGAGGAACCGGAGAACGGTGTGCACCCCCGCCGCATCCAGTTGATCGCCGAACTGCTGAAAACAAGGGAGAGCTTGAAACAGAGCCAGTACATCGTCACCACACACTCGCCGATCCTGCCCGACCTGCTGTCGAACCGCTCCCTGTTCGTGGTCCAACGAACGGACGGCCAGACCCGCATCGATCCGTTTTCTACGTGGGGCCCGTTGGCGCGCGGCACTGATATCGGAGAAGCACTTTCCGATGACCTCGAACGGTATCCGATCTCCGAGCGCATCCTGCGGGGCGACTTCGATGCTTGAGATCGCTCTGTTCGTCGAAGACGAAGCCCACCGCCAGATCATCGGGCCGCTGGTTCAACGAATTGCCGACGAGCACCGAGCCGCGGTAAGGCTCAACTGGCGGAATACGGTTCGCGGCCGCGGCAAGGTGGCTCATGAGCTTCGCGCCTACCTCCGCGACCTCGCGCGGCAGGGGAACCCATCGCCAGACCTGGTCGTCGTTGCGACCGACGCGAACTGCGACGGACTCAACGAGCGCATCAGGGAGATCGACCGCCACGCCCAGGAGGCGCGTGCGCCTGTCGTTCTTGCCATTCCAGACCCGCACGTCGAGCGCTGGCTACTGCTCGACGGCGCCGCGTTCAAGGCCACCGTCGGCCAGGGCTGCGACGCGCCGGACCAGAAATGCGACCGCGGGCGCTACAAACAGCGTCTGATGGACGCCGTCCTCGACGCTGGCGTAACGCCGATCCTGGGCGGCCTCGAATACGCCGAAGACATTGTGCAGCGAATGAACATCTACCGAGCCGCGCAGGCCGACAAGTCATTCGCGCGTTTCGTTGATCAGCTACGGACCATATTCCGAGGGTGGTTGTCATGACGTTGGAAGTGTCCGAAAGCGCTCGACTCCTGTCGCGCCAATGAGCCAACACGGGCAATAGCCAGGAGACCGAGGTGGGTTACGATCCGAGAAAACTGACATTTTCGCAAGCCCACGGCTACGGGGATATCCCCGGTCCGCTCAAGTTGGAGGAGTTACCCCGCGAGGCGCGGACGCAGATATGGAACCAGCTTTTTTCTCAACTTGAGAAATCAAGGGAAACCAGCCGTGAGCCCTTCGTCTTCGGGTCGTGGGTTGGTGGCGACTGGTCGGACATTCTGCGGGCAATCCACGTCAACCACGACCAGCCGCTCGACGAATGGCGCGCGGACTTCGACCCGAATCGAGCGAAACTGCGGAAATATATCGAAGAGCAACCGTTCAACAAAGTCTTCGACCTGATCCAGTTCGTCATGCGCCATCCTCGACGTCCGCCGGATTTCGCCGCGAAGATGAAGCGCACGTTCGCGGAATGCAGGCTGGCGTACACCGTCGACATCGAGCCGCCGCCGACCATTCTGCCGGCCGCGACGCCTGAAGAGGGTGAGGCGGTTGTCGAGTCTCTGCAAGCGCTCCGAGAGGCCGGACTGGACGGCAGCGCGGCGCATCTGCGGGAGGCGGCGGCGTGCATCAACGCCGGCGACTGGGCGGGGAGCGTCCGGGAGAGCATCCACGCGGTCGAGTCCGTTGCGCGGCAGCTTGATCCGAAGGCATCCAGAACGCTGGGGCCGGCGCTGAAGTCGCTCGAACGGCGGGGCGTGCTGCATCCGGCGCTCAAGGAGGCATTCGGCAAGCTGTACGGCTACACGTCGGACGAACAAGGCATCCGGCATGCGCGGCTTGACCGGACGGATACGGCAGTGGGCCGGGACGAAGCGTTGTTCATGCTGGGCGCGTGCGCCGCGTTCGCGAGCTACCTGTGGCGCAGACACACGGCGGGAGAGCACGCTTGACCGACCGCAAACGCCTCATCGAGGTCACCTTCCCCCTGGAGCAGGTCTCCCTCGACTCCGTCCACGAGAAGAACGTCCGCCATGGGCACATCTCGACGCTGCACATCTGGCCGGCGCGGCGCCCGCTGGCGGCGTGCCGGGCAGCGCTGATCGCCACGCTGACGCCCGACCCCGGCAACGCGCGGGAGCGGCAGGCGATCTACCGGCGGATGGCGGGCACGGTGGTCGAGACGGTCGAGGACGAGCGCGGCGGCGGCCGGACGGTCGCGCGGCGGAAGCGCGAGACGAAGGGCGGCATCCTGCACTGGAAGCGGGAGACGGAGAACGAACCGGATCTCGACTGGTTCCGCGCGCGGATTCGCGAGGCGTACGACGGGCGCGCGCCGCGGGTGCTCGATCCGTTCGCGGGCGGGGGCGCCATTCCGCTGGAGGCGATGCGGCTCGGCTGCGAGGTCACGGCGGTCGACATCAATCCGGTCGCGTGGTTCGTCCTGAAGTGCACGCTCGACTACCCGCGCGGGCTTGCGGGCGAGACCCGGCCGCTGCCCGACTTCGCGCTGCGGGACCGCGGCTTCATGGCCGCCTTTCTGAAGGCGAAGGGCGTCAAGGGCCGGGCGCTGACGTGCGAGCTCGCGGCGCTCGGCCTCGGCGACGACGGAGAAACCGCGGAACCGAAGCTGCTCGACGCCAAGCCGGCGCTGGAGGCCGACCTCGCTTGGCAGGTCCGCGCGTGGGGACGCCGGGTGCTGGCGGAGGCCCGGCGCCGACTCGCCCGCCGCTATCCGACCTACGCGGCGTTTCAGGCCCTGAAGCCGGGCGGCCGGCCGTTCGAGCCGCGGCCGCTGACGCTGCTGGCCCCGGATGCGGACGGCAACGCCGACGCCGGACCGCTGAACGCGGCGTTCGATGCGGTCTATCTGAAGGACCCGCGGAATCCGCGCTGGGTGGCGAAGCCGACCGTCGCGTATCTGTGGGCGCGCACGGTCCGCTGCAAGGGGTGCCGCGCGACGATTCCGCTGCTGAAGACCCGCTGGCTCGCGAAGAAGGGCGCCAAGCGGGTGCTGCTGACGCTGACGCCGAACGCGGAGCACACCGGCGTCGTGTTCGGGGTCGCCGTCGACGTGCCGCGGGGAGAAGGCAGTCCCGCGCAACGGCGCGAGCACGACAAGCGGACGGGCGCCGGCACGATGAGTCGGTCCGGCGCGCAGTGCCCCCTGTGTCAGGCCATCATGACGATGCAGGATCTCCGTCTCGACGGGCGTGCCGGCCGACTGGGCGCCGTCATGACCGCGGTCGTGGTCGACGGACCGCGCGGCAAGGAGTACCGGCGGCCGACGGAGCACGAGTTGCAGGCGGCGCGCGTGGAGCAGGCGGACCTCGACACGCTCTACGCGGACGTCCCGTTCGGTCTGCCCGACGAGCCGACGCCGAAAGCGGGAGTCGGGGCGTCGCGAGCCTTCTCGGTCGACGGCTACGGCTTCGACGCGTGGCGCACCCTCTTCACGAACCGCCAGCTCCTGGCCCTCGGCACGTTCGTCCAGGAGACACGCCGTCTGGCCGAGACGATGGCCGCCTGGCCGGCAGCGTGGCGTGAGGCGCTGGTCGCGATTCTGACGCCGACGATCAGCCGTCTGGCGGATCGTGGCAGCTTGCTGGCGACCTGGACCAACGATCCCGAGAACGTCCGCAGCACGTTCGCCCGCTTCGCACTGCCGATGGTCTGGGACTTCGTGGAGGCGTGTCCGCTGGCGGATACGAGCGGCGGTTTCGTCCAGGCGGTCGAGTGGACGGCCGAGGTGTGCGAGCACCTGCTCGCCGCCACCCGAGCCGCGCCCGCGCCCGCCGTGCAACGGCAGTCGGCCGCCGCACCGCAGGGCGCCCCGGATGACGGCCGGGCGTCCCGGATCGTCGAGGGTATGCAACGGCAGTCGGCCGCCGCACCGCGGGGCGCCCCTCATGGTCCTGATGGTGCGTCCGTCGTCCGCGCTGTCGAGGACGCGCAGCGGCAGTCCGCCGCCACGGCGCTGTCCCCCGCGGACGACAACGGCGGCTTCGACCTGATTTGCACCGACCCGCCCTATTACGACGCCATTCCGTACTCCGACCTGATGGACTTCTTCCACGTCTGGCTGCGGCGCACCCTGCGGGGGCTGTCGCCGGCGATCGACGCGGCTTTCGAGACCCCGCTCGGCCCGAAGTGGAACGCCGCGGCCAACGACGGCGAGCTGATCGACGACGCGGCGCGCTTCGACGGCGACCGGGCGGCGTCCAAGCGGAACTACGAGGACGGGATGGCGCGGGCGTTCTCGCGGTTCCACGCGGCGCTGCGGGACGACGGCCGGCTGGTGATCGTCTTCGCCAACAAGTCGCCGGACGCTTGGGAGACGCTGGTCTCGGCGCTGATCCGGGCCGGGTTCGTGGTGGACGGTTCGTGGCCGATCCAGACGGAGCGGCTGGCGCGAACGCGCGCCATGCAGTCCGCCGCTCTCGCTTCATCTATCTGGATCGTCTGCCGCAAGCGTCCGGCGGCGCGGGCGGGCTGGGACACGGCGGTGTTGGCCGAGATGCGCGAGAACATCTCGCAGCAGCTCCGCGATTTCTGGGACGCCGGCATCCGCGGCCCCGACTTCGTGTGGGCGGCGACCGGGCCGGCGCTGGAGGCGTTCTCGAAGTATCCGGTCGTGAAGAGGGCGGACGCCGTCGGTGCGCAGTTGACGGTGTCGGCGTTCCTCCGGGCGGTGCGGCGGTTCGTCGTCGACTTCGTCGTCGGCCGGGTGCTGACGCACGACGGCAACGCCGAGGCGACCAGCGGGCTCGACGACGTCACGACGTACTACCTGCTGCACCGCAACGACTTCGGCCTGGGCGACGCCCCGATCGGCGCCTGCATTCTGTATGCGATTTCCTGCAACCTGTCGGACCGCGACCTGACGGATCGCTACGACGTGCTGGCCCGTGGCGCCCGCGCCGCCGACGGCGAAGCGGGCGACGACGAACCGGACGCTGACGAGGACGCCGGCGCGCCGGACGGTCCCGGCGCCGGAAGCCGGGTCAGGCTGAAGCCGTGGAGCCGGCGCACCGCGAAGTCGCTCGGCTACCGGATGCCGGACGGCCGTCCCGCGCCGCTGATCGACTCGGCCCACCGGCTGATGCATTTCTGGCACGCCGCCGAAGAAGCGAAGGTCAACGACTATCTCGACGACCGCGGCCTGAAGCGCCATGCCCTCTTCGCCCGGCTGCTGCAGGCGTTGATCGAGCTCGCCAGCGCCGGTTCCGACGAACGCGCGATCCTCGAATCGCTTTCGAACCACATCGCGGCGCGCGGTGGCATCTCCGCAGCGCGCCAGCCGACGATGCCGCTCCGAGACGAGTCCTGACCGACCGGCGTCTACGTTGTGTTCGCATCATGCTGATATCCTGTATCATGTTCATGAAACGTTCTCACCCGTCGGCTGCCAGGCGCCCATCGCGCGAATCGGCCGATGCTTGCGAGGATTCGGTTTGTACTGGTAATCGCGACGGGAGCCGCGAATACAACGCGCTGTCCGTCCCCTGGTAATCGTTGCTGATGGTTCTGTTCTCTATGGATGACGCACCTGATTCCAACACCCTCTCTAGTGGCGAACCAGATCTGCTGGTCTTCATCAGCAGCGTCATGGGGGATGAACTGAAGTGTGCACGCAAAACTGCCGTCACTGCCCTCCGTGAATTAAGCTCTATCCGTCCCTGGGCGTTTGAATTCACACCGGCAAGTTCAGAACCGCCGACTGACGCGTATCTTCGAAAGGTCGAAGAGGCAGATTTTGTCATATGGTTGATAGGCGCCAAGACGACTCCTCCAGTCGTCAGCGAGATCAATGCCTGCATCGCTGCCGGAAGAAGGCTGCTCGCATTCAAATTTCCAACGGCTCACCGCGATGAGACAACGCGCGAGCTGATCGACAACGTATCTACATACGCGAAGTGGCAGAGTGTGCAGGATGTTACCCACTTTGCTTCGCACCTCAAAGCCGCAGTATCCGACGAATTCATCAGGGGGCTCCGCAACCCGGTTTCGCCGGCGCGCAAACACCGGCTTACAGAATTGCGGCGTTTATCCCTCGCGAACTGCAAGCAGATGTGGACCACACTCGGTGTCCCGGAGGAGGTTGCCGCCGAACTTGCCAGCGACGAATCCCTTGGCGACGTGCTGCAATCGCCGGATCCCGGCGTAACGTTGATCATCGGCGATGTCGGGACGGGCAAGACGCTTGCCGCTTCTCGTCTGTATCAACATGCCGCTTCTCGTGCGTTGCAAGATTCGTCCCAACCGTTCCCACTGTTCGTAAATGCCAGGGATCTGCGGGAACCCCTGAGTGACTATATTCATCGAATGAGTCATGGCTTTTGTCAGCCCTCCATACAACCCGTATTTTTTGTCATAGATGGACTTGACGAAATCGGCGTGACACGTGCCAACGACCTGATCGCTCAGGTGCAAGCGTACGCGGATGCTGCGAACGCAAAGTTAACCGGCGTCGTGACAAGCAGGAAGTTGCCGGGTCTGAAGGATGTCCGCCGTTCAATCAAGATGCCGGCTCACGATGACGACTCAGCGATCCACCTCATGAGCAGGATTGCAGGCCGACAGGTAACGTTACCGGAATGTCACGCATGGTCGGAATCGGTGCGGGATGCCGCAAGACACCCTCTATTCGCGGTCATGATTGGGACAGAGTTGCGTCGCACGGCCAATCTCCACCTCTTGCGAAGGAATCAGTTGGTAAGCAGTCTTGCTGAAGACGCGTTGCCCCCGTCTCGAGATGATGCGGCGACGGTCGACCGACTACTGCAATTATTGGCTGTCAAGACCATAAGTGCGGGACGACGTGTGCCCAAATCCGCAGTCAGCGTTCGGCGGTTCGATCAAGTTCTAATGACCGATTCCCGGCTGGTCGACGAACACGATGGATTTGTTGACTTTACTCTGTCCATATTCCGGGAGTGGTATGCGGCAAGGGCCATCATGGAACGAACCGTCCTACTTGACGACATTTCGAGGTTCTCAGACCGATGGATAATTCCTCTTGCCATCGCAATCAGTTCCGAGGACAGCGAGGTCCAGCACGCGCTGATGCGCAAGCTTGCGTGGTCGGATCCCGGACTCGCAAGCTCGGTGATGGCGGAGACCGACGACAACTGGCAACGCGACGACGATGCCGGCGTTTTTCCGGAGTCGGAGATGGAAACGGCGCGACTCGTTAAGGACGCAATGGATGCCTGGAAGCAGGGCTTCGGCAAACTGTTTCCGGTCACAGGCCCTGTGACGCAGAACAGTCGCGCCCGCAACGTTGTTGTCCGGATCGTACGCGAGCGCCACATTGCCACAACGTCTTGGCGCAACGGCGCAGTGAACCGGGGGTCGAGTTGGCACACTCTAACGTTGACGGAAAAATTTCCTTTCCCTAAGAGCTGGCCGTGGTCGATGACGAAAAAGCTGCTGGTGGAGTCTCTGTCTGATGCGTTGAAGCTCAAGTGGTTCGCTTCTGAGTCAGATGACGCAGCACGTGAACTTGCGTGGGTTCTGGCTCTTGCGGTGAAACGACAGGGAAGTCTGGACGCAACGCCAATCAGCCTTCGGGAGGTGCTCAACCGTGTCGTTGTGCTCAACCGCTACATCGACGATCCGATGGCGCGATGGATGAGTGTCAGCGTTGGAACGGCAGAGTTTTCGAATCTTGAAGTAGCGCTTGTGGAACGTCACTTGCGGACCTTGCTCGACGGCGGCGCTCGTCTGATCGAGGATCCCTGGCCGTCAGCGGATCGGTTTCCAGGCAGTGGCGGTTGGGTGTGGAACCTGTATAGTGGTGAACGACTGCTTGACAGAACAGTCGCGGTGTATTCGGCGGCGTTACGTATCTACAGGGCGATGGTCGATAAGTGGTTTGGTGCATTCAGCGGCAGACTACAACTGTACCGGCTCATGCCGGTCCGACTGGAAGGACGGTTAGTCTTGTCCGGAGAGGGAGGGGCGACGGACCGCGGACCTGGCCTAGATATACGCAGCCGATCTCTTCCGTTTGGTGAGAAGTCCGAGGTTGCATTCGATCTGGGACCGGAGGAGGCGTTCGACGTGTTTTCCTATTGGAAGGAAGAACAGAGTAACCTGTGCCAAGTTCGACCGGAGTCCGCGACGACGCTTGTCCCGATAGTAGGGTCGTACGCTTTGGACGTATTTCACGGCCGTCCTGCGACCGCGCTTGCACACAGGTGGCTAGCAGGTGAACTGCACGAGATGGGCTGGAGTAGTCGCTGGCATGTGGAGCCGTGAGGGCACTGAGACAGTGGGGTGGCGATCCGATGGTGTGGCGACGGTGACAGCGTCATGCGAATCCACACTGTGCGGCTGGCGGATGGCTTCGCGCGCTGACTCGACTAGGCCCGATGGACTGGCCGGCAAGCCGTGAGCGCGTGTGATCTCAGGAGATCCCTCGCAGCCTCGCGCGAGCGAGGAATAGCCGCGCGCTCGCAACCGCCAGAGAACACCTATCGATGGCTGGTTCCTGGAACGCTGTCGAACCACGTCGCGGCGCGCGGCGGCGTCGTGCCCGCATGACAGTCTGGCGTTGCAACGACTTGGAGGGGAGCCATGATCACCTTGTTGCGCCTCATCGACTTCAAGAACTTCGCCGACGAGACGCTCCGCGTTGGTCCGTTCACCGTGCTCGTGGGCGCGAACGGCAGCGGCAAGAGCAACATCGGTGACGCTTTCCGGTTCCTCCACGGAATCGGACGCGGCTATACTCTGGCGGAGATTCTCGGAGGCAAGTGGGGACCGGGCGGTCACTTCCAGTGGCAGTCGGTTCGCGGCGCGCCGAATGAAGTCGCCCGCGTAGCCGAGACCGAACCCGGAACCCGGTTCGCCCTGGAAATCCGACTGAAGCTTGGTGGTATCAACGGATGCTATCGCATCGAAGTGTCTCGCGGCGGAGGAGATGCCGGTAGTTTTCGCGTCGCTCGCGAGGAGCTGTCGACCGGGGGCTCCGGGGGCTGGGAACCCGTTTACACGAGCCGCCCCCTCGACGGCGGTCCGCTCACCGAGTGCGACGAAACGCGTCTGTCGCTGCGCATGGCGAAGATCGGAACGCAACGAGAGCAGGGGCATTCGGTAGCCGTACGGTCCGATCAGCCGGCGTTGACGCAAGTCGGAGAGTACAAGTGGCTGGCGAAGTCCCACAAGGACGACGCTCAACGGGTGATCGACGCCCTGGCGAGCATGCGTTTTCTGGACATGATCCCGGACCGCATGCGCCAACCCTCGTTTCCGGGACAGATGATCCTGGGCGACAGCGGCGAGAATCTGCCGACCGTGCTGCGCCAGATCTGCGCCGATCCGGAACGGCGTCGGAGACTGATCGACTGGGTCCGTGCGCTCACGCCGATGGACGTCGACGACCTCCAGTTCCCGGTCGATCCGGTCACCGGCCTGGTACAACTCGTCGTGGTGGAGAAGGGTGGCAGGACGTGTTCCGCGTACAGCATCTCCGACGGCACCTTGCGTTTCCTCGCCATGCTGGCGGCGCTGCTCGCGGACGACCCGACCAGGTTCTACTTCTTCGAAGAGCTCGACAACGGCATCCATCCCGCGCGGCAGTGGCTGCTGCTGGAGTTGATCGAGAAGCAGACCGCCGCGGGCGGCGTGCAGGTCGTCACCACGACGCACTCGCCCGGGCTGCTGACCTCCGTCAACGACTCGACGTTCAGGCATACCTCCGTGGTCTGCCGCCCCGAGGCTGCGACCGACGCGATCATCCGACCGGTAGCCGAGTTGCCCGATGCCGGGAAGCTGCGAACGTCCCAGGGCCTGGGACGGCTGCTGATGGGAGGCTGGATGGAGGACATGATCGCGTTCACGGAAGACGCCGGGGACTCGGACGCATGACGGTTCTCATCGTTCCCGAAGACTTCCGCAAGGACCAGTTCATCCTGAAACCGCTGCTGTCGAGGCTCCTGGCGTCGCTGGGCAAGCCGCGCGCGACGGTGCGGGTCTGTCAGGATCCGCTGCTGGGCGGCGTCGGCGAGGCGTTGAAATCGGAACGCATCGCCGAAATCGTTGACCGCTACGGAGGCAGGGTGCAGGTCATACTGCTCTGCATCGACCGCGACGGCAACACCGGTCGGCGCCAGCGACTCGATCAGCTCGAAGAGGAGTTCGATGAACGCTTTCTTGGCGCCGAGGCGTGGGAGGAGATCGAGACGTGGGCGCTGGCCGGGCTGGAGCTGCCGCCGGACTGGAACTGGGCGGACGTTCGCGCCGCGGTGGACGTCAAGGAGCGGTACTTCGACGTGCTGGCGAAGAACCGCGGCGTCGACGGCGGTCCTGACGGCGGCCGGAGTGCGCTGGGCGAAGAAGCCGCCCGCCGAATCGACGCCATCTGCCGGAAATGCCCTGACGACTTCGACGCCCTGGCCCGGCGGCTCAAGGCCATCGTCCGTGACGATTGAACGAGATCGACAGATGACACAGAAGCTCCCCTGGACCCCTTGGCACCGCGTCGTGAAGCTGCGCGAGGACGTGCGCACCGGCGAGCTGTCGCTGGCAGACTTCGCCGCCGACCTGCACGACGTGATGATGCAGCGGGGGGCGCGGCCGATATACGAGGATCCCGCCCGGTTCTTCGCGCTGACCTTTCCCACCTTCGCGCTGCGCGAGCTCGCCCGGGACGTCGTGCTGCGGCTCGCGGGCCGGAACACGAAGGCGGTGCGCCAGCTCGAACTGACCTACGGCGGCGGCAAGACGCACACCCTGGTGACGCTCCGCCATCTCGCCCACGATCCGGAGGCGCTGCCCGACCTGCCCGCGGTCGAGCAGTTCAAGTCCCACGCCGGCGCCCCGCTGCCGCCGGCGCGCGTGGCGGCGCTGGCCTTCGACAAGCTGGACGTCGAGAAGGGGATGGAGGTGCGCGGGCCGCGGGGCGAGCTGCGGTGGCTGAAGCATCCGTGGAGCGTGCTTGCCTTCCAGATCGCCGGCGCGGCCGGGATCCGGGCGCTGCATGCGGAGGGCCGGGACGAAGAGCGCGAGACGGCGCCGGCCGAGCCGCTGCTGGTCGATCTGCTGTCGCGGCCGCAGGCCGAGGGGCTGGCGACGCTGGTGCTGATCGACGAGGTGCTGATGTTCGCCCGCGGCAAGGTCGCGGTGGACGAGGCGTGGCGCGGCCGGCTGATCGACTTCTTCCAGTATCTGTGCCAGGCGGTGACGAAGGTCGACCGCTGCGCGCTCGTCGCGTCGCTGCTGGCGTCCGACCCGGAGAAGAGCGACGACACCGGGAAGGCGGTCGGCGCGCAGATCGCCGCGATCTTCAATCGGCAGAAGGAGGAAGGGGTCCAGCCGGTCCAGCGGGAGGACGTGGCCGAGGTGCTGCGGCGGCGCTTCTTCACGCCGGCGTCGATCGCCGACGCCGACGCGTTCCTGCCGCACGTGACGACCGCGGTGCGCAACCTCGCGTCCGTGGACGACGCCGTGCGCAAGGATCGGAAGCACGTGGAGGACCGGTTCGCGCGCGGCTATCCCTTCCACCCCGACCTGACCGACCTCTTCTACACGCGCTGGACGCAGCTCGACCGGTTCCAGCGGACGCGCGGCATCCTGCGCACGTTCGCGATCGCGTTGCGCGACGCCGAGCCGTGGGACACGTCGCCCCTGGTCGGTCCCAACGTGTTCCTGCGGGCGCCCGACCGAACCGGCATCGCCGAGGCCGCGCGCGAGCTGACCGGCATCGCGACGCGCGAGGTGACCGAGAGCCGCGGGCACGACTGGGCGGCGATCCTGGAAGGCGAGCTGGCCAAGGCGCGGACCATCCAGAACGAGCAGCGCGGACTGCAGGGCCGCGAGCTGGAGCAGGCGGTCTGCACGGTGTTCCTCGCCTCGCAGCCGATCGGGCAGAAGGCGCACACGCCGGAACTGATCGGCCTGGCCGGCGCGACGCGCCCCGACCGCATCGAGCTGGAACAGGGGCTGCGGCGCTGGACGGAGCTGTCGTGGTTCCTGGACGAGACCGAGTTCGGGAGCGACGCGGCGATCGGCGGCGCGGCGCCGCCGCTGCCGAAGGCGTGGCGGCTCGGCAACCGGCCCAACCTGAAGCAGATGCACCACGACGCCTGCGCCAACCGGGTGACGGCGGAAGCCGTGGAGCTGAAGCTGCTGGCCGAGGTCCGGGCGACGAAGAGCCTGACCCAGGGGACGCGGGCGTTCGGCGCGCGCGTGCACATGCTGCCGGAACGGCCCCGCGACGTCGAGGACGACGGCGGTTTTCACTTCGCCGTCCTGCCGCCGGCGGCTGTTTCGAACGCCGGCCGGCCGAGCCGCGCGGCGCGACGCTTCATCGACGAGACGACCGGCCCGGACCGCCCCCGCATCCGGCGCAACGCCGTGGTGCTGGTGGCGCCGTCGACCGATGGACTCGACGTCGCCCGCACGCGCGTCCGCGAGTACCTCGGCTGGGAGGACGTGCAGAACCAGCTCGAGGGGCAGCCGCAGGATCCGGTGCGGGAGGAGATGCTGGCGGCCTGGACGGGGGAGGCCCGGCGGCGGATTCCCGAGGCGGTCCGGCAGGCGTGGGCGATCGTCGTGACCGTGAATCCGCAGAACGAGGTCCAGGCGTTCCGGGTGACGATCGGCTCGGATCCGTTGTTCGCGACCGTGAAGGCCGACCGGCGTTCGCGCATCCAGGAGACGGCGATCAACGCCGAGGCGCTGCTGCCGGGCGGGCCGTACGATCTGTGGCGCGACGACGAGCCGTCACGCCGCGTCAAGGACCTGGCGAGCGCGTTCGCGGAGCACCCGCGGCTGCCGAAGATGCTCCGTGCGCAGGAGATCCTGGCCACCATCGACCGGGGCGTGCGGGACGGGCTGTTCGTGGCGGCGCTCCCCCGCCCCGACCGGACGGTCAAGACCTGGTGGCGGACGCCGATCGACGAGGCGGCGCGCTCGGAACCGGCCCTGGAGCTCTTCCTGCCCGGCGGCGCGACGCTGTCCGACCTCGACCCGGCCGTCCTGGGGCCCGGAATCCTGCCCGATCTCTGGACCGGCGACTCGGTCGCGGTCGCCGCCGTGATCGACTACTTCTCGGGCGGCCGGACGGTGATGGCGCCGCGCGAAGGCTACGAGGAGCCGGTCGCCATCCCGGCGTGTCCCGCGAGCGCGGTCGAAGCGGCCGTCGCCGAGGCGGTGCGGCAGGGCAGCCTCTGGCTGCTGAACGGACCGGCCAGCTTCCAGGGCGAGCCGCTGCCGGCCGGCGTCCTGACCGCGGCGGCCACGCTGCGGGCGCCGCTGGACCCGCTGCCGGTGCAGCGGCTCATGCCGGACGCCGCGCCGGACGCCTGGACGTCGGGCGCAACGACCGTGCTGGCGCTTTCCGTGGCCCTGGCCGGGCAGGAGGGCCGTCCCATCCCCTGGGCGGTGCTGCGCCGGGCCGTCGACGACGCGCTCGTGTCCCGCTGGCTGGAGACCGCGCCGGGGAGCGGCGCGTGGCCGTGCGACGTGGCCGGCGCGGCAACGGTGACGCTAAGGCCGCCCGTCGCGTTCGACCCGACCTCGGTCACCCCGACCGTCTCCACAACGACAACTGGATACGCATCGTCAGCGGTGCTCGATCCCGCCGCTCTGCAGGATCTGGTCGACGCGCTGCCGGAGATCGTGAAGGCCGCCGCCGGCTTGCCGTTGGAGTTCCGGCTCGGCGTGAAGCTGGGAGCCGGCGTGAAGGACGTCGGATCGGACACCGTGGAGTCGATCGACAAGCTGCTCCACGACGTCAGCCCTGATCTGGGCCTCAAGCGCTGAAGTGGCGCGACGTCGCCCGCCTGCGGCTGGCGGCTCGCCGTACCTTCCAGCCATCTCCGTCAGGACGGATTCGAGCCGGCGTCTCGCGGCGGCGGCCGGAGCGCTCAACTCGTTGTCGGGGCAGCGGCCGCCGCCAGAGACACGGCGACCGCGTGACCCGCGTGACGTCACGCCAGAAGCTCGCCGCACAGGACGGTGACGGCTTGGCCCGACAGCAGGACCCGGTCGCCCGCCACCGCGACCTTGACCACCCCGCCGCGCGCTGACGCCTGCCACGCCGTGAACGCGTCGCGGCCGAGCCGGCGCCGCCAGTAGGGGCCGAGGCAGCAGTGGGCGGAGCCGGTGACCGGATCCTCGTCCACGCCGGCGCGCGGGGCGAAGAAGCGCGACACGAAGTCGAACCCCTCGGTCTCGCTCGGAGCCGTGACGATGACGCCGCGAACCGGCAGGGCGCCGAGACCGCGGACGTCCGGAGCGAGCCGCCGCACCGTCGCTTCGCTGTCGACCTCGACGAGACCGTCGAAGCGGTTCCGGCCGAAGTCGACCACCTCGGCGCCGAGCGCGTCGGCCAGCCCCTGCGGCACGGGGGCCGGCTCGGCCGGCTCGGCCGGAAAGTCCATCTCGATCCAGTCGCCGCGACGCTCCGCCGACAGCCGGCCCGAGCGCGTATGGAAGACAGCGGGAGCAGCCGGCGCGAGGTGGCCGTCCTCCCACAGGACGTGGGCGGCGGCCAGCGTCGCATGGCCGCACAGGTCCACCTCGACGGCCGGGGTGAACCACCGCAGGTCGTACTCGCTCGACTCGCGGCGCACCAGGAACGCCGTCTCCGACAGGTTCATCTCGCGCGCGACCCGCTGCATCCATGCCGGGTCGGCCGGCCGCGGCAGCACGCAGACGGCGGCCGGATTCCCGCCGAAGGGCTCGCGGGTGAAGGCGTCGACCTGGATGATCCTCACGCGCACACCGGCGCCTCCCTCACTGTACTTCGCCGGGTCCAAGACTAGCGAGGCTCCGCCTACTACTGGGAAACTCACCGGTTGCTCACTGATTCATGCGGCCTTCACTTCGACAACGACGCCGAGATCGTGCAGCCGCCGCAGGAGGCGCTGCTTGACGCGCTCCTTGTCGCGGTCGGCCAGGTAGCGACCGCCGAGGTCGTGGTAATCCTGCCCGTCGCGGAGCATGAAATAGACCGCGGTCAGCATGGAGGAGGCGACCGCGATGATCGCCTTCTTCGGGCCGCGCCGGCCTTTGAGGCGCCGAAACTGCGATTGCAGGTAGCTGTCCTTCTTCCGTGTCGCCGCCCACGCGGCCTGGACCAGCGCCGTCTTCAGCCACGGGGTCGCATGACGGATCCGGGTCGAGCGGCGCTTGCCCGCACTCTCGTCCAGGCGGGGGCACAGGCCCGCCCACGAGACCAGATGGCCCGCGCTGGGAAACTGCGTCATGTCCATGCCGACCTCGGAGATGATCACCCGCGCGACCGTCTCACTGACCCCGGGGATCGTTGTCAGCCGGTCGGCCGCCTCGCGAAAAGGGCGCAGCACCTCGTCGGCCTGCCGCTCGACCTTCTGCACGCTGGCGCTCAGCGCATCGATCTGCGCCAAGTGCAGTTCCAGCAGGAAGCGATGATGTGCCGTCACCCGGCCGTGCACCGCGGCGACGATGTCCGCGCGGCCCGCCTTCAGGCGCCCGGTGGTGCAATCGGCCAGCCGCTCGGGGTCGGTCTCCCCGGCGATCAGCGCCGCGAGGATCGCCCGGCCGCTGGCGCCCAGGATGTCGGTGACCACGCGCGTCAGCTTCACGTTCGCGTCTTCGAGCGTCTTCTGCAGCCGCTGCGTGTGCCGCGCGATCTCAGCGACGAGTTGCTTGCGCGTCCGCGTCAGGTCGCGCAGTTCCTGAATCGGGGCCGGCGGCACGAAGCTGCCCGAAATCAGCCCGTGCGCCAGCAGGTCGGCGATCCAGGCCGCGTCCTTCTGGTCGCTCTTGCGGCCCGGAACATTCCGGATATGCCGCGCGTTGGCGAGCACCAGCGTCAACGACTCTTCGTCTCCGAGGATGTGCCACACCGGTTTCCAGTACACGCCGGTCGCCTCCATCGCCACGTGCGTGCAGCCGGCCTCGGTCAACCACGCCGACAGTTCGAGCAGGCCCGCCGTCGTCGTCGCAAACTCGCGGTGTTCGGTCGTGACCGTACTACCCGCCGCCACGCGCACGCACGCGGTCACTTGCCGCGAGTGCACATCCAACCCGGCGCATCGGCGATGCAAGACTTCCATCCGTCACCTCCTGATCGCAAGGGCGCTGGCGTGGAGTCCGCAGATACGCAATCTACTGGGCGCGCTCACCGGGCAAGCCGGTTCTCGCAATATGGGGTGCTCGCGGGACTCCCGGTCCAACTCAGACACGAGCTCTCGGCACCAAGGAAAAGCCGACCTCTGGGCCAGCGCCAAGCCCCTACACGATACCTGTTTCATCCATACGCGGGTCCGGCCCTGCCGGGTGGAAAACTCAGACCGACGAGGCATGTGGGCCTGGGCGTCTGCTGACGGTGAAGCGGACTCCGACCGCTGCTCCAGCCGCGGCGCGAAGCCGCCTTCATGGTCGCCCGGAGGCGAGGGTGGCCGTAGAATGGCCGGTGAGGAGCCCATCGACCGGAGTCCACCATGAAGGTAGCACGTTCCGTCGCCGAGGTGTTGGCAGAGCACACGACCCTGACCCTGGAGTGCGTCGACCGGATGTACCTCAACGTCTACGTGCCCCTGCTCCAGCGGGCCGCGGGGGCGGCGTACTTCTTCCGCAAGATGCGGGGCGCGGCCGTACCGTCCTCGGCCCTGATGGCCCCCATGACCCGGCGTTTCGTCGGCGCCATCGAGAGCTTCGCCGCCCGCGAGGGGGTCGAGATCGTGCCGTTCCGCCGCGGCGAGCGCAAGGACGACCGGACCCGGCAGTACCTCCGCAACTGGGCCGGCGGCGAGGGTGTCCTCTACATCGGCAAGGCGCAGGAGAAGGCGCGGGTGGTGCGCACCGAACGCCGCCACGACCCCGCCACCGGCGACACCTATCCGTGGCTGGTCACCTCGACGGCGATGGTCAACCAGTTCTACTTCTACGCCGTC
Source organism: Vicinamibacterales bacterium (assembly GCA_965215105.1). Lineage (GTDB taxonomy): Bacteria > Acidobacteriota > Vicinamibacteria > Vicinamibacterales > UBA8438 > JAJEEA01. The sequence continues at coordinate 2,804,543 of OZ244051.1, forward strand.
GACGACAACTTCGGCCCGTTCTTCCTGAAGTTCTGCTCGTACTTCCCCTACAACGCCAAGCTGTGCGTCAACGGGCACGAGTACCTCAAGCGCCAGTTGACGAAGCGGGGCGTCGCGTACCAGTCGCTCGACAACGGCATCCTGCGCTGCTCGGACCCCGAACAGATGCAGCGGCTGGCCGACGGGTTGACGGCGGGGAAGGTCGATGCGCTGCTGCGCAAGTGGCTCGCCCGCCTGCCCCACCCCTTCGCGGACAGCGACCGGCGGCAGGGCATCCGCTACGACATCTCGATTCTCCAGGCCGAGTTCGCTCTGACCCAGGTCTTCGACCGGCCCGCGCAGGGGCGGGTCCTCTTCGAGGAGGTGGTGCGCGAGAACCTCGACATGGGTCGGCCCGACCACGTGCAGTTGATCTTCGACCGGCGCGTCAACCGACGCACCCCTTCGCGGTATCGCACCCGCGTCATCACCGACGGGGTCACTCCGTCGCTGCACGTCGACTACAAGCACTCGCGCATCAAGCAGTACCACAAGGAGGGCCGCGCCCTGCGCACCGAGACGGTGATCAACGACACGTACGACTTCGATGTCGGCCGCCGGCTGAGGAACCTCGATGATCTGAAGAAGATCGGCTTCGCCGCCAACCGACGCCTGCTCGGCGTCCAACGCCTCAGCCACGACTGCACCCTCCGGGCCGACGTGCTCGACCGGTTGCACCGCCCGGCACTCATCGACGGCCAACGCGCGTCGGCCCTGCGCTTCGGCGACCCGCGGGTGCAGGCGCTCTGCGCGGCCTTGCTGCGGTTCGACCTGATGCCGCAGGGCTTCCGCAACCGGGAGTTGCGCGAGACGGTGGCGTCGTTGTGCGGACTCGCGCCCGACGACTACGGCGCCGGGCGCATGACGTACGACCTGCGCCGACTCCGGCTGCGGGACATCATCGAACGGATTCCGCGCACCCAGCGATATCGGGTCACGGCCGAAGGGCTGTGCGTCGCCCTCGCCTACCACCGCACGCAGGCGCGGGTTCTGGGTCCCGTTCTGTCGGCGACCCTCGACGGCGAGTCGACCACGCGTCTACGTGCAGCCGTGGCCATCTACGACCGCGAGGTCGACCGCGCTTGGCACGGGCACGCCCTCGCCGCGTAAACCGTCGAGCACCGAGCAACTGAAACCACATCGAATGCGCTGCTCCCAGAACTTGACTCAACTGTAAAGATCACGCCTGTTCAAGGAATCTAGGCAATATTGCATATGATATATTCCTGATGGTGCGCGTTCGCATCGTGCTCGACACGGATGTTCTCGTCGCGGCCGTTCGCAGCGACGCCGGCGCATCGAGGAGGCTCCTCGCCGGGGCGCTCGACAAGCAGTACGCCCTGCTGGTTTCCGTGCCCCTGCTGGTCGAGTACGAGGCAGTCCTGACGCGCCCGGAGCACCTGACTGCCGCCGGACTGTCGGCGGGTGACGTGCAAGCGCTGCTCGATGCCATCGCGGTCGTCGCCCAGCCCGTCAGACTGTTCTACTTGTGGCGTCCGATTCTGTCGGACCCGCGGGACGACATGGTCATGGAGACGGCCGTGAACGGACAGGCGGACCTGCTGGTGACCTTCAATCTTCGGCATTTCAAGGAGCCGGCAAGGACCTTTGCCTTGCAGGTGCTGAGACCGGCGGACGCGCTCTGTCGACTGGAGGAACGACCATGAAGAAGAGCAACTTCGCGCTGAGGCTGCAGCCCGCGCTGCTGGAGGAGGTGCGGAAGCTCGCCAAGGCGGAAGGCGTGGCCGTGAACCAGTTGATCAACGTCGCTGTCGCCGAGAAGCTGTCCGCGCTTCGAACCGAACGGTATTTCGCCGAGCGGGCGGCCAGAGGCGACGTCCCGGCGGCCCGCCGCATCCTAGCGCGGGCCGGCGTCGGCCGGCCGCCCATGCCGGGAGACGAGATGCCGTAGCCCCCGCCCGTCAGCCGACGGCGCTCCAGGGGCGTCGAGATCGACGTCGACGACAAGGACGAGATGCCGTCAGCCCCCGCCCGTCAGCCAACGGCCCGTGTCGATATCGCCCGCGTTCACGGCGCCGCATCCTGAATGACGAACTCCGCCCCCTTCTCGGCGATCATCACCGTGGGCGCGTTGGTGTTGCCCGACGTGATGCGCGGCATGACCGAGGCGTCGATGACCCGCAGGCCGGCGACGCCGTGCACCGCTAGCCGGTCGTCGACGACGGCGTGGGGGTCGCTGCCCATCTTGCACGTTCCGACGGGGTGGAAGATCGTCGTGCCGAGATCGCGTGCGGCGGCGGCCAGCGCCTCGTCGCTCTCGACGGCGGGGCCGGGCTTCCACTCCTCGGGCTCGAAGCGGGCCAGGGCCTGCGCGGCCATGATGCGGCGGGTGAACCGCAGGCCGGCCACCGCGACCTGGAGATCCTCGTCGGTGGACAGGTAGTTGAGGGTGATGGCTGGCGCCTGCAGGGGGTCGGGGTCACTGATGCGAACGTGCCCGCGGCTGGTCGGCTGGAGATTGGCGACCGACGGCGTGATCGCGTTGAACTCGTGCAGCGGGTCGCCGAACTTGTCCAGGGACAGCGGCTGCACGTGCCACTCCATGTTGGCCGACGCCCGCGAGGGGTCGCTGCGCGCGAACGCCCCGAGCTGCGACGGAGGCATCGTCAGCGGACCGGTCTTGAACAGCAGGTACTCCAGCCCCATCGCCGCCTTGCCGAGCAGCGAGTTCACCCGCAGGTTCAGGGTGACGGTGTTCTCGACCTTGTAGATGGTGCGGATCTGCAGGTGGTCGTGCAGGTTCTCGCCCACCCCGGCCAGGTCGTGGACGACGTCGATGCCGTGCGCCTGGAGCAGCGCTCCGGGACCGATGCCCGAGAGCTGGAGGATCTGCGGCGAGCCGATGGCCCCCGCGGCCAGGATGACTTCGCGCCGCGCCTCGAGCCGCTCGCCCCCCAGCAGCTCGACCCCGTTCGCCCGCGGCCCCGCGTCGCCCGCCTCGACCGCGATGCGCCGCACCTGCGCGCCGGTCCGCACGGTGAGGTTCGGCCGGTGCATGACCGGCCGCAGGTACGCCTTGGTGCCGCTCCAGCGCCGGCCGGCGCGCTGGTTCATCTGGAAGTAGGCGTTGCCGAAGTTGTCGCCCCGGTTGAACTCGGCGATCTTGGGAATGCCGCACTCCTCGGCCGCGTCGCGCCACGCGTCGAGGATCTCCCAGCTCACCCGGCGCTCCTCGACCCGCATCTCGCCGCCGACCCCGTGGCATTCGTCGGCGCCGTGCTGGTAGTCCTCCGACCGCATGAACACCGGCAGCACGTCGTCCCAGCCCCAGCCGCGGTTGCCGAGCGACGCCCAGTGGTCGTAGTCGCTCCGCTGCCCCCGCATGTAGATCATCGCGTTGATCGAGGAGCAGCCGCCGAGGACGCGGCCGCGGGCGTACAGGATGGTCCGGCCGTTGAGCCCGGGGTCGGGCTCGATGCGGTAGCACCAGTCGGTGCGGGGATTGCCGATGGTGTAGAGGTAGCCGACGGGGATGTCGATCCAGAAGTAGTCGTCCTTCCCCCCCGCCTCGAGCAGCAGCACGCTGGCGCCGGGGTCGGCCGACAGCCGGTTGGCGAGCACGCAGCCGGCGCTGCCCGCCCCGACGATGACGTAGTCGTGAGTCACGCGGGGATCCTACACGAGCGGATCCGGCAGGCGGCCCCTCACGACGGACCGCGGGGACCGAACGCCCCGGCCGACGTCATCACGGCGCGCTCGCCAGAGGTCCAGTTGGCGTACGCAGCCTGAGCCGACCTGCGCGGCCAGACTCGGCGGCAGCGAGTTCGGGAGACTGTCGCCCCTGAGTTCGGAAGGCCGGCGCGACACGTCGATGCATCAAGGGATGATCCACCACGCCCCGGCGGGAGCCGGTGGCGCCGGAAGCCGGTGGTGGACGGGGAAACCGGACTATGGATCCCCCGTCCGACACCATCACGCAAACGTCGTCGGGTCGGTCACTGCTGCGTGGCGGCGGCCGCCGCGTCCTCGGCCCGGCCCGCCCGCAGGCTGTTCTCCAGCCCGTAGTTGCCCTCGTGGCAGGCGTACTCGAAGAGCTGGTAGGTGGTGTCCCGGTTCAGGGGCATGGCCACCGTCCACGGCGAGGTGAACACGGTGTTGTCGTCGACGGTCACCTCGTAGCTGATGGTGTCGTCGTCGTTCCGCGTGAACCGCTCGACCACCCGCAGGTTCTCGCTCTGGGGAATGCCGCGCACGCCGCGTGTCGCGATGTTGGTGCCGATGGTGCCCTGGTCGTTGTAGTTGGTGGTCTCCACCACCAGGGTGTCGCCCTCCCAGCGCCCGCGCGCGTCGCCGTTCCACTGGCGGATGCTGTCGGGCAGGTGGGGGCTGCCGTCCACGGGGATGATGCGGGCCTCGTGGATCATCTCGTAGAAGAGCACGACGTGGCCGGGGATCTGCAGGATCTGGTACCCCGCCCCGTAGCCCGGCGGGAAGATGCCCCCCGGCACGCCGCGGGTGATGCACCGCTCCCACGGGGTGTGGTTCAGCCACGAGTCGGTGAGGTTGATCAGGTTGTAGTCACGGATGGCCCGGGCCTCGTCACGGACGGGCAGCCGGCCGTTGGGCGGGTCGACGATCATCGACCGGCGCCGCTGGTTGCGCAGGGCGTCGCCGGGGCCGTCGCCCCACGGGCCCTGCGGGGGACGCGCCCGGTCCTCGACGGACTGGGGCATCGCCGGCATCCGCTGAGGCTGGTTGCTGCCGGGGAACCATGCGGCCAGCGGGGCCAGCCGCTCGATGTCCGCCTCGTCGGGGGCCTCGAACGGGGTGGAGTCGAAGTTGGTCCACACGCCCTGGATGTCGGGCTGGCCGTCCGGCGTCCGCGGGCCGGTGTACTGCTGCGCCTCCGCCGGCGCGGCGCCGAGGGCGGCGACCGCGGCCAGGACCGCCGCCGCGCAGGCTGTGCGACATGCCGTGCTCATCAGAGAACTCTCCTTCCATCGGCGACGCGGGCTCGCCGTGCGCGCCGACCCCTAATGGTACGCACTCCGCCCGCGAGAGCCAACCTCGAGGCGTACCCACAAGCGTCGCGCGGCAGGAAGCTCCCGCCGCACTCGACCGTCCGAGGCGTCGGTCGAGACGGGCGTGCTAGACTCGTACTACGATTCCTGGATCGATACTCGGCAACGTCATCATGGACCAAGTGAAAATCTCCCCGAAGTTCCAGGTGGTCATTCCCAAGGCCGTGCGGGAATCTCTCGGCCTCAAGGCCGGCCAGCGACTCCAGGTGGTTCAGTACAGAGACCGCATCGAGCTGGTGCCGATGCGGGACATCCGCGAGATGCGAGGCTGGCTCGCCGGCATCGATACGCGCGTCGAGCGTGAGCCGGACCGCCCGCTGTGAACCCGGCCGATGGACGGGTTGCACGTCATCGACTCCTCCGGCTGGCTGGAGTACCTCACCGATGGCCCCAATGCCCGCCACTTCGCGGCGCCGCTCGCCGATCCGAGTCGGCTCCTGGTCCCCACGATCAGTCTCTACGAGGTCTTCCGGGTCGTCCTGCGCGAACGGGGAGAGGACGATGCGGTCCAGGCGGCCGCATTGATGCGCCGGGGACGGGAGATCGCCCTGTCTCCGGCGCTGGCCCTGGAGGCGGCGTGGCTCGCGCACGAGCGCGGCCTCGCGATGGGCGACGCCATCATCCTGGCGACCGCACGAGCCAACCGTGCGACGCTGTGGACCCAGGACGCCGACTTCGAGGGCGTCTCCGGCGTACGGTACTACGCGAAGGCGGCTGCGCCCTGAGACCCGCCGAGGTCTCATGCCCGATAAACGGTGCCAGCCGGTGGGCCGTAATACACTCCACCGGTTGATGTACGACTGATGGTATCGGAAGCGGCCCCCGCACCGGAGCGAATCAGGGTGCCGTGCCGCCACGACGCCACCGACAGGCCGCCGAACCGGGACGCCCCCGGCCAGCGGCGGGAGAACACGTTCTTGACTGGCACCCTCCTCCGGCGTCCCGGCGTTCCGACCTGCACCGCGGTCCTCGGTCTGTGGTGGCTGCTCTCGCCCGCGCCGGTCGCGGCGCAGTCCGGGCCGCAGTCCGCCGGCCTGCGCGTCATCGAGTCTCGCGAGCTGACCCCGGCGGGGTTCCCGCTGGTCCGCGCCCTCGGCGTCGAGGGTTCGCCGGCGGTGGACGGCGACGTCCTGGGCGACCCCGCCTACGCGGACGCCATGGTCGCCACCGGGTTCGTGCAGAGCCGGCCCTTCGAGGGCCGGCTCGCCTCGGAGCGCACCGAGGTGCGCATCGTCTACGACGCCGACACCATCTACTTCGGGGTGGTCTGCTACACCGAGGACCCCGGCACGATCATCGTCGCCGACAGCCGCCGCGACTCCGAGCTCACCGAGACCGACAGCTTCCGCGTGATCCTCGACACCTACCTCGACGGCCAGAACGGGTTCGTCTTCGGCACCAACCCCGCCGGCATCGAGTACGACGCGCAGCTCACCAACGAGGGGCAGGGCAGCGGCCGCTTCGGCGGCGGGGGCAGCGGGCGCCCCAGCAACAGCCGGCAGCAGCGCGGCTCGGGCGGCGGCCTGAACGTCAACTGGGACGGCGCGTGGGAGGTGGTCACCCGCGTGAGCGACATCGGGTGGACGGCGGAGATCGCGATTCCGTTCCGGACCCTCCGCTACCCGACCACCGAGGTCCAGACCTGGGGCGTGAACTTCCAGCGCAACATCCGCATGAACAACGAGCAGGTCTACTGGTCGCCCCTGCCGCGCCAGTTCAACCTCAACCGCCTCTCGCTGGCCGGCGAGCTGCAGGGCATCGCGGTGCCGCCGCAGCGCAACCTGCAGCTCACGCCCTATCTCCTCGGCTCGACCCTGCACCGCACGGAGGACCGCCGGCGCGCCAACACCGGGGACCTGGGGGCGGACCTGAAGTACAGCATCACCCCCAGCATGACCCTCGACCTGACCGCCAACACCGACTTCGCCCAGGTCGAGGTCGACGACGAGCAGGTCAACCTCGACCGCTTCACGCTGTTCTTCCCCGAGAAGCGGCCCTTCTTCCTCGAGAACGCGGGCCTGTTCTCGGTCGGCCAGCCCGGCGCCGTCGACGTGTTCTTCAGCCGCCGCATCGGGCTCGGCGAGAACGGCGAGCAGATTCCCATCATCGGCGGGGGGCGGCTGTCGGGCAAGGTGGGGAACAACACCAACATCGGACTGCTCAACATGCAGACCGCGTCGGTCGGCCAGGCGAGCGACGAGAACGCCGCCCCGGGCCAGAACTTCACCGTCGCCCGGGTGCGGCAGGACCTCGCCAACCGGTCGAACGTCGGCGCCATGGTCGTCACCCGGAACGGGACCGGCGACCTCGCGGTGGGCGACGACGGCGACCGCACCGTCGCCCTCGACGGGCGCTGGGGCATCGGGCAGGGCGGCACGGTGAGCGGCTTCGTGGCCGACAGCGGGGCCGCGCAGGACCTCGTCTCGGCCGGGCCGGGCGGCTCGCACGCCTACGGGCTCAGCGCCCAGCACCAGTCCGAGCGCGCCCGCCTCAGCCTCGGCTTCACCGAGGTCGCGCCCGACTTCAACCCCGAGGTCGGCTTCCTCGCCCGCCGGAGCTACCGGCGCATGAACGGCAGCGTGTTCACGACGTGGCGCCCCGAGGACCTCGGGGGGGTCCACGAGCTGCGGCCCCACATCTCGCACTACACGATCTTCGACTTCGGCACCGGCTGGCAGGAGACCCAGTTCACGCACATCGACAACCACATCGAGTGGCGCAACGGCTACGAGGTCCACACCGGCGTGAACGTCACCCGCGAGGGCGTGTTCGAGCCGTTCGAGATATTCCCGGGGGTCTGGGTCCCGCCGGGGAAGTACGACCACAGCGAGGCGCAGCTCGCCGGCAACACGAACCTGGGGGCGCCGATCAGCCTCAACGTCAACTCCATCATCGGCGGGCTGTTCGGCGGCGACCGGGTGACGATCACGCCGTCCATCGCCGCCCGCGCCGGCGAGACGTTCAACGCGATGCTGGAGTGGAGCTACAACGCCCTGCGGCTCCCCGGCGGCGACTTCACCACCAACCTCATCCGACTGCGCACGTCGTACTCCTTCAACACCCGGATGTTCTTCCAGGCCCTCGTCCAGTACAACGACCGCGCCGACCTCTGGTCGTCGAACCTGCGGTTCGGCCTGCTCTCGGACGCCAACACCGGGCTCTTCATCGTCTACAACGACATCCAGGGGCTCGGCCGGGGGCTCGACGGCCGCCAGTACATCCCCCCCGGCGCGGGGCGGACGATCACCGTCAAGTACAGCTACCTCTTCGACCTGCTGCGGTGACCGGCATGCCCGGAGCTTCGACCCTCATCGCAGCGTCATCGGTCGATTCCCGCCACTCGGCGGAGGTCCGCGCGAGCATGGCGGGCGCGAGCGAGCATGGCGGGGAGGTCCGCGACATCGCAGGCGACTGGTTTATTGTAGTAACATAAATTGTGCCCATCGAGTTCGACGCGGCAAAGCGCACCGCCACTCTCGAGGCCAGGGGGCTGGACATGGCCCGGGCCGACGAAGTGCTCGCCGGTGCTACCCTGACCGTGGAGGACGACCGTCGGGACTACGGCGAGGCTCGCTTCATCACCATCGGGTTCATCGACGACACGATGGTGGTCCTCGTCTGGACGCCGCGCGGCGGCGCACATCGGATCATCAGCATGAGGAAGGCCAATGAACGGGAACGAACGCTCTACGGCCCGAGATTCTGACCCTGACACCGCCCCGGACCTCTCCGTGGACGGCTGGCCGGAGAAGTTCGCCCGAGCGACCGTTCGGCGCGGCCGGCCCCCGCTCGCCAACCCGAAGGTCTCGACCACGATCCGCCTCTCACGGGACGTGATCGATCACTTCAAGGCCGGCGGGCGGGGCTGGCAGACACGAATCGACGCAGCGCTCCGCGAGTGGATCGACCACGAGCGAAGCGCGCGTCGGGAATCCGCCCCGTAGCCACGGCTCGGACTGCTGCCCAAGGCGCTCCGCTGTTTTCGACCGTTGCGTGCGGCTCTGCACGAACCACTGGGGGGGCGGCAAGCCGCGCCTGCCGCCAGCGGCCACGTCGGCCTACGACGTCGCCACCTTGCGTATGTTGTCGATGCTCCAGATCCGCTTGGCGAGCTGGCCGTAGAGCTTCCCCCGAGCTTGGAGGTCAGCCGGTCTGAACTCCGCATGCGGTCTGAACGGCAGCCCGGAGCGCCGGACGAAGCGGTGGAAGCCCGGCTCCTCGGCGGGCTCGATGGCCAGACTGCGCGCCAGGAGGTTCTCGGGGCGGCGTTGGGGATCGAGATGGCTGTGCTTCCCGTAGGCCTCCCGCTTCTTCACGTAGGCCTTGTCGCCCAAACGCACGTTGACGACATGCGGCAGCAAGACCAGCCCGGCGATGTTGTCCCGGTACCAGTCGAAGTCCTTTCGTTGCGGAATGTCCTTGCGGTACTGCCTCCACTGGTTTTGCGCCCAGAGGTGTTCGACGTCGTAGCCGTCACTGCCCGTCCGCACGTACTCCCTGAAACGGGAGGGCAGCCCCGACTCCACCTCGATGTACTCGGTCAAGCGGGCCAGGAACCGGTGAGCGCCCCGACGTTTCCCGCTAGCCGCGCCAGCGTAGGGCCAGTACTTGTCGAAGTCGAAGCACTTTCCATCCGCGGGGGGAGTTCCGCACACGAAGTCCCAACCCAGCCCCTGGAACGGCTCGAAACAATCCACCATCGCGGCGCTAGCCCGCCGCCGCACGTCCTCGATCAGTCTCTCGATCCTGCCGTACATCGTCGGGTAGTTGTGGTTCCAGCCATGCCAGACACGTCGCGCGACCAGGAACTCGATGAAGGCGGCCACGGTCCGCACTTTCCGTAGCGACGTTTTTCGGTCTTCGTCCGGCGCCAAGGGCGCGAGATACAGATCGTCCCGATCCCGCAGTGCGCTCCGTTCGTTGCGAAAGACAGACTCCAGCCCCGGCGTCCAGCTCTCTGACGCCGTTCGGATCTCTTTGTACCATCGTGCGTAGAATGTGAAGTCACGCTCGATGAACCGGCGGACGTCGGAGGCGCCGGCCAGCCCCAGGCGGTTCCGGTTCCCACGCACCCAGTGATGGAACTCTGAATCGATGCGATCCCGATCCGACTCACCCGCCTCTGTCGCGCCCGACCGCTCCATGTACTGGCTGCGCAGCCAGCACTTGATGGCCCCGGCCGGCGCGTGGTCGTCGAGCTTACGAAGCTCGGCCACCGTGAGCTTCCACGTCTTGTTCACCTCACTACACTACTGTCCCACACACCTTCAAATAAAGGCGGCTTGAACCTTCCAAGTCTGGTAGAATGATTTAGCCACAAGTCATTCCAAAGACAGGAGATCCAAGCCGTGGCCCATCATAACACAGTCTTCGCACAGCTCCTCAGGTTCCTTCCGAGACATGAATTCGACGCCGAGGCGCGCGAGCACCAGTGCGGTCAGGGGCTGCGCGTCATGAGCCGCTGGGCGCAGTTCGTGGCCCTTGGCTTGGCGCAGTTGACGGGCCGACAGAGTCTGCGGGACATCGTGAGCAACCTCGGCGCCCAGGGGCGCAAGCTCTATCATCTCGGCGTGGGGACCGTCAGTCGTTCGTCGCTGGCGCGGGTCAACACCGAGCAGCCGTACACTCTCTACGAAGCGCTGTTCGGACGCCTGTTGAGCCGCTGCCAGGCGCACGCGCCGAGGCACGGCTTTCGGTTCAAGAACAAGTTGTACGCCGTCGATGCGTCCACCATCGACTTGTGCCTGTCGGTCTTTCCGTGGGCGTCGTTTCGACGCACCAAGGCGGCCGTCAAGCTGCACGTCGGACTGGATCAGGAGGGTCATCTGCCGAGCTTCGTCCAAGTGACCGACGGCAAGACCGCCGACGTCACGGCGGTCCGAACCTGGACATTCCCGGCCGGGAGCGTGGTCGTGGCGGACCGGGCGTATCTGGACTTCAAGTGGTTCCATCAATTGCAGGCGCAGGGCGTGACCTTCGTGACGCGCCTGAAGCGGGGCGTGCGGTACGGGGTCACTGAAGCGCACGCGGTCCGCCCCGGGACCGGGGTCATCAGCGACGAGACGATCGAGCTGACGAGCGCGCGTGGCCGCAAGGCGTATGCGGAGCCGCTGCGGCGGGTGGTCTACAAGGACCTGAAGACGAAGAACCGGTACGTGTTCGTGACCAACAACACGACGTGGGTGGCCAAAACGATTGCGGACATCTACAAATCACGGTGGCAGATCGAGCTGTTTTTTAAGTGGATCAAGCAGCATCTGAAGGTGAAGCGGTTCGTGGGCCGGTCGAAGAACGCAGTCTTGACCCAGCTATGGGTGGCGATGTGCATGTACCTGCTGTTGGCGTATCTCAAGTTCCTCATGCGAGTGAGTTGGAGCCTTTACAAGATGCTGCAGGTACTCCAGCTCAACCTGTTTGAACGCCGGCCACTCCAGGATCTTCTCACAACACCGTCGCCACCGGGTCTTGGCCCTCCCGACCCCCAGTTGTCGCTGACGTGGGCCTAAATCACCAAAATGTGGGACACTAGTGACCTCACTACTGTCCCACACACCTTCAAATAGAGGCGGCTTGAACCTTCCAGATCTGGTAGAATGATTTGGCCCTCAAGTCATTCAAAAGACAGGAGATCCAAGCCGTGGCCCATCATAACACAGTCTTCGCGCAACTCCTCAGGTTCCTTCCGAGACATGAATTCGACGCCGAGGCGCGCGAGCACCAGTGCGGCCAGGGGCTGCGCGTCATGAGCCGCTGGGCGCAGTTCGTGGCCCTCGGCGTGGCGCAGTTGACGGGCCGACAGAGCCTGCGGGACATCGTGAGCAACCTCAGCGCCCAGGGGCGCAAGCTCTATCACCTCGGCGTGAGGACGGTGGTCAGCCGCTCGTCGCTGGCGCGGGTCAACACCGAGCAGCCGTACACCCTCTACGAAGCGTTGTTCGGACGCCTGTTGAGCCGCTGCCAGGAACGCGCGCCGAGGCACGGCTTTCGGTTCAGGAACAAGTTGTACTCCGTCGATGCGTCCACCATCGACTTGTGTCTGTCGGTCTTCCCGTGGGCGTCGTTTCGACGCACGAAGGCGGCCGTCAAGCTGCACGTCGGACTGGATCACGGCGGCCATCTGCCGACCTTCGTCAGGGTGACCGACGGCAAAACCGCCGACGTCACGGCGGCCCGCATCTGGGAGTTTCCGGCCGGCAGCGTGGTCGTGGCGGACCGCGCGTATCTGGACTTCAAGTGGTTCCATCAGTTGCAGGCGCGGGGCGTGACCTTTGTGACGCGCCTGAAGCGGGGCGTGCGGTATCGGGTCACGAAAGCGCACGCCGTCCGCCCCGGGACCGGGGTCATCAGCGACGAGACGATGGAGCTGACGAGCGCTCGGGGCCGCAAGGCATATGGTGAGCCGCTGCGACGGGTGGTCTATAAGGACCCGGAAACGAAGAATCGGTACGTATTCGTGACCAACAACACGACGTGGGTGGCGAAGACGATTGCGGACATCTACAAATCGCGATGGCAGATCGAGCTGTTTTTCAAGTGGATCAAGCAACATCTGAAGGTGAAGCGGTTCGTGGGCCGGTCGAAGAACGCGGTCTTGACGCAGTTGTGGGTGGCGATGTGCATGTACCTGCTGTTGGCGTATCTCAAGTTCCTCATGCGAGTGAGTTGGAGCCTTTACAAGATGCTGCAGGTGCTCCAGCTCAACCTGTTTGAACGTCGGCCACTCCTGGATCTTCTCACGACGCCGTCGCCACCGGGTTCTGACCCTCCCGACCCCCAGTTGTCGCTGACGTGGGCCTAAAATCGCCAAAAATGTGGGACACTAGTGTGTTCACCTCGCCTCGTACCTGCCAGTCATCTATACGCGATAGCAGGTAGCTCTTCAGCATATCCACCGGCGTCAACGACAAGCCGCGATCGTTCATCGTTTCGAAGATCGCGTACGCATCGGTATCAGCAGACGCCGTCACCTCGACGAAGTAGACGTTTTCGATCAGCCAGTCGGCGAACACGGCCAGCCGTTCGGGGTCGGAGACGGCCTCGGGGCCTTTCTCGTCCGCCTCGTCCCCGCACTGGATGCCGTCCAGGTGCTCCTCCAGGCGCCGATGCTGCTTGACGAGATTGGCCGCCGATTCCGACGCCGACACCTCGTCGGCGCTGGGCTCCCGGCCGTGGTACAACGCGTTCATGCAGGCGTCGCGATCGTCGACCTGGAGATTGAAGGACTCGCCACCGGCCTGCCACGAGTAGATCAGTTGCGCCAAGGCGGAGCGCTGCTGGCCATCGGCAAGCCGACAATACAGGGCGATCAAGATCAACGTCACCGTCGTCAGCCGTTGCTGGCCGTCCACGATGAAGCGCGCGTCGGCGGTCTCGCTGACGATAATCGAGCCGAGAAAGTAGCGTTCGTAGCGGGACACGTCGCGCGACCCGCGGTGCTGCCCGCGACTCCTTTCGAAAACGCGCTCGAGGTCATTCCACAACTGGTCGACCTGCGTGTGCTGCCAGCGATACTCCCGCTGGTAATAGTCGATGCCGTACTTCGTGTTCGCCAACAGGCCGCGAACGTTTTTCGCATCGCCCCTGATTTCCCTCATCAGTCATCCCTCACGGCGGAATCGGCCGGCGAAGCGAGTCCGCCGCCGTCGTCAGCGAATTCTGACCGACCGACGCGGCAGTGTCGAGCCGACCGACCCGCCGACGGCGGTCACCCCGGGGTCGCGCGCCCCGTCCAGGACCGTCGCCTAGGTCGGCGGTCGGCGAACTCGGCACTCGGTTGGTACCGACTTCGGCGCGCGAACCCATCAGACGCCGTTCGGACGGTTCTCGATCGCCGGCCCGAGCAGCGCCCTTCGAGAGATCGTGCGGCGCCTGGAAGCCGCGCGGCAGCTCGCAGAGCGCGTGCGGCACGACGCAGGCCCTGTCGGCCGCCGTCGCGGAAAGGACGAGCCCGTGAGCCGCACGAACCCGATCCACTCCAAGCGGGCGGCGAAGTTGGGGGCGAACTTCGCCGCTCACGCAACCCGGTCTTCGACGGCCAGCCGGCGCCCCACCACCCGCAACGCCCGCTCGATCTGGCTGATGTGAGAGCGGTGGTCGGGATTGAGGAGCCGGCGGATGACGGACTCGCTCAGCCCCAGCCGTTCCGCGAGGGCGGTCTTGGTCATGCCCTGCTCGCGCATCGCGGAATAGAGCGCGAGCTTCGCCGCCACCAGCGGCGGAACCGCGACCAGGACCTGACCGGACGCGGCCGGACTCGGAACGGGAATGTCCCACCGCTCGTGCACGTGGCCGGCGAGCGCGACCGCCAGGGCGTCTTCCGCCATCTCCAGCGCCTCGGTCCGATCGTCCCCGCAGGTGTTGGCGCCGGGAACGTCCGGGAACGACACGACGAAGCCGCGCCCCTCGTCCGGCGTGAGGACGCACGGGTACACGTAGCGCATCAGAATGCCTCCCTGTCGATGCCGAGGTCCTTCAACATGGCGGCCAGCAGCCCCTTGCCCAGCTCCTTGCGCGGGACGGTGGTGAAGCGACCACCGATGTGAAGGCGACCGTGGCTGCCCTTGCCCACGCTCGGGTCGAAACGGAAGGGCAGGCCGAGCTTCCGGGCGTAGCGCTTGGCGCGCCTGACGAATTCAGCCCCGCTCATGGGCCACGTTCGAGCATTTCTGCACGATTGTCAAGGTCCCGTTTCCGAGCGGGATCTCCCCTTCCGTCCAGCCGGCGGGTTCGTCGGCGGCGGCCGGCGGCGCGGCAGGTAGCTGTCGGCCCCCCCGGTACGGGCCGGCGCCTCGGGCGAATCCGGGACCTGCTGAGAGCTCTTCGACGTGAAGCGACTCCGTGGCGCCATCCCCCGGACACCACCGCACAATTCTGGCCTCTGTTTCCGGCAGACCCCTGTTTCCGGGCCGGAACGCTGCCCCGCCGGGTCCTCCGGTCAGGCTCACCAAGGTCACCCGCACGGCGCTATAATCCGAGTCTCGTCATGTCCCGCTACGATGGGCGCGACGGGCCGTACATGGAGAGAAATGACCATTCGATCGATCCCGGCCATGGGCCTCGTCGCTTTCCTCGCCGGCCTCGCCGCCGGCTGCGGCGGCACGCCTGAAGCCCCGGTCAGCACCGTCGTCGCCTACCAGGGCGCGACCCTCATCACCGGCGACGGCGGTCCCCCCATCGGGGGCGGCGTGCTGGTGGTCGACGAGGGGCGCATCGCCGCGGTCGGCCGGGCCGCCAACGTGCCGGTTCCCGAGGACGCGGCGGTCGTCGACCTCGCCGGGAAGACGGTCATGCCCGCCCTCGTCGACCTGCACGGGCACGTCGGGTTCCAGCGGGGCCTCACCTACGACTTCGCGAACTACACCCGCGAGAACCTGCTCGACCAGCTCGACCGGTACGCGTACCACGGCGTCGGCACCATCGTGTCGATGGGGACCGACCCCGGAGACCTGGCTTTCGAGATCCGGGCCGAGCAGGAGGCGGGCACGCTGGGCGGGGCCCGGCTGCACACCGCCTTTCGGGGCATCGCGCGGCCCGACGCGGGGCCGGGGGCCGCGACCATGCGGCCGACCGCGCTCGGGGTGTCCACGCCGGAGGAGGCGCGCGCCGCCGTCGAGGAGATCGCGGCGACCCGCGCCGACTTCGTCAAGATCTGGGTCGACGACCGGGGCGGCTCGGTCGAGAAGCTCACCCGGGACCTCTACGAGCCGGTCATCGCGGCCGCGCACGAGCACGGCCTGCGGGTCATCGCCCACGTCTACTACCTCGACGACGCCCGCGCCCTCGTCGACGCGGGGGCCGACGGGTTCGCCCACCTGCCGCGCGACCTCGAGATGGACGACGCGCTGGTGGCCGCCATCGTCGAGAACGACGTGTTCGTCATGCCGAACCTGAGCATCTCGGAGCGGGGCCGGCACGTCGAGCCGCCGGCCTGGGTCGAACACCCGCTGCTGCTCGAGTCGGTGGCCGGCGACGTCCTGGCGCGCATCCGCGCGTCGTTCGAGAACCGCGCGCCGGAAGCGGCGGCGCGGGCCGGCGAGTCGTACGCGGCGATGCAGTCCAGCCTGAAGAAGCTGGCCGACGACGGAGCCCGGCTCGTCCTCGGCGCCGACACCGGCGTGCGGGACCACGTGCCGGGCTTCATGGAGCACCGCGAGCTCGAGCTGTTCGTCGAGGCGGGGATCTCGCCGGCCGACGCCATCCGCATCGCCACCAGCGCGTCGGCCGAGGTGCTCGGCGCCGACGCCGGCCTGCTCGAGGCGGGACGTCGCGCCGACTTCGTGGTGCTCGACGCCAACCCGATGTTCGGCATCGCGAACACCCGGCAGATCGCGGACGTCTACCTGAACGGGGAGGCGGTCGACCGGGACGCGCTCAGGGCCGGCTGGCGGTAGCGCCTCAGGCGCCCGCGCCGTCGACCCGTGCAGACACCGCGGGCGGTTCGGGCGTCGGCGCCGGCCGAGCCGGAAGGCGCTTGCCGGGACGGGACGGTGCAGACCGGCGACGGATCGGTGGGAGGGTACGGCGCCGCCGGGCGGCGATGCCCGGATCAGAAGTCTGCGCCGTAGAACCGCGCGGACTCCCGGACGGTTGGTCAGGCGCCACTACTGTCCCACACACCTTCAAATAGAGGCGGCTTGAACCTTCCAGATCTGGTAGAATGATTTGGCCCTCAAGTCATTCAAAAGACAGGAGATCCAAGCCGTGGCCCATCATAACACAGTCTTCGCGCAACTCCTCAGGTTCCTTCCGAGACATGAATTCGACGCCGAGGCGCGCGAGCACCAGTGCGGCCAGGGGCTGCGCGTCATGAGCCGCTGGGCGCAGTTCGTGGCCCTCGGCGTGGCGCAGTTGACGGGCCGACAGAGCCTGCGGGACATCGTGAGCAACCTCAGCGCCCAGGGGCGCAAGCTCTATCACCTCGGCGTGAGGACGGTGGTCAGCCGCTCGTCGCTGGCGCGGGTCAACACCGAGCAGCCGTACACCCTCTACGAAGCGTTGTTCGGACGCCTGTTGAGCCGCTGCCAGGAACGCGCGCCGAGGCACGGCTTTCGGTTCAGGAACAAGTTGTACTCCGTCGATGCGTCCACCATCGACTTGTGTCTGTCGGTCTTCCCGTGGGCGTCGTTTCGACGCACGAAGGCGGCCGTCAAGCTGCACGTCGGACTGGATCACGGCGGCCATCTGCCGACCTTCGTCAGGGTGACCGACGGCAAAACCGCCGACGTCACGGCGGCCCGCATCTGGGAGTTTCCGGCCGGCAGCGTGGTCGTGGCGGACCGCGCGTATCTGGACTTCAAGTGGTTCCATCAGTTGCAGGCGCGGGGCGTGACCTTTGTGACGCGCCTGAAGCGGGGCGTGCGGTATCGGGTCACGAAAGCGCACGCCGTCCGCCCCGGGACCGGGGTCATCAGCGACGAGACGATGGAGCTGACGAGCGCTCGGGGCCGCAAGGCATATGGTGAGCCGCTGCGACGGGTGGTCTATAAGGACCCGGAAACGAAGAATCGGTACGTATTCGTGACCAACAACACGACGTGGGTGGCGAAGACGATTGCGGACATCTACAAATCGCGATGGCAGATCGAGCTGTTTTTCAAGTGGATCAAGCAACATCTGAAGGTGAAGCGGTTCGTGGGCCGGTCGAAGAACGCGGTCTTGACGCAGTTGTGGGTGGCGATGTGCATGTACCTGCTGTTGGCGTATCTCAAGTTCCTCATGCGAGTGAGTTGGAGCCTTTACAAGATGCTGCAGGTGCTCCAGCTCAACCTGTTTGAACGTCGGCCACTCCTGGATCTTCTCACGACGCCGTCGCCACCGGGTTCTGACCCTCCCGACCCCCAGTTGTCGCTGACGTGGGCCTAAAATCGCCAAAAATGTGGGACACTAGTGGTCAGGCGCCAAGCGGAGCCGAAGGCGACGATTGGCGGGCCAGGGAGAAGCGTCCATGCGACGAACCTTGTACGTCGGCGTTCTCGCCTCGATGGTCGCCGCGGGCGCAATCGACGCGCACGCCCAGGCCGGCCGCTACCCCGCGTCGCGCCACGGCGGGAACTACATGCACAACTTCTACTTCCCGCCCGCCCCGAGCTCGACCCCGTGGGCCCCGAGCTGGGCGCCGGACGGCGAGTCGATCGCGGTGGCGATGAGCGGGTCCATCTGGCGGGTGGACCCCGACACCGGGGTGGCCGAGGAGCTGACCTACAGCCCCGACGCCTACCACTCGGCGCCCGACTGGTCGCCCGACGGCCGGTGGATCGTCTACACCGCCGACCACGACGGCGACCGCGTGCAGCTCGAGCTGCTGGAGGTGGCCACCGGGGAAACCCGGGCCCTGACCGACGACGGCCACGTCTACGCGGACCCGACCTTCTCACCCGACGGCACGCGCATCGCCTACGTCTCGACCCGCCCCAACGGCTACTTCAACGTCGCGGTGCAGCCGGTCGAGGAGGGCCGGTGGGCGGGCGACGAGATGCCGATCACGAGCGACCACGCCTATCCTGCCAACCGGCTCTACTTCGGCCCGTGGGACATGCACCTGACGCCGGCGTGGCTGCCCGCGAGCCCCGAGAGCCCCGAGAGCGACGAGCTGCTGCTGGTTTCGAACCGCGACATCCCCCTCGGCTCGGGCAACGTCCTGCGCGTGCCCGCCGCCCCCGGGGGCATCGTCGACGCGGTGACGGTGCTGCGCGAGCAGACGCTGTACCGGACCCGGCCCGACGTGGCGAGCGACGGCCGGCGCTTCGTCTACTCGTCGACGCGGGGGGCGGCCGACCAGTTCAACAACCTCTA
Source organism: Vicinamibacterales bacterium (assembly GCA_965215105.1). Lineage (GTDB taxonomy): Bacteria > Acidobacteriota > Vicinamibacteria > Vicinamibacterales > UBA8438 > JAJEEA01. The sequence goes on from OZ244051.1 coordinate 2,823,415, forward strand.
CGTGCAGCCGACGACGGGGGGCGAGCCCTACAAGCTGACGTTCTTCGAGCACGACGCCTTCCACCCGCGCTGGTCGCCCGACGACGAGTGGATCGCGTTCGTCACCAACGAGGGCGGCCTGCCGCAGCTCGCCCTCCTCGAGACGCATGGCGGCGCGCTGCGCACCATCGAGATCATCGAGCGGCGGTGGCGGCGGCCCATGGGCACCCTGTCGGTCCGCACCCGCGCCGCGGACACCGGCGAGACGACCGGGTCGCGGGTCCACCTGACCGCGTCGGACGGGAAGTTCTACGCCCCCGCCGACGCCTACGCCCGGCTGAGCGCGCGCGGCGACCACGTCTTCCACCACACCGGCACGTTCGCCGTCGAGGTGCCGGCGGGGCCGGTGGAGCTGACCGTGGTCAAGGGCTTCGAGTTCCACCCCGCCACGGCGGCGGCCGAGGTCGCGGCCGGCGGGACGACCGAGCTGACGGTCGAGCTCGAACGGATGACGGACATGGCCGCGGCCGGCTGGGTCAGCGCCTCGACCCACGTGCACGGGAACTACGGCGGCAACCTGCACAACTCGCTCGAGAACATCGTCATGATGTCGGAGGCGGAGGACCAGGACATCGTCCTCCACCAGGTCGCCAACAAGGACAACCGCATCCTCGACTATCAGTGGTTCGAGCCCGGCGGCGGCGCGCACTCGGCGTCCACGCCGGAGCACCCGGTGGTCGTGGGCCAGGAGTACCGCCCGCCGTTCTACGGCCACGTCTTCATGTTCGGCATGCGCGACCACCTGATCTCGCCGTTCACGATGGGCTACGAGGGCACCGCCATCGAGAGCCTCTACCCCAGCAACACCGACATGTTCCGCAAGGCGAAGGCGCAGGGGGCCACCGTCGGCTACGTGCACGCCTTCACCGGCGAGACCGACCCCCTCGACGGCAACCTCGGCGGCGGCAAGGGGTTCATCGTCGACGCCGCCCTCGGGACCACCGACGCGGTGGAGTGGTCGGACGCAGCGCGGTCCGGCTTCTTCCCGCTCTACGCGGTGTGGAACAACGGCCTCCGCATCGCCGCCACCGGGGGCGAGGACTCCATCAGCAACCTGCACCGTTCGAAGCTGGTGGGGTCGGTGCGGACCTACGTCCACACCGGGGCGCGCGGCCTCGACGTCGACGCGTGGTTCGAGGAGTTGCGGGCGGGGCGCGCGTTCGTCTCGTCGGGGCCGCTGCTCGAGTTCACGGTCGACGGCCGGATGCCGGGCGAGGAGGTTACCCTGCCCGCCAGCGGCGGCGAGGTCCGGATCGCCGGGCGCGTGCAGTCAGTCACTTCCCTGGACCGGGTGTTCCTGGTGTGCGACGGCGAGGCCGTGCAGGAGGTGCCGCTCGGCACGGACGGCCGCTCGGCCGTCTTCACCGTGGGCCGGCGCGTGACCGGGAGCGGCTGGTGCCACCTGCGAGCCGAGGGCGCCCCCGCCGAGCGGTTCCCCATGGACGTGACCTACGTGCAGGCGTTCACCAACCCGGTGTGGCTGCTCGTCGGCGACCAGCCGATCCGGGACGCGGACGCGGCCGACTACGCCCTGCGCTGGATCGACCGGCTGCAGGAGATGGCGGAGGCGTGGCCCGGCTGGCGAGCCGAGCGGGAACGCGCCCACGTCTTCGCCCAGTTCGACGAGGCGCGCGAGGTCTATCGGGGCTTCGCGCGCGAGAGCACCGGCGCCACGGCCCCGCGGCCCTGACAGGAGGCACTCCCCATCGAAGTCTTCGGCGACACCCACGGCCTGAAGGCCAGCCAGACCCGCCAGCTCGAGCGCCTGTTCCGGCGCCGGGTGCCCGCGGACCGGCTCGTCACCCAGGAGCTCGCCCGGCAGCTCACCGAGGTCAGCCACGAGATACGCCGCCAGGTCGGCGTGCTGCTCGACCGCCGCGGGCTCGTCCAGCACGTGATGGTGGGCGACGCCCACTCCATCGCCCTGCCCGACTGGGGCCGCCTGCGGGCCGGCCGCGGCCGGCTGCGCGGCCTGCGCTGCATCCACACCCACCTCGCGGGCGAGGGGCTGACCCGGGACGACCGCACCGACCTGCTGCTGCTGCGGCTCGACGCCATGGTCACGGTGGGCCTGGACCACGAGGGCCTGCCCACCGTTGCCCACGCCGCCGCCCTCCGGCCCGCCGGCAACCGCGAACCGGGCGACCGCGACGCGGGCATCGAGCGTCTCGACCCACAGCCCCCGGCCCTGATCGACTTCGACTTCCAGGCGTGGATCCGCGAGCGCGAGGCGGCCCTCGCGCGCGACACCGGCGCACAGCGGGTCGGCGACCGCGAGCGCGCCATCCTCGTGTCGGTCACCGCCGGCCGCAGCGCCCGCGAGCTGCAGGTCCACCTTGCCGAGCTGCGCGAGCTCGCCCACTCGGCCGGCGTCGACATCGTCGACGTGGTGACCCAGAACCGGCCCCGCGTCGACCCCAAGACCGTGCTCGGCGCGGGCAAGCTCGACGACCTCGCCATCCGCGCCTTCCACAGCGACGTCGACCTCGTCATCGTCGACCAGGACCTGACGCCCACGCAGGCGCGCAACCTCGGCGAACGCATGGAGCTGCGGGTGATCGACCGCACCCAGCTCATTCTCGACATCTTCGCGCAGCATGCGACCACCCGCGACGGCAAGCTGCAGGTCGAGCTGGCCCAGCTCAAGTACCTGCTGCCTCGCCTCGCGCAGCGGGCCGAGGTCTCGCTGTCGCGCCTCGCGGGCGGCATCGGGGGGCGGGGGCCGGGCGAGACCAAGCTCGAGGTGGACCGCCGCCGCACCCGCGACCGCGTGACCCGGCTCGAACGCGAGCTGAAGAAGCTCGCCCGGCAGCGCGGGAACCGGCGGCAGCGGCGGGGACGCCGCGGGGCGCCGGTCCTCTCCATCGTCGGCTACACCAACGCCGGCAAGAGCACCCTGCTGCGGTCCCTCACCCGCACCGAGGTGCACGTGGCCGACCAGATGTTCGCCACCCTCGACCCCACCTCGCGCCGCCTGCGCTTCCCCCGCGAGCGCGAGGTCATCATCACCGACACGGTGGGGTTCATCCGCGACCTCCCCGCGGACCTCGTCACCGCCTTCCGCGCCACCCTCGAGGAGCTGGCCGACGCCTCGCTGCTCTTCCACGTCGTCGACGCCGCCACGCCCGACTGCGACCGCCGCATCGAGGCCGTCCGCCGCGTGCTGCGCGACATCGACGTCGACGCGCCGGAGCTGCTGGTCTTCAACCAGATCGACCGGATGGCGGACGGCGAGGGCGACGCGCTGGCGCGGCAGCACGGCGGCGTCGCGGTATCCGCCCTCCGCCGCACCGGCCTCCGGGGGCTCCTCGAGCGGGCCGAGCGGATGCTCTGGTCGGAGGACGACGCGCGGCCCGACCGGCCGGGCGGCCTCGTCGGCCTCGCGGGGGCTTGATTGCATGCAATCATCGGGAGAGACAGGAAGAGGCCCGTGGCAAGCATCACGATTCGAAACCTGTCGCCAGAATCGAAGGCAAGACTCAGGCGGCGGGCCGAAAAGCGCGGCTGCAGCGTGGAGGCCCTGGTGCGGTCGGCCCTTGACCAGGCGGCCGAGGAAGTCCCGCCGACGGCCGGATTCCCGCACAACCCGATCGCCCTCGTCGAGCCCGGCGAGGACATCGAACCGTTCATCCGCGAGCACCGCCAGCGACTGCTAGAATAGGCGTCCCGGCCGCGGGGCGGCCGGACGTTCCGCTGACTCTTCCCAGGAGGACTTGCCGTGTCCCAGGCTGACGGATTCGACGCGTTGCTGCAGGAAGACCGGGTATTCGAGCCGCCGGCCGGGTTCGCGGCGCAGGCGAACGCCAACGACCCCGGCATCTACGAGGAGGCCGACCGCGACCACGAGGGGTTCTGGGCGAAGTTCGCGAGCGAGCTCGAGTGGAGCCGCCCGTGGGACACCGTGTGCGAGTGGACGCCGCCCACCGTCAAGTGGTTCCTCGGCGGGCAGATCAACGCCAGCGTGAACTGCGTCGACCGGCACGTCCGCACCGCCCGGCGCAACAAGGCCGCCCTCATCTGGGAGGGCGAGCCCGGCGACCGGCGCACCCTCACCTACTGGGACCTCTACCAGGACGTGAACCGCTTCGCGAACGCGCTGCGCAACCTCGGGGTCGAGAAGGGCGACCGGGTCGCGGTGTACCTGCCGATGACCCCCGAGCTGCCCATCACCCTGCTCGCCTGCGCCCGCATCGGCGCCGTGCACAGCGTCGTGTTCGCGGGGTTCAGCGCCGAGTCGCTGCGCGACCGCATCAACGACATGCAGGCCAAGGTGGTGGTGACCGGCGACGGCGGCTACCGCCGCGGCGGGGTCATCCCCCTCAAGCAGATCACCGACGACGCCCTCGACGGCGCCCCCAGCGTCGAGTCGGTGGTGGTGATGCACCGCGAGGGGCTCGACGCCGAGATCAACATGCAGGACGGCCGCGACCACTGGTACCACGACCTGATGGCGAAGGCCGCGCCGCGCTGCGACCCGCAGCCCATGGACTCCGAGGACCTGCTCTTCACCCTCTACACGTCGGGCACCACCGGCAAGCCCAAGGGCATCGCCCACGCCACCGGCGGCTACCTCGTCGGCACCTACGCGACCTCGAAGTGGGTCTTCGACCTCAAGGAAGAGGACGTCTTCTTCTGCACCGCCGACATCGGCTGGGTGACCGGCCACAGCTACCTCGTTTACGGGCCGCTCGCCAACGGCGCAACCTGCGTCATGTACGAGGGCGCCCCCGACACCCCGCACCGGGGCCGGTTCTGGGAGATGGTCGAGCGCTACGGGGTCACCGTGTTCTATACGGCCCCGACCGCCATCCGCGCGTTCATGAAGTGGGGGACGGACATCCCCGCCAAGTTCGACATGTCGACGCTGCGGCTGCTCGGCACCGTGGGCGAGCCCATCAACCCCGAGGCGTGGATGTGGTACCACGCCAACATCGGCGGCACGCGCGTCCCCATCGTCGACACCTGGTGGCAGACCGAGACCGGCGCCATCTGCGTCGCCCCCCTGCCCGGCCTCGTCGCCCTGAAGCCGGGCTCGGCCACCCGCCCCTTCCCCGGCATCAAGCCGATGGTCGTGAACGAGCAGGGCGAGGAGGTCAAGGTGGGCGGCGGCTACCTCGTCATGAAGCGCCCCTGGCCGTCGATGCTGCGCACCATCTACGGCGACCACGAGCGCTACGTGAAGACCTACTTCGGGCGCTGGGGGCACGACGTCTACGTGACCGGCGACGGCGCCAAGATCGACGACGACGGCTACCTGTGGCTCCTCGGCCGGGTCGACGACGTGCTCAACGTCTCGGGCCACCGCGTCGGCACCATGGAGGTCGAGAGCGCGCTCGTCGACCACCCCGACGTCGCCGAGGCGGCGGTCGTCGGCAAGCCCCACGAGATCAAGGGGCAGGGCATCGCCGCGTTCGTCACCCTGAAGGAGGGCGTGACCCCGCACGACGGCACCATCGGCGTCCTGAAGCAGCACGTGGTGACCAAGATCGGCGCCATCGCCCGGCCCGACGAGATCGTGCTCGCCGCCGACCTCCCCAAGACCCGGTCGGGCAAGATCATGCGCCGGCTGCTGCGGGACGTGGCCGAGGGCAAGGCGCTCGGCGACGTGACCACCCTCGCCGACCCGACCGTGGTGGCGAAGCTGCGCGACCAGTACGCCGACAAGGAGGGGTAGGCGGCGTCATGACGATTGGCGAAATCGAGTCCGAGGCGCTCATGAACCTGCGGCGGCGCCCCGCGTACTGGATCGGCCGCGCATAGAACGCACCACTTGCGACGCGGCATGGCGATCGAGGTAAAGCCGCGCGACCAATGCGCCGATAAGCAGGACAGCACCCAGCCGCGACAGCGGCAAACCCCCTACGGGGAGACCCCGGCGGGGGCGGGAATCCCCCGCCGGGTCACTAGGTAGGCGGCGAAGGTGCCCAGCCAGTGGCCGCCCTCGTAGTGCTCGCCGGTGACCGAGGCGAGACCGGCGTCGCGGTGGCGCGCGGCGGCGTCGAGCAGCTTGGGGCGGCGAACATCGCCGGCGGGCAGCGCGGCCGAGATTCCCTCCAGCATCCAGGCCCGGCTCAAGTTCAGGCCGTCGAGGTGCACCAGCTTGCCGTCGCCGGCGTCGGTGACCACCGCCGGCTCGAGCCAGCCCGCCCCGTCGCCGTCGGTCGGAATGCCCGGCAGGAACTCGCCCAGCCAGACCGCGAAACGGTCCGGTTCGAGCACCCGGCGCAGCAGGTCGGCCTCGGCGAGGCACGGCGAGAGAAAGTCGTGCCCCGACGGCTCGTAGGCCAGGGGGCAGCTCCGGTCGTCGAGGTAGTAGTCGGCGATGCGGGCTTCCAGCAGATCGAGCATGCCGGCATCGCTCGCCCTGAGCGCCCAGTCGTGGATCAGCCCGAAGGCGAACGCGGTCTGGGAGTGCTCACCCACCCGGATCGGGTGGGTGAGCCTCGGCAGCCACGACTTGATCTGCGCCGAGGCGATGAACTCGAGGGGCTCCAGCGCGTCCCGCCATCGCCGCGCGGCCGGGTCGTCCCACTCGCGCAGCTCGGCCGCGAGCTGCAGTAGCCACGCCGACCCGTACGGCCGCTCGAAGCCGGCCCGCCCCGGCCCCTGGAAGTAGCGCACCTCGGCCGCGACGTTCTCCACCGTCAGGCTGCGGTCGAGCGCGGCGCGGGCCGCCGGCGCGAAGTCGGCGTCGGGATAGAGCCGCGCCAGACGGGCGAGCAGCCAGTGCCCGTGCACCGCCGAGTGCCAGTCGAAGCACCCGAAGAACGCCGGCGTCAGCTCGCGCGGCGGGCGCACGTCGCCGTCGTCGTTCAGGACGTGGGCGATCTTGTTGGGGTACTCGCGGTGCACGCACTCGAGGGCCAGCCGTGCGAAGCGCTCCACCACCGGCGCGCCGGCCGGTTCCGGCTGCGAGGCGCCTACCGGACCGGCCAGCAACCCGACGAGGGCCGCCGCCGCCCCGACCGGCAGCCGCGGCCGTCCGGACGTCGTGCTGCGCTTCGCGAGCACCCCGAGGCGCGCCGCCGCCCGGGACCACCGCCACCGACCGCCGCCACGCCATCCGCCTGCACGCGCGATCATTCGGGACATGCTGCACAGGGTAACGGATCGACAGCGCGCGGAACACCGGAAACCAGCCGAACGGGCGCCGGCGGGCAGGGGGACGCCGAGACTGCGTCGCGGGCTTCCGGTCGAGCGCTGGGGACGAGCCTGCCGCTCACCGACCGATGGGCACCATCCGGCACACCGGCGTATACTGCGCGCATGCCGACGTTGCGCCACGCCCTTGCCGCTGGAAGCCTCGGCCTCGCCCTGCTCTGGACCACCGCCGCACCCGCCCAGACCGGCGACGCGCTCTACGTCTGCGCCGACCCCGACGCCACCCGCACCATCGACATCGGCGCCACCATCTGCGACGCGACCCCCACCGGCGCCCTGACCGCGCGCCTCGAGCCCGACCACCTCCAGCTTCGCGAGGGCGCCCTCGTCACCGCGGTGTCCCCCGGAGGCATCGCCCAGGTGGCGGGACTCCGGGCCGGGGACGTCATCTACCGCGTGGGCGGCGTCGACGTCGAGGACAACGTCGAGGCGACGGCCCGCCTCAGCCTGCTGGTCGAGAGCGCCGACACCGTGGTCAACTTCCTCCGCCGGGGCCGGCCGTACCTGGTCAGGCTCCGGAGGCCCTGATCGGATTGGCAACGCTTCCTTCATCTCGCGGGTCGGAGCCGCTGACGGGCTCGATCCAACTGGTCGTCATCCTCGCCGTGAACGGTGAGCTCGACCACCTCGCGGGACGCGTGGACGCCCTGGGGCAGAGCCAAGACGCGCCTGTCGACAGCGCCGTGATGCACGTGGGCCAGCGGCCGACGCCTGCGACGCACCCGCCGACGAGCGACCCTGGCCCGCACCGCCGTCGTAGGATAGTCGGATGACGTGGACCTCGCGGCTCCGGCTGCCGGCGGCCGCGATGCTCGTCCTGCTGCCGGCGGCAGCCGCCGCCCATCCCCTGACGTTCACCGACACGACGGTGGTGCTGCAACGGGACGGGACGTTCCGGGCCGACCTGGTCGTCGATCTCGACGCGCTGGCCCTGGGGGCGCCGCAGACCGCCGACGACGCCGAACTGGCGGCGGCCGTGCGCGGCCTGCCCCCGGCCGAGCTCGACGAGGCCCTCGGCCGGCTGCGGCGGCTGTTCGAGCGCCGGGTCCGGCTGCGCTTCGACGGGGAGCCGGCGCCCTTCGACGTGTCGTTCCCGGACCACGGCACGCCTGCCGCGACCGAGTCGGCGATCCCGACGGTGCTTGGGCTGACGGCCAGACTGACCGGGGAGCTGCCGGCGGGCGCGGCCGAGCTGGAGTTCTTCGCGTCGCGGGCGTTCGCCGAGGTGAACCTGACCATCCGGGACGAGCGGCGGGGGGTGACCCGTCAGGGGCTGCTCGAGCGGGGCGCCCGCAGCGACCCGTTCCCGCTGACGGGCCCCGCCGCCCCGGCCGGCGCCTGGTCGACGGCCAGCCGCTACCTGCGGCTCGGCTTCGTCCACATCCTCCCCCGCGGGCTCGACCACATCCTGTTCGTGCTGGGCCTGTTCCTGCTCGGCGCCCGGCTCGGCCCCCTCGTCTGGCAGGTGAGCGCGTTCACCGTCGCCCACGCGGTAACGCTCTCCCTCGCCGTCTTCGACGTGGTCTCCCTGCCCCCGCGCGTGGTCGAGCCGCTGATCGCACTCTCCATCGTCTACGTCGCGGTCGAGAACCTCCTCACCGAACGGCTGACCCCGTGGCGCCCGGCCACGGTATTCCTCTTCGGCCTGCTGCACGGGCTGGGGTTCGCGGGCGTCCTGCGCGAGCTGGGGCTCCCGGCGGACGAGCGCTGGCTCGGGCTGCTGACCTTCAACGCGGGGATCGAGGCGGGCCAGCTCGCGGTCATCGGCATCGCGTTCGCCGCCGTGGGCTGGTGCCGGCGCCGCCCCTGGTACCGGCGCCGGGTGGCCATCCCGGCCTCGGCCCTCATCGCCGCCGTCGGGCTGGTCTGGACCCTCGAGCGGGCCTTCGGCGCGGGCGGTCCGTGAAGAACGGCGAGCGTCCTTGCGCGGCTGTCCGGTGCCGCTGAAACCCCTTCAGGCGCTGTAGTATGATTTCTTGTTCGGATCGCCACGCACGGCTCGATTCGACGAGCCACGAACTCGATGCTTCAGCGAGGGTTGACGGGAATGAACACGGCAGCACACGGCACGGCGCGGAGGGTGGCCGCGGCGCTCGTCGCCGGATTGCTGGCGGGCCTGCTGGCGGGTCCAGCCGCGGCGAACGACTGGCCGAGCTGGCGCGGGCGCGCCCAGACCGGCGTCTCGGACGTGACCGGCCTCGTCTCGAGCTGGTCGCCCGACGGCGAGAACCTCATCTGGTACGACCGCTGGGTCGGGCGCTCGACCCCCGCCGTCTTCGACGGGCGGGTCTGCGCCAACGGGCGCACCGGCGACGGCGTGGACGAGCAGGAGGTCGTGGCCTGCTGGAACGCCGAGACCGGCGAGAAGCTCTGGCAGCACAACTACAACGTGCTGAACACCACGGTGCCGTTCAACCGGGTGGGCTGGGGCAGCGTGACCGGCGACCCCGAGACCGGGTACCTCTATGCCATGAACATCGACGGCCACCTGAACGCGTTCGACCGCGACGGGACCGTCGTGTGGAGCTGGCGTCTCGCCGAAGAGCTCGGCCGGGCCTCGGGCTACGGCGGGCGCACGTCGACGCCGCTCGTCGACGAGGACCAGCTCCTGCTGAGCATCATCGGCGCCGGCTGGGGCAACCTCGGGGGCCCGCCCCGCCACCGCTACTTCGGCTTCGACAAGATGACCGGCGAGGTCCGCTGGCACTCGACCCCGGGCGGCAACGTCGCCGACATGAACACCCAGTCGGTCGGCGTGGTCGGGGTCGTCAACGGCCAGCGGCTGTGGATCGACGGCAACGCCGACGGCCACATCTACGCCCTGAACGCGCGCACCGGCCGCAAGGTGTGGCAGTACCAGTTGAGCAAGCGGGGCATCAACGTCTCGCCGGTGCTCGCCGGCGACACGGTGTACGCGGCCCACAGCGAGGAGAACGTCGACTCGGGCATCATGGGCCGGGTGGTGGCGATAGACGCCACCGGCGAGGGGGACGTCACTGCCACCCACGAGCGCTGGCGCGCCGACGAGCTCGCGGTGGGGTTCTCGTCGCCCCTCATCCACGACGGGCGCCTCTACGTCATCGACAACTCCGCGAACCTCTTCGCCCTCGACGCCGCAACCGGGGCCGTCGCCTGGGAGCAGAGCGTCGGCACCGTCGGCAAGGCGTCGCCGGTGTGGGCCGACGGCAAGCTGTTCGTCACCGAGACCAACGGCAACGTCACCATCCTCGAGCCGGGGCCCGACGGGGCGACCGAGCTCGACCACGACGAGCTCGCGGTCGAGGACGGCCGCTACGCCGAGATCTACGGGTCGTTCGCGGTGGGCTACGGGCGGCTCTACGTGACCGCCGAGTCGGGCATCTACGCCATCGGCGACCCCGACGCGCCGTTCGGGGCGGCGCCGGGGACCGCGCCCGAAGGGCCGGCCGAGGTCGCCCCCATGGACACCGCGACCAGCCTTCAGGTGGTGCCGGCGGAGGTGATCGCGTCGTCCGGCGACACCGTGGAGTTCCGCGTGCGCGCCTACGACGAGAACGGCCGCTTCATCGGGGCCCGCGACGCGACCTGGTCGGTCGACGGCCTCGCGGGAGCGAGCGTCTCGCCGGGGGGCGTGCTCGCCACCGACGCCCGCGCCACGAACCAGGCCGGCACGGTCACCGCCAGCGTGGGCGAGCTCCGCGCCGTAGCCCAGGTGCGGGCCTACGCTCCGCTGCCGTGGTCGGAGAACTTCGAGAGCGGACGCCCGCCGTACTGGATCGGCGGCGGCGCCAGCCTCGCCGTCGAGGAGCTCGACGGCGACCAGGTGTTCCGCAAGGGCGCCTCGCGCACCGGCATCCACCGCCACGCCACCTACCTCGGCCCGACGGACATGTCCGGCTACACGGTGCAGGCCGACGTCAGGGCGTCGCAGTGGCGCCGGCGGCGGCCCGACATCGGGCTCATCAACAGCGGCTACACGATGGACCTGCAGGGCAACCGGCGCAAGATCCAGATCCAGTCGTGGGCGGCCGAGCTGCGCATCCGCGAGGAGGTCGACTTCGAGTGGGAGGCGGAGACCTGGTACCGCCTGAAGCTCCGGGTCGACGTGGACGGCGACCGGGGGCTGGTGCGCGGCAAGGTCTGGCCCCGCGACGAGCCCGAGCCCGCCGAGTGGACGATCACGGCCGAGGATCCGATGCCCAACCGCAACGGCAGCCCCGGCATCATCGGCTACTCGCCCATCGACATCTACTTCGACAACGTCAGCGTGATGGAGAACCAATGACTCGACACGGTGCAACCTGTCTACTGCTGGCCGCCTTCGTCGCGGCGGTCGCGGCCCCGGCCGCGGCCCAGAACGAAGTGGCGATGTTCGGCAACACGCCGTCCCGCAACATGGTGTCCGACGAGACCGGCGTCCCCGAGAGCTGGGACCCGCGGTCGGGCGAGAACATCCTGTGGACCCAGCCGGTCGGCTCGCAGGCCTACGGCGGCCCCGTCGTGGCCAACGGCAAGGTCTACGTGGGCACCAACAACGAGGGGGTCCGGAACCCCGCCTACCAGGGCGACATGGGCGTGGTGATGGCGTTCGACGCCGCGACCGGCGAGTTCATCTGGCAGATGGTGCACGAGAAGCTGTCGGCGGGCCGCGTCAACGACTGGCCGCTGCAGGGCGTCTGCTCGACCGCGTTCGTCGACGGCGACCGCGTCTGGTACGTCTCGAACCAGGCCCACGTCATCTGCCTCGACGCCAACGGGCTCGCCGACGGCAACGACGGGCCGTTCACGGACGAGCCGGGCACGGACGCGACCGACGGCGACATCATCTGGTCGTACGACATGATCGGCGAGCTCGACGTGTTCCCTCACAACCTCGCCACCGGGTCGCCGCTCGTCATCGGCGACGTGCTGTTCACGGTGACGAGCAACGGCGTCGACGAGGGGCACGTCAACATTCCCTCGCCGTTCTCGCCCCACGTCATCGCCCTCGACAAGAACACCGGCGAGCTGCTGTGGGAGAACACCGACGTCGGCGAGGGGGTGCTGCACGGAAGCTGGACCAACCCCGCCTACGGGGTCATCGACGGGCGCGCGCAGCTCATCGTGGCCGGAGGCGACGGCATCATCTACAGCCTCGACCCCGACACCGGCGAGCAGCTCTGGCAGTTCGACTGCAACCCGCCGGACTCGGAGTGGATTCTCGGGGGGCGCGGCACCCGCAACAACATCCTCGCGACCCCCGTGATCTGGGAGGACAAGGTCTACGTGGGGGTCGGCCAGGACCCCGAGCACGGCGAGGCCCCCGGCCACTTCTACGTCATCGACGCCACCGGATCGGGCGACGTCACCGACACCCACAAGGTGTGGAGCCGCGACGGCGAGGACTTCTACCGCACCATGTCGACGGCGGCCATCGCCGACGGGGTCCTCTACATCTCGAGCCTCTCGGGCTTCCTGCACGCCCTCGACCCGAACACGGGCGAGTACCACTGGACCTACGACACGTTCGCGGCCGTCTGGGGCTCGCCGTTCGTGGTCGACGGCAAGGTGTACCTGGGCGACGAGGACGGCGACATCGCAGTGCTGCGGGCGGGCACCGAGATGGAGCTGCTGGCCGAGGTCAACATGGGCGCCTCGGTCTACAGCACCCCGGTGGTGCGCGACGGCGTCATGTACCTGCTGACCCGCAACCGCCTGTGGGCGGTGCAGGCGGGCGCGCAGTCGGAGCCGCTGGGGAACTGAGCCCCGGGCGGATACCGGCGGGAAAGAACGACGGGCGCCCTGCCGCGGCCAGCGACAGGGCGCCCGTGTTGCGTACGGCGGCAAGAGGCAGGGTCTGCGCGGGCGCCGGTCCCGGTCGGCGCGGTTCACCGGACAGGCCGCGTCAAGTGGCGAGTCTTGCGCGCCAGGGAGTCGTTCGCGAGGCGAGCGGAACCGCAGGCGACGGTCTCCAGCTAGTCCTGTTGTTGTTGCTGCTGCTCGGCCGCGGCCCGCGCCTCCTCGGCGCGCGCGCCGGCGAGGATGTTGAACAGGCCGTAGTTCCCCTCGTGGCAGGCGTGCTCGAAGAGCGGCCCGCGCGACCTCTTCATGGGCATCTCGGCCGTCCAGGGACGGACCCAGGTCGCCGCGTCCTCCACCATGAACGTGTACAGGATGTCGTCGTCGGCCACGCGCGTGAACCGCTCCACCACGCGCATCCGGTCGCTGGACCCGCGGAACGGGTTCTTGCCGTTGATGTTGGTGGTCTCGACGACGAGCGTGTCGCCCTCCCACCGGCCCCGCGGCACCCCCATCCACTGCCGGGTCGCCTCCGGCGCCTGGGGACGGTCGTCGAGGGGGATGATGCGCACGTTGTGGAGCTGCTCGAGCAGGATCATCACGTGGTCGCGGTTCTGCACGATGTGGAAGTTGGCGTTGTAGCCGGCGTTCAGCATGGGCGGCCCGGCGCTGCCGGTGATGATGCAGCGGGCCCCCAGCGGCAGGTTCTCGGCGCGGTCGTACTGGCCGCCCCTCGCCTCCCGCGCCGCCCGGCGCTCCGCGGCGCGCCGCACGCCCTCGGCCGTCCGTTCCGGCAGCCTGCCCGTCGGGGGGTCGACGATCAGCGACGTGCGCAGGTTCGAGGTCATCGTGGACTGGCTGCGGTCGAGCCCGAACTGCGTGAAGTCGTAGTGCACGTCGGGAATCGTGCCCGGCGTGGTCAGCGACGACTCCCTGCCCGCCCTCCCCTGCCAGATGGCCGCCGCCTCCTCCTCGGTGTAGAACGCCTTGTCCACGTCCCGAGGCCGCTCGAGCGGCGTATAGGTCTGGTTGGTCCAGAACCCCTGGAGATCGGGGTGGCCGTACTCGGTGCGCGGGACGACGTAGTCGCCCTGGGCGGCGGCCGGGCCCGCGGAGCACACGACGACCGCCGCGGCGGCGGCCAGGACGCCGATCGAGACGAGGGTTTGTCGAGTCACGTGACGTCTCCTTGTCACCGCGTGAAGGGCGGGCGGCACCGCCGCCGGTGCCCGATTACGACGGTTATACCAGATCGCGGCCGGGTGGCGCCCGAGCAGCGCCACCCCCGAGACGCAGACTCTCTAGTCGCGGGCCACGGGCACGAGCTGCGTCTCCCGGCGCTCCCCGTCGCGCATGAAGACGACGGCGGCCGGCTGGTCGGCCCTGAGCCGGTCCAGCGCGCCCATGTAGTCGTAGATGTTGCCCACCGCGACCCCGGCCAGCTCGACGATGACGTCGCCCCCCTGCAGGCCGGCCAGCGCGGCCGGCCCCCCGGCCATGACCCCCGACAGCCGCAGCCCTTCGATCTCGGCGCCGTAGTCGGGGATGGTGCCGGTGGTGATGCGCGTCATCGCCCGGCCCGGCTGCTCGCTCCGCTGCACGGCGACAAAGTCGGGCGGCGCCGGCTCGGCGACCAGGCGCGCCGCCACCTCCGCACCGTAGGCGGCGACGCGCTCCAGGTCCGGGAAGTTGATGGTGTGGGCGTCGTCGCTCGGGCGGTGATAGTCCTCGTGGCTGCCGGTGAAGAGGGCCAGGCTCGGCACCTCGGCCTCGATGAAGCGTATCGAGTCGGTGGGCAGGTAGGGGTCGATGACCCGCTGGAGATCGAACCCGAACCCGCCGTTGGCCTCGTCCACCAGGCCCGGCCAGACGCTGCTGCTGCCGAGCCCCTGCACGGTCAGCGCGCCTTCCCTCATGCGCCCGACCATGTCGAAGTTCACGTAGGCGGCGACCTCGTCCATCGGCAGCGGTCCGTCGTTCACGAAGTCCTGGGAGCCGAGCAGGCCGATCTCCTCGCCGGACCAGAAGCCCAGCACGACGCCGCGCGCGCGCTCCCGGTCCGCCAGCGCCGCCCCCGCCGCGAGGACCGCCGCCACCCCCGACGCGTTGTCGTCGGCCCCGTTGTGGATGTCGTCGGCGCCGCCGCCCTCCGCCGGCGCACCTTCCCCGACCTCGGCGGCGGCCGCCGAGGCGGGCGCGTCGATCTGTCCCCGCCCCCGCACGCCGGGCGCCTCTTCCGCCCCCGTGGGGGCAGGCGGCGGCGAAGGCCCTCTCAGGCCCGCCAGCGAGCCGGTCTCGCCGCGCCCGAGATGGTCGTAGTGGGCGCCCAGGGCGACCCAGGGCTCGTCGTGCGGCTCCGTCGTCGTCGGCGGCAGATAGCCGACGACGTTGTAGCCGGTCCGCCGCTCGCGGCTCACCCGCGCGTCTATCGTCACCTCGACCGGAATCTCGAAGCCGGCCACGTGGGGGTTCCCGTCGTCGATCTCCCGTTGCGCGTCCTCCAGGGTCCGGTCCGGCACCCGCTCGAAGAGCGCCTCGGCCACGTCGCCGGTCACGCTGAGGGCGGCGATGCCCGAATCGGCGACGGCCGCGTCGGCGGTCATCCGCACCAGCCGGCCCGCCCCCGGCGACCGGGGGCCGGTCACCACCAGCATGCCCAGCGCCCCGCGCTGGCGCAGGGCCGCCGCCTTGAACCGGAGGTCCGAGTAGCGCGAGAAGAGCGCCCGCAGGTCGCCCTCGCTGTCCTCCGGGAAGTACCGCAGCACGAGCACGATCTTGTCGGCGACGTCGAGGGTCGCGAAGCTGTCGTAGCTGAACCCGTCGGTCTCGGGTATCACCAGCCCGTAGCCCGCGAAGACGAGCGGCCCGCTCGCCGTCGTCGACTCCGAGAACGAGAGCCCCCGCACCACGTCGGCGAAGTCCCGGCTCTGCCCGTCCGCGGTCTCGATCCGCAGGGTGCTTCCCCCGTCGCGGGCCGAGCCGGTGTACTCGAACGGCAGGCGGTAGTCGCCGACCCCCGGCAGCGGCCCCGCCCCTATCGCCGCCAGCTCGGCGATGATGTGGTCGGCGGCCTTGCGGATGCCCTCGCTGCCCGTGAACCGCCCCTCCAGCTCGTCCGAGGCCAGGTACTCGACGTTGGCCCGGATCGACGACGGCTCCCCGTCCGTCCCGGACTGGGCGAACGCCCCGCCCGACCCGAGGGCCAGCACCGCGAAAATCACACCGACGACGGTTGCCAGCTTGGTCATCTGTAGACTCTGCTCCATCCGCTGCCACGGACGCACGCCGACAGGCTCCACGCTTGCCCTGGCGCAGACCCGGATCGTAGCGCGGCGACGGCTGGCCGCACAAGGCAGCCCAAGGCAAGCGCAGCCGCAGCCCTGCGGGACCGCGGCGAGCCCCGGTGCCCGTCCATGAATGGGGGCGGGTTGCAGCCGTCGCCGAGCGTCCGCCGTCGCCACCTCCCCATCCGGCCGTGCCGGCGGGCGGGGCCCATCCGCCTGATACGATCTTTGGTCGTGAAGACCATCCCCCTTCGTGACCTGCGTATACGCCCGCAGGACGCTCAGGTTCGCGAGGAGACCCTGCTGACCGCCAACAACGGTCGGCCCGTCGAAGCGCTTCGGGCGATATGTCGCGAGAGCCAATCGAGCGGCGCCGCCCGCATGACGCCGGCCGACATCGGCGCGCTCGTCACCCGCACGCGTCGCTCCCGCCGCGGTTGAGCGGGGGGATCTCCCTTCCAGACAAAGCGGTGGACGGGCTGCGTCCGGAAGCGTAACGGCACGCCTCGCTCACAACCATTGGGCATGAGATCCGCCCCCGGCACACTCGACCGCCTCCGATCGTACAGTACCGCCGCCACGCGGGAGCCCGGCGCGGCGGCCCGCGCGCTCGACGAGAGCCGCGCGGACCATGACGCCGAGCGCGAGCCGGTCAGTCCCGGGGCAGCGCGAAGACCTGGAGGACGGAGCCGCCCCCCGGCGGCCGCTGCATGGTCTCGGGCAACGCGATGCGCGCGTTCCGCCACGAGATGCTCCAGCCGGGGCCGGACGGCACGGCGAGATACTGGCGGCCGTCGACCGCGTACGTGATCGGGAAGCCGTCGGTCGCCGTGGGCGTGCGCGTGCGCCACAGACTCGGTGCCGTCGCGGGCGTCGAAAGCGTACATGTAGCGGTCGATGTCGCCGACGAACACCAGCCCGCCTCCGGTGGTGAGGACCGCCGTCCCGTACTGCCACCGGCTGCGCCGGCGCCACAGCAGCTCTCCGGTGCGGCTGTCCATCGCCACGAAGTCGCCCGGACGCCAGGGCTAGCCGGACGCTATCTCCACCAAAACCGCGCCGCAGAGGCGGTGCCCGATGCCATAAACCCTTATGAATGAGTTGGATAGCCTTCTACAGAAAAGAGCCGCACCCGAAGCGAAAAAGGACTTGACAGCCTTCGCGGTGGTCGCATATTGTTACGTCATGTTCTCGCGCCTCGCGCCTCGCGCCTCGCGCCTCACGCCTCACGCCTCACGCCTCACGCCTCACGCCTCACGCCTCGCATAGCAGCGTCGCCCGTACCACAATCAGGCGTTTCTTTCAAGATCTCTGCCTTGATTGGCTGGCTCCGTCTGGGTTCGTACTGCGTACTACTCCTCCAGCAAGCTCAGCCGGCCGTTCAGGCTCGACGCGCACGTCCGGCCTTTCTCAAGCTCCCGCGGATCCTCGCTCGCGAATGCCGAGGTTGCAGGATCCTGCTCAAAGCTGTCGGCCAGGGCGCACCCGGCGGCGCTGGACGGATCTTCCCGCTCCCGCGTGACCGAATGATGAGAGCGATGGTGTCTGTGCGCTATTGGCTGTTCCCGCTGCTCGTCCTCGCCGCTGGCCCGGTAGCCGCTCAGATCCCGGCGGACGTATCGATGGGGTTCACCTTCGGTGCTGCGGTGCCCACTGTAGTTGGAGAAGTGACGGAACACGTAAACGGCCGGCTCGCGGTTGTGGGCGGTGCGTACTGGGGCTCGCGGCCCGCTGCTTCAATCGTGGGATTCTACGCGGCACCGCGGCTCTACACGGAGCCGACTGGGCGATTGCGGCCGTTCGGGGAGTTGGCCTTCGGGTTCTCTCAATCCAGCAAGCTCGCTCACGTGCTGGTCCATGCGCTCGCGTTCACGCCGACCTTGGGCGTGGAGGCCACCGTAGGGCGACGCACTCGGTTCAGGATGTCGGCCGGTTACGGACTGACGCTCGGGGGGATGGGAGAGGGAGCGGGCTTCAACGTGACAACGGCTCTCGTGGTGGTGCAGGGTCAGGGCGAACGGTGAGCTGATGCCGACGAGACAAATGTGCCACTTGATGGTCGCGGCCCATCTGGTCCTGTTTTTGGCCGGCGCCGTTCTCGGCTGGTGGCGACCACCTTACCCTGACGCCAGCGCTCAAGCACCGGAGTTCTCAAGCGCGATGGGTACCGCTGCGGCGATCTTGCGGCAGAACCTGGGGGCGCTGGCCCTGCTCGTGTTCGGCAACGTCGTCTCCCTGGGCACGTTCGGCGTTGTCGTATACGTGGCGAATGGATACTTCGCGGGAGCGTTGATGCGCACGGTTGAATACACGGCCCCACACGTATCGCCGTGGCTGTGGTCGTTCGTGTTGCCAGAAGTCCTCGCGTTCGCGTACGCAGGCGCGGCGGCGGCTACTGCTGTGGTCGGCATGGCACAAGTCCCAACCGCTGTACGTATGGTCGGGCTTTCTGCGGCCATCTTGTGTGCGTCAGCGGTGTTTGAGGCCATCCTGATCGGTTGGGCGTGGGGTCTGTGACGATGGCAGCACTTCCTGGCGGTGTTGTCCGGTTGGTCGACAGCCCCGTCCGGTTCATGCGCGCGCGTCTCGCGAGCAGCCCCGGTTGGTTCTCGGCCTTCTTGCCTCTTGCAGCGTACATGGTGATATCTGCGGCCGCGACCGCCATCATCGCCGAGCGTACGAACTCGGCAGTTGCCTCCGCGTTGGAGGAGTCCGGGCAAACGGTGCCCGATGTACCAGCCGCGGTCAGCATTCTCATCGGTGGCGGTTCCGCAGTGATGGCCGGTATGTTCGTATTCGTGCTGCAGGTGGCCGCGCTCTGGGCACTCGACGCCTTCGCGGTACAGTCCGGCCGCGGAAGCCGGCTCGTCGAACTCGCAGCGGTGTCCTACTGGACGCAGGTGGTCTATGCGCTGGCGGCGCTGCTCCTCGTCGCTTTTGTCTTCGAGCCGACGCCGCTGCGCGTGCCGCGCGGCGTCTCGGGATTCGACCTGCAGCGCTTGTTGGCGGACTACGGTGCGAACATGCGGCTAGCCGCGCTCTCAAGCTCGCTGGCGCTCGTCAGGCAGATGTTCATGATCTGGCTCCTGGCTCTGCATGCCTGTGCATTGCGCCTTGTATCCGGCTTTTCGGTCGGCGGTGCGTGGGTGGCCGGGGTGGTCCTGGTCGTCTTGTTCGTAGTTGGTCCAGCAACCCTGCGGCTGATATTATGAGAGGAGACACGTGATGGTGAGACGATTGGCGAAGCGGTCCGGGGTTTCCGTCCTGATCGCGGTTCTGGCGTGCGGTGCGGCTGCGGAGTATGTGTCGACCGCGCAATTTGCCATCCAAGAAGCGGCCGAGACACAGGATGGGTTCTCCGACACAGACGGGGACATCCTCGAATGGGTGAGCATCTTCGTCTGTAGCGGGTACGGAGCCGCAGCTGGCTACGCGTTTGGCTTCTGGCCCGGGGTCTTCGTATCCGGAGGTTGCACCGTCGTCATGTGGGCGTAGGCCCGAAGCGAGGTTTTCATGCTGACAGACTGGTCGGTACGGGACGTCAAGTACCTCTTGCCCGCCTTCATTGCGCCGGTACTGATCCTGCTGCTCTCGTGGCTCAGCCCGATGGGTGTGACGGAGGAGACCTACTACGAGATGGCGCTGTGGGGGGTCGGCTACATCCCCTTGGGCGTGGTCCTGAGGATCGCCGACCGACGGAGAGCAGCCGAGGGTAGTGTGGTGGTTCTGACCGCTCTCCAGGCCGTACCGGTGTGGCTGTGGGTGCTGTTCGCGGCTGGCCACGGCGTGATCCTCGGGGTCCTGCTGGCTCTGGCTCTGCAGATGGACTTCACACTCATGATGATTGGAGGCGCGGTGGTGGCCGCGCCGGCCGGCCTCCTCCTGCACAAGGGCCTAGCGGAACGGACGGAACACCGTAACGGCCCCTGCTAGCACCGCAGACACGAGGGGCCGCGCCATGCGACCCCTCGTGCTTCTCGGCGACTTGCTAGCCGGACCGACCTCGAGGACGCGGTCCCTTTCGCGCGCCTCCGCCTCACTGCCCCCAACCACAACAAGACATGCCGCTCGAGCCCGAACCCTCCATATTCGTCCGCGGCCGGATGCACCATGGACATCAACAGGGCTGATTGTCATGATGCAGTGATGCGAACGACGTTGACGAGCGACGACGACATCGCCGTCCGGATCGAAGAGCGCCGCACGCGCGACGGGCAGTACGACCAGCGGCCCTCTGAGGCCGGGAAGTACCGCACGAAGACGCACAAGCTTCACGTGCGGCCCGGATTCGACGCCGGCCGGCTCAACCGAGTGGCCGACGAACTCGAAACCGATACGCACATGGAGCGCGATGCCGCGCATCCGGGCGCGGACCGGTCTCAGAGCAACCTTCGTACAGCCCCGGACGTCACCCCGATTGAGACGCGAGCCGGGCGGCGACGCGTCAGTCCTCCGGCAGCGCGAAGACCTGCAGGACGGAGCCGGCCCCCGGCGGCCGCTGCATGGTCTCGGGAAACGCGATGCGCGCGTTCCGCCACGAGATGCTCCAGCCGGGGCCGGACGGCACGGCGAGGTACTGGCGTCCGTCGACCGCGTAGGTGATGGGGAAGCCGTCGGTCGCCGTGGGCGTGCGCGTGCGCCACAGCTCGGTGCCGTCACGGGCGTCGAAGGCGTACATGTAGCGGTCGATGTCGCCGACGAACACCAGCCCGCCGCCGGTGGTGAGGACCGCCGTCCCGTACTGCCACTGGCTGCGCCGGCGCCAAAGCAGCTCGCCGGTGCGGCTGTCCATCGCCACGAAATCGCCCAACTGCTCGGGGCTGTCGGGATGGACGACGAAGCGGCGGTCGTTGGGGCCGACCCCGCCGCCGCCCAGCTCGGGCTCGGGCATCGCGCCGAAGACGGAGTGCGCGCAGCCGGGCGTCAGCGGGACGTAGAACGCCTCGGTCTCGGGGTGATACGCCATGGCCCAGAGGTTCTTCAGCCCGCCGGGACCCGGGCAGTAGTCCACCGGCACGTCGATCTGCGGGATGCGCTCGGGGACCAGGATGCCCTGTCCGCTCACCGGGTGGATGTCGACGATGTTCTGGTAGCCCAGGTCGAACGCGTTCCGAAACGCCCCGGTGCGCGGATCGAGCTCCCACAGGACCCCGATCTTGCCCATCTTGAAGAGCGAGAGCCCGTCTCCCCGGTCGACGAGGACGATCTCGAACACTTCGTCCAGGTCATGGGTCTCGGCGGGGATGTGCTGGAAGTACCAGCGAATCTCGCCGGTCTCGGGATCCAGGGCCAGCGTCGAGTTGGTATACAGCGCCGCGCCCTCGGTGCCGCGTTGCACGATGGCCCACGGCTTGGCCTGGGCGGTGGACCAGTAGATCAGGTCGGTCTCGGGGTCGTAGCTGCCCGGAATCCAGGCGTCGGCGCCGGCGCGCCAGGGCAGCGGCAGGTCGCCCCAGGTGTCGCCGCCCGGAGTTCCGGGGCGCGCGACCGTCGAAGTGCGCCACAGCTCGGCCCCGGTGTCGGGGTCGTGGGCGGAAATGAAGCAGACGTCGTTCTTGTACCGCTCGCACCCCGTCATCCCCGCCACGACCTTGCCCCGCACGACGATCGGGCCGCTGGTGTACCGGTAGCCGAGGCTGCTGTCGGCCACCTGGTGCTGCCAGACGAGCTCGCCGGTCCGCGCGTCGAGGGCGATCAGCTCGGCCCGGCTCGTGCCGGCGAAGATCCGGTCGCCGTAGATGGCGATGCTGCGCCGCGCCATGCCCGGGCGACGGTTGATGGGCAGGTCCTCGTCGGCCGGGACCGCCTGCCGGCGCGAGTGCTCCCAGAGAAGGTCGCCGGTGGCGGCGTCGAGCGCCTGCACGCCGCTGCGGCTGGGCACGAACATCACGCCGTCGTGCACGAGCGGGGTGACCTCGTCGGTGCCCGGCTGCATCGCCCACGACCAGACGAGCTGGAGGCTGCCCACGTTGTCCCGGTCGATCTGGTCGAGCGGGCTGTAACCCTGGCCGTTCAGCGTCCGGCGCCAGTTGATCCAGTCTGCGTCGTCCGGGGCCAGGAGCTCCTCGGTGGTGACGGGCTCGAAGTCCGTCACCTGCGCGCGGGCGACAGGAACGACGGCGCCGGGCAGCAGCATCGGGACGAGCAGAACGAGGGTTGCGCGGTTCATGCGTGTGTCCCTTCTCACGTTGGAAACGCGGCGATGGGCTCTCACAGGGCTCTCAGCGCCGCGCCCCCGCCGCGATGACCGCGTCGCGCGCCGCCCCGTTCACCGCGGTCAGGCCGCCGTTCGCGCCGCCGAAGTTGAAGATGCGATAGCCCTGCTCCATGCGGAGGGCGGCGTTGGCCGGCGTGACGGTGCCGCCGCAGGCGAGATCGTGCGCCCGGCACACCTCCAGGAGGTGCTCGAAGGCGGCCGCGACCTCGGGATCGTCCGCGCTCTCGGCGCCGTAGGACGAGCTGAGGTCGCCGCCCGCGCCGAGGTAGAAGCCCCCGACGCCGGGCACCTGGGCGATGTCGTCGGCGTTCTCCACGCCCTCGCGCGTCTCGATCATCGCCCAGAACAGCAGGTCGCCCTGTGGATTGAGGGGCCAGAGGTCGGCGCGTTGCCGGCACTCGGCGCGCCCGATGCCCCAGAACGGGCACTGCACGGTGCCCCGCACGCCCGGCGGGTTCGGGATGGCCGACGACCGTAGCTGCCGGGGACGGATCGTCCGCACGATGTTCTCGGCCTGCTCGGCCGTCTCGATGTTGTTGATGAGGATGCCCATCAACCCGATGTCGAGGGCGTGCTTGACGATCCACTGCGTCTGCTCGCGGCCGTAGGGCGGGAAGCGCGCGAACACCGGCGGACGCGCCTGGGCGTTGCCGCGCTCGACGATGCCGGCCTTGTCGCTGGCGACGAGGAACGCCACGAACTGCTCGAGCCGCTCGAACCGCAGGGGGTTGTGCTCCATGTCGACGTAGACGTAGTCGATGCTCGGATCGCCCGCCAGGGACCGCGCGTTCTGCAGCGACAGGTCGGCGGTGCTCACGCCGAACACGTGGTTGCCCTGCTCGAGCTTCTCGATCACCGGGTTCAGATGGAGGTAGTCCTCCTGGGCCGAAGGGGCGGAAACCAAGAGGACCGCGACGACGATGCCTGCCGCGACAAGCGGTCCGGCGGGGTGGTGACGATGATGAGTCGGGAGCGCCACTGGAACCTCCTGGTTGCTGCACCGAAACGAGAGAACCCGCACGCAGTCCTGCGGAACAGATTCCTACTGCCCGTCGTGGCTCGCGTCCCGGAGCGCGAACACGTACAGCGCGTTGCCGGTCTGCGGGTGGTGGATGTCGGGCGCGAGCGCGCGCGGGGCCGCCCGCGGGCTGCCGCCCCCGAGGCCGGTCGACACCGCGACGTACTGCCGGCCGTCGACCGCGAACGAGATCGGGAAGCCCTGCACCGACGTGCCCAGACGGGCCCGCCACAGCTCCTCGCCGGTCCGCACGTCGAAGGCCCGGAACCGCCGGTCGAGGTCGCCCGCGAAGGCGATGTCCCCGGCCGTCGAAAGCACGCCGGTCAGGAACGGGGCCCGCTGCTCGATGCTCCACACCTCCTCCAGGGTCTCGGCGTCGAACGCCGCGAGCTTGCCGAGCCGGCCTTCCGTGTCGGGCATCTCGAAGAAGGGCCGCGCGCTCATCCCCACCCCGCCCGAGCCGGGCTCCAGGGCGACCTCGCGGGCCGACAGCTCCATGCAGGTCTGGGAGAGGGGGAGGATGAGCAGCCCCGAGCCAGGGTGGTAGCTCATCGGGTGCCAGTTCTTGCCGCCCGCGGTGCTGGGGCACGACGGGACGAGCTGCTCGAACTGCGCGTCGACGATGTCCTGGCGGTAGGTGACGGCGCCGGTCTCGGGGTCGATGTGGTCGAAGACGTTCTGGAAGACGGTCTCCTTGTGCCCGAGGAACTCGCCGGTCTCGCGATCCAGCTTCCAGAGGATGCCGTGCTTGCCGGCGCTGAAGACCACGCGGCGGTCCTCCAGGTCGACCAGCACCCGCTCGAAGACCTCGTCGAGGTCGAGGCTCTCGCCGGGGACGTGCTGGAAGTGCCAGGCGAGCTCGCCGTCCCCGGGTCGCAGGGCGACGGTCGAGCTGGTGTAGAGGGCCGGGTCGTGCACGGTCATGCCCCGGCTGACCGCGACCCACGGCTTCGCCTGCGCGACGCCGAAGTAGACGAGGTCGAGCGCGGGGTCGTAGCTGCCGGTGATCCAGGTCTCGCCGCCCCCGCGCAGGTAGTCGGGCAGGTTCGCCCAGGTGTTGCCCCCGGGCTCGTCCGCGCGGGCCACGGTGTTGAACCGCCAGCGCCGCTCGCCGGTCGCGGCGTCGTAGCCGCTGATGAAGCAGCCCTCGCGGGTGAACTGCCCGCAGCCGCCGAGGCCCTGCACGATCGTGCCGCCGGCGATGACCGGCCCGCTGGTGTTGCGGAAGCCCTCGGCGTCGTCGGCGATGCGGGTGGTCCAGGCCTCGGCGCCGGTGCGCGCGTCGAGCGCGAGCAGCCGTGCGTCGGCGGTGGCCAGGAAGAGCTTGTCCTCGTAGATGGCGAGGTTGCGGCTCGAGCTCGCGAGCTGGCCCGCCTCGACGCCCACCTCGTGCTCCCAGATCAGGTCGCCGGTGCGGGCGTCGAGCGCCTGCACCACCGGGCCGAAGCCGGCGAAGTAGAGCACGCCGTCGTGGGCGATCGGCGAGGGCGCGTTCCGTCCCCCCTCGTTCATGGCCCACATCCACTGCAGCTCGAGCTCGCCGACGTTGTCGCGCGTGATCGCGTCGAGGGGGCTGTGGCTCCAGGCCTGGTAGTTCCGCCGCACCATCAGCCAGTCGCCCGGATCCGGATCGCGCAACATCTCGTCGGTGACCGGCGTGTAGCTCTCCACCTCGCCCGCGACCGTCACGCCGCCCGGCACGGCGGCCGCCGCCGTGCGCGTGTCGGGCCGCCGCGCCCGGCCCTGGGCCGCCGCGGTTATCGCCGGCGCGGGGGTCGTCTCCCCTGTCGCCACGTCGCCGATGGGGACGGCGGTGGCCGCCGTCAGGGCCTGGTCCCCGGCCGGTGCGCCGTTCGCCTCGAGCAGGTACGCGACGATGTCGAGATAGGTCTCGTCCCCGAGGCGGCCCGGCCGGTCGGGGGGCATCGTGGTCCGGATGCGCTCGACGAGATCCCCCGGAGTGAGGTCTCCCCAGAAGCTCAGGAAGTTGGGGCCGGCCAGCGGCGGGGACTCGAAGTTGCCCCGCAGGTCGGTGCGGTGACAGATGGCGCAGCTCCGCGTGTAGACGGCGCGGCCGTTCTCGGCCTGACTCGCGGTGTGGATGCCGTCCCGGGCGGGCTGGCCGGCCGCGAGTGCGACCCCGTCGCCGAGACTGACGGCAACGACCAGTGCCGCCGCGGTTGCCGCCGGACGCCGGAGGAAACAGCTCGCAGAGATCATCTCGCCACCCCCTGTTCGGTCTGAATGCCCGTAGTCTACATGCCCGGCCCGCCGAATCGTCTGAAAGTCCGCAACCGCTTGATTGCGGGATCCCGCCGGTGGTAGCGTCCCTGCCACCATGAGCGCTGGACTGACCCCGGCGGAGCCTGGAAGCCCGTAGCGAAAACCCCGCGTCGTACCGCGCCCGGAGGGCGCCAGCCGGGAGCCGAGGCGCCCGCCCGACGAGGCGTGAAGAGAGCGCATAATCGGCCATCGGCAACCGACGAAACGACGCGGTCGGGGGGATACATCGCCATTCGAATGCAGCGGGTCCTTCACCACGGGTTCGTACCGGCAACCTCCTCGATATCGGTACGCCTGGAGAACTGCCACCATGAGAGCTGGATTGACTCGGCGGAGCCTGTTGCAGAGCGCATTCGCGGCCGGCGTGATCGGGACGGGGGCCGCGACGCCGTTCACCCCGGCCGGGCGGGCGATGCAGCCGGGCGGCGCTTCACGAACAGACCCGGCCGACCCGCTCAGCCGGGAGTTCGCGCGGTGGGTCACCGGCCTGCGCTACGAGGACCTGCCCCCGGAGGTGGTCGACCGCGCGAAGGGGCTCACGCTCCAGGCACTCGCGTCGGCGCTCCTCGGCTCGCAACTGCCCGCGGGCCGGCAGGCCATAGAGCTCGTCACCCGGGAAGAGGGCGGCGTTCCGAACGGCGTCACCGTCATGGTGGACGGCGCGAGGGCCACGAAGGCGGGCGCGGTCTTCGCCAACGCCGAGCTGATCCTGGCCGGCGGCAAGTGGGACACGTTCCGCATGCTCCTGCATCCCGGCACGTGCATCGTCCCCTGCGCCTTCGCGGCGGCCGAGGCCGAGGGCGCCTCCGGCCGCGACTTCGTCACCGGCCTCGTGGCCGGCTACGAGGTGATGGAGCGGATGGCCGCCGAGTTCATCCCGACGATGATGGCGCGCGGCTTCCACGCCGGACCGGTCTTCGGCATCTTCGGGGCCGCCGTCGCCGCCGCGAAGATCATGCGCCTCTCCGAGGACGAGACGACGAACGCCATCGGCCTCTGCGCCAACCTCGCCGGCGGCAACCTCCAGGCCCGCGGCCTGCGGGAGAGCGCCGCCGCGCGCAACGCGCTGCTCGCGGTGGCGCTGGCGCGGCAGGGCCGCGAGGCGGGCGCGGCGGCGCTGGAGGGCGACGCCGGCTTCTACCACGCCTACGCCGGCAACAACCGGGGCGACCTGAGCTACAGCTTCGTCGGCGACACCCGCGCCAGCCCGGACGCGCTGACCACCCGGCTCGGCGAGGAGTGGCTGATCCTGGAGACCCTCTACCGCATCTACTCGACGGCCGGCTACAACATCGCCCACGTCGATGTCACCGCGCAGCTCTGCGAGGAGCACGGCATCACCTACGAGGACGTCGACCGGGTCGAGGCGGTGGTGAACTGGCTGGAGACGCAGTACCCGAGCCCCGCCTTCCCCACGCGGCGGGAGGACCTCGGCGAGGCCACCGTGGGCAGCACGCGGTACTACGCCGCCTACGGGGTCGTGCGCCGCGGCTTCCCGCTGCTGGCGGGGGCGCCGGACCCGCCGGAGGTGCTCGACCTCATGCGGCGGGTCACGATCATCCCGTCCCACGAGATGACCCTTTTCGGCCCGCGCATCACCGTCTTCACGAGGGACGGGCTCAGCTACACCAGGCAGGCCACGGGCCGCGAGTTCATCTGGGACTTCGAGGAGGAGGCGCGGCGCATTCGCGACGTCGTGCCGGGGCTCCCCATCCCCGCGGCGCGGTTCGAGGAGATCATCGCGACCTGCCGCGGCCTCGACCGGACCGACCCGGCCCACCGGCTCGTCGACCTGACGGTGGCCTGATCGACGGAGCCCGCCCGAAGTGGCGCGGGCTCCGCGAGAGCGCGCGCGGCGCAGGCGCCTACCTCAACTCGTCCAGGGCCACCCCGCGCGCCTCGAAGGCGGCGGTGAGCAGCCGGCCCGCGTTGACCGCGGCCGGCCAGCCCGCGTAGAACGTCACGTGCAGGACCACCTCGGAGAGCTCCTGCGGCTCGACGCCGTTCTGGTCGAGGGCCCGGTCGATGTGCAGCCGCAGCTCGTTGGTGACGTAGAGAGCCTGGTTGACGGCGACGGTGACGAGGCTGCGGTCGCGCTTGGAGAGCAGCGGCCGCTCCCAGATGTCGCCGTAGAGGAGGCTGTTCCGCAACGCCCCCAGCCGCGGCACCGCCGCGTAGGCGTCGCTGAGCCCGCCCGGCGTGGTGACCTCGGCCTCGAGCGCCGGCGCCCGCGGCAGGTCGCCGAGGGTCACCCCGCGCGCCTCGAACGCCTCGGCCGCGGTCAGCGACGCCTGCACCCCGGTCGGCCACCCCGCGTAGAAGGTCACGTGCAGGATGATCTCGGAGATCTCCTCGGGCGTCAGCCCGTTGTCGAGCCCGCGGGGAATGTGGATCGCCAGCTCCTCCCGGGCCAGGGCCTGGAGGACGGCGATGGTGATGAGGCTGCGGTCGCGCTTCGAGAGGTACGGGCGCTCCCAGACCTCGCCGTAGACCAGCGAGTTCCGCAGCTCGCGGAGATAGGGGGAGCCGGCGTACAGATCGGGGCTCGGGACGGCCGGGACCTCTGCCTGCTGGGCTCCGGCGGTCGGGGTCGCCGAGCCGAACGGCAGTCCGGAGAGGCAGAGCGCGGCCACGACGAACAGGAGCGTTACGCGGGTTCTCGTCAGCATCGTTCAGGACTCCTTCGGGGTTCCGTGAATCGCCCGCCATCCGCAGGCGCGAGTATTCGGACGCGCCGATAATACCCGGCGTGGGTCATGCCGTCCGCGCAGCGCCGACCTTTCCGGGAGGAGACTCGCCCGGCTCGGCGCCGGCCCCGGGAAGCAGCTCGACGGTCCCGCCGGACAGCGCGCTGACCCGGGGGCCGGGCAGAAGCACGCCGGTGAGGTTCAGGGGATCGGCGGCCGACACCCGGACCGGGTCGGGCGGCGCGTCCTCGCGGCGCACTACTCGCAGCAGCTCGACCGCGTCGGGGCGGGCGAACTGCTCGCCCACGACGCCGGCGACGAAACGCCCGCCCCGGATCTCGCCGCGCGCCTCCATCCGGCGCAGGGCCCGAAGCAGGTCGCGCCACGGCGGGGCCAGGGTCTCGCGCGCCGCGAGATCGCGGCAGATGACGCCCCAGCGGTCCAGGAGCTGGCGGGCGAAGCGGGCCACCTGCTCCTCGTGGCGGCGGCGCGCCTCGTCGTCGGCATCCGGAGACGCCGTCGCGGCGGTCGGCGCACCCGCGGTCGGCGCACCCGCACCGCCACCGTCCGGCGCGACCGCTCCGCCGTCCGGCGCGACCGGCCCCGCAGCCGGCGCGACCGGTTCGCCAGTGTCGAGCAGCGCCCACCGGCCGGCGGCGTGGCGCGGCCGCGCCGCCCGGCCACGCCCCTCGCCGCGGCGGCGCTTGGGGTCGACCAGCGCCCGCAGGTTGTCGTAGCCGTCGGCGCTCACGAGGCCGGCCGCCACCAGCTCCCACAGCCCGTCCTCGACCTCGCTCGGGAGCCGGCCGGTCGCGCGCACCAGCTCGGGCAGGAACGAGGCGCCGCGGCTCGACAGCGCTGCGCGCACCTCTCGCGCCGGGTGCGACAGGGCCGCGTCGTCCGCGCCGCCACCGCCGCGGCCGGCGGCGGCGAGCAGCCAGTCGGCGTCGGCGCGCAGGAAGAGGGTGACCGGGGCCACCCGCGTCGGCCGAACGCGCGGCGGGCGCGCGCCCGCGGTCCCGCGCTGCGCGCCGGGCGGCGCGGACGGACCGCCGGACGACCCGGACCGCACGACCGGCGGTTGGCGGCGCCTGCCGGGGGGCCCGGGCTGCGCTCCGGACGGCCGGGGTCGCGCGCCGGATAGGGCACGCGCGCCGGGGGGCCCGGGCTGCCCACCGGACGGCAGCAGCGCCCCCGAGGGGGACTGAGCACCGGGCGCCAGGGACGGAGCACCGGGCGCCAGGGACGGAGCACCGGGCGCCAGGGACGGAGCACCGGGCGCCAGGGACGGAGTACCGGGCGGCCGGGACCGACGGCTGTCGGCGGGGGCCGCAGCCGACCGAATCGAGGCCGGCGACTCGAACGCCGGGTGCGGCGACAGGCGCCCCCACATGACCTCGCCCGACAGGCACAGCCGGTCGAGCAGCTCCGGGTCGTACGACGCGACCCGACGCGCGATCACCTCGCGCTCGAGGGCGGCGCCGGAGATCTCCCAGCCCTGCAGTTGCTTCAGAACCTGGAGCAGGCCGTCGGCGCCGTGCAGCTTCGTGCCCGGCGCGAGGTGCTGCCAGCGCAGCAGGAAGCGGACGAAGTCGGCGGTCGAGACCGGCTCGATCTCGCGGCGCAGGCTGCCGATGGTGAGGCGGTGGATGCGCGCGAGGACCCGCCGGTTGCACCACTCGACCTCCGCCCCGGCCCCGGCTCCCGCCGTTGCGGCGGTGAACCGGCCGCGCAGCACCTGTCCCTCGCCCTCCAGGCGGGTCAGGCCGGCCTCGACGAGGGCCGGCGGCAGCGCGAGCCGCTCGGCCATGGCCGACACGGTCACCGGCCCCGACGACTCGAGCCATCCCCGCAGCAGCTCCGCCGCCGCGGCCTCGCGGTCGGCGGGACCGGACCGGCCGATGTCCGGGAGAGGCGGCTCGACGGCCTCGCCCGGATACAGGCTGCGGACGAGCCCGAGGCGCTCGGTGGGCACCCACAACCGGGTCCCGCCGACCCGCAGCACCCCCGCCCGCCGCAACGCGGCCAGGGCGTCGAGCCACGCCGCCCACTCGGGGACCGGCGGCAGCGCCACCAGCGTCAGCAGCGCGTCGTGCAGCTCGTCGGGGTCGCGGACCACCGGCCACGACTCGTCGGCGACGGTGGCGATGGCCGCGGGGTCGAGGGCGCCCATGCCGCCGGGGTCGCTGCCCAGCGAGCGCCGCAACTGCACCGCGCGCGCCCGGCGCTCCTCGAGCGGCGCGTCGTCGAGGAACGCGTAGGGATTGGCGTTGAGAATCTCGTGACAGAGGGGCGAGGGCTCGGCGGTGTCCACGGCCACCGTCCGGATCGCCCCCGACTCGATGCCCGCTAGCACCTCGCGCAGCCCGTCGAGGTCCATCGCCTCGTGCAGGCAGTCGCGCACCGTCTCGTTGACGAGGGGGTGGTCGGGAATGCGGATGTCGCCGGTGAGGTTCTCCTGGCAGGCGACCTGGTCGGGGAACACCGAGGCGAGGAGGTCGTCGGAGCGCATGCGCTGGATCGGGGGCGGCACCTTCCGCCCCCCCGCGAACCGCAGCACCGCGAGGGCCCGCGACGCGTTCCACCGCCACCGCGCGCCGAACATCGGCGACGGCAGCATCGCCTGGGTCAGCACCTCCTCGACGGTATCGACGTTGAGGAAGCGGAAGATGACCTCGAGGGGGAAGCTGTGCTGCTCGGCGAGCGAGATGAGGACGCCGTTGTCGGTCGCCGCCGCCTGCAGCTCGAAGTTGAACGACCGGCAGAACCGCTTGCGGAGGGCGAGCCCCCACGCGCGGTTGATGCGGGCCCCGAACGGGGCGTGCACGACGAGCTGCATGCCCCCGCCCTCGTCGAAGAACCGCTCGGCCACCACCGTTCGGTCGGCCGGCACCGCGCCGAGGGCGGCGGCCCCGGCCCGCACGTACGCCGCGGCCTGCTCGGCCCCGGACCGGTCGAGCCCGCAGGCCTCGGTCAGCCACGCCGCCGCGCGGCCGAGACCCTCGTCCCCGCCGTCTCCGCCGCCGGTCCCGACCGCGCGCTCCCCCGCCAGCTCCGCGATCCGCTCGCGCGCGCGCGACACCTCCTCCGACAGCTCCGGCGTCCGCCCCGGGGCCTCCCCGCGCCAGAAGGGCAGCGACGGCGCCGCGCCGTGGGCGTCCTCGACCCGCAGGCGGCCCGACTCGACCCGGCGGATGCGCCACGACGTGGTCCCGAGCAGGAAGATGTCGCCGGCGAGGCTCTCGACCGCGAAGTCCTCGTCGACGGTCCCCACCGTCGTCTGGTCCGGCTCCGCGACCACCAGGTAGTTGGCGTTGTCGGGAATGGCGCCGCCCCCGGTGATCGCGGCGAGCCGGGCGCCGCGCCGCCCGCGGACGGTGCCGTTGACCCGGTCGCGGTGCAGGTACGCCCCCGAGCGCCCGCGCGACGTGGCGATCCCGTCGGACAGCATGTCCACGACCGCCTCGAACGCGGGCCGCGGCAGCGCCGCGTAGGGCGCCGCCTCCCGCACCAGCGCGAAGAGGTCGTCGACGGGCCACGTCTCGGACGCGCACGCGGCCACGAGCTGCTGGGCCAGCACGTCGAGCGGCCAGTCGGGGATCTCCAGGTGATCGAGCCGCCCCTGCCGGATGCCGTGGACGAGGGCGGCGCACTCGACGAGCTCGTCGCGGGTGGTGGCGAAGAGCCGCCCGCGCGGCACGTGGGAGCCGTCGGGGGTGTCGACGTGGTGGCCGGACCGGCCGACCCGCTGCAGGGCGACCGCGATCGACCGCGGCGACCCGATCTGGCAGACGAGGTCGACCGTCCCCACGTCGATGCCGAGCTCCAGCGAGGCGGTGGCGACGACGGCGCGCAGCTCGCCGCTCTTGAGCCGCCGCTCCGCCGCCTGGCGGATCCGGCGGGAGAGGCTGCCGTGGTGCGCCAGCACCGCCTCCTCCCCCAGGCGCTCCTCCAGGTGGTGGGCCACGCGCTCGCAGAGCCGCCGCGTGTTGACGAAGACGAGGGTGGTGCGGTGGGCGAGGATCAGCTCGGCGATGCGGTCGTAGATCTCCCCCCACATCTCGTTGGTGGCGACCACCCCCAGCTCGTCGCGCGGCACCTCGACGGCGAGGTCGAGCCGCCGCCGGTGCCCGCTGTCGATGACGGTCACGGAAGTGGCGGCCGGGTCCCGGCCCGTACGCGCGCCGCCCACCGGGTCCGCCGCCCCATCCGCACCCCCTCGACTCCCGGAGGCGTCGGCGGGAACCGCGCCCTGCCGGGGCGGCCGGCCTGGGACGGGCGCCGCCATCGGGCGTTCAGCGTCTGCGGGAGCAGTGCCCCGGCGGGGCGGCTGGCCCGGGAGGACGGGCGTCGCGGTCGGGGCCTCAGGGGCACCGGCGGAAACGGTGCCCTGCAGAAACCGGGCGACCGCGTCGATCGGCCGCACCGTGGCCGACAGCCCGACGCGCTGGGGCCGCGGCTTCCCCGCCTTCCGCACCAGGTCGTCGAGCCGGGCGAGGGTCAGCGCGAGATGGGACCCCCGCTTGTCGTCGGCCAGGGCGTGGATCTCGTCGACGATGACCGTCCCGGCATGGCGCAGGGCGGCGCGGCTGCGCTCGGCCGTCAGCAGGATGAACAGCGACTCCGGGGTGGTGACGAGGATGTGCGGCGGCCGGCGCACCATCCGCTCGCGCTCCCAGGCCGGCGTGTCGCCGGTCCGCACCGCGGTCCGGATGCCGGGGGCGGGCAGCGCCCGCTCGAAGGCGAGCTGCTCGAGCTCGGCGAGCGGGGTCTCGAGGTTGCGTCCGATGTCGTTGCTCAGGGCCTTCAGGGGCGAGACGTAGACCACCTCGACCCGATCGTCGAGCCGGCCCGCGAGGCCGGCCGTCACCAGGCGGTCGAGACAGATGAGAAAGGCGGCGAGGGTCTTCCCGGACCCGGTGGGGGCCGACACCAGCACGTCGCGACCGGCCCGGATCGCCGGCCAGGCCTCGAGCTGCGGCGCCGTCGCGGCGGCGAACCGCCCCCGGAACCACTCCGCGGTGAGGGGATGGAAGTCCTGCATGGGAGGGCTGGCGGCCTCGGGAGCCGGCGGCGCGCGCGACTTCAACACGAGCCCGCGCGGGACGTGCCGCGGCGGCGACGGTCCGCCAAGGGGGACCCGGCGGCACCGGGCACCCCGGTCGGGGTCCGCTCGACCGTCAATCGCGGCGCCGACGTCCGCCGCCACGGGACGCGTCACCGCGACGGGGCCCGCCGCCGCGCGGCTTCGGCCCCCCGGGCGGCGGGGGCGGGGGCGGATTCAGCTTGAAGTAGCGGTCGCACGCCGCGCGGAACCGCTCGGAGAGCTGGTGCCCGGTCTCGCCCGGGATCACCCCCAGCGCCCGCCGCTCCGCCTGCAGCCGCCTCACCGTCTCCGCATCCTCCCGCCGCCGGGCGTCCGCATCGGCCCGGGCGCCCATGGTGTTGCTGGCCAGCGCCTCCCGCAGCCGCGCGGCGAGAACCTCCGACGGCGAACGCTGGTCCGCGGACGGGGCGCTCGTCTCCGCCTGGATCATCGACTCGACGCGTTCGCAGAGCCGCTCGAGCGTCGGCACGTGGCGCAGGGGGTCGAGGTCGGTGCCGGCGAAGGCGCCGGGAAACCGATCGACGACGCGGCCGAGGGCGGTGTCGAACCGCGCCGTCAGGCTGCGCTCCTGCGGCCGCGGTATCGGCTCCATGGCGCGCCACTCGGCCCTTGCGGCCTCGACCGTCTCCGCGAGATCGGCCGGCGGCCCGGCATCGGGGCCGCCCTCGCCCCCGCCCTCGCCGCCCGCCTCGGGGGTGTCGGCCGGCGGACCCGCATCGGCGCCGCCGGCGTCGCCGCCCGCGTCGGGCGCGAGCGCCTCCAGGCGCTCGCACAGGGCGGCCCGGGCCCGGATGTGCTCGACGTAGGGGGCGTCCACCGCCTCGCGCGCCCGCGCATAGACCTGATCGCAGGCGGCGCGGAAGCGCTGCCACAACGTCTCGGAGCGCGAGCGCCGCACCGGCCCCACCGCCTTCCAGTCGGCCTGCAACTGCCTGACCGCGGCCTTGGCCGCTTCGAGGTCGGTCTCGTCGGCCAGCGCCTCCGCCTTCCCGCACAGCTCCTCCTTGAGCTGCGCGTTCTTCCCCCAGACCTCCTTGCGCTCCGCGAGGTCCTGCCGGCGCCGCCGGAAGAAATGGCCGCAGGCGGCCCGGAACCGGTTCCAGACCTCGCGCTCGTCCTTCCGGTTCGCCGGCCCCACCTGCTTCCACCGCTCCTGGAGCTCGGTCATGCGCTGCGCGACCTTGATCCACTCCGTGGATTCGGCCAGCCGCTCCGCCTCCTCGCACAGCGCGACCTTCTTCGCGAGGTTCTCGCCGCGCACCGCGTCCCGGGCCGCCCGGTACGCCTCGAACCGGGGATGCAGGGCGTCGTGGGCGGCCTTGAAGCGCTGCCAGTAGTCGTTTCCCTCGTCGCGGGCGACGTCGCTTGCCTGACGCCACTCGTTCATGATCTGACGGAACTCGCGCGCGAACTTCTCGTCGTCCTCCTCGCCGCGCGCGGCGAGCGCCTCGAGGCGCTGGCAGAGCGCCGCCTGCACGCCGACGTTGGCCCACTGCTTCCACTCGACGAGCGCCCGCAGCTCCCGAACCCGGCCCGTCAACCCGGTCTGGGCGGCGCGGAGCCGATTCGTGATGGCCTCGCGATCCTGGCGGGTGGGCAGCCGCCCCAGATTGCCGAGCAGGGAACGGGTCAGACGCAGAAAGTGCTCGGCGTCCTTCAGCTCGAGCTGCTCCTCGGCGAGCGCCCGCTCGATCTCGTCGCATCGGGCCTTCTGCTTGACGAGGTTCGCCTGCTCCCGGCGGCGGCGGGCTTCGCGGGCGGCGAACAGCCGGTCGCCCCGCTTCTGTTCCGCCGCCGCCACCCGCGGGGCCGCCTCGGCCAGCTCGGCCGGCGTGGACTCCCCCGCCAGCGCCGTCCACTCGTCGTACGGCGCCTTCCACCCCGCCGTCAGCTCGTCGAGCTCCTGGGTCGCGCTCACCGCCTCCAGCTTCTCGGCCAGCGCCGTCAGCCGGGCGACGCGGTCGGCGGCGGTGCGGCTCCGCTCGGCCCGGCGCTCGGCCGCCGCCACCAGGTCGGCGAACCTCCGCTCGACGTGCGTGGAGGCGTCTCCGCCCGGGTGACGGTCGCCCGCGGTCCCGTCATCGCCCGCGGCGTCGTCGCCGACCGGCGGGACCTCCGGCAGGGCCGCCCACTCCGCCCGCACGACGCCTGTCTCGGCCGCGAGGGCATCGGCGTCACGAGTCTCGTCGCCGGCGATGGCGGCCAGCCGGTCGCACAGCGCGACGCGCGCCGCAAGGGCGTCGCTGCGCACCTGACGGCGGCGGTCCGCGGCGCCCCGGGCGGCATCGAGGCGCGCCAGGTGGTCGAGCCCGGCCGCGATCGCCGCCCGCCACCGCTCCGCCACCGCGGCGTCCACCCCGGACGGAGCCTGCGCGTCGGCCCCCGCGGACGCCTCGGCGGGAAACGCCTCGGCCGCGGAGGGGGCCTCGGCGGCCATGGATTTCCCGGCGTCCCCACGCCCGTCCGGGCCGGCCGGCGCCGCCGGGTCGCCGGACGCATCGGTCCCGCCGGGCGCTTCGTCGTCGTCCAGCTCGCGCCATTCGCGCTCCGCCTGATCGAGGGCGGCGCTGACGGCGTCCCACCCCTCGTCAGCGGGGAGCGCTTCGACGCGCTCGCACAACTCCTCGCGCCGACGGCGCCGGTCGTCCGGGGTCGGGGGCGCGGGCTGGGCGTCGATCCCGGCGAGGGCCGTCCTCGCCCGCCGCGACACCGGCTTCGTGCGGGCGCGGACGGCGACGGCCCGAAGGAGATCGCGGTCGGCGGGACCCAGGGGAGCGAGCCGCTCGAACGCGGCGAGCGCGATCTCGCGATGGTCGGTCTTGATGGCCACCGCGGCCAGCTCGTCACGGTCCTCGAGCCTGTCGAGAGCCGCCCCCCGCACCGCGCGATGCGTCGACCGCCGCGCGACGGCGCCGATCGCCTTCTGGGAATCGAGACGCCCGAGGGCCGAGCGGCTGACCGCCTCGGTGCGGGCCGTCCGGGCCACCTCACCGAGATCGCGCTCCCCGGACAACCCCGCGAGGGCGGCCTCGCCCACGTCGGGCTCGGTCGCCTCGACCGCAATCGCCCGGAGCATCGAGGTCGCCTCGTCCCGGACCTGGCCGTCCGAGTCCGTCCGCGCGATGCGCCCGATGGTCGCCGGGTCGGACAACCGAACGACGGCGGCCAGCCGCACCCCGGGGTCGGCGTCCTCCGACGCGATCGCCGCGAACACGTCCTGGGCGTCGTTCTCCAGGTCGTCCACGGCCGAGGCCCGCACCAGCGGATCCTCGTGTTGCCAACCCGGCTGGCCGCGCAATCGGTCGAGCAAACTCATGAGGCTGTATGTTCCCGCTCAGTTCGTCCGTGGTGGTCCGGGCGCCCGTCGGCCGGCGGCGACCGCCGTCGGCACCACTGGACAGCGCCAAGGGGAATTATGCATACTCGGGGCCAAAAGTGGAGGGTGGCGCCGTACGCGGGCGGAGATCGGGCAAGTCGCCTTCGACGGGCCGGGTGCCGGCCCAGAAAATCCACACGATTGGATCGAACATATCGGATTATTGGATGAGCGGCGGCGGTCGCTCCCGGACGAAGCAGCTCGTCCCTCCTGACGGTGGGAGACGCCGCCCCCCTGCCCGTACGGGGGCGTCGCTTCCCCCCCCGGGACCGACTCACCGCTTCCGAACCGAGCGAACCGCCGCTCCAAACGGCCAAAGGAGGCCTCTTCATGTCGCATCGACCTCTCTCGTTCCTCGTGATCTGCGGCCTCGCCGCCATCCTGGCCGCCCCGCCCGCCGCCGCCCAGGACCCCGTCGTCGTGATCGAGACCAGCCTCGGGAACATCACCGCCGAGCTGGATCGCCGCAACGCACCGGTCTCGGTGGCCAACTTCCTCGCCTATGCCGAGAGCGGCTTCTACAACGGCACCATCTTTCATCGCGTCATCCGGGGGTTCATGATCCAGGGCGGCGGCATGACGGCCGACCTGCAGAGAAAGGAGACCCGCGCCCCGATCCGCAACGAGGCGACCAACGGGCTCTCGAACGACCGGGGCACGCTGGCGATGGCCCGCACCAACGTCGTCGACAGCGCCACCGCGCAGTTCTTCATCAACACCGTCGACAACGCCGGGCTGAACAATCGCGGCACCGACCCCGGCAGCTACGGCTACGCCGTGTTCGGGCGGGTGATCGACGGCATGGACGTCGTCGACGAGATCGAGGGCGTGTCGACCGGCGACCGCGGCCCGTTCCGGAACGTGCCCGACGAGACGGTCGAGATCCTGTCGGTGACCTTGCAATAGCACGAGGACGGGACCGGCAACCATCCCGCCGGCCGTCGGGCCGGCGCAACCTCGCGAACCAGTGAAGGAGCACTTGGTGCATCTACGCAACTGTCCGGTACACCGGGCGACGTCCCCTTGCGATGTCCGGCCGGCCGACCGTCGGCGAATCCGCGTGGCCGCGGCCCTGCTGGCGGCGTGCATCCTCGCCAGCCTGCCGGTCGTGCCCGCGGCCGGCCAGGAAATGCCGCCCAACCCCCGCGTGCTGGTGGAGACCAGCATGGGGAGCTTCGAGATGGAGCTGTTCCGGGACCGCGTCCCGGCGACGGTCGTCAACTTCCTGATCTACGTGCGAGACGGGTTCTACGACGGCACCGTCTTCCATCGGGTCATCCGCGACCTGATCGTGCAGGGCGGCGGCCTGACGGTCGGCGAGGAGAATCAGTTGGAGCCGAAGATCGAAGGGCTCCGCGGCACGATCATCAACCAGGCGAGCCGCAACCTGCTCAACCGTCGCGGCACCGTGGCGATGGCGCGAGGCTCCGCCCCCGACAGTGCGCGCGCCCAGTTCTTCATCAACCTCAACCACAACGGCACCTTCGACTACAGGAACGGCTCGCCGTCGGGCATCGGCTACGCCGTCTTCGGCCGGGTGACCGAGGGCATGAACGTCGTCGACCAGATCGGCCGGGTCCGAACCGGCAACCAGGACGGGATGCGCGACGTGCCGCGCGACCCGGTCGTCATCCACTCGATCACCCGGGTCGAGGCCGGATAACAGCCCGCCCGCGGGGGCCGGGGACGGCGCCGGACCGCGGTCGGGCGCCGTCCCCGAACGACTTCCGGCCTCCCGGTCCGGCGGCCCCGAGCGGCCGCCGGCGGGAGACCTTTCCGATCACGCCGAGCCCGCCGACCCATGTCGGATCGCACCTCCCCACCGGGCGACGACGCCGCACTGGAACGCCGCATCCTGGACCTGGTCGGACAACTCGTGGCGGAGCTCCGTCCGGGGGCCGCCGCCGCCGGCGTCAACCTGGACGACTCGCTGGAACGCGACCTCGGGCTGAGCTCGCTCGAGCAGGTGGAGCTGCTGAGCCGCATCGAGAGGGCGACCGGCGTCCGGGTCGCGGACGCCGCGCCGGGCGCCGCCGACACCCCGGCGGACCTGGTGCGGGCGGTGCTCTCGGCCGAGCCGCGAGTCGCGGAGACCCTGCCCTCGGTGCGGCCGGCGCTCGGGACGGCCGCCGCCGCTCCGGCCACGGCCGAGACCCTCGTCGAGGTCCTCGAGTGGCACGCGCGCGCGTCGCCCGATCGGCCGCACATCCACCTGCGCGAGGACGACGGCGCCGAACGGACCCTCACCTACGCGTGGCTGTGGCGCCGCGCGGCCGCGGTGGCGGCCTCGCTGCGGGGCCGGGGCATCGGCCAGCGGGATACCGTCGCGATCATGCTGCGGACCGAGGCGGCGTTCTTCCCCGCCTTCTTCGGCACGCTGCTCGCGGGCGCGATTCCGGTCCCCGTCTATCCCCCGTTCCGCCCCGATCGAATCGCCGAGTACGCGCAAAGGCAGGGGCGCATCCTGTCGAACGCGGGCGCCCGGCTGCTGATCACCTTCGCCGCCATCGAGCGGTTGGCGGCCCTGCTCCGGGGGCGGGTCCCGACGCTGTCGGCGGTCGTCACCCTGGACGAGCTCGCGCCCGAGGGCCCGGACGACGGCCCGCTGCCGGACCGGCCGTCGAGCTGGCTGACCGGCGAGGACCCCGCCCTCATCCAGTACACGTCGGGCAGCACCGGCCAGCCGAAGGGGGTGCTGCTGACGCACGCGAACCTGCTCGCCAACATCCGCGCCATTCGCGACGGCCTCGCCATCCGGCCGGACGACGTGGCCGTGAGCTGGCTGCCGCTCTATCACGACATGGGGCTCATCGGCGCCTGGCTGGGCTCGCTCTACACCGGCGTCCCCGTCGCGATCCTCTCGCCGCTCGCCTTCTTGTCCCGTCCCGTGCGCTGGCTGCGGACCATGCACGCCCATCGGGCCACCCTGTCGGTGGCCCCGAACTTCGCGTTCGACCTGTGCGTGGCGAAGATCGCCGACGACGAGGTCGCGGGCCTCGACCTCGGGTCGCTCCGCGTGCTTCTCAACGGGTCGGAGGCGATACTGCCCCGCACCCTGACCCGCTTCGCCGAACGCTTCGCCCCGGTCGGGCTGCGGCCCGACGCCCTGCGGCCGGTCTACGGGCTGGCCGAGTGCTCGGTCGGCCTCGCGGTCACCCCGCCGCGACATCCGCCCCGCGTCGACCGGGTCGCGCCGTCGTTCCGGACGTCGGGGCGGGCGGCGCCGAGCGACGAGCCCGACGCGCTCGAGTTCGTGTCCTGCGGGGCCGCCCTGCCGCGGCACGAGATGCGGGTCGTCGACGAGACCGGCGCGCGGCTCGGCGAGCGGCAGGAGGGGCGGGTGCAGTTCCGCGGCCCCTCGACGATGGCCGGCTACTACCGCAACCCGGCCGCGACCCGGGCCGTCACCACCGCCGACGGCTGGCTCGACTCGGGCGACCTCGGCTACCTCGCCGCGGGCGAGCTGTACATCACGGGACGCCGAAAGGACGTCGTCATCAAGGCCGGGCGCAACATCTATCCGCACGAGGCGGAGGCGGTGGTCGACGCCGTCGACGGCGTGCGCAAGGGATGCGTCGCCGCGTTCGGGGTGTCCGATGCGGCGCTGGGGACCGAGCGCCTGGTGGTGGTGGCCGAGACCCGCACCGCCGAGCCGGCGCGGCGCGAGCGGATGCGCCGGGAGATCCTCGACCGCGTGGCCGGCGCCCTCGGGGTCCCGCCGGACACCGTCGTGCTCGCGCGGCCCGGGTCCGTCCTCAAGACGTCGAGCGGAAAGGTGCGCCGGGGGGCGACCCGCGACGCCTGGCGCGCGGGAAGCCTCGAGCGGGGCGCCGGCTCCCGCGTGCGCCAGTTGGCGGCCCTCGCCGCGCAGGCGGCGGGCGGGCGCTGCCGCCGCGCCGCCGACCTCGTGCTGCGGTCGGCCTACACCGTCTACATGATCGGTCTGCTCGCGGTCCTCGTCCCCCCGCTGTGGGCCCTGGTGCGCACCAGCCGCCGCCCCCCCGCGGCCCGGCGGTGGCTGCGCCGGTTCGCGCGGCTCCTGGCCGCGGCCTCGCTGTCCCGGGTCGCCGCGAGCGGGCTCGAGCACCTGCGGGGCCTCGGACCGGCCGTCTTCGTGGCCAACCACGCGAGCTTCGCCGACGTGGTGGTGGTGCTCGCCGCCCTGCCCGCCGGCCTCCGCTTCGCGGCCAAGAGCCGGCTCGCGACCTATCCGGTGCTCGGGACCATCATCCGGCGCGGCGGCTATCTGCGCATAGAGAGGGATGCGCAGTCGCAGCGCGTGGAGGGCGCCGACGAGGTCCGCGCCACGCTGGCCGAGGGCGAGTCGATGTTCGTGTTCCCCGAAGGCCGGTTCGTCCGCGCCCCCGGCCTGCTGTCGTTCCGGCTCGGGGCGTTCCGGGCCGCGGCCGAGGCGGGGCGCCCGCTGGTGCCGGTGGCCCTGGCCGGCACGCGGCGGATGTTCCCCGCGGGAACCCTGCTGCTCCGGCCCGGCCGCATCCGGGTCGTGGTCGGGCCGCCGCTGCACCCCCGCGGCGCCGAGTGGAGCGAGATCGTCCGGCTGCGGGACGAGGCGCGGCGAGTGATCGCGCGGGACGCGGGCGAGGAGTCCGTGGCGTAGGCGTGCGGAGTCGTCCGCTGCATCCCGGACCGCACAACCCGCCGGGCGGGCGGGACGCGGCCGACGCGGCCGGTGGTCGCGGGAGCCGCAGGCGAGGAGGCCGCGTCCCGGCCGCCACCGCGTCAGGACGAGAGCACGATCCGTCCGACCGCGCGCCCCGCGCGCAGGTCGTCGAGGGCCGCCTGGGCGTCGGCCAGGGGCCTCGGCTCGATCGGAATCGCCGGC
Organism: Vicinamibacterales bacterium; assembly: GCA_965215105.1. Taxonomy (GTDB): domain Bacteria; phylum Acidobacteriota; class Vicinamibacteria; order Vicinamibacterales; family UBA8438; genus JAJEEA01. The sequence continues at coordinate 2,865,187 of OZ244051.1, forward strand.
GCCCGCCCCGCCTCGGCCAGGGCCATCAGCTCGCGCATCTCCGCCAGACTGCCGACGTACGAGCCCTGCACCGTGAGGTCCCGCAACGGCCAGAGGGGCAGCGACGCCCGCAGCTCGCCCCCGAACAGCCCCACGACGACGAGCCGGCCGCCCGTGGCGAGGGACCCCAGCCCGAGGGCGGCGCTGCTCTCCGACCCGACGAAGTCGATGACCGCGGCGGCGCCGCCGCCGGTCGCCCGCCGGACCTGCCTGGCCCCGTCGGGGGCGCGCGCATCGACGACCTCGGCGCCGGCCTCGGCCGCCGCCTGCAGAGTCGCGTCGTCGACATCGACGGCGACGATGTAGGCGTTCGTCACCGCCTGGGCGAGGCGCAGGGCGGCGAAGCCGACACCGCCGAGGCCGACGATGACCAGGTGGCGCCCGTCGACCTGCGCCTGCACCTTCCGGACCGCGCCGAAGGCGGTGAGCCCCGAGCAGGCGTAGGTGCAGGCGAGCGTCACCGGGACGTCGCCGATCGCGAAGAGATAGCGGGGATGGGGCACGAGGACGTGATCGCTGAACCCGCCGGCCCGGGTGACCCCGAGGGCCAGCGGCCGCGGGCACAGGTGCTCGCGCCCCGACCCGCACGTGCCGCAGCCGCTGCAGCCGATCCACGGGTAGGCCACGTAGCGCGCCCCGGGGTCGACCCCCTCGGCGTCGGGGCCGCAGGCCGCGGCCACGCCGGCGATCTCGTGCCCCAGCGTCAGCGGCAGCGACCGTCCCTTCGAGAGGTCCAGCCGCCGGCCGCCGCCCATGTCGAAGAAGCCGTCCTGCAGGTGCAGGTCGCTGTGGCACACGCCGCACGCCTCGATCCGCAGCAGCACCTCGGCGCCGACCGGCTCGGGCGGCGGGGCCTCGACGCGCGCCAGGGGACCGCCGAACCGCGTGAGCTGATAGCTGATCATCGTCGACCTTCCGCTGCCGTCCGGGACGCCGGCGCACCGCTCCCACGGCGCCGACTGCCGGTGGTCCTCGTCCGCCAGCCGGTCGAGCGCCTCGCCGGTCAGGCGATACGAGGTTGCCCACCGCGTCCGGGCGCCGCCCGCTTCCGCGGCTCGCGCTCCCGGCGGCGGCAGGGTGGTCTCGTCAGCGTCCCGGGTCGGCCGCCGAGGCGAGCGCCCGGCCGAGGTCGGCCAGCAGGTCCTCCACCGACTCGATGCCGATCGACAACCGCAACAGGTCGTCCGGGACCCGCGTGCCCGGTCCCTCGACCGGGGCGCGGTGCTCCACCAGGCTCTCGACCCCGCCCAGCGACGTGGCGTTCCTGAACAGGCGCAACGAGCCGGCCACGCGCTTCGCGGCCGCCTCGCCCCCCCGCGGGCGGAACGACAGGAGCATCCCGAACCCGCCGGACATCTGCCGCGCCGCCACCGCGTGCCCCGGGTGCGACGGCAGCCCCGGATAGTGCACGGCGACGACGGCGGGATGTGCCGCCAGCCCCTCGGCGATGCGCAACGCGCTCTCCGCCGAGCGCGCGACCCGGAGGAACAGGGTCCGCATGCCCCGCAGCAGCAACCACGCCTCGAACGGCCCGAGCACCGCGCCCCGGTAGCCGCGATCGTGAGCGATGCGGTCCCACCACGCGTCCCGGCGGGCGGTGATCACGGCCCCCGCCAGCACGTCGGCATGGCCGTTGAGCTGCTTCGTCGCCGAGTGCACCACGAGGTCGGCGCCGTGCTCGATGGGCCGGCACAGCACGGGGGTGGCGGTGGTGCCGTCCGCCACGACCCGGGCCCCGGCGACGTGCGCGGCCTCGGCCGCCTCCGCGATGTCGGTGATCGCGGTGCTCGGGTTGGCCGGGGTCTCGACCCAGACGATCTTCGTCCGCCCGGGCCTGAGGGCCGCCTCGAGCGCGCCCAGATCGCCGTTGGGCACCAGATCGAGGGCGATGCGCCTGCGGCCCGCGAGCTCCTCCAGCCACCGCTGGATCGTCCAGTACATCTGCTCGGGGGCCACCACGTGGTCGCCGGCCTCGAGGGTCTCGAACACCGTGGTCGCCGCCGCCATCCCCGAGGCGAAGAGCAGGGCCCCCTCCCCGCCCTCCAGCCGGCTCAACAGCGCCTCCGTCTGCTCGTAGGTCGGGTTCTGGTCCCGCGTGTAGGTGTGGCCGCCGGGATAGCTGCCGTCCGCCGCCCGCTCGTAGAGGGTGGACGGGTAGACGGCGGGAACCACCGACCGGGTGGTCGGCTCGACCCACCCCAGCGCCTGCGCGGCCAGCGTCTCCGGGCGGTCGCGGAAGTCTCCGGCCGCGGCCGCTTCCGTCCCGCCGCCGGAACGACGTCGCTCCTCGGTCACTGCGCTCCCATGCTATCCCAACCGCCTCTCATGCCGCGGCGGGCAGGCGCTCAGGCCCGCGCGGGACCGATGTCGACGGCGATGTGCCGCCATTTGCCCTGGCGGAACCGGGCCACGCTGAGCCCGCAGCGGGTCATGTGGCCGACGACGATGGCGAGCCAGATGTCGCGCGACTCGAGCCCCGTGGTGGCCTGGAGGACGGCGCAGATGCCGAGAGGCACGATGACTTGCGAGACGATGGAGATGTACAGCGGGCTCCGGGTGTCGCCGGTGCCCTGCAGCCCGCCGGTGTGGGCGAGGGCGACGGTGACGAAGACGCCCGAGATCGCGAGATAGCCGAGCAGCTCGACCCCGATGTCGACGACCGCGCCCTCGTGCATCCCGAAGATGGCGAGGAGCCACCGCGGTATCGTGACGAACAGCAACCCGACCCCGCAGGCGACCATCAGGCCCATCAGGGACGCGACCCACGTCGACCGGGCGCTGCGGTCCGGGAACCCGGCGCCGAGGTTCTGGCCGGCCACCGCCGCGGTGGCCCCCATCAGCCCGACCGAGGTCCACGTGATCAGCGAGAAGAGCTCGGTGTAGCCGACCGCGTAGGCGGCCTGGGCGGCGGCGCTCTCCTGGAGGGAGCCGATGAACCGGAGCATGAGCACGCCGCCCAGGTTCATCACGATGCCCTGGAACCCGGCCGGCAGGCCGAACCGGAACAACGACCGGATGATCTCGAGGTTCGGCCGGTACGACATCGTTCGGGAGAAGTGGATGACGAGCCGGTCGGAGAAGAGCAGCCACAGGAAGACGGCGGCGGTGATGCCGCTCGCGATGGCCGTGCCCATCGCCGCGCCGCGGGTGCCGAACGCGGGGATCGGCCCCAGCCCCCGGATCAGCACCACGTTGAGCACGATGTTCATCGCGGTCATGGCGATGCCGAGGCGCATCGGGGTCTTGGCGTCGCCGGCCGCCCGCAGGGCGCCGCCGAACATGAAGAACAGCAGCATCCCGATGCTGAAGACGAACAGGATGCGGATGTACGGCAGCGCCTCGACCTGCACCTCGGGGGCCGCGTTGATCAGCGTCAGCAGGGTCGGGGCGAGCCAGTAGCCGAGGGGGGCCATGACCCCGACGGCGAGGGCGACGGCGACGATGAACGCCTGGTAGACCGACTGGTTGACCTTGTCGGGCTCGTCCGCTCCCGCGAACCGCGCCACCAGCACCCCCATGCCCGTGAACACCGAGGCCACGAACACGATGACGAGGATGAAGATCTGGAGGCTGACCCCGATGGCGGCGTTGCCGGTGTGGCCGACGAAGTTGCCCACCATCGCCTGGTCGATGATGCCCTGCAGCCCGCCGATGACGTTCTGCACCATCGTCGGCCACGCGAGCCGCCAGACCGCGGGGGTCAGCGGGCCCTCGACGATCGACCGGTCGAACCTGGACTTGGCGGCGGTCTCGGTCATGCAGTGCTCAGAAGGATCGAACGGCGGTTGCCCCCGGAGGCACGGCCGGCGCGGGACCGGGCTGCGACGGCGGCGATGCGCGGCCCTCCGCCGCACACCGGTCAGCGCGGGAACGGACTCGTGTCGGGCACCCTCATCGGAAGCGCCGGCGGTCTGCACCGCGAGCGGTGCAGAGGTCCGGCAGGATTGGTTGGGCGGCAATCGGAGCCGCGGGCGAGGATTTCCGGGCAGCAGCGTGGTGGAAATCGCCGCGGCTCGAGCGGCGATGCATCCCGCCTGACTGCGTTGCTCCTCGGTCGAATATGCCCAGTATTCTCCCCCCGTCGCGCCTTGTCGGGCGGGCGCCTCGCCTGTCCGCTGGCGCCCTTCGGCGCGGTGCAATGCGGGGTCCCACCGCGGGCTGCTAGGATAGAAGCCCGGATCGTGGAAGCAGCCCCGACACTGTATCAGATCGAAGATCGGCTCCGCGCCGCCCTCGACGACCCGACGCCGCGTCCGGACGTCCACGACGCCCTCGCTCCCCGGCCCCGGCGGAGCTGGCGGGCCGGGGTCGTCCCGTCGCCGACCCGTCCCGCCGCCGCCCTCTTGCTTCTCTACCCCATAGACGCGCGAACGCACCTGGTGCTTACCCGGCGGGCGGCCACCCTCGGCCGGCACGCCGGCCAGATCTCGCTGCCGGGCGGCGCCGTCGACCCGCACGAGACCATCGAGGAGGCGGCCCTGCGGGAGGCGCGCGAGGAGGTCGGGGTCGGGACGGACCCGCGGGTCGTCGGGCGGCTGACCGCCCTGCACATTCCCGTCAGCAACTTCGCCCTTCATCCAGTCGTCGCGGTCGCCGACCGCCGCCCGAGGTTCGTGGCCGCGGCGGGAGAGGTGGCCCACGTGCTCGAGGTGCCCCTCGACGACCTCCGGGGGACCGGGTCCCGCCGGAGCGGATGGAGCTGGCGCGGGGACGAGATGATCGCGGTGCCCTACTTCGAGGTGCACGGGGAACGCGTGTGGGGCGCGACCGCGATGGTGCTGGGCGAGCTGATCCACCTGCTGGAAGGGGACGGCGGGGGACGCGGCGTGACACGCGCGACCGGGGAAGGCCGCGCGTGAGCAGCCCGTCGCGAAAGGCCCCGCATTCGAGCGGCGATGCATCGCGCGTGCGCCCGGCCAGCGTCGCCCGCGGCTCCGATTGCCGCCCGGTCACGCCTTCGGTGGCGCCCTCCGGGCGCGGTGCAACGCGGGGCCCTCACCACGGGCGGTCGGGGGCTCCGGACCGTCAATCCGGCTCCGCCCCGCACGCGGTACGATTCCGGGCGCGATTACAGAACCAGATGTAGTAGCCTGTAGTGACCGGTACCCCTACATGTAGGGGCACCGGGATCGTGCGGCGCTCGCCACCAGCCCGATGGCCAAGAGACAGACCCGGGAAACCCCGCTGTTCGACGGTCCGGAGCCCGGCGGGGGGACCGATTCCCCCGATTCCCCCGGGCCGCCCCCGATCGAGACGGTCGAGCTGACCGACGCGGCGCAGGCGCGGTACCTCAACTACGCGCTGTCGGTGATCACGGCGCGGGCCCTGCCGGACGTGCGCGACGGCCTGAAGCCGGTGCAGCGGCGCATCCTCTACACCATGTGGGAGCAGCGGCTGAACGCCGACGCCAAGCCCCGCAAGTCGGCCAAGGTGGTGGGCGACGTCATGGGGAGCTACCACCCCCACGGCGACACCGCGCTCTACGACACGCTGGTGCGCATGGCGCAGCCCTTCGCCCTGCGCTATCCGCTCGTCGACGGGCACGGCAACTTCGGGTCGCTCGACGGCGACGCCGCCGCCGCCATGCGCTACACCGAGTGCCGCCTCGCCCCCCCGAGCGCCGAGCTGCTCGACGAGATCGACCGGGAGACGGTGCCGTTCCGGCCCAACTACGACGGCACCCGCACCGAGCCGGTCGTGCTGCCGGCGCGGCTGCCGAACCTCCTCGTCAACGGCGCCACGGGCATCGCCGTCGGCATGGCCACCAACATCCCCCCGCACCACGCCGGCGAGGTGTGCGCGGCCCTGCTCGCGCTGCTCGACGACCGCGAGCTGAGCAGCGCCAAGCTGTGCCGGCACATCAAGGGCCCGGACTTCCCCACCGGCGGGCAGATCCTCAACTCGCCGGAAGAGCTGGCACGCATCTACGAGACCGGCAGCGGGGCGGTCCGGATTCGCGCCACCTGGGAGCCGGGGCCGAAGTCCCGCGGCAGCCGGACCCTCCACGTGACGAGCATCCCCTACGCGGTGAACAAGGCCCAGCTCGTGGAACGGATCGCCGAGGTCATCCTCGCCCGCAAGCTCCCGCCCCTGCTCGACGTGAAGGACATCTCGACCGACGACGTCCGCATCGCCCTCGAGATCAAGCGCGATGCCGACGAGCGGATGGTCATGGCGTACCTGTTCAGGCACACGCCCCTGCAGACCAGCTTCGCCGTCAACCTGACCTGCCTCGTGCCTACCGAGCAGCCCGAGGTGGGCCGGCCCCAGCGCCTCGATCTGCACGAGGCCCTCTCCTACTTCCTGCAGTTCCGGCTCGACGTGGTGACCCGGCGGCTCGAGCACGAGCTGCGGGCCCTCGAGCGCCGCATCCACATCCTCGAGGGCTTCGAGACGGTGTTCGACGCGCTCGACGAGGTGCTGCGCATCGTGCGGCGGTCGGACGGGAAGGCCGACGCGGCCCGCCGCATCATGCGGCGCTTCGAGCTCGACGCCGAGCAGACCGACGCGATCCTCGAGCTGAAGGTGTACCGCCTCGCGCGCCTCGAGATCGTCGTCATCCGCGAGGAGCTGGCCGCCAAGCGGCACCGGGCGCGCGAGATCGCGGAGCTGCTCGGCGACGAGGAGCGGCGCTGGGGGCTGGTGCGCGAGGAGATCGCCGCGGTACGGGAGGCCTACGGCGGGACCGCCAATCCCCGCCGGACGCTCATCGAGGGCGCCGGCGAGGAGGCGGAGTACAGCGCGGACGACTTCATCGTGGCCGAGGACGCCATCGTCCTCGTCACCGCCGACGGCTGGATAAAGCGGCAGAAGGAGGTGCGCGACCTCGCCGCCACCCGCCTCCGGGAGGGCGACGCCCTGCTCGCCGCCCTCGCCGGCAGCACCCGCGCCACCGTCGTGTTCTTCAGCAACTTCGGCGCCGCCTACACCGCGCGCATCGTCGACGTGCCCGCCACCACCGGCCACGGCGAGCCCGTCCAGCGGCTGTTCAAGCTCAGGGACGGCGAGCGCGTCGTCGCCGCGATGAGCCTCGACGAGCGGGCGGCGCCGGGCATCGCGGCGGCGGGCGAGGGGGAGGCCCCGCCCCGGCACGCGGTGGCGGTGACCAGCGACGGCTACAGCCTGCGCTTCGGCCTCGAGCCGTTCGCGGAGCCGAGCACCCGCGCCGGCCGCCGGTTCGCCCGCCCCGCCGCGGGGGCCGAGGTGGTCGGGGTGGCGGCCACGACCGGGGCCGAGACGATCATCGCGGTGACCGCGCGGGCGCGGGCGCTACTGTGCCCGGCCCGGGAGATCAACTTCCTGTCCGGCCCCGGGAAGGGCGTCATCCTCATCAAGCTGCCGCGGGGGACGGACCGGGTGCTCGGCTTCGTCGCCTCGACCGGCGACCGGGACCTGCTGACGGTGGAAACGAGCCGGGGAGCCAGCCAGACCGTGAGCACCGCGAAGTACGGGGTCTCGAGCCGGGGCGGCAAGGGACGCGAGCTGCTGCAGCGGGGGCAGTTCAGGCGGGTGATCCCGCCGCCGGTGACGGTGCCCGTGCTCGGCGGCTGAGACACCGGCGACGCATCATCGACATCATCGACGACCGGGTGACGACCGACGATCCATGGCGAACAGCTACACCGCGAAGGACATCACCGTTCTCGAGGGCCTCGAGCCGGTCCGGCGGCGGCCGGGCATGTACATCGGGGGGGTCGGGCCGGCCGGGCTGCACCACCTCGTCTGGGAGATCATCGACAACGCCATCGACGAGGCCATGAACGGGCACGCGGCGCGCATCGGCGTCACCCTGCACGCCGACGGGTCGTCGGTGACGGTCACCGACGACGGGCGCGGCATCCCCGTCGACACCCACGCGCCGAGCGGGCGCGGCGCCCTCGAGGTGATACTCACCACCCTCCACGCGGGCGGCAAGTTCGAGCACCGGACATACCGCACCGCGGGCGGGCTGCACGGGGTGGGGGCGAGCGTCGTCAACGCCCTGTCGAAGGAGCTCGTCGCCACCTCCACCCGCGACGGCGCGCGCTGGGAGCAGCGCTTCGCGCGGGGCCGGCCCGTCACCCCGCTACGCCGGCTCGGCCCCGCCCGCGGCAGCGGCACGACGGTCTTCTTCCGGCCCGACGCCACCATCTTCCCGTCCACGGCCTTCGACGCCGAGGTCATCGCCGAGCGGCTCAAGGTCGCCAGCTATCTCCACCGGGGGGTGGCCGTCACCTTCTCCGACGAGGCGGCGGGACGGACCCACCGCTTCCATCACGAGGACGGGCTGGCCGACTACGCGCGGCGCATCGTCGCCGACCGGCAGGCGGCGCCGGTGCACGAGGCGCCGTTCGGGCTCACCCGCGACCACGACGCCGGCGGCGCCCGGGTCGACCTCGTGCTGCAGTGGACGGAGGCCACCGACGAGCACCTGCGCAGCTACGTCAACGGCATTCCCACCAGCTCGGGGGGCACGCACGAGAACGGGCTGCGCGCGGGCATCGGCAAGGCCGTCCGCAACTTCATCGAGACCCACGGCCTCACCCCGAAGGGGGTCGCGCTGACCACCGACGACATCCGGGAGGGCCTCGTCGGCGTGCTCAGCGTCTTCGTCCCCGACCCGCAGTTCCAGGGGCAGACCAAGGACCGGCTGAACAACCCCGAGCTGACGTCGATGGTCGACGGGCTGGTGCGCCCCGCCCTCGAGCACTGGCTGAACCACAACATCAGCGTCGCCGAGTCGATCGTGGCGCGCATCATCCTGGCCGCCAGGGCCCGCGCCGCGAGCCGGGCCGCCCAGCAGGCGGTGTCGCGCAAGAGCGCCACCTCGAACCGCCTCAACCTGCCCGGCAAGCTGAGCGACTGCACGTCGCCGGGCAAGGCGGGGAGCGAGCTGTTCGTGGTCGAGGGCGACTCCGCCGGGGGGTCCGCCAAGCAGGGGCGCGACCGCGCCCGCCAGGCGATACTGCCGTTGCGCGGGAAGGTCCTCAACGTCGAGAGCGCGCCCCTCGCCAAGGTGCTCGAGAACAAGGAGCTCTCGGACCTCGTGACCGCCCTCGGCTGCGGCTTCGGCAAGACGTTCGACCTCGCCCGGCTCCGCTACGACCGCGTCATCATCCTCGCCGACGCCGACGCCGACGGCAACCACATCGCCACCCTGCTCCTCACGTTCCTCTACCGGCACCTGCCCCGGCTGATCACGAGCGGCAAGGTGTTCCTGGCCCAGCCGCCGCTCTACCGCATCGACGCCGGCAAGCAGACGCACTGGGCCCTCGACGACCGGCAGTTGAACACGACGCTGGCCGCCGTCGCCAAGGGCAACGGGCGCATCCGGCCCGAGGTGACCCGCTTCAAGGGCCTCGGCGAGATGATGCCCAAGGTGCTGTGGGAGACGACGCTGAACCCGAAGACCCGTCGGCTGCTGCGGGTCGACGTCGCCGACCAGATCCGGACCGACCGGGTCATCGCCGACCTCATGGGGCGCGACGCCTCGGCCCGGTTCCGGTTCATCATGGACCGGGCCGAGGACGCCGACGGCCTGGACGTGTAACGGCGAACCGGCCCGGCCCGAGGCCCAAGCAGCCCGTGGTGGAAGTCCCCGCTGCATTCGAGCAGCGATGCATCCCGCCTGCGCCCGGCAAGCGTCGCCTCCGGCTCCGATTGCCGCTCAGCCACGCCTACCGGCAGTCTGCGCCGTGACCGGCGCAGACTGCCGGCTGCGTTGTTCGTCGGTTACATATGCCCAATATGCGCCCTCCTCACGCCTTGTCAGGCGGGCGCCTCGCTGCTCTCGGTGCAACGCGGGGTTCCACCACGGGCTGCTAGAACTGGCGCCCGCCCTCCCGTCGTTGATACGATAGGAGGTTGTGGCGGAAGTCCGCCGCGCCCAGCCCGACCACCGCTCGACGCACTGGAGAAGATCGCCGATGCGCTGTGTAGCCCGCCTCTCCTGGATGCTCCCGCTCGTCCTGCTGCTGGCGCCCGTACCGGCGCCGGCCCAGTCGGACGCCACCGGCAAGGCCACCGCCGCCGCGCCGGCCGACGCGTGGCCGCAGTTCCGGGGCACCCCGTCGCTGAGCGGGGTGTCCGAGGCGGAGCTGCCGGCCGAGCTGACGCTGAAGTGGACCTACCAGGCCGACGACATCATCGACTCGTCGGCGGCCATCGCCGACGGCACCGTGTACGTCGGCAGCTACTCGGGCAACCTCATCGCCCTCGACCTCGAGACCGGCGAGGAGCGCTGGAAGTACTCGACCGGCAACATGGGCATCGGCGAGTCGTCGCCCGCGGTGGCCGGCGGCCTCGTGTTCATCGGCGACCTCGGGGGCGTGTTTCACGCCGTCGACGCCGCGACCGGCGAGGCGCGCTGGACGTTCGAGACGCTGGGCGAGATCAAGTCGTCGCCCGTCGTCGTCGGCGACCGCGTGCTCATCGGCTCGTACGACGGCTTCCTGTACGCCCTCGACGTGGTCGACGGCGCACTGGTCTGGAAGTACGAGACCCTCAACTACGTGCACGCCACCCCCGCGGTGTGGGACGGCGTGGCCTACTTCGGCGGCTGCGACGAGGTGTTCCACGGCGTGCGCGTCAGCGACGGGGCCGAGATGGTCAGCCTGCCGGCGGGCGCCTACACCATCTCCTCCCCCGCGATCGACGACGGGCAGGTGTTCTTCGGGACCTACGACAACGAGGTCATCGGCATCGACCTCGCGACGCAGTCGCTGATCTGGCGCTACGAGCACCCGCGGCGGCACTTCCCGTACTACTCGTCGGCGCTGGCGACCCGGGACACCATCGTGGTCGGCGGCCGCGACAAGATGATCCACGCCATCGACCAGGAGACCGGCGAGGCGCGGTGGACGTTCACGACCCGGGCGCGGGTGGACTCGTCGCCGGCCGCGAGCGGCGGCCGGGTCTACGCGGGGTCGAGCGACGGCCGCCTCTACGTGCTGGACCTCGCGAGCGGCGAGAAGCTGTGGGAGTTCGACACCGCCGCCCCCCTCGTGGCGTCCCCGGCCATCGCGGAGGGCCGGCTCGTCATCGGGTCCGAGGACGGCGTGCTGTACTGCTTCGGCTAGCGATTGAGGAGCGCACTCCCGGCGACCGACACGCAGCCACCCGCGACGATGACCGAGACAGCACAGGCGGCGCCCGAGCAGACCGAGGTCGGCAGCTACTTCGTCGCCAACTATCCGCCGTTCTCGACGTGGACGCACGAGGCGGTGGCGGCCGACGCCCTGCCGGCGCTGGCCCAACCCGCCGCCGACGTGCCCCTCGGCCTCTACCTGCACATCCCGTTCTGCCGGAAGCGGTGCCACTTCTGCTACTACCGCGTGTACACCGGCAAGAACGCCAGCGAGGTGACGGAGTACCTCGACCTGCTGGGCCGCGAGTGGGAGCTCTACGCCACCCAGCCGGCCATCGCCGGGCGCCCCCTGCGGTTCGTGTACTTCGGAGGCGGCACGCCGTCGTTCCTGTCGGTGCGGCAGCTCCGCGGGCTCGTCGACCGGCTCTCGGCGGTGACCCCGTGGACCGGGGCCGAGGAGATCACCTTCGAGTGCGAGCCGGGCACCCTCACCGAGTCGAAGCTGGCCCAGATTCGCGAGCTGGGGGTGACCCGCCTCAGCCTCGGCATCGAGCACTACGACGACCGCATCCTCGAGCTGAACGGCCGCGCCCACCGGTCGGCCGAGGTGTTCCGGGCCTACCGGTTCGCGCAGTCCCTGGGCTTCCCCCAGATCAACATCGACCTCATCGCGGGCATGCTCGGCGACGACGACGCGAAGTGGCGGGCGGCGGTCGAGCAGACCATCGAGCTCGACCCCGACAGCGTGACCATCTACCAGATGGAGCTGCCCTGGAACACCACCATCAGCCACGACCTGCTCGAGAAGACCGGGCAGTTCACGGAGGCGGTGGCGGGCTGGCCGACGAAGCGGCGCTGGGTGGACGAGGCGTTCGCGGCGCTCGAGGACGCCGGCTACACCGTCGGCAGCGCCTACACCGCGGTCAAGGACCCCGCCGCGACCCGCTTCGTCTACCGCGACCAGCTCTGGCGGGGGGCCGACCTCGCGCCGCTGGGGGTCGCCTCGTTCGGGCACGTCAACGGCGTCCACATGCAGAACTTCGACGGCTGGGGACCCTACGCGGCCGCCATCCAGCGGGGCGAGATTCCCCTCAACCGCGCCTACCGGCCGACGGACGAGGAGCGTCTGATCCGCGAGTTCGTGCTCCAGCTCAAGCTCGGCTCGGTGCGGCCGGAGTACTTCCGGGCCAAGTACGGCGTGCCGGTGCTGGAGCGGTTCGCCGGGCCTCTCGCGGCCCTGCGCGACGACGGCTACCTGACGGCGGCCGACGAGGACCGGATCGCCCTGACCCGCGACGGGCTGCTCCGGGTCGACAGCCTGCTGCCGCGCTTCTTCCTTCCCGAGCATGTCGACCTCAGATACACGTAGGACGCGGCTCGGAACGGACTCGCCGACCGTCGAGGCGCCATCACACGCCCCCGGGGAGGGCATCGGAACCGCCGAGGCCGCAGGCAGAGGGGCGCCGCGAGACGGGCGGCGCGACGGCTCGAGGGCAGTCGGCAGCGCCCCGACAACCGCTCCCGGCCGGGAGAGCGTTGCGGGCGCGTCCGGCCCGCCGTACGACGCGATCGTCGTGGGCGGGGGACCGGCGGGCGCGACCACCGCGACCGTCCTCGCCCAGCACGGGCGCCGGGTGCTGCTGCTCGAGCGCGAGGCGTTTCCCCGCTACCACATCGGCGAGTCGCTGATGCCCTGGACCTGGTTCACCTTTGAGCGCCTCGGGGTGCTCGACTGGCTGAAGCGGTCGGGCAGCCCCGTGAAGCACAGCGTGCAGTTCGTGTCGACGAACGGCAAGGTGTCGCAGCCGTTCTACTTCTTCCAGACCATCAAGCACGAGTGCGCGAGCACGTGGCAGATCCTGCGGTCGGACTTCGACGCCATGATGCTGCGGAACGCGGCGGAGAAGGGGGCCGAGGTCCGCCAGGGGGCGACGGTCCGCGAGGTCCTGATGGAGGACGACCGGGCCGTCGGCGTGCGCGCCGTCCTCGCCGACGGCGGCACCGCGACCTGGCGGGCCCGGGTCGTCGTCGACGCCACCGGGCGCGACGCCCTGCTGGCGAGCCGGCTGGGCTGGAAGCGGCGTGATCCCGATCTGAACAAGATCGCCATCTTCACCTACTTCACCGGCGCCCTCCGCGACCCGGGGCTGGACGAGGGGGCCACCACCGTCGCCTACATCCCCGACAAGGGCTGGTTCTGGTACATCCCCCTCGTCGACGACACGGTGAGCGTCGGCGTGGTCGCCGAGCGCGACTACCTGTACCGGGACACGCGCGACCCCGAGGCCATCCTCTGGCGCGAGGCGGCCGACTGCAAGTGGATCCGCGAGCATCTCGAGCCCGGCGCCCACCGGGGGCCGGTGCGGGTCACCGGCGAGTTCAGCTACCGCTCGACCGCCGCCGGCGGCGACGGCTTCTGCCTGGTGGGCGACGCCTTCGCGTTCCTCGATCCGGTCTTCTCGTCCGGGGTCTTCGTGGCCCTCAAGAGCGGCGAGCTCGCGGCCGACGCGATTCACGCCGCCCTCGACCGCGGCGAGGACGTCACCGCCGCGACCTTCGACGGCTACGCCCGCGACGTCCGCTACGCGCTCGACAGCTTTCGCCAGATCGTCATCGCGTTCTACGACCGGACGTTCAACTTCGGCGAGTTCATCGGGGCCTATCCGGACCTGCAGCCGCGACTCGTCGACCTCCTCGTGGGCAACGTGTCCCGCGACCTCGAGCCGCTCTTCGAGGCGCTGGCGGAGTACACCGGGGAGCGGGGACGGCAACCCGCCGCGGGACTGACGTAGCCTCCGCTACCCTCGCCCCGGCTCGCCGAGCGCCCCCACGCCGTGCAGGACCCATCGTGACCAGCCAGTTCCGCCTCACCCGGCGCGTGCAGTTCCACGAGACCGACGCCGCCGGCATCGTCCACTTCAGTTGCTTCTTCCGCTACATGGAGGAGGCCGAGCATGGGCTGTGGCGGGCGGCCGGCCTGAGCATCGCGCCGCCCGACGCCCGGGTCGGGTTCCCCCGGGTCGCGTCGAGCTTCGAGTTCCTGCGGCCCCTCCGGTTCGAGGACGAGTTCGAGGTCCTCCTGCAGGTGACCAGGAAGTCGACGCGCAGCCTCTCCTACCGCGCGACGATCACCAAGAACGGCGACGTCGCGGCCCGAGGCGCCCTCACCATCGCGTGCGTCGCCAAGGAGGCGGGGCAGCCGATGCGGAGCACGCCCATTCCGCCGGATATCGCGTCCCGGTTCGCGGTGGCCCGCGAGGCGGCGCCCGAAGCGCCGTCCAAGACCGCGCGCGAAGCAACGCGCGAAACCGCGCCCGAGGGCGCGGAAGATCTCCGATGACGGGTCCGGGGCCGGCCCCGCCGGACGCCGAACGTCAGTCCCGCGAGTTCCTGATCGAACGGCAGGGCCGGCGGTTCGCCGGGCTCCTCGCCGTCATCGCCGGCCGGAACCCCTTCTACACCCGCAAGCTCGCCGCGGCCGGGGTGGACCCGGCGACGTTCCGCTTTCCCGACGACCTCTCGGCCCTGCCGTTCACGACCCGGGACGAGCTGGCCCGCGACCAGGAGTCGAACCCGCCGTGGGGAACCGCCCGCACCGAGCCGCTCGACCGCTACACGCGCTACCACCAGACGTCGTCGACGACCGGGCGTCCCTTGCGGTGGTTGGACACTGACGCGAGCTGGCAGTGGATCGTCGACTGCTGGAAGGCGGTGTACAGGGCCGCGCGGGTCACCGCCGCCGACCGCATCCTCTTCCCGTTCGGATTCGGGCCGTTCATCGGCTTCTGGGCGGGGTTCGACGCCGCCGCGCAGCTCGGGGCGCTGTGCGTCCCGGGCGGCGCGATGTCGAGCGAGAGCCGGCTCCGGCTCCTCGACGCGGTGCGGCCCACGGCGGTCTGCTGCACGCCCACCTACGCGCTGAGGCTGTCGGAGGTGGCGCGGGCGAGCGGGCTCGTCGATCTGGCGGAGGGACCGGTGCGGACCGTCATCGTCGCGGGCGAGCCCGGCGGCCACGTTCCCGCCACCCGAGAACGGATCGAGCGCGACTGGGGCGCCCGCGTCATCGACCACCACGGCCTGACCGAGGTCGGGCCGTTGAGCTTCGAGTGCCGGGAGGCGACCGACGCCCTGCATCTGAACGAGAGCGAGTTCGTCTGCGAGGTGATCGACCCGGCGAGTGGAACGCCGGTCGCGCCCGGCGAAGCCGGCGAGCTGGTGGTCACGAACCTCGGCCGCACCGCGAGCCCGGTCATCCGCTACCGGACCGGCGACATCGTGCAGCTGCGCCAGGGAACATGCGCCTGCGGGCGGACCCTCGTCCGCGCCGTCGGCGGCATCCTGGCGCGGGCGGACGACATGGTCTGGGTGCGGGGCGTCAACGTCTACCCGACCGCGGTCGAGGCGGTGATCCGCCGGTTCGTCGAGGTCGTGGAGTACCGTTGCACGGTGTCGACCCGCGGCGCGCGCACCGAGCTGGCGGTGGAGGTCGAGCTGCAGGGGAACGCAACCGACACCGGGGCGGCGAACGCGGTGGGCACGGCCCTGCACGAGGCGCTGGGCCTGACCGTGCCGGTGCGGGTGGTGGGCGCGGGCACCCTGCCCCGGTTCGAGCTCAAGGCGCGGCGGTTCGTGGTGGAGGGACCGACGGCGGCAACGGTGGACACAGGAGCACGGCAATGAGCGAAGTCAAGCTGTCGGGAATCGCCAACATCATGCTGGGGACGACCGATCTGGCGCGGTCGGTGGCCTTCTATCACGAGACCCTGGGGCTCGACATCCGGTTCGAGTCGCCGGGCTTCGCCTTCCTCGACGGGGGCGGCGTGACCCTCGCCCTGAGCGAGGCCCACGCGCGGCTCGCGGACCCGGTGGCGGGGGGCACGGAGATCGTGTTCGGGGTCGAGGACGTGACCGCCGCCCACGCCGCGTTGAAGGCGCGGGGGGTCGAGTTCCTCAGCGAGCCCCGCAACGTCACCGGCGACCAGTGGGCGGCCAACTTCCGCGATCCGGACGGCCACCTGCTGTCGGTGTTCGGCCCGCGGGGCGGCGGGGCGTGAAGCACGACGGCCGGGATATAGTGGCACCGATGATCACGCGCATCTCCCGGCGCCAGTTGCTGAATACGATCGGCGCGGCCGGCGGGGCGGCGGCCGTGCACGCCGCGGCCACCGCGCTGGGGCTGCTGCCGGCGGTGGCGCGAGCCGGCCAGCTCGCCCTCCGCCCCGCCGGGGGCCGGCCGCGGCACGTCGTCGTCATCGGCGCCGGCATCGCCGGCCTGACCGCGGCCTACGAGCTGCGGAAGGCGGGACACCGCTGCACGGTCCTCGAGGCCTCGCACCGCCCCGGGGGGCGCAACCTCACCCTGCGGCACGGCGACGTCGTCGACGAGCTGGGCGCCCGGCAGGTCTGCGAGTTCGACGACCACCCCGATCTCTACTTCAACGCGGGGCCGGCCCGGGTCCCTGGCACCCACGCGAACCTCCTGCGCTACTGCCGCGAGCTCGACGTCCCCCTCGAGATCTTCGTCAACGACAACCGCAACGCCTGGGTCCACGACGATGCCGCCTTCGGCGGTCGGCCCATCCGCGGCCGCGAGTACATCACCGACGCCCGCGGCTTCCTGGCCGAGCTGCTGGCGAAGTCGGTCGACCCCCGCGCCCTCGACGCGGGTCTCGACGTCGACGACCACGAGCGGCTGCGCGAGTTCCTGCGCGCCTACGGCGACCTCGACGAGACGCTCGCCTACCACGGCTCGGACCGCGCCGGCTACGCGAGCGGCGGCATGACGTCTCCCGGCGTCAAGAAGCCGGTGCGCGGCTTCCCGGAGCTGCTCGACGCCAACTTCTGGCGCGAGTACATGCACTGGGGCGAGCTCGCGGACCAGGCCGCGCCCATGCTGCAGCCCGTCGGCGGCATGGACCGCATCGTCGACGGCTTCATGCGCCGGGTGGGCGACGCGGTCGAGCTGCGGGCGGCGGTGCGCGAGATCCGGCTCGGCGAGGCCGGGGTGGAGGTGGCGTACACCGGCGCCCGCGGCGAGGTGCGAGCGGTTCAGGCCGACTACTGCCTCGACAGCATGCCCTGCCACCTCGTGGTGGGCCTGCGGCACAACTTTCCCGCGCGGTACGTGCGGGCGCTCTCCGCCCCGGGGCGCGGCAGCCTCTTCAAGCTGGCCTTCCAGGCGAAGCGCCGGTTCTGGGAAGACGAGCACATCTACGGGGGCATCTCCTGGACCAACCAGGACATCACCCAGATCTGGTATCCGCCGCACGGCATCCACGGCGACTCGGGGGTGATTCTCGGCGCCTACGCCTTCGACGATGGCCCCGGGCGGCGGCTGACGCGGCTGTCGCCGGCCGAGCGCATCGAGGCGGCCCTGGCCCAGGGCGAGAAGGTCCACCCCGACTATCGGCAGCTCGTCGGCCGGGGCGTCAGCGTGGCCTGGTACCGCATGAACCACGTGCTCGGCTGCTCGACCCGGTGGACGGACGAGGCGAGGCGGGACCACTTCGCCACGCTGCAGGACCCCGTCGGCCGGCACTACATGGTGGGCGACCAGATCAGCTACCACCCGGGCTGGCAGGAGGGCGCGATCCGGTCGGCCTACCACGCCCTCGAGGACATCGACCGGCGGGAGCGGGAGGCGGCGGTCGCGGGTTGACGTGCTCCCCGGCGCGGCGGGCGGCGGCAGCGCGGCGGCGGGCGGGAGCGGGCGGCGGCGGTCGCGGGTTGGCGTGCAGCCCGCCGCCCTGCGAGAGTTGGCGTGCGGCCCGCCGCCCTGCGAGAGCGATGGGCCGATCCTGCGGAGTCGTCATGGAAGAGCGACTCCCGGCGGGGCGGCAAGCGGAGCCGCAAGACGACGACTCTCCGGGCCGGGAACGAGAAAGAAACCCCATGCAATACCTTCGTCTATCGGCGGCGCTGTCCGCCGCAGCGCTCGCGGCCGTCCTGGCCGCCGGGGCGCGGCCGGCGGCGGGTCAGGCGCCGGATGCCGCCGCGGCGCCATCCAGGGCGCTGTACGTGACCGCCTGCGGGTCCTGCCACGGCGCCGACGGACGGGGCAATCGACAGATCGACGCGCCGGTGCTGGCGGGGCTGGGCGCCGCGTATCTGGAGCGTCAGATCGACGGCTTCCGCCGCGGCTACCGGGGCCGTCACCCCGACGACGTGGAAGGCCGGGAGATGCGCCCCATGATCGACGGAATCGCGGACGCGGACCTCGCCGCCCTGGGCGCGTGGCTGGCGTCGCTGCCCCTGCCGGCGCCCGCCGCGGCGGAGACGACGGCCGGCGACCCGGCGCACGGGCAGACGCTGTACGCCGCGTGCGCCGTCTGTCACGGGCGGTCCGGGGAAGGCAACGACGCCCTCGGGGCGCCGCGGCTCGCAGGTCAGGCGCCCTGGTACACCGCCCGGCAGCTCCGCAAATTCATCGACGGCGTCCGGGGCTCGCATCCCGACGACACGTCCGGCGCCTCCATGCGCGCGAGCGCAGCGGACCTGGAGCCGAGCGACGTGGCCGACATCGTGGCCTGGATCGAGACGCTGCCGACGATCTGATCTAACATGAGCCGGCTGGGCGAAGCGCGCCGCGGCGCGCCGCTCCGGTGGGGTGAAGAACCGACCAGGACGGCGGTCCTGCTCGGCCGCGGCGGGCGGGGGCTTCCGATCCCGCCATTTCGAATGAAGAGGAGGAGGGGACACTTGTGGACCTGCACCGAGCATCGACGTGTCACAGGCGATCGTGCGATCGAAATCCCGGGGGGGGGGGGGGGGTACACTCGCTCGGATCGGGTGGTGGGGTCGGCGGGCGCTGTCCGCGGGCGCGATACTGGTCCTGACCGCCGGCTCTGCTGACGCGCAGTTCCTCGAGGCCTTCGACGAGCGACTGTGGGGGGTTCAGGGATCCTTCACGCCGACCTGGAACGCGATGGAACAGTTCCGGCGCGTGCTCGGGAGCGAGAACGTCCAGGACATGCAGGGGTCCGAGTGGTCGATCGGATTCGCGCGGGGGCGCATGTCCGGGGGGCACTTCGGCGTGTCGCTGGTCCGCCAGCGCATGAAGGGCGGTACGGTCTGCTTCTCCGACGGGTGCGTCGAGGTGAGCGAAGCGACCGAGCTGCAGGGCATCGAAGGCAACTGGTTCCTGGCCCCCGGCAGCCCGTTCGCAGGCGACCGGGTGCAGGTCGGCGCCAACCTGGGGTTGGGGGCCGGCTGGTATCAAGGCACGGTTCACGCCCCCGGCGGGGACGCGGACGCCGCCGACTGGCTGAGCTTCCAGGGCCGCGACAGCCTTCCGGTGCTGATGGTGCGCGCGGAGTTCGCGGTGGCGGTGAGAGTGGCTCCGGGACTGAAGGTGCTCGCACAGAGCGGGTACGGCCTGCCCGGCAAGCGTCGCTTCGTCGTCAACCTGGCGTACTTCCCGCTGGCGGGCCGCTAGTGGCGGCAGTTGTCCGGAAAGCCGCGTTCGCGGCCCGGGGACGGCGCGCATCCTGGCTGGATCGGTGGGCGGCAGACCGGTCATTCTGAACAAGACTGCTCGTTGACGGCGCCTTCGGCGGCGTGCTGCCGTTCCTGCGAACCGTGGACCACGCCGGTCTGGAAGGACCGCCTATGCATGCAACCAACGTGCGGGCGCTGAAGAAGAATCCGTCGCAGGCGCTGCGTCTGGCCAGGAACGCGGGACCGGTGCTCGTCCTCAAGGGTAACGAGCCCGATGCACTGCTGGTGCATCTGGACGAATCGCTGACCGACACCGAGAGCGGCATACGCCCCGCGCTGGCGGCCAGTCTCTACCGCGAAGGCTGCGTTTCGCTGGGCAAGGCCGCGCGGGTCAGCGGCCTGTCCGTCAGCGATTTCATCGATCACCTGGGCAGCCTGGGGATCGACGTCGTCCGCCGGGACGAAACGACGCATCGAGAAACCGCCGACGTCTCCGCGTGGCTGTCGTCATAAGCGACGCCGGGCCGTTGATCGCCCCGGCCAAGGTCGATTCCCTGTTCGTACCGCGAGCGCTGTTCTCCCGGCTCCGGATCCCCGGCGCGGTGGCATGCAACGCGGACTCGCCTGTATCGGCACGGTCCGCATTCTGCTGGCCGAACGACGGTCGGTGATCGACGACGCGGAAACCGTCGTTCAACGGATGACGGCCGCGGGCTACCGAATCTCGCCGCGAATCCTGCAACGATTGAAGACGTAGAGAAAGGCTGCGACGGCCTCGGGGCGCCTCGGCTCGCAGGTTCCGAGCAGTTCCGCCGGTCCGAGCCGGTTCCGGGCGACTCGGGCGGTCCCGATCGCCCCGGTCTCCCGATCACCCCGGTCACCTTACCGATCGCCTCCGGTCGCTCCGGTCGCCCCGGTCGCCTCCGGTCGCCCCGGTCGCCCCGGTCCGGGGCGATTCGTGCTACCGTAAACTTGGAGCGCGTCCGCCTCGCCCTCACGGACTCCCTGGAGGACGTTCATGGCTGATCTTGCCCGCGTCCCGTTCGCCCCCGGCGCGCCGAGGCCGCCCGCGGTCGACACGCCGGAGACACCCTCGCTCACGAGGCTGAACGAGCGCTTCGTCCAGGACCTGCCCCTGTTCCCCTCGCGGGCCGCCCTGCTCGCCCTCACCGACCGCGATCTGCCCTCGACCGACGGATTGCCCATGCCCGAGAGCATGCGCCAGTACCCTTGGCTCAACTACATGTACAACGCCTTCCGCCGCTTCTTCCGCGACCGTTCCGACGTCTGCGTGGCCGTCGACGTGCTGGTCTACGCCGCCGGACCGGAGGACGCGGCGGGCCGGGTGCGGGCGGTCTCGGTCGCCCCGGACGTGATGGTGGCGGTGGGGGTGGACGACCGCCTGCGCGACTCGTGGGTGATCTGGCAGGAGGGCAAAGGGCCGGACTTCGTGCTGGAGGTGGCATCGGAGTCGACGTGGAAACGGGACCGGGACGAGAAGCCGGCGATCTACGCGTCGATGGGGGTGGCCGAGTATTTCCTGTACGATCCGGAGGGCGGGCGGCTGGACCCGCGCCTGCAGGGGTATGCGTTGCGGGGCGGGGCGTATCGGGCGTTGCCGTCCGAGGTGCTGGCGGACGGGGCGCGGGGGGTGCGCAGCGCGGTGCTGGGGCTCTGCGCACACCTGCGCGGGCCGGGGCAGGAGCTGCGCTGGCGCGACCCGGCGACCGGGCAGGACCTCGAGGCCCCCGAGGAAGTTGAGACCGCCCGCGAGGCCGAAGCCGCCGCCCGCGCCGCCGCCGAGGCGGAGAACGCCGCGTTGCGGGCGGAGATTCGGCGGCTGCACGGCCGGCCCGACGCGTAGACGCCCATCGTCAGCCGCCGTTTGCGAATCCCTGCCGACCCGGCGGCTCGCGCGGGATGGCGGCGGGAACGAGGGTGAGCGATCGCGGCGCCTCAGGAGGACCCGCTACCTATCGTGACGGCGACGCCGCAACACGTGTTCGCTCCCGGTGCCGGTAACCTGGAGCGCGCCCGCCTCGCCCACGGACTCCCTGGAGGACGTTCATGGCCGATCTCGCCCATGTCCCGTTGGCTCCCGGCGCGCCGAGGCCGCCCGCGGTCGAGACGCCGGAGACACCCTCGCTCACGAGGCTGAACGAGCGCTTCGTCCAAGACCTGCCTCTGTTCCCCTCGCGGGCCGCCCTGCTCGCCCTCACCGACCGCGATCTGCCCTGCACCGACGGATTGCCCATGCCCGAGAGCATGCGCCAGTACCCTTGGCTCAACTACATGTACAACGCCTTCCGCCGCTTCTTCCTGGACCGTTCCGACGTCTGCGTGGCCGTCGACGTGTTGGTCTACACGGCGGGTCCGGAGGACGCGGCGGGCCGGGTGCGGGCGGTCTCGGTCGCCCCGGACGTGATGGTGGCGGTGGGGGTGGACGGCCGCCTGCGGGACTCGTGGGTGATTCTGGCAGGAGGGCAAGGGGCCGGATTTCGTGCTGGAGGTGGCGTCGGAGTCGACGTGGAAACGGGATCGGGACGAGAAGCCGGCGGTCTACGCGTCGATGGGGGTGGCCGAGTATTTCCTGTACGATCCGGAGGGCGGGCGGCTGGACCCGCGCCTGCAAGGTTACGCGTTGCGGGGCGGAGCGTATCGGGCGTTGCCGTCGGAGGTGCTGGCGGACGGGACGCGGGGGGTGCGCAGCGCGGTGCTGGGGCTCTGCGCGTACCTGCGCGGGCCGGGGCAGGAGCTGCGCTGGCGCGACCCGGCGACGGGGCGGGACCTCGAGGCCCCCGAGGAAGTTGAGACCGCCCGCGAGGCCGAAGCCGCCGCCCGCGCCGCCGCCGAGGGTCGCGCCGTCCGCGAGACTGCCGCCCGCGAGGCCGAAGCCGCCGCCCGCGCCGCCGCCGAGGGTCGCGCCGCCCGCGAGGCTGCCGCCCGCGAGGCCGCGGAGACGGAGAACGCCGCGTTGCGGGCGGAGATTCGGCGGCTGCACGGCCGGCCCGACGCGTAGACGCCCATCGTCGGCCGCCGTTTCCGGATCTCCGCCGACACGGCGGCTCGCGCGGGATGGCGGCGGGAACGAGAGTCGGCGACCGCGGCGCCGCAGGAGAACCCGCTGCTACTATCGTGACGGCGACGCCGCAACGCGTGTTCGCTCCCGGCGCCGGTAACCTGGAGCGCGTCCGCCTCGCCCTCACGGACTCCCTGGAGGACGTTCATGGCTGATCTCGCCCGCGTCCCGTTCGCCCCCGGCGCGCCGAGGCCGCCCGCGGTCGACACGCCGGAGACACCCTCGCTCACGAGGCTGAACGAGCGCTTCGTCCAGGACCTGCCCCTGTTCCCCTCGCGGGCCGCCCTGCTCGCCCTCACCGACCGCGATCTGCCCTCGACCGACGGATTGCCCATGCCCGAGAGCATGCGCCAGTACCCTTGGCTCAACTACATGTACAACGCCTTCCGCCGCTTCTTCCGCGACCGTTCCGACGTCTGCGTGGCCGTCGACGTGCTGGTCTACGCCGCCGGACCGGAGGACGCGGCGGGCCGGGTGCGGGCGGTCTCGGTCGCCCCGGACGTGATGGTGGCGGTGGGGGTGGACGACCGCCTGCGCGACTCGTGGGTGATCTGGCAGGAGGGCAAAGGGCCGGACTTCGTGCTGGAGGTGGCATCGGAGTCGACGTGGAAACGGGACCGGGACGAGAAGCCGGCGATCTACGCGTCGATGGGGGTGGCCGAGTATTTCCTGTACGATCCGGAGGGCGGGCGGCTGGACCCGCGCCTGCAGGGGTATGCGTTGCGGGGCGGGGCGTATCGGGCGTTGCCGTCCGAGGTGCTGGCGGACGGGGCGCGGGGGGTGCGCAGCGCGGTGCTGGGGCTCTGCGCACACCTGCGCGGGCCGGGGCAGGAGCTGCGCTGGCGCGACCCGGCGACCGGGCAGGACCTCGAGGCCCCCGAGGAAGTCGAGACCGCCCGCGAGGCCGCGGAGGATCGCGCCGCCCGCGAGACGGCCGCCCGCGAGGCCGAAGCCGCCGCCCGCGCCGCCGCCGAGGATCGCGCCGCCCGCGAGACGGCCGCCCGCGAGGTCGAAGGCGCCGCCCGCGAGGCCGCGGAGGCGGAGAACGCCGCGTTGCGGGCGGCGATTCGGCGGCTGCACGGCCGGCCCGACGCGTAGACGCCCATCGTCAGCCGCCGTTTCCGGATCTCCACCGACCCGGCGGCCCGCGCGGGATGGCGGCGGGAACGAGAGTCAGCGACCGCGGAGTTACCCCCCTTCTGCCCCCTCTGCCCTCTCTGGCGGCCCGGGCGGCTGTGGTAGTATTCGCCCGGGTTCGCCCCACGTCATGCCGTCGGAGCGGTCGCGCGGAGCGTGGCTGGTCGGCGGGCGCGGCGTGCCGTAGCGATTGCCGGGCGGTCGTCGGGTCGGCGGAACAGGAACGAGACCGTGAGACAGAGGGTCGTCGCCGCCGCCGTCTGCGCCGGCCTGCTGCTGGCGCCGGCGGCCGGTTCCGCCCAGTCGGTCTGGTTCGACCTGACCGTGCCCGGCTCGCTCGAAGAGATGCTGGGAACCGCGGACCGGTCGCTGGAGGGGTCGCACCTGCTGCGCAGCCTCATCGGCGCCTTCCACGACCCGACCGGCACCATCGTCAACCCTGCGCAGGCGGCGCGGGCGTTCCGCGACTGTCTCGGCGACGTGCAGCGGTTGCGCGACCGGTGGCGCGCGGTCGAGCGCGCGGCGGGCGGCGTGAGCCTGCCCGCGGCGGCCGCCGCGGACGGCGGACGGCGGCCCCTGGAGGCGTTCCTCGACGTGTTCGACCTGCAGATCACGGGGAGCGGCGCGGACCGGCGCGTGGGCCCGAACCGCGCCGAGGCGCGCCGCCGGCAAGGCGGCGGGGGCGACGGACCCGGAGCGCCGGCGGTCTGCGGCGTCGGCCGGGGCTGGGGGTCGGCCGAGATCGAGCGGCGCCTGAACGCGGGCGAGACGATCGCCTGGGACCTGCCGCACTTCGAGGTGTCGCTGCCCCTGTCGCCGCGGGTGTGGCTGCAGGTGCTGTACGGCGAGGACCCCGGCGCCGGGGCGGCCGAGCGGGCGGCGGAGCGCGCCGCCGATCTGGTGGGCCGCCTGGTGACGAACCCGCGCGCGGCGCAGTTCTACGCCGGCTTGGCGGCGCTCGACGATCCGACCCTGACGTGGCTCCAGACGAGTCCGCGGGTGCTGGCGGACCTCGCCGGCGACCAGTTGACGACGTTCGCCCAGTTCGGCGGGGGTCTGCGCGTGCGCGACGGGGCGGTGCGGGCGCCCGGCGGGGCCGCGGCGAACGCCTTCCTGGAGGCGCTGGTCGGCGTTCCCGTCACCGAGCCCGAACGGTTCGTGAACCGGCTGTTCTCGTCGGAACGGGCGGCGGCCGCCTTCGATCTCGTGTCACGCCTCCCGGCGCCGCCCCGCCGGTTCGTGACCGGCGCGGGGCGGCCCGACCCCCGCGACTGGCGCCGCGGCCTGACCCTGCTCGGACGCGTCATCGAGACCCTGCCGCTGCCCGACCCCCGGTTCGCGGAACCCGCCGGCGGACGGGATCCGGATCTGGTGTTCACGCCGAGGCCGGGCCTCCGGCACGGAGACCGTCTGAACGAGAACATCTGCAACCTGCCGGACGACGAGGCCACTGCCCTGACGTGGTTCGACGGCGGATGGTACGCGTGCGGTCCGATCCAGTGTTACGGTGTTACCGCCGTTGACTTGAGAAAGGTCTTCCCAGGGGAGATCGCCGAGTTTAGCGCGCTGGATATGGTCCACAGCTCCCGACGCGGAACACCGCTATACGTGTGCCGAGTCGAACTCGCAGATCCTCTGAGTGGTCATAGTATTGGTGTCGTCGCGAACCTGTACCGGCTCGGTTACCCGCTGGCGGGCCAGGACCTGGACTCGCGAAGGTACATCATGCGACTTCGCATACCGGACGGGCGATAAATCGGCCGCGGGCGGTTGCCATACCCGTGCTCACCGGGTACCCCCGCGTTGCAGCGGTAGCGCAGGTCGGGGCCGGCCTGTAGAGTCGCCTGCACCTCGCCGGCCCGGGGGACGGGATGATCTCCCAGCAGTTCCCTGCAGCGTTGCAGGAGTGTGGTTCAACAGGATTGGCGCCGGGCGTCGCGGTAGCAGCGATACGGCGCCCACCGTCGCGTGTCGGTCCCCAGCACGGTGGCGACATCGGCGAACCCGCGGCCGGCGGGAGACCTCCTCATCCATGCCGACGACCCGTCCGCCCAGCACGGCGGCGGCATCGGCGAACCTGCGGCCGGGTCGGATGGCGTAGAATCCTGTTTTCACCGCGATGGCGCCGCCGACCTCCGCCAACGACCGCGCATCGATTCGTCCGTACGAGCCGGACCACCGGCGGTCGTGCTTGCGCCGGCGAACCTGGAGACAGGCGTGAGAGAGACAGTCACGCTGTTGCTTGCGGCCTGCGCGTTCGCGTCATCCATCCTGCCGGCGCGTGCGCAGGCGGCCGACGCGCCGCGGCCGCTCACGCCGGCGGAGGTGCTGCGCGCCCTGACGTTCGACGAGTCGGGGAACCTCGCCGGCCCCGCCGCGCGCGACTTCTGGGACCGGGTGTTCCGGAACGACCAGGTGCCCGACGACCCCCGGCGGGCGCTGGGCCGCGTCGACCCCGCCCCCGCGGTCGACGCGGCGTACGTCCTCGCCGCGACCTGCACGGGGCCGCCGGCCGCGGGCCGGGCCCGGCTGCGCGCCCTCGCCTTCGCGCAGCGGGTCGCGCCGGACGGCGGGGACGCGGACCTGCCGGCCCTGCTCGTCGCGGCGCGGGCGGTCATGCGCTACCCCATGCTGATGCTGTCGGTCGAACGCATGGGCATCGACGACCTGAACGTCCACGCGGCGCTCGCGCACGCCGCCCGGCGTTTCGACCGCATCGCGAACCCCCTGCGGCTGCGGCGCGCCCTGTCGCAGTTCCAGGGGGCGATGGCCCTGGTGGAGCGGGCGCGGCTCGGGGGGCGCCTGGCGCCGGACGCGGCGGGGGCGGCCCTGCTCGCCCTGGCGTCGGTCCCGATGTCCCGCGACGGTTTCGACGGGGCGATGGCCGACTGGCTCGCCCGCGACCTGCTGCCCCGCCTCGGGGTGCCGGTGACGCCCTCGGTCACCGGCGTCGCGATGGACCAGCGGCTGCTCGCGGCCCTCGCCGGCCCCCGCGACACCGAGGCCCCCCTCGTCGAATGGGAGGGGCTGACGTTCCGGTTCGACCGCCGCGTGGCCCAGTTCGAACGGTACGTGCGGTCGCGGAACCAGTTGGGGGGGAACCCGCTCGACGCGGTGCTCGCCCTGCGGACCATCGCCGACGCCCTGGAGGCCGGCCGCGTCGCGGCGGGCGACGTGCCGCGCTTCGTGGAGGACCTGGAGACGTCGACGACCGTCCTCCGGGCGCCCCGGGTGGGGCTGCACGTGCCGGGGGCGCGGAACGTCCCGTACGCGGAACAGATCCGGCCCCTGGTGCAGGACCTGCGCGAGATCGGCGGCCGGGGACGCGCGCGCCGGCTGCCGGACGTCGCCGAACGCCTGCGCTACGTGATCGACGTGCTGCTGGCCGACCTCCTCAGGACCCTGCCCTACGTCGTGCATCTCGCGGACGCCTACGGGGCCGAGAGCCTGGGGGGCGACGTCGCGGCGCGGCACGAGTTCGGCGTCCGCCTCGCGGACCCCGGGCACCGCAGCCAGGCCCCGTGGGCGGCGCCGCAGGGACGGGTCGCCCCGCCCGCCTCGTTCCATCGCATCGGCGAGCCGTGGACGGTCGCGCCGGGTGACGACCGGTTCTCGAACGCCTGGCACGTCTACGGCTCGCTGCTCTCGCTCGACCTCGCGCTCGCGCCGTTGTATCTGCCCCGGTTCTCCGGGGCGATGCCCCCCGATGTCCCCGCCTTCCAGGCGCCCGAGGAGGAGCACTTCGCGCGCGGGGCGGCCCTGTTCAACCCGGCCGCGGCGCGCGGGGCGCACGTCGCGGCCCTCGCCGCCGCCGTGCGGCGGGGCCGGGCGCGGGTGCGGGAGCTGGCCGCCGGCGCCGCGGGCGTCGGGGACGTCGCGGACGCGGCGGGGCTCGGCCCGGCGCGCCGGAACGACCTGGCGTGGGTGCTGCGGCGCCGTCCCGGCGCGCTGGACCGGTTCTTCTCGCGCACGGAGCTGCTGTGGCTGGGCCTCGGCGACGGCGGCGGGGCGTCGGACCGACCCCCGCCCGGCTGGGGGGCGCCCGCGGTATCGACGGCGGGATGTCTGTGCCTGCGGATGCCGGTCCCCGACGCCGAAGACCTCTTCCGCGCGCCGGCCGACCGCCTCGCGTCCCGCTTCGCCGACCTGCAGCTCGCCCTGGCCGAGGCGGTGGACGACATGGCGCTCCCCGCCCCGATCGTCGGCGACCTGCTGCCGATGGCAACGCGCGAGATGCTCGACGGCGTGCAGTTCACGTACGCCGGACGCTTCGACGCCCTCGTGCGCTACGTCCGCGACCTGCCGCGGGCGCGCATCGAGGACTACGTGGCGGCGCTGGTCGGTCCGGGCCGGCCGTTGCGCCCGGTGGACGCGGCGGGCGGACCGTAGAGGTGACGACATGAACGCTCGCGCGGCGGGCGCCGGCCCGCGCGGCGCATTCGGCCGCGCGGCCGAGGAGAGGTGACGACATGAACGCTCGCGCGGCGGGCGCCGCCGCCGTCTGCATCGCGCTCTCGGGGGCGCCGGGCGCAACCGCGTCCCCCGGGCCCCGGTCCGCCGCGGGCGCGCCCGCGGCTTCCGCCCAGGCCGACCCGGTGTTGACCATCGTCGAGCCCGACGGACAGGCCCTGCTCGCCGGCGCCGTGCGGCTGCGCGCCGACGTCGCCCCGGCGGACGGCGTCGAGGCGGTCGAGTTCTTCGTCGACGGGTCGCGGGTCTGCGTGGTCCGCACGCCGCCGTTCGAGTGCGCGTGGGACGCGGGACCGCGCGCGGAGGCGCACGTGGTCCGCGCGGCGGCGCGCCTCGGCGGCGGGCGGCGGGTGGTGCGCAGCGTCCTCACCCGCGCCGCCCCGGCCGCGTTCTTCTCGACCGGGACCAGCGCCGTGCTCGTCCCGGTGGCGGTCCGTGACCGGCGCGGGCGCGTCGTCGAAGGGTTGGCCCGCGACGACTTCGCCCTCTTCGAGGACGGCGTCCGGCAGGAGCTGTCGTTCTTCGAGCCTGCGGACATGGAGATGGACCTGGTGCTGGCCGTCGATTTCAGCGCGAGCATGTCCACGTCGATGCGATCGGCGCGGGCCGCCGCCCGCCGTTTCGTCGGCGCCCTGCCGGAGGCCGCCCGCCTGAGCCTGCTGGCGTTCAACGAGCGGATCTTCGTGGTGGCCCGGCACGAGCAGGACCGCGACGCGCTCTTGGCCGCGGTGGACGCGCTGCCGAGGCCGTACGGCGGGACCTCGCTGCTCGACGCCGTCGTTCACGCTCTCGAGCTCCACGACGACGACATCGCGCACAAGGCGGTCGTGCTGTTCAGCGACGGCGAGGAACGGAACAGCTTCGCGAACTTCCATACGGCGGAGCAGCGGATCCGCGCGAGCCGCGCGACGCTGTACGTCGTCACCCTGGGCCGGGGCCGCGGCATCGAACGGGTCCGGGCGCAGATGGAAGGGCTGACCCGGATCAGCGGGGGCCGCTCGTTCCCCATCGATCGCATCGACGACCTCGACGAGGTCCTGACCCGCATTCGAGAGGACATGGGGAACCGCTACCTCCTCGGCTACCAGCCCTCGAACCCCGGCCTCGACGGCGCGTGGCGCCGCATCGACGTGCGCACCGGGAACCGCCGGCACGTCGTGCAGGCGCGGGAAGGGTACCTGGCGGAACCGTCGTACTGATCAGTCCCGCTGCCGACGGATCCTCCGCGCTCGTCATCGTCCCGCAACGCCCTGCCGCACCCGCTCGACTCGCCGGCGACATGGAGGACTCGCACGACGACGGCGGGCGCGGCGCCGGCCGGCTGATGTTCCGGTCCGACGACGCTCGGCACGCCGGCGGGGGCAACGCTGGCCCGGCTCCGGCGGCTGGAGTAGAATTCCACGCGAACGGGCGTCCGCACCGGCTCGGTCCGATCGACCGACGGCGGACCGCCGGCGCACGGAGGTTCCGCGCGCCGGGTGGAGAGGCAGGTTGCAGGCATGCGTCGAAACGGATGGGTGACAGTGGCTCTGGCGTGCGCCCTGGCCGCGTCGTGCGGCGGGGGCGGCGGTGAAGGCGGGGACGCGGCACCGGAGCGCGTGTTCCTGAGCATGGGCACGGCGCCGCCGGGGGGCGCCTTCTTCGTCGTCGGCAGCGCCCTCGCCGAGGTGCTGAACGAGTTCGGGGCCGGGTTCGGCTGGAACGCCACGGCCGAGGCGACCAGCGGCTCGCAGGAGAACATCCGGCGGCTCGACGGCGGCGAGCTCGACTTCGCGATGTCGAACGCCGCCATCACCTACTTCGCGGTCCGGGGCGGCGAGGGCTGGGACAAGGCGTACCCGATGCGGACAGTGATGACCCTGGCCCCGAACGTGGCCCTGTTCATCACCCCCGAGGGGTCCGACGTCGAGACCATCGAGGACCTGCGCGGCGAGCGCGTGGGAGTGGGGCCGGCGGGGGCCGGCTTCGAGTACTTCGTGGGGCCGCTGCTCGGGGCGCACGGCCTGACCTACGACGACTTCTCTCCGCTGAACGCCACCCAGTCGGGCGCCGTCGACCTCATCGCGGACGGCTCGGCGGCGGCGGTCTTCGTGGGCGGGGCGGTGCCGACGGCCTCGATCACCCAGGCCTCGGCCTCGCAGGACATCCACTTCATCCCGTTCGACGAGGACGCCCGGCAGCAGCTCGTCGACGAGTACCTCTTCTTCCGGCCCGCGACGATCCCCGCCGGCACCTACCGCGGGCAGGACGAGCCTTTCGAGGGCCTCGACGTCGGTTCGATGCACCTCATCACCTCGGCCGCGGTGAGCGAGGCTCTCGTCTACAACGTGACGAAGACCCTGTACGAGCAGCGGGAGAGCGTGGTCGAGAAGCATGCCGCGGGCAGGGCCATCAACCCCGGCAACGTCGTGCGGGACACCGGGACCGAGTTCCATCCGGGCGCGATACGGTTCTACCGCGAGATCGGTATCTGGCCGGAGGAGGAGCCCGCGCCCCAGGCGTCTGCGCCGTAGGACGGCGCGGACTCCTGCAGGGTTGGTTGGGCCAGCGGAGCCGCAGGCGACGATGGGCGGGCTGGGGCAGCCCCGCCTCGCCGAGAGCCGCTGCCTGCCCGGGTGGCGTACTCTTCCCGGCTTGGCCGCGCGGCGGGCGGGGCAAGCCAGCCGACGAGTGCCCGGCCGGAGCCGCGCCGCGGAACTTCTCGAGTCCGGCATCCTTCGACGCCGGAGACCCGCGCGAGGGGTGAGCCGACCCCACCGAGAGCACCATGCCCGAAACCACCGCGCCGGCGTCGACCGGCCGCGACCCCGACGCCCTGCGACAGACGGTCACCCGCGTGCTCGCGGTAGGCCTGTGCGTGTTCACCCTGGTCCAGGTGAACTACCCGATCCTGGCCCCCCAGCCGCAGCTCGCGGTCTTCGCCCTGCTGGGGCTGGTCATCTGCTTCCTGAACGTCCCCGTCCACCCGAACCTGAAGAACCACCCGGCGGCGCGGGCGAGCGACCTCGTCCTCGCGGGGCTCGCCGCCGTCTGCTGCGGGTGGATCCTCGTCCAGAACGACCCGTTCTTCGAGGGCCTGTGGCAGGGCGGCTCGAGCCTCGGCAACCGGGCCGGGTTCGAGACCGGGACCGACATCGCGGTCGGCGTCGTCGGCCTGCTCCTCGTCATCGAGGCGGCGCGCCGCTCCCTCGGGCTCGCCCTGCCGATCCTGTCTGGCCTGTTCCTCGTCTACGCGTACGTCGGCGCCGGCATGCCCGACTGGCTCTTCCCCCACCGCGGGTACTCCATCGAGCGCATCGTCGCCCAGGCGTTCCTGCAGGCGCAGGGCACCTTCGGGGTCGCACTGGGGGTGATGTTCACCTACGTCTTCCTGTTCGTCATCTTCGGCGCCTTCCTGTCGGCGTGCGGCGCCACCCGCTTCATCATCGACTTCGCGCAGGCGGTCTTCGGCCGCAGCCCGGGCGGACCCGCCAAGGTGGCGGTGCTCGCGAGCGGCCTGATGGGATCGCTGTCGGGCAGCGCCGTCGCCAACACCGCGACCACCGGCACCTTCACCATCCCGATGATGCGCAGCGCCGGCTTCCGGGCGACGACCGCGGCCGGCATCCAGGCCGCGGCGAGCTCGGGCGGGGCCCTGATGCCCCCGGTGATGGGGGCCGGCGCGTACATGATGCTCGAGATCGTCGACCCCCCGGTGACCTACCTCGAGATCATCCGGGCGGCGCTGATTCCGGCGATCCTCTACTACCTGTCGCTGTTCCTGATCACCCACTTCCACGCCCGCGGGACGATGGCCGGCGAACCCGCGGGCAGGACGCCGGGCGACGCCGGCGGGGGGAGCCCCGGCGCAACCGCGGCGGCCACTCCGCTCGCGGAATCACGCCACGAGGGCATCGTCTTCGCGACCGCCCTCGGCCTCCTTATCCTGCTGCTGATCCTCGGCTACACGCCGTTCCGGGCGGTGACCGCATCGCTGGTGGGCATCGTCGTCGTCGGGGCGTTCAACGAGCGCACCCGCCTGTCGATCCAGGACGTCGTCAAGGCCTTCGTCAAGTCGGCGCGCGATGTCGTCTCGCTCATCGCCGCGTCCGCGTCGGTGGGCATCATCATCGGCATCGTCACCTTGACCGGCATCGGCACCCGCCTGCCCGCGACCATCCTCCCGCTGGCCGAGCAGAGCCTGTTCCTCGCCCTCGTGCTGATCATGATCTCGTCGATCATCCTCGGCATGGGCCTTCCCTCGGCGGTCTGCTACCTGCTGCTCGCGACCCTCATCGGGCCCGTGCTCGGCAACCTCGGGGTGGTGCCCCTCGCCGCCCACCTGTTCATCTTCTACTTCGGCATGATGTCGATGGTGACCCCGCCGGTCGCCCTCGCCGGCTACGCCGCCGCCTCGATCGCCGGCACCAACATCATGTCGACGAGCTTCGCCGCGTTCCGCTTCGCCCTCGTCGGGTTCACGCTGCCCTACATCTTCGTCTACCGCCCCGAGCTGCTCATGCTGACCCCGGCCGGCGAGACGGCCGGGATCCTCGCGATGCTCGTCCCGGTGGCCATCGGCACCCTGGGGGTGCTGTGCTTCGCCTCGGGCATCACCGGCCAGCTCCGCACCGCCTTGCCCCTGCCCCTCCGCCTCGCCATGTTCGCGGCCGCCGCGCTGCTCCTCGCCCCCGGCCCGACCGTCGCGTTGGCCGGTCTGCCGGTGCCGGTGCTCGACGCGGCCGGCGTGGTGTTGTTCGGGGCGATCTTCGCGATGAACCGGGCGCGGTGAGGCTCCGGGTCGCCGCACGCACCGACCCGGCTGCAGGATCGACCATCGAACGCTCACTGCAGGAACCACGGAAGCACCCGGAACCCCCGGAACTCGAAGCGCTCCGTCCCGCCGTGGACGAGGACGCCGCCGCGGTTGGGGTTGCCGGGAAGCGCGGTCCACCAGGCGAGGGTGTCGACGGCGTCGGCCGGCACCGTCCGTCCCGACTTCACCTCGACGGGGACGATCCGGCCGCCGGGGTCGATCAGAACGTCGATCTCGCGGCCGGCCGCGTCCCGCCACCACGAGAGCGGGGGCTCGCGGCGGCGGGCGGCGAACGCCTTGACCAGCTCGGACACGACGAACGACTCGAAGACGGCCCCGCGCAGGGGGTGACGCTCGAGGGTCCGGGCGTCGGGAATGTCGAGGAGATAGCAGACGAGGCCGGTGTCGAGGAAGTGTAGGCGCCGCCGCTTGCGCAGCCGCTTGCGGTAGCTCGCGTGATGCGGCGGCAGCGTCGTCGCGAGGAAGCCGATCTCGAGGGCCGCGAGCCAGCGCTTCGCGGTCTGCTGGGTCACGCCGGCGTCGGCGGCGAGGGCGCTGAAGTTCACCTCCTGCGCGGTCCGCGCCGCCGCGAGGCGGAGAAAGTTCTCGAAGCTGCGCGGATCCGACACCTGCAGCACCTCGCGGAGGTCGCGTTCGACGTAGGTGCGCACGTAGTCCGCCAGCCACGGCTGCGCCGGCAGGTTGCGGGCGTGGATGCGCGGGTAGAACCCGTTCACCAGGGTTTGCCAGAGATCCTGCGGCGGCGGGCCACCCGACGTGCCGGTCGGCTCCTGCGGGGGCGAACCGCCCGACGTGCCGGCCGGCTCCTGCGGCGGCGGGCCGTCCGACGTGTCGCGCCGCGGACCCGCGGCGCCGTCGAGATTGAGGGGATCGAGCGGTGACCGGCTGTGGAGCTCCGCGAGCGACAAGGGATGGAGACGCAGGAGCGCGGTCCGCCCCGCCAGCGTCTGCGAGACCGACTCCATCAGCAGCAGGTTCTGCGAGCCGGTCAGGATGAAACGGCCCGGTTCGTCACGTTCGTCGACGAGCACCTGGATGTAGGACAGCAGCTCGGGCGCACGCTGGATCTCGTCGAGGATCAGGCCCCGGCCCTCGGCGTCGGCCAGCATCCCCCGCGGGTCGGCGAGGGCCCGCGTCCGTTCGTCCGGCGCTTCGAGCGACAGGTAGCGGTGCGCGGGAAACGTCGCCCGCACGAGCGTCGTCTTGCCTGACTGACGAGGTCCGGTGAGGGTGACGACCGGATTCGCCGCGGCGGCGGCCTGCAACGCGCCGGTCAGATGCCGCGGCAGCACGCTTCATCCTGGCATGCCCCTCGAAATACGTCAAATCCATGATCCGATCATCAAAAAGACAACACTCCGATACCAAACCTGGCGACGGCGCTGGAGCCTGCCAACGTGTCGTTCACGACCACATGACCCCCGACCCGCACGTTCGCAGCCTTGCCGGCGTGGCTGCCAACGTGCCCTGGCTGCCGACGCGCCATGGCTGCCGCTCGACCCGTGGCTTCGCTGGTTCGCAGGGCGTGACGACCGCGCGGGACGGACGGGCCCGGCCGACCGGCTCCACCGGGCGGCGGCGGTACCTGATAGGATCAGTCCGACACCGCGACCCGCCGCCCCACCCATGCCCCCCGCCGAGATCCCCTATAATCGCTCGCGGTTCTCGACCCGCCTCCTCGAGGACAGGCTCTACACGGCCGGCCACAGTTGGCTCGAGCGGGAGGACGAGGAGGTGTGGCGGGTCGGGTTCACGAAGTTCGCGGTGCGCATGCTGGGCGAGATCGTCGAGCTCGGGTTCGAGACCGAGCCGGGGGCGACGGTCGAGACCGGCCAGGTCATCGGCTGGCTGGAAGGCTTCAAGGCGGTGACCGACATGTACTCTCCGCTGGGGGGGCGGTTCGAGGGTTTCAACCCCGCCGTCGACGAGCAGGCGGCGCTGCTGTCGAACGACCCCTACCGGCGGGGCTGGCTCTTCCGGGTGCGCGGGCAGCCGGGCGACGACTGCCTCGACGTGCACGGCTACATCGCACTGCTCGACACGACGATCGACAAGATGCTGGGACGACGGCATGAGCACGACTAGGGCGCGTTGCGTCGCGACCGCCATCCGAGCCTCCGGCCGGCTCGGCATTCGGGCCTCCGGGTCGGTGTCGGACGGGTCCGGGCATGGCTGAGCCGGCGCGCTACGTCATGGTCGGCGGCTTTCTCGGGGCGGGCAAGACGACCGCGGTGGCGCGGCTCGCCCGGCACCTGACGGACCGGGGCAAGCGGGTCGGGCTGATCTGCAACGACCAGAGCAGCGGGCTCGTCGACACCACCCTGCTGCGGTCCCAGGGCTTCCCCGTCGAGGAGATCACCGGCGGCTGCTTCTGCTGCCGCTTCAACTCGCTGCTCGAGGCGGCCGAGAACCTGACCCGCGACTCGCGGCCCGACCTCTTCCTCGCCGAGCCGGTGGGCAGTTGCACCGACCTGGTGGCCACCGTCTCCTATCCGCTACGCCGCATCTACGGCGACCGGTTCACGGTGGCGCCGCTCAGCGTCATGGTCGATCCGGTGCGGGCGGCCCGCATGGTGGGCCTCGTCGAGGGCCGCAGCTTCTCGGAGAAGGTGACCTACGTCTACCGCAAGCAAATGCAGGAGGCGGACGTCATCGTCGTCAACAAGCGCGACGCGCACTCGGCCGACCTGCTCGACCGCCTGTCGGCCGCCCTCGCGGCGGAGTTCCCGCAGGCGACGGTCCTCGCCTGCTCGGCCCGGACCGGCGCCGGGGTCGACGCGTGGTTCGAGACGGTGCTCGCCGAGAATCCCGCGTCCCGGGCGCTGGAGATCGACTACGATATATACGCCGAAGGCGAGGCCCTGCTGGGCTGGCTGAACTGTACCGTCCAGCTCCGCGCGGAAAGGCCCTTCGACGGCAACCGGACGCTGGTCGATCTGGCCCGGCAGGTGCGCGAGCGGCTCGCGGCGGCCGGGGAGGAGATTGCCCATCTCAAGATGACGCTCGACGCGCGGGACGGATCCGGCACGCTGTCGGCGGTAAGTCTGGTCGGCAGCGACCGCGAGCCCGATCTGCGCGAGTCGCTGCTCGACCGCGTCGACGCGGGGGAGCTGGTGGTGAATCTGCGGGCCGAGACCGATCCGGCCCGGCTCGAGGCGGTGCTGCGCGAGACCCTGGCCGCCCTCGACGGCGTCGAGGCGCGGGTCGAGCACCTGGAGCAGTTGCGGCCGGGACGGCCGGTTCCCACGCACAGGATGGCGTGACGGCGCGATGAAGATCCTGTACTGCAACTGCACGTACGCCAAGGTCGTGCCGGCCGACGTCAAGAAGGACGTGCTGCGCCGCCTCTGCGACTCGGGCCAGGCCTTCGACGCGGTGGCCGACCTCTGCGACATGTCGGCGCGCAAGGACGCGGCGTTGCGCAAGATCGCCGAGGGGGGGGACACGAAGATCGCGGCCTGCTATCCGCGGGCCGTGAAGTGGCTGTTCCACGCGGCGGGCACGCCGCTGCCGAGCGAGGGGGTCGACGTGCTGAACATGCGCGAGGACTCGGCCGAGGACATCGCGAAGGAGCTGCTCGCATGAGCCGCACCGACCACGCCACGGAGGAATCGCCCGCATGAGCCGCATCGAGGGACGCAACCTGCGGGTGGTGCTGTACGAGGGCCCGGGCAGCCAGGCCCTCGACGGCGAGGAGCGCTTCCAGGCCCTGTCGACCCTGCTCGACAACGGCTTCGAGGTCACCCGGCCGATGGCCGGGCAGGACGTGGCCCCGGCCGACGGCGCCCCGATGCTGGTGCTGGGCCGGCTCGACGAGGCGCCGGCCGCGGACCCGGAGCAGGAGGTGCACTTCCGCGACCTCGGCGAGGTCGACGCGCTGGAGGCGGCCCGCGAGGTGCGCGAGGCGGCCGGCGCGCGGAAGCTCGAAGCCTGGAAGCCGTGGTTCCCGGTGATCGACTTCGATCGCTGCACCAACTGCATGCAGTGCCTGACGTTCTGCCTCTTCGACGTGTACGGGGTCGACGAGAAGAAGCAGATCACGGTGCAGAACCAGGACAACTGCAAGACCGACTGCCCGGCCTGCTCGCGCGTCTGCCCCGAGGTCGCGATCCTGTTCCCGAAGTACGGCAAGGGCCCCATCAACGGCGACGTCGTGCGCGAGCAGGACGTGCAGCGCGAGGCGATGAAGGTGGACATCTCCACCCTCCTCGGCGGAGACCTCTACGGGTCGCTCCGCACCCGCCAGCGCGAGGCCCGGAAGCGCTTCTCGACCGAGCGCGACGAGTCGAAGGCCCTGCTCGAGCGCAAGCGCTGCCTCGGCAAGCTCAAGAAGGACCTGGACATCCCCGACGAGGTGCTGATGACCCTGCCCTCGGCCGAGGACATCGAGGAGCGGGCGGCCCGGGCCAAGGCGAAGATGGAGAAGCGCCTCGCCCGCTCGCAGACGGTGCAGGACGCCCGGCCGGCGCCGACCGAGCGAGACTGGGGCATCTGAAGGCGGACGGCGGGACGCGCCCGCGCAGGAGTCCGCGCCTGACAACGGCGTCGACATCTCGCGGGATTGGCCGGGCGGACAGCGGCGCCGAGCGGCGGTGCCGGCCGCGGGCCGGAACTGACGGAAACGGGAGCGGAACGACCATGTTGAGGGCGGCGGCCGGCCTCGGCTATCGCACGGTGCGCTCGACCGACGCGCGCGTTCTGCGGAAGTTCGCCTGGAACTTCGGCTACAAGGGCGTCCGCTCGGTCCAGAAGTTCAAGAAGCGCCTGAAGGCCGGGGTGTCGTTCCCCCCGTTCCTCTACATCTCCATCACCAACGCCTGCAACCTGCGCTGCCAGGGGTGCTGGGTCGACGTCGACAAGCCGCAGCACGTGATCAGCTACGACGACCTGAACCGGCTCATCGACAGCGCCAAGGCGCACGGCAACAGCTTCTTCGGCATCCTCGGGGGCGAGCCGTTCATGCACCCCGACCTCCTCCGGGTCCTCGAGGCGCACCCCGACTGCTACTTCCAGATCTTCACCAACGGCCACCCCATCACCGACGCCACCGCCGAGCGGCTGCGGAAGGCGGGGAACGCGACCCCGCTCATCAGCGTCGAGGGGACGGAGTCGATCAGCGACGAGCGTCGCGGCCGCGAGGGGGTGCTGAACCGCACCCTGGAGGGCATCCGGGCCAGCGTGCGCCACGGGCTGCTCACCGGCGTCGCCACCAGCGTCTGTCAGACCAACATCGACGACCTCGTGCGCGAGGCGTGGATCGACGAGCTGATCGGGATGGGGGTCCACTACTGCTGGTTCCACACCTACCGGGTGGTGGGACCGGTGCCCAACCCCCAGCTCGCCCTGACCCCCGAGCAGGTGCTGTCGGTGCGGCGCTTCGTGATGGACATGCGCAACCGCAAGCCCATCGGCCTCATCGACGCCTACTGGGACGACAAGGGGCAGGCGCTGTGCCCGGCCGCCACCGGCATCAGCCACCACATCGGCCCGTTCGGCGACGTCGAGCCCTGTCCCATCATCCAGTTCGCGAACGAGAAGATCCAGGACAATGACGGCGACATCTACAAGACGATGACGGAGTCGCCGCTGCTCGCCGACTTCCGGCGGACCGCGGCGGACGCGACGCGGGGCTGCATCGTCCTCGAGCGCCCCGACCTCCTGCGGGAGATCGTCGAGCGCCACGGGGCCGACGACACGACGATACGCCGGACCGCAGGCCCCGAGCTCGAGGCCCTGCGCTCGCGCCCCAGCCAGCACAACCCCGGGAACGAGATCCCCGAGGAGAACTGGGTCTACCGCTTCGCCAAGAAGCATTGGTTCTTCGGATTCGGTGCTTATACATAGAGGATCAGCGAGATCCATGGCCACCGACACTTCCAGCTACGCCGAGCCCCAGGTCATCCCCCTGCTGCAGCTCCCGGTGCAGGTACCCCGGCAGACCTACCGGCAGGCGCAGTCGAACATCCCGGACGACAAGGCGGTGCGGATCCGCCTGAAGCAGATCACCGAGGAGCGTGTCAAGCGGGCGGGAGCGGTTCCCCCCCTCACGCTCGACGAGCTGACCGAGCACACCGCGGCGGTGCTCGCCGAGGCGGGCCTCGACCCCATCTACGGCGACTACACGTCCATCCTCGTCAGCAACGCCGCCTGGCGCGACTCGCTGGCCCGGATCCCCTACGAGCGCCGGCTCCTCCTCATCCCGAAGTGCCTGCGGGTCGAGGAGAAGTGCCCCGCCCCCTTCGACGAGTTCGGCCTGCTCTGCAAGGAGTGCGGGCTGTGCTCGATCCAGGACCTGACGGTCGAGGCCGAGCGGCTCGGCTACGCGGTGCTCGTGGCCGAGGGCTCGGCCATCGTCCGGTCGATGATCGAGACCGGCAAGATCGAGGCGATCGTCGGCGTGAGCTGCATCAACGTGCTCGAGAAGTGCTTCCCGCACATGGAGGCGGCGGCCATTCCCGGCGTGGCCATCCCCCTGCTGCAGGACGACTGCATCAACACCACCGTGGACCTCGACTGGGTCTGGGACCTGATCCACCTGACGAGCGACGACAAGACCTACCGGCTTGACCTCGACGCGCTGAAGACGAGGGTGCGGGGCTGGTTCGGCCCCGACATACTCGACACGCTCATGGGCCCCGTGGACGCCGACGACGCCACCGCCCGCATCGCCCGCGACTACCTCGAGAAGGGGGGCAAGCGCTGGCGGCCGTACCTCGCGGCGTGCACGTACATGGCCCTCGAGACCGACCGCCGCGGCACCGAGCCGGACCTGCCCGAGGCGGTCCTCAAGGCGGCGGTGGCCATCGAGTGCTTCCACAAGGCCTCGCTCATCCACGACGACATCGAGGACGGCGACGAGCGCCGCTACGACAGCCCCGCCCTGCACGCCGAGGTCGGAGTGCCGGTGGCCCTCAACGCCGGCGACTTCCTGGTGGGCGAGGGGTACCGGCTGCTCGCCGAGGCGGGCCATCCCGAGGCCGTCGCCATCGCGGCCGCGGGCCACGTGACCCTGAGCCGCGGCCAGGGCCGCGAGCTGCTGTGGGCGCGCGACCCGCAACCGCTGGCGTCGCTGCAGGTGCTCGACATCTTCCGCGAGAAGACGGCGGCGGCCTTCGAGGTCGCGCTGCGCATCGGGGCCGTCCTCGGCGGCGCCGACGCGGCGACCCACGACGTGCTGCGCAAGTACAGCGAGTCGCTGGGCATCGCCTACCAGATCAAGGACGACATCGACGACTTCAAGGGCGAGGCCGACTCGAACGACCTCGACCAGGTGCGGCTGTCGCTCATCCTGACCATCGCCCACAAGCGCGCCGAGGGCGCCGACCGCGATCGCGTCGCGGCGGCCATCCGGGCGGGCGCCGCCGACGGGTCGGACGAGCTGCACGGCATCGCCGAGCGGTACGGCGCGCTCGACAAGGCCGAGGACCTGCTGGCCGCCTACCGGGAGGACGCGGTCCGCTCGCTGCGGTTCCTGGCGAGCCCGACCCTCAAGGGACTGATGCGCCGCATCGTCGGCAAGATCTTCGGCGAGGCGTTGATCGAGGGCTACTGCAGTGAGTTTGAGACTCGAAATGCTGCAAGTCGCGCGGCTGGCGCCGAAGCTGCTGCAGGAAGCCTCTGACCCCGTCGCCGGGTTCCTCCACTCCCAGTTCAACGACGACGGCGGCGCCGCCGACCGCTCGGGGCAGAGCGACCTCTACTACACCGTCTTCGCGCTGGAGGGCCTCATCGCGCTGCAGCACGAGCCGCCGCCGGCGGTCGCCGGCTTCCTCGAGTCGTTCGGGGACGGGGAGGACCTCGACCTCGTGCACCTCTGTTGTCTGGCGAGGTGCTGGGCGGCGGTGAAGCAGCCGGGCCCGGACCTCGCCCCCCGCATCCGCGCGGCATGGGACCGCGGCAGCGTGTACCACAGCTTCCTGGCGTGGGGCGCCCTGGAGGACCTGGGGCTGCGGCCCGAGCCGTTTCCCATGCCGGGGCCGGGAGACGCGGGGGTCCGGACCACGCCGACGACGGCGGCGGCGGTGACCCTGCTCCGCCGGATGGGCGTCCCGGCGCCCCCGGAGGCGACGCGGTGGCTGCTGGCGCGGGCCCACCCCGAGGGCGGGTTCCTGGCCACCGAGGCGGCGCCCATGCCCGACCTGCTGTCGACCGCCACCGCCCTGCACGCCCTCGCGGGCGAGCACGTCCCCTTCGTGCACCTCAAGGACAAGACCCTCGACTTCCTCGACACGCTGTGGACCGGCCGGGCGTTCTGCGGCACCTGGGCCGACGATGAGCCCGACGCCGAGTACACCTGGTACGCGCTCCTCGCCATGGGCCACCTCAGCCTCGCGTGAGCCCTGGACTTGGCGGGGCGTTCTGCGGCGCCTGGACCGACGATGAACCCGACGCCCGGCACACCTGGTACGCGCTCCTCGCCATGGGCCGCCTCGGCCCTGCGTGAGCCGTGGACCCCGCGAGACGTTCTGCGGCGCCCGGACCGACGATGAACCCGACGCCCCCGCTACGCGTTCCTCCCCATGGGCCGCCTCGGCGCTGCGTTAGCCGTGGACCCCGCGGGACGTTCCGCAACGCCTGAACCGACGATGAACCCAACGCCGAGCACACCTGGTACGCGTTCCTCCCCATGGGCCGCCTCGGCCTTGCGTGAGCGGCTCCTCGCCGCGCGCACCCCGGCCGGCCACTGGGAAGGCGAGCTGTCGTCGAGCCCCCTGTCGACCGCCACCGCAGTCACCGCCCTGACCCTCGCGGGCGGGCACGAGGACCTCGTGCGGGGCGGGCTCCGCTGGCTGGCCGCCCACCAGAACGCGGACGGCGGCTTCGGCGACGCCGATGGCTGCCCCAGCAAC
The DNA here is from genome assembly GCA_965215105.1 of Vicinamibacterales bacterium. Taxonomy (GTDB): domain Bacteria; phylum Acidobacteriota; class Vicinamibacteria; order Vicinamibacterales; family UBA8438; genus JAJEEA01. The sequence continues at coordinate 2,907,078 of OZ244051.1, forward strand.
ATCAGCACCACCACGCTGGCGTGGGCGGCCCTCGGGCAGCACCGCGCCGTGGGGCGGGAGCGCGCGGAAGCGTGGCTCACGCGACGCGTCGGCCCCCTGACCGCCGAGTCGCTGGCCGCCGCCATCACCCACGTGTACGGCGACGACCGCACGTTCGCGGTCCCCATCCTCACCCACTGCGCACTGGCCGGGCGCTTCGGCTGGGAGCACGTCCCGGTGCTGCCGTTCGAGCTGGCCGCCCTGCCCCACGCCTGGTTCAAGTGGATCGGCCTGCCCGTGGTGAGCTACGCGCTGCCCGCCCTGATCGCGATCGGACAGGCGCAGCACCATCACCACCCCACCGCGAACCGGGCCGGGCGGGCGGTGCGCGACGCGGCGCGGGCGCGCACCCTGCGCGTCCTCGAGTCGATCCAGCCCGCGTCGGGCGGGTTCCTCGAGGCCGCACCCCTGACGAGCTTCGTCACCATGGCCCTGGCCGGGAGCGGGCTCGCCGGCCACCCGGTGGCCCGGCAGGGCGTCGCGTTCCTCGTCGACTCCGTCCGCCCCGACGGAAGCTGGCCCATCGACACCAACCTCGCCACCTGGCTGACCACGCTGTCGATCAACGCCCTCGGGGGGGCCGCGTTCACCCCGGAGGAACGGCGCTACCTGCGGCGCTGGCTGCTCGACCAGCAGTACCGCGTCGTCCATCCCTACACCCGGTCGGCCCCCGGCGGCTGGGCCTGGACCGACCTGTCGGGCGGCGTGCCCGACGGCGACGACACCCCCGGCGCCCTCCTCGCGCTGGCCGAGCTGGCAGCGGCGGACGATGGCGCGCGGCGTCGTGCCGAGACCGGTGAGAGCGTCGGCGGAGAAACGGCGCCGGCGTCGCAGGGCGCGACCGGGGCCTCCGCGGAACCTGGAAGACCCGGGACCGAGCGTAGGGCGACGAGCAGCACTGCCCACGCGGTGCACGGCGCGGGTCGAATGCGGCGGCACTCCCGCCACGGGCTCCCGGCCCATGATGCCGAACTCCTGGCGGCCGCCACGGCCGGGGTCGGCTGGCTGATCGACCTGCAGAACGACGACGGCGGCGTCCCGACGTTCTGCCGGGGCTGGGGCCGGCTGCCGTTCGATCGGAGCAGCCCCGACCTCACCGCCCACGCCCTGCGCGCGTGGCACGCATGGCGCGCGGTGGACCCGCGGGTCGACCGGGCGATGGAGCGGGCGGTCGCGTACCTGGTGCACCACCAGCGCCCCGACGGGTCGTGGATTCCCCTGTGGTTCGGCAACCCGTGGACCCCGGACCAGACGAATCCCGTCTACGGCACGGCGCGGGTCCTGGAGTGCCGGGACCTCCTGCCGGCGGAGGCGCGACTGCGAGGCGAGGCGTTCCTCCGGTCGAAGCAGCACGAGGACGGGAGCTTCGGCACTATCGAGGAAACCGCTCTCGCCGTCGCCGCCACCGGCGACCCCCGCGGCCGGCGGTGGCTGCTCACCCGGGACGCGGTCGGGCCGGCCCCCATCGGGCTCTACTTTGCGAAGCTGTGGTACTTCGAGAAGCTCTACCCGCTGATCTTCACGGTGGCGGCGCTGGCCGCAGGCGAGCGCGGTTGATGGATCGGAGACACGCTCCAGGTATAATCTGCTGACTCGCAGCAGCTTATGCCCCTCGAACCCCTGCTGGTCGGTCACGAGCAGCGGCTGAGGAGCCAAACGGGCGAGATCGACGACGGTACTCGATTCAAGAGCCGAACATTCATGGCCAGGAAGTCTGTGCTGGTGGTGCTCGGTGTGCTCCTGTTCCCCCCGTCCGGCGTTCTGGCCCAGCCGGCCACGTCAGCAGAACCGCCGGACGTGCCCGCCGACGTCGAAGAGTGGATGCGCACCGCATGGGGCATGGAGCCGCAGGTGCTTGGCGTCACCGACACGTACTTTCTGTCGTCGTTGAGCGCGAGCGAACGGCAGGGCGCGTTTCTGTTCAAGCAGCGCTGCAACACCTGTCACTACTCGACGATGTCGACCACCGGAGGCGCCCGGGCAGGCCTCGTCGACGCCGCATCCTACGGGCCGCCGCTCTCCAGGACGAATGTCGAAGGGGAGGACCGCGAACGCGCGGTGCGACGGCTCATCTCCGAAGGCTCAGCCACGATACCGGCGTTCAGGTACGCCCTCCGGCCCGAGCAGATCGACTCGATCATCGGCTACCTCAAGAGAGTCGAGACGCTCCGCCCGCCGGTGGCGGACCGGCTGGTCGAGCTCTCGTCGCCGAGTGTGGCCGACCCCGTGTCGTTCGGCGAGACCGCCGGCCCCCTGTGGGGGACCGTCACATCGACGTCAGGCGAGAGGCTCGAGGGCGTCACCGTGTCTGCCCGGGCGCCGGGGCGGAACGTCACCACGAGCGTGTTCACCGACAGTGACGGCGAGTACCATTTCCCGCCGCTCGAGACTGGACGGCCCTACAAGGTCTGGGCACAGGCCCAGGCCTTCGAGGCGGGCCGCGCGGAGGTGGCGCTGAGCGAGGCCGGGACCAGACGGAACTTCACGCTCACCCCTACCGCGGACTTCCACAATCAGCTGACGGGGAGCCAATGGTATGCGGCGCTGCCGGACGGCACCCGTGAGGACCTCCGGATGAAGGAGGTCTTTCGGGCGGCCTGTATGGGATGTCATCCGCAGAACTTCACGCTGATCAGCCGATTCGACGAGGCCGGCTGGAGCGCCGATCCGCGGAGCACCACGTTCTGGGGTTGCTCGTGGTACGGTGGCGGCCTGCTGAAGCTCGACAGCCGCTCTGACCTCGAAGAGATGTATCCCTTTCCGCCCGGGCATGAGGACGGGAACTGCTACGAGACGTCGGTGGACGAAGACGGCATGGTGTGGCTGCCGTTCACGCATGGCGATTCGATCGCGAAGTTCGATCCCGGCACGGAAGAGTGGACCAGCTATTACCTGCCGACGATCGGGACCAAGACCCACGGGCTGCAGGCGGTGACGGTGAATGGCCGCACCCGGATCGCCATGGGCTACCTTGGGGCCGGGAAGGTGGCGAAGCTGGAGTTCCGGCCGCGGCAGGAGCTGCAGCGACTGAAAGCGGAGACGAGACCATGAGCATGGCTCAGTACGTCGTGCGATGCCTCGGGCTGGCCGGCGCCCTCGCGGCGCTTCCGTGCTCGGCGCCGGCGCAGCCGGCCGACGAGGCGGGCCCGCCCCGTACGCCCTGGGGCGTGCCGGATCTCCAGGGGACCTGGTCGCTTCCCACGATGACGCCCCTCGAGCGACCGGCCGAATTCGAGGACAGACTTCGTCTCACAGAAGAAGAAGAGGCGGAGTTTCTTGCCACGCGGCGGAGCGGCATCCGCCAGCGGCTCGATCGGGCCCTGAGCGCCGACTTCGAGCTGGGCGATGGCGGGGTCGACCAGTCCATCTACGACCATCCGCTGCTGGACGGGCGCACGTCGCTCGTCGTCTCACCCGAGAACGGGCGGATTCCACGCACCGAGGAAGGCCGCTACCGGGTGGGCATGCCAGGTCGGCGTATGAGCGGCATCCCGGAGGGCCCCGAGGACCGGGCACTGGACGAACGCTGCCTGGTGGGCGGGATGCTGCCGCTCCGAGGGAGTGCGTTCCCGGCCCGGATCTTCCAGACCCCGGATCATGTGGTCATCCACTACGAGTTCGTCAACGCCACGATCACGGTCCCGCTGGACGACCGGCCGCAGGTGTCCGGCGCCATCCAGCAGTGGACCGGGACCTCGCGCGGCTCCTGGGACGGCGACACCCTGGTGATCGAATCGACGAACTTCGACCCGCGCTGGACCTTTGCGGGGTCCGGGGCGGGTATGCGTCTGGTGCAGCGTCTGACGCGGATCGACCAGGCCACGATGCATCAGGAGTACACCGTCTACGACCCGGACTCGTTCACGGAGCCGTGGTCGGCGGAGTACCCTCTGACCAACACCGAGGAGCCGATCTACGAGTTTGCCTGTCACGAAGGCAATCGGAGCATGACGCTGCTGTTGAACGGCGCGCGGGCCACCGAGCAGATGGCCCGGTTCGTCGGCGCGTTCGGTCTCGCGTCGTTCGAGCGGGTCGGTGGTGCGGCCGCGGACGGTTCGGCGTTCACCGACGGGATGCTGTCGTATGACGTCAGCGGCCGGGTGTCGGTCCAGCTTTCAGGCCGTGAGAGCTATCTGGCCTACTACGGCCGATATGACGTGAACGTCACTCGGAGAGTCGTCGAGCATGAGGTCGAGGGCGGGTCTCGACCGGATGTGCGGGGCAGGACGCTGAGCTACTCGTACGACCTCGCGGACGACGGCGACACGCTGGTGCTGTCGCTGACGGGTGACGACGGAGTCGAGAGCCGCGCCACCTGGCAGCGTCATCGCTAGTCCCTCCGGACCGGGTTCGTCGCGGTTCGAGGTCGGCGAGTCGCTCTATGGCTGCCTGAAGCGCATGCTCGCGGCAGCCTTGGTCGAAGAGTCCGACGTGCGCCCGGACCCGGCCCTCGATGACGAACGGCGCCGGCGAGCCGAACGCAATCCCAGGCGACCGGCCATGCTGCTGCCGCCAGGCATCCAGCAACCGCTCAAGTCGCTGCTCCATGTGTCCAGCCGCCCGACGCAGACGCGGTGGACGGCGGGACAACTGCAGCAAGGCAGTCCGCGACGGGCTGTCAGAGGTTCTTTCCCATCCGCACCACCGACATGCGATGGTCGTTGGGAAGCACCACTTCCATCCTTTCGAGAACGTCGTAGCCGAGGTCCGTGTAGAACCGCTCGGCGTTGAGAGGGCGTGCATCGGGCGCTCTCGGGGGAGACGTAGACCGCCAGCAGCTCCGATTCTTCCAGCGCGAGGGCTCCGATTCCAGCGGGTCGTCCATTCAACTCGGCTACGAGGCGGACTTCGCGGTCGGCGTCGAGGGTCAGCCTCCGCAGATTCTCTTCCGTCGGCGGCACGACCCAACCCTCGATGTCGTCTTGAGAGTAATGACTCCCGGCGAGCCCCCGAACCGCCCGTTCATGGATGTCGCGATACAGACGAATCTCATCATCCGGAGCGGGCGCACCGTTACCGTCATGTCAGGCGTCTCCATCGATTGTCGCCTGAAGACTGCTGATCCCGAAACCCTCCACCGCCATCACGCGCTCGCTCCGCGAGCAGCGCCGAGAATGCATGCGGATCGGAGAAGCTGGTCGGGTTCTGCACCGCCGAGGGCGACGAGCGTGAAGACGTGGATGGGGATGGCCACGCCCTCCCGGGCGACCGGCCCTGCTCCTGCCCTGCACTCCCGAACCCCGACACCGTATACACTGAACGTGAGAGCGACACGGAACCGTACGCCACCGCCAGGCGGACGCTGTCGTTCGAGACGGTCGGCCGCGGGTGCTCCGGTCCCCGACGCTCCCGGTGGCGACGTTGCGTCGAGTCCCGCCGTCCGCCGTCGAAGATCCTCCGGGCACGTCACGTCGAAGCGGTCCCCCGAACTCCCGACATTCCGATGATCTACCTGGACCACAACGCGACGACGCCCCTCGACCCGCGGGTCCTCGACGCGATGCTGCCGTTCCTCACCGATCGCTTCGGCAACGCCGCGAGCCGCCACCACGCCCTGGGCTGCGACGCCGCCACGGCGGTCGAGGCCGCGCGCGAGCGGGTGGCGTCGGTCATCGGCGCCGATCCCCGGGAGATCGTGTGGACGAGCGGCGCGACCGAGTCGGACAACCTGGCCCTCCAGGGGGTCGCCGGCGCGCCGGCCTACGCGAAGAAGCGGCACGTCGTGACGGTGACCACCGAGCACCGCGCCGTCCTCGACGCCTGTGAGCACCTGGAGCGGCAGGGGCTCGACGTCACGTATCTCGGGGTCGACGGCGACGGGCGGCTGGACCTCGACCGGCTCGCGGTCGCGATCACCGAGCACACCCTGCTCGTCTCGGTCATGCACGCCAACAACGAGACCGGCGTCCTGCACCCCATCGCCCGCATCGGCGCCCTGTGCCGCGAGCGCGGGGTCCTGTTCCACACCGACGCCACCCAGTCCTGGGGCAAGGAGCGGATCGACGTGAACGCCATGCACGTCGACCTGCTGAGCGCGAGCGCCCACAAGCTCCACGGGCCGAAGGGCGTCGGCATGCTCTTCGTCCGCCGCCGCGGCCCCCGGGTGCGCTGCGAGCCGCTGGTGCGCGGCGGCGGCCACGAGCGCGGCCTCCGCTCGGGCACCCTCAACGTCCCCGGCATCGTGGGCATGGGGGTCGCGGCCACCCTGGCCGCCGAAGACGACGGCGTGCGCGCCCTGCGGGACCGCCTGGAGGCCGGCTTGCAGTCCCGGTTGGACGGCGTCGAGGTCAACGGGCGCCGCGCCGATCGCCTCGCGAACACCACGAACCTCAGCTTCGCCGGGGTGGACGGGGCGAAGCTGATGAAGGGGATGCCCGGGCTGGCGGTGTCGTCGAGCTCCGCCTGCACCAGCGCCGCCCTCCAGCCCAGCTACGTCCTCGGGGCGATGGGCTGCGACGACGCCCGCATCCGCGGCAGCGTCCGGTTCTCGCTCGGTCGCTTCAACACCGCCGACGAGATCGAGAGCGCCATCGAGACCGTCGCCGCCGCGGTCGACGCGCGACGGCGTGGACTGACCGCCGACCCGTGATAGGCTGGCGGGCACCGGCGGACCAGACGGCGGACCAGACAAGGAGCATGGCATGACCGCCAGACGGCTGCTCGGCATGGTCGCACTCGCAAGCGTGCTGTGCCTGCCCCTCCCCGCCGGGGCGCAGGAGACGACCCGCGGGTTCGCCCCGGCGACGCTCCCGAGCACGATCCCGATCTTCCCGCTGCCGGACGTCATGCTCTTCCCGGGCGCCACCCGCCCCCTGCACATCTTCGAGGCGCGCTACCGCGAGATGGTCGCGGACGCCCTCGAGGGCGACCGCCTCATCGGGATGGTCATGCTGCAGCCCGGCTACGAGGCCGACTACGAAGGGCGCCCCCCCGTCCATGCCGTCGGCTGCGTCGGAGTCATCGCCGAGGCCACCGAGCTCCCCGACGGCCGCTACAACATCCTGCTCGGCGGCCTGACCAAGTTCCGAATCCTCCGCGAGGACGACAGCCGCGCCTACCGGCTGGCCGACGTCGAGCCCATCAGCGACACCATCAGCGCCGCCGACCGCAACCGGCTGCGCGACGTGCGCGAGGACCTCGCGGCCCTGATTCCCCTCGGCATCCCCGGGCTGCAGGTCCCCGACGGCCTCGACGACGAGGATCTCGTCAACGGCATCTCGCAGCTCATCGACATCGCCCCCGCCGACCGGCTGGGGCTGCTCGAACAGCCGGGGCCGCTCGCCCGGGCGGAAGCGCTCATCGACCTCATCTACATCCGCTCCGCCCTCCGGCAGTGAACGCCGACGACCGCGAGGCCGCTCGTCCACGGTCGCGCGTCGTTCGCGAGCCTGCCCCGGCGCGTCCAGACGGTGGCGCCCGCGTCGCGCCCCGCCCGGCCCTTCGACCGCACCGGCGACGGTCCGTGAAGCTGCTCGTCTACCTGTGGGCGCCGTTCGCGAACCTGCTCTGGTACGCCCACACGGTGGTCATGGCGAGCCTGTCGTTCCTCATCTGGCCCTTCGACCGGACCGGCGACCGGCAGTTCTGGTGCGCGCGCTGGTGGTGCCGGCTCGTGGCGTGGTCCATCTTCGCCCGCATCCGGGTGCACGGCGCCGAACGGGTGCGGCGGGACGGGACCTACGTGTACGTGGCCAACCACGCGAGCCTCATCGACACCCCGGCGCTGTTCGCGTACCTGCCGCACCCGTTCCGCATCGTGGCCAAGCGCAGCCTCTTCTACGTCCCGTTCATGGGCTGGCACCTCTGGACGGCGGGCCATTTTCCGATCGACCGCGGCGATGCGCGCAAGACCGCGCGCAGCCTGCGGCGGGTCATCGACGGGGTTCGGAACGGCCGGTCGCTGGCCGGGTTCCCCGAGGGCACGCGGACCCGCGACGGCCGTCTCCAGACGTTCCAGCCGGGCCTGTTCCGCATCGCCCTCAAGGCCGGCGTGCCCGTCGTCCCCGTCACCATCCTGGGCACGTTCGCGCTCCTGCCCCGGACCACCCTGGCCCCGCGGCCCGGCTCAGTCGACGTGATCGTGGGAGAGCCGATCGCCACCACCGACTACGGCGGGCGGGGGGTGGACCGCCTGATCGACCGCACCCGGTCGGTGATACGGCAGACGCTCGAAGCGGGTCCGCCCGACCGGCGCGGGGAAGGGCGTCGATGACGGGCGCGGGCGCCGGAGCGTCGGACCGTCGCCACGCGCCGGGGCGGAGCGGCCGGGCTTGCCAATCCCCCGGACAACGGGTAGCCTGATACCGCGACAACCACGAAGGAGCCCTCATGCGCACGCTGCTCGCCGTTCTCTCGTTGCTGGTGGTCGGCTTCGGGGTCCACACCGCGGTGCAGACCCAGGAGCCCGTCATCGAGGTCTACAAGTCACCCACCTGAGGGTGCTGCGTGGGATGGGTCTTGCATCTCAAGGAAGCGGGTTTCAACGTAAAGACGACCGACGTGCCTGACGTGACGCCGCTCAAGCAGGAGAAGGGGATTCCGCAGCGGCTGTTCTCGTGCCACACCGGCCTCGTCGACGGCTACGTCATCGAGGGCCACGTGCCGGCCGAGGACATTCGCCGGCTGCTCGACGAGCGCCCCGACGTCGCGGGCATCTCGGTGCCGGGCATGCCCGTCGGATCGCCGGGCATGGAGGGGCCGAAGTCCCTCTACCGGGAGTACCCGGTCATCTCGTTCACCGACGACGGCGAGCTGGCGCTCTACAACACCCACATGCCGCAATAGCGGCGACCGCGGACCGGAGCTGCGCGCCCTCGGGGAAGCCATGGTGAAGCACCGTTCCTCGAGGGCGTGCCTCTTTGTACGCAGCCGGCTCGTCGCCGCGGGCCGCGCGCACCGTTCCCGTCCCGGCCGCGGGCGCTGTCGCGCCGACGCCTGGTCCCGGTTGCCGGTCGCCGTCTCGTGACGAGGGCGGGATGCCTCGGCACGCGTACCCGCCCGGCGGCCCGCCCCCGCAGCAGGCGGCGGCGATTCCGTTCAGACACCGCGAAGGCGCGGTCGAGATATGCCTGATCACGACCATCAGGGCCGGCCGATGGACCATACCCAAGGGGTTCATCGATCCCGGGGAGACCGCGCCGGAGACCGCGGTCAAGGAAGCTCGCGAAGAAGCAGGCGTTCACGGGCGTGTCGTGGGCGGCCCGGTCGGTTACCATGACATCGCGAAGGAGGGCGGCCGTTACCGCGTCGCCGTCTACCTGATGCACGTGGATCGGGTGGACGACGCCTGGGAGGAGCAATCGCTCCGGCAACGGCGCTGGGTTTCCGTCCGCCGCGCTGAGAAGCTGCTCGCCGGCCGGCCCGTCGAGGCCGTGTTCCGGCAGGCGTCGACACGAATCGTCAGCAAGGAGCCATCATGACCATCAAGACCCGCCATCTCGTCGTGTTCGTCACCGCGGTGTTCGTCGCCGGCTTCGCGGCCGGAACCCTGTGGCAGGCCGACACCGCCGTCCACGCCCAGGGCGACAAGGTCTTCGAGCTGAGGACCTACACCGCCCCCGAGGGCAAGCTGCCGAACCTGGAGGCCCGGTTCCGCGACCACACGATGCGGATCTTCGAGAAGCACGGCATGAGCAACGTGGGCTACTGGGTGCCTCAGGACGCCCCGGCCTCGGACAACACCCTCATCTACATCATCTCGCACGACAGCCGCGACCAGGCGGCCGCGAACTGGGACAGCTTCCGCGCCGACCCCGAGTGGCAGGAGGTGTCCCGCGCGTCGCAGGTCGACGGCCGCATCGTGAGCGGCGTCGAGGCGGTGTTCATGGACGCGACCGACTACTCGCCCCTGAAGTAGGCGCCCGGGCCGGGCGGCCGGCGGAGCTCGCCGCCCGACCAACCCTGCCGGGAGTCTGCGCCGTTCTACGGCGCAGACTCCTGGGGAGGAGAACGCGTGACCGAAGGGGACGGATACGTCGTCATCTCCATCGTGCAGGGCCAGTTCGTCGAGGCCCAGATCAAGGCGTTCCTCGAGGCCCACGGCATTCCCTGCCAGCTTCGCGGCGAGGCCCTGCGGGTGACCCACGCCATCTCCATCGACGGCATCGGCGCGGCCGAGGTGCTGGTGCCGGCGGACCGGGCCGAGGAGGCGCGCGACCTCCTCGCGCGGGCCGACCGCGGCGAGCTCGCCATCGACGATCCGCCGGCGGAGCCGCCCGCCGACTCCTGATCGGCCCGACCGCCCGACCGGGGCCTGCCTCCCGACCGATGGGCGGCTACCGGTCACTCGCCCCCAGCGGGCCGCGAACAGGCAGTGGCCGCGGGGCGCCCCGCGGCCACTGCCCACACCACTCGACCACGCAGGCATCCCGCCGGCCGGCCGCTCGCCGGCCATGTCCACAGGTTGACGATGAACGAATCCGCCCAGCTCATCCCCCTGACCCGGCTCGCCCTCGCGTTCCTGCCCGTCCTCGCCGTCCTCGTCATCATCCACCGCTGGTCGCTGGGCACCCGCACGGCGGTGGTCGCGGTGCTGCGCATGGTCACCCAGCTCCTGCTGGTGGGCTACGTGCTGACGTTCATCTTCGGGTCGGAGCGGGCGATGGTGACCCTCGCGGTGGTCGGCGTGATGCTCGCCGTGGCCGGCTGGATCGCGCTGCGTCCGCTGGGAGACGAACGGGCGGGCCGCTACCCGGCGGTGCTCGCGGCCATCGGCGTCGGCGCCCTGACGGTGCTGGCCCTCGTGACCCAGGGCGTGCTCGGCGCGAACCCGTGGCACGACGCCAGCGTGGTGATTCCCCTCGCCGGGATGATCATCGCGAACTCGATGAACACCGTCAGCCTCGCGGCCGAGCGGTTCCGCACCGAGCGCCGGCGCGGCGCGACCTACCCCGAGGCGCGGCACGCGGCCATGAGCACGGCCCTGATCCCGATGACCAACTCGCTGCTCGCGGTGGGGCTGGTGTCGCTGCCGGGGATGATGACCGGCCAGATCCTGTCCGGCGTCGCCCCCCTCGTGGCGGTGCGCTACCAGGTGCTCGTGATGTGCATGATCTTCGGGTCGGCGGGCCTGGCGACGAGCTGCTACCTCGTGCTGCAGCGGCCCCGCTGACGGGGCCGGCTTCGCGCTCCCGGTCAGGACAGGTCGGCGGGCTCCGCGTCCGGCGCGGGGCCGAATACCCGGTCGAAGTTTCTTGCGAAGACTGCCGCCCGTTCCGATTCGTCCGGACCGATGGCGTCGACCACCTCGCGTTGCGCCTCCCAGACCGGACGCTGCCATCCCCGCGGGAAGAACGACGAGTCCGAGCCGAACAGGATCCGCTCGAGGCCGAGCACGGCGAGGGCCTGCCGGAACACGTCGTCCAGCGTGAGGGGCGGCGCCTGGTACTTCACCCAGCCGTTCGAGCTCGACGTGTCGACGCGGATGTTCGGACAGAGGTCGGCCGCCATCAGCGTCTCGCGAAAGAGGCCGGCCCCGAAGTGCGGAACGATCACCGGCACCGACGGGAACGCCGACGCGGCCGGCACGAGGTCGAGGGGGATGGGCGTCGTTGAGCGTGTCGGCGGGCGCCGGAGTGGTCGTCATGTTCGGCTGTCGTCGCCAGCGGTCGCGGCGCCGTTCGCGGCTGCCGACGCGGCGGGCGGGCCGACAGCGGCGGGCAGGCCGGTACACGGCGCGCGGCGCCCGCCGCCGGTCGCCCCGACAGTATACGGGACGCCCTGTGAGCAGCCGCCTCGGCACGACCCACGAGTCCCCGGTGGGCTCGGCGGGGCGCCCCATGCGGAGCGCGGCCGCGGCGCGGCCCGCCGGCATCAAGACGGCGGTCGAAGCTCGAGGGTGCGGATCCGCCCCAGGGGCAGGGCGGTGACGGAGTCGGTGAGCGGGTACTCCCGATCGCCGGGATAGACCACCCACAGGTGCTCCAGCCCCAGGTCGTCGATGACGACGTGCATGGACTTCGTGGTGCGGGGGGCGTCGGTGCACTTGAACTCGAAGCCCCAGCGCCGGCCGCGCCGCAGCAGCAGCAGATCGAGCTCGGCGCCGCGATGGGTGGCATAGAAGTACGCGTCGCGCCCGCCGTGCGCCAGCAGCGTCTGCTCGACGGCGAACCCCTCCCAGCTTGCGCCGTAGCGCGGGTGCGCCGACAGGTCCCGCATCGCCTGCACCCCCAGCAGGAAGTGCAGTACCCCGCTGTCGCGCAGGTAGACCTTCGGCGACTTGACGAGACGCTTGCCGAGGTTCTCGAACCAGGGCGGCAGCACCCGGACCATGAACGCCCCCGCCAGCAGATCGCGATAGTGGTTGATCGCGGTGACGCTCACGTCCATCGAGCGCGCCAGCTCCGATGCGTTCCAGACCTGCCCGTGGACGTGCGCCAGCATCCGCCAGAACCGGGCGAGCGCGGCGGGAGACACCCGCGACCCCAGCCCGGGGACGTCCCGCTCGAGAAACGTGCGGGTGAACGACTCCGTCCAGCGCGTCCACGCCGCGTCGGACCGCGCCAGGAAGGCGCGCGGAAAACCGCCGCGCATCCAGAGCCGGTCCTGCTCGTCCGGCCCCACCTCGGCCAGCGAGAAGCCGCCCACGTCGACGAAGAGCATCCTCCCCGCCAGTGTCTCGGAAACTCCCTTGACCAGATCGAGAGACGCGCTGCCCAGCAGCAGGAACACCGCTCGCCGGCCGGGATCGTCGCAGATCGGGCGCAGCACCTCGAACAGGCCCGGCATTCGCTGCACCTCGTCGAGGACGACCAGGCCCTCGCCGGCTCGGAGGAGCCGCTCGGGGGTGGCGGACAACGCCTCGCGAACGGCCGCCTCCTCCAGATCGAACACCGCCGACGACCCGCGCCACGCCGACACCACCTGTCGGGCCAGCGTCGTCTTGCCGACCTGTCTGGCCCCGAGCAGGGCCACGACCGGCGCCTCGGAGAGCCCGCCGGTGACCGCGTCGATAAGGGTTGGGCGTGCGAGATGTTGTTGCATATCCACTTTCTATCATAGGATATTCAACAACAATTGCGCATCACATGCCAGGAGTCCGCGGGACGACGTTTGTCCGGATTCTTCCTCGTGCGCACCGGGCGCGCGGACCCGTCGGACCTGGCGGCGTCGGTCCGGGCGGCGGTGCGGGAGGTGGATCGCGGGGCGCCGCTCTACGGCGTGTCGACCCTGGAGTCCCGGCTGCTCGCGTTCGTCGCGCCGCGCCGGCTCCAGACCGCGATGGTGGTCGGGTTCGCGGGAGTCGCGCTTCTGATGGCCGCGATCGGGATCTACGGGCTCGTCCACTACACCGTGTCGACGCGCACGAAGGAGATCGCGATTCGCATGGCCGTCGGCGCCGACACCCGCGACATCTTCCGCATGGTCATCGCCGAGGGGCTGACGCTGAGCGCAACCGGCGTCGCGCTCGGGCTCCTCGGCGGCGCCTGGGTGGGTCAGGCCGTGCGCAACCTGCTGTTCGGGGTGGGCGCCCTGGACCCGTCGACCTTCATTGCCGGCTCGGCCCTGCTGCTCTCGGTCGCCCTCGCGGCGTGCTGCGTCCCCGCGCGCCGCGCGATGCGGGTCGAGCCGATCGTCGCCTTGCGCCAGGACTGACTCCGGCCGCAGCTACCTCTGGCTTACCGAGAGGTCTGGTGCCATAATGTACGGTAACCGAGAGGACGGGAGCCACGGGGCAACCATCAGGATGGCCGGACCGTCGAAGCTGTCAGACGGGACGGCTGATTGACGGAGGACGACATGCCTTTCGAGCGATGGCTCTATGCGTGGCGGGTCCGCTTGCGGATGCTCCTGGACCGGGATCGCGTCGACCGCGAGCTGGACGACGAGCTGCGGCACCACGTCGCGCTCGAGACCGAGGCGAGGCGCGCCCAGGGCGTCCCCACGGCCGAGGCGCACCGCCAGGCGCTGGCGACCCTCGGGGGGCTGGAGTCGGCCCGCGACCACGTTCGCGAAGCGCGGTTCGGGGCGGCGCTCGAGCACGTGCTCCAGGACGTCCGCTACGTCCTGCGGGTCCTGCGGCGGAACCCGGGCTTCACCGCCACCACCGTCCTCACCCTGACGTTGGCCATCAGCGCGACCACCGCGACCTTCTCGGTGGTGGACGCGGTGCTCCTGCAGCCGCCGTCCTTTCCCGGGCCGGACCAGCTCGTCACGCTGTGGGAGACCGACCCGGAGAACGGCAACCGGCCGACCGGGGTCGCCTCCGCGAACTTCCTCGACTGGCGCGAGCAGGCGGCGAGCTTCGAGGGCGTCGCGGCCCTCGACCCCTGGTCGGTCGACCTCACCGGCGCCGACACCCCCGAGGTGCTCTACGGGTGGCGGGTCACGGAGGGCTTCTTCGAGACGCTCGGGGCGGGGGCCGCCCGCGGCCGGACGTTCCTGCCCGACGAGCACCGTCCGGGCAGCGGCGTCGTCGTCCTGACCGACGGGCTGTGGCAGCGCCGCTTCGGCGGCGACCCCGGCATCCTCGGCCGGTCGCTGCTGCTCGACGGCGAGCCCCACACCGTGGTGGGGGTGCTCGCCCCGGGCTTCGAGCTGCGCCTCGAGGGCGGTCGCGGCGACCGCGACTTCTTCCTGCCCAAGGCCATCGCCGAGTACGAGACGTTCATCCGCGCCGGCGGCTGGTGGCCGGTCGTGGGACGGATGCGCCCGGACGTCACCCTCGCGGAGGCGCAGGCCGAGATGGACGCCGTCGCGGGCCGGCTCGCCGCCGACCATCCGCGCACCAACGCGGGGGTCGGGGCGCGCGTCATCCCGCTGCAGACGCGCCAGGTCGAAGGGGTGCGGCCGGTCCTGCTGCTGCTGTGGGGCGCGGTGGTCTTCGTCCTCCTCATCGCCTGCGTGAACGTCGCCAACCTGATGCTGGCCCGCTACGCCCGCCGCCAGCAGGAGTTCGCGGTCCGCGCGGCGGTGGGCGGCGGGCCCGCACGCCTGCTGCGCCAGCTTCTGACCGAGAGCGTGGTGATCGCGGCCCTGGGCGGGATCGGCGGCCTCGCGGCGACCGCCTACGCGCTCGACCTGCTGGTGGCGTCAATGCCCGCCGATGTCCCGCGCCTCGCACGAATCGCGGTGAACGGGCGGGTCCTGGGGTTCACCGCCGGCCTCGTCGTGCTGACCGCCCTGGGGTTCGGGTGCGCGCCCGCCGTCCGGATACTCCGGCAGGACGTCGACAGCTCCCTCGGCCGGGGAGGGCGCCGCGCCGGCGACACCGTGGGCCAGCAGCGGCTGCGCCGCCTGCTGGTGGCGGCCGAGGTCGCCCTCGCCCTGGTGCTGCTGGCCGGCGCGGGCCTGCTGCTGCAGAGCTTCGTGCGGCTGGTGAACGTGGACCTGGGGTTCGCCCCCGGGAACGCCGCGACCCTGCAGGCGTTCCACTATGCCGACGACGGCACCGGCGTCGAGGCCGCCCCGAACTTCTACAGCGACACCCTCGAAGGCATCCGCTCCCTCCCCGGCGTCACCGCGGCCGGCGCCACCTCCGCGTTCCCGCTCGGCCTCGCCGACATGACCATCCAGAGCCCCCTGACCCTGCACGACCGGCCGCCGCCCCCGTCCGGCGAGGAGCCGACGACGACCGTCTCCATGGCCACGCCGGGCTACCTGGACGCGATGCGCATCCCCCTGCGGGCCGGGCGCTGGTTCGACGAGCGCGACGACGCCGCGGGGGCCGCCGTCGCCGTCGTCAACGAGACGCTGGCGCGGCAGCACTGGCCGGACGCGGATCCGATCACGCGTCGGGTGACGGTGCGGCTCTCGCGGGGGCAGGCGTTCACGGGGGACTTCGAGGTGGAGATCGTCGGGGTCGTCGGCGCGACGCGCCCGCTGGGCTTCGACAGCCCCCTGCGCCCCGAGCTGTTCCTTCCCCACGCACAGGCGCCGAACGGCGCGATGACCTACGTCGTCCGCACGGCGGGGGACCCCGCGGCGAGCATCCCCGCCATCCAGAGCGCCGTCTGGGCCGCCGCGCCGGACCTCGCCTTCTACAGCGTCTCGACCGTCGACGCGCTCCTGTCGAGGACGCTCGCGACGCGGCGGTTCACGACGACCCTGCTCGCGCTCTTCGGCGTGGCGGCCCTGACCCTGGCCGGCCTCGGCATCTACGGGGTGATCGCGGTCGCCACCGCCCAGCGCACCCGCGAGGTCGGCCTGCGCATCGCGATGGGGGCCCAGCCGCGGAACGTCGTTTCGATGATCGTCCGCGGCGCCGTCGGCCTCGCCGCATCCGGGGTCGTGATCGGGCTGCTCGCGTCGCTGCTGTTCTCGCAGACGCTCACGAGCCTGCTCTTCGACGTCACGCCGTTCGACGCCGCGACCCTCGGCGCCGTATCCCTGCTGCTCCTCGCGGTGGCCGGGGCCGCCGCGTGGTCCCCGGCCCGGCGCGCCAGCCGGGTGGATCCGCTCGTGGCGCTTCGCACGGAATAGCGGTCACCGCCGTGCCGAACACCGACGACCCGTGACCCGAGGGATGCACCGGAACGAACGGTCCTGCGCCGGCGCAGCCGAGCGGTTTCGTGAACCGCGTCTTCGCCTCGGGCGAGGCAGACCGCTCTACCTCGCGCTGCAGCGGCCCCGCTGACGCCCTGGCGCTCGGGGGCGCAGCGCGATCTCCACCCGACGGGACAACAACAGACTGGCAGGAGGGGGTCCGGAGGATGCCGCACAGGATCTACGACCTGTTGGTCGAGGGCGACGGGCGGGTCGCCGCCCCCTGATCGGAACGGATCGACGGGCTCTCCGCGAACGCGGCGCCGAAGACGCGATCGAAGTTCCCGGCGAAGATCGCGGCCTGCCCCGGGGCGTCCAGGCCGAGGGCATCCACCACCTCGCGTTGCGCCTCCCAGACCGGCCGCTGCCATCCCCGCGGGAAGAACGACGAGTCCGAGCCGAACAGGATCCGCTCGGGGCCGAGGACGGCAAGCGCCTGCTGGAACACGTCGTCCAGCGTCAGGGGGGGCGCCTGGTACTTCACCCAGCCGTTCGAGCTCGACGTGTCGACGTGGATACTCGCGCAGAGGTCGGCCGCCATCAGCGTCTCTCGGAAGAGGCCGGCCCCGAAGTGGGGCACGACGACCGGCACCGTCGGGAACGCCGCCGCGACGGGCACGAGATCGAGGGCGTTGCCCCGCCGCACGTCGAACCGGCACGGCAGGCCGAGCTTGCGGCGGACCCCGACCGACAGGACCCCGCAGTGCACGAACACCGCCCGGCCGTGCTCGGCCGCCGCCTCGAAGACCGCGAACACCCGCGCGTCGTCGAGCGCGAAGTGGTGCATGGCGGGAAAGAGGCAGGCGCAGCGCAGCCCGTGCTCCCCGAACGCCCGCCCGAGGCGGCCGGCCACGTCGGGCGCCGTCGGGTCGAACATGAAGCTGCCCGCGAGCCGCGCCGGGTGCCTCGCCACCGCCGCCGCCACCGACGCCTCGTCGCCGGGGACGCTCGCCATCAGCGCCGCGCGCGCCACCCCGTGCCGGTCGAGCTCGGCCACCCAGCGGTCCGCGAGCGCGGCGGGGCTTCCCGGCGCATCCCAGCCCAGCCGCGCCGGCAGATCGACGGCGGGGTCGGCCGCCGGCGGCGCGGCCGGGTCCCTGGCCAGCGTCTCGAAGAAACCGGCCGAGAAGAAGTGGCAGTGGGCGTCGTTGAGCATGTCCTGCCCGATGTTAGCGTGCCCGCCGGCGCGAGTCGAATCGACCGGTCATGCCGATGATCTCGATGCGCAACCGGCGCCCCCGCTGGCGTCGGGCTTCGACCCGAGCTCTGCGCCCTTCACGACGTCTCGACAGCGCCTGGCGACTGAACGCCCAGGACCCTCGCCGCGTCGGTGACGCTGAGGCCGAGCGGCTCCGGACAGGATACGCGCACCACCTTGCCGGGACGCGGCGGATCCTTCATCGGCATCGCGGTTCTCCCGCCGTCGGCGACGGTCGATCAGCCGAGGCCCGATCCGTCGACACGCGGGTTCCCCGCTACGGCGGCTGGCGATATGATCGACACGTCAGCCGCAACCCGTGCGGCCATCCACGCCGCAACCACCACCCAGCCAACGGAGCCCGCTATGCACTTCGCACGAACGCTCGGAACGACCGTCCTGATCATCGCCGCCGCGGCACTCCCGGCCGCGGCGCAGGTGGAACCCCTGGCCGACCCCATTCCGGACCCGATCCTGAAGGGCGATCTGGTCGTGGAGGCGACACCGTTCGTTCGCGCTCCACGGACCGCGGATTCGGCCGTGGACGCGATGACGAACGAGGCCTACGCCCGCATCCAGTACCTGACGCCGGTCGGGGACGGCTCGGGGCGTCTCGTCCTGAACGACCTGCGCGGGCTGCTGTACATCACCGACGAGAACGGGGCGGAGCCGGTGGTCTACATGGACGTCCGCACCCTCGACATCGGCTTCGACGACTCGATGTTCCCCAACGAGACCGGCCTCGTGGGGGTGGCGTTCCACCCGCAGTTCGCCGCTGCCGGCACGCCGGGGTTCGGCAAGTTCTACACGGCGTACAGCGCCCGGTCGGACAGCGGCACCGCCGACTACCTGGACGACGACGCGGGCAGCCACGAGAGCGTGATCCGCGAGTGGACGGTGGACGATCCGGCCGCGAACGCGTTCAGCGGCACCTCGCGCGAGGTCTTCCGCATCGGCCAGTTCGCCCCCAACCACAACGTCGGCACCATCGCGTTCAATCCGAACGCGGCCCCGGGGTCGCCGGAGTACGGGCTGCTCTACGCCAGCCTCGGGGACGCCGGGGCGGCCCACGATCCCCGCGACTTCGGCCAGTCCCTCGCCGCGCCCCACGGCGCGATCATCCGCATCGACCCCCTCGGCGGCGACGGCAGCCGGGGGTACGGCGTTCCCGCCGACAATCCCTTCGTGGGCGAGGCGGGCGTCGCCCCCGAGATCTGGGCCTACGGCCTGCGGCACGCCCAGCAGTTCTCGTGGGACACGGACGGCCGGATGTTCATGGGCGACATCGGCCAGAACGTCGTGGAAGAGGTCAATTTGGGGGTGCCCGGCGCCAACTACGGCTGGCGGCTCCGGGAGGGCACGTTCGGCACCGGCTACACGCTCACCCCCCGGCGACCCGGACCGGTGTATCCGCCCCCCGCCCAGGACGACCGTCCCTTCGTGTACCCGGTGGCCCAGTACGACCACGACGAGGGCTACGCCGTGAGCGGCGGGTTCGTCTACCGCGGCGAGGCCATTCCCGAGCTGCAGGGCAAGTACGTCTTCACCGACTTCCCGCGGGGCCGGGTGTTCTACATCGATGCCGACGGGCTCGTGCCCGGCGAGCTCGCCGAGATCCGGGAGCTGCGGCTGGTCATCGACGGCGAGGAGCGCGACCTCGTCGAGGCCGCCGGGATCCGCAACACGTACGCCCCGGGCGACCGGGCCGACGCCCGCCTGGGCATCGACTCCGCCGGCGAGCTCTATCTGCTGACGAAGAGCGACGGCTGGGTCCGGAAGCTGGAGCCGTCGGGAGCGCGATAGGCCGCCGGCAACGGCGATCAGCCCGTCCGCGTCGAGGTGGTCTCGATCTGGCGCTGGACCGAGTCGGCAAATGTCATGAAGGCGGAATCACCGGTCCGGCGCGGATCGACGCGGGGCAGCGGCCGCCGGCCCTGCTGCGAACGGCCGATGGCTCCCGGACGTATGTACTTCAGGGCACCATGGCGACTCCGCACCCACTGGTGGGCCGTTACGGACCGCTGAAGAGACGCCGGCTGACGATTCTGCTCGCCGGCGGCCTGCTCGGGGCCGCGGCTCTCGTCGGCGCCGGTCTCGCGTCCGGCCTCCTGGGCGGATCGCCTGCGCCGGACGACGCGCCGACGGTCATCCTGGCCCACGGCCTGGGCCGGACCCCGGCGTCGATGGCAATCCTCGCCAACCGTCTCGAGGAGGCCGGGTTCCGGGTCGTCCGGTTCGGGTACCCGTCGCGTTCGGAGCCGGTGGAGACCCTGGTCGACCGCCTGCGCGGCGAGGTCGAACGCTGCTGCGGGGACGCTCCCCGGCGCGTGCACTTCGTCACCCACTCGATGGGCGGCGTGCTGGTGCGCAGCTACCTCTCCGAGCGCCCCAAGCCGCACGAGGGACGCGTGGTCATGCTGAGTCCCCCGAACCAGGGCAGCGAGATCGTCGACGCGTTCGCCGACTCCGAGCTGCTGCGGTCGTTCCTCGGCCCGGCGGGGGCGCGGCTCGGCACCACCCCCGACGGCATCGCGAGCCAGCTCCCGCCGGTCCGGTTCAGTCTGGGCATCATCACCGGCAGCCGGAGCATGAACCCCATCGGGTCCTGGCTCATCCCGGGCCCCGACGACGGCACCGTGGGCGTCGACCGCGCCAACATCGAAGGCTCGTCGTCGTTCCTCGTCCTGCCCGCCACCCACACGTTCATCATGAACCGCCGCGACGTGGCGGAGGAGGTCGTGCACTTCCTCCGGCATGGTCGATTTCGGCAGGATCGAGCCTGAGCCGAGCGAGTCCCGTTACCCGCCTCGCGGAAGACGCGCCGCCCGGCAACATCCACCGCGCAACAACCCGCAACCGGGCAGCGGAAGACGCGCCGCCCGGCAACGTCCACCGCGCAACCCGCAATCGGACGGCAACCGACCGGGCGGGCGCCGTCACGGCGCCGCGGAGCCCATTGTCGTCCGTCGACCTCAGTCACCCGCGGACCGTCGGCGTTCGCCTCTATCGCGTACAGGTAGCTGGTGGCGCGCAGGAAGATCTGCCCCGTCGGACGCCGCGATCGAGCGCGGAGCCCATCGTCGTCGGTCGACCTCAGTCGCCCGCGGACCGTCGGCGTTCGCCGATCGCGTAGAGATGGCCGGTGGTGCGCAGGAAGATCTGCCCGTCCGACACCGCGATCGAGCTGAGGACGTAGTCGTCCATGTCGTTCTCGGCGAGCAGCTCGAACTCGGCCCCCGCCCGGAAGACGCTGGTCAGGCCGCCCTCGCTGGTGATGTAGACCCTGCCGTCGGCCAGCACCGGCGAGGCGCTGTAGGTGCCGGGGCGCAGCCGCCGGCGGCCGTAGATCTCCTCCCCGGTCCGCGCATCGAGCACCCACACGATGCCCTGGTCGTTGACGACGTAGAAGTACCGGCCGTCCGTCACGGGCGTCGGCACGTCGGGGCCGTTGTCGGTCTTCCACACGAGGTGCGACGTGGTGACGTCGCCCCGGCCACCGGCCCGCAGGGCGAGGAGGGGGCGGACCCGGGTCGGCGCGTAGATCATCTCGCCGTGGACGACCGGCGACGCGATGATGCGGTAGGCGCCGTTGTTGCGCGGGTTCAGGCCGTCGGCGCGCCACAGCTCGCGCCCCGTGGCGAGGTCGTGCCCGGTCACCACGTCGCCGCCCGTGATCACGATCTCGCGCGTCCCGTCGTACTCGAGCAGGGCCGGGGTGGTGTACGAGTCGGGTGACTCCCGTCGGGCGTTGGTGGGCCGCTCGACCCGCCACACCGTCTCGCCCGTGTGCCGATCGATGCGCAGGACGTAGGACGGGTCATCGGTGCGCATGCCGTGGATGACCTGGACGAACAGGGCGTCGTCGACGAGGAGCGGCGACGACGCGTATCCCCAGTTCAGCCCGAACCGGCCGTACGACGCCTGGATGTCGCGCTGCCAGAGCTGGTCGCCGTCGAAATCGAAGGCGGTCAGCCGGCCCGTCCCCGTCATCACGTAGACGTGCTCGCCGTCGGTCACCGGCGACGGCGACGACATGTTCTGCTTGCGCAGCCGCCGGTCCCCGTCGCTGAGGTGGCGCACCCAGAGCGTCTCGCCGCGGCTCCGATCGAGGCACCACAGGCTGATGTTCTCGCCGTCGGCGACGTTGAGGAAGATCCGCTCGCCCCAGATGATCGGCGTCGACCCCGTCCACGCGGGCATCTCCACCTTCCACGCCACGTTCGCGTTCGGCCCCCAGGTCACCGGCAGGCCGGTCTCGGTGCTGATGCCGTTGGCGGACGGCCCCCGCCAGTGCGGCCAGTTCTCGCCGGCCCGAACCGCGGTCGCGGCCATCAGACACGCCAGCGTCGCCAACGCCGCGAACCCAACCCGGCGCCCCCTCGTCCGGACTCCGCCGGCATCGTCCGGCGCCCATTGCTGCTGCATCAGTCAGTCGTCCCCTTGGAGAAACCCGTGGCAGGAGCGCCGCGTTCAACGCGCGCCGGTTCACCGCCACGACCGAACCGCGGCCCGTCGCGGTCAAGACGAGGGGTCACGGTCCGACGTTTCCGTCGTCGGACGCGGCGGACCGACGACGGCGGGCGATGGCGCCGACTCCCGGCCTCACGCGCAGGACCCGTGTCGGATCCAGCGAAGCCGGTACCGCCGACGCCAGCTCCGCCGCTACTGCTGCTCGGTGGCCGCGGCCCGTTCCTCCGCCCGCGCGCCGCTCAGCAGGTTGAACATGCCGTGGTTGCCCTCGTGGCAGGCGTACTCGTAGAGGGGCGCGTCGGACCGGTTCAGCGGGAACTGGCCCGTGAACGGCGCCGTCCACGTGTCGGGATCGTCCACCGTGAACTCGTAGAGGATGGTGCCGCCGTCCACCCGCGTGAACCGCTCGACGAGCCGCGTGTTCTCGGCCGACCCCCACGAGACGAACGAGGTGTTGAAGCTGCCGGTCCCGTCCGTGAAGTTCGTGGTCTCGACGACCAGGGTGTCACCCTCCCACCGGCCGCGCGAGCTCCCCAGCCACTGGCGGACGCCCGCCGGCAGCGCGTCGCGGCCGTCCATCGGCACGACCCGAACGTCGTGCACCATCTCGTGCAGCAGCACCACGTAGCCGGGCGACTGGAAGATCTGCACGTTGTTGTTGTAGCCGCCCGGCAGCATCGGCGGGCCGGTGCTGAAGCCGAGCAGGCACCGCTCGGCCACCCCGCGCGCCTCGGGGCCGTCCTCGTTGAGGCCGCCCACCCGCACCCGCACCGGGTAGCCGCCGCCCGCGCGGTGCGCCTCGGCCGCCGCCTCGGCCCGCGCGGTCAGCGCCGGCAGCCGGCCGTCCGGCGGGTCCACGAGCAGCGACGACTGCGTCAGCGCCGTCGCCCGCGCCCGGTCTGTCCACACCTCCTGGCTGTACCCGCCGACCTCGCCCGGGGGCGGCCCGTCGCTGTCACGCGCCAGGGCCTCGGCGTTGCCGCGCTGCGCGACCACCGCCGCCTCCTCGGCCGTCAGCTCGCCGCGCTCCCCGAACTCCTCCGGCCGCTCGAGCGGCGTGAACGTCCAGTAGTCCCAGACCCCCTGCAGGTCCGGGTCGCCCCACGGCGTGCGGGGCCCCTCCGCCCCGGTCTGGCCCGCCGCGGGCGCCGGCGCCAACGACAACCCCACGACCAGCGCCGCAATCCCCATCGAGCCGCCCAATCGCTTCATCACGGATCCCCCTTCCAGCCAAGCGTCCCGATTCGAACCCGGAATCGGGTCGAGTCGACCTCCGATCGCCGCATTATGACTCATCCCCAGGTCACTGGCAGGCGCCGACCGTTCACGAGGCCGCAAACCGCGGACATGTCCGCCGGCAGCGTGCGCAGGCCAGGAGCTGTGATAAGTTGCTCTTCGGACAACCACCGGAGACGACCGTGGCCAAGACGACCGTAGGCGTCAAGCTGGATGACGACACGCGCGCCCGGCTCAGGAAGCTGGGCGACGCCAAGCAACGCTCGACCCATTGGATGGTGAGGGAGGCCGTGGCACGGTATCTCGCGGTCGAAGAGCGCTACGAGCAGGAAAAGGCCGAGGACATGGCCCGGTGGGAGCGCTACGTCGAGACCGGCCACTCGGTTCCGCACGAAACCGTCACGGCGTGGCTCGACGAGCTCGCGGCGGAAGCGGACAGCCGGACCCGCGACACGTGACGGTCCGCTGGCTCCCTCCGGCACTGGACGACATCAGGCGTCTCTACGACTTCCTGCTCGAAGAGAATCCGGCCGCAGCAGGGCGCGCCGCCCGCGCGATTCGCGCCGGCGCCGACCGCCTCCTCGACTCGCCCGAAATCGGCTGGCCGCTCGCCGACGGCACCGGCCGCCGGGAGCTCGTGATTCCCTTCGGCGCGGGCGCCTACGTCCTGCGCTACCGGGTCCACGACGACACCGTCGTGGTGATCCGCGTCTGGCACGGTCGCGAAGCCCGATAGACAACCGCCGCCGTCGGACAGAACGCGCGCTACCGTCGATGGCCGACGCTACGCCACCCCCGCCTCGCGGAGCAGGAAGGCGTACTGCAGCGCCGTCTCGCGGTAACGGCGGTAACGGCCGGAGACGCCGCCGTGGCCGGCGTCCAGGTTGGTCTTGAGGAGCAGCGGGCGGGCGTCGGTCTTCAGGGCCCGCAGCTTCGCGACCCACTTCGCGGGCTCCCAGTACTGCACCTGCGAGTCGTGCAGGCCCGCGAGCACGAGCAGGGCGGGATAGTCGCGGGCGGCGACGTTGTCGTACGGCGAGTAGGCGAGGATGTCGTCGAACGCGGCCCGCTCGCGGGGATTGCCCCACTCGTCGTACTCCCCGGTGGTGAGCGGAATGGAGTCGTCGAGCATGGTGGTCAGCACGTCGACGAACGGGACCTGGGCCACCGCACCGGCGAAGAGGTCGGGTCGCATGTTGAGGACCGCGCCCACCAGCAGCCCGCCGGCGCTGCCGCCCATGGCGTAGAGGCGGTCGGGCCGCGTGTAGCCCTCGCGGACGAGGTGCTCGGCGCAGGCGATGAAGTCGGTGAACGTGTTCCGCTTGCGGCCCAGCCGGCCGTCGTCGTACCAGTGCCGGCCGAGCTCCTGCCCGCCGCGCACGTGGGCGATGGCGAACCGGAACCCGCGGTCGAGCAGGCTGAGCCGCGCCGAGTTGAAGGTGGGGTCCATGGAAATGCCGTAGGCCCCGTACCCGTACAGCAGCAGCGGACCGGTCCCGTCGCGGGGGGCGCCGGCCCGCGCGACGAGGGAGATGGGAACCTGCCGCCCGTCCGGCGCGGCCGCGAGCACCCGCTCGGCGGCGTACTCCGCCGGGTCGAAGCCGCCGAGCACCTCCTGGCGCTTCAGCAGGGTGCGGGAGCGCGCGTCCATGTCGTAGTCGTAGACCGACCGCGGGGTGGTCAGCGACTCGTAGCCGAACCGCAGCAGGCGGGTGTCGGCCTCACGGTTCACTGTCACGTGCACGTCGTGGACCGGCTCGTCGAAGGCGATGTCGTGCGCGCCGTCTCCCGACCACGGCCGCACGTGGAGCCGGGTCAGACCGCCGCAGCGCTCCTGCAGCACGAGATGATCGCGGAACAGCGCGAACGACTCGAGGAGCACGTCGTCGCGGTGCGGCGCCACCTCGACCCACCGCTCGGGCGGGGTTCCGGCGGCGTCTGTCTCCATCAACCGGAAGTTGCGGGCGCGGTGGTTGGTGCGGACATGGAAGCGGTCGCGGTAATGGTCGACGTCGTACTCGTGGTCGCGCTCGCGGGGCCAGAACACCTCGAACGCGCCGTCGGGCCGGTCGGCGTCGAGCAGCCGGTACTCGGTGGACACCGTCTGCGCCGACGCGATCAACAGGTAGCGCTTCGACCGGCTCTTCCCCACCTCGCAGTTGAACGTCTCGTCCGTCTCCTCGTAGACCAGGACTTCCTCGGCCTGCGGGGTGCCCAGCGTGTGCCGCCAGACCTGGTGCCAGCGCAGCGTCTCGGGATGCTGGCGCGTGTAGAAGATCGTCCTGTTGTCGTTCGCCCAGACCAGGTTGCTGGTCACCCCTTTCAACTCGTCCTCGAGCAGGATGCCGGCCGACAGGTCCTTGACACGGATGGTGTGGATGCGGCGCCCCTCCACGTCGATCGCGTACGCGAGCAGCCGCCCGTCGGGGCTGACCTCGAGGGCCGACACCTGACAGAAGTCGTGGCCCTCGGCGAGCACGTTGACGTCGAGCAGGACCTGCTCCCCGTCCTCAACCAGCGTCCGGGCATCATCCGGTGTGGGTGCGTCGACAGCGGTGGGCGCGTCGATCACCGTCGGCGCGTAGACCGGCGCCCGCGCGTCAACCGCCGCTGTCGCGTCAACCACTATCCGCGCGTCATCGGCTACCGGCGCGTCGACTGCCGACCGCGCGTCGGCCGCCGACCGCGCATCGGCCGCCGGCGCGTCCGCCGGCCGCCGGCAGTGGATGGGGTACTCCCGCCCGTCCTCGTATCGCGTGTAGTAGAGGTGCTCGCCCTCCCGGTACGGCATCGACATGTCGGTCTGCTTGATGCGCCCCTTGATCTCGGCGAACAGGGTCTCCTGCAACGCCTCGGTCGGCGCCATCACCGCTTGCGTGTAGGCGTTCTCCACCTCCAGATGGGCGGTGACGGCGGGGTCGCCGCGCTCGCGCAGCCAGTGGTAGTCGTCGACGCGCACGACGCCGTGCGTCTCGTGGCGCACGGGCGAAACCCGCGCCCGCGGCGGCGGGACGCCGGCCGTGGACAACGGAGCCGACGAGGACGCCGGCGCCGCGCCCGCGACGGGGGGGCCGTTCTCCCGACCGGCGACGGCGGAGACCACGGCCGACGAGGAGCTCCCACCCGCCGTCGCCGCGTCATCGCCGGGAGAGCGATTGGGGGCGCCGGCGCCCGTCACGGCATCTTCACCGGCGGAGCGGGACCGACGGGCGGCGCCCGTCACGGCGTCTTCACCGGCGGGGCGGGACGCGTGGGCAGCGGCCGCGGGTCCTCCCGGATCATCCGGGTGATCTCCGCGATGGCCCGCTCGAGCTGGGGGTCGCCGCCCGCGATGACCGACTTCGGGTCGTTCTCGACCTCGATGTCGGGCTCGACCCCGTAGCCCTCGATGACCCAGCTCCCGTCGCGGCCGGCGGTGCCGAACTCGGGCACGTTGACGCTGCCGCCGTCGATGAGGGGCCCGCGGTTGGTGATGCCGATGACGCCGCCCCACGAGCGCTTCCCGATGAGCGGCCCGAGGCCCGCCGCCTTGAAGCGGGCGGGGAAGATGTCGCCGTCCGACGCCGAGTCCTCGTCGAGGATGCACACGAGGTGGCCGGTGAACACCGTCGAGGGATAGGTCTCGGTGTTCTCCACCGTCCGGGAGAAGCCGGTGCCGAGGAGCTCGCGGCTCAACCGCTGGATGAGCATCGCCGACACGTTGCCGCCCCCGTTGCCGCGCACGTCGATGATCAGGCCGTCCTTTCGGATCTGGCCGTAGAAGTACTTGATGAACTCCTGGATGCCCGCGACGCCCATGTCGGGGATGTGCAGGTAGCCGACCCGCCCCTCCGTCGCCGCGTCGACCTTCATCCGGTTCGCGGTCACCTCGTCGAGGTAGCGCAGGTTGGTCTCGCTCGTGATGGGCCGGATGGTCACCTCGCGCGCCGCGCCCTCGGCGGCCGGGAACGCCGGCGCCGTGCTCAGGGTCAGCCGCACCGGGCGGTCCGCCTTGTGCCGCAGCAGGCGGTAGGGGTTGTCGCCGCCCGCGAGCTCCTCGCCGTCGATGGCCAGCACGTAGTCGCCGACGCCGGCGTCCACCCCGACCTCGGTCAGCGGCGCCCGGTAGCGCGGCTCCTCGTTGTGCCCCTCGAAGATCTCGGCCAGCCGGTAGCGACCGGCGTCGCGGTCGAGCTCGAACACCGCCCCCGGCAGGGCGACCGGGGGCCGATCCGGGGTCTCCCAGTCGCCGCCGGCGATGTAGGCGTGGCTGACGCTCAGCTCCGCCACCATCTCGCCGATCACGTAGTTGAGGTCCGACCGGTGGGCGACGTGATCGAGCCACGGGCGGTACTGCTCGCGCAGAGCCTCCCAGTCGTAGCCGTGCATGTTGTCGACGTAGAAGAAGTCGCGGAAGCGCCGCCACACCTCGTCGAAGATCTGCTCCCACTCCTCGGCCGGCACCCGGTCCACCATCAGCCCGGCCGTGGACACGGTGTCCGGGTCGCCGGCGCCCGAGGCGTTGTGCAGCTGGAAACGCCCCCCGGTGGCGACGAGCACCTTCTCGCGGTCGCCGGACACGGCGTAGCCGCCGACGTTCGCGGCCAGCGTCTCGGTCTCGCGATCCTCGAACGAGAAGGTCTGCACCTCGGTCGGCACGTCGCCGCCGCGCCCGTAGAACTGCGCGCCGGTGCGGATGAAGAACACCCGGTCGTTGCCGGCGCTCAGCCCCACGTAGTTGTCGAACGTGACGGGCAGCCGGACGACCCGCCGCGCGAGGCCGTCGAACTCGATGCGGATCGGCTCGTCGTCGTCGCCGTCCTCCGACGCGTCATCGTCCCCGTCGTCCCCGCCCTCGTCCTCGGCGTCGTCGTCCGCCTCCACCGTCACCTCGTCGCTCTCCGGCGGCAGGGGATGCGGCACGTCCTTCCGCAGGGCCAGCGCATAGATGCCGATCTCGCGGTCGACGAGGTAGTTCCACTCGAACGACCCGAGCTGGGGCGTGAACGAGCGGTCCGACAGGTAGTAGAGGTACTCGCCGTCGGGGTCCCAGGCCGGGTTCCACTCGTGGAACAGGTCGCTCGTCACCTGGCGCGACTCCCCGCCGGCCCGCTCCCAGACGTGGATGGAGCTGAAGCCGGTGTCGTCGGTCAGCGAGAACGCGAGGTAGCCGCCCCGCGGCGACCACACGTGGTCCCGGAGCTGCCCGTTCGCCGCGTCGGCGACGAGGGTGGTCTCGCGCGACTCGACGTCGAGGACGTAGAGCCGGCCGTCCTTGTCGCTGAACGCCAGCCGGTCCCCGTCGGGCGACCACGACGGCGCGTAGCGCATCGCCTCGCCGCCGTCGGTCAACTGCTCGGGAGAGCCGGTCCCGTCCTGGGGCACGACATAGATCTCGTCCTCGCCGTCGCGGTCCGAGACGAAGGCGATGCGCGAGCCGTCGGGCGACCAGCGCGCCCACTTGTCGTGGGCGTCCGATGTCCGCGTGAGGTTGCGGGTCGGGCCGTTCTCGATGGGCGCCGTGAACACGTCGCCGCGGGCCACGAACAGGGCGCGCTCGCCCTTGGGGCTCAGCTCGAAGTCCTCGATCCGCCCCGCCGCCGACACCCGCGCCGGCCGCGCCGCCACCCCGTCGTCCGGCACGACGATGGGAATGGGCCGCGACTCGCCGCTGTCGATGGCGAACAGGTGCAGCTCGCCGTTCATCTCGTAGACGATCTGGTTCGCGCCGTCGTCCCCGGGCCACCGTACGTCCCACAGGGTGCTGTCGGTGAGCTGCGTGGTCTGGCTGCTGCCCACGTCGAACCTGTACAGGTTCAGGGTGCCGTCGCGATCGGACGTGAAGTAGATGGCGTCGCCAATCCACATCGGGTCGCGGTCGGCGCGGGGATGGTCGGTGACCCGCTCGACGTCGTGGGTCTCGCGGTCGAACACGTACAGCTCCTGCGCCCAACCCCCCTCGTAGCGCTTCCACGTCCGGAAGTCGCGGAAGAGTGGCGAGTACACCACTCGCGTGCCGTCCGGCGAGAGGTCGCCGGCTCCCGACTCGGGCATGGGCAGCGGCACCGGGAGCCCCCCGTCGACCGAGGCGAGGAACAGGCGGCTGTCCGACAGGTCGGTGCTGTAGCGCAGCGACCGGAAGAGCACCGCCCCCCCGTCCGGCGTCCAGTCGTAGACCTGGTTGTCGTAGCCCCAGCGGGGGGCGAGCGGCCCGCGGGCCGGATACCACGTCAACTGCCGCGGCACGCCGCCCGCTGTCGGCACGACGTAGACCTGCTCGTCGCCGTCGTACTGCCCCGTGAACGCGATCCACCGCCCGTCGGGAGAGAACTTCGGGAAGATCTCCAGCCCCGGATGGGCGGTCACCCGCACCGCGGTGCCGCCCGCCGTCGGCACCGTCCACAGGTCCCCCGCGTACACGAACACGATGCGGTCGCCGTGCACGTCGGGAAACCGCAACAGGCGTGTCTGGGATTCGGCCGCGGCCGCCACGCCGACCAGCACGCCCAACGCCAACAGAAATCGAACTGCACTCATGAGCTTTCTCCCGGCGCCGCTTCGCGGCGCCGCCCTGACATGCTCCGCGACACGCCCTGGACCAGTGGCTTCCTCTATGAACGCCCCGCACATCGGGGGATGAAGCGGCTGTGCCGACGTCACCGCCGTACGGCCAGCCCACCTTAGTGGTTTCGACTGTTCCTGCCGACTCCTGCACTACTCGTGCATCAGAGATATCCGGCCACCGCCGAACGGACCCACCGGTCCCGCCCATCGTCGCATGCAGCTCCGCGTGGCGCCCAGCCAACCCTCCGGGAGTGCGTGCCGCGTCACGGCGTGGACGCCTGGCTGGCGCGCAGGCGTTCCGCCCCTACTCCGAACGCAACGACGCCAGCAGCGGCGACCGGACCGCGGCGGCGGTGGCGGCCAGGGACGACGCGAAGCCGGCCGCGGCCACCGCGAGCAGCATGCCGCCCAGCCCGACGACGGGGAACTGGCCGCCCCGCTCGATCCACGCGGGGGCTATCGCCACCACCGCGCACACCGTCCCGATGGCGAGGCCGCCGAACAGGAGCAGGCCGTTCTCGACCAGCACCATCAGCGAGACGTGCCGCGTGTCGTAGCCCACGGCGCGCAGCAGGGCCAGCTCGCGCCGCCGCTCGAGCACGTTGCGCAGCAGCACCGCTCCCAGCCCCAGCGTCCCCAGCAACAGGCCGAGGGCCCCGAGGGTCTGGAACGTGGCGAGGTAGGTGTTGTTGACGCGGTGGAAGGCGGCGAGGCGCTCCGGCGTCGAGGTCACGTCGAACCCGTAGTCGGAGAGCCGGTCCTCGAGGGCCGCGGTCGCCTCCACGGTGCGGTCGGCCGGCGCGTCGACGAGGAAGAACCGGTACCCGTCGTGCTCGGGGAACAGGCGCAGGAAGGCGGCCTCGCCGACGATCAGCTCGCGCTGGAAGATGCTGTCGGAGAGGGCCGCGACGATGCGCAGCGTGACGGGGTTGTCGCTCTCCCGGTTGAGCACGAAGTCGTCGCCCACCGACAGGTGCAGCGCGTAGGCCAGCGACGTCGCGTCGGCGATGGCGGGGACCGCCCCGTCGTCGAAGACGCGGTTCAGCAGCAGCCACGGATTGGCGGCTTCCTCGTCGGTCTCGGCCAGGGTCGCCCCGAACCGGAAGCGCCCCTCCGGCAGGAACGCCGCCTCGGGCGCGAGCAGCCGCGGGTCCTTCGCCTGGTAGAGGTTGAGGCAGCTCGTGTCCTCGCCCGGCCGCAGGCGGAACCGCGCGTACGACACGTCCGCGAAGATCTCGTCGTCGAACGACGACACCCCCAGCTCCTCCCGCTCGGCCTCCGACCCGAGGTCGCGCACGATCGGCAGCAGCGACTCTGCCAGGAGCGGATAACCGCCGGTGCCCGACGACCGGCCGCCGACGTCTCCCCCGCCCTCGAGATGGAAGGCGTCGACGGCCACGATGATGAACGACGCGAACGCGATGAGGGTGATGCACAGGACCGACCGGCCGGGCCGGGCCGTGGTGTTGCGCAGTCCGACCCGGGACACCGTCCACGTCGACGGCGCCGCCACGCCGGCCGGCGCCTGCCGCCCCAGCCACGACCACGACAGGGTGAGCAGGGACGCCAGCAGCAGCATCCCCGCCCCGAAGAAGCCGGCGGTGTCGCCGACGACGCCGGCCAGGGTCACCGCGAGCACGGCGGCGCCGAGCAGCCCGAGGACGGCGGGGGCGAGGCGCGCGAAGGCGGCGGCGCGCGAAGGCGGCGCCTCCTCGTCGCCATCGCCGTGCGACGCGACGGCTCCGGATGAGGGCAGCACGCCGTGGATGAGCGCCCGCGGCGTCGCCCGGGCGACCATGCGCAGGCTCCAGGCGATGGACATGACCGCCGCAATCATGCCGCCGCCGATGCCCGCCGCCAGGGCGAGGGGCGAGACGTGCAGCACGAGCAGGGTGGTGCCCACCGCGTCGACCCACCACGTGCGCAGGCCCCACATGATCAGCTCGGCGTAGCCCACCGCGCCGGCCGCCCCCACGAGCCCCCCGACGAGAGAGAGGGCCCCCGCCTCGGCCCAGAACAGCCGCCGCACGCTCCCCTCGTCGAAGCCGAGGGCGCGCAGGGCGCCGATCTCGCGAAGGCGCTGTTCGACCCCGAGCCGGAAGAAGAGGCTCGCGAGCAGCAGGGCCGACACCACCAGGAAGAAGCTGAAGTAGGTGAAGTACTCGCCGAAGTCGGTCACCCCCGCCGACGCCTCGAGGGCGAGGTCGCGGGCCGGATAGACGACGAAGCCGGCCGCGAGGGGATCGAGCCGGGGCCGGAGCGCGTCGCGGAACGCCGCCGCCGCGAGGTCCGAGACCCCGTCCGGCGGAAAGACCCGCAGCGAGGTCACCTGTCCCCAACGGGAGCCCCAGAGCCGCTGGCCGTCCTCGAGGGCGATGAACCCCTTCGACGCGGTCCGGTACTCGTCCCAGTAGTCCTCGTCCTTCGGGCGCACGAGGCCGAGGTCGATGGGGAACGGCGGGTCCCAGTCGGACAGGTCCGTCGCCTCGGTGATGCCGGGGTACTCCGGCGCGAGGTCCTGGTCGACGGCCAGCCCCGCCATCGGCACCACGCCGGCCACCCGGAAACCGGCGGTCTCGGTGACCAGCGCGCCCGCCTCTTCCCACAGGTAGTACTGCAGAGTCACCGTATCGCCGGGCGCCGCCTCGAGATCGTCGGCCGTCCACGTGTTCAGCCAGATCGGCGGCGGTGCTACGGCGACCCCCTCACCGTCGGCGGCACGGGCGGTCGGCGCCCCCGCGGCGGCGGGCGGCGCGACCTGTCCGCGAGCCGGGTCGGCGGCACCGCCCGGGCCGGCGCCGAGCGGGGTCCCCGCGGCGGGTGGCGCGACCTGTCCGCCGGCCGGGCCGGCGGCATCGCCCGAGTCGGGGCCGAGCGGCGCCCCGGCGCCGGACGCCGCGTCTCCCGACGGCGCGACTCCCGACGGTGCGACCGGTGCGACGCCCAGCGATGCGAGGTCCAGCGCGGTCACCAGCGAGTACGGGGTGACCCGCTCGCCCCGCCGGATCTCGTTGGCGAGATACGTCAGGATGGGCTGCTCGCCCAGGTCCCCGCCCGCGGTCGCGGCCCGCGCGGCGGCGACGACCTCGTCGTTCAGCAGCCCCGCCGTCGACTCCACCGCCAGCGCGCCCGGTTCCGGAAGCGGCCGCACCCGCAGACCGAGGTCCGTGAGCTGCGTGGTGGCCCGCAGGGCCGCCTCGATGCCGGCCACCGCCGCCGCCCCCGCCCCGACCCCGGCGAGCAGCAGCGTGTTGGCCTCGCGGCCCAGCTCGAGGTCGCGCTGCATGCGCCCCAGATTGACGAAGACGGCGCGCGAGAACCCCTGCTGGGGCCGGAACGAGAACTCTCCCAGGTCGGCGGGGGCGAGCACCTCGCGGATGCCCAGACGCATCGTGCTCCCCAGGTCGTCGCGCCGCCCGTGCAGCGAGCTGACGGGGATGGCCGAGGGCTTCTGGACCCGCACGAGCAGCGTGTCCTCCGCCGCTGCCCCGAGCTCGCGGGCGAGGCCGCCGCTCACCAGCACCTCGCCGGGCTCGGGTCCGCGCCCGCTGCCCAGGGCCGCGCCGTCGAGCCCGCCGTCGGGCCCGCTGCCAAGCCCGCCATCAGGCCCGCCGTCAGGCGTGTTGAAGGCCCAGAACCGGTCGTCCACGCCGTAGACCTGGATGCCGCCGGCGCGGCTGCCGCTCTCCTGGTGGGTGACGAAGCCCTCGAGCGCGATCATCGGCACCGCCGTCGCCGCCGCGGGTGACCCTGCCGCCGGCGCCGCGCCGGCCGCGGAGCCGCCGAGCGCATCGGAGGCCAGCACCTCCTCGGCAAGCGCCTCGCGGAAGAACGCCCCCGCCGTCACCACGTGGTCGACGCTCCCCAGCCGCTGCAGCGCGAGGTCGCGCAGGCTGGCCCGCACCGACGTCCCCACCAGGAACGCCCCCGCGAGCACCGACACCGCCACCCCGACCCCGGCGACCACCGCGAGGTTGATCCGCCAGAAGTGGGTCAGGCTCCGGAGCAGCAGGGTGATGGAGGTCATGGTCGCTCCCCGTCCTCTCGCCGCCGTCCGCGAGTCCTCGTCCGCCCGCGGGCTCTTCGCCGCCGTTCGCGTGCTCGTCGCCGGCCGCACGCTTCCAGTCGCGGTCACGCGCTTCTAGTCTCCGGCCATGCTCTGCTCGTCGGGGGCGGTGCCCTTCTCGCCACCGGCCGCCGGCTTCTCGTCACCGGCCGCGCGCCCGTCCTCGCCGTCCACGCGCTTCAGCCCGAGGCCCTCGAGCCGGTAGCGGATGGGGCACCGCGCCGCCAGCTCGACGTTGTGGGTCACCACCAGGAGCACCGTCTCCTGCCCCCCGTGCAGGTCGAACAGCATGTCGGCCACGACCTCGCCGGCGGCGCGGTCGAGGTTGCCGGTGGGCTCGTCGCACAGCAGCAGCGGCGGGCGGCGGATCAGGGCGCGGGCGAGGGCGACGCGCTGGCGCTCTCCCCCGGACAGCTCCGCCGGACGGTGGTCGAGCCGGTCGGCGAGGCCCGCCCGCCCCAGCAGCTCGCGGGCGCGGTCCCCCGCCCCGTCCACCGCATCCCCCACCAGGGTCGGGACGAGCACGTTCTCGAGCACCGTGCACTGCGGCAGCAGCAGGTGGTCCTGGAAGACGAAGCCGACCCGCCGGTTGCGAAACGCGGCGAGCTCGGCCGACGCGAGGGCGAAGGGGTCGACGCCGTCGAGGGTGACGCTGCCCGCGGTGGGCGGCTCGAGGGCGCCCAGGATGTAGAGCAGGGTGCTCTTCCCGCTGCCCGACGGCCCCACGATGGAGGCCGCCTCACCGGGTCTCAGCGCGAAATCGACCCCGGAGAGGATGTCGAGGGCGCCCCGCGGCGTCGGATACGACTTCGCGAGGCCGGTGACTTCGAGCACTGGGACCTCCCCGGGCAGTGTGATAACATGCGCAACTATGGAACTCGTCCTGCTGACGTGTGCCGCCGCCGGCGGCGTGGTCGGTGCGGTGGCCGGCCTGTGGAACGCGTACCAGTTCACGCGGCTGACCGGCCGCGTCGACGAGATCAGCATTCAGTTGAAGTCTCACATCAACGCACCCGGTCTTCACAACTGATCTCCCGGTCGAGAGTCCTCGGCCCGGACGGTCCCCAGCCCGGAATCGTCGCCTACGGCTCCGATTGCCGCCCGACCACCCCCTCCAGGCGTCCGCGGCGTTCTACCGCACAAGACTCCAGGACCTCCGTCGACCGACCGCTCTACGACGCCTGCTGGAACGCCCGGGGGCGGAACAGGAAGTCCACGATGTTCCCCTCGTGCGGCTGCAGCCAGTTGAGCCGGGTCGTGGGCACGGGGCCGAGGTTGAGCCGGTCGATGTTGCGGGCGTCGAGCAGGGCCCGCGAGAAGGCCGGATCCTCGGTCAGGCCGGTCGCCACGAGGGTCGTCCCGATAGCCCGGATCATCTTGTCCTGCGG
The DNA here is from genome assembly GCA_965215105.1 of Vicinamibacterales bacterium. Lineage (GTDB taxonomy): Bacteria > Acidobacteriota > Vicinamibacteria > Vicinamibacterales > UBA8438 > JAJEEA01. Next base: position 2,942,500 of record OZ244051.1, read on the forward strand.
GCACTCGACGACGGTGACGAAGGGGTACATGTACTCCTTCTTGGCCATCGCGGCGTCGGGCGAGCCGCAGTGCACGACGGTGGGGCGCAGATAGTCGCAGCGCTCCATCGACACGAGGCGCCCGCCGTCCTGGTGGCGCGCCGACACCTCCTCGACCCCGTCCTCCTTGAGGGCGTTGTCGATGTCGGCCGAGATCGCCGGCGCCTGTCCCGGCACCGTGAACGCGGCCAGCTCCGCCTTGGGGTCGTCGGGAGGCAGGGGGGCGATGGGGCCGACGCGCTCGGCCACCGCCTCGGCGATCTCGCGGGTGTGCCGCGACGCCCAGATGCCCGAGCAGTTGATGCAGCCGCGGCCGCTGTTGATGGCCACGCTCTCGACCATCAGGTCGAGGTACCGCTCCCAGTCGTCGACCACGTCGTCGCCGATGAGAATCTTGCTGAACCCGGGCCCGTGCACCTGGACGCCGGGGTTGGCGGCGTACTGCTCGACGGTGGCGGTGCCGCCGAAGATGAGGCTCCGGGGCGAGTTGTTGAGCACCGCGGCGCCGACCTCGCCGAGGCCCGGGTAGAGGGCGATGGCCTCGCGCGGCACCCCCGCCTGGAAGAACGCCTGGGCCATCCGCCACGGGGTCCACGGCTCCTGCGGCCCCGGCTTCAGCACCAGCCCGATCTGCAGCGGGATGATCGGCAGCCACAGGCTGTGCACCCCGGGCGAGTTCGACGGCAGCACCATGCCGAGCACCGGCGTCGTCGCCTGGTAGCTGCGCATCACCCCGTCCTCCTCCCCGTAGCCGCGGGTGAGGATGTCGTAGTCGAGGCGCCGGGTCAGCGAGCGCAGGACGTCGTCGAGGTGGGTCAGCACGTACTCGAGCTTGCCCATGTTCATGCGGCACAGGTGCTCGGGGAGCCCCGTCGTGGCCGACTGCTGGCGCACGAAGTCGTCGGGGGTCTGGACCCCGTCGCCGAGCGGCAGGTCGGCCGACTTGAAGAGCTCGCCGCCCTTCTTGACCATCGCCAGCAGGTCCGCGCACGGAATCTCCCGCAGCACGTCGCGGGCCCGGTTCGCCCCCATCCTCAGGTCCCGGGCGACGATGCCGGGGTTGGCCTGGCTGACCTCGGCCACCGGCTCGCCGGTCAGGAAGTGCTCGACCTTGGCGAGCTCGAGGCTCTTGTACTCCTGTCCCCAACGCAGAATCGGAAAGTGGATCACGTCAGTACACTCCCACCGTAGTCGCCGACGCGAGCCGGCTGAAGGGGCGCACGCCGCTCACGCCGTCCCACGGATACTGCCCGCACGGCGGCTCGCGCTCGCCCTCGTCGCGCTCCTGGAAACGCGGCACGAAGAACTCCTTCGTCAGCGTGGTCAGCATCACCCGGCCGGTCTCGCCGTATCCGACCACCCGGTCCGCGTCGTCGGGGTCCACGACCTGCAGGACGGCCCGCGGCTGCGGCGCGTAGTAGGTGATCTTGTAGCCGTTCTCGGGGCCGCTCGGGGGGCTGCCGGCGAGCCCCATGAGGGTGTTGCCGTAGGTCGGCGTCATGTAGATGCCGTCGAGCAGCTCCTCGTGGGCGAAGCGGTTCCACTGCGGCGTGAACTCGGTGCCGCCGGCGAAGATGCCGGTGATGCCGGTGTCCTTCAGGCACGACCCGTCGGCCTCGAGGCGGTTGGCGAGGGCCTCGAGCAGCTTGGGGGTCGAGAACAGGCACTTGATGTCGTGCCCGGCCGACAGCACCGTGATCGCCTGGTCGATGACGTGGTCCTGGTAGGCCTTCAGGTGCTCCATCCAGCCCTTCTTGATGAGCTTGATCACCCACCGCGGATCGAGGTCCACGCAGAAGCAGATGCCGCCCCGGTGCTGGGCGAGGTGCTCGACCGCGAGCCGCAGGCGCCGGGGGCCGCTCGGCCCCAGCATGAGCCAGTTGCTGCCCTTCGGGAAGTGCTCGTCGGGCAGGGTCTCGGAGAACAGCTCGTAGTCGATGCGGAAGTCCTCCTGGGCGACCCGGCTCTTGGGGATGCCGGTGGTGCCGCCGGTCTCGAACACGAACGTCGGCCGGTCGGCGTAGGCCCTGGGCACCCAGCGGCGGACGGGCCCGCCCCGCAGCTTCTCGTCCTCGAAGTGGGGGAACTTCGCGAGGTCGTCGAACCCGTGGACCTCGCCCCGCGGGTCCCACCCCACCCCGCGCGCCCAGTCGAGCCAGAACGGGCACCCGGTGTCGGGGTTGAAGTGCCACTCGATGATCTCGCGCACCCAGGCGTCGAGCGCGGTCCTCGCCTGGGCGGCCCTGGTCTCAGCGGTGCTGGTCTCCGTAGTCATCAACCCATGATCCTACACTAGGAGTCTGCTCGGCAGAACGGCGCCGCCTCCGGACGAGGCGCAGACTCCCCGCGGGGTCGGTTGGCGCCGAGCGGAGGCCGACGACGACCGATCGATGGGAGCGGAGAATGGGACGTCTGGAACGGATCTGGGTCAAGCGGTTCCACCGCAGTCCGATGGACCCGGCCGACGCCGCCGAGCTCCGGCGCGGCGCCGGCATCGTGGGCAACGCCAATCAGGGAGGTTGGCGGCAGGTCACCATCATCGCCGCCGCCGAGTGGGACCGCGTCGTCGAGGCGCTCGGGGCGGCCGTCGACCCCGGCGAGAGGCGCGCCAACCTGCTCGTCAGCGGGGTCGCCCTCGCGCACACCCGCGACCGGATCCTGCAGGTAGGGAGCTGCCGGCTGCGGGTGCGCGGCGAGACCCGACCGTGCGAGCGGATGGACGAGGCCGAACCGGGGCTGCGCGCCGCCCTCGACCCCGGATGGCGGGGCGGCGTGTTCGCCGAGGTGCTCGACGACGGCCGCGTCGCCGTCGGCGACCCCGTCGCCTGGGCGGAACCGTCACCGTCAGGCGGGGGCCGCGCTCAGACCGACTCGAGCTGATCCGCCTTGGCCGCGAAGACGAAGTCGCTCTCGGTCAGGCCGTCGATCTTGTGCGTCCAGATGGTGACGGTGGTCCGGCCCCAGGCGAGCAGGATGTCGGGGTGGTGGCCCTGCTCCTCGGCCATCTCGCCGACCCGCACCGTGAAGTCGAGGGCCTGCCGGAAGTCCTCGAAGCGGTAGGTCTTCTCGAGGTGATGCCCGTCGACCACCTCCCAGCCGCCCCCCAGTTGCCGCTGGTACCCTGCCAGCTCCTCGCCGGCGAGGGGCGGAACCCCGCCCCGGCAGGGCACGCACTGCTTCGACGCGAGATCGCTCATGCACCTTTACCTCCGAATGCCGGTCGTGACGGCACAGGCACTATCATAGTGGGTTGGACCGCCGCTCGCGACTCCCAGGAGGCTCACCAATGCCCGATCAGAAGCAGAACTTCGACAACCACGCCCGCTTCGTGCCCATCTTCCACTACGTCGCCGGCCCCATCTTCCTCGTCAACCTCGTCTGGGCGGTCTGGAACCTGCGCGCCCCGTCGTTCCCGGCCCTGCTCGACGTGCTGGTGGCCGTCGCCCTGCTCATCCTCTTCGTGTATGCGCGGGGCTTCGCCCTCAAGGCGCAGGACCGCGTGATACGCGTCGAGATGCGCCTGCGCATGCGCGAGCTGCTGCCCGACGACCTGCAGGGCCGGATCGACGAGTTCACGCCCCAGCAGATGGTGGGCCTGCGGTTCGCCGGCGACGCCGAGCTGCCCGACCTCGCCCGCAAGGTGCTCGACGAGAACATCACCGCGGCGACCCCCATCAAGAAGCTCATCACCGACTGGCAGGGGGACTACCACCGCGTCTAGTGTCCCGGCCGTGAGGTTCGCGAACGTCTTGGTCGCGGCAAATAACTGCAAGAGCTGAAGTAATGCCGCTCGAGAATCGTTCCGGGAACCCCGGTTTCGGGACACTGGCAGCCCGCGGCGGCGCCCCGCGTCGCACCGGGACCGGCGGGCGCCCGAGGGCGCCGGGATGCCGGTGCGACAGGGCGCCGCGGCCGAGCGACGGAACAAGCGGCGCGGCGGCATCGTCCATGTCGTTGGAGCGCCGGGGTCGTCGTCGCCGCGAGACAGGGCGCCGCGGCCGGGCGATGGAATAAACGGCGCGGCCGCGTCGTCTAATACTATTGGTGCAGTTGCGTGGTGCAGTTGCGCTGCGCCCCCGGCATCCTTCGGCGGGCGTGTCGCGTTGGAGCACGAGCCCGAGTCGAGCCTGCCACGCTCATTGCGCCGGCGCGGCGCGGTCCCCGTTTCTCACGACGGCTCCGGGACGGGATCCACGACGGCTCCGGGACGGGATCACGGAAAGGGAAACAGTCATGAACGGCGGCATCGCCTGGTTCGCTCGCAATCCGGTCGCCGCGAACCTGATGATGATCTTCATCATCATGAGCGGCCTGATCGCCACGCAGGCGGTGAAGGAAGAAGTCTTCCCCGAGATCGAGCTCGACCGGGTCAGCATCAACGTCCCCTATCTCGGCGCCGCCCCGGAGGAGGTCGAGTCGGGGGTGATCCTCCGTATCGAGGAGACCATTCAGGGCGTCGACGGCATCAAGGAGATCCAGTCGACGGCGTCCGAGGGCAGCGCCTCGGTCATGGTCGAGCTCGAGCTCGGCGCCGACGCCCGGCGGGTCGTCGACGAGATCAAGAACCAGGTCGACGCCATCACCACGTTCCCCATCGAGACCGAGGAGCCCATCATCCGCGAGCTGATGGCCCGCAACCAGGTCACCGACATCGCCATCTCCGGCGCCACCGACGTCTTCACCCTCAAGGCCATCGCCGAGCAGGTGCGCGACGAGCTGACCGTCCTGCCCGAGATCACGCAGGTCGACATCGTCAGCGCCCCGCCCTACGAGATCTCCATCGAGGTCTCCGAGACCGCCCTGCGGCGCCACGGCATGACCTTCGACCAGGTCGCCGACGCGGTGCGCCGCTCGTCGCTCGACCTCCCCGGCGGCTCCGTCCGCACCGACGGCGGCGAGATCCTGCTGCGCACCATCGGCCAGGCCTACCGCGGCGACGAGTACGAGAGCCTCGTCCTGTGGACCCGCGCCGACGGCTCCCGCCTGCGGCTCGGCGACGTGGCGAACGTCGTCGACGGCTTCGCAGAGACGGACCAGGAGGCCCGCTTCGACAGCGACACGACGGTGATGGTGTCGGTGTTCCGCACCGGCGACCAGAGCGCCCTCGACATCGCCGCCGCGGTGAACGGCTACGTCGAGGACATGCAGGCGCGGGTCCCCGAGGGCATCTCGCTGACCATCTGGCAGGACCAGGCGGAGATCCTCGCCGACCGGCTGACCCTGATGCTGCGCAACGGCGCCACCGGGTTCGTGCTCGTCTTCATCGTCCTCGCCCTCTTCCTCCAGTTCCGGCTCGCGTTCTGGGTCAGCCTCGGCATCCCCATCTCGTTCCTCGGGGCGATCGCGCTGATGCCGACGTTCGACGTGTCGGCCAACGTCATCTCCCTGTTCGCGTTCATCCTGGTGCTGGGCATCGTCGTCGACGACGCGATCATCGTGGGCGAGAACATCTTCCGGCACCAGGAGAACCACGGCGAGGCCCTGCGGGGCTCCATCGAGGGGGCGCGGGAGATCGCCAAGCCGGTGACCTTCGCGGTCCTGACGACGGTGGCGGCGTTCATGCCGCTGATGTTCGTGCCCGGCATGATGGGGAAGATCTTCCGGGTCATCCCCCTCGTCGTCATCCCCTGCCTGCTCTTCTCGCTGATCGAGTCGCTCGGCATCCTGCCCGCCCACCTCGCCCACATGCGCGAGCGCCGCACGTCGGGGACGTGGCACCGGTTCCAGCAGTTCTTCGCCAACGGGCTCAAGACCTTCGTCAAGACGGTCTACCAGCCGCTGCTCGAGACCGCGCTGCGCTGGCGCTACGTCACCGCCGCGGTGGGGCTGTCGACCCTCATCGTGACCGGGGGCATGGTGCTCGGCGGGTGGACCAGCTTCCACTTCTTCCCCTCGATCGAGGCCGACTTCATGGCCGCGTCGCTGACCATGCCGCAGGGCACGCCCGTCGAGTCGACGTCGCGGGCGGTCGAGAAGCTCGAGGCGGGGGCGGCGCGGCTCCGCGCCCGGCTGCAGCAGGAAACCGGCATGGACTACTTCCGCCACGTGTCGGCGTCGGTCGGCGACCAGCCGATGATGTCGCGCGGCGGCGGGCCGATGGGTCCGATGGAGGTGGCCAGCGCCGCGAACCTCGGCGAGGTGACGGTCGAGCTCGCCCCGGCCGAGACCCGGTCGTTCACGAGCGAGCAGCTCGGCCTGATGTGGCGCGAGGCGACCGACCCGATCCCGGAAGCGGTCGAGGTCAACTTCGACATGTCGCTCATGGCTCCGGGCGACGACGTCGACGTGCAGCTCGCGGGGCCCGACATCGAGCAGTTGCGCGCGGCGGCCGACGAGGTCAAGCGCCGGCTCACCGCGTACGCCGGCGTCTACGAGATCTCCGACTCGTTCCGGGCCGGCAAGGTCGAGATGCAGCTCGGCATCAAGCCGGCGGCGGAGACCCTCGGCCTGACCCTGCAGGACCTCGGCCGCCAGGTGCGACAGGCCTTCTACGGCGAGGAGGCCCAGCGCATCCAGCGCGGGCGCGACGACATCCGGGTCATGGTGCGCTACCCCCGCGACGACCGCCGGTCGCTGGGCAACCTCGAGAACATGCGCATCCGCACCCCCAACGGCGGCGAGGTGCCGTTCAGCCAGGTCGCCGAGGTCCAGCCGGGCCGCGGCTTCGCGTCGATCAAGCGGGTCGACCGCAACCGGGCGGTGAACGTGACCGCCGCCGTCGACCCGGCCGTGACGTCGGCCGGCGCGGTCATCGCCGACCTGCAGACGCGCATCCTGCCCGAGGTCCTCACCGACTACCCGGGCGTGTTCTACACGTTCGAGGGCGCGCAGGCCGAGCAGGTCGAGGCGGTGGGCGGCCTGCAGTGGGGCTTCCTCCTCGCCCTCCTCATGATCTTCGCCCTCCTCGCGGTGCCGCTGCGGTCGTACGTGCAGCCGCTGATCATCATGGCGGCCATCCCCTTCGGCCTCGTGGGGGCCATCTGGGGGCACATGGTGATGCGGCTCGACGTCACCATGATGTCGATGTTCGGGCTCGTCGCGCTGACCGGGGTCGTCGTGAACGACAGCCTGGTGATGGTCGACTTCATCAACCGCGCGCGGAAGGTCCACGACGACGTGGGCAGCAAGGTGCGGCAGGCCGGCGGACAGCCGCGGGACCGGCACGCGTTCGAGTCGGCGGGCCTGCAGCTCGCGATCCGCGAGGCGGGGAGCAACCGGTTCCGGCCCATCCTCCTGACGTCGCTGACCACGTTCTTCGGCCTCGCGCCGCTGATGCTCGAGCGCAGCATGCAGGCGGCGTTCCTCGTGCCGATGGCGGTCTCGCTGGCGTTCGGGGTGCTCTTCGCGACCTTCATCACGCTGATCCTGGTGCCGACGGCGTACCTCATCCTCGACGACGTCCAGCGGACGATGCGGCGGCTGTTCGGACAGGAAGAGCCGGCGTTCGCGCCCGAGGCGCCGCCCCTGACCGACGACGCGGTGGTGGCGGGCGGCGCCCGGGCGGCGAGGACGGCCGAGGCGGCGTCGTAGTCGACGGCCCGGCCGAGGCGGCCTCCCGATCTCGCTCTCCCGCCTCGCGATCGCCAGGTCTCGCTCCCCACGATCTCTCGATCTCGCCATCTCTTGATATAGTGGGCGCCCCATCCGGGGCGTCGTTGGTGGAGTGCGCGTGCCGCGATCGGGACTCGCGGCACATGCCGAGGAAGGAGCCGCAGCAATGAAGCAGGTCATCGCAATCATCAAGCCGCACATGCTGGACGAGGTTCGTGACACGCTTTCGCGTCTCGGCGTCGCCGGCATGACCACGACCGAGGTCAAGGGGTTCGGCCGCCAGAAGGGCCATACCGAGATTTACCGGGGGGCCGAGTACTCGGTCGACTTCGTGCCTAAGGTCAAGCTCGAGATCGTCGTGGCCGACGACCGCCTCGACGCGGTCGTGGACGCCATCAAGACTTCCGCGCGGACGGGCCAGATCGGCGACGGGAAGATCTTCGTGGCCGACATGGAGCAGGCGGTCCGCATCCGGACCGGCGAGGTGGGATCCAACGCGCTCTAGCAGCCGGCGCCCCGCGCCGTGCCGGACCCGTCACGGGACATCCCTGGCGTCCGACGCGGCACGGGCGAAGCGTCGAACGGATTCCCGCGTCTCTGATCGTGTCTGGAGAAGGAGGATACGCATGACCTTCAAGTCGAGAGCGTTCTTCGTCGCGCTTGCCGGCGCGTTCGCCGTCACGTTCCCCCGCGCGGCCTGGGCCCAGGACGGCCTGAGCTCGGGCGACACCGCGTGGATGCTGACGTCGAGCGTCCTCGTCCTGTTCATGACCATCCCCGGGCTCTCGCTCTTCTACGCGGGCCTGGTGCGGGCCAAGAACGTCCTGTCGGTGATGATGCAGTGCTTCGTCATCACCTGCCTGGTGACGCTCATCTGGACCGTCTACGGCTACGGCCTCGCCTTCGGGGACGGGGGCGGCCTCAACGCGTTCGTCGGGGTCGGCAACTTCTTCCTGTCGGGCGTCGGCGTCGACACCGTCTCGGGCTCGATCCCGGAATCGGTGTTCCAGATGTTCCAGCTCACGTTCGCCATCATCACGCCGGCCCTCATCGTCGGCGCGTTCGCCGAGCGGATGAAGTTCTCGGCCATGCTGCTGTTCATGGCCCTCTGGGTGACGGTGGTCTACGCGCCGGTCGCCCACTGGGTCTGGGGCGGAGGCTGGCTCGGCGAGATGGGGGTCCTCGACTTCGCCGGCGGCACCGTCGTCCACATCAACGCGGGCGTCGCCGCCCTCGTGCTCTGCATCGTGCTCGGCAAGCGGCAGGGCTATCCGACGACGCCGATGGCGCCGAACAGCCTCGTCCTGACCGTGGTCGGCGCCTCGATGCTGTGGGTCGGCTGGTTCGGGTTCAACGCCGGCAGCCAGCTCGCCGCGGACGGGGTGGCGGGCATGGCGATGACCGTGACCCACATCGCCACCGCCACCGCGGCCCTCGCGTGGATGACCGCCGAGTGGACGATCCACGGCAAGCCGAGCGTCCTCGGCATCGCCACCGGCGCCGTCGCCGGCCTCGTCGCCATCACCCCGGCCTCGGGCTTCGTGGGGCCGGTCGGCGCCCTCGCCATCGGGTTGGCGTCGGGCGTGCTCTGCTACTGGGCGGCGAGCAGCCTCAAGCGCAAGATGGGCTACGACGACTCGCTCGACGTCTTCGGGGTCCACGGGGTGGGCGGCTTCATCGGCGCCATCCTGACCGGCGTGTTCGCGGCCGAGGCGTTCGGGGGCTCGGGGCTCGAGGCGGGCATCGGGTCGCAGCTCGGGCTGCAGTTCATCGGCGCGGGGGCCACCATCGCCTACTCGGGCGTGCTCACCTTCATCCTCGCCAAGGCGCTCGACGCCACGATGGGGCTGCGGGTCACGGCCGAGGAGGAGTCGGAAGGCCTCGACCTGGCGCTGCACGACGAGCGCGGCTTCAGCCTTTAGTCCGAAGCCTGGCGGGCCGCGGTTCTCCGCGGCCCGCCGGCCACCCGCTGCCCCCCTTCGCCCGCTTGCGACCCACCGATCGGGTAGCTGTCTCTCCCCCGGGCCGGCCGCGTTTCGCCGCCGGCCGCCGCACTTGCACCGCCAGTCCGGCAAGAACGCCCGTCCCGCCGACGACCAGCCGCTACTCGTCGAAGTGGTACACGACGTCCGCGTAGCGATCCCGCGCGAAGCTGAAGACGAAGACCAGCGGCTCGGCGCCGGTGCAATGCAGGGCGTGCGTGGCGTTCGGGGGAATGAAGACCGCCGTTCCCGGGCCGACGTCCGTCCGGACGTCGTCGATCTCGACGCGGCCCTTGCCGCTGACCACGTAGTAGGTCTCCTCGGGCTCGTGGTGGTGCCGCAGGTGCGTCCCGCCCGGCGCGACCTCCCCCACCCCGGTGACGAGACCCGCGCTCGGGCCGCGATCGGCGCAGACGAGCAGCTTCCACCGCACCCCGCTCCGGGCGGCGAGAGCCGGATCGTCCCAACCTTCCCAGTCGACCGCTGCCTGATCGACGACGACCGGCTTCAGCGCTCGCATCTGCATCGGCTACTCCTGCGCGCCAGGGTGAGCACGGCCATCCCCCCCCCCGGGTTCCGAAGGTGCGGCGCCATCGACGACCGGCCCGGACGAAGCCCTGGCGGGCTCAGTCGCCTGCGGTTCCGAAGAGCTCCCGGAGCACGGCGCGCCGGTACTCGAAGATGCGCTCGATGTCGGGCCGCACCAGCAGGCGGTCGACGATGCGCCCGCCCCAGACCGCGTAGCGCACGTGGTCGCTCGCCACAGTGCACCCGTCCCGCTCCTCGAAGCGGTGCTCATGGACCCAGCACCGGTACGGGCCGCGCCGCTGCTCGTCCACGAACCGGAACGGCGGCTCCCACGCGGTGATCTCGCTCCGCCACCGGATCGGCACGCCGCGCAGCCGCAACCGGTAGTCGATGGTGGCGCCCGGCCGCATCGCGATCGGCCCCGGCGTCAGCACCGCGAAGCGGAGCCACGCCGGCGTCAGCCGCTCGAGGTTTCCGGGCGTCCGCGAAGAACGCGAACACCTCGGCCCGTGGCCGGGGCAGCATCACCTCGCTGGTCAGCTCGAAGGTCCGCACCGCAGGAACGCGCCTCCCGCCGCTTCGTCCTCGACACCCGGGCCGGCCGGCGGGAGGCGACCGATTCTGCGCTTCCTCGCACCCGCGGTGTCTACCGCTCGTACCCCAGGTCGCGCCCGAACACCTTCGCCAACGCCTCGCGCGCCTGCCGGTTGACCGGCACGCCCGGCAACACGTCGTCCTTGATCCGGAGCGCCTGCTGCTCGTTGGTCAGGCCCAACTCCTTGCACAGCATCGCGATATCACCATGGTCCTTCAACCTGCCCGCCACGAGCTTCATGGCCAGCAGGTGCTTCGCCGATGCGCCGGTCACCGTCAGGTACTGCGACTGGTACAACGTCGCCGCCCTCTGGTCCGACCCCCGCGGCAACACCACGGCCAACGGTTCGCTGAACCACCCTGCCTCGAAGTCGTGCCGGCGGCCGACTGCGTCGACCGCCTCCATCAGCTTCTCGCGGCCGCTGTCGACCCGCACGTCGATATCCACCGTGGTTCGGCCCCGGTCGAACGCCACGCTCATCGCCGCGCCACCGAACACGTACACATGCGCCCGGGCGCCCCGCCTTGCCAGCTCCGAGGACAGCTCCTCGAACAGCTCCACGAGCTGCTCACGGCCAAGGGGTCCACTCAAAACGCTCTCCCCCTCGTGCGTCCAGATCCCGAGGGTCGGGTATCGCCCCGTGCCGCAGGAACGCCGCCGGCGCGAAGATCACCGAGTACAGCCGCGTCCACGGCGTGTCCGCCACCACCCAGGTGGTGTCGAGGAACCGCTCCCGCTCGTCCACCCACGCCGGCCGCTCGTGCCCGTGCAGCCACGCCACGTGCTCGACCATGGCGGCCAGCAGCGCATCCCACTTCGTGCCCGTCAACGGCACCCGCTCGGCGAGCGCGGCTCGCTGTTCGGCCGCGCTGCGGCCATGAAAGCTCCGCGGGAGCTGGCACACGATCCAACGGTAGGTGTCCTCTGCCGGCCAGCCTTCCTCGACTCCCCGGGTGTAGTCGCCCAACGTGAACGTCATCCTCACCGCCTCCGACTCCCGGCGCCGAGCCTGGATCTCGTCGGCGAGGCTGTCGGCGAGTGCTTGCAACTCGTCGACGCCGACCTCTCCTGCTGCGAGCCGGACGTTCACCCGCCTCGACGTACTCCGAGTTCCGCAAGAACGCCCATGGGCTACTCGGGCAACGATAGCGCGAACATAGCGAAAAACCCCCGGTTTCGTTGGCGTTTCTGTCAGGACGCGCCGGGTACACCCACGATTCCACCCACGCGCCACCCCGGCCCACGGCCGGGGGTCGTTGTTACCGGGGGCCCGTCCCGGCGTCCCGGGTCCCGGGTCCCGCCGTCCCGGGCGTCCCGGGGTCCCGGGGGGGGGAGTCCCGACCCGTCCCGAGGTCACCGGGGGGCGTGCAAGCCGCGCGGGTCACGCCAGCACTGAACGCCCGCCGTTGCGACGCCAGCCCCCAAGCCGAACAACTCCGCTTGGTTGACGCTCTTCGTCCGGCCATGCGTAAAGCCATCAAGGCAACGCCCACGGCCGCAAGCAGCTCCCACACGTGACGGTTGATGTTCTGCACGGCGGGCGACTCTACCGTGAGATCGACAACCCGGCCGGCCGACTCGAATCCGGACACCGCCCGCGCCTCTGCCTCGCCCATCCCGCCGTCGCGAAGCTGCCGGAATGCCCGCGCCACGCCCCCTAGATTCCTTGAACAGGCGTGATCTTTACAGGTGAGTCAAGTTTCGCGTCAGCGTCTCCTTGGGTGTTTCCCGTCTCCGGTCGGCGGCTACGCGACGAGCAGGTGTCCGTGCCACAGGTGGTCGACCTCCCGATCGTAGGTCGCGACGGCTTCACGCAGGCGCGTGGTCGATTCCCCGTCGAGGGTGGCCGACAACACGGGCCGAGAACGCGCGCCTGCGTGCGGTGATACGCCAGAGCGACACACAGCCCTACCGCGGTGAGCCGATACCGCTGGGTGCGAGGAATGCGTTCGATGAGTCCCCGCAGCCGGAGCCGACGCAGGTCGTAGGTCATCCGTCCGGCGCCGTAGTCGTCGGGCGAGAGCCCGCAGAGCGGAGCCGGCCTCGCGCAGCTCTCGGTTGCGGAAGCCGCAGGGTAGCAGGTCGAAGCGCAGCAGGGCGGCAAACAGCGCCTGCACCCGCGGGTCGCCGAAGCGCAGGGCCGAGGCGCGTTGGCCGTCGATGAGGGCCGGACGGTGCAACCGGTCGAGCACGTCGGCGCCGAGGGTGCAGTCGTGGCTGAGGCGTTGGACGCCGAGCAGGCGTCGGTTGGCGGCGAAGCCGATCTCCTTCAGAGCATCGAGGTTCCTCAGCCGGCGGCCGACGTCGAAGTCGTAGGTGTCGTTGATGACCGTCTCGGTGCGCAGGGCGCGGCCCTCCTTGTGGTACTGCTTGATGCGCGAGTGCTTGTAGTCGACGTGCAGCGACGGGGTGACCCCGTCGGTGATGACGCGGGTGCGATACCGCGAGGGCGTGCGTCGGTTGACGCGCCGGTCGAAGATCAACTGCACGTGGTCGGGCCGACCCATGTCGAGGTTCTCGCGCACCACCTCTTCGAAGAAGACCCGCCCCTGCGCGGGCCGGTCGAAGACCTGGGTCAGAGCGAACTCGGCCTGGAGAATCGAAACGTCGTAGCGGATGCCCTGCTGCCGGTCGCGAGCCGCGAAGGGGTGGGGCAGCCGGGCCAGCCACTTGCGCAGCAGCGCATCGACCTTCCCCGCCGTCAACCCGTCGGCCAGCCGCTGCATCTGTTCGGGGTCCGGGCAGCGCAGGATGCCGTTGTCGAGCGACTGGTACGCGACGCCCCGCTTCGTCAATTGCCGCTTCAGGTACTCGTGCCCGTTGACGCACAGCTTGGCGTTGTAGGGGAAGTACGAGCAGAACTTCAGGAAGAACGGGCCGAAGTTGTCGTCGACGGCGTAGAAGTAGAACTGGTTGACCATCGCCGTCGAGGTGACCAGCCACGGATAGGTGTCGCCGGTGGCGGGGTCGTGGCGGCGTTCGGTGCGCACCACCCGCGCCTTCTCCTGCGCCTTGCCGATGTAGAGGACACCCTCGCCGCCGGTCCAGTGGCGGAGGTACTGCCGGGTACGGTCGTCCTTGCGCTCGCCGCGCCGGAACGACACGATCTCGACCCGGTTGCGGGCCGCGAAGCTCTTGATGGCGTCGACGAAGCGTTGGGTCATGGGGGCCATCAGGGCCGAGGACGGCACGGCCGCGCCTCGCATCTTGCGGAAGAAGTACGCCGCACCCGCGGCCCGCTGGAGCAGGGGCACGTAGACGTTGAGGTACATCCGGTCGACGCACTCCAGGGTCAGCGTCGTGTGCTCTGCCAACACCTCGGCGACGGAACGTGCTACCTTCATGGTCGGACTCCGGTCGATGGGCTCCTCACCGGCCATTCTACGGCCACCATCGCCTCCGGGCGACCATGAAGGCGGCTTCGTGCCGCGGCTGGAGCGGCGGTCGGAGTCCGCTTCCAACCGTCAGCAGACGCCGAGGCCCACATGCCTCGTCGGTCTGAGTTTTCCACCCGGCAGGGCCGGACCCGCGTATGGATGAAACAGGTATCGTGTAGGGGCTTGGCGCTGGCCCAGAGGTCGGCTTTTCCTTGGTGCCGAGAGCTCGTGTCTGAGTTGGACCGGGAGTCCCGCGAGCACCCCGTATTGCGAGACCGGCTTGTCCGGTGAGCGCGTCCAGTAGATTGCGTATCTGCGGACTCCACGCCAGCGCCCTTGCGATCAGGAGGTGACGGATGGAAGTCTTGCATCGTCGATGCGCCGGGTTGGATGTGCACTCGCGGCAAGTGACCGCGTGCGTGCGCGTGGCGGCGGGTAGTACGGTTACGACCGAACACCGCGAGTTTGCGACCACGACGGCGGGCCTGTTCGAACTGTCGGCGTGGCTGACCGAGGCCGGCTGCACGCACGTGGCGATGGAGGCGACCGGCGTGTACTGGAAACCGGTGTGGCACATCCTCGGAGACGAAGAGTCGTTGACGCTGGTGCTCGCCAACGCGCGGCATATCCGAAATGTTCCGGGCCGCAAGAGCGACCAGAAGGACGCGGCCTGGATCGCCGACCTGCTGGCGCACGGGCTGATTTCGGGCAGCTTCGTGCCGCCGGCCCCGATTCAGGAACTGCGCGACCTGACGCGGACCCGCAAGCAACTCGTCGCTGAGATCGCGCGGCACACGCAGCGGCTGCAGAAGACACTCGAAGACGCGAACGTGAAGCTGACGCGCGTGGTCACCGACATCCTGGGCGCCAGCAGCCGGGCGGTCCTCGCGGCGCTCATCGCCGGGGAGACCGACCCCGAGCGGCTGGCCGATTGCACCACCGGGCGCCTGAAGGCCGGCCGCGCGGACATCGTCGCCGCGGTGCACGGCCGGGTGACGGCGCATCATCGCTTCCTGCTGGAATTGCATCTGGCGCAGATCGACGCGCTGAGCGCCACCGTGCAGAAGGTCGAGCGGCAGGCCGACGAGGTGCTGCGCCCTTTTCGCGAGGCGGCCGACCGGCTGACGACGATACCCGGGGTCAGTGAGACGGTCGCGCGGGTGATCATCGCCGAGGTCGGCGTGGACATGACGCAGTTTCCCAGTGCGGGCCATCTGGTCTCGTGGGCGGGCCTGTGCCCGCGCCTGGACGAGAGTGCGGGCAAGCGCCGCTCGACCCGGATCCGTCATGCGACCCCGTGGCTGAAGACGGCGCTGGTCCAGGCCGCGTGGGCGGCGACACGGAAGAAGGACAGCTACCTGCAATCCCAATTTAGGCGCCTCAAAGGCCGGCGCGGCCCGAAGAAGGCGATCATCGCGGTCGCCGCCTCCATGCTGACCGCTGTCTACTTCATGCTCCGCGACGAGACGGACTACCGCGACCTCGGCGGTCGCTACCTGGCCGACCGCGACAAGGAGCGCGCCAAGCAGCGCCTCCTGCGGCGGCTGCACGATCTCGGCGTCGTTGTCGAAGTGAAGGCCGCCTGAATCCGTGATCAACACGTGAGTTTCCCAGTAGGCGGAGCCTCGCTAGCCCTAGATCGGACGCCATCAACGCCCACAAATCCAGCCGGCCCGACAGCCCGACCCGTTCTAGCGCCGACCAGGACCGCGATCGACCCTCCCGCGCATCCGCTCCCGCCCGCCGTATCACCAAGCTGACCGAAACCCCGCACGCGGCGCGAACCCACCCTTCCACGTCAACGCGAGCCGACACCGACGCCTGCGACGGGGGCCAGCCCGATCCTCTGCGCGCGCCAGTCGCCGCCCTCTGCGCGCGCCAGTCGCCGCCCGCTGCGCCCGCCCTGCCCTCACCCCTCCCCTCGCCGTTGATTGGCCAAGAGCCACCGCCAAAACGCTCTCCGCCCCGAGCTGCCGCCCCCAAGGCCCAAGCCCCACGCGTGCGTCATCGTCGTCCACGAGCCGAAACCGGCCCGGAACTCTGCCGGCGCCGGCTCGCCCGCCCTCGTGCACTCCGGCCACGAAACCTGGGGCAACCTGCCCCTCGGCGCCCACGTTCACCCGCGGTCGTCGACCGCCCCAGCGTCAACCTCGGCTTGAATCTCGTCTTCCTCGCTACGTCCGTCAGCTCGCCAACACCCAAGCTCCTGCCCGGCGGCATTGAGCACCCATCTGTATCACAACCCCACGCTCGCCCTCCACGCCGACCCCACGAAATCCGCCGGTACTACCAGCGCCTCCGCGGACACTCCGAACCGACTGCCGTGCATAGCCGCGGAGCGTCCCAAGACACTGCTGATTCCCAATCAGCAAAATCAGCGTTTCGAGCCCGCTCGCCGGGTCCAATGAAATCCACACCTTGCGAAAATTCGGAACTACGCGAAACCACATTCCGTCAACACAGCATCAACGCGTCGCGGCGACACGAACGGGCAGGCTGAAAGCAAGCGAAAATCCCCGCGCACAAATTCATCCGTCCGACCCCATGAGCCTCACGAGCGCCCACAGCCACACCGCGGCCATGTCCCCTTGACAAGCCGACCCGAACGCCCCTCAGCCTAAACGACCAGCGTGACCTCGTCGTTGAGCTTCCTGTACGGCTCGCCCTCGCGTACCCGAAACCCAAAATCCTGGTCCTCGTCGCGCTGTCCGACAACCCCAATCGCCCGCACCGGACCCCGCGCCGCCGCCACGACCAAATCGCCGGTTTGTAGTACTTGTGCCCTTATCCGACAATCCCCCGGACGGTGGTTTCCGATGTATACAAAGCGCTCGCACTGAACCCGCGCCCTTGTGACGCGGGAATGACCCGTCAAGCGCCTATTCCGCGAAGGCGTAAACGCCACCATGCACGCAAGTCTCAATACACGCCCCACGGTCTACCGCTTGCCATCTCAAATGCGGCCTCAATTCTCTCCGACTGCGACTTCCACTTTCGCCCGTCGCTCCCCGCGCCCACAACCAATTCGAAAAACCGCACTCCGATTCGCCTAAAGCGAAGCAACTCTCCGTCGTACTTGGGTGGTCCGCCGCGACCCGGGATGGGCAATGTCAGTACGTCCATCGAATTGTTACTGAATCGCAAAGAACAGTCCTCCCTGACCTCACCCTCGTAGGAAATGGCAATGGATCCAATCCAAGTATCACGCTCCACGTCCCGCGCAGGAAATCCAAAATAGACTCTCGAGTTTCGCTTCATCATCAACTGATTGCCCGGCCTACCCCGCCCTCGATTGTGATGCAATTTGCCAGCATCAATCCAGAAATGACGACAAACCCGCAGCCGCCTCAGTTCGCTGGCCGAGAGGTGGTACGTCGCGCTCTCTGGCACCTCGTCTTCTTCAAGAGGCACCGGATTCCGTCTATGGGATATAGCTCGATAGCTCCTTGCATAACTCTCCGCTATGGCGTCCAACGCCACCGATGCGCCCCAAAGGTCTCCAAACCACTCATCGACCGCGGCCACTTCATCCCGGCCGCTACAGCCAATGAGCGCGCCGGCCTCTATACCCTGCCTGAGACCGGTATGCGAGAGATTCCCAGAGCCAACAACGATCTCTCTTCCCTTCTCCCCACCAAACATATACAGTTTCGGGTGGTACGAAACTCTCGGCGCGCAACCCTGTCGACCAACCACGTATCGGCCGTCGTAAATCCGCACCTGCGATCGGCCTAGCTCTCTCAAATGGTCCAACGCAAGTGGATCGGACCTACAATAGTCGATGCCCACCAACCATTGCTTGCGTGCCGTCTTCCATCCATCAACGCCCTTCATCAACTCACACAGCTCCGCAACTCCACTCTGTGTCGCGTACGCCACTGCCGCCTGCAACGTGGTCACAGGGGCCCGCCGCGCGGCGACTTCGATAAGCTTAGCATACCGGTCATCACCCCGAGTAGTTCCCAATTCTCTCGCTTGCATCTGTAACCCCTGACAAACCAACCCCTGCGTGTCGGATTCCTACGGCAGCAGCGCCGCCCGACCCGGACCGCGCCCACGCGCCTCCTCGGCGCCGCGAACCTCGTTGAGCTCAATCAATCGAGCCAACATTTCGTTCCTCACATCGTCGGTCCAACGATACCGCCAGCGCGACCGACTGTTGTCTTCGTTGTCGACGGCAGCATGCTCCGGCAGGAACTCGCATTTCACGGCTGCGTCCTGCCATCCGAGTATCCGAAGCACCACCCCGTCCATCCCACAGTGCAACGTGCGCAGGCCCTCTATGTCCGCCCGTCTGTCCTCGGGGTCATGAAAACGATTGTATATGGACGTGAGGCCCTCATTCGTTCGCTTCATGAGTGCAGCACGATACTCATAGTATTGTTTGCCCGCATCTTCGAGAAGAGCATCGATGTTCCACGCCTCTGGAAAAGGAAAGGTCTCGAAGCAGTCCGAAGGAGTGTACCTCAGGTCGTCCTTCATGGACGAACCGAAGAAGCGAATCCAGATATCGTGGAGTCGAGACTGTAGTACGCAGAACGCAGCATATGTCCTCGCGGGGAAAACAACCAACGAGTCAGCGTAGACCGCATTGGTCGGGACAAAAGTGAAAGCGGCGTGATGCCCGACGCGTGAGACGACCAGTGCTCTATCCAAATCAGCTACCGCGGAGCGAAGTTCCGGTCTGGCGTTCCAGTGTTTCCACCACTCAAGCACCATCCGTGGGTACTTCTTAGCGTCTTTTTTTTCTCGTTCCGGTCTAACTTTTTGTTCTACGATCTCCATCAATTCGGGCCATTGTCGCCGACATTCCGATTCGGTTCGCTCCGCGAAATCGATCACGTACCGACGGTGTGCGTGTGTTGGACTAGCGTTGACCTCTTGCCCACCGAGATAAGGAAATATCACGTCGTAGTTACGCGGATTCTTGGAAATCAAATGGCGCATCGTAGCCAAAGGCGATGCCACACCCTTGCTATCCATGTCGTCAAAGGTGAATCCCATTCCAAGGACGATACTGCCTTGAAAGCTCTGGTGTGCGTTCGCCGACAGCCGCACGGGGTCACTATGATTACCGCGGTGGAAGAGAAATGCAGTAATCTGTCGTACTTCGCGGCCATCGAGTCGCCTCGGTTGCTGCAGGTGCCCCTTCCGAGCGTGCACTACACTCACAACCACGGCGGCCTGTCCCGGCCAGACCACCCTTGTTCGCGCCGAGAAGATCTCCCCGTCATGAGTACAGATCCAGCGGAGACTCGTGGCTCGCGTATCGCCCTGGGCGATCGTATTGGTCGCAATTAGACCGAATGTACCGCACCTGCGTACTAGATCGAAGGCGCGACGGAAGAAGTGAGCAACTAAATCGGCACCTCCGTTGGAGCCTCGGTGTAGCGCTCGGAGCCATGCGCAGTACGCTTCACCGTGACTTGCCGCAATGTTGCGTCCGCCTTGGAATGGGGGATTGCCGACGATGGCGTCAAAACCTGGCCCATCCCTACTAAACACTTCCGGAAACTCGATTTCCCAGTGAAACGGCGTCGGCCAGGGGTCGCCCGCGGGCCGAGGCTCGGCCCGAGCCCGGCAGCTTTCGATTTCCCCATTTAGCAACGCACCAACGAACTCCGCACGCTTGGCGCTCCGCTCCTTCGATACTCTTCCCTGGAAGAAGGCGGCTGTCACGAGGTCTCCGAACAGACGCACCTTGCCGAGCTCGAACCGCGCCTCGTCCCACAGGTCGTGCTGCTCCCAGTCGGAGACGCTGTTGTCGGCTTCGCGAATCCGCTGCCGCAGCTTCGCCACTCGGGCCACGCACTTGCGCAGCTCGATCGTCTCTATCCCCTGCTGCAGCGGCTCGGCCCCGTCTTCCCAGTGGAACGCCTCGATTTGCCGCTGCGTCAGCCCCACCAGCGAGTCGCCATGCCGAAGCGCGTGGTCAACGAAGGTCAGTGGGTGTTCCTTCGCCAGCGTGGCCAGCCACAGCGACACCTTGGCGAGGTCGACGGCCATCGGGTTGCGGTCGACGCCGTACAGGCAACGCTGGGCGATGAGGCGTCGGGCCACGACGACCTCGTCGTCGCCCGCCTCCATCGCGGGTGCGGCGTCGTGGGCGCGCCATGCGTCGAGCAGGGCGTCGCCGAGCTGGCGGCACGCCTCGACGAGGAAGGCCCCCGAGCCCATCGCCGGGTCACAAACCTTCAGGTCGAGGATCGCCTCGGCCGTGGGCGGCTCGCCGCCGGGGCCCCGCAGTTGGGCCAGGATCGGCTCGAGGGCGGTGCGGACAATGGGCTCGGTCAGCTCGCGCGGCGTGTAGTGCGACCCCGAGCGGCGGCGGGCTTGGCTGGGCTGCAGCACCATTGCCCCGGTCGGCACGAGGTCGGGAGTGGCGGCGGCGTCGATGACCGTCTGCAGGGCCACGTGCAGGTCGGCGACGGTTTGGGCCGCGGCCAGCGGCTTGCGCATCCGGTCGGTCAACGTGCGGTCGGTCCGGTCGCGCAGCCACTTGGCGCGCTTGCCGCCCGCCTCACCGAGTAGCGCCTCGAGATCGACGGTGGTCGGCGCGCCCTGCTTTTTCTGCGCCTTGATCGCCACCGACCGACCCGTCGCCGTCTCGATGCGGAACCCCATCATCGTCTCGTAGACGGAGCCGATCTGTTCGACGTCGAGGGCGCGGTACGAGATGCGCTCGCCGTCCAGCGCCAGCAGCTTGTCGAGGGCCCGGTAGACGGTGCCGTCGGGGACCAGCGGCGGCTCGACGCGATCGTGACCCTGGCGCGCGCCGCCGGCCCGGCGGCCTTCGAGGAACGGGAACCGGTCGGGGTCGAAGAGCACCCCGAGGCGCCGCGGCAGGTGGAGCCCGTCGGCCTCGGCCCCGTCGTGGAACAGCCGGAACAGCACCAAGAGCTGCGCCCACGCGCCGTGGCGCTGGTTCATGGTGTCGGGATGCAGGGCCGCGTCCTCGCGCAGGCGCTCGTAGAGGCCCGCCAGCGAGTAGTGGCGCGCGAAGGTCTCGCCCTCGGGCAGCAAGTCCCGCTCTTCCGCGTAGAGCAGGAAGACGAGCCGCAGGATGACCGTGAGCAGCGCGTGGTAGACGTCGTCGGGGCGCTCGGCCAGCGCCTCGCGCAGCAGCTCGCGGTCCCACGCG
Organism: Vicinamibacterales bacterium; assembly: GCA_965215105.1. Taxonomy (GTDB): domain Bacteria; phylum Acidobacteriota; class Vicinamibacteria; order Vicinamibacterales; family UBA8438; genus JAJEEA01. The sequence continues at coordinate 2,963,713 of OZ244051.1, forward strand.
TCGTCGGCCGCCTGCACGCCCCGCAGCAGCTCGTAGAGGGCGTGCAGCACCTGCTCGGCCAGCCGCTCGCTCACCTCGTTCTGGAAGCGCCGGCTGTCGGCAAGCAGCGCCGCGAAGCGCTTCTCGCGGGGCAGGGCGAGCAGCCGCGTCTCGCTCAGCAGCAGCCGCAGCGCCGCCACGATGGGCCGGCCCGCGGTGGTCTGCATGTCGGCCACGTGCAGGTCGAGCCAGCCCGAGCTCTCGCCCCGCGGGGCCGAGACGAGCCGCAGGGTGCGGCCGTTCGACAGCAGCCCCGCCGGCACCCCGGTCTGCCGCAGCAGCCGCTCCAGCCGGCCGTGGGCCGACACCTCCAGGCGGCCCGCCCCGCCGGCCACGCGGTCGAAGTCGTCGCCGGGCGCGAGCACCTTGACCAGGAGCTGCCACCGCGACCCGTCGTCGCGGGGGTCGCGCTCGCGCACCGCAAAGTCGGGGCGCAGCACCTCGCCGCCCTCCTGCAGCGGCGTCTCCAGCTCGGGCGGAATCGGGCTCTCGGCCGTCCCCGCGTAGCCCTTCGGCGAGAAGCTCCAGCCGAGCACCGACGTCGCGAACGCCGGGAAGTCGGGCAGCCACGGCTCGGGCTCGCCGTCGGGCCGGAACCGCCGTTCGGCCACGCACGCCCGCAGCCGCCGCTGCCCCTCGGGGTCGCGCGGCAGCACCGCCCCCGCCCGCACCAGGGCCGCCGCCGACACCACGAGGCCCGTCGGCCGGACGAAGCCGATCCACTCCAGGTGGGCGTCGATCTGGGGGTCGCGTTTCGGCATCGGCTACGTCGGTGCGGTCAAGCAGCCGCTCATCGCCAGCCTGCTTGATCCGCCGCTCGCCGTCATGATCCCTTCGGCTATCGTCGGCACCGCGAGCTACACGGACGCATCGTAACAGTCGTCGAACCACGACGACGCACGGATTCGGATGAACGAGTTCACCGCCGCTGCGAGCCGGGCCCCGGACGACGCCGAGACCGCGTACACCCTCTTGCCGCGCGAGCGCACGTGCTCGACAGCGGGCGTGAAGTCGCCATCGGCCGAAAGCAGGTAGGCGTCGTCGAACTCGTCACGTTCAGCCAGGACCACCAGGTCCACGGCGAGCATCACGTCGACTGCCTTCTCCACGAAGACGGTGGTCTTCTGCTGCCGCCGCGCCAGCCTCATCAGGTCCTGGAATACCCTGAAATCGATCTTCGTTCTCAGATTGGAGAGATAGGACCGCAGATCGCGTGCGGTCGGGTTTGTCGCCGGCCGCGGTTCCAGGCGGCCGAGGTGGGTGCTGACACGCGGCTCGGACTCGAGCTTCGCCAGAAAGCGACGCTGACTGGTGTAGAGCGTGACATCTCCGCTCTGGGGCACGCGGCCGATGTAGTACCGCGTGCCGACCCACTGCCGCGGCCCGACCAGCTTGAGAGAGAGTCTTCGATAATCGAGTCGACCGAGGTCCACCGAACCGAGACCCTTGAGGGCGTGGTACCAGTTGTTGCCGTCGATGAAGAGCGTCGCCCGACGTGCCATCGCGCGGACAGAAAAAAACCCCGGCGTGTAGTGCACGAAGGCACCAGACCCCGGGGGAATGAAGCCCGGCTCCCTTGGGAACCGACTTCCAAGCCTAACGCGCCAACCGACAGCGTGTCAATGGGTCGACGTGTCGTCGACCGGCTCGACACGGCACTCGGCGGGAGGAACCGCTCAGTTCGTCTCGGGCCACAGGTACACGAGGCCAACCGGCTCCACGCGTGTCGCCTGCACCTCGTAGAACCCCCGAATGCGGCCCGGCTCCTGCTTCAGGTCGCGGTCGAACTGGTCGAGGCGAGTGCGCCAGTAGCGCATGTTCGTCTGGAGCTGGCGCCGCTCGTCGTCGTCGAAGTCCAGGGTGATCTGGGCGTACCGGCCTTCGTGGCGGTAGAGCTCTTCGACGATGCGCTCGCGCTGGCGGCGCAGCGTCTCTTCCAGGTCGCGTGCCTCCCGTTCTCCCCGCTCCCTCAGCCGGCGCGTCGCCAGCTCGGCGATCTCGTCGGCCCGCGGCTCGAGCTGCGGCAGCAGCTCCTCGACGTCGCGAGGGGCGGTCGCCAACAGCTTGGTGCGGATGACCTCGTGCGGCATCCACTCCGGTCGGCCGGCCAGCGACTGCTCCAGCAACTGGAGGGTGCGCGCCTCCGCTTCGCGGGCATAGGCCTTGAGCGCGGCGCTCCGCCGCGCCGGCTCTACCCAGCGCGCCGCCAGCGGGACGATCTCCTCGTGCAGCCGCTCGGCTCGGCGCCCGTAGAGACAGAGGCGACCGAGGAGAACGACACGGGGAATCGAGTCGCGGGCCTGGGCGAGGCAGGCCCGCGACAGGTCGTGGTGGACGAAGCCCTGGGCGCGGAACCGCGCGAGGAGGCGCTGGGCCACCCGCTGCTCCAGGTGCAGGTGGACGGTGTCGTCGCCGAGCACGCCGGCGTCCTCGAAGACCACCGGCCGGATAGGCGCCTCGCGCCGCCAGTCGGCCAGCTTCTGGTCGCGCCGGCGCGGCGGCCGCAGGGTGTCGAGGGTGGCCGCCCACGTCGGGTCGGCCCCCGTCCGCCGGTCGAGGGCCGGGAACGTCCACGTCGCCCGCCCCTGGCCGCCGCCGTTACCCCCGCCGTCCCGCGCCAGCGGCTCGGCGCCCAGCAGCTCCAGCGCGCACGACAGGGCGTCGCGGAACGGCTCGGCCTCGAACCCCACCCAGGTCCGCGAGCGCTCGAGCAGGTTGCGGCACCGCTCGACCTGCGCCGTCAGGTCGTCGCGCCGGTCGCGCGCCGCCTCCAGCTCCTCCTCGGTGATCTGCCGGCGGACCTCGTCGAGGTCGGCGTTCTCGATGGCGTGCTTCAGCCGGTCGGCGTCCCGGTGGCGGATGCCGCCCCGCAGCCGACGCTCGACGTCGTCGTCGATGACCTTCGACAGGCTGCCCAGCTCGCGCTTGATGGTCTCGGTCTTGCGGACGAGCACCTCCAGCACCTTGTCCTCTTCGCGCTGCGGCAGCACGAAGTAGTGGCAGCGCACCTCCGCCGCCGGCTGCAGCTTGCGGTCGATGCGGCCGTTGCGCTGCTCGATGCGGCCGGGGTTCCACGGCAGGTCGAAGTGGAAGAGGTCGGCGCAGTGGGCCTGGAAGTTCAGCCCCTCGCGGGCCGCGTCGGTAGCGAGCAGGATGCGCAGCGGGTCGACGGCGGGGTCGGCGTTGAACCGGCGCTGGATCTCCTTGCGGCGGGCGCCCTGGGTCAGCCCGTCGATGACCTCGATGCGTTCGTCGGCGCGGTCGGTGCCCGCGATGGCCTGCTCGAGGATGGCCCGCAGGTAGCGCTTCGTCCCCTCGCGGTTCTCGGTGAAGACGAGGACGCGGCGGTCGTTCCAGCGCGGCGGGCGGCCGCGCGGCGGCTCGCCGAACGGCGGCAGCTCGGGGCACATCCGCTCAAGGATCCAGTCGATGAGCCGGCGGGTCTTCGCGTCGGGCACGTGCCGGGCCCGCTCGGCGATGGCCTCCATACGGTCGAGCAGCGCCTGCTCTCGCCGCCACAGCTCCGCCTGTTCCGCGCCGCGATCGGGCGCGCCCGACTCGGCCGCCTCGGTGATGGCCTCGATCTGGGCTTCTTCCTCAGCTTCCGCCAACTCCGCGTGCTGCCCGCCGCGCTCGTCGTCGGCGGCCGGCGGCACGAGGAAGAGTTGGTGCTCGTCGTTCGGCGACGCCGCCGCCTCTGGCGTGCGGGACTGCCCCGTAGCCGCAGCCTCCGGCGAGCGGGGCTGCCCGTCGCCGAGGTACCACCGGGCTCCCTCGCCCGTGGGGGCCCCGAACTGCTCCGTCGCCAGCAGAGGATCATCCGCGGGGAAACGGCCCCGAACAACCTCGCCCGTAGTGGCCCGGGACTGCTCCGCCGCCGAGGCCCCACCGGACGCCTCACCCCTCAGCGACCGAGGCCTGCTCGCGTTCCAGTGGCGCTCGACCGTCCGACGGTGCACCGCCAGGCTGCGCGCGAACGCCTCGACCGACGAGAGCAGCCGCTGCTGCAGGCCGACCACGAGGAGGCCCGCCGCGGCCTGGGCCTTCCCCGAGGCGTTGGCGTGCCGTTGCTCGCGCGCCGTGCGGTACTCGTCGAGCAGCCGCGACAATTCGAGCTCGGGGGCGTCCGCCGGCAGCCCGTCGATGACCACGCGCTCGACCCGCCGCTCGGGGAAGCCGCCCTGCGTCACCCGGATGTCCTCCTTGAGGCGCCGGACCATGACGTCCTCGAGCGCCTTCCGGCCCCGAACCTTGACGCCGCGGGTGAACCGGTAGGGGTCGAGCAGCTCCAGCAGGGTCGAGAAGCTGTTCGAGTGGCCGTTGTGCGGCGTCGCCGACAGGAACAACCGGTGCTCGAAGCGCCCCGCGAGGTCGCGGACGGCGCGGGTGAACTTCGACTCGATGCCGTAGCGCCCGCCGCTCGACGGCGCCGCGTGGTGCGCCTCGTCGAGGATGAGCAGGCTGCCCGGCCGCAGGGGGCCGAGCCACGCCCGCATGGGGTCGGCGTAGCCCGGATCGATCAGCAGGTTGTGCGACACGAGGAACCGGCTGTGCGTCATCCACGGGTTGACGCCGAAGCCGCGCTCGCGGCGCATGCGCGTCAGGTAGGCGCGGTCGAGGATCTCGAAGACCAGCCCGAAGCGGTCCTCCAGCTCGCCCTTCCACTGCTCGAGCACCGACGGCGGGGCCGCGACGACGATGGTCTTCGCCTTGCGGCGCAGCAGCAGCTCGCGGGCGATCAGCCCCGCCTCGATGGTCTTCCCGAGCCCGGTGTCGTCGGCGATGAACAGGTTGACCCGCGGCAGCCGCAGCGCCTTGCGCAGCGGCTCCATCTGGTAGGCGTCGATGCGGATGCCGGCGCGGAACGGTGCCTGGAACAGGTTCGAGTCGGTGGCCGTCACGCAGTGCCAGCGCAGCGTGTGCAGGAACGCCGCGAACCACCGCGGGTCGTCGAAGCCTCTCTCGGCGAGGTGCTCCCACCCCTCTTCCTCGAGGATGCGGCGGTCGATCTCGTAGTCCCAGTAGACCCGCAGCGCCTGCCCCTGCGCGTCGTCGTCGGCGCAGGCCAGCGTCACCAGTGGTGATTGACCCGACGTCTCCGACGGCGTGACCTCTTCGACCAGCCACCGGCGGGAGCGCACCTGGACCAGCTCGCCGACCTCGGGAGGCCTTTCCGGAAGTGTGCCGATCGGATCGGGTCGAGCCATGACGCGCGCGAAGGACCAGGGAATGGTGACAGCGACCGCCGACATTCTAGACGAACGTCACGCCGGCAACGGCTGGAGCAGCGACCGCTCGATCAGCGTCGTGAAGTGGCGGGTCATCGTCGCGGCCAGGGCCCGGTCGCGGACGAGGAGGCCGATCTCGATGTTGCGGTCGAGCGCCGCCTCGGTCAGGTTGGCCGACGTCACGAAGACGGCCTCGTCGTCGACGACGACCGCCCTCGCGTGGAGAACGCCGGCGCCACCATCCGGGTCGAGGGAGCGCGGGTCGTAGAAGACGCGAGGGCGGGCCGCCCCCGGCCACTCCTGCTCCCAGAAGCGGTCCGCGAACCGCCGCACCAGGTGATCGGCGCCGGTCGTGTCGCCCTTCCGCCGCTGGACGTTCAGCAGCAGCGTGACGGCCACGCCCGGCGTCTCGTCCATCCGCCGGGCCAACACCTCGAACGCCCGCGGGCCGTCGAAGAAGGCGTAGGTGGCGACCCACGCCGAGCGCGCCGCCGACCCGAGCAGCTCCTCGTAGACCCGCCGGGTGTCCCGCGCGTGGAGGCCGGCGACCTCCGGCCCCGACCACACGAAGTCGGGCGCGGCGCGCCGCCCGGCCGCCCGGTCGAAACCGCGCAGCCAGGCCGCGCACGCCGGCCCGGAGACGCCGAGGCCGTCCAACTCGACCAGCGCCCCCGCCACCGCCTCGCTCTCCGGCGCTCCGCCCAAAGCTGCCCGCACCGCGACCGGCCGGTAGGGTGGTCCGAGCGTCCCCGTCTCGAGAGCGCTCTGCAGTCGCTTCCGCAGATGCGACGGCAACGCCAGCAGCACCTCGGTCATGAGGCTGCTTCACACCCTGGCAGCAGGCCGGGGGGTGCCGTGCGACGGCAGCGCCAGCAGCACCTCGATCATGCGGCGGGACCGAAGAAGGCGGCGTCGGGCACGCCGAGCACCGGCACCACGAGGGCCCGGTCGAGATGGTCGTTGCGCATCTCGCACGACGTCTCGGCGACGAGCGCGCAGGCGTGGCAGGCGGCGCCGTGCAGCCACCGCTCGGCGATGCTGTCGCCCGGCGAGTGCTCGGCGCAGGTGGGGTCGTTCGAGCAGAGCCCGCCCGCCGCGAGCGCGCGCAGCAGGTGCTCCTCGAGCCGCCGCGCCTGCTGCACGAGGCCGCCCAGCGTCCCCTCCGCGTCGGGGCTGCCCGTGTAGATCAGCAGGCCGTAGCGATCGTCCTCCGCGTAGATGCGCTCGCGGAGAGAGCTGGCCGGATAGCCGCAGTGCATCGCCAGCGACTGGATCAGCAGGTGCGAGAGGGTGTGCAGCAGGATGTAAGGGCCGCCCGGGAACGGCCGCGCGTGCTTCCGCTGCAGCGCCCACCGGGCGTGGCCTCGCCCCAGCGCGTCGAGGCGCGCCCGCACCGCGGGGCGCCGCAGCCACGCGTCGACCGCGTCTGCGCGGAGCCGCAGGAACAGACCCTCGCCCCGGTTCTCCACCGCCGGGAACGAGCCCGGCTCGATGGCGATGGCGGCACGCTCGACGTCGGAGTCGTACTCGCCGTGGATGTCCGGCGTCACCGCCTCGAACCGCGTGAAGCCGGCCAGGGCCAGCACCTCGCGCAGCCGGTGGAGCTGGATGACCGACTCGATGCCCGCGCTGCGCTCGGACCGGCGCCACACCGAGTCGGGCAGCCGGCGTGCATGGAAGTTCTGGTCGACGGGCACGTCGTCGCCGTAGCCCTCGGGCGCGGCGAGCAGCGCCTCGAGCTCGATCTCCTTCACGGATCGCTCGGTCCCCGGGGTGGCGCCCTTCACGGAGCGGATCGCCGCGAGAATCTCGTCGTCGGCGAACGCGGCGAGCGCCGCCGCCACCTTCGGCTTCTTCTTCATGAACGCGAGGTCTGCCGCGTCGTCCACGATCTGCAGGTCGTCCCACAGCTCCCGCACCGCTGTCTCGACTGCCGACCCCCGCTCGGGCAGCGACAGCACGCTGACCACCTGCGGGAACCAGGCGTTCGACGCGGTACGCACCAGCAGCCGGCTCGGCAGGTTGCAGTCCTCGTTGGCGCCGCGCCCGAGCCACGGCCTCGCGCCCGAGCACGTCCCGAGCGGCGTGTGCTCCCGCATGCTGGCGTCCGAGAGGCGGCGCGACGCACCGCACTCGCAGCGCACGACCAGATCGGCCAGATCGCCGGTGGTCCCCTGCTCGTCGAGCCACAGCGGGCGGGTCGGCGGGCAGTCGTTGCGGGGGCCATGCACGAACCGGCGCCAGTCGACGTCGTCGACGTGCCCCCGCGGGCAGGCGCGAACGAACCGGGTGGCCACGACCCGGCGGCCCTCGAAACGGCGGTGGTCGTCGAGGGCCTTGCGGTGCACCAGCCGACGCGACCGGACGTGTCCGTCGCCCGGCTCCGCCTCCTGGACGACGAACCACTCGGAAAAGCGCCACGCGCCGATGCCCACCGGCGGCGCGCCGGGGTCGGACGATACCGGCGGCGGCGCCACCATCCGCGGCACGGCGACGCCGGTGATGGCCCGCAGCTTCCGGGCGAGCCGCGGCTCGTCGACCTCCTCCAGCTTGTGTGTCGGCGGCCACTCGTCGAGCCCGGCCACGATGGCCGACTCCTGGGGCAGGTCGATCAGAGCGCCGGGGCCGTAGGTGGTGATGACCTGGCTGCAGCGGAGCTGTCCGTGCGCTCCTTGCTTCACGACGCCCCCGTCGGCCGCGGCGGGCGCAGGTCGTGGAGATACAGGTTGACCTCGGGCTCGACGTCGCGCAGCGAGCGGTTGGCGCGGAACTTCCGGTGATGCTCGGTCTCGAAACGCTCGTCCAGCATCTCGCGCAACAGCGGCTTCGGCTGCTTCAGCTCGTAGCGCTGATACTGCACTTCGACGCCGTCCCGGTGATAGTCGTCGAAGACCCGCCGCCACGAGTCGAGGAGGTCGCCCACGCGGTCCTGCACGCTCCGCATCCGCTCGTCGCGCTCGGTGTCCTCGGCGAAGGCCTGCTGCGCGACCCGGGCTTCGAACGCCGCGAGCAGCCGCGGCTCGAGGGCGGCGCGCACGTCGCCGATGCGCTCGACCCCGCGCGCGGGCGTCAACGCCGGCTCGAGGTGGCGCGCCAGGGCCACCAGCGCGCCGGCGAAGCCGCGGTCGAGGGCGCGCGGCGAGAACGGCGTGACGCTGCCCGCCTCGACCGAGCGGTAGAAGGTCTCGTGATAGTGGCGGAACCGCTCGTAGTGCGAGCGGTCGCGCGGCTTGTGGACGTTGAGCAGGGTGACCACCAGGCCCGGGCCCTCGTCGGAACGCCCCACGCGGCTCGTCGCCTGGATGTACTCGGCGTGCACCTTCGGCTGCCCCAGCACCAGCATCAGCCCGAGGCGCGGGATGTCGAGGCCGACCGAGATCATGTTCGTCGCCAGCGCGCAGTCGACGCGGTTGCGCCGGTCGTCGAACCGGCACTCGAGCCGCCGCCGCGCCTCGGCCACCTGGTCGGTCGACACGCGCGAGGTCAGCTCCACCGGCTCGGAGAAGTCGGTGCGGTCGCGAAACAGGCGGCGCGCCTCGCCGACCCGGCGCCGCATCCCGTAGCGCGCGACGGTGGTGCGCACCTCCTCCTCGAGGATGCGCCGCGCCCCGCCCAGCTCGCGCAGGCTGTTGAAGTAGGCCAGCGCCGTCATGTAGGGGTCGGCGGGGTTCCGCGGGTTCCCCGCGCCCCCCGCCTCGTGCCAAGCCTGCTGCGCCGCCCCCATCAGCGCCAGCAGGACCCGGCGCATCAGGACCTTCGGGTTCCGGCCCTGCGAGGCGATGCCCACGTACCGCCGCGCCGGCGTCTCCGACGACGGCACCGTCCGGGCGAAGAACGTGTCCCGGCGATTCGGCCCCGGCGGGGGGAACACCTGGGTCAATCCCCGCGCGAACAGCGCCTGTATCTGGTCCTGCGCCCGGCGCACGGTCGCGGTCGACGCCACGATCTTCGGCTTGACGACCTGTCCGTCGACCTCGCGCACCGCCAGCGCCTCGATCGCCGTCTCGTAGAGGCCGGCCATGGTGCCGAGCGGCCCCGCAATCAGGTGCAGCTCGTCCTGGATGACGAGGTCGGGGGGCGGGAGCGGCGCCGTCAGCCGCTTCCCCTGCCCCGGTTCGGCGGCGCCGTAGAAGCCATTCGCGTCGGCGCGGTCGGCCCCGCCGAGCAGGGCGCCCGACTGCCCCACCCACGGCAGCGAGGCGAACTTGTCGACGGTCGCGATGAGAAACGCGGGCAGCCGCCGATAGAGCGGCTCGTCCACCCCGATGACCGGCAGGGGACGGTCGCCGCTGAAGTCGCATTCCCAGTTGGCGCAGACGATGCGAAGCTCGCGGGGATGGTCGGCGTCCGGCAGCAGGTTGAACGACTCGGGCTCGAACTCGCGTCCGCACCAGGGACAGTTCTCGAGCGGGATCGGCGACGGCTTGCTGTTCGGGTTCTGCTTGAACCTGGTCACCTTCGTACGCGCCGAGTCCGGGCGGCCGTCCCCCTTCCGGCCCAGGATGTTCGGCGTGGCCGCCTTCCCCACCCACAGGCCGATCTCGAACGGCCACGAGCCATAACGCCCGCCGGCCTCACACCGCTCCATCTCCAGCGCGCAGACCAGCCCCGCCGCGCGCGCGAGCTGGTCGAGCGTCAGCAGCCGCAACGTGTAGCGCATGATGACGCTCACGCCGCCGCCGGCCAGCCCGTCGTCGCCGGGATGGCGCAGGCGCCGCAGCACCATCGCCACCGCGGCCAGCCCCAGGTACGCCTCGGTCTTCCCCCCGCCGGTCGGGAAGAACAGCAGGTCGACCGTCTCGCGGTGCGGGTCGCGCGGATCGGCGAGGCCAGGCAGGTTCAGCAGCAGGAACGCAAGCTGGAACGGCCGCCAGCGCGGTCCTTCGGGCTCGATCTGGTCGCCGAGCCGCTGGTGCAGAGCGCGCGCCACCGCCCGGTTCGCGACCCGGAAGGCGTCCAGCAGATCGGCATCCTCGCCCAGCCGGGCCACGCCGCTGGCCATGCGGTCGGCCGCCACCGTCGCGTAGTCGAGCAACTGCTCGGCTATGTCCCGCCGCGAACCCGGCAACGAACCGCTCTCGACCTCGCGCCGCCGCGCCTCGGTCCAGCTCCGATACTGCTCGACGAGGGGGTTGAGCGCCTGTGACGCCGCTTCGCCGCCATCCAGCCGGCCCAGGACCTCCATCGACAGCTCGACCCCGGGAACGTCCGACGCCGCCGTCTTCTCCACCTCGGCCGCACCGATCCAGGCGGTGCGAATGGCTCGGCACCCGCCGTCCGCGACGTCCCACTCGGCCGAGACCCCGTGCCCGGTCGCGTACTCCGGCGTGTCGGCGTAGTGGAGGTCGGCGACCTGGTCGTCCCATTCCGCCGCGTGCGCCCCGCGCAGGTCCGGCCGCGGCACGAAGCCCCCGTCCGCCCGCACCTCGATCTCGGCCTGGAAGGCATAGGCGCAGTCGGGCTGCGCCTCGTCGGGCGTACGCCGGTTCACCAGGAAACACGACGCCGAGCGCGTGCCGGCGGGCAGCTCCGCGCCTTCCGTCCCCATCGCGCCGATCGGCCGCTCGACGATGTGAAGCTGCAGCCCGCCCGAGCCGGGGACATCCCGCACCAACGGCCCTGCATCTCCCCCGAGAGGGACCGTCAGCACTGCCTCGTGCGGAGTCCGCCGCCAGACCGACGTCTTGCCGCCGCCCGCTTCCTCGATCTCGGCCGGCGCGTAGTCGCCCCAGCGCACCGTCACCGCCAGCTCGCGGCAGGCTGCGCCCACGAGAAAGCTCAGCCCGATCGACGACGGGAAGAACGCCTTGCGCGCCGCCTTGCGCTCGTCGTTCGACTCCTCGGTCAGGCCCGCCGACTCCGGAACCGTGTCGAGGTCGTCGTCCTCGTCGGCATCGGCGCTCCGTTCCGGCGGGGCGCCGGTCGGGATGAGGAAGCCGGCGACGTACCAGTTCGACGGGCGCTCCCGGCCCGGCAACTGCTCGGCTGCGAGCTCGTGTCCCGCCCGGGGGCCGACCAGATCGAGCCGCAGCGTCTCGACGAGGCGCTCGCGGACCACGCGGGAATCGACGGGGGGCCGGGTCGCAGGCATCGAGGGCATCGAGACCGATTGGTACCTTACACTGAGCCGGGTCGAGCGCTGAGTCAGGTTGTTCACCGACCGCAGGTTGGCACTTCACACAGCCTCGTCGGCGGCCTTGCCGGCGTTGGTTCCAGCGGCCACTTCGGACGGTGACGGAAACAACCCTGCCACGTGGCAAGCCCAGAAGATAGCGGAAACGGGCTGCGGCCGCGTGCAGTTGACAGATCTACCGATCACTGTCCGAGCGTCGGTTCGCCAGGAGATGCGGCGGCTCAGCATGGAACTGGCGGTGGCGGGTGTCCATGTCTCCGGCCCGGTGGCCCGGCAAAAAAGTCCGGGAGACCCATCCCGAGGATCGCCAAAACGAACACGCTGCCGACCTCCCGCCGACCGTCCCCGCAGGACCCGCGGAGAGCATCTCCGGCGACGCTTGCGGGGCCGCCGAAAACGCCCTGAGTTCCTGCCCCCTCAGCGCCTGAGTTCCTGCCCCCAGGCCGGAAATGCCCCCAACCCGACGTACGCCGTACCGCGGACCCTGACTCGCTAGGGAGCGAGAGACATCAAGTCCAATCTTCACAGGAGCTTGGAGCGAAACTCAGGTAGCTTGGTGGCCTACCCCGAAACGGTGTTGAAGTACCCTGAGCGACCCCGGCCCGGGCCGTAAGACTCCCTGCCCCCACAGGAACGGGGGCAGCGCGTCTCACGCCCGAACCGGCCGGGGTCGCTCAGGGTGCATTCGTCCCTGCGGGGAAGGCTTCCGGGAGCGCGGGCTCGTGGTCGTGTCCGACCACGACCGCGGCGCGATGCTGCCGTTCGGCGACGAGCCGAACGACAGCCGGTGGCACCCGACGGCCGGCCGACTGCAAGGGGGTTCAAGGTGGAGGGCAGCCAGCACGGACCGCGAGCGTTCCTCGCCCTTCGACATCGCCGGTTCCCTGTGCTGCCGGTCGAGCAGATCGCGGATCACCCCAGCTGCGAAGCCGGCCGGTCAGAGCCGGCACGGGGACGGCTAGCTCCCGGTTGGCGACTCGGCACCGAGGATGGGGGCCGCATTATGGGCTACACTGGTCCCCCATGATGATCGCCGTGTCAGCGAGGCGAAACACGGCCGAGAGGAGGAGGTATGGTGGACCCGATCAGACGCAAGCTGCTGAAGACTGGCGCCGCTGCGGCGGCAATGGCCGCTACGCCGGGGGCGATGTTCGCGCGGCAGGGCGGCAATGACGATGGCGGACGCTTCTACGAAAGGGGGAATGTCCGCATCCGCTATGAGGAGACAGGGTCGGGCTTCCCGCTGTTGCTCATCTCGGGCGGGGGGTTGAACGGCTCGACGATCGAGGGCATCCGGCGCCGCAATCCCTTCAACACGATCGAGGCGTTCAGCGGAGAGTTCCGCTGTATCTACGCGGACTTGCGCCACGCAGCCGGGCAGTCCACTGGCCCGCTCGAGGTCGACCGACCGTGGGATGCCTACACCGACGACCAACTCGGCCTGATGGATCACCTGGGGATCGACAGGTTCATGGTGCTCGGTTTCTGCATTGCGGGACCCTTCATCTGGAACCTCATCAAGCGGGCGCCGGATCGCGTGGTCGCGGCCGTGCCGGCGCAGCCGGTCGGGTTCCGCCCGGAGTTGCCGAACGCCATGTATGAGAGTCAGAGCAACTCGTGGGGTGCAGAAGTGGTCGAGCGGGACCCCGACATCACGACGCAAATGGCCGACCAATTCCTGAACCGACTGTTCCGCACTGACCCTGACTTCGTGTTCACCGTGACGCGGGACTTCGTGAGGCAGTGTCAGACGCCGGTTCTCGTCCTGCCGGACGATACCCCGGGACATTCGTACGATGCCGCGATCGAGAGCGCGATGCTGGCGCCAAACGGACAACTGAGCATGTACCCCTGGAAAGACACCCCGGAGAAGATTCCGATGGCGGTGCGCCACGTTCGCAGCTTCCTGCTGTCGTATCGGCCAGCCTAGTGCTGCGCCACGGCTAAAGATTAGGGCACGCGGAACCGATAGAGTTCCCGTGCAAAAAAAGTATATCGTCCGTCTCACCGACCAGGAATGCGAGGTCTGTCAACATACAGTTCGGAGGCTCAACGGCAGCAGCCAGAAGGTGCGCCGGGCTCAGATCCTCTTGAAGGCCGATGCGGACGGACCGGCGTGGACCGACCAGCAGATCGCCAACGCCTGGTCGTGCCGCACCAAAACCGTTGAAAACATTCGCCAACGATGCGTGCTGGACGGCTTCGAGCGGGTGCTGGAGCGAAAGCGGCGGGACTCCCCGCCGGTCCCGAAATTGCTCAGCGGCGAGCAGGAGGCGCAGGTCATCGCTCTGCGTCTGGGGCCGCCCCCGAAGGGCTATGCCAACTGGTCGTTGCGGCTGCTGGCGCGCCGGGTCGTCGAGCTGGAGATCGTCGAGTCGGTCAGCCACGAGACCATCCGGCGTACGCTAAAAAAACGGGGATGACCCGGCGGAAGATCGATTACTGGGTGGTCTTGGACACCTATGCGCAACCGTACGACCCGGCTTGCCCGGTCGTGTGCATGGATGAGCAGCCGGTGCAGCTGGTCAAGGAAACGCGCCCGCCGATGGCCGCCACGCTGCGCGACCCCGCCGCGTCGACTACGAGTACGAACGGGCCGGCACGGCCTCGGTCTTCCTGTTCAGCGAGCCGCTGGCGTGTTGGCGGCGGGCGACGGCGCGGGCTCGGCGGACGAAGGCGGACTGGGCGGTGGAGGTCGCCGACCTGTTGGAGGGCCGCTACGCCGACTGTCCGAAGGTCACCCTGGTGTGCGACAACCTCAACACGCACACGCCCGGCGCCTTCTAACGAGGTGTTCGAGCCGGCCCGGGCTCGGGAACTGGTTCGTCGCCTCGAGTTCTGCTACACGCCGAAGCACGGGAGCTGGCTGAACATCGCCGAGAACGAACTGAGTTCGATGACGCGCCAATGCCTGCACGGCCGCCGCATCGGCGACCTCGAGACGCTGCACGGCGAAGTGTCGGCGTGGTCCATCGACGCCAACGGCACCCAACACGGTGTCGACTGGCAGATGCAGGTCGACGATGCGCGCGGTAAACTCAAGTCCGTCTATCCTAAAATCTTGACGTGACGAAGCACTAGCCCACGGCCACGTCTCCGAGAACGTCGCCGCGATTGCGGTGACCGGAAGACGTGCTACCGGGTAGGCACGGAGTCGGTCACGAACGCGGCCCATCGGTCCATCAGCCCACGCCGCTGGTCGAACAGATCGCTGCGCGCGTAGCTCCGCTCGACAGCCCCGCCAACCACGTGGGCAAGGGCCAGCTCCGCCACGTCCCTGGTCGCCCCGGAACGCTCCGCCGCCCACGTGCGGAAACTCGACCGGAACCCGTGAACGTCCGCATCCGTCCCCGTCGCTCTCCGCAGCGCCTTGATCAAGGTGTCGCCGTTGAGCGGCCGCCCGCCCACGCCGGGGAAGATCAGCGAATCGGCCGCGCCGTCAGAATGCGCTCTCCTGCCCTCGAGCACGGCCACAACCGCATCCGACAACGGCACCCGATGTTCCGCCCCCGCCTTCATCCGCGATGCCGGTACGCGCCACTCCCGCGCTTCGAGGTCGACCTCGCCCCACGTCGCCCCGCGAGCCTCGCCGGAGCGTACCGCCGTCAGCGCCGTGAACCTGATCGCCGCCTTGACGGCCAGACCCGCCCCGGACGCCTCGACCGCTTCCAGCGCCGCGGGAACCTCCGCGTACGGCAACGCCCGCCGATGCTCTCGCGTCTTCGGGGTCTTCGGCAATGCCGCATCGATCACTTCGCCCGCCGCGTTCACGTCGACATGGCCGAGAGCTTGCGCCGCCGGGAGCACGCCCCGGACCCAACCGCGCAAGAGCTTGCCGGTCGCGGGCTTGTCGCGGTAGATCGGCCCGAGCACCGAGAGCACCGCCGCCCGGTCGATCTGGTCGACGGGTCGACCCATGAGACGCGCCGCGTACCGCGCCAGGGTCCGCCGCCGCGTCTCTCGGGTCTGGCCGCGCCACTGCCCCCCTGGTCGACCTTGACGGACAAGTCCGCGAACGTCGGCACGGTCGACGCTCGCCGGACGGGTCGCCGCCCCGCTTCGCCGTCAGGCGGTTGTCGTGCGCCCGCTCCCGAGCCTCGGACAGCGTGACGGCTAAGGCAATGCGAACACGAACAGCGCGTTGCCCTGGCGCGGATTCCGCATCTCCCGCAACAGGTCGTTGGGCAGGATGCTCGTCCAGCTCGAGCCACCGAGGGGGCCGCCGGCGCTGAAGGCGATGTACTGCTTGCCGTCGACCGCGTAGGTGATCGGATAGCCGTTGGACATGGTGGTGAGCCGGCTCTGCCAGAGCGGCTCGCCGCTCGCGGCGTCGTAGGCGAAGACGTAGCGCTCCCAGTCGCCGACGAAGACGAGGCCGCCGGCGGTGGTCAGGGCCGCGGTGTTGTAGGGGGCGCGGCGCCGGTGCCGCCACAGGGTCTCGCCGGTGCGGATGTCGAGGGCCTGGAACTCGCCGAGCTGCCCCGGCGCGTCGGGGTGGAAGTGGTTCAGCCGTCCCCGCACCCCGCCGGTGCCGCCGCCGCCGAGCCGGCGCTCGACGGGGCCGAACGCGGCGGTCTCGCAGTTGAGGTTGAGGGGGATGTAGAGCGCGGTGGTGTCGGGGTGGTAGGCCATCGCGCGGAGGGCCTTGAAGCCGCCGGTGCTGGGGCAGAAGAAGAGCTCCTCGCCGACCCCCGAGACCATGCCCTCGCGGTAGGTGACGGCGCCGGTGTCGGGGTCGACGTCGAGGATGTTCTGGTAGCCGAGGTCGACGGCGCTCGTGAACGCGCCGCTCGCCCGGTCGAGCTCCCAGAGGATGGCGAGCTTGCCCATGCTGAAGACCGACTGCTTGCCGTCGTAGTCGATCAGGATGCGCTCGAACGTCTCGTCCATGTCGTGGCTGTCGCCGGGGATGTGCTGGAAGTACCAGGCCATCTCGCCGGTGGCGGGGTCGAGGGCGAGGGTCGAGTTGCTGTAGAGCGCGTCGCCGTCGGTGCCGCGGGCGTCGCGCGACCACGGCTTGGCCTGGGCGGTGCCGTAGAAGACGAGGCCGGTCCCGGGGTCGTAGCTGCCGGGAATCCACGCGTCGCTGCCGGCGCGGAAGAGCAGGGGCAGGTCGCCCCAGGTGTCGCCGCCGCGTTCGCCGGGCCGGGCGATGGTGGATGTGCGCCACAGCAGTTGGCCGGTGCGGGCGTCGAGGCCGACGATGTAGCAGGTGTCCTCGCGGAACCGCTCGCAGCCCCGCAGCCCCGCCACGATGACGCCGTTGGCGATGACCGGACCGCTCGAGAAGCCGTAGCCGTCCTCCTCGGGGATGACCGGGGTCTCCCACCGCACGTCGCCGGTGCGGGCGTCGAGGCCGACGACGTGGGCGTCGACGGTGTTCAGGATGATGAGGTCCTCGTAGATGGCGAGGCTGCGCATCTGGGCGGCGGGCCGGCGCGCCTCCTCCATCTCGCGCCGGTACTCCCAGATGAAGTCGCCGCTGTCGGCGTGCAGCGCCTGCACGACGTTGCCGGGGTTGGCGAGGTAGAGGATGCCGTCGTGCACCATCGGCGTCGTCTGCGACACCCCGGGCTCCATGCCCCACGACCACGCCAGCCGCAGCTCGCCGACGTTGCCGCGGTCGATCTCGTCGAGGGGGCTGTAGCCCCACCCGTCGAGGGTGCGCCGCCAGCTCAGCCAGTCGGCGGGATCGGGGTCCTGGAGCACGGCGTCGGTGACCGGCGTCAGCTCCTCCACCTGGGCGTGCGACGCCTCCCCCGCTCCGAACAGCACCACGACGCTTGCACATGCGACGAACCAGGCACGAACTGTCATCCCGAACCTCCTCAAGTCTTCATCAACAGGCGTCTGCGCTGTCGAAGCCGCGGACACCGGCACTTATCGAGCGGTCGGCGTCGGCGTCCGCGGCGCACGGCCCGTCGGCGACCTACGCGATCCCAGCGCCGCGCACGCCCACGTACACCGAGAAGAGCGACTGGCTGGCGGTCATGAACAGCCGGTTGCGCTTCTCCCCGCCGAAGCAGACGTTCGCGCAGACCTCGGGCAGCCGGATGACGCCGATGGTGTCGCCGTCCGGGGCCACGATCTGCACGCCGGGGCGGGCGCCGGCCCAGATGTTGCCGTCGACGTCGCAGCGCATGCCGTCGGCGCCCGATATGGTGTCGGGATCGCCGGGCATGGTGAGCTGCACGTGCCGACGGCCGTTGCGGAGGCCGGTCCCGTCGACGTCCCAGACCCGGATCTCCCGTCCGCTGCCGGTGTCGGCCACATACAGGCGCTCGTAGTCGGGCGAGAAGCAGATGCCGTTGGGCGCCCCGATGTCGTCGGTGACCCGCGCGATCTCGCCGGTCTGGCCGTCCACGCGGTAGACCGAGAGCGGCAGCTCGGCCTCGGCCCGGAAGCCCTCGTAGTCGCCGCGCACCCCGTACGGCGGGTCGGTGAACCAGATGCTGCGGTCCGGGTGCACGACGATGTCGTTCGGCGAGTTCAGCGGCCTGCCCTCGAAGCTGTCGGCGATGACCGTCACCTCGCCCGACTGCTCGTAGCGGACCACCCGGCGCCCCCCGTGCTCGCACGAGAGCTGCCGCCCCTCGTGGTCGAACGTGTTGCCGTTGCTGTAGCCCGACGGGTTGCGGAACTCCGTGACCCGGCCGTCGTCCTCGATCCAGCGCAGTTGGCGGTTGTTGGGGATGTCGCTCCACACCAGGTACCGGCCCACGCCGTTCCAGGCCGGCCCCTCCGCCCAGAGGGTGCCGGTGTAGTGGCGCCGGATCGGGGTGTTGAACAGGATGTAGCGGCGGAACCGGGGGTCGAGGGCGATGATGTCCGGATCGGGATAGCGGAGCGGGGTGTTGCCGGACCAGTCGCGCGGCTGATACGGCGGAATGGCGGCCTGCTGGCGCGCCAGCGCGGGGACGGCGGCGGCGCCGGCGGCACCGGCAGCGAACAAGGACAGAAACGTGCGGCGGTCTACGGATCGGCGGTTCATGTTCACCTCATCAGATCGGCGAGAGCCGCGACGGCTCTGGCCGGGAAAGTTCGTCGGATTCCTACGGCTGCGCGCCCGGCGCGTTCAGCCACGTCACACCAGGCAGTAGTCGGCCGCCGCCGTCATCAGCACGCTCGTCATCTCGCGGCGAGAGCGGCGACGGCCTCGGCCGGGAAACAGCGCGTCGGTCTCTTGCGGCTGCCGCCAAGGCGTTGGCCGACATCGACGCCAGGCGGCAGTCGGCCGCCGTCATCGCCACACTCATCGTCCGGCGGCGAGAGCGGCGACGGCCTCGGCCGGAAACAGCTCGTCGGTCTCCTGGGGCTGCACGCCCAGGGCGTTCAGCGACATCGACACCAGGCGGTAGTTGGCCACCGTCATCACCACGCTCATCATCTCGCGGGTGTCGTACCGCGAGGCCAGGTCCGCCCACGTGTCGTCGGCAATGATACCGTCCCGGTAGATCTCGTCGGCGGCCCGCACGTGGGCCTGCTCGAACGGGTCCCACCCGGCGTCGCGCCCGAGGGCGATGCGCTCCGGCTCGAGGCCGTGGTCGCGGGCGCGGCCCACGCTGCCCACGTGCTTCGCCCACTCGTAGACGGCCTGGCAGTTCCAGCCGATGCGCAGGATCAGCAGCTCGCGGAAGTAGGGGGTGAGCGGCGAGACCCGGTTCACGTAGCCCGACTGCCCGCTGCGCGCCGCCTGCATGCGGGGATGGCGTCCGAAGGTGCGGCCCACCCGGATGCCCGCTCCCTCCAGGGGCGCCACCCGCGGCTCGCGCAGCGGCGGCTCGGGGTCGGCCACGTCGAGGCGCCAGGGCACGTCGGCGGGCCAGCGGGCGAGGGCGTCGCCGTCGGGCTGGACGCCGAACGAGTTCAACAGCATGGCCAGCAGGGTGGTCTGGTTGACGGTCATCACCGCGTCGACGAGCTCGAGCAGGTCGTAGCGCTCGTCGAGGGCGGCCCACACCGCGTCGCGGACCGACGAGTTGCGGTACAGCTCGTCGGCCAGCCGCAGCAGCGCCGCCTCGAAAGGCGACCACCCTGCCGCGGCCGGTCCCTCCGCGACCCGGCTCACCTCGTCGGCGGTGAGCCCGACGAGACGGGCCGTCGGCGCGTGGTCGGCCCAAAGCTGGCGGTTCTGCGTGAGCCACGCCGTGCGCAGGATCAGCAGCTCGCGGTGCCGGGCGGGAATCGTCGTCTCGCGGGTGATGTAGACGCGGAACGGCATCACCGCGTCGACCAGCTCCGGCACGTGCAGCAGGGTCCGGAAGGCGTTGCCGATGCGCACCTCGGGCGCCCAGCGCTCCACCCGGGCGCGGTGCTCGTCCGTCCACTGCGATTCCGGCAGCGGGGCGATGCGCGGCTCGGTCAGGCGGACCACCTCGGTCGCGCCGGGGGGATCCGGCCGAAGCTGCGCCGTAGCGGGCGCGGCGGCGAGCAGGGCGGCGGCGGCGAGAAGGAACACGGCGGCACGGGCAATCGAAGAAGCTGCAGGCATGACGGCATCCTTTCCTGGCCGAAACAAGAGAGGCTACTATAGATCGTTTGCCGTCACGACCGCGGCCCTCGCAGGCCCTCGGACCCGGCCCGTTTCATGACCCGTTTCGCATTCATCACCCTCGCCGCCTCTCTCCTGCTCGGGCTCGCCGGCGCCGACGCCGGGGCGCAGGCGCCGGCCGACGGACGTGACTCCGATCCGATCGCGGTGCTCCCGTTCACCAACCTGTCGCCGGACCCGGCGGACGCGTGGCTGGGCGACGGGATCGTCGAGACCCTCACGGCCGAGCTGGCGGCGCAAGGCTTGGCGGTCGTCGGCCCCGCCGGGCTTCCGATCGCAACCCCCGGCGTGGCGGTGGGCGGCGAGGACACAGACGGAGACCTCGGACGGCTGTACCGCCGACTCGGCGCCCGCCGGGCGGTCACCGGCAGCTTCCAGCAGGTCGGGCAACGGCTCCGCATCAACGCCCGCATCGTCGACCTGCCTTCCGCCGTCGTGATCCACGCGGTCAGGACCGACGGCGACCGCCACGAGGTGTTCGCGCTGCAGGACCGCATCGCCGGCGAGCTCGCGGCCGGCCTGGCGGCGGGCCGGTTCCCGGCCCGGAAGCTCCCGAGACCGCGGCGTCCGGACGTGGACCGACTCGTCGAGAACGCTCCCGCCGCTCGCCCCGCCGGCCCGCCGGCGGGCAACCCTCCGGAGCCTCGCTCCGGTGGGGCGCCGTCCCCCGCTCCGACCGGCGCCCCGAATCCGGGCCGCGCCGCAGGAGCCGCCGCGGGGTTCGCGGGCCTCGGCATCGCCAGCGGCGCCGGCATCCTCACCGGCCGCCCCAGCGTGCGCCCCGAACGCACCACCACCGCCCCCCGCATCGACGGCACCCTCGACGACCCCGTGTGGGAGAGGGCCACGCGCATCTCCGAGTTCGTGCAGCAGCGCCCCCTCGACGGCACCCCCGCCACCGAGGACACCGAGGTCTACATCGCCTACGACAACGACAACCTCTACTTCGGCATCCACGCGCACTACTCCGACCCCGGCCTGATCCGCGCCAACCGGGCCGACCGCGACCAGACGTTCATCGACGACACGGTGGCCGTCTACTTCGATCCGTTCCTCGATCAGCAGCGCGCCTACGTCTTCTCGGTGAACGGCTACGGAGTCCAGGGCGACTCCCTGCTCGAGTCGAGCGCGGAGCGCACGGCCGGCGGCGGGGGCGGCGGAGGCGGAGGCGGCGGGGGGCGGCCCGGCGGAGGCGGCCGGACGCCGGGCAGCGGCCGCGGGGGCATGAGCGCAGCCCTCGCCGCGTCGCTGGGGGCGCCGCCCACCGGCGACCTCTCCTGGGACGCCCTCTTCGAGTCGGGGGCCCGGCTGGTCGACGACGGCTGGACGGCGGAGATGGCCATCCCGTTCAAGAGCCTGCGCTATCCGGAACGGCGTGCGGGCGAGCCCCACCGCTGGGGCTTCCAGATCGTGCGGACGATCTTCGGCAAGGACGAGGCCGACGTGTGGTCGCCCGTCTCGCGCGGGCTGGCCGGCTTCCTCACCCAGATGGGCGTGCTCGACGGGCTCACGAACCTGTCGACGAGCCGCAACCTCGAGATCCTGCCGACGGTCACCGCCATCCGCATCGGGTCGCTCGACGCCTCGACCGGGGCGTTCGACGAGGCGACCCATCCCGAGGGCGCGGTGAACGTGAAGTACGGGGTGACGCCGAACCTGACCGCCGACTTCACCTACAACCCCGACTTCTCGCAGATCGAGTCGGACACCCCGCAGATCGAGGTCAACCAGCGGTTCCCGCTCTTCTACCCCGAGCTGCGTCCGTTCTTCCTGGAAGGCCAGGAGGTCTTCACGGTCCCGGGACAGGTGAACCTGCTCCACACCCGCACCATCGTCGATCCGCGCTACGGGGGGAAGCTCACCGGCAAGGTCGGCAACACCACCCTCGGCGTTCTCGTCGCCAACGACGAGGCGCCGGGCAAGGGCGACGACCTGCCCCTCGACGCCATCGGCAAGACGTCGCAGGTGTTCGTCGGGCGGGCCCGCTACGACCTCTACGCGGAGTCGTCGCTCGGGGTCATGGCGACCGGGCGCGAGTTCCTCGACGCCTACAGCCGGGTCGCCGCCGTCGACGGCCGCTTCCGCCTCGGCCGCACGTCGTCGCTGACGATGCTCTACGCGGGGTCGCAGCATCGCGACGAGGAGGGGGCCGAGCGCACCGGGCCGACCGCCCACGTCGCCTACAACCGGCAGGGCCGCAACCTGAGCTACGGCGGCACCTTCGACACCGTCGACCCGAACTTCCGCACCGACACCGGCTTCGTGCAGCGGGTGGACACGCGGAGCGCCCGGGCCAACGCCGCCTGGCGCTGGTGGCCCGACAACCTCGTCATCAACTGGGGCCCCTTCGCCAGCTACGGCCGCATCTACGACTTCGGGGGCGTCCTGCAGGACGAGCAGTCCGGCCTCGGGGTGCGGGCCACCCTCGCCAACGGCATCATCACCGTCGCCAATGTCAACCGCGACATGGAGCGCTACGGCGGCATCGACTTCCGCAAGACGTCGGCGTTCATCGGCGGCGGGGCCAGCGCCAGCCGCCGGGTCTCCTTCGGGGGGTTCCTCAACTGGGGCGACCAGATCCGCTACCACGAGACCGACCCGTTCCTGGGCCGGTCCGTCAACACCACGGTGTTCGCCAACCTGCGCCCCACGAGCCGGCTCAGCGCCGACCTGACCCTCATCACCAGCCGCCTGCACGACCCGATGACCGAGGACCTCGTCTTCGACGTCAAGATCCTGCGTACGTTCACGACCTACCAGCTCACCAACCGCCTCGCCCTCCGCAACATCATGGAGTTCAACTCGCTGAACCGCACCCTCGGCGCCAACGTGCTGTTCACCTACCGCGTCAACGCCGGCACCGTCTTCTTCGTCGGCTACGACGACCACTACCGGCAGGGCAACCTGATCGACGACGTGCGCTTCCCCACCACCGCCCTGCGGCAGACCAACCGGGCGTTCTTCACGAAGCTGTCGTACCTGTTCCGGTACTGACGCGAGGATGAGGCAGAATGCTACCCATGCCATCGTCCTTCCGCGCCCCGACGCGCACGCCCCTAATCGCGTGCATCCTCGCGGTGTCGATGTTCCTGCCAGCGCCCAAGGCGCTCGCGCAGGCCGCCGGAGCGATAGACGGGTCGATCGCCGACATCGGGGGCGGCGCCCTGCCCGGGGTCACCGTCGCCGTGACCGGGGGGCCGCTCCCGGCCGCCCGGGTGGCCGTCACCGGCCTCGACGGCCGCTTCGCCTTCGACATGCTCCCCGCCGCCGAGTACGTGGTGCAGTTCACCCTCCCCGGCTTCGAGCCGCGGGAGATGCGCGTCGCGGTCGAGGCCAACGCCGCGGTCTCGCTCGACGTCGTGCTCGAGATCGAGCGGCTGCTCGAGGCGGTGTCGGTCATCGCCGACGAGCCGACCATCTTCGCCACCAACGTCGTCGCCGAGCCCATGCTCGAGCAGCAGGCCGCCATCACCAGCGTCGTCGCCGTCGTCGACAACCTGCCGGGGGTGTCGGTGCAGGAAGGCGACACCTACGGGTTCGACGACTGGTCGAGCTCGGTCGCCGTCCGCGGCTTCCAGACCAACATCAACGAGGCCCAGATAGGCACCACCATCGACGGCTTCCCCAACGGCACCTCCGACTACTGGAGCGGGGCCAAGGCGAACCGCTTCGTCGACCCCGCGAACCTCGGCGGGGTCGAGGTGTCGCAGGGCACGGCCGACGTCGCCTCGCGGTCGGTCGAGGCGCTGGGCGGCACCTTCAACTTCCTCACCGACGCGCCGGAGACCGAGCGTACCTACACCGCGTCGGTCACCCTCGGGGAGAACGACGGCGAGCGCCACTACATGCGGGTCGACACCGGCTCGCTCTTCGACCACGAGACGTACGCGTGGCTGTCGGCGGGGCGGCAGACCGCCACCGACTGGGTGCACGGCGCGGCCCGGAACGAGCGCGAGCACCTCGCGGCCAAGCTCGCCTCGTCGCACGGGCGCCTCGAGCTGACGTCCTACTTCTCCTATGACCAGATTCGCGAGGACGTCTACCAGCGCTCTACTCGGCCGCCGACTTCGCCACCGCCCCCCGGTGGGACCGCCTCGTCGACGACTGGCCCGGGGTGCCGTACCTCAACCAGTTCTACCGGCGCGGCTGGTCGACGTACCGCAAGAACACCTTCGGCTACCTGAAGGCGGACTGGGCGTTCAACGACGCCACCAGCCTGAGCCTCGGCGCCTACTATCACCGGAACCGGGGCCGCGGCGACTGGCTGCCGCCGTACATCGTCGACGTGACCGACGACGGCGGCGGCCCCGAGTCGGAGCTGATGGGCGGGCCGCCGGTGCGGGGCGGCGTCATCCTCGGGCAGCTCCGCTTCGTCGACCGGAACCTCGTGGCGGTGGGGCCGCAGCCCGGCTGCACGTCGTCGTTCATCTTCAACTACTACGGGGCGGGCGGGCCCGAGGTCGACGCCGCGTGCCACCCCGGGGCCACCGCGGTGCAGTCGTTCCGCCACAGCCACTACGGCAAGGACCGGCTCGGCTTCACCCTCGACGAGGAATGGACCGGCGCCATCGGCGCCGCCGGCAACACCCTGCGGGCCGGCCTCTGGTTCGAGGACTCGACCCGGATTCTCGCCCGTGACTGGCACCGCATCCTCGACCCCCGCGTCAACATCGCCTTCGACGAGAAGCCGTACTGGGAGCAGTACGACTGGGACTTCCCCCAGCAGGTCTTCAAGTGGTACGTCGAGGACACCATCTATGCCGGGCCCCTCGCCATCTCGGGCGGGGTCAAGCAGTTCCTGGTGAGCGTCTCCCGCAACGACCTGTTCGGCGTCGACCCCGGCCTCGCCGTCGACTCCGACTCGGACCTGCTCTTCTCGGGCGGCGTGACCCTGGAGACCCCGGTCGAGGGCCTCGAGCTGTTCGCGGGCTACGCCGAGAACTTCAAGTCGCTGGCCGACCGCCTGCTCGAGGTGCCGGGCCGGAGTCTCGCCGCCCTCGAGCCCGAGACCGCCACCAACGTCGACGTCGGGATGCGGTACTCCGGGGACCTCGTCGCCCTCGGCGCCACGTGGTACGACATCGACTTCGACAACCGCATCTTCTTCCTCGGGCCCACGACCACGGCCGGCCCCAACTACCTCATTCCCGGCGGCGGCGCCTACTTCAACGCGGGCGGCATCGACACGAGCGGGGTCGAGCTCTCGGCCACGGTGCAGATGCCCGGCCGGACCTCGTTCTACACCGCCTACACCTTCAACGACTCGCAGTACGTCGGCACCGGCGACACACTGGTCGACGCCTCGCAGAACATCCAGCCGGGCACCGACGTGACGGGGGTGCCCGACCGGCTGTGGGTCCTGTCGCTCGACCGGTCGGGCCCGCTGGGGATGGGCATCTCCGGCAAGTACACGTCGTCGCGGCGGGTCAGCCTGACCGCCGACTGGTACGCCGACGCCTACTGGCTGGTCGACGCGTACCTGACGTTCTCGGTGGACGGCCTGACGGGCCGCGTCCAGTCGGCCGAGGTGTCGCTGGTCGCCAACAATCTCTTCGACGCCTCGTACCTCGCCGCGATCGTGGAGAACGCGGCCTGGCTCGGGGCGCCGCGCACCATCTCGATGAACATGTCCGTGTCGTTCTGACCCGAGACGGTCGGCCCTTTCCGGTCTGGATGGCGGGTGGACCAGCCGGGTCCCGCGTTGCATCGGGACCGGCTGCCGTCCGGCCGTTCGGTTCCCGGCCGACCGAACCTCGAGGCAGCGCCTGGCCCGACCGAGACCGCCCCCGCGCTGAGGCAGGGTTGACGCTCCGCCGAGCGGCCGACCGAGGGCACTACGCCCCGGCCCTTCGGGGCCCGCGGCTTGGCGGCTGTCGTATCCTGTGCACCGTGCCGAGCTTCGAGTGCCAAGTGTGCGGGGCACGGTTCGACGTTCCCCAGGCGGCGATGGACCGCTATCCGGGCTGGCGGCCCAAGTACTGCCGCGACCACTCTCCGAAGAAGGCTGCCGCCTCCGCGAAGAAGGCGCCGGCGACACGTCCGGGGCGGGGCGGAGCCAATCGCGCGCGCGCCCTGCGCGAGGAGAACGTGACCCCGGCGGAGGCCCGCGCGAAGTACTCGGACGGCCCGGACTCCGGCGTCTTCACCGACGGCAGCGCGTCGCCGAACCCGGGGCCCGGCGGCTGGGGCGTGGTGTGGGTCGAGGACGGCCGCATCATGTCCGAGAGGCACGGCCACGACCCCGACACCACGAACAACCGCATGGAGCTCCGCGCCCTCGTCGAGGCGTTCACCATGCTGCCCGAGGACGCCGCGGTCACCGTCTACACCGACAGCCGGCTCTGCGTGAACACCATCACCGAGTGGGCGCCGGGGTGGGAGCGCCGGGGCTGGAAGAAGAAGTCCGGCCCCATCATGAACCTCGAGCTGGTGCAGGAGCTGCTGACCCTCTACCGCGCCCATCCCGCCTGCGAGCTGCGCTGGATCGCCGCCCACGCCGGCCACCGCTGGAACGAGTACGCCGACAGCCTCGCCACCGCCTGGATGCGCTCTCCGCGGTGACGGGCGACCAAGGGTACCGTCCGTGAAGGTCACTTCGCGGGCGGCCGCGCAGCCCTGCCCGGCCCCTCCCCGCCATCGGCGCGCCGGTCCGAAGCGGCCGCGCCGCCGCCCGACCCCGCATCTGCGCACGCGCACGCGGAAGACGTCATCTCCGAAGCGGCCGCGCCGGCACCCAACCCGGCGCACGCGGCCGCGGAAGCCGCCATCACGGCGCGCGACGCCGACGACTTCCCCGGCTGCCGGGCCGTACGCATCACCCGCGAAGAAGTTCGACGACTACGATGGCCGCGTCGAGGTCTGGGACGCCGCCACCGAGACCGCCATGGTGTGCGAGGCGGCCGGCATCTACCACGAGGAGCCCTCGCAGCGCCTGGCCCAGATGGCGGCCTTATCGGGTTGGAGAGGCGCTCGCCCATCGACACCTTCGGCTCGACTGACCTGCTGCTGCGGGACGAGCACGGCGCGCGGCGGCGGATCATGGAGGCGGACCAGACGGTGTATCTGCACGCGTGGCGGGACCGCCCCGACGGCCCCGCCATCGTGGTGGGCGAGGACGCCCTGCCGGACGTGGTGGTCGAGGTGGACCACACCACCGACGTGCGCCGCCGCAAGCTCGCGATGTACGAGTCCTGGAAGCTGCCCGAGGTGTGGGTGGAGGTGCCCGACGTGCGCGCGCCGAGCCGGGCCTCGTGATACACGTGCTGCACCCCGACGGCCGCTACCGCCCGGCGCCCGAGAGCCGGGCGTTTCCCGGCTGGACGGCGGCCGAGATCCACCGGGCGATGAACGAGCCGGTGTTGTCGGCGGAATCGATGTCGGTCCTCGAGCGCGTCGGCCGGGTGCTGCGCGACCGGGACGCCGTCGGCCCGCGGGAAGTCCCGTTCCTGCGTGGAACGCGCGCGGAAGGACGGGCGGAAGGACGGGCGGAAGGCCGCGCCGAGCAACGGGCGCTGCTGCGACGCCTAGCGGCGCGCCGGTTCGACGCCCGAACCGCGGAGAGGCTGGCCGAGCTCCTCGCCGACGTCGACGACCCGGCCCGCCTGGCCGACGTAGGCGACTGGATCGTCGACTGCGCTACCGGCGACGAGTTGCTGGAACGCTGCTCGGGTCTGCGCGACCGGCGCCCGCCCGCGGCGGGCTGACCGCCCCGACCCGCCGCGACAGCCCCCACCCGCGCCAGATGGTGTAGACGGCGGGGAACACCAGGAGCACGACGAGGGCCGTCGTCACCACCCCGCCCACCATCGGCGCCGCGATGCGCTTCATCACGTCGGCCCCGGTGCCCGTGCTCCACATGATGGGCAGCAGGCCGAGCACGGTGGTGGCGCTCAGCATCACCACCGGCCGGACGCGGCGGGCGGCGCCGTCGAACACCGCTTGGCGGAGCTCGGCCGGCGTGCGGAGCCGCCCGCCGGCGAGGGCGGCAGCGCAGGCGCGGTCGAGGTACAGCAGCATCACGACCCCGGTCTCCGCGCTCAGGCCCGCCAGGGCGATGACGCCGACCCACACCGCGATGCTCAGGTTGTAGCCGAGCACGTACAGCAGCCAGAACGTGCCGATCAGGGACAGCGGCACCGCCGACAGCACGATGAGGGTTCGGGCGACCGAGCGCGTGCTGGCGTAGATGGTCAGGAAGATCAGCAGCAGCGTGATTGGCACCACGAGGCGCATCCGTTCCTGCGCGCGCACCATGTACTCGTACTGGCCGCTCCAGCCGAGGCTGTAGCCGGTGGGGATCTCCACCTGCGCGGCCACCGCCTCGCGGGCGCGCTCGACGTAGGTCCCGACGTCGACGTCCTCGATGTCCACGTAGACCCAGGCGTTCGGCCGCGCCTGCTCGCTCTTGATGGCCGGCGGCCCCTTGACGAACGACATGGTCGCGAGGTGGCCGAGGGGAATCTGCTGCCGGGTCGGGGTCTGGACGAGGATGTCGCGCAGCGCGGCGGGGTCGTCGCGCAGGTCCCGGCTGTAGCGCAGGTTGACGGGGTAGCGTTCCAGCCCCTCGACCGTCGTCGTGATGTTCATGCCGCCGATGGCCGACTGGATGACGTCCTGGACGTCGCCGACGGTGAGCCCGTAGCGCGCGATCTCGTCCCGCCGGACCGAGAAGTTCAGGTAGTTCCCGCCCATCACCCGCTCGGCGTAGGCCGAGCGGGTGCCCGGCACCTGCCGGACCACGGCCTCGACGTCGCGGCCGACCGCCTCCAGCACCGCGAGATCGGGTCCGGAGATCTTGATCCCCACCGGGGTCTTGATGCCGGTCGAGAGCATGTCGATGCGGGTCTTGATGGGCATGGTCCAGGCGTTGGTGACGCCCGGGAACCGGATGGCGCGGTTCATCTCGTCGGTCAGCCGCTCGGGGGTCATGCCCGGCCGCCAGGCGTCTTCCGGCTTGAGCCGGATGGTCGTCTCCAGCATGCTCAGCGGGGCCGGGTCGGTCGCGGTTTCCGCACGGCCGACCTTGCCGAACACGTGCTCCACCTCCGGGAAGGTGCGCAGGATGCGGTCGGTCTGCTGCAGGATCTCGCGCGCCTTGGTGATCGACACGCCGGGCAGGGTCGTCGGCATGTAGAGCAGGTCGCCCTCCCAGAGCGGGGGCATGAACTCGGAGCCGAGCCGCGAGAAGGGGGCCGCGGTCGCGACCAGCGCCGCCAGCGTGACGGCGACGACCGCCCAGCGCCCTGCGAGCGCCCATCGCAGCACCGGCCGGTACAGCGCCGTGAGCAGCCACGTCAGCGGGTTGGCCTGCGCCGACACGACGCGGCCGCGTATCCAGTAGCCGACGAGCACCGGCACCAGGGTGACCGAGAGCAGGGCGGCGGCGGCCATGGCGTAGGTCTTGGTGAACGCCAGTGGCTTGAAGAGCCGGCCCTCCTGCGCCTCCAGGGTGAAGATCGGGGCGAAGGAGATGGTGATCACCAGCAGCGCGAAGAACAGGGTGGGGCCGACCTCGGTGGCGGCGCGGGTGACGATCTGCCAGTGCGGCAGGCGGCCGCCGTCGCGCTCCAGGTGCCGGTGCGCGTTCTCGACCATCACGATCGCGGCGTCCACCATCGCGCCGATGGCGATGGCGATGCCCCCCAGCGACATGATGTTGGCGTCGATGCCCTGCAGGACCATCACGACGAGGGCCATCAGCACCGCCAGCGGCAGGGTCAGCACCGCGACCAGGGCCGAGCGCACGTGCAGCAGGAAGACCGCGCACACCAGGGCCACGATCGCCATCTCCTCGAGCAGCTTCCGCTGCAGAGTGTCGATGGACCGTTCGATCAGCGACGTGCGGTCGTAGACGGGGACGACCTCCACCCCCGGCGGCAGCCCCGACTGCAGCTCCGCGAGACGGGCCTTCACCCGCTCGACCACCTCGTGGACGTTGGCGCCGTAGCGCACCACGACGATGCCGCCGACCACCTCTCCCTCGCCGTTCAGCTCCGCGAGCCCGCGGCGGATGTCGGGGCCTATCTGCACCGTGGCGACGTCCTGGACCGTGATCGGGGTGCCCGACTCGTCCACCCCGAGGGCGACGCGCCTCACGTCGTCGACGCCCTGGATGTAGCCCTCGCCGCGCACCATGAACTCGGCCTCGGACATCTCCAGCACGCGCCCGCCGACGTCGTTGTTGCTCCGCTCGACGGCGGTGCGGATGCGCGACAGCGGGATGTCGTAGGCGCGCAGGCGGTTGGGGTCGACGGTGATCTGGTACTGCTTGACGAAGCCGCCGATGCTCGCGACCTCCGACACGCCGGGCACGGCGGTCAGCTCGTACTTGAGGAACCAGTCCTGCAGCGAGCGCAGCTCGGCGAGGTCCGTGTCGTCGGAGCGGAGCGCGTACATGAACGCCCAGCCGACGCCGGTGGCGTCGGGGCCGAGGGTCGGCGTGACGCCGCGGGGAAGACGCCCGCCGACGTAGTTGAGGTACTCGAGGACCCGGCTGCGCGCCCAGTACAGGTCGGTGCCGTCCTCGAAGATGACGTAGACGAACGAGAACCCGAAGAACGAGTAGCCGCGCACCACGGTGGCGGAGGGCACGGCGAGCATCTGCGTGGTGATGGGATAGGTGACCTGGTCCTCGACCACCTGGGGGGCCTGCCCGGGGTAGTCGGTGAAGACGATCACCTGCACGTCGGAGAGGTCCGGCAGCGCGTCGAGGGGCATCGCCCGGAGGGCGTAGACGCCGCCGAAGGCGATGCACACCGCCCCGAGGACGACGAGGAAGCGGTTCCCGATGGACCACTCGATGACCCTGGCGAGCATCGGTCTCCTCCCGCGGCGGCGGCCGCCTCAGTGGCGGTGGCCGGCAGGCCCCGCCGGCGGGCCGCCCGGCCCCTCGGGCCGTGCCGGCGCCGGTTCCGCGCCGTGCACGTGCTCCGCCGGCGTCGCAGACATGCCCGGGCCCGGGCCGAGGCTGCGGACCGCCTGCGTGAGGTTGCTCTCGGAGTCTATGAGGAACTGCGCCGACACGACGACGGTATCGCCGTCCTCGACGCCGTCCAGCACCTCCCACAGGCCGTCGCCCTGCCGGCCGAGGGTGACGGCGGCGACCTGGAAGGTGCCCGGAGACCGTTCGAGGACCACGAGGTCGCGGGTGCCCCCGCGGATCACCGCCTCCTCCGGGACGGCCAGCGCGTTGCGCGCCACCGGCACGTCGAACGTCACGTCGGCATACATGCCCGCGCGCAGCGTCAGGTCGGGGTTCTCGAGCTCGACGGAGACGGTCATGGTGCGCGTTCGCTCGTCGAAGTGCGGATACAGGTAGCGCACGAACCCGGTGTAGGGCCGCCCCGGCCGGTACGGCAGCTCGACCTGCGCGCGCTGGCCGACACGCATCGCCTCGACCTGGTGCTCGAAGACCTCGACGTCGACCCAGATCGTCGTCAAATCGGCCATCTTGTAGAGGTTCATGCCCGCCTCGACGTACATCCCGTCCAGCGCCTGGTCCATCTTCTCGACGACGACGCCGGTGACCGGGGACTGGACCGACAGGGTGCGGCGCGGCGTGCGCTCGCGCTCCAGCGTCGCGATCTGCTCGTCGGTGATGTCCCAGTAGCCGAGCCGCGCGCGCGCCGACGCGACGAGCGAGCGCGCGCGCCCGGCGATCGCCGGGTACTCCGACGTCTCGAGCCGCGCCGCGTAGTCGACCGCCTGCAGGTACTCCATCTGGGTGGTGACGAGCCGCGGGCTGTAGATGTCGAACAGGACCTGCCCCTCCTCGACCGTCTCGCCGAGGTAGTTCACGGCCACGTTCTCGATCCAGCCGTCGTACTTCGTGTTCACCCAGGCGATCTGCCGGTCGTTGTGGGCGAGGGTGCCGACGGTGCGGATGGTCTGCCCGATGCCGCGCCGGGTGACGGCCTCGCTGCGGACGCCGACGCTCTGCACGAAGCCGGGGTCGATCCGGACCGTGCCCGGCGGCAGGTCCCCGGCCCCGTCGGCGTACACCGGGACGAGGTCCATGCCCATGGGCGAAACGCCCGGCCGGTCCGACGTGAAGGTGGGATCCATGGGCGCGCGCCAGTACAGGATCTCGCGGTCGTCTTCCGCTACGGGCGCGCCGGCCAACGCGCCGCCGGCCGGCGCCGCTGCCTCGCGCGCCGAGGCGAAGGAGAAGAGGCGCGACGACCACTGCCAACCTGCCGGATTGACGGCCACCAGCGCCGCGGCGGCCATGCCGAGAACGAAGCTCACGACGCCGACCGCGATCGCCTTGTTCATGGCATCCTCCCGATCCTGGGAGCTCGTGGCGACGCCCTCTGCTTCGAGCGGCGATGCATCCCGCCTGACTGCGTTGTTCGTGAGTTGCAACTACCCAACATGCGCCCTCCTCACGCCTGGTCTTGCGGGCACCTCGGCCGTCCCGCCGGCGGCGTTCAGGCGCGGTGTAAACGCGG
Organism: Vicinamibacterales bacterium; assembly: GCA_965215105.1. Taxonomy (GTDB): domain Bacteria; phylum Acidobacteriota; class Vicinamibacteria; order Vicinamibacterales; family UBA8438; genus JAJEEA01. Next base: position 2,996,113 of record OZ244051.1, read on the forward strand.
GCTCACCGCGGGCTCCCCGGCACACGCGTGCCGATCGCCCGTTCGAGGGCGGTGAGCGCGATGAGGACGTCGGACAGGTAGCGCGCGCGCATCGAGCGGACGTCGATCACCGTCCGCTCGCCGTCGAGCAGCTCGATCACGCCGAGCTCCCCCGTCTCGTACGCGGTTTCCGTGGCGCGTAGCGCCTCCTCGGTCTGTGGAATCAGCACCATGTCGAGCAGGTCGATCTGCCGGTCGAGGGTCTCGAGGCGGACCACCGCCTCCTGGACCTCCATCTCCATGGCGTTGCGCGCCGCCGCCCGGCGCCGGGTGTACGCGCGCAGCTCCGCGCCCGCCTCCACGACGCCCGCGCGATATTTCGCGCCCCAGAGGGGCAGCGACATGCCCAGCGAGACGGTGACCGAGTTCCTGCCGTCGTCGGGCAACGGCAGGAGGGCGGCGTCGTCGCGCCGGCCCACGTTGGTCACCCCCACGCTCGCGGTGAAGCCCGGCCGCGCGCTCTTCTTCGCGAGCTCGACGGACCGCTCGCCGCCTTCGATGAGCGCGCTCGCCGCCCGCAGCTCGTGGCGGTTGCGGTCGCCGAGGCGGTAGAGCTCGTCGCGGTCCACCGCGACGGGGGGGCGCGCCAGCGGCGCCACCGCCGGCACCGGCTCCTCCGCGGGCCGGTCGAGCAGGGTGTTGAGGCGCGCCGCGAGGGTCGCGCGCTGCCGCTCGAGCCGGTGCCGGCGGTCGATGACGCGGGTGATCTCCGCCTGCAGCCGAATCACCGCCTGCTGCAGCCCCTGGCCGGTGGCGTAGCGGGCGCTGGCCAGGGTCTCGTAGTGCTCGAGCAGGGATTGCTCTTCACCGGCGAGACCGAGCGCGGCGTCGACGTAGCCGAGGTCGTAGTAGACCTCCTTGACCCGGGCGACGACGTCGCGCCGGGCCGCCTGGTGGAGGTGATGCAGCGCCGTCGCCTCGAGCAGCGCGACCCGGCCTCGCAGCTCCAGGGTGCCGAACCAGGGGAAGGCCTGGGTCAGGGTGACGCCGTTGAGCTGGGGGCCGACCCGCGTCTCCACGCTGCGCAGGGCCTGGGTGAAGCTCACAACCGGGTCGGGCAGCGCGGCGACCTGGGGCGCCCGCTGCCGGGCCGCCTCGTAGCGCGCGCGGGATTCGAGGACGGCCGGATTGCTCTCGACCGCCACCGTCACGTACGCGCGCAGATCGGGCGCGGCGGCGTAGAAGTCGAGCGGGTCCTCCGTCGGTGCCGATTGGGCCGCGGCGGTCAGCGCCGGCCGGGCTGCGCCCGCCGGGGCCGGCCGTACAGCCGCCGCCGGCGCCGAGTGGACTTCCGGCGGTGGTGCCGGCCGGATCTCGACCCGCGGCACCGAGCGGACTGCTGCCGGCGGCGGCTGGGCCGCGGACAGCGTCGAGATCAGGCCCGCGGCGACCAGCCCGGCCGCGGACAGCCCAGAACGTGATGCAGGCATGCGATCGTCCCCCGTGTTCGGTCGCGTTCCCGGCGCTCGTGGTCGAACCGTCGCGGGTTCATCCACGGTTCCGGGAGACAGGCGTCCTCCCCCGAACGCGCACCGCGACGACATCGGTGGCGTTCCGGGCGCGCGGCTCCGCGGTGCGCAGTGGCGCCCCGGGCCTGGCGCTCAGGCGAAGAAACGACGGCCGTGACGGATGACGATCAGATCAGCAGGGAGGCGTGTTGCACGAAGAGCGGTGGCGAGGCCGTTCGAGGTCGCGGGAGGTCGGCGCGCCACTCCACCCGCTGCGCCGCGTGCGGCGCGGTCTCGACGGCCGGCGGCAACGCGGCGACGGCTTCCGGCGCGGCCTTCAGCTTCGCCACGGTGACGAGGGGGGCGCAGCAGGTGAACGCCGAGGTCTCCCCGTGGTGATCCTCGGCCGGCCCATCGTGGCAGCTCGTCGCGGCGGGCATGGCCGCCGCGGCGGCCATGAGCGGGCAGAGCACCATGGCCCCGAGCAGGGACGAGCCGACACCGAGCACGAAAGACCGGCGCCACGCGCGCATCACGCCCCATGGTCGCACAATTCAACCAGTATTGCACGAACCGCGTTGGTCGGACCTGACGCGTCTTTTCCAATGTGAAATGAGCCTGAAGGGGGGAGTTGATTCCAACGTGAAATGAGCCTGAAGGGGGCCGGGGTCGCGGATCATCGGAGGATGATCGTGAGACTCGACACCCAGCGCCTGCAGACCCTGGACCAGGTTGAGGAGTTCCTCGCCGGCAGCCGACCGCTCGACCTGCGGCCGCGGACCCGGACCGAGGCCTACGCGTTCGTGGCCGAGACCCTGGAACGGTTCGACTACCCCGGCCGGGGGAAGGCCGACAGGGGCGTGATCCGCCGATTCCTGGTCAAGGTGACCGGTCTCTCGCGAGCGCAGGTCACCCGCCTGCTGCGCCAGCACCGGACCACAGGCGCCATCACCGACAGCCGCCGACCGCCGCACCCGTTCCCGCGCCGCTACACCAAGGCCGACATCGGGCTGCTCGCCGAGGTCGACGCCCTCCACGGCACCCTCTCCGGTCCCGCCACCCGCCAGCTCTGCGTCCGGGCTCGGCGTCAGTTCGGCGATCAGCGCTTCGAGCGCCTCGCCGCCATCTCCAACGGGCACCTCTACAATCTGCGCCACTCGACCACCTATCAGCGCCGCCGCGGGGCGACGCCCGCGCCGACCCGCCCCGTGCGCATCGCCATCGGCGAGCGCCGCCGGCCCCAGCCCGCCGGACTACCCGGCTACCTGCGGGTGGATTCCGTCCACCAGGGCGACCTCGACGGCATCAAGGGCCTCTACCACCTCAACCTCGTCGACGAGGTCACCCAGTTCCAGTTCGTCGGCTCGGTCGAACGCATTGAGGCGCCCTGCCTCGCCCCCGTCCTCGAAGGCCTGCTCGGGGCGTTCCCCTTCATCGTCCGCGGGTTCCACGCCGACAACGGTACCGAGTTCATCAACCGCAAGGTCGCCGCCCTGCTGCAGGCCCTTCACATCGACGAGTTCACCAAGTCCCGCCCCCGCCGCAGCAACGACAACGCCCTCGTCGAGACCAAGAACGGCTCGGTCATCCGCAAGCACCTCGGCTACGACCACATCCCCGGCCGGTACGCGGAACGCGTCAACGCCTTCACCCAGCACGTCCTCTCCCCCTACCTGAACTTCCACCGCCCCTGCCTCTTCCCCGTCGAAGCCGTCGACGCCAAGGGCCGCGTCCGCAAACGCTACCCCCACGCCAACGTCATGACCCCCTACGAGAAGCTCAAGTCGCTGCCCGACGCCGCCGCCTGCCTCAAGCCGGGAACCTCCTTCGACCAGCTCGACGCCGTCGCCGCCGAGATGAGCGACAACGACGCGGCCCGCGCCCTCAACCAGGCCCGCGACCGCCTGTTCGCCTCCATCGACCCCGCCGCCTGAAACCCTCGCGCGGAGCGGCGGGTCGCGGCGGCGCCGCGGGCCGGGCTCGACGCCGGCGACCCCGGCGACCCCGCGGCCGGGTTCGCCCGCCGGCCCCGCCGGGCCGCGCTGCCCCGCGCCCGCCCCCCCGCGGCCGTGCTCCCGGTCCGCTGTCGCCCCGAGCTCGTCCGTTACGTAACGGTGCACAGTAGGCTTGCGGCGCTGACGAACGCGCAGCGGCGGGCGCGTTGCCGGGAGCGGCGGCCGGCCGGCGAGTTCCGGATCCGGTACCGCCGGCCGGCGGTACCGGCCCAGAGCAGTGGGACGACGCGGTGCAGACGCTCCCGGGGCCGCAGGACCCGCACCGGGAGTGGCGGGGACGCGTTGCCGGAATCCCTCGCCGGGTCCGCGACCGCGGCGTTGCCCGAGCAGATCCGCGATCTGGACCTTGTCGGTGCTGGAGGCCGTCGAGCTGCCCAGGGGCTTCGGGCGTGACGGCCAGACCACCGGCGACGGCTTCCCCTCGGCGGCCACGAAGCGGAGCCGGACGCCGGCATCCGGAGGCCGTTGAGGACCGTCGGGTCGTGCGCCCCGGCTCGCACCCGCCCCCGGACGCACTGCAGCTTGGAAAATCGGTGCCGCGTAGCTGCGGGGACGGCCGGCGTGTCAACGCGCTGGCGCGCGTCCTCCGCTACGCTACGGCCCTGCGGGTGACACACCGGCCGCCCCCGCGCTCAGACAGCAGTTGTGGGCCTTGCGGCCCGGCCTGGACGGGAACGTCCCGGCCGTCCACGACGTCTCCCGGGACACGGCGAACCGCCGACGGCCAGAGCGCGCGAAGCACGACCCTCGACACCGACGCCATCGCGAACGCCGACAGGGACTCACGCGCCGGTGACGCCCTCGACGTGCGCCCCGGCCGCTGCCGCACCCGCCGCCCTTCGGCCGGCGTGATGGTCAGGCAGGGCGGACCGCCGGAACGCGGCGCGGGGCCTTCAGGCTCATTTCACGTTGGAATCAACGGCCCCCTTCAGACTCACCTCATACATGGGCCCGTCTTCCCCGTCACCGCCGTCGACGCCAAGGCCGCCGTCGGCGGCGGGGTTCGACGCCACTCCCGCCCCCGCGGCAAACGCCGACACGGGACCCTCGTGCCGGTGACGTGCCCTCCGGCTCTACCGCTGCCGCTGCACGCCGCCCTTCGGCCGGCGTGCTCGTCAGGCGGATCGGACCGCCGGAGACGCGAGGCCCGTGGCCGGCGCATCAACGCCGCGTGCAGGGGAACCTGACACCGGCGCGGAGAACGCGCGGGCGCAACGGCCGACCCCTTCAAGCCCCCCAACCCACATGACGGGCCCCAACCGCGGGGTCCGCAACCGGTCGTCACCGACATGGCAGATAATGTTCCGTAGCGTGCGCTGGCTCACCGCAGCCCGCGCCAGGACCCCTGTCTCGGTCCGCTGATTCGGCCGCCGTCACCTCGGCTCACGTGCCGCCGCTTCAGGCTCATTTCAGGATTGGAAAGAACTTGACGTCTCGCTCGTACCTCGACGATGCGCGACACTGAACCTCGCCTTTCGCGACAGACTCGATGACCGTAAGTTCCGTGCATGCGGATGACATCGAATGTCCGGTCCCGCCGACGGCTGCGTTACGCGAAGGCGCCCGACAATCGAAACTCGAAGGATTTGCAGCAGAAGCACTTGACGGACACCCGCCGGATGGCAGCGTCCAATGCTTCGTGGTTCGCAGCCGTTCCGGCCGGCAGACGAAGGGGGCAGCCAGCGGCCGAGAGAAAGCACCGGCGTCACACGGCGCCGCAGACGATGCCGGACATTTCGTGCACGCTGCCGTCGTGCCGCTTGTGATTCGGTGAGTCCCACACGATACGGCGGCGCCCCGGGCCGCCGGCGCGCGGGATTTCCGGGCGGTATAATCGAGTTCGGCCCACCGGAGGATGCGATGACCACGCCCCAAGGACGCTCGCGGCGCCGGTTCGTGAAGCAGATGGGCGCCGCCGCCGGGATGCTCGCGGTCCGGCCCGGCGAGGCGGCGGCCCAGACCCCGGCCGCGCCGGCGATGCCGGCCCTGGAGGAAACTCCCCGGTCGGTCCACCCGACCCTCAACCGGCGGACGCGCGGCTGGCTCCGATTCCTGTGGGAGAAGACGACGACCCCCGACGACTGGAACGCCGACGGCGTGCCCCACATGTGGTGGGACCGCTACTCGAACCCCGTCGTCACCAGCTACGGCCGCTTCGACCTGCACAACTCGTCGTACGCGCTGCTGCTGATGGCCGACCAGACGCCGGCGTGGCGCGAGGTCTACACCCGCATCGCGGACGGGCTGGCGAGCCGCTACCCCACCTACTGGGGGGCCGTCGACTGGCTGACGCAGATCGGCGACGACCCGCGGCGGGAGAACTATCCCCCCCGGGTGATGGCCGGCATCCCCGAGCGCCTCCGCGGCCGCTACAACCGCATCGGGTGGACCGCGAACGGGATCGAGCCGTGGGGCCTGTCGTCCGATCCGATCGGGTCCGAGGGCAACCTCTTCTTCCGGGGCTGGTTCAACCTGCTGCTCGGCATCTACAAGTACGTGTCCGGCGACGACAAGTACGAGCGGCCGTTCCCGGTGACCGGCTACCGCGACGAGCGCTTCGAGTGGGACCAGCACCGCATCGCGGCCCTGCTCGAGAGCCAGTACCGGGAGCGCCCGGAGGGCCCCCACTGCGAGAACACGAAGATCTGGTTCCCGTGCAACGCCGCCGCCGGCCTCGGCATGTTCCTGTACGACCGGTTGTCCGGGCGCGACACCTACCGCCCGGTGCAGGGCTGGCTCGAGTACGCGCGCGACAACTTCATGGGCCTGTCGCGCGACGGCCGGCTCGAGTGGGTCACGAGCTACTACGACCCCATCGTCAACCACAAGGCGAACGGCGGCCCCGGGGCGGGGGTCGGCGTCGCCTTCCTGCTTCTGCCGCAGGACCGCGAGACGGCGACCCTGCTCTACGAGTCGGCCGCCAACGCCCTCGGCTGGAACGACCCGAGCGTCGAGATCCGCGCCTCGGCCACCGGACTCGTGATGGCGCGCGAGCTCGGCGACCACACCGCGGTGGAGCGGCTGCGCGCGGCGGCCGAGCGCGAGTACGATCCGCGCTTCTTCGGCGGGCACGACGAGAAGTTCGGCTGGTGGTTCGGCCTGAACGAGGCCTACCCGCGCGGCCAGCGCAGTGCGAGCATGATGGTGGCCGAGGTGGGCGACGGCGACGCCTGGAACCGCGCCTTCGATGCGCCGCACATGGACAAGTTCGACGCCCCCACGGTGGAGGGCGTCGACTTCCCGGCCCTCGGCGTCTACCAGGCCTGGAACGACGTCGAGAGCGGCGCCCTCCACGTCGGCACCTACGCGGCGGCGCCCGAGCGGCGCGGGGACGAGACGAGCTGGCGGGTGACCAACCTGCCCGACCCCGGCGACGTCTTCATCCTGTGCGACGGCGCGCCGTTCTCGCGGTTCGCGGCAGACGGGCCGAACGCCATCCGCATCGACGGCGACGTCGGCCTGCACCAGTATCAGGTATTCACCGGCTACCGGGGTCCCGACCCGCGCCAAGCCGAGGCCCGGCGCCAGGAACGCCGTCGCCGCACCGCCGCGGCCTCGAGCGTCGCGGCCGGCGCCGCCGCGCCGCCCGACCGGCCGCCGCGCGACACACGTCAGGCCACGGCCAGCTTCTCCCGGGGCGACGGCCCCACCTGCGCCTGCTGCACGGCGTGACCGCTTACGGGACCCGTTTCGCGGCCGCCTCCAGGACGCGCTCGCCGCGCAGCGCGTTGGCTATCCCGTAGTTCCCCTCGTGGCACGCGTACTCGTAGATGACGTAGCCGGGAGGGCTGACGAGGGGCAGCTCCACCGTGAAGGGGCGCGTGTACGTCGCCTCGTCGTGAATCGTGTAGCGGTACTCGATGGTGTCGGCGTCGATGCGGGTGAACCGCTCGACCGCGCGGAGACCGCGGGTGCCCGGGAACCCCCGCCACGTCGTGTCGTCGCGGTAGTGCGTGGTCTCGACCACGAGGGTGTCGCCGTCCCAGCGGCCGCGCCCGTCGCCGTTCCACTGGCGGATGCGCCCGTCGATGGGCGGACGCCCGTCGAGCGGCACCACGCGCACGTCGTGGATCATCTCGTTGAGAATGACGACCTGCCCGGGGCTCTGGAAGATCTGGTACGCGTTGCTGTAGCCGGACGGCACCGGCGGCACCCGCTGGTAGGTCATGCACCGCTCCTGCAGCGGCCGGTCGGCCCACGAATCGAAGGGGCCGGCGGCGCGCCGCTCGCGTGCGGCCGCCAGCCGCCGCTCGGCCGCCGGCGTCAGGGGTGGCAGCCGGCCGTGGGACGGGTCCACGATGAGCGACGTGCGCCCGGTCGACTCGCCCCGGTCCCACCACACCTGGTCGTAGGCGAGGGCGAGGTCGCGCTCGGGCGAGAGCTCGCCGCGGCGTTCGGACGTCGCCCGGGTCGCGTCGGCCAGGTTCTGCGCGGCCACCTCCTCCGGGGTCAGAAGCTCGCGCCCGGCGAACTCCGCCGGCCGCTGGAGCGGCGTGAACGTGGCGTAGGACCAGATGCCCTGCAGGTCCGGATCGCCCCACGGGGTGCGGAACGCCGTCGGCTCCGCTGCCGATGCGGCCTCCTGGGCGGCCGCCAGGGCCGGGATCAGCCACGCCGCCGCGACCACCGCCGCCACCGACAGCGCCCACCATCGACGGGTCATGTCAACCTCCTCGTTTCGCGTGGTCGGGTGCCCGACGGGGCTCGCCGACGCCCATCTGCCGCCCTCCATGCCGTCAGGATATACCGACCGCGGTCGGGCCTGGACGGGCCGGCTCGCCGCGGCGGCACTGCCGGCGTTGTGCTCACGAGCATGAGTACACGCTACGGAACGTGATGTCCGACGCCCAAGCGGCGTCCCCATGCCAGGCAGGACTCATGCCGGCGACGACTACACCGCGAGCACGACCGAGGCCCGGGTCGAGCGCGTCCCGTCGGCTATCGGGCGCGCACCACCTCGTACTCCAGTCCCACCGTGCCGGTCTTCCCGTACACCTTGTGGGAGAGTAGCTTCAGGGTCGCGCGGTCCGCGCTTGCCGGCAGCAGCGGGATGCCGCCGCCGAGCAGAACGGGGATGATCCCCACCTCGACGCGGTCGACGAGACCGGCGGCGAGCAGGCTGCGGAACAGCTCTCCGCCGCCGAAGAGCCAGATGTCCCTCCCCGGCTGCTCGCGCAGCTCGCTCACCACCCGCACCGCGTCGGCCTCCAACGCGATCTTCGGGTGGTCGGCCTGGTCCAGCGTGCGCGAGAACACGATCTCTCGCACGCCCGACCGGGCGGCCGGGGCGCCCCCCATCCGCAGCATCGCCTCGAACGACTTGCGACCCACGAGATGGGTGTCGAACCGCGCCGCCTGCCCGGAGAAGTCGATGTCGGGGTCCATCAGGATCCAGTCGAACTCTCCGCCAGGGCCGGCGATGTAGCCGTCCAGGCTCATCGCCACGCTGTAGCACACCAGTCGCATGGGGGGTCTCCAGGGAATTCAATGAACGATGATTCGCTGACCTCAGGCTTGGCCGAATCGCTCGCTGAACGCTCGCCGAATCACCCCTTGAGCAGCTCGCCGAATCACCCGCCAAACGCCGAATCACCCGAGAGGTGCAGCGCCGAGGCCGAGCCCGCGTCACGTCGAGACGGCCCTGCGACCGTATCCGGCCGGGTAGTCACGCCACGTCCACCAGCGCGCGGGGGTTCCGCTCCGCGATCAGGAGCAGGGTTCGGGCGGCGCCGGAAGGCACGCGGCGCCCTTGCTCCCACTCCTGTAGCGTGCGGACCGAAACGCCCAGCAACTCCGCGAACCTCGACTGCGACAGCCCGGTCTTCTCGCGAATGCCCGATATGGCCGGCACGTTGACGATGCGTCCATGCGCACCCCTCTTGAGCTGCCGGATGCCCTCCAGAACCTCCTCCCCGATATCGCGTCCGGTCTCAGCCATCGATCTCCTCCTTGATCTTCCTCAGCACGGACGGAGGAATGTCATCGACCACGTTCTTCGCATAGACGGTCAACATCCAGATCTCGCCGTACCGCAGGCGGAGGTAGTAGATCACGCGAATCCCGCCACGCTTGCCTCGACCGGCGACGCGCCATCGCAACTTCCGAAACCCCGCCCGAGCCCGGGATGATGTCACCCGCTTCCGGATTCGCGATCAGCACCTGCTGCAGGGCGCGGTACTCGTCGTCCGCCAGGTAGTCACGCAGCCGCTTCGTGAAGCGCTTCGTCTCGACGAACGTCAACACGTCCCAGTATACGTCAATGACGGAGTGCGCCGCGTGCGCCGCCCACCCCGGACGCCTGCGCGTTCTTGTCGCTCGTCCTGCGCCAAGCCACGGCAGACTTCGCCGAATCACCCGCTGAACGTTCGCCGAATCACCCGCTGAACGTTCGCCGAATCACCCGCTGAACGTTCGCCGAATCACCCGCTGAGCTGCTAGTGTCCGGTCATGTCGGTACTCCTCGAGTGTGCTCGCTGCAACGGAAGGCACAACTTCAGGCCCCCCCGGGGGGGCGAGCCCCGGTCACGCGGCCGGCAGGGACGTCAGCCGACGAGCGGGTTGCGAACGGCGAGGGACGGGAAGCGGCCGAAGTCGCGATCGGCGGTCAGCAGCTCTTCGACCCCGTGACCGATGCAGATGGCGGCAATCCTCGCGTCGTGCACCATCGGGCCCTGGACCCGTCCGGCCGCGAGCTGCCGGCGCAGGACGGTCCAGTGATCGTGCGGCTCGCCGACAACGACGAGCCTTGGCGACTCCATCCACGCGTCGACCTGGTCGAGCGCCTCCTCCATCGTGGACGGCGGGTCGTAGATGCGCGGGTGGGTGACGACGGCGAGGAACTCGTGCAGGCACGGCCACGGAATCGCCCAGGCGGCGCGTCCCTCCGCGAGGCGGCGCACGCACGCGCTCGCCCCGGCGTGCCAGCGCGAGTCGCGCCGGTGGGCGTGGACCAGGATGTTCGTGTCGACGGCCGTCAACCGCCCCGCCCTTCGTACGCGGCGTCCCGGAGCTTCGACCAGGCTTCGTCGCGGAACTCCGCTTGCAGTCCGGAGCCGTCCACGCTGGCATCCCGCAGGACGAACGAGGCTCGCGCCCCGGTCTCGTGACGGAGCGTCGAGCGAATCCCCTCCTCGATGACGGCGCGAAGCGTAAGGCCGTGACGGGCGGCGTAGCGCTTGGCTTCCCGCGCCAGATCGTCGGCCAGCTCTACGGTGGTCTTCATGGGGACCACTCTACCATATCGATGAATATGGGTGCCCATATCGACCGGCAAGTCATCGAGTCGGATCGGCCTGAACGTGGCTTCCGCCCGGATGAAGTAGATTCCCGTCCTGGCTTCGAATCCCGAGTCGACGCCGAAGAACAGCCAGGCCCGACCACTGGAGGGTATCGCGATCGATGCCGGTAACGGCCTGCCCTCGAAGGACTTGCGCTCCCACTGGCGCTCCTGCTCGCAGCGTCTCGAGTTGGCGACGTCGCCGAGCACCACGCCCTGGGAGCCGCCCGCCGACTGATTGCCGACATCGATGTTCATGCGCAGGTAGGCCCCGTCGCGGACCGGGGCCGGCTCGACGGCGGTCGCCCCGGCCTTGACCCAGACGCTCTCGCCCGGCGCGCCACCGACGCCGACGCACCCGGCCGGCACGTCGGTGGCGATCTCCACGCTGACGGTGACGTCGTAGCTCGCCCCCGGCGACAGCCCGTCGACGGGCCCCTTGAAAAACATGAAGAGGTCGTCGCTCCGGTTGACTCCCGAGATGAACAGGGCGGGCTCGGGCGCCAACGGCGGCGGGAGGGCGCGGTGGTCGGAGGTCAACTCGTAGATGTCCGCATTGCCGGGCGGGTAGTCCGCGAAGCCGGCGACGAACCCCTGCGGCCCCCGGCGGAAATCGAAAGTGAACGTCAGCGCGTCCGTCGGCGCGGTCGGGTTCCCCGAGCATCCGCCGAACATCGCGGCCAACAGCCCCGCTGCCGCCCGCGCCGGGTGGTTCAAGAAAGGCCCCTCATGCCGGCCCTCCGGTGTTGGGCGGTTCGGCCCCGGTTCTCAGCCTGGGCTTCCAGGCCGCGAGCTCCATAGCCCTCGGCCGTGGCTCGCGGGCTGCGGGCGCCGCGGCCAGGCAAATGCTCGGCGGCAGCGGGCAGATCGCCGCGCCGGTCAGGAGGACATCCTGGCCTCATGGTCCAGATCCACCATCATCGGCGCACTGAAGGCCGGCGATGCAGGATCCCACTCACGTCGAGCCGTCAGCCGTTTCAGGTCCGGCGCGGCGTAGACGAACCGCTCGTCGTATGGGCGATAGAGCGAGCCGAAGAACTGCTCGAACCTCAGCGGGCTGCCGGAAGCGGGGAACTCGTCGATGATCGTCCCGGTCTGCCCCGTTCGCGTCGAGGCCAACGCGAGCGCAATGGCCTCGTAACGGCTGACGTCGTTCCGAATGCCGCGCCTGGCCGCTGGCTCTGTGTCGAACCGCGGAACGTCACGAAGTGGGCCAGCGCCGAGCGGAGCGACACCCACTCGCAGGAGCTCACGCCAGATGTCGCCACTGCTGCATCACCTCGGTGCCTTCTTCGAGCAGAACGCGGTCGCGCTCGGTGACGGCGGCACCCGGCACCAGAAGAACGTGTCTGGCCTCGCCCGGCTCGAGCTTCAGCATGCCGCCGCCGAGCGGATGTCCCTCGAGCTCGCAGCTCAGCCGGCCGGCGGGCGAGCCCCACGCCGCCGAGAACCTCGGTTCGGAGATGCCGCCATTGCCGAACAGGTCGGACCGGAAGTCGACCGCCAGAAACGCGTTCGTGCACGTGCACCTGCCGCGATTCACGGCCAGCGCAGGGGACCTGCCGCTCATGTAGGTCAGGACGAACGCCGGACGCCGGACGTCGGGCACGGTGTACCACGGCGTCCGGTTGCGGCACTTGTAGGAGGCCCTGGCCTGCTGCCCTTCCGCCGTGTCCAGATAGGCGCGGACCGCGCCGGGCACCTGGGCCCCGGGGGGAATGCGCAGCAGGAATAACGGTTCGTCCTTCGCGACCCAGCGCTCGACGTCGGCGTCGTCGATCACCGCGCCCGTGAGGTACCGGCTGTTGCGGATGGACGGGACGAGAAACTCGTCGGGTATCGCGAAACGCCGCACGTCGGACGGGCGCAGATGGAAGAATCCATTGGCCCCGCTGACGTACCCGATGCCGACCCGTGCGATCTGTCCGAGGCGGACCACGTCCGCCTCGGCCGTCAGGCGTTCGTAGAGGCTCCGAACACGCGGCGGCAGCAGGAAGGGCCGCAGCCTGCGGCGCCATCGGACACGCCATGCCTCGACGGAGACCTCCTCCGAAACCGGCGGCGGCATCGTCCGCGGGTCGAACCGCTCGACTCGCGACAGCCGGATGGTGCCGGAGCGCGAGCCGGCGCCGTCGGCCAACAGCAGCCAGCAGTCCTCCGACAGCTTCGGGAAGATCTTGTCCCTGATGGCGACCAGGTGCACGCAACCGAAGTTGCCGACCAGGTAGTCCATGAGCGGGCCGGCGTACGGCGCATGACCGATCTCGGCCGGCACGACGAAGGCCATCCGCCCGCCGGGGCGCAGCTTGCTTGCTGCGGCCACGATGAACGGCGCCCATGACGACGAGAGCCCGCTGAAGACGACGCCCAGGCGCCGGCAGTAGTCGAGGGCGGCCCGCCGGGGCGCACCCGCGAATCGCTGGTACCGAATGAACGGCGGGTTGCCGGCGGCGCAATCGAACTGGCGCCGGTCGGCCGCCGCCCACGTGAAGAAATCGCCCTCGACAATCGTGGCCTCCGGCGCCCGCCCGCGCGACTCGGCGGCCGACGCCGGATCCCTCTCGACCCCCACGCTGTTCGGCTGGCGGGCCACGAAGCGGCCGTCGCCGCTCGACGGATCGAGCAGGCTGTCCGCCGCGTCTCGAACCACCCACCGCACCAGTGCGTCGGCCACCGCCTCCGGCGTGTAGTAGGCCCCGAGCGTCTTGTCGTCACGCACCATCGGTTCCGACGTGGAACGTGCAAGACGCGGGCCGGACGGGGACGCGACGGTCGAGGCGGGACGCATCGGGCATCAGTGTACCAGCTTGCGCCGAGAGGCCATGTCGATGAAAACGCAATATGTCATCTTCGATTTGCATGGCCGTCCGGGCCGTGGAACGGCGCGAGCTCCCAGGAGAACCGGCTGTCCAGCCAGGAGCCCGCGCCGTTCCACGCCTTCAGCACCGCGGCCGCACAGGCCGATCGGGCGCTCCTGGTCGACCTCGGAGTCCAGCCGGGAGCCTGCGCCACGCCGCGCACAGCCGGGGTGCCGTCGAGAGCTCCATGGCCGTCCATGTCCCGGCCATCGTCGGAGAGCCCCGCCGAACCGCCCGCCGTCCCGCTACGCCAGAATCCCCCGGATGGGGTGCCCGTCCACGTCGGCCAGCCGGAAGTCGCGGCCGCCGAAGCGGTAAGTCAGGTTGCGGTAGTCCAACCCCAGCAGAGTGAGCACCGTCGCGTGGAGGTCGCGCACGGTGTGCGAGTTCTCGACGACGCGGTAGCCGTACTCGTCGGTCCGGCCGTAGATGAAGCCCTTCTTCAGGCCGCCGCCGGCCAGCCACAGGCTGAAGCCGTAGGGGTTGTGGTCGCGGCCGTTGGTGCCCTGCACGAACGGGGTCCGCCCGAACTCGCCCGAGAAGATGACGAGGGTCTCGTCGAGGAGGCCGCGGGCGCGGAGGTCCTTGACGAGGCCGGCCACCGGCTGGTCGACGGTCAGGGCGTTGGCGGTGTGGCCCTCGATCAGCTTGGTGTGCTGGTCCCACGGGTTGGCGGCCTGCCCCATGCCGTCGGTGCCCACCATGGTGAGCTCGACGAAGCGGACGCCACGCTCCACGAGCCGGCGGGCGACCAGGCACTGCCGCCCGTAGGCGGCGGTCGACGCGACGGGCGAGTCCATGCCGTAGAGGCGCTTCGTCGCCTCGGTCTCGCCCGACAGGTCCACCAGCTCGGGCACCGCGGTCTGCATGCGGTAGGCGATCTCGTAGTTGTCGATGGCCGCCTCGACCTGCCGGTCGCCGCCGATGCGGTCGACGAAGCTGGCGTCGAGGTCGCCGATGAGGCCCAGTCGGCCGCGCTGCCGCCGGTCCGTCTCGCGCGGCTGCACGTTGTTGAGGGGCTCGGCGTTCTCGGGATAGAGCATCGAGCCCTGATGGACGGCGGGCAGGAAGCCGTTGCCGAAGATGTTGATGCCGCCCAGGGGGATGCCGCCGCTGCCGAGGACCACGAACCCCGGGAGGTTCTGGTTCTCGGTGCCGAGGCCGTAGGTCACCCACGCCCCGATGCTGGGGAAGCCGTTGAACGGCATGCCGCTGTGGAAGTAGAAGTTGGCCTGGGCGTGTTCCATGAACGGCGCCGTCATCGAGCGGATGACGGTCAGCTCGTCGGCCACGGTGCCGATGTGCGGGAAGAGCGCGCTCACCGGGATGCCGCTCTCGCCGTAGTGGGTGAAGGCCCACGGGCTCGGCCAGATGTTGCCGTCCTGGTTGAACATCGTCCGCTCGGTCTGGAACGGCATGGGCCGCCCCGCCTCGGCCGCCAGCCTTGGCTTGGGGTCGAACGAGTCGACGTGCGACAGCCCCCCGGACATGTAGCAGAAGATGACGTTCTTGACCTTCGGTGGGAAGTGCGGCGGCTTGGCCGCCAGCGGGCCGTCGCCCGCCTCCTGCGCGAGGCCGGCATAGGAGGAGTCGGCCATCAGGGCCGACAGCGCGAGCAGGCCGAACCCCGTCGAGGTCTGGCGCAGCATCTCGCGGCGCGTGGGGAACGGTCGGGGGGCCGGGTGGCGATTCGCGTCGTAGCACATGAGAGAACCTCGGAGCCAAGCGGCGCCGAGCGAGTGCGCCGCAACGGCGCCTACTGCCGCAAGGATGGGTCGCGCGACAGGCGGAGCCGCCAAGCGGCGCTCACAACAGTGATCGAAACCAGATTGCCCACTGCGCCGGCGCGCAGTCCGTCTTGTTCGGTTTCCGTTTCCCGCGCTTGGCACACGGCAAGGTGATTTCCGTCGACGTCCTTTCGGGCTACCGGATGAACAAGTACTCCTTCAGGTTGAACAGGCTGTGCGCGACGTCCTGCCACACCTGCGGGTCATAAAGCATGAGATGCGGCGCGATGCCGCGCTCCGCCGCCACCGTCTCGATGTAGCCGGCGACCCGCGCGCGCTCCTCGTCGGAGGGCCGGCGGGTCAGCGCCTTGACGAACATGTGCTCGATGCGGCTCTCCACCGACCCCGCCTCGCCCTCGGCGAGGCGCCGCCCCCACTCGGCCGCCTGCCCGATGACGAACGGGCTGTTGAGCATGGTCAGCGACTGCGCGGGCACGTTGGTGACGTCGCGCTGGCCGCGCGTCGCCGCCGGCCGCGGCAGGTCGAAGACGTCGAGGAACGGGTTGTGGGCGTTGCGGCGAATCTCCTGGTAGATGCTGCGCCGCCCGTCGCCGTCGACGGGGCCGTTGTTCGGGTCGCCCTCCGTCAGCCCGTACCGCGTGGCGTAGTGCACCGGCACCGAGGGGCCGTACATCGCGGGGTCGAGCCGACCCGACACCGAGAGAATCGAGTCGCGGATGGCCTCGGCGTCGAGCCGGCGCAGGTTGGCGTGCTGCAGCAGCCGGTTGGACGGGTCGGCGGCGAGGGCCTCCGGCGACCCCTGGCTGCTCATGCGGTAGGCGGCGGTCGACACGAGGCGCCGGACGAGCCGCTTCAACGAGTGGCCGGCGCCGGCGAACTCGGCCGCGAGGTGGTCGAGCAGCGCGGGGTGGGTCGGCGGGTCGCCGAGCCGCCCGAAGTTGTCGACGGTGCGCACGAGGCCGTACCCGAACAGGTGGCGCCACACGCGGTTCACGGCGACGCGCGCGGTCAGCGGGTTGTCGGGCTCGGTGATCGCGTCGGCGAGGCGCAGCCGGACGAGGCCGGGATCGACGTACGGCTGCGCGTCGAGCGCGGTGAGGAACGCGCGGGGCACCGCCTCGCCGAGGTTCCTGTGGTTGCCGCGCACCAGCAGCGGGTGGTCCGGCGCCGCCTCCTCGACCACGCCGGGCGCACGGCGCGCCACCGGCACGTCGCGCTCCAGCAGCCGGTAGCGCGCGGCCGGCGCGCGCAGGGCCACGAGGTCCTCCAGCGACCGCGGCAACACGTCGGCGCGCACGAACTCGTCGAGGAACGCGGCCTCGGTCTCGGTCAGGGCGCCGCCCCGCCACCGCGCCACCACCGCGCCGAGGCGCTCGCCGACGCGCGAGGCCAGCTCGGCGCGCGAGGCGGGCGGCGGCGCGCCGTCATCGGCCAGCAGGTGCAGCACCGGCAGGTCGGTGTCGCGCGGCGCCGCCGCCTCGTCGTGGAACAGCACCCGGCCGACCCCGATCGACGAGCGGCCGTCGCGGCGCCGCACCGGCCGGTTCGTCTGGCGGCCGTCCTCGGGGTCGAGGGTGAACTGCGTCACGTCGTCCTGCGTCGCGAACTCGATGTAGGCGCTGAACCCCTTCCAGAAGTTGGTGTCCCACTGCGCCCACGTCATCCGGTCCCGCTTCGGGCTGTAGCGCAGGTGGTAGATGCCGCCGCGCGGCACCGCGTAGTTCTCGATGATGAGGTTGGCGAAGCTCAGGTCGCCGCCCAGCACCCGCAGGCTGATGAAGTCGCTGTCGATGGTGAAGCGCGGGGTCTGGATGACCCCCGCGTGCTTCGACGACAGCAGGTGCGTGTAGGCGCCGCCGGGATAGATGCCGTTCAGCAGCCGGTCGCCGCGCCGCTCGATCGCGAACTCGCCGGGCGGCGACGGCACGTCGGGGCGGCCCAGGCCGTGCCCGACGGTCGTGGCGTAGTCGGCGCCGGCGAGGTCCCACGCCACCTCGAAGTGTTCGCGGTTGAATTGCTCGCGCTCGGCGAGCTCCGCCTCCCATCGGGCGCGCAGCTCCTCCCACGCGTGCGGGAGGTCCGCGTCGTCCACCGCGGCCAGCTCCCGCCACGCGGCCAGCGCGCTGCCGTCGCGCTCGTCCCGCCCGTCGCCCCGCGTCGCCGCCGCCGGCTCGGCGTCCGCCGGGGCCGCGTCCTCGGATGCGGCCGGGGCCGCGTCCGCCTCTTCCAGCAGCCGCGCCCCCACCGTCCCCGCCGCCTCGAGCCAGGCGTCGGCCAGCCCGTCGCGGATCTCTTCCTTCAGCCCCGCCAGCGCGTCCCGGTTCGTCTCGAGCAGGGCCGGATCGTCGATGGCGCGCTGGGTCGGCCGCGCGCCGTAGAGGGTGCCGAACAGCGAGTAGTAGTCCTTCTGGCTGATCGCGTCGAACTTGTGGTCGTGGCAGCGGGCGCACGAGACGGTCAGGCCCATGAACGCCTTCGACACCACGTCCACCTGGTTGTCCTGCCACTTCACCCGGTCTTCCCACGGGTCGACGGGCTGATAGCCGTGCTCGATGAGCCGGTAGTGGGCGGTGCCGACGATCGACTCGTTGGTCCGGTTCTCCGTGTCGAGCCGCGGCGCCGGAAGCAGATCGCCGGCCACGTGCTCGCGGATCAACTGGTCGTAGGGGACGTCGCCGTTGAAGGCGCGGATCAGGTAGTCGCGGTAGCGCCACGCGAGGGGGATGTCGGGGTCGCCCTCGCTGCCGTGCGACTCGCTGTAGCGGAACAGGTCCATCCAGTGGCGCGCCCACCGCTCGCCGAAGTGGGGCGACGCCAGGTACCGGTCGACGAGGTTGGCGTAGGCGTCGGGCGACGGGTCGCCGACGAACCGCGCGACCTCGGCCGGCGTCGGCGGCAGCCCCCGCAGGTCGAACGACAGCCGGCGGATGAGCGTCCGGCGATCGACGGGCGGGGCCGGCTCGAGCCCCTCGGCCTCCAGCCGGGAGAGGATGAACCGGTCCTCCGCGGTCCGCGGCCACGCCTCGTCGGCGACGCCGGGCGGCTCGCCCGGCTCGACCGGCTGCCACGCCCAGTGCTCGCGCCGCCGCTTGTCCAGGTCGAACGGCTCCGACGGGTCCGGCGTGCCGGCGGCCACCGTCGCCGCCTCGGGCCACGGCGCGCCCATCTCGACCCAGGCGATCAGGCTCTCGACCTGCGCCAGGGCGAGGGCGCCGGTCGGCGGCATCAGCACCGGCCGTCCCTGCACGCGCTGCACGAGCGGGCTCGCGTGCGGGTCGCCCGGCACCACCGCGGGGCCGCTGTCGCCCCCCGCGAGCAGCCCCTCCCGGCTGTCGAGCCGCAGCCCCCCGAACGGCGTCTCGAGCGCCGCCCCGTGGCACTGGAAGCACTGCTCCGCGAGCAGCGGCCGGATCTCGGTCTCGAAGAACTCGACCTGCTCCGGGCTCGACCCCGCCGGCTGGGCGCCGACCCCGACGCCGGAAACCAGAGCGACGGTCACGCCCAGGAGCACCGCGTTGGATCTGAAACTCATCTTGGCCCGCACTGTACCGCCGGGCCGGCCCCGGCGCAAGCGTCGTCCATATGCGAGACGTTCGAGATACGCGTCGAGCGCAACTCCATCCTGATCGAGGCCGGACTGGCCAGACTCACCGGGCGGCGAGGATATCCCGCCGCCGATTCGGTAGCCGACGTCGTCGCCCAATTCCCCCAGACCGGTCCGGATGACGCTTCGCGTACGGCGCCACAGGCTCCGCGCCGGCTCCGGCAGTACCAGGTCCGCTCTTGCCATCGGTCGCTGCTGGTCGGCCTTCGCGCCGCGTTCAACTCGCCAGCTTGTTCAGCGTAATCGCGGCCCGGCACCGCGCGATGTCGGCCCGGTGGAGGGCCGTTGCGAGCTCTCGGAACGTGTAGGCCTCCTCGGCCCACGCGTCGATGATCTCGCTCGGCTCGGCCTCGGTCGCCCACGTGTCGAGGATCGCCGCCTGGCGACCGGTCGGGTGCTCCGCCCGCACGGCGTCGTAGAACTCTTCGGTGCTCGGCTGCCGCGGGCCCCAGCCCGCGCAGCTCCTGCCGAGCCGGAAGTGAACGGTCCGGCTGCGCCGGCCGGTCTCGCCAGGCGCGGTTCGGGCCCTGAGCCCCCGCTTCTCGTCGGCGGTGGGCCCGCGGTCGGCGAACCCTTCGGGCGGGAGCAGCCTGGGGTGCGGCGGGCGCCATCCGCCGTCGCGTTCGACGATCGCGACGAGGTCGGGGGTCATCAGGTCGTCTTCGATCTCGATCCACTCCTCCGGCTCGGGATCGCGTTCGCCGCGTTCGGGCGTCAACGCGCCCGGCGACGACGTGTCTTCCCACGGCAGAACCTTGATGCGCATTCGTGTGCCTGTTCCCGCCCCCGCCTCTGCACGGCAACGCGACCTCGACCCGCGTCGCGGTGCACGGGGCCGACGGGCGGACGGACCGGCGGGCGGCACCGGGCCGCCTCCGGGGACGCTGCTGCGGCGGCGTGGGCGATGGTGATCGGCGAACGCGAACCGGATGCACGACGCCGGAGCACCGATGACCGAATGTACCGCCGGGCCGAACTCGACGCAAGGGCCGGGATATCCGGTCGCGGGCACTCTTCGTCCCTGCTGCCGGCGCGATACCACCCGGGACCAGACGAACCGTCGCCCCGCCCCCCACGGGTCACGGAGCCTCCACTCCCCCGGCCCCCGCGCGAGGTAGCGCTCGTTCAAAGGTCGCCCCATATCCGTCACGGATCCTCGCCACCGCACCCCAGCGGGGGATTTCGCGCGACCACACGGCGCGCGAGACGCCGGGTGTGCCGGGCCTGCTCCAGGGAATCGCCGCGGTCGGCGATGGCCCTCGCCCGCTCCCGGTTCGCGGAGCGTTGTATGCTCTACCGCGATTCGACAACCGGACCGACGATGTGAGAGTGACGCCATTCCACTGCGGGCCGTTCGCCAACGAGAGCGAACGCACCGCATTCGAACACCTCAAGAGCCGCATCGAATCGTCGCTCGGGGCCAACGACGACCAGTGGATGCTGCTGACCAACCTCACCTGGTCGGTCACTCACCAGTTCCAGGCGGACGAGATCGACATGGTGGCGATCGGTCCGCCGGGCGTGCGCGTCATCGAGGTCAAGCACTGGTCGCGGCGATGGGTCGATGAGCACGCGGGCCTCGTGGAACAGGAGGCGGACAAGGTCACGAACAAGGCCCGCAAGATCGGGACCACGTCGCGCAAGTCCGTACCGGACCTCGGCCGCGTGGACGGCGTGATCCTGCTGACGCGCGAATCGCCGGACATGAAGGAGCTGGCCGGCCGGGTCGTCAGGGGCGTGCGGTTCTGCACGCTGAGGGAGTGGCGCGAGGCCATCGACTTCGACGGGACGCCAGCGCTGCGCCCGCAGCAAGTCGCCCTTCTAGCCCGTCGGCTGGAACCCAAGAGTACTGTCGCCCTCGACGGCTCGCTGCGGCGGTTCGCCGGCTACGTCAACCTCGAACGGCGCACGCCCCCGGTCGAGCGGTTCCACCGCCTCTATCGAGGCGTCCACGCCACCCGGCACGACAAGGTCGTTCTGCACCTCTACGACCTGTCGGCGAGCGACGCAGCGGACGCAGAAACGCGGGCCAGCCGGGAGTGCGAGGCACTGCGTCGGCTGCAACTGCACACCTGGGCGCCGCGCGTGCTCGACTCCTGGCAGCCGGCCCCGGGCTACGCGGGCGAGATGCACTTCTTCACCGTCACCGACCCGCTGGCCCCTTCCCTCGAGAAGCGCGCATCGGACCGGTCCTGGGACACCCCGGCGCGGCTGGCCTTCGCGCGGGCCACGCTGGCCGCCTTGGTCGAGCTGCATGGCGAGACCGTGGACGACGCACCGATCCTGCACCGCAACCTCACGCCGGAGACGGTCCTCGTCCGGCACGACAACACGCCGATCTTCACCGGCTTCGAGCTGTCGAAGATTCCGTCCCAACTGAGCGTGGCGTCGGCGGGGCCCCCGTCAGGCGAGTGGCCGTCGTCGACGGCGCCGGAAGTGCGCGCGCAGGGGCTGCACGCGGCCGACGCCCGCTCGGACCACTACGCACTCTGCGCCAGCCTGCGCGTCCTGTTCGAGGGCCGGGACGACGAGGCGAGCTGCCAGGCCCTCGACGTGCTGGCTTCGGGCATGACGGACGATTCGTCGCAGCGCAGCGACCCGTCCGCGCTCGACGCGCGCCTTTCGGAACTGCTCGGCGAGTCCCCGCCCGCCCCGCCGCCTCCGCCGGCGCGGTTCTGGACGGAAGACCAGATCGTCCCGTTCCGCGGCAGCCGGTATCGCGTGGTCGAACGACTTGGTGCCGGCGGGGTGGGCACGGCGTTCAAGGTCGTGCAGATCGACCGTGACGGGGAGGAGGAGGGAACCTACGTCGCCAAGGTGTGTCACGACGAGGAGGCGGGGCGCCGCGCCGTGAACGCCTACCGGCTGGCGCGCTCGCATCTGCAGCACCAGGCCGTCTCGGGCATCTTCGAGGTGGCGTCCGCGTGGCGCGAGAACGAGTTCACGGCGCTCATGACGTGGGTCGACGGCTCGCCGCTGCGCGACTTCGCGGGGGTTCTGCCGCTCCTCGTTGATGACCTCGACGAGACCTCCGCCGACGCGCTGACCCTCTTCTGGCTGCAGACGATGTGCAAGGCCCTGGATGTGCTGCACCGCAACGGCCTCGTCCACGGCGACGTCAACCCCGGCAACCTCATCGTGTCGGGACGCGACCTAGTGCTCACCGACTACGACTTCGTTTCGCGAATCGACGAGCCAATCGCCGCGCCCGGCGCCGTGCTCTACTGTTCGCCGTCCCACCCGTCGAGCCGCAAGGCGTCGGCCTCCGACGACCTGTATGCGCTGGCGGCCAGCTTCTTCCACGTGATGTTCGAGCACGAGCCGTTTCGCCACGATGGCGCGCTGGCGAAGGAGCGCGGCCTGAATTGGGAAGCCGTCGACCCCGAACGGCGCGCCGAGTATCCGTCGGTGGCGGCGTTCCTCGACCGGGCCACCCACCCCGACCCGGGCCAGCGCTTCCATTCCGCGGCCGAGGCGCTGAAGGCGCTGGTGGCCAAGCCGCCCCCTTCGGCCGCAACGGTAGCACCGCCCGGTCGGGCGACCGCGCCGCCCGCAACCGCACCCGAAGCGTCAGGGACGGGCTCCGCGAGTCTCCCCGCGCCTTCGGCCGGCGCGGCAGCCGCGCGCGAGGCGCCGGACACGCGACCGGGAAGCCCTGGAGAGATTCCCGGAGTTCGTCCGCCTTCTCCCGGGGCGGCGCCGGAGCCGCCAGGTACACGACCGGTAGGCCTCCCTGCATCGTCGGCCGCCGCGACAACACCCAGTCCCGAGCCATCGGCACCCCCAACGTCCGCCGCCGCGCCGCTCGAAGGCCGACCCTCGCCGGGCGAGACGCCCGATGCGGAGGCCGTACGGCGCGAGCAGCGCGTCGAGTGGCTGCGCTGGTTGCTGCAGTCGTATCCGGGCTCGCGGTGGGGAAACCGGGAGACGCGGGGGCTCGACAGCGACTTCGCCGAGCAGACCTACGTCGAGACGCCGCTGGAGGAGGCGCTGTTCAAGGATGTGTGTGGGCGGCGCGTTCGACTCGTCGTCCTCTGCGGCAACGCCGGCGACGGCAAGACGGCGCTGCTCCAGCATCTCGCCGGGCGGTTCGGTCTCGAACGGCTCGCGTCGTCCGAGCGGGTGCTGAAGGGGGAGACGGGCGACGGCCTGCGCGTGCGGATGAACCTCGACGGTTCGGCGTCTTGGCGGGGGCGCTCGGCCGACGACCTGCTCGACGAGTTCCTGGCGCCGTTCCGGGACGGGCCGCCCGCGGAGGACATCGCGCATCTGCTCGCCATCAACGACGGGCGTCTCCTGGAGTGGATCGAGCGGGTCGAACGACGCGAGCGCGAGACGGTCCTCACGCGGGCGCTGTACGAGGCCCTTCAGGGGGTGCAGCACGATCGGTGGACCGGCGCCCCGGCCGCCGCGGAGGATGGGGACGGCGAGTACGACGACGAGGACGCCGGCGGGGGCGGTAACGCCGCGGGAAGGCGCACCGAAGACGCCGGCGCCCCGGCCGCCGCGAAGGACGCGCACGAGTACGACGACGAGGACGCCGGCGGGGGCGGTGACGCCGCGGAACACGCGGAGGGCGCCGACCCTGCCGAAGACACCGAGGGAACCGCAGACGCCGCGCCGCAGGCAGCGTCCGATGCGCACATCCGGTTCGTCAACCTCAATCAGCGGTCGCTCGTCGGCGGCGTGACGGCCGACGGGACCGACGTCGAGACCGGCTTCCTGGAACGCCTGGTGGGCCACCTGTACGGCGGCGCCCGGGCGGCGGAGATCTGGGCGCCGTGCGCGACCTGCTCGGCGCAGGACCGCTGCCGCGTGTTCCAGGCCAATCGGTTGTTCGGACCGGCCGGCCTCCCCGGCGGCGCCGATGCCGGGGCGCGGACGCGCGCCCGCCGGCGGCTCTTCGAAGCGCTCCAGGCCGTCCACCTGCGCGGCGAGACGCACGTCACGGTGCGCGAACTTCGTGCCGCGCTCGTCTACGTCCTGTTCGGGGTCCACTTCTGCGACGACTACCACGAGGGCGCCGCCGCGGCGCGCCGCCGCCCGGCCCCGGCCTACTGGGATCCGGCTTTCGGTCCGTTCCCCGCACCCGAGGCGGCGTCGGAGACCGCGCCGGCCCCGCTGCCCTACTGGGACCGGGCATTCGACCCGCAGTCCCCGGGGCGGCAGGGGGGCGTGCTCGCGGACCTGGCGCGCTTCGACCCCGCTCTCGACGCGCATCCACGGATCGATCGGCACCTGGTGCGCCCGACACGGGCCGGCACCCGCCGGGGCGTGCCGGGGTATCCGGAATTGAACCTCGCGGCGGCGCGGCGGCGCGCGTACTTCGAATGGCTCGAACGGGACGTCGAATCGCTCGCCGGGGACCCGCACGCGCTCGAACTGGCCCACGGCCGTCATCTCCGCCGGTTCCGCAGGCTGCCGGTAGACGATGGGGAGCGCGAGGCTGCGTGCGGGGCGCTCTGCGCCGGCATCGCCCGCCTGGCCACGCTGCCGCCGCAGGCGTACGGCCGTCCCGGCGTCGTTCCCCTGCGGATCACCCCCCGGACCCCGACGGAGACGGCGTTCTGGATCGAGAAGCCCGCGGAGCGCTTCCATCTCGAAGCCGACCTGCCGCCCGCACCCGCCGGTGTCGATCGGCTGCACCGGCAGGCGACGCTCGTCTACCGCTATGCGGACGGGCGTGAGGAGCGCCTGCGGCTCGGCGCAGAGTTGTTCCACCTGCTACTGGAACTGGGTGAAGGGTACCAGTTGGGTGACGCCTCCACCGACGACACGTTCGCGCACCTGTCCATCTTCGTGCAGCGCCTCGAGCGCGAGGACGACCGCCGGCTGCTCGCCTGGAACCCGATGCACGAGGATGCGATCCGCGAGATCGCGGCGGAGAGCGGTTCCGGCGACGGACCGCAGCGGCTGGTCATTCGACCGCTCGCGTGAGGTGAACACGCATGGCGCATGCCGATCGGGAGATCGTCGAGAACGCACTGTCACCCGACCTGGTGGAGGAGATCTGGACCGGAAGCTACGACAAGGTGCTGCCGGTCGCCCTTCAGACGTTCGAGATCTCTGCGATCCTGCCGGTCGTCTTCTACATGTTCCGCTTCGGCCACCGGCGGGGAGCCGGGAGACTGCTGGCGACGTACGGCCCCCCGTCCGGGACGCCGGCCCAGAAGCGCCGGCAGACCACCGTGGACCGGGTCGCGGCGAGACTCGCCGAGAGCGACGGGTTGGCCGGGTTCGACCGCGAGGTCGAGCAGGCCATTCTCGGGGACCTCCTGCTCTGCTTCTGCCTCGAGAACGTCCGTCATGGGCTCGGCCGAGACCAGCAGGTGCAGCGCGTCGTGCCGACCCACTACCTGGCGAGCTGGATCGATCTGCCGTGGAACGTGTCGAACCTCCGCTACGTTCCCGAGATGATCGTCGCCATGCTTGCGAATCGGCGTGAGGGCGACTACGTGACCCGGAGCGAGGCGACCGACCGGGCGACCCACTTCTCGGTGGGGAACTGGTACGAAGACAACGTGCTGTTGCGCGCCTTCAGCCAGGGCCTCGCGCACCGCGGCGACGTGTTGGCGGACCAGGCAGCCGATCGGTTCGACGACACCAACGAAGCAGTCGGTCTGGACCAGCTCCTGACGATTCGTCTCGCTCTCCAGCTCGGGGCCGCGCCGTCCAAACTCAGGGCTCCAAGGCAGGGCCCGGACGCGCATCGGATCTCCAACCAGCGTCCCATCGCCGAGGCCGCGGGCCGCCGCTTCTCCGATGACATCCGCCGTTTCGTGCGCTCGTACGCCGACGCTGCACCGCGACACGTCTTCGTCGAGATGCTGGAGTCGTGCATCGCGATCGGCCTGACGACCATCGTCACCAGCACCGTCGAGGTGCTCTCCCGGTGGGCAGTGACCGGCGGCGTACCGGCTCGGGACACGCAGCGCCCGGCGCCGCTGTTCGTCGACTGCTCCAACGGCGCAGACCAGCGGCTCAGACTGCGGGCGGAGCAGTCGACGGACGACCTGATGCGGCGCCTGGAACGCGTTCCCGTCATCCTGATGGCGCTGCGCCTGCTGGACTACGAGGCGCGTTCCCGGCCTCGGATCAAGTTGCAGCAGGTCGCCACGAGACCGTACGCAACGGAATGGCTGAACCTGCTCGGCGATCTCGCCCACGACCGACACCCCGAGGCGCAGCGCGTCGCCTTCGCCATCGAGGACAAGGCGGAGCGGTTGGCCGAGAAGGTGGCCGAGGACCACGACGACGTGGCCCGCACCCTTCTCGGCGATGGCGACGACCAACGCCACGCCGTGTGGCGGCTCGCCGGTGGACTGATGGCCCTGAAGGGGGCGAACGACTTCCAGAAGAACTTCATCGGGATGGTCGATTCCGTCCTGGCCGTCGGGCGGCCGAACGGGCTGGCCGTCAAGCGCGCGACGACACGCGGCAGCGGTCCGGGAACGCGTCGCCGCCGCGACGTCCGCGCCCTCGTCTTCACCGACTCGGTGCTCGACTACCTCGTGCACCTGCACCTGCTGCCCGGCCCGAAGGGCGGCGCCGACGCCAACATCCTGTCGTTCCTCGACTTCCTCCGCGAAGACTACGGGTTCCACGTCGATACCGCACCGCCGGGCGTGACGATCTCCAACGAGGTCCTGGGCCGGAACCGGGCGGTGCTGGAGCGCCGCCTGCGCGATCTCGGGCTGCTGATCGGCGTCAACGACGCCGAGCGGATGAAGCGGCTCACCCCCCGCTTCGAGACCGCCGGAGGGATGTGACTTGGAGTGGACGGCGCTGCACGGGACGCTGCTCGGCCGTGCGTTCGGGCGCCTGCTCGGCCGGCCCGAGCGGGGCGCGATGGCGTTCGTGCGCTGTCTGACCCCGGACGTGGTGGCCGCCCTGGCCGCCGACGCGGCTTTCGCGCCGGCGGGATGGCGGGTGCTGCGGGTGGCGGACACGGAGGACCAAGCCGGCAGAACTACCGACGCGGACACCGCGGTGGAATTGCGCGAGAGCAAGGACCAACCGACGCTGCTGCTGGTCGACACCGGGCGCGCCGGGGCCGGCATGGACGGCATCTACAGTGCGGCGCGCGAAGTGGGCGAGGCCGAACTGTTCACCGAGGCCGGCCGGCTCGCGGGCGCCGAGGTGACGAGCCGGCTGTCGAGCGCCCACCGCACCTACGCCGAACGCGCGATTCGGCGGGCGCAGGGCGTGGGACGCCACGACAGCGTCTCGCCGTGGGCGGAGTTCGACTTTCTCTGCCGCGTTGCCGCGGCACGGACGCACCCCGGCGCATACCTGCACCTGCTCGGTCTGTGGCCGGTCGCGGAGTCGGCCGGCGGAGACGCCGGTGCGGAACTGGCCGCGTCGCGCCGGTTCGTGGACCGCCTGCTCGGCGTCGCCGCCGCCGGCCTCACCATCCCCGCGCGCATCGCGTCGCTCCGGATCGCGGCGACCGGCGCGCTGCGCCGTGATCTCGAGCGCTTTATCGCGGAAGCTGCGACCCGACCGTTGCGCGACGCCCTGCAGGGCCTGGCCGACCAGCCGCACCTGTGGATCGGACTCCCGGTCCACCCGAGCGACGACATCCAGACCATCGAACTCACGTCGTGGCGCAACCGGAACGGGAAGATCGCCAAGTGGTCGGGGCTGGAGGAACCGCGTGAAGCAGGTGCGCCGGAGCTGGTCCTGAAACCCGACCCCCAGTCCACGAAGGAGTACTCGAATCTGGAGGTCCGGTGGAAGGTTCACCCGGACGATCTGGAAAAGAACGCCGTCGACTACCGCGTGGCGGTGTTGACGGACCAGGACGAGGAACTGGCCGCGCGCGACGTCCGCCACTCCGCCCGCCGGCAGGAGAAGTGCCGGTTCAGCAACGACGACTTCTCGGCGCTGAGCGAGGATGCCCTCCTGACCGCCTGCGTCGTCGTGTCCGTCGTCGGCCGCGACGAGATCGAGCGGCAGACGAGCGAGGAGTTCGTCATCCGGTTCGGCGAGCCGCAGGAGACGACGGCCGGGGGCGCGGGCCGGAAGGTCCGCACGTTCAGCGAAGGGCTCATCGAGTTCACGGGTCGAGAGACCGCGGCCGGAGTCGCCGAGAACCCGACCTGCGTCACCGCCGACGCGCGGAGTTTCGTCGTGCTGCGCCCGCCCGACTCCCGGTTGCGCAAGAGCTTCCGGGTGTTCCGCGCGCCGCTGATCCGCGACGTGGAGAACGAATGGACGAGCCGCCAGGGCGCTCTCGGGCGCTGGCGGGTGCGCGTCCGGGCGTCGGGAGAGCGGGCGGCGGCGGTGGAGTTCGTCCCCGCGGAGGGCGGCGACGGAACGGCGTGGGGCCGCGCCGTCGCGGCCAGCCGGCGGCTGGCGGAACGGTTCCGGGCCGGCGGGGGCGGGGTCAGCCAAATCCACGACGACCGATCGAAGTCGTTCGAAGTCGCGAAGGAGTACCTGCTCGCGTGGACGGCGCTGCTCGACGACGGCGATCCCTCGCTCGCGATCTGCAATACGGTCGAAGTGCAGTCGCTGTCCGGCCGGACGATCGGCCTGATCGTGCTGCCTGCCCATCCGTTGCGTCTCGCCTGGCTGGCCGCCTACGACAACCTGCTGCTCCACGCCGTCTTCGAGGAGGGGCAGGCGCCCGGACAGGTCCGAGAAGAGCTGGCGGGGTTGGACGGCGCGATGTTCCCCGCGTTTCTGCCGAACCCGGCCGGCGGAGCGTTCGTCTTCGCGGACACGCTGGGGTTCCACGCGGTGGGCATGGTGCCCGACGACGATCGGGAGCCGAAAGCGGCGGTAGCGGTGCTCGCCTGCGCCCTCGGCGAGAACGGGTCGACGGAGACCACACCGACCGTCGGCGGGCAGAGCGCGACGGTCCTCGGCGACGAGATCGTCAAGTACGTCGAGTGCCACGAGTCGTCCCGACTGCTGCGGATGCACGCCCTCCGAGCCGGCGACGGCCTGACCATCGCGCGAGCGCTCGGCCGTGTCCACCGGCACTACGGCCGAGCCGGCGACGACACGGACAACGAGGCGGCCGAAGCCGTGGACGTCGAAGCGGCGGCCGCGCCCGCCTTCTCGCTCGACCTGTATCCGTCGCCGGAGCAGCGCGCCATCGCCGGGCGGTTCATCGCGGAGGCGCGGGAGAAACGCCGCAGCGGCGCCGGCGTTCTGGCGGCCGACGACCGGTGGATGCTGGAATCGATCAGCCTGCCGGGGGGCGTCGCCCTGCCCCGGCTGCGGTGGGCGCGCAAGGAGGCCGGCGCCCCCAAGACGGCGGCGCACCTCGCCGTCGCGTTCGACACGTTCGAGTCCCGGGTGGAGATCGACAACGGCGCGGCGCCGACCGCCCCGTTCCGGGCGTTCGGCCTGCTGTCGTTCTTCGAGCGCGACTTCGCGGCCGCACCGACCCCTTCGTGGCGCAGCGTCGTGCCCCCGTCCGGCGGCGGCGAGAAACACCCATCGGAGCGGGGGCACACCGAGCGGCTGGACCGATTGGGCCAGAAGATCACGAACGCGGTCGTCCGGCACGTCGCCGAAGGTAACGGCGAACCGACCCAGCACACCGGATGGCGCTGGCCCTGGACCGTCTCGAAGACGACCGCCGACACGGAGCACGGAGGGCCGGTGCTGCGGACGACGATCCAGCCCGAGAAGGCCGACAGCATCCGGGAGCTGCACCGGCTGTGCGACTGGGTGGTCACCCTGGACCGCAACGCCGGCATCGAATACTTCGACTCGCCGCGGGACAACCGGGACATCTACGAGGCATACGTCATCGACTGCGTGCCGGAGCGCGAGGACCTCGGCTGCCTGCAACTGATCACGTCGACCAGCAACGTGGAGGAGGTGCACGACCTGCTCGACGACGCACTCGCGCGGATGGGGCTCAGCCGCACGCGACGGAACGCCGAGTTCCTCCTGGAGCACCTCAAGTCGCTGAGCGGACGGCTCGCTATCCGCCTCACCGGCAACGTCGCCCCGACCTCGGAACTGATCGCGCTGGCGATCGCCCACGCCAACTGCCGGCGGGCGGCGGACGACGACGCCTGCTGGGCGCCGCTCGACCGCGGGTTCCTCGTGCCGGTAGACGACGTGCGCGACCTGCTGCCCCCGCTGCGCGACGACGGGGACGACGGCGCCGACAGCGGAGACCGGCGGACGCGTCCGGACCTCATCCACGTCTCGACGCAGCCGCGCCGAGGGCTCGTCTTCCAGTTCATCGAAGTGAAGCACCGACGCCATCTGCGCCAGGCGCGTACGCCGGACCTGCTGCGCAAGATACAGGAACAGACCGCGGCGCTCCGCTCCCGCTGGCACGAATGGTACGGCCACGAGAGTGTGTACTCCGCGTTCCGGGCGGTGCGGCGCGCCAAGCTGGCGCGGGTGCTGCGCTTCTACGCGGACAAGGCGCACCGGCACGGGTTGCCGGCTGAACGCTACCGGGAGGTCGCCGCCGAGCTCGATCGCATGATCGAGAGGGGCGCGGACTACGCCATCCAACCCGCGCCGGACGGCGACCGCGGCTGGGTATTCTGTCCGGAGTATGCAGGGTCGGAGCCGCTGGAGATCTCGCCGGCGGGTTGGGGCGCGCGGATCTTCCTGTTCGGTCCCGGTCGCTTGCCGGACTCCGACTTCCGCTTCGGGACGGACACGGCGCCGTCGGGAAGCGCGCCCGAAATCGGGCCGTCGGAAGAGAACGGGCGCGAGGATATCCTGGCTCCCCGTAGCGTGTCACCGGCGGTCAATGGGGGGGACCTTGCCTCCGTCGGGACCGTACCTGGCGCCGACGAAGGAAGGCAGGGCGCCGACGAAGGAAGGCAGGGCGCCGACGGAAGCAGGTCCGACGCGACGACGACAGATCCGAACGGTGGTAACGGCAGTGCGTCTGGCGGCAATGGAGGCTCCACCGGCGGAACGACGGCTCCCGAAGGCGCCACGAAGCGGACGGGCGGCGAGACTGCCCCGAACCGCAACGCCACGGCTGAAATCCCGACGCCAGTCCCCGCCATCGCGCTGGGCGTGGACAGCCTCACCGGCGCCGACGTGCAGTGGCCCTTGACCATCAAGGGCAACCCGCACCTGCTGATCGCCGGCCTGCCCGGCATGGGCAAGACCACCTGCCTGCTCAACCTCTGCCGGCAGATGGTCGCCGCGGGCGTCCACCCGATCATATTCTCCTATCATCAGGACATCGACGAGCGGCTCGTGGATCTGGTCGACTCCGTGCGGTTCGTCGACTTCGACGGACTGGGCTTCAATCCGCTCACGGTGACGAACCCCGAATCGCCGCGGGCGTATCTCGACGTCGCCGGATCGTTGCGGGACATCTTCGGCGCCATCTTCCCCGAGCTGGGCGATCTGCAATGCGAGAGCATCCGCCGGGCCATCAAGGAGAGCTTCAGCGAAGCGGGGTGGACGGGGTCGGAAGCAGGAGCGCGGGAGCCGGAGTTCGGTCGTTTCGTCGAGATTCTGCGCGCCGAGCCGAAGCCGGACCGTGGATTGCGTACGTTGCTGGCGCGTCTGACCGAACTCGAAGACTACGGGTTCTTCGACCTCGGAGAGACGCGCGACAGTCTGTGGACGAGTGACCGGCCCACCGTCGTTCGCATCCACACGACCCAGAACGACGCGCTGCAGCGAGCCTTCGCCTCGCTCGTGTTCTACGGCCTCTACAAGGACATGTTTCGCCGGGGCATTCAAGAGCGGATCACGCATGCCCTGATCTTCGACGAGGCGCACCGGGCGGCCGGGCTGAAGCTGATCCCGACGATGGCGAAGGAGTGTCGGAAGTACGGCATCTCGCTCGTGCTCGCGTCCCAGGAAGCCAGAGACTTCGACGCGTCGTTGTTCTCCGCCGTCGCCAACTACCTCGTACTGCGCCTGACCGAGGCGGATGCGAAGGCGCTTGTCCGGAACGTCGCCACGGCGAGGCAGGAACGCAGCCTGATCGACAAGATCAAGCAAATGGCCCGGTTCAGGGCGCTCTACTTCTGCGAGGGAAGACAATGGCCTTCGCCTGTCAACCTCTACTCGCTGGACTGAGATGCGGCGGGGATCACGAATGCCGCGCGTTCCGCGGTCACCGGGTAGGGGCCGCCCGGGGCGAGTCAGCGCGGGGGGACGGCCAACAGTCGGTCGGCGGCGCGGCGGGCGAGGGTCCGCGAGAACCGGGCGCGAACGGACGGACTTCCAGGGGCAAACAGCCGGTCGAGGCCGGCGCGGGTCAGACCCGGACAGACGCGGCTCTCCTCGATCGCCATGCATCCCGCCGCAGCCTCGGTGTCTGCCCGCCAGATGACCGCGCGGTCCAGCCGGTGGTTTCGTCCAGACTTCCTCGACACCCATCCGGAAATACGGCCCGAGCTTGTGACGCGACCGCCGGCTGCGGTCGATCTCGACGACCAGCGTGGGCGGTGGCAGACTGGTGCGCACGTCGACGTAACCTTCCACCTCCACCGCCTTCGCCGCCGCGGCATCGAGATAGAAGCTGGCGTCGGCCTCGAACGCCCCGTCGTCGCTCAACAGGCGGAGCGCCCCGGTGAACCGCCACGAGACGACGCGGCCGCGTTCGGCAAGCGCGTCCTCGATGCGACCGAAGAACTGAGAAACCGCCACCGCCGGCTCTTCATGGGCGACCCCCGGCTCCGCGACGAACTCGGCGAGACCCGTGTGCTCGTCGTACCGACAGCGCGGCGCGTCGTCATGGTCGGTGAGACGATCGAAGAGCCCGCGCGGCATGGCGACCTCGATCCGCATCGGGGCGTCCGGGCCGCCGCCGGACACGGGTTCGCCGACCGACTCGACTACGACATCGGGGGCAACGGCCGCGGATGCCATGTCACCAGCCTACCACCACACGGCCAAGCCCCTTCGACCGTCAGCGGGGCGAAGCGGCGAGGATTCGCGCGGCGACGCGGCGGGCGAGGGCCCGCGAGAACCGGGCTCGGGAGGACGGGTCACTTCTGGTGAACAGCCGGTCGAGATCGGCGCGGGTCAGGCCGGGGCACACGGCGCTCTCATCGACCGGCCGGCACCGTGCGACGGCTTCGGCGTCCGCCGTCCAGATGGTCGCTCGGTCCAGCCGATGGTTCGTCCAGACTTCCCCGACGCCCATCCGGAAGTACGGCCCGAGCTTGTGACGCGACCGCCGGCTGCGGTCGATCTCGACGACCAGAGTGGGCGGCGGCAGACCCGTGCGCACGTCGACGTAACCCTCCAGCCGCCCCACCGCCTTCGCCGCCGCGGCGTCGAGATAGAAGCTGGCGTCGGCCTCGAACGCCCCGTCGTCGCTCAACAGGCGTAGCGCCCCGGTGAACTGCCAGGAGACGACGCGGCCGCGGGCGGCGAGCGCGTCATCGAGGCGGTAGAAGAAGCCGGTGACCTCCGCCGCCGGCACTTCATGCGCGAAGCCCGGCTCTGCGACGAACTCGGCGAGCCCCGTGTGCTCGTCGTAGCGACAGCGCGGCACGTCGTCGTGGTCGGTCAAACGGTCGAAGAGCTCGCGCGGCATCGCGACCTCGATCCGCACCGGGGCATCCCGGCCGCCGGACCGCGCGGGTGCGCCGACGGGGGGGCGGGCGACGTCGGGGGCGACGGTCGGGGATGCCATTCCTTCAGTCTACCAGTACGCCGCCAGGTCCGCATTCGACCTTCCGACCTTCAACGCCGGGAAGCGGCAACGATTCGCGAGGCGACGCGGCGGGCGAGACGCCGGGAATGCCGCGCCTGCTCCAGGGGGTCGCCGCGGATGCCGAGCGGGGCCAGATCGGCGCCGGTCAGCCCCGGCAGGACGGCGCTGGCCGCGACCGACCGGAAGCCCTCGGCCGCGCCCGCATCGGGTGTCCAGATGATGACACCGTCCTTCCGATCCGATGTCCACGCTTCCTTGACGCCCATCCTGAAGTAGGGGGCGAGCTTGTAGCGCGACCGGCGGCTGCGGTCGATCTCCACCACCAGGTCGGGCGGCGACAGACCGGTCCGCACGTCCAGGTATCCGTCGACTCTCCGAACGGCCCGTTCCGCGACGGGGTCCAGATAGAAGCTGGCGTCGGCCTCGAAGGCGCCGTCGTCGCTCAGCAGGCGGAGGGCGCCAGCCGGTATCCACGAGACCTCGCGGCCCTCGTCGGCGAGCGCGTCGGCGATGCGTACGAACAACTGGCCGATCTGCCAAGCCGGACCTTCGTGGGCGAAGCCCGGCTCGGCCACGAACTCGGCGAGCCCCGTGAGCTCGTCGTACCGGCAGCGCGGCGCGTCGTCATGGTCGGTCAGCCGGTCGAAGAGATCGCGTGGCATGGCGACCTCGATCCGCACCGGGGCGTCGGGGCTGGCGGCGGGGGCGGGCTCGCCGGCGGGCAGACGAACGACATCGGGGACAACGGTCGGTGACGCCATATGTTCGAGAGTAGCACGAGGCCGCCGGGCCCGCCGCGCGACCTCTGGAGGACCGCCGGGCGCCCCCTGGATCAGCGGAACCCGCCAGCCCGGCGTTCTGCTCATCCGGCGAGAACCGCGTCGAGATTGGCCGGTTGCAGAAGCGCCGCGTCGGCCGGGCGCTCCAGAAAGGGCTCGACGTCGCGGATCAGGACGCCCGTGTCCAGATCGGCGAGGCGCTTCCGCAGCAGGCGGCACCAGTCGGCGGCCTGATGGCGGCCAGCGCCCTGCGTCTGGTCCAGGGCATGCTGGAGGAGCGCCACGTTCGGCGCGACCGGCGGGCGACGCGACCGGTACCACACCAGGTCGAACCAGTCGCGGCCCTTCGGATACTTGCGGGTGAGCAACGCGTGCAGCTTGCCGGCCATCAGCGACGGCAGGTCGTAGTGACCGATTACGAACGTGAAGTGGCGGGTGACGACGGAGCGCCGGGCCGCCGCTCCCGCCGGGGGACGGGTGTCGATCTCGATCTTGACGGAGAGCTTCTGCTCCTGGTGACCCGACAGACCCGCTTCCGCCAGCAGCGACGCGGTTCGGACCCAGGCGACCTGCACCGGCTTGCGGTCGATCCAGCGGACCGTGCTGTCGAAGCCGGCGAGACGGAGGTCGCGCTTGAGCTTGCGCAGCCAGCGCTCGGGATCGTAGCCGTCGACCGAGACCTGCGAGAAATCGAGGTCTTCGGAGAACCGCGGGAGGTCCTCGAGAAACCGCAGCGCGGTTCCGCCGACGAACACGATCGCCCGCGACGCCTCGCTCTCGTGGAGCGACCGCATGACGAAGGCCTGGAGGTACTCGCGCAGGGCGTTGAGCCTGCGCCCGGGATCGTCGAACCGCAACGCCGCGTCGAGAGCCCGGTCCTTCACAGGTCCACGCCGTCTTCCCCCGCGTCGCAGCATTCGCGCCACACCCGCACGGCGCGCAGAATGCGGGGCTTCCCCATACGCCGCGCGTAGGCCTGCAGACGGCGTCGGTCGACCACCCCGGTCTGCTGAAACCGCATCTCGATCATCCGCGGGCGATCCCACTCGCCGCTACTCAGGTGAAAGAGATCGAGCAGCGCCTTCTCCGCCGTGGCGAGCACGACCTCGGCGCCGGCGATGGAGACGGTGCGGTAGCCGAAGAAGAAGCTCCGCTTGATGGCGCTGTAGCGGAATGCGCCGAACGGGTTGTCGAACCTGCGCGGCGTGCGCGTGGTCACGCTGGTGTAGGCGGACACGCCCTCCGGGATCAGGCCGAGGAACCCGAGCGCCCAGAGGCCGCTGATGTAGGAAGGCGTGTACAGCGCGTTGGCCAGGGCGGCCGGTGAGACGGGAACCCGGCGATAGCGATCGACGAACGTGTACATGCCGCGGCGAAGCGGCACCAGCTTTCCGGCCCGGCTCCAGCGGTGAAGCTGGTTCACCGCGCCCGAATGCGACTCCTCAGTCAACTGCACGACGGTGGCGAGATCGAAGAAGGGCATCGCGCCCAGCAACTCGACGGCCGTATCGAGACGCATCACTCTCGATAATCCGCAATAACGCCTATTTTTGTCAATGATTTAACCGCATCACCCGCATGAACACGGTGCTTTCAGTCGATCATGACTTGGAAAGGAACTGCCCCTACGACATCGTGCAGAGGTCGCCCGGCCCTCACCGCCCCGTTGTATTCGCACGCCTCGGCCGGGAGCTCGACCCCTGCGACGTCGTGCGGAGGAAATCGCATCCGCAACGCGGCTCGCCGGGTTCCGCCCCGCATCCGGCGAAGCGAGACGGCACTCGCACCCGCGAGGGCGCCGGCCCCCGGGACCGCCGAGCGCCGCTACGGAGCGCGCACGTCCGGTGCGACCTGCAACACGAGCTGCGAGGGATGCAGGTCGTCGTGCAGCACCCGCTGGGTCGCCGTCCGCACCCCCGCGCCCTGCCCGAAGGGGGCGCCGGTGTTCGGGTTCCGGTCGAAGTGCGGGAAGTTGGACGAGCTGATCTCCAGCCGGATGCGGTGCCCGGCGCGGAACACGGTGGCGGTGTAGCCGAGGTCGATGGTGTAGTCGTGCGCGGCCCCCGGCGTGAGCCACGACTCCTGGTAGTCGGAGCTGCGGTAGCGCGCGCGGACTATGCCCTCCGACACGTTGTGGGCGTAGCCGTCGAGGTGCACGTCGACGAGCTTCGCGGTGAAGTCGGTGTCCGTGGCCGACGACGCCGCCCACAACCGCACCTGCACCGGGCCGATGACGGTCAGGTCCTCGGCCAGTGGCTCGCTGGTGTAGACCAGGACGTCCTGCCGCTGCTCCACCTCGCGCTGGTCGAAGGCGCCCGAGGCGAGGAGGCCGTTCTGGCAGCACATGTTGCCGCCGACGGTGGGCACCGGGTCGGCGGGGTCGTAGACGTACTCGTCGGCCGGCCCGCCGGGCCCGTCGCCCGAGAGGACGCCGTCGCCGGCGGCCGAGTTGGCGCCGCCGCCGCTCTGCAGGTAGAAGCGCGTTTCCACTGCGCCGGGCAGCGGAAACTCGTCGGCGGTGATCCAGAAGCCGCCGCCGGCCGTGCCCTCGTCGGGCGGCGTCATCACGAAGAGCCGCACCGCCGGGTCGTCGGCGACGCCGTTGTCGACGCCCTTCAGCCAGTAGTCGAACCAGCGCGCCCACGCCGCGTTGAGGTCGAGCACGTTGTCGGGGCCGAAGTCGATGTCGCCGGCGGTGGTGTCGCCCGGGCAGGCGTGGCAGAGCGCGCGCATGACGAGCTTCGTGCCGTTCCGCGCAACGTCGGTCCCGCCCTCGTCGCGCACCCCCATGAAGTTGCGGACGGTGCCCTCCTGGAAGATGTCGTACCAGCCGCCGGTGATCAGGGCCGGCACCTCGACGAGCGGCCACTTGGTCTCGACGTCGAGGTGGGCCCAGTAGTCGTCGTAGCTCGGCCGCGCGAGCCACTCGTCGTAGTAGGCGGCGATGTTGCCGTTGCGCCGGAACCCCGCGAAGTCCGCGAGGGGAAGCTGCCACAGCCAGTCGTCGAGGAGCTTCTCCTGTCCCTCGGCGACGAACGCGCCGACCGCCTCGAGGGCGTGCGCCCTCGGCGTCCCCCCCGCCTCGAGGCGCCGCTGCAGGGTGTCGGGGGCGAGGGTCTGCGCGGTCCAGCTCATGGCGAACCACAGGTCGAAGGCGCCGCCCTGGTACGTCCACCCCTTGTGGTAGTCCGACGAGCTGTAGTGCGGGGCGATGGCCACGAGGTGCGGCGGCTGCTCGACCGCCGCCTGCCACTGCGTGAGCCCGACGTAGGAGCCGCCGATCATGCCCACCTTGCCGTTCGACCACGGCTGCGCCGCCGCCCACTCGACCGCGTCGTAGCCGTCCGCCGCCTCCTGCCGCATGGCGTCGAACTCGCCCTCGGAACGGTAGCGCCCCCGGGTGTCCTGGTTGAGGGTGGCGTAGCCCCGCGCGGCGAAGTAGCGCCCGGTGCCCGAATCGCAGTCGCTGCCGGGGTTGGGCGACCGCCGATTGTAGGGGGTCCGCTGCAGGATCACGGGGAACGGGCCGTCACCCGCCGGCAGGTACACCTCGGTCGCGAGCCTGACGCCGTCGCGCATCGGCGCCCACTCGACCGTGCAGCGCACGCCGTCGGTATCGCCGTCCCGCCCCTGACCCGCTGCCGCCGCCGGCCCGGCCAGCGCGACGATCAGGCCCGCCGCCACCGCGAGAACGACGCGATCTGCCACGCACTGCTTCCACATCTTCGCCTCCCAGAAGCCGGTGTCTGGCAGCATTTTACCGGGGATGCGTCCCGCTACCCGCGTTGCGTGCGGCGTCAACGCGACACTATTGAGTTGCTCGCCCCAACCGCCTCCGCGCCATCCCTCCCGAGCGGCTCCTCAAATCCGCGGGCGCCCTGGCGGCTCGCACGCTTCCGGTCGCGAAGGCGGGCTGCCTGCCCCCGACCCGGGTGGGCCGGGACCGCGCAGAACAACCCGCGGAGGCGCCCCGTCGAGGACCGGGCGAGCCCCTTGCGGGAGGTGGGCCGGCGACCGCGCAGAACAACCCGCGGAGGTGAGGCCGCCGTCCGCATCGGCAACGGCGCCCAGTTGGATTCGAGCGCGCCGACCGAGACGGGCATGGCGGCCGGATCGGCCAACGCCGAATGCGCCGCCAAGGCGACCGGATACACTAGGCGGACCGACAGCTTCCCGGAGGCGTCATCCCCGACCAACCCGAGCACGGCCCGCCGGCGCCTCCCCCGTCCGTCGACCGGCCGGTGTTCAGCCTCGCCCTGCTGTGCCTGCTCGGCGTCAGCATCCCGATCCTCATGGCGCCGGAGGCGGCCGGCGCCCTCGTGTCCGCCGTCTACCAGTGGATGGCCCGCGAGCTGGGCCTCGTCTACCAGTGGGCGACGCTGTTCACCCTGGCGTTCCTCGCCTGGCTCGCGCTCGGCCGCCACGGCTCGCGCGTCCTCGGCCGCACGCCGGAGCCGGAGTACGGCAACGCGAGCTGGATGGCGATGCTGTTCTGCGCCGGCATCGGCGGCGGGCTCATGTACTGGAGCACCATCGAGTGGGCGTTCTACGTCGACCAGCCGCCGTTCGGCGTCGAGCCGGGCAGCCTGGCCGCGCGCGAGTGGGCCGCGACCTACGGCATCTTCCACTGGGGCCCCTCGGCGTGGGGCCTGTACGCGCTGCCGACGGTCGCCATCGCGTGGCCCTACTACCGCTACGACCTGCCGTGCCTGCGTTTCTCCGGCGCCCTGGTGGGCCTCTGGGGCCGCGACTTCCCGGACCGGCCGGCCGGGCGCGCTGTCGACTTCCTGTTCATCATCGCCATCATCGGCGGCACCGGCACCTCGCTCGGCCTGACCACGCCGATGCTCGGGGCGGTGGCGGCCCGGCTCTTCGACATCGAGCAGTCCCTCGGCCTGACCTGGGTCATCACCGGGGCCTGCGTCGCCCTGTTCGGGGCCAGCGCGTACCTGGGCCTCGACCGCGGGATCAAGCGCCTGTCCAACGCCAACCTCGTGCTCGGCGCCGTCTTCCTCGCCTGGGTCCTCGCAGCCGGCCCCGCCCGGTTCGCCCTCGAGCTCGGCACCTCGTCGGTCGGCCTCATGCTGCAAGAGTTCGTCCGCATGAACACCTGGACTGAGCCGCTCGCCGACACCGGCTTCGTCGAAGACTGGACGATCTTCTACTGGGCGTGGTGGATCGCCTACGGCCCGTTCATGGGGCTGTTCGTGACCCGCATCTCGCGCGGCCGC
Organism: Vicinamibacterales bacterium; assembly: GCA_965215105.1. Taxonomy (GTDB): domain Bacteria; phylum Acidobacteriota; class Vicinamibacteria; order Vicinamibacterales; family UBA8438; genus JAJEEA01. Next base: position 3,035,734 of record OZ244051.1, read on the forward strand.
ACCCTCCGCGCCCTCATCCTGGGCATGGCCGGCTTCGGCACCCTGGGCTGCGCCGCCTTCTACATCGTCTGGGGCAACACGGTCCTGTGGCTCGACCTGCACGGGGGGCTCGGGCTTCTCGACCTCGTCCGCGCCGGCGAGGCCGCCACCGCCATCGCCGCCGCCCTCGGCGGGCTGGGCGGGCAGCCGTGGCCGCTGCTGCTGTTCCTGGTCCTCGGGTTCGTCTTCATGGCCACCACCTACGACTCGGCCTCCTACGCGATCGCGGGGGCGGCGACCCGCGGCCTGCGGCCCGGCACCCATCCCCACCGCGCCCACCGCCTGTTCTGGGCGGCGGCCCTCGCCTTCCTGCCCGCCGCCCTGGTCGTCATCGGCAGCCTCGAGGCGGTGCGGTCGGCGGTGCTCGTGGCGTCGCTGCCGATCCTCGTCGTCGGGGTCCTGACGGTGGTGTCGCTGCTGCGGTCGCTTCGGGAGCAGGAGGACACGGCGTGACCGGCGCCGCCGCGAGTGGTGCGGTTTCGGCCCGTGGCACGGCTGGGCCGCGAGAGCGGGAGGACACGGCATGACCAGCCCCGCCGTGCCCGACCGACGGCTCGGCATCGGCTTCATCGGCAGCGGGTTCATCACCCGCTTCCACATCCGGTCGATGGTCGGGGTGCGGGACGCCGACGTCCGCGGGTGCTGGAGCCCGCGCCGCGAGCATGCCGACGAGGCGGCGGCACTGGCCCGCGACCTCGACGTCGGCGACGCCCGGGCGTTCCCCTCGATCGAGGCGATGGCCGCCGACCCGGCCATCGACGCGGTCTGGCTGTGCGGGCCGAACCACAGGCGCATCGAGAACCTGGAAGCGGTGGTGTCCGCGGTCCGCGCCGGCGCAACCCTGCGTGGAGTGGCCTGCGAGAAGCCCCTGGCCCGCACCGTCGCCGAGGCGAAGCGGATGCGGGCACTCGTGACCGATGTCGGCCTCCCCCACGGCTACCTCGAGAACCAGATCTTCGCGCCGGCCGTCGCCCGGGGCCGCGAGCTGCTGTGGCGCCGCGGCGCCGCCCTCACCGGCCGGCCGTACCTGGCCCGCGCCGCCGAGGAGCACAGCGGCCCCCACCGGCCGTGGTTCTGGCGCGGCGACCTGCAGGGCGGCGGGGTGCTGAACGACATGGCCTGCCATTCGGTCGAGGTCGTGCGCCACTTGCTGACCGCGCCCGGCGCGCCGCGGGCGTCAATCCGGCCGCGACGGGTGACGGGACGCATCGCCTCGCTGAAGTGGACCCGCCCCGAGTACGCGGCCCGGCTGCGACAGGCCATGGGGGCCGACGTCGACTACGGGGCGCGCCCCGCCGAGGACTTCGCCAGCGTGACCATCGAGTACGAGGCCGAGGACGGCGCGCCGCTCGTGGGCGAGGCCACCACGTCGTGGGGCTTCGTCGGGGCGGGGCTGCGGCTGAGCCTGGAGCTGCTCGGCCCCGAGTACTCCCTGTCGGCCAACTCCCTCGACAGCGGCGTCAAGCTCTTCTTCAGCCGCGCGGTCCGGGGCGAGGCGGGCGAGGACCTCGTCGAGAAGCAGAACGCCGAGGTCGGCTCGATGCCGGTGGTCGTCGACGAGGCGTCCGAGTACGGCTACACGGCGGAGAACCGCCACATGGCCCGGGCGTTCCTGCGCGGGGAGGCGCCGGACGTCACGTTCGACGACGGCGCCGAGGTGGTCGAGCTGCTGATGACCGCGTACATGAGCGCCGAGCAGGGCCGCACCCTGCCGTTCCGCCCGGACGGGCTCGACGCCTTCGTGCCGGCGGTGGCGCGGGGCACCTGGAACGGAACGCGACCCGCGGATTCGACCCCGCGATGAGCGTCGGGCAGGGCCGCACGCCGTTCCGGCCCGGCGCCTTCCCGCCGCGCTTGGAGGCGGAACCCGGCCCGCATGAGTGCACGACAGACTCGTGAGACGACCGCCCGGACACGGTGGGGCCGGCGATTCGGGTGTGGTGCCGGCCGGGCGTCTCACTTTACTTGCTCGTGCACCCGGCCCGCATCTTGACCTCGACAGGCGCCTGTGCGATGTTTGCGCCTGGAGAAACGTGAATCGAGGAGACCGCGACGGCGCGGTCCCGATCGAGGAGACCGCGCCGCGGTCCTGAAGGAGGTTTCAGATGAGGAAGACACGGCTCCGTGCATTCGCCGTTCCCGTCCTGGCGTTCGTCGTCCCGGTCCTGGCCGCCGCCACGGCCGCCGGCCAGGCCCCGAAGACCCCGTGGGGCGATCCGGACATTCAGGGCATCTGGTCGTCGTCGGGGGCCACGCCCTTCGAGCGGCCCGACGATTTCCAGGGGCGCGAGACCCTGACCGAGGAAGAGGTCGCCGAGATTCGCGGCGCGACCGAGGCCCGCAACCAGGCGCTGCTCGACGCCGCCGCCCAGCGCACCCAGGCCGGGGGCAACGTCGGCGCCTACAACAACTTCTGGATGGAGCGGGGGGCGCGGTCGAACCGGACGTCGATGATCGTCGACCCGCCCAACGGCCGCTTCCCGCCCCTGACCGAGGCCGGCGAGATGGCCCGCAACAGCCGCCCCCGCGGCGACGACACCTGGGGCGACCGCCACATCTGGGAGCGCTGCGTGACGCGGGGCGGCATGCCCAACGCGATGTTCCCGCGGTCGTACAACAACAACATGCAGGTGTTCCAGTCGCCCGGGCAGGTCGTGATGCTCCTCGAGCAGGTCCACGAGCTGCGCGTCGTGCCGCTCGACGACCGCGCGTTCCCGCCGCAGCACGTGGGCCAGTGGAACGGCATCTCGCGCGGGCGCTTCGAGGGCGACACGCTGGTGGTCGAGACGAGGAACCTCGACTCGCGGGTGAGCGCGCTCCAGCCGTGGTCGGCGTTCAGCTCGCACGACGACGAAGGCTCGGGCGAGGGCCTCACCCTCGTCGAGCGCTTCACGCGCACCGGCCCCGACAGCCTCGAGTACGAGGTGGAGGTCTCCGACACGCAGATGTACACGAGGCCGTGGACGGTCGCCTATCCGTTCGAGCGGATGACCGACCAGGTGATGTACGAGTACGCCTGCCACGAGGGCAACATCGGCATGGAAGGCATCCTCTCCGGCGGCCGCGCCGAGGATGCGGCGGAAGCCACCGACAAGCAGTAGCGACAGGGCGCGGCGTGAAGCCTGCGCCGGGATCACCGTCGCCGGCGGCGCCGCTCGTCGCCCCGCACCGGAGGAGGGTCTTCGCCGTTCCCGCGGCGCGGACCCTCCGCATCGGTGAGTCCAACGGCCGCCGGCGCGGGATGATCCGGGTCGGTCTCGACGGTCAGATCGGGCAGCGCAGCAGGCGCCAGCGACTTGCCGAGCGCGTAACGCCGCGTGACGTGGTAACCCTGAGGCGAGGGCCCGGAGCCGGACTCGAGCAGTCCTGCTCCAAGTCCATCAGCCACACCTCCCGGACACCCGCGGCTCGGGTCCTGGTTTCCCTCCGTCACAGGGGCGTGCTGCGCCCCCGCTCCCGGTAGCTTTCCAGCAGCGCCTCCAGCCGCTCGACCACCTCCGGGAACCCGTCGTACACGTTCCGTCGCTCCCCGACGTCCGCCTCCAGGTCGTAGAGCTGGACGGGCGGCAGATTGCGCCGCCGCGCCTCCTCGGCGCTCAGGTTCCCGTAGCCGCCCGAGCTGGGGGTCAGCTCCAGCTTCCAGCGTCCCTGGCGGATGGAGAACGAGCCGTCGCCGGCCTGGTGGACGGTGGCCTCGCGGATGGGCGCGGCCAGCCGCTCGCCGACGAGGGCGGGCAGGATGTCGTAGCTGTCCTCGCCGGCGTCGGGGGGCAGCTCGGCGCCGACGATGGCGGCGCACGTGGCGAGCAGATCGGTCAGGCAGACCGTCTCGTGCGAGCTCGACCCCGCCCGGACCCGCCTCGGCCAGCGCGCGAGCAACGGGATGCGATGGCCGCCCTCCCAGATGTCCGACTTGTAGCCGCGATAGATGTAGCTCGGGTAGTGCCCCTGCTCGTTCATCTCCTCGACGCCGATGTAGGGGGCGCACCCGTTGTCGGCGGCGAAGATCACCAGGGTGTCGTCCGCGAAGCCGCGGCGGTCGAGGGCGTCGAGCACCGCCCCCACCGACTCGTCGACCTCGATGCAGAAGTCGCCGTAGGGCCCCAGCGGGCTCCGGCCCACGTACCCGGCCGACGGCACGATGGGGATGTGCGGCGCGGTCAGCGACATGCACAGGAAGAAGGGCTCGCCGTCGGGCCGGCCCTCGATGTAGCCGACGCTGCGGCGGGTTATCTCGGGCAGCACGTCCTCGGCCACGAAGTCGGCGTGCGACGGCCCGGTGTTGTCGGCGTAGCGGGCCGGCCGGTAGTCGCGGGTGACGAACAGCAGGTCCTGCGTGGTGGTGCACTCCCCCACGAACCGGTCGTCCTCGATGTAGATGTAGGGGTGCATGTCGAGCGACGCCGAGATGCCGCGGAAGTGGTCGAACCCGACCGCGAGGGGGCCGTTGCGGATGGTCCCCGACCAGTCGACGTCGGCGGTGTAGGCGCGCCGGTCGGCCTCGGCGTGGGGCAGCCGCGTGCCCCGGCCGTCGCGCGTCGGCATGTCCATGCCGAGGTGCCACTTGCCGATGCACGCGGTGTGGTAGCCGTGCGCCTTCAGCAGCGACGGGACGGTCGTCCGCTCGGGCTCGATGAGGTGCCGGCTGTAGCCCCACAGCACGCCCCGCGTGACGCGGGTGCGAAAGCAGTAGCGCCCCGTGAGAATGCCGTAGCGGGTGGGCGTGCACAGGGCCGACGGCGAGTGGCCGTCGCTGAAGAACATGCCCTCGCGCCCGATGCGGTCGATGTTCGGGGTGGGGATGCGCGACTCGCGGTTGAGGTACGACAGGTCGCCGTAGCCCATGTCGTCGGCCAGCACGAACACGATGTTGGGCCGGTCCGCGCGAGTCTGCGCGCCCTCGACCGCGCGGGGCAGCGCCGCCGACGCGGTGGCCGCGCCCACCGTCTTCAGAAAGTCGCGTCGCTTCATGGTGTGATGCCTCCGTTCCGGCCGCAGTATACCGGCCGGGGAGATCCGGCGACCGCGGTGGCCGCTCCTCAACGGGATACGGCTGATCCGACGCGGCCTTGAGGGATGAATGGCACTGACGCGGTCGCAGTCCGGAGAGCCGGCGAATCGACGGCACCAATCCCGCCGACGGGTCGATCCGCTCCCAGGTTCCAACCCGGCTCAGGCCACCCTTCGCGGACTCCCCGGTCTCCCTGATTCCAGACGCGAGCACGCGATCGGCCAGGGTCGCCCGGTGCTGACGCCCTTCCCCTTGTTCGCGGCGGTCTGATTCCGCAGGGCAAACGACCGAGATCGCGGACTTGGCGAAGCGGCAGGCGCAATCCCGCGAGCGAGCCGGGCATAGTAGTATTGGCGGATCGAGAGGACAGGCAGCATGCGAGGTCTACGAGCACTCCGGCGGCGGATGTCGGCGGCCGTCTTGATGGCCGGGCTCAGCGTCGCCTTCCCCGGTCCGGATGCCGCCGGCCAGGACGCGGCCGGCCAGGAGACCGCCCTCGCCGAGGCGGTGCGGCGGGGCGACCGGGAGGCGGTCATCTACCTGCTCGATCAGGGCGTGGACGTCGACGCGGCTGGCGACGACGGCGCCACCGCCCTCCACTGGGCCGCGTACCTGAACGACGCCGAGACGAGCGCCGCCCTCATCCGGGCGGGGGCGCGGGCGGACTCGCCGAACAGCTACCGGGTGACCCCGCTGGCCCTCGCCGCCCGGAACGGCAACGCCGACATCATCGGACAGCTCCTGGCCGCCGGGGTCGACCCGAACGACCCGCGGCAGGCGGTGAACACCGGCGAGACGCCGCTGATGCACGCGGCGCGCTCGGGACAGGTCGCGGCGGTGCGGGCGCTCGTCGAGGCCGGGGCCGACGTCGACGCCCAGGAGGGCTGGAACGGACAGTCGGCCCTGATGTGGGCGGCGGCCGAGGGGCACGTGCCGGTCGTCGAGGCCCTGATCGCGGCCGGGGCCGACATCCGCGCCCGCTCCAACAGCGGTGCGACGCCGCTGCTGTTCGCCACGCGCAAGGGCAGCATCGGCGCCGTGCGCGCGCTCCTCGCGGCCGGCGCCGACGTGAACGAGGCGCGCCCCGACGGCGCCGCTCCCCTGCTGGTCGCCGTCGTCAACGGGCACGAGGACCTCGTCGACCTGCTGCTCGCGGCGGGCGCCGACCCGAACGCCGAGGGCGGCTCGACCCGGCTGACGGTGCAGGGCATCCGGGCCCAGGCGATGCCCCTCCAGATACGCAAGCTCGGCTACAGCGAGCGCGAGTCGGAGGGCATCGTCCGCGGCAACATCTTCGGCCGGCCGCTGCAGGCGGCGGTGCACGTCGCCAACTGGCACATCAGCGACCAGTTCATCTCGGTGAACATCGACCGGCTGCGGGTCGTGCGCGCGCTGCTCGACCACGGCGCCGACGTCAACGGGCGCAACTCGATGGAGGAGCCCCGCTGGTCGGGCGCGCGCTACCGCCGGCACATGACCGGGGCCACCGCGTTCATGCTCGCCGCCAAGGCCGCCGACGTCGAGGTGCTGCGCCTGCTGCTCGAATACGGCGCCGACCCCACCATCGACACCGAGGACGGCATCACCCCCCTGATGGCGGCGGCGGGCATCTCGTGGGCGTCGAACCAGGACCGCGCGAGCGAGGCGCAGGTGCTCGAGGCGGTCCGGCTGCTGGTGGAAGAGTTGGGCCTCGACGTCAACGCGGTCAACGACGTCGGCGAGACGCCGATGCACGCGGCGGCGTACCGCGGCGCCAACAGCGTCGTGCAGTACCTGTTCGACCGGGGCGCGAAGCTCGACGTCGTGGCCCTCGACGGGCGCACCCCCCTGCGGGTCGCCGACGGCGTCGAGTACGGCAACTCGTTCGCCGCGCACCCGCACACGGCGGTGCTGCTGCGCGAGCTCGGCGCGAAGGAGATCCCGTGTCCCGCGCCCTGCGCGGCGGCCATTCCGGAGGAGGCGCTGAACCGATGACGGACGCTACCTCGTCACGCCTGGTCGAGCACGCGGGCCCTGCGATCCGCCGGCGCCTGGCGGCACGCGGACGGTCTCGCCGGCCGCAGCGCGCCGCGCTGTCCCTGCCCGGGCTTCTGGCCGCCGTCCTCGTCCTCGCCGCCTCCCTCGCGCCGGCCGGCGCAGCAGCCGCGGGGCCGGGAGCCGAGCCCCGGCCGGCCGGCGCGGCCGCGGCGGGACAGAGCGCAGAACCCCAGCCGGCTGCCGCGCGCGAGACGGCGAACGGGCCCGCTCCCCGCGCCGTCCTCCAGCGCTACTGCTTCGCGTGCCACAACGAGCGTACCCTGACGGCCGGACTGGCCCTCGACGTCCTCGACATGAACCGGCCCGGCGATCACCCCGAGGTCTGGGAGGCGGTGATCGACAAGCTGCGGACCGGCGCGATGCCGCCCGCGGGACGTCCCCGGCCCGACCGAACGACCTACCGCCAGGTGGTGACGTGGCTCGAGACCGAGCTCGACCGCGCCGGCCTCGCCAACCCCGACCCCGGCCGCCCCACGCTGCACCGCCTGAACCGGACGGAGTACCGCAACGCCGTCCGCGACCTCCTCGCGGTGGACATCGACGCGGCCCTGCTGCCCGCCGACAACGCCGCCTACGGCTTCGACAACAACGCCGACGCCCTCACCCTGTCGTCGTCCCTGACCGAGCGATACCTGGGCGCGGCGGCCCGCATCGCCGAGATGACCCTCGGCCGGCCGCGGGGGACCCCCGCCCCCGAGACCATCCTCGTGCCGACCGACCGCGACCAGGGCGTCCGCATCAGCGACGACCTGCCGTTCGGCTCGCGCGGCGGGGCGGCGTTCCCCTGGTACTTCCCCGCGGACGGCGAGTACCTCTTCCAGTTGCGGCCGAAGGAGAGCGGCGTCGCCGGCGGGTTCGAGGGCGTCACCGCCGAGCCCCACGAGCTCCACGTGAGCATCGACGGCGCCCGGGTCTGGACCGGCATCGTGCAGCGGCCGGAGGGAGCGCGGGGCAACGAGAGGATCCGGCTGATCCTCGAGCGCATGCGGTTCCGGGCGCCGGTGACCGCCGGCCCGCACCTCGTGCAGGTGTACTTCACGGCCAAGACCTCGGCCTACGTCGAGGACCTGTTCGACCCCGACCTGCGCCGCGACCCGTACCGCGCCGCCAACGGCGAGCCGGTGGTGTCGAGCGTGACGATCACCGGACCGATGCCCGAGACCGCGTCGCCCGGCGACTCGCCCAGCCGCCGGAAGCTGCTCGTCTGCACGCCGTCCCCGGGGGCAGCGCCGGACGAGGAAGCCGCCTGCGCCCGCGAGATCGTGTCGACCCTGGCCCGCCGCGCCTACCGGCGTCCCGTGACCGACACGGATCTCGAGATTCCCCTGAGCCTGTACCGCGAGGGCGCCGCCCGGGGCGGCTTCGAGGCGGGGGTCGAGCTGGCGGTGCGCGGCATCCTCGTGAGCCCGAACTTCCTGTTCCGCTTCGAGGACCAGCCCGCGTCGGCCGAGCCGGGCGCGCCGTACCGCATCTCGGACTTCGAGCTGGCCTCGCGCCTGTCGTTCTTCCTCTGGAGCAGCATCCCCGACGACGAGCTGGTCGACCTCGCCGTCGCCGAGCGGCTGCACGACCCCGACGTGCTCCGCCGGCAGGTGCGGCGCATGCTCGAGGACCCGCGGTCGCGCGCGCTGGTCGACAACTTCGCCGGCCAGTGGCTGCACATCCGCAACGTCGCGGGCTTCCAGCCCAGCCCCGAGCTGCTGTTCCACTTCGACGACAACCTGCGCCAAGCCTTCGAGCAGGAGACCAAGCTCTTCTTCGAGAGCATCGTCCGCGAGGACCGCAGCGTCCTCGACCTCCTCGACGCCGACTACACGTTCCTCAACGAGCGCCTCGCCCGCCACTACGGCATCCCCGGCGTCTACGGCGAGCGCTTCCGCCGCGTGACCCTGCCCGCCGACAGCGTGCGCCGCGGGCTTCTCGGCCAGGGCTCCATCCTCACCGGCACTTCCCGCGCCAACCGCACGTCGCCGGTCATCCGCGGCAAGTGGATCATGGAGAACATCCTGGGCACCCCGCCCCCGCCGCCGCCCCCCGACGTGCCCGACCTCGTCGAGGAGCGCGACCCCCGCAAGGTGCTCCCGATGCGCGAGCAACTGGCCGTCCACCGCGCCAACCCCGTCTGCGCCGCCTGCCACGCCCAGATGGACCAGCTCGGCTTCGCCCTCGAGAACTTCGACGCCATCGGCGAGTGGCGCGACATCTACGCCTCGGGCCTCCCCATCGACGCCTCGGCCGAGTTCCCCGACGGCACGACCTTCGACGGCCCCGGCGAGCTGCGCGCCCTCCTGCTGAGCCACGCCGACGACTTCCTCACCACGGCCATCGATCGCCTCCTGACCTACGCCCTCGGCCGCGGCCTCGAGGCGACCGACATGCCCACCGTGCGGCAGATCAAGCGCGACGCCGCGGCCGACGACCACCGCTTTGCCGCCCTCGTCCAGGGCGTCGTCGCGAGCACGCCGTTCCAGATGCGCATGGCCCAGGATCGGGCGGACTGAGGAGCCGGCCGAAACGAGGTGACGAAGACGAATCGCAAGTTGCCCATCGGCATTCAGACCTTTCGCGAGATCCGCGAGGAGGACTGCTACTACGTCGACAAGACCGGGTATGCGCGACGACTGGCGGAGCGGGGAAAGCACTACTTCCTGTCGCGGCCGCGCCGCTTCGGCAAGAGCCTGTTCCTCGACACGCTGAAGGAGTTGTTCGAAGGCAACGAGGCGCTGTTTCGCGGGCTGGAGATCCACGACCACTGGGACTGGTCGAGGCGCCATCCGGTGCTGCGGCTGAGCTTCGGCGGCGGCAAGTTCACGGAGCCGAGCCATCTGCACACGAACCTGATGGCGCAGTTGAGCGCCATCGAACGGCGGACGGGCGTCGGTTCCGACCATGACACCGCGCCCGAGCGTTTCGCGTCCCTGCTCGAGATGCTGCACGAGCACACCGGCCAGCGCGTCGCGGTGCTCGTCGACGAGTATGACAAGCCGATTCTCGATGCATTGAGCGTCCCCGATGTCGCGCGCTCCAACCGGAACTACCTGCACGGCGTGTACGCGACCATCAAGGACCACGACGCCCACATCCGCTTCACGTTCCTCACCGGCGTCAGCAAGTTCTCGAAGGTGAGCCTCTTCTCGGGGCTGAACAACCTGCAGGACATCACTCTGGACCCGCGTTACTCGGCCGTGTGCGGCTACACCGACGCGGACCTGGACACGGTGTTCGCGGCTGAGCTCCCCGGCCTCGATCGTGCGGAGATCCGCGACTGGTACAACGGCTACAACTGGCGCGGCAAGGAGCGCGTCTACAACCCCTTCGACATCCTGCTGCTCTTCGACCGTCGCGAGTTCGGCGCCTGGTGGTTCGAGACGGGCACGCCAGTGTTCCTGATCGACACGCTGATGGCGCGGGGCGTGGGATCCCTGGATCTGGACGGCATGCTCGGCAACGACGAGCTGCTGTCGGCGTTCGACGTAGACGACATGGCGACCGAGGCGCTGCTGTTCCAGACCGGGTACCTCACCATCCGCCGCACCGAACCCCGCGGCGGACGCCTGTTCTACCGCCTGGGCTACCCGAACCGCGAGGTGCGCCAGAGCCTCAACGAGAGCCTGCTGCGCCGCCTCACCGGCGACGCCCCGCGCCGCATGGAGCACAGCGCCCGGCTGTACGACCTGTTGCTCGCCAACGATTTCGAGGGTCTGGAGACGCTGTTCCAGGCGTTCTTCTCCAGCATCCCCTACGAGTGGCACACCAGGAACGACGTGGCCCGCTACGAGGGGTGGTACGCCAGCGTGTTCTATTCGTACTTCGCAGGGCTGGGACTGGACGTCACTGTCGAGGACAGCAGCAGCCGGGGCCGCCTGGACATGGCGGTGGTCTTCAACGACAACGCGTACCTGTTCGAGTTCAAGGTGGTCGAGACGGCGGCGACGGGCGCGGCGCTCGCGCAACTGAAGGCGAAGGGCTACGCGGACAAGTACCGCCACCCGCGGCGGCCCATCCATCTGATCGGCGTCGAGTTCAGCCGGGAGATCCGCAACGTGGTGGCGTTCGAAGTGGAAACGCTGACCCCGGGCTCGACGCGACCGTGACCCGTTCACGGACTCCCGGCCGAGCCGTTCGACTGCCGGCGGTAGTGGAGCTTCCGGGCGGCCCAGGCGAACCCGAAGAAGTATCGGCTGAGCCCGCGGGCCGAGTCCGGCGGTACATCGGGATCGAAGAAGAGGCAGCAGAACTCCTCGCGTGCGCGCAGAATCTCCTGGCAGCGATGGCCTCGCCAGCGGGGATCGGAGGCCGTCAGGTCGAACAGCTCCAGCGCCCTCTCCAGGGCGCTCTCGAACCGTTCCGTCCGACCTGCCTCGTGGGCCCGGATCGCGCGCTCCACCTCGCTGCCCACGTTCCCGAGCTGCTCGACCAGCTCCAGCCGTGCCCACCCCCCGGAGGCGGCGTTCTTGTGCAACACCCTGGTCATAGCCACGCGTCCGGCGTTCCGGCTAGTCGTCGAACCTATCCGTTTGGGCCGGCGGCGGATGCCGCCGCGGCGGCGCGGCCGTTTCGTTTCGGAGAGCCCGTCGGGCGTGCGCGATGCCGACGGTCCGTCATCGTGATCTTCAGCCTCTTGTTCAGCGCCCGCGCGATCCTTTCGAGCATCGTGAGCGAACGTCGGCCGTAGTCCGAATCCTCCAGCCTGCTGATTACCGACTGCGTCGTGCCCACCAAGGCCGCCAATTCTCTCTGCGAAAGACCGGCGTCCGTCCGCACGTCGTAGATCAACTGAGCCACGTCGGCGCTGACCTGCTCCTCATCGAGCCGGGCCAGTCGTTCGGGGTCGTTCCCGATATGCCGCTCGCGCAGCAAGGCCGAGGCACCGCTTCGCCGCTTCTCCTTCACGGCCGCCAACTCCTCAAGTCACCGCCTGCCCCAAACATCGCACCAATGCGATATCACCGTCAACGGTCCGTCGGGTGCCGTCGGCACGATTCGCCTGGCTGCCGCGCGCCTGTCGATCAGGCCCCGATACTCCGGGGCACGATCACCCGGGAGATCGCAACCGGTCCCCCGGTCGTTGCACGGTCCTCCACGTGCTCCGAAGCGACCCTTCAATCGGCCGACGCCGAACCTTTCGATCAGCCGGCACTGAACCTTTCGATCAGCCGGCACTGAACCTTTCAATCAGCCGACCGACGATATGCGACTACGTGACGCTGCTCGAACGCGTGTTCCTCTCGGAACGGCTCGCCCCCTGGCACTCGAACCGCCTGAGCGGGCTGGTGGAGCCCTCCAAGCTGCACCTCGCCGACGGGGCTGGCCGACGTCCGCTCTCCCGCTTGTGGGGGAACCGTCCCGCGAAGATGTCCTCGGACGCCTTGCGGAGTTGCCGCCGATCGAGCTCGATCCCCCACCCGCGGAGGAGCTGCGTGACGAGCGGCGGCGCCGCCTGGCGCCGCTGACACGCACGCGGTTTTCCTCTATAATCCAGCCCTTGGTGGGCATCCGCTTGCCGGGGCGGGGTGCGCCGGAGCAGGGTTCGCCGCGCCGGCGGGCGTAGCGGGGTCGAGACGCGGGCACCGTCGTCCTCTTCGGCAGCGGCATGAGCGACGGCAACGTCCACAACAACTACGACGTGCCGGTGGTGGTGGTCGGCGGGCCCGAGCGCGGGCTCGAGGGCGACCGTCACCTCGTCTATCCGAAGGGCACGCCGCTGGCCAACCTGTCGCTGAGCCTGATGGCCAAGTTCGGCGTGCGCGAGGAGGCGTTCGGCGACAGCACCGGGCAGCTTCCGCTGCTGTCGGGGGTGTAGGGCGAGCTGCCACATCGACCGGGACGCGCTGTCTACGCCCCTCGCGTCCGCCTCCCTGGCGAAACGGAAGCCGCCGCGCGTACGATGCCGCCTACGTCGGATTCTCGACGGTCCCCTGCTGACCACGGATCGCCGATTCGCGCGCGCGCCGAGCCTCCCGATTCCGGTCGAGGTGTACGCCGGCGATACCCCTTGACGGGCGCTTACGCCCTCATCCGGCGGTTCTCGGGATCGAACAGGGCAGGGCCGGCGGCCACCGTCACCGGGTAGGGTTCGTTCATGTACAGCACCTGCAGCCGGGTGCCGGGCGCCGCGTGCTCGACCGGCAGGTAGGCGAGCAGGATGTACTTGCCGACCGACGGCCCCATGCCGGCCGAGGTGACGCGGGACTCGCGGCCGCGGGCGTCGACGATGCGGGCGCCGTCGAGGGTCAGGATCGGTTCGTTGCCGCCGGTGGGGAATCGAGCTGTCCGCGACGCGCCGGTGTGGCTGTCCAAGGTGAGCGTGCACAGCTTCGCCACCGGCCCCTCGACGCGCGCCCGCAGATAGGCCGCCTTGCCGATGAAGTCCGCGTCCTTCACGCGCCCGTGCCCCAGGCCCGCCTCGACCGGCGAGTGCTCCGAGCCGAGATCCGCGCCCATGAGCGCGTAGCCCTTCTCGAGCCGGCCCGTCGTGCCGTAGACCCCGAGGCCCACCGGCCGGGCGTCGAAGGCGCGACCGGTTTCGAGAATCGCGTCCCAGAGACGCGTCCCCTGCGGCATCGGCGCGTAGACCTCCCAGCCGTTCTCGCCCACGTACGAGATGCGCAGCATCGTCGTTGGCACGCCGCCGATGATTGCGTCCTGAAGTGTGCCGTAGGGAAAGGCCGCCTGAGAGAGCGGCGTGTCGGTGATGGTCGAGAGCAGCGCGCCGGCGTCCGGACCCCACACGCCGAGCGTGCAGAGCCCAGACGACAGGTTCTTGAGCTGCACCGAGCCGTCGGCCGGCAGATGCCGGCGGAACCACACCTCGTCGCGCGCGCCGTCGAACACGCCGGTCACGATGCGGAACCGATCGTCGGCGAGCCGCTGGATGGTGAGGTCGGCGCGGACGCCGCCGTCGGGCGTGAGCAGCGGCGTGTAGATGCAGCGGCCGACCGGGCGATCGCAGCGGTTGACGGTCAGCCGCTCCAGGCAGGGCACGACGCCGGGCCCCGACACGTCGAAGATCTGGAACGCGCTCAGATCGACGACGCTCACCTTCTCGCGCAGGTGGAGATGCTCGGCGTCGATGATCGGCGACCACCAGCGGCGGTCCCACTCGTGGGGGCGGTCCGCGACCCCGTGGCGCTCGACGAGGTCGGCGTTCGACGCGTACCACTGCGGGCGCTCCCAGCCGCGCGCCTCGTGGAACTCGGCCCCGAGGGCGGCGATCCGGTCGTGGAACGGCGCCCGGCTCATGCCGCGCCCCGACGCCCACTGCTCGCGCGGGTGCACGATGCCGTAGGTCTTGTTGAAGTGCTCGCGGCACCGCTGCCGGATGTGCCCCACCGTCCGCTCGTGCGGATAGAAGCGCGTGACGTCCGAGGCGTGCGGATCGCACAGGCGCGGGTAGCCGTGCGTGATCCACTCCGCGACCAGCCGGGCCGTGCCCGGGCCCTCCTTGACCCAGACCGCCGCCGCCGACCACAGCTTCTCGACCTCGGCGGTCTCGCCCAGCACCTGGTGGGTGTCGGGGGTCAGCGACAGCAGGCCGTTCACCGAGTACCGCATCTCGGACCCGGCCAGCAGCTCGCCCATGATCTCGCGGGCCTGCTCGAGCTGGGGCGCGAAGTCGCCGGCCGTGAACGGCAGCTCGGTGGGAGAACGCTCTGCCTCGGCCAGGGACGGAATGTCGTCGGGTTGGACCAGGATGGGACGATGGGCGTACGAGCCGACCTCCATCGCGTCGTGGCTCTGCCGCTCGTACATGAACGTGTCCATGTCGCGCACGATGGGATAGGCGATCTCGTTGCCGGTCCGGTGCAGGAGGTCGATGGGCCCGAGGTCGGCCATCTGGTGCACGGCCGGCGTCAGGGGAATGGCGGCGCCGGCCATGGCCGCGAGGCGCGGGCTCCAGACCCCGCACGCAATCACCACCTGCTCGACCGCGATCGTGCCGCGCGCGGTCGCCACGGCGCGGATGCGGGGGCGCCCGTACGGCGGGCGGGTCACCTCGAGCCCGGTGACCTCCGTCTCGTCCAGCACCGTGAGCGCGCCCTTCGCCTGCGCCCGCTCGCGCATGATCGTGCCCGCCCGGACCGAGTCGACCACCGACACGCTCGGCGTGTAGAAGCCGCCCCGGATGACGTCGCCGTTCACGAACGGCGCCTTCTCGACCACCTCGGCCGGCGACAGCAGCTCGGCCTCAATGCCCCAGACCCGCGCCGAGGTCATGCGCCGGCGCAGCTCCTCCATGCGGGCCTCGGCGCGCGCCACCTCGATGCCGCCGCAGGTCGTGTTGACGCCGAGCGCCGCGTACTGCCGCTGGCTCTCCAGGGTCAGCATCGCGATCTCGCGGTTGTGATCGAGGCGGGGCGGCCGCCGTTCAGGATGGTGATGGTGGGCATGACGCTGGGCGGCAAGCCCATCGACGACTATGCGCCGGACTTCTGGCTGGTCTCGGACGCCAGCGGCGGCGACCCCGTCGGGTACCTGACCTCACCCTGGCACTCCCCCGAGCTGGGCTGCAACATCGCTCTCGGCCACGTGCCGGTCGGCCGGTCGGCGGTCGGCACCGAGCTCCGCGTGTGGCTACCCGACGAGTACGCGAGCACGCCGGGACAGCCCGACCGGGCGCGGGTGTGCGAGGTCCCGTTCCGGCCCTCGGTCAACCCGAGCGCACGCGAGCTCGCCCACGCCCGCGGCGACGACGCCGCCGATTAGCCCATCCAGAAGCCCTTCCGGTGGGAGACGCCGAGCACCTTGTGGCAGCCGGCGCAGAAGTACACGTAGCCCAAGTTTACCAAGTTGACCGGCTATTTGGCCGATTTCGGCTGCTTTTCGGGATTCCCATATCTGTAAATTGTTGATTCTAAAGGATCGAGCCTTGACGGCGCGCGATGTAGTGCCATAATTTTCAGAAAGGATTGACTCCGGCAAGGGCGCCCGCTATCCTCGGCAGCGTGTTCATTCGACGCACACAAACCCGGCGGACCCAGGACGGAAAGCCCTACTTCTCCCATCGCTTGGTGCACTCCGAGCGCGTCGGAAACGCCGTCCGGCAGCGCACTCTCCTCAATCTCGGGCGCCACTTCGACATCCCCCAGGCCCAATGGCCGCAGTTGTGCGCCCGCATCGACGACATCTTGACCGGCCAAGCGCCCCTGGTCGCCGATGGCCCCCAAACCGTCGAACACGAAGCCCAGCGCATCGCCAGCCAGTTGGTCGTCCGTGGCGGGCAGGCGAGCGGCACTCCGACCGGACCGACCGACGTGCAGCCCCTTGATGTCGACTCGCTGCGCCTGGTCCGCCCGCGCAGCGTCGGCGTCGAGCAGGTCGGTCTGTGGGCGCTGGAGCAATTGGGCCTGCCGGCCCTGCTCGCCGACCTCGGCGTCAACCGCGCCCTGCGCGCGGCGGCGGCCGGCGTCATCGTCGGGCGTCTCGCCCAGCCCGCCTCGGAGCGGGCGACGCACCGCTGGCTGCAAGAACGCAGCGGCCTCGGAGAGTTGCTCGGCGTCGACTTCGAGACCGTCGGCGCGATGCAGCTCTACCGCGCCTCGGACGCCCTGGTGAAGCATCGCGAGGCGATCGAGGCGCATCTGTTCGACCGTGCGATGGGGCTGTTCGACCTGCAGCCGACGGTGACCCTCTACGACCTGACCAACACCTACTTCGAAGGCGAGGCGAGCGAGCAGCCACAGGCGCAGCGGGGGCACTCGAAGGAGAAGCGTAGCGACTGTCCGCTGCTGACCCTGGGCCTCATGCTCGACGCCAGCGGCTTCGTCCGCCGCTCCAAGGTCTTCGCCGGCAACGTCCGGGAACAGCGCACCCTGGCCGACATGCTCGAGGCGCTCGACGCACCGGCCGGCGCCCTCGTGGTCATGGACCGTGGCGTCGCCACCGAAGCCTGCATCACGTGGTTGCGCGACCACGGCTACCGCTATCTGGTCGTCAGCCGCGAACGCCACCGGCAATTCGACGCCGAGGCCGCCGTGTCGGTCCGGACCCGGTCCAACCAGACCGTGCACCTGCACAAGGTGGTCTCGAACGACCCCGACGAGGTGCGCCTGTACTGCTACTCCGAGGAGCGGGCCAACAAGGAACGGGCCATCATCGAGCGTTTCGCCACCCGCTTCGAGACCGCCCTGACCCAACTCCACGAGGGGCTGGCGCGCCCCCGCGCCCACAAGCGACTCGACCAGGTGTGGCAGCGCATCGGCCGATTGAAGACGAAGCATTCCCGCGTCGCCTTGCACTACCAGATTGCCGTCACCGCCGACGAGACCGGCAACAAGGCCGTCGCCGTCACCTGGACCCGCCGTCCCCAGGACGGCTCGATGGCCACCCATCCGGGGGTCTACTGCCTGCGCAGCAGCGAGACCGACTGGGACGAAGACGCCCTGTGGCGCACCTACACCACCCTCACCGACGTGGAGGCCGTCTTCCGCGCCCTCAAGTCCGAACTCGGCCTGCGCCCCATCTACCACCACAAGCCGCGGCGGGCTGACGGTCACCTGTTCATCACCGTCATCGCCTACCAGCTCGTGCAGGTCATCCGCACCCGACTGCGCGGGCACGGCAACCCCGCCGGTTGGACCACGTTGCGCCGCATCCTCGACGGCCAGCAGCGCGTCACCGCCACCTTCCGCCGCCCCGACGGGCGCACGCTGCATGTGCGCACGGCCACGCAAGCCGAACCCGAGCAGCGGGACATCTACGGCACCCTCGGCGTCGACCCCCACCCCGGGGGCGTTCGCAAGACGCTCATCTGACCGACCTCACCGGTTTGCGCAGGCTTGTAGTGCCACTCGAGGATTTTTGTCGGCGTAAGCCGCCTTGTTGCAGTAGTTTAGATTCGTGGCTGGTAAACTTGGGGTAGCGCTTGCCGAGGAAGCCGGACAGGGACCGGTATTGGATCGTGCGCAGCGGCTCGTTGCAGTGCGGGCACACCGGGGTGACGTCGTTGCGTTCTTCGCTCTGGATCATCGGGCTCCCTTCGCTCTCTGGATCTACGCGACGCCCCGGCCGGGTATTCGACTGCCCGCGCCGTGGCGGCCGGGCCGCGCGGGCGATTCCCTGGCGCCCCACGTCTCCGGCGGGTTCGCAGCCGCCGGGGCATCGCGCCCGACCCGCGACCGGGGGAGACCGGCAGCACCGGGAACGCCGCTTGCGCGAGGGGGCAACCGGGTCCATCATGGGGAGGGCCGGCGGGAGGCCGGCTGCACGAAGAGGAGGTTCGGATGAGCCGACGTTGTCTCGTTGCCGTACTTGTCGCGACGGCGGGGCTCGCGCTGACGCCGGGGCCGGCGGCGGCGCAGTCGGAGGAGGGAACGGCATCGCTCCGGACGGGGTGGGGCGAGCCTTCCCTGCAGGGCATCTGGGACTTCCGCTCCATCACCCCGCTGCAGCGGCCCGAGCGGTTCGCGGACCGCGAGTTCCTGACCGCGGAGGAGGCGGCGGGCCTCGAGCAGGCCACCGTCGACCGCGAGCTCGAGCTGCTGCTCCGTCCCGCCCCGAGGACCCGTGCCGGGGCCAGCGTCGACCGCGGCGAGGACGGGGCGCTGGGCGCCTACAACGACTTCTGGCTCGACCGCGGGACGACCACCCAGACTACGCGGCGCACGTCGCTGATCGTCGACCCGCCGAACGGGCGCATGCCGCCCCTGACGGCCGAGGCCGAGCGCCGGCGCGAGGAGCGCGCGGCATACCGGCGCGAGCACCCCGCCGACTCGTGGGAGGACCGCGGCCTGAACGATCGGTGCATGTTCACCACCGGCCTGCCCATGGTCCCCAGCGCGTACAACAACAACGTGCACATCTTCCAGACCCCGGACCACGTGGCGATGGTCATCGAGATGACCCACACCCTGCGGGTGGTGCCGCTGGACGGGCGTCCGCGGCCCGAGCAGCCCATCCGGCAGTTCTCGGGGCAGTCGCGCGGCCACTGGAAGGGCGACACCCTCGTCGTCGAGACGATGCACTTCAACCGCCTGACCAGCTTGCGGGGCTCGACCCCCGACGCCCGGCTCGTCGAGCGCTTCACCCGGGTCGCCCCCGACCTCATCGAGTACGAGTTCACCGTCGAGGACCCGGCGACGTGGACCCGCCCGTGGACGGTGCGGGTCGAGCTGAAGAGGACCGACGAGCCCCTCTACGAGTACGCCTGCCACGAGGGCAACTACTCGATGGAGGGCATCCTGGCCGGCGCGCGGGCGGAGGAGAGGGCGGCGGCGGAATCGCGCTAGGAGTCTGCGCCGTAGAACGGTGCAGACTCCTGGCAGGGTTGGTTGGGCGCCCAGCGGAGCCGGAGGCGACGATGGGCGGGCTAGACTGCGGCTGGCGGCGAGAGTCGCGCCCGAGACAAGGAGAAGCGATGAGAAGCCCGGCCCGCTGGATGATCACGATTTCGGCCCCCGGCATGAAGCAGGGTCGCCACGTCGCCCTCGCCGTGGTGCTCGCCTGCCTGTGCGCGCCGTCGGCCCAGGCCCAGCCGCCGGCGCCGGCCGCGGTGGCGCCGGCCCCGCTGCACTACGCCGAGGTGGTCGAGGAGGCGCGTGCGCTGGTGCGGGCGGACATCGCCGAGCGCGGCTACCCCGGCATCGCGATCGCGGTGGCGGTCGACGGCGCGACGGTGTGGTCGGAGGGCTTCGGCTACGCCGACCTCGAGCATCGGGTCCCGATGTCGCCGTCGGTGAAGTTCCGCGTCGGCAGCATCTCGAAGTCGATGACGGCGGCGGCGGTGGCGAGCCTCGTCGAGGACGGCCGCCTCGACCTCGACGCACCGGTCCAGACGTACGTCCCGTCGTTCCCCGAGAAGGCGCACCCCGTCACGACGCGGCAGCTCGGCGGCCACCTGGGCGGCATCCGACACTACCGGGGGAACGAGAACTTCATCCGCGATCCGTACGCGACGGTGCTCGACGGGCTGTCCATCTTTGCCGACGACCCGCTGCTGCACGAGCCCGGCACCGAGTTCTCGTACACGAGCCACGGCTTCAACCTGCTCAGCGCGGCGGTCGAGGGAGCGGCCGGGCAGCCGTTCCTCGACACCATGCGCGAGGCGGTCTTCCGTCCCCTCGGCATGCGCGACACCGTCGCCGACTTCGTGACCCCGATCATCCCCGGCCGGACCCGCTACTACGTGCGGGACGACGAAGGGCGGGTGGTGAACGCGCCGTTCGTGAACAACAGCTACAAGTGGGCGGGCGGCGGCTTCCTCTCGACCACCGAGGACGTGCTGCGGTTCGCCAACGCCCATCTCGACGACGAGTTCCTGTCGAAGTCGTCCCGCGAGCTGCTCTTCACCGAGCAGAAGACCCGCGACGGCGAGGGCGTGGGCTACGGCTTCGGCTGGTTCATCCGGACCCGCGACGACGGGCGCCGCCTGCTGTCGCACTCCGGCGGATCGGTCGGGGGCACCTCGCTGATGGTCATGCAGCCCGACACGCGAGTCGTGGTGGTGGGGCTCATCAACCTGACCGGTGCGAACAACAGCGTCGTGAGCGAGGTGCTCGACCTGTTCATCGGGGCGGCGGCCGCGGCGACGGAGCATTGAGCCGCCGCCGGACGGCCGCCGGTCCGTCACCTCGGTTCGACACCGGTTGCGGCCGCCCGGCCTCTCATGCCGCACGGCGCCGCGCCGCGGCAGATGGCCGGGGAGCGCGGCCCGTGGTAGATTGGCACGCGATTTTCGTGGTGACGGAGTGAAGCGATGAGCATCTCGTTGTCGAGGTCCCATGTCCGGGCCGTCGTGCTGTTGTTCTCGGGTCTCGCGGCGGCGGGTCCGACCCACGCTGCCGCGAACGACGGCGGGACGGTGCCCGAGCACCCCACGTTCACCCGCGACGTGCTGCCCATCCTGCAGCGGTCCTGCCAGACGTGCCACCGGCCGGACATGTTCACGCCGATGTCGCTGCTGACCTACGAGGAGGTCCGCCCGTGGGCGCGCTCGATCAGGCAGCGGGTCGAGGCGCGGGTGATGCCGCCGTGGTTCGCCGACCGGACGGTGGGCCGGTACCGCGACGACCCGTCGCTGAGCGAGGCGCAGATCGCCACCATCGTCCGCTGGGTCGACCAGGGCGCCCCCCGCGGGAACCCGGCCGACGCCCCGCCGCCGGTCGAGTGGCCGGCCGTCGACACGTGGTACCACGGCGAAAAGCCTGACCTGGTGGTCACCAGCCCGCCGGTCGTGGTGCCACCCAACTCGACCGAGACCTATCCCGAGCCGGAGATGTCGACCGGACTCACCGAGGACCGCTACATCAAGTGGATCCAGGTCATGCCGGGCGAGTCGCGCGTGGTCCACCACGTGCTCGTCTACGCGGTGCGCGACATGGAGGACGGGGCGGCCGACGAGGGTGCGCCGCGCGGGGTGCGCCAGTTGCTCGCCAACCGGGCGCGCGGCGACTTCGTCGGCGACTACTTCGAGGACGGCTACGCGCGCCTGCTGCGCAAGGACGACCGCATCCGGCTGCAGCTCCACTATCTGCCGGACGACGAGCGTAGCTTCACCGACCAGACCCGCGTGGGCATCAAGCTCTACCCGGCGGGCTACGAGCCCGAGTACGTGGTGAGGACGAGAGCCGTCTCCAACGCGGCCGACCTCATCATTCCGCCGGGGGCGCCGAACGTGCGCAGCGACGCCTACTTCACCCTGCCCGAAGCGACCCGCATCATCAGCTTCCAGCCGCACATGCACTACCGGGGCAAGGCGATGACCCTGGAGGCGATACGGCCGGGCAGCGCAACGCCCGAGCTGCTGGCCGACGTCGACCGGTTCGCCTGGGACTGGCAGCCGACCTACGTGTACGAGACGCCGCTGACGCTGCCGGCGGGCACCGTCATGCACGTGACGGCGTACCACGACAACTCGGCCGCCAACCGGGTCAACCCCGATCCGGACGCGGCGGTCGGCTGGGGCCAGCGGACCATCGACGAGATGAACATCGGCTGGCTCGACTACTTCCACATCTCGGAGGCAGAGTACGCCGAGCTGCAGGCGGAGGAGTAGCCGCATGCGCCGGGCCGCCGTCGCTCTCGCGCTGGCGGGCGCCGCCGCGTCCGCCGCCGGGGCTCAGCCCCGGCATCCCGTCTACCTGATCTACGACGGATTCATCGCGAACGCCGACGGCTCGCGGACGCTGGCGTTCGGCTACCACAACGTGAACCACGTCGACGTGACCGTCGCCGGCGACGACAATGCGTTCCTCACCGGTGCGGCCGACCGCAGTCAGCCCACCGTGTTCCGGCCGGGGCGGCACCGATTCGCCTGCGTCATGGTCGTGCCGGACGGCCTCGACGCCCGGTTGCAGTGGCGGGTGCGCTTCGCCGGCCACACGTCCACGACGACCCCCCGCATGCTGGACCCTCTCTACGCGCTGGAAGAAGCGAGTGCGCGGCGGGCGGTCGAGGGCATCGACGTCGACGGGGCGCCCCCGGAAACCTGCCTGGAGCGGGATGCCGAGGGAGAACCGTAGGCTACGCCCGGTGAAGGTCGAACCACCTCGACGAGCACGCAGCCGTCTCGACCGACGAAGCTCCGATGCGGAGTCTTCGCTCCTTGAACTCCCGCCCGGCGTCGGCCGGTCGGCGCCGGTAGACATGACCCACGAGAAACGGATCGCGCCGGACATGCGCCCGGACGGTATCTACGGCTTCGTAGCACGGGCGGCTCGCTTCGCGTCCGTCCTCGCATCTTGCGTCCTGTTCGCGGGAGGGACGGCCGCGGCCGCGCAGCAGCAGGCCCTCGCCCCGCAAACCGGCGCCATCGACGGTCCGCCCGCGCCGGTGCCGCCGGCCACCATCAACCGCGACGCGGCCGGCGGGGCGACGGTGCGCGCCGTCCGCCTCGAGGGTCCCTGGCGGCTCGACGGCGTGCTCGACGAGCCGATGTACGCCGCCGTCGAACCGTTCGGCGACTTCATCCAGCAGGCCCCCGACGAGGGGGCCCCGGCCACGGAGGCGACCGACAACTGGATCTTCTTCGACGACGAGTCGATCTACGTGGGCGCCCGCGTATACGAGTCGGTTCCGGAGTCGGCGTGGGTCGCCAACGAGATGCAGCGCGACTCGTTTCAGCTCATCAACAACGACGGGTACATCGTCGTCTTCGACACCTTCTACGACCGCCGGAACGGCTTCTCGTTCCGGGTCAACCCCATCGGGGGGTTCAGCGACCAGCAGATCACCGACGAGGGGAACCCGAACCCCGACTGGAATCCCGTCTGGGACGTGCGCACCGGCCGCTTCGACGGCGGCTGGACGGTCGAGATGGAGATTCCCTTCCAGTCGCTACGCTTCCGGCCGGGGGCCGAGCAGGTGTGGGGCATCCAGCTCGGCCGCGACATCCGGTCGAACTACGAGGAGGCCTACCTCACGGCGGTGCCGATCTCGGCCGGGCCGGGACAATTCCGCCTGTCGGTGGCCGGCACCCTCGTCGGCCTGGAGGTGCCCGCGGACAGCCGCACGTTCGAGGTCAAGCCCTACGCCATCGGCTCGATCAACACCGACCGGACCGTCGTGCCGCCGATCTCGAACGACGGCGACGGCACCGGCGGCGTCGACCTCAAGTACGGGCTGACCGAGAACCTGACCGCCGACTTCACCTTGAACACCGACTTCGCGCAGGTCGAGGTGGACGAGCAGCAGATCAACCTGACCCGGTTCAGCCTGTTCTTCCCCGAGAAGCGCGAGTTCTTCCTGGAGAGCCAGGGCATCTTCGACTTCGCGCGCGTGGCCGGCTTCGGCGGCTTCGGCGGGTCCGCGCGGGGGAACCTCAACCTGGCGCCGGGGGTCTTCCCTCCGGGGGACGCCCCGACGCTCTTCTTCAGCCGGCGCATCGGCCTGGACGAGGGGCGAACGGTGCCGATCGTGGGGGGCGGGCGCCTGACCGGCAAGGTGGGCGACTTCAGCGTCGGGGCCATCAACATCCAGACCGACGACGTCTCGGCCACCGACGCCGCGCCGCTCACCGCCGCCACCAACTTCAGCGTGTTGCGCATCAAGCGCGACATCCTTCGCCGCAGCCGCGTCGGCGCGATGTTCACCAACCGGTCGGTCTCGCTGAACGGCGACGGCGCGAACCAGGCCTATGGCCTCGACGGGTCGTTCTCCTTCTACGACAACGTCAACCTCTACGGCTACTACGCCCAAACGAAGACGCCGGGCCTCGAGGGAGACGACGAGAGCTACCAGGCCGCGTTCTCCTACGAGGGCGACCTCTACGGCCTCCTCGTCGACCACCTGCAGGTCGGCGGGAACTTCAACCCGGAGATCGGCTTCATGCGCCGCCACGACTTCCAGCGCAGCTACGTCTACGGGCAGTTCAGCCCGCGGCCGGAAGGCATCGAGGCGGTGCGGCAGTTCACCTGGGGCGGCAGCCTCGACTACATCACGAACGGGGCCGGGCAAATCGAGACCCGCATCCTCTCGGGCCGCTTCCAGACGTCGTTCGAGAACAGCGACAGTTTCAGCGCGGACATCCAGCAGGACTACGAGTTCCTCACCGAGCCCTTCGAGCTCGCCGGCGAGATGACCCTGCCCGTCGGCGGCTACGAGTTCACCGATTTCCAGGTGTCCTACCGCATGGGGCCGCAGCGACGGATCGCGGGCAACTTGTCTCTCCAGCACGGCCAGTTCTTCGACGGCGAGATCACCGCCGTGGGCTATTCGCGGGGCCGCATCGAGGTGACGCGCCAGTTCGCGGTCGAGCCGAGCGTGTCGTTCAACCGCATCACCCTGCCGCAAGGAGCGTTCACGGCCCGGGTGACGACGACGCGGCTCACCTACACCTTCACGCCGCGCATGTTCGCGAGCGCGCTGCTGCAGCACAACTCGGTCGACAACGTGCTGAGCACCAACGTGCGCCTGCGCTGGGAGTATCAGCCGGGCAGCGAGCTGTTCGTCGTGTACAACGACCAGCGCGACACCTGGCTGAGCCGCGGCTTTCCCATGCTCGAGAACCGCGCCTTCGTGGTGAAGGTCACCCGGCAGTTCCGCTTCTGAGCCGGCGCGGTCAGGGCCTTCCGCCGGCCGCATCGGGGAGCCGGCGCGGGACGTCGGTCGGTCGGCGCGCCCTCGGTTGCGACACGCCGACGCCGGAAGCCTGACGTCATGATGAGACCCGCATCGGCAGAACCCGGGAGCAGCCCATGACAACGCGGTCGGATCGCAGGCATGACGCTCGACGCGTGGTCGCGGTGGGCGCGGCACTCGGATGCGCGTGGATGATGGGCACGGCCGCCGCATCGGCGCAGAGGACCTTCCAGGTCGAAGAAGCCACCATCGGCGACATCCAGCGCGCGATCCGGCAGGGCGAGACGACCTGCGTGCAGGTGGTGGAGGCCTATGTCGAGCGCGCGAGGGCCTACAACGGCATCTGCACGCAGCTCGTCACCGCGGACGGTGGACCGGTCGCGCCGGGCCCGGGCGCCGTGCGGGCCGGCGCCCCCATCGAGTTCCCCGCGACCACCGCGCCGGTGCGCGAGATTCTGCCGGACTACGACGACTACCGGGGGCTGCCGATCGAGTTCGGCCGCATGGAGCCCACGCGGTCGGACCCGAGCGTGCAGCAGCAGTACGGCATGGTCGTCGGCATGGCGGACGCGGGCCAGCTCAACGCGCTGAGCACGCTCAACCTGCGCGGCGAGCGCTCGGTGACCTGCAAGGCCGCGTGCGACGCGCACCCGTCGGAGGGCGAGCTGCCCGCGCACTGCCCCGCCGCCTGCGAGGCGTTCCGGCGACAGCCCGACGCGCTCGAGCGGGCGGCCGAGCTCGACGCCCTGTACGGCAGGAACCCCGACCTCGATCGGCTGCCCATGTACTGCGCCGCGATCTCGTTCAAGGACGTCTTCGACACCACCGACATGCGTTCGACGAGCGGGGCCGACGCCGCCTACGCCATGGATGCCGCGCCGCGGGACGCGACGGTCGTCGCCGAGCTGCGCGCCAAGGGCGCCATCGTCTACGCCAAGGCCAACCTCTCGGAGTACAACGCCGGCGGCGGCGACCCGGGGGGCGCCGTCGCCCGGTCGCGAACGTTCGGCGCGGGCGTCTCCCGCAGCAGTTGGGCCGGCCCGTCGTGCAACGTCTACGACACGGCGCGCGAGCCCGGCGGCTCGAGCTCGGGGTCGGCGGTGTCGGTCGGCGCGAACCTCGCCACCTGCTCGATCTGCGAGGAGACCGGCGGGTCGTGCCGGCAGCCGGCCTGGCGCAACGGCGTCGTCGGCTTCGTGACGACCAAGGGGCTCGTGCCCTACGGCGGCTCGACCGGCGTCGAGCCCTACCTCGACCGGGGAGGCATCAACTGCCGCACCGTCGAGGACGCGGCCCGGGTCCTCGACGCGCTCAGGAACGACGAGCGCGGCTTCCACGACCCGCGCGACATCTACGCCGCGCTGCCGCGCGCGCTGGTCCCCGAGGCGCCCTACGCGAGCTTCGTCGTCGACGCCGGGGCCGCCGGCGCCAGGCCGCTCGCCGGCGTGCGCATCGGCGTGGTGCGCGAGTACATGGTCGAGCACACCGACAACGACGCCGCGGCGAGCGATCTCGTCAACGAGCAGATCCTGCGCGTGCTGCGCGACGAGCTCGGCGCCGAGATCGTGGAGTCGTCCGATCCGGAGTATCCGGACGACCCGTCGATCCCGAACATGGCGTACGACTTCCACCGGGCAATCGCCGAGATCCTGCCCGTCCACATGCCGGAGCTCATCCAGGCCCGGAACGCCGGCGGCGAGTACCGGTTCGCCGTGCCCGGTCACGACGTGACCAGCCGCGACTATCTCGTGAGGGCGGCCGAGGGCGCCGCGCCGCTGTCGGCCGACCTGAACCTGCGCAGCATCAACAGGTCGCCGCGGACCCTGAGCTTCAGCTTCCACCTCGCCCAGTACCTGATGCGCCGCGGCGATGGCACGGTGACCGACTGGGCGAGCCTGAACGCCAACTCGAAGTACTACAGCGAGCGCCGCGCGGTGGCGATGCGCAACTGGCAGAACGCCCGCAACATCGCCTCGGCGGGCATCACCCGGCGCGTGAAGATGCGCGAGGTCATGCGGCTCGTCCTGCTCAACGTGCTGCGCAGGAACCATCTCGACGTGCTCGTCAATCCGACGATCACGGTGCCCCCGGTGCGAATCGGCTACGCCGGGGAACCGTCGGTCAACGACCGTCCGACCGGCCGGTTTCCCACGAGCGCCAACCTCGGCATTCCCGAGATCACGGTGCCGGCCGGCTTCAACCGGATCGTCTACGACCCCGAGTACGTGCTGAACCAGGACCGGGACGGCTACGACAACGTCACCGGCAGCCGGCGGACAGAGCTGGACGCCGCGCTCCCCGTCGGCATCTCGTTCTGGGCGGGGCCCGGCGACGAGCCGATCGTCCTGCGCGTCGCGTCGGCCTACGAGGCGGCCACCCGCCACCGCCGGCCGCCGCCGGACTTCGGGCCTGTCGGTCGTTGACGCCGGTGCGGGAGAAGGCGCGTGCCCGGACGAGTCGATGGTTCGAGGTGACTCGATCGGCGTCGACTCGCGGCTCCTGCTGATAGAATCGCCGGTCTCCGCGACGCACCCGCTACGGAACCGGAGAGTCCGATGCCCATGAAGCCGCTCATCGTCGTGCTCGCCCTCGCGTTCGCCGCGACCGCCGGCGCGCAGCGGGCCGCGTTCGACCGTCTGCCGCCCGATGTCCTCGACGCCGCGCCGCCGTCGGAGCGCGTCACCGGCGAGCCCGGCGCCATGAAGGTCCGCCGGACGTCGTGCCGCTCGGCGCCGATGAACGAGATGCGGCGGCGCATCGTCGACCTCGCGGTGCAGGAGTGGGCGTTCTTCGGCTTCATCGTCGTGGACCAGACGCTCGAGGAGCCCGGCGCGGGCCAGTCGCGCCGGCGCCGCTGGCGGCGACCGGGCCGGGCCGAGTCGGCCCGCGTGGCCGCCTCCATCGCCGGCTACTGGACGGTCACGCCGCAGGCCGGCTGGATCCTCGGCGCCCAGAACGATCGCTGGCGCGGGCCGCGCGGCGTCGGCTCGCGCTGGCGCTACCCGTGGTCGGCGGCCTTCGTATCGTGGGTGATGTGCGAGGCCGGCCTCGGCGAGCCGGCTCTCTTCCAGCGCGCGGTGGCGCACCACGTCTACATCGACCAGGCCATCCGCGCACGCGGCGCCGACACGCCAACCGCCGCGTTCGCGGCCTACGACGTCGGCGAGACGCCGGTCGCGCCGGGCGACCTGCTGTGCAGCGCGCGCCGGCCCGCCTACCGGTCGATCGCCGAGCGGCGGCGCCAACTGGGCGTCGGCGCCCGGACCCACTGCGACATCGTCGTCAAGGTGGAGCCGTCCCGACGCCGCATTCTCGCCATCGGCGGCAACGTGCGCGGCGCCGTGAGCCTGAAGCTGCTGCCGGCGGCCGACGGCCCCGACGGCAGCCTCCGGCCGCTTCCGACCAGGCGGCGCATCTTCGCGCACCTCAAGCTGCGCGCCGCGCCCGTCGGGGCCGACGCGCTGGACCGCACGCCCACGATGCGCGCGGTCCGGTGCGCCGACGACTTTCGGGTGCCGCCGCAAGCAGCCGCCGCCGGCCTCGTCGGTCCCGGCGCCTTCTGCTGAATCCAGCCGCAACGGTCATCGGCCGGTCGTCGGCGCCGAGAGATGAACGAAGCCGGTCGACCGCACGTCCAAACGGGCACGGAGCAGGAACGAAAACGGGGGCGCGGGGTCCAAACGTCCCGGGGGAAGAGATGCGCTACTTCACCGCTACGCTGACGCTGCTGTTTTCGCTGGGCGCCACGCTCACGTGGGCCCAGATCGACGCCCGGATGCTGCGCTATCCCGACGTCTCGGAGACGCAGATCGCCTTCGTCTACGCGGGCGACATCTGGGTGGTGACCAAGGAGGGCGGCTCGGCCCGCAAGCTGAGCTCGCCGCCCGGGGAGGAGTCCTTCCCGCGATTCTCGCCCGACGGCTCGCAGATCGCCTTCTCGGCGGACGGCAGGAAGCTGCTCGTGTCGAACGATCGATCGTGGGCGATCGTCGATGTCGCGCCGGGGCAGACGCTCGAGAACCGCCTCGCCACCAACGCGCTCACGATGACCCTCGATCCGTCCGCCGAGTGGCGGCAGATGTTCGACGAGGTGTGGCGCACCTATCGGGACTACTTCTACGACGACGACCTGCACGGCCTCGACTGGAACGGACTGCGGGCGCAATACGGCGGCCTGATCGACCAGGCGGTCACGCGCTGGGACGTCAACTTCCTGATCGGGGAGCTCATCGGCGAGGTCAACGCGTCGCACACCTACGTCGGCGGCGGCGACACCGAGACGCCGCGTCGGCGCGGGGTCGGCCTGCTCGGCGTCGACTGGTCGCTGGAGAACGGCGCCTACCGCATCGCCCGGATCGTGCGGGGCGCACCCTGGGACATCGAGGACCGGTCTCCGCTCGACGAGCCCGGCGTCGACGTCGACGAAGGAGACTACCTGCTTGCCGTCAACGGGAACCCCCTCGACCCGGCGCGCGACCCGTACTCGGCCTTCGAGGGACTGGCGGGCGAGACCGTCCTCCTCACGGTGAACGACCGGCCGACGATCGACGACGCCCGCGAGGTCGTCGTGACGACGCTGAGGAGCGAGGCGACGCTCCGGATGCGCGACTGGATCGAGCAGAACCGCCTCCGCGTCGACGAGGCGTCGGGCGGCCGCATCGGCTACGTGTACGTGCCGAACACGGCGGTCCCCGGTCAGACCGAGCTGGTGCGGCAGTTCAACCACCAGCACGGCAGGGACGGGCTGATCATCGACATCATCGACGAGCGGTGGAACGGCGGCGGCCAGTTGCCGGATCGCTTCGTCGAGCTGATGAACCGGGAGACGGTCGGCCACATCTACTTCCGGCACGGGGCGACCGCGCGTCACCCCACCATCACCCATCGCGGCCACAAGGCGATGCTGATCAACGGTCAGGCCGGTTCGGGCGGCGATGCGTTCCCGTGGTTCTTCCGCGAGATGGACGCCGGCGTTCTCGTGGGCGAGCGCACCTGGGGCGGCCTGATCGGCCCCGCCTCGGGACACCAGCTCATAGACGGCGGCTTCTACACGGCGCCGCCCGGGCGGCTCTACCGAAACGACGGGCAGTGGTTCGCGGAGGGCCACGGGGTCGAGCCGGACATCCCGGTGACGGACCACCCGGGCGAGCTGGCCAGGGGGAACGACCCGCAACTCGACGCCGCCGTCGCGGAGCTCATGCGCCGGATCCGGGAGGATCCTCCGGCGCTGCCCGCGCCGCCCGGTGACGAGCGCCGGATCGTCACCGATGCCGACGGCGGGGATGGGGACCGTTAGCCTGCCCGACGGGTGCGTCCGAATCGCGGACAATTCGATGGCCACATGGCGAGAAATGAAGGGAGACTCCCAAAGTGGGTGCGGAACGGCGACACGTCGTGACAGTGGGCGTCGTCCGCGGCTGCCCGCTTCCTGAACACCCCAAAAGTGGGATCGGGTTGATCGGCCACCCGGTGCCGCGCATGCAGCAGCGCCGTGGTCAGCAGGAACTCGTAGCCGTTCACCGAGACAGCCTCCGCCGCTCGGCTCAGGCCACCGAACGGTCACGGTCCCGCGCATCTTGCCCTGCGAGGCGCGGTTCCGATGATAGGAGATCGGAGACGAGCCCAGGGAGAAACCACGTCCGCCGCGGCGTTCGGGCGTCCCGCACGGACTGCCATCCCGATGCCCAGGGCCCGCCGGTTA
The DNA here is from genome assembly GCA_965215105.1 of Vicinamibacterales bacterium. Taxonomy (GTDB): domain Bacteria; phylum Acidobacteriota; class Vicinamibacteria; order Vicinamibacterales; family UBA8438; genus JAJEEA01. Next base: position 3,066,537 of record OZ244051.1, read on the forward strand.
CCGAACAACGGTGCAAGCTACGAGACCGCCTAGGCTAGCTAGGGCCTAGCGAGGCTCCGCCTACTACTGGGAAACTCACGTGTTGATCACGGATTCAGGCGGCCTTCACTTCGACAACGACGCCGAGATCGTGCAGCCGCCGCAGGAGGCGCTGCTTGGCGCGCTCCTTGTCGCGGTCGGCCAGGTAGCGACCGCCGAGGTCGCGGTAGTCCGTCTCGTCGCGGAGCATGAAGTAGACAGCGGTCAGCATGGAGGCGGCGACCGCGATGATCGCCTTCTTCGGGCCGCGCCGGCCTTTGAGGCGCCTAAATTGGGATTGCAGGTAGCTGTCCTTCTTCCGTGTCGCCGCCCACGCGGCCTGGACCAGCGCCGTCTTCAGCCACGGGGTCGCATGACGGATCCGGGTCGAGCGGCGCTTGCCCGCACTCTCGTCCAGGCGCGGGCACAGGCCCGCCCACGAGACCAGATGGCCCGCACTGGGAAACTGCGTCATGTCCACGCCGACCTCGGCGATGATCACCCGCGCGACCGTCTCACTGACCCCGGGTATCGTCGTCAGCCGGTCGGCCGCCTCGCGAAAAGGGCGCAGCACCTCGTCGGCCTGCCGCTCGACCTTCTGCACGGTGGCGCTCAGCGCGTCGATCTGCGCCAGATGCAATTCCAGCAGGAAGCGATGATGCGCCGTCACCCGGCCGTGCACCGCGGCGACGATGTCCGCGCGGCCGGCCTTCAGGCGCCCGGTGGTGCAATCGGCCAGCCGCTCGGGGTCGGTCTCCCCGGCGATGAGCGCCGCGAGGACCGCCCGGCTGCTGGCGCCCAGGATGTCGGTGACCACGCGCGTCAGCTTCACGTTCGCGTCTTCGAGTGTCTTCTGCAGCCGCTGCGTGTGCCGCGCGATCTCAGCGACGAGTTGCTTGCGGGTCCGCGTCAGGTCGCGCAGTTCCTGAATCGGGGCCGGCGGCACGAAGCTGCCCGAAATCAGCCCGTGCGCCAGCAGGTCGGCGATCCAGGCCGCGTCCTTCTGGTCGCTCTTGCGGCCCGGAACATTTCGGATATGCCGCGCGTTGGCGAGCACCAGCGTCAACGACTCTTCGTCTCCGAGGATGTGCCACACCGGTTTCCAGTACACGCCGGTCGCCTCCATCGCCACGTGCGTGCAGCCGGCCTCGGTCAGCCACGCCGACAGTTCGAACAGGCCCGCCGTCGTGGTCGCAAACTCGCGGTGTTCGGTCGTAACCGTACTACCCGCCGCCACGCGCACGCACGCGGTCACTTGCCGCGAGTGCACATCCAACCCGGCGCATCGACGATGCAAGACTTCCATCCGTCACCTCCTGATCGCAAGGGCGCTGGCGTGGAGTCCGCAGATACGCAATCTACTGGACGCGCTCACCGGACAAGCCGGTCTCGCAATACGGGGTGCTCGCGGGACTCCCGGTCCAACTCAGACACGAGCTCTCGGCACCAAGGAAAAGCCGACCTCTGGGCCAGCGCCAAGCCCCTACACGATACCTGTTTCATCCATACGCGGGTCCGGCCCTGCCGGGTGGAAAACTCAGACCGACGAGGCATGCAGATCTGCGCAGTCGCCGATGCTGTGGTCGCTCCCATGACAGCGAACAAAACACGATCAAAACTTGACTCAACTGTGAAGATCACGCCCGTTCAAGGAGTCTAGTGTGCCGTCTCGCAAATTCGCATCGTGATTCAGATGATCCCGCTCATCGTGACCTACGCCGTTCGTCTTGGCTACGTCTCAGCCGGCTCATCGGCGATCACCGGCACGGGCGGCACCTATTATGATGCGCATTTCAGGGACTGGACACTAGGGCCCAGGCGATACCGCTCTGCTCAACTCGTCGTCCGCCAGTTGGGCGATCCGTTACGATGCTCGTCGACGGGCCGGTGGCCAGAGTCCACAAAGGTCGCCGACCGCATCGGCGTCGACGACCGAGTCAGCGAGAAGAACGCGCTGGAAGGCCTCGCACCTCGAGTAGTCCACGGGGGAGGGGCAGCTGGGTCAGAAACACCGGCACCGCGCAGAAATCAGCTTCGGTGGTGTCCTCCGCGACACCCTCGTCCTGGCGCTCGCCGTCTTGTTCGTCGTCGCCTGCACAACCGCCATCCGCCACCGGTCCGCTAGTTTGCGCCAGACGACCAAGCACCCCAAGGAGCGCCTCCAAGTTTTCTACTGAAGACCATCAATGAACCGCCCCCTCCGGCCCTCCGGCCCCCGCTCTTCATCGCTTGAGTCTCCGTTAGCCGCTGATTCACCGCCCGCGTTCTCTACTCCGCCGTCCGCGGCCTTCACCCTAACCTGTTCCAGCGGCTCACCGAATACTCGCTCATAGGTCTCCCGGAATAGCTCTTGTTTTCGAATCTCCCGAAACAGCGGCCAATCCCGATAAGATTCCTTCGTGACAACATCGTGTGCCGTGCCGAGGCGCTTCATTATCTCCGTTGAAGCGATAACGTCGAGGGGTTCCGGCAGCGTCCCGCCACGTCCGGTACTGTCCTGCAGCGCCGGGAGCGCTGCACCGCATCGTTCCAACTGCCGGGTTCCGCGACCGCCGGTCCGCCCGGCCGGCGGTACCGACCCGGGACCCGCCGGCCTGCCGCCGTCCCCGGTAGCGCGCCTCCGCTCCGCGTTCGTCAACGCCACGGACCATTCTACACCGTTACGTAACGGTCCGGGGGAAGGCGGTTCGGGGAGCCCGGGACCGGCGGCGTTCACGAGGTCGGTGCTCATCCGGCTCATCTCGTCTCCCCCGTGCGGGTCTTCGGGGTGCGGTGTGTCCGTCGAATCGAGCGGCCCTCGAGCTCGATGCGATGCCCGTCGTGGAGCAGGCGGTTGCAAGATGGCGTCGGCCTGGTTGGGGTCGCCGATAACCGCGTGCCAGTCGGTGGCGCAACTGGCTGGCGATGAGGGTGGAGGAGGCGCGCTCGGCCCGGTCTTCGATGACCTCGGTGAGGTCGCGCCGCTCGGGGTCGCGGAGCGGTGCGAGCATCCAGTCGATGGCGAGCCGGTCGAATGTGGTCAGCCGGGCGAGGAGCGGGGCGTAGGAGCCGTCGCCGCGGCCGACGGCGAGCTCGTGTAGCGGGCTCGGCATGCGGACGTAGCGCGGTGAAGCCGCGGCGGCAGGCCCGTTCGACGAACGCGCACGCGAGGAAAGGTCTTGCCGATGCCGGAGGAGCCGATTCAGGATTCAGGTTGTCAATCGATGTTCCGGCTCCTCCGAAATACGCAGTTGTCGGCGGATGTTGTATCCTTGCGGGTGAGATTCTCGAATTCGACCCGCTCAGCGGAAATCTTCGCGACATCACCATGAGAGAAATCTGCAGACAGCAGTTCCAGATCGGTGAAGTACCGGTTGAGAAGATCTGGATCAACCCGAAGTCCCGGGACGATATTCCGGCGGTGTTGAAGGGCTTCAGCACATCTGGTGTGACGAAGCGCTGCAAGCCCGGCTGTTCGCATTGCTGGACGAGCATATTCTGCCGGAAGCGGACCGTACGGTTGGGCGTCCGGGAATGGACCTGTGGCAGGTCCTGGTACTGGGGGTGCTGAAGCAGGGCTTGAACTGCGACTTCGACCGTCTCCACGACCTTGCGAACCATCACGAGACAGTACGGGCGTTCCTGGGGCACAGCGATTTCGGAGACAAGACGCGATACGAGTGCCAGACGGTTCAGGACAACGTGTCTCTGTTGACGCCGGAGTTGCTGTCGGCGGTGGGTCAACTGGTGGTGGAGAGCGGGCACAAGGTCGCAAAAAAAAGCCTGGCGAGCCATTGCGCGGGCGCTGTGATTCATTCGTGGTCGAAACCGACGTCCACTACCCGACGGACGTCAACCTGTTGTGGGACGCGATGCGTTGCGTGCTGCGAGAGACGGGGCAGGCAGCCAGACGACATGGGGTCCGCGGTTGGCGCCAGTGGCGGCATCTGTCGAAGGAGGTTCGGAAACTGTTCAACGGGGTACGCTCGACGCGGCGGGCGCAGCGCCGTCCGGAGCGGGTGGAAGCGTATCTCGAGCGTTGCCGTTCACTGGTTGAGCGGGCTGCGGACACGGTCGATGCGCTTCGGAACCAGGGCGCCGGGGAGGTCACCTGTCAATCGATCCAGCGCTTCATCTTGCATGCCCGGCGTCAGATGGACCAGGTCGAGCGCCGGCTGTTGCGGGATGAGACGGTTCCTCACGGGGAGAAGGTCTTCTCGATTTTCGAGGAACACACGCGCTGGATTTCGAAGGGCAAGGCGGGGACGCCGGTTGAACTGGGGGTGCCTGTCGCCCTCATTGAGGACCAATATCAGTTCATCCTTCACCACCGGATCCTGTGGCAGGGCGAGGATGTGGACGTGGCGGTGCCGATGGTGGAGGAGGCACAGGGACTGTATCCGGCGTTGCGGGCGTGCAGCTTCGACCGGGGGTTTCACAGCCCCGCGAACCGGGTGAGGCTCGACGCGTTGCTTGACGTCAACGCGCTGCCGGGCAGCGGGTATCTTTCGAAAGCCAACCGGGAACGGGAAGCGGAGGAGTCCTTCGTGTCGGCGCGGCGTGCGCATCCGGCGATCGAGTCGGCGATCAACGGGTTGGAGCATCGGGGACTGGACCGAGTTCGCACTCATGGTGCTGACGGCTTTGCGCGGACGGTCGCGTTGGCGGTGCTGTCGGCCAACCTGCATCGCATCGGGTTGCTCCTGCAGAGGCGGGAGCGCAAACGACGACGACGGGTAGCCTGACCAGCTTGGTCCTTGTAAGTTCCACCGGATTGCGAGCCGTCGACAGTCGGCAGGGTTCTACTGTCTGTGGACACAGGACATCCGGGTTGATTTCCTGTTCTTCTCGGTCCGCAACCCGCCGGACGCCCTCATCGCGGCCGAATCCGGGCCGAAATCATCCCGGGACCTATGGGATTCGCCGCAGATTTCGGCCGGAAACGGGGAGTTTTCTGGCCGACACTAGTTAGAGCCTCTTGCAAAAAGGGTGTTCGGCCGAGTTTCTGCCTGGGGCGACGGGTGCGTGAGGGTCAGTGGACTGGAAGCAGCGTTCGCAGGATGGCGGTGACCGCCACCGGCGCCGGGGAGCCGGAGACGCAGGGGTTCATGGAGCCTGTCTGCCTGTGATGAGGGCAAGCACCTGCGAAGAGACGCGGCGCATTTCCTTCACGAGCCGTTCCAGTTCACGATTGTTCTCGATCCACTCCCGGTAGATACCGAGTTCGTCTTCGGTGAGCTTCAAGCCGACGGTCTTTCCGTGCGCTTTGCGTGTCCAGTAGTGGTAGGGGCCGTGACGCGCCTCCGGGTCGATGTGGCAGCGACAGGCGGGCCTCCCACACGTCATTCGGCGGGTGGAGACGGAGCCCTGGCCGATGAATCCGAGCGTTTGCAGTTCCGCCTTGAGTGCATCGTATTGCCGCTCGTACCGGCGCACGGCCACGTCGTAGGCCATCGATTCATTGCTTGACGTCCGCATTGCCGGTTATCATACAGTAGGTGAAAGGGACGGTCAACCAGCAATGAATCGCCTGCGCGTCGCCTTCGCCCCCTACTGGCAGTCGATCCAGCATGCCCTGTTTCCGCAGTTGGAGTGCGTGTTGGGTCCGCTGACCGAGAAGCAACAGCAGTTGGTGCAGACCCTGGAGGTCATCCGTATCGAGCAGATGATTCCGCTGCGCGGCCGAGTGCCGGGACGTCCGCCCAAGGGCCGCGCGGCGATGGCGCGGGCCTTCGTGGCCAAGGCGGTCTACGACATGCCGACGACGCGCGTGCTGCTGGACCGCTTGGACACCGACGTGGTGCTGCGGCGCATCTGCGGCTGGGAGCGACGGAGTGAGGTGCCGAGCGAATCGGTCTTCTCGCGCGCCTTCGCCGAGTTCTCGGACACGCAGTTGCCCCAGCGCGTGCACGAAGCGTTGATCGGGAACACCCACCGAGACCGACTGGTGGGTCACCTCTCCCGCGACTCGACGGCCATCGAAGCTCGCGAGAAGCCGGCCGCGAAGGAAGAGACGCCCCCGCCGCCCAAGCGCAAGCGGGGACGGCCGAAGAAGGGTGAGGAACGCCCAAAGGTCCTCACCCGCCTCGAACGGCAGGCGGCCATGACCCTGCCGGCGATGCTCGACGACCTTCCAACCGACTGTGATGTGGGCACGAAGAAAGACAGCAAGGGCTACAAGGACACCTGGGTCGGCTACAAGCTGCACCTCGATGTGGCCGACGGCCAGATTCCCGTCAGTTGCCTCCTGACGTCCGCCTCCCTGCACGACAGCCAGGCCGCCATTCCGCTGGCGACGGTGTCGGCCGAGCGGACGACCAATCTGTATGACCTGATGGACGCCGCCTACGACGCGGAGCCGATCCGGCAGCACAGCCGCTCACTCGGCCACGTCCCGTTGATTGACACCAACCCTCGCCGCGACAAAGCGCTGGCCGAGGAACTGCGAACCGAAGCCCGGCGCCTGAAGAATCTCGGCTTCCAGATGGCCGAGCAGGTGCGCTACAAGGAGCGTACGGCGGGTGAGCGCGTCAATGGCCGCCTCAAGGACGAGTTCGGCGGTCGCCATGTCCGGGTCCGTGGCGCCGCCAAGGTGATGTGCCACTGCATGTTCGGCGTGCTCGCGCTCACCGCCGACCAGCTCGTACGCCTGGTGTCATAGCCGGCGCACCGCCGGCAACGCTCGACGGTGCCCGCCGGGCGTCGTTCACCCACCGTGCCCCGGCGCTCGGTCGGGCACGTCGAGACCGCCCTATTCCACCTCTCGGCGAGCCGCCGGCTTCCCAGAGCCGAGACCCCATGGCCGATTCCAAGGCATGTGGGTGTTCGCCAGGAGTATTGACGTCTACGCCAAGCCGCAAGCCTCAGGAGTTTCGCAAGAGGCTCGTTAGTTAGAACGTGGCGATCGGGTTGATGGGCGACCCGGTGCCGCGCGTGGGCAGCGGCGCCGCCGTCAGCAGGAACTCGTAACGGTTCAGCGAGGCGGCCACCTCGCCCACCGCCTCAAGGTCCAGGTTGTCGAACAGCGGCATCCCCAGGTAGATGAGCGCGAACCGGTGGAGCGGGCGGGGACCGAGGTCGTCCGCCGCCGTGACGGCCGGGTCCGCGTCGGCCGGCGCCATGTCCTGGGCCGCCTCGCCGCCCAATATCGCGATGTCCCGCTCCCTGAGCCACGGAATGACCGACGCATGCAGGCCGGCCGCGGCGTTGGCTACGTCCCAGGGGCCGACTTCGGCGCGCCGGGCCCAGCGGCCGGTGCGGATGACCACGACGTCGCCGGCGGAGACGGTCACCCCCGTCGCCGCCTCCCAGGCCTCGATGTCCTCGACGTGGATAGGCGTGCCGGGCTCCAGGTACGGCACGTTCCGGAACCGCGCCATGTCGATCAGCACGCCCCGCGTGACGATGCCCGACTTGGCGTTGTGCACGGTGTTCCTGGCGTGGCCGCCCCGCGCCGCGACCTCGGCGGGATCGGGCCGGTAGCCGTTGTAGGTCACGCCCTCGCCGATGAAGTTGTGGTTCAGGAAGTCGAGGTGCGTGTGGATGAACCCGTGGTACGAGACCCGGATCTCGTCGGCGGTGATCCCGAGCGGGGTGACCTGATAGGGCCGCGGGCCGTCGATGGTCGCCTCGGTCTCGGCGTCGCGCGCGAGCGAGACGGAGACGCCTTGCTGCACGAGGGCGGCGGCCTGCCTTCGCTTCTCCGGCGTGATCAGGTTCAGGGTGCCCCTCTCGTCGTCGGCGCCCCACCGGCCCCAGTTCGTCAGCTCCTGCTTCCACCGCTTGACGTCCGCCTGCGTGACCTGCCGTCCGGCGGCCGGCGCCGAACCCGGCTGCAAGCCCGGGGAGGCGACGGTGTGCGCGAGCAGCGGCACCGCGACGACACACGCCATCGCGATGGCGCCCGCCAGACTCGACTGTCTCTTCGTTGTTCCCATTGTTCCCTCCCTGGTGCCACTGCGTGGCCACTACCGGCGCGCCCCCTTCATCCCGGCATCCTACGTGAGATGGCGCTCCCGGCGAATGCCGATTGGTTCGTCATTCCAGTACGGCTGATGGCGGCGAGGAGATCGGCGACGAGCGCCGTGAAGGAGGCAGAAACCACGTCCGCATCGGCGCTCAAACGCGCCGCACCAGCCGCCATTCTGATGCCTGGGGCTTGCGGGTTGCCGAACAACGGTGCGAGCTGCGAGACCGCTTCGGCGGTAGCCGCCGCGCTCAACTCGTCGCCCGCAAGTCGGGCCAAGGCGGCCGCGAGCGTTGCGGTCTCCGTGGCCTGCAGGAGACGCAGGACATCCAGCGCGTCCTTGTCGCTGACTCGGTCGGTGGCCCCGATGCGCTCGGTGATCTTGTGGGCCTTGGCCACGAGCAGCGCGGCCGGCCCGGCGACGAGCATCACAACGGATCGCTCCGTCCCGGGGTCGAGTGACGGGATCTTCATGTGCTTCCGATCGACGAGTGCTCCTTCCAGCCCCTTCGCTCGCCTTGCCGCTCTCTTGCCGTGGGGGCCGAGGCGAGCTCCCCGCGAACCCGATCCGGCCACTGCCTCGGGAACCATGAGGTCGACGGGAATCCCATCCGGGCTCGACCACGCGCCGGGATGCTCCCCGAGCGAGAAGCCGCGCGCCTCGAGTAGTCCGGGCAGGAGGGGCTCGTCCGTCAGCACTTCCGGCGCTACGCAGAAGTCGACGTCGTGGTGTACTCCGCGACAGCGAAGTCGGCGCGGCCGGTGTGGAGATAGATGGCCTGAGCACCGACGAGCACGAGCGCATCGAACTGTTCGGTCAGCGCATCGGCGGCGTCGAGCAGCGCAGTGCGGGCGCGGACGTACGGTGGCTCAAGACCGCCAGACATGCTCGTTCCTCTTCATCCACGCCAGCATCTCTTCGCCCTGCGATGGTTCCCGGCCGGGTCCGGTCAGCAGGTCGACGGCGAGCTGGCTGGGGGCGACGCAGCGAAGACCGTCTCGTTCGACCGTCCGATCGAAGACGACCGGGTCGAGAGGCTCGAGGAGCACCACGTTGGCGCCGGCTTCGGTCTCGCGGAGATCCAGGCCGTGGATGGCCTGGCTCGGGTCGGTGACGTAGATGGCCGCCAGCCTTGCAGGCGCGATGGGGTCGAATCGCTGAGCCGCGAGAGCGCCGGTCGCGGCGTACGCGAAGTTCATCGCGCGGAGCTTGTTCTCGAGGACCGGCAGGCCCCGCGGCTCAAGCACCGTGGTTGGCCTATTGGAGTCGGTCTGGTCGTAGTCCTCGGCCCACCGGCGAATGGCGGCCTGCCAGTCGACCGTCGAGACGGCGCCGCGGACACGGGTCACGATTGCCTCTCGTTCGAGCAGGTCCAGCACGCGGGACAGGGTCGGCGCCGACGCGCCGGTCGATTGAGCCAGCTCGCGGACACCGTACGGAGGAGCTGTATCGATGATGGCCCTCATGGCTCGGGCGGCACCCCGACCCCGCAGGGACCGGAGCTTGTGATCTCTTGGCCAGGGGTCGCGCTCGGCCCCGTCGGTGGAAACGAACAGCCCCGGCGCAGAGATCTCGATTCGGGCGTTGCCCGTGATGTCGACGTAGCCGACCCCACGGGCGCGAAGCAGGGCCCGGGTGCGAGGGGAGAGATAGGCGGACCCCACAACGGGCACGGCGCGCGGCGATGTGTCGGCCGTGATCGTCGAGAGCCGCTCGACTGCCTGGAGAACGTCGCGCGGCTCGAGCGTTCGCTTGATCTCGACGGCAAGGACCGCGCTCGCGCCCCCTGGTGATGCGATCTCCGCCAGCAGATCGACGCGGTACCGACCGAGCGCTTCGGCCCGCCGGGCTTGGAGCGACCAGCCGGCCGGAATTCGGTCAGCCAGAAAGCGCTCGAGCTGGCGCTCGAGCTGCATTCCGGTCGGGGGCTGCTTGTCGGTCACAGGCATGAGATCCTCTTCCAGCGCGGCGTTCCGAGTATTGTAGCGTTTCGGCATGAGCGAAACAATCTGTTTCAAGAAACGACGTGTCACTCGAGTCCGAACCGACCGGGAGCGTGGCCAACGGGAGCCCCCTCAACCCGGCGCGCGACCCCACTCGGCCTTCGAGGGACTGGCGGGCGAGACCGTCCTCCTTACGGACTCCTCACGGTGAACGACCGGCCGACGGTAGACGACGCCCGCGAGGTCGTCGTGACGACGCTGACGGGCGGAGGCGACGCTCCGGATGCGCGACTGGATCAAGCAGAAACCGCCTGGGTGTCGGCGAGGGGTCGGGCGGCCGCATCGGCCGCATCGGCTACGTGTACGGGCGAGCTGACCAAGGGAAACGACTTGCAACTCGACGCCGCGGTCGCGGAGCCCATGCGCCGCATCGGGGAGAATCCCCCGGCCCTGCCCGCGCCGCCCGCCGACGAGCGCCGGATCGTCACCGACTCCAACGGCGGGGATGGGAACCGTCAAACGTCAGCGCCGCCTCTGCGCCACCCCAACGTGGCAATTCCTGCACCCGTCGGCGCTCGCCACCGGCGTTCCCCGTGCAACTCGGGCCGTTCCGCGTTTGGCCCCGTTCTTGCTCCGTGAAGCACCTCGTCCACGGCCTGCCGGCCCCGGGTCGTTCTCGCGCCGCCGAGCACGCCGCACGCCCCGCACGCCGCAGGTGCGGAGTCGGGACGGCACCAGGAGCAGGAATACACGACTCCGCCTACAAGCTCTTGTTCTCGCGCCCGCGCATGGTCCGCGACCTGCTCGACGGCTTCGCCGCCCGAAGCTGGAGCGGCGTTTTCGACTTCGAGTCGCTGGCCCCCCTGCCCGCCAGCTTCGTCGGCCGGGAGCTCCAGCAGCGCCACGGCGACCTCATCTGGCGCGTCCGCTTCCGCAACGACCGCTGGCTCTACCTGGTCCTGCTCCTCGAGTTCCAGTCCACCGTCGAACCGGCGATGGCGGTGCGCATCCTGGAGTACACCGCATTGCTCTACCGGCGGCTGGTCGCTCACGGCGTGCTCCGAGAACACGGGGCCCTGCCGCCGGTGCTGCCCGTCGTCCTCTACAACGGCCGGCGGCGGTGGACGGCGCCGGTCGAGGTGACGAACCTGCTGGCGGCGGGAAGCGACGTGCTGGCGCCGTACCAGCCGTCGCAGCGATACTATGTTCTGGACGTGGCGCGCGCGCCGGACGCCGAACTGCCGGCGGGCAACCTGGTGTCGGCGCTCATCGGTCTGGAGAAGACGCGCGACGCGGCGGGCCTGCGCGAGGCGCTGAAGGTGCTGTCCGACCTTCTGCGGAAACAGAAGGACGATGCGTTGACGCAGGCTTTCGTGACGTGGCTGCACCAGGGGCTGCGGCATGCGGGTCGGCTGCCGGCGGACGGGGAGAACCCGTTGGCGCAGTTGCAGGAGACGCAGACGATGCTGGAAGAGACCGTGCGGGAATGGACGCGTGAATGGCTCGAGCAGGGCATCGCCCGGGGCATCGAGAAGGGCATCGAGCAAGGACGCGCCCAAGGCATCGAGCAGGGCCGCCAAGAAGAGCGAGCGCTGCTCTGCCGTCTGGCGGCCCGGAAGTTCGATGCCGGGGCCGCCGAGGGACTGGCCGCCGCCCTGGCCGGCGTCACCCACCCGGACCGCCTTGCGCGGGTCGGCGACTGGATCATCGAGTGCGCGACGGCGCCCGATCTGCTGGCCCGCGTCCGCGGCGACAACGGGCCGGGCGGCTGAGGCGCCGGCGGCGGGACCCGGCGGCGACGCGGCATCGCCGTCGAACGCGAACGGATCGCGCGTTGGGCGCCCCCGACGACAGCTCACTTTTCGACGCGCACCCCCACCGGACCGTTCCCTCTTGCGGCCGGTACGACAACACCGCGGAGCGTGCGGTCGCGGCGCAGCTTCATCGCGGCGCAGCTTCAATCCGAAACCGGTTCGACAGTCGAGGGAGCTCCGCGGTCGCCCGCTGGTCGTCGGTGCCAGGAGATGAACGAAGCCGGTCGACCGCACGTCCAAACGGGCACGGAGCAGGAACGAAAACGGGGGCGCGGGGTCCAAACGTCCCAGGGGAAGAGATGCGCTACTTCACCGCTACGCTGACGCTGCTGTTTTCGCTGGGCGCCACGCTCACGTGGGCCCAGATCGACGCCCGGATGCTGCGCTATCCCGACGTCTCGGAGACGCAGATCGCCTTCGTCTACGCGGGCGACATCTGGGTGGTGACCAAGGAGGGCGGCTCGGCCCGCAAGCTGAGCTCGCCGCCCGGGGAGGAGTCCTTCCCGCGATTCTCGCCCGACGGCGCGCAGATCGCCTTCAGCGGCAACTACAACGGCAACAACGACATCTACGTCGTGCCGACCCTGGGCGGCGCGCCGTTCCGCATCACGCACCATCCGGGCGACGACCGGGTCCTCGACTGGACGCCGGACGGCCGGGGCGTCCTCCTCGCCTCCAACCGGCGGAGCGGGCTGCCCTCCTTCCGGCAGATCTATCGCGTCGCGGCCGAGGGCGGTCAGCCCGAGCGGCTCGCCGTGCCGTACGGGGAGTTCGGCGCCCTGTCGCCCGACGGACGGCGCATCGCCTACACCCCGGAGACCCGCGGGTTCCGGACGTGGAAGCGCTACCGGGGCGGGGCGGCGCCCGAGATCTGGCTCCTCGATCTCGAGACGCTCGACGCCGAGAACGTCAGCGACAGCCCGGCCAACGACGCCCAGCCGATGTGGCACGGCGACACGTTGTACTTCCTCTCGGATCGCGGGCCGGCCCAGCGGTACAACATCTGGGCCCACGACCTGGCGACCGGCTCGAAGCGGCAGGTGACCACCTTCACCGACTTCGACATCACGTTTCCCGCCATCGGGCCGTCGGACCTGGTCTTCCAGGCCGGGGGCCGGCTCTTTCGCCTGGACTTGGCCACCGAGCGGGTCTCGGCGGTGGAGGTCGACGTGGTGACCGATCTGGCCGCCCTGGTGCCGCGCACCGCGGACGTGGCGAACCGCATCGCCTCGGCGGGGATCTCGCCGACCGGGCAGCGCGCGGTGTTCGAGGCGCGGGGCGAGATCTTCACGGTCCCCGCCCGGCACGGCGCGGTTCGGAACCTGACCCACTCGTCGGGCGCGGCGGATCGATTCCCGGCCTGGTCACCCGACGGCCGGTGGATCGCCTCGTGGAGCGACAGCGGGGGCGAGTACGAGCTGACGCTGCATCGGGCCGACGGCGCCGGCGAGCCGCAGGTCGTGACGGCGCTCGGACCGGGGTTCCGCTACCGGCCGTTCTGGGCCCCCGACAGCACCAAGCTCGCCTTCATCGACCACACGCAGCGCATCTACGTCTTCGACCGCGAGACCGGGGCGCTGACGGAGGTCGACCGGGGGCTGCACATGCTCCATGGCGCGCTGGCCGGCTTCGAGCTGAGCTGGTCGCACGACAGCCGCTGGGTCGCCTGGTCCCGGGGGCTCGAGACCACCAACAGCGCCGTCTTCCTCTTCGATACCGAGGCCGGAGAGCGGTTCCAGGTGACCTCCGGCTACTACAACGACTTCCGGCCGGTCTTCGACCCCGCCGGGAAGCACCTCTACTACTATTCGAACCGGACGCTCGCTCCGGTCTACTCCGATCTCGACGCCACCTGGGTCTACCCCAACGCCACGAACGTCGTGGCGGCGACCCTGCGCGACGACGTGCCGTCCCCCCTCGCGCCCCGAAACGACGAGGAGCCGGTGGCGGAGGACGACGACGAGGCCGAGCCCGGCGAAGAGGCAGCCGAGGAGGCGGACGACGACGGGCCCGGGTCGGACGGCGAGGACGACGCCGCGACGACGCCGCTCGACATCGACGTCGACGGCTTCGAGAGCCGGGCCGTGATGCTGCCGGTCGAGGCCGGGAACTTCGGCCGCCTGCGGGCGGTCGACGGCAAGGTCGTCTTCCACCGGAGACCGCACGCCGGCGGCGCCGGCGATCAGCCGAGCCCCATCGTCGCCTACGACCTCGAGGAACGGGAAGAGCAGACCATCCTGCCCGACGGAGACAGCTTCGAGATCTCGGCGGATGGAAAGAAGCTGCTCGTGTCGAACGAGCGATCGTGGGCGATCGTCGACGTCGCGCCGGGACAGACCCTGGAAGACCGCCTGGCCACCAACGCGCTGACGATGACCCTCGACCCGCCGGCCGAGTGGCGGCAGATGTTCGACGAGGTGTGGCGCACCTATCGAGACTACTTCTATGACGACGACCTGCACGGCCTCGACTGGAACGGACTGCGGGCGCAATACGGCGGCCTGATCGACCAGGCGGTCACGCGCTGGGACGTCAACTTCCTGATCGGGGAGCTCATCGGCGAGGTCAATGCGTCGCACACCTACGTCGGCGGGGGCGACACCGAGACGCCGCGTCGGCGTGGGGTCGGTCTGCTCGGCGTCGACTGGTCGCTGGAGAACGACGCGTACCGCATCGCCCGGATCGTGCGGGGCGCACCCTGGGACATCGAGGACCGATCTCCGCTCGACGAGCCCGGCGTCGACGTCGACAAAGGGGACTACCTGCTCGCCGTCAACGGGAACCCCCTCGACCCGGCGCGCGACCCGTACTCGGCCTTCGAGGGGCTGGCGGGCGAGACCGTCCTCCTCACGGTGAACGACCGGCCGACGGTCGACGACGCCCGCGAGGTCGTCGTGACGACGTTGAGGAGCGAGGCGACGCTCCGGATGCGCGACTGGATCGAGCAGAACCGCCTGCGGGTCGACGACGCGTCGGGCGGCCGCATCGGCTACGTGTACGTGCCGAACACGGGGGTCCCGGGCCAGACCGAGCTGGTGCGGCAGTTCAACCACCAGCACGACAAGGACGGGCTGATCATCGACGAGCGGTGGAACGGCGGCGGCCAGTTGCCGGATCGCTTCGTCGAGCTGATGAACCGGGAGACGGTCGGCCACATCTACTTCCGGCACGGGGCGACCGCGCGTCACCCGACCATCACCCATCGCGGGCACAAGGCGATGCTGATCAACGGCCAGGCCGGTTCGGGAGGCGATGCGTTCCCGTGGTTCTTCCGCGAGATGGACGCAGGCGTCCTCGTGGGCGAGCGCACGTGGGGCGGCCTCATCGGCCCCGCCTCGGGACATCAGCTCATAGACGGCGGCTTCTACACCGCGCCGCCCGGGCGGCTCTACCGAAACGACGGACGGTGGTTCGCGGAAGGTCACGGGGTCGAGCCGGACATCGCGGTGGCGGATCACCCCGGCGAGCTGGCCAAGGGGAACGACCCGCAACTCGACGCCGCCGTCGCGGAGCTCATGCGCCGGATCCGGGAGAATCCTCCGGCCCTGCCCCCGCCGCCCGGTGACGAGCGCCGGGTCGTCACCGATTCCAACGGCGGGAACGAGGACCGTTAGCTGAACGCGGGTCCATGTGCGCAGGCTGGGGCAGATCCACCTCGCGCCGGGAGTTCGGGTGTCGTTGATTGAGCAGGGATCGCCGGATCCCCCTTGGTCCCTGCCCGGCACGCGTGGATTTGTCTTGTCCGACCGCGCGGGTGCTCGACAGTACCCTTGCGCCCCTTGCGCCCTCCAAGGTCCCCGGCACGTTGACGTCAACGCACCTCTGCGCCGCCCCGGCGTGGCAATTCCTGCACCCGCCGGCCCCCGCCACCGGCTCGTCCCATGCAACTCGGGCCGTTCCGCGTTTGGCCCCGTTCTTGCTCCCTGAAGCACCTCGTCCACGGCCTGCCGGCCCCGGGTCGCCCCCGCGACCCTCCGAGCGCGCCGCACGCCCCGCACGTCTCGGGTGTGGACTCCGGACGTCGCCGGGAGCACGAATGCAGGACGCCGCCTACAAGCTCTTGTTCTCGCGCCCGCGCATGGTCCACGACCTGCTCGACGGCTTCGCCGCCCGAAGCTGGAGCGGCGTCCTCGACTTCGAGTCGCTGGCCCCCCTGCCCGCCAGCTTCGTCGGCCGGGAGCTCCAGCAGCGCCACGGCGACCTCATCTGGCGCGTCCGCTTCCGCGACGACCGCTGGCTCTACCTGGTCCTGCTCCTCGAGTTCCAGTCCAGGAGTCTGTGCCGTGAAACGGCGCGGATTCCTGGAGGGTTGGTTGGGCGCCCAGCGGAGCCGCAGGCGACGATGGGCGGGCTACCGTCGACCCAGCGATGGCGGTGCGCATCCTGGAGTACACCGCGCTGCTCTACCGGCGGCTGGTCGACCACGACGTGCTCCGAGAACACGGGGCCCTGCCGCCGGTGCTGCCCGTCGTCCTCTACAACGGCCGGCGGCGGTGGACGGCGCCGGTCGAGGTGACGAACCTGCTGGCGGCGGGGAGCGAAGTGCTGGCGCCGTACCAGCCGTCGCAGCGATACTATGTTCTGGACGTGGCGCGCGTGGCGGACGCGGACCTGCCGGCGGGCAATCTGGTGTCTGCGCTCATCGGTCTGGAGAAGACGCGCGACGCGGCGGGCCTGCGCGAGGCGCTGAAGGTGCTGTCCGACCTTCTGCGGAAACAGAAGGACGACGCGTTGACGCGGGCATTCGTGACGTGGCTGCACCACGGGCTGCGGCATGCGGGCCGGCTGCCGGCGGACGGGGAGGACCCGTTGGCGCAGTTGCAGGAGACGCAGACGATGCTGGAAGAGACCGTGCGGGAATGGACGCGTGAATGGCTCGAGCAGGGCCGCGCCCAGGGCATCGAGCAGGGCCGCATCCAGGGCATCGAGCAGGGCCGCCACGAAGAACGGGCGCTGCTCTGCCGTCTGGCGGCCCGGAAATTCGACGCCGGGGCCGTCGAGGGGCTGGCCGCCGCCCTGGCCGGCGTCACCGACCCGGACCGCCTTGCGCGCGTCGGCGACTGGATCATCGAGTGCGCGACGGCGTCGGAGCTGCTGGCCCGCGTCCGCGGCGACAACGGGCCGGGCGGCTGAGGCGCCGGCGGCGGGGACCCGGCGGCGGCGCGGCATCGGCGTCGAACGCGACCGGATCGCGCGTTTGAGCGCCCCGACATCTTCTCACCTCTCGACGCGCACCCCTGCCCGACCGTTCCCCCTTGCGGCTTCTCGGACGACAACACCGCGGAGCGAGCGTCGTGGCGCAGCTTCAACCCAACCGGGCCGCTTGACGTCGATCTCCAGACGGAGCAGCACACCTCGTCGGGCGTGCGGCCCGCTGCTGAACCACGTGCAAGCGTTGGCGTCTCCCGAGAACGCTGTACCCCCGTTCGTGACGACCTCGACAGCCGGGAACCCGCGCCCGGCGGTCGACGCATTCGTCGTCGCCAACGTCGCTACGGGAGTCTGACCCCGAACTTCGTCTATCATGACGCCCGCGAGGTCAAGCCGGCGCTCGCCGGGGGCCTTGCGAGGAAGGCGTCTGGCAGTCAGCGCCAACACCGCGGGATGAGGTGCCGCCGGGAACGTCATGACCGTTGATTCCAAGTCCCGAAGGACCGCCGCCGCACCGGACTTCCACATCGCGCGGTGCTACCGGGAACGTCATGACCGTTGATTCCAAGGGGCGCGAGCTCTTCATCGTCGACAACAGCGTCTCCGGCTGGACCGGACTCCGGTACCTGGAGGAGTGGTGCGGCATCGCGAAGGCGTTCGACATCGCGACCGGGTACTTCGAGATCGGCGCCCTGCTCACCCTCGACGGCAGATGGCAGGGACTCGACAAGATCCGCATCCTGATGGGGGCGGAGACGACCCATCGGACCCGGAAGGCCATTCTCGCCGCCGTCCGGGCGCAAGCGCTCGACAGGCTCGACGAGAGCATCGAGGAGGACAAGCAGCCGAACCCCTTCCTGCACGGGGTCCCTGCGATCCTCGACGCCCTCCGCTCCGGGCAGATCGAGTGCCGGGTCTACGACAAGGACAAGTTCCACGCCAAGGCCTACATCACCCACGCCAAGCTCGAGGTAGTGGGCGCCCAGGCGCTGGTGGGATCCAGCAACTTCACGCCGCCGGGTCTGACGAAGAACGTCGAACTGAACGTCCAGATCCAGAGCGCGCGCGAGGTCGCGCAGCTCCAGGAGTGGTTCGAGACGCACTGGCACGAAGCGAGCGACGTCACCGAGGCCGTCATCGAGGCGGTCTCGCGCCATACGCACCTGTACTCGCCGTTCGACGTCTGCGCGAAGGCCCTGCAGCAGTTCTTCCGGGGGCACGAGCTGACCGCGACCGAGTGGGACGAGAGACGGTCGCGCATGTTCCCGCACCTCGACCGCTATCAGAGGGAGGCGTACTGGGCGCTCATGAAGATCGCCCGGCAGCATCTCGGCGCGTTCCTCTGCGACGGCGTGGGCCTCGGCAAGACGTTCGTCGGTCTGATGCTGATCGAGCGGCTCGTCCTCCACGAAGGCAAGCGTGTCGCGCTGTTCGCACCGAAGGCAGCCAAGGAGGGAGTATGGGAGCCCCACCTGCGTCAGTGGCTCCCGCACATCGGCGGCGTCGGCGGTGGCGCGGACTTCAGCAATCTGGCCGTGTTCAGCCACACCGACCTCGGACGAAGGGGGGACTTCCCGGCGCGTTTCCGACGCATTGCGGAACTCGCCGACGTCGTCGTCATCGACGAGGCGCACCACTTCCGCAACCCCGGCCGCCGGGAGGACCCCGAAAAGGGAATCGAACCGTCGCGCTACTACCGCCTGTTCGATCTGCTCGACAACGCGGAACGCCCCAAGACCGTGTTCATGCTGACGGCCACGCCCATCAACAACCGCCTGAGCGACTTCCGCCACATGACCGAGCTCTTCACCCGTCGCGACGAGGCCTACTTCGCGCGCACGATCGGCGTGAACAACCTGCGGGCCCACTTCAACCAGATGGAGAAGACACTTCGCAGCCGTGTCGGGCAGGACGCGGCGGACGCCGCGGAGCACATGACCGACGCTCAGGAGATCCTCCTGACCGACGAGATCTTCCGCCAGCTCGTCGTCCAGCGGAGCCGCGCGTACGCCCGCGAAAGCCAGATTCGCGAGCACGGCAAAGCGACGGCCTTCCCCGAGCGGAAGGACCCCCAGGTGGCGGCGTACTCGATCCGCAAGACCTACGGACGGATACTCGACCTGTTCGAGAGGGCCTTCGCGAAGCAGAACCCGCTCTTCGCACTCCCGATGTACTACCCCCTGCATTGGTACCGGGGCCCGGACAAGAACATCGACGCGTTCGAGGAGAACCGCCAGAAACAGGTGGTCGGCCTCATCCGGACCAACTTTCTCAAGCGCTTCGAGAGCTCCGTCGCCGCCTTCGAGCTCTCCTGCGACCGCCTGCTCCGGAAGCTGCTCGCCTTCGTCGAGGTCCACAGCGAGAGCGCCGCCGAGAAGAAGCGCCTCGAGAGGTGGAAAGCACAGAATGCCGAGGTCCTGGGCTACGCCGTCCAGCGCCAGCTCGATCTCTGGGGCGAGGACGACACAGAGGGGGACGACGAAGACATCGTTCCCCAGGAGATGCTCGAAGCCGTCGTGCGCCTCGACCGGGCCGAGTACGACGTCGAGGAGATGATGTCCGAGACCTTCCTCGACCTCGACCAGATCGCGCAGTTCCTCGACGAGGCGCGGAAGTTCGAGCCGAAGCACGACGACAAGCTCCGGAAGCTCATCCGCCTTCTCAAGTCGAAGACGCTGGCCGACCGGAAGATCCTGATCTTCACCGAGTTCGCCGACACCGCCCGCTACCTCAAGCGTCACCTGGACTCGGCCGGTATCGAGGGCGTCGAGCAGGTGGACAGCGCCACGAAGAAGAACCGTGCAGACGTCATCCAGCGCTTCGCGCCCTACTACAACGGCCTCTCCTCCCCGGAGCTCGCCGAGCACGGCCGCGAGGAGATCCGCGTCCTGATCTCCACGGACGTCCTCTCCGAGGGTCTCAACCTCCAGGACGCCTCGCGGATGATCAACTACGACATCCACTGGAACCCCGTGCGCCTCATGCAGCGCATCGGCCGGGTGGACCGGCGCATGAACCCCGAGATCGAGAAGCGGCTCGTCGCCGACCGTCCCGACGCGGCCGCCTCGCGCGGCAAGGTCTGGTTCTGGAACTTCCTTCCGCCCGAAGAGCTGAACGACATCCTCTCGCTCTACACGCGGGTCACGCAGAAGACGCTGCTGATCTCCGAAACGCTCGGCATCGAGGGCAAGAAGCTCCTCACTCCCGAGGACGACTTCAAGGCGCTGAAGGAGTTCAATCACGCCTACGAGGGCACGCGCACGGCCGTGGAGGACATGCACCTCGAGTACCAGGCGCTGCTCCAGGCCGACCCGGAGCTGGAGGCGCGCCTTGCCCGCTTCCCCGGCGCGATCTTCAGCGGCCGCGAGCGCGTGGTGAAGGGCGTGCGCGGTGTCTTCCTCTGCTACGCGCTCCCCGCCCTCGACAAGGAGAAGAACGAGTTCACCGAGGAGGCCGGCACCACCCGCTGGTACCTCTACGACCTCGACCGCGCTACCATCCTCGACGAACCGGGCGAGATCGTCGCGAGCATCCGCTCGAAGCCCGAGACGCCCCGACGCTGCGCCATGGAAGAGCAGACGCTCCTCGACGTCCGCAAGCGGATCGAAAAGCACGTCAAGAACAGCTACCTGAAGCGCGTGGATGCCCCGGTCGGCGTCAAGCCGCGACTGCGCTGCTGGATGGAGCTGAACGAGAGCTGAGCCGATGCCGACCGACCACCGCGAACGCCTCGCCGGCATCCGCCGCTTCGATCAACTCGTCGCCTACCTGCGCGACGAGCTCGGCTGGCCGATCGACTCGGACGACTTCGAGGAAGCGACCTTCGAGTACACGCCGGACGAGCTCGGGATCGACGCGAAGAACGCGGCCAAGATCCAGGAGATCAAGCGCCTGCGACCCCTCGCACCGGGCCAGCCCTGGGGCATCTTCTTCGTGAAGTTCGAACCGAAGCGCCTGCCCGTGGTGGCGCTGCGCCGCATCCTCGGACGGGTGGCGCTCAAGAAGCGCGGCTCCGCCAACCCGTCCGAGCGCCAGGCCTGGGCCGCCGACGACCTGCTGTTCGTGTCGAACTACGGTGAGGGCGACCAACGGCGGATCGCCTTCGCCCACTTCTCGAAGCCGCGCGACGGCCACGACCTGCCGGCCCTGAAGGTGCTCGGCTGGGACAACCTCGACACGCCGCTCCACCTCGACGCCGTAGCCAGCGAGCTGCGGGACCACCTCACTTGGCCCGACGACGAGAGCGACCCCGACGCCTGGCGCGACCACTGGCGCGCCGCGTTCACGCTGCGCCACCGCGAGGTCATCACCACGTCGAAGCAGCTCTCCGCGCGCCTGGCCGTGCTGGCGCGCGCCATCCGCGACCGCACCCGGACCGCGCTGGCCATCGAGACCGAGACCGGCCCCCTCACGAAGCTCATGAACGCGTTCCGGACCGCGCTCGTCCACGACCTCGACGAGGCCGGCTTCGCCGACATGTACGCCCAGACCATCGCCTACGGCCTGCTCTCGGCCCGCATCACCGACCCCGGCCGGCGCACCGCCGACGACTTCGCCGCCCACCTGCGGACGAACCCCTTTCTCCGGGAGCTGATGGAGACCTTCCTCCATGTGGGCGGCCGCCGCCGCCCGGCCGGCGGACCCGGCATCGACTTCGACGAGCTGGGCGCCTCGGACGTCGTGGAGCTCCTCGACCGGGCCAACATGGAGGCCGTCGTCCGCGACTTCGGCGACCGGAACCCCCAGGAAGACCCGGTGCGTGTCCGAGGAGGTCTGGGGCTTCCACATCGGCGGCTATCAAGTTTGCCACAAATGGCTCAAGGACCGGAAGGGTCGCACGCTCTCGGACGAGGACGTCGTCCAATACCAGAAGATCGTCGTCGCCCTGAACGAGACCATCCGGATCATGACCGAGATCGATGAAATCATCGAAGCCCACGGCGGCTGGCCCGACGCGTTCCGGGCGGGTGCGCAGGCGGGTGCGCCATCGCACGGGACCGCGGAGGTGCTCCCGTTCCGGCCGCGGACGGTCCAGCCCGCGCCGGAGGACCGCTACGTCACCTGCGTGCCCCTCGTCCCACTCAAGGCCGCCGCCGGCGCCTTCAGCGACCCGCAACACATCGACGATGACGACGTCGAGTGGGTATCCTTGGAGTCCGGCCGTCGCCTGCGCAAGGGTATGTTCGTCGCCCAGGTCGTCGGCAGGTCCATGGCGCCCGCGGTCCCCGACGGCGCCTGGTGCCTCTTCCGGGCGCCCGTCGAGGGTACGCGCCAAGGCAAGACCGTCCTCGTCCAGCTCCGCGACGCCGCCGACCCCGAGACCGGACAGCGCTACACCGTCAAGCGCTACGAGAGCCAAAAGGCGAAGGGGGCAACTTCTTGGCATCACCAGAAGATCGTCCTCGAGCCCGTCAACCCGGACTTCGAGTCGATCGTGCTCACCGGCGCGGACGAAGACGAGCTGCGGGTGGTCGCAGAACTGGTCGAGGTGCTTGGAGGCCGATGAGTGGCTCCGGAGCAGCTCGAACCGCGTCTGGAGCTGCTCCGCGAGGAGTACGTCCTCGTTCAGGCGTGGAAGAAGACCGCATCCTACATCCGCTACCACAACTGGTTTTCCGACACGCTGGCCCTCGACCGAGCGGCCGTGAACCTGCCAACGTTTCTCGGCGAACTGCGCGAGCGTCTGCAGGCTCCGGAGACTTGGCGGAACGATCCGTTGCGCATCGTTCCGGCGCCGAAGAGGCAGCACTGGAGAGTGCGGGAAGGTGCGTGGGAGCCCGTCAAGGGAGCGCCCTCGGCGCGGCTTCGACCGCTCGCCCACGTCAGCTTGGAGGAGCAGGTGGTGGCGACGGCACTGATGCTCTGTCTCGCCGACCGGGTCGAGACTCGGCAGGGGGATCCGTGGCGGTCGGTACGTGATCCGGAATCGCGAAGGCAGGTGGTTTCCTACGGAAATCGGCTGTTCTGCGACGCCGTCGGTAGCGAACTACGCCATCGGTGGGGATCGTCCAAGCTCTACCGAGCCTACTACCAGGACTACCGTACGTTCCTCTCCCGGCCGGAAATCGCGGCCGAGGCGGTACCGGCAGCGGAGGAAAAGCGTGTCTACGTCGTCCATGCGGATCTTCGGCAGTTCTACGACCGCGTCCGCCCGGATCTGCTTTCCGCAGCCATCGGCCGCGTTCGCCGCGACGGAGATAATGCCGGATTCTTCTCTCTGGCGGCGTCGGTGCTCGATTGGCGCTGGGATCCGCGTGATGGAAGAGACGTCCGGATCTACGCAGGGCAGGCGGAGCTGGAGGACTTCACGCGGGTGGCGTTGCCGCAGGGGCTCGTCAGCGCGGGCTTCTTCGCCAACGTCGCGCTCCTTTCGTTCGACGAAGCGCTGCGCGCGGCGATCGGGACCGAGATCGCTTTCGGGATCCGCTTGGTGGATTCGTGCCGGTACGTCGACGACTTGCGGATCCTCGTTGCCGTTGACCGGAACTCCGCCACCTCGTCGGACGACCTTGAGACCGCCGTCTCCAGCGTCTCCAGATGGCTGAGCAGGGTGCTGCAAGAGCATGCGCCCGGTCTCGCGCTGTCCCCCGAGAAGACCCAGGCCGCAGCGCTTGGAGGCGACGAACGGCCGCTGGTGCGACAGAGCGCGAAGATGAACCGCATCCAGTCGGCGGTGTCGGGGGGATTCGACGCGCTCGGGGGCGAGGAGATCCTCGACGCCATCCAGGGGCTGATGCGCGCTCAGGAAGCACTCAGCGTCGGCGACGACAGCGGCTGGCGATTTTCGCCGGTTCCAGACGTCCGCAACGAGACGGTCGCCAGATTCGGCGCTGCCCGATATCGAACCACGTTCCGTTCCATCAGGCCGCTGCTCCAGGACGATGACACGCCGGACGAGTCTGAGGTTGGAAGAGCCGATACCGCGGCTGGCGGGCGACTGCGGGTAGCGCGCACGCGGCGGGAGCTGGACGAGGATGCGAGGGCGTTTGCGCTGGGTCTGATTCAGCGGTGGATCGACGATCCGTCGAACGTCCGCCTGCTTCGGATCGGCCTGGATCTCTGGCCGGACGTGAAGCTGTTGCAGGAAGTCCTCTCATTGCTTCGTCCGTTCACGGAAACGGGGGGCCGTCGCAACGCCCCGAGGCGCGTCGCTTGGTACTGCCTCGCTGAAGTCCTGCGCGCAGGAGCCACGGAGACGGGCCTCGTGGCGGACACCGAATCGCTCCCAGCGGGGGTCGACGTGGGTCGCTACCGGGAGGAGCTCCGTAAGGAGGCCAGTCGCCTGGCGACGTTGCCCTGGCCGACCATTCCCTGGTACCTCCGACAGCAGGCACTGCTGTTCCTTGCCGCGTTCGATCCCGCCGGGGCGCCGGTCGTGCGCACGGGAAGAGCGCCGGAGACCAAGCACTACCGGGAGCTCATCCTATTCCTGCGCGGTGGACTGCACCCGCGACCGGCCTCGGAATTCGCCACTTTCGCGATCCTGGCTAGGCGCGCGTTCGTGGGTCGAGCACGCGCCGTCGAGCTGACGCGCCCGGCTCTCAATCCCTCGGAGAAGCGGCAGATCGCCCGGAGGGACCCGAGTTTCCTTCTCGAACTCATCCACGCGGAGACGCAGGGTCTACTCTTCGACGATCTTCCGGCGCGCGTGCGCGAGGATCTGTGCAGGATTACTGATAGTTCGGGCGGAGACTCTGGCACCTTGGCCGACGCGGTCCTGCGCTCTCATCCGACCGGCTCACTCCGCAACGAGCTCTCCCTTCTCCGCTTCGGGAGGGCTTTTCTCGAACAGTGGCGGCAGCAGGAGTCTCCGTCCGAGGTGATCACGCCAGGGCAGGTCAAGCTCAACGTCGCCGAGGACCACGGGGTCCCAGACGTAGAAGGCCTACGGATAACGGGGAGTCTGGCCGACCCATCGGGGTCCCTGTACGAAGTGCCCGCATGGTGTGAAGCCGGCGAGCGGTGGCGCTTCCAGCTCGGATTCTTGCTGCGGTTCATCCTGTCGGGGCAGCCGGATTTCACGCGTCCGGTACGCCGGGCGAGTTGGAGAGAGACCGAATTGGCCTATCGTCCTGCCGAGAACCACTGGTACCAGCGGCTGTACGGCCTGTACAACGGGCAGCCGGCCTTCGGAGACGACTGGCTTCCGATCACGGACTGGACGGAAGGATTCCTCCTCGCCCTCCTGCGCTGGCCGCGGTGCCGTGCTTCCGAGGGGTTCCGTTGGGTCGAACAGGGCATCGAAGAGGCGAGGACGCAGATTGGCCGGAGGATCGCCGCCCTCGAGAAACGTCGCGGCAGCGCTACCTGCGCGTTGATCCTGCCGCTGCCGGCCAAGCGACCGACCGCCACGAACGCGAATCGACCGTTACGCGCCTGCGTGGTCCAGGCGGCCGTTCCGGCGGCCGACGACTTTCGGCACACCGACCTGGCGCTCAACGAGTCCGCAATTCGGCGAAGACACCGCAATCACCTGTCGGCGGCCCTCGCAGCCGTGGAACGCATGCTGGCCCTGCGGGAGACGCACAAGGAAAGCGAAGGGCGGCTCGATTGGCTGATTCTACCCGAGCTTGCCGTCCATCCGAATGACGTTCGTACTCATCTGGTTCCTTTCGCACGGGCTCACAGGGCGCTGATCCTCACCGGGCTGACCTATGAGGAGGTTCTGGTGGGGCAACCGCTGGTCAACTCAGCTCTGTGGATCATTCCGGAGTGGTCGGACGCCTACGGGCTGCAGATCAGGACTCGCCGTCAGGGGAAGGCGCATCTCGCCCCGAATGAGCAGGCGTTCAACGGAGCTGGCGCCCGTATCCTGCAGGGCTTTCGGCCCTGCCAGTGGTTGATCGGCTATCCGTGGTCTGACGCGGAGGATGCCCAGCCTGCCTGGCTGACGGCGGCCGTCTGCTATGACGCGACGGATCTTGGTCTTGCTGCGGATCTCAGGGATGAGTCGGATATACTGGCGATCCCGGCGCTCAACCAAGACGTCAAGACGTTCGACCAGATGGCCCTGGCGTTGCACTACCACATGTTCCAGCTCGTGGTCGTCGCCAACAACGGGCAGTACGGCGGGAGCAACGCCTATTGGCCGAGGAAAGATGTTGTTGTCAGGCAGGTCTTCCATACCCATGGACAGCCGCAGGCCTCGATCTCGTTCCTCGAAATCGATGACATCGGCGCATTTCTGGAGCGCCACGACGGAGCCGACTGGAAGCATCCGCCTGCAGGTCTGAACCGTCGCTGATTGCCCTTGAGGGTCAAGAATGCCACTGTTTTCCACAGCAGGGGCGTCGCGGGTCTGAACATGAGATCATCGGGAGGTTCGTCGTGACAACCTTCGCCGCTGGCGCGCGCCGCTTGCCGCTCCACCACGTCACCATCCGCGTCCCCTGGCACGACGGGGGCTGGACCGGGAAGGTGTGCGCCCGACCGCTGGACAACTCGAGCTGCCTGATCCTGCCCCGCATCGGCGAGGGCCGGCGCGACGACGTGGAGACGCGTTGCGCGGGCCGGCGGCTCGACGAGCTCGACCGCGCCGACCTGCCACCCTGCGTGAGCGAGCGCGTCTCGTTCATGGCGCCCTTCGCGTTCCCGCGGACGATGACGCACCCTTACACGGAGTTCTACCCCGAGACCTACGGGCACTTCGCACCCACCCCCTTCGTGCAGCCGGCGTACTCCGCTGCCTGCGTGCCCTTCCGATGGGTGCTGCGCGAGAAGGTCGAGGGGAGCCCCAAGGACGACGAGATCGGGATCGCCGATCGTCTGAAGATCGGCTGGTTGCCCGAGCGCGAGCCCGAGATCCACAATCACCGGGGCCATCAGGTCGATACCGCCTGGGTCCAGGAGCGCGGGAACCAGCTCGCGCTGCTCGACACCTTCTTCGGCGCGCTCCGACCCCAGGAGTCGCTCTGCTTCTTCTATGCCAAGCGCACCCCGCTCTCCGAACAGTCCCGACGCGTGATCGTCGGCGTGGGCCGCGTGCTTTCCGTGGGCGACGCCACGGAGTACGCATACAAGGTCGAGAACCCGCCGCTCCAATGCGTGCTCTGGGAGCGCAACGTTGGCCACTCCGTCCGACCCGGCTTCGCGGACGGCTTCCTCTTCCCCTACCGGGAGGCGTTGGAGCTCGCCGACCGCGAGAGGGTCGACCCCGAAGAGTTCGTGGCCTTCGCTCCCGACGAGCACTTCGACGCCTACTCCTACGGCTCGGAGCTCCTGACCCACGATGGCGCCGTGGCGTCCCTCGTGGCCTGCGCGGCGGCGCTGCACCGGATCCGCGACCGGATAGAGGGACCGTGGGACGAGGCGCTCGCCTGGATCGACACGCAGCTCAACCGCCTGTGGAAGGCGCGCGGCGCGTTCCCCGGCCTCGGCTCGGCGCTCTCCGCGTTCGGCTACGAGTGGGGCTTCCAGCACGGGAGCCTGCTCGCCTACGAGATCGAACTGCTGCGAGAACGAGACGGCGGCGACCCGTGGGTGCTCGTGGAAGCCGTGATGGATGCACCCGGGAAGCTCGGCGGCCCCGTGGCGAAGCTCCTCACCGACGGTCTGTGCAGGGGCTGGAAGCGCCTCGCCGACGAGCGGCGGGCCCTGCTCCAGCTCCTCGGCCGTTGCGCCGTCTCGGAGGATCAGGCGCTGCGCTTCTACGACACTACGGCACGGGCGGAGGCCGGCATCGAGGCCTGCGACGCCGAGTTGCTGCGCAATCCGTACCTCATATTCGAACGCGACCGGCGCGCCGCCGACCCCATCGCCTTCGGCGCGGTGGACCGGGGCCTGTTCCCGGATGAGGCGGTGCGGGAGCAGTTCCCCGTGCCGAAGCCGAGTTTCATCGAAGACCCGGCCGACGAACGGCGGGTGCGCGCACGCGTCGTGGACCTCCTGGAACACGCGGCGGGCGAAGGCCACACGCTGCTTCCCAGGAGCTGGGTCATCCGCAGGGCGCGGGAGCACGCGCTCCAGCCGCCGTGCCCGCTCGGCGAGAACGTGCTCGACGCCTGCGAGGAGAGCTTCGATCCGGTGATCGCGCGCGTCGCGACGCGCGCGGGCGAGCCCGCCTACCAGGTGGCGCGGCTCGTAGAGTGCCGCAAGATCATCCGCCGCGAGGTGCTCGGTCGGAAGAGGGGAAAGCCGCACGCGGCCGATCACGAGTGGCGTGGGCTGGTAGACGCGGGGCTCGATGAGCCGCTGCCCGCGTATCCCGAAGAGCGCGAGCTGGAGAAGCGTGCGCGGCGCGAGAAAGCTACCGCGCTCGAGCAGCTCTTCCGCTCGCGGCTCTCCGTGCTGATCGGGCCGGCGGGGACGGGCAAGACGACGCTGCTACGGATGCTCTGCTCGCTTCCCGGCCTCGCCGAGAGAGGGCTGATACTCCTCGCCCCCACGGGCAAGGCCCGCGTGCGACTGGAAGAACAGACCCGCATGCGAGGCGCCGGCCAGACGCTGGCGCAGTTTCTGATCCGGCGGCAGCGCTACGACGGGAAGACCGGCGCCTACTTTCCCAAGCCCAGGGCGCCTCGCTGCGGTGACTACCGGACCGTGATCGTGGACGAGTGCTCGATGCTCACCGAAGAGCAGCTCGCCGCGCTGATCGACTCGCTCAGCAACGTCGAGCGGCTCGTGCTCGTCGGCGATCCGCGCCAGCTTCCGCCGATCGGGGCCGGCCGTCCGTTCGTGGACATCGTTCGAGGGCTCGAGCCGGAGAACGTCGAGTTGGTCTTTCCGCGCTGCGGGCCGGGCTATGCCGAGCTCACGATCTCGCGACGCCACCAGGGCGAGGCCCGGGCCGACGTGCTCCTGGCATCGCACTTCAGTGGACGGCCGCTCGATCCTGCCGCAGACGCCGTGCTGGACGAGGGCGAGGAAAGAACGGACGGACGACTGCGGCTCGTGCGCTGGAACCACCCGGAGGAGCTTCAGGAGAAGCTCGTTGCCGAGCTGGTCCAGACCCTCGGGCTCGCCGGACCGGACGACGAACTGGGCTTCGAGGAATCGCTGGGCGGCGCGCGCCGCGGGGACAACCCGTGGGCCTTCTTCTTCAACCGGTTCGGCGACAACTCGGGAGCCGCCGCGCAGGCGGAAACCTGGCAGATGCTCTCGCCCCGGCGCGCCGGGCTCGTTGGGGTGGATGCACTGAACCGCACCCTCCAGACCCGGTTCCGGGTGAAGGTTCGCGAGCTCGCCGAGACGGAGGGGTGGGGCCGCAAGGTGCCGCGGCCCTTCGGCCCGCAGACGCTCCTCTACGGCGACAAGGTCATCAACGTCATCAACCAGCGCCGGCGCGACGTCTGGCCGAAGCCGGCGGACGAGGCCTACCTCGCCAACGGAGACATCGGCATCGTCGTCGGGCAATACAAGTACCAGAAGAGCAAGTTCAGGGGCCTGCCGCGGAAGCTCGAGGTCGAGTTCGCGGGGCAACTGGGCCCCAAGTACGGGTTCCACCCCGGCGAGTTCGGAGACGAAGGGCGCAACCCGCTCGAGCGGGCCTACTGCCTGACGGTGCACAAGACCCAGGGCAGCGAGTTCGGCGTCACCTTCGTCGTGCTCACCAACCCGTGCTGGCTGCTCTCACGCGAGCTCCTGTACACGGCGCTGACCCGCCACAAGGACCGGCTGGTCATCCTGCACGAGGGCCCGCTCGTCGAGTATCGCCGCTATGCGGGCAACCAGCACTCGGAGATCGCCCGCCGCATGACGAACCTCTTTGCGGATCCGTTGCCGCGCGAAGTAGCCGTCGACGCCCGGCAACGCTTCCTCGAGGCAGGGCTCATTCATCGAACCGAGCGCGGTGACCTCGTGCGCTCGAAGTCGGAGCTGGTCATTGCCGACAAGCTTCACGCCCGCGGGATCGAGTACGCCTACGAGCAGCCTCTCGTCCTGCCCAACGGTCGCACGCGTTACCCGGACTTCACGATCGCGGATCACGCGCGGGGCGTGACCTTCCACTGGGAGCATCTCGGCATGGTCGACGACCCGGGGTACAGAGCCCGATGGGAGAGGAAGCGTGCCGAGTACCTGGAGTGCGGAATCGAGCCTCACGAGAACGGCGGGGGCCCGGACGGCACGCTGATCGAGACCCGCGACGAGCCGGGCGGGGGGCTGGACGCAGCGGCGATCGCGTCGGTGATTGACGAAGTGATTCTGGGTTGACGCTCCTGCGAACTTCGACGGCGACTCCCAAACGCGGCCAACTGTGAGGGGCAGTGGACCGATCGGGTGTCGAAGAGCCGAGTCGAGGCGCCGGAGCGATTGACGCGGCGCGAAGTACGGAGGGCACGCATGCGAGAGCGAAGCATCGGGATTCAGGAACTCCACGCGAACCTGGGTAGGTGCCTGGATGAGGTCCGGCGCGGCACGACTCTTTTCCTGACGGATGGCAAGCATCGGGTGGCTCGCCTCATCCCGGAGCCCGACGCGGCCGTCTCGGGGGGCGGACTTCCCATCGCCTGGAGCGGGCGCCGGCTGAAGAAGACCAAGCCGAGGGCCCGCCTGCGCGGTGGGGGCAGCATGGCCGACATCGTCAGGGAGAACCGCCGGTGACGCTGCTCTACCTGGACACGAGCGCGCTGTTCAAGCGCTACGTCGAGGAGGCCGAGTCGGAGGCGCTGCTCGGCCGGATCGAAGACGCCCCGGCGGTGGGCACGGCCTTGATCACGCGGGTCGAGGTGGCGGCCGCGCTGGCGAAGGCGGTGCGTGATGATCGCATGCCGTCCTCGGAAGCGCGCGAGGCCGAGAGCGATTTCCTCGACGACTGGGCCGACTTCACGAGAATCGGATTGACGGACGATGTGGCGGCGCGCGCTGGCCGCCTCGCGTGGAAGCACGACCTGCGAGGCTACGACGCCGCGCAGTTGGCGGCCGCGCTCGCATGGCGCGAGGCCACCGAAGACGCGGAGGACCAGGTCGTGTTCGCCTGCTTCGACAACGATCTGCGCCGGGCGGCTGCGGCGGAGGGCCTCGAGACGTGGCCGGCATGATCGCTGCCGATGTGTGGTGCCGGGCGGTTACATGCTGTTGTTGCCGCCCCGCGCGGCGGGACGTATCCCGCTGTCTGGACCGCGCCGCTCGCTGCTCGATGCCTGCCGTCGTGGATGTGGCCGTCGTCCGCGGTATCCGCTTGGCCGACCTCAGAACGTGGCGATCGGGTTGATCGGCGACCCGGTGCCGCGCGTGGGCAGCGGGGCCGCAGTCAGCAGGAACTCGTACCGGTTCAGCGAGGCGGCCACCTCGCCCACGGCCTCGAGGTCCAGATTGTCGAACAGCGGCATCCCCAGGTAGATGAGCGCGAACCGGTGGAGCGGGCGGGGACCGAGGTCGTCCGCCACCGTCACGGCCGGGTCGGCGTCGGCCGGCGCCATGTCCTGGGCGGCCTCGCCCCCCAGTATCGCGATGTCCCGCTCCCTGAGCCACGGAATGGCCGACGCGTGCAGGCCGGCTGCCGCGTTGGCCACGTCCCAGGGACCGACCTCGGCGCGCCGGGCCCAGCGGCCGGTGCGGATGACCACCACGTCGCCGGCGGAGACGGTCACCGCCGTCGCCGCCTCCCAGGCCTCGATGTCCTCGACGCGGATCGGCGTGCCGGGCTCCAGGTAGGGCACGTTCCGGAACCGCGCCATGTCGATCAGCACGCCTCGCGTGACGATGCCCGACTTGGCGTTGTGCACGGTGTTCCTGGCGTGGCCGCCCCGCGCCGCGACCTCGGCGGGATCCGGCCGGTAACCGTTGTAGGTCACGCCCTCGCCGATGAAGTTGTGGTTCAGGAAGTCGCGGTGCGTGTGGATGAACCCGTGGTACGAGACCCGGATCTCGTCGGCGGTGATCCCGAGCGGCGTGACCTGGTACGGCCGCGGGCCGTCGATGGCCGCCTCGGTCTCGGCGTCGCGCGCGAGCGAGACGGAGATGCCCTCCCGCACGAGGGCGGCGGCCTGCCTGCGCTTGGCCGGCGTGATGAGGTTCAGGGTGCCCCTCTCGTCCTCGGCGCCCCACCGGCCCCAGTTCGTCAGCTCCTGCTTCCACCGCTCGACGTCCGCCAGCGTGACCCGCTGTCCGCCGGCGGCCGGTGCCGAGCCCGGCTGGAAGCCCGGGGAGCGGGCGGTCTGCCCGAGCAACGGCACCGCCACGACACCCGCCAGCGCGACCAACACAGCCAGACTCGATCGTCTCTTGGTTGTTCCCATTGGTCCCTCCCTGGTGCCGCCCCGTGGTCGATCGCGGCTCCGCGACCCGGAGCCCGAGACGTCCTCCACCGATCGGATCAGACCATTGAACGGTTCCCGGTCCCGCGCTCCTCACTCCGCGAGGCGCCGTCCCGATGATAGCCCGTCCGACAGTTTGCTCTGCGCGTCGGCGGCGTCGAGCGGCGCCGCGCGAGCCCTGCCGCCGGTGCTGCCCGTCGTCCTCTACAACGGCCGGCGGCGGTGGACGGCGCCGGTCGAGGTGACGAGCCTGCTGGCGGCGGGGAGCGAAGTGCTGGGGCCGTACCAGCCGTCGCAGCGATACTATGTCCTGGACGTGGCGCGCGCGGCGGACGCGGACCTGCCCGCCGGCAACTTGGTGTCTGCGCTCATCGGTCTGGAGAAGACGCGCGACGCGGCGGGCCTGCGCGAGGCGCTGAAGGTGCTGTCCGACCTTCTGCGGAACAGAAGGACGACGCGTTGACGCAGGCGTTCGTGACGTGGCTGCACCGGGGGCTGCGGCATGCGGGCCGGCTGCCGGCGGACGGGGAGGACCCGTTGGCGCAGTTGCGGGGGGACGCAGACGATGCTGGAAGACGCCGTGCGGGAATGGACGCGTGAATTGCTCGAGCAGGGGCGCGCCGAAGGCATCGAGAAGGGGCGCGCCGAAGGCATGGAAGAGGGCATCGAGAAGGGGCGCGTCCAGGGCATCGAGCAGGTCCGGCACGAAGAGCGGGCGCTGCTCTGCCGTCTGGCGGCCCGGAAATTCGATGCCGGGGCCGCCGAGGGGCTGGCCGCCGCCCTGGCCGGCGTCACCGACCCGGACCGCCTTGCGCGCGTCGGCGACTGGATCATCGAGTGCGCGACGGCGGCCGACCTGCTGGCCCGCGTCCGCGGCGACAGCGGGCCGGGCGTCTGAGGGACCAGCGCGCCAGGCGCCTCCCGCGCGTGGGCGCGGCCTGCTCGCCGCCGTCCTCACTGCGGACCGAGAGCACGAATCCCGGCTGGAAGGCGCCAACGGGAACGGGCGAGGATCGAGACCATGCTCACGCTGCTGCCGGACGAGAGAACGTGGCTCGAGCGATACCGGGAAGCGATCAGGCGGGAATGCCCGGGCGCGGTGCGGGATCTCCTGGTCTACGGTTCGAAGGCACGGGGGGACGCTCACGAGGACAGCGACATCGACATGCTCGTGATCGTGAAGAAGGGCCACGAGCACGTGACGAACCGGCTGAACGACATCGCGGACGACCTCGCGGTGACGGCGAACGCCGCACCGTCCGCGATCGCACTGACCGAAGACGAGTGGGGGCGCATGAAGGAGCTGAGACTGCCGTTCCAGCGGAATGTGGAACGGGACGCGGTCTCGGTGTTCTCCGGCCCGATCGAGGAGAGAGGACGGACACGGAGAACGCACGGCGAGCCGAGCCGGCGGCGGACGGGGTCACCGGCGACGCGAAGCGGAGGGCAGGCCGGCGAGGAGCGCCCGATGAACAAGGAAGCGGTGCTGGCCGAATGGGGAAGCGCGGCGGATGCGCTGATCGATACGAGGGTGATGAGGGAGCAGGGGCGCGTCAAGGGCACGATCTCTCGGGCCTACTACGCCATCCTGCACGCGGCCAGGGCCGCACTGCTCGTCCACGACGTGAGCATGTCGAGCCACGAAGCGGTACGGAAGAAGTTCGGCGAGCACGTCGTGAAGAGAGGCGGGATCGAAAGGGAATGGGGCAGGATGCTGCACCCCAGCGCCAGGCAGCGGCAACTGGCGGACTACGGAACCTCGACGACGATCAGGTTCACCGAGCAGGACGCCGACTCGGCGGCGGACAACGCGGAGAAGTTCGTGCAGCGCACGCGGGGCTATCTGCTGGCGGCGGGGTTGACCGAACGAGAGCTCGATAGCGTCGTCGACGAATCGCTTCCGAGCTGACGCCAGGCGATATCGGGACTCTCGCCGGCCCGCCGAACGAGAGCCGGCGCGCTCCCGCCGCCGCAGCCTGTCCAGATCGAGATGGCGGCTTGCGGGTGTCGCCGCACCACCCATTGCGGATTGCCGTGCAGGCTCCTAGCTAGAATGGACTTCCGACCCCGGTCGGAAACCGCGTTCGCACCGAGGAGGCCCCGGATGACGACGACGCGAAACCGGCGGCGGACGTTCCCCTGGCAGATCGTGCTCACCACGGCGGTCGCGGCCCTCGCCGCGCTGCCGGCCCCGGCGGCCGCGCAGGCCGCGGCCACCGACGAGGTCACGTTCACGCGCGACATCGCCCCCATCCTCCAGCGGAGCTGTCAGAAGTGCCATCAGCCGAACTCGCTGGCGCCGATGTCGCTCATCGACTACGAGGAGGTGCGGCCCTGGGCCCGCGCCATCAAGCTGCGCACGGGGCTGCGCGACAAGCCGGGGGTGATGCCCCCGTGGTACATCGAGAAGAACATCGGCATCCAGCGGTTCAAGGACGACCCGTCGCTGAGCGACGAGGAGGTCGCCCTGATCGCGCGGTGGGCCGACAACGGCGCCCCGCGGGGGAATCCCGCCGACCTGCCCCCGCCGGTGCCGTTCATCGACGTCGACCAGTGGGAGATCGGGCAGCCCGACCTGATCGTGTCGTCGCCGAGCTTCGAGGTGGCGGGTGACGCGCCCGACTGGTGGGGCTCGATCGGCGAGGTGCCGACGGGGCTGACCGAGGACCGCTACGTCGCCGCGATGGAGTACAAGGAGGTCACCGAGTCGAGCGTGGGCGAGACCCGCAACACGGTGGGCGGCCTCTTCGTGGTGCACCACGCCACCCTCGGCGTCACCGACCCCAACCCCGACGAGAACGAGGACGATCCGCTGGCCGCGCAGCGCCGCTGGCCGACCCACGAGGTGGGGCGCAACGCCGACGTCTTCGACCCCGAGGCGGGCAAGATCATGAAGGCGGGGTCGAGTCTGCAGTTCAACTCGATGCACCTGCACGCGAACGGGGCGGACACGCGGGCCCACCTCGACGTCGGCTTCAAGTTCCATCCCCGCGGCTACGAGCCGACCCGGAAGTGGGTGCGGATGTCGTTCGGCAACGGCGTCGACCTCGACATCGAGGCGATGGACCCCGACCAGCAGATGGAGGCGTACTTCACCCTGCCGGAGAACACGCTGATCACCATCTTCGAGCCCCACATGCACGCGCCGGGCGTGCGGATGTGCCTCGACGCCATCTGGGGGCACCACGTCCAGACGCTGAATTGCGCCGGCTACGACCACAGTTGGGTGCGGGTCTACAACTACGCGGACGACGCGGCGCCGCTGCTGCCGA
Organism: Vicinamibacterales bacterium; assembly: GCA_965215105.1. Classification (GTDB taxonomy): domain Bacteria; phylum Acidobacteriota; class Vicinamibacteria; order Vicinamibacterales; family UBA8438; genus JAJEEA01. The sequence continues at coordinate 3,101,875 of OZ244051.1, forward strand.
AGGGCACCATCCTCCGGATGACCGGCTACTTCAACAACTCGCCGTCGAACCCCAACGTGCCCGATCCGCGCAACTGGTCGGGCGGCGGACACCGCTCGGTCGACCAGATGTTCATCAACCTGATGCGCGGGGTCTACCTGACCGACGAGGAGTTCGCGGCGGAAACGGCGAAGCGGCGCGAGGTCCTCGGGCTCGCCGACGGCGAGGTGGTCCTCGGCTGTCCGCTCTGCGGAACGCTGAAGCTGGCGCCGGCCGACAACGCCGGAGGCGGACAGTGAGAGCCGCGGCCGGGCGCGGCGGGACTCTCGAAGACCGCCCGGTGCGCGGCGGTCCGTTCCGCGGGACGGTGAGAGCCCCGGCCGGCGGCGGGACTCTCGAAGACTGCCTGATGCGCGGCGGACCGCTCCGCGGGACGGTGAGAGCCCCGGCCGGCGGCAGCAGGGCCATTTCGGCGACGGCCGTACTCCTCGCCGGGCTTCTCGTCGTCCTCGCCGTGCACGACGCTGGGGCACAGGGTGCCCGCCGCGCCTACGACTTCGGCCAGGAGGTCGTGCCGGCCTACGAGGGCTGGGAGCAGAACCCGGACGGCTCGTTCAACCTGGTGTTCGGGACGATGAACCGGAACTGGGAGGAGGAGCTGCACATCCCCATCGGCCCCGACAACAACATCGAGCCCGGGGGGCCCGACCGGGGGCAGCCGACCTGGTTCCTGCCGCGGCGGAACCGCTTCCTCTTCCGCATCCGGGTCCCGGCCGACTTCGGGGACAAGGAGCTGGTGTGGACGCTCACCAGCCACGGCGAGACGAAGCGTGCCTACGGCACCCTGAAGCCCGACTACTACATGGACGACAACGTCCGCATGGCGAACAACGGGGCCGGCGTCTCCGGCGAGCTGTTCAAGAACGTGGCCCCGACGCTGGAGGTGCCCGGCGAGTCGACGCGAACCGTGAAGGCGAACGTGCCCGTCACCCTGACCGCGGTCGCGCACGACGAGGACGAGTTGCCGAGGCGGCGGCGCATGCGCCCCGTCGACCCGGGCCGCCCCACGAGCCTGACGCCGATCGCCGCCACCGGCCTCCGGCTGTCGTGGTTCGTTTACCGGGGGGCGGTGCCGGTGACCTTCGACCCGGTGCAGACCAAGGTCTGGGAAGATACGCGGGCCAACTCGAACTCGCCGTGGGGCGCGGGCTGGGAGACGCCCGAGCCGCCCCGGGACAACGAGTGGATGGTGCAGGCGACCTTCACGGAGCCCGGCACCTACGTGCTGCGGTGCATCGCCCACGACGGGGGCCTGGCGACCTACGAAGACGTCACGTTCGTGGTGACGGAGTGAGGCGTTCGTGGTGACGGCGTGACAGGCGTCGGAGAGTAATGCAGCTCGCACGAGCGGCGTCCGTGGTGACGACGTGAGGCGTTCGTGGTGACGGCGTGAAGCGGAGGCCGACTGCAGGCCTGCAGCCTGCGTCGCGGCCTATGTACCGCTCCGGTCCGCGAAGCGAGCCTCCATCTCGCGCCTCACCTCGACGGCCATCCCGCTCGGGTCGATCTCCACGTCGCCCCACCTCACGACCTCGCCCGCGCCGATGGCCCGCTTCAGGGTCACCCCGTGGGCGAGGCCGATCGGCAGGGCCCCGCGTTCCAGCGACGCCCGCGCCGGCAGCAGCTTCCCGTAGACGGTGAACCCGCCCTCGCCGTCGAGCACCTCCCCCGCGGCGAGATCGCGCTTCGCCGTCGCCGACACGTCGCCGACGAAATCGCGCGCAGCGCCGGTCGGCTTCCCGAGCAGCCCGGCCGCGAGGACCGACACGTTCAGCTCGAGCCCGATGAGGTGGAACGGCTTGTACATGGCCGAGTACCGGCCCGAGGCGTCGGTGTTCATGCCGTACTGCCGGAAGCAGCCCGCGGTGTAGTCGTTGGGCGCCTCGACGACGACGTAGACGCCCCAGCGCAGATCGCCGGGCACCGGCCGGCCGTCGCGCTCGAGCGACGACACCACCTCGACCTGCCCCTTGTGGTGGAGCTGGCCGCCGGCCTCGGCGGGCCGCAGCACGTGCGCGAGGTCGTCCCGGCCGCAGGGGGGGAACCGCAGGCCGTCGGGTGCGGGCGTGAGGCCGGTCGCGTTGGCGATGGCGGCCATCTCGATGGCCGACTTCGTGCCGTCCAGGAACGAGTTGAACATGCGGCTGTTCATGCCCGCCGCCCGCGCCTCCTCGGCGGTCAGCCCGTAGTGGTCCCACACCGTATCCGGCGTCGAGGCGTGGTACGACGGCAGGTACTTGGTGCCCTTCCCCGCCGCCACCACGTCGAAGCCGCACGCGCGCGCCCACTCCACGAGCTCGCACGTCAGGGCGGGCTGATCGCCGTAGGCCATCGTGTAGACGACGCCGGCCGCGCGCGCCTCGGCCGCCAGCAGCGGCCCCGCCAGCACGTCGGCCTCGACGTTGACCATCACGATGTGCCGCCCCGCCGAGCATGCCGCGCGCGCGTGCGCGATGCCCGACGCGGGGTCGCCGGTCGCCTCGACGACGACGTCGACGGCGTCGTCGCGCACCATCTCGATCGCGTCGTCCGTGAACCGCGTCTCGGCGATGCGTGCACCCGTCCAGCCGACGGCGCGGCACGCGGCGCGCGCGCGGTCCGGATCGAGGTCCGCGATCGCGCGCACTTCCAGGCCGGTCGTCGACGGGATCTGGCTCAGGAACATCGAGCCGAACTTGCCGGCGCCGATCAGGCCCACCCGCACCGGCCGGTCGGCCGCGGCACGCGCGCGCAACTCGTCCCATAGATACATCGCGTCCCCGTTCAGACCGTCGCGCCCGCGCGCACGAGCTCGGCGAGGCAGTCGTCGCCCAGCGGCTCGATGGGCGCGAAGTCGCGGTGGGCGATCCACGCCGCGCGCTTGAACCGGCGGATGTGGTTGTCGACGTGACACAGCGAGAGGTAGACGATGCTGCGGCCGAACGGGCTGATGTTCGGCGGGCTCGCGTGCACGAGGGTCGAGGCGAAGACGATGATGCTGCCCGGCGGCCCCGTCGGGGCCACGCAGCCGCCCCGCTCGGCGAGGCGGGTCACGGTGGCGCGGTCGAGGGTCCACAGCGGGTAGCTCGTCGTCTCCAGATCGTGGCCGGCCTCGAACACCCCCTGCCGGTGGCTCCCGGGCAGGAACAGCAGCGGCCCGTTGGCGGCGGTCACCTCGTCGAGGAACACCGCGATGTTCATGGCCCTCGGCTCGGGCATCTCGTCGTCGCGGTGCCACGTGCCGAAGTCCTGGTGCCACTGCCACACCTCGCCGTCGAACGCGGCCTTGGCGTTCACCTTGTACTGGTGCATGTAGACCGGGCCGCCGACGAGCTGCATCACCGGCTCGACGAGGCGCGGGTGGCGCCCGAGGCGGCGGAACGCCTCGTTGTAGGTGTGGGCCGCGAACGCGGTGCGGGCGACGCCGCTCGACTCGCGCCACACCTCCTGGCGGTCGAGAGCGTAGACCTCGTCGGCGGCGGCCCGCAGCACCGCCGCCTCGTCGGCCGAGAACCGCGAGGGGAAGAACAGGTAGCCCTGCTCCTCGAACCGGGCGATCTCCTCGGGGGTCAGCTTCATGACGGCTCCTCCTCGGGGTCAGGAACTCGAGCCGGCACCGCCCCACCCGGCTCGGGCATCCTGCTCCGCCCCCCGGACGCGTACACTGTAGGCCATGACGAGCCCATGGACCGTCACCAAGTTTATGCGGAACGGCCTGCCACGCGAACGCGCAACGAACGAGATCGACCGTTGGGGCGTGACCGCGATACCACGATGACCGCCCGAGAATCAGGAGCGACGCACGGATGCCCGCACTGACCGACTACCGCGTCCTGACGTTCGACTGCTACGGCACCCTGATCGACTGGGAGTGCGGCATCTGGGATGCGCTGCAGCCCGTGATCATGCGCAACCCGGGCAGCGGCGTCACCCGCGACGCCGGCCTCCGCGCCTTTGCGCAAAGCGAGAGCCGGCAGGAGCAGGCCACGCCGGGCCTCCGCTATCCGGAGCTGCTCGCGCGCGTGCACCGGCGCATCGCCGACAGCCTGGACCTGCGGACGGACGACGACCTCGACGCGGCCTTCGGCGCCTCCGTGCCGCACTGGCCGGCGTTCCCGGACACCGCCGACGCCCTGCGCGTCCTCAAGCGACACTACCGCCTCGTCATCCTGTCCAACGTGCACCGCGACGGCATCGCCGCCTCGAACCGGAAGCTCGGGGTCGAGTTCGACGCCGTCTACACCGCCGAGGACATCGGGTCGTACAAGCCGGCCGACGCCAACTTCGAGTACATGCTGGGCCGCCTGAAGTCCGACCTGGGGCTGGAGCGGCCGGACGTGCTGCACACCGCGCAGAGCCTGCACCACGACCACGCGCCGGCGAACCGGTTCGGTCTCGCCAACGCCTGGATCGACCGGCAGCGGCTGTCGGAGGGCGGAAGCTGGGGCGCCACGGAGCGCGTCGAGCCCATGCCGTCGACGGACTTCGTGTTCTTCTCGATGGGCGAGATGGCGCAGGCCGTGGCGGCCGCACGGCCATAGCGCGGACGTCGGCGCTTCAGCGATCGTCCGAGAGAGACACCCTCTTCGTCAGGTCCACTCGACGCCTCTACGAAGTGCGCGCCCCGGCCTGCCTCAGAACGGCGGCTTCCAGACGGCGGCAAGGTCGAGCGAGAACCCCGGCAGGACCGTTTCGCCGGTGACGACGTCGGTGCGCGGTTCGAGGCTGCCGTCGGCACGGTAGATGGCGACCTGCCGCCGAGCGGGATCGATGAGCCAGCCGAGGCGGGCGCCGTTGGCGCGGTACTCCTCCATCTTTCGCCGGGCGGCCGCACGAGAGTCGGACGGCGAGAGCAGCTCGATGACGAAGTCGGGGCACAGCGGCAGGAATCGCTCCTTGTCCTCGGGAGAGAGCCCGGCAAGCCGGCTGCGGAGGACCCAGGCCGCGTCCGGTGCACGCACCGCGCCGTTGGGAAGCTCGAAGCCGGTCGAGGAATCGAAGGCGACGCCGGTCCCATCCTCTTCGGCCCAGCGATAGAGGGCGCCGAACAGGAGACCGTTCCGCGCCCCCGTTTCCCCGCCGGCGGGCGTCATCACCGCGATGCTCCCTTCCGCGTTGCGCTCGATCCGCACGTCGCGATTCAGTTGGCAGAACTGGAAGAACTGCTCCCGGCTCATGTCGATGGCAGGGGCCATGTGCAGCTCGAAGGCCGCCGGGCCGGGCCGCTGATGGAGGACCGCCATGACCTCAGGCTACCGCACGAGCTTCGCGGGAATCAACGGCGCCGGACTGCCCGCGGGCGTTCGCTACCATGGAGAGCGCTGGGAGCCCGTGGCGAGAGTCCCCGCTGCATTCGAGCGGCGATGCACTCCTCCTGACGGCGTTGTTCGCCAGTTGCATATGCCCAATATGTGCGCCCCCTCATGCTTGTCAGGCAGGTGCCTCGGCCGTTTGCTGGCCCCTTCCGGCGCGGCGCAACGCGAGGTCACCACGGGCTCCCAGGCACGCGACCCTTGGCGCCATCCCGGTCAACGGGCCGCTCCACCGGTCGCGGCGACGAGCCTCGCCGCGACCGTGGAGAGGCCCAGCCGGTGATCGTCCGGGTCGATCCAGCGCGCGGCGTCCTCGCGGACCGCGGCCGGCCGGGACTTGAGGCGGACGTAGACCGGCTCGACGTCGAGGTCGTAGTGGGTGAACGCGTGGCGGAAGACGTCGGCGGCGCGGATCTCGTCGACGAGGCCGGCATCCACGCCGCTCTCGTCGAGGAATCCGTCCACCGTCTCGCGGGCGTCGCGGTCCGGCGGCGACCAGAGGCCACCCCAGATGCCGGCGGGCGGGCGCCGCTCGACCAGACAGGCGCCGTCGGGGTCCACGAGCACGAAGAACCGGCGCCGCTCCAGGCGGCGGGGGCGGCGCGGCGCGGCTTCCGGATATCGCTCCGGATCCCCCGCGGCGAAGGCCAGGCAGCCGGCGCGCACCGGGCAGTCGCCGCAGCGCGGCCTGCGGCGGCGGCACACCGTCGCCCCGAGGTCCATGACGGCCTGGGTGTAGTCGGCCGCGCGGTCCCGCGGGGTGTGCGATTCCGCGAGCCGCCACAGCTCGTCGAGGGTCGCGGTCGACGACACCGGGCCGGGGACCCGGTGGCGGCGCGCCAGCACGCGCTTGACGTTGCCGTCCAGGATCGGCGCCCGCCGGTCCCAGGCCTGGGCCACGATGGCGGCGGCGGTGGAACGACCGATGCCCGGCAGGGCCCGCAGCGCCGCCTCGGTGTCGGGGAACGTCCCGTCGTGCTCTCCGACGACGATGCCCGCAGCGCGGTGCAGATGACGCGCGCGCGCGTAGTAGCCGAGGCCGCTCCACAGGTGCAGCACGTCGTCGAGGTCGGCCCGCGCCAGGGTCCCCACGTCGGGGAAGCGGGCCGTGAACCGATCGAAGTACGGCGCGACCGTGCCGACCTGGGTCTGCTGCAGCATGACCTCGGCCACCCACACCCGGTACGGCGTGCGCTCCCGCTGCCACGGCAGGTCCCTGCGGCCATGAACCTCCCACCACGCGAGCAGACGGAGGGCGAAAGAACGGGCGGCGGCGGAGGCCATGGGCTGCGTCACCCCGACGGCACCCGCGCCGGCGCGAAGTGCTCGACGACGGGGCAGGGAACCGCCGGCGGGGTCGGCCGTCTCTGCGCCACCCTCGGCCGGGTCTCGACGTCGCGGACGCGGAACCGGCCGGCGCATTCTCGCACCGGCCGACGCCGAAGGCCGGCTCGGCGAGCTGTTCGCCTACGCCGGCAACCACGGCATCGCGGCGTTTCAGCCATGGGCCGCGTCACTCCATCATCACCCGCGCCAGCGCCGCGAAGTCCTCGACGACGAGGTCCGGCTGGTGCGGCGAGCCGCCGAAGGGGCGTCGCCGCCGGTCGATGAACGCGGTGCGCATGCCGGCCGCCTTCGCGCCGATGCAGTCGAACGCGTGGTTGGCGACGAAGAGCACGCTCGAGGGGTCGGCGTCGAGTCGCTCGCAGGCCGTCGCATAGGTCGCGCGGTGCGGCTTGAAGTAGCCCGCCTCCTCGACCGAGATGACCGCGTCGAAGTCGAACCCGATGTGCGGCCGGGCCGCTTCGAGCATGTCGCGGTCGCCGTTCGAGAGGATCGCGAGGCGGTACCGTCCGCGCAGCCGTTCGAGCGCCTCGATCACGTCGGGGAACGGCTTGAGCCGCTCGATGCAGCCGACCAGCCAGCGCACCTCGTCGCGGGTGTGGTCGATTTCCGCGCGGCGCATGACCTGCGACACCGCGCGGTGGCCGATCTCGCGGTAGGACGTGTGGCCGCGGTCGCACAGCGAATCGATCATCGAGTCTTCGAAGTGCGTGCGCCGCCACCAGGTGACGAACCGGTGGGGATCGCCGCGCCAGCCCTTGCCGGCCAGGAACGGCGTCACCATCTCGGTCAGCCCGCCCTGCATGTCGACGATGGTGCCGTACTGGTCGAACATCAGGGTCGAGACCCTGCTGCGCGGGAGACCGGCCGGGTCGAGGCTCATCGCGTTCTCCTTCTCCTCCGCTGCGCGGCGCAGTCACCGCGCAGACGCCCGCGTCCGCCAGGAACGGCAGCACCGCCGGAATCGCGTTCGCCATCAGGCGCGCGGGCGCACTCGGCGCCGCGTCGCCGCCGCGTCCTCGAGGAGCGGCAGCACCGCGGGGGTCGCGTCCGCCATCAGGCGGGTCAGGTACGCGTCGTCGCCCCGACGGCCCGGGTAGTGCAGGCCGGCCCCCGCATCGAGCAGCAAGCGGACGACCTCGACGTAGGCATCGGCCCGGTCCCGCGCGCCGCCGGAGTAGCGCGCGCCGTGCACCGCCCACCCGAGCGGCGAGCTGTCGTGGCACGCATCGAAGACGTCGAGCGGCGCGCCGGCCTCCAGCAGCAGGCGGGCGTTGTCGGGCTGGCCGAACCACGCGGCCTGATGCAGCGGGGTCCCCTCGTCGAGCCCCGTGGCGGTGAGATCCGCACCCGCGGCAATGAGCAGCGCTACGGGGGCGGTACCGGTTCTCCCGGCCACGTCGGCGAGCAGGCGGTCCTCTTCCGGGTTGCCGGTGCGCGCGCAACCCGGGTGCGCCTCGAGCAGGCGCCGCGCCTCGTCGAGCTCACCACCGACGACGGCCACGGCCAGCCGGTCGGCGGGGGCGAGGGTGGTGTCGGCCCCGCGCTCCGCCAGCAGGCTCGCCAGCTCGGAGAACCCGCGGCGCGCGGCGTGGGCGTAGGCGGTCTTCCCGCCCGCGGTGCGCGCGTCGATGTCCGCGCCGTGGTCCAGCAGACGCCGCACCGCGCCGGCGCGCCGGCGCCGCGCCGCCACGTGAAGCGGGGTCTCGGCGGCGGCGCCCGCCCGCGCCGTCAGGTCCGCACCCGCCTCGAGCCGGCGCGCGAGCTCCGCGTCGCCGTCCGGGCCGTAGTCGTCGTCGAGGAACTCGTGCAGGCTCGGCTCTGCCCGAGCCCCGCCGGGGGCGAGGCCCATCTGCGCGAACGCCGCGAGGTTGTCCCACTCTGCCCACGCCTCGACGAGACGTCCCGCCTCGAGGCGGTAGACGGCGAGATAGCGGACCCGCACCGGCCGGCCGGTGGGGGCATGGTCGCCGAAGGGCCCGGTCTGGGTGCCGGTGAGCAGATGGCGCGCGGCGACGCGGTCGCCCTCGGCGACGAGGTCCTCGACCGTCTCCCGCGCGTCGGGGAAGGTGAGGTACTCGTTGCGGAGGAACCACTTGAGATCGTCCCGGCTGCGCACCCCCGGCTCGCCGGCCGCGTCGCTGTGCCGGACGAACTCCGGGGCCACCAGACGGTCCAGGGCGTCCCAGTCCTGCGCGTTGACGGCGTCGACGAACGCCAGGACGATCCGCTTGTTGCGGTCCGAATCGCTCATTGCGCGACGCTCACACCAGATAGCGGGCTACCGCCGCCTCGTCCCAGTCCATGCCGAGGCCGGGCCCGCGCGCGGTGACCGCGCCGTCCACCACCCGCGGCGGGTCGGCGAGGACGGCGCCGGCGAGGTCCAGGTACTCCAGGTAGTGGGCCAGCGGCGTCACCGGCAGGACGTGGGCGCTGGCCTCGATGAAGAGGTGGCTGGAGACCGGCACGCTGGCCGCCTCGGCCTGCCCCATCGCGCGCAGCCAGCCCGTCACTCCCCCGATTTTCATGATGTCCGGCATGCAAAGGTCGCAGGCCCCGGCCGCGAGGGCGCGGGCCATGTCGTGCCCGAACCACCAGTTCTCGCCGGTCTGGACGGGGACCGGAGACGCCTCGCGGATACGCGCGTGGCCGGCGAGGTCCTCGGCCGGCACCGGCTCCTCGACCCATTCGAGGTCGAACCGGGCCAGCGCGCGGATGCGCCGCAGGGCCTCGGGCGCGGTCAGCGACTGGTTGTAGTCGACCATCAGCCGCACGTCCGGCCCGACGATCTCGCGCACCCCGGCGACCCTCGCCTCGTCCCACGCCAGATCGCCGACCCCGATCTTGATCTTGATCGCGCGAAAGCCCTGCTCGACGCTCCGCTCCAGCGCGGCCCGGTCCGCCGCCGGATCGACGATGCCGAAGCTGTCGTAGGCCGGCACCGGCTTCGCCTGCCCCCCGAGCAGCTCGACCACCGGCCGCCGCTGCGCGCGCCCCTGCAGGTCCCACAGGGCCATGTCGAGGCCCGACAGGGCCATGCCGACGAGCCCCTGGCGCCCCATCAGGCGGAAGCGCGCGGCCAGGTCGTCGTACACCCCCGCGGGAGAAGCCGCGCGTCCCCGCACGACCTCCTCCACGTCCTCGAGAAACGCCTTCAGCGCCCGTAGCGTGAGCGTGGTGTACCCGAAGACGTAGGCCCTGCCGACCGGCCCCTCCTCCGAGGCGACGTCCACCAGCAGGAGCGGCGAGACCGGGATGTCGCCCGACGCGGTGCGCAGCGGCCGCGCCAACGGTGCGGCGACGGCGCGCGCCGTCAGCGCGCGTATGGTCAGAGCGGACTCGAGCATGACAGGCTCCGTAGCGGTCGTCGTTCGTTCCACGCCCGAGGACGTCGCGGACCGCCCACGCAGACGATACGCCGGGGCTGAACGAAGGTCAACGCAGGCCGGCGACCGCGTCCAGCCGCCCGTCGCAACGGCCCCGCCGCGTTCGACCGCCCCAATGGACCGATTCCGCCCGGTTGGCGGTAGACTCCCATCGAGCGGCGTCGCGACAATCCCGCGCGCCGCGGGAGGCAAGGCGATGACGATTCCCGGTACCATCCTCGCAGGACCCCGTCGGCGGCTCGGCGTTTGCATGCTGCTCGCGCTGTTCCTCACGGCGGCTGGCGCTTCCGGCCAGGACGACGGCCGGCGCCACCTGGCCCTCGACGACTACCTCTCTTGGGAGACGGTCGGCAATCCCCGCATCTCGCCCGACGGCGAGACCGTCGTCTACGAGCGGCGCTTCGTCGACCCGGTGGCCGACGGCGTCCGCAGCGAGCTGTGGGTCATCGGCGCCGACGGCTCGCGGAACCGGTTCCTCACCGAGGGCGCCGGTCCCCGGTGGTCGCCGGACGGCACCCGCGTCGCCTTCACGCGGTCGGGCGAGCCGCGGGGGTCGCAGATCTTCGTCCGGTGGATGGACGCCGAGGGTGCCGAGAGCCAGATCACGCGGCTCGAGAACCCGCCGTCCCAGATCCGGTGGGCGCCCGACAGCGGCTCGCTCGCCTTCCGCGCGGTCGTCGCGCCCCCGCCCGACCCGGCCTGGGACATCGACATGCCGAGGGCACCGGAGGGCGCCGACTGGACGGCGCCGCCCCGCATCGTGACCCGGCTCGGCTACCGCCGCGACGGGTCCGGCTACACCCCGGCCGGCTACCGCCACATCTTCGTGGTCGACGCGGCCGGCGGCACGCCGCGTCAGGTGACGAGCGGCGACTTCCACCACGACAACCCGCGGTTCACCCCGGACGGCGGCGGCATCGTGTTCTCCGGCCTGCGGGAGCCGGACGCGGAGTACGCCTGGCGGCAGTCCGAGGTCTACCGGGTCGACTTGGCGACGCGCCAGATCATCGCCCTGACCAGCCGCGACGGCCCCGACGGCGGCGCCGTCCCCTCCCCCGACGGCCGCGCCATCGCCTACACCGGCATGGACCACACCACCGACACCTACCGCGAGGAGGGCCTCTACGTGATGGCCGCCGACGGCTCGGGGCCCCGGGTCGTCGCCACCGAGATGGGACGGCGCCCCGGCATCGTGGGCTGGGCCGGGGACGGCAGCGGCGTCTACCTGAACGCGCAGCTCCGGGGGACGAGCAACCTCCACTTCGCCTCGGTCGACGGCGAGGTCCGGCAGGTGACGAGCGGCAACCACATGCTCTCGGTGTCGTCGGTCAGCGGCAACGGCGTCGCGGTCGGCGTCGTGTCCAGCTACCACGTGCCGGGCGACCTCGTGGCCTTCGACGTCGACGATCCGGCGTCGATCCGCACCCTGCACCGCACCAACGCCGGGCTCCTCGCCGACGTGCGCCTGGGCGACGTCGAGGAGATCTGGTATCAGTCGCCGGACGGGCTCGACATCCAGGGATGGATCGTCAAGCCGCCGGACTTCGACCCGGCGAGAGAGTACCCGCTCATCCTCCGCATCCACGGCGGCCCCCACGCGATGTACAACGCCGGGTTCGACTTCAAGAACCAGGACCACGCGGCGAACGGCTACGTGGTGCTGTACACGAACCCGCGCGGCAGCAGCGGCTACGGCAGCGCGTTCGGCAACGCCATCAAGAACGCCTACCCGGGGGAGGACTACGACGACCTGATGGCGGGGGTGGACGAGGTCATCTCGCGCGGCTACGTCGACGAGCGCAACCTGTTCGTGTACGGCGGCAGCGGCGGGGGCGTGCTGACGTCGTGGATCGTCGGCCGCACCGGGCGGTTCACGGCCGCCGTGGTCAAGGCGCCGGTCACCAACTGGCTGAGCTTCGTCGGCACCACCGACGGGTCGGGCTGGTACCGCAACTTCGAGAAGCTGCCCTGGGAGGACCCCGAGGAGCACCTGCGGCGGTCCACCCTGATGGTCGTCGGCAACGTCACCACCCCGACCCTGCTGATGACCGGCGAGCGCGACCTGCGGACGCCGATGGAGCAGACCGAGCAGTACTACCGGGCCCTCAAGCTGCGCAAGGTGCCGACCGCGATGATCCGGCTGACCGACAGTTGGCACAGCCGCAGCTCGCCCCCGACCAACTTCCTGCGGGTGCAGCTCTACCTGCGGCTGTGGTTCGAGCGGTTCATGGTGGGCGGCGCGGCGGCCACCGACCAGAACGACCAGGAGCTTCAGTGATGTCTGTGACCAGGAGATGCACTGGGGCGGCCGCCGCCGCAGTCCTGACGGTGGCCGGCGCCGCGTGGGCGCAGTCGGCGGCCGAGATCGGACCGCAGGCGGCGTTGAACGCGATGGGCATCGTGGGGTACGCCGACCGGATGAGCGTGGCGCCGGGCGAGACGATCCGGTTCATGGTGAGCAGCGAGCTGCCCACGTACCGGGCCGAGATCGTCCGGCTGATCCACGGCGACGCGAACCCGAACGGGCCGGGCATCAAGGAGGAGCTGGTCGAGGCGCCGGCCAACGGCGACTATCCGGGCCGGCGCCAGGAGCTGCCGCTCGGCTCCTACGTGACGGTGCCGGACGCGGCGCCGCTGCGGCTCGGCGGCAGCTTCACGATCACCGCCTGGATCGCGCCGACGCGGCCCGGGGTCGTCGGCTGGGTGGGCGAGCCCGGCGCGCAGGGCGTGGTGACGAAGTGGGCGGCGGACCGCGGATACGGCCTGATGATCGACGAGCAGGGGCGGCTGTCCCTGTGGCTCGGCGCAGCCGACGGCGAGGTGGCGCGGGTGGCGGCCGAGCCGGCCCTGCGGCGCTGGACGCCGGCGATCCCGGGGGCCGGCCGGCCGCGGCCGCACGGCGTGCCGACACAGTGGTACTTCGTGGCCGCGACCTTCGACGCCGACACCGGCGGGGTGACGCTGTACCAGGAGCCGCTCGACCTCTACGCGAACGACCCGACGCGGGTCGTGGTGGAGCGGACGACGCCGGTGCGGGCGCTGGCGACCCCCGACGAGCCGTTGCGGATGGCGGCTTTCGGGACCGGCGACGGCGACGTGGCCGGGCATTACAACGGCAAGATCGACAACCCGCGCATCTACGCGCGGGCGCTGAGCCCGGCCGAGGTGGAGGCGGTCGCGGCCGGCGCGGGACCGACCGACGCGGTGGCGGCGTGGGACTTCGCGGCCGACATCGCGACCGACCGGGTGAGGGACACCGGTGGGAGCGGGCTCGACGGCCGCACCGTGAACCTGCCGACGCGGGCGGTGACGGGCCACCTGTGGGACGCCACCGAGATGGACTACCGGCGCGCGCCCGAGCAGTACGGGGCGATCCACTTCCACGACGACGACCTCCTGGACGCGGGGTGGGAGGTCGGCTTCGCCTTCGAGGCGCCGGCCGACCTGCCGAGCGGCGTGTACGCGGCGCGGCTGCGGACGATAACGAGCGAAGACTACGTGCCGTTCTTCGTCAGGCCGCCGCGCGGCGCCGCCACCGCGAACATCGCGTTCCTGGCCCCGACCGTCAGCTACCTCGCCTACGCCGGGACCGGCGGCACCGGCTTCCAGCCGATGAGCCTGTACTCGACGCATACCGACGGCAGCGGGGTCGCCTACTCGTCGCGGCTCCGCCCCATCACCAACATGCGCCCGAAGATCGACACGCGCAACCCGTGGCAGTTCATGGCCGACACCCACCTCGTCGACTGGCTCGAGGTCAAGGGCTTCACCGTCGACGTCGTCACCGACCACGACCTGCACGCCGAGGGGGCGGCGCTGCTCGAGCCCTACAACGTCGTGCTGACCGGCACCCACCCGGAGTACTACTCGTGGGAGATGATGCAGGGGATGCGGTCGTACCTCGAGCAGGGCGGCCGGCTGATGTACATGGGCGGCAACGGCTTCTACTGGGTGACCCCGGTCGACCCCACCGGGACCTTCATCGAGGTGCGGCGGCGCGACGGCACCGAGCACTGGCAGGGGGCGCCGGGCGAGAGCCACCACAGCCTGACCGGCGAGCCGGGCGGGCTGTGGCGCTTCCGGGGCCGGGCCCCGCAGTGGCTGGTGGGGGTGGGTTTCACCGCGCAGGGGTTCGACCGGAACTCCCCGTACCAGCGGACGCCGGACAGCTTCGCCCCCCGGGTCGCCTTCATCTTCGAGGGCATCGGCGACAACGAGCTCATCGGCAACCACCCGTCGCTGGTGCTCGACTTCGGGGCGGCGGGGTCGGAGCTCGACCGCGTGGACCTCGCCCAGGGTTCGCCGCCCCACACGCTGGTGCTGGCGCGGTCGTTCGGCCACTCCGACGCCTACCAGCACGTCATCGAGGAGGTGAACACGAGCAACTCCGAGCAGGGGGGCACGGTCAACCCGCTCGTCTACGCCGACATGGCCTACGTGGAGTACCCCAACGGGGGCGCGGTGTTCTCGACGAGCTCCATCGCGTGGAGCGGCAGCCTGTCGTTCAACGACTACGACAACAACGTCTCGCGGCTGACCGAGAACGTGCTGCGGCGCTTCGCCTCGGACGAGCCGCTGCCGGGGCCGACGGGGGCGTCCACGGAGGGCGAGGCCGACGCCGCCGGTGGCGGGCGATGACGCCCGCGCGCGGCTGAAAAGGACGCCAGCCTGCCGAACAACCGGCATCGCCGGGGATGACGCCCCACGCGCGCGGCGGGCGAGGCCGAACCGATGTACCAGGTCGAGGCGTGGTCGGCGCTGCGTAGGGCCCGGCGCGACGCGGGCGGGGGCCCGGGCTGGCGGCACGTCAGCGGCACCGTCTGGGCGCTCGGCTTCACGAGCCTCTTCACGGACGTCTCGTCCGAGATGGTGGCGACGGTGCTGCCCGTCTACCTGGTGCTCTACCTCGGGTTGACGCCCTTCCAGTTCGGCATCGTCGACGGGCTCTACCACGGGGTGACGGCGCTGCTGCGGCTGGCCAGCGGCGTCGCCGTGGACCGGACCGGCCGCTCGAAGGAGATCGCGTTGGCGGGCTACGGCGCCTCGGCGACATCGCGGCTCGCCATGCTGGCGGCCGGCGCCTCGTGGCCGCTCATCGCCGGCGTCGTGGCGTTCGACCGGGCCGCCAAGGGCGCCCGCGCGGTACCGCGCGACGTGCTCATCTCGCTGAGCAGCCGTCGCGACAGCCTCGCCACGGCCTTCGGCGTGCACCGGGCCCTCGACAGCGCCGGCGCCATGCTGGGGCCGCTGGTCGCGCTCGGCATACTCGGCGCGCTCCCCAACGCCTTCGACGTCGTCTTCGTCGCCAGCTTCAGCGTGGCCGTCGTCGGCCTCGGCGTGCTGCTGCTCTTCGTCGACAACGCCGAACGCCCTTCCGCACCGGCCCCGGCGCCCCTCGCCGTTGCGCCCCTCACCGAGGGGCGACCTCACGGCTTGTCGAGTGGACACTCCGCCGGTCCGCCGGCGCCCTCGGGGCGCGGTGCAACGCGGGCCATCATCACGGGCATCCTGCGCGTCCCCGGCCTGTTGCGCCTCACCGTGGCGGCGACGCTGCTCGCCGCCGCCACGGTGAGCGACGGCTTTCTCTACCTGCTGCTGCAGCGTGAGGCCGGCTTCAGTCCTGGCCTGTTCCCGCTGCTCTACGTCGGCACGTCGGGCTGCTATCTGGCGCTCGCGGTGCCGGCCGGCGGGTTGGCGGACCGCATGGGGCGGCGGCGCGCGTTCCTCGCCGGCTACGGGTTGCTCGCCGCCGCCTACCTGACTACCATGCAGTCGGGGATCGGCCTTCCGGGAGTCACGGCCTGCCTCCTGCTGCTGGGGGCCCACTACGCGTTGACCGACGGCGTGCTGATGGCGTTCGCCAGCGGCCGGCTGCCGGCTGAGCGGCGCGGCAGCGGACTGGCGCTGCTCACGACCGCGGCCGGCCTCGCCCGGCTGATGGGCTCGGTCGGGTTCGGCGCGCTCTGGACGCGATACGGCGCCGGGACGGCAGTGCCCGTGTTCCTGATCGCCCTCGCGGCGGCGGTCGCGGCCGGGGCGGTCCTTCTGCGGGACACGGGCGGCAAGGGCGAACGATGACGGCTCCGACCGACGATCGGCGGAACGGGCACGCGGCCCGCCGGCCGGTCGAGGCACCGGCGAACCGGCGCACGCCGCCCCGCGTCGTCGCCTTCGCGCTCCTGTGCGCGGCCTCGCTCGCCCTGGCCGTCGGCTACGCCTGGTGGTCGGCGGCACGACAGGCGGAATTCGTCCGGCACGTCTCCCTGCCGCCGATCGACAGTCTGGCCGAGGTCGATGCGCCGCCCGCAGCGGCACCGTCCGCACCGCCATCGGCAACGCCGAGCGACCGCACGGCGGCGCCCCCCACGCCCGTCGCCCGGTCGCCGAAAGATCGGTCCGTTCTCCTGCGCCACACGGGGCTCGACGAGAGCTTCGGCGTGGCCAGCGTCGAGCGGCTGGGCGAGGCCGGCGGGGGACGTCGCGCGACGCCGCTGCGCTGCGACCGGGTCGACTTCGCCGGGGAGCGGGGCGTCTGCCTGACGACCGACCGCTTCTACACGACGCACGCGATCATGGTGTTCGACGGCGCGTTCGAACCGCTGCACCGGCTTCCGCTGCACGGCGTCCCCAGCCGCGTCCGCCTCGCGCCCGGCGGCCGGCTGGCCGCGGTGACGGTGTTCGTCTCCGGCCACTCGTATCTCGACGAGGGCTTCTCGACCGAGACGAGCATCGTCGATACCTACTCCGGCGAGCGGCGGGTCGCGAACCTCGAAGAGCTCCAGGTGTACCGGGACGGCGCACCGTTCCGCGCGATCGACTTCAACTTCTGGGGCGTCACCTTCGCGGCCGACGGCGACCGGTTCTACGCCACCCTGGGCACCGCGGGGACGACGTACCTCGTCGAGGGACGCGTCTCGACGCGCCGCGCGGACGTCGTGGTCGAAGGCGTCGAATGCCCGTCGCTGTCGCCGGACCAGAGCCGCATCGTCTTCAAGAAGCGCCTGCCCCTCGCGGCCGGGCTCGGGTGGCGGCTCCACGTCATGGACCTGCGGTCGCGCGCGGTCACGCCGCTCGCCGAGCTCCGGTCGGTGGACGATCAGGCCGAGTGGCTGGACGACTCGACGGTCCTGTACGCGATCCCCGACCCCTCCGCACCCACCCCGATGGTGACCGACGTCTGGCAGGTCGAGGCGGACGGCGGCGGCGCGCCGGAGCTGCTCCTCGAGGGCGCTTCGTCGCCGGCCGTGCTCCGGCAGGCCGTGCGGCTCGGGCCATAATGACCCATGGCTGAGAGACCGACCGACATCCCGCGCGGCGCGCGCGCCCCGGGCTACCCCCGCGCCCCCGGACATCGCGTCGCCTTCGTGCCCCGCCACGTCCGCGTGCGCGTGGCCGCGAGCGGGACCGAGATTGCCGCGACCACCGACGTCGTGGCGCTCGAGGAGAAGGGATACCCGACGCGCTACTACCTGGCCCGCGACGGCGTCGACATGTCCCGCCTGGAAAAGACGGGCAAGACGACGTTCTGCCCCTTCAAGGGGCTGGCCACCTACTACGTGATTCGCGGCCCCGAAGGCGAGACTCGCGACGCCGCGTGGAGCTACGAGCAGCCGTATCGCGAGGCCGAGCTCGTGCGCGACCGCCTCGCGTTCGATGCGGACGCGGTGGAAGAGACGGTCGGCTCGACACCGTGACGGGGGTGGCCGCGGTGGTCGAGGCGCCGTCACGAACGGGCTGAGCGAGAGCGGCGCCACCGACGGATCGGGCCGGGCACCGGCCGCGCGCCCCGCGTGAGAGAATCCGTCGGTGCGCTTCGCGACGACGCGCTGGAGCCTGGTGCTCGCGGCCGGCGCCGGTTCGTCCGAACGGGCCGATCGAGCGCTCGCGGAGCTGTGCGCCGACTATTGGCATCCGCTCTACGCCTACGTGCGGCGGCGCGGCTACGACCCCGACGACGCGTGCGACCTCACCCAGGCCTTCTTCGCGCGACTCATCGAGCAGCGCAGCATCGCGGCCGCGGACCCCGTGCGCGGGCGGTTCCGCAGCTTCCTGCTCACCTCGATGAAGAACTTCCTGGCCAGCGAGTGGCGGCGGGAGTCGGCGGTCAAGCGCGGCGGCGGCGCGGACGTCGTGTCCATCGACGCGACCGATGCCGAGAGCCGCTATCTGGTCGAGCCGGCCGACAACTGTACGCCCGAGGCGGAGTACGACCGGCGCTGGGCGATCGCCTTGATCAGGCGGGCGGTCGACGACGTGCGGCGCGTCTACGCCGACCGGGGGCAGCTCGAGGTCTTCGACACTCTCAAGACGTACCTGGCCGCCGACGTCGGCGACGTGCCCTACGACGAGCTGTCCCGGCGGCTCGATCGGAGCGAGGCGGCCCTGCGGACGGCGCTGTCGCGGCTGCGCGCGCGCTGGCGGACGCGGCTGCGCGAGGTCGTCGCGGAGACCCTGCAGGAGCAGCGCCTGATCGACGACGAGCTCGCCCATCTCGTCCGGGCCCTCGCGCCGCCCCCGTAAGGAAACCGTGCAGGAGCAGCGCCTGGTCGACGACGAGCCCGCCCACCTCGTCCGGGCCCTCGCGCCGCCCCGTAACCGTCGACGTGCACCGGCGCCTGTAACGACCTGTGGCGGCGCCGCTTGGCTCGCTCGGTTCGACCGCCGAACCGGTGACGTGGACCGGCGCCTGTAACGACCCGCGGGGAATCGCGTAGCAATCGACATGACCGATACCCGAACGTGTCCGGAATGCCACGCCGAGATCCCGGCCGACGCGCCGCCGGGGGTCTGCCCCCACTGCGCGTTGCGCGCGGGGCTCCGCCCGGAGACCGCCGCCGAGCCCGCCCGCGTACCGGCCGCGCCGAGCCCCGAGGAGCTGAGCCGCCGGCTCCCCGACCTCGACGACTTCGAGCTCATCGGCCCCGGCGGCATGGGGACCGTCTACCGGGCGCGGCATCGCCCCCTCGACCGTCCCGTCGCGGTCAAGGTGCTCCACGCCCACCTGCAGGACGACGCGTCGTTCGCCGAGCGGTTCACCCGCGAGGCGCGGACGATGGCGCGCCTCGACCATCCCCACATCGTCCGGGTCTACGACTTCGGTCACCGCGAGGGCCTCTACTACCTGGTGATGGAGCTCGTCGACGGGGTGAGCCTGCGGCAGGCCCTGGCCGACGGCGGGTTCACCCCGGCCGAGGCCCTCGCCGTCGTGCCGCGGATCTGCGAGGCCCTGCAGTACGCGCACGACCAGGGGGTGGTGCACCGCGACATCAAGCCCGAGAACATCCTGCTCGACCGGTCGGGCTCGCCGAAGATCGTCGACTTCGGCCTGGCCTTGCTGACGAAACCGGCCGCCGGGACCCGCCTCACCCGGCAGGCCCGCGTGCTCGGCACCCCGCACTACATGGCGCCCGAGCAGATCGAGCGCCCCGCCGAGGTGGACCACCGCGCCGACATCTACGCCCTCGGCGTCGTCTTCTACGAGATGCTGACCGGCGAGCTGCCCATCGGCCGCTTCCCGCCGCCGTCGCAGAAGGTCGAGGTCGACGTGCGGCTCGACGAGGTCGTGCTGCGCACCCTCGAGAAGGAGCCGCGCCGGCGCTACCAGCAGGCGCGCGAGCTGAGCCGCGACGTCGAGCAGACGGCGCGCGGAACCGGCGCGCGGCGTCATCGCGACCGACCCTCGGACCAGGGCTGGACGCCCACCCGCGGGGGGCGGCGGCGCAGCCCGCGGCGGCGTCCCGACTTCGAGTACCGTTCGACGCGCACCGTCTGGGGCCTGCCACTGATCCACATCGCCCACGACGCCGGCGGCGAACGGATGGCGCTGGCGCGGGGCATCGTCGCGATCGGCGACATGGCGGTGGGGCTGGTGGCGATCGGCGGGGATGAACGTCGGCGTCATCAGCCTCGGGGGCCTCGCCGCCGGCCTCTTGCTCGCCATCGGCGGCATGGCGTTCGGCGGGTTCGCGGTGGGCGCCCTCGCGTTCGGCGTGGTGGCCACCGGTGCGAGTGCGGGGTCGATGCTGGACCTGTCCACCCAAACGATGCAGTGGGCGTCGTTGGCCGCCTGGGCATTGGCCACCGCCGTGGTGACGGCAATCGTGGCGGGACTGATAATCTGGTGGCGGGATGCCGGAGACGGCGAGTCTCCCATGGAGCGCGACGACGCCGAGAGGAAACGAGAACGATGAAGAAACGACCGGACGAGGCTGAGCAGCCGGAGGCGCAGGCGAACTGGATGCCGTTCGTCGACCTCGCCTGAAGAAACGACCGGACGAGGCTGAGCAGCCGGAGGCGCAGGCGAACCGCCTGGACGCGTTCGCCGACTTCGGCCGACCGCCATCGCCGGCGTTTCCGAACTTCAAGTCGGCCTCTTGCGAAGCCTTTGCGCACGCGGAGCAGACCCACATCCGCCGTCAACCCCGATCACGCCGACTGACGACATGACAACCGTACGACTCTACGAAGCCGCGTTCCCGTTCGCCGACGACGTCCTGGCTTTGCCGGTCGAGGACATCGACCGGGTCGCGACCTGGTACGGCGAGAGGTTCCGTCTCGTCGAGGTCGAGCGCCGCGACCACCCCGTGCCCACCGTGATTCTGGAGCGCGACGGCGTGCGAATCGGCTTCGCCGTCAACGGCGGCGACCCCGGCAACGAGGGCGCCGCGATCCGGGTGACGGACATCCGCCGGGCTCGCGACGAGCTGGAGGCCAACGGCGTCGAGACCGCCAACTGGCGCGTGGACGAACGGGACGGGGAGAAGTACCAGGTGTTCTTCGTGGTCGCGCCGGACGGCCTCTGCTACTACTTTCACCAACTCCTTGGCCGCGCCGACGAGTAGGCCCGAGCCGGCCGTTGCGCCCGCGGAGCGCATGACCGAAAGACGCGGCAAGTGTCGACCGGGCACGTTGTCGGCGTCCTCGACCACGGGAGCCGGCGCCGGGCCCGGTCGTGAGCGCCGCATGCCGCCTCCACGCATCCTCCTGATCTTCGCCCATCCGGACGACGAGAGCTTCATCGCCGCCGGGCTGGTGCGCGGCCATGCCGATCGGGGCGCTCGAACCGCGCTCGTGACCGCGACCCGCGGCGACGCCGGACGCGTGGGCGATCCGCCTCTGTGCGACCGGGCAGAGCTGCCGGCCGTCCGCGAGGCCGAGCTCCGCCGGGCGGCCGCCGTCCTCGGCATCTCCCACGTGCAGTTGCTCGACTACCGCGACAAGCACCTGGCGGAGGCCCCGGCGAACGCCGTGCGTGAAGCCCTGGTCCGCCGCATCCGAGGGCACCGACCGCACGTGGTGATCAGCTTCGATCCCGACGGGATGAACGGCCATCCCGATCACGTCGCCATCGCCCGGTTCACGATCGACGCGGCCGTGGCGGCGGCCGATCCGCGGTGGATGGACGGGGCGGGGCGGCCGTACCGCGTGCCGCGCCTTCTCTGGACCACCCCGGTTCTGCCGTGGGAGGTGACCCGGCCGCGGCACCTGGACCGCGAACCCGGCGTCGACTTCGTGGTCAACGTGGCGGCGCAGCGGGCGGCGAAGGCAGCCGCGTTGCGAGCCCATCGCACGCAGCACGTCCCGATCGACCGCTGCTTCTTCAGCAAGCCGGACGTCGACCGAATCCTGAGCGTCGAGGTGTTCAGGCAGGCGTGGGGCCCGCCGCTGACCCGTTCACCCCCGAACTCGGCCAGACCCACGAGGCGCGTGGTGGCGTCAGGCGCTTTCTCGGTGAGCCAGACCTCGTCGCGGTTCAAGCTGTTCAGCAGGGACGTGTCGTGGGAAGTGTTGAGCCCCGCGGGTATTGGTCAGGGGATCCTGGAAGATCTCGATCAGGCGGGCCGAGAGCCGGGGATGGAGGCTCGCGTCGATCTCGTCGAGCAGGAGGATCCGGCCGAATCTGAGCGCCGCGAACGCAGGACCGATCAGACGGAACCAGGTCCGGGTTCCGGCAGATTCTTCCTCCAGATCGAAAGTGACCGGTTCACCTTCTCCGCGATGCACGAGACCAAGGCGACGACGAGGTCCACCGGGGCGCCCGGAGTCCTCTTCGCTGATCATCAAATCGTCGATTCCCGGATCCGCAAAGCGAAGCAGGTCCAGGACACGCCTTGGATCCTTGACGGCTGGTCGCTCCTCCGGCGTACCAAAGAGACTCGGCTGATCGGCCTCATCTGTCTCGACGAGCAAGCGTAGCGTGGGGTCGAGAGGATGCACGCCACCGGCCCCAGGAAACCGTCTCCTTCGGAGCCCCAGGACACGCATTCTGGCCAGCGATTGCCCGACGTGTGCGAAGTCAGTACCGCTTACTCGCCGGCCAGCGGAGAGCGCCAACGTCGTTGAGGTCAGCAGGTCCCGTATTCCCCGGGTGCCGTCGAGGCCGCGGCGATAGTCGATTTCACTCCTGCGGCGCGTGAAGAGGTTTCGCCGTCGTCCTTCCGGATAGCTGTCCAAGCTCTCGAAAAGGACGGCCGAATCGTCCACTTCGAGCCGGTACCCATATCGGACGCCCTTGGCGACCAGATCCAGATCGAACTCCGATGGAGAGACCGGCCCGTTGCCGAGCCGGTGAGCATCGCGCGGAACGCAGTCCTCCCAGCTTCGAAGCGATGTGGCGACGGCCATCGAGAGCCACGCCAAAGCGTCCAGCACGTTGGACTTGCCCGACGCGTTGGGCCCGTAGATTCCGGCGACGGTCAGGACGCGCTCCGAGAGGCCGTCGAACCCGCGCGTCGCCGCGCGATCCTCGTCGACGGCGATCATCGACAGATCCACCGGCTCGAGAATCGAACGGTGGTTGGCGACCCGGAATCGCAGCAGCACGAACACAGTTTAGCGCAGAACGACATTTTCTCGCCGGTTCCCGTCGAAGTCGTGCAGAATTGAGTATGAAGGCGCAAAACAGGAGACCTCACGCCCTGCACCGACAGCTCGCGCGGAGCACCTGACGACCACAGTGAGTCGCTTCATCCCATGCAAACAAGAACCAGCGAGAACAGCCCCCTCTGCATCGCCGCGGTGACCCCGGGGGACGGCCAGGGCCGGATCGGCATCACCCTGTGTCCCGGCAAGATGAATCCGGACGGAATCTCGGGGCCGTGGGCGCGCAACCTGGACACCGACCTCGACGCGATTCGAGACTGGGGAGCGACCGCAGTGGTCAGCCTGGTCACCGACCGGGAAATCGATTTCCTGAGGGTGCCTGATCTCGGCGAGGCGGTGCGCGAGCGGCACATGGAGTGGTGGCACACGCCGATACCGGACGGGGAACCGCCGGACCCCACCTTCGAACGGCGGTGGGCGGTGGCGAGCGAGGCCATTCGGGACCGGCTGCGCCTGGGGTTCGACGTGCTCGTCCACTGCAAGGGGGGCCTGGGCCGGGCCGGGACCGTCGCCGCCCGCCTGCTGGTGGAGCTGGGGGCTCGCCCGGACGATGCGATCCGCCGCGTGCGCGAGGTTCGGCGGGGAGCCATCGAGAACGAGGCCCAGGAAGCCCACGTGGCGAGGTGCCGGCGGCGGCCGCCCGCAGTTCCGCCCCGGAACGCCGACAGCGGCGAAGACCGCGCGCTCGGGGCCTTCCTCGGCCTCGCGGTGGGCGACGCGGTGGGGACGACGCTCGAGTTCTGCCCCCGCGACACCGCGCCGCGCCTGGAGGACATGGTCGGCGGCGGCCCGTTCAATCAACCGCCCGGCGGGTGGACCGACGACACCGCCATGGCGCTGGCCCTTGCCGACAGCCTCGCGGCCACGAGGACGCTCGACGTCCGCGACCTGATGGATCGCTTCGTCCGATGGTGGCGGCGCGGCGACTACTCGCACACCGGCGAATGCGACGACATCGGAAACACCACCCTCGATGCGCTCGACCGCTACCGGCAGACCGGCGATCCGCTCGCGGGCTCGACCGATCCGGGCAGCGCGGGCAACGGGTCGCTCATGCGGCTCGCCCCGGTCGCCCTCCGGTTCTGGAACGACAGGCCGCGGCTGATCGCGACCGCTGCCGAGCAGTCCCGGACGACCCATGGGGCCCAGGAAACGGTGGACGCCTGCCGGGCGTTCGCAGAGCTGCTCGCCGACGCCATCGCGGGGTCGCCGCGCGCGGCCGTCCTGGCTTCGAGGCCATTCAAGGGGGCCGAAGCGATCGCCCGAATCCTGGCCGGCAGTTGGCGGGGACGGGCGCGGGACACGATCAGCTCCAGCGGATACGTCGTGCACACGCTGGAAGCGGCCATCTGGTCGGTCGCCCGCACCGGGAACTTCCGCAACGCCGTGCTGCTCGCGGCCAACCTGGCCGACGACGCGGACACCGTAGCGGCGGTTGCGGGCCAGCTCGCCGGCGCCCTCTACGGCCTGAGCGGTATCCCCGAACCCTGGCTGGAACGCCTCGTTTGGAGGGATCGACTCCTGGCGGCGGGGCAGCAACTGGTCGAGGAATCGGTCGCCGAGCGGGAGGAGGGTGACGGGTAGCAGCAGCGCCACGACCGGTATCCAGACCGTCGCATGCACAAGCCGTTACCTTGGGAGCGACTCGCCCGCGGCGGTCATCCCGGCCGCGTCGCCCGGCGGCACTCGGTACGTCCTCAAGGCCAGGACCCACTGGCGAACCGTGCGCTGACCGGCTCTCGCAACCGGAGCCGGACGCGCACCCGAGAAGCGCTACTCCGGCGCCGGCAGGTAGGCGAGCCGGTCGCCTCGGTACGACCCCAGCCACAGCTCGTCGCCGATGCGGAGCGCGGTGGTCGACGAGATGAACCCGTCCATGGCCGGTTGCACCAGGATGCGCTCGACCTCGAGGGTCTCGGGGTCGATGGCCGCGACGTTGCTCGTCTCCAGGGTCGGCTCGCGGGGGTCGGTGATGGAGTTGCCGTCCCTGTCGGTGTGGCCGGCCGCGTAGATGACCGAGCCGTCGAGGGCCTTGCGCAGGTTGTCGGGCCGGAAGCCGAGGTCGATGACGTCCTTCCGCACCGGCTCGACGCCGCGCGACAGGCGGGTCAGCTTCTCCTCGGCCCAGCCGGCGATGTAGAGGGTCTCGCCGTCCTCGGACACCTCGATGCCGTTCGGGGCGGTGTCCTCGCTCTCGGGCAGCACCGCCCAGCCGCTGTCGGCCTGCCACTCCCACACCCCGATGCCGGCGTTGGTGGTGGCGAAGCCGCCGCCGGGCAGGGCGACCACCGAGTTGAGGCGGGCGCCGTCGGGGGCGACCGCGCACCCGGTCCAGGCCAGGGTCGGCGGACCGTCGCCGGCGTCGACCTCGAAGAACTCGATCGACTCGCGGGAACCGTGATGGACGACCAGCAGGGTGTGGGCGTCGCCGGACCCTGGCGCGAGGTAGAGCCCGTGATACACGGACCCGGCGGGGTCCGCGAGGTCCAGCGGGCCGGGACAGTCGGGCCAGGCCTCGGCGTCGAGCCGCGACTCGCTGTCCGGGGTCGGGAACAGCACGGTCGCGGTCTTGTCGCTCACGTTCACGAGGTTTATGCGGCCGCCATCGCGAGCGCCGGAGACGATGGCCCACTCGGCGCCGGGAACGACGACGATGTCCTCGGGGCTGACCATGTCGCAGATGAACCGCACGTCGCCGACCGGGTCGCAGGGGTGCTCGCCGGTGACCGCGAACTGCGGCGGCTCCGGCGCGGCGTCGGCTTCAGGCTCCGGCGCGGGCTCCGGGGCGCCGCAGCCCAACGTGACCATCGTGACCAACCCCAACGCCGCCAGCTTCGCCTCGCTCATGACGTCCTCCCGAATCGAATGGCGAACAGGATACCACCGGGCCGCGCACGGCGCCTCCCGGAGGTCAGTCCGCTCCCCGCACGCATCCCAGCCGGGCCGCGGCGCCGGCGCTCACCAGCACCACCAGTCCGCCCAGGACGAGGAGAGGAACGAGCGCGCGACGAGCGACGTCGGCCGGTCCTTCGTCCACGAAGCTGAAGACCGGTACGTCGGGGAGCACCCCGGCGTCCATTTGCTCGCTGGCGAGGATCGCCGGCACGAAGAACTGCCGCCACTCCTCGGCGAACGCGCGCACCTGCGACTGGAAGCGGGCGAAGCGCGCGTCGCCGGTCCCCGCCGCGTCGACGAGCACCTCCTGGGCCAGGAGGGCCGGCGAGAGGAAGCGATAGCGGCGCACCACCGCGACCTGGTCGGCGCGGCGCGCGTCGTGCACCGCCGTCACCTCCTCGAGGCGGCTGTTCACGGCGTCGGTGGCGGCCCAGGCGAGGGCGCCGAGGCCGGGCTCTTCGGCCACCACCCCGTCCGCCATCTCCGGGTGGTCCTCCAGGTACCGCGCGAGCAGCTCGCTGCGGCGGTTGACGGCGTCGTTCGAGGCCTCGCGCTGGGCGGTGATCATCTCCACGCGGGACGGGAGCGGGTGCAGCAGCCCCGCCGCGATGTTGACGGCGGCCGGCAGCACCACCACGAGGACGAGCCACGCCCCCACGAGGGCGGTGGCGTTCCAGGCCGAGGACCGTCGCAGGCCGTTCACCCACGCCGCGAGCGCGAACCAGAAGAGCGCGTACACCGTCACCGTGGCGCACCAGAGGAGCACCCGGCCGGGCGAGCCGAAGCCCCCGGTGGCGAGGATGCCGAGCAGCGAGACCGCCGCGGCCAGCCCCACCACGAGGACCGCCCGGAACGCGAGCTTCGCGAGCACCACGTCGCGCGCCGACACCGGCTGCGACAGCATCAGGGCCAGCGTCCCCTGCTCGCGCTCCTCCGAGAGCACGTTGTAGCTGAGGGCGAGGACGAGCAGCGGCAGCAGATAGACGGTCACGAAGGCGAGGTCGAAGCGCCCGACCATCAGGTTGAGGGGGTTCTCGACCTCCCCGTTCTGCTGGAAGGTCGCCTCGTTGGTGTAGATGCTGACGTCGTAGTAGTACGGGAGGAGATCGCTCTGCCCCACCGCGAGGGCGGTCAGGGGCCCCGGCTCGAGCACCGTGGTGCGGGCGCCCCGGGCCCCGCCGAGGACGTTGGGGGCGCGAGGGTCGCGGAAGGGCGACGACGGCTGCCCGCCGTTCGCGATGTCGGCCAGCTCCTGCTCCAGGGCTTCGACGCGTTCCGCGTTGCCGGTCAGCGCCGCCTCCACCGTCCGCTCCTGGAAGCGCGCCCAGGCCATGCCGTTGGCCAGGGCGTAGACGAAGAGGACGGCGAAGACGCCGAGCACGACGCGCAGCGCCCGGTCGGCCGCGAGAAGGCGCCACTCGTTCCGCACGACGATGCGCAGGGTCATGGCTACGCCACCTCCGCGCGCTGCACGCGCCTCGCGGCGAGCAGCCCCGCGCCGGCCAGCCAGAGCCCCAGCACGAGGAGCGACAGGATCCGGTTGCCGAGGACCCACCCCAGCGTCGGCGCGTCGTACTGCAGGGGCGGCACCTCCGCCCAGAGCTCGGGCCCGGCGGCGTACGAGAAGTCGCCGCTGCGGGAGTTCTCGGCGAGGTCGAGGTTCATCTGCCGCATCATGTCGCGGCGGTACGCCTCGGCCGCGGTCGCGAAGTGCCGGTGCTGCTCGACGTCGGTGCCGGCCAGCCCCATCGAGAGCGTGCGCACCGCCAGCAGCGGCGCCGCCACCGCGAGGGCCTCGTGCACCACGCCCTGCCGCTCGAAGGTGTCCCACAACGCGCCGTAGTTGCGGTCGAAGATGCGGTTCCCGAACTCCTCGCTCTCCTGCAGGTAGAGCCCCACGTCGTTGACCGGCAGGTCCTCGGCCCGCTCGACGCCGTACTCCGCGAGGAGGCTCTGGCTGAACGCGGCCCGGTCCGGGCGCTCGATGCCCTCGACGCCGGCGGCCATCTCCTGCTCGAGGGTGTGGGCGAACTCGACCGCGGACGGCGTGGGATGGATCCACTTCGACAGGTCCACGGCGGCCCGCGGGGCCACCAGCCCGTTCACCACCCAGACCCCCAGGAGAACCACCAGCGCGGTGCGCGCCGAGCGGGCCCAGGCCGACACGGCCAGCCCCAGCCCCACGAACGCGCCGAAGTAGGCCAGGTAGACGCCGGCCAGGACCGCGCCCCGGGCCAGGGGCGACGCCGCCGGACCGGTGCTGCCGACCACGAGCGCGGCCGCGCCGACCACCGCCGCCGGCACCAGCAGCAGCGCGAGCGCGCCGGCCACGCCCAGGGCCTTGCCCACGGCCAGCTCGCGCCGGCCGATGCCGGTGGCCAGCAACTGGCGCAACGTGCCCTGCTCCCGCTCGCCGGCCAGCGCCCCGAACGTCAGCAGGATGATGAGCAGCGGCACCAGGTTCTGCAGAACCTGCGCCGCCGTCAGGGCCCCCACGCGCTGGGCGCCCGTCGCGTCCTGGGCCGGGCGCATGAGGAAGTCGTTCTGCCGGTGGGCCTCCAGCCACACCGACGTGCCCGTGTAGGGGTCCACGCCCTCGTCGACGAACGACAGGGCGAGGCGGGGCTTGAACGCGTAGATGCCGTAGTGAGCGGCCGAATGGGGGTTCTTCTCGCCCTGCGACTCCCAGTGGTCGCGGGCGGTGGCCTGCGCGGCCGCGAGCTCCTCCTGCGCCTGGCGCGCCTGGACCCAGCCGTGTCCCAGCGAGACCAGGAGCAACGCCCCCACCAGGGCCGCGCACCAGCGGAAGCGGCCGTCCCGGACCACGTCGGTGAACTCCTTCCGCGCGATGTGCTTGATCATCGATGACTCCCTGCCCCGCAAACGTCGCCGCAGGAGCTTCGCCCCGGCGGGACTCCAACGTGACCGTAAGGTCGCGCCGCGACATCGAAGGTCGCGCCACGGCCGCCGATGGCCGCCCGACAGCTTTCCGGGACGCCGCACCGCGCCACGGCGCGGACGCCTTCACCAGTCGCGACTACTCGTGCATGTGCTCCAGGTAGATGCGCTCGAGATCGGCGTGGCCTATCTCGTCCGTGCTCATCTCGGTGACCAGGCGCCCGTGCCGCATGATGCCGACGCGGGTGCCGGTCTCCTTCGCGCGAAACAGATCGTGGGTCGCCATCAGCACCGCGACGCCGCGGTCCCGGAGCCGCTCGAGCAGCTCCGAGAACTCGTTCGAGGCCTGCGGGTCGAGGCCCGACGTGGGCTCGTCGAGCAGCAGCGCGCCGGCTTCCTTGGCGATGGCGATGGCGATGCCGACCTTCTGCCGCATGCCCTTGGAGTACTCCGACACGCGCTGACCGACCGCGTCGGGGGGCAGTCCCGCGCCGACGAGGATGTCGGTCAGCCGCTCCGGGGCCAGCGACCCCGTACCGCCCAGGGCGGCGAAGTACTCCAGGTTCTCCAGGCCGCTGAGGTTGCGGTACAGCATGACCTGCTCGGGGACGTAGGCCAGCCGCCGCTTCGACTCCAGAGGCTCGGCTGCGACGTCGAGGCCCATCACCCGCACGCTCCCCGCCGTCGGCTCGAGAAAGCCCAGGAACAGGTGAATGGTGGTCGTCTTGCCGGCGCCGTTCGGGCCCAGCAGGCAGTAGATCTCCGACGGCCCGACGCGGAGGTCGAGGCCGGTGACGGCCTCCGTGCTTCCGTAGCGCTTGGACAGCCCTCGCGCTTCGAGAACGGGCGCCGACGCGCCGGCCGCATCCGCGAACGGCGCGTCCATCGTCACAGCTTCGCTCATGGATCTCGATCGGGCCCCCCGGATGGACCACCGGGACTCCCTCCTCCAACTAAAGAGATAAAGCGGAACCGCCGGCGCGCCATCGGCACGTCGACACAACCATGCAAGGAGCTGGTCGGAAACCGTCGCCTGCGGCTCGAGTTGCCGCCCGACCAACCCCGTGCCAGGCGTCAGCACCTTGCGGCGCCCACCTGGGGTGCCGGCGAGTGGTCAGGCGGGAGGCGCCCGGGAGGCGTTCCCCTCGATCTCCGCGGCGCGGGCATGCCCGGGCGCATGCGCACGAGGGCTGCCGCCGGCCGCCGGGTCGGGGTGCTCGTGGACGTTGGAAGCGATGAGCGGCGAACCCTGGACGTGGCACAGGACGCAGGTGTCGTCGCGTCCGTCCGCCTCGTCGTGGAAGTGAGGCGCCGCCGCAAGAGCCAGCAGCGCAAGCGCGCCGACCGCACCCCACTGCGACAGCCTCGACCCACATCGCCGCATAAGAGCCTTGTAGCGCGTTCGCGCGACCGCGTCAAGGGCAACCGGCGCTCCGACGCCGGCCGAACGGTCCGGGCATCCCGCAGGGACCCGCGGCCGGCCGGTCCGGGGCGAGCGGCGGGGAGCGGCCGGCGCCGCGGATGAGATAATCCGGCGATGCGCCATCTCCCGCTCACGAGACGCCAGCTCCTGCGGAGCGCCGCCGCCGGCATTGCCGTGACCGCTTCGCGCCCGACCGCCGAGACCGCCGCGAGGACGACCGCGCAGGACGCGCCGGGGCCGTACGGGGCAGGCGTGCTGCCGCCCGGGGTCCGCTCGCGCTTCGTCGCCGGCGTCAACGGCATCCGCATGCACGTGCTCGAAGCGGGGTCGCGGACCGGCGCGCGCGCGGGCGTGCTGCTGCTGCACGGCTTCCCCGAGCTCGCCTACAGTTGGCGGCGGCTCGTGCCGGCCCTCGCGGCCGAGGGCTACCACGTCATCGCGCCCGACCTGCGCGGCTACGGCCGCACCGACGGCACCGGCGTCGACTACGACGACGACCTGCGCCCGTTCCGGATGCTGAACGAGGTGCGGGACATGCTCTCGCTGGTGTCGGCGTTCGGCTACCGGCAGGTCCACCTCGCCGGCCACGACTTCGGGTCGCTGGTGGCGTCGTGGTGCGCGGTGGCGCGGCCCGACGTCTTCCGCTCCGCCGTCCTCATGAGCGCGCCGTTCGGCGGCACCGCGACGCTGCCCTTCGACACCGCCGACGCGCCGACGGCGCCGGGCGACGCTCCCGCCGCCGACATCGACGCCGATCTGGCGAGCCTGGAGCCGCCTCGCTGGCACTACCGCCGCTTCTACGCCACCCGCGGGGCCAACGACGACCTGTGGCGGGCGCCGCAGGGCGTGCACGACTTCCTGCGCGCCTACTACCACATGAAGAGCGGCGACTGGAGCGGCAACCGCCCCGAGCCGCTCCGCGAGTGGTCGGCGGCCGAGCTGGCCCGGTTGCCCCGCTACTACGTCCTCGACCTCGGCCGAGGCATGGCCGAGAGTGTGGCCGAGCACATGCCGTCGGCGGCCGAGATCGCCGCCGGCGAGTGGCTGCCCGACGACGAGCTGCGGGTCTACAGCGCCGAGTACGAGCGGACCGGGTTCCAGGGCGGGCTGCAGTGGTACCGCAGCGTGGCCTCGGTGTCGTCCATCTTCGGCGGCGGCATCAACGCCGACCTCCAGGTCTTCGCCGGGCGCACCATCGACCAGCCGTCGATGTTCATCGCGGGGGCGCGCGACTGGGGCATCCACCAGCGCCCGGGCGCGCTGGAGCGCATGGACGGAACCGCATGCACCGACCTGCGCGGCCTCCACCTGCTCGACGGCGCCGGCCACTGGGTGCAGCAGGAGCGGTCGGCCGAAGTCAACCGGCTCGTGCTCGACTTCCTGCGCTCGTTCTGACGACGCACGGCAGGCCGCGGCCGGACTGCGGTCCCGGCACCCACGCGCGGCAGGGATGCTCCCCGGCCCGAGCGTCATCGCGGTCACGCCCCGACGGAACCCGGAACGAGCCCTTCGCGTTGACGCCGGTACGACCAGGTGCTACTTTGCACTCATGACGATGAAGTCCTCGGTCTCGCTCACCGACGAGCAATACGCGTTCGCCAGGACCCTGGTGGACACCGGACGCTACTCCAGCGTCAGTGCCGTGCTGCAGCAGGGCCTCGATCTGCTTCGCGGTCGGCTCGATGGCGAGGAGCTGGAACGCGCCGCGTTGCGCGAGCTTCTCGCCCGTCGGCGGGAGGGCGAGTTCGTTCCCGCGGAAGAGATGGACCGCCGGCTGTCCCGCGTCATCGCCGCGAAGCGCCGCTCGCATGGACTTCCGTCTTGAATTCTCGGCAGAGGCCGAGCGGGACTTGGAGCTGATCTTCGACCATCTGTTCGACAGCTACCGCCGCCTTGGCGAACCGCTGGAAGACACGCTCGATCACGCGGCGGCGCGGGTCATGGGCGTTCGCGCAGCCGCGAACCGCATCCCGACGGCGCCGTACAGGGGCAAGAGCCATGAGGACATTCTGCCAGGTCTGCGGCACCTGACCATCGACCGGGCGATCTACTGGTTCGACGTCGACGAAGGGCGCCGGACCGTCCGCGTGCTGGCGGTGTTCTTCGGCGGGCAGGATCACGTCCGCCGCATGCTGCGCCGACTTCTTGAAGACTGAACCGCAATGCGAACGCGGCGCAGCGAGAGAGTCACGGCCCTCAGGCTCCGGTCCCGAGACGGTGTCCAGCCGCATCGGGTCCTCCGCCCGCGCAACTTTCGCCCACGCGACATCCGCCCTTCACCGTGACGTCGTACGGTTCTCCCAGCATCGTTGCAGGAGGTGTCGGATGATTCGTCTTACGTCGAGGAGGATTGCAGCGGCGCTCGCCCTCGCCGCCGTGCTGGGGGCGGCCGGCGCAACAAGGGCCCAGAACGCCACCACCGGAACACTGGGCGGCGTCGTGCGCGACGCGCAACTGGGGGTGCTGCCGGGCGCGAGCGTCGTCGCCGTCCACGCCCCGACGGGAACGCGATACGAGGCCTTCACCCGCGCCGACGGCCGGTTCGACCTGCTGAACGCCCAGGTCGGCCCCTACGACCTCGAGATCGCCCTGAGCGGCTTCGGCACGCGGGCGTTGTCGGGCGTCGTCGTCACCCTCGGCGAGGCGACCGAGGTCCCGGTGACCCTGCAACTCGCCACCATCACCGAGACCGCGGAGGTCACCGCGGAGGCGAGCGCCGTCGCGGACGGGCACGACGGCCGGGGTCGAGTCGGACGTCATCGAGACCCTGCCGACCCTCGAGCGCAACCTCCAGGACTTCGCGCGCACCACGGAGCGGCCGCTACGTCTACAGCCTCAACACGCCGGCCCGGCCCGGGTTCACCGGCGACCGCTTCACGCGCGACGACCTGCGGAGCCGCTGGCAGGCCCAACTGGGGGTGCGCTACTCGTTCGGGCGGTAGGTAGCGTCGCCCGGATCGGTGTCGAGCCAGGCCCAAAACCGTCGCCTGCGGCTCCGCTCGCCCCCGACCTGCGCCACCTCCGACCGAGTGCCCAGGGATCCGGACCTGACCCCACCCGTCTTGCGCTGCTCCCCCGGCGATGTCCCGAACCGCGCGCACGTCGCCGCCGCCGACCGCCGTGACGGCCGCCCGAACTGCCATGCCTCTGTGCGGAGCCCTCAACGACGGCAGGGTTTATCGTGCATGACCGTGACGCTGGCCGCACACAGCTTGACGGCGGTGACACGCGGAGTCTACTCTTGCTGCCCATTCTGCGTTGCGACGCAGTCCAAGGAGATTGCCGATTTGTTCCGATCGCTCGCCGTCCGTGCACTCAAGTACTCGTCGTGTCTCTGCCTCGCTCTCGTGCTCGGCTTGGGCTCGCCAATCTCGGCTCGATCCCAGCCGGCGACGCCGACACCCGCCTTGGACGGCCTCTTCCTCCCGCTCGGCGGCGGCCTGTCGGCAGAGGTGCGAGGGGCGATTGCCGAGTCGGTTCAGCGAGGTGGCGTTCCCGCGGGCGTGATCAGATCCCGCCGCGTGGCGATCGACTTCGCCCTCCTCGGCGAGCGGGTGCGGGGTCTCCTCGGTCGTCCCGAGGCCGACCCCGTTCAGGACCAGGCGCCGCTCGTCCTCAACTTCTTCGACGACGCCTCGGTCGAGGTCCTGGTCGACGCCGTAGAGCCCGCCGTCCTCGGAAACGGGTACGTGGTGTCCGGATCGCTCCCGGGTCAGCCGGGCAGCGTCGTTCTCGTGGTGCACGCCGACAGCAACGATCGGGTCACCGCCGTGTCGGGGTCGGCCTCCACGGCAGACGGCTCGTTCCGCGTGTCCACCATCGGCGGGGGCACGTACTCCATCGAAGAGATCGACGCCACCGTCCCCTGGGTCGACGGTGTTCTGCCGGACGAACCGGAATCGGCCGATCCTCCGCCGCCTCCGTCGCCGGACGCCGGCGGCGCGGCGTTCTCGCTGGTCGATCCGGCGCTGTCGGCCGCTTCGTCGGGCGTTTCGGATATCACTAGTGTCCCACATTTTTGGCGATTTTAGGCCCACGTCAGCGACAACTGGGGGTCGGGAGGGTCAGAACCCGGTGGCGACGGCGTCGTGAGAAGATCCAGGAGTGGCCGACGTTCAAACAGGTTGAGCTGGAGCACCTGCAGCATCTTGTAAAGGCTCCAACTCACTCGCATGAGGAACTTGAGATACGCCAACAGCAGGTACATGCACATCGCCACCCACAACTGCGTCAAGACCGCGTTCTTCGACCGGCCCACGAACCGCTTCACCTTCAGATGTTGCTTGATCCACTTGAAAAACAGCTCGATCTGCCATCGCGATTTGTAGATGTCCGCAATCGTCTTCGCCACCCACGTCGTGTTGTTGGTCACGAATACGTACCGATTCTTCGTTTCCGGGTCCTTATAGACCACCCGTCGCAGCGGCTCACCATATGCCTTGCGGCCCCGAGCGCTCGTCAGCTCCATCGTCTCGTCGCTGATGACCCCGGTCCCGGGGCGGACGGCGTGCGCTTTCGTGACCCGATACCGCACGCCCCGCTTCAGGCGCGTCACAAAGGTCACGCCCCGCGCCTGCAACTGATGGAACCACTTGAAGTCCAGATACGCGCGGTCCGCCACGACCACGCTGCCGGCCGGAAACTCCCAGATGCGGGCCGCCGTGACGTCGGCGGTTTTGCCGTCGGTCACCCTGACGAAGGTCGGCAGATGGCCGCCGTGATCCAGTCCGACGTGCAGCTTGACGGCCGCCTTCGTGCGTCGAAACGACGCCCACGGGAAGACCGACAGACACAAGTCGATGGTGGACGCATCGACGGAGTACAACTTGTTCCTGAACCGAAAGCCGTGCCTCGGCGCGCGTTCCTGGCAGCGGCTCAACAGGCGTCCGAACAACGCTTCGTAGAGGGTGTACGGCTGCTCGGTGTTGACCCGCGCCAGCGACGAGCGGCTGACCACCGTCCTCACGCCGAGGTGATAGAGCTTGCGCCCCTGGGCGCTGAGGTTGCTCACGATGTCCCGCAGGCTCTGTCGGCCCGTCAACTGCGCCACGCCGAGGGCCACGAACTGCGCCCAGCGGCTCATGACGCGCAGCCCCTGGCCGCACTGGTGCTCGCGCGCCTCGGCGTCGAATTCATGTCTCGGAAGGAACCTGAGGAGTTGCGCGAAGACTGTGTTATGATGGGCCACGGCTTGGATCTCCTGTCTTTTGAATGACTTGAGGGCCAAATCATTCTACCAGATCTGGAAGGTTCAAGCCGCCTCTATTTGAAGGTGTGTGGGACAGTAGTGTTCGGATATCGACGTGCTGGTCCTGTACACGCCCGCCGCAGCGGCGTACGCGGGGGGCAAGGCCACCATGCGCGCTGAGGTCGAGCGACTGTTCGGGGAGACCAACGCGGCGTTCAGGAACAGCGGCGTATCCGCGCGCGTCAGTGGTTGGACGCGGGCGGTGTCGTACCTAGAGCGTCAGGACGTGGGCGCTGATCTTGACCTCCTTGAGGACAAGTTCGACGGCTACCTCGACGATGTTCATTCGATGCGTTCTGATCTGGGCGCCGATCTCGTCCATCTCCTCGTTGCGTTCACCCCGATGTCGTCGTCCGACGGCCGTATCACTTGCGGCATCGCCAACCTCGGCCCGCACCCAAGCGCAGCGTTTGGAGTTACGCTCTTCTATCCCCCGTGCGAATATACGTTCACCCACGAACTCGGTCACAACCTCGGTCTCCGCCACGATCGTTACGAGAATTTCACGTACGGCAGTTCTCGGACTGCGCACATCCCGTACGCGTACGGCTACAGCAACGCCGAGACCTTCAGTCCGGCGGCCGGCGGGCAGTGCTGGCACACCGTGATGGCGTACGAGACGCACTGCCTCGACGTCCCTTGGCCGTTTGCCACCCCAGTTCTCCAGTTCTCGAGTCCGTACCGCCGGCATCCGTCGTCTGGCGAACCCTTGGGCGTCTTGGGCGAGGTGGAGACCTACAGCGTCTACGGCCCAGCGGACGCCGCGCGCGCTCTGGAGCTCACCCGCGCCCAAGTTGCAGCGTACTACCACCGGCCCGACCCACCGAGCATCACCGGGGTCGATCTCGCGGTCTCGCCGGGTACCGTGTCGGTACGTGTCGGTCTCCCCGGTGGTCGTCGACGTCGGCGAATCCGTGTTCGTGCAGGCGTCGGTCGCCAACCTCGGCGCCGGGTTCGTCAGCTCGTCCAGGGTGTTCTTCTGGAGTCGGTACGACGAGTCGGGCGCCGAGTGGGTCCGCCGTGCATCGCGGACGCCCGGCGGGCTCTCCGCCGGCTCGTCGAAGACGGTTTCATGGCGGGGAACCGGCGGAACCAGCCCGGGCGCGGAGTTCTGGGCCGTTTGCATCGGCGCCGACAACGACGTGGCCCCCGACAACGACTGCGGCGTGGCTGCCGAGACTGTCGTGATCCGCGACCCCGACGCCATCGACGGTGGCGAGTTGGTCGCCGACTCATCAGGCGACCTTGCCGTCGGCACCACCGGCGAGATCGAGTTCACGGTCAACGACATAACCGGTGAGGAGTTCCAGATTCAGCCGCACTGGTTCCTGCTGGGCTACGAGCCGGTCGACGAGGTCGTTTGGGGGGAGATCTCGCGCTGGAGGTGCTTCGAGGACGTGCGGAGTGACTGTTGGAACGACGACGGCACGGAGAACACCGACGCCGACTGGGACTGGGGCCCGCGTGCCTGGGGATTCGGTTCCGACGGGTCGTTCCTTGCCCTCCTCGGTCTCGAAGCGTACTCCTGGTCGGACGCCGACAAGTGGCGGTTCACGTTCGGGGAAGCCACCACCGCCAGCGAAGAACCTGACGCCGAGATCACTTGGCGCTTCGGCGCTCTGCGGGTCACCGACGACATGGCGAACGGTGAGGGCTCCGGATCCGGCGACGCGGTCAATCTCGTTGGGGCCGCTGCGGGCGGCTTGTCGCCCATGATGGGCGCCCTGCCGCACGGCGGCGAAGCCCTGCAGATCCCCCGAGCGCTCCAGGACGCCTTCCGCCCTGTCCCGTCGACCTTGGCCCCGCCGACGCCCAATCGTCCTCGCTGAGGGTCTCCACAGCAACCGTCAGATCGCCGGCTGCTCCGGGCTCATCGCTTGAGCGAAGTCCTGTCTCGGCGGGGTCTGGCGACAAGGACGCCGCCATGGCGGCGCTTGGGAGACCCCGCCGCTTCGCCCGTTCGCATGCAAGTCCCCCTGAGCCGTATACTCTTGCGCCGCGTGAAGTGGCCAAGCTGCCACCCACGGGTTCGGACCGGCTCTGCCCGCAACCGCCCAACCGCCGGGTGCACGTCAAGAAAGTTGGGGATTTGCCGTTGGGGTATTGCGCGAGCACTGATCGACCGATTCCTCGGGTAGGAGGACTCCAACCATGCCCGAGGCGCAGTTGATGGAACCGCTCGATCACGCGGCCGAAAAAGGGGGCGTCAAAGAGCTGTTCGCCGCGTTGGAGGCGGCGGTCAAGGCCGACGTGGACGCGTTCCTCAGACGCAGAGACGCGAATGCCCAGGACTTCGAGACCCTCTTGCAGACCGTTCACCGTCGAGCCCTCGCCACGGCGAGCCAAGCCGCCAAGGTGATTGGCGCGCAGCGTTCGTAGCCGCGTTTGCGGCTGAAATCGATGCACTCATTGGACCGCGGCAGTCCGCTGCGCAGGACTTCGAGGCCATCGAGCAGGCCCTCCGCCGCCAAGCCCTCGGCCTCGCCGCTCAGGCGTTGGGGGTGTACTACGACGCGGACGATTCCGACCATTCGAGTTCGACGATCGCGTGCGCCTGCGGCCAGACGGCGCACTACGCCGGCCGCCGCCCGAAGACCTTCACCACGCTGTTGGGACCGCTGACCCTACACCGCGCCTACTACCACTGCGCGGCCTGCCATGCCGGGATGTGTCCGCGCGACCGGGCGTTGAGCCTGCACGACACGTCGCTGTCGCCCGCCACCACGCGGCTGGTGGGACTGACGGCGACGAAAGTCAGCTTCGTCGAGGCGAGCGAGTTGATGGCGGAACTGGCCGGCGTGGCGGTCAGTCCCAAACAGGTCGAGCGCACCGCCGAAGCGCTGGGCCGCGAGGTCGCGGCCGACGAACGCGGGCGGGTCGAGCCCGCCCCCGGGGCGGCGCCGACGATGTACCTGGGGCTGGACGGCACCGGCGTGCCGGTGCGCAAGTCCGAGGTGGAAGGGCGGCGCGGCAAGCAGCCCGACGGCTCGGCCAAGACCCGCGAGGTCAAGCTCGCCATGGTGTGGACGGCGGAAACGCGCGGCCCCGACGGCCTGCCCGAACGCGACCCCGGGTCGGTCAGCTACAGCGCCGCGGTCGAGAGCGCGGCCAGCCGCGGTGCCGACCCGCTGGGCTCCCCGTTCGCGCAACGGGCGTATCGCGAAGCGCGGCGGCGCGGCTTCGACACCGCGGCGCGTCAGGTCGTCCTCGGCGACGGGGCCGAGTGGATCTGGAATCTGGCCGGCGAACAGTTCCCGGGCGCCATCGAAATCGTCGACCTCTACCACGCCAAGGGGCATCTGTGCGATGTCGCCAAGGCCGTCTACGGCGCCGGCACGGACTTGGCCGCCCGGTGGGGCAAGGCCCGGCGGGACGAGTTGGACGCGGGGCGGATCGATGCGATTCTGACCGAGCTGCGCGCCCACAGTGAGACCTGCGAGGAGGCCCGCAAGTGCATCGACTACCTGACCCGCAACCGCCACCGGATGCGCTATCCGGAGTTCCGCGCGGCGGGTCTCTGCGTGTCATCGGGCGTCGTCGAGGCCGGCTGCAAGGACGCCATCGGCGCCCGGCTCAAGCGCGCCGGCATGCACTGGACGGTGGCCGGGGCCAACGCCATCATCGCCCTGCGGTGCTGCGTGCTCAGCGGCCGCTTCGAGGATTTCTGGGAACGACGAGCCGCAAAGGCCGCCTGACTGTCATCTCACGAATCTGACGTGCACCCCCAACCGCCGTGCCTGTTGACTTCGCCGGCCAGATCTGCTATGCTTACCTCTCTTCGTCCTAC
Source organism: Vicinamibacterales bacterium (assembly GCA_965215105.1). Lineage (GTDB taxonomy): Bacteria > Acidobacteriota > Vicinamibacteria > Vicinamibacterales > UBA8438 > JAJEEA01. The sequence continues at coordinate 3,141,068 of OZ244051.1, forward strand.
CCGGAGCACTGTCGGTTTTCCAAGCGCTATTGGGCTTCGATTTGTGGAGCCCCACCTCATCAAAGGAGAAACATGAACGAAAGTTGGTCGGACTACGTCTGTCGGTGTGGCCGCCGTCTCGCACGAGCAACCAACTCCATTCCGCCGACTATGCCGTCGCTGCCAATCGCGGTTGATGCCAGTGTGTTCGCGTGTCCGGGCTGCTACACCCGGCTACCAGAAGGGGGCCTCCGCACAAGGTGGTTCGAGACCGATGGGGACGGCAACGTAGCCGCTCCCCTTGATGCCGTCTCCCCCGGCGCGCCAGAGCCGCACGAGCCTGGTGGCGATGCCGACGAGCCCCCGGCGGACGCGCGTTACCAGAACCCGCCCGCCCGCGGCTCGGATGAACCTCCCCCACCGTGGTGGTGGACAGTTCCGGAACCGGACTCGAGTCGGGTCATGGGCGGCTCGAAGGACTGTCCGCCGTGGTGGGCCGTTCAGACACCACCTACCGAATCGTTGCGGTAGCCTTGGCGTAGTACGGAGTCGACCGGGGTGGGTATGAACGCGAGGTTCGTACACGGTCTACCCACCCCGCCCTTCACAAGACTTGCGTTTACGGACCATATTGGAATCCCGTTGAGGACCTGTATGTCGGTTGCACCATCGCGTGGCTGGGGCTGGTTCGCTGCCATCCGACCGAGTTGCCGGCAGCCGTCAGTCCGAGCAGACCGAGCACAAGCCGGGCAGCGCCCGCCCAGCGCGATCGAGACCATCGGTAGCGCGATGCCGACGGCCGGGACGCGCCACGATCCCGCACCGGGACCGGTGATCGCCAGGACGAACGAGAGCCAGGAGCTCATCATCACCCCCGTGAGTCACCCCATGCGAACGTGCTGTACGACGACGCCCAGTCCCGGCGCTCTCGATAGCCTGCCGTCAGCAGTGAGCAGCGTGGCGTCGTGAACGTGCGCGGCGGCCACGTAGAAGGCGTCGTACGCGCTGACGTTGTGGAGATGCCGCCAGGCCAGGCGGGCCAGCGTGCGATTGGGAATGCGGTCCAGCGGCCAGACCGACAGGTCGTCGAGCGCCGCCACCGCACGCCCCTCTTCCATGCGGCCGCCCAGCACCGCCCCGCGCAGGACCGACAGCACTTCCGCATCGAGCAGCTCGGGCGCGAACAGGGGCGCACGCTCGACGAGGTCGGCCAGCGCCAGCCCGATCGGGGTCTTCAGAAGGTACTCGACCGCCACCGACGCGTCGATGACGTATCGGGTCACCGCGATCCCAACTGGCGGTCCCGGAGGGCGCGCGCCTCGGCGAGGAGTGTCGCCGCATCCACGCCGAGGTCGGTCTCAGGCCGCTGAGCCCACCGCTTGCGCCACTCCCACGCCTCCAGCTCGCGCTCCACCGCAGCGAGCACGGCCGCGCTCAGGGTGCGGTTCGTCTCACGGGCGAAGCAGCGCAGACGATCGTGGAGCGAGTCGGGTATGTTCTTCACCTGGAGATGGGCCATGTCATGATGGTAGCATGACGCTGGCATGACGGGCGTCTACAACCGCCTCTCGGACGCCATGACGACGCCCGGCTGCCGCCGCGCAAGCACAAGCTCGCGCGTGCTGCGTACGCATGCCCTGACGCGCGCCCCGGAACACGGAAGTGGGTGGTAGGATACCGGCCATGCTGACTCATCCATCGGTCCGCATCACGCTCGTGGCGACCGTCCTCATGGGCTTGACCGCCGGGGCCGCGGCGCAGCCGCTCCCCAACCCGTACCGCCTCGTCGACGAATGGCCGAACCTGCCGGCGCACATGAACGGCGGGCGGTGGGGCGAGACGATCGGCGTCGACCGCGACGCGGACGGGAACATCTGGGTCTTCCACCGCTGCTTCAACAACCAGCCCCCGGGGGCGGCCACCTGCGTGGGGCGGGACGACGACCCGCCGGTGGTGAAGTTCAGCCCCGACGGCGAGATCCTCGACAGTTGGGGCGAAGGGGTGTTCGCGGCCCCGCACGGCTTCCACATCGACCCCGAGGGCAACTTCTGGGCGACCGACTACAACGGGAGCGAGACGGTGCTCGGCATGGATGCCGGCGGGCGCGGGCACCAGGTCTTCAAGTTCAGCCCGGACGGCGAGATCCTCATGACCCTCGGCCGGGCCGGGGTCGCGGGCAACGGGCCGGACACCTTCGACCGGCCGACCGATGTCGCCGTCAACGCCGACGGCGACGTCTTCGTCACCGACGGGCACGGGCCGAACAACCGGGTGGTGAAGTTCGACCGGAAGGGGCGCTTCCTCCTGACGTGGGGCGGGCCGGGCAGCGGCCCCGGCGAGTTCGACCAGCCCCACACCCTCACCCTGGACAGCCGCGGGCGGGTCTTCGTCGGCGACCGCTCGAACGGTCGCGTGCAGATCTTCGAGCCGGACGGCACCTTCGTCGCCGAGTGGCGGCAGTTCGGGCGGCCGAGCGGCATGTTCATCGACGAGGACGACGTGCTCTACGTCACCGACTCGACCTCGAACGCACGGAACAACCCCGGCTTCGACCGCGGGATCTACATCGGGAGCGCCGTGGACGGGACCGTCCACGCGTACATCCCCGATCCGGATCTCGACCGGCAGGACGAGCTGCGCATCTCGGGGGCTTCGGGCATCACCGCCGACCGCGAGGGCAACGTCTACGCCGCCGATGTCGGCCCGCAGCGGATTCGGAAGTACGTCAAGCAGTAGCGGCGGGACCCGCCGGAGACGATAGGCGGTGCGGTACCGACCCGGCCGCGGGAAGCGATCCGGTGTAGCCCCCCGGGCGCAGCACGGAGAACCAGCTGCGGCCGTCCGGTCAGGTGCGGTACCGACCCGGCCGCGGGAAGCGATCCGGCGGCAGCCCCCGGACGCAGCAGGGAGAACCGGCTGCGGCCGTCCGGTCACATGCCCCAGACGGTGACCGGCGCAGCGCCGCGGGCCGACTCCCGGCGGCGGAAGATCTTCTCCTCCCACGTCCTGGACGGCGAGCGGTCGAAGACCACCAGGTGCCCCGACTCCGCCCGCAGCGGTCCATGCAGCCCCGCCAGGGCCGGCTGCGGGCCCATGGCGAGGAAGCTCACCCGATCCCACCAGGATGCCGCGCGGCTGTTCGCAGAGCGCCCGTATTGCGGCATCGTGCAGCCTTCGCCGACCCACTGAAGTATGATGCCGCCGTGGACAGGCGCAGGCTCCCCGCCGGCATCCAGACCTTCCGCCAGATCCGGGAGGAGGGCTACTACTACGTCGACAAGACCGCCTACGCCCGCCGGCTCGCGGGCGACGCCGGCAAGCACTATTTCCTCTCCCGCCCCCGGCGCTTCGGCAAGAGCCTGTTCGTGGACACCCTCAAGGAATTGTACGAGGGCGCCGAGCCGTTGTTCCGCGGCCTGGCCGCCCACGACGGCTGGGACTGGTCACAGCGCCACCCGGTGGTGCGGCTGGACTTCGCCGGCGGCAATTACAAACGGCCCGGCGAACTGGCGAGACGCTTGACCGAACAACTGGCCGACATCGAAAGCGAGGCGGGCGTGCCTGCTTCCGAAGGCGCCACTGCGCCGGGGCGGTTCGCCCGTCTGCTGGCGGCGTTGCATCGTCAGGCGGGCCGGCGGGTGGTCGTGCTGGTGGACGAGTACGACAAACCGATTCTGGACGCCCTGGACGATGCGCCGGATACCGCGACGGCCAACCGCGACGACCTGCGCGGACTGTACGGCACGGTCAAGGCCTGCGACGCGCACGTCGAGCTCACCTTCATCACCGGGGTGAGCCGGTTCTCCAAGGTGAACCTGTTCTCGGACCTGAACTTCCTCACCGACCTCACCCTGCACCCGCGCTACTCGGCCATCTGCGGCTACACCGAGGCCGATCTGGACACGGTGTTCGCGCCGGAGCTCCCGGGCCTGGACCGCAACCAGATTCGCGCCTGGTACAACGGTTACAACTGGCGGGGAAGCGAGCGCGTCTACAACCCCTACGCCATCCTGCATCTCTTCGCCAGCCGCGAGTTCGAAACGCACTGGTTCGAGACCGCGACGCCGAGGTTTCTGATCGAGGCGCTCATCCGGCGCGGCTTCTCCGCTCCGGACCTCGAAAGCGTTCACGTCAGCGCCGCGCTGCTGTCGGCGTTCGATGTGGACGAAATCGCCCCGGAGGCCCTGCTGTTCCAGACCGGTTACCTGACCATCGTCGATGAGGAACGGTCCGACGGCCGGCCGCTGTACCGGCTGGGTTATCCGAACCGGGAGGTGCGGCGCGGCCTGAACGAGAGCCTGCTGAATGCGCTGGCGCCGCACTGGCGGGCGGCGGGCGACGGCGCCGCGCTGCGCCGCGCGCTGGCGGCGGCGGACTGGGCCGGTCTGGAAACGCTGTTTCGGCGCCTGTTGGCGGGCATCCCGCACGACTGGCACCGGCGGAGCGACATCGCACGCTACGAGGGCTACTGGTCGAGCGTGTTCTACGCGTGGTTCCAGGCGTCGATGGACGGCGTGGCGGTCGAGGACGCCACCAGCCGCGGCCGACTGGACATGACGGTGCGGCTGGGAGAGCACGTCTACCTGTTCGAGTTCAAGATAGCGGAACGTTCGGAGCGCGGTGCGGCCCTGGCCCAGTTGCAGGGGCGCCGCTATGCGGACAAGCACCTTGCGCCGGGTCGGACGGTTCATCTGATCGGCGTCGAGATCAGCGCCGAGTCCCGTGACCTCGCGGCGTTCGAGACCGTCACGTGCCCCGCGCGGTGACCGGCGCGACGTGCGAACGCGGATTCGACATCATCCGGTCGTGCGCAAGCCGGCGTTCACGACGGCGGTGGCCGTGGCGATGGCGGGACCGATGTCCGGCCGCCGCGATCGACGATCTCGCGAAACAGATCTGCGTCATCCACCACGTCAGGGCTTCGCGTCTGCACCACCAGCTTCGGGCGGTGCCACGCCAAGTTCTCCAGCAGCCCGCGAGTGAGCCTGAGTCGGCGATCGAGGGGTAGACGACCGCGGCCGCGGCTGGACAGCCCTGCACGGTCGCGGGTCACATCCCCCAGACGGTGACCGGCGCAGCGCCGCGGGCCGACTCTCCTGGCGGCGGAAGATCTTCTCCTCCCACGTCCTGGACGGCGAGCGGTCGAAGACCGCCAGGTGCCCCGGCTCCGCCCCGCAGCGGTCCATGTAGTCCCGCGTCTGCTCGACGCCCTCGCGTATCGTCCGCTCCAGCCCGTCGTGGCGCACCTTGCATTCGACGACGAACCGCCAATCGCGGCCTCCGCGCGGCCAGACTATCAGCAGATCGACGCGCCCCCGGCCCAGGGCGTATTCCCGCTCGATGCGGCCGCCCCCGTTCGCGACCTTCTGCAGGTACGCCTGCAGCAGCAGTTGGGGCCCGGCTTCCCGGTACCGGTCAAGGGGCGCCATCGGCGACCGTCGCGAGAATCCGCAGGGCGAAGCCATCGACCGGCGTGATCGTGTTGGCGAGCACGACCACGCCGAACCGCCCGTCGGCCGTGAATCCGACAAAGCTGCTGAACCCGCCGGTGCCGCCGTTGTGCCAGATTACCGTCTGGCCGATGCCCTCTCGCCGGCTACGCACCCACCCGAGTCCCATTGCCCGGTCCTGGCTCGCTCGGAAGCGCTCCTGCTGCGCCAGCTCGATCGCTGCGGCAAGCGGCGTCGCCCTGCGCCTCATGTTCACGGCGAGGTACCCGAGCATTCCGTCGAGCGTGCTTCGAAACCCACCGGCGCCGCCGAATGCCTCCGACATCTCCCACGACTGGGCCCGGAGCCCCATCCGCAACGGTCCGATGCCGCCTGCAGTCCGGTAGCCGGCGGCCCGGCGCGCCGCCGGGGCGCCGGGTTCAGCTTCGATTCCGTCCACGCCCAGGGGAACCAGGACCAGGTCGCGGATCGCACTCCGGTATCCGGCGCCCGCTTCGCGGCCCAGAATCCACCCGAGAAGCGCAAAGCCGAAGTTGGAGTACTCGGAGCGTTCGCCAGGAGCGCCGGTCAACGAGGTCGAGCCCAGAGCGCCGGACAGTTCATCCACGAGGTAAGCCCCGGTACGGGTCCAGTCCGAACACCGCTCGGACGAACCGGCCGACGCTCAGCAGGCCGGGCGGCAACCCGGGCAGCGCCGCGGTGTGCGTCGCGAGCTGATCGAGAGTGATCGCCTCGAGCTCGGCCGGCAACTCGATTCCCGGCAGAAGGGAGTCGGACATCGGTCTATCGAGGCGGACGACGCCATCGCCGACCATTCGCGCCAGGAGGATCCCGGTGAACGTCTTGTTGATCGATCCGATTTCGAACAGGGCTTCGTGCAGAGACGGACCGCCGGGCATCAGTCGGCTTCGACCGAACGTCGCTCTCGCGACGCCGTCATCCGCGACAATCCCGACCGCCACGCCCACCGGCCGATGCTCCCGCGCCCAGCCCACGATCTCGTCGCGCAGGCTCGCTTCGAGGGCCGGCACGCCGCCGTCGCTCCAGAACGCGGACTCCTCCTCCTGCCATCCGACCGCATTGCTCACGGCGCTCAGACCCAGCAGGCCGAGCGCGAGCCAGGCAGCCCCCGTCCACCGTGATCGAAGCCACCCGCGACGCCAACGGCCCGGACGCTCCCGGGTCTCGCGCGGCGCGCGCCCGAGGCCGCATCAGTCGCCAAGCGCCGTGAGCGCTCGACCACATGGCCAGCGCGACGAGAACGAACCCGAGCCACGAACTCATCGTCACCTCACGACGAGCTACCCCACCCGAACGTGTTGTACGACGACACCCAGCCCCGGCGCTCGCGAGAGTCTGCCGTCAACCGTCAGCAGGGCGGCGTCGTGGGCGCGGGCGGCGGCCTCATAAAGGGCGTCGTACGCACCGACGTTGTGGAGATGCCGCCAAGCCAAGCGAGTCAGCGTACGGTTGGGAAGACGGTCCCGCGGCCAGACGGCCAAGTCGTCGAGGGCGGCCAGCGCACGCCCTTCGTCGAGGCGGCCGCCCAGCACGGCCCCGCGCAGCACCGACAGCACTTCTGCGTCCAGCAGCTCCGGCGCGATCAGGGCCGAGGACCCCACGAGATCGGCCAACGCCAGCCCGATCGGCGTCTTCAGGAGATACTCGACCGCGACCGATGCGTCGATAACGTATCGCGTCACCGCGATCCCAACTCGCGGTCCCGGAGGGCGCGCGCCTCGGCGAGCAGTGTCACCGCATCCACGCCGAGGTCGGTCTCGGGCCGCTGAGCCAGCCGTTTACGCCACTCCCACGTTTCCAGCTCGCGCTCCACCGCAGCAAGCACGGCCGCGCTCAGGGTGCGGTTCGTCTCACGGGCGAAGCAGCGTAAACGATGGTGGAGCGAGTCGGGTACGTTCTTGACCTGCAGGTGCGCCATGTCATGATGATAGCATGACGGTGGCATGAAGCCATGGGGCCTCGACCCGAGCGGCCCGGACCGCCCCTCTCGCCCGATCGAGCGGCGGGATGCGGGTCCGCGCAGACCGGCCCTTCGGTGTTGAAGAAGCGCATCGCTGCTCCATTATCGCGCCTCCGACGCGGGATACGAGGGCGAGGGATAGCCCGATGGGGACGAATCGACGGTTCCACTGGTATCTGTACGGCTGCTGCTCGATCGCAGCGGCCGGCACGATGCTCGCGTTGACGTTCCAGCCATTCGACGGACCCACCGGCGCCCTCGTCGCGGCCGCCGTCGTTCTGTGGGTGACGCTCGTCGTTGCGTTGCTGATCCCCTACGGGGCGATCGCAGCGGGCATCGCAATCGCGGGCCACGTCCGCCGCATGTCGACGAATCGGTGGTTCCGCTGGTACTTGTACGGCTGCTGCTCGATCGCGGCGGCCGGCGCGGTGCTCTGGGTGACGCTCGCCCCACTGGACCGGTCGACCGGCGCCCTCGTCGCGGTCGCCGTCATCCTGTGGGTGCCACTCGTCGTTGCGTTGCTGATCCCCTACGGCGCGATCGCAGCGGGCATCGCGATCACGGACCGCCTCCGCCACATGCCGACGAATCGGCGGTTCCGCTGGTACCGGAACGCCAGCCAGACGATCGCCAGCGCAACCGCGATGTTGGTGTTCCTGTACGGCCTGGATACCTCCGACCTGTCCATCGGCGTTGTCATCGCGGTCGCGGTCGGCGTGTTCTACGCACTCTTCGTCATCCTGATGATCCCTTGCATCGTCGTCGCAGGAAGCATCGACCGTGTCCACGAGCTCGTGGGCACGCCCCCCGCCGCTCTCAAGGTCCGGGACTTCGTGCAGCACGCCGGCGCGCGCCTCGGCGCCCTCCTCGCCAATCGACCGACGGCGGGCGCGGTCCGCGCCGCCCGGACCGGCGTCGGAGGGACACGGAAGTCGCCTCCGGCCCGCCGGCGCCGACGATCCCTCCCGGCTCGGTCCGCGCGACGGGCGGAAGAGACGCCGCCGGGGGCGCAGGTACAGCCGCGCGCCGCGGATGCGACTCCCTCGCCGGGGCCGCGCAAGGTCCATCGGGGAGCCGTGCGCCGCGTCGGGGCCGCACGGAGAAAACCGCACCCGAACCAGCGCCCAGGTCCCTCTCGGTGCAGCCGCGTACCTTCGCACCGCGGACGCCTTGCCGGACGACACCAGAATAGTCGCGCCGCCGCCGATCCTCGCGTTGGAGAACGCGCTGCGTCCCCTCCGCGCGAAGCTGCGGGAGCGGCTGGCCGAAGGGCCGTGGGAGGAGCCCTCGATCTCGATCCGGGGGGACGACGATCTGGTCGAGGAGATAGTGCGCGTGCACGACGGGGTCGGAAGCGCCGTTCGGCGGTTCGAGCGCGGAATGAACGCCCTCGGCACAGTCATCGCCTCGGATGCCCCCGACGCCCGCGTCCGGCGGGCCGTCCGCCGCGTCGAGGCCCCGATAGACGCGCTGCTGGAGAGCTATGAAGAAGTCCGCGAGTGGGACGTCCGCCTGTCGAGCCGGCTTCCCCGCGACCTGCTGACAGAGATCCTCCGTCACTTCCTGACCCAGGTCCTGGACTGGCTCGATGCGGTACTGGAAGCGATCGCCGATCCGCTGGCCGCCGGGAAGCGTCAGGGGGCGCCTATCGAGAACGGCAAGGTGATGCTGGACCTTCGGCTGCACATCACCGACACCCCGGAGCTCGCCGACCTGGCACGTTGGGTGGAGACCAGGACGACCGGGAACCTCTGGGCCGAGCCGTCGTCTGCCCATCAGGGAACGTCCGGCCGCGGCTTCGGCGAGTCGGTGGCCGCCGCGGTGATCGGCTTCGCCATCGGGGATTGGCTGTTCGGTGGGGACGAATGAACCGCCGCGCCCGCAACGACCTGCGGAGCCGCCGGCAGGCACAGCCGGGGGTGCGCTACTCGTCGGCCGTAGGCGCCCCCGGCCGTGCCGACCGGTAGGGGCGCCGCGCTTAGCTGCCTTCCACCGCTTCTCTGATCAGCGACATGAACTCGTCGTCCAGGTCGTGCGTCTCGCCGAGGATCACGCCTTCCGTATTGACGAGCACGTAGGTGGGAAAGATCCAGACGTCCCACAGCCGCGTGACGTCACTGGAGAGGCCCGCGTGCCAGTTCGTCCCGGGCAGCGGCCCGTGCTCCTGCTGAAAGGCGTCGATGATCTCGAGCGCCTCGTCGACGCTGATGGCCAGGAAGGTGAACCTGTCGGACGGCAGCTCGGCGACCAGCGCCCGGAGCGCGGGCAGGGCCTGGACGCAGGGCGGGCACCAGGTCGCCCAGAAGTCGATGAGCACGACCCGGCCCGCGTAGGCCGACAGCCGGTCCTCGACGCCGTCGAGCCGCCGGCCGGTCAGCTCGGAGACGACGCCGCCCACCGTCGCGTGCCGCAGGCGCTGGAGCAGATCGGCCTCGGCCTGCGCGAACGTCCGGGGACCCGGCCAATCGGAGGGGCGCGCCTCGCCCCCGCTGTAGAGCTCCTGCTCCTCGACACCCGCGCTCAGCCCCGTGGCAACCTCGATGGCGCGCCGCCGCAACGCGTCGCGGCCCTCCGGCGGCGGCGACGCCTGGAGGAAATTCGCGGAGCGCCGCATGCCGTCCGCGAGGTAGTACCGGACGGCGCCGCGCGTCGCCGGGTCAGCGGCGCGGAACGCCATCTCCTCGAAGAACGCCTGCACGGGCGAGTGCTCCTGTCCGAGCTGCCCGAAGAACCTGCCGCGCGCGAACGACCGCAACGTCCGCCGCCACCGGGCGGGCGCGTGCGCGATCAGGGCCTGCGCCCCCTTGCGCATGTGCAGATCCGCGTCCGGCGCGATGTCGGTCTCCGTGAGGAGGAACTCGGCCGCGTCGATCATCCGGTCGTGCGCGGGGCCCGCGTCCACGATGGCGGCGGCCGCGGCGATGGCGGGACCGATGTCCGGCCGCTGGTCCCAGGACTCCTGCTGGAGACGACTCCGCTCCTCGTCCGTAGCTTCCGCCCGGGCAATCTCGATCATGCGACGCGTCCGCGCCCGGTTCGCCTCCAGATAGTCCTGCACGACGATCCAGTCGGAGCCGCCGGCCTGCGCACTGCCCGTGCCCGGCGATGCATCCTGGCCGGCGAAGGCCAGCGACGTCGTCATGCCCGCCGCGGCGACCGAGGCAACGGCCACTTGTCGAAAGAACCGCCGGGCGCCGCCGGGGAACCGCTTCTGCATCGTGCCTCCCTGAAGACCCTCTCGCGCCGAACCCACGGCATCGACGGCGTATCGGCTCACCTCGTCTCGCGCTCACGGTCACGGAGATCGCGCGCTTCCGCGACCAGCGTCGCCGCGTCTACGCCGAGATCGGTCTCGGGCCGTTGGGCCAGCCGGTTCCGCCACGCCGACAACTTCAGCTCGCGCCCCGCGGCCTCGAGCCCCGCCTCGCTCGGAATGCGATTGTTCTCACGCGATGTCACGACGACAGCATAGCGCAGAACGAGGCCGATCGGCGCCGGCCGGGCAGTCGCATCGACTGCCTGACTTCGCTGCGCGAGCGCAAGCCGAGCCCATCCGCGCGCCCTCCATCCACGACGAACGCGAGTGATAGGATACCGACCATGAGCATGTGCTGCCCGGTCCGACTTGGCCTCGTGCTCGCCGCCCTCGTCGACCTGACCGCCGGGGCCGCGGCGCAGACGCTCCCCAACCCGTACCGCCTCGTCGACGAATGGCCGAACCTGCCGTCGCACATGAACGGCGGGCGGTGGGGCGAGACGATCGGCGTCGACCGCGATGTGGACGGGAACATCTGGGTCTTCCACCGCTGCTTCAACGACCAGCCGGCCGGGGCCGCCACCTGCGTGGGGCGGGACGACGACCCGCCGGTCGTGAAGTTCAGCCCCGAAGGCGAGCTCCTCGACAGTTGGGGCGAAGGGGTGTTCGCGGCCCCGCACGGCTTCCACATCGACCCCGAGGGCAACTTCTGGGCGACCGACTACAACGGAAGCGAGACCGTGCTCGGCATGGACGCCGGCGGGCGCGGGCACCAGGTCTTCAAGTTCAGCCCGACCGGCGAGATCCTCATGACCCTCGGCCGGGCCGGGGTCGCAGGCAACGGCCCGGACACCTTCGACCGGCCGACCGACGTCGCGGTCAACGCCGACGGCGATGTCTTCGTCACCGACGGCCACGGGCCGAACGACCGCGTGGTGAAGTTCGACCGGAACGGCCGCTTCCTGATGACGTGGGGAGGGCCGGGCGACGGCCCCGGCGAGCTCGACCAGCCCCACACCATCACCCTCGACAGCAGAGGGCGCGTGTTCGTCGGGGACCGCTCGAACGGCCGCGTGCAGATCTTCGAGCCGGACGGCACGTTCGTCGCCGAGTGGCGGCAGTTCGGACGGCCGAGCGGGATGTTCATCGACGAGGACGACGTGCTCTACGTCACCGACTCGACCTCGAACGCGCGGAACAACCCCGGCTTCGACCGCGGCATCTACATCGGGAGCGCGGTGGACGGGACGGTCCACGCGTACATCCCCGATCCGGATCTCGACCGGCAGGACGAGCTGCGCATCTCGGGAGCCTCGGGCATCACCGCCGACCGGGAGGGCAACGTCTACGCCGCCGACGTCGGACCGCAGCGGATCCGGAAGTACGTCAGGCGGTAGCGGCGGGACCCGGCGGAGGCGTTCGGCGGTGCGGTACCGACCGGGCCGCGGGAAGCGAGCCGGTGGTGCAACCGCGTCCGGAACCGGACGACCTGCGGGCGCAGCCGTTCGGGGCGGCAGGCCGCAGCCGGGAGAACCGGCTGCGGCCGCCCGGTCACATGCCCCAGACGGTGACCGGCGCAGCGCCGCCGGCCGACTCTTCGCGGCGGAAGATCTTCTCCTCCCACGTCCTGGACGGCGAGCGGTCGAAGACCACCAGGTGCCCCGACTCGGCCCCGCAACGGTCCATGTAGCGCCGCGTCTGCTCGACGCCCTCTTGGATCGTCCGCTCCAGCCCGTCGCGGCGCACCTTGCACTCGACGACGAACCGCCGGTCGCGGCCTCCGTGCGGCCAGACTATCAGCAGATCGACGCGCCCCCGGCCCAGGGCGTACTCCCGTTCGATGCGGCCGCCACCGTTCACGACCTTCTGAAGATACGCCTGCAGCAACAGTTGGGGCCCCGCGTCCTGGTACCGGTCGAAGCGATGCGTCCAGTGCTCCGAGTGCTCGCGGAAGAACCGCTGGAACGCCTCCAGGAGCTTGTCCACGTCCAGCCCGCCGCCGGCATCCACGTACCACGCCGTCTCCGCCTCGACGTCGTCCTCCGCCACCCACGTCAGCTCGCGCGGGATCACCTCCGCGTAGATCGGGTTGGCGATCCGCTTCGCGTCGTCCTGCGCCAGCAGGCCCAGGTCGCGGGCGTACTCCACGTCGCGGGCCCGGTCGGCGTAGCTGTCCCGGTCTGCAGCGCCGGTCAGCATCGGGGCCACCACGCGCCGCACCCGCTCCTCCCGCAGCTTGTCGGCCAGGTTGTCCAGGTGCGTCACGCGGGCCAGGATCAGCCGCTCCTGGGCGTCGACGATATCGTCGGCGACGATCGCGCGGGAGCGGTCTCGGCCCACCTTGCTCTCGAAGCACGCCTCCCATCCCAGCGCGTTCACCAGCCACGGCTGCCCCGCCGTGCGGTTCCAGATCAGCTCCACCGCTTCCGGGGCGAACGCCTGCCCGGTCTCCTCGGCGTGCTGGGCCAGGAGCGCTCGTGCCTCCGCTTCCGTGAAGTCGCCCAGCCGCAGCGACTTCGACCGGATGTTGAACACGCTTCCGCCGAGTACCATCGCGTTCTGCGAGGTGGAGTGGACGCGGTAGTCGCGCACGTCCCGCACGCCGCACAGGACCACGCTGTGCGGGAAGTGCCGGGGGCGCTGGTCGTAACCGGCGCGGAGCTGCCGCAATACGGACAGCAGCGTGTCTCCGATCAGCGCGTCGATCTCGTCGATCAGGAGCACCAGCGGTCGAGGATCGGCCTGGGTCCACCGGGAGAGCACCTCGAACAACGCACCGTCCGGTCCCGCGTCGGCCAGCGCCGCCTGCCGCAGCCGGCCCGGCGTCGGGTCCCCCAGCGTCGTTTCCGCTCTGCTGGCCAACTGGCCGAGCATCGCGCGCATCGCCCGTGCCGTGTCCTCGCGCGCCGCCTGCCCGACCTCGACGTTGGCGTAGACGCAGCGATAGTCGCCGGCGGCGCCGCTGTTCAGCAGGTCGCGGAGCGCGAGCAGCGCCGACGTCTTGCCGGTCTGCCGCGGCGCGTGCAGCACGAAGTACTTCTTGCTCCGCGCCAGGTCCAGCACGTGGTCGAGGTCGACCCTCTCCAGCGGCGGAATGCAGTAGTGATCACCCGCCCGGACCGGACCCTCCGTGTTGAAGAAGCGCATCGCCTGCATTGTGGCAACCCCAACGCGCCTGTCGCGTGTCGGCCGCCCACAGGGGTGGCCGACGAACGGATCGCCAACGTCACGACTGCCCCCGCGCCAACCGCACGCGGCGACTGCCCCGCATTCGCTCCGATCCCGTCTACGCCCCCGCGCACCGCTCCCGATTCAGAACGGCGGTCGGAATCCGTCCTTGCCCTCCCCGAGGTTCGGCAGTCGCCGCCGGAGGACCTCCCGCGCTTCGAAATAGTGCTCCCTGTACGCCTCTCGGAAGGTCCCCGAGTCACTGGACAGCTTCTCCGCCATCAATCCCAGCGCTGCGTCCCTCGTGCCCGCCAGGAACTTGCCGCGCTGGAAGTGGAACGGCTGCACGATGAAGTCTCGAATACCAGTGGCGCAAAGCTCGTCCGCGAACTTCCCCGCGTTTCGCACCAGCAACAGCGGCGTCATGGTGACACACGTCTTGACGCCCCCTTCCGACAGCTCCCCGGCCGCCCTCAGCCTGGCGGCGTTGCTCGGGCAGAACGGTTCGAACGTGCGACGGACGTCCTCGTCGTCGGTGGTCACCGTCATGTTCACCTCACTAGTGTCCCACATTTTTGGCGATTTTAGGCCCACGTCAGCGACAACTGGGGGTCGGGAGGGTCAGAACCCGGTGGCGACGGCGTCGTGAGAAGATCCAGGAGTGGCCGACGTTCAAACAGGTTGAGCTGGAGCACCTGCAGCATCTTGTAAAGGCTCCAACTCACTCGCATGAGGAACTTGAGATACGCCAACAGCAGGTACATGCACATCGCCACCCACAACTGCGTCAAGACCGCGTTCTTCGACCGGCCCACGAACCGCTTCACCTTCAGATGTTGCTTGATCCACTTGAAAAACAGCTCGATCTGCCATCGCGATTTGTAGATGTCCGCAATCGTCTTCGCCACCCACGTCGTGTTGTTGGTCACGAATACGTACCGATTCTTCGTTTCCGGGTCCTTATAGACCACCCGTCGCAGCGGCTCACCATATGCCTTGCGGCCCCGAGCGCTCGTCAGCTCCATCGTCTCGTCGCTGATGACCCCGGTCCCGGGGCGGACGGCGTGCGCTTTCGTGACCCGATACCGCACGCCCCGCTTCAGGCGCGTCACAAAGGTCACGCCCCGCGCCTGCAACTGATGGAACCACTTGAAGTCCAGATACGCGCGGTCCGCCACGACCACGCTGCCGGCCGGAAACTCCCAGATGCGGGCCGCCGTGACGTCGGCGGTTTTGCCGTCGGTCACCCTGACGAAGGTCGGCAGATGGCCGCCGTGATCCAGTCCGACGTGCAGCTTGACGGCCGCCTTCGTGCGTCGAAACGACGCCCACGGGAAGACCGACAGACACAAGTCGATGGTGGACGCATCGACGGAGTACAACTTGTTCCTGAACCGAAAGCCGTGCCTCGGCGCGCGTTCCTGGCAGCGGCTCAACAGGCGTCCGAACAACGCTTCGTAGAGGGTGTACGGCTGCTCGGTGTTGACCCGCGCCAGCGACGAGCGGCTGACCACCGTCCTCACGCCGAGGTGATAGAGCTTGCGCCCCTGGGCGCTGAGGTTGCTCACGATGTCCCGCAGGCTCTGTCGGCCCGTCAACTGCGCCACGCCGAGGGCCACGAACTGCGCCCAGCGGCTCATGACGCGCAGCCCCTGGCCGCACTGGTGCTCGCGCGCCTCGGCGTCGAATTCATGTCTCGGAAGGAACCTGAGGAGTTGCGCGAAGACTGTGTTATGATGGGCCACGGCTTGGATCTCCTGTCTTTTGAATGACTTGAGGGCCAAATCATTCTACCA
This sequence comes from Vicinamibacterales bacterium, assembly GCA_965215105.1. GTDB lineage: Bacteria > Acidobacteriota > Vicinamibacteria > Vicinamibacterales > UBA8438 > JAJEEA01. The sequence goes on from OZ244051.1 coordinate 3,156,698, forward strand.
GATCTGGAAGGTTCAAGCCGCCTCTATTTGAAGGTGTGTGGGACAGTAGTGTGTTCACCTGAACCCGGCCGCCACGCTCCACGATCTCCCGGAACAGGTCGATGTCACGGACGACGTCCGGGCTCCGCGTCTGCACGACCAGCTTCGGGCGCTGCCGTGCGAGAACCTCCAGCAGTCCCCGCGTGAGCCCGATGCGGCGCTCGATGGGTTGATACGGGTCCGTCACGCTGCTCATGTAGATCAACTTTCCGTCCAGGCCGCCGCGGCGGCCCCGAAGCCGCTCGACGGCGTTCTTCTTGACGTCGACCCACCGTCCCCAGGAATCGCGCTTTTCGGTACTGTGCGAGAAGAACGCCGCATAGCAATAGGTGCAGCCGTATGAACAACCGGAGTACGGGTTCAGCGTGAAGTCGTAGGCATCCATGAAACCCGTCGCCCGCGTGAGAATGTCACGTACGTCTACGTACTCCACGTCTGCGTGACCCAGACGATTCGGCCGCTGCTCCAGCCGCCTGGGGGACTCATCGAAGAGCGAGAGCTGGTGGTCTGGATTCATCGCTGCGCTCCTCTACGGATCATGACGATGTCGTTGTTGTTGGTCAGCTTGCTCGTCGTGTCCCACGTGACTGATTTGTCCAAATACCGGGGGTGCGGCTCTTTTTCGTCGACGGTCGAGAGATGTTCATGGGGTTCTGCGGGCGGCATGACAGAGACCTACTTGACCCGTCGAAGGTGGGGTGAGGACGACGGTGGCGGCGGCTCGGTGACCGGCGGTGGTTCCCCGCCAGCATAGTGATGGGCGTGGTTCCGCTCGTACTCGCGCTTTTCGTGAAAGTCCCAGTAGGCGTCGAAGTCGCCGCTGGCCCGCAGCGCCCGCAGCTTCAGCACCGCCTCGGCGCCGACCAAGCGCCAGCGCGCGCCCGTCAACTCCATGCGGTCGCGGACCAGATGCCGGCACGCCCCTTCGATGACGCCGGTGGCGATGGGATAGCCCGCCGCGAGGTAGCGGTCGTACCGCAGATACGGCGCATACTTATGCAGGTAATCGGCGCACGTATCGACCGGCTTGCGGATGTCCGGCGGGAAGCCGGCGACGGTCGCCGCACGCCGCATCGAAGACGCCACCCGCTTGGCCTTGCCCTCGAGAATGTCCCGCACGCGCGTCCACGCCCAGCACGCCAGCTCGGGGCTTCCCTCGCGGTGGAACACGCGCGCCGCCTTCCAGACGTACTCGACGACATGGATGATGTCGAGGACCACCGTCACCTCCACGCCGTACGCGTCGGCGGCCGCCTCCACCAGGTCGAGCTGCCTCTCGGCACCGTCGACGAGCACGACCCAGCTCTTGGCGCACTCCGGGTCGTGCCGGCCCGCTTCCGGCATCGCCTCGGCGATGACCTCCTCCATGTCCCGTTCGAGGCTCGCCCAGACCCGCTTCGCCACCGGGCGGGGCCGCCCCGCCGGGGGCTTGGCCCGGGGCTTGGCCTTCTTGCCCGTCTTGTCCCCCGGCTGCCGGGGCATCAAGCTCGTCAGGAAGTCCTCCGGGCTGCGCACGAACGGCGCGACCGTGTAGACCGCAGCCACCGTCGCCATGCGCTTCGAGTGCTTCTTCTCGCCCCTATGCGGAGCTCCGCATAGGGGCGACTATGCGGAGTCCCGGACTATGCGGAGTTGGCTCGGCGGCCCGCGTTGACTCGGGGGATTTGCCTGGAGCGGTACTCCGCATAGTCAGAGGCCTTCCAGAAAGTTGAGGAGCCGGTCGGTGGCGGTGAACCGGAGTGGCTGAGGTGCGGGATCGTCGACGCGCCGGAGTGCCGCCTCCTTCATGGCGAGGTCGGCTTCGACGTACTGGTGGGTGGTGACGGTGTCCTCGTGGCCGAGCCAGAGGGCGATGACGGTGATGTCGACTCCGGACTGGAGCAGATGCATCGCGGTCGTGTGGCGCAGCGTGTGGGGCGAGATCCGCCGCGTCGCCAGCGATGGGTGACGCTCGGCGGCCTTTCGACAGGCGACCCGCAGCTGATGCTCGACCCCGGAGCGCGACAGGGGCTTGCCCGCGCGGTTGGGAAACACGGGAGCGTCGGGGTTTCCATCGATTCGGGAGAGCCATCTCCGCAGTTGCGCTGCGGTGCTCTTCCAGAGCGGGACTACCCGCTCCTTGCGTCCCTTGCCGTGCAGAAGCAGCGAGGACGCTCGGTCGAAAAGCACGTCGGCGACGTGCAGACGGGTGATCTCGGAGACGCGGGCGCCGGTGTTGTAGAGCACGGCGAAGAGGACGGCGTCGCGCTGTCCGCTCCAGGTGGACCGGTCGGGCGCGTCGATGATGGCCGTGATCTCGTCGCGGGACAGGTAGCCGAGGACGGGCCGGTCGAAGCGCTTGACGGGAATCGCGAGGACGCGTTGCGCGACGGGCAGCAGGGATGGCTCGCGTAGCGAGGCGTAGCGCATGAAGGACCGGATGGCGGTGAGCCGGAGGTTGCGGGTGCGCGCAGAGTTGCCGCGTTCGGTCTCGAGATGGTCGAGGAACCCGAGGACCATGGGTGCATCGAGATCCGAGAGGGTCAGCGCCGAGGGGGTGCGTCCGGTGCGCTCTGCAGCGTACCCGAGGAACTACGTGAAGGTGTCGCGGTAGCTGGCGATCGTGTGCGCGCTGGCGCCCCGTTGTGCGATGAGACGCCGGTGAAAGAACTCTTGCAGGAGTGCGGGAAACGCCCGCTCGACGGCGGTCATGACGGGCGCTCCGACGCTCGGTGGGTGAAGCGTTCGAAACGCTGTCCGGTGCTGGCGAGCAACTCGGGGACAGCGGTGCAGTACCAGTAGGTGTGGGCGACCTTGGTGTGGCCGAGGTAGGTTGCGAGAGCCAGGATTTTGCGATCTACATCGGCGCCTTCCTGGTACCAGCGCAGCAGCCGGCGGACGACGAAGGTGTGGCGTAGGTCGTGGATGCGCGGTTGGCGCGTACGCGCTTGCGCGGTCCAGTCGAGACGCCGCCTGAGCCGGCGGAACGTCGTCTCCACCCCGGTGAGAGTGAGCCCGGGCGACTGCTCGGTGCGGAAGAAGTACTCGGACCGGCGTGCAGCAAGACACGCGTCACGGCGGTCGGCGTAGCGACGCAGTGCTCGGGTCGCCGTCGGATGGAGCGGGACGAGTCGGGACTTGCGGAACTTGGTCTCGCGGATGGTCAGGATGCCGTTGACGAGGTCGGCGTCGTCGGCCGTGAGACAGCGGGCCTCGGACAGCCGCAGGCCGGTCGACGCCAGGAGGGCGAAGAACGCGACATAGGTGGCGGGTCGCAACCCGCCTCGGGGCCGCAAGCAGCGTGCCTGCTGCAGGAGCGCGGCGATCTCCGCCTCGGTGTAGATGTGGGGCGTCGAGCGGCGCCTGGAGTCGCGTCCCAGGAGCCCGACCGGCGGCACTTCGGTGGCCGGATCGACGAGTGCGCGGTACCGGGCGAACTGCCGCACGATCGTCAGTCGGCGTGCAACCTGCGCCGGATTGGTGGAGCGTGAGGATAGTGCCCACTGGACCGCGAGCTCGATGGTCAAGGGCCCGCTGTGTCCGCTCCGCTCTGCATGGCGGGCGAAGTTCCGCAGGTACCCCTCCTGCGTTTCGAGGCCGAAACCCAGTCCGCGACGCGCGTTGAGGTACTCGTCGACCAGATGATGGAAGCTTGGAGGCGTCATCGGAGCACCTCCGGCCAGGGAAGCGCGACCTCACGCAACCGCGGCAGGTCGAGCTTGGCGTAGATCGTCGTGGTGTCGAGGCTGCGATGGCCGAGTACGTCAGCGACCTCCTTGAGGCTGGCTCCCGCTCGCACCATGCGGCTGGCGACGGTGTGCCGGAAGACGTTGGCGCCGGCGTGCGGCGCGTCGACTGCCGCGCGGCGAACCGCGCGTGCCACGACACGTGAGACGGCAGGGCTCGAGAGCGGCTTGCCGCGACGATCTCCCAGGTGCACGACGAACACCCGGCGTTCGTCGGTCGCCGGACGCTCCCGGCTCAGATAGGCGACCAGCGCCTGCCCCACCACGCGGGGCAGCGGCAGCACAGCGCCTCGACGGTTCTTTCGAGCGCGTATCTGCAGGGTACCGCCGCGCCAGTCGATGTCGTCCAGACACAGGTTGGCCACCTCGCCGGGCCGCAGCCCCAGGGTTGCCAAGCACTGCACGATTGCCTGGTCGCGTTGTCCGCACGGGGTGGAGGGGTCGACCGACGCGAGCACTTGCTCGACCTGTTGCTCGGTCAGGGAACGAGGCAGCGTCGCAAGCCGCCAATGGGCAACGGTCGGGAGAGCCGTTTCGAGTGCGTCGCCGCAGAATCCCTCAACGCGCAGGAACCGGAAGAACGACCGCAACGATGACCGCACGGTCCGCATCGACGCAGGGGAGAATCGGTGACGCAGCGACGTGATGAACGCCACCACGGCGGCCGGCGTCAGGCGGCTGGGGTCGATCGGGTCCGTGCCAAGAGCGGCCCGGACGAGCTTCCGGGCGAACCAGGCACGGTAGCGCAACGTGTGAGGGCGCAAGCCGCGCGTACGTCGTTGGTGGTGGGTGTACTCGTCGACGAGGCGGTCGACGGTCCACGAGCCGTGAACGGTCATGGAATGCTCCTTTCCGGCCAATCAGGCCGGACAGAGCATCCCAAACTATGCGGAGTATCGCGAACCGGTCAGCTCACGTAACCCTCTTTCTGACAGGTACTTGGGAGAAAAATCCTCAACCGACTCCGCATAGTCCGGCACTCCGCATAGTCGCCCGGCTTGAGGCGATTGAACGGGGAGAGCTGTTCCCTTTGCTGTCGGCGCCGCTCGGCCGCCTTGCGCGTCGTCTCGCGCAGGTCCCCGCGGTGCAGTACCACCCCCTTGCCGTCGAAGGTGAGCACCACAATCGACTCCTCGGGCGCGGGCTCGCCCGCCGCCGCGCGGCGCGCCGCGTAGAAGGCGTCGAAGTCCTCGGCCGCGCGGGCCACCAACTGTTCCGCCTGACGTTTCGGCACCTCCGCCCCGGTATGGCGGGACAGCTCGGACAGCGCCTCGTCGTAGGACCGCGACGCCGCCGCCTCCGCCACCCGCCGGCGCACCTCCAGCGAGTAACGCTCCGGCGGCAGGTTGAGCGACGCGTCGAGCGGATGCAGACTGTCGTGGCCGGGGCGCGCGTAGCCCGCACGCTTGACATCCACCGTGCCGAAGATCGTCTCCAGGCGCCGTCCGTGCACGCGCCGCTCCCCGCGCTCAACGCCGTCGGCCCCCTTGACCGGCCCGGCCGCCTCCCCCGGGCCGCGTTGGTCGAGGTGCCCCTGCAGAAGCTTGCGCACCAACTCCTGACTGCGCCGGTGCAGCTCCCGTTCGAGGTCGCTTTCACTCATCCGCATGGCCTCGCGCGAAGACAGGTACGCTTTCGCGTCGGCGTAGACGACGTCCGCCGACGCATACGGCGACGGCGCGGGCGGCGCGGCGCGGTGGGCGACAGCTGGCATGGTCAACTCTCCCGCAGCCGCCGCTTCGCATCCCGGACCAAAGGATAGACCAGAACGGTCTTGGGCGCCTCGCCGACGCGGCGGCAGTGCCGGTCCATGCGCCCACGGCCGGTGGTGGCGCCCAGCGCGACCCAGTTGGCGGCGCGGTACGAACCGCCGTGGTGGCGGCGGGGGTCCACCAGCGTCTCGACGAGCCAGGGCTCGAGCCGGTAGCGGCGCGGCCAGTCCGCCGCCAACCGCCCGAGGCCGCGCGCCAGCACCGCGCTGGCGAGGTTCTTCACCGCGACCCACGGCAGCAGCAGGAAGCGGCTGTTGTTGACCACGCGTTGGAGATTCCGCGCCCGTACCGCGTCGTCCCAGCCTATCCAGCGGTCCCGCGCCGCCATGCGCCACGCCGGACTGGAGAACTGCAGGCAGCCGACCACCGCGCGGGCCGGCCTCGACGCGAACACCAGATAGCGCAGGTGGGCACCGAAGGGAACCTTGTGCCCGAGGTAGTGGTACCGTCCCACCAGCTCCCGGAACAGCAGGCGTTGGGCGGGTTCGCGCACCAGCTCGACCTCGACCGGCTCGACGTCGCGCACGGCGCCGCCGAGCGAGGGCCCCGGCTCGCCCGCCGCCGTCCGGGGCACGCGGGTGACCGAGCCGACGGCGCGGCCCCGGCGCTTGTCCGGCAGGGCCAGCGCCCCCTCCGCGTCGAGCCGCTCCAGGAACTCGCGGCACTCGCGGGCCTTCAGCTTCCCGTTGGGCCGCCGCCACCGCAACAGCTCGCACACGGTGCGGGCCAGCTCCATCCGGCTCAAGCCCGGACAGTCCCGCACGATCTGGCGGATCAGCGTCATGTCCCGCGCGCGGAAGGCGCGTCCCGAGAACCTCGTCGCCGCCGGGGCCATAGCAGGGGCGTCTCCCTTCCCAAGGCACCGTAGCAGAACGCCGCGGGAATGTCCAGGGGTCGCGGGAGACGACAGACCGGCGTGCCGGCGCCGTGATGATCAGGTCGGACGGCTGCCCGAGAGAGGCGGGTGGAGGCGCTGGCCGGGTACTGACCCCGACCAAAGCGCACCGAAGTGGCGGTGTCCTCGGGCGTAAACCCTTATGGATGAGTGAGATAGCACTCTACGAAAAAGAGCCGCACCCAAATACCGGTCCACTAGGCTGTCGCTTCCTTGCACGCCGAGTCGTCTCCGCAACCCTTGACGCCAAGCCGTAGTTCGTTGAAGTTTTTCGTACGGCCAGATCCGTTGCTGCAGGTCGTGAACGACTCCCCCAAAGAACCCGATTTGATCCCGCCTGGAGTCATCGGTTGTGAGCAACTCGATCGCAGGCGCTCTCTCCCGGCGGATACGCTCGAACACGCGATGCAGGTGCTGCTGGTTCGATTGGTCGACGACATGGACAGCCGTGAGCCAACAGTCGCCGAACACCGGCGGCTTCTGAATGCCATGCGACTCCACATAGGCATCATGAGACGCATGGCAGGTGCAGGAATCGCTCATCCGGCCCAGAGCGTCGTGCAAGGGCTCGAGAACGGGATGTTCCAGACGCTCCTCTGAGACAATTCGCCGGAACTTTTCCCACAACATCCCGCCAATTCGTGTCATCGGTTGATTGGGGTCGATTCCGTGAACGGTGATCTCTCGCAACTCGGACCTGTTGACACTCACGTCGGCGATCCGAAGGGCCAGTGCAATCCGGATTGCCCAGGCGCCACAACCGTAGTCGATGATGTACTTCGGTGGTTTTCGTTTGGAAATGAGTTCGCGAAGTGCGGCATATGCCAACTGGATCTGGCGTGGCTGGTACCAGGTGAGGTAGAAGATGGCGACCCACTCGTCACCATAGTCTGGCCTTCGTCCCTGCTGGTGTTCCTTCAAGGACCTGAGGGCCATATCCACATGCTCACGCTGTTCCCTGGTGCCAAGCCTCCCCTCTGTACTCAACCGGCTATACTCGGCCTCGGCCAAGTCGGCGATGGCGCGATCGAGCGACTTCCGCGCGAGAGACGCCAATTCAGTGTCCAGTTCCATCATTCCTGAACCGATCCTGTCGCGGACTCACGCATGACTGTCAAGACTCGACAGCCCCGCACGGTCCCGGTCACATGCCCCAGACGGTGACCTGCGCCGCGCCGTCGCGGGCGGACGCTTCGCGGCGGAAGAGTTTCTCCCTCCAGCAGCCCGTGGGAGAAGTCCGGCCGCCGATCCGGCTCGTTCAGGCTGCTTCGCGATGAGCGATTGAGCCGACGGGAGCCGCCCGCGGCCAATTGACGCCCCAGGAGCCCGTCAGACGCCTCCAGAGGTCGATCAGGCGCCCGATCAGACCGCAAATGACGGAAAACGCCCGCCCCTGCAGGCTCCGGGGCGTGCCGACCCCGGTCAGGTGACGCAGAAGCAGCCCGAGGTTCAGTCCCGCCACGTGCACCAGCAGGCGCTTCAGAATGTTCGGGTGGCCCCGCAGGTAAACCCGCCGCATGCCGCCCGTTTCATACGCATGCGCGAACGTCCGCTCCACAACCTCGCCGCGGCTCTTCAGCAAGCGACGGCCCCGCTTGCCCCGAATCCGACGCCGGTTCCCGTACACCGGGTCCCGAGCCTCCGGGTGTTCCTTCCACGAGCGCCTGCCCCGGTCCGGTTCCGAAATGTAACTCCGAACACCCACCGCAGCCAGACCCACCAGCGTCTCGTTGCTGTGGTAGCCCTTGTCCGCAACCATCTCCGCAACTCCCGACCCCTCCGGCAACACCGCCTCCACCTGCTCCGCCGCCGTGACCGCCGTCTCCACCACCGTCTCCGTATCGCCCTTCTCCGCACCCTGAAGCGTCACACCAACCACCGCACCCGTCCCCAGGTCAACAGCATGCTCCACCTTGTGGGCCATGTGCGTGCTGCCGTCCTTCATCTTCGCGACCTTCGAGTCCGGGTCGTGGGGGTGCGTCCACTCCTCGTTCGACGTCTTCTTCTTCCGCTTCCGGTCAAAACGAGCCAACTCCTCCGCCGTCGGCGTTTCGATGCCGGACGCCTTCGCCAGACGCGTCAGGAACGTGTTGTAGTCCTCCCCCGTGTCCCGACGCACGATCGCCCGCATCGCCGCGTTCGCTTCCAGCGTCGTCGCGTCGATGCCCAACGTCTTCCCCTGAACCAAGCCCGACTCCGCCAACTGCTGCAACACCCACGTGAACACCGCCTCGTGAGTCTCCACCGAAAACAGACGCCGCGTTCGCGAAATCGTCGAATGGTCCGGAGGCGAGGCCGGCGCTGACAAGTGCAGAAACGATCGCACGCTCAGCGAATCCGCCGCCCGCCACGCAATCGCACGCTCCGAGTCCAGCCCCTCGAAGTACCCGATCAGCAGCAGCCGAAAATACCGGCCCGGAGCCAGACTCGGCCGCCCCATCACCGCGTAGAACTTCGCGCACAGGCCTTCCACGAACGCGTCGAACCCCGCCGCACCCAGAACCTGGTTCAGCCGTTCGTAGAACGGATGCCCCGCGCTTCGCGGCAGCTCGCCCGTCGCCAACCACATCGATTGCTGAGACCCGTCGTCACGCGTCGTGCCCATCGCCATACGTGCGAGTTTAGTACGTCAGGCCCATTCTGTCGATCCCTGAATCCCGACTTTTGCCACAGGCTGCCAGGTCCTGTCCGTCGAGCGGTCGAAGACGATCAGGTGGCCCGACTCCGCCCCGCAACGGTCCATGTAGCCCCGCGTCTGCTCGACCCCCTCCCGCACCGTGCGATCGAGGCCGTCGCGCCGCACCTTGCACTCGACGACGAACCGGCGGGTGCGGCCCCCGTGCAGCCACACGATCAACAGGTCCACGCGTCCGCGGCCCAGCGCGTACTCGCGCTCGAGACGGCCTCCCCCGTTCACCACCTTCTGCAGATGCGCCTGCAGCAGCAGTTGCGGGCCGGCCTCCTGGTACCGGTCGAAGTGCTGGGTCCAGTGCTCCGAATGCTCGCGGAAGAACCGCTGGAAGTCCGCGAGCAGTCGGTTCACGTCGAGCGCGCCGTCCCCGAGCACGTACGACGCGGTCTCCGCCTCGACGTTCGTCCTGCGCCACCCACGTCAGCTCGCGCGGAATCACCTCTGCGTAGATGGGGTTGGCGATGCGCTTCGCGTCGTGCTGCGCCAGCAGGCCGAGGTCGCGCGCGTACTCCACGTCGCGGTTCCGATCGGCATAGCTCCTCCGGTCGGCGGCGGCGGTCAGCATCGGCGCCACGACCCGCCGCACGCGATCTTCGCGCAGCTTGTCGGCCAGATCGTCGAGGTGCGTCACGCGGGCCACGATCAGCCGCTCCTGGGCCTCCAGGATGTCGTCCGCGGTGATGGCGCGGGCGCGGTTGCGGCCCGCCTCGCTCTTGAAGCACGCCTCGCGGCAAAGCGCGTTCACCAGCCACGGCTGCCCCGCCGTCCGCGTCCAGACCGTGGCCAACGCGTCCTCGGTGAATACCTGCCCGCTCTCGGCCGTGTGTTGCGCCAGCAGCGCCCGCGTGTCCGTCTCGCTGAAGTCGCCCAGGCGCAACGACTCGGACTTGATGTTGAATGCGCTGCCGCCCGGCACCAGCGCGTTCTGCGCGGAGGAGCGGATGCGGTAGTCGCGAACGTCCCGCACGCCGCACAGGACCACGCTGTGCGGGAAGCGGCCGGGCCGGTCGGGGTAGCCGGCGCGGAGCTGCCGCAGCACCGACAGCAGCGTATCCCCCACCAGCGCGTCGATCTCGTCGATCAGCAGCACCAGCGGCCGCGGGTCGGCCCGCGCCCACCGGGACAGCACGTCGATCAGGGTGCCGTCGGCGCCCTCGGCCTCCAGTGCGGCGCCCCGCAGACCGTCCGGCGTGTCGTCACCCAACGTCAGGTGCGCCTGGCGGGCCAGCTCGCCGAGCAAGGCCCGCATCGCCCGCGCCGTGTCCTCCCGCGCCGGCTGACCGATCTCGAAGTCCGCGTATACGCCACGGTAGTCCCCGGCGGCGCCGCTGTTCAGCAGGTCGCGCAGCGCCCGCAACGCCGACGTCTTGCCCGTCTGCCGCGGCGCGTGCAGCACGAAGTACGTCTTGTCCCGCACCAGGTCGAGCAACTCTTCCCGATTCACCCGCTCCAGCGGGGGGATGCAGTAGTGGTCCGCCGCCACGACGGGACCCGCGATGTTGAACTTGCGCATCCCTTCCATTGTCGCACCACAGCGCGGGTCGTCACCGGACATCCCGCCGCGTCGAGGTCGGCGTGGCCCGGCTTGGAGGTCAGCGCGAAACAGGTAACCGCGTGCGGTTCGAGGCCGTCACATGCCCCAGACGATGACAGGTGAGGCCCCGTCGCCGGCCGTCTCCGGTGGTCACGGTCCGAACAACCGCGTGGTGCAGTTCGACCGGCACGGCCGCTCCTCCTGACGTGGGGCGGCCCCGGCGACGGCCCCGGCGAGTTCGACCAGCCCCACACCATCGCGCTGGACAGCCGGGGGCGGGTGTTCGTCGGGGACCGCTCGAACGGCCGCGTGCAGGTCTTCGAGCCGGACGGCACGTTCGTCGCCGAGTGGGGGCAGTTCGGGCGGCCGAGCGGGATGTTCATCGACGAGGACGACGTGCTCTACGTCACCGACTCGACCTTGAACGCGCGGAACAACCCCGGCTTCGACCGCGGAATCTACATCGGGAGCGCGGTGGACGGGACCGTCCACGCCTACATCCTCGACCCTCTACCCGGCCGATGTCGGCCCGCAGCGCATCCGGAAGTACGTCGGGCCGTAGCCGGCCGCCTCGTCCTCGCACCGGGCTCCGACCGCTCTCACAAGATCGCGGGCGTGTCCGCCTCGATCGAGGTCCCGGCCGACGTGCGCCGCGCCGGCACCCGCCGCACCATCGGCCTTCTGGTGCGCCGCCGCGGTCCGCGACCCCCGGGAGCCGCAGCCGGCACGCGCCACACCCGCGCACGCTTCGCCGCGCCACATCTCGACGATCCCGTGTACAGTACCGTCGTATGGGTCGAGGTACGCCGTCACGACCCACCCGCACTCCCCGCGTCGACGCGGCCCGGCTCAGGGTGATGGCCGCCGTCAGGACGGCGCTGTGGCTCGCGCCGACCCCGGACAACGTCGAGAACACAGGCGCCGTTCTCGCATGGGGTGTGCAGTATCATTCCGCTCATGCTCCGCGAACATGGACGGTGGGGGCACGAGCGGCCGGCGAATGGCGGCGAATCGACCCGTTCGTGGGGTGCCCCCCGTCCCGCGACGGCCGAGAATGACCGAGAGGACCGCCAAGGCCCGGAAGGCCCGGCGTGGGCTTCCCCCCGCCCGGCGGCGGAAATCAGCTCGACTCGGATCACGAGCCGGCGCGGTTCGCTGGTAGGACGCGTATGACTGAAGCGTTCAAGGACGTGGATCTGGGCCCGTTGCGGGGCCAGATCTCCCCGGTCACCCTCGGGTACGAGGCGGGTCAGCAGGACCTGCCCGGGCTCGAAGCCGATCAGGACCCGCACGAGCATCCGATCGTCGACGTGATCGAGAACCTCCAGAGGGAAGCTCATTCCTCTCTCTCGGATCGACTGCATGAGGCGCAAAAGCACTTTGAGGAGATCCAGGACTCGGACTGGCGGGGAGACATCAATCGCGCCGAGCGGGATGCGATCGCCCGACTCGATCAGCTCGAAGGGATGAGGAGCCTCGACCTCCACCACAAGCGGGTCGAGGCCGACAAACGCGTGGAGGACCTCGCCAAGTTCCGCGCGGAGAACGGACTGTCCAGGTCGCCGACCTACCCCGACGTCGGCTGGAGCGTGTTCCTGTGGGGCCTCGTGGCTTTCCTGTTCGTCGTCGAGAGCTTCGCCAACTCGGTCTGGCTCGCCAAGGGCAACGAACTCGGTCTGTTGGGCGCCTACACCGTCGCTTTCGTCGTCAGTCTGGCGAACCTCCTGCCGCCGTTCCTCTTCTTCGGCCCGGTCAGCCGCTACCTCCGCCACATCAGTTCCCCGTGGCGCTTGCTCGCAGGAAGCTGCATGGTCGTCTACGCGGGCCTGTTGTTCACGTTGAACCTCGGCGTCGCGCACTACCGCGAGGTCTCCGGCGAGTTGATCGGCAGCGCCGGCGTCGAAGTGGTCGGGCGGATGACGGATATGACGGATGCCCCCTTCGGCCTTCAGGACGCCGAGTCCTGGCTGCTGCTCCTCATGGGCATCATCTTCTCGCTCGTCGCACTCTACGAGGGGTGGAAACGCGACGACGCCTATCCCGGATACGGCAAGCTGGATCGCGTCGCACGAAAGGCGCGCGAAGCACATCTCGACGCGCGGAACGACGCCAGCGAGGATCTGGCCGACATCCGCGAGGAGGCGCTCGACCGCATCAAGCGCATCGCGCACGAAGCCGAGAAGCGGCCCCGGGAACGTCTGCGCGTCCTCAAGGATTGCGAGCGGTGGGTCAGGGAGTTCGACAGCCACGTCGATCGGCTCCAACAGGGGGGAGCGGCGCTGATCGAGGAGTACCGCGAGGCGAACCGCAAGGCCCGTTCGGACGGGGGCGTTCCGCTGGTACACAGGACCCCTTGGTGTCTGCTGCGTCCCCAGGTCGAACATCCGCTGAGCACCGCCGACGTGGACCCGCTGACGGAGGAACGAATCCCGGAGATCCAGGAGCACGACCAGCAGGCGACCAATCGGATCAGCGAGCACTACGACGCGGTACAGACCAGACTCCTTCGAACTGCTCCTCCACAACCGACGGCAGGCATCCACACCGCCGCCGTGGCGGGAACCACCGGCTAGTGGCTGGCCGCGCCACCGTCCGAGTGCGGATCATGAGACCACGAAACAGCCTGGACAGAGCGTTCGTTCAGGCGAGGAAGCCGGGACCGACCCGTTAATCCGAATGCCCCCGAGATCCAACCGGAGCATCCGGAGCACGGGTCCACGCCAGCGGCGGCGAAAACACGCAGCCGGATGGAATGGGCCGGTGGCGGGCGGCGTCACCCTGCTGGTCGTCGCCTTTCTCGCGGCAGCTGCACTTTTTCACTTCCGCCCGGAAGCCGTGCCCCGCGACCCGGAGACCCTGTGCCCGGAGGCCGGCCCGAGTCGGGTCACCGCGATCCTCGTGGACACGACGGACCGGGTCGGTCCGACCAGCCGGGCCGATGTCCTCGGTCGCCTCGACGATCTGGTGTCGTCCAGCCAGGCAGACGAGATGATCGTCGCCTACGAGACCTCGCCGATCGCCCGAGGCGGCGAGCTGTTTCCCCCGCTGCTCACCGTCTGCAACCCGGGTGACCCGGACGCGGCCAACCCGCTGATCCAGAATCCGGAGCTGATTCGACGTCGGCTCGAGGAGGGCTTCCGAGAGCCGTTCGAACGCCTGTTCCGGAATCTCCTGGACCGGGATCAGGCCTCCGTATCGCCCCTGATGGAGAACCTGCAGGCGATCTCGGTGACGCTGTTCGCGCGGCGCGCACACGTGGCGGTCCCGAAGCGCCTGATCGTGGTTTCGGACCTCATGCAGCATTCCGAGCATCTGTCGCTCTACCGCCAGCGGCTCGACTACGACGCCTTCGACCGCACCGCCGGCGCGGATGCTCTGCGCACGAACCTGCAGGACGTGAGGATCGACGTCCTGTTCGTCCAGCGGCGCGAGCACGAGCGGTTCGAGAGCACGAGCAGGCTCGTCGAGTTCTGGGAACGGTGGTTCGCAGCCCAGGGCGGGAGGCTGGAGCGTGCGTCCCGGATCGACGGACTGAACTGATGGGCGGTAGATCGGGACGGGGCGGCGGCTGGTCGGTGGAGAAGGACCGCTGGATCTTCTTCCGGTTCTTCATCCTCGGCGTGGTGTCCATCCTGGCGCTGAAGGCGTGGGTCGACAACCAGTTCGTCGTCACCCTCGTGCCCTGCGTGTTGATGCTGTGGTACGCCGCCCAGCTCTGGGACTTCCGCGCCGGGGCGCCCAAGCCCGGGGCCACCGGCGACAACCTGTACTACCTGGGTTTCCTCTACACGCTGACCTCCCTCGGCCACTCGCTGTACCGGTTCAGCACGGCGCAGGAAGACACCGAGACCATCGTCACCAACTTCGGCATCGCCATCTCCACCACCATCCTGGGCATGGCCCTGCGCATTCTTCTGGGCCGCACCGGAGCCGACGACCCGGCCGAGATCGAGTCCTCGGCGCGTCTGGATCTGGCAAGCTCGGGCCGCCGGCTCCGAACCGAACTGGAGTACACGGTCGACGATTTCAAGGATTTTCGCGAGCGCCTGCAAGAAGACTTCAAGAGCCTTCGCGACCGGCTGGCGCAGGACGCCGGCCGCGTTCATGACGCAGTATCGAAGACGATCGAGCGCACGCTCTCGATCGAGCAGACCATAACCAACTTCGAGACCGGAACGGAGTTGGCGACCGAGGCCATCGTGGCCCGCGCGCAGGAACTGGAGAGCAGCGCCGCCGCCCTAATCGCCTTCGAGCAGGCCGTCGAGCGGCTCCGCACCCGCACCGACTCCGTCGGCGCGGCCATCGGCCAGCGCGCGGACGATCTGGATGCCGGCGCCGGCAGCATCCGCGCAGCGCTCGAGGCGCAGGCAGCACGGATGCAGGCCGTCGACTTCCGGCAGATTCTGATCGACGCCGCAGGTCCAGCCGCGACCGCCCTGCAGGCCGGCCTTGAGCGCGCCGCCGCGCAGGTCGATACGCGCATCGGCGCTCTGCTCCAGGGCGCCGAGCAGCATGCAAGTGCCCTCGCGGACGGTGCAAGCGCCGTCCGCGACTCCCTCCAGGCGCAGGCCGAGCGCATCGGGGCCGTCGACTTCCCGGACGCATTCCGCGACGCCGTCCGACCGGCATCGAACGATCTCCATGCGGCGGCGGCCGAGTTCAAGGCGTCGCTCGACGGGTTGCGGCAGGCCGACGCGGCGCGCGAGCGGGCGCTGGCCGCCCACGAACGTGCGCAGGCCGCGCTTACCGAGGCGCTGCAGGGGCAGAAGGTCGTCGCCGCGGCCATCGCCGACGCCGCGAGCAACTCGCGCGATGCGGCCGGAGCGTTTCGGTCCGCCAGCGACCGGCTGGCTGGGTTTAACGAGGCCGCCAGCGACGCCGCAAGTGAGCTCGGCGCCGTGCGGGATGCGCTCTCGCAGTCAGGCGAACGGCTACGCGCCGTGACCGAAGAACTGACGCAGGCCTCTGAGACACTCGCGGTCCTGGGCCGAAGAGGCTCTGCGCGTCCGCGGCGCCGCTCCTGGTTATCGAGGTGGCGCCGATGACCTCCTCGGATCGCGCACGGACCTTCCCGCGCGGCCTCGTCCTCGGCCTGACGATGGCCGAGACCGCCATCCTGATCATCTTCGTGCTGCTCCTGGCGCTGACCGCGCTACTCGGCCGCGAAGCCGACCGCCGGCGAGCAGTCGAGCAGGATCTCGCGCGGTTCGAAGCTATCCGGCAGGTGCTTTCTCAACGCGGCATCGAGCCCGAAGCGATGCTGGACGCCTTGCAGGGGCATGCGGAAGACCGGAACGACGCCGACAACTGGCGGGAACTGGTTCGCGATCTCGATCCGTCGATGCCGGATCCGTCCCCGCGGGCGATTGTCTCCCGCTTGCAGGAAGCGCGCGAGGCGCTGGAGCAGGACGCCGCCCACCGAGCGCTCGACGAGTTCCTCCGCGAAGCGGGCATCGAACCGACGCAGGAGGTGTTGGAGACGATCGCCAAGATCGCGGAAGCGGGTCGTGAAGCCGGCGTAACCGCGGAGGAGATGCCGGACGTCATAGACGCCCACCGGGCGATCGACGAAGCGCTTGCAGAGAGCGGCGCGGAGGCGACGCCGCAGGCAATAGAGCAGATGGTCCGCGACGCCGAGCGCTGGCGCGAGCAGGCCGCCGACAGGGACATCGATCTTGCGGCCGCTCTCGACCGCGCCCGCCAGCGCATCGCACGTCTCGAGGCGCAGGCGCGGGGTCGCGGGGGCACCGACCACCCGAGCTGCTGGTACAACGACGACAACCGCGTCGCGTACCTCTTCGACGTGGCGCTGACTCCGGTCGGCTATGTCCTGCGGCCAACCCGCGCGCCCCAGCATGAGGGCCAACGGACCGAGCTCCGGGACGAACTCGCCCCGATCCAGACCGGCCAAGCGCTCAGCCCGGCGCAGTTCCGGACGCAGACGCAACGCATCTACCGATGGAGCGTCGACAACGACTGCCGGTTCTTCGTCCGCGCGTTCGACGTTACCGCCGCCGATCAGAAGGAGCTGTACAAGGAGCGCATGCGTCTGCTCGAGTCGCGCTTCTACAAGTACGCGAATCCGTCAGGACCGCCCCCGACCGCCGGTCCCGCTCCCCGGCCCTGACTTCGCGAAACAGCGCTCGCGCGCGGCCGTGATCGGACAGACGGCGATACTGCTGTTCGGTCCAGAGCCCGCCCGGCGCGGCCAAGTCCCCGGCGGCGTGGTTGGCAAACGTTGGACCAACGACTCCAACGCCAGCCAGACGACCAGCCCACACCCTCTCACCCTGGACAGCCGCGGGCGGCTGTTCGTCGGGAACCGTTCGAACGGCCGCGTGCATATCTTCGAGCCGGACGGCACCTTCGTCCCCGCGTGGCTGCAGTTCGGGCGACCCGGCAGCATGTTCATCGACGAGGACGACGTGCTCTACGTCACCGACTCGACCTCGAACGCGCGGAACAACCCCGGCTTCGACCGCGGCATCTACATCGGCAGCGCGGTGGACGGGACGGTCCACGCGTACATCCCTGATCCGGATCTCGACCGGCAGGACGAGCTGCGCATCTCGGGGGCCTCGGGCATCACCGCCGACCGGGAGGGCAACGTCTACGCCGCCGACGTCGGCCCGCAGCGGATCCGCAAGTACGTCAGGCGGTAGCAAGCTGCAGGCAAGGCTCCCGGACACACCTCGGATCGACCCAGAAACAGGTCCATCACGCTGGACGACGAGGCTGGCCACGACCGGGACCGTATCAGAAGGGCGGTTGGAATCCCTCCTTGCCCTCGCCGAGCCCCGGCAGTCGCTCCATGAGTACTTCGCGAACCGCTCGATAATGCGTCAGATACGCCTCCCGGAACTTCTTCCGGTCGCTCGACAGCTTCTCGGCCATCAGGCTCAACGCCGCGTCCCGGGTTCCGGCGACGAACTTGCCGCGCTGAAAGTGAAACGGCTGGACGATGAAGTTCCGGATTCCCGTGTTCAGCAGGTCGTCCACGAACCGCCGCGCGTTCCGCACCAACAACAGCGGCGTCATCGTGACGCACGTATCGATGCCTCTCGCTCGCAACTCCCGCGCAGCACTCAGCCGGGCCGCATTGCTTGGACAGAACGGCTCAAACGTGCGCCGGACCTCCTCGTCATCCGTCGTCACGGTCATGTTTACCTGAACGCGTCCGCCCCGATCGACGATCTCGCGAAACAGCTCAGCGTCATCCACCACGTCAGGACTCCGCGTTTGCACCACCAACTTCGGGCGATGCTGCGCGAGGCCTTCCAGCAGTCCGCGAGTAAGCCTGAGCTGGCGCTCGATGGGCTGATACGGATCGGTGACGCTGCTCATGTAGATCCGCTTGCCATCGAGGCTGCCGCGGCGGCGCCGTAGACGTTCGACGGCGTTCTCCTTGACGTCGACCCAACGGCCCCAGGAGTCGCGTTTCTCCGGGCTGTGAGAAAAGAACGCGGCGTAGCAGTAGGTGCAACCGAACGAGCAACCGGCGTAGGGGTTCAGCGTAAAGTCGTAGGCGTCCATGAAGCCGGTCGCCCGGGTGAGGATGTCGCGGGCCGCGGTGTACTCGACGCCCACGCGGCCCAGCCGTTCCGGGCGCCGCTGCGGCTGCGACGGACGCTCCTCGAACAACGACAACTGCGCATCTGGATTGGTCATTACGTCCCGCCCCGGATCATAACTGTATCGCCCTCTATTCTGTTGCTCAATGGGTTCCACCTGACAGGCTTGCTCAAGTAGTTGTCTATCAGGTCTTTAGTTCCTTCCGCTCCCAGACGATGCCGTAATGCTCGGCGCCATTGCGTAGTTCGCTCAAGTTCCTCCTGTCCCCAAGGAGTCTGCTCTATAGTCAGATCTGATCCTCCAAAGAACGTCGCATGTTTACGCTTAAGGTCATCCGTAGTCAGTAGCTCCAGCACAGGCGTGCAATCCCGACGGATACGCTGGAATACTGTCTCTAGTTTCTGCCGGCTCGACTGATACACGACATGAAAAGCCGTGAGCCAGCAGTCGTCAGATGCAGAAGGTTCCACAGTACCATGTGACATAAATGCGTCGTAGGAGGCGTGACAAGTGCAGGCATCCGTCATGGAGTCGAGGGTCTCTTTCAGGAGCCGGAAAACGGGATCCTGCGCGTTGTCCCCCACCAGCTCCCGAAATCCGTGCCACAACCGTTCGCCCATCTGTCTCATTGGCCGGCTGCAGTCGATTCCATGGACGGAGAGGCCCTGCAATTCCGGCTTCTCGGTGGTCAGGATAGCCAGGGCGATCTGGGCAGCCCACGCACCGCATCCGAAGTCGATGACGTGTCTCGGCGTGTGTTGTTTAGAGACTTGTTGACGGAGCACGGTGTACGCCAGATCACTACTGTCCCACACACCTTCAAATAGAGGCGGCTTGAACCTTCCAGATCTGGTAGAATGATTTGGCCCTCAAGTCATTCAAAAGACAGGAGATCCAAGCCGTGGCCCATCATAACACAGTCTTCGCGCAACTCCTCAGGTTCCTTCCGAGACATGAATTCGACGCCGAGGCGCGCGAGCACCAGTGCGGCCAGGGGCTGCGCGTCATGAGCCGCTGGGCGCAGTTCGTGGCCCTCGGCGTGGCGCAGTTGACGGGCCGACAGAGCCTGCGGGACATCGTGAGCAACCTCAGCGCCCAGGGGCGCAAGCTCTATCACCTCGGCGTGAGGACGGTGGTCAGCCGCTCGTCGCTGGCGCGGGTCAACACCGAGCAGCCGTACACCCTCTACGAAGCGTTGTTCGGACGCCTGTTGAGCCGCTGCCAGGAACGCGCGCCGAGGCACGGCTTTCGGTTCAGGAACAAGTTGTACTCCGTCGATGCGTCCACCATCGACTTGTGTCTGTCGGTCTTCCCGTGGGCGTCGTTTCGACGCACGAAGGCGGCCGTCAAGCTGCACGTCGGACTGGATCACGGCGGCCATCTGCCGACCTTCGTCAGGGTGACCGACGGCAAAACCGCCGACGTCACGGCGGCCCGCATCTGGGAGTTTCCGGCCGGCAGCGTGGTCGTGGCGGACCGCGCGTATCTGGACTTCAAGTGGTTCCATCAGTTGCAGGCGCGGGGCGTGACCTTTGTGACGCGCCTGAAGCGGGGCGTGCGGTATCGGGTCACGAAAGCGCACGCCGTCCGCCCCGGGACCGGGGTCATCAGCGACGAGACGATGGAGCTGACGAGCGCTCGGGGCCGCAAGGCATATGGTGAGCCGCTGCGACGGGTGGTCTATAAGGACCCGGAAACGAAGAATCGGTACGTATTCGTGACCAACAACACGACGTGGGTGGCGAAGACGATTGCGGACATCTACAAATCGCGATGGCAGATCGAGCTGTTTTTCAAGTGGATCAAGCAACATCTGAAGGTGAAGCGGTTCGTGGGCCGGTCGAAGAACGCGGTCTTGACGCAGTTGTGGGTGGCGATGTGCATGTACCTGCTGTTGGCGTATCTCAAGTTCCTCATGCGAGTGAGTTGGAGCCTTTACAAGATGCTGCAGGTGCTCCAGCTCAACCTGTTTGAACGTCGGCCACTCCTGGATCTTCTCACGACGCCGTCGCCACCGGGTTCTGACCCTCCCGACCCCCAGTTGTCGCTGACGTGGGCCTAAAATCGCCAAAAATGTGGGACACTAGTGACGCCAGATGGATGTGGCGTGGCTGGTGCCAAGTAAGGTAGAAGAGAGCGATCCATTCGTCATAGTAGGGCTTACCCCCTCGGCCGAGATCTTTCAGTGACTCAAGAGCACCGTCCACATGCTGTTTCCGCCCCTCAAGATCCATTCCTACCGTCAACCGAGCATACTCCATCTTCGCCACATCGGCGATCGCGCGATCGAGCACGTCGCGAATGGACGCGGCTGAATCCGATTCGAGCATTCTGGCTCCTTGCGCCGAACCGGCGCCATTCGACGGCGGTTCGATATCGCATACAGTACCATCGAATGGCCCACGACACGCAATAGCGCGGTACTCGAAGGCCGGCTCGTGGTCTCCGCCGGTCACATGCCCCAGACGGTGACCGGCGCAGCGCCGCCGGCCGACTCTTCGCGGCGGAAGATCTTCTCCTCCCACGTCCTGGACGGCGAGCGGTCGAAGACCACCAGGTGCCCCGACTCGGCCCCGCAACGGTCCATGTAGCGCCGCGTCTGCTCGACGCCCTCTTGGATCGTCCGCTCCAGCCCGTCGCGGCGCACCTTGCACTCGACGACGAACCGCCGGTCGCGGCCTCCGTGCGGCCAGACTATCAGCAGATCGACGCGCCCCCGGCCCAGGGCGTACTCCCGTTCGATGCGGCCGCCACCGTTCACGACCTTCTGAAGATACGCCTGCAGCAACAGTTGGGGCCCCGCGTCCTGGTACCGGTCGAAGCGATGCGTCCAGTGCTCCGAGTGCTCGCGGAAGAACCGCTGGAACGCCTCCAGGAGCTTGTCCACGTCCAGCCCGCCGCCGGCGTCCACGTACCACGCCGTCTCCGCCTCGACGTCGTCCTCCGCCACCCACGTCAGCTCGCGCGGGATCACCTCCGCGTAGATCGGGTTGGCGATCCGCTTTGCGTCGTCCTGCGCCAGCAGGCCCAGGTCGCGCGCGTACTCCACGTCGCGGGCCCGGTCGGCGTAGCTGTCCCGGTCTGCGGCGCCGGTCAGCATCGGGGCCACCACGCGCCGCACCCGCTCCTCGCGCAGCTTGTCGGCCAGGTTGTCCAGGTGCGTCACGCGGGCCAGGATCAGCCGCTCCTGGGCGTCGACGATATCGTCGGCGACGATCGCGCGCGAGCGGTCTCGGCCCACCCCGCTCTCGAAGCACGCCTCCCACCCCAGCGCGTTCACCAGCCACGGCTGCCCCGCCGTGCGGTTCCAGATCAGCTCCACCGCTTCCGGCGCGAAGGCCTGCCCGGTCTCCTCGGTGTGCTGGGCCAGGAGCGCTCGTGTCTCCGCTTCCGTGAAGTCGCCCAGTCGCAACGACTTCGACCGGATGTTGAACGCGCTTCCGCCGAGTACCAGCGCGTTCTGCGAGGTGGAGTGGACGCGGTAGTCGCGCACGTCCCGCACGCCGCACAGGACCACGCTGTGCGGGAAGTGCCGGGGGCGCTGGTCGTAACCGGCGCGGAGCTGCCGCAATACGGACAGCAGCGTGTCGCCGATCAGCGCGTCGATCTCGTCGATCAGGAGCACCAGCGGTCGGGGGTCGGCCTGGGTCCACCGGGAGAGCACCTCGAACAACGCACCGTCCGGTCCCGCGTCGGCCAGCGCCGCCTGCCGCAGCCGGCCCGGCGTCGGGTCCCCCAGCGTCGTTTCCGCTCTGCTGGCCAACTGGCCGAGCATCGCGCGCATCGCCCGTGCCGTGTCCTCGCGCGCCGCCTGCCCGACCTCGAAGTTCGCGTAGACGCAGCGATAGTCGCCGGCGGCGCCGCTGTTCAGCAGGTCGCGGAGCGCGAGCAGCGCCGACGTCTTTCCCGTCTGCCGCGGCGCGTGCAGCACGAAGTACTTCTTGCTCCGCACCAGGTCCAGCACGTGGTCGAGGTCGACCCTCTCCAGCGGCGGAATGCAGTAATGATCACCCGCCCGGACCGGACCCTCGGTGTTGAAGAAGCGCATCGCCTGCATTGTGGCAACCCCACCGCGCTCCTCAGCGCGACAGACGCTACCTCAGTGAGCTTCAGTGTCCAGCTCCATCATTCCCGAAACCGATCCTGTCGCGGACTCAGGCAAGACTGGCAAACGACTTCGTTTGCAGTGTCGTCGAGGATGCGAGCCGACAGCCCCGCACGCTCCACGTCACATGCCCCAGACGGTGACCGGCGCGGCGCCTTCATCGGCCGGCGCTTCGCGGCGGAAGATCTTCTCCCTCCACGTCCTGTCGTCCGAACGGTCGAAGACGATCAGGTGGCCCGACTCCGCCCCGCAACGGTCCATGTAGCCCCGCGTCTGCTCGACCCCCTCGCGGATCGTCCGCTCCAGGCCGTCGCGGCGCACCTTGCACTCGACGACGAACCGGCGGGTGCGGCCCCCGTGCGGCCACAGGATCAGCAGGTCCACGCG
The DNA here is from genome assembly GCA_965215105.1 of Vicinamibacterales bacterium. Lineage (GTDB taxonomy): Bacteria > Acidobacteriota > Vicinamibacteria > Vicinamibacterales > UBA8438 > JAJEEA01. The sequence goes on from OZ244051.1 coordinate 3,179,419, forward strand.
TCCGCGGCCCAGGGCGTACTCGCGCTCGAGACGGCCTCCCCCGTTCACCACCTTCTGCAGGTACGCCTGCAGCAGCAGTTGCGGGCCGGCCTCCTGGTACCGGTCGAAGCGCTGCGTACAGTGCTCCGAATGCTCACGGAAGAACCCGTGGAAGTCGGCGAGCAGCCGGTTCACGTCCAGCCCGCCGTCCGCGAGCACGTACGACGCGGTCTCCGCCTCGACGTCGTCCTGCGCCACCCACGTCAGCTCGCGCGGAATCACTTCCGCGTAGATGGGGTTGGCGATGCGCTTCGCGTCGTGCTGCGCCAGCAGGCCCAGGTCGCGGGCGTACTCCACATCCCGGTTCCGGTCCGCGTAGCTCCTCCGGTCCGTGGCGCCGGTGAGCATCGGCGCCACCACGCGGCGCACGCGATCCTCGCGCAGCTTGTCGGCCAGATCGTCCAGGTGGGTCACGCGGGCCAGGATCAACTGTTCCTGGGCGTCCAGGATGTCGTCCGCCGTAATGGCGCGGGCGCGGTTTCGGCCAGCCTCGCTCTCGAAGCACGCTTCGCGGCACAACGCGTTCACCAGCCACGGCTGCCCCGCCGTCCGCGTCCAGATCAGCGCCAGCGCATCCTCGGTGAACACCTGTCCGGTCTCCTCGGTGTGTTGCCCCAGCAGCGCCCGCATCTCTGCCTCGGTGAAGTCGCCCAGTCGTAACGACTTCGACTCGATGTTGAACGCGCTGCCGCCGAGGACCAGCGCGTTCTGCGCGCTGGAGCGGATGCGGTAGTCCCGAACGTCCCGCACCCCGCACAGGATCACGCTGTGCGGGAAGCGGCCGGGCCGGTCGGGGTAGCCGGCGCGGAGCTGCCGCAGCACCGACAGCAGCGTATCCCCCACCAGCGCGTCGATCTCGTCGATCAGCAGCACCAGCGGCCGCGGGTCGGCCCGCACCCACCGGGACAGCACGTCGATCAGGGCGCCGTCGGCGCCCTCGGTCTCCAGTGCCGAGCCCCGCAATCCGTCCGGCGTGTCGTCACCCAACGTCATGTGCGCCTGGCGGGCCAGCTCGCCGAGCAAGGCCGCATCGCCCGCGCCGTGTCCTCCCGCGCCGGCTGACCGATCTCGAAGTCCGCGTAGACGCAGCGGTACTCCCCGGCCGCGCCGCTGTTCAGCAGGTCGCGCAGCGCCCGCAACGCCGACGTCTTGCCCGTCTGCCGCGGCGCGTGCAGCACGAAGTACGTCTTGTCCTGCACCAGCTCGAGCAACGCCTGCAGATTCACCCGCTCCAGCGGGGGGATGCAGTAGTGGTCCGCCGCCACGACGGGACCCGCGATGTTGAACTTGCGCATCCCCTCCATTGTCGCACCGCGGCGCGGGTCGTCACCGCACGCCTCCCGGCACGACGCGTTCACCAGCCACGCCCGGCCCGCCGTGCGCGTCCGGATCAGCGCCGGCGCTTCCGGCGCGAACGACCGTCCGATCTCTTCCGTGTGCCGGATCGCCACCACGATGGCCGGCGTGGCGGCCCGGGGAGCTCGTCACGGCGGTGAACATCACCATCCGGCTCGACGCCGACCGCCTGCGGAAACGCCTGCCGGGGTTGTGGTGACGCACGCCTGAGACTTGAAATATGTGCATACGGCGCTCATAATTCAATGAATGGAGGTCGCGCGGCGGCATCACCTGCGCCGGTTGACGCTGCTCCTGCGGGAGTCCCCGGTGGTCGCCCTGCTGGGCGCCCGGCAGATCGGAAAGTCCACCCTCGCCCGCCAGCTCGTGGCCGCGCGCCGGGGTCCGGCCACCTGGTTCGACCTCGAGAACCCGGCGGACATCGCCCGGCTGGCCGACCCCGGCCTCGAGCTGCGGCCGTTGCGCGGCCTGGTGGTGCTCGACGAGGTCCAGCGGCTGCCCGACCTGTTCCCGCTGCTGCGCGTGCTGGCAGACCGTCCGCGGACCCCGGCCCGCTTCCTCGTCCTCGGCAGCGCGTCGCCCGAGCTGCTCCGCCAGACCTCCGAGACGCTCGCCGGGCGCGTGGCGTTCCACCAGCTCGACGGCTTCGGCCTGCGCGAGGTCGCCGACCTCGATCGGCTGTGGCTGCGCGGCGCGTTTCCACGCTCGTACCTCGCCCGTTCGACGGCGGCGAGCCGCCGCTGGCGCGACGACTTCATCCGGACCTTCCTCGAGCGCGATCTGCCGGCGCTGGGGAACACGGTGCCGTCGACCACGCTGCGCCGGTTCTGGACGATGCTCGCCCACTGGCACGGCCAGCTCTGGAACGGCGCCGAGTTCGGCCGGGCGTTCGGCGTCGCCCACACCACGGTGCGGCGCTATCTCGATCTCCTGACGTCGGTCTTCGTCGTGCAGCAGCTCCAGCCGTGGCACGAGAACGTCGCCAAGCGGCAGGTGCGTTCGCCGAAGGTCTACATCGGCGACTCGGGGCTTCTCCACGCCCTGCTCGGGCTGGGCACGCGCGAGGCCGTGGTCTCGCATCCCAAGGTCGGCGCGTCCTGGGAGGGGTTCGTCGTGCGGCAGATCACGCATCTGCTGGAGGCGCCCGCCGACCGGTGCTTCCACTGGTCGACCCACTCCGGCGCCGAGATAGACCTGCTCGTCCTGGCCGGAGATCGGCGTTACGGCTTCGAGGTCAAGCGGACGGAGGCCCCGCGCCTGACGGCGTCCATGCGTTCCGCCCTGGAGGCGCTGGGCCTACACCGTCTCGACGTCGTGCACGCGGGGGAGCGCCTGTACCGGCTGGCTCCTCGCGTCAGGGCGCTGCCCGCGGCCCACCTCGCCGCCGAGCTTCGCCCGTTGCGCGGATGACGTGCCCGACGCCGCCGGGTGTGAGCAGCGATCAGTGAGTCCCGCGGTGCATCTCGCCGGCTTGGCGGCCGGGTATCGCGAGACAGACAACCGCGTGCCGTTCGAGACCGTCACATGCGCCGAACTGTAAAGGGCGCGGCGTCGTCGCCAGCCGGCGCTTCGCGACCGGAGGAGTACTTCCCGCTTCGCACGTCCGCCTCCGTTCACCGAACCGGGGATGCGATAAACTCACGCCCGCCCGAAGGGCGCCCGATGACAAGCGGCACGACGTTTCTCCGCGCTCCTGCCGACGCCTCCGCGTCGACGCGGTGACCCATGGACGAGAACACGCCGCATCCGCCCGCGCGCGCGCCCCGCGTGGACGCCGCCCGGCTCGGGGTGGTGGCCGCGGTCGGCGCCGCCGTGTGGCTGGTCCCGACACCGGACGGGGTCGAGCCGCGGGCGTGGCAGTTGCTCGCGGTGTTCGTCGCCACCATCGTGGGCATCATCCTGCGCCCGCTGCCGATGGGGGCGATGGCGTTCGTGTCGGTGGCGTTCGCGGTGATGTCCGGCACCCTGACCATCGCGGAGGCGACGGCCGGCTTCGGGAACACCGTGGTGTGGCTGGTGGTGGCGGCGTTCTTCATCGCCACCGCCTTCGTCAGGACGGGGCTCGGGGCGCGCATCGCCTACCACTTCCTGCGGGCCCTCGGGAAGCGGAGCCTCGGGCTCGGCTACGGCATCGTGGCCACCGACCTCTTCCTCTCGCCCTTCATTCCCAGCAACACGGCGCGCGGCGGGGGCGTCATCTACCCGATCCTCAAGTCGCTGTGCGTCTCGCTCGGCAGCGACGCCGCCGACGGCACCCAGGGCCGGGTCGCGGGCTTCCTGACGTTCACCGCCTACCAGGGGGTGGTGGTCACCAGCGCGATGTTCCTCACCGCGATGGCCGCGAACCCCCTCGCGGCCGAGCTCGCCGCGCAGCAAGGGGTGAACATCACCTGGGCGGGCTGGGCCGCCGCCGCGTTCGTCCCCGGGATGCTGAGCCTGCTGCTCGTGCCGCTGCTGATCTACCGCCTGTATCCCCCGGAGGTCACGCATACCCCCGAGGCGCCGGCGTTCGCCCGAGAACGGCTGCGCGAGATGGGCCCCATGTCGCGCGACGAGCGGGTCCTCGTGGCCGTCTTCCTCTTCCTCCTGGGCTTCTGGATCGTGGGCGGCGAGCTCGGCATCAACGCCACCGCCACCGCCCTGGCCGGCGTGGCCGCGATGCTCGCCACCGGCGCCCTCGCCTGGCAGGACATCCTCGACGAACGCAAGGGGTGGGACACCCTCATCTGGTTCGCGGTGCTCGTGATGATGGCGAGCCAGCTCGGCACGCTGGGCCTGGTCGGCTGGTTCAGCGACCGCGTGTCCGGGGTGCTCGGCGAGGGGCACTGGCTCCCCGCCTTCCTCGCCCTGTGCCTGATCTACTTCTACGTGCACTACTTCTTCGCGTCGAACACCGCCCACGTCAGCGCGATGTACGCCCCGTTCCTGGCCGTCGCCCTCGCAGTGGGGACGCCGCCGGTCCTCGCCGCCCTCGTGCTGGCGTTCTTCAGCAACCTGTTCGCGTCGCTGACCCACTACGGCACCGCCGCCGCGCCGATCCTGTTCGGGTCGGGGAACGTCGACATCGGCACGTGGTGGCGGCTCGGAGCGCTGATCAGCGTGGTGAACATCACCATCTGGCTGGGCGCCGGCAGCCTGTGGTGGCGCCTGCTGGGGCTGTGGTGACGGCGGGCGGCGTTGCTGTCCGGCCGAACGCACATGCAGCCGGCAGGTGCCCCGCGCGGTCGTCCGGAACGGTGACGGCGGCGGCGTTACTGTCCGGCCGAACCAACCGGGGCGGGGCGCCAGCGGCTATCGACGAGCGAGGCCACGGCAAGGCGGGACTCATGCCGGAGCCTTGAAACATGTGCGCACGACGCTCATCTTTCAAAGGCAATGAGGATCCAGCGGCGGATCGTCCGCGGACGCCGGCGGCGACCGTCATGCTTCGAACAGCCGAAAGCCGGCCGCCGTGAAATCGGCGTCGAACGCGAAGGCCTCGTGGATGCCGCGGCGGCGCATGACGAGAAAGCTCACTTGATCCACCAGGCTGATGCCGCGCGGCTGCTCGCCCAGCGCCAGGACCGCCGCGTCGTGCAGCCGTTCGCCGACCCATTCGATTTCGAACGCCCCCGCGACGGACGCGAACTCGATCGCCTTCGCGTGTCCCAGCCGGCGCTGCAGCAGCGCCATCGACTCGACCAGCACGTAGCTGTGGGTGACCAGCCGCCGACCGGTCCGGAGAAGCGCCTCGAACGACCGTGTCGCCTCGTCGTGGCGGGCGTCCCGTCCGTCCGCCAGCGCGAAGATCGCCGACGTGTCCACGAAGATCATTTTCGACCCGGCCGGTTCCAGTCGGCGTAGGCGTCGGCCAGCGCGTCGTCGTGGTTCTCGGATACCGGCGCATCGGGCCGGTTGTCGGGGTCACTTCCCATCCCGATGAACGTGAAGTCCTCGATGGTCCACTTCCTCTTCTCCGCCCCGGGCTCCACGCCGAACGCCTTCGCCAGCGCCTCCCGCACCACCGACGACATCGAGCGGTTCCGTTCGTAGGCCCTCCGCCGCACCGCCTCGTAGGTGGCGTCGTCGAGCTGAATCTGCGTGCGCTTCATCGAGCGTCCCCTGTTCGTCTCCCATCGAGCGGCCTCGGCACGCGCCCCGGCTCGAGCTCGCGAGCGCCCGGGCCGCGGCCTCCCGGCAAGCGCCCTCCCGCATGGCCGGGTGGGGCAGCCCATGACCGATGACCGCATGCCCCAATGCCCGCATGGTAGCATGGTGTCCCGTCGCGCCCTCACGGGCTCGGCGGAGCGTCGCCGCCTCCGACGGCGGTGAGTGCCCCGACGTCCCATCCCCGCCCGGGTGGCGGCCGGCGCTGCGCCGCGCCACCCGCCGCGCCGCGGCGGGTGGTCAGGCCATGCTCGGCGCCGTCGCCGGCAGCACCGGAACCGACTCGAGCGTCTTCGACGCGACCGGCCCGTGAGACACTATCCCGTATGAGCTTGGCCTATCACGACTTCGACACCCCCATCGGAACCCTGCGGGTCGTCGGCGACGATGGCGGCATCGAGCGGATCGACCTGCCCAACGCCGCGGCGAGCGATCCGGATCCGGAGTGGCGGGAACGGCGCCGTTCGCTGCCCGGATCCCTGCGGGAGGCGAAGCGGCAGATCTTGCAGTACTTCGAGGGCGAGCGTCGCGACTTCGACCTGCCGCTCACCCCCGCGGGCACCGCCTTCCAGCGCCGGGTATGGGACGAGTTGCGCCGCATCCCCTACGGCGAGACCGTCTCCTACGGCGAGCTGGCGCGGCGAATAGGGCGGCCGACCGCCTCGCGCGCCGTCGGCGCCGCCAACGGCCGCAACCCGCTGGCCATCGTCGTCCCCTGCCACCGCGTGATCGGGGCGGACGGCACGCTGGTCGGGTACGGCGGGGGGCTGCCGGTGAAGGAGGCGCTGCTCGCGCACGAGCAGGGTGCGTCCGGCGGCGCACACTGAAGGCGGAGCCGCCCCGCACGCCGCGGGCGACCCGCTGGTCGGTTGCGGCCGGGGGCCGCGGGTGAACACGGCGATCAGCGTGTTGCCCTCCCAGCGGCCGCGCGGGTCGCCCTCCCACTGCCGCACCTTGACGTCGGCGTGCGGCTTGTCGATGGGGATGATGCGGGCGTTGTGGATCATCTCGCTGTGGATCACGACGTAGCCCGGCGACTGCAGGATGAGGGTGCCCGACCCATCCGATGCGCATCATCATGATCCCCGTCGGAAGCCTCGCCGCCCTGGCCATCGACGACCAAGTGAGGTAGAATGGGCTCACGCTCTTCTACCCAGCCACCGCGCGCCATGAGTCTCAACATCAAGAACGAGGAGACCTGCCGGCTCGCCGCGGATCTCGCGCAACTGACCGGCGAGACGATGACCGGCGCGATCACCGTCGCGCTGCGTGACCGCCTTGAGCGGGAGAGGCGCCGGTGCGACATCGATGCGCGGGTGCGGAGGCTGCTCGCCATCGGAGAGCGCTGCGCCGCGCGGTTGGAGCCCGGGCCCTCGGCCGCGGAACACGGCGACCTCCTCTACGACGAGCGGGGACTGCCGAGGTGATCGTCGACACCTCGGCGGTGCTGGCGGTGCTGTTCCGCGAACCGGACGCTGAACGCTACGCCCGGGCCATCCTGACGGCATCGCCGTGCCGCATGTCGGTCGCCAGTCTCCTCGAAGCATCCATGGTGGTAGGCGGCCGCGGCCACGCGACCGATGCGGAGCTCGACGCGTTCGTCGAGGAAGCCGAGATCGAGCTGACGCCGGTCACGCATGAACAGGTCGAAGCCGCGCGCCACGCGTGGCGTCGTTTCGGCAAGGGCAACCACGAGGCGGCACTGAACTTCGGCGACTGCTTCGCTTACGCGCTGGCGAGAACGAGCGGCGAAGCGCTGCTGTTCAAGGGTGACGACTTCACCCGCACCGATGTCGAGGCGGCGTGACGCGGCATGGCGGCCGGCGGGACGGCGAGGTCGGGTTCGGGCGGCTCGCTGCTCCGCCCTCGACAGCTCGACCGGACCGTTCGGCGGCGCGCCCGCAAGCTGGGCGAGAAGCCGCCTGATTGTGGTCTAATGGACCGATTTTTCGTGGACCCGGCGGTCGCAGTGCGCCCCCCGAAGACGAGACCGAAGATGCGACAGAGCGCCCGACTCGTGCTCGCTGCCTGCGTGATCCTCGTCGGCCCGACGCCGGCCCGCGGCCAGTCGCAGGGCCCGCCGGTGGACGGCGAAGCGCCGGCATCGGTCCAGATCACCGCCCCCGGCGCCGGCATGAGCGCGCCCGTCGCCGGCAAGTGGGGGGTGGCGCAGTGGCGCGAGCAGGCGCCGAGCCTCGACGGCAACGTGCTCGACGACCCCGCCTGGGCCGAGGTGCAGCCGGTCAGCGGCTTCCGCCAGAGCGCGCCCGACGAGGGGCAGCCGGCGACGGAGCGGACCGAGGTGCGGGTGGTGTTCACCGACGACACCGTCTACTTCGGGGTCGTCTGCTACGACCGGGACCCCTCCGCCATCATCATGAGCGACAGCCGGCGCGACTCGTCGATGAACGACGCCGACAGCTTCCAGATGGTGCTCGACACCTTCCGGGACCGGCAGAACGGCTTCGTCTTCGGGACCACCCCCGCCGGGCAGGAGTACGACGGCCAGGTGACCGACGAGGGCGGCGGCCGCCGCGGCAGCAGCTCGGGGGGCGGGGGCGGCTTCTCGCGGGGCAGCGGCAACGGGTTCAACCTGAACTGGGACGGCGCCTGGCAGGTGCAGACCGAGATCTCCGACATCGGGTGGAGCGCCGAGTTCGCCATCCCCTTCCGGACCATCCGCTACCCGGACCGCGAGGACCAGGTGTGGGGGATGAACTTCCAGCGGAACATCCGCCGCCGGAACGAGACCGCGTACTGGGCGCCCCTGCCCCGGCAGTACAACCTCTACCGGGTCTCGATGGCGGGGCAGTTGACGGGGGTGCGCGCGCCCGCCGGCTTCACCGGGAACCTGCAGGTCACCCCCTACGTGATCGGCGAGATGGCCTCGCGCGACCTCGAGCCGAGCCTCGGCATGCAGGGGTTCGGCGACTACGGCGCCGACCTCAAGTACAGCGTGACCCCGGGGTTGACCCTCGACGGCACGTGGAGAACGGACTTCGCGCAGGTCGAGGTGGACGAGCAGCAGATCAACCTCGACCGGTTCAACCTCTTCTTCCCCGAGAAGCGGCCGTTCTTTCTCGAGAACGCCGGCGCCTTCTCGGTGGCGAACCAATCCAGCGGGCGGAACCTCGGGCAGACCGAGCTGTTCTTCAGCCGGCGCATCGGCATCCAGGACGGAGTCCAGATCCCGATCATGGGCGGCGCCCGGATGTCGGGCAAGGTGACCGACTCGACGACGGTGGGGTTCCTGAACATGCAGACCGAGCAGGTCGGCACCGGGGTCAACACCGCGAACAACTTCTCGGTGGCCCGGCTGCGCCGCGACCTGCCCAACCGCTCGAGCATCGGCGGGCTCTTCGTCAACCGCCAGGGCACCGGCAGCCTCGCCCTGAACGACGACTACAACCGCACCTACGCCGTCGACGGCCGGTGGGGCATCGGCGAGAACGGCATGGTGCAGGGCTACCTGGCCCGCACCGAGACGCCGGGCCTCGACGGGCGCGACCACGCGCTGAGCGTGACGACCCAGTACAGCTCCGAGGCCTGGCGCCTCGGGGCCGGCTACCAGGAGAACGGGGAGGACTTCAACCCCGAGGTCGGCCACCTCCGCCGCTGGGGAGGGTTCCGCAAGTTGGACTTCTCGGTCTACAACACCACCCGGCCCGGCGACAACCCCCTGCGGTACCAGGAGCTGACGCCGCACATGAGCTACTCGCGGTTCTGGAACTTCGACGGCATCATGGAGACGACCTACGTCCATCTCCACTACCAAGGCGAGTTCGAGGACAGCTCGTCGGCCGGGGTGGTCTACGACATCCGACAGGAGTACGTGTTCGAGGACTTCGAGGTGTCGGGCCTCACGGTGCCGGCCGGCCGCTGGGACTTCAACGAGCTCAGCTATCAGTACAACTCGAACCGGTCGGCCCCCGTCAGCGCAGGCATCCGGGCCACCACCGCGGGGTTCTTCAACGGCAACATCGTGACCATCCGGCCCTCGATAAACGCGCGCTACGGCGAGACCTTCAACTTCTCGCTGAGCTACAGCCGGAACGACATCGACCTGCCCAGCGGGAGCACTGTCACCAACCTGAGCAGCATCGACATCGGCTACAACTTCTCGCCGCGGCTCTACGCCCAGACCCTCCTGCAGCACAACGACAGCGCCGACCTCTGGGCGGTGAACTTCCGCGTCGGCTGGCTGCAGGACGCCAACACCGGGCTCTTCTTCGTCTACAACGAGACCGACGGGCTCGGCGACTTCATCCCCTCCTACGCCGGCCGCAGCGTCATCCTGAAGTACAGCTACCTGTTCGACGTGCTCGACTGAGGGCGCTCGGGGCCGTGCGGGGGCTCGGCGGCAGGCAGAGGTTCACACCATGGCGAAGGCACAACCTGAACGGCCGGCGACCCCGGCCGGCGCGGGCGGCGGGTTCGTCGACCGCGCCCTGAACGCCATCGAGACCGTCGGCAACCGGCTGCCCGACCCGGCCATCCTGTTCCTGCTGCTGCTGGTGCTGACGTGGATCGCGTCGGCGATGCTGGCCCCGGTCGGGTTCGCCGAGATCGACCCGCGCAGCGGCGAGCCGTTGCGAATCGCCAACCAGTTGACGGGCGCGGCCCTCGCCACCTTCCTGGTGCAGCTCGTGCCCACCTTCACCGGGTTCGCGCCCCTCGGCGTGGTGCTGGTGGCGCTGCTCGGGGTCGGGGTGGCCGAGAAGACCGGCTTCATCAACGCCGGCCTCAAGCTGATCCTGGGCCGGACGTCGCCGAGCCTGCTGACCCCGATGCTCATCCTGGCCGCCATCGTCAGCCACACCGCGGCCGACGCCGGCTACGTGCTCGTCATCCCCCTGGGCGGGGTCATCTTCTACGCGGCGGGCCGGCACCCGCTGGCCGGCATCTCGGCCGCCTTCGCGGGGGTCTCGGGCGGGTTCTCGGCCAACTTCATCCCCTCCGGCATCGACCCCCTGCTGCAGGGCTTCACCCAGCAGGCGGCGCAGATCCTCGACGCCGACCGGCTCGTCAACCCCCTGAGCAACCTGGGGTTCACCGCCGTCTCGTCGCTGCTCGTCATCGGCGTCGGCTGGTACCTGACCGACCGCGTCATCGAGCCGCGCCTGCGGGACACGCCGGTCGACGGCGACCCCGAGGCGATGCCGAAGATGGAGGAGCTGACCGACCGCGACCGCCATGGCTTCCTGGCCGGCGCGGGGGCCATGGTCGCGGGGCTCCTGCTGCTGACCCTGTGGGCGCTGCCGGAGGCGTCGTCCCTGCGCGGGACGGACGGCTCGCTGACCAGCTTCACCGCCCCCCTGATGGGCATGATGGTACCCCTGATCTTCCTGCTGTTCCTGATTCCGGGGGTGGTGCACGGCTACGTCGCGGGCACCGTCAAGACCCACCGCGACATCGTCGCGGGCATGACCGCGGCGATGGGCACGATGTCCTACTACCTGGTGATGGCCTTCTTCGCCGCCCAGTTCATCGCCGTGTTCAACAACTCGAACGTCGGCCTGCTCATCGCCCTCAAGGGCGCCAACTTCCTGCGCGACCTCGCCCTGCCGCCGCAGATCACCATCGTCGGCATCATCCTGCTGACCTCGGTCGTCAACCTCTTCGTCGGCTCCGCCTCCGCCAAGTGGGCGCTCCTCTCGAGCATCTTCGTGCCGATGCTCATGAGCCTCGGCATCGCCCCCGAGCTGACCCAGGCCGCCTACCGCGTCGGCGACAGCGTGACCAACATCGTCACCCCCCTCATGCCGTACTTCCCGCTGGTCGTCGTCTTCTGCCAGCGCTACGTCAAGTCGACGGGCATCGGCACCGTGGCGTCGCTCATGCTGCCCTACTCGGTCGTGCTGCTGGTGACCTGGACCCTGTTCCTGATCGCCTACTGGATCGTCGGCCTGCCCCTGGGCATCCAGGGCGCCTACACGTATCCGTGATCTCCCGTCGCCGCCCCGCCCGCCGCCGAGCGCTGCCCGCCTCGGGCGCAAGCGTGACGGCAAGAGCCGCAGCCCCGAGCGGACCGCATCGCGCCGGTTCGCCGCAAGCGAAATGCGACGGCCTCGCCGCGCTCGCACGCCCGAAAGTGTCGCAGTTGACTCGAATGTGTTATCATTGTCTTCGCCGTGGCGATCCTGGCGAGACTCGTGGAAGGCGTGAACGCCGCAGACGTCGGCATGCTGCTGGCACTCGTCTGGCTGATCGTTCGGCTGGAATGGACCCGGGCGGAGAACGGCACCGCCCACGACGCCATCACCAAGAACATCGAGGGCGTCAGGCGGGAGCTCACCGGAAACATCGAGGGCGTCAGGCGGGAGCTCACCGGAAACATCGAGGGCGTCAGGCGGGAGCTCACCGGGAACATCGACGGTGTCAAACAGGAACTCAACGGCCTCAAGCAGGACGTCAAGAAGCTGCTTACGGGCGACGTTGCCTGGATGCAGGCGGTCTTGCAGGATCGTCAACGTCGCCAGTAGCCGCCCGCTACCACCGCGGATTCCTGGCCGACAGGAACTGCTCACCGGCGACGTTGTCTGCCTGCGGACTGTCTTGCAGGGTCGTCGACGTCGCGACCAGCCACAGCCCTCCCCTCGCCGCCGCCGGTTCCGGCTATCGGCTTCCAGCACCGACAGTCCTACTCTGCCAAGAGGTCGATTGAAGTTGTACGGGGCGTGCAGGGCTGCACCGTCATGCGGCGCAGCCCCCTGAACGCTACACGCCGGCGAGCGGCTCGAGCGGCTCGAGCGGGAGCGAGCCGGTGGCGTCGCCGAACTTCTCGGCCGGGACCCCGGCGCGCTGGAGCATGGCGACGAGGAGGTTGTTCATCGGGGTGTCCTTCGAGTGGCGCAGGACGCGGCCGCCCTTCACCCCGCCGGCGCCGCCGATCATGACCAGGGGCAGGTCGATGTGCGAGTGCTCGTTGGCGTCGCTGATGCCGCCGCCGTGCAGGACCAGCGAGTGGTCGAGGAGGTTGCCGTCGCCTTCCGGCGTCGACTTCAGCTTGTCGAGGAAGTGCGCGGTGAGGCCGATGTGGTACTGGTTGACCTTGGCGCCCTGCTCGAACTTGAGGGGGTCGTGCTGGTGGTGCGACACCGCGTGGTGGGCGGCGTTCACGCCCAGCTCGGGATAGGCGCGGTTGGTCTGCTCCTTGCCGAGGGTGAACACGAAGACGCGGGTGATGTCGGCCTTGAAGGCGACGGCCAGCAGGTCGAACATCAGCTTCGCGTGCGCGTCGTAGTCCTCGGGCACGCCGATGGGCCGGTCCGGCAGCTCGAGGACCGACTCGCCGTGCTGGCGCTCGGCGACCTGGATGCGGCGCTCGATCTCGCGGACCGAGTCGAGGTACTCGCCGACGCTGTTGCGGTCGGCGGCGCCCAGCCGCTTCTGCAGGTGCGAGATGTCCTGCGTCACCCAGTCGAGGATGCTGCGGTCCTCCTGGAGCTGCGCGAGCCGCTGCTCGGGGGTGCCGCCGTCGCCGAACATGCGCTGGAAGACGATGCGCGGGTTCGTCTCGTGGGGGTTCGGGGTGGTGGCGGTGCGCCACGAGATGCTGTTGGTGTAGACGCAGCTGTAGCCGTTGTCGCAGTTCCCGATGAGGTAGGTCTGCTCCATCGCCAGCTCGAGCGACGTCAGCGGCGTGTCGCCGCCGATGTGCTGCGCGGCGATCTGGTCCGCGGTGATGCCGTTGCGGACGTCGGCGCCCTCGGTCTCCTTCGGGTGCACGCCGCTCAGCCAGACGGTGCCGGCCCGCGAGTGCTCGCCGTTGCCGTCGCCGAGGGCCTCGGCCTGCTTCTGGCTGAGGCCGATGGGGACGATGACCTGGTCCTGGAACGGCGCGAGGGGGCTGAGGGTTCGGGACAACTCGGTGAGCTTCCCGTCGCCGGCCGGCTGCCACGACTTCATCACCGCCCCGTTGGGGATGTAGACGAAGCCGAGCCGGCGCACCGGCTTCGCCGCGGTGCTGGCGAGCGCGGTGGCGGCGGGCACCATCGCGTCGAGCAGCGGCAGCGCGAGGCTGACTCCCATGCCGCGGAGGAACGTCCGACGGGGCAACGCCATCTTGCTGATGAACATGACAGTCAGTCTCCTCGACCCGAACGCGACATCCTGATGCGGCACCGTCACGGCCCGCGTCCCGCCCGGCCGATCCTACACTATTCCGCTTCTGCGACGACGCCGGCCAGCCGCAGTTGGAACGGGGTGCTCTGCACCACGCCGACCACCAGCGAGGCGAGGCCGTAGTCGTGCGCCGCCGAGCCGCGCACGATCCGCCGGACGGCCGGCGCGTCGTAGTACTCGATGCCGCGGCCGAGGGCATAGATCAGCAGCTTCTCGGTCACCACGGTGGCGAACTGCTCCCGGTCGCGCACGAGCAGCCCGCGCAGCTCGGCGGGGCCGTCGAACGCGGTGCCGTCGGGCATGGTGCCCGAGGCGTCGATGGCGATGCCCCCGGGCATGTGCCCGCGCCACCGCCCGATCGCGTCGAAGTTCTCGAGGGCCAGCCCCAGCGGGTCCATCACGCGGTGGCAGCTCGCGCACACCGGGTTCTCGCGGTGCTGCTCCATCCGCTCGCGCATCGCCAGCACCCGGCCCGTGTCCTCGGCCGGCTCGAGCTCGGGCACGTTGGGCGGCGGGGGCGGCGGGGGCGTCCCCAGCACGTTCTCGAGCACCCACTTGCCGCGGCCCACCGGCGAGGTGCGGTCCGGATACGAGGTGACGGTGAGGATGCTGCCCTGGCCGAGCAGCCCCCGTCGGTTGCCATCGGCCAGCGACACCCGCCGGAAGTCGCTGCCGTAGACGCCGGGGACGCCGTAGTGCCGGGCGAGCCGCTCGTTCAGGAACGTGTGGTCGGCCGTCAGCAGGTCGGTGACGCCGCGGTCCTCGCGGAGGATGCTGTCGAAGAACAGCTCGGTCTCGCGCACGAAGTCCTGCCGCAGGCTCTCGCCGAAGTCGGGGAAGAGCACGTCCGAGGGCAGCGCCCCCGAGATGTTGCGCAGGCGCAGCCACTGTCCTGCGAAGTTGCGGGCGAGGGCCTCGGAGCGGGGGTCGGTGAGCATTCGCCGCACCTGCGCATCGACGACCGCGGGGTCATCGAGGCCGCCGGCCTCGGCGACGGCCAGCAGCTCGTCGTCGGGCAGGCTGCTCCACAGGAAGAACGAGATGCGCGACGCCAGCTCGAGGCCGCTGAGCCGATAGGGCGTGCCCGGCTCGGCCCCGGGCGGGTCCGAGACCACCCGGAACAGGAAGTCGGGGCTCACGAGCAGGGCCCGGAGGGCGCGCTCGATGCCTGCCTCGAAGCCGCCGGCCCTGCGCCCTTCCTCGTAGAACGCGACCAGGGGGGCGAGGTCCCGCCCGGTGACGGGGCGACGGTAAGCGCGGCGGGCCAGCGCCGACAGGATCTGCCGCGCGCAGGGCGCCTCCTCGACCGCGTTCCCGGGGCGGCAGACGAAGATGCGGCGCCGCGCCGGGGTGTCCTCGATGTCGGTCTCGTCGAACGGCCCGGTGATGGTGAGGGTGCCGAGGTGCGGCGCGTACAGCAGGTAGTCGCCCTCGCCGTGGGGGCGGTCGAACGGCTGCCGGAGGCTCTCGGCCAGGGCGCCGGTCTTCCTGATGAAGGTGGCGGTGACGGTGCGCGGGCCGGCCGCGACGGGGACGCGCACCCGGAGGTCCTCGGGCCCGGTGTTGTAGGCGGCGCCCTGGTCCTGGTCGGGGTCGATCGGCGCGAGCGGGAACAGGGCGACCCGCTCGCCGTCCACGCTGACCTCGAGCTGGTGCGGCTCGCGGATCGGGGCGCCCGCGAACAGGTCGAGCATGGCGAGCTCGATGTCGTACTCGCCGTCCCGCGGGAAGTTGTACGACACCGAGAGCCCGCCCCGGGTGCCGAACGGCAGGCCGTCCTGGTGCCCGTACTGGGACAGGTCGGAGACGATGCGGAAGGTCTCGCCGGTGGGGGCCATCGGCGACGCCCCCACCGCGAGCCGGCTGATGAAGCGCGCCGCGTTCATGTAGCGCTCGAGCAGGGTCGGCGACACCTTGAGGACGCCGGCGATGTTGTCGAAACCGTAGCTCTGGTCGTCGGCCGGCACCAGGGCCGCCGCGTCGACGTCGAGGTCGAGGAGGTCGCGGACGGCGTTCTGGTACTCGGTCCGGTTCAGCCGGTGCAGGGGCACGGTGCGGCCGGGGTTCGGACTCGCCGCCGCGACCCGGTCTATCTCGGTCTCGAGCCACGCCGCGAGGCGGTCGGCCGCCGCCGCGTCGGGGCGCGGGCGCCCGAGGGGCGGCATGGTGCCGGTGCGGACCTTGCGGATGACCTTCTCCCAGATCTCGGCCTGGGCCGGCACGTTCTCGAGGTCGGCGCTCTCGAGCTCGACGGGGACGGTGCCGCGGTCCACCATGCGCTGGGTGTGGCAGGTCAGGCAGTACCGCTGAAGCAGCGCCGAATGACCTTGGATCTCGCTCCCGCGATCGGGCGCCGCCGCCTGGGAGGGACCGGCCTCCACGGACGCGCCGGCGGCGAGCGCGGCGACCACCACGATGCCGGCGAACCACCATGAACTTCGCCTGGACGCCTGCTCCATCGCCATCATGCTGCTCTGCCTTCCGGGTTTGCGGGACCGATCCTGGAATCGTACAGCTTCCACCCGAGGTGTCAACCCGATGGCCCGCGCGCCCCGGCCCGGCCGCGGCGGCTGCCGGCCGCCCCGGCGGCAGATACGAGCTGGCCGCAGGGGCCCGGCACCGCGACTCGGAAACGCGGTTGCGTTTCAGATGAAGGACTTGTCTGCCCCACGCAGCCTTGCCGGCAACCGCCGGAATCAGGGCCGCAACGCGATACCCGGAACGCGGCGGGACTTACGGTCGCCGCTCGGCGAGCGCGGCGACCGCCTCGGCAAGCAGTTGGATTTGGTGTCGCAAACTCTCGGAGACCACGTCGAAGTGGACGCGCAAACGCTGTTCCGACTCGCTCACCGCAGCCCGTACCTCCGCCTTCGTCGCCAGCGGCGCGAGCTCCGCCTTCGTCGCCAGCGGCGCGAGCTCCGCCTTCGTCGCCAGCGGCGCGACGGCCGCCCGCAACTCCTCCTTCGTCGCCAAGGGCACGATGGCGACCGTCAGATCGTCTCTTGTCGCGAGAGTCGGCACAATCTGCTCGATTCGATCGAGCCGACGTTCGCAGCTCCCGACACGTTGTTCCATCTGCTCGGCGCTCAATGGCTCCCTCCGTCCCGAGATGGCGGCGGTGGATCGCGAGCCGGTCGCCGGACCGGGACCACCGCAAGCGCCGCCAATCAAGGCAAGAGCCGTGCCAGTATCAGCGAAGCCCGCCTCCACATCCCGGTTGCGGATCGCTCGAACGGAACGGTAGCATACAGGTCTTCATTGCGGGCCGGGCCAATGCTCGACCGTGACACATGGAGTCACCGATGCGAACGAATCCTGAATCGGCGTCGCGGCCCGTCGCCATCCGGACGCTGCCCCTCGTCGGCGCGGGACTGCTGGCAGCCGCCTCGGCCGGCGCCGCGGCTCCCGCGGTGCCGCTCGTCGACGCCGCCAGGGCCGAGGACGCCGCCGCCGTCCGCGCCCTGCTCGAGCAGCAGGTCGACGTGAACGCGTCCGAGGTGGACGGCACCACCGCGCTGCACTGGGCGGCCTACCAGGGCGACGTCGAGACCACCGGCCTCCTGCTCGCGGCGGGAGCCCGCACCGGCGTCACGAACCGCTACGGGGTGACCCCGCTCGCGCTGGCCGCCGAGCGGGGGGCAGCCCGCATCGTCGGGGCGCTGCTCGAAGCCGGCGCCGACCCGAACGCCACGCTGCCCGAGGGCGAGACGGTGCTGATGGCCGCCGCCCGGGCCGGCGACGTCGACACGCTGCGGCTGCTGCTCGCCCACGGCGCCGACGTGGCGGCGCGCGAGAGCTGGCGCGGCCAGACCGCGCTGATGTGGGCCGCCGCCCAGAACCACGCGCGGGCCGTGCACACCCTGATCGAGCTCGGGGCCCGCGTCGACGAACGCTCGGACGCGGGCTGGTCGGCGCTGCTCTTCGCGGTGAGGGCCGGGCAGGCCGGGGCGGTCGACGCGCTGCTCGCGGCCGGCGCCGACGTGAACGACACCATCCGCCCCCTGTCGGCGGAAGCGGAGGCGGCGCCGGGACGCGGCGTGGGCGGCCCCGCGGGCACCAGCGCCCTCGTCATCGCGGTCACCAACGGGCACTTCTCGCTCGCGAAGCACCTCGTCGAGCGGGGCGCCGACCCCAACGCGGCCGAGCAGGGCTGGACCGCCCTGCACCAGCTCTCGTACACCCGCCGTCCGAACTCCGGCAAGGGCATGCCCCCGGTGCGGCTGCTCGACAGCCTCGACACCCTCGAGTTCGCGCGCTTCCTCCTCGAGAACGGCGCCGACCCGAACCTGCGCCAGACCCGGCGCTTCAACAACCGGGAGCGCAACAACCTGAACCGCGTGGGGTCCACCCCCTACCTGCTCGCGGCCAAGCACGCCGACGTCCCGCTGATGCAGCTCCTCGCCGACCACGGCGCCGACACCCGCCTGGCGACCGAGGGCAACGCCTCGCCGCTGATGGTCGCGGCCGGCGTCGGCATCTTCAACGTGGGCGAGAGCGCGGGCACCAACGAGGAGGCGTTCGACGCCGTGCAGCTCGCCTGGGAGCTCGGCGACCGCAGCGTCCTCGAGGCCGACGACCGGGGATACACGGCGCTGCACGGCGCCGCCCTGCGGGGGGCGAACCCCATCGTCGAGTTCCTCGTCGACCGCGGGGCGGACCTCCTGGCCGAGAGCCGCGAGGGCTGGACGCCCCTCCGCATCGCTGACGGCGTGCACTACACCGGCACCGTCAAGCGCGCCGACCACACCGCCGAGCTGCTGCGCCGGTACATGCGCGAGCAGGGCGTCTACCGCGCCGAGCACGAGAAGGACGTCAACAGCGTGGCGGTGGTCAGGCCGGCGGGCGGGCAGTAGAGCAGAGCACCTGCCTTCACAACGCTGGCGGTCTCTTTCGTGTCCGACGGGACGCCACGGCGGTCCGCAACGCTTCCAGCTCACGGCGTCCGCTTCCATCGTCCCGCGCCGCCGTCAACCCGGCGGTGAACGTCGCGCTCCAGCTTGTCTCGATCGCCAGCGCACGCTCCAAAAGGACGTGAACGATGTAGCGGTTCCGACTCCTGTCGAGCTCGCGCGCCCGACGGTCGACAGATGCGAGGAGTTCCGCGGGCAAGTGCACGGCGGTGCTCGTCACGGCCAGAATACGACTCAGCTCGAATCGCCGCAATCCCGCGCCACGAAACACCGGCGTCCGGGGCCATCCCGGCGTCCTCGGCGCCATCCACCGCCAAAACGGTCCTCCCGCAAGCCTGCGCCCGAACTCTCGAAGCGGCGGGACCGTCCTAGTCCTGTAAGGCGTCGCCCTCGCTCAGGAGGGACGACCGCCGCCACTCGACACGAGGCGCCAGCGCATGGACACCCTTCTGCAGGATCTCCGGCACACCTTCCGCGGGCTCGCCCGCAGCCCCGGCTTCACCCTCGCCGCGGTCGCGGCGCTGGCCCTGGGCATCGGGGCGGCCACCGCGGTCTTCTCCATCGTCAACACCATCCTGCTGAAGCCGGCCCCGTTCCCCGAGCCCGATCGCATCGTGTGGCTGCAGGTGGTGTCGCCGCAGGGCCGCAACCCCGGCGGGTCGCCGGCGAAGTTCGCGTACTGGCGGGCGCAGGACGACGTGCTGCAGCACGTGTCCGCCTTCCGGGGCGGCCGCATCAACGACACCGGCGGGGACGTGCCCGAGCAGCTCCGCTGGGCCCAGGTGTCGGCCGACTACTTCCGGCTCTTCGGGGCCGCGATCGTCGCCGGGCGCGCCTTCACGGCCGACGAGGACCTGCCGAACGGACCCAAGGTGGCGCTGGTCGGCGAGCGCCTGTGGGAACGGCGGTTCGATCGCGATCCGGGGGTCGTCGGCCGCAGCCTGTCGTTGAGCGGAGAGCCGCACCTCGTCGTCGGCGTGGTGAGCGAGGGCTTCGACTTCAGCGACTTCGGCGCCGCCCCCGACGTCTGGACCCCGTTCCAGCTCGACCCCAATTCGACCGACCAGGGGCACTACTTCACGGTCGCGGGCCGGCTGAGGCCCGGCCTCTCGCTGGTGCAGGCGCAGGCGGCGCTGGCCCAGACGACGGGAGCGTACCGGGAGCGCCACCCGGAGGTGTTCCCCGAGGGGGAGGCCGCCTTCGGGGCCGAGCCGATCCGGGAGATGCTGGTCCGGAACGCCCGACCTCTGCTGCTGGTGCTCCTCGGCGCGGTCGGCCTCGTCCTGCTCATCGCCTGCGCCAACGTCGCCAACCTGCTGCTCGTGCGGGCGGTCGGCCGCAAGCGGGAGATCGGGCTCCGCACCGCCCTCGGGGCCGGGCGGGGACGGCTGGTCCGGCAACTGTTGACCGAGAGCGTCGTGCTGTCGGTGATCGGCGGCGGGCTCGGGCTCGCGGCGGGGGTCGCCGGCGTCCGGGCGCTGCTGTCGGTGAGCACGGTCGGGCTGCCGCGCATCGGCCCCGAAGGCGCGCTGGTCGCCGTCGACTGGCGCGTGCTGCTGTTCGCGGTCGCGGTCTCGGTCGGCACCGGCGTGCTGTTCGGGCTGATCCCCGCGCTCCAGGGATCGCGCACCGACCTCGGCACGACCCTCAAGGAGGGCGGCGGGCGCACGGGCTCGGGGTTCCGGCAGAACCGCACGCGCGCGCTGCTCGTGGTCGGCGAGGTCGCGCTGGCGTTGATCCTCCTGATCGGCTCGGCGCTGCTGATCCGCACGTCCATCGCCCTGAACTCCGTCGACCCGGGCTTCGACGCCGCCAACGTGCTCACGATGCGGACGTCCCTGACCGGGCCGCGCTTCGAGACCGCGGCCGGGGTCGAGCAGCTCCTGCGCACGGGGGTCGACCGCGTGCGCGCGATGCCGGGCGTCGAGCACGCCGCCGCCACGTGCTGCGTGCCCCTGGAGGGCGGGTTCGGGCTGCCGTTCATCATCTCGGGGCGGCCGCTGGAGGACGGGCCGTTCCACGGCGGGGGCGGATGGACGACAGTGTCGGACGGGTTCTTCGAGGTGTTCCGGATCCCGATCCGGCGGGGGCGGGTCTTCACGGACCGCGACGCCGGCGGAACGCCGCCGGTGGTCGTCATCAACGAGACCATGGCGGACCGCTACTGGCCGGACGGCGACCCCCTGACCGGCCGGCTCGTCATCGGCCGGGGCGTCATGCAGCAGTTCGCCGACGAGCCCGAGCGGCAGATCATTGGGGTGGTGGCCGACGTGCGGGACGCGGGGCTCGACGCCGACCCGCAGCCCCGGATGTACGTGCCGCAGGCGCAGTTGCCGGACGCGGTCAGCGCCCTCGCCCTCGAGATCGCGCCGATGGGCTGGACGGTCCGGACGCGGACCAGCCCCGCCGCGCTCAGCGGACCGATCCAGGACGAGCTCCGGCTCGCCACCGGCCTGCCGGTCTCGGACGTGCGGACCATGGACGAGGTGGTGTCGCGGTCCACCGCCCGGCAGCGGTTCAACATGCTGCTGATGACGGTGTTCGGCGGGGCGGCGCTGCTGCTGGCCGCCATCGGCGTCTACGGCCTGATGGCGTACTCGGTCGAGCAGCGGACGCAGGAGATCGGCGTCCGCCTGGCCCTCGGGGCGGGGACCGGGCGCGTCTGGCGCATGGTCGTGATGCAGGGCATGCGGCTGGTCGCGGCGGGCGTCGTCATCGGCGTCGCCTCTGCCACGGGACTGACCCGTCTCCTCGCCAGCTTCCTCTTCGGGGTCGAGGCGTCCGACCCGGCCACGTTCGCCGCCGTCGCCGTCGTCCTCGCCGGCGTCGCCCTGGGCGCGGTGGCGGTGTCGGCCCGCCGCGCGAGCCTGGTCGACCCGCTGCTCGCCCTGCGCAGGGACTAGTGGACTGTCCTTGAAGCGAACTTGCCATGCCGTCGCAGGATCACACCCGGCACGCGCGCGGGAACCGTCAGGGGCGTGGGCAGCTTTCCTCGCAGACAGTCAACTAGCCACCGAGGCAAGCCCGACGTCTCGACCGAACCGCGAGAAGCCTCGGCTTCGCCGGACCGGCCTCGGCATCGAGTCGAGGTGGGAGTCTCCGAACGCGCGGACTCAGGGGCCGCAGGCGTCGGCGACCATGCCGAGGGCGCTGACGTTGATGCGGTCGCCGTCCGGCGATCGGATGAGGAACCCCTTGGCTTCCATCACGTGACCGGCGTGGGCGGCGGGATCGGGATAGACCGCCATCAGCTCGAATGTCCGGGTGCCGAGCGGTCGCCCCGCGAGGGCGGCGCGCGCCTCGGGGCTGGAGTCCGAGGGATCGGTGGTGCGGACCGCGCGGGTGGCCCGCGCCAGCACCCAGTCCGCGCCGTCGCCTTGCTCCAGGCAGCCGACCACGCTCACCAGGGCGAAGCTCGGCACGTCGCCGGGGCCGTCCTCGGCCTCGATGCGGACGTCGGCCGCCCCCGCCACGGTCAGCTCGGCAGGGCCGGCGGGGAACCCGTTGACCTGGAGGAGATAGGCGACGCTGTCGACGTAGGCGTCGTCGCTCAGGCTGGCCGGCTCGTCGAACGGCATCAGGTTGCGGACGCGGGTGTAGAGGTTGCCGACGGTGTCCTCGCGCCACGATTCCATGAACGGCTCGCCGGCGAGGGCGCTCGCCTCCTCGGTGCCGCTGAAGTCGGCCAGATGACAGCTCAGGCAGTGGCTCTTGTACACCGCTTCGCCACGCTCCGCCTGCTCGGCGGTGTAGACCCCGTCCCACACCGTGGTCCGGCTCTCCTGGGCCTCCCCCGCCCCGGCGGCGACCAGCAACGCCGCAACAGCCAACGTCAATCGCATGCTCACAGCCTCCAGCCCCGCTACTTCGGCGCGCCCTTGATGCGCACGCCCTCGTCCTGAATCGTCCGGTTCAGCAGGCTGACGCAGGCGTGCAGGGCTCGCAAAGTGGGCACCTCGACCCCCGTCATCTCGGCCAGCTCGACGACCACGCCGAGCATGCCGTCCACCTCGAGGGGTTTCCCGGCCTCCACGTCCTGCAGCATCGACGTCTTGTGCTTGCCGACGCTCTCGGCCCCGGCGATGCGGCGCTCCATGGACACCCGGAAGTGGGCGCCGAGCCGCTCGGCCACCTGCTGCGCCTCGGTCATCATGGCGGCGGCGAGGCCCCGGGTCAGCGGGAACTGGCAGATGTCGACCAGCGTCGAGTGGGTGAGAGCGCTGATGGGGTTGAAGGTCAGGTTCCCCCACAGCTTCAGCCAGATCTCGGACCGGATGTCGTCGAGGACCCGCGACTTGAAGCCGGCCTCCTCGAACAGCTCCGAGACCATGCGCACCCGCTCCGAGTCGCGGCCGTCGAGCTCGCCCACCGGGAAGCGGTTGCCCTCGATGTGCCGGATCACCCCCGGCTCGGCGATCTCGGCCGCGGGATAGGCGATGCAGCCGATGACCCGCCCCGGGTCGATGGCCCGGAACAGCACGCCGCCGGGATCCACCGTCTCGACCACTCGGCCCGCGTACTCGCCGTCGACCTGCTGGAAGTACCACCACGGGATGCCGTTCTGCAGGGTGACGATGACCGTGTCGGAACCGAAGAGGGCCGGCAGGTCGTCGACCACGGGGACGATCTGGTGGGCCTTCAGGGCCAGGAGCACGACGTCCTGCGGCCCCGGCTCGCCGACGCGGTCGGTGGCCGTCAGGTCGGACGCCACGAGCTTCTGGTCACCCTCGACCAGCTTCAGCCCGTTCGCCCGAATGGCGGCGAGATGGGGACCGCGCGCGATGGCCGACACCGTGTGACCCGCGTGGGCCAGCCGCACCGCCATGTAGCCGCCGATGGCTCCCGCTCCGACTACGCAGACCTTCATGTCTCTCCTTGCGTGGACGCCGCCCCGGCCTCCGCGAGCGGCCGATCCCGGACGAACTCGGGCCCGGGGTTCTGGCCGAACGGTCCCGTCACTCGACCGGTCGCAGCACCGGCCTGCCGCCATCGTCCGACCCCGCCCGCCTTCCAAGACCGAACCGGCGGGGCTCGGTGGCATCCGTGTGGCTCCTGGTCGGGGCTGCGTGGCTCCGAGTCGGGCCCGCCAATCGCCGCCTTCGGCCCCGTTTGGCGCCCAACCCTCCAGGATTCCGCGGGCCGTGCCAGGGCGCGGAGTCCTACACCGCGCGGTCGGCCCGGGCCTGTGCGATGGCCCCGTCGTCCATGCCGAGCACCTCGCGCAGCACCTCGTCGGTGTGCTCGCCCAGCAACGGCGACCGCTTGACGTCGGCCGGCGAGTCCGACAGCTTGATGGGGTTGCCCACGGTGAGGTACGGCCCGCGCTCGGGGTGGTCGACCTCGACCACCGTCCCCGTCGCCCGCAGCGAAGGCTCCTCGGAGAGCTCCTTCATCGACAGCACCGGCCCGCACGGCACGTTCAGCGGATTCAGCACCTCCATGACCTCGAACTTGGTCAGGGTCTGCGTCCACTTCTCGATCTCGTCGAACATCTCGTCGATCTTGGGCAAGCGGGCCTCGGGCGTGCTCCACTCGGGATCGGTCAGCCAGTCCTCGTGCCCGATGACCCGGGCGAGCCCGTCGAAGGCCGCCGCCTGGGCGATGACGTAGATGTAGGCATCGGGGTCGGTCTCCCACCCCTTGCACTTCACGATCCAGCCGGGCTGCCCGCCGCCCGAGGCATTGCCGGCCCGCGGGGTCGCCGCCCCGAACGTGCCGTGGGGGTACTGCGGGTACTCTTTCAGCGGCCCGTGCGTCAGCCGCTGCTGGTCGCGCAGCTTCACCCGGCAGAGGTTGAGCACCCCGTCCTGCATGGCGCACTCCACCCGCTGGCCGCGCCCCGTCTTCTCGCGCTGGAAGAGGGCGGTCACGATGCCCAGGGCGAGGTGCAGGCCGGTGCCCGAGTCGCCGATCTGCGCCCCCGCGACGACCGGCGGCCCGTCGGGGAACCCGGTGGTGCTGGCCCCGCCGCCCGCGCACTGGGCGACGTTCTCGTAGACCTTGCAGTCCTCGTAGGGCCCCGGCCCGAATCCCTTGACCGACGCGTAGATGATGCGCGGGTTAATCGCCTGGATGCGCTCCCACGAGAACCCCATCCGGTCGAGCGCGCCGGGGGCGAAGTTCTCGGCGATGACGTCGCAGCTCTGCAACAGGCGCGTGAAGAGGGCCTTCCCGCTCTCGCTCTTGGTGTTGAGGGTGACGCTGCGCTTGTTGTGGTTCAGCATCGTGAAGTACAGGCTGTCGACATCGGGTATGTCGCGCAGTTGACCCCGCGTCGCGTCCCCCTTGCCGGGGCGCTCGACCTTGATGACGTCGGCGCCGAACCAGGCCAGCAACTGGGTGCAGGTCGGTCCCGACTGGACATGCGTCATGTCCAGAACACGTACTCCCTCGAGGGCTTTCATGGACTCTCCGTGGACTTGACGGCCGGCGGCTTCACCCGGCGGCTTGCTGACTCGACGTTCTCACGCACCGGCAAACGTCGGCCGCCACCCGCCGAGTGCACCGGTGGAGCCGCCCCCTGCCGCTCGAAACTTTACATTATCGCATCTACGAAGCACTCGCGCCCACACCCGGTCTGCTCGACTCGCGCGGAGGGCGGGCGCCCGCCAAGCGCTCAGGCCGCCGGCCGAAAGGCCAGCCACCGGCGCGGGTTGTCGACGAGGATCTTCCGGATGGTCTCCTCCGGCACCCCCCGGTAGCGCAGCTTCGGGACGAACTGCACGAGCACCGTCGAGAACCCGTTGCCCCAGTTGGCCTTGAGCTGGGTGGTGTTGGCGAAGTCGGACGACAGCAGGACGTGGTCTTCGAACCCCGCGTCGATCGCGCTCAGCACCATGTCGACCTTCTCGCTCTCGGGGATGAACGACGCGCTCATGCGGTGGCCGACGGTGTCGAGCCCGATGAACGCGCCCCGGCGCGCGATCTCGCGGTGGGTCTCCCACCCCGGGTCGTCCGATCGCTTGATGGTCGACTGGTGCCCGATGCACAGGTGGGCCAGGTCGACGCCCTGCGCCTCGTAGATGTCGAGCTGCTCGATGGCGCACGACGGGCAGCTCTCGTGGGGCACGTGCGTGAAGATGGGGAGCCCCGTCTCGCGATGGGCCCGGCTCACCGCGCGCAGCATCTTCCGCTCTTCGTCGTGCATCTCCGGGAACGAGGTGCCGACCTCGCCCAGCGCCCCCCAGCGCTCGCGGCGGGCCTGGGCGACGAGGCGGGCGGCAATCTCCTCCTCGGGCAGCCCGACGATCTCCTCCGGGTACGACTGCAGAAGGAAGTAGCTGCCGCCGAGCACGATGTGCACGCCCGACCGCCGCGCCATCGCCGTGAGGTTGGCGAGCTGCTGCCCGGTGCGGGGGCCGATGGACGAGTCGACGATGCAGCTCACCCCGTCGAACGCGGCCATCTTCAGCTCCTCGACGACGAGGTCGACCATCTCGTCGTTGGAGGGCGCAGGGGGTGGCGGCGTGCCGGGCGCCCGCGGCTCGGGCGGCGGGCTGCTGTACGCGAACGACAGGTGCTCGTGGAAGAGAGTCGCGCCGTCGGCGAGATCCTCGGGCGACACGTCGCCCAGCCGCGTGCGCACCACCGCCCCGTCGGGAAAGGCCAATCCGGAGACAGGCTGGAGCCCCGCGCCGGCCAGGCCGCGGACGCTCGCCGGGGCGCTGACCCCGCCGAACCCCAGCCCGACCGCCCCGGCCCCCAACGCCCGCATCGCCTCCCGGCGACCGATCGCTCTCGCTCGCTTCGTCATCACTCTGTCTCCAGGCCGACCACGAACCCGCCACCCTCCTAGTATCGCAGGTTCACGGGGCGCATCGGCCCCGGGGCCGCATATAATCTCCCCCATGTTTCCAAGACTCCGGACGCTGCATCTCCGGCCGGCCCGTCTCGCCGGCAGAACCCTCCCGGCGGCGCTGCTCGCGGCAGCGCTGGCAACGACGACCCTCGCGGCCGAGAACGAGAACTGGCCGGCCTTCCGCGGCGCCGACGCGCTCGCCACCGCCGAAGACGACGCGCGCCTGCCCCTCACCTGGAGCACGACCGAGAACGTCGTGTGGAAGACCCCCGTCGACGGCCTCGGCTGGTCGTCGCCGGTCATCTGGGGCGACCGCATCTTCCTGACCACGGTGGTCAGCGACGGCGAGACCCAGGAGCCGCGCATGGGGCTCTACTTCCCCTACGGCTCGCCCCAGGAGATGCCCGGCGGCCCGTTTCCCCCCGCCCGGCCGGGCGACCTGATGGAGCGGGAGCGGGACGTGCACCACTGGCTCGTCCTCGCCCTCGACTTCGCGACCGGCGCCGTCCTCTGGACCACCGAGGTCAACGCCGGCCCGCCGCAGTTCGACCGCCACCTCAAGAACACCTTCGCGTCGGCGACGCCGGTGACCGACGGCGAGCGGGTCTACGCGTACTTCGGCAACGTCGGCGTCTTCGCCCTCGACATGGACGGCAACCTCGTCTGGGAGCGGCGCTTCGACCCGGCGGAGACGCGCCTCGGCTGGGGTCCGGCCGCCTCGCCGGCCCTCCACGCCGATACCCTGTTCATCGTCAACGACAACGACGAGCAGTCGTTCGTCGTCGCCCTCGACGCCGCGACGGGGGCCGAGCGCTGGCGCGTCGACCGCGACGAGGGCACCAACTGGTCGACCCCGTTCGTCTGGGAGCACGACGCGCGCACCGAGCTGATTACCACCGGCAGCGACCTCGTGCGGGCCTACGACCTCGACGGCAACGAGATCTGGTCGTTCCGCGGGATGAACTCCATCTCGATCCCGCAACCGTTCAGCGCGCACGGGCTGCTCTACGTCATGTCGGGCTACGTCGGCGACGCGGTGCGGCCGGTCTACGCCATCCGGCCCGGGGCCAGCGGCGACATCTCCCTCGAGCCGGGCGAGACCGCCAACGATGACGTGGCCTGGTACGCCGAGGCCGCCGGCCCCTACCACCCGACCCCGCTCGTCTACGGCGACCACTACTTCACCCTGCTCGACCGCGGCTTCTACACCGTGCACGACGCCCGCACCGGCGAGGAGCAGTACTACACCGAGCGGCAGGTCCTCGACCGCGAGGTGCGGCGGCGGGTGGCGCGCGGCACCGGCGGATTCACCGCCTCGCCCTGGGCCTACAACGGCAGGGTCTTCGTGCTGAGCGAGGAGGGGGTCACCTACGTCATCGACACCGAGGACGACTTCAACGTCGTCGGCACCAACGAGCTGGAGGAGGCGGCGATGTCGACCCCGGCCATCTCCCGCGGCAACCTGTTCATCCGCACGCGGTCGCACCTGTGGCGGCTGACGGATCTGAGCGGGGGTGAGGGGCGGTAGTCGGTCCCGGCGTCTGCCCGGTCTCGGCCGCGCAGACGCCCGACTCCGTCGCCGTCAAGAACGATTCCCGCGGCGAAGCCGGTCCCGGAGCTGTCGCAGCTCCGGAAGGGCGACACGGTCCGGTTCCCGATTCAACGTCTCCTTGGCCTCGATGATGTCGTCGAGATCGGCCACGAGAATCGTCATGCCGAATGCCCGCCGCGCGTGCGCTCGGGACGCCAGCTCGTCGAAGGGCGCAAGCTGCCCGCGGCGCCTCTTGGGCGTGCCCGCGATCACGTCGATGTCACCGAACGCGGTCCGCCACGTCGACACTTCGTAGTGGCCGAACGTGCGGCCGTCCAACGGCACCTCGACGGCCGGGCCGCCGGGAACGCGAAGGCGGGCATCGGCGGCCCGCAGGGCGGTGGCCAGCGCCTCCAGGTTCTCCGCCCCCCACCGGGGCACGATATCCACGTCGAAGGTCGCACGCATGGCGCCGTGTGCGACCGCCGCGAGCCCCCCAACGAGCACGTAGTCGACGCCGTGTCGATCCAGGAGCCGGACGAGAGACTCGGAATCGAGCGGCGGCGCGTCGGGATCACCCATGGCGAAGCTCGACCGCGAGCCTCGTGAAGGCGTCGTTCGTTCGCAGGCGATCCTCCACGCTGCGCGCGAGCGCGGCGGCGGCGGCCGCGCTCCGCTGAGCACTCGTCCGAGTCAGCTCCATTCGAAGCTCGAAGCCGCAGGCTTCGATGCAGCGCCGCGCGGTCTCCAGCCTGGGGTCTGACTCGCCCGCCTCGTAGCTCGCGAGGACCCGGCGCGACACTCGCGCGCGCCGCGCCACCTCGGCCTGCGTCAGCCCGACCCGTTCACGCGCTTCCCGGATCAAGACGCCGAGCATGCCGACCCCTACCGGTCGAGGGGGCCGGGCCGCATCTGGAACTTGACGATCTTGGGCCCGGTGCCGCCCTCGATGAAGTGCGGCGTGTAGGTCGAGTAGTTGGACCAGAGGCCCCGCCCCTTCCAGCCCGCGTCGGGGTCGTCGATGCGCCCCTGGGCCGACCGCGAGAAGAAGCCCTTGGGATAGGGCACGACCATGTCGAGGAACTCGCCCGTCGCCGGAATCAGCACCTGCAGCGAGTAGCTGTTGACGGGGCCGGTGATCACCGACTCGCCCCCCAGGCCGAGCACGTCGGCGTGGTCGATCTGGGTCAGGTACATCATCTCGGCGTGGATGGGCGACGGCGTGCCCTGCAGGTTGGGGCGCTCCATCTGGTGGACGGCCCAGCCCTCGGGGCAGTGGCGGCCGGTGGCGCCGGGCCCGCCGGTGACGTCGCAGCGGCTGCGGTCGAAGCTGGTGACCTGGTCGGTCCCCCGCCAGTTGAGCCAGACGATGCCGTCGCCGTCCACCGCCACCCCGCCGCTCTTGAAGATGGGCACGTCCAGCTCCGGGGCCTCGAAGACCTCCGCCATGCAGCTCTCGGGCGGGTCGTCGCCCCGCACGAACCGCACGAGCTTGTTGTCGTCCTCGCCGATGCCCGCGCACCACAGGCTGCCGTCGTTGGTGTCGACCCCGATGGAGTAGCAGCCGAACTCGATTCGGTGGTCGAGGCCGGGGCTGATGGGCTCGTCGGGCTCCGTCCACTCGGTGATGACGCCGTCCCCGTTGGTGTCGAGCACGGCGGGGCACCAGCCCTGGGACGCCTCGGCGTCGCCGGTCTCGTCCCACACCTCGGTGGCGATCCACCCGACCGCGTCGTTCACGCCGAAGTAGATGGGCGCGTCGTCCTCGTCGGTGAAGTGGTTGTGGTCGACGGCAAGGCAGTGGGGAATCTTCTCGACCGACCCGTCCCGGGGGTCGTAGACGACCGCCTGCTTGGGGCTGCCGGCGGGCCGGAAGTTGGCGAGGTACGGGTTGTCCGACCCGGGACCGCAGAAGTCCGGCGGGGCATCGCCGGGATCGAGCCGGGCGGTGGCCCAGACGCGGCCCTCGCCGTCCATGGCGATGCTGCGCAGGCCCTGGGCGTCGAGCTCGATGCGGCCGACCTCGTGGGTCGCCGGGTCGAGCCACGACAGCATGGTGTCCTCCTGGTGGACGCCGTACACGCGCCCGCCCGCGTTGAGGGTCTGGTTCCACGCGTAGGTGCCCTGCGAGTCGCTGCGCGAGCCCTGGGGGGTGGCCCAGTCCCAGACCGTGATCACGACGTTGCGCTCGTGACCCGACGGCCGCGGCGGGGCCTCGGGATAGGCGCCGGCCGCGATGGCGTCGGTCCACCGGCCGAACATCCGGGCCTGATCGCCGAGCCCGCGGAACATGCCGGTCATCATGCTGCCGCCGAACAGCTCGCTGTTCAGGCGCTGCAGCCACGCCTCGTCGGTGGGGAGGTCATCGAGGTGCGCGGGTATCTGCCGGGTCCCCACGTTGCCGAGGGGGTGGCACTGCAGGCACGACTTGACGGTCGAAGCGACCTGCAGCGGCGGGATGTCGCCGTCGGGAATCTCCAGCAGGCTGAGCCACGAGGCGGGGGGATAGACGGCGGCGGCGGACCGGAGGTCGGGGGCCACGGTGGCCGTGAGGTCGAGACGCTGCCCGCGCACCCCGGCCACCCGCTCGGAGTCGAGCAGGCCGTAGCCGCGCACGAAGACCTCGTAGTCGGCCTCCGGCAGGTCCGGGACGACGTACCGCCCCTCGTCGTCCGTCACCACGATGCGCGCGAACGGCGTCGGCAGGTCGCGGGTCTCGGCGATCACCCAGACCCCGGCCTCCGGACCTCGTGCGCTGGTGACCACGCCCCCGATGTCGTCCGCGTCGAGCACGACGGCGGCCGGCTCCTGCGCGCGCGTCCCGCCAAGGGCGGCCATCAGCGCCGCCAACCCGCATGCGATACCCGCTGACCAGAGCCTCATTCCGTCACCTCCCCGCCTGTACGCGAGCCGGGCGAGCGGTGCACGCCGCCCGTCCCGGAGCCAACGCTTCGCTGCCGCGGCCTTCCTTTTCTACTGTCCGCCTTCCGCCGCCGCCCGCTCCTCGGCGCGGGCGCCGGCCAGATGCCCGGCATGGCGTAGCTGCCCTCGTGGCAGGCGTACTCGAAGATCGGATCCCGCGTGCCCTCGAGCAACAGCTCGACCGTTCACGGCCGCGTCCACGTGTCGGGGTCGTTCAGCGTGACCCGACCCGGCCTCGCGACGCCACGAGGGCGCCGGGGCCGCATCGACGTGCTCGATCCCGATCTTGCCGCGACCCCGGACGTCAGGCCTCGTCGTCCTCCGGCATGAGCACGAACTCGGGGTACGCCTCCATGCCGAGCTCCGTCACGTCCTGGCCGAGCTGCTCGACCCGGTCCGACACGCGGACGCCGACGGTCTTCTCCAGAGCCATCCACACCAGCCACGACAGCACGAACACGAACGCCCCGATGGAGACGATGCCGAGGAGCTGCACGCCGAAGTGGCCGCCGGCCGCGATGCTGACCGCGAGCGTGCCCCACACGCCCGCGAACAGGTGCGCGGGCACCGCGCCCACCACGTCGTCGACCCGCAGGGTCTCGAGCAGGCGCATGGCGGCGATGCAGACGATGCCGCCGACGGCGCCGATGACGATGGCCCAGGGGTGCTGCACGATGTCGGGGCCGGCGGTGATGGCGACGAGCCCCCCGAGGGCGCCGTTCAGGCCGCCGAGCAGGTCGACGCGCCCGAGAATGGGCCGCGACAGGGCGAGGGCGGCGATGAAGCCGGCCGCGCCGCCGAGGTTCGTGTTGACGAGCACGTTGCTCATCGCGACCGCCTCGCCGACGCTGCCGAGGGCCAGCACCGAGCCCCCGTTGAACCCGAACCAGCCGAACCACAGGATGAAGACCCCCAGGGTCACGGTCGGGACGCTCGACGGCGGCGTCGGCCGGACCGTCCCGTCCTTCCGGAACTTGCCCCGCCGGGGACCGACGACGAGGAGGCCGGCCAGCGCCGCCCAGCCGCCGGTGCCGTGCACGATGGTCGACCCCGCGAAGTCCTGGAACCCGAGCTGGTCGAGCCAGCCCCCGCCCCAGGTCCAGGCGCCCACGACGGGGTAGATGACGGCGGTCAGCACGAGGGTGAACGCGAAGAACGACCACAGCTTGACCCGCTCGGCGAGCGCGCCGGAGACGATGGACGCGGCGGTGGCGACGAAGACCATCTGGAAGAACCAGTCGGACATCACCGAGTAGCCGTTCGCGACCACCGCCGCCTGCGCCTCGGCCTGCCCGTCGAGCAGGGCGATCTCGTCGGCCGACGGCCCGTACAGGAACCGGACCGAGCCGATCCACGACCCGACGTCGACGTACATCAGGTTGTACCCGATGAGGTAGAAGGCGATGCCCGCGACCGAGTACAGCCCGACGTTCTTCAGGCAGATGACCGACGCGTTCTTCGTGCGGACCGAGCCGGACTCGAGCATGGTGAAGCCGGCCGCCATCCACATGACCAGCCCGCCCCAGATGAGGAACGAGAACGTATTGAAGATGAATCTGACCTCGTCACTGACCATGTTCCCTGCCCCTTCCTCTCCACGACCCGACGTCGACGTACATCAGGTTGTACCCGATGAGGTAGAAGGCGATGCCCGCGACCGAGTACAGCCCGACGTTCTTCAGGCAGATGACCGACGCGTTCTTCGTGCGGACCGAGCCGGACTCGAGCATGGTGAAGCCGGCCGCCATCCACATGACCAGCCCGCCCCAGATGAGGAACGAGAACGTATTGAAGATGAATCTGACCTCGTCACTGACCATGTTCCCTGCCCCTTCCTCCCCTGCCGCGCCGGTGGCGCCTGCCGCCGGAAGCGACGCGGGGGTGTTGGGGGGGGGCCGCCCCCCGGAAGTCAGCGTGCGGAACGCGCTCGGGTGCGGACCGGCCCGGTAATCGCCGCGGCAGGAGTGCGCGCCAGCGAGACTCCCAACGCGACCGCAAGGTCGCGCCACGGCCGCCGTTTCCGGCCCCGACCGAGCCACGCGAAACCTGCACCGTGAAACGGCGCAGACCGCTGGCGCAGACGGCTACTGTCCCGCCGCACGCGGCACGTCGCGCAGGCGCTCCTGCACCGTGCCGGGAATGCCGAGCCGCGTGTTCGCCCCGAGGCGCGCGAGGAGGGCGGCGGTCTCGGGCCAGCTCTGGAACTGGAACGACTGCTTGGAACCCTCGGCCATCCGGTACGCGGTACGGCCGCGGAAGTCGCGCGCGTCGATGTCGGCGCCGTTGGCCACGAGGTACTCCACGACCTCGTTCAGGCCGCGGAACGCGGCCCCGTGCAGGGCCGTGAAGTCGGCCTCGTTGACGGCGTCGATGTCCGCTCCCGCCTCGAGGAGGATGCGAACCGCCTCCTCCGCGCCGAGCGACCGCACTCCCCGCGGCTCCCGCGGCGTGTAGGTCGAACGGCCGAGCCCGGCCGCGGCCATGAACGGCGTCGTCCCGTCGTCGGTGGTCAGGTGCTGGTCGGCCCCGGCCGCGAGCAGCGCCTCGAGAATCCTGCCGCCGTTGGAGGTGTAGCTGCCGCCGCCGGAGAACAGGCGGGCGGGACGGTTCAGCTCGAACGCCGCCACCCACAGCGGCGTGGCCCCGCGGAGGTCGCCGGTGCCGCAGGCGAACGGCTCGAACGCGCCCTTCCGGGGATAGCCGATGTAGTTCATGATCATCGCCGATGTCGTGATGCGCCCGTTCGGGTCGGCGCCGGCCGCGAGCAGGGCCTTGACGAGGCGCAGCCGGCGGTCCGAGTCGATGCCGCTCCGGCCGAACCGGGCGTAGCGGTCGATGTCGTTGTGCCGGCGGTTCCAATCGGTCAGCCAGGTGAAGATGCTGCCGGCGGCGGCGTGCAGGGCCGGCGCCCCGGCCATCGTCCCGTTCGGGTCGGCGCCGCGCTCAAGCAGGAACAGCGCGAAGGCGTCGTGGCCGGAGACGATGGCGTAGGGCAGGGCGTGGGTGCCGTCGGTCCCCGTCTCGTCCGGGTGGACACCGGCCGCCAACAACGTCTCGGCCATCGCGACGTCGCCGTTGCGGGCCGCGTAGAGCAGCGGCGTGAACCCCTTGGCGGTCGACGGATGGGGATCGGCGCCGGCGTCGAGCAGCGCGCGCACCAACGCCGGATGCGCCCCCGCCACCGCCCACATCAGCGCCGTGCTCCGCGTCTCGCGGGTGGCCGCGTTGACGTCCGCGCCGTGCGCGAGCAGCGCCTCGACGACGGCCAAGCTGCCCGTGCGCGCCGCCGTCATCAGCGGCGTCAACCCGCTGGCGCGCGCGGCGTCCGCGCGGGCGCCCGCCGCCAGCAGGCGCTCGACCATCGGCAGGCTGGCGTTCTCGGCCGCCCGCTCGAGGGGGGTCACGCCGTGGTCGTCGGCCGCGTTCACGTCGGCGCCGGCCCGGATCAGCCGGCCGGCCATGTCCAGGTCGTCCCAGTGGGCCGCCCACAGCAGCGCCGTCGCCCCGTCGGCGCGCGACGCGTTGACGGCGACGCCGGCGTCGAGCAGGGCGTGCGCCGCCTGCGCATCCTGGCCGGCGACCGCGTCGACGAGCCGGAGATCCTGGCCCGCGGCCGCGCCGGCCGCCAGCGCCATTCCTGCAACGACGACGGTGACGGACACTCGCTGCATCGTCCTTCTCCCCGCGGCCGAACGCGTTCCTGCGGCTGCAGTTCCCCTGTCCGAATCGATATCGACGAATCACGGGCAGTATAGCAGCCGGTGGCGGAACCCCGCGTCGCACTACACCGAGCGCCGAGTCCTTGACCGCGAGGTGCGGCGGCGGGCGGCGCGCGGCGCCGGCGGGTTCAACGGCGGCCGAAGGCGGCAGGTGTGACGGGTTCAACGGTCGCGGGGGTCCGTGCGCCGCCGATCGAGGCGGGCCAGCAGGTCCGCCTCGTCGCGGTAGGCCAGCGCGGCGGCGGCGAGCGCGTCGGGGTCTTCTCCCGCAATCCGGGCGGCGAGTCGCTCCGAGACGGCGAGCCCGCGGCTCCGCAGAATCGAACCAACGATCGCGAGGCGCTCTTCCGCACGTCCTTCCGCGCGCGCCTCGCGGCGCTGGGCTCCGAGCCACGGATCGTCGTCCGGACCGGTCCCCTCGGCATCCCCCATCGCGCGGCCGACCCGCTCCAGCACCGCGCGCGTCGCCTCCGACAGGATCGTCTCGTTCAGCGCCGCGTGGATCTCCGCCGCGGTCCAGCCCGGCAGGGCGACGCTGGCCGCCACCGCCTCGTAGCCGTCCCCGGCGCGCCGGTGAATGGTCAGGCCCCGCTGGCGCCGCGCCGAACCGCCCTCCGGCACCTCCACCCACACCTCGGGAAAGCCCCACGCCTCGTACAGGCCCAGCTTGCCGCGCCGCACGTCGGTGGCGTAGAGTGGCGTAGTCGACTTCGAGCACCACGTCCGGCAGGTGGTCGGCCCCCACCTCGACGGCGGCGCCCCGCGGCCGCGTCTCCACCGGATCCAGATACACCATCTGGTCCGCCTGCATGATGCGCTGCCGCTCGCCCCGCGCGTCCCGCAGCGACAGATCCGCCGTACCGAGGGTCAGGATGGGCGCCCCCGGACCGCGGCGATCCGCGTCAACAGTCCGGCGAGCTGCTGGCCGGGGCCTTCGTGATAGACGCTGGTGGGCTCGCGCGCCACCCAGGCCGTCTCGGTCTCGGCGTCCCAGTACTCGAAGCGGCCCTGGTAGTCGTCGATGGCGTCGCGGGTGACGCGTACGGGACGGCAGCCGGGGAACTCCGGGGCGGGTTCCGCCGCGTCGCGCCGCTCGGCGCCCGACATCCGCGCCAGAGCGGACGCGGCGGCGGCACTCGCCGACACGGCGAAGCGGCGGGGAGCCATGAGCCATCATACCACCCGGCCCGCCTCGTTTCCGCGCCGACCACGCCGGCCGGTGTGCAGGAGCCGCAGTCAGTCCTTCCGTTCGAAGAAAAACAGGTTCCCCACGCGATCCGACAACCGATAGAAACGCGGGCCCGCGAAGTTCGATATCTGCTTGGTCTGCCCCTCCCTGTACACCAGCAGGCAATCGTACTGCAAATACCGGTCGAACATCCCTGGATCCTCGGAGATGTTGAAAGGTCCCCGGAGCCGGTCGAAGAAGACGACGTCGTCTTCGCGGGCCCCCGACAGGATCCGCAAAGCTTCATCCGGCAGACCGACGCCGCCGACGGCGCCGCACGTTTCGATTCTCTCCAGGTTTCTCTCGAAGAACGTGTCGGTCAGCGAAGGCATCTGCCAAAGACGGCCGAAGAGCAGACCGGCCAGCACGAGGACGATCAGGGTAGAGCCGACTGCGGCCGCGCCCTCGTACTTCGACTTCAGACCCTCCATGAAACTGCCGACCCCCAGGGAGATTATGAAGCTCATGGCGACGAACACCGACGCCAAGTTTCGACTCAGGTACACCGCCGAGTTCGACAAGGACCAGAGCACGAAAAGGATGAGCACGCCGAGCACGTGCACCGGCGCAAAACGCCCCGTCGGAAATCTGGCGGCAAGCCACAACAGGCTCACGCCGAACAGCAGTGCGGGCGCGTAGCCAAAATCGTCGAGCATCCTCGCCAGGAACTCCACGCCGCCTTCCCGGGTCACGCGGTGCCCGGTCTCGAAATGATAGACGTTGGCCAAGGTCTCGTTGAGCAGGGAGAACGTCGATTCCGAATACAGATTCATCAGTACCAGGGACACCGCGGCGGACAGCAGGTAGATTTCGATGCGGGCGCCGCCCCCGTCCGGTCGCGCCGCGCGCCGCCGCTCCAGGGCATCGACGACGGTGTGAACGAACACCGGAACGACGATCAGGATTCCCGTCAGCTTGGTGGACAATGCCGCGGCGGACAGAACTCCCGACCAGATCGCGTTGCGGTACGTCGCCGACCGCCCGGTGCGGAGGTAGAAGAACGCCGCGAGGCCGAAGAGCAGGAAAAGAGTGGTTTCAGAATAGAATAAATCGAATTGTGAAAAGACAAGGGGATTGGTCAGCAGCAGGCTTCCCCAGGTCGCCGCCGCGGCCGAACCGAACCGGCCCCACAATGCGCCCATGACCATGCAGAAGGAGACGATGGCCAGGACCCCGAAGGTCCACCGCAGGAAAAACACGTAATCCTGAACGTTTGGATCGTGACGGATCGCGTCCGTGTCGCTGAAATGCTCTCGAAGATAATAGCCGCCCGGGTAGTCCCAACCCGTCCGGTAGTGCTCGCCTCCCATACGGCTGTTCATCCAATAGATTCCCAGCGGATGGAGCAGTCTGACGAACCAGCGGTTCGTCTCGCCGACGCGGGCGGTGGGCACAGGATCCCCGAATGGATCGACATGCCGGGTTCCGGAAACCAGCGTATGCACTTCGTCGACGTGTGGACGGTTCACGCCGCGGCTGTTCAGATTGAACACCCACGCGGAGGACACTACGAAGAAGGTCAGCAACAGTACGATACCCGCACCACGCGAGTCGACGAGACGCACGAGACGCGCATGCGTCCGCCAGGTGCTCACGAGGCCCGCGAGGGCTGAAACTTCCAGCTTCATGTCGCGCTTCGACATCACTTTGCTCCGGAATACCTGCAATTCGTCATACGACGATACCGCTCTGCTTCCCAGTGGACGAGAGCTTCCACATCCGCCCCCGTCAACTCGACCAGGACGTCCGAAGGCTTCTGCCTGACCAGAACGTCGTACCAGCATCTGAGCTGCGCCCGCCTGGCGGCGCCGAATCCCCGTGCTGCGAAAACGCCGTGCGAGCGAACGAAGATCAGGAGCGGCCGTTGTTCCCCGCAGAATCGCGCGGCGCGGTCCGGTGAGTCGAACACGTGCGCCCCCGCGCCGAGAAACACGACATGATCCGGATAGAGCGCCCACGCGTCCGACAATCGCCGGTACAGGTCCGGGCGGTGAGCGATGCTCTGGATCCCGGCGTCGTCGATCATCACGTATCCGGGCGGACCCGCGCGTCCCGCGCGCCAACGGTGGGGCGCGCCGTTGTACCCCGCTCCCTGGCGTCTCGACCGTGTTTCTCCGACCGCCACTTCCTGTTTCACGGCCGAGATGACGTTCGCCAGACGCTCTTCCACGGCGTCGATCGTGTCCCCGGCCACGATGAGTCCATGATTCCGCAAGAAAATCACGTTCGCGCCAGGCGTGCGGCGCAGGGCGTGAGCCACCGCTTCAGCGAGCCTCGCGCCGGGCCGGTGGTATTCCACGAACTCCCAGCAGAAGCAGTCGTTCAACCTGGCCGTCAACTCCCCATGCGCGCCCCTTCTGACCAGGATGGCGAGCGCCTCCACTGCGTGGAGATGGGCGACGACCCGGTGTGGCACGACGCCGTGCAGCCACGTCTCGATCGAGGGCCTCGAGACTCGCCCGCCAGTTCCCTGCAGCCCTCCCGCCCCGCGACGGCCGCGGGGAGCCCCGAAAGCGCGCTCCAGGTCGTACTGGTCCACGGGTACGAATATCTCCGTCCTGTCGCCGTCCCCGAGACAGGTTCCCGAAGCCGTGACCCACAGCGTGCCCCCCTCCTTCCATGACACGTTGCCGCCGGCCCCCTGAACCAGCAGAGGATCCGCTCCGAGGCGGGCGCAGAACTTCCCCATGTCGTCCTTCATGCGCGCCCTTCCGTGCGCCGCCTGTCGCAGGCGCAGTTCCGCACGAGATCCCGCACCTCACAGAAGCTCGAGAACCGCGCGTCCGGAGCCCTGTCCCCGCGCCCCTCCGACACGCCGCGGTGCACTTTCTGCAGCGTCACCGCGCCGATGCCTTCCCGCGCGCCCCATACGTCCGCTTCCGCATCGTCGCCGATCATCCACACCACGCCGCCCGCGGGTCGTATCTTTTCCAACGCGATCCGGAACGGCGCCTCGTGCGGCTTGTCGAAGCCCGCCTCCTCACTGGTGACGACGCAATCGAAATCGTTGTCCAGCCCCCAATACACCAGCTTTCTGAACTGGATCTGCGCGGTGAGGTCGGTGACGAGTGCGGTCGGAACGTCGAGAAGGCGGAAATCATCGATCAGCTCCCTGACGCCGTTGAAAAGCACGGCGTTCTCCAGAAACGCCCGCCAGTACGTCTGTTCGAGATCCAGCGCCAGCAGGACCCGGGACCCCAGCCCCATGATCTCCAGCGTGCACTGGAAATAGAGCAGACGGCTGTGCGACGAGGCCGTACGACCCAGCCGCTCCTTGATCCGGCTTCTGGCGTCCTCCGCCGCCGCGTCGAATTCCTTCCGCTCGACGGACAACGTGCGCAACACCTTGCTCCGCACCGCGCGCGCCGCCGCTTCATGGGCGGGACCATAGGGGTACAGCGTGTTGTCCATATCGAACAGAACGGCGTGCGGCCGGTTCGCGAACATCTCGCGACGGTCGATAGTCATATGATGCTCCGTCGCAACTCCTGGTCGATCTGGCACAGAATGATCAACTGCATCACGCCGGTGACGCCGTCCTCCCATGCCGGACGCGGAGCGAGAAACTCCAACACGCAGGAACAGAGCTTTCTGCTGATCAGCTCCATGTCGTCGCCTGCGACGTCACCCTCGACCGTCAACACCGTTTCCGTCCCGTCGTCGCCGGCCGACATGTCGACCCGCAGGCCGCAGACACCAATCAGCATCCGGGCCAGCGACAGCTCGTTGGAGCTGCCTCGAGTACGCGCCACCAGCTTCAGCTTTTCACGCCCCCGTCGTATCCCGTCTCCTCCCGTCTCCTCCCGTCCCCTCGGCCTCGGCCTCAAGCGGCTCGTCCGACTGCGCGGAAGCGCCGAACCGACTGGCAGCATCGACAGAATCAGGTCGGCGTGAGCGCGTTGGGGCCGAATGAACCGGCCCGAATCGACTTCGCGCTTCGCGATCGCCTGCGCGGCCTGGTCGGCGGCGTACCCTCGGTCGAGGACATCCCGGCGCATCTTGAACGACGATCGCAGTCCATCATCCATGTCGAGATAGATCTTGAGGTTGCAGCATTCCCTGAAAACCGGGAAGTAGAGAGCGTGGAGACCGCTGGCGATGATGAAATCGTTGCTTCTGACGATCGACGGACGGCCCATCTTTCCGATTCGATGATCGTAGCGCCGGGACCGGATGATCTTCCTGTCGACCAGGGACACCAGATCGTGGCCGAACCGCTCCAGATCGTTGGCGACGGGGTTCAAGTGGGTCATGGCCTTCCACATCGGCCTGTGCCTGTCCCACAGGTGGTAATCGTCCCCGGAGAGCCTCGTGACGGAATCGCGGCCCAACAGACCCGTGAGCGCGTCCGCCAGATGGTCCTTGCCGACTCCCGAATCGCCCGCGATGCCGATCACGAAGGGCTTCCGGCTGAGCCGGAAGACATCGTTGCCGCGGATGGCGTCACGCCAGACCCGGATGGCCAGAATCGTACCGATCCCCACCATGCCCGTATGCACGAGAGAACCCGCATGATCACCGGTTCGCGCCGCCCAGGACAAGGTTGCGCCGAGATCGAACCCGTACCCGCCGGATATGTGAACGGGCGTGACGAGCAACGTACTCAGTACATACGCGGCCGAAAACGAGGTGACCAGTGCGCCGGTGACGCGCCCGCGCATGATCTGGTAATAGACGAGGAAAGGGAGGGCCCACAGGAACCAGCCGGGAGAGCCCGCGGTGAACAGGACGACCAGCAGAAAGGCGAGCCCTGTCGCGGACAGAAAGATGTCGAAGTTGAAGCGCCGGATCCGCCACACGAGGTACAACGAGACCAGATACACGACGGGAACGGCGTAGATGGACACGTCGCCGCCCAGATGAACCACGGCGGCATAGACTTTCCCCATCTCGGGGTTGTCGATGAGCATGTCCACGCCGCCGCTCGACATGACGAACGGGCCGACCAGCAATAGCGCAGCAAGCAGAAACCCCGCGGCGAATCGCGGCAAGCCGCGTCTCGACTCCGGGTCGCGGTACAGGTAGAGGGCCAGGAACGGCAACGCGACGACCATGCTGAGCTTGGCGGAAACCGCAGCCGTGCACGCGGCGCCTGCGCCGCCCCAACGGCTTCGGCGAACGAGGTGGATCGACCACACCAGAAACAGGACGGGAATCAGATCGTTGAGACCGAGTCCGTAGCTGGCGAGAATGACGACGGGCGACAACCAGTAGGCGACGACCAGGTCGTCTCGCCGCTCCGGAAACAGCCGGCGAAGCACGATCAGAAGGGCGGCGTCCGCCGCCAGCAGCGTGGCGGCATAACCATACTGCAGCGGGATCGCCAAGAGCTTGGCGAGAATGGTCGCCGGCAGGAACGTGAGCCACATCGCGTAGCCGTACGGAAACGCCAGGGCGTCGCCGCCGCCGGCCAGCCAGAGGGTCCAGGGATCCGTCGTGAACCGGCCGGTGGTGACGTCCATGAAGGGCACGTACCAGTCCATCACGGGCGGCGGCGCCGCCACGAGGACGAGCGCCAGACGAACCGCCAACCCCGCCGCGAACCGCGCACGCAGGTGAAGAGTCCTCATGAACAGCCCGCCGGCTGCCACAGTTCGGGGTGTTTCGTGCACACGGCATCCGGCCGAATCCCGCGTTCTGCGAGCTGGCGCGCGAGAGCCGGGATCCCGGTCTCCGGACGCCGCCGCTGCAATTCCGGTGAGACCAGACAGAGCCTGAAGCCGGCATGTTCCAGCCGACGCGCATCGTCTCGTGTCAACGGAAGCCGGGTGAAACAATCCACCCAGACCCAATCGACCAGTCCGGCCAGGGCCAGGGCGGTCTCGATGGATTCGAACTCCGACACCCGCACCGCGCAGCGCCGCTCGCCTGCTCTGGCGCATCGCAGGAGGGACGGGAACGACTGGTCCAGGAAGAAGTAGTTCTCGATGCCTCTGGACCGCAACAGCGCGGTCACTCGCTCCTCCAGGCCCTCTTCCTTGACGTTGAGAATCAACGTGCCGTGCCGATAGGCGTCCAGCCAGTCCCTGAAATCCTCCCCGGCGGCGAAGGGGTCGTGATGCAGCACGAGCCTGCCCTCGGCCCCCCCGGTCGTGCGTATGTCGATCTCGACGCCGTACGCGCCGGGCGTCCCCGCCAGCGCCGCCCGCGTGTTGCGACGATGGGCGACCAGCGTCATCGCGACTCCCGGGTCGTCCTCATGCTCCTCATGCGGACGCTGAAAACCACGGTCCTGCGTATGAACTTCCACCTGGCCGTCGGGTTGACGTTCCACGACGAAACGCCGTGGGCGCGGCGGCCGAACGTCACCGGGAAGCGGTGGACGGGCAGGCCGGCGGCGCGGGCGTGGTAGTAGGCGTACAGATCGAGCGAAAAATCGAGGGGAGGCGCCCGCCAGGTCTCGAAGAAACCGCGGGCGAACATCGTCGGCTGCCCGTTGATGTCCCGCATCGGTCGCGCGAGCAACAGCGTCTCGAAAGCGCTCATGCCTGCCGTGAAGAGAACGTCCGCGAGGGGACGGCCCCGACGGCGGCCCTTGACGAAGATGTCGGGGCCATGGGCATGAAACAACTCGATTCCGCGCAGGGCGTCGCGGGGATCCGTCTGCAGGTCGGCATGCGTCCAACCCAGGACGTCGCCCCGGGCTTCGGCGAGGCCGGCCAGAATGCCCGCGCCGTAACCCCGATTGGTTTCGACGCGTACGATCCGGCACGCGGGGGCCGCCGGCAGCAGCCTCCGCAGGACCTCCATGGTGTCGTCCGTCGATCCATTGTCGACCAGAACGACCTCCGCGTCCGGCCAACCCGCGCAACGCTCGATTAGCAGCGGCAGATTGCCGGCCTCGTTGTAGCAGGGGATCACGATCGACAGTCGAGGCGGCCTCAATGCTGCACCTCCGCGACGACGAGCGTGACGCCGCCCATGCCGTAGGTGAAGACCTGTCTCGCCTTGATCCGGCTCTCGGCCGCGAACTCGGAAAAGGCGCGGCGGACGCCCCGGTCTTCGCGGCCCCGGTAGGAAAAGTAGTCGTCGAGCACGATGAACGTGCCCTGGCGCATCGCCGGGCCGCAAAAGGCCAGGGCCTGACTTGCGCTGGTGAAGGTGTCGCTGTCGATGAAAACGATTCGGGCTTTGTCGATGCCCGCCGCCCGCGCGCCGTGCTTCAGCGACTCGTTGAAAAAGCCGGGAATCAATTGGAACGCGAAGTCGCCCGCGGCCCTGCGAACCCGCCGCTCGACCCTCGCCAGGCTGGTTGGGAAATTCGCGTCGGTATAGAACGGATGCCGGTCTTCCTCCGTCAGGGAGCCGAAGCCGGCGAACGAATCGAATCCGTAGAACGTTGTCGCGGCCACGTTCGGATTGAGTCGAACGAGTTTCCTGCAACAGCGGATGGAGTGACAGAACGAGCTGCCCGTAAAGACCCCGAACTCGAGATAGTCTCCTTCGACGTCCTCCATCGCGGAGAGATAGTGCACCTTCTTGGACCTTCTTGAGGGCCATGTACTTCTCCAGATTGTGCACGACGGCGGGGTTCAGCCCCGCGACGACGGTCGAAGCCAGATCCTGCAGGAGCTCCAGGCCCGGCAGAGATCCGAACGCCGCGGTCATCGATGCAACACTCTCCCTTCTCTCTACCGGCCAGACCGGCCGACCATCGGAGGCCGCTCCGTCATCGGATCGGGCGTGACGGCGCCATACCTGTCGACGAGATATTCCGCCGCTCCCGCGGGGACCCGGGGATCGCTCTCGACCCGGTAGGGATGACCGGCCCATTTGTGGAAACAGGACTGCCAGTATTCGAACGTCCGGAGGTCGTCCGGGGTTCCCCAGCTCACGTAGTGGTCGAGCTCGAACAGGCGGCAGTGCAGGCCGAGCGCCACCGCGTCGTTGATGCACGAGTCGACGTAGAACTCGCCGTCGACCCGGCCGCTTCGCTCGACGAGCCGTTCGACGCTGCGCCTGAAATCGTCCGCGCGGCGGAAGGTGAACGTCCCGGCCACGATGGGATCGGAAGCCGGCGACCGGCGCGGCGCCTTGACCGAAATCGTCGAGATCCGACCATCGTCG
Organism: Vicinamibacterales bacterium; assembly: GCA_965215105.1. GTDB lineage: Bacteria > Acidobacteriota > Vicinamibacteria > Vicinamibacterales > UBA8438 > JAJEEA01. Next base: position 3,223,259 of record OZ244051.1, read on the forward strand.
GCTTCGATCCAGCCGAACATGTGCGGATGGCGGACCGCGCCGGCATGGCCGCGAACCCCCCAGACTATTGCGTCCACGTCCGGGTCGCCGGCCAGCCGCCGAAACTCCGCCTCGTCGTACAGAGCGCCGTGGTCGCAGGCGCCCAGGGTCACGGGACCCGGAACGTCGCCCAACGCCTGTTCGAGCGCGTCGAGTCCAGCCAGGGCGGTGCATGCGGTCCCCTCGGTGACGTCGGGCACCGTCTTGACGATCGCGCCCGGGTAGGTGCGTCGAAGCTCGTCGGAGATTGCCCATGAGCCGGGCATGGCCGCCCTCAGAACGAACACGCGGTGCTCCACACGAGGAAGAGCCTGCACGGCCTGGACCACCATGGGCCTTCCCGACACGGCGATCAGCGGCTTCGCTACGCGATAGCCTTCATCGACGAACCGCTGGCCGAGTCCCGCCATGGACATGACCATCGAGCCTCCGTGTCGGGGTTCCGGGCCGGCGCCGAGGTTCGGTTCCGCAGCCGAGAGCCTTCGGAACGCCTCGGACCAGCCTCTGTACTCTGCAACGTCCTCGGGCGTTCCCCACTGCATGAAATGCTGCAGCGGATAGACGACCACGGATCGGCCGGCGGCCAGCAGGGGCCGGTAGGACAGGCTGACGTAGTATTCTCCGCCGACGCTCAGGTCCTGCTCCATCGCCGCGCGGAAGGCGTCTCGCATGGCGGCCCCGGAGTTGAAGTAATAGGTTCCGCTGGAAGCGAACTCCTCCATGGGACGCTGGGTGTACGGTTCCTTCTCCTGAACGTCGAGAACCCGGCTGCCGGCCACGCGCAGATAGGCGTAGTGGGTGCTCCCCAACGAGTGGGGATGAAAGCCCTTGTAGGCCGGAATCGCACCCGCGCAATTCGTGTCCCTGACGAACTGCTTGAAGTGACGCCAGTTCCAGTAGCAGGAGAAATCGCAATAGTTCACTACGACCGGTTCGGTGGCGTCGATCGCCTGCTCGGCTTGGCGTACTGCGTGCACGGGACCGAGGGCGTGGGGTGGAATGCCGATGATTCGACCCGTGGGACAGAGTTCCCGCAGAATCGACTTCATGCGAAACCCGGGTTCGTCCAGGTGGCGCTCGTTGCAGATGAAAACCACGTCGCCTTCGCCGGGAAACATGTCGAGCACGTGCGCTATGATCGGTTTGCCGTCTATCTCGATCAACGGCTTGGGAACGGCATGTCCCGCCTTCCGGAAACGCTCGCCGAAGCCGGACATGGGAATGACGATCTGCATCGGTCTTTGGTTAGCGGGTCTGGGTGAGAAAATTCGCGAAGTGCTGTGCAGATCCGGGACGCGCCGATACCCGAGGCATGGCTCGGGAGAAGGGCAGACGCGGCGGCTCGAACGCGGCCCAGCCAGAGCGCGATTCTCGCGACGCGCGCATCACGGAACTTGAGCGCGAGAATGACCGCCTGAAGCGCGAGAACAACCGGTTGGAGCGCGAGACGGACCGGTTGGAGCGCGAGACGGACCGGTTGGAGCGCGAGACGGACCACCTGAAACAACAGTTGGAGTCCGTGCGGCGAGCCGGCCGTCGACAGGCGGCGCCGTTCGCCAAGGACCGACCGCAGGGCGACGGGAAGCGACCCGGTCGGCGGTCCGGCGCGGCGCGAAGTACGGCCGGCACGGATGCCGTTCCCGCCCGCCTCGGGTCGACGAAACCCACGAAACCCACGCAGCACCTGTCCCCGCGGCCTGCCCAGACTGCGGCGGCGCGGTTGAAGTGACCGGCACCGCGTCGCAGTATCAGGAGGACTTGCCCGAGGTGCGCCCCCTCGTGCGCCAGTTCGACATTCAGGTCGGGCCCTGCTCGCAGTGTCGGCGCCGCGTGCAGGGTCGCCACGCCTTGCAGACCTCTGACGCGCTGGGCGCCGCCTCGACGCAGATCGGCCCCGGCGTCGTCGCGCTGGTCGTCAAGTTGCACACGGAGATGGGGGTGCCGTTGGCGAAGGTCGCCGACCTGCTGCGGAGGCACTTCAACCTGCAGGTGACGCCGGGCGGTTTGGCCCACCTGCTGCACCGCACCGCCCGCGACGCCGGGCCGGCCTACGCCGAGTTGTGCGAGCAAGTGCGCAACTCGCCCGTGGTCACGCCCGACGAAACCGGCTGGCGCGTCGGCGCCCGCCGCCACTGGCTCTGGGCGTTCGTGACTACGGACCCGACGGTCTACGCCATCTGCCCCGGCCGCGGGTTCGCCGATGCCGTCACCGTGCTCGGGACCGACTACGCCGGCGTGCTCGTGCGCGACGGGTGGGCACCGTATCGCTGCTTCCGCGACGCCAAGCACCAGTCGTGTCTGTCGCACCTTCTCCGACGGTGCAAGGAGCTCCGGGAGGATCATCCCGACAGTGCTTGGGCCGGCGAGGTCCAGGCGACCCTGCAGGCCGGCCTCGACCTGCGCGACCGCTGCGACGCGGGCGAGCTGAGCGAGCACGGTATGGCGACGGCCCGCGGCCGACTCATCGCCCGGCTCGGTCGGCTGGTCGACGCACCGCCGCCGCTGAAGGACGCGGTGTGTTTCGCCAATCACCACCTGACCACCGAATTCCTCGCCGTGTTCCTCTTCCTGTGGGACCCCTCGATCGACGCCACCAACTGGCGCGCCGAGCAGGCCATCCGGCCCGCCGTGGTGACCCGGAAGGTGTGCGGGGGGAACCGCACCCGCAAGGGCGCCGACACCCAGCAGGTGCTGTCGAGCGTCGTGCGCACCGCCCGCCAACGCGCTCTCGACTTGGCTTCGCTGGTCGCCACGATGCTGCGCGCCCCCGAACCCGCCGTTCCTGCCGCCCTCGTCGCCGGACGTACCCCCGCTGGCGCCGCCGTCGAGGAGGTGTCCGCCCTCGAACCAGTGGTCCCAGAGGTTCTCGGGCTCCCGCCCCCGACCGCGCTCCCGCCATCGTCCTCGTGTAGGGGGCATTCCTCTGAACGACCGCAGCGAAACGCGGCCGTTAGCCCCCGGCCCATCGTGCCGCGTGCTGCGACACCGGTTGCGCGAGCTGGCTGTTGAATCCGCGCGGTGTCGGCCCCGAGCAGGTTGGACTCGACCGCCACCACCGTCCCCGGTTGAGGCGGGCGCGTGCCTTCCGATTCCCCCACCGCATCGCAAAGAAGAGGCGAATCCGTGAACAAACATCGGGCCAATGCGACCTCGTCGTCGCTCCGAACTTTCGAGCGCCAAGCCCATTTCAGCCCCGTATTTGTTGAGATTTACGCGCTAAACGAATACCTGCATCGTTCTGGGGATTGTCCCGTTCGTTGTTGAACTTCGCGAGTGACGGACTCCCTGTTCCGCTCCGAAGTCGCCTATTCTACGCCACGTCAGCAACCACAGCAACCACGCCGTCGGGCGGGGCCAGCGCGTCCAGCGCGCCGACAGGTAGCGCAGGTCGCGGTAGCCCCGCACCCGCCGGAAGCGCGGCTCCGCCTCCACCAGCGCGCTCGCCACCCAGCGTTGGATCATCTGCCCGCCGCGCCCTGCATTTCAGCCGACGGCCTCGCGCTCGACATCGGCCAACTCAGCGAGGCTGACGTGACCGCGTTCATGGTTGCTCGCTGCCGGGAGCAATCTCGCGGCGCCGCGCAACTGACCGCGACCGCCTTGCGCTCGCTGCTGCGGTTTCTCCATGTCACCGGGGCGACTACGGGTTCGCTGGCCGGGGCTGTCCCGTCGGTGGACAGCCGACGACTGGCAGGGTTGCCGTCACGTCTCGAGCCCGAGCACGTCCGACGACTGCTCGCCGCCTGCGACCGCCGTACCCTCGGCGGCAGCCGTGACTTCGCGGTCATCACCACGCTGGCCCGTCTCGGCCTGCGCGCCGCCGAAGTGGCGACCCTGCGCCTCGACGACGTGCACTGGCGAGTCGGCGAGCTCGTCGTGCACGGCAAGGGACGCCGGGCTGAGCGCGTGCCCCTTCCATCCGACGTGGGCGCCGCGCTCGTTGCCTACCTCCATCGGCGCCCGGCCACTGCGCAGGGCCGTACGCTCTTCGTGCGCCTCGCCGCACCACATGCGCCGTTCAGTCCCACCACGGTGACCCACATCGTCGCCGGCGCCGCGCAGCGAGCCGGACTCGGTCACGTCAGCGCCCTCAGCGCCCACCAATTGCGCCATTTCGCAGCGACGCAGTTGCTTCGCGCGGGCGCCCCGCTGTCCGAGATCCAGGACTTTCTGCGCCACGCCCGGATGCAGACTACCGCGATCTACGCGAAGGTCGACCGCGACGCCCTGCGCGCCATCGCCCGCCCGTGGCCGGGAGGTATCGCATGACCGCCCTGCGCCGCGCCCTGGCCGACTACCTGGCAATGCGCCGCGCGATGGGCTCTCGCTTGGTGCGAGCGGAGAAGCTCCTCGTGCAATTCCTGACCCGCCTCGAAGAGAGGGGGCAGAGGGGGCAGACCCGCCTGGGCATCGCGAACGCCGTCGCCTGGGCGACCGAACCGACCGGCGCGGACCCGAGCTGGTGGGCACACCGCCTGGGCGTAGTCCGCGGCTTCGCGACCTACCTGCACACGATCGACCCGGCGACACAGATCCCGCCTGCGCATTTGTTGCCGACGCGCCGGCCCGGTTCTGATCTGGCGGCCGGTCAGCGGGCATGAACTCGCAGGTCGTCGTCATTTGACGCAAGTGTACTACAACCTCGACCGAGTTGGATCGGCACGCGGGCGCGCCGTGCGAGCTCGGTCCGCGTGAGCCCCGCCCGTTCCCGCGCCTCCCGGATCAGGACGCCGGCGCCGAGGTCACGGCTACCGGCCGCCGGCCGCTGCCGGCGCCCGCTCCTCGGCGCGGGCGCCGGCGAGAATGCCCGGCATGGCGTAGTTCCCCTCGTGGCAGGCGTACTCGAAGATCGGGTCCCGGGTGCCCTCCAGCAGCAGCTCCACCGTCCACGGCCGCGTCCACGTGTCGGGGTCGTTCAGCGTGATCTCGTGCCGGGGCACGTCGGGGGCGATGCGGTCGAGGGGGATGGTCCGCGTGTGGTGCCCCATCTCCTGGATGATCGTGACCTGGTCCTTCGTCTGGAAGATCTGCGAGTAGCTGTTGTAGCCCGACCCCATGTTGGGTACGCCCCAGAACAGGCAGCGGTCGCCCAGGGTGCGGTCCTCGGGCCCGTCGGAGCCGGTCGCCCCGAGCCCGCCGGCCTGCGCCGCGCGCCGGCGCGCCCGCGCCGCCTCGGTCAGCGGCGGCCGGCGACCGTTCGGCGGGTCGATGATCAGGGACGTGCGGTTGTCGAGGGTCCGCTCGACCAGCCAGAACGCGTTGTAGTTGCCGGTGACGACGTCGAAGTCCTGGAACTCGGCGTTGCCCAGGGCCTGCTGGATCAGCCGGTCGCCGAGCAGGTCGCCGGCCTGCTCGGCGTCGCGGAACGCCTGGATCCGGGCCGTCAGGTCGGCCAGCTCCTCGTCGGTCAGCCGGGCCTTGTCGCCGAGCTGCTCGGGCCGCTCCATCGGGGTGGCGCTGTTGTTGGCCCAGATGCCCTGCAGGTCGGGATGCCCGTCCGCGGTCCGCGGCGCCGTCCACCCCTCGGGGGCCTGGGCCGCCGCCGCGAGCGGCAGCGCCGCCACCGCCGCCACCACAAAAACCGACACGCACCATACGAACCTCTGATTCCTCATGTCCGCTGCTCCTTGTTCGCGCTTCGCGCTGGACGCCGCGCCGCCCACGCCCGACCATTGTTGCCGGAGCGTCGTCCCGGAAACGGCCGGTTACCTATGCCGGCGGAGATCGAAAGTAGTATCCCAGGATTGCCCCCATGAGAGGGCCGAGATAGAGAGCACACTGCTGCAGGATGGTTCTCATGTCGGCGGCGGCGATAACGCCGAGAACCCGAAGCACTACGATGAACGCGAAGATGCCGAGAAAGACGCCTACGAAAATCAGGGCGATCCAGCCGCGGATTCTGGCGTCGTAGGTTACGGTGGACAATCCCACACCTCTCGCTACCGCTCGAGGCTGCCGCGAATCATCCCGCCGACCCCGGGTCCCGCATAGAAATTCGGTATCCCTTCCTGCTCGACGTGCCAGGCTCCCCAGGGAGCCTTCAACGACGTCGAGCCCTCTGTGTTCAGGACGAGATACAAATCTGTACCGATCGCGAGAAGTTCCAGGTTCGCCACCTGTCGCTGATCCCACTTGAGCCCGAGAAGCCCGCGACCTTCGGCGGTCTTGGTGGTCCTTTGCATCGAGAGGGCGATCACCGCCGGCTCGCCTGGGTTCCCCCGCTCCTCGGACACGTCGACGGTGACGCCGCGGCTGTCGAGCTGCCTCCGAAGCCGGTCCCAGGGCACGGCATGCTCGTACTGCTCCACCAGCTGTCCGAACTCGTCAGGCTGCACACCCTCCCGGCCCTGCGCGGCGGCAGGTGCTGCGAGCAGAAGCGCGACGACGACCCTGCAGAACATCCGCCTCCTCCTTTCTCACGGAGTCGATGTCGATGCCTGCTCTACGTTAGCACGACCACGCCCGACTTCGGCCCACTGTCGTCCGCGACGATCGACGCGTCGGTGCAGGTGAAGATGCGGAAGTCGGGCTCCCGGTCTCGAAGGTTACTGTCCCGCCGTACCCGGCACGTCGCGCAGGCGCTCCTGCACCGTGCCGGGAATGCCGAGCCGCGTGTTCGCCCCGAGGCGCGCGAGGAGGGCGGCGGTCTCGGGCCAGCTCTGGAACTGGAACGACTGCTTCGACCCCTCGGCCATCCGGTAGGCGGTGCGGCCGCGGAAGTCGCGCGCGTCGATGTCGGCGCCGTTGGCCACCAGGTACTCGACCACCTCGTTCAGCCCGCGGAACGCGGCCCCGTGCAGCGCCGTGAAGTCGGCCTCGTTGACGGCGTTGACGTCCGCCCCCGCCTCGAGGAGGATGCGGACCGCCGCCTCCGCGCCGGGCGACCGCACGCCCCGCGGCTCCCGCGGCGTGTAGGTCGAGCGGCCGAGCCCCGCCGCGGCCATGAACGGCGTCGTCCCGTCGACGGTGGTCAGGTGCTGGTCGGCGCCGGCCGCGAGCAGGGCCTCGAGAATCCTGCCGCCGCTGGGGGTGTAGCTGCGCGCGCCGGAGTACCGGGGGGCGGGACGGTTCAGCTCGAACGCCGCGACCCACAGCGGCGTGGCCCCGCGGAGGTCGCCGGTACCGCAGGCGAACGGCTCGAACGCGCCCTTCCGGGGATAGCCGATGTAGTTCATGATCATCGCCGAGGTCGTGATGCGCCCGTTCGGGTCGGCGCCGGCCGCGAGCAGGGCCTCGACCAGCCGCAGCCGGCTGTCCGAGTCGAGGCCGCTCCGCCCGAACCGGGCGTAGCGGTCGATGTCGTTGTGGCGGCGGTTCCAGTCGGTCATCCACGTGAAGATGCTGCCGGCGGCGGCGTGCAGGGCCGGCACCCCCGCCATCGTCCCGTTCGGGTCGGCGCCGCGCTCGATCAGGAAGAGCGCGAACTCGTCGTGGCCGGAGACGATGGCGTAGGGCAGGGCGTGGGTGTCGTCGGTCCCCGTCTCGTCGGGGTGGACGCCGGCCGCGAGCAGCGTCCCGGCCATCGCGATGTCGCCGTTGCGGGCCGCGTAGAGCAGCGGCGTGAACCCCTTGGCGGTCGACGGGTGGGGGTCGGCGCCGGCGTCGAGGAGCGCGCGCACCACCGCGGGATGCGCCCCCGCCACCGCCCACATCAGGGCGGTGCTCCGGGTCTCGCGGGTCGCCGCGTTGGCGTCCGCACCGTGCGCCAGCAGTGCGTCCACGACCGCCGTGCTGCCGGTCCGCGACGCCGTCATCAGCGGCGTCAGCCCGCTCGTGCGGGCGATGTCGGCGCGGGCGCCGGCGGCCAGCAGGCGCTCGACCATCGGCAGGCTGGCGTTCTCGGCCGCCCGCTCGAGGGGGGTCACGCCGTGGTCGTCGGCCGCGTTCACGTCCGCGCCGGCCCGGATGAGCCGGCCCGCGAGGTCGGCATCGTCCCAGTGGGCCGCCCACAGCAACGCCGTCGCCCCGTCGGCGCGCGACGCGTTCACGTCCGCGCCGGCGTCGAGCAGGGCCCGCACCGCCTGCGCGTCCTGGGCCGCGACGGCGTCGACGAGCCGGATGTCCTGGCCGGAGGCCGCACCGGCCGCCAGCACCATCCCCGCAACGACGACGGTGACGGACGCTCGCTGCATGGTCCTTCTCCCCGAGGGGGAACGCGCGGTGTTCGCGCTGTCCCGATCGTTGTCGGCGAAAACACGGCCAGTATAGGGCAGGCGGACGGGTCAAGTCATCAAGGCCGTCCGCGCGGCGCCGGTGAGGGGCTCTGCCGGGGACTCCGCCCGCCTCCCGGGGCGCGCCAGCCCCGCGCGTCATGGCCGCCGCGCATGCCCCGCCGCGCGTCATAATAGAGGGCGCAGTTGACCCGGACCGAGACGGAGCGAAGGAGAGAGGAATGCGAGCCATCGTCGTCTGCCTGGTTTCCCTGGCGGTTGCCGGCGCCGCGCCCGACGCGGCCGGGCAGAGCCCGAGCCTGGTCGACGCGGTGGCCGCGCAGGACGCCGCCGCGGTCGAGGCGCTGCTCGCGGGCGGCGCCGACGTGAACGTGCGGCGTCCCGACGGGGCCACCTCCCTGACGTGGGCCGCGCACTGGGACGACCTCGCCCTCGCGGCACGGCTCCTCGAGATGGGGGCCGATCCCAACGCGGGCGACGACCACGGGGTGACGCCGCTCGAGCGGGCGGCCGAGAACGCCAGCCTCGCGATGGTCACGCTGCTGCTGGACGGCGGCGCCGACGCCGGCGCGGCCCGGACGAGCGGCCTCACCCCCCTGATGACGGCGGCGCGCACCGGCGACGCCGCCATCGTCGAGGCGCTCCTCGACCGCGGGGCGGACGTGAACGCGGTCACCGCCGAGACCCGGAGCACCGCGCTGATGTGGGCGCTCGCGGCGCCCCATCACGACGTGGCGCGCCTGCTGCTCGCGCGCGGGGCGGACCCGACCCTGGAGACCTCCGCCGGGTTCACGACGCTGATGTTCGCGGCGCGCAACGGCGACGTAGCGATGGGCCGCGCCCTCGTCGAGGCCGGCGTCGACGTCAACGCGCCGGGGTCCGACGGCACCCACGCCCTGCCGTTCGCGATCATCGCGGGCCGGGCCGGGTTCGCCCGGTTCCTGCTCGACGAGGGCGCCGACCCCAACCACCGGGCGGGCGGGGTCGCCGCGCTGCACGCCGCCGCCGGCGGCGTCGGCACGTGGCTGGGCGACTGGTACCGCCGGCACGGCCGAATCGGCGGCCGCCTCGGCGCGAGCGAGAGGCTGGAGCTGGTCGAGGCCCTGCTCGCCGCGGGGGCCGACCCCAACGCGCGCATCACCTCGTGGGCGATGCTGATGTCCTACATCGGCTATCCGCGGAAGGGCGCGTTCGAGCCGTTCGCCCCCGGCACCGGCGACCTGCAGGGCGCCACGCCGCTGTGGGTGGCCGCGTTCGACCTGAACGGCGCGCCCAGCCAGGTGTTCAGCGTCATCCCCAGCTTCACCGGCAGCAGCACCGAGATCCTGACGCGGCTGCTCGAGGCCGGCGCCGACCTGAACCTGACCACCGTCGACGGGACCACGCCGCTGATGGCGGCGGCCGGCCTGGGCCGGGCCACCTACACGCCGCGGCAGCCCCGCGGGGTGCGGTCGCCGACGGCGGAGGCGGCGGTGCGCCGGCTCGTGGAGGCGGGCGCCGACGTCAACGCGACCAACGAGGCCGACTTCACCGCCCTGCACGGCGCGACCTTCCGGGGCCTGAACGAGGTCATCGAGTATCTGGTGGCCCAGGGCGCGGACATCGACGCGCGGGACTTCCGGGGCCGCACCCCCTACCGCATGGCGCAGGGCGCCAAGCAGTCGTTCCAGTTCCAGAGCTGGCCCGAGACGGCCGAGCTCCTCGCCCGCCTCGGCGCCGACACCGACCTCGGCATTCCCGGCACGGTGCAGGAGCGCCTGCGCGACGTGCCGGTCGCCGCCGTCCCCTGAGCCGGCTACGGTTCGAGGTCGGCCACCGTCTTGTCGAGGAGTTGCGGGACGTAGCTCCGGTACTGCCGCCGCATGCCCGCCTGCGCGCGCGGCAGGGCCCGGATGCCCTCGACGGCGCCACGGGCGCGGTCGTCCAGGTAGTCGAGGGCGTTGAGGGCCAGCATCGCCGTGAAGAGGTCGTTGTCGTCGAGGCTCGCCCGCGCCAGCAGCAGGTCGAGGGCCGGGCCCAGGTCGGCCGTCGCCCCGAACCGCCCGAGCGCCTCCGCCGCGGTCACCTGGACGCTGGCCGACGGGTCGCCGAGGGCCGCCCGCAGCGCGGGGCGCGCCGCCTCGACGGCCGCGCCGCCGCGAACCAGCAGCCCCACCGCTCCCCAGTACCGCACCGCGTTGTCGGCATGGCCGAGGGCCGCGGTCAGCGCCGGGACCGCGGGGACGTCGGGACGGGTCGCCAAGTCGGCGATTTCGAGGATATCGGCGAGGGGATAGCGGGCGTCGTCCTGCCCCAGGTCGTACGGCGCCCCGCCGCCGGCGCGGGCATGGAGCTCCGGCTCGGACAGGAAGCCGAGGTCGCGAGTCGCGAACAGGTGGTCCCGCAACGCCCCGCGCAGCCGCGCCAGGGTCGCGGAGTGCCGAGGGTCGGCGGCGAGATCGCGCACCTCGTCGGGGTCGGCCTCGAGGTCGTACAGCTCCTCCGCCGGCTTGGTCTCCCAGAACCGGCGCTGCGCCGGGTCGAGCCGTCCCGCGTCGTACAGCGCCTTCCAGACGCGGGTCGTCGGCGTCTGGAACATGTACGCCACGAACTGCCCGTAGACGCGGTGCGGCGCGTAGTTCCGCACGTACAGATACCGTTGGTCGCGCACCCCGCGGACGAAGTCGTAGCGCTCGTCCATGCGGTCGCGGAACCCGTACAGATAGTCCGCGGGCGGACCCCGATACGGCCCCAGCAGCGCCCGCCCGTGCATGTGGCCCGGCGGGGGAATGCCGGCGAGGCTGAGCATGGTGGGAGCCAGATCGACGAAGGCGGCGAGCTCTTTCGTGCTCGCGCCGGCGCGGTACCCGGTCCCCGCCAGCTCGCGGAAGCGGGGCGGCACATGGACGATCAGCGGTACGTGGAGCCCGGAGTTCAGCAGCGACCGCTTGCCCCGCGGCAGGCCCACGCCGTGGTCGCCGAAGTACACCACGATGGTGTCGCCGGCCAGCCCCGCCGCCTCGAGCTCGGCCAGGCGCTCGCCCACCTGCGCGTCCATTTCGGTCAGCCGGTCGTAGTACTGCGCCCAGTCCTGCCGGACTTCGGGGACGTCCGGGTGATAGGCGGGTACGCGCACCCCGGCGGGATCGTGCACCGCCCGGTGCGGCCGCTGTCGGATGCGGCTCTCGTGGGTAATGCCGAGATTGAACACCGCGAAGAACGGCGCCGCCCCCGGCCCCCCGTGCCCGGGCCGGTTGCGCCAGTGCGCCCCGTTCGACGACTCGTCCCACACCCGGCCCGGCTTCTCGACGTTGTAGTCTTCTTTCGCGTTGTTCGTCGTGTAGTAGCCGGCCGCGCGCAGGAGCTGCGGGAACATCGGCACGCCATCGGGCAGCCGCACCCGGCTGCGCATGTGGTGCGCCCCGGTCGACGGCGGGTACATCCCGGTGATGATCGCGGTCCGGGCGGGCGCGCACACGGGCGCGTTCGACCACGCGTTCAGATAGACGAGGCCGCGCTCTCCCAGTCGATCGAGATGCGGCGTGTCGGCGTAGGCGTCACCGTAGGCCCCGAGGGCGGGCCCGTTGTCCTCGCTGGTCAGCCACAGGACGTTCGGCCGGTCCTGCGCGTGCGCGGCGCCGCCCCCGGCGAGGAGCGCAAGTCCCACGGCCACCGCCCCCACGATCAACCATGTGCGCACAACTGCCTCCCGCCAACCCGGACGTGTCGCGATCCACCAGCCCGCCGCAGGCGCCCGGCTGCATTCGGCCGGCATTCTACCCCAGCCGAACTCAAGCCGCCGGCCCTGCGGCCTTGGGCGCAACCCAACTACGGCTTCGGTTCGGGCGGCGGCGGGACGGGTCTCGGGTCAGGTGGCGCCTTCGGTGGCCGCGGCGGCGGCGGATGGCCGATGCTCTGCTTGACTCTCACGAAGTCGGATCTCGATCTCGTTGTCCGGCGGTCATCGAGCCAACGCGTACGCCTCGGCCTGGTCGAAACACTGCGACAGGACTCTCCTGTTGACGCGATACGTGATCGACTGCTGGTCGATGGGCTCGACGCGGCGCTGGATGCCTCGGAGGGATGCGCGGACCTCATCGTGCGAGAGGCCGCCCCGCTCGCTCTCAGTCCAGAGATCGAGCGTCTCCTGATGAATCCGGCTCCAGTCCACCGCGAAACCGGTGTGCTTCATGGCCACCGACCCGAGCTCGAGCGTAAACGACACGGCGGCCAGGATCGCCGTCGACAAGGCGAAGAGCCCCGGACCCAATCCCAGGTCGCCGACAGCGGTGACGCCGGTCGCACTCGACGTGAAGAAGATGGCCACCCGTAGGGCGCGATCCCGGGCATGGGCGAGTTGCGCCATCCGCGAGAAGTAGCGCTGGCGCATGTCGGCCTCGACGCGGGCGTTCCACAACTCGCGGCGCAGATCCGGCGACGGAGTCTCGGTTGACCGGTCCACGCTCCCAGTATACGCGGGATTGGCGATGGGCACGGGAAGCCCTCCTGAAGCCCTCACGGGTCGAGTCGCTGGGTCGGGGCGGCGAAGATCAACCCGGCGGTCGCGCGTACCGCTCGCGGCCTCCCCATCATCGCGGCTGCTCGCGGCTGCGCCCGCGTGGGGGGTATCCTGTTCGCGGCAGGACGACGCCGGTCCGCCGAGCACGCTCGCAAGGAGGCGCGATGCTGGATCCGGCGGACACGCAGCGGTTGGCCAGTCAGTGAGGCAAGTGAGGCAAGCAGATGCTCCACGGCGACAACCATCGCAAGCCTGTCGTTGACCAGGCAATCAAGTCGCTGGCAACGAGCGTCCTGCTACTGGCAGTACTGTTCCTCTGGAATCGGTTGCACGTGGGATCCTGCCTGGCCCTTGGCCTGCCGGCCCTCGTCTGCCTCACCGCGTGCTACGGGATCTTCACCTACCGGCTGGAACGCAAGCGGTTCGCCCTGGCGTACTGGCTCGACCCCGGGTCGTCCCTGCACGCTTGGCTCAAGCGCCGCGGGATGACCGCAGTCATCAGCCTGTTTCTGAGCGTCTCGCTGACCGGGGTGCTGGCGATCTTCACCGCGCTGGCCCGGCGCACCGACTGGTATTTCATCTGCGCCATCGCCGTCGCCACCCCCCTGGTGTTCACGGCGCTGCGCATCTGGCCGGGCCGACACTTCCGGCAGACCGGCACCCGCCACACCGCGCTCGCCGACATCCTGACCGCGCGGCTCGCGGGGTGGTTGGTCTTCGCCGGCGTCGCCGCGGGCTACATCTACGCCAACTACTACCTTCCCGTGCCCGGCGAGTACATCTACCCCGACTCGCTCGAACGCACCGTGGGAGCGTTCGCGGCGCTGACCGGCTCGGCTTGCCCAGTCGTCGACGACACGCTGCGGATCGCCGCCATCCTCGAGGGGCTGTCCTGGTACTCCCTCACGACCGGAGCGTCGCTGGCCGCCATGAGCCGTGAGCTGACGTGGCTGGTATGGACCGGCTTCTTTCTGAACACCTCCGTGGTGTTCATCGGCTTCATCCGGAGCCTGGAGGGCGCGATCCTCCTGGCGTGCCGAACGGCGAGACCTCGCCCCGACGTGCAGCATCCTGCGGACAGCCCCGACAGACAGCTCAACGAAGAGCGGAGGTCGAGGAGACCCTGTCGGCCTCGATCGCGGCGAGGTCGCAAGCGTTCGACGCGGTGTGCATGCCCCGAGCGCTCGACGAAGACGAATCGGAGCCGCTCGGGCCGGTTACGCCGTCCGAAATCACCAACCGCCGTTGACCGGCGGCGCCGCGGGATACGCCGGACTCGGCTCACGAGCGGCGCGTGAGCACGCCGAATCGAAACCGCGCTGACCGTCTGGAGGAAACCATCGTGGGCTTCGTCGAAACCGCCGCCGACCCGTGGGGACGCTCGGTGCTGACCCACGTCGCCTGGAACGTCCTGTGGGTGTCGATCTTCGTCTTCATCACCTTCCTGATCGCCCACGCGTCCTACGTCATCCTCTCGGCGCACCGGGTCCGCGCCAGGGCGGAGACGGACGCCCTGGAGGAGAAGCACACCGGCCTGCCGAAGCGCGTCAAGCGGCACTCGTTCATGGCGCGGCTCTTCCACTGGGTCATGGCGGGGTCCATCTTCACGCTGCTGGGCACCGCGTTCTTCCCGATCATGGGGTGGCGGTTCGACTGGGTGGGCGTCCACTACACGGCAGGTCTGGTGCTCACCGGGGCCATCGTCTTCCACATCTTCCACACCGTGTTCTTCCTCGACTTCTGGTCGATCTGGGTGGGCCCGAAGGACATCCCCGAGTTCAAGGCCGAGGTCATGCGCGAGGCGGGCCACGACGTGCCGGGGCCGCACCCGGCCAAGTACCCGATCGGCAACCGCCTGTATCACCTCGTGCTGACGTTCGTGGGGTGCACGGTGGCCCTGACCGGCATGGTGATGCTGTGGCGCATGGGCACGCCGTTCATCACCCCCAACCCCTACATCCTCGGCGAGGGCGCGTGGGGGTGGATCTACGTCTTCCACGGCATGACCGGCCTGTCCCTGGCCGGGCTGAGCCTCGCCCACATCATCTTCGGCGCGCGCCCCAGGAACTGGTGGCTGACACGATCGATGATCACCGGGTCGGTCTCGCGGCGCGAGTACCTGGAGCACCACGAGCCGTCGCGCTGGCCGATCAGGGTCGGCCCGGCCGGCCCGGCGGACAAGTCGGTACCGGGGATCGGCGACGCGTAGAGAGGCCGGTAGCGCATGGCAAAGCGGCCCGACTCCATTCGGGGCGACTCGGGATGCACCACGGGACTCGAAGGAGCCTGCACCGCCCGAAGCCCTGCACCGCCCGAAGCGAAGCGGTGCAGCAGACCCTGGCGACGGCAGCGGGACCGCGGGTGGCCACCTCCGGGCGAGCCCGGACTGAAACGGAGCCAGGCCGGCCGGGTATCCAGCCCGGTGACGCGCGGACGGGCACTCGTCCGGCTCGTGGGCGCGTTCGGAATCAGGAGACCGGCGGGAGATACCGCCACTGACCGTCCGATTCCCGCACCGTCTGCCCCCCGTTGCCGTGCGTCCTCCAGGGTCGCCCCCCAAGCACATCCTCCGCGACACGAATCGCCGACAGGGTGGTAGTCGCGGCAAGGTCGGCCAGGTACTCGACGAAGGGCGGAAGGTCACCGCCGTCGGCCCACTCCAGGTTCCGAATGTAGTCGTTGCGCTGCGTCATCGAGATGACCGGCGGAAACTCCCGAGCGCGGGCGAAGACGTAGGCCATCAGCAGCCGCGCCATGCGGCCGTTGCCGTCCTGGAAGGGATGGATGCGGACGAAGCGATGGTGCAGCCACGCCGCCTCCACCTCCGCCGGCAGGCGGCGGTCGGCGTGACCGTCATGCATCTCGAGCAGCCGGTCCATCTCGCTGCGCGTCTGCTCGGGCGGGCAGTACTCGTGGACGACGCCGTCCGGCCGCCGCGGGTCGTTCGGCCGGATCTTGTAGTCGCCGCGAAGCAGGGGGATCGCCACGCGCCTGCCGTCGCGAACGCCCACCGCGTGCTCCTGGTGGCGGGTCAGGAGCTGGTGCCAGCTCTTCATCGTGTGGTGGGACAGCGGACGGCGGCCGGCCGCGGCCTCGAACACCAGCTCGACGGCGGCGTGCTGGTCCTCGAGCAGGCCCTTCAGCGTCCGGTCCGACAGACCGGGCTCGAGGGCGTGGACGGCGCGCACCCCCCCGAAGCCCTCGGCGATCAGTTGCTCGGTCACCCCGCGCCGCAGCGTGTAGAGCCCCTCGATCTGGCCGGTCTCGATGGCGAACGCGCGCGCCCGCTCGCGCAGCCAGATGTCGAGCAGGGTCCGGTCGACGGCCGGGTCTTCGAGCCGCAGGCGGGCGTCGCGCCAGCGCCTGACGCGCGCGCGGTAGTGCGACGACCCCCACGAACCGGCGTCGGCCGGCAGATCCGTGATGGGCGCCCAGACCGCCTCGGGCGGCTTCCCGTGCCCCATGCCACCAGCGTAGCACCACGGCGGCCATGCCCGCTACAGGACGCGTCCGCAGGGCGCCGCGGCGCCGACCCGTGAACCCGCTTCCCCGGGTTTGCGCATGAAATTCAGAAAGGACCGCTTCGTCCCGGCCCGCCAGCGCCGGCGTCGGAACGGCCGGGACGCTCGGTTGCATCCGCGGTCGTACGGGCCGAAACGCCGTGCGATACGACCCCGTCCCGGCCCCTGCTACGCGCCAGCGTCAGAACGGCCGGGACGCTCGGTTGCATCGCCAATCGTTCGGGCCGACGCCGGGCGACACGACCCCGTCGTGCACACGCAAAACGGCCGGCCGGCGCCCGTCGCCCTCGCGGACCAGGACGGGCGCCGGCCGTGACGCCGCCGCGCTCATCCGGCGGCGCCGACTCATCATGACCGGCCCTGGACGCCCGCGCGCGCGCCCGGCGCGGCCGTGACCGCGCCGGCTCCGGCTTCGGGGCGTGCTCGCAACGCGGAAACCGCTGTTCGTATTCCGATCGCCGGCGCGGTTCCTGTTGCGCGCGCCGGGGCCGAGATACTCCGCACTGTTGTTGTTCCAGGAGCCGCCGCGGACCACACGGCGGCCGGGGGCCGGCCAAGCCCCCGGGACCGGCGGCCGCGCGGGGGCGAACCACCCGTCCCGGAAGATCGCGCGGCGCAGCCGCCACGTATCGGCGTGCGCCGCGTGCGCCACCCAGGCGCCTACCCGCTGCTCCACCTCCGCCCGCGTGACGGTCCCCGCCCGCCAGCGGTCGCGCAGCCCGCGCAGGCGGTTGCGGAAGCGCCGCACGTTCTCCTCCGGCAACCGCCGCCGGCCCCCCGGCCGCAACTCGAAACCGAGAAACGTCGCCGGCGCGGCGGTCGCCGCCACGAACGTCTTCAACGGATGCAGCGACAGCCGACGGCGGGCGAGAAACGCCTCGGCGCGGGAGCGCCACTCGGCGAGCCGCGCCGGGTCGTCGGCGAACGCCGCGAAGTCGTCGACATAGCGCAGGTACGGCGCGCGCAGCGCCCCGGCGACGAAGTGGTCGAAGCGATCGAGGTAGACGTTGGCGAAGAGCTGGCTCGTCAGGTTGCCGATCGGCAGCCCGCGCCGGCGTTCGTACGGCGTGAAGAGGTCGTCGCCCGGGTAGTAGAGATACACGGGCTCCTGCGGGTTCGATCCGTCGATGATGCGATCGAGGACCGCGAGCGTCCGGCCGCATCCGATGCGCCGCCGCAGATCCGCCTTCAGCACTTCGTGGTCGATGGCGGGGAAGTAGCGGAAGACGTCGCCGCGCAGCACGTAGCGGTGCCGGCCGGCCAAGCGCTCGTAGCGGGCCACGGCGCGGTGCGTGCCCCGGTCCACGCGGTTGGCGTAGCTGTGGTGGATGAAGCCGCGCTCGAACAGCGGCGCGATCACCGCGTGCACCGCGTGGTGCACCACGCGGTCGCGGAACGGGGCCGCCGACACCAGCCGCTGCTTCGGATCGGTCACCTCGAAGGCGACATAGCCGCCCGGCCGCCACGTGCCCGCCCGCAGCTCGCGCTCCAGCCCCAGCACCTCGGTCTCCAGGCCGGCCAGGAACGCGGCCGGACCCGCCACCCGCCGCTTGCCCGCCGCCGCCCGCAACGCCGCGGCGCAGAGCGCGTCGAAGGTCGCGATCCGGTCGAACAGGTCCTCAGCCCTGCGCCGCCTCATGGCCTTCCGCCAGCCGCCGATCAGCCGGTCCGTCTCGTCCAGCGCCCGCCGGTCGAACAGGTCCTCAGCCCTGCGCCGCCTCATGCGCCTTCCGCCAGCCGCCGATCAGCCGGCCCGTCTCGTCGAGCGCGCGGGCCGCGTGCTCGTAGCGCCGTCCGTCCAGGTGCCGCAGGTCCTTCGCCAGCCGGCACAGGAACCGCAGCTTCTCGATCCCCAGGTTCGCCGCGGCCAGATGCCGCCGCCGGTCGCGCGTGTACGTCGCCTCCACCAGCCGCTCCAGCACGTCGAGGGCCGTTGTCTGGAGCCGCTCCCCGAGCAGGAACTTCTGCCGGCGCGGGAACCGCTCCACCGTCGGCACCAGCCACAGCACGAAACGGTACATCGACTCCAGCGCCGGCCCCGTCCGGCGCGCCGCATCCCCGGTCACGTCGTCCCGATCGGCCCGCGACGGCGCTGGGGGGCTCCGCCCCAGGCGCCTGCCCTGCCAGTGCTTCACGTACCCGGTCCTTGAACGTCTCCGCCGTGGCCGGAATCTCCTTCTGCGCCTTCTTGTGACCGCTATAGAATCTTGCCGAACTCATGAGTTGACAGAGCACGGCCATCTGGTCACTGCAAGCGATTTGCGGCTTCCTGCCGCCGCGCGCAAAGTTGTTGTAGGCGACGGACATATCGCCAAGGGCGCCCTGCGAAGGCCTCACGACCTCGAAGAGCGGGGCGAACGAGGCACCTCCGGTTCCCGTCAGCCGCTCGTCGGCGATGTGCAGTTCGTCGTCGTCCCGCACTTCCAGCTTGATCGAGTAGTTGTCCCAATCCGACGTGTCTGTATTGCAGGCGAGGGAAAGGCACGCTCCGGTCGGAACCCGAGATCACTCACATTGCCGCGGATCGCGTGCTCCTTCTCCTGCAGTGCATTGCGGATCGACGCGAGCCTGTTGCCCGCGGCGATCCAGGACAAGAGGCGCAGCCCCTCGACGACGTTGCTCTTGCCCGCCGCATTCGCGCCGATCAGGACCGTCAGCGGCGCCAGCTTCAGCGTTGCCTGCCGGTAGCTCTTGAAGTTCGCGATCGAGAAGCTGGACAGCATCCCAAGTTCCCCTTGGGCGGGTGCGGCACATCGCGCCCGCTCTCTCTACTTTACCCCGACGGCCGCACGACGAGTAGACGCGATCCGCCGCCATCCCTGGAGTCGTTCGGCGATCACGCCGAACGTATAGGATCTGGTGACCCATGTCGACCACTGACGCCCATCGCGAAGACTCTCAGCCCATGAGCCCGGCCGGATCGCCGCCCCGCGGGGACGGCCCGCTCGTGGCCCGGGCTCGCCGGGTGGTAGGCGCCGCGTGGTTCCGGCACGGCGTCACCGCCGTCATCGTCGCCAACGCCGTCGTCATCGGCCTCGACACGTCGGTCGCCCTGGCCGCGCGCTTCGGCGGGGCGTTCGGGCTGGCCAGCCAGACGTTCCTCGCCATTTTCGTCGTCGAGGCCCTGATCAAGATGGCGGCGGTGTGGCCGCGGCTCCGGGACTACTTCGCGGACGGCTGGAACCTCTTCGACTTCACGGTCATCGCGGTCAGCCTGCTGCCGGCCACCGGCGAGCTGGCGACCCTCGCCCGGCTCGCCCGCCTGTTCCGCGTGCTGCGGCTCGTGTCGGCGCTGCCCGAGCTGCGGCTCATCGTCGCCACCCTGATCCGGTCCGTGCCCGGCATGTTCAACGTGCTCGCGCTGATGTCGATCGTCTTCTACGTCTACGGCGTGGCCGGCTACCACCTGTTCCGCGACATCGACCCGACGCACTGGCGCACCCTCGGCATCTCGCTCCTGTCGCTCTTCCGCATCGTCACCCTGGAGGACTGGACCGACATCATGTACGCGGCCCTCGACCACCACTGGTGGGCGTGGGCGTACTTCGTGAGCTTCGTCGTGGTGGGGACGTTCGTGGTCATCAACCTGTTCATCGCGGTGGTCATCAACAGCCTCGATGAGGCGAAGCAGGACCGGCTGCGGGATCTCGCGGCCCCGCCGACCCAGGCCGAGCTGCTGGCCGAGCTGTCGCGCACGCGGGACGCGCTGGCCCGCCTGCAGGAGCGGCTCGAGCGCGAATGACGCCGCGGGGGAGGAGCTACTCCCGGGCCGGATAGTCCCGGCTGAACCCGTTGCGGCTGTTGGTGACCGTGAACGACCCGTCCCGCCGCGCCGAGATGTGAATCCAGTGCGCGTCGCCCATGTGGACGGTCCGGCCGTCGGGCATCCCCACGCCCTCGTCGAGGTTGGCGATGAACGCCTCGGGCGCGTTGAGGTCGCCGGCGGGAATGGAGTAGTGGTTCTGCCAGATGTCCGGCGGCGACGGCGCCGCCTTCAGGATCTCGAACGTCTGGGCGGCGCCTCCCTTGCGGGGGCCGTTGTTCATGACCGCGGCCCGCGGAGCGATGGCGTGGGCGAGGGCCTCCGAGCCGGAGGTCTCCGAGCCGTGGTGCGACACCAGGTAGAGATCGACGGCGCCGATGCGGTCTTCGGGGCACATCAGGTCGTGCTCGCGGTTCCAGTTCAGGTCGCCCATGATGACGGTGCGAAACCGGCCGAAGCCGACGAAGGTGCTGATCGACTGGTCGTCCTCCGCGTTGCCGTAGCGGCTCGTGATGTCCTCGCCGTGGAAGATGAAGCCCTCACAGAACGGGTTGGCGCCCCCCGCCCCCGGCAGCGGCGCGTCGAGCACGGCGCCGGCCGAGGCGAGGATGCGGACGTCGAGCCCCTCGATCGGCACCCGGTCGCCCGGCGCGGCCACGACGTACGGGGCGGTCTCGCGCAGGTCCAAGTACCGGGCGAAGGCGTCCAGTTGGCGCTCGCCGTCGTCGACGGTGGTCCCGTGGTCGATGAAGCTCCCGACGGGCAGCCGCTCCGCGAGCTGGTGGGCGCCGCCCATGTGGTCGCCGTGGAAGTGGGTGACGATCAGGTGGTCGATGGCGGTCGCGCCCCCATCGGCCGCCGCGGCGGCGATGCGGTCGGCGTCGCGCCCGTCGAAGCCCGGCCAGCCCGTGTCGACGAGCATCGACTCGCCCGACGGGGCGACGAAGAGCGTCGCCTCGCCCCCCTCCACGTCGACGACGTAGATGTCCAGCGTGTCGTCCGCCCCCGCCCGCGGGGACGGCCGCGAGACCGAAACCGAGCACAAGGACCGAGAGGGTGCCGGCAAGTCGCATGGGGCTGCTCCTGAAGCAGTGCGCGGTCGAACGCGAACCCGCTTTCCGCCCGACGAGGACCCGGCCGCCGACCTCCCGCCGTCGGGCCGACCGACCGCGCGGATTCCAGCCGATTATGCCCCATCTCCCGGGCTGCCGGCCGGGCACGCGATGTATGGCAGAATGGAAACCCAAGCGGTCCAACGGAGGTGACGATGCGATTCACCCTCCCTCTCCTCGCCGTCCTGCTCGCGCCGCCCCTCTCGTTCGCCCAGTCCAACACGGTTCGGGGGTGCGTCGTCCAAGGCCCGGAGGGGGTGCTTCTGCGGGCGAGCGGGGGCGCCCGTCAGACCTTCGACAGCTACAACCTCGTGAACGGGGGCGAGCGTTTCCTGCTGGTGGGCGACAATGAGTTGCTGGAGGAGATCGCCCGCCGCGAGGATCAGGAAGTCCAGGTGACCGGCCGCATCAACCCGGACCTGCCCGGGGCGGTCGCCGCGCCGCCCATCCTTCGGCCACCGGGCGGCGGCAACTTCCCGGGCGCCGGGAGGCCGCCCGCCCCTCGGGGGCGGAGCCCGTTCAACCCTCGAGTGTCGGTCAGGCAGAGGGATTCGCGGCGCCCGACCACCGAGGACGTGATCCTGGTCGAGGACTACAGGGCGGTCCGCCCCACGTGCCGCGACCTCGAGTTCCAGACCCGGTGAGCCCGCGCCGCATCGACGCCATGACCCGCGAGCATCCATCCGCCTCGGCCGACGACCGCATCAATCGCCTCGTTCTCGAAGCCCACCCCGACGCGCAGGCGATCTACCGCTACGGCACCTCGGGCACCGACGCCGAGCGTCCGGACAGCGACGTCGACGTCGCCGTTCTCCTGCCGCACGGCGCCGCGACGAAGGCGGACCGCTGGCAGTGGCACTTGCTCGCCGTCTCGATCGCCGGCGCGGCCCGGCGCGGAGCATGCGGATCTCGTCAACCTGCGACGCGCCGACACCTCGTTGCAGGCCGAGATCCTGCGCACGGGGCGGCTGACCTACGGCGGTGACGACGACGCGAGGCTGGGGTTCGAGTCGCTCGTGCTGTCGATGTACCAGAAGCTGAACGCGGAGCGCGCGGGCATCCGGGCGGCCATCGTCGGCAGCGGACGGACGCCCGCGCCATGAGCGACGTCCTGATTGCGAAGCAGCAGAGCCTCGAGCGCTGTCTGGCGCGAGTCCGCCACGCCTGGGGGCAGCCCTCGACGCTGCCGTTCGAGCGGGACTACGACCGGCAGGACATCATCGCGCTCAATCTGCAACGGGCCTGCGAGCAGGCCCTCGACATGGCCAACCACGTGGTCGCGGCAAGGAAGCTGGGCTGGCCCCGGACCAGCGCGGAGAGCTTCGATCTGCTGGAACGGGCGGGCCTCGTCACCGCGGCGATGGCCGGGCAGATGAAGGCGATGGTCGGCCTGCGCAAGGTGGTCGTGCACGAGTACCAGGATCTCGATCTCGACATCGTCACGTCGGCCGTACAGGAGCATCTGGACGACCTTTCCGACTTCGCCCGAATGATGGTCGGTCTGTACGAGAGCCGGTCATAGCCGAGCTGGCCCGGAAACTCGCTCCAGTCGGATGAACGACGGTGAGCCCGTACTGCCGCCGCTCGGAGCGCTACCGCCGGCGGCGTCCCAAGACGAACAGGACCGCGCCCACCAGGCGGCGCCAGACGAAGAGGACGCTCGTCGAGACGAGGAACAGGATGGAGGTGGTGAGGGCGTCGACGGTGACGAGCCAGCGGCTGAACCCGGACCAGAGCGGGACCACCGACAGCGCCCCGATGACGACTGCCGCCCACTCGACGCGAGTCAAGACCAGCGGTGCGGGGTCCGCCACCGCACTCAGCCCGAACATCGCCCCGAACATGACGCCGGCGTCGGGCAGCGTGTCGGCCCGGAACACGACCCACAGGCACAGCACCGTCAGCAGCACGTAGCCGTGCCGCAACGGGCGCGGCCAGCGGACGAGCCGGGCGGCGAGGCCGGCGTGCTCCAGCGCCACCACCCCGCCGTGCAGCAGCGCCCACGTCACGACGGTCCAGCCCGGACCGTGCCAGAGGCCGACGCCCAGGAACAGCAGCAGGATACGCCCGGCGCGGGCGAGCGGCCGGCCGGCGGCGGGGTCGAGCGACAGGCCGGGATAGTCGCGGAACCAGGCGAAGAGGGTGACGAACCAGCGACGCCAGAACGCCGTCACCGAGTCGGCCCCGTACGGCCAGCGGAAGTTCTCGGCGAGCCGGAACCCGAACATGCGCGCGAACCCGATGGCCATGTCGGCGTAGCCGGACAGGCTGAAGTAGACCTGCAGCCCGAAGCACGCCGCGCCGAGCCACGCCTGCGTTGCGCCGAGCGCGCCGGCCGGCAGGGCGAACGCGGCGTCCGCCGGCCCGGCCAGGGCCGTGGCCAGGAAGCCCACCTTCCAGAACCCCACCAGCCAACGCCGCACCCCGTAGGCGAACGCCGCCATCGTGGCCCGCCGCTCGACGAGTTGCGCCGCGACGTCGCGGTACCGCGCCAGCGGCCCCGCGTACAGCAGGGGGAAGAGGAGCAGATAGGTCGCCGCGGTGACGGGATTGGCCTGGGCCGGCGCCTCGCCACGGTGCACGTCGACCACGTAGGAGACGGCGTGGCACACCACGAACGACAGCCCCAGGGGCACCAGCAGTTGCGGGACCGCGAACCCCGGGTCATCGAGGACCGGCGGCAGCGGCAGCGCGTACTTGAAGACCCCGAACAGCACCGCGCCGCCGGCCACGGCCACCGTGAGCAGCGCCTCCGGGAGCAGGTGGAACCGGCCGGACGCCCCTGCCGCCCGCCGCACCCGGGCCGTCGCGAGCCCCGTCAGCCAAGCGAGCAGCGCCAGGCCCCCGAGCCACCGCGCGAACGGCCCCGCCCCGCAGTAGAGGAACGCCAGACTTCCCGCCAGCAGGACAGGATTGGCGAGGACGAAGCGGCGTCCCCCTTCCCTCCATCGCCGCGGCGTGACGGCCAACGCGAGGAAGAACAGGGCCAGCAGCGACGGGAGGAAGCGAAGCAGGAAGGTCGAGTCGGTGAACAGCACGAAGCGGCAGCCGGTGATGCCGCTCGCCGGCGGCCCGCGGGGCACGCGGCGCCGGACGAGAGCGAAACGCCGCATCCTATCAGGTTGGCCCCGAGGCCCCCGCGGCGAGAGGCCCGGGGCAGTCGACCACCGTGCACCGGACGACGAAGACGGGTGGAAGCCCTCGCGGTCGACGATGGGCGAGAGGCCCGGGGCAGTCGACCGCCGCGTACCCGTACCAGCCTGTGAACGGTTCGCGGTCACGGACCCGTTCGGGAACTTGGCGGCGCCAATCCGGCGTCAGCGCGCATGGCCGCCGAACCGCGCCGTCTGCCATCTCGCTGCGCGGCCCGCCGCGAGGCCCCGGGCAGTCGACCGCCGTGCACGCCGCGTGCCCGTACCGCCCTGTGAACGGTTCGCGGCCACCGAACCGGTCCGAGACCCGGCCGCGTCAATCCGCGTCCGCGCGCGTGACCGCCGAGCCGCGCCCTCTCCCATCTCGCTGCGCGGCTCGCCGCGAAA
The DNA here is from genome assembly GCA_965215105.1 of Vicinamibacterales bacterium. Lineage (GTDB taxonomy): Bacteria > Acidobacteriota > Vicinamibacteria > Vicinamibacterales > UBA8438 > JAJEEA01. The sequence goes on from OZ244051.1 coordinate 3,247,902, forward strand.
CCCCGGGCAGGTGCGCGAACAACCCGGTCGTGGTAGTGTCCGGTCACACGGCACGAACGACGGAGGAGACACCATGACACGACACTACTGTTCGCGGGGACCCGCGGCCTGGCTGACGGTCGCACTGCTGATGGCCGCGGGCCCGGCCGCCGACAGCGCCGCCCAGGGTGGCCGCGAGGCGATGCTCGCCCGCGCGGCGGAAGCCGAGCTCGACACCGAGTACGAGGCCCCGCCCGGCGACCCCCTGTGGCACCACACCGCGGGCTTCGCCAAGACCCTCTGCTCGGCCGTCTTCGTCACCGGCCTCGACGCCGCGTTCGCGGCCGAGAACGTCGGCTTCTTCAGCGGCCCCCACGAGCACCGCTCGCACGTCACCGCCATCGAGGTCGACCAGGACGAGCGCCGCGTGCGCCTCACCCTGCCCGACGGCGTGGTCCGGACCGCGAAGTTCAACGGCGACCACGGCTGCGTGGCGCTGCCCATCGACGCGGAGGACGTGTTCTTCGAGCCGGTGGACATTCCCAGCACCCTGCCCGACCCCTGGACCCGGATGTGGCCGATGGGCGACGCCGTGCCCGTCGCGCCCCTCGCCGAGGGCGTGGACGCCGCGAAGGTGGCCGAGGCGGTGGACGCCGCGTTCGACCCGCCGGAGGGGATGACCGCGGCATTCGTCGTGACCCACCACGGACGCATCGTCGGCGAGCGCTACGGCCCCGGCATCGACCTGCACACGCCGCTCGAGAGCTGGTCGATGGGCAAGAGCCTGACCGCCACCCTGATGGGCGTCCTGATTCAGCAGGGCGTCTACGACCTGTGGCAACCGGCGCCGGTGCCCGAGTGGCAGACCGAGGGCGATCCGCGGCAGGAGATCCGCATCGCCGACATCCTGCGGATGTCGAGCGGCGTCCGCTTCCGCGGCGTCGCCGACCCCGATCTCGACCCCGCCCTCGGCTACCCCGACCACCTCTATGTCTACACCGGCGCCGTCAACTCGTTCGAGTGGGCGGCGACCCGCCCGCAACAGTGGCCGCCGAACACCATCGGCCGCTACCGCAACTCCGATCCGGTGCTGACCAACTACCTCGTCCGCCTCGGCGTCGAGGGCCGCGGCGACGACTACCTCTCGTTCCCACAGCGCGAGCTGTTCGACAAGATCGGCATCCGCGGCATGGTGCTCGAGACCGACCCCTACGGGAACTACCTCCTCCAGGGCTACGAGCTCGCCCCCGCCCGCGACTGGGCCCGGCTCGGCAACCTCTACCTGCAGGACGGCGTGTGGAACGGCGAGCGCATCCTGCCCGAGGGCTACGCCGAGTTCGTCAGCACCATCGCCCCCGCGTGGGAGGCGGACGGCCGGCCCATCTACGGCGGCTTCTTCTGGATCAACACCACCGGCACGTTCCCCGTGCCGCGCGACGCCTACTACATGTCGGGGGCGGGCGGCCAGACCACGCTCATCGTCCCCTCGCACGACCTCGTCGTCGTGCGCCAGGGCCACTACGCCGGGGCCCGCGACGGCGGCCGGGCCCTGCGCAACGCCCTGGCCCTCCTGATGGAGGCGATACCCGCGAGCGAGTAGGGCACCGGCCGCGGGAGCTGCGCCACAGCCGCCCGGCGTAGCTCCGTGAACCACCCGTTGGTGGGGTGAGCACAGCCGGGCGAGCGGTCGCGCGCAACAGCGGCGGGATCCCTTTCTTCCCGGGTGCGAGGGTCCGTCAGGACGGTGACCAGAATTACCTTGCCCTGTGTCGGGCGCGCAAGGCGGCAGGACGCGGGGCGCGCCCCGGCGCAGTTGGCAATCCAATACTGATCTCTGTCCTTGGTGCCGTTGATGCATCGGGATGCAGGAGGCGTCTCGGAGCGCTCCCGCCGCCGGACTGATGCTCCGCTACGGGCGGCCCTCCCGCTCTCGGTTGACCTCGCGGCTTCGCCAAGCCGCCGCCAGCTCCTGGTGGAGGGCGCGCGTCCGGTCGGCGTGGGGATAGTTGACGATCACGAACGTGTCCGCGGTTCGCACCACGAGGTACGGCGGGAAGCCGTCGGTCGTGTACAGCCAGCCGTTCCCCATCTCCACGACCTCGAAGGGCCCGCGCCGCACGCCGTCCGCCGAACGGCCGCGCCGCCGCCGGACGCGGCTTACCGAATCGCTGTAGATACGCCGCCGAGCCCGTGGCGGCGTCATGTCGAGGTAGATGTCCGTAATCCGGCTCAGCGGCACCTGGATGTCCGGGCCGTCGCGGCTCTCGGGTCTCCCCACCGTCAGGTGCTCGTCCGTCACGACGGCCTCGAACTCCCAACGCCCGGGGCACGCCCGTTGACTCAGCATGAGCAGGATGACCAGCAGCGTGACGGCCGCGAAGTAGAGCAGCATGAAGCCCTCCGGAACGCTGTCATACGGCGACGGTTCCGAACTCCCGGTCCGCCCGATGTCGAGACTCGTCACTTCTTGCCGACCCCTGGGGCACCGCTCCCGCCACGGTCAGGCCGAGAAGACCGCGGCCGCTCGGCCCGCATCTCGGCCAGATCGCCCTCCCAGAGCCCCGAGCCCGCGAGCTCGAGGATGCGCCCGGCTCTTGCCCGACGGACGAACTCGGAGAGCGCCCGATCCACCGCCTTCGAGTAGGTCCGCTCGCCGCTGAGCCGCAACGTCTCCTCCAGCAACTGCTCATCGAGCACAAGATTCGTGCGTTTCACGTGTACATGCTGCAACCGGAGCCGAGGACGGATCAAGCGGCGGATCGCGGTGAGGGCTCTCCTCCCGGTACGGTGACCGGCAACATCGGGCATGAGGGACCGGGAGCGACAGGGCGCGGCCGCGAACGGTTGAACACGCCCACCGGATCGCGCAGCGCGCGGCGCAAGTCGGCCTCGGACACCCGCGCCAGCAGCCAGCGGACGTCGTCGGCCTCGGAGACGACACGGACGCGACCTCGTGGTCGACGAAAGCTGGAATCGGGCTCGCGGAGTGCAGTACCTTGTAGCACGTGGCGACGCTCAGCGTCCGGATCGACGACACGCTGGACGCGGAGTTGCGGGAGGTAGCGGCGCGGACAGGTACGGACGAGAGCGCGTTCGTGCCCGAAGCGGTGCGACGCCGGTTGGCGCTCGCACGACTCGAACCACTGCGGCGCCGTGTCGCGCCGTTCGCCGAAGCCCACGGCTGGCTGACCGACGAGGATGTCTTCCGCGAAATCTCGTGAGGACCGGAGACCGAACATGACACGACACCTGACGCTGCCGACCCGGCGGCGGTTCCTGCAGACAGCCGGCGGGTTCGCAACGGCGGCCGCGGCCCTGGGAGGGCGCCCGACCCAGGCGGCCCGCGCGCAGGGGCCCGCCCTGCGGATACGCGCCGTCGACGCCTACCCCATCTACATCAACCAGCGGTCGGACGGGCTGCTCGACGCGCCCACGTTCTCGGGCGACGACGACCCCCGGCGCTGGCGCTGGGGCGGGCCGTTCGAGCAGCTTCCGTCGGCCATCATCGCGATCGTCAAGACCGACCAGGGAGTGACCGGCTTCGGCATGGGGGCCGGGGGCAGCGCCGCGGTCGAGATCATCGACGGGCACCTGAAGCACCTGCTGATGGGCACCGACCCCCTCAACGTCGAGCGGCTCTGGGACCAGATGTACCAGTCGGCCATCTTCTACGGGCGGCGCGGCCTGTTCGCGATGGCCCTGAGCGCGGTCGACAACGCGCTGTGGGACATCGCGGGGAAGCACGCCGGGCGGCCCGTGCACGAGCTGCTCGGGGGCGCGTCGCGCGACCGCATCCCCCTCTACCAGACCGGGGGCGACGTCGCGGCGGGCGTCGCCGCCGGCGTCCGCAACTTCAAGCGCAGCCTGCCCGTGAACCCCCTGACCCCGCCGGACGTGCTCGACCGGGCCATCGCCTCGGTGCTCGAGGCCCGCGACACGCTGGGACCGGACGGCAACCTGATGACCGACTGCGTCTCGCGCAACGGCACCGTCGACTGGGCGGTCGGGGTGGCGGAGCGGCTGCGGCCGGCCGGGCTCTACTTCATGGAGGAGATGCTGTCGCCCGACGACGTGTTCGGCTACGCCGAGCTGGTGCGGCGCATCGGGGGCGGCGGTCCGGGATGGACCCGGGTCGCGTGCGGCGAGCACGAGTACACCGAGCACGGCTTCGAAGTGCTGGTGCGGCTCGGATCGGCCGAGATCCTCCAGCCCGACATCACGTGGTGCGGCGGCACCACCGCGGGACTCCGCATCTCGCGGCTCGTCGAGGCGGCGGGGCTCGAGATCATCCCCCACCGCGGCGCCAGCTCCTGGGGGCTGCCCATCGCGCTCATCTCGCCGAGCTGCACCATGGCCGAGAGCTTCCCCGCGGGCTCGGCGATCCTCGACGCGATGTCGCCGCCGGTGGAGAACGGCGCGGTCGTGGCCCCCACCGAACCGGGCTTCGGGACGACCCTGACCGAGGAGATGGTGCTCGACCACCGGCTGGCGGGCAGGACCGTTGTATAGTGGGGCGTCGTTTCGGAACATGAATGGGGAGGCCCTTCGATGAGGAGAATCACGGTTCTGGCCGCGGTGATCGCGATCGGCCTCGCGGCGGCCGTCAGCCGCCCCGTGGCCCAGGGCAACGTCGCCGGGATCGAGCAGGTCAAGGACAACCTGTACATGATCACCGGCGGGGGCGGGAACACCGCGGCCCTCGTCACCGGCGAGGGCGTCGTGCTGGTCGACACCAAGAACCCCGGGTGGGGCGAGGCGATTCTCGACAAGGTGCGGACGGTGACCGACGAGCCGGTCACGATGATCATCAACACCCACACCCACGGCGACCACGTGGGGAGCAACATCGACTTCGCACAGCCGGTCGAGGTGGTGGCCCACGTCAACACCCGGACGAACATGGAGCGCATGCCCGCGTTCCAGTCCGCGAGCGGACAGGAGTACCTGCCGGGCACGACCTACGACGACCGGCTGACCCTGCTCGACGGAGCCAACCGGATCGACCTCTACCACTTCGGCCCGGGCCACACGAGCGGCGACTCCGTCGTGGTCTTCACCGGCCTCGGCGTCGCCCACACCGGCGACCTCTTCGCGTGGAAGGGCACGCCCTACATCGACGTGAACAACGGCGGCAGCGGGATCGACTACGGGAGGACGGTGCTCGCCGCGGCCGACGGCATCCCGGGCGTCGACACCGTGATTCCCGGCCACAGCCCGGTGATGACGTGGGCCGACTTTCGCGAGTTCGGCGAGTTCAACCGCGACTTCCTCGCCGCCGTCGAGGCCGGCCGGGCCGAAGGCAAGTCGGCGGCGGAGACCGCGGCCTCGCTCGACCTGCCCGAGCGCTACGCGAACTACGCGATGAGCCGGGGCACCCTGACCAGCGCCGAGGACAACGCCGAGAAGATCTACGCCGAGCTCGAGTGACGCGCGCGGCGCCATCCGTCCGCCGGACGGAGCCGCTCGAAGCCTGTTTCCCGCCGGGCTCCCGGCCCCGTCCGGCGCGACGCGGGAATCCCGCGCCGAACCCCCTCGAACAAGGCAGACAGGAGTCTGCGTCGCGGCGCGTACTCCGGGAGGGTTGGTCGGGCGCCAGGCGGAGCCGAAGGTAACGGTGGGCGGGCCACGCTCCGCGCAACGGGGTCGAGTATCGCGGGGTCGTGGGCCGCGGGTTCCTGACCGAAAGCCTCGGGGAACGACCGGCGGCGGCGCGCGTGCACGGACATCGTCGGTTCCATGGGCACCCAGGTCGCCGTCAACCACCGCACCCGCTACGAATACGACCGGCTCGTGACCCTGTCGCCGCACGTCATCCGGCTGCGGCCGGCGCCGCACTGCCGCACGCCCGTCCCCCGCTACTCGCTCCGCATCGACCCGCCCGACCACTTCCTCAACTGGCAGCAGGACCCCCACGGCAACCACCTCGCCCGCGCGGTCTTCCAGACGCCCGCACAACGGCTCCGCATCGAGGTGGATCTGGTCGCCGAGCTGACGGCGATGAACCCCTTCGACTTCTTCCTCGAGCCGTCGGCCGAGAGCTTTCCCTTCGAGTACGAGCCGTGGCTGGCGAGAGACCTGCGCCCGTACCTCGAGACGGAGCCGCCCGGCCCCGAGCTGCGCAGGTTCCTCGCCGCCGTCGACACGCGGGCGCGCTCCACCGTGGACTTCCTGGTGACGTTGAACCGGGACCTCGAGCGACGGGTCGACTACGAGACCAGGATGGAGCCGGGCATCCGGACCTGCGACGACACGCTGGCCGGGGGCCGCGGCTCGTGCCGGGACAGCGCCTGGCTGCTCACCCAGATCCTGCGGAACCTGGGGCTGGCCGCGCGGTTCGTGTCGGGCTACCTGATAGAGCTCGTCCCCGACGTCAGGCCCATCGAGGGACCGGCGGGGCCGTCCCGCGACTCCGGCGAACTCCACGCCTGGACCGAGACCTACCTGCCGGGCGCGGGCTGGGTGGGGCTCGACCCCACCTCGGGCCTGCTCGCGGCCGAAGGGCACCTGCCGGTGGCGGCGACGGCGGAGCCGGCGACGGCCGCGCCCGTCAGCGGCAGCGTGTCGCCGGCGGAGGTCGAGTTCGACCATGCGGTGACGGTCACCCGCCTTGGGGGGACCTCGCCGGAGGCGGAGCCTTGACGCGGCGGCCCTACGCCCCCCTCGCCGGCCACTACGACGAGATGGTGGACGCGGGCGGCGCGCTCCGCCCGCACTGGGAGGCGACGACGAGCGCCCTCGCCGCCGCCGGCCGCCACGAGCTCAACCGCCGGACGCAGGAGGCCCGCCGTCTCATCCGCGACAACGGCATGACGTTCCACGTGCACCGGCGCGGCGGCAAGCGGGAGCGTCCCTGGCCCCTCGACCTGATGCCCTGCGTCATCGACGGGGCCGAGTGGGCCCACCTGGAACGGGCGGTCGTCCAGCGCGCCCGGCTCTACGAGGCGGTGCTCGGCGACCTCTACGGCCCGCGCCGGCTGATGCGCGAAGGCGCGCTGCCGGCGGACTGGCTGCACGCGAGCCCCGCCTTCCTGCGGGCATGCGACGGGCTGCAGCCGCCGGGCGGGCGCTGGCTGCCCCTCTATTCCGCCGATCTCGTGCGGGCCCCGGACGGAAGCTGGTGGGTGCTCGGAGACCGCACCGAGGCGCCGAACGGGCTCGCCTTCGCCCTCGAGAACCGCATCGTCGTCAACGCGGTGCTGCCCGACGTGCTCGTGGCCTCGAAGGTCCGGCGCCTCGCGGGCACGTTCGAGACCCGCCGGATGTCGCTCGCGGCGAGCGCGCCGGGGCACCGCGAGAACCCCCGCATCGTCGTCCTGACCCCGGGACCGGCCTCGGAGAACTACTTCGAGCACGCGTTCCTCGCCCGCTACATGGGCTACACCCTCGTCGAGGGCACCGACCTGACCGTGCGCGACTACCGCGTCTACATCAAGACGCTGGGCGGCCTGCAGCCGGTCGACCTGGTCCTGCGCAGCCAGCCGTCGGAGGCCTGCGACCCCCTCGAGTTCGGGGGGCCGTCGCACACCGGCGTGCCGGGGCTCGTGGAGGCGGTGCGGCGCGGCAACGTCGCCGTCATCAACCCGCTGGGGGCCGGCGTCGCGCAGTCGCCGGCCCTCATGGCGTTCCTCCCCGACCTGTGCCGCCGCCTGCTGGGGGCGGACCTGCTGCTGCCGTCGGTGGCGACGTGGTGGTGCGGCGACGACGCGGCTCGCGCGCACGTGCTCGACCGCCTCGACGAGCTCGTCATCAAGCCCGCCTATCCCAGCGTGCGGCGGGAGCGGACGTTCGGACGGCGCCTGCCCGAGGGGCAGCGGGCCCGGCTCGCCGACCGCATCGCCCGCCAGCCCCACCGCTACGTGGCCCAGGACCAGGTCGCCCTCTCCACGACCCCGGTCCGCGCCGCCGGCGGCCTCTCGCCGCGCTTCCTCGTCATCCGCGTCTACGCGCTGTCGGTCGGCGACGGCTACGACGTGCTGCCGGGGGGGCTGGGCCGGGTGTCGTCGTCGACCGGCTCCCTCGACGTGACCCTGCTCGGGGGCGGCAGCAGCAAGGACGTCTGGGTGGTGGGCGAGACGGCCGAGCCCCACCGCTCGCTGATCCCGGCCAGCGTGTCCCCCATCGACGTCAGCCGGGCCACTTTCGACCTGCCGAGCCGGGTCGCCGACAACCTGTTCTGGCTGGGCCGCTACTCGGAGCGGGTCGGGGCCGCGGTGCGGCTGCTGCGCGCGGCGATGCCCCTGCTCTCGGAGGAATCGTCACGCCGGTCGACGGCGGCGCTGACCGGCGCCCTGAGCTTCCTCACCGACCTCGACTACGTGCCGCAGGGAACGGGCATCGCGAACCTTCCGCCCGCCCGCGCCCTGCAGGCCGCGGTCTGGGCGATGCTGTCCGAGTCGGAGCGCCGCGGCGGCCTGCGCTGGCAGGTGGAGCACCTGCGGAACGCCGCCTGGCTGTTGCGCGACCGCCTCTCGGCGGACTCGTGGCGCATCATCAGCCGTCTGGAGTCGGACCTCGGGCCGGGCCGGTCGGGCCGGCGGGAACGCAGCGGCCTGCGCCGCACCCTGGACCAGATGGTCATGATGCTCGCGAGCTTCAGCGGCGCCGTCAGCGAGGGCATGACGCGCGGCCACGGATGGCGCCTGCTCGACTTCGGGCGCCGGCTCGAGCGCGCGCTCCAGGTGCTCCTGCTCCTGCGGCACGGCCTGACGGCGGTGACCGAGGACGAGCGGGCCCGCATCGAGCTCCTGCTCGACGCCACCGACAGCACGATCACCTACCGGTCGCGCTATCTCACCTCGTTGCGGGCCAACCTCGCCGTCGATCTGCTGCTGCTCGACGACGCCAACCCGCGGGGCGTGGCGTTCCAGCTCGATCTCCTGAAGCAGCACGTCGCGCGACTGCCCGACCCGCCGATGCCGGCCCGGACGTCGCCGGAATCGAAGCTGATCACCGCCGCCGTCGCCGCCGTCCAGCTCGTCGACCTCGAGGAGCTCTGCGAAGTGCGCGACGGCCGGCGTCATGAGCTGACCGGGCTGCTGGACCGGGTGCAGGGCTACCTGGGCGGCCTCTCGGACGCGCTGACCCGCGACTACCTCACCCACGCCGCCCCGGTCCGGCACCTGGCCCGCCCATCGTCGCCCGACGGCTCCGCCGGGCGCCCGACCGACCCTGCAGGGGTCCGCGCCGTGCTGCGGCGCTGACCCCGGGCGAGCCGATGAGCACCTTGCCACCGCCCGGAGCCGAGTACCGCGTGAGGCACACCAGCGGCTACGCGTACGCCGAAACCGTGTCGCTCTCCATGCACCAGGTCCGGCTGACGCCGCGGGCGAGCGAGACGCAGGCCGTCCGCGACACGCGCCTCATGATCGATCCCCCGGCGAACGGCTCGATCACGCGCGAGGACTACTTCGGCAACGCGACCACCACGTTCACGATCCAGGATGCGCACCGCCACCTGCGGGTGACGGCGGAGAGCCTGGTGACGGTGTCGGGGCCCCCGCACCCCGGCCTCGACTCTCCTTCGCTGGCCGACGCCGTGGCCCGGCTGCGGGCTCGCGAGACGGAGGAGGAGCTGGCCGCCGTCGAGTACCAGGTAGAGTCGGCCCTGGCCCCGCGGGGCAGCCTCTACGCCCGCTACGCGGCCCCGCTCCTCGATCCCCGCCGGCCGCTGCTCGAGGCCGTCGACGCGCTGATGAGGACCATCCACCGGGAGTTCCGGTACGACCCGGTCGCGACCACCGTGTCGACCCCCGTCTCCGAGGTCCTGGAGGAGCGGCACGGCGTGTGCCAGGACTTCGCGCACCTGATGATCGCGTGCCTGCGGTCGCACGGCGTCCCGGCCCGCTACGTCAGCGGGTACCTGGTGCCGAAGCCCGGCGTCGTCGGCGCGCAGGCGTCCCACGCCTGGGTGTCGGTCTACTGCCCGGGCGTCGGGTGGGTCGACTTCGACCCCACCAACGACGTCCGGCCGGCCGGTGGGCACATCACGCTGGGATGGGGGCGGGACTTCGAGGACGTCAGCCCCTTGAAGGGGGTGACGGTCGGCGGGGGCAGCCACAGCGTGGCGGTCGAGGTGCTCGTGACACCGGCGGCGTGAAGCCGGCAGCCTCCCCGCGGGACAACGCCGCCTCTCTCCGGGAGACGCCGCCTCCCGCGGGATGGGTCGGGGCGGCAAGCGGAGCCGGCGGGCGACCGGTGACGGGCCGGCGTCCCAGAACCCGGCGGCGCCCCGCGCTCTTCACGCGGGACGCCGGCAGGCCGTGCGGAGAGCGGATGCGCAGGCGACGATCCCCGGGCTACTGCTCCTGTTCGTCCGTCTCGAGCTCCGCGACCCGCGCGCCGGTCAGGATGTTGAGCAGTCCGTAGTTCCCCTCGTGGCACGCGTACTCGTACATGCCGTTGCCGCGCTTCATCGGCAGGGCGGCGGTGAACGGCGCGGTGAACGAGGTCGGATCGTCGACGGTGTACTCGTAGAGCAGGGTGTCGTCAGCCACCCGGCTGAAGCGCTCGGTCAGGTGCAGGGTCGTTCCGGTGCCGACGGCATGCGCCACCGACGGGTTGAAGCTGGCCGTCTTGTCGCTGAAGTTCGTCGTCTCGACGACGAGGGTGTCGCCGTCCCAGTAGCCGCGCGAGTCGCCCATCCACTGGCGGACGCTCTCGGGCAGGTGCTCGCGCCCGTCGAGGGGCACGATGCGGGCGTCGTGCACCATCTCGTTCAGAATCACCGCGTAGTCCGGGGTCTGGAACACCTGGATGTTCTGGTTGTAGCCGGCGGGCACGATGGGCGGGCCCGAGTTGAACCCGAGGATGCACCGCTCGGCGAGGCCGCGGTCCTCGTAGCTGTCGGCCCCGATGCCCGCCGCCCGCGCCCGCACGGGACGCGTGCCGGGCCGGTCCTCGCCCAGCGACAGCTCGATCAGCTCCACCCCGGGCTGCAGCGCCGGCAGGCGGCCCGTCGGGGGATCGACGATGAGCGACGTCCGCCCGTCGTCCACGACCCCGGCGTCCTGGTCGACCCAGTAGCGGTTGTAGCCGCCGACGTCGCCGCCGACCGGCAGCGGCTCGTCGCGCACCTCGCTCGGCGCGTTGGCCTCGGCGTTGCGCTGGGCCGCCGCCGCCTCGATTTCCGCGATCTCCTCCGGCGTCAGGACCGCCCTGTCCTGGTCCGCCGGCCGCTGCAGCGGGGTCAGCGACTGGAAGTCCCAGACCCCCTGCAGGTCGGGCTTGCCGTCGGGCAGCCGGGGCGGCTCGTAGGTCTGGGCGCCGGCCGTGGCCGCCGCCACCAGCAGCGCACCGACGATCGCAAGGCTTCGTACTCTCATCTCGACCATTCCTCCATCTGCGCGGTTCCGTATCCGTCGTCCCGGGGACCGCCGGCGCACGGCGGCACCGATTCCTGCCCCTGGGATCGTCCCTCGCCGCTCCGGGCGCACCCGACCCGCCCTCCCGCGGTCGCGACCTCCGTCTGCGACGACCGTCAATCCTCCTTCGCGCCGACGAACTTCTGCACCCGGCCGGCGAGCTGCGCAACGAAGACCTCGCCGTCCTCCGTCACCGTCATCCCGTGCCCGCCGTTGCCGCCGGGCAGGGTCGCCACCGCCTCGCCATCGAGGCTGCGCAGCGTACCGCCGGTCCACAGGTGCTGGTCGGCGGTCATGAACAGGGCCGAGTTGCCGCCGATCTCCGGCCATTCGGCGAGGAACCCGCCGTCGGCGTCGAAGACCTGCACGCGCCGATTGTCGCGATCGCTGACGTAGACCCGCCCCTCGGCGTCCACTTGCAGGTTGTGAGGCAGGCCGAACTCGCCGGGGCCGGTGCCCCGGCTGCCCCACTCGAGCAGGTACTCGCCGTCGGCCGAGTACTTCACGACCCGGGCGTTGCCGTAGCCGTCGCTGACGTAGATCGAGCCGTCGGGTCCGAAGGCCACGTCCGTCGGCAGGTTGAAGGTGTTGCGGCTGCGGCCCGCGACCCCCTTCGCCCCCAGCTCCATGAGCACGCGGCCCTGGAAGTCCATCCTGTAGACGACGTGGCCGGGCGCGTCGACGACCCAGATGTCGCCGTCGGGGTCGACCCGCACCGCGTGGGCGCCGCAGTTGTGGCAGCCCGCCGCCCCGTAGACGGCGGTGTAGCCCGACTGCCCCGGCCGACGGGCGGCCGGGGCGATGCCTACGACCTTGCCATTGTCGAAGAGACCGTCGCCCCACGCCCGCACGAAACGTCCCCCGGGGTCGAACAGCATCAGCGGCTGCGCCCCGCGGTGCAGCATCAGGACGTACCCGTTGGCGGTCGTCGCCACCCCCGACACCTGCCCGAAGCTCCACGCGGCCGGCGTGCCCGCGACCGAGGTCGGCGCATCGGGCCATCCCTCGACCTCCGCGTACTTCGCCGTCTGCCCGTGCGCCGCTTGGCCGATCGCCAGCATCAGCAGGCTGCACGCCAGCACACCTGTCCGCCTGACCGTCATTCGACTTGCTCCTGACATCACGAACCGGCTTGCCACGCCGTCACCGGGTCACGAACGACGTGATCACTGCCTGCAACGCGTCCACGCGGCCCGTCAGACGGTCCACCTTGGCGTTGACGAGCAGTACTCCCACGGCCGCCACGAGCGATATGAGCCCCGTGACGATGCCGACGATCAGCGTCAGCGTTTCCTTGTCCACGCCCTCCTTCCTTTCTCCGACCTGGTCCGCCCCCAGACTACCACGTGCCGCGTCACCAGGAGCTCTTTGGTGAACCCCGCGTCGCAGGCGAGACCGGCGAGGACGCCGACGGGCGGCAAGGCAGAGGAGCCGGGCGCGACGAGCCGCGACCACGCGTCGCTCCCGCCGCCAGAACGCCCCGAGGACCCGGCCGTTCCCGGCCGCCGTGCCCTGCGGAGTCAGACGACCCCGTCGGCACGGAACGCCCGGATCTCTTCGTCAGAATAGCCGGCCGCGCGCAGCACCTCGTCGGTGTGCTCGCCGAGCAGCGGCGGGGCGCGGTCGATGCGGCCGGGGGTGGCGCTCAGCTCGATGGGCTGGCCGATCATCCGCACCTGTCCCGCCGTCGGGTGCGGATGGTCGACGACCTTGCCGCGGGTGGTGAGCTGGGGGTTGGTGCAGACCTCGGCCACGTTGCGGATGCGGCCGCACGGCACGCCGGCCCGGCCGAGCACGTCCATCCACTCGGCGACGGTGCGCGAGGCGGTCAGCTCGACGATGATCGGCACCAGCACGTCGCGGTGCTTCACGCGGTCGGGGGCGGCCGCGAAGCGCGGGTCGTCGCGCAGGTCCGGCCGCCCGACGGCATCGCAGTAGCGCGCCCACAGCGAGTCGTTGGCGATGCCCAGGTTGATCCAGCCGTCCCGGGCCCGCAGGGTCTGGTAGGGCACCACCGAGGGATGGTCGTTGCCGCGGCGGGTGGGGCTCTCGCCCGACGCGAAGTAGTTGCCGGCGTTGTAGGTCAGCAGCGAAGCCACCGCGTCGAGCATCGCGATGTGCACGTGTTGTCCGCGGCCCGTCGACCGCCGGGCGTAGAGGGCGAGGAGGATGCCCTGCGCGGCCATCATCCCCGCCGTGAGGTCGGCGATGGACGTGCCGACGCGCGACGGGGGCCCGTCCGCCTCGCCGGTCAGGTCCATCAGGCCCGACTCCCCCTGCACGATCAGGTCGTAGCCGGGTCGGCTCGCGTCGGGCCCGCCCTCGCCGAAGCCCGAGATCGAGCAGTAGACGACCCGCGGATGCCGCGCCGCCACCGCCTCGTAGTCGAGGCCGAGGCGGGCGACGGCCCCCGGTCGGAAGTTCTGGATGACGACGTCGGCGCCCGCGACGAGCCGCCAGACGATGGCCCGGCCCGCCTCGTGCTTCAGGTCGACGGTGCAGCTCCGCTTGTTGCGGTTGACGGAGAGGAAGTAGGGCGCCTCGCCCCCGAGGAACGGGGGCCCGAACGCGCGGGACTCGTCGCCGCGCCCCGGCTCCTCGATCTTGACGACGTCGGCCCCCATGTCGCCGAGGGTCATCGTGCACCAGGGGCCGGACACGACCCGGCTCAGGTCGATGACTCGGATGCCGTCCAGCGGCGCGGGGCGCCCCCGGCTATCCGACATCCGGCCTTCCCGGCCCCGTCACCGCCGCCGGCGCCGCGGCTCCCCGGCCGAACGGCCGGCGGCCGAGTCCGGGGATGCCGGCCCTGGCCGTCACCGCCGCCCGTTCCGCAGCTCCGGCCCCGGATGGCCGGCGAGCGAATCCCGGAAGGCCCGCGCTCGCCGTCACAGCCGCCCGCTCCGCAGCTCCTCGGCCAGATGGTCGCCGGCCCGCCACGCGAGGGCGAGGATCGTCAGCGTCGGGTTCTTCTCGGACGCGCTCGTGAACGACGAGCCGTCGACGACCAGCACGTTGTCGACCTCGTGCATCCGGTTGAACCGGTTCAGCACCGAGCGGGCCGGGTCGTCCCCCATCCGCACCGTGCCGTGCTCGTGGATGGCCGCCCCCGGCGGATCGTGCTCGTCGGGCGACGAGGGCACCATCTCGGCGCCGGCGGTGTGCAGGATCTCGTCGGCCACCTCGTGCATGTGGCGCACCATCCGCCTCTCGTTGTCGCCGAAGGTGACGTCGATCTTCATCAGCGGCACCCCGTAGCGGTCGGTGCGCGCCTCGTCGACGGTGACCCGGTTGTCGGGGCGCGGCAGGATCTCGCCGTAGGGATGGAGGGCGGCGAGGGCCGGGTAGCGCTCGCGGACCCGCCGCTTGAACCCGGCCCCGAACTCGTGGCCCGGCAGCAGCTCGGCCACGTTCACCCCCGTGGTCTGGCACCCGTTGCCCCAGAGCTGGATGCCGAAGCCGCCCACGTAGTCGAGCCCGGTGAGGCGGTGGTTGAACCGCGGGATGTAGACGTGCCCGCCCCCGATGCCGTCGTCGTTCGTGTAGCCCTGCCCGAGGAGCTGCGGCAGAAATCCATACCGGTGGAACCGGACCTGCTCGCAGTAGTTGCGGCCGAGCTGGTCGTTCCCGTTCCCGAGCCCGGCGGGATGCCGCCGCGAACGCGAGTTGAGGAGGATGCGCGTCGAGTCCATCGCGGAGGCGGCCACGACCACCGTCCGCGCCCGCACCACCCGCTCGGCTCCGCTCTCGCGCTCGAAGTACTGCACCCCGTCGGCGCGCCCGTCGTCTCCCGTCAGCACCCGCGCCGCCACCGCGCCGGAGACGATCTCCAGCCGCCCCGTCTCGAGGGCCGGCATCAGCAGGTAGTCGGTGGCGTTGAAGAACGACGCGGTGAGACAGCCCGACCCGCACGACCCGCAGTAGTGGCAGGCGGGCCGCCCCCCGTGGGGCCGGGTCAGCACCGCGCGGCGGATCGGCACGGCGGGGATGCCGAGCCGCCCCGCCGACCGCGACAGGATGACCTCGGCGCAGCGCGGCTTCACCGGCGGCAGGTGGTGGCGGCTCCCGGGCAGGGAGTCCGAGTCGTCGTCGCCCCCGGTCACCCCGATGAGCTGCTCCACCCGGTCGTAGTAGGGCGCGATGTCGGCGTAGCGGACGGGCCAGGGAATGCCCCACCCCTCCCGCTCCGGGCCGGTGAAGTCGAGGTCGGACATGCGGAGGCTGACCCGCCCCCACACGTTGGTCTTGCCGCCCCATCCCCAGGTGCGCCAGAGCTGGAAGGGACGCCCCGCCGGCGTGAGGTACGGTTGCTCGCGGTCGTCGAGCCGGTACCGGGGCGGCGCCTCGCCTTCCTGACGACGCCGGTCCGCTTCGAACGGCAGGACGTTGGCCCACGACTCCGACCGGTCGAACTTCCAGCCCGCGTCGAGCATGAGCACGCGGACGCCGTGCCCCACCAGAGCGTGGGCGGCCATCGCCCCCGACGCGCCGCTGCCGATGACCACGACGTCGTGCACCGGTCCCCGCTGCAGGATCTCCATGCGCCTCGCCCGCCCAATCGTCACCTGCGGCTCCGCTCGCCGCCCAACCCTCCAGCCGTCCGCACCGCGCTAACGCGCAGACTCACTGTCCCCGCCCTTCCGCCCCGCCGGGCTCCCAACTCAGGTGGTGCTCATGAGTGCACCCCTCGAACTCGGTCAGGTACTGCTTGCCGGCGTAGCCCAGCTCCTCCCGCATCCCGATCTCCGAGCGGTAGTAGCCGGCGATGGTCAGGCGGCGAGCTTCCCGGAAGAGCTCGACCCCGGCCTCCTCCTCCCGCGGCGGGTCCGCCGCCAGCCGCGCCACCAACTCCGTCTGCCGCTCCGGCCCGGCGGCGACGAAGCGCCGGCCGTAGAGGGCGGCGCTGCGCCGGTCGAGCCACGCCAGCCCTTCCCGCATAATCCCGGGCAGCGCGCCCGGGCCGTCGCCCTCCGTGGCACGGCTCACCATCCAGTCGACGTACTGGTGCACGTTGGCGGCTCGCGCCCCGGGGGTGTCGGTCTCGGGAATGATGGCCTCGGCGAGGGCCTCGACGGCAGCCGTCTCGTCGGCGGTGAAGAAGCGCGGCCGCCACTCCCCGTCGCCCGCCTGCAGGGGGACGAGCGGATGCAGCGCCCGGGCGCCCTCCGCGACGGCCGGGGCCACGGCCGCGGCGCCGAGGACCTGCAGCGCACGGCGGCGGGGAACACGCTCGCGATCGGTCACCGGCGCCTCCCGGGGTTCGACCAGCGGGGAATGGCACGCCCGGCAGGATTCGAACCTGCGACCCTCGGCTTAGAAGGCCGATGCTCTATCCAACTGAGCTACGGGCGCGTGCTTTAGAATCAGTAACTTACGGGATCCGCCTCGACACTGCCAGCCGATTCTGCCAGCCGAATCCGGGACGGACCGGCGCTGGCGTCCGGTCCGCGCCCTCCGACCGCGCGATCGCTGGGGCGTGCTTCTGGAACTGCGCGGCGCGTAGTTCATGGTCGTCTCGGGGTCTGTATGCCTGTACAGATCGTGATAGCCGAACGTCCGATGCTTCGCCGAGGTCCCGTCGCGGACGAATGTCGAGCCGTCGGCTGGCAGGTGGGCCAACTCCGACGGCCCGGAGCCCGTCCAGTTCATGAGTCGTAAGCGTACTACGGTTCTGGACCCCGGCGAAAATGCGCCGGCGCGCCTGCACGTCACCAGGGCTACGAGCGAAGACTGCGGAGTGTCCGGTGCCACCGGCGCGATCCATCACAGCCGGATCCCGACAACCAGGTTGAACCGAGAGGAGCAGATGCAGAACCTCCCTCCCCTTGAATCCATGCGTGCCTTCGAGGCGGCCGCGCGGCACGACAGCTTCGTGCAGGCCGCGAAGGAACTCGACGTGACGGCGGCCACGATCTCGCACCGGGTGCAGGCGCTGGAGAAACACCTCGGCGCCGACCTATTCCGCGCCACGCCCGCGGGGTGCGGTTGAACACGCGAGGCCGTGAGTACGCGGTGGAGATCCGGCGCATCTTCCGCGAGATCAGCGCCGCGACCGAACGGCATCGCGAGCAAACGGCAGCCAAGCGGCTGAAGCTCGTCGCGGTCGAGGTGGTGGCCGAGAAGTGGCTGATGCCGCGGCTCGCCGACTTCAAGTCCGCACACCCGCACATCGCCATCGAGTTCGAGACGGACCACCGCGAGGTCGACCCGGACCGGCGGGCCTTCGACGTCTGGATACCCTTCACCGACCGGGTCGCCGGGACCCTGCACGCCGAGACGCTGTTCGAGGAGACGCTGCTGCCGGTGTGCAGCCCTGCCTTCCTCAAGGCCCGGGGACGGCCCGGCGAGCCGGCGGACCTGCTCGACTGGCCTCTGCTGTACGACCTGCACTGGACGACCTATTGGGCACACTGGTTCGGGAAACACGGGGCCGGGGCGCCCGACTTGAGCCGGGCGTCGGGATTCCGGCTCTACAGCATGATGGTGCAGGCCGCCGTCGAGGGGATGGGCGTGGCCCTCGGACACTCGCTGATGATCGCGCGCGAGCTCGAGGAAGGCACGCTGGTGAGCGTGTTCGACACGCGCGTGACGGCGCCGGCGCGGTACCTGCTGGTCACGGCGCCGGCCGCGGCAGACAAGCCCGAGGTGCTGGCGTTTCAGGAATGGATCCGGACTCAGGCAACGAAGGTCGGCGACGTTCCCGTCGAGCGACTACGCGTCGACGTCGCACAAGGGCGCCAGCGACCGGCCGCAGGTGGTCGTCGAGTTCAGCGAGGCGGTCGCAGCGTTCGACAAGGACACGCCGTCTGTGAAGGTGCAGAACGGAAGCGTCGCCTCGGTGGCGGCGCACGCCCACGACGGCGTCGACAACCGGTACCTGTTCCGCCTGAAGCCGGACGGCGACGACGACGTGACGTTCGAGCTCGTCGCCAACGCCGCCTGCGACTCGGGCGGCATCTGCACCGAGGGCGGAACCCCGCTGACCGAGGTGCCGGGCGCTCGCACGCTGCCGGGGCCGGAGGATACGACCGTCGACGGCGTGCTGTCGGCGAGCTTCCCGCCGAGCGGCTACGCATCGACGTCGCACAAGGGGGCGAGCGACCGGCCGCAGGTGTTGGTCGAGTTCAGCGAGGAGGTCGCATCGTTCGACAAGAACACGCCGTCGGTGTCCGTGCAGAACGGAAGCATCGCGTCGGTGGCCTCGCACAGCGAGGACGGGATCGACAACGGCTACCTGTTCCGCCTCGAGCCGGACGGGAACGACGACGTGACGTTCCGCCCGCTCGCGGACAAGACCTGCGACTCGGGGGCATCTGCACCGAGGACGGTTCGACGGCCGCGTCGCCGAGCGACGGATCAACCGCAACATGGGGCGCGAGTTCGCGCTCGACTTCCTGGAGCGCCTCGGCAGCGCCGCCGGCTACGGGCCGCAACCCGGCACAGGCCAAGGCCAACCGATGGGAGCGGCGGCAGGAGCAATGCCGACGCCGACGGCGGTCGCGATGCCGGCGGCCGGGCGCACGATGGATCCGGGAGCACCGCACCAGCCCATGAACGCGATGAACGCGCACGGCGTGCAGAACATGCAGCCGATCCGGCCGATGCAGCCGATGGGCGGGAATCACCCCGGTGGAATGGACATGAGCATGGGGCTGCGCTCCGACAACCTGCTCCGACGCTCGGCGTTCGCGCTCAACCGCAGGACGCCGAACGGCGGGATACTCTCGTTCTGGAGCCGAAGCGCCGGATCGCGCTTCGACGGAACCGAAGGCACGCTGAGCCTGAACGGCGACGTCCAGACGACCACGTTCGGAACCGACTACTCGAAGGGCCCCGTCGACGCCGCTCGGGTTCAGCGCGCGAGTGCCGCCGACCTGGGGCGGCGAGACGATGAGCGGCGCCGAGGCCCTGTGGGGCCGCGAGACGATGGGCGGTCTGGCACCGAACGCGATGATGGGCACCGGCGGCAACCGGCTCGACACGGAGATGCCCACCGGGTTCGTTGCCGACGCGCTGCCCCCCCGGGCCGGCTTCGCGGGCCGAGATGTGCTGCGCGGCCTCGGCCGGGGCCCAAGGGGCGGCGTCCACCGCATTTGACGCGGGGGTCCGAAACCGTAGTACGCTTGAGGCTCACGCACGGAACGGCCACGGCCGCCGCAGATGCCCGCCCGGCGCGGGTCGGGCGGCCGTCGCCGGGCCCGCACGCGATTCGGTCGGCAGGAACAGTTGACCTGTGCGCGGGGAGTTCCGTGAGTCGCCGGTTTCAGGGCACGCGCCCGTAGCTCAGCTGGATAGAGCGTCGGCCTCCGGAGCCGAAGGCCACAGGTTCGAATCCTGTCGGGCGCGCCAACTCTTCAAGGCCCTTTCCCCACGGGAAAGGGCCTTTTTATTGGGTTTTATCGATTGACTCGTTCCGGGTCTCGTTGTGCCCGGTCCGGTCAGAGACGGTCAGAAATCACCGCAGAACGCCCCAACGCAGCACCAAAAGTTAGCAGAAAAGTTAGCAGCGCAGACGTCCCTCAAACAGGGAACCCCGCTCCCTGCTGACCGACGAGCGGGAGATCGGGTGGGTCCGGTGACGAGGTCGCCGCAGTGGTCGGCGAATCGCGCGCTGGCGGCGGTCGCGAGGGGTTCGACGACTGGAGGTAGTAGGCGGTCGAGACGATCGAGACGTGCCCCATGTAGGCGGCCAGTCGCGGCGCCCCAGCGGACTCGTGCGGTCGATCGTCTCGAGGAGCGCCCGAACCGTGTCCCAGGGCAGCGCCCGTGGGAGCTTCTCGCCTCGGTACACACGGGGCGCCAGCTCGGACTCGCAATACCGCTCCAGTTGCCGCACCAGGACCGCGAGATTGGGGTCCTCCTGCGAATCCGCGGGAGCACAGGCCCGCAACCGCGCCCGCGTCAGGCTCGTCAGGGCCTCCACGCCGCGTTGCTGTAGACGGTGGACGAGGCGTCGCGCCGCACAGAAATGCTCGCGGACGCGTTCGGTCGAGTAGCCCTGCTCCAAGAGCCACGTGCCGTATCCGTCCAAGACCGGACCGAGGATCGCCAACGACGTGTACCGCCGGTGCACCCTGGGGTACAGCTCGAGCACCATCGGGACCTCCCGGAAAGGCGGTGCCGGGATTGGCACGTCCCAATGCTACGTACGTAATGTGGAGTCCTGGAGGGAACGCGCTCGGCGCCGCGGGCGCAAGAGGCGATTGCTCCACATTACCGATCACTCAACATTAGTCGAGCAGAATGACCTTGAAGATGTCGAGCTTCCGGAGGGCGCGGGGCAGGTCGAGGTCGCGTTTCGCGCCGAGCAGTTCCTGCACCAGGGCGTAGGCCGGGGCGCACAACACGCTGTGGCCGGCCTCGACCAGCGCGTGCCCGACCGCGCACAGGGCGTGGCTCTTGCCGACGCCCGGCAGGCCGAACGCCAGCACGTTCGTCGCCGTCTCGAGAAACGCCCCGGTGGCCAGCGTCTCCAACTGCTGCGCGACCGGCGCCGGGAACCTGCCGGTGGCCAGCATCGCGAACGTCTTGCTCGCCGGCAACCGCAAGGCGCGGCGCAACCGCGTGACCCGGCGCTGATGGCGCGCTTCGGCTTCCGCCTCGAACACTTCGACCAGCACCGGCATCGCCTCGGGGTGCCCGGCCGCGTCAGCCGCGGCACGAGTTCTTCGGCCGCCGTCGTCAGCCCGACTGCGTCAGCAGCGACGTCACCTGCGTGCTCGGCGCCGTCATCCCACCAGACCTCCGGCCAGCAGCGCGTCGTACTGCGCCAAGTCCGGGCGGGGAACGTGGACCACGGGGAGGGTCGGCACCGGCGGACGAACCTGGGCCTGGACGCCGGCGTAGTCGCAGGGGTCGCCAGCGTCGAGACGGGCGCGAAGCGTCGCCTCGACCCGCCCCTCGCTGGTCGTGGCCGCCAAGTGTAACAGCCGCACGTACTCGACGTCGGCCCGCTCACCGTGCGTCCGGCCGAGCGCGTCATACGCCGCCCGGAACACCAGCGACGGGAACAGCTCCTCGCGGAAGCGATACCGCGCGAACGCCCCCGGCTTCCGGACCAGGCTCCCGATGATGTGGCGGTAGTCGATGCGGTGCTCCGCCGAGCCCCGCAACCGCGGCATCGTGCACAGCACCCGCCCGCCGTAGAGGACCTCCACCATCGACGGATGCTGGCGCGCCTCGACCGTGTGACCGATCAACCGCGACGGGCACCGAGTAGACCCGGCCGCCGACCCGGATCGTGCTCCACTTCCGCACCCGGCACTGGAACGTCGTGTACTCCGGGACCCGAGCCGACGGCAACGGCCGCAGATACGGACGCTCCTCGGCCAACCGAGCCGCCGCCGGGGTATTCCGCGCCTCGTCGACGACCAGCCGCACGAAGCGCAGATACGCCGCCTCGTCGACGAAGTCCCGCTGGCCCCGCAACAGCAACGCCTGCTCGATGGCCGTCGCCGTCCGGAAGTGCGCCTGCTCCGCCACCCCGTTCTCGTGCGGCTTCCCCGGCTGGATCCGCGACGAGCGCAGCCCGTAGTGGTCCAGCACCTGCCGGAACCGCGCCGTCAACCTCCTCCGCCCAGCCCGGGTCGCGGTCGGAGCCGTAGTAGTGGTCCAGCACCTGCCGGAACCGCGCCGTCAACTGAACGACCGCCGCCGCGCCTCAGCTCGTGCGTCGCCGCCGACAGGTTGCCGTGACGAAGCACCGCCGGCGCCGCCCCCAGCGTCCACAGCGCACCCTGCAGGCCCGACGCCAGCACCTCGACCGTCTCGCTCAGCGCCAGCCCCACATACATCCACCGGCTGTAGCTCAGCACCCACTCGAACAGCAGGTGCGGGAACGCCACGCCCCGAAGCGTCACCCCAGGTCGCTCAAGTCGGTGAAGTCCAACGCCGCTTCCCGACCCGGAACCGGAACCTGCTCGAAGTACACCTCGCGGTCGGAACCGTACTGCACCCGCCACTCGCGAACCCGCCGCTGCAAGGTCCGCAGCTGCCCCGGCTGAAACCGACCGGCAACATTGTCGTTGATCACCACACGATGTTCACGCCGCTGGCCGAGAAGGTGCTGACCATTGACGGCGGGGTGCTGCCGAAGATCATGCCGGTGACTGCCTGCACCGGTGCATTCAAGGACTCCGACGGCGCCGGTTTCCTCCCGTCCCGGTCCACATCGACATGATCCTGTGCAGCTTCCCGCGAACGGTCGACGCCGTCCGCGAGGTCGTAGCTGCGATCCGGACGGAGCGCGTGGACGAGATCGGCACGTCTGCGACTGGCCCGAGGACCGCGTGCGCGCCGGTGACCGGTCGCCGCTGCCGTGATACGATCCGAACTTGCGGAAGCGACAGCCGAAATCCGCGAAGCGTCTGGCTCGTGTCAGTTGGGCGCGTTGTACGAACTTGGGGCCGGCCAGCGCATTCGGGACGCCTTTGAACCCGTGAGAGAGACGGGTCGTCGACCGGAGAGGACGTCAACGTCTTCGATTCCGTCTCGAGCGAGCTTCGGGTGTCGCTTGCGGGCGATCCCAATGCCATCTGGCGACCGAGACCCGAGAAGGAGAGCATGGTTCGTTCGTACCTTTCGCATATGGGCTGGGCATTGTTCGCGCAGAGGCACGGTATCTCCGGGACCGTTATCGCCGACTGGCGCGCGCGGTTGGCCAGAGAGCCCACAGCGGCCAACCGGAGCGACTTCTGAGCAATTGTAAAAGGGCCTACGCCGTGTCCTTCGATACATCTCAACGCGCCTATGGCGAACTCCGGTCCGTCATCGCGGAAAAGACCAACAAGCTCATCGTATGGATAGGCTCTGGACTCAGTGCTGCCGCCGGCTTGCCAACGTGGCCGGAACTCAAGAACCACCTCATCGAGGGACTGCGGGACAAGTCGCGTCGCACCGCTTCCGACGATGCCCCCGCACTGCACGAGGCCGCAGACCGTGCAGCAGCAGCCCAAGACTACTGGACGGCGTTCGAAATACTCCAGCGGCATCTCGGGAGCACAAGCTACCGCTCGGTGGTTCGTGCCGCCTTGAGCCCCGCTTTGACGGCGCCCTGCCCGGATCTGTACCATTGCGTATGGCGCCTGCGACCCGCTGGCGTACTCAACCTCAATCTCGACCGGTTTGCAACCAGGGCCTTGGGCGAAGTGACGCAAGGCCGACGTATGCCCCATGAGTTCTCTGGAAGACATGCCGCGAGATACCTTCATTTACTCAAATCTCCACATCCGTTCGTTGCTAACCTTCACGGCATCGCAGACGACGTATCCTCATGGGTACTTACTCGTTCCGATCTGAGGCGCCTACTTCGGAGCGATGGCTACAAGACGCTCATAGGGAGCTGCTTCACAACGTCAACACTACTGTTTATTGGAATTCGGGCGGACGACATCGCCGCTGGCGGGCAACTCGCGGCGCTCACTCGCGCGGGCGGCGACGCCGGGTCACATTACTGGCTAACGAGCCGCGACGACCGCGCCACCGACCAATGGGCTGAGCAGACCGGGCTCCAAATCGTCAAATACCAAGCGGACGACACCCACTCCCAGGTCGTGGAGTTCTTCCGCGACATTCTCCAGTTTGTCCCAAAAGACGGATCTCCACCGCCCGTGGTCCCGGAGAACCCTTTATCCAAAATGCAACCCTACCCACCCCGGAATCTTTGTCTCAGGAAGATGCAGACACAATTCGTCAAGCGTTGAATGCTAGGGCTGTAGCCCTTCTGAGGCCAGGTTCGCCGGAGTCTTATGTTGAGTACGAGAACTTTGCTGCCGAATACGATGAAGCAATCTATCGAGCTTGGTACACCGCGCCGGGTAGTCGGCTGCTCGGCTTCAGGCTTGACGAGGAAGTGGGCCACGGAGCGTTTGGGCGCGTCTTTAGGGCGACCGCTCCAGACAGTCGTCAGGTCGCGATTAAGGTTCTGCTGGAGGAGGTGCGCCGGAACCCGCAACTCTTGGGCAGCTTTCGGCGTGGGGTTAGAGCCATGCGCTTCCTGCGAGACCGAGAGGTCAGCGGCATGGTCATGTATCAAGAGGCCTCGGAAATACCAGCATTCGTCGTTATGGACTGGGTGGACGGCCCAACGCTGAAGGAAGCCGTAGAAGCCCACTACTTGGACAACTGGGAAACCATTCTACGGGTTGCATGTGACATGGCAGGCGTCCTTCGTCGAGCTCACGCAATTCCAGAGAGGATTCTACATCGAGACGTTCGACCATCGAACATCATGTTTGACGGATTCTACAGCCGCCCAGATGCTTGGGAAGTCGTTGTACTCGACTTCGATCTGTCGTGGCACATGGGCGCACTGGAAAGGTCCGTGGTGCATGGCGCCCTAACCGGTTATCTGGCGCCAGAACAAATCGACGCGACCCCAGGTTGCTCTACGAGGCATGCGGCCGTAGATTCGTTCGGTGTGGGGATGACGCTGTACTATATGGTCTCTGGGAAGGATCCAGTGCCCGAGCAACACATGCACACAGGATGGTCTCAGACGGTCTATGACGTGGCTGCGCGCCGCAAATCGCGCTGGATGTCGCTGCCGCGTCGGTATGCCCGCTTGATTATTAACGCGACGAACAACAGCCAAGCCGAACGATGGGATATAACGCAGATACACGACGAGTTGGAGCGCCTGCAGCTCGCACAAAGCAACGCTCGGGGCATTGGCTCTGCGGAGTTACTGGCGGAAGAAATCGCCGCGGGCATCGAAAGGGACTACACATGGGACGAGGACAGCGCGACGGCACGCTTTCACCTAGCGTCCGGTGCTGACGTACGACTTCTGGGTAGCGAGACGGAAAGACGCATTGTGGCGTCCCTGACCTGGAACTCAAGTGGACGACAAGAACGAAAAAAGGTCGGGAAATGGGTTGGCTCGGCCGGGGAGAGATGCGTAGCAATACTGAGGGGCGCGGGTTGGCGCATCGCTACGAGCAATATTCGGCGGACGGGATCGATAGCAGTTGAGGCGGCGATTCGGTCCAAGAAGGCAGCAGAGTCCTTGACGTTGCAAGTGGAAGCCATGGCAAAGATAGTTGAGGAACTAAGCTTCGAATAGACGGGGAGCATTTGACCGAAGCGCCGATCGTCGACGATTCCGGGCGAATACCCCGCCTATTGATCATCCAGATATCCTCTCGCTTTGTCGAGAAATCCTAGACCGGCTCTGACCTCGCACTCCCAGATCACGTGTATCTTCCAACCCAATTCGCGAAGGCGCGCGCGATTCTCGGCGTCCCGCGCCACATTGCGTTCAAGCTTCGGCAGCCAGTACTGCCGGTTGGATTTCGGACGCCGAGCGATTCCACACTCAGGGTCGGCGTGCTGGTGCCAGAAACAACCATGCACGAAGATGACCTTCCGCCGGACAGGGAACACAAGGTCCGGCGTCCCGGGCAGATCCCGCCGGTGCAAGCGGTACCGGTAGCCCATTGCATGCAGCTGCCGCCGCACCGTCATCTCGGGCCTCATGCCTTTCGACCGAATGCCCGACATGATCTCGCTCCGGCGCTTCGGCGTCACCGTGTCGACCATCCCCGCTCGCTCTCCGCTCCCCGCAGCCCACCCAACGTTCCACGGACGGGATCGCTGGTCCGATTCCCGCTTTTGACGGCTCCGCCCCCCAACGCCCAATCCCACCCCAACGCGCTCGGCCGCGCTCGGCTACACGGGTATGGTATGCTGTTGTTGTGCGAACTCTACGCCCGCAACTTGAGAGACACCGTCGTGATGACACCGCGTCCTGCCGCCCATCCGCCACACGATTGGCCGAACCCGGGCGCAGAGGCACCATCGCGTGAACGCCAGAATCCCGCCGGTTCCGCAAGCGCCGGGACGGCATCCGGCGTCATCCACCGTCGCGACGCCCCTCCGCCGCACCATCAGGCACTCTGGAATCCCGCCCCAACGCCTCATTCGCACACGTTGCATCGCCTCCCACCACCGCACAGCCTCGGGGGCGCACCCCGCTGTTGCCGAACCCGCGAAAGCGATCGATTCGAGCCCGGCCCAGACCCCAAGATGTTGTGGTGGCCGGGGCATGGTCCGACCGACAGTTTCGGCGTGTGCTCGCCGTCGTCAAGGCGCGTCGCTGCGCTCCGCCCCCGCTTCGCGGGGCTATCGGCCCTGACGACGGCTCCGCGCGCGCCTGTCCAGACGGGGCGCTTATGGACGATGCCCAACCCTGACCCCCTACATGTTGTGGTCGACCACCCGTGCAGATTCCGTCATTTTCGGGCGACTGTTGACACCCGCCGCCGTTCCACGTTCGATTCAACCGCGGCACCACTCGCGCCGTTCCCGCAGACCACCTCGCCAGCCCCGTCCCCCCCAAGCACCCCGTTTGGTTGCTCCCCGTCCTTCCTCCTCCCGCATCCTCCGGCCCCAACTTCCCCTCGCCGCCTATCAACGCCACCACCTCCCCTTTGCGCCATCGACGCCCCCAGCCCCTACTGTCCTCCTCGGACTGCCATCACACCAAGCGACAGACCATGATACTGAGCCTCTTCTCCGGTTGTGGCGGCTTGGACCTCGGCTTCGAGCGTGCCGGCTTCACGATCGCCCTTGCCTATGACATCCGCAGTGATTCTATCGCTTCTTGGAACCGGAACCGACCCGGCACCGATCGTGGCCATGTTGCCGACCTTAGCCAAATTACGCTGGCCGACCTGGACCGCCACTACGGCATGGAGTTCGCGCCATCCGCCGTAATCGGCGGTCCGCCCTGCCAGAGCTTCTCCCCGGCGAATCGATCCCAGCTGGCTGACGACCCCCGCAGCAAGCTCGTGCGTCGATTCTTCTCGATTGCCCTGCGCCTGCACCGTCATCGCCGCCCTCTCGATTTCATCCTACTCGAAAATGTCCCCGGTCTCGCGACGGCCAATAACGGAGGTCTTCTCGCGCGCGAAGTCGAGCGCCTCGATAAGCATGGTTTCGATGCTCCCGTTTTCCTCGTCAACGCCGTCTGCCACTCCGTCCCTCAATACCGCAACCGCCTCTTTGTCCTCGCTCTTCCTAGAACCACGGCGGCTGCTGCAAGATGGAACTCCCCTGTTGGCACTGACGAGAGAAAGACCGTCAGCGACGCGATTCGCGGTCTTCCTTCACCCACATACTTTACCCGCGGCCTGCAGGCCACCGCCATTCCTCTTCACCCCAATCATTGGTGCATGATGCCCAGATCCCGCCGTTTCTTTGATGGTTCCCTCACCGAGGGCTATTCCTCTGCTCGCAGCTTTAAGGCACTCGCCTGGAACAAACCGAGCATCACTGTCTCCTATGGTCATCGCGAAGTGCATGTACACCCCGACTGCACGCGGCGCCTCAGTGTGTTCGAAGCCATGAGGCTCCAAGGATTTCCCGACTCCTACGTCCTGGAGGGAACCCTTTCGGCACAGATTGACCAAGTAAGCGAAGCGGTCCCGCCGCCCCTAGCCGAAGCCGTAGCCACGTCTATCGCGCTGGCAATCGCCGTGCCCACCGCCAACCCATCTGCACCGCCCTACGCCCCGAGTCCTTCCAATGCTGCGTGCTCGTAACCCGCTTCCTCCAGCCATTCCCGTAGGTTCTCCGTCATTCGCACTCGAAGCGCCTCGTCCGCACGAATCTCCGCGTCCGCATTCGCCATATCTTCCACTTTACGTGCGGCCCGGACCGCAGTGTCCTCGCGTGGCGGATTTGCCGTTGGCATCGCGCGTGTCACTCCAAACCGATCCCGGAGGCCAGGCGACGGCGGCAGGAACTCAAACGCCAAGCACGCCATTGACGGCGTATCGTCCTGCCCCGGCGTCGTCGAGTAGCAATACGGATGATGGGTCTTCATGTCCCAGCCTTTTCCTTTCGCCAAATCCAGAATCCATTTTGCGAGACCCAACGCAAACAACTGGAGGAAGCCCATTCCAGCCCGCTCTGAAGCCGCGCTGGCCGCCGCTCGAATGTCCGCTTCTCCCGGTCCCAAAAGGGGCGTCGCCCGGTCCCGGAACTCCCCATTGGTGTCCGCGTTCTCGAATATAGCTCCGCACAAACGCTCCAATGTCTCCTGCGCGATCGACCCCGGTTGAGCATCCGTGGTCACAAAAAGCAACCATCGGCTCGTCATGAGTTCAAGCTGCAGTTCCACCACTCTGTACAGCGCATCGACCAGCCGGTTAGCGTGATCCGCCGCCGGCGCGGCGATCGATCCGCACGCATCAATGTTTACTATATGAAACGGCCCCCGGGCCTTCAAATCCCGGTAAGCCTGACTTCCCGTGTGTACAACATCCTCGAACCTCCTGGCAAACGTATACGAGCGGTTGGTGATATGTCCCGCGTCTATCAACGACTTCTCCCTGACCTGCGCACGAGCGACGTACCGATTCCCCTCTCCTCCCGATTGAAAGCCTATGCTCGTCAAGCAACAGTCCAGCTCCCGGCACAGATCGGCAAGCTGACGTACGTCAAGGTAATCGATTCCAGGCAAGGTAAGGTAACGGACCTCTGGCGTCGACCCGGCTCGCACCGGCAATCCAGGCCTGCCCCTTTCCCTCTCAATCAGGCGACGCGCAAACCGCATCCACTGTTCTTCCCGGACCAACTGCTTCCGCGGCCGATGCCACGGAAGGAGCCGATTTAGCTCCACCGGCACCGCCGGCTCGTCGACCAGAGCCGGCAAAACGTCGTCGGCGAGACTTCCGCCTCTTTCGTCCACTGGCATCGTCACGCGTCCGTTTCCGGCATGCCGAGGATATCTCTGATAAGTCGCCCTCGCTCCTCGACCCGCAGGCCGGACAGAACGCCGTACGCCTCCAGAATCGCGGCGAGCGCGCTGATTCGGCCTATTCCAGCCACCTTGCCCTTGCCAGTCAAGATGCTCTCCGCCGGCCATTCGATATCGGCACCGCCAACCTCGGTCGGCAAGGTCTCCACCGCGGGATCTGCGAAAGGTGGATCCACGTCATCCCCCAACCGCCGGTTCCATACTGCCACGGCATACCGTAGCGCCTCGTCACGAAGCCTTGCCTTTGCCCGGGCGAGATCGGCGGCCGCTCTGGCCTTCAAACGGTTGGCCAAGAGTCGCAGCGCACGGTGAAGCCATTTCTGGATGAACAGAAAGTGTGGATGACTGTAGTTGAACGACTCGCGGTCAATGTTGATCGCACTGTCCAACCCCTCGTGAACAAATATCTCGGCGGTTATTTGCCGCAGTCTAGTTTGCTCGGAAACTTGATAATTCAGGAAAGTGGGATCGAAAAGGGTACCACTTGCTTCCCGGATGCGGATCAGCACCCCAGTGGTTTCTTTCGGAATGATTTTGCTATTCCAGTAAAGGTACGCCTCGAAAGACAGACAGCCGCCGGCTCGCGCCAAGTTGGCGTCAGAGAATGGGTTATCCTGGTTCACGGCCACCATGACGGGAGCACCCACACGCGACGACTTGACAAGTTCACGAGAAAGGCGGATGGGACGCCGGAGGGCAACTCCATCCAAAGTGACGGAGAACGGTCTCCCTGTTCTGTCTCTACCCGCCCTAAGCCTCAGGTGCTCCCTTATTGATTCGGTTGCAGCAAGTTGGATTGCCCTTGCCTGCCCCTCTTCCTGAATGCCCAGAAGAAGAACACCGTCGGAACCGTCGAAATCGAAAGGGTGGTTGCCAATATACTTCAAAGGCAAGGAAAGGCTTAGCTTCCAGATGAGCCGAAGGTATTCGTCAAAGTGGTCGAGGTTGGCGGCCTTCGTACTTCTGCCGGTGGCTATGCCTGTTGCTTCAAAGAACCGATCGAATTTCTTCTTCGGAACGTCTGATTCCTTCCAAGGCAGATTAGGCTGCTGGGAAACCGCGCCCGATGAATAGCCGATATGGAATTGTGGCGCCTTCTGCATTGTTTCTCCATCACCCGTCGCAACAGAGGCGGCGTCCCAGAGTTTCGTGCTTTGGAGCGTTCGGCGCACTTCGTCGCGCAACTGGTAGAGAACTACGGATGTGCCTTGTGATTGCAACTCCTCATCGGGCGCCTTGTGCGAAACAATCTTAACACTTCCAGCCACGTATTCGTCTCCCCCCCGCTGCATCTCTTCCTCATCATGAGTACGAAGGTTGACCGTAGCTGACAGCCGGTAGCGTTCGCCGGCGGCTTTGGTGATGATCTGAAAGTGCTGAGTTAGTTGTGCAACAGCAAATAGGCCGATACCGATCTTGCCGATGAGTTGGCGACCACCAGGGCTGAGGTCAGGTGCGTCGTTGCGCACGGTGTTGAGTTCGGCTCCGCTTGCAGTCCGCTTTGAACTTCCGCCTATGTTCTTGATGACGTAGGCGAGAGTCTGGGGAGACATGCCGATGCCGTCGTCGCGGACAGTCATGCGATGGAAATCTGGCTGGCCGGTTTCGATCACCACATAGGAGGCGTCGGCATCGTACGCGTTGGCGACTAACTCCCGGAATGCCGCCCAAGGCTCCCGGTATATCCCATCGGTAACGCGAGCGATGATCCGCTCGCTGGTCGCCAACGTGGTCTCAACCGGTAGGTGGCTGTCGGCATTTGCGCGAATATTCTCTGCAAGCTCATCAAGCCCGCCCCCGCCCCCGCCGCTTCCTGCCGCTGTCATCGGCAACCCCGATCGATCCCTAATCCAGATTCCCGCTGCGCCGGCTGCCACGGGGGCCACCGATGGTCTGGGAACATCGGTGGGCGCTCCGTAGCTCGGCCCGGCAGGAATGATACCGGATCGTCGGGGCGCTGCGCGCGTCGATCGCCCGGGGGGACGGCGCCCTTTGGGGATGGTCGGGTGACGATGGGCGGGCGGCGGGTTGGCCGTGCCGCGGCTGCGCGTGCGGAGCTCCCGACAGCGAGGTGGCGCTGCCGAGCTTCCGCTGGGCTGGGAGCAGCGACCCGCTGGACGAGCACACGGTAGCCGCGTCGCCGCCGGGGTGTCGACGCGGCAGTATGGCGCACGTGGGAGCCGGCGTCGGCGGAGGTGGCGGAGCGGGGGACGTCGAGCAGCGCGGTGGTCTCGGCGGTTGGTGGCGCTGTCGGCCGAGCCAAAACGGGTCTCATCGGGTCGCGCGGGCACCGGCCACACTTCCGTCGAGCGCCCCTGGATTCTTGCTCGGCGTTCGTCAGCAGAGGCTGTCACTCGCTGCTGTCTTCCCGCACCCGCGACTACTCTATGCGCAGGGCGTCCATCGGGACGATGCGTGCGGCCCGGTCCCCCGGCAGCCAGCACGCAACGAGCGCGACGAAAGGCCAGCACGAGCGGCGCTGCGACGAAGACCAGCGCGTGGTCCGTGGCGACGCCGAACAGCAGGCTATCGAGGAGGCGGACAGAGCCGGTGGACGCGAGGAGACCGAGGAGGGTCCCGGCCGCGACGAGTCCGGCCCCCTGCCGGACGACGAGGACGAGAACGTTCGCCGCGTCGCGCGCCGAGGGCCATGCGGATTCCGATCTCCTGGCGGCGTTGCGAGGCGGTGTAGCTGGCAGGGCGTAGATGCCGAAGGCGGCCAGGAACAGCGCGAGGGCGCCGAAGAACCCGACCAGGACGACATAGAAGCGAGGTTGCTTGACCGCCGCCGACAGTCCCGCGTCCATCGTCATCACGTCGTCGATGCTCGCGGCCGGGGCTCGGCGCGGCCACCGCCTCAGCGAAGAAAGGGAACGGCGGCCGTCGGATCGCCGGCCGTCCGCACCGAGACCACCGCGGTGAGGGACATTCCGCCCATCCTGTCAACGGCCACTCGAATGCGCCGGATTCTGCGCAGTTCGTCGACCACAACATGTAGGGGGTCAGGATTGGGCATCGTCTGCAAGAGCCAGTCTGGACGAGCGTGCGCGGAGCCGGCGTCAAGGCCGTAAGCCCCGCGAAGCGGGGGCGGAGCGGAGCGACGCGCCTTGACGCCGACGAGCACACGCGCACGCTGTCGATCAGACGATGCCCCGGCCACCACAACATCTTGTGGTCGACACGAGTCGAGAATTGATCATTTCCTCGCGGTCGCGAACACATCCGCCCAGTATCCCCGCGTGTTCGAGCTGGTGCAGGGGCATGTACGCCTCGGCCTGCGACTCGGTGATGGTCAGCCCGGCGTAGCGGACGTCGGCCACGACCCCGATCACCTCCCACGGTTCGGGCCCGCGCCGGCCGGCAGCAGGCGCTGGCCGACGGCCGGTCCGTCCCCGAACAGTTCGCGTGCGAGCGTGTCGTTGACCACCAGCACCGGCGGACGCTCATCGGTCCGGCTCCGCTCGCGCTCGCGCTCCAGCAGCCAGCCCGAGACCGCTGTGCGTCGACGGCTGCCGCGCGGATCTCCTTAGGACAGTGATCGATATAAAGTTGCCAACTACACGCGGATGCAGCCCGTTTTCGCGGGCTCCTGCGCTTGGCACGTGGCAAGGTAATTCTCGTCACTGTCCTTAGGGTCGTTCTCCAGCGCCTTGATCCAGGAGCCGATCTACGCCGTGCCATGCCGCGGATCATGGCCGACGCCGAGCTGCTCGCCAGTCATCATCGGCGGCGGTCTCGACGCACAACTCCTCGCGGGCGTCCGAGCCGAAGCCCCCGTGCTCGACCAGCGTCGGCCGGTTCAGGCGGCTGGGGTGGCCGGTCGCATGTCCCAGCTCGTGCAGCACCGTGTGGGTGTAGGCCAACTGGGAGTCGAACTGGCTCCGCTTGACCAGCGCCCGCACTGGACCCATTCCAGCTTCGCCCGCCCCTCCTCGTCAAGCACTGGCTTGCTCTGCTCGTCGCGGGCCGTCGCCACTGTCGCCACTTGACGTACAGGATGGGCGTGCACTTCTCACGCTTTGCGGACGTGGCCGCCCGCCTCCTGGCGGGTAGCGGCCCAACGCGGGTCGGCGTACCTCCGGCGTGCGGGGCACTTGGCTCCACGAGACGGCAGGGGAGATCACCGGCCGGAGTAATGCGAAGGGTCACACCCCACAACCTCCGGAAGACGGCCCGGAGGGGGGCACAGGGGGGGCGGGGCGGGCAGGTACGATCGAACCATCATGTGACCCCTACCCCGGCCGAACGCCCCGCCGCTCTCCCCGGCCGCCTTCTACCAGGCGGCCGGGGAGGGAAATTTCGCGCGCGCTTTGCGCGCTTTTTTTTTGCCGCGCTGTGCGCGGCAAAGGGGACGAAGAACCCGGCTGGCATGGGCCAGGACGACCACCAGGAGAGAAGGAGGCAGGTCATGACGACGGAAGTCGCCCTCGACCCGCAGCAGGTCCCGGCGCGGGCCGAGCTGCTGTTGGCGGCCGAGTTCGGAGACGACGCGCCCGGGCGGCCGATCTTCGGACTCGCGGGGCCGGAAGACGAGGACCCCGGGGAGACGCGCGGGCGCATCAAGGTCGGAGCGATCCGGACGCGCCGCCTCACCCTCGCGGAAGCCAGCGAACGGCCCTCGGGCGCCGTCTACGGCAACCCGCTGCAGGGCAGCCGGCCCGAGGCCGCCGTGGTCCCCATCGGGGCCGCCGTCCTGGCGAGGACGGACATCGAAGACGCGCACGGCTGGCGGGTCTATCGGGTCGGGCCGGCCGGGGCGGTGATGTACGAGACGTGGATCGACCACGGCCCGGGGAACGGGGAACTCGCCCTCGCGCAGTTGCGAGCGGCCGCTGCGAGATCGCCCGAGGCCGCACTGAGAGCCGTCCTGAGCGACCGGACGCCGGCCGAAGCGCGGAGGAGCGTCGAGCACTGGCTGGCGCAACAGGAGAACGGGCGGCGCGCCGCCCGGAAGCCGCGGTCACGCGCCGCGAGACGACGTTGGCGCCGGGCGCTGGCGCGGAAGGACCACCAGCGATGACGATGAACCGACGCGGCACAAGGTCGACGCGGGCCGCGATGGTCGCCCGCGAGCGCCTCGACGAACGCGGCGCCCTGGAGTTGAGCGACCGGGAGCTGCTGGCGATCCTGCTCGGGGCCGCACCGCCGGGCGCCGTCGACGCGCTGATCGACGACACGCAGGGCGTACACGCGCTGCCGCGCCACACGATGGGCGACCTTCAGCAAGTGAAGGGGCTCGGAACGGCGCGGGCCGCCGTCGTGGTCGCCGCCGTCGAGCTCGGCCGCCGGACGCTCCTTCGCCCGCCCGGTGAACGCCGCCGCCTGGGCGCGCCCCGGGAGGTCGCCAGGGAGCTGCTGCCGAGATACGGCGCGCTGCCGGTCGAACACTTCGGGATCGTGCTCCTCGACACGAAGCACCGCGTCCTGAAGACCATCCTGCTGTCGAAGGGTACGCTCGACGCGAGCCTGGTGCACCCCCGCGAGGTCTTCCGGACCGCGGCGGCGCACCGGGCGGCGGCGATCATCCTGTTCCACAACCACCCGTCCGGTGACCCGAGCCCGAGCAGCGACGACGCGGCGCTCACGGCCCGGCTCGTCGAGGCCGGCAACATCATGGGGATCGAGGTGGTCGACCACCTCGTGCTCGCCGACAACGGCTACTACTCGTTCAAGGAAGGCGGGCGGCTGTGAGGCGGACAAGGACGGTCCGCAGTGAACGCCTGCGGCGGGTCCGGGACCGCGCGGCGGAGCTACCAGCGTATCGCGGCGCCGTCGGGGAGGACATCGAGGCGTTTGCGAGCAGCCGGCTCCTCGAACGTAGCGGGCGGATGGCGGCGCCCCGGATCGACGCCTTCAACATGGCCACCGTCTACGGGGCCAGAACGGACGGCTGCGGCAGCGTCGGCTGCCTCGCGGGCCTGACCGTGCTCGAGTACCAGGAGGAAGCCGCAGCGGCCCGCCGCCGGCTGGGGAGAGAGCACAACCGGCCGGTCGAGGGCATCGACGTGCTCGAGGTCGCCGGCGAGGTCCTCGGGCTCGACCCGGCGACCCGCTACGAGCTGTTCTGCGGCGCGTCGTCCGGCTGGGTGGACGACCTCGGCTCGATCCCGAAGGAAGTCGTGCTGGCCGCGGCGGACCGCATCCTCGCCGGCCGCCGGGGCGCCGCGATATGGGGCTCCGGCCCCGGCGCCGGCGAACGACACCCCCACGCCATAACGCCGCCGACCCCCTCGGCAGCGTGAACGACCCCCGCCACAACCCGCCGCGATGGCCCGGAACACCGCCGGGAATCCCTACCGGTGCATCGAGGAGGACCCGAGGTACCTCCTCCACGTCTCCGGGGGGCGCTCGTCGGGACTGCTGCTGTACCGCATCCTGGAAGCGTACGGCGGCGCGTTGCCGCCGAACGTGCGGGCGGTCTTCGCGAACACCGGCAAGGAGCACGAGGCGACGCTCCGGTTCGTGCAGGAGATGGAGCGGCGCTGGACGGTCCCGATCGTCTGGGTGGAGTACCGGTACGACGGCCGGGCGCGCGGCGGCATCGGCGACCCGAAGAACACGTTCCGGGTCGTGAGCTTCGCGACCGCCTCCCGGCGCGGCGAGCCGTTCGAGATGCTGATACGGACTCACGGAATGCTGCCGAACGCCGCGCGGCGGCTGTGCACCGCGGATCTGAAGGTCGAGACGGCGGCGCGGTTCGCGCGGGTGAAGCTGGGCTGGTGGCGCCCGCGTCCGCGCTCGATCCTGGGCATCCGCCACGATGAACCGAAACGCTGGGGGAAAGCCATCTGGGAGCAGTGCAGGACCCTGTACCCGCTCGTCGAGGACCGGGTCCGGCAGGAAGACGTCGAACACTTCTGGGCGGGGCAGCCCTTCGACCTTGCGATCAGCCGCGACCTCGGGAACTGCGATCTCTGCTTTTTGAAGGGGCGCTGGAAGCTGACGCGGCTGATGACGCAGTATCCGGAACGGGCGACTTGGTGGATCGACCAGGAACGGTACCGGCAGTCGATCGCCCGCAGCACGCGCAAACCGGAGCTCACGCGCTTCCTGATGCGGTATACGTACGAGGAGCTCCGGGCGGCTCGCATGATGCCGTTCGACGAGCTCGAACGGGACCGCGAAGCGAACGAGGTGTCCTGCTTCTGCGGCGACTAGAGGAAGAACGATCTCCTGTTCTGAAGGAGCGCGGGCGGGCAGCGGAGATCGTCGGCGGGAATCTGCGGACCGTGGCGCTCGCGTTCCCGCCCGGTGACGCCGCGGCATCGGCGACCCGCCCGTCGACCGCAGCCGCGGCGATCTCATGGGTTGGACGACCCCGCGGGTACCACTCGGCCACTGCCCATCACCTCCTCGCTCCCTGAGCTGGTTGTCGACATCGCGCCTCTGTCGGTAGCAGAATTCCGAGACGACGCTCGTCGACGTAGACGTCGGTATGGGAAATCATTCACCCGCAGGAGCAGCATGAGCGAAGACGGCCCGAAGATCGTCATCGAGGGAAAGCGCGAGGACTGGCCCGGCGGCGCCCAGACCTTGACACCGCGCGATCCCTACCGGGAATCCAACCAGCAGACCTACTGGTTCGGCACGCAACTTGACCCGGGCGGCAACCAGGTGTGGTTCCGGATCACCTTGGAGGCCATCCACCGGATGAAGGAAGAGACGCCCATCGATCGCGGTCGGCGCCTGATCGACGAGCTCCTCGCCTGGATGACGCCGGACCGTCCGCTACGGACCGACCTCAACCGCTTCAAGGCCGAGGTCTGGGATGTCGGCGATACGTGGATCGAACGCTGCCGGGACTGATTCCACCGGCTCCGGCCCGTCCCGGAGAGGATGGCGCTACCGGGGAACGCCGACCGGGCCGGTGATGTACGAGACGTGGATCGACCGCGATCCGGAGAACGCGGAGCTGACGGCGCCGCTGCTGCGGGGCCGCCGCCTCGAAACCGCCCCAAGCCGCGCTGAGGATGGTCCTTGATGAGTACACGTCTGCGCCGCTCGGCCGGGAGACGAACACTGGCGAGGCGGCGCTGGCGCAAGGTCTGGCCCGCGAGGACCGCGCGTAACGAAGGCTGCCACAACGTACGGGAACGGACCGCCGCCGCGAACGGTGGCCGACCTCCAGCGTGTCAAGGGGGTGCAACGCCGGAGCCGCTGTCGTGGTCGCCGCACTCGACTCGGACACCGGCCGCTGCTGCGGCCTTCGGGGCGCCACTCCAGAGGTTTCCAGTCCTCGATCCGCCCCGCCGTTGGCGCGCCGTCGCGTCCCAAACCTCCGTGTGCTATGGTGGTGCCGAACCGTGCAGCCCACCGCCGAACAGGAGACCGCACCGCCGCAACTCCCCTCGGAATCGGGTTTCGAAACGCGAGCCGTTTCCCCGTACCGGGAAATGGGGGCCTACGAGGTCCTCTGGTCCGATCCCCGGGTGACGTTCAAGTCGCTGTCGAAACGCTTCGCCCAACATCCCGGCAGTGTTCCCTCGGACTTCGTGCCGCGGGAGGACGCGATCGCGTGCGCCGCATTCGTGCGGCAGCGGTTCGCCGCCGCCTCGGTCGCCCGGTTCGGCGTCCGTGTGCACGGCGCCGGCGAGTACCCCGGGAAGCTGCGGGATGCGGCCCATCCGATCGAGCTTCTCTACTATCAGGGGTGGTGGGACCTCGTGGCATCCCGCTCGGTCGCGGTGGTCGGGACCCGAAAACCGTCGCGGAACGGCCTGCTCCGCACGCAGCGTCTGGTGCGTGAGCTCGTCGACGACGGTTTCACGGTCGTCTCGGGACTGGCCGCCGGCATCGATCAGGCGGCCCACGAGACCGCGATCGAACACGACGGCCGGACGATCGCGGTCATCGGGACGCCCTTGTCGCACGTCTACCCGAAGGCGCACGCCGCGCTGCAGCACCTGGTCGCGGAGCGTTTCCTGCTCGTCAGCCCGGTGCCCGTGAAGCGGTACGAGTCGCAGGACTACCGCCGCAACCGTCTGTTCTTTCCCGAGCGCAACGTCGTGATGTCCGCCCTCACCGAGGCCACCATCATCGTCGAAGCAGGACAGACGTCCGGCACGCTGATCCAGGCCCGCGCCGCGCTCCAGCAGGGCCGGAAGCTGTTCGTCCTCGACAGCTGCTTCCGCAACCCACGGCTGACGTGGCCGGAGCGCCTTGCGTCGAAGGGCGCCGTTCGGGTCGCGGAATACGATGACATCCGACGTGGCCTTCCCCGATCGCTTCACTGAGATCGACGAGCTGACCCGGCCGGATCACTCCTGGCTGACCGAGGACGACCGCTGCTACTTCCTGGGCGAGTACACGGCGCGCCGAGGCTTCGCCTACAGCCCGACGAACAGCCTGATCCTGAACTTCAAGAAGCCGCCGGACCGCAGGGACAGGCCCGAGTGGCGGTACAAGGAGCAGGCAATTCGACGCGCGGCCACCGCGTTCCGCCGCGCCCTGGGTGCGGACCCGCCCCGCATGGCGTTCGTGCCGGTCCCGCCATCCAAGGCGCGCCACGATTCCCTCCACGACGACCGGGTTACGCGGATGCTCCGGGCGATCTGGTCCGGCCGGCCGGCGGACGTCCGCGAGATCATCATCCAGTCGGAGAGCACCGCCGCCACGCACGAGAGCTCGGTGCGGCCCGCTCCCCAGCAGATCGCCGCCTGGTACCGAATCGATGAAGCCTTGACGGACCCGGAACCCGCATCCGTTGCGATCGTCGACGACGTGCTGACGACCGGGGCGCATTTCCGGGCGGCGAGCACGGTGCTGGCGGCACGCTTCCCGGCTGCGCGGATCGTCGGGCTGTTCATCGCGCGGAGGGCGCCCGGTACGGATCCGGCGTTCTGAGCCGCGCCGCGCTGGCATCGCGCTCCCGGTGCGACCCGCCTCAGGCCACCGGCCCCACGCCACAACCCATCGCGATTTCCGGTCCTGGACGCCGGCCATCGCCGGTGCGGCGCGAACCGGGATCGGATACTGGTAGTAGTGAAAGGAGCCCGAGCCATGACGTGCTTCGAGCCGATAAACGAACCTCCGTTTTTCCGGGCCGGCATCCGAACCAGCGGGAATCTCCTCGAGATCTCCAGCCGCAGCGGAGACCCGCTGGGCCGGGACCTGAGCGCGATGAACCTGCCGGCGGCGGGCGACCCGCGTGGCCGGGTGGTCGAGGCGGTGTACCAGGGCGCGAAGTGCTACGGCGCCGGCGGCCCCGACCCCCGCGGGCTCCAGTCGGGATACGCGGCCAAGAAGCGCGACCGCGAGCGGCGCCGCGAAGGCCCGCTCGGAGGATTCGAACACGAGGGGCGCCGCTGGCCGGCGGAGACCGGATCCGCGTTCTACGACTGGCTGTGGACGCGCAGCGCCCTCGCGCGCTGGGGAGAGGCCCTGATCGAGCGGCTGCAGCGCTTCGACGGGTTCACGGACCAGTTCCACCGCGCAGGCGCCGTAGCCTGCCAGGCGAAGACGGCGGCGATGGTCGCCGGCATGGGACCGGCGAGAGTGAGGCGAGCCGTGGCCAGCCCCGAAGCGTGGTTGCGGGAGACCACGCCGGAAAGCCAGCCGGAGCGGGGCGTCCGCCCCCCATCGGCCGCGGCCAACCGAATCTACGCCGGGATCGGGTCCCGCGAAACGCCCTCGGCGGTGCTCGCGGAGATGGAGCAAATCGCCCGCGCGATGGCCGCGCACGGGTGGAAGCTCCGCTCGGGCGCCGCCGAGGGCGCCGACGGCGCTTTCGAGGCGGGAGCCCGGAACGCCGATGGCGCGCGGGAGATCTGGCTTCCCTGGAACGGCTTCAACGGGCGGACGGCCGGCGCCGACACGCGCGTGGGGCTGAACAGCGCGGCGAACCGGGACACGGCGCGACGCTGCCACCCGAACTGGGGCGGCCTGTCCGACGCCGCGCAGAAGCTGATGGTGCGAAACGTTCACCAAGTGCTGGGTCCCACCCCGGGCGAGTCGCCGGCGAGCGACCTGGTGCTGTGCTGGACCTCGAACGGGAGCGGCGGCGGGGGTACGGGAATGGCGCTCCGGCTGGCGCGCCTCAAGGGAATCCCAGTCGTCGACCTCGGAACCGCCGACCGGGCCCGGCTGGAGCAGTCCGTCGAGCACGCGAGGCGCCGCGGGCTGCCGGACGACGTCGCCGCGAGCATCCTCGGGAAACGGGAGCCGGCCATCGGCGACGCGGGGAACACGGACTCCGGCCACCGGGTCCTGGTGACCGGCGGGATACGGGCGGACGAGACGCGAATCCTGGAGAAGACCCTCGATGAACTGCGGTCGAGGCACGGCACGCTGACCATCGTATCGGACGGCGGAGACGCCGGAACCGCCGCCGCCGAATGGGCGAGACGCCGGGGGCAGAACACCGCGTACCCGCCGCCGGCGTCGGCGGATGGATGGACCTGGGGGCCGGAAGCCGCAACCGTCCGGGCCGGCCGCCTGCTTTGGCCGCGCCCCGCCGTGGTGCTGGAGTGCGGCGGCGATTGGAGCGCCAGGGTGCAGGCGATCCGGGAAACGGCCGAGCTCGGCCACATCCCCGTCCGGCGGTGCGAGGGTCTCGAGAGACGGCCGACCGGCATTGAGCACGCAAGAGACCAGGCCCGAGCCGAACGCGAGCGCGCGAAAACGCCCCCGAAGGCGCGCGAGGACGTGACCGCCGCTGAACGGCCGCGGCGGGTGCGGAGCCGATACGCGAGCGTCGACCGCTACGTGACCGACAAGCTGCGATTGTCGGACGCGAGCGGCAGAATCGTACGGGCAGGCGCGCGCAGGCACCGGATCACCGACCCCGAGACGGTCCGCCGCGCCCTGTTCATCGCCAACAGCCCCGTCCGCGACCGGCTCCTCGAGGCCGCCGGCTGGACGACCGGCGAGCGCCTGGAGCACGACCCGCTGGGAGTCCTGACCCGCAACGTCGGCCGGGACGAGTTGGAGCGGACGTTGCGGCTGGCGAAGACGGTGATCAACGCGCTCGGCCGCGTCCGGCTCGAGGGGGTCGAGGAGAGAGCGCTCGAACCGGCGCAGGAGGGGACCCGGCAGAGAGAGGTCGCCAGAGAGCGACGGCAGGAACGCCAGCACGTCCGCTGAGAGAACGCACGTCGATATTCGCCGCGCCGCCCCCACCGGCGCAATGGCCCCCAACCTCGCCCATCCGGGCAACCACGCCGCGCGAGCGGCGACATCCAGACAACCGCTAACGCTAACGAAAGGAGCACGAACATGTTCGGAATACGCCCGGCCGCCCCGACGAGGGCGGACGACTACGTCATCGAACGCGCCGGCAGACCGCTGCGGAACGCACGGGTGGCCCCCAGGGGACTCACGCCGCGGCTGCTCGCGCGGATGGCGACCGCCCGGCGGCCGGCGGCCGTCGTCCGGTGGATCGATCCCGAGCGGTGGATCGAGGAGCAGTCGGTCCTGCTGACGGACGTGATCGCCGGCCCGCGCCCGTGGATGGGATCGCTCCTGGAGGCCTCCGGGCCGCAGCCGCTGCCGGTCGGAACGCTGGTGCGGCGGATCGACGAGCGAGTCCCCGACAGCACGAGGCATCAGCTCGTGTGGCCGGACGGGTGCCTGCGAGCGGCGTCGATTGCGAACGACCCGCGGGAGGTCGCCGCGTTCCTCGACGAGCCCGCCATGACCCACTTCGCCCGCGCACTCGACGGGGGCTTGGCGCCGAAGCGCAAAGCGGCGGAAGCGGTGACGGTCTGGTTCGCGGAGACGATCCGGCTGCAGCCGCGCGCGAACCCCGGCCACGATCGGCCGCGCCACGCACGGCGGCCGGCCGCCCGCGGACGGCGGCGACCCGAACGCCGACTGGTGTGCCGATGGCTGTGACCGCGACGCCGCCGGGCCGGCGCGGGGCCGTGATCACGCGGCGCGGCAACACGCGATTCGGGCTCGCCCAGTCCGACGCCGAGGCGGAGAGCTGGATCGCGAGCGCCGTCGAGTACCGAGGCGGGGGACCGGCCGACCGAGTCCTGGTGACGATACGGAGCCGGCCCGGCGACGCGAGACCGCGCATCGGCATCCGGAAGGGAACGCGGTACGACCGCCTGGCGGCATGGAGCCCGGGCCCGGGCTCGGTGAACGACCCCCGCCATCCGAGGCGCCGGACGCTCATCGCGAAGCTGCCGGCCGACACCCGGGCGCGAACCCTCGCCGCACGGGCGGACGGGCTGGTAATGGCCGTGGAGGGACCCGCCGACGAAGGACCGCTACCGCTCGACGGCCTTCTGCGGCTGGACGCGGCCGAAGGAAGCGGAGAGCGCAGCGGCGTGGTGTTGGTGATGCACGTCGTCGAACGACTCGCGCCGTGGATCGCCGTGAGCCCCGCCCACCTCGTGATCGAGCGGTTCTGAGACCCGCCGGACCGCCAAGCGGTCGCCGCCCCACCCGCGACAGGAACAAGTGTCCGTGGACGTCCTCCGGCTGCTCGATCGCGAGAGCCGGATCCGAACCGCGGCCGCGGACACCTGGGCAGTGCGGCGGCGGAGCCCCGGGCGGAGCGGGAAATTGGAGGGACTGCGCGAATGGATGCCGGAACGAACGGACCGGGCATAGCAAACGCCCTTCACCGACGGGAGCGGACAGCGAGGGCCGCGTACTGCGAGACGAGAACGCTGTGGTGGCCCGAGGAGTGGGCCGCATACGTCGCGTACGGGGAGGACCCGGAGAGCCCGGACTACCCCGTCGCCGTGTGCGACGAGGAGCTGCGGACCCTGCGGCTGGAGGGTTTCGACACGGTGACGTGCGGGAACGGACGCTGCTTCGGCGAGTACCGCGGCATCGCCGCGGACCTGCGCGAGTACACGGCGCTCCGCATCGGCGGCGAGACGCCGGTCACGCGCCGAGTGACGCTGGCCGAGAAGCGCGTGCGGCTGCCCGAAGGGACGACCGTGGCGCGCATTCTCCTCGACACGCGGGTGCGGCTCACCCGCACGGAGAGCCAGCCGGTGGAACGGCTG
The DNA here is from genome assembly GCA_965215105.1 of Vicinamibacterales bacterium. Taxonomy (GTDB): domain Bacteria; phylum Acidobacteriota; class Vicinamibacteria; order Vicinamibacterales; family UBA8438; genus JAJEEA01. Next base: position 3,290,963 of record OZ244051.1, read on the forward strand.
GTGGCGCAGGCGATCCGGGCCGCGTGCGGCGAGGAACGCCGCGTGGCCCGAAGCTGGAGCGGGACGGAGGCCCGCGGACTCGAGAGAGCCTGGGTCCACGTCGAGATCGACGGACCGATGCTGGTCGTGCCGCCGACGCGATGGCGGGATCAGGCCGCCATCAAGGCCGGCGTGGACCCGCGCAACTGCATCGCGCAGGTGTGCGCCAAGGCCCCCGGGGAGCCGGCCTCGGGGCCGGTACTGCCCTTCTACGATCACGCCGGCGTCGAACGGTGCCCGCGATGCGACGCGCCGAAGCGCACCGTGTTCGGCGCCCGCCCTTCCTTCTGCCCCCGTTGCGACGCCTGACGCCCCGGCCATCGACCGGGACACGACAACCCGACTGAAGGAGGTCAACGAGATGCTGAAGACCCTGTCGAGGGCGTTCCTCGCCCTCGGCCGCAGATCGAGTACGCCAACCGGCCGCCGGCCGGACGGCGGAAGCGCGACGAGGCCCGCCCGGCGGCGGGCGCCGGAGACGGCGTGCGGGACGGACGGAAACGGGACCGTCCGCCGCACGGCGACGAAGCCGGAACGCCGCAGGCGCCGATGCTCCTGAACCGGCGCCGGGACCGCATCCCGGCCGGCGCGGTCTACGTCGGACGCCCGAGCCGCTGGGGCAACCCGTACCCCCTGCGGCGCGAGCACGAGCGCCTCGGCGTCGCCGAACGCTACCGCGACCATCTCGTCCGCCGGCTCCGCGCCGGAACGACGACCCGGCGCGAGCTGGCCGGCCTGCACGGCGAAACGCTCGTCTGCTGGTGCGCGCCGCGCCCGTGCCACGGCCACCTACTGCAGGCGGCCGCCCGATGGGCGGCGACCGAGCCCGCTGTCGCCATCAAGGAGGCCGCATGGACGACCCTGCCTATCACCGAACTGCTGCGAGCGGAAGGAGCCCGGCTATGACGACCCCGGCCGAGATGGCGTGGGAGCGCGTGAGCCGACGCCAATACCTGGAGGAGCAGCTCGAGCTCGCGGCCGCGACCGCGCACCTGATCCAGGAGGGACCGAGCCCGACTACGGCGGCCGACCGGCGGGCGCGCGAGAAGCGGCTCGAGGAGCTGCGCGACCGATGGGACACCGTCTTCTGCCGGCTGCGCAACCACACCAACCCGAAGTACGGCGGCGACCCCGAGTGGCGGGGCGTCACCCAGGAGCGCGCGCGGCACGCCGCCGGACGGTTCGCCGGACCGCCCGGAGCGGCGTGGAAGCAGCCGGACGACGACGGGAACGCGGAGCGGCTGCACGCCGCGCTGGCGAAGGCGGAGCAGGAGCTCGCGCCGGCGAGAGAAGGCGAGTACTCGGCCGCGAGACTGCACGATGCCTGCGCCGAGCTCGTGGATTGCGCGAGGACCCTGCTCCGCCGACACGGGAAGGAGAACCGATAACGATCAAGCTGACGAACCGGAGCGTGCCTCTCGCGCAGCTCCGGCTGTCGGCCGCCAATGCACGGACCGCCGGGACCCCGGACGAGGACGACGCCGAAGTCGAGGCGAGCATCCTCGCGTTCAGGGTACTTGAGAGTCTGCTCGTGGTGAAAGCCGACGAAGGACGTTTCGACGTGGTGGCCGGCGGGCGGCGCCTGAAGGCGCTGCAGGCGCTCGCCGCCGAAGGGAAGATTTGGCCGGACTACACCGTGCCGTGCCGGATGCTGAACGATGCGGACAGCGCCGCGGAGGTGTCGCTCCACGAGAAGGAGAAGCGGTCGCCGCCGATGCACCCGGCCGACCAGTTCGAGGCGTACGAACGGCTCCGGCGGCGCGGGATGAAGGCGGCCGAGATCGCCGTCCGCGCGGGGCGTGACCGAGCGCCGCGTTCGGCAACTGTTGCGGCTCGCGACGGTCGCCCCGAAGCTGATCGCGACATACCGGAACGGGGAGATGCAGATCGAGACCGCGATGGCCTTCTCGGTGACCGACGACTACGAAGCGCAGAAGGCGAGATCGAGAAGCTCCACGCGAGGCCCATGCGCGAGCACGAGAACCCGGACGCGGCTTCGCGCGCATCCAGGCGCTGAACAACGAGCATTGCGAGGCTCGAAGCGCGGGTCGCCGAGCAGGGGAAGTACCGCAGGAGGACATGCGTATCGCCGTGTACATCGTGCCCCCCGAGCACCGGAAGCGCATCTTTCAAGGAGTTGGAGTTATTTAGTTAGGCGGCACCGACGCCACGCCCCCTTGACTCACGGTCCCTGTGGTAATGGTTCCAAAACGTCTCCGTGAGCAGTCGGTCGTTCGTTTGCAGCCTTACCACCGAATCGGTGATTTGTTCTTTCAGACGGAGATAACCAGGTGTGGTCTGCTCGATGCAGTAGATCATTCGATTCTCGAAAATTCGGTGAATCAACTCCGACACGTCTTCCAATTTGTCCGTCACCATCGCGCCCACCGCAACACCAGTATCGATCTCGATCAGGCGGCTCAACGGATGAACATCCCGATAGAATCGTCCTCGCTCCTCGCGATCGCAATAAAAGATGACGGGCTTGCCGAGGCTAAGAGCCATAGCCGCCTCGGCATCCTTGCCGTAGCTTTCCTTGTCACCCGCGCAGTACACGAGAAGCTTGGCACACTTGACCATCAGACATTCGACAAGCCCCTTGTCCTCATGACCGCGCGCAGCGCTCAGCGTAGGGTCAAAGTAGCGGAGATTCATTGTTCCAAGCCTGCTGTCACCAAACATGGTCTCGCAGGTCGTAGCCATGTTTCGAAAGTCTTCCCGCGTCCGCATGCTGGTTGCCACATACACATCAAGGTCGTTCACCATTGACAGATAATAATGCGTATTGTCTAGCGCCGCCGTCCTCGCAGTTCTAAATTTCCTCGCGACACGACGGCATTTGGCGCTTAGGTCTCTCGTCGATGTGACTGCCGTGTCAAGTATTTCATCGGCGGAAAAAATGAGTCTCCTCAAATGCGTGTGGGTAGCGGCGGCGCCAATTCTATGCCTCCACAGCACAGGAACAGCATCGAGATGAGGGCGCCGGCGGAGTGAAACCCGTACGCGCGCCGCGCAATCACACGCAGCTTGTTGTTGATACCCTCCACCGGACCGTTCGTCATCTTCGTGTCCAGATACGCCAGGATGCCTTCCGCGTGTTTCCGAATCGTGCGCCCCAGCTTCACGAACGGCGCCAACCGGGACCGCGCAGCCCACTCCAGCCACTCGTCGAGCAGCGCCGGCGCATCCTCGGGCGTCGCCTGCCCCAGGATCGTCGCCAGGTACTCCTTCAGCTCGTAGGCCCGGTCCAGCGCCCGGTTCTCCCGACGCAACCTCTCCAGACGACGCGCTTCCCCAGGCCGGAGCCGCGCCGGGTGCTTCAGCAGCGCATAGCGCGTCCCCTTCAGCGCCTTCGCATCCGCCGGGGCCAGACGCCGCTGCTCCGACCGCCGCACCTCGTCAACCGCATCCGACGCAAGCTGTTCAACATGAAAACGGTCGAACACCACCCGCGCGTGCGGAGCCCACGCCCTCAGCGCCTTCTGCCAGCTCGACGCCAGGTCCGCCGTCACCAACTCGATCCGTGCGCACCCGCCAGGTCCCAACTGCTCGAAGAAGGCCCCCAGCGTCTCCGCGCTGCGCCCCGCCCCCGCCCACACCACCCGACGTTCGTCATGGTCAACCACGATCGTCAGGTAGCGGTGACGCTTCCGGTAGCTGAACTCATCGATGCCGATTCGTCTCAGCTTGCCGAACCGAGTCCCCTCAAGCCGCCGCGCCACAACCCGTTCCACGATGCTCCCCACCGTCACCCACGATATCCCCAGCAAGCGGCTCACCGCCGTCCCGTCCATCACCCGCGCCAGATACGCCGCCAACTCCTCGAACTCCGACGTGAACACGCTGCTGCCGCTCGCCCACGGCACCCGCTCCACCTTCACCCCGCGGCAACGCCGGCACGACACCCGCCAGGGCGCATACCGCAACCACGCCGGCATCCGGCCCCAAGACAGATGTCGCCACTCGCGCACCGGCCGACGGTCATACCGCGGCGCCCGCTCCCCGCACGTCCCGCACCGGGAACGCCGCCACGACGGCTCCACCGACACCGCCAACAACGGGCTGTGGGCGGCCAGCTCCACCTGCTTGACGTACATCTGCGTGACACCCAACAGCCGGCGTAGTACCGTAGTCAAACGCATGGGGGTTCTCCTCCTCGCGGGTCGTGGTGGTGCACGCCCATGAGACCAGGAAACCCCCTGCGTTTGCAACCACTTCCGTCAACCGAGACGACGCACGCGGCCCCGACAACGTCTTGGCCCGCCCAACCGGCCTCCACCGTCGGCGCCGCGCCCCGAGATGGCCGTTGGGGCACAGCCAGCGCCTACCCCCAGCCGTCAGCCGCCGGGCTTCTCCCCGTGGTCGTGGACGGCCGGGACGCCCCGTCCAGGCCGGGCCGCAAGGCCCATATCTGCTGCTTGAGCGGAGGGACGGACGGGGTGTCACCCGCAGGGCCGTAGCGCAGCGAAGGACGCGCGTAGCGCGTTGACACGCCGGCCGGCCCGCAGCTACTCCGCTCCGACCTACCCCCGGCTACGGTGCGCCGCCATGCCTGCCGCCCGCCAGGTGAACGCCATGAGCGGTCCATGCCGAGGCCGCCTGCGCTGCCACGCGCCCTCGCCGACCCGCCGATCACGCTTCAACCCACCCACACTCGTTTGAGGAGAGCCGAAAAAATGAACTCCCGCTGACGAGCGGCAGCCTGGGGCGGCAAAGGGTTTTCCAAGAGCTGACGGATAGTCGGCGACGGCTGCTTCGCGGCCTCGTATGCCTTGTACGCCTGTTCGAGGACAGCCTGCAGATCACCTTGATCGTCAACGGAATCGCCGAACGATTTACACGCCATCTCGGAGATGAGATACCGATCATCCTTTGGGATGGGTTTGAGAGGTAGCGCGGGGCCGCGCCGCCTCATCGCGTCGGTATCGAAACGCCGACATGCAAAGAAATTATTAAGCTCGGCATACGAAAAGTCACGGAGTGTCCTGAATGCTGTTCGGACGTTCCCAAAATACAAGAGAGCGTCGACGTAGAGCCGGTATAACCCCCATTTAAGGTGTGCGAGTGTGACAATGTTACTGTCAGAGTCAAGCCAGTCCTTCGAGAAGCCCTCAAGGTCCGAGACATTGTATGGATGCCGTTCAGGAACCTGTAACCAGTAGTACCGGAAGAATCCACCTCCAAGTGGAGCCTCGTGGCTCAGGGCCAGCAACTGATTTAATTGAACTATGGTAAGCGCTTTCTTGTCGATCTCGCTCAAACGCTTGAATACATCCTCGTGAGTTATCTTTAGTGAGCCATTCGCCGATACCGCCCGTAGGCACGAAGAAGATCTCGAACTCGCGAAGAATGTCAGCCTTGGTCATTTTACAGTCTCCCGGCGTTGGACACGAACTTCTCCAATCATGTTGCGCCACCGAAGATCCGCGGTCAGTCTGGAGGCTGACGCACCAACGGCGTGACCGTACGGGGCGTTTGTCTGGTTAGGCTACCATACAGGGAGGAAGAAGGCCAGACCCGGCGCCCGTGGAGGGACGCGCCACGTATCGGGCGTCACGACCGCACTCCAGGGCACCGGGGGAAGCCGCATCGACGGCGAGGACACCGGACCCTGTGCTCCGCTGTCGGCACCGAGAGCCCCAATCAAGAAACGACGGACACGAAAGGAGACACCATGACCCAGGAGGCGATTCACGCAACGCTGACCCGATGGCTGGGGGAGGCGCAGACCCGGAACGCCGAGCCCCTGCGCCACATCTGCCGCAGCCTCGCCGCCGACCTCGCGGCCGGAACCCACAAGCCGGACGACGCCGGGGCCGTGTTGCTGGCGGCCACCGAGATGCTGCCCGACCCCGGCTGCGGGAAGACCACCGGCCCCGCCGAGCTGACCGACATCCTGCGGCAGATGCAGCAGCTCGAACAATCGATCGCCCAGGCGACGGTCCCGGAAACCGCGCTCCTCCTCTCGTCGACCATCCACGCCAGCCGGTGCCTGAACACCGCGATCCGGAAGACGGCCGCGACCTCTACGGACCACTGACGGCGGCCGACTGAAGGCGGCCCTTCTACCCCGGCCGCCGCGGGCTCGAAGCCGAACGGAGCCCGGCCATCGCGCCGGCCGAACGCGCCGGCGACAACCTCCGAGGGAACCAGATGACGAACACCGAGATGCAGTGGATACCGCTGCGCGCACTCGTGCGGTCGGAGCAGAACGCCCGCACGATCCCCGGCTCGGACGACGCGATGCGCGAGCTGGAAGCGTCGATCGCCGCCCACGGGCTGCTTGAGAACCTCGTGGTGCGGGCGGCGAAGGACGGACGCCGGAAGACCTACGCCGTGATCGCCGGCGGACGGCGGCTCCAGGCCCTCCAGAACCTCGCCAGGAAGCGCCGGAGCAAGTTCACCGGCGGCACCGAGGTCCCCTGCCGGGTGATCGACGAGGACGCCGTCGACGAGGAGCTGAGCCTCGCCGAGAACACCAACCGCGTGGACATGCACCCCATCGACCAGGTCACCACGTTCAGGAAGCTGACCGAGCACGGCCTGACGACACGGGCGATCGCGAACCGCTTCGGCCTGACGGTGCGCACGGTGGAGCGCCGGCTGCGCCTCGGCGGCGTAGCGCCCGCGATCCTGGAGGAGGCGAAACGGGACCGGCTGTCGCTCGACCACCTCGAGGCGTTCGCGGCGACCGCGGACCAGACGCGCCAGATGGAGGTGTGGAACCGGGTGCGGAACCAGGGCTACCCGCCCGGGCCGGCCTGGATCCGCTCCGAGCTGAAGAGGGACTCCATGTCGGCGGCGTCGCCGCGCGCGCGGTTCGTGGGCGTGAAGGCGTACAAGGCGGCCGGCGGGAAGATCGAGGTCGACCTGTTCGGGGAGGAGGACGACCGCAACGTCCGGATCCTGAACGTGCGGCTGCTCAACGAGCTCGCGAGCAGGAAGCTGAAGGCCGCGGCGGAGGCGCTGGGCGGCGGGTGGCGGTGGATCGAGACGCGGCTCGAGAGCGAGTGGAACGTGACGCACTGGTTCGCGGTGCTCAAGGGCCAGCCCGAGCCGCCGACCGACGAGGACCACGCGAAGCTCGCGCGGATAGTACAGCAGCGCGACGAGCTCGCGTCGCGGCTCGACGACGCTGACCTCGGCGGGGAGGAACGCGACAAGCTGATCGCCGAGTACGACCGGCTCGACGATGAGAGCCAGCGGCAGGACGAGGAGATGTACGGGCGAGTCTCCTACACGGCGGAGCAGAAGGCATGTTCCGGTTGCCTGCTGACGATCGGCGACGAAGGCGAGCTCGCCATGCACCGGGGCCTCGTGCGGCCCGCGGACCGGGACCTGATCCCGGCCGAGACGGATCCCGCGCCGGCCGGCGCGCCCGCGCCCGAGAGCGGCCCGGCGCCGGTCGCGGCGTCGGCGAACACCTCCGTGCCGGCCAACGATGCGGCCGAGACGGAGACGTCGGCGGGAACCGGCGAGGCGGCGGCCCGGCCGGCCGCGAACGAACCGGCGCCGCAACCGCCGGTTGCGCGCAACGACTACACGCCGCCGATCTGCGAGACCCCCGCCGCGGGGACGAACCGCGAGACGGCCGCCACGCACGACGCCGGCCTCAAGGTGAAGACCGCCGACGAGCTGCGCGTCATCCGGACGGCGCTCGTGAAGGCGCAGTTGGCGGGGGACTTTGCCGCCGCGTTCGACCTCGCGGCCTACCAGTTGGCGCTGTCCGTCTTCGGACCGCCGCGGGCGGCCGACAGGCACCCGACGTCGCTGCGGATCACCGCGACGGCCGACGCGCCGGACGGCACGTCGCCGCACGAGACGGACGCCTTCACGGCGGCGAGCCCCGGCGTGGAGCTCCTCGAGACGAACGCGAGAGACCTCGCTCTCGACTGGCTGAACGCCGACGACGACCGGGAGCGGTTCGCCGCGTTCCGGCGGCTGAGCCTCGAGGCCCGCCGCAACCTCTTCGCCGCGGCGGTCAGTCGGAGCGTCATGCCCCAACTGTCGTTCGATCCCGGCGCCCGGGCCGAGACCGAGGCCGTGATCGAGGCCCTCGACATCCCGTTCCACAGCCTGTACCGGCCGACGCTCGACGGATTCTGGCGGCAGATCGGCCGAAAGGAGATGCTGGCCATCGCGGACGGCGTGCTGGGGAAGGACTGGGCCGAGGCGCACGCCTCCGACCGCAAGGACACCCTGGCGCGGGCGATGGCCGCCGCCTTCGGGAAGGAGACCCCGCCGGCCGACGCCGGCATCAGCCCCGAGGCCCGCGCGCGGGCGCTGCAGTGGACGCCCGTCGGATTCGAGCCGCAACGGGAAACCGCGAGCGGCCCCGACGACGACATCACGTTCGGGCCGGAGGACGCCGACAGCGGCGACGAGCCGGCCGCCGCCGTCCCCGACTGGATGTAGCCCCCCGCTGAAACCGCGCGCGAATCCCTACGGACGACGTCCGGAGGGCAGCGTCACCTGACCACGCCCGCCGCAAGCCCGCCAAGGAAACGGCACGCGCCGCCCGGAACGAGACCAAGCCCGTGCACGGAACCGCACGACCGCACGAGACGCACGCGTCGGGAAGCGCAGAGGGGACGTACCGGGAGACGCGGCCAAAGGGATCGGATGACGGCGTGTGCCTACTCCGCCTTGCGGAGGTGGACTTCGAGCTTGAGCCGCGCGAAGACCCGGTCATCTCCGGACGCCGGTCGGACCCACGCCGATTCCCCGCGGCAGCTCCACTCGTCCGCGCAGAGATACGGAACCGCAATCGGGCCGTACGACAAGGTCGCAACGTGATCAGGGCCGTCGATGAGTATGCGGCGGTCCAACTCATGGACCTTCAACTCGATGGGCTCGGTCGCAGATCCGAACTCGATCACCGGATTCTCCAGCAGCCTCTCGCAGGTCACGCCGTCAAGACCGGTGTGGCTGTGCTCTCTGCGGGATTCGACGACATTCACCACATTGGGCATGGCGACCTGGGTCGTGTAGCCATCGTCGTTGTAGTAGAGCGGATCTGGAGGAGCAAAGTCGGTCGTACACGAGTTCCACTGCAACCAACCGTCGTCGGCCTTCCAGCCGGAAAACTGATACCCGTCCCTGAGACGCTGCACCCCGAAGTAGGGGAATTCGGCTCCCCAATTCCCGAACGGGACGCTGTGCGGCCGAGAGCACTCCACCGAGACGGGTCCGGAAACCCTGCGGTCCACGTTCATGACGACGACGTCCACCACGCACCGTTGGCCGTGAACGAGCGCCGGAGCGAACAGAGACAGCGCAAGAGCCAGCAACGAGAGACCTCGCAGTCCGGGCATGTCGGGTTACCTGGACGGAGGCTCATGGCCCGACAGAATCTCGTCAATCCAGTCCTGCAGGTACCTGTCGTCGTCGCTGTGAAGGAGCAGGCTGCTTTCTCTGTCTCGCATGCTCTCCAGGGTATGCAGAATGGTAACCGGCTTGTCGTTGCCGTCGTAGCTGAAGGAAACCTTGGTCGGGGCGTAGTAATCGGCCCAAGCGGCAATCCTGGGAACATCCGTCTTGTTGGGAACGAGCACGCGGAAGGACCCGTTCTCGTCCGCCGTTCCTACGCCCGACGCCAAGCGGCCGTCGTGCTTCATGCTCCACTTCACCATGGCGCCGCTCACCGGCAGCCCCGACGTGTTGACGACCGTGCCGTAGATCGCGACCGGTTTCGACAATCGGAGCACCACGTCCGTGTCCGCCGGCACCGGCCAAGCCAGCAGCGCGGAGTTGTACCCCGCTTCGTGCACGGAGAGCAAGCCGAACCTGCCCATGCCTGCCCGGAACTCGAACCGGAACTCTCCTTCGTGTCCAGTGTCCACAAGAACAGGCTCGTGATCGCCTTCCCCGTGCTCCTGGTACCGGACCACGACGGACCCCCTCGGAGGCGCCTCCGTCTCCGCTTCGATGACACGGCCCTCGATTACGACCCCCTCCTGTTCAGGCAACTCGGATGCGGACAGCTCCATCACCGGCGACATCGTGAGCGGCACTGCCGTCCAGGCGAGCGCCATGCGATATGTGATCACCATTGCGCCTCCCTTGCTCAGAGGGTCACGCCCTCGATACGACGTGATCGCTCCGAACGCAGCCGTGCCGAGAGCATTGCTCGCCAAGCGGCAGGACCGATCGTACATCATTTCGAGGGCTGGGACCGAAGTTCGACCGAAGCTTGACCGAAGCCATCGACATCCCGTTCCACAGCCTGTAGCGGATGCCCAACCGATTCCGGCGGCAGATCGACCGGAAGGAGATGACGGCGCCGACGAGCCGGCGACCGCCGTCCCCGACTGATGTAGCCCCTACCACCTCCCGCTGAAACCGCGCGCGAATCCTCCGGACGGCGTCCGGACGGCAACGCCGCCTGCGGTCCCCCAACCCACGACCAACGCGAGCCCGACAGGGGGCGGCGTGCGCGCCGCCCCGGAAGGAGGACCACGCCCGTGCACGGAACCGCACGACCACACGAGACGCACGCGTCCGGAACCGCACAGCGGATGTACAGCGCCGCGAGAGCGCTGCTCGAACTGATCGAGAAGGGGCGCCGCCTCGACAGAACGGCGCTGCAGGCGGCCATGACGGAGGCCTTCGGGGCCAGCGACGCGAGCGGCGCCTGGGTATGGAAGCAGGCGTACGACGCCGCCGAGTCCGCCGTGACGTTGCTGCTGCGCCGGTACGGCGGAGCGATGCTGGCGCGGGCCGAAGCCCCTGCGGCGATGCTCGCGCTCATCCGGAAGGTGAGCGCGCTCGAACCGCCGCAGACGCGGCGAGACGAGGTCCAGCAGCGATTCCAGCAGTTCTCGACCCCGCTGGAGCTCGCCTGGATCGTGGCGGCGGCCGCCGACGTCCAGCCGAACGACGTCGTCCTCGAGCCGTCCGCCGGAACCGGGACGCTGGCCGTCCTCGCCGCGCTGAAGCTCAGCGGCGCCGCCGGAGGCCGGGTGGCCCTCAACGAGCTGACGAGCACGCGCGCAGGACTCCTGCGGCTCATGTTCCGCGACGGCGGCGTCACCCGCCATGACGCGGAGAGCATCAGCGACCTGCTGCCGGACCTGTGGCCGACCGTCGTGGTGATGAACCCGCCGTTCTCGCGCGCCGCGTCGCGGACGGCCATCCAGACCGACATGGACCTGCGGCACGTGCGGGCCGCCTACCGGGCGCTGCGGCCGGGCGGCCGGCTGGCGGCCGTCACGTCGAGCGGGTGCGAGCCGGCGGACGCGGCGTGGCGGCAGGCCTTCGCCCGTAGCGAGCCGCCGCCCGACGTCCTCTTCACGCAGGCGGTCGCCGGCAAGCTGTACCGGACGCGCGGGACCTCCATCGAGACGCGGCTGACGGTCATCGACAAGCCGGGCCCGGACGACGCGACCCCGCCGGCCGGGGCGCGGACCCGCATTGTGGAGCCGGCCGAATCGACCGAGGAGCTCCTCGCCGGTGTGCTCGCAGCCGCCCCGCGGCGACGGCCGCCGGGACCGATCCCCCGCCGGGCCGCAACGGTCCTCCGAACACCGAAGAAGCGGAGCCGCAGGCCGGTCGACGAGACGCCGGCGGCGCCGGACCGATGGAGCGCCGTCGCCGACCTCGACTACAGCAGCCGAAAGCCGCACGGGGAGAACGCCATCGACGACGATCGGCCGTACCATCCGTGGCGGCCATCGGCCGTCGTCGTCGAAAGTGCGAGAACGCACCCGACCACGCTCGTGCAGTCCGCCGCCATGAGCGCCGTGGACCACCGCCATCCCGGTGTGAAGCCGCGCCTGCCGGCGGCCGTCGTGACGGACGGAAAGCTCTCCGACGCGCAACTCGAGACCGTCGTCCTGGCCGCCGAGGCGCACGCGCGGGACCTGCCCGGGCTGTACCGGATCGACAGCGAGTTCGAGCGGATGCGGTCGACCGAGTACCGCGGACCCGACACGCGCAGCGCGGACGACGAGGCGGAGATCACCTGGAGCGCGCCGACGCAGGTCCGCCAGGGATGGATGCTGGGCGACGGGACGGGGACGGGCAAGGGCCGGCAGGTGGCCGGGATCATCCTCGACAGGTGGCTCCGGGGAAGCCGCCGGGCGCTGTGGCTCTCGGCGTCGGACAAGCTGATCGAGGACGCACGGCGGGACTGGACCGCCCTGGGAGGCCATGAGCACGACGTCGTCGGTCTGAACAACTGGCGGCAGAAGGACCCCGTGAGGCGGAAGACGGGCATCCTCTTCAGCACCTACGCGACCCTGCGCTCGCCGTCCCGGAACGGCAGCCCGTCGAGGCTCCGGCAGATCATCGCGTGGCTCGCCGGCAGCCTCGACGAGACCGACCGCCAGCGGTGGGACGGCGTGATCGTGTTCGACGAGTCGCACGCGATGAGCAACGCCGGCGGCGGCCGGGGCAGCCGCGGGCCGGTCGCGCCGAGCCAACAGGGACGCGCCGGCGTGCGGCTCCAGAACGCGCTGCCCCAGGCGCGCATCGTCTACGTGTCCGCGACCGGGGCCAGCGCCATCGAGGGGTTGAGCTACGCGAGCCGGCTCGGCCTGTGGTCGACGCCCGAGACGCCCTTCGAGACCCGCGAGGAGTTCGTCGGGGCCATGAACGAAGGCGGCGTGGCGGCGCTGGAGATCGTCGCCAGAGACCTCAAGGCGCTCGGCCGCTACCAGGCGCGGGCGCTCTCCTACACCGGCGTCGAGGTCCGGATCCTGGAGCACACGCTGACCGGCGAGCAGCGCACGATCTACGACGAGTACGCCGAGGCCTTCAAGATCATCCACACCCACCTCGGCGAGGCCCTCGAGGCGACCAGGATCGACGCGGACGGCGTCTGCAACGCGCGGGCGAAGGCGGCGGCGCGGTCCGCCTTCGAAGGCGCGAAGCAGCGCTTCTTCTCGCACCTGCTGACGTCGATGAAGTGCCCGACGCTGCTCCGGGCCATCGAGCGGGACCTCGCGGACGGATATGCGCCCGTCGTCCAGATCGTGTCGACGGGCGAGGCCCTGACCGAACGGCGGATCGCCCAGACGCCCACGAGCGAGTGGGACGACCTGAACATCGACCTCACGCCGAGGGAGTACGTGCTGGACTACCTCACGCACGCGTTCCCGACCCACCTCCACGAGCCGTACGAGGACGACGAGGGCAACGCGCACACGCGCCCGATGTACGACGAGGACGGGAACCCGATCATCAGCCAGGAGGCGGTGCGGCTGCGCGACGAGCTGGTCGAGCGCCTGGGCTCGCTGCCGCCGGTCGGCGCGGCGCTGGACCAGATACTCCACCACTTCGGACACGAGCAGGTCGCCGAGATCACCGGGCGTTCGCGCCGCGTGCTCCGCATCCGGAACGACGGCGGCGGAGACCGGCTGGCGCTGCGGCCGCGGCCGGCGACCTCGAACCTCCACGAGACCGACGCCTTCATGGACGGCAGGAAGCCGATCCTCGTCTTCTCGATGGCCGGCAACACCGGGCGGTCGTACCACTCGGACCTCGGCTGCGGGAACACCAGGCGCCGGCACCACTACCTGCTCGAGACCGGATGGAGAGCCGACCAGGCCATCCAGGGGCTCGGCCGCACGCACCGGACGCACCAGAAGACGGCGCCGCTGTTCCTCCCGGTGACCACGGACGTGAAGGGCGAGAGGCGGTTCACGTCGACGATCGCCCGCCGCATCCACAGCCTGGGCGCGCTCACGCGGGGCCAGAAGGACTCGCAGAGCGCGATGGGCGACGACAACACGGCCCTGTTCCGCGAATGCGACAACTTCGAGTCGCCGTACGCCGCCGCCGCGCTGCGGATGTTCTACCGGGACCTCGGGAGCTGCGGCGTGCCCCACTGGTCGGTCCGGCGGTTCGAGGCGGAGACGGGGCTGTCGATCACGGACAAGGACGGCGCGATGCTCCACGACCTGCCGCCGATGTCGACGTTCCTGAACCGCTTGGTGGCGCTCCCGATCGACGAGCAGAACGAGCTGTTCGAGCACCTCGAGAGGCTCGTCGACATCAACATCGAGGACGCGATCGAAAGCGGGACGTACAACCAGGGGGTCGAACGGATCAACGCCGCGGGGCTCGAGATCGTGTCCGAAGATCGCGCCACGGACGAGTCCGGCGTGGAGACGAAGCTGGTCGAGATCCAGCGGCGGGACCGCGTGAGGCCGACGCCCCTGGACGCCGCGAGGAAGATCCGCGCCCAGGAGGCCGAGCAGGGCCGCAAGCCGATCCTTCTCTGGAACAAGCGGTCGAATCACGTCGCGCTGTGCATCAGGGCGCCGGCGAAGACGCTCGACGACGGCAGCGTCGAGGAGCGCCGGCGGCTGATCCAGCCGGGCAGCCGGCGGACCGTGCCCGAGAGGGAGCTGCGCACCGAGTTCACGGGATGGAAGCCAGTCGACGAGGCCGAGTGGGCCGAAGGCTGGAAGAGGCAGTGCGCGGCGATGCCCAGGTTCCGCGAGTCGCGGTTCTGGCTGGTCACCGGCGTGCTCCTGCCCGTCTGGCACAAGCTGCCCGGCGCCGACGTGCGCGTCTATCGGCTGACCACCGACCGCGGCGAGAACCTGATCGGACGCGTGCTGTCGCCCGGACAGGTCGACGGCGTGCGGACCAAGCTCGGGCTCGAGGCGGCGCCCGGCCCGAGGCTGACCGCGGCCGAACGGATGGCAGAACTGACGAAACGCAAGTGCCGGTACCTCCTCGCTGGCGACCTGGTGCTGGCCGGGCGGCGGCACATGGGCCTGATGCGCGTCGAGATCGAGCACCGGAACCCGCGGGCCGTCGAGCGGCTGAAGCGGATCGGCTGCCGGACGGAGATCGTGCAGTACCGGACGCGGGTGTTCGTGCCCGACGTCGACACGATGGAGCGCGTGCTCGCCGAGCATCCCATCGAGGTCCGCCACGCACTCGCCGAAGGCGCCCGGCCGCCCGCCTGACAGGGAATGCCGATGGGCATCGGAATCGACCGGGCGCACTGGGCGGCGGCCGAGGCCGCCGCGTGGAGAGCGCAACGGCGGCGGGACGAGCTCGAGACCGAGCGGCTGCTGGACGAAGCCGGGATCACCGACGAGGAGGAACGAGCCCGCATCACCGGCGCCAGGTGCGTCAACTGCGGGACGATGGTCCTGGTGGAGGACTACTGGCCGTACGCGCCGAACGGGGAGCTGGTCTGCGGAAGCTGCCTCGAGTGACGAAGGCCGGGGCGAGGCGCCGGGACCGGGCGCCGTCGTGCGCGGCTGGAGCGGCAACCGATGACGAAGAACCCGGCCGGGAACCGGGACCCGTACGCACGGCTGCTGCACGACGCGCCGGCGCCGCCGGACGGCATGGCCGGCCTGCTCAAGCAGCTGTGGGACGCCTACCGCGCGGAGGACTGGATACTGAACGGAACCGTACCGGACGGGTGCAGCGCCCCCGGTGAGCACCTGACGGAGATCGGACGCGACGCCGGGGGCCGGTGGGCGCGGCACGACGGCGAGACGCTGCGGGCCGCCGACGCCGAATGGCTGCGGCACACGACGGAGGTATCCGCGATCAGCCGGATGTGGTGGCGAACCGCATGGGAACCGTGGCCGAAACGGCAGCGCCCCGCCGCCGGCGGCGCGGACGAGATCCGCCTCGTCCTGAACTGCGGCGACGAGCCCGCCCCGAGCTTCAACCTCTACGCCTGCTTGTCGAGAGACGACGGGCTGCCGAACGGACGCCCCGCCCTCAGGACCTACCAGGAGGACGCTGACCGGGAAATGCTCACCGACGCGGGCATCGAGGTCGACGTGAACCCGACCGTCGGCGAGCTGCTGGAATGGCTGCTGTGGCTGCCCTTCGACGGCCGCCGGCGGACGGCGTGAGGAGAACCATTGCCGAGGATGCGCTCATGTCGTTGGCGTGCTTGATTCGTCCAGCAGTCCGCTCAGCGTCGTCTCCGCCGGGAACGCGTCGTCCTTCACCTCTGCCGTGAATTCGGGCGGCGTGAAGAGCCGGTTGCCCGGCGACCAGAGCTCGACGCTCTCGGCCTGATCCTCGTAGTAGGTGGGGTTGGTGGTCACGCACAGGCGTTCGCGCATTCCCGGTGCCAGCAGGCCGTACTCGCGGCGGCCGAGCGGTTGGATGTCGGTTCCCGGCGGCATCAGCTCGGGCGAGGAGATCACCCGGTCGAGGTCCTCCATGGCCACCGGCGACGATGCTCGGGCCGGCATCGCGACGTCCGCGTCCGCCGTAGCCGCCCACGATGCTCTCGACCGATGACGCCAGGCGCAGGACACGGGCGGCTGGAGATAGGCGCGGTCGTCGGCGTCACCGTCCAGGACGCCAGCGGCAGCGACACGACGCCGAGGGTCACGACGCTTGCGACCGCGGGCGAGCAGGTTGAAATGGTCCTGCCGGAGGATGCGCGCATCGCCCGAGGGCGTTCGGGGCAGCGGTGGGCTCGAGCCGCCAGCCACGGGCTGCTACGGCCGGTCGACCAGCTGAAAGCCATCAAGATTACGGACGAGGGCCCCGAAGCTGTTACGGGCCTTGACCAGCGCGTCGAAGTACTGACGGACAGGTTGCTCCCATCGCCCACGAACGTCACAGCCTGTGGGAACAGGCAGCTTCAACTCCAAGAGCCGACGGCCTAGATCCTCCCGATTCGTGTGCATTTGAACGAGAAAGCGCAGCTGATCGTTGACGACCGGGAACGACAGCAGCACCAGCAGAAGCCAAGGAGAGATCCTGCGGTGCCTGACGCAGCGGAGGACGGCTATCTCCTTCGTCAAGACGACTTGCGTCTGCCACGGCATGAGCAGGGCACCCAGACCGATGTTCTTGCAGGCGCGGGTCGGCATCAAAACGTCGAATGGTTCGAGGCGCGCGCCGCGCCGCAACTTCGTCGCCTCGTCGATGGGAATGAAATACTTGGGATTCTCGTTGACCCGCCAGTTCTTGATGTCGGAAACCTTCACGTAGGGCACGGGACCCCGGCCCTTGAACTGCGGAGACGGGCTGCCGTGTCCCATCGACCAGACGATGACGCCATCGTCGATCAGATCGCCAACGGACACGACCTCACAGCCGTGGCGCGTCGCGAAGGCCTGGAGCGCGTCTTCGTAGGGCTTGCGCCAATGGTAAACGGCGGTGAGGACGCCCGCGCGCCGGGCCTGATCCTGCTCGAAGGTGAACCGGAGACGGCTCTCCGACCGCGGACGCGACCGCGACCGCAGGAGGCGGGCCGCCTCGGCCATCTCGTCATCGAGATCCGCGGTGCGGTTGCCGCGCTCGTCGAGCCGGTAGAGGGGCCGACCCTTCTTCGTCTCGCCGTACGTCTCGGTGAGCATGCCGACGATGCGGTGCCGCGCACGGGGGCGAGCTTTCTTCAACACCAGGATCGAGGTCTTCGCGCGGCAGTACGGCTCGAATGCCTGAATCGGCACGTTGATGCTGTGCGTGACCGTGTACGACGTGCAGATCCAGTGGATGAACCACTGGTAGCTGGCCGAGAACAGGTACGTGTCCGGCAGCACGATCGCAACGCGGCCGCCGTCCTCCGCCAACTGAAGGCACCGCTCAAGGAACACGATGCCCAACGGGCGTTCGACGAACTGGTCATCCTCCTTCGTGTACGTCCCCGTCTCCTCGTCCCGCACCCAACGGTGCGAAACATCGTAACCTTCCGGGCGGGCGTCCTCCGGATCCAAGCAGAGGCGCTGGCCGAACGGAGGATTCGTGAGGACCAGCGAGAAGCTCCCGTCCTGCACGGCATCCTGCAGCGCACTATCCCAGAGGGACTTGCGCAAAACATCCCTCCGGAAGACATGCGTGCTGCCGTCTCCGAGAAGGGACAGGTAGGCCTTTGAGAGCCGAACGGAGACGGAATCCTTGTCGACCGCATAGAGCTTCTCCCTGCTCCAGTCCCGCAGTCCCACCACGTGGTCGGTAGAGCCCTCCTTGGTGACGGACCGGAGGTGCCGAGACACGGCGTTAAACGCCTCCGCAAGGAAGCTGCCGCTCCCGCAAGCCGGGTCGATAACCCGGTCACGCTCGTCGGGAGCAGCCGCAGCCACCGCCAACCGCACTACCGACGGCGGCGTGAAGTATTGACCCTCCTCACCCTTGTACGCGCGACCGCGGAGGACCTGGAACGCGGTCGAGATCACCTCCGCGTCGTTCTCAAGGAGGCGGTAGCCCTGCAATAACTCCACAGCGAACCGGATGCTGGCATCGTCGATAGCGAGGCGGGCGCCGGGCCTGCCGAAGACATCGGGATGCTGTCCGGCCTCCCGGCGGAGGAACTTCCTGATGTGCTGGGCTGTCGCCTTCGGGGCGCCAGGCTGGCACTGGAACTCGAGGGGTTCATCGCGCCGAAGACGGTGGGCCGTCTCGTCGAGGATCTTGAGCAGCAGGAGGCTCGACAGGTCGGGCAGGATCTCCTCATCGCGGTTCACGTTGGCGTCCTGCGCCGCCAGCCGGTTGCGAATACGCTGGAAGAGAGGAACCAGAGAGACCGCTTTGACGAGCAGGTCGTAACTCAATGCCTCCGGCAAGCTGTCGAGTGACAGAGAATCTCCGGGACCCGGAATCGGCGCGCCCGGCGGCGCGCGCTCGTAGCCGTGAGCCGTCTTGTAGACGACCACGTGATCGACGCCGTTGAACCACACGCCAGCCTTCGCGTGAGGCTCCCGATCGAGGTAGATCTTCAGCTGGCGGAGGCCGCTCTTCTCATCAGGCCGCTTGCACTCGCACAGGATGCGAACGTGGTCCTCGTTCCTCGCGTGGGCGACACCGTCGAAGATCGCGACATCCACGGGCCACTCGCGCTTTCCGGACGGCGCGGACGGCACCCGCCACTGCTTGGGCCTTGAGACGATCTGGCCGGGCTCCCAACCGCGCTCCTCGATGAGGATCTCCAGAAGAGGCTGGGTCGCATTCACCTCCTCGGGACCACCGGAGATCAACCGCCCAGACGCGCGGTCAATCACGCTCCCAGACCTCGCCATCACCCACCTCCGCGGACGGAGCCGACACAGGACACAACGGGACGGGATGGGGTGCCGATGCCGGGGACAGAGACCTGGACAGAGACCGCCCCCGGAGACCGGCACCCGCAAACCGGGCAAGAGTATCGCACGTGCAGCCGCGGAAGCGACGTTCAGGATCAGCGAGGACTGAAGGGCCCCGGGCGTGAAGTGGTTCACGACGCGACCACGCGCGAAGTGGATCACGCGGCAGTGATGTCCCGCGGCGCTCCGATCAGCGCACCCACGATGCACGAGCTGCGGACACGACGAGCGGGCCGGGAGGGCCGGGATGGCCCAGGGAGGGAGAAGCCTCTGCTAGAATCGCGACCCCACCGAAACAGGCATTTCAAGGAAGCACGCAGTGACGAACGGTACTCCAGAAAGCCGGCCGGAGACCGGCGAGCAGCAAGGCGGCAAGGCTTGGTCCACCCCGAACGTGCAGCTCGCGGCGTTCGGACGGCTGACCAGGGACCCCGAATCGAAGGTGTCCGCGAAGGGGCAGCCCTTCACGACGGCGAGGATCGCGTGCAACGTGACGCCGCCGAAGAAGGGGAGCAAGGAGGAGACCTTCTACTTCGACCTGGTGGCGTTCCGCAGGGCCGGCGCGGCGCTGGCCAAGTGCTCGAAGGGCAAGGGCCTCCACGTGATGGGAACCCTGTACATGAGCACCTCGGCGGACGCCGACGGCCGGCAGTACGAGAACTTCACGTTGACCGTGAACGACGTCATGGCCGCCGCAACGACGAGACGAACCGAATGAACCACCGGCCGACCATCGGGCGCCCGCCCACGTCGACGATGATCTGCGTGATACCGGGAGTCCCACGCCGAACCGACGACCCGTCGCTGGAGCGGATCTACGACGAGCAGGCGCAGTACCTGGACACGATCGACCACGCGCCCGACCGCGACGAGCTGGCCCGGACAGCCGTCCTGCACGGGTTCGACCCGGCCCTGCCCGTGGCCGCCGTGGAATGGATCAACCATTACTCGCAACGCGTCGTCATGGTGGTGGCGACGGAGGCCGAGCCCGAATTCCACTGCTGCGACCACGGGAGAAGCGCGGTGCTGGCGCGGCGTCCGTTCCGCGGCCCCCTGAGGAAGCCCGCGATCCCCGCGGCGCACCGTCACTACACCGAGCTCCGGCGATGCCGGACCTGCACGGCGCTGCAGATGGTGAACGTCGGCCCGTGCGGCGTCCGGGAACCGTCTCCCTGGTTCGCAGCGCCTGACGACAGCCCGACATGGGCGGGAATCTACCGGGCGGCGCTCACCGCGGCGGACGCCACCGCCCAGGCGCCCGACGCCGCTCCCGACCGCCTTCCATCCTGACCGGCACGGAGGATCACGGGCACGCCCGGCCGACAACCCAAGCAGGCCGCAACCGCACGCCCCCGCACCATCGGCCCAAGGCGCCCGCGAGAGAGGCCGACGCAAGAACGAGCTTCCCCGAACCACCGAGAACACCCCATGCGCAACGACAAGCTCCACGACGAGGACCCGGCCGCGGCGCACCGGAAGCGGTACCACATCCGCCGCTCGGTCGCGATCTCGGCGCACATGTTCGAGCAGATCCAGGAGATCGCACAGATCAACGACCTGAAGCCCGGCATCATCATGCGCAAGGCGCTGGCGGCGGGCCTGCAGGTCGTGAAGCAGGCCGAGTTCGCCGAGCGGGAGCGCAGGCGAAGCGAATGACCGAGACGACAACCCGAGCTCGCGCCATCGACAACCGGTACGCGATCGACTTCGCGCTATGCAGCACGGACGGCACGTGGGCGCAGCTCGACACCGAAGCGGACGCGCCCTGGTTCGGACGCTGGGTCGAGCCCTTCGAGCGCAAGATCCTGACCTACCGCGAAGGCGAGCTGATCCGAATCGACTGCGCGGACGACGACGAGCTCGCCGGCGAGCTGCGGCGGATCGCCCGCTTCCACAAGGAGCACAACCGGTGGAAGGGCATCGATCCGTGGAACCGGCGGCTGCGGGACCGCCTGACCGAGATCGGTGTCGGAGACCTGATCTCCTGACGAGTACTGCACCACGGTCCCGGACACATCGAGACAACACCGGTACACACCGGTACGATGCGGAACCCGGATCCGCCACCGGCTGACCGCGAAGATGCGGTGCCGGTCGAGCGGCAACCCGCGCCGGACCCCGCTCACGTCGGAAGTTGACCCGTACGGAGGGACGCCGTAGCGACCGCAACCCGCCTCGAATTCCCTGCCCAGGACCTCCCCGAAGAACGCTGACCGGCCGCCCGGCCGAGTCGACATCGCCTCGGAACCCGAACCGGAGAAACGACCATGCCGCCATGCTCGATCTGCAGAGCGGCACCGCTCGGGCCTGCTCGGGCCTGGGGTCGGATGGCCCCGCGCCGACGCCCTCGCCACGCTCGACGACATCGCCCGCATCGCGGAAGCGAAAGGAGCGCCTGTCCACACCCTCATCTTCCAGACCACCGACCCCGACCCGCCGCCGTCCGCACGCCCGGTGAACCGCTCTGGAAACGGTACCAACGCCGCGTGACCCCGCACGCGGCCAACGCCGGCCGCCGCGACGCCATGCGCCGGGCGGCCGCGGAGGTCATCGCCGAACACCTGGTCGTCGAGCACGGCGTCGTCCGCCGCGACACCGGGCACCCGCCGGCCCACCCGGTGCGGCGGCTCCTCACCGGCCTCGAGCAGCCCCGGCGGTCGATCGAGCCGCTGCTGCGCCTGTACCTGCGCCTCACCCGGAAGTGAACCCAATGAGAATAGAGATCCACCGATGGCGGATGGCGATGGCGCCCCGGGCGGACGGCCGGGTCGCGGTCGCCTACGACATCCTCGTCCCGCTCAAGGACTGCCCGCGGGTCGAGGGCATGACAATCCGCGTGCGCCCGGGCGAGGGAGAGTACGTCGACTACGCGAGCGCGACCTGGTCTACGGACCTGCCGCGAGGGTGGGACCGCTACCGGGCGTGGCTCCGGCACGAGCGCAACGCTCGACGGCAGATGCTCGGCTATCTCCATGAGCACTGCCCCGAGACCCGGGAGATCGACCGGTGGCCCGCCTTGTGGGCATACGTCCGGCCGGAGGACGCCCAAGGCCTGCGCACCGTGTTCTTCACGCTGGACGCCCCGGTCGCCACCGCCGAGCGCCCTATGACCGCCGCCGGCGCCGGAGTGGCCGGCGACTCAGCCGGCTGAGAGTAGAAATGCCCGACACCGGGACCGCGCCGCAGACCGACTGGCGGCTGATCCGCCGGCTATACCGAGGTGCTGCTCGAGCCACCCTCGGGGATGGACTGCCCGCGATCGACGCCCGGGCAGGAGTGAAGCGATGCGAGGGACAGCGATGGACGAAACGGCCGCGAGCCTTGGAACCCACATCGAGCTCGACTTCGCGCTGACGGAGATCCTGGGCGACAGAGTGACCGTCCGGGGACTGAACATCCGCGGAACGCCCGGCGAGTTGCTCAACGCGCTGTCAGCTGTCGCGGCAGGCGAGCGGCCGCGGCGCGAACCCGGCCGCCGGCAGGTCAGCGACGCGGCCCGCCGGCTCGCCGAAACGCTCGCCGATCGGATCCGGAACGCGATGCGCGAACACGGAGAACGGCTGACGGGAATCACCATCGCCCGCGAGCGATCGGCCACCTCCGCCGGGCACGCCGACGATGGCGACACGCACGCGGCCCCTGGCAACCCGCGCTGATCCGCCAACCCCGACCCGGCGCGCCGACGACGGCGACACCGTCACCGAGACACGCCTCGACAACTGGAGCATCGCCCGCCAAGTTCAACCCCGCGCGACGCGTCATCCATGAACGGACGCGACCACGAACGCACGAACCTGCGGCGCCGCCCACCCATCACCCACCGCCAAAGCGAACCTCCCGCCCGCTCGAACGCCTGACCAACGCCGCACGGGCCACCCGCCGGCGCGGGAAAGAGCAGCAGGGCCAACCCGCCCGTGGAACCGGTAAGGCGACCGCACCATCCATCGGCGCAAACGCCCCGACGGCACGCAACGGCCCGCCCGAGGCCCATCGAGGAGACATGGCAGACCGATGACGATTCACTGCGCGTACACATGCGGAATCCAGGCCCACCTGTTCCGCCTGGAGGCCGACCGCACCCCCGGCGAACCCGGCCTGCGGATGACCGGACTGCCGACGACGGTCATCGACCAGACCGTCCAGGTCGCCGGCGAGACCCTGAAGCACATGGGGATCGACAACCCCGGAACGCTGATCCGGTGCGAACGGGAAGACCCGAACGCCCCGCCGCTCGACTGCGGCGGCTACATGCGGGCGGCCGACCTGCCGGCGGTGCTGGCCGTGCTCGGCGCCCACGGCGTCATCCGGCCCGATCGGCTCGAACGAACGGTGGCCGCCGCGGCGCTCGACCCGTACCGGCCCGACGGACGAAACACGCCCTGCGTGGCCATCTACGGGGCGACGCCGATCGCCGAGCGGGCGGAACGGGCGGGACTCGACCTCATCGTGCCGCTCGACAACGGCGCCGCGGCCGCCGCCGAATGCACGCGGACGATCGCCGCCGCGACCGCGGATGAAGTCGTCGACGTCCTGACCGGCCGCCGGGAGCCGGGCGAACTGCCGCCGAGCCGCCGCGACGATCCCGCGGACATCTCGCGGCCGTGGTGGGGAATCACCGACGAAGGGCTGCGGGCGCTGGAGATCGCCTGCGCGGGCCGCCACCACATGCACGTCATCGGACCGCCGGGAAGGGACTCGGCGCCGCGCTACGGACGCATCGCCCAGAGGCTCCTGCCCGACCTCGACACGGAGCAGGCGCGCGAGACGACCCGGATCTACTCGGTGTCGAGACTCCTGCCGCCCCGGCTGCCGCGCATGACCCGGCCGCCCCTGCGGGCGCCCCACTACACGGCGTCGGAGATCGCGCTGACCGGGGACCGGAGACATCCCGGGGAAGTGAGCCTGGCGCACAACGGACTGTTGTTGATGGACCAGCCGACGGAGTTCAGCCGCAGCGCACTGGCCGACGTTGCCCGGGCCGCCCGCGACGGCGACGTCGAGTTCCTGCCGCCGGCCGGCGGCCACGTGATCCGGTATCCGGCCCGGTTCCAACTGATCGTGACCAGCCGGCACGAGGAAATGGAACGGGACCGGCGCCGGGCGCGCGCGCTCTGTGAACTGTGCGCGGTCGAGATCCGGACAACCGAAGATGCCCGGGCGCCCCGGAGAACCCTCGTCGAGTCCGCGGAGCGAGTCAGCGCCGCCCGGAGACGGCTGAGCCGCCGGCCGCCGCCAGAGGCCACGAACACCGGATTCCGCCTGCCGGACGGACCGGCGAAGGAGGTCGCGCGGACCATCGCGGCGCTCGACGGCAGCGAGGTGGTGAGCCTGGAGCACATCGAGGAGGCGCTGGCCCTCGAATGCGCCGAAGTGGGCCAGCCGTAAGCGCAGCACCGGCAGCAGGAGAGACACGACGCGGAAGCGATACCCGCCCGAGAAGGCGCCGGACTCCTTCGGGGCCCGGCAGACCGCAGGCGCGCCCGACCCGAACGTCGAGGGATTCTCGACGGCATTCCACGGAGGCCGGGGTTCTCCGGCACGGTGCGTGCCGCGATGGAACGCGGCGGCGCCGGCAAAACGGCGAGGGAGAAGGACGATGCGAGTGAAGCGCGGAGCGCGGGCCGTCGAGGCGGAAGGCCGCCGCTCCATCGAACGGGCGCTCCAGAGCGGACCGCCGCGGGACGAGTACGGCGAGCTCCGGCGAACGCTGCGCGAGGGTCGAGCCGTTGCGGCGCGGCTCGGCCACGTGCTGACGAACTGGAAGCGGCGGGTCTACGCCCCGAACACCGCGGCGACCGCGTACTGCAAGCGATGCCGCAAGGCGGCCGGCGTGAACCTGGAGCACTCCTCGACGGCGTACGGCCCCGCCACGACCGACCCATGCCCCGACGCCGGCTGCGAAGACCCGCCCGAGAACAACCGCCCCCGCACGAACTGACAGGCAGCAACGCGCCCCCGCCGCCATCCCACCGGAACCGACGCGAAACGCCCAGGCGATCGCACCCACCGGCCACGGCAGAAAGGAGGAGCAGCCGTCGCGCGGACCGGGACAGGCCCGTGCAGGGCAGCCCCGCCAAGCGAGAGGACCTGAATGAGAACACCCGACAGGAAGCCGATACCCGGGAGCCCCCGATTCCGGATTCGTGTGGAGCTGCCCGCCCGATGGGCCGGCTACGTCGCGAACCAGGTCGAGGGCGAGTTCCTGGACGACGACGCTGGCGAGCCCTGGGGGCGGGAAGAAGCCGACCGGGCCATGAAGAAGCTCGAGGCCGAAGGCTACACGCTGCTGGGGCCGGAAGACGGAGCCGAAGACGGTCTCGGCAAGTACGAGGGCCTGCAGGGCGCCACCAGCCCGTACGTCGCCCTCAACTACGGCCTGCTGGAAGCGGAAGCGGCGGCCGGGCTCTGGCGCTTCCTGCCCCCGAACAGCGAAGAGGAGTACCTGCTTCGCGCCGAGGACGAAGGAATCGTGTGGCTCCCGGCGCACTGGGACCGCCTGCTCCTCGACCCCGCCGCGGAGCTCGACGAGAACGACATCCAGCGGCTGGACGACCCGGCCGGCGACCCCGCGCGCCCCGCGCCGGCCGACGCGAACGAGGCCGCGACAGGATGGCGCGGCAGGCCGCCGGAGGACCTCGAGTGCTGGAACGAGGACGCGTTCGCCCAGGCGGCGGCCAGCCTGCGGCGGCGGGGGTGGCGCTTGGACCAGGCGCTCGACGGCGGCCGCATGGGCTGGTTCCTGCGGCAGTGGGGACCGCTGCGGCCGTTCGTGGCCACGAGAGGAGGGAGCGGCGCCGACGACGAACCGAAGATCACGAGACCTTGGATCGAAACGAGAGGCCCCAGCGTGGGATGGCAAACGACACGATGACGACACGAAACGGAACGCGATCCCGTTCCAAGGCGCCGCCGGCGGTGCTCAAGCGCGCACGCCGAGCCGCGGCGATCCTCCGCTGGCGGCAGGCCGGCGCCTCGATGGCCGTGATCGCCCGCGGACTCGGGGTCGGCGTCGGAACCGTACGCCGGACGCTGGCCGAACTCCGGGCGGCGAGCGAGGACCCCAAGATGACCACGCGGCCCGCCGGAACGCCCGCCGACAGACCGCCCCGGTACACGCTCTACGTCGACCGGGCCGGACTCTGCACCGACAACCCCGCCACCGAGACCCTCGGCCACGCCGAGACGTGGACCGAGCTGCAAGCGCTGACCGACCGCATGCTCCCGGAGGAACGCGGCGGACGGCTCTGGGCCGCCGACAACCGCCGGAACCGGCGAGTCCTGCATGTCGCGGACATCCGGCTGGCCAACAACGAGGAGGACGGGCAATGCGGTTGAGGGACCTCGACGTCGGGAGCCTGGCGCGGCACAACGACGTAACGGTGCGCATCATCAACCACACCACCACGCGGGCGTGGTTCAAGGTCCTCGGGAACGACACGGCGGAGTGGACCGAGGCCGAACCTTCCGACAACTGGGAACCCGTCGACGAGCCGGAGCAGTCGACGGAACGCCGCGGCCCGAAGATCCCGCCGGGCCGAGCGATCGTGCTCCACCGACACCCGTGGAGCTACGCCTATGACACGCCGGCAGGACCACGGCTGAGATGCACGGCCTGCGGAATCAGCTACATCGAGGGGGCCGAACCGGAGCCGACGGCAACGCCGTGCGAGCCGCGACAGCCGGAAGCGGCACGAGCGGGCTCCCCCGCGGGGACACGGAGGCGGGAACGTGACGGCGACCCGCGCAGACCGGCCGCTCCCGGCCGGCGGGAACTTCCAGGCGCGAGACCAATTCCGGAGAGGACACGGAGAGAACACATGCTGACCATGCTCGACCTGCTCCGCCTCGGACGCGAGCGCGTTCGGACGGGGTGGACACAACATGCGCCCGCGCGGAAGCGGAACGGATGCCCCTGCGCCGGCAACGACGCCGAAGCCGTCGAATGGGACGCCTGCGGGGCCGTCTTCGACGTCGACGAGAACGAGAACGGCGGTGAGGACGCCGCGTACAACCTCTACCTCGAGACGAAGAGCGAGCTGTTCCGGTCGGTGCCCTGCATGACTCCCGGAAGCCATTTCGGGAGGCTGTCGCTGTGGAACGACTGCTTCGGGCGGACACAGGCCGAGGTGGTCCGACTCTACGACATGACGATCGAGCGGGTGCGAACGAGAGAGGCCCTGCTCGACGGGCTGCCGGCCGGGGCGCCGCCGAGCTTGGCGGCCCTCGCCTGCTACCTGCTGCGTTGCCGGCCCCGAACCAGGCCGGCCATCACGTGCCTGATACACGCCCAGGGGCGCCTACTCGCGAAGACGACCGACGGCACCGACACCGACACCTGCGCGCTGATCGGGACCGTGCAGGACGCGGTGCGCCGCGTCACCGAGTGGCTCGACCGGACGGGAGCCGCGCACCTCCGGGACCCGCTGAAGAACCAGCTCACGCACGCCTGCGCGATGCGCACGAGCCTGCCGGCGAGAGTCCGGACCGAGTTCACGATGAGACCGAGGGGATGACGATGACGAGATACCGGGTACTGCTCGAAAGCGAGAGCCAGCCGCAGCGTGCCATCGTCAGTCTCGATCACCTGAGCGAGATCGAGGTCCACGCCGAAGGAGAAGACCTGGCGGCGCGAAAGGCGGTGGCCGCCCACATCGACAGCCGGCCGGCGCCTCCGCCGGCGGGCACGAGCTTCACGGTGGTGGTGATCGAGCCGCCGGCTGAGCCCGGCCGAGAAGCCGCCGTGTGGCGGCACACGGTGTCATACTGTGACGTGTCGGCGACCGTCCACTAGATCCACTAGATTGCCCCCACCGCCGGCCGCAGCCGAGTCGGCGGCGACGACGAAACGCCGAGACATGACGCCGAACAACGACCGGTACGATGGGGCCGCCTCCGGATTCACCGACCCGGAGCGGGTGCGGCGGGAAGCCGAGCGGCGTGCGGTCGAGGAACACGAGTGGGCTCCCGCAACACTGCTGCCTCCGGGAGCATTCAGCGACGCCGAAGCGCCGCAACGCTACTTCGACCGGATGTGCAGACCCGGCGACCGCACCGACCGGCACGCCGAGGCGGTGCATCGGCGGATCATGAGCAGACTGCGCAGGATGGAAAGAGCGCCCGACGGCCAGCGAATTCTACGACGCCGTTCGGGCGGCGCAGCCCACCCCGAGACAACGCTCGATCGTGAGGATGTGGGGCCTGGAGGCCACCTTCGCGGAACTCGTCCAGGCCTGGGCGCAGCGCGCCTACACGGACCGGCAACTCGCGAGAGCGCTGCACCTCGCCGGCTTCGACTACGGCCCCCGGATGCGCGAGATCAACCAGTGGGCGACGAAGTCCTGTCCGGGAGCCTATCGCACGGGCGTTGGCTCGACTCGACGGCGGTCCGTACGAGTGCCGCCTGGGCGGAGGAACGACGCTGGCGGCTGGCTAGGTGGCTAGGTCACTAGCTAGCTAAGCTACCTACGATGCGCGCAGAACTTGCATCGGATCTGTCCGGGTTGCCCGACGCGCCGGAAACCAGCAGGCTACCATGGACGCCGTTAGAATGGCACCAGACACGATCACTAGGGTCACCCAATCCGTTGGCGTGATGCCGAACAGGACGCTCTCGATGATGCGTGCCATCACCGCCGCCGTCAGCAGACCCAGCACAGTCCCGACGCCGACCAGCGCACTTCCTTGGCCGAGAACAAAGACGAACACGTCCCGGCGTGTAGCACCCAACGCCATACGGATGCCGACCTCGCGCTGGCGCTGGGACACGCGGTAACTGACCACGCCGTAGAGCCCGAAGGCAGCGAGAAAGAGAGCCACAGCTCCGAAGACGCTAGCACACACGGCATAAAAGCGAGGTTGAGTGGCCTGCGCGGACAGCGTCGTCTCCAGTGGTGTGGCGCTGACCGGTGTCCCAGGGTAGACTTCCGCCAGTACTTCGTTGAGGAAGGGGACGACGGCCAGCGGGTCGCCCATCGTGCGGACCGAGACGGCTGGCTGACTAAAGACCGCCATCGGGTCCGTTTCGGCCTGACTCATAGGGATATAGAGGTCTCCCGCGGTAGGCGGCCCGAGTGATTCCTGCCGGAGAGACCTAACGTCACCGACAACGCCGACGATCTCCCACGTCTCGCCGCTATCATGGTCGACGTCCCACCCGGAGCTGGGGAAGCGGAACACCTGGTGAATCAGGAGCCGCTGTCCAAGCACCGGCTCGCCCCCAAACGCCTGGCGGGCGAAGGACTCACTGACGATCGCGACGCGCGGACTCTCGATTGTGTCGCGCCTGGCGAAAAACCGACCGGCCTGTATTCGGAGCCCCAGGACATCCGCGTAGCCTGGACTTACTCTCCGCACCGTGGCCCGTAATTGCTCCCTCGGGTCCATCGGTGCACGGCGGCCCGCCACCCCAATTCTGCGAATCGGTCCGGTCCGGTTCAGCGGCGCACTGTCGGACACCGCCACAGCCCGCACGGCAGGCAGCCTAGCGATGCGCTCCAATCGGGCCAGCAACCCTGCAATGGAACTCTCGGCTGCCGCCTTCATTGCACGCACCTCTTCTGGCCCAATCTGCCCACCCTGGGTGAACGGGAGACCGGAGCCCAAAGCCTCCACCCGCGCCACCACGACACCATTCGGATCGAAACCCCGATCAAACGTCACGATCGCCACGAAGCTCCGCAGCAACAAACCCGCACCGGTGAGGAATACAACGGCAAGTGCCACCTGCATCACAGCTAGCGTCGACAGGCCTCGGTTTGCCCAACGATGTTCGAGACTACCGGTCGACGGCGCAATACCAAAGTGGCTCGGGGGTGTGTCAGCCCGAGACCAAACGACCGCCGGTATCGTGCCGAACAAGAGGCTGGTCAACACCGACAGACCGGCCGCGAAAGCCAGCACTGCCCAATCGATCCGTACATCGGCAAAAACGGAAACATCGGCCGGTAGTAGGGTGGGCATGACTCGCGTCAACGCGAGGGCGACCGCGACGCCGCCCGCTCCGCCCCCCACGCCCAAGACCATACTCTCCACCAGCAGTTCGCGAACCACCCGCCCACGTCTTGCCCCTAGTGCCCTGCGAATGGCCATTTCTTGCTGCCGTGAGATGCCCTGAGCGAGCAGCAGGCCTGCCACGTTCGTGCATACAAGGAGCAAAACCAGAGCGGTCGCAGCCGCCAGCATGCCCAGTGCCCGTCGGAACGGCCGACCCAACTCTTCACGCAGCGACACCACGCGAGGATTGAGATTCCCAGCGATCGGCAATCGTGGCGCGCTGTTGTCTCGACCGAGGATCGTACTTACTTCCGCCAACGCTTCGCTCATTGTGGCGCCCGACCGAAGGCGCGCAACTCCCATGACCGCTTCTTGGGCAACTGCTTCACCGTTCTCCGGCGCATCGTTGGGGTGCACGACGAACGGCGTCCAGAATTCGACGTCCGGGTGCGGGAATCGAATATCGTCCCGCAGCACGCCAACCACTGTGTGAGGCTCACCGTTCAGCTCCATCGTCGCGCCAACTACGTTCGGATCAGACATGAACCTGGCGACCCAACTGCCGTGACTCAGGAGCACTACTTGCCGAGCGCCCGCGGCGGTATCCGCAGGAGTGAACGGTCGACCCATTTGCGGCGGCATCCGGAGCACCGAGAAAATGGATGGGGTTACCGCAGTTCCGAGTAACGCTGCCGCGCCGTCGGAACGATTCCACACCATCCCAACGGGGGCAAAGGCAGCTAGGTGCTCGAAAGACTGCGCTTCGCCCAGCAGGCTTCGGAACTCGGTGCCCGTCAAAATGGCCGGTCCGGCACGCCACCTGAACACTTGCCCCACGGTCACAATGGACTCCGATTCAGGGTAAGGCAATCGCTGGACCAGGAGCGCGCCAACGAGACCAAAAGTCGTCGTGTTCGCGCCGATGCCGACAGCAAGCAGGGTCACGGTGGCAAGCGTGAGACTCGGATGTGCCCGCAATTTCCGGGCGGTGTCGCGAAGATCACGCAGGAGCTGTTCCCCCATCAGAATCCGTACCGTAGTCCGGCACCAATCCGGATGCCGCTTGCACCAATCGTGTTCGTGGCCAACCACACGTATCGCGCTTCCAGGTCAATGAGCGGTATCCCACCGGACTTGAACAGAGCCCCGGTGGAGATTTGCAGGTTTGGGGTCCAGCCATAGGCTGCGAGGTGGGTTGTTGGGGGACTCGACATCGTCCGAACATGACCCGTGTCGGGGCCGCCAGACGTCGCAAGGGTCGCGTAGTGTGACAGACCGCCGCCGAAGCCGAAGTACGGAGTCACGCCCGGCCCGTCACCCAGAGTCTGCTCGCTGCCCAAAAACCTGACACGACCGGCTACATCAAGTTGTACTCCTCGCCCGTGGGCCGCGCTCGCGTCGGTCAATTCCGCCGTGTGGCCTCCATGAGACGATGACCTCGACTGATTCGAGGCACCAAGGGGTGTTGAGACGTCGACACCGAGCCCCACTTCGAAGCGCCTAGCGATCGTCATTCCCGCGTCAACAGTTAAACCCGGAATTCGACCCCGGCTTTCCAACGGGTTGCTGGAGCTCGCGGGGAGGAGGCCTGAACTTGGTGTGTCGCAATGCCCGGCGGGAGACGACGAACATCCGATGTCGCCCCGACCAGTGGCACCGGAAACACCTATGGATGCCTCACCGGGCAGAAACAATCGCATGCCGAATGACCAGCGGTCGCGACGAGGGATACCCGTCGTTCGCCGGGGCGAATCCGCCGTCCGGCGGGGCGACTGGGCGTCGCCCTCGCGAGGCTGAACGTGATGCTTGTCGCCGTTGCGGAGGACGGGGGCGTTCAGCTCCGCCTGGCCAGCCTGTGCTGACAGAGCGCCGCCGACGGTGCCACCAACAAGCCAAGCGGCCAAGACGACGCATTGAGGTAGTAGCGTACTGCGCCTCATTCTGCCTCCTCGGTTGGACGTAAATTGGTTACCGGGTCGGTCAGTCCTCGGGTGAACGTCAAGACCTCAGGGGGAGGCGCCGACGGCCCGGGGAGTGGCTGACGTTCGGGGTGCACAAAAATGCACAAGTTCCGATAAGCCAGGTATACACCCGGCCCGTAGCAAGCAGGACGCGCCCCGGCCGACGCAAGCGGAGCACGAACGGGGCGAAGCGCGAGCTCGAAAGAGGCCAAGCGCAAGCGCGAGCGCGATGAAGGTGAGCGTGAACGCCCGAACGGCTGCAGCGCCCGGATCGAACGGCTTGAGAAGCAGAACACCCGCCTGAGACGAGAGCTCGAGGCGGCGAGACGCGCCGGGTATCGCCAGGTCGCTCCCTCCGCCAAGCCCTCACCGCCGAGCCCAAGCCGCTCGGCCGTCGAGCCGGGGCGCAGTACGGCCAGCCGCCGCGCCGGTGCAGGCCAACATGGGTCGACGTCCACTACGACGCACCGCTGCCGCCGAGCTGTCCGGGTTGCGGTGGACGAGTCCGCTCGACGGGCGTGGCCACCCAGCTCCAGGAAGAACTGCCGACCTAGCGGGTCGCCGTCCGTGAGTTTCGAGTCGCCCTCGGGGCCTGTCAGGACTGCGGCCTGCGGGTGCAGGGCTGCCATCGGCTGCAGACCTCCGACGCGCTGGGGGCCGCCGCCGTGCAACTGGGTCCCCGGTTGGTGGCGTCGGCGGTCATCCTCAACAAGCAAATGGGGTTGTCGCTCGGCAAGGTCGCCACGCTGCTGCGGCAACACTACGGCATCCGGGGCAGTCCGAGCGGCCTGGTCCGCGCCGTGCATCGGGCCGCCCGCCGGGCCGAGCTGACCTATACCGAACTGCTGCGCCAAGTCCGCGACAGCCCCGTCGTCACCCCCGACGAGACCGGGTGGAAGGTCGGCGGCCACCTGCGGTGGCTCTGAGCGGCCGCCACGCCGAAGACGACCGTCTACGCGACTCAGCCCGGACGGGGCTACGCGGAGGCCGCCCACCTGTTGGGGCCGGACTTCGACGGCGTGCTCATTCGCGACAGCTGGACGCCGTATCGGCGCTTCACTAAAGCCACCCATCAAGACCTGCCGAGGTCACCTGCTCCGACGGGGACGGACCTTGTGCAACAACCATCGCCGCAGTCGCATTACCGCCGACATCCACGCTTCGTGGTGCACGCGCTGCGCGTGCACCACGAAGCCCGTGCGGGCCGGCTGTCGCCCGGCCCCTCTCGCCGACGTTCAGCGCTTCGCGGTGCATCTGACCACGGAATGGACGGCGCTGTTCAACTTCCTGCGCAACCCCGCCCTTCAACGCCACCAACTGGCGCGCCGAACAGGCGATTCGCCCCGCCGTCGTCACTAGGTACCAAAGAGCGCGTTGAGGACCTCGTTCTCAGCGGCGGTTGACAGCCAGCCGACCCAAGAGTGCGTTATCGAACCGTCGCGATCAACTACCATCACCGTGGGTGTCGCCATGGCCGGCAGCTGGCCGGGACGAACAAGCAAGACACGATCTGGAGCAATGGCATTCGACGCCAGGTACGACGCGATCCCGGCGTTGTGTTGTGGCGCGGCGAACAAGATCTGCACTGCCTCAGTATCGCGATCCGTGAGCCGACGGTAGAACGGCAGGCTCTCAGCACACGCTGGGCACTCCTGCTGGACGAATACGATCGCGGTGCGATCCGCGACGGTGAAGTCCACGCCCATCGATGCAGCGTCGATCTGAGTGTTCAGGAGCGACGTCGTCAGTGGATTGGTGTCTGGAAATTCGCGAGCGAAATAGCGGTCGGCTACAACTGCGATTACCACGACAGCGACGATGACAGTTGCAGCATCCGCAGCGACTCGGAGCTTGTCCTGCACTGCTTGTACCCTCCATCGTTTCAGAGCAGACGGGAGCCGTTGGGTCCGACGCACCCTCTCCCGTAGACACTGGGCCGGCCTCCACGGCAAGGGTCCTTCCTACAGAATCCGCCTCAGCAGCACCCTACGACGGACGCTCTCAGGAAGCAGGACGTGGACGTGCAGCAGATCTGATAGACGATCGCCAGCGGAGCTGGAGGCCAGCCCGAAAACGGACAGGACCAAAGGAGGCAGGTAAGCCAACCGATGGTGCATGCAACGGGCGGTTGAGCCGTGGCTGATGGCGCGACAACTACAGCCAGCGCCGAGGCGACGACGGTGAGCCTGAGCAGTCGGCGTCGCATGAGCTTGTCTCCTCCTTGAACCTGAATGACTCCAAGCGCCGCAGTTGTAGCACAAGTGGAGCGGAGACGTCAAGCCCGTGCGGGCGGCTCCGGGCGGCTCGGGAACAAGGCTCATTTTTGCGGCACGTGGGGGCGTGGGGGGCTCTGGATCTGGTTGATATGGAAGGACTTATCTGGTACAGGCGTGTAGGTGGAAGCGTTCCTGGAGCGGCTCGACGCGGACAGTGCGCTGGTGCTGCCCGACAAGCGCCGGGGCCGCGCGCCCGGTTCGGTCACCCGCGTGCCCCGGACGGCGGCGGGAGAGCCGGGGCGCCCGCTCCGCGGCGCCGTGTGCGACGTCGAACCGCTGCTGGTCGAGCGGGTGCGCGAGCCCGCCGAGCGCCTGCTGTTCCGGGAGCTGGTGGGACGCTACCACTACCTCGGACACAAGGTCCCGTTCGGCGCCCACCTGCGCTATCTGGTGTTCGCGTCGAAGCCGGCGCGGGCGGTGGTCGGCTGCCTGCAGTTCTCCAGCCCGGCGTGGCGCATGGCGGTACGGGACGGCTGGATCGGCTGGGACGACGCGACGCGGGCGCGGAATCTCCAGCGCGTGGTCAACAACAGCCGCTTCCTGCTGCTGCCGTGGGTCACAGTGCGGAACCTCGCCAGCGCGGTGCTGGCGCGCGGCCTCGGGCACTTGGCGGCGGACTGGCCGCGCCGCTACCGCCTGGAGCCGTGGCTGGTGGAGACGCTGGTGGACCCGCGCCGCCACCACGGCGGGTCGTACCGCGCCGCCAACTGGGTCGCGTTGGGCGCCACCACCGGTCGAGGGCGCATGGACCGGTACTGCCGCCGTGCCGGCGAGGCGCCCAAGACGGTTCTGGTCTATCCTCTGGTCCGGGATGCGAAGCGGCGGCTGCGGGAGAATTGAACCATGCGAGCTGTTCCCCACCACGCCGCGCCACCCGACTCGGCGCCGTATGCGGCGGCGGAGGCCGTCTTCGCCGACGCCAAAGCCTACCTCTACCTCGCGGGAGGCTCTGCAGATGACTGAAAGCGACCTCGAACGGGAGCTGCACCGGCGTGGCCAGGCGTTGATGCGCAAGCTCCTGCAAGGGTGCCTCGACCAACGCAGCCCGGGGGAGGCGGCCGGTCCGGTCGCGGGGTCCGACGGTGTCGAGCCTCCGGAGCGGCCCACAGGGGAATGACATCTCGCTCCCGCCCCCAAGGGCGCGGGCCCCGGCCGCGCCCGCGGCACGGTCGTCGGCCCGACACGACACCAGCAACCGGACCCTCTCCCCGGCCTCGGGTCCGCCGACGACCACGGGTCGAACCCCGGCAACTCCAGCGTCTGAGAAGCAGTCTGTCCAGTGCAGCCACAGCGTGTAGTGATCCCGGGACGACCACGCACCCCCGCCCTGCTCCACCGCCCGGAGAGAGAAGCGGCGGCCGCCGCCGCGAGAGCAACGACCGCCAGCACGCCAATCCTGCTGCCGCCCACGAGACACCCCGTCCGCAACATGAACATCCTCCAGCCTTGCGCCGCCGACAAAAAGCCCACGAGCCGATGTCGTGAGATGTGCGAGCACGCACGGGAACCGCTTTCTTCGGCCCACCCGCCCACCCCACAACCCGGGGAGGACGGATACCGCCACAGGCGGTGCCCGGCCCCGGAACCGCGTCCGGCCGCAGCCTCATCAACTGATACCATCACCGCCATCGATGCCTGTGAGGTCTCCCCGGCCCCGGAACCGCGTCCGGCCGCAGCCTCATCGACCTACAGCCAGCTCGCGCGCGACAGGACGGGAACAGCCCGAAGAAGCGCGACGGCCGACAACACGGCGACGGCGGGCCATTGCCCGAACGTGACCAGAGTCGCGACGGCGCCGCCCACCGCGGCGACCGCCCAGACCGCCTCGACGACGTAGGACAACGAGCTCCCCCACTTGGTTTCAACGGCGCGTCAGGATGCCGAACCCGTTCGCGACCGTACGCGGCTACGAACACGAGCGGCGGCGGAAGATCCCGAAGATCGACGGCGACGACGCATGACCCGGAGCCGTCCTACCGCGCTGGCGAGATGACGGCCGCCACGGCTCGCTCCACGGGCCGCTCGGGCGCCGGCGCAGACGATGCGTGGATGACCTCCCCGGACCGCTGGAGACGAGCCGCGGCGAGATCACGCCAGGGATCGACCGCGAGCGAATGGTCCAGATCAAGACGGCGATCCGCGCGCCGGTGACGGATCGGATCGAGAACGAACTGGGCGACGGCGGCAGCGTGCTCGCAGGCCGCGTCGAGGACGGAGCCACCGGAATCGTCCCCGCCGCCGGCCGAGGGCGGCACTGTCTCGCCGAGGCCGGCGCGACCCCGCCCGGCGCCCGCGGCATCGAGCGCCCGCGCGAGCGCGGCCCGGTCGGGCGGAGGCGGCCACGCCACGCCGTCACGCTCTTCCGCCGGCCCGCCGGACTCCGGGACCGCGACGACACCCAGGGACCGAAGGATGCTGTCGGCGGCGGCCACGGCGACGCACCGATCCGAAGCCGTCGCAGAGGGCGTCGGCGAAGGACCGGCGTCCACAGCGGGACGGGCCATCGACCGCTCGCAATCCCGCACGACGGCCGGAAGCCGAGGGAAGGAGCACCGATGGAGACGTATGGCGACGGCGTAGTCGTCCTCGCGGCCGACGAGACCTGCATCGGCGATCTCCGGAGAACAGCGTTCGGTCTCGCGGGCCGCCCGAAGCGTGGTCCACATCGTGCGGCGCGCGAGCTCACACCGGGAGACCTCGCCGCCGGCCGCCAGGAGATCGTCTACGGACACGAGAGCCCCGCGCCCCATCCGGGCGGGCATCGAGACCGCCCGGGCCTGACGGTCGACCGCGTCCGGATCGAGACGGTACCGAGCGCACAGGCCGCGGGCGGTCTCCCGGTACAGACCTGCCTCGTCCTCCTCGCGCCGGTACGTGAACCGGTCCAGGCGGGCATGGTTGTCGAGCCGGGGATGCGTGACGACCGCGAGCGCGACGTGGGTCATCAGCGACTTCGCCCAGTCCTCCGTGGACCGAAAACGCTCGGAAACGGGGTGGGCGACCCACGCGCCGTCGCGGGGCAGCGTCCGATGCGGAAGCGGGGCACCCTGCAGCCGATGGCACAGGGACACCTGCCCGGCGTCGCGCAACCGCACCGCCACGCCGGACCGAAGGCAGGCGCCGAGCACCTGATCCTCGATCCGCCGGGCGTCCCCGGGGCGGCGCGAATCCAGGCATCGGAACTCTACCGGCTTCACCGCCGCTGCCGGCGGCACACGCCCACGGCCGGGATCGAGCGGATGGCGATTCCGGCGGAGAACCTGGTCGCCGACGAGCACGCCGTACTCGATGCCGTCGGCCGCGGCCTGGGCCTCGAGGGCGCCCCGAATCTCCGGAGATTCCAACTTCGAAACGACAGGGCCGTCGACGACCAGGTCCAGACCCGCGTCGCGGAGAAGATCCGTGGCCGTATGCGCAGCCAGCCACTCGTCGCAATGCGCTGCGAACTGCGCGGGCTCGAAGCCACGAAAGCGGTCGCTCGTCTCCGCCAGGTGCCACGCGAACCACCCGCCGGCCGTGTCGCCGTACGGCTCCGGATTCACGGGCTGAAGCCGCGCCGCCGGGTCCAGGATCACCGGCGAGCCCGATTGCTCGGTATGGGCCCGGGTCAGCACGCGGGCGCAGGCGTACGGCGACCGCGCCCCGCCCCACACGCCAGCGCCGGAGGCGACGAGATCGACGAGATCGGCGCGAAGCGACTCGTGACTGGAGTCACCGAGTCGGGATGGGACCCACGGTTGACCGGTACTCCGGCCCGGGGTCGAAACCTGGTCCCGGAGGTAGCCCAGGCCCGCCGCCAGCGCATTCTCCAGCGACCGTTCCCGGCCGTGCCCGAGCCCGTACAAGAGGATCGATTCGATGGCGTTCGGACCCTCCCGGGGATGCGCGATGAACGCGCGGGCGATGTTCGTCATCAGGTCCGCGGCCCAGTCCCCATTGGACCGGAAGGCGGCCGGCGGCCGCTGGACGACCGTCAGCGGGTCGTCCGACGAACGCGCGCGCTCTTGACGGTCACCGACTTCGACGCGAACGCCGATGCGGCCGGCGAAGCCGAGAGCGCGGCCGACGATCCTGCGCCGCCCTTCTTCGGTGCGCTCGTCCAGGCCGGAGACCCGCAAGCCGCCGTAGTCCACGGGGACGCACGACGGCCCGCGGCCGACCCGGCCGCCCGCGAACGCCGTGGTCCGAGTGCGACGAACAGGCGGCACGGCCTCTCTCTCGAAGTGGGATCGAATCAACGGCGAC
Source organism: Vicinamibacterales bacterium (assembly GCA_965215105.1). Classification (GTDB taxonomy): domain Bacteria; phylum Acidobacteriota; class Vicinamibacteria; order Vicinamibacterales; family UBA8438; genus JAJEEA01. Next base: position 3,329,498 of record OZ244051.1, read on the forward strand.
GGCGGCGGCGGCGCGAAGGCCGCGAGTGCGCTGCGAGGCCGGCCACGAGCAGACCGCAGAACAGAGCGGTCCAGACCACGACGAGAACGGCGGCGACGAGGCTCTCTCCGGTGACCGTCACGAGGCGTACCCACAGGCGCCGGCCAGGGCCGCGACTACCGCCCGGACGCGCTGGACGTCGAACGCGGCCGCCGCCGCGAACCGCGGGCCGCCGCCGACGTCGAACACGACCAGCGGGTCCACGTCCAGAGCGCCAGCGACGAGGGCGCCCGGCCAGGGGTAAGGGGCGCAGCGCCGCATCGACGAACGGCGCCGCGTCCGGACTCACCAGGAAGCCGGACACGGACGACCACTCGGGAAGCGGAGAGTCGGGGGCGGCCAACCCGAGGGAGGCCCACCGGACCGCGTACCCTCCGGACGGCACGAAGCCGCCGAACACCAGCCCGAGCTCCCAGACGGCGCCGTCACCGGAGCGGAGACAGGAGACCGCCAAGTCGGCCGAACGGGAGTCGCCCGAGACCTCCTGCGCCGCGAACGACGCCGAGTAGACGACACCGGCGCCCGCGGACCGGCACGCGACCTCCGGGAGAACACACGGGTCGCGGCGCTCGGCCGCGGTGAGCGCGCCCCGGTCGAGGCCCGCGCCGCCGTGATGGCGCTCGACCAGCGCCCACCCCAACAGCCCGAGCACGCAACCGGTGACGACCGCCGTCCCGACGAGAGCCTTCACCACCCCCTCCGAATCAGAAGCGGACGAGAGGCCCGACCTCCCAGACGAAGCCGGCGCCGGAGAGATACGGACTCCCGTGCGGCGGCCCGAACAGGGGCCACGAGCGCCGGACGGCGGCGCGAAGGCCGTAGGGCGACCAGAGATCGACGCCCGCGCCCGCCGCCGCCCAGACGCCGGCCCGGAACGGCTCCAGGCCGAACACCTCGTCGAGCGCCGAGTGCGACCCTTCGAAGACCGGCGACTCCGCTCGGATGCGGACCGGATCGGAAGCGAACGCCGCCGCCGAACCGAAGACGGCGCCGGCATCTACCCACGGCCGGACGGCGCCGAGCGCCCGGCCGAACCGGACGCCGAGGTCGAGCCCGTACCGGCGGAACCGCCACGCACGGCCGCTCGCCCCGAAGCGGCGCACGTCCCAGCTCCACGCGCCGTCGACCGCCATCCGGAACGCCAACCGGGCGTTGAACCAGTGCGCGGCCTCGAAACGAAGGCCCGCGCCGTATGAGCAAGGCGCGGCCGGCCCGGGCCCCGGCGCCGAGCCGCCGCCCTCGGGGAACCGGTCGAGGGAGAGACAGACCGGCGAGTAGGTCAGCCCCAGCGCGAAGTCGTTCTCCACGACGTCGCCGGGACCCGTGTCCCACCACGGCGCTTGGGCGGCGGAATCGAAGGCCGCCGTCAGGACGGACTGGGCGGGAACGGCCGAAGGCGACGCGACGAGAGCCAACACCGCGACCACGACGAACCGGAACGAGGCCACCACCGTCGATACCCTCCCCTCAGACCGACGCCCGCTCGACCTGCCCGAGCAGGCCGCGGTCGAAATCCGTGAGCACCTGCTTCCAATCGCGGCCGCCGGCCGCGATGTCGTCCAACTGCCGCTCGAGCGCCGCCGTGAACGAGTAGTCCAGGAGATCCGGGAAGTGCCGCATGAGCCAGGCGACGGCGCGGTCGCCGAGCGGAGTACCCGCCAGGTCCCGCCGGCGGGACTCGACGTATCCGCGGTCGAGCAGGACGTCGATGGTCTGCGCGTACGTCGACGGCCGGCCGATGCCGCACTTCTCGAGCTCCTGAACGAGCGTCGCCTGGGTATGGCGTTTGGGCGCCTTGGTGCGCTTCGGAATCACGGCCACGTCCTGGACCGCAAGCTCGGAACCTTCATCGAGAGGCGGCACCGGGACGCCGTCGCGTTCCGCGGGGGGCCAGACGGCCTCGAACCCGGGGAACAGCACGACGACGCCGGCGAGGACCAGGCGCCACCCGGCGGCGGCCGCCTCGACCGTATCCCTGCGGATGCGCGCCGACGACATCTGGCTCTGCAAGGCCCGCCGCTCGATCAACTCGTAGAGCCGGGCCTCGTCGCCCTCGAACGACCTTCCTCCGCCCGCGTCCAGCACGGTCGGACGAATCGCCTCGTGCGCCTCCTGCGCGTCACGGCCGGCCTTGAACACGTTCGGCGGGTCGGCGACGTACTCGGCGCCGTGCGTCTCGCGCACGCGAGCCCGGATCGCCTGAACGGCGGCGTCGGCGAGACTCACCGCATCGGTCCGCATGTAGGTGATCGCGCCGGCCTCGTACAGCCGCTGGGCCAGTTCCATCGTGCAGCGCACGGGGAGCTTCAGGCGCGCGCTGGCCGCCTGCTGCAGCGACGACGTCGTGAACGGCGGATACGGACGCCGGACGCTCTCGACGGAACGCACGGCGGCGACCCGCACCGAGCCGGCGGCGCGAATCGCCTCGGCGGCCGCACGCGCCTCCGCCTCGGCCGTGAAGCGGTGCGCCTCGGCGGAGGACGAGGAACCGTCGAGCGGCGCGGCGACCGCGAGAGAAACGGAACCGCCTTCATCGGCGGCGGAGACGGTCAGCTCCCAGTACGGCTGCGGCCGGAACGCGGCTATCGCGCGCTCCCGCTCGACGACGAGGCGCAGCGCGACGGACTGCACGCGGCCCGCCGAGCGCGCGCCGCCGAGCGCGCGCAGCAGCGCCGGCGAGACGCGCCAGCCGACGAGGCGGTCGAGAAAGCGGCGGGCGAGCTGGGCCTGCACCAGCGCCATGTCGAGACGGCGGGGGGCGCGGAACGCCTCGCGGATGGCGGGCTCGGTGATCTCGTTGAAGGTGACGCGGACGAAGCGGCCCGCCGGGCCGCCGAGGAGCTCCCGGAGGTGCCACGCGATGGCCTCCCCCTCGCGGTCCCGGTCGGTGGCTAGAACGACGGCTCCCCGGCGGCCGGCGAGACGCCGCAGGCCCCGAAGCACCTCCTGCTTGTCGGCGGGGACCTCCCAGCTCGCCTCCCAGCCGTTGCCGGGATCGAGACCGAGGCCGCTTCCCCGCCGCCGACGACCGCGCCCGGCGCCGCCCGCCGGCAGGTCGCGGACGTGACCGAGACTGGCGCGGACGAGGTACTGCCGGCCCAAGTACCGCTGGATGGTCCTGCACTTGGCGGGCGACTCGACGACGACGAGCGTAGCCACCTTACGAGTCCCCCCGGTGCGCGCGGGCGGCATGGGGATCGGCGGCCGGAAACCGGTACAGGTAGACCGGCCGCGTCTCGGCCCCGGCGCCGACGAGCAGGACCTCCTCGGGCCGCCAGCCGGGAACCGGCCAGGTATGCGACACGACGCGGTCGCCCGGCGAGAGCACGCCCGCCTCGAGCCACGGCACGAGCACCTCGAAGCCCTGCGGGGTGAGGAACACGGTGACGACGGTCGCGCGGGCGACGACGGAGGGGAGGGTCAGCGCGTCGGCGTGAACGAACGCGGCCCGCGACGCGACGCCGGCCATGCGGGCGTTGTCGCGCGACTGCCGCACGAGGTCCCCCCGCCGCTCGATGCCCACCGCCTGCGCCCCGGCCCGCGCCGCGGCGACCACGAACCGGCCGTCCCCCGAGCCGATGTCGACCAGGACGTCATCCGGACCGAGCCGGAGCAACCGCACGACCGCCTCGACGACCTCCATGCGGCTAGGCTCGTAGACCGACAACGACCGGCCGACGCCGTTCCAGGAATCGATCAACGGATCGAGGGCGCGCACCAGACGGCCGCCGGGAGGGGACGACAGCAGGAGCACCGCGCCGGCGACGGCCGCCATCGGCAGAACGCCCCGGGCGATCCGGGCCAGCCGCGAGACGCATCCTGCAGCCGCCAACCGATTACGGACGCAGCCCATCGGCGTCGGCATGGAGACCCCTCCTCAGCGAGCGCAGGCGGGAACCCGCACGACGGCGTCCCGGCCCGGCTCGAAACGAACACCTTGAACCACGGCAGGCGCGCACCCCGCCCGCTCGACCCGGAGCGTGTGGTCCGCACCCGCCTGCGACAGGAACAGGAAGAACCGCCCCCGGCGGTCCGTCCAGCCCGTGACCTCGATCCACGCCGCCGGCGCGACCACCTCGACGAGATGCGGACGCCCGCCGGGGGGAACCGGCGCCAGCCGCCCGGTGGCCTTGCGCCACTGCGGCCGCGTGCCGACGACGGCGAGAATCAGGAGCCCTCCCGCGAGAAGAACGACGAGCCGCCGCAGCCCCCTGCGTACGGTCCGACCAGGCCGCATCACGCGATCACCTCCTTCGCACCGCCCCGAGCGTCAGGCTCGGGGCGGCGCCGTTCCGCGGAGCCCGGCGCCCGTCCGCGGGCGCGAGCCCCTCGCACGACGTGAGCACGCGAGTCCCCTCTACCAGCCGACGCGGCGCATGGACGGCGTCTTCGACCACCGGGTGAGACCCTGCACGGCTGCGACGACGCCGACCGCCGATACGCCGACGACGACCCCGCTCCGCCCCCAGCCGCCGCCGTCGGCGCCGCGGCGGAGACCGGAGTACGCGCCGTAGGCGCCCGCCGCCAGGAGCGCGAACGAGCTCACCGTCCGCAGGAAGGAGCGGCGCTCGAACGCGACGGCGCCGAACCCGACCGGCTCCAGCTCGAGAACCGGATTGGCGTACAGCGAAGCCCAGTCGATGAGCTCGGGATCGAAAGGGAGACCGGCCGGCGCCAGGGGGACGAGCGGAGCCTCCCGGGCCGGCTGGCCGAAGGCCGGAACGGCCGCGGCGAGCAGGACCAGGGCCGCCGCGGCCGGCCCGGCCGCCGCACGGAACGCCGGTAGCGGACGACGGAGCCGCCGCGGCGCGGAGGCCGCGGCGGACGCGAAGACACCGGGAACGAGGCCCGCCGACCGGACCCCGAACCACGGACCGACGAGGTTCTTCCACTGGCGCCACTCCTGCATCCCACACCTCCTCAACTCGTACCCACGCCGGCCGAACCGGCCGGACGGCGCGCGACCTTCCAGTCGGCCTGCCCCGCCGAGTGCTCCGACCAGTACCGAACCAGGCCGTCCATGCCGCGGTTGATCGCCTCCCGGACCAGATCGGAGCGACTCAGGCCGAGGTCCCGGGACATGGCGCGCAGGCGCTTGGCGACATCGCCATCGACACGGACCGTCAACTGCTTGGGAAACCGGCTCTGCAGATTGCTCATCACCTACTCCGACAGACATGGAAAGACGATCCCGTCACGGCCCCGGCCGAGAGCCCCGGTCTCCGATGCCGCAGACCCGGGCCGGGTCCGCCCGGCGGTCGTCGCGCAGCCGGCGCGCCTCGTCCTCGATGGGCTGATGGTGGGCCAGGAGGGCGGCCGGATCGGGCGTGCAGACGCCGCCGGGCGTGCAACCGACGGCGTTGCGCGGGTCGAGACCGCGGGCGAGGGCGAGGAGGGCCGCGGCCCCCGCCGCCTCGCGGCTGCGCCCGGCCTCCGCCCGCGCGATCCACGCGCCCCACAAGGAATCGGGACCGTCGCCGATCAGGAAGTCCCGACGGCCGCAATCGGCCCAGGCGGCGAGCGGCGGCCCGAACTCGCGCGCCTCGGCCGCGCGTCCGGCGCCGACGTCGGGACCGCCGTCCCACGGGGTATCGAGCTCGAGACGCCCGGCGAGGCCCGCGGCCCGCCGGACGTCCCAGGCATGCGACATCATGCGGGCGGCGTCGTCGAGACGGAACGCCGCGATCCGCCCCGAGCTCGGCCCGGTGCCGACGCGACGACGGTGCGAATCGAGACGCCGTTGGCGGGCGGGACTCGCGGGCGGCAGGGCAACGCCGCAGTCGACGCCCGGGACCGGCGGCTCCGCGGCATCGGCGGGCCAGTCCGCGCAGTCGCGCATCGCGCGGTACTGCTCGAGCGCGTACGACTCGCCGAGCGCCTGTTCGTGGACCGCGGGCGGGAAGTCCAACGAGACGGTCACGCCGAAGGCCGGCGCGCCGGCCCCGGCGGGGAGAGCGGTCAGGCCCGCGGTCCCGTCCTCCTTCGGGCAGCGGACACCGACGACGGAGCGCCCGTAGTCCGTCCAGGCGCCGGCGAGATACGTTGCGATTGCGGGGACGACGCCGGGCAGAGCCGGGTTGCGGACGAACCCCTTGTCGATCAGGCACACGCCGGAGCCGTCGTCGCCGAGGACGACGCCCCCGGACTCGAACGCCGGCCGTCCTCCGCCGTCCTGCCAGAAGACGCGCGCCCAGGGAAAGTGCGGGTCCGTTTCGGCCGGATTGGGCTCCCACACATGCTCCCACCACGTATTCCAGTAGCCGGAGGGCACGCGCCGCCAGCCGGCGGGGTCGAAGCCCTGCGCGCCGCAGTAGGCGGGCCGGAGGCCGGGAGGAAGAAGGGGATCGCCGATCGGCGGGACGGCCGCGCCGAGGTCGCAAGCCGGATCGTACTCGTCGTGACTCGTGTCGACCCAGTCCCGACGCGCGTAGCGGCGCAGCACGATGCTCTCGCGCTCGACGCAGGTCATCCCGGAGCTGAACGCAACGACCACCGGCGCATCGGCGAGACGCCGGCCGCTCCCGAGCCGGGAGCCGTCCGCCTGCTGTGGATTGACTACCTGCCCTTGGCCCGGCTGCGGCGTCTCGGTGTTCGGATTCCCGCCCCGGCCGTTCCGGCCGTCGGGGTCCTGGGTATCGTCGGGATCCTCGTTGCAGACGGCGTTGTTCTCTCCGCCGCAACCCGGCTCGTCGGGAATGCCATCCGAACCCGGATCGCCGCCGCCGGGGTCGTCGTCCTGACCGGGGTTGGAGCCCGGGCCGCCCGACCGACCGGACCCGGTACTGCCGGTCCGGTCCGGCTGCCGGCCGGCGGAGCCCCCGTCCCGTTCGTCCTCCTCCTCGTCCTCGTCGTCGGCATCAACGGGACCGAAACGGCCGGCGCCGGGCAGGTACTGCGCCTGGACGTTGAGCCGATCACCGTCGAACAGCTCTCCCGCGCCGGTGGGCGGCTGCAGACACCGAGGAAGGCGGTCCGGAGAGCCGGCGCCGTCGTCGACAACATCGCCCAACTGCCGGGCGAGCAGGCCCGCCTCGGGGCAGGTGTAGCCCGACCGGCCGCGGCCGGTACCGCCGGCCGGAGGCGGAGGACCCTCGACGGTCTCGGGGGCGCGGAAGAAGTCCGGCGGGGGCGGCGGCGGATTCGCGGAAGACGACGGCGCAGGACGCCAGGCGGAAGCGACCCACCGGCCGCCGGCCGCGTCGTAGCGCGAGTCCCGCTCCCACGCGACGCGCCCGCGGCCGCCGACGAACGAGGCGACGACCCGGTCCCGCGCCGGCACGCTGCCGGCGTCGACGCCGTACGACGCGCGCACCGTCGTACTGGCCCCGCGCACGGCGGCCGCGGCGAACCACCGGTCGTACTCGTGGCCGCGGGCGCTCTCCGCCGAACAGTACAGCCGCGGCGCCGGCGCGCCGGTGCGCCAACGGAGGCTGTACACGGTCACCACGGACCCTTCGGCGAACGCATCCGGCGCCGGCCACGGCACCGGCCGCGGCCCGGCGTCCTCGCGCAGCCAGCAGTTGTGGCGGGTGGCGGCCGGCGCGCGGCCGTCCAGGGGAAACGGGGCGTCGCACCGGAGAAGCGGGCTCCGGGCGACGACCGGCGCCGGACCGACGACGCCGGCCGAGACCGCACCGAGAACGCCCGCGAGCGCCAGGGCGCACCCTGCCCGGCGAAGACAAGACAGCAACATGACCTACCCCCTTCCAGGACCGGGATCGACCACCGCCGAGCGCGCCGCCGGCCCCACGCCGCGCTCGGCCGCCGGGGCGGCCGCGTCTTCTCGCCGGGGCCGCTCCGCATGGCTGTGACGCGCCACGAAATCGACCTGCCGGTCGACCTCGCGGCCCCGTTCGGCATCCTCCTCCGCCAAGCCGGCCTCGAGACGCCGCCGCACCTCCATCCCGACGTCCTGCACGATGGCGTTGCCCTTCCGCAGTACCTCGTCGGCGACGCGGGACGCATCGACCGCCTGTGTCTCGGGGGGCGGCCTGTAGGTCGCGTCGAGCTGGCGGGCCATGCTCGAAGCCAGCATCCCGGAGAGCACGACCGCCTCCGGGCCGGCCGCCAGCGCGGGGTTGCGGCCGACGACGACGGCCTTGGCGGCGCCGTAGATCAGCGCGGACTGCCGCTGCTCGTCGTTGAGGCCCTGGGGCACGCGGACGTCGAGGTCCTTCGACACGTGAAGACGGTGATCGTCCCCGTGACCGACGCGGGCGCCGGCCAGGGCGAGCATGGCCTTGACGCCGTCCGCGACGCTGCCGCGAGGGGGCACGCCGTCGGGGTGGGTGCGCGCGCCATCGAAGCGCCACTCGCGTCCGTCGAAAGCCTGAGAACCCCTGCCTTCCCAACCTTGCGCCCAGACCTTCACGCCGCGGTCGCGGACGCGCTCGCGCACCAGGTCGAAGTCCTTGTCGCCGGTCCGGCGGGCGTCGGCCGCGCGGTCCCGCTCCCGAAGACGCCGCTCGGTCAAGACCTGGTAGCGTTCGCCGTGGAGCTCCTTGAGCAGAGCGGCCACCGGACCGCGCCGCGCCCGGTACTCCGACCACCGGTCGAGACGCTGAAGCCGAGCCTCCTCCGCGGTCGCGCCGGTCAGCTCCGCCCGGCGTTCGCGGCGGTCGAGCTCGTGCGCGACCTGGACCAAGCGGCGGTGGTCGGAGGAACGCGCGCCGTCGACGAGCGGGGACCCGGCGCCGGCATGGCCGGTGGCGACGGCGCGGGCGGCGCCTCGGGAGGACGCGGCGGCGACGGCCACGGCGTCGGCGCCGCCGCGGAGCAGCCCGGCCATGAGATGCTTGCTGCCGCCGAGCACGAGACCCACCGCCTTCAAGCGCGCGGAGCCGCCCGACGTCCCCCACCGGAGCAGCCGCGTGGAGACGGCCTGCGCCAACGCCCCCCGCCGGGTCTCCGCGAGTTGAAGAACGCGGTCGAAGCCCTGCGCCCGCCGGCCGAGGAGACTGCGCACCGGACCACGCGCGGAGCCCGGCACGACCACCGCATCGGCCCCCGCCGCATCGGGAACCACGCCGCTCCGGCGCATCCGGTCCACCCAGGCCCGTCCCTCGAGGCTGAGCTTCCGGCCGCCGAGGTCTTTCTCCGGCGGCAGCCGGTCCGGCACGCGGCCGAGCCGGGAATCGATCTCGACGCGGGAGACGGCGGCGAGAGGCTGTTCGGCGGCGTCCGCGTGCCGGGCGAGCGGACCGGAACGAAGCGCCGCACGCGTGCGGGAGAACCGCCGTTCGTCCCGGTCCGCCAGTTCCGGATCGTCCCGGCAGCGCGCCAGGTGACGCGCAGCCAGGTCCGACGCCAGGTGCTCGATCGGAGACTCCTCGACGGGTCGCGAACCGCGGTGCGCGTCGCTCGCCACCCGCAGGAGCACGGGGTCGGCGCCCACGGTCTCGAGACCGGCCTGACGCAACGGGGACCGGTCGATGCGCTCCGCCATCGCGCAGAGCGCCGCGGGACCGCGGGCCGCCGCGACCATGAGCCCGGCCTGGGTCAAGTGCCCCACGACGACCGCGCGGGGGCTGCCGACCAGCTCGGCGCGCGCCTCGCGGGCTTCAACGGGACCGGAACCGGCATCGACGGGATCCGCCGCGTCCGGCGCCGTGGGCGCCGCACCGGCGGAACCGGACCGGGAGGGCGCTTCCACGGAAGCGGCGGGATGCAGGGCCGGACCGGAAACCGCCTGCACCCGGTGGCCGCCCCCGAGAGCATCGCGCACCGCCGCCGCCGCGGCGCCGCGCTCGTCCTCGAGATCCCGCCGGAACTGTTCACGCGCAGCCTCGACCTGCGCCGAGCCCGGATCGGGTCCCCGCGGAATCGGCGGATGGACGGCGGAAGCCCCATCCCCCAGGCGGTACTCGGCGCCCAGCGCCTCACGAACCTCCTGCAGCACGGACTGCGAGGTATCGGCGAGGTCCCGGCGGAACTCCGAGCGGCTTCGATCCAGCTCCTCGGCGACGCGAGCCGGCACGTCGGCAGCCGGCGTCCGGACCGCCCGGTCCAGGCGGCGGTCGAAACGGGCGACGGCCTTCTGGACGACGTCCTCGAAGCACTCGACGAGGTACATGCAGACGACCTGGTCGACCCGGTCGCCGGCGCGCGCAAGACGGCGCGCAAGGCTCTCGGGCGGGTTGTCCGGCTTGTCCTCGGCGCGAGCAGGACCCGTCTGCGCGGGCGGCTCTCCAGGGCCGCCGTCGACGCCGCCATCCGAACGGCGCGGGCTCCGCCCGGAGGCGGCCGGATCGTCCGGATCGCCGTCGGAAGACCGCCCGGCGGCCGCCGCACGAGCGCCGGGCGAGACGGCGACCGGAGAGGCCTCGGGCCGTGCAACGGCGCGCAGACGCGAGCCCGGGAAGGACGAACCCTCCGGGAGACCGCCGGTATCGGCCAGCGCGGGTCGAGCCATCACGTCACCTCCAGAACGCGAAGAACACGGTCACGAAGACGCCGACCGTCCCGCCGACGAACCCGCCCACGAGCGCCCACCACCAGAGGCCGCGGCCGACCGTGGCGGCGTACTCGACCCACCGGGCGGCGGCCTTCTCGGCCGCCATGACCTCGGCGTGCGCCGAGCCGACCGCCGTCAGGACCTCGTCGGCGCCGCGCACGATGTCCTGGAGGCGCTGGCTGATCCGCCCGCCGGAGCGCTCCGCCAACTCGAGGACCGCCTGCGCCATCAGCGCGGCCTGGATCACGGCGTAGGCCAGCGACTCCATCTCCTTGAGGCGCACGTCGACGGCCGCGCCCGAGGCGGCCGCCGTGCGCTGGACCTGTTCGAGCACGTGCCGCAACTGGCCGGCGACGGTCTCGGCCGCCACCGACACGCGGTCGCGCTCGTGCGCCGCCCGGATCTCCTCGACCAGGCGGGACGTGTCGACGCCGGCCGAGCCGAGCTGATCGACGATGAGGTCCGCGACGCGCCGGTCGCCGACGCCCCGGACGCCGAGCAGCTCCTGGATGACGTCGGCCGCGCGGCGGCGCTCGTCGCCGGCCGCCGCCTGAGCAGAAGCGGCCGGAGACGCCGCCGCCCGAGCATCGTCGGCAGGCGGAGCAGCCGTCGCGGACTCGGCCGGGGCCTCGTCGAGCGCGCGGCGGCGCCGGGCGAACTCCTCCGCCTGGGCCAACGCGACCTCGAGGTCCACGCGCTCCGTCTCGCCCTGCTCGACCACGGCATCGACCGTCATGACCACCGCCTACCGGCGCGCCGCCTCGCGGGGACGCCGCCGCCGGGACGCCCGCCGCCGCCAGAGCCGCCGCGTGGCCGTCGCCCGCCGCGTGTCGCCGAGGTTTCGCAGGAGATCCGCCACCGTCACCGGCTCGGGATCGGTCACGAAGACGCCGGGCGCCCCCAGGACGGGCTTCCAGGCGGCAACGTCAGTTGCAGACGGCACGGCGGTCTCCTCGCGCCACACCGGCCGCACGAGCCAGCGGCGGGCGTCGGGGTCGTAGCCGAGCACCGCCATCGCGTCGCGGACGGCGCGCACGCCGTCGACCCGGGCCTTCCGGACGACGAGCTGGAACGCCGCCGCCACCGCGTGGCAGGTGACGTCCCAGGGCAGCGCGTCCCGCGCCTGCATCGCGCACGCCGCGATGCGGTTCAGCGCGCCTTCGCAGCTCGACGCATGAACGGTGGTGAGCGACCCGCCGTGGCCGGTGGCGAGCGCCTGGATGACGTCGGCGGCCTCCGCCCCGCGCACCTCGCCGATGACGATGTGGTCGGGGCGGTGCCGCAGCGTATGCCGCACCAAGTCCCGGATGGTGACGCCATCCCCGGAGAAGCCGCGGGCCTCGAGGCGAACGCAATTGGAATGCGCGACGCGGATCTCGATGGTGTCCTCGATCACGATGACGCGATCGTCGGGCGGCAGGAGACCGACACACGCGTTGAGGAGCGTCGTCTTGCCCGAGCCGGTCCCGCCGGCGATGAGCACGTTCCCGCCGCCCGTGACCGTGTCCCGCACCGCATCGACGACCTCCCGGGGGACCGAGCCCATCCGCACGAGGTCCGCGGCCGTGAACAGGCGCTTGCCGAACCGCCTGACGGTAATCACGAAGTCGGGCGACGCCGGCGGCGCGCACACCGCGACCCGGGAGCCGTCGCTGAGCCGCGCGTCGACGACGGGCTCGGTGCGAAGGTCGAAGCCGTAGGGACGGGTGATCTGGTTCGCGGCCGACTCCAGGAGCGGCTGCGTGAGAGTACCGGCGACGCCGTCGACGCGGCGCAGAACGCCGCCCCGCTCGACGTAGAGCCGGCCGGGACCGTTGATCATGATCTCCGAGACCGTGTCGTCCTCGAGGAAGGGCCCGAGATCCGGCAGGAACTCCGCAACGGCCTGCAGACTGACCTCGCCGCTCATCAGAACAACCCCTTCTCCCTGGCGCGCCACCACGGCATGCGGGGCGCGTAGTCGGGCAGGAGGTAGCAGCGGGTCGCATCCTGGACCGACCGGCCGTCGAAGGCCTGGACGATGGCTTGGTAGTTGCCCATCACGGTGAAGTCGCGCGGCGGAAAGAGCGCCTCGCGGCGGTCCTGGTAGCTCTTGGACAGCCCGGCGGACGACCCGCCGCCGCCGGTACGGCCCGAGAGCCAGCTGACGCCGGCGCGCGAGGTGTTCTCGGAGACGGAGTAGGACGCCTTCATGCGCGAGACCTGTCCGCAGAGGTCCGAGGCCGTCTTGGCGGACGAGTCGTCGCCCAGGGGCAGGAAGACGCGGGTGCGAAGCGTCTGCAGGAGCGCGCGCCACGACTCGCCGGCGCCGAGCGCGGACCTCAAGGTGGAGATCGACTGGGTGGCCACGATGGGGACGCACCGGCTCTGCCGGGTCAGCGCGAACGCCTTCTCGTCGCCGGACGGATCGCTCTCGCCCACGGTGGCGAACTGCTGGTACTCGTCGCAGATGAACAGCACCGGCCGCCAGTACCGGTCCCGGTTCCACGGCTGCTTCATCAGGGCCGGGCGCAGCAGCAGAGTCGAGAGCCAGCTCTGCTTCAGCATGACGCCGAGCACGCGCGAGAGATTCGGGTTGGTGCCGGCGGGCATGTTGAGGGCCAGGACCTTGCCGCTCTCCATGACGTCGGCGAGCGGCGGCAGGCACGGCGGCAGCCCCATCGAGACGCCGGAGTCGCCGTCGGGGCACGGCGGCGCGAACTTCCGCCCGACCTCCGGGAGATCGAAGACCGCGAGGAACACCGACAGCCCCTCGACGACGTTGGTGCGCGTCTGCTCGGCGAGACCCGACCAGTCGTGCTCGAACCAACGCTGTACTGCGGCGTGGATCGCGAACTGGTCGACCTTGAGGTCCATCTGTCGGCTGCGGCCGAGCCCGGGCGGGATCCCGGCGTAGCTCTCCTCGACCTCGGCGTCGACCCCGAGGTCGCCGCGCAGGACGGCGAGCAGCGGCTCGATGTCCTCGCGGGCAGCCTGCCGGGTGCACTTCCGCCCGCCGCCCGCGTCGACCCACGACCAGAGCGCCAGCTTGCCGGCGTGCTCGCGGTACGCCTCCCAGCCGATGCAGACCTCCCACACGTTCGGACAGTTCCACCGCTCCTCGAGGGTGGTCTTCATCGCCTTGATGTCGCGGCCCAGACCCTCCTGATCGAGGGCGTAGCGGTAGATGTCCCTGAGGGTGACCCAGGCCGGATACTCGAGGCGCTTGAGCTCGATGATCCAACGCGCGAGGTTGCTGTACGCCTGCTGCCAGAACGGCTCCTTGCCCTTGCCGTAGAGCTGGTTGAGCAGGGAGGCGATGGTGTAGGCGAGACTGGCCGAATCGAGCCACGGGGCGTCGAGCGGATTCCAGGCGAACCCGTCCCGGTCGAGGTTGAGCTCCATGTAATCGCCGCCCCGGCCGGCGTCGACGAGCATCTCGCGGACGTCGTGGCAGAAGTCGCCCTTGACTTCGAGGCAGAGAGCCGCCGCCCGCTTGTCCGGATCACCGGCCTGCCACCGCAGGAGCTGACCGGTGAACGGCCGCATGCACGCGCTGGTCTTGCCGGTGCCGACCGCGCCGAAGACGATGGTGCCGGTGTAGAGCCCCTTCTCGGGGATGACGAGCCAGCGCGGGTTCCGGGACTCCTCGAGACGGGTCCGGTGATGGACCTCGCCGATGACGAGGGACGGCTCGGGGTCGTCCTCGGCCTGCGGCCACGGCGGGAGTTGGCCCCGGCCGCCGCCCCCGAGTCCCCCGCGGTCGAACCACACGCGCCACGCCGACTGCGCCACCGAGCCGGCCACGAGAGCGACCACCGCCGGCGAGACCGCGGACCAGGCGACGATCGGCCAGTACCAGAGCGGGCTCTGCTCCCCGATGAACCGCAGGAACCGGTCGTCGGCCGGGAGCGGATGGAGCCACACCCACCCGGCGGTGACCGAGCAGCCGACGAGAACGCGGATCACCATGACTCGGGGACCCCCTCGGCGGTCCACAGCCCGGTGTCGGCCGCACCCCCGCCGAGGTCCGAACCGAGGGCGGCGAGCCGGTCCGCGAGAGCGGCCTGGCGGGCGGCCGCGCCATCGGCGCCGCCGTAGGCGTCGACGACGGCGGGGTGGGCGCCCTCGAGGCGCCGCAGCTCCTCCCTGACGAACCAGATCTCCCGGACCGACTCGATCGCCGCCCCGTCGGCCTCCCACAACGCGAGCAGCTCCTCGACGACGGGATCGACCGCCGTCGAGGGCGCGCGGGCGACCCGGAGGGACACCTGGACGCCGGCGGCCGAGAGCGCATCGACGAACGGCGCGTAGTGCCGCCACCAGGTCCGGAGGCTGCTGGTGTTGTCCACGAGGTCGTCGTCGGCGTGGGGATGGACGATCACCAGCCGGTCGGACGCCAGGGCCATCAGGGGGCGGTCGGGAAAGAACACCTCGTTCTTCTGGCGGAGCCCGTACACGCGCCGCGGCACGGCGTCGCGGGAAAGCCCCAGCGAGTCGGCCATCGCGAGCTGGGCCTCGATGGAGAAGAGCCACGGCCAGGCGGGCCGGGACAGGGCGGCGGCGACGCGGACGAGGCGGGCGATGAGACGCGGCAGGTCGCCGGGGTCGAGGGCGCGGCGATAGCGGCTGTTCTCCGCGCCGACCGCCCGGTACAGCCCCCGGCCGCTGCAGTGGTGGACGACGTGGGGACCCACGCGGTGCGCGACGACGCCCTTGTCGCGCCCGAACGCGGCGCCCCAGGCCGGCGACAGCCGGTCGATGAAGCGCGAGGTCCGCTTCCGCCGCGGGTCGTCGTCATTCAGCCACGCCGCCGCCATGCCGCGCACGAACACCCCGCCGGCGAGAACGACCAGCGCGATGAAGCGCGCGGCGCCGGGCTCGAAACCGGCCTCGCGCAGCGCGGACTCGGCCCGCACCGCCTCCACGCTAACGGCCCTCCTCGCCCGTCGTGCGGACGACGGTCGACTCGAGGAACGTGATCATGAGCCCGATGGGGTTGGTGAACACGAGGTCGGGCGTGACCTCGGTGAACGCGAACTGGAGGTTCACCGACCACGGCTCGCTGCGGAGCGCGCGCCCGCCGGCCATCGTCACGCGGTCGAACGCGATCTCGGCATCGTGCGGCGCCCGGGGGTTCGGCAGAACGCGGATGGCGACGTCCTCGATCGCGACGTCGCCCTCGCCGGCAGTCCCCGCGATGAACGCCGCGACCTCGTCGCCGTACTGCTCGGAGAGCTGGACGCTGACCTCGGCGCTGGTGAACCAGAGGCTCTCCTCCCATCGGGACTCGATGACGGCGCGGCGCCGGCCGTACTGCCCCACCACGAACTCGTGGAGGAAGTAGGTGACCTCGGGGCCGGCAGGCTCGATGGCCTCCGGCAGATAGTCCACGACCTGCGCCCGGCCGACGTCGTCGACGCGGACGACGACCGGCGGCGGGTATGGCCGGCGCGCGACCCCCCAGAGCACGAGGAGGAGCAGTCCCAGGCAGAGCGTCAGCACGAGGACGAGCACCCGGTAGTGCCGGGCGCGCCGCACGTGCTCGGCCCAAACGTCGATGAACTCGCGAGCGTCTACTTCCACGCCATACCGTCCTTATCCGTCCTGATCCGGTTGAGATGCCTTGCGGCCGCGGGCGTGCCGGGAGATCCGGCCGGCGGCCTGCGCGCCGCGCTGGAGGAAGGCGGCCGTGCCCTTCATGCCGTGGGCGGCGGCGCCGCGCGACAGGCTGCCGAGCCCGGCCGAGGCGAGGCCCCCGCCGACGGCGGCTCCGCCGCTGGCGAGGGTCGCCGCCGCGGCCGCCGCGATGCCCGTGAGCCCGGAGCTGAGGTTCTGCGAGCCGCCGATCATGATCTGGGTGAGCTCCCCGACCTTGAAGCTCAGCAGGAGCGCGGCCAGGATCACCGGGACCCAGGTGACCACGCGCACCACGACCTCGCGGTGCGCGTGCGTGAACGGGTCGACGCCGCCGGCGGGGTCGAACGACGCGATGCTCTCGACGAACAGGGACATCCCTTCGAGGGGAAACGCCGCGATGGACGAGATCATCCGGAGCAGCAGCGCCGCGACGACGACCTGCAGGCTGTACTGGAGCAGCCCCTTGAACCACGACCAGAAGAGGAACGCCAACTGCTCGACGAGCAGGAACGGGACGAACACCGGACCCATGACCGTCAGGAGGCCGATCGCGACGTTGGCCCACACGACCTGGGTGTAGACGAGGATCGCGGCGACGAGGAGCACGAGCACGCTGACGGCCACGACGACGGCCGCCCAACTGACGGCCCAGACGGCGCCGAGCACGGCCGCGAAGCCGCGGAACAGGCCGTCGAGCGAGCCCATGTTGGTGAACGCGATGCCGAGCTGTCGGGCGACGCCGGCGAGGAGCTCGTTGACGTCATCGAACATCTGGGTGAACGCCCCGCCCGCCTCGTTCAGGGCGGCGGCCAGCTCCTGACCCTGGCCCACGACGAGGGTGATGAAGGTCTGGTTGCCGAAGACCGGGTACGGCGTGTAGAACCCCTCGAGGACCATCAGCGGAAACGCGATCCAGAGCAGGAATCCGACCAGTCCCCACAGGTCCAGCCGCGCCCCCATCGAGACCTTCAGCCCCTGGACCACGACCATGATCAGGGCGATGGCCCCCCACAGGCGCATGCCCATGTCGTGGAAGTACTGCTGGATGGTGACGCCCCCCAACGCGGGCGGAAGGGGACTGTTGACGAGGTCGCTGACGGCGGCCTGCACGTAGTCGAACGACCAGCGCGTGGCCGACCCGCCGGGGTCCGCCGGCGGCGCCTGCGCGTGCAGGAGCCCGCCGAAGGGGCCGGCGAGGAGCCCCAGCAGCAGCGCGGCGCGGGCGCGGCGGCGGAACCAGGACATCACCAGGCGTCCATGAAGGCGCCGCTGCGGAGCGCGCCCATCGGGTCGTTCCCGAGTTGGCCGGTCATCGGCGGCACCGCGGCCCCGGCCAGATGCCGGAGTCGATCGAGCGTGCGCTGCGCGTCCGCGGCGGCACGGTGCGCGTCGAGCCGGATGTCCCGGGCCTCGACGGACAGCTGCGCGGCGCGGAGCGCGAGGGCGCCCGCGGTCTGGTGCGCGGAGAGCGACGCGAGCTGCGCCGCGGTCCCCGCCGCCTCCGCCTCGCTCAACGCGGGACTGGGATCGGACGCCCCCCCCGTGACCCGCCGGGCGCCGTCGAGGACGTCCTGCGTCTCCGCCAGGAGCCCCCGGCCGCCGTACTCGGAAACGGCCTGATCGCCGAGCACCGCCGCGGCCGCGAGCGTCGTGTCGAGGGTGCGCGCGTACCGCAGGTCCACCGCGCGCCGCCGCAGGCGCTCGGCGCGCCGGGCGTGCTCCATGACCTCCGGGGGCATCCCGAGGTCGTCGACGAGCGCCTGCCAGACCGACTGCTTGCCGGCGGTCCAGCCGATGGGCTGCGAGTCGAGGAACGCCAGGAAGCCGCCGACCGACCCGAAGTCGTAGCCGCCGAAGCCGGCCGCCTGCCGGTAGTTGAGGGCGGCGTCGTTCACGATGGCGCGCGTCTCGGTGAACGGCTCCCACAGCGGCCCGATATCCGTCAGCTCGGCGAACAGGCCGCGCCAATCGGCGAGCGACCGGATGCCGGAGACAAGTCCTCCGGGGTCGAGGAGCCCCCGCACCTCGGCCTGCGCCTGGTTGACGTAGGCCTCCGCCGTCTGCACGTAGGAACGCACCTGGGAGAGCATGGCGGCGACCTGAACGAGCATGCCCGCCCAGCCCGCATCGACGGCCGCGGGGCGGCCGAGAAGGAACACGACGGCGAGAACCACGGCGACGCGCTGCTTGAACCGCATGACCATCTCAATGAACGAACAGGCCGCCGCCGAACGGCCGGGCGTCGGGATTGCGGGCATGCAACGGCCCCGGCAGGACGTTGGCGCGCCCCTCGGCGGTGTCGAGCGACAGGTCGAGCTCGGCGAGGAAACGCAGGCGATCGAGCCGCGCCTGCTCCTCCCGCGCCTCCGCGGCAAGCTCCCGCTCGAACTCGCGCCGACCGCGGTCGGCATCCTCTGCGTCGAGCTTGAGAAGCAGCGCCTGGAGGTTCGCCTGCGCCTGCGAGGCGGCGACCAGGAGCGAACGGTGCTGCGCGAGCGAGGCGCAGCGGCCCTGCCCGGCGCCGCCGGCGCCGGCCGCCGGACAGTCCTGGGTGCTCAGGTCGTTCACGGCGTCGATGAGGCGATTCCGAAGGCCCTCGCGCTCTGCGGCCGTCCATGTGCGGGACGTGGGGCAGACGATGACGCCTCGGCGGTCCGCGGCGTCCTGATCGAGCTCGCACCCGAGGTACAGGCCGATCGCGACCCGGGCCTCCTCGACCAGCAGCTCCCGGTGGCCGGCCTCGGCCAACTGCATCTCGAACGCCGCCGCCCGGACCGCGTGCCCCTCCCCGAGCGACTGCACGACATCGGGGGCCAGGGTCCCCAGGCCGGCGAAGACGCCGTTCTCCGGGGGGAACCCGTCCGGCGTGCACGGCACCGCGCCCTCCTCGTCCGGCGGGACGGCGGAGCACTCGGGCATTTCGAGCCGGCGGGGGTCGGCGCCTTGGAACGCGCTGAAGTCCAACGCACCGCCCTCGCCGAGCGCGCGGCGCATCTGCCCCGCGAAGTCGTCCAGCGGATCCACGAGCCCGCGGTAGCTGTTGAGGGCCTCGTCCCGAATGCGCATCATCGTGTCGCGCATGGCCATGAGGTTGCTGACCACCGAGGCCATCTGCCCGACGACGATCCAGCTCGCCGGGTCGAGGCCGAAGAACGCCCGGGCCGGCCGGACCGCCGGCCGGGACGACGCGAAGAGGACGGCCAGCACGATGAGAACGGAGTACGCGCGAGCCTTGCGGTTCATCGAGATCCCCCCCCTTACGCGCGCGGGACCAGCAGGTCCTGCGTGAGATAGATGCGGACGGGGTGCCCCGCCCGGATGCGAACCTCCGGCAGCCGGTTCATGAACCGGTCGAGGAACCGGATGGCGGCCACTGAGAACTGCTGCCGGGCGGGATCGAAGTAGCCCTGACCGCCGCCGCCCGCGGACAGGCCGGCCAGGAGCCCCACCGCGCCCACCGCCCCGATGGTCGAGAGATAGTGCCGGTTGACCTGGTCCGTCAGACCGGTCTCGCCGAGCGCCGACAGCCCCTGGAAGCTCATGCGCACGGACCGGCCGTCCGGGAAGACCAGCCGGGAGAAGGCCACGGCGAGACGGGTCTGAAAGCCGTTGGCGACGGACTGGGCCTCTCCGAGGGCGAGGGCGCCGCGGGGAATCACGACGCGGGTGCGGTCGCGGGTGCGGACCGGCACCGTGATCAAGGCTCGGGCCGGACCCGTGAAGTCGCCGGCCAGCTGGGTCTGGAGGACCGCCTGGAGCATCCGCCCCTGATAAACGAGGTCGAGTCCCTCCGGGACGTCCGCCCAGCGCGCGACGGCGGCGGAACCGGCGCCCGGCGACTCCGAGACCGCGGCGTCGCCGCCGGCCGGGTACACGTCCCGAAGCGAACCGGCATCGGGCGGCCGAGCGGCTAGAGCGGCCGGCGGCGGATCGGGAGCCACGATCTCCGGCGCCGAGCGGCGCGCGGCGCCGGGCGGAGTACCGAGCGGAGCCGGCGAGCCGCCGGCCGGCGCCGCGAGAGTCTCCATGATCCGCCGATCGAACGCGGCGTCGCCGGTGATCACCGGCGACGCCGGCGCAACCGGCGCGCGGGGCGGGGGCGGTCCCGCGGCCCCGACGACCGCCGGCTCGCGCAACGAGCGGGTGTACCGCTCGATCTCCTCGAGCCGCAGCACCTCCCGGAGCTCGCGCTCCTCGACGCTCTGAAGGGCGGTGCGCACCTCGGCGCCGACCGCGCCGGGCGGCAGCCCCGCGCCGTCGGCCTCGTCCTGAATGCGCCGCGCCTCGAGGAGCGCCTGCCGCGCCGCCTCCAGCTCCTGCCGCGCGCCGCGCAGGCTCTCCTCCTCGGCGCGCGCGGCGGCGTCGGCGCGCGCCTCCTCGGCCGCCGCCGTCTGCGCCTCGAGACGCTCCCGCTCCTCGCGGAGCCGTTCGCCCTGCCGGAGGACCGGGCTCGCGATACCCTGGGCATCGGCGAGAACGGCATCGAGGGCGGCGTCCCCGGCCGGCTCGCCGGCGGGCGGAGGAGCGCCCGACCCGGTGAGCAGCATCGCGATGATGACGACACCGGCCAGCGCCAAGCCGACATAGACCGGCAGGTTCTTGGGAAGCACGCCGGACGGTATCTTCACGCGCCAGTCTGCCACGGCTCCGCCTCCGCTCTCATGCGCCAGGGCACGCCCGCGCCCAGGTCGCCGACGCCGAGAATGCCCGCCTCGACCACGCCGCCGATGCGGACGACCAGCCCGACGCCGAGCACCTCATGGGGAAGAACGCGCGCCGATCCGTCGGGCATGAAGCCGGCCACGACCAGTTCGTCGACCAGCACCCGGCGGAAGCGAATGAACGTGCTCTGCGTGTCGTGCCACATCCCCTCCACCCAGTAGGGGGCGGCCGTCACGTCCACGCCGGGGTTGAACTCGAAGACGAAGTGGAGGCGCCGCGGGTAGTCGGCCTCGAACTGCTCGACGGCCTCCTCGGCGGCCGCGGCGGCGTCGGCGACGCGGTCGCGCACCTCGGCCTCCGCCTCCCGGAGCGCAAGCAGCGTGCGCTCCTCCTCGGCGCGGATCGCCTCGACGTCCACCGCGGACAGGAAGATCGGCTCCTCGCCCGGCGTGCCGGCCACGACGTCCTCGACGCCGCCCGCCCGATCGGAAGACACGGCGCCCGCCTCATCGGAAGACCGGCCGCCGGCGGCCGAATCGGGAGACTCGATCGCTTCCCCGAGGCGGACGACCGTGTGAACGGGAAGGAGATCGCTCTCGCGCAGGCCGACCGAGACGACGCGGCCGTCCGCCAGCACCAGACCGAGATTGGTCGCGGCGCCGCGGGCCAGGGGCCGGACCATCGTGAGGTGGCCGCCGCCGGTGACGACCCAGCGAGCGGGGTCGCCCAGGCGCCGCTCCACGACGCGCCAGTCGAGGGGAAGAACCACGGTGGTCTCGAAGCCGACGCGGGTGACGACCTCGGCGAGCGCGACGCCGCCCCGGACGCCCGCTTCGACCGAGCCCTGGGGCACCTGCGCGCCGGCCGGGAACGCGGCCGACATCAGCAAGACGACACAGCAGATACGCACGGCTCACCTTCCCCACACGGCCGCGAGCACGCCCGCGACGGCGCCCCACGTGAAGTACATGCGCGGCGGCGCCGCGAAATTGCGATCGAAGAACCCGGCGCGCCGTTGCGGCATGCGTCCGCCCTCGGAGGCGAGACCGAACCACGCCTCCTCACCGCCGAGCGATAACGTGCCGTGGCGTATCACCTGGTCGACCACGATCAACCCGTCCGGCTCGACGTCGGCGTGCACCAGGGCCGACGAACCGGCGCGCCACGCGTAGACCGCCGGAATCTCCTGCCCCTCGGTCCGCAGGTAGGTGAACGTGCCGTCCGTCCACAGGTCCCGCAGAAGGAACGGCACGCCGTAGGCTTCCTCGGTGACCAGGTACGGCAGGCGCACGCGCTGGGCGAACCTCTCGGCGAACCGGTCCTGCCGGCGCTCGGCATCGGCCCACAGGCGGTCGACTTCGATGCGCCCCTCTTCGAGAATGCGGTCCCGCCGGGTGCGGTAGGCGTCGAGGCGCTCGCGGAAGCCGCCGACGAGGGACGCCGGCCGGTACCGCACGTCGACCGCGCCCGGCTCGACGGGAAGGATGACCGGGTCCTCCGGCTCGACGTCGACCGTCACCACGTAGTCGGTGAGCGCCTCGGCGTCCTCGACGACGGTGAACGTGTAGACCGCGCCGGAGGCGCACGACACGGTGACGTTCGAGACCGACCCCGCGACGAGCGGCTTGACGTTGATCTCGCGGCCGCGGGCCGTGAGGTCCCAGTTGGGACCGTCCCCGGCGACGGTGTGCAGAATCTCCTCGCCCTCCGGAAGGCGAATCGTCGTCACCGTGCGGACCCGGGTGAAGATCACGATGGGCTGAGACGGCGACGCCGTGACGCTCCGGATCGGCGTGCGATCGCCCGCCTCCTGAGCGGCGGCCCCCGCCGCCGCGAGCAACGAACCGACGAGAATCCTGACCAGCATGAGACCCCTCCCCGAAGACACCGCAATCACGCCACCGCCTCCGTCCTCCCCGCCGCGCCGCCGACGTCCCGGTCGACGCCGGCGGCAAGCCGCATCAACGCTCCCGGCAGACCCCAACGCTCGACCGCCGCCTGCCGGCGGACCGCATCCGTAGCGTCCGACGTGTAGAGCCAGTAGCTCTCGGGATCGACCGCCAACTGAACGACAGCCGATCCTCCGGTGCGATGGATGTAGAGCTCGCGCTTCTGCTCCAGCTCGCGGATGGTCTCGACCTCCGGGGCCGACAGGCCCAGGACATCGGCCGCCGCATCCGGGAACGCCGGATTGCCGAGAAACAGCTTCGTCGGCATCGACTCGAGGAGCTCGGGCGCGGTCCCCGTCACGTCCCCCGCCGACTGCGTGGCGAGAATCAGGACGCCGTTGCGCTTGCGCCACGTCTTGGCGGCCTCGGCGAGCTGCTGCGCGACGGCCGGGTCCTTCAGATAGCGCCAAGCCTCGTCGACGACCAGGATCTTCAGGCGGCCGCGCTCCGACTCCCGCTCCATGACGAGGCGCATGCGCTCCAGAAGGAACCACAGGGCCGCCTCGCACCAGTCGGGATGCCGGTCCGCGCCGGCGAGGTCTACGACTTGCCAGCCGGCCCACTCGTCCAGCTCTCCCGGCGGACCATCGAACCAGGGCGCCCACGCGCCGCCCTCGACCCACCGGCTGAGCGCCGCCCACATGCGCTTCGGCAACGTCCTGCGGAGCGACGACAGGCTGCGGCGCGCCGGACTCATGCGGAAGACGTCGGCGACGCGGTCGGCGAGGTCCGTGACGTCGTCGGCCCGGCACTCGTACTTCCCGATCTCGAGGAGCCGCTGGATCCACGCGACCAGGAACTGCCGGCTGCGCACCGTACGCGGCAGGGCGAACGGCTGCAAGCGCATCGCGGGCTCGGCCGACGCGTCGAGACCGCCCCCCTGCGCCATGGCGAGATAGCGCCCGCCGACGAACTTCGTGAGGTACTCGTAGCTCCGGCCGAGATCGAGCACGAGGACGCGCGGGTCGTACTTCAGCGCCTGGACCAGCAGGAAGTTCAGCAGGAAGCTCTTGCCGGAACCCGTCGCGCCGAGAACCAGGGTGTGCCCGACGTCGGAGCCGCCGAACAGGTCGTAGCCGTAGGGCGTACCCCACGGCGTCTCGAACGTGGTGAGCACCGGCGCATCCAGGTGCCGGCAACGCGCGTGACCGCGGGGCGGACCGATGATCGGCGCCATCGCGGAAACGAGGGGGGACGTGAGGAACAGGCGCCGCGGGGGCTCGACCGCCGTCTGTCCGGGCAGGCGGCCGAACCAGACCGGCGGGAGCCCGTAGGTCTCCCGGACGAGCTTGCCGTCGATGCCGCCCACGACGCGCTCGAGGACCGCGCCCGCTTCGTTGAACTCGAAGTCCGTCGCCGCGCGGACCGCGATGGACAGGTGCGCTTCGCCGAATCCCACGTCACCGGCCTGGAGGTCGACGAGCGCTTGGCCGAGAACGGACACCTCCGACGCCGCCCCCGCGTCCTCGAGGCCGGTGGCCGTGCCGCCCTCGCCCATCGCGGCCCTGAGCGAGAAACGCGCCTGGAAATGATGGCGCTGCGCGCTACGGATGCGCCCGCGCGCGCTCTGCCGCGCCACGCCCTGCCAGCCGAGGACGAGCGAGAAGTCCGCGTTCAGGCCGTACAGTCCATCGAGGCAGTTGCCGACGACCTGCCCGGGAACCGACGCCAACGACCAGACCCGGACCTGCTGGCCGCCGACCGTGACACCCGAACGCGTGACGGAGACGTCACGGGAAGCGAGCCGCCAGTTGAGACCGAAGCGCGTCTCGAGTCCGTCGACCCAGTCGCCCTGACCGGCGTTGCAGAGCCGATGCAGAACGCGAACGGCTTCCGGGACGCCGGCGGGAACGACCCGCGCGCCCGACGAAAGCCGCGCCTCGTGCCCGGCGAGCTCGTTGCGGACGTCGCGCACCGCCTCCGTCAGGACCGAGCGCATGACCGTCGTGAGATCCGGATTGCGGCGGGAGTGAAGCCAGTTCCGCACGTAGCGGAGCAGCCAAGCCCTGCCGCCCTCCGGCGCGCCGCCGACGCGCGCGGGCAGCGACCGGTCGAACTCCCATACGAGATGCACGGAGTACTCCCGGACGCGCTCCGCCACGTAGGCGCGGCGCTTGGCGTCCGCAACCTGGGCGAGTCCCCCGACGCCGGAGGGAGGCTCGAAAGACCGCCGCCACCGGTCGACCACCCACCACACGCGGACGTCGGGGCCGAACCCCATGAGAACGCGGGACCAGTGCTGAACGACCCGGTCCACGTCGTTCGGCGACAGACCGTCCGCCGGCAGGGGGACGAGACGCGAGACGGCAAGCAGACGGCCGGCGCGGGTGATGCAGAAGCGGTCGTCCACGAAGCCCCACCACGGGTACTGATGGGCGAGCGGCCGGCCGAGGGTCGTGATCGGCATGGCGAATCCTCAGTTCCGCGAATCGGACTCGTCGATCACGACCGTCCACGGACGGGTCCCGGGATCTCCGGCATCGAACCAGCCGCCGGGATTCCGGAGCGTCTCGCGGACGACGACCATGAAGAGATCGTCGTAAGCGGTCGCGACGCGGGCCACGAGCCAGAAGAGCGCGAACGTGATCACGCCGAGAAGCAGCGCATCCATCGCAATGAACATGACGAGCGCGCACGTCAGGCTGACGAAGAACAGACTGCGCTCGACGCCGAGAACCTTGAGCGGCTCGTTGAGAGCGCCGTATTCGTTCCAGACGGCGCGGCCGCGGACCATACGCACGACGATGCCCTCCACAAACCCGGGCCGAACCTCAATCGCGCCCGACTAACAGGTAATGGCGGTGCCGCCGAAAAAGAAGACCAGCAACTGCGGCGCGAGCAGCACCATCCCGGCGCCGAACACCAGCGCGGCCATAGCGCTCTTCGAATTGTTTTCACCGATCGCGTACGTCAAGCCGACGTAGACGACCGCCACCACCACGAGTCCGCGGCCCACGACGCCGGTGAACAGCGTGCAAAACTGCGAGGCGGCCATGGACCAGGGGTCGGCGGCGGCGCCGACGGCCTGCTCCGCCAACACGGTCAGGACGCAGACGAGAAGCGACCGGATGACGAGAGCGTCGTGCCGCGCGCACCACGCGGACGCCCGCCGGACCAGAGCAGCACAGAACGAGAAGCCTGCCTCCATGAACCCTCCTCGCAGCGACGAACGGCGGTCACCCCAGGTAGTCACCGGTCTCCTCACGATCGAGCGCCTCGCGCAGCTCGGGATCGCCGCCCTGGCCGCGGCGCATGGCCCGCTCGAGCAGGCCGACACGCTGGCCGACCTCGCCGAGCACGATGATCCGGCCGAACTGATACGTGCCCGCGACGATCAGGAGCAGGCAGGCGGCGCCCATCAGCACGATGCGGACGGCGTGATCGGCCCAGAGCACGATCCAGAACTCCGCGAGATAGTCGAACTGCGCCGCGAGGACGAGCGACAACAGCACGGTGATGACAAGCGTCATGCCCACGCAGAACCGGCCCGGAGTCATGCGGCGCCGCCCTCAACGCATGACATCGAACAGCTTCTCCTCGAACTCGGAACCCGGCCGCCACGCGCGCCGCACGCGGCCGCCGCCGTCATCGGCCCGCAGGATCGAACGGAGCATGGACACCAGGCGGACCCCGTGGGACGCGAGGACCATGCCCATCTCCATCTTGCGCAGCACCTGGCGGCGCGAATAGCTGCCGGTGACCAGCTCGAGGGCGAGAACGGACAAGACGCCCTCCGCGTCGCGAACCTCCAACAGGGCGTCTGGAAAGTGGCACGTTCCGTCCGCATCGACCGGAACCCCGAGCCGGGCCGCCGCCCGCGCGCGCACCGCGCGCGCTTCGGCCTTCCCGGACCCGCGGCGCTCCGCCCTCGCGACCTGCGCCTTGAGCTCCGCCTCGAGGCGCACACTCTCGACCGCGCCTCCGAGACTGGTGACGCGCGCGGCGGTTTCGATCACGAGTTCGGAAACGCCCGCGTCGTGCTCCAGCTCGCGGGGGCGGACGAAGCCCTCCCAGACGCGGCGGTCCGAGCCCCGCGCGGCGCGGCGGACGCGAACCGCGCGCGCGCCGGCCGGCGTGAGGGCCAGCACCTTGAAGCCGCGCTCCCCGCGGCGGGAGCGGGACCGCCGGGGCTGAACCGTCCGCACCGCGACCACCCCCTGCTCCAGCAACCGCCGAAGGCCCCGCCCGGCCGTGAACGCATGGCCGTCGAAGCACTCCTCGGCGAGGTTCCGGTAGGACACGACGCGGAAGTCCGCCAACATCTCCAGAACCGCCCACAGGCGTTCGCCCTGCGAGCGGCGGGGCAGCGGTGAGCGGCCGCGGTCGCGTCGGCCGGCATGAACGCGGGCGCGCTGAACGCGAAGATCGCCGACATCGAGAAAGCGGCCGACCCAGCGCGCGCAATCCCGGCGTTGGGGCGATACGGCCGGACCCGCAAGCTCGGCGACCTGCCGGCCGAGACCGTCACGGGAGCGGGCGAGCACCGGAGAGATGTCCATCACCGCTCCCTCACGCGCTCACCGGGGGAGAGGCTCCAATCGCGCCAGAACCCCTCGGCCGCCGCCCACTCCGCGCGCAGCTTGTCCACCGCCTCGGGCCCCCGGCGCATCGCGTCGTCCAGGCGCCCGCTGACCGCCGCCGGGGCGAGGTCGCCGCCGGCATCCGGAACCACTCGAGTGCCATCAGGGAGACGCCCCCCGGCGCCGTCGCCGGGATGCACGAGCGGCGCCGGAGACCCGTCCGGCTCGGCCGGCGGCTTCGCGGACGGCTCGTCCGGCTCGACGGCACGGTCGTCAGCCATCCCGGCATCGACGCCGGCGGCGGACGCGCCCTCGCCGGCGCCGTTGGAGGCGCCGGCGGGGGACACGCCCGAGACGTCCACGAACGGCGACTCGAGCGCGGCCTGGAAGCCGCCGCGCCCGGATCGCGGCGCAACACACTCGGGATCCACGAGCCCCTCCCGGAACAGACGCGCGGTGACGGCATCGAGACCCGGCGGTGGATCGATGCCGCGGCCGCGCCAGCGCGCCTGAAGCACGATCCACTCCCGCCGGACCCGGCGGTACTCGCCGGGGAACCACCGGCCCCAAAAGCCGTAGAAGCCTTCGAGGGCCGAGAGAACTGCGTCCGACCACCGCGCCGGGGCCACGCGGGCGCCGAGAGCCGGATCGAGACGGCGGGCGATGGCCGACGACAGCCAAGCGTCGAGCCCCACGACCTCGAAGTCCCTGTGGACCAGCGCCATCTCCTGCTCGGCTCCCTCGGCGGCGCGCATGAGCGTCTCCAGCGGCAACACCGGCTACTCCAGGGCGAGCGGACAGCAGGCGAGTCCGCGCGCCCGGTCCACGACCCATCCGGCGAGATTCCCCGCTTCGATCGCGATGGACCGCCAGCCCTCGCGGCGCAGAACCTCAACCGACGCACGCGCCCACGCACGGCAATGCGCCGCGGCCGAGTACGGGAGCCCGACCCGCTCGGCCACGCGCTTGGCCGCGAAGGCGGCGGCGAGAGACGCCCGGGCCGCCCAGCGCGCGGTGTCCGCCAAGTCCGGGCGAGACACCGGACCGCCCACCCCGGACGCACGGAGAACGCGGGCCCAGTCGCGGGCATCGGCCGCCGCACGGACCGCCGAGTCCGGGCACACGGCCGCCACCTCGAAGACCGCATCGATGGAGCGGCGCGGACCCCCGGGACCGGGACCGAGAACCAGGGTCCGGATGCGCGGCTCGTACACGACGCGGTTCCCCTCCCCCGGCGCCAGCGTGATCCCGTAGACACGCGCGAGGCTCTGCGCGACCGCCCAGTACGCGCGTCGAAGCAGCCCCCGCACGGAATCCCGCGACGGCGCTCCGCCGAGCGAACGGACGAGGAACCGCTCGAAGGCCCACGCCTGAACGAGCCGATTGGCGGGATACGAAAAGGCGACGGCCGACAGGACGGCTCGGAGGACACTCGACGTCCACTCCCGGTGGTCGACGCCCGGACGGATCGGAGAATGGACGGCGGACGACGGCAGCGCCCAGGGATCCGGCGGCGCCGCCGGAACGCGCTCGACCAGGCGAACGCCGGCCGCGCGCACGAGGACGTCGGCGACGGCCGCCGCGGCGGACCGGCCGTCCACGCAGGCCGGAGCGGCCGCCGGAGCTACGCTGGCGACGCTGACGTGCCACACGCGGCGGCAACCGGGCTCCTCGACCACGCGGCCGGGAGTCTGCAGCGTTGCATGCCCCGGGAGATCCACGCCACCCGCCGCGTCCGCGGAGGGCGGCCTCGAGGCGACGAACTGCGGCGCCCTCCAGCCATGGTCCGCCATCGACTGGCGAAGCACGAGATCCTGATCGCAGGAGAACGCGGCAGCGGCAGCACCATCCACCAAGCGAGTCACGCCAAGACCATCGGAATCCCGCTGGAAGGCCGCCGCCCCCCGCGCCACGTCGCGGAGCAGCCAATCACCGACCGCGTCTGCCGGCCGAGCGCCCGCGGTCACCACGAGAGCTCCTGCTGCCGGGCGCGCGCACGCGGCGGTGCGACCGCACCCAAAGCGTGGGCGGCGTCGCCAACGCCGGCTTCCCGCTCGACGGGCACCACGGGCGAGCGATTCCGGTCGCGGTCGAGCACCCACGCACCGACGTTGCCGGCATCGGCGCACAAACTCCGCAGGCCCTCCGCGCGAACCACCGCGGCCTGCCGTCGATCGACGTCCTCGTTCGACGAGGAGGGCACGTACGGCAACCCCGCCGACTCGACCAGCGGACGCGCCGCGAGCTGGCCGACCATCAGCGCGCGGGCGACGCGATCGTCGGACGACAGGCGGGGACGGCGGTCCAGCCCGGGGAGCCCCCCCGCAAGCTGCTCGACCAGCCCCAGAGCCAGGCGGCGGTCCGACAGCGGCACCGACTTCCCCAACGCGCTCGCGGCCCGGCGCTCCTCGGGCGTGCCGACATGGGCGCACAACCCGGTGAGAACCGCCTGTTGAAACAGCTCCGACTGCCGGCCGCCGTGCGCCTGGAACAGACGCGCCGCGCGCGGCCGGAACGACCGGGAAGCCGCATCGAACAGCCCTTCCCCGGCGGGCCTGTCGAAATCGACGCGCACGCCCTCCCGACGCGCAAGAACGCCGGCCGCCCGGCCGTACAACGCGCCCAGCGCCCGGCTCGTGACCGCCGCCGCCTCATCGGTATGCGGCTCGACCGCGACGCCCGACTTCGCGCGCGCGGCGCGGCCGTTGTGCTCCCGGAGAGCGTCGCGCTCGAGGCGGGCCATGCGGACGTCGTGATGAGTCGACTCGTCATCCGACACCGCCGCGGCGACCGCCGCCACCACGGCCGAGGCCCACGCCGACACCGGCTCGGAAGTACGGCGGCCGGGAGCGGAGATGACGAGCCCCTCGCCGTCGCGCGCGAACGGCGCGCCGGGGCCGAGCGGCGCGAGACGAACGCCGGACGCGCGGATCACCTGGCGAACCAGGTCCTCGGCCGCCGGTGCGGCGCCGGCGCCGCTCACCGCCCGCGGATCGCGCATCGGCGGGAGGTCGGTCTGCGTATCCGCATGGAGCACGTAGTACGCCCCGGGCCGCTGAAGGACCCCGGGGGAGCCGGCGATCCGGACCGCAATCCCCCGCCGGTCGCCGGTCTCGACCAGAAAACGGTCCTCCTCGGCCTGGGCCGACGGGAAAACGGAGCCGCCCAGACGCCGGCACTGCGTCGGCGTCACGAACTCCGCCGGCCCGGCCGCCAGCCCCCGCTCGACCAGCTGCGTATGCAGGAGCACGGCGTTGTACGGCTGATAGCCCCGCACCTGAACCTCGCCCTCGCGGCCCTTCACGACCGAACGCGAACGAAGGGCCTCGCCCGCCGACTGGTGGTACGACACGCCCGCCTCGACATCGAGAGCCACCTGATCCGGAAGCGCGGCAAGCGGAGAATCCATCGCCAGAAGACCAACGCCGGAACGACCGGTCCGGCGACCTGTGACCGCCGTGCGGGGCCGCATCGCGCGCGGCGCCGCACGCCATGACCGAACGCGCCTACCGGAGCGGCTCGGACGGCTGCTGAACCTGCTCCGGGCCGCCGTCCGCGGGTTGCTCGACCGCCTGCTCCCTGGCCGGCGCCTTCTCCGCCGCACGGGCGCGGACCGCCGGCTCGAAGGTCGACTGCGCGGAGTGCGCCAGCATCTCCGGCGTCCGCTCGATCTCCCAGTCCCGCGAGACGAGATGCGCGCGGATCGATGCCGACTCGCGCCACGCCTGGTCCATCGCCCCCGGCTGCTTCGCGTACTCCGACTGGTCCTTCCGCGCCTGGTCGGAAGGCGGCGCCGGCGCATACTCGATGCCGAGCCGCTCGAGCGTGCTCCGGGCCGCGAGGTCCGCAACCATCCCCGTGCGGGCCTTCACCTGCGCCGGCGTGAGGCCCTCGGGCGCTGGATTCATGCCCGGCACGCGAACCCCGGCCGCCTGAGCGACCTCGAGCGGGCGCTCCGCCTCGGCCGCCTTCCTCTCCTCGGGCGTCCCGACCGCCTTGGCCAGATCCGCGAGCATCCGCTCCTGGAACTGCTGCTCTCGCGTGTCGGGCTCGCCGGGACCCGGCCGGCCCGACGGCTTGCGCTGCGGGTGGAAGGTGCGGCTCTCCGCGTCGTAACGAGACTCCTCGCGCGGCTGGTCCGTCGCGAGATACACCCCCTCGCGCGCCGCGATGGCCTTGACGCCCCGGTTCGCCACCTCGCCGGCCGCCGCACTCAGAACCTCGGCATACCGGCTCGTACCGGCGACGATCGCCCGCCCCTCGGTCCGCCGGGCGGACGCCACCGCCCGGCGGCCGAGCTCCTCGTCCTGGACGTGCTGCTGCAGCGCCGGCGACCGGGAGATCGCGCCGCAGACCGAACGCATGACCGACGTCGCCCACACCGCCGACGTCCGGAACTTCTCGCGCGCGGGATGCGCGACCTGCGGGCCGTCGCCCCCCAGGCTGACGCTGATGCGGTCTCCGGCATGGGTCTTGAGACGCACGCCCGAGCGGCCGACGAGCTCCTTGACCGTCCGCTCGATGGTGTCGCGCTCGTCGCGGTTCCGGCCGTCCATCAGGCGCTTCGGAACCGGACGAAGCGTGGTCTGCGTCTCGACATGGAGCAGGTCGTAGGACGAACCTCGGGTGACGACCCGATCCGCGCCGTCGATGGGGACGGCGACGCCCATCGCGCCGGACCGGACCGCGACCAGCGGGGAGTCCATGCGCTTCTCCGGCAGCTTCTGGTGACCGAGCTTGCTCAACTCCTTGGCGTGCACGAGCTCCGCGCCGTCCATGCCGCGGGACTTCATCTGCGAGAGCAGAACGGTTGCGACCTTGGGACCGAACGCGTTGCCGTCGTTGTTCCACAGCTCGCCCTCGCTCACCGGCGCCTGCGAGCTCCGCGTGCGGAGCGGCCCGCTGCCGAGAGACGGCACCTGGTGATAGGACACGCCGGCCGCGATGTCCTGCGGAATCCGATCCAGGACGATGGACAGCCTGGAGTCCGAACGCCCTTGCTGCTCTTCGCGAAACTGTTGGGTGGTCGCCATCATCGACTTCTCCTGAACGCCTCCAGAGAGGGTCTCGAACGAGGTCCGCGGGGGGACCGGTCACCGCATCCGCCGCCGACGCGAATCACCGCACCGGCGCCAGCTCCCTTCCCTCGCCGGTCCGCGACGGAGCCGGCGCGCCGACGCGATCCGCGGGCGCCCAGTGCGAACGGTAGTCGGGCGGCAGGTCCACACCGCGGGCGCGGCCGATGAGAAAGGAAGCGACACGGTCGGCGTCCCGGCACAAGCCGGACGCGTGGCGCCGGAAGACCTCTGCCGCCTCCCGGGGCAACGGCGGCTCGCCGCAGGGCTGATACGGAACCCCCAGCGCGCCGGCCAACTTGGCCGCCGCCAAGTCCGTCCGGATCTGCTCCCGCACCCAGCCCAGA
Source organism: Vicinamibacterales bacterium (assembly GCA_965215105.1). Taxonomy (GTDB): domain Bacteria; phylum Acidobacteriota; class Vicinamibacteria; order Vicinamibacterales; family UBA8438; genus JAJEEA01. The sequence goes on from OZ244051.1 coordinate 3,362,162, forward strand.
GACCCGCGGGGCGCCGCCGCGTCCCGCCGTCCCTCGCGGGTCGCGTGACCCGACGCCCGGGCCGCGGCCAGCGCCACCGTGGAAACGTATTCGGCGCCGGGGGAGAGGTCCGCCGGCACCGACACGCGGTCCGCCGCGGCATCGTAGGCGGCGGTCGAAGACCGATGGAGCTGGACGTCGACACCCAGGGCGGCCACGATCCGATCGACCTGATCGACACCGGCATCGGGCAAGACCGTCGGCAGTCCCGCCGCCTCGACCGGAAACACCGCGCGCGAGTCCGCGTCGCGGCGGCCGGGAACGCGGACGCCGCGCGCGCCGGGCTCGACGGTCCCGCCCGCGTGGATCGCCGCCGCCTCGTCCATGAAGCAGACCGACGTCGAACCCGACTCCAAGCGCCACGCCTGAATCGCAAGCGCCTGCGCCGCGGGCGCCGGGAACGCCTCGACGCGATCAACCGGCCACCGCGCGCCCTCGAACGGCCGGCGGCCCTCGCGGAACAATGAGGCGGCCGAGGGCGGGTCATCGACAACCGGACCTTCCGGCCGCGCGGAACCGGCCGGCGCCGACAGCTCGAAACGCCGTCGAACCGCGTCCCGGCCCGGTGGAGGCCACGAGAGCCCCGCCCGCTCCAGAACCGGACCCATGACCCGCGCCGTCGCCGCCTCGTCGACCAGCCACCCATCGAGACGGCGGATCGCGCCGAACCCCGCGTGCACCGCCCGCGCCGTGGCATGCGCGGCGCCGGGCCGAACCGAAGCTCCGAGGAACTCCACCGCCCGGTCCAGCGAACCCGACCGAACGAGGACACCCTCGACGGCGGCCCGGGGAAGCGGTTGGACGAGCGGGTCGAGCCCCACCGCGTAGTGAGCCTGCGCCACGTACCGCGTTCGCCCGAACCACTCCGTGAAGTTGGCGCCGCCCGAGTCGATGCCCTCCAGATCCAGGTCCGCCCGATCGGCATCCCATCGGCGCTCCACCGACGCCGCCCGATACGGGTCGCGGACGCACAGGTCGACATGACGGAGGGCGACGGTCTCGGCGGCACGGTCGAGCTGTTTCGCCACGGTCTCGGCGAGGCCGCTCTCGCGGAGAACCGCAGCCGCACCGCTCAAGAGCACGGGATCGGTTGCGCTGGCGGCGAAGACGACGTCGAGAGGCGGGCCGTAGCGAACACGCCCCACCGCGATCGCCGCCTCGACCGTCAATCCGCCGACGTCCCGAAGGTCGCGTCGATCCGCGAGCGCCGCGACACGATCGGCGAAGCCCTCCGGTTCGGAAGCCCTGCGCTCGCGCAGCGCATCGCGCAACTGATGCGTACGCAGGGCGCCGTCGGCCTCCATCGCACGGGCGCGGCGATCCTCCGGGGGGTCCCGGAAGCCGAACAAACGGCTGTCGGCAACCCAAATGGACGGGTGGGAACGGCGGGGGAAATCGAGACGCCCTTCGACCTTCTGCCCGATCTCCACGGACAGAGCGACCTCGTAGACGAGGTCGCCGTGCGTCCGGCGGCGAACGAGCTGCGGAACGGCGGGATCGTCGGGGTGAATCCGGCGATCCAACTGGTCGCGCGCATCGAGCCAATCGGAATCACGCTCCCGAGCGGCGTCGATCCGATCCGTGGTCTCACCGCGGTCGTCGCGATCGAACGCCGGATACCGCTGCGTGCGGATCCCGCGCGGACCGACCGAGTCGTCCCTGCCGCCACCCCGTTGCGCCACCAGCACTACTCCACGGCGACCGGCGCCGCCTCGGGAGACGCCGGGGGAACCGACGCGGGTTGCTCCACGACGCGAAGGTCTTCCGTGTCCAGTTCGAGCCGCTCGACCGGCGGAGAGTCCCCGTCGCCGGTCTCCAACAGCACCTCGTGGAACTCCTCGTCGCTGCCGAAGATGGCCGTCATCGCCTCGGAGAGCGGCACGTCCACGACATCGATCGAGAGCCCCCACTCGCGAATCTGGTCATTCGAGACCGCGACGGACCGAACGCTCGACGCCAGGCAGGCGTCGTACTCCTCACGGCTCTCCGGCATGAGGACCAACTCCTCGTACCGGCCGTTCGAGAATTTCCTGGACCGCATGACCTGTCAGCCCTCCCTGTCCACCGGATCCCGGACCAAATCAGACCCGCCTATCGAGCCGGAACCGACTCCCTCGAGGCCGGCGGATGCCGCCGCCCATACGCCGTATCCGGCTCCGACAGCCCGAGCGATCGGCACGCCCGAACGACCGTGCGCTCGGCATAGTCGCGCGGACTGTGCTTGTCCGGCCGCGCCTCGACCAGCTCCTGAATCAACAGACCCGGCGACCGGCCCGCACGCAGCGCATCGACGACCTCCCGCCAGTCCGCTTCGGACCGGCTCGCCGGCTCCCGGCGGCCGCCCACGTAGCGCACCGCAGCCGGTTCCGAACACGCGGCCGGCGCCGAACGAGAAGGCGCCGCCGGCGCCGCTGCATCCGACGCCAAGCTCCGCGCAGGGACCACCGACCGAAATGCCCGGGGCTCCCACCACTGTCTGCCCGCGCCATCGCGGTCGTACCGCGAGCGGGGAACGAGAGCGACCCGAACGCCGTCCCGCCCCGGCTTCCAGTTGATGTAGCCCGGCACCCGCATCACGCGCGTGACGTCCACCACCGCCGGGTCGCCCCCATAGACCGAAGCCAGGCGGCGGTTCGTTTCGACCGCGCCCGCCGCGGTCCACGCCGCCGGCTCCGCATGCCACAGCACCTGCCACCGGTCCCGCGAGCTCCGGACCACCACCGCCGGCATGGGCAGCGCCCCGCGCCGCACATCGGTCATCACGCGCTGCACCGCCCGGTCGCCCCCGGAATCGAGATCCAGTTGAAGCCGCATGACGTCGGCGACCTCGCGGCTCGAACCGGCAACGGTAGGGTTCACCGAGCAATACACGTCGCTGCCGGCGTCGTTCGCCTGGCGCAAGAGACGTTGACCCGCCGGATGGCGCCAGTGTCCGGCCACCCGGGAGAGCTGCCGGGATATTCCCGACTCGCGGTGAACCAGGAGAACCGTCGTGCGGTCGCTCGTCCCGTAGAGCTCCGCGAACCACTCCAGCGAGGGGTGCCGGAAAGAACGGGTCTGCGAGAAGGGCCGCAAACCGTTCATGGATCACCTCCGACCCAGCCGCCCCGTGCGGGGCGCCCGGTGACGGCAAGAGACCCGGATGAGACGTTCGACCCGTCCATTTCCAGCACACACGATGCTTATACCGTCAAAGGGAGCAGAAGGATCAACTTGCATCCCATCCGGTAATCACTTTCTACGCCGTTTGTGCGAATCGGTGACGTTACGAACCCGAGCCTGCCGACGAATGCGACGGATCGTCGACGACGACGAGAGTATCGGCCAGATAATCGTGCAGACCGCGCCGGCGGTCGTCGAGAAGGACAACACCGAACAACAGGCCGCGGCCGAACAACAGTTGAGCCACCTTCGCCACGTAGCGAACCGATGACCACAGGATGTCCAGATCGCCCTCGAGGCGCACCACCCGGAGACCCGCGCCGAGCTTGCCGATACTCCGGCCGCCGCAGCGGGTCTCCACGACCACCAGGTAGACCCAGCCGCCGAGGAAGACCGAGACCGGGTAGAGGCCCGAAGGCGGCGGAACGCCCAGCCCCGCGAGAAGCACCACGCCCACCGCCTCGTCGAGCACCATGCCGGCCGCGGTGACGAAAAGAAAGTCCACGGCCGCCGCGAGGGCGCGGAGGCGCAACGGCGCTGGCGTCCACGACGACGGGTCAGATGCCATGCGCCCCCCGACGGCCCGCTGCCTCCACACCCACACCACCGAGTCCGGACCGAAGCTGACGGCGAGACCAGTACCAGCACGATATTCACGGCAGGAAAGAAAGACCGCCGAACCTTCGCCATCGCCAGCGAACGACGACAAACTCAGTGTGCCCGCAATCGGTCACGAACGCAAGACGAACGCCGAAGGCAATGTCGGACGGAAACGCCCTCGAAAACCGCGCCATTCCGTTCAGCCCGCCCTGGCCGCTCCGAAACCCGACAGAGCCAAACGGCGGACCGTACCGGCCGGATACGGATCACGCGTACCAAAAGAAACGATCGCCCGATCCCCTCCGACGCTCGAACGGCACGGAAGCTCGATGGCCGAACGGCGGGAGCTACGGCGGCGGACATGAGCCGAACCCCCGGCTCGGCAACGAGCGGGTCTTTAAGGCCCCGGGGGCTTGACGGGATGGGGAAGACCTTCGTGACGCCGGATCCCGGCGAGCGCCCAGCGCGACGGCTCGGCAACCTCGACAAGCAACCACCTTGAAAGTCAGATACTTGCAGCGAATCGCCAACAGCGAGCGGGCAAGCAACCTGGGAACGAAAGATCCCCTGAGCGACCCCGGCCCGGGTCGTAAGGTTGCCTGCCCGCACTGCGTGCCGCCAGGCAGCCTTCCGACCGGACCTCCGGGGTCGCCCAGGGGGCACTTTTCCCTGCGGGAAGGCTCGCGCGAGAGCCGCGCCGGAGACCCGGATCCGGCGAGTCGATGACCGGGAGAACAACGAGCAGGCGCACCACATGCAACACTTGCAGCAGCCCACCGGACGTTGTGGAGCTGGCAAACGATGCAACAGTAGCACAAGATCCAGATGCACCAGATGGAGCAGTCGCACCAGATAGAGCAGTTGCGCCAGTTGGAGCAGTTGCGCCAGTTGGAGCAGATGCGCCAGTTGGAGCAGATGCACCAGCCGTGCAATTGCCATTGACAGTGCAACTGCAACCGACTTACTCTGAGGTGCGTAGCGGACACCACCCAACACGCGAACCCTGCAATGAAACGACCCGCGATTCTCGCCGTGCTGTCTCAGAAGGGGGGCACAGGCAAGACCACGTTGTCCTGCGGACTGGCCGCGCTGGCCGACGCGGCGGGACTCGCCACGGCCGTGCTCGACCTCGATCCGCAGGCGTCCGCGGCCAGGTGGCACGACCTCCGCCAGGAGACGGGCGGCCGGGAGACCCCGCCGGTGTACACGACGCCGAGCAGCAGGATGAACCGACTCGTCGAGGCGCTCGGGAAGGCGGACGCGGAGTTGATCGTCACCGACACCGCGCCTCACTCCGGCGCCGACGCCCTCACCGTGGCGCGGCTGAGCGACCACATCCTGATTCCGGTGCAGCCCAGCCTGCCGGACCTGTCCGCGGTCACCTCGACGATCCAGATCGCGGAGACTGCGCGAACCCCGGCGACCATCATCATCAACCGGGCGCTGGTGAACCACCCGAGCATAGACCAGGCCAGGGCGGTCATCGCGAACACGGGACTGCCGGCCGCCCCCGTGGTCATGCACCAGCGCATCGCGCACTCGACGAGCTTCAGCAGCGGTCTGTGCGCAGTCGAGCTCGAGCCCGCGGGCAAGGCCGCCGGCGAGCTCCGGCGGCTGTTTCAATGGCTGCAAGCGATTGGAACGGTGCCGCGGTCCGAGGACGGGCAAGCAGCATGACCCCCGCGGCGAACCGGAAGCAGGGCCTATCGAGAGCCTGGGGGCGACTTCACCAAGACATCGTCCGCGGGGAAGAGCCGTTGGCCCCGGCGCCGGCGCCAGCGCCCATCGCCGAGCCGGAACGGAAGACCGGCGCGCCGGCCCAGGTCAAGACGGCGGACCGCACCGACACCAGGATCGTGAACCTGCGGCTTCCGCGCGAGGTCCACCGAGACCTGAAACGGTTGGCCGCCGAAGAGGAGCGGACGCTCCGGAACCTCGCGCTCGAAGCCATAACTGCCTACATCCAGAGGCGCAAGACGAGGTGAACGCGAAATGGGACTCACACGCCCGAACATGCCGAAAATCGCGTTGGCCGCGGCCGCCTTCGTCGTCACCGCAGCCGCCCTGCTGCAGTTGACGGGGGGCCCCCCGGCGGAGCTCGAACGCCGATCGGAGCCGCCCGCCGAGCTGGCGGCACAACCGCGCGCGCCTCGTCCCGAGCGGCCGCCCGCGGCGGGGCCGGAAGAGATCGGCCCCCCGGCGTCGCGTCGCCGGCCGCAACCGGAGAGCACCACAGAGCCGATGGCGGAAGAACGGGGAGACGCCGCGGCCGGTACGGCTGCGGCGGCCGAGACCGCAGCAGCGCAACAGAGCTGGACGGTGACCGACCCGGACAAGTACCCGCTGAACGTCGACGTCGTTCAACACTACGCGCGGCTGCCGGACGCGTACCGATGGCCTCTGCCAATCGCCGAGCGGCTCGAACTGATCTGCTTCCGGAAAGACCCGAGCGTGCCCTACCTGGGGATCATGCAGACCGCGGACGGAAGGCTCTACCACTGGGGCGAGGAACGGCGCTTCCTGCAGAACGACCTCGACCTCGGCCGAATCGCCTCTACGGAAATCCGTACGATCGCAGGTCCCGGAGCGTTCCTTCAGCCGCTGAGGGCGGCCGCGCACGCAGTCTGCGGTCAGGACTTCGAAGACAGTCGCCAAACCGGCAAGACCGCACGGAGCGGATAGCGAAGCAGCCGTGGCGGGCTGCGAGCGGCTTGCCGGTCCGCCGCAGCAGAGAGAACCGTCATGGGGACGACACAAGTACGCATGCCCGCCCAGTCGGGGACGACCTTCTCGATCCGCTGGTCAGCGACGTCTCCGCCAGATGCGGATTCATCGCGGCCTCTGCCGCAGCACGCTCCCGGGAGGCCGGTCCCGCGGCTATGTGCCCTCGGGGCGGGGCGCCAGCTCTTGTACGCGTCTGCCTGCCCATTGCACGATGGCCTCGGCGATCTGGATCACCCGGTCGTACTGGCCCTTGGTTGTCGGCCGGCTTCTGGCTTCCAGGTGACCGTACCTGTCGGCGCCGCCGTAGGGGTTCAGACGCCCTGCGTCCCTTGCCGCAAGCGGGATGCGCTCGCCCAACCGTTGGGCCGTCGTCAGCAAGTCCACGACATCGTGCGTGTCCCTGTAGCCGCTATTGCGCGCGATGATCACTGCCTTGACGGCCAGTTCGGCGGCGTCCAGCGCCAACGCGCAGCGCGTGTTCAGCGCAGGATTCCGGTCGCTGTACTCCTTCGCCGTGACCAGCTTGTCCCGGGCCTCCCGCATCCACAGGTGAGCGTCGTCCGTGTCACGCCGTTTGCGTGCGCTTGACATACAGCGTTCGGCCTTCGCGCAGCGCGCTGGATATTGGCCGCCACGGTGTGTCCCCGTAGACTTCGAGGTCCTCCGGCCAGACGACGATGACGTCGACCGGGTGCATCTCCGCAGGCAGAGCCACCTGGATGTCGCCCGCGAGCTCCAGCGGCTGGCACTGGTCCTTGACGACCAGGATGTCGATGTCGCTGTCGTCGGTCAACTCTCCGCGCGCCGCAGAGCCGAAGAGGATCACCCGCTCCGGGTCAGCCGTTCGTACCACCGCTTCGACCAGCCGCTCCAGGACGTCATGGTCGATGGCGCCCGTACCCCGGCGAGTTCCGCCGTCGCTCATTCCTCGTTCCCGCGCCACGGCGGATCGCCTCGGCTTCTCCGTTGCTCGCATCGTCGGTTCGATGGTCCCCATTATCGCACCGCGCACGCACGTCTGCCGGGCCAACCGCCGTCTGCCGACCGAGGAGGCTGACCGGGCACTACGGCTGTGCCTCGCGTCAGCGGCAGGCGCCGGCGCAGTGGCGACAATCGCGACGGCGAGCAATTTCGTGGCCCGTCGCGAACAACGGAGGTCTCTGCTCGACCCGCGAGTTGACAGATCAGCCTCGACTGGCCGACGGATCGTCGGCGTCGAGATGAGCATGATCCAGCCTCAGACGTCGCCACGTCCTTGATCTGCTCTTGATCTGCATCCCCAATGTGGGCTAAGGTTCAACCCGCTGGGCATGGTGCCCGGACCATCATCGCAGGAGGAGGCGAACGGACGATGTTGAAACGATTACTGGCGACAGCTGCCCTGACGGCTGCCCTGATGCTCACCCCGGTCGGGGTACTTCAGCAGTCGGCGCAGGCGGACGAGTGCTTCATGTGGACCTTCTGCTGGGTCTATCCCGATGACTCGGGGTGCATCGACATCCTGATCTGCATCATCGAGGGAGGCTAGGTCGGCTAGGCGGTAGCTCCTGACCGTGTGCGCCAGTCTTCCAATCCATGTACCTCCTTGTCATCATGACATCAACACTACGATCGCCGCTGCTGCGCCTCGGTGCCGTCGGTTTCCTGCTCATTGCGAGCCCGGCGTGCACCGGGGAGGTCGATGAGCCGCTCCCCGTTGAGCGGCAAGCGGCCGAGGTACAGTCGCTGGGAGCGGCTGCCGAGCCGGTTCAGCTTGATGTCGGAGCAAATCGTGCTCTCGCCGAACAGGGAGATGCCGACGCACAGGCTCGTCTCGCGGAAGCGCACTACCTCGGGCTCGGCGTGGCACAGGACTTCCAGGAGTCGCTGCGCTGGGCCCGCCTCGCCGCCGATCAGGGTTCCGCTCGCGGGCAAGGTGTGCTGGCGGCGGCTTACAACACTGGGCGCGGCGTGGAGCGGAACTACGAGGAGGCGCTGCGCTGGGCCCGCCTCGCCGCCGATCAGGGAGACCCCCGGGGACAGGTGGTCCTAGGGACCGCGTACGGCAACGGTCGAGGCGTGCAGCAGGACCACGAGGAGGCGGTTCGCCTGTACCGCCTAGGCGCCGAGCAGGGAAACTACACCGCGCAGCAGCTCCTGGGGATGATGTACTTCGCCGGTCGGGGCGTGGAGCGGGACTTCGTCGCCGCGTACATGTGGTTGTCCCTGGGAGCGGCAGGTCCCGGTATCTCTGACGGGGGAGCGCGCGAAACTCTGGCCAAGTTCATGACGCCCGAACAGCTCGCGGAAGCCGAGACCCGGGCGCGTGACTGGAGCCCTACTCGAAGCGAAGCGCCCTGATCGGATCGACGCTCGCCGCCCGCCGGGCCGGAATCCAGCAGGCGATGAGTGCGACAGCGACCAGCGCGAGCGGTGCCAGCGCGAACGTCATCAGATCGTCCGCCGAGACTCCGTAGAGCAGGCTCTCCAACACCCGACTACCCGCGAACGCAACGGCTACACCTACGAGGGTGCCCACACCGACGAGCGTCGCACCCTGCCTCAACACCAACGTGACGATCCGAGCGCTCCCGGCACCCAGCGCCATGCGGATGCCGATCTCGCGCTCGCGCTGGGCTACGGTGTAGCTCAGCAGCCCGTAGATGCCGACGGCTGCAACGGCCAAGACTATCCCAGCGAGCGACCCGACGAAGAAGGCATAGAGCCTCGGCCAAGCGACGGCGTTCAGCAGCTGCTCCTCCATCGTCGTCACCTCGCCGATCGTCGACTGCGGGTTCGCCGCACTGATTACCTCGCGAAGGAACGGGACGACGGCCAGCGAGTCACGTGCGGTTCGCACCGAGACCCGCACACTCGAGCTGAAGCCGAAGAACGACTCGGTAGCCTGAGCGAGCGGGAAATACGCCTCTGCCTGCGTCTCACCCGTGAGATCCAGCCCTCCGTACACGATGTCGCCCACCACGCCGACGACCTCCCAGGGCTCGCCGACGACGCCCACGATCACCTGCCGGCCGACCGCCGGCTCGTTGCCGAAGAGCTCACGGGCCAGTGTCTCGTTGGTGACCAGGACGCGTTGACCATCGCGGTCGTCCTGAGGTCCGAGCGTGCGGCCGGCGCGCAGCCGGAATCGTAGGGCATCCAGGTAGCCGGGCCCCACGACCTGCAGCGACGTACGCGGCATCTCACTCGGGTCGCTAGGTATGGGCGTGCCAGCCGGCCGGAGCTGCACGCTGCTGGGCGTGTTGCGCCCGAAAGGCACGTGGCGCGAGACGCCTACGGCTTCGACGTCGGCAAGGGACAAGAGTCGAGCTAGCACCATGTCGGAGAGCCGCTTGTGGAGCAACTGGTGCGACGCTCTCAGCTCGGGCATTCTGGCTCCCATCTCGTGCTGAGGGACGCCCATCGGGTTCGAGACCTCCGCCGTGATCACGTTCGTCGGGTCGAAGCCCCGGTCAAAGATGAGGAGCTGTACGAAGCTGCGCACCAGCAGTCCCGTGCCAATCAGCAGCGCAACTGCCAGGGCGATCTGCGCCGCGGACAACACCGTCCGTACGCGATGTGCTCGCACCAGCCCGGAACTTCCGGCGGACCGCGCGGTGGCGTCGTTCAGTGAGCGGACCAAGTGGATCTGCGACCACTGGAACGCGGCTCCCGCGCCGCACAGCAGCCCGACCACAACCGACAATCCGGCGGCGAAGGCGAACACCGCCCCGTCGATGCCCACCTCGTCTAGTCGCGCGACATCGGCCGGGGCGATGGCGGGCACGGCGCTAAGGAAAACCGCCGCAGCCGCCAGCCCGAGCACGCCTCCGGCCAGGCTCAGCGCCGTGCTCTCGGTCAGGAGCTGACGCACGAGCCGGCCCCTGCTTGCACCCAACGCTGCGCTGATGGCGAGCATCCGGCGCTGGGTCGCCCCGCGGGCCAGGAGCAGCCCCGCGGTGTTCATGCAGGCGACCAGCAGCACGATCACCGTCACTACGGTCAGGATCGACAGCGCCGGCCTGTACTCGCCGACCATCTCCTCAAGCAGCGGTACCACACGAACGTCGCCCCCGCCGACACCCGTCGCGGCCAACAGCGGCGATAGCCCGCCGCCCTCCTGCAAGATGTTGCTGGCCTCCGCCGTGGCCTGCTGAACGGAGACGCCTGGCTGTAGCCGCCCGATCGCCCTGAACGCGACGAGGGGAGCCATGGTGCCGCCTCCGGCTGCGGAGGCGCCCGTAGGCTCAACGACATACGGCAGCCAGAACTCGGTGTCCGGCGTCGGGAAGTGGAGCCCTTCGGCCAGCACACCGATGACGAGGTGCACGTTACTGCCGAGAGCGACGGAGGTCCCGACGATGTCCGGATCGGCCGCGAAGTGGTTCGTCCAGGTGCGGTGGCTCAGCAGTGCGACACGCAGCGCGCCGATCCTCGCTTCCTCCTCCAGGAAGAGCCGGCCGAGGTGCGGTCTCGCCCGCAGCAGTGGGAACAGCGCTGGCGAGACCCGGGCGCCTCGCAGGGTGATCCCGTCCCGTTCGCCGCGTATTTCCTGGTAGGCGGCGAGCTGCTCGAACGAGTTGGCGTTCTCCTGCAGCAGGTCCATTGAGCGGTTCGAGAGGAACATGCCCGAGAGGCTTCCCATCACGCCGAAGGACTCGCCGATGCTCACGATACCGCCGACGTCCGCGTACGGCAGCGGCCGCAGCAGGATGCTGTAGACGATGCTGAACATGGCGGTGTTCGCGCCGATGCCCAGCGCCAGGATGAGCGCCACGGTGGCCGTGAAGCCCGCGTTATGTCCCAAACCGCGGAGGGCGCGACGCAGGTCACGTCCCAGATCCTCTAGCCAGCTCACGTTTCGCCTCTTCACTGTGGCACGTTGGGATCAGGGCCGTGGTCTGCGGACTCCTTGGTCTCCTTGGCTCGGATCGCCGTAGTATACTATCCGCGCAGCCGCTTCCTGGCAAGGGTTTGGCGATCCGCCGTGCCGTGCTGACCCGGATCAGTTCAGCAAAACCGGATCGAAACGCTCCTGATGTCCGTCTGGAGAAGTACCTGACCTAGCGCAAACCTAGCGCCCAACACGCACCACCGCGCCGAAACCCTCGAACGCCCGGGCGAACCGCGCCGGCTCCACGCCGAAGCCCCACACCGCGACAGGCCCGGCCGGCACGTCGGTCACCACCCACTGCCGCACGCCGCCCGGGCCGGCTCCGAATGCGACGGCGGACAGCCGGGGAGAGGCCAGAAGCTCCTGGGCCCACGAATCCAGGACGCAGCGCGTGAACAGCACGACGCTCTCGACCTCGTCCCTCGCGAGCGCATCGCGGAACAGAGCCTCCGCCCCTTCCAGCACGCCGTCCCGGGGACACCACAGCACGTGTCCGGTCCAATCGGCCACGGCGTGAAGCACCGCCCCGTCGACGACCTCCGGAACTCCGCAGGCGGCAGCCGCCCGGCTGCGCAAGTCCTCCGTGAGGTCCCACTCCACCCCGGAGCCGGCCGGCGGCGCAGAAGGGGCACGAGGCGTCGGGGACCGCTGCCCGGAGCCCGACGCCCCGGAACCCGAAGACGCACGTTGACGGACCGCGGAAGCCTCCGGCTCCGAATCCCCTACCGGCGGCAAGGGCGGCATGGTCGCATCCGGCGATCCGGACAGCTCGGGCTCGGAAACACCGGAACCGGAATCGGGATCGCCATCGGCGTCAGAAGACTCGCGCAGCGGAGAGTGCGGCTCGTCTTGGAGCGCCTGCGAGATCGAGCGGGCCGCCCCGGAACGAACGGCATCGACCGCCGCGTCGAGCCGAGACGGCTCCACCTCCCGCACCTGGTACGCGTCCGCGACGGTCAGGGTGCCGTCGCGAACCGCCTCCCGCAGCTTCTCCGACGGGACCTCCCCGACTGCTCGGGCGCGGGCCACCGACATGCGGCTCACGTTGAGAGCCGAAGCCGCCTGGTCGAGCGTGACGTCATCGGCCTCGGTCATCAGCGCCGCGAGGACCGCACGCTGAGAAGTCGACAGGTGCCGGCGATGGATGTTCGCCGAGATGATCCAGCTCGCCACGTCGGTCTCGGGATCGAGCTCGACGAAGGGAGCGTCGATGCCCAGCTCGCCGCACACCCGCAAGCGAGTGCGCCCGTCGACGAACCACGACCCGCAGACGACGATCGGCGTACGAACGCCGTAGGCCTCGATGTCTTCGCGCAAACGCTGGTAGTCGTCGCCAGCGATATCCGGGAACATCGCTGCGACTGGATGGACCTGGAAATCGCGGTCACCGATGGTGACGCGCGCATCCGCAGTAGCCACGACTGCACCTCCCTCGAGCCGGTCGTCTTCGCGATGGGACCGTACGACACGCAGATCGCCAGCGTGAACATCCGCATCGATAACCGCGAGCCGGCCGTCTTCGCGATGGGACCGTACGACCGGCGAGCACGAACCCGAAGACGAGACACCCGGCGGTCTCATCGACAACGCTCACTTCATTCGACAGCGCAGACAGCGCACCAGTGACCGTGCGCAGGCCGGCGCTCATGCAACACTGCCCGGGCCGCGGCGGTCCGTCCCGCCGACGGTTGCCGCTTCCTGCCGCCGCGCGCCCGGCCTGTCGCCCAAGCGGCCCGGCGCCGCCGGCGCATGCGGCGCGAGTCCCGTCCCTCGCTTCACGACCGGCCTTTCATGCGCCCGCCCGCGGCCGTCGCCGACGCCCTGCGCTCCGCCAGCCGCCAGTCCCGGCCTTCCAACGCCACCACCTCGCACCGCCCCGCGATACGGCTCGCCAGCCGGTCGTCCCCCATGAACGCGCCGACCTCGCTCGGCGTCTTGTTCGATGTCCACACCGTCCGGCGGCCTCCGTCGCACCGCGCTTCGTAGAGCATCAGGAGCGTCCGGCGCGTGTAGTCCGTCGCCGCGTCCCGCTCCGCACCGAGGTCGTCGAGCACCAGCAGCTTCACCGCCACCAGACGGTCGAACGTCTCCGTCGTCTCGACCGCCGCGTGCGGCTGGAGCCGGTAGAGCAGCATCGGCACCCGCTCGAACGCCGCCGACCGCTCTCCGGAACGCCACGACTCGTTGAGCACCGTGCACGCCAGCCGCGTCTTGCCCGTGCCCACCGGGCCGCACAGGAACAGGTCCCGGCCGTCGTCGCCCGCGCCCAGGAACTCCCAAGCCGCCTGCAGCGCCGGCTGGTTGTCGCCCGTCCGCCGCCACGTCGACCACCCCGCTTTCCGGAACTCCCGCGGCACCGACGACGGCGCCGGGTGCGCCGCATGCCAGCAGCCGCAGCGCCGCAGACGCGCCTTCCCCTCGACCTCCACCGCCTCCCAGCCCGGCGTCTGCTCGCACCGCCCGCACCCCACGTTCACGGCTTCGCCCGCCTGATGACCGCGTCATACGCCCCGCGCGGCTCCGTCGACCGCGCCCCGCCGCCGCGCGCCCGCAGCGACGCCTTGGCCGGCCGCTTCGGCCCCTCTCCCCCCACACCCCCCTTACCCCTTGGCCATAAGCCGTTAGCCGTTTCGCACGCGCGTGCGTGAGGCGGAAGTTCTTCAGATGTAGTCCGGGAGTTCTCCCGAACAACTTCCGAAGTTGTTCCGGAGTTCTGCGGCAGCGAATCCGACCCCGTTTTTGCTGGCCCCGACGCCGGTGCCGCACTACTTCCGAAGTTATCCGGAAGTTCTCCCGAACCGCTACGGGAGTTGTGCGGCAGTTCTTCCGAACCGCTGCCGGAGTTGTGCGGCAGCTCTCCCGAAGTCCTGCGGAACAACTTCCGCACTTGCGCCGAAGCCGCGGCCGGCGACTTCGGCCCCACCGGCACCCGCGCGCCCCCCGGATGGATCGACCACAGGTGGTGCGTCCTCACGCTGACCTCCGCCGACGCCGGCAGCGGGTGCAGCGTCCGCCCCGGAAACCGCACCCGCTGGAAGTCCTGCCAGTTCCACTGATACAGATACCGAGCCCCCTGGTGCACGAACGCCTCGACCAGGCCGACGCCCACGAGGCGCTCGACGCACTCGGCGATCTCCTCGGCCCGCCGCGTGTTCAACGCGTCATGCGCCGCCTGGAACGCCACCGCGTCGGCCCGCATCACGCCGAAGTCGTCCGCCGCCAGCACGTAGGTCGTCCACACGCGGTACTCCACGTCCGACAGGCTCGCCACCTTCGCCGAGTGGCCGAGCCGGGCGTGAAGAAGCCGGTCGGCGGGCATCGCTACACCGTCGCCGCTGCTCGGCTCCACCGTGCGCCGCGGGACCGCGGCGCCGTCACCGCCTCGACGCCCGCCTTCGGGACGCCCTCCGCGATTTCGCCCATCAGCACACGCACCCCGGTTCGCACACGCCGCAACGCGCCCACTCCGGCCGCGACGCCAGCTCCCGCAGTGTCACGTCCTCCCGCGTCCGCCAGTACGCCGCCACCCGCGGCCAGCACGCCGGGCAGACGAACACCGGGCCGCCGGCTTCCGGATCCACTTCGCGCCACGCGGCGCCGGCAGCCGCCGCCGACTTGGCCTCCACCCCGCCCCCGCTACTCATGCCGTCCGCCTCCGGCGGCCCCGAACCGCGCCGCCCGAGCCGCCGGCTTCGAGCCACTGCATCAGCGCCGCCCTGCTCCACCGGGGCCGCTTGTCGATCCCCGGCAGCGGCGCCACCGGGAAGACATGCGCCCGCAGCCGCCGCTGGATCGTCGACGGCGAGCAGCGCAGGAGCGCCGCCACGTCCTCGATGAAGAGCACCTCCGGCAGGTTCTCTGCTCCTCCGTCCGAATCGGTCCGGCCACGTTCGTCGCTCACGCCGCACCTCCCAGCACCCGCGCCCGCGCCTCGGCCGCGGCCCGTTCGGCCCGCTCCAGCCGGTCGAGCGCCGCCGTCGCCTCGGCCTCGAACCCCGCCGGCGGCGGCCGGTGGCCGTTGAGGATCAGGTTCAGCTTCGTCTGGCTGACGCCGAGCATCGAGGCGAGCGTGTGCTGCGGCAGCTTGAGCGCGGCGAGCCGGCTTCGGATCTCACGTGTCATGGGCATCATCCCTGTTGAGGCACACGAGCCTATGTTAAGCATTATTTAACTGTCAATGGGGTAATTTTCTGTTATTCTGTCGGCGTGAACATCGTCGGAAAGCGCCTGCTGAAGGCCCGGAAGCTGCGCGGCGTTTCGCAGCTCCAGGTCGCCACCGGCACCAGGAACACGCCATCGCTGATCTCGATGGTCGAGAACGGCCGCGCAAATCTGTCCGTCGCCAGCCTGTCGGCCGCCGCGAAGGTGCTCGGCGTCTCGACCGACTTCCTGTGCGGCTTCACCGCCGACCCCACGCCCGCCGCCCAGCTTGTCCGAGACCTCGCCGCCGCCGAAACGCGCATCCAGGATCTCGACCGGCAGGCCGGCGCCCAGCCGGCCGACGACGGCGACTACGTGGGCGTCTCCGAGATTGCCTCGGCCGCCGGGGCCGGAGCCGTGGTCGAGGACGAGCGCATCACCGGCCGGGTCAAGTTCCGGCGGACATGGCTGGCCCGCCACGGACTCGTCGCTGGCGAGTGCCACGTCATCCGCGTTCTCGGCGAGTCCATGGAACCGACCCTGGTCGACGGCTGCTCGATCCTGGTTAACCGCGCCAGCCGGCGCCGGCGCGTCGGCCGCATCTTCGTCGTCCGCACCGACGACGGCCTGATCGTGAAGCGCGCCGGCAGGGATCGCGCCGGCGCCTGGCAGCTCGTCAGCGACAACCCGAGCAAGCAGACTTGGCCGACCGTCCCCTGGCCCGCCGACGCCCCGGTGATCGGCGAGATCAAGTGGGCGGCGCGGACGTTCGTGTGAGCCGACGTTCGTGTGAGGAGAGACCCGATGAGCGGCACGCGACCTCACCGTGAACCCGGCATCCGGCGTGACACCGGCGGCCGGATCCATGCCTACGTCCGCGTTGACGGGCAGTTGCGCTTCAAGCGTTTTCCGGTCGGTACGTCGCTGGAGACCGTTCGCCGATGGCGCCTCGACACCCGGGCCTCCCTGCGGTTGACCCGGCGTCCCACCGGCACGCTGGCCGCCGACATCGAGCCCTTCCTGCGACAGATCGCCGATCGGCCCCGGCTGGTAGCCGAACGCCGCCAGCAGTTGGAATGGTGGGCGACACGCCTCGGCCACCTCCGGCGCGACGCCATCGAGCCTGGCGACGTGCGGACCGCGCTCGCGGATCTGCGCCGAACGCATGCGGCGTCGACCTGCAACCACTACCGCCAAGCGCTCTTCTCGCTGTACCAGGCGCTCGACGGTCGTGACGCCCCGAACCCGGTGCGCGATGTCAAGCCCTTCGCGAATCCCGCCCCGGAAGCACGCGGGCTCTCCTACGACACGGTCCGCCGCATTCTCGCGGCCATGTCGGATCAGGGCAGCGCGATGGTCAAGGGAAAACCCCGCGCCGCCGCATCGGCGGCGAAGGTCCGATGTCGCGTCCTGGCCTTCACCGGGCTACGGCCCAGCGAGTTGATGCGCTACCGGCCCGAGCACTGGGACCGGACGACGCAGACGCTCGTCGTGTACACGGGAAAGGGCGGACGCACGCGGACGATTCCGCTCAGTGCGCCGGCGGTCGAAGCGCTGGCCGATCTGGAAGCCGTGGGCGCGATTGGCCCGTTCTCGACGTCCACGGTCCGGCGGGCGTTCGTCCGGGCCGCAGCGCGGATCGGGATTCACGGGGTACGCCCCTACGACCTCCGCCACAGCTACGGCACGGCGTTGTATCGAGTCGCGGGGGACACGCGGCTGGTGAAGGACGTGCTCGGCCACTCCGACACCCGGATGACGGAGCGCTATACTCTTGGCCATGTCCCCGAGGCGATGCGCTTGGCGACGTCCCGTTTCGAGGATCACCTCGGGCCTCCAGCCGCACCGCCGGCTTCGGGGAAACGGGCGGCGGGCAGTGCAGGAAGTTAGCACAGAAAGTTAGCAACCGCCGTAAAGCATTGCAAACATGCGGCTTGCGCGTCTGGTTTTCGGCCTCCGGAGCCGAAGGCCACAGGTTCGAATCCTGTCGGGCGCGCCAACCTCTCAGGCCCTTTTCCTCAACGAAACGCGGTCGCCGATGGCCGAGGAGGCGGTACGGACTGCTTCTCGAAGCCGGTGCCGACATCAACGCCGTGAACGAGGCCGACTTCACGGCCCCTCCGCGGCGCCGCGTTCCGTTGGGCTGAACGACGTGGTGGCGCATCTCGTCGCCAACGGCGCGGATATCGACGCCCACGACTTCGCGGCCGGACTGCCTACCGGATGGCCGAGGGCTCGAAGCAGGCGTTCCAGTTCCAGAGCTGGCCCGAGACGGCGGCCCTGCTGGCCGAGCTCGGCGCCGACACGAAGCTCGACATCCCCGGCACCGTGCAGGAACACCTGCGCGACGTGCTTGTCACCGCCGCCGCCGACCGGCCGCTCACCGGAAAACCGCCATCGTGCGCGATTGTGCCGTTCCCGACTCCGTGGACACGCATGGCGGCCAACA
The DNA here is from genome assembly GCA_965215105.1 of Vicinamibacterales bacterium. Classification (GTDB taxonomy): domain Bacteria; phylum Acidobacteriota; class Vicinamibacteria; order Vicinamibacterales; family UBA8438; genus JAJEEA01. The sequence continues at coordinate 3,380,149 of OZ244051.1, forward strand.
GCCGGGCCGGGGCGCGGTCGCCGGCGCCCGCGCCCGCAGTCGCTGCCGGCCCACCCGCTGACGGTCCACCCAACTGCCGGTGCTCCGTCCGGACGCGAGGTTCCCCACAACCCCACGCCGGTCTCCGGGCGCCCCTCGTGGGAGGTCGGCCCTTTCCCGGCGGCGCCCACGTGGCGGAGCGGTCCGTCGCACGACGGCCACGGCCCGGCCTGGCGGCGCCGCTCACGAGAGGGGACCCGTTCGCCGACGTGTGGCATCTGGCCGCATCTGCTGGTCAACACCGACGGCAGGCCGCCGGCCACGACCATGCCAGGTGAAGAGACGATTGGTTTCGAACACAGGGCATCGGATCCGCTCTATGCGCACAACATCCTCGCCGTCCCTCCGAATCAGCGCGAGTATTCGTGGGACGAAGAGCACGTCAGTGATCTGCTATCGGATTTGCTAACGCCATCGCCGAATACGCATGTGGCCGCGGTTGCGAACCAGCCCCTCGATGCCGCGGGCGGCCAGCGCGAGCGCACCGGCGTTGAAGTAACCGGTCAGGCGGTCGTACCGCTCCGCCGTCGGCGAGCACCGGGACGCAGAACAAGCCGACCAGATCGCCGTCGTCCGGGGTGTACTTCCGCCGCCACGTACGCCCGGCGAGCATCCGTCAGCTCTCCTTGCCCAATCATGAGCTGGCTCGGCGTGCAGATGACCGGCGGCTCGTGACCGGCATCCCTGCACACATGCTCGATGCGGGCCGCCGCGACCGGATTCGCGAGATGCCTCATGTTCCACGTCACCAGATAATCTACTCCGTTCACGGCCGCGATGGCCGCGTGAGCGGCATCGGCGGCGGCCTCCAGCCGGAAAAGGCATGCGCTGCCCGCGAGTCAGCTCTCCTCCCGCCAGAAGCGCAACTGGTCCGGCTCGTCGATGCGGTCGTCGTAGGCCAGACGGTACAGGTTGTAGAGCGCCTCGAAGTCGCGCCGTCCGCCTTCAACACCCGCCGGCACTCCGCGAAGATGGCCGCCATCCGCTGCTGGTAGTCGCGCCCCGCCAGCGCCCGTGCCCCCGGCTGCCCCGCGAAGCGCGCCGGATTCGCGACCGCCTCGTTCTCCTTGTCGGTCAGCTTCCGGCGGAAGAGCTCCGGGAAGACGTGTCCAGCCGTGCGCTTCAGCCAGACGCAGAAGAAGTCGGACAGCTCGGCGTACATGACGTTGTCGTAGTACGGCGGGTCCATGACGACCGCGTCCACCGAGCCGTCGTCGAGGTGGTCGAGGTCGTCGCCCGACTTGCAGGTGATGGTAACGGGTGGCGGCTCCGCCGTCGCCGGTGGGGATTCCGCCACATCGAGCAGATAATGTCGGCCATTGCCGCCGTCCGGCTGCACCAAGGCCACGAGCTCACCGATGCACTGCGCGGTCTTCTCGATTGCCCAGTCGTAGCCGACGCCCGTGACGAGAGGGCCATCTCGGCATACGACCAGACGAACGCAAAGTCGTGTCGGTCGAAGATTGACCGCACCCGGCCCGTCGTGCGAGCTTGGCGCGGATCTTCGCTCCCTTGTCATCCTCCGGTCGTGGCGCGCGGTATCCTCGTACCCACTTGTCCCGACCGCGTTTGCCCAACTTCGTCCTCGTCTCCACCCGCCTCTTGTAGACGACTGCGACGACCTGCTCGCCCATTCCGCCGCCCTGCGCCTGCCGCTTGTATCTCCTCGCCGTCGATCACCCGACCGCAGTCCGAATACGGGCAGTGCCCGCCGCCACGGGCTACCGTACCCGGAAACTGCTCCTTGACCGCGCGACCGCATCGCGTGGCAATGCGTACGCAGCCGTTCTGCGTCAGCGGGCACGACGCCCAGCCGTGGTGGATATTGCCCGCGAGCCACGTCTCGGCCGCCGCGTTGAACGTGTGGTTCTCGTCGAACAGCGCGACGAGCACGTTGACGTCCAGCAGCGCCCTCAACGTTCAGACGCCCAGATCGTCGCGAATCCCGTCGACGATCTCGTTGGTGACCACCGATCCGCCGGCCGGGATCGGCCTGAACCCGTACCGCCCACGCGACCGCCCGGCCGCCGCCCCGCCTCTCGCCGGCAACACGCCGCGCAGCAGCTCGGAGACGAACTGTCCCACAGGCCTGCGTTCCTGCGCCGCGAGCGCCTTCGCGGCGCTCAGGACGTCGTCGTCGATATCGAGGGTGGTACGCATGGCCCTCCTCAACCGGGCCGCGGCGACGCCCAAGCGGCCGAACCACTGACCTCGCTGGCCCCCTGCGCCGGTGGCGACGCTCGCAGCTCCTGCGACCCATGCTACCACCCTCACCGGGGCACTGAACGCCGCCGTGCTCCCTGGCGGCTCCCGGCTCCCTGTCGTGGCGCTCGCCACGCGGTGGCGCGACGGGTAGAAGACGTGGCGGTAGCACTGCTGGATGGCGAGTGCGAGCTCCTGCTCCGACCGCGCCTCCAGCTCGCAGACCTTGTCCCGCTGGTGCTCGGCCAGGTGGGCGAGGCGCTCGGGCTTCCTCAATTCGCGCGGGGCCAGCCGGCGCGACGCGTGCCGGCGCATCTCCGCCTTGCGAGCGTCGTCGGCCACCACGAACACGACGTTGTTGCGCAGCAGCCGAAGCGCCGACCCGTCCGAGCCCTTGCGCAGATAGATGCGCCGCACGAGCTCCGGGACGTCCTCCGCCGCCCCGATGGTCACCGCGTCGTAGGCCAGCACGACGAGCCTCGGCCGCCCGTTGCCCACGTCGTCGGGCACGTCGAAGGGGCCGCCAGGGAACCGGATCGCGTCGAACGAGCCGCCCCGGAATATCTGCCCGATGCGGTCGTTCAGCTCGGCGCGGGCCTCGCCGGAATCGACGTTCTTCTCCTCGCGGCGGATGATCCGGGTGAGGTTCGCCTCGGCCAGGAACCGCATCGGCGCGCCGGGCCGGTCGCCGAGGCAGGCCGACGTTGAGCTACCGTACTAGCGGAGGGCATCACGGATGGCGAGCATCACGATTCGCAACTTCGACGATGACGTCAAGACGCGGCTGCGCGTGCGGGCGGCCGAAAAGGGGCGCTCCATGGAAGAGGAGGTGCGCCGGATCCTGCGCGATGTCGTCGGGGACGAGCCGAGCGCGCGGAATCTGACGAGCATCATCAATCGCGGCAATCGCTCGCTCCCGCCGCATGGCGGTCGCGACACGCAACGTTCGGGATTTGGAGGACGCCGACATCGAGGTCGTGGATCCCTGGGCGGCGGCATGATCGTGACGCTCGACGCAACCTCGATCGCCGCGCCGGTGCGACACGAACCGCTGCTCCGTGCGGCTCACGCCGCTCGGCCAGCCCGTGGAGGTATACAGACATGAAGATGATGCTGCTCGAGATGTTGGCGGCGATTGCGGAGATTGCCACCTCCGTGCCCGATTCAATCGCCCTCGCAAAGGCGGCCGTCGCCGAGTGGCTGCCCGACAACGTCGTCTCCAATTGGCCCGCCGCCGGCACCGGCGGCCTGATCGGCGCAACCGGGCACGTTGTCGCGTGGATGGCGGGCGCCTGTGCCGGTATCGTCGTCGGCGTCGCTCTCCTCGCGGTCGCAGCGCACGTCATCGTGCGCCGCGAAATCGGAAAGACGGACCTTCTTGCGGGGCGGCCTCATGGTTGCTGACGAACGACAGCCGGAAAGCGCCGGCGGCCCCTGGCCGGACCCCGCGGCGTTCCGCGCCGCCTGCCGCGAGGGGCGGTTCACCGGAACCACCTCCGGCGCCTGCCCCGGCTTCGCACAGGCGAACCTGATCGGTCTGCCGCGTTCGCTCGCCGGCGACTTCCGGTCGTTCTGCGAGCGGAACCCCCGACCGTGTCCGCTGCTCGGGGCGAGCGAGCACCCGGTGCTCGGCTCCCTCGCGCCGGGCGCCGACCTGCGGACCGATCTGCCCCGGTACCGCGTCAGCCGGCGCGGCGCCCCGGATCTCGAATGCGAGGACGTCCGGAACGTCTGGGACCCCGATCTCACCGCCTTCCTGCTCGGCTGCAGCTTCGGCTTCGAGGCGGGCTTGGCCGAGGCCGGCATCAGGCTCCGGCATCAGGACGAGGACCGCGTCGTCCCCATGTACGTCACCGATCGCGACTGCGAGCCGGCGGGCCCGTTCCGCGGACGTCTCGTGGTCAGCATGAGGCCGATTCCCGCGTCGCGGGTGGACGAGGCGGTCCGCATCAGCGACGAGCAGCCGCTGGCCCACGGCGCCCCGGTGCACGCCGGCGACCCGGCCGCGCTCGGCATCGGCGACCTCGCCCGGCCCGACTGGGGGGAGGACGGGGGCCTGCTGCCGGGAGAGGTGCCGGTCTTCTGGGCGTGCGGCGTCACGTCCCAGGTGGTGGCGCGCAACGCCCGGCCAGACCTCATGATCTCGCACGCGCCGGGCTTCATGTTCGTCACCGACGTCCGGGTGGCCGCGCAGAAACGGTGCGCCCGCGAGCGCGTGACGCCGGCCGTCCGACGGACCTGAGCACACCCCATCGGACGGGTCCGGCCGAACGACGGCAGGGCGGGGGTCGGGGAAGCGCCGGCGCCGCGCTCCGAACGACCCAGGCGGCGATTCCGAAACGCCGGGGCCGGGTTCCGAAGAGGCCCCGGGCGGCGATAACGCCGGGGCCGGGTTCCGAAGAGGCCCCGGGCGGCGATCCGGAAGGCGCCGGGCACGACCCGAGCTGCCCGGGCGGCAATCCGAGAGGCGCCGGGCCGCAATCCGGGTATGATGGCCGTGTCGAGGAGGTGCAGCATGAGGTACGTCATCGCGATTCTCTCGGCCGTCTTCCTGCTTCCGGCGCCGGCCGACGCCCAGGCGCCGGGGCGCACGCCGTGGGGCGACCCCGACCTGCAGGGGATCTGGACGAACCGGACGACGACGCCGCTCGAGCGGCCGATCGAGCTCGGCGAGCGGGCGGTGCTCTCCGACGAGGAGCGCGCGGCCCTCGACGCCGAGGCCGACGCCGCCCGGGACGCACCGCCGCCCCCGGGACGCACCGGCGGCTACAACGACTTCTGGCTCGACCGCGGGGTGCGGACCAGCCAGACCTCGCTCATCGTCGACCCGCCCGACGGGCGGTACCCGGCGAAGACCGAGCGCGTGCGCGAGAGCGACGCAGAGTTCGCGGCGATGCGCGACGGCACGCGGTTCGACACCTGGGAGGACCTGAACCTCTACGACCGCTGCATCACGCGCGGCATGCCGGGCGCCATGATCCCCGGCTTCTACAACCACAACTACCAGATACTGCAGACGCCCGATTACGTCGTGGTCTTCGTCGAGATGATCCACGACGCGCGCATCATCCCCCTGGACGGACGCCCCCACGCGCCGGCGCGAATCGGCCAGTGGATGGGCGACTCGCGCGGCCGCTGGGAAGGGGACACGCTGGTGGTCGAGACGACCAACCTGACCCCGAAGGGCGACGAGCGGGTGCGCTACCTGGTGCACGCGGGCAGCGGCGAGGCGAAGGTGGTCGAACGGTTCACGCGGGTCGCCGCCGACCGCATCGACTACAGCTTCACCGTCACCGACCCCGCGACCTACGCGCGGTCGTGGACGGCCGAGATTCCGATGGTCCCGCTTCCGGGCGGGCTCTTCGAGTACGCGTGCCACGAGGGGAACTACGGGCTGGAGAACATCCTGGCCGGCGCGCGGGCGGCGGAGCGGGCGGCGGCGGAATCGGGCCAGTAGGGCGCCGCGCCCGCGCTTTGACAGGCTGCGACGCCGGGCGTATATTCGAGCCGATCCGGAAGCGCCGCCCCCGGCAGAGGAGTCGCATGCCCGGAGCCGCGCTTCCGGCCGCGAGCCGTACTGACCAGGAGGCACGGAGATGAAGCGACGACTGCTCGAGTCGCTCGGGGTGGCGATGGCCATCGCCGCCGTCATGGTGCTGCTGCAGCCCGCCGCGGGCGGGCAGGGCCCGGGCGAGACCCCGTGGGGGCATCCGGACCTCGAGGGCATCTGGCTCGACGTGTACGCGACGCCCTTCGAGCGGCCCGCCGGCGTCGGCGACCGCGAGCTCTTCACCGCGGCCGAGCGGGAGGCGCGCGACCGGGCCCGCATGGTCAACCCGGGGCGCGACCGGCGGGGGACGGACGGCCGGACGGACGTGGCGGGGGCCTACAACGCGGTCTACACGTCGGCGAGGCCGGCCGGCCCGCGCACGTCGCTCGTCGTCGACCCGCCGGACGGGCGCATCCCCGCCCTGACGCCGGAGGCGCAACGGGACAACGAGGTTCGGCGCGACTGGCGCCTCATGCTGCTGCGCAGCACCGAGACCTGCCGCCTCGGAGGCAGCGGCTGCGCCGGCGGCGAGTACGGGGCCGCGTCGCCGCGGCGCTTCGACGTCGTCCCCTTCTACAACACCGGCCGCATGAACCGCCACTTCGGGCCCGAGGACCAGAGCCTCGGCGACCGGTGCATGTCGGGGCGCACCCCCGACTTCAACGGGTTCCGCCGCATCGTGCAGGGCGAGAACTCGATCGCCGTCGGCTACGACACCGGCCAGGGCCAGGGGTACCACCGCATCGTCAACCTGGGCGGCAGCCATCCCCCGAGCCACGTCCGCCTGCGGCACGGCGACTCGCGCGGCCGGTGGGAAGGCCGGACCCTGGTCGTCGAGACCACGAACTTCTCGCCCAAGTTCACGTACCGCGAGTCGGGCGCGAACCGGAGACTCGTCGAGCGCTACACGCGCATCGACGACGACACCCTCGAGTACGAGGTGACGGTAGAGGACCCGACGGTGTGGACGGCGCCATGGACGGTCCGGCAGGAGCTGAAGCGCCAGAACGACGAGCAGAACCGCATCTACTACGAGCCGCGCTGCCACGAGGGCAACTACGGGCTGCCGGCGCTGCTCATCGGCGCCCGCGTCGACGAGCAGGCGTTCGCGGAGGGGCGCGGCCCCGACCCGTTCTCGCTCGACACGGCCACGTGCGTCACGGGGTTGCAGGACTGAACGAAGTCGGCCATGCGCCGGCGGCGGCCCGAGGCCGGCTCCGGCCGTGCGGTGAGGAGGCCGCGCACCACCAGGCACCCGCCGGTGCGGACCGGGGCCTCGACGTCAGGGAGCATCGATCATGCGAAACCGTTTCAGAGTCTCGACCATTGCCACCGTCCTCGCCGCCTTCGGCGTCGGCGCCGCCGTCGCCATCGGGGTGACGGGCACGGCCAGCCAGGCCCAGGACCAGGCCCGTCCCGCGCAGACCCCCGACGGGCGCCCGAACTTCAACGGCGTGTGGCAGGCCCTCAACGAGGCGCACTGGGACCTGGAGGCGCACGAGGCGCTGCCGGGCATGGTGATGCAGGAGGGCGTCTATCCCTACGAGTACGCCCGGGTGCCGGCGGCGCCGGTGGTGGCGCTGGGCGCGGCGGCCGGGGTGCCGGGGTCGATGGGGGTCGTGCAGGGCGACGGCAGCATCCCGTACACGCCGGAGGCGCTCGCGGTCAAGGAAGAGAACGCCGCCAACTGGATCGACCGCGACCCCGAGCTCAAGTGCTACCTGCCGGGCACGCCGCGCGCGATGTACATGCCCTATCCCTTCCAGATCGTGCAGGGCGACGACAAGATCCACATGAACTTCGCGTTCTCGAACGCGGCCCGCGTCATCCATCTCGACGAGGTCGACCTGCCGCCCGACTGGACCTACATGGGGCACTCGCTCGGCCGGTGGGAAGGCGACACCCTGGTGGTCGAGGTGACCGAGTTCAACGGCAAGAACTGGCTCGACCGGGCCGGCAACTTCCACAGCGAGGCCCTGCGGCTCACCGAGCGCTACACGCCGATGTCGCCGGACGCCATCTGGTACGAGGTGACGATCGAGGATCCGCAGACCTTCACCGAGCCGTGGTCGATCGCCATGCCGCTCTACCGCCGCCTCGAGCCGAACGCCACGGTGCTGGACTATCCCTGCATCGAGTTCGCCGAGGAGTTCATGTACGGGAGCCTGCGCCGCGAGCAGCTCGTGCAGCGGTGGGAGGGCGACATGCTGATCGTCGAGATCACGCGCAAGATTCCGGAGGGCGATGCGCTGCACGAGTGGTATCGGCGGTAAGACCCGTGCCGCACGACGGCGCCGCCTCCGGCAGAGGCAGTGAGGCGTCAGGCGAAGCCGTCGAGCCGCGCTTGGTGGACGAACGAATCGGTTCGCGGGCCGGAGCGGCGGCCCGGAGACCCGTCGGATGCGAAACCGTTCGTGAAACACGAGGGGCAAGGAGGCCGAAGGCCATGAGGACGAAGCTGTTGATCGGGGTCTTGAGCGCGGTCGTCGGGATCGGTCTGGGGCTGGCGGGGACCGCCGAGCCCGTGGCGGCGCATCACGCGTTCGCGGCGGAGTTCGACGCGGAACGGCCGGTCGAGTTCAGCGGCAAGGTCACGCGGGTCGAGTGGGTCAACCCCCACGTCTGGATCCACATCGACGTCGAGCTGGACGACGGCTCGACCGAGGTGTGGGCGTTCGAGGGGGGCACCCCGAACGTGCTGTTCAGGCGGGGCTTCACGCGACGGTCGCTCATGCCCGGGACCGACGTCCGCGTCGACGGCTACCAGGCGAAGGACGGCACGAACCGCGCGAACGGCCGCGACATCACGTTCCCCGACGGGACGAGGCTGTTCCTCGGGTCGTCCGGCACCGGCGCCCCCTACGAGCTGGCGCGGCCCGGCGTCGACACCGTGGCGGCGCCTCCCAGGTAGCGACTGCCACCCGTCGGACGTCTCCGCCGGCGAGCGGCAATACGGGGTCCGGCCCCGCGGTTGCGGGGCCGGATTCTGAGCGGGCGAGTTTCGGCGCGGGTCGCTTTCTTCGGATGACCTCGACCCGGCCACCGGGTGTCCCCCCAGCCGAGTCTGCGGGGTCGGGCTGAACGCGTCTGCTCCGCGAGTTCCGGTCTTGGGTCCGCCCGCTTCAGCCCTTCACTCCCAAGGAAGCTGCAACCCCGCTACCCGGACGCGCAGGTGTGCATTCGGCGGACCGGTCTGTCCGCTGAACCCCGGCCCGGGGGTTCAGCGCTGGAGGCGGTCGGTGTCGTAGATGGAGAAAGAGGCCGGGTCCGGACCCCGCCCCTCCGCAAACGCCTGGTCGTCCAGACGATAGCCGCGGAGCAACGCCGGCAGGCCGTAGTTCCCCTCGTGGCACCGCGGCTCGTAATAGATGCGGTTCTGCTCGTCGATCTGCCGCTTCAGCTCCTGCCGGATCGTCCACGGCGCCACCCACACCGTCGGATCCTCGATCGTCATCTCGTAGGTGAGCGTCTCCTCGTCGACCCGCGTATACCGTTCGACGAGCCGGCGGTTCTCGGCCGCACCCTGGTAGGGGAACTTGTGCGAGAAGTTCGTGGTCTCGATGACCAGCGTCCGGCCCTCCCAGCGGCCGCGCGAGTCGCCGTGGCGCAGGCGGATGTGGCCCGGCGGATGGCTCCCGCCGAGGTTGACGAGGCGCTGGAACCCCTGGCCCTGCCCGGTGTCGTAGGCGATGGAGACGGCGTTCTCGCCCTGCACGATGCGGCGGAACCCGTTCAGGTCGGGGGTGCGCCCCGACATGCACCGGTCGCCGAGGCTCTGGTCCTCGGGACCGTCGTGGCGGTTCATGCGGCCCCGGGTGTTGTAGTAGGGCGTGGTCTCGTAGCGGCGCGGCGACGGGGGCCCGTACTCGCCCCCGGCGCACTGCGGCGCCTGGCTCCGGCACGTCTCGGTGTTGCGCAGGAGCATGAGGCGCCACTCCTGCTCGATCTCGTTCCGCCTGACCTGCTCCGGCGTCAGGGCGGGAATGCGCCCGTCCGGCGGGTCGACGACGAGCGACGTGCGCGGCCCGGCCGGCCTCGCCGACGTGTAGACGGTGTTGTAGGCCCCGCTGGGCAGTATCGGCGGCCGGGCGAGCGCGGCCCGGTCCCGGGCGGCCCGCTCCTCCTCGGTGGCGAACTCGCGCTCGCCGATCTCCGGCGCCCGCTCGAGGGGCGTCGAGTACACGTCGAGCCAGATGCCCTCCAGGTCCGGATGCCCCCACGGGGTCGTGTCGGGCCCCTGTCCCTGCACGGAAACCGGTGTCAACTGCAGCAGCACCGCGACGGTCGCGATCGCCGCCGCCACCCCGACCAACTCGAGCAGTCGTCGCGTCATTCCCCACCCCCTGAAAACGGGCGTCAGTCCTTCGGGTCCAATCCTCGCCCGCCGGCCGCCCCGCGTCAACCACTTTCCTCCGTCGCGTTGCTCGATTGGCGGCGCAACTTCATGCCATGAGAACCTCGTCGCGCACGAAGCGCAACCGCGCGAACTTCGGTCGCGGCATATGGTCGTCGAAGCAGCAGTCGACGGCCTCCCCGACGTTGGCGCGGATCTCCTCGACAGAGTCGCCCTGGGTGTGAATGCCGTATCCGAGGGCGCGTGCCGAGTACCCGCCGTCCACATCGTCTTCGGTGACTTCGAAGATGATCTCGATCATGGAGTCGTCTCCCCAATTGCCGCTGGACGACACAGCCCGTGGCGGGGCTGATCGGTACTTGAACATGGTCAGGTACAGGATCTACTATTCCACCATGCTCAGGGTCAACATCGCTGAGGCAAAGGCCCGTCTCTCGTCTGTTCTGGAGAGCGTCGAACGGGGCGAGACGGTCGTGCTGTGCCGGCGCAACGTGCCGATCGCCGAGATCCGGGCCCTGCCCGGGCTGCCGGCCGGGGAGCGGCCCGTCGGCATCGACCGCGGCATGAAGATACCCGACAGCTTCTTCGAGCCGCTCCCCGACGAGTTGCTGCGCGCATTCGGGACCCGGGGCGGACGCTCGTGAAGCTCCTCGTCGACACCTGCACGTTCCTCTGGCTGGCGACCGACGACCCCGAGCTGTCGCCGCCGGCGCGCGCGGCCTGCCGGGCCCCGGAGAACGCCGTGTTCCTCAGCTCGCTCTCGGCGTGGGAGATCGCGATCAAGCATCGGCTCGGCCGACTGCCGCTGCCGGAACCGCCCGGGCGCTACGTGGCCAGCCGTCGCGAGTGGCTGCAGCTTCAGCCGCTGGCCTTCGACGAGGGCTGCGCGGCCCACGACGCGCTCCTGCCCCCTCATCACGCCGATCCGTTCGATCGGGGGCTGGTGTCGCAGGCAATCCTGCACGGGATGACGATCGTGACGCCCGATGCGGAAATCGCCCGGTATCCGGCGCCGATACTGTGGTGACAGCGGGGGCGGACCCCGGGCCCTTCGGTCGCCGCCACCGGCTCTGGGGCAAGCTCGCGTTCGTGGGCCTGTGCCTCTCCTCGGTCACCGGCACCGCGATGTACGTCATGGGGCTCGCGTTCTGAACCACCCTCGAGACTCGCGACGCCGGCCGCGGGTTTCCGTTACAATTGCGGTTTGGCGTCGGAGTTCCGGTGTCGGCGAAGCTCCGAATCGTCATCAAGACAGGATGAAGGAATGAACCGAACGCATACAGTCTGCCTCGCGGTGCTGCTCGCCGGGGCCGTCTCCGGCGGCGCCGCCGCCCAGTCGTTCGAGGCGGACGTGGCGCCGCTCGTCGAGACGTCCTGCCTGACGTGCCACGGCGCGCGGACCGCGACCCCGCTCGACATCTCCGGCCTGGGCCACGACCTCGGCGACCGCGCCACGTTCCTCGCGTGGGAGCGCATCCACGACCGGATCGCGAACGGCGAGATGCCCCCCGCCGGCGTCCGGCGCCCCGACGCGGCGCTGGTCGAGACCGCCCTCGGGTCGCTGAAGCGGGCGCTGGTCGAGGCGAACCTCGCGGCGCGGAACGGCCCCCGCACACCGTTGCGGCGGCTCACGCGGCTCGAGTACGCCTACACCATCCAGGACCTGCTGGGGGTCGACGAGGCGGTCGGCCTCGACCTGTCGCAGACCCTGCCGGCCGAGGCCGACTCGGGCGGGTTCGACACCGTGGCCGCGAACCAGAGCATGTCGCCGCTGCACGTGCGGTCGTACTTGGAGGCGGCCGACCGGGCCCTGGACGCGGCCATCCGGACGGGCCCCCGCCCCGAGCCGGTCCGTCACAGGATCGAGTACGCGAAGTCGCAGTACCTGCCGGTCATCGAGAACGCCCGCGCCCTCGGGCTCGGCATCGTCAAGAAGCTCGACGACGCCTTCGCGGCGTTCTTCGACTTCGGCTCGACCTACACCTTCCACAGCGCCACCGAGGGCTACCTGACGGCGGCCCCGGGCCGTTACCGCGTCACCGTCGACGCCTACCCCTACCAGGCGGAGACGCCGGTGACGGTCATGGTGTACCGCGGGAAGATGGCGGGGGTGGCGGCGTCGCTCGACGAGTTGATCGGCACGTTCGACCTGACGGGCCCGCGGACGGTGGAGCTGACGCCGTACATGCGTCCCGGCGACCTCATCGGGCTCTCGGTGGCGGACCTCGACGTGCCGCCCGAGGCCGCGACGTTCCTGCAGCTCGACGATCCCTCCCAGGGCTACGGGGGGATGAAGGACTACCCGGGGGAGGGCATCGCGTTCCGGTCGCTGAGCTTCGACGGGCCGCTCCTCGACAGCGACGCGTGGCCGCCGGCGAGCACCCGCGAGCTGCTGGCCGGGGTCGAGTTCGACGAGTGGGGCGAGATTCGGCTCACCAGGGACGCCTACGAGCATGTCGTCGACGTCGTCGCGAGCTTCGCGCCCCGCGCGTTCCGCCGACCGCTGGAGGAGGGCGAGCTCGAAGCCTACGCCAGCCTCGCCGAGCCCCTGCTGGCGGAGGGGCGGCCGTTCCTCGAGGCGGTCCGCGTGCCGTTGCGGGCGATTCTCAGCGCGCCGGCGTTCCTGTACCAACTGGGCGACGCGGGCGCGCTCGACGACTTCGCGCTGGCGTCGCGGCTGTCCTACTTCCTGTGGCGCAGCATGCCCGACGAGCGGCTCTTCGACGCCGCGCGGGCGGGCCGGCTGTCGGACCCGGCGGTGCTCGCGGGGCACGTCGACCGGATGCTCGACGACGCGAAGGCCGAGCGCTTCGTCGAGGACTTCGCGGGCCAGGCGTTCCGCCTCTACGAGCTGCGGGCGACGACCCCCGACGCCGGGCTCTACCCCGAGTGGGACGACCGGCTGGGGCAGGCGCTGGCCCGCGAGACCGAGCTCTTCCTGGGCGAGCTGGTCGACGAGAACCACGGGGTCGACCACCTGATCGCGGCCGACTTCACCTTCGTGAACCGACGGCTCGCCGAGCACTACGGCCTGTCGGGCGTGGCGGGCCAGCAGATGCGCCGGGTGGCCCTGCCCGAGGACAGCCCCCGCGGCGGGCTGATGACCCACGCCAGCGTCCTCAAGGTGACCGCGAACGGCACCACGACGTCGCCGGTGCCGCGCGGCAACTTCGTGCTCGCTAACCTGTTGGGGCAGCCCCCGGCCCCGCCCCCGCCCGGCATCGAGGGGCTCGAGCCCGACACCCGGGGCACGACGACGATCCGCGAACAGTTGACCGCGCACCGCGAGAACCCCGTCTGCGCGAGCTGCCACCGCGTCATCGACCCCCCCGGGTTCGCGCTCGAGTCCTTCGACCCGATCGGCGGCTTCCGGACGAGCTACCGGGCGTCGGGGGGCCAGATGGACTACGGCGGCTTCACCGTGGACCTGCCGTTCAGCGAGGGCCCGCCGGTCGACCCGAGCGGCGTCACCCCGGCCGGCGACGCCTTCGCGGGCATCGCCGACTACAAGGACCTGATGCTGCGGGACGACGTCGAGCAGGTGGCCCGCCACCTCGCTTCGCAGTTCCTGGTCTACTCGACCGGGGCCGAGATCGAGTTCGCCGACCGCGACGCGGTGGAGGCCGTCGTGGCCCGGCTCGGCGACCGCGGATACCCCGTCAGAAGCATGATTCACGAGGTCGTGCAGAGCGATCTCTTCAGGAGCCGATAGCATGACGCTGACCCGCCCCCTCGACCGCCGCACGTTCCTGCGCGCCTCCGGCGTGGCCATGGCCCTGCCCCTGCTCGAGTCGATGGCCCCGCCGCTGGCCCGCGCCGCGGCGGCGGCGAGCCCGAAGCGGCTCGTGACCGTCTGCAGCACCCTCGGGCTGTACTCTTCGTCGTGGTTCCCGAAGACGGCCGGCGCCGGCTACGAGGCGTCCGAGTACCTGTCGCTGCTCGACGACCACCGGTCGCGCTACACGGTGTTCTCGGGCTTCTCGCACGAGGAGCAGAGCGGCCGCCAGCCCCACAACTCGGAGATCACGTGGCTGACGGCGGCGCGCCGCCCCGGGCTCGACGGGTTCCGCAACACCATCTCGCTCGACCAGGTCGCCGCGAACCATCTCGGCTACGTCACCCGGTTCCCGTCCGTGGTCCTCGGCACCCTGTCGGCGCAGAGCCAGTCGTTCACGTCGAGCGGGGCGATGGTGCCGGCCGAGACGAGCCCGGCGGCCCTGTTCGGCAAGCTGTTCCTGCAGGGCACGCCCGACGAGGTCGCGCGCGAGGCCCAGCGCCTGAACGACGGCGGCAGCATCCTCGACCGCCTCAAGTCGCAGACGACGGCCCTGCGCGGGCGGGTCAGCGCCGCCGACACCCGCAAGCTCGACGCCTATTTCGACGCGGTGCGGGCGGCCGAGCAGGAGCTGACCGAGGTGCAGGCGTGGCTCGTCCGGCCGAAGCCGGTGGTCCACGCCGAGCCGCCCACCGACATCCCGAACCCCGCCGACCTCATCGGCCGCATCGGCCTCATGCTGCGCATGATCCCGCTGATTCTCGAGACCGACTCGTCGCGGGTCGTCAGCCTGATGATCCACGACCACGGGGTCGTGCCCCAGGTCCAGGGGGTGAGCGGCGACCAGCACAGCCTGTCGCACCACGGGCAGGACGAGGCCAAGATCGATCAGCTCCGGAGGGTCGAGACCGAGATCGTCCAGGCCTTCCGCGGCCTCCTCGACGACCTCGCGGGGCGCGGCGCCGCGGACGGGTCGCTGCTCGACCACACCTCGGTCCTGTTCGGCAGCAACCTCGGCAACGCCAACGCCCACACCCCGGTCGACCTGCCGATTCTCGTCGCCGGGGGCGACTTCGCCCACGGCAAGCACGTGGCGCACGAGGGCGAGCACAACGCGCCGTTGTGCAACCTCTACGTGACCCTGCTGCAGAAGATGGGGGTCGAGACGGACGCGTTCGGCCAGAGCACCGGCACGCTGATTTGGTCGTAGCGCCGCGAGCGGCGAGAAGCCGGAGCAGAGGAAGTGGTGCTGGCGCACATCGTCGCTGGACTCACCGCGACCGTATTGGTCACCGCGGCCGCGTGGTTCTGGAAGCTGTGCTTCGAGAACGAGGGCCCGGCGGAACCTCGTTCGCCCGACGACGACACGTCGCCCGCGCCGGATTCGACCCTCGACAGCGCGCCTCCCGCTCCAGAATCGCCCCTCGACCCTACGCCTCCGGCGTCAGATTTGACCCTTGACGCCACGCCATCGGCGCCGGATGCAGACGGCACGCCGCTGGCGCCGGATTCGCCCGTCGACGGCGCGCCTCCGGGGTCAGATTCCCTTCTCGACGCGACACCGCCGGCATCGGATTCCCCCCTCGACGATGCGCCCCCGGCTCAGGGGAAGACGGACGCTGCCCCCGCGCCGCCGGGCGTGCGCTGGAGCTGGCGCACCCACCGTCAATCCGGGCTTGAGTTCCTGCGCGTGACCGTCACCAACCCGGGGCCGAACCCGCTGACGGTGACCGGAATAGGGCTCAGGACGAGCGACGAGGTCGCCCGCCACGCCGACCCGCCCGCCGATCTCCTGGGCGCGTCGGAACGGGCCGTCGAGATGTTCGAACAGGATTCCGGAGCCGCTCCGCTGCCGCGCACCCTGGAACCCGATGGCAGCGTCGATGCCTACTTCCCGTGCCGTGACGTCGCGGACTGGCTCTACGACGTCGCGGAGAGCCACAACATCGATCGCAACGAGTGCCATCTGACCCCCGAGTGCATCGACAGTACGGGGGGCATCCATCCTGCGAGGCGGAAGGTCGACTACGAGAGGTGGCTGAGGCACGGGAACGGACCGTCGCTGCGGGAGCACGCGGATGCGCAGGACCCGCCATCGGACGGCGAGGACACGTGACGGCTCGGAGGTCCGCGGGGTGACAGCGCAACCGCGAGCCGACGACGAGGATTGGGAGACGAGCATGAGCACGAGGACCTGGCGCGGAACCGCCCGGCCGTGGATCGGCGCCCTGGCGCTCGCGGTCGCCGCCGTCTCCGGAGCCGTACCCGCGGCGGCCCAGGACCGGGACTTCGCGCCGGTCACCGACGCGATGCTCGGCGACCCCGACCCCGCCGACTGGCTGCACTGGCGGCGGACCCTCGACGGCTGGGGCTACAGCCCCCTCGACCAGATCGACCGGGACAACGTACACCAGCTCGGGCTGGCCTGGTCGTGGACGATGGCGCCCGGCATCGCCCAGGCGACGCCGCTGGTGTACGACGGCGTCATGTACCTCCCGAGCCCCCTCAACGTCGTGCAGGCCCTCGACGCGGTCACCGGGGACCCCATCTGGGAGTACCGCAAGTCGTTCGAGAGCTCGCCCGACGACTCGTTCCGGGCCCGCACGCGGTCCATAGCGATCTACGACGACAAGATCTACCTGAACACCAACGACGCCCACATCGTCGCCCTCGACGCCCGCAGCGGCGAGGTCGTCTGGGACCACACCGTCGCCGACACCCGGCTCGGCTACCGCTACACGAGCGGGCCGATCGTCGTCGACGGCCGCATCATCGCGGGCATGACCGGCTGCGAGCGCTACAAGGACGGCACCTGCTTCATCTCGGCCCACGACGCGCAGACCGGGGCCGAGCTGTGGCGGACGTCGACCATCGCCCAGCCCGGCGACCCCGGCGGCGACACCTGGGGCGACCTGCCGGCGACGTTCCGGGCCGGCGGCGACGCGTGGATTCCCGGCAGCTACGACCCCGCCACCGGCCTCACCTACTGGTCCACGTCGCAGGCCAAGCCGTGGGCGCGCCTGTCGCGGGGCACCGAGGGCGACGCCCTCTACACGAACAGCGCGCTGGCCCTCGACCCCGCGACCGGCCGCCTCGAGTGGTACTACCAGTTCGTGCCGGGCGAGACCCACGACCTCGACGACGTGTTCGAGAGCGTCCTCATCGATCACCGGGGACGGCGGTCGCTGTTCAAGATGGGCAAGCTGGGCATCCTGTGGGAGCTCGACCGGGCCACCGGCGCGTTCGTCGCCGCCCACGACCTCGGCTACCAGACCCTCGTCGACGTCGACCCCGGGACGGGGCGGGCCACCTACCGGCCGGGCACCATCCCCGAGCCGGGCCAGGAGCTCGAGTTCTGCCCCGACTTCCAGGGCATCCGCAACTGGCGCGCGTCGGCCTATCACCCCGGGACCGGGATGCTCTACATCCCCATCCACCCGACCTGCGTCCGGGGCACCTTCAGCGAGGTCGCGCGCGAGCCGCACCCGACCGGCGACCTCTACTACTACGGCAACCCGCGGTGGACGGGCTGGCAGTCGGCGGGGCGGCTCCCCCACCCCAAGAGCCCCGACCACGACGGCCACCTCGTGGCGATGGACATCGCCACCGGCGAGGTGCGCTGGCGCCACTCGACCCGTCTGCGGTCGCTCGCCGCCGCCCTCACCACCGCCGGCGGCCTCGTGGTGACCGCGGACGGCGACCGATATCTGTACATCATGGACGTCGAGACCGGGGACGTGCTGTTCCGCACCCGCTTCCCGTCGCCGCCGCAAGGCTTCCCCATCACCTACGCGGTCGACGGCCGGCAGTACCTGGCGGTCCCCGTCGGCGGGGGGCGGGTGCCGGGGGCGACCAACACGCTGTACGTCTTCGCCCTGCCGGAGCCGGCGGCGCGACGATGAGCGACACCCGCGGGGAGGCTCCCGGGGGCGGCGCTACAATCGGAACGACTCATCCGGGGACGCCGGTGTCCGACCCGACCACCCGAACCACCCGCCACTGCAGCCGCGACGCCTACGACCGTGCGGTCGATGCGGGCATCTTCGGCCCTGACGACCGCGTCGAGCTGATCGACGGGCAGCTTCTGGAATGAGCGCGCAGGGCAGCCGGCATGCGGCGATCGTCGATCGCGCCGGCGAGGTCCTCGGCGGGGTCTTCGGCGACGGCTGTCGGGTACGGATGCAGTGTCCCCGGGCCGTGGGCCCGAGCCCGACCTGGCGGTCGTCCCGGGACGGGCGCTCGACTCGCGCTCAGCCTGATCGATTGACAGGATCTGTCACGGCGCCAGGAGAGACTGGCGTACGGTACGGTTCCATTCGGTACGAAACACGGCAGCCGGTCCCCGTTTCATGCGGCGTTTGACGTCAACTTCCGAACCACGCGGCGGGTTCGCAGACTTCTTCCGGGCGTTGTGGGGCCAGGACCCCTTTTCCTGGCAGACCGCCCTTGCCCGCCGGGTGCTGGAGCGTGCCGAGGATGCCTCAGGAGCATCAACCCCGGGACCGATCTGTCGGTGGCCCGACGCCATCGCCTTGCCGACGGCGTCCGGCAAGACGGCCTGCATGGACATCGCCGTATTCGCCCTTGCTGCTCAGGCAGCGCGGCTGGGTTCGGCCCAGCCGGTCACCGCTCCGCGCCGCATCTTCTTCGTCGTCGATCGGCGCGTCATCGTCGACGCGGCTCATGACCGAGCCAGGCGCCTGGCGCACAAGCTGACAACCGCGGAAGACGGTATCCTGAAGACGGTTGCGGACAATCTCCGACGGATTGCACATGGCGCGGTGACCGGGTTCGAGGATGAACCACCGTTGTCGGTCCACGCGCTGCGCGGGGGCATGTACCGCTCCGAAGCCTGGGCGCGCAGTCCCCTGCAACCGACCATCGTCGCGTCGACGGTCGATCAGATCGGCTCGCGCCTGCTGTTCCGGGCCTACGGCCGGGGCGGTTCCGGCGTCTGGCCGATCCACGCGGCGCTCGCCGCCAACGACAGCCTCGTTCTGCTCGACGAGGCGCACTGCGCACAGCCTTTTCTCCAGACCCTGCAGGCCGTCCGCCTCTTCCAGGGGCCGAGGTGGGCGCACGAACCGTTGAGACGCTGCTTCTGCCCGGTGGTGATGTCCGCGACGCCACCGACGGAATTGGAGGACGTCTTCCGGGACGAGTCCGACGATGGCCGCAACCCGGACCACGAACTGGGCAAGCGGCAGTTGGCCAGCAAGCCGGCCAGGTTGCAGTCCGTACCGAAGGCCAAGGGTCATGCGGCGACGGTCGAGCTGTCGAAGGCGTTGGCGCAGCATGCGCGGGACATTCTGAGAGAGGGACGGCGAGCCGTCGTCGTCTTCACCAATCGAGTCGCGACAGCGCGCGAGACGTGTCGGCGGCTGAGCGGCTGCGAAGACGTCATCACCGTCCTGCTCACCGGTCGCATGCGGGCCGTGGACAAGGACGCCGCGGTTCGGCGGCTCCGGGAGCTGCAGCTCGACTCGGGAGCCTCCAACGATCGTCGATTGCAGAAACCGGTCATCGTCGTCGCCACCCAGACCCTGGAGGTGGGGGCCGACCTCGACTTCGACGGCCTGGTCACCGAGTGCGCGAGCCTCGACGCCCTGCGCCAACGATTCGGCCGCCTGAACCGCATGGGCCGGAACATCGATGCCAGAGCCGTGATTCTCATCCGCGCGGACCAGGCCAAGCCGAAGCGGGATGAGGAGGATCCGATCTATGGCAGGGCGCTCACCGACACATGGAAGTGGCTCGACGAACGCGCAGACAACGACGACGAGGTCGACTTCGGCATCGCAGGTTTCGACCGCCTGTTGGAGAACGAGGATTCGCTGGCCGAGCTCAACGCACCCTCTGCCGATGCGCCGGTGATGCTCCCTGCACACGTCGATTGCTGGGCGCAGACGGCACCCGAACCGCAGCCCTCGCCCGACGTCGCCGCATTCCTGCACGGTCCTCGGGAGAGCGCCCCCGACGTGCAGGTCTGCTGGCGAGCGGACCTCGAGCTGGCGAGCGAGGAAGCTCACCGATATGCCATCGAATCGCTGACGTTGTGCCCACCCAACAGCACCGAGACCCTGGCCGTACCGATCGGCGTATTCAGGCGATGGCTGGCCGGCGAGCAATCCGACGATCAGAGCGGCGACGTCGAAGGTGCGCTTTCGGACGACATGCCCGAGGCAGCAGCATCCGAACAGGAGGAGGAGGATGCCTCGCATCGAGCCCGCCGTCGGGTCGTGCGCTGGCGGGGCGCGCGTACCGACGGGAAGGACATCACCGCGAATCCGGCCGACATCCATCCCGGCGACACCATCGTTATCCCGACGGCCCACCCGGGCTCGCCGCTTGCGCTCGGGGACCTGCCGGCGGAAGCGTCCAGTCGCCCGGCCACGCTCGACGTGGGAGATGCCTCACACCGCATCGCCCGCGCCAAGCCCATCCTGCGCCTCCACCCCGCGCTCGTCGACGCATGGCCGGAAACGGTCACGGCCAAGACGACCGCGAGATCGCTACTGAACGACCTGGAGCGTCGGCACCAGGAAGACCCCGAAGGCGTCGCCGACGCACTGCGGGACCTCTTGAGAGGACTGTCGACCACGGATGCCGCACTGTTGCCTCCCCGCTCCTCGCTGCCGCTCGCGGCGCGGGAACTCGACCGCGAGTTCTCCAGTCTCGTCGCGCTTCGTCGCCAATGTCGCCTCGTCGGCAGCGACAGCTTGATCCTGCGTGGACGCCGCCGACTCGTGACGCTCGGTCCAGATGTCACCAGCTTCAGCGACGAAGACGACGGGGCGTCATCCGGCACCTCGGGCGCCGACGGCAGCCCCGTACCGCTCCACTCACATCTGTCCGGTGTAGAGAGCACCGCTCGCCGACACGCCATCGGCTGCGGCTTGCCCCAACCGTTGACGGACGCCCTCGCCCGTGCGGCATCGCTCCACGACGCAGGCAAGGCGGATCCGAGGTTTCAGTCCATGTTGAAGGGCGGATCTCCCTGGCTGACCGGCGACCTGCTGGCCAAATCCGCCGAGATGCCCGCGACCCCCTTCGCCCGCGAACGAGCCCGAGCCGCCGCCGGATACCCCCGCGGAGCCCGCCACGAACTTCTCTCCGTACGTCTCGCAGAGTCCGCTCCCGAGCCCCTGCCCGACGACGCCGACCTTCGAGACCTCGTGCTCCACCTGATCGCCAGTCACCACGGCAGGTGCCGTCCGTTCGCGCCCGTTGTCTTGGACACCCAATCAGTCTGCGTCGACTACGCGTTCTCCGGCCACCAAATGCACTGGACCGGCCCCACCGCACTCGAGCGCCTCGACTCCGGTGTCCCGGATCGCTATTGGCGCCTGACGCGCCGGTACGGATGGTGGGGCCTGGCTTGGCTCGAAGCCCTGCTCCGCCTCGCCGACTGGCGACGCAGCGAGTGGGAGGAAACCCAGGAAACCCACCATGCGGGAGACTGACACTCAACCGTTGTTGTTGACCGGTCTCGACGGCAGCAATCCGTTGGGCTTCCTCGCTGCCGTCGGCACGCTGCGCACCATCACCCAGGCCGATCCCGCAACCGAACCACGCATGGAGTGGACGGCGCAGCACGGAACCTGGATACCCGCGCTGTCCCGCACCCGCGCACGCTCGACGGAAGCACTGACCGAACTTCTCGCTCCAGCCCTCTCTCGGCGCTCGACGCCCGAGCTCGACTTCGCCCAGGACCTGAATGTCAGCCCGGATACCTTCCGTACCCTCGCAACTCGGGTTCAACGTGAGGCGGCGATTCGGAAGCGTCGCCATGCCGACTTCGCAGCGTCATTCGGCTGCGAAGCTTCCTTGACCAGCGACCGGACGAGCATCCAGGACACGGCGTTCCGAACGATGAGCGGCGCGGGGCACCAGCACTTCCTCGGCACCATGAGGGAACTCGTCGCCAGGACCGATAGCGACCACTTGCGCAGATCGCTGTTCGAAAGATGGGACTACTCGGATGACAAACTTGGACTTCGCTGGGATCCCGAAGAGGATCGGCGATACGCCTTGCGGTGGGACAACCCGTCCGGCGACACCGTAAAGACCATGCGAGGCGCCAACCGTCTCGCCATGGAAGCACTTCCTTTGCTTCCGACGGCACCACGGAACGGGCAACTCGATACAACCGGCTTTTGCAGGCAGGACAGAGCCGTACTGCTCACGTGGCCGATCTGGACCACCGCTCTGAGCGTTGACGTCGTACGATCCGTGCTTGCCATGTCCGAGCTCCAGAAGCCCCTGCCCGACCGTCAGCATCTCTCTGCAATGGGAATAGTGGAGGTGTACAGGAGAGCCTCTTGCGAAACTCCTGAGGCTTGCGGCTTGGCGTAGACGTCAATACTCCTGGCGAACACCCACATGCCTTGGAATCGGCCATGGGGTCTCGGCTCTGGGAAGCCGGCGGCTCGCCGAGAGGTGGAATAGGGCGGTCTCGACGTGCCCGACCGAGCGCCGGGACACGGTGGGTGAACGACGCCCGGCGGGCACCGTCGAGCGTTGCCGGCGGTGCGCCGGCTATGACACCAGGCGTACGAGCTGGTCGGCGGTGAGCGCGAGCACGCCGAACATGCAGTGGCACATCACCTTCGCGGCGCCACGGACCCGGACATGGCGACCGCCGAACTCGTCCTTGAGGCGGCCATTGACGCGCTCACCCGCCGTACGCTCCTTGTAGCGCACCTGCTCGGCCATCTGGAAGCCGAGATTCTTCAGGCGCCGGGCTTCGGTTCGCAGTTCCTCGGCCAGCGCTTTGTCGCGGCGAGGGTTGGTGTCAATCAACGGGACGTGGCCGAGTGAGCGGCTGTGCTGCCGGATCGGCTCCGCGTCGTAGGCGGCGTCCATCAGGTCATACAGATTGGTCGTCCGCTCGGCCGACACCGTCGCCAGCGGAATGGCGGCCTGGCTGTCGTGCAGGGAGGCGGACGTCAGGAGGCAACTGACGGGAATCTGGCCGTCGGCCACGTCGAGGTGCAGCTTGTAGCCGACCCAGGTGTCCTTGTAGCCCTTGCTGTCTTTCTTCGTGCCCACATCACAGTCGGTTGGAAGGTCGTCGAGCATCGCCGGCAGGGTCATGGCCGCCTGCCGTTCGAGGCGGGTGAGGACCTTTGGGCGTTCCTCACCCTTCTTCGGCCGTCCCCGCTTGCGCTTGGGCGGCGGGGGCGTCTCTTCCTTCGCGGCCGGCTTCTCGCGAGCTTCGATGGCCGTCGAGTCGCGGGAGAGGTGACCCACCAGTCGGTCTCGGTGGGTGTTCCCGATCAACGCTTCGTGCACGCGCTGGGGCAACTGCGTGTCCGAGAACTCGGCGAAGGCGCGCGAGAAGACCGATTCGCTCGGCACCTCACTCCGTCGCTCCCAGCCGCAGATGCGCCGCAGCACCACGTCGGTGTCCAAGCGGTCCAGCAGCACGCGCGTCGTCGGCATGTCGTAGACCGCCTTGGCCACGAAGGCCCGCGCCATCGCCGCGCGGCCCTTGGGCGGACGTCCCGGCACTCGGCCGCGCAGCGGAATCATCTGCTCGATACGGATGACCTCCAGGGTCTGCACCAACTGCTGTTGCTTCTCGGTCAGCGGACCCAACACGCACTCCAACTGCGGAAACAGGGCATGCTGGATCGACTGCCAGTAGGGGGCGAAGGCGACGCGCAGGCGATTCATTGCTGGTTGACCGTCCCTTTCACCTACTGTATGATAACCGGCAATGCGGACGTCAAGCAATGAATCGATGGCCTACGACGTGGCCGTGCGCCGGTACGAGCGGCAATACGATGCACTCAAGGCGGAACTGCAAACGCTCGGATTCATCGGCCAGGGCTCCGTCTCCACCCGCCGGATAACGTGTGGGAGGCCCGCCTGTCGCTGCCACATCGACCCGGAGGCGCGTCACGGCCCCTACCACTACTGGACACGCAAAGCGTACGGAAAGACCGTCGGCTTGAAGCTCACCGAAGACGAACTCGGTATCTACCGGGAGTGGATCGAGAACAATCGTGAACTGGAACGGCTCGTGAAGGAAATGCGCCGCGTCTCTTCGTAGGTGCTTGCCCTCATCACAGGCAGACAGGCTCCATGAACCCCCGCGTCTCCGGCTCCCCGGCGCCGGTGGCGGTCACCGCCATCCTGCGAACGCTGCGTCCCGTCCACTGACCCTCACTCACCCGTCGCCCCAGGCAGAAACTCGGCCGAACACCCTTTTCGCAAGAGGCTCAGGAGTCAACGCATTACCGTCGGAAAGTACAGAAATTTCTCGCGCCCTCGACCGGCATGACGTGGACAGGAGTAGACACAATGCCTGACGCTCTCGATTCGACGACGTTGCGAGATGCCGTTGCCGGCGTCGCCGCGGCGTTTCGGTGCGTGACCGACTACCAGCCGGCCGGCGGACCCGGCGACAAGGTATTCCCGCCGTCATACGAAGGCGGGCTGTACGCCACGGAGGACCGTGTCGACCCGGCGACCGGCGAACTGCAACTGTGCGTCCTTCTGGATTCCGTCCAGTCACAAGCCAACCGCATGGAGCTATCACTACTCGAAGCACATCGGGCCGGCAAGGTGTCCCTGCCCCTGCTCGTGACGCGCTTCGATCAGGATCACTACTGTCCCACACACCTTCAAATAAAGGCGGCTTGAACCTTCCAAGTCTGGTAGAATGATTTAGCCACAAGTCATTCCAAAGACAGGAGATCCAAGCCGTGGCCCATCATAACACAGTCTTCGCACAGCTCCTCAGGTTCCTTCCGAGACATGAATTCGACGCCGAGGCGCGCGAGCACCAGTGCGGTCAGGGGCTGCGCGTCATGAGCCGCTGGGCGCAGTTCGTGGCCCTTGGCTTGGCGCAGTTGACGGGCCGACAGAGTCTGCGGGACATCGTGAGCAACCTCGGCGCCCAGGGGCGCAAGCTCTATCATCTCGGCGTGGGGACCGTCAGTCGTTCGTCGCTGGCGCGGGTCAACACCGAGCAGCCGTACACTCTCTACGAAGCGCTGTTCGGACGCCTGTTGAGCCGCTGCCAGGCGCACGCGCCGAGGCACGGCTTTCGGTTCAAGAACAAGTTGTACGCCGTCGATGCGTCCACCATCGACTTGTGCCTGTCGGTCTTTCCGTGGGCGTCGTTTCGACGCACCAAGGCGGCCGTCAAGCTGCACGTCGGACTGGATCAGGAGGGTCATCTGCCGAGCTTCGTCCAAGTGACCGACGGCAAGACCGCCGACGTCACGGCGGTCCGAACCTGGACATTCCCGGCCGGGAGCGTGGTCGTGGCGGACCGGGCGTATCTGGACTTCAAGTGGTTCCATCAATTGCAGGCGCAGGGCGTGACCTTCGTGACGCGCCTGAAGCGGGGCGTGCGGTACGGGGTCACTGAAGCGCACGCGGTCCGCCCCGGGACCGGGGTCATCAGCGACGAGACGATCGAGCTGACGAGCGCGCGTGGCCGCAAGGCGTATGCGGAGCCGCTGCGGCGGGTGGTCTACAAGGACCTGAAGACGAAGAACCGGTACGTGTTCGTGACCAACAACACGACGTGGGTGGCCAAAACGATTGCGGACATCTACAAATCACGGTGGCAGATCGAGCTGTTTTTTAAGTGGATCAAGCAGCATCTGAAGGTGAAGCGGTTCGTGGGCCGGTCGAAGAACGCAGTCTTGACCCAGCTATGGGTGGCGATGTGCATGTACCTGCTGTTGGCGTATCTCAAGTTCCTCATGCGAGTGAGTTGGAGCCTTTACAAGATGCTGCAGGTACTCCAGCTCAACCTGTTTGAACGCCGGCCACTCCAGGATCTTCTCACAACACCGTCGCCACCGGGTCTTGGCCCTCCCGACCCCCAGTTGTCGCTGACGTGGGCCTAAATCACCAAAAATGTGGGACACTAGTGGATCAGGATGAACTCTTGAAGAAGTTCACCGTGACCAGTCTCGAAGCTCCGCACCGCGCCGCGGATGCACTGTTCCGTGACAGCCTGCTGAACGGGATCGTCTTCCGCAAGTCTGAAGCGGGGCGCCTCCTGGATGCCGCAGATGTCCGTCACGCGACCGGGTTGTTCGGCCTTTGCCCCACTGCTCTCGTATTCGGCATGTGGGATTCCACGGGACCGCGCGGCGGGCTGGGCGCCCCGTCGGCTTGACAGGCAAGGCGTACTCGGCCAAGTTGAACCCCTCGGAGGAGCGACTCCATGAGCTCAGACAAAGGCACGGACCGGACTTCGAGAGGTGGTGGAAGGAGCACTTCGGCCACACCTTCGATTGCCTCACTCACTCGGGGCTCGGTACCTCGCCCGCGCCCCGGATGCTGACACGATTCGAAGTCGACTTGCTGCGGCGGTGCGCGAAGGAGGCGGCCGACGTCACGCAAGAAGTCCTCGAGAACAGCGACGACACATCAAGAACCTGAAGGCGTTGCTCGACGAGCGGTTCCCGGCAGGTCAGCCCCGCCCCCCCAGGCGTCCGCCCGCCGGGAGGTGGCAGGGATACGGCCGTCCACGCGAGGTCGCGGCCGCCCCTGCGCCTCGGCCGGTCTTCGATTCCCGCCTCGTCGTCGTCAGCATCAGCGGCGCCCGCCCCGCGCTTCCGGCCTCGCTAAGGCTCACGGAGGCCTTGCGCGGCCTGCTGATGCGCGAATGCCCGCTACAGCCGCCGCCTGAGTGGCTCAGCGGTCATCGACCGGACGGCGAGCCTTCGACGGCGCCTCACTTGGCCCTGGCGCCACTCCCCTTCGTCGGGTCGCCGCACGCGGACGGCCGCATCCTCGGTCTGGCGCTGGTGCTTCCAGGCGGATTGACGCCGGAGGAAGCGGGACGCTGCCTGGAACCCGCCTTGCGAAACCCCACCACGGGTCTGCCGAAGGAACGGCGCCTCTTCGACGGCAAGTGGTTCGAGTGCACCGTTGAGATCGAGACCCGGGAGCGCCCGGCCCGGAATCTCACGTCCGACGCATGGACTACTCCGTCCACCGTCTGGGCCAGCGTGACGCCGGTGGTCCTGAACCGACACTTCAAGGGCAAGGACAAGTGGAAGCAAGCCGCCGAGAGCGTGAAAGACGCCTGCGGACACATCGGTCTCCCGCGTCCCCGCGAGGTCCTGCTGCACCCGGTCTCGTGCGTCCCGGGCGTCCCGCACGCGCGAGAGTTCCCGCAATTGGCCCGCAAACGCGACGGAGGGCGGCAGAGCCACAACCATGCCCTCCTCGTTTTCGATGAGCCGGTGGGTGGCCCCGTGCTCATCGGCGCCGGACGATTCCGGGGCTACGGTCTGTGCCGGCCGACTGGCGATCGGGCTGTCGGTCGTTGATCGCGTCGCACGTCGACGGAACACCGATGTTAGCGCGGCCGGACACCCGCAAGCTCGAAGCCGGCGGTAGACCGTCAGGTCGTCAGCACGATCTTGCCGACGACCTCGCGGCGCTCGAGCAGGCGCAGGGCGTCGGGCGCCCGCTCGAGGGGGAGGGTGCGCGACACCAGGGGGCGCAGCCGGCCCGCCTCGAACCACGCGAAGAGCTGGTCGAAGTTGGCGCGGTTCGCCTCGGGGTCGCGCCGCACGAAGGCGCCCCAGAACACCCCGACGATCTGGCACCCCTTGAGGAGCACGAGGTTGGCGCGGACGCTGGGGATGGCGCCGCCGGCGAAGCCGACCACGAGCAGTCGGCCGTCCCAGTTGATGCAGCGTAGCGACTGCTCGAAGACCTCGCCGCCGACCGGGTCGTAGATGACGTCGGCGCCGGCGCCCCCGGTCAGGGCCTTGACGCGGTCCTTCCACGCCGGGTCCGTCCGGTAGTTGACGACGTCCGAGACATCGTAACGCTCCTGCACCGCGCGCAGCTTGTCGTCGCTGCCGCCCGACGCGATGACGCGGGCGCCGAGGCAGCCGCCGATGTCGACGGCGGCGGTGCCCACGCCGCCCGACGCGCCGTGGACGAGCAGCGTCTCCCCGGCCTGGAGCCGGCCCCGCTGAACGAGCGCGTGGAAGCTGGTGCCGTAGGTCATGGGGAAGCCGGCGCCGATCTCGAAGGACATGCCGACAGGCATGCGGAGACAGCGCGCCTCGGGCACCACGGCCTCCTCGGCGTAGCCGTTCCAGCGCGTCATCCCGATGACCCGGTCGCCGGGCGCGAAACGCGTCACCGCGGCCCCGACCTCGACCACCTCGCCCGCGACCTCCGCCCCCGGCGCGAACGGCATGTCCGGCTTGAACTGGTACTTGCCCTCGATGATCAGCAGGTCGGGAAAGTTGACCCCGGCCGCCCGGACGCGGATGCGCACGCCGCCGTCGTCGAGCGCCGGCGGATCGATCTCCTCCCACACGAGGCTCTCCGGCGGGCCGTACCCCTTGCACAGCATGGCTCTCATGGCGGGGGATTGTAGACCAGGGTCGGCGGGACGCCGGCCCGCCTGGTGCGGTAAGCTCCCATGATGCCCGAACCCCTGATCGCGCTGCGCGACATCGAGAAGAGCTTCAGCCACGGCGTCAGCCGCACGTTCGTCCTGCGCCGCATCACCCTGGACATCGCCGAGGGCGAGTTCGTCTCCGTCATGGGGCCGTCCGGGGCGGGCAAGTCGACCCTGCTGCACATCCTCGGGATGCACGACGCGGCGTGGACCGGCGAGTACGACTTCCTCGGCCAGCCCGTCCACCGCCTGCGGACGAAGCACCGGCAGGCCCTCGGCCGCAGCCACATCGGGTTCGTGTTCCAGAGCTACCACCTGCTCGACGACCTCACCGTGGCGGAGAACCTCGACGTCCCGCTGTCGTACCGCAACGTGCCCCGGTCCGAGCGCCAGGGCCTCGTCGCCGACACCCTCGACCGCTTCCAGATCGTGGGGAAGAAGGACCTCTACCCGAGCCAGCTCTCGGGCGGCCAGCAGCAGCTCGTGGGGGTGGCCCGCGCCCTCATCGCCAAGCCGAAGCTGATCCTGGCCGACGAGCCCACCGGCAACCTGCACTCCGACCAGGGCCGCGAGATCATGGAGCTGTTCACGAAGCTCAACGCCGAGGGGACGACCATCGTGCAGGTCACCCACTCGGACGTCAACGCCGCCTACGGCAGGCGCATCATCCAGTTGCGCGACGGCTGGCTGGTGAACGAGTGACCGAAGAAAGTGCTCCCCCGGTCGCTTCCCGGCGCCGGAAGGGCCGTGAGATCGCCGACAGCGCCACCCACGGCCGTTGTCGACGAGGCCGCGTTCAGGTGAGACGGGCCATGCACACGACGTCGTCGGCCCGCCCGTCGAGCAGGCGCGCGCCGCGCTTGACGCCCTCGCGCACGAAGCCTGCCCGCTCGAAGAGGCGGATCGCGCGCGTGTTCGACGCGAAGACCTCGAGCTCGACCCGCGTCATGCCCGCCGCCTCCGCCGCCTCGAGGGTGCGCGCGAGAAGCGCCGCTCCCACACCCCGGGCCCGCCACGCCGGCAGGAGGCCGATACCGAGCACACCGCCGTGCCGGAAACCCTCGAAGGGGTGGCGCTGCACGTCGCACCACCCGACCACGCGCCCCCCCGACCGCGCGACGAGCTGCACGCCGCCGCCCCGTGCGAGGGCCTCGACGAACGACCGGGTCCCGTCGACGCCGAAGCCGTCCACGGCCGCCAGGTAGCGCCGCTCGCGCGCCACCGCCTCGACCGCGGAGCAGAGGCCGTCGACGTCGCCGGGCGCGGTCGGGGCCAGGCTGAAGGGTCCGGTCATGAGATGTCCCTCAGCGCGCCATTGCCGCGACAGCGTTCAAGGAGACCTGCGGTTTCGCCCGAGTCTCGCCGGATCATATATTATGATAGAAGATTTAGACGTTTGCGGACGGACGCAACCCGGCACCGGCGCGCGGGCGAGAGCCGGCCACGGCGACCGCGGTCGGTCCCGGGATCCGTGTTGCCCCGGGCGGGCCGACCTCGTTCCGCGCCGGAGTCGGAGGCGCCCCGGCCGATGAGGAGCCGCTTGCCGGCGACGAGTTCGCCGACCGAGCAGAGTCAGCAGAGGAGAATCGAGGATGCAGACGCGCGTAGCAGTCCGTTCGGTGGCGCTGGTCTTTCTGACAGGCGTCGTGCTGGCGCCGGGATTCGCACTGGCCCAGGACTTGGCCGGCATCACCGGAACGGCGGTCGACGAGACCCAGGCGGCGTTGCCCGGCGTGGTGGTCGAGGCGCGCAGCCCCGCCCTGATCGAGCAGTTCCGCACCGCCTTCACCGACGGCGCCGGAAACTACCGCTTCATCGCGCTGCCGCCGGGCACCTATTCGGTCAACTTCACCCTGCCGGGGTTCCGCACCGTAGTGCGAGAGGGCATCGTGCTGACGGGAGCGTTCGTGGCGCCCGTCGACGTCACCATGACCGTGGGCCAGGTGCAGGAGACGGTGACGGTGACCGGCGCGGCCCCCGTCGTCGACGTCGTGAACACCCAGCAGCAGGTGGTGATGACGGCCGACGAGATCAACACGCTGCCGGGCGCGTCGAGCCTGATGACCGGCATGCAGTACGTGCCCGGCGTGCAGGGCGACCAGCTCTCCGAGACCCAGAGTGGCGTGACCGTGCGCGGGTCGGACCGGGCGGACAGCCAGAGCTACGTCGACGGCATCGAGAGCGGCATGCAGCTCGGCGGCCGCAACGTCTACGTCGGCGGCATCGGGCTCGTCACCGACGAGGCGCAGATTGCCGAGATCGTCTACGACACGTCGTCGCAGGGAGCCGAGTACGCCCAGAGCGGCCTCCGGGCGAACATGATCCCGAAGTCGGGGGGCAACGTGTTCTCGGGCGACGTGTTCATCGACGCGGGGCACGAGCGGTTCATCTCGGACAACCAGACGCAGGAGCTGAAGGACCAGGGCTTCGCGTTCGCGCCGCAGGCGTGGAACCGGAGCTTCAACCCCTCGTTCGGCGGACCGATCGCGCGCGACCGGGTCTGGTTCTTCGGCTCCTACGTCAACAACCTGAGCAAGAACTACCTGCTCGACTCTTTCTTCGACCCGAACGAGCCGTCCACGCCGGAGAGCATCCGCGAGCGCTGCGCAACCCCGGACGCCTGTTCACAGGACGAGCTGCGGACGTTCAACCACGGCGACAGCAGCGTCCAGAACGGGCGCATCACCTGGCAGATGAACCGGACCCACAAGCTGACCACCAACTTCACGATGCACCAGAACAACTTCGACCGGGTGGTGGGGACCGGCTTCGGCCGCGTGAGCCCGGAGGCGCTCTTCGGCGGCAACGCCGACCCGACGTACCTGAGCACCACCCGCTGGACCTGGGCCGCGTCGAGCCGGCTGCTGTTCGAGGCGACCGCGTCGTACCAGCGTTCCGACCTCGCGTTCACCGATCCCGAGGAGAACAGCATCGCGCGGGTTCCGTTCCGGGATCTCGCAACCGGCCTCCGATCGGGCACCAGCATCCTGCAGAACTTCCGCACCGAGGACCACCGCCGCAACGTTCAGGCGTCGGTCTCCTACGTGACCGGGTCGCACAACTTCAAGGCCGGCCTCGGCATGCAGAACAACGTGCAGTACGGCCAGTGGCAGAACAACGGGGACATCTTCGAGGCCTGGACGATCTTCGGGGCCCCCAGTGCGGTACTGGTCATGGGCAACGGAGATCTGGAAGACGAACGGAAGATGAACTGCGACTGCGGCCTCTATGCGCAGGACTCCTGGACCGTCGATCGCTTCACCCTCAACCTCGGGGTGCGCTACGACTGGTTCAACAACTCGCTCGCGGGCGGACACCTGCCGGCGGGCTGGTTCACCCCCGAGATCACCGCTGATCCCATCGAGGACCTCCCGGACTGGCGGGACTGGAACGGGCGGCTCGGCGTGGCCTACGACCTGTTCGGCGACGGCCGCACCGCCGTCAAGGCGTTCGCGGGACGGTACGTGGCGAACGAGGCGCTCGGCATCACCACCACCTTCAGCCCCTTCGGCTCGAACATCGACTACCGCTTCTGGAGCGATCTCAACGGCGACGGCACGGTGATCAACGCTGACGGCACCCCGCAGGTCGCCGAGATCGCGCCGTCGTTCAACCCCTTCTACGGGACGCCGATCACCGCGGACCGCCTCGACCCGGACGTGCGGCGGATGCACAACTGGGAGTACTCCGGCGGCGTCCAGCACGAGTTCGCCGCGGGCTGGTCCGTCAGCGGGATGTGGCACCGGCGGGCCTACGGGAACTTCCGGTGGGAGGACAATACGTCGGTCACCGCAGACGCCTATACGTCGCTGACCTTCACCGCCCCGAACGACGCACGGCTGCCCGGCAACGGCGGCGAGACAATCACGATATACGAGTACGCCGACCCGAACTTCCCCTTCTCGGCCGGGGACATCCTCCATACCCAGGCGCCGGACGACTCGCGGATCTGGAACGGGTTCGAGGTGATCGTCGACGGGCTGCTGTGGCGCAACGGCTTCATGCAGGCGAGCTGGACCGCCGGCGCCACCGAGAACGACTTTTGCACCCACGCCCGCATGGAGGACCCCAACGACCTCCGGTTCTGCAAGAACTCGACCCGGTACCGGCACCTGTTCAAGGTGTCGGGGTCGCTGCCGCTGCCGTTCAACACGATGATCTCGGGACTTTTCCAGGTGTTCCCGGGTAGGCAGATTCTCGCCAACTACCAGGTCACCGACGCGGACGTCGGCCGGGCGCTCAATCTGATCGACGCATCCGCATACATCAACGTCGGCCTGATCGAGCCGGGTACGGAGTACGAGGACTCCACCTCGAACCTCCAGCTTCGGTTCACCAAGGACATGGCGATCGGAGACCGGCGGCTCCGGGTCTTCATGAATGCGAGCAACATCTTCAACACCCTCCAGATCACCAGCCGGAACCGGTTCTTCGGAGGCGGGCAGATGTTGAGCGACGATTTCTTCCGGGCGATCACGATTACCCCAGGCCGCACGATCACGTGGGGCATGCAGGCCACCTTCTGACGCCCGAACCCTGCGGGCGCCTGCGTCGTGCCGCGGCGCAGGCGCCGTCCCTGCCGACCCCCGACGGGCGCGTGGTCCGAAGGGCGGCCCCGGCAACCACGAGCGCAACTGAGGCGGTCCTGCCGCCGCACCTTGTCGGGTCTGGTTCAGACTGACGGATCGGGTCGCGGGACATCGCCGCCGGCTGCCGCGGAAGCGCGCGGCGGCGGCGAGCCCCCGGAACCCAGGGGCCGCGCCGGCACGCCGACGTAGACGCGGCCGCCGTCGAGGGCGACGTTCTTCGGCACGAGGCTCATCGCCCCGATCTGCACGTCGGAGCCGACCGTCACCCCGATGCCCACCACCGAGCCGAGCCCGACGGTGACGCGATCGCCCAGGCGCACCCGGCCCGTCTTCACGAAGCCGCCCTCGACGGTGTGCCCCGACAGGTGGACGTCTCCGCCGATCACCACGTCGTCGCCGAACTCCAGCAGGTTGTGGTCGCTCACCCCGAGGCTGTTCACGTACACCCGGCGCCCGACCCGAGCCCCGTTCAGGCGCAGGTAGGCGCTCCAGATGGGCGTCCCCCGGAACAGCGTGCCCGCGAACAGGCGCACGATGTGGGTCGCGACCATATAGCGCACCCAGTCGAGCACCGGCCAGTCGAGGTCGGCCAGCCGCATCGCGGCGTCCGGCCGCGTCCGCCAGCCCGTCACCCGGGTGGCGGCCGCCGACGCGAACATCAGCACGAGCGCGAAGAGCACGTACGACGGGATGACCGCGAAGCTCACGGCCACCACCCGCGCGGCGGGGTCGACCGCCGTCCACGCGAAGAGCGGCGCCCACAGGGCCAGGACCGGCAGGACGGCAAGGCCGCACACGATCGACTGCACGATCACGAGGGTCGCCACCGCCCAGGCGATGCGTGCCTTCCCCCCGAGCGCCCCGGACGGCCGGGGACGGTTCGTTCGCTCGTCTCTCGACCGCATCGACGTCGCGGGACCCCCGTGGCGGTCTGTCTGATTCATCTGCAAGCCCGTCCGGACCCAGCATACCCCGTCGCCGATCTGCCCGCCGGGCTGAACGGTGGGGGCTACTGAGCGACGCAGGATGGCGAAGGGTGGGACGTCGCGGGGGCGGTCGGGCTCGTTCAGACGGCGAAGTCCCTGAGATGGCAGGCCGAGCCGAACCGCTCGACTTCCCACGAAGCACCTGACCCGATCCGCCGGCGGAGTCGAACCCCGTCGGAAATCGGCCCCCGGCGGAGCCTGACACCAGATTGGCGGACCATGCGTTCGACCATGGTGACTCGACGGACCGGGGCGGTCGAATCAGCGGCTGCGCTGACATACGCGTTCCCGGTCCGGGCCAGGATGCGTTGCCTGTCAGCGCGATTCGGAACAACCCGCCCACCGCGCCTCCACGGGGCGATGACCGCAAGGGGCTCCGGGTCAAGCATGTGTTCCCACACGTCCGGTTCGTGGGCACTCCCCGATCCATGGTGCGGCACCTTGAACACCGATGCCCTGCCCTCCGGCCGCGCGGCATCCTGCACGACCGCCGACCAGCCACCCCGCTCCAGATCCGACCCGAGTAGCACGACGATGTCGCCCACAGAGATCCAGAGCACGACAGCGACACCGTTGGGCGAGAGACCGGGGATCCTCGTCTCCGTCTGGCCCCTGTCCGGCATCAGACGCCCCAGTTCTCTCAAGAAGCCCACGAAGGCATCGTCCGCGGGCGCGAGCGACCAGACTTGGCATGGACCTCTCGAGAAGATGCGGCGGTTGGCGACAGCCCAAACGGGCGCGGAATCGGCTTCCCGGAGACGGGAGAAGGTACCGTAGATCTCCCGCACCCCAGACCCGAAGGCCCCGACGTGACGCCCCTCGCGTTCGCGCAAGTCTCGACCATCCGCGCCATGCCGCGAATGTGGTCGTCGTGCCAGTGCGTGGCGACGATCAGCACGACGGCCCGAGCCGGATCGAGATCGATGCGCCGCAGGTAGTCCAGGGCCGCCGGCGAGTCGGCGCGACCACACGAGTCCACTACGATCCACGCGCCGGCGCCGACGTGCAGAACCACGCTCTCGCCATACCCAGGGCCGAGGAGCGTCACCTCGAACTCATCATCGCCCGGAGGGTGGCCGGGAACCGTCACCGCTGGAACGCCCGCAGCGTCTCGCGTGCCCAACTGCGGGCTTCCTGGAAGTCATGCTCCGTCATCCGAGGGAGGTCGCGAAACACGATCCGGGACACGCGCTTCTTCGTGCCGGAAGGAGACCGCTCGTAGCCGATGATCCAACGGAAAATGCTGCCGACCCGGACGCTGACCACGTCACACTCTGAGACTTCCGCCATGGGAATGACCGCTTCTTCCTCCTCATGAGTCGAGCCTGCGGTCAGGTCGACCAGTCGCGCAACGAGCTCTCTGCCGCCCATTTCGACGACGTAGCCCTCCCACTCCTGCAGGGCATGCAGGACCGCCCTCGGCCGCGGGGACGAGAGTTCCGGCGGGAAACTCAGGACCGCCGCCGCGTCTGCACGGCTACCATCATCACCGACCACAGGCAACGGCGTCTCGGTTGGCGCGTTCTGGCCGTTCGATTGGGCATTCTTCGCCTCAACCGAGGGAACCAACGCCAGACGGATCGTCTCTTCGGCGATCTCAGCAGCGCCGACCCCCGAACCGAAGGCGGTGCCTGGCGACGAAAAAGCGCCGTTGTTGACCGTGGGCGACTCGTTGGACTGCGCCGTGGACCTCACGAAACCTCCGGTTCCCTCGCCAAGGACATGACGTGATCGATGATGTCCTCACTTCGTCGAATCGATGCGTCAAATCGTTCATCCAGGAACTTCATCAGTTGAGCGCCGCCGTTGGGCGGGGCATCCCCGACCGCGTAGTGGTCGTTGACTTGGATAAACACGCCCGAGAGGTCTTCACCAACGCGATTGGACGGCTCCACCCGTACCCGGACGGCTCCACCTGGGGGGCGATCCGTCGGGTCGTGTTGCGACATCGTTAGCGACGCCATTCCATTCTTCTCTCCGTCCAGTTCCAGCTCCTGACGCCAGTGCCCCCAAGGCTCGACAGGGGCGAGCGCCCTACCGATCCGGTCGCGCTCCGCCGCACTGCCGACCCGAAAATGCACGTTGCGGTTGATGCCCATGGCGTTGAGGGGCGTATGGAGCAGATGCTCCTTGAACACCCGGACGACGAGGTCGCGTACCCGAACGTGCGGAGCCTGCCCGGTGTCAGCGACGAACCGGTTGGTAGCGACCTGGAGGTGAAGCCAGTCGGTCGAGAAAACCGTCAATTGGCGATGAGCAACCTGCAGGTCGGCGCTGTCTGCAGCGGCCATCGGCAGCAGGCCGTGCATCGCAAACCAAGCCGGGGTGAAGATCGCCGGGTTGAAGTCGCCGAGCAGCACAACTTCAACGCCGCTGATCTCCGGTTCGATCCGCATCACGTCCGCCATTCGAGCTGCTGGCGCTCGAACTCAGTCTGCCGCGCCCGCCCAAGAGGGTACCTCAAGGGCTGCGAGGAACGCACGCTGGCTCGGCATCTGGGCCCAGGGGGAACTTGGTAGCCGGGCGGTTGCGGCGTGCATCCGGAGTTCGCCCGCAGTCGCTGGTGCGCTGGCAGCGCTCATCGCGCACGGGTCCAGATCCCTCGACCGGTTCATGACCTGTCGCCGGGAGTCGAGCCCTGAGCAGTGGGCGGAACCCCGGCACCGGTATTCAGCCGCCAGGCGATCTCCCCGCCGCACTTCCGGCAGCGTGCGCCGTGCCGGAGCCGGCGGCTCAGGCGCTGGCGCCGCCACTGCTTCCCGCAGCCGCACTCGCCCAGCCAGCGGGCGGGAGTGTGGTTCACGTCGTGACAGCGCTCGGCGGTGCAGCCGATGGCCCGCGCCGCGGCCTTCCAGACGTCGTCGTGGTGGTGCCGGTGGCCGACGATGGCGTGGGCGATCTCGTGCAGCAGGGTGTCCTCGATCTCGGCCCGCGTCGCCCGGTGGCAGAAGCTCACCGACAGGTCGATGCGCTTGTCGTCGTAGCGGCAGACGCCGGCGCGGGCCGTGGACAGGTCGAAGCCGAAGCCCCACTCGGCGTCCAGTCCGCTCCCCGCCTTGTGGCGGGCGAGCAGGCGGTGGGCCAGCTCCTCGACGTCGGCCAGGGTGCACTCGCGCTCCGCGACCCGTTCGACGACGGTGAGGAGGCGGTAGGGTACCTTCCACAGGGCGTCGTCGCCGGCCGCCACGACGGCGCGGGCGCGCTGCAGCTCGGCGACGGCCCCGTCGATCTCCCGGTCGCGCCACCGGAACCGCACGCGGCTCCCGACCGGACAGGCGGCGCCGGGAAAGTCGGCGGTGACGGCATCGGACCGCCGCGGCGGGGGGGCCTCCACACGCGGCGGGACCTCCACACGCGGTGGGACCTCCACACGCGGCGGGGCCTCCACGCGCGACGGGGCCTCCACACGCGGCGGGGGCGGAAAGAGCGGCAACTGGAGCCCCGCGCGCATCCGAGAACCTGGCACCCGACTATCTCCCGGCCCGCTCGACCTGCGCGGCCATTTCGCGCAGCATCTCCGCGGGAGAGATGCCGGTCCAGCAGTGGCCGCGGCCCCGGCCGTAGATGATGCGGGCGTCGATCGACGGCCGGTCCCGCAGGAAGGCGTCCAGCCGACGCACCGCGCCCTCGAGGAAGTAGTCGTCCATGTCGCCGACCCAGATGTTCAGCCGGCCACGCAGCTTCGGCGCCAGCGTGTCCCACCCCCGCTCGAGCACGAGGCGCAGGTCGTAGCGCTCCCAGTGCGCGGCCACCTCGGCGTCGATCTCGCCGGACGCGGGGTCCCAGAGGGGGACGGGAAGGCCGTCCGCGCCCCGCGGGCCGTAGACCGCGTTCCACGCCCCCCACTGGCCGCCCGACCGGGTCCAGTCGTCGCCGGCCCCGAGCACGTTCTCCATCCGCAGCTCGTGACGCATGGTGAACCGCGTGCTCCCGTCGAGGTTCCGGGCGCCGGGAATCTCGCGCCCCTCGCCGTCCGCGTAGGCGTTGCCGCCCCGGTAGACGTCGAGGAGCTGGAAGGCGCGGAAGTCGACGCTGTCGGGGCACGAGGCCCAGGCGCCGCCGAAGAAGTCGGGATGGAAGATCTGCAGGGCGAGGGCCACCCAGCCCCCCGTCGAGCCGCCGTCGAGGACGCGGGCGCCCGCCGACCCGCCGGCCCGGAACCGTTCCTCGACGTGGGGAATCAGCTCCTCGGTGACGGCGTCGCCATAGGGGCCGGCGTTGGCGGAGTTGACCTGGTAGGGGTCTCCCCACGGCCCCGCCCCGTCGAGGTGCAGGAGCACGAAGCGCGGGGCGTCGGGGTCGAGCCACGCCGTCCTGAACCGCGACCCCGGACGCATCATCCACCGCACCCCGGTGTACCGGGCGCCGTAGCCGCCGATGCGGACCCGCAGCGGATAGCGCCGCCCAAGGTCCTCGTGGTGCCCGGGGGGCAGGATCACGCCGGCCCGCAGGTGGATGGGCCGGCCGTGGAACGCGGACAGGCGCTCGGAGCGGATGCTCACGAAACGCAGGAACCCGGCGTCGTCGGGCAGCCGCTCTTCGGGAACGCGTTGGGTCAGCCGAAGCCGGACCTCGGCGGGCCGTTCCGGGTCGAGGTCGACCCGCCGGACGTCGCCGTAGAGGTTGCCCGGCGCGCCGGGGCGGCGGATGTCGGGGTTGGTCGCCAGCACCGCCTGCGCGCGGTACTCGCCGGCCGGGAGATCGCGCAACGTCTCGAGGGGAAACGCGGCCGCCGCGGCCCCGACGGTCACGCGTTCTCCCGGCTCGAGCGGGGGGGCGTCGACCCCGAGGGTGGGCACGGCGCGGGACCCGGCCCGGCCGATGAGGAACCGCGGCTCGGTCGCCGGCCGGCCGCCGGGAACCAGGACCACGAGCAGGCGCCCCGGCGGCTGGGCGGGCAACGACGGGTCCAGGGTGACCACGAAGCGCAGGCCCGGATCGGCCTGGCTAACTGAAGAAGGCCCGGCGGACGCGGCGGCAGGTACCGCCGCGGCGAGCACGCAGGCCAGGGCGAGCGAGGGCGTCACCGATCGCATGGCTGACGCTGCGGGCCCGATGCGCGGCCCCGGCGGCACCGCCCGCTTGCACGGCCGACGGCCGGCACGGCGCCTCCGCAAGGGCAACTCCGGTGGACCATTTGGCGTGGGGACGAAGGAAAGAGTCAGTGGCTGGCGTTCACGTGACTGTTGAAGGCGCGGATCAGCTCGTCCACGCGACCGGTGAGCCGGTCCACCTTGCCGTTGACCACCAGAACGCCGATGGCGGCGACGAGACCCGCGCACGCTCCGATCACGGCGGCGATCCCCGAGACCACGTCGAAGATCTCCACGAGTCGAGGATACCCTGCCCGGGAGATGGCTTCAACCGGGACGGCACCCGCCGTCAGCAAGCCGGGAGCCATCTCGCGGCGCATCGCCACGGCCTTGCGGGAAGGCGGAGTCTCGCCCCCCCGAATGCCCCACGTCCCGGACACTTGGACTGCTAGAATAGGTGACTCTGTCCCGGCAGCCGGGAGTCTGCGCCGTGGCACGGCGCGGACGCCCGGCGGGTCGGTTGGGCGCCAAGCGGAGCCGAAGGCGACGGTTGGCGGGCTGGGGGTGCCACTGTGATGATGAACCGCTCGACGACCGTGTCCCGATCCGTATTCCGCGGCCTCGCCGCGCTGGCCGTGGCCGCCGGCGTTGCGATGGTCGCCTGCAGCCCGCAGGGCGGCGGCCTCACCGAACGGCTGTCGGTCGCCACCGGCGGCACCGGGGGCGTCTACTATCCCTACGGCGGCGGCGTCGCCAAGGTCATCAGCGATCACCTCGAGGGGGTGGAGGCCACCGCCGAGGTCACCGCGGGGACCGTCGACAACCTGAAGTTCATCTCGAACCGCGGGGCCGACCTCGCGTTCGTCCTCGCCGACTCGCTCGACGACGCGGCGCAGGGCCGGGGCGCCTTCGCCGACTTCGGGACGGTGCCGGCGCGGGCCCTCGCGGTGCTCTACGACAACCTGAACCAGCTCGTGACCCTCGAGGGCAAGGGCATCGAGAACGTCGCCGACCTCCGCGACCGCATCGTGTCGACGGGGGCGCCCGGCAGCGGCACCGAGATCACCGCCCTGCGCGTGCTCGAGGCGGTCGGCCTCGACCCCGACGCCGACATCCGGAAGCAGAGCCTGGGGGCCGCCCAGTCGGTCGACGCCCTCAAGGACGACAAGATCGACGCGTTCTTCTGGAGCGGGGGCATCCCCACCGGCTCCGTCCTCGACCTCGCCTCGACCCCCGGCCGGACCGTCAAGCTGGTGCCCAACACCGACACCCTGCCGTTCCTCCACGAGAACTACGGCGACGCGGTGTACCACGGGGTCACCATTCCCAGCACCACCTACCCCGGCATGAGCGGGGACGTCGAGGCGGTCGGGGTGGCCAACGTGCTCGTGGTGCACGAGGAGATGTCCGAGGACCTGGCCTACCGCATCACGAAGGCGCTGTTCGACCACCAGGACGAGCTGGCCGCAATTCACCCCGAGGCCGAGAAGCTCTCGATGGAGAGCGCGGTGACGGGGTCGACGGTGCCGTTCCACGCGGGCGCCGTTCGGTACTATCAGGAGCTGGGCGTCTGGCCCGGGTCGTAGAGCCCGGCCTGCGGCCGACCCGTCACCGAAGACACGAACCGGGAGATTCCCCTGGCCGATCCAGCCGCTCCGCCGGCCGCACCGCGCGACGACCCCGACGCCGAGGTCCCGACCCGGCAGTTGAGCGGATTCCCCGCGCACCTGGTGACGGTCCTCGCGGCGGGGCTGTCCCTCTACGCGCTGTACTGGGTCGTCGGCATCGTCCAGCCGCAGATCTACCGGGTCAGCTTCCTGCTGATAACCCTGGTCCTCACGTTCGTCCTCTACCCCGCCGTTCCCGCGTGGCGCGGCCGGGTGGCCGCCGTCGACTGGACCCTCGCGGCGGCGTCCGTCCTCGTGCTGGCTTGGCCCATCGTCGACTTCGACCAGTTCGTCTACCGGGCCGCGACCCCGAGCGGACCCGACATCCTGTTCGGGACGATCACCACGCTGCTGGTGCTCGAGGCGACCCGGCGCACGGTGGGCTGGATTCTCCCCGTCACCGCCGTCGCCTTCCTGCTCTACGGCTACTACGGCCCGCTGCTCGAGCTCATGGGGCTCGAGATAATGGCCCACCGCGGCTACTCGGTCGACCGGCTGGTGGGC
The DNA here is from genome assembly GCA_965215105.1 of Vicinamibacterales bacterium. GTDB lineage: Bacteria > Acidobacteriota > Vicinamibacteria > Vicinamibacterales > UBA8438 > JAJEEA01. The sequence continues at coordinate 3,421,249 of OZ244051.1, forward strand.
ACCCTGTACATGACCCTGGAGGGCATCTTCGGCGTGCCCCTGAACGTCGCCTCCAGCTACATCGTGCTGTTCACCATCTTCGGGGCGATGCTGCAGCACTCGGGGGCCGGCCAGTTCTTCATCACCTGGACCATGTCCGCGTTCGGCCGCTCGTCGAGCGGGGCGGGGCCGGGGCGCACCGTCACCATGTCGGGGTTCCTGCTCGGGACCGTGTCGGGCAGCGGCGTCGCGACCACCGTGACCCTGGGGGCGGTGGCGTGGCCGATGCTGCGCCGGGCCGGGTTCTCGCCCGAGATCGGCGGCGGCATCCTGTCGGCGAGCGGTATCGGCGCGATTCTCGCCCCCCCGACGATGGGGGCGGCGGCGTTCCTCATCGCCGAGTTCCTGCAGATCACCTACCTGCAGGTCATCGCGATGGCCATCGTGCCCGCGGTGCTCTACTACCTGTCGATCGTCCTCATGATCGAGGCCGACGCGCGGCGGCTGGGGACAAAGGCGGTCGACGTGGACGTGCCGTCGGTGTGGACACTCACCCGGCAGTCGGGCTACCAGTTCGTGCCCCTCATCGCCATCGTCGTGTTCCTGGTGTCGGGCATGACCCCGTTCCGGGCGGTGTTCCTGGCCACGATGCTGGCCATCGTCCTCAGCTTCGTCCGCCGCGAGACGGCCCTGCGGCCGGCGCGGCTGGTCACCGCGCTCGAGACCGGGGGCCGGGCGGTGCTCGCGGTCGCCGCCACCACCGCGACGGCGGGCATCATCGTGGGCGTCGTGACCCTGACCGGGCTCGGGCTGAAGATATCGAGCATCATCGTCGACCTCGCCGGGGGCAACCTCTTCCTCACGGTGGTCTACGCGGCGGTGGCGGTGTGGATGCTGGGTCTCGCGGTTCCCGTGACCGCCTCGTACATCATCGCCGCGGTCATGATCGCGCCGGCCCTGTCCCTCGTCGGGGTGCCGGACGTCGCCGCCCACATGTTCATCTTCTACTACGCGGTGCTCTCCGAGGTCAGCCCGCCCACGGCGCTGTCGCCCTTCGCGGCGGCCGCCATCACCGGCGGCAACCCGTTCAAGACGATGATGCTGACCTGGAAGTACACCCTGCCCGCGTTCCTCGTACCGTTCGCCTTCACCCTGAGCCCCGAGGGGCTGGGCGTCCTGCTGCAGGCCCCGCTGGCCGACGTCGCCCGCACCGTACTCACCGCGGCGGCGGGCATCCTCGCCCTCGCCATGGGCCTCGGCGGCTGGCTGCGGCAGGCGGCGACGACGGCGGAGCGCACCCTCGCCGTCGCCGGCGGCCTGCTGCTCTTCTACGCGGCCACCGTCACCGACCTCGTCGGCGCCGCCTGCTTCGTCGCCGCCATCGGCCTGCACCTGGTCCGCACCCGCGCCTGAGCCCGCGGTCCCGCGAATGCCGCAACCGCCGCGCCCACCGCGCGTCGCCGGCATGCGGTTCGCGGCCGGCCGCGCCAGCGTTGACATGTGATGCGCACGACGTTAGCATCAAACATCATGAGAACGACCATCAATATCGCGACGCCGGTTCTCGAAGAGCTGAAGCGGATTCAGAAACGGGACGGCGGCACACTGGGCGAACTGGTCAGCGGCCTGCTGGCCGAGGGACTCGGCGCCCGGCGCGCCGGCCCGGTCGAGGACGAGCTCGACTGGACCAGCAAGCCCATGCACGCACGCGTCGACCTCGAGGACAAGGACGCGGTGTTCGCCATCCTCGACGACAACGGCCGGTGAGCTACACCGTCGACGTCAACATCCTGCTCTACGCCTCGGACCGGACGTCGCCCTTCCACACGGCGGCGGCCGAGTTCCTGCGGGGACGTCCGCGAGACCCCGACATCCTGTGTCTGACGTGGCCGGTCGCCATGGCCTACGTTCGCCTGGCGACGCATCCACGGTTGTTCGCCCAACCGTTGACCCCTCGCGCCGCCGTCGACAACGTCGCGGCGCTGATGCGGATGCCCCGCTGTCGCGTCGTGACCGAGCCGGAGGACTTCCTGACGACCTACCGCCTCGTGGCCGTCGACGTCCCGGCTCGCGGCAACCTCGTGCCGGACGCACACCTGGCGGCCCTGGCCCGGGCGCATGGCGCCGGCACCATCTATACCCACGACCGGGACTTCAGGAGGTTCCCGTTCCTGCGCGTGGTCGATCCGGTAGTGTGAGACCGTGCGAGAGCGCGCGGACATTTTTATTCACGGAAGCATAATGCTTGGCCGCATAATACCAGGATGCGCTTCATCGACCGCGCCGCCGAGATGCGGCGTCTCGACAGCGTGCTGGAGGAACCCGGCGCTTTCGCCGTCATCTGGGGGCGGCGGCGGGTCGGCAAGACCAGGCTGCTCATCGAATGGTCGCGTCGCCACGACGGGCTGTACGTGGCGGCCGACCGATCCGTGCCACCGGTCCAGCGGCGCTACCTCGCGGCCGCGGTGGCCCGGCGGTTTCCCGGATTCGGCGACGTCGAGTACCCGGACTGGCGCTCGTTCCTGCTGCGGCTCGCGGCCGAGTCCGGCCGGAGCGGATGGTCCGGCCCGTTCGTGCTGGACGAGCTGCCGTACCTGATCGCGGCCGACCCGACCCTGACCGGCGTCCTGCAGGCCTGGATCGACGGCGCGCCGGGACGGCCCGCCGTCGTGGTGAGCGGGTCCAGCCAGCGCATGATGCACGGCGTCGTGCTCGACGCCGCCGCGCCGCTCTACGGCCGCGCGCGCGAGGCCTTCGCCGTGCGCCCCCTGAAGCCGGGACACCTCGTCGACCTCGTCCCCGGCGCCGGCATCCGCGACCTCGTCTCCCTCTACGCGCTCTGGGGAGGCATGCCGCGCTACTGGGAGCTCGCCGAGCGGTTCGGCCGAGACGTCGACCGCGCCGTGGACACGTTGGTCCTCGACCCCGCCGGCCCGTTGCACCTCGAACCGGACCGCCTGCTGATGGAGGAAGTGCCGCCGGCCACCGCCCTCCGCCCCCCGCTCGACGTCATCGGCGCCGGCGCCCACCGCGTCAGCGAGATCGCCGGCCGCCTCGGCCGTCCCGCCCCCGGCCTCGCCCGGCCCCTGGCCGCCCTCGCCGAGATGGGTCTGGTGCGCAGGGAGACGCCGTTCGGGAGCGATCGGCGAGGCGGCCGGCGCAGCCTCTATCGCATCGACGACCCGTTCCTTCGGCTCTGGTTCCGGGTCGTGGCCCCGAACCGGACTGCGCTTTCGGAAGCGCCTCCCGAGACGCGGCTGGCCTACTGGCGCCGCCACCGGCCGCGTCTCGAGGCCCTCGCCTGGGAGGAGCTGTGCCGCACAGCCGTACCTTTGCTGCACCGCACCGACAGCAGCCTCGGCGACCTCGGCCCCTGGGAGCCCGCGCAACGCTACTGGCGCGGCAACGAGCCGGAGTTCGACGTGGTGGCGCGTTCGGTGGATGGCCGCCGGCTGCTCGTCGGCGAGGCCAAGTGGCGGTCGCGCCCGGTTGCGTCCCTCGCGCCTCCTCGGGGCGCACCATCCCTCTCCGACGTCAGCGACCTGGAGATCGTCCGCGCGACCTTCGCGCCCGACACGACCGACGCACCGGCCAAACCCGTCGACCTGCATCTGCTGGACGGCCGTACCATCTTCGCCGCGTTACGGAACTGAACGTCACAGAAGCTGGGACAGGAAAGTCCGGGCGGGAACCACCAGTGGAGGACCGGGCGCGGCGAAGCAGTCTGCGTCGACGGCCTCGGCGTCGACCACGACCTGGAACGCGAACGGCGCCGCGAGCTGCTCCTGGAAGTACCCGAGCGACGGCCCCACCGCCTCGGCGCGGTGCTTGACCTCGGCGAGGAACCACGGCTCCCCGTCGCGTACGACCACGAAGTCCACCTCCCGCTTCTCCTTGTCGCGCAGGTAGCCGAGCTCGAACCGGCCCAGGCCCAGATCGTTCCAGCCGTCGACGGCCTTGAGCAGGTGGCAGGCGACGAAGGTCTCCGCCTTGTCGCCCACGTCCTCGATGTCCGCCCAGTCGCGCAGGTACCACTTGGGCTCCTTGCGCAGAGACCGCGAGACGTTCCGGAACCAGGGCCTGACGAGAAAACCGAGATGGAAGTCGCACAGGGCGGCGACCCACCGGCGGGCCGTCTCGACCGACACCCGCACGTCCCGTGCGAGCCGGTCGTACACGAGCTGGCGGGCCGACCCGCGGCCGAGGCGCTGGACGAGCACCTCCAGTTGGTCGAGGTGTTGAACCCGGGCGCGAACGTCCTCCCTCACCAGTTGCCTGAGCCGCAACGACCGCCAGCGCCGGCTGAAACGGATGTCGCGCTTGAGGAACGGCTCGGGATAGCCGCCGTGCACCCAGAGCGCCCCGAAGTCGGGGGCATCGACCGTCCCCGGCGGACGGACCACCCGCTGCGGGTCGGGAAGCTCACGGCTCGCGATCTCGGCGACCGAGAACGGGTGCATCCGGTACGAGAAGTACCGCCCCATCAGGCTGTCACCGCCGCGCCGGTAGACATCCAGGCGGCTGCTGCCGGTGACGACTATCCGCAGCCGGTCCGCGTACGTGTCGTACACCCCCTTCAGGAACGTCTTCCAGCGCGGAAACTTGTGCAGCTCGTCGAAGAGCGCCACCGGAACCGCCTCGGACAACCGATGCACTCCCAGCCGGCGGGCGAGCTCGGCCGGCCCCGAGAGCATGAGATCGCGGTCGTCGAGATTGTCCCAGTTGCGGTACTCGTCGGCGTGACGCCGGCAGGTGGTGGTCTTGCCGACCTGCCGCGGACCGCTGACGAACGCCATCTGCCGGTGGCTCGCGAGGTGCTCGGCCAGGACGGCGTCGTAGAGGCGCGGCGCCGTTTCCATCGCCGACCATTATCTATGCCATCGCATATTGGTCAAGACCGTCTTGCGATAGTCAAGATTCTGGTCGTGTTCGATCACTCGGAGAGCGGGGCCCGGAACCGGCGCCCGCCCGTGGTCCGGCCTTGCCCGCGATTCTCCCGCCAAACGCCGTCGGGCGACACCGGTGGGCGCCACGCCCGCACGAGGCGGCGGTACTTGATGCGGTGCGGCCGATCGACGGCGGAGGCCGACGGGCGGAGATGGGCTCTCGACCCTCGTCGCCCGCTGCCTGGAATCGACGGCCGAGCGCGGCAGCAGGGGCCGACGGGCGGGGGGAGGGGCGCTCGACCCATGCAGAACCCACGCCCGGACAAGGCGGCGGTACTTGATGCGGTCCGGCGCAGTCGGGCAGGGGCACCTGCCTGTCGGGCGTCACGCCCGCACGAGGCGGCGGTACTTGATGCGGTGGGGCCGGTCGGCGGCCGAGCCCAGGCGGCGGCGGCGGTCGGCCTCGTAGTCCTGGTAGTTGCCCTGGAACCAGACCACCTGGCTGTCGCCCTCGAAGGCGAGGATGTGGGTGGCGATGCGGTCGAGGAACCAGCGGTCGTGGCTGATCACGGCCACGCAGCCCGCGAACGCGACCAGGGCGTCCTCGAGGGCGCGGAGGGTGTCGACGTCGAGGTCGTTGGTGGGCTCGTCGAGCAGCAGCAGGTTGGCGCCCCCGCGCAGCAGCCGGGCGAGGTGCACGCGGTTGCGCTCGCCCCCCGAGAGGGCGCCGACGGTGCGCTGCTGGTCGCGGCCCCTGAAGTTGAACCACGAGCAGTACGCGCGCGAGGCGACCCGGCGCGAGCCGAGCTGAATCTCGTCGTCGCCGTCCGAGACGGTCTCCCAGACGGTCCGGTCTGGGTCGAGCTCGCGGCCCTGGTCCACATAGCCGAGCTCGACGGTCTCGCCCAGGGTCAGGGTGCCCGCGTCGGGGGCCTCCTCGCCCGTGATCATCCGGAACAGGGTGGTCTTGCCGGCCCCGTTGGCCCCGATCACGCCGACGATGCCGGCCGGCGGCAGGGTGAACGTCAGGTCCTGGATGAGGCACGTGTCGCCGTAGCTCTTGCGCAGGTTCCGCGCCTCGACCACCACGTCGCCGAGCCGGGGACCGGGGGGGACGTAGATCTCGGCCGACTCGATCCGCTCTGCCGCGTCCTGGTTCAGCAGCTCCTCGTAGGCGTTCAGCCGCGCCCTGCCCTTGGCCTGCCGGGCGCGGGGCGACATGCGTATCCACTCGAGCTCGCGGGCCAGGGTGCGTCGGCGGCGCGTCTCCTGCTTCTGCTCGATGTCGATCCGCTGCCGCTTCTGCTCGAGCCACGACGAGTAGTTGCCCTCCCACGGGATGCCCGCGCCACGGTCGAGCTCGAGAATCCAGCCCGCGGCGTTGTCGAGGAAGTAGCGGTCGTGGGTGATCGCCACCACCGTGCCCGTGTACTGCTGCAGGTGCCGTTCCAGCCACCCCACCGTCTCGGCGTCGAGATGGTTCGTGGGCTCGTCGAGGAGCAGCAGGTCGGGGGCCCGCAGCATCAGCCGGCACAGGGCGACACGGCGGCGCTCGCCGCCCGACAGGTGGGTGACGGGGGATCGCGGGGGCGGCAGGCGCAGCGCGTCCATCGCCTGCTCGACCCGCGAGTCGAGGTCCCAGGCCCCGGCCGCCTCGATCTCGTCCTGCAGGCGCCCCTGCTGGTCCATGGCGTCCTGCAGCTCGTCCCCCGTCAGCCCCTCGTTGAAGCTCGCGGTCACCGCGTCGTAGCGCTTCAGCAGGGCCTTGTGCTCGGCCACGCCCTCTTCCACGTTGCCCTTGACGGTCTTGTCGGGGTCGAGCCGCGGCTCCTGCGGCAGATAGCCGACGCTGACGCCCTCCGAGACGAACGCGTCGCCGGTGAAGTCGCTCACCTCCCCGGCCATGATGCGCAGCAGGGTGCTCTTGCCCGCCCCGTTCAGCCCCAGCACCCCGATCTTGGCGCCGGGCAGGAACGCCAGCGTGATGTCCTTCAGCACCTCCTGCCCGGGACCGTAGGACTTCCCAAGCCGGTGCATCGTGTAGACGTATTGGTGGGCCATGCTTCGGTTCCGTGTTCCGGTCGCCCCTCTCCGGCGGTGTGGGGCGCGAATCAGCTTCGTCCGTTCGCCGGGGGGCGACGGGGAAGGTCCGGCCGCCTCGGTTCCGTGTTCAGGTCACCCCTTCACCGGCGGCGGGCGGCGCGGGTCAGCCTCGTCCATTCGCCGGCGGCAACAGGGAAGGTCCGGTCCGCCGGGCACGTATCGCCCACGCGAGGAGCGCCGCCGCCACCAGCCCCGCGGCTCCCCATCGCCAGCCCCCGTACCAGTACGCGCCCGCCGCGAGAAAACCCGCGAGGATTTCCGGAGCCCACCGTTCACGTTCACCCATCCCCGACACGAAGAGCCCGGCCACCAACAGTCCCATGACTTCCCATCGCCAGTCCCAGTACGCGCCAAGAGCCAACAGACCCGCCGGGATCCTCACGCGCCACCGCCAGAGTCGGATCGCCGCCGTCAACTCGTCACCCCGCGTACCGTCACGGCCGGGCGAGGTCTATGGCGACCTCGGTGGTCTCGCCGGCGCGGACGGTCACCGTCTGCGGCGCCGCGGCCAGCCGCTCGTGCCAGATCGTCAGCTCGTGGGTCCCGGCCGGCACGTCGTCGAGCACGAAGGCCCCGTCGATCCCGCTCACCGCGCCGCGGTCGTTGCTGACCACGATCCAGGCCCGCATCCAGCCGTGCGAGTCGCACTCGACGCGCACCACGCCGGGGCGGCGCAGGGGGCGGTTGACCTCCAGGCCCGGGAACGGCATGGCGATGTTGAAGCCGGTGCGGTTCCGGTCGTCGTAGGTATGGGTCGAGTGCAGCGTGTCGTCCTGGCTCGTCACCAGCACCTGACTGCGGGTGGGCGCGATCTGCACGCGCGGCACGAAGAGGCAGCCGGCGTTGTCGATGCGGGGCGCGGGCCGCTCCGTCGGCCACGGCACGCCGGTCAGCCGCACGACGGCGTTCGCCACGCGCCCGTCCGCATCGGCGACGATGGCCTCGTCGGGCACGCGGTCGCCGCAGACGGCCTGGTCGGCGGTCACCGCGAGGGTGGCGGCGGGCGGCGGGTCGGCCATGGTCACCACCCCCCGGATCGTTCCCGTCCCCTGCGCCCGGCCGGGGGTCCGGACCGCGGCGGCCAGCCCCAGTGCGACGAGGCAGGCGACGCTCGCGCCAAGCAGTCGTCTCGTCATGGCTCTACTGTACCCCACGACCCGGCCGGACCCCCATGGCCCCCCACGGGCCGGCCCTTACGCGCCATCACGACCACCTGCGAGCCCAACATGCCGCGCGCCGGCAATCTGAATCCGCCCGCCAGCGGCGGGGTTCGGGTCCCCGCTCGGGACGTCGACCATCGACCGGCCCCACGTCGCGATACCCGGGGCGGGAGCCACCGTCCAACGCGTGCCCCGGCCGAGTGCTCACTCGCCGCCGCCCCCCGCCCCGCCCGAAGACGCTCCGGACGCGCCCACCAGCTCGGGCTCGGGCGTGAAGTCCTCGCCGGGATTGATGAAGCGGTCCTCCTCGAGCCGGTACTGCGTGTCGTGCAGCTCCCGGTAGCGGCCGCCGGCCGCGTACAGATCGGCGTGGGTCCCGCGCTCGACGATCTCTCCCTGCTCCAGCACGAGGATCTGGTCGGCGCTGCGGATGGTCGACAGCCGGTGGGCGATGACGAACGTGGTGCGGCCCTGCCGGAGCGCCCGCAGCCCGTCCTGGATCATCGCCTCGCTCTCGCTGTCGAGGCTGGAGGTCGCCTCGTCGAGGATCAGGATGCGGGGATCGGCGAGAATCGCGCGGGCGATGGCCACCCGCTGGCGCTGCCCCCCCGACAGCTTGATGCCGCGCTCGCCGACGATGGTGTCGTAGCCGTCGGGAAAGCCGCGGATGAACTCGTCGCAGTGGGCGATGCGGCTCACCGCCTCGATTTCCGCCCGGGTGGCGTGGCGGCGCACGAAGCTGATGTTCGAGGCCACCGACCCGTCGAAGAGGAAGTTCTCCTGCAGCACGACGCCGAGCTGCCGCCGGTACTCGGCGAGCTTCAGGGTCGCGAGGTCGCGGCCGTCGACGAGGACCCGTCCCGCCTGGGGGCGGTTGAACGCGATGATCAGGCTGACCAGGGTGCTCTTGCCCGACCCGCTCGACCCCACCAGGGCGGTCGTGCTGCCGGCCGGCGCCTCGAGCGAGACGTCCCTGAGCACCGGCACCCCCTCGGTGTACGAGAACGTGACGCGGTCGAGGGCGACGTCGCCGGCGACCCGCCCCACCGCCTCGCGCTCGGCGTCCTCGTCGATCTCGGTGGGGGTGCCGAGAATCTCGCGAATGCGGTCGAGCCCCGCGAACGCCTCGGTGATCTGCGTGCCGATGGACGCGATTTGCATGACCGGCGCCACCACCACCCCCGTGAACAGCAGGTACCGCAGCAGGTCGCCGACGGTCCAGTCGCCGGCGATGATCGCGCGTCCGCCCATGACGATCATCAGCGCGCCGATGCCGCCGATGGCGAGGGAGGCGGCCGATGTGGTGGCGGACACCCCGGTCACCGTCTTCGCCACGTTCCGCAGCAACCGGTGAACGCCGTGGGCGAACACCCGCTGCTCACGCTTCTCGACGTTGTAGGCCTTGACGATGCGCACGCCCCCGAGGGTCTCGGCGAGCCGCCCCGTCACCTCGGCGTTGATCTTCCCCCGCTCCCGGAACAGCGGGCGCAGCCGCGAGAACGCCGTCGCCATGACCAGCCCGAAGACCACGAGGATGCCGAGGGTGACCGACGTCAGGCGCCAGTTCAGGTAGAACAGCACCCCGATGCCGAGGGTCGCGGTCATGAACCCGCCGAAGAGCTGGGTCAGGCCGGTCCCCACGAGGTTGCGGATGCCCTCGGCGTCGGTCATGACCCGGGAGATGAGGACCCCGGTCTGCGTCGCGTCGAAGTAGCCGATGGGCAGCCGGGTCACGTGCCGCTGCACCCGCTTGCGCATCTCGGTGATGGCGCGCTGCGCCGCCACCCCCAGCACCTGCGACAGCGCGAACCCGGTACCGGACTGAACCACGGTGGCCCCGGCCGCGAGCAGGGCCAGGGGCAGGAGGAGGTCGCCCCGGCCCTCGGCGATCACGTCGTCGACCACGTAGCCGGACATCCACGGCAGCACGAGGCCGGCGAGCCGGCTGACGAGCATCAGCACCAGCCCGAGCGCGAGCCGGTAGCGGTGGGCGTACACGAGGACCCGCGCCTCCTGCCAGGCGTCGGGCGAGGCGAGCGGTCTCTTTCGCGTCTTCTGCGGTTTCTCGTCGGCCATGATGGAGGAGATCAAGTATAGACTTTCGCCGTGGCTTCTCCCGTGCGCCGCATCCTCCACCTCGACATGGATGCGTTCTACGCGTCGGTGGAGCAGCGCGACGACCCGTCGCTGCGGGGCCGGCCGGTGGCGGTCGGGGGGCGGCCCGACCGGCGCGGGGTGGTCGCCGCCGCCAGCTACGAGGCCCGCGAGTTCGGGGTGCGGTCGGCCATGTCGATGGCGCGGGCGGTGCGCCTCTGCCCGGAGCTCGTGGTGGTGCCCCCCGACTTCGCCCGCTACCGGTCCATCTCGGACCGCATCTTCGACATGTACCGCTCGGTCACGCCGCTCGTCGAGCCCCTCTCGCTCGACGAGGCGTACCTCGACGTGACGACCAACAGTTGGGGCGAGCCGCTCGCCACGACGGTGGCGCGGCGGCTGAAGCGGTGGATCCGCGACGAGACGAAGCTCACCGTCTCGGCCGGGGCCGCGCCCAACAAGTTCCTCGCGAAGATCGCCTCCGACTGGGACAAGCCGGACGGCCTGACCGTCATCCCCGTCGAGCGGGTCGACGCGTTCCTGCGGCAGCTCCCGGTCGACGCGCTCTGGGGGGTCGGCCCCGTCACCGCGAAGCGCCTCCGGGCCGCCGGCGTGGTGAAGCTCGTCGACGTGCGCACTGCGGATCCGCAAGTGCTCCGGCGCGCGGTCGGCAGCCGCATCGACTGGCTGCGCCGGCTCGCCGAGGGGAAGGACGACCGGCCGGTCAGCCCGAACCGCGTCGTCAAGTCGTCCGGCTCCGAGCACACCTACCCGGCCGATCTCACCGATCCGGACGAGATCCGCCGCGAGCTCGACGGGCTGGCGCGGCGCGGGGCGGCGTGGCTCGAGCGAAAGGGGCTCGCGGCCCGCACCGTCACCATCAAGGTGCGCTACTCGGACTTCACCACCGTCACCCGCAGCCACAGCACGGACCCCGCCACCCGCGACCCGGAGCAGATCGTCCTGCGGGCGCGGCGGCTGCTGGACCGGACCGAGGCCCGCACGCGGCCCGTCCGCCTGCTCGGGGTGACCATGCACAACCTGTCGGCGGAGGAGGACGCCCGGCCCGGCCCCGGGCATCCGACCCTGCCGCTCTCCGATGCGTCCCCGCCGGCCGGGCTCGGCGTTCCCAACCGGGAAACGGGCTCGAACCGGGACCACTCGAAGCCCGGGCAGGGTAAGATCGAACCATGTTGAAGGGAACGCGTCCCGGCATCCTCCGGAGGATCCAGCCGATCAGCGTGCACGGCCAGGTGTCGTGGGACGTCTTCTTCAACGACGCCCATGAACCGGACGGCCAAGTGCTGATGGCGCGGGTCGGGCCCGAGGCGGTCGATCAGACCCTGGAGCCCGGAGACCGCATCGTTCTGGAGTACCTCCTCGGCAGCGTGACCAGCGTCACCCGCGACACCGGAGACGCGTAGGCCCATGGCGCGAGGCGGGACTTCGCCACCGAGCCCCGGAGCCGCGACGCGGCCGAATCCGGCCGGGGACGGCCCGCCGCCGCTCGAGGCCCTGGGGTGGGACGATCGGCTCGAGACCGAGCTTCGGAACCGCGGAGACGGCGGCCTGCGGCCGGCCCGCGTCGCCGTCGCCCACAACGCCCTCTATCAGCTCCGCACCGCGGACGGCGAGGTGATGGCCGAGGTCGCCGGCCGGCTGCGCCACCGGGCCGCCGCCCCCGACGCCCGTCCGGTGGTCGGCGACTGGGTCGCCATCCGCCCCGGCGCGAACGGCGACACCGCGACCATCGAGGCAGTGCTGCCGCGCCGCCACTGCTTCTCGCGCAAGGCGGCCGGCGAGCCGACCCGCCGGCAGCTCGTCGCCGCCAACATCGACACCGTGCTGCTGGTGAGCGGCCTCGACGACGACTTCAACCTGCGGCGGATCGAGCGGTATCTCGTCGCCATCCGCAACAGCGGCGCCGCCCCCGTGCTCGTGCTCAACAAGGCGGACCTGTGCCGCGACCCCGAGGCCCGCCGCGACGCCGTCGCCGCCCTCGCCCCCGAGGCCCCCCTGCACGTCATCGAGGCGCTGAGCTCCGACGGAGCAGTGCCCCTGCGGCGGCATCTGCCCGCGGGGCGGACCGGGGCGCTGATCGGCTCGTCGGGGGTCGGGAAGTCGACCATCATCAACCGCCTGCTGGGCCGCGAGCGCCAGCGCACGGCGGCGGTCCGCCGGCGGGACGGCCGCGGCCGCCACACCACGTCGCAGCGCGAGCTGATCGTCCTTCCGGGCGGCGGCCTCATCATCGACACGCCGGGCATGCGCGAGCTGCAGCTCTGGGAGGACACGGAGGCGCTCGACGACGCGTTCGACGACATCCGGGCGCTGGCCGCGGAGTGCCGGTTCCGCGACTGCGGCCACGACCGCGAGCCGGGGTGCGCGGCGCGGCGCGCGGTCGAGACGGGACGCCTGAGCGCCGCCCGCCTCGACAGCTTTCGCCGGCTGCGGCACGAGCGGCGGGCGGCGCGGCAACGCCGCGACGAGGCGGCGCGCCTCGAGGAGCAGCGGCGGGTCAAGACGGCGCACGGCACGATGCGGGCGTTCCGGTCGCACCGGCTGACCGACGACGGGTAGCAAGGGCAGGAGGAGACGGCATGAGAACGGCACTCGCGGTCATCGGCCTGACGCTGGCGGCGGCTACCGCCCAGGCGCAGGAGGAAACCCTCACCATCCGCGCCGGCCGGCTCCTCGACGGGCTCGGCAACGTGCGCGAGAACGTCACGCTGCACGTCACCGGATCGCGCATCACCGCCGTCGACGAGGCCCCCGGCCCGTTCACCTACGACTTGTCCGGACTCACCCTGATGCCCGGGCTCATCGACACCCACGTGCATCTGACCGCGCACTTCAACGCCGACGGGCGCGCCGACCCCGACCCGGACGAGACGCCGGCCCAGACCATCCTCTACGCGGCCGAGAACGCCTGGGCGACCCTGATGGCCGGCTTCACCACCGTGCAGAGCCTCGGCAGCCCCGCCGACCGCGACCTGCGCGACGCCATCGCCCGCGGGGTCCTGCCCGGCCCCCGGGTGCTCACGTCCCTGAGCGCGGTCACGGTCGGCACGGGGTCGCCGGACGAGATCCGCGCGTTCGTGCGCCGCCTGAAGGACGACGGGGCGGACGTCGTCAAGGTGTTCGCCTCGGCCAGCATCCGCGATGGCGGCGGACTGGTGATGACCCCCGAGCAGCTCGAGGCGGCGTGCACGGAGGCGCAGGCGGTGGGGCTGCGCACGGTGGTCCACGCCTACGGCACCGACGGGCTGACCGCGAGCATCGAGGCGGGCTGCGGGGGCATCGAGCACGGCGCCCGCTACGACGACGCGGTCATCGAGCTCATGGCCGAGCGCGGCACCTGGCTCGACCCCCACGTCCACCTGCTCTGGGCCAACTACTTCGAGCACCGCGACCGCTTCATCGGCCGCGGCAACTACACCGAGGAGGGCTTCGCGCTGATGGAGGAGGCCCGGACCACCGGCTACGAGACGTTCCGCCGCACCCTCGCCCACGGCGGCGTGAAGGTCGTCTACGGCACCGACGCGGTGGCCGGCGCGCACGGGCGCAACGCCGAGGAGCTCATCTACCGCGTCCGCGACGGCGGCCAGGACCCGATGGACGCGATCGTCTCGGCGACGTCCCTCGCGGCCGAGTCGCTGGGGCTCTCGGACACGATCGGCCGGATAGAGCAGGGATACGAGGCCGACCTCACGGCCGTCGCCGGCAACCCCCTCGACGACGTCGCCGCCATGCGCGACGTGCGGTTCGTCATGAAGGGCGGCGTCGTCTACCGGAACTCCGCGCCGTGAGGGCGGCCCGACCCGGCGTTCCCGCGGCAAGAGAAGGACGCCGGGCGGCCAGCGGGAGTCGGCGGACTCACGAGCGCCCCCAACGGTGGCGGGCGGTGCGTTCACGCCGGGGCCGCGGCGTCAGCGGGTTCACGCCCGCCTCGGTCGCCGGGCACTTCGTCGTCGGCTCACCCGCCCGTCGCGACGGGTGGCGACGCCTGGAGGCTTGCCCGGGCCACCAAACGGCGCCGAAGGCGACGACCGGCGTTCAGCGCCAGAGGCCGAGCACGACCGCCATCACGCCGATCGACGCGACCTGATAGCCGCCGTCGATGACCCACAGGCTGAGGGGCTTGTCCGAGAAGCGGTTGTTGGTGAGGCCGACGGTGGCCGAGAACCCGAGCCAGAGGTGCAGGCCGACGTGGAACGTCGGACCGACCCCTTCGCCGAAGTGGCTGGCGACCACGGCCAGGATCGTCGCCATCACGAACCAGCAGACGAACGAGAGGGCGTAGGTCGGCCCCATGCCGCGCTGCATGCGCTCGAGGTCGGCCTCGGTGTAGCCGTGGCCCGCCATCCAGGCCTTGGCGAACAGCAGGGGCGAGTACCACAGCATGCCGAGGACGAACGACAGCACCGCGGCCAGCCCGACCGCGAGGTAGTTGACGTCTGCGAATCCCATCCGAATCCTCCCTCGTTGCCGAACCCGATTCCCGAGGCCCGACCCGCCGGGCCGGGGCCGCTCCACGCCGCCGACTCCAAGTGTGGCCGTGGAGCGCGGAATCGTCAACGCGAGGGCGGGCGGCCCGGAGCCTACGAACGCGCGCCGCCGTGCGTCACCGCTCCGGGCGTTGACGGTGCTCGTGCAACGGCCGTAGCATGGCGGTCACAGGGTTGCCGACGCCGTGGCGCCGAACCTCGCCGGCGATGCCGGCGCCTCCGGCGGTCTCCTGGCCACTTACCGGCATCGCCGTGGCCCGGACGGACGGGTCATGAGGACTCACTGAAAGCAGGTTCACCATGCGCCTCACCGTGCTCGCGACGTTCACCGCGGCGTTGCTGACCGCCGCCGCCACCGCCTCGGCGCAGTCGTCGGACCGCTTCCCGGCCGAGGGCGGCGACGTCGTCATCACCCCCATCCTCCACTCGAGCGTGCAGATCGAGCACGCCGGCACGGTGGTCCACATCGACCCGTGGACGGCCGGCGACCTGTCCGTCGCCAAGTCCGCCGACCTGATTCTCGTGACCGACGACCCCGCCCACCACCTCGACCCGGCCGCCATCGAGCAGCTCCGCAAGCCCGGCGCCCCGGTGGTGCTGACCGCGGCGGCCCACGCCCGCTTCGGCGACGGGGTGGTGCTCGCGAACGGCGAGCGGGGGGTGTTCGCCGGCGTGCCGGTGGAGGCGGTCCCCGCCTACGACATGACGCCCGGCCAGCCGTGGCACCCGAAGGGCGAGGCGAACGGCTACGTCGTCACCCTGGGAGGAAAGCGGCTCTTCTTCTCGGGCGTGGGCGAGTGCGTCCCCGAGATACAGGCGCTCGAGGACATCGACGTGGCCTTCATGCCGATGAACCTGCCCGTCGACCGCATGCGCCCGATCCCGGTGGCGGAATGCGTGAAGACCTTCGGGCCGCCGGTCGTCTACCTCATCCACTACGACAACGCGACGGCGCGCTGGTTCGGCGATCCCGAACAGCCCCGCCCCGACAACGCGGCGGAGATCGCGGCCACGATCCAGGCCCTGCGGGACGCCCTCGAGGGAGAGCCGATAGAGGTGCGGGACGGCGACTGGTATCCCGCGCGGTAGCGGCGTGCCCCCTCGAGAGAACCAGCCACGCGGGGGCCAGTGGACCGGCCGGGCCTCCAAGAATGCGGGCCGGGGAAGAGCCAGCCGTGCGGGGGCTAGTGGACCCCGCTGCTCATCTGCAGGAGGGTGGGATCGGCGCCGAGGCGCCGGATCGCGGTCTCCCACATCTGCGCGGCCTGAACGTCGAAAATGAGGTCGAGCTGCACGTCGGCGATCAGCCATGCCGACGCCGACAGCTCGGCGTCGAGCTGGCCGGCCCCCCAGCCCGCGTAGCCGGTCAGGAGGCGGGTGCGGTCGGGCGGGCGGTCTTCGAGGAGCCGCCGCAGCAGGTTCGGCGACGTGGACAGGTAGAGGCCCTCGCAGACCTCGACCGACTCGGCGTCGGCCGGCTCGTGCCCCATCAGAATCCAGCCCCGCTCCGGCTCGACGGGGCCGCCGATCCAGAGCTGCAGGCCGTTGTCCACCTCGACCGGCGGGGTCAGCCGGACCACCGACGACACCGGGGTGTCGGTCTTCCGGTTCAGCACGAGGCCGAAGGCGCCCTCCTCGCCGTGCTCGCAGAGCAGCACCACCGTCCGCCGGAAGTTCGGATCGTGGAGCTGGGGCATCGAGAGCAGCAGCCTCGGCGCCAGCGACTTGTTCTTGCCGTTCGTCACCGGTTGATCATAGCCTACCGGGGGCGCCCGAGCTCGGCCCGCGCCCACTCGACGTGCTCCTCGACGAGCGGGTCGCGGATGGTGTCGGCGGCGCCCCGGGCCCCGCGCCGCTCCGGGGCGAGCGCGTCGCTGGCGGCGGCGGCGCCGCTGTTCCCCATCGCCACCGCCACGTTCCGGCGCAGCCGCTTCACCCGGGCCCGGGTCATCGGCCCCTTTCGGATGGCGTCCCGCCACTGTGCGTCCGACCGGCGCCACAGCTCGACCAGGGAGGGCCGGTCGAGGGGCGGCCGGGCCTGCCACGCCGGGTCGTCGCTGACCGGCGCCGCCGCGTTGTAGGGGCAGACCTCCTGGCAGATGTCGCACCCGTAGACATGCGCCCCCAGGTCGGCGCGCTGCCCCGAAGGAATGGCCCCCTTCGTCTCGATCGTCAGGTAGGACAGGCAGCGGGTGGCGTCGAGCACCCCCGGCTCGGGGAAGGCGCCGGTGGGACACGCCTCGAGACACAGCGTGCAGGCGCCGCACTGGTCGAGGGCCGGCGGGTCGGGCTCGAGGGCCGCGCTGCACAGCACCTCGGACAGGAACAGCCACGATCCGACCTCCGGGTTGATGAGGCAGGTGTTCTTGCCGATCCACCCGAGGCCGGCGTACCGCGCGTACACGCGCTCCTGCACCGGCCCGGTGTCGACGTAGACGCGGGTCTCGCAGGTCTCCTCGTGCGCCTCGCGCATCCACGCGGCCAGGGCCCGGGTGCGGTCGGCGAGGACGTCGTGATAGTCGTCGCCCCAGGCGTAGCGGGAGATCAGGGCGGTGCCGGGCTCGTCGATCTCCGTGGAGTAGGGCCGGTCGGTGTTGTAGAGGGTGCCCAGCGCAACCACCGACCGCACCGAGGGCATCACCGCCCGGACATCGGCCCGTCGGTCGGCGGTGCGCGCCATGTACGCCATGTCGCCGGCGTACCCGCGGTCGAGCCAGTCGCGCAATGCGGCCAGCTCGGGAAACGCGCCGGCCGGGGCGACCCCGCACAGATCGAACCCGAGGTCGCGGGCCTTCGCCTTCACGGCGTCCGAGGTCAGCATGTGTCGTACACTGCGGACGCATCATGCCACAACGACTGCTTGCGGTCCTGCCGATGCTCGCCCTGCCCCTCCTCGGGTGCGAGGGGGCCGAGAACCCCGAGGCGGACGGCGACGCCGCCGCA
Organism: Vicinamibacterales bacterium; assembly: GCA_965215105.1. GTDB lineage: Bacteria > Acidobacteriota > Vicinamibacteria > Vicinamibacterales > UBA8438 > JAJEEA01. The sequence continues at coordinate 3,438,922 of OZ244051.1, forward strand.
ACGCCCGGGGAGCCCGCCGCCGCCCTCGCGTTCGAGGTCGATCCCTACTGGCCGCAGCCGCTCCCCGACGACTGGCTGCTCGGCAACGTGGTGGGGGTGGCGACCGATTCGCGGGACAACGTGTGGATCATCCACCGGCCGAACAGTCAGCGCGGGGCCGAGGCGACCCCGCCGGTCATCGCCTTCGACCCCGACGGCAACGTGGTCCACGGCTGGGGCGGGCCCGGCGACGGCTACGCGTGGGGCACCCAGACCCACGGCATCCACGTCGACCACCGGGACAACGTGTGGGTCGGCTTCGGCGGCGGGCTCCCCTACGACCCGTCGAGCCGGGCCACCACCGACAACGCCCACGTGCTCAAGTTCACCCCGGAGGGCGACTTCCTGCTGCAGATCGGCGAGTTCGGCAGCGGCACCGCGGGCAGCGGCAGCACCCGCTTCCTCGGCCAGCCCACCGACATCTTCGTCGACGCCGAGACCGACGAGGTCTACGTCAGCGACGGCTACACCAACCGGCGGGTCATCGTCTTCGACGCCGACACCGGCGAGTACCGGCGACACTGGGGCGCCTACGGCGACCCGCCCGACGACGCTCCCCTGCCGGCGTTCTCGCGGGACGGGCCGCTGCCGCCGCAGTTCAACACGCCGCATTGCGTCGGGCGCGCGGCCGACGGCCGGGTCTACGTGTGCGACCGCGGCAACCAGCGGCTGCAGGTGTTCGAGCCGGACGGCACGTTCGTGACCGAGGCGCTCGTCGCCGCCCCGCTTCGGGACGGCACCGTCGGCGGGACGCCCTGGGACCTCGCGTTCTCGCGCGACGCCGACCAGCGTCTGGTCTACGCCGCGGACGGCGGTGCGCACGCCGTCCACGTGCTGCGCCGCGACACCCTGGAGGTGGCGGCGACGTTCGGCCGCCGCGGGCGTTGGGCGGGCCAGTTCGAGTCGCCCCACAGCCTCGCCGTCGACTCGCGGGGGAACCTGTTCGTGGGCGAGACCCTCGACGGGCGCCGCGTCCAGAAGTTCGCGCCGGCCGAGTAGGGTCCGAACGGGACCCCTCGGCGGCGCCGCACGGAGCACGGAACGGGCGCGGACACCGACAGGGGACAGGCCTCCTCGCGGCGGCGCGCGGCGACGGCGCCCCCCCGAGCAGGGAGGACCGGGGGACGGGCGCACTCGGGTAGCCGCGCTCCGCCCGGGATGCGTCGCCGGTCGATTTCCCCGGGACCCTCGTGACGGTCTCCCGACTGGAACTTGCGCGGGTGGTGCAGTAGCATTCACGGGATCCCATGTCCAAGCGGCCCCACGCGGCGGCGGCGCTCGGCATGCTCGCCGCGCTGGCGTTCCCCACCGCGCCCGTCCTCGCGGCGGTCACCGGCGCCCAGTCCGGAGCGCACGGCGCCCCCGCCGATCCGCGGCTCGCCGACGCCGCCGAGGACCGGAACCTCGACGCGGTCCGTGCGCTCCTCGCCGAGGGCGTCGAGGTCGATGCGCCTCAGGCCGACGGTGCGACCGCGCTGGCCTGGGCGGCGCACCGCGACGACGCGACGATGGCCGAGCTGCTGCTCCGGGCCGGCGCGGACGCGGACGCCGCCAACGATCTCGGGGTGACCCCGCTGATGCTCGCGGCCGAGAACGGCAGCGCCCCGATGGTCGAGCGCCTGATCGAGGCGGGGGCCGACCCCGATCTCGCCCGTCCCGCCGGCGGCACCGCCCTCATGACCGCCGCCCGCTCGGGGAGCACCGCGGTGGTGCGCCGGCTCATCGCGGCCGGGGCCGACGTCGACGCCGTGGCCGGCGGCGGGCAGACGGCGTTGATGTGGGCGGCGGCGGGGGGCCACCCCGGCGTGGTGACGGTGCTCGCGGAGGTCGGCGCCGACATCGACGCGCGCACCGCGGTCCTGACCCGCCCGGGGCGGACCGTCGTGCGCGAGGCGACGGTGCTGAGCCGGTTCGAAGCGGTCAACCCGGCGTCGCTGCCCCGCGACGGGGATCGGGACCCGCCCCGGCCCGAGGGCGGGTTCACGCCCCTGCTCTACGCGGTCCTGGCCGGCGACGCCGAGTCCGTGGGCATCCTCCTCGCGGCGGGGGCCGAGGTCGACGACGCGGGGCCCGACGGGGTGACGGCGCTCATGCTGGCCCTGACCAAGCGCCACACCGCGATCGCGCAGCAACTGCTGGAGGCGGGGGCTTCCCCCCATCCGGCCGAGGCGGGGTACACGGCGCTGCACCTGGCCGCGGCCACCGGCCAGCCGGCGGCGGCCGAGGCGCTGCTCGCGCAGGGGGCGGACCCGAACGCCCGCCTCGAGCGGCCTCAGCGCCTGACCAACGCGTTCGAGATCGGCGTCTACACGTCGCCCGGCTCCGGCCGGCTGACGCAGATCGGGTCGACCCCGTTCCTCGTCGCCGCCAAGTCCGCCGACGCCGGCATGATGCGGCGGCTCGCCGACGCCGGCGCCGACCCGCGGGCGACGACCGACGACGGTACCACCGCCCTGATGCTGGCGGCGGGGCTGGGCAAGCGCGCCGCCACCGATATCACCTACTACGACTGGACGGAGGAGAAGGCGATCGGGGCCCTCGCGGCGGGCCTCGACCTCGGCCTCGACGTCGACGCGGCCAACGCGCACGGCGAGACCGCGCTGCACGCGGCGGCGTACCACAACGCGAACCGGGTCATCGGGTTCCTCGTGGACCGAGGCGCCGACATCGACGCGCTGAACGCGGCCGAGCAGACGCCGTTGCGCATCGCCGAGGGGCATCTCATCTGCTGCACCACCTTCGTGCGCCACGCCGAGGCGGCGGCGCGGCTGAGCGCGCTGGGCGCCGACCCCGACGCGGGCATCCAGTTGACGTTCGGGCTGACGAACTACGGCGACGAGGCGGCGGCCGAGCCGCGGCCGTGACGGGCAGAACGATGACGGACAGCGCGGGATGGACCAGCGGCGTCGCGGGCCTCGCCGTTCTCGCGGTGACGGCGGCCCGGCCGAAGCCGTGCCGGGAGGACGGATGACGGGCAGCGTGCGACGGCTCGTCGGCATCGCGGGTACGGCCGCTCTCGCCGTGGCGGCGGCCGGCGCCGCCTGGGCACAGCCGGAGGCAGCCGCGGCCGAAGCGGCCTCGGCCCGCGCGGTTCTGGATCGCTACTGCGTCGCCTGCCACAACGCCCGCACCCTCACCGCCGGCCTCGCCCTCGACGCCGTCGACCCGGCCCGGGTGGCCGACCACGCCGAGGTGTGGGAGAAGGTGCTGCGAAAGCTGCGCACCCGCACCATGCCCCCCGCCCCGCGGCCGCGCCCCGACGCCGAGAGCTACGCCGCGCTCGTCGCGTACTTCGAGACCGCCCTCGACCGCGCGGCCGAGGCCGCGCCCGACCCGGGCCGGCCCGCGGTGCAGCGGCTGAACCGCGCCGAGTACGCCAACGCCGTCCGCGACCTGCTGGCCTTCGAGGTCGACGGCCAGGCCCTGCTGCCGGCCGACGAGTCGGGGTACGGCTTCGACAACATCGGCGACGTCCTCACCGTCTCGCCGGGTCTGCTCGAGCGCTACCTCCTCGCCGCCGCGAAGATCAGCCGCCAGGCCGTCGGCGACCCGACCCTGCGCCCCACCACCGCCCTCTACCGGACGTCGCCGCTGCTCGCCCAGGACGGGCGGATCAGCGAGGACCTGCCGTTCGGGTCGCGGGGCGGGCTGGCCGTGCGGCACCACTTCCCCCTCGACGCCGAGTACGTCATCCGGGTCGCGCTGCGGGGCCGGTCGCGGGCCGGGCACGCCATGGAGATCCGGCTCGACCGCGCGCGGGTCGGGCGTTTCGACCTCGGTGAGCGCGCACCCCTCGAGGTCCGCGTCCCCGTCGCCGCCGGCACCCGGCTGCTCGGGGTCTCGTTCGTCGAGGCGCTGGAACACTCGCTGCCGCTGGACGGACGCCCGCCGCCGCCCCCCATCACGAGCTTCGCGTTCACCCTGTACCCGAACGACCCGTCGGTCGAGCGCGTCGAGATCGTCGGACCGTACGCCGGGCGGACCCCGGTCGACACCCCGAGCCGGCGCGCCATCTTCACCTGCCATCCGGACACCGGGCCGGAAGAGAGCGCGTGCGCCGAACGCATCGTCGGCGCGCTCGCGCGGCGCGCCTACCGGCGGCCGGTGACCGACGCCGACACCGCCCCCCTGCTCGCCGCCTACGCGGCGGGACGGCAGGCGGGCGGCGGGTTCGAGGACGGCGTGCGGTGGGCGATCGAGGCGCTTCTCGTCTCGCCGAAGTTCCTGTTCCGGGTCGAGGAGCCCCCCGCGGGGGCCGCCCCCGGCGCGCCGTACCGCCTCGGCGACCTCGACCTCGCCTCGCGGCTGTCGTTCTTCCTCTGGAGCAGCATCCCCGACGACGAGCTCGTCGACCTCGCCGCCGGCGGCCGGCTGCGCGAGCCGGGCGTGCTCGAGGGGCAGGTCCGCCGGATGATCGACGACCCGCGCGCGCAGGCCCTCGTCGAGAACTTCGCGGGGCAGTGGCTCTATCTCCGCAACCTGCCCAGCGTCGCCCCCGACGCCGGCCGGTTCCCCGAGTTCGACGACAACCTGCGACAGGCGCTCCGACAGGAGACCGAGCTGTTCGTGGCCAGCCAGATCCGCGAGGACCGCGGCGTGCTCGACCTCCTGCGCGCCGACTACACGTTCGTCAACGAGCGGCTGGCCCGGCACTACGGCATCCCCGGCGTCTACGGCGGCCACTTCCGGCGCGTGGCCTACCGCGACGACCGCCGCGCCGGCCTCCTGGGACACGGCAGCCTGCTCACGGTGACCTCCTATCCCCACCGCACCTCACCGGTGCTGCGCGGGAAGTGGCTGCTCGAGAACCTGCTGGGGGCCCCGCCGCCCCCGCCGCCCCCGGACATCCCCGAGCTCGACGAGCCCGGCGACCGGGCGGCGCCGGCGACGATGCGCGAGCGCATGGCGCGGCACCGCGCGAGCCCCGCCTGCGCCACCTGCCACGCCAAGATCGACCCGCTGGGGTTCGCGCTCGAGAACTTCGACGCGGTCGGCCGGTGGCGCTCGCGCGAGGAGGGCGCGGGCACGCCGATCGACGCCTCCGGGGCGCTTCCCGACGGCGCCCCCTTCGACGGACCCGCCGCGTTCCGCGAGGCGCTGCTGCGCGAGCCTTGGGCCACCGAGTTCGCGACCACGGTCACCGAGAAGCTGCTGACGTATGCCCTCGGCCGGGGCCTGGAGCACTACGACGCGCCGGCCGTCCGCCGCGTCCTGCGCGACGCCGAGCCCGGCGGCTACCGCTGGTCGTCGCTGATTCAGGGCGTGGTGGAGAGCCTGCCGTTCCAGATGCGGCGCGCGCCGGAAGCCGGCGACGCCCGGGCGCAGTGATGCGCGTGCGGCGACAGTCGGTCGCGGCGACGATTCGTGCAGGGTTGGTTGGCCGGCAACCGGAGCCGAAGGCGACGATAGCGGGGCGAGGCGTGCGCCCCGAGAACCGCGCGGACTTGCTGTAGGATTGGCTGGACGGCGACGCCGCGGGCGCTGGCGAAACCGCAAGGCGACGATTCTCGGGCGAGGGAGCCTGAACCCATGATGATCACCAAGAAGACGCTGCCCCGCCGCACCGTGCTCCGCGGCCTCGGCGCCTCGCTCTCGCTGCCGCTCCTCGACGGCATGGTGCCGGCCCTCGAGGCGACCCGCAACACCGCGGCCAACCCGGTGCGGCGCTTCGGCGCCGTCTACGTCCCCAACGGGGTCGAGATGCGCGCGTGGACCCCGCCGGGCGAGGCCGGCCCCCTCGAGCTCACCCCCGTCCTCGAGCCGCTCGCCCCCGTGCGCGGGCAGGTGAACGTGCTGAGCGGCCTCGCCGACAAGGTCGCCATCCCGCGCGAGGGCGAGGGGGTCGGCGACCACGCCCGCGCCGCCTCGACGTGGCTGACCGGGGTGCACGTGAAGAAGACCGAGGGCGCCGACATCCGCGCCGGCACCTCGATGGACCAGATCGCGGCGCGCGCGTTCGGGCAGGAGACACAGCTCACGTCGCTCGAGCTCGCCATCGATTCGGTCGAGGTGCTCGGGGCCTGCGACCAGGGCTACAGTTGCGCCTACGTCAACACCATCGCGTGGCGCACCCCGACGACCCCGCTGCCGATGGAGAACAACCCGCGCGCGGTGTTCGAGCGCCTGTTCGGGGCCACCGACAGCACCGACGTCCGGGCCCGGCTCGCCCGCCTGCGGCAGGACCGCAGCATCCTCGACTTCGTCACCGGCGAGGCCGACGCCCTCCGCCGCGCCCTCGGGGCCGGCGACCGACAGAAGCTGGCCCAGTACCTCGACGCAGTGCGCGACGTCGAGCGGCGCATCCAGATGGCGGAGGAGCAGAGCGACCGAGAGATCCCCGTCGTCGAGCAGCCGGTGGGCATCCCCGGCACGTTCGAGGAGCACTGCCGGCTGATGTTCGACCTGCTGCTGCTCGCCTACCAGACCGACCTGACCCGCGTGAGCACGTTCATGTTCGGCAAGGAGGTCAGCGGCCGGTCGTTCCCCGAGATCGGGGTCCCCGGCGGCCACCACGGGTACTCGCACCACCAGAACGACCCCGAGAACCTCGAGATGCTCGCCCGCATCAACACCCACCACATCCGGCAGTTCGGGTACTTCCTGGAGAAGATGCGGGCGACCCCCGACGGCGACGGCTCGCTGCTCGACCACTCGCTGTTCATCTACGGCTCGGGCATCAGCGACGGCAACCTCCACTTCCACCTCGACCTGCCGACCCTGCTCGCGGGCGGCGCGGCGGGACGGGTCCGGGGCGGGCGCCATCTCCGCTATCCGTCCGACACCCCCGTCGCCAACCTGCACGTCGCGGTCCTCGACAAGCTGGGGCTGCCGGTGGAGACGTTCGGCGACAGCACGGGGGCGTTGGGGTACCTGACGGACGTGTGACGCGGAAGCCACGTCGCGCCACCGGGGGCCCCGTCGGCGGACGGGCCATGCAGGCGGCCCGGCCCCCGAGATCGCACGATTTCCGGCACCTCGGCCCCCTGGCCGGGCTCGTCTTCCTGTCCGGCGCGGCCAGCCTCGTCTACGAGGTGCTCTGGCTCAAGGAGCTGAGCCTGCTGTTCGGGAGCACCGCGTACGCGGCCTCCACGACCCTCGCCGTCTTCTTCCTCGGCCTGGCCGTCGGCAGCGCCGTGTTCGGGCGCTGGTCGCCGCGACTGCGCTCGCCCCTGCGGGCCTACGCCTGGCTCGAGCTGGGAATCGCGGCGGCGGCGGCGCTGTACTTCGTGCTGCTCGAGGTCTACTTCCAGCTCTACGGTCCGCTCTACGACGCGCTCGTCGACCGGCCCGCCGCCTTCAACGCGTTCCGGGTCGCCCTGGCGACGCTCGTGCTGCTGCCGCCGGCGGCCCTGATGGGCGGCACGCTACCGATCCTGGGCCAGCACCTGGTCCGACGGCCGGACGAGCTCGGCCGGTACGGCGCGCTGTTGTACGCGGTCAACACCATCGGCGCGGCCGTCGGTGCCTTCCTCGCGGGGTTCGTGCTGCCGCTCGCGCTCGGCTTCGACCGGGCGTATCTGCTGGCCATGGCCGTCAACGTGGCCGTCGCCGGCCTCGCTTGGCGGCTGTCGCAGGCCGACGCGCGCGGAGCCGCGGGGGCGCCGGACGTCCCGGCCGACCGGCAAGGACATCTGTCGCAGGTCGACGGGCACGGAGCCGCGCGGGCGCCGGACGCCCGGGCCGACCGACAAGGGCATCGGGACCGGCGTTCTGGAGGCTCGCGCCGCCGGCCGGCGGCCGTGGCCCCGGCCGGCGAGGCCGTCTCCGCCTGGCTCCTCGCCGCCGTCGCCGGCCTCTCCGGCGTGTTCGCGCTCGGGCTCGAGGTGCTCTGGACGCGGATGTTCGCCCAGGTCCTGCAGAACTCGGTCTACACCTTCTCGACCGTCCTCGTGGTGTTCCTGGCCGCGCTGGCGACCGGCTCGGCCATCGCGAACCGCCTCTGCCTTGTACCGGCGGCGCCGGCGCGAGTGCTGTGGATGCTGCTCACGCTGTCGGGGCTCGGCGTCGCGTCCACGCCTTTCGCCTTTCACCACCTGACGGCCGGGCTCAGCACCCTCGCCACGGGCGACGGCTGGGTCCCCTACGTCTTCTCGATCTTCGCCAACACGACGCTGCTGCTGTTCGTCCCCACGGCGCTGCTGGGCGCCGTCTTCCCCTACCTGCTGCGCGCCTCGGAAGGGTCGCCGGCGGCACCGGGCGCCGTCATCGGCCGCCTCGGCGCCCTCAACACGGCGGGCGGCGTCGTCGGCGCTCTCTCGGCCGGGTTCGTGCTGCTCGGGACGATCGGGCTCTGGAACGGCGTGCGGCTCATCGCCGCCGGCTACCTCGTCCTCGCCCTGGCGTCCGCCTGGCGCGGCTGGCCGACGCCCCGCCGGCGGCTCGCGCCGGCCGCGGCCACCCTCGGCGCCCTCGCCCTGCTCGGCACCGTGCTCGACGCCTCGCGACTGAGCGTCGTCGACGTCGACCCGGCGCGCGGCGAAGCGCTGCTCGCCACCTGGGAGGGCCCCGACGGCGTCGTCGCCGTCATCGAGCGCGCCGGGAACCGGCGCATCGAGATGAACAACTTCTACACCCTGGGGGGGACGGGCTCGATGGAGCAGGAGCAGAACCAGGCCCTGCTCCCCCTGATGACCCACCCCGACCCGCGCCGGGTCTTTCTCCTCGGCCTCGGAACCGGCATCACCGCGGGGACCGCGCTGCGGCACCCGGTCGAGCGGCTCCTCGTCTGCGAGATCGCGTCCGACGTCATCACCGCCGCCGCGACGTACTTCGACGCGGCGAGCGGCGGGCTCTTCACCGACTCCCGGGCGGCGGTCCGGGCGTGCGACGCCCGCAATCACCTGCTGGGAACGGCGGAGCGCTACGACGTGATCATCGCCGACCTGTTCGTCCCCTGGCGGGCCGGCGTCGGCAGCCTCTACAGCCGCGAGCACTTCGAGGCGGCGCGCGACCGGCTCACGGCCGGGGGGCTCTTCGTGCAATGGCTGCCGCTCTTCCAGGTGTCGCGCCGCGAGTTCGACCTGGTGGCGCGCACGATGCTGGCCGTCTTCGAGCAGGTGACGCTGTGGCGCGGCACCTTCAGCCCGGCGACCCCGTTCGCGGCGTTCGTCGGCGCGGCGGAGCCGAGCCGCCTCGACCCCGCCGTGATCGAGCGCAACGGGCGGCACCTGAGCGGCGGCGCGCCGCTGCCCGACGGCGCCGCCCTCGCGGTCACGCTTCCGTTCTACGCGGGAAACCTGTCGGCGGCCGGCGGGCTGATTCCGCCCGGGCCCGTCAACACCGACGACCGGCCGCTCGTCGAGTACCTGGCGCCGGTGACCCAGCGCGAGGAGCGCGCGGGGACGACCGGGTGGTTCGACTCCGCCGAGCTCGCGACCTTCCTCCGGCGCCTGGCCGCGTCGGCGCCGCCGGCGCGCGACCCGCACCTGGCCCTGCTAAGCGCCGCGCAGCGGGATTTCGTGACGGCCGGCCTGAGCTACTACCAGGGAGCGGTGGCCAGCCAGCTCGGGCGAGACGCCGAGGCCGACCGGCACTTCCGCGACTTCGCGCGGCGCATCCCCATCGAGTTCCGCCCGCCGATCGACGAGGGAGACACGGATGCCGACGTCGTGCCGTAGACGCGTCGAGTACAATGAAGTCTTGTATCCTTACTTCCTGGAACCCTGATGCTCGCGAAGCTGACATCCAAGAACCAACTGACCCTTCCCAAGACAGTGATCTCCGACTTTCCGGACACCCGTTACTTCGACGTCACGCAAGAAGACGGCCGCATCGTGCTCACGCCCGTGCGCATCGGTCGGGCCGATGCCGTGCGCAGGAAGATCGTCGAGCTGGGTCTGTCGGAAGCCGACGTGGCGGCGGCGGTGACCTGGGCTCGCCGGGGTGAATGACTCCGCCGCGCGTGGTGCTCGATACCAACGTGCTGGTGTCGGCCCTGCTCTTCCCGCGGAGCTCGCTCTCGTGGCTGCGGACCGCCTGGCAGTCCCGCGCCATCGTACCGCTAGCCGGCGGCGAGACGACGAGGGAGTTGCTGCGGGTGCTCTGCTACCCGAAGTTCCGCCTGACCGAAGTAGAGCGCGAGGATGCACTCGCGGACTACCTGCCCTGGTGCGAGACGATGACCGTCGGCGCGGACGTCGCGATCCCGGACTGCCGTGACCCCTTCGACCGTCCGTTCCTCGCGTTGGCCCTGTCGGGTCGGGCCGATGCGCTGGTGACCGGAGACGGCGACCTGCTCGCCCTCGCCCCGGTGTTCCCTGTGTCCATCCTGACGCCCGCCGCATTGAAGCGCCTCTTGCACGGGGTGTGAGCGCAGCAACCATACGCGGCCGAGATCGAGGTTCGCGGGGCGAGCCTGCGGGCGGGACAGCCGCCGGCGGGGCCGCGTCACTCGACGGCGTCGAGGAGGGCGGCGGTGTCGTCGGCGTCGTTGTAGAGGTGGGGCGCGACGCGGATGGCGTCGCCGCGGAACGACACCGCGACCTGCCGCTCGTGGAGGCGCTCGGCGAGCCGCGCCCGGTCGACGGACTCGCGCACCCGCACCCCGAACAGATGGCCGCCGCGCCACCGCGGCTCCTCGACCCGGTGCCCGCGCTCGCGCAGGGTGCGAGCGAGGGGCCCCGTCAGCGCGCGGCAGTAGGCCTCGATGGCGGGGACCGTCCACTCGAGGACGAGCTCGAGGGCGGCGACGAGCATGGGCAGGAGCACGAAGTTCGAGCGCTCGCCGACGTCGTAGCGGAGGGCCGCGGGCTGGTACTCGTCGCGGTAGCGGACCAGCTCGGCGAACGCCTCGCTGCCGCGGCGGGTGATCCAGCTCTCCTCGATCGGCGTGCCCTGGTCGAAGGCGGGCCCGTAGTAGGCGAGCCCCATCGAGTAGGGACCGAGCAGCCACTTGTAGCCGGCGCAGACGAGGGCGTCGGGGCGAATGCGCTGGACGTCGAACGGCATCGCCCCCACCGACTGCGTCCCGTCGACGGCCAGCAGGGCGCCGCAGTCGCGGGCGCGCTCGCCGACCCGCTCGAGGTCGAACAGGGTGCCGTCGGCCCAGTGCACGTAGGGCACGGAGACGAGGGCGGTGCGGCGGTCGATGCTCGAGAGCAGCCGGATGTTCCACTCGAGGCCCCGGCCGCGGGCGTCGGGCGGCGGCGCCTCGACGGTGCGAAGCTCGAGGCCGCGCTCGGCGCACAGCCGGCGCCAGACGTAGACGTTGCTGGGGAACTGCTCCTCGAGGACGACGACGTTGTCGCCGCGCGAGGCCGGGACGTTGCGCGCGACAGCGGCCAGCCCGTACGACACCGACGGGACGATGGCCACGCGTTTCGGATCGGGGGCGTTGACCACCCGCGAGAACAGGCAGCGCAGGTGGTCGCTCTCATCGAAGAAGTCCTCGGGCCGGATCAGGTGCGGGGCCGTCCGCCGGTCGATGCCCCGGATGCCGGCGGCGCGGACGGCGGCAGCGAGCGGGGCCATGTACGCGCAGTTCAGGTAGTGCACGCCGTCGGGCAGGGTGAACGCGGAGCGCTGGCAGGAGAGCATGGCGTGGTCCGGAAAGCGCCGGCCGGCTCCGCTTGCCGCCCGACCGGGCCTGCAGACGTCCGCACGGTTTCACGGCGCGGCCGCCTGCTCGATCGGCGAGGGCGAGGGCGTCGGTCGATGTCGACTCGCCGGCTTCTGCGAGCCGCGGTCCGTGACGCTCCTACCTTGAACGCCGGGGACAGGGCGGGTCGTTGTCGTCAGAGCCCTGATCCGAGTATAGACAGGGCCGGCGAACCCCCACAAGGCCGGCCCAGGCAGTCCGTGGCGAAATCCGCGTTGCAGCGCCCCCGGAGGGCGTCGCCGGAGGTCGCGGCGCCCGCTGACACGCGGAGCGAGAGAGAATACCGGATGTGCTCGACCGACGAACAACGCATGACAGACGAGGTGAGTCGGCGCTCGAATGCAGCGGGGGCATCTCCCCGGCTGGCAGGGGAAGGAGGCGTCGATGACCACGCTCGCGGAGAGGTTCATTCGCGAAGCCGCCAGCGGACCAGACCGCGACGACTCATCGGATCAACCGACCGGACGCGGCGAGACCTTCGACCCGCCTATCGCACCGTTGAGGGCCGGCGACCGCCGTCTGCTCGCCCTGGTCGATGCCGCGCTGGACCGGGCGCAGGCGGCGGCGGGGTCCCACCTCGCCTGTCAATCCGGGTGCACGCCCTGCTGCTTCGGCCCGTTCGCCATCACCCAGCTCGACGCCTGGCGCCTCCGCGAGGGGCTGCGCGCGCTGGCCGAGGCCGAGCCCGGGCGGGCCGCCCCGGTGCGTGACCGGGCCGCCGCGGCGGTGGCACGGCAGGCGCCCGCGTTCGGCGCCGGCCAGCCGGGCATCTTCGCCACGGAAGCCGAGGAAGAGCGGTTCTACGAGACGTTCGCGTCGGACCCCTGCCCCGCCCTCGACCCCGACTCGGGCGCCTGCACCGTCTACGCTTGGCGCCCCGTCGCCTGCCGCACCTACGGCCCGCCGGTCCGGATCGGCGGCGACGACCTCCCGCCCTGTCCGCTCTGCTTCAAGGGCGCCGCGACGGCGGAGGTCGAAGCAGCCCGCCAGACCATCGACGTCGCCCACGTGGAGGACCCGTTGACGGACAGGGTCGAGCAGGAGACCGGCCAGCGGGGGATGACCACGATCGCCTTCGCGATCGCTGCCCCGCGGCACCGACCAAGCTCGCCAAACGACCCGTAGTACAATTGCCCCGCCTCCCGGGGATGCCGTGCCCGACACGACCGAGGAGAGCTCCCGTCGCTGCCGCCGCGGCGCCTGCCCTGGGGCGGCCGTTGCCTGCGTCTTCCGTCCCGACGACGCCAGAACGCTTCGCGGGCAACCGGGGATCGGACGATGCTGACCCGACTCCAAGTCTCCGGCTTCAAGAACCTGGTCGACGTCGATGTGCGCTTCGGTCCGTTTACGTGCGTCGTGGGCCCCAACGGCGCCGGGAAATCCAATCTGTTCGACGCAATCCGTTTTCTGAATGCATTGTCCGGCCACACCCTGATGGAGGCCGCCGCCTCCGTGCGCGACCAGGACAGCCGCAACGCTGACGTGCGGAGTCTCTTTCATCACGTCGCCGAACATCGCGCCGACAGGATGTCTTTCGCCGCCGAGATGGTCGTGCCGGCAACGGCCGTCGACGACCTGGGGCAGGAAGCCAGGGCCAGCATAACTTTCTTGCGCTATTCGCTGGAGCTCGCGTACCGGGATACCGGCGACAGCCCGACGCCGGGAGCTCTCGAAATCACCAGGGAGGAGTTGGTCCACATCCCCCAGGGCGTCGCCGGCAAGCACTTGTTGTTTCCGCACCGCGCCAAGGACTGGCGCCGATCCGTGGTGCAGGGTCAGCGCCGCGTTCCCTTCTTCATTTCAACCGAGGAAGACGGCGGGCACCGCGTCATCAAGCTGCATCAGGACGGCGGCAGCAGCGGACGCCCGTTGCGCCGCTCTGCGACCAACCTGCCACGCACCGTCCTGTCCGTCGCCAACGCCGCCGAGAGCCCCACGGTGGTGGTCGCCCGCCGAGAAATGGAAGCGTGGCGGATGCTGCAGCTCGAGCCGTCGTCTCTCCGGCGGCCGGATGAGTTCTCTGCGCCCACACGCCTGGGCACCGACGGCAGCCATCTGGCCGCGACGCTGTACCGTTTGGCCCGGAATGCAGAATCTCGAGGCCATGGCACGTCCACGGTTGAGAACACGTCCCGGGCCTGCAGCCAAATCGCCCTTCGCCTGAGCGAACTGATCGACGACGTGCGCGACATCGACATCGACAAGGACGAGAAGCGAGAATTGCTGACCCTCTACGCGCAGGATGCCGAGGGGACTCGGCATCCCGCCCGTGCGTTGTCGGACGGCACCTTGCGCTTCCTGGCCTTGGCCGTCCTCGAGATGGATCCCGAAACGGAGGGAGTGCTCTGTCTCGAGGAGCCCGAGAACGGCATCCATCCGGCACGGATTCCCGCTATCCTGCAACTCCTGCGTGACATCGCGGTCGACACGTCTGAACCCGCGGGACCGGAGAATCCGCTGCGCCAGGTCATCGTCAACACACATTCGCCGGCTGTCACTAGTGTCCCACATTTTTGGCGATTTTAGGCCCACGTCAGCGACAACTGGGGGTCGGGAGGGTCAGAACCCGGTGGCGACGGCGTCGTGAGAAGATCCAGGAGTGGCCGACGTTCAAACAGGTTGAGCTGGAGCACCTGCAGCATCTTGTAAAGGCTCCAACTCACTCGCATGAGGAACTTGAGATACGCCAACAGCAGGTACATGCACATCGCCACCCACAACTGCGTCAAGACCGCGTTCTTCGACCGGCCCACGAACCGCTTCACCTTCAGATGTTGCTTGATCCACTTGAAAAACAGCTCGATCTGCCATCGCGATTTGTAGATGTCCGCAATCGTCTTCGCCACCCACGTCGTGTTGTTGGTCACGAATACGTACCGATTCTTCGTTTCCGGGTCCTTATAGACCACCCGTCGCAGCGGCTCACCATATGCCTTGCGGCCCCGAGCGCTCGTCAGCTCCATCGTCTCGTCGCTGATGACCCCGGTCCCGGGGCGGACGGCGTGCGCTTTCGTGACCCGATACCGCACGCCCCGCTTCAGGCGCGTCACAAAGGTCACGCCCCGCGCCTGCAACTGATGGAACCACTTGAAGTCCAGATACGCGCGGTCCGCCACGACCACGCTGCCGGCCGGAAACTCCCAGATGCGGGCCGCCGTGACGTCGGCGGTTTTGCCGTCGGTCACCCTGACGAAGGTCGGCAGATGGCCGCCGTGATCCAGTCCGACGTGCAGCTTGACGGCCGCCTTCGTGCGTCGAAACGACGCCCACGGGAAGACCGACAGACACAAGTCGATGGTGGACGCATCGACGGAGTACAACTTGTTCCTGAACCGAAAGCCGTGCCTCGGCGCGCGTTCCTGGCAGCGGCTCAACAGGCGTCCGAACAACGCTTCGTAGAGGGTGTACGGCTGCTCGGTGTTGACCCGCGCCAGCGACGAGCGGCTGACCACCGTCCTCACGCCGAGGTGATAGAGCTTGCGCCCCTGGGCGCTGAGGTTGCTCACGATGTCCCGCAGGCTCTGTCGGCCCGTCAACTGCGCCACGCCGAGGGCCACGAACTGCGCCCAGCGGCTCATGACGCGCAGCCCCTGGCCGCACTGGTGCTCGCGCGCCTCGGCGTCGAATTCATGTCTCGGAAGGAACCTGAGGAGTTGCGCGAAGACTGTGTTATGATGGGCCACGGCTTGGATCTCCTGTCTTTTGAATGACTTGAGGGCCAAATCATTCTACCAGATCTGGAAGGTTCAAGCCGCCTCTATTTGAAGGTGTGTGGGACAGTAGTGGCCGGCTGTCTTCCAGGAAGTTCCGGACAACAGTGTGGTCTTCGTCAAGACACAGGAAGCGATGGACCGGCAAAGGCACTTGTACCGGAAGGCCCATTTCTACTGCCTGTCAGATACGTGGAGAGCCAAGGCCGGCGGTGAGTTGAACGTCGTACCACGCGGCGATCTGCTCGCCTACCTGAACCCCGTGTTGCGGGATGTACCGAAGGAAACGACGGCCAGGGAGCGGCGTGTCGTTGATCGCGAAGACCTGTTGCCCTTCTTGCCTTTTCCTCCGCCCTCCTTCTAGATTCGTCGACGGATTCAGGTGATTCGCTTTACACTTGTGGCTGACGGCTCGTCCGACCGGGCGCTTGTTCCGGTTCTTGACTGGCTGCTGCGGGAGCACTTCGGAAACATCCCCATTCATCGAGAGTTCGCGGATCTGCGTCGTCTTCTGAATCCGCCCAGGAAGCTCGATGACCGCATCGCCAAGAGCATCGAGTTATCCGTGCGACCTGCTCTTCGTGCACCGAGACGCCGAGCGCGAGACGATGGACAAGCGCGAGGCAGAGATTCGCGAATCCTTGGGGAGGAGTCCGATCGACAAAGCACTGCCGTTGTTTGCGTTGTTCCGGTGCGAATGCAGGAAGCGTGGTTGCTCATCGACCAATCCGCATTGAGGAAGGCCGCGGGCAATCCTCTTGGTCGTCGGCCGCTGCAGGTACCAGACCCGAAGACGCTCGAAGACCTGCCGAACCCCAAACAGACCCTCCATGAGCTTCTGCGCCAAGCGAGCGAACTTCATGGCCGGCGATTGAGGCGATTCAACCGTGACGTGAGGGCCCGCGTGTATCGCGTGGCCCAGGAGATCGGCGACTTTGGTCCGCTGCGTGGATTGACGGCGTTCCGGCGGTTGGAACGCAGGGTGGTCGCCATTCGCCAAAGCGGCGTTCTCCCGGCGCTCGACGGTGTTGGATAGGTGTCGCCGTTGAGTGCGTTGGCCCCCGCCGTGAGATATTGTCAAATGTTGTGGATCGGGAGTTCCGGCATGATCAGGCGGCCTCCTTCCGAGCTGCGAAGACCGTCCGGTGGTTCCGGCAGCGGTGAGCGGTTGTTGCTGGCTCTGGCTCACGGCCTGCGGCGGACCGTCGTTGACGCGGAGCGGCGGCGCCGTGGTGTCGGTGTCCGCGGCGAGGCGTCGTGCCGATAGCGGTGGGTTGGACGCGGGACCGGTGCGTGGTTGTGGGCCTGGACGGTCGGGGTTGTTGGCGTGGGGGTCGGGGCCGGCGGTTCGGGGCGTTCGTTAGCGGCACATCCTGCGTCGCATCCAGGACGTCGGTTTCCTGATGCTGAAGGTGCTGGTGGTCTTCTCGCTCGAGGCGCACCACCGCACCTGTCCATCGCCTTGTGGTGGTTGTCAGCGCGACTACCGGCTGCGGTTCGTGACCGTGACCGAGAGGTGGTCCTGTTGCTGGTTGACCCGCGGCAGCGGAGTCGGACGCGCCGGAAGCTCGCCCGCGAATGGGTCCGTCAAGGCAGCCCTGAGCCGTTCGGGGAGGTCGATGCGTGCGGAGTCGACCGCCAGCGCGGCGGCGGCCTCGATTTGGCGCCTCGGCGCGCCCGGGACGAGAGCGGATCTCCTGTACGTCTGGGGCAGGACGTCCCTTTGTGGTGACTCCTGCAGCTCCGCGAGGTTCCGCGGAGTACGCCCCAGTCTCGGCGAAGCTCTCGGCGACCTGCTCCCACCCGTGATCCCGGCCTTCTCCGGCTGCTTCGCGGCCGGCGCGGCCAGGGCCGCGGCCACGATGAACCGCCGCTGTAGACTGCTCGGAGTTCGTCCCGTCCAAGCCTCCAGGTTGCGGAGTGCGACGCCGCGCTCGTCCACGCGCCGATCATGGCGTGTAATCGATCAGGCGCTGCTCGCCTCTATAGAGGTAGGAGGTGAAAATCATGAGACATCATCGACGTCGGGTTTTCGCGGCCCTCCTCGCGGCCCTCTTCGCGGTCGCTGCGCTGTCGGCACAGACCGCGCGGAGGGTGAGCGGGACCGTGGTGTCGGCGGTCACGCAGCAGCCTGTGGCGAACGCCGACGTGCGGTACGAGGAGAGCGGGCAGCTGCCGCGGACAACCGTGACGGACTCGAAGGGGTACTTCGAGTTTCCGGCCGCTGGCCGCGTCGGCGTGGTGACGGTGAACGCCAGGGGCTTCGGCACGGCCCGTCGGCGTTGGCCGCCCACCAGCGGCGGCTCCGCTACGTTGCTCGTGGAGCTCCTGCCGCCCGCGGTTCTGCGCGGCACGGTGAGCGACCTCGCGACGGGTCGGCCGGTCGCGGCGATGTTGAACGTGCTGGTGCAGCACGCAGGCAACTTCGTGTCGCTCACGACCATCGCCGAGCAGGGCGCGTTTGAGGTCGGGGACCTGCCTCCGGGGCCGGTGTTCATGACGGCCCGCTCGAACGGCTTCGCGCCGTTCGTTGGCAGCACGGACGTCGAGGCGGGCAGGGTGCGCGACGTGCGGGTGGGTCTGCTCCTGGAAGCGCGGGCCGAGGGTGCGGTCAGGGACGGCGGGGGCGATCCAGTGGCGGGTGCCATCGTGACTGCGGCGTACCCGGAGTTGGCCGCCGCCGGCCTCGTCGAGGACTTCGTGGGCGGCTGGCTCTTGACGGGGCCGAACGGCGTGTTCGCCGTCGACGGTCTGATGCCCGACACGCCGATCGCGCTCCAGGCGGAGCTGGGCGGCCGCCGGTCGGCGGTGGAGACGATCTCGGTCGCCCCGGGGATGAAGCGGGTGAACATCGTCCTCACGCTGCCCTGAACGCGTCGGGCACGGGAGGACTTGAGGTAGTCCGTGGAACAGGAGAGGAGGACGAAATGAGTAGGTACTGCTTGGTGACGCGCAGGACGATACGCGTCGTGGCCGTTGCCGTCGCGCTGTTCATTCCGGTAGAGGCTGTGGCCATGTGCCGCGTCACCGTCGACCTGTACAACTACCAGCGCAGGGTGCCCGGAGAGGTCAACGTGGAGTGCACGGGGTGCCACTACGATGGCAACTGTGTCCCGGGGTTGGCGAAGAAGAAGAGCAAGTACCAGAAGGGGTTCGGTAACTGGGCCGTCGTGTCGTACTATGGCGCGGTGCGGAACGGCTTCCAGTTCGCCGGCTGGTACGAGGAAGACGACCTGCTGCAGTGGCAGTCGTGCACCAAGAAGCTCCCCAAACCCGACTGCATTGCCTACAACGACAACGTGTGCACGGGGCAGAAGTCCGTGCCGGACAACGAGAATAGGTACGGCGGCTACAGCTACCTCACCAGCGCGCTCTGTGAGACGATCGGGGTCCAGACGGTCGAAGAGATCGACATGCATATCCTCGAGCTGGACTGGCCGGACGGTGACGACCCGATCGCCTCGCTCATCTACGGGGACATCCACGTTCCGCTCGAGTGCTCAACCTCGTGGCGCTGTAGCGGGAAGTCGGACTGGATCTACGCGTCGAGCGGCGCCGGCACCGTGTCCGCCCGCGCGCAGGTGAGAGTGAGGACGTGGTACGAGAATATCGGCCGCTGACCAGCGGGCATCGTGACGTTGCCGAGCTGGACGGGTTATCAGTTCACCAGGGGGGGCAGGATGTCGCGCAGCGGCCGGATCGGCGGAACGGAAGTGCTCGTGGCGGTGCTCCTGTGGGCGGGGAGCGGGGTCGCCGCTGCACAGGAGCCGCCGAAGCTGGACGCATTCGCGGGCGGCGGCCTCGGGATCGCCGAGGGCGGTGCAGGCTTCGGCGTCCATGCGGGTGGGGGCGTCTGGGCGACGGAGCACGTGAGAGTAGGCGGCCTGCTCTACATGGGCGGCGCCGTCGGCTTGTTGTCGACCCATCTGCGACTCCCGATGGACGATAATTCGGACCTGCTCGTGGGCATCACCCCCCTCTGGATCTGGCCCGACCAGGGCGCTTTCCTCACACCAGCCGTGGAGGCCCTCATATCGGAGAGGGTCTCGCCGGTTCTCCGGCTGGAGTTCGGCGTGACCCTCGACCTCACCGAGCGTGGGGGTTACGTCCAGGTGTTGGGCAGGTTCGTCTACTCCTTCGATTGATCCCCGCTCATCGACTCCCGGGGAGCCCGTGGCTTCCGCTGCGGGGTGCCCGTCGTTGTACCGCCGCGGTGGGCCAGGAGCCGGGTGCGCAGGAGGCGGTGAGCCCGGTGCAGGCGGACCGCGGCGTTCTGCTTCGAGATGTGCAGCCGCTCGGCGACTTCGGTGTTCGACCGCTCCTCGAGGTCGCGCAGCCGGACGACCTCACGATACGTGAGCGGCAGCTCGTCGATGGCCTGCAGGAGCACACGCCGTAGCTCAACGGCGTAGGCATCAGCCTCGGGGAACGTCCAGTTGGCTGCGGACTCGGGGAGGTTGCCCAGCGGCTCTTCCCGGGTCCGCGGCCTCGCGGCTCGGGCCGCCTCGTGGCGAACGATGGAGTGCACCCACGAGCAGGCCGGTGGGCCCCCGCGGTAGGTGTTCAGCCGCTGCATCACGATGATCCAGGCCGTCTGGAGCGCGTCCTCGGCCGCGGCGTCGTCCCCGGCGACGCGGCGCGCCAGCGGCCTGAACCTGGCCGTGCAGCAACGGATCCATCGCTCGATGTCCTTGTCCAGCACCGGGCACTGGATCGCCTTCAGCAGTGAGGGATCGTCCGGCTTGGGCATGGGTTCAGGGGGCGGTGCTCCACCTGACCGCGTACACGATCAGCAGTGTGAGCGCGAGCGCGGCCGTTGACTGTCGACCCCCGACCGGCCGCGAGAACCTCACGGCGCAGCAGTCGCGCTGGGAGGCGCTGTCGGCGGCCATGGCGCGGGTGCTGAGCCCGGCGGAGCAGGAATCGGGGCCGTAGGCGTCTGCGCCGTGAACGGCGCGGACGCCTAGCGGGTCGTTGGGGAGGCGAGCGGAGCCGTAGGCGACGCTCTCCCGGCTGGCACAGCGCCGACTGCGGGAGGGTCGGTCGGCCGGGAGTCGGAGGCGCGGGGCGGCGACTCCCGCGGAGGAGGCGGCGATGTGGCAGGTCTGGTTTCGGCTGCGCTCGCTCTTTCGCTGGCGGAGGCAGGAATCGGAGCTCGACGAAGAGCTCCGCTTCCATCTCGCCGAAGAGATGGAGGAGCGCATCGCGGCGGGGATGCCTCCCGAGGAGGCCCGCGCGGCGGCGCGGCGCGACTTCGGCAACGTCCCCCTGATCCGCGAGCTGACGCGCGAGACCTGGGGCTGGGGACCCGCCGAGCGCCTGCTCCAGGACATCCGGTCCGCGATCCGCGGATTGCGCCGCAACCCCGGCTACACCTGCGCCGTGATCCTCACCCTGGCCCTCGGCATCGGCCTCAACGCCGCGATGTACGGGATGCTGTCCCGGCTGTTCCTCCAGACGCCGCCGCACATCGAGGACCCCGACGGGATTCATCGCGTGTGGGTGCGGCAGAGCGTCCGCAGTGACCCGACCCGCGTGCAGGACAGCCTGAACTGGTGGGAGTTCGCCGCGCTCCGGGCCGACACCGACCGGTTCAGCGCCGCCGGTCGCGACTCGCTCCCGTAGCGCACGCCGAACGGTCGCGGCCAGACCGCCGAGGAGCTCCAGGTGGCCCAGGTCACGGGGGGGTTCTTCGAGCTGATCGGCGCGCGGCCGGCGCTCGGGCGGCCCATCCTGCCCGAGGACGACGACCCGGCCGCGACGCCCGTCGCGGTCATCGGGAACAGCTACTGGGAACGGCGCTTCGGCGGTACCCGGCGGGCGCTCGGCGCCACCGTGACCTTCGACAACGTCACCTACACGATCGTCGGGGCGATGCCGCCCGGCTTCTCGGGCTCCGAGCCGAGGGCGATGGACGTCTGGGTGCCCTACCAAGCCGCGGAGCCAGTCAACCCCAACGCCTGGGTCACGACCTTCGTCGTCTCGCACCCGGCGTCACCGCCGAGGCGGCAGGGACGGCGGCGACCGCCTTGCTGAGGGCGGCCCGCGCCGACTCGAACCAGCCCGGGACCGAGGCCACCGTCGTGCTCGGCCCCCTCCTGAGAACCCGCGGACCGGCCGTTCTGGCCGGCGACATGCGGCTGCCGCTGGTCGTGGGCGGCGTCGCCCTCGTCGTCCTCCTCATCGCGACAGCGAACGTGTCGAACCTGCTGATGCTGAGGGTCGCCGCGCGACGGCGCGAGCTGGCCGTGCGCCGCGCGCTCGGCGCGGGCCGATGGGGCGTCGGACGCCTGCTGGTGATCGAGAGCGTCGTGCTCGCCGCGCTCTCCGGCGCCGCGGCGCTGGGGGTGGCCGCGGTGGCGGGCCGCGTGCTCCGCGTCACGCTGCTCCCGCGCCACCAGTGGGATGGCGGCACGCTGGACGCGACCGCGATCGCGTTCACCGGCGCCTCGGTGCTCGTGGTCGGCCTCGCGGCCGCGTTGCTACCGGCGCTGTACGCGGCGCGGAGCCGGGGCATCGAGAGGGTCGACGGCCTGCGGGGGGCCCGGCCCCTGGGAACGCCGGTACGCACCGGCCTGATCGTCGTGCAAGCCGCACTGTCTCTCATCCTGCTCAGCGGCGCCGCCATGTTCTACCGCTCTTTCGAGGCGGCACGTGAAGTCGACGGCGGGTACGCGCGGGAGAACATTCTGACGGTGCGGCTGGGCGAAGGCTGGGGCACGATACCGCTCGCCGAGAGCACGATAGACACCCTGGAGGCCCGCGTGCGATCCCTGCCCGGCGTGCTGGACGTGGCGCAATCGAACAACACGCCGCTGACCATGGCCAGGGGGGGAGAATGCCGCGCGTCGAGGGGCTCGACTCCCTCCCACGGACGTTCGCCCCCTTCGAGAACATGGTGACGCCCAACTTCTTCAGCGTGGCGGGTCTGGACATCCGCGACGGGCGCGGCTTCACCGAGCAGGACCGCGCCGGCACGCAGAGGGTCGCGGTCGTCAACGCGACCTTCGTCCGGCAGATCTGGCCCGGGCAGAGCCCCGTCGGCCGCTGCCTGTTCCTGGAGGAGGAGACGTCCGACTGCACGACAGTGGTCGGCGTGGTGGAATCCGCCCTCGAGTTCGGCCTGCGGGAAACCAATCGGGTCGGCCACTCCTGCGTGCCGCTGGAGCAGGCGGCGGCCGATGCCGCAACGGCGGATGCCTTGCGCTGGGATCGCAGCCTGATCGTCCGCACCCGAGGCAATCCCGGACCCACGGTGGTCCCCGTCCTCGCGGCGCTCGCCGAGCTGTTTCCGGATCTGCCGGCCAGCCGCGTGCGGAGCCTGCCCGACGTCCACGCCGGGCGGATCCGCCCGTGGACGATCGGCACCGGCCTGTTCGGCGCCGCCGCCCTGCTGGCCCTGCTCCTCGCCGCCCTCGGACTCTACGCGGTCATCGCCTTCGGCGTGCGCCAGCGCGAGCTCGAGTTCGGCATCCGCCGCGCCCTCGGCGCCCAGGCGGGGGACCTGCTCCGCCTCGTGCTCTCGCGCGGCCTCTCGCTGTCCGTGGTCGGCGGCGTCGCCGTGGGCTGGCCGCGCTCTGGGCGGGCCGCTTCGTCGCGCGCCGCTGCTCTTCGAGGGCCGCAGCCCCCACGACCCGCTGGCCCTCACCGCAGCCGCCCTCGTGCTGGTGACGGCGGCCCTCGCCGCCTCGTTCTTCCCGGCGCGCCGGGCCGCGCAGGCCGATCCGCGGCAGGCCCTGCAGGCGGAGTAGCGCCTGGCTGCCCCGCCGCCGAGCCGGCAGTCGGCCCGTCACGCCGCAGGCCCGCTGGCCGTCAGCGGCCGGTGTCCCACGAACATCTCGTGCCGGCCCGGCTCCACGCCCGCGACCACGAGGGGCTCGCATCGGGGCTCGAACCCCACCTCGGTCAGGAGGTCCAGCCAGCGGTCGCGCGCGAACAGGCCCTCGACGTGCCGCTCGTGCACGCAGCGGATCGATCCGTCGCGCTCGCGCAGCAAGAACGCGAAGTCGGCGAGGTATTCCGTATCTCCCGGATCGGGGTCCCACACCCATTCCAGGTAGCGCAGCCCCCGCGCGCCTCCCCCGCCGGAACCGGAGGTCGGCGGCGGCTCGTCGCAGCCGCCCGCGGACGCCCCGGTCCGAAAGGTCTCGCGCACGTAGTCCGGCTGGAACAGCACCGCGCCGCCGGGGCGGCAGTGCGCCCAGGCCGTCTCCATGGCGCGGCGCAGGTCGGCCTCGGTCGTCATGTAGCAGACGGCGTCGTGGACGAAGACGGCGTCGAAGGTCCGGCCCAGGCGCAGGGTGCGCATGTCGCCGATCCGGTGCTCGCACTCCGGATTGAGGGCGCGGCTGACCGCGAGCATCCCGGGCGACAGGTCGGTGAGCATCAGACGGGGGAACCGCCGCTTCAGGTGCAGCGCGGTGTTCCCGCCGCCGCAGCCCAGCTCCAGCAGGGACTCGATGGGGCCGTCGCACGCCTCCTGCAGCCGGTCGGCGTAGACGCCGGCCTCGTCGGCGTAGTCCGCCGGGTCGTCGACCAACGGCCACCACTCCGCGAGCTCGCTGTAGAGACGCATCGACCTGTCCGCTGACGACGGCCCTGCTTCATTCATCCCCACCGCATTCACCGATCTCCGGTCCCAGGACAGTGATGGCGATAGGTGGCCAACTGCAGCCGGTCCTCGGCCGTTCCTGCGTTGGGCACGTGGGTGGTAGTTCCCGCCACTGTCCCTACCGGCGTATTCGACCACCCCTGTGCGCGGATCCACCCGTCCACCGGCACACCGCGCAGTCGTCGGCCGGGCCGCGGGCCGGGGCCGGCGCGTCAGTCCACGCCGAAGGCGAGCAGGACGTTGCCGGGCCGGCCGCCGAACGCGGCGTAGCCCGAGTTGACGTAGACCATGCCGCTGACGACGACCGGGCCGGGGCCGTTGATGGACCCTCCGCGGGCGGCGACGCCGTTGACGGTCTCGTGCTCGCCGTTGGTGTCGAACTCCCAGAGGACCGAGCCGTCCCCGGTGTCGTAGGCGCGGAACAGGCCGTCGTAGGCGCCCGAGAAGACGGCGCCGGGAATGGCGGTGATGGCGGCCAGCAGCGCCGGGCTGCACCCCTCGCAGACCGGCTCGTGGGGCTCGGCGAACCAGACCAGCTCGCCGGTCGTCAGGCGCACCGCGGCGAGGCCCCCCGGCTCGGGCGTCAGGTAGTCCGAGTTGGCGAAGTACGCCTTCTCGGCGTCGACCGCGAAGCCCCACTCGATGCCGCCGAGGGCGCTGCCCGCCCCGACCTGGTAGCGCCACACGACGGCGCCGTCGCGGCCCGGGTCGAGGGCGTAGCCCACCCCGGCCTTCTGGCCGATGACGAGGAGGTCGCGGCCGTCCGCCGCGGTCACCAGCACCGGGGAAGCGCCGAAGTCGAAGTCGGGGCCGTCCTCCTCCGGGCAGTTCGGGTTGTCGCCGCCGCAGTTGAGGATGAACGCGTCGTCCGGCGTGAGCTGGTTGACCCACCGGACCGCGCCGGTGTCGAGGTCGAACGCGATGATCGCGTCGCTCGTGGCGGCGGCGGGCTCGGTGTAGGCGTTCCCGGTCGCGGCGTAGACGACGCCGCGCTGGGCGTCGACGGTCGGCGCCGACCACACCGCGGCGCCGGACGGCCCCATGAGGGCAGCGCCGTCGGGGTTGCGCCCGCGCGGCGCCGGCGCCTCCTCGATGGTGTAGCTCTGCCAGAGCAGCTCGCCGGTCGCCGCGTCGAGAGCGGCGATGCTGCCGCGGAACGTGCAGCAGGGATAGCGGGGGTTGGCGGCGAGCAGCTCCTCGAGGGAGGACACCGGCACGTAGAGCCGGCCGTCGTGCAGCACCGGCGCCCCGGTGATGCGGGCGCCCGGGTGGGTCTCGACGTCGCGGCGCCAGATCTCGGCCCCGGTCGCCGCGTCGAGGGCATAGACGTTGGCCTGGAAGTCGCCGAAGAAGAGCGCGTGCCGGCCGTCGGCGAGGCGAGTCACGGTCATCGCGCTGCGGACACCGCTCGCCGCCTCGAACGTCCAGTGGGTGCAGCCGGTCGCGGCGTCGAGGGCGTAGACCTCGCCGCGCTCGCTCGCCACGAACAGGCGTCCGCCCACCACCGTCGGCTGCGACTGCGCGGTGGCCGAGCGCGGGTAGCCGAACGCCCACTTGAGCCGCAGGCGCGGCACGTCGGCCGCCGCGAGCCCGGCCTGGTCTGCCGGCTGGAAACGGGCGTTCGTCACTCCCGCCCCCCAGCCGTTCCACCGGGGGCCGGCGTCGAGCCCCGGCCATTCCGCCGGCGACGAGACGGCGCAGGCGCCGGCCGACGTCGTGTCGGCCGGTTGGCCGGCGGCCGGGACGGCGGCGGCCATGAGGGTCCATGCCCCTGCGAGCAACGGGACGGCCACGAGAGACTTGCGCATCGGGACTCCTGGGTTCGTCGGATGTCGTGAAGGCGAATCGAGGGAATCGGGCTGGAGCCCTCCGGCGGACCGGAGCTCCGCTCCAACCCCGTCGAATAGGATACGCCGATACCGGGCGGCCGGCGCACCGAGCGGGCTGCTAGAATGGCGGCGCGAAACGGCGTTCCAAGGCCGCTCGATTCCCCGGCGCCAAGCGAGAGACCGACCCATGCGCGACTTCCTGGCCCAGACGCTCCAGGAGAGCCCGACCCGCGAGCTGATGGTGTACCTGCTCGGCAACGTCCCGGGCCTGCCCCCGATCGCCCAATCGTTCCACATCATGGGCATCGCCACGGTGGTCGGCTCGATCGTGATGGTCGACCTGCGGTTCCTGGGGCTCGCGATGCGGGGCCACAGCGTCAGCGAGATGATCCGGCGGCTGCTGCCGTGGACGTGGTGCGCCCTCGGCGTCAACTTCGTCACCGGCATGCTCTTCGTCCTCGCGCGGCCGGTGCGGTACCTCTACAACCCCGTCGCCACGTTCAAGTTCTCGCTGCTGGTGCTGGCCGTGGGGCTGGCGTTCCTCGTCTACTGGAAGAACCGGAAGGAGCACGGCTACTGGGAGGAGTCCGAGGACCGACTGCTCGTGGCCCGCCTCATCGCCGGCGTGTCGCTCCTGCTCTGGATCGGCATCATGCTCGCGGGGCGCTGGATCGCGTACTCCGAGTACATCACCGACCCCTTCCCGATCCCGTTCCCCTGGGAGAGCCTCGAGGCGTACCCGTCCATCTGGCAGTGGCTGCAGGACCACCCGCTCTCGCAGCACATCGGTTTCACGTGGTGGTTCCCGATGCTGGAGTCGATCCACGTCATCGGGCTGGCCCTGGTGCTCGGCACCATCGTGACCGTCGACCTGCGGCTGCTCGGCCTCGCGGCGACGCGGTACCCGGTCAGCCAGATCACCGGCAAGCTGCTCCCCTGGACCTGGGCCGCCTTCGTCGTGGCCGCCGTCACCGGCTTCGGCATGTTCATGACCCGCGCGCCCGCGTACCTGGACAACACCGCCTTTCAGATCAAGCTCCTGCTGCTGCCGCTCGCGTTCATCAACATGGCCGTCTTCCACGTCCGGACGTTCCGCGGCGTCGGCGCGTGGGACACGGCCGAGGAGCTGCCCCCGGCGGCCCGCTTCGCCGGGGCCGCGTCGCTGCTGATCTGGGCCGGCATCGTGCTCGCCGGCCGCTGGACCGGCCACCTCATCTGAACACCGACCTGGCGAACGCTGGACCGCGACCAGCCCGGCCGGGCTGGCCAGCCTCTCTGGGCATGACCGATTCGGGCTGAAGCCCCGCCAGTCCCGAATGTTCGGTAACTTTAGTTCCGGCTCGACTCGACAAATCCGAATGTGCTCGGTAACTGGGTGTGGCGCTGATTCCGCGCACCCGCGGCACCAGGGCCCCGGCGGCGCTCACTCGCTGCGCAACGCGGCGGCGGTGTCGAGGCGTGCGGCCCGCCGGGCCGGCAGATCGCTGGCGAGAGCACCGGCCGCGAGCAGCCCGATCAGGCCGGCGGCCAGCGTCGCGGCGTCGTTGGGGGCGATGCCGTAGAGCTGGCTCTCGAGCAGCCGCGTCAGCGGCACCGTGGCGACGAGACCGACCAGCGCCCCCGCCGCCACGAGCCGCAACCCCTCGGCGAGCACCATCCAGCGCAACGAGGCCTCGCGGGCCCCGAGGGCCGCCCGGATCGCCAGCTCGCGCGTCCGCTGGCCCACCGCCATCGTCAGCACCGCGTACAGCCCCCCCATCGTCAGCACCAGCGTGACCAGCGCGAGGAGGCCGGCGAGCAGGGCCGGCGCCCGCCAGCGGGCGAGCGCCTCGTCGACCTTCGCCCTCAGCGTGCCCGCGCCGCTGAGCGGCACCCCCGGATCGAGGTCGGCGAGCACCCGCCGGACGTGCTGCAAGATGACGCCCGCATCGGCGTGCGACCGGGCGTGGAGGAACGCCTCCGGGAAGAAGCGCTGGGCCAGGGGCAGGTAGGCGAGCGGCCGCGTCGGCTCGGCGAGCCGGTAGTAGCGCACGTCGTCGACCACGCCGATCACCGTCCGGTCGCCGCCGCTGCGCGGGAACGTGAGCACCTGCCCGACGGCCGGGCGGCCGGGCCAGAGACGCTCTGCCAGGGTGCGGTTGACGATCGCCACGAGCGGCGAGTCCGCGTGGTCGGCGGCGGTGAACTCGCGGCCCTCGAGCACCGCGACGCCGAGGGTGCGAAAGTAGTCGGCGGACACCGCGTTCCCCAGGACCAGCAGGGAGGTCCCGGGAATCTCCACCGAAACGTTCAGCGTGAACTCGCTGAACGGGGTGTGCCAGGCGAGCGCCGCGGAGGTGACCGGCCCGCCGTCGCGGAGCGCGTCGAGGAGGCGCCGGTAGAAGACGTGCCCCTCGGCGTCGGAATAGCCGGCCGTGTGGAGCTGGGCGACGAGGACTCCCTCGGGGACGAAGCCGCGCGGAATCGACGCGACGCCGTGGGCGCTGCGCAGCAGGAGCCCCGCCGCGACCACCAGGACCGCGGACACCGCAACCTGCGCCGCCACCAGCACCCGCTGGCGACCGCCGCGGCCCGTCACCCTGGGCCCGGACGCCCCCGGAAGGGACGGCGGCCGGAGCGACGTCATCAACAGCAGCCCGAGGCAGACGGCCGCCCACGTCGCCCCGGCGACGGCCAGCGTCCACAGCACGGCGCCGGCGTCCAGGATCGCCGCCGCGCCGAGCGGCGCCAGCTGCGGCAGGGCCGACAGGACGGGCCCCACCCACCGCAGGGCCGCGAGCGCGGCCAGCCCGCCGGCGCCCGCCAGCACCAGCAGCTCCGCCGCGAGGGGACGGACGACGTCGCGGCGCGACGCCCCCAGCGCACGCCGCACCGCCTGCTCGGGGGCCTGCTCGGCGCCGCGGGTCAGCAGCAGCAGGACCAGGTTGCCGCCGGCGGCCAGGAGGAAGACGCCCGTGATCACGACCAGGACGGTCAGGAACCGGGCGGCCTCGCGGTGATGCTCGGGACCGAGCCGGAGGTGGTTGACGGGCCGGGCGACGAAGCGCCAGTCCTCGGTCCGCACCGCCGCCGCCCCGGCCGGCAGCCGGTCCCGGGCCAGCGCCGCCAGCGCCGCGGCATCGGCGAGCGACGTCGATGCCTCGAGCCGCCCGACCGTGTCCAGCCAGACCCCGAAGGGACCGAGCATGCCGGGGAAGTCGGGCAGGAGCTGGTCGACCGCCGACAGCGGCACCCAGAAGTCCGGGTCGTGCGCCGGACCGGGAAGCGGGTTGGCGGCGACACCGACGACCGTGAACGCCTGCGGCCCCAGGCGCACGGTGCGTCCGACGAGGCCCGGGTCCCGGCCGAAGCGGGTCGTCCACGCGCGGCGGGACACGACGGCCACCGCGGGCGAGCCCCCCGGGTCGTCGTCCCCCGGCGCGAGCAGACGCCCGTGCGACGGCGCCGCCCCCAGCAGCGTGAAGAAGTCGCCGGAGACGAGGGCGACGTCCACCCGGGCGGGGGCGACGCCGGCGACCATCGTGAAGTCGAGAATCCCGAAGGCGGCGAGGGAGAACGCCTCCGCGTCCGACCCCACGTCACGCAGTTGCCGGTACTCCGGATGACTCAGCGGGGAGAAGGCGAAGTCGCCGTCCTCGACCTGGACGTGCAGCGTGAAGAGCCGGTCCGACCCGGGCAGGTCGAGGGGCCGCCAGAAGTGCCGATCCACCGTCGACAGCACCACCGCGGGGATGCTGAACGCCAGGGCCAGGGTCAGCACCGCGATCGCCGCGAACGTGCGGCGGTGGGCCAGCGATCGCAACGCGCGGCGGAACTCATCAGGCATACGCACGCATGGATCATGCCGATCGACCCGAAGTCTGGCAACGGGCGGCGCCAGGTAGAGCGTTTCGCCCGGCTTGACAAACTATACGCCGCGAAGTACTACTTTGATAGTAGCCATGCCGCGCCAACGTCCCCCCCTCGCCGACCAGGAGCTCGAGATCATGCAGGTCGTCTGGGACCGCGGCGAGGTCACCGTGCGCGAGGTCTACGAGGCGTTCCGCGAGCGCCGGCCCGTCGCCTACACGACGGTGCTGACGACGATGCGGATTCTCGAGCAGAAGGAGCACCTGGACGTCAGCCGCGCGGCGCGGGCGCACGTCTATCGAGCGCGGTCGACCCGCGAGGGCGTGCTGCGGGCGATGGTCCGCCACTTCGTGGACCGCGTGTTCGGCGGCGCGGCGGAGCCGCTCGTGCAGCACCTCGTCCGCGACAAGCGGCTCAGCGCAGACGACCTCCGCGACATCGCGAGCCGGCTGAACGGGCCGGACAAGGACGATGACGGCTGAGCTGCTGGCGCAGAACGTCGTCGCGCACTGGCTGCAGGCCGCCGGCGTGGCCGGGGCCGCTCGGCTCGGGGTCTCCGTCCTGCGGCTTCGCGAGCCCGGCTTCCTGCTGAAGTACTGGCAGGCGGTCCTCCTCGTCCTGCTGCTGGCCCCGTGGGTTCAGCCCTGGCAGCCGGCAGCGGCGACGCCCGCCCACGGACTGCCCCTGCCCGGACCCGAGCGGGAGTTTGCGGGCGTCGCCGGTGCCTCGGTTGCCGAGAGCGTCGTCGCCCTGCCCGCCGAGCGATGGAGCATCGACCCGTGGACGTGGGTCCTGGGGCTCCTGGCCGCGGTCGCCGTCTTCCGGCTGGCCCGGCTCGGACTGGGCCTCATGCGGCTCGGCCGTCTCGCCCGCTCGGCCGACCGGGTCGCGCCGCCGGCGCCGGCGCGGGAGCTCCTGGCGCGGTTTCCGACGCCGGCCACCTTCATTCAGCCGCCGGACGTCCGGATGCCCTGCAGCTTCGGGCTGTTCTGCCCGACCGTGGTGCTGCCGGCCGCCTTCGACCGGCTCGAGCCGGCGTTCCAGCGCGGCATCGTCTGCCACGAGCTGCTGCACCTCGAACGGCGCGACTTCGCCGCGACGGTGGCCGAGGAGGTGGCGGCGGCGCTGCTGTGGTTCCATCCCTGGGCGTGGCTGATCCGCGGGCGCATCCGCCTGCACCGCGAGCAGGTCGTCGATGCCGCGGTCGTGCGCCGCACCGGCGAGCGGCGCGCCTACGTGCGGTGTCTGATCGCGCTGGCGGGGCACCCGCGTGCGTTGCCGCTCGCGGCGCCGATGCTGCGGCCGACGGAGCTGCGCGCCAGGGCCGATGCCTTGTTCGAGAAGGACGGCACGATGTCCGGACGAGCGGAGGCCGCGATCGCGATTGGGCTGGGCGCGGCGCTGGGTGCGGTGGTCTGGACGGCCGCGGCGACGGTTCCGCTGAGCGCCGCCGCGACGCGGGTTCCGCTGGACGCGGCCCCGCAGGGGCCGGCGCCGCAGGAACCGGGCGCCGATCAGCCGTCTACCGGGGTGACGATTGCGCTGATTGCCAGCACGTGGCGCCCGCCGGCGCAGGAACCGGGCGCCGGTCAGCCGCCTGCCGGGGTGACGATTGCGCTGATTGCCGGCGCGCGGGGGCCGGCGCCGCAGACGCCGGGCGCCGGTCGGCCGGCGACCTCCGCCACCGGTCGGCGCCAGCCTCGCTCGACCGGCACGGGCCATACGAGGCAGCGGACGACGGCGGTCGCGCGAAAGCTGCAACAAGCGGTTGCCGCCATGTCGGACCGGTTGCGGAACGACGAAACGGCGGGCGAACCGGTGCAACGAATCACCGAGATGCGGGAACGACTCGCCGAGCTGAACGAGGGGCTGACAGGCCGGTGGCTCGCGGTCGGCGTGTTCCCCTCCGGCACCGCGACGAGCGAGGGGCGCGACGGCGAGAGCCTCGAGCGCGTGCGGAAGGCGACGCTGTCGGGTCCGACGCGGAAGATGCCGCGCGCAGAGCCATGACGACCCCGAGGTATCGGGAATCGCGTGAAGGAGCAACCATGACACCGGCCATCGGTCCAACCCCGCGGCGTGACTCGCGGCTCGCGCGCCGACTGACGCAACCTGTCCTCCCTCCGGACTCGACCATGGGGCCACGAGCATTCACGTTCACGACTGCGATGGCGTTGGCGCTGACGCTGGGTCTGACCGGTTGCGAGGCGACGGGACAGCCACCGCAAGAGGCGACCGGCCAGCCATCGGGAGGCGTCCAACCCGAGGAACGCGAGGACGACGACCGCGAGCCGCGCAGGCTGCCGGCTTTCCGCGCCCTCGACATCGACGACGACGGCGACATCTCGGCGGACGAGATCGACGCGGCCCCGGCATCGCTCGCCTCGCTCGACGACGACGGCGACGGACGGCTCTCGGGCGACGAGCTGCAGCCCGGACGCGGCGGCCCGCGCGTCTTCTTCGGCAGTCCGGCGAACCTCCCCGAGGGGAGTCGGATGATGACGCTGGGCGCCGACGAAGAGCTGGACATCGCGGATCTGCCGCCGCAGCTCCAGAGCCTCCTGTCTCCCGCCGACGCCGACGGGGACGGCACCGCTTCAGGGATGGAGATCCTCGCCGCGATGATGGCCGCGCAGGGCGGGGAGCCGGGAGACGGGGAGCCCGGAAGCGCGGAAGGGCCGGCAGCGCCGGAGCAGGGAACCGTAGGCGGCGGCGAGGGCCCGCCGGTACCGATGCCCCTCATGGCCACGCTCGACGCGGACCAGGACGGCACGGTCTCGGAGACGGAGATCGAATCGGCGGCGCAGTCGTTGCGCACGCTCGACACCGACGGCGACGGGCGCATCTCGCCAGACGAGCTTCGGCCCGCGTCGGGCAGCGATTCGAGCGGCAGCGAACCGCCGGAGTGATGCGGCAGCGGGGGGTCGTGCCCTTCGGCTGTCCACACGGTGACCAGCGTCGGCCGACTCCTTCGGCAGGAGGACGCCGACCGTGGTCGTGCCCATCCTCTCGACGCTGGCCGCCCGTCGCCGGCCGACCGGCTTGCGCCGGACGCGGGCTTGGATCCATATGGACACACTGCTTCGGGATGTCGTCTCCGCGGCGCGGCGGCTCGCCGCCCAGCGCGGATTCACCCTCGCCGTGCTGCTTGCCCTCGCCCTCGGCATCGGCGCCAACACCGCGATGTTCAGCGTCGTCCACGCTCTGCTCCTGCGGCCCCTGCCCTATCCGGACCCCGAGCGCATCGTGCGGGTGGGAGAGTCGATGAGCGCTCGCCGAGGAATGCTCACGAATCGGTCGATGCCCCTCCTCCAGGACGCCGGGGCGTTCGAGCACCTCGCGGCCTACCGCGAGATCTCGCAGCAGTGGGCGGGGCCGGACGGCTCGGTCACCCTGCGCGGCGCCGCCGTCTCGCCGGCGCTGTTCCCCCTGCTGCGGGCAACACCCCACCTCGGGCGGCTCTTCACGGAGGGCGAGGCGCGAGAGGGCGCTGACGGGGTCGTGCTGCTGAGTCACCGCGCCTGGACCAACCACTTCGCGTCGGACCCCGACATCGTGGGGGCGGTCGTGGCTCTCGACGGCGATCCTCACACCGTGGTCGGCGTGCTGCCCGAGGGTTTCTATTTCCCGCACCCCGACAGCGAGCTCTGGACACCGTTCGTCGTTCCGCCGTTCACGCCGCCGCCCGCCGCCGACGCGGGGCAACCGCGCATGTCGGTCATGATGGCCTTCGACGCCCTGGGGCGCCTCGCGCCGGGGGTGTCGCCCGAACAGGCGGCGGTCGAGGCCAGCACTCGCCTGCAGAGCGCCAGCGAGTTTCCCGTAATGACCATCGGCGGGGGACGGCCGGGAGAACGGTCCGAGAACGCCGTGCGGGTCGCGCCGTTGCTGGAAGAGATAGTCGGCGCGTATCGGCCGGCGCTTCTGGCCCTGACCCTGGCGACCGCCCTCGTGCTGCTGATCGCCTGCATCAACGCGGCGGGGCTGCTGCTCGCGCGGGGGGTTGCGCGGCAGCGGGCGCTGGCGGTATGCGCCGCGCTCGGGGCGAGCCGCTGGCGTCTCGTCCGGCAGCTCCTGACCGAGAGCGTGATGCTGGGCGTGGGCGGCGGCGTGCTCGGGCTCGCCGCGGCGTCGCTGGTGCTGCGCGCGGCGCCGGCGCTCGTTCCCGGCGACATCGCGCGGCTCGACGAGGCGGGCGTCGACCCCGTGACGCTCGCGTTCACCTTCGGACTGTCGATCGCGGCCGGGCTGCTGTTCGGCGCCGCGCCGGCCCTCCAGTGGTCGCGGCTCGACTTGGCGCGTACCCTCAACGAAGGGAACGAGCAGTCGACGGGCGGCTTCCGACTGCTCCGTTCGAACCGGGCGCGCGCCACGCTCGCCGTGGCCCAGGTAGCCTTGGCCCTCGTGCTGCTGACGGGGGCGGGGCTGCTCTTGCGCAGCTTCGTGCGGCTCATCACCGTCGATCGCGGCTACGACCCGGCCAACGTGATCGCCGCCGGCATCCGGAACCCCGACATCACGTTCCGACCGGACATGACCCCTGAGTCGATGCTGGCGGCCGGCCGGCGCTTCCAGGCATCGTTGGTGGAAGAGATGGACCGGCTGGCCGTGCTCTCCGACGTAGAAGCGGTGGGGGTTTCGTCCCGCCTGCCCCTCGCGTCCGGCGGCGGGAACGCAGCCGTCTTCCGGGTGGCGGGCACCGCGCCTCCGACCGACCCGCGGGACCTCCAACAGGCTCGGGTCAACGTGGTCAGCCCGGGCTACTTCGACGTGATGCGATTGCGTCCCCGGAGCGGGCGCGCGTTCAGCCGGCTGGACGGGGCCGAGAGCCCGCTGGTGCTGATGGTGAACGGGACGCTCGCTCGCGAGCTCTTCGGCGGCGAGCCGGCCGTCGGACGGCGCCTGCTGCCGGTCGGCGCCGGCCCCGAACCATGGGAGGTGATCGGCGTCGTGGCCGACGTCCGCTACACCGGGCTGACCATCGACGAGTCGCAGGCCGAGGCATACGTGCCGCTGCACCAGCTCGAACACGCGGGGCTGCTGGTCGGCATGTCGTCCTTCACCCCGGTGGTCGCGGTGCGGACGGACGGCGACCCGGCGGCGGTCGTTCCGTTTCTTCGCGAGGCGGTGGCCGCGGTGAATCCGGCCGCGAGCATCGAAGACGTCATGACGATGGACGCGAGACTGTCGGCGGCCGTCGCGCAACCCCGCTTCTATGCGGTCTGTGTCGGGTTCTTCGCCGCCCTCGCGCTGTTCCTCGCCGCCTTCGGCATCTACGCCCTGCTCAGCTATACCGTGTCGCAACGCCGCCGTGAAATCGGGCTCCGCATGGCCCTCGGCGCGCAGCGCGGCGCCGTCGTGGCCCTCGTCGCCCGCCAGGGAGCCGGGCTCGTCGCGGCCGGGGCGCTCCTCGGCCTGCTCGCGTCAGCCGCATCGGTCCGCGTCCTCGACAGCTTCGTGTTCGGCGTCGAAACCGACGACCCGCTGACTCTCGTCGCGGCCCCGCTCGTGCTGGCCGGCGCCGCGCTCCTCGCCTGCTGGATGCCGGGCCGCCGGGCCGCCCGCATCGACCCGATGGACGCCCTCCGGGTGGAGTAGGTTGCGTGGTTGCGAGCGGCCCGACAGACAGCGCAAGGGCCGTGTCGACTTGCACTACCTACCGGCGCGACCTGCAGAGTCCCCTGCGAGCGTGTTCGGCAACGTTGTTTTTCGGCAGACTCGACAATTCTCTGAACGCGACCCGCACGGCGTGGAGCCCGCCGAGGCCGCGGCCGGCGCCGGGGCAGAACCTGCCGCGGCGCGGAGCCGGGATCTCTCGCGTCACCGGCGCCGTCACGCCGCGGCCGGCGCTGCGGGTTCGAACTTCCGCCGGTAGTAGCGGGTCCAGACGATGATGGCGGGAATGCCGATGACCGTCGGCAGGATCCACGGCACGACGGCGAGCGGTCCCGCGAGGTCGTAGGCCCAGAGGCGCTGCGCCCCGAAGACCGCGAACGCGGTGTGGAAGGCGATGCCGCCCGCGAGCATCGACCCCAGGTGGCTGTAGAACCAGCCCATGCGCCGCGCCCCGGGACGGCGCATCAGCCGCAGCATGCCCGACCCGGTGACGAGGCCGACGGGGCTCAGCCCCAGCAGGATCGGCGAGGCGTCGGACCGAACCGCCAGCGCGAACGCGACAACGGTGACGCTGCCGGCGATCGAGGCCCACGCGAGGGCCTCGTGGAACGGCGTCCGTAGCGTCTCCGGCGACTTCCTCGTCTCGACCACGCGTATCGCGTGCCGCACCGTGGCGAAGGTCGCCACCCCGAGATAGCCGAGGAAGAGCGCGAAGCCGTAGGTCTCGGGCCGGTCCGCGGGGCCGAGGCCCTGCGCCTGGAGGGCGGCAAGGCGCCCCGCCGACGCGGTGACCGCCGACAGCGTCACGACGTAGGCGCAGCAGGTGAAGACGCGGCCCGCCTGCACGTGCACCCGGCCGCCCTTCCTCGCGAACAGCGGGATCCAGAACGCCGCGAGGCCGACGAACCCCGTCGCGACGTGGGCCAGCACCAGGGCGTCCATCGCCAGGTTCAAGATGTTCGTCATAGCAGATGCTCCATCTCCTCCCAAGGCTCGTCGCGCGCCGCGCCCGCCGCATCGCGGACGGGCGCGAGGCGCCGGTCGATCGCGGCCAGCGTCTCGTCGCACCAGGCCACCTTCGACCCGATGGAGTGAATGCCCATCCGGAGGGCCGCGAAGTGGTGGAAGCCCGCGTCGCCGTACCGCGCGGGGTCGCCGCCGTGGGCGGCGACGACCTCCTGTTCGAGCCCCCGGAGCTGCGCCAGCCAGCCGGCCAGGTGGCCCTGGAGCTCGGTCATGAAGGCGCGGGTCTCCCGCAGGTCGCCCAGCGCGTCCATGAAGTAGAGCTGCGCCAGGTACGCGAACCGCTCCGTGCCGACGGCGGGGCCCTCGCGCAGCCAGCGCAGCAGCTCGGACCGGCCCTCGTCGGTCAGCGCGTAGACGCGGCGGTTCGGCCCCTTCGACGACGGCTCGACCCGGCTGCGGAGCATCCCGCGCTGCTCGAGGCGCTTCAGGGCCGGGTAGATCTGGCTCAGCTCGGCCGACCAGAAATGCCGGACGTTCTCGCTGAAGGCGTTCCCGAGATCGTACCCGGTAGCCGGTTCGCGCAGCAGGCCAAGGAGGATGTGTTCGAGGCTCATGTCACTACAACACTATATGAATAGCAGTATATAGATATATCCATAGCAAGTCGAACGGGCCGCCAACGGTCCCGTCCGGCGCGACGCCCCGGGAGAGCCCGCGCTCGCAAACCGCACTTGCGGACGGCTCGAGGGGCTCCCGGCGGGGGCCGTTCTCTGCTGCTCAGGCCCTGGCCCCCACGGCCACGACGGGCAGGAGAGAGCGGCTGGGTACAACCGGGGTATACTGTCGGTATGAAGACCGCCGTTTCGCTCCCGGACGAGCTCTTCGTGTCGGCGAACGACCTCGCGAAGCGACAGGGAATGTCGAGAAGCGAGCTCTACGCCGTCGCTCTCGCCGAGTACCTGGCCAAGCACCGCGACGCGGATGTCACGTCGAAGCTCAACGAAGTGCTCGCCGACGAGTCGAGCGGCGTCGACCCGGCGTTGCGGGCGGCTCAGGCACGAAGCGTCGGTTCCGGGGAGAGATGGTAGTCGCGCGGCGCGAGGTGTGGTGGGCCGACCTGGACGAACCGCGCGGCTCCGAGCCCGGCTTCCCCCATCCCCTCCTCGTCGTCCAGGCGGATGCCTTCAACAGAAGCAGGCTCCGGACAGTCCTCGGGGTGATCCTGACGTCGAACGCGCGCCTCGTCGGTATGCCCGGCAACGTCCTGCTCCCCGCGAAGAGCACCGGCCTTCCGAGAGACTCGGTCGCCAACGTCACGCGGATCGTCACGCTCGACGAGGGCTATCTCTCCCGCCGGGTCGGGCAGGTCTCACCCAGACTGATGGCGCGCGTCGACAACGGGCTGAGGCGAGTCCTCGCTCTGTAGCTTGGCGGCGCGCATCTTCCGGGGCAGGTTCCGCGCCGCCCGATGAGCGCCCCCGGCCTCCCCCGGCCGGAGGTCTAGTAGGATCAGGGGAGACTGCGAGCCAGACCCCACACCCGTCCCATGGCCGGGACGCCCTGCCGAAGCTCCAGGCGCCCTGCGCGAGACTCCGGCTCCCAACGATTGACGTCGACCCATGCCGAGACTCCTCACGATTCCCGCGCTCGCCCTGTGCCTCGCGGCCGGCCCCCTCGAGAGTCTCCACGCCCAGTCCGGCGCGGGCTTCCCGATGGGCCCCCACGGACCGGACCGGCCGCGCGTGGACGACTCGACCACCGCCGCGTCCGGCGCCGGCTACGGCGCGCTCGTCGGACGGCCGCGGGTCCGCGCGCCCCTTGCCGAGACGCCACCCGAGATCGACGGCCGCCTCGACGACGAGGTGTGGCGCACCGCGGCGATGCTCTCCGAGTTCGTGCAGCAGTCGCCCCTCGACGGCGCGCCCGCGACCGAGGAGACCGAGGTCTACATCGCCTACGACCGCGACCACATCTACTTCGCGTTCTACCTGCACTATGCCGACCCGAGCATCATGCGGGCCAGCCGCGCCGACCGCGACACCACGTGGGAGGACGACCTGATCACCGTCTACCTCGACACGTTCATGGATCAGCAGCGCTGCTACGACTTCGACCTCAACGGCTACAACGTGCAGGGCGACGGCGTGATCAACGCGGGCCAGACCGGGCGCGGCCCCATTCCCTTCGCCGACCGGTCTTGGGACGCGCTGTTCTACAGCGGCGCGCAGATCATCGACGACGGGTACACGGCGGAGATGGCCATCCCGTTCAAGAGCTTCCGCTACCCCGAGCAGCCGCCGGGCGTGGAGCACCGCTGGGGGTTCCAGATCGTGCGGGAGATCAAGGGGAAGGACCTGGAGAACGTGGTCTGGGCCCCGATGTCGCGCGCCGTGCAGAGCTTCATGGGGCAGATGGGCGTGCTCGAGGGCATGACCGACCTCTCCACCAGCCGCAACCTCGAGATCCTGCCGTCGTTCACCGCCATCGGCTACGAGCTGTTCGACCGGGGCACGGGCGCGCTCGTCGACCGGAGCACGGACCCCGAGATGGGCCTGAACGTCAAGTACGGCATCACGTCGAACCTGACCGCCGACTTCACCGGCAACCCCGACTTCTCGCAGATCGAGTCGGACCTGCCGCAGATCGAAGTCAACCAGCGGTTCCCCCTCTTCTTCCCCGAGCTGCGGCCGTTCTTCCTGGAGGGCGCCGAGATCTTCGAGTTCCCCTCACCCGTCGACCTCGTGCACACGCGCACCCTCGTCGACCCGAACCTGGGGGCGAAGCTGACCGGCAAGGTCGGGAACACGACCCTCGGGGTGATGGCGACCGACGACGAGGCGCCGGGAAGACGGGGCGACCCGGACGAGCGCGGGTACGGCGAGAACGCCCGGGTGCTGATAGGCCGGGCGCGCTACGACCTCTACTCCGAGTCGCAC
Organism: Vicinamibacterales bacterium; assembly: GCA_965215105.1. Lineage (GTDB taxonomy): Bacteria > Acidobacteriota > Vicinamibacteria > Vicinamibacterales > UBA8438 > JAJEEA01. Next base: position 3,478,074 of record OZ244051.1, read on the forward strand.
GTCGGGACGCTCGTCACCGACCGCGAGTTCCTCGACGTGCACAGCCGCGTGGCCGGCGCCGACGCGCAGTTTCGGCTCGGCCGGGCCAGCCGGCTGAACCTGGTCGCGTTCCGGTCGCAGCACCGGGACGAGCAGGGGGTGGAGCGAGAGGGGCCCATGATGGGCGCCTTCCTCCAGCACGAGGGGCGCCACCTGGTGGGTTCCCTGTTCGCGGCGCGCATCGATCCCGACTTCCGCACCGACGTGGGGTTCCTCCAGCGCGTGGACCAGCAGATCGGGACCGCCAACGTGGGATACCGCTGGTGGCCGGAGAGCTGGATCATCAACTGGGGCCCGAGCCTCCGCTACCAGGTCAGCTACACCCACGCCGGCATCCGCGAGGACGAGAACATCGACCTCGGGCTGAACATGAGCTTCAGCCGGAACGTCAACGTCACCGCGAACGCCATCCAGGCCCACGAGCGGTTCGGGGGCGTCGACTTCGACCGCCGCAACTACGACCTGTCCACGTTCGTCAGCACGAGCCGCCTGTTCTCCCTCGGCGGCAGCCTGCGGTGGGGCGACGAGATCTACTACGTCGACCGCGAGAACCCCTATCTCGGGCGCGGCAACAGCGCCACGCTGTCCGCGACCATCCGGCCCGCCCCGCGGTTCACCTCGCAGCTCAACCTCGTCACCAGCCGGTTCTCCGACGTCCGCGCCGGCCGCGACCGGCAGGTGTTCGACGTGCGCGTGCTGCGGGCGCTCTCGACGTTCACGTTCACCGACCGCCTGTTGCTGCGGAACATCACCGAGTTCGACTCGTTCCGCGGCACCCGGGGGACGAACCTCCTCCTGACCTACCGCATCAACGCCCTGACGGTGTTCTACTTCGGCTACGACGACCACTTCCGGCAGGAGGACGCGCTCGACGTGCACGATCCGAGGTACTTCGAGCCGACGGCCTTCCGGCGGACGAACCGCGCCCTCTTCACGAAGCTGCGGGTGCTGTTCCGCTACTGACCCGGATGCGGTGAGTGGCCGGATTCGTCGAAGCAGCCCCCGACTCAGGGTGCGCCGAGGCCGCCGGTCTCGAACGGAGCCTCGAATCCACGCGTCTTTCGACGGGGCTCGAGCCGGTCACGCGACCGAGCCGTTCGCCTACGGCGTGAGAGCGGCCGGCCGCCGCACGGTGATACCATCATCGACGGTGCCAGCGTCCGGCAGCAGCACTGTCGCCGGGCTACGGCGCATGGGTCCGAGGTCATCCGTGAAAGCGTCGCGCGCCCCCCAGATGTTCATAACGTCCCTGCGCCTGCACCATTGGCGCAACTTCCGGGGACCGGTGGACCTGCGCCTGCGTCGGCGCGCGTTCCTCATCGGACCGAATGCGTCCGGGAAATCCAACGTGCTCGACGCCCTCAGGTTCTTGCGGGATACCGCGGGGCACGGCTTGAAGCAGGCGGTCCGGCTGCGCGGCGGCATGGGAGAGATCCGCACGCTGCAGGCCAGGACGCCCGCCGGCCTCAAGGTGTCTGTCGACGTCGGCACGGACGACGCACCCCGCCTGTGGACCTACAGCCTCCGATTCCGCAACCATCCGAAGAAACACCTGCCCGAAGTCATGGAGGAAGAGGTCTACCAGCAGGACGACCTGATTCTCAAACGGCCCGATGCGGCGGACAAGAAGGACTCCGAGCGGCTGGCGCAGACGTACCTCGAGCAGATCGTCGTCAACCAGGACTTTCGAGAGCTCGCCGAGTTCCTGAAGTCCATCCGCTATCTTCACATCGTGCCCCATCTGGTGCGCGACCCCGAACGGTCCATCGGCCGGCACGACGATCCGTTCGGCGGGGACTTCCTGGAGAAGGTCGCCTCGACCCCCGCCAAGACCCGGGATGCGAGGTTGCGCAACATCAACAAGGCGCTGAAGATCGCCATTCCGCAGTTCGACAACCTGACGCTGCAGCAGGATGCAGGCGGTCGCTGGCATCTGGAAGCGCGCTTCAGCCATTGGCGGCAGAGCGCGGCGCGGCAGTACGAGCGCTCGTTCTCGGACGGCACGCTCCGCCTGATCGGATTGCTCTGGTCCCTGGCGGAAGGGGGCGGCCCGCTGCTGCTGGAAGAGCCCGAGCTCGCGCTCCACGACGCCCTCGTGCGGCACCTGCCACGTTTCATGGCGCGGATGCATACGAAGTCCGGCCGGCAGGTGCTGATCACCACGCACTCGGCGGCGCTGTTGGCCGACGTGGGCATCGGCCTCGACGAGGTCCACGTGCTCGCTCCCGACTCGCAGGGGACGGAGATAAAGGTCGGCAAGAGCTATCCGGACGTGCGGGCCATGGTGGAAAGGGAAGGGCTGTCGATCGGCGCCGCCCTGCTGCCCAAGGCGGCGCCGGCGCACGCCGACCAGTTCAGCTTCGACTTCTGAAGCTCCATGGCGCATCGGGGGCACGAGCCCGTGTCGTTCGCGGTGGAAGGCATCGTCGATCAGGCGGTCGTCCTGAAGCTCTTCGAGGCGTCGGGCGTCGCTTCCGGTACACCCTACGTCTGCGACGGGATCGGCAATCTGCGGCAGCGCCTCGACGGATTCAACGCCGGTGCGCACTACTCCCCGTGGTTCGCGCTGTGCGATCTCGACCGTCACGATTGCGCCCCGGGGTTGCGCGGCCGCCTGTTCGGAACCATGCAGGCCGAACGGATGGAGCTGCGAGTCGCGGTTCGAGCCGTCGAGGCGTGGCTGATGGCGGATCGGCGGGACTTCGCGAGCTTTCTCGGCGTTCGCGTGAAACGCGTCCCTCGCGAGCCGGAACGGATCGCCGATCCGAAGCAGGCCGTCGTGGATCTGGCTCGGGAGTCGACCAAGCGGGTCATCCGCGAAGGACTGCCGCCCTCCGAGGCCGGCGGCCGGCGCGTCGGGCCGGCCTACACCGACGAGGTGATTCGGTACGTCCGCCACCGATGGTCGCCGGAGCGGGCACGCGCCGGCTCTCCGAGTCTGGCGCGTGCGTTCGAGCGATGCGAGACGTTCTCGCGTCGGGGAACCTGGTCGTAGGGGCACCGCAGGCGCCTCGAGCGGGCGCTACGCGACCGGTGCGAGCAGATCCGCTCCCGGTGACCGCGCCGCGGACGACCGACGACGGCACGCGTCGGCTTGCCCCCGCCCCCGGCATGCCGCCGTCGCCGCAGGCCGCTCTACCTGCGCGACCGCCGTCACGGCTATCATTGAAGCAGGAATCCGCGTTCCGGAACTCTACCCGTCGAGATCGACGAAAGACCGAGGTAACGCCATGAGATCACGCATTCGCCTGACGGCGCTCGCCGTCGTGTTCGCGCTGCTGCTCGTTCCCCAGACCGGGGCCGCCCAGGGGCTGGTCCGGGTCGAGCCGGAAGAGGTGGGCATGTCGTCGGAGCGGCTCGACCGCCTGAGCCTCGCCCTCGAGAGCATGGTCGACGAGGGCCGGCTCGCCGGCGCCGTCACCATCGTCGTGCGGCGCGGCAAGATCGCCTACCGCGAGGGCATCGGCTACCGCGACGTCGAGGCCGAGGCGCCGATGCCGTCCGACGGCATCTTCCGCATCGCCTCGCAGACCAAGGCGCTGGCCAGCGTCGGGGTCATGCTGCTGCAGGAGGAGGGCAAGCTGCTGATCACCGACCCGGTCGGCAAGTACCTTCCCGCGTTCGCGGAGACGACCGTGGCCGAGCCCAACGACGACGGCGGCTACGACGTGGTGCCGGCCCGTCGGCCCATCACCATCCGCGACCTGCTGACCCACACCGCCGGCATCAGCTACGGCATGGGCCTGCTGGGCGCCCGCGGGCCGGTCGCCGACGCCTGGGAGGAGGCGGGCATCACCGGCTGGTACTTCGCCGACCGCGACGAGACGGTGGGCGACACCATGGCCCGCCTCGCCGAGCTGCCGATGGACGCCCACCCCGGCGAGCAGTGGATCTACGGCTACAACACCGACATCCTCGGCGCGATGATCGAGAAGATCAGCGGCCAGACCCTCGGCGAGTTCCTGACCGAGCGGCTGTTCGAGCCCCTCGGGATGAACGACACCCACTTCTTCCTGCCCGACGGCAAGCTGGGCCGGCTCGCCACCGTCTACTCGTCGGTCGGCGACGGCGGCAGCTTCGAGCGGGCCCCCGACCCGGGCCACATGGTGGGCCAGGGACACTACGTCGAGGGTCCCCGCAAGGCGTTCTCGGCCGGCGCCGGCCTGCTGTCGACGGCCACCGACTACGCCACGTTCCTGCAGATGATGCTGAACGGCGGCGAGCTCGACGGCACGCGCATCCTCTCGCGCAAGACCGTCGAGTCGATGCTGAGCGACCACCTCGGGGGCATCCCGTTCCGCCCCGGCCAGGGCTTCGGACTCGGCTTCTCGATTACCCACGACCCCGCCGCCGCCGGCCTGCCCGGCTCGGCCGGCGAGTTCGGCTGGGGCGGCGCCTACCACTCCACCTACTGGGCCGACCCGAAGGAGGAGATGGTGGTGGTCTACCTGACGCAGATCATCCCGGCCATCGGCCTCGACGATCAGCAGAAGGTGCGGTCGCTGGTCTACCAGGCGATCGTCGACTGACCGGCGCCCCCCGGGGCGCTTGCGAAGCACCCGCGCCTCGGGGCCGCTCCCCGAGGCGCTTGCGAGGCACGGGCGCCTCGGGACCGCTCCCCGGCAAGCCGCCCGCGAAGGAGACTGTTGCCCCGGGGCAACTGACGAGTCGTCGTCCGCCAAGGAGAGACCGTTGACCAAGGACGAACTGATCGGGAAGCTCAACAAGGACCTCGCCGACGAGCTCGGGGCAATGATCCAGTACATCCTCTACGCCGCCCGCGCCACCGGCCCGTACCGGCCCCAGCTCTCGCAGTTCTTCCTGGCCGAGGTCGCCGACGAGCAACTGCACGCCCAGTTCCTCGCCAACAAGATCGTGTCGCTGGGCGGGAAGCCGACGACCGTGCCGCGCGAGGTCGCGCTGCCCGACGGCAACCGCGCCATGCTCGAGGCCGTCGTCGAGGCCGAGGCCCACGCCATGCGGGGCTACACCGCGCGGGCGCAGGAGGCCGAGGCCTACGGCGACAAGGGCCTCGCGGTGCAGCTCGAAGACTTCATCCGCGACGAGAGCACCCACCTCGACGAGACCGAGCGCATCCTCCGCGACTGGCCGCTGTAGGGGCGGCCGCCCGTGGACCGGCGGCGCCGCTCGCGACGGGTGGACGTACGAGCACCGCATCGACACCGCGCTCAGCCGGCTGGGGTTCAGCCGTCGGCACCGCACGATGCCGATCGATCACCTGTCGGGCGGATGGCGCAACCGGGCGGCGCTGGCGAGAATCCTGCTCGAGGCGCCGGACGTGCTGCTGCTCGACGAGCCCACGAACTTCCTCGACTTCGACGGGCTCGCGTGGGTCGAGAGCCGGCTCAGGCAGTTCCGGGGCGCCGCCCTCGTGGTCTCGCACGACCGGCACTTCCTCACCGCCACGCAGGTGATGGAACGGCCCTCGTGAACTTCCCGGGGGCGGTCATCGTGGTCAGCCACGACCGGTTCTTCATCGACAAGGTGGCCACCCGGCTGCTCGTGTTCGAGGGCGGCGGGCGCGCCTCGACCGTCAACGCGAACTGGACCCTCTGGCAGGCGGGCCGCGAGGCCGGCGCCACGCGCTGACGTTCGCCGGGCGCGGAGCTGTCCGGGCCCGCGCCTTCAGTCGGCCGTTCCCCACCGGTAGTCGAGGCGCGTGTAGTAGAACCCGCCGTCGAAGCCGAACGGGGTGGAGGGCGGATAGCGGTTGCCCAGCCGGCCGGCGTTGGGGTTCATGTCGGGGTAGGTGCTCAGGAGGTTCCGGGCGCCGACCGAAAGCGCGACGGCGTCGCCGAGGGGCCAGGCGAGCTCGAGGTCCACGACGGGCTTGCCGCGGTAGCGGTGCGTGTCGCGCCGGTCGTACCAGCCGCCGTAGTAGCTCAGGCGGGCGAGCAGCGTGCCGCGGCCGACGGACTGGTCGACGGCGGCGCTCCAGCGGGTGTGCGGCAGCGCCTCCTCGAGCAGGCGGATGCGGTCCACGATCTGGTCGGGATTGAGCAGGGCCGGATTGTAGTCGGTGGCGGCGGTGTCGATGTGGTTGAAGACCAGGCTGATCGTGGTCGCGCCGCCGAGGGCGGGCGGGGCCCAGGCCGCAACGACGTCGACGCCCTGCGTCCGGGTCCGGAGGTCGTTGGTGAAGAAGCGGAAGTTCGACAGGTCGCCGGCGCTGGTGACGCCCTCCGCGACCAGCGCGTCGACCTCGGCCGCCTCGAGTGCGAAGAACCGGCTGAGGGTCAGGCGGTCGGCCAGATCGATCCGGAAGTAGTCGGCGGTCAGGGTGAACGGGCCGCCCTCGGCCGCCGCGCCGACAGTCAGGTTGACGGAGCGCTCGGGCGTGAGGGGACGGCCGCCGCGCAGCCGGGCGACGGCGGAGGTCGAGGGGATGGTGCCGTTGTTGACCAGATCGTCGAGCGCCAGCACGTACTGGGTCGAGACGTTGAACGCGTTCTGCTGGCCGGGGGTCGGCGCGCGGAACCCGGTGCCGAGGCTGCCGCGCAGGGCGACGCGCTGCGACACCGGAACGCGGAACGAGAGCTTGCCGTTCAGGGTGGCGCCGAAGTCCGCGAAGTGCTCGTAGCGGGCGGCGGCCCCGACCATCCAGTCGCGCGAGGCGCCCCGGAGCTCGACGTCGCCGTACACGGCGGCGTTGGCGCGGTTCCAGGCCCCGGCCGCGATCGGGCCGAACCCCGGCGACCCGTTCGACCCGACGCTGAAGCCCTGCGCGGCGTAAGGGCCTTGCTGCCACGAGTCCGGCTCGCCGAGCCCGATGCGGAACTGCTCGTTCCGCCATTCGACGCCGCCAGCGAGGTGGACGCGGTCGCTCAGCGCGCGGCTGAGGTCGAGGTTGACGCCGACCTCCCGCTGCCCGTACAGGCCGATGTCGAAGGTCGTGGGCGTCTCGGGGCCGAGCGAGGCGTTGACGGTGTTGCGCATCGAGAAGTCGGCCGTGTTCGCCCCGGCGGTGACGCTCGCGTCCCAGAGGACCCCGCCCGCGAGTTGACCGCGCAGGCCCCCGACCACCGAGGCGTCCTGCGCAAGGCCGCCGAAGCGGGGCGTGAAGCCGCCCGGGAACCGCTCCTGGAACGAGAAGCAGTTCGGGTCGTCGAGGACGGCGCGGAGGGCGGCCGGATCGGGCACGTCGCCGGTGATCGCCACCGTGGGGCAGCCCGCCGGGCCCTCGCCGCGCGCGGCCAGCACGTCGCCCACGAGCAGGGTGCGGCCGCCGTCGTTGCTGAACACGCCGCCCCGCGTGTTCGGGTTCCGGAAGTAGAAGAACGTCAGCACGTCGCGGCGCGCGTAGCCCGCGTGGCCGTAGGCCTGCACGCCGTTCGCGAACAGGTGGCCGAGGTTGGCGAAGAGCTTGAGGTCGTCGTCGACCTCCGGCGACCCCCACTGCTGCGCGGGGTCGCCGACGTCGCGGTTGCCGGCCGCCACGAGGCGCGCCGCGTCGGCCCGCTGCACGCTGCGGTCGGTCGAGGCGGTGTTGCCGTACTCCAGGCTGAGGTTGGCGAACCCGGTCCTGCCCAGCGGCAGGCCGGCGTTGGCGGCGACGGCGTACTGCCGGCCGCCGCCGGCGCCGTGCGTCCCGCTGCGCACCTCGACGCGGCCGCCCGAACGATCGTCCTTGAGCAGCAGGTTGAGCACCCCGGCGATGGCGTCCGACCCGTACTGGGCGGCCGCCCCGTCGCGCAGCACCTCGATCTGCCGCAGCGCGACGCCGGGGATGGTCGAGACGTCGGGCCCCTGCGCGCCGTCGGCCACGCCGTTGCCCAGCCAGGTGATGACCGCGCCGCGGTGGCGCCGCCTCCCGTTCACGAGCACCAGCGTGTGGTCGGGGGCCATGCCCCGCAGGCTCGCAGGGCGGACGACGGCGGCCATGTCACCGTCCTCCTGCGGGTTGACGTGGAACGACGGGACCAGCACGCGCAACTGGTCGGCGAGGTTCGAGCCGCCCTGGCGAACGACGTCGGCGGCGGGAACGACATCGATCGGCACCGTCGACTCGGTGACCGACCGCGGGCGGGCGCGGCTGCCGACGACGACGACCTCCTCGTCGAACTGCCGGGACGGCTGCGCTGCCCGATCATCCTCCTCGGGATGCTCGCCCGGGGACGCCGGCACGGTCCGGTCCGGCTCGTCCTGCCCGGCACGGCCGGCCGGCGGCGGCGCTGCGGCCTGCCGGCCCTGCACCGGCGTGGGAGCCAGGAGCGCCAGGACGAGGCTCGTAGACAGCAGGACCCGCGCCAAAGGCATGCGTGCGCCCGCCATCAATAGGTCCTCTGCTCCGGCCCGGTCGGCAACGACGCGACCGCGCATCTCACGCCGGCTCCCGACAGGACGCGGGGCCTCCCCGAGCGAGCGGCCAACGCGCCGCACAACCTCACAGCCGCCACATCAGCCACAACTGCGCGACGTTGTCGCCGTCGTCCACGCCGAGCTTGTTCCGCCAGTACTGGTACTCCACCCCGAGGAAGAGCTCGCCGGCGTGGCCGGTCGTCGCCTTGCCGACGTCCCAGCCGAGCTGCGGCTGGGCGAGGAGCGAAGCCCTGACGCGGTGGCCCAGCTCGTCGGTCCTGGCGCCTTCGTACTTCGTGTGCCCGGCGAACAGGAACGACTGTGGACCGACGTCGAACGCGGCGCCCCAGTTGACGTCCATGACGAAGCCGACGCCGGCCCGCGGGGCCCCGCCGCCCTCGACCCCCGTGCTCTTGTCGAAGGCGGCGCCGAAGTCGGTGTTGAGGAAGAAGAAGCCGGGCACGTCCCACGAGAGCCGCCCCCCGGGCACGACCTTGAAGATGTCGGCCTCGTTGCCGAAGTTGAGCCCGCCGATGAGGGCCACGTCCCGGATCGGCCCGGCCCCGATGGTGCGGTTCGACACGCGGCCCAGGCTCAGCGTCGGGTACCACTCGCCGTACATGCCCTTCTCGTTGAACCCGTCCACGCCCCCGTCGTCGGTCCAGTCCAGGAAGATGAAGCTGTCGCCGAGCGACCAGCGCGACGCGTTCTGGAAGGTGAGGACCGACGCGTAGTGCCGCTCTCCCGTGAACGGGTTGACGAAGTTGCCGTACTGGTACTGGAGCTCGGTCTGGGCCGCGGCGCCGGCCGGCGCGGCCAGCAGGAGCGCGGCGACCGCCGCCCAGCGGCGCGGCGACACTGTGCGGGCGAAGGGCATCGACCGTGGATCATACCGGCTGGGCGGCGCCGGGCCAGTTCTCCCGCTCGGCCCGCACGGTGAAGGCCGGGGCCGTGACCCGCAATCGCTCATCGCATCTCGTCTCCGGGCCCCGGAACCGGTGGACCTCCCGAACGCCGCCCCACGACATCGAGGTGTTCCGGCAGTGCTTCGCCGAGGGCTGCGCGCTCTCCCGGACGATATCGTCCTTCACGGAACCCACCATGGAGGGGACGTGGATGACGAACGCGTCGTCCCAGCCGCCGGTCGTCGAAGCGGTACCCTGACATGACCCGCCGGCAGGGCCGGCGAGCCGCCCGTTACGGCAAGGGCACCTCGGCGCAGAATGCGGCAAACGGCAGGACGCGCGTGTCCGAGCCCGCGTCGCCGTAGTCACCGGTGCCGAGGTGCACCTGGTAGAACCTGGGGATGTCCGTACGCTCGCGGAAATAGCGGCAGGCCGGCGACGGCCGCCGTTCGCCGCTCTTGCATTCGACGGCGAACTCGGGGCGTCCATCGCGGAGCACGACGAAGTCGATCTCGCGTCCGTCGGTATCCCGAAGAAAACGCAGCTCCATCGCGTACCCCTCCGTGTCCTCGATCAGGTGGCAGTGCTTCAACAGGTGGCCGGCCACCATGTTCTCGAAGCGGGCGCCGCCCGCGCGCACGCCCGACCAGTCCCAGAGGTAGACCTTCTTCGCCTTGCGAACGGCCCTGACCGCCTTCGCCCCGAATGGCGGCAGGCGGTAGCAGACGTACAGGCGCTCCAGGATCGCGATCCAGCGTTCAACGCTCTCGTGAGAGGCAACCCGAAAACACTCACGCAACGGGCCGGTGCTCCCGAGGTGCCTGCTCCAGCGGTGCTGTGGTCGTGCAACGGGGGGCGGGAAAGCCCACGGCGGGCGAGGTGGAACTCGTGAGCCCAGCCGGGAACGAACGGCCCCCGGGATCGCCGACGTCGAGCCCATGCCCCTTCACGGCCGGAAAAGCACGAGGGCCGTGCGATCGGTCGATCACACGGCCCCTGGTCACACGCGGAGATGCGGCGGGCGGTCCTACTGCTGCTGCGTCGTCTCCGCCGCCGCCTCGTCGTCGATCAGGTACGACAGCGCGGTGAACATCATCTCCTCGTCGGTCTGCTCGCCCCACCGCACCTCGGCCGTCGGGTCCGGGTTCGAGCGGTTGGCGGCCGAGTTGTCGTACCACGCCGAGGCATGGATCTTCGACCCGCCGGGCAGGGCCAGCGGCTCGTCGAAGATGTAGTCGATCTGCCAGTTGAAGTCGTACTCGGGCACCGAGAGAATCGTCTCGCGCCGGCCGTCCGGATACTCCGCCTCGTACTCCCAGCGCACCCCGCGCAGGTGCGAGTGCGGCAGCAGGTTCAGCAGCTTGACGTCCTTCGTGAACGTCAGGTCCGTCTCGATCTTGAAGTCGGCCGCGCCGGGCGGGATCACGAACTGCCCGTGGGCGATGGCGCCGTCCCACACCTGCCGCTCGGGCGGGGCGTCGGTGAAGACGAGGCCGATGCGGGTCTCGTCGACGTGGGGCTCGCCGGTCGGCGTGTAGTGCATCTCGAACACCAGCGTCGTGCCCGCCTCGAGCAGGCGCGCGGTGCCGGGCTGGAACAGCGAGACGCCGTCGTTGCCCACCGTGGTGCCGCCCAGGGGGTCGCCCTTCCCCCGCCCCTCGAGCTGCGCCACGCCCGGGTTCCACTCGATCTCCCGCCCCGGCAGGATGTCGTAGTCGAGGCGGAAGCCGGGATCGACCCGGCGCCGCGCCTCCTGCTCCTCGGGGGTCCGCTCGGCCCGCGCGGTGACGATGACGTGGTGCACGGCGGCCGGCGCGCCGGGCCGCACCTGCACCGCGGTCACCCACTTGTCCTCGGTCAGGTTCGTGGGCACCTCGAAGTAGGTGTAGTCGACGGTCCCCTCCGGCGGCACCTCGAACGGGGGAATGGCGAAGACCGCGTCCGGCTCGCCGATGGTCCACTCGCTGTCCGCGTAGGCGGGCAGGGGCGGCTGCAGGGCGCGGTCGCCGCGCGGCGCCCCGCCGTCGGCCCAGGCCGCGATGGTGGCGATGGCCTCGTCGCTCAGGCTGCGGTCGTTGGCCCAGACGCCGACGGCGGGGTCGGCGTCCCACGGCGGCATCTCGCGGTCGACGACCTTCTGCCGGATCGCCCGGGCCCAGGGCCGGGCGTCCTCGTAGGTCAGCAGCGACATCGGCGCCACCTGACCGGGCCGGTGGCAGGTCGTGCAGCTCTCGTAGAAGATGGGCGCCACGTGCTCGGTGAACGTGACCGTCTCCCCCGCCGGCTGGGCGGCGGCCGGCGACGGCAGACCGAGCAGAACGAGGGCGGTCAGAACGGTACCTGCGGCAACGACTCGCATGAGGCTCCTCCGAATGAGACGATGAGAACGGGGCATGGACGCGATGCGAGACGGCGACGCGTGCGGGGGTCGACCCGTACGCGGCTCGTCAGTCCCTACGACGATCCGACGACCGTCGAAGTTCCGGCGGTCACCGACATTCCGCCGCTCGGTCCTGTTTCCCCCAGTCCGTGCCGAAGATCACAACGCGAGGCGGCTTCAGTTGAGACACCCCGGGAAGGCGGCCGCTGTGGACGGGGAAGAACCCAGGAGTGCTTTCCAGACACTCGACATCCGTCGTGAACTCCCCCGTACCGTCGTACTTTGGCAGATCGCAGTGCTTCACCGGTTCTCCTTCCGATTGGCTCACTGCTCCCCTCGGGCGGCCATCGCCGCAACCAGCAAGTTAGCGCCAAGGCGTCGATACGCACCCCGACCGCGCCGGTCACACGACGATCGTGGCCGCACCGCGGCGTTGTTTGGGAGTCGTGACCGGCAGCTCGCGCTCCAGGTCACAGTCGCCCGCTACGGATTCTGCGCCCGCCGGCGACGCAGAATCACCGACACTTCAAGCTACAGCAGGCGGCTCGGAGTATCGAAGCTCAGAACCAGCAGCTCCTTCTTGGCTCGGGTCGCGGCGACGTAGACGAGCGCCCTCTCCTCGGTCTCGGCGGATTCGCGCTCGACGGCGTCGCCGCGGGCGTCGATGGCGGCAAGCAGCGGCACCAGGTCCGCGTTCATGCTGGCGATGACGACGCGGTCGAACTCCAGCCCCTTGACGCGATGCATGGTGGCCAGCCGGACGCCTTCCGTGTCCGCCGGGTCGACGGTGTCGGCTTCCAGTGCCACGTGCGCCAGGTCTTGTTTCTCAAGAGCGCCCCCGATGGCATCGCGCTCGCGGCGGGTGCGGGCGACGACGCAGACGCCGCGGAGCGATGAGTCTTCTGCCTGGATCTGCTTCAGGTACGCGACGATGAACGCCGACTGGTCGTCGCGGCTGTCGAAGTGCTTGAGCAGCGGCTCTGGACCGCGGGTCAGCGACGTGATCCCCTTGTCGTCGTCCGAACCGCCATCGAGATCATCGATGGCGCGGCCGGCCAGCAGGCGGGCGGCCCACCGGCGGGTCTCCTCGGTGGTGCGGTAGTTCAGGCGCAGCTTCCGCGACCGGCCGCGAACGTCGATTCCGCAACGGCCGAGCACCACCTTGTTCCGCCCGTAGATGCGCTGGTGGCCGTCGCCGACGACGAAGAGGTCGTTGGCGCCGGCAGGCACGATGGCGCGGAGCAGGCGATACGCCTGCGCACCCATGTCCTGCCCCTCGTCCACGATCACCGCGGCGTAGTCCAGCGCCTCCGGGTCGTTCTGCAGCAGGACGGCGGCGTCGCGGTACGCATCGTCCACCTCCTTCAGGCCTCGCTCGGCGAGCTGGGTGCGGTACTCCTCGAACACGCGCCACGCCCGGGCGCGGGCGGAGCGGTTCAGGCGGCTGCCGCGGCCGACCCGCGAGACGCGCAGGTACTCGTCCAGGCTCGTCACGCCGTGGGCCTGCACGACCTGCTCCCACTCGTCGTCGAAGAAGCCATCGGGAAAGTCCAGGTCGGACGACTTGAGGTCCAGCGCCCGCTGCCACGCATCGTGGTCGCGACCGAAGAGGATGCGGAACTGGTAGCGCCGCCCCCGCAGAAAGCGCACCACCCATCGATCCAGGTTCGTGACCTCGATGCGGGCCCGCTCCTCCGGCCTGCAGATCGCACCCAGGTTGTGATCGATGTCGGCGGCCAGGTTCCTGGTGAACGTGGTGAACAGGATGCGGCCGCGTCCCCGCAGGTTCCGCGCAAGCCACCGCGCGCGGTGCATGGCGACCACCGTCTTGCCGGTGCCGGCCGCACCCAGCACCCGCGCCGGTCCGTTCCAGTCGCGTTCCACGAGGCGGCGCTGCGACGGGTGGAGGAAGACCCGCCAGCGCTCCAGTGGCGCGTTGAGCATCGCCTCGAGCTCCAGCTCGTCTTCGACCACCACGAAGCGCCCCCGCGATTCGTGGCGCGCCAGCGCGGTGGCGAAGTCTCCCGTGTCGATCGGCTCCGGCGGAGGCTCCCGGTCCCGGACGAGCTTCTCGTAGCTGTCTCCTGCCAGGAACAGGAAGAGCGCCTCGTACGCCTCCAGCGGAAGGCGAGGCTGCATGGCGTCCAGCTCGGCGTCGTCCCGGACCGTGCGCACCTCCGCGAGCATCGCGGCCGGGACCCCAAGCCGGGCCAGCTCCCGATCACGCAGCTCTCCGAAGGCCGGTGGTCGATCGGGGGTGCTGGCCGGCGGCGCGTTCGCCGGTGCCTCGGTCTCGGCAGTCGGCTCGGCGGAAGGCTCGTACACCTGCAGGGCGCCGGTCTCGGGGTTGATTCGACACTCGTGCCGTCCCGCCCAAGCGTAGGCTGCGTCGTGCTTGTCCGCCCAGAGCAGCATATGGACGTCGCCCTGCGCGGGCTTGAGCACGATGGCCCGGTAGCCCTGATCGATGCGGAGCGATCGCATGGCCGGATCGCGGGCTGCGTGGATCTTCTCGTAGTTCAGCCCCTTGGCGGTGGAGTCGGCGTTGAACCGCGAGATGAGGGTCCGGACGCTGCGCTGCTGCGGCCTGGGCAGCCTCGCGAAGGCGTCCAGGAAGTCGCTGGACATCGCCATCTTCGTTCTTGCGGCCATCAACCCGCTCCCTCAGTTCCCGTCGGCGCCGTGCCACCCGCGAGCACGTCGGCGAGCGCGTCGGCAAGCTCGTCGGCGCCGGTCGTGAATGCCTGCCAGCCCGCCGCCTCGAACGCGGCGGCGTCCGCCCGTCGATTCGCGAGCAGCACCGCGACCTTGTGGGCCGGCCAGCCGAGCTCGGCCTCGGCGAGCACGGCTCCTCCGGCCCCGACGAGCTCGCAGCCGACCTCCGGTACGGGAGCGCCACGGCCGGACAGCTCCCCGAGGAGGTCGTGAACCTCCGGAGCCGCCAAGTCCGCGGCGCCCTCCCAATCCTCGTCCGACAGGCCCGAGGCGGGTTGGGGTGCAGCCTGACTCTCGGCCGGCGGTGGAAACTCCGGATAGACATCGCGCTCGACGCCGGCCCGCGTGGTCCACCAAGCGCCGGGCAGGAACTGGAGCAGGGTGAAGAGCCGCAGGACGCCGTTCCAGATGCGCCGGTAGCCGTCGTGCTGGCGGCTTTCCTGGTCGTCATGCAGGTGCACGACGACGACCGCGGCATCCGGGTCTCCCTGCTGGACGGCGGCCAGCGGGAACGCCGTGAAGAGGTCGAAGCACGCCGGCTCCGGTCCGTTCCAGGCTCCGATGCCGGCCACGGCGATCGGGGGCGGCAGTTCGCCCAACGCGTCGCGGGCTTGGCCGGGCAATACGGTCGCGGCGCGGTCGAAGTCGGCCCGTAGCGCGTCGCTCAACATCCGCGGCTGGTCGAACAAGCCGAACAGGGCCGTGAACACCGCCTGCTTCCACTGGGTCGGCTCCGGGGCCCGCAGGTGGTTCACGAGGAGCATCAGCGTCGGTTCGGCGAGCCGGGAGCGGAGTCCCGCCGTGTCCCAGCGGGCGTCCAGCCTCCGCTGCAGGGCAGCCATGGCGTCACTGGCCTGCACGCCCGCGAGGAGGTCGGGAACGTCGGGCGCGTTGCCGAAGACGAACTCCAGATCGTGCCAGGTGAGCGACCAGACGAGGAATCCGGCCCGGGCCAGCGCCATGCGCTTGAGCGAGTCGTCGCTCGTCGCGTCGCGATGGAACTCGAAGCCGTCCGTGAAGACCGCCACGGGGCGTTGGCCGGGCTCGGGTCGGGCGGGTCGGATCAGGAAGTCGGGGCGGCTCGGCTCGACGACGCCGTCCGAGGCGTCGAGATCCGCCTGCGTCTCCATGTAGTACGTGCGCGCGCCGACCTTCAGCACGTAGCCCGGCTTGCCGTTCACGAGGTCGGCCCGCACGTGCACGGCCCGGGCGCCGTCTACCTCGATGCGCCGCAACGCCTCCACGAAGCGCGCCTCGAGCTCGCTGTCGAACGTCGCGTTGATGGTGACGCCCCGGAGGCTCGGCACTTCCTCGAGCTCGTCCCTGTGGGCGAGGATGCGGTCGAGCATATCGACCGCGGTGTCCCGGGAGGTCTCGGCCATCTCGCGACTGCGGCGGTAGGCGAACACGCAGCGGTAGCAGCCGTCCTTCTCCGGGTCCTGGTTGCAGACGCAGGACCCGAGGGCCTCTCTCGCCTTCTCGAAGACCGACAGCAGCTTCTCCGGCCCGGTCATCAGCTCCTTGAGGTAGCCGGTGCCGCTCGGCACGGTGTCGTACAGCAGCAGGTACTGGTGGGCCGCGCCGCCGCCGTTCTTCGGCGCGGCGCCCGGTCCCGGGCCGCCCGCCGCACGCGCCTGCCGCGGGCTCCGGCGCGTCGTGGCCCGCAGGTGATCGATCCGGCCGCTGAAGTGGCGCCGGAGACCGAGCTCCAGGGCGGCGACGAAAGAGCTGACGCGCCGCTCGGACCCCGGCGTGTCCAGCACCGGCAGCAACATCTGCACGGCCTCCGAGCTGAACTCGCGGTACAGGTAGAGGCAATCGGCGATGTCGGGCCGCTCCGCCTTTCGGGCGCTGCAGGTCGAAGTGTGCTGCGGGTCGTCGTCGCCTCGCGTCTGCACCGTGCCGCAACGCCGGCAGACGCGGAAGCCGTCGCGGGGCAGCGCCAGACCGGCGAAGGTCACCGGCTGCCCGCCGGTGCCCAGGCGCCCGAAGTTCATCTCGCGGAACGTCGCCGTCTCGACGTACTCGAAGCCGAACGCCGCGTCCGAGCGGGTCATGGCATAGGCGCGCTCGACGGCCGCGGGCTCGATGTCGGCCACGAGCTGGCGCGTGTGGAACAGCGGCTCGCGGTCGTCGCGCTCGTCGAGGATGCGGGCGCGCCGGTCGGTGGCCGCGGCATGCACCATCCGCAGGGGGAGCATCTCGCGGCGCTGTCCGGCGTCGGACCACATCACGTCGCCGCAGCGGGGACAGGCGACGTGATCGTCCGAGACGTCGACGCGCTCGCAGTGGTCGCAGGAGGGACAGAGTCGCCACGTCTCGATCGACGACACGCGCAGATCGATCCGGTCTACGCTCACGCGGTTGCCGCCGGCGTAGAACTCGTTCTCGGGGGCGAGCTCGCCGAGGGCGGAGGCGGCGGGACGAACGTACTCGTAGACGTCGCGCTCGTCGCCCTGCTCGCCGGCGTCTTCCTCGTCCTGCTCGGGCGACCGGTAGATCACCGACTTCAGCGTCACTCCGGCCTCGGGGAAGGCGTAGTTCGGCAAGAGCCCCTCGTCGGTCAGGAAGTTGAAGGTCTCGCGTCCGTTCAGCTTGCGGAGCAGGCCCTGCAGGCCGCCGCGCTCCCGTGTGAGCCGCTTGATCTCCTTCGTCGTCGCTTCGTCCTTCGGCGCGCGCTTCAAGACCTGGATGCGGCGCCCCAGCGCGTCGACGTCGGCGCGCAGGGCCTTGCGCTCCTTCACGATCTCGTGGAACCGGTTCACCATTCGAAACCGTAGCGACAGCCGAGGCTCGTCGTCGCCATCGAGACCAGCCTCACCATGCAGAAACGTGGTCAGGTAGTTCCGGGAATCACCGGACAGCTCGCCGGCCAGGGCGTCACAGAACGTCTCGATCAGGTCGTCGCCGCGGCGCTGCACGAAGTCGAAGAACGGATAGGGAAACCCGGTCAACCTGCCCTGCTCCACGTTGTCGAGCACATGCCGAAGGGTCCGTGGAACGGCGTCGTCGGGCAGACCGGTCGCGGCCCAGCCATCAAGGCAGAAGGCGGTGAGCTGGCGTTCGAGCACGGCCGGCGCGTTCAGGAACACGCCCGGCGGCTCCATGCGACCGGCGAGCATCGCCAATGGCTCGGCGTAGAAGTAGAGGTCGTGGGGCTGGCCCGTCGCCACGGTGGCGGTGAACGCGTTGCCGTCGCGGCGGCCGGCGCGACCGATGCGTTGCACGTAGTTCGCCTGCGCCGGCGGCGCCGAACAGAGGACCACGGTGGAGAGGTCGCCCACGTCGATCCCCAGCTCCAGGGTGGGCGTCGCCGACAGCAGGTTCGGCTCCCAGGGCTGCGGGTTCGGCTTGGAGAAGCGCTGCTGCAGGCGGTCACGCTCGTCACGGGTGAGCAGCGCGGTGTGCTCGGCCGCGACGAGGCGTCGAACCAGCGTCTCGCGATACAGGCGCCCGAACCAGGTGGGCGGCTCCACCGCGTGGCGCTCGTACACCGCCTGCACGCCGAGGTCCAGGCAGGGCACGCCCAGCCACAGGTCCGCCTCCCGCTCGGGCACGACGAGGGTCCGGTTCGACCCGGCGCAGCCCATCACCGCGGTGCGTGCCGTCACGTAGAATCGCGCCGGCTCGAGCGCCCAGGCGCGGCCGCCCCGTCCCGCCTCGAGGCGGCAGACGAGGCCCGCGTCCACCAGCGACTGGAGCGCCTCGATCAGCACGTCGGGGGCCTCGCGCGTCGCGGCGAGCACGTCGACGGGCGTCAGCACCCTCTCGACCCACGCCTGGTACCAGGACTTCCGCCCGCCGTTCCTGGAGAACAGCGGTTCGATGCCGTCGCCGGCGTGAGGCGCGTCGACCGGGAAGAGGGGCCGGGCCGACCGCGGGCCGAAGTCCTGGAGCGCGGGTTGCCGCGACAACCACCAGCGTCCGGCCCCCGCCGCCAGCCATGCCCGCGTGGTGTCGCTCCGGATGGCCCCCCGATCCTTCATGCGCCGCAGGACGCCGAGCACCAGCGCGCGCACGGCCGCCGGGGCGAGCTCGCGCAGCGGCCCGAACTTCTCCCGGATGCGAAGCTGGGCGCCGCGGCACGCCCGCTCCAGGGCCTCGCGGTCCACGCCGACCGCGGCGGCGCGCGTCCGTTCCAGGGTGCGGCCGATGGCCGACCGGTAGCCGAGCTCGGCCAGGGTGTCCCAGCGCAGCCGCTCTGCGACCGCCTCCGGCAGCCGGGAGCGGGCCGGCAGCCGGCCCTCGCGTTGCAGCGTCACGAAGTCGCGCCGCCACAGCCGGTCGGGGGCGATGAACTCGCTGACGAAGCGCTCGTCGTCGAACGCGCCGGGGTTGACGCTCGTATCGCGCCACCACGTCTCCACCCGCTCGGGGAGGTCCGCCAGCGCGATGCCGTCGTGCCGTTCGACGACCTGGGCGATGGCCGCCCGGACGCCGACGCCGGCCGTCCGCGCCGCGAAGAACCCCGCGCGATGGGCGGCGTCCTGCACGTTGTCCGAGAAGGCGATCACCTTGCGGTCGTCGTTGTAGCGCGAACCCTGGGCCTGCCCCAGCGCCACGCTCAACAGGCTGGCGGCGCGGGCGCCGACGATGATCATCGCTTCTCGCGCGCCGCAGTACGGACAATCCCGGCTCAGCCTCGTCGACCGCGAGTCGCCGCGGCCCCGGGACTCGACCGAGACGGGGCGGAAGACGCGGATGAGGCGTTCCGAACGGCACCCGGTGCAGGTCGCGGCGTCCGCGGCCTGGACCATGCCGCACGCCCCGCAGACCGTCACGTCGAGGCCGCGCACGCCGGGCGGGGCGACGGCGGGGAACAGGTACGCCACGTCGACGTCGCGGAGGAAGAACCGGTTGTAGAACACCCGCAGGTCGTCTTCGAGGCGCGGTTCCGCGGGACGCTTGACGGCGCCCCAGCCGGTGACGTGACACTCGCGGCACTGGATGAGGGGCAGGTGGATCGAGGGCTCGTCCGGTTGCAGGTCGTCGAAGAAGCGCAGCCGGCGCGGGACGGTCGCCCCGTTCACGGCTCCCGCCCGCGCCGCGGCCGGATCTGTCCGGCCCTTCGATGCGAATGCGGTCGACCCGTTCACCGGCCCCGCCGGCGCGGTCGAAGCGCGCGTCCCGCCGTCCTGGTCCGCGGCGGGTTCCGGCGCGACGTTCGTCCTGCCCGCGCTCCGATCCAGCGGTTCCCGGTCGTCCGTCCGCGACCTGGAGAAGCGCGCCGCATCGTACCGCCCGCATGCGGGTCCGGCGATTCCTCGACCGACCCTTCGGTCGATTCCTCATGCAGGCTGCACACCATGCGCCGCAGCTCGCGCACCCAGAGATGCACGCCGACCTGGAGAAACGGCCGCAACGCACCCCCGCCGCCGGTCTCCTCGCGGCGGAGTCCGGGAGCGTCAATGCGCCGTCCTGGAGCAGGTCGCAACGCACCCCCGCCGCCGGTCTCCTCGCGGCGCCGCGCCACGGAGATCAGGGCGCAGAGTCCGTTCAGCACCCCCAGCGCCTCGCGGTCGTTCGCCGCCGGCAGACTGTGACGGAGGCGTGCGACGACGTCCGACATCGGCGTCGGTCGGCCGTCGAGCACGCGGAGCAGGTTCACGAACGTCGAGTGCTCGCGCAGTTTGTCCCCGAGGGTCAGCCGCCACTCGTCGGTCGCGAAGTCGTCCTCGACCGGGATTCCGAAGAAGAGCTCGTGCTGCGCGCGGACGTACGCCTCCGCCGTCGCATGCTGCGTCGGGTCCACCCGCGCCGGCAGGTCGTCGACCGGAAGCAGGTGCCGGCTGATGACCGCGTCGCCGAGAAAGGCGTCGATGCTCTGCCGGACCTCGCCGACGACGGCCCCCGGCTCGAAGGGCTGGTCGAAGATCCGCGACACGTAGGCGAGCAGCTCGGTCTCGTCCGCCTCGTCGCCGAGGGTGGCCGACGTTCCGGCGCAGACCAGCTTGTCGCGCGAGGCGCCGAGCCGCACCCGCAGACGCCGTACGAGACAGGCGAGATCGGTCCCCTGGGCGCCGTCGAACGTGTGCAGCTCGTCGACCACCAGGTACCGCAGCCTGTCCGGCCCGTTGTGCCGCCAGAGCCGGAAGTCGAACGGCCGGACCAGCAGGTAGTCCAGCATCTTGTAGTTCGTCAGCAGGACGTCCGGCGGCCGCTCGCGCAGCGTGTCGCGGTCGGTGACCACGTGGTCGCGGCCCATCGCCTTGTGGGCCGAGCGCTGCGGCTGGTTGTCGCGTCCGACGAAGACCCCCGCCGTGACCTTGCCCCGCAGCGCCGCCGTCCCGTCGATGATCTGCGCGATGCGCCGCGCCTGGTCCGCGGCCAGCGCGTTCATCGGGTAGACGAGGATGGCCTTGATGCCCGGCGTGCCGGCCTGCGCCCGGCAATGGTCGAGAATCGGTTAGAGGAAGCACTCCGTCTTGCCCGAGCCGGTGCCGGTGGCGACCACCGTCGACCGCCCGGCGCCCGCGGCCAGACGCGAGAACGCCGTCCGCTGGTGGCGGTAGGGCGTGAACCCGAGCGGTACGTCCGGGAACGGCTCGCCGCCCTCCGGCGCCGGCTGGAACGGCAGCGCGATGGAGACGTACGGTCCCTTGGCGAGGTTGTCCGGCTCGGCCAGAAAGTCGTCGACGACATGCGCCAGCGCGGGGTTGGACGGCCCGAAGCCGGTGGCGAGAAAGTCGCGGAGCGCGCCGGCGACCTCGGCGGCGACGACGGAGGGTATCATCGGGCTCGGCGGCCGGCCGACTCTGCGAGCCGCTCCTGGAGCGCGTTCGAGTCCCGGTATCGGTAAACCACTATTCGACGTCCCTGATCAATCCACGCACTTCGAGCGCAGAAGGCAGCTCGTCTTCGGGCGGGAAGACGTAGTACGGCTCCTTGGCGAGGTTCTCCGGTCGGGCGAGAAAGTCGTGGATTGGCGGACCGGCTGCTCAAGCCGTGTCCCGACCCGCCGCGAGCTGCATCAGTCGCGCGACCAGCTCGTCGCCGGCGTCGGCCCGCACGATCCAGTCGCCCGCGGCGGCCAGACCTTCCGGGTTCGCGATCCGCTCCAGCACCGGCGCCGCCCGCGCCGCGGTCTCTTCGCCGAACCGCAACGCCGCCTGCCGACGCAAGAGCGCGCGTTCCTGAAGCCACTGCTTCGGCCACTCGGCCACGCGTTCCACCAACGTCATCTTCAACTCCTCGAGCGTCCGTATCGGCGGCAACGCCGCGCCGGGGGGCGCGAGCGGCTCCGCCAGTTGTCGCACCCAGTCGACGAAGACGCGCCGCAGCCCCGCCTCGCCCGGGTCGCTCAGCGTAGCCGACAGAGCCTCCAGGACGTGCGCCAAATCGGCCGCCGAACTGCTCTGGTATTCGGTTACCGGGTCAGGGATCGGCTTTTGCCCGTGGAAAGTAGGAGTGAATGGGTCGGACGGTCGGAAAGTTGCGGCTCAGCGGGGCTGCGCCGTCGCACGGATTGTCGATTCTGGCGGGTCGACCTTGGTGCATGGAAACAGAACAAGCTGCTTGGTTGGGTGGCCTGCGCGAGCAAGCCCGGTTGGGACGTGTGGGGGGGTACTCTCGTGGCGGACGCCGCAAGCGGGCACGTGGCCTGGAGGGTCGTCGGGAACGCCGGCGGTCACTCGTGGACCCTCGGTCCGGCGTTCCAGGTGGAGCGGGCGCGGGCGGTTGCGCTCGGCGCGACGCGAGAAGGGTGGTGCGGACCCGGGGTTCGCAGAGCTTGGATGGCCGGCGTCAGGAGGGTGGCGGCAGGGCAAGCGCTTCGGGCACGACGGGTTCGCGGGCGCATAACATCGTGGTGATCAGAGCGCGGGGGTCGAGATGGCGTTGGCGGGCGGTGCGCACGACACTGGCCAGCACTTGCTGGGTGTCCGCCCCGCGCCGGGTGCGGTTGCCGCCGCAGACCTTGCGGGTGACCACCGCGGGGCGGATCGCCTGCTCGGCCCGCCAGTTGGTGGCGTCGATCGACGGGTCGCACAAGAAGAGGAACACCGCCGGGAATTCGTTGGCCAGGTGCTTGGCAAAGCGCTCGGCCAACGCCAACGGCGGCGGGGTGTCGATCAGCCGGCCGAGCCGGGCGGCGAGCCGGCCGCGGGCCGAAGCCAGACCGTGCTCGCTGATGTCGCCGGCATTGCAGCGGTCCCGCAAGGCGAGACCGTCCTGCAGCACCGCCTGCACCTTCCCCGCCCAGGGACTGTCGGGATGAGCGGCCTGCAAGTCCTTGCAACGGCGCAAGAGGTGACCGACGCACGTTTGGGCCGGCGCGTTCTTGAAGCCCCGATAGGCCACCCAACCGTCCCGCACCAGCACGCCGGAGAAGTTGGGACCGAGGACCGCAGCCGCATGCTCGAACCCCCGCCCGTCGCAGATGGCGTAGACCGTCGTCTCCGGGGTGGAGAACGCCCACAGCCAGTAGCGGAGTGCGTTCACCCGCCAGCCGGTCTCATCCGGCGTGACCACCGGACTGCGGCGGATCTGCTCGCGCAGCGCCCCATACGCGGGCGCCGCCGCGTCGGCGGTACGGTGCAGCAGTTGGACCAGGGCACCCTTGGTCACGGGCAGTCCGAACTCGTTCCGCAGAACGCGGGTCACCTTCTCCAGCGGCATGCCCAGCTCGGTGTGCAGCTCGACGACCAGCGCGGCGATGTTCGGTCCCAGTTGTGCGGCAGCTGCGCCCAACGCATCCGAGGTCTGCAACGGGTGCCGGCCCTGCACGCGACGCCGACACTGCGAGCAGTGACCCACCTCGACGTTGAAGCGCCGCACGAGGGGGCGCACCGCCGGCAGGTCTTCTTGATACTGGGCCTCCACCCGGTCCGGCGCGACCGCGCCGCCGCAGTCGGGGCACATCGTCGGGACCGGCGCCGCATGCGTCTCGTCAACCCGTGTCGGCGGACGGCGGCATCCGTGCTTCCCGTACTCCGCGCCGGCTCGTCGCCCGGGAGGCCGTTTGCTCCCCTGCGGCTTGTCCTTGGCGAAGGGCGCCGCCTGTCGGCGTCCGGCGCGCTGCGCCGCCTCGAGCTCCTTCTCCAGATGCTCGCTGCGGCGCTTCCAGCGATCCCGCTCCTCGATCAGCTTGGCCTTGTCTCGCTCGAGGCGTTCGATGCGCCGCACGTCCCGCGGGTCCCGCCGAGGCCCAGGACCCTGCGAATCGCCGCGGTCGCCCTTCTTGCGCGCCATACTTCACGTATCGGCACATTCGGCACATGCCCGGGGTACCTGCACACATTTTCGTGGATTTTCTCGTCACGACCCGCTAACCGAAGACCTGCTCTGCTCAAGCTGCACGACCGACGTCATCAGGTTGTCGCTCGGTAGATCGTCCTCCGCGAGGCGCCGCTCGTCAACCACGTAGTACCGCTGCGCCGGCTGGTACGGCGCCAGCTCCGGTCCCACGGCCGCGATCAACTCCCGCATCTCAAAGAGTCGCCCGCCACGAGCACCGCCGGCAGCGGTTCGCCCGTCGCCACCGCCCCGTTGCGGACCAGCTCCTCGAACAGCAGGCCCGTGTAGGTGAGAATGCGCAGAGCCATCCGCGGCTCGTCCTGCGATTGGAACTCCAGCAACACCACCAGGTACAGCCAACGCTCGGCGCCTGGCGGAGCGGCTGGCGCCGGATGGCGCGGAACTGCCGCCGATGCGGACGCTGGAGGAGGTGTGCATGACGTTGGAGGAACGGGTCGCCGAGTGGCCGAAGCAGTGGTTTCGGGAGGGCGTCGAGCAAGGTCGCGAGCAGGGCCTCGAACAAGGTCGTGAACAGGGTATTGCCCAGCAGCGGGCGCTGCTGTTCCGGCTGGCGACGACGCGGTTCGGCCCGGAGACGGCCGGACGTCTGTCGGAGGTGCTGGCGCGGGTCGCGGACCCGGAGCTGCTGGCGGAGGCGGGCGAGTGGCTCGTGCGGTGCGACACCGGCGCGGAGCTGCTGGCGTGCGTGACGTCACTGGCGGACGACGGGGACGGGCACGGGCACGGGCACGGCGGCGCGGGAGTCGGTTGACCGGGCCAGAGCCGAGTTGGACGCTCTCCCATCACGCTATGCATCGCTCGCAGTTTCCCTGCGGTTGAAGAGCTGCAGTACTGCGGCCGGAGAGAGAATCCGGATTCCCCGGTACGGATCCAGCGCCAGTAGATGTCCATCGCCGGTCGCGATGGCATCCGCTCGTGCTGTCAACGCCGCCGCCATCACGTGATCGTCGTCCGCATCGGCCGGCACCGTCCGACCCACCCGAGCCGGGAAGACCAATGTCGTGACCGCGCCGTATCGCTGCGTCAGGAACGCTGCCGTGACATCGCGTGAAGCCAACAAAGCGACGAACTTCCGGCGCTCCAATACGCCGGCGAGTTCGTCGAGCAGGACCGGACTCGAAAACAACGCGATATCGCCACTTACGGCCAAATCGAGCAGTCGTCTCGGCGGACCGTCCCAAATCAGCCCCGACACCACGAAGTTGGTGTCAAACACCAGTCTCACGTCGTCGCCTTTCCGACCGGACCACGTTCACCTCCTCCTGAATCTCCGCCATCGTCATCCGGGGGAACTCCGCCGCGGCCAGCTTGTCCGCCACCTCCAGAAGCTCCGTTCCGGCGCGCCGACGAAGCGTTTCCCGAATCATGGCCTCGACCGCGCCAGCGGCGAGCAGCCCGTGGCTCCTCGCCTCTTCCGCCAACTCGTCCGGCAGTTCGATGGTGATCGTCGTCATGTGTGCTCCAGCCACGAAACTCGGAGTCGTCCGATCCCTTCAGGCGCCCATCTTCCGGAAAGCGGTGTCGTCGCACGGGTCGAGATGGACGGGACTCTTCATGCGGTCGCTCGCCTACAGTCCAGTCGGCAAACCGGCAAGAAGCATCATGGCGGACGCGCCCAGGCCTGCCGAAGTCCCGGAAGGAGCCATCCGCTCCGGCACCAGGGCGCTCAATTGCTCAATGACGAAACCGTCGGGCAGGTCCGACGCGACGTCGTAGTGGGCGTGTCGACGGCGCCCACCGCTGTAGGCGTAGCACTCTCCGTGTCCGTGGCTGTCGAGCAGGATGACCACGGAACCGGGCGAGTCCGGCGATTTGAAGTGGATGGCGATCTCGCCATCCTGCGTGGGGTAGATCGTGGGAGCCCATGGGTGCCGCGCCAAGGCGACGACACTAGTGTCCCACATTTTTGGCGATTTTAGGCCCACGTCAGCGACAATTGGGGGTCGGGAGGGTCAGGACCCGGCGGCGACGGCGTCGTGAGAAGATCCAGGAGTGGCCGACGTTCAAACAGGTTGAGCTGGAGCACCTGCAGCATCTTGTAAAGGCTCCAGCTCACTCGCATGAGGAACTTCAGATAGGCGACGATGATCCGCTCCGCCTCCTTCTTGGCGGTCGCGCTGACTTCTGGAAGGCCGTTCTCGGCGATCTCGTCGTCCATTTCCGACAAGGCCCGCAAGGCGTCCGTCAGCCACGCGGACCTCGGTCCGCGTGGACGCTGGACTCCCTCCGCTGACGTTCCATCGGACATCCCCGATTCGTTTGCCGTGGCCCAGCGGAACGTAGAGACCGGCTCGGCTGGCGTCATGGTCTGTACGTCCTGGCCCCGCATCTGGGATTGCCACTCCAGGGTATCGTTCACCGGGATATCTGACAGCGAGTAGACGTCGACGTCCGGCCGCATGCCGATACCGGGGGCTACCGTGGCCATCAGCCATCCTCAGTTTGCAGGCCCACGACGCGATCCGCGGGCCTGTCGAGACGGGTGAGCAAATCCACGTGGTCGTCAAAGCTTGCCGGATCCGGAGACCGGGATATCCGTGTTTGCATGCAAACACCATTGTCTAGCGCAAGCGATGTCTTGATCACCGCGCCGCAATGTCCACCGCCCGTTCTCGTCCGAGCACACCATGTGCGCCGACGACAGATATCTTGCACTCGGCTCCGACTTGCATGACGCTGTCGACGACAACCGCGAGAGCGTGGACTTTTTGTCTCTCGACAAGCACCGGGCTTCGTGTCGCAGAGCCGCATACCAACGACCCTTCAGCGCCATGCGGGTGTGTGACGTGTCGCGGGCCACCATAAACATGGCTTTCTCTACGTTGTTGCACTCCTGTCCCATTTGTCTATACGCTCTAACACTCGCAACATACCAGGAGGTCGTACGCCATTATTCGCCATAGTATTTATAATCATATTTCTCATCGTCTCGTATCTCATTCCTCCATACCTATTTGCAAAACCGCGGATGTGCGGAGGACGACGCTGGAGACGGCAATAGCGTAATTGTAGAGCGTGCTTTGTTTTTGTTGTTCTTCCTGTGTTCTGAGGTTCAGGTTTACGCCACCTATTTGTTCTCTAGCATAGTGCCGATGAGATCCGTGATAGTCTACAAGCCCAACATGCTGCGGTTCGTATATTCTCCAAATGCTCTCCAGCGCCAAGTTTCTCTCAATCACCACCCGACCGTCTTGCTGGATCGTGACCGCTCCGGAGTGATCGTCTTTTTGCAATTCCGCTCTCATCAATTCTACGAGGGTGTTCGTCAGGTGTGACACCCGTCGCAGAAAATCCTGCCCTTGCTCTCCCGATATGTGTATTCGCTGTCTCCAATTGCGATACGTCAGAGCCTCTTGCAAAAAGGGTGTTCGGCCGAGTTTCTGCCTGGGGCGACGGGTGCGTGAGGGTCAGTGGACTGGAAGCAGCGTTCGCAGGATGGCGGTGACCGCCACCGGCGCCGGGGAGCCGGAGACGCAGGGGTTCATGGAGCCTGTCTGCCTGTGATGAGGGCAAGCACCTGCGAAGAGACGCGGCGCATTTCCTTCACGAGCCGTTCCAGTTCACGATTGTTCTCGATCCACTCCCGGTAGATACCGAGTTCTTCTTCGGTGAGCTTCAAGCCGACGGTCTTTCCGTGCGCTTTGCGTGTCCAGTAGTGGTAGCAGCCCGTGGGAGAAGTCCGGCCGCCGATCCGGCTCGTTCAGGCTGCTTCGCGATGAGCGATTGAGCCGACGGGAGCCGCCCGCGGCCAATTGACGCCCCAGGAGCCCGTCAGACGCCTCCAGAGGTCGATCAGGCGCCCGATCAGACCGCAAATGACGGAAAACGCCCGCCCCTGCAGGCTCCGGGGCGTGCCGACCCCGGTCAGGTGACGCAGAAGCAGCCCGAGGTTCAGTCCCGCCACGTGCACCAGCAGGCGCTTCAGAATGTTCGGGTGGCCCCGCAGGTAAACCCGCCGCATGCCGCCCGTTTCATACGCATGCGCGAACGTCCGCTCCACAACCTCGCCGCGGCTCTTCAGCAAGCGACGGCCCCGCTTGCCCCGAATCCGACGCCGGTTCCCGTACACCGGGTCCCGAGCCTCCGGGTGTTCCTTCCACGAGCGCCTGCCCCGGTCCGGTTCCGAAATGTAACTCCGAACACCCACCGCAGCCAGACCCACCAGCGTCTCGTTGCTGTGGTAGCCCTTGTCCGCAACCATCTCCGCAACTCCCGACCCCTCCGGCAACACCGCCTCCACCTGCTCCGCCGCCGTGACCGCCGTCTCCACCACCGTCTCCGTATCGCCCTTCTCCGCACCCTGAAGCGTCACACCAACCACCGCACCCGTCCCCAGGTCAACAGCATGCTCCACCTTGTGGGCCATGTGCGTGCTGCCGTCCTTCATCTTCGCGACCTTCGAGTCCGGGTCGTGGGGGTGCGTCCACTCCTCGTTCGACGTCTTCTTCTTCCGCTTCCGGTCAAAACGAGCCAACTCCTCCGCCGTCGGCGTTTCGATGCCGGACGCCTTCGCCAGACGCGTCAGGAACGTGTTGTAGTCCTCCCCCGTGTCCCGACGCACGATCGCCCGCATCGCCGCGTTCGCTTCCAGCGTCGTCGCGTCGATGCCCAACGTCTTCCCCTGAACCAAGCCCGACTCCGCCAACTGCTGCAACACCCACGTGAACACCGCCTCGTGAGTCTCCACCGAAAACAGACGCCGCGTTCGCGAAATCGTCGAATGGTCCGGAGGCGAGGCCGGCGCTGACAAGTGCAGAAACGATCGCACGCTCAGCGAATCCGCCGCCCGCCACGCAATCGCACGCTCCGAGTCCAGCCCCTCGAAGTACCCGATCAGCAGCAGCCGAAAATACCGGCCCGGAGCCAGACTCGGCCGCCCCATCACCGCGTAGAACTTCGCGCACAGGCCTTCCACGAACGCGTCGAACCCCGCCGCACCCAGAACCTGGTTCAGCCGTTCGTAGAACGGATGCCCCGCGCTTCGCGGCAGCTCGCCCGTCGCCAACCACATCGATTGCTGAGACCCGTCGTCACGCGTCGTGCCCATCGCCATACGTGCGAGTTTAGTACGTCAGGCCCATTCTGTCGATCCCTGAATCCCGACTTTTGCCACAGGCTGGTAGGGGCCGTGACGCGCCTCCGGGTCGATGTGGCAGCGACAGGCGGGCCTCCCACACGTCATTCGGCGGGTGGAGACGGAGCCCTGGCCGATGAATCCGAGCGTTTGCAGTTCCGCCTTGAGTGCATCGTATTGCCGCTCGTACCGGCGCACGGCCACGTCGTAGGCCATCGATTCATTGCTTGACGTCCGCATTGCCGGTTATCATACAGTAGGTGAAAGGGACGGTCAACCAGCAATGAATCGCCTGCGCGTCGCCTTCGCCCCCTACTGGCAGTCGATCCAGCATGCCCTGTTTCCGCAGTTGGAGTGCGTGTTGGGTCCGCTGACCGAGAAGCAACAGCAGTTGGTGCAGACCCTGGAGGTCATCCGTATCGAGCAGATGATTCCGCTGCGCGGCCGAGTGCCGGGACGTCCGCCCAAGGACCGCGCGGCGATGGCGCGGGCCTTCGTGGCCAAGGCGGTCTACGACATGCCGACGACGCGCGTGCTGCTGGACCGCTTGGACACCGATGTGGTGCTGCGGCGCATCTGCGGCTGGGAGCGACGGAGTGAGGTGCCGAGCGAATCGGTCTTCTCGCGCGCCTTCGCCGAGTTCTCGGACACGCAGTTGCCCCAGCGCGTGCACGAAGCGTTGATCGGGAACACCCACCGAGACCGACTGGTGGGTCACCTCTCCCGCGACTCGACGGCCATCGAAGCTCGCGAGAAGCCGGCCGCGAAGGAAGAGACGCCCCCGCGGCCCAAGCGCAAGCGGGGACGGCCGAAGAAGGGTGAGGAACGCCCGAAGGTCCTCACCCGCCTCGAACGGCAGGCGGCCATGACCCTGCCGGCGATGCTCGACGACCTTCCAACCGACTGTGATGTGGGCACGAAGAAAGACAGCAAGGGCTACAAGGACACCTGGGTCGGCTACAAGCTGCACCTCGACGTGGCCGACGGCCAGATTCCCATCAGTTGCCTCCTGACGTCCGCCTCCCTGCACGACAGCCAGGCCGCCATTCCGCTGGCGACGGTGTCGGCCGAGCGGACGACCAATCTGTATGACCTGATGGACGCCGCCTACGACGCGGAGCCGATCCGGCAGCACAGCCGCTCACTCGGCCACGTCCCGTTGATTGACACCAACCCCCGCCGCGACAAAGCGCTGGCGGAGGAACTGCGAACCGAAGCCCGGCGCCTGAAGAACCTCGGCTTCCAGATTGCCGAGCAGGTTCGCTACAACGAGCGTACGGCGGGTGAGCGGGTCAATGGCCGCCTCAAGGACGAGTTCGGCGGTCGCCATGTCCGGGTCCGTGGCGCCGCGAAGGTGATGTGCCACTGCATGTTCGGCCACTACTGTCCCACACACCTTCAAATAAAGGCGGCTTGAACCTTCCAAGTCTGGTAGAATGATTTAGCCACAAGTCATTCCAAAGACAGGAGATCCAAGCCGTGGCCCATCATAACACAGTCTTCGCACAGCTCCTCAGGTTCCTTCCGAGACATGAATTCGACGCCGAGGCGCGCGAGCACCAGTGCGGTCAGGGGCTGCGCGTCATGAGCCGCTGGGCGCAGTTCGTGGCCCTTGGCTTGGCGCAGTTGACGGGCCGACAGAGTCTGCGGGACATCGTGAGCAACCTCGGCGCCCAGGGGCGCAAGCTCTATCATCTCGGCGTGGGGACCGTCAGTCGTTCGTCGCTGGCGCGGGTCAACACCGAGCAGCCGTACACTCTCTACGAAGCGCTGTTCGGACGCCTGTTGAGCCGCTGCCAGGCGCACGCGCCGAGGCACGGCTTTCGGTTCAAGAACAAGTTGTACGCCGTCGATGCGTCCACCATCGACTTGTGCCTGTCGGTCTTTCCGTGGGCGTCGTTTCGACGCACCAAGGCGGCCGTCAAGCTGCACGTCGGACTGGATCAGGAGGGTCATCTGCCGAGCTTCGTCCAAGTGACCGACGGCAAGACCGCCGACGTCACGGCGGTCCGAACCTGGACATTCCCGGCCGGGAGCGTGGTCGTGGCGGACCGGGCGTATCTGGACTTCAAGTGGTTCCATCAATTGCAGGCGCAGGGCGTGACCTTCGTGACGCGCCTGAAGCGGGGCGTGCGGTACGGGGTCACTGAAGCGCACGCGGTCCGCCCCGGGACCGGGGTCATCAGCGACGAGACGATCGAGCTGACGAGCGCGCGTGGCCGCAAGGCGTATGCGGAGCCGCTGCGGCGGGTGGTCTACAAGGACCTGAAGACGAAGAACCGGTACGTGTTCGTGACCAACAACACGACGTGGGTGGCCAAAACGATTGCGGACATCTACAAATCACGGTGGCAGATCGAGCTGTTTTTTAAGTGGATCAAGCAGCATCTGAAGGTGAAGCGGTTCGTGGGCCGGTCGAAGAACGCAGTCTTGACCCAGCTATGGGTGGCGATGTGCATGTACCTGCTGTTGGCGTATCTCAAGTTCCTCATGCGAGTGAGTTGGAGCCTTTACAAGATGCTGCAGGTACTCCAGCTCAACCTGTTTGAACGCCGGCCACTCCAGGATCTTCTCACAACACCGTCGCCACCGGGTCTTGGCCCTCCCGACCCCCAGTTGTCGCTGACGTGGGCCTAAATCACCAAAAATGTGGGACACTAGTGATGTTCGGCGTGCTCGCGCTCACCGCCGACCAGCTCGTGCGCCTGGTGTCATAGCCGGCGCACCGCCGGCAACGCTCCACGGTGCCCGCCGGGCGTCGTTCACCCACCGTTGTCCCGGCGCTCGGTCGGGCACGTCGAGACCGCCCTATTCCACCTCTCGGCGAGCCGCCGGCTTCCCAGAGTCGAGATCCAGTCGCCGATCCCAGGGGCATGTGGGTGTTCGCCAGGAGTATTAGCGTCTACGCCAAGCCGCAAGCCTCAGGAGTTTCGCAAGAGGCTCGTCAATCCGGGATTTATTTGATTAAGTGCAATCTCCTCTGCGATCTCTTGTTCGTGTTTCTGGAGATGCAGCCGCTCCTTGTGGTGGAGTTCTAGCGTGACTGCAATTCTCGCACTTCTGTTCTTGTCTCGGAGTATCTTTCTCATCTCCCAGGGATCCCGTTGTCGGTCTATCTGAAATTCTCCTAGCCACTGGTCCCATTCGTTAGGGTCGTAGCCCCCGTACGCGGACTTGATGAATCGTATCCCATCCAATATGCATGATTTTCCACAGCCGTTGGGTCCTGCAATTACAACCATTGTGCTGTGAGCGTCAATGGCGACCTTCTCGATGGCCCGAAAGTTCTCAATTTCCAGTCTTTTTATCCGCATGCATGTGCTTGTTCCTGTCTGTATAGTTAGTTACGGTCGAAACGAGTTCCCGGAAGACGGTGGCGACGTTGGTGTGAATGATCGCCAGGTCCGGGGGAATCAGCGCCGTGACGAACGTGCGCTCCCGCAGCAGCGCCTCGGGCGGCGGCGCCTCGCCGTGGAACTGCAGCCGGTGGGGCCTGAGCGCCAGCGGGTCTTCGCCTTCCGCCTCCGCGTCGTAGGCGCCGAGCGCGAGCAGCGCGGGCGCGCCGGCCCTGCCGCCCGCGGCGCAGAGCACCGGCGCCTCGTCGCCGTCGTCGAGCGGATGGTTGGCCGGACTCCACGCGTAGCCGAGCGCCCCGAGAAGCTGCCGGAACCACTCGCGTTGCAGGGTCAGCCGCCGTTCGCCGCGCCGCTCGCGATCGAAGTCGCGGCGGAACCGCACGTAGTCGCCGGCAAGGGCGCGCATGTTCGCCACCTCCAAGAAGTGATCATTTCTCGACACTCGTCGACGGACCTCGTTGACGACGGCGCGGCGGCGGGTCGTCGTCAGGGGCGGGGTCGGTGCGGCGACGGCGTTTGCGCTGCTGCTGGCTGAGCTCGGCCTCGCGGCGTCGATAGCTGCGGCCCTCGACGACGAGGATCTCGACGTGGTGGGTCAGGCGGTCGATGAGGGCGACGGCGCAGCAGCCTGTGGCAAAAGTCGGGATTCAGGGATCGACAGAATGGGCCTGACGTACTAAACTCGCACGTATGGCGATGGGCACGACGCGTGACGACGGGTCTCAGCAATCGATGTGGTTGGCGACGGGCGAGCTGCCGCGAAGCGCGGGGCATCCGTTCTACGAACGGCTGAACCAGGTTCTGGGTGCGGCGGGGTTCGACGCGTTCGTGGAAGGCCTGTGCGCGAAGTTCTACGCGGTGATGGGGCGGCCGAGTCTGGCTCCGGGCCGGTATTTTCGGCTGCTGCTGATCGGGTACTTCGAGGGGCTGGACTCGGAGCGTGCGATTGCGTGGCGGGCGGCGGATTCGCTGAGCGTGCGATCGTTTCTGCACTTGTCAGCGCCGGCCTCGCCTCCGGACCATTCGACGATTTCGCGAACGCGGCGTCTGTTTTCGGTGGAGACTCACGAGGCGGTGTTCACGTGGGTGTTGCAGCAGTTGGCGGAGTCGGGCTTGGTTCAGGGGAAGACGTTGGGCATCGACGCGACGACGCTGGAAGCGAACGCGGCGATGCGGGCGATCGTGCGTCGGGACACGGGGGAGGACTACAACACGTTCCTGACGCGTCTGGCGAAGGCGTCCGGCATCGAAACGCCGACGGCGGAGGAGTTGGCTCGTTTTGACCGGAAGCGGAAGAAGAAGACGTCGAACGAGGAGTGGACGCACCCCCACGACCCGGACTCGAAGGTCGCGAAGATGAAGGACGGCAGCACGCACATGGCCCACAAGGTGGAGCATGCTGTTGACCTGGGGACGGGTGCGGTGGTTGGTGTGACGCTTCAGGGTGCGGAGAAGGGCGATACGGAGACGGTGGTGGAGACGGCGGTCACGGCGGCGGAGCAGGTGGAGGCGGTGTTGCCGGAGGGGTCGGGAGTTGCGGAGATGGTTGCGGACAAGGGCTACCACAGCAACGAGACGCTGGTGGGTCTGGCTGCGGTGGGTGTTCGGAGTTACATTTCGGAACCGGACCGGGGCAGGCGCTCGTGGAAGGAACACCCGGAGGCTCGGGACCCGGTGTACGGGAACCGGCGTCGGATTCGGGGCAAGCGGGGCCGTCGCTTGCTGAAGAGCCGCGGCGAGGTTGTGGAGCGGACGTTCGCGCATGCGTATGAAACGGGCGGCATGCGGCGGGTTTACCTGCGGGGCCACCCGAACATTCTGAAGCGCCTGCTGGTGCACGTGGCGGGACTGAACCTCGGGCTGCTTCTGCGTCACCTGACCGGGGTCGGCACGCCCCGGAGCCTGCAGGGGCGGGCGTTTTCCGTCATTTGCGGTCTGATCGGGCGCCTGATCGACCTCTGGAGGCGTCTGACGGGCTCCTGGGGCGTCAATTGGCCGCGGGCGGCTCCCGTCGGCTCAATCGCTCATCGCGAAGCAGCCTGAACGAGCCGGATCGGCGGCCGGACTTCTCCCACGGGCTGGCAGGAGGCGTTGGGGAAGACGGTGTCCCAGTGCTTGAAGGGCAGGTTGGTGGTGATGAGCAGGGAGCGGTGCTCGTAACGGCGGCTGACGAGCTGGAAGAGGAGGTCGGCGGCCCGTGCGTCATAGGCGAGATATCCCAGCTCGTCGCACACCAGGATCGAGGGCCGGGTGTAGTGCCGGAGGCGTCGTTCGAGGGCGCGGGCGGTCTCCTGTCCGTTGAGATCGAGCAGGAGGTCGGCGGCGGTCGTGAAGAGGGCGGAGTGGCCGGCGAGGACGGCCTGATGGGCGATGTTCTTGGCGAGCATGGTCTTGCCGAGGCCCTGGGCGCCGACGAGGATCACGTTCTCGCCGCGTTCGAGGAAGTCGAGGGTGAGGATGCGTTCGAGGGCTGGCCGGTCGAAGGCGGTGGGCCAGTCCCAGTCCCAGTCGGCGAGGGGCTTGAAGCGTCCGAGACGGGCGCGGGCGAGGCGGCGTTCGACGCTTCGGCGTTGGCGGTCTTCGAGCTCGGCGGCGACGATGTGTTCGAGCAGCACGGCGGGGCTCCATCGTTTGCGGGTTGCCTGGGCGATGAGGTCGTCGAGGTCTTCGGCGGTGCGGTTGAGTCCGAGGCGTTGGAGGTCAGTCGGCAGCGTCGTCGGGGTCGTGTTGTCCGAGGGCATCGTAGGTCTCCAGGTCATGGGGCCGGACGTCGAGGTCTCGCAGCCCCGGTCGGTCGGGCAGGGTGAGCCGGAGCGGCGGCTTGAGTCCGCGCCGTCGCCGGCGGGTTTCGAGGATGTGGGTGATGGAGCCGGCGCCGAGGGCGTCCCGTTGGAGGGCGTCGTCGACGGCGGCGGCGAGCTCCTGCGCCCCGTAGTCGTCGAGCAGGGCGAGCAGCCTGGTGGCGTGCGGTCGCAGCGCCTCGCCGCGTTCGGCGAGGCGTCCGAAGAGGGCGGCGGTGGCGGGGACGGCGGCGCGGAGGCGGTCGCGGGTGGTGTGGACGTTGGCCTGTCGGGTGGCCGCGAGCAGCGCCTCCAGGTGCGCCGGGTCCTCGACGGTCTGTCCGGTGTCGTAGGTGCGGCGATGGCTGGCGAGCTCGGTCTGCTGATCGAGGATGCGGACGCGGGTGTCGCTGGCGAGCAGGGTCAGGGGCTTGCGGACGTGGGTGTGGGGGATGGAGTAGAGATTGCGGTCGAAGCGGACGTAGGGTGTCTTGCCGGAGCGGACGACGCGCACGAGGTCGGTTTCGAAGGGATGGGCGGGGAGCGGCAGCAGTCGGGGCTGCTCTTCGGTCCAGGCGTCGGCGACGGTGCGGTCGGCCATCTCGGGGTGGGTTCGCTGGTGGGCGACCTCGTCGCGCCAGCGTCGGAACTGGGCGTTGAGGTCGTCGAGGTCTCGGAAGGGTCGGGCGGCGAAGAAGGCGTGCCGCAGGTATTGGATCTGGCGTTCGACCTTCCCTTTTTCGTTGCCCCGTCCCGGCGTGCAGGGACGGGGCGCGAAGTGGTAGTGGCCGGCGAGCTCGAGCAGGCGGGGGTGGAACTGGACGGCGGCGCCGCGGCGGTCGAGGACGGCGGTGCGGAGGTTGTCGTAGACGAGGGTGCGGGCGCTGCCGCCGAGGGCCTGGAGGGCTTCGACGTGTCCGCGGAGGAAGCTCTCGAGGGTCTGGTCGAAGGTGAAGAGGGCGGCGATGGCGCGGGAGTAGCCGAGGACCATGACGAATCCGGAGACGGCGCGGGTGCCGCGGCCGATGCGGACCTTGCCGAAGGAGCCCCAGTCGACCTGGGCCTGCTCTCCGATCAGGGTGACGACCCGCCGGTAGGCGGTCCGGCCGGTCTCGGGCCGCAGGCGCTTGACGATGCGTCGGAGTTGGTTGACCGACCCGGGATAGCCGCGCTGGCGGACCATCTCGTGGATGCGGGTGGCGCGCAGGCTGGGGTACTGGGCCAGGGTGTCGCGGATGAACGGCAGATAGGGGTCGAGGGCGCTGGGTCGATACAGGCCGGGGCGGCCGGCTCCCTCGCGCTCGACGGCGGCGCGGACCGTCTCACGGTGGTGGCCGAGTTGGGTGGCGATGGTCCCGATCTTCCAGTGCTCGCCGTAGTACAGGCGCCGAATCTCGGCGCGTTGCGCGGGCGTGATCATCGTCCCTCCTTCCCCGCACGGCGCGGGGCTCCCGCATCGGGGTCAGCCACCGGCTCGACCGGCCGCAGACCACGCACCGCGTGGGCGCAGGTGCGGGAACCGGGGCGGCGTCAGCGACGGGGAGTCTGTCCGATGGCCGGGGGGCGGGGGAAGTGTGATCCGTCACGCGGCGCCGGGCGCGGTAGGCGCGCTGCCGGTCGCGATGGTCGAGACGCCCTTCGGGACTGCGTTGATGGCGGGCCCTGGCGGTTCGGACCGCCCGGCGGCGGGCAGTCGCGCGGCACCGCGGGGTGCAGTAGGCGTGGCCGCGGTAACACGCGGCGCAGATCGCGAAGAGTCGGTGGCAGTGTCGACAGGTCTTCTGGCAGAGGGGCTGTTCCACGGCGTCGGAGCGCGCGGGGCGGTCTCCGACTGGACAACGGGCCTGAACCGTGGCACAACAACGGGGACCGGCCCGGTCTGTCGGAGCTCGGGGCGGTCACGAGGGTCCGGTCGGCACAACCGGGCCCTCACCCCGCGTCTGAGTCCGCTCTCTACGCTACCCGAACGCCGTGCCGGCCGCCAGCGCCGGGGCCGTGGACGCCGCCGCTCCCCAAGGACGCAAAGAGCGCGCCCTCAGGGAGCTTGGAAAACCGCGAAGAACGCGGTTTCCCACAGCGCCCACAGCCGTCGTTGTTCTTCCCTTCATCAAGATCCACGAAAACCGGTGCCGGAGCCGAGCGCCTCGACAAGTGTCGAGAAATCCGTCAGGTTTCGATGGCCGCTGACAGCGCAGGGCGGCGTACGGCGTCCGCCCGCCCCGGGCCTCCGCGGCGTCGCGCCAGCCGTCCACCGTCGCCCGGATGTCGCCGCTGAAGATCTCCGACAGGTAGTGGTGGCTGTAGAACTCGTTCTCGTTGTGGATGCCGGCGAAGGCGGCGGCGGTCGTGGCGGGCATGGGTTACGCGGTCATCCAGGTCTCGACCGACAGGTCCGGCACGCGCCGGAACTCGGACAGGTTGTGCGTGATCAACGGCACGTCCCGGGCCAGGGCGTGGGCCGCGATCCAGAGGTCGTTGGGGCCGATCGGCCGGCCGACGGAACGCAGGTGCGCCCGCAGGCGACCGTACTCTCGTGCGACGCGCGTATCGAGTTCGACCACGTGCACGGATACGAGCCAGTCTCGCAGGGCGGCCTGGTTCTCCTCGACACGATGCGACCGCGACACACCCCACTCCAGCTCCCCCACCACGATGACCGAGACACCGCAGTGTTCGAGCGGCAGCCGCGGCGCGAAGCCGGGCGAGCGCTTGCGCGCATGGATGCACGTATCCGTGTCGAGCATGACCTTCAATCGAACGGCTCCCTCTCTTCGAGCGGCAGCTCTTCCCTGTCCAGTTCCTCCATCGCCTCGTAGAAATCATCCGTGAAGCGCGCGCCGTTCTTCCAGTAGTCCTCCCAGTCCTTGAACGGGGGGCTCAGCACCACGTGGCGGCCTTCGCGCCGGATGATCACGCGGTCGACGTCGAAGCGGAACTCCTTCGGCAGCCGCACCGCCTGCGAGCGCCCGGACATGAACACGCGGGCGAACTTGCGGCCGTCGCGCGGTCCGGGAGCCGTCGTCTCCGCGGTTCGGCCCTCCGTCTTAGCGGGTCGGGTCCCCGTCTTCGCGGCGGCTCCGCGATTCGCGGCCGACCCCGTGCTCCGCTGCGCGGGGCCTGCGGGCACGGCGTCGGCCGCCCTCGCGCTGATCTTCCCGGCGTCGCCGCCGTCGGCATCTGTCTCTCCGGTGCTTCTCCTCATG
This sequence comes from Vicinamibacterales bacterium, assembly GCA_965215105.1. GTDB lineage: Bacteria > Acidobacteriota > Vicinamibacteria > Vicinamibacterales > UBA8438 > JAJEEA01. The sequence goes on from OZ244051.1 coordinate 3,516,100, forward strand.
TGCACGTCCCTTCCCTCGGGATGTCCAGCCAAGGACACCAGTAACGATATATCGCCTTGGAATATATCACGAGCTGGCCGGCTCTCCCGTCATCACGCAGACCACCTTGACGTACGGCTGCGGCTCGGTGGTCATGGTGTCCTGGACCCAATCCAGATACTCGTCGAAGATCGTGTCGATGTCGCGCTGGCCGCGTTCCTGACGGGCCCGCTTGAACGTGTCCGCCTGATCGGACCGTTCGAGCCGCAGCTCGAGCTGGCGGAGCCGGCGCGCGCGCAGCTTCTCCAGCCCTTCCAGCTCCCGGTTCAGCTTCTCGTTGATGCGGTTCTCGAAGTCGCGTCGCCGCGCGACCACCCACTGGCGGGCCTTCGCCACGGCATCCGGGAGCAGGCGCTGGAGGACGTCGACGTCCGCCTGCCGACCGCGGTTCGCGATCCCGTCGCGGCCGAGCCCGGTGCGGTCGAGCAGGTCTTCGAACGGCATCACGGCTTCGTAACGCGCCCCGCGGTACGCCACGGCGACCCACTCGTAGAGCAGCGGATGGCTCCGGCGGTTGGGGACGAGCCCGGAGAGGACGAACACCGTCTCGTCCGCGGCCAGGTTCGGCACGCCGGCCAGGACCGGCGCCTCGTGCCGGCCGAACGCGGCGAGCATGCGGTCGTTCAGCCAGCCGACTACCGGGTTCAGGCGCCAGAGGTAGTGGACGCTCGGCCACGCCGTTTCGTCGCGGCGGCTCTCGGCGATCGCGTCCCGCATCCGGTTCCGGTCCGCCGTCAGCGCGAAGCGGCCGTTCCCGGGGAACACCTCGCGCGGGAAGTGGTCGAAACGGCGGCGCAGGTCCTCCGGTGCGTCCAGGGTCAGAACCGTACCGGTCACGTCGCTCTCGAACCGCAACGCGCGGTCCTTCTCGCGCAGCCGGTGCAGGGCCGCTTCGCAGTAGGCGAGATCGCTTTCGAACAGCGACGCCGGCGCCGGGGGCGGCTCCGGCGTCTCGGTCGGCGGTTCGGCGTCGGGACTCCCGGTACCGAGAAACAGCGCCAGCAGGTCGTCGCCTTCGCTGGCCGCCGGGCTCAGCCGTGCGTCGAAGCGTTCCGCCCGCTCGCCGGCGGCGATGGCGTCGCGCGTGATCTCCTCCTCGGCCTCGACGTCGTAGACGCGCATGAAGGCGGACGGATCGCCGATGTTCCGGTGGGCCTGCTCGTCCTTCCCGGCCAGCACCTCGAGGATGCGCGTGTCCCCGCGGATCGTCTCGTTCGCGCTCTCCGTCACCAGGTAGACGACGTGCGGGGTCCGCTCCTGCCCGTAGCGGTCCACGCGGCCGTTGCGCTGCTGGAAGACCATCAGCGACCACGGCACGTCGAAGTGGATGAGCCGGTGGCACTGGTAGTGCAGGTTGATGCCCTCGGACGCCACGTCGGAGCAGACGAGCAGGCGCAGCGGGCGCGCCGCGTTGCCGAAGTCCTCGACCACGCGCTGCTGGTCCACGTCGCTCAGGCCGCCGTGCAGGATCTCGACCTGGTCGTCGCGCAGGCGCAGATCCTTCGCGAGCCGATCGCGCAGCCACTTCAGCGTCTCGATGCGCTCGGTGAAGACGACGAGCCGGTCCGTCGGGTCGCTGCCGTTCCACTCGAAGGGCGTGCCGCCGCGGACCGCGGCGAGCAGCGCCTGGTACTTGGCGTAGTCGTCCGGGCCGATGACCGCGAGAGCCTTGCGCAGGACGCGCAACGATTCGACTTCGGCCGCCGCCGGCGCGTTCGGTGATTCCGCAAGCTCCCTCTCTCTTCGGCGGATTCGCTTGTCGACGCTCGCGATGCAGGCGGCCGGGCTGGAGAACAGCGCCTTCTCCAACGTGACGAGGAAGAGGTCTCGACGCTTCGACCTCGGCTCCGCCGCGTCGCCGCCGCCGCCGCCGATTCGCCGAGGAAGAGGTCTCGACGCTTCCGCCGCGTCGCGGACCCGGACGGCGCCGTCTGCACCGCGAGCAGCGCGTTCCAGGACACGCGCGAGGCTGGCCGGCGGTTCACGTGATCCGCGCGGCCGCGCTACCTTCACCGCGAGCAGGGCCTCGTAGGCGGCTTCCTCCGCCGCGGACGCCGGAAACCGCCGCCGGACGATCTCCCGGTCGCGGAAGGCGTCGCGGACCTGGTTCCGGATGTCCTTCTTGAAGCGCCGGATGACGAGTCCCTTGCCGCGGAAGTCCTCCTTCGTGTAGTCGTCGGGGTCGGCGATGGCGGTCGCGTCCAGCATGTTCATGAGGCTGGCGAAGCTGCGCGCCCGACCGTCGTGCGGCGTGGCCGACAACATGACGAGCGTGTCGGACCGCCGCGCGAGCAGGCGGGCAAGGCGGCTGCGCAGCGAGGTCCGCCCGTGCGAGCCGCCGGCGCTCGCGCTCCCGGAACCCCGGTCCGCGATGTTGTGCGCCTCGTCGATGACGATGACGTCCCAGTAGGCCTGCTCCAGGTACGTGCGGTACTCGGCGTCCTGCTTCAGCGTGTCGATCGAGATGATGGCCTTGTCGTAGTAGTGGAACGGGTTGTGGCTGGTCGGGATGCGGCTGCGCACCCGTTGGATGCCGATCGAGTCGAGCCGGGTGAGCGGGATGGTGAAGCGGTTCCAGAATTCCTTCTGGAACTGCGTGAGCATGCTCTTGACGGCCAGCACCAGGATGCGCCGGCCCCGGCCGCGGGCGATCAGCTCGCTGACGAGGATGCCCGCCTCCAGGGTCTTCCCCAGTCCGACCGCGTCGGCGATCAGGATGCGCTGCCGCGGCTGCCGTAGCGCCTGCCGGGCCGGCTCGAACTGGTAGGGCGCCGGGTCCATCGCCGCCCCGTGGGCGACGTGGATCCGCTCGTCGTTCGGGACCGCCTGCCGGAGCTGGCTCTCCAGGTAGAGCCGGCTGTCCGCGAAGCCGGGCGACTCGTCCGGCACCAGTCGGGTGTCGGCGGGGTCGAGGACCTGGATGTCGGACTCCAGGCTGGTGAGGAAGATCGCCTCGCGCTCTCGCACGAGCTCAGAGACGCCCGTCACACACGAGCTGGTCGCCGCCGTCCGGGCAGCGGTCGACGCGGCGGATCACCCACTCGGCGTCGCGGATCACGACGCCGGCGCCGGGGGCCAGCACGGGACCTTCGCTGGAAACCGCCACGTCAGCCACGACCCGCCCCGCCGCCCCGCTTTGCCTTCCCCAACGCCATTCTCCCTCTCGTCCCACTGGGCGCGTTCTCGTGGTTCCCGCGTTCCTGGGGTCGGCCGCTCGCCTCGCCCCCTCAGTCGCGGTTGACTATCTCGGCCGGCGTGCCGGGGGCCAGGGTCACCCGTCGCATCTCGTGCACCTCGATCATCAGCATGCTCTTCATCTGGGCGCGCTGCTCGTCGACCAGCTCGGCCAGCTCCGCCTCGAACTCGTCGCGAGTGAGCTGCTCGTCGACGAACAGGGCGAGCGAGTCCAGGAGGAACCAGACACCGGTTCCGCCCGCGATGCCGAGCAGTCGGGCCAACTGCGGCACCAGCCGCCGGCCCTGCCGTTGCGCCAGCCGCTTCAGGATCCTCGTTCCAGCTCCGGCGCTCCGGGCGGCGGCGGCGCTCGCGAGGAAGCCGGTGGGTACGGCTGTCATGATCATGCGGCGGACCCCCTCCGGGATCGCTGCGTCGAGCATCGCCTCGTAGGCGTCCTGGTCGATCTGCGTCCTGTCCGGCCCGCAGCCTGGGATTCCCCCCGCTGTCTCTGTTCGGGGCACCAGGTCCAGCTCGGCCCGGAGTAGTGCCAGTCGAGGAACTCCGGGATCCGGTCGTACGCAGGGGCAAATGCCTCGTCGACGCCGTCGCTCATCGTCGTCTGCGTATCGGTGAGTGGCGCGTTGCGCAGGCTGGCCTCCACGGCGGCCCACCACCTGGCGGCGCGCTGCTGGAGGTCTATCTCCCGGACCCAGTCACAAGGCCGGACCGGCAGCGGAGCCGGGGCGGGATGCTCGATCGCCCGGTCCGGCTCGAGGCCCTCGTAGTAGCTGGCCCCGGCGACCAGTCCGATGATTGCGATCCCTGCGCCCAGCATCATGAACTGGCGGACTTGCCATCCGGCCCTGGCGCTCCGGGTGGGTGTTCCCGACCCTGCCGCACCGGCGGGCCGCCAAGGACGCACGCAGCCGGTCAGGCCGACCGCCAGGCATGTCGTCCCCGCGATCCGGGTCGTGAGGATGTTCCTGGGCGCCGCTACGGGGTCGACGTCAGTCGAGCGGTCCCGGAAGTGCGAGCCGGGCCACGCTCTGGCGGCCACGGCCAGCACCGGGACGAGGACTCCCGTGGCGAGCAGCATGTACCACTCGGCCGGGTCTGCGAACGCGACGAATACTGCGAGCACGACCGTGAGCGGGAGTGCCGTGAAGAGACATCGGGCCGTCGTGAGCCGCGGCCGCCAGAGCAGCCGTCTGAGACCCGACCCGTCGGTGAGGCAGCACGACAGCAGCCACCGCCGCCGCTGGAGGTGGTACTGCAGCAGTCCGTATGTCGTCGCCATCCCGAGCGCGGACGGCATCGTCAGCGCCAGACACGACGTGTCGTGGAGCATCTTCCAGAGCCAGAGGGTAATGACCACCAGGCTGCTCCCCAGGACATGGCCCGGAAACTGCGGTTCTCTCGGCATCTCTCGGTGAACCCCGTGGGTGTCGCGTCCACCAGCGCCAAGTCTCCCTGCTCGCTCAGGACGAGCGCCATCAAGGGGCGGGTGCACACGGCCTGTCGGGGCGCCTACCCCGGATGCTGCCGGCTATCGGTATGATGGTCAGCACTTGGCCTTCTTCGAGCGCGGTCGTCGATTCGTCCAGGATCCGTCTCGGGTTCCATCCCCTGGCCTTCAGGGCGCTGTTCAGTCCATCGGCTTCGAAGCGTTCGCGCGCCTCTGCAGAGGTCCTGTACACGGCCTGCCGTTCAAACGTGTCGCTGCCGTACCGTACGGCGATGGTCCCCGGAGTTACGTCAATCGTCATGAACTCGTACCGGGTTTCCGTGACGGCGGTCTCCGCGTGGGACCCGGGGTTCTCCTGGATGTGCCTGTACTCCGCGGGCACGTCTCTCAGCTCCGCCTCGGCATCCTTCCGGTAGTCGTCGTTCTGCGCGCTCCACGTCCAGGCGGCGGTTCTGACGAGCCGGTCCGGCCGCGCGTTGACGGCGATTGCGAGCGCGCCCCGCGCGCGGCGGTAGGCGACGGCCATGTCGTACAGGTCGCGCACCGGGGCGCCGAAGCCGCGGTGGTGGAGTTTCGAGTAGAGGATCTGCGCGGTGCTGAGCATGGTCGCCCGCACGACGGCGTCGCCGCAGGTGAGCTCGGTCAACTCGTGGCCGGTCGCTGGCGTGAGCTCGTCACCCAGAACCTCGATCTGCCGCTCGCCGAACTTGAACCGCAGGGTGCCTTCGGATTCGATCGTCGTGGCCCCGGCCGCCCGCATCTCACGCCAGAGCTTGGGGTTCTCGGCTTCCGTGAGCCGGGCGAACTCCGTCTCGCTCCCGACGATGATGTCGAGGTCCTTGCTCCAGCGGTGCTGCCAACGTGCTGCGAGGGCGCTGCCGCCCCCGATCGCCCAGCCCGCCTCGCCAGGCGTGTGGGGTGTCACGTGGCGGTCGAGAATCTCGTGGCTTCTCGCGAGCAGGTCCGCGGCGGGTTCCGGGAAGGCCAGCCGTGTCATCGCGCTCGCGCGAGCCGGTTCAGCTCCCGGTTCCGGGCCGGGTGTCGGTGGGCGTTCCCCGTCCGGTGGATGGCCGCGATCAGCTCGCGCAGGGTGTAGGCCTCTTCGGCGCAGGCCAGCAGAACCTCGTCGATCGGTGCTTCGCGCAGCCACATGCCGATGATCGTGGCCTGGCGGCCGGTGGGGTCGGTTGCGTGCACCGCCTCGAAGAACTCCCGCGTCATCGGCGGCCGCGGCCAGCCCGCGCAGCTCTTCGTGATTCGCCGCGCGACGGCGGCGCTCGCCGGTCCCGTCCGCTCCGGCGGTATCGGCATTCCGAATCGTGCCCGGTCTTCGGCGGTGCCGCGTATGTCCGTGAAGGCTTCGGGGGGGGCGAGGACCCCGGGTTCGTCGTCGCGGTCCTCGGCCTTCACGCGAGCTCGCAGACGGCGCCATTCCTCAAGCCTGGATCCGTCGTTCATCCTCGTTGCTGCGGTATGCTGTCGGCGCGCATCTCCCGCCTGTCCCCGTTGATTCTACGTCCGCCCGCGGACCGGGTGCCGGTGAATGTGCCTCCCGTGGGTTCTCGTGGATGGCCGCGACGACTACGACCTAGTCGACCATGGCGGACGCCGATAGACGCCCCCCGGCTGGCGGGGCTACGGGCTTTCCCCGGGAACGACGATCAGGAGAGCGGTCGTGCCGGTCGGAGCCGTCCGCTCGCCGCAGTCGAGAGCGACCAGACGACGCGGTAGACGGCTGGCCGGATTTCGTCCAGCCGGACCAGCTCGGGGGTCCCGCCGAGGAGCACGCCGCACCGTTCGGCGTCACCACGATCCGCGGACAGATGACACACGTCGCCGCGCGTCAGGAGATCACCAATCCGGCATTCCGTCGTCAATATGGCCCAAGGCACGGTCGCTGATTCTACTCCAACTCCGGCCTCGGTGCTCGACGCCTGTGATCGGGGCGTCCGCGGCGACGGCGCAGAGGTGTGCGGTCGGCGCGTTCCCGTGATCGCGCTCTCGGCGTTCAGGTCGAGCGGCTCGAGGACGATTTAGCTGGGTCCGATTCGCCTGCAGGGTCGCGCGGAGGTTCGAGAAGGGTTCGGGCGTGCCGAGTACTGGGCACACGATCCGCAGCCTCATTCGCTCTTCAGGGTCATGAACGGGTCCGCCCGCGAGGCGCGCCGGGCGGGGACGTAGCTGGCGAGGAGGGCGATGGCCAGAAGCAGCACCGTCGCGGTGCCGAACGACCCGGGATCGGTGGGGCCGATCTCGAACAGCAGGCTGTCGAGCAGGCGCCCCGACGCGAACGCGGCGCCGACGCCCAGCAGCGCCCCGATGAGGACCGGCCTGAGGGCCTGGCCGACCACCAGGGTCACAAGCTGCCGGGCGGTGGCGCCGAGGGCCAGGCGCACGCCCAGCTCGTAGCGCCGCTGCGCGGCGACGTGGGCGGCGATGCTGTAGACGCCGACCGCCGCCAGCAACAGGGCGAGGGCCGCGAACGCGCCGGCCACCAGGGTGTTCAGCCGTTCCGAGCCCACGGACTGCGCCACCCGGTCGTCGACCGTGGCCATGTCGAACAGGGGGACGTCGGCGTGCAGGTTCGCGAGCTCGGCGCGGATTGCCGGCGCGAGGGCGAGGGGGTTGGCGCTCGTCCGGACCAGGAACCCCGGCACGCCCGCGTAGAACTGCGCATAGGGCTTGAAGACGTGCGGCGCCGGCTCGTCCGCGAGGCCGACGGTCCGGGCGTCGGCCACGATGCCGGCGATGGACACCGCCTCGCGGGACACTCCTTGGCGGTTGAAGCTGCGAACCGGCATCTCGAGCTGCGGGCGATCGAGGATTCGCGCGTCGGGCTCGCCGGGGAAGAAGCGTCGCGCGAAGGCCCGGTTGACGATGACGACCGGCGGCGCCTCCGCGCCGTCGCGCGCGGTGAGGTCGCGCCCCGCTTCGAGGCGCAGGCCCAGCGTGGCGAGGAAACCGGGGCTGACGGTGTCGCCGAGGACCCTCGGCGGCTCCTCGTCGGAATCGTCGCGGCCGATGAAACGGAGGGCGGTGCCGATCTCGCTCGTCGGCGTCGTCTCGAACGGCAGGCGATCGGTCATGGCGACCGACTCGACGCCCGGCAGGGCGCCGACGCGTTCGAGGACCCCGTCGATGAACGCGGCCTGCCGGGGCATCTCGTGCAGGTGCGACACCGCCCGGAACGTCAGCAGGTATCGGCGATCGAACCCCGTGTCGGTCGCGGTCAGGCGGATCAGGCTCGTAAGCAGAAGCCCGGCGCTCACGAGCAGGACCAGGGTCAGCGCCACCTGCCCGCTGAGCAGCACGCCCTGCAGCCGCCGGCGCGGGACCGCGGCCCCGCTCTGCAGGCCGGCCGCCGCGCGGTGCAGGAAGCGCGGCAGCCACGCGAGGGCCGCGCCGACGCTGACCAGGCACATCAGCACGACGGTGACGACGGCGAAGCCGAGGGTCGCGCCGTCGAGCCGGATGGTGTCCGCGAACAGCGCGGTGTCGGCGATCAGCGCTCGCAGACCGCCCATGCCGAGGCCGAGCGCGGCGAGGGCGACGACGGCGGCCAGGCCGCCCATCACCAGCGTCTCGGTCAGGAGCTGCGCGGCCACGCGCCGCCGGGTGGCGCCCATCGTCAGGCGCACGGCCAACTCGCGCTGCCGGCCGAGGGTCCGGATGACCTGCAGGTTCGCGACGTTCGCGCACGCGATGAGCAGCAGCAAGGCAATCGCGCCCGACAGCAGCCACACCCGGCCGCGGACGTCGCCGACCAGTTGGTCGTGCAGGGGCCGCACGCGGAGCGCGTCGCGCGTCATCTGGTTGGCGGCGCCGGACCACCTGGGCGACGGGTAGAACGTGGCGGCGCCCTGCCGGCGCACCACGTCGAGCTCCGCTCGGGCGCTCTCGAGGGACTGCCCCGGGGCCAGCCGCCCGATGACGTGCACGAGCACCATGAAGACCTGGCGACCGTCCGCGGAAAAGACCGGCGGGAAGCTGTGCGGGTGGTACACGTCCACGCGCTCGCTGCCGGGGAAGCTGAAGCCGGCGGGGGCCACGCCCGCGACCACCCGCGGGCGGCCGTCCATGCTCACCGTCTCGCCCACCACCGACGGGTCGCCGCCGAAACGGCGCATCCAGAACTCGTGGCCCAGCACGACGACGCCCTCCTCGCCGGGTTGCTCGTCCGCGGCCACGAAGCCGCGGCCGGCCGCGAACGGCTCGTTGGTCAGCAGCGGAAAGAACCCCGCGGTCACCATGAGGGTGACGACGCGCTCCGGCTCGCCGCGCAGGGTGAGGTTCTGGTCGCGCGACGAGAACGCGAACGCGGCAATGGCGTCGAGCGTCGTCGTCCCGTCGCGCCACGCGACGAAGGAGGGATGCCTGACCACGTCGGCCGGCGGACCCTGCTCGCGCACCGCCTCGACGGCGACGAGCCGCTCCGCCTCCGGGTAAGGGAGGGGGCGCAGCCACAGCGCCCACGCCACCGCGAACACGAGGGTGGTCGCGCCGATGCCGACGCCGAGGGTCAGCAGCACCATCGTCGTGAAGCCGGGGGCCCTCGACAACCCGCGCAGACCGTGGCGCACGTCGCGGGACAGGTTCTCGACGGCCTGGAAACCCCACGCGTTGCGGCAGTCGTCCTTGGCCGCGTCCAGCGAGCCGAACGCCAGCCGCGCCCGGCGCCGCGCCTCTTCCGGGCTGAGGCCGCGGGCGAGGTTCTTCTCCACCTCCTGCTCAAGGTAGAAGGCGATCTCCGCGTCGAGGTCGCGGTTGGCGCGGTCGCGCCGAAGAGCGGTGCGGAGCCGCAGGACGATCGCGTCGAGCCAGCGCATGCATTCCCCCCCTTGCCGCCTACCGCGAGAAAATATACGATTTCAATATCGCTTGTCTATATTCATTCGACACCGGAGCGACGACATGAGACCGCGACCCGACAAGACCGACCTCCTGCGGGGCACCCTCGACCTCCTCATCCTCCGCACCCTCGAGCTGCGCCCGCTCCACGGCGTGGCCATCGCCGAGCGGATCCGCCAGGTGACGCGGGGGACGTTCGTCGTCCAGCCGGGGTCGCTCTTCCCGGCCCTGCACCGGCTGGAGCACGAGGCGTGGATCGCCGGCGAGTGGACGACCAACGCGGAGAAGCGGCGGGTGAAGTCCTACGTGCTCACCGCGGCCGGCCGCCGGCAGCTCGCGGCGCAGAGGCGGGAATGGGACCGCATCGTGACCGCGGTGGCCCAGGTGCTGGAGACCGGTTGATTGAGGCGCTGCGGCGACAGTGCCCGCGTCAGCATCGAAATCGTGGACGCGGCTCCGGTCCGCCGCGCCGGCCCTCCAGTGGTCACGGCTCAATCAGGCTCGCACACTGATCCGGCCGGCGTGGCGGGACCGGCAGCCAGGCGCGCAGGGTAGAATGCCATCGAGGGAAGGACGGCACAGACAGCAAGCAGCAGCACCGCTGGCGAAACGAGACGAGAGCACCGTGGCCACGAGCAACGACCGGCACAAGGCCGGGTACGCGATCTCATTCGAGAGCTGGGAAGCGTACCAGAGATGGGAAGACGAACAAACGGCCAAGACGCCGGATGGACCCGACGCCGCCGTACGACGGTTCTGGGAGATGGCTGATTTGACTGACAGTCTGGAGCGGCTGAACCCGCACGAGCGACCTCGGTTCACCGCGTCCTTCGAGAGTTTCGACGAGTACGAGACCTGGAAGAATGGCCAGACCAACCCGTGGAATTGGTGACAAGTGGATCGACGTTTGCAGGCTGCTCAACAGTCGAGGCGCCGCCTACATCGTGGTGGGCGGCATCGCCGTCAACCTCCACGGCCATGTGAGAGCGACCAAGGATCTGGACATCCTGGTGCCTCGGGACATCGAGAATACGAGGCGGATACTGGAGGCCCTCGCCGAGCTCCCCTACGGAATGGCTCGAGAGCTCGACGCCGAAACTGTCGACGCGCGGCCCATTACGATAATCGGCGACGATCCGCGAGTCGACATCCTGAAGAGCGCAGGGTCTCTCAACTACAGGAACGCGAAAGACGGGGTCGTTACGATAACGGTCGAGGACGTGGTTGTGACCTACGTGGGCCTGGAAGACCTGATCCGATCAAAGAGGACGGACCGGGACGACGACAAGGCAGACGAAAGGCGACTACAGCTAATCGCGAAGCAAAAGGCCCGGCGGACGACCGGAACGAACCCGACGAAACCTGGAAGCCCGGGCGAACCGGAACCTCCCGAACAAACCAGGAACTGAAGATCCCAGGCCGGTCCCAGGCTCCGGGGGGCGTCCATGTGGGGTTGGGGGGCCCTCGACCTCCTCATCCTCCGGACCCTCGAGCTGCTGGACGGCCCCCGTGCCAGCCAGCCGGAGGACTCGATTCATGAACGGAGCGGTCAAGACGGCAGCCGTGCTGGTCACCCTCGCGCTGGGGACGCCGTGCGGGGTGAACGGCCAGGAGCTCGAGATAGGCATCATCGACGTCTACGGCCTGAGCCGCATGTCGGTACGCCAGGTTCGAGAGATGCTGACCTTCACGGAAGGCGACACCATCGCATTCGCAGTCGGCGAAGAACCGGCGTTTCTGAAGGAATCCGAGGACCGCCTCGCGAGGTCGCCTGACATCGCTCGCGCCCGGATCCAGCGCGTCTGCTGCGACGCGGGGCGCGCCATCGTGTACGTCGGCGTCGAGGAGCCGGGCGCGGCGACCATGCGCCTTCGCGCCGAGCCCCGGGGCGACGCGCGCCTGGCCGCCGACATCGTGCGGGCCGGCGACGAGGCCGACAACGCGCTCCGCCTCGCGGTTCTGCGCGGCAACGTCGGAGAGGACCGGTCCCGCGGCCATTCCCTGGTCGACGATCCCGCGGTCCGCGCCGTTCAGGAGCGGTTCGTCCTCTACGCGGCGCGCGACCTCTCCGAGCTGCGCCTCGTCCTGCGAAGCTCATCGGACGCCGCCCATCGAGCGCTGGCCGCGCAAGTCCTCGGTTACGCGGCCGACAAGCAGGCAGTGGTCGAAGACCTCGTGCACGGGATGAACGACGCGTCCGCCGCCGTGCGGAACAACGCGATGCGAGCGTTGCTGGTGTTCGCCGACATGCTGCCCGGCACGAGTCGGTCCGTCCCGCGCGTTCCCGCGCAACCGTTCATCGAGCTGCTGAACTCGCCGGTGTGGTCCGACCGGAACAAGGCGTCCGGCGCGCTGATGGCGATGTCCGCGGATCGGGATCCGGAGCTTCTCGCGGCGCTGCGAGAACGGGCATTGGCGTCGCTCATCGAAATGGCGCGGTGGAAGAGCGAGGGACACGCCCTGCCCGCGTTCTTCATCCTCTGTCGCATCGCCGGCTATTCCGACGAGGCGGCCTACGACCTCTGGGAGCGTGGCGATCGGGACGCCGTCATCGACGCCGCGAGAAACGGCCGGTGAGCAGCGCGACGCGGTCCCGGCCAGAACTCGGGCCGCGTGGGCTCCGCGGACCGCTCGCATCACATTTGTTGCATACAACCACAGGTGTTCCAGGCGCCCGGTGGCGTCGGAGATGGAGCCGAGGATGCCCCACCAGAGCCTCGTGTACGAAACCGGGGCTCACTCGTCGCGCGGCCGGCCGGCACTCAGTCGGTCCGGAGCGCCACGACGGGGCTGACCCGGCTGGCGCGGCGGGCCGGCAGCCAGGCGGCGAGGAGGGCCGCGGCGCCGAGGACCAGCGGCACGCCGACGAACGTCAGCGGGTCGAGCGCGTCGACCTCGAACAGCAGCCCGCCCAGCAGGCGGGTCGCGACGACGGCGAGGGCCAGCCCGAGCGCGCCGCCCATGACCACCAGCCTGAGGCCGCCCGCGACGAGCAGCCGGACGACGCGGGGGCCGTCGGCGCCGAGGGCCTTCCGGATGCCGATCTCGCGCGTCCGCCGGGCGACGCCGTAGCTGACCACCCCGTAGAGGCCGACCGCGGCGAGCGCCAGCGCCAGCACCCCGAACGCCGACAGGACGAAGGCGGAAAGCCGCTGGGGCAGCCGCATCAGCGCCAGGTGGCGGTCCATCGTCTTCGTCTCGAGGACCCGCAGGTCGGGATCGAGCTCGCGACCGGCGGCCAGGAGGGCGAGCGCCGTCCGCTCCGGGTCGAAGGACGTCCTCGCCACGACCGTCAGCGACGGCGTGAACCGTTGCGAGTACGGGAGATAGACCATGTCGCGGGGAGACTCGCCGAGCTGCCTCACCTTCGCGTCGCTCGCCACGCCGACGACGAGCCAGGGGGGATCGGGGTCGCGCCGCCGGACGAGCCGCCCGACCGCGTCGCCGTCCGTCCAGAAGCGACGGGCCATCGCTTCGCTGACGATGACCACGGGCCGGGTGTCCGACCGGTCGGCGTCGTTGAAGTTGCGCCCGCGGACAATCTCGATGCCTGCCGCCTCGAAGAACCCCGGCTCGACCTCCACCCGGTCCGCGATGAAGGCGCCGTGGTCGGTCGGCGGCTCGAACCCGTCGACGTTGAAGTCGATGGTGCTCTGGCTGAGCGGGTTCAGGTGCAGGTTGCTGATGGCGCCGACCGCCTCGACGCCGGGGAGCGCCCGGAAGCGATCCAGAAGGCGCCGCGTGTAGATGCGCGCCTCGTCGGGCGCGAACCGGGTGGCCGGCGTCAGGAACGTCATCAGGGCGGTCGGCTCGCGGCCGAAGCCCGGGTCGACCGACTGCGCCTGCTGAAAGCTGCGGAGGAACAGGCCGGCGCCGACGAGCAGCACCAGCGAGATGGCGAGCTGCGTGACGACCAGCGCGTTGCGCCACCGGAGCTGACCGGGCTGGCCGCCCCCGGCGTTCTCGCTTCTGAGGGCGCCCGCCACGTCCGGCCGGGTGCTCTGCAGCGCCGGCACCAGACCGAGCAGGGCGCCGGCCGCGACCGAGACGCCGAACGTGAACCCGAGGACGGTCCCGTCAGGGCGGAGATCGAGCGTGACCGGCGTCGGCAGGGGAAGGTCCGCGGTGGCCAGCACGCCGAGCGACCAGACCGCCAGCCCGACCCCGGCGCCCCCGGCCAGCAGGCTCAGCAGCGTCGTCTCGGTCAGGAGACGCCGCACCAGCGACCCCCGCGACGCGCCCAGCGCCAGGCGCACCGCGACCTCCTTGCGCCGATCGAGGGCGCGCGCGAGCAGGAAGCTGGCGAGGTTGGTGCACGCCAGCAGCAGCACCAGCCCCACGACCACCATCAACAGCCACGCCGCCGCCCGGATGAAGATGTCCATCGGCGGGAAGAGCAGCACGTCGCCGAGCGGGAGGAGCGCGAACCGCCCGGCCGGGTCCCAGCTCTCCACGCGGTCCCGGGTGAGCTGCGCGGCCACCGCCCCGACGGCCGCGTCGGGCCTGGGGCAGGGTGACGCCGGGCCGGAGACGCGCCTTGACGAAGAGCGAGGTGTGGCCCCGCTTCTCAGTCCATGGCCATCGCTTCGTGACGCTCCGCCAGGTTGCGCAACGCCTCGGCGACTTCGCTCGAATGCACGGCGTAGTGACGCAATGCGTCGGCCAACGGGGAAGTCGCGTCTGCGTCGGCCAACTGCTCGTGAAGTATCGCGTCGGCCTCGTGGTCGGCGGCGTGGGCGCTGTAATGGCGTGCGAGCGTCGTGTGGTCCTCCCGCCTCCTGCCTGCAGTCCCCTGTCTGCGCATCTGGGTTGCCTCCCCGTGTCCGGCTACATGTCTCGATGGCCCGGGCGCAGGCTACCCGTCTGCGCCCGGGCCACCGCCCCGGAGAGCCAGAGCGCGAACGCGCCCCGCTGCTGAAGCCACCGTCGTCTCGCGTTCCTCCTCGCCGGCATCAACACCTGGGAGTGAAGACCCCGGCGAGTCCGAACCCGGCGGAGATTACGATGAAGCCTGTCGCGAAAAGCCTGAAATTTTCCTTAAGATTTCATGAAGCTCGTCTCCTGCTCCTGTCAGACCCGCGGGAGCCGGTAGACCCGCAACGCGGTGTCGTGGAACATCGCCGCCCGCTCGTCGGCCGAGAACCCCCGCGTCAGCTTCTTGAACTGGTTCCAGAGCACGGTGTACGAGCATGACAGCTTGTCCACCGGGAAGTTGCTCTCGAACATGCAGCGCTGCGGCCCGAACGCCTCGATGATGTGGCGATACCAGTCGCCGTTGGCCTCGAGCAACTCGTCCGAGGTCGGCGGTCGGTCGCGCTCGTGCCAGCCGTAGCCGTTCACGACCATCTGGATCCCGCCCACCTTCGCCACCACGTTCGGACGTCGGGCCAGCTCGGTCACGGCCGGCTTCCAGACCTCGAAGACCTCGTCGCGGCGTCCGGCGTAGGGCCCGATCCCGATGGGCCCGCCGAGGTGGTTGAAGATGATGGTCGTGTCGGGGAACGCGTCCGCGAGGTCGGCCAGATCGGCGATGTGGGTGTGATAGAGCCAGCCCTCGAACGTGAGCCCGTAGGGGCGCAGGTGCGCGTAGCCGCGACGGAACTCGGGATCGAGGAGCAGATGCTCGGGCCCGCTCGAACGCCGCGCCACGACGGGCGGCTCGGCCCAGGCGGCCCGATGGCGGACGCCCCGGAAGCGCTGCGGGCTGGCCGCGATCTGCGCCTCGAGCACCGGCGCCACGCGGTCACCGAGGAGCAGGTTCGCCGACCCCACGATCCCCGTCGCCACCCGGGTCTCGCCGTACTGGCCGCTCGCGCTCATGGCGGCGATGCCCTCCACGAACTCCGTCTCGCCCACGACACGGAGCTCCTCCGGGCCGTCCGCCCGATACATCGAGCTGCACTCGACGAAGACGGTCTGACGGACGTTGTGCGTGTTCGTGTCCTCGAGCAGCTCGTCCAGCAGGTAGCGGTTGCCGGGACGCTCCCACAGATGGTGGTGCGGGTCGATGATGGGCAGCTCCGGCTCCAGCACCGCCTCGTCGGTCAACGCCAGCCAGTCGGCGCGAGGACCGCTCGGCGCCGCCGTGCGCCGGGTCTGGGCACGAGCGCCCGTCGAGCCGGGCAGACCAGCCGTTACCGCCGCGGCCCCGAGGGCCCCCGCCGCCGCTCGACCGAAGAACGTCCGTCGCGTGATGTCATCCATGGTCGTCACTCCTTGCTCCTTGCGAGCACCTCGCCGTCACCCCGGCGCCGGCATGACTATGTCCGTAAACGACTGAGTACGCATGATTCTACAGGTACGCTTGGAGACAGCACCCCGCGGTCCCCGCGGTGCACCCGACAACGTCCGGAAGAGCCCGCCCGCGGCGGTCCGCCGACCAGCCCGTCCTGAAAGGGGCACCCGCCGCGGCGAAGGCGGAAGCCGGTGCCGAAGCCCGCAGCCTGCGGCATTGCCGCGGGACGGGCAACCCGGCTTGACGATCACCCCTCGTGTGGCTTACGGTCGGCCGAGGCGAATCCATGATGTCCATCAATCTCGACACGGTAGCGGTTCTGGCCCTGGGTCTGCTGGCGGTTGCGCCGCCCGGCGCGGCCCAGACCCGGGATGCGGCGGCAGGGGACGAGACCGCGGAGACGGCCGCGCGTCAGGCGCTGGAGGCGTTCATCACCCAGTGGAACACCGCCGACGATGCGAACCTGCGCCGGGCCATGCACTTTCCATTCGCGACGGTGCCGGGCGGCGGGGCGCTGATCGTGAACGACCGGCCGGAGGACTTCGCGGCCGGCTTCGACGAGATGCGGGCGCGCGAGGGGTGGAGCCGCAGCTCGTTCGACTTCGATTCGTACACAGTGCTCGGGTCGTCGCCCGACAAGGTGCACGCGGCAATCGGATTCAGCCGCTATGGCGCCGACGGCGCGGCCTATCGCACGTCGCGGGTCTTCTACATCGTGACCCGGCGGGACGACGGCTGGGCCATCCAGCTTCGGGCCCCGGCCGGGGAGCCCGAGGATCTCCAGGCCGACGAGCGGGCGGAGATCGTCGCGGGGGCGCGCCGGGCGGTGCTCGACTTCTTCACCGCCTTCAACACCGGCGACGTCGACGGCACGGTGGCGACGCTCAACCACCCGCACCTGTTCATGACCCCCGGCGGCGGGTTCTCGGTGGCCGGGTCCCCCGGCGACGGCCCGCGCCCCGACTTCGACCGCATGCGGCGGGACGAAGGCTGGCACGTGAGCACCATCGACGCGTTGGAGCCGAGCGCCGTCACGCGGAACAAGGTGCACTTCGAGCTGACCTTCTCGCGGTGGCATCCCGACGGCACCCGCTACTGGACCGTGCCCGCGCTCTGGATCGTGACCCGCGCGGGGGACCACTGGGGCATCCAGGTCCGCTCGCTCATGCCGGCCACCTTCGACGCGCGGGGCAGGTAGGGTGGGTTCGTTCAGGAGCAAGGCGACATGAAAGGCGCTGCCGTCGGTTTGGGCGTTCTCTCCATACTTGGCCTCGTCCTGCCGTTCGAGAGCGACGCGCAGTCGCGGCAGGTGCTTCAGCCCACGGAGCATTGCAGGGATCATCCGGCCACCGCCGTCGTGACCTTCGCGGACCCCGACCTGGAGGCGGTCGTTCGCGCTGGGCTCTCGGTCGGTGCGCAGGACGACCTCACCTGCGGCCTGGTGTCTCAACTGACACGACTGTCCACGGCCTCGGACAGCGAGCGCGTCGTCTACGGAGGCACGCTGCGACCGTCGCCCGCACAGCCGTTCGAGAGCCTCGACGGGATCCAGAATCTAAGGACAGTGACGAGAATTACCTTGCCACGTGCCAAGCGCAGGAGCCCGCGAAAACGGGCTGCATCCGCGTGTAGTTGGCAACTTTATAGTAGAGTCGACGACTGGCGCGGTGGCGGTAGGCGGTGGGGGTAGCTGTTCCCGGCGGCTTTCGCCCGTCGCCGGTGCCTCACTCCCCGCCGTGACTCCGTTTCCAGTCGCCGCTCATCGAACCGGACGTGCGGATTTCCCGCATCCGGCTCTCGGACGAGATTCATGCCTTCGCCCACGGAAAGCTTGTCGTGCGCGGTGCAAGGCGCGTGAGCCCGTACTCGTGCCAGAGCCGCTCGGCCGGGAAGCGCATCTCTTTCCCGGTCCGCACCTTGTGCTTGCGACAGAGCCACTGGCGCAGCCGTCGCGTTGCGTGCCGGTCGACCGCTGCGTAGGCCGGGCTGACCTGCCCCAAGGTGAAGTAGTTCGCCCAGCCGGTCATCAACCGGTTCAGGCGCGCCACCGCGACCTCCGGCGACAGGAGCCCGCTACGCCGCGTCGTCAGCTCGCTCAGGCGTCGGCAGATGCTCTGGACGCTCGCCGGGCTTGGACGGGTGCCGATGTAAGCTGCTCCCGTGTCCCGCCGATAATTGCGCCCAATCCGGTAGCCGAGGAACGTTAGCGGTTCCTCTGGCACTCGGCAGCAACGGGTCTTCTCGGCGTTCATCGGCAGCTTCAGACGCTTCAGCAGCCCGGACACCGCCGCCAGCATCTCCGCTGCCGGCGCGCGGCCGAGAACCGCGAAGTCGTCTGCGTAGTTGACGATTTCCGCCTTGAAGCGCCGGGCGTAGCCCAGCACCTTCCAGCCCAGGATGAAGCGACGCATGTAGATGTTGCTGAACAGCGGCGATATCGGAGCCCCTTGCGGGGTTCCCTTCCGCTCCCGACGCGCCCGGTTCGTCCGGCGGCGACCGCCTCGACCGTCGTCCTCCTCCACCGCCATCTCCAGCCACGCCTTGACCCAGCCCAGCAGCCGCCCGTCGCTCACGCGACGCGCGACGGAGCGGAGCAGTTCGGCGTGCGGGATTTGGCCGAAGTAGTCCGACAAATCGCCGTCCACCACCTCGCGCTGGCCCGTCGTCAGCAACCGGTGCACGCGTCTGACCGCGTCATGCGCGTCCCGGCCCGGCCGATAGGCGTATTGCTCCGGTTGCAGGTCGGCCTCGAAGATCGGCGACAACACCAGCATCGCCGCCGTCTGCGCCACCCGGTCCCGGAGACACGGAATGCCCAACGGCCGAAACTTCCCACGCTGCTTCTTCGGGATGAGGACCTGCCGCACCGCTTGCGGCCGGTAGGTCCCCGCCTTCAGGTCCCGCGCCAGTGCTCCCAGCCACCGTTCCACCCCGAACGTCTCGATGTCCGCGACCGTCTCGCCGTCTACCCCGGCCGTGCCGCCGTTGCGACGAACGGCCTGCCAGGCGACCACGAGCACGTCGTCGCGCCACACCTTGTCGCTCAGCGAGTAGAACCGGAAGCCCGGAGCTTCCTTCGCTTTCGCATGTAGCGCCGTCTGGAGTCGCTGAACTCGTTCTGAGGCTGTTAGGCTCGCGCCAGTCCCCATGTCCCGTCCTCCGTGATGCGCTGCTCTCGAACCAAGGCCCCTTCCCTCCACCGGAGTTGCCCGGCTTCCCCGGTACTGCGGGCCTCTCCGCCACCCTGGCCGGCCCGACCTGACCCTCGCGGGTTGTCGGTTGGCGCGTGCCGCGTCGCCGGCAGGGCTTCCCGTGTTGCGTCCATTCCCCTCTTCCACACGTGCCGTCGCCATTACCCCGGCGGAACCGGTCGGTGCTCGCGTCGCTCGCTTCCCGACCGCTGGCAGCCTTCCCCGTGATCGAGGCGGGTCGGCTTCCGCATTAGACGTTTCGAGGCCTGCGCGGCGTTCACGTCGTTACGGCCCGCGTGCTCGCTGAACCGCCCGAGGCGGCCTTTGTCGTCGGAGTGCTTCAGCCGATGTCGTTGCCTCCATCGTCCGCCCCGACTGCTACCGGCTGGAGCGACAGTTGCCGGGCGGGATTCGCACCCGCTGAGAAATGGCGCCTTTCACGGCGCACTCGATCACTGTCCTAACGAATCTGACCAGCCTCACCCTCATCAACCGCCTCATCACGGACATCGGCCCGCTGAGTACGCTCGGGACGCTGAGGAGCCTCAACCTTCACACCAACTGGATCAGTGACATCAGCCCATTGGGCGGCCTCACGAGCCTGACCGCGCTGATCATCAGCGAGAATCCGATCGCCGACATCGGCCCGCTGCGCGGACTGACGAATCTGACCCGGCTCCACGTGCACGGGTTCTATGAACGACCTCGAGCTCCTTGAGCGAGCCGGCCGCCCCGAACGCCCTCTCGATCTCCGCCGCGGCCGCCCGCAGGTCGTCGAGCGCCAGCCGGTCGACCCGCAGCGGCAACCATCGATCCCCGGACCGCGGTGTCGCTGCCGTTGCTCGCCGTCTTCGTCCTGCTGCAGTGCGGGCGCGCATGGGTGATCGCCACGTTGGGGTCGCGCTGGACGACGCGCATCGTGGTGCTGCCGGGCGCTACGCCCATCCGCAGCGGTCCGTACCGCTACCTCAGGCATCCCAACTACGTCATCCGTGTGCGGCGAGATGGCGGTAGTGCCGCTGATGTTCGGCGCCTGGACGCTGGCCGCAACCGCCTCCGTGCTGAACCTGCTGGTGCTCCGCGCGCGGCTGCAGGTCGAGAACCGGGCGCTCGAGAAGCTAGCCCGCCCATCGTCGCCTGCGGCTCCGCTGGGCGCCCAACCAACCCTGCCAGGAGTCTGCGCCGTTCTACGGTGCAGACTCCCAGGTGGCGACCAGGACCGCACACACCCGTATGCCGCGGTGCATCGAGTGACCGACCGGGAGCGTGAGAGATGCTGCTTGCCGCCGAAGAGCTTCTGCTGTTTCTCCTGGACGAGCAGAACGGCACGCTCCTCCCGATGACCGAACGCACGGAGCACCTGGTTCTCGCGGGCGCGGTGTTGATGGACCTGCAGTTGGCGAATCGCATCGACACCGACCTCGACAACCTCACGCCCAGCAATCCAGGGCCGCTCGGCGACGACGTGCTCGACCCCACGCTGGCCGACATCGTCGGCGCGGAAGAGACGCACGATGCGCTGTACTGGGTGGAACGCACGGCCCGGCGGGGGCGCGAGATCCGCGAGCGGACGATTGCCCGGCTGGTCTCGCGGGGCATTCTCCGCGAGCCCGGCGACGACACGTTTCTGTCGCTGACGCCGGAGGTGGCGCACGCGCGGCGCTATCCATCGACGAACGGAGCGGCGCCGGAGCACGTCCGGCTTCGCATCATGCGGGTCCTGTTCAGCGACGACATCCCGGACCCGGCGGACATCGTGATCATCAGCCTGGTCGATGCCTGCGACGTCTGGCGAAAGCTCCTCACGGCAGAGGAGCTCGCCAGGGCGCGAAAGCGCATCGAGCTCGTCAGCCGCCTGGACCTGATCGGCCGGGCCGTGGCCACGCTCGTGCGAATCGTGCGACCGGCGGCGCGCGCCGCGCGCGACCGCGCCGCCGGTCTGCCGCTGGCCCGCGGCCTGCCGCTGGTGGGCAGCACCTTCTCCGTGGCGCGGGACCCGAGGACGTTCTTCGTTCGGGAGCACCTGCGCGCGGGACCCCTCTTCAGGGTCAGGACGTTGACGCGCAACTTCGTCGCCATGGCCGGGCAGGAAGCCAACCTGTTCGTGTCTCGCTCGGAGCACATGCACCTGCATACGTCCGACATGTGGGACCCGCTCTGTGCCGAGCTCGGCGCCTCGCGCTTCGTGCTGAACATGGACGGCAAGGACCACGTCCGGATGCGGCGCGAGACCAGGGACGGGTTCTCCCGCCAGCTCATCGAATCGGAGATCCCCGAGGCGGTGCATGTCATCCGGCGGTCCCTGGCCGAGATGCCGCTCGACGCGCCGTTGCCCGGCCTGCCTGCCATGCTCCGTCTCGTCGGCGAGACGACGAGCACGATCGTCGCCCAGTCGTCGACCGGCGAGTACATCGACGACGTGCGCCTGGTCCTGAGAGAGGCCGTGACCCGCGGCTTCCTGCACACGCCCCGATTGCCGAGAACGCCCCGGCTGCGGCGCGCGCTTCGCCGTGCCGCGGAGCTGTCGGACAGGTGGTTGACGAGGCACCAGTTGCAGCGGCGCGCCCGCAGACCCAACGCGATTGACCACATGCTCGCGCTGTACCGCGCCGACCCGACGTTCCTCCCCGAGTGCGACCTGCCGCTCACCGCGCTGCTGCCGCTGTTCGCCGGCGTCGAGACCGTGGGGAGCATCGGCGCCTGCATGCTCTACGTCGTGCTGAAGCACCCCGCGTTGCGGGAACGGGCGCAGGCCGATGCGGATGCGTTGTTCGCCGGCGGCACGCCGGACGCGGCGCAGGTGCGCGAGCTGGACGTCCTGTACCGGATCATGCTGGAAGCGCTGCGCATGTATACGCCGGTCCCGGGGATCCAGCGCAAGGTGACCACCTCGTTCGACTTCGCCGGACACCGGATTCCCGCCGGCGAGGACCTGTTCCTCGCCTTCTTCGTCACGCATGACCTGCCGGAGCACTTTCCCGATCCGAGGCGGTTCGACGTGGACCGGTACCTTCCGGGACGTGAGGAATACAAGCAGCCGGGCGTGTTCGTGCCTTTCGGCGTCGGCGTGCACCATTGCGCCGGCCGCGGGTTCGCCGAGACGCAACTGCCGTTGATTGTCGCGACGCTGCTGCACGAGATCGACATGGAGCTGGTTCCGCCGACCTATGAACTGAAGACGGACCGTTGGGTTCTCTTTCCTTCCTTCGTTCCGAAGGGGTTCAGGTTCAGAATGAGAAGCCGACGGTGCTGAGGGGCGCGCCGGACTCGGGGATGGCGAGGGGCTCGCCTGCCGGCGCCGGCCACCCGCCGCCGTAGCGGCCGCTGCTCGCGGGCCTCGACGGCGAGGGGAACAGCCGCCCGGATGGCTGCCGCCGCGGTTCCACGGTCTCCCGCACGGCCGCCGCCGCATCGGACAACGGCGCCCGGGCCGAATCGGGATGTCCTGAAATCGGGTGAAAGGCGGGAGTGGCTCCTCAGGTTGGACTCGAACCAACAACCCTCCGGTTAACAGCCGGATGCTCTGCCAATTGAGCTACTGAGGAACACGTGGCAGCGCGTGCGGCCCGGCGCCCCGGCGCCCTGGTGCAGGGGTCGGGCGCCGGACGAAACCCTGATCTTAGAGCACGGCGGCCGGCAGCGTCAAATGTCGGCCTCCGGCGGCGGCGGTTTCGCCGAACGCGCCCCCAGCAACTGCCACAGCGCCGCGAGCAGCCCCAGGCTCAGCCACCCGATGGCGAACGGCACCTGGCCCCGCGCCGGGGCGAGGGGGTACATCTGCCACAGGTCGCCGCCGATCACGGCCCGCGCCCCGGGGTGCCCCACGAGGGCGAGGACGCCGACGAGGGCGGTCCACGCACCCCCGAAGGCGGTCCCCACGATGATGACGTAGCGTTGCAGCACCACCGCGAGGCTCGCGCCGACGAGACACGCGAGAATCACCATCCAGGCCTCTGGGTCGCCGTCGGGCGGGGACCACGAGAAGTTGAGGACGAGCACCCCAACCGCGGCGCCCGCCACGGCCACGGCCGCGAGATAGAGCACCAGCAGCACGGCGGCGCCGGCCAGGCCGCCCAGGACGACCACCAGGGCCGCAACCCAGGGGGACAGCGCGCCGACGAACAGCGACGTGACGTAGGCGCCGCCGGCGAACCCGTACAGCACGAGCAGCCAACGAAACAGCCGGTAGCCGAGGAAGCAGGCCGCCAGTCCGCCAGCGAGTAGAATGACCGCCGCCACGACCTGCGGCGACAGGAAGGCCATTGGCGCATTATGACGGGGCGTGTCGAGACGCCGCAACACGCGATGCCGAGCCCGTCGGCCCCGCCCGGCCCGAGGAGCGCCTCCGTGCCCGGCCTGATCGCGGCGGCGGCGGGCGTCGCCCTGTTCGTCTACTTCGTCCGGCGCACCGGGGTCGCGGACATCGCGGCGGGGGCCGGCCGCCTCGGCTGGGCCTTCCCGGCCGTCGCGGCCCTCGGCGGCCTCCGGCTCGCGGCGCGGGCCCTCGCCTGGCGGAGCTGCCTCGACCGCCCGCATCGGCTGACCCGGGGGCACGCGTTCCGCGCCATGGTCGCGGGCGACACGCTGGGGAACCTGACCCCGCTGGGCCTGCTCGCCAGCGAGCCCGCAAAGACGCTGTTCGCCGGCGACCGCGAGCCGGCGTCACGCACGCTGCCCGCCCTCGCCGTCGAGAACCTCTTCTTCATCCTGTCGTCGGCGCTCGTCGTCGCCGGCGGGGCGGTCGCCCTGGCGCTCCGGCTCGGCCCGGCCGAGAGCTGGTGGACGGCGGGCGCCGCCCTCGTGGGCGCGCTGATGCTGCTGACCGCCGCGGTGCACTGGGTCGTCTGGCGGCGCCTGCATCCCGCCGGCGCCCTCCTGGACGCGGTCGCGCGGCGAGGGCCGGCGGCGGGGAGGCTCGCGGGCTGGGCCGACGACGTCCGCCGGGCCGAAAACCGCGTCCACGACCTGTATCCCCGCACGCCGCGGCGCCTCGCCGCCGTGGCCGGCTGGGAGCTCGCCTTCCACGCCGTCGCCGTACTCGAGATCCACGCCGTCCTCACCTTCGTCAGCGACGTGCCGCCGACCCTGCTCGACGCGTTCGTCCTCGAGTCGGCGAACCGCCTCCTCGCCGCCGCGTTCAAGGCCGTCCCCCTGCGTATCGGGGTGGACGAGGCGGGCACCGCCGCGGTGGCGGGGCTGCTCGGGTTCGGCGGCGCCACCGGGGTGACCCTGGCCATCGTGCGCAAGGCGCGCATGCTGGTCTGGATGACCGTGGGGGTCCTGCTGCTGGTGCGCCGAAGTCTCCCGCCCCCCCGAGACGGCCTCGGCGCGGCGGCCGCGACGGCGGGGGGGGGACTGGAGGCGGAGCCGGCGGCGGACATCGCGGTGAAGGCGGCAGGGGGCGGCCCGGAGGAGGAGCCGGCGGCGGACGTCGCGGTGAAGGCGGCAGGGAGCGGCCCGGAGGAGGGCGCACGCGATCGGTTGGAGCCGGCGGGCGACGCCGAAGAGCCGGGCGGCCCGGAGCCGGCGGGCGACCCGGCGGCGCCCGCGCGCCGCGGCCCGGCGGTGGTGGTGATGGCACGCTCGCCGAGCCGGGGGCGGGCGCCGAAGACGCGGCTCGCCGGCATCGTCCCGGACGAACAGGACCGGCGGCGGCTGTACGCCGCCTTTCTCGCCGACGTCGTCTCGGCGTGCCGCACCGTGGAGGAAGCCACCCTCCGCGTCGCATACACCCCGGACGGCGGGCCGCAGGGGTTCGCCGCGGCCGGCGTCGCGGATCGTGAGCTGATGCCCCAACACGGCGCCGGCCTCGGCGACCGCGAGCGCGGCATCTTCGAAGACCTGTTCCGGGGCGGGTTCTCGCCGGTGGTGGTGATCGGCTCCGACCTGCCGCGGTTGCCGCCGGCGCGCATTCGCGAAGCGCTGGCCCGGCTCGCCACGGAACGAGACACGGTGGTGCTGGGCCCCAGCGCCGACGGCGGCTACTACCTCATCGGCCTCGCCCGCCCCCGGGCCGGCGACCCGACGCCGGACCTGTTCACCGGCATCCGCTGGAGCAGCGCGTGGACCCGCGCCGACACCGTGGCCGCGGCCGAGCGGTGCGGGTTCCGGGCCGAGCTGCTGGACGTGTGGCGCGACGTGGACGACGCGGCCGACCTCGCCGCGCTGCGAGCCGAGCTGGCCGGCGGCGGAGCGGGCCGCGCGCCCGCCACCGCGGCCGTGCTCGACGAGCTGGCGGCCAGGGGCCGGTGGTGACAGCGCGTTGCTGCGCGGTTCCACCCCGGCCCCCGGCTCACATCCCCCCGCGGCCCTCCCCGGCCCCCGGGCTCACATCTCACGGCGGCCGGCCCCGGGCTCACGTCTCACGGCGGGCCGCCCCGGTCCCCGGCTCACATCTCACGGCGGCCCTCCATCGCCTTGAGCATGGTGATCTCGTCGGCGTACTCGAGGTCGCTGCCCACCGGCACGCCCATCGCGATGCGGCTCACGCGGACCCCGAGCGGCTTGAGCAGCCTCGCCAGGTAGATGGCCGTCGCCTCGCCCTCCACGTTGGGGTTGGTGGCGAGAATCACCTCGGCGACCTCTCCCCCGCCGACCCGCTCGAGGAGGCCGGCGATGCGCAGGTCGTCGGGCCCGACGCCCTTCAGGGGCGACAGCGCCCCCATCAGCACGTGGTAGGCGCCCCGGAAGTCGCCGGTCTTCTCGATGGCGTCGACGTTGTGGGGGTCCTCCACCACGCACAGCAGACGCCGGTCGCGCCCCGCGTCGGTGCAGTAGAAGCAGGGGTCGCAATCGGTGATGTTCGAGCACACCGAGCAGTGGACGATCCGCTCTTTCACGTCGCGGATGGCGTCGCAGAGCTGGTCCGCCTCCTCGCGCGACCGCTTCAGGAGGTGGAAGGCCAGCCGCTGGGCGCTCTTCGTCCCGATGCCCGGCAGCTTCTGGAGCTCGCCGGTCAGCCGCTCGAGGGGCTCGATGCGGTTCATGGCTCGAGCCGGCTCAGGACAGCCCGGGAATCTTGAGCCCGCCCATCATGCCCCCCATCATGCCGCCCATGCGCTGCGAGGCGAGCTCGTCGGCGCGGCGCTGGGCGTCGCTCACCGCGGCCACGATGAGGTCCTGCAGCATCTCCACGTCGTCGGGCGACACCACCTCGGGATCTATCCGCAACTGGCGGATCTCCTTGACCCCGTTCATGACCACGGTCACCATGCCGCCCCCCGCGGTCGCCTCGACGGTGGCCTCCCTGAGCTGCTTCTGCAGGTTGTCCTGCATCTGCTGCGCCTGCTGCATCATCTTCTGAATGTTCATGGCGGTCACATCTCTTCGACTTCCTTGATCTCGGCCGGGAACACGTCGAGCATGGTCTGCACCGCGGGGTCCTCGAGGGCCTGCGCGAGCAGGTCGTCGGTCTCGCCGGGCCCCGGCGCCGGGGACCCGGGCTTCCGTTGCGAAGCTCGGGGCGCGCGGCCACCGCTTGCCGGAGGCTCGGGGCGCGGCGGCGACCCGGACTGCACCGGAGCTCCCAGGTGCGCGGCCGGCGGCGGCGACCCGGACTGCACCGGAGACCCCGGCGGTGCGGTCGGCGGCGGCGAGTCGCGCTGCACGGGAGGCCCCAGCGGCGCGGCCGAATCCGCCCGCGGCGCGGCCGCCGACGGCAGAAAGGCGGACTGCAACGGCGAGCCGGGCGGCGAGTCGGCGGAGTCCGTCGAAGGCCCGGACCCCACGGGAGACCCGAGCGGCGGGGGCTCGAGGTCGGCCGGCGGCGCGAGATCGGCGGGCGGCTCCAGGGCAGCCGGCGGCGCGGTCGGCGGCGGCTCGGTCGGCGGGGGCGGCTCCGGCGGCGGGGCCGTCAGCGTCGGCTGATGCGGATCCGCCCCCGTCTCCGGCCCACCCGATGCAGCCCCCGCGCCGGAGGCATCCGCCGCGGCGATCTGCCGGACGCCCACCGCCATCTTCCGCCCCGCCGCCTCGCCGGCCAGCGGCTCGAGCCACCCGCGGGCCTTCTCCACCTGCTGCGAGAGGGTGCGCTGGGCGTCGGCGAACACGAACGTGATCCGCCCGTCCTCCACCTCCACGTCCCGGGCCTGGGCGGCCACCGTCCCGTGAAAGAACTTCCGCTTCCGCTGGAGCTCGGCGAGGAACCGCTCCTTCAGGCCGGCCGGCGACCCGGGGGCGGACGCCGGGGCGGAAGCCGCGGCCGGCGCGGCTCCGGCCGGCGCCGCGGCCGCGCCCGGCGGCGCTGCCGGCGAGCCGGCGGCCGGCCCTGAAGAGGACCCCGAGCGCGCCGAGGCCGGCACCGCCGGCCGGCGCGCCTCCCCCGCCGGTCGACCGCGCGCGGGCGGCGCTCCCGCCGACGCCGAGGACCGCCGGGCCGGAGCCGCGGGCGCCTGGCGGGCCGGCGGGCCGCCCTGCCCCGGGCGGCCAGCCGCGGCCTTGGCGGGCCGCGCCGGATCGAGCCGGCCGGCCCCGCCGAGCAGCTCGGTCAACGGCACGAGCTGCCGCAGGTGGATCCAGCGCAGCATCGCCATCTCGAAGTGGTAGCGGGGCTGCGTGGCGCTGCGGATGTCGAGCTCGGCCCGCGACAGCACGTCGAACCCGCGCAGCAGGTCCTCCCGCGAGAACCGCTCCACCAGCGCCTGCAGCCGGTCGCGCTCGGCGTCGGCGGCGATCTCGGGGTCGGCGATGCGGCGCGCGTCCACCTTCAGCACCATGAGGTCGCGCACCAGCCGGGCGATCTCGCGGCACACCGAGCGCAGGTCGTACCCCGCCTCGACGAAGCGGCCGGCCAGGTCGAAGACCCGGTCGGCCTTCTCCGCCGCGACCGTCTCCGCCATGTCGAGCACCGCGTCGCGGCCCACCAGCCCCAGCACCGCCGACACCTCGTCGGCGCCGATCGACTCGCCCGCGAAGGCGATTACCTGGTCGAGGGCGCTCTGGGCGTCGCGCATGCTGCCGTCGGCGGTGCGGGCGATCAGGGTGAGGCCGGCTTCGTCGACGGTGACCTGCTCCGTCTCCACGATCTTCCGGAGCTGCTCGGCGATGGCGGCGGTGCCGATGGTGCGGAACTCGAAGACCTGCGAGCGCGAGAGTATCGTGTCGGGGATCTTGTCGAGCAGAGTCGTCGCCATGATGAAGACGACGTGCGGCGGCGGCTCCTCGACCGACTTCAGGAGGGCGTTGAACGAGCTCGACGAGAGCTGGTGGACCTCGTCGATGATGAAGATCTTGTGGCGGTCGCGGACCGGGGTGATGGACAACCCCGAGATGATCACCTCGCGGACGTTGTCGACCTGGGTGTGGGTGGCGGCGTCGATCTCAAGCACGTCGATGTCGCGCCCCTCGGCCACCTCTCGGCAGACGTCGCACTCGCCGCACGGGTCGGCCGTGGGCCCCTCGACGCAGTTCAGGGCGCGGGCGAGGATGCGGGCCGTCGTCGTCTTGCCGACCCCCCGCGGCCCCGCGAACACGAACGCCTGGGCGACCCGCTCGCGGGCGATGGCGTTGCGCAGGGTCTGGGTGACCCCGCGCTGGCCGACGACGTCGTCGAAACGCTGCGGCCGCCACTTGCGGGCGAGAACCTGATAGGCCATGCGGTGCGGGGGCGGCGGGCCCCAGCCGCGACCCGGAAGAGCCTGCGGCACATGTCAGTGACTACTTAGCGCTGCTGCCTTCCGGCCCTGACGCGGTTCGTAGGCTGAGATTGCACAGGGTCCGAGCCGCGCTGCGACCCGCCATCCCGGACGGCGGCCGCCCGCCCCGATCGGCCGGCGACGGGTTCAGTGTACCGTCAGCCCCGGGGCCGATCAAGCGGCCGGGCCTGCCCCGCCCGCGGCCGTCGGCTCCGTTGCGACGAAGGGTCCGGCCCGCCCGGCGCCGGCCGTCGGCCCCGGGTAGATCGAGCCCCCCGGCCCGCCCCGCGGCAGGCCGCCGGACGCCGAGACCCCCGTGATAGACTGGTCGCGAGACCGTGCGAGCCTCGTTCCCGGAGAGATGTCCGAGCGGTTGAAGGAGCACGCTTGGAAAGCGTGTGTAGGGGAAACTCTACCGTGGGTTCGAATCCCACTCTCTCCGCCACTCCATCACCCTGACTCGTCGCCGGCACAGTACTGGTGATGGGCGTGTGGGGGTTTCCCCCTGCCGCCACATCCGAAGTTCGCGTCGCCCCCGCGGCCGGAGGGGACGCGACGACCGGGCTCGCGAGAGGGACAACGGACCATGCTCTTCGCCGACATCGCCATCGCGGCCCGCATCGAGCTGGCGGAGTGCCGCCTGCTGGCCGACTGCGGCGCGGCGCCGCCCGGACTCGCGGGCCTTCGTTGCCGAGCTCGCCGGCGGCGTCGCTACCTACACCGGTCCCGACTCGCCGTTCAACAAGCTCGCCGGCCTCGGCTTCGGGGACGCGGTCGACGAGGCGGACCTCGCCGACGTGGAGCGCGCCTTCGTGGAACGCGGCGCGGCGGTGCAGGCCGAGGTGGCGAGCCTCGCGGACGGGTCGGTCTACGCGCTGCTCACGCGGCGGGGCTACGTGCTGCAGAACTTCGAGAACGTTCTCGGCTTGCGGCTCCCGGCCGCGGACCCGCCCGCCGCGGGTGACGGCATCGACGTCTCGATCGGCGACGAGACGCAGCACGAGGCCTGGCTGGACGTCATCGCCGCAGGGTTCGCGGACGCCGACACGCAGGGGGTCCCGTCGCACGAGGAATTCTCGCGCGAGGTGCTGGATCGAACCGTTGGCGACATGGCCACCGCCTCCGGGTTCGCCCGCTACCTTGCCCGTCGAGACGGCGCCATCGCCGGCGGCGCGAGCCTGCGCGTCTGCGAGGGCGTGGCGCAGCTCTGCGGCGCGGCGACAGCGCCCGCCCATCGACGCCGCGGCGTGCAGAGCGCGCTGCTCGCGGCCCGGCTGACCGACGGGGCGCGCCACGGCTGCGACGTCGCGGTGGTGACGACGCAGCCCGGCTCCAAGTCTCAGCAGAACGTCCAGCGGCAGGGGTTCGAGCTGCTCTACACGCGCGCCGTCCTGGTGCGGGAGGCTTAGAAGGCGCCAAGAAGGCCGGTCATGACCGGGCACGGCGCGTCGCCGCCCGCGGGTCCGTCAGCCCCTCATCGGACGTGGTAGCGCCGGGCGCGCGTTCTCCCCGCGGCCCGCGCCAGCCCGGCCTCCACCAGCTCGTTCAGCAGCCCGCGGGCGAGGGCGGGGGTCGCGTCGAGCAGGGTCGCGGCCTCGCTGGTGGAAAGGCTCCCGCGGCGGCGGATCTCGTCGAGCAGCGTCTGGCGGCGCCGGTGGCGGGCCGCCATTCCCGGACTGCCGGCCCGCCGCACCAGGGCATCCGACAGCACGTAGCGGGTCCCGCCGCGCCGGCCGACGCGCGACAACAGCCCCTTGGCCACCATCCGTGAGAGGAGCCCGTCGACGTCGGCGTCCGGCAGCATGGCGCGCAGGTCGCGCGGCGCAACCGCGCCGGCCCGCCGGGCGGCGACCACCGCCCGGCGCTCGTCGGCGGTCACGTCGTCGCGGTCGAGCTGATTCAGCCAGGTCTGGTCTTCGACGTCCACGAGCATGCGATTGCGCAGGGTGACGGTCACCGAGCCCGCGGTGGCCGCGAACACGGGCGGCGCCATCAACCGGGCCTCCATCTCGCGGTACATCCGGTCGATGCCCTCTCCGTACTCCTCCACCCCCATGATCTTCAGGATGCGCATGATGCGCGGGTTGCGGCTGTAGTGCTCGGTCCGCATGTTCTCGAGGGTGATGTGACCGGGGAGCGGCCCCGGACTGCGCACCTCGACCCGGTCGTCCCAGACGGTGATGTCCACGGTGGCCCCGGCAAGCCCGTAGTCGCGATGCCCCAGCGCGTTCACGATGGCTTCCCGCAACACGGGCTCGGGGTACTCGGGCAGCGCCTCGCGCCGCGATCCGGCCACGAGCTCGAACCGCCGCGTATGCGCGGCCACGAAGCGCAGACAGCAGTCGACGGTATCGGCCAGGGGACCGGCGCACTCCTCGCGCGCCGAGGAGGGCCCGGGGCCGGGGCCGACGCCTTCGCGGCGCACGAGCTGCACGGCGGCGCCCCGCACGTGCCCCCGGGGCTCCGACGCGAAGAGCACGAGCGCGGCACGCAGCACGCGCGGCCCCAGCGGCGGCGCGGCGGCGACGGCCACGCCGAGATCGGTCAACGCCCGTTCGACGCCGTCCCCGCCGACGGCCGGCCGCCCGTCAGCCGCGAGGGCCTGATTCACGGCGGCGAGATCGAACGCGGAGACATCGACGACGGCAAGCGGCTCGTCCTCGCCGGATCTATGCTCGCGCTCGCGCACGAAACGGGCCATCGCGTCTCCGCGCAGCGGTTGCGAGTCGCCGCCCACGCGCCGCAGCAGCCGGCCGTCGGGGGTGGTGACGATGCGGCCACGCACCTCCGGCACGGCACAGACCGTCAGCTCCAGCTCGGCGACGGAGAGCGCCAGCAACTGAACGTCGACCCCGCATTAGGCCGCGATGCGAGTGATTCGATCCTGGGTGTGCTGCGAGAGCGGGCAGCCGACGAGCGTGCGCCGATCGTCGACGCCGTGAACGATCAGTCCGCCGCGGGTCATCGCCATGGCCGCGATCGTGTCGCGGACGTCGGCCGGGACGCCGCGCTTGAAGTCGAGCTCCGCGTGCTCCAGCCGCCCGAACAGGTCCCAGAACGCGTCCGGGGAGAGCTGCCGCGGAATGTCGGCGAGCCTGGGAACAGCGGCCACGGCTACAAGATTATCAAAACTTGACCTCAAAATCAGACACAGCAGCCATTTTCAGGAAACATTGTGAAATGTTGCCCGGCCCCGACCCCTGCGGCCGCCGCGACGCCGTCTGGCGGGCGCGGCGATGCCCGACCCGGCCCTTCACCCCCCGAAGCGCCAGCTCACCGCCGCCTTGATGCGCCGCCCCTTGGGGTCGTGGGTGAAGCCGTCGTAGGCCTGCTCGACGTTGGCCCACGGCGGAATCTGCCCCGTCAGGTTCATGCCGTAGATGGTGAGGTTCATCCCGGTGCCCGGGAAGCGCATGAGGAAGCTCATGTCCCAGGCGAGGAACGGGTCGATGCGGGGCACGACGTCGTTGCCCCGGTCCTCGTAGGCGCCGATGTAGCTCACGTAGTTGGCCCAACTGTAGCGGCTCCAGTCGTAGGACGCCGACCAGCGGCTCTTCCAGCGGGGCAGGGGCACCGCGATGGGGTGGGCGAAGTTCAGGTAGCCGGCCGCCTCGCGCTCGGCGTAGAGGGTCAGGTCGGTGCCCTCGAGCAGCAGCTCCTTCGTGTCGTAGCCGACGGTGTAGGTGGAGTCCCAGCTCAGCGAGAGCTGGCCCGGCCCGGCGTCGGCGCGGGCCGCGAGGTGGGTGTCGATGCCCGAGCTGGTGAGCCCCGGCCAGTTCACGAGGTCGATCTGGACGCGCTGCAGGTTCTGGGCGACGCAGCGGTCGGCGGGCGCGAGGTCCGAGGCCCGGCCGCCGGGACAGATGATGAACGGCGCCACCGCGTCCCGGGTCGCCGGGTTGCCGCTGGCGTAGAGGCTGGTGATGGCGTCGTAGGGCATCGACCCGATCACGTTCTCGAAGTCGTAGCGCCAGTAGTCGACGGTCGCCTCGACGCCGCCCTCGAGGAAGAGCACCGCGCCCGCGTTGTAGGTGAAGGCGCGCTCCGGCAGGAGGTCCTCGCGCCCGAAGCGGTCGACGGCCTGGTAGGCGCCGGTCTCCTGGATCCACTCCAGCGTCGTCAGGGGGCTGGTGTTCAGGTCGTCGAGCGAGGGGGTGCGGAACGTGGTCTGCACCGAGCCCCGGAACGCCAGCGAGAAGTGCTGGTTCTCGGCCGCGTCGAGGCGCCAGCCGACCTTCGGGTCGATGCTGTTCACGCGGCGGCCGGCCACGTTGTAGAACTCGTAGTTGGCGGCGAGCTGGGTGTCGAGGCGGGGGCCGATGCCCAGGGCCAGCTCGCCGAAGAGCCGCTGCACCTGCTGGTCGGCCGCGTAGGGCCGGTGGACGTTGGTGAAGAGGTAGGGCCCGAACCGCTTGCCGGGCGAGCAGCCCATGTCGCCGGCCACGGGACAGGGGTTCACGGTGACGTCGCCGGCGTTGTTGGGGTCGCCATCGGCGTTCACGCCCCGAAACTGGTAGCCGACCGCGAAGTCGGCCACGTTGGGGACGAGATTGCCGCTCATCGTGGCGTCGGCCACGATCATGTCGGTGGTGCTGAAGAGGTCCACCTCCTCGTTGAGCCACAGCCGCAGGGCCTCCTGGTTCGCGAGGGCGGCGACGTAGTCGGGGTTCGCGGCGTCCTCGAACCGGGAGTGCGGCTGGGCCGAGTACTCGATGGCGTTGCTGAACGGGTTGTAGTACATGCACGGCCCCTGGCCCGCCACCGCGCCGCCGAGGGGCCCGAGCCGCATGCCCGCGGGCGAGGTCGGGTCGGCGACGACGCCGACGCCGCAGTCGGCGCCGCCGAAGCCGCGGAACGCGCGGAACATGCGGTCGGTGTAGACGGCGGGCAGGTTCAGGTTGCCCCGCGCCCGCGAGTAGCTGACGCCGACGTCCCAGTTGGCGTCCCGCCCCCCGAGCAGGAAGTCGCCGTCGACGGAGGCGGCGAACCGCTGGGTGCGCGACTCGCGGGACAGCCGGCGCCCGGGGCCCGAGTTGCCGAACGGGCGGCCGTTGAAGTACCAGGGGTCGCCGCCCGCGCAGGCGCCCATCGGATCGGCCTTCGGGTCGCCGGCGTAGCTGGCGCAGAACTGCTGGCGGCCGGGGTGGTCCGCCGCCACCTCCTGGATGGTGGTGCTCGTCAGCGGGAACGGGGGGTAGGACGGCGTCGTGTACCAGTGCGGGATGACGGCGTCCGACCAGAGCGCCTCGACGTGGTAGTCGGTCCGTTCGTTCAAGGGGCCGTTGAGCTCGAGGAACGCCCGGGTATGCCGCTGCTCGTCGATCAGGTTGTCGAAGGGCGCGTACCGGAACCGGCACGTCCAGCCCTCGTCCAGGCCGCCGAAGTCGGTGCAGCGGGGATCGAAGACGTCGGCCGTCCACGGCACCGGCGCCCCGACCGAGAACGTGCCGGGGTTGCCGAGGCTCGACCAGCCGCCGCGGGTGTCCGTGGGGTACGTGCTCAGGCGGTCGAGGGCCCACGGGCGCTCGGCCATCTGCAGCTCCTGGCGGCCGACCCGCTCCATGGACAGGACCGCGCTCGAGGCCCCGATGCGCCCGCCCCAGATGCCCGCGACGGTGGTGTCGCCCCCGCCGTCGAAGTAGTCGTGGGAGACGTTCATCTCGAAGCCGCGGAAGTCGTTGCGGGTGACGAAGTTGGCGACGCCGCCGACCGCGTCCGAGCCGTAGGTGGCCGACGCGCCCTCCTTCAGCACCTCGAGGCGGCCGACGGCGATGGCGGGGATGGTGTTGACGTCGACGAAGCGGCCGCCGATGAGGCGGGCGGGCACCGGCACGTGGCGGCGGCCGTTGATGAGCACCAGGGTCCGCGACGCGCCGAGGCCGCGCAGGTTGACGTTGGCGACGTTCTCGGTGAGGGTCGACGGCTGGTTCGAGTTGTACCAACTGTTCCGCTCGCCGACGACGCCGTGGCTGACGTTGAGGTTGCGGAAGAGGTCGACGAGCTGGGTGGCGCCCTGCTGCTCGAGCGTCTCGCGGCTGACCACGGTGACGGCGTGGGGCATGTTGATGGCCGGGGCGTCGATGGCGGTGCCGGTGACCGCCACCGTCACCTCCTCGAAGAGGCCGCCCAACTGCAGGTCGGCGTTGACGGTGGCGGTGACCCCGGCGGCCAGCTCGACCTCGCGCTCCAGGCGCTCGAAGCCGGCCAGGGTGAAGGTGACGACGTAGCCGCCGGGGGGGAGCCCGGTGAGCGCGTAGCGGCCGTCGCCGTCGGTCACCGCCGGCAGGGGGGCGGACAGCCCGCCGCCGGCCGCCTCGACGGTCACGCCCGGCAGGACACCGCCGGTGTCGTCGCTGACGGTGCCCGTGATGCCGCCGTCCTGCGCCGCGGCGGCCCACGGCGCCGCCAGCATGCATGCCGCGATCAGCGCTGTTCTCATCGGCTCTCCCTCCTTGGTGTCCCGAGTGAGGCAGGCTGCGCGCCGCTACGCACAGACACGTCCGTGCCGAGTATGTTACCAGCCGGGACCGCACACGCTGCCACGAGAGCCTGAGAGACGGCTCCAGGTTGCGGCCGGACGGGGGTTCGGATGCGGCAGGCGGCCCCGGCGCTCGTCAGTCGGAATGCAGGCCGGGCGTCGTCACGTGCGTGACGAGCAGATCCTGGAGGGACCGGACCTGTCCGGTGAGCCGGTCGACCTTGCTGTCGACGATCAGGACGCCGATCGCGCTGACGAGCGAGACGAGGAGCGTCAGTACCTGCAGCACGGTCGAGAGGGTCGTGTTGCGCTCCATTTCCTGATGTTAACGGCGCCGGGTTGAACCCGTCAACCGGATTCCGATAACTTCCCGGGTTCACGGAGCAGTCGCGCGGCCGGACGGGACATCCCCCGGACGGCAGGGACGGCAGATCGAGGAGGAACCGGGATGACATCGGAGTTCGGAACGACGCAGTTGGAGGGGCAGCCCATGGTGGGCATCCGGACGAAGACCACCATGGACAAGATCGCGAAGACCATGGGGATGCTCTTCGGCGAGCTGCACGGGTACGTGACGCAGAGCGGGCAGCCGCCGGCCGGGATGCCCTTCGCCATCTACCACGAGATGCACGGCGGCACCGTCGATCTGGAGTGCGGGATGCCGGTCGCCTCCCCCATGGCCGGCACGGACCGCATCCGGGCCGGCGAGCTGCCCGGCGGCAAGGCGGCGACCGCCACCCACACGGGTCACTACGACCAGCTCCGGCACACGTGGGAGGCGCTGACGGCGTGGATGAAGTCGGAGGGCCTCGAGCCCGCGGGGGCCCCCTGGGAGGTCTACGTCACCGACCCCGGCCGGGAGCCGGACCCCGCGAAGTGGCGCACCGACATCTTCTTCCCCGTCCGCTGACGCGGCCGCGGACGAGCCCGACCTTCGCCGGCGGCGCGGCCGGACGTTGCGGCGGACGCGCCGGCGGCGGTTCCCACATCCGAATCGTCTGACGGACCGGCGGCACGGGGACCGGCGGAGCGGCCGGGGCGGCGCTCGCCCGGTGCCCGCGCAAGACCGGCCCGCGCCGCCGGGGCGGCCCCGGGGTGGGGCGATTCCCCCCGCGGATTGGGAGCGGCCGCCGAGTTTCCTACAATAGAAGGTCGATCGGAGAACCGTGCGCGACGACACCACCATGCACCACGACATCGAAGCGATTCAGCAACGCATCCACGCCGAGAGCGCCTTCGTCGAGCGGCTGCTCGACGCGGTGGGCCGGGTCATCGTCGGCCAGCGGACCATGATCGAGCGGCTCCTCGTCGGGCTCCTCGCGGATGGGCACGTGCTGATGGAGGGCGTGCCCGGCCTCGCCAAGACGATGACCGTCCGCACCCTCGCCGACGCCGTCGCCACCACGTTCCGGCGCATCCAGTTCACCCCCGACCTGCTGCCCGCCGACCTCATCGGCACCCTCGTCTACGACCCGCGGCAGTCGGAGTTCAAGACCCGCAAGGGGCCGATCTTCGCCAACATCATCCTCGCCGACGAGATCAACCGGTCGCCGGCCAAGGTGCAGTCGGCGCTGCTCGAGGCGATGCAGGAGCGGACCGTCACCATCGGCGACGCCAGCTACCCGCTCGACTCGCCGTTCCTCGTCCTCGCGACCCAGAACCCCATCGAGCAGGAGGGCACCTATCCCCTGCCCGAGGCGCAGGTCGACCGGTTCATGCTGAAGCTGGCCGTCACCTACCCCGACAAGGACGACGAGCTGGAGATTCTGCGGCGGATGGCCGGGGGCCCCGCGCCCGAGGTCGAGGCGGTGGTCGAGCCCGACGAGATACTCCGGGCCCGGAAGGCGGTGGACCTGATCTACATGGACCCGCAGGTCGAGCGCTACATCGTCGATCTGGTCTTCGCGACGCGGACGCCGAAGGACTACGACCTCGCCGACCTGACGGACCTCATCGCGTTCGGCGCCTCGCCGCGGGCGACCATCAACCTCGCGAGGGCGGCGCGGGCGCACGCGTTCCTGCGGCGGCGCGGCTACGTCACCCCCGAGGACGTCCGATCCATCGGCCCCGACGTGCTGCGGCACCGGGTGCTGCTGACCTACGAGGCCGAGGCCGAGGAGGTGACGGCGGAGACGGTCGTCGAGCGGGTCCTCAACAGCATCGAGGTGCCGTAGGCCGGTGATCGGAATGAGGCCGCCGACCGTCCGCGAGCGCAGCCCGTTTCCGCCGTTTCCTGCGATTGGTGCGCGCCGTGGTGATTTCCGTCGCCGTCATCGAGGAGAGGCCGCGCGGGCCCAGCCCATGCGCACCCGGCCTGGAACCCGCCGTCGAGGGAGCGTCCGGTGATACCGCGCGAGATCCTGAAGCAGGTCCGCCGGGTCGAGATCGCCACGCGGGGCCTCGTGAACGAGGTCTTCTCGGGCGAGTACCACTCGGTGTTCAAGGGCCGCGGCATGAACTTCGCCGAGGTGCGCGAGTACCACGTCGGCGACGACATCCGCAACATCGACTGGAACGTCACCGCGCGCACCGGCGCCCCCTTCGTCAAGGTGTTCGACGAGGAGCGCGAGCTCACGGTGATGCTGGTGGTCGACGTCAGCGCGTCGGGCGACTTCGGCTCGTCGGGGCGCATGAAGGGCGAGGTCGCGGTGGAGATCTGCGCGGTGCTCGCCTTCTCGGCCATCAAGAACAACGACAAGGTGGGCCTGATCATCTTCAGCGACCGCATCGAGAAGTTCGTGCCGCCCCGCAAGGGACGCCGGCATGTGCTGCGCGTGCTCCGCGAGCTGCTCTACTTCGAGCCGGCGGGGCGCGGCACCGACGTGGCGGGGGCGCTGGAGTACCTGGCCCGGGTGGTGCGGCGGCGCGCCGTCACCTTCGTGGTCTCCGACTTCATCGCCGGCGGCTACCGGCGGGCCCTGGCGGTGGCCGGCCGCCGGCACGACACCGTCGTCATACGTATCGGCGACCCCCGCGAGCAGGCGCTGCCGCCGGTCGGCTACCTCGACCTCGAGGACGCCGAGACCGGCGAGCGGCTCACGGTGAACGTGTCGGACCCGGCTTTCCGCCGGGCGTTCGACCGCGAGGTGGCCGAGGCCCGGGAGGCGCGCGAGCGGGAGTTCCGGCAAACCGGGGTCGACGTGGTGGAGATCGCGACGGATCGGCCTTACGTCGAGCGGCTCATGCGGTTCTTCCGGGAGCGCGCGAAACGGTTCCGATGACGACCTGGAGGTTGGCGGCGGCGCTCGCGGCTTCCCTGGCGGCCCCGACGGCCGCCCAGGACACGGCGCCGGCCGCCCGGACGGTCGAGCCCGCGGTCGAGACCAGCGTCTCGACCGCGACGGCGGCGGTCGGAGACCCCGTCACCGTCGTGTTGACGGTGCGCCACGCCCCGGACGCCGAGGTGCGGTGGCCGGATCCCGTCGAGGCCGCCCCGTTCGAGCTCCTCGACCCGCCGGTCGCGCAGTCGGCGGCGGTGGACGGCGGCGTCGAGTCGCGCCTCGAGCTTCGGGTCGCGGCGTTCGAGCTCGGCGAGCTGGCCTTTCCGCCCCTCGACGTCGAGGTGGTCGACGCCGCTGGCGAGGTGACCGCCCTGGCGACCGAGGCGGCGCCGGTGGTCATCGAGAGCGTCGGCCGGGACGAGGGCGGCGACATCCGCGACATCAAGGGCCCGCTGGCGATTCCGTTCGCGGTGGTCACCCTGCTGCCGTGGATCGCGGCCCTGCTGATCCTCGCGGCGACCGCCGCCTGGCTCCATCGGCGCTACCGGGGCCGGACCCGGCCGGAAACGGTGGTGCCGGCCCTGCCCCCGAGACCGGCCCACGAGGTCGCCCGCGAGGCCCTCGACGCCCTTGAAGCGGCGGGGCTGCTGGAGCGCGGGGAGATCAAGACGTACCACATCCGGCTCTCGGACATCGTTCGCGTCTACGTCGAGGGCCGGTTCGGGGTCGACGCCATGGAGATGACCACCGGCGAGGTCCTCGACGGCCTGCTGCGGACCGATGCCGACGGC
Source organism: Vicinamibacterales bacterium (assembly GCA_965215105.1). Classification (GTDB taxonomy): domain Bacteria; phylum Acidobacteriota; class Vicinamibacteria; order Vicinamibacterales; family UBA8438; genus JAJEEA01. The sequence continues at coordinate 3,555,177 of OZ244051.1, forward strand.
GGGGCCGTCGCCGACGTGCGGCGCGTGCTCGACCGATGCGACCTCGTGAAGTTCGCGAAGCTGCGGCCCGCGGCCCCCGAGTGCCGCGAGCTGCTCCCCCTCGCCCGCCGCGTGGTGGACGTCACCGCCCCCGTCGAGCCGGCTCCCGCCGGGCCGGCCGCGGTCCCCGCGGAGCAGACGGCATGATCCTCTGGCTCGCGGACCCGCCGTACTGGCGCTCGAACCCGTCCACGACGGATCGCGGAGACGGCATGATCCTCTGGCTCGCGGACCCGCCGTACTGGCGCTCGAACCCGTCCACGACGGATCGCGGAGCAGACGGCATGATCTTCAGACCCGCGGACCCCGCGCCCCCCCCAGGGTCCTGCACCGCCATCGGGGCGATGGAGCGGGCGACATGATCCTCAGGTTCGCGGACCCGGCGTACCTGGTGCTGCTGCTCGGGGTGCCGTTGCTCGCCTGGTGGTACGTCGCCCGCGGCCGGGGCCGGACGGGGTCGCTGCGCTACTCGTCGCTGGCCGCCATCGCCCGGGCGGACCGGCGGCGCACCGGGCGCTGCCGCCACGCCCTCTTCGTGCTGCGCAGCCTCGGGCTCGCCGCCCTCGTCGTCGCGTTCGCCCGGCCCCAGACCGGGGTGACGGCCGAGAACGTGACGACCGAGGGCATCGACATCGTGCTCGCCCTCGACCTGTCGACCTCGATGCTCGCCGAGGACCTCGAGCCGAACCGCATCGAGGCGGCCAAGGCGGTGGCGGCCGACTTCGTCGAGGGCCGCCGCAACGACCGCATCGGCCTGGTGGTGTTCGCCGGCGACGCGTTCACGCAGGTGCCGCTGACCCTCGACTACGGCATTGTGACCACCGTGCTCGGCGACCTCGAGACGGGCATTCTCGAGGACGGCACCGCCATCGGCATGGGGCTCGCCACCGCCGTGAAGCGGCTGCAGGGCTCGTCGGCGGAGTCGAAGGTCGTCGTGCTCCTGACCGACGGGCAGAACAACCGGGGAGAGATAGACCCGGTCACCGCCGCCCAACTGGCGGCGGCGCTCGACATCCGCATCTACGCCGTCGGGGCCGGCACCCGGGGGGTGGCGCGGGTGCCCGTCGACGATCCGTTGTTCGGCCGCCGCTACGCGCAGATGCAGGTCGACATCGACGAGCCGACCCTGCAGGAAGTGGCGGACCTGACCGACGGCCGCTACTTCCGGGCGACGGACCGGGAGAGCCTGGAGGCGATCTGGGCCGAGATCGACGCGCTGGAGACGACCGAGATCGAGGTGGAGCAGTTCACCCGCTACGGCGAGCTGTTCCACCTGCCGCTGGCCGGGGGCCTGGTGCTGCTCGTGCTGGAGATGACCCTGGCCCGCACGGTGCTGCGGAAGATACCGTAGGAGATCGCGTCGCGGGAGGGCGCAGTCTCCCGGCGGGGGGCCGCGGGAGGCGCAGTCTCCCGGCGGGGACGGTATGGGAGGTGAGCGGCGCCGCGGGCGACGCTCTCCGGGCTGATGTTCAGGTTCGCCAACGTCGACGTGCTGCTCGCGTACCTGCTGGTGCCGGCCCTCGCGGGGCTGGCGTGGTGGGCCCGCGCGCGCACGCGGCGGGCGCTGGCCCTCGTCGGCGAGCGCCACCTCCTCGACCGGCTGACGGCCACCGTCGACCGACGGGGCCGGGCCGCGAAACACGCCGTGCTTCTGGCGGCGGTGGCCCTGCTCGTCACCGCGCTGGCCCGGCCGCAGTTCGGGAGCCGGGTCGAGACGGTGCGGCGCGAGGGGCAGGACATCGTGGTGGCCCTCGACCTGTCGGCCTCGATGACGGCCGAGGACGTCGCGCCGAACCGCCTCGACCGGGCCAGGTTCGCCGTCGCGGACCTGATCGGCCGGCTGGAGGGCGACCGCGTCGGGCTCGTCGCGTTCGCGGGCGAGGCGTTCGTTCAGAGCCCCCTGACCAGCGACTACGGGGCGGCGACCCTCTTCCTGAACGCGATGGATACGGACATGATCTCGGTGCAGGGCACCAACCTCGGCCAGGCCGTCGGGGTGGCCCTCGACGCGTTCGCGGAGACCGAGCGCCGCCATCGGGTCCTCGTCCTCATCACCGACGGCGAGGACCACGAGGGCGAGGTGGAAGAGGCCGTCGACCGCGCGGTCGAGGCGGGCGTGCGCATCTACACCGTGGGCATCGGCTCGGCCGAGGGAGTGCCCATTCCGGAGCTCGACGAGGCCGGGCGCGGCCGGGGCTTCCGGCGCGACGAGGACGGGACGGTGGTGACGACGCGGCTCGACGAGGCCGTCCTGCAGACGATGGCCGAGCGCACCGGCGGCCTCTACTACCGCGCCTCGCCGGCCGGCGACGAGCTCGAGGCGCTGGCCGACGAGGTGACGGGGGGCGAGGGGCAGGCCTTCGAGGCCGAGCAGGTGACCCTGTTCGACGAGCAGTACCAGCTCTTTCTCGGCCTCGCGCTCATGCTGCTGGCCGCCGAGGTCCTGATACCGGACCGCCGGCGGGTGCGGGCCGAGTGGTCGGGGAGGTTCAAGTGAGACTCGATCACGCCGGCGGGCGACGCGCGTGTCGCCCGCAACGCGAGGGCCGAATGGTCGGCGAGGCTCGGGTGAGACTCGAGCGCACCGGCGACGCGCGTCGTCCCCGAGGTGCGGGCCGAACGGTCGGGGAGGCCCCAGTGAGACGCGAGCGCGCCGACAACCCGCGTCGTCCCCGAGGTGCGGGCCGAACGGTCGGGGAAGCTCGAGTGAGATGCGGTCGGGTCGCGGCCGGACTCGCCTGTCTGGCCATCGTTCTGTCGCCTGCCCTCGCCGACGCCCAGCCGGGCCGGAGCGAGGTCGAGGCGGGCAACCGGCTCTACGCGGAGGGCCGGTTCGACGAGGCCCACGAGCAGTATCTGGAAGCGTTGCGGGCGGCCCCCGACTCGCCCGTCGTGCCGTTCAACAACGGCAACGCGCTGTACCGGACCGACGAGTTCCAGCGCGCGATGGAGGCCTACCAGGAGGCGGCCGGGAGCGGCGACCCCGCCGTCGAGGCGCAGGCCTGGTACAACCTCGGCAACGCCCTCTACCGCCGGCAGCAGCTCCAGCCCGCCCTCGAGGCCTACAAGCAGGCGCTGCGCCGCAACCCCGCCGACGTCGACGCCAAGCACAACCTCGAGCTGACCCTGGAGCAACTCCAGGAGCAGCAACAGTCCTCGGACCAGCAGGACGAGAACGACGACGAGAACCAGGAGAATCATCAGGACCAGGAGAACCAACCGCAGGAGCAGCCGCCCGACGAGCAGGAACAGCAGGAGCAGGAACAGCAGCAGAACCAGCCGGAGCAGGACGAGCAGGAACAGGATCAGCAGGAGCAGGGGCAGCAGGACCAGCCGCAGTCCGGCGAGGAGCCGCAGCCGCAGCCCGGCGAGCTGAGCCGCGAGGACGCAGAGCGCCTGCTCGAGGCGATCGACGAGGACCCCGACCAGATCCAGCGGCGCCGGCGGACCACCGCCCCGGCCCGGCCGCCGAGGAGGCCATGGTGACCACGACGCGCGGTCTCGCGGCGGCGGTGCTGCTCCTGGCGTCGACGACGCCCGGCGCGGCCCAGTCCGTGCGGGCGTTCCTCAGCCAGAACCCGGTGCCCGTCAACGGACAGTTCGTCCTGAACGTGGAGGTGTCGGGCAGCCGGAGCACGGACGGGGACCCCGCCCTGCCGGACCTGTCGGCGTTCGCCGACTACCTCGGCTCGGGCACGTCGACGTCGATACAGTTCGTCAACGGCCGCATGTCGACGTCGCACACCATCCAGTACCGGTTCCTGGCGACGCAGGAGGGCACGTTCGAGATCGGCCCGGTGACCGTGCGCGTCGACGGACAGGACCTTCGCACCGAGCCCCTGACCATCGAGGTCTCCGCCGCCCCGGCCGCGGGCGGGCGCGGCGGTGCGGGCGGGCGGGCGGACGCCGACGGCGGCGTCTCCGCCGACGCCCTGTTCGTCACCGCCACCCTCGGCAACGACCAAGTCTACGTCAACCAGCCCGTCGTGGTGGAGTACCGCATCTTCACCCGGGTCGACGTCCAGGGCGTCAACATCGTTCGGCAGCCCGGCACCGCCGGCTTCTGGGTCGAGGAGCTGCCCACCCCCCAATGGTCCGAGGAGGTCGTCCGCGACGGTGTGCGATACACGGGCGGGGTCTTCCGGCGCGTAGCGCTGTTCCCGACCAGCGCCGGCCCGAAGCAGCTCGAACCGCTGGTGCTCGAGGCGCAGGTGCGCGTGCAGCGGCGGTCCCCCTTCCGGCGCGACCCGTTCGGCGACCCCTTCGGCGGCTTCGGCGACAGCCTGTTCGGCCGCCGCGTGCCAGTCTCGGTCGCGTCGAACGCCCTCGACCTCGAGGTGCTGCCGGCCCCGCCCGGCGCCCCCGCGTCGTACTCCGGCTTCGTCGGCTCGCTCGCGGTCTCGGCCGGCGTCGACCGCACCGAGGCCGACACCAACGACGCCCTGACCCTGCGACTCGACGTCAGCGGCAGCGGCAACATCCGGACCCTGCCCGAGCCGACCCTCGACCTCCCCCCCGCCTTCGAGGTCTACCCCCCGGAGATGAGCGAGGAGGTGGAGCCGGCCGCCGACGGGGTGCGCGGCCGCCGGGTCTACGAGTACGTCATCGTTCCGCGCGAGCCAGGCCGGGTCACCATTCCCCCCGTCGAGCTCGCATACCTCGACCCCGGGCGCGGCGCCTACGCGGTGGCCTCCTCCGACCCGATAAACCTGATCGTCACCGGCGACCCGGGCCCCGCTCCCACCCTGCCCGGCGGGCGCGGCCGTGCCGCGGCGGACCTCCAGCGCGAGGACATCCGCTTCATCCGCATCGCCGCCCCGGCGTTCCGGGCGCGGGGAAGCTCGCTCTTCCGCTCGGCCGGATTCTGGACGGTCGCGGTGCTGCCCCTCATGGCCCTCGCCGGGGCCGTCGCGGTGCGCCGCCACCGGGACCGCCTCGCCGGCGACGTCGCCTGGGCCCGCAGCCGCCGCGCCTCGAAGGTGGCCCGGCGCCGTCTCGCTCGCGCCGAGTCGCTGTGCTCGCCCGACCGGCACCGCGAGTTCCACGCCGAGGTCGGCCGCGCCATGCAGGGGTTCCTCGGCGACAAGCTGAACGTGGCCGAGGCCGGCCTGATCCACGACGAGATACGCGCCGCCCTCACCGCCCGCGGGGTGGAGGCGACCATTGCCGACGCCTGTCTCGATTGTCTCGAACGCTGCGACCGCGAACGCTTCGCCCCCGCCGAGCCGGACCCCGCCGCCATGCAGGCGATGCTCACGGAGGCCGGGCGGGCGATGACCGAGCTCGACGCGGCCCTGACCGCCTCATGACCGAGAAGCACCCGATGTCCTTCGCCGCGGCGCCCCCCAGCCCGGCTGGCACGCCCCGCTGCTCCGCGCCCGCGAGGTGCTCGACGGCATTCGCGGCGGCCGCCGCTTTCCGGCGCCCGGCCCGCCGGCTCGGCGGCGAGGAGCATCCGGCGTCGTTCGCCGCGGTGACGGCCCTCGGCGCCCTGTGGCTGCTCCTGCTCGCGGCGGCACCGGCGGAGGCCCAGAGCGCGTTCTTCGACGAGGGCAACCGGCTCTACCAGGCCGGCGACTTCGAGGGCGCCCTCGACCGCTACCGGCGCATCCTCGACGAGGGGCTCGAGAGCGGCGAGCTCTACTACAACATCGGCAACGCCCACTTCCGGCTGGGCGAGTTCGCCCCCGCCATCCTCAACTACGAACGCGCCCGGCACCTGATGCCCGGCGACGACGACCTCCTCGCCAACCTCGCCCTCGCGCGGTCGATGACCGCCGACGACATCACCCCGCAGCCCCGGTTCTGGCTCTTCCGCGCCGCCGGCTGGTGGGTCGGGCTGCTGCCGCGCGCCGCTCTGATCTGGCTCGTCGCCCTGGCCTGGGTGACGGCCTTCGCAGGCGCCGCCGTCGTCGTCCTCCGCCCACGGCCCGGCCTCGCGGCCTTGGCGCGGCGCGCCGCCCTCGCCGCCGCGGCCGCAACCGTCGTCCTCGGCGTCAACCTCGTCGTCCGCGAGCTCGGCCTCGGCGCCGCCGAGGAGGCCATCGTGATGGCCGAGGAAGCGCAGGTGCAGAGCGCGCCCTCGGACGACACCGCCCTGCAGATCTTCGCGGTCCACGCCGGCACCAAGGTCGCGGTGGACCGCCGCGCGGACGAATGGGTGGAGATAGCGCTCGAGGACGGCGCAGTGGGATGGATGCGGGCTGCGCAACTCGAGCTGGTGCGCGGATCTGTGCCGTAGGAGGAGTGCGGACCTCCCGACTACAGACGGCCGTTGTGAACGAGAAGCCGGAGCGCGCGGCCTTCACCCCGTCCGCCGAGACGATGCGCTCGCCGCGCCACATGTAGTAGTCTCAGGGGCGGCGACCGCATTGGCCGCCCCCCGCACGGAGTATCCCGGATGACTGACGTCCGCTCCCCGAATGTCCGGTATCTCCCCGTAGACGAGCTCAGACTCGACGCCGAGAACCCCCGGCTTCCGGAACGGGTCCGCAGAAGACCCCAGTCAGAGCTCCTCCGTTTTCTCTACGAGAACGGCGTGCTGGAGGAGATCGCACAGTCGTACATGGACCACGGCTTCTTCCGGCACGAGCCGCTCATCGTCACCCGGGAGAACGGGCAGAGCTATACCGTCATCGAAGGCAACAGAAGGCTCGCGACGCTGAAGATCCTTCGTGGAGCGCCGGAGGCCGATGACTTGCATCTTCTCGTCGAGTCGTCGCCCGACCGGATCGAGCAGCTCGCCGAGGTTCCCTGCTTCGTGGTGTCGAGCCGTGACGAGATACGCGCCTATGTCGGCTTCAGACACATCGGCGGCATCAAGACGTAGGCCGCCGGCGCTCGTCGCCTATGCCTGGTTCCGGTCGGAAGCGTTGCCGGGGTTCGGCGGCAAGACGGCCGACGAGCTCGTGCGTGAAGGCCACGCCAGCTACGTGCACTCGTACCTCGATCACGTCATGGCCGGCGGATACGCCTGACCCCGGGGCCGGCTGAATGCGGTTCCGGGGCATCGTCTACCGCGCCGTCCATCCGCAGTGGTCGTGGTCGCCGACATCGGGAGAAGGAGCGCGTCTTCGAGGAGGACGCTTCAACCGACTCGGCGTTCCCGCACTCTACACCTCCGGGTCGCCGCTGACGGCGATACGGGAGGCAAGCGCCTTGCGAGAGCCCATGCAACCGATAGCGCTCTGTGCCTACGAAGTCGATGCCGAACCGGTCTTCGACAGCATGAGCCCGACGCAGCGCATGGATGAGGGCATGACCGATGACGCGTTGCGCTGCCCGCGGTGGAAGGAAGAGATGTGCCGGGGCGACCTCCGGGCAACCTCCCGGCGTCACAGGCACTGGCGGATCGACTGATCGCGGCCGGCTGCGTCGGGATGCGCGTTCCGAGCTTCGCGCCTGGAGCCGGCGCGGACGACGTGAATCTGGTGCTCTGGCGCTGGGGCGACCACCGGCCGAGCCGCGTCGTGCTGATCGACGACGAAGCTCGCTTGCCTTTACCGAAGACCGGCAAGCGCTGACGCCGCTACGGAACTCGAAACGCCGCGGACGGCCTGCCAGTCCGGGTCGCCGTGGTTCTCCCGCCGAACGCCGTGGGCCACCCGGCCACGACAACGTGAAGAGCCGACCTGACACCGCACGGCCCGCATGGGCCCGCTCATGTGGATACCCAAGCGAGATTCGTGCCAGCGGCGGCCGCCAGTGGCGTCGGTGCATCGACGGCGCGAACGCCGAAACCGCGGAGCCCGGTCGACCGTGCAGTCATGTCATTCTCGCTCTCTCGACCGCTCACCCCGTCACCGGCGCATCGATCGCGTAGGGCGCGGCGAGCCGGTGATCGGGATGGGCGTCGAGGTACGCGGCGATGCGGTCGCGGCGGGTCAGTGCGTCGGCGATGAACGACACCGCCTCGACGAGCCGCTCGTCGGGCTGCGCGCAGCTCAGGCGCAGGAAGCCGCCGCCGGCCTCGCCGAAGCACTCGCCGCCGAGGCAGGCGACGCCGACCGCGTCGTCGGCCCCTTCGAGCAGGTACATCGCGAGGCCGTGCGAGGTGATGCCGGCGCGGTTGCAGACCTCGGCCACCGACGGGAAGACGTAGAAGGTGCCGCCGGGCATGAGGCAGCTCACGCCCTCGATGGTGTTCACGCCGGCCACCAGCAGCTCGACCTTGCGGTGGAAGTCGCGCATCCGCTCGTCGCGGTACTGCCGGCCGCGCGCGAGAGCGGCGGCCCCGGCGAGCTGCGTGAACGGCGGCACACACGACAGGGCGACGTTCGTCAGGAGGTCGAAGACCTCGATCGTCTCCGGGCTCGACACCGCGTAGCCGAGGCGCCAGCCGCTCATGCTGAACGACTTGCTGAACGTGTAGGCGGCCACGGTCTGCTCGAGCATGCCGGGCTGGGCGAGCAGCGAGCGGTGCCGGCCCTCCCACACCATGCAGTCGTAGGGCTCGTCGGCGAAGACCGCCACGTTGCGGCCCCGGATGAGGTCGGCGAGCCCGCGGAGGTCGTCGTCGGTCGCGACCCCCCCGGTGGGGTTGTGGGGGCTGTTGAGGAAGATGGCCTTGGGCCGCGGATCGTCCTCGAGGAAGCGGCGCACGTCGTCGAGGTCGGGCCGGAACGCCCGCGACGCCCGCAGGTTCGACAGCACCATGCGCGCCCCGCGCCGGGCGATGTTGGCGGCGTAGGTCGGGAAGTACGGGCTGAACACGAGCACCCCGTCGTCGGGCTCGACGAACGCGTCGCAGAAGAGCTGCTCGAAGGTCTTGGCGCCGGGGCCGGCGATGACGTGGTCGGCGGTCACCGACAGGCCGTGCTCCCGGTTGACGTAGGCGGCGGCGGCGGCGCGGAGCTCGGGCAGCCCGCCCGAGGGGCCGTAGGTGGTGCGGCCGGCGCGGATCGCCTCGACGCCGGCGTCGACGGCGGCCTCCGGCGACGCGAACGGGCTGTCGCCGATCTCGAGCTCGATGACGTCCTTCCCCGCGGCGGCGAGGCGGCGAGCGGCGGCCAGCACCGTGAACGCCCCCTCGGGCTTCACGGTGGCAGAGAATCGCGTGAGGGACGGCGGCATTCGGCGAAGCTCCTTTCCGGGTCGAGGCCGTCGGTGGAGACGGCCGGCGGGCGCCGGGGTGCGTCATGACGACCACCCGATCGGCGGCCTCTTCTGAGTGTCGCACACTCGGCGCGAATTGGGTTGCGAAAGCCGGCCGGGGACACTAGGATGCACCCGGTAATCTGCGGGTCGGTCCCGCTGCCCCGCCGGCGAGGCGGCGGCGTGGGGGCCCCGACCGGCAGCTCGTCATCTTCCACCAGTCATCAAGGAGCAGGTGTTGAACATGCAGGAACGCAAGACGAGAGTGCTCGGAGCGGCGGTGCTGGCCGGGGCGGCGGTGCTGGCGGCCGGGTCGATGACCGGCCAGGCCCAGGAGGGTCCGCGCGTGTTCTTCGTGTCGCCGGCCGACGGGGCCACCGTGTCGAGCCCGGTCGCGTTCGAGTTCGGCAGCGAGGGCTTCTCGCTGCTGCCGGTCCCCGAGGAGGTCGAGACGCCCCGCTGGGGGGTCGGCCACTACCACATCGGCATCGCCACCGAGTGCCTCCCGGCCGGCGAGATCATCCCCCAGTCGGCCCCGTGGGTCCACTTCGGCGACGGCTCCGCCGTCTTCGAGAGCCTGATGCCGCCGGGCGAGCACACCTTCGCGGTGCAGCTCGGCGACGACGAGCACCGCACCATCGAGGGGCTGTGCTCGACGATCACGGTCACCGTCGAGGAGTGAAGAACCAGCCGGGGGCCTGCACCGCGGGCGAGCGGCGCGGCCCCTGGCAGCCTCGACCGGGGGCCGTCACAGGCCATGGCGCGACCTGAGGACAGTGCTCGACATGAAGTTGCCGACTGCGTCCGGATGCAGCCCGTTTTCTGCGGTTTCCTGCGCTTGGCACGTGGCAAGGCAGTTTCCGTCAACGTCCTTACGGTCGCGCTGGGAGCTTCGCTGACGCGAACTCCTACGGCGACGGGCGCGACCCCTGCGACGGTCACTCCCCTCCCCCTCCCGCCGCCTCGGGCGTCGAGACCGCGTCCGGCCCGCCTTTCCCGCTCGGCCCGTTCGCGGGCACGATGAACTCGGCCACGACCGTGAACGGCCCCTTGGCGTTCTTCCGGCCCATGAAGCACGCCTCGCCCAGGGTCAGGCCCTCGCTCTCGAGAAAGTCCCGCAGCGTCCGCTCCCAGTCCGCCCCGAAGTCCAGTGCGAAGGCGATCCCTTCGTCCGTGTAGTCGAGGGTCTTCTGCACGGCCTTCCCGCGGGCCAGCCGCACGAACCGGTCCGCGTAGACGTCCGCCACCACCACGCTCCCCGGCGCCGCATGCTCGCGGGCGCCGCGCAGCGTCTTCCGCACGTCGTCCTCGCTCAGGTAGAGGGTCACCCCCTCCCACAGGAACGCCGTCTTCCGGCCCGGGTCGTAGCCGGCGGCGACCAGCTTCTCGAAGGCATCCTCGCGGCTGAAGTCGACCGGGACGAAGGTGACGCCCGGCGTCCCGATTCCCGCCTCGCTCAGCTTGGACCGCTTCAGCGACTGGACCCGCGGATGGTCCACCTCGAAGCAGGCCACGCCGCCGGGCACGAGCGGGCCGTGGGCCCGGGTGTCGTAGCCGGCCCCCAGCACCACGAACTGCTCGACCCGGGGGAGGACCCTCTCGAGGATCCGGTCGAAGTAGAACGTCCGGGCGATGACGAGGTCGGCCATCGTCTCGGCCCCGTCCGGCGGCGGCAGGCGGGGATAGGCGAAGTAGTCGCCGCTCAGCTTGTGCTTGACCCACAGCGGGAACAGGAAGAGCTGCAGCCCCAGGATCGACGAGTTGGGCAGGACCCCGAGCAGCCGCACCGTCGCCGGGTCCGGCCGCATGCCGAACCAGTCCATGGTCCAGCGCCCGTTGATGACCTCGATGGCCGTCTGCGAGCTGCCGAGCCGCCGGCTGACGACGAGCTGCCGGTAGGTGACCATCAGCGTCCCCAGCACCGCCAGCGGCAGGAAGGCGACCTGGAGGACGACGAAGACGACCCACGCGATCAGGCGCATGAACATCGCCGGAGCATACCGCATGGGCCGAGGAGCACGATCCGTCCGACCAGGCCCATCGCGAAAACACGTTCCGGAACGCTCGCAGCCGAAGCCGTAGAGCCGGACCCGGGCCGCTTCGGTCGGGGCGCGGGCCCGTAGCGCACGAGCCCCGCCACGATCCCGCCGACGCTGACGTGATCGTCGTCGGCGACGAACCGCGCACCTTGGACCCACGTATGATGAGGATGACGTGCGAACGAGCTCGAAGGCGTGCCCGGAATCCGGAAACGAGAGCAAGGCATGAGTCTCGCGCTGACCATCGAACACTTGTCGAAGACCTATCCCAACGGCGTGCGCGCCCTGAACGACGTGTCGTTGCGCATACCGAGCCCGCCGCGCAGGCTCGTGAGGCGGCGCGGCGCCGGTGCACGAGGGGGAGCGGCTAGAACCGGTCGCCTCACCACGGGTCCCAGCCCTCTGCGCGCCGCCAGGGCGCCCCGCCCCGCGACGCCGGCACGCGTGGAACCGTGGACGGCGGGAGCCGGGCCCAGGCCGGCTCGTCCGGACGGGGCTCGAGCCCGCGGCGCGCGAGCCTCGACAGGACCTCGCCGACGCTGACGCGCTCGTCGTCGGCGATGCACCGCGCCGCTTCCAGCACGTCGTCGTCGATCTGCAGGGTGGTGCGCACGGGCCGCACGTAGCGGCGATCGGACGTGCGGCGATGGCGTGTGGTCATGTCGTCCTCCGACCACGCCACCCTTGCATCGCACGTGCCATCGCCGCGTCCTCCGCCCGCGGCAGGGCACGAGCAATCCGACGAGATCCGGCCGGCAGTTGTTGCCAGCGGCGGCGGGCCGGCGGAGGGCAGATCATGACAGCCCAGGCGGGTCGGTCCATCGACCCGATCAGGGCCAGGCCCCCATGTCGCCGCGGGCCTCGAGCATCGTGCGCGGATCTTCTCGATGTAGTCGTCCGCGTTGCCGCTCCAACCGCCGAGCACGGCGTTCACGCGCTCGACGGGATGCGGAATGCGGAACCGACGTTCGCTTCCGAATGGGCAGCCCTCATCGGACGGCGCGATCCCGGACCTCGTCATCGGGACTCTTGCCTTGGGACAGTGATCGATATGGATCTGCCAACTGCACGCAGACGCAGCCCGGTCTACCGAGGGCTCTGCGCTGGCACGTGGCAAGGCAGTATCCGTCAGTGTCCTTGGTAGGGGTCCCCGAGCGGTTTCGGGATGGCGATCCGCCTGCGTCGAGAGATTCTCGCGAGGAGCAAGGGTCCGCGCCAGAGATGGACGCGGACCCTTGCAGGGGTTGGTCGAGCGGAACCGCAAGGCGACGGTTCCGGGCCGGTCGGACTCTAGTCGTCGTCCGCCAGCTCCTCGCGCTCGACGAGCATCTGCTCGTACTCGTCCTGCTCGAGGTAGGTGACGTCGACCCACGCGTGGGCCATCTCGTCGACGGTGCGCGAGCCGTTGCCCACCCACTGGCGCGGATCGGGGTTCTCGCGGTTGCCGGTCGAGTTGTCGTGCCACGCGGTGACCACGATCATCGTGCCCCCGGGCAGCAGCGGCGCCGCGTCCTCGTCGTAGACGTAGTTGATGTGCCAGTTCCACCGGAAGTTGTCGACGTTGCTGAGCATGCGGCGCGTGCCGTCGGGCAGGACCGCCTCCATCGACATCGCCTTGCCCCGCATGTGCATGTGCGGCTGGTAGTTCTCGAGGCGGGCGGGGCCCTTGAGCATCGTGAAGCCCTGGCTCATGCCGATCTGGCCGGGGGGAATGTCGATGCCGCCCTGGTGGCCGCGCATGCCGTGCAGGATGGTGCGGTACTTCGGCGTGTAGCCCTTGTCGTAGAAGTAGACGCCCAGCTCCACGACGTCGCCGGGCACTTCCTCGCCGATGGCGTGGTAGTGGATGTCCCACTGGATCTGGGCCCCCGGCAGCATGAGCTTGCCGGCGTCGTCGGGGAAGATCTCGCCCTCCTTGCCGACCGCCCACTCCATGAACGTGCCGGGGCCGATGTCGTCGTCGAAGTTCACGCTGTTGGCGAGGCCCGTCACCCCCTCCTCTTCCTGGAGGAGCCGCGCGATGGCGTGGTGCACGACCTTGCGGCCGCCGGGGAACGACGGCTTGATCTCGATGGCCTGCACCCAGCGCTCCTCGGTCAGGCCGGTCTCGGCGAGGGGCCGCCACCACTTGTCCTGGCCGTCGGCGGGCACGTTGTAGGGGGCCGAGGGGACGACGAGATCCGGCTCGCCGAAGCGGTCCGACAGGCGCCACGCCTCGGGGTCGGGCCACTCGACGGGCGGCGGCAGGTCGGCGCGGTCGCCCATGGGGGCGCCGCCGTCCACCCAGTTCACGATGGTGTCGATCTGCGCCTGGCTCAGCGACCGGTCGTTCTTGAACGACTGGATGCCGACGGTGCGGTCGATGTGCCAGGGCGGCATCTCGAGCGAGACCACGCGGTCGCGGATGGCCCGCGCCCAGGGCCGCACCTCGCCGTAGGTCAGCAGCGACATCGGGGCGATGGAGTTGGGCTGATGGCACTCCTGGCACTTCTGCTGGAGAATCGGCGCGACGTCCTTCGCGAACGTCGGCTGGTAGTCGGCCTCGTTGGCCGCGGCGAGACCGGGCGCGGCGACGAGCGCCGCGAGCGCCCCGACCCCGAGCCACCGCCGGTACGACTTCGGATGCATGGTTTGCTCCTCCCTCGCGCGGGCTCACGCGGGGTTTGTTGATGTGACGTTTTGCCGAACGGTTTTATCACGGCCGGCCCCGCCGGTCCAGCCGGAAGCACCGCGGGATCACCGCGGGATCACCGGAACCCGGGCGCGCCGACGGCAACAGATGCCCCACTTCAGGCGCGGGGGCTCTCGGCCTGGGGCAACTCGCCTCTGACTGCGCGGTTCCGACGGGTACGTGCACCGACTCGGCTCCCACGCGACGCCTCGTCGGGCATGAGCGCCCTTCAGCCCGGCGGGCGATCCCGGCCGGCCGGCGCCCTCGTCGCTCTCGGTGCAACGTGGGCCTTCGCGGCGGGCCGCCGGCGCTCAGTCGCCGATCACGGCCTGGTACACGAGGCTGCGCGACAGACGTTGCACCTCGTTGATGGCGCCCCCGTTGTTCTGGATCATCCCCACGAACGTCAGGTCCTCGGCCGGGTCGACCCAGAACCACGTCCCCGCGATGCCGATCCAGTAGTACGAGCCGGTAGACCACGACTCGCCCGACATGGGGCCGTCGGTCACCACCGAGAAGTTCAGCCCCCACCCCTGGCCCGGACGCCGGTAGGTCGCCTGCTGGGCGTCGGTGAGGTGGTTGGCGGCCATCAGCTCGACGGAGCGGGGGGCGAGCAGCCGCACCCCGTCGAGCTCGCCGCCGTTCAGCAGCATCTGCGCGAACCGCAGGTAGTCGGGCGCCGTCCCGTAGAGTCCGCCGCCCCCCGACGGCCCCGCGAGGGGCGCGTTCGGCGCCTGCGCGCCTCCCGGCGGGGCCATGAGCTTGCCGTCGGGGTCGGGCGTGTGCCGCGCGGCCAGCCGGTGCATCTTGTCCGGGGGCACGTGGAACGCGGTGTCGACCATGCCCAGGGGCCCGAAGATGCGCTCCTGGAGGAACTCGTCCAGCGGCTGGCCGGAGATCACCTCGACCAGGTACCCCTGCACGTCGACGGAGATGCTGTAGGCCCACTCGGTGCCCGGCTGCGAGAGCAGGGGAATCTCCACGAGCTTGTCGATCATCGTCCCGAGCGGGGCCCCGGTGTCGAGGACGCGGCCGTCGATGATGGCCCGGTTCACGGGGTGGCGCGGGTTGAGGACGTAGCCCAGCCCCGCGGTGTGGCGCATGAGATCGCGCATGGTGATGCGCCGACCGCGCTCGACCGGCTCGACCTGCATGACGCCGTCGTCGTCGACGCCGGCGTAGACCTCGAGATCGGCGAACCCGGGGATGAACCGCGACACGGGGTCGTCGAGCTGCCACCGGCCTTCCTCGTGCAGCATCATGAGGGCGGTGCCGACGACCGGCTTGGTCATCGAGAAGATGCGGAAGATGGAGTCGAGCTCGACCGGGTCGTCCTTGCCGGCGTCGAGCCGGCCCACCGTGTCGCTGAAGACGACCTTCCCGTGCCGGGCCAGCATGGTGACGATGCCCGCGAGCTTCCCGTCGTCGACCATCGCCTGCATGCCCGCGTCGAGCCGCTCGAGGCGCTCGGCCGAGACGCCGACCGACGCCGGGTCGGCGACGGCGAGGTCGCGCGCCGCCTCGGCCCTCGCGGCGGCCGCCGGCACCGCGTGCAGCGACTGGTAGCCGACGACGAGGGCCGCCACCGCCGCGACCCCGAACAGGAACGACCGCCACCGATTCAACCTGTCATTCACCGTGTCTGCTCCTCAGTAGACGATCAAGAACGAGCCGTCGGCGCGCGCGACCACGGTGGGCACGCTGCGCGCGGGAATCGGCGCCTGGGCGCGGCCGGTCTCGCCGCGGGGACGGCCGCGCGCATCGAACGCCTGCCAGTGCAGGTTCCCCCCCGACTGAAAGCCGGGGCCGTCGCCCCACGCGAGCAGGACGTCGCCGCCGTGGTTGACGGCCAACGTCGCGTTCTTGCGCCGGAACTGCGCCTCTCCCGGCGGGGACCACGGCTCGTCGAGCCGCCCGGTGTTCGCGACGAAGACCTGCCCCTCGGTCTCCCACGCCACCAGGGTGCCGTCCGGGCCGGTGGCCAGGGTGGTGGTGGCGACCGGGCACGCGCCGATGTCCCAGGGCTGGATGAGCCGGTCGCCGAAGGTGCGGCCGCCGTCGGTGCTCGTGAGCAGCCGCATGCCGCGGTGCACGTTGTCGCCGGCGCCGCGGTACGACACGTGGACCGCGCCCGCCCCGTCGGCCGCCGCCCGCAGCCCGCAGCAGCCGCACGCCCCCTCGGCGGCGGGGCTGACGGGCCGCGGCGGCTCGAAGTGCTTGCCGTTGTCGCGCGACGCCGCGAGGTAGACGCGGCGGTCGGCGTCCTGGACCGGATCGGCGTGCCAGAAGACGTAGACGTCGCCGCCGTCCACCGCGACCGTCGAGCCGGTCTCCACCCCGCCCTCCGGCCTGGCCGAGAGCGTCTGCTGGGGCTCGAACTCCCCGTTGTCGTCGGTGCGGCTGTAGTGGAACCACGTCGGGTCGCGATGGAACCAGGTGACGTGCAGACGGCCGTCGGGCCCGACCGCGAGCTGCCCGCCGTCGACGGGACCGAGCCCCGTGACCGAGTACGGCTGGCTGTTCACCCGCTGCCGCGCCGACCAGTCCACCGCCCCCGGCGCCCGGGTGACGTGCCACAGGTCGCCGCGGCTCATCGACCCGGTGTAGTAGATGAGGTGCAGCCGCCCCTCGGGGTCGATCGCGGCCTGGGGCAGGCTCGCCCCGTCGGGGGCGCGCAGCACCTCGACGGCCGGCGCCTCGCCGCCGCAGGCCGCGGCCACGACCGCCGCGAGCACGAGCAGTACGCCCCGGATTCCGGCGTAGTTCGAATGCCTCATGAGCCTCTCACTCCGTCCTCGCCGTGCCCGGACCGCCAAATGGTCGCCCGCGGCTCGCCTGCCCCCCTTCGGCGGCTCCGCGCAGACTCCCGGCCTGCCCGCGAGGCCGTGCACGAAGCGCACCCGACAGCGCGCGCCGCCAGCGTTGAACGGCCCGCTACGACTGCACGCGACCCGCCGCACCGCCAACCATAGACGCGTCCGCCCACCGGCGCAAGCACCGGTTCAGCCCGCGACCCGGAGCCGCCGGCGCCGGATCCACTTCACCGCGAGATACAGGATCACCACCAGCGCCAGCGTCCCGCCGATGGTGGGATAGTGCGCCTGCAGGGTCTCGACCGCCCGGTCGCCGAGACGGACGGCCAGGTACGCCTCGCCCGTGAACCGGATCATGCGTCCGACGAAGATCGCGCCGGCGAACCGGGTCCAGGACATGCCGACGATGCCCGCGACGAGCATGAACACCTTGGCCGGGAACGGCGGGGGCGCGAGGACCGCGACGAGCATGGCGACGAGGTCGTTGTCGCGGACCTTCCGGGTGACCCACTCGCGCTTCCCGGGGTCGAGGCGGCGGACCGCGCGGTCTCCGCCGGTGCGCCCGATCCGGTAGAGGACCAGGCATCCCAGCATCGAGCCCGTCGACGCGGCCAGCGCGATCCAGACGAAGAGCGACGGTTGTCGCCAGGCCAGCAACAGCACCACCACGTCGACGCCGCCGGGCAGGGGAACGCCGGCCGAATCGAGAAAGGCGATGAGGAAGAGCCCCGGAATGCCCAGGGCCAGGAGGCTGTCGCGGAATCCGTCCATGACTGGCGGGATGGCTGTCCCGTGTCCGCCGGGACACCGGAACGAGACGCCCGGAAGCGGGATTATAGCCCGCCCCCGGGCGCCGGGGCGGGATTGGCACCGGCTTTGCCTTTCGGCCCCGGCGCTGATAAGCTTTAGGGACGGACTCGAATATACAGATCGGCTCGTGGTGGGCATCCCCATCCGTTGAGCCGGCAGGTCTCCACCGCTCTACCCTCAGCGCGTCACTCTCGACAGACCTGTCCGTCTGCTCAGGCCGATCCGCACCCCTTCCAAGGAGGTGACGATTGGCAACTCGTGGACGACCGACACAGCAGAAGCGGCAGCGCGAACGCGCCCGTCAGGAACAGCGCAAGATGAAGGACGCGCGGCGGCAGGAAGCGAAGGAACGCCGCGCGCAGGCGGCGTCGCAACCGCGCGCGGGCGGCGACCCCGATCTCGAGGGCATCGTCGCGGGGCCCCAGCCCCTGGCCGAGTGGCAGGTCGAAGGGCTGGCGACCTTCGAGGAAGCCGACGAATCCGCGGAGGAGTCGGGGCAAAACGGCTAGGGGTCCGCGGCGCAGAACCGCTCGGGCTCCTGGAGGCTCGGACGCCAGACTGAGCCCCAGGCGACGATTGGCGGTCAGGCATCGGGGCCCGTACCCGGGCGAGTCGCCCGCGGCGGCGACTCGGGCAGGGAGCCGTCGGCCCGCGCGGCGCGGGGAGTGCATGCCACCGCGACGCGCAGCGGGCCCGGCCGTCCGACGAACCGAAACGGGCGCGGCAACGTCCAAGCAAAGTATACTGAGCGGTTGAACCCGGACGCCGGACCCGGCCCGCTCCGGCCGGCGAAGGCGGACTGTCCACCCGCCGGAGAGACGGAGGAAAGACACCAACGATGGCCTCGGAACATACGCAGACCCTCACCGACGGCGATTTCCAGCAGGCGGTGCTGCAGTCGGACAAACCGGTGCTGGTGGACTTCTGGGCCGAGTGGTGCGGCCCGTGCCGCATGATCGCGCCGGCCGTCGACGCCCTCGCCGACGAGTACAGCGACCGCGTCGTCGTGGGCAAGCTGAACATCGACGACAACCCGGCCACGCCCGAGAAGTACAGCGTCCGCTCGATTCCCACCCTGCTGCTGTTCAAGGGCGGCGAGGTCGTGGAGGCGACGGTCGGCGTGGCCGGCAAGGACCAGTTGGCCGAGCTCCTCGACCGGCACGTCGAGCCGAAGGTCGCGCAGGAGTCCGCGTAGCGGAAGCGGCGCGGGCTCCCGGCAGGTTGTTCTGGCGGCAGGCGGAGCCGAAGGCGACGGCTCCCTTTCGATTGCCGCGTGCGCGCGGGCGGTGCATCGCGCGCTGTTCCGGGCCTGTCGCGGCTCGGCAGGATGTCGTCATGGCACTCAAGCACTACCGTCGCCGCCCAGGGTCGGCGGCCCCAACCCCCACATCGGCCGCCATGCCCGGCCTCGCGGCGGTCGTCCTGCTCGCGGTCGCGGCGGGCGGATGCACGTTCGAACTGGTTCCGGCCAACGCCGCCGGCGAGCCCGGCGAGGCCCGGTCGGTGCTCGCGGCGCAGCGCGGGCCGGCCCCCGAGCCCTACACGGACCTCCGGTCGGACGAGCAGGCGATCGTCGATCTCTTCGATAACGCCAGCCCGTCGGTCGTCTACATCACCGCCGTCACACGCCGCCGGGACTTCTTCGGACGCACCGGCGAGGTGCCGCTGGGCACCGGGACCGGATTCGTCTGGGACCAGGACGGCCACATCGTCACCAACTACCACGTCGTGCAGGGCAGGCCGTCGGCGATCCGGGTGGTCATGCACGACCAGACCAGCTACCTGGCCCAGCCCGTCGGGGGCTCGGCCCGTCACGATCTGGCGGTGCTGCGCATCGACGCCCCGGCCGACTCGTTGCGCCCAGTCCGGCTGGGCAACAGCGACCGGGTCCGCGTCGGACAGAGCGCGTACGCCATCGGGAACCCCTTCGGCTACAGCGCCACCCTGACCACCGGGATCATCTCGGCCCTCAGCCGCCAGATCGAGGGCCTGACCGGCGACATCATCGAGGACGTCATCCAGGTCGACGCGGCCATCAACACGGGCAACTCCGGCGGCCCCCTGCTCGACAGCCGCGGCCGATTGATCGGCATCAACAGCCAGATCGCGAGCCCCTCGGGCACCTCCGCCGGCATCGGCTTCGCCATCCCCGTCAACACCGTGACGCGGGTCGTCCCGCAGTTGATCGCCCACGGCGAGTACACCCCGGCCCGCCTCGGCATCTCGACGGACCAGCAGTTGAACCGGTACGTCACGGCGCGGCTCGGGGTGAACGGGGTCGTCGTCAGGGAGGTCAACCCGGGGTCGGGCGCGGCCCGGGCCGGCCTGCGCGGCACCGAGCCGAGCGCCAACCAGCTCGGCGACATCATCGTCCGCATCGACGGCGAGCCGGTGCAGACGTGGCGCGAGTTGCGCCTCGTGCTCGACCGCTACCAGCCCGGCGACGAGGTCGAGGTGACCGTCTCGCGGGACGGCGACCTGCTCGACGTCGTCGTCCCCCTGATGTAACGGACGCCCTTCCGCCGCCCCCTGCCTGCCCATGCCCGAGTTCGCCACCATCCCCCCGGGCTGGTTCCTGATGGGGAGCGACGAGGGCCAGCCGTCGGAGCGCCCCGTCCACCGTGTGTGGGTGGACGGGTTCCGGATGGCCGTCCATCCCGTGACGCGGGCCGAGTATGCCGGGTTCCTGGAGGCTGCCGGCCGCGAGCCCCCGCGCGAGTGGGACAACCCCGCGTTCCGCCGGGACGACCTGCCGGTGGTCGGGGTGAGCTGGCACGACGCCGTCGCGTACTGCGCCTGGCGCTCGCGTATCGGGGCCGCGATCCGGCTGCCGACCGAGGCGGAGTGGGAGCGGGCGGCCCGCGGCGGGCCCGACGGCCAGCGGTATCCCTGGGGCGACGAGATTCCCGACTGGGTGCCCAACCGCGGCCGGGGTCCGCTCGACGGCCCGTGGCCGGTCACCCGCGGCAAGCCCAACGGGTTCGGGCTGTACGGCATCGGCGCCAACATCCACGAGTGGTGCTCGAACTGGCACGACCGCGACTTCTACCAGCGCGCGCCCGCCGTCAACCCGGTGGGGCCGGAGGAGGGACGGCGGCGAGCCTCTCGCGGCGGCGCGTGGCGGCACGCGCTGACCCTGAACCGGACCGCCGCCCGCAGCAGCCTCGACCCGTCGCTGCGCTACACCGACTACGGGTTCCGGCTCGCGCGGTCGCGGTGACCGGCGTTCGCCGGGCGGGTTGGTGTGCCGTGCGCCGTGTTCTTTGTACCAGCGGCGGACCCCGACCAAGGACCACCGAAGTTCGCGGAACATCGCGCGAAGGGACCTCCCGCACGGGACACCAAGGCCGGGAACTGCGCCGTCCATTGGCACGATCCTGGGCGTCCGCGGGCTGCAAGCCGCTCGGGTGGGAGAGCGCGACGGCACGGACCGTCAATGTCCGGGGAACGTCGTGACCACGGAAGGTGCGGCGATCCGGGACCGACGATGTCCGGGGAGACACCCGTGAGCACCGAACGAACCATCGTGCCGTACGGGGCGTGGGAGTCGCCGGTCTCCACGGAGATGCTGACCACGGGAGCACTGCGGTTCGAGGGCATCGCCGTCGACGACGGCGACGTCTACTGGGTAGAGTCACGTCCGGACGAGGCAGGCCGGTGCGCGGTGATGCGGCTGCCCGCGGACGGCGGAATGTCGGAGGTGACGACGCCCGCCCACAACGCCCGGACCCGGGTTCACGAGTACGGCGGCGGCGCGCTGGCCGTGTCGAACGGGGTCGCGTACTTCTCGAACTTCTCCGATCAGCGGCTGTACCGTCGGCCGGTGGACGGCTCCGAGGCACCGGCCGCGATCACGCCGGAGATCGCCGTCCGCTACGCCGACGCGACGGTGGACGACGCCCGGGCACGGTTGATCTGCGTGGCCGAGGACCACCGCCGCGCGGGCCGAGAAGCAGAGAACCTCCTCGTGTCGGTCCCCACCAGGGGGGGCGAGCCGGCGCCGGTGCACCGCGGCTTCGACTTCTACGCCTCGCCGCGCCTCAGCCCCGACGGAAGACAGCTCGCGTGGGTCTGCTGGAACCACCCGAACATGCCGTGGGACGCGACGGAGCTGTGGGTCGCGGACGTGGGGGCCGACGGCGCCGTGACCTCGCCGCGCCGGATCGCCGGCGGTACCGGCGGCGAGGTCTCGGTGCTCCAGCCGGCGTGGGGCCCCGACGGCACCCTGTACTGCGTGTCGGACGCCTCGGGCTGGTGGAACCTCCACCGCTGGAACGGGGAGCGGCTGGCGCCGGTGCTGGCGATGGAGGCCGAGTTCGGCCTCCCCCCCTGGCTGTTCGGCATGTGCCGCTACGCGGTGCTCGACGCGGACCGCATCGTCGCGCACTACGGGAACACGGACGGGATCCGGCTCGGGCTCATCGACGTGGCGACGGGACACGTGTGCGAGATCGCCACGCCGTTCACGACGTTCGGCTTCTTCGCCGCCGCATCGCGGGGTCGGCTGCTGTGCGTGGCCGCGAGCGCCGAGACCGGCTCCGCCCTCGTCGCCATCGACGCCGACAGCGGCGAGGGCGAGACGCTGCGCCGGGGCTCGGAGCCCAGGCTCGACCCGTCGTACGTGTCGCGCGCCGAGCCCATCGCCTGCCCGAGCGCGGAGGACCGCACCTCGCACGCCTACTACTACCCGCCCCGCAACCCCGCGTTCCGCGCCCCCGACGGCGAGCGGCCGCCGCTGCTCACGTTCATCCACGGCGGGCCCACCGGCAGCACCGACCCGGGGTTCAGGCTCGCCATCCAGTACTGGACGACGCGCGGCTTCGCGGTCGTCGACGTGGACTACGGCGGATCGACCGGCTACGGCACCGCCTATCGCCGCCTCCTGCGCGGCGGCTGGGGCGTCGTCGACCGCGAGGACTGCGAAGCGGCGGCGCGCTACCTGGTCGCGAGGGGCGACGTCGACCCCGCCCGCCTCGCGATCCGCGGCGGCTCGGCCGGCGGCTACACCACCCTGTGCGCGCTCGCGTTCGGCAACGTGTTCACGGCCGGCGCGTCGCACTACGGCGTCTCGGACGCCGCCGCCCTGGCCCGCGACACCCACAAGTTCGAGTCGCGCTACCTCGACGCCCTGATCGGCCCGTGGCCCGAGCGCGCCGACCTCTACGAGCAACGCTCGCCCATCCACGCCGTCGACCGCCTCTCGTGCCCCGTCATCTTCCTGCAGGGCCTCGAGGACGCCGTCGTGCCCCCCGACCAGACCGAGCGCATGGCCGACGCCCTGCGCCGGAAGGGGCTGCCCGTCGCCTGCCTGATGTTCGAGGGCGAGCAGCACGGGTTCCGGCAGGCCGCCAACATCCGCCGCGCGGCCGAGGCCGAGCTGTGCTTCTACGGCCGCATCTTCGGCTTCAGCCCGGCCGGCGCGGTCGAGCCGGTCGAGATCGACAACCTCGACCCATGAGCGACTCGCAGATCGCGGAGGCCGTCGCCGAGCGGGTGCAGCGGGCCGGCGGGCGGGCCCTCTACGTCGGCGGCTGGGTGCGCGACCGCCTGCTTGGCCGCGAGTCGAAGGACATCGATCTGGAGGTCTACGGCATCGAGGCCGACCGGCTCCACGCGCTGCTCACCGAGGTCAGCCCCGTCAACACGGTGGGCCAGAGCTTCACCGTCTACAAGGTGGGCGGCGTCGACGTCTCGCTGCCCCGCACCGAGTCGAAGCAGGGCCGCGGCCACCGCGGCTTCGTCGTCACCGGCGACCCCTGGATGCCCGTGGAAGAGGCCGCCCGCCGGCGCGACTTCACCATCAACGCCATCGCCTGGGACCCCCGGCGCGACGAGTACATCGACCCCTTCGCCGGCCGCGACGACCTCGCGCGCCGCCGGCTCCGCGTCGTCGACCCCGCCACCTTCGCCGACGACAGCCTGCGGGTGCTGCGCGGCGTGCAGCTCGCGGCCCGCTTCGAGCTCGCCCCCGACGACGCCACGGCGCACATCTGCCGCGGCATCGCCCTCGACGACCTCCCCGCCGAACGCATCCGGGGGGAGATGGAGAAGCTGCTGCTGCAGGCGCGGCGCCCGTCGCTCGGCTTCGATCTGGCCCTCGACCTCGGCGTCATCGAGCAGCTCTTCCCCGAGCTCGAGGCCCTCGTCGGCTGCGAGCAGGAGCCCGAGTGGCACCCCGAGGGCGACGTCTGGGTGCACACGCTGATGGTCGTCGACGAGGCCCGCGCCCGCATCGACGACCTCGACCAACCGCAGCGGCTCACCCTGATGCTCGCCACCCTCTGCCACGACCTCGGCAAGCCGGCCACCACTGGGTTCGTCGACGGCCGCATCCGCTCGCGCGGCCACGAGGAGGCGGGCGTGCCGCCCACCCGCGCCCTCCTCGACCGCCTCGACGTCCACACCCTCGCCGGCTACGACGTCCGCCAACAGGTGCTCGGCCTCGTCGCCCACCACCTGAAGCCCGGCATGTGGCACCGCGGCGCCGACCCCGTCGGCGACGGCGCCTTCCGCCGCCTCGCCCGCAAGGTGGACCTGGAGCTGCTCGCCCGCCTGTCGGCCGCCGACTGCCTCGGCCGCACCGGCGACTTCGACTGCGCGTCGACGATGGACTGGTTCCTCGGCCGCGCCCGGGCCCTCGGCGTCGAGCACGAGGCGCCCGCGCCGCTCCTCCTCGGCCGCCACGTTCTGCAACTGGGGCTGTCACCGGGGCCGGAGATCGGCCGGATTCTGAAGGCCGTCTACGAGCGGCAGCTCGACGGCGAGGTCACGTCGCTGCAGCAGGCCCTGGATGCCGCGCGGGAGATTTTCCGCAATCGTGGATGACGCCGCCCGACTTCAAGAGAAACCGCGGCCCCGCAAGCCGGCAGGGATCTGTGGTCAGACCGCCACGGTGTAGTGGCTCACGACGACCGACTCCGACCCGCGATTGTCATCCCGATCGAGCTCATCGAGGTACAGCCTGATCGCTTCGCCGACCAGGTCACGCACCTCGTCCTCGGTCTCACCGGCCACACCGATGCGCGGAAGCTCCGGTACATAGGCTCCAAAGGCCCCACTCTCGTACTTCTCGACGATGACCAGGTACTCAGTCTGTGCCATCAGCACGCTCCCCGCCCCACCAACCCTTCAGGCCGGCCTGCTTGAGCACCTGAGACAGCCTGCCGGAAGATGAGGCGCTCCCGGCCGCCTTCCGTCACCTCTGCGGCCGTCATGCCGCTTCGCTCAACACAACGGCGAACTCGTCCGGCCGCGACCAACGGGATACCGTCGACAACGGCTCCACCAGCCGGAAGTCCTCGTCCGCCCAGACATCGGCGGTATCGTCGAACAGCGAGACGAACGCCAGCGCTTCAGGCCCCGCCGCGAGATGATTGAGGTCGTGCCACGCCGCCAGCACGTGTTCCGACACCCTGTGCGCGGCCGCGCGACTGCCCGTGCTCAGCACTTGAACCAGCGAGCTGCGTCTCTCCGTCCGCACGTGGAAGTCCACCGTCCAGCCCCGCCCCGACCGCCCGGCCAGCTTCTCGCGCCGGTCGAATCCAAGTTCCCGCTCCGTCAGAAACTCCGCCACCTCGTCGGTTATCGTCTGAACCCCCTGCGCGCGAAACGTGAACCACAGATCTGATACTCGGATCGCCGCCTGCGCGACCCGGGTGACGACCTGCGCCAACTCCTCTCCCGGCCGGCATCTCGCCTGGACCATCCCGCTGTAGAACTCCACGCCGTGCGTCAAGCAGGCGTCCTCGATCAGCAACTTCTGCTTCGCTGACCGCCGCAGTGCAGCCGACTGCATACGCAACCAACCGGTGGTCTCCGCGAGATCACTCACCGTCACCGTGTCGCCCTCGGCCTTGCAGAAGAGATCGATAACATCGCCGTCGGGATACAGATAGGGCGTACGGATCCGCTGGTAGTCCCCGTGCTCCGAGCACATGTACAAGGCTCCGAGGCTCCGCTGCAGCTCCTGGCACCAGTCTCGTGCGTCCATCACCACAACTCCCGCTGCCTTGCCGGCGGCCGCCGCATCACGCCTTCATGGCGGATGCGGGCCTCCGTGCAGAACTCCCTCCAGACGGCTACTGGATCCGAAACCGCCGCGTTCACATCATCCGGAACATACGCTTCCTTGTCTCCGTACCGCTCCGACCACCGATGCTTGTGCTTCTCCCCAACATGGTTGCATTGTGGATTGTGGTGGTCCTTGCCGAGATCCAAGGCGTAGATCCGCCCCACGCTCTTCAGTATGAGCGTGTAGTTCAACGTCGCCGCATCGGGGTTGCATCGCCCCTTGGCAAAAAGCGGCCAGCCACGCGTCGACTCGATGTCGATCCCAAACTCCCACGCTGGAGAGTGATCTTCGTCCTTCCCCCAGGTGATGTCACCGACAATCTCCTTCGTCCCGTCTTCCAGGATGGCCCGGTAGTCCGCATCCGTCAGCCGCACGTTTGGCCTCCTCTACTCACGTTGGTGGAGCTCATCGATGTACTGACACGTTATCGGAACGATGTCGCGTCTTCGCTCCATATTGTACCGGACCAGTTCTGCCGCATGAGCCTCTACGCGTGCATCCTTCAGCTTATCACTGCCGTCTTCCGCCGTCGCGTCTTTTCCAATGTGAAATGAGCCTGAAGGGGGGAGTTGATTCCAACGTGAAATGAGCCTGAAGGGGGCCGGGGTCGCGGATCATCGGAGGATGCTACCTGAACTTCCACCGCCCCTGCCTCTTCCCCGTCGAAGCCGTCGACGCCAAGGGCCGCGTCCGCAAACGCTACCCCCACGCCAACGTCATGACCCCCTACGAGAAGCTCAAGTCGCTGCCCGACGCCGCCGCCTGCCTCAAGCCGGGAACCTCCTTCGACCAGCTCGACGCCGTCGCCGCCGAGATGAGCGACAACGACGCGGCCCGCGCCCTCAACCAGGCCCGCGACCGCCTGTTCGCCTCCATCGACCCCGCCGCCTGAAACCCTCGCGCGGAGCGGCGGGTCGCGGCGGCGCCGCGGGCCGGGCTCGACGCCGGCGACCCCGGCGACCCCGCGGCCGGGTTCGCCCGCCGGCCCCGCCGGGCCGCGCTGCCCCGCGCCCGCCCCCCCGCGGCCGTGCTCCCGGTCCGCTGTCGCCCCGAGCTCGTCCGTTACGTAACGGTGCACAGTAGGCTTGCGGCGCTGACGAACGCGCAGCGGCGGGCGCGTTGCCGGGAGCGGCGGCCGGCCGGCGAGTTCCGGATCCGGTACCGCCGGCCGGCGGTACCGGCCCAGAGCAGTGGGACGACGCGGTGCAGACGCTCCCGGGGCCGCAGGACCCGCACCGGGAGTGGCGGGGACGCGTTGCCGGAATCCCTCGCCGGGTCCGCGACCGCGGCGTTGCCCGAGCAGATCCGCGATCTGGACCTTGTCGGTGCTGGAGGCCGTCGAGCTGCCCAGGGGCTTCGGGCGTGACGGCCAGACCACCGGCGACGGCTTCCCCTCGGCGGCCACGAAGCGGAGCCGGACGCCGGCATCCGGAGGCCGTTGAGGACCGTCGGGTCGTGCGCCCCGGCTCGCACCCGCCCCCGGACGCACTGCAGCTTGGAAAATCGGTGCCGCGTAGCTGCGGGGACGGCCGGCGTGTCAACGCGCTGGCGCGCGTCCTCCGCTACGCTACGGCCCTGCGGGTGACACACCGGCCGCCCCCGCGCTCAGACAGCAGTTGTGGGCCTTGCGGCCCGGCCTGGACGGGAACGTCCCGGCCGTCCACGACGTCTCCCGGGACACGGCGAACCGCCGACGGCCAGAGCGCGCGAAGCACGACCCTCGACACCGACGCCATCGCGAACGCCGACAGGGACTCACGCGCCGGTGACGCCCTCGACGTGCGCCCCGGCCGCTGCCGCACCCGCCGCCCTTCGGCCGGCGTGATGGTCAGGCAGGGCGGACCGCCGGAACGCGGCGCGGGGCCTTCAGGCTCATTTCACGTTGGAATCAACGGCCCCCTTCAGACTCACCTCATACATGGGCCCGTCTTCCCCGTCACCGCCGTCGACGCCAAGGCCGCCGTCGGCGGCGGGGTTCGACGCCACTCCCGCCCCCGCGGCAAACGCCGACACGGGACCCTCGTGCCGGTGACGTGCCCTCCGGCTCTACCGCTGCCGCTGCACGCCGCCCTTCGGCCGGCGTGCTCGTCAGGCGGATCGGACCGCCGGAGACGCGAGGCCCGTGGCCGGCGCATCAACGCCGCGTGCAGGGGAACCTGACACCGGCGCGGAGAACGCGCGGGCGCAACGGCCGACCCCTTCAAGCCCCCCAACCCACATGACGGGCCCCAACCGCGGGGTCCGCAACCGGTCGTCACCGACATGGCAGATAATGTTCCGTA
This sequence comes from Vicinamibacterales bacterium, assembly GCA_965215105.1. Lineage (GTDB taxonomy): Bacteria > Acidobacteriota > Vicinamibacteria > Vicinamibacterales > UBA8438 > JAJEEA01. The sequence continues at coordinate 3,582,995 of OZ244051.1, forward strand.
GCGTGCGCTGGCTCACCGCAGCCCGCGCCAGGACCCCTGTCTCGGTCCGCTGATTCGGCCGCCGTCACCTCGGCTCACGTGCCGCCGCTTCAGGCTCATTTCAGGATTGGAAAGAACTCGTCGGAAGAACCCACCACGCCCGGTGCCACTCGCTGGACGATCCCCGTCCTTCCCATACTTGCGCATCGTCGAGTCTCATAAACGCCACTGCCTCTTCATCACTCAGGCTGCCCACTGCATGCTCTCGAGTACAGTTCGTCGTCGACAACCCTCATGACACACGAACCCGTCGAGCCAGGCTCGGAAGTCGGCCTCGAGCCGCTGCCGGCTGGCCCGGGCGCGCAGGTCGCGCAGCGTGAACTTCGAGGTGTTGTAGAATGCCTGCCCCGCCGCCGCCCCTAGGGCGCGCTTCTGCTCGACCACCCCGGCCTTGTCGAGCAGCGCGCTCATGTCGAGCACCGCCTGCTTGGTGTCCTCGATCACCGCATCCAGCCAGCGCAGGACGGTCATCGGGAGGATGACGTCGCGGTACTTGCCGCGGACGTACAGGTCGCGCAGGACATCGTCGGCGATGCCCCAGATGTAGTTCGCGATCCAGTTCAGGTCGGCGTTGCTCGTCGTCATCGCGCTTCGGGCGGTCGGTCGTGGCGCCAAGCCTCGAGGCCCGCTCTTGCTGCCGATCGTACACGGGACGCGGCTCAGGATCGATTCGACCCGCGGGTGGCAACGATACCGATGGCACGGATCCCTCGTGGAGCGCGTCCTGGCGAGACCGGAACGCAGGTGGAACCCCTGGAGCCGGTCCGGCCCTTGCGGCCGACTGCTTCGGACGCCCGGCCTTCGACTGCGCCGCGACGATGCCCGGCGCGGTGCGTCGGCGATCGCGCCGACCGGCCAGCCGCCTTGCGTCCAGGCGGGCCGGCAGATCCAACTCCCGCGCAAGGCAGGGCTTGGCGGCGTGTTCTGGAGATGGCCGACCGCGTAGATCAGGCCGTTGCCGTCAACGAAATCGCATCGCGGTCGTGCAGGACCTCGCGACCGACGTTGTCGACCGCTCTGAATCCGCCGCGCGTCGCGCAATGTCTTCGAAGACCTCGTCCAACAGCCGGCGCTGGCCGGCCTCTCGTCAGGTCCCGATCTGCCTCGCACCACCCCGTACGGTGCAGGCGTCCAGCCCGTCAACTACCCGTCAACTACCCCAACATCTTGCACTGCAACGCTTTACGCCGCTCCGTGGCCAGCTCGGAGCCACGCCCGTCAACTACCGTCCGCTGCCGCGCCGGCCCAGAACGGGACGTAACGGCGCATCTTCGGCGGCGCCTGCTCGTCGAACGCACGGATCATGCCCGCGTCGACCGCCTCGCGGATGTAGCGCGACACCATGGCCTTGTTGTTCGACCGGACGCCGAAGCGCTCTCGCAACGACCCGTTGGTCAGAAAATCCCGCGCCACGTACTTCAGGCACGCGTGCAGGTAACAGGCGCGCAAGCGTTCCGACCGGTCCATGTCGGCGAGCGGCTTCGGGCCGAACAGCACCACGCGGGTCGCGTCGGGCAGCACCTCGAACAGCGGCGCCGGCAGTTGCCGGGACTCGAGCTCCGCGACCACCTTGTCGATGCCCCCGCCACGTTCCTCGCAGATGTCGAGCCGCCGCATGAGCGAGGTCAGCGCTTCGTTGCGCGACACCGGGGGCCGGTCGAGGAAGCGCCGCGCATCCACCAGCGGCTCGCCCGGATTCGTGATCTCGATCCGGCCCTCGAAGATCTCCACCATCGGCCCCGCGCCGGTGACCGAGAAATCCTGATGGAGAAGCGCGTTCGCGACCAGCTCTCGCACCGCCAGCGGGGGATAGTCCGCCAGCGTGCGCCGAAACGCGTCGCCGATGACCTCGCGCGTGGGCAGCTTCCCGTTGACGTAGTCGACCATCGCCTGGAAGGCGGGCGCGTACCCCTGCGCGTACTCCCGCTCTCCGACACCCTCCGTACGTCCCCTGCCCCGGTACTCGATGACCCGCACCGCCTTGCGCCTGAGCCGCGGGAACGCGCCGAGGTCCCGGGCGAACAGGATCGCGCCCAGGTTGGTGACGTCGAAGCCTCCGGCCGCGCACGGCGCGATGAGCCCCTCCTGCCGGAGCCCGTCGAGAATGGCCGACCGACCGTCCGGCAAGGGCATGCCGAGCAGGTGGAAGTACGTCGGATAGTCGAGTGCGAGCAGCACCTCCTCGCCGCTCACGCGTTGTGCGGCAACACCGTCTTCGAACGGCACCCGGTCGAAGATGCGCCAAAGCGCTCTTTCCCTCTCGGGAAACTCCTTGAGCTGCTTCTTGTAGCTGCCGACTCGGATGTACTCCCGACCCGCGAAGCGCACGGGCTGGCGGGCCGCACGGGCGATCTCCGTCACGATGACCGGTCCGTCGTCCGTGTCCAGCCGGAAGAAGCGGAAGTCGATCTTCGGTTCGAGAAGGCGGAGGAGCCAGTTCTCGAGCTCCTCGCCGCCCTTCTTCGCCCGAGCCGGGTCGAAGCTGGTCCCCACGACGGCGTGATCGCCGTCGCGCACGCCCCACACCAGATACGCCTCCGCCTTCCCGGCCAGCGCCGCCGAGTTGGCGAGGGCCGACAGATACTCCCCGATCTCCTGGGGATCGGCTCGGTTCTCCTTGAACTCGACCCACTCCGTCTCCCGGGGCAACGCCCGGAGCTCGTGAAGCAGCCCCCGCAGGTATGGCGCGGTCCGCCAGCCGTTCATGGTCCGCCTCCAGCCATGACGACCCGCGCGGCATCGTACAACCTCATGTCACGCTCGACTGCTCACAACCGCAACGGACCCGCGCCTTTCTCAAGGCCCTCGCTTCATGTTCCAGCACGGCCTGAACCTGCTGCTTGTCGACGCCGGGGAACCACTCGACGAACTCGTCAATCGTCGCGCCGCTGGCCAGGTTCTCGAAGAGGGCGTGTACCGGCACTCTCGTTCCGGTGAAGGCCCAGGCCCCGCTGATCTTGTCCGGGTTGCGTTCCACGGCCGAGCAGGTTTCCCAATCCACCGTTCTACCCCTTCCGCCATCAACTCCCTCGCCCCGCTTGCCGGTGTCTTCGGGAGATGGACCGACCGCGTAGCTCAGGACGTTGCTGTCAACGAATCGCATCGCGGTGGTGCAGGATCCCGCGACCGACGTTGTCGGCCGCCCTGAATCCGCCGCGCGTCTCCATTTCCGCCGCCCGGATGCGGGAACGCCGATAGGTGTCATCCTCCACGGATACCGTGATGTTCCTCATGGGCACAGTCTCACAGTCTCAACGTAACACGGTCGACAGAGCGCCGACGAGCCGCAGAGAGCGATCGGTCGGGGATGCGGCGGGTGCTCCGGGCAACTGCTTCGCGGGCCGGGGGCCGCACCGTCACGGCGCAGCCGGGTCGGCGTCAGCTCGCTCTTGCAGGTAGCCGCGACGGTGCCGTGATGCCCAGCCCCGCAACCGTCACGGGCTCGTCGTCCGGCAGCAGGCGCCGTTCGGCGAGCTCGGACCGCCACGCCTCGACGTCGTCCGGGGTCAGCGGGAAGCGGCCGTAGTCGCGCAGGGGGCGGTCGGTGTTGAAGCGGCGCTTGTAGGCGGCGATCCAGTCGTTGGCGAGCTCCTGCTGGGCGGTGGCGAGGTCGAGGGTGCCCCGACAGACGAGATCCTGGAGCTCGCGCTCGAGCTCGTCCTTGACGTAGGCGTTCCAGACGCCCGCCCGATAGGGCTGCGGCCACAAGTTCCGGGGCTCGGGCGCGCCTCCCAGCTCGGGGGTGATGAGGAAGTCGAGCTCGTACTCGGCCGCCCGCCGGTAGTCGACCCCGTAGGCCTCGAACACCTGGCGGGGCACCTGGGCCGCGACGGCGGGCACGCCGGTGACGCCGGTGACGCCGCCACCGCCGCAGATCTCGTCGACGCCGACGGGGAGGACGCTGCCGGGGGTCAGGTCCTGGCGTGGACGCTCGAGGCCGGCCGACGCGGACGCGGCCTCGGCGGCGGGTCTCCCGGCGGGCGCCGGGTCGGGCGCGGCCGGCTCGTCGGCGGGCGGCCGCGACAGTGCGGCGACGACGGCCACGACGGCGACGGCCGAGACGGCCAGCCGAGACGACCAGCCGGCGGGCCACCAGCCGGTGAGCGGCCGGCCCGTGAGCGACCAGCCGGCGAGCGGCCAGCCCGCCCACGACCGTCCCGCGAACGACCAGCGCGGCGACGGCCCCTCGATCGCCTCGCGGAGCCGGGCGCGGGCGACGTGCGGCGGCGACGCTCCGGCCGGCGTCTCCCGGCAGCCCGCGGCAGCCTCGGCCAGCGCCGCCCCGAGCTCGGCCCGGCGCGCGGCGCACCGGGGGCACGCCGCGACGTGCCGGGCCACCGCCGCGCGCCGGCGGGCGGACAGCGCCCCGTCCTCGTCCAGGAGCAGCAGCTCGCCGTCGGAGACGTGTCTCTTCGTGCGCCACATGGTGCTTACCTCTCGTCGACCCGTCGCAGCCGCGCGAGCGCCCGCGCCATGGTGTTCGCCACGGTGCCGAGCGACAACCCGAGCACGCGGGCAATCTCGCGGTACCGCAGTCCTTCCGCGCGAAGCTGGAGACAGCGCCGCTCGCGGGCCGGCAGCGCGTTCACCGCTGCCGCCAGCCGCACCCGCCGCTGGCGGCTCGCGTAGCGGTCTTCGGGGCTGGGCGCCGCGTCCGCGGTCCAACCGGACACGAGATGGGCGCCGACCCGGCGCCGCCGCGCCTCCCGCTTCAGGTGCCTGAGGGCCAGGTTGTGGCCCACACGGAAGATCCAGCCCCGGAGATTGGTGCGGGGGCGGCCGCGGGCCACGTGGTGGAACAGGGCCAGGAACACGTCCTGCACCACGTCCTCCGCGTCCCGGTCGGCGATGCCGAGGGCCCGCACGTAGCGGTGCACGCCGTCGCGGTGAAGGTCGAAGAGCCGCAGCACCGCCTCGTGCGCCTCGGTCGCGGCAACCGGGGCGGTGGCCTCGTCGAGCCCGATCGCCAGATCGAGGGCCGGGTCGTGAATGGAGGGCGCCATTTCGTCTCGGGACAGTCTATACCCGCGCCGTCGCGGGCCAAGGGCGGGGCCCACCCTGCCGACGCATGCGCGAGTTCCCCCCTGAACGGATCGAGGCGGCAGGGAATGTACCTGTATGGCACAAGTGCGCGTTCTCCAGCCCGTTGTCGTCGCCTCTCCACCGCGCCGCCGATACGCGGCCGTCGTCGGCGCCCTCGCCGGCGTCCTTCTCCTCGGCCTCGTCGGTCCGCCGGTCGCCATCGCCCAGACCGCCCAGCTCACCGGACAGGTCACCGACGCGCAGGGCGCGGTCCTGCAGGGAGTGACGGTCGCCGCCGCCGCGCCGAGGCTGGCGTCGCCGGCCACCGCCGTCAGCGACGATTCCGGCGAGTACGCCCTGGAGCTGGCGCCCGGCGCCTACGCCGTGACCTTCACGCTCGGCGGGTTCGAGCCGCAGCGGCGCGACGTGCGCCTGACGGCGGGGAGCCCGCTGGTCGTCGACGTGACGCTGACCATCGGCGCCATCGCGGAGCGGGTCGACGTGGTGGGAGTCACCCCCCTCCCCGGCGCCGGCATCCCCCGCGAACGCGTGCCCGCGGCGGTCTCGGTGATCGACGGGGGCGATCTGGCGACGCGCGGGGCGGCCTCGATGGCCGACGCCCTCAACGAGCGCCTCGGCACGGTGACCCTGGAGGGCGCAACCACCAACCTCTTCCAGCCGACGCTGCGCTTCCGCGGCTTCACCGCCTCGCCGCTCCTCGGGCTGCCGCAGGGCATCGCCGTCTACCAGAACGGCGTCCGCATCAACGAGCCGTTCGGCGACACCGTGCAGTTCGACCTGTTCCCCCAGTTCGCCATCGACCGCGTGCAGCTCAGCGCCGGCGCCGACCCCAACTACGGGCTGAACGCCCTCGGCGGCGCCCTCGCCCTCGATCTCAAGAACGGCTTCGACAACAGCGGATTCCGCGGCGAGATCTCGGGGGGATCGTTCGGGCGCTACACCACCACCGCCGAGTACGGGGCGGCCAGCGGGCCCTGGGCGTTCTACGGCGGCGCCTCGCGGTTCTCGGAAGAGGGATGGCGGGTCGCCTCGCCATCCGAGGTCACGCAGGCCTTCGCCGACCTGGCGTACCGCGACGAGTCGGTGGACGCCGGCCTCAGCGTCACCTGGGCCGACACCAACCTGACCGGGAACGCCGCCGCCCCGGTGGAGCTGCTCGATGCGGACCGGTCGGCGGTGTTCACCTTCCCGGACGCGACCGAGAACCGGCTCGCATTCGTGCAGGGCCGCGCCAACGTCGCGGCCTCCGACACCTGGTCGGTGCAGGTGACCGGCTACTACCGCGACCTCGACCGCCGCACCCTGAACGGCGACGAGGCGGAGTTCGGGGTCTGCGAGGACGACGCGCTGCCGGACGGAGCCCCGGCCCGGACGCTCTGTTTCGGCGACGACGACGATGACGACGACGACAACGGAGACGACGACCACGACGACAACGGGGACGACGACCACGACGACAACGGGGACGACGACCACGACGACAACGGGGACGACGACCACGACGACAACGGGGACGATGATGATGACGACGACGACGGCGACGAGGAGGAGGAAGCCACGCCCCTCGTCGACGTGGTGTCGGGACGCTTCATCACCCTGCTGGACGCGGCCGGAGACGGCGCCTACAACCGCACGAGGACCCTGGCGACGGGGTACGGCGCCACCCTGCAGGCGACCGCGACGGCCGAGGTAAGCGGCCGCGACAACGTGTTCGTGATGGGCGCGTCGGCCGATCTGGCGGACGTCGACTTCACCACGAGCAGCGAGGTGGGCAGCCTGACCCCCGAGCGGGGCGTCGACGGCTCGGGGCTCTTCGCCAGCCTCTACGGCCTCGGCGGCGACGACCTCTTCAACACCGCCATCGACACCGGCAACCGGGCGGTGGGGCTCTACCTCAGCAACACGCTGTCGGCGACGGACCGCGTCCATCTCACGGTCTCGGGACGCTACAACCGGGCGAACATCGACATCATGGACCGGCTCGGGACGTCGCTCGACGGCGCGCACGCGTTCGCGCGCTTCAACCCGGCGGTGGGCGCGGTGTTCCAGGCCGGCGGCGACGTATCGGTCTTCGCCCGGTACGCCGAGTCGAACCGCGCCCCGACCGCGGCCGAGCTGAGCTGCGCCGACCCCGCCGAGCCGTGCCGGGTGCCGAACGCGTTCGTCTCCGACCCGCCCCTCGAGCAGGCGGTCGCGCGATCCGTCGAGACGGGGCTCCGCGGCCGGTGGGCCGAGGGCGAGTGGTCGGTGTCGGCGTACCGGACGGGCATCGGGGACGACATCCTGTTCGTCGCCTCGCCCGAGCTCATCGGGACCGGGTACTTCCAGAACGCCGGCGACACCAGGCGGGTCGGGCTCGACCTGGAGATCAGCGGCAGCCACGCCCGGACGGGCTGGTACGTCGGCTACGGGCTGCTCGACGCGACGTTCCAGTCGCCGCTCGAGCTGCCGGGCGACGACGAGGTCAACGACGCCGCCTCGGAGGCGGGGGCCATCGCCGTCGAGCCGGGCGACCGGCTACCCGGCATCCCGCGCCACAGCCTGAAGGCGGGCATCCGGCAGGCGCTGACCAACGCCTGGGACGCCGCCCTCGAGACGGTGGTCGGGTCGGACCGGGTCTTCGTCGGCGACGAGGGCAACGACCAGGTGCGGCTGGACGGTTACGGGGTGGTGAACCTGCGCTCGACGTACCGGCTCGACCAGGGCGTCGAGCTGTTCGTGCGGGTCGAGAACCTCCTCGACGCGCGCTACGCGACGGCCGGCGTGCTCGCCGAGCTCGAGGTCTTCCTGCACGAGGTGCCCGACGCCAGCGATCCGCGGTTCATCGGGCCGGGGCAGCCGCGCGCCGCCTTCGCCGGCGTCCGCGTGCAGTTCTGAGCCGCGGGAGGACGGCGACCCTCCCCCGTGTACGGTCCCGGGCGCCTCACGTGGGAACTGCAGGCCTGCCGCGGCTTCTCTAGTGCTGCGTCACATTATAATCTTCGGATAGATGGACTTGAGTTTACAGCGAGCATCCTTGACCTTCATCTGCCAGTCGACGCCGCGTTGCGTGCCAGTGACGTCGGTGGACCACGCCGAGACTTCGCCGTGCAGCGTCTCGAGGTCGCCGATGCGGCGCCCGTGCAGGCACTGCCGCGTCATCGAACTCAGTTCGTTCTCCGCGATGTTCAGCCAGCTCCCGTGCTTCGGCGTGTAGCAGAACTCGATCCGACGAACCAATTCCCGTGCCCGGGTCGGCTCGAACACCTCGTAGAAGGCGCCCATCGTGTGCGTGTTCAGGTTGTCGCACACCAAGGTGACCTTCGGGCATTCGGCGTAGCGCCCCTCCAACAGGTCGGCAACTTCCACCGCCCAGTCCGCCTTCGTACGCCGGTCCCGGGCCGTCGCCTGCCGCCAACTCGCCAGCGGCTCGGCGAACAGGAAGACCGAGGCCGTGCCAGCCCGTTCGTACTCGTAGTCGCCGCGGCGGGGCCGTTCCGGCGTGGCCGCCAGCGGCGGGCGAGTTTCCTTGACCAGCTGCACCGGCTGCTCATCCATGCACACGACCGGGCAAGCCGGGTCGTACGGCTGCGCATAGATGTCCAAGACGCGCTCCATGTGCGCCACGAACTCGGCATCGGCCTGCGGGGGAATCACCCAGTACTCGATCTTCCGCTGGGTCATCCTGTTTTTTTTAGTGTCCTCCGGATGGTCTCGTGGCTGACCGACTCGACGATCTCCAGCTCGACGACCCGGCGCGCCAGCAGGCGCAACGACCAGTTCGCGAAGCCCTTCGGGGGTGGCCCCGTACGCAGGGCGATGACCTGCGCCTCCTGTTCGCCGTCCAGCCGCTTGGGGACCGGGGGGGACTCCCGCTTTTTTCGCGCCAGCGCCCGCTCGAATCCCTCTTGCACGCATCGCTCGCGAATGTTTTCGACGGTTTTGGTGCGGCACGAGAAGGCGTCGGCGATCTGGTGGTCGGTCCACGCCGGCCCGTCCGCATCGGCCTTCAAGAGAATCTGCGCGCGGCGCACCTTCTCGCTGCTTCCGCTGAGCTTGCGAATCGTCTCTTGACAGACCTCGCGTTCCTCCGCCGTGAGTCGAACGATGTACTTCTTCTGTGGCATGGGAACTCTATCGGCTCGGGATGAGTTCCCCGACAGTCCTAATGTTTATTTGTGGCGCAGCACTAGTTCTCCCGCCGGTGTTCCGGCGACCGGCGGGAGGCCAATTGCGCCAGGGTGTCCAGGCCGAGGTTGCCGCCGCTCAGCACGACGACGGTGGCGCCCCCGGCCGGAGGTGAATCCGACCGGTCCGGGGCAGACCCGCTCAGGAGAGCGGCCAGGGTCGCGGCGCCGCTGGTCTCCACCACGAGCTTGGCCCGACGGAACAGCCAGAGGACGGCGTCGGCGATTGGATCGTCGTCGACGGTGACGACCTCGTCGACGAAGCGCCGGACGTGGTGGAAGGTCAGGTCCCCGGGCCGCACCGGCAGGAGCCCGTCGGCGAGGCTCGCGACCCGGTCGAGCGAGACCGGCCGCCCCGCCCCGAGCGACGCCGTCATCTTGGCGGCGCCGGTCGGCTCGACCCCGACCAGCCGCACCTCGGGACGCTGCTGCTTGACGGCGGCGGCCACGCCGGCCACGAGCCCGCCGCCGCCCACCGGCACGAGAACGCGCGCGACGTCCGGGCAGTCCTCGAGGATCTCCAGGCCCACCGTGCCCTGACCGGCGATTATCCAGGGATGGTCGAACGGCGGCACCATCTGGAGGTCCCGGTCGCCCGCCACCGCCTCGGCCCGGCGCTTCCGCTCGACCGACGTCGTCCCCTCGAAGAGGATCTCGGCCCCGAGGGCCCGCGCCCCCTCCACCTTGACGGCGGGGGCGGTCGTGGGCATCACCACCAACGCGGGCACGCCGACCCGGCGCGCCGCCAGCGCCACCGCCTGGGCGTGGTTGCCCGACGAATAGGTGATGACCCCGTGGCGGCGCGCCTCGGGGTCGAGCTGCGCGATGAAGTTGGTGGCGCCGCGGATCTTGAAGGCGCCGGCCGCCTGCAGGTTCTCGCACTTGGCGTAGACCGGCGGCCCCGCGTCGAGCGGCAGCCGCAGCAGCGGGGTTCGGCGAACGGCGCCGGCGATGCGCCGCGCCGCCTCCTCGACGGCGCTCAGGGGAACGTCGCTGGGCATGCGGGGGAGTATACCGGCGCGCGGCATCGGGCCGACGGACGTGGCCGGCGGCGACCCGTGCCGGAAACCACGGGCCGCACCGGGACCGGGAACATCAGCGCCGAGTATCGCTCCCCTTCCTCGGGCGAGGTGCCGGAAACCACGCGCCGCGCCGGGGACCGGGAACGGCCCGAGTGAACTGAAGCTCCGCCGCCGCCGGGCTCGGTCGGGGGCAAGGGGGCCCTCGCCGCGAGGCGCGAGGCGGGGCAATCGGGCTGCCGGCCCCCGGTATACTGGGCAGAGGATGTCGAGCGCCCACGTGCGGACCGCGTTGCGGGTCGCGTTCCTGCTCGCGACGACCGCCGCCGGCGTGGCCGCGCAGGACGACGAGCCCATCGGCCGCTACGTCATCGACCTTCGCGGCTCCTCGGTCAGCCTGGGGCGGAACGAGGAGCTGGCCCGGGTGCGGCGGCTGCGGCCGGATCAGCTTCCCCCCCGCGGCATCGCGGTCGACCTCGGCGGGCACTTCTACTTCCTTCGCCTCGGACCCGTCACGTTCGGTATCGGCGCCTCCTTCCTGTCCACCGCGGCGCACCAGCCGGTGGTGGAGCCGATGCCCGAGGAGCAGACCCCCGGCCGCTTCAACCCGTTCATACCGCAGCAACCCATGACGGACGACGAGGAAGAGATGGAGCCGCTCATCGAGGGCATCCCCGTCACCTCGCGGTTCACCGCGATCTCGCCCCAGATCACGTTCAACTTCGGGCACCGCAACGGCTGGAGCTACCTGGGCGGCGGACTCGGCACCTCGCGGCTGAACGTGTACCCGCAGCAGCCGACCACCCCGGTGCAACGCGGGGCCCGCACCCTCAACTACGGCGGGGGCGCCCGGTGGTTCCTCACCCCGAACGTCGCCCTGTCGCTCGATCTGCGGTTCTTCGCCATCAGTCCGCTGGAGCAGCTCGGGGAGCAGCCCGGGTCGCCGCGCCAGACCCTGATGGCGGCCAACATCGGGGTCTCCGTCCGCTGACGGCCCGGCCGGGGCGGTCGGCGTCGACCATAATGCGCGCATGAAACGGGACACCCTGCTCGATTACTTCCACGAACGCCTGCGCGGGGACACCGAGTTCCTCGTCCACGACGACGGCTACAGGGTGCGCCGGCACAGCTACGACGAGGTGCGGCGGGCGTCGACGGCCTTCGCGGCCCGCCTCGCCGGGGCCGGCATCGGGACCGGGGACGCGGTGCTGTTCTGGGGCGAGAACCGCCCGGAGTGGATCGTCGCCTTCTGGGGCTGCCTGCTGCGGGGCGCGGTGGCGGTGCCCGTCGACTACCGGGCCTCGTCGGCGTTCCTGGAGAGCATCGCCCGGCGCGTCGACGCCCGGCTCCTGCTCGTCGGCGACGACGTGGCCCCGGCGCGGCTCGACGGGGTCGAGACCTGGCGGTTCGCCGAGCTGCGCGCGCCCGCGGCGGACGACGGCGGGCCGGCTCCCGCGCCCCACGGCCCGGCCCCCGGCGACACCGCCGAGATCGTGTTCACGTCCGGCGCCACGTCCGAGCCCAAGGGGGTGGTCATCACCCACCGGAACGTGCTCGCGAACATCGTCCCGGTCGAGCGCGAGGTGCTCAGGTACCGCCGCTACGCGCGCCCCTTCCGGCCCCTGCGCTTCCTCGACCTGCTGCCGCTGAGCCACATGTTCGGCCAGGCCCTGGCCACGTTCATCCCCCCCATGCTGCCCGGCACGTGCGTGTTCATGAAGGGCTACGCCCCGCCGGCCATCGTGCGGCAGATTCGCATGCGCCGCATCTCGGTCCTCGTCTGCGTCCCGAAGATCCTCGACGTGCTGAGGGACCACGTGAGGCAGGTCGCCCCGGAGACGGCGGAGCCGTCCGCCGAGGGGCTGGGGGTGGCCCACCGCTGGTGGCGCTACCGCCGGGTGCACCGCCTGTTCGGGCTCAAGTTCTGGTGCTTCATCGTCGGCGCCGCGCCCCTCGACCCCGACCTCGAGGCGTTCTGGCAGCGGCTCGGGTTCCTCGTCGTGCAGGGCTACGGCCTGACCGAGACCGCGCCCATCGTCACCCTGAACCACCCGCTCCGGACCCGGCGCGGCTCGGTCGGCAAGCCCATCGCGGGGATGCAGGTGCGGATTGCCGACGACGGCGAGATCCTCGTGAAGGGCGACAATGTCACCACCGGCTACTTCGGCGCCGCGGCCGGGGACGACGCGGTGTTCGAGGACGGCTGGTTCCACACCGGCGACCTCGGCGCCCTCGACGACACCGGGCGCCTGCAGGTGCACGGCCGCAAGAAGGAGATGATCGTCACCGCCGAGGGGCTCAACGTCTTCCCCGAGGACGTCGAGCGGGTCGTCGACGCGGTTCCCGGGGTCGAGGAATCGGCCGTCGTCGGCCTGACCCGGGACGGCAGCGAGCGGGTGTACGCGGTCGCCGTGCTCGCCCCCGGGACGTCGCCGGGCGAGGTCGCGCGCGCCGCCAACCGCCGGCTCGCCGACCACCAGAAGGTCCGCGACATCCTCGCGTGGCCGAGTGACCGGCTGCCCCGCACCGAGGGCACGCGCAAGCTCATGCGGCGCGCCGTGAAGACGTGGGCGGAGGAGGGCGGGGCGCCGGCCCGCGCCGCCGCAACCGGGGGGGAGCGATCGGTGTCGTCCGTCCTCGCGCGCATCGCCGGCAGCGCGGTGGACGGGGGCACGCGCCTCGACGAGCTGGGCCTCAGCTCGCTCGAGCGGGTCGAGCTGCTGATGACGCTCGAGAGCGAGCTCGACGTCGCGGTCGACGAGCGGGGGGTGGCGGGCGCCGCGACGGTCGCCGACCTCGAGGCCCTCGTCACCGCGTCGGCCGGCTCGTCCCGCCCCGACTCCGCGCCGTTCCCCGCCCCGCGCTGGAACCAGGCGTGGCCGGTCCGCCAACTGCGCCGGGCCGCCCTTGCGGTCTGGCTGCTGCCCATGACCCGCCTCTTCGCCTGGATCCGGGTCGAGGGGCTGGAGCACGTGCAGGCCCTGGACGGGCCGGTGGTCTTCGCCGCCAACCACCAGAGCTTCATCGACCCCTCGGTGATCCTCGCCGCGTTGCCGGGGAGCAAGCGCTACCGCGTGGTGACGGCGATGTCCAAGGAGTTCTTCGCCGGCCACTTCGACCCCGGCGACCACACCCGGCTCGAACGGTTCACCAGCAGCCTCAGCTACCATCTGGCCACCGGCTTCTACAACGCGTTCCCGCTGCCCCAGCGCGAGGCCGGCGCGCGCGACGCCCTGCGCTATGCCGGCGAGCTCGTCAGCGCCGGCAACTCGCTGCTCATCTTCCCGGAGGGGCTGCGGGTGAGCGGCGACGCCGTCGCCCGGTTCCAGCCCGGCGCCACGATGCTCGCGGCCCGGCTGGACGTGCCGGTCGTCCCGGTGCGGCTGCGGGGGGTCGACCGCGTGCTGGGGCGAGGGCTCCGCATGGCGCGCCCGGGCCGGGTCGGCGTGCGCTTCGGCCCGCCGCGGCGCCTGGCCGGCTCGGACTACGTCGCGATGGCCGCCGATCTCGAGGCGGCGGTGAAGGCCCTCTGACCGGGTGCACGACAGATTCGTGAGACGAGCGCTCCTGGTACCGTCAGGCTGACCGCTCCGGTTTCGTTCCCGGCCGCGTCTCACTCGCCCGTCGTGCCGCCGCCGCTTTGCATGCGCCGGGCCGATGTGCGAGACTTGGAGGTTATAGGCGAAGCGGTCCGGTCACCCCAGGCCGCCTGCCTGCGCCCCCGGTCGATGACCGCGGGGCAGGAAATGTACCGTCCTCAGCATTCGGTGCAGCAGGCTGCGCGACCTTGCGGTCGCGTCCGGAGTTTGGCCGCCGCGGCGCTTCTGCGGGGCAAGCTCGCGGATCTGCCGGGCGGGGCGGTGGCAAGGAGGCGTGTGGCAAAGGACGACCTCATCGACGTACAAGGCACGGTCATGGCCGTGCACAGCGGCGGCCTCTATCGCGTGCAGTGCGACGCCGGGCACGAGGTTCTGGCCCAGTTGAGCGGCCGCATGCGGCGGTTTCGCATCAAGGTCGTACCGGGCGATCGAGTGACGGTCGGCGTCTCTCCCTACGATCCGGTCCGCGGCATCATCACCTTCCGGGCCCGCTGAACATCTTGGATTCAACTACGAAACGGAGACGACCGTGGCGCGGGCGCCGCCCCGCCGGTCGTCCGGCACGACGCTCCACCCCCTCGGCGAAGGACTTCGCGGCGCCTTCGGCCGAGTTGACCCTGCCGGCGGCGGTGGTCGACGCCGAACCGGTCGCCTTCGACGAGCTGGGCCTCGACCCGGCCCTCGCGGAGGGCGTCCGGGACCGCGGCTTCGCCAGCACCACCCCGGTCCAGTCCGCCGTCTTTCCGATCGTGGCGAGCGGGCGCGACCTGATCGCGAGCGCGGAGACGGGAAGCGGCAAGACCGCGGCCTACCTGCTGCCGGTGCTCGACCGCCTGATCAAGGAGCCGCGGAACGAGGGCGACGCGGGGACCGCGGGAACCCGGGTGCTCGTCCTGGGGCCGACCCGCGAGCTGGTGGTGCAGATAGAGGACGACCTGCAGGGGTTCGTCTACCACACGGGGCTCTCGAGCGCGGCGGTCTTCGGAGGCACCCCCATGTCTCCGCAGTCCCAGGCCCTGGCCGCCGGCGTCGACGTCGTCGTCGCGACCCCGGGGCGCCTCATCGATCACCTGCGCGGCGGGATTCCCGGTTTCGACCGCATCGACACCCTGATTCTCGACGAGGCCGACCGCATGCTGGACATGGGGTTCTGGCCCGACGTCCGCCGCATCGTGGCCGACCTGCCCCCGGGTTCACGGTCGGGCGCGTCGGGGCGCCAGACCCTGCTGTTCTCGGCGACGATCCCCGACTGGGTGCTGCACCCGCTCAAGGAGCTCGCCCACGACCCCGCCTACGTCCAGATCGGCCAGCGGGGGAAGCCGGCCGAGGGCATCTCTCACGCCGTGGAACGGATGCCGGCGGCCCGGAAGACCGCCTGGCTCACGTCGTTCCTGGGCAGGTCGTCGGGGTCCGTCCTCGTCTTCGTCAACACCAAGCGCGGGACGGAGCGGCTGGCGCGGGCGCTGTCGAGCGCCGGCATCAAGGCCACCGCCCTCCACGCGGACCGGTCGCAGGCCCTGCGGCTCGCGGCGGTCGGCGGGTTCCGCAGCGGCCGCTTCCGCGTGCTCGTCGCCACCGACGTCGCGGCGCGGGGGCTCGACATCGACGGCATCAAGACCGTCGTGAACTTCGAGGTGCCGCCCAACCGCGACACCTACGTGCACCGCGTGGGGCGGACGGCCCGGCTCGACGCCACCGGCAGCGCGCTGACCCTGGCCGCACCGGCCGAGCTGCAGGCGGTCAGAGCGCTGCAGACCTCGATCGACCTGCAGTTGCGGGAGCCCGCGCATGCGGATTGACGTTTCGGGCCGCCCCGGGACGCCGCACCGGACGTGACCTGACCATGGAAGCCCCCTCCCCCGTCCTGCCCGCCACCGAGCCCGAGCCGACGCCGGCCGAGGCCCGCTTCCAGAGCTGCCGCTGGTCGGTCAGCGAGGACGGGCCGGCGTACTGCTCGAACCCGGAAGTGCTGCCCTACGCGGGCAAGGGCGGCTTCAACGCCGAATCGTGGTGCCTCGACTGCACCCTCTACAAGGTGCGGCGGAGGGCCCCGAAACGGCGGCGCTTCGACGACGACTATCTGTACTAGCCACCCTGAGACCGACGCCGACGGCGGCCAACCCGGCCGGGAGTCCGCTGCGGCCCACGGCGCGGACTCCTGCACCGTTCTACACAGACCCCTGGCGGGCTACGGCTCGACGTGCACCTCCGCGATGGCGATGCCGCGCTCGCCGGCGACGGTGTAGAGCAGCCAGGTGCGGCCGTCCTCCTCGTAGATCGCGGGGTCGCGGAGCTGGTTCACGGGCACGTCGATGGCCCCGCCCCGCGAGGGCTCCACGGGCAGCCCCGCCCCCTCCCAGTCGCGCTCCGGGCGCAACACCTCCACCGGCGGGGTCTCGGTCCACGTCAGCCAGTCGCCGGCGAGATCGATGCGCGACTGCAGGATGTGCTCGGGCGCGTCGCCCCGCCGCGTATAGAACACGAGCAGCGAGTCGCCCCGCTTCAGGAGGGCCGAGTGCCGCATGTTCGGGTTGAACAGCGTCGGCCCCTCCTCGAAGCCGGAGAGGCCGTCGCGGGACCGGTACACGACGCCGGGCATGGCCAGGGCGTACCAGAAGCCGTCGTGCCGGAAGGCGCGGAAGTACGGCCGCCCCAGAATCTCGGGCCTCGCCTCGAAGCGCAGGCCGTCGCGGGACACCGCGGCCCGGGTCACCTGCCGGCCGGCGTCCCGCCCGTGGATGTACATCACGATCTCCTGCCGCTCGTCGACGACGTGCACGTCCGGCGAGGCGATGTGCACGTAGGCGCCGGGGGGCGCGCACGGCGGGCAGGTGGTCGGGAAGTGCGAGTCGGCGAGGTCGAGGACGCCCGGCTCGTGGGTCGTCCAGGGGCCCTCCAGGGCATCCGCCCAGGCGAGCCGGATGTAGGTGCCGCGGTGGTCGGCGAAGTAGAGGTGGTAGCGCCCCAGGGCGCCCTCCGCCCAGTCCGGCACCCGGATGAGGGACGGGCCGGCGATGTTGCTGCCCATCGAGGCGTCCATGTCGGGCCGGATGATGGGGCCGTCGAGGAGCCGCTCGATGCGGACGGTCTGGGCCGCGCCCGGCCCGGCCGATCCGATCAGCACGAGCAGCGCGACCAGCACGAGCGGCAGGCGGGACACGCTCCGCCAAGTGCGAACCGCGCCGAGGGCGGTCTCGCGGCCGTATCCGGGGAGAAGCGAGTGACGATGCATGGTGCCTACTCCGTGAACTCCCGGGCCAGCTCGATCCACTCGCCGTGCGGGGCCAGCTCCCGGTAGGCCCGCCAGTGCGGCCTGGCCTCGGCCGGCCGGCCGGTCTTCTCGAGGGTCACGGCGAGATAGAAGTGGGCGTCGGGATAGGTGGGGTCGATCTCGAGGGCGCGGCGATAGTGCCGCATCGAGTCGACGTGGCGGCCGAGGTCGTGATGGATGTTCCCGAGGTTGAACCGGGCCTCGAAGCACTCGGGGTCGAGGTGCATGGCCCGCTCGTACAGCGCCTGGGCCTCCACCAGCTCGTCGCCGGCGTAGTGGACGTTGGCGAGGTTGATGAGGGCGGGCACCAGGTTGGGGTCCAGCATCAGGGCCTTGCGATAGGCGATGCCGGCCATGATCCGGTCGCGCTCGTTGCCCTCGTCGAGGGCCGCCCCCTCCTGGAAGCAGGAGATCGCGAGCGAGGCCTCGACCGACGACGTCGGCTCGCCCCCGGGGTCCCCCGTCGCCCCGCCGTCCATCGCGAGCTGGCGGCGGGCGGGCAGGGCCACGATGGTGGCCGGCGGCGCCTGGCCGCGGTCGCCGAAGTCGAGGGTCAACTGACCGTGGCGCGCCGCCTCGAGCTCCCGCAGCACGGCGCGGAACGGCGCGCCCCGCTCGAGGCCGTCGCTGACGCCGCGAACCGTTCGGAGGCCCTGGAATCCGTAGTAGCGATCGACGTCGGTGCGGGCGGCGGGACGGACCAGCGACCGCTTCTCGAGGCAGCGGATGTGATCCTCGCGGATGCGCGGGTAGCGGCGACGGATGCGCCGCAGGCTGTAGTAGCGGCGGTCGAGGGACTCTGCCGTCGGCAGGCCGCCGAGCCGGCAGAACTCGTCCTCGGCGACGATCCGCACGCGGCCGGGCGTGGCCGCGTTGACCGCCTCCGCCTTCCGCAGCTTCGGGCTGCGCGCCTCGGATCGCGCGGCGGGGTCCCGCAGCGCCGTCGAGCCTCCGCCCACGACCAGCATCGTCGTCCGGGCCGTCACCTCGTCGTCGGCGACCCCGCCCATCCGCTCCACCAGCTGCCGCGCGGCCCGGTGATGCACCGAGGCCAGCCTCCCCGCGAAGACCACGACCTGATCGCGAAACGGAGAATCGGCTGGGTAAGGCACTATGCCACCGCCCGCAAGATGAATGAGAATAGTCCCGAAGTCAAGCCGCCGGGGAGGCGCGCCGCGTCGCCGCCGCGACCGGCGCGCGACCGCCGACGGAACGACGACGGGGACATGCGCCGCGGATGACGCCTCGAACCATTCTCGCGGGTGACGTCGGGGGCACCAAGACCTGGCTGGGGCTGTTCGACGCGGGCGCCCCGCGCCCCGAACCGCTCGAGACGGCCCGCTACGCGACCCTCGAGTTCGACGGGCTCGCGGGCGTCGTGGCCCGCTTCCTCGACGACGCGGGGGCCCGCGAGGCCCCGGCGGCGGCCTGCTTCGGCGTGGCGGGACCGGTGCGGGACGGGCTCTCCCGGCTCACCAACGTCCCCTGGACGGCCGATGCCCGCGAGATCCGCGAGCGCTTCGGGATGGCGTCGGTCCACCTCCTCAACGACCTCGAGGCGATGGGCTGGGCGGTGCCGCGGCTCGCCGCGCACGAGCTGGCCGTGGTGCACGCCGGGGTTCCGGCCGCGGGCGGCAACGCCGCCCTCATCGCCCCCGGCACGGGGCTCGGCGAGGCCGGCCTGCACCGGGTCGGCGACCGCCTGATCCCCATGCCCTCGGAGGGAGGGCACGCCGACTTCGCGGCCCGCACGCCGCGCGAGCTCGAGTTCGCGGCGGCGTTCGCGGCCGAGCGGGGGCGCGTCTCGCTCGAGGACGTGGTCTCGGGGCCGGGGCTGGTCAACCTGCACGCGTTCACCCACCGCGGGGCCGCCTGCACCGGCGACGCGTTGCCCGACCGGCCGGGGGACCGGCCCGCCGCGGTCACCGCGGGCGCCCTCGCCGGGGCCTGCGCGGCGTGCACGGAGGCCCTGCGGCTGTTCGTGTCCGCGCTCGGGGCGGCGGCCGGGAACCTCGCCCTCCGGACCGTGGCCACCGCCGGCGTCTACATCGCGGGCGGCATCGTGCCCAACCTGCTGCCCGCGGTGCAGAACGGCGCCTTCGTGGACGCCTTCGTGGACAAGCCGCCGATGCGCGCGCTCCTCGAGCAGGTGCCGGTGCGGGTGATCCTCGAGCCCCACCCGGCCCTGCTGGGGGCCGCCGTCGCCGCCCGCGAGCTCTCGGCCTGATCATGCCGGCAACCGGAAAGGACGGTACCCACGTGCGCAAGCTCCTGTTCGCAACGGGCCTCTGGGCCGCGCTGGCGGCGCCGCCGGCGCTCGCCCAGCCCCACGAGCCGATCGCCTACACGCTGCGGTTCCCCGCACCGCACACCCACTACGTCAGCGTCGAGGCCCGGGTCCCGACCGGCGGGCGGCCCGAGGTCGAGCTGATGATGGCGGTGTGGACGCCGGGGTCCTACCTGGTCCGCGAGTACGCCCGCCACGTCGAGGCCGTCATCGCCCGCACCCCGGGCGGCGACCGGCTGCCGGTCGAGAAGTCGCGCAAGAACCGCTGGAGGGCGGGCACCGGGGGCGCGGACGCCATCGTGGTGTCCTACCAGGTCTACGGGCGCGAGATGTCGGTGCGCACGAACTGGATCGAGGCCGACTTCGCGATGCTGAACGGGGCGCCGATGTTCCTCACCCTCGCCGACGACGACGTCGCCCGGCCGCACGACGTGTTCCTGGAGCTCCCGGCGGCGTGGGGAGACACCGCGACCGGGCTGCCGCCGCACCCCGGCGGCGCCCGCCACGCCTGGCGCGCCCCCGACTTCGACACCCTCGTCGACTCGCCGATCGTGGCCGGCAACCCGACCGTCCATCCGTTCACGGTGGCCGGGGTTCCCCACGAGCTCGTCAACGTCGGCGAGTCGGGGGTCTGGGACGGCCCGCGGTCGGCGGAGGACACCGAGCGCATCACCCGCGAGCTGCACCGCATGTGGGGGCTGATGCCCTACGAGCGCTATGCGTTCCTGAACATGATCACCGAGGCGGGCGGCGGCCTCGAGCACGGCAACTCGACGCTGATCATGACCAGCCGCTGGGCGACCTCGTCGCGCCCCCGCTACCTGCGCTGGCTGGGCCTCGTGAGCCACGAGCTGTTCCACGCCTGGCACGGGAAACGCCTGCGGCCCATCGAGCTCGGGCCGTTCGACTACGAGGCCGAGGTCCACACCGAGAGCCTGTGGGTCGTCGAGGGGCTGACCACCTACTACGCGGACCTCGCGGTGCACCGGGCCGGGATCTCGACCGAGCAGGAGTACCTGGCCTCGCTGTCCGGCCAGATCCGCGGGCTGCAGACCACGCCGGGACGCGAGGTGCAGCCGGTGTCGCTGGCGTCCTGGGACGCGTGGATCAAGTTCTACCGCACCGACGAGAACTCGCGGAACACCTCGGTCAGCTACTACACCAAGGGGGCGGTGGTCGGCTTCCTCCTCGACATGCGGATACGCGCGGCGACGGGCGGAGCGAAGACGCTCGACGACGTCCTGCGGCGCGCCTGGACCCGCTACTCGGGCGCCCGCGGGTTCACGCCGAACGAGTTCAGGGCCACCGCCGAGGCGGTGGCCGGCGTGCCCCTGTCGGGTTGGTTCGCGCACGCCCTCGACACCACGGCCGAGCTCGACTACGCGGAGGCCCTCGACTGGCTGGGGTTGACCTTCGGAGAGGATCCGGCGCGGGGCGAGGACCAGAACGAGGACGGCTGGGTCGGCGTCGTCACGCGCAACGCCGGCGGCCGCCTCGTCGTGGCCCAGGTGCCCCGGGACACGCCCGCCCACGAGGCCGGCTTCAACGTCGACGACGAGATTCTCGCCATCGGCGGCCACCGGGTGCTGCCGTCCGAGTGGACCGCCCGGATCGCGCAGGCCGGAGCCGGCGCCCGCCTCGACGTCCTCGTGGCGCGGCGGGGGGCGCTCCGCCGCATTCCGGTCGAGACGGCGGCGCCGCCGGGCCGGCGCTGGGAGCTGCGCCCGGTCGACGAGCCGACCGACGCGCAGAAGCGGAACCGCGAGGCCTGGCTGTCGGGGATCGGCGCTCCGGCGCCGTGAGGCGGCCACCCCCCGGCAAGGCGGCGGAGCTCCGGCAGGTGGCGGGGGGTCGGCGGGGCGGCCGGGCAGCCGAAGGCCGCGATGCGCGGCCCGGGACCCGGCGTCCCGTCGAAACCGGCGCCGCCCCTCAGCACACGGTGCCGAACGCGAACCCCGCCTCGCGCAACGCCGGCACGAGGCCGGCGGTGGCGTCGACGGCATAGCGGCGGTCGGGGCGCGGGTCCTCGTGGTGGCCGTCGTGCATGACGATGATGTCGCCGTCGGACACCCGGCCCGCGAAGCGCCGCACCAGCCGGTCCGGGTCCCGCGTCCGGAACCAGTCCCAGTCCCAGAGGAACCAGCCCCAGCCGATGAGGGTGTGGTCTATCCGCCTCAGGCCCTCGTACATGAGCCCGCTGCGCCACCCGCCGTGGGGCCGGAACGCCGGACACGGCCGGTGGCCGGTGAGCCGCTCGATGCGGTCGGCGGTCGCGACCAGGGTGCGGCCGAGCTCGTCCGGCGACAGCAGCATCAGCCGGCGGGTATGCGAGTGCAGGGCCACCGCGTGCCCGTCGCGGAACATCCGCTCGACGATGGGGGCGGTCTCCGCCGTGAGGTGGCGGTCGAGCACGAAGAAGGTGGCGACCACCCCCTCGCGGGCGAGGACGTCGAGCAGGTCGGGGGTCGCGGTCGGGTTCGGGCCGTCGTCGTAGGTGAGGTAGATTGTGGGGGTGCCGGCGGCCGGCATGCTCCAGCGCGAGGGCGCCGGGGTCAGCGCGTCCAGGACGAAGGGAAAGGGAGCGATATGGGAGAGCAGCAGCACGCCGGCCCCGGCGGCGACGAACAACAGGAACATCGGACGCAGACTCCTGCCCCTGGTCATGGGCGGCGCGCGCGGTACGGCGGGGCCGGCGCGGCGACGGCCCTGGGGCTGGCCCTCCTCGCCTGCGCGGCGCCGGCGGACCCCGTGGTCGATGCGGCGTCAGCCGCCGGACGCGCGCCGGCGCAGTCCCCTTCCGACCGGGAGAGCGAGCGCATGTCCATGGTCGACCGACAGCTCATCGCCCGCGACATCACCGATCCCCGCGTCATCGAGGTCATGCAACGGGTGCTGCGCCATCACTTCGTCCCCGAGGACATCCGCGGGCGCGCCTACGAGGATCGGCCGCTGCCCATCGGCTACCGGCAGACCATCTCGCAACCCTACGTCGTGGCCTACATGACCCAGGCCCTGCAATTGGCGCCCGGCGCGCGGGTGCTCGAGATCGGCACCGGCTCGGGCTACCAGACCGCGGTGCTCGCGGAGCTGGCCGACACCGTGTACTCCATCGAGATCGTGCCTCCCCTCGCCGCCCGCGCCGCCGCCACCCTGGCCGAGCTGGGCTACGACAACGTGCGGCTCCGCGAGGGGGACGGCTACGCGGGGTGGCCGGAGGCGGCGCCGTTCGACGCCATCATGGTGACGGCGGCGCCCGACCACGTCCCGCAGCCCCTCGTCGACCAGCTCGCCGTCGGCGGGCGGATGATCATCCCGGTGGGAGACTACCGGCAGACGCTGACGGTGCTGACCCGCACCGACGACGGCGTCACCGAGGAGGCGGTGCTCCCGGTGCTCTTCGTGCCGATGACCGGCGAGGCGGAGCGCCGATGACCAACGAGGCGGAGCGCCGCCAACCACCGGGGCAGAGCGCCGTCGACCCGCCGACGAGGACCTCCCGCCCGGTCCGGTCGGATACCGGCGCGAAGCGGAGATGCCGAGCACCGCCTCACGACACGCCGGCAGGAGCGGCGGCTCCGCCGACGGCGGCAGCACCACCAGAAGCGGCGCCCCCGAGAGCGGCGATCGACACCTCGGCCGCGGTGCGCTCCGCCACGTCGCGGAACGCCTGGGCCGCCGGCGACTCCGGCTCGGCGACGACGAGCGGGTTCCCCGAGTCGCCCCCCTCGCGGATCGGCTGGTAGATCGGAATCCGCCCGAGGAACGGGACGCCCACCGCCTCGGCCGTCGCCTCGCCGCCGCCCTTGCCGAAGATGTCGCTCTCGTGGTCGCAGGCCGGGCAGATGAAGTAGCTCATGTTCTCGACGAGGCCGAGGACCGGCACGTTCAGCTTCCGGTACATCGCCACCGCGCGGCGCGAGTCGGCGAGGGAGACGGTCTGGGGGGTCGTCACCACCACCGCCCCCGACACCGGGACGGTCTGGCTCAGGCTGAGCGCGACGTCCCCCGTGCCCGGGGGCATGTCGACCACGAGGTAGTCCAGCTCGTCCCACCGCACCTCGCGGAAGAACTGCTGGACGACGCCGTGCAGCATCGGGCCGCGCCAGATGATGGGGGTCTCGTCCTGGGTCAGGAAGCCCATCGACACCACCGGGATCCCGTGCTTGCGCGCCGGCTTGATCTTCTTGCCGTCAGTCTCGAGCTGCGCCCGCACCCCCAGCATGATGGGGATGTTGGGGCCGTAGACGTCCGCGTCGATCAGGCCGACGCGCCCGCCGTACCGGGAAAGCGCCAGCGCGAGGTTCACCGCCACCGTGCTCTTGCCGACGCCCCCCTTGCCGGCCCCGACCGCGACGACGTTCTTCACGCCGGGGATGGGGGCGCGGCCCGCGTCGGGCGAGGCCACCGCGCGCACGTTGGCGGTCATCTCGACGTCGACCCCGGTCACGCCGTCGAGGGCGGAGACCGCGGCCACCGCCTGATCGTGCATCTGCTCCTTCACCGGACACGCGGGGGTGGTCAGCTCGATCGCGAACGACACCTGACCGGCGTCGACGCGGAGATCCTTCACGAATCCCAGGCTGACGATGTCGCGGCCCAGATCCGGGTCGCGGACGACACGAAGCGCTTCCATCACCACTGACGGTTCGACTGACGGCATGGGTCCTCGACACTTCCCGGTCGCGGCGTGACGCTTCTCGTCACGGCACGACCACAACGGAACTCTCAGCTTAGTCAGATCGTAGAAACTCTAGCAAGTGGTCGGGCCGTACGGCCGGACGCACGCGCCCGGAGCCGGTGCCGACCGCAGGTCCGCGCCCGGAGATGATGATGACCGACGAACAGACTCCCGACTCGGCGGCGACCCCACCGCCTCCGCCTTCCTCGCCCGCGTCGCCGCCTTCCGCGACCGCGCCGCCGACCCCGGCGACCCCGCCGCCGGCGGCCGCGACCCCGCCGCCAACTCCCGAGGCCGCACCACCGGCTGCCGAGGCCGCGCCGCCGACTCCCGAGCCCGCGCCCCCGGCGACCGCGCCGCCGACCCCCGCGACCGCGCCGCCGGCTGCCGAGGCCGCGGCGGCGCCGCCCCCCGAGTCCGCACCGCCGACTCCAGGTTCCGCACCGCCGGATACCCCGCCGACGGGGGCGCCCCCGCCGGGAACCCCGCCGCCGGGAACCGCGTCACCGGGAGCGCCCCCGCCGGCGCCGCCGCCGGGAACCGCGTCACCGAACCGGGGGTTGATGCTCGTGCTGGCCTACCTCTGGCTGCTCGCCCTCGTCCCGCTCCTCGTGGAGGAGCAGGACCAGGAGGTGCGGTGGCACGCCAAGCACGGACTGGTTCTGTTCGGGGCCGAGTTCGTGGGATTCATGGCCATCGCGATACTGAGCGGCATTGCGGGATGGCTCGCGTTCCTGCTCGCGCCTCTGGCCCAGCTCGGCGTGCTGGTGCTCCATGTCGCCTGCATCGCGAAGGCGTTGCAGGGCGGCCGGTTGATGGTGCCGGGCGTCAGCGAGTACACCGACAGGTTCTGAGGCCGCCGACGCGAACGGGTCGGGCCGCGCGTCCGGCCCGCGGACGGTCATGGAACGGAGATGCGCATCCGGACGCGGGCGGCGGGGGCGTAGGGGGGAGTCACGTCGAAACGCAGGCAGGTGCCGTCCCGCACCCCCGGCGGCACCACGAGCCGGAGCTGGTGCGGCAGCAGTCCCGCCCCGCTACCGTGACAGGCGCCGCAGGGGTCCGGCCACACCTCGCCACGCCCTCCGCAAGCGGGGCAGGTGTGGCGCAGGGACACGTCGAACGGTACGCTGACGCCGCGATCGGCCTGCGACGGGGTCAGGCGCACGTCGGCCGACAGGAGACGCGGGGCGGCCTCGCCGAAGAACGACCGGCGCATGCGGCCGACCAGCTTCGCCATCGACGGGAAGTCGACGTCGACCTCGTCGCGAAAGGCATCGTCGCACGCCTGCGCGTCCCCGCGCCGCGCCGCCTCGGGCGAGCCCGGCGGCGTCGCGGCCTCGGCCCCGTCCGGGCCGTCCACGGCATAGGCCACGTGCCACGTATCGAGCCGACCATCGCCGCCCGGCTCGCCGCGCTGCGCCCGGGACCGCCGCGCGAGGTCACGATAGGCGCGCCTGACCTCGTGCAGGGTGGGCGAGTGCGGCAGACCGAGTCTCCGGCGATAGTCGGACATCGGCCAACTACCTTAGGAGTGGCCTCCGGCCTTGTCAATGGCTTGTCAAGGGCTGAAGCAGGTGCTACCGTTGTGCCCCCCATGCCCGACCCGGCGACGCCGACGACGAGCCCCGGCGGCAACCGGTTGCCGACGTGTCCCGACTGCGGCGGCATCCTCGAGCCCACCGCCCCGCCCTGGCAGACGCTGATGGACTCGCTGCCGTCGGGCCGAGAGAACCGCCCGGAACGCGAGGCCGGCCGCTGGCAGTGCCTCATCTGCGGCTACCGAAGGCCGTGAGGAGCCGCGTCGCGCGGCGACGCCCTCGGACAGGCGGAACCGGCCGGCCCCGGGCGGGCGCTCACGCCGCTTTCGGAGTTGCCGGCGCGGTACGATACGATGTCAGGCGGCCATGACGACTGACGACATCCAGTTGGACATCAGGACCCGGTCTCGCGGCGCGCACTGGGTCGCCTGGGTCACCCGGGACGGCGGCGACGAGCCGCTCGATTCGGTCATCCTCGTGGGTCGCACCCAGGCCGAAGCCGAGGACGAGGCCCGGACCTGGGCGAATCGGCTGGTTGCCGATCCCGTGCTCATCCGCAGTTGATCCACGCCGGTCCCCGATCCGATCCGGTTCACGACAGGTACAGCAGGCGGCCATCGACCGGGCGGCCCGGAAACAGGGCGCGCGCGGCCTCCTGATAGAGCGCGAGCTGAGACTGGTGCTCCGGCCGGGGCGCGCCCGTCTTGACCTCGACCACCGTCACCCGCCCATCGGGCCAACGGCGCAGGCAATCGATCGCCCCGCGGACGAAGACCGGCCCCGCGCCGCCGGCACCGTCCGCGAGGCGGAGCGTGAACGGCACCTCGAAGAGGCAGTCGCCCTCGAGGAGCGCGGCCACGTCCGCCCGGCCGACGGCGCGCCGGTAGATGCCCGCGGCCTCCGCGGCCAGCCTCCGCCAGTCGGCCCGCGCCCGCTCCTCCCGCTCCATCGCCGCCACGGCCCGGTCGCCGGGATCGGCGTCGCCGGGGTGGCCCCCTTCCCCGTCCTGCCGAAGGAGCCGGTGGACGAGACGCCCCGCCACGCGGTCGACGCCGCGCGTCCGCTCCTCGCCGCCCGCCGCCGCGCCCGCGGCCAGCGCGGTGGCCGCGACCCGGGGCGGCCCCCCGGCCGGGCGCCACGGTCCGAACCGATCCGTCTCGGCGGGGAGCGGGGCCTCGGGCGGGCGGACGGCCGCCGCCGCCGGCCCGACGACGGCGAAGCCGTGCGCACGGCCCGACGGGCCCGTCCAGCTCACCCGCCCTCCTTTCGCCCCCCCCGCCGCGAGCCGCAGGAGGAGCGCCGGCGGCATCACCGCGGCCAGGCTCCCGATGCCCGGCTCGACGGTTCCGGCGGTCACGCTCGCCGAGAGGTACAGGCGGTCGCGCGCGCGGGTCGCGGCGACGTAGAGGAGCCGCTTGCTCTCTTCCCGCTCCCGTTCCCGCTGGTCGCGGTCGGCGGCAGACCGGAACGGGGCCACCGAGACCGACGGCTCGCCGTCGCCCCGGTCGGCCACCACCCGGATCGGCGGGGGAGGACCGCCCGCGCCGCGCGTCAGCTCCACCAGGAACACCACCGGAAACTCCAGCCCCTTGGCGGCGTGGACGGTCATCAGGTTGACCGCGTCGAAGGCATCGACCACCGCGTTCGACACGTCGCCCGAGAGGCGGTCGACGTGCTCGGCGATCCGGGCCATGGTGGCGAACCCGCGGTTCTGGACCCGGCGGACGAGCCCGCGCAGCTTCTTCAGGTTCTCCCGCGCCTGCACCAGGCGCGGCCCCTGCAGCTCGAACGCATAGGCGCAGTCGGCGAGGATGCGGTCGACGAGCTCGGCGGGGGTGGTCCGGTCGACGGCGGCCAGCCACCGGGGGACGCTCGCCCGCAGGCGCAGCAGGAGATCCCGGTCCAGCGGCTCCAGCGGTTCGAGGAGGGACTCGGGGCCGCGCGGGTGCAGGGCCTCGGCGAGATGACCGGCCAGCGCGGCCAGCGTGCGATCGGTGACTCCGACGAGCCTCGACCGCAGCAGCGCCGCCGCCCGAAGCTCCGAGGCGGGGTCCGCGAGGAACCGGAGCAGGGCGCGGCAGTCCTTGATCTCGTCGGCGTCGAAGAACCCGAGGCCCTTGTAGACGCAGGCGGGAATCCCCCGCGCCTCCAGGGCCGCCTGGAACTCCCGGTGCGTCTCGCGTGACCGGAACAGTATCGCCACGTCGCTCGGGGCGGCGCGTCGAACCGTCCCGTCGCCGCGGTCCCGTACCGGCGCACCGTCCAGCAGCCGGGCGACCTCGCCGGCGACCCGCTCCGCGCACGCCTCGGGGCTGTCGGCGAGCACCAGCCCGAGCGGCGGGTCCGGGACGGCGGGAACCCCGGCAGCGGCCGCCGGCGCGGGCGGCGGCTCCGACTCGACGGGAAACCGGTCCCTCGCGTCGTACCTGAAACCGTCGCGGGGGCGGTCGGCCTTGTCGACGGCGCCGAAGAGGTCGTTGACGAACGCGAGCAGGGCCGGCACCGCGCGGAAGCTGTGGGAGATGGACCGGCGCACCCCGCCCTCCGGCCGCAGGGCCCCGATGGCATCGGCGGCGTCCTCGATGACCGCCGCGTCGGCGTCGCGGAACCCGTAGATCGACTGCTTGCGGTCGCCGACGACGAACACCGAGGGGGGCACCGGCGCGTCGTGCACGAGGCCGAGCCCCTCCCCCCACGACTTCACGAGCAGCGACACCAGCTCCCACTGCGCCCGGCTCGTGTCCTGGAACTCGTCGACGAGCACGTGGTGAAAGCGCGACTCGAGCCGGTACCGGCTCTGGGCGAACTCGTCCATGCGTCGCAGGAGGTCGAGGGCGCGGGCCAGCACGCCGGAGAAGTCGAGCACCGACCGCGCGGCGAGCTCCCGCTCGTACTCCGTCACCGCGATCGCGAACATGCGCTGCACCCCGCGCGCGAGCACGACGTTGAGGTCGCGATCGAACGCGGCCAGCGCCTCCGACACCGCGGGGGCGAGGGATCGCGCCCGGTCGGTGTGCCGCCGCCACGCGGCGGGAGACCGGCACTGATCGGCCCGGAAGGGCGTGAACCGCCGGCGCGGCTCGCCCGCCGCGGTCAGGAAGTACTCGCGGATGCGGTCGAGCAGGAGCCGCAGCCCCTCGGGCCCGGACCGGGCCTGCTCCGCGAGGCCGGGGAGCGCTCGCGCTAGGGCCCCGAACCGCGGATGATCGAGCGGGCCGTCCGCGAGGAACCGCTCGAGGCCGCCGTCGATCCCGTCGAGGAGGCGGGCAAGCCGCATCGCCGCGTCGCGGCACGCGCCGTCGGCCGTCATCCCGCGGGGCCCGGCCATGAGGAAACGCTGCAGCGCCGCCGGCGCCACCAGCCGCCGCTCCAGCAGGTGGGAGAGCGCGGTCCGCACGCGTCCGGGCCCCAGGCGGGCCAGCACCATCGCCACCGAGAGGTCGTCGGCGGCCGCCGTGCCGCAGATCGCGAGGGTGCGGTCCAGGGCCTGCTGGACGAGCCGGGGCGCCTCGGTCTCGTCCGTCATCCCGAACCCGGGGTCGAGATCCGCCTCGAGGGGAAACTCGCGCAGCAGGGAAAGGCAGAACGCGTCGATGGTGCTGACGGCGATGTCCCCCAACCGGTCGCGCAGCCCCCGCCAGCGGTCGCGGTCGGCCGGCGGGCCGCCGGCCGAGCGCCGAAGCTGCCGGATGATGCGGTCGCGCATCTCCGCCGCCGCCTGCCGCGTGAACGTGATGGCGAGAATGTTGGACGGATCGACCCCGGCCCGCAGCAGGTTGACGTAGCGCGACACGAGGACGGTGGTCTTGCCGGTGCCCGCCGAGGCCTCGAGGACGACGTTGTTGGACGGATCGACGGCGAACGCCCGCGCCCGCGCGTCGCGCAGGACGCGGACGCGGCGCCCCGGCCGGGGCCGCCCGCCCCGGGCGTCCTCGTCGCCCTCCCCGAACAGCGGCAACTGGCGCTCACTCGTCACCGACGTAGTCCTTCCTGCACACCGTGGGGTAGTCGCAGAAGGCGCAGCGGTAGGGCTCGGCGGGCCGCACGGGAAATCGCCCGTCCTCAATCGCGTCGACCGTCTCGAGGAAGTGCCGCTGCCCCGCTGCCGACGCCGCGGCGATGTCCCGGCGGCGATCCAGCGGAACCCAGGGCCGCGGCTCGCCGAAAGCGACGTAGCCCGCCTCGGCGAGACGCCACTCGCTCCCGCGGCGGCCCGCGAGCGCCTGCTCGGCGCACCGTCCGTAGACGGGAAGCTGCAAGGAGCGGGCGCGATCGGGCGCGTGGCCGGTCTTGTAGTCGACCACCCGCAGCCGTCCCCCCTCGATCAGGTCGATGCGGTCGGCGGTGCCGCGCAGCCGCACCGGGCGGGGCCCGTCCGCGCCGTCGAGCCGATGCTCGCCGTCGAGCCGAACCTCCAGCAGCCGCTCCAGCACCCGGCCCGGACGATCCGCCTCGAGCATCAGCAGGCGGTCGAGCACGCCGGCTCCGGCCGGCGAGCCCAGCAGCCGGACCCGCTCCACCGCCCGGTCGCGGGGCGGCAGCCCCGCCAGGTGCTCCCGGGCGACGGTGACGGCGAGCGTGCGGGCGCGGCCGAACGACTCCAGGTCGATGGCGCCGCCGTGCTCGTCCTGCCATCGCTCGAAGAACGCGCGCAGGACGTCGTGCACGAAGCGTCCGCGCGACCGCGGACTCAGGATGACCTCGTCGTCGGGCTCGTCGCCGAGCCGCAGCACCGCTGATGCGAAGTACCGGAACGGACAGTTCAGGTACCGCTCGACGGCGCTGACCGCGTAGGCGGCCGGGGCGAGGGGGCCGGTCCGCCCGCCGCGCCGGGCGCCGGCATCGGCACGGCGCCGTTCCCGCAGGGCCAGCCATCCGGCCGGCTCGTCCGCGAGCGGCACCTCGGCCGGAACCTCGGCGAGCCCCGCGTCCGCGGTCACCCGCCCGGCGGGGGGAAGCTCGACGTCGACCTCGACGTCCAGATCGGCGAGGTCCTCGAGCATCGGCGACCCTGCCACCACCGCGTCGTCCTCGAAGGCGATCGTGGACACCGCGACCCGACGGGCGGCCGAGCCCAGCAGGTCGCGGAAGGCGGCGCGGGACGCCCGGTGCCGGTCGACTTCGCGCGGCCACCCGAGCTGGTACAGGAGCGACGCCGGGTACAGCGAGCTCGAGCGCGCGAGATCGGGCCACTCGCGGTCCACGAGACCCACCAGGCAGAGATTGTCGAAGGCGCCGTAGCGCACCGCCTGAGCATCGACGAGCAACACGCCGCCGCGGCCGGATTCGGCACCGGCGGCGGGGGCGGCGAAGGTCGCCGCCTCGAGCAGGCGCCGCAGCGTGGACGTGATCGCGGCCAGGTCCACGACCGGATCGCCGTGCCGGGCATGGGCGTCCCGCCAGTCGCGCAGGAGGCCGAGCACCGCGGCCCGCGCTCGCGACTCGCGCGATGCGGTCTCCTCCCCGTCCGGTGGCGGCGGCCGGTGCGCGTCGAGGAAACGCAGCAGACAGTCGATCAGGGCGCTGGCCGGACCCGGCCGGGTCAGCGCCGCGAGCTCGTCGCCGGCCGCCGCCGCCGCCCGCGCCGCCCGCGCGGCTCGGGGGCGGCCGCCGCGGGCGTCGGGACCACCCCGCAGAGCCGCGAGCCGGCGGAGCGGGCCCACGGCGCCGCTCTCGTCCCCGTCGCCGTCTCCGCCCACGTACCGCGCCTCGCGGAGGGCACCGTCGAGGGCCGCTGTCGCCAACGGGTCGAGGGGCCCGTCGGCATCGGCGAAGCGGAAATGCGGGGATCGGAGCAGCTCGATGGTGGGGCGGCGCGCCGACCGTGACGACACGAACGACAGCGCCAAGTCGATCGCCGCGGCGAAGGGCTCCGAGGCCAGCGGCAGGGTGCCGGTCGCCGCGTAGGGGACCCCGGCCGAGGCGAACAGGTGGCGGGCCGCGTAGAGATACGGCAGCGGCCGCTGGAACACGACCGCGGTGCGCTCGGCGGCGGGCCGGCTCTTCACCAGCCTGACGGCGGCCAGCAGCTCCTCCTCGCGGTCCCGCCACGTGAAGTACCGCCGCCGGGGCGCCGCGTCCGGCGAGACGAGCCGCGCGCGCCCCCCCCGCGCCGCCGGGGCCGCGGTCTCCGCGATGCCGGGCAGGAGGCCCGCGAGCCGGTCCCGATACCCGGCCGCCAGCAGCGACGACGTCGACACGACGTCGAGCCGGACGAGGCCGGGCAGGCGGGCCAGCAGGTCGAAGTCCCCCGGCCACAGACCGTCGTGACCCGCGGCCCGGTCGGCGACGGTCAGCACCACCTGCAGCACCGGGCGGCGGAGCCCGCGCGCCAGGACCGACGCCCGCACCCCGTGCTCGTCGATGCGGCCCGAGGCCGCGACGCGGCGTTCGTAGGCCCGGAACATCGCGGCGAGAAACCGCGTCTGTCGCAGCAGTCGGCGGGCGCCGCGATCGAGGTCCCGGCTCGGTTCCAGCGTCTCTGCCAGCGCCCCCTCGAACGCATCGACGTCCCGACGGTTCCGGCGCAGCTCGTCGTAGAACCCGAGCAACTCGTCGACCAACCCCGGCCGCAGGTCGAACGGCGGCTCCACGCCCGACGCCCGCGCCTCCTCGGCCGCCGCCCGTGCGCACACGAGCCGCTCGACGGCGCCCAACCGCGGCGGGGCCTCGCCCAACCGGCGATGCAGCTCGGCGTAGAGCCCCTCGCGGGTGACCAGGAGGGGCAGCGCGAACCCGGTCCTGTGGGCCAGCAGCCGCTGCTCGAGGGTCCACCGCAACTGCCCGGCGGCCGCGCTGGAAGGCACCAGCACCACCGACGCTCGCAGGTCCCAGGACCTGTTCCAGTCGAGGCAATCGGCGATCGCCAGGCGAAACGACGGGAGATCCGGCGCGTCGAGAAGTCGGATCCGGGGCGAAGCAGTCACGGCAGCACGGTGTGCCCGGGGGTCCGCGTCGGGACGGCCCGCACGGGTTGTGGAAAAACTGTGCAATTCATGTGAAGAGGATGTGGATCGCCAGTGAAGACGAGTTTTTTTTCTGCCGGAACCAAGGGCATCGTCCCCCGCAACCGGTACGGTGTGGATCGGTCTTCGTACCTTCCTTCGCTTGATCGACACCGCGAGCGGACTACAATCCATTTCCGCTGACGCACCCGAAAACTCATCGCCTGGCTCCCAGGAAACCGTGCCCGCTCAACGTTTCGAACGCGCCATCAACGACCGCCGTTACGTCATCGAGGCGTCCCTGGTCGACCCGGACCGGTGGCGCGCCTATCTGGTCGGCGTACCCGGCGGACCGACGGCCCTGATGCCCTTCTACGGCGAGACGCCCGAGCAGGCGGTCGAGCGCCTGGCCGACTGGCTGGCCCTCGCTCACCGCTCGTCGACGTTGAGGTACGGCTCGAACGGGTCGGCCGGGAACTGAGCCCCGCGCGAGCCGGCGTTGCGCCCTGCCGGCACATGGGCGGCGTTCAGCCGATGTTCGGAGAAGATGGAAGAGGAAAGGATGGTGGACCAGACGGGGGTCGAACCCGTGACCTCGTGAATGCCATTCACGCGCGCTCCCAACTGCGCCACTGGCCCAGCCGATTTCATTCTATCCGGACGCCGGCCGGCAATCAACCGGCGCCCGGCCGCGCGGCGGGGCCGGGAAGGGGCGGCGCGACGCCGAAGCACCGCCGATAGTCCTCGGGCGTATCCACGTCGGTGAAGGCGCCGGGGTCGTCGACGGCGACCACGCACCCCTCCGCCTCGTGCGCGCGCACCACCGGCTTGGCGCCGCGCGCCGGGTCCGCCTGCCGCAGCTCTCGGAAGAGCCCGCGATCGAACACCACCGGATGGCCGTGCCTGCCGTCCCGTCCCGGACGCACGAGGGGAGCGCGGGTCCGCCGGTAGGCGTCGAGCACCGCCCGGACCGTCGCGGCCGAGATCAGGGGCAGATCGACCAGGGTGACGAGCATCGCGCTCACGCCGGGATGGTCGACGACCCCGAGCGCGGCGAGGAGCGAAGAGAGCTGGCCTCGCTCCGGCCGCGGATTGCGCACGACCCGCACCATCGGCTGCAGGAGGGCCGCCCGCCCGCCGACGGCGTCGTGGTGATGACCGGTCACGATCACCACGTCGTCGACGCCGCCTTCCCGCAGCGTCGACACGATCCGTTCCAGGAACGTCTCGCGGCCCGGCCCCGCCGGGAGGAGCGCCTTCGGGCCGCCCCGCATGCGGGACGACGCTCCACCCGCCAGCACGACCCCGGGAATCATGTCTGCCGGTCCTCGGTCATGAGGCGCGTTGCCGTAACGGGAGCTCCTGACGGGCCAAGGGGCGTCGGCCGGCCGGCGGCGGGCCTCCGGCGGCCCGGTCCGACGCGCGGGCTTCCTCCGCGGCTCCGACCGCGGGCGGGAGGACGGCACCCGGCGAGTATTGCAACTCCCCCGGCGAGAACACTACAATTCCGCCCATGAACCACCCCGACGTCTCCGTTCGTTGCCAGCGATGCGGCGAGCCGATGGAGTTGAAGGATCCGGGCCCCGAGGATCCGTGGCAGCCGCAGCAGTTCTGGGAATGCCCTGCCTGCAATCGGCACTTCTGGACCACCTACCCCCCGGTGAAGCCGGCGAAGCCCGCGAAGCCCGCCCCCAAGGCGCCGCCCCCCGCTGAATAGTACCCCGGACGCCGACGGCGGATGGCGGCAACTCCGGGTGGGACAGCCGGTCGCATCCGGCGGTCGCCGACGCCCCCAACCGGTCCAGGCTTGACTTCTACCGACAAACGTCACTAGACTGGGCCCCTTTTCGGTGTAAACCCGCGTGAGAGCGTCGGGACCACCGAAGAGGCGTGGTTCCGTTGCACACGAGAACCTCGCAACCCGCCCTCATCGGGGGCAGCGGGTGGTTCTGGCGGTCACTCCGGCCTCCGAAGATGGAGAGTCGTCCGTCAGGTCCCGACTGGTGGACGAGGCGTCTGGGCACCGTCACGGCGGTTGGGATTCGGCATCGAAGGAGTTCGTATGCCCAGCGGTACTATCGCACGTCTCTTGATCGACAAGGGGTTCGGGTTCATTCGCGACGAGGGAGGGATCGAGCACTTCTTCCACCGTAGCGCCGTGCGCGGAGCGGTCTTCGAGTTGCTCCGGGAGGGCCAGCGGGTCGAGTTCACGACCGAGGAATCGACCAAGGGCCCCCGGGCCGGAGAAGTGCGTCTGATCGAGGGCTAGCGGGCTAGCGCTCTGTCCGCGCCGCCCCGCTCGACGGCGGGGCGATTCTGGGCAACCCGGTTTCGAGACGCGGCCACGCGTTTCGCACCGCAGGCCACCGGTTGATTGGCGTGCCTGTGTCGCGAGTGCTGTCGGGGTGCCCGTTTGTACCGGCCGGCGCCTTCCCGAAACCGATGCACCGCCGGCCTGTCGCGCGGATGCGGGCCGCGGTCGACGTCTCGGGGCCGGGACCCCGCGATGGCAGCGCCCGCTTCCGCGTCGACCACCGGTGCCGAGGCCGGTGAGGAAGCGAACGGGGCCCGGTGGCCCTCCCGGTCTTCAAAATCGGTCGCCCCCCGCCAACGCGGGGGGGCTGGGTTCGACTCCCAGGCGCTTCCGCCAACCTCGCCACCGGGGTCCCGGGCCCGCTCCGAACGCCGGTCCGCGGCAGCGAGCTTCCAGCCCCCTGCCGCGGCGCGCGGAGCGTCTGCCTGCAGAAGCTCCGCGCCAGCGGAGATTCGACGCAACCGGAGGTCGGGCAGCCAGCCATCGTCGCCTGCGGCTCCGCTGGGCGCCCAACCAACCCAACCCTGCCAGGAGTCTGCACCGTTCTACGGCACAGACTCCGGGCCCGCCCGTCGTCGCCTGCGGCTCCGCCAGGCGCCCAACCGACCCTGCAGGAGCCCGCGCCGTTCTAGGCCCAGGGCGCAGACTCCGGACCCGCCAGCAGGGTTTCGACGACCGACTCCGTAACGCTGAGGTCCGGCAGCACCGCATGGGCCCCGGCCGCGTGCAGGGCAGGCTGGTCGTAGGAGCCGGTGGCCACCGCCACGCACCGGGCGCCCGCGGCCGCCGCGCACTGCACGTCGAGCGGCGTATCGCCGATCACGACGACGTCGTCCGGCCGCCGCACCTCGACCCGGGCTTGGCGGGCCCGCTCGACCGCAATCGGCACCAGGGCGTCCCGCACCGGCGCGTCGTCCCCGTAGGCTCCGAAGCCGAAGTACCGCCAGAGGCCGAAGTGCTCCAGCTTGATGCGCGCGGGCCGCGCGAAGTTGCCGGTGACGAGCCCGCACCGCACCGCGTCGTTTCCCGCGAGGGCGTCGAGCAGCCGGGACACGCCGGGCATCAACCCCTTCCGGGGCCCCGGAAAATGGATCTCGCCGGCGAACAGCTCGCAGTAGCGGCGGTGGAAGCGGGCTCGCGCCGGCGCGTCGATGGCCACCCCCGCCCGCTCCGCCGCCGCGGTGAGAATCAGCTCGTCGGTCCGGCCCGCGACCGGAATGCCGTCGAAGCCGCGCGGCACGCCGAAGAGCTCCTCGAACGTCCTCGTCAGCGCGCGGTATCCGGCCCGCCCCGACAGCAGCAGCGTCCCGTCGATGTCGAAGAGGAGAATCCTGGAGAACACCGGCGCCACTCAGGCTCCGAGGTCGCGGTTGACCTCGTCGACGATGCGGGAGGACTCGTTGAGGGCATGCACGATCGCCCGCAACGCCACCGCCCCGGCTGCTATCGCGAGCATCGCCAGGAACGCGTGCACCCCGGCGGGCAACACCCCCGTGTCGACGCCGCCGCCCAGGATGGCGGTGAGCATGGTGGCCGCCATGGCCAGCGTCGCGAACTTGAACACCGGCCCCCGCAGCGCCGACACGCGGGCGGCGGCGTCGGTCGCCAGCCCCCCCTCGGCGACCGCGTCGCGAATGGCGCGGCCCTTGCCGATGAGGTAGAACATGGTCATGGAGTGCGCCAGCAGGGTCATCAGCGTCACGAAGATGGCGAACGTCGCGTGACGCAGGACCTCGTCGGGAGCGGCAGCGATGTACCCCAGGGCGAAGCTGACGAGCAGGCCGGCGAGCGACAGCACCGATGCGGTGATCAAGGCGGCGGACATCGGCCGATCATGATATCAACGTCCGGCCGCGGGGACGGTGGCCGATGACCCCTCCCTCGCCCTTCGTCGTCCGTTGGCTGCCCCCGGTCCGCGCCGCCCTGGGAACCCGACGCGACGTCCTCGACGTGGCGACGGGCGCGGGCCGGCATGCCCGGTCCGCCGCCGCGGCGAGGTTCCGGGTCTACGGGGTCGACCGCGACCTCGGCCGGCTGCGCCAGGCCCGCGCCGGCGGATCGACGGCACGGCTCTGGGTCGCGGACCTCGAGGTGTCCCCCCTGCCCCGCGACCGGTTCGACCTGATCATCTGCACCCGCTACCTGCAGCGTTCGCTCTGGCCGGGGCTTCGCGGCGCCGTGCGGCGCGGCGGCTTCGTGATCTACGAGACGTTCACGGTCGCCCAGCTCGCCCACGGCGTCGGCCCCCGGTCGCCGGACCACCTGCTGCGCCCCGGCGAGCTGCGGCGCGCCTTCGCCGGTTGGCGCATCTGGCACGACGAGGAGCACCGCGACCCGACCGCGGTGGCGCAGGTGGTGGCGAGGAAGCCGTGACGAGCGGGAACCGTCAGCCGGCGGGGCGGGTCCTGTCGCGGCGCGGCCGGTCCTGGCCGACCAGCGCCCGGTACTCCCGGATGAGCAACTGCAGGTGCTCGCGCTCCTCGGCCGCGAACTCCAGGAAGATGCGCTTGCCCTCGGAGTCCTCGAAGCGCCCGCCGTACCGCTTGAAGAACCGGTGGGACGCGCGCTCGCAGCGGATGCCGATCATCAGCGCCTCGCGGTCGTCGACGACCTTCCGCAACCGCTCGGCCCCCTCGGCGAACAGCTCGTCCGACGCCCCCTTGAAGTACAGGAAGGTGGGGTACGACTCGAGCTCCGGATCCTCGGCCCGCAGCTCCTCGTAGCGGGCCTCGAGCGTCGACAGGTGCTCCTTCTCCTCGGCCGCCAGGCTCTCGAAGACCTTGCGGGCGCGGGCGTTGCGGACGAGCCCGGCCCCCCGGGTGTAGAACTCGAGCCCGCTGCGCTCGGTGGCGATGGCGATGCGCAGCGCGTCGCGGGCGAACACCGTCTCGGTGGCCGCGGCGGGACGGGACGAGCGCTGCCCCGTCTGGCAATCCTCGCAGGTCCCGTAGATCTGCACGACGCTCTGGCGCGCCAGGAAGCCGCGGGCCTCGGCGACCTCGGCCAGGAGCCCCTCGACGTCGGAGCTGAGGAACTCGGACGACCGGTTGCAGGACTTGCAGATGAGATGGAAGTGCCGGGGATGGCGGTACGAGTGCTCGAACCTGAAGCGGCCCTCGCCGAAGTCGACCTTGCGCGCGATGCCCGCGTCGACCATCCACTGCAGCGTGCGGTAGACGGTGGCCCGGCTGATGCGCTTGTCCTCCTCGCGCATCAGGTCGACGAGGTCGTCCGCGCTCAGGTGGCCTTCCTGGCGCAGGAAGACGCTCACCACGAGGTCGCGCTTGCCGGAGCGCTTGCCGCCGGCCGGCCGCAGCCGTTCGATGTACTCTGCTTGCGAGTCCATGACCAACTCGGGCCCGAGGCGCCGCCCGTTCGGCGGGCACGCGCCGGGCGCCGGTCACCCGCGGTTCGAGCGATGGAGGTTCGTCCCGGGGCGACCGGTACGGAGAAAGGTGGCCGCTTTCGCCCCGCCGCACCGCGTTGCGCGGCGTACGGGGTCCTAGACGTTGAACGACGACCCGCACCCGCAGGTCGACTTGGCGTTCGGATTCCTGATGGTGAACCCCCCGCCGGTCAGGTTGTCGACGAAGTCGACCTCCGCGCCCGACAGGTACCGGATGCTGATGGGGTCCACGTACAGGTTGATGCCGTTCGACTCGAAGATCTTGTCGGCCGAGACGTCGCCGTTGCCCTCTTCGATCATCAGGCCGTACTGGAAGCCGGAGCATCCGCCGCCCTGCACGAAGACCCGAAGCCCCGCGGTCTCCTTGTTCTCTTCCGCCATCAGCGCGGCAATCTTCGATGCGGCGGTCTCGGTCACTGTGATCAGATCTGTCATCCCACGTTCTCCCCCCGGCTCCGTGCCGGTGGAGCCCACATTCGAGTATAAGCGGGAGGCGGCGGCACTTCAACCGCGCCGCGGCCGACGCCGTGTGCACCGAGCCGCGCCGCGGCCTGTCGCGGCCCTGCTCCCACCGGGACCATGCCTTACAATGAAGCGGAAGGCCGGGAGCCGCGCACCGCGGAATGGCGCGGGCTCCCCGAGGGTCGGTTGGGCGCCGAGCGGAACCGCAGGCGACGATTGGCGCCTCCGACCCCTGACGACCGCCCGTGAGCTCGACGACCCCCGACCCCGACGCACTGGTGCGACGCGCCGAGACCCGGTGGGCGGCCATCGCAGCCGCGCAGCCCGACCTCGCGCCCGCGATCGCGGTGCAGCGGCCGATGGTCGTCCGCACCATCCGCGCCGTCGACCGCCTGCGGCTCGAGCCGCCCGCCCTCCGACTCACCCCGCAACGGATCGCCGAGAAGCTCGAGGCGGGCGAGCCGCTGATGCGTGGCGAGGCGGCGGGGCTGCCGGTGGCGCTGCTGGCGCCGCTCGCGCTCGAGACCTGCGACGACCTCGCGGCGGGGGGCGCGGGCGACGTCGCGCGCCGGGTGCGCGGCTGCCTCGATGCGGGACGGATCGACATGGCGTCGTTGCTGGGGGCCTCGTTCGACCGCGACCAGCACGCCATCCGCGTGAAGGCCCTGCACGAGGGCATCGCCCCGGACGTGCTCTGGCTCGCCGCCGAGCTCGCAACCGGGCCCGCCGCCCACGTCGCGGTCGGGACGCTGTCGGGGGCCGGGACCGGGGACGCCCTCGCCGCGGCGCGGGAACGATGGCCGCACGGTCACTGTCCGGCGTGCGGATCGTGGCCGGCGTTCGCGGAGACGGTCGGCGGCACCGGCCGGCTGCGCTGCTCGTTCTGCGGGCTCGACTGGCCGGCGAGCGCCGACCGGTGCACGTACTGCCGGGCCGTCGACCCCGCCCCGACCTGGTTGACCGCGGCGCCGGACGCGAGGGAGCGGGCGGCCGCGTGCACGAGGTGCGGCGGCTATCTCAAGTGGCTGGAGCCGCCGACCGCGACGCCGTTCGAGCTGCTGGCGGTCGAGGACTTGGCGTCGGCGGCGGTCGACGCGCTGGCGGCGGGACGCGGGTTCGGCCGGCCGCCGCTGCCGGACCTCGGCGGCCCCCGACGGTTGCCGTGCGAGGGGCCGGAACCGGACGGGGAGGCGCCGGCCACCCGGGAGGAGCGGGAAGAGGCGGCGGCCGGCGGCGCCGCCACGGAGCGAGGCTCATGACCGACCGAATGCGCCGGACGGCGGTCGCGTGGCTGCTCGCGGCGCTGGGCCCGGCGGCCGTCGCGGCCCAGAACCTGCCCCACGCCCGGCTCTTCCCCCCCGAGGACCTCGGCCTCCTCGAGGCCCCCGACCGCGCCATCTGGCAGCGGCCGGACGAGATCATGGACGCCCTGAACATCGCCGACGGGGCCACCGTCGCCGACGTCGGGGCGGGGGCCGGCTGGTTCACGGTGCGGCTGGCGCGGCGGGTCGGCCCCAACGGCCGCGTCTACGCCGAGGACATCCAGCGGCCGATGCTCGAGGCCATCAACTACCGGGTCGACCGCGAGGGCCTCACCAACGTCCGCACGGTGCTCGGCACGCCCGAGGACCCGAAGCTGCCGGACGGGCTCGACGCCGTCCTCATCGTCGACGTCTACGCCGAGGTCGCCAACCCCGTCTCGCTGCTGAGCGACGTCGCGCGCGCCCTCGAGCCCCAGGGCCGGGTGGGCATCGTCGACTTCACGAAGGAGGGCCACGGCCCCGGCCCGCCGATGGACCAGCGGGTCGACGCCGACGCGGTCGTCCGCGACGCGCGGGCCGCCGGTCTCGAGCTGCTGTCGCACGAGACCTTCCTCCCCTACCAGTTCCTGCTCGTCTTCGGGCTCGGGCCTCGACTGGCCGATCTGGCCGGCGAGCCCGAACCCTAGAGGAACCTGTCGTGACACCCCCGGTTGCACCGGGCTCGCAGCCGACGGTGAGCGGCGAACATCCCGGGTCGCAGGGTCTCGGCCGCAACCGGCCCGCCGTGCTCACCATCGCCGGCAGCGACTCCGGCGGGGGGGCCGGCCTGCAGGCCGACCTCAGGACGCTCGCCGCGCACGGCGTCCACGGCGTCACCGCGGTCACCGCCGTCACCGCCCAGAACACGCGCTCGGTCGCCGCCGTCGACCCCGTCTCGCCCGGGATGGTCGCGGCCCAGATGCGCGCCGTGCTCGACGAGTTCGAGATCGGGGCCGTCAAGACCGGCATGCTCGCCACGGCCCCCATCGTCGAGGCGGTCTGCGTGACGCTGGAGGCGCATCCGGGGCCTCCCCTCGTCGTCGATCCGGTCATCGCCGCCACCAGCGGCCGGCGGCTCCTCGACGAGGACGCGGTCGCCGTCGTGCGCGACCGGCTGCTGCGGCGCGCGCGGGTGGTCACCCCCAACCGCGCCGAGGCGGAGGTGCTGGCCGCGCGGCCGGTCGCCTCGCTGGACGACGCCCGGCGCGCCGCCGCCCGCATCCGGGCCCGGGGCGCGGCGGCCGTCCTCGTCACCGGCGGCCACTTCGACACCGACGAGTCGGTCGACGTGCTCGACGACGGCGGCGTCGTCGTCGAGCTGCGCGGCCCCCGGCTCGACGGCCGGCAGACCCGCGGCACCGGATGCACGTTCTCGGCCGCCATCGCGGCGGGGCTGGCCGCCGGCCTGCCCCTGGCCGAGGCCGCCGCCCGCGCCAAGCGCTACGTCGAGGGGGCCATCCGCAACGCCCCCGGTCCGGGGCGCGGGGCGGGGCCGCTCCATCATTTCTGGCGAAATGAGCGACAATAGTGCGTTCATGCCGACCCCGCCGTACGCCGTGACGACCGGGCCGCTCGACCTCGACGCGCTGGTGCGCACGGTCGGCGCCGAAGCCGCCGCGGATCCGGTCGGCCCCGGCGCGGTCATCACCTTCGTGGGCGTGGTCCGCAACGCGAACGCGGGGCGACGGGTGCTGCGGCTGGAGTACGAGGGCTACGAGCCGCTGGCGGTGCGCGCCCTCGAGCGCATCGGCCGGGAGGTCGGCGACCGCTGGAAGGTGCGGCTGGCCGTGCACCACCGGCTGGGCAGGCTCGAGATCGGCGAGGCCAGCGTGATCATCGCGGTGGCGTCGCCCCACCGCGCCGACGCCTTCGCCGCCTGCCGCTACGTCATCGAGCGCATCAAGCAGATCGTGCCGATCTGGAAGCACGAGTTCTTCGAGGGCGGCGACGTCTGGATCGAGGGGGCGACCGCCGCCGCGGCGGACGAACAGGCGCGCGAAGCCGCCTTCCGCCTGGCGTCGGGCGAGGGCCTCGCCCCGGCGGGGGGGCAGGCCGGCTGAGGGAGCGCCGCCGATTCCCGGGGCGCCGGCGCGCGAGCACCGGGGCGGCGGCTCCCGGGCGCCCGGCCCGCGCCGGGACGGCGGTCGACACAGCGCGATGCACATCAGCGTCCGGCTCTTCGCACGGCTCCGCGACGTCGTGGGGGCGGGAGAGTTGTCGAGGCAGGTTCCCGACGGGGCCACCGTCCGCACCGTCTGGGACGCGTTGATCGACGAGTTCCCCGAGCTGGATGCCTATCGCGACTCCATCTCCGCCGCCGTCAACGCGGACTACTCGCGGATGGACGCCCCCCTCGGCGAGGGCGACGAGGTGGCGTTCCTCCCCCCGGTCTCCGGGGGCTGATCGGGCCGGGGTTTCCGAGGAGCATCCGTCCGTCATGTTCGACAAGCTGCAGACCATCGAGACCCGCTACGACGAGCTGATGGGCCTGCTCAGCGACGGCGCGGTGCAGTCCGACCCCAACCGGTACCGGACGCACTCGAAGGCGCTGTCCGAGATTCAGCCCATCGTCGAGAGGTTCCGCGACTACAAGACGGTCGAGTCGGAGATCGCCGAGACCCGCGAGCTCGCCGGCGGCTCGGACGCCGAGGACGCCGAGCTGCGGGAGCTGGCCGAGCAGGAGCTGGCCGAGCTGGAGGCCCGCCGCGAGGACCTGCTGGCCGAGATCCGGGTCCTGATGGTGCCGAAGGACCCGAACGACGAGAAGAACGTCGTGCTGGAGATACGGGCCGGCACCGGCGGCGACGAGGCCGGCCTGTTCGCGGGCGATCTGTTCCGGATGTACAGCCGCTTCGCGGAGGGGCAGCGCTGGAAGGTCGAGGTCCTGTCGATCAACGAGAGCGGCGTGGGGGCCATCAAGGAGGTCGTCGCCCTGATCGAGGGCACGCGGGTGTACAGCCGGCTGAAGTACGAGAGCGGCGTCCACCGCGTGCAGCGGGTGCCCGCGACCGAGGCGAGCGGCCGCATCCACACCTCGACCGCGACCGTCGCGGTGCTCCCCGAGGCCGAGGAGGTGGACGTCGCCATCGACGCCAAGGACCTCCGCATCGACACCTTCTGCTCGAGCGGCCCCGGCGGCCAGAGCGTCAACACCA
This sequence comes from Vicinamibacterales bacterium, assembly GCA_965215105.1. Taxonomy (GTDB): domain Bacteria; phylum Acidobacteriota; class Vicinamibacteria; order Vicinamibacterales; family UBA8438; genus JAJEEA01. Next base: position 3,626,220 of record OZ244051.1, read on the forward strand.
CCTACTCGGCGGTGCGCATCACCCACCTGCCGACCGGCCTCGTCGTCTCGCAGCAGGACGAGAAGTCGCAGATCAAGAACAAGGCGAAGGCGATGAAGGTGCTGCGCTCGCGGCTCTACGAGATGGAGATGCAGCGCCAGCACGACGAGATCGCCGAGGACCGCAAGAGCCAGGTCGGCACCGGCGAGCGGTCGGAGAAGATACGCACCTACAACTTCCCGCAGAACCGGGTCACCGACCACCGCATCGGCTTCACCACCCACCGGCTGACGGAGATGCTCGACGGCGACCTCGCCGAGATGAGCGAGACCCTCACCACCCACTACCGGGCCGAGGCGCTCAAGGACGCCGAGGCGGTGCCGGGCACGGCCTGACCCTCGCGGGCACCGCCTCCTCCGCGCCCGGGAGTGCCCATCTTGACGCTGGTCGCGGGCCTGGGGCACGATGGCTCGGCGTCGACCCGAGGAGACACCGATGAGAACCGCGGCCTCCGAGCTGGTTCTGTGCCTGACTCTCGTCACGGCCTCGAGCGCTCAAGCGCCGGCCGTGCGTGTGTTCATCACCGACGATCTCTCGCCGGACCCGATGGCGGCAACGGACGACCTGCGGCCGGCCGAGTGGAGCCTGGGGGAGTTCGCGAATCGCGGCGAGTGTGAAGGGCTGACCGTCACGAACCGATCGTGGAGAGCGCACTTCACCATCTGGGTTCACCGGAGCCCGGGCGAAGCGGATCTCCCGATCTTCGGTGGCGGCAACCCCGTCGCCGTGTTCGACGGCTGGGGCGACATGCTGCACGCCGGAGCCACGCGGCAGTTCGGAAACGCCCTGAAGGATGCCTGCGAAGCCATCGACCGGCGGGTCAGGAGTGGAGCCGAGCTGATTACGGTCGGCGAGGCGGATGGCCGCTGAGCGGCCCGAGTTGGAGGAGTCACCATGCTCGCATCCGGTTGGTCTTCGTTTCGGTTCGTCTTGGGCGCCATCGTCGTTGCGGGCGTGGTCGCGGCCGCAGCCCCCGTCGTAGCGCAGGAGGACCGCATCAGGCCCGTCACCGACGCCGAGCTCGAGGACCCGAGCCCCGACGAGTGGCTGATGTGGCGCCGGACGCTGAACGGCTGGGGCTACAGCCCCCTCGACCAGATCGACCGGGACAACGTCAGCGACCTCCGCATGGTGTGGTCGCGCGCGATGACGCCGGGACGGCAGCAGGGCACCCCGCTGGTCCGCGACGGGGTGATGTTCATGCCCAACCCGCAGGACGTCATCCAGGCCATCGACGCGGTGAGCGGCGACTTGATCTGGGAGTACCGCCGCGACCGGCCCGACGACCTCGCCGAGTACATGATCGGCACCCTCATCGAGACCAACCGCAACGTCGCCATCCACGGCGAGCTGATCTTCGACACCACCATGGACGACCACATCGTCGCCCTCGACGCCGAGACCGGCGACGTGGTGTGGGACACCGAGATCCTCGACTACCGGGTGAACCCCGCCAACCAGACGTCGGGACCGATCGTCGCCGGCGGCAAGGTGTACTCCGGCCGGAGCTGCGACCCCCGGGGCGGGCCGAACGGCTGCGTCATCACCGCCCACGACGCCGCCACCGGCGAGGAGCTGTGGCGGCGGCGGCTCATTCCCGCCCCCGGCGAGCCGGGCGACGAGACGTGGGGAGACGTGCCGTTCGAGGAGCGCAGGCACGTCGGCTCGTGGATGGTGCCGAGCGTCGACCCCGAGCTGAACCTCGTCTACGTGGGCACGTCGGTCACCTCGCCGGCCCCGAAGTTCCTGCTCGGCGGAACCGACCTGACCCACCTGTACCACAACTCGACGCTGGCCCTCGACGGCGACACCGGGGAGATCGTCTGGTTCTATCAGCACATGAACGACCACTGGGATCTCGACCACCCCTTCGAGCGCCTCCTCGTCGACACCGCGGTGCGGCCCGACCCCTCGGCCGTGGCGTGGATCAACCCGCGCATCCAGCCCGGCGAGGAGCGGCGCGTCGTCACCGGCATCCCCGGCAAGACGGGCATCGTCTACACCCTCGACCGCGAGACCGGCGAGTTCCTGTGGGCGACGCCCACCATCGTCCAGAACGTCGTCAGCGGCATCGACGGGGCCACCGGCGCCGTGACCGAGAACGCCGAGCTCATCTTCACGGCGGCCGGCCAGCAGGTGCTCGCCTGCCCCCACGCGAGCGGCGGCAAGGACTGGGAGGCGGGGGCCTACTCGCCGCGCACCAACACCATGTACATGCCGCTGCGCAACGTCTGCTCCCGGATGATGGCGATGGCCGAGCCCGACGAGCAGGACGAGGCGCGCCGCCTCTACGCCATCGCCTGGCGCCCCGAGCTGGCTCCCGGCTACGACGACGTGGGGAGCGTGCAGGCGATCTCGGCCGAGACCGGCCAGGTGGTCTGGAACTACCAGCAGCGGGCCGCCACCATGGCGCTGGCCGCCACCGGCGGCGGGCTCGTCTTCGGCGGCGACGTCAACGGCCGCTTCCGCGCCTTCGACGACGAGTCCGGGGAGATCCTGTGGGAGATCAACCTCGGCTCGCCGGTGTCGGGCTTCCCCATCACCTACGCGGTCGACGGCCGGCAGTACGTGGCGGTCAGCACCGGCTCGGGGCGGTTCCTGGAGCTGACGCCGGAGCTGCGCCCGAGCGCCAACAACAACCTGTTCGTGTTTGCCTTGCCGGAATAGGCTGACGCTACAGGCACCGCCAGGTTCGATCCGGTTGCCCCCGATTCAACACGGGAGGCGAAGCAAGACGACAATGGCGCCGGATCGAGCCGCCGCGCTGTTCTTCGAGCTGTTCAGCGGGCTGCCCCGGCAGGGGCCGGGAAACACGGCGAGCACGCGTCGGGCCCTCGGGCTCGTGCCGGGCGTCGGGCCGCGGACGCGCGTGCTCGACGTCGGCTGCGGGACCGGCGCCCAGTCGCTGGTGCTGGCGCAGAGCTCGCCGGCCTGCATCGTCGCCGTCGACAACCATCCACCGTTCATCGACGTCCTGAACCGCGAGGCGCGCAGGCTGGGCATCGCGGACCGACTGGATGCGCGCGTGGCGGACATGCGCAGTCTCACCTTCGAGGACGGTTCCTTCGACCTGATCTGGTGCGAAGGCGCCATCTACAACGTGGGTGTCGAAGCGGGCCTGCGCGACTGGCGCCGGCTGCTGCGGCGCAACGGGCATGTCGCGCTGACCGAGGCGTGCTGGCGGAAGCCCGATCCGCCCGCCGAATGCGCCGCGTTCTGGAACCGCGAGTATCCGGCGATCCGCGACACCTCCGCGCTCCTGGAAGCCGCCGAGGCGTGCGGCTACGAGACCGTGGGGCACTTTCCGCTCCCCGCGTCGGCGTGGTGGGACGACTACTATCGGCCGCTGCAGGACAACGTGACCGCCTTCCGCCAGCGTCATCGCGACGCGCCGGATGCACAGGAACTGGCGGAGCAGTGCCAGCACGAAATAGACATCTGGCATGCCTTCTCGGAGTTCTACGGCTACGAGTTCCTGGTCCTGCGTGTCCGCTGAGACTGATGCGAACCGCGGCATGCTGCTCGTCGCGATTATTCCCCGCGCCATTGCAGCAGAGCTGACTTCAGTCCATCCAGCAGCGGCCGGAGGTCACTCTCCTTGCAGCCAGCCTCCAGTCTTGCGACCGCGCGGCCGATGTCGGGCGGGGTCCAGCCGTGGGATTCGGCCAGAATCGTGGAGCGTCGCCTTGGCGATCAACCCGGGCGCGGCAAGCGGGATGGCGGCTCGACGCGGAACCCAAGATCGCGCAGGGCAGCCTCGAAGATGCCCGGCCAGCCGCGGTTCGCGGCGGGGCTCGCGGGGCTGGGGTGGGGTGCGGCGCCGCACCGCGCCTGCGCGTCGGCGGCGACAGGCGCGGCGCGCCGGGCCGCGAACTGGCCGATCCCGACGATGAGAGTGCAACGGAGGTGCGCGACCACGGCGGCCAGCGCTTCGTCGCACGCCGCGAACAGCGGATCACGCTCGGACCGGGGCAGCGTGTCGGGGGTGAGGTTGCGTCCGGTCGCGCCCACGAAGGCGAGCGGGCAGTAGTTCCACACGAAGGCGCGCCGGAAGAACCGCTGCGGCGTGCCGAAGCGCGCCTGCGCCCAGCCCCAGAAGCGAGCGCCGCTCACCTCTCCCCGCCCGATGTCGAAGCCGCGCACGGGACGCTTCGGGTGCTCGCGCGCCGGCCGCTCGACCGGCGCCTCGATGCCGAGCCAGTCCCGGACCATCGCGACGTCGCCGAACGGCACGCCGGTCTGGACCATCCCGAACGGGCCCGGGTTCATCCCGACGAACAGCACCTCGCGCGGCCCGGCGCCGTAGCGCTCCAGGTAGAGCCGGTGCGGGGCCCAGGCGTGGTCGAGGGGGGCGTAGACGCACGCCACCGGTGGCGCGAAGCTCAGGCTCCGCGTGCGGTTTCGCAACCGCTCGGCGATCGCCACCAGCCCGGACCTGGATGATGCTCGATGCGTGGTGCTTGACATCAACCGGACCACGATCCAGGATACCAGCGGATGCGGACGACCCTGAACCTGTCGACCGACGCCATGGCCGCGGTGCGCCAGCTCGCCCACCAGCGCGGCAAGACACTCGGCGCCGTGGCCTCGGAGTTGATTCTGCAGGCGCTCCGGCCGGAAGAGACGCCGCCGGTCAGAAACGGCGTGCCCGTGTTCGCCGCACCCCCGGGCGCGACGTCCGACGTCGCGCCCCCCGACCTCGACCTGGTCAACCGGCTCCGGGACGAAGCCCCGTGAGCCCCGTGAGCCATCTGCTGGACGTGAACTTTCTGGTGGCGCTGTTCGACGCGCGACACCCCAACCACCACGCGGCGCATCGCTGGTTCGGCGCGACGGGCGCCGCCGACTGGGCGACCTGCTCCATCACGGAGACCGGGTTCGTCCGGATCCTGTCGAACCCCGCGTACCCGACGGTGTCGGCCTCGCCCCACGAAGTGCTGCGGCGGTTGGCGCTCTTCTGCAACTCCGGCGGTCATCGTTTCTGGCCGGACGACCTCTCGTTGCGCGTCTCGATGGACGGCGAGATCGCGCGCCGGCTGCAGGGCCACCATCAGTTGACCGACTTCCACCTGGTTGCGCTCGCGGCCCACCGGCGGGGACGTCTGGTGACGTTCGACGGCCGGCTGCGAAGGTCCCTCGACGGCACGCGCCTGTCGACCGCGGTTCTGCTCGTCGAGTAGCGCGGGCCGACGCGGATTCTGGTGGCGTTCGACGGCCGGCTGCAAAGATCCCTCGACGGCACGCGCCTGTCGACCGCGGTCCTGCTCGTCGAGTAGCGCGGGCCGACGCGGATTGCGCAACTCCGGACCACAACGGAGTCGACCATGAACGTGATTTGGCACTACCCGGCGGGACCGGACCTGGAGCGCCGACTCGCGGCCCTCGGCGACCGGGGGCTGTCGGTCTCGGTCTGCGAGCCCGCGGACCGGGAGCGGTTCCGGGGGCTACTCCCCGGAACCGAGGCGATATGGCATCTGCTGGAGCCGTTGACGGCGGAGGTCATCGCGGCGGCCCCGCGGCTCCGGCTCATCCAGAAGATAGGCGTCGGCGTGAACACCATCGACCTCGAGGCGGCGCGGCGGGGCGGCGTCGCCGTCTGCAACATGCCGGGGACGAACACCCAGGCGGTGGCGGAGATGACCCTGCTGCTCGTGCTGAGCGCCCTGCGACGGGCCAACCGGCTCGACGACGCCGCGCGCACCGGCTGGGACCTGCCGCCGGCGTTCCAGGACCACGCGGGCGAAGTGTGCGGGCGCACCGTCGGGCTGGTGGGCTACGGCGCGGTGCCGGGCCGCCTCGCCCCGATGCTGCGGGCCATGGGGGCCCGGGTGCTGTATGCCAGTCGCGGCCCGAAGCCCGACGCGGTGGGCGAACGCGTCACGCTCGACGCCCTGCTGGCCGCGAGCGACGTCGTGTCGCTGCACGTGCCGCTCGCGCCGGACACCGAGCGGCTCATCGACGCCGGCGCGATAGCCCGCATGAAGCCGGGTGCGATCCTCGTCAACACCGCCCGCGGGGCGCTGGTCGACGAGGCGGCGCTCGCCGAGGCGCTACGGTCGGGCCGCCTCGCCGCGGCGGGGCTGGACGTCCTCGAGACCGAGCCGCCCGCCGCCGGCAACCCCCTCCTCGACCTCGACAACGTGGTCTGCAGCCCGCACGTGGCGTGGATGACCCGCGAGACGCTGGTACGGAGCCTCGCCGTCGCGGTGGAGAACTGCCGGCGGATCGAGGCCGGAGAAGAGCTGCTGCACCGGGTCGCGTAGCGCGCCGGTCCGGGCGCGTATCTCAAGGCCCGCGCACGGCGCCATCGCGGCGCGGGAACGGCGGCGGACGCAAGCTCCGAGCATCGGCCCCCGGTCGGGCTGAAGTATCATCGCAGCGTAGCGGTAGCGGACGACGACTCCCCATCTGGATTTCCGACACCTGCGGTGATCGTCCCCCGAAAGCGACCATGAGCACGTGTACCGGCTGGCGGGATCGCGTGGCCGTGGCCGCTGTCCGCGGCCCCAACGGTCGCCGGACCAGCCCGGGGGCGAAGCCGCCGCGCCGCCCCCGGTGGGTCCCGCCGCTGCTCCTGGCCGCGGTCCTCGGCCTCGCGGTCCCCGCCGCGGCCCAGCCCGTGCCCGGCGAGCCGGCCGCGATCGTCGCGGTCGAGCCCGGCGTCGCCATCGACGGCCCTCCCCCGCCGGCGCCGCCGGCGATGATCACCCGCGACGGCGGGCAGGCGACCATGCGCGCCATCCCGCTGCTGGCGCCGCTCCGCGTCGACGGGCGGCTCGACGAGCCGGTCTACGAGACCGTGCCCCCGGTGTCCGACTTCATCCAGCAGTTGCCCGACGAGGGCGCCCCCGCCACCGAGCGGACCGAGGCGTGGGTGATGTTCGACGACGAGAACTTCTACGTCGCGGGTCGCTGCTGGGACAGCGCGCCGCCGAGCGAGTGGACGGCGACGGAGATGCGCCGCGACGCGTTCAACATGCTGAACAACGACCTGTTCGGCTTCCTCATCGACACGTTCTACGACCGGCGCAACGCCCTGCTCTTCTACGCCAACCCCGCCGGCGGGTTCGTCGACCAGGCGATCACCAACGAGGGCAACCCGAACCGCGACTGGAACCCGGTGTGGGACGTGCAGACGGGGCGCTTCGACGGCGGCTGGACCATCGAGATGGTGGTGCCGTTCAAGTCGCTGCGCTACCGGCCGGAGCGCGACCAGGTGTGGGGCATCCAGATACGCCGCACCGTCATCCGCAAGAACGAGTGGGCCTACCTGACCCTGATCCCCATCTCGGCGGCGGGTTTCGGAGGCCGGGGCGGCGTCTTCCGCGTGTCGGCGGCGGGCACCCTGGTGGGTCTGGAGGCTCCGCCGGCCGGCACCCACCTCGAGATCAAGCCGTACGCCATCGGCGGCGCCACCACCGACGTGAACGCGCCGCCCGGCCAGGGGGGCCGCCACGGCGAGCTCGGCGTCGACCTGAAGTACGGCGTCACCCAGAACCTGACCGCCGACTTCACCGTCAACACCGACTTCGCGCAGGTCGAGGTGGACGAGCAGCAGGTGAACCTGACCCGCTTCGACCTGTTCTTCCCCGAGAAGCGCGAGTTCTTCCTGGAGGGGCGCGGCATCTTCGACTTCGCGCGGGGGAGCTTCCGGACCGCCCGCATCCTGCGGCAGGGCAGCGCGCTCGGGCGGGGCGATGCGCCGACCCTCTTCTACAGCCGCCGCATCGGGCTGGAGGGCGGCGAGGTGGTGCCGATCCTCGGCGGGGGACGCCTGACCGGCAAGGTCGGCGCGTTCGACGTGGGGGCCGTGAACATCCAGACCGGCGACCTGCAGACCCGGACCGGAGGCGAGACGGTCTCCGGCGCCGCCGCCACCAACTTCACGGTGCTGCGCGTCAAGCGCGACCTGCTGCGGCGCAGCAGCGTCGGGGCCCTCCTGACGAGCCGGTCGGTGTCGCGCGACGGGACCGGCTCGAACCAGGCCTTCGGGGCCGACGCCAGCTTCTCGTTCTTCGACAGCGTCAACTTCCTCGGCTACTACGCCCGGACCCGCACCACCGGGGTGACGGGCCGCGACGCCAGCTACCAGGCGCGGTTCGACTACGGCGCCGACCGCTACGGCTTCGAGCTCGACCACCTGGTGATCGAGGACGACTTCCGCCCCGAGGTCGGGTTCCTGCGGCGCGACAACTTCCGCCGCACGTCCGTCTCGGGCCGCTTCAGCCCCCGGCCGCGGTCCATCGAATCGGTGCGCCAGTTCGTGCTCGAGGCCAGCCTCGACTACTTCCTCACCGCCGACGCCGGCCTGCTCGAGACCCGCCAGCAGCAGGTGGCGATGCAGACCGAGCTCGAGAACAGCGACCAGTTCGGGGTGCGGGTGAGCGACAGCCACGAGCTGCTGCAGAGGCCGTTCAGGCCGAGCAGAGGCCCCGTGAGCATCCCCGTCGGCGGCTACGACTTCACCGACGTCCGCCTCACCTACGCGCTGGGCCCCCAACGCCTGCTCAACGGGCGCGTGGAGGTCGCGACCGGCGGCTACTTCGACGGGAAGCTCACCTCGGTCGACCTCAGCCGCGGGCGCGTCGACCTGTCGCCGCGCCTGTCCGTCGAGCCCAGTGTCTCGTTCAACTGGATCGACCTGCCCGGCGGGTCGTTCCGCACCGACCTGATGCTCGGACGCCTCAACTACACCTTCTCGCCCCGCATGTTCGTGAGCGGCCTGTTCCAGTACAACTCCACCAACGACACGCTCGGCACCAACCTGCGGCTGCGGTGGGAATACTCGCCGGGCAGCGAGCTGTTCGTGGTCTACACCGAGGAGCAGGACGTCGACCCGCTGCGGCCCGACCGCTACGCCGAGCTCCGCAACCGGGGGTTCGTCGTCAAGGTCACCCGGCTGTTCCGCTAGCCGCCTGCGCCGTGGAACGGCGCCGACTGCCGGCTGGAGGGTTGCCGTCGGAATACCCCACGCCTTGTAGGATTTTGCACATGATTTCGTGTGTCTTCATGCTTGCGATCGGGACCGGAGAGAGCCATATTGCACATGCCGGTTCGGCATGGGGCCGCTGACGCATCAGGAGGAATTTGCGATGCGGTGTTGGCCCGCCGGCGGTGGCGACGCGGGGGCAGGAGTGCGAGTGAGTGTTGGCCCCTGCGTCCTGAGAGAACCGCGGCCGCACCCTCTGTGCTGGTCGGCGCGTGGGCGGGTCGATGGACGCGGGCGATCCTCGGCGTGTGGTCCGTCGGTTCGGGCGCACGACAGCGCGCCGACCGATCGGGCGCCCGGGGTATTCACCGTGCGAGCAACCGATCGCGCAACCCCGGCAACGAAAGACGCCGGACGTCGACGGCATCCACGTTCCGGGCGCGTCCCGCTTCTCCATAATCGAGAAAATAGATGTGCTCGCCGGAGCGTCCTATGGACAGATCCGGCAATCCCACGTCGGCGACGAGGCGCTCTCCGGTCGACGAGAACAAGTTGAGGAATACGGAAAACTGCATGATCTGCCCCATCCGCCAGTCAGTGGTTGCGTGCAAGGTATGAACTACCGCGAGCGCATCGTCCCAGGCGTAGACTCCCTGCACCTCGCTGTTGGTCTCCCCCCAACGCATCTCCGCCTCGAGTCCGCCGAGATCCGCACGCGTTCCGTCCCGTACGAAGAGTGGCGACCGTATGTCGACGTCCGCCACGAGCGCGCCGTCACCATCGACGACGCGAGCGCCCGTGCTCCCGCCCTGGCCGACGAACCACAACAGCGAGCCGGATTTCTCGAATCCGTCGACCAGGTTCGTGAAGCACGCCGACTGGGTGGCGTGGCAATTGTCCTCCAACGGTACGGTGATCGGTGCTCCCTCGCCCGTGCCGGTCGACACTGTCCATCCAATTTGCGTCCCTTCGTACATCCCGCTACCGGTCCGAACCGAATTGATATGACCGGCATCCGGTGGCCACAAGCCCGGCACGGCGAGAACCCCCCACGTAACACTCGTATGACCGTGGCCGGGCTCGAATCCCGCCGGCCTCGGAGTGACACCGACGTACTCGCCATCGGGAATGGAGTAGGCGAGGACGCCCTGGACCGCGTCCACGACGTAAAGCACACCGCCATCGCAATCAGCCGCCAGACCTATCGCGCGACTCCATTCCCCTGGGCCCTGGCCGCGGCGGCCAACCCGCCCCCGGACGCCGCCGCCGCCGAGATCGAGCCAGTGCACCATGTCACGGGTCATCAAGTAGCCCGTCGACTCGCAGAAGGCCGAGTCCTCCACGAAACCGGCGTATTCACCGGAAGGCCACGTCACGGTCGCCACAAGCTCGGTGTCGCCCGCTCGACCGTCCATTTCGACGCGGTACGCCCCCGGCGGTTCTCCTTCGGGCGCAGTGCAACCGGAAACACTCACGAGAACCGCGCAAGCGAGGATGATGCGCACGTGCCACTTCCCTTGCTTCTGGAAGGGAGCGGCACGGCCACAGCCGGCCACTCCCTGAATGAGAAGAATGAGCTATCAGCCGGCGACCACTAACCACACACGTTGTAACAAGTAGTGCCACCCGTATCGCAGTGGTCAGCTCCCTTGTGGTAGTGCATCACGTCCCCGGACTCGCACTCTGCCCGCACGGGCGCCGGGCTGAAGACGGCAACGCCGAGCAGCACCAAGGCCAGCCCCAACTCGATCTTCCACGTTCTGATGAAGTTCCTCATCACTCACCCCTTTCAGCGAACCGAACGACCGGGGCACCACTTCCGGCACGACACCCACCGCGCGTCCGCAACCGGGGTGGCTCCAATCATACCCACCATGCCGAATCGGCAATGGGCAGCATTGCTCTCACCGGTCGCGATTGCAAGCAAAAATGTACGCAAAATCGAGTGAAATCCCGCCACGTGGCGCCGTTTGGAGGGCGGTAATCGATTCATCTGGCATGCCCGGAACGCAGACGGCCGCTCGCGCGCCGAGATAGCGACGCAGCTCGACCACCGCCGCGGCGTACGGCACGCCGCTATGGACGCATACGCCCGACGTTCCCCGGGACGCCGCTCCCGGCCGTTGACAGACGGCGATCCGCGACGAGCCGAGCTGCCGGAGCCGGGGCCGCCCGGTCAGGCCCCGCGCGAGGCGGCGGACCTGTTCTCCCCCCCATGTACAACGAGGGGACGACCGGCAGCGCGAGCACCCTCGACGTCACGGAGGCCGCCGAGGGTCTCGCGGGCCTACTCCGGGGCGCTCCGCCGCCTCGAGGCATGGCTCGACGACCGGCCGCTCGAGAACGCTGGCCGCAGCGGCGGGGGCAGACCATTTTCCAGGAGCCCGCAAAAGCGGCATTTTGGGCGCTCGCACCTGCGGCGGACAAGGTCGCCGGCTTGGTCGTCCTCGACGCTCTCGTCGGGACCGTCCCCGGCGCGTCGTCCCTGCAGTTCTTGGCGAGAGGACCACGGCGCGGTTCCGTGCGCCGGCACCGGGCTCGCCGCGCCCCGCAAGGCGGCCGCGCTCGCCTTCAGCCGGTCCGGAACCGCCGGCCCCGGCACGGGCTTGGGGGTGGACGGTGCTTCCGCTGCTACCCGACCGCCTGGGCGTCCACCAGCCGGACCTCCGCGACGACCGGCGTGTTCGGCGGCACGGAGCCGAACCCGCTTCCCGGCCCCACGTACCGGGCGGGAACGACCAGTCGGCGCAGTCCGCCTACCCGCATGCCCACGATGCCCTGGTCGAACGCCGTGTTGACCTGGTTGGCCCCGAGGAAGAAGGTGTACCGGTTGCGGGCGTTGACCTCCGGTCCCTTGCTGTCGGCCTGGTCCGAATCATAGGTCCAGACCACGTAGTCGATGACGACCCGGTCGCCGGCCATCGCCTCCCGGCCCGCCCCGGTCTCGACATCGTAGACCTGCAGGAAGAGGACCTCGGTCGGGAGGAGCGGGTTCGAGGTGCACCCGGTCACCGCCAGCATCGGCAACGCCAGCGCGCCGATCACGGCCGCGCCCCGTCGAATCGTCGTGCCCATTCGCCCCGTCCCCTCCTCGCCGGTCTCGCCGCGGCGCGCAGCCTCGCCACCGACGGCGCGGCCTCGCCATCCCGATTGTTTCACGGCCGGCGAGGTCGGCGCGACCCCGGCCGCGGCTGGTGATAAGCTTCGGGGCGTGCCTGTCCGGTTCCCGACCGCCGCACCGCTGCCGACGGGGGCGGCCCTCGCCGCCCTCTGGACCGCGACGGCGGTCATCGCGCTCGGCGGCTCCATGCAGGACGACGCGGACGGCGACGGCCCGGGCCCTCCGCCGTCGTATCGGGAGCTGCGAGAGGCGGAGGTCTCCTACGCCGGCGAGATTCGCGGCGGCCGTTTCCGGGTGGACCGCTTCGAGCTGGAGCTGGAGGAAGGACGGCTGTATCTGGCCCCCGAGATCGGCGGCGGGGTCTCGACCGCGGTCTTCGTCGGCGACGGGCGGCTGCGCGGCTCCCCCCCCGACGCGGTCGAGCACCACCAGCTCGAGCGGTTCTCGGACGAGCACCGGGTCGACGAGGGCTTCGACCGGCTCGTGTTGTGGACCAGCGACGACACCGCGGAGGAGCTTCGCGCCCTCGCCGACCCCGCGCGCGAGCGCCGGCGCGACACCGAGCGCGCCAACCGGCTGCTGAGGGACCGGCGGCGCCGGCTGCTGCGGCAGCAGCGCATCAACCCCGAGAGCCGGATCCTCCACGACCGGTGGCGGCGGGAGTCGGGCACGCTGCCGGCCGGCCGCACCTACCGGCTCCTCGAGCTCGACAGCAAGGACCACGGCTGGCTGACCCTGATGGTCGAGCCGCACGAGCCCGAAGAGGTGGCCCTGTACCGCTACGAGGACCGGCGCAGGGTATCCGACACCTGGATGCGCTTCCACGCGCTGACCGACTACCGGCCCGAGCACGCGGACCGCGCCCTCGAGCCGTTCCCCGTCGCCCCGGACACCCTCGACGACGACGAGGCGACCGGCGTGGCCCTGGGACTGCCCCCGCGACCCGTCGCCCCCGACCAGGAGGGCTGGACGCCGCGGGCGCGGGTGCCGCGCACCGAGGTCGACCTCGCCCTCGACGGGGACGGCGACGTCCGCGCCACCGCGGCCCTTCTGATCGAGCCGCTGGAGCCGACGCGGGGGATCCGGCTGCGGATCAGCATGATGCTCGAGGTCACCGAAGCCCGGTGGCACCCCGACCCGACCGAAAGACTGGCCGGCGCGAGCCTGCTGGCCGACGCGGCCGCCGACCCCGCGGATCCCGCCCCCGTGGCCGGCGAGCCGCTCGCCTTCGCGCAGGAGCGCCACGAACGGACCTTCGAGGACGACCATTTCGAGCCCTGGGTGACGATGGCGTTGCCCCGCACCGTCGCGGCCGGCGAGCCGTTCATCATCGAGCTCGCCTACGAGGGGCCGCTCGTCGACCGGCTCCGGCAGACCCGCGACTTCGTGCTCCTCGACACCCTGGACTGGTGGCCGCAGCACGTCGACAACCGCACCAGCCGCCTCGAGACGACCTTCCGGATGCCCGAGCGGTACCGCGTCGCCAGCGGGGGGCCCCTGCTCGACGAGCGCGTCGAGGACGACACCCGCATCCAGCGCTGGACGACGAGCGGGCCGGTCGGCAGCATGGCCTTCCACTACGGCGAGTTCGAGGTGACCGAGGTCGAGCGCCCCGAAGCCCCCGCCATCTCGATCTACGCCGACCCCAACCACCGCGGGTTCTCGCCGGACAGCGTGGAGAGGACCATCGCCGACGTCACCGGCTCCATCGCGCTCCTCGCCGACTACTTCGGACCGTTCCCCCACCCGTCGCTGCTCGTCACCGAGACCGAGACCCTGAGCGGGCAGGCCTTTCCCGGCCTGCTGTTCCTGTCGTATCAGGCGTTCGGCGACATGCACACGGGAGAGGCGGAGGTGTTCCGCGCCCACGAGGTGGCCCACCAGTGGTGGGGAGCCGGGGTCGACTGGTGGCGGGACTACCGCGACCAGTGGATGGCCGAGGGCTTCTCCAACTACGCGGCCGCCCTCTATGCGCTGCACGGCCTCGACGACCCCGATCAGTTCGCGCAGATGATCGACGCGTGGCGCCTCGACGTGCTGGGGGAGGGACAGGTCGGCCAGGGCATCGGGCTCAGGCACTACGGCTTCCGCCCTGAGGCGCTGCGGTGGGCCGAGGGGCACGAGGCGGGCCCCCTCGTCGTCGGCTATCGGCTCGTCTCGACCAAGCCGCGCTTCGGCGCGAGCATCGACCACCGCATCCTGATCTACGAGAAGGGCGGCTACGTCCTCCACATGCTGCGGTCGATGCTGCTCGACTGGGAGACCGGCGACGACACCCGGTTCAAGGAGCTGATGCGCGGCTACGCCACCGCCCGCCTGGGGCGCGTCATGTCCACGCGCTCGTTCGAGGACGCGGTCGCCGAGGCGTTCGGCGAGCCGATGGGGTGGTTCTTCGATCAATGGGTGTACGGCGTCGACGTCCCCACCTACCGGGTCGATCTCGACGTCAGCCGGGTCGTGGACCAGCCGGCGCCGTTCGTGCTGCACGGCCGCATCCGCCAGGAGGACGTCCCCGACGGGTTCCGGATGCCGGTGCCGATCCGGCTGACGTTCGACGACCGTCCCCCGATCGTCCACCACGTCCTCGTCGACGCCCCCGAGGTCTCCGTCGAGCTGCCCCTGCCGGCCCGCCCCGACGACGTCGAGTTCAATGCCGCGCACGCGGTGCTCGCCCGGGTGCGGTGACGTCGCCCGCCAGCGTCCATGGCCCACCGGCGCTGCAACCAAGTGCCGGCACCCCAACGACCCCGCAGCGCCGGAAACGACCCGCGCCCGTCGGTGGAGCCGACGCCGCGCTTGGCGCGCGCGACACGCGTATCAGCCCGTGGAAGTGCGCCGTGAAAGGCGCCGTCTCTCAGCGGGTGCGAATCCCGCCCGGCAACTGTCGCTCCAGCCGGTAGCAGTCGGAGCGGACGATGGAGGTGACGACATCGGTTGAAGCACTCCGACACCAAAGGGCCGCCATTGGGCGGTTCAGCGACCACGCGGGCCGTAGCGCGAGCGAACGCCGAGCAGGCCTCGAAACCTGTAATGCGGAAGCCGACCCGCCTTCCACACGGGGAAGGCTGCCAGCGGTCGGGAAGGCGAGCGACGCGGGCACCGACCGTTTCCGCCGGGGTATTGGCGACGGCACGCATGGAAGAGGGGGATGGACGCAACACGGGAAGCCCTGCCGGTGGCGCGGCACACGTCAACCGACAGCCCGCGAGGGTCAGGTCGGGCCGACAGGGTGGCGGAGAGGTCCGTAGGTACCGAGGAAGCCGGGTAATGCCGGCGGAGGGAAGGGACCTCAGGTGGAAGCGATGGCGAACGGGAGCAGGCTCGCGGGAGTGGCCGACGGCCTATCACCCCGGAGATGAGCGGGAATCCCGGAGCGTCATCACATGCACAAGCGAAGGGGACGGCCCCGAGCGGTCGCCGTCGTCAGGGCGTCAACAGGCCTGCCGATGCACCGGCGGACCGGCGCAAGGGTGCAGGCCGGGTGCCACGGCTCGCCAGACCCGCCCGCCGGTCGCCGACCGGGAACCCGTGTGCGAGCCGCATGATTCCACTGGAGAGCCCGGTGCCGGAAATCGGCACGCCGGGTTCGGAGAGCGGGGGGAGGAAACGTACCCACGGGAGTCGGCCTGCGGCCCGGCGCGAAAGCGCCCGGAAGAGCCACCGACCCCTACCGGTTACGCGCCTCCCCCCGACTCTACAAAGTCGCGGGAATCGGGAGTCGACGCGGATCGCGGGAGTGTCGTAGACTTGACGGCATGGCAATGGGCAAGAAGCCGGCGGCGCGCCAGCCGTCGGCGATGTGGGTGACCACGGCGGATCTGCCGAAGAGCCCGGGACATCCCTTTTTCGAAAAGCTGAACCGGGTCCTTGAGGCGGCCGGGTTCGATGCGTTCGTTGAGGGGTTGTGCGCCGCGTTCTACGCGGACCGGCTGGGTCGGCCGAGTTTGCGTCCGGGGCGGTATTTCCGGCTGCTGTTCATCGGCTACTTCGAGGGCCTGTCGTCGGAGCGGGGAATCGCGTGGCGCGTCTCGGATTCGCTGGGTCTGCGGGCCTTCCTGGACCTGGACGTGACGGAGGCGCCGCCGAACCACTCGACGCTGTCACGCACGCGGCGTCTGATCGATGTGGAAACGCACGTGGCGGTGTTCACGTGGGTGCTGGAGCGCTTGGCCGAGGCGGGTCTGGTAAAGGGGAAGACGGTCGGCGTGGATGCGACGACGCTGGAAGCGAACGCGGCGATGCGGAGCGTCAAGCGTTGGGACACGGAAGAATCGTACGAGGCGTTCGTGCGCCGGTTGGCGGAGGCGTCGGGGGTCGAGACGCCGACGCGCGCGGAGTTGGCGCGTTTCGACCGGTCTCGGAAGGGCCGGAAGACGTCGAACAAGGACTGGAAGTCTCCGCAGGACCCGGACGCGAAGATCGCGAAGATGAAGGACGGTCGGACGCACCTGGCCCACAAGGCGGAGCACGGGGTGGACCTGGAGACGGGGGCGATCCTGTCGGCGACGGTGCAGGATGCCTCGGAGGGCGATACTGCGACGCTGCCGGAGACGCTGACGATGGCGGCCGAACAGGTCGAGTCGGTGCAGCCGGACGGTGCGGAGGTCGAAGAGGTGGTGGCCGACAAGGGCTACCACAGTGACGCGACGCTGACGGCGCTCGACGAGATCGGAGTTCGCAGTTACATCTCGGAGCCGGATCGCGGCCGGCGCCGCTGGCAGGACGAGAAGACCGGGGAGACGCCGCCGGAGAAGCGCGCTGCTCAGCAGGTGCTGTATGGGAACCGTCGGCGTATTCGTGGAGACCGGGGTCGTGGTCTTCAACGGCATCGCGGG
Organism: Vicinamibacterales bacterium; assembly: GCA_965215105.1. Classification (GTDB taxonomy): domain Bacteria; phylum Acidobacteriota; class Vicinamibacteria; order Vicinamibacterales; family UBA8438; genus JAJEEA01. The sequence continues at coordinate 3,643,144 of OZ244051.1, forward strand.
GAGCTGGTAGAGCGTCCGTTCGCGCACCAGTACGAGACGGGCGGTCTGGGTCGCGTATGGGTTCGCGGCCATGAGAATGTCCGCAAGCGTGTGGTCATCCAGGCGGCGGGCTGCAACCTCGGGCTGCTGCTGCGTCGCCTGACGGGTGTGGGTACGCCTCGGAGCCTGCAGCGGCGGGCTCTTTCGGCGATTTGCGGGCTGATCGGGCGTCTGATCGGTCTCTGGGGGCGTCTGACGCGCGTCTGGCCGGTCGAATGGACACCGGTCGCGCTCATCCACTCAATCGCTCACCGCCAAGTTGCCTGAGCAGACCGACGTCGCGAACAGACTTCTTCCACGGGCTGCTGAGGCAAAGTCGGAGATCGGGGTCGACCTGAGTCGACCGGTGTCGTAGACTTGGCGGTCTGGCGATGGGTAGGAAGCCGGCGGCGCGACCGCCAGCGCCGATGTGGGTGACGACGGCGGGCCTTCCGAGGAGTGCGGGACATCCGTTTTTCGGGTGGCTGAACCGCGTCCCGGAGGCAGCCGGGTTCGATGCTTTCGTGGAAGGGTTGTGCGCGGTGTTCTACGCGTCGCGGCTCCGGCGGCCGAGTCTGCGTCGGGACGGTATTTCCGGCTGCTGTTGATCGGCTACTTCAAGGGTCTGTCGTCGGACGTTCAAGAGCGCCGGAGGGGAACCCGCCGGCGCCATGGCGACGGCGGAGCGCACGGCCACGGCCGACCGGTTGAAGAAGGCGTTCGAATCGGGTTTGTCCAACCACGCGCCCGCGTTGCGCCGGCCCGTGTGCTGGCCCGAGATGCTCTTCGTCCCGGGAAGCGCCGCTTCGCCGAGCGTCCGGAGCGTGGCCGGAGACGCCGCGGCGGGCGCCGGATAGTGGCACGGTGGACAGGGAGGCTTCCGATGGACAGACGCGAGCTCCTCTCCCGCATATCGATTGACCCCGACATCTGCTTCGGCAAGCCCTGCATCCGCGGACACCGCATCTGGGTGTCCCTGGTGCTCGACCTCCTGGCCGGCGGGTGGACGGTCGACCAGCTTCTCGAACAATATCCCGGCATCGAGGACGCGGACGTTCTGGCCTGCATCGCATACGGCGCGGAGATGTCCCGCGAACGGTACGTGGACGTGCCGCTGGAGACATCCGCTTGAACATCAAGCTCGACGAGAACCTCGGCCGCCGGGGCGCCGCCATCCTGCGCGCGGCCGGGCATCGGGTCACCACCGTGGCCGAGGAGGGCCTCTCGGCCGCCGGCGACGAGCGACTCGCGGAAGTCTGTCGTTCCGACCGCAAGTGTCTGGTGACGCTCGACCTGGACTTCGGCAACCCCCTTCGGTTCACGCCGTCGCATTATTCCGGCATCGCGGTCCTCCGGTTGCCGGGCGGCTCGGGCGCCGGAGAACTGTTTCAGGCTGTCCGCACGCTGGCCGCCGGGCTTGCGGGGAGTTCCATCGACGGCAAGCTGTGGATCGTACAGCGAGGGCACATCCGGGAGTATCAGGAGCAGGAGGACGGATGATTCGGGGCTCCGGTGCGGAGCTCCGCTTCCGTCTGGAGAGTGGAGACGCGCCGCCCTCATCCGTCTCATCCGTCGCCCGGTATTGACAAGCGGCGGCCGCCGTCCGACAATCGTTCGAATCGACATGCGCGACGTGCGGGCGGCCAGGGCGTTCGTCGAGAAGCACCGCAAGCGGCGCCAGAGCAACAAGGTGCTGCACGGCCATCCGTCCCCGGTGCACTGGGCCGAGCAGGACGTCCCGATGGACGCGGTGCTGCGGGCTCGGGAGCGGACGAACCGCGCGATACCCAAGCGGGTCAACCTCTACGTCGGCACCCCGTACTGCCTGCCCACCGACCCCGACCGGTGCGGGTTCTGCCTCTTTCCGACCGAGATCTACACCGGCCAGCGGCAGCTCGACGAGTATCTGGGGTATCTCGAGCGCGAGGGCGACCTGTTCCGCGACCACTTCGCGGGGGCCGAGCTGGCCAGCATCTACTTCGGCGGCGGGACGTCGAACCTCTACCGGCCCCACCAGTACGCGCGGCTGATGGAGATCGTGGGCGGGGTGTTCGACATTCCGTCCGACATCGAGGTCACCCTCGAGGGCATTCCCCAGACCTTCAGCCACGACAAGCTGGCCGCGATGAAGCAGTGCGGCATGAACCGCGTCAGCATGGGCGTGCAGCAGCTCGACGAGGAGCTGATCAAGGCGAGCGGCCGCCGCCAGCGGGCCGACCAGGTGTTCCGGACCCTGGAGTCGTGCCAGACGCTCGACCTGCCCATCAGCGTCGACCTCATCTTCGGCTGGCCCAACCAGACCATCGAGCAGATGGTGCGCGACCTGGAGACGGTCGCGGCCACCGGGGTCGCGCACATCACCCACTACGAGCTGAACGTCGCCGGCCGCACCGACTTCGCCCGCAACCGCCGGGGCGAGCTGCCCTCCCAGGAGGAGAACCTCGAGATGTACCGGGCCGGCAAGGCCGTGCTCGAGGCCCGCGGCTACACCCAGGTGACCGCCTACGACTTCGAGCGGCGCGAGGCCCCCGTGCCGAGCTCGTACCTGTACGAGGAGCTGTTCCGCAAGCCGTTCGCGTCGAACGGGAGCGGACCGGTCGGATGCGACGCCTGGGGCTGGGGCTACGCCGGCATCTCGTTCTTCTTCGGCACCCCGCAGTCGCCGGGGTGGGCGTTCATGAACCAGGTGCGGGTGGACGAGTACTTCCGGTGCATCCGCGAGCAACGCTATCCGGTGATGCGGGGGTTCCACTACACGCCGGCGGACCTGCGGCTGCACCTGCTCTTCCAGGAGATGCAGGGGCTGGCCGTCGACCGCGCCGCCTACCGGGAGCTGCTCGGCCGCGACGTCGTCGACGAGCACGCCGTGGTCTGGCGGGCGCTGGAGGAGATCGGGTGGGTCACGGTTTCCGACGACGCCGTACGGGTGCGGGACGACGGCGTCTTCTACCTGCCGCTCATCCAGAACATGCTCGCCCACGACCGGCTGGAAGAGATGCGCAGGCAGCACGCGGCCGCCCTCCCGGCCCCGGCCGTTCCCGGGCCTACGGCGTCAGGCTCTCCAGGCGCAGCAAGCGCATGACCGGCTCGGCGGCGGCGCGAGAGGCGGCCAGGTCGACCTCGAGCTCGGCCACCCAGTCGTTGTGCCCCTCCGTGTCCACCAGCATCTGTTCCACCCGCCAGGTCGCGCCGTCGTCCGACGGTTGGGTGACCGTGTGCCGCCGGTTGCGACCCTCGGGGTCGAGGCGCAGCCCCCCGTTCTCTGCCGCGAACGTCTCCCGCGCGCGCGACAGCCGCTCGGCCGTCCACGCCTCTCCCGCCCCGTCGAGCGCGCTGTCGAGGACCTCGATCGCGGCCTCGTCGTCGCCGGTCGCCCACGCGCGCAGCAGCGCGAAAACGCGCGCGCGGATGGCGGCGGTGAACGCGCGCGCGTCGCGCGTCACGTCGACCGGCTCGTCGCCGCCGGGCGCGGTCGGCTCCGCCTCCTCCGCGCGCGCAACCTGGAAGTCGGGATCGCGCATTCGCTCCCATTCCTCGAGCAGGCTCGAGTCGACCCGGCGCACGAGGTCCCGGAGATAGAGCTCCATCTCCACGACATCGTCGGTCTTCTGGCCGTCGGGCACGGTCTGCCGCAGCACCTTGTAGACGCTCGCGAGGTGCCGCAGTAGCAGCCCCTCCATGCGTTCGAGGCCGTACTCCCGGACGTAGTCGGCGAACGAGAGCCAGGTCTCGAACATCTCGCGCGCAATCGACTTGGGCCGGATGTTCTCCTCGCCGACCCACGGGTGCCGGTCGGCGAAGTCGTTGAAGGTGGCGTAGACGAAGTCGGCGAGCGGCTTGGGGTGCTCGAGCTTCTCGAGCTCGGCCATGCGCTCGTCGTAGTCCATTCCCGCCGCCTTCATCTCCGCCACCGCCTCGGCCTTCAGCTTGGCGAGCTGCCGGTACAGGATCGCGGACGGGTTCTCGAGGATGCTCTCCACCAGCGTGAGCAGATCGAGCGCGTGGCTCTCGGCGTCGGGGTCGAGCAACGGAATCGTGTCGATGAGGTAGAGCGACAGCGCCTGGTCCATCGAGAAGTCGTCCTGGAGGTCGACGTTCACCCGGAGCCGCGAGCCCTCCGGCGTGCGGGGCACGATCTCGACGACCTTTCGCGCCACCAGCGCGCGGAAGAGCTGCCAGCCGCGGCGCCGGTGCGCGCGCTTCGCCACGTCCGATTCGTGGCTGTCGCGCACGAGGCGGCGCATCGCCGCGCAGCCGTCGCCGCGGCGCGACAGCACGTTGAGCAGCATGCCGTGCGATACCGCGAAGCGCGACCTGAGCCGCTCGGGGCGCGCGCGCACGAGCCGCTCGAACGTCGCCCCGTCCCAGGGCGCGAAGTTGCCGCGCGGGGGCTGGCGGCGGACCACCTTCTTGCCGGCCTTCGCCTTCTCGGCCAGCCGGCGGTTCTCGATGACGTGCTCGGGGGCCTGGGCCACGACGTAGCCGCGCTCGTCGAAGCCCTTGCGCCCGGCCCGCCCGGCAATCTGGTGGAAGTCGCGGGCCGTGAGCACCGCCGTCTTTTCGCCGTCGTACTTCGAGAGCCGGCTGAAGAGCACGGTGCGGATGGGCACGTTGACGCCGACCCCCAGCGTGTCGGTGCCGCAGATGACCTTGAGCAGGCCCCGCTGGGCGAGCCGCTCGGCGAGCACGCGGTAGCGGGGCAGCAGGCCCGCGTGGTGGATGCCGATGCCGTGCTTCAGCCAGGTGCGGACGCGGGGGCCGTAGGGGGTCGAGAAGCGCACGTCCTCGACGGCGGCGGCCAGTGCTTTCTTCTCCTCGCGCGTCGCGATCTGCAGGCTCGTGAAGCTCTGCGCGCTCGCGCCGGCGTCCTTCTGCGTGAAGTGGACCACGTAGACGGGGACCCGGTCGGCCTCGACCAGCCGCTCCACCGCCTTCGCGAGCGGCTCCTCGGAGTAGGCGTACTCCAGCGGCACCGGCCGCTCGCTCGAGGTGACGACCGCCGTCGGCCGGCCGGTGCGCCGCGTGAGCTCCTCCTCGAAGAACGACACGTCGCCGAGCGTCGCCGACATCAGCAGGAAGCGCGTTTGCGGCAGGGTCAGCAGCGGCGCCTGCCAGGCGACGCCGCGGTCGCGGTCGGCGTACCAGTGGAACTCGTCCATGACCACGTCGTCCACCGCCGCCGCCTCCCCCTCGCGGAGGGCGATGTTGGCGAGGATCTCGGCCGTGCAGCACAGCACCGGGGCGTCGCGGTTGACGGTGGCGTCGCCGGTGGCGAGCCCCACGTTGTCGGGTCCGAGCTCGCGGCACAGGTCCATCCACTTCTCGTTGACGAGCGCCTTGATGGGGCACGTGTAGACCGAGCGCCGGCCGCGGGCGAGCGACGCGAAGTGCAGCGCGAACGCGGCCAGCGACTTGCCCGAGCCGGTCGGCGTGTTCAGGATGACGTGCTGGTCCTCGAGCAGGGCGAGAATCGCCTCCTCCTGGGCGGGATAGAGGGTCAAGCCCAGCCGGTCGACGTAGTCGAGGAAGCGGTCGAGCAGATCGTCGCTCGACGCCTCGCCGGGCGGCAGCAGGTCGAACAGGGGCGCGGTCATGCCGGAGATTGTCGCCCCACCGCGCCGGTTGCGCCAGCGGGCCGTTCACCAGCGGGCTTCGACCGCGGGGAATCCGGGGACTCCTCGCGGCGGTCCAGGGCGTTGCGCCGGCGGGCCGTTCACCGGCGGGCATCGTCCGCCGGGAATCCGGGAGTCCTCGTGGCGGTCCGGGAGCGTTGTGCCCGTGGGCCGTTTGACCGACAGGTGCATCCTTCCGCCGCCGCGATCCGTAGGATCGAGCAGGAGTCGACACATCGCCGGAGACCGCGTCGATGCTCACCCTGTTCAGACGATTCGCCGGACGCTTCGCCCTCACCCTGTCCCTGGTCGTGCTGGAGGCCGCGGGCTGGACCCTGTTCCCGCTCGTCATCGGCCGGGCCATCGACAGCGTGCTCGCCGACTCGCGGCAGGGCCTATACGAGCTCGCGGGACTCGGCATCGCGGCCATGGCCATCGCGATAACCCGCCGGCTCGTCGACAGCCGGGCCTACGCCCGAATCTACGCGCGACTGGGCGAGGAGCTGGTCGACCGCCAAGCCGAGAGCACGTCGACGAGGACGGCCCGCCTCGGGATGCTCTGGGAGATGGTCGAGTTCTTCGAGAACTCGCTGCCCGACCTCGTCACCAGCGTCATCCGCCTCGCCGGCACGGTCCTCATCCTGTCGGCCCTGAACCGGCCGGTGTTCCTCGGCTGTCTCGCCGTCGCCGGGGCCACCGTCGTCCTCTACGCCCTGACCGGGAACCTGACGACCCGCTACAACGAAGGCCTCAACGACGAGCACGAGCGCGAGGTCGACGCCGTCGAGAGCGGCGACCCCACCCGCGTCGGCCGCCACCTCCGCGACATGATGCGCTGGAACATCAAGCTGTCCGACCTCGAGGCCGCCAACTTCGGCATCGTCTGGGTGCTGATGGTGGGGCTGCTGGTGTTCTCGGTGGCGGAGGCGGCGGAACGGACCGTCGAGTACGGCATGGTGCTCGCCGTCGTCATGTACGTCTTCGAGTTCGCCGAGTCGGTGACCCTGCTCCCGTTCTACTATCAGCAGTGGCTCCGCCTGCGCGAGATCTCGGGGCGGCTGACCGCCGTCACGGCGGCGTCCTGAGAGCGCCCGCGCCGAGCGCAGCGTTGAATCCCCGCAAGCCCGGACTCTCGACATGCACCCCTTGGTGCCCGGGGTCCCCGGCCCGTTGACGTTCGCGCCACCGCTACGCGGCCCCAGCGTTGCAGTTCCTGCGCCATGGGCGCCCGCCGCTCGCCCGTTCTCCGTGCACGCGGCCGCCCCGCGTTGGCCCCGTTCTTGCTCCAGACACACTTCGGCGACGGACTGCCGGGTCGCGGTGTTGTCGCAACCCCGCGAGAGGGCCGCACGTCTCACACGCCCCGGCTCCGCAGACGTCACGAGGAGGGCGAATGCAAGACGCCGCGTACAAGCTGCTGTTCTCGCGTCCGCGCATGGTCCGCGACCTGCTCGACGGCTTCGCCGCCCATGGCTGGAGCGACCTCCTGGACTTCGATACGCTGGACGCCCTGCCCGCCAGCTTCGTCAGCCCGGACCTCCAGCAGCGCCATGGTGACCTCGTCTGGCGCATCCGCTTCCGCGGCGACCGCTGGCTCTACCTCGTTCTGCTCCTCGAGTTCCAGGCCACCGTGAACCCGGCGATGGCGTTGCGCATGCTGGCCTACACGGCGCTGCTCTACCAGCGGTTGGAGGCCGACGGCGTGCCGCGCGACCACAAGGCCCTGCCGCCAGTGCTCCCCGTCGTCATCTACAACGGCCGGCGGCCCTGGACGGCACCGGTCGAGATGACGGACCTGGTGGCGGCGGGAGGCGATCTGCTGGCGCCGTACCAGCCGTCGCAGCGATACTATCTCCTGGACGGTGCGCGCGTGTCGCACGCGGAACTGCCGGCGGGCAACCTGGTGGCGGCGTTCATCGGTCTGGAGAAGACGCGTGACGCGCCGCATCTGCGCCAAGCGCTGAACGCGCTGATCGACCTTCTGCAAGCGCAGGGGGACGACCACTTGACGCAGGCGTTCGTGACATGGCTGCGCCAGGGGCTGCGGGTCGCGGGTCGGCTGGCGGCGGACGAGGGCGACCCGTTGGCCCAGTTGCGGGAGACGCAGACGATGCTGGAAGAGAACGTGCGGGAATGGACCCGTGAATGGCTCGAGCGGGGTATCGAACAGGGCCGGCACGAAGAGCGGGCGCTGCTCTGCCGGCAGGCCCGGCGGAAGTTCGACGCCGCCGCCGGCGAGGATCTGGCTACCGCTCTGGCCGGCGTCACCGACCCGGACCGCCTCGGCCGGGTCGGCGACTGGATCATCGAGTGCGCGACGGCAGCGGACCTGCTCGCCCGCGTCCGCGCCGACGACCGGTCGAACGGCTGACGCCGCCAAACGGCCCCGGCAGCAGCCCGACATGGGGTTGGACACGAGACCGTCGCGGTGGGGCGCCCCGAACGACATTCGGGCGCGCGGGGTTCTCGAAGTGCTTCCGACGGCTCCATGCCGTCAAGAACGAGTGGAGCGGCTGACCCTGGTACTTCACGTTGTCGTACCCGGCATCCGCGACGACCCCGACGATCTCCATGTCGAGCTCGGTGCCACGACCGCCCTGCCCCATCCGCCTCCCGACCACGTCCCGCCCGAGATCAGGTGCCGCCGCGTCGCACCAATCGACAAGCGGACCGCCATCTCGGACGCCCGCGCCGACAATCGCGCCAACAACAGGTTCGCGACGTTGGCGCAGGCGATGAGCACGACGATGCCGGTCACCGCGAAGAGCAGCAGCAGCGACGGCGTGACCTGCTCGTCCAGGGAGCTCTGCCCCCGTCGTCCATCGCTGATCAGGATCGGCTTGGCGATGAACTCCGCCCGTCGGCGTTCGCTGAAGCCGACATGGAGGGGCGACTCCACCTCGGTGAGAATGCTCCGGCACAGCGGCGACAGCCCCGCTCGCGCCTGGTCCATCGAGACGTTCGGCTCGAGACGCGCGAACAGGTACGCCCAGTAGCTTCGGCGGTTCTCGAATCCGCCGTCGCCCGGGGACAGCACGCCCCGCATGGTGATCGGCACGAAAACCAGCGGCCGCAGGCCGAGCGTCGTGCCCTCGAACGCGGCCGGGGCCACGCCGACGATGGTCAGCGGCTGCCCGTTGACGACCAGGGCGTCACCGACCACGCCGGGTTCGCCGCCGAGCTCGGCCTGCCAGAACGCGTGGCTGAGGACGGCGATCGGGCGCCCGCCGATCGGTGCGTCGCTCTCGGGACCGGGCAGCCGCCCGGCAGCCGGCGCAAGGCCCAGAACGGGAAAGTACGATCCGGAGACAGGCGCAAGAACATCGCCGCATCCAGGCTGAAGCTACCAGTGCCGCAGCGCGTCCATCGGGTCGACGCGCGCCGCCCGATGCGCGGGGACGAGCCCGGCGGCGAGGGCCACGGCGGCCAGCCCCGCCGCCGCGCCGACGGCGACGGCGAGCGGCATGCCCTCGATCTCGTAGAACACCGATTGCGCGACGCGCGCGAAGCCGAGGGCCGCCGCGAGCCCGAGCGCGCCGCCCGCGAGGGCCATGCGCCCGACCTGGCCGAACACCATCGCGCGCAGCCGCGCCGCGTCCGCGCCGAGGGCCATGCGCAGGCCGATCTCGCGCGTGCGCTGCGCCACCGCGTAGGCGAGCACGCCGTAGAGCCCGACTGCGGCGAGGAGCGCCGCGAGGGCCGCGAACGACGTCAGCAGCCCCGCCGCCATGCGATCGTCCGTGGAGTTCATCTCGGCCGCCCGGGACAAGGGCATGGGAAACGCCGCCGGCAGGTTCGGATCGACGGCGGCGACGACGGCGGGAACGGAGCGCACCACCGTATCGGACCCCGCCGAGCTCCGGACGTAGAACCAGAGACCGCCGATCTCCTCTTCCTGTCGATACGGGACGAAGACGACGGGCGGCGTAACGTCGCTCTTCAGCCTGCTCCGCATGTCGCCGACGAGCCCCACGATCTCGATGTCGAGCTCGGCATCGGGACCGCCGCGGCCGATGCGCCGCCCCACCGCGTCGCGTCCGAGATCGAACTCGCGGGCGAACGACTCGTTCACGATCGCGACCCTCGGCGCCTCCAGGGTGTCCGACGCCGAGAACGTGCGGCCCGCGAGCAGGGGGATGCCGAGGGTGCGGAAATACTCGGTCCCGATGCGCTCGAGCCGCGTCCCTCGGTCCGTGTCCGGCCCCGCTTCGACCCCCTCGACCCTCACTTCGGCGGGCCGGCCGAGGCCGCCGTCGAGCAGGAGGCGCGAGGCGGCGGTGACGCCGGTCACGCCGGGCTGCGCCGACAGGCGTTCGCCGATGCGTTCGTACACGGCCCGGCTGCGCACGGGGCCGTGGCCGTTCGACTCGGGCCGTACAAGGAACGTCGCCACGTCGTCCGTGCGGAACCCCGGGTCGACGCGATTCACGTTGTGCAGGTTCAGGATGAAGAGCCCACCCACCGCGAGCAGCGTCGTCGCCAGGGCGAGCTGCGCCACGACCAGGCCTTGGCGGAAGCGCGTCGCCGAGTGGGCGCCGCTCGACTGGCCGGCGACGTCCTTCATCGCCGCGAGGGGGTCCCCACGGGTCGCGTGGAGCGCGGGGAGGACGCCGAAGACGACCACGGTCGCCAGCGAGACGGCGGCGGTGAACGGCACCGCGTACGGGTCGAGCGTCGCTCGGAAGATGTCCGCGACGAGGGGAGGCACGAGGGCCCAGACGAGGCGCAGCGTCCAATGCGCGACCACCAGCCCGGCCGCGCCGGCCAGCGCCGCGAGGAGGCAGGACTCGGTCAGGAGCTGCGCCAGGAGATGCCGGCGCGACGCGCCCAGCGCGAGCCGCACCGCCATCTCGCCGGATCGGGCGGCCGAGCGGGCGAGCAGCAGGTTGACGACGTTGGCGCACGCGATCAGGAGGACGGCGGCGGTGATCCCGAAGAGGAAGAACAGGGCGACGCGCTGCCCGCCCCGGTTGTCGTGCCACGCGCTCTGCCCCTGCCATCCCGGTTCGACCCGCAGGGGTCTGTCGAGGAACCGCGCCATCGCCTCGGTGCTCATGCCCGTCTGCAGCGGCGCCTCGACCTCGGCCAGGATGCTCCGGTACAGCGGCTCGAGGGCCGCGCGCGTCTGGTCGATGGACACGCCGGGGGCGAGGCGGGCGAAGAGGTAGGTCCAGTAGGCGCGCCGGTCCTCGAACCCGCCGTCCCCTTCATGCGAGAGCAGGCCCCGCATCGTGACCGGCACGAAGAACGCGTACGGCCTGTTGATCGTCGTGCCGCGGAACCCCGCCGGCGACACGCCGACGATGGTCAGCGACCGGCCGTTCACGACGAGGACGTCCCCGATCGCGTCCGGCGATCCCTCGAGCTCGGATTGCCAGAAGTCGTGACTCAGGACGACCACGGGATGGCCGCCGATCGGCTCGTCGACCTCGGGGCCGAACAGTCGACCGGCGGCCGGCCGCAGGCCCAGCGCCGGGAAGTACGACCCCGAGACCTGCGCGCCCGAGGCGATGACGGCCCGGCCCCGGTAGGCCACGTTGGCGTCGAGGCCCCTGTGCGCCGCGAGCGCGGAGAAGACGGTCTGGCCGCCCGCGAGGTCACGGAACATCGGGTAGCTGAACACGTCGTCGCATCCGCCGGCGTTGCTGGCGCGGCAGGACCCCGGCTTCGGTCCCGGGCTCTCGAGGTTGACCAGGCGATCGGGCTCCGTGACAGGCAGGGGGCGCAGGAGAAACTGACTGTACAGCGAGAAGATCGCCGCGTTGGCCCCGATGCCCAGGGCCAGCGACACGATCGCCACGCCGGTGACGAGCGGCGTCTTGAACAGCGTGCGGAACCCGAGTCGGATGTTGGTCATCGTCCGCTCCAGCTCGTCGGCGAGCCGCAGGCCGCGCGCCTGCCGGCAGTCGTCCTTCGCGGACTCGATGCCGCCGAACTGCACACGCGCCCGGCGCGCGGCTTCGCGCCTGGGCATCCCGGCGCGCACCAGCTCCTCCGTGCAGGCTTCGAGATGAAACCGCAACTCATCGTCGAGGGTGTCCTCGAAGCCCTCCCGTCGGGTCCACGCGGTCAGGAACGAACGCAGGCGCGCGAGCACGTCACGCCTCCCCGGGGGTGGCGTGGAGGGCGGCGGCCATGGCCGCGGCGAGCCGTTCCCAGCCCGCCGCCGCTTCCTCGAGCCGCTGCCTTCCCGCGTCGGTCAGCCGGTAGTACTTGGCCCGGCGCCGGTTCTCGCTCTCGCCCCATTCCGACTCGATGAGCCCCTGGTGCTCGAGCCGGTAGAGGGCCGGATAGAGCGAGCCCTGCGGCACGTCGAGGGCCTCTCCCGTCATCTGCCGGATGCGGAGCAGCACCCCGTAGCCGTGCAGGCGGTCGAGCGAGACGGCCTTGAGGATCAGGAGGTCGAGGGTGCCGGGGAGCAGGGTGGCGGACTTGGTGACGTCCATGGTGTCTCCTAGCGTGTCTAGGATCTTATCACCTCTCTCCTAGTTCCGCAAGAGGACCCGTTCTCCGTCCTTTGCGTCGCTTCCGAACTGGACAGGGATCGGCTTGCCCAAACCATGATTGCATGCAATCATCGAAAGGCGTAGCAGGTGCGTGACCGGCGAGGGGCAGCATGGCGAGCGTCACGATCCGCAATTTGTCGCCCGAGTCGAAGGCGAAGCTCAGGCGACGCGCCGAACGACGAGGGTGCAGCCTCGAGGCCCTGGCCCGCTCGATACTCGACCAGGCGGCCGAGGACACCTCCGTCACGACCGGATTCCCCGATGACCTGATCGCGCTGGTCGAGCCCGGCGACGACATCGAGCCGTTCCTCCGCGAGCACAGACAGCCGCAAGAACCCATCGACCTGTCGTGATTCTGCTCGACACCAACGTCCTGTCGGAACTGACCAGGCCGGCGCCGTCAGTCCAGGTCGTCACGTGGCTCGCGGTCAACGAGCCCTCGCTGGCGGTACCGACGATTGCGCTGGCGGAAGTGCGGTACGGGATCTCACGGCTGCCCCAGGGCCGGCGGCGATCGAGCCTGCTGGACTTCTGGCGGGCGACATGCGAGCGGTTCCGTGACCGAATCCTGTCGTTCGATCGACGCGCTGCCGAAGCGTACGGAGACATCGCAGCCAGGGCAGAGCGATCAGGCAGACGGCTCAACGTTCAGGACGGCCAGATCGCAGCGATCGCGCTCGTGCATCGGATGCAGGTTGCGACCCGGAACGTCGCCGATTTCGAGCCGTCGGGCGTGGCGCTCGTGAACCCTTGGGACTGACGCCCTGCGCGGCCGGGCGGTGGAGCCGTCCCGCATGCCGCTGAACGCGGGCGACCGCTACGCCGGGCACTTCAACGTCGCCGGCCCCCTCGGCGCGGGCGGCATGGGCGAGGTCTACCGGGCCCGCGACACCCGCCTGAACCGCGACGTCGCCCTGAAGATCCTCCCCGACGCCTTCGCCGCCGACCCCGATCGCCTGGCCCGGTTCCAGCGCGAGGCCGAACTGCTCGCGTCGCTCGACCACCCGAACGTCGCGCAGATCCACGGCATCGAGGAGGACGGCGGCACCCGGGCGCTGGTGCTGGAGCTGGTCGAGGGGCCCACCCTGGAGGAGCGGATCGCGCGGGGGCCGATTCCCCTCGACGAGGCCCTGGACGTCGCGGCGCGGATCGCGGACGCCCTGGAGGCGGCGCACGGGGCCGGCGTGATCCACCGCGACCTCAAGCCCGCCAACGTCAAGGTACGGAACGACGGCGCCGTCAAGGTCCTCGACTTCGGTCTCGCCAAGGCCCTGGACGCCGGTCCCGCGTCCGGCGCTTCCTCCGACGCGGCGACCATGACGGCCGCGACGCGGATGGGGGTCATCGTGGGGACGGCGGCGTACATGTCGCCGGAGCAGGCGCGGGGCCGGCCCGTCGACCGGCGCACCGACGTGTGGGCGCTCGGCGCCGTCGTGTACGAGATGCTCACCGGGCGCAGGGCGTTCGAGGGCGACGACGTGACCGGCATCCTCGCCGAGGTCATCAAGTCCGAGCCCGCCTGGGGATCGCTATCGGCCGACGTGCCGCGGGCGGTGTCGGGCGTGCTGCGCCGCTGTCTGGCGAAGGACCCCGCGGACCGCCTGCGGGACGTCGCCGACGTCCGGCTCGGTCTGTTGGGCGCGTTCGAGGATCCCGACCGCCCGGCTGCGGGCGCGAGGCCCGGGCCCGCAGCCGGACGACGGCGCCGCGCGGCGGAGCTGGCCGCCGTCGCGGCGCTGGCGGCGGGTCGCGGTCGGCTTGGGCGTCCGGAGCCTGCCGGCACCCGAACCGCCGGTCCCTGCCCCGGTGCGATTCACGATTCCCGTCTCGCAGAATACGGGTCCGATCCTGGAGTTGTCACCCGACGGCCGCTATCTCGCCTACATGGAGGGCGACGAGTCTGCCGCACCTCGTCTCCGGGTCCACTCGTTCGCCTCCGGCGACACGCGCCCGGTGGCGCCCACCGAAGTCATAGGCTCTCCGCTGTTCTGGTCTCCGGACGGCCGGTTCGTCGCATTCAGCGACGGGCGCACGCTGAAGCGGGTCGACATCGTCGAGGGCGTGGTGGAGTTCATGGGCGACATCTCCGGCTTCACGGGCGGAAGCTGGAACCAGGACGACGTCATCGTCTTCGGCAGCCGCACCGGGATCATGCAGGTCTCCGCCGGGGGCGGCACGGCGAGGGCGGTCACGACGGTGGACGAAGGGCGCGGCGAGATCGCCCACACCGCGCCGCAGTTCCTCCCGGACGGCCGGCATTTCATCTACCAGCGCGCGTCGTCGGACTCGAACGTCAACGGCCTCTACGTCGGGGCGTTGGACGCCGACCCCGCCGCGCAGAATCCGACACGGCTCCTCGCAACCCAGCGGGCCGTTGCGTACGCGCCGTCACCGGATCCGGCGGGGACCGGCCGCCTGTTCTTCATGGAGGACCGCCGCCTGCTCGCGCAACCGTTCGACGTCCGGCGTCTGCAGATCGCGGGCAGTCCGACGGTGGTGGCCCGAGACGTAGGCAACGTCGGCCCTTTGGATCGTTCTCGGTGTCGCGCACCGGAACCGTCGCGTGGCGCGGCGACGAGACTACCGGATCCGTGCGATGGTTCGAGTCGAGCGGCGACGAGTGGACGCCCGGCGCGATTCGCGACCTGTACGCGCCGAGGAACCCCCGCCTGTCCCCGGACGGACGCCGCCTCGCGCTCGTGGTCGCCGGCGACCTCTGGGTGTTCGACCTGGATGGCCGCCCCCCCATCAGGCTCACCTCCGACGATTTCACCAATGCGACTCCGCTGTGGACACCGGACGGAGCCCGCATCGTGTACGAGGCGGACGGGGGGCTCGCGTGGGTGTCCGCCGACGGTGGATCCCCGCCGGAGCCGGTCGGTCCGAGAGGCCACTTCCACGCGTACGCGTGGTCTCCGGCCGGCGATCTGATTGCCGTCGACGTGTCGTCGAGCCGCCTCGTCGAGTTCGCGCCGCGAGAGGACGCCGAGCCGCGGCCGGTGGCCGGGCTCCGCGCCGGCGACGGGCTCGCGGCAGCGCTCTCGCCCGACGGCGGGTGGCTGGCCTACACGTCGTATGCAACCGGCCAGGAGGAGATCTGGGTGCGCGCCTGGCCGGGGCCGGCCGCACCCGCGCGGATATCTCCCAACGGCGGCACCGAGCCCGTGTGGGCGAGAGACGGCCGTACGCTGTATTACGTGGAAGGCCGCGCCCTGATGGCGGTGACCGTCGATACGTCGACCGGGCTCGAGTTCGACGCGCCCGTCCGGCTGTTCGAGGGCGAATACACCAACCAGCAGCAGCCGCCCTCCTACGACGTCACGGCGGACGGCCGATTCGTCACGATTCGCTCGGATGCCGACACACCGATCTCCGTGTTCCTGAACTGGCCGGGACTGTTCCGGCCGCGGGACTGATGCCGGCTCGCGGCCCACGCGGGCCGTTCCCCGGAGGAAGGGGGTAGGAGAACGACCCGGCCGCGGTAGGCCAGCGCCATCACCGACGCCGTTCGGCAGGCCGCCGGGCACGGTGATTTACGTGACATCGGACCGGCTCGACGCCCGGATCGCTGACGTGACGGCCGCAATCGCTGCGAGCGAAAACCCGCACGGTGCGCTGGATCGCGGCCACCGACGGCGCAGTCATCGTCGCGATGCGCCTTTTTGCTCAGCGATCGGCGGAGCGACGTGCACAGATTGAAACTTCTACTTTCAATCTGCGCAGGAACCACCTACAATCACCTCCGTGGTCCCACGGACGATCGCGTCGCAGCTCCGGGAGCTGTTCCGCCGGTACCCGTTCGTCACCGTCACCGGGCCGAGACAGTCGGGCAAGACGACGCTCTGCCGGACCGCGCTGCCCGATCTCGCCTACGTCAACCTGGAATCGCCGAACCACTGGCGGTTCGCCGAGGACGACCCGAAGCGGTTCATCGCGACGTGGCCGGGCGGCGTCATCCTGGACGAGATCAAGCGCGTGCCGTCCCTGCTGTCCTGCTGCAGGTGTTCGCGGACGAGCACGGCGGGAACGGCCTCTTCGTGCTGACCGGCAGCGGACAGTTCCTGCTGTCCGACCGCATCGACCAGTCCCTGGCTGGCCGGCCGCACCGCCCTGCTGCGGCTGCTGCCCTTCTCCCTGGACGAGCTTCGGAGCGCCGGCGCCGCAGCCGCCGGCGTGGACGACCTGCTCTTCACGGGCTTCTATCCCCCGCATCCACGACCAGGGGCTCGACCCCACTCAGGCCCTCGGCGATTACGTCGAGACGTACGTCGAGCGCGACGTGCGCCGCATGCTGGAGGTCAGGAATCTCGCCGCGTTCCAGCGGTTCGTGCGCCTGTGCGCGGGCCGCATCGGGCAGTTGCTCAATCTCGCTTCACACGGCGCCGACGCGGGCTTGACCCACACCACCGCGCGGCACTGGCTCTCCGTGCTCGAGGCCGGCTACATCGTGTTCCGTCTGCCGCCGTACCACGGCAACGTGAGCAAGCGGCTCGTCAAGTCGCCCAAGCTCTACTTCCACGACGTCGGGCTCGCGAGCTGGCTCCTCGGCATCGAGAGCGTCCGGCAGATCCGGACGCATCCCCTGCGCGGCGCCCTCTTCGAGAACGCGGTGGTGGCGGAAACCCTCAAGCACGGCTACAACCGCGGACGCCGGCCCGAGCTCTACTTCTTCCGCGACAGCCGCGGCCTGGAGTGCGACCTGCTGTATCCGTCCGGGGGACGGATGCTCGCGATCGAGATCAAGTCGGGCGCCACCATCGCGTCGGACTGGTTCGCCGCCCTCGGGCAGGTCATCCCCCTCCTGCCCGACTGCAATGTCGGCGCCGTCGTCCACGGAGGCGACGAGCACCAGACGCGCAGCGCCGGCGAGGCGGTTCCCCTCACCGACTTCAGCCGCCTGCTCGAACGTTTCGACGGCTCGGCGTAGAGAGTGACGTCGACCAGCGAGCTGCTGATCGCCCATGTACCGGGATCTCAGCCGAGCATCCGCAGAATCGTGGTCCGACCGCGGCGACGAACGCCAGACACGCAGTGCCGGCGAGGCGGTCATCCTCACCGACTTCAGCCTCCTCACTCCGTTCGACCGGGTGGCGTAGCCTCGTGCCGACCAGGACACGACAGGACACTCCATCCCTCACTCCAAAACAATACTCGCTACAACGCGACCGACCGACATCCAGAGCCGTACTGCCGGTCGGCCAGGAGGCCGCGGCATCCGCGTCACCCAACCGGACGCGGCAACTGGCGTTCCTCCGGATGGCTCAAGACCTGGTAATTTCCCTGCGATCCGCCCGTGTGGGCGACACGGCACCGATAAACAACGTACACGCCGCGTTGCTTCAAGTCGGCCTTGAACGGATGAGAGAGCAGAGAACGCAACGTGTCCAGCGAGATCGGTTCCTGCCAGATGGGCCAGGCGAACCAGTCACCATTGTCGTGACGATGGAATCCGGTCGTTCGCAATTTGCTCCCGACGGCAAAGCATGGAAACATTGGAAGCGCCAGACTGGCAAGGAAGACAGCCGCCCGTACGGAGCGCCCTCTTGTGTCCTTTGTCGGTGCTTTCCAGCGGAGAGCGTGAAGCCGTTGAGTCTGTGGGTCCCAACCCAGCGAGTGGCTGTCGTCTTGGTACCTCCACGTTCCCGTCAGCGCTTCCGCGAGCGCTTTCGCCACCGCCTTCTCATCCTGCCACTCCGCGATCTCGGTGAGCGACTTCAGAAACGCTTGATTTCCGGACGTGAGGTCAAATGCGGTATGTCGAAGTACTTCCTTGCCCTTCTCGGGCGTCGAGATCAGATCCGAGGCGAACGCCGCGAGCATGTCCGCATCACCACGCGTCGTTGTACCGTCGAACAGCTCCTGTACGACGGTGCACGACGTCTCCCTGAATCTGGTTCTGTCGTCGATCTTGCGCGACCAGGTCCAAGCGGGACAGGTCCGCTGCCTCTCTGCGACGCGAAGCAGCATCCGGGCGATGGCGCCGATGTCCAGCGGGTATTCGCTGTAGTTGACCGCCGCAAATGGCTCATCATCATCTGCAATACACCAACCGAGCTTGGTAGTCGGGCCAAAACCCTTCGTTTGCGTCAGACACCGAAGCAGGCCACATGCCGCCAGGAAACCAAGCGGGTGGTGCGCCTTGAGGCCGGTCAGATCGAGTCGGTTCACGCCGAAGTCTCCTCTGCCACATCCTTCTTCAGTCTCTCGCGCGCCGAAACAGTTCGATCTGCGGTCACGAGCAGCGCCTCCAGATACGCCAGTCCCCACCAGCCGAAACGTCGGACCATGCGCCAGAAGAGATCGACCCAGCCGCTGTCGAGGCGGTGGAACTCATGAGCGCTGGAGACGACGAGATCCCGGCCGTCCCGCACCAGCGTAACGGCTATCGGACTCGTGTCACGATCGACAGGTGGAAATGGACGTCCGAAGCCGTGATGGGTCCCGATGATGAACCTCGCCAAATCAACGACGTACTCATCGGCGCCCTCGAATCGGGCCTGTTCGAACAGGCGGACTGACACGAACTCGTGCCGCGCGCCGCGGGGGTATCCATAGAGGGTCGATGATTTCCATTGGCCGGAGTCCCGTCCCGACTTCGCGATGGGGTGGCGTGCAGCCAACGCCTTCAGTTCACTGCCGCGGAGCCATGCCTGAAATCTCACGTCCCGCTTGCCTTCGTCGTGCCAACGCCCCGCCAGCTCAAGCGTCCTGACCAGCCTGTCATCCCCGCCCGCCTGATCGCTCCGGCCGGTCGGTCGCGAAAGGCCGGCGCCGCGTGCGAACTCCGCCGCCGCCGAACCGACGTTCTCGAGATGCTCGGTCAGTGGCACTTGCCGGCCGCTGAACGAAACCTCGTCGCCGTCGGGTTCGTCCGCTCCCCGCTCGTCCCCGTGCAGGGGCAGCTTCATCACGGGAGCGACGGAGTTGACGATCACCATACCGTCGATTCCCTTCGGGTACGGTTCCCATGGTTCCCATCCGCCTGCCACGGTCAGCAGAGCGTCGACCGCGGATTCGAGGTGGGGATCCGTAAAATGCGGCCCCATGGCTTCGAGCAATCGCCGGATCGCCGGCCACGCATCCCCGCCTTCGAGCCTCGCGGCCCTGACGGCCGCTGAGAGCAAGCCACAAAGACGTGCGTGCGTCGCATCGTCCGGCCGCGGCAGCAGATCGGGATGCAGCCGGAACCGGAGCTTCGGCCGGCGGAAACCGTCGTCCGGGTAGGACGCGACGAGTTGGGCAAGACACTGGTCGGCTACGTCGTCCACCTGGTCGGTACACAGCGGGTTCCATCCGAATCGATCACAGCCGCCGTACTTCGCGGGAACGAGAATCGTGTCGCCGGACCGCAGGTCCTCGGAGCGGACGACTTCCACGGCGTCCGTTCCCCGCCACCGAAGGACCTGCCGATCCGCCTGTACGGGCGTGCGGGTGGAAGCGTCGGATGCCCCAAACCCTTTACCCTCGACGTCGGCGACGTCTTCGCCGCCGGCGCCCTTCAAGTCTTTCAACCAGGTTCGCACCGCGTAGACGGGGACGGGGAGCGCCTCACGCGTAAGCGGCGGCATCAGCGATACGATCTCCGACCATGTCGAACTTCGCCCCGGGTCGAGATCCGCTCTCCAGACGACTTGCACGTCGGCCGGAGTGTCGGCACGTCCATGCAGAAACGGCGCGACGTCAGGGTCGGGCACCGGACGCGGGTTGGTTTGCACCCAGGCATCCAGGTGCGCCGGGAAGAGCAGTGGGCACTCTGCGGGCCGCGCCAAGACTTCCGCCATGTTCGTCGGCGGACGCCGGGACAGCTCTTCGTCGAGCCGGTTGATCCCGAAATCGACGAATCCCCGTTTCGCGGTGCCTCGGCCGGCCGTGGACGCGATGCTCTTGAGCCACTTCCATGTCTCGGCGATCGCCGCGCCGTACACGGGATCGTCCTCGCTCTTCCTGGTCTGGTCCTTGCGGATAGCGATGATGGCGGGCGCAGACGCACCTCGTTCATGTCGTTTTCCCAGACGATCGAGGCGTCCGAAGCGCTGCCGGAGCGCGTCGAGCGGGCCGGCTTCGGTGACCAGCGCGTCGAAATCGAGATTCGCGCCGACTTCGACGGTCTGCGTCGCGACCACGAAGAGTGTCTTCTCGGGTTCCTGCTTCCGGCCCGCCTCGATTCTCGGCAGCCAGATCTCGAGCAGCTGATCACGATCGAACGGACGGATACGGCCTGTGAGGAGAAGTGCGTCGCACTGGCAGGACTGGTCGCCTCCGGTTCGTAGCGATTCCCAGACTTGGCGGGCGGTGGCGACGCGGTTGACGACGATACCGATGACACGAGGCCGCTGCTCGTCCAAGCGCTCGTCCCCGACGTCGCCGAGGCGTCGTGCTTCGCGTACCATCTCCTCGACCAGCTTTTCGCGATTCCGGCCTTCTCGTTCGCGCGCCTTGCCGGGCTGCTCGTGGCGCATCTTCTTCGTTACCGCGTCGACTTCGACCTCGATGAGGCCGGCTTCCTTGCGCGCCTCGAGGCGTGGACGCAATTCGGGGTCCTTGCGCTCCCGGGACGACAGCATGAACGGCCGCTCGCCTTCCTCTTCGCGCACCGTGGCCGACATGCGAACGACGCCGAGTCGGCGTTCCGCCGGCAACGGTGACTCCTCGGCGAGACCCTGGTAGCGGCGAACGAGATCGAGCGTCACGGTGAACACCGTGGAGAGATGCGCTTCGTCGACGATGATCCTCGTGTCGAACGCAAGCAGCCCGGCATGCACCGGCAGGTTGCGCCGACTGACGCCGTAACCACGGAACAGCAGGCGCGACCCGATCTGGTCGACCGTCGAAACGAGAACCGTCGGCGTGAGCGGATCGCTTGCCCAACCGTCGTCGCGATAGACGCCGCCGCGCAGCCGCACGATCCTGAGCGGATCTCCGTTCTCGGGAGCGAGCGCATGGAGCCAAGCCGCGACGGCCTTCAGCACCGGTGCGGCGGCATGCGGATTCCCGGACGCATGGCGGATGGCGTGGAGAATCCGTCTTGCGTGGTTCATCGCATCGTCCACGACCAGCCGCCGATCGACCACGAGACAGAGGCGTCTTGGCGCAGTGCGCTCGGTGGGCATTCTGCTAGCTTGGAGCGCCATCTCGAACACCGCCAAGTCGAGCACGACGGTCTTTCCGCAGGCAGTCGGAACCCGGATCACGTCAGGCCAGCCCTCGTCGAGGACCTCCTTGGCAAGTCGCTTCTGCCAGTCGAACGGATGCTTTGGCTCAGAGTCCGTGCTGTGAACGGCCTGAAAGAAATCGGAAAACTGCGCCAGCGTCAGATCATGCACCGTTCGGCTCCAGCGGCCTCATGAGACCCAAACCGAAATACCGCAGAGCCCCGATGGCGAGGGGTCCCGAGACCGGGCGCCCGAACCCAAGCGTCACGTGCCGGATCCATCGTCGCGCCGCCGCCTGCGCCTGCTCTCGGTGCATCTTGAAGTACCAGCTCGGCGGCGCGCCGTAAAGCCACGCATGCCGGTCGATGGCGATCTCGACAACGTTCGATGCGTCGATCCCAGCGAGTCTGAGGGAGTCGAGCACCACCCCGGCTTCTCCGCCGTTCCGTGACTTCGGAAAGTGCCCGAAGACCATCGGGGTGGCCGTCGTCCAGACGCGCGACGGCCCCGTCCAGGTCTTGCGGTCGAGCGTCAGAAGTGGCGAGGCATCTGCCGACGCCTCCTTCAGGCGCCACATGCCGATCCGTGGAATCTGCACGCCCCTGGCCTCAAGGCGTCCCAGTGCTTGAGCCAGCATCGTCAGGGCGGAGGCGTCGCCATCGAGCTCCCTCGGAATCAGAACGGCCAGCCCCTTGATGGCACCGTCGGCGTGACGCTCCAAAGGGTGCACGAAAGGCAAAGCCATGAACGCCACGTGGGGCGTTCGGATCGGCGCGCAATCCGGCGCGTAGCCGCTCAAGCCGCCCGGGATTCTCGCATAGCAAGCCGGTGCTTCGCGGCAGAGCGGAACGCCGTCCTTCCATCGTGTGCAGCCACACGTCACTTCATGGATCTGCTTCAGCACGGCCTCGCGCAAGGCCCGGGTGGCATTCAGCGTCGCCTCGATGGGCAACGCGGGACCTGCCGGCTCCGGCTGGAAGACCCAGAACCGCTTGAAAATGGAGCCGCAATGACCAGCGGATCGCCGTGATGAAGCCTCCACCTGGCGATATCGCCGCGGCGGGCTCGGCGCAGGCTTTCCGCCGTCCCGTCCGTGCTTGTCGATCAGATAGGAGAGGCGCCCCTCCCGCGGAACGCGGAGCTGGAGCTCACCGGACGGATCGGGGACGTGCGTCGCAGCGGGCGCCCGATCCTCGACGGTGACTCGAACGAGGGATCGCGAACGGCCGAGACACGTGACGCGGTCGCAGATCGACCGCAGGGTCTCTCGATGTCCATTCGGATCGGCACTCGGCCAGATGAAGTAGACGACCGGCTCATCGGGAACGACCGCCGGAATGGGAAGCAACGTCTTCTTGCGATGGACCGGCAGCAACGTAATCGAGCGAGGATTGCTCTTCTCCGTCTTCTCCCAGACCTCGCCCTCATGAGGATTGGACGGCATGGGCACGGCAGGCGTCGTTCGGCGACACGCGCGTGATGCGCGAAGCCGGGGCGCGCCCTGTTTCACGAGCCACTCGAGCGCCCGCTTCGTCGAGCTGGAACAGCCGGTAACCCTTGATGGTTCCGGTTCGGCCGCCGCCACCAGCGCGGAGTACAGCCGGTCCGGATGGGGCGGCCATTCCGGCGTCGCACGCGCGGCGTCGTCGTGCCTCGTCGCCATGCAGACGCCGGTCAGATACTCAACCCGCAGCACCAGCATTCTCCGGCTCCTGTTCCCCCTCTGATTCCGGACCTTGGGTGTCGCTGTGCCGGACCAGTCTCTGCAACTTCTCCGTGGGTGTGAGGACAGTGACCCGCTTGGACCATTCGAGACCGAGCCGGCCGGCCTCCTCGATGGCCTCATCCAGGATCTCGCGCACCTCCGCGGCAGTCCCGAACGAGAACAGCCCCCCGTCGCCGCCAATCTGCTCCAGCAAGAGCAACCCCGCGGGGACCAGTTCGCAGCGCGAGCGAAGCCAGTATCCGTTCTCCTGCTGGAGCACGAGCGCATACAGAGCCAATGCAGCCAGTACCGTTCTGGCCGCCTCGTTGCGGCGGTCCACAGCGAGCGCCTGCCGGGCGCTTTGCTCGACGGGCTTGCCTGGCGTGCCCGCGGGTGCAGTCCGCTCCCCGAGACTCTTCCCAATCGGGAATCGCAGGCGACGGAGCTGCGTCAGGGAGAGCGTCCACGTGTGAAGCGCGTACGCCATCGTGACGCCGCCGGGCTTCACAGCACCGGCGCGGATCCGAACGTCATCGCTGCGGGAGAACGTGTGACTCTTGATGCGTCCTCCACCAGAAGTGAGCTCGTGGCGAAGCTCCAAAGGTCTCGTTTCCAGGATGTCCGGGAGCCGATTGAGGTTCTGATCCTGGATCTCCCTTTGTGCGAACCGGGGCATGTCCGGCGTCACGTTGCCGTGGTTGATGTCGGAAGGCTTGCCTTTGTCGCCGAATCTTTTCTTCTGCCCCTTGGCGTCCTCGGCGGCCTCGTCCTTGTCGAGCGTCCAGTCGTCCTCGTGATCCTTCAGCTTGTAAACGGTCGCGGATGAACGTATTCCCAGAGGGTCGATCCGGGATGCCGTGCGCACACCCGGCGTGATGTCGACGCCTATGATCTCGGAGACGACGGCTCGCGGCACCTTGGCCGAGTTCAGCCCCTCGCCCGCGGTCGAATCCCAGGTGCCGAAAACGAGCGCGGTCGGGCAGTGCCTGAAGAAGCCGGTAGCATCATGAATCCGAGCGCCGACGATCTCCCTCCCGATCGTGGACTCGCGAAAGCGCACCTTTCTTCTCGGCTCACCGTTGACCGTCTCCGCGATCTCGCTGTCGCGGATGATCGCGTCGTGAACGCGGTGGGGCGCGGTGAGGGACGTCACCCAGCCGTGGTTTTCGACGTGGACCGCCAGAACGGGCAGGTCCGACCGGACTACCTCGTCGGTGCCGTCGATCTCCGAGTCGAGCTCTCGCCAAGCTGGCAGGAACGCGTCAAGGAGCGCGTCTTCCATCCGATTGGCCTGGGACTGGACGCTGTCGAGGAGCACGCAACGGACCGCCTTGCCGTCGATTCTGCGATCTTCGACCGCGTAGATTCCGCCGGCATAAGTCGGCGGGAAGACCTTGTCGCCATCGCCGCCTGTGGCGTTGAGTTCGGCTCGGAGGCGAAGCGCCGCGGCCGATCTCACGATCTCCTTGAGACCGTCCAGCGAGAGTTTCTCAGACTGTTGCCCGGACATGTCGTCTCCTGTTGTGGGGTCGTCACCATTCATCACCATCACCATCGCAGACAATTCTCTTCACTCGACTCTATCGCCGCGTCCACGAGTGGGGCTCCCAATTCTCTTCACTCGACTCTATCGCCGCATCCACGAGTGGGGCTCCAATAAATCCGGACTGAGCGTCGTACGGCCGCTCCTCAGCGGGGGTGGTTGCCGGAGAGCAACGGCAGGGCTACAAGCCGGCTGCAAGCCCCGCCAGCATCTGCCGAACTCATCATCGGCGTCTTCGCCGGTAACTGTCACGTCGATGCCTGACGTGCACGACAAGCACGACAAGCGCCTCTTGCAGCACTTCGTACACGATGCGGTAGTTGCCGACGCGCACTCTCCGCAAGCCGCGAAGATCTCCCTTCAGCGGGCCTCCCGCCAGCGGCTGCTCTGCGAGTCGGTCGATCGCGTGGACGATCCGTTGCCGGTCAGGCTTCGGAACGCGAGCCAGCTCCCTGGCTGCGCTCCGCTTGATCTGGATCGAGTAGCGCATGCCTGACCTCATCCCAATCCAGCACCGGATCGGTTGGATCACGCAGCCGTTGGAGGGCCACCGTCAGATCGTCGAAGTCCTCCAGGTAGCGCTCCACCGCCTGCCTGACGATCTCCGCTCGGCTGCGGTCCAGCGCCTTTGCCGCCGCGTCCAGAGCCTGGACAGTCACATCGGGCAGGCGTGCCGTTATCTGACTCATGCTGGGTCCCTTGAAACCAGATGATGTCTATGACATCAGGATACTCCCAGGTGCTTCGGCGAGCAAGCCCTCGGACCTGCCGCGGCGGCGACCCGTGTGGAGCGTGGTTTGCGGTGTCGCAGCGGTTCTACCCGTCCGCACGACCGCGGCAACGTGAGACCGAAGTCGAGCGGTCAGCCGTCCTTGCCGGCCCTATCGACGTCGATGCACCCACGTGACGCCGCCCTCGATGGCGTCGAGCGGTCAGCCGTCGCCGCCGACCCGAGCGACCGCCCCCGCGGCGTCGAGAATGCGTTGGGCCGAGGCGATGACGGGGCGCTCGATGAGCTTGCCGTCGACGAGGAGCACGCCCCCCGCGTTGGCCTCGTAGGCGGCGACGATGCGTCGCGCCCACGCGACCGCGTCGGGCGACGGCGAGAACGCGGCCTGGATGATCGGGACCTGCGTGGGATGGATGGCGGCCTTGCCGGTGAAGCCCAGGCGGCGGGTGGCGCGGGCCTCCTCATCGAGTTGGGACGGCGCCCCCACGTCCATGAAGGGCGTGTCCATGGCGTCGACCTCGGCGAGGGCGGCCGCCGCCACCACCCGGGACCGGGCGTAGAGCAGGGCGTCCCACTCGATGGCGCAGCCCAGCTCGGCCGACAGGTCGACGGCGCCGAAGAAGAGGACCGCGACATCGGGCGACGCGGCGGCGATCTCGTGGACGGCGGCGAGGCCGCGCGCGGTCTCGATCTGCACGACCAGGGGCAGGCGGGGAAGGGCGGGGGCGAGCCGGCGATCGAGGGCCTGAAGGGTGTCGGGTCCGCCGACCTTGGGCACCATCAGGGCGTCGGGCCGGACGCTCGAGGCGAGCAGGGCGTCGAGGTCGCGCTCGCCGAGTTCGGACTCCGGCTCGTTGATGCGCAGGACGACCTCCGCGCGCACCGGCGGGCGGTCCGCGAGCAGCGCCAGCGCCTTGTCGCGCGCCTCGTCCTTCTGCGCGAACGAGACGCCGTCCTCGAGGTCGAGGCAGACGGCGTCGGCCCCGGTCGCGACGGCCTTCGCGAACCGGTCCGGCCGCACCGCGGGGACGAAGAGGACGGAGCGGCGGACGCGCCGCAGCGGGGACGGCTCAGGGGTGTTGGGCATTGGTTCGAGCGTTCCTCTCGACTGTGACGAGTCGGCGCGCGCCGACGGTCGCCGGCGCTCGGAACGGGACGCGACCAGCCGCGGCGCATCCCCGCGTCGCCGGTCGCCGGCCTCGGGCCGGGACGCCGCTCGCCGACAGCAGGACCGAGCCACGGCGCAGGCGCGGGCCGCCGATCACCCCGGAGCTCTCCGGCCTCGACCGCGATCACAAGCCACGGCGCACGCGCGGCCCCGGTGTCAGGCCGACGCTCCAGCAGGCCCACGCCGAGGAGCGGACCGGCGCATGCGCCCGCCCCCGGTGTCAGACCGGCACGGGCTCGCGGACCAGCTCGGCCAGCGCCGACACCGCGGGCTGCCGCTCGACGTCGCGCAGCCACGCGAGCGCCGCGGCGGCCGCGGCCGGGGACACCGCGCGCGCCGCGCACGCCAGGAACTTCGCGTCGAGCTCGCCTGCCGAGGGAGGCTGGCTCGGGTAGCCGCGCGCGCCGCGCACGCGCCGCGCGCAGCGCCGGCCGTCGGCGAGATGTACGACCACCGCCGCCTCCGTCAGCGGCGGCTGATCGACGCCCACCGAGGGATCGACGCGCATCGTCACCCGCGGCAGCAGCGCCCGGGTGACGGGATCGGACACCCCCGCGGGCTCGAACGTCCCGAGGTCGACGCGGCCGTGGGCGACGGCCGAGGCGGCGCAGAAGTGCATGCTGAACTTGCCCTCGAGGCCGGTCCGCGGGCGGTCGTGGATCAGCACGGTGGGGGTGACGGCGTCCACGCCGATCTCCACCGCCTCGACGTCGTCGGCCGTGAACCGGTGCTCGGCCCGCAGGTCGAGGAGGGTGTCGATGGTGGGGTGGGTGGCGGCGCACGACGGATAGAGCTTCACGGTGATGCCGCCGTCGACGATCTCCCAGTCGCGCCCCAGCCCGTCCGCGGCGTCCCCCAGGGTGCGGGCGTGTCCCTGCATGGCGACGAGCAGACCCTGCGCGCCGTCGACGGCGCGGTCGGGGGCGGTGAACCCGGCGCGCGCGAGCATCGCGGCGAGCACGCCGTTGCGCCCCGCCAGCCCCGCCTGGAGCGGCTTGACCATGGTGCCGAAGCTCTCCTTGAGCCCGGACGCCTCGGAGGCGGCGATGGCGAGGGAGCGGACGGTGGTGGCGGCGTCCTGTCCGAGCAGTCGGGCCGCGACCGCCGCCGCCCCGAGGGTGCCGATGGTCGAGGTGGCGTGCCACCCCTGCTCGTAGTGGGTGGGGTTCATCACCCGTCCCAGCACCGCCTCGACCTCGAAGCCGACGCAGTAGGCGTCGAGCAGGGCCGCCCCGCCCGCGTCGGCGAGCTCGGCCGCGGCGAGGCCCGCCGCCACCAGGGGCGCGCTGGGGTGCGCCATCGACACGAAGCACATGTCGTCGAAGTCGAGCGCGTGTGCGGCGGTCCCGTTGGCCAGCGCCGCCCACCCCGCGCCGGTGCGCGCGGGCGCGCCGAGGACGCCGCACCGGGGCGCGCCGCCCTCCTCGTCGGCGAGGCTGCGCACCATCCGGGCCGCGGGCTCGACGGACCCCGCGAGGGCGACCCCGACGGTGTCGAGAACCGCGTCGCGGGCGGCGCGCCGCGCCGCCGGGGGCGCCGCGCAGTTGGCCGCGAACTCGCCGAACCGGGTCAACGCCGGCAGGGTCCCTTCGGTCACGCTGTTACTCCTCCTTCCCGCACACCCTGGGCGCTCGGTGCGAGGGGTCCGCGGTTCACCACGGGCTCCTGCCAAGGAAGTCGCGGACCCGCACCAGCCCGCTCATCGTCTCGCCTTCGAGCTCCGTTGCGGCGTCCGATCAACTCCAGGCGTCTGTCCGGTTCGTACGACGCAGACGCCCAGGTCCGTCAGTTCCCGTAGAACTGGGCGATGCCGGCCAGCCGCTCCTGAATCCGTTCCTCGGACCACCAGCGGCCGTTCACCATGACCCCGGCGCGCCGCGCGACGTTGGCGACGTCGTCGATGGGGTTGGCGGTCAGCAGCAGGAGGTCGGCGCGCCGGCCGATCTCGATGGTCCCGAAGTCGTCGAGGGCGTCGAAGTACTCGGCGACGCGCCGGGTCCCCGCTTCCAGCACTTCGTAGGGGGTCATGCCGACCGCGACCCACAGGGCCATCTCGTGATGCACCGAGAAGCCGGGCACGCTGAAGATCTGGGGAGAGTCGGTCCCCAGCACGATGGGGACGCCGCCCTCGTGCAGGGCCTGGAGAATGCGCCGGCGCAGCTCCGCGACCCGCCGGTTGGCCTCGGGGTCGGCCGCCGCGGCCCGCCCGTCCACCACCCGCTCCCACTGCTCGACCGTCTCCGGCGGCATGTAGCGCACCTCGGGCCGGGCGGCGCGGAGCTCAGCGGCGGACCGGTCGCCGAAGAAGACCGTCTCCCACAGCACCATCGTGGGCACCATCCAGGCCCCCGCCGCGCGGGTGTCCTCGACGAGCTGCGGCAGCAGGTGCATGTCGACCCGGTCGAGCAGGTCGCCGACCCCGAAGAGCCCGCCCCCCTCCGCGGGAAGCTGCCCGTCCGGCACGAGGGCCTCGATGGTGTTGTCGAGATGGTCGATCGAGACCTGCCCCGACGCGAGGGCGCGCCGCAGCCCGACGGCGTCGGGCACGTGGCCCCCGAACGGCAGGCCGACCTCGGCGGCGGTCGCCGCCACCGCGTCGAAGACGTCGGGGGCGAGCCCCTCGTGCATCTTCACGAGGTCGTAGCCGAGCTCGTTGTATTCGCGCACGAGCTGCTCGCCCTGCTCGGGGGTGGTGACGCGCCCCCCGCTCATCGACGGGCTGCTCACGAAGAGCTGCGGGCCCAGAGACTGGCCGCGGGCGATGCGGGCCCGCAGCCCGAGCTGCGACCGCTCGCCCTGCATGCCCCGGACCGTGGTCACGCCGTTGGCGACGTAGAGGAAGAGCAGGTTCCGGGCGTCGGACTGCACCATGCGCGGCCCGGGCAGATGCCCGTGCATCTCGGCCAGCCCCGGCATCAGGTACATGCCTTCGGCCTCGACCACCTCGGCACCGGCGGCAACCTCCACCTCGTCCGCGGGATGCATCGACGCGATGCGCCGGTCGGTCACCACCACGGTGCGGTTCTCGACGACGAGGGGAACGCCGGGCTCGGTCATCGGGACGACGTTCACGCCGACGAACGCGAGGTCTCCCTGCACCTGCGGCAGCGGGTCCCCGCAGCCGGCGAGCACCGCCAGGACGGCGGCGACCGCGACGACCGCGGGTCGGCGGACACTCGCGCCCACCCGAGGGCCCGCGCCAGCGCTGCCGGCGCCGCGCGACGCGGTGACGCCGCCCGCTCCATCGATGCCCACTCTCACCTGCGTGTCCTCATCTGCGGCCGGCAGGGCGCCTCGCCCTGCACGGTTTCAGGTCGTTGACGGTCGGTCGATCCAGACGACTCACTGCGTGTCCTCATCTGCGGCCGGCAGGGCGCCGGGCCGCGCCGCCGCCGATGTCCGTTCTCGCCCGCGCTCTCGCCCCCAGTCCTCCCGTCCCGCACGACCGCCGGCACCGCTCGACGTCCGCTCTCGCCGCGGTCCCGGAACCGGATCACGCGGCGGGCGCGGCGGGCCGGAACCGCTTCGGCGCGTGCCCCCGCTTGTAGACCATGAACGTCCGCTTGAACTCGATCACGACCTTGCCGTCCTGGTTGAAGCCGGTCGACTTCACGGTGACGATGCCCACGTAGGGCCGCGACTTCGACTCGCGCTTCGACAGCACCTCGCTCTGCGAGTAGATGGTGTCGCCGTCGAAGACCGGGTTCGGCAGGCGCACCTCGTCCCACCCCAGGTTGGCCATGACGTTCTGCGACAGGTCGATGACCGACTGCCCGGTCACGACCGCCAAGGTGAACGTCGAGTCGACCAGGGTCCGGCCGTACGGGGTGTTGGCGGCGAACGCGTGGTCGAAGTGGATGGGGTTGGTGTTCATGGACAGCAGCGTCGCCCAGGTGTTGTCGGCCGCGAGCACGGTCCGACCCAGCGGATGCTCGTAGATGTCGCCGACCTCGAAGTCCTCGTAGACCCGCCCCGTCCATCCTTCCTTCACTGGCATTGGTGACTCCCTTCAGCCTCCGATCATAGCCCCGGCCGCGCCCGCTCGCACGACCGGAGCCGAGGAGCTTGCGCCGCGCTACACCATCCCGGCCGCCCGCCAGCCCGCGATGGTGTCGCGGTCGAACCCCAGGCCGCCGAGAATCGCGTCGGTGTGCGCCCCCAGCTCGGGGATCGGCCCCATGACCGGCTCGACGTCCTCTATGGTCGCGGGGGGCAGGGCCGCCGGCAGCGGCCCGACCGACGTCTCCACCTCGCGCCAGCGCCCGCGCGCGGCGAGCTGGGGATGCTCGGCGAACTGCTGCACCGTCCGCATCCGCGCGTTCGCGATGCGCGCCTTCTCGAGGCGCTCCACGATCTCGGGGGTGCCGAGCTCGCCGAACACCGCCTCGATCTCCGTGTCGAGGGCCGGGCGGTTGGCCAGCCGCAGCGCGTTGGCCGAGAACCGCGGGTCCGCCGCCAGCTCCGGCCGGCGCAGCACCTGGTCGCAGAACGCCCGCCACTCGCGCTCGTTCTGGATGCCGAGGTACACCACGTCGCCGTCCCCGCCCGCGAACGGCCCGTAGGGGGCGATGACCGCGTGCCGGGCCCCGGAACGGCTCGGCGGGGTCCCCCCCGAGGCGTAGTAGAGCGGATAGCTCATCCACTCGCCCAGCGCCTCGAGCATCGACACCTCGACCACCGTCCCCTCGCCGGTGCGGGCCCGCATCAGGAGCGCGGTGAGGACGCCCGAGTACGCGTACATGCCGGCCGCGATGTCCGCCACCGAGATGCCCACCTTGACGGGCTCGTCCGGGGTGCCGGTGATCGACAGCAGCCCGGCTTCGGCCTGCACGAGCAGGTCGTAGGCCTTGCGGTCGCGATAGGGGCCGGTCGAGCCGTACCCGGAGATCTCGCACACGACGAGCCGGGGGTGCGCGACCCGCAGCTCGGCCGCCGACAGCCCGAGGCGCCCGGTGGCGCCGGGGGCGAGGTTCTCGACGAAGACGTCGGCCTCTTCGAGCAGCCGCCGCAGCACCGGCCCGGCGTCGGGGTGCTTCACGTCGAGGGTCAGCGACTCCTTCGACCGGTTCAGCCACACGAAGTGCGACGAGAGCCCCGCCGCCGCCGCGTCGTAGCCGCGCGCGAAGTCGCCCACGCCGGGCCGCTCGATCTTGATGACCCGGGCCCCGAGGTCGGCGAGCTGACGGGTGGCGAACGGCGCCGCCACCGCCTGCTCCAGCGACAGGACCGTGACCCCCTCGAGCGGTCTCATCAGAATGACTCCATCGCCGACTCGATCTTCTCCGCTTCGTTACCGCACCATGACCCCGTCGATCGGCCGCCTCGGAACAACCGCGGCAGGTCCGCCGCGGGGGCGGTCGAGTCGGCCGCCGGCTCGCGCGTCGAGCGGTCGCATCGGAACGACCCGCGCCACCGCGGTCCGTGCGCGCGTCGACCCGCGCCGGCTCGCGCGTCGAGCCGCCGCATCAGAACGACCGCGGCAGGTCCAGCACGTGCTGGCCGATGTAGGACAGGATGAGGTTGGTCGAGATGGGCGCCGTCTGGTAGAGCCGCGTCTCGCGGAACTTCCGCTCGACGTCGTACTCCTCGGCGAACCCGAAGCCGCCGTAGGTCTGCATGGTGACGTTGGCCGCCTCCCACGAGGCGTCGGCCGCGAGCAGCTTGGCCATGTTGGCCTCGGCCCCGCACGGCTTCCCGGCGTCGAACAGCTCGGCCGCCCGCACCCGCATCAGGTCGGCCGCCTCGACGTTGACGTGGGCGCGCGCGATGGGGAACTGTATGCCCTGGTTCTGGCCGATGGGGCGGCCGAACACCACCCGGTCGCGCGCGTAGCGGCAGGCCCGCTCGACGAACCAGCGCCCGTCGCCGACGCACTCCGCCGCGATCAGGATGCGCTCGGCGTTGAGCCCGTCGAGGAGATAGCGGAACCCCTTGCCCTCCTCCCCCACCCGGTTCTCGACCGGCACCTCGAGGTTGTCGAAGAAGACCTCGGTCGTCGCGTGGTTGATCATGGCCCGGATCGGGCGCACGGTCATCCCGTTGCCGACCGCCGTCTTCAGGTCGACGAGCAGCACGGAGAGGCCCTCGGTGCGCTTCTTCACCTCCTCAAGGGGGGTGGTGCGGGCCACCAGCAGCATCAGGTCGGAGTAGTCCACCCGCGAGATCCACACCTTCTGCCCGTTCACGACGTAGCGGTCGCCCTTGCGCACCGCCATCGTCTTCATCTGGGTGGTGTCGGTGCCGGTGGTCGGCTCGGTCACCCCGAACGCCTGCAGCCGCAGCTCGCCGCTCGCGATCTTCGGCAGGTAGTGGCGGCGCTGCTCCTCCGACCCGTGCCGCAGCAGGGTGCCCATGATGTACATCTGGGCGTGGCAGGCGGCGGAGTTGCCGCCCGAGCGGTTGACCTCCTCGAGGATGATCGACGCCTCGGCGATGCCGAGCCCCGAGCCCCCCAGCTCCTCGGGTATGAGGGCCGCGAGGTAGCCGGCCTCGGTCAGGGTGCGGACGAACTCCTCGGGATACGCCTCGCGGGCGTCCAGCTCGCGCCAGTAGGCGTCGGGGAACCGGGCGCAGAGCTCGCGCACCGCGGTCCTCAGGTCGGCATGCAGCTCGGCGTTGGCCACGGCGGCTCCATCCTCCATGTCAGGGGGGCTCGCCCCCCGGGACCGCCTCCAACTGTCGTTGTGACCGAAGGGCCGAGAAGGCCGTTCCAGGCGACTCCCGGAGGCGGGGGGGGAACGCGGTCGCGCGGTCGATTCGCGAGCTCGGCCTGTTCCGAGAAGGTCCTCAGGGACCGGATGACGCCGGCAGCGGCAACTGCTCGCCCCGCGCATCGACCGAGCCGTCCAGATCCTGAACCGTGTCGTTCAGGGTGCCGATCATGCCGGACAGAGCCTCGACGGCGCCGCCCAGCACCCTGACGGTGGTCTCCAGGCTGCCGACCGTCGCTCTCAGGCCCTCCAGGCCCGCGACGGTCTCCCGGCGGAGCTCGCTGACCGTGCCATCCAGGCTCTCGACAGCTTCCTTCAGTTCATGCAGCGGTCCGAGCGCCTCCCCGACAGTCGCGTCGACGTGATCCGTCGTCGCCAGGGTGGACAGGTACCAGACGGCGGCGCCGAGGCCGCTGAGGGTCCCCCCGACGAAAGTGAGAACGGCCACGCTCAACGCGAGCACGGTCGCGTTCTCGCGAATCCAGTGAACCGCCGGCTGGATCTTCGGCACCGCTCGTCAACTGTAGCACACGCCGGTACGAGCCCCCCGGAACCCGGGGCACCCGGGGAACCCCACCAGGCGCCTGCCGAACTTATAATCGAGAGCATGGCGGTCACCACGGGCTCGGCGCGGCTGGCCGCGCACCTCGCCGAGCGGGCGCCGGGGCGGCGCATCGGCCTCGTCGCCAACCCCGCCTCGCTGGACGCCGAGCGCCGCCACGTGGTCGATGTCGCGGCGGCGGCGCCCGAGATACGACTGACGGCCCTGTTCGGCCCCCAGCACGGGTTCCGCTCGGACGTGCAGGACAACATGGTCGAGACGGACCACGCGCGGCATCCGCGGCTCGGCGTGCCCGTGTACTCGCTGTACGGCGAGACCCGCACCCCCACCCCGGCGATGCTGTCCGACGTCGACCTCCTCGTCATCGACCTGCAGGACGTCGGCACCCGCGTCTACACCTACATCCACACGATGACCAACTGCCTGCGGGCCTGCGCGGCCGCGGGCGTCCCGGTGGTCGTCTGCGACCGGCCGAACCCCATCGGGGGGGCCGCCGTCGAGGGTCCGATGCTGCGGCCGGGCTACGAGTCGTTCGTGGGGCTGTTCCCGATACCCCTGCGCCACGGCCTGACCATCGGCGAGCTCGCGCGCCTGTGCAACGAGGCCTTCGGGCTGGGGGCGGCGGTCGAGGTGCTGCCCGTCGCCGGCTGGCGCCGCGGCCTGTACCACGACGAGACGGGGCTGCCGTGGGTGCTGCCGTCGCCGAACCTGCCCACGCTCGACAGCGCCGTCGTCTATCCCGGCATGGTCCTGCTCGAGGGCACCAACCTGTCGGAGGGGCGCGGCACGACCCGCCCGTTCGAGATCGCGGGCGCGCCGTGGCTCGACGCGCACGATCTGGCCGAGGCGATGAACGGCCTCGGGCTGCCGGGGGCGTGGTTCCGCTCCGCCGAGTTCCAGCCCACGTTCCAGAAGCACGCCGGCGAGACGTGCGGCGGCTGCCAGATACACGTGACCGACCGCGCCGCGTTCCGGCCGGTCCTCACCGCGGTGGCCTTCCTCCAGACCTGCCGCCGGCTCGACCCCGAGCGGTTCGCGTGGCGCGAGCCGCCCTACGAGTACGAGGCGGTCATTCCGCCCATCGACATCCTGTCCGGCTCGGACGCGCTGCGGCGGTCCCTGGACGAAGACGTGCCCCATGCCGCGATCGCCGAGGAATGGCAGGCGGACCTCGACGGGTTTCGCGGACTGCGCGAGCGCTACCTGTCGTACTGACACCCCGCCGGACAATCGAACGCCGACCCGGAAGCGGCCCGCCCCCTGACCGACATGGCCACTCCCCCTTCTCCGCTCGAGTTCGAGCACACGATCCCGATCACCGCGCGGCCCGAGGCGGTCCTCGACGCCTTCTTCGATCCCTCGGCGCTGCCGTTGTGGTGGGACACCGTCCGCTCGGTGACGACGCCCCGCCCCCTCGGGATCTACGCCGTCGAATGGGACGCCACCCCGTTCCGCGACGAGCTGCTCGGCACCCTCGGCGGGGTGTTCTACGGCACGGTGATGGACTACCGCCCGGGGCGGGCGTTCTCGCTCGCCGGCGCCTACTGGCTGCCGCCCGACGCCCTGGCCTTCGGCCCGATGGCCCTCGACGTGCGCTGCCATACGCGGGGCGCGTCCACCCGCCTGCAGGTCCGGCAGAGCGGTTCCGACGAGGGGCCGCGCTGGGAGCGCTACTACCGCGTCATCAGCAGCGGCTGGGAGACCTCGCTCGTCGCCCTCAAGCACTACCTGGAGCGCGGGCGCCCGCCGCGGGGCCGGGCCGGAGAACCGGCGGCGAGCCGCGCCGGACGGTCGGAGAGACGGCGATGACGGGGACGGCGGGGTCCGTCGTCGTCGTGGGCGGCGGCGTCATCGGCTCAAGCATCGCGTACCACCTCTTGCGCGACGGCCATCCCGGCCCCGTGGCGGTGGTCGAGCGCGACGCCACCTATGCGCGCGCCTCGTCGTTCCTCGCCATGGGCGGCATCCGGCAGCAGTTCAGCTCGACCGTCAACATCCGGCTCGCGCAGTACGGCACGCGGTTCTACGCCGAGTTCGACCGGGTGATGCGGGTGCCCGGCCACGCGCCCCGCGCCGACTTCCGCCAGCGCGGCTACCTCTTCCTCGTCGACGAGGCGGCGGCCGACCGCTTCGCGGCCCGGCTCGAGCGGCAGCGCCGCCTCGGGGCGCGGGTGCGGCGGCTCGAGGTCGACGACATCCGGGCCATGGCCCCCGACCTGCGGCTCGACGACATCCGCTTCGGGGTCTTCGGCCCCGACGACGGCTACGGCGAGCCGCGCGAGGTGCTCGCGGGGTTCCGCGCGGCGGCGTCGGCGGCCGGGGTCCGCTACGTCGCGGCCGAGGTCGTCGACCTGATGCGGCGGGGGGGCCGCGTGGCCGGGGTCGTCCTCGACGACGGCGAGCGGCTGGCGGCCGACGTCGTCGTCAACGCGGCGGGGCCGTTCGCGCGGCGGCTCGCGGCGATGGCCGGACTCGACCTGCCGGTCGAGCCCGTCCGCCAGCACCTGTTCCGGTGCGCCCTGCCGGCGCGGCTCCCCTACCGGCTCCCGATGATCGTCGACCCCTCCGGGGTGCACTGGCGGCACGACGACACCGGCGAGCGCCCGGGGCCGGACCGCCTGGTGGTCGCCTGCACCAGGCTCGACGAACCCCCGGGCGAGAACTTCGCCTGCGACCACTCCCGCTGGGAAACCGACTTCCTGCCGCCGCTCCAGGCGCGGATGCCGGGGCTGTCGCCGATAGAGATGATCGAGGGGTGGGCGGGGCTCTACGCCATGACCCCCGACCACAACCCCCTGCTCGGCGAGCACCCGGCCGCCCCCGGCCTCGTCCTCGCCAACGGGTACAGCGGTCACGGCCTGATGATCGCCCCCGCCGTCGGCAAGGTGCTGTCCGAGCTGATCCGCCTCGGCCGGACCGAGACCGTCGACGTCGGCGCCTTCGCGCCCGACCGGTTCGAGCGCGGCGAGGCGGTGCACGACGAGGCGATGGTCTGATGCCATGATCGTCACGCCGGAGATGGAGGAGCACCTCGCGTCGCTGACGCCGGAAGATCCGCTCCTGGATCGCGCCGCGGCGGAAGCGCGGGCGGAGGGCCTGCCCCTCGTCGGCCGCACGGTCGGCCGGTTCCTCGAGGCGGTGGTCCTGGCCGCGGGCGCCCGCCGCGTGCTCGATATCGGCACCGCCAACGGCTACGCCGCCCTGTGGCTCGCCCGTTCCCTGCCCGACGACGGGGGCCTCTTCTCGATCGAGCTCGATCCCGGCCGGGCCGCGATGGCGCGGGCCCATCTCGAGGCGGCGGGACTCGGCGACCGGGCCCACGTCATCGTCGGCGACGCCGCCCGCATGGTGCACAAGGTGGCCGGGCCCTTCGACGTGATCTTCGACGCCGGCCGCGAGGGGCGGCACGTGCGCCTGCTCGACCGGTGGGCGGCTCTGCTCAGGCCGGGCGGCGTGCTGGTGACCGGCAACGTGCTCCGGTCCGTCGAGGCCGCGGCCGGGCTCGGGGGGGCACCGGACCGGCTGGCGGAGGAGACGAACGCGGTCGCCGCGGGCAACCGGCGGCTGGCGGAGGATCCTCGTTTCCTGACCAGCTTCCTCCCGGTGGGGGACGGCATCGCGGTGTCGGTCAGGCTCCGATGACGCGCCGCCCGACCATCGAAGAGTGGCTGCGCGCCGCCACGGCGGACGCCGAGCGGCGGCGACTGCCCGAGCTGGCGCCGCGCCTCGCCGCGCTGGCCGAAGCGACCCGGCAGTTGCGCGCCGCGTCCTGGAACCGGGAGGCGGTTGCGCCGGACCCCGCGCCGCCC
Source organism: Vicinamibacterales bacterium (assembly GCA_965215105.1). Classification (GTDB taxonomy): domain Bacteria; phylum Acidobacteriota; class Vicinamibacteria; order Vicinamibacterales; family UBA8438; genus JAJEEA01. The sequence goes on from OZ244051.1 coordinate 3,680,659, forward strand.
ACCCCGGAAGAGCCGTGACGACGTCTTGGTGCGATCGGCCGCTGCATCGGATCGCGGCTGCGATCCGGACCGGGGAGGTCTCGGTGCGCGAGGTCCTCGACGCCGCCCTCGAGCGCATCCGGGACCGCGACGGGACCCTCAACGCCTTCACCAGAGTCCTCGACGAGACGGCCCGGGCCGAGGCCGACACGGCGGCGCGGGAGATCGCGGCCGGTCGCTACCGCGGTCCCCTGCACGGGGTGCCCGTCTCCGTCAAGGACCTCATCGACGTCGCGGGCGTGCCCACCACCGCCGCCTCCCGTGTCCCGCGCGGAGCGGCGCCGGCCGCCGACGCCGCGGTCGTGGAACGGCTGCGGGCGGCGGGCGCGATCGTCATCGGCAAGTGCAACCTGCACGAGTTCGCGTTCGGCACCACCGGCGAGGACTCGGCGTTCGGCCCCACCCGGCACCCTCTCGACCCCGGCCGCTCGCCGGGCGGGTCGAGCAGCGGGTCGGCGGTCTCGGTGGCCGCGGGCATGGCCTGGGCCTCCGTGGGCACCGACACCGGGGGGTCCATTCGCATCCCCGCCGCCGCCTGCGGCCTCGTGGGGCTGAAGCCGACCTTCGGCGAGGTGCCGTGCGACGGCGTCGTCCCCCTCGCGCCGAGCCTCGACCACGTGGGTCCGCTCGCGCGCTGCGTGGCCGACGCCCGGCTGGTCTTCCGCGCCCTGCGGGGGACCGATCCCGCCCGCCCCGCGGCCCGCGACCCCGTGACGCGGCGGCTCTGCCGTCCGCGGCCGTTCTTCCTGGATCGCTTGGATGCAGAGGTTCGCGCGACCTTCGAGCGGGCCGTGAGACGCCTGCGCGACGGGGGGTGGGACGTGCGCGACGCGCCCGTCCGGCACGCCGAGGACACCCCCGCCGTCTGCCTGCACCTGTTGCTGCCCGAGGCCGCCGCCGCGCATGCGCACGGCCTCGACCGCCATGCCGACCGCTACTGCGCCGACGTGCGGCTGCGGCTCGAGCTGGGACGCTACGTGACGGCCGAGGACTACGTCCGCGCCCGGCGCGGGCGGGCCGTGCTCGCCGACGCCGTCGACGCGGCCCTCGCCGGCTGCGACGCCCTCGTGCTGCCGGCCCTCGCGCTGCCGGCGCCGCGGCTGGGCGCCGCGACGGTGGAGATCGACGGCCGGCCGGAGCCGCTGCGGCCGCTCACGCTGCGGCTCACCCAGCTCTTCAACGCCACCGGGCACCCGGCCGTCTCGATCCCCTGCGGATCGACCGGCGGCGGACTGCCCTGCGGCCTGCAGCTCGTCGGCCGGCGGCACCGCACCGACCACCTGATCGACGTCGCGGAGGCGTGCGAGGCGGCGCTGTCGGGCTGAGCGTCGTCACCCCGCCGGTGCGCTCCCCTCGGCCGCCTTCCGGCGGAGCGCCTCGTAGCCGCGGTCTCCCCCGCCGCCGGCCTCCACCGGGAGCCCGGCGGGGCCCCAGCCCTCGGCCATCACCTGCCCGGTGGCGGGGTCCCGGCGCCCGCCGAAGCCGCCGTCCACGTTCACCGCCGTCTCGTAGCCGGCGCTCGCGAGCAGTTGCGCCGCGCGGGCCGAGCGGCCGCCCATCTGGCAGCCGACGAGCAGCTTCGCGTCGGCCGGGAAGTGCGCCTGCATCACCGCGAGAAAGTCGGGGTTCGGCTGCATCTGCCGGGTCGCCGGGTTCAGATGCAGCAGCGGCACGCTGCAGGCTCCCTCGGGATGCCCGTTCTCGAACTCGGGCACCGAACGTACGTCGACGTACGTGTACCCTTCCTCGGTCTGCAGGCGTCGAGCCTCGCTCACGCCGACGGTGGTCATGCCCATCGCGACTCCTTGGTCAAGGGTTGGCGTTCATGCCGGAACCGGACAAGTGATCGAGAGGTTCTTTCACGCGTGGGAGCGGCGGCTCGCCGCCGCCACCACGAACCGCGTCGTGCGGCCCTTCGACTGGGGGCTCGACTGGCTGGACGACCCCGGCGATCCGTCCGTAGACCCCGCACGGCGCCTGGAGCGGGCCGCGGCGGCGGCCCTGTCCGACCCCGACTGGTTCGCATCGGCGCCGTGCCCCGGCTACGCGCTACGGGGCGATCGGCTGACCTTCCCCAGTCAGATCGAGACGCCGCACGCCGCCAACAACACCGTGCACGCCCGGTACTTCCCGGCCGCCTCGGGAGACCGCGGCCGGGCCGTGCTCGTCCTGCCGCAGTGGAACGCGGACGCGGAGGGGCACGTCGGCCTCTGCCGCTTCCTCGCCCGGGTCGGCATCAGCGCCCTGCGCCTGAGCCTGCCCTACCACGACGCCCGCATGCCGCCCGAGCTCGAGCGCGCCGACTACATCGTCAGCGCCAACGTCGGCCGCACCCTGCAGGTGAACCGGCAGGCGGTCCTCGACGCTCGCCGCGCGGTGGCGTGGCTCGACGCCCGGGGCCACGAGCGCATCGGCATCCTGGGCAGCAGCCTCGGGTCGTGCCTCGCCTCCCTCACCGCCGCCCACGAGCCGCGCATCACCGCCGCCGCCCTCAACCACGTGTCGGCCTACTTCGCCGACGTGGTCTGGGACGGCCTCTCCACCGAGCACGTGCGGGCCGGCCTCGACGGGGCGATCGAGCTCGACCGGCTCCGCCGCCTGTGGCTCCCGATAAGCCCGCTCCCCTACGTCGACCGGCTGCGCGGCACCCGGGTGCTGCTGGTGTACGCGCGCTACGACCTGACGTTCCCGGTCCACCTGTCCCGCCGGTTCGTGGCCGAGCTCGAGCGCCGCGGCCTCCGCCCCCGGGTCTTCGCGCTGCCCTGCGGACACTACACGACCGGCGAGGCGCCGTTCAAGTGGCTCGACGGCTACGTCCTGATCCAGTTCCTGCGGCGCAACCTGTAGACGGGCGGCCGGCCGCGGGCAGGGGCGCCCGACGCCGCGGAACGGCGCGGACTCCCGGAGGGCCGGTCGGGCGCCAGGCAGAGGCGAAGGCGACGATTGGCAGACCAGGAGTTGCGGCCGTGGAACGGCGGGACTCCTCGAGGGTCGGTCGTGCGCCAAGCGGAGGTGTCAATCGACGATGGGCGGGCTACAGATACCCGAGGAGGCGCCGGATGGCCTCGTAGACGACCGCGGCGAGCTCGCGGACGAGGGGGGTCACGTCCTCCTCGCTGACCGCGTCGGCCACCGTGACGGGATCGGTCAGCAGCAGCCAGATCGTGGCCCCGGCCACCGTGACCGCCAGCACGCCGACGACGCCGACGATGCTCACGCTGATCCGGGCGAGGCTCCGCATGGACGTGCTCCCGGACATCGATCCCTTGGACGCGAAACCGCGGGGAATGGTTTCCCGAACCACCCTCAGGGCACCAGGACCACCTTTCCGAACTGGGCGTGGTCCTCGAGCCGCCGCTGGGCCTCGGCCGCCTCGTCGAGGGGGTAGGTCCGGTCGACGACGGGCGCGAAGCGGCCGTCGAAGAACAGCTCCGCCGCCTCGAGCAGCTCCCCCTTCGACCCGACGTAGCACCCCATCAGCGAGATCTGGCGCGTGAACAGATGCCGGATGTCGAGCGACCCGACGGGCCCGGTGGTGGCCCCGCAGGTGACGAGGCGCCCTCCCCGCCGCAGGCTCTTCATCGACTGCTCCCACGTGGCCTGCCCGACGTGCTCGAAGACCACGTCCACGCCCCGGCGGTCGGTGAAGCGCCGCACCTCGCGGGCGATGTCCTCCTGGTAGTGGTCGATGACCTCGTGGGCCCCCAGCTCCTTCGCGCGCTCGATCTTCCCGGGCGAGCCGGCGGTGGCGATGATGCGGGCGCCCTGGGCCCGCGCCACCTGGATCGCGGCCTGCCCCACGCCGCTGCCGCCGGCGAGGACGAGCACCGTTTCCCCGGGGCGCAACTGCGCCCGGGTGACCAGCATGTGCCACGCGGTCAGGAACGCGAGGGGGAACGCCGCCGCCTCCAGGAAGCCGATGCCGTCCGGGATCGGCACCACGTTCTCGACGGGGACCGTGACGAGCTCGGCGTAGCCGCCCTCCGACTGGTGGCCGACGAGGCCGAAGCTTCGGCACAGGTTGTCCCGGCCGTTGAGGCAGGCGACGCAGCGGCCGCAGCTTATGCCCGGCTGCAGGAGGACCCGCACCCCCTCGCCGACCCCGGGGGCCTCGCCGCGCACCACCTCGCCGGCGATGTCGGTGCCGGGGCAGTGGGGCAACGGCACGCCGGGTATGCCGCGGCGCTGCCACAGGTCGAGGTGGTTGAGGGCGCACGCCCGCACCCGCACCAGCACCTCGCCCGGCGCCGGCTCCGGATCGGGAACCTCCTCGCATCGGAGCACGTCGAGCCCGCCGTGCTCGTGGAAGCGGACAGCCTTCATGCTCGCATTCTCCTAGCCCGGAGAGCGTCGCCTACGGCTCCGCTCACCGCCCAACCAACCCTGCCAGGCGTCTGCACCGTTCTAGCCCGGAGAGCGTCGCCTACGGCTCCGCTCACCGCCCAACCAACCCTGCAGGAGTCCGCGCCGTTCTACGGCGCAGACTCCCGGGGCGCAGACGCCTGGCCCTGTCCCTCCACCCGTTGCGGCTCGCCGAGCGACAGCGTGCCGAGCCCCCGCTCCAGTTGCGGCGCCGGCCCCACGACCACGACGACCGCGCGGTCGGCCCGCAGGTGACGCGCGGCGGCCGCGGTCACCGCCGCACCGTCCACCGCGGCCACCGCCGGCACGAACCGGTCGTGCTCGTCGGCAGGCAGATCGTACTGCACGAGCTGGGCGACGCCCCGGGCTACCTGCCCCGCCGTCTCGAACCCCCGGGCGAACCCCCGGGTCAGGGCCGACCGCGCCAGATCGAGCTCCGGCGGCGTCGCCGGCCGCTCTCCGCCGATCCCGCGCATCTCGTCCAGCACCTCGCGGACCGCCTCGACGGTGGCGTCGGCCTGCACGCTGCCCTGCATCACGAACGGACCCGGCGCGCGCCGGAACTGGAACGCCGTCCGCACCCCGTACGTGTACCCCTTCTCCTCGCGCAGGCTCCGGTTCAGGCGGCTGACGAACTGCCCGCCCAGCACCATGTTGAGCACCTGCAGCGCATGATAATCGGGAGTCCGGCGGGGCGCCGCCACATGGCCGATGCGCAGCTCCGACTGCACCGCCCCGGGGCGGTCGACGAGCACCAGCCGGGCCGGCGGCGGCGACGGGGCGTCGGCAACGGAGACGGCGTCGGGTTCCCGCACGTCCGCCGCCCCCGCCGGCAGGTTCTCCACCGCCCGCTCCGCCATGTCGGCGAAGGCCTCGTCCGAGAGAGGCCCCGTGGCGATCAGCGTCGCGGCGCCGAGGCGGTATCGCTCGCGGTGGAAGCACCGGACATCGTCGACGGTCATCTGCGACAGCGCCTCGTCGGTGCCGATGCCGAGGTGCCCGTACGGGTGCTCGCCGTACAGGGTCTCCAGGTAGACGCGCTCCGCGACGGCGGCGGGAACCGTGCGCATCTGTCGCACCCGGCTGCGCCGCAGGTCGCGCACCCGGTCGAAGTCGCCGGCCGCGAAACGGGGGCGGGTCACGATCTCGAGGAGCAGGGCCAGCCCGTCGGCGGCATGGTGCTCGAGGGTGGTGAGGGACACCATGGTCGCGTCCGCGCCGACCTGCACGCCGAGCCGCGCGCCGAGCCGGTCGAGGGCGCCGTGCAGCTCGAGGACGGACCGCGCCTCGGTGCCTTCGTCGAGGAGGTCCGCGGCGAGAGCGGCGAGGCCCGGCTGCGCCGGGGGGTCGGCGGCGGCGCCGGCGGGCCAGAGCAGCAGCCAGTGGACCACCGGCGGGCCCGGATGCCGACCCGTCCGCAGGGCCATCCCCGAGGCCAGGCGCCGGCGGGCCACGGCGGGGAACCGCGCCGCCGGGGCGGGGCCCGGCCGGGGCAGCCGCGTCCGGTCCGCCGCCGCCGTCACGAGACCTCCGCCCGGGCCGATCCGGCCAGGCCCCGCGCCGATTCGCCGGCCGGCACGATGCTGAGCGCCACCCGGCCGCCCGGCGTCAGCCGCCGGGCGAGCTCCCGGACGTGGACCGTGCCCGCCTCGCGATAGCGGGCGAGGTCGCGGCCCAGGAAACCCGGGTCCCCGGTGTAGACGTTGTAGGCATTGAGCTGGTCGGAGCGGCCATGGAATCCGCCAACCGTCTGGAGGCCGTACACGAACTGCGCCTCCACCTGGGCGAGGGCGCGCTCGAGCTCGTCCGCGTCGGGACCGTCCCCGGCGAGGGCGTCGAGCTCGCCGCGGATCACGTCGTCGAGGTCGGCGAGGCCGCGGCCGGGGGCGGCCGTCGCGGTGATGCAGAACCAGCCGCTCAGCTCCCGCGAGCCCTGGGCGGCGCTGACGTCGGTGGCGATGCGGCGGTCATGCACGAGCGCCCGGTACAGCCGCGAGGTCTTGCCGCCCGCGAGCACGTGGGCCAGCAGGTCCATGCCGGCGTCGCCCTCGTCGAAGAGCGCCGGCGTCCGCCAAGCCAGATACAGCCGCGGCAGCTCCACGCGGTCCTCGAGCAGGAGGCGTCGTTCCCCCGCCGGCGCTTCCGGCGAGGCCGGCGCGCCCGGCCGTGACGCCCCGTCCCGCGGCCGCCCCGCGCGGGACCCGGGCGGTCCGGCGGGGATCTCCTCGAAGTGGCGCCGCACCGCCGCCATCGCCGCCCCCGTCTCCACGTCGCCGGCCACCGTCAACGAGGCGTTGCCGGGGTGATACCAGGTGCCGAAGAACGCGCGGGCGTCCTCGAGGGTGAAGGCCCGGAGGTCCGCGACCTCCCCGATGGTCGCCCAGTGATACGGGTGGTCGGGCGGGAAGAGGGCGGCCATGAGGGCCATCAGCGCCAGTCCGTAGGGCCGGTTCTCGTACTGCTGCCGGCGCTCGTTCAGGACCACGTCGCGCTGGTTGTCGAACTTCCCGGCGGTCAGGGCCGGCAGCAGGTACCCCATGCGGTCGGACTCCAGCCACAGGGCGAGGTCGAGGGCGTTCGCGGGGACGACCTCCCAGTAGTTCGTGCGGTCGCAGCTCGTCGACCCGTTGACGGCGCCCCCCGCCTGCTGCAGCGGCGTGAAGTAGTTGCGGTCGTGGTGGAGGGAGCCCTCGAACATCAGGTGCTCGAACAGGTGGGCGAGCCCGGTCCGGCCGGGAGACTCGTTCCGCGAGCCGACGTGGTACCAGAGGTTCACGGCCACGATGGGACACCGGTGGTCCTCGTGCACGATGACGTCGAGGCCGTTGTCGAGCGTTTCCCGGGTCCACTCCAGCGTCATGATGACTTCACGTGAGGGGTGTCGCGCGGACGGCGGGCGTCCGGCCTGCGGCCCGGCCCGCCAAATCGTCGCCCGTCGCTCCGCTCGGCGTCCGACCCACCTATTCGCCCATGAGCTGGACGACGAAGGGCCGCCGCCGCGGGCGCGTATCGCATTCGAGCAGCACGATCTGCTGCCAGGTCCCCAGAATCAGTTGCCGGCGCTCGAACGGGATGGTGAGGGAGGGCCCCATCAGCGCCGCCCGCACGTGGCTGGAGCCGTTGTCGTCGCCCCATCGCGCATGGTGGGCGTAGTCGCCGTCGCGCGGCGCGAGCCGGTCGAGGAGCCGGTTCAGGTCCGCGACCGCCCCCGGCTCGAACTCGATGGTGGTCACCACCGCCGTCGATCCGACGACGCTGGCCGTCGCGAGGCCGCTCGACAGGTCGGACTCGGTCACCACGCGGGCCACGATGGCGGTGATGTCGTGCACGTCCCCCTGGCCCGTGGTCTGCACGTGGTGACGGGTCGTCGTGATCATCGGACGGATCATACTGCGGCCGGATCCCATGGTACGATCGCGCCATGTCCAGCAGCCTGCGGTTCCGCCTCACCATGATCGCCATCCTCGCGGGGGCGCTCGCCGCGCCCGTCGCGGCCCAGCCGGCGCTGCGCTACGAGCCGCCGGCCGAGTGGATCGAGGAGCCCGCCGCGTCGCCGATGCGGGTCGCGCAGTTCCGGCTGCCGAGGGTCCCCGGCGACCCCGAGGACGGCGAGCTGGTGGTGTTCTACTTCGGCGGGGGCGGCGGTGCGGTCGACGCCAACCTGCAGCGCTGGATCGGACAGATGGAGCAGCCGGACGGCCGCTCGTCCTTCGAGGTCGCGGCGACGACCGCGTTCGACGCCAACGGGCTCGACGTCACCCTCCTCGACGTGCCCGGCACCTACGTGGCGGCGGTCCGCCCGGGGGCGGCCGAGCGCCTCGACAAGCCGGACTTCCGCCTGCTGGCGGCGGTGGTGGAGAGCCCGGTCGGCCCCTGGTTCTTCAAGCTCACGGGACCCGCCCGCACCATCGCCCGCTGGGAGGCGGCGTTCGGGGCGTTCCTGCGCGAGGTCCGGGTGGAACCGGCCGACGCCGGCCGCTGACCGTCCGCGCGCCGGCGGCGGCCGTCAGGCGGGGCTCGCGGGCGGCGGCAGGGGCGGCGACGGCGAGGCCGGGGGCGGGATGGGCGGCGGCGGCCCCGCGACGGCCGCCGGGTCGCCGCCGAACCAGTTCAGGATGACGGCCCCGGAGCCCGCGGTCCAGGCCAGGTACTCGACCAGGAAGCCGGTCACGCCGAGAATCACCGCGAAGAGGCGGAACGGCCCGCCGACCAGGTCCAGCGCGTCGCCGAAGAACGCGGGGGCCATCAACAGCACCAGGCCGACCCAGAACAGCACGAAGTCGGATCGCTGCCCCCCGGCGAACAGCCGGCTGACGAGCTGGACGACGCCGGTGAATCCGAGCAGGAGGACCACCAGGGCCGCGACCACGACCAGCGGCATCAGCGCCAGCAGCGGAATCCCGATGAGGGTGATGACGAGCGCCACGCTCCCGATGATCAACAGGGGGAGGAACAGGAGCTGGGCGCAGAACCCGACGACGCCGGCCTTGACCGGCTCGCGGGTCACCCGGTCGGCCACGCGACGCGCGGCGCCGGACGCGACCAGCAGCACCACCGACCCGAGGAGGCCGAGAAACGCGAACCGGAACAACGTCTCCATCAGGTCGCTCGACGAGCGGTAGAACGGCGTCGGGCGCGGCCACCAGAACCCGTTCCCGAAACCGCCCAGGTTCAGGTCGAGGCTGCCGAAGCCGACCTCGTTCAGCTCGCGGTCGAAACGGGCGTCGGGATGCCGCGTCACGCGGCCGCCGACGACGGTGACGTCGCGCCGGACCACGGCCTCGGGTCCGAACTCGGCCGACCCGCCGATCACGACGACGTCCCGGGTGACCTCTCCGTCCACCCGCAGGCGGCCCCCGATCAGGACCACGTCGCCGGCCAACCGCTCGTCGGCGGGCACGTGAACGTACCCGCCGAAGCGCACGATGTCGCCGCGCACGGTGCGGCGGCTCTGCGCCGGATCCGCCGACCCGGCGGCCGCGGCCGGCGTCGCGACCTCGGGCGCCGCCTCGTCGGCGGCATCCTCGGCCCCGATACCACCGCCGGCGGCGGCCGCGGCGGGGGCGGCGGCGGCCCCGGCGAGGCCCGCGTCCTCGGCGGGGGCGCCCGCGTCCTCGGCGGGGGCGCCGGCATCCGCGGCGGGGGCGGCGGTGTCGGCCGCGGCGCCGAGGGCGTCGGCAGGCTCCGCGGCATCGTCATCGGCAACGCCGGCGACCGGCGGCAACCCCAGGACGGCTCGCTGCCGCCCCGCGTCGAGGCGCCGCAACCGGAGCAGCGGAGCCGCGGCCCCGCCGCCGAGCGCGTCGGTCAGCCCCTGCACGCTCAACGGGCCGTCGCCATCGACGTAGACGGCCTCGCCCCGGAGCTCGATCAACGCGACGCCCCCGCCGTCATCGCGCGGCAACAGCCCGATGCCGCCGCTCGTCGCGATCACCCGGTACGCGGCGTCCACCTCGTCCCGCAGCCCCTCGGTCCCGGGTGGCTGCGCAAGCAGCGGCGCTCCGGTCGCGAGCACGCCGATGAGCCCGAGGCAGGCGCCCCGCCGAGGTCGACCGGTCCGTGAGGCCAGGGGCATTGCGCCCCGTCCGACGGTACCCCTGATCATCGCCCCGCCCCTTTGTCGTTCGACAGCAGCCGATGCAGCGCGTAGAGCGCCGCGACCCCGACGATCTCGATGAGGACGATGCCGGCTCCGACCCCCGGCGTGGTCAGGCCGGCGCCGATCGCCCGCGCAATCTCCGCGGCGAGGCTCCAGGCGTCGAGGCCCTGCTCGAGCCCGCCAACGATCCAGACGAATCCCTGCACCGAGAAGTTCAGCAGCCGGACGGTCTGCCTGACGAGGATCGGCCCCAGCCACACCACCGCCGCCCCGAGCGCGAGCACCGCGGCGGCGATGGAGAGGGACACGCGCACCCCCCTCGACGCCCGGGCGGGCACCCTCGCCAACGACCGGGCCGCCGCCTCCTCGTGTCGCATCGTCATGATTCATACGCAGACGAACGACCGGCATTCACGGAAACGGCGTCCGCCCGCCTTCACCGGAGCGGACGGCCGCGGCGCGGACGTCAGCGCAGGCCCAGGCTGAACTCGGCGATCAGCTTGCGATGCAGCTCGCTCGTCCCCTCGCCGACCTCGAGGGTCTTGGCCTCGAGCAGCAGCCGGCCGACCTCGTACTCCGCCGAGAACCCGTAGCCCCCGAAGATCTGGATGGCGTCGAGCGCATTCCGCGTGGCCGCCTCGCTCGCGGTGAGCTTGGCCATCGACGCCTCCATCGAGCACCGCTCCACCCCCGCGTCCTTCATCCGGCCGAGGCGGTAGACCAGCGCCCGCGCCGCCTCGGTGCGGCAGATCATGTCGGCTATCTTCTGCTGCACCATCTGGAACTCGCCGATCGCCTGCCCGAACGCCCGCCGCTCGCGGGCGTAGGGCAGGGTGAGATCGATGGCGCGCTGCGCCTGCCCGACGCACCGGGCGGCCACCGAGAACCGCCCCGTGTCGAGAGCCGAGCCGAGAACGGGGAACCCCCGGCCCACCTCGCCGAGGAGGGCGTCGCCGCCGACCCGGACCTCCGAGAAGTGCACCTCGGCGATGTTGTCGCGCTGCAGGGTGCGCATCGGCAGCGGGGCGATCGAGATGCCCGGGGCCGACGGCTCGACGAGGAACATGGTGACCCCGCGATGCCCCTGCTCGGGATCGACGGTGGCGGGCACGAGAAAGACCCCCGCCTCGGCCGCGTGGGAGATGAAGACCTTGCTGCCGTCGAGCACCCAGCCGCCGTCGACGGCGCGGGCGCGGGTGCGCAGCGACGCGAGGTCGGTGCCGCCGCCGGGCTCGGTGAGGCAGGCCGACGCCAGGATCTCGCCGGCCGCGAGCGGCGGCAGCCACCGCTGCCGCTGCGCCGGGGTCCCGAACTTCAGGATCACGCTGCCGACCAGCGAGTTGGCGACCGACACCGCGGAGGCGACCACCCAGTCGACGCGGGCGAGCTCCTCGCAGACGATGCCGTAGGTCACCACGTCGCTGAACGAGCCGCCGTACTCCTCGGGAATGAGAGGCGCGAGATAGCCCAGCGGGGCCAGTCTGGCGATCAGCTCTCGGGGATAGCGCCGGTCCCTCTCGTTCTGCTCGACGGTCGGCAGAATCTCGCGCTCGGCGAACTCGCGCACCGCCGCCCGCACCTGCCGCTGGGTGTCGGTCAGATCGAAGTCGGCCATGCGCCGGAGGAGCGTGGTCTCGGTCATGATCGGGGCCGGCGCCCGGCGCGCCGGTGAACTCGCGGCGTTCGCGAGAAGGGTCGCTCGCGCCCCGGCGCGCGGCGCCCGGGGAGATGCGGAACCCCCCGTCGCAGTGTCATCATGGGCCGCAGCCACGGCCCGGCGAACCCGACGCGTACGACGCCGGGACTTGCCTCGAACCGCAAGGTGTCAATTCTAACGCGGGGCCGGGGCGCGGCGTGTGTAGGCCGACACGAGCGAGGACCGCAGGCTTCGCCGGGACACCGCCAGCGCGCTGGCGCCGGGGGGGCGCATGCGGCGGGAGGAGACCGGCAATGGCGGACGGACCACGGTCCGGGCGGGCGGAGATCGAGGTGCGGGCCCTGCGAGAGCCGGACCTGCCCGCCGCCACCCGCATCATGCAGCGGGCGTTCGGCGCCTTCCTCGGCGCCGCCGACCCCGCCCGGTTCATGGCCGACCGCAACTTCGTGCGCTCGCGGTGGCGGGCCGACCCGTCGGCGGCGCTCGCCGCCCTCGTCGACGGCGGCGTCGTCGGCTCCAACTTCGCCACGCGCTGGGGCAGCGTCGGCTGCCTCGGTCCCCTGACCGTCGCCCCGGAACACTGGGCCCGCGGCGTCGCCTCGCGCCTGCTCGAGCCGACCCTCGACCTGTTCGCGGCCTGGGACGTCACCCACGCGGGGCTGTTCACGTTTCCCCACAGCCCGAAGCACGTGGGGCTCTACCAGAAGTTCGGGTTCTGGCCCCGCTACCTCACCGCGGTCATGACGAAGCCCGTGTCCGAGGTCCCCGAACCGGCCGACGCTCGGCTCTACTCCCGCATCGCTCCCCCCGACCGGCCGGCCGTGCGCGACGCCTGCCGCCGGCTGTCCGCGATGCTCTACGACGGGCTGGATCTCGATCGCGAGGTGACGGCGGCGGAGGCCCAGTCGCTGGGCGACACGGTCCTGTTGGGCGACCCCGGCCACCCCGACGGCTTCGCGGTCTGCCACTGCGGCGCCGGCACCGAGGCCGGCGCCGGGCGCTGCTACGTGAAGTTCGGGGCGGCCCGCCCGGGGCCGGGCGCGGCCGGCCGGTTCGAACGGCTCGTGGTCGCCTGCCTTTGGCTCGCCGCGTCCCGCCGCCTCGCCCACCTCGACGCCGGGGTCAGCCTGGCGCGCGTCGAGGCGTACCGCGCCCTGCGCGCGGCCGGCTTCCGCACCGTGATCCAGGGCGTCTGCATGCACCGCCCCCACGACCCCGGCTACCACCGCGCCGGCCTCTTCGTCATCGACGACTGGCGGTAGAATTCGCTGGACCGACGCGATGAGAGAACACGCGACTTCTCGACGGCGAAACCGAACCGGTACGTGAAGCGGCTGAAGCGGCAGGGGTTCACTCTCCCTCCGCCTCGAAGAACGCCGCGTGGAGGGCGCGCACGGCGGCGGGCACGTCGCGTTCGTCGATGACGAGGCTGAAGTTGGTGCGGGCGCTGCCCTGCGACACCATGCGGACGTTGATGGCGCGCAAGGCGGTGAACGCGGTGGCGGCCACCCCCGGCGTGTCGCGTATCGCCTCGCCCACCAGGCAGACGATGGCCTGCCCGCCGGTGTGCTCCACCTCGGCGATGCGCCGCAGCTCGCCCACGAGATCGGCCAGCCGGTCGGTGCGGTCGATGGTCAGCGACACCGCGACCTCGGAGGTCGACACCACGTCGACGGCGGTCTCCAGCCGGTCGAAGACCTCGAAGATGGCGGCGAGGAACCCGTGCGCCATGAGCATCCGCGTCGACCGGACGTCGATGACGGTGATGCCCTCCTTGTAGGCGATCGACTTGACGACGAGGTCCGACGGCGGGCACGCGGCGACGATGAGGGTGCCCTCGACCTCGGGCTTCCGAGAGTTGAGGACCCGCACCGGGATGTCGCGTTCGACGGCGGGCAGCACCGTGCGCGGATGCAGCACCCGGCCACCGAAGTAGGCCAGCTCGGACGCCTCGGCGAACGAGATCCGCGGCAGGGGCCGGGCGTCGGGGACGACCGATGGGTCCGCGGTCATGACGCCGTCGACGTCGGTCCAGATCTGTATCTCGTCGGCCCCGATGCCCGCCCCGATGATGGAGGCGCTGAAGTCGGAGCCGCCGCGGCCCAGCGTCGACAGGTGCCCGTCCACGGTCCGGGCGATGAACCCGCCCATCACCGCCACCCGCCCCGCCGCCGCGTGCGGCCGGACCAGGCGGTCGATCCGCGCGTTCGTCGAGCCGAACACGGGGTCCTCGGTGAACCGGTTGTCGGTCACCAGGACGTCGCACGCGTCGACGTGCACGGCGTCGAGGCCGCGCTGGCCGAGCAGCCGCGCCATCACGAGGCTGGAGATGCGCTCGCCGTGCGAGAGCGCGGCGTCGGTCAGCCGGGGGCGCGACCACCCGTCCGCCGCCGCGATCTCGGCCAGGGTGCGGTCGAGCTCGTCGCAGTGCGCGTCGACGAGGCGCTCGAGACCCGGCACGTCGGCGAGGACCGGCGCCGCCGCCGCGAGCAGGTCGCCGCGGATGGCCGCGACCCGCCGCCGGGCGTCCGCCAGCCCACCGTGCGCGGCGAGGTCGACGGCGGCCACGAGCCCGTCCGTGGTCCGTCCCATCGCCGAGACCACCACCACCGGCGCGCGGTCGGCGCGATCGGCTATCAACCCCGCGACGCGCGTCAGCGCGTCGCTCGTCGCGAGAGAGCTGCCGCCGAACTTCATCACGATCATGGCGCCGTTCCGTGTCGGGTCATGCCGGACCGCACCGGCTGATATAGGATCGGGCCACGGCCCCCGGCCGAGGCTCACAGACCATGATCACCGAAAGCGCGTTCATCGCCATCGCCGGCCTCGTCGCCGTGGTCGCGCTGCTCTTCCTGCTGATCACCCGCTTCAACTGGCACGTCTTCATCGCCCTGCTCGTGCCCATCGCGCTGTTCGCGCTGATTCCCGGCGTCGACACCCGGACGTTCATCGACGCCTTCGAGCAGGGCTTCGGCCGGACCATCCAGGGCATCGCGGTGGTGATCGTGCTCGGGTCCATCCTCGCCGAGGCCCTCAAGCATACCGGGGGCATCGAGCGGATCACCGAGTCGATGATCCGCTGGGTGGGCGAGAAGCGCATGCCGCTGGCCCTCACCCTGAGCGGCTTCGTCATCGGCCTCGCCATCTTCTCCGACGTCGGCTATCTCATCCTCAACCCCCTCGTGCACTCGGCCGCCCTCAACAGCGGCCTGAACATGAGCGTGATGGCGACCGGGCTCGTGGGGGCCATGCAGCTCACCCACGCCATGGTCCCGCCGACGCCGGGGCCGCTGGCCGCCGTCGCCCTCGTCGGCGCCGACATCGGCCGGGTCATCCTCTACGGGGGCATCGTCACCCTGATCGCGTCGCTCGCGGGGTGGGTCTACGCCCGCCTCGCGGGGCCGCACATCGAGTCGCCGCCGTCGCGGGAGTTCGTGGGGCAGTCGTTCATCGAGCAGGGGCGCGCGTCGGAGCTGCCGTCGACGTGGCGCGCCTACGCCCCCATCCTGATCCCCCTCGGCCTCATCGCGGGCCAGAGCGTGACCGCGTTCGCGCTGCCCGAGGACCATCTCGTCAACGCGGCCATGCGCTATCTCGGGTGGCCGGTCGTCGCCCTCGGCATCGGGGTGCTGCTCGCTTATCGCAACACGAAAGCCGACCAGGCGGCGGTCCGCACCGGGCAGTGGATCGAGGACGCCCTGCGCGCATCGGCGATGATCATCATGGTGACGGGCCTCGGCGGCGCCCTCAGCCAGATCCTGCGGGAGACGCCCGCCGTCGACGCCATCGCCGAGGCCGTCGCGGCCACCGGCCTGCCCGCCATCTTCCTGCCGTTCGTGCTCGGGGTGGCCGGCAACATGATCACCGGGTCGACGACGGTGGGGGTCATCACCGCCGCCTCGGTCGCCGCCCCGATGATGGACACCCTGGGGCTGAGCCCCGAGGCGACGATGCTCGCGGGCGCGGCCGGCTCCATGATCATCAAGTACGTGAACTCGAGCTACTTCTGGGTCTGCGCGTCGCTGTCCCGCATGCCCCTCAAGTCGGCCCTGCTGTCCTACGGGGGGGTGACCTTCGTCAACGGCGTCACCGCGATGGTCGTGGTCTACGTGCTCTGGACGACGGGACTCATCTAGACGCCCCTGTCGGCCTCCCGGCAACGCCGCTCCCGACGGCATGCGAGCCGCCACGATTCCGGCTTGGCGCGACCCGGCAACCTCGTATGGATTCACCGGAAGCGACGTGCCCCGCACAGCAAAGGCGACAGAGCGATGAAGGTCGATCGAAGGGAATCCCTGCGGCGGTTCGGCAAGTTCGTCGGCGGCTCGCCCGTGGTTCGCGCCCAGGGTCAGCCCGGGGGCGGCGCGCCCCCGAACGACCGGCTGGCCCCGGTGCTCGAGCTGGTCAACGTGCCGGAGTTCGAGGCGATGGCCCGGCTCGTGCTGGCGCCGCAACGGTTCGACGCCATCAGCGGCGGGCACCGGCGGTCGTTCGACAAGATGACCCTGCGCCAGCGGCTCATGGTCTACGCGATGGACCTCGACCTGACCACCCCGCTGTACGGGCACGACATGTTCGCCCCCATCATCGTGGGGCCGGTGGGCGACCAGGACCGGTTGCACCCCGACGGCGAGCTCGCGACGGCGCGCGGGGCCTCGGCCGGCAAGGCGGTGATGGTCGCCACCGGACGCGGCGGCCACGCCATCGACGCGGTCGCGGCGGCGAGCGACGAGCCGGTCTGGTATCAGCAGTACTCCGATGCGGCCACGCTGCCCGACGACGCCGCGCGGGCGGTCGAGGCGGGCTGCCGCGCGGTCTGCGTGACGGTGGGCGTCGCCGAGGGCGGCGCCCCCGCGCCGCCCGACTGGGCCGCCGTCGAGCGGGTCAGCGGGGCGGTGGACGTGCCCGTCATCGTCAAGGGCATCATGGACGCGGCCGGCGCGGAGACCGCCCTCGACCGGGGCGCCGGGGGCCTCGTCGTCTCCAGCCACGGCGTCGGCGGCGCCCTGCCCGTCGACGTGTTGCCGGCGGTCGCCGACGCGGTGGCCGGCCGCGTCCCGGTCCTCGTCGACGGCAGCTTCCGGCGCGGCACCGACGTCCTCAAGGGCCTCGCCCTCGGCGCCTCCGCGGTGATGGTGGCCCGGCCCCCCATGTGGGGCCTCGCCGCCTACGGGGCCGAAGGCGTGCGGACGGTGGTCGAGATCCTGCAGACCGAGCTGGCGAGGAACATGGCCGCGTCGGGCCGCCCGCGCATCGACATGATCGACCGCGAGCTGGTGCGCTTCGATCGCTGGTAGCACCCGGACGCCCGCCGTCATCCGGCGTCGCCACGCTCGGCAAGACGGCGGTACTTCCGTTCGAGACGGTCGAGAACCTCCGTGGCGGGCCTGCCGGGCCCGCTGTTCATCCCCTCCAGGATGAGGTCCCGCAAGTCACGAAGCGACGGCGCCGGGGCGCTTTCCCGACAGGTCATCCGATCAGAAAATCGAGCGCCTTGATCAAGGCGACCCCCGCCACGACCGCAGCGTACACCTTGAGGGTGACACGCAACTCGAGCTTCTCCAGATCGCCTCTGGTCACCGGCAGCCGGGCCGCCGAGAGCGATGGGCGTGACGAGAGCGCCACGCCCATCGCCCGATCTCCAGGCTCCAGAGCCATGCGGCCGACCGGCTACTGGTCGTTCGTCTGCTGCAGGTACCGGCTGGCCTCGTCATGGCCCGGCAGCTCGTCGCGGCCCTGCCATGTGGACAGCAGCAGCGAGTACTGCTCGGCCGCGGTGGCGCTGTCGCCGGTCCGGGCGGCGGCGCGGGCGAGGCCGAGCACGGACCGCACGCGGCCCGGCATCCGCTCCAGCGACGTCTCGAACTTGGCCACCGCGTCGGCCGGCCGGTCGAGCTCGAGCAGGATCTCACCGTAGAGCTCGTAGGGCGGCTTGACGGGGCTCGCGGCACCGTTGGGCAGCCGCATGCCGCCGGTCAGCTCGATGGCCTCGTCCATCAGGGCCGTCGCCGCGTCGGCCTCGCCCTTGGCGACGTGCACGAGCGCCGCCACCTCGCGATACATGATCCGGTTCACGGGGCCGCCGTCCTCGGCCAGCGCCTTCAAGCGCTCCGCCGCCGCCCCGGCGGTGGCGAGGTCGCCGGTCTTGACGGCGCTGATGCCGGTGGCGAGCAGCTCGGCGGCCGGCGAGTCGTCGGTCACCGGCAGCACGTTCCACTCCTCGGTCTCGACCACGTAGCGCGCGTTCAGAAGCGGCAGGGTGTTGACGCTGCGGGCCTGTCCCTCGCTCTCCTCGATGACCATCTCCAGCCGCTCGATCCACGTGCGCGCCTTGGCGTAGTCGCCGAGCTGGAGGTCGCCGTACTGGCCCCAGTCGAGGGGGTGCACGGTGTCGCCCACGCTGTCGCCCGGCACCCACAGGTCGCGGGCCGCGTCGTAGGCGCTCTGGTTGTGGCCCGACACGAGGTCCCACATGCCGTGCTGGATGAAGATGTGGGTGGGCATGTGGCGGGCGTGGGCGACGGCCGGCGCGATCTCGGCGTAGCGCAGCGCCGCCGGCAGCGCGAGGGGGGCGTGGATCGGATCGTCGAACGAGTGGATCACGTAGTGGGGGGCGCCCGGGTGGTCCCGGTTGCGCTCGAAGACGGGCAGGGCGAGCGAGCCGGCGAGCATCTCGTAGCGGAACGTGCGGTCGTCGAGGGCGCGGGCCCCGCTGAGGGTGGCCACGGCGGCGAAGGCGGCGACCTCGTCGTCGTCGGGATACTGTTCGGCGAGCCGCAGCATCGCCTCCATGTACGCCACCCGCCGGTCGTCGTAGTCGCCCTCGCTCCACAGGATCTCGACCGCGTTCAGGAAACCCTTCTCGCGCTCCGTGGGGGCCTTGGCCAGCCGCTCCTCCCGCGTCGCGCCGAGGCGCTTCAGCACCGCCCGGGGGTTGTCGTTGTCGGCCGGCGAGCCGAACAGGGGGTGGTTGTAGCAGAGCGTCTCGCCCCAGTAGGCCATCGCGAAGTCGGGGTCGAGCCGCTGGGCCTCCTGGAACTCCGCGATCGCCTGCTTCCAGCCGAAGCTGTGGAGAATCGCGACCCCGCGCAGGAAGTGCTGCTGCGCCTCGGCGGAGCCGGACGTCGGGAAGTCGAGCGAGCCGACGCTGTCGAACTGCGCCTCGGCCGGCGATCCGGCCGCGAGGACGGCCACCGCCGCCGCGACGATGAACAATCGCTTCATGAGATGCTCCTGTGTAAAGCTGTTCGGATTCCCGGACCCGCAAGCCATCGCCTTGCGGCTCCCTCCTCCGACTCGCCGACCCTCTACAGTCGACTCACCAACCCGCTGCAAAGCCGCGCCGCCCGCGGTACGGGCTCCCGCGCGCGGACGCGGACGACGCTCCCATTATAGTGCCGGCCCGGACGGTTTCGGCGCCGTCGGAGGCCAACTGCGACGGCACGCCGGGTCCACGCGCAACGGCGGCGCCTCGACGTGTCGGGCGTCGGCCTGTCCGGCAGCCTGAACGACACCTGCGCGACCGAACCGCACGGCTGTCGATGGACGTCGGCTTCCGAGAGGCGCGCGCCCTGACCGCGACGACGGACAGGCGTGTATCCGCCGGGGGACAGTCGGGACGCCGTGGCGACGAGCGCGCGGGCGCGGGACGAGGCCCGGCCGCGGGCTTCTTCCGACGGCCCTTCCGGCGCCGCCGGCTGTTACAATGGCCTGTGGGCCCTTGGAGGGAATCCCGCTGCAGTCGAGCCGCGATGCGCCCCTGCGGGTCGAGACGTGGGCTCCTCAGCAGATGGCACGATCGGTGCATCGGCATTCGGGTGCGTGCACCGATCGTCACTGTCAAGGATGGTCCAGCCGATGCTGCGCAAGACCCTCGCGCCGACCCCCGCTGCCCGGTTGATGCTCGCGGCCTGCCTCGCGGCGGCCGCCCTCGCGGTGGACGGGGGGGCCGCCTCGGCAGCGGACGGGCCCGAGGCGGGGCCGGCCGGCGCCGCACAACCCCAGTCCGCGAGGAACGAGCCGGACTTCCTGTTCGGCCAGCCGCGGGTGATGCTGGGACTCTCCGGCGGGAGGCTGCGGGCCTCCGGCGGCGGCAATCTCCTCGGCTTCTTCCGCGAGGAGCTCACCATCGACGACCGCGGGTACGACACCCTGCTCTTCCGTTTCGCGGGCGGCGTCTCGGTCACCCCCCGGATCGACCTGGTCTTCGACGTGGACCTCTCACAGAGCAGAGTCGTGTCGGAGTACCGCGGCTTCTCGGAAGGCGGCCTGCCGATCAGACAGACGACCGAGCTGTTCCAGGCGCCGTTGAATGCCGGCCTGCGGTACTGGCTGGTGCCGCGCGGCCGGCGGATCGGGCGGCTGGCGTGGGTGCCGAACACGCTGGCGCTCCAGGTGGGTATCGGCGGCGGCGCGCGGCGGTACCGGCTCACGCAGCTCGGGGACTTCGTGGACTACGGGAACCTCGACATCTTCAGCGACCGGTTCCAGTCGCAGGGATGGGCCTCGAGCGGACACGTCTCCGCGGGCGTCAGCATCAGACTGTCACGGCGGCTGTACGGCGTCGTGGAGGTACGCCGGGTCTGGTCCCGGAGGGAGTTGGCCGATGACTTCTTCGGCGACCTGGACCTTGACGGACTCCAGATGACCGGGGGCATCGAGTTGCTGTTCTAGCAACCCCGGGCGAACCTCGTGGCGGGGGCTCCGCGTGGCGGACTTCCGCCGGCAACGCGCTTCTCGACCCGTCGAGGTGAGACATGACCATCCCAATCGCGACCCGCACTCGTTCTTCCGAATCGACCGCCGGCCCGCCGCGGGGGGGCAACCTGCCGGCGGCAGCGCTGATCGTCGCGGCCCTCGCGGCGGCAGCGTTGCCGGGCGCATCCCACGCCCAGCCGCCGACGCTCGACGAGCCGGCCGCGGCCACCCGCGTCGATCAGCGCTGGCTGCCGTGGCTCGGCTGCTGGCGGCTCGTCGAGGAGGCCGGCCCCCTGCCGGAAGCGGCGGGCGACTTCTCCGCTTTCGCGGACAGCGTGCTGGTGTGCGTGACGCCGGCCGCGCCGCCGGCCCCCACCACCGACGTCCTGGTGACGACGCTCGCCAATGGCGAGCAGGTGCTGGTGGAGACCCTCTCGGCGGACGGGGTGGAGCACCCCGTGGACCAGAGCGAGTGCCGAGGCCGGCGCCGCATCGCGTGGTCGGACGACGGCACGCGCCTGTTCACGCGGGCGGAGCTGACGTGCAGCGCCCGGGACGACGCCCGCCGGCTCTCCGCGGTCGGGCTGATGGCGGACGGCAGGACCTGGCTCGCGCTCGAGCTGGTGGAAGCCGGGGAGCGGGCCGCGGTCACCGTCAAGCGCTACCGCCGCACGGGCGACGTCACCACCCTGAGCGCGGCCGGCCCGACCCTCACCCCCGATCTGCTCGCACGGGCACGGAGCGCGGCGAACCGGGTGGACGCCGCCGGCCTGACGATCGATGACGTCATCGAAGCCGGAACCGCCGTGGAGCCTCCGGTGCTCGAAGCGCTGCTGGTGGAGACCGACACCAGCCTCGACCTCGACGGCCGCACCTTGATCCGGCTCGACGACGGCGGCGTGCCGGATGACATCATCGACATGCTGGTGGCGCTCTCCTTCCCCGACGACTTCTCGGTGCAGCGTTCGAGGCCGACCGCGTCGTACGGCGGGGGCGGCGGCGGATTCCCCGGCAGTTGGGGCGGCTACGGATACGACGCCTGGTATCCGTACTACGCGGCGCCGTTCGGCTACTACTACGGCTGGTCCCCCTATCGTTCCCTGTACGGGTGGGGCGACTACTACTACGTGGATCCGGGCTACTACGGCCTGCCGGGGTCGTTCATCACGGACGCGCCCGACGTGAGCGAAGGGCGGGTCTACGGAGGCTACGGCTACACTCGGACCGGCGCCCCGCGGGACAGCGGGGGACGCCGCGCGCAACCCCGCGGCGTGGGCGTCGCCGGCGCCTCGGAGTCATCGGGGGGAAGCTCGGCGAGCGCACCGGGCTCGACGGGCGCCTCGAGCGGAAGCAGAGGCGTGAGCGCGCGCGGCTGGAGCAGCGGAGGGTCGTCTTCAAGGGGAGGGGGAGGGTCGTCTTCGAGGGGAGGGTCGTCTTCGAGGGGAGCGTCGTCGTCGAGCGGAGGGTCTTCATCCGGTCGCACCGCCACGCCGCGCGACCCGTGATCGGGCCAGCCCGCCCATCGTCGCCTGCGGCTCCGCTGGGCGCCCAACCAACCCTCCAGGAGTCCGCGCCGTTCTACGGCGCGGACTCCTGGCTAGGAAGTCTGCGCCGTGGAACGATTTCAGCCCGATCGACTACCGCATGTTGTGGTTTACGCTTGCCGCAACCACTTCATATTGGGGCCTGAATTTCCTGCGGCGCAGACTCCTAGCTAAGCTAGTCCCACTCCTTCTCGATGCCGTGCCCCCGTTCCGGGTCGCCGTGCAGGGGCGTGACGAACCCGAGCAGGCATCCGTCCGAGCCGTCCCTGAGCCGGTGGCAGCGCACCCGGATGAAGTCGCCGGGCAGGACGTCGTCGCGCTCGATGCCGTTCCGGCGGAGCCCGGAAGGCGTCGTGGCCTCCATGGCCCACAGGGTGGGCTCGCTGCCCTCCCCCTCGCCGGGGACCTCGAGGAAGATCCAGGAGTGCGGGTTGATGAGGTGCACTTCCAGGACCGTCCCCTCGAGATGGGTGAAGTCGCTGAGTTCGTAGTTGCCGTGGGAATGATGGGCCCCGCCTGGGAGGGCGGGGACCACGGCGCACAGGAGCCCGAGGCAGAAGCGCGCGCCGACGCCGCGGGCTCCCCGCGCTGCGGGGGTCGACAGCCTGGTCGAGGTCGTGAAAGGCATCATCTGACTCGGGGAGGCGGCGGAAAGCCGTTGACGTACACGCGCTCGTAGCGGATGCCGTTGCCGGCCCCGTCGAGGAACCGTAGCGACTGCTGGAACAGCTCGGGACCGAGACGGCCCCGAGGCGCCGTCGCCTCGAGGACGTAGAGCCGGTCCTCGTGCATGTAGATGGCCGCGAACGTCCGGGAGCCGTCGGCGTTGGTGAGCTGGAGATGGCGGCCCTCGACGAGGTCCACGAAGTTCCAGCCGAAGAACGTCGGGGTCACGTCCCGCTGCAGGAGCTGCCAAGTCGCGTAGTCCATGGCCCCGCGGACGTCCACGATCCACGACCCGACGCCGGTGTAGGACGCGCCCGAGCAGCCGGTGTGGGCGTCCGGGGGACAGTTCTTCGCACGTTCCGTGTGTATGCGCTCGGCCTCGGTGTAGTCGACCACCGTGATCGAGTACCGGGTCGAGCCGTCCTCGTAGGCGTGCACGCGGGCCGGGAGCTCGGCTTCGTACTCCGACGTGTAGGCGACCTCCTCGACCGTCGGCTCGCCGGGGAGATTGACGCTGAAGAGGTCCGTCCGGCTGGCGTACTCGGCCCAGCCCTGGGCGAAGAGCGGCCCCGGACCGCACAGGATCAACGCGGTCGGAACGAATCGCATGAAGCGCATGTTTCGTCTCCCCCGATGGCGTGGGGCGCCACCCGTCGCGGTCGGGTCCATGCTGCCAGAAAACGGCGCGCGTGCACAGCACGAATTGCGGCAGCTACACCACCCGGGCGGCGCGCAGGGCCGCGATCTCGGACGCGGCGTAGCCCAGCTCGCCGAGAATCTCGTCGGTGTGCTCGCCGAGCGAAGGCGCGCGGGTGCGAATGCCGGGCGCACCCGCGGACAGCGCGAACGGCGTGTCCACGACCGGGGCCGGAGCCGGAGCGCCCGGGAACGCCAGCGCCTCGAGCAGTCCGACCGCCGCCACGTGCGGGTCGTCGAGGGTCTGCTGCGGCGAGAGCACCGGGCCGGCGGGAATGCGGGCCTCCTCCAGCGCCGACAGCGCCTCCGCCGTCGTGCGCCCGGCGCACCACTCGGCCATGCGGCCGCTGATGACCTCGCCGTGGTCGCCGCGCGCCATGTCGTCCCGGAACCGGGGGTCGTCCACCCACTCCGGCACGCCGACCAGGGCCGCCCACTTCTCGAACAGGGGCTGGCCGATGGTCTGCACGAGGATCCAGCCGTCGCGGGTGCGGTGCGTGTCGGACGGGGCCGACACCTGGCTCCGGTTCAGCGAGGCGACGCGATCCGGCGCGTGCACCGCCTGCTCGATCAGGGCCGCGTTGGCGACGGTCAGCGCCGCCCCGAGCAGGGATCCCCGGACCTCCTGCCCGCGGCCCGTCCGCTCGCGCGCCATGAGGGCGGCCAGGGTGCCGACCGCCGCCGCGAGGGCGGTCGCGAAGTCGACCCACGGCACGTAGCTCTTGGTGGGCTGGCCCGGCTGCCCCGACAGGTACATCGCCCCCGACATCGCCTGGCCGACGCCGTCGAAGCCCACCCGCTCCGAGTACGGCCCCCCCGCGCCGAACGCCGACACGCTGGTCAGGACGATGCGGGGGTCGACCGCGGCGAGCGACGCGTAGTCGAGCCCCAGCGCCCGCAGCGCGGGGCCGGGCAGGTTGGCGACCACCACGTCCGCCCCCGCCGCCAGCCGCCCCAGCACCGCGCGCCCCGCCGGCTTCGCCGGGTTCAGGGTCATCCCCCGCTTGTTCCGGTTGACCTGCATGAAGAGGGCCCCGTCGCCGGCCGGGGTCAGGGGCACGAGAAAGCGGTCTTCCCCGCCGCCGACCTTCTCGACCCGCACTACGTCGGCCCCGAGGTCCGCGAGCAGCGCCGCGCAGAACGGCCCCGCGATGTAGCGGCCGAAATCGAGCACCCGGATCCCGTCCAGCACACCTGCCATCCCGCCCGGCACCTCCTCATCGACGCGCCGGACGCCGCCGGCCGCCCTGCCATCGCCCCCGCACCTCCTCATCGACGCGCCGGACGCCGCCGGCCGCCCTGCCATCGCCCCCGCACCTCCTCATCGACGCACCGGACGCCGCCGGCCGCCCTGCCATCGCCCCCGCACCTCCTCATCGACGCACCGGACGCCGCCGGCCGCGCCCGACCTACCGGCACGCTCTCACAGCGAGTCGAGGAAGGCAAGCAGGGCGGCGCGGGAGGCGTCGCTGAGCCGGCCGTAGCCGGCGCGGGCGAGGGCGGCCTCGCCGCCGTGCGCCCGAACGGCGGCATCGACGGTAGCGGCCCGGCCGTCGTGGAGCAGGGGGCGCCGGAACCGGAGCCCCCACAGGGCCGGCGTCCGAACCTCGTTCGGCGCCGCCGCGGCCTGCCCGATGCCGTCCCCGGTGGCGACGTCGTGCAAGAGGAGGTCGGAGTAGAGAGGCACGCGCCGCCGGTCGAACAGCGGGTTCGCATGCGGCCCGGTGACGAGGGCGGGCACGTGACACGCGGCGCAGCCCACGGCCTCGAAGACGCGCTCGCCGGTGCGCACCTGCTCGTCGATGCGCCCCCGGCCGATGGGAGCCAGAAACTGCATGAACGCCTCGAAGTTGTCGATGCCGCGGCGGCCGGTCGCGGGCTCCGGCGCGTCTTCCGGATCGGGACCGCGTCGCAGAGCCGCAGGCGCCGCGCATCGACGCCGATCGCGTGCTCGGTCGGGAACAGGTCGCTGGTGATGCCCATCTCGTTGCGATAGGCGTCGGCGCCGAAGACGAGCAGAGTGGCGTGCTGCGCCTTCCAGCCGAAGCGTCCGACTCGCAGCGCGCCGGTGGCGAGGTCCTCGACCACCGCGGCCCGGCCGCTGACCCCGTCGCGGTTCCGGTCCCCGGGGTCGGCGAGGACGAGCAGGGTCTCGTCGGGAATCGCCTCGACGAGCCCCGCCCCGAAGAGCGGAATCGGCACCCGCCGCGCGACGACGTTCGCGGCGGGCGGGATCGCGGCCTGGCATCCGTGGGTCGGAATGGAGAACATCGGGAACAGCGAGCCCGCGCCCGGCTCGACGTCCGAGTAGACGCCGTCCGCATCCACCCGGCCCGCCCGCACCTCGGCCACGGGCGAGACGCCGCCGACCGCCGGCACGTTGTGGCAGCCGCCGCAGCTCGTGCCGTTGTAGGCGGGACCCAGCCCCTCCTCGGCCTCCTCGACCTCCAGAAAGTCCTCCAGCCCCAGACTGAACAGCTCGAACTCGACCGGGGTCAGCCCCGGCAGCGGTTCTCCCGGCAGGGGGAGCGCCTGGGCCGCGCACGGGCCGGCGCACAGCACCGCGACAAGCAGGATCGGCGTCTCTCTCATCGTCCGGCGCCCGCCCCGGCCGAGGCGCGGGCGGACGCGGCCTCGGCGTCATCGCCCTCGGGGTCGCCACCCTCGGGATCGCCGCCCTCGGGGTCACCCGGAGTCACGATGATCTCCCCGGTCATGAAATGGTGCCCGGCCCCGCACAGCTTGGAGCACTCGAACCGGTACTCGCCGGGCTCGGCCGCCTCGAAGACCACCACCGCCTCGCCGAAGCGGCGCTTCGGGACGACCACGTTCCGCCCGCCCACGATGTGGAACCCGTGGCTGGTGTCGGCGCTGCGCACACGGATCTCGAGGATGGTCCCGGCCGGCACCACGATCCGCGACGGCGTGAACGTGAACCGCTCGGCCACGACCTCGACGACCCGGCGCGCTTGCGCGCCACCGTCGCCGCCTGCGGCGGCAGCGTGGTCGTCGGCCGAGACGCCTCTTCCGACCAGCAGCACCAGCAGCATCGTCAACGTGCTTCGCATCGTGCGTTCTCCCCCGCATCCGCGCCACGGCGGGTCGGCCGCGCCCGGCCGAATCGGATCGTCTGTCGGCCGCCTTCCTGTCGTCGCGCCGTTCCGCCGACGCCCTCCACTGCCGCATCCGCACGCGCCCCCGCCGCCATGCCGTCCTCACCGGGAGCCCTCCGTCGCCGCCGGCCCGCGCGTGAATCACGCCCGCCGGCGGAGGAAACACCGGAACACCGGACCACGGGTCCACTCAGGTCAGAACCACCATCCCAACCCGACGTTCAGCGAGTCGGGCGCGTCGATGACCGTGCTCCGGCTGCGGACGACGGCATAGTCGACCTTCAGCACGACGTCGGGGTCGGGGTACCAGGACACCCCGAAGACCCACGCATCGCGGTCGAACTGCGGGAGCGGGTTGAACCCCTCGGGCATCCGGTACTGGGTGTCGAAGTTCTCGTAGCGCACGAAGACCGCGGCCTCGCGGGGCGCGGGGCGCGGCGACACGAAGTACGAGGCCTCGAGGTAGAAGCCCCGAATCTGGCGCGCCACGTTGGGACTGACCCCGGCCGTGCGCAGCCGCGCCCGGTTCAGCGCCCCCATGCCGTCGAGCCAGACGTGGGCGTACTGCGCGCGCGTCTCGAGCTCGCCGACCCGGTAGCGGGCGTCGACCTCCCCTAGGGTCACCTGCGACTCGACCCGCGGAAAGCTGAACCCGGTGCGGCCCCGCCAGAAGCTGGCGCCGACCCACAGACCCGGGGCCCCGACGTACTCGACCCGCCCCGTCGACGCCGCGTTGCGCATCGTCGCCTCGGCACCCTTCTGCCGGCCCCCGCGCACACCCTCCTCGGCGCTGAAGCCGGCCGCGTCGAGCGGCGCCATCACGTAGGCGCGATAGCGCAGACCCCCGCCCAACTCGCCGTGCACCCCCGCGCCGCCCTCGAACCAGGTGCTGGGCACCACGAGGGTGTCGACGAAGGGGCGCTCCACCCCGTGGTACACCGGCGGCTCGTGGCGCTCGTTGATGATGCCCACCGGCACCAGCACCATCCCCGCGCGCAGGTTGAACTCGCGGGTCACCAGGAAGTCGATGTACGCCTGCTCCAATTCCAGCTCGCCGGCCTCTTCGCGCCCTTCGACGAAAGCGTGCTCCAGTTCCAGCTCGGACACGAACCGGACCCGGTCGGAGAACCGATGAGTGAACAGCAGCACGAACCGGTGGAAGTCCAGCTTCGGGTCCTGATGCTCGATGTCGTTGAAGTGGAAGTCCATGTATCCGGAGAGCGAGCCGAGCAGGGGCGCAGGCGCGGGAGCCGCCGGTCCCTCCTGCAGAGCCGGTCGAACCCCCGGCGCGGCGGCCGGGGTCGCCAGCGCCGCGTTCGGCGTCGCAGCCGGAGCCGCCGGTTGCGCGCTCGACGCCGCCGCCGACAGGACGAACAGCGTCGCTTGCAGCACGCCGCCCCGCCCCCAACCGACCGAGCGACGGTTCCCAGCCACGAAGACCCCCCGTTTCGATTCGACCAGCATCGATATTTCTATTTATCAAAATATAAAATTCGGCTACTGTCAAACGACCTCCCTGAAGTCCCGCGCTGCCGAGGTCCCAAACACCGCTCTCGGCGGGTCCTGCGGCTCGAGAATGCGGCCGGAGGGGCCCGCCAGATGCATGCCAGGACTATCCCGCGCTCGCCGCACCGTGGGCGAAAGCCGGTGGTGGCGGGTCGTGTCGGGCTTCCGACCTGCGGGATCGCGGGGTTGCCGGCCGGTCGGCGAGACGGCAGCGACGCTTCGAACGGGGGGGAGGCGTCACGGCGGTCAGCGTGGGATGACCCTGAGATGCATGCGGGGCGGCTTGGCAGGCGAGCGCGACCATGTCGTCGCGTCCCACCTTGTCGCTCAGCCGGGTAGAATTGGAATGTCCAATTTATGTTTATCGTTGCGGCCCGTAAAATAGCCCTATGCTCATGCCGCGCCCCTTCTGGGTCGATCGCATCGAGACGCTCTGGCGCACTCGAAGCATCGTCTGGCTCGCGGGCGCGCGGCGACTCGGCAAGACCGTCCTGGGCCGGCACGTTCCCGAGGCGCAGGTCTTCAACTGCGACCTGCCCTCGGTGCGCGAGCGGCTCGCCGACCCGGAGCTGTTCTTTGGGAGTCTCGCCGCGGACCGCCGGATCGTCCTCGACGAGGTGCATCGCGCCGAAGACCCGTCCGGCCTTCTCAAGATCGGGGCCGACGAACACCCGGGCATCCGCATCCTCGCCACCGGCTCGTCGACCCTGCACGCCAGCGCGCGCTTCCGCGATTCACTGGCCGGCCGCAAGTGGCCCCTGCGGCTCGCGCCGGTGCTGTGGCGCGAGTGCCCCGACTGGCTCGGCGCCGCCGACCTCGACCGGCGTCTGTTCTACGGCGGGTTCCCCGAGCCGCTGCTCGCGGCGACGCCGGACCCGCAGTGGTTCGAGGAGTGGATCGACAGCTTCTTCGCGCGGGACGTCCACGCGCTCTTCGGCACCCGCAACCGCACCGGCTTCCTGCGTGCGGCGTCGCTGGCCTTCGCGCGGAACGGCGAGCTGCTCGACATCACGTCGCTCGCCCGCGACGCTGGCGTGAGCCGCCCGACCGCCGTCAACTACCTCGACCTGCTCGACGCCTGCCAGGTCACGGTCCGCCTGCCGCCGTTCCACGGAGGCGGGCGGCGCGAGATGGTCCGCCGGCCGCGGCTCTACGCGCTCGACACCGGGCTCGTGTGCCACGTCCGCGGCTGGACCGGCCTGCGCCCCGCCGACCGCGGGCCGCTGTGGGAGAACCTCGTCCTGGACGAGTTGCTGACCGCGGTTCCCCGGCGCGCCCTCCACTACTGGCGGGATGCGGCCGGGCACGAAGTGGACTTCGCCGTCGTGACTGGACGCGGCCGGGTGGCGGCGGTCGAGGCGAAGGTCTCGCCCCAGGCTTTCGACCCGAAACCCCTGCGGGCGTTCCGCGCAGCCTATCCCGACGGGCCCAACCTGCTCTGCTGCCCGCTCGCGGCCGAGCCCTACCCGAAACGCTTCGCCGAACTCACCGTGACCGTCTGCGCCCCGGTCCACGCTGGCGCCCTGATCGGATCCGGGACCCTCGACCGAGAAGCGTAGCGGCCACGACGAGCCCGCCCGCGCCTTTCCGGGCGCCGAGGCGAGGAGCAACGGGTTGCCGTACGCCGGGGAGAGAGCCGCGGCCGGCCCGCCCGCGCCGGCGCCGCGGCGAGGGGGCAGCGGGTGCTGTACCCGGCGAGGGAGTCGCAACCGGCCCGCGCGCACGTGCCGGCGCCGCGGCCCCGCTACTACGCGCTCTCGCCCGCGCGGGCGGCGTCGCGCACCGTCAGGACCGGACACGGCGCGCGCCGCACCACTTCCGCCGCGACGCTGCCGAGCAGCAACTGCTTGACGGCGGCGCGCCCGCGGGTCCCCATGACGATCAGGTCGACCTGATGCTCGCCCGCGTACCGGACAACGCCCTCGGCCGGCGGCCCGATCTCGACCGCGGTCTGCGCGGGGATCGCCGCCTGTTCCTCCGCCGAACACAGGCCGGCCAGTTTCTCCGCCGCCTCGTCGACCCAGCGCCGCTGCACCTCGGTCTCCGAGAACCCCCACAGCGCCTCGGTCCCGGGGCTGACGTCGGCGTCCGTCACGACGTGCAGCAGATGGAGGGTCGAGTCGCACCGCCGAGCGAGATCCCGGGCGTAGGTCAGGGCCAGCCCGGATGCCTCGCTGAAGTCCGTGGGGACGAGAATGGTCTTCGGCGGAATCATCGTCTTCGACACCGCTTGGGGGCCGCAGCAGCCCATCGTGCGGGGACCAGAATGGTCTTCGGCGGAATCATCGTCTTCGACACCGCTTGGGGGCCGCAGCCCATCGTGTGGGGACGAGAATGGTCTTCGGCGGAATCATGATCGGGACGCGAAGGCGCTTCGCACGGCCAGCAGCCTGTGAACCGGGGGACGGTCGGCCGGTCCGCGGCCGACATGGTGGAACCGAACCAACCCCGCCGGATCGATGAGCACGTCGCCCCCCTGCTGCGCCGTATCCGCGCGCGGCACGCGGGGATATTCCTCGAGCAGGGCCTCGCGCCAATACGCGCGGAAGGTCGCCGCCCCCCACAGATGCCGGAGCCGCGCCTTCCGCATCCCGTAGGCGCGATAGAGGCGGCGGTCGGCGTCGACGAGCAGAGGCCAGCGCAGGCCGGTCTCGACCACGTAGGCGCGGGCCGCGGCCGCATCCTCGAACGTCACGGCGAGGGGCTCCACCCCGAGCCGCGCGAGATCCGCCGCCGATTGCTGCAACTGCAGCAGGTGCCGGCGGCAGGGCAGTCAGAACAGGTGCCGGTGCATCACCAGCAGCAGCCACCGGCCGCGGTACTCGTCGAGCCGGTGTACCCGGCCGTCCGCGTCGGGCAGCTCGAACGGAGCCGCGGGACGACCGACGAGCGGCGAACTCATCTCCATCTGCGCCGCCGTGCCGCCGGCGGCTGCCGGACCCGGGCGGATCACGCGGCAGACGGCGCCATCACGACGGTCCACCAGCCCGCCACAATCGTCGCCTGACGGCTCTGCTTGGCGCCCAGCCAGCCCTCCAGGAGTCCGCGCGGTTCTGAGGCGCAGACTCCCAGGCCGTCCTGCCGAGAGGACCTCCACCGGACCACCCCGGTGCGCCACGCCGCGGGTCGGGCGCCCTCGGCCGCCCTCGACCTGCCGGCGAACCTGGCGCCCGCCGCGGTCCGTCAGTTCATCACGTACTTGTGCAGCTCCGGCTTCACGGTGTCGGCCACGAAGATGTCCCCGTTCGGGGCCATCGTCATGTAGTGCGCCTCGCCGAACTCGCCGAGGCCCTTGCCCGGCTGTCCGTTGGCGCCCACCGCCTTGCCGTTCTCGTCGAGCTTGAGAATCTCGCCCGCGAACCCGCTGACCATGTACATCGTCCCGTCGGTGTGGATGTGCAGGCCGCACGGCAGCCCCTTGTAGGCCCGCTCCTCGATGTAGGCGCCGTCGGCGTCGAAGATCTGTACCCGCCGGTTCTGACGGTCCGCCACGTGGAGCAGCCCCGCGTCGTCGACGACGATCGAATGGGGGATGTCGAACTCTCCCGGCGCGGTGCCCTCACTGCCCCACGCCTTGATGAACGAGCCGTCGGGGGCGAACTTCACCAGCCGCGGGACGCCCCGCCCGTGCCCCACCAGCAGGAAGACCTCGCCGGCCGCGTTGATGGTCAGGTCGACCGGCTCGGTCAGCAGCCCGTCCTCCGGCTCGCCGGCCTCGCCGTGGGTGCCGATGGTCATCAGCACCTTGCCGTCCGGGTCCATCTTCCTGACGGTGTGCCCGTTGACGTCGGTGGTCCAGATGTTGCCGTCCGGGTCGAGCCGCATGCCGTGGGGCCGGATGTACTCGCCCTGCCCCCACGACCGCACGAAGCTGCCGTCGGGGTTGAACTCCATCAGCGGATGGGGTCCGCGGTTGAAGACCAGCAGGGTGTCCTTGGTGGTCCAGACGACGCTCGACGGCGCCCCCATCTCCCGGTCGACGGGAATATCGAGGCCGTGCGGCACCGGGTGATACCCGAGGTCGGGCGCGTCCTCCATCTGCGCCGGATCCGGCGCGTCGAGGACCTGGGCGCCAGCGACGGCGGCGACGCCCAGCACGGCGAAGAAGACAGGCGCGAGCGTCCGGACAAGGCGGACTGGCAGCATGGCGGCTCCTCGGAAAAGGGTCCTGCGAAATCGCCCGCATTGTAGCACCGTCGACCGGGGTGTTCCGCGACCCCAGTACAGTCTGCTGTCCCGTCGACTTCGCCCTTGCATCAACGGCGCCCGCGCGTGATCCGCCGGGCGTTGCGCGTCTCGGCATGGTCGAACGCGGGCTCGTAGCGCTCGATCTCCCGGCCCGTCATCCCCGCCGCCTCACAACACGCCCGCCACCGGTCGTCGACCGTCGACACCATGCGAGACAGCATCGCGACCGCAGCGTCGCGCTCGATGTCGAAGAAGGGCGCGGCGTCCACCGCCGCCTCGATGGAGGCGTCGAACCCGCTGAGCTCGCTGATGCCGGTCTCGAGGTGACGGTGGCGGTGCGGTTGCGGATTGACGTCGAAGGCGGGCGACAGCACCCAGCGTCCCCCGCCCGCCTGGAGCAGGCCGTGGTTCTTCAGGTGGTCGTCGTTGTTCGAGACGAGAATCGTGAACAGCACGCGCCGGTACAGCTCGCTCAATTGCGCCGTCGGATCGAATGCATGCGCACGCAACGCGTCGGCGATGTCCGTGTAGTACGCGTCGGTGGCCGCGTCCGCGCCGATGAAGGACTGCGCCGAGAGATAGTGGATGCGTTCGCCGTCCGCCCGGTCGAACCGCTCGATCAGCGCCACCGGCTTGTCCGTGGCCCCCAGCTCGACCCGTGCCCGCGCCGCGTTCACGCCGGAGGCCCGGGCGAGGGCCAGCGTCGCCACCTCGACCCGCTCCACCGGCATGGTGTCGCGGTCCGAGGTGAACTTCGCGATTGCGAGGTCTCCCCCGCGATCGCGCACATTCGCCTTGGGCCGGGCCCCGCCGAGAGAGCTGGCGCTGCCCACCAGCCGGTCCCGAATCGACACCACCCCGTTGGGGTCGTCCTCGGCCGCGCCGGCCAGGCGCCGCAGCTCGTCGAGCTCGCTCAACCGGGGCACCGGCGGGTACGAGCGCGCCAGCGGCTTGCCCTCGTCGTCGAGGTAGCGCAGGGCGCCCTGTCGCGTCTCGTCGTCCACCGCGAGCAGATAGTCCAGCTCCGTGACGGGACCGGAGAGCGCCTTGCGCAGGAGTCCGCGTCCCCAGGAGTCCGGCGCGCCGTCGCCGAACGGCCCCGCCAAGGCCGAACGGGGTCGCTCCCGCGACGCCGATGCATGGAACGGCGACTCAAACAGCGGCAGGGTCGGGGCGATGGCGAAACCCTCCGGCGCGTTTCGCCATTCATCGGCATAGCGGAACATGCTCGCCTGCCGCCGGCCGTCGGCCTCGAACACGAGCTCGCCGACCGGCCGCAGCCGCTCGCCGAACGCCACGCGCACGCGCCGCGTCGTCTTGGCCATCGCGGCAACCTCCTCACCCGAGCCGCGGCTTCCGCCGCCGGATGCGCCGCGGCAGGTTGTCGAGATCGAGCAGCAGGCCGGTCTCGTCGCGCGAGACGTCCAGGAGGTCCTCCAGCCTGTGCAGCTCGCCCAACGCCAGGAGCGCCATGGCGAACGCCCCGATCGACACCCCGGGCGCGCCCTTCTCGAGGCGGACCAGGGTTCCCTGCGACACGCCCATCCGCGCCGCGAAGTCCGCCACCGGCATGCGCCGCTTCCGGCGGGCGATGCCGATGTCGCGACCCAGGGCGCGGAGCGCGCGCTGAACCGACGGGGTGTAGACCCTGCGTTTCATTGGCTGCAATATATTGTAACCAATATGGAATAGCCACCTGTTTTCGAGTACATGACCGCCGACGAAACTCAGTCAACGCTCCCGGTCGGCTGGATTCGGGCGCCTGGAAGACCGCGACGATGACAACGGCGTCCGGCCCACCTTGCCGATGGCGTTGTACCATGGGCCGATTCCGGCTCACTGGCCTCGCCAGCCTGCTGCAGGCAAGGGCCGGGGGTTGCAGCATGGAGATGAAGACGAAGGCTGAACGCCTCCGGCTTCTGCACGAACGCGGACGACTCGGCCGCGGAATACCGTACGGCGGAGTCCGATACTGGATCGGTCACCACCGACAGATGGGGCTCTTGATATTCGACCCGCACGCACAACGAGAGGTCGAGGCGGGGAAGGTCCGGCTGTTCATCGTGACTGATCACGAGAGCCGCCTCTTCATGCGGAACATGACCAGAACCCGTTCCCTCTGGTCGTCGCCCGTCGACCACATCAAGGAGATGCGGCGGGCCGTCGTCGAGTACGGCCGAGCCCGAGAGCGCCAACGAGAGACGCACTGCTACTGGTGCCGGCGAGACATCAACTCCGTAGACTTCTCCCTCTGTACGCGATGCGGTTGGATCAGATGCGCATGCGGCCACTGCGGCTGCCGTTATCGGGGCCGGGGGGCTGTCGGCGGTGACCCGGATCGAGGTGGCTCTTCCCACGGTTCAGCGTCCCGCGCAGAAGGGTGCACGCTCCCGTGACCACCGATCGCCCATTGACGCTCGACGTGACCGATTTCGGACCGGTTGCCCGGGCCTGCATCGAGTTGCGCCCGTTGACCGTTTTCGTGGGGCCCAGCAACACAGGGAAGTCATGGCTGGCGACGCTGGCCTACGCGTTGCACCGACACTTCGGATCTGCCCCGTGGGGATGGCGATGGCGTCCCTGGTTCCGGATGGGACCCGAGGCGCCGGCCCTCCCCGATGGCGCGAGCACCGATCTGTGGCGAATTGCGGAGCAGTTGAGAGCGTCGGCATCCCGGAGCCAGGAGTCGGCGGAGAACGTTGCGCTGACGCCCCCAGTCGAGACGGCCATCCGGTTGCATCTCGGGGAACAGCGCGACGCGCTCGGCGGGGAAATCCAACGTTGCTTCGGCATCGAGGCCGGCCGCGATCTGGTCCGCCAGACAAGCAAGAAAGCGCACATCTGGCTTCGACACGCGGTCGAGGGAGTCTCCGAGCCGGCGACACACGAGTTGACCGTCGGTGACGAAGGATGGACCTTTCTGTCGACCATTCCCCAAGGCTTCCGAATTCGAGGCAATCGATCTCGGCGGCTGCTGTCCAATCTGTCGATTCAGGCACGTGCATCCGACGGCGGCTTGGAGACGGACCGGACGTGGGACGCCATCGGCGCCTTGGCCCGCGACGTGCTGCCGAACCGTAATCCCGCGTTCTACCTTCCCGCGGACAGAACCGGTCTGATGAACGCCCACAGCACCGTCGTCAGCGCCCTGATCCAGAGCGCCACGATGGCCGGGATTCGTCGCGCCGACCCGGTGCCGCCGCTGTCCGGTGTACGGGGCGACTTCCTGGAACAACTTGTGGAGATGGTGTCGGACCTGTCGGACCGGCGGAGACGGCTCCGGCGGGGCGGCCGAGAAGGTCTTCGGAGGCTGGGAAAACGCATCGAAGAGGGCATCCTCGGCGGCGCGGTCAAGGTCGGGGGATTGCCCGGCGTCGCGTATCCGCACTTCACCTACCGTCCGAGCGGATGGAAATCCGACCTGCCCCTGACGAACACATCCTCCATGGTGTCGGAGCTCGCGCCGGTGGTGCTGTACCTGCGTCATGTCGTTGCGCCGGGTGACCTGTTGATCATCGACGAGCCGGAGTCGCATCTGCATCCCGCCATCCAGGTGGCGTTCACGCGACAGATCGCGGAGATCGTCAGAGCCGGGGTGCGAATCATCGTGACCACGCACAGCGAATGGGTGCTCGAAGAGCTAGGCAACGTCGTCGGGC
Source organism: Vicinamibacterales bacterium (assembly GCA_965215105.1). Taxonomy (GTDB): domain Bacteria; phylum Acidobacteriota; class Vicinamibacteria; order Vicinamibacterales; family UBA8438; genus JAJEEA01. The sequence goes on from OZ244051.1 coordinate 3,716,385, forward strand.
GATCCCGGCTGACCGACCGAGGCGACGCGGAGTCCGGCGCCGGATCCCTGTCAGGCAGTGACGTCGGGGTGTGGCTGTTCGAACCGGCCGAGAACGGCGGCGGCTCGACGGTGAAGGAGATCGCCCTCGATGCCGACACCGGTCTCTATCCATCTGGATTCGCCGCCGTCGCGGCGGCCTTGCACAACGACTGGGCGGCGATCGCAGAACCGCGCGGAGACGCGGAGTGAACGGTTTCGCCGACGCTGTTCGAGCCAAGCTCCCTCCGTCCTGCCTGGTCGACGGAACCACCAGCATCGACAAGAGCAAGTGCGGCGCGTCACTGGCGGGCGTTCCCGATCGACACGTCATCATCGACCTCGACGCAGTCGGCTCGCCATTGGGCCACAGCACGGTCAAGTGCGATTTCCTCTTCGTCGCCGACCCCAGCCTGGTCATGCCGATCGAGGTCAAGGACCACGGCGCCCCGGACATCGCCAAAGCCACCAGACAGCTTCAGGCGGGCGCCGACGCCGCCGGCAAGTTGGCTCCCCGAGATGTCGCCGTCCGCTTCCGACCCGTCCTGGTGTCCAGGGGCCTGCGAAGCCACAAACGGAACGAGTTGAGAGGGGCGAGGGTCCGATTCCGCAAGACCCCCCCGGAGAAAGTTTGGCAACTGATCTGCGGGGATCCGCTGACCGAGGCGCTCGGGGGTTCGTAACACCCGTTCGTGGCTGACCGCGAAGGCGTGCGACCACGACGAGCCGTCAGCCTCATCGGCCCGCGCGGGTCTTCAACCTGGCGCGCGCCTCGTCCTCCGCGACCAGAATGCTCGGATTCCGCCGGTATGCGGCGATGCGCCGATCCGCTTCCCGCTCCTGCTCGGGCGTCAGAGCGGGCACGACGTTGTCGAGAAGGGCGTAGGCGAGCTCCACCTGCTCCTCGTTCGAAAGCGCCCTGGCGTGCAGCTCGATTTCAGCCCTCGTCATCGTTCCGATTCTACACGTGGGCGTCCTGCGTGCGAGGCCACCGGAACGCGCGGGGTTGGCCGGCTTGACAGCCCGACCGGCGCCGTGTATTGCTATGGGCCGATTCCGGATGGCCAGCCAACGGAACAGGCCGTGGCGTAGAGGGGTTGTTACATGGAGACGAAGAGAATCGCCGGACTCGTGCTCGCGGGGCTGTGCGCCGTCGTGCTGACGAGCGCCGCGATGACCGCCGACGAGACGATAACCGGCCGACTGGTCGAGGCCGGGTGCGCCGCGATGGCCGGGGACAATCCGAGCCCGGAGCACGTGGCGTGCATGGTGCGCTGCGCGCAGGCCGGCGAGGCGATCGGGATACTGACCGACAGCGGGCTCTACCGGATCACCGGCGACTGGGCCGCAACCCATCCCGGCGAGTTGGCGGCGCTGATGGCGAAGCAGGTGCGCGCCACCGGCGAGACCAGCGAGTCGGGCGACGAGCGACTGCTGGCGGCGACGGAGATCGTGGCGGCCAACTGATCGGAACCGCCTCCGCCCGCCGAAAACGATTCAATCGTGCGGTGAGTGCTGGCGATCCTGCCAGCCGGTGATTCGCCCTTCAAGATTCGCCAGCCGGCGGTCGACGTCGGCCACGGCTGCGGTGAGCCGGCGGTCGACATCGGCCACGGCTGCGGTGAACCGGCGGTCGACGTCGGCCACGGTCTTGGCGAGGTCGGCCACGGTCTTGGTGAGAGCAGCGATACGGCCGTTGGTGTCGCGCCACAGGAGCACCACCACGGCGATCACGACAGCCGGTGACAACACGTCAGTCCAAGGCATGGTTCCACGGTATCACAACGGGCGGCGGCGGGCGCCGAGCTCGAGCAGCAGCCGCTCCATCTCGGGCCAGCGCTTGCCGGTGTTCGAGTAGAACACCCCCTCGGCCATGATCAGAGGGGTCCAGCCCTTCTCGTTGACCGCTTCCAGGTCGGCGCCCTGATCGAGCAGGAACCGCACCAGCGGCTCCGAGCCGCGGATGATCGCCCCGTGCAGGGCGGTGTCGCCATTGGCGTCGACAGTGGTGACGACGTCGCCCAGTTCGAGCATCAGCTCGCGGCCGGTCCCGGGCTCCCCGAGCCGCCTTTTCCGGTCCGTTACGTAACGGTGTGGAGTAGTCTTGTGGCGTTGACGAACACGGAGCGGCAGGCGCGCTACCGGGAGCGGCGGAAGGCCGACGAGTCCCGGGTCCGGTACCGCCGACCGGCGGACCGGCGGTCGTGGCCCCAGCAGAGCAACGACGGCGGTGCAGACGGCCGCCTCCCCAGTCCGTTACGTAACGGTGTAGAAGTAGTCTTGTGGCGTTGACGAACGCGGAGCGGCAGGCGCGCTACCGAGAGCGGCGGAAGGCCGGCGAGTCCCGGACCCGGTACCGCCGGCCGGCGGACCGGCGGTCGCGGCCCCAGCAGTGGAACGACGCGGTGCAGACGCTCCTGGTGCTGCAGGACCAGTACCGGGCGTGGCTGGGCGCGTTGCCGGAATCCCTCGCCGGGTCCGCGACCGCGGCGTTGCTCGAGCAAGTCTGCGATCTGGATCTGTCGGTACTGGAGGCTGTCGAGCTGCCCAGGGGCTTCGGGCGTGACGGCTAGACATGGGCGGCTTCGGAAACGGTCGTACAGCCGCAGAAGCCGAACCGGTGGGGGTCCCTTTCACGTGGCCGCAGGGGTCCCTTTTCTGGTTGCCATTTCCACACCTCTTGGCGATTCCGTCCGCGAACAGCGCCTCTGCGTACTCTGCGTACTGTTCCGGTGTCAGGTTGCGCGTGTTCTGCTCGCGCTTCACGGTGCCGTCCCGCTCACCCGCCGCGTAGTTCCGGACGATGGCGGCCCGGTCGCCCTGATAGCGCCGGTACAGCTCCCGCATGAAGTCGCGTTGCCTCTCACCCGTCTCACCTACCGATCGCGCCAGTCAGCGCCGTACCGCCGGATCACCCAAGGCGCAGCGGGGGTGATGTCACTTGAGTGCCGACAAGTCCGGGGGGTCTCGCCAGAAGGCGGCCCCCAGGACGACTGCCCCTGCCCCCAAGCCGAACAACTCCGGCTCGTCGTAGTTGTTGTCCTCAGCCCACCCATAGGCCACCAGCGCGATTCCCGCCGCGGCCACCAAGCCCCAAACGTGTCTGCGCATGCTCTACCGCCCTCTGCCAGCCGCAGCCGACGAGAAGTCCCACCTGAAGCACTGGAAGCTCGGGTCCTGGACGCGGGCATCCCGCATCAGAGCATCGACCACTGCCTGCTGCATGATGACGGCGGCGGTCAGTGCCCCCACGGCCTCGGCCGACATACGATCATCTCTCATCGCGTCGAACACCCGCCGCTGCTGGTACAGCACGTCCACTTGCTGCTGACACACTTGCCGCGCGGAGCGTGACGCCTGCGGGATGTAGCGGGTGACCACGCCCTGAGCCTCAGGAGGCAGGGGCGCAGCGGCGACCGCGCCTACTAGGGCGAGCACGGCGGCGACTGCAGCCCCGATCAGCATGCTCCGCATCGCCTACCTCCCGCCCCGCGTGATTGCTCCAAGCCCTAACGTCCGGCTGCTGCTGCCTGAGTCCCGCTCGGGCGGGCTGAGATCCCAGAGGTAGCACTGGAAGCCGGGGTCCTGTGCCCGCACGTCCGCGACCATCGTCTGCGCCATCAACCACTGGGCGGCGACCTGCGACCAAGCATCGGTCGATTCCTCCCACGACATGTCGAGGAGCTGCTCCCGGATGCTGCTCATGAGGCTCCAGGCGTTGTCCACCATGGTGCAGGCATCGCGGGCGTAGTAGGCGGCTTGGGGCTCGTAGCGCGGGCCGACTGCGCCTTGGGGCGCTTGAGCCGCGAGCGGCGCGGTGAGCACGAGAGCGAGAGCAACGACGAACGCGAAGCGACGCATGGGCAACCTCCCCGCCCAGCGTTGGTCGCCGGGCTCGGTTGCCACACCGCTTTCCCGTTGATGTTGAGGAGAAGCCTGCGCTATTCCCTGCGGGAGCAGGTGTTGTATTCGCGCAGTCGGCCCGGCGAAATCGTCCTCAACGGGTCGGCGACGACGCCGACGAAGCGGTGTGGTAACAGGATTCTAACACGGGGCCGTCAGTATACCCGACCCGCAGCGGCTCGACGTCGCGCACGCTGCCGCAGAGCGGGCGCCCCGGCTCTCCCGCCGCCGTCCGGGGCACGCGGGTGACCGAGCCGACGGCGCGTCCCCGGCGCTTGTCGGGCAGCACCAGCGCCCCGTCGGCGTCGAGCCGCTCCAGGAACGCCCGGCACTCGCGGGCCTTCAGCCGCCCGTTGGGGCGCCGCCACCGCAACAGCTCGCACACCGTGCGGGCCAGCTCCATCCGGCTCAAGCCCGAACAGTCCTGCACGATCTCGCGGATCAGCGTCATCTCCTGCACGCTGAAGGCCCGTCCCGAGAACCTCGTCGTCGCCGCGGCCATCGCAGAGGCGTTCTCCCTTCCCCAGACACCGTAGCAAAACGCCGCACGAATGTCCAGGGGCGCCGGGGGGCGCGCCGCAGGGAACCGACCGGAGCGTGTCGGCGTCGTGATCAGGTCGGGCGGCCGCCCGAAAAGAGGCGGTTGGGGTCGCAGGCCGGATGCTGTCCCCGGTCAGAACGCACCAAAGAGGGAGTCTCGTCGGGCATAAACCCTTATTTATGAGTGAGATAGATCCCTACGGAGAAGAGCCGCACCCACGTGGGTTCGGACCGCGCTGTCCGCCCGGCGCTTCCATCCAACGGGGGGTTCGCGGTATCCTGCCCGTGTTCGCGTCGCGGCTCTTCCGCCGCAACTCCCCCGGCTCGTTCGGCCGTGATCAGGTGTTCGGGTGCCGCTTCCCATTCTCACGGTCGGCTATTCCGCCTTTGGCGTTCCCAACGATCCGGACTCCGGCGCCGTCGACCGGCTCATGGCGGCAGTCAAGCCGCACATCGGGGGCGGGGCACCCGTGATCGTCGACGTGCGCTCCCGTCCGTATTCGCGTACCTATCCGGCGTTCAACGAAGATAGCCTGGCCCGGTGCTTCGGCTCGCCGTGGCCGCTTCCGCCGTGGCGGGAGCTTCTGGGGCGGCCGCCATCGCCGAAACGGGCGGCGGCGTGCGAGTTCCGGTACGTGAGCGCGGGCTGCGATCTCGGGGGCTGGCTGCCCGCGGGGGCGGGGGCGGACAGCTCCGGCAAGGTCGACTACGACCAGTGCATGCTCTCGCCGTCGTTCCAGGACGCGGCGGCGTTTCTCGTTGACGCCTCGGCGCGCGGACATGCGCTCGTTCTCATGTGCGCGGAGGCGGATCCCCGAGTGATGGGCAAGAAGTCGGGGATCGACTCGTGCCATCGGGTGAAGTTGATCGGACGGTACATCGGGCGGATGTATCCCGACGTCCGGGTACTGCACTACTGGCCGGAAAGACCGTCCCGACTCCTGTCGCAAGAGGAGGCGGCCGAGGGCACTTGGCCGGGCGGGCAGCCGCTTCTCTTCGATGTCGGGCGGGCCCACCGCTCGTCGAAGCAGCATCTCGATTCCGCCCTCGGGTGATCGTGATGGCACTTCTCGAAACGGTCTTCACGGTCGGGTGCAGGAGCTACGGCGCCGATCCCGCAGCGTTCGTGCGGGGGCTGCGCGAGGCGGGAGTGGACGTCGTCGTCGACGTGCGGCGGCGGGCGGCCCGCGGAGCAACGTGGAGTGGCTCAATGCGAAGCGCTTCGAAGCGCTTCTTTCCGAGGCAGGCATCGCCTACCTTCACTCGCGCGCCTTGCTGATTCCCGAAGAGCTGCGGACCATGCAGAAGCAGGCGGACGACGACGCCCGCGTGGCGAAGCACGCGCGGGCGGCCCTCGCGCCGGCGGTCGTGCGGGAGTACCGGGCGCAGGTACTTGCGCGTCTTGGTCCGGCCGCGGTAGCGGGCGAGATCGCCCGCTTCGGCCGGCGACCCGCGCTCTTGTGCGCGGAACGTGAGCCCGCCGCCTGCCACCGGTCGCTCGCCGCCGAGTGGCTCTCGGCGGTCTCTTCGTCGGCTGTCGTCACCCATCTCTGACGCGGCCGCGTCCATCCTCGGGTGAGGAGTCGGCACCGTTCCTCTCGATTCAGCTTTCCGGCGTCTTTCCGGGTGGAGCAGCTTGAAGGCCGCGTGAGGGTGCCCCGGGAATGTCGTAGACGGTGAAATCGAGAGGATCTGCGCATCATCCCCGAAAGGAACGACCGTTGCGAACATCGGGAGCGGCCTGAAGCCCTCCCCGGGACGCTCGACAGCGATCATGCACCGAAGGCCGCATCGACTCCGGGAGTTCTCCGTCGGGATACAGCCGCCCTACAGGCAATCGAGGGGGGTTCGAACGGATCCTGAGCTCCCTGTTCGCCAGTCACCGAAACCCGCCCCAGACGACACGCGCAACTTCGCGCGGTCTTCGAAGTTCATCCAACTTGCTCCGAGTGAGCCACCCCTTCCAGATGCGGTCCAAGTAGGCGTTGACCGCCAGCTCCGCGTCGACAACATCAAGCCGACCCCAAACATCTCGACTCCTGAGGTCCTCACGGGCAAACTGCTGGAACGAGTCGGTTTCAACGCCGAACAGATCTACTGATCCGTGAGGGGCGTCGACCCTGGATGGGTCGTAGACAACCACGCCGACTTCCCGGTGCCGACCGACCCAGAAACGCCGGTCACCACGACTGATCCACATCATGGGACCCCACCGCCTTGGCTTCGTGGTCTCCGAAAGGCGCGACGCGCTAATCCCGGCGACCGAACGAGGTAAGACCGCCCCGCCGGAGAGCCGTATTTCCCGAGAGCCCGTCGAGAAAAGCTCCCGATGATGATCGTTGGATTCCGCTTCGAGGCCTCCCTGAGAGTCGACCTCGGAGGAACGTCGCTTTCTCGGCACGGGCCGATCCTTGGGGACCTGCACCCTTACGCAACGTCGAGGCATCGCCTGCGAGGCGCTGAACTCGAGTGTCCTCTACTGGCCGGACAGGCGCAGGGAAGGCCGGGCGCCGAGCTCGAGGAGCAGCCGCTCCATCTCGGGCCAGCGCTTGCCGGTGTTGGAGTAGAACACGCCCTCGGCCATGATCAGGGGGGTCCAGCCCTTCTCGTTGGCCGCTTCGAGGTCGGCCCCCTGGTCGAGCAGGAACCGCACCAGCGGCTCCGACCCGCGGATGATGGCCCCGTGCAGGGCGGTGTCGCCGTTGGCGTCGACGGTGGTCACGACGTCGCCGAGCTCGAGCATCAGCTCGACCGCGGCGAGCGACTCCTCGTTGGTGCCGGGGCTCTCCCCCACCGCCCAGATGCCGACCCCCGCCGCGACCATCAGGGGCGTGGTGCCGTCCTCGTTCGGCAGCAGCGGGTCGGCGCCCAGGGCCACCAGCAGCCGCATCAGCTCGGCGTCGACGGCCTTCGCGGCAAGCAGGAACGGGGTGGCGCCCACCCGGTTCAGCACGTTGCGGTAGCCGCCGGCGGTGCCCGACCCGTCGCCGCCCCGCGGCTCCTTCGCCTGCCGCGCGTCGAGGTCGGCGCCGTGGGCGGCGAGGGCCGCGACGAACTCGAGGTCGGAGACGAGACCGGTGGGGATGGGCGCCGGGTTGTTGAAGCCGAGGTTCGGCCGGCGGGCCCAGACGAGCTGGTGGAGCGCCGTCCACCCCTGCTCGGCGGCGTTGGGGTCGGCCCCCTGCTCGAGCAGCCAGACCCCGGTGTCGTAGTGGGCGTTGAGGGTCGCGAGGCAGAGAGCGCTCATGCCGTCGGGCAGGGTGTCGTTCACGTCGGCCCCGGCCGCGGCGAGCACCCGCAGCACGTCCCGGTGGTCGTGGCGGACCGCGAACAGCAGCGGCGTGAAGCCCCCGGCCGAGCGCGCGTGCACGTCGGCGCCGCCGGCCACCAGCTCCAGGACCGACCCGGGGTTGCCCTCGATGGCCGCCCACATCAGCGCGGTCTGCCCGCGCCACTGCTCGGCCGCGTCGACCTCGGCCCCGTAACGCAGCAGCGCCCGTAGCGCACCGGCCCGGCCGGCCCGGGCCGCCCGCATGAGCGGGGTCTCGCCCTCGGGGAGGCCGGCGTTCGGGTCGGCGCCCGCCGCCAGCAGCATCTCGAGCATCTCGGCGCCGCCGTTGGTGGCGGCCACCAGCAGCGGGGTCGCGCCGTAGCGGTTCGCGGGCCCGGGGCGGGCGCCCGCCTCGAGCAGCAGCCGGGCCGAGTCGAGGTCGTCGTGGTTGGCCGCCCAGTGCAGCGCCGTCGTGCCGTCGAGGGACCGCTGATCCGGATCGGCGGCCCCCGCCAGCAGCGCGCGGACCTCGGCGACGTCGCTGGCGCGCACCGCGTCGATCAACGGCGCCTCGACCCGCGCCGAGGCGGGCGCCGCCGACAGACACACCGCCGCCATGAGACAGGCCGCCCCGACCACCGATTGACGCATGCGCACGGGCATCACCCCATTTGGTTCCCGCAAGTTCCGGACTGACCGGCGACGGCACCCGCCCCCGCCCGGCCACTCGTGGACGCGCCCCCGCCTGCAGCGGCGGTCAGGTCGCCGCTGCATTGGACCGCCGATGCGGTGTGCTTCCGCTGCAGCGCAGGGTTCCCCCGAGCGCCGCCAGGCAGCGGGCGCACCGCTCCCGGCGCCACGCCCACGCGGGCCGGTCAGATGTCCGCCAGCTCCTTGATGCGCCCCGTCGCGTCGCCGAAGTTCCCGGCCGACACCCCGACCTTGTCGAGCATGCTGACGAGCAGGTTGTTCACCGGGGTGTCCTTCGGGTAGACGAGGTGCCGCCCGCCCTTCAGGCGCCCGGCGCCGCCTCCCACCACGATCTCCGGCAGATCGAAGTGCGCGTGGTCGTTGCTGTCGCCGAGCCCCCCGCCGTACATCAACATCGAGTGGTCGAGCACCGAGCCCGGCCCGTCCGACGCCGCCCGCAGGCTGTCGAGCAGGTGGGTGAACAGGCCCACGTGGTAGGTGTTGATCCGCGCGAGCTTGTCGAGCTTCTCGGGGTCGTTCCGATGGTGCGACAGCCCGTGATGGGGGTCGGGCACGCCGAGGTGCGGATAGGTCCGTCCCCCCAGCTCGCGGCCGAGCATGAACGTGAAGACGCGGGTGATGTCGGCCTGCCACGCCAGCGAGACCAGGTCGTACATCAGCCTGACGTGTTCCTCGAAGTCGTCGGGAATGCCGACGGGGCGGGCCAGGTCCGGCAGCTCGGCGTCGGCGCTCTGCGCCTCGGACAGGGTGATGCGGCGCTCCAGGGCCCGGATGGAATCCAGGTACTGGTCGAGCCGCGCCCGGTCGCCCTTCCCGATGGACTGCTCGAGGTTCGCGAGGTCGTCGGTGACCGAGTCGAGGATGCTGCGGTCGCGCCGCATCTCGGCCACCCGCTGCTCGGTCGTGCCCCCGTCGCCGAAGAGCCGCTCGAAGACCACCCGCGGGTTGTTCTCCATCGGCAGCGGCGTCGTCGGCGAGCGCCACGCGACGGTGTTGAGGTAGACGCAACTGTAGCCGTTCTCGCAGTTGCCGACGAGCCCGTCGAGGTCGATGGCGAGCTCGAGCGACGGCAGCGGCGTGTCGCGGCCGATGTGCTGCGCCGCGAGCTGGTCCGCCGTCGTCCCCGCCCGCACGTCCGACCCCTCGGTCTGCTTCGGGTGCACCCCGTTCAGCCACGTCGAGCTCGCCCGCGAGTGCTCGCCGTTCCCGTCTCCCAGCGGCTCGGCCTGCCCGTGGGCGAGGCCGCTCACCACCGTGAGCTGTTTGCGGTACGGCTCGAGGGGCTGCAGGATGCGGGACAGCGCGAACCCGGGGCCGGTCTCGGCCGGCGTCCACTCCTGCATCACCGCCCCGTTGGGGATGTAGATGAACCCGAGCCGGCGGACGGGAGCCGCGGCGGTCCGGGCCTCCGCCGTGAGGGCCGGCACCATGGCGTCGAGCAGGGGCAGGGCGACGGTGGCGCCGAGGCCGCGCAGGAACGTCCGGCGGGGCAGCGACAGCTTTCGGATCATCATGACCGGGTTCTCCTCATCTGGAACGGCGGGCTCTTGACGACACCCAGGATGAGCGACGAGAAACGGTGTCCGCCGGCGGCGGCCTCGCGGGTGATGGCGCGGATGGCCGGCGCGTCGTGGTGCTCCACCCCGCGGCCGAGGGCATAGATGAGCAGCTTCTCGGTCAGGGTGGTGACGAAGAGGTCGGGGCGGCCCAGCAGCGCCTCGCGCAGCCCCGCCGCCCCCTCGAACACGGTGCCGTCGGGCAGGACGCCGGACGCGTCGATCGGCGCGTTCGCCTCGTTGCGGGTGCGGTAGCGCCCCACCGCGTCGAATTGCTCGAGGGCGAAGCCCGGCGGGTCCATCAGCCGGTGGCAGCTCGCGCACACCGGGTTGGACCGGTGCTGCTCCATCGCCTCGCGCATCGACACGGCGGCGCCGTCGCTCGTGGTCTCCTCGAGCGACGGCACGTCGGGCGGGGGCAGCGGGGGCGGGGTGCCGAGCAGGTTCTCGAGCACCCACTTGCCGCGCAGCACCGGCGACGTCCGCGTCGGGTAGGCGGTGGCGGCGAGGATGCTGCCGTGGCCCAGGAGCCCCCGTCGCGACGAGTCGGGCAGGCTGACGCGCCGGAAGTGGCTGCCGTAGACGTTGGGCATGCCGTAGTGGCGGGCGAGCCGCTCGTTGACGAAGGTGTAGTCAGCGGTGAGGAAGTCGAGGACGCTGCGGTCCTCGCGCAGCACGCTGGCGAAGAACAGCTCGGTCTCGCGCTGGAACGAACGCCGCAGGGCCTCGCCGAAGTCGGGGAAGAGGTCCTCGTCGGGGGTCAGGGCCCGCACGTTGCGCAGGTACAGCCACTGCCCCGCGAAGTTCTCGACGAGGGCGTCGGCCCGCGGGTCCGCGAGCATCCGCCGGGTCTGCGCCTCGAGCACGTCGGGGCGGTGCAGCGTGCCCGCCTCGGCGAGGTCGAGCAGCTCGTCGTCGGGAATGCTGCTCCACAGGAAGAACGACAGCCGCGACGCGAGCTCGAGGTCGGGGACGCGGTACGGCGTGCCCGGCGCCGCCCCGGCCGGCTCGCGCGACACGCGGAACAGGAAGTCGGGGCTCGCGAGCAGCCGCCGCAGCCCCAGCTCGACGCCCGCCTCGAAGCCGCCCTCGGCCCGCCCCTGCTCGTAGAACTCGAGCAGCACCGCGAGGTCGCGCCCGGTGACGGGGCGGCGGTAGGCGCGGCGGGCCAGGGTCGAGAGGATGTCCCGCGCGCAGGCGGCCTCGTCGGCGGCGGCGCGGGACGCGGGGCGGCAGACGAAGACGCGGTCGCGGCTGGGGGTGCCCTCGGCCGGCCGCGCCCCGCTCGCCTCGAACGGGCCGGCGACGGTGACGCTGCCCACGTAGGGCTGATAGCGGGTGTCCCCCCCGGTGATGCTCGTGTAGGGGCGCAGGAACGGCTGGCGCAGGGTCTCGGCGTAGGCCGACGTCTTCTGGTGGAACGTCACCTGCACCGTTCGCGGCCCCGCCCGCACCGGCAGCCGGACCTCCCAGCCATCGTCGGCGGCGCGCTGGCGGGTCAGCCAGTCCTGGTACTCGGGGTCGCTGCGCGCGGCCCCCGGCGGCGGGGGCTCGCCGACGGTGAACGTCTCGAGGAGCTCGCCGTCCAGGCTCACCTCGAGCCGGTGCGGGGTGTCGAACGGCTTGAGGGTGCCGCTGGCGTCGCGTGAGAGCTGGACGCGGATGCCGTAGACCGCGTCCTCGGGGAACGTGAAGTCGAACCGCGTGCCGCCGCGGGTGCCGAACGGCAGCCCGTCGACCCGGACGTCCTGGGTCAGGTCGGTGACGAGGCGGAACGTCTCGGCCGTCGCCGACGGGGCCGGCCGCCCGATGGCCAGCCGGCTGATCTTCTTGGCGGCCGACAGGTAGCGCTCGAGCAGGGTCGGCGAGATGCCGAGCACCCCGGCGATGTTGTCGAACCCGTAGCTGCCGTCGTCGGCCGGCAGCAGCGCCGCGACGTCGACGTCGAGGGCCAGCAGGTCGCGGACGACGTTGTGGTACTCGCTGCGGTTGAGGCGGTGGAAGGTGTCGGTGCGCCCCGGATCGGGGTTCCGCGCCGCCGCCGCGTCCAGCTCGGTCTCGAGCCAGGCCGTGAACGCCTCGTAGGTGTCGGCGTCCGGGCGGGGCCGGGGGGCGGGGGGCATGGCCCCGGCCCGCAGCTTCCGCACCACCTTCTCCCAGATGTCGGGGTGCGCGCCGACGTCGTCGACGTCGGCGGTGTCGAGGGTCAGGTCGGCGACCCGCATCCGCTCGTTGTGGCAGGCGACGCAGTAGCGATCGACCAGGGCCCGCTCGGCCGACGCGCCGCCGCCGGATGCCGGCTGCCCCGCCGCGGCGGATGCGCCGAGGGCGATGGAGCCGACCGTGAACGCCGCGGCCGTCTGCAGCAGGAGCCTCCGCATCGATCCGCTCACCCCTTCAATCTCCTCGATGGGCCGGAAACGCGCAGGGTGATCCTACACCAGTTCAGTCGGCGCTCACCGAGATCCTCGGGGAGCCTCCTTGTCCGGCAACGACAGGGCGGCATGGCCTCCGTTTCGATATGATAGGCAGGTTCACATCGTCAGCGGACAGTCCAAGAGGAAGACGCCATGAAGACCAGCTCACGCGCGCGGATCTCGGTCTCGCTCGCCTTCTCCGCCGTGGCGGCGCTCACGGTGGCGGCCGGGCTCGGGGCGCAGCCCGACTTCTCCGAGGTCGTGATAACGACCCACCACGTCTCCGGCACCGTGCACTACCTGGAAGGCCGCGGCGGCAACATCGGGCTGTCGGTCGGCGACGAGGGGGTGGTCATGATCGACGACCAGTTCGCGCCCCTCAGCGAGCGCATCCACGCCGCCGTCCAGGGCATCTCGAACGGCGACATCCGCTTCCTCATCAACACCCACGTGCACGGCGACCACACCGGGGGCAACGCGAACTTCGCGGCGATGGGCGTGCCCATCATCGCCCAGGACCGGGTCCGCAGCCGCCTCGCGCTGACCCGGCCGCCGGAGTTCCTGCCCGTCCTGACCTACAGCGAGGACGTCACCATCCACCTCAACGGCGAGGAGGTGCACGTCATCCCGATGCCGCCGGGGCACACCGACGGCGACAGCATCATCCACTTCGTCGACTCGGACGTCATCCACACCGGCGACATGTTCCGCACGGTGGCGTTCCCGGTCATCGACCGCGGGAACGGCGGGACGCTGACGGGCACCATCGACTCGCTCGGCGTCCTCGCCGGCATGGCGGGGCCCGACACGAAGATCCTCCCCGGCCACGGGGTGGTCTCGGGCCGCGAGGACGTCATCGAGTTCCGCGACATGGTCATCGCCGTGGCCGGGCGCGTCGAGGCATTGGTGAAGGGAGGCGCCGGGAGCTACGACGAGGTGGCGGCGGCCGACCCGACGGCGGAGTACAAAGACAAGTGGGGCGACCCCAACCGGTTCCTCACCGCGGTCTACGAGGAGATCGCCGGCGACTGAGCCGGGCAACCCGGCCCTGCGCATCCGGCCACCCTCCAGCACAGGAGGCGACATGCGAAGTCTGCGAATGCGGCACGTCGGTGCCGGCACCGGGGCGGCGTTCATCCTCTCGGCCGGCCTGAGCCTGGCCCAGGACGCGGGGCCCCCGCGGGTCCTCTCGGCCCGCGACACCCTGCGCATCGACCAGGTGGGCAGCCCCGCCGTGTCGCCCGACGGGGAGTGGGTGGCCTACACGGTCCGGTCGCGCGACATGGACGACCCCGATCTGGAGGCGGTCACCCACGTCTGGCGCGTGCGCGTCGACGGCAGCGGCAACCGCCAGCTCACCCGGGGCCCGAAGAGCGCCACCGTCCCGGCGTGGTCGCCCGACGGCGAGGTCATCGCGTTCCTCGCCGCCCGCGGCGAGGGGGAGGGCGCGACGACGCAGGTGCACTTCCTGTACGCCGACGGGGGCGAGGCGTGGCGGGTCACCGGGCACGACGAGCCGGTGCAGTCGTTCGAGTTCGCGCCGGACGGCTCGGCCCTGCTGTTCACGTCGCGCGACCCGCTGCCCGAAGAGGAGGAGAAGCGCCGCGAGGAAGAGGGCGACGCCGAGGTGGTCGACGCCCTGCACCGGATGACCCACCTCTGGCTGCACGACCTGGAGACGGACGAGACGCGGCGGCTGACCGAGGGCGACTTCACCGTCCGCAGCCCCGACTGGTCGCCCGACTCGACGCAGGTCGCCTTCGAAACGCGGCCCAACCCCACCGCCAACGACAACTGGCGGAGCGACGTCTGGGTCGTCGACGTGGAGAACGGCGAGCGGCGGCTCCTGCACGAGAACGGGGGCAGCGACACGTCCCCGCGCTGGTCGCCCGACGGCCGGACCATCGCCTTCTCCTCGAACGCGACCGCCTCGAGCAACACGCAGCACAACAAGCTCTACCTCGCCGACGTCGGCGGGGGGCCGACGCGTGTGCTCCTGGAGGACGTCGACCGGCAGTTCACCGCCCCCATCTGGTCGGCGAACGGACGGTTCGTGTACTGGCCCACCGGCGAGGGCACGTCCACCGGCCTGTTCCGGGTCAGCGTCGAGTCGGGCGCGGTGATCACGGCCTCGGCCCCGGGCGGGCGGAACGGCGCGTGGTCGCTCTCCGACGACGGCACCCGGTGGGCGTGGGTCCGCTCGAGCCCCGACCGGCCCGGCGAGATCTACACCGCGACCACCGACGGCGAGCCGGTCCGGCTCACCGACGCGAACGCGTGGCTCCGCGACGAGGGCGTGCAGCTCGGCGCGGTCGAGACCGTCCGCTGGACGAACAGCGACGGCGAAACGATCGAGGGCGTGCTGACGAAGCCGGTCGGCTACGAGGAGGGCCGCGCCTATCCGTTCATCGTCAACCCCCACGGCGGCCCCACCGGGGCGTCGCTCGAGGCCTTCAACGCCTCCGCCCAGTTCTTCGCGGGCAACGGCTACGTCGTCCTCCAGCCCAACTTCCGAGGCAGCACCAACTACGGCCAGGCGTTCGTGAACGCCAACATCGACGCGTGGGGCGTCACCGACTACGACGACGTCATGACCGGGGTGGACCACGCCGTCGCCATGGGGTGGGCCGACCCCGACCGCCTCGTCTGCTACGGGTGGAGCTACGGCGGGTACCTGTCGGCGTGGATCGTCACCCAGACGGACCGGTTCAAGGCGGTGTCGCCGGGGGCGGGGCTGACCAACCTGTTCAGCATGTACAGCACGAACGACATCCAGGACTACCTGGCGTCGTTCTTCGGCGGGACGCCGTGGACGGCCGCCGAGAACTACCGCGAGCACTCCCCCATCACCTGGGTGGCCGACGTGACGAGCCCGGTGCTGCTGATGCACGGCGGCAACGACACCCGGGTGCCGCCCGAGCAGTCGGTCGAGTTCTACCGGGCGCTGCGGGACCTCGGCAAGGACGTCACGTTCGTGCGCTTCCCGCGCGAGGGGCACGGCATCGCCGAGCCGCTCCACCAGATGGACCGGCTGCGGCGCTGGGCCGCGTTCTTCGGCGAGCACGTCGACAACCCGCCCGTCAGCGAGAGCCAGCCGCACGAGGCGGAGACCACCGAGGACGAGGACGACAACGAGGGGCAGTGACGATGAGGCTCAAGAAGCTCAGGAAGGGCGTGCTGACGCTCGTCGCGACGATTCTCGGCGTCCTCGCCGGATTCGTGTTTCTCGACTGGACGACGGGCGCCGCGGCGCTGGCGCCTCAGACCACCCGGACGAGCCAGCCCGGCCTGTACCTCGACCTCGACGAGATCCGGGCTATCGCCAACCGCGTGCGGGCCGGCCGCAGCCTGCAGCCCGCGTCGTGGCCGAACGGCGCCCGCGTCGCGGTGATGATCTCGTTCGACGTCGACAACGACACCATCCAGATCGCGCGCAACGCCGAGCCGTCGATCGGCGCCATGTCGCAGGGCGAGTACGGCGCGCGGGTCGGCCTGCAGCGGGTCGTCGACCTCATGGATCGCCACGAGATCCCCGCGTCGTTCTTCATCCCCGCCGTCAGCCTCGTGCTGCGGCCCGAGATGGTCGACGTCATCCAGGCCTCGGGGCGGCACGAGTTCGCGGTGCACGGCTGGATCCACGAGCTGAACAGCGAGCTCGACGCCGAGACCGAGCGCGACCTCGTCATCCGGGCTACCGACTACCTGGAGCGGGTCACGGGCAGCCGCCCCGTCGGCTACCGCGCCCCGTCGTGGAACTTCAGCCCCAACACCCTCGACATCATCCGGGGGCAGGGCTTCCTCTACGACAGCTCGCTGATGGCCGACGACCGTCCCTACGAGCTGATGCAGAACGGCGAGCCGACGGGCATCGTCGAGCTGCCGGTCGAGTGGATCCTCGACGACGCGCCGCTGCTGAACCCGCGCGGCAACAGCTACACGCCGCCGCGCGAGCTGCTGCAGGTGTACATCGACGAGTTCGACAAAGCGTGGGAGGAAGGCACGATGTTCCTCCTGACCACGCACCCGCACATCATCGGCCACCGCTCGCGCATGGTCATCCTCGAGGAGCTCATCGACCACATCGAGGCGAAGGGCGGCGCGTGGTTCGCGACCCACGAGCAGGTCGCGCGCTACGTCAAGGAGCAGGCGGGGCTGTGAGTTTGATTGCGGCGCAAAGTAATTTTTCGGACAATCGAAAATCGATGCGCTAGACTGGCTCGACACTGGCGTGTCCGGGGGAGGATGCTCATGTTTCGATGGTGCGCGCGGATTCTGATGCTCGGGGCTGCCGGCGCTCTCGCGGCGGCGGCGCCGGCGGCCGCGCAGACCGACCCGATGGCGATCATCGATCAGGTCGACCGCCTCATGCGCGGCGACTCGAGCCGCGGCGTGGCGACGATGGAGGTGGTGACCGAGCACTGGGAGCGCGAGATGACCATGGAGGTGTGGTCGCTCGGCGCCGACTACTCGCTCGTCCGCCTGCGCGCCCCGCGGCGCGACGCGGGCACCGCGACCCTGATGGCGGGCGACGACATCTGGAACTACCTGCCGAAGGTCGATCGCACCATCAAGATTCCCGCCTCGATGATGGGCGGCTCGTGGATGGGGTCGCACTTCACCAACGACGACCTCGTGAAGGAGAGCCGGCTCGTCGACGACTACGACGTCGCGCTGGCCTTCGAGGGCGACCGCGACGGCGTCGCGGTGTGGGAGCTCCGCCTGACCCCGAAGCCCGAGGCGGCGGTGGTCTGGGGCCACATGGCGTTCCTGGTCCGGCAGCGGGACTCGATGCCCCTCTGGGCGCGGTACTACGACGAGGACGGCGAGCTCGCCCGCACCATGGAGTACAGCGCGTTCACCGAGATGGGCGGCCGCCTGGTGCCCGGCGTCATGGACATGCGTCCGGCCGACAAGCCGGACGAGCGGACCTCGTTCCGCTACGAGGAGCTGGAGTTCGACGTCGACCTCGAGCCCGCCTTCTTCTCGCTCCGCACCCTGCAGCGCGGACGGTAGCCGCCGATGCGCGAACGGCCCTGGCCGCGCATCGGCTGGCGCAACATCGGCCGGAACCCCCGCCGGACGGTGCTGACCGCCCTCGGCCTCGCCGTGGGCTTCTTCGCGGTGGTCTTCATGATCGGCTGGTCGCGGGGCATCACGACCGAGCTCGTCGAGAACGCCACCTCGCTCGTCAGCGGCCAGATCGAGATCCACGACGCCGAGTACCGCCCCGACCGGAGCATGTTCGACACCCTCGGCGGGCGCGAGGGCGTCGACGTCGAGACGATGCTCGGAGCCATCGACGCCGACGAGGGGGTGACGGCGGCGGCGCCGCGAGTGTACGCGGGCGGGCTCGTCAGCTCGGGCGAGGCGACCTCGGCGGGGACGTTCATGGGGGTGGACCCCGCGCGCGAGGTGGCGCTGACGCGCTTCCTCAACGAGCTGGTCGCCGGCAGGCTGCCCGAGCCGGGCGCCTTCGAGATGCTGATCGGCGAGGAGATGGGCCGCCAGCTCTCGGCCGGGGTCGGCGACGAGCTGGTGCTGGTGGGGTCGGCCGCCGACGGCTCGATGGCCAACGACCTCTACACCGTGGCCGGGGTGTTCCGGACCGGGCTCGTCGAGTTCGACGCCCGCACCGCGGTGCTCGCCATCGGCGACCTGCAGGCGCTGATCTACCTCGACCCCGCCCGCATCCACGAGATCGCGGTCGCCACCGCGGATCCGGCCGAGGCCGACGCCGTCGCGGCGCGGCTCGCCACGGCGCTCGACGCGGGCGGCCGGGAGCTCACGGTGGCGCCCTGGACGGTGCTCAACCCGGTGCTGGTCGACTATGTCGGGCTCGCCGACTCGATGTACTGGATCTTCATCGTCATCATCTTCGCCATCGCCAGCTTCGGCATCGCCAACACCATGCTCATGGCGACCTTCGAGCGCCGCCGCGAGTTCGCGGTCATGCTCGCCCTCGGCGCGACGCCGCGGGCCGTCGTCGGCACCGTGCTGTCCGAGGCCGCGGCCGTCGGACTGCTCAGCCTCGCCATCGGCTCGGCCGTCACGTTCCCGCTGATGGTGTGGTGGGCCACCGCGCCCCCCAGCCTCGAGTGGCTCTTCGGCAGCGTCACCCTGCAGGGCGCGCTGCTCGAGCCCAGCCTGCGAGTCGGTTACGATCCGGCGGGCTGGACGTGGTCGGCGTTGGGGCTGGTGCTGACCGCCCTCCTCGCGGCTCTCTACCCGGCCGCCAAGGCGGCCCGCGTGCCGCCGGCCGACACGCTGTCGGGGTTGTGACGATGTCGTCGACCTCCGCCACACGTTCTCCGATGGGCGCCCGCGTCCACTATTCCACGGTGGAGACGCCTGGATCGGGGTTGTGACGATGCCATCACCCACCGCCCCGCGCCCCCCGATGCGTGCCCGCGTCCTCGTGCTGCTGGCGATGCGCAACCTGCGCCGCCACGTGCGGCGGACGGTACTGACCGCGTCGGCGATGATCGTCGGGGGCGCCCTGCTCGTGTTCACCTTCTCGCTCGGCGACGGCTATCACGAGCAGTGGATCGACTCCGGGGTCCGGCTAGGTGAAGGGCACGTCACCATCGAGCGCCCCGAGTTCCGCGTGAGCCGGCGCATCGAGGACCGGCTGCCGGCCGAGGTGCGGCGAGCCGCCGAGGAGGCGATCGAGTCGCCCGAGGTCGCCCCCCGCGTCGTGGCGACGACCGCGAAGCTCGCCGTCAACGCACTCGCGAGCTCGGCCGCGGGCGCGCGGCCGGCCCGGATCGTCGCCGTCGACCCGGTGGCCGAGGCCGACTTCAGCCCCATCGACGAGCGGGTGATCGAGGGCCGGTACCTGGCTCCCGACGACCGGCTGGCCGCCTACGTCGGGGTCGAGCTGATCGACAGCCTCGAGCTGCGGCTCGGGTCGCGCTTCGTGGTGCAGGCGCAGGACGCCGAGCGGGAGATCGCGGGACAGCTCCTGCGGGTGGTCGGCATCTTCGAGAGCGGCGTGCCCGAGGTCGACCAGTCGCTCGTGCACATTCCCCTCGCCACCGCCGGCGAATGGCTCGGCTCGGCGGGCGACGTCACCAACGTCGGGGTGGTGCTGGACGACAGCACCGCGACGGCCGCCGTCGCCGGCCGCCTCGAGCGCGCGCTCGACGGGCTGATCGCCCGCGGGGACGCCCGCGTGATGGGCTGGCGAGAGGCGAACCCCGCGCTGGGCGCGGCGGTGGCCATCGACGACTTCGGCAACTACCTGGTCCAGGGGTTCATCTTCACGATCATCGCGTTCGGCATCGTCAACACCGTGCTGATGTCGGTGCTGCACCGCCGGCGCGAGTTCGGGGTCCTGCGGGCGCTCGGGCTGACGCCGGGGCAGACCGGGGCCATCGTGCTCGTGGAGGGCCTGACGATGACCGCGGTCAGCGGCTTCATCGGCGTGGGCATCGGGCTCGCCGTCACCTTGCTCATCGCCGAGAACGGCCTCGACTTCTCGGCCCTGATGGACGAGATGACCTTCTCGGGCGTCCTCATCGAGCCGATCGCGTACCCGCTGGTGCGGACCGTGCGCCTCGTGCAGGTGCTGCTGTTCATCCTGTTCGTCGGCGCCGCCGCCTCCGTCTACCCGGCCCTGCGGGCGGCCCGGCTCGACGTGACCGAGGCGATGAAGTTCGACCGGTGACCGCTTGCCGGGACGCGGCGGCGGGCCGTTCGCCCTCCGGCCGACGCGACGAAGTTCGAATGACGACGCTCGACCGGGTGAGGCCGGCGTTGGAAGCGCCGGAGTCGGTCCGTTGCGCCCCCGCGGCCGGCCCGGCCCGCCGCGGCCCCCGTTGTGACGAAGGTTCGAGTGATGAAGTGCGACCGGCGACCCCGGCGATCGCGAGCGACTCCATGAGCGACACCGATACCGCGGCGGTCCGGACCGAGGGCGTCTGGAAGATCTTCCACCAGGAAGCCGAGGAGGTGCAGGCGGTCCGCGACGTCAGCCTGACCGTCGGGCGGGGCGAGTTCACGGCCCTGGCCGGGCCCTCGGGGTCGGGCAAGACGACCCTCCTCAACCTGATCGGCGGCCTGACACGCCCCAGCGAGGGCCGCGTCGAGGTGGCCGGCCGCGACGTGACCGCGATGTCCAACCGCGACCTCGCCCAGCTTCGTCTCGACCAGGTCGGCTTCGTCTTCCAGGCCTACAACCTGCTGCCGGTGCTGACGGCGATGGAGAACGCCGAGTTCCCGATGCTGCTCCAGGGCGTCCCCGCCGACGAGCGCCGGGCGCGGGTGCACGAGCTGTTCGAGCGGACGGGCATGACCGGGCTCGAGGACCGCCGGCCGGGGAAGCTCTCGGGAGGCCAGCAGCAGCGGGTGGCGGTGGTGCGGGCGGTCGCGAGCCGTCCCGCCCTGGTGCTGGCCGACGAGCCGACCGCGAACCTCGACTCGGCCGCGAGCGCCGCCCTCCTCGACGTCATGGCCGACCTGAACCGCGAGCTCGGCGTGACGTTCGTCTTTGCCACCCACGACGCCCGCGTCATGGAACGGTCGCGGCGCCTCGTCCGGATGCTCGACGGCCGCATCGACTCGGACGAGACCCGCGAATGACCTCGCCAGCGCGCGGCCTGCTCGCCGGCGCCGCGATTCTCGCCGTCGCTGCGCTGACTCCCGGCCCCGCCCGCGCCCAGTCGAGCTGGCTCACGGGCTACCTGCAGACGGTCCCCCTGTTCGCGGGCTCGACGGTGTTCACCGACGCCGGCGCCAGCGCCTTCAACCGTCTCCGGCTGACCACCGAGCCGGTACTCGGGCCGTTCGCGGTCGAGGTCGCCTGGGACCACGCCCTCACCGTCCGGCAGGACGACACCGACTTCAGCCTCCTCGGCGGTCTGGGCACGGTCCCCGCGGGCGGCGAGTGGTTCGATCTGCAGTGGTCCGCCGCCGACCGGGACCACTTCCGGTGGCTGCACCGGCTGGACCGCTTCAACGTGGCGTGGCAGCCGAACGACGTCGTCGAGCTGAGCGTCGGCCGGCAGGCGGTGTCGTGGGGCACCACGCTGTTCCTCACCCCCGCCGATCCGTTCATCCCGTTCAGCCCCGCCGACCCGTTCCGCGTCTACCGGGGCGGCATCGACGCCGCGCGAGCCCGCCTCTACCCCGGTCCCCTGAGCGAGATCGACATCGTGTTCCGGCCCAGCCGCACCCTCGTCGGCGAGGAGACGACGGTGCTGGCGCGCGGCCTCACGACCTGGCGGAACTGGGAGGTTTCGGGCTGGGGCGGCACCCTCTACGGCGACGCGGCCGGCGCGTTCGGCACCGCGGGCGGGCTGGGAGCCTGGGCAATCCGGTTCGAGGCGGTGGTGAGGGAGTTCCAGGGCACGGTGGCGGGGCGGGGCACCATCGGCCTCGACCGGCGGCTGTCGGTCTACGGGCGCGACATGGGCCTCGTCGTCGAGTACCAGCACGACGGCCGCGGCGCCGCCGCGCCCGAAGACTTCTTCCGCATCTTCCAGTCGCCGGAGTTCCTGCGCGCCGAGTATCAGGTGTACGGCCGCGACGAGGCGGCGGTGCAGGCGTCCTACCAGATCCACCCGCTGCTGAGCATCGCCGGCCTCTGGCTCTGGAACCTCAACGACCGGAGCGCCATCGTGGCCCCGAGCTTCTCCTACTCGGCCGGCGACGAGACCTCCATCTCCGGCGGCGTCTTCTTCGGCGTCGGCGCCGACACGCCGGCCGCGGGCCAGCTCCTGCCCTCGGCCTACGGCCTGCTGAGCGCCGTCGGCTACGTGTCGCTCACCTGGTTCTTCTGACGCCGTCGCTCTGGGCGGCGCCGTGAGGACTCACTCGGGGTCGGCGACGCGGTCGGGGTGCGCCCTCATCCAATCGGCGATCGCGCCCAGCGTCTCATCGATATCGCCCCGCCGCCGCACCAGCAGCTCGTACAGCTCCGGTGCCGTCACTTCGTGATAGACGTGCACCAGACGGTTGCGATAGCGGGCCATGCGTACCAGCCGTTCCGTCTGGGGAGGCGACACGACGCCCACCTCGCCGAGCTGGCGGGCCACCTCCCCGTATTCTGACGGCGCCCGGGCGAACCCCTTCGCCAGCACGTGACGCGAGATGTCCAGCAGCGCTTCGAGGGTGCGGCGCAGATACGATTCGCCCGCCGCCACCATCCTGGGATCGCGCGTGAAGACATCGAGGTCGTCGAGGGGAAGAGTTCCCGCCTCGTCGAGGAGGCGGTGAATCAGGGCTGCCTTGTCGGCCACGATCGCGCGGCTGACTCGTCCGGGGGTCATGATCGCGGACCGAGCAGCATCGCGCACCGCGCACGCTCGAACGGCAGCAGATCGCCGGCCCGCCGCAGAACGTACAGGTCGAACAGATCCGTCTCCAACTCGTCCCGGGTGAAGACCCGGTCGCCCCGCACCACGGCCAGGGCCAGCAGGGCGCTCGCCCGCGCCGCATCGACAACGTCCACGGGCGCGCCGGTGGCTTGGTACAGCGTCTCTTCCAACCGGACGGTCTTCTCGAGCGGCTGCGGCGACACGTAGACGACCCCGACGTCGAGATCGGAATCCGGCCGCTCGGTTCCGTCGATTCGGGAGCCGAACACGTAGAGCGCACGCACGTCCGGGTCGCCCTCCGCGACGGCCCGCAGGCGTCGCGTCAACTCGTCCGGCAAGGCCACATCCTGCATTATACGGCCGGGGGCGCGACGCGCCCGCGGGTGGCTCGGCCCTCGCAGTCGCCGATCCGGCCGGGGCACGCCGCTGTGAGGCAGAGACCCGCGGAGGGGTTCCCGCAGGGGCTCCGCGGCTCCAGCCCGCGACGACGTATCAGCAGCCGCCGCCGGAGACGCGGTGGGCGATGCGGCCCTCGTCCCCGTCGATCTCGACCACCAGCCAGCTCGCGCCCTCGTAGCGGCGGTCGTTCACGACGCCTATGATGCCGCCGCCGTCCAACCGATAGAAGCCCAGCCAGACGAAACGTCTCGACTGCATCGGGTCGTCGAGGCCCGCAACGTCGACCAGCCCCAGCTCGGCGCGTATCCGCTCGAGCCCGGGAATCTCCGCCTCGGCCGACACGACCTCGAGAGGGTGATTGAACGCCACGCCGGCCACGTCCCGCGTCCCCTCGACGCGAGGCAACTCGCGGTCGCCGAAACCCAATGCCCAACTCATCATGCACTGGGCTTCGGCCAGCAGCAACCTCGCCACCGTGAGCGCCGAGCCCTGCTCGGTCTGCGAGTAGAATCTCCACTGCATCGGCGCTGCGATTCTGCCGCCACGCGAGTCCTGATCGACGGGGGGCATCGGCAGTGATGGTCGCTCGCGGTCCGGCCGGGGCCGGGGGGCCACCTCCCTCCCACCATCGGGAGCCCCGGTTTCGGCGTCGAACGGCGCGGGCCAGGGAAGGTCCCAGCCGTCGTCGCCCCGGCGGGCAAAGGGAATCAGGGCGCCGCCCGTCTGCACGACCGCGATCCACAGGGGTTCGCGCTCCACCTCGGGCGCGGATGGTCCGGGGCCGCACCCCAGGCAGGCGGTCGTCAGGCCAATCGCAAGGCCGCGCAACATTCCCGGCATCGGCGTTATCCGCAACAGCGGGCCTCTGCCCCCGGGGACACCGAGGGTCATCCGACGCCCCGATCGAGCCCGATCTCCTCCGGAAGCGATAGCGAGCAGCCGGCGGCTCAGTAGACGATGAACTCCAGCAGGTTGTCGTCCGGGTCGCGGATGTAGCGGCTGGTGCCCTCGGCGGTGCCGCCGTCGCGGCCGCCGGTGCGGGGCGCCGGCCCCGTGATCACCTCCGCCCCCGCTCCGGCCAGCAGATCCTCCAGCGCCGCCTCGGTGCCGTCCCAGACGAAGCAGAAGTCACCGCAGGGCGGCACCGCGGCCGGGGCGCGCAGCGTGAAGCTCGCGTCCTCCCACGCCACCGGGCGATGGAAGTTGATCTTGCTGTCGCCAAAGTGCACCGAGCAGATGCGCTCGCCCTCCATCACGCCGAAGCCGAGCGTGCGGTAGAACTGCACCATCGCCTCGGTGTTCCGCATGGGCACCGCCACGTGGTCGAACGACCGTATCGAGCCGCCGACCTGCCCCGCAGGGCGCGCCACCGCAGCCGCGCCAGCCACCGACGCCCCGAGCCCGCCGCCGAGGGCCTGGCGAATGAACCGCCGCCGTGACTCCCTCCGGATCGCTCCGCTACCCTGAGTCCCCATCGTACGCCTCCCTTCGATGACCCACCCGTAGTGTACCGTATCCGGTCGGCAGGGATGGCGGGCACCTTGCGGGAGGCCGACCGTGGTCGGCCGCACGGCGGACTGCCAAAACGGGCACCCACGCCAGCCCTTGCAGAAGGGAGGTCACGAAGCGCCGACATGGGCGGCGACAAGGTGGCGATGATGCGACCCCGGCGTTAGAGCGTCACGAAGCGCCGACATGAGCGGCACCAGGCGGCGATGAAAATGCGACCCCGGCGTTAAAAGCGTCACGAAGCGCCGAACGAAGCGCCGACATGGGCGGCGACAGGCGGCGATGAATACGACCCGGGCGTTCTTTGGCCGAGTCGTCTCCTCCTTGACCCAGCGGCGCCTGGGTGCAGAGAACACCATACGACCGTAGCCGTACAAAGCGAAGGGCCGAGCCCATCAAGGCCCGGCCCTTCGGTGTTTCCCGGCACAACGAAGCGGTGCGCTACACCTCGTTCATCGGTTCGTCGCGGATGGACCGCCGCACCAGGTTCCGCATCAGGTTCACCTTGAACCCGTTCTGGGCCAGCGCCGCCGTCCCCTGCGTGGAGATGTCGCCGGCCCGGTTCGCGGTCTGCTCGTTGCGGGCCTGCCCGCGGATGGCGTTCTCGACCGCGGTCAGCCGGACCGGGGTCGGGGCCACGCCGTTGACGACGACGCGGGCGTCCTGGATGACGCCGCCGCTCTCGCGCAGGGCGGTCGCCACGTTGACGAGGGCGAAGTCCCACGTGTCGCGGTCACGGACCTTCTCGAAGTAGACCCGCGCCCCCGACCACGTCGACGGCACCCGAATCGACATCAGCAGATCGCCCGGCTCCAGCGCCGTCATCCGCTCGATGTCGATCTCCGGCCCCACGAAGAACTCCTCGGCCGGAACCACCCGCTCCGCCCGGCCCCGCCGGATGACCATCTCGGCGTCGAGGGCCACCAGCACCGGCGCGGTGTCGGACGGGTTGACGGCGACGCACCGGCTCGCACCCAGAATGCAGTGCTCGCGGTTCATCGCGGTCGGGGGGCTGGCGTAGCAGATGTTGCCGCCGGCCCGGTAGCAGGTCCAGCCGTCCCGGTAGTACCAGCAGCGGGTGTCCTGCCCCACGTTGCCGCCGAGGGTGCCCTGGTTCCGGATCTGCGGCGACGCGGCCGTCTTGGCCGACAACGCCAGAGCCGGGAACCGGGACTGGATCTCGGGGTGGTTGACCACGTCGATGAGCCGGGCCATCGCCCCGATCTCGATCCCGCCGGCGCTCGACCGGATCTCGCGCATGGACTCGATGCCGCCGAGGTCCACGACCACGCGCGGCCGCTTCACCCGGTCCTTGAACCAGTCGAGCGTGTCGAGCCCGCCGGCGTACACCCAGGCATCGGACCCGTGCTCGGCCAGCAGCGCCAGCGCGTCGTCGGCGCTGTTCGGCTGAAACAGCTCGAGTTGAGGTATTACGTCGCGAATAACGCCCTTCATGGTGATCGCCTCCCCTTCCTCAGACGTGAGCCGTCAGCCGATCGTGACCCGTCGGGGCCTGCTCGAGCTTGGTGAGAATCATGTCGCGTGTCACCGGCGAGCGGTGGAAGTCGCCGTTGCCCTCGCCCAACGACTCGAGCGCGTCGGCGATGGCGTTGGCGACCGCACCGGACCCGGCCCCCTGCGCCGCCTCGCCGATGCCCTTCGCGCCGAGCGGGTTGAAGGGGTCGGGCAGGTCGGCGTTGCCCCACTTCATGGGCGCCTCGTGCGGCACGTCGAGCATCCCCGGCGGCCGGTTGCTGTAGAACCGCTTGGCGACCATCAGGCCCCACTGCCGGTCGTAGACCCACTTCGAGGCGAGGGCGACGGAGAACCCCTGGATCGCCCCACCGAAGATCTGCCCCTCGTAGGTCTTGGGATGCAGGATGGTGCCCGCGTCGGACCCCGCCGCGTAGTCGACGATCTTGATGTTGCCGGTCTCGATGTCGACCTCGACCTCGGCGAAGCCGGCCACGAACGACATGCGCCGGCCGCCTTCCTCGTAGTTGTCCTTGGCGACGCCCATGAGCCCCTGCCCCGCCAGCGCGGTCGCCGACGCGGTGGTCATCCCGTTGATGTCCTCGGGGAGCTCGTGCCCGTCGTACCGGCCGCCGAGGTCGATGGCCCGCTGCGCGATTCTCGCGAAGCTCAGGCCCTGCGACCGGTTGCCCCGGCGGTAGACGCGCTCGCCGCCGATCTCGTAGTCCTCGGGGGCACCCCCGAGATCCTGCGCGGCGATCTCCTGCATCTTGAGCTTGGCGTCCGCCACGGCGGCCCAGTTCGCCCGCGTGTGGGCGTGGGTCGTCGAGCTGCCGCCCTGCGAGCAACTCCAGGGCAGGTGCCGGCTGGTGTCGCCCCAGGCGACCTCGCACTTCTCCCAGGGCATGTCCAGCCCCTCGGCCGCGGCCCGCATGGTGTCGAAGGCCGACCCCGTGCCGAGGTTGCCGACGCCGGACTGGATGTAGAGGCGGCCGTCGGGCCTGAGCACGAACAGGCCGTCGACCCCGGAGGCGCCGGCCGAGTAGGCGCTCAGCGTCATGCCGACGCCGGTGACCTTCGGGCCGTTGCGCTGGCCGCTGCGCTGCTTGCGCTCCTCCCAGTTGAAGAGCTCGGCGCCGATGTCGATCGCCTCCCGGGCGAACGCGCTCGACACGTTGCCCTGCTCGCCGTCGAGCCCCGGCGGGCCGAACCGCGCCTGGCCTTCCGGCGCGTTGATCTTGTGCACCTCGACCTGGTCGAGCTCCAGCAGCTTCGCCGCCTTCTGGATGATGGGCTCGAGCATGGTCATCGACTGCACGCCGCCCGGCGCCCGCTGCGGACCGCGCGGCGGGGTGTTGGTGTAGACGTTGGTGCCGCGCATGCGGCACGCCAGCGGCTGGTAGCAGAGCGACCCGATGCCCGCCACGTTCATGGCGTCGCCGGAGCGCCCGTACGGCCCCTGGTCGCCGATGCCGTGGATGTCGAGGGCGGTGATGCGGCCGTCGGCGCGCATCCCGAGCCGGATGCGGGCCTGGACGCCGGGGCGCCCGCGGCCGATCATGTTCTCCTCGCGCCGCGTGATGCGCATCATGACCGGCCTGCCGATCTTTTTCGACAGCAGGATGGGAATCTGCGCGTGCACGTAACCGCTGATCTTGCCGCCGAACCCGCCGCCGGTGAACTCGTTGATCAGGATGACGTTCGACGGCTCGACGCCCGCCCACCGCGCCATCGGGCCCACGCTGCGCGCGGTGCTCTGCACGGAGGGATAGATGTAGAGCTTGCCGTCCTCCCAGTACGCCATCGTCGTCCGGCTCTCGAGCGGCTGGTGCGACGTCGACTGGTTGTAGGAGTGCTCCTCGACGATGACGTCGGCCTCGGCGAACCCGGCCTCGAGGTCGCCGAACGACCACTCCTGGGCGGCCTCGGCGTCCATCGGGATCTCGCCCGCCGCGAGCCCGGCCAGATCGGCCGCGGTCCACTTGATCTCGCCGAGCTCCCGGCCGATGGTGGTGTTGCCCTCGCTGCGGGCGTTCGGGCCGCCCGGCTTGAGGCTGTCGAGGGGATCGAGCACGAACTCGAGCGGCTCGAGGTCGATGTCGATCAGCTCGATCGCGTCCGACGCGATCTGCTCGCTGTCCGCGGCGACGGCGAGAATCGGCTCGCCCTCGTAGCGCGGCTCCATGGTGAGCGCCGCCTCGTTCGGGGCGTCGACCTCGTCCGGCAGGTCGTCGGGGGTCAGGATGCCCACGACGCCGGGAAGGGCCAGGGCCGCGTCGGCGTCGATGGACCGCACCCGGGCGTGCGGCATCGGGCTGGAGAGCAGCTTCGCGAAGACCATGCCCTCGGCGCGATGGTCCTCGGCGTACCGCGACCGCCCGGTGACCTTCGCGTAGAGGTCGGGCGTCTGGTAGTTCTTTCCGAGCAGTTTGTAGTCAGCCACGTCAGGCCCCCCGCGTGATTTCCGCCGCCCGCTGGACGGACGTCAGGATCTTGTCGTAGTCGGCGCACCGACACAGGTTCCCCGACAGCCACTCCGCCGCCTGCTTCCGGGACGGGTTCGGGTTCTCGTTCAGCAGCGCCACCGAGTTCATGATGAACCCGGACATGCAGAACGCGCACTGGAACCCCTGCTCCTCCAGCACCGCCTGCTGCATCGGATGCAGGGTGCCGTCCTCGGCCTCGAGACCCTCGATGGTCGTGACCTCGCGCCCGCGCACGGAGTGCGTCAGCAGCGAGCAGCCGTAGTGCGGCGTCCCGTCGACGAGGACGGTGCACGCGCCGCACTCGGCCCGGTCGCAGCCGATCTTCGTCCCCGTCAGGCCCAGCTTGTAGCGTAGCGTCGTGGCCAGTGTCTCCATGGGAGGCACCTCGACGCGCCGGCTCCGGCCGTTGACGGTCACGGTGATGAGCCGGTCGACGGCCCCCGCCGCGGGCGCCTGGGCCAGCACCGCCCCGCCGTTGCTGCGGAACAGGTAGTTGGTCGACGACACGGCCGCGCTCGCGGCGATGGCGCCCTTGATGAAACTCCGTCTGGACACGCCCGGCTGGGTCGTCTCCTCTGTCACCTCGATGATCTCCTGACTCATGGGACGATCACCTCCCTCGTCACTACCGAAGTCCTCGAAGGCCGCAACCCCGGTCGGCCTGGCTGTGCGCCTCGCAGAGATACCATGCCGCATCGGCATGGGCCTACACCGACGAATTGTCGATCACTTCCACCGGTGGTTGCAAGCGGAAATTACATTTTTTTTACCCCGCCTGCGCGTTGCGCCCGGTCGGGCTCTCCGGCGTGCCGCACTCGTCGCCGAGGTAGCCGTTGCCGCCGCAGTACCGCGCGTCCTGGACCTGGAGCAGGATGCCGTCCGGGTCGGTGAAGTACAGCTCCGGGGTGCCGCCGGGGGCGCCCCCGCGGTTCGGCATGCGCATCGTCACGTACGACTGCAGCGGACCGGCCGGGCCCGGCGCCTCGCCGCGGGGCGTGACCCCGTAGTCCTCGAGCACGCCGACGATGCGGTCGACGTCGAAGTCGTCGACGCTGAAGCAGGCGTGGTGGATGGTCGGACCCGTCGGCCCGGCGCCGCCCCCGCCGAGGGCCAGGAACTGGTTGCCCGACCCCACCCGCAGCACCGGCAGCGCCCCCTGGTAGGTGTCGATGGGCAGGCCGAAGAGCCGCTGGTAGAGCGCGATGGACCGCGCCTGGTCGGTCACGAAGACCGTGAAGTGGTTGTAGTCGCGCAGGCGCAGCAGGCCCTCGGTGGGGGCCGGCTCCGGGGTCTCGAGGCACACGTCCCCGAGCACGCCCTCGCCGCCGCAGTAGGTGGTGTCCTGCAGTTGCACGACGATGCCGTCGGGGTCGCCGAAGTACAGCTCGGGGGTCCCCTCGGGGGCGCCGCCGAACTCGGCCCCCCGCATGCGGATGCGAACCTCCCCGGGGCCCGAGGTCTCGGACGGCGCGATGCCGTGCTCGCCCAGGATACCCACGAGGCGGTCGGCGTCGAAGCCGTCGACGGAGAGGCAGAAGTGGCCGATGCGGGGGTTGGCGCCCGCGCCGCCGATGGCCAGGAACTGCGGCCCGTCGCCCACCCGCAGGATGACGGTGTTGGCCTGACGGGCCGCGATGGGCATGCCGAAGAGCCCCTGGTACCACTCGAGCGACCGCGCGGGGTCCGAGACGCTGATCGTCACGTGGTTGAGGGCGGTGACGGGAATGGGCGGACTGCCCTGCGCCAGGGTTCGCGGGGCCAGCGCGGCCGCGCCGAGGGCGCCGAGGAACACTCGTCGGGACACACGGGCCGGCTCGCGCGAGGTCAGCAACCGTTCGACATCAGTCTGCATGGTGAACTCCTCGATATCCGTCAAGATCCAAGACGAATCAGCACATACCCGCCTGACCCTCTTCGATCCAGTTGCCCACAAGAACACTTGCGCCCTCGAATCGGTGGAGCGTTGCCGTTGCCTCCAGCTCCCGGCATTCGAGCCGATAGTGTCCGGGGCCCTCTTCCTTGCCGCGGTACATCCACTCTGCGCCGTCAACGACGATGTCTCCATCTTCGATCCTGACGTCGCACGTATCCTCCACCATCCCGACATCCGCATGGTAGGTCTCGACGGTGGCGTGCTCGTACAGCATCGTCACCTGCGCCCCTACCGCAGCGGCCGGAAGAACTCGCGCAGGTCGTTCACCAGCACCTCGGGCTGCTCCATCGCCGCGAAGTGGCCGCCGCGCTCGACCTCGGTCCAGTGGGTGATGTTGTACGACGCCTCGGCCCAGCGGCGCGGGGTGATGAACAGCTCGTAGGGGAAGATGATGGCGCCGGTCGGCGTCTCGATGCGCCCCAGCGCCCGCGAGGTCGGGGCGTTCCGGCTCTCGTAGTAGAGCCGGGCCGACGAGGTCGCGGTCTGGGTGACCCAGTAGATGGTGATGTTGGTCAGCAGCTCGTCCCGCGTGAACACCGACTCGGGGTCGCCGTTGCAGTCGCACCACGCGCGGAACTTCTCGACGATCCACGCCGCCTGCCCCGCCGGCGAGTCGTTCAGGGCGTAGCCGAGGGTCTGCGGCTTGGTGCCCTGGATCTGGGCGTAGCCGTTCTCCGCGGTGTTGTAGAACGACTGCCGCGACCGCGACCGCTCGAGCTCCTCGGGCGGCACCCCGTCGGTCGGGTCGGCCCCCGGCGGCGGCCCACCGACGAGCATGTTGAGGTGCAGGCCCACGGTCCGCTCGGGATGGTTGAACGCGTGCCAGCGGCTGACGATCGAGCCCCAGTCGCCGCCCTGGATGCCGTAGCGCTCGTAGCCGAGCCGCGCCATGAGCCGCGCGTTCACCTCGGCGATCTGCTCGGGGCCGAAGCCCGGCGCCCGCGGCTTGTCCGAGAACCCGTAGCCGGGCATGGACGGCGCCACCACGTGGAACGCGTCCTCGGCCCTGCCGCCGTGGGCGACGGGGTCGGTCAGGGGACCGATGATCTTCGTGAACTCGGCGATGGAGCCGGGCCAGCCGTGGGTGATGATGAGGGGCAGCGCGTCGGGCTCGGGCGACCGCTGGTGGATGAAGTGGACGTCGAGGTCGCCGATGACGGTCTTGAACTGGTCGAACGCGTTGAGCCGCCGCTCCTGCTCGCGCCAGTCGAACTCGTCGCGCCAGTACGTGACGAGCTCGGTCACGTAGTCGAGCTCGGCCCCGTAGTCCCAGCCCGCGCCGTCGAGCTGATCGGGCAGCCGGGTCATCTCCAGGCGGCGCCGCAGGTCGTCGATCACCTCGTCGGGCACCGCGATCTCGAACGGCCGTATCTCGTCATCGCCGGCGGCGCCGCCGGCCTGCGCCATCACCGCGAGAGGCGTCATCGCCGCGACGGCCGCCAGCCCTGCAATCCGCATCAGCATCGTCCCGTTCCTCTCTTCAAGCGTCTCGAGCCTGTCCGCCGACACCGCCACAGGAATCGCTGGAGCTCCTCGGTCCGGAATGCGTCGCCCACTGCTCCGCTCGCCGCTCAATCAACCCGCCGGGAATCTGCACCGTGCTGCACCGTGCTGCGGCGCAGACTCCCAACTCCCGGAAGCCCGCGTCACCGGGTCGATGCAAGCCGCACCAAGGCCTCGCCCCGTCCGGGCGCAGACTCCCAGCTCCCAGCACCCGGACGCTCGCGCGCCACCCGGGCCTTGCATCATACCAAGGCGCGGGGGCGGACTCAGGAGACCCGGGAGGACGGGTGCACGACAAGAGAGTGAGACCCCGCCGCTCACGACGCCCGAGTCGCCGTCTTGACCCGTGCCGGGGCAGTCATCTGTAGAGTCGACGCTAGCCAGGTCCAGACGCTCGCCGCGCCAGTCGGGGGTGAGGGTGTCGGGATCAATCTCTATGCCCTCCCGTTCGAGCCGCGCCCTCACCGGCGCCAGCGGCCGACCGGTCCAGGCCGGCGGCGCCGGCGCTTCCGGTAGCGGGCGGCCGTCCGGCCGAACGAACTCCACGTTTCCGGCCGCATCCAGCGTCACGCGGAACCCCTCCTCGTGAACCGCCCGGTGGTGCCGACGGCACAGCAGGACCAGATTGTCGAGCGCCGTCGCCCCGCCGTGGGCCCAGTGTCTGATGTGGTGAACATCGACCCTGACGTTCCGGCACCCCGGAAACCGGCACTGGCGGTCGCGGGCGTGCAGGGCCCGGCGGAGGGCCGGCGAGATGGTCCGCGTGCGGCGGCCGACGTCGAGGATCTCGCCGCCGGGGCCGTGCTGCATCCCGACCATGGCGGCGTCGCAGGCCAGCCGCCGCGCCGTCTCCGCCGAGATGTGGATGCCCCCCGCCTCTTCCAGCACCGTCTGGCGGTGGCCGGCCGGCGTGGACTCGGCCCGCCGCGGTCCCGGACAAGGGGTCGGGCTCGGGCGCGACGGCCCGCCGCGGCCCCGCGCGTCCGCCTGACCCATGCACGGCCCCGGCTCTCGTCGAACTGCCACCGCGCACGCTGCCGCAGGGGTTCCCTCTGAAGCGTGCGTGCGGCGGTCGCCATGCTCCGATGCGGACGCTGCCGGCGGTGAGCCCTCGGAAGCGTGCCCGCCGTCGCGCGGCGCCGATCCCGACGCGGCCGTCGCCGACGTTCCCGCGGGAACGTCGGGTACGTCGGGAACGTCCGGCGTTTCGGTCAGGGCGTCCGCGTCCACGTGCACCACCACCTGATACCGGTCGCCCGCCGTCCCGCGGTCGAGCCCGCCCGACAACGCGCACTCCGCAATCACCCCCAGCGCATCCGCCTGCCGTTGCGCCAACGACGGCGACTCCGCCTCGGCTCCGGGAACCGCCTCGGCACCGGGGGCGGCCTCTCCGTCCGCGGCCACCGCCGTCGCGTCGGCGCCGCGGGCCTGGTCGCACGCAGCCTCCAGAGCCCGCCGCACGACCGCGCCCACCTCGGGCGACAGACGGCCCCGAATCACCACCATCCCGTCCTCGTCCACCCACGTCCGCAACGACCGGGTCTCGTGCCGCCGCCGGTCCTCGGCCTGCTCCGCCAGACGATCCACCCGCCGCCACGCCCGCACGATCTTCTCCACGTGCGCGGCGGTGCCCGACAGCGCCACGTTCAGCAGGTCGTCCTCGGTCTCGGGCGTCGCCACCCGCGTGACCGCGCGCATCTTCGAGTAGGAGACCTTGCCGCGCCGCATGGCATCGCTCAGCTTCGGCAGGTCGGCGAGGGCACGGGCCACCCGCACGTGCTCGCGGGCCGCGCCCGGCGCGAGCCCGGTGCGCCAGCCGAGCCACTCGGCGCACGACGTGCAGCCGGCCCAGCCGTAGCGCTCGTCGAACTGTCGGATCAGGCTCAGCAGCTCCCAGGTGGCGGCCTGAATGCGGGCGGAGAGCTCGGCGATGCGGTCGCCGAGCGCGACTACCTCGGCCTGGGGACCGTCGGGGCACCAGGGCCGCGGCGCGGGTGCGTCGCTCTCGGGCACGATGGCGTCCGCGGGATGCAGCGGTGGCGCAGGGACGTCGGGTATCGTCGCAAGGTGCATGCCCCATCGTAACCCATTGATTTTGAGCGGCTTGTACTCGCGCCAGCGGCCCGAACGGGCATTGGGGCAACAGATTTCGGTCTCGCGGTCGGCATCGTGCAGCCTGCGGGCGCTGAGGCCGGTCAGCGGGCATTCCTGATCGCGTCCCGGAAATCACCCGAACCGGCCGCGAAAAGCTGTCAAGCAAAAAGCGCAGGCGGCCGAGGCGCTCTTCGAGTGCGTGCAGATCCGATAGAGATGGAGGTCGACGTCGAAACCGGCGGCCGAGCGCTGTGCCGAACCGCTCGGCCGCCAAGTCGCCGACGACGAGTGCGCCGGCGCCGGGCAGACCGCGTTGGCGCCCACGCCGACGTGCCCTCCGGGCTGGCGGTAACGGTGGGCCGGTGCGACCCACCGAAGTCGAAGGTCCGCTGCGGTAGGCAGCCCGACGGCTTCGCCCGGATCCGTGAGGTCAGTCTGGTCGCCGTCTGGACGGCCGAAGCGCGCGACGAACGGGGCCAGCCCATCGGCGACACCGGGTCGGGGTGGCGGATGTCGACGCCTTCGATGGTGCCGGCGAAACCGCTCGCGGCCAAGTTCCAGATCCAGCGAGCGCTGTCGCCGAGACGACCAGGCGGGGCGCGGTATCGAAACCGCGCCGTTGCGCCTCGCGATGGACGCGCCGGCGCTTCGAGGACTCCTGGGAACGACGAACCGCCAACGCCGCCGAGCGCTCATCTCACAATGGTGTCGTGTACCCGGAGAAGGATCGCCCGACCCCGGCCGGCCCGGCGGGGGCTCGTTCCGGTCGAGCCAAGCGGACCCGCCGCCGCACCCGGTACGGAGATTCCGCTCGACACCGGGAAGACCCGAACGGCGGGGACTCCTACAGGGGTGTGAAGAGCTCGCCGGCGTCGAACCCGAGATCGGGCAGCAGGGCCGAGCGTACCGTGTCCCCGGCCCGCGCCTCCTGCGCCAGGCGGTACGCGCCCGCTTCGAGACGCGCACCTCGGACCTGGCGCCGAACCGGATCGACCATCCAGTACTCGGGCACGCCGTAGCGCGCGAACATCCACATCTTCCGGCCGCGGTCCGTCGCCGCCGTGGACGGAGAGCACCTCGACGGCGATGTCCGGCACCGCCCGCGTCACCGCGCGCGCGTCGAGCAGACCCACCCGTTCGGCCCGGAAGAAGACCACGTCGGGCTGGACGACGTCGTGCTCATCGAAGACGATGTCGAGCGGCGCGGTCACCGCGAGCCCGCCGACCCGCCGGCAGCAGTCGTTCAGCCGCGTGAAGATCCTCGCGGCGACAATCTGGTGCAGCAGCAACGGCGACGGGACCACGACGAGCTCACCTCCGTGGATCTCGTAACGGCTCCGGTCGTCCGGCATGTTCAGGAGGTCGGTATAGCCGACCCGCGGCTGCACGGCCCGCATGGAGGCCATCGTATCAGCGCACTGACTGAGCAAGACTCGTTCCAGCGGAACGTCTGCGGCCCGGCCTGAAGCCCCCGACGGAGTCTCCTGACCCTCCCAGGCTTCCGCTCTTCCCCCGCGACCGCCCAGATCGGTGCCGGGCCGAGCCACGCGCTCTTGACCCCGCACCCGGGATAGGGTCCGGTCGACAGCACTGCCGCCGGAGGACGAACGACAGCCTGACGGCACACATCGCGCTCAAGGTTGATGCCCCGACGCGACGTCCCACCGACTGGCTCCGCCTCAACTACCCGACAAGCGCGCCGTACCGGCCCGGCCGCGAACCGCCCGACGGGCCGCGGGTTGAAGCAAGAGCTTCTCCGTCTACTGAGCGTAATCGCGGAGTGCCTGCATATGCTCCCGCAGTTCAGGTGTCCCTTTGTGGTCAGGCTTCCTTTCGGCGAGATCCTGTACGAAAAGCAATAGTCTTCTCGCATTCTCCACATGAAAGTCCTTCCACCACTGACTGCAGACGTGGAATTCACGGTACCGTGTCTTCCAGTATCGGGGTTCGCCATTCACCTTTATGCCACATTCCCTCTTTCGCAGCAGTGGCAAGTTACCGATCCTTAAGCCTAATTCCCTCTTGCAATAATCGACATCCATCAAGTTACGCCTATCCGAATCCCCAAGAAGTGTCGGATGCTCCACCAGCAACGTGCGCATGAGATCCCGAACAAGCGGCTGTATCTTGCCAGTCGCACCGACCCCTTGGGCCGTCCGCACACGAACATTCTCGTCTCGGGACTTGAGCATCCCCGATAGATTCAGCAGCTTGGCGGACCGTGCAAACAGTTCAGCAGTGTCGGCAACCTCGGTCGTCTTGCTCAAGGTGTCGCGCACCACTTGTTCCGCGAAGCGGTCGTTGGTTATGAGATACCAGTCGGATTCCGGGTACTCCAATCGCAATCTCTCGAAAGTCTCCTCCAGCTTCGCTTGAGGACCGTCGTGCACTTTAGGAGAAACGAAATACATGTGGAGCGGAGTGCCGGGCGGACGGTACGCATGAAGCAGTATGTACGTCCGCAAGAGCTTCTTCAATATTCTATTGCTGTTGTCGCTGCTGCCGCCGCCATACAGTAGACCGCTCTCGTGAAAAGCGACATCCAACGCATGCACACCGCCTTCCGGATCCACGCCAACGACATCCACTTCTCCCTGCTTCATGAACTGACTGGCATTCGTGGTCTTCTTGAAGACTTCACCATCCCCGTCGAACTTCTCTTTCATGGCCCGAAACATCGCCTCCAGCTCGTCACTCGGCCTATAGGTTTCCCAATGTTCCGACGACTTCCAGTTGGTCTGCACGAGCCAACACTGCTTGACGTGTCGCAACCAGGAATAGCAGAGCGACTCACCCATCTCGATCTTCATGGTCCTCCCTTTCCTTCCGCTCTGATGATTCGAGAAACCTGAACATGTCCCGGTTTCCCGGAACCGAATATCAGCTCGTGATGGCCTCCACCGGACGCGCGACACCTCCACGACTGTCGTGAAGACGCACTCGTACGGCGAAGGCCATCGAGCGGTCTTGTACTTGTTGTACTTGTTGCCTGAAGAAGGTGCCGGCGTCCCGGCGTCAACGGTAGCCCCACCTGCGGAAGGTGGCCCGAAGGGCCCGAAGTCCGGGATCGTCCTGGAACGCTCGGTAGTAGACGTACTCCGGTGCCAGATCCGCTCCATTGGGCCACACGATCGTCCGAAGCTCCTCGTCGACCCGCAGGGTTCTGAACACGTCCGAATCCTTCAACGACTCGAACATCGGCCCTTCGATCGCCTCCGTCAGATCGGCGATGCCTTCGCGGCCGTCGTCAAAGCACACTTCCACCCGGAAGCCATCGAGCGGTCGCGCACTTGTCACGTGAAGAAACACGAGTCACTCCAGCGGCTGACGGCGCACGAGAAATGTGGTCCTCCCGCTGGCGTCCCTGCGAGAGTAGGCGCTCAGGGCAAGGCGCTGGACTTCACCCGATAACCGCCGTCCCCGTCCGGTTCGCGGTAGAGCGCGTGGCAGGCGTTGCAGGCTTCGGCGATCTCGTCTCCGATCGCCACCGCCGCGACCGCGTCCACCGACTCGACCGAGAGAGCGGTGTCGAGCGCGTCCAGGTGGTTCAACGCCGCCCGCAGCCAGCCCACCGCGTCGTCCCGGTCGCGGTCGCGCCAGAAGGTGATGGTGGTGGCGAGTTGCTCGCGGGACCGGATGGCCCGCTCCTTGGCGGTGGCGTAGTCGCCCGCGGCGAGCGCGGCGCGCACGCCGGCCACGTTGGGGCCGAGCGTGGTCATGGTGGCGTCGAGATGCGCCTCGGTGAAGATCGGGTAGGGTCCCTGCTGCCGCGCAACGACAGGGGACCACAACAGGGCGGCAGCCGTCAGGGCAAGCCCGAGAAGGCCGAAGCACAAGGGCCGGCGCCCGGGACCTGCACGCCCACCAGCGGCGACGCGGCGCCCCCCGACCGGCACGCCCGCCGCGCGCTGCCGCGCCGCCGCTTCACCGATCCCTGGAGAGCCCCCGGGCTTGCGGGCTACGGGTGATTGTGACCACGGCATGTCGCGATTCCGGCCGGCCCGGGCGCCGGCGCTTTGCCGCGCCGCCGCCCGCCCGAACCAATCCGAAGGAGTCCGCATCCCTCAACCACGTCGCAGCGTCCTACGCCGTCAACCGGCCGAGCTTGCCGTTGCTGTCCCCGAACGCCTCCACCGGGGTGCCCAGCCACTCGAGAATCGTCATGTGCAGGTTGGCGAGCGGCGTGTCCTGGGGATAGCGGACGTAGCGGCCGCCGGCGATGCCGGCGTTCTGGCCCCCGACGAGGGCGACGGGCAGATCGTCGTGGAAATGCGTGTTGCTGTCGCTGATGCCGGTGCCGTAGAGGAACAGGGTCGAGTCGAGCATCGAGCCGTCGCCCTCGGGGATGGCGTCGAGCTTGGCCACGAGATGGGCGAACTGCTGGAAGTGGTACTCGTTGATGAGGTGCAGCCGGTTCAGCTTGGCCGGCTCGTCCTGGTGGTGCGACAGCGGGTGGTGCGAGTCGGGCACCCCTATCTCGGGATAGGCGCGGCCGCTCACCTCGCGCGCGAGCATGAACGTGCTGATGCGGGTGAGGTCCGTCTGGTAGGCGAGGGCCAGCAGGTCCATCATCAGCCTGGCGTGCTCGGCGTAGTCGCTCGGCACCCCGACGGGCTGGTCGACCACCGGCAGCTCGCGGGCGCTCTGCTCCTCGGCCATCGTGATCCGCCGCTCGATGTCGCGGACCGCCTCGACGTACTCGTCGAGCCGGGCCTGGTCGCCCGGCCCCAGGACCGTCCCCAGCCCCCGCAGCTCGTCGTTGACGAGGTCGAGGATGCTCCGGTCGCGCTGCATACGGGCCCGGCGCGCCTCGGGGTCGGTGCTGCCGCTGGTGCCGAACAGCCGCTCGAACACCGCCCGCGGGTCGTTCTCGATGGGCAGGGGGGTGGTGGGCGTCCGCCACGCGATGGTGTTGGTGTAGGCGCAGCTCGCGCCGCCGTCGCAGTTCCCGACCATCGCGTTCGACTCGATGCCGAGCTCGAGCGACGCGAGCTGAGTCTCGTTCTGCAGCTCGCGGGCCGCGATCTGGTCCACCGAGACCGCGTTCGAGACGTCGGCACCGTTCGTCATCTTGTAGGGCACGCAGGTCAGGAAGGTGCCGGCGGACCGGGCGTGGTCGCCGCCGCCCCTGACGAGGTTGGCGGGCTCGTCGTCGAGGCCGCCGCAGATCGTCACGCGGTCGCGGAACGGCTCGAGCGAGCGCAGCGTCGGCGGCAGGGCCTCGAGCTTGCCCGGCGCGTGCCGCGGGTACCAGTAGGGCATGGACATGCCGTTGGGCACGTAGAACACGCCGAAGCGCTTGATCGGCGCGGCGGCGGTGCGGCTCTGCGCGGTCGCGGCCGGAACCATGGCGTCGAGCAGCGGGAGGGCCACGGTGGCGCCGAGGCCGCGCAGCACGGTGCGGCGGGGCAGATGGGTGCGGGTGATGAACATGGCCGTTTCTCCAGAAGTTCCGAGTAGATCGCGTGCAAAGGTCCTTCGACGTCGCGCGTCCCCGACGAGGCGGGCACCCTGCCCGCGCCTCACGTCCGGCCGTCGGGCCGGCCGTTCAATTGCCGCCGCCGTGGAGCCCCGGCGCGTTGACGTGCGCGAGCACAACGTCGGTCAGCGTCTCCAACTGCCCGCGCACTTCGGCCAATTCCTCACGGACAGCCGCGAACTCGGCCGCCACTTCCTCACGGAACGCCGCCAACTCCCGGCTCAGCTCCCGCTCCGTGGTCCATGACTGGAACGCCGCGAACAGCGCCGCCAACGCCGCTACCGCAAGCGTGAAGTCCCGGATGGTCTCTCGCATGCGCTCTCCGTTCACGCTCCAACTCGCCGCAGCCGCCGCCTGCAAGCGGTTGGCGACAGCAGCCCCTCTACGGCTGGGCGTCGACCAGGATCTCCGCCTCCGGCGCCCGCCGCATCAGGAACTGGTCGCTCGTGACGACGCCGAGCACCAGCGACGACCAGCGGTAGTCGTCGTGCTCCAGGTCCCGCACGATGCGCCGCAGGGTCGGGGCGTCGTAGTAGTCGAGGCCGCGGCCCAGGGCGTAGATCATCATCTTCTCGACGACCGTGTGCACGAAGTCGTGCCCCGTCGCCAGCAGCCCCTCGCGGAACGCGCGGGGGCTGTCGATGGTGGCGCCGTTCCACTCGATGGTCGCGTTGATCGCGGCCCCGCCGTCGCTGTCGCGCCAGCGTCCGACCGCGTCGAAGTGCTCCATCGCGAAGCCCAGCGGGTCCATCCGGGCGTGGCAGCTCGAGCAGACGGGGCTGGCGCGGTGCTGCTCCATCCGCTCGCGCAGCGATGTCGGCCGGGCGCGGTCGCTCTCGGGCAGCGGAGGCACGTTGGGCGGCGGGGGCGGCGGGGGCGCCCCGAGCAGGGTCTCGAGCACCCACAGGCCCCGCAGCACCACCGACGTCCGGTTCGCGTAGGAGGTGACGGTCAGCAGGCTCCCGTGCCCGAGCAGCCCGTGCCGGCGGTCGTCCTCCCACTCGTGCCGCCGGAAGTGGGTGCCGTAGAGGTCGTCCACGCCGTAGTGGCGCGCGAGCTGCTCGTTCAGGAACGTGTAGTCGGCCCGCAGCAGGTCCTGCAGGGGGCGGTCCGCCCCGACCTGGCTCTGGAAGAAGAGCTGCGTCTCGCGGACCATCGCCTTGCGCAGCGAGTCGTCGAACCCGGCGAAGAGCGCCCCGTCGGGGTCTTGCGAGAAGATGTT
The DNA here is from genome assembly GCA_965215105.1 of Vicinamibacterales bacterium. Lineage (GTDB taxonomy): Bacteria > Acidobacteriota > Vicinamibacteria > Vicinamibacterales > UBA8438 > JAJEEA01. The sequence goes on from OZ244051.1 coordinate 3,757,214, forward strand.
CCGCACCTGCAGCCACTGGCCCGCGAAGTCGTCCATGAACCGCTCGGCCCGCCGGTCGGCGAGCATCCGCCGCACCTGGGCGGCCAGCGTCTCGGGATCGCTCAGCAGGTCCCGCTCCGCGAGGTCGAGCAGCTCGTCGTCGGGGACGCTCTTCCACAGGAAGAACGACAGCCGCGTCGCCAGCTCGAGGTCGCTCAGCCGGTAGATCGCGCCGGCCGGGGTGTCGACGGGCTGCCGCTCGACCCGCATCAGGAACTGCGGCATCGAGAGCAGCCCCTCGAGGGCGCGCTCTATCCCCGCGTCGAAGTCGCGCTCGCGCCGGCCCTCGCGGTAGAGGCCCAGCAGCGGGTCGACGTCGTCGGGGCCGACGGGCCGGCGGTAGGCACGGCGCGCGAGACGGCCGATGATGGCGCGTGCGCAGGACTCCTCGTCCGCCGCGCTCTCCGGGTAGCACGTGAAGATCCGCCGGCGGCTGGGGGTGTCCTCAGGTACCGTGCCGTCGAACGGCCCGGAGACGAACACCTGGTGGATGCCCGGCATCAGCCCGGGTGGATGCGGAGACGGGGCCGAGTCGGTGAACGCGACCGACAGCAGCCGGGTGCCCGCCTCGACCGGCACCCGCACCTCGAGGGCGTGATCGGCGGTCATGCGGTACTCGTGCAGCCGCTGCCCCTCGACGTCGTCCTCGGGCACCGCGATGAGCGAGCCGGGGTCGGGGCCGGGATACCTGCCGCCGATGGCGAACTGCTCGACGAGGGCGTGGTCGATGCGGATCTCGATCCGGTGCTCGTTCTCGGCGATGCCGTCGATGGTCTCGATGGTCTCGTTGCGCTTGAGGCGGATGGCGAAGAGGTACTCGCCGTCGAGGGGGAAGTGGTGGCGCACCGCGAGCCCGCCGTGCGTCGCGAACGGCAGGTCCTCGCCGGCCCGCACGTCGCGCTGCTCGTAGCCCACCTCGTAGAGCTGCATGACGGGGCGGATGTCGGGGCTGCCCACCGCGGCCCGGCTGATCTTGGTCGCGGCCGCGATGTAGCGGGACATCAGCCCCGGCGTGATCGACAGCACCTCGGCGTTGTTGTCGAAGCCGAAGCCGGCCATGTCCGACGGCAGCAGCTCCTCGCCGTTGACCTCGAGGCCCAGCAGGTCATCGATGACGTTGACGTACTCGACGCGGTTCAGCCGCCGCGACGCCACCCGGCCGGGGTTGGGGTCGGCCGCCGCCGCCGCGTCGAGGGCGTGCTCGAGGCGGGTCACGAAGGCGTCTACCCGAGCCCGGTCCGGGCGAGGCCGGCCCTCGGGGGGCATCTGCCCGGTGCGCAGCTTGTGGACGACTTTCTCGAGGACCGGCGCATGGGCCGCGGCCTGCGTGGGATCCACCGCGCCGAGGTCGAGCCCGCCGGTCAGCAACCGCGGGTTGTGGCAGGTGACGCAGTAGCGGTCGAAGAGCTCGCGGGTCGGCGGCCCCGCCTCGGCCTGGCCGCCCGCCGCGGGCGACGGCCACGCCGCGAGCGCCACTCCCACCGCCAGCGCCGCACCGATGCCTCGCTTCAGCATGGCCGTCACCTCTTCACTCTTCGGTCCGGGAACCCCCAGTATAGCGCCGGACGGCCCCGGGACGAGCCCTCGGGAGCCCCGCGGACGGAACCCGGGCAGGAGCCCCGCGCCGCAGAAGTGTCGCGCCGGCGAAGCTCCCGACGCGACCGTCAGGTCGCGCCGCATCGGCCGAACTCCCAGTGCGACCGCAGGCCGTTCGGTCGCGCGATCGCAGCCGTCAGGCGATCATCACGGTCCTCGGAAACTGCGAGTTGTCCTCGAGGCCGGTCTGCTTGATGGCCGACAGCTCCTCGCTCGTCGGCTGCACGTTGCCGTCGACGTCGGTGACCCGCGACACCAGGGTGTGCTCGCCGGGGGTGGCCCCGTCCCAAGAGAACCGGAACAGCTTCCACGAGTACTGGCCGCCGGTCGACGGGTCCAGCGTCGCCGCCTGCCACGCCCCGTCGTCCACCTTCACCTGCACCCCGCGCAGCGGCGTGCCGTCGTGGAGGACGAAGCCGAGCACCTCGTGGCGGTCGCCGACCCGGGTCACGCGCGCGATGACCGACTTGACCCGCAGCCGCGACACCTCGGTCTCGTGCCACACCGTCTCGCCGCCGATCTCCTCGGACCACAGGGTGCGGTACCACCGCGCCTGCCACTTGCCGAGGAACCGCTCGGACTGCACGCGGATGTGGGAGAGCCACTTCACGTTGCTGACGCCGTACCAGCCCGGCACGAGCAGCCGCAGCGGCGAGCCCTGCTCGACCGTCAGCGGCGCCCCGTTCAGCGCATAGGCGAGGAGCGGGCCGGTGGTCATGCCGTCGGCCAGGGAGAGGCTGCGGGCGAACGGCTGGTCGATCTCGTAGGGGGTCCCGCGGAAGTCGACCGTCTCGGGCCCCTTGTCGGCGCCGAAGAAGACGACCTCGCGCGCCGACGGCTGCACGCCGACCAGGTCGAGCACCGCGCGCAGGGGCACCCCCGTCCACCGGCCGTTGCTCGCCAGCCCCTGGATGAGCCGTCGCGAGTTGCCCGAGCACTCGTAGCCGGCGTCGATCTCGATGCCGTCCATGCCCCGCAGGTCGTCGAGGGTCAGCGTCGCCGGCCGGTCGACGAGGCCCGACACGCCGAGGCTGAACCCGTCGGCGTCGATGACGGGCTTGTCGAAGTGCTGGATCGTGTAGAACGCGTCGGCCGGGGTGTAGGGGCCGTCGATGTTCCGGATGTCGTAGATCCGGATGGTGGCGGCGGGGTTCGGCTGGCCGAAGTTCTCGGGCACGTCGGTGAACGGCACCGGCGTCTCGTCCTGGGCCAGGGCCGGCAGGGTCCACCCGTGCACGCCCAGCGCCCCCGCACCCGCCAACGCCAGACTCTGCTTCATCATCTCCCTGCGGGTCGTTCCACTGTTCATCGCGCACTCCTTGTCATCGCGCACTCCTTGCCGACCTCACGAACCGGCGGGCAGGTCGACTGTCGCGCCACCGATCCCCCCCTCGATTCGTTCTCCCATTCGTCTCGACCGGCCTCACACACGCGTGGCAACGGCCGTTCACGGCGGGGGGATCGCGTCTCCTCCACTGTCGGCGCCGCCAATCGACCCCCGGGAAGCGGCTCGCGGCGGCGGCGATTCAGACCAACCCGCCGCCATCAACTCCTGCTCGTACCGGGCATTGTAGATGGCAGCGAAAACGACCCAGGTCACGATCACGCCGAAACCCGCCGTGAACACTGCGACGACGATGTTGACAATGAGCTGAATGGCGCCCCACTTCAAGTCTCCGCGAAACAGGGCGGGAAGCGGGCCGAAGAACAAGGTGGTCCACGAGAACCCCCTCGGAACTTCCTTCACCACACCGTTGAGTGTCAGCTGCATTCGATTCAGCCCGTCGAGGAGCGGGGCCCACCACAGACCTTCACGTCGGGAATCAGTCGCCTCCGCCCCCGCGGGGTTCCCCCGACCGGGCTACTGCGACCCGTCCTCCGCCGCCGCGACGGCGGCGCCGGCCAGGATGTTGTAGAGGCCGTAGTTGCCCTCGTGGCAGGCGTACTCGTACACCGGATACGGGTTCCGCTGCATCGGCACCGAGTAGGTCCACGGCCGCGTCCAGACCGTCGGATCGTCCACCGTCACGTCGTAGCGCAGCGTGTCGGCGTCCACCCGGGTGAGCCGCTCGGTCAGGATCAGGTTCGGGGTGGTCGCGCCCCGCTGGAAGTTGGTCTCGCGCAGGAAGTTCCTGGTCTCGACGACCAGGGTGTCGCCGTCCCAGCGGCCCCGCGAGTCACCGGTCCACTGCCGGACCGAGTCGGTGAGGTGGGCGCGCCCGTCCAGCGGCACGACGCGGGCCTCATGGTTCATCTCGGCGAAGAGGACCACGGTGTCCTCGGTCTGGAACACCTGCAGGTTGTTGTTGTAGGCGCTCGGGGCCATCGGCGGGCCGGAGTTGAAGCCGAGGATGCAACGCACCTGCAGCCCGCCGGGACCGAGGTCCTCGACGAAGCCGCCGGGCGTCGGCTCGTGGCTGGACACGGCGCTGCGCGCCTCCGCCAGGGCCGCCTGCCGCTGACGGGCCTCCTCGGTCAGGGCCGGAATGCGGCCGTCGGGCGGATCGACGATCAGCGACGTGCGCTCGGTCGTCACCGACGTCCCCTCGTCGAACCAGAAGTCGTTGTAGGGGACCACGCGGTCCGAGGTGTCGGCGTCGCGGCTCCGCGTGCGGATGGTCTCGGCCGCGAACTCCGCCGCCTGCTCGGGCGAGAAGCTCTCCTCGTCGGCCAGCTCCTCCGGGCGCTCCATCGGGGTCAGGCTGCGAAAGTCCCAGACGCCCTGCAGGTCCGGGGCGCCCCACGCGGTCCGGGGGGCTTCCGAGGCCCCGGTCTGGGCGGCGGCACCGGCCGGCGCCAACGTCACGAGGGCCACCGCGGTCAGCGAGCATGCGATCGACCGGCAATTCATCTCTCACCTCCAAGACAATCCGCGGCGGCCGCGGGTCCCGGCGCGGCCACACCGGGGTATCGGCGTCACGACGACCGTTCGCCACGGGAGACCAGCCCCGTGACCGATGTCCGAACGGTATATGTATACCCCATGTCCCACTCGGCCGCGGGATCCGGCCCCGGCGCGAGACGTGACGAACTGCGCGCGAACCCGCGGCCTCCGGTCGGGCGCCATCCGGCGCCCCGGCCGCGGACATCGATCGCGGCGGACCCAATCCGTCCGCGGGAAGACCGCCCGACGGCGATCCGCGCCGTCACCGGGCCGGCCAGGTCCGCTCCACCACCCGGTCGAACGGGCGCGGCACCCGCTGCACGCGGTAGGCCTGCCGGCGCCTCAGGTCGTACCGGTCCCCCGCCCCCAGGAAGTAGAACCGCCCCCCCGAGTCGAGCAGCCGTTCGTGGTCGTAGATGACGACGTAGCTCTGCCCCATCACCTCGAACTCGTCGCCCTCGACGACAATGGCGGTGTCCTCGTCGATGCCGATGCCGAGCAGGTGGGGGTGGGCCTCGATGACCTCGATCAGGTCGAACTGCCGGTTTCGCCGCAGCAGGTGCTGGTCGATGGCGGTGTCGCGCAGGAAGCCGAAGCCCTCCTCGTGGTCGCCCATCATGATCGTGTTGGTGGCGGTGTCGCCGCGGACGAGGTACGAGCCGAGGATCGTGGCCCCCGCCGACGAACCGCCGACCACGCCGCCGCGCTGGAGCACGCCGGCAATCTCCTCCTGCACGCGCGTGTCGAGGTAGGCGTCGGCGAGCCGCCACTGCCGCCCGCCGGGGAACCACACCCCGCGCGCCCTCCGCAACGGCGCGCTGAACGCGGGGTCGTCGGCCACCTCCCGGTCGGTGGTGTGCAGCACCGTCAGGTCGGCGGCCCCGGCCGCGCGGAACGCGCGCAGGCCCGGATAGTACTGGTCGTAGGTCTCGCCGCCGCCGGCCGTCGGTATCACCACGATCGGCGCCTCCGGGCCGCCCGCGAGCTGCACGAACCGCTCGACGATGGCGGGATCCTGCATCGCCCCGCCGACGACCACCAGCGCCCCCCGCGCCGGCCCCACCTCCTGGGCGGCGGAACCGACCGGGGCCAGCCAGCCGATGGCCCACACCGCGACGACCACTCCCGCACGGATCCACGTTCTGCGCATCGCGCCCATCCTTCGTCCGCCTGAGAATCGAACCGGCATTCTACATCCGTCCGGCGCCGCGGCATCCATCCCCAACGGCGGAGCGAGCTCGCATCACCGCGCGGAAGGATCGTCCCGATCTTCGGCGACACGACGAGCAGGATAGCGGAGATACGTCCGGCCCGAAGCGGCCTGCCTGGCTTGAATGTCCTTGAAGATCGCCATGACGTCATAGTCGAACCGAGCCGCGTGCGCATCGCGGATTGCGTGAAGCTCTGCGATGATCGGGTCGGTGGGCGCCTCATCCATCTTCCTGCTCCATCAGCTCGTTGGGCGTGCAAATGACCGGCGGCGTGTAGCCCGCTTGCCGGCGCACACGTTCAATCCGCGACCGCAGAGCGGCATTGGCAATGTGTCGGAAGTTCCACGTCACCAGGAAACCGACCGCGTTGGTGACGGCTATCGCCATGTGGGCGGCGTCGTCGGCCGCCGTCCGCGGGACCGCCTCCGAAGCGATGAGGGCCAGCGTCAGATCCGCAGCTTCCCCCGTCGCCTCGAGAAGCGTCATGGACTCGAGGACCACCAGGCGGGCACGAGCCGCATCGGGGTCACCCATGCCAGCCTCCGAGACAACGAGGTCGGACGCGACGAGATCGAAGCGATCTGCCGCGTTGCGCCACCACTCGCGCGTCACTTGCTGGTAGGCGGCGACCACCACGTCGCGGGAGGGCCGCGCCGTCAGGTAGCTGACCACTGACGTTTCGATGTACGCGACAGGTTTCGCGTCACCCATGGAGCCATCGTGAGTCAACGCAGGCCCCTGAGGAAGTTCACGAGGTTCCAGATGTCCGTCTCCGAAAGCCGGTCGCCGAAGGCGTCCATGGCGAAGTCGGGGCCGATGCCGTCGCGGATGGCGGTGAAGATCTCGCCGTCGCTGCCGCCGTGCCGCCACGTCGGGTCGGCGAGGTTCGAGGGGCGCGGGCCGTAGGCGGCGGCGGCCGCGGCGAGGGCGCCGTCGCCCCGGCCGGCGTCGCCGTGGCAGGCGGCGCAGTGGGCCGCGTAGGCGGCGGCGCCCGCCGCCACCGACGCCGGCGTGGCGGCCACCGGGTTGGCCAGCTCCCGCACCTCGGGGTGGACGTGCGGGGCGGCGGGATGGGCGGGCGCCGCGTCCCCGAGGCTGCGCAGCAAGGCGGCCGTGTCCTCCCGGACGTAGCGGTCGCCGGCGATGCCGTCGGCGTAGACGGCGAGGTCGGCCGGGGTCTGCCCGAGGCGGTTCTCGGCGTCGAGGTCGGCGCCGTGGTCGGTCAACAGCTCGATGACGGCGTTCATGCCGTGCGAGGCGGCGGCGTGGAGGGCGGTGTCGCCGGCGTCGTCGGCGGCGTCGACGCGGGCGCCCAGGGCGAGGGCCGCCGCGACCGCCGCGACGGTCCGCCGTTCCTCGGCGGCGGGAATCGCGGAACCGAGGGCGGCCGACTCGACGGGGTTGTACGACGAGAAGTCGCGGCGGTCGCGGATGAACGCGCTGCCGCCGCCGCGGTTGTAGCCGAGCCCGGCCGCGGCCATCAGGGGCGTGGCGCCGTCGCGGCTCGGCGCGCCGGGGTCGGCGCCGGCGTCGGCGAGGACCTGCATCATCTCCGTCTCGAGAAAGTGCGCCGCGAGCCAGAAGGGGGTCGCGCCGACCCACCGGTCCATGAACGCGAAGTCGTGGCTCCAGCGCCGCACCGGCGTGCCCTTCGCGAGGCGCGGGTCCGGGTCGGCGCCGTGGGCGAGCAGCGCGCGCACGAGCGGCACGCCGGCGCCGGGGTCGGCGTTGGGGACGCCGCGGTCGCTCAGGGTGCCGCGCAGCACCGCCGCGTGCAGCGCGGTGTAGCCGAGGGGGGCGGCGTCGGGGTCCGCCCCGGCGCGGAGGAGCAGCGCCGCGAGCGAGCCGTGGCCGCCGTGGGCGGCGACGACCAGGGCCGGGTTGCCGTCGGCCCCGCTGTCGTCCACGTCGGCGCCGGCGGCGAGGAGCAGACGGGCCGACTCGACGTCGCCCGACCGGGCCGCGAAGAGCAGCGGCGCGCTGCCGCCCTCGACCACCTCCTCGAGGGCGATGCCCCGCGACGCCGACCCCGCCGACCGGCTGCCGCCCATGTTGTAGACGCGGCGGCGGGTGGCGGTCCGGGCGCCGACGTCGGCGCCGTGGTCGAGGAGCGCCCGCGTGACGGCGGGCCGCCGGTTCGCCACCGCCCACATCAGGGCGGTCTGGTCGCGCGTCGCCTCGGCCGCGTTCACCCGCGCCCCCCGCGCCAGCAGGGCGTTCACCGCCTCGACGCTGCCCGCGCGGGCCGCCGCCATCAGCGCGGTCTCGCCGCTCGGGAGGGCCGCGTTTGCATCGGCCCCGGCCGCCAGCAGCCGCTCGACGAGGGGGCCGTGGCCGCGGCGGCAGGCCAGGAGCAGCGGGGTGACCCCGAGGTCATTGGCCGCGTCGGCGTCGGCGCCGGCCCCGATCAGCAGGTCCGCCGCCACCACGTCCTCGTGGTGCACCGCCCAGTGCAGCGCCGTCGCGCCGTCCGGCTGCCGCGCGTTCACGTCGACCGGCCCGACCAGACGGGCGCGTAACTCAGCCGCGTCGCCGTTGCGCACCGCCGTGATGAGTGGGGATACGCCGGATGGCGTGCCCGTCTGAGCGCGCGTGGCGCCGGCGGCCGAGACGAGCGCCAACACCGCGACCAGCGCCGCCGCGGCCCGGCGGTTCCATCGCGACCGAGACGGGCCGCCGGCTGCGGTCGCGCTGCCGGCCGTCATCAACCAGTGCATGGGTCGTTTCCTGTTGCCAAGCGGCGGCCCGGCGGTTCCGTCGCGACCGGGACGAGCTGTCGGCCCCGGTCGCGCTGCCGGCCGTCCCCAACCAGGGCTCAGGTCGTTTCCCGCCGGATGTGCGTCTTCGTGCCCCTGCGCTCGCCGCCTGTGACCGAAGACCGTGGAACCCGCGACTGCAGACGGCCATACCGAGCGCAGCGCGAATCGAACCGCGAATCCGTTCTCGTGACACACCCTACAAGTCCAGCCGCCCGGTGCTGTCGTGGAGGCGGTCCACGCGCATCCCCAGCTTCTCCAGAACCGTCACGTGCAGGTTGGCGAGGGGGGTGCCGCCGTCGACCGACCGGCCGCCGCCGGCCCCGCCGGCGAAGCGCAGGTGCCGGCCGCCCTCGAGCCGTCCCCCGCCCCCGCCGGCCACCACCAGGGGCAGGTTCCACGGCCGGTGGTCGCCCTCGGCCATGCCCGCGCCGTAGTAGACGATGGCGTGATCGAGCAGCGACCCGTCGCCGTCGGGGGTCGCGGCGAGCCGGTCGAGGTAGTAGGCGAACTGCTCGGCGTGGTGCTTGTTGATGCGCACGAGCTGCTCGCGGCTCGCCGCGCTGCCCTCGTGCGACAGCGGGTGGTGCCCGCCGGGGGCCCCGATCTCGGGATAGGTGCGGCTGCTGAACTCGCGGCCGACCATGAACGTGACGACCCGGGTCAGGTCGCTCTGCCACGCGAGCACCTGCAGGTCGAACATGAGCCGCGCGTGGTCCGCGAAGCCCGCGGGCACCCCCGCCGGCTGGTCGAACGCCGGCAGCTCGCGCGCCGCCTGCGCCTCCGCCCCCTGGATGCGCCGCTCGATGTCGCGCACCGCGTCGAGGTACTCGCCCAGCCGGGCGGCGTCGCCCGGGCCGAGGCCGCGGCTCAGGTCGGCCGCCTTGCCGCGCACCGAGTCGAGGAGGCTGCGGCGGCGCGTCGCCCGGGCCCGGCGCGCGGCGGGGTCGGTGCTGCCGCCGTCGCCGAACATGCGCTCGAACACCACCCGCGGGTTGTGCTCCATCGGCAACGGGGTGCGCGGCCCCCGCCACGAGATGGTGTGGCTGTAGGTGCAACTGTAGCCGCCGTCGCACGTCCCCGCCCCCTTGTCGCCCGACTCCAGCGACAGCTCGAGCGAGCCGATGGGCGTCTCGCCGCCGATCTCGCGCGCCACGAGCTGGTCGAGCGAGACGTCGGCGAGGAAGTCGTTCCCCTCCTGCCCGAACGGCCGGGGGATGGCGCCGGTGAGGAACTTCGTCGCGCAGCGGCCGTGCACCGCCCCGCTCCTCGCGGTCAGGCCGTTCACGTTCTGGGTCAGGCCGCTGAGCACCAGCACCCGGTCGCGGAACGGCTCGAGGGGGGCGAGGATGGGCGAGAACGCGAAACCCGCGCCCTCGCCGGCGGGGGTCCACTCGTCGATGACGACCCCGTTGGGGATGTAGACGACGCCGAACCGCGGGACCGGGCGCGCCACGGTCTGCGCGAGGGCGGTCGCCGCCGGCACCATGCCGTCGAGCAGGGGCAGGGCCACCGCCGCCCCCACCCCGCGCAGCACCGTCCGGCGGGGAATCGCCTTCCTGGTGATGATCATGACTCCGACCTCCCCGTCATCCCGTCGAGCCGCGGGGGTGCCCACGTCGCACGCCACGCAGCGCCGCGCGGGGACGAGCCGTCTTCCTCGTGCCGATCACGACGCCGACCAGCCCATGATCCCTTCGGGGCGGCAGGGCCACCGCGGCGTCCACGCCCCGCGCGGCGCCCTCCTGCCGGGTCCGCCATCCCGGTGATGCTCATGACTCCGGCCTCCGCATGCGGAACGGCGCGCTCTCGACGATGCCCAGGATGAGCGACGACCAGCGGTGGTCGTCCTCGGCCGCCGCGCGGACGATGGCGCGGATCACCGGGCGATCGTGGTGCTCGACGCCGCGCCCGAGGGCATACACGAGGAGCTTCTCGGTGACCGTCTCGACGAACTGCCCGGACCGGTCGAGCAGCACCCGCCGCAGTCCGCCGGGGCCGTCGAACGCGGTCAGCCCGTCGGCGAGCACGGCCGAGGCGTCGACGGGGAGCCCGGCGTCGCTCGTCCGCCACCGGCCGATGGCGTCGAAGTTCTCCAGCGCGAAGCCCAAGGGGTCCATCGGCGCGTGGCACGCGGCGCAGGCGGGGTTCGCCCGGTGCTGCGCGAGCCGCTCGCGGACCGTGCGCGGCTCGCCCGCCTCGCCCCCGGCGGGCAGGGGCGGGATGTCCGGCGGCGGCGGGGCCGGCGGCGTCCCCAGCACGTTCTCGAGCAGCCACTTCGCCCGGAGCACCGGCGACGTGCGGTTGCCGTAGGAGGTCACGGCGAGGATGCTGCCGTGGCCGAGGAGGCCGAGGCGCCGGGCTGCGGCGGGCCCCTTGCCGGCGAGGGTCACCCGCCGGTAGCGGCTGCCGGTGACGCCGGGAATGCCGTAGTGCCGGGCCAGCCGCTCGTTCAGGAACGTGTAGTCGGCCGAGAGCAGCTCGACGACGCTCCGGTCCTCGCGGAGCTGGCTCTCGAAGAACAGCTCGGTCTCGCGCCGCAACGCCTCGCGCAGGTTCTCGTCGAAGCCGGGGAAGAGGTTGGGGTCGGGCGCGATGCCCTCGACGCTGCGCAGCGACAGCCACTGGCCGGCGAAGTTGTCGACGAGGGCCGACGCGCGGGCGTCCGCCAGCATGCGCCGCACCTGGCCCTCGAGCACGCCCGGAGCGGAGAGCCGGCCCCGCTCCGCGAGGTCGAGCAGCTCCTCGTCCGGGATGCTGCTCCACAGGAAGAACGACAGCCGCGAGGCGAGCTCCAGGTCCGTCAGCCGGTAGGGGGCGCCGGGCGCGACGCCGGTCGGATCGCGCTCGATGCGGAACAGGAACTCCGGGTCGATCAGGAGCCGCTCGATCGCGGCCTGGATGCCGGCCTCGAATCCCCCCGCATCCCGGCCCTCCCGATAGAAGACCAGCAGCGGCTCGAGGTCGCTCTCGCCGACCGGTCGGCGGTACGCACGCCGCGCGACGCGGGCGAGGATGGTCCGGGCGCAGCCCTCCCCCCCGGCGTCCGCGACGTCGGGCCGGCAGACGAAGATCCGGGAACGGCTCGCGGTCTCGCCCGGTCCCGTCGCCGCGTAGGGCCCGTCGATGGTGACGCTCTCCAGCCCCGGTCCCTCGGGCCGGGACGACGTGTCGGTGGTCTCCGTCACGGTGGCGCCGTACTCGCGGAGCTCGGGCTGGAGCACCCCTTCGTGCTCCCACGACCTGTCGGCGAACGCCACCCCGACCACGCGGGCGCCGGCCCGCACCGGGACGCGCACCACGAGGCCCGCGTCCGCCCCCGTCCGGTAGTCGTCCCAGTCCTGGGTCGGGTACTCCGAGGCCCCCGCCGCCACGAACGTGCCCGAGAAGCTGACCGGGGCCGGCCTCCCCGGCTCGGCGCCGCCGACGGTGAATCGGGCCACCCGCCGGCCGTCGATCCGCACGTCGAGGTCGTGCGCCTCGTCGAGGTTGACGATGTACTCGTAGACGCTCCGCTTCAGCCGGACGGTGAAGACGTACTCGCCGTCGAGGGGAAAGCGGTGCCGCACCGCGAGGCCGCCCCGCGACCCGAACGGCAGCGCCTCGCTCATGCGGTCGTTCTGGGTCATCGCGATGGGGACGGTGTAGGTGCGCGACGTCAGGCCCGGCCCGATCGCGGGGTCTCCGACCGCGAGGCGGCTGATGCGCCGGGCCGCCGACAGGTAGCGTTCCATCAGCGCCGGCGAGAGGGCGAGGGTGCCCGCGAGGTTGTCGAACCCGTGGCCGGTGTCGTCGGCCGGCAGCAGCGCCTCGGCGTCGATGTCGAGGGCCAGGAGGTCGCGGACGGCGTTGGCGTACTCGGCCCGGTTCAGGCGGTGGGTCGGCACCCGGCCCGGCTCGACGGCCGTTGCGGCGGCGCGGTCGAGCTCGGCCTCGAGCCACCCGCGCAGCTCGTCGAGGGCGGTCCCGGCGGGACGCGGCCGGCCGGCCGGCGGCATCATGCCGCCGCGCAGCTTCAGGACCACCCGCTCCCAGACCCCGGGCGCCTCGCCGACGCGGGACACGTCCGCGGCGTCGAGGGCGAGCCCCCCCGTCTGAAGCCGCTGGTTGTGGCAGGTGACGCAGTAGCGGTCGAGCAGGGCGCGCTGCGGCGACGGCGCGGGCCGCCCGCCCTGCGCCGGGTTCGCGCCGGACGAGCGGGGGCCCGGCCCGGCCGCGCCGACACCCGCAGAGGCGGTCCCGACGAGCACCGCGGCGAGGGCGGCGGCGACGGCTCGCACCATTCGCCGATCTTACACCCGCGTTCAGACGGTCAACGGCACCGCCGACGGAGCGCAGCCACCGCTCCGGCCCCGCCACGCCGAGCCCGCGGCAAGCCGCCGGGTCGACCCGCGCCTCCCGGCGACCGAACCCGTCTGACGGCGCCCGATGAAAGCGCGTCCCCGCCGCCAACGCCCCCGGCCCCGGCGGTTCCGCGCCCCGAGCCTCACTGCAAGCCGGCATTGCGCCTGCACCTCCCGGCCACCCGAGCCCGCCTGATGGTGCCCGCGGCGATTTCGCCGGGGGCCCCCATGCTCCTATACTGAAGACGAAAATCAGTAGACCACCGTCGGCGTCGCCCCGGGGGGCTCGCGGCGAGAGCCGCGGCGCCGACAGACGGGGCGGCGGCGGGCAGTGATGACCGACCGAGGTGAGACGATGCCGAAGCAACCAAGTACCGGCGGCGCCCGGTGTCCCGTCGCCGCGACCATCACGGCGGCGGCGATCCTGATCGCCGGCGCCGGCTTCCCCGGGGCCGCCCTCGCCCAGGACGGCGGCGCGGGGGTCATCGCGGGCCGGGTGACGGCCGACCACGGCGAGGTGCGCGCCCTGCGCGTGAAGGCGCACGACACCGTCCACCGCATCGCCTACACCGTCTACACGGTGGACGGCGGCTACCGCATCTACAACCTGCCGCCGAGCACCTACGACGTATCCGTCATCGAGGAGGCGTTCGAGTCGCCGACCGAGACGGTCGAGGTGCGGGCGGGCGAGACGACGACCGTCGACATCGCGCTGACGGCCCTCGGGGCGGGCCCCGAGGACGGGGCGGCGGCGCGCGGGGCATCGGCCCAGCGCAACTACGGCGGCGGCGCCGCAGACGACCGCGCGGCGGAGATCGTCGACTTCGACACCCTCTATCCGCCCCACCCCGCCCGCGACATCATGCTGCGGGGCTGCTTCGGCTGCCACGGCCCGGCCGGCTTCCACCGCCGGGGACCGCGCAACGAGCGCGGCTGGCGGCGGGCGGTCGACCGCATGTTCGACGTCGACGGCCGCGTGGCCAACATGGCCCCCGGCGTGCCCCAGGTGACCCACGACCTGGTGTCCGAAGAGGAGAAGGAGCTGATCATCCAGTACCTGACCTCCCTCTTCGGACCCGGGTCCGAGCCCCGCGATCTCGAGCTCGACCCCCTCGTCCGCGACGAGGAGGCGCTGTCCGAGGCGGTCTACATCGAGTACGAGCTGAAGCGCGGGCCGCCGCGCGTGCTCGCGAACGACGCGCCGCCCCGCGGCAGCATCCACAGCGTCTTCGCGAGCCTCGCCGAGCCGGGGGTCATCTGGGTGTCGGGCAACGGCTCGAACTCGATCATCCGCATGGACAGCCGCGACCCGGATTTCGAGACGCGGACGGACGAGCTCTGGATCGAGAACCCCGAGAACATCAACGTCACCCCCCACGGCATCGTCGAGCACCGCGGCCGCGTGTACTGGGTCGAGCTGACCGGCGACCACTTCGGCGAGCTCGACCCCGCCACCGGCGAGATGACCCGCTACCCGATGCCCACCAAGGGGGCGGGGCCGCACAGCGTCTGGGTCGATTCGCGCGGGCAGTTCTGGTACACCTACTTCGCCTCGGCCGGCCGCATCGGCCGCTTCGACCTCGCCGCCAACGACTTCACCGAGTGGGAGCCGCTGGCCGGGTTCAGCGGCTACGGCATCGTCGTCGACCGGCAGGACCGGGTCTGGGCGGTCGGCCTGCACACCCCCGCCATCTTCATGTACAACCAGGAGACGGCGGCGTGGCGCTCGTACCCGATGGCCAACCCGGCGCGGCGCCCCGCCGTCGATTCCGACGGCCAGGTCTGGGCCGCCCACTACTTCGGCAACGCCATCTCGCGCATCGACCCGGCGACGGGGACCGTCACCGAGTTCGAGCTGCCGCTGAAGGACGGGAACCCCTACGACGTCTGGCCCGACGCCGACGACAACCTGTGGGTCGAGAACGGCATCTACAACTCGCTGGTGCGGTTCGACCAGGACACGGGCGACTTCACCTACTTCCCGTTCCCCGAGCTGCGGGCGCACACGCCCAAGCTCGACCGCGACCGGGAGGGGACGCTCTGGTTCACGTTGCGCGGGCCGTCCGGGCCGGGGGTGGCCGCGCTCAAGCCGAACGGCAACGTGCCGCCGGCGGGCGGGGCGGCCGGCCAGTAGTAGCGCCCGGTCGGATCCAGCCGGTCGGTCGAACGGCGCGGTCAGCGGGCCAGTACCGCCAGCCAATGGCGCCGTCGGGAAGCGCCGGCCGGCGGAGGGCTGACCGACGGATAGCCCAGGTCGGACAAATGAGGCCGGTCGGCAAGAAGCGCCGATCGACTGCCGTCGACAGCCCCGGCCGGCGGAGGGCTGGCCGACGGATGGCCCCGGTCGGACGAATGAGGCCGGTCGGCCAGTGACACCGGTCGACGGCAACGCGGGCGCCCGCCACGGGCTCCCGGAGAGGATCACGCTCATGAGACGGTGGACAGCCGCGGGTGCGGCAGCGTTGATCGGCGTCGCCCTGGCCCACCCGGCGACGGGGCAGACCACCAGCCTGGCCGGGGTCATCGACTTCCACGTGCATTCCGGTCCCGACTCGAGGCCGCGCTCGGTCGGCGACCTCGAGATCGCGCGCATCGCGAAGCGGGCCGGCATGCGCGGGCTCGTCATCAAGAACCACTTCACGATGACCGCGGACCGCGCCTGGCTGGCGATGCAGGAGGTGCCTGGCATCGAGATCTTCGGCGGCGTCGCCCTCAATCACGCCGTCGGCGGCCTGAACGCCGAGGCGGTCCGGCAACTGGTGGCGTTCTCGGGCGGGCGCGGCAAGGTGGTGTGGCTGCCGACGTTCGACGCCGAGTTCTGGATGACCCGCGCCGGCGACCTCGGCGCGTTCGTGCCGGTCATGCGCGGCGGCGAGATGGAGCCGGCCCTCGGGGAGATCTTCGACCTGATCGCCGAGCACGATCTCGTGCTGGCGATGGGCCACTCGTCGCCCGAGGAGGTCCTGGCCCTGATTCCCGAGGCGCGCGCCCGCGGCGTCGAGCAGATTCTCGTCACCCACGGGCTCGGCCAGTCGCCGACGGCCGAGCAGCTCCAGGCGATGGCCGATCACGACGTCGTCATCGAGCTCGTCTGGCTCGCGGTCATGAACGGCCAGTTCTCGTACGCCGACTACGCCGAGGCCATCCGGACCTACGGCGCCCGCCACTTCCTGCTCTCGTCCGACCTCGGACAGGCGGGGAACCCGCTGCACCCCGACGGCCTGAACGCCCTCATGGACGGGCTGCGCGGCGAGGGCATCAGCGACGCGGACATCGACGTGATGATCCGCGACAACCCGGCGCGGCTCCTCGGGCTCGAGCCGTAGCGACAGGAATCTGCCGCGCAGGGTGATTCGATGAGATCCGTCGATGACGGCATCGCGTCGACCGCCTCGGTCGACCCGCGGGTTCCGCAAGACTGCGGCAGTCGCATCAGACGCCGCTTGACGCTGGTCGGCGCGCAGCGGTACGCTGACAGCCAGGATCTGCGGCGGTCGGCGGGATCAGGGTCGAACCAGGTCGAACCCCTGTCGGGACACGACCCCAGGGGAGATCGATGAATAACGAGGCCGCCCCGGCCAAGAACACGTTCGTTGGGATTGCGCAGCAGATCAGGAGGAATGTGCGCGCCATCAAGCAACAGCCGAACGAGATCGCCGAGATCGTGGAACACGTGAAGAAGCGACAAGCGGAGATTCGTCGGCAGGTTGAGGACGCCAATGCCCGAATCAGACGCGGCATCCGCCCCGCCGGAGAGAGGTTCCGTCTATGATTTCCTCTACCACGACCCGCGCCGGATAGGCTCCTTCCTCGCGCAGTTCACGCAGCACGGCCACCTGGAATCGCTCAGCCATTCTCAGTCCACGACTGAAGCCGCCTCCGACAAGGGCGTGGTCACGGGCAGGGCGGGCGCTCCTCTCGTTGGATCCGTTGGTGGCTCCGGCGAAACGGCGGCGTCCGAGTCCGTGACGGAGGCCCTCACTACGACGTACGATCCGTTGTGGGCGAACGCGTTGGCTCTCCTTGATCACCTCTCACAGCATGGGCTCATTCACCGGGACATCACACAGGCCAGCATCGGCCAATTCGTAATGACTCAAGGTGAGCTTGATGTCGTGAATCTCGGGACGCTTCATGCGGCATGGGCCGAGAACCCAATCCGCAAACTCATCACCAGTGGCGTCCGGGGCAAGGAGCCGAGGGCGCAGATGGAGGCCGGCTTCTCGTTTATCCGGATGCTGCCGCATTCAATTCAGGCGGTCTTGCGGGGCGAGATTACCGTCTGGTGTTGCTTGCGGAGTGACGGGATGACCACCCCCGTTGACGATCTCCTCTTGAAGCACGGCGTCGCGGTGAGTGGGAAATGGAGCCTCCTTGGCATACTAGATGCCGTGCCAGATTCTGGCGTGCCCGCTGTTGACCCGCCGATTGGCCCCGAAGACAGCATGGCCACCCTGATGCGCGCGCTCGCGCCATTCGCGCGTCAGGTGCTGGGTCGACCACCCGGCCACTACGGCGTTACGCCGTTGCTGATTCTCCGCGAGATCGGCTAGCGGCTAGCGAGGCTCCGCCTACTGGGAAACTCGCCCGGGTTTCGTCCATGCGCGGGTCCGGCCCCGCCGGGTGGGAAACTATTGGGAAACTCACGTGTTGATCACGGATTCAGGCGGCCTTCACTTCGACAACGACGCCGAGATCGTGCAGCCGCCGCAGGAGGCGCTGCTTGGCGCGCTCCTTGTCGCGGTCGGCCAGGTAGCGACCGCCGAGGTCGCGGTAGTCCGTCTCGTCGCGGAGCATGAAGTAGACAGCGGTCAGCATGGAGGCGGCGACCGCGATGATCGCCTTCTTCGGGCCGCGCCGGCCTTTGAGGCGCCTAAATTGGGATTGCAGGTAGCTGTCCTTCTTCCGTGTCGCCGCCCACGCGGCCTGGACCAGCGCCGTCTTCAGCCACGGGGTCGCATGACGGATCCGGGTCGAGCGGCGCTTGCCCGCACTCTCGTCCAGGCGCGGGCACAGGCCCGCCCACGAGACCAGATGGCCCGCACTGGGAAACTGCGTCATGTCCACGCCGACCTCGGCGATGATCACCCGCGCGACCGTCTCACTGACCCCGGGTATCGTCGTCAGCCGGTCGGCCGCCTCGCGAAAGGGCGCAGCACCTCGTCGGCCTGCCGCTCGACCTTCTGCACGGTGGCGCTCAGCGCGTCGATCTGCGCCAGATGCAATTCCAGCAGGAAGCGATGATGCGCCGTCACCCGGCCGTGCACCGCGGCGACGATGTCCGCGCGGCCGGCCTTCAGGCGCCCGGTGGTGCAATCGGCCAGCCGCTCGGGGTCGGTCTCCCCGGCGATGAGCGCCGCGAGGACCGCCCGGCTGCTGGCGCCCAGGATGTCGGTGACCACGCGCGTCAGCTTCACGTTCGCGTCTTCGAGTGTCTTCTGCAGCCGCTGCGTGTGCCGCGCGATCTCAGCGACGAGTTGCTTGCGGGTCCGCGTCAGGTCGCGCAGTTCCTGAATCGGGGCCGGCGGCACGAAGCTGCCCGAAATCAGCCCGTGCGCCAGCAGGTCGGCGATCCAGGCCGCGTCCTTCTGGTCGCTCTTGCGGCCCGGAACATTTCGGATATGCCGCGCGTTGGCGAGCACCAGCGTCAACGACTCTTCGTCTCCGAGGATGTGCCACACCGGTTTCCAGTACACGCCGGTCGCCTCCATCGCCACGTGCGTGCAGCCGGCCTCGGTCAGCCACGCCGACAGTTCGAACAGGCCCGCCGTCGTGGTCGCAAACTCGCGGTGTTCGGTCGTAACCGTACTACCCGCCGCCGCCACGCGCACGCACGCGGTCACTTGCCGCGAGTGCACATCCAACCCGGCGCATCGACGATGCAAGACTTCCATCCGTCACCTCCTGATCGCAAGGGCGCTGGCGTGGAGTCCGCAGATACGCAATCTACTGGACGCGCTCACCGGACAAGCCGGTCTCGCAATACGGGGTGCTCGCGGGACTCCCGGTCCAACTCAGACACGAGCTCTCGGCACCAAGGAAAAGCCGACCTCTGGGCCAGCGCCAAGCCCCTACACGATACCTGTTTCATCCATACGCGGGTCCGGCCCTGCCGGGTGGAAAACTCAGACCGACGAGACATGTCGTTCGGCGCGATCGCTGACGCTGCGGTACGATCCGTCGCTGGCGAAAGAAAACGATCGAAACCTGAACTTGACTCAACTGTGAAGATCCCGGCCGCTCAAGGCGTCTAGACTCCTTGAACAGGCGTGATCCTTACAGTTGAGTCAAGTTTCGCGTCAGCGTCTCCCTTCGGTGGTCCCTTCTCGGGGCGGCTACGCAGCGAGCGCGTGACCGTGCCAGAGGCGGTTGACCTCGCGATCGTAGGTGGCGACGGCTTCACGCAGGCGCGTGGTCGATTCCCCGTCGAGGGTGGCCGACAAGACGGGGCCGAGAACGCGGGCGTGCGTGCGGTGATACGCCAGACTGACGCACACCCCTTCCGCGGTGAGCCGATACCGCTGCGTGCGAGGAATGCGCTCGATGAGTCCCCGCAGCCGGAGCCGGCGCAGGTCGTAGGTCATCCGTCCTGCGCCGTAGTCGTCGGGCGAGAGCCCGCAGAGCGGAGCCACCGCCTCCCGGAGCTCGCGGTTGCGGAAGCCGCAGGGCAGCAGATCGAAGCGCAGCAGGGCGGCAAACAGCGCCTGCACCCGCGGAATTCGACAGGGTGTGCCGCGCCGAAACTGCACCTCTGACTCGACGACCCCGCGCAGATGCCCGCGGATCGTCATCTCGCGGCGATCCTCGCCGACCACAGGAACAACCGCGCCCGAACCGCGGCCGAAGACATCGCAGGGGCGCTGGCGTGGAGTCCGCAGGTACGAAATCCAACAGGCGCGCTCCCCGGATCCGCCGGGCTCGCAATGTGGAGTGCTCGCGGGACTCCGGGTCCAACTACAGAACGGGCTCTGGGCACCATGGCAAAAACCGACCTCTGTGCCAGCGGGTACCAGCCCGTGGTGAAACCCCGCGTTGCACCGAGAGCGGCGAGGCGCCCGCCTGACAAGGCGTGAGGAGCGCGCATATTGGGCATATGCAACCGACGAACAACGCAGTCAGGCGGGATGCATCGCCGCTCGAATGCCGCGGGGACTTTCGCCACGGGCTGGTACGCTCCACACGATACCCCGTTTCATGCATGCGCGGGTCCGCTGCCGCCGGGGTGGAAAACTACTGGGAAACTCGCCCGGGTTTCGTCCATGCGCGGGTCCGGCCCTGCCGGGTGGAAAACTCAGGCCGCCGCGGCCTTCCAGAGTCTCAGGGTGAACCCCTCGTCTTCCTCGACCAGGTCGGGCTCGGTGCCGTTGTGCGCCCGCATGCTGCGGATGATCTTCCGCGGTATGCCCATTCCCATGTGTTCGAGGTACCCGTAGTCCCGCATCACGTCCTTCAACAACTCGTTGCGGGCACTTCGGCATCCGCTCCGCATGCGGGCCGGCGTTATTCCGTTCGACAGGCGGCCGGGCGACACGACCTCGAGCCGGTCGGAGTAGATGCCGAGCTCGATATCCGTTCCCGACAGCAGGTAATCGCGATGCACGATCGCGTTGACGATCGCCTCGCGAACCGCCTCTTCGGGATAGTCCCACCGCGGCCGCCGCCGTACGCCGTCCTCCAGCGTCACCGTTTCGACGTTCCGCCTGACGAAGTCCACCACCTGTTCCACGAGGCCCGGTTCGAGCACGGCGCCGCCGGCGCCCTTCAGAGGGACAATCGGCCCACGCAACGTGCTGCGCTCTCTGGCGTCATAGTCCTTTTCCGGGCCGAAGTAGGCGGCCGCATCGATCTTCGCTTGCGGAAGGTACCGGCTCGGATCGCTGCCGAAGAGCAGCAACCCGGCGACGGTCGCCGGCTGCCGGTCGCTGTCGTCGAGGAACTCGGTGTTGACGAGCAGCGACGCCCATTCGGTCTCGCGCGCCGCCCGCCACTCCCGCTCCCGATGGTCGACGAGCGACCTCCAATGCGTCTCGTCTTCGTTCCTGGCCCATGCCGCCGTCTCTCGCCGCCATTCGTCCGACGGTGTCGACGCGGGCGTGTCCTGCTCCCGAACCTGCCTGAAGTAGTCGTCGAGGCGGCGGCGATCCAGATCTGCGATCGACGTGCCTGACACCGGTCGAAGCTCCGGGCGGAAGGCGCCGCGCTGCTGAGACAGGCGCGCCAACTCCTCGGGGCTCGCCTCGCGGCTCGTGCTGCCGACACGAACGTAATAGGTGCGCCGCTGGTCGTGCCAGACGTGGTGCACGCTCCATCCACGCTCCACCTGTACTGCCGCCACGTCACGGCCCGGCTCGACATCCCGGAAGATCTCGAAGTACGGAATGATCTCCGGGCGTATCTTGTCCCGGCAGGCCTGCATCACCCATTCTTCGAGGCGCTGGTACGTGCGCGCTCCCTCGTCGTCATCCCCCATGCGGCCCGGCGAGTCTCTTCGCGCCAGCCCGCGTACGCTCCCGTCATCGTCCACGCCGAGCAGAACGTACCCGCCCTGCAAGTTGGCGAACGCGACGAGCTCCTTCGCCAGTTGGCGATTCTCGATCACGTCACGCTTGAAATCGACGCCGGAATTCTCGCCGTTCGTGATGAGCTCGCGAAGCTCCGTTGTCGTCACTGCCACACCTCAGAAGCCGTACTTGCGGCGCCGCCGCTCGAACGCGTCCTCGCCGCCTTCGAGCAGTTCCTGGATCAGCTCTCTCACCGGCCGGGCGTCGATGGACCCCATGTGCTCTGGAACGGCTCTCGCGCTCCCGGACCCGGCTTCACCGGACGCGCTGAGGCCGAGAATGAGTTCAGCGTCTCCCAGCACCGGGATATTCGCGTTGTGAGTCGCGAACAGAAACTGACGGCGACGTTTTTCCTCCCGCATACGCGGTACGACCCCTTCCGTGATGAAGCGGTTGTCCAAATCGTCCTCGGGCTGGTCGACGACGAGCGGCGCGGAGGACTCGAGCAGCAAGAGCAGCAGCACGGCGGTCGCCTTCTGGCCGGTGGAAAGCCGATCGAGCGCTTGCCAACTGGCCATCTCGCCTGGCGCCGCGGTATTGAGTTCGATCTTCGTCGTGGATGGAAGATCGAGTTCCTCGATGCGCATCAGGACCGCACGGGGCGCCTGCGCCATGCGCTCCGCCTGCGCGCCGACGATGCCGAATTCCTTGACAGCCCGTGGGAGAAGTCCGGCCGCCGATCCGGCTCGTTCAGGCTGCTTCGCGATGAGCGATTGAGCCGACGGGAGCCGCCCGCGGCCAATTGACGCCCCAGGAGCCCGTCAGACGCCTCCAGAGGTCGATCAGGCGCCCGATCAGACCGCAAATGACGGAAAACGCCCGCCCCTGCAGGCTCCGGGGCGTGCCGACCCCGGTCAGGTGACGCAGAAGCAGCCCGAGGTTCAGTCCCGCCACGTGCACCAGCAGGCGCTTCAGAATGTTCGGGTGGCCCCGCAGGTAAACCCGCCGCATGCCGCCCGTTTCATACGCATGCGCGAACGTCCGCTCCACAACCTCGCCGCGGCTCTTCAGCAAGCGACGGCCCCGCTTGCCCCGAATCCGACGCCGGTTCCCGTACACCGGGTCCCGAGCCTCCGGGTGTTCCTTCCACGAGCGCCTGCCCCGGTCCGGTTCCGAAATGTAACTCCGAACACCCACCGCAGCCAGACCCACCAGCGTCTCGTTGCTGTGGTAGCCCTTGTCCGCAACCATCTCCGCAACTCCCGACCCCTCCGGCAACACCGCCTCCACCTGCTCCGCCGCCGTGACCGCCGTCTCCACCACCGTCTCCGTATCGCCCTTCTCCGCACCCTGAAGCGTCACACCAACCACCGCACCCGTCCCCAGGTCAACAGCATGCTCCACCTTGTGGGCCATGTGCGTGCTGCCGTCCTTCATCTTCGCGACCTTCGAGTCCGGGTCGTGGGGGTGCGTCCACTCCTCGTTCGACGTCTTCTTCTTCCGCTTCCGGTCAAAACGAGCCAACTCCTCCGCCGTCGGCGTTTCGATGCCGGACGCCTTCGCCAGACGCGTCAGGAACGTGTTGTAGTCCTCCCCCGTGTCCCGACGCACGATCGCCCGCATCGCCGCGTTCGCTTCCAGCGTCGTCGCGTCGATGCCCAACGTCTTCCCCTGAACCAAGCCCGACTCCGCCAACTGCTGCAACACCCACGTGAACACCGCCTCGTGAGTCTCCACCGAAAACAGACGCCGCGTTCGCGAAATCGTCGAATGGTCCGGAGGCGAGGCCGGCGCTGACAAGTGCAGAAACGATCGCACGCTCAGCGAATCCGCCGCCCGCCACGCAATCGCACGCTCCGAGTCCAGCCCCTCGAAGTACCCGATCAGCAGCAGCCGAAAATACCGGCCCGGAGCCAGACTCGGCCGCCCCATCACCGCGTAGAACTTCGCGCACAGGCCTTCCACGAACGCGTCGAACCCCGCCGCACCCAGAACCTGGTTCAGCCGTTCGTAGAACGGATGCCCCGCGCTTCGCGGCAGCTCGCCCGTCGCCAACCACATCGATTGCTGAGACCCGTCGTCACGCGTCGTGCCCATCGCCATACGTGCGAGTTTAGTACGTCAGGCCCATTCTGTCGATCCCTGAATCCCGACTTTTGCCACAGGCTGTTGACGAGAGCATCGGCGCCGTCGCGGCAAGCCTGCACGAACGCGCCCAGGGACAGGCTCTCCGCCTGCCGTAGCGCGTTGATCG
The DNA here is from genome assembly GCA_965215105.1 of Vicinamibacterales bacterium. GTDB lineage: Bacteria > Acidobacteriota > Vicinamibacteria > Vicinamibacterales > UBA8438 > JAJEEA01. Next base: position 3,780,798 of record OZ244051.1, read on the forward strand.
CCTCCGACAGTCGCCCGCCGACTTCGTCGCGGAGAAGTCGAAACAACGACTCGCGGTTGCCCGCGAACTCCACCTGCACCCGGACGCGGCCTTCCAGTTTGCGGGTGACGCGCTTGCCGGCGCGCTCGAGCGCGCGAAACTCACCGGCCTTCACATCCTCCCATTCGGCCAGCAGACTTCGCCGCCGTTCCTCGTGGTCCGCCTCCGTCCGCACCAACGCCGACTGCCGCTCGGCGAGGGGTCGCAGTTCCTCGATTCGACGCCGGAGCCGAATGAACTCCTCGCCGTCGATGCGAGCCTTCTGGAGCTCCCGCAGCTTCTTCTCGTACGTAGACCGCACGACGGCCCGGCGCGCCTCGAACCGTTCGCGAACGCCCGCGATGCGCTGATCCGCCCGGTCCAGCGCAGCGATAAACGCCTCCCGTACGTCTTCGAGATCTTCGCTCAACTGCTCCAACACGCGATCGGCGCCAGCGAGGATCTCCTTCCCGGGCAAGTCCTCCAGCGCGCGCGGCGACAGGAAGACCCGGTCTATCGGCAGCGCCTGTCGCAACGCCTCCAGACACGACCGAAACGGCTGCAGGCGCTCCGGTACGGTGTCGAGCACGCGTTCTTCCCGCACGAGCAGACTCTGCTCCTTGAGATCCTCCTCGAGGCCCGCGTCCTGATACCTCTTCAACGTTTCTTCCAGTCCCGGCAGGGCGGCCAGCCGCTCTTCGATGCGATCGCGCTCCTCCCGAGCGGCGAGTATCCGACCGCGTGACCGCTCCAGTTCCAGGCGCAGTTCCTGCTTCCGTGCGTTCACGGAATCGTCCAGTTCCACGAATCGCGCGAGCAGCCGGGTCAGCTTCTCCGGGCTTGCGGTGAGTTCCGAAATCTCGTGCTGGCCGTAGATCTCGACGCTGGGGAAGACCTCCGCCGCCGTCACGTTCAGCACTTCGCCCGTCGGCTCGTCGCGCACGACGGGGGGGTTGGGAATCGTGCGCTCGATTCGGTAGTCGCGAGGACTCGGGCGATGGCAACGCACGAGGAGAGACACCTTGGTGCCGCTTCGGAGCACGTTGCGGATGATCCCCTTGTGAATCGCCCGCGCGTCCTCTCCGAGCGGCTCCAGTCCGAGCACGTGGCGCAGGCTCTCGATGACGGTCGACTTGCCCGCGCCCCGGCCACCGACCAGCACGTTCAGATTCGGATTGAAGCGAACCGCCGTGTTGTCGAGGAAACCGCCTTGCCACGCCATCGCGACCAGCTCGGCGTGCTCTTCGGGCGACGGATCCGTGTGCAAGCGAATCCGCGACCCCGGATCGAGAAACGCCTGCCTCAAGCCCTCGATACCCACGTCGGACATCTTCACCCAGCACGTGGCCGCGGGCTTCTCGAGGTCGTCCGGCGACTGCACGTCGCAGGCGTTCACGACGGCAATGGCGAGATTCGATTCCGGCGCATGTTGCCGGCGGTAGTCGTGGTTTCGATTCTCGACGATCGGTCGTATGTCCTCCGGAAGGTCGTCGACCGATCCGGGAATTTGAATCGCGTAGAGGTTGTCGTCCTTCCAGGCGCGGATTCTGGCCTGTCCGTGAAGCGCCCGGAACAGCCCATTGTTGTTCGTGACGTGCGCCGCAATGGAGATGCCGCCCTGGTCGCGAACGCAGGCGAGCAGATCCGCGAACGGCTTGTTGCAGTCCTCACTGGACGTCGTCGTCGTCCGAACGCCGAACTCTCCGAGATAGCGCCCTAGCTGTTCCTCCGTGAAATCCGGAGGATAGAGGCAGAGCACGTCGATGCCTTCCGTCGAGGCCAACTCGAAGCCCGGAAACACGTGGATGCCTCGCTCGTCGGCGGCGGCTCGGATTGCCGCGACCCCGCCAGCGTGATTGTGATCCGTCACAGCCAGCACCGTGATCCCGAGAGCCTTCGCCTTCTCGACCAGCCGCCGTGCATAAGCCTCGTCGTCGAGTGGCGAGGGTTGGCCGCGGTATGTGCCCGAGTAGTGGCGCGGGTTGACCTGTAACGCGCACCTGCGGAACTCGGCGCCCGCCGGCCGGCGCAACGCAATCGCGATTGAGTCGTTCTTGTTCACGTATCCCCTCGTGCGCCCGGTCTACCCCGTGTGAACGTCCCCGAACACGGTCGTTCGAGGGCCGGGGTTGGCGTCGAAGACCTTCTCGCCGCCCACCACGCGTGAACGTCCCCCGAACATGATCCTTCGAGGGCCGACATACCGTAGGCTACCACTTGTCGGCTCGCGACTGGATGCCTCGCCACCGGCTGGACCGTCCGGCGCAGGTCCCTGACGACGCGGCTGCCTGTAGCCCCTCGATCCGTCCCCGCAGAGCCTCCCGTAGGACATGCGCACCGCACGGTAAGGGAAATCGAGACGGGGGACCATTCCACCTGCGTCCGTCCGCTACGACTGTTCGCTCATCCGGTCCATCCAGCCGCGGGCGAGAGTCCGCCGTCTGGTCTCGTCGTCGAGCACGCGCGCGCACGACTCCCAGTCGACCGGCTCGACTTCGTGGTATCGAAGCGCGAACGGATGCCGCTCGGGCACGGCGTCGATCGTCCGGCGCGCCTGCTCGACCCTGCCCAGCGCCACCTGCACCCAGACGTCTTCCAGCGTGTCCGGCAACTGGCCGAAGAGCTGCGAGATCCGTTCGAGACGCTGCGACAGGAGTTCGCGCACGCGGTCCTCGACCGAGTTCGCGTAGCGCATGTTGTAGACGTCGACCTCGGGGCGGAGCTGTCCGATGCGCTGAATCCGCCCCTTGCGCTGCTCCAGCCGGGACGGATTCCAGGGCAGGTCGAGGTTGATCAGGGTCCCGAGCCGTTGCAGGTTCAGCCCCTCCGAGGCGGCGTCGGTGCCGAGCAGCAGCCGCACCCCGCCCTCGCGCACCGCGTCCTTCAGCGCATCGCGCCGGCGGCGCTCGAAGATGCCCCGTTGCATCACCCCCGAACGATTCGCGCCGGCGTAGACGCCGATCGGCTCGTCCGGCAGCTCGGCGGTCAGTTGCTGCGCCAGCCACCGGACCGAGTCGAAGTACTGGCTGAAGACGATGCAGCCGCGCTGCAACCATCCCTCGGCGGCGAGCAGCCGGCGGACGACGGCGTACTTCGGGTCCCGTTCCCGGTTGGCGTCCAGCGCCCGCTCCAGCCGCCGCAGCGCGTCGCGCTCGTCGCCGGTCAGCGCCGGAGCCCCTCCGCCCGGCTCCTCGTCATCGTCCTCCGACTCGTCGAACCCCCGCCAGTCGTCGAGGATCTTCCGCACGGTCCGCCGCCCCGCCTCCATCGTGCTGCCCATGCGGCGCAGCAGCAGCGTGCGGAAGAACCCCGTGCCCTCCCGCTTCGCGAGCAGTCCGCAGAACGTCTCCGCCGCGTGGTACGCCTCCTCCAGAAACGGCGGGAACCGGATGGCGTCGGCATCCGACTCGCCGTGCAGCCGCACCCTGACCGGCGTGAGGTACGGCTCGCCCGTCTCCGGGTCGACCGTCGTTTCGAGATACTCGCGCGTCCGCAGCACGATCGTCCGGAGGTACGGGTTGTGGCGCTCGACCAGACGGTCGAACCCGCGCACGATGCGCTGCCGGTCGGGCGGCCGCAGGTCGTCCATCGCGCGGCCCGGCGCGTACGCCGCCTCGTCCGGCAGGGCGAGCGCGCTGCGCAGAATCTGGAAGTCCTTACCCTCCGAACGCGGCGGCAGAGGATTGCGCCACCACTCCCAACGCTCTTCGAACCCCTCGGGCGGCGAGGCCTTGCCGAGCACCAGATCGAGCGAGGCGCGGGCGCGGCGCCACGGTCCGCCCGGCCCGCCGAGCACCGCGTCCGAACCGCGGGCCAGCGCATCGAGCAGATCGTAGGCTTCGATGGGATGGAGCTGGACCGGCGTCGCCGTCGCCAGGAGCAGGCTCCTGGTGCGCGGGGAGACCGTCCACAGGAACCGCAGGAGGTTGTTCGGGTCGGCCGGCCCGAACGGGTCGGGACCGCGGCTCCGCCGCCGCGCGCGGTGCGCCTCGTCCAGAATCACGCATTCGAACCGCATGTGCGCGAGCAGGTCGGCCGCCTCCGACCCGCGCGTGATCAGTCCGGTCGAGACGATCCCGATGCGGCGGGGGCAACGGCGAATCGACTCGGCGCCGGCGCCGGGATGCTCGATGCCGCGCTCGTCCACCCACTGCCGGCCGTCCCAGACCGCCGACGGCAGGCCGAGCAGCGTGTCGAGCTCGCCCTGCCACTGCCCGACGAGCGACTTCGGCGCCAGCACCAGCACCGGCCGCTCTCCGACCAGCGCCATGAGCTGCGCGGCCATCGCGAGCTGCAGCGTCTTGCCGAGGCCGACCTGATCGGCCAGCACGAACCGCGCGCCGTGCGGACCGCGGTGGGCGTCGAAGGCGAGCTTGACGAAGTACTTCTGGTGCTCCCACAGCCCCACTTCCCGCCGATAGACCGGCGCCTCGATGACGGCGGACGCCGGATCCGGATCATCGCGCCAGCGGTCGAGGTCCTTGATCGGTTCGCGCCGCGCGAGCCGGTCGAGGTCGGCGACCACGAAATCGGCGAGGTCCACGGCGAAGGGCGACGACCAGAGCGCGTCGAACTCCTGCTGCACCCACTCGACGGCCGCGGGGTCGTCGTCCTCCCAGACGAGCTCGTAGTTGAGCAGGAACGCGCTGGCCGACTCGTTCGCGCTGCCGAGGAACGATGTGCGCCGGCCGTCGGCCAGCGTGACCACGCCGGCCTTCCCGTGGATCAGGCCGAAGGCGTCGTCCGGCAGCACGCGGACCGCGAGCCTGCCCGACCGCAGGCCGTCGTAGAGCCGCCGGAATCGGGGTCTGGCCGCATCGCCTAGCGCCTCCGGCCGCGAGGCGCACCACTCCCGCCGCATCGCGGCCTGCGCCGCCTTCGCGACTTCGACGTCGGCGCGCGACAGGTGCGAGTTGCAGACGATGCGGACGCCGCCCTGCACCTGCTCGAACACCTCCCCGGCGACTTCGAGGATGGACGACGAGAAGTAGCCGGCGATGCGGTCGTAGCTCCTGGCCCCCGCCAGACGGGGCGTCAGGAAGCCCGCGTCGAGCGGCCGGCGGCGCGACGAGTGGCGTTGAGACGTCACGACGATCTCAGGACGGAATCGGTCGCAGCTCGACAAAGGCGTGATGAAGAGCGATAGGATCGGCCGAGACCGCGCGTGGATGCCGGCTGCTTCTCGCCCACGGCCGGTGGGCAATGACGCAAGGTCCAAGATGTTCGGACTGACGCCGCTTGCGGGTCAGGTGCGCATTGATGCACGCGGCTGCCGACGCAGCGTCGCCGGAAAGCAGGTAGCCGACCATGAAGCCGACCGCGTGATTCCGCGCGTACTTGCCGGTCGCGAAACGGTCCACGCCCTCCCGGACGTACTCGCGACAGAGACCGGTGCGACTCCCGGCAACCCGTTTGCACTCCACGATCGCGTGCGGATCGTGTTCGTTGTACTCCTCACGGATGTCGCTGAAGAAGACGGGCACGTCCGTGCGGCCGTCCGGCTTCGGAACGTCCGTACTCGAACGCGACTCCGTGCCCGGCAGAACCGTCATCTTTTTCGACCAGTCAGCCGCGCTCTCTGCCAGCACCGACCGCATCCCGTCTCGAAGACACTCCGTGATCTCCACCTCACCGGCGCCCGCGTGGGCTCTCGGAGAGGCCGACGCCAACTTCCAGCCCGCGTCGACAACCTGCAGAATCGCCTCGCTGCGTTCGCGGTGGATGTCGATGGGCTGCCGCCCGAGCACTCCCCGGCCCGAAGACGCAACGGGCATCACGACTGTCCACCGCCGTGCGCGCTGTCCCTCACCACCGCGTCCGCATCCTCCAGGCCGCACACGCCCAACCAGCACCGGCGGGCCGCCGGCTTGATGACCGAGACCTCGTCCCGCGCGTGCACGCGCAGCTCGCGCAGACCCACCAGCTCCTCCGTGATCCGAACCTCCGTGCGTTCGCCGATCCGCGCCAGCACGGCGCGTAGCGGGCCGTCGGGCGCCACCACCTTCACCACGGACGGGCCGGGCCGATCCTCGAGCACGAACCGAATCACCCTGTGCGGCGCATCGAGCGCGACATCGTAGATCTCGGCCCGCATACGTCGGCGATTGGAGGCGGACAGCCACGCATCCATCGTGCCCAGGAACGCTTCCGCATAGCGCCCCAGATCGTCCACACCGGATGGCGCGACGGATCTCTCACGTCCGGCCTCCCACTGCCAACCCGCCCGGAACAGGCCGTCCCGAACGATGATGCGGTCTGTCCCACCCAGCCCATACAGATCGAAGACCGCGTCGTCGAGCTCGTTCCAGCCACTCGCATCGAGCGGTCCCCGATCGAGGGCGCCCGCCAATTCGGCTACGCGCCTGCCTGCTCTCGACTCGACATGCTCCCTCAGCGCGGGGGCGGGCAAAGGGACGATGTCCTTGAGCTTCAGCCTCGATACCCACAACCCGAACGACGACCCGGTCATGAGAAAGTGCCAGGACGCCAACGCGGAACCGAGAATGCCCGCCACGAGATACGCGATGTCGGAACCCACACCGGCGAACGACGCGCCGTACCAAGCGTCCGTGAACACGACGTCCTGCTCCGCGACCCTGACCACCGAACGGGGACCACCGTGCATGAATTGCCTCACAAGAACCAGCGGGGCGCGGTAGACCTTGCGTTGCCGCGGTCGCTCCGCTCCCGTCGACTCAAACCTGGGCAATTGGTTGACGAATAGCGAGAACGGCGGCTTCAGGCGCCCGTCAACCAAAGGCAACCCCTTCAGGAATGCCGCGTCGCGACGCTGATTGCCGAGTATCAGCCCCGTCGTGAAGGTCACGCCCAACTTTGAAAGACAGGTTCCCAGGGGTTCATGTTTCTGCCACAGCTCGTCGAGAAGCAAAAGATCGGGCTTCCGTCCGAGAAACGCCGCCTTGAACAATCCCGTGTGGCGCTTCCAGCTCGCAATCGGCAGTGTGGCCACGTCGCTTGGCGCGATCTCGATGGTGCGACTCTGTTCACCCGCTGGCGACCACCGGGCCTGCACGAGCGTCAGCCGATCTGAACGGCCCGCGCGATGTCGCGCCAGGATCGCGATGGCCGGCATGCCCGCCTTCCGGAACAACCACTTGGACAGGTCGGACAAGTTGATGAGGGTGACCGGGGTCAGCGCCTCGACTGTCTCGCGAACCGCGCTCATCGCCGTGCCGCTCCGCCCGAAGAACGGCGTCGCGCTCAGAATGACACCGAACCGAGTCTGCTCGTGGGCGAAGTCCCAGGCTCGCACGATGAAGTCGAGGCTCTCGCCCCGAGGTTGAAGGGGGGCCGATGAACCCGCCGCCCGGCGCGCCGCGGTTCCGGCCTTTCCCTTGTAGCTCCACGGCGGATTGCCGACGATGACGTCGAACCGCTTCAATACCGGTCCATCGACGAGAGCCGCTCGTCCGGCTGGAGTCTCTTCGATGGTCCGGGCGTCCCCGACGAGCAGGGTCTTCCCTTGCAGCGGTTTGAACCCGAGCGCCCGCAACGGCTGCGGGTCGGGATCGAGCTCCAGCGCGGCCAAGTGGAGGCTGAACGCCGCGATGCGCACGGCGGCCTCACTGATGTCGACGCCGTAGACCTGGTTGTACAGAGCGTTTCGGATTGTCACCCGGGTCGGTTTTCCGCCGCCGCTCTTCAGATACACCAGTCGTCGCAGGGCCTCCACGAGAAAGACACCCGACCCGCAGGTGAGATCCAGAACCGTCTCTTGACCGGTCAGCCCGTCGAACACCTCGTCCAACACCAGGGAGACCGCAGCCAGCGGTGTGTAATACACGCCCTCCTTCTGAGCGGAGTTCGAGCCAGTCGATTCCGCGGCGGAGGAATGCACGAACTGCTCGTAGATGGCGCTGACGAGTTCGACCGGGATAACGTCGAACCGATACGGGAAAAAGTGGAGCTGACCGGTCTCCAGATCCTCGCCATTCAGGAATCGCGCCACCTGCTGGAGATGTGCGGGGGCGGGAGCGGGCTCGGCGGACGGCGGAAACATGTCGCCGTTGAACCTGTCTCGCAGCCACGCGAACAGACGGCCCGCGGCAGCAGGGTCGCCCAGCGCTTCCGCGAGGTCGCGGTGGCCGCACAGCCTCACCAAGCGGCGACGGGTCAAGATGTCCCGGTCCGTCAGGTACTTCGCGAAGATGCACCGGCCGATGAGGGACTGTGCCTCGCCCCTGTCCAGGTCGGCGGCGACCAGTACGCTTTCGAGATGGCGGAGGTCGCGCAGCAGGCGGCGGTCGACGCTCGTCTTTCGGCTGACGCGGGGCTCCAGGCGCCAGAACTGGCCCGTCTCCATCGCGAGACGGCCCGCGAGCGTGTCGAGCCGCGTCAGCTCCGCATCCACGAGGCGGAAGGTATCGAGTCGGTTCTCCTCAGCCTTGTCCGGGCCGCCGGGAGCAGCGAAGCCGTTGTAGAGATCGATCCGCTCCGGAGACACGAGCCAGAGCAGGGGCGAGAACCCACGGTTCCAGATCTCCCGCTGCCATTCGGCCACCGGGACGTCCCGGGGCTCCTCGACGAACTTGAAGTACACGCTGAGGCCGCCGCCGACGCCCCGGCGGTACGACTCGGCGTCGCTACGCCACCAGACGTCAGGCTCGAACGAAGGCAAGGGTCGCCAGTCCTGTGCGTCAGAGCCGGCCAGCGTCACACTCCGCGCGGCGCCGGCACCGTCTGCCAGCAGATAGCCGGTGGCCTCGAGGGCGCGGCCGAGCGGTTCGGCAATCATCGTGCGCTCCTGTCACGCCTCAGGAGTCCGCGCCTCGAGGCGGTGCAGACTCCCGGCACGGTTGGCCCGGCGGCAATCGGAGCCGCAGGCGACGACTTCCCGGCCGCCGAGAGAGCGACGGCGCTCCCTGTGTGTATCGGTTCCCGAAAGCGGCGGGCCGTCACACATGGTCGTTCTCCACCGCCCCCGCCACGATCCGCGCGGCGGCGGCGTCTGCGCGCCAATGGTCGATCTCGATCGACGCCAAGTATCGAAGAACCGCCGTCAGCGCGTCGCGCCGTGACCAGTAGTGGTCGGCCAGCTCGGTGTGCAGCCACGTGAGGCTGTCGGCGGGGTCACCGTCGTTCTCTGACGCGCGCCACACGGCGTAGAGGGCGTGGCGGACGAGGCTACGGCCGAAGGCGGAGTCGGCCAGGCCGCGGTTCGCGAGCTCGGAGGCGGTCTTCAGCCGGGTCTCGTTCGCCTTGCCGGTGCGGATCAGGGCGCGGTAGTCGCGCACGCCAAAGCCGCGGGCGAACTCCTGGTAGACGCCGGTGCGGAACTCGCCGTGGCTCTCCACTTCGAGGCCCTTCAGGTAGAGCTTCTCCTCGGGGCCGAGCCGCCGCCAGAGGTGCGCCGGCAGGCCCTTCGGCACGAGGGCGTGGCTCGCCGTCTTCACGGCGTCGGCGATGATCCGCTCGATTGGGTTGTCTTCGCCCACCGCGCGATCACGCGAGAGCTGGTAGGCGATGTCGATGTCCTCGATGGAACGGTACCGCGTCAGCACGCGTAGCGCCGCCGCGTAGGCCGCAAGCTGGTAGTCCGCGTCTGAGAAGTTCGGGGCCTCGCGGTCGTCGAGGCGGAACATGGCGTCGAGCTGGCGTTCGACCTCGGTCTCGACCTCCGGAACCACCTCGTCGAGGAACGCGGTCTCGTCGGACGTCTGCTTGCGCAGCACCATGAGCACGGTTCCCTGGACGTAGTTGCCTTCCTTCACGCCGAACGGCGTCTCCGTGCCGATCGTCCACGCGGCGGTGACCCTCAGCCCCGCCGCCCAGACGATCAACGTCAGGTCCGCCCAGATCGATGCATTCTGGTGCGTGAACATGACGACATGAAAGCCGTCGTCCGGCATATGGGCGGCGAGGTTGCCGTAGCTGGCCACCATGCTTTCTCGGAAACCTGCCCCGGTCCCCCGTACGGCAAGAGCCCGCTTGCTGTCGGCGTACCACTCCGGGGCGAACGCCGGAAGCGTCTTTTCGTACCACGCCAGGAAGAACTCGGACAGTTCGTGATAGTTGATCGCGTCCGCGTACGGCGGATCCGTAATCCACATGTCCACGCGCTCAGCCGTGGATCGCACATCCGCCGCCTGCACGACTGAGCGCCCCCTGACTGCCGCGGGCCGGAGCGCAAGGAACCACGAATCCGCAAGGGCTTGAACTCCCCGGCCGCCGTAGGTCACTAGCGTATTTAATGCCTGATTGCTGAACGCCTGAATCACCTTTTCGTGAGCGCGGTCCGTCCACCACCGAGAGAGTCTGCTGTTCCAGTCCGCAGCCCGCCCGGTCCCCAGCAGGCACGCCCCTGCGGCCTCGTCGGAGAATGCCGATGTCGCCGACACTTCAGCCAGCGTCCCGTGTATCAAGAGCTGTCTCGGCGTGAACAGGTGATGCCAATACGTCCAGCCGCGTGTCCGAATCGGCTCGTCCGTTTTGGCCCCCGGCGTGATCGCCCGGCTCGGGACGTACCCCCGCGCCTGCCACTCCCGGAAGCGCTCGCGAAGCAGGGCGAGCGTGCGCTCTTCCCGTTCCAGGTCGACAGCGTCGATCGCCCGATACCACGCAGCCGGGATCGATGCTGCCAGGGCTTCCACCCACACGGTTCTCCGCGTGACCGTCTCCTTCGCCTTTCTTAGCCGTTGCGCCGCCTGCTCACGGTCGGCCTTCGGGCGACGGTCGGCACGTGCCTCCTCGACCTCCCGCCGCGCCTCCTCCAGCGCGCGGTCCTCCGCCAGCCAGTCGCGTCGGCGCAGCGCGGCGAGCTCCCGCCGCTCGACCGAGCCGAACGCCTCGCCGAGCGACGCGATGGCCCGGTCGAGGTCGACCCAGTCCGGCACTGGCCTCTCGAACGGGAGCGAGGCGCGCGCGCGCTGTTCCGCCTCAAGCAGGGAGTCGAGTCGGGGCGGACGCCAGCGGATGCAGTAGAGGCGCTCCTGGAACACGTCGTCCGGGCGCGGCACGAGGTCGTCGTTCTCCCACGGCCGCAGGCCGTATCCCCGACCGCCGTCGCCGCGCCGGTCGCCGCGAATGGCGGCCATCGGCGTGTCGGTTCGGCAGCCGGGGTTCGGACACGTCAGGCGCGAGTCCTTCACCGTGCCGGCAGCTTTCGCCGCCGCCAACTCTTCGGGCTTGACGCCGGAACGGATATCGATGGCGAAGCAGCGCCCCTTGCGGTCGGACCGGAGGCGGGCGATCGTCCGCGTCTTCTCGCCGACGACCCAGCTCGGGGCGAGCGGCACGCGCCAGCCGCAGGCGGGGCAGACAGTCTCGGTGCAGTAGAGAAAGGCGTCGGCGCGCCAGCCAGCGTCGTCGTGCTCGATCCGCCAGTCGGTGACCCGCCGGTCGACGGCGGCGAACACGTCGGCCTGCGCCGCCCGCACCCGCTCGGCGACCTCGGGGCCGCCGCCGACGATGTTGAGGGCGCCCCAGGTAAGGAGCGCCGCCACGGGGTTGAGATCCGAACCGAACGCCTCGCACCCGAGCCGGGCCGCCTCGAAGGGAACGCTGCCGCCGCCGCAGAAGGCGTCGCCGACGCGCGGGGTCCGACCGAAGCGGTGCTCACCGAGCGCCCGCACCAGTTCCGGCAGGTTCGCCGCCGACGTGCCGAGGTGCGCGTTGATGCGCTTCCACGCTTCCGCGGACGGCCCGTCGACGTGCTCCGGCCGGTCGCACCACGCCAGCTTCTCGTCGTAGGTGAGGCGGTCGAAGGCGAGGCGCTGCAGTCGCTCGCGGTCCGCGGTCCGGCCCTGCCGCAGTCTCAGGCGGTGGGAACCCGTGTCGGGCGCGAACCAGTCCGTCCGTTCGTCCGGCGACAGGAGCCGCCAGACCTCCTTGAGGGGAATGGCGCGGCGCTTGCGCCGCCACAGACCTTCCTCGTCCATGGTGAGCAGAGCGAGGAAGACGTCGCGGTCGCGGCGGGGATCGTTCGAGGCGGGCATGAGCAGCCCGAGGATGACCGCCCGCACCATGACGAGAGGCTTCCGCCCCCACCACTTGCCGAGACTGGTCAGGGTCTGGCTGTAGTTGGCCTTCCGCTCCTTGTAGCTCTCCTTCGACAGCCGCGAGACGGGGAACTGGGTCTCGATGAAGCTGGCGACCGAGCCGGGAGCGCCCCGCCCGTCGTTATCGCCGACCGGCGATCCGGCCTCGCGATGGGTGGCGACACTCAATGCCCGCCCTTCCCGGCGCCGGCCGCGCCCCCGCGAGCGGAGCTCCCTCGACGACGCCCCGCGGCCTGCGTGCGGCGCGCCTCCGGCGCCATGAGCCGGAAGGTGTCGGCCGCGGCCCCGCGCCCGGCGTCCGCGGCGCTGACGGGGTTTTCGGAGAGGGCGTACCGCACCGCCTTGCGCCAGCCCCGCCCGCGGCCGTGCACGGCGTGGCCGGTCGCGGCGGCGGTCATGGTGAACAGCCACCAGCGCTCCTCGGGCGCGAGCCCCAGCCAGTTGCGGACGGCGGCGGGAACCAGCGCGGGGTCGGCATCCTCGACCGCCCACGCGAGCAGGGTCAGCTCCTTGCCGAGCAGCCGCGCCAGCGGGTTGCCGCCCGTCTTCCAGCGTCCCGCTGGCAGCCCCTCCTTCTTGAGCCGGCGGTTGAACTCGACGCGCACCTCGTCGGCGATCTCATTCCACTTGACGCGCGGCAGCACCACCCGGAGCTTGGCGTCGGCGGGACCGTACCCGAGGGACGGCGGCGCATGGCCGGCTTCGGCATCGAAGCGCAGGTGCTCGGCGACGGCAACATCCTCGCGGTTGCCGGCGGGCACCGTCACCAGGAAGTGGTGCTCCGACTCGTCGGGCCGGAAGCCGAACCCGATCGACGCGGACCCCACCCCGACCCCCGCCGCCTTCACGGCTCGACCTCGCCGCGCTCGTAGGGCTCGCGGCTGTCGGCGATCCAGTCGAGGAAGCGCTGGCCCGCGGCAAATCGGACGTACCGCGCCTCGACCTCGACCTCGCCGGCTGGCAGCAGCTCCCTGATGCGCTCGACCTGGTGCTCGATGCCGCCGCCCGCCAGCTCGACGTCCTCAGAGAAGTGGAGCTCGACCCACGTGGAGTCGGCCTGGACATACAGCCGGAGGCCGCCGGCAGCTTCGGCGTACTTCTTCAGGCGTTCGATGAACGGATAGGCGTCGCCCGCGGTCGGGTACGAGAACCCTCCCGGGCGGCGCCACACGGCGGGCGCGGCCGCGTCTATCGGCTCGTCGTGCGGCCTCTCGGCCACGTCACGCCGGTGCGTGTCGGACGCGATGCCGTCCTTCTCGGCCACCGCGAGCACGAGGCGGACGCCCTCGGGAACGAGGAACGGACCGTCGTACAGACCGCCGCCGAGCTTCGGGTCGGAGCCGTCGGTGGTGTAGCGGATCGGCGCCGGCGGCGCGGCGCGGATCTCGATGCAGCGCTCGGCGCCGTCCATGTACTCGCGCGACTTGACCGTGATGCGGTTGGTCCACTCGACGGGGTCGCCAGTCTCGTGGGCGCCGGTCGAATCGACGGCCAGGAACGAGACCCGCAGGTCGGCGTTCGTCTCGTAGGTCCCGCCCCCGTCGAGGTCCTTCGAGGCCGGCGTCGCGGGGCCGCCGATGTCCACGTAGAGCCGGTCGCCGTGGACGGGAGTCAGCCGCAGCTTCGCGCTGCCGGTGTCGTCGTCGCGCGACAGCTCCTGGATGCGGACGGTCGTCGCCGGCTTCGGGAACGGCCCCTTGTTGACGTACTGCCCTTCCTCTCGCCAGCGGTCCTGGTGCACGCATTCGTGCTTGAGGCGGTCGAGCGCGTCGGACCGGTGCCACTGCCAGCCCGGCTCGGTTGCAGCTCGGCGGACGACCTCGGACCACAACATCGACGGCTGCGTGAACAGCCGCGCCTCGACCTTCTTGCGGAAGGTCTCGCCCGCGACATCCGCTGTGTACTTCTGCCGGCCGGTGAGCGCGGCCACGATCTGCTGCTCGCCGTCGTAGCGGTTCTCCCGGAACTCCATCAGGAAGTCGACGCGGGCGAGCCGGTCGCGGGTCGGATAGTGGAGGGTGGTGAAGGTCTCGCGGATCGCGCTGTGGAACTGGGCGAGGAACCGGGGCAGGAGCTGGTCGCGGGCCTGCTGCATCTGCGGGTCGCCGTCGGCCGCGCCCTCCTGCTGCATCTCCGCGATGATCTGCTCGATGGCCCGCAGCTCGCGCGCCCGGTCGAGCAGCGAGTCGAACGCGCGCTCGCCGGTCAGGAAGCAGACGCGGTTCCGATACGTGAGCTGCTCGTACAGCGTCACCAGGGCCGGATGCAGGCCCTCGGGGTGCGGCTCGCTCACGACGAGCGTCACCTTGTCGGGCTCGACGCTCACGTCATCGACGGCGGGAAGCGCCGCGACCCGCTGGTAGCACCACCCGTCGGCCGGCTCGAAGATGGCGCGGAGTCGGGTCTTCAGCTCGCCCGCCGCCTGCTCGCGCAGGTACGCTCCGGCGGTGGTGGTGACGCGGGCGACGAGGTTCTGCACGTTGCGGACGTGCAGGCGGCCGTCGTTCGTCGCGTGCAGGTACCAGGCGGCGGTCACGAGGCGCGCGACCACCTCGTTCTGCAGCCGGGAGACGTCGCGGCCCGGCGCGCACAGGTTCGCGACGATCTCCGGCACGGCGAGCCCCCGGACCGCGCCGGGCACGTTCGCCAGCGAGGCGACCAAGAGCAGCCGCATGGTGTCCTGGGCGTCCGTCCCCCCGCCGAGGTTCGCGTCGATCACCTCCGCGACGGCGGCGCCGCCGGCCGCCACGTCGTGGGCGACCGCGTTCTCCAGGGTCGGATTGACCTGGTTGATCTCGGTGAGCGTCTCGCGGTCGGCGAGATCGAGGTCGTGCGCGGCGATGAGGACCGGATCGCGGTCCGAGCGCCAGATCCGCGACACGACGATGCGCATCAGCCGGATCAGGCCACGCGTCTGCTGGAAACCCGGGTTCTCGCGGAACCGGGCGTAGAGGTCGCGGATGGCGGGATGGAACGGATACGACTCGGCGACGCGGCTCGCGAACTGCTCGGGCGACGCGTTCGTCACGTCCATCTGCTTCGCCTCGCGCACCGCCTGCGCGTAGCCCTGCGCGACCTCCTCGACGTCCGCGTCGCCGGGGAGGGTCTCGAAGAGGCGGGTGCGGAGAATCTGGTAGAACTCGTCCGTGTTCATGCGGACGGGCTCGAGATTCATGGCGGCGCGGCCGGTCTCCTTCTCCAGCTCCCGCAGCGCGCCGGCGATCTGCTCGCTGCCGGCCGCGTAGGACGCGGTGAGATCGGACATCACGACACAGACGTTGCACAACTCGTGCCGTCCGACCGCGACCAGGAGGTTGGCGAGGGCCGTCGCCGTGACCACCGAGAGATCGGAGTTGCCGATGCTCTTCGAGGCGGCGTGGACGAAGTACGGCGGCAGCTCGTCGAGCATGACGACGAGCGGGTCCCCCCGGAGCAGGTTCACCCAGGCCGTCTGGCCGGGGGCGGAGAGCGGCGAGTAGTAGGCGCTGAACTGCTCCCGCCGGTCGAGCTGATCGGCAATCGCCCCCCAGACCCCGAAGGGCGCGTCGCTCTCGCGACCCGAGAACGCGACGACGCGGACGGGACCGACGTCGTCCGGCCGGTAGAAGCCGCCCATCACCTCCGCCCGCAGCTCGGGATGCCTGGCGAGCAGGCCGAGGGCCAGCAGGTTGTGCGTCTTGCCGCCGCCCATCGCCTGGGTCAGCTTGAAGACGCCCTGCGTGGACTTCCCTTCGAGGCGGCGGAACGCCTCGGTGAGAAGCGTCCGCATCCCCTCCGTAACGTGATTCTCGGCGAAGAACGCGGCGGGGTCGATTCGATTCTCGATGAGATCCGACAGGTCGAGAACGGTGTCGCGGCGGGCGGGGTCGAACGTCGCTGCTCTGGGGACGCAGGCCTGCCGGACCGTCTTCATCGATTCGTCATCCCGCTTCCGCACCGGCCGGCGGCCCGGGTCGTCCGCGGCTCGCCGGCCGCCGGTCGATCGCCCGCCGCGGGGTCCGGGCACCGGAGGCACGGCAGCCCGGGTCGTCGCGGCGGCTCGTCGGACGGGGTTCGACCGTTCGCGGCCACGCGTATCATTCGGGCGCGGGGAGGGCCGACACGCGGTAAGCCTACCACTTGTCGGCCGGCATCTGGATGCTCCACAGGCTCCACAGGCTCCACAGGCTTCGCCGCCGACCGGACCGGGCGGCGAGACGCCCCGGGCGGATTCGGCGGCCTGAACAGGCTTCGCCGCCGACCGGACCGGGCGGCGAGACGCCCCTGGGCGGATTCGGCGGCCTGAACAGGCTTCGCCGCCGACTAGCTGCTGCGCCATGACCAACGTTCGGATATGGGTCCCGTGATTCGTCAACGATTGCGCGCTCGCCTGCCGACGGCTCCGCGAACGACGTGGAGCCGCCGACGCAAGGCGGGCGGCGCCGCCCGACGACAACTCCGGTAGCCATCCGCCGATCCGTGACGCGCCCGCAAACGCGCCCCATGGCCGAACCGAGCCGCTACGGATGGCGCGCCTCGCCCTCTCGTTCGTGTGGGGTCTCGTGGGGTCACCTGGGTGGTCGAACCGAGCCGTCGCCGGTACGGACGGCGCGCCTCGCCCTCTCGTTCGTGTGGGTCTCGTGGGGTCACACCTGAGTGGTCGAACCGAGCTGTCGCCGCTACGGACGGCGCCTCGGGGCGGGCGCGGCCGCGGGAGCCGGGCGTCCCTTCCGCGCCGTCCTGGCGGCGGGCCACTCGCGCAGCACCGGCGGCGTGACCCGCCGGGCGGCGCGCAGCACGGCGGCGGCCGACCGCAGCCTCCGGGCGTCTCTCGCGTCCCATGCGAATCCGTAGGCGTCGCGGATGGACGCGGGCAGCAGGCCCACGGTGGTGAGCCGGCCGAGCCACAGCGCGGGGGCGACCCAGCGTCTCCCCGGCGGCGCGAGCAGCGCGCCGGCGAGCCGCCGCGCGGCGGCGCCGACCGCGAGCCGATCCCCCTGCTGCATCCGATCGAGGTAGCCGTCGAGCCGGTCCTTCGTGTCGGCCAGCGCCCCGGAGGGCGCCCCGAGCAGCGGGCCGATCTGCGCCGCCTCGGCGCAGTAGCGGTCCTCCTCGTCCGGCGCCAACCGTCCGACGAACAGGGCGTAGGTGCGAAGCTGGCTGTCGACGAGGGTGGCGTGGACCCAGGTGAGCAGCGCCGGGTCCGCGGCGTCGTACGGCGTGCCCGCCGCGTAGCGCCCCACGTCGCGGTCCAGCCGGCCGCGCACGCGGCGGTGAACGGCGTTGATGCGGCCGGCCGTCTCCCGTATCTCCGACTCGGTACCGAACGTGAGCGAGAGCATCGCCCCGATGGTGCGGCGCATGCGGCGGACGTACGCGAGGGCCCCGTCGTCGAAGCCGCTGTGGGCGCCGACCCCGGCCGCCACGAGGGGATGCGCGAGCTGCAGGAGAATCGCGCGCCCCCAGCCCAGCACCACCACCGCCTCGCGGTTGACGCGGTGGGTGACGGGCGCCGGCCCGGCGCCCGGGCGCATTGCACCGCCGGGCGACGCCAGCGAAGCCCTGGTCACGGCTCCAGGGTACCGGATTCCACCGAACGCAGCACGAGGCGGGCCGCGTGGCCGCCGGGCGACGCGGTTCGCCGGAGCCGCGGCCGGCGGTGAGCGGCGCTTGCGGCGCGTCCCGCGGCATGTCTCGGCCGCTCCAGTTTCGCCTGCGCCCGTGCGGCGGTGAGCGGCGCGTGCGCGCCCCGCGGCATGGGGTAAGATGCCCGCGTGTCCACGCTTCAACGGATCATCGCCGCCATCGTCCTCTTCCTGACCGCCGCCGCAGCCGCGGCCCAGCCCGCCGCCCGGCCCAACGTCGTCCTGGTCATCGCCGACGACCTCGGCTGGGGCGACGTCGGCAGCTACGGCAGCCCCATCATGCGGACGCCGCGGCTCGACCGGCTCGCCGCGCAGGGGGTCCGGTTCACCGCCGCCTACGTAGCCGCGGCCGTGTGCAGCCCGTCCCGGGCAGGCCTGATGACCGGGCGCTATCCGCAGCGCCACGGCTACGAGTTCAACACGTCGGGCCGCGACGTCGAGATCGGCCTGTCGACCGACGAGCGGACCCTCGGCGACCTGATGCGGGGAGCCGGCTATGCGACCGGCTACGTGGGCAAGTGGCATCTCGGCCGGCGGCCGGCCCAGCAGCCGCTGTCGCGCGGCTTCGACGAGTACTTCGGCCTGCTCACGGGCGGGACGACGTACTTCGCGGGCGACCACCCCGAGGCGGTGCTCGACCCGGACCGGCCGGCGGGCACCCGCACCGGGCGCGAGATCTACCGCCGGCGCGAGGTGGTCGAGGTCGAGGAGTACCTGACCGACGTGTTCACCCGGGAGGCGGTCGACTTCATCGACCGTCACGCGGGCGGCGACGCCCCGTTCTTCCTCGTGCTCTCGTACAACGCCCCCCATACGCCCCTGCAGGCGACGCGCGAGTACATGGAGACCGTCGCCCACGTCGAGGACTTCCGCACCCGCATCTACGCGGCCATGGTGTCGTCGGTCGACCGCGGCGTCGGGGCGGTGGTCGACCGGCTCGCCGCCCACGGGGTCGACGACGACACCCTCGTCGTCTTCATGAGCGACAACGGCTGCGTCGGCTACGCGGCCATCGCGTGCAGCAACGGGCCGTTCAGCGGCACCAAGCGCTTCCACCTCGAGGGCGGCATCCGCATCCCGTTCATCATGCACTGGCCGAACGGCCTGGCGGGGGGACAGGTCTACCGCGAGCCGGTCATCAGCCTCGACCTCTTCGCGACCTTCGCGGGCCTCGCCGGCGCCCCCCTCGACGACGGCGTGGTGCGCGACGGCGTCGACCTCGTCCCCTATCTGACGGGCGACGCCGACGGCCGCCCCCACGACGTCCTGTACTGGCGGGCCGGCCCCAACCGGGCCGTCCGCATGGGCCGGTGGAAGCTCTTCGAGGTCAACCGCGCCGACCCCGCCGCCTCGCACGGAGGAGGCCGGCTCCTCCCGCTGCAGGACTATCCCGACGCGTCGCCCCACGGGCAGGTCTCGCTGCTCTACGACCTCGAGGACGACGAGGCCGAGCGCGTCAACCGCGCCGGCCAGCTTCCCGAGCGCCTGCGCGACCTGCAGGACCGGCTCGACCGCTGGGAGTCGTCGCTCGCCCGACCCGTGTGGCCGTCCAACCGCTCCACCATCACCGAGATCGACGGCGAGCTGGTGCAACTGTTCTTCTGATTCGGTGGCCGTGTGCTCCGGCACCCGGCAATGCTCGTCGCGGGCGCTGCCCGTGACGCGCGGGGCGGCGGGCTGCGTTCTCATCATCCTCCTGTCAATGCTCGTCGTAGGCGCTGCCCGGCGCACGCGGGTCCGCCTCGCGCAGGCGCTGCTGCAGCAGGTCCTCGGCCAGCTCGTGCTCTTCCTCCTCCGCCCACCGGCGGCGCTGCTCGGCGCGGCGGCGGCGATGGGCGTAGATGGCGCAGAGGGCCAGCACCGTGATGAACATCCACTGGTACAGCGGCCGGCCCGCGAACGCCACCCACCGGACCCAGATCGGCCGGCGCCGCCAGAAGCGGCCGACGGCGGCTTCGAGCGGCTCGCCCGTCGCCTCCTCGAAGGCGCGGGGGAAGGGCCGGTCCTGCCCGAGGCGGGCGAGTATGCGGCCGGCGACGGCATCGCCGTGGCGCTCGAGCAGGTCACCGACGAGGGCGCTCGAGATGGCGTAGGCGCGGCGGGTCGCCGCCGGGCCACCCGTGAACAGGCGCTCGAGGTCCGACAGCGGGATCTCGCCGTGGCGGATCCGGGTCCAGGCCACCCGTGACCGGTCCTCGAGCCCGACCTGCCGCTCCGCCGCGAGGGCCAGCCCCTCGTTGAACCACCGGGGGAGGGGACGTCCCCGGGCGGCGCGCGAGAACAGGACGTGGGCGACCTCGTGCTGCAGCAGCGCCTCGAGCGAGTCGTTCGGATACAGGCGCGTGCGCCCCGGGAAGAGCACGACGAGGCTGCGGCCGGGGTCGGCGAATCCGGAGATCCAGGAGGGGGTGCGGCGGGCCAGCTCGGAGCCCTCGGCGACGAGGACGACGTCGATCGGGGGGCCGGGGTCGGTCAGCCCGGCGAAGCGCATGGCGCCGGCGAGCCCGCTCGACGGGAACCGCGCGACCCGCTCGGCGACGGTCCGGAGCGAGGCGGGGGCCTCGATCTCGAGCACGGGCAGTCGGGGCTGAACGGCGGGGCGTGGCTGCGCGGCCGGGCGGGCGACGCCCGCGACGAGCATCGTCAGGGCCAGGACCACGGCGGCGGGCCGAACGCGTTCGGGATGCACCGCGCCTATTGTGCACCGGCGCGGACGGGCGCGGCTCATCGACGGGTCACGACGGTGTCGAACGGCTTGCGGGTGATGGCGGGGACGGTGGCGCCGGGGGCGGGATGCCCCACGACGAGGATGAGGAACGGCCGCTCGTGCGGCGGGCGGTCGAGGATGGCGTTGAGGAAACGCATCGGGCTCGGGGTGTGGGTGAGCGAGGCGAGGCCGCACTGATGCAGCGCGCTGATGAGCATGCCGGTGGCGATGCCGACCGACTCGTGCACGTAGTAGTGCTTCCGCCTGCCGCCCTCCGCGTCCCTGTGGTGGAGCTGGGCGAAGATGACGATGAGGCACGGGGCCTCTTCCAGGAACGGCTTGTGCTCGTCGGTGCCGAGCGGGGCGAGGGCCTCGAGCCAGTCGTCGGGGGCGCGCCCGTGGTAGAACGCGCGCTCCTCCGCCTCGGCCTCGGTCCGGATGCGGCGCCTGGTCGCGGGATCGGTCACCACCACGAAATGCCACGGCTGGCGGTTGGCCCCGCTGGGGGCCGACGCCGCCGCCTGCAGGCAGGCGTCGATGACCTCCTTCGGCACCGGGCGGGCCGAGAAATCCCGCACGGTGCGGCGCGTGGCCAGCTCGTCGCGAAGCCGGGTGGCCCGCACGAGCATCTCGCCGTCGTCGACGGGCGGCCGGGATGGCAGGGGCACGCGTCCGGGGGGGACCGGATCAGGCGTTCGGCTCATCGGCTTCGGGGCGGGGCGCGGACCCGGACCCGGCCCGCGTCTCGCCGGCGGCAAGCCGGGCGACGGTGGCGCCGAGGCGGGACTCGGGCGCATCCCACAGCTCGACGACGAGGGGATGCCGCTCGAGCACGGTGTGCACGGCGCGGCGCTGCACCCCGATGCCGCGGCCGTGGACGAAGCGCACCTCGGTCAGCCCGTGCCGGTGCGCCTCGTTGACGTACTCCTCGACGACGGACGGCACGTCACGCGGGGCGAACGTGTGCAGGTCCAGGGTGTCGTCGATGGCCACGCGATGGGGCGCTGTCTCCACGGATGCCTCCAACCCCCGATGTCCCCGCCCGTCGCGAGAACGCGGCCCACGGCCCGCTTGCCCCGTCCTGGCCCGCCCATCGTCGCCTGCGGCTCCGCTGGGCGCCCAACCAACCCGCCAGGAGTCCGCGCCGTTCTACGGCGCAGACTCCTGGCCCGCCCATCGTCGCCTGCGGCTCCGCTGGGCGCCCAACCAACCCGCCAGGAGTCCGCGCCGTTCTACGGCGCAGACTCCTACGGCGCGGACTCCGGCCCGGTCGGCGCCTCCGACCCCGGCTGCCGGTAGCGGGCGGTGACGGTGGTGGTGATGCCGCCGCGCGCCGAGAAGTCGCCCACGACGACCATGCGCCGCGGCGCGCAGGCGATCACGAGGTCGTCGAGAATCTGGTTGGTCAGGCGCTCGTAGAAGACGCCGCGGTCGCGGAACCCGAGGAGATAGTACTTCAGGGCCTTGAGCTCGATGCACCGGGCGTCGGGCACGTAGGTGATGCGAATCTCGCCGAAGTCGGGCAGCCCGGTCTTGGGACACAGGGACGTGAACTCGGGACACCTGATGACGATCTCGTAGTCCCGGGCCGGCTCCGGGTTCGGAAAGGTCTCGACGGGCTCGGCCATGATCGGGAGATTCTACCAGCCCGCGGGGGGGCGCCGCCCCCTCCCGGCGGCCACCGCGCGCCTGGCGGGGGAACGGTTCGCCGGCCGGGAGGCCGCCTGGCGAGCGCGGTTCGCGCTGGTCGGCGCGGGGGCGGGCACGACGACCCGAATTCCCCTATAATCGGATGCCGCCATTGGCGCGCCGGAAGCGAACGGCGGACCATCCGCCCCACCGGCCGCCCGCGGTCCACATCCCGCGCTGAACCGGGATCCCGCCGGGTCGAAGCCGACAGGCCGACCACCCGTGACGGGGCGTCTGCCCGAGGGCAGACGTCTTCTACAACCAGACGCCCGGCGCGGTACCGGCGGGACGCTGCGCCGGTCGCAGGACGCGGCGGCGGCCGCGGTACGGCGCTACCAGGGGAGAACGCCGATGCCAGAGACTCGAAGGATGGGCAAGACCGAGCTGTTCGCGCACTTCGGTGACCGGTTCGGGATGAAGCGCACCGAGGTGCGCGACCTCTTCGAGGAATTGCAGCAACTATCGGAGGCCGAGCTCAAGCGCTCGGGCGAGTTCACCCTGCCGGGCGTCGTCAAGCTCGTGCGGCAGGAACGGCCGGCCCGGGTCGGCCGGAACCCGGCCACCGGCGAGCAGATTCAGATTCCCGCCAAGACCGTCGTCAAGGCGCGCATCGCTGCAAGGCTCAAGGATGCGGTGCTCGAGGCCTAGCCCGGAGAGCGTCGCCTGCGGCTCCGCTCACCGCCCAACCAACCCTGCCAGGAGTCTGCACCGTTCTACGGCGCAGACTCCTGGCCCGGAACGCTCGCCTGCGACCCTGCCGCCGCCTCCGCGGCACCGCCGCACCAGGCGCGCCGGCGGTTCGCGCGACGGCGCGGGGCAGAGTCCCAACCCGCCGTCCGGTCGTCGCCGGACCGCACGGAAACGCACCGAATGCCTACCGACGTGCTGATGCCCCAGATGGGCGAGTCGATCGCCGAGGGGACGATCGTCCGGTGGATCAAGAGTGTCGGCGAGCCGATCGACCGGGACGAGCCGCTGTTCGAGATATCGACGGACAAAGTCGACGCCGAGGTGCCGGCGCCAGCCGGGGGGGTGCTGGTGCAGATACGCGCCGAGGTCGGCGAGACGGTACCGGTCAACTCGGTCGTCGCGGTCATCGGCGAGGCCGGCGTAGCCGGCGAGGCCGGCGTAGCCGGCGCGGCCGGCGAGGCGGCCCCTCCCGCCGCGACGGAGGCATCCCGGGCGGAGAGCGCGGGCGCGGCTGCCGATGCGCCCGCCCCCGCCGCCCCCCGGGCCCGGTTGTCGCCGGTGGTGCGGCGGCTCGCGGCCGAGCACGGCGTGGACCTCTCGGCGGTCACGGGCACGGGAGAAGGGGGCCGCATCTCCAAGGCCGACGTGCTGGCCCACGTGGAGGCCCGGGGGCGGGACGGACGCGCCGGAGCCGACGCCGTCCGTCCGGCAGCCCCCGGCGCGGCCGGCGGGCGCGTCGAGCCGATGAGCGTGATGCGCCGGCGCATCGCCGAGCACATGGTCGAGAGCCGGCGGACGTCGGCCCACGTCCATACCCTGTTCGAGGTCGACTTCTCGGCCGTCGCGGCGGCCCGGGCCGGGCACCCCGAGGGGACCGCCCCCGGCTATCTCGCGTACATCGCCAGGGCGGTGGCGGAAGCCCTCGCCGCGATGCCGGTCGTCAACGCGTCGGTCGACGGCGAGAACGTGGTGTACCACGAGCGCGTCAACCTGGGGATCGCCGTCGCCCTCGACCGGGGCCTCATCGTGCCGGTCGTCAAGGACGCGGACCGGCTGGACGTCGGCGCCATCGACGCTGCCGTCAAGGACCTCGCGGCGCGGGCGCGGGCGAAGCAGCTCGCGCCCGAGGAGGTCGAGGGCGGCACCTTCACCATCACCAATCCCGGCGGCTTCGGGTCCCTGCTCGGGATGCCGATCATCAACCAGCCCCAGGTCGCGATCCTCGGGGTGGGGGCGGTGGAGCCGAGGCCGGCCGTGGTCGACGGCGCCGTCGTTCCTCGGCTCCGCGGGTTCCTCACCCTGGGCTTCGACCACCGGCTGATCGACGGCGCCGTCGCCGACCGGTTCCTGGCGCGGGTCAAGACGTCGCTGGAGGATCCGCAGTGGCTCGAGGCCGCGCGCCGGTCCTGAGCGCGGAGCCCGAAGCGGCGGACGGGACCGGCGATGCCCGCGGGCTGCCGGTGCTCGAGGTCCGGCGGTGGGGGACCGTCCCCTACCGGAGCGCCCTGGACCGGCAGCGGGATCTCGTACGGTCGCGCCAGGCCGGAGAGATCGCCGACCATCTCGTGCTGCTCGAGCACCCTCCCGTCATCACCGTGGGGGTCAGCGGACGCGGCCGACCCGGCCACGTGCTGGCCTCGGCGGACGGGCTGCGCGAGCACGGCATCGAGGTGATCGACGTGCCCCGCGGGGGCGACGTCACCTACCACGGCCCCGGCCAGCTCGTCGGCTATCCCATCCTCAGCCTGAAGCCCGACCGGTGCGACGTGCACCGCTACGTCCGCGATCTCGAGGAGGTGCTCATCCGCACCGCCGCCCGCTTCGGGGTCGAGGCGGATCGCATCGAGGGGCTGACGGGGGTCTGGGTGGGCCGCGAGAAGCTGGCCGCCATCGGCGTGCGCCTCTCCCGCTGGGTGACGAGCCACGGCTTCGCCCTCAACGTCGCCACCGACCTCGACCACTTCCGGCTCATCGTGCCGTGCGGCCTCGTGGGCTACGGCGTCACCTCCCTCGCCCGCCTCCTCGGGGCCGCGCCGCCGTGGGCCGAGGTCGAGGCGACGCTCGCCGCCGAGTTCGCCCGGCGGTTCGACCGCCGGCTCGCCGGTTGAGGCGTCGGGCACGCGTCGCGGGCGGAACGTGTCGCGGGGGCCGCGGCGGGCGAGTCACCGGCAGGGGGGGCGAACGCCGCTCCCGTCGACGCGCCGGACACCGTGGCGGGCCCGGCGGGACGTGGGCCGATCAGGACGCCGCTTCCAGCGCGTTGTCGAGCCGCACGCGCTCGGACGGGCTCAGGACCGGCGCCAGCACCCCGTCCACCCCGCCCGCGCCGAGCGTCACGGGCACGCAAGGCGCCGAAGCCGACCGGCGCGACCCGTCGCCCACGAAGCAGGTGAACACGCGACGCGAGCCTCCGGCCGCGAGCGCCTCGACGACCCTTGCTGCGGCCGAGGCCAGCACGTAGGGACCGGGCGGCCACAGGCGTTCGACGCGACGGCGCACGCGAGCCAGGGCGGACGGCGAGAGACGGTCCTCCAACCGGCCGCCGGCGACCGACGCGGTGCTCCAGGCCACGACAGGGTGCTCGGGCGGCCTCCCCAGCACCTGGACGGCCACCTGCCCCGGCGAGACGTCCGCCTCGAGGGCTATCAGGGCCCTCAGGCCCGCGGCCAGGGCCTCGGGGGCCGAGCCCATGATCCGGCAGCGGGCGATGCTCAGCTCGCGAACCGCCCGGGCGATCAGCTCACCGCCGGCGGCGCCCGCGCACACGATGGGAGCGTCCCCGGCCAGCGCCGCGACGCGTTCCACCAGGGCCGATCCCGGGTCGCTCCGCCCCGCTTCGCCCCGCGGCCGGACGGGATCGGCCACGACCACGACCCCGGCCCCGACGACCGCATCGACGGTCCCCGCTGCGAGCCTCGTCCCGAACCGCTCGATCGGTCCCGACTGGCGGATGTCCAGCGCCTTCCCGGCCGCCACCCCCCGCGCCGAGTCGACGAGGCACACCGAGCCGACCCGGTCCCGGGCGGCCAGCTTGTGCGCCAGCGCGCCGCCGAGCTCGCCGGCCCCGAGAACGACGACCCTCGCCATGGCTACCGTATTGTAGTGGCCTCCCGGGACGCCGCCGCCGGGCGCGGCGACGGCGCCCTGCGGTTCACATCGAGGCTCGCCGCCGCCGGCCTCGGCGAGCGGCGCACCGCCCGACGAGCCGACGGGCGCCCGCCGGTCGCAACCGGACATCCCGGACGCGGGCTGCTAGAATCGCACGCCATGACGGACGCGAGCTCGGGGTTCCTGGCCGGCCGCGCCGCCATCGTGACCGGCGGCTCGCGGGGCATCGGACTGGCGACCGCGGAGGCGTTGCGGGCGGAGGGCGCCGACGTCCTGGTGTGCGGGCGTTCCCGCTCGGTCCTCGACCGGGCGCGCTCGCGCCTCGCAGCGGCGCCCGGCCCCGGACGGGTGGCCGCGATCGCCGCCGACGTCCGGCGTCACGACGAGGCGGAGCGGCTGGTGGCGGCGGCGGTCGAGGAGCTCGGCAGGTTGGACATCCTGGTCAACAACGCCGGCGTCGGCCGCTTCGCACCGATCGGCGAGCTCTCCGTCGACGCCTGGGTCGAGACGATCGAGACGAACCTGTCGGGCGTGTTCTACTGCTGCCGCGCCGCGGTTCCCGCGATGAAGCGCGGCGGCGCGGGCTGGATCGTCAACGTCAGCAGCCTCGCCGGGAAGCACCCGTTCGCCGGCGGGGTCGCGTACTGCACGTCCAAGGCGGGCCTGAACGCGTTGACCGAGTCGCTGATGCAGGACGTCCGCGGCGACGGCATCCGGGTGAGCTGCGTGCTGCCGGGCTCGGTGAACACCGGGTTCGGGGGCGGCCGACCGTCCCTGGACCTGGACTGGAAGCTCGCGGCGGAAGACGTGGCCCGGGCCGTCGTCGACCTGTTGCGCCACCCGGCCCGCAGCCTGCCCAGCCGGGTCGAGCTGCGCCCGTCGACCCCGCGGAAGTAGAAGTGGACCGGGAGCCTGCGCCTCGGGACGGCGCGGCTCCTGCAGGCTCGTTGGACGTCGGGCGACGGCGGGCTACTCCGTCTCGTCCCCGGGCGCGTCGCCGGTCGACACGACGAGCTCGGTGCGGCCCACCCGCAGGCGGTCGCCCGCCTTCAACACCGCCCGCTCGACCCGGCTCCCGTTGACGAAGGTGCCGTTCGAGCGGCTCAGGTTCTCGACCGCCAACTCGCCGTCGGCGACGAACAGCGAGCAGTGGAAGCGCGAGACCAGCACGCCGTCGAGCACGAAGTCGGCGTTCGTGGAGCGGCCGAGGGTCCGCGCCCGCCCCGCGGTGACGCGAAAGCGGTAGCCCCCCCCCTCGGCGCCGCTCTCGGCCTGCAGAAGCCAGTTGGAGCGGTTCGACTCGTACGGTTTCACCAGTTGTCGCGTCTCTGGTTCAGCCATGTGGTCAGCGTGTCGACGACGGTGGGACTGATCGACGGCGCCGCCAGCGCGGCGTCCGCCGTGGCGGCGTCCGGCCCGGCCGGGACGAGCCGGTGGTCCAGGCCTTCGAGGATGGTCTGCCGCGGCGGCGGGGCGCCGCGGCGGCGGCGGCCCGCCAGCTCGGCGAGCCGCTGCGCGTGATGCGGACCGACATGCGTGTCGCGGGACCCGTGCAGGATCAGCAGGGGTTGCCGCGTGCGGCGCAGCGTGTCGGCCACGTCGAAATCGAGAAAGGTACGGAACCAGCGGGTATCCGCCTGCCTGCGCATGGCGTCCGGGACGCCGTCCCAGGACCCCTCGTCCCGGACCGCGTCGATAATTCGCCGCTGCAGGCCGATCCTCTCGGTGCGCTCCCGCTCCGGGGCGTTCATCCGGTCGAGCTCGGCGATCTGCTGCTCCAGCACCAGCTCGGCCCCGCTCGTGCCCGGCGCGCCGATCAGCACCAGGTTGTCGGCCCGCCGTTCCCGCGCGGCGGCGAGCATCGCCGGCCACCCGCCCTCGGCGTGCCCGACCACCGTGATGCGGTCACGGTCCACGTCGTCCCGGTCGTCCAGATAGCGGACCATCCTGCGGGCGTCCTCGGCGTACTCCTCGACCCCCGCCGATTCGGGGCGGCCGCCGCTCCGGCCGGTTCCGCGCCGGTCGTAGCGCGCCACCAGGAAACCGGCGTCGGCGAGGGTCGAGGCCAGTTGCCCGAGCACGGGCACGCCGCCGAAGGTGCCGTCGCGGTCGGGAGCGCCCCACCCCGAGACCAGCAGCACCGTCGGCCACCCGTCCGGGGGCCTCTGACGATCCACGGGAGCGGTGACCGTCGCGGCCAGCCCGAAGCCCTCCGAGCGGACGCTGGCCGTCTCGTCGCCGGGGTGGGCGGCGCCGCGGATCCGGGTGCCCACGCCGGAGATGTCGTCCCGCACGAGATCGAGGGCGGCCTGGGGAATGGAGACCCGAAGCAGGCGGTGGCGGGCGTCGGTCCACACCTCCGCCGCCACCGGGCCGTCGTCGTGCACGAACGAGATCCCGTGCACCCGGGCGTCGACGACAGCGGCCGACAGCGTCTCGATCTGCTGCCGCCGGACCCGGTCCACGCGGGCCCGGGTGAGGGTGAGCGGCGCCACGTAGACCGGTATCTCGTCGCCGGGGCGTGCGTCTCCCAGCCGCCGCGCCAGCACCTCGTAGCCGCCGAAGAAGAAGTCGACGAGGACGACGGCGTCGGGGGGCGCCGCGATTTCGAACTTCGAGAGTTGCCCGTTCTCGTCCAGCTCGGCGGCGACGGCGCCGGACGTGAACGTGGTCGCCAGGGAGAACCGGAGATTGCCGCGGACGCCGCCGACCCGCAACGACCGCGGGCGCAGCCCGGCGTCGTACTCCACCTGAAAAGCCTGGTTCCGGATGTCGACCGGTTGCGACAGGTCGCCCAGCGACTCGATGATCCAGCCGGCCGCCATCCGGCGCACGTCGGTGCGCTGGAAGCCGACCGGGACCGAGCTCATGAAGACGTTGAAGGCCGCCGGCCCCGGGGCGAGCTCGAGGCCGGCCTGCGCCGGCGCCATCGCCGGCGTGAGGCCCAGGACGACGACGAGCGCGAGCCGGACGCCCCGCCTCCCCGCGACGCGGAACTTCGCCCGGCCCGCCGGACCCGCAGGGGTAGAATACCGGCCGATGCCCATCGACATGAGCATACCACCCCACGCGGGATCCCGATGACCGGCCTCGAAGCCTACGACGCGGCCCGGCGCGGGGCGGCCTTCGTCGACCTCTCGGCCCGAGGCCGGATCGCGCTGAAGGGGGCCGATCGGGCGTCCTACCTGCAAGGGCTGCTGACGAACGACGTCGCGGCCCTCGCACCGGGGGAGGGTTGCTACTCGGCCTGGCTGACGCCGCAGGGCCGGATGATCGCGGACATGGCGGTGGTCAACCTGGGGGACGAGCTGCTGCTGGACGTCGACGCTGGCGTGACCGCGATGCTGCTCGAGCGGCTGCAGGAGTTCGTGTTCACCGAGGACGTGACGGTGGAGGACCGGACCGCGGCCTGGGCCGCCCTCGCCGTGCACGGCCCCGAGGCGGCGCGCATCGTCGCCCGCCTCGTCCCGGCGGCCGGGGGCGGGGCGCCGCCGGGAGCGGACGCGCCGGGCCGGCTGCCCGAGTACGGCCAGCGGCCCGGCCGCTTCGCGGACGCGCCGGTGGCGGTGGTGCGCAGCGACGAGATCGGCGAGGTCGGCTTCGTGCTGTACGCCGACGCCGCCGTCGCCCGGCCGCTGGCCGAGGCGCTGGCCGAGGCCGGCGCAGCGGAGCTCGACGCCGAGACCTTCGCCGTGCTGCGGCTCGAGGCGGGCCGACCCGCGTTCCCCGCCGACATGGACGAGAGCACCATCCCCCTCGAGGCGGGCATCGAGTCGCGCGCCGTCAGCCACACCAAGGGATGCTACGTCGGGCAGGAGGTCATCGTCCGCATCCTCCATCGCGGGCAGGGCAGGGTCGCCCGGCGCCTCGTGGGCCTGCTGCTCGGCCCCGACGATTCGCCGCCCGAGGCCGGCGCGGTGCTGCTCGCGCCGGACCGGCAGGACGCCGAGGCGGTCGGCGCGGTGACCACCGCGCGGCGGTCGCCGGCCCTCGGCCGGCCCATCGCCCTCGGGTACGTCAAGCGCGAGCTGGCCGCGCCGGGCACGAAGCTGGTCGTCACGGACGGCGACCGGCGCCTCCGCGCCGTCGTCGCCGAACGGCCGTTCCTCCCCTTGCCGGCGGCGACCGGCGGCGGCTGACGGCCGGGAACTCCGAGACGGGTGGACCGCGCCTGCCCCGGGAGCCCGGCCGAAGACGGTCGGCGCGAGCAAAACCGCAGCAACGAAGCGGGAACGCGCGGGCGGATGCCGGCGCAGGCGACCGGCGGCGCGGCAGGTGTCAGGGCGCAGGAGCGGCAGCGCTCGCGGCGTCCTCCGGAGCCGCCTCCCGCCGCTCCATGTCGGCCTTGACGGCGTCGAAGACCGCGCGGCCCAGCTCCTGGGAGACGCGTTCCCGCACGCTGCCGCACTCCACCAGAACGTCGCCGTGATCGGTCCCGATGACGACGTCCCAGCGGTCGTGGGCAATCCCCTCGGGGCGATCGAGGGCCGCGGGGTCGACGTCTCCGGCGTCGTCCGGCTCGTGTCCGCGTGCGGCGTGGGTGGCGAGGGGCACGCCGTTGATGAGGATCCTGACCAGCCGCACCGTCGGCTTCGCGATGGGCCGGTCCTTCCAGTAGAAGTTGGCCTCGTCGGCCACGAACAGATCCAGGCCGTCGGGGGTCGGTATCTCCGCCACGACGCGGCGGCCCGCCGCAAGCAGCGCACGGCGCTCGCGCTCGCGGGCGCGGCGGTGAAACCGCAGGGTCGAGATCAGCCCCAGCGCGAAGAGAAAGAGACCGAGGGCGACGACGCCGGCTACCAGATCACGCATCGAGACACACGCCAGCCCGGACATCGCCGCCCCGCGGCTCCGCTGTCCGCCCGACCCATCCTACAGCAGTCCGCGCCGTTCCGCCGCACCCGCCGGCCGCCTCGCGCCCCGGCGTGCGCGCGCGCCGGTCGTCCGCCGCGCCCCCCCGGCCGGCGGCGGCCATAGTAGGATGGCGGGGATGACCGCTTCCCGCCGCGGCGCATCGGCGAACGACGACCTCGCCTACCAGACGGAGATCCTGCAGGGCGTCTCCCGCACCTTCGCCCTCAACATCCCGCAGCTTCCCGGCGACCTGCGCGACGTCGTCGGCAACCTCTACGCGCTGTGCCGGATCGCGGACACCGTCGAGGACGAGCCGGCGCTGTCGGCGGCGCAGAAACAGGCGTTCTCCGAACGTTTCGTCGACGTGGTGGCCGGCCGCCGGGACGCGACGCCGTTCTCGCGCGAGCTCGGCGCCATGCTGTCTCCGTCGACCACCGGACCCGAACGCGACCTGGTCGCCAACACCGCCCGCGTGGTCCGCATCACGAGGAGCCTTCCCGCCGCCCGGCGGCGCGCCATCGAACGCTGCGTGCGGATCATGTCGCGCGGCATGGCCGAGTTCCAGCAGAACGCGACCGTGAAGGGCCTCGAGGACGTCCCCCATCTCGACCGCTACTGCTATCACGTGGCCGGGGTCGTCGGCGAGACGCTCACCGACCTGTTCTGCGACTACTCCGCGGAGATCCGACGGCGTCGAGACGACCTGCTCGCGCTGTCGGTCCCGTTCGGGCAGGGGCTGCAGATGGTCAACATCCTGAAGGACGTCTGGGAGGACCGCCGCCGCGGCGCGTGCTGGCTGCCGCGCGACGTCTTCCGGGCGGCCGGCTTCGACCTGGGCTCGTCGGGCGCCGGGCCCAGCGGCCCCGGTTTCGCCGCGGGATTGTCGAAGCTCGTGGCCATCGCCCACCGCCATCTGGGCGACGCGCTGCGGTTCGTGCTGATCCTTCCGCGCGACGAGACCGGCATCCGCCGATTCTGCGTGTGGCCGCTCGGCATGGCCGTGCTCACGCTGCGCCGCATCCATGCCCTGCCGGGGTTCCGGAGCGGGCAGGACGTCAAGATCTCGCGCCGCAGCGTGCGGGCGGTGACCGCCGTCACCGGCGCCCTGGCGCGCTCGAACCTGGCCCTGAAGCTGCTCTTCGACGGGTTGACGCGGGGTCTGCCGCGGACCCGGGAAGCAGCCTTGCGTTCCTGAGGCGCCGAACACGCGGGACCGCCCCCGGACGCCGCCTCACCACGCTCGCGAACCCTCGTCGAAGACCGAGCTCGGCAGGCGCGCTGGTGGCCCGGTCGGGAACGTACCCCGTCGCCCCGTTGCCGGGCGGATGCCGCCGTTGCGGAAGACGCCGCCCGGCTTCCTGCTCCCCCCGGCGGTTTGGCGCGGCGCGGCCATGCCGGGTACGATCCCGGCGCGGTCGCCGGACCCGCTCCGGGACGAGCGGTCTCTACACCGCCGCGGCCCGCGTTCACCCGACGCGCGGTCCGCGGACAAACCGGATTGACGCATGCCCTCGGTCATCGTCCACTACCAGGAGATAGCCCTCAAGGGGCGCAACCGCCCGTGGTTCGTCGAGCGGCTCATCACCAACATCCGCGCCGCGATGGCCGGCGTGGACGGGGTCAGGGTGCGCGCCCTGATGGGCCGCATCGAGCTGCAGCACGCCGCGGACGGCGACTGGCCCGAGGTGCGCGAGCGGCTCTCCCGCGTGCCGGGGGTCGCCAACTTCCTGCGGGCGGTGTCCGCCGCCTGCGACTTCGACGCCATCGCCGAGACCGCGATCGCCGAGCTCGACGGGGTCGAGGCGGACAGCTTCCGGGTGACGGCCCGGCGCGCCGACAAGCGGTTTCCCCTGACGTCGCCGCAGATCGAGCGGAACCTCGGGGGCCGCATCAAGGCGGCCAAGGGGTGGCGGGTCGACCTCGATCGGCCGGCCCTGACGGTGCGGGTGGAGGTGCTGGCCGACCGGGCGTTCTGCTGCCTGCGGAAGGAGCCGGGGCCCGGGGGCCTGCCCAGCGGGGCGAGCGGCCGGGTCGCGTGCCTGCTGTCGGGGGGCATCGACTCGCCGGTGGCGGCGTGGCGGATGATAAAGCGCGGCTGCCGCGTGCGCTTCGTCCACTTCCACAGCTACCCCATCCTGTCCCGCACGTCCCAGGACAAGGTGGCGGAGATCGCGGCCCTGCTGACCCGCCACCAGCTCGAGTCGCGGCTCTACGTGGTGGCTTTCGGCGAGATCCAGCGTCAGGTGGTGCTGGCGGTGCCCCCGCCCCTCAGGGTGGTCGTCTACCGGCGCCTCATGCTCCGCATCGCCGAGCGCATCGCGCGGACCAGCGGCTCGGCCGCCCTCGTCACCGGCGAGGCGGTCGGCCAGGTCGCCTCCCAGACCCTGGACAACATGGCGGTCATCGACGCGGCGGCGTCGCTGCCCGTCCTGCGGCCCCTGGTGGGCATGGACAAGGACGAGATCGTCCACGAGGCGCGTCGGCTCGGCACCTACGACGTGTCGATCATCCCCGACGAGGACTGCTGCACCCTGTTCACCCCGAAGCACCCCGCCACCCGGGCCACCGTGCGGCAGCTCGAGGAGGCGGAGACGGCGCTGCCCGTCGAGGCCCTGGTGGAGGACGCCGCGACCGGGGCCGAGCGCCGCGACCTGCGGTTCCCGGGCGGCGGCGACGCGCGCGCCTGAAGCCTCGCGGCCGCGGTGCCGGCCGGCGACGGGGGGTGCTCCCGGCCCGGCGCCCGCCCCGCGCCGCCGCACCCGCCGGCGTCCCCCCCGTGTCAGCGGCAGTGCCGGTGCAGCACCCCGGCGTAGTAGTCGCGCAGCGCCTCGCGGGTGCTCCGGAAGGCCAGCTCGTCCCAGGGAATCTCCGTCTCGCTGAAGGTGCGGATCTCCAGGCTCTCCTCGTCGTGCCGCAGCTCCCCCCCGGTGGCGGTGGCGGCGTACACGATGATGACGGGCGGACGCTCGGGGTAGGAGTAGATGCTGACGAGGCCCTCCAGCCGGATCTCGAGCCCCGACTCCTCACGCGCCTCGCGGATCGCGGCGGCCGCGACCACCTCGCCGCGGTCGACGTAGCCGCCGGGGAAGACCCAGCGCCCGTAGCCCGGCTCGATGGCCCGCCGCACCAGCACGATGCGGCCGTCCGCCCCGGTGATGATCGTGCCCGTCGCGACCTTCGGGTCGAGGTAGAGGACGCCGCCGCACCCCGAGCACACGGGCCGCTCCGGGTCGCCCGGCTTGAGCCGCTTGGGGACGAGCGGTTGCCCGCAGGCGTGACAGAAACGGTAGATGCCGGCGATGGGGTCGACGTGCATGGCGCTTTCCGACGCTCGCTCCAGGTGTCTGCCGGGCGGGCCGCTCCCTGCCCGAGCGGTGACGCGACCGGCCCGGAAACCGGCGCCGATCGCAGCCCGGGCGGGCCGGTCAGGCAATCGGCGCCTCCCGGGGGGCGGCGCCGTCTCGCGGCCCCCCGAACCTCTGCCGCCAGTCTACCGCCGCCGGGGGACCGCCGACGGCGGCGCCAACGTATAATCGCGCTACATGGCCATCCTCAAGGTCGCGCGCATGGGCCACCCCGTCCTCAGGAAGCGGGCCCGCCCGCTCGACCCCGCCGAGATCGCCACCCCGCGGATCCAGCAGCTCATCGACGACATGTTCGAGACCATGCACGACAGCCGGGGCATCGGCCTCGCCGGCCCCCAGGTGCACGAGAGCATCCGCCTCTTCGTCGCCGGCGTCGACGACCCCGACGGGGGCATGCCCCCGGTGGTCGTCATCAACCCCGAGATCACCCCCGTCGGCCCGGCGGTGGAGGAGGACTGGGAAGGCTGCCTCAGCATCCCCGACATCCGCGGCCGGGTCCCCCGGCCCGCGAAGATCCGGCTCCGCGCCCTCGACCGGCACGGGCGGCCGCTCGCCCTGACCGCGGACGGGTATCCCGCCCGGGTCCTCCAGCACGAGACCGATCACCTCGACGGCGTGCTCTTCTTCGACCGGATGGCCTCGTTCGAGAGCATGACGTTCCTCGAGGAGTACGGCCGCTACTGGGCCCGGAAGGACGACGACTGATCGCCGGTCCCGGCCTGCCCGCGCTCCGCCCGCCGCCGCTCGCTCGCCCGCTCGCCCCCCAGCCGCTCCAGCTCGACGGCCGAGTGGTCGGCGAAGCGCATCGCCTCGGCGATGGCCCGGTGGCCGGCCTCGTCGGCGATCAGGCGGTGCATCGCCTGGCAGACCCGCCGGTACGACGGATGGCCCTGCGGCGTCGTCCGCAGCTCGATCACGTGCATCGCCTCGCGGGCGTTCATCTGCATGCGGTAGCGGATGCGGTAGGCCATGGCCACCGCGTACTGCGCCGCCGACGGGGACGCCTCGCGGAGCATCGCCGCATGGAGCTCCCGGCTGCGCTCCATGACGAGGCGCCAGTCCCTCGCCGCCCCGATGTCCTCGAGGGCGGCCGGCTCCACGCACCCGTGGTCCGCGGTCAGCTCCTGCCACTCCATCGTCAGGAGCCGATGCCGCTGCAGGTCGCGGAACGCGCCGTAGTCGGAGAGCACGTCGAAGCAGTAGCCGGTCCGCTCGAACGCCCGCCCCGGCCGGTGCCGCCGGTTGGCGCGGTCCCCGACGCAGGCGCGCAGCACCGCGGCGCGGTCGGCCGCGCTCAGGCCGCGGGCCGTCTCGAGGAGCTGGCTCTCGGGCAGCCGGGACGACTCGTACAGCGCCGCCGCGACCACCTTCACCTCGCCATCCGGATCGAAGTCGGTCAGGGCCACCTCGGGCGCGGGCGCGGGCGCCGCCCCTCCGAGCAGGCGCTCGGCCGCGGCGGCGGCCCCTCGTCGCGTATCCGCGAGGTAGCGGCTCCACCGCACCCCGCGGTCCTCCCGGTCGACCCGGGCGAGAAAGGCCGGAATCAGCTTCCTCAACTCGGTCAGCATCCGGTCGGCGCAGCCGCGGGCCTCGGCCAGCGGATGGGCCCGCATCCGCAGCAGCAGGGCCTCGAACGCCTGACCCGAGGCGAAGATGCCGACGTTCGACCGGGTGGCGGCGGGCAGCAGCCCCCGCAGCGTGTCGAGGGCCTTGGCCCGGATGACCGCACGGTACACGCCCTCCGAGTCGCCGGCGGTGTTGGGATACCGGCGGCGGAAGTGGTCCTGAGCGGGCTCGAGCCAACGGCGGTAGGTCTCGAACGCGTCGTCCAGTGCGGAGACGTATTGCTCGCGCAGGGGCAACCCGTCGAGCTCCGAGGGAACCAGGTACTTCCAGCGCCCCCCGGGCCGGTCGGTGTACGGCACGTAGCGGGTCGACTGCTCCAGGTACGCGGCGAGCCGACCCCGCTCGAGCACCTTCGTCAGCAGGTTCGAGACGCCCTCGCACGCGACGTGGGCGGCCCCGAGCTGGGCCACCGAGTCGTCGCCGTAGTCCCCGAGCACCCGCTCGTAGAGGCGGTCCGCCCGCTCGACGCCGACCGCCACCTCGCCGACCCGGCCGGCCGGCACCGTGTCGAGGAACTCGTCGAGGAAGAGCCGCCGCAGCGACTTCGCCGAGCGCGAGTAGCGGGCGAACAAGGCCCCCTTCACGACTTCGGGCAGGTTCCGCAGGGCGAAGACGTCGTCGTCGAGGTTCGTGAAGTAGGGAGAGAGGGCGCGCCGCTCGTCCGCCGTGAACCGCTCCGCCGCGCCGCCAGTCTCGGACACGCCCGTCATTGTCGCCGGTTTACCGGCGCCGGCCAAAGGCGGGTGGTCGGACGACGACGCGTCGAGTACCGAAACCCGGAACGGCCGGGGCGCCGGCCGGCAAGGCGCCGTTCCCCGGGTGTTGACGCTTCCCGGACCGCGAGCGGGTAGAATCGAAGAACGCCCGTCGCCGCCCAACCCTGACCGCACCGTGCAGATCACCCGAATTCCCGGCTTCAACCCCGGCCCGATGACCGGCGACGGCAACAACACCTACCTGCTGCCGGGGAGGACGCCGACGTTGCTCGACGCCGCCACCGGCGAGGCGGCTCACCTGTCCGCGCTGGCCGAGGCGCTGGGACCGGACCGGCTCGCCCAGGTGCTCGTCACCCACGCCCATCAGGACCACGCCGACGGCAGCGAGGCGCTCGCCGCGCGCTGGCCCGACGCCGCCTTCCGGAAGATGCCGTGGCCGGAACGCGACCGGGCGCACGCGGTGGCCTGGAAGTCGATCGCGGACGACGAGCTGGTTCCCGCCGGTGGCGGCGCCCTGCGCGCCGTCCACACGCCGGGTCACGCCCCCGACCACCTCTGCTTCTTCGACGAGGCCGGCGGCACGCTGTTCTCGGCCGACCTCGTCGTGCGCGGCACGACCGTCGTCATCCTCGCCTCGCACGGCGGCAGCCTTTCGCAGTACCTGGCGTCGCTCCGGCGCGTCCAGGCGCTGGCCCCCACCCGCATGCTGCCGGCCCACGGCGAGGCCATCGACGACCCGCAGGCCATCCTCCGGGAATACCTCGATCACCGGCAGCGCCGCGAGGACCAGATCGTGGGCGCGCTGCGGGCCGGGGCCCGGCGGCCGGAGGCCATCGTCGACCGCCTGTACGACGGACTCGCGCCGGCCCTCCGGGGCATGGCGCGCGAGAGCGTGGTCGCACACCTGATCAAGCTCGCGGAGGAGGGCCGGGCCCGTTCCGACGGCCCGGAGTGGGAGCTCGCCTGACGGGAGGATGTTGCAGACGGCGGGAACCTCGGCATCGAGACCCGGAGGGTCGGATTGGCCGGCTCACGAGAGAGTCGTGCTCATGGGCACGAGCTCGCGAGCCCGCGACTCGGGGCCCTGACGGAAGACGAGAAGAACATGGATTTCGACGTCGAAGGCAACCTCGGCGCGGCCACGCGAACGGTGTCGTCGCTGGAGCGCGACGGGCAGCCGGCCCGCGCGGTGACGCTCTCCCGCGGCTACGACACGACGGTCGACGACCTGTGGGACGCGGTGACGAGCCGCGAGCGCATCCCCTGCTGGTTCCTGCCGGTCAGCGGCGAGCTCGAGCTCGGCGGCCGCTATCGACTGGAGGGCAACGCCGACGGCGCGATCACGGCCTGCGAGCCGCGGTCGCACTTCGCGCTCACCTGGGAGTTCGGCGGCGGTGTGAGCTGGGTGGACGTTCGCGTCTCGGACGACGGGGCGGGCCGCGCCCGCCTCACCCTCACGCACACCGCGCACCTCTCGCCGCACTGGGACGAGTACGGGCCGGGGGCGGCCGGCGTCGGCTGGGAGATGGGCCTCCTGGGGCTCGCCCTCCATCTCGCCGACCCCGCAACGCCGAAGCCGGACGACGAGGCCTTCGCGGCCTCGCGGGACGGCAGGGCGTTCATCGCCGGCAGCAGCGACGGGTGGGGGCGGGCGGCGGTGGCGGGCGGAGAAGACCCGGATGCCGCGCGGGCCGCGGCCGGCCGCACGAAGGCCTTCTACACCGGCGAACCGGCCCGGCCGGCCTGACGCCGCGTGCTCTCCGGCGCGGACAGGCGCCGCATCCCCGGGCCGGTCTCGTTGCGGCGCAGGCGGGCGGCGGGAAGGCACGGCGCGACCGGGCCGGGTTGCGGGATCGGCTCGACGACGGGCGGAGGGCACGACAGCCCGCGGCGACGGTCCCGCTGCATTCGAGCGGCGATGCATCCCGCGCCTCGGCTGTCTGCCGGCGCCCTCCGGGCGCGTTGCAACGCGGGGCTTCCACCACGGGCTGATAATGTCGGACGACGACGACGGAGGAACGCAGGTGAGCGACAACCCCAAGGGCTACGCCAACCCGCAGCTTCTCATCACCCCGGCCGAGCTGGACGACCGCCGGGCGGCGGGGACCGACGCCCCGCTGCTGCTCGACCTCCGGCAGGCCGAGGCGTTCGCGGTGGGGCACATCCCCGGGGCGGTCCACCTCGATCTGTTCGGCATCAGCCTGACCGACACCGACCCGGCGCCGCTGGCCGCGTTCCTCTGGATGATCGGCCACCTCCTCTCGTCGCGGGGCGTCGACCCGGAGCGCGCGGTGGTCGTCTACGACGAGAAGTCGGGCATCCGGGCGGCGCGCGCGTTCTGGTTCCTCGAGTACTTCGGCCACCCCGACGCGCGGCAGCTCGACGGCGGATTCGGGGCGTGGGAGCGCGAGGGACGCGAAGTGACCCGCGAGGCGGCGTCGCCGAAGGCCAGCGGCTGGATGGTCGGGCGGTCGGACGACCGGCTGGCGACGTGGCGGCTTCTCCGCGACCGGCTGGGGGCGGCCGACCTCGCGGTGCTGGACACGCGCACCGACGGCGAGTACTGCGGCGCGACGGTCCGTGCGAAGCGGGGCGGCGCGGTGCCCGGGGCGGTGCATGTCGAGTGGACCCGCAACCTCGGCGAGGACGGCGCGTTCAGGCCTGCAGCCGAGCTGCGAGCGATGTACGAAGCGGCCGGGGTCACCCCGGACAAGGAAGTGATCAGCTACTGCCAGGGCGGCTACCGGGCCGCCCACGGCTACCTCGCCCTGCGCCTGCTGGGCTATCCGCGGGTGCGGAACTACCTCGGGTCGTGGAAGGAATGGGGCGACCGGGAAGACCTTCCCATAGAGATCCCCGAGCCGCCCACGCGGCCCCGATCCAGCCCGCCCATCGTCGCCTGACGGCTCCGCCGGGCGCCCAACCAACCCGCCAGGAGTCCGCGCCGTTCTACGGCGCAGACTCCTAGTTCAGGCTCGCCATTCGCCGCCGCAGCGCCTTCACGTATCCCCAGATCTCCTTGCGCTCTTCCTGGCGCTCGGCGTCGTCGGCGCCGGGTGACGAGTACCGCAGGTACGCCTCGAGATCGCGCAGGGCCCCGGCGTAGTCGTTGACGTAGTACGACAGGAGCCCGCGGTCGCGCAGCTCTTGCAGGGCGGAGGGTTCGATCGCGAGCAGGAGATCGGTGATCGCCCGGCCCTGGGGGAACGACCGCATGCGCACGTAGAGCCGCTTCAGGTTGCCGAGCATGCGCACGAGAATCTGCTGCTTGGTGGCCGGCGCGAGAAACCGGGGATCGAACTCGACGCCGTCGCCGGCGTGGCGCCGCAGGAGCGAGCGGCAGTCGGTCTCGGACAGAATCGAACCTCCGTGGAACGGGTCCACGAAGACCGCGCTCCGGTGGTCGTCCTCCGATGCCAACGGAAACCGCAGCAGGAAATGGCCGGGGAAGTTCACGCCGTCCACGCGGATGCCGGCGCGGCGCGCCACCTCGATGTAGACCACGGCCAGGGTGATGGGAATGCCGGTCCTGCGGTCCAGCACCTGGTTCAGGAAGCTGTTCCGCGGGTCGTCGTAGTCGCCGGTGTTTCCGGAGAAGCCCTCGTCCTCGAAGAGGAACCGGTTGAGGGCGTCGATCGTCCCCCGGGGGCCTTCCCCCGGGGACGCCGCCAGCCGGTCGGCGGCGGCGCCGCCCATCGCCTCGAGGCGCGCCAGATAGGGGGTGGGGTCGAGCCGCGGATAGCCGAGGCGCGCGATGAGCAGGGCCGGCGCGGCCAGGTCCGGGTCGGGGCTCGCGGCGGCGTCGGTGAACCGTCGCACGACGTCGGCTGGCAATACGCTCATGGCAACGTCACCCGGCAGCCCGCGACGAAGCCGCGCTCCACTCGCGCGGCGATGCGACGCGGGGTTCCGCCGCGGGCTGCCGGGCCATTCTCGCCCGCGCGGTGGTTCCGTTCAAGAACCGGCCGCATCCGGCCGCCCCTCAGGCATCCGCGGCGCAGGCCGCGCGCAGGGTCTCCGGGGTGACGTCGGCGATCGTCGGAACCACCAGGTGGGCGGTCCCGAGCCGGCTCGCCGCGTAGGTCTGCGCGACCCCCACGCACCGCAGTCCCGCCGCGAGCGCCGACTCGATGCCCCACATCGAGTCCTCGACGGCGACGACGCAGCCGCCGGGGTCGAGCCTTGCCGCCGCGACGTGCGGGCGCAGCAGCTCGAGCGCGCGCAGATACGGATCGGGGGCGGGCTTCGACCGCGGCGTGTCGCCCGAGGCCACGACGGCCCGGAAGTGACGGCGCAGATCGGCGGCGGCGAGCACCGTCTCGATCTCGGGGGCGAGGGCGCCGGACGCGATGGCGATGGGCGCCTCGGCCGCGACGCGGCGGACGCAGTCGGCGGCGCCGGGGAACAGCCCCACGCCCTGGCCCGCCAGCGCCTCGAACCGCTCGCCCTTGACCCGAATCAGCGTGGCCAGCAAATCCTCGTCGAGCTCCCGCCCG
Organism: Vicinamibacterales bacterium; assembly: GCA_965215105.1. GTDB lineage: Bacteria > Acidobacteriota > Vicinamibacteria > Vicinamibacterales > UBA8438 > JAJEEA01. Next base: position 3,821,708 of record OZ244051.1, read on the forward strand.
TGGTCGCGCCATACGGTGCGGAACACGTCGGCGTCGTCGAAACCCAGGTACCGGTCGTAGTAGTCGGGCGCGGCGAGGCTCATGCCGTGCCGGGCGAGCACGTCCTGGTTGGCGCGCAGGTGCAGCGGCTCGCTGTCGGCGAGCACCCCGTCGAAGTCGAAGACGACGCCGGCCAGCGTCGCCGCGCCTCTGCCGCGGGCCGTCAAGGGTTGGAGACCTCGTCCTCGGGCGGAGGCGGGATCACGCCGATGCCGAACCCCGTGTAGCCGGGCGCGAGGCGTTCGCCGGCGGGCACCGGCGCCGTCAGCCAGTTCTCGCGCGGCGGGTACGGGCAGTCGTACTCCTCGTTGTAGTAGCAGTACGGGTTGTAGGCCTGGTTGAAGTCGAGGTCGTAGAGGCCGCTGGCGGTGCGGGGCAGGTCCATGTAGCGGCCGCCCGCGTACGTGTCCGACTCGTTGGTCGGGTCCTTGAACATGATGAACAGCGAGTCGATGGACCGCACCGGCGCCTCGGCGAGGGCCGACAGCCGCATCGGCTCGCCGTTCAGCGCGAACTCGAGCACCCCGACACGCTGCATGGGGCGGATGACCCCGGTCGAGGTCGGGATCTCGTAGATGGGCTGCTCGGGCGCCACCTCGAGGGCGGCGGGGACGCGGTAGGCGCCATCCGGCTCGTAGTAGTGGAGCGGCAGCAGTTGCCCGCGCCGCTCGATGCGGATCGGCGAGTCGGGGGCCTCGCGGAAGAAACGGTCCTTCAGCTCGCGCGACTCCACGAGCTCGGTGAGCCAGAGCGACTCGTCGGGAGGCGGCGCGGAGCAGGCGACGGCGGCGAGGGCGGCCGCGGCGAGGGCAGAGCGCGGAATGTGTCTTGCCATCATGCGGATACCGTCTACACGAATACATATCCTGCCCTGTCGACGAGGGCGTCCGCAAGCCGCCGCCGCATCGCGACGGTGTTGACCGGCGTCACCCGCAACAGCCGGCGCAGCCCCGCGAGCTGCATGCGCAGGGTGTCGCCCTCGGCCATCGCGGCCAGGGCGGTGCGGGCGGCGGCGCCGATGCGCTCCGCCGCGCCGTCGACCTGGACGCGGGCGGCGTCGGCCTGCAGGGCGGCGGTGCGGGGCGCGTCGCCGACCGCCTGCAGGGCCCGCACGACCGCGCTCTCGGCCGCGTAGGTGTCGATGACGACGTCGGCGGCGCACGACAGCACCTCCTGCTCGTCGTTCAGCTTCTGCCCGTAGCGCTGCATGGCGAGGCCGAGCACCATCACCGCGGTCTTCTTGAACGCGGCGACCGCCGCGAGCTGCTCGCCGAGGGGCTCGTCGGAGGGCGCCGACAGCGCCGGCGGGCTCATCAGCTCGTCCTGCAGCCCCTTGGCGGCGGCGACGAGGGGGATGCCGCTCCCCTTGACGGCGCGGCGGATCAGGGTGCCGGGAATCAGCAGGCGGTTGATCTCGTTGGTGCCCTCGAAGATGCGGTTCACCCGCGAGTCGCGGTAGTGGCGCTCGGCCGGGTAGTCGCGGACGAACCCGTTGCCGCCGTGGATCTGCACGTTCTCGTCGAGGACGTAGTGCAGCATCTCGCTGCCCGCGACCTTGAGGATCGACGACTCGACGGCCAGCTCCTCCAGCGTCTCGCGCAGGGGGCCGGGGTCGGCGGGGTCGTGACCGGCGAGGGCCGCGTCGAGGAGCCCGGTCGTGCGGAAGATCATGCTGTCGACCGCATAGGCCCGCGCCGCCATCTCCCCCAGCTTGTGCCTGATGGCCCCGAAGCTCGCGATGGGGACCCCGAACTGGTGCCGCTCGGCCGCGTAGCGCGCCGCCTCGCCGATCGCGAGGTGGGCGCTCCCGGCGGCGGACACCGCGAGCTTGAAGCGCCCGTAGTTCAGGGTGTTGAACGCGACCTTGTGCCCCTGGCCGACCTCGCCGAGCACGTTCCCGGCCGGCACGCGCACGTCCTGCAGGATGACGGGGGTGGTGGACGAGCCGTGCAGGCCCATCTTGTGCTCTTCCTTGCCGGTCGACACCCCGGGCCAGGAACGCTCCACCAGGAACGCGGTGAACCGCTCGCCGTCGACCTTGGCGAAGACGACGTAGAGGTCCGCGAACCCCCCGTTGGTGATCCACATCTTCTCGCCGGTCAGCGAGAAGCTGCCGTCGGCGTTCCGGACCGCCCGCGCCTTGGCGCCCAGCGCGTCCGACCCCGAGCCCGACTCGCTCAGGCAGTAGGCGCCGACCCACTCGCCGCTGACGAGCCGGCCCAGATAGGCCTCCTTCTGGGCGGGGGTGCCGAAGCAGTGCAGGGGCAGGACGGCGAGGCCGGTGTGGGCCCCGAACGTCGACCCGAACGACCCGCTGTAGCCGATGCGGGTGCCGACGACCACGGTCGACGCCTTGTCGAGGGCGAGGCCCCCGTGGGCCTCCGGCACGTCGGTCCCGAGCAGCCCGAGGGCGCCGGCGCGCTGGACGAGGCTGCGGGCCAGGTCCCAGTCCTTGGTCTCCAGCCGGTCGTGGTTCGGGACAATCTCGTTGTCGATGAACTCGGCCGCGGTCTGGTCGATCAGCCGGTGCTCTTCGGTCAGCCGCTCGGGGGTGAACGTCGAGCCGGGCGCGGTCTCCTCGAGCAGCCAGGAGCCGCCGGTGATGCGGGAAGCCGTGGTCGCGATTGTCGTCATCGGCAATCCTCCTGGCGGTCCGCCTACGCCGCGCGCTCGAAGATGCCCGCGGCGCCCATGCCGCCCCCCACGCACATGGTGACGAGGCCGTAGCGGCCCCCGCGCCGCTTCAGCTCGTGGAGGAGCGACGCCGTCAGCTTGGCCCCGGTGCAGCCCAGGGGGTGCCCGAGGGCGATCGCCCCCCCGTTCACGTTCAGCTTGTCGGGGTCGATGGGCAGCTCGCGCAGGCACGCCAGCACCTGGGCCGCGAACGCCTCGTTCAGCTCGACGAGATCGATGTCGTCCAGGGTGAGCCCCGCCCGCTTCAGGACCTTCCGGATCGCCGGCACCGGCCCGACCCCGAACCGCTCCGGCTCGACCCCGGCGGTGGCGTAGGCCACGAACCGGGCGAGGGGCTCGAGCCCCGCCCGCTCGGCCCGCTCGCGCGAGGCGAGCACCACCGCGGCGGCGCCGTCGCTCATCTGCGACGAGTTGCCGGCGGTCACCGAGCCCTCGACGTGGAAGGCGGGCCGCAGGCCGCCGAGGACCTCCAGCGAGGTGTCGCGGCGCGGCCCCTCGTCGGCGGTGAACGCGACCGTCCGCACCGCGGGGCGGCCGCCGCCGTCGCCGTTGGCCGGCTCCGCGACCCGCACCTCGATCGGCACGACCTCGCTCTCGAACCGCCCCGCGTCGATCGCGGCCACCGCCCGCTCGTGGCTGCGCAGCGCGAACGCGTCCTGCTCGTCGCGGGAGACCCGCGCCTCGCGGGCATGATTCTCGGCGACCAGCCCCGTCGAGAGGTAGACGTCCGGATAGTCCTTCATCAGGCCGGGGTTGGGGGCGACCTTGTGCCCGCCCATGGGGATGAGGCTCATCGACTCGGTGCCGCCGGCGACGACGGCGTCGGCCCCGCCCACCATGATGCGCTCGGCCCCGTAGGCGATGGCCTGGAGGCCCGACGAGCAGAACCGGTTGACGGTGATCGCCGACGCCTCGATGGGCACGCCGGCGCGCAGGCTGGCGATGCGGGCCACGTTCATGCCCTGCTCGGCCTCGGGCATGGCGCAGCCGAGGATGACGTCCTCGACCTCGCCCGGCTCGATGCCGGGGGCCCGCTTCAGCGCCTCGGCAATCACCGCCGCCCCCAGCTCGTCGGGCCGCGTGGTGCGCAGGGTCCCCCGCGGCGCCTTGCCGACCGGGGTGCGAACCGCCGACACGATCACGGCATCAGTCACGGTCTCTCCTTGCGTCGCTCGCGCCTCTGAAGATTGAGACGGTATCGGGTGCCTTCTAGTTTCTGAGCGTCTTCCCGGTCTTGAGGGTGTGGCGAATGCGGTCCAGCGTCTTCGCCTCGCCGCACAGGCTGAGAAACGCCTCGCGCTCCAGGTCCATCAGGTACCGCTCGGTCACCGTGGTCGCGTGGGGCAGATCGCCGCCGGTCATGATGCGGGCCAGGGCCCGGCCGATCCGGGCGTCGTGATCGCTGATCGCGCCGCCGCGCCACGCAAGGTGGATGCCCAGCTCGAGGGCGGCCCGGGCCTCCTCGCCGCCGACGGGAATCGCGGTCCGCCGGTCCGGGGCGCGATAGCCCTCGCGGACCCGCACGAGCGCCAACGCCTTGGCGTCGGCCATCAGCCGCTCCCGGTCCATGGTAACCCCGTCGAGGTCGCGCAGAAGCCCGAGCTGGCGGGCGTGGGCGGCGCTCGTCGACACCTTGCCCAGCCCGACGGTCTCGAACGCCCGCCGAAGTCGCGGAAGCGGGTCCGTCCCCGGCAGGGTGGCGTCGACCGCGCGGACCGTCAGCTCCTTGGTGCCGCACCCGGCCGGGATCAGCCCGACCCCCACCTCCGCCTGCCCCAGGTAGGTCTCGGCCGCCGCCTGCACGCGGTCGCCGTGAAGCACGATCTCGCAGCCGCCGCCGAGGGCGAGGCCGGCCGGCGCGACGACCACGGGCACCGGCGAGTACCGCAGACCGATGACCGCGTTCTGGAAGCCGCGGACCATCAGGTCGATCTCGTCCCAGTTCCCTTCCTGCGCCTCCAGCAGCACGAGCATGAGGTTGGCGCCGGCGCAGAAGTTCACGGCGTCGTTGCCGACCACGAGGCCCGCGAACCGCTCGGACGCCTCGGTGACCCCGCCCGTCAGCATCTGCACGGTGTCGCCGCCGATGGTGTTCATCTTCGAGTGGAACTCGACGGCGAGCACGCCGTCGCCGAGGTCGACGAGGCTCGCTCCCGCGTTGCCCTTGACGACCCCGCCCCGACGCCTCGCGACGGTCAGGATCTGCAGGTCCGGCGCAGCCGGAGGCAGGGGGGCGCCGCGGACCCGACGCGGCTCGTCCGACCGCGGGGCGAGCCCCGCCCACTCGCGCGCGGCGGGAGAAAGGTCGGTCGCGCCGTCCGGGGCGCAGGCGTCAATCACCGCGTCGACGCCGATGGCGTCGAGGAGCTCGAAGGGGCCGAGGTCCCAGCCGAAGCCCCACCGGAGGGCGCGGTCGACGTCGTCCGGCGAATGGGCGACCTCGGGCGCGACCTCCGCCGCGTACAGCAGGGTGCGCCCGAGGGTCGCCCGCAGGAACCCGCCGACGCGGTCTCGGCCGAGGAACAGGGTGCGGATGCGCTCGCCCGCGTCCTCGATGGCGCGGGCCGCCTCGAGGGCGCCCAGCTTCGCCGGCTGCCGCGGCCGGTACGCCATGGTCGCGGGGTCGAGGGTGAGAATGGCGCTGCCCCCGGCCCCCCGCTCCTTCCGGTAGAACCCCTGCCCCGCCTTCTCGCCCATCCACCCGCGCTCGACGAGGTCGGCGACGAGCGGCGGCAGCTCGAACGCCCGACGCTCGTCGGGCCGGTCGAGCCGGGCCGTGAGGTCGGCCGCGACGTGGGCGAGGATGTCGACGCCCGCGATGTCCATGGTGCGGAACGTCGCGCTCTTCGGCCGCCCGATGGCGGGGCCGGTGATGGCGTCGATCTCCTCGATGGTGTAGCCGCCGTCCGCGAGCTGGGCGAGGGCCGACGCGACCCCGTGCAGGCCGATGCGGTTGCCGATGAAGCCCGGCGCGTCGCGGGCGACGACCACGCCCCGGCCGAGCTGCCCGTTGACGAACGACGACACGGCGGCGACCGCCGCGGGGTCGGTGTCGGGGGTGGGGATGACCTCGACGAGGCGCAGATAGCGGGGAGGATTGAAGAAGTGGGTGCCCAGCCACCGCCGGCGGAACTCGGGGCCGCGTCCCTCGGCGATGGTCCCGATGGGAATGCCCGAGGTGTTCGAGCTGACCACCGCGTCGTTCCGGCGGCAGGCCTCGACCCGCTCGAGCAGCGCCTGCTTGGCGTCGAGCCGCTCGACAATCGCCTCCACCACCCAGTCGCACTCGCCGATGGCGGGCAGGTCGGTGTCGAATCCACCGAGACGAATGCGCGCCCGCACGTCCTTCGTGAAGAACGGGTCCGGCCTCAGGCCTGCCGCGTGCTTCAGTCCCCGGGCCGCGGTGGCCGCGTCGAGATCGAGCAGCAGCACCGGCCAGCCCGCGTTGGCGACCTGGGCCGCGATCTGGGCCCCCATGGTGCCGGCCCCCAGCACCGCGACGGAGCGGATGGTCTGCATCACGGCTTCATCCCGTCAGGAGAAAGAACAACCGGCCGGTGCCGGCCGATCGAGGAGAGGGCGGTTGGAGGAGAGTCCCGCCGGGCGGTGAGCGCCCGACGGGACTGCACACGGCAGTCGGGGCCGACAGCCGACGTCCGGAACCCCGCGTCGACCGCGAACGACTACGGCAACTGGCTGAGCACGGCCTGGGCCTGCGCGCCCTCCGGCGAGTTCGGATCGAGCTCGACCGCCCGCATGAAGTAGGCCTTGGCGCCTTCGATGTCGCCCTGATTCAGCCTCACCAGTCCCAACTGGAACACCGGCAGCACCCAGTTCGGATCGGCGGCCGCCGCCCGCTCGAACCACTCCGCGGCCTGGTCCGTCTCGCCGCGCGCGAACGCGGCCGAGCCCTGGTTGTAGTAGTCCTCGCGAGCGGCGGCCCCACTGTCGATCAGGGCCTGGACGGCATCGGCATCGCCCATTTGCGCCCGCAGGCGGGCGATGGTGGTGTCGACTTGCCTCTGCAGCGCCGGCTCCGCCCGGGCCGCGGCCTCGTAGGATTCGATGGCCTCCTCGTAGCGTTCGAGCCGCGTCAAGGCTTCGCCGACGTCCGTGTGGAGTCGCGACATGTCCGGAAAGCGCTCCAGCAGCGAGCGGGACCCGCCGAGGGCCGCTTCCCAGTCCTCTCTTTCGCGCGCGGCCGCCACCGCGTCCAGCTCCGCCTCGATGCCGTCGAGAAACGCGTTTCGCTCCGCCCGGTTCATCCCGTCGAACAGCGCCGGATCCATCTCCGCCAGGAGCGGATGGGGGATGGCGTCCAGCGCGACGTTGACCGGCGCGTTGCGCCCGAACCGGACGGTCACGACGCCCGGCGCCGACTGATAGCCCTCGGCTTCGATGGTGATGTTCCACGACCCGCTCGAGAGGCCGAGCAGCGTGTACTCGCCGTTGTCGTTGGTCTGGATCTCCTCGGGAGGGCTCGGCTCGACTCTCCCCAACGGGACGTGGTTGTCGAGAATCACGGTAGCGGCCGCGACCGAATCACCGGTCTCGCTGTCGGTGATCCGGCCGAACAGAATGCCGCCCTGGGCGAAGGCGGTCGGGACCAGCAGGGCCATCCCCAACACGACTACGAACAGCGAAAGGATCTGTTTCCGCATCTTCACAACTCCTGAGCTTCCGGCGCGTGACCTGGCGCGACACGCGGGACCATGGGCAGCCTGAAACCGCGAGGTCGCGACCCGATTCGATTCGCCCTCGACCGACGGCCGAATCGAGGGCAAGGGATTCGGGGGCAACGCGAACCGCACGACCAGGCACAGGCCCTGCCGCGGACCTGTCAGTATAAACGAACCGCGCGCGACGGGAACCTATTGCACCTATTGCCCCCCGTCGAGTGCGTCGATGGCGGCGAGCACTTCCGGATTCGCCGGATCCCCCGCCAACGCGCTCCGATAGGCGGCAAGCGCCCGCTCCGGCTGCCGCTTTGCCCGGAAGGCGTGGCCTATCGCCAGATTCACGCTGGTCAGGGCCGGCGCCATGCCCAGGATGTCGCGGTAGGCGTCGATGGCGCCATCGTAGTCGCCCCCGTCGAAGAGACGCTCCGCGCCATCGAGGCGCGCGAGAACGTCGGCGGACTTCACCCCGGCCAGCACGCCGACGTCGGGCGCGGCGGGATTGAACGGATCGGGCTCCAGATTGAACTGCACCCGGGCCGGCTGCCCGGAGCGCCGCACCGCCGAGTAGCCCTGCTGCGCCCGGAAACCGTCGGCCGTGACCACGAAGAGCCAGTCGCCGCCCGCCAGGCCGATGAAGGCGAAGCGGCCGGAGTTGTTCGTCGTCGTGGTGCGGGTCTGCGAGGTCTCCAGGCTCTCGGCGATGATCCTGGCTCCGGGTATCCCCTCCCCGTCGTCACCGCGAACCACCCCGCGCACGCCTCCCTGCGCCAGCGCGGTCGAAGCCAAGCCTCCCGACAGCAGAAGGACCAGCATCAGGCGAAACGGCAACGGCGGTCGGTCGAAGGTCATGACAGACTCCCGGCATGCGGTTCAGCGACAGGCCACTCAGTATAATCCAAGTCCGTGCCCGGACATCGCCTGCGCTCGACCGCGCCTCGCGGGTTCCTGCGAGCTTGCGCGACGGCATGCCTGTGGCTCGCCGCCCACGCGGCGGCCGCCTCGGCCGCCGTCGACCCGACCCGCCTCGCCCTCGTCGACGCCCTGATCGAACAGGCCATCCGCGACGAACGGCTTCCCGGCGCGGTGGTCCTGGTGGGACACGGCGGCGAGATCGTGTACGAGCGGGCGTTCGGGGCGCGGTCGCTCGCGGCGGAGGCGACCGAGCCGATGACCGTCGACACGGTGTTCGACCTCGCCTCCCTGACCAAGGTCGTCGCCACCACCACCAGCGTCATGATGCTGGTCGAGGACGGGCGCCTGCGGCTGCGCGACCGCGTCGCCGACCACGTGCCGGGGTTCGGCACGCAGGGGCGCGAGGCGGTCACCATCGCCCAGCTCCTGACGCACACGTCCGGTCTGGCCCCCGACCTGCCGCTGGAGGAGGCCTTCGAGGGGACCGGGACCGCGATTGCCCGCACCGTCGCCCTGCCCCCCGCCGCAGCGCCCGGCGAGCGGTTCATCTACAGCGACCTGAACTTCATGCTGCTCGGCGAGATCGTCAGGCGGGTCGGCGGCCTGCCCCTGGACCGGTTCGCCCGGGAGCGGATCTTCGCGCCCCTGGGCATGGCCGACACCGGCTTCGACCCGCCAGCGGCGCTCGTCCCCCGGATCGCGCCGACCGAGGCGTGCGCGCCCCTCGCGTGGCCGTGCGGCGGTCCCGGCGCCACCATGCTGCGGGGGCGCGTGCACGACCCGACGGCGCGGCGGATGGGCGGGGTGGCGGGCCACGCCGGGCTGTTCAGCACCGCCCGCGACCTCGCGCGGTTCTGCGCGATGCTGCTCGGCGAGGGCGCCCACGAGGGCGTCCGCCTGCTCGCCCCCCTGACGGTGGCCCGGATGACCCGCGTCTCCACCCCGCCGCATCTCGCGGACCGGCGCGGCCTGGGGTGGGACATCGATTCACGGTTCTCGTCGAACCGCGGCGACCTGTTCCCCGTCGGCTCCTTCGGCCACACCGGCTTCACCGGGACCTCGCTCTGGATCGACCCGGCGTCGGAGACCTTCGTCGTCTTCCTGTCGAGCCGCGTCCACCCCTCGGGCGGCGGCAACGTGACGGCGCTGCGCGGCCAGGTCGCGACGGTGGTCGCCTCGGCCCTCCGCGACGCGCCCGCGCCGCCCCGCGGGCCGGTATGGACCGGGGTCGACGTGCTGCGGGAGGAAGGCTTCCGGCGGCTGTCCGGGCAGCGAGTCGGCCTGCTCACCAACCGCACCGGCCGCGCCAGGGACGGCGCGGCGACGATCGACCTCCTCGCCGAGGCGCCCGGGGTCGAGCTGGCCGCGCTGTTCAGCCCCGAGCACGGCATCCGGGGCGAGCTGGACGGGCCGGTCCCGTCGGGCCAGGACGCCCGCACCGGGCTCCCCGTCCACTCCCTCTACGGCGAGACCCGGCGGCCGACGGACGCCATGCTGCGCGGCCTCGACACCGTGGTCGTCGATCTGCAGGACGCCGGGACCCGGTTCTACACCTATGCCACCACCATGGCCTACGTGCTCGAGGCGGCGGCGCGGCACGGGCTGCGGGTGGTCGTGCTGGACCGGCCCAACCCCATCGGCGGGCGCGAGGTGGAGGGACCGCGGCTCGATGCGGAATCGGCGGGGTTCACCGGCTACTTCCCGTCGCCGGTGCGGTACGGGCTGACCCTGGGCGAGCTGGCGCGGCTGTTCAACGGGGAGCGGGAGATCGGGGCGGACCTCGAGGTCGTGCCCATGCGGGGCTGGACCCGCGCCCACTGGTTCGACGAGACGGGTCTGACCTGGGTCGACCCGTCGCCGAACCTGCGCAATCTCCACCAGGCGGCGCTCTACCCCGGCATCGGCGCCATCGAGGGCGCCAACCTGTCGGTCGGGCGCGGCACCGACACCCCGTTCGAGCAGATCGGCGCCCCGTGGATCGACGGCCCGGCCCTCGCCCGCGAGCTGAACCGGGCCGGCCTGCCCGGCCTCCGCGTGTACCCGGTCTCGTTCACCCCCGAGAGCAGCCGCTTCGCCGGCGAGCGCTGCCACGGCGCGTTCTTCCTGGTCACCGACCGCGGCGCCCTGCGGCCGGTGCGCCTCGGGCTCGAGGTGGCGGCGGCCCTCCACCGGCGGCACGGCGACACGTTCGACCTCGACGCGGTGACTCGGCTGTTCGGGTCGCGGGCCATGCTGGCCCGCATCCGCGCCGGCGACCCCACCTGGCAGATCGCCGCCGGCTGGGACGACGGCGCCGCCGCGTGGCGGCGCCTGGCGGCGCCTTACCTGCTCTACGAGTGAGCACCGGTTTCTGCGCCGCGGCAGGCATGCGCGGCGGTCGGGGGCTGGCGGCGCCCTGTCTGCTCCACGAGTGACCACCGGCGGCCACCGTGCGCAGGCCGGATCGAGACCCGGGGGACGAACCGGCGCGGACGGGTCAGCCGCCGCTTCGCGTGCGGCATGCGAGGTGCTACTCTAGTTGCAGCGGCCTGCCGTTCGCCGGCCGCTCCACGCGGGAGACCTTCGATGCGACTGGCTGCCGGGCCGGTGATCCTGATGCTGGCAGCGGGGTGCGTAGCCCGGCCGCCCGCCACGTTCAACGTCCCCGATCGACTGGACCGCTGGGCGCGCGTCGCGGCCATTCCGCCCGGCGCCGAGGTCCGGGTGTGGACGCGGGACTCGGCAACCGCCGCCCATGGCCGCTTCGTGCGCGCGGACGACGAGGAGATGGTGCTGGAGACGGGTGCCGGAACGACCGGTGTCTTTCTCCGCGCACTGACGACGCGCGTGTCCGTCGTGACGGGAAGACCCTACCGGCGGTATCTCGGGAACGGGCTCCGAACCGGCCTGCTCGCCGGCGGCGTCGCGTTGGGCTTGATCGCCGCTGGCGGCGGCCTCGACGACGCTCCCGAGGCAGCCGTCGCGGCGCCGTTCGTGGGTGTCTTCTATGGGATCCTGATGGGGGCGATCGGCGCCGCTGCGACGCCGGACACGACCCCGGTGTTCGTGGCGCCCGATGCCGGTGCAACCCCGGCGGCGCGAGGACCCGGCCGCCTTCCGCAGCACCCAGCGACCGTCTTCGAGGCGCCGGACACCGGCGAGCCGTGCGCCAGTGCCGCGCGTCATCGATAGAGCATCGGCGCGAGCGGTCCCCGTCGCCGCGCCGCCGCGTCCCGAAGAGCCGGCATCCGGGCGTACCGGCGACCGGCGGCGCCGCGCGGCGGGCGCGGCCATCGCCGGCATGCTGCCGCTCGCCATCGGCGGCGCCGTGTGGGCCGAGGTGCCGGCAATCGCCGCGGCGGTGCCGGCGTGGATGGCCCTGGCCCTGCTCTGGCCGGGTCTCGGCCGCCAGCAGCACGTGCAGGCGCTGGCGTTCACCGCGACCGGCGCGGCGGCCATGGTCTGGGCCGCAACCCGCGGAGCACCGCTGGACTTCGAACGCCTGCTCGCGCAGAACCAGCCGATCCTCTCGATGCTGGCCGCGGTCACCGCGCTGCGCCTGCTGAACCCGCCGCCCCGCGCCGACGAGCCCGAGCTGCCGCAAGGCGTGGGCGCCTACCTGCGCAGCATGCTGGGGGTGCACGCCTTCGGCGCGATCATCAACGTCTCGGCCGTGGTCATCATGGCCGACCGGCTGGCCCGGGTCAGGCCCCTCGAGACGGACCAGGCCCAGCTTCTCAGCCGGGCGTTCAGCGCCGTCGCCTTCCACTCGCCTTTCATCGGCGGCGTCGCGCTGGCCCTTGCCTACACGCCCGGCTCCAACCCCCTGGTGCTGATGGCGTTCGGCCTGCCGCTCGCCCTGGCCGCGTTCCTCCTGCTCTCGTGGTACGCCTACAGCGGCCGTTGCGAGGACATCGAGGGCTTCCGGGGCTACCCCGTCCACCCCGAGGACCTGCGGGTGCCGCTGATCCTGGGTGCGGCGGTCCTCGGCGCCGCCGCGCTGACGTCCGGCTTCTCGGTGCTCACGCTCATCACCCTCCTCGCGCCGCTCGTCGTGGGCGTCGAGCTGCTCCGGCGGGGCGGCGGGCGGGAACTGCGCGCGGCCCTGCACGACTACGTCGGGACGCGCGCACCCGAGATGGGCGGCGAGCTCGCGCTGTTCCTCGGGGCCGGGGTGATGGCGGCGGGCCTCGTGGCGGCCTCGGCGGCGGCCGGCGGCTGGGTCTTCTTCACCCGGCTGGACGCCTTCCACGCGAGCCTCCTGGTGGGCGCCTGCATCGTGACGTCGGCCGCGTGCATCCATCCCGTGGTGATCGTCGGCGTCGTCGCGCCGCTGGTGGAGCGGATCGATCTCGACCCGACGTTCCTCGCCGTGACGCTGGCGATGGGCTGGGGCCTGGGCTGCGCCGTCAATCCGATGTCCGGCGTCAACGTGATTCTCTCGAGCCGGTACGGCGTCAGCAACTGGCGCCTCGCCCGGGGCAACCTCGCCTTCAGCGCGGCCCTGTACGGGGTCGCGGTCGGCCTGCTCTACCTCTATCAGGCCGTCCGCCTGTAGGCGTCCGCGCGGACGACGACCGGCAGGGCCGGGCCGGCAGCCCGTGGCGAAACCCCGGGTCGTCAGGCCGGGTAGAGCTGATAGAGCATCCAGTACACCGCGACGCCGGTCACCGAGACGTACAGCCAGATGGGCAGCGTCCACCGGGCGAGGGCGGCGTGCCGGGCGTCGTCCCGGCGGAGACCGCGGCGCAGGGTGACGATGGCCAGGGGCAGGATCGCGGCGGCGAGGAAGATGTGGGAGACGAGGATCGTGAAGTACACGACGCGGACCGGCCCTTCACCCGTGAACGGCCGCGAACCGACCTGGGCGTGGTACACGAGATACGAGACGAGGAACAGCGCGGACGTGGAGAACGCGGCCAGCATGCAGCGCCGGTGGAGGTCGATGCGGCCCCGCCGGATGCACACGTAGCCGGCGGCCAGCAGCGTGGCCGCGATGCCGTTCAAGGTGGCGTTGACGGCCGGGAGCTGGGTGACCTCGAACATGGGCCCGTGGCTGATACGCGCTTCCGAGGTGCTGCTCAGGCCGGGTCGGCCAGCAGCAGCAGCCAGACGAGGGGCAGGTAGACGAGCGTGGCCCGGAACAGGACCCGCGCGCGCTCGGACGACCGGTGGGCGGCGAACCGGCACGCGAGGGCGAGCAGGCCGACGCCGAGGAGACCCGCACCCGCCGCGTAGCGGTTGCCCGCCAGGCCCAGCCAGACGGGGGTCAGGCTGACCGGTACCAGCAGAACGCTGTAGACGATCAGATGCCGCGCGGTGCGGCGGCCGCTGGCGTCGACGACCGCGAGCAGCGGCAGGCCGGCCCGCCCGAAGTCGTCGCGGTACATCCAGGCCAGCGCGAGGAAGTGCGGCAACTGCCAGACGAAGAGCAGGGCGAAGAGCGACCACGCCTCGGCCGACAAGGGCCGCGCCGCCGCCCAGCCGATGACCACCGGCAGGGCGCCCGGCACCGCCCCGACGAGGACGGCCCAGTGAGTCCTGCGCTTCAGCGGCGTGTAGACGGCGGCATAGCTGACCAGGGTGGCGAGCGCGAGGAGCGCGGCCAGGAGGTTGGCCCCGGCCCCGATCTGCACGAGGCCGGCGAGGGCCAGCAGCACCGCGAACCCCGCCGCTTCCACCGGCTGCAGCCGGCCCGCGGCCAGCGGGCGTTCCCGGGTCCGGGGCATCCGCACGTCCAGGTCGCGCTCGGCGACCTGGTTGAACGCGGCGGCCGCTCCCGCCACCAGGGCGGCGCCGATGGTGGTGTGGGCGAGCACCGGCAGGTCCACGCCGGTGCGGGCCGCGAGGTAGCCCACCCCGGTCGTCACGACGACCAGCGAGTTCAGCCGCGGCTTGGTGAGGGTGACGAAGTCGGCGAGCCGGCTGCCTGATGCAATGGCGGCATCCGTGCCCGCCGCCTGCCTCGCGCGCATCATGCGGTCGCTCTCGTGGCTGGCCGCGCGGCCCCGGGGGCGGATGGGAGAAACACCCGTGAAGCCGGCCGGACGGCCCGTCGGGCGACGGCGTCCGGCCGGCCGAACGTGGGAGGGAACCCGAACCCCCGGATCCCGCGCTCCCGGGCGCAGGCTGCTACGACACGGAGAAGGTGAACGACACCTCGGCGGTCCCGCCGGTGGTGACGGTCACGTTCTGGGTCTGGGTGCCGAGCGCCTCGTGCCAGGCCTCGATGACGTAGTCGCCGGGGGGCAGCGAGCTGATGTCGAACATGCCGTCCTCGCCGGTGACCGCGAAGTACGGATGGTCCAGCACCCCGACGTACGCGTTCATCCAGCCGTGGACGTCGCACCGGAACGGCACCATCACCTCGACGTTGTCGAACGTCCGGTCGAACTGCATGCCCTGAATCGGCTGCCCCATGTTGAACTCTTCGTTCGCCGCCGGGATGGCGTGGATGTTGTGCAGCGTGGCGTCGCTGTTGACGATGTTGAGGGTCTGGCCGACCTGGATGCCCAGGACGTGCGGGATGTAGCGGCACCCCTCCTGGTTCAGGGTCACGACCTCGCTCGGCTCCGGGAAGCTCATGTCGCCGAGGCCTTCCCGCACGTACACGAAGACGTTGCCGAGATGGCCGTCGCTGCCGACGTAGGTGCTCGACATCGTGTTGGTGGCGGCCGTCACGCAGTTCGGATCCGAGTTCATCATGAGCTCTTCCGGCGCGGGGAGCTCGCCGTCCACCATCACCATGCCGGAGACGTCGCCCGCGGTCGACGGATCGAAGGCCGGCGCCGCCGGCTCCGCAACCGCCGCCGGTGCGTCCTCGCCACCACCGCCGCATGCCGCCGCGGCGGCGACGGCGAGGATGGACAGAATCGACCACAGTTTTCGCTGCTGCATTGCTCTGACTCCTGCGAACTCCTCGTG
This sequence comes from Vicinamibacterales bacterium, assembly GCA_965215105.1. GTDB lineage: Bacteria > Acidobacteriota > Vicinamibacteria > Vicinamibacterales > UBA8438 > JAJEEA01. Next base: position 3,836,935 of record OZ244051.1, read on the forward strand.
TGATTTGCGGATTGAAGCGGGTCGCATCTGCATGCGCCCGATCCGGAACAACGGGAAGAATGCTCCATGCCGAGGCGCCCGGCACCCGCACTCCGGGCGCCCCCGAAGCGCCTATGTTGTACCACAGGCGACCGGGCGGCGTAAACCGGCGGCGGCGGGTCGAACCGGCCGCGGCGCATGTCGAACCGCGGCGCCGCGGTCAGAACACGTCGCGCAGCTTGCGGTCCACCCGGTCCTCGATCCAGTGCGGGTCCCACCACTCGACCGGGGTGACCGGCTCGCCCTGCAGGAGCATCGTGAAGTGGAGGTGGTCGCCGCCGGCGAGCCCCGTCATCCCGCTCCGCCCGATCTCGTCGCCGAGGGCCACGGCGTCGCCGACGCCGACGCCGATCGAGGACAGGTGCGCATAGAGCGACTGCAGCCCCAGGCCGTGGTCGACGATGACGCAGTTGCCGTAGATGCCCAGGTAGTCGGCCCAGATCACGCGGCCGGCGTTGGCGGCGACGATCGACACGTTGGCGGTCACCGACAGGTCGAAGCCGAGATGCACCTGCTGGTCGACCTCGCGTCCCTCGTACAGATAGGTGCGGTGGTCGCCGAAACCCGACTCGACCTGCGAGTTGGCCAGTTGCCGGAACGGCTCGGACCAGAGCCGCTCGTCGGCGGTGTCCGCCGCGAGCTCGCGGACGCGCTCGCGGTTGAGGCGCCGGAGCGGGCCGTTGATGGCGAGATACTCCTCCAGAAGGCCGGCGTCCGGGGGAAGCGGGATGGCGGCGAACTCGTCGCTCCGGGCCACGATGTCCGGCACCACCCGGGCCAGGAAACGGTCGCTCACGGTCAGCCGCGAACGCCGGAACCGGCGCGGGAAGACGCGATGATCGAAGTCCGCCTCGGTCTCGTTGCCGGCGCCGTCGCGCGCGTACAGGCGGATCGGCGCATCGAGCTCCTGCTCGTGCAGCAGCGCGAAGAACGCCACCCGCAGGGTCTCGTCGGGGCTGTCCACCCCGGCCGCCGACGCGGGGTAGCCGCGGTAGGAACGGTCCCCGACCCGGACCCCGGACTCCGCGTCGGGCGGGTTGACGCGATAGACCGCCAGCTCCGCCCCGCCGTGGTTCACGAAGTGGAACGTGGACGCGATGGACAACCGCGGCGGCCTGAACCGCGCCGCGACGTCGTGGCGGGCGGCGGCGCTGCGCTCCCGCAGCCCGAACAGCCGCGCGTGCGTGGCCTCGACCGCGACCGACGCCGGCCCCTCCACGAGCCCGGGGTAGGCGTCCCGCATCAGGCTGCGGCTGATGCGGATGCGGGTGTCCGTTTCCTGGGTGATCCGGGCGTCGTCGGGCGCCGACAGCGAGAAGATCGGCACCGAGACCCCGTTCTGCTCGATGGCCGCGGTGACCGCGGTGAGCTCGGCGTCGCCGGGGTCGATCGTCACCGCGAACTCGAGCTGGCGGCCGATGAACCGGGCGGGCTCGTGAATCTCGATGGCCGGCCCGGGGCCGCGGCCCGCGCCCACGTAGAGGCCGGCGCCGAGGGCGGCGGCGCCGAGGAGGACGAGCGCGGCGACCAAGCGGATCACGACGGCATTATAGGGCAGAAGTGCGCAGTCCGGGGCAGAAGTGCGCAGTCCGGGGCAGAGTGCGCAGCGGAACGGCTCGGCGCCGCCGACGGTCCCCGCTCACGAGCCCGCGGCGTCCCGACGTTGCCGGAGATGCTGCGGCGAGCCGTTGACCCGCCGGGATTCGGATTGGTAGGATAATTCGAGCGCCTCGTTCGGGCGTCCCGCAACGCCGTGGCGGTATCGTCTAGGGGTTAGGATACGTGGTTCTCAGCCACGGGACCGGGGTTCGAATCCCCGTACCGCTACCAATTCTCCGTTCGCCCTGAACTCCCCGTCCGGGTACGCGGTCGCACGGCATGGCGATCCACCAGGTACGGACCATCGACGCCCATGCCGCCGGCGAGCCCTTGCGCCTGGTGACGGAGGGGTTCCCCGCGCCGGCCGGTGCGTCGATGCTCGACAAGCGCGCGTGGGTCCGCGAGCACTGCGACCGTCTCCGCACCGCGCTGATGCACGAGCCGCGCGGGCACGCCGACATGTACGGGGCGGTCCTGACCGAACCCTGCAGCGACGCGGCCCACGCCGGCGTGCTGTTCATGCACAACGAGGGATACAGCACGATGTGCGGGCACGGGGTCGTCGCCGTCTGCACCATCGCCCTCGAGCGCGGGCTGATCAGCGTGCCCGGCGAGCCGCCGGTCATCGTGCTGGAGTCGCCGGCCGGCCTCGTGCGCGCCCGCGCGGTCCGGGCCGCGCCGACCCGGGACCACCCGGCGCCGACACGCGTGTCCGCGGTCGCGTTCGAGAACGTGCCGTCGTTCGTCTACCGGGCCGGGCTGCCGGTCGAGGCGAACGACCGGACGGTCCCGGTGGACGTGGCCTTCGGCGGCGCCTTCTACGCCATCGTCGACAGCGAGGCGGTGGGGATTCCCCTGCGGCGCGAGTCGCTCGCGGCGCTGCGCGGCGCCGGCATGGACATCGCACGGGCGGTCGAGCGCGTGCTGAAGGTGGGCCACCCCCTGAACGGCGGTCTCCAGGGGATCTACGGGACGATCTTCACCGGGATGGCGGAGGGCGAGGCGGATCTGCGTAACGTCACCATCTTCGCCGACCACCAGGTCGATCGCTCCCCCTGCGGGACCGGCACGGCGGCGGTCATGGCGGTGCTCGACGCGATGGGCCTCCTGGACGCCGAACGCCCGTTCGCGCACGAGAGCCTGGCCGGCACCCTGTTCCGCGGGCGCCTGCTGCGCCGCACGACCGTCGGCGACCACGAGGCGATCGTCCCGGAGATCGAGGGCTCGGCCTGGATCACCGGCGAGCACACCTTCCTGATCGACGACGCCGACCCCCTGCGGAACGGGTTCCTGCTGTAGCCGCGCGACGGCGCCTCCCCCACCAGCCCATCGTCGCCCGCGGCTCCGCCCGGCGCCCGACCACGCCTACCGGGCCAGCCCCCGGGCGGCGGCGAGAAAACGGTCGAGCCGCCGCCGCTGCTCGTCCAGGATCGGGTGCGTCCAGTTGGCGGCCAGCATCCCGTACACGGCCTGCTGATACCAGATCATCTCGTCGATGCCCGTCGTGAACGCATCGATGAAGGCGGGGCCGCGGCTCTCGATCCCGACGACGAGGCTCGACAGGTTGTGGATCTTGTCGGCTGAGGCCACGGCGCGGGCGGCGACACGCGGGCTCGCCCGCAGGCGCTCGATGTACGCCTCCTTGCGCGCGCGCCACGGCCGGGTCCGGGGCGGCTCGGTGACGTCCTCGACGACGGCCAGCACGTGGTCTCCGAAACGGCGGCGGATGACCTCGGGATCGAGAGGGGTGTCCTCAAGCGTGTCGTGCAGGATGGCGGCGATGACGGTGTCCTCGTCGAACCCGAACTGCTGCGCGATCAGCGCGACCGAGAGCACGTGGGTCGCCTCGAACCCGCGCCCCGCCTTCCGGCGTCCGAGGCCGTGGGCCTCGAGCATCGTGGTGATGGCCGACTCGATGCGTGGCGAGTACATGCGGGCAGCGGCGAAGAGGTGCGTCCAGAAACGCCGGCGACGAGGCGAGCGCTACGGCCGGCGCCGCGCCTCGACCGCACCGGCTCCGGAGAAGGCCGGGTAGATGCAGCGCCGGTGCGGGGGGCTCCGCGCCGGCGAACGTCCGACGCGACCGTCGGGTCGCGCCGTCACCCGAACCCGGATCAATTCCCCCGGCGCGATACCGTCAGGTCGCGCCGTCACCCGAACCCGGATCAGTCCCCCGGCGCGATGTAGCTCCGGCGGGCGCGGGCGGTCGTGCCCCGCCGCTTGACCCGGACGTCGATCTCGTGCACCTCGCCGTCGCGGGTCGGGGGCACGAACCCCAGGACGTACTGGCTGTGCAGCTCCTGGGCGACCCGCGTGAAGGTCGGCCCCAGGTCGTCGGTGTCCTCCAGCTCGAAATACCCGCCGCCGGTCTCCTCCGCGAACGTCCGGAGACGGCGGTCGGGCCGGCTGCGCACCCGCCGCAAGCCGTTGAAGTAGTCGCTCTCGAGGCCGATGGTGTAGATCATCACCTCTTCGAGCTGGGCCATCTCGAGCACCTCGCGCCAGCCGATGTCGTTCTGCGTGTCCTCGCCGTCGGTGAAGACCAGCACGACCTTGCGGCCCTCGATGCCGCTGAGCTCGCGGATGCTCGCCGCGACCGCGTCGTAGAGGCGGGTCGGGTTGCCGAACTGCAGCCGGTCGAGCTCGCGGATCAACTCGTCGCGGTCCCCGATGAAGTCCGACTCGGGCAGGATCTGGATCTTGTCGTTGAACGCGCCGACCTTGGCCCGGTCGTCCGGCAGCATCCGGATGATGAACTGCTCGGCCCCGGCCATCAGCAGGTCGAGGCTCGGGGTCATGCTGGCGCTCGTGTCGAGCATGACGACGACGGTGATGGGCCGCACCTCGTTCTCGAAGAGGACGATCTCCTGCTCCTCCCCCTCGTCGATGACCAGGAAGTCGTCCTGGAGCAGATCGGGCACGAGGCGCCCGTTGCGGTCGGTCGCGGTGACGTAGAGGTCGACCAGCTCGGTGCCGGCGCGGAAGACGGGCAGGTCGTCCTGCTGGGCGGCAACCGGCGCCGCGCCGAGGAGGACCGCGAGAGCCAACGCCAGCGAGATCCTTGCAACCATGAAGCGAGCTTACAACCTATCTCGAAATCGCACAAACCGCGGCCAGGCGGGCGCATGCGTGGAAACCTTCGCCGGGGGAATCTGCGGGAAACAGCCCTCCACCTGGCCCGCTCTGCAGCGCGCCACCGGTGCCGACGTGTCAAGATGGATCGTCATGGGCGGAACGGCGCAGCGATGACTCGCGGCGGGACCGGCGTATCTCCCGGATCTCGGCCACCACGCTCTCCCGCGAGCGGGTGACCGGCTCGTCGCGCAGGCGGTCGAGCACATCGAGCATCCGCCGCCGCTCGGCCGCCCTCAACCGGTCGGCTTGCGCGTCGCACCCGCGGGCATTCTCCACCATGCTTGGCGACACTACCACAAGCGGCCCGGTGCCGGACGACGGTGAACCGCAAGAATCGAGTGATGAAGAGACGACGATGAGCGACGGGACGAAGAGAGACAGAGCGGTGGACGGGTCGGCGACAGGGCCGGCGGGCGGCGGCGCCCGCGCCCGGCTCGAGGCCCTGCTCGACGAGCGCATCCTCATCCTGGACGGGGCGATGGGCACCATGATCCAGCGCCACGGCCTCGACGAGGCGGCCTTCCGCGGCGAGCGGTTCGCCGGGCACGGACAGGACCTGAAGGGCAACAACGACCTGCTGGTGCTGACCCGGCCCGACGTCATCGGCGGCATCCACCACGCGTATTTCGAGGCGGGCAGCGACATCGTCGAGACCAACACGTTCAGCAGCACCGCCATCGCCCAGTCCGACTACGGGCTCGAGGGGCTGGCCTACGAGCTGAACGTCGAGGCGGCGCGTCTCGCGAAGGCGGCGGCCGACGACTGGACCCGCCGCACCCCGGACCGGCCCCGCTTCGTGGCGGGAGCCATCGGGCCGACGAACCGCACCCTGTCGATCTCGCCCGACGTCAACGACCCGGGCCTGCGGGCCAGCACCTTCGACGCCATGCGCGACGCCTACGCCGAGCAGGCGCGCGGCCTCCTCGACGGGGGCTGCGACATGCTCTTCGTCGAAACGATATTCGACACCCTGAACGCGAAGGCGGCCCTCGTCGCCATCCAGGACGTGTTCGACGCGCGCGGCGCCGCCGTGCCCCTGATGATCTCGGTGACCGTCACCGACCGCAGCGGGCGCACCCTCTCGGGACAGACCATCGACGCCTTCTACGTCTCGATCCGCCACGCCAGGCCGTTGAGCGTGGGCATCAACTGCGCGCTGGGGGCCCGCGACATGCGGCCGTACCTGGCGGAGCTGGCCGCCGTCGCCGAGTGCCGGGTGAGCTGCTACCCGAACGCGGGTCTGCCGAATGCCTTCGGCGAGTACGACGAGACGCCGGACGAGACCGCGAGGCTGCTGGGCGAGTTCGCGGAGAGCGGGTTCGTCAACCTCCTCGGCGGCTGCTGCGGCACCACCCCCGAGCACATCGCGGCCATCGCGCGCGCCGTCGACGGAACGCCGCCGCGGGCGGTCCCCGTCGAATTCACCGGCAACGGGGTCGTCGGTACGGCGTCGGCCGTCGAGGGGTCGCCGCCCCGTGCGGTCCCCGCCGACGGGAACGGGGCCTGCCGGTTCAGCGGGCTCGAGACCCTGACCGTCAGGAACGACGGCACGTTCCTGATGGTGGGCGAGCGCACCAACGTCACCGGGTCGGCCCGGTTCGCCCGCCTCGTCAAGTCGGGCGACCTCGCCGCCGCCGCCGACGTCGCCCTCGACCAGGTGCGGGGCGGGGCCAACATCATCGACGTCAACATGGACGAGGCGCTGCTCGACTCCGAGGAGACGATGACCCGCTTCCTCAACCTCGTCGCCACCGAGCCCGAGATCGCCCGGGTGCCGGTGATGATCGACAGCTCGAAGTGGTCGGTCATCGAGGCGGGGCTGAAGTGCGTGCAGGGGAAGCCCATCGTCAACTCGATCAGCCTCAAGGAGGGCGAGGACGACTTCCTCGCCAAGGCCCGGACCCTGCAGCGCTACGGCGCGGCGGCGGTCGTGATGGCGTTCGACGAGACCGGGCAGGCCGCCACCGCCGAGCGGAAGGTCGAGATCTGCCAGCGGGCGTACCGGCTGCTCACCGAGCGGGCGGGGTTCGACCCCCGCGACATCGTCTTCGATCCCAACATCCTCGCGGTGGCGACCGGCCTGGAGGAGCACGACGACTACGCCGTCGACTTCATCGAGGCAACGCGGACCATCAAGAAGACGTGCCCCGGCGCCCTCGTCAGCGGCGGGGTCAGCAACCTCTCGTTCTCGTTCCGCGGCAACGACCCGGTGCGCGAGGCGATGCACTCGGCGTTCCTGTACCACGCCATCGCCGCCGGCATGGACATGGGCATCGTCAACGCCGGCCAGCTCGTGGTCTACGAGGACATCGAGCCGGAGCTGCTGGCCCACGTCGAGGACATCATCTTCAACCGCCGCCCCGACGCCACCGAGCGCATGGTGCGCTTCGCGGAGACCGTCAAGGGGACCGAGACGACCCGTACCGAAGACGTGGCCTGGCGGGAAGGCACGGTGAGCGAGCGGCTCGCCCACGCCCTCGTGCACGGCATCGCCGACCACGTCGAGGCCGACGTGGAGGAGGCGCGGCAGGCGCTGTCCCGGCCCCTCGACGTCATCGAAGGCCCGCTGATGGACGGCATGAAGGTGGTCGGCGACCTCTTCGGCGCCGGCAAGATGTTCCTGCCCCAGGTCGTGAAGAGCGCGCGGGTCATGAAGAAGGCGGTGGCGTACCTCGAGCCGTTCATGGAGAAGGAGCGGCTCGCCACCGGCGCCGCGGCCGCTTCGAAGGGCAAGGTCGTGCTGGCCACCGTCAAGGGCGACGTGCACGACATCGGCAAGAACATCGTGGCCGTCGTGCTGCGGTGCAACGGCTACGAGGTCGTCGACCTCGGCGTGATGGTGCACTGCGACACCATCCTGCAGACCGCGGCCGACGAGGACGCCGACATCGTGGGCCTGAGCGGGCTCATCACGCCGTCGCTCGACGAGATGGTGTTCGTGGCGAAGGAGATGCAGCAGCGCGGGCTGGAGCGGCCGCTCCTGATCGGCGGCGCGACGACGAGCCGCCAGCACACCGCGGTGAAGATCGCCCCCGCCTACGACCGGAGCACGGTGCACGTGGCCGACGCCTCGCGGGTCATCGACGTGGTGTCGGGACTGCTCAGCCCGGCGCGGCGGGACGAGCTCGACCGCGCCAACCGGGCGGACCAGACCACCCTGCGGGAGCAGTACGCGGCGCGGCGGGACAAGCAGCTGCGGCCCTACCGCGAGGCGCGGGCGGACCGGTTCCGCGACGACTGGGCGGCGGCGGACCTGCCGGCGCCGGCGTTCCTCGGGCCGCGCCGCCTCGACCCGATCCCCCTCGCCGAGGTGACGCCGTTCATCGACTGGACGTTCTTCTTCGCGGCGTGGGAGATCAAGGGGCGCTTCCCCGCCGTGCTCGACCACCCCGCCTACGGGGAGCAGGCGCGCGCGCTGCACGCGGACGGCACCGCGCTGCTCGAGCGCATCGTCGACGAGCGGCGCCTGACCGTCCGCGCCGTGTACGGGTTCTGGCCGGCGGTGAGCGACGGGGACGACATCGTCCTGTTCGAGCCGCATGCGGCCGACGGCGGCGCCGAGCGGAGGCGACGGCAGCCGGCAGGCGACGGCAGGGACGAACCAACGGGTGGCGCGGCGGCCGACGGCGGCGCCGAGGGGAGGCGACGGCAGCCGGCAGGCGACGGTGTGGACGAGCCTTGCAGGTGCTGTTCAGGATGCCCTGAATCCGCCGCAGGGCGACGGCAGCCGGCAGGCGACGGTGTGGGCGAGCCCGCGGGAGGCGCAACGACCGGCGGGACCGAGCGGCTGCGCCTGCCGATGCTCCGCCAGCAGGAGCCGCAGCCCGAGGGCCGAGCCCACCGCTCGCTCGCCGACTTCGTGGCCCCGCGCGAGAGCGGGCGGCTCGACCATATCGGGGCGTTCGCGGTCACCGCCGGCGTCGGGGCCGACGCCCTCGCGGCCGAGTACGAGCGGGATCACGACGACTACCGGGCGATCATGGTCCAGGCCCTGGCGGACCGCCTCGCGGAAGCCGCGGCCGAGTACCTGCACGCCGAGGCCCGGCGGCAGTGGGGCTACGGCGCGAACGAGCGCCTGACCCACGACGACCTGCTGCGCGAGCGGTATCGCGGCATCCGCCCCGCCTTCGGCTACCCGGCGTGCCCCGACCACAGCGGCAAGCTCGCGCTGTGGGACCTCCTCGAGCCCGGCGCGATCGGCATGGGCCTGACCGAGAGCGCGGCGATGACCCCGGCGGCCAGCGTCAGCGGGCTCTACCTCGCCCACCCCGAGGCGCACTATTTCTCGGTCGGGCGCATCGGCCCCGATCAGGTGGAGGACTACGCCCGCCGCAAGGGGATGACGGCGGCCGAGGCCGAGCGCTGGCTGCGGCCCCTGCTGGGGTAGGAACGGCGCCGTAACCGGCCGCCCGGCGCCCGGATGCTCCCGGTCGCGGTCTAGTCGGTATGACCGTCAAGGTGGTCGACGATGTAGCCGCGCAGCTCCTGCATCTGGTCGTCGGAGCGTTCGCGGTTCTGCCGCAGCTCGTCCTGAATGGCCTGGATGTCTTCCTTCGTCGCCAAGTTCGACCCGGCCCACCACGCAGTGCTGACCGCCGCTGTGATGATGGCCAGCAACAATCCTCCGGCCGCGGTCCAGAGTTCCGCCCGTCCTGTCTTCATCTCGCCATCGTCCGGCAGATCGACGTCATCATCATCATCGTCAACGTCGACATCGTCGTCCAGATCTTCGTCGATGTCGTTCATTGCCCTCTCATCCTTACAGCAGGGGCCGCGATGCCCTCAAGGGTCCTCGCGAGGTCGGCAGGCTCGGCGAGCCCCCGAAACGGAGCCGCCGGGGGTCATCCCCGGCCGGCATCAGCGCGGCAGCGCGTCATCCGCCGCCGGCTTCGAGTAGAGCCGAAGCTCGCCGGCCTTGAGTCTCACCCGCAGGTCGTGCTCCCCGTCGCCGCGCCAGTCGAGCGATCGAAAGAGCCCTCCCGTCCTTCTCCGAAAGGGCTCGGCCCGCAGCTCGCCGGCCCAGACCGAGGCCCGGACCCGCCGGTAGGTCGCGGGATTCCCGACGTCGACGCGGACCTCGCCCGCGTGGAGACGGATGTCCTTGTCGCCCACGACGTCCTCGATGGACAGCTCCCCGGCCGACAGCCGAAGGTGGAGGTCCGTTCGCGCCGGCACCTCGATGACGGCGCGGAACTCGTTGCCGGGACCGTCCATGACGACGGTCGCGTCCGCACCGTCGACGTCGGCGTACGCCTCGACCTCGGAGAGCTGGCTCTGCCGCCGGACGCTCCACCGCAGGCGGATCCGATCGTCCCGTCCCGCCGAGATCCGGTACTCGCCCGCCGACAGCTCCATCGAGATCGTCCCGTTCGCCGCGAACGGGGTGTCGAGGGCATCCGAGGGACGCGTCGGCGCATCGGACTGGGCGGCGGGGGCGGCCACCAGGGCCCCGGTCGCCGCGAGCGCGAGGGCGGGAAAAAACAGACGCATGGCATGATCTCCAGGCTGGCGACCTTCCCCGGCGCCGGCGGCGAGCGCTCCGTCTCTGCCCCACGGTCCGCCGGGTGGCTGCGTGCGTGCTGCTGAAATGGACGGAACGGCCGGGGCTCCGGTTCCCGCGATCTCCCGGCGGCCGTGGCGGGCCGCCCGCCCCTCGACGCCCGGGTCAGGTGGAGCCCGGTCGAGACGGGCGCCGGGACTCGGTCAGCTCGTCCAGCTCGTCCAGCGAGCGGGGCCAGTCGCTCCCCAGGAGCCGCGACAGCGACCGGTCGGCGAGCAGCCGGCCGCCGGTCTGGCAGCGCGGGCAGTAGTTGGCCTCGTTGCTGGCGTAGACGATGCGCTGGACCGGCGCCCCGCACGCGGGGCAGGGCCGGCCGTAGCGGCCGTGCACGGCCATGCTCTCGTGGAACGCGGTGACCTTCTCGGGGAAGCGGTTGCCGGTCTCGCGCCGCAGCCGTTCCGTCCACCCCGCGAGGGTCTTGCGGGCGGCCTCGAAGAGCCGCCCGATCTCCGCATCGCCGAGCCGCCGGGTCCACTTCAGGGGCGAGAGCCGAGCCGCGTGCAGGATCTCGTCGGAATAGGCGTTGCCGATGCCCGAGAACAACCTGGGGTCGGTCAGGGCCCGCTTGACGGTGTGGTTCTCGCGGGTCAGCCTCGCCCGGAACGCGGCGGCGTCCGCCTCGAGCACCTCCAGCCCGCCGGGGTCGTGCCGGCGCAGCGCGGCGGCGTCGCCGGCCACGTGCAGCGACGCGCGCTTCGTGCCGCCCTCCTCGGTGAACAGCACCGTGCCGCCCGGGAAGTCGAACGCGGCGAGGCCCCGGCGCCGCGGAATGGGCGCGCCGGGCGGCCGCCAGCGTAGCCGGCCCGCGATCATCAGGTGGATGACCAGCGACAGGCCGCCTTCGAGGCCGATGACGATGCGCTTGCCGAGCCGGGCCACCGAGTGCACCCGGCGGGATTCGACGGCGTCGAGGGGCGGGGCCACCGAGCGCAGCACGAACGGGCTGCCGAGCCGCACCCGGCGCAGGGGCTCGCCGACGATGCGGGTCCGCAGATGCTCCACGTACACCGTGACGTCGGGCAGCTCGGGCATCGGTCGGGCGGCCGCCGGGAGCCAGTGGTGAGTGTCTCCGCTGCATTGTACCGGCGATGCACTCCACGAGCCGGCGATGCATCCCGCGCCTCGGCTCCTCGGTGCGCGCGTCGGGCTCGGCGCAACCCGGAGGTCTCGCGAGGGCTCCCGGCGGGGATGTATGATCACTGATTCGCCGCCGATGGAGTATCACATCAGACAGTACGGGCTCCAGCAGGGCGCGCTGGAGATTCAGTACATCGAGGAGTTCTTCGGGGAGTTCCCGCGGCGCAAGACCTCCTCCGAGGTCGTGGCGAGGCTCGGCAGCCGCGACCACCAGATCGTCATGGCCGAGGCGGCCCTGCCCGACGATCCCGGCACCGTGGTGCCGGTGGCGTTCAAGGTGTCGCACGAGCTGCGCGGCCGCGAGACCGACGCCAAGCTCGCCGACCTCGTCGCCCGGCTCGCCGACTGCGTCCGCTTCGACGGCCGCAAGGTCCTCTACAGTTGGATCGGGGGCACCCGCCGCGACTGGCGGGGCCAGGGGTTCTTCCGGGCCCTGACCGAGCAGCAGGAGTCGTGGGCCCTCGACAACGGCTTCGACGAGGTGGTCGTCAAGACCAAGAACCGCTTCTACGCCATGCGCAGCACCCTCGACCACCTGGAGTTCGACGTCATCAAGCTCGAGGCCCGCCCCGACGACCCGGGCGCGTCGAAGGTGTACCTGAGCAAGCGCCTCGGCCGCGAGGTCGTCGACCGCCACCGCAGCACCCGCGCCGTCGTCAACGTCGGGTAGTCGGCCGTGACTACCCGTCCCTCCCCCGTCGCCCTCGTGGCCGCGTTCGCGGCCGTCTACGTCATCTGGGGCTCGACGTATCTGGCCATCCGCTGGGGGGTGGCCGAGATCCCGCCGTTCCTGATGGCCGGGGTGCGCTTCGTGGCGGCCGGACTCGTGTTCGCGGCCTGGGGCGTCCGGCAGGGGGCGGCGCGGCCGACGGCGCGCGACTGGGCGATGACCGGCCTCGTCGGGGTGCTGATGGCGGCGGGCGGAAACGGCGGGGTGAGCTGGGCGCTGCAGCGCGTGCCGTCGGGCCTCGGCGCCCTCCTCGTCTCGATGGTGCCGTTCTGGGTCGCCCTCGGCGACTGGTGGCGGCCCGGCGGCGAGCGCCCCGCCGGACGCGTGGTCCTGGGGCTGGTGCTGGGTTTCTCCGGTGTCGCGCTGCTCGTCAATCCGTCCGACGGGGTGGGCGCGAGCGACCTCGACCCGGTGGGCGCCGGCGCCATCGTCCTCGCGAGCCTCCTCTGGGCGGCGGGCTCGATCTGCTCGCGCCACGTCCCCCAGCCGCACTCGCAGGCGCTCTCGTCCGGCATGCAGATGCTCGGCGGCGGCGCGGTGCTGCTGGCCCTGTCGGCGGCGTCCGGCGAGCTGCGGGGGCTGGACTGGGGCGCGATCTCCCCGGGCGCCTTCGGGGCCTGGGCCTACGTCGCGGCCTTCGGCTCGGTGGCCTACGGCTGCTACCTCTGGCTGCTGAAGGCGTCGGTCCCGGCCAAGGCCGCCACCTACGCCTACGTCAACCCGGTCATCGCGCTGGTGCTGGGGTACTTCCTGGCCGGCGAAGCCCTGTCCGCCTGGTCGCTGGGTTGCTCGGCCGTCGTGGTCCTCGGCGTGCTGCTGGTGGTGTCGAAGTAGCGGCGGGGACTATCGCGCCAGCGCGGCGTGGCGGAAGCAGTCGACCAGGTGGTCGTTCACCAGCCCCGTCGCCTGCATGAACGCGTAGCAGATGGTGGGGCCGACGAAGCGGAACCCCCGCCGCTTCAGGTCGCGGCTCATCGCCCGCGACTCGGGCGTCTCGGCGGGCACGTCCGCCATGGTGCGCCATCGGTTCTGCCGCGGGCGTCCGTCGACGAAGCGCCAGACGTAGCGGTCGAAGCTGCCGTGCTCGTCCTGCACGCGAAGGAAGGCGCGGGCGTTGCCGACGGCCGACTCGACCTTGAGCCGGTTGCGGATGATGGCGGGGTTCCCGAGCAGGGCCTCGACCCGCCGGTCGTCGTAGCCGGCCACCACGGCCGGGTCGAAGCCGTCGAACCCGGCCCGGTAGCCCTCGCGCTTGCGCAGGATCGTGATCCACGCGAGGCCGGCCTGGGCCCCTTCCAGAACCAGCATCTCGAAGAAGTGCCGGTCGTCGTGGACGGGGACGCCCCACTCCTCGTCGTGATAGCGAAGATAGAGCGGATCGGAGCCGGCCCACGGGCACCGGATCGTCATTCTGCGGCCGCGAGACGCTCGCGGGCCCGCTCGACGTCGCGATGGAAGACGAAGAGGGCGTCGGCCGTCTCCTGCTCGTCGGTGAAGTTGTACGTGCGCCCGCCGCGCCGCTTCACGGTCAGCGTGTGCTCGAGATAGTCGATGGCGTGCTCCTCGAGCTCGGCGAACGGAATGAAGAACGCGTCGTCGCTGTCGGTCTCGTAGTGGAGGCCGGCGAGGTCGGCGCGCAGGACCCCGCTGCGCGAGCCGAACCGGCGCCGGTGGACGACCTCGACCCGGGCGTCGAGCCGGACCTGGCGGAACCGCAGGTCGACCGAGACCGGCTCGTCGCCGATCTCGATGTCCCGGGCGAAGCCCTCGTAGCCTTCCGCCGACACGTTGAGCCGGTGGCGCCCCGGCTCGAGCTCGACCGCCTCGAACGGCGTCGTCCCGAGGAACCGCCGGTTCAGGAAGACCGACGCGCCGGGCACGTCGCTCGACACCACGAGCAGCGGCTCGAGCCGCGACGCCGGGGGCGGCGGGGCCGGTTCCGGCTCGGGCTCGGGTTCCGGCAACGGGGCCGGCTCGGGCGCCTCCGCGACGAAGGCCGGCTCGGGTTCCGGCTCCGGCTCGCGGGCGGTGCGCCGCGGCGGCGGGTCGGCCGCACGCTCGGCGGGGGCGCTCTCCCCGAAGAACGACGTGAGCTCCGGCAGCCAGTCGGGCGGCGACGTCCACAGGTAGTAGCCGCCGCCGACGAGCGCGAGCAGGACAATCAGCACGAAGCGCCCCTTGCGGGAGGGCGCCTCGGTCTCCGGTGCGTGCAGCAGTGACATCCGATCGATCGTATCCGACGCGGCCCGACGTCCCCCACCGCTTCGTGGCGAGCGGCGTCTTCCCCCTGCCCTTCGACATCGGCGCGAGCGGCATCTTCACCGCGCAGTCGGGCTCTCCCTGGACCGCCCTCGACCCCGCGGTGGGCTTCCACAACCACCCCGGCTTCGCCGTCGGCCCCCACGGCGCCCAGACGCGGGCGGTGGTCGACGGCGCGCTCGCACCGGTGAACGGCGAGCGCAACGCCCCCTGGACCAACCTCGACCTGCGGCTGACGCGGCGCTTCGATTTCGACAGCGGACGGCTCGAAGCGCTCTTCGAGGTCTTCAACGTGCTGAACACCGGCGCGTTCCGGGTCGGGCACGCCGACCAGCAGGAGGTCTTCGAGAACGACGGCGCGACCCCGAACCCGGAGTTCGGCCTCGCCGGCGCCCTCGTGGGCAACCCGTGCCAGGCCCAGCTCGGCCTGCGCGTCGTGTTCTAGTGCCGTCTGCCGCCGCGGCGCCCGCTGGAACGAACCCGGCATCCCGTGCTCTACTTCGCCGCGTTTCTGCGGCTCCTGCGTTTGGCAGGCGGCAAGGTGATTCCCGTCACCGCCCGTAGACGCCACGAGCCGTCGCAGGGATGACAGTCACGCGTCGGGCATCGGACGAGGGCCTGTCTCGTCGTCGGGACGCGCTCTCCGCCGGATGCCGACCGTCGGCCCGGATCGGCCAGGTCGGCCCGCGGCAACCATCTGCTATCATGCCGAACATGCTGCGGGGCGGGGGAACCGCCATTCGCGAGAGCCGATCCCGCCCGCGTACAGGATCATGAGCCATCCCGCGACGATGCGCACCGGGCCGCTGGGGTCGACGATCCACGTTCTGCGCGCCGACGCCGCGACCATCACGGAGCTCGCCGCCATCGACTGGAACCGTTCGTTCAGTCGCGTCTGCCTCGACCCGGCGCTCGGGCTCGTCATCCTGATGACGCCCTCGCGCCTGCACGAGGATCTGACCGACATCTTCGGCCACCTCATCGACGCGGCGGCGAGCATGGTCGCCGGCGCCGCGAAGAGCCTCCGACATACCCGTCTCCGCGGGCCGGACGATCCCCCAGGCACGGGCATGGAGCCCGACTGCGCGTTCTATCTGGGCGGGCGGGCCCGAGCCTATCGCGAAGCGCTCGCCGAGGGTGAAGCGGCGGCCGACGCCTTCCTTGAACGCACACCGCTCGACCTGGTGGTCGAGGCCGAGATTACCAACGCCGACGAGGGCAAGATCGCCCGCTACGCCGAGATGGGGGTACGCGAGTTCTGGCGGTTGCACGGCCGCAAGGGCACGAGAGAGCTGCGGGCGGATTTCCTCGCCCTGAGCCCCGGGGCGCCGCCGCGCCGGCTCGACGCGTCCGCAGTCCTCGGCGGCCTCACGCCCGGCGACGTCTGCGAAGCCGTGGACGGCGTACGGCTCAGCGTGACGCCCGACGAGCGCGCCGCGGCGGTCGCCCGCATCGTGCGCCGCCGCCGTCGAGCCAGCGTGCGGGTGCGCGAAGAGGAGACGCCGTTCGCCGCGTCGGGCGCATCCGGCTGAACGTCCTTCCCCAGAGCTTGCGGCCGGCCCGGGCGCCGAGCGGAGCGGCGGCCTCCCGCAGGCCGGGCGAATTGATGACGACCCGCATGACGCGTGGAGAATGCGACGTGAGACGACCCATTGCGGCGATGGCACTGCTGGCGCTGGCGGCGGCCGGGCTTCTCGCCGGCGCGGCCGGGGCGCAGCCGGCGCAGGAGCTGTTCGTGACCCCGCTCGGCCTCGAAGAGATGCGGGACAAGCAGGCGGTGGTGGAGACGACGGCGGGAACGTTCGTCATCGACCTGCTGCCCGACGCCGCCCCCAACCACGTGGGGCTGTTCCTGCAGACGGTCGAGGAGGGCACCTACGACGGCACCGCCTTCCACGCGATGGTGGCGCGCGGCATCGTCCAGGGCGGCGACCCGATATCCGCCGACCCCGCCCGCCGCGACGAGTACGGCCGCGGCGGCCTCGGCCTCGTGGCATCCGAGCCCAGCGACGAGCGGCACACCCCAGGCACGGTGTCGTCGGTGGGAGTGCCCGGCAATCCCGCCAGCGAGGGGCTGCAGTTCCTGATCTGCGTGGTGGCCCAGCCCGGACTCGACGGCGCTCACACCATCTGGGGACGGGTGGCGGAGGGGCTGCCGGTGGTGACCCGCATCTCCGAGACGCCGGTCGACGCCCAGGGGAAGGCGACCGAGCGGATCGAGATCGTGTCGGTGTCCGTCCGCGACTGGGAGCCGCCGCCTCCGCCGCCGTTCACGACCGAGACCGTCGACGAGCTCGCCGCGTACCGCGCGGTGCTCGAGACGAGCGCGGGGCCCATCACCCTCGAGCTCTTCCCGGACCGCGCGCCCGGGCACGTGCGCAACTTCCTGCGCCTGTCGCAGGCGGGCGTCTACGACGGCATGGCGTTCCACCGCGTCGCCCCGGGGTTCGTCATCCAGACCGGCTTCGTGCCCAGCCGCGGCACGCCGCTGACCGAGGAGCAGCGGAGCCTGATCGCCAACCTCGAGCCCGAGTTCAGCGACACGCCGCACGTGAAGGGCATCGTGTCGATGGCGCGCGGCGACGATCCCGCGAGCGCGGACACGTCGTTCTTCATCGTGACCGGCCGCGCGGCCGAGCTCGACGGGGTCTATACGGTGTTCGGGCGGGTCGTCGACGGCATCGACGCCGTCGACCGCATCGAGGCGACCCCGGTCGACGGGGAGACGCCGCTCCAGCGCGTCGATCTCACGCGCGTGCGGCTGGAGCAGGCAGGGCGGCCCTGAGCGCCGGACCGGCCGTTACCCGTTCAGCTCGGACTCCACCCGCTCCAGCAGGGCCGTCGCGATGCGCGCATAGCCGTCGACGGCGGCCCGCAGCTCGTCGATCTCCACGTACTCGTCGGCGGTGTGGGCCCGCAGCACCGACCCCGGCCCGAAGAGCAGCGGCCGGCCCCAGGCCGAGAGGAACGGGATGTCGGTGGTGAAGCGGAAGGCCGCCGTGTCGAACCCCGGCACCGTGACCAGCTCCACCGGCGGCACCTCCGCGACGTCCTCCACGTCCACCCATCTCGCCAGCGGGGCGAGGGCCGCGCGCACCTCATCGGCCGGACCGACGGTGCGGAAGTTGACGTCCGCGCTCGCCGCGGGCGGCACCACGTTCGGGGCGACCCCCCCGTCGAGCAGGGTCACCGTGTAGCTCGTGTCGCCGAGCTTCGGGCTGGACGGCAGCGGCAGCGTGCGCAGGGCCACCAGGGCGTCGACCAGCTTCTCGATCGCCGACACGCCCTCCTCCGGATGCGACGAATGGGCGGTCTTCCCCGTCGCGGACAGCCGCACCCGACAGACCCCGCGGGTCGCGATGCCGAGGCGGCTGTCGGTGGGCTCGCCGTTCAGGAGGTAGCGCGAGCCGCGCGGGGTCCGGTTGGCGGCGTGGGCGCCGTGGCTGCCGCGCTCCTCCCCCACCACGAGCAGCAGCCCGACCCGGGTCTCGCCGGCCGCCCGCAGCCGGTCGAGCGCCCCGATCTGCGCCGCCGCGATACCCTTCGCGTCGCAGGCCCCCCGCCCGTGCAGCCGGCCGTTCTCCTCGCGGCTCGGAAAGTGCGGCGGCACGCAGTCGAGATGGGTCGACAGCACCACGTCCGGCGGCCCGAGGGCGACCCAGAGGTTGATGCGGTCGCCCTCGACCGGCTGCTCCTCGACCTCGTAGCCGCGGTCCCGCAGCCACCCCGCCAGCCACCGGGCGACCGGGCCCTCCCCGCCCGTCGTCGAGTCGAAGTCGATGAGCGACCGGGCCAGATCGACCACGTCGAAGGGGGGCGCCGAGGCGGCTCCGTTGTCAGGCGACATCCATCTGCTCCGTGCTGCTGTCCGATGACCGGGGATTCTGATTCCGTTGCCGGTCCTGCGAGAGCGAGGGTACCATGGAGGCCATGGCGCCGATGCCGTCGACGACCGACGATGCACGCATGACCGCGATGCCAGCGTCGGCGTCCCTCCCGCGAAGGAGCTTCACTCGAGAGGACTACCACGCCATGGGGAGGGCCGGGATCCTCACCCCCGAGGATCGCGTCGAGCTCCTGGATGGCGAGGTCATCGTCATGTCGCCGATCGGAACCCGCCATGCCGCCTGCGTCGATCGACTCACCAGGGCCTTCTACTCGGCCGGCCGACTCGCCGGCCGCGCGCTGGTGCGAGTGCAGAATCCGCTGGCCGTCTCCGAGCGTTCCGAGCTGCAGCCGGACCTGATGCTGCTGGTCGAGAGAGACGACGACTACGCCCTCGGCCACCCCGAAGCGGCAGACGTGCTGCTGCTGGTGGAGGTCGCCGATTCGTCCATCGACTACGACCGGCGCACCAAGATCCCGCTCTACGCAAGAGCCGGTATCCGCGAAGTGTGGCTCGTGGATCTGGAGCATGACCGGATCGAAGCCTCCTCGGAGCCGGCCTCCGACGGGTATCGCGTCACGCGCCGCCACGGCCTCGGCGAGTCTCTGTCACCGGTCGCACTTCCCGATCTGACCCTGCAGACCGACCAGATGATTCCGCCCCGCCGACCTGCGGACTGAGGTCCCCGGAGACGGCCACCCTGGAGCGGCCCGTGAGCCCCGCGACGACCGACCCCGCCGTTCCCCGCGCCGGCATGCTCGCCACCGTCCGCAACCGCCGCGGCGTGGTCGCGGCGGTCGAGCCGTTCGACGGCGAGACGGGGCGCCTCCACCTCGTCCACCTGGAGTACACCGACGATCACGCGCCGGCCGAGGAACGCCTGCTGTGGGAGCTCGAACCCAAAGCCAGTCGCCATCTGCTCGAACCGAACGCTCTGCCGGACCCGGCGCACGCCGGCGGCCCGATGCCCGCCGACGACTTCGACGCGCTGGTGCGGGCGGCGCGGTGGACGGCGCTCTCGCCCTACCTCGACCCCGGCGACGGCGACGGACGCGCCCGGCGGGAGCCCATCGCGAGCCCGTTCCATGGCGGCGTGCGCATCGAGAGCTACCAGCTCGTGCCGCTCCTCAAGGCGTTGCGCATGCCGCGGGTCAACCTGCTCATCGCCGACGACGTCGGCCTCGGCAAGACCGTCGAGGCGGGCCTCATCCTCACCGAGCTGCTGCTCCGCCGCCGCATCCAGCGGGTCCTGGTCCTCACGCCGGCCTCGCTGCGGCGCCAGTGGCGGGAAGAGCTGTGGGACAAGTTCTCGCTGCGGTTCGACGTGGTCGACCGGCAGAGGACCGAGCGCCTGCGCCGCGGGCTCGGCATGGACGCCACGCCCTGGCGCTCCTTCAGCCGCATCGTCGCCTCGTATCACTACCTGCGGCAGCCCGACGTGCTCGAGCAGTTCCTGGCCGCCAGCCGCCCGCGCGACGATTCCCCACACCTGCCCTGGGACCTGCTGATCGTCGACGAGTGCCACAACCTGATGCCCTCGCCCTTCGGCGAGGACAGCGAGCTGTGCCGCATGCTGAGGCTGGTGGCGCCGCGGTTCGAGCATCGCCTCTTCCTCTCCGCCACCCCTCACAACGGACACACGCGCTCGTTCACGGGGCTCCTCGAGATGCTCGACCCCGTGCGCTTCTCCCGCACCAGCGAGATGGGCCCCGCCATGCGCGCGCGGATAGAGGACGTGGTGGTCCGCCGGCTGAAGCGCGACATCAACGCCGGGAGCCTTCAGCGGGGGAGCGCGAGGGGGCACCCCTCGCAGGAAGAGGACACGGGTCCACGCTTCTGCACCCGGCGGTCGCCGGAAGCCCTCCTCCTCGACCCCGACCCCCCCGAAGCCGAGCTGTCCGCCGCCTTCGACGCCTTCCGCGCCGCCGTTCGCGCCCTCGTGGCGAAGGGACCGGCGCCCCGGCGCCGAACCGGCGCATTCGCGGTCGAGATTCTGAACAAGCGGCTGCTGTCGTGCCCCACCGCCTTCGCCGACTCCTGGAGCCGGGCGCGGCAGGGACTCTCGCGGGCGGAGCCGGCCACCGACAAGGACGTGGCGGCGGCCGAGCGCACCCTGCGGCAGGAGACCGGCGACGACCGCGAAGCGCAGCAGCGCGAGGCCACCGCCGCAACCGTCGCCGGCGCCTGGCTACGGAACTTCGCCGGCGATCTGCGCGCGGAGCTCCGCGACATCGAGGACGCGCTCGACGCCCTCGGCTTCGACCTCGACGCGCCGGTCGTGGAGCAGACGCCGAGCGCCGATGCGCGGTTCGACGCGCTCGTGGCCCTGATCGAGCGCCTGCTGATGGAGCCTCCCGGCCGCACCCGCGGCGGCGCGGGGAACGAACCGGCATTCCGGCCGGATGAACGTCTGATCGTCTTCACCGAGTACAAGACCACCCTCGACTACCTGACCCGCCGACTGCGCGGGCGGTACCCCGCCGACCGCGTCCTCACCCTGTTCGGCAGCGGCGGCCCCGACGGGATGGACCAGGCCGACCGGGAGAACGTCAAGACCGCGTTCAACGACCCGGCGTCGCCGGTGCGGGTTCTCGTCGCCACCGACGCCGCGTCCGAGGGGCTCAACCTGCACCGCACCGCGCGCCGTCTGCTCCACTACGACTGCCCGTGGAACCCGTCGCGCCTCGAGCAGCGCAACGGCCGCATCGACCGCTACGGCCAGGCCCGCGACGTGACCGTGCATCACTTCGCGAGCACGGCCGACCCCGATCTGTCCTTTCTCGCTCACGTGATACGCAAGGCCGACGAGATACGCGAGGATCTCGGCTCGCTGAACGAGGTCTTCGACCGCGCCGTGCACCGCCGCCTGGTTCGGGGCGAGGACGCGGCGGCGGTGCGGGCAGACCTCGACCGGAGCGCCGGCGCCGGCCGTGGCGGCACCGACCTCGCGGCGGACGGCACGGTCGCGGTGGCGGACGAGGAGACGCGGGAGGCGGCGGTGATCGAGGCCATGGCGGCGGAGATCGATCTCGACCCCGGCGCGATGCGAGACACGCTCGAAGCCGCTCTCGCCATTCCCGCCGGGCGCCCGCAGCTCCAGGCCGATGGGGAGCCCGGCTTCTGCCGGATGCTGTACTCCGATCTCGCGGGCTGGCGGGACGTCATCGACGAGGCCGTGCGCCGCCCTGCGGCCGGCGGCGGATTCGGGCCGATGCCGCGGCTCGCTTTCAGCAGCGAGCCGTTCATCGAGCGGCTCGGCCGGTTGAGCGTGTTCCGTCCCCGGCCGGACGCGTTGCTCGTGCACCTGGCCCACCCCCTGATGCAGCGGGCCCTCGGCGTCCTCACGCGCAGCCGCCAACCGGGGCACGAGACCGGAACATCGCGTTGGACGGTGCGACTGGGACCGGTTCCGGCCGGTACCGACGCCGTGATCCTGCTCAGCGTCGAAGAGCTCGGCGTCAACGAGCTGCGCGAGACGTTCCACCGTTGGGTGCGGACGCTGGCCCTCCCGGTCCGCGACGGCGTCACCGGCGAGCCGCTGCCCCACGCCCCCGCGCAGACCCTGCGCGACGCCCTCGGCACGGACGACCCGGCCGCGCAAGCGCGCGCGGGCGACCTCTTCGACGATGCCCGGGCCGGCGTGCAGAAACGGCTGCGCCGCTACCGGGACGACCTCACCGAACGCTTGCGGCGCCAGCTCCAGGTCGACGGCGAGGCCGCGCGCACCCGCGAGGACGAGCGCTACCGGCAGCGTCAGGGCGAGGTGTCGGCGCTGATCGAGCAGTCGACGGCGGCGAGGCTGGCGCGCGAGCTGGAGGACCTGACCGAGAAGGCGCGCCAGCGCGGGCTCTTCGACGAGGACGACCGCCTCGCGGCGCTGGAACGGTCCATCGAGGAGAAGCAGGACGAGCTGGCGCGCCGCCGCCGGCACTACGAAGAGATCCGCGACCAGTTGCAGCGCGAGCGCGAGCGCATTCTCGACCACCTGTTGCCGAAGCGCTTCACCCTCGCGGGCGAGGCCCAGGTGTTCCCGGTCGCGGTGGAAGTCCGCCTGCCGGAAACGTCACACTGAGCGGAACGATGCCCGGGCCGAAGTCGAACGCAACCGGAGGGCAGTCCCGCGAAGCCGGCCTGCCCGGCTGGGACCGCCTGCGCCACGGCGGGCTGCTGCTCGACGGCACGCGCCTCGCGGCTCTCGCCGGTCATGCGCCCGCCCCGCTCGACGCGTGGACCGAGCGCCAGCTCCGCCAGCGCGCCGCTGCGATGCTGGACGGCGGCGCCGAGGCGTCGGCCTTCGTCGCCTTCGTGCTCGAGCAGGTCTGCGGCCTCGACGCATCGACCGGCGCCTGGACGCGTGGCAGCCACGTGGCCGCCGCGTGGGGGCGGCGCGCCGTCACCGGCGAGACCGTCAAGCCCCGCCACCTTTGGCAGGGCCGGCGCGGCGCCCGGCTGCCGGTGTTCCTGGACGACGGCAGGCAGCTCGGCATCGGCCGGAGCCGCCGCGTCGTGAGCCGGGTGCTCGGCTGGCTGCGCGCCGGCGGCGACCAGTTGGCGCTGGTGACGAACGGCCGGCAGTGGCGGCTGGTGTTCGCGGGGCTCGACTACGACGCCTGGTGCGAGTGGGACCTCGATCTCTGGTTCGAGGAGGGCGAGCTGTCGCCGCAGGTGACCGTGCTGCGCACGCTGCTGCAGCACTCTGTCTGGACGCCCGAGGCGGAGGGCGCCGAACCGCCGCTGCTGCAGGCCATCCGCGACACGCGCAAGGGGCAGGCCGAGCTCTCGGAGGTGCTCGGCGAGCGGGTGCGAGAAGCGGTCGAGATCCTGATTCGGGCCCACGGCGACGCCCTGTCCTCCCTCGGGGAAACGGACGACATCCGGGAGTACGTCGAGTACCTGGCCGAGGATGCCGGCGCCCCCGCGCCCGACGCCGACGAAGTCAGGGAGATGTTCGGGGCCAAGCCCGCCGAGATCTACCGCGCCGCCTGCCGGGTGGCGATGCGCCTGGTGGTGATCCTGTTCGCGGAGTCGCGCGACCTGCTGCCCCGCGACAACCCGCTGTATCACGAAAGCTACGGGCTGCACGGACTGCTCGAACGGCTCGAACGAGCCGCCGCGCGGGGCCGCAACCTCGCCGGCAGTTTCGGCGCATGGCCGCGCATCCTGGCCCTCTTCGCCCTCGTCCGCGACGGGTCCCATCACCCCGATCTGCCGGTGACCGCCTACGGCGGCGATCTGTTCGCACCCGGGACCATGGAAGCCGACGTCGGCGTATCCCGAGCCATCCGCGTGTACGAGCAGGCCTGCTTCGAGCACGAGACAATGCCGGACCGCGACGTCCACGAGATGCTGAAGCTCCTGACGCGGACGACGATACGGATCCGCCAGGGCAGGTCCAGCGTCCGGGCCGTCGCTCCGGTGGATTTCTCCGATCTCTCCTCCGAGTACATCGGCATTCTCTACGAGGGGCTGCTCGACTACGAGCTGAAGACCGCGCCCGCGGGCGACCCGGTGATCTTCCTGTCGGTGGGCGACCAGCCGGCGCTGCCCCTGTCGCGCCTGGAGGCCATGGACGACCGGGCGCTCCGGACCCTGTTCGAGAAGCTCAAGGAGAAGTCGGGCGGGGCGGCCGAACTACCGGACGAAGAGGCAACGGAGACCGACGCCCCGGACGCCGAAGACGACACCGCGGACGCCGCGGCGACCGAGGAAGAGCCGCTGCTCTCCGGGCTCCCGGACGCTTCGCCGTCCGAGGGCGTTCCCCCGCACGACGTCGCCGTCGCACCGGACGAGCGCCAACGGAACCGCACGCGCGCCGAGCAATGGGCGCGCCGCGCGGTGCAGGCGGCCCGTCTGCTCCCGAAGCCCCGCGGCCGCGACACGCCCGAGCGCCGCCTCGCGTTCGAGCGCCGCCTCGCGGCCAAGGCGCGACAGCTCGTCGCCCGCGTCGTCCTCCCCGGCGAGTGGTACCTCGTCCGCTGGGGCGGCACGCGCAAGGGCTCGGGCAGCTTCTACACGCGCCCCGGCCTCGCGGTGCCGACCGTGCAGCGCACATTGCGCCCGCTCGCCTACGACCCTCCGGCCCGCGCGGACGGCAAGCCCGACCTCGACGCGCCGCCCCCCCGCTGGACACCGAAGCCGCCCGAGCGAATCCTCGACCTCACGGTCTGCGATCCCGCCTGCGGATCCGGCACCTTTCCGCTGGCCGCGCTGCGCTTCCTGACCGACGCGCTCTACGCGGCGCTCCAGCATCACGACCGCCTCCAGCCGGACGGCGACCGTGTACTCGTGCGCCTGCTCGGCATCCGGGGCGCCAACGACAACGACGCCGACGACTCCCCCCTGGCCGACGAGCTGATTCCCTGCCGCCCCGACGACGACAGCTTCGAGCCGCGTCTCAAGGCGGTGCTGCGGCGCCACGTCGTGGAGCGCTGCATCTACGCAGTCGACCTCGATCCCCTCGCGGTGGAGCTCTGCCGCCTGTCGCTCTGGATCGAGACCATGGACCGCACCCTGCCGTTCGGGTTTCTCGACCACAAGGTCAAGTGCGGCAACGCCCTGATCGGCGCCTGGTTCGACCAGTTCGCGCACTATCCCGTGATGGCCTGGAAGAACCGCGAGGGGGGCGACAGGAACCACTCGAACGGCGTGCACTTCGAGAAGGGTGCGCGCACGAAGGCGATCAAGGCGTTCGTCAAGGAGACGCTGACGCCGGACCTGCGGCAATTCCTGCGGGGCGCCGACCTTTTCTCGCCCGACCTGCTGGAGCAGTCGGCTGCCGCCCACGACACCGCCCTCGCGGTTCTCGCGCGCATGCACGGCATGCCCGTGCAGGACGCGGCCGAGCGGGCGCGCCTGTACCAAGACGAACTCGTCGGATCGGCGGCGTGGCGCGCGCTCAAGGACGCGATGGACCTCTGGTGCGCGTGCTGGTTCTGGCCGGCCGACGCCCTCGACCACGCGCCGCTGCCGAGCACCCTCGCCGACCCGCCGGCCGCGACCCTCGCCGTCGCCCGGCGCATCGCGGCCGAGATGCGCTTCTTCCACTGGGAGCTGGAGTTCCCCGACGTGTTCCGGCGCGCGGGCGGCGGGTTCGATGCGATGCTGGGGAATCCGCCGTGGGACATCGCCAAGCCGGTCTCCAAGGAGTTCTTCTCGAACCTCGATCCGCTCTACCGCTCGTACGGCAAGCAGCAGGCCCTCGACAAGCAGACCGAGTACTTCGCCGACGCCGGCACGGAGCGCGCGTGGCTCGACTACGGCGCACGGTTCCGCGCCCAGTCCAACTTCACGAGCCACGCGCGGAATCCCTTCGGTGACCCCGAAGAGAACGCCACGAGTACGGATCGCTTCACCGTTGCCCGGGGTGCGACGAACCTGCAACTTCACGAACGCTGGCGGCGCGCCCGCCTCAAGTCCGCCGGCTTCGCCGACTCCGCTCACCCGTTCCGCCACCAGGGCTCGGCCGACCTCAACCTCTACAAGCTGTTCCTCGAAACCGCCCATGCGCTCCTGACGCCACCAGGGCCGGGCGCCAGCGGCGCGAACACCGGTGACGAATGCGACGGCGACGCCGACACGCGGGCCGAGAAGACCAGCGGCGAGCGCACGGCAGACGCCGACGCGCGGGGCGGCCGGCTGGGCTTCCTGGTGCCCTCGGGGCTGTACTCGGACCATGGCACCGGCGCCCTGCGCGATCTGTTCATCGAACGCTGCCGGTGGGAGTGGCTGTTCGGCGTGGAGAACCGCGACAAGGTCTTCCCGATTCACAGGAGCTACAAGTTCAACCCCGTCGTCGTCGAGAAGGGCGGCGCCACCGAGGCCATCCGCACCGTCTTCATGCGCCGCAACCCCGACGACTGGGAGCGCGCCGAGGACCTCGCCACGCCCTACACCCGGGCGCAGATCCAGCGGTTCAGCCCGAAGAGCCGCGCCCTTCTCGAGATCCAGTCGCAGCGCGACCTGGAGATCCTGGAGAAGATCTACGCCAACGCCGTCCTGCTCGGCGACGACGGCCCCGACGGCTGGGGCATCCGCTACGCACGCGAATTTGACATGACGAACGACTCCAGCCTCTTCTCCCCGCGCCCTCAGTGGGAGGCGAAGGGCTACCGGCCGGACGAGTACAGCCGGTGGCTGCTCGGCGACTGGCGGCCCATCGAGGAACTGTGGGAGGAGATGGGGGTCGACCCGCCCCGGCCGGAGCCGGCGGCGCTCGAGCTCGAAAGCTGGCTGTTCGACACCACCGTCGGCCCCGAACGACGGGAAGCCGAGGCGCGGTTCGTGCACGGGCATCGGTTGAAGCCGGGCGACGTGGTGCGCACCGCCCGGCGCGCGCGTTGCGCGCAGCCGCCGTACGACGGTCTTCCGGTTCCGCGGGCGGCGCTTTCCGCCGGCGTCATCCTGTCGCGGAACGGTGACACATGGGTTCGAGAGGAAGAGGTCCGCGACATCGCGCTGCCCCTGTACCAGGGCATCATGATCCAGCCCTTCCTGCCGAGTGCTCGCGGCTGGCTCAGCGGCACCGGCCTGCGGGCCAAGTGGGACTACAGCGACCTCGGGAACCTGCACTGGAATCCGCAGTACCTGATGGCGGCGGAGAACGCCGGACTGGAAGGCGGCCACGCCCGTTTGAGGATCGGTTACCGCGACGTGGCTCGCAGCACCGACGCGCGTACCTTCATGTGTGCTGTCCTTCCCTCGTTCCCTTGCGGAAACAAGGTGCCGATCCTGCAGTTTGCCGAGAACCGGAGCGTTTCGATCGCCAACTCCATGGCGTTGCTCGGCAGCTTTCATTTCGACTGGCTCGTCCGCAGGCGTCTCGGAGGGGCGACGCTCAACTGGTATGTCCTCGCCGAGGCCGCACTGCCCCGAGTCTCGGACGCATCGGGGCTGTTGCCGAGTGTGAAGAAGCTGAACCTCTTCCCGAGCCTGTTCGCGCCCTTCAAGGCGGCTCAGCCCACGGACGCACCCGATGCGCTGCATCCGGGCGAGCGGCTGCGGCTGCGCGCGATGGTGGACGCCGTCGCCAGTGCGACGTTCGGCCTCGACGCCGCCGACCTCCGCCACGTGTTGCGCGATTGCGACCTGCCGACCGACGCCGTGGGCCAGCGTTCGTCCGCTGCCGCGTCGCTGGACCCGCGCGGCTTCTGGCGCGTCGACCGCGACAAGCCCCCAGAGTTGCGCCACACCGTCCTCACCCTCGTCGCTTTCCACGACCTCCAGGCGCACATCGACGCGGCCGGCGGCAACCGCGAGCGCGGCATCGAGGCCTTCCTCACCCAGAACGACGGCGAAGGCTGGATGCTGCCCGAGACCCTGCGTCTCGCCGACTACGGCCTCGGCCACGACGAGCGCGCCCGTGAGCCCCAGCCCGTGGCCAGCCGCCTCGGCCCCCGCTTCTACGACTGGCAGCTCGCCCAGAGCGCCGACGAGTCGTGGCGCGAGTGCCACCTGCACGCCCGCAACCTGCTGGGCGAGCACGGCTACGCATTGCGTGTCGTCGACCTGATCGCACAACGGACGACCGACGGCGAAGACTACCGCGGCCTGCTCACGGACCCGTTCACGCAAGACCTGACCGGCGACGACGGCTACGTGACGGTGCTGGCCGAGATCCGTGCGCGAGACATCCTGTACGAGGGCGCCTACTGGTCGATGGTCGCCGATCTGCGCCGCGCCGGTCATCTGCACGACGATGGCTACGCCCGGCTGCTCGACCAGTTGCACGCCCGCGAGCTTCTCGACAGCGACGCCTATCGACGCCGGGGGGGACGGGCCATGCCCGCGACGGACGTCGGCATGCCGGCGCAACGGGTCGCCGAGACCGGGCCGGGTCGTCAGCCCGAGCTGTTTCCGACGCGTCGGCAGCGGAAGCTGTTCGAGTAGCGGAACCAGGGCTGACCAGGGAGGTCGCCTGGAGCGCGGTACGAATGCCGATGGGAGTCCCCGACGACGGGAGGGTGGAAGCAATGAGTCATTCCGAACTGCTCGAACGCATCACCGTGCGACCGGACGTCTTCGGCGGCAAGCCGATCGTGCGCGACATGCGGCTCTCGGTCGAGCTGATCCTGAGCCTGTTGGCGCAGGGCGCCACGCCGGAGGAGATCCTGGACGACTACCCGAGGCTCGAGGCCGACGACATCCGGGCGTGCATCGCCTACGCGCATGCGGCGATAGCGGACGACACGCTGGCCGCCGTCTCGGTGGCGAGACGGTGAAGTTCCTCGTCGACCACTGCGCAGGCCGACGGCTCGCCAAATGGCTGCGCGCCAAAGGTCACGACGTCTTGGACGCGGGAGAAGAATCCGATCCAGGCGATCATGCCCTGCTTGAACGCGCCGCCGCGGAGGACAGGATTCTGGTCACGCTCGACAGGGACTTCGGCAGACTGGTGTACGTCGGCGGAGCAGCGCACGCAGGCTTGGTCCGGCTGCCCGATGTGCCGGTTCGCGACCGCCTCGCCCTGATGGCCGAGGTGCTCCAGGAACATGGCGAAGCGCTGGACCTGCAGGCGCTCGTCACCGTGCGTGGCGGGCGGATCCGGGTCACCGGCCCGCAACGGTGACCGCCCGGAGCCAACGCCGGACTGGGCAGTGATTCTGAACCAGCTCCGCGCCGGAGAGGACGGTCTGGCCGAGTTCAAGACCCTTCGTCTCGCCGACCGCGGCGTCCTGCCCCCCCAACACCGAGGACCTCGCGGCTGAGCTGGTTGCGTTCGCGAACGCAACCGGGGGCGCCGTCTTCCTCCGCGTCGACGATTCCGGCGCCGGGGCCGGCATCCCGCCGGAGCGCCTCGACGCGGTCGAGCACAGCAGATCGGGGCTGGCGAACGTCGCATTCACACGCTGGAGCAGCGACTCGGCCGTACTCGACGCTGGCAGGCCGGCACGAACGTCGTCGGGCTCGTGATTGTGCTGCTTGCCAAGCTGGCGATCTAGCTCTAGCGAGGCTCCGCCTCAGACCGACGAGGCATGTGGGCCTCGGCGTCTGCTGACGGTGGAAGCGGACTCCGGCCGCTGCTCCAGCCGCGGCGCGAAGCCGCCTTCATGGTCGCCCGGAGGCGAGGGTGGCCGTAAACTGGCCGGTGAGGAGCCCATCGACCGGAGTCCGACCATGAAGGTAGCACGTTCCGTCGCCGAGGTGTTGGCAGAGCACACGACCCTGACCCTGGAGTGCGTCGACCGGATGTACCTCAACGTCTACGTGCCCCTCCTCCAGAGGGCCGCCGGGGCGGCGTACTTTTTCCGCAAGATGCGGGGCGCGGCCGTACCGTCCTCGGCCCTGATGGCCCCCATGACCCGGCGCTTCGTCGACGCCGTCGAGAGTTTCGCGGCCCGCAACCGGATCGAGATCGTGTCGTTCCGCCGCGGGGAGCGCAAGGACGACCGCACCCGGCAGTACCTCCGCAACTGGACCGGCGGCGAGGGTGTCCTCTACATCGGCAAGGCGCAGGAGAAGGCGAAGGTGGTGCGCACCGAACGCCGCCACGACCCCGCCACCGGCGACACCTATCCCTGGCTGGTCGCCTCGACGGCGATGGTCAACCAGTTCTACGTCTACGCCGTGGACGACGACTTCGGCCCGTTCTTCCTGAAGTTCTGCTCGTACTTCCCCTACAACGCCAAGCTGTGCATCAACGGGCACGAGTACCTCAAGCGCCAGTTGACGAAGCGGGGCATCGGGTACGAGTCGCTCGACAACGGGATTCTGCGTTGCGCCGACCCCGCCGCGATGCAGCGGCTCGCCAACGGCCTGACGGCGCCGAAGGTCGATGCGCTGCTGCGCAAGTGGCTGGCCCGCCTGCCCCACCCCTTCGCGGCTCGCGACCGGCGACAGGGCATCCGCTACGACGTCTCGATTCTCCAGGCCGAGTTCGCTCTGACCCAGGTCTTCGACCGGCCCGCTCAGGGGCGGGTCTTCTTCGAAGAGGTGGTGCGCGAGAACCTCGACATGGGTCGGCCCGACCACGTGCAGTTGATCTTCAACCGGCGCGTCAACCGACGCACTCCCACGCGGTATCGCACCCGCGTCATCACCGACGGGGTCACCCCGTCGCTGCACGTCGACTACAAGCACTCGCGCATCAAGCAGTACCACAAGGAGGGCCGCGCCCTGCGCACCGAGACGGTCATCAACGACACGTACGACTTCGATGTCGGCCGCCGGCTGAGGAACCTCGATGATCTGAAGAAGATCGGCTTCGCCGCCAATCGACGCCTGCTCGGCGTCCAACGCCTCAGCCACGACTGCACCCTCGGCGTCGACGTGCTCGACCGGTTGCACCGTCCGGCCCTCATCGACGGCCAACGCGCCTCGGCTCTGCGCTTCGGCGACCCGCGGGTGCAGGCGCTGTTCGCCGCCCTGCTGCGCTTCGACCTGCTGCCCTGCGGCTTCCGCAACCGCGAGCTCCGGGAGGCCGTGGCTCCGCTCTGCGGGCTCCCGCCCGACGACTACGGCGCAGGACGGATGACCTACGACCTGCGTCGGCTCCGGCTGCGGGGACTCATCGAGCGCATTCCCCGCACGCAGCGGTATCGGCTCACCGCGGTCGGGGTGTGCGTCGGTCTGGCGTATCACCGCACGCACGCACGCGTTCTCGGCCCCGTCTTGTCGGCCACCCTCGACGGGGAATCGACCACGCGCCTGCGTGAAGCCGTCGCCACCTACGATCGCGAGGTCGACCGCCTCTGGCACGGCCACGTGCCCGCCGCGTAGCCGACCCGGAGAAGGGGGACCCCGAAGGGGGACGTTGACGCGAAACTTGACTCAACTGTAAAGATCACGCCTGTTCAAGGCGTCTAGCGAGGCTCCGCCTACTGGGAAACTCACGTGTTGATCACGGATTCAGGCGGCCTTCACTTCGACAACGACGCCGAGATCGTGCAGCCGCCGCAGGAGGCGCTGCTTGGTGCGCTCCTTGTCGCGGTCGGCCAGGTAGCGACCGCCGAGGTCGCGGTAGTCCGTCTCGTCGCGGAGCATGAAGTAGACAGCGGTCAGCATGGAGGCGGCGACCGCGATGATCGCCTTCTTCGGGCCGCGCCGGCCTTTGAGGCGCCTAAATTGGGATTGCAGGTAGCTGTCCTTCTTCCGTGTCGCCGCCCACGCGGCCTGGACCAGCGCCGTCTTCAGCCACGGGGTCGCATGACGGATCCGGGTCGAGCGGCGCTTGCCCGCACTCTCGTCCAGGCGCGGGCACAGGCCCGCCCACGAGACCAGATGGCCCGCACTGGAAAACTGCGTCATGTCCACGCCGACCTCGGCGATGATCACCCGCGCGACCGTCTCACTGACCCCGGGTATCGTCGTCAGCCGGTCGGCCGCCTCGCGAAAAGGGCGCAGCACCTCGTCGGCCTGCCGCTCGACCTTCTGCACGGTGGCGCTCAGCGCGTCGATCTGCGCCAGATGCAATTCCAGCAGGAAGCGATGATGCGCCGTCACCCGGCCGTGCACCGCGGCGACGATGTCCGCGCGGCCGGCCTTCAGGCGCCCGGTGGTGCAATCGGCCAGCCGCTCGGGGTCGGTCTCCCCGGCGATGAGCGCCGCGAGGACCGCCCGGCTGCTGGCGCCCAGGATGTCGGTGACCACGCGCGTCAGCTTCACGTTCGCGTCTTCGAGTGTCTTCTGCAGCCGCTGCGTGTGCCGCGCGATCTCAGCGACGAGTTGCTTGCGGGTCCGCGTCAGGTCGCGCAGTTCCTGAATCGGGGCCGGCGGCACGAAGCTGCCCGAAATCAGCCCGTGCGCCAGCAGGTCGGCGATCCAGGCCGCGTCCTTCTGGTCGCTCTTGCGGCCCGGAACATTTCGGATATGCCGCGCGTTGGCGAGCACCAGCGTCAACGACTCTTCGTCTCCGAGGATGTGCCACACCGGTTTCCAGTACACGCCGGTCGCCTCCATCGCCACGTGCGTGCAGCCGGCCTCGGTCAGCCACGCCGACAGTTCGAACAGGCCCGCCGTCGTGGTCGCAAACTCGCGGTGTTCGGTCGTAACCGTACTACCCGCCGCCGCCACGCGCACGCACGCGGTCACTTGCCGCGAGTGCACATCCAACCCGGCGCATCGACGATGCAAGACTTCCATCCGTCACCTCCTGATCGCAAGGGCGCTGGCGTGGAGTCCGCAGATACGCAATCTACTGGACGCGCTCACCGGACAAGCCGGTCTCGCAATACGGGGTGCTCGCGGGACTCCCGGTCCAACTCAGACACGAGCTCTCGGCACCAAGGAAAAGCCGACCTCTGGGCCAGCGCCAAGCCCCTACACGATACCTGTTTCATCCATACGCGGGTCCGGCCCTGCCGGGTGGAAAACTCAGACCGACGAAGCATGCAGATCTGCGCAGTCGCCGATGCTGTGGTCGCTCCCATGACAGCGAACAAAACGTATTTGGTTACAGGGTGACACGGCCGGAGAATGGGCTCGAAACGTAGGAGATTCCAGTGCCGCGGCGCGGTTGGTTTGATTGCTTGGGGTCTCGGCCGGGTTGTCGGCAGCGTTTACGATGTCGGGCCGGAGCCGGATGCACGGCCGTCGGCGGGCGGTGTCGGTCGAGGGGTCGGCAGCCCGCTGCGCACTCGGCGCCCGGCCGACCGTGAAGAGTCAGTGGTGGTACGTGACCCGTCGCGACGGCGGGCTGCGGGGCAGTGGGGGCGTTGGTGAGCGGCGGTGCGGGCGCCGCCCGCCTACGCGGGCGGTGGGGGGAGTCCGAACGCCTCGGGAACGGCAGGCTCACGGGCGTGCAACATCTCGGCGATCAGGTCCGGCGGGTCGAGGCCGCGCTGGCGGGCGGTACGCACCACGCTCGACAGCACCTGCTGGGTGTCGGCGCCCTTGCGGGTGCGGTTGCCGCCGCAGACCTTGCGGATGACGACGGCGGGCCGGATGGCCTGTTCGGCCCGCCAGTTGGTGGCGTCTATCGACGGGTCCCGCAAGAAGAGGAACAGGGCGGAGAATTCGTTGGCGAGGTGTTTGGCGAAGCGCTTGGCGGCCTTCAACGGCGGCGGCGCGTCGATCAGCCGACCGAGGCGGGCCTCGAGTCGGCCGCGGAGCGAGTCGAGACCATGGCGGGTCAGTTCGCCGTTCCGGCAGCGGTCCCGCACGGCCAGGGCGGCCTGGAGGACGGCCTTGACCTGCGGGGCCCAGGGGCTGTAGGGGTGTCTCTGCTGCAGCTTCTTGCAGCGGTTGATCAGGTGATTGGCGCAGCTTTGGTGCAACGCGCCCTTGTAGCACCGATACACCTGCCACCCGTCGCGCACGAGCACGCCGGCGTAGTCGGCCCCGAGCACGGTGGTCGCATCGTCGAACCCGCGGCCGGGGCGGATGGCGTAGACGGTGGTCTCCGGGGTGACGAACGTCCACAGCCAGTGGGGGATGGCGTTGACGCGCCAGCCGGTCTCATCCGGGGTGACGACCGGGGCGGTGCGGACCTGCCGGCGGAGTTCGCGGTAGGCCGGCATGGCGTCGCGGGCGGTCCGGTGCAGCAGACGGACGAGGCCGCCCTTGGTGACCTGGACGTTGAACCGGGTCCGCAGCAGGTGGACGACCTTGTCGAAGGGCACGCCCATCTCGTTGTGCAACTCGACGACGAGGGAGGCGAGCCGCGGGCCGAACTGCACCGCGGCGGCGCCCAGGGCGTCGGAGGTCTGGAGTGGGTGGCGGCCCTGCACGCGGCGCCGACACTGGGAGCAGCGGCCGACCTCGATGTTGAAGCATCGTACGATGAGGTCCACCGGCGGGAGTTCTTCCTGATACTGCGAGGCCTCGCGGGTCACCTGGATGCGGCCACCGCAGTCGGGACACGCCTTCGGCGCCGGCGCCGCATGGGTTTCGTCGACCCGCGGCGGGCGGCGTCGGGACCCCTGAGGCCCGTATTCCACCCCGGCCCGCCGCCCGGGACGCTTGCCGTCGCCCTGCGGCCGGTCCTTGGCGAAGGGGGCGGCCTGCCGACGGCCGTCGCGCCGGGCGTCGTCGAGTTGCTTCTGGAGGCGTTCGCTGCGGCGCTTCCAGCGGTCCCGTTCGCGGGTGGTGCGCGCCAAGCGGTCGATCAGCTTGGCGTTCTCCCGCTCGAGCTTCTCGATGCGCTTGTCGCGCGGATCCTGCCCTCGCCGAGGCACGTTCGAACCGCCGCGTCCGCCGCCCTCGCGAGCCATAACCCACGTATCGGCACATGTCCGCCGTACCTGCACACCACTTCGCCGATTTTCTCGCTTCTACCCGGTAACCGAAGACAACAAAACACGATCAAAACTTGACTCAACTGTGAAGATCACGCCCGTTCAAGGAGTCTAGCGGAGACGTACGGGCTGAGCCGGTGACCAGCGATGAGCAGGCCCGACGTGCCGGCTGCGCATCCGTCTTCGGCGCTTGAGGAGTCTCCAAATCCTCGCCGGCTGTCACCGTCTCAGTCGACATTACGGTTACTTCTTGCCCACAGCAGTCGACCACGACAAATGAAGTCCTTTCACCCTCCTGCATCACCGACCCCTGTTTGCCGAATGCACCCTCGCCCAGCATCTCCAGTGCGTGACACCCCTCCCGAAACGCGAATGACCCCGCGCCAGAGTCGGTTCCAAACTTACAGAGGGGCCAGACGGATGCCTTTTCGACGATTATCGGCTTCTCTCGTCGAGTGGCGAACCACTCAGGGAACGTCGTGTCCCAACCGGCCGGCAACAAGATGATGCGGTTTCCCATCCTCACGATCCAGCCGGGAATCTGATCGCTCACAGCGATGCCAGAAGGTCCCTCCCACGAAACGATGTCGGACTGGCATACCGAGGTTATCATCCGCTCCGGTTCCCTGATCTGTCTGCGTATTTCCGCCGTAGCGGCTCCCTTCGCGTACCTATAGCCGTACACTCCCAATAAGGAAAACACTGCCAAGTACGCCGCTTTCAGCCACGGAACATCCTTGTAGTGCGGTGTGGTCCAACCGTGTATTGTGAGGCCGGTCCTGTTGGCTTCGCGCCATCCAGCTTCAAAGAAGTTCCGTGGTATATCCGTGCGGTGCGGCGTTACCAATTGCCACACGCCGTTTTTCTCACGCTGAGGCACATAGGCGGACAAAGGCGGGAGTCCCGGGACATCGACCCGTACTTTCTCACGTCCCCTGATCACAGCCGCTGCCACCTGCTCGGCCCGACTCGCGCGGTTGTTACACTCTGCGCAGGTGAGACACATCGCAAGCCCCCCGAGTGCGAACGACCTTGGGGGTACGTGCTCAAGCGTAACTTCTTTGCCAGCCTCGATGCCCTCCTCGGTAAAGCAGGTCAGGCAGATCGGGCACCGATCATTGCCCCGCTGGAAGAGACGGACCCTCTGCTCCCGAGTCGATACACGGCCCATCGGTCCTCTGATCTATTTCGCCCACAGAAAGGCTCGCCGTTTGAGGTGCACGTCGTGGGGCAAGGTGAGCGCGATGAGCACGTTGACGTCGAGCAATCGAGTCACGGCCACTCGTCGAGCGCCCTCTGAACGTGCTCGCTGGTTCGGCGGTGCATCGGGCGGCACCCGGAAGACCGGAACGCCATCGTCTTCCTGGGCTGTTGCGCCGCCCCCCCTGAAGCCACGCCGGGCCAGGTCCGACACCGCGCGCTCCCGAGGCTCCCGCACCAAGGGCCTGCTGATGGCGTTCAAGCTGCTCGAGATGGCGCAACGCCGGTGGCGTCGGCTGAACGGGGCGCGCCTGCTGCCTCTGGTGCGAGCCGGGGTGCGGTTCGTCGACGGCCTGCCGCAGGCGCGCGGTGACACGGAGACCGGGGCTCGGAAGGAGGCCGCCTGATCACGCCGGAACTTCCAATCCACAACATTTGACAATATCTCCGCATGCGCTCGCGCTCCTCCGGTGTGCAGTGCTTCTTCATCAACTCGTCCCACGGATGATGCCCTGTCATCGTGAGCGCCCTCCCCCTGGTCGGTCGCGTCCCTGCTGACGTTCCCCCTCGATCCCGCACAGGTACTGATCGTAGATCCGGCCAGCTCGCTTGACGTGCTCCTCGTAGAAACGCTGTGGATGTGGCTTGTGCCCACCGATCAGCAGGGTCGCCGTCCGCCGCGGATCGAACGTGTAGAAGATCCGGATCGGCGGATGCGTCCGCACCCGTAGCTCCCGCATGTGCCCGTGCCGCGAAGTCTTGACTCCCGACGTGTCCGGCCGCCGCAACGCCACACCTTTCAACGCGAGCTTCGTGACCGCCTTGTTCACCGACCGTTGCTCCGATTCCAGCAAGCCGTTCCACCATATCTCGAACTCGTCCGTGTATTCGACCTCGCACCTCATCCGGCCTCCGCCCCGTCGCCACCGTCGGGTTGTTCGCTCAAGGCCGGCACCGTTCGAACGCCTCCAGCTCGGGCGATGTCACGATGAATCCCGTCCATCGGAGTCCCGCGTCGGCGGTAGTACCGCTGCGTCCGCCGGCACCAGCGCTAGCCCGCCCAATCACGTGCCTGCATCCTCATGTCGTCACGGGAGAGTCCCAGGATCTCCGCGGCGCGTCCGAGCGAAATGCGTTCCTCTGCGAGCGCCCGTCGTACGAGCCGCAACAGCCGATCCTCGATGAAATCGTGCTCGGAGAGACCCGCCGGTTCGCCCGACCGACGCCAGTCCCAGGCGAACTCACTCTGCGCAAGCGCCTCCGGTTCCTCGATCTTCCGCAGCGTCCTGCCGAAACGCTCGCGGTGCTGGTGCTGGAAGACGTCCCAGACGTCGGATGACTCGCGACCGGTCTCCACCAGCCGGCGCAGAACCGTCATGTAGCTCACGCGAAAGATGCGCTTCACCTTCAGCACGCGAATCAGCAGGAGGTGCCCGCCGGTCGCGTCCCACTCCATCGAAAAAGCTGCCTCGGGCATCAGGAACTCGCTTGCGAACTCGTCGGCCTCGCGCTCCGGCTCGCTCGGCATTTCGGTCGCGTCCGCCGGTACTCGGCAGGGTGCAGCAGCAGGTGTCCCAGTTCGTGCGCCGCGGTGAAGATCCAGCGCTCCACCGAAATCCGGTCCCACGTATTGACCACCACGGCCGGTCCGCCGTCACGCTTGCCGACGCTCAACCCGAAGAAGGAGTCGCGCGCCGTCTCCATCAGCAGGAGCTTCACGCCGTTCTCCTCGATGAGCCTGCTGACGTTCCGTACCGGTTCCCCGGACTCGAGCCCGACCGCGCGGCGAGCGGCTCGTGCGATTCCCGCCGGCGTTCCCCCACCCCCCGAGGCGGCCTCGAAGCGGAACACCGGGCGGTCGCCCATCTCGGCTTCGAGCCAGGCGTAGGCGTCGAGCCAGTTCGCGACCGCCGCCAGGATCTGTTCTCGCCCGTGAACCTGCGCCCTGGCGCGGACCGCACGCTCTGGAGCGCCCGAACCGGCGTGACGAGCTCACCAACGGGCACCGCCAGCGCCACGGCCAGATCGGCGAGCGTGCGTGCCCGAGGGACGACCACCCCCCGTTCGATCTTCCCGAAAGCCACCCGTGAGATCCCCGCCCTTGCCGCGAGCTGCTCCTGTGTCAGTTGGCGAGCCAGCCGCAGCCGGGCGACGTTCACGGCGATCTTCGAGTCCTCTGCCATTCGCGTCTCCCTGTCGATAGGAGGTCGACAGGGTCAGACTCGAACATTATCACGTCTTCGAGGACCGATGTGATGATGTCTTTCGGGCTCGGGCGCCCAGCCGCCCGCCGGTCCGCCATCATTGCCCGTCGTCCATCGAACCGCCGAGCGGGGCGCCGCACAGGAAGTCGGTCAACAATTGGTGTCGCACGCCCTGAAGATCGGCCGGCTGGTGCGGATCGAGCGAGAGCAGCACCCGAGGGTAGGCGTCGCGAACCGCTGCGAAGGCCCCGAGCTCGCGCTCGATGGTGGCGGGCGACTCGAGCAGGTAGGCGACCTGCACGTAGCGACGGCCCGACCGCCGTTCCGCGACGAAGTCGATCTCTCGCGGTCCCGCCACGCCGACCGTCACCGTGTAGCCGCGGCGGCGCAGCTCCAGGAAGACCAGGTTCTCCAGCACGCCGCCGATGTCGCTCTCGCGGTAGCCGACGATCCCGTTGCGCAGGCCGATGTCGCCCAGGTAGTGCTTCCGGTTCACCTGCAGCAGCCTTCGGCCCTGCAGGTCGAAGCGGGGAACGGCCGTCAGCAGGAACGCGTCGCCCAGGTGCGCGAGGTAGTTGAGCACCGTATCGACCGCCGTCGTCCTGCGCTGGCTCTTCAGGAAGTCGGCGATACGCTTCGCGGACACCAGGCTGCCGACGCTGTCGACCGCGAACCGGGTGATCGCCTCGAACCGGGCCACGTCGCGGATGCGGTGACGCCGGATGACGTCCCGGATGGCGATGGTGCTGACCATGTCCGCCAGCATCTGATCGATCACGAGGTCGCTCAGGTCGGTGTGGAGCAGTCCGGGCAGGCCGCCGATGCGCAGGTAGAGCCGGAACAGCTCGGCGTCGTCTGCCGCCGCGCCGGGACGCTGCCGGTACAGCTCGCCGAACTCGGCCAGCGTCAGCGGAAACACCTGCAGCGTGACGTAGCGGCCGGCGATCAGCGTCGCGAGCTCGGCCGACAGCAACGTGGCGTTGGAGCCCGAGATGACGACCTCGGTGCGGTCCTCGCCGTTCAGCGAGGCGACCGCGCGTTCCCAGTCGGCGATCTGCTGCACCTCGTCGACGATCACCACCCGCGGCTCGCCCCGCCGCGTGGTGGACTCGACGTGGTCGATCAGATCGCGGGCGGTCCGCACCGATTCGAACGCGAACGACTCCTTGTCGACGTAGACCACCTGCCGTTCGTCACGCAGGGAGGCCGCGAACTGCCGCAGGAGAACGCTCTTTCCGGCCCGCCGGAGGCCGGTCACCGCCGTGATGGCGGGAACGTCCAGGAACTGCCGGAGGCGGTCGAGGTAGTGGTGGCGCAGGAGCTCCATTTCGCACACACAAGAACAGAATCTGAAATCACCAATATTTTCGATTATAATTGAAATTACAACAATCTGCCGTAGCGGCTCGCTCGGCAGCGACTCCGCACCGTGTCTTCGTCGTCCCGGTACCGCTCGCTGTCCAAGGACAAGGTTCTCGCTGCGGTTCGAGGTGGTGGACCGTCAGGGGCACCGTGACCGGAGTCCCGGCGGAGCGCCTCGGCGCCGTCGGGCGCTGGATCACACAATCCCGCGCCACCCGCCCGTCGGACGCGGGCCGGCTCCGAAAACCAGTGCTACACGAGCACCAAGGTGTCGAGGGCGCTGACGAAGCGGCTGAGCACACGCTGGTTGATGTGCAGGGGGTTCGCTGCGTGAATCTGGCGCGCGACAACCTCGGCTCGCGCGCGGGGGAGTACCCCGGCCGCTACCAGATCCACCATGAGGGCGAGGCCGAAGCGGGTCTCGACACCATGGCGTTCACAGAGGCGTCGGAGGGCGCCGTCGTTGGTGACGCACGTCCACCCCTCCTCGAGACACGTGACGAAGCAGAGACGGTCGTTGAACGACACCCGGGACTCGGTCTCCGCCGCCCGGAGCATCCGCTCCGTCTCGACCTCCACGATCTCGATGCCGAGTGCGGCGCACTCCGTCGCTGTCACCGCCTCCACCTCGGCGAGCACCGATGGCAGGATCGCCACACGTCCCACGTGCTGCCCGACGAGGCCCAGGATCGCCAGCTCGGAGTCCCGGTAGTCGATCAGCACATCCGCGTCGGCCAAAAGCACGGTCGGGTCCGTCGGCACGGTGCCTACCTCGCCCACTCCCGCGCCCGCTTCCGCATCTCGTCAAGGGAGACGCCCAGGATCTCCGCGGCGCGTCCAATCGAAATGCGTTCCTCTTCAAGCGCCCGTCTTACGAGCCGCGACAACCGGTCTTCGAGGAAGTCGTGCTCCGAGAGACCTGCCGGTTCGCCCGACCGGCGCCAGTCCCATCCGAACTCGCTCTTCTCCAGCGCCTCCGGCTCCTCGATCCTCCGGAGCGTCTTGCCGAAACGCTCACGATGCTGGCGCTGGAAGGCGCCCCAGACCTCCGACGCCTCGCGGCCCGTCTCCACCAGTC
Source organism: Vicinamibacterales bacterium (assembly GCA_965215105.1). Taxonomy (GTDB): domain Bacteria; phylum Acidobacteriota; class Vicinamibacteria; order Vicinamibacterales; family UBA8438; genus JAJEEA01. The sequence goes on from OZ244051.1 coordinate 3,877,293, forward strand.
GGTAGAGTACGGTCATGTAGCTCACGCGGAAGATCCGCTTCACCTTGAGGACGCGGACCAGGAGCGAATGCCCCCTGGTCGCGTCCCACTCGTCCGCGAACGCCGTCTCTGGCATCAGGAATTCGCTCGCGAACGCGTCGGCCTCCCGCTCAGGCCCCGCCGCCATCTCCATCTCGTCTCGCCGGTACTCCGACGGGTGCAGCAACAGGTGACCGAGCTCGTGGGCCGCGGTGAAGATCCAACGCTCTACCGAAATCCGGTCCCAGGTGTTGACGACCACCGCGGGGCCGCCGTCGCGCGCCGCGACGCTCAACCCGAAGAACGAGTCCCGAGCCGTTTCCAGCAGCAGGAGCTTCACGCCGTTCTCCTCCAGCAGGCGGCTGATGTTCCGTACTGGCTCCCCCCGCCCGAGCCCAACTGCCTGCCGACTGGCCTGCGCAGTTGCCCGCGGCCCCCCACCCCCGGCCGACGCATCCTCGAACCCGAACGCCGGCGCGTCCGCCAACTCGGCCTCCAGCCACGAGTACGCGCCCAACCACTCCGAAACCACCGCCAGGATCTGCGCTCGGGCGTGTACCTGCGCCTTGGCTCGAAACCGCACGCTTTCCAGAGGCCGCACCGGCGTCACCAGCTCACCGACCGGCACCTCCAGCGCCGCCGCCAAGTCGGCGAGCGTGCCAGCTCGCGGGACCACCGCCCCCCGCTCCACCTTCCCCAGCGCGATCCGCGAGATACCGGCCATTTCGGCAAGCTGCCCCTGCGTCAGTTGCCGGTCCAGCCGTAGCCGAGCAACGTTCGCGGCGATGCACCCACGGTCGTTCACGCCCCTCTCCTCCATGCTTTGACGTCGCGCACGCAGCATGGTATCATCTCTCCCGACTTCGCCGAAAGGATAATTTTCATGCCTGCAGCTGTTTCGTTCTTCCCCGTCGCCAACGGCGACATGACTCTCATGATCACCGAATCCGGCAGCAAGCTGTTGATCGACCTCAACATCCGCGCGGCCGCCGACGATCCCGACGACGACACGCCCGATGTCGCCACCAAGCTCCGTGACCGTCTCCGCCGCGACAACGAGGGCAGGCTCTACGTCGACGCCCTGCTGATCAGCCACCCCGACAAGGACCACTGTACCGGCCTCGACAAACACTTTCATCTCGGTCCACCGGACACGTGGTCCAAGGCCGCCGACAAGATCTTCATTCGGGAGGTGTGGTCGTCACCGATGGTCTTCCGCCGCGCCTCCCGACATCATGCCCTCTGCGACGACGCCAGGGCGTTCAACACCGAAGCGCGCCGTCGCGTCCGCCGCTTCCGCGAAGTCAGCGATGGCGTCGGCGACGGCGACCGAATCCTCATTCTCGGTGAAGACGAGAACGGGAAGACCGACGACCTCGACAGGATCCTGATCCGCGTCGACGACGAGTTCTCCCGCATCAACGGCCGGTCTGACCCCTCAATGAACGCCCGACTGCTCGGACCGCTCCCCAAGGGCGACGACGACGACGAAGACACCCTGTTGAAGAACAACTCGAGCACCATTCTTCGGTTCTCGCTCGCCGGAGGTCAGCTTGCCGACAAGTGCCGCTTCCTGACGGGCGGCGACGCCGAAGTCTCTATTTGGGAGCGGCTCTGGCAGCGACACTCCTTCCGGGGTGACTGGCTCTCCTACGACCTTCTCCAGGCTCCCCACCACTGCTCCTGGCACAGTCTCTCGCACGACAGTTGGAGCGAAAAGGGCGAGGACGCCGAGGTCTCTGAGGACGCCCGCAACGCTCTCTCTCGCACTCGCAACGGAGCCACGATCGTCGCCAGCAGCGTCCCGATCAACGATGACCACCGCGATCCGCCCTGCATCCGTGCCAAGCGCGAGTATCTCAGCATCCTCCACCCGGTGGACGGGGACTTTCGCTGTGTTGGCGAGTGGCCACCCGCCGAGTCGCCCGATGTAATGGACTTCGAAATCGGCGCCCACGGCCATCGTCTGAAGAGCAAGAGCCTCGCAGCCGCGTCCGTTCTCGGCCCCGCAATCATCGGCCGCCAACCTCTAGCTCATGGATAGCCCGCCCACCTCCGTCCACCAGGGCCCGCACCGTCTCCGACGCGTGCGGGCCCTGGTGGCTGCTCATCCCGCGGTATCCCACGTAGATCCGCCGCGCTACGAGGAGAGCAGCCGGACCACCTCTCTCGACGTCACCTTCGACATCAACCTGCCCAGTGAATGGAAGCCACGTAGTCGCAGCCCCTCCGGCGTCCGCCCGCGAGAAGTCCTGCGTCTCGTCTTTCCCTCCGGCTTCCCGATGGCCCCCCCGCAACTCTCCCTACGACCTGATTTCAACCGCAATCTCCCACACATGCAGCCTTGGTTGACCGACGGCCGACCTGTTCCCTGCATCTACGACGGCGAACTCACCGAACTCATTCTTCGCGACGGTCTCGCCGCATTTGTCAACCAGATAGCCGTGTGGCTCGAACGAGCCGCGCTCGGCACACTAATCGACCCACAACAGGGATGGGAACCCGTCCGACGAGATTCCTATCGAGATCATATTGTCGCTCAAGCCGACGCTCTTCGTGCCTTGGTCGACCACAGAGGAGGACATACATTCCTCTCGTCGGATTACCTACGGCTGCCTATCGACAACAGAACCGACGTCCTCCATTGCCAGGTTTCCACAACAACCGCCAAACTCAGCCACAAGCTAAGCTCGCCGATTGCCGCTGAATTGCGAGTGCGCTCGGATCCCCCCCTCTATCGTGGCAAGTCAGTGACCCTGGTGGCTTGGCCCGGCAAGCACCCGCCCGGCAAGCCTATCGTCAGCGACATCTACCTTCCAGAAACCGTCGGATCAATACACGACCTCAAGGAACGCGCCCATACCTACGGCTGCGCTACGGAGCTCCGCAATGGACTGCGGTGGCTGGCGCGATGTTTGCGGGACCAGCCACCACCTGGCCCTTTTTGTCTCCCGGTCATTCTCATGACCCGTCGCCCCTACAGGGTAATTGGAACACCCAGTCCGCTTGAGATCTGCCCCTACGTAATGGACATTGTGTCGCCAGACATGCTTGTAGACGATGATGCCACCGCGGTCCGCCCCGCGGCACATCATCACGCGGTATCCCGGCCACTTCTCGCCCAGCTGTCGGGTGGAGATGCCTCACAGGAACAACCTCAATGGACTCTCCTGGGTGCCGGCAGCCTCGGCTCCAAGTTGGCCCTTCATCTCACGCGCGCGGGCAACGGGCCCGAGGTGATCATCGACAAGGCCACGATGACACCCCATAACGCAGCCCGCCACGCGCTCATCCCAACAGCCGGGGATATGCAGATTCTCTGGATGAATGCCAAAGCGGCAATGCTCTCTGACTCGCTTCGGGGGCTTGACCACGTCGCACGACCAATCACTGCGGACGCCGTCAGAACGTTGATCCCAAATAGGCGTGCCCATCGTGCCTGGTCGAAGCGATCATGGGCTGTTGTCAACGCAACCGCGGCCGTTGCCGTTCGCGAAGCCTTCGCTTCGACCGAGTTACTACCCACTCGAGTTATCGAGACGTCATTGTTCGCGGGCGGTCGGATCGGCACGATTACCATCGAGGGTCCGGATCGCAACCCCAGCACTAATGATCTAATGGCCGAATTCTATGCGGCACTGCCTGGAGATGCGGGGTTGTCGGAGGTTCTCTTGCGCGGCGATGCGACCGCGTTTCAGAATATCGGCCAAGGCTGCGGATCGCTGACGATGACCATGTCCGATGGTCGGCTATCACTATTCGCCGCGTCAATGGCCGAGTATTTGGCGACGAAACAACGCAGCGGATTGCCGCGCGGCACAGGTGAACTTCTCATCGGTAGATTGTCGACGGATGGTATGAGCCTGGAGTGGCGAATCGCAGCGGTTCCACCGGTGACGGTCCTTGATTCTCACATGGACGGAACTGCTTGGCGCGTTCACATTCATCAACGGGCGGCGGAGAAGATCCAAGACGCGGTCACTCTTTGGCCGAAGGTCGAAACTGGCGGTGTTCTCATGGGACGCCTGTCAGAGCCGTCTCGAACGGTACACGTTGTCGACATATTGGAACCTCCGGAAGACAGCAAGCGATCAAGAAACAGGTTTGTGCTCGGAACGGTCGGTCTGCGTAAATGTATTGACGAATATTCCGTGGCGGCGGGTTGGTCACTGTACTGCCTAGGTACATGGCATAGTCACCTTGATTCGAGCGGTCCATCTGCGGTCGACAGAGCGACCGCGAGAGCGGTGTCGATAGCCCGCCTTACGCCATCAGTCGCGCTGATACACACACCCGGAGGTTATCACGTGTTCCTCATGGACACGGAATACGGCTCTGGCGGAGGCAAAGAATAGATGCCCAGCCTATTGATCAAGCTTCTCGATCCGTACAGCCGCAAGGCCCGCTTTCAGCCAGTTGTGCTGAGTTTGCTGCCGATTTTCATTGCTTTCATGCTACTGGCGCCCGAATATCAGATGGTATGGACCGACGCCGGTTGGCTCCTGGTCGGTTGTGGAGGACTGACATTCTTGACTCAAATGGGGCGAGATCGGGGCAAGGCATTGGAGCCCACGCTCTATAGAGCTTGGGGCGGCAAGCCGTCAGTGGCTATGCTGCGTCATCGGGACACCAGGCTTTCCGCCTCGACAAAGACCCGATATCGCGAGTTCCTGGAGAGAATGGTACCCGGACTGCGATTGGCGAGTGTGGATGACGAGAGGCGATGCCCGGAACAAGCTGACGACGGCTACGAAGGTGCGACGTCATGGCTCTTGAGCCAAACGAGAGACCACGATAAGTTTGCACTGCTTTTTGGAGAGAACATCAACTATGGCTTTCGACGAAATACGTGGGGGCTCAAGCCTTGGGCGTTGGTGAGCGGCCCTGTGTCCATTGCCATGGTACTTGTATTCAAGTCCGACGCCTGGACCGGAGGGATCGCGGCCACTTTGTCGGCGGTCGACATATCCGGTTGGGTGTCTATGGCTACAGCCATCACGCACATGGTGGTCTTTGCGTTCCTGGTTAGAAGAGATTGGGTACGCGTGGCCGCTGATGCCTACGCGCAGCAGCTATTGGCTAGTTGCGACACGCTTGAAAGCCAGCGGACCTAAACGGTGCTTGTTAGCCCGTCGCCTCCGGATCCCGCTTGGCGCGCTCGCGCGGTACGCCTTTGTTGGAGGCAGTTGTCGGGGGCCCTGCGGGCTTACCTTGTCGAGGCGCGCGGCCGAGGCCTTGGCTGGGGCCCAGACCTCAGGAATACATGCGGTCGAGGCGGCACCGCAGACGGTCGAGACTCTGCAGCACTACGCGCCCTGCAACAACCACTCGCAGGCGCTCTGCATCTCCACGCCGGCCGGCGGATCGGCGGGCAGGCCGTCCTGCGTCAACGTCAGCAGTCGCCGGCGGGCGCGCGGAAACAGCTTGCCGGCGGCGGCGAGCGCCCGGCATTCGCGCTTCGCGGTGGCCGGGTCCGAGAGGTCGGCGCAGACCTGGATCAGTTCCGTCTCGCCGGTCGCGTCCCGGGCCAGGAAATCGACCTCGTACCCCTCGGGGGTGCGTACGTAGGTCACCTCGCACCCGCGACGCTCCAGTTCCACCATGACCGCCGCCTCCAGCGCATGGCCGAGGTCGGCGCGGCCGGTCCGGTCGAAGACGGGGATCAGCCCCGGGTCGACCGGATACGCCTTGCGGGGATTGACCATGCGCTGCCGTTCCGAGACCGATTCCATCCAGACGATCCGCACGAGGAAGCAGTCCTCCAGGTACCCGAGGAAGTGGTGCAGCGTGTCCTTGGCGATGGGGACGCCCTGCGACTTCAACGCCGCGTGGAACTTCTCGACGCTGAACATCCCACCGGCGTTGCCCAGCAGACGACGCACGAGCCAGCGCAGCGACGTCACGTTGCGCACGTCATGGCGCTCGACCACGTCGCGCAGCATCGCCACGTCGACGTAGTCCCGCAGAAGCTGATGCCGCGACGACGGGTCGAGCCCCTGCGCCTCGGGGAAGCCGCCGGTCTCGAGCCAGTCGAGGAGGGCGCGTTCGAGCCGCGTCCGCTCCCGGCCCGTCAGGACGGTCGCATCGTCGGGAAGCGCCCGCCGCTGGTGGCGGACCGCCTCGTCGAAGCTGAACGGGTGAATCAGCACCCGCCACCCGCGGCCTCGGAGGGCCGTCGCGACCTCGCGCGACAAGGGCGTTGCGGACGAGCCGGTGACGATCACCTCGATGCGTTCGGCGTCGAGGAGCCGCCGGACGAAACACTCCCAGCCGGGGACGACCTGGATTTCGTCGAAGTGCCAGATCACCGGCGCGGCGTCGTCCGCATACGGGAATTCGCGGCCGTACTCGGACACGAGCAGATCGAGGTCGGCGGCGTCAAGGTCCGCGAGCCGCTCGTCCTCGAACGAGACGTACGGCAACCGCTGCCGGGGGACGCCCTGCTCGAGGCGCTGCTGCCGGAGCTGGTGCAGGAACGTCGTCTTGCCGGACCGGCGCATCCCCACCACCGCGGTCGCCTTGCCGGGGAACCGCACCCTGCCGAAGACACGGCGCGGTGTGAACGTGGGCAGCGGCTTGCGCAGCGAGTCGGCGAGCTGCTCACGGAACGCCTGCCGCAGGCGAGGGTGCTTCGCGTCCATCGCGGACTATCCTCTACGAAAGGTGAACTATCCGTGATAATATCCGTTTGAAAAGGATAAATCTACGCCCTCGGTACCGGACTCGCCGCTCTTCAGATCGCCACACCGACGCCGTGCGAAGCGCGCGTCCCGGAAGGCGAGTTGAGTTCCGGGAAGGTGGCCGGATAATGTGTAGCCGCGACTTCGATTCGACGGAGGCTGGGCATGTCCATTCGTCAACGTCAGCCAAGCCAAGAACCAACTGTCCCGACTGCTGGCGCGGGTCGAGGCAGGTGAAGAGATCACGATCGCTCGTCGGGGCGCACCGGTGGCACGGCTGGTCGCGTACAAACCCAAGGGTAAGCGGCAACCCGGCGCCCTGAAGGGGAAGATCAAGATCACGGACGCCTTCTTCGAGCCGCTCCCGGAAGACGAGCTGAAGCTCTGGGAAGGCGGGTAGCCGGCTTCGCGCTCACCCGCGACGATTCCCCCGATGGCCCTGAACCCCATCGCCTACACCGAGCACGTCGTTCGCAGCTTCCTGCGCTACCAGCTCACGGCGTACCCCTTCGCCGACCCGCACCTGCACGCGCAGATGCGGGAGTTGCTGTCGCTCGACGAGACCCGCCGGTCCCCGCTGCTGAAGGGGCCCTACGTCAGCCTGTCGCGACCGTTCCGGCAGGGCGCGGCCGTCGACACCCTGGTCGGCGAGGGGCTGCTGCATCCGCACCTGCGCAACCGGATCCCCGAGGAGCTCACCCACCTGTACGGCCACCAGGAACGCGCCCTGCGCGCGGTCGCCCGCGGCCGGACGACCCTGGTGTCCACCGGCACCGGCTCGGGCAAGACCGAGTGCTTCCTCTACCCCATCGTCAGCCGGTGCCTGCGCCTGCGGGACGACGACGCCCCGCCGGGCATCAGCGCCGTCATCGTCTACCCGATGAACGCGCTGGCGGAAGACCAGCTCATGCGGTTGCGCGGCCTGCTGGCGGGCACGGGCATTCCGTTCGGCATGTACGTCGGCAAGACGCCCGAGCACGAGGCCGAGGTGGCCGGCGTCAGGCTGCGGGCGGGGTCGTCGCGGGCCGACTACGAGGCCCGGCTGGCGCAGGCCCGGCGCGACGGAAGCGGCGAGACGGTCCAACCGGCCGAGGAGGTCTGCTCGCGCGAGGTCATGCGCACCGCCGGGCGGCAGCCGCGCATTCTCCTCACCAACGTCAAGCAGCTCGAGCTGCTGCTGACGCGCCAGCAGGACGTCGAGCTCTTCGCGGGCGCCCGGCTCGACTTCCTGGTGTTCGACGAGGCGCACACGTTCACGGGCGCGCTGGGGGCCGAGACGGCCTGTCTCGTCCGGCGTCTCCGCGCGTTCTGCCAGGTCGATCCAGCCGGTACGACGTGCATCGCGACCTCGGCGACCATCGTCGACCATGACGATCCGCAGGCCGGACGCAACTTCGCAGCGCGTTTCTTCGGCGTGGCGCCGGACTCGGTGACGACGGTCGGAGAGGACTACGAGACGGAAGTGTGGACGGCGCCGCGACGCATTCCGCCGGCGCCCGCGGAGGACGCCGCCGCGATTCTCGACCGGACGGTGCGCGCGGTCGAGGACGACACGCCCGCCGGGCAGGAACAGGCTGCGCGCCCTCCCGGTGACGATGTGGCGCACACGGCGGGGAACGACTCGGCCGGACAGGCCGTCCGCGAGGTCTATCGCGCGCTGGCCGGCGAGGACCTCGGCGCAGGCGATTGGCCCGAGGCGCTGCACGCGGTGCTGTCGCGCAACGAGATCGTGTTCCGGCTGAACGAGGCGCTGGCGACCCCGAGCGCCCTCGAGGAGCTGCCGCCGGCCCTCGAGGCCCAGGTCGGGCGCGCGGTGACCGAGGCCGAGATCCTGGCTTGGCTGACCCTCGCCGCGGCGGCGCGCCGCGACGGGCGGCCGCTGCTGCGGCCCGTCGTGCATGGGTTCGTGCGCGGCATCGGCGGGGCGGTGGTGTCGTTCCCGGACGACACCGACCGCCCGAAGCTGTGGCTCGCGGCCGAGGACGACCGCGCAGCCGGGAACGACGACGAACGACTCGCCCAGTTTCCGGTCGCCACGTGTACGGTATGCGGGCAGCACTACTACGTCGCGTTCCTCAGGGACTTCACCTACACCGGGCGCACGCCGGGCGGCGGCGACGCCGGTCCGGGGGGACCCTGCTGGGAGCGCCAGGAAGAGAAGCTCGGCGGCCGACGGGTGGTGCTGGTCGACACCCTCATCGGCGATAGCGACGACGACGAGGAGGCGACGCCTCATGCCCGCACCGCGCCGCTCCACTTCTGCCGGGGCTGCGGGGCCGCCCACCCGACGGCGGTGCCACGCTGTCGCGCCTGCGGCCGCGGCGGCGACACGGTCCGGCTCCACGCCGTTCGCCAGAGCCCGAACCGTCCCGGTCGGCTGACGAGCTGTCTGTCGTGCGGTTCGACGGGCCGCACGCCGAGCGCCGGCCGGTACCGCGAGCCGGCCCGGCCGGTCCGCGCCATCAACGTGGCCGACGTGCACGTGCTCGCCCAGGACATGGTGCACCACGCCGAACGGCCGCGACTGCTGGCGTTCTGCGACAACCGGCAGGACGCCGCGTTCCAGGCCGGCTGGATGAAGGACCACGCGCGCCGGTTCCGGCTCCGCGCGCTGATGGCCGATGGCTTCAGCGAGACCCCGCAGTCGATCGGCGATCTCGTCGCGCGCCTCGACCGTCGCCTGGACGCCGACGAGGCCCTCTCTCGCGCGCTCATTCCCGAGGTCTGGCAGGTGGCGCGCCGCGAGCACTCGGGAGGCAGCCACGAGCAGGAGCGTCGCAAGTACCTGCGGTTCCAGGTGCTGCGCGAGGTGACCCTGGCGTCGCGGCAGGCGCTGGGCCTCGAGCCCTGGGGCCGGATGAAGGTCGACTACGAGGGTCTCGATGCCTCCCTGCCCTGGATGCAGGAGCGCGCCCACCAACTCGGTATCTCGGCCGAGCAACTGCGGGAAGGCGTGGCGAGCGTGCTCGACTACGTGCGGCGCCGGCGCGCGCTGCACGACCCCGAGTACGAGGTCTTCACGAAGGGCTGGATGGACGGCGACCGGGAGGTCCAGCAGGGCTACCTGCCGAATCTCCGCGGGCCCACCGGCACGAAGCTGCGCCGGGAGGCCGCCGAGAAGCCTGCGCTGGTCTTGCAGTGGTTGAGCGAGGCCGGCCAGACCACGATGCGGCACGTCGCCGGGAAGTGGGAGGTGCCCGCCGACGTCACCGGTCCGTTCCTCGAGAGCCTGTTCGCATTCCTGGTGGAACGCGGGCTGCTGGTCCCGGTCCGGCTCAAGGGGTCGAGGGGACGCCCGCTGCCGAACGTCAGCGGCGTCTACCAGGTGAACGCCGACCGGCTGCGGCTCCGTCCCAACCGCGGCGTGTGGCGGTGCCGGCGCTGCCGGCGCACCACCGCCCGCGAGACGCCGCACGACCGCTGCATCGCCTGGCGCTGCGACGGCGCCCTCGAATGGGTACGGGAGGACGACGACAACTACGACCTGCAGCTTCTCGACGGCGCCTACTCGATGCTGCGCCCCGAAGAGCACACGGCCATGGTGCCGACCCAAGAGCGCGAGCGGCTGGAGAACCTGTTCAAGGGCGAGTCCGAGGCGGTGAACTGCCTGGTGTGCACGCCGACGCTGGAGCTCGGCATCGACATCGGCCGGCTCGACTCGGTGCTGATGCGCAATGTGCCGCCGCTGCCGGCCAACTACCGCCAGCGCGCCGGTCGCGCGGGCCGGCGCCATCGCATGGCGGTCGACCTGACGTACTGCCGGCCCGTGTCGCACGACCGCGCCTACTTCGCCGACCCGCTGAAGCTGCTCGACGGGCGCATCGATCCGCCCGCGTTCAACCTGCGCAACGACGTGATGATCGCCAAGCACGTCCACGCGACGGTCATCGGCGCGTTGCACGCCTGCGGACGCGACGCCGGGCGGACGGAGGACGAACGCGCCGCGGCCCGCGACGTGCTGCATCGCTGCCTCCCGCGGCGGGTGGAGCCGTACCTGTTCGAGGACGGCGAGGTCCGCCGGTCGCGGTTCGACTTCGGCGCCCTGCGCGATCTGGTGCGGCGCCATGCCGGCGACCTGGCCGCCCGCGTGGAGCGCGTGTTCCGCCAAGGTTGGCCGGACGAGGACGCCGGCGTCACGACCTCAGCCGCGCTGCGCGCCCACGTCGAGGCGTTCACCGACAGCCTGGAAGCGGTCGTCGGCCGCCTGCGCCGCCGCCTCGAATGGGCCATGCGGCAGATCTCGCGCCTCAACGCCCTGCGCGAACGCCGAGGAACGCTGGAACCGGACGACGAGGCGTTGTTTCGCCGGTGCGACCGGCTCGTGAAGCGGCTCAAGGGGACAGACCGGCGCTCGCGCCGGCAGGCGGAGGGCCACGACGACGTCAACACCTTCAGCGTCCTGGCCGCGGAGGGGTTCCTGCCCGGCTACGGCCTCGAGGTCGGGTCGGTGGTGGGCTGGGCCGAGATTCCGTTCTGGCGCACCGGGGCCATGGACTTCAGCCTGCCGCGGCCGCCGGCAACCGCGCTCCGCGAGTACGTGCCCGGCAACCTCATCTACGCCAACGGCCACCGGTTCGTCGCCCGGCGCTTCCACCGCGACCTGCACGGCGCCCCCGGCCCGGGGTCGCAGGCGTCCGGCGGCGACCCGGCCGAGATGCCGTTCTACGAGGTCTCGGTGCAACGTCAGGCCGTCAGGGAGACCCGGCGGGGCGAGGCATCGTCGCTGGGCGGGACCGTCCTGCAGACGATGGCCGTCTGCGACGCCGACCTGATCCACACGTCGCACATCTCGGACGAAGAGGACCTGCGCTTCCAGTTGGGCGTCGCCATCTACGGGACGGAGCTCGGGCAGCACAGCGGCGGGCGCGCGTTGCGCTGGGGTCCGCAACCCGTGCATCTCCGCCAGGGCGTCCGGCTGCGCCTCGTCAACGTGGGCGCAGCCAGCATCGTGGGGAACCCCTCGCTGGGAAACAGCGCGAGTGGAAGCCCGGCAGGCAGGGCGACCTCGCAGGGGATCGCGTCGGCCGCCGTCTCGCAGGGAAGCGGCGCGGGCGGCACCCCCGCGACGGGAAGCGATACAAGTGGGAACCCCGCGCGCGAAGGCAGGCGGCCCCAGCTCGGCTACCCGGTCTGCACGGTCTGCGGCCAGAGCGTGTCGCCCCTCTCTTCCGACCGACAGCGCGACGCGTTCCGCCAAACGCACACGGATCGCTGCGGGCGCATGCCGGAGGGCATCGGGTTCCACGCGGACGTGACCGCCGACGTGCTGTCGCTGCCCGCCTGCGACGGCGCCGAAACCGCGTACAGCGTGCTGGAAACGCTGCGGATCGGCGCCGCGCAGGTCCTCGACATGCACCTGGACGACCTGCAGATTCTCGTGATCGGCCACGTCGACCGCGACGACGTCGACGCGCTGCTGTGGGATCCCATGCCCGGCGGATCGGGGCTGCTCGACCAGTTGTGCGAACGCTTCGAGGAGGTCGTCGAGACAGCCCGCGAGGTGGCCGGCGCCTGCCCCGGCCGGTGCGAGTCGTCCTGCGTCGATTGCCTGGAGACGTTCCGCAACGCCTACTATCACCGGCATCTCGATCGCGGTACGGCTCACGAACGGCTCGACGAATGGGGACGGCAGCTCGCGGTCGACCACGAGATACCGCGGCAACAGCCGGACGCGCCGCCCGGAGATCAGGACGCGCCCGTCAACGACGCCGAGAACAAGCTGCGCCACCTGCTGCTCGCCGCCGGGTTCGGCGAGGGCGTGCGGGGCGAGCAGGTCCGCCTCGGCGGCACGTTGGGCACCACCACGCCGGACGTGATCTATCGCGCCGAGGACCACGATCCCGACGAGGGGGTCTGCATCTACCTCGACGGGTTGAGCGCCGAGCTCCATGGCGACCCGCGGAGGGCCGAACGCGATCGCGAGATCCGCACGTGGCTGCGCAACCGCGGATACGAGGTCGTCGAGATCGCCGCGAACGAGCTGGACGACGAAGACGCGATGGCGCGTCACTTCCGGCGGCTCGCCGGCTACCTGAGCATGCCGGACGTCCGCTCCCGCATGCGCGACGACCGTTCCTGGTTCCGGCAGGCGGCGGCGCGAGCACGGCCGGGGCGGCCTCGCCTGCGGCTGGTCACACCCGCGGCCGACGCCCGCTACGTGAGCTGCGTGCCGCTGGTGCCCCTCGAGGCGGCGGCGGGAGCGTTCGGCGATCCTCAAGCCGTCCCGGACGAATCCGCCTGGAAATGGGTGGAGGTCGAGACGGCCCGCTCGCCGCGGCCGGGCATGTTCGTTGCGCGGGTGGTCGGCCGGTCGATGGAACCACGGATACCGGACGGCGCGTACTGCCTCTTCGCCGGCCCGGTCACCGGCACCCGCGAGGGGCGAATCGTGCTCGTGCAGTTGCGCGACGAGGTCGATCCGGACACCGGAGAGCGATTCACGGTGAAGCGGTACCGCAGCGAGAGAACGTCGGACGAGGGCGGTTGGCGACACGTCCGAATCACGCTCGAGCCCATCAATCCCGATTTCGGACCGATCGTGCTGACGGCCGACGAGGAAGATTCCGTGACCGTCGTCGCCGAACTGATCGAGGTCATCGAATCGGCGGATCCGGAGTGACGCGCGTGAGAGCCGGACTACAGGAAGGAAACCCCTACCGCAGCCAGGCCTCCAGCTCGGCCCCGGCGTCGGTCTTCTCGTCGCGGTACTTGACGATGACCGGCGTCGCCAGCGAAAGCCCCCACTCGCGGCCGGCCTCGGCGGTGACGGCGCGGGCGCCGGGCACGACCACCGCGCCCTCGGGGATGACCACCGGGGCGCCTTCGCCGGGGCGGATCACCCGGCGGCGCGGGAGGTCGTAGACGGGGGTCGAGCCGGTGAGGACGGTGCCCGCCCCGATGACCGCGCGCGACTTCACGACGGTGCCCTCGTAGACGCCGGTGCTGCCCCCGACGAGCACGTCGTCCTCGATGATGACGGGCATGGCTCCGATGGGCTCGAGCACCCCGCCGATCTGGGCGGCGGCGCTCACGTGCACCCGCTCGCCGACCTGGGCGCACGAGCCCACGAGGGCGTGGGAGTCGACGAGGGTCCCGGCCCCGACGTGAGCCCCGATGTTGATGAACATCGGCGGCATGCAGATGACCCCGGCCCCCACGAAGGCCCCGTCGCGGATGGACGAGCCGCCGGGCACGAGCCGGACCCGCGATGCGGTGTCGAGCCGCTTGAGGGGCAGGGTGTCCTTGTCGAGGAACGGGACGTCGGGGTCCGACCCCGGGAACGCGGCGATCCCGCCGCACCGGAAGCCGACGAGGATGCCCTGCTTGACCCAGCCGTGCGCGCGCCAGCCGGCCGGCGCGTCGGGGTCGGGGGTGGCGGCCCGGACCCGGCCGGCGGAGAGCTCGGCCCGCAGGGTCGTGAAGGCGGCCCGCGCCTCGTCCCGGTCGGCGTCGCCGCCGGCCGCGTGCAGCCGCTCAATGGTCGCCTGTAGCGATTCCGTATCCGTCGTCACTGTAGGTGGTCTCCGCGTCCCGGTCCCGGCCGGGTCAAGACGCGCCCAGCTCCTCGAGCACGCGCACGATCTTCTCGAGCGACGCCGGCCGCGGGGGCGCCATGGGCAGCCGGTAGTGCGGCTCGAGGAGCCCGAGGTGGGCCATCGCCGCCTTGACGGGGATGGGGTTGGACTCGACGAAGTTGATCTGCATGAGCGGGAGCAGCCGCGCGTGGAGCCGGCGGGCGGCCGCGAAGTCGCCGTCCCGGGCCAGGGAGACGAGCCGGGCCATCTCGGCCGGAACCTCGTTCGAGGCGACGGAGACGACCCCCGCGCCCCCCACCGCCATCAGGGGCACCGTGAACAGGTCGTCGCCCGAGAGCACGCTGAAGCCGTCGGGCAGGGCGCGGCAGACCTCGCACATCTGCGCCATGTTCGCCGAGGCCTCCTTCACCCCGACGACGTTGGGCAGCTCGGCGAGGCGGCAGAGGGTGGCGGGGTCGACGTTGCAGCCCGTGCGCCCCGGCACGTTGTAGACGACTATCGGCAGCCCCACGCTGTCGGCGATCGCCGCATAGTGCCGGTAGAGCCCTTCGGGAGTCGGTCGGTTGTAGTACGGCGTCACCGACAGGATGCCGTCGGCCCCCGCGCGCTCCATCTCCCGCGCCTGCTCGACGACCTCGCGGGTGTCGTAGCCGCCGGCCCCGGCCAGCACCGGCGCCCGGCCGGCCGCTGTCTCGACCACCAGCTCGACCACCCGCCGGTGCTCGGCCGCCGACAGCGTCGGGCTCTCGCCGGTGGTGCCGCACGGGACCAGGAAATGGACGCCGCCCTCGATCTGCCGGATGGCGAGCGCCCGCACCCGGGGCTCGTCGACCGCCCCGTCCGCCGTGAACGGCGTCACCAGCGCGGTGCCGCACCCCGACCAGTCGCGCCTCATCCCTCGAGCCCCAGCACGTCGCGCATCGAGAACCAGCCCTGCCGCCCCTGCACCCAGCGCGCGGCCTCGAGGGCCCCGCGCGCGAACGTGTCGCGGTCGCGCGTGGTGTGCGTCAGCGCGATCGACTCCACCGGGCCGTCGAACGCCACCGTGTGCATGCCCGGCGCCGAGCCGGCCCGGCTCGAGGCCATGTCGATCGGGCCGCCGTATCCGCGCCCGGTCATGGCGTTCCGCATCGCCAGCGCGGTGCCGGACGGGGCGTCGAGCTTGGCCGCGTGGTGCAGCTCGTGGATGTAGGCGCCGAACTCCGGCCGGTCCGCGAACAGCTCCGCCGCCCGCTCCGTCAGGGCCAGGAACAGGTTGACCCCGAGCGAGAAGTTGGCGGCGGCGACCACGCCGATCCCGGCGTCGGCCGCGACCTGCCGCATCCTCGGCTCGTGCGCCGCCCAGCCGGTGGTGCCGACCACCACGTTCACGCCGTGGCCCGCGAGGCGCGGCAGGTTCTCGGCCACCGCATCGGGCACCGAGAAGTCGACGGCGACGTCGACGCCGGCCACCGCGTCGGCGGTGATGCCGCGGCCGCCGGCGTTGTCGTCGATGTCGAGCCGCCCCGCCACCGTGCACCCGAACGACTCGCTCAGCCGGTCGACGGCCTTGCCCATCCGGCCGTAGCCGATCAGCAGCAGTCGCATGGCCTACTGCCCGTCGGCGTCCCCGTCCGCGCCGCGGATGACCTTGCGGATGATCGTCACCGCCTTGGTCGCGTCCGCCTCGCTGTCGAAGGTGAGGGTCGAGGAGAAGCGGCGGTCGACCACCCCGGCCTCGTAGTCGCGGACCCCGATGCCCGCCCACGCCACCGCGTTCGCGACCTCGTAGGCGAAGCCCGGCCGGTTGTCGCCCTGCAGCAGCACCGCGGTGGCCGGCGTCTGGCTGAACCCGGCGGCCCGGGCCACCATCGCCGCCCGCTGACCCTCGCCCGCGTAGACCTCGATGATGTTGCGCTTTGCCCGGCCGGGCACGGCGCGGACCCGAATCACCTTCAGGTCGGCCCCGTGCTGGGCGAGCGGCTCGAGGGCCGACGCCAGCGCCCCGGAGCGGCGGGACACCTCGGTGCGCCAGAGCCTGACCTTCCTGACCTTGATATCCATGCGGTGCATGACGCCGGGCGCCCGCCGGGGCCCCGGCCGCCGCAATTATAATCCCCGGGACGTTCGGGGGGGGCGGCGGGCCGGGACGAGGACATGAGTGAGTTGCCGGATCGGATGCGCGTGATCGAGATAGCGGAGCCGGGCGGGCCGGACGTGCTGGCCGTCGGCGAGCGGCCGGTCCCGGCCGTCGGCCCCGGGGAGGTGCTCGTGCGGGTGGCGGCGGCCGGCGTCAACCGGGCCGACACCATGCAGCGCCGCGGGAACTACCCGCCGCCGCCCGGCGCCTCGGACGTGCTGGGCCTGGAGGTGTCGGGCACCGTGGCCGCGGTCGGGGGCGCGGTGTCGGGATGGGCGGTCGGCGACCCCGTCTGCGCCCTGCTGGCGGACGGGGGCTACGCGGAGTACTGCGCGGTGCCCGCGCCCCAGTGCCTCCCGGTGCCGGCGGGCGTCGAGCTCGTGGACGCGGCGGCGCTGCCGGAGGTGGCGATGACGGTCTGGACGAACGTCTTCGACCGCGCCGCCCTCCGCCCGGGCGAGACGCTGCTCGTGCACGGCGGATCGAGCGGCATCGGCACCATGGCGATCCAGCTCGCGGCCGCGTTCGGGTCTCCGGTCTTCGCGACCGCGGGGTCGGCGGAGAAGTGCGCGGCGTGCACCGCCCTCGGGGCCGCGGCGGCGGTGAACTACCGCGAGGCGGACTTCGTCGAGGCGATCCGCGCGGCGACGGAAGGGCAGGGCGTCGACGTCGTTCTCGACATGGTCGGGCAGGCGTACCTGCCGCGCAATCTCGCGGTCCTCAAGACGGAGGGGCGGCTGGTCATCATCGCGTTCATGAGCGGGCCGGCGGCCGAGATCGACCTCGCGACGCTGATGACGCGCCGGCTGACGGTCACGGGGTCGACGCTGCGGGCCCGCAGCGTCGCGCAGAAGGGTGCGGTGGCCGCGGCGGTCCGCGAGCGGGTGTGGCCGCTCGTCGAATCGGGGCGGGTGCGCCCCGTCGTGCACCGCCGGTTCCCGCTGTCGGAGGCGGGCGAGGCGCATCGGCTCATGGAGTCGAGCACCCACGTCGGCAAGCTGCTGCTGGTGCCCTGAAGCGCGCACGGCGAGACCGTCTTCGACGCCCGGCCGGACCCGGCCCGCCACCCGCGCCTCAGCGATCCCCGCCGACATCGAAACCGAGCGGCGTGCAGTATACTCGTCCACGTCACCGCGGCACCGCGACGAAGGGGAACTCCACGATGGCGCGTGTTTCCAGGGTCGGCCGGAACCAGCCATGTCCGTGTGGCAGCGGCAGGAAGTACAAGGCGTGCTGTGAGCGCAGGGAACGCCAGTTGAGCCCCACCGCCTGGCTCGCCATCGCGGGCGCCACGGCCGTGTTGCTGGCGGTGCTCGTCTTCAGCTTCTCCTCGGCCAACCGCGCCGGCATCTGTCCGCCCGGACAGGTCTGGTCGGTCGCTCACGGACACTGTCACTAGTGTCCCGAACCGTGGTTCGTGGAACGATTGTCCGCGGCATTTCTCCTGTGTTTACAAATACTTGCCGCGATTGAGAGATTCGCGAACTTCACGGCCAGGACAGACACTGGCAGTCTGCGGCGGAATGCCGCATCGCTCCGGGAACCGGCAACGGACGCCGGCGGCGGCGAAGCGCCCCGTGCGACAGGTGCCGACAACGGATGCGCCGCAGCCCACCAGTCGCGGAGAAGCCGGAGATTGCCATCGCGAACACCGCGGGCGGGCCGTGCCGCCGCCCGGCCGCAAGGATCATCATGCAATACGTCTCGCTCGGACGCACCGGCCTGAAGGTCTCGCGCCTCTGCCTTGGCATGATGACCTACGGCTCGCCGAGCTGGCGGGACTGGGTCCTGCCCGAGGAGGCCGGCCGGCAGTTCGTGCGTCAGGCCCTCGACCACGGCATCAACTTCTTCGACACCGCCGACATGTACTCCCGCGGCGCGAGCGAGGAGATTCTCGGCCGGGCCGTCCGCGACCTCACCCGCCGCGACCAGGTGGTCGTGGCCACCAAGGCGTATTTCCCCATGGGCGACGGCCCCAACGACCGGGGCCTGTCGAGGAAGCACCTGTTCGACGCCGTCGACGCCTCGCTCCGGCGCCTCGGCATGGACCACGTCGACCTCTACCAGATTCACCGCTTCGACCCCGAGACACCGCTCGAGGAGACCCTCGACGCGCTGAACGACATCGTCCGCTCGGGCCGGGCGCGCTACCTGGGGGCGTCGAGCATGTTCGCCTGGCAGTTCGCGCGGGCGCTGCACACCGCGGACCGCCGCGGCTGGGCGCGGTTCGCGACCATGCAGAACCACTACAACCTCGTCTACCGCGAGGAGGAGCGGGAGATGATGCCCCTGTGCCGGGCCGAGGGCGTCGGGGTCATTCCGTGGAGCCCCCTCGCCCGTGGGTTCCTCGCCGGCAACCGCACGACGGAGGCGGAGAGCCCGGGGCCGTCGAGCCGGGCGCGGAGCGACGACTTCGCGCGCAAGCTCTACTTCGCGCCGGCCGACTTCGAGATCGTCGAGCGGGTCCGGACGCTGGCCGAGCGGCGAGGCGCCGCCCCCGCCCAGGTGGCCCTCGCCTGGCTGGTCCGGCAACCGGGGGTGACCTCCCCCATCGTCGGCACCTCCCGGCCCGAGCAGTTGGACCAGCTCGTCGCCGCCCTCGACATCACGCTCGACGAGGAGGAGTGCCGATTCCTCGAGGAGCGCTACGTCCCGCACGAGGTGCTCGGGCATTCGTGATCGGTCCGGGCCGGCGCCCCCCGCGCAACGGGGCCGGCCCGCGGACCCCGGCAGAACCGGAGACAGAGCCATGCGGACAGCGACCCGCCGGATCGGAATCCTGACCGCGGGCGGCGACTGCCCGGGGCTGAACGCGGTGATCCGCGGCGCTGTCAAGTCGGCCGCGCGGCTCGGGTCCGAGGTGGTCGGCTTCCGGCGGGGCTTCGAGGGCCTCGTCGACCCCGTGACCTACGTGCCCCTCGACACCAGGAACACGTCGGGCATCATCAACCGCGGCGGCACCATCCTGGGGTCCACCAACACCGGCCGGTTCTCGGCGCGGGTCGGCGTCGACGACCGCCAGGAGCTCGACCCCGAGCTCCTCGCCGAGGTCGAGCGCACCATGAGCCAGCTCGACCTCGAGGGGCTGATCTGCATCGGCGGCGACGGCTCGCTCTCCGTCGCCCAGCAGTTCCACGAGCACGGCATCCCCGTCGTGGGCGTGCCCAAGTCGATCGACAACGACCTGTCGGCCACCGCCTTCACGTTCGGCTTCGACAGCGCCGTCGCCTGCGCCACCGACGCGATGGACCGCCTGCACACCACCGCGGCCAGCCACGACCGCATCATGGTGCTCGAGGTGATGGGGCGTCACACCGGGTGGATCGCGCTGCACGCGGGCATCGCCGGCGCCGCCTCGGTCATCCTGATTCCCGAGATCCCGTGGACCTGGGAGAACGTGTGCCAGAAGATCCTGGAACGGGACACCCAGGGCAAGCGGTTCTCCCTCGTCGCGGTGGCCGAGGGGGCGGAGCTGCCGGGCGGGGGCCTCGTGACCCGCGAGGAGCCGACGCCGGGGCAGCAGGTCCGGCTGGGCGGCATCGGCCAGATCGTCGCGCGCGAGCTCGAGGAGCGGCTGAAGCGGGAGACGCGGGTGGTCATCCTGGGGCACCTCCAGCGCGGCGGCCCCCCCACCAACTTCGACCGCGCCCTCGCCACCCAGTTCGGCGCCCATGCGGTCCGCCTCGTCTTCGAGCGGCGGTTCGGGGAGATGGTGGCCTACCACCCGCCAGCGGTGAAGGCGGTGCCGATCCAGGACGCGGTGAACCGGATCTCGCGGGTCTCGGCGGACAGCGCCGGGGTCGTGGCGGCGCGGGCCCTCGGGGTCAGCTTCGGCGAGTACCCGCCGAACACGTCGCCGGTGGTCAAGTCGCTGCGTCACACGGAGGAAGGACCGGCGCGCCGATCCGACTCCCCGGCGTCGCTCCGCTCGGCCTGACGGCGGAGAGCGACCGGCTCACGACCGCAGGTACGAGGCGCCGTTGACGTCGATGATGGTCCCGGTCGTGAACTCCGCGCCCTCCGACGCGAGAAAGCACACCGCGTAGGCCACCTCGTCGGGGGTCGCCACCCGTCCCGTCGGGCTCTGCCGGCGGACCGCGTCTCCGTCCGGGCCGTCCAGGAACGCCGCCGTCCGCTCGGTGGTGACGAACCCCGGCGCGACCGCCCCCACGAAGATGCGGTGCGGCGCCAGGGCCCTGGCCAGCGACTGGCTCATCGCGTTCATCCCCGCCTTGCTCGCCCCGTAGGCGGGAGCCTCCGGCTCGCCCCGGAACGCGCCGCGCGACGAGACGTTGACGATGCGCCCGCCACCCCGCCGCATCATGTGCCGCGCCGCGCACCAGGCGGCGTTGGCGGCCCCCAGCAGGTTCGTCTCGAGGGTCCGGCGCCAGCAGGCCTGCCACTCGGCGTAGGACACCTCGGCGATCGGATGGGGCTCGTGGATGCCCGCGTTGTTGACCAGCACGTCGAGCCCGCCCAGCCCGGCCGCGACCGCGTCGACCATGCGCTCGACCGCGGCCCCGTCCCCGACGTCGGCCTCCACGATCAGGTGCGGGCCGCCCGGCAGCCCCGCCCGCGTCCGCTCCGCCGCCGCCCGGTTGCGGCGACAGTGCACCGCCACCCGCGCGCCGCGGACCGCGAACTGCCGGGCGACGGCGCGACCGATGCCCTGCGACGCCCCGGTCACCAGCACCGCCTTGCCGGTGAAGTCCATGCCGAGTCTCTCCTCCACGAGCGGCCCGCATCCTGGACCGAACCGGTGAAGACGTCACGGCCCCCCTAGGGACGGCGGGCGATGGCCGCGTAGTCCTGCTCGGCGAAAATCAGGCCGTTCAGGCGGTCGGCGTGCTGGTTGAGCGTCTCCGCCAGCTTGCAGAAGGCGGCCCCGCCCGGCGCCGAGGCCAGCGCCGGGTCGACCGCGGCGTGCTGGAGCTTCGCCGCGTCGGGCATCGGCGCCCGGTACTCGATGGTGACGTCGACGAACCCGCTCGCGCGCAGGAGGTATCCCAGCGTGTCGGGGTGCAGCGGGTGCCGGTGCGTGACGTCGCGCACGAAGGCGCTGAAGAAAGCTGTCCACGATGCCGGGTTGATCGTCTCCAGAAGGATGCGGGAGCCCGGGCGGAGGACGCGTTGCGCGTCGCCGAGCACCTGCATCAGGTAGTCGGCGTCGAGGTGCTCGACGACCTGGGCCGAGAACAGGCCGCCGATCGATTCGTCGGCGAGGGTGCGCAGATACGCGAGCACGTCCGACCGGGCAACCTCGAGCCCCCGTTCCCGGCAGCGCTCGACCGCCTCCGCGTTGGCGTCGACACCGCGGGCGGTGATGCCTTCGTCGCGCAGCAGGGCCAGGAACTCGCCGCGGCCACAGCCGACGTCGAGCACGTCCGACGCGCCCTCGAAGTACTGCAGATACTCGCGTTGCCGCGCCGCGATCTCCTCGCGTGACCCGCGGAACACGTCCTCGAAACAGATGTACTGATAGGCGTCGAGATCGGTTTCGGCCGTTCCGGGGGACGCGGCGTGGCCGGCGCCCGGTTGGCCGGGCGGCGCCGCGGGCGGGCGCCGCAGGTGCTTGATCTCGCGCTTCAACCCGTGCGTCGACGCGGTGGCGAGATCGACGGATTGGCGCAGGCCCTCCGTGGTCCGCTCCAAGGCAACGATGGATTGGCGCAGGCCGTCCGTCGTGTGCTGCGTGGTCTGCTGCACGGCACGCTGGCCCGCCGCCGACCGGCCAAGGTAGTGGATGAGCTGAGCCTGAAATGCAGCGAGGGCCCCCAGGTGGTGGTCGAGCGTCGCGATCACTCCCGCCGCGGACTCCCGGCTCTCGTTCGCGGCTTGGACGTTGCTCCCGAGGTGTTGGACGAGCAGCATGTTGAACTGCTGCTGGCGGTGCAGGATGGGCCGGAGCAGCCGCCACGCGATGTCCCGGAGTCGACGGCGCCACCCCGTGCCCAGATCGATGTCCTTCTCGGACTCTCCAGGGAGCAGCCGCCACGCCTCGCCCAACGGGCCGAGCCGCCGGTCATCGAAGCCGGCGGGAGGCTGCGGCAACTCCGGCTTCCGCGCCATGGCGTCCAGCAGCGCGGCGAGCTCGGCGTCGCCCGGGGGGTCGGCGTCCCCGCGGGGCGGGACACCGGGCACCGGATCTTCGTCTCGTTCCTGCATGAACGCGGGGCTCCTTGCCGGACACGAACCACCGGCCGCCGGCTGGCGACGATCGGCGTGCGGACATCCTGGCGGAGCAGGCCGTCGCTGTCGGGGGCGCCAGCGTCAGTCGGTCTCCGAGGCCTCCGGCGCGCCCCACTCCGACAACCCGACATCACGGAAAACCGGGGCGGAAGTCTATCCCGCCGGCTTCGGTCAAGTCAAAATGTAAGTGTCTGGTCAATCAGGAGTTATAACCGCCGTGGCGTCCGCCGGGGGACGCGTCGATTCGCGAATCGGTCTTCCGGCGGCCTTCGCGGCCCGCCGGTCCCGGGATCCTCGAAGCGGACGCCGGAGCCGGCGGTTGGTCGATGAGACCGCAACCGAGCTCGTGCGCCACCATCACTGCTCCGCCCCCTCTCCCTGCTTTCGCCCGAGGGCGCCGCCGTCGCCCCCCGACTCGGCTGCCGACCGTCGGATGATTGACAACCGCGGCCGGCGTCGATACGTTAGGCAGGCCCCGCGATGGCGCGCAATCGACCGTCCGATGGCGATGCCCCCGATTCCGGATGGGTCGTCGGCCCATCGGCGGCTCATCGGCACGCAACACTCCCGGGGTGGTGGATGTCCGAGCTTCCTGCACAGCCCGACCATATCGACGTGGAGCGGATCATGGAGCAGATCCGCGCCCGCATAGAAGAGCGAAGCCGCCGCGAGGCGGCGCCGGCCGCGGAGCCGGGCCGGGAGAGCGCCATGGTCGCGCTGCCGCCGTCGGAGTCTTTCGCCTTCGACGGCAACAGCATCTACTGGTCGTCGCGCGGGCGCGGGGTCGGGCGTGTTCTGTACGGCGCCCGGAAGCTGCTCGCGCCGCTCGTCAAGTTCGTCTTCAACATCGACCCCATGGTGGCCGCGCTCACCGCGCAGGCGAAGCGGAACGTCCAGCAGGCGGCGTTCGACGACGACGTGGCCCGGCGGTTGGCGGCCCGTGAGGAACAGGATGCCCTGGACCAGCGGGCGGTGCGGAGCCTGACCGCGAGCCTGGAGCGACTCGCCGCCGACATGAAGAGCCAGGGGACGCTCCTCGAATCGGTCGTTGAACGGCTGGACGCTCTGGACCGGGCCCGGAACGGCGACCACGAGCCGAGGCCGCACGGCGACAGGCCGGCGGACGAGCAGGGGGACGACGACGGTCCCTCTTCGCCGGCCGCGGTCGAGCCGCCACCGAAACGATGAGGCTGGCCGTCATCGTCCAACGCTACGGGTTCGAGATCAACGGCGGGGCCGAGCTGCACGCACGGTACATCTCGGAGCGGCTGGCCCGGCACGCCGATGTCGAGGTGCTGACCACCTGCGCCCGCGACTACGTCACCTGGCGGAACGAGTACCCCGCGGGCGCCGAATCGATCAACGGCGTGCCGGTGCGGCGGTTTCCCGTCGCCCGCGAGCGTGACGCGTACGAGTTCGGCCTCCAGTGCCGGCGAGTGTTCGAGGAGCCGCATTCACTCGCCGACGAGCTGCGGTGGCTTTCGAGCCAGGGCCCCACCAGCCCCGCCCTGCTCGCCTACCTGGCTCGGCGCGAGGAGCGGTACGACTTCTGTCTCTTCTTCAGCTACCGCTACTACCATGCCTACCACGGCATCCGGGCCGTCCCTCGTCGCGCCCTGCTCGTGCCGACGGCCGAGCGCGACCCCGCGATCGGCCTGTCGCTCTTCGGTCCGACGTTCCGCGGCGTGCGCGGCATCCTGTACAACTCGTTCGAGGAGCGGGCGCTGATCCAGCATGTTTCGGGGAACCGGACGGTGCCTGGAGTCGTGGTCGGCGTCGGCTCGGAGGTGCCCGACCAGGCGAGCGCAACGCGCTTCCGGGCGCGGACCGGCATCACCGGCCGGTTCGCCCTCTACGTCGGCCGGATCGACCCGAACAAGGGCTGCGCCGAGCTGTTCAGCCACTTCCGCGGATACGCGACCGAGGGCGGGCGGCTCGAGCTCGTTCTTGCCGGGTCGGCGCAAATGCCCGTGCCGGACGACCCGCGCATCCGTCACCTCGGGTTCGTGTCGGACGAGGAGAAGTACGACGCGCTGGCGGCGGCGGACCTGCTGATCATGCCGTCGCCGTACGAGAGCCTGTCGATGGTAACCCTGGAGGCTTGGGCGATGGGACTGCCGGTGCTGGTCAACGGCGCCTGCGACGTGCTCCGCGGCCAGGCGGTCCGGAGCAACGCGGGCCTCTACTACACCAGCTACCCGGAGTTCGCCGAGACCCTGCGGCGGCTGGAGAGCGCCCCCCGCCTGCGCGCCGGCCTCGGCGCCAACGGCCGGCGGTACTTCGAACGGCACTACGTCTGGCCGGAGATCGATCGGAAGTACCTCGACCTGCTGCACCGACTCCAGCGGGAGGAGCCGGCCGCGGACGGGCGCACGATGGAGCCGATGCCGGGATGGCTCGGACGTCGACGTCGGCGCCTGCCGCCGGCCGCCGAGGTGGTCGAGCGGGCGCCGCGCGGGCCGGTCGCGCCCGCAGACAGCCGGGATTGCTGACGTCGGCGCGCTCGCAGGGCGCAACCGGGCCGTCGGTGGTGCGCGCACCATACGCTACACTGGGTTGCAGGGGGCCGCGCTCGATCCGGTGATTCCCGCGCCAGGCCCGAATCGGCGCGCTCGCCGCGGTCGGGCCCGGAGCGTTTCGGCCGAACACTGCCGAAGGCTTCCGGCCGGCGGCGTATCCCGGCGTCGGCATCGACCGTGGAGCACGCCCTTGCGCAACGAGCCCCCCCCGTCCGCCGCCCGAGCGCCGTGGGTGCGCGCGGCGGACATCCTGACCATCCTGCTCCTCGTGGCGGCACTCCAGGCCGTGGTGGTCGGCGGGTTCCAGATACCCGGCCTGTCGATTCGGAACCCCTGGAGGCCCCTGGCGCTCGCGCTGCTCGTCGGTGGCCTGCGTCTCTATCTGGTCAACAAGGCGTCGATCTACCGGGGACTCCGGTTCTTCTGCCGGTGGGTCGAACAGCCGGACGACCAGGGGGCACCCGGGCCGGGCATGGACGCGGTGTTCGTCCGAACCTTCGACCTGCTGGTCGTCTGGGTGGTCTCGGTTTCGTACACCTCGGTCGCGCTGTTGGCGCTGGATGCATACGACACCACGATCTCCGTCATCGCCGGCACCATCTTCGGCACCGTTCTGTGGTTCTTCACGCCCGCGCGCTTCTCACCGGCGCGCTTCGACACCGAGGGAGCTGCGCCCGGCCGCCCGATCTTCCCCATCCTGCTGCTGGTGCTTCTCGTGGCCCTGCTGTTCCGGGTCGAGCCCTTCCGCACCATGCACGGCGGCCAGGACCAAGGGCTCTACGTCGCCATGTCGAGCTACCTGCAGCGGGAGGGATCGGTGTTCATCGACGACCCGCTGCCGGAAACGCTGCCCGATCAGGAGTCGCGGGAGATCTACGAGGCCGGGCTGCTCTCCCAGCCGCCCGTCGGCGCCGTGATACAGCCGGGGGTCTACCCGCACACGAGCGGCGACGGCGACTACGTATTCCAGTTCTACCACCTCCACTCTCTGTGGATGGCCACGTTCGCGGAAATGTTCGGGGACGAGGCCCGGTTTCGCGCGCTGACGTTCTTCGGCTTGTTGAGCGTGCTCGGACTCTGCCTGTTGACGTTCGAGCTGACCGGATCGCGGCTGGCCATGCTGGCGGCCGGCCTGCTGCTGGCGGTCAACCCGCTGCACGCGTACTTCAGCCGGTTCCCGGTCACGGAAGTGGTCGCGCTGGCCTTCTCGTCGGTGGGGTTCTACTACCTGGCACGGGCATTCCGCGGCATGCGCGGCTCCGCTCCCGCCGCTGCCACCTCCCTTCTCGTCCTCGCGGCCGGAGCCGTGTCCCTCGTGTTCTTCGTGCGCATCACCGGGTTTCTGTACCTGCCGGCCCTCGTACCCCTCTTCGGCGTGGGCGTCTGGCGGATACTCGAGGGTCGGCGTAGCGAGGGCCGCCGGATTGTCGGGTTCTGCGCCGCGGTGGCCGCGCTGTACGGCCTGTCGGTGCTCTACGGCCTGGGATACTCGCCCGTCTATGCCCTGAGCGTCTACGACCGTACGTTCGGAAGATTGCTGGGAGTCCATTGGCCGCTCATCACGGTGGGAATCGCGGTGGCAGCGATGGTCGCGGCGGTGGCGGCGACGGCCGCAGCCGCGCGGAATCCCCACCGCGCGGCGGTGCGCCGACTGCCGACCTGGGCAACCGGGACGCGCCCGTGGGTCTGGCTGGGGACCGTGGCGGTCGCGGCGGCGGTTCTCGGGAGCCTCTACCAGGCGTACCTGATCGGATTCACCGACCAACACGCGCAGGACGAGTTTCTCGCGCGGTTCGTCATCGTCGGAGCCGGCTCCATCATCTTCCTGCAGTCGGGGATCACGGCGTGGCTGCTGTACACGTCGCCGTTGCTGGTCGTGGTCCTCGCCTGGGGGATGCACCGGCCCGGTCGCTCCGCCGCCGAGGTGCTGCTCTACGTGTTCCTCGCCGTCTGTCTCGCCGCCAACGTCGTGTTCCACGTCCCCGTCATCTACCTGCACTACTACTACGCCCGATACCTGCTCAGCGAGACCGTGCCCTACAGCATCGTCCTCGCCGTCACCCTGACCGCCCTCGCCGCGCCGGGCGCCTTCCGCCGCCTGGGGGTGATCGCCATCCTCGCGGCGATGCCGTTCCACCTCTACTACACCGCCAAGCAGATGCCCGTCCGGCAGGGATCGCAGCCCTATGCGGTCCTGAGCCGGATCGCCGAGCGGGTGGGAGAGGGCATCCTGCTACTGGACGTGGACGGGTTCGGCGGCGGCCGGCTGCACACCCGCCTCCAGACGCCGCTGAGCCTGTACTTCGGCACGCGCGTCTTTCCCTATGCCGCGGAAGACCTGGACACCATCGTACAGTCGTTCGAGGGTGTCTTGGGCGCGAACGTCTGGCTACTCACCAGCACCCTCAACGACCATCCGGGGCTGCGGCTGAGCGAGACGTTCCCCTACCGCGACCGTCGCATGGAGTACGCCCGCACCATTCCCACCCTCGACAGGCGCTACTGGGACCAGACGCTGTTCCTGTACCGGCAGCGCGAGGTCTGCGCGGCGCCGGACTGCGAGCTGCGGATCCGCGACCGGGCCCTGTATTCCCTGGGTCACGGCTACATCTACCACCAGCGGATGCTTGGCCCCGGCTGGCACGGCGCGGAGGAACGGCACGCCTGGTCCGGACCAAGAGCGACGCTGACGCTGTCGCGAAGCTGGTTCCCGACCGGCCGATGGCCGGCGGCGATGCGTCTGGAGACGAGGGCGTTCGCGGCGTCGCCGGATCACCCCGTCACCGTGACCGCCCGGTCCGGCGGGGTGGAGCACGTCATCCGGTTCGACGACGGCGGGACCGCGGTGCACGAAGTGCCCCTCGCCTGCACGAGCTTCCGTGCCGCCTGCACCGTGGAGCTGGAGATCGACGGAGCGAGGTCGCCGCGCGACGTGCTCGGCCTGCAAGATGACCGCACGCTGGGCATCGCCCTCTACCGCATCGGGTTCAGGTTCTGACCCGGCGTCCGCTGCCGTTCACTGCCTGGCAATCCAGAAGTGGCAGTCCTCGTAGCCGTGCTCCTGGGCCTGCCGATCGACCGCGATCAAACGGCAGCCGGCCTCGGTCACGAGGTCCTGCACGTCGGGGCGCGCCAAGCCGTGCATTTCCATCACCGCCTCGCGGGAGGCCAGCCGCGCTTCTCGACCGAGGCGATAGGCCTCGACGACGGCGTGCATCTCCATCACCGCCTCGCGGGAGGCCAGCGGACTCCGGATGCGTCGGGCGAGGAACCGTGAGCGCCGCCTCGCGCGGACCAGCCACGAAGCCCCCTCATCCGGCGCGAGCGCAGGCGCCGGGGCGTGCGCGGAGCGCGGGACCCGGGGGGACTGACCGGAGGACCGACCCTTGCCCGGAGCCCGTCCCCCTTCGACGTGGCAACGCACGACCGCCCCCTTCGATCCTCTCTGCCGGAACCAGCAGACGTGCTCCTGGACCACGTCGAGCTCGAGCAGGTAGTCGCCGTTCTCCTCGGGCAGGGTGATCCGGGTCTCGAGGGTCACGCGCTGGCCGGGGTCCAGGTCCCGGCTCAGGGCGGTGCGCATGGCGTCGAACCGCCAGTAGTACTCGTCACCCGGCAATGCCAGGTGTCCACCCAGCCACACGCGCAGGCTCCCGTCCGACTGGCCGAGACACGGCCACGTCCCGTCGCCCGCGTTCTCCACCTCGACGCGCAACGACACCAGCTCGCCGGCCCGGCCGGCCAGGGACTCGCTCGCCGGTCGAATGCGAGCCCGGCAGGCGGACGGCGCCAGGGGCCGGCGGGGAACGCTCTGCCGCGCCGGCCCCGCCGCCACGCTCGAATCGACGTCGTAGCTCGGTACCTGGAACACGAGAACGCCCTGTGGCGCCAGAACCCGCATGAACTCGCGGACGTAGCCGCGCGCGATGCCGGGCTTCATGTGCTGCAGCACGAGCAGGGAGCACACGAACGTGAAGGTCGCGTCGCGGAAGCGGCGGAGGTCGGCTCGGCGGTTGACGTGGTAGCGGCATCGGTCGCCGTGCCGGTTGAACCGGCGGGCGTTCGCGATCATCGAGCGGGCGATGTCCACGCCGTCGACGGTCTCGAAGCGCGCGGCGAGCGCCTGCGTCAACCGGCCCGGGCCGCACCCGAAGTCGAGCGCCCTCCCGCGAGGTATCTCGATGTCGAGCTCGGCCGCGCGGTCGAGCAGGTTGCCGACCACGACCTCCCCGTTGCGAAAGAAATCGTCGGCCGACCAGCGTCCGTCGCTCTTGTCCTTCCACGTCAACGCGGCCCAGAACGGGTCCTCTCGACCGAACTGTTCCCAGTGACGCCGGAGCTTGCGGAGCATTCAGTGTGTCCCTTCACGTGTATCCGGTGGATCGACCTCGGCGTAGCGGGCCGTGAAGTGCGGCAGGCTCGCCGGCGCGTCGACGACGCGCAGGCCGCGGATGGCGTCGCGGCAGGCGTGGAGCTCGACCAGGGCCTCGATGACGTAGTCGAGGTGGGAACGGGTGTAGACGCGCCGCGGCATCGCCAGGCGCACCAGCTCGAGCGGGGCGTGGCCGGCCGCCCCGACCATGGCCGAGCCCACCTCGCTCGCCCGGACCCCCGCCAGCCGGTAGAGGGCGACGACCACCGCCTGGGCGGGAAACCGATCCGGCGGCAGGTGGGGGCAGAAGCGGCGCGCGTCGATGTAGACGGCGTGGCCCCCCGGCGGCTCGACGATCTGGATGCCGGCGGCGAGCAGCCGTTCCCCGACGTAGGCGGCGGTGCCGATGCGGTAGCGGAGGTAGTCGGGGTCGAGCACCTCGCGCAGGCCCACCGCCATCGCGTCGAGGTCGCGGCCCGCCAGCCCCCCGTAGGTCAGGTAGCCCTCGGTGGTGATGAGCACCTCGCCGGCGCGGCGCCGCAGGTCGTCGTCGCGGACCAGCAGCAGGCCGCCGATGTTGACGAGGCCGTCCTTCTTGGCGCTGATGATCGCCCCGTCGGCGGCGTCGAACTGGTCGCGGGCGATGGCGCCGACGGGCCGGCCGCGCTGGCCCGGCTCCCGCTCGCTGATGAACCACGCGTTCTCGGCGAAGCGGCAGGCGTCGAGGAAGAACGGCACGCCGCGCCGACGGCAGATGTCCCGCGCCGCCCGCAGGTTCTCCAGGCTGACGGGCTGACCGCCCGCGGCGTTGCTGGTGATGGTGCAGAGGACGAGCGGGACCCGCGCCCCCTCGGCCGCGAGCAGCGCCTCGAGCCCTGCGAGGTCCATGTTGCCCTTGAAGGGATGCCGGCTCGCCGGGTCCGCCGCCTCGGGAATCGAGAGGTCGACCCCGCGCGCCCCCGTCCGCTCGATGTTGGCGCGCGTGGTGTCGAAGTGGGCGTTGTTGGGGACCACTCTGCCGGCGCCGCCCACGAGCTCGAACAGCACCCGCTCGCTCGCCCGGCCCTGGTGCGTGGGCAGCGGCTCGGCGAAGCCGGTGACCTCGCGGGCCGCCTCCCGCAAGCGCTCGAAGCTGTCGGCGCCGGCATAGCTCTCGTCGCCGCGCATCATCGCCGCCCACTGCGCCGCGCTCATGGCGCCGGTCCCGCTGTCGGTCAGCAGGTCGATCACGATGTCGGCCGCCGCCACCCTGAACAGGTTCAGGCCGGCGCGCTGGAGGATCGCCTCGCGCTCCTCGGCCGAGGGCAGCCGGATGGGCTCGACCATCTTGATGCGGAACGGCTCGAAATCGGTCTTCATGTCGCTGCGTTGCCGCATGTCCCTGGCGACCGGCGGGGGCAGGCCGGAAAGTGCGGGTCGGCTGAGCGGTGGGGCTCCCGAGCAGCGGGACGCGGTTCCAGAGAACGCCGGAAACCGGTCCCGCCGCCAGCCCTGAGAGACCCCGCTGCATTCGAGCGGCGATGCACTCAGGGCCTCGTCGGCTGTCCTGCGACGCGGATTACCCGATGGGCTGCTAACGGCAGTCCGGGTCGAGCGACTGGAACGACGTCACGTTGAGCCGGAGCTCTCCGTCGCGGGCGAACCGGAGACCCTTGACCTGCACCTTGTGGCCGCCGTGGTCCCCGACCGGGAACTCCCCCACGCCGAGCAGGCGGTAGCTCAGCGAGCCGAGCGCCCGCCGCCGGGAATCGTCGAGCTCTTCCTGGCTCGTGAACGCCCGCTCGGTGGGCTCGCCCTCGGTGGCGCGCTCGAGCATCCACGCGCCGCCGCTGCTCTCCAGACACCCCACGACGGTCCGGAGCTCGACCGCCGCGTCCTGGCCGGCCTGCGCCGCGGCCGCCGTGAACGCCCCGGCGAGGAGCAGCGGAGCCGAGCGGCGACGGGAAAGGCGCATCATGGTCGTGACGGCGGCGCCGGGAACCGGCCGCAACCCCGTGCGGCCGACGGTCCCGGGCGCCGCCAACTTGTACCATGGCCCCGGTGCGCAATCAACCGGACCATAAGACAGGCTCCATGACCGGCCAAGACGGGATAGAATCCCCGCATGAGGCAGTTGCTTCCGGTTCTGCTGGCGATCGGCGTCGCCGCGGGGGCGGCCGTGTCTCCCCTGCAGGCCGGGGAGCCCGTGGTGGAAGGCCCCGCTGCATTCGAGCGGCGATGCATCCCGCCTGACTGCGTTGTTCGTCGGTTGCATATGCCCAATATGCGCCCTCCTCACGCCTTGTCAGGCGGGCGCCTCGCCGCTCTCGGTGCAACGCGGGGTTCCACCACGGGCTCCCAGCGGCAGCAGCCGGGGGCGACGCAGGGCGGGCCGACGACCGGCGACGAGATGATGCCGCCGTTCGACCTGCGGTACTTTCTCGGCGACTGGGAGATCGAGTGGTCTCCCCTCGACACGCCCCTCCTGCCGGGCGGCAGCTACACCGGGGTCGAGCGCGTCCGCCACATCGCGGACGGCCGCTATCTCGAGGTGACGGTCGAGCTCGAGGGTCAGGACCGGTCCCTCCGCGGCCAGGGCATCCTGTTCCTGGAGACCGGGCCTTTCGGCGCCCACCTCACGAAGTACGTGGTGTACGACGCGGGGTTCGCGCTGCTGCAGCCGGGGCCCCTCGGCGGAGACCTCGGCGGCTACTACAGCCAGTTCTGGGAGACCCCGGCCCCCATCCGGCACGGCGGGGCCGAGCTGCTGATCCGGGGCCGGAGCTATCTCGTCTCGCCGTACGCGTACCGGGTCAACCAGGAGGTCTCGGTCGACGGCGAGCCGTTCGTGAACTTCGGGGTCATGTGGTACACGAAGGTTCTGGAGGAAACGGGGCAGGAACGATGATGTGGAGACGGAGACTGACGGCCGCCCTCGCGGCGCTCGTCGCGGGCGCGGCGGGCCTGTCGCTGGCGCACGCCCAGGGCGACCTGACCGGCGACTGGGAGATCCGGCTGACGACGCAGACCGGCGTGACGACGTGGCAGGCGCGGTTCGAGCAGGACGGCGATCGGCTCGGCGGCGAGATCGACCTCGGCGACAACGAGATCCTCGACGTGGACGGCACCGTCGAGGGCACGAAGCTGGCGTTAGTCATCGTCGTGCCCGACCTCGACGGCGACCAGCCCATCGACTTCGAGGGCGAGGTGACGGGCGACACCATCCAGGGCGCCCCGGGCAGCTTCAGTTGGTACGGGACCGGCGACTGGGAGGCGTCCCGCAAGTAGAGGGAAGGCAGCCATGAGAAACCGTTTTGCAGGTGCGTTGGCCGTTGCGCTGCTCGTGTCGGCGGCGCTCGTCTCGTTCTCCGCGTTCGTTCGCGCCGCCGAGGACGACATCGGCGGCGTCGTGACGAGCGCGAACGGCCCCGAGGAGGGGGTCTGGGTGATCGCCGAGACCACGGGGTTGCCCACGAAGTTCGTGAAGAGCGTGGTGACCGGGGACGGCGGCCGGTATCTCATCCCGGACCTGCCGGAGGCGACCTACGACGTCTGGGTCCGCGGCTACGGCCTCGTCGACTCGGCCCCGGTGCAGGCGTCGCCGGGCGACACCGTGGACCTCGCCGCGACGGTCGCGGCGACCCCCGGCGAGGCCGCCGCCGTCTACCCCGCCAACTACTGGTACTCGCTGATCCGCCCGCCCGCGCAGGACGAGTTCCCCGGAACCGGGCCCGACGGCAACGGCATCAGCGCCAACCTGCAGCACCAGGACCAGTGGCTCGACGTGCAGAAGCAGGGGTGCATGCTCTGCCACCAGCTCGGGAACCGGATCGTCCGCGAGATCGACA
This sequence comes from Vicinamibacterales bacterium, assembly GCA_965215105.1. Classification (GTDB taxonomy): domain Bacteria; phylum Acidobacteriota; class Vicinamibacteria; order Vicinamibacterales; family UBA8438; genus JAJEEA01. The sequence goes on from OZ244051.1 coordinate 3,910,552, forward strand.
ACCTCGAGCAGTTCGACTCGAGCCTCGAGGCGTGGAACCACCGGGTGCAGATGGGCCAGCGCGGCGGCCAGATGACCAACGTCATGAACCGCTTCGGCCGGACCCGGGGGCTGCAGATGTTCTCGGACTGGAGCGACCGCATCGCGGCCGGCGCGGTGCCCGAGGCGCCGCCGCGCCCCCAGGGCGTCGAGCGGAACGTGGTCGTCTCGATGTGGGAGTGGGGCACCGACATCGACTACATCCACGACGAGATCGCCACCGACAAGCGCAACCCCGAGATCAACGCGAACGGCCCCGTCTACGGGGTCAACATCTCGAACGACGCGCTGACCATCCTCGACCCCGTCACCAACGTGGCGACGAGCCTCGACGTGCCGCTCCGGGTCGATCCGGCCACGGTGCCGGGCATGATCGCGATGTCGATGCCGGCCCCGTCGCGGTTCTTCGGGGACGAGCTGATCTGGAACGACCCCGCGAACCCCCACAACCCGATGATGGACCAGAAGGGGCGGGTGTGGATGACCTCGGCCATCCGCAACCGGGCCAACCCCGACTACTGCCGCGAGGGGTCGGACAACCGGTTCGCCGGCTACTTCCCGCTCGACAACGGGTTCCGCTCGGCCGTCTACTACGAGCCGGACACCGGCGAGTTCGTGATGGTCGACACCTGCTTCGGCACCCACCACCTGCAGTTCGCCGAGGACGACAACGACACGCTGTACTTCAGCGGCGGCGGGCAGGTCATCGGCTGGATCGACACGAAGCTGTGGGACGAGACGGGGGACGAAATCGCCGCCCAGGGCTGGTGCCCGACCGTCCTCGACACCAACGGCGACGGCGTCGTCACCAAGCCGTGGAACGAGCCGCCGCGCGGCCGTCAGCCCGCCGAGGTCGACCCCGCCCTCGACACCCGCGTGGTGGTCGGGAGCTACGGGGTCATCGGCGATCCGACCGACGACAAGGTGGTCTGGATCAGCTCCACCCGGTTCCCGGGACGGCTGGCCCGCCTGCACGTGGGCGACAATCCGCCCGAGACCTGCGTCACCGAGATGTACGAGGTGCCGTCGGCGCTCGACCCGAACGTGCCGCGGGACAAGATCGGTTTCGGCTCGCGCGGCCTCGACATCGACCGTGACGGGGTCGTCTGGACCGCCCTGTCGGGCTCGAGCCACCTCGCCAGCTTCGACCGCACGAAGTGCCCGGTCCACAACGGCCCCGAGACGGCCGACGGCCGCCACTGCGTCGACGGCTGGACGCTGTACCCGACCCCCGGCCCGGTGATCGCCGGCACCGACCCGCCGGTGCGGTCCGACTACCACTACTACAACTGGGTCGACCAGTGGGACACGCTGGGGCTGGGCCGCGACGTGCCCATCGCCACCGGCTCGAACTCGGACTCGCTGCTCGCCCTCGACCCCGACACGGGCGAGTGGACGGTGCTCCGGGTGCCGTATCCCCAGGGCTTCTTCACCCGCGGGCTCGACGGCCGCATCGACGACCCCGACGCGGGGTGGAAGGGCCGCGGCGTGTGGGCCACCTACGGCGCCGCCGCCACCTGGCACATCGAGGGCGGCCGGGGCGTGAAGCCGGGCATGCTGAAGTTCCAGGTGCGCCCCGACCCGCTGGCGGAATAGCCGGGTAATCGCCGCCCGCGGCTGCGAGGCCGCCTTGCGGCGCACCGCCCCGGCGGCGGCGAGCGGAGCCGCGACCGGGCCGATTCGAGCCCGGCGCCGGACAAATCGCCGAGAGCCTTCGCGGGAGGACATCCGCGAGGGCTCTCTTTGTCAGTCCCGCGGCGGCAACGAGGCAGCAGGGGGAATACAGGGGCCATGAGCGACCGGAAACAGCCAGACGGGCGGAGGCGTCTCGCACGCCTGGGCGCGGCCGCGTTGATCCTGCTCGCCGTCGGCGTGTCGACGAGCCGGGCGGGACAGGGCTCGGGCGCCATCGCCGGCGTGATCGTCGACGAGAGCGGCGGGGTGCTGCCGGGGGTGGCGGTGACCGCTATCCCCGAGGGAGGCGGCGCCGTCGGCGCCGCCGTCAGCGACGGCTTCGGCGAGTACGAGATTTCGAACCTCCCCGCCGGCCGGTACCAGGTGCGCGGGGTGCTGCCGGGCTTCAGCAGCGAGATCGCGACCGTGGCGGTCGAGGCGGGGGCCGTCGTCAACGCGAACCTGCTGCTCGGGCTCGCGCCGCTGACGGAGACGGTCACCGTCACCCGGGCCGATCAGGACCTGGCCGCCGTCCCGCAGTCGGTGGCGGTGGTCGCGCGCGAGCAGATCGAGTTCGCCCAGCGCCGCTCGTCGCTCGACGAGGCGTTGCGGGGCATTCCCGGGCTCTTCGTCCAGAACCGCCGCAACTACGGCCTGTCGGGGGGCATCGGCCTGAGCATCCGCGCCCCCGAGCCGCGGTTCGGCCTGCGCGGGCTCGCCCTCATCCAGGACGGCATCCCCATCACCACCGCCGACGGCACCACCGAGCCGGGCAACGTCGACCTCGGCTCGGTCGGCCGCATCGACGTCATCCGGGGGCCGAGCTCGGTGCTGTACGGGAACTCCGCCGGCGGGGTCATCAACCTGACCACGACGTTCGACACCTCCCGCCCCCTCGTCATCCGGCCCGACGTCCAGTTCGGCAGCTACGGCTACAACCGGCAGCAGGTCCGCGTGGACGCCGGGGGCGACGGGCCCACGCAGTTCATGACGAGCGTGAGCCGCTTCGAGACCGACGGCTTCCGCGACAACAGCCACGCCGAGATCACCCAGGCCAACTTCGTGGTGCGGCGCGAGCTGGGCGACGCCACCGAGATCCGCGGGGTGTTCAACTACTACGACAGCCCGTTCGCCGAGAGCGCGAGCTTCCTCAACGAGGAGGACGCCCTCGACCCGGTTCGGCGGCGCATGGCGCGCGGCGTCGCCGCCGCCCGCAACTGGGGCGAGGGCGCGAACCAGGGGCAGGGCGGCGTCACCCTGGAGCACCGCTTCACCGAGACCCAACTGTTCCGGGTGACGGGCTGGGGCATGTGGCGCGACCTCGACGCGGTGGGTGCGTTCCGCAACGTGAACCTGAGGCGGAACGGACGCGGCCTGCGGTCGGAGTACGTCGGCGGCGCGGCCGCGGGAGCCGCGGGCGTCGACTGGGCGGCGGGGGTCGACGTGGCGTCGCAGAACGACGACCGGCGGGAGTTCTCGCAGGTGGCGCCCGAGGTGAGCGGCGAGCGCGCGACGAGCGGGGCCCTGCAGATCGACCAGACCGAGGACGTGCGATCGGCCGGCCCCTTCGCCCAGATCGGCGTCTCGCCGACCGACCGCGTGCGGTTCACGGCCGGGGTGCGCTGGGACTACTACGACTTCCGGGCCGGCGACCGGAAGCTGGACGACGGCGACCAGTCCGGCGACCGCAAGATGGACGCGTTCAGCCCCTCGATCGGCCTGACCGTCGCCGCCGCCCCCAACGTCAACTTCTTCACCAGCTTCGCCACCGCCTACGAGACCCCCACCACCGTCGAGCTGTCGAACACGCCGACCGGCGAGGGAGGGTTCAACCAGGAGCTGGGGCCGCAGGACCTGCGCAGCTTCGAGGTCGGCATCCGGGGGCTGGCCGAGGCGGCGCGACTGCGGTACGAGGCGGCGGTGTACGTGTCCACCGTCGACAACGCCCTCGTCTCGTTCCAGAGCCCGACCGAGGAGGTCTTCTTCCGCAACGCCGGCGAGTCGTCCCGCGACGGCGTCGAGCTGCTGCTGGAGTGGATTCCGGACCCCGCGTTCAGCACCCGGCTCGCGTACACGTACCAGAACTTCGAGTTCGTGCAGTTCGCGCCCGGCGGCAACGACTTCGCCGGCAACGTCGAGCCGGGGTCGCCGCCGCACCGCGTCTTCGCCGGATTCAACCACACCGCGCCGTTCGGCCTGCGCTCGGGCATGACCGTCCGCTGGGTCGACGACTACACCCTGAACAACGCCAACACCGTGTTCAACTGGGCGTACACCGTCGTCGACCTGCGGTTCGGGTTCGACGCCACGTGGGGCGGCGTCGACGTCCGTCCGTTCTTCGGCATCGACAACCTGTTCAACGAGATCTACAACTCGTCCACCATCACCAACGCGTTCGGCGGCCGCTACTTCGAGCCTTCCCCCGACCGCGAGTACTACGTGGGGCTGACGATCGGAGGCGGCCCGCGGTAGAGACCCCGGCCTGACCGCGCACCGCCGGGGGGCCGCGGACGTCCGCGTCCGGGCAGGACCGAAGGCGTGTGCGGGACAGCGAGACCGCGCCGCCAGGGGGGCTGCAGATGCCGGCGGGCCGGCCGGCACCGGCGGGCCGGTGCGGCGGACGCGCGTCGAGCGCAACGAGCGCGCCGGCCCGGTTCGCCTTGACGCGGGGCGGCCGTGCGGACACACTTAGGGGCTCGCTTCACGGCATCGGCGTGAAGCAGGGCGCCTGCGATGGCGCCCGCAACCGGCGGATCGGGCGTGTCAGGAGTCTGCGACGCAGAACGGCGCGGACTCCTGGAGGGTTGGTTGGGCGCCAGGCGGAGCCGAAGGCGGCGGTCGGCGGGCCGGGCTCGTCGGGCCCGATGGCCGGAGCCCCCTCTGCGCCCCACCATCGAAGGGAGATCGGGACAGACTCATGGCCGTGCAACCGACGCGCGAAATCGACTTCGACCGGGCCAACGAGGTGGTCCAGCGGTTCCAGAAGGAGTCGACCAAGTGGCTCTACGGCCTCGACGATGCCGCCCGCATCCTGTCGTGGGCGTTCTTCACGTTGCTGCCCTACACCGACAAGCTGAGCCAGAGCAAGCTGCTGCGCCAGCCCCACGTGATGTTCCGGGGGCCGACGGGCACCGGCAAGACCGACCTCGTCAGCGCTTGCGCGATGGCCATCGACGCCAAATTCGAGCGTATCCAGGGCCTGCCGACGTACATGCCCGAGGACATCCTGGGCTACGAGACCATCGTCGAGGAGACCGACGGCTCGCGCAAGCTCGTGTTCAAGCCCGGCAAGCTGATGGCCCACATCGTCCTCATCGACGAGGACAACCGGCTGTCGGGCAAGACGAAGGCGGCGGTGCTCGAGGGCATGGAGGAGAGCTCGGCGACCCTCGCCTCGGACTACGGCAACCTCGCCGAGGGCAAGATGCTGCCCCTCTTCCCGCTGTCGTGCGACTTCAACGACATCGAGGGGCCCCGCTTCTTCATGGTCATCTGCACCGAGAACATCTTCGGCGAGGAGGAGGGCACGTTCGCCAACCCGGTGGCCCAGCTCGACCGCACCACCCTGTCCATCAACATGCTCGACCCCGAGGACGAGGAGGACGAGCTGAACATCAGCGCCCGCAACGTGGTCGGGCGCAAGGTCGAGAAGCTGACCGACCTCTACGAGGTGCTCGACATCGCCCGCTACATCTTCGACAACGTCGGGATGTCGGACTACGCGCAGCAGTACAAGGTGCGGCTGATCCGGAACACGCGGCCGCACCGGGTCATGGGGCGGGCGGCGCGGACCGTCAAGGAGTACATCCGGGTGGGCATCTCGCCCCGCGTGCACTTCCACCTCGAGGCGGTGGCCCGCACCTTCGCCTTCTTCAACGGCGACATGACGATCACCCCCGACCACATCAAGGCGGTGGCCGGCCCCGTGCTCGCCCACCGCATCGTCCTGCGCGAGGGCATGGAGTTCTCGGTCGACAAGGACGACCTGCTCCAGCAGATCCTGCGGGACATGGAGGTTCCGCCGTGGAAGTAGAGGAGGTCTACGCCCGGTTCCGCGACATCAAGCACGGCATCCGGGCCCGCAAGACCTCCAACAGCATCCACTTCGGCGAGCACAAGAGCGGGTTCAAGGGGACCGGCTACGACATCGTCGGCGTCGACCAGTGGCGCCCCGGGCAGCCGCTGAAGGACGTGGCGTGGAGCCTGAGCCTCCGCACCTACCCCGAGAAGCTGTACCGCATCGAGCGGATGGAGCCCAAGGAGCTCCGCACCCTGATCGTCTGCGACCTGTCGTACTCGACGCTCTTCCAGGTGTCGCAGGAGACCAACAAGGCGCTGCTGATGCTCGATCTCCTCGGCAACATCGGGCTGACCCGCGCCAACCTCCGCGACCCGGTGGGGCTGCTCGGCTACTCGGACCGCGTCGAGCTGTACCTGCGCCCCAAGCTCGGGACCTCGCAGGTCTTCTACATGGCGTACAAGATCTTCGAGAAGCTGAACCTGGAGCGGGAGCACCCGACCCGCCGGAAGGCCCACCTGAAGGTCGCCGTCGACTTCATGCTGGCGCGGCTGAAGACGCGCCATTCGATCATCCTCCTGACCGACCTGGTGGACCTCGTCAACGACCCCGACGCGGTCGACTTCAAGCAACTGAGCACGCTGGCCGCGAAGCACGATATGATCGTGCTCGTCCTCGACGACCCTGAGGAGTTCCGGGTCAGGAGCCGGCTCGGCTACATCCGGATCTCGGACATGGAGACGCGCAAGCAGACCGTGATCTCGGCGCGGAAGGCGGGCGCGATCAGGCGGCGCATCGAGGAGACGCGGGCGTCGCTGCAGTACAAGCTTAAACACCAGGCGGGCATCGACTCGACGGTGCTGACGGAGCAGAACCACCTCGAGGAGCTGCCGAAGTTCCTGATGTCGCGCTTCGCGCGCTGAGCGTCTGCGCCGCGGAACGGTGCAGGCGCCCGGCGGGGTCGGTTGGGCGGCAATGGGAGCCGCCGGCGGCGCTGTCCGGGCCAGGCGCCGGCGCCGTGGAACGGCCCGGATTCCTGTAGGATTGGTTGGCGGGCAGCGCCGGCGACGGCGGCGATGTCCGGTCGAGCCTCCGGCCCCGGCCGGCCCGAACGGGGTCGGGGCCTTCGCAGACTGGCAGGGAAGATTCGGTGATGATGACACGCCCAATCGCGCTCGCGACCTCAGGACTCCTGCTGCTGGCGCCGCTGGCCGCCGCCCAGCCGCCCGACCTCGGCATGCCCGGCGCGGGGCTGGTGCGGGTCGAGACGCTGGAGCTCGAGCCCACCGTCGTCAAGACCGGCGACCGCATCACGCAGCGCTACCGGCTGCGCTTCCCCGACCTGATCGCGAGCGGCCAGGAGATCATCGTCCTCGAGGATCGCATGACCCCCGAGGCGCTGCCGGTCCACCCGTTCGAGGCGACGGCGCTGGTGATCGAGAAGGACCGCATCGACGACACGCACATCTGGGACTTCGTGTACGAGTTCCGGCTCGTCGACCCCAACAAGATGACCTACGCCCTGCCGAGCTTCAGCTTCTACTACCTGGTGCGCGACCTCGGCGAGGATATCGAGGACGCCGAGGTCCAGCAGGTCGACGGGGGGCAGGGGCTCGTGCGCTACGTCACGTCGATCACCGACGAGCCCCTGCTCGACATCCGCGACACCGTCGAGCTCGGCACGTTCTCGGGCCTCGCGACGTTCTTCCGCACCCTCGCCTGGGTCGTCGCGCCCCTGCCCTTGCTGATCTGGCTCGTGATGCTGGTGCGGTTCGCCCGGAAGCCCAAGGCGGTCTCGATAGAGAAGCAGCAGGAGGAGGACGAGCTGGCCCGCATCGAGGCGCAGATCCCCGTGCTCCCCTCGATCTGGGAGGCGCGCCGGGCGGTGGGCCGCGAGCTCGCGGCGCTGCGGCGGCTGCCGCGGGACGCCGGCGCGGACCAGCTCGGCGACCGCCAGCGGGCGCTGGTGCTCGCCCTGCGCGACTACCTGCAGGCGGACCTGCCGGGCCTGGTTCCCGGCGACACCGCCCTCGACATCCAGCGCCACGTCGACGGGCTGAAGGACAGCTACCGGAAGAGTGCGCTCGGGGTGCTCGCGGGCCGGCTCGTGGCGTATCAGCGGGGGCTCGAGACGGGGACGCCGGCGCCGGTCGAGCACCCGGCCGGCGAGGCGCGCATGCTGGGCGAGGCGCTGTACCGGCTGCGCCCGTACGTGCGGATGATGAACAACCTGAAGGTGCTGGTGGGGGCCGCGGCCCCGCGTCCGGCGAAAGGGTAGAAAGCGTAGCGGGCAGGAGCCCGCGCCGAACGACGGCGCCGCCTCCTGTAGGATGGGTTGAACGGGCACCGCCGCCGCACGGCGACGGTGGCCCCGGCTGCGGGGAACGATCATGCTGATGCCCTGGTCCGAGTTCGTCATGTTCGTCGACGGCGGCGTCCGCGAGCTGATCGCGACCGACTTCGCGGCGATCCGCTACGGCGACGTCGGCATCGCGGTGGGGATCGCGCTCGTGCTCGGGGTCGTGCTCGCCCTGACCCTGGTGCGGCTGGCCGCGGTCAGCAAGCGCCACGTGCGCGAGCACTCCGGACACGACATCGAGCCGGGGCACCGCAAGCGGCTCTGGATACGCGTCCTCCACACCGCCCCCAAGGCGCTGGCCGTCGGCGCCCTCGCGCTGCTCGTGTTCTCGGTCGCCGACCCGTTCCTCACCGCCACCGAGGAGGTCAGCGGCTACGTCGAGTCGCGGGTCCGGGTCGACCTGGTCGACACGTCGGGGTCGATGGCGTGGGAGTTCCCCGACACCAACAAGTCGAAGGCCGAGGTCGCCCGCGACGCCCACCTCGAGTTCCTCGAGATGCGGCGCGAGAAGAACGACCGCGTGTCGCTGTGGCTGTTCTCCACCTATCCGTACAAGGTGGACGACTTCGTCATGGACGACGAGCTGTACTACTACCAGGTGTGGGACGCGCCCTACGTCATGACCCAGCGCCTCGACAAGGCGATGGTGGTGCCGCGCGACAAGGTCCGCATCGTGCCCGCCGAGGGCGACACCAACATCATCCGGCCGCTGCAGGACATCGTGAAGTACTTCGACCAGGACGAGGCGGCGGTGGGCCGCGGCCAGAACCAGAACCGGGCCGTGCTCATCATCACCGACGCCGCCGTCGACGAGTTCCCAGACGCCGAGTTCGCCGAGCTGAACAAGCGGAACATCGTCCCTTACATCATCTACATCAACACCAGCGACGCGAGGACCGCGAGCTTCCTGCACCCCACCGTGCCGCAGCTCGTGGGGCAGATTCAGGAGTACGGCGGCGACTACTTCGACGTGACCGACGAGGACAGCCTGCTGCGCGCCTACCAGGCCATCGACGAGCGCGAGGCGGTGCGGATGGAGCTGAAGCACCGGGCCCTGAAGGTGCCCATCTATTCGCGGTTCCTGCTGGTGGCGATGGGGCTGCTGCTCGTCGGCATCCCCGTCGGGTTCGTGTCGGAGCTGCTGTGGGGGACCACCCCGTAGCAGGGCCCCGCGGAACGGAGAATGGCGACAGGCCAAGGGACACCACGGCGCGGGGGCGCTACCGGGTAGAGGGGCCGGCCCCGCCGACCGGAGAGCGGCGAGGGCGCCCTTGGAGCGCGCGCCACGAGACACCGCGGATCTCGAGAGAGAAGTGACATGCGACTGACAGACCTGCTCGACAAGGAGCACTCGTTCCGGTACCTCGTCGGCTTCGTGCTCGCCCTGCTCTTCTTCGCCGGCGTCTCGATACCGGCGCGCAGCCTCACCGCGTTCTACACGAACCTGGAAGGGCTGAGCGCCAGCGTCGAGCGCGGCGACTTCGAGACGGCCGAGACGCAGCTCGCCGAGGTGTCCGCGTTCTACCAGGGCAGCCGGGCGTGGGGCATGCAGTGGTTCGCCGACTCGTACCTGTTCCGCGACTCGTTCCTGCAGCAGGCGTCCTACAACTACCTGACCGGCGACTACCGGACGGTGGTGGAGGACCTCGCCGACGAGATCGACGACCCGCGGGCGTCGCACCTGCTCGCGAGCGCCAGGTTCATGCTGGCGCGGCAGCGGTACCGGGCCATCAACCCCGAGGCCCCCGACGCCGCGACCCAGCGCGAGGCGATCATCCTCGAGGTGATGGAGACGGTGAACGCCGACTACGAGCGGGCCCTGCGCGGCGACCCCGGCGACCGCTTCGACTACAAGTGGAACTACGACCTGACCAGCAACGCCGAGGCGGTGCGGCGCGCCCTCGAGGCGCCACGCGAGATCGAGCCGCCCGAGCTCGAGCAGATGAAGGGCGAGGGCACCCCGGTGCGCCGCCGCCGCGGGTAGGCGTCGGCGCACGCACCAGATGGACACCATCAGCCGCCTGTTCCGGGAGAGCGTCGAGTTCGCCAACCCCGAGTACCTGGCGATCCTCCCGCTCGCGGGCCTGCTGCTCGTCTTCGGGCTCATCGTCTTCGCCCTGCGGCTGCAGCTCCGCCCGGCCCGCACCGAGGGCTCGAAGTACCCGCTCTTCGGCCACGTCAAGTTCTGGTTCCTCGCCATCATCGCCCTCGCCCTCGTGGCCGTCGCCGCCGCCCGGCCGTTCTGGGTCTACGGCGGCCAGACGTTCCGGCGGGGCGACGTCGACGTCGTCGTCGCCATCGACGCCTCCGCGTCGATGTGGGTCAAGGACCTCGGGCCCTCGCGCCTCGATCTCGCGGTCCGCGAGGCGCTGGGCCTCTACACCCAGGACATCCTCACCCCCGGCGACCGCACCGCGGTGTACGTCTGGGGCACCACCACCCTGCGCCGGGCCCACATGGCGTCGAACGCCGAGCGGTTCATCGAGGAGGTGGGCCGCATCGCCCCGCCCGTGAGCCTCACCGGCGACGCGTTCCCGTGGGACAGCGACATCGCCACCGCGTTCGAGTCGATCTACCTGTCGCTCGACAACCAGGACCGCTTCGAGTCGGGCGACGACGACTGGCTGCCCGAGGAGCGCAGCGACCGCGTGCTGCTGCTGTTCACCGACGGCGACTTCCTCATCGACGCCGAGCAGATGAGCCGGCTCGACACCGCCCTCGCCGAGTTCCGCCGCCGCGGCCTCGTCATCTACACCATCGGCATCGGCAGCCGCACCGGGACCAACGTCGACTCCGTCCTCATCGACTACGTGCGCGGCATCGACTACGACGAGACCCTCGAGCAGGACCTCGCGGGGCTGCGCACCCAGCTCGGCTTCGAGGGCATCAACATGGTCGAGCAGCGCACCGGCGGCCGCTCGGTCATCGTCGACAGCCCCCAGGTCGACGCCGCCACCTTCCTCCGCAACGTCATCGACTCGCACCGCAGCATCTCCTTCGAGCTCGTCCCGTCGGACGACCAGCAGGAGATCTGGCAGTGGTTCGTCATGCTCGCCATCGTCGTCTTCGTGCTGGCGATCGTGTTCTATTGACGGGCGGGCGCGGCCCGCTCGTCCCCCCTGCATCCGCCCGAAGGCGCTGGAGCCGAGCCGTGCACCGGCCGGTTCCGATTCACGCGGCCCCGCTTGACGTCCGACGAAGTACCGTGCCAACGTGGTGCATGAAGGCCACCGCATGTCGTTGTCTCGAAGCGGGCAGGGGAGTCCTGGCGTGAGTGTTGCATCTCGGGAAGCGCCAGTCGTGACGGCGGACGCGTTGTTCCGCCTGACCGGCGACCACCGTCGCTACGCGCTCGTCCGGGGAGAGCTCCTGCTCATGACGCCGGCCGGATTCGCCCACGGGGCCATCGTCGTCAACCTGACGGCGCCTCTCGCGCAGCACGTCAAGACCCACCGCCGGGGCATCGTCTGCGGCGCCGAGACCGGCTTCGTGCTGGCCAAGGACCCCGACACGGTCCTCGCCCCGGACATCGCCTTCGTGCGCCGTGAACGCATTCCGGCGTCCGGACCGCCAGCGACCTTCTGGAACGGCGCCCCCGATCTGGCGGTGGAGGTCGTCTCTCCGGGCGATACCCGCCCCCAGGTCGCGTCGAAGGTGGACGCCTGGCTCGCGGCCGGCGCCCGCGCCGTGTGGGTCGCCGACCCGCGGGACTCATCGGTGACCATTCACCAACGCGGCCGTGCGCCACAGCGCCTCGTGGCCGCCGACACCCTGGACGGCGCGCCCCTGCTGCCCGACTTCCGCCTCCCCGTCGCCGAAGTGTTCGCGCTGTAGCGCCAGGGGATTCGACTCATGATTCGACTCGACATGCACGAGGCGAAGACCCACCTCTCGCGCTACGTCGCTGAACTTCGGGAAGGCGAGACGATCCTGCTCTGCCGCGGCAACGAGCCGGTTGCGGAGATACGCGCCCTGCCCCGGGCGCGCACGAAACCGCGGCCGTTCGGCTTGGCCCGCGGACAGTTCACGGTCCCGGACTCGTTCTTCGAGCCGCTGCCCGACGACATCATCGAGTCGTTCGAGGGAGGGGCGGTTCTGCCCGAGGAATGACCCTTCGACCAGATACTCGTATGCCACGCGATTGAGCGCGGCATGACCCTGCTCACGCCCGACCACCTGATTGCGCAGTACCAGGTGAGGATCTCCTGGTAGTCGGAGTTGGCGCCGAGGCTCCGCGTCGAAGTCCTCAGCGGGTTCCGATGTCCGCTTCGTCGCTCTCGAACACCGTCAGCATGGCCTCGGCGCAGTAGAGACGGTTCCGCCGCGCGCCGCCGACCGGGGCGACGATGCCTGCGGCCTGGAGCCGGTCGATCGCGCGGGCGGCCGTCGTGTACGCGACGTCGAGCCGCCTGGCGACGCGGGTCGTCGTCCAGAAGGGATTCTCTGCGAAGAGCGCCAGAAGCGTCTCGGGCAGCCTCGACCTCTCTCCCCCGAGCAGTATCCGCCACTCCGCCATCTGGGCGTCGACCTGTCGGATGCGCCTCGTCGCGTCTTCCGCCTCCACCGCAACCCCTCGGAGGAAGTAGATCAGCCACTCGTTCCACTCGCCGGCCTGGGTCGTCCCGAGCAGACGCGCGTAGTACTCGGATCGCGTCGCCTCGAACCAGGCGCTGAGGTACAGCAGGGGCGCCGGAAGGACGCCACGCTCGATGAGCAGCAGCGTGATGACGAGCCGGCCGACCCGGCCGTTGCCGTCCAGGAACGGATGGATGGCCTCGAACTGCGCGTGCGCGAGTCCGGCGTGGACAAGCGCCGGCAGGGTCCTGTCGTGGAGGAATTGCTCCCAGTCCTTCAGGCAGTCGGCCAACGCGTCCGCGGGCGGCGGCACGTACGTCGCGGTGGACGGCGTGGACCCCGGCGCTCCGATCCAGTTCTGCGTCCGTCGAAACTCCCCCGGCGCCGCGGCGTTGCCCCGCACGTCGGTCATGAGCAGCTCGTGCGCTTCGCGGACGAGACGGAGCGACAGCGGGAGCGTCCCCAGACGCTCGACCGCGTATTCGAGCGCCCTGACGTAGTTGGCGACCTCCTGGAGATCGGCGGCGTTCCGGCGGACTCGCGCGCCGGCCTCGGCGGCCAGCAAATCGCCCAGGCCCGAGACCGTGCCCTCGATCCGGCTGGACAGCACCGCCTCGCGGCGGACGAACGGGCGTATCAGCAGATTCGGGTTCGGCAGCCGCCGCCCCTCGCCCCCGAGGCGGCCGATCGCGAGGTCCGCGGCGGAGAGCGCGGTCACGATCTCGCCGTCCCACGCGATCGGCGGCGGGAGCGGAGCCGGCACGAACGCTTCATGGCCGCCCGGCTGCCGCACCAGGCGCCCGTGGGGTCGTCGTCCTGGCTCGTTCATCGTCCTTGTTTGCGGGTCCGCAAACGCGACCCATCTCTATTAGCGAAAGTCTCTGTTTTCGAGAATAACAGACAGCCGGCGAGCGCGGTAGACGAATCGGTGTCCCGATTCGTGGCAGGCACCCGCCACGCCGGTGAGGACGGCCTGGACGAAGGGGCTGGATGGAGCCGATGGATGGTAGCGTAGACGCCTGATGGATGGTAGCGTAGACGCCCGATGGAAGAAGCCGAGATACCCTGTCAGAACCCGATGTGGGTTGATGTATTGTAAGCGTTTAGATCCGATGAATGGTAGCGTAGACTGTCGATGGATGGTAGCGTAAACATCACGGACGCCAACGTCGACGGACCATGAACAACCGCACGGCGATGCAGAGCTATCGGCCGAGGATCGTCGACGCGGAGCTGAACGAGCTGCTCGCGGCCCTTCCGGCGGTGAGCATCGAGGGACCCAAGGGCGTAGGCAAGACCGAGACGGCCCGCCAGCGAGCGGCTACCCGCCACGAGCTCGATCGGCCGGGTGCGCACGACCTGATCCAGGCGGACCCGGACCGGCTCGTGCGCGGCGCAGAGCCCATCCTCATCGACGAGTGGCAGCGCTATCCCCCTTCCTGGGACCTGGTCCGCCGGGCGGTCGACGCCCAGCGCAGGTCCGGACGGTTCATCCTCACCGGGTCGGCCTCGGACGACTTCCCCGGAACCCACTCCGGAGCCGGACGCATCGTCACGGTGAGGATGCGGCCGCTGTCGCTCGCCGAGCGAGGCATCGACACGCCGTCGGTGAGTCTGGCGGAACTGCTGGCCGGGACCCGGCCGCCAATCGAGGGCCACACCGCGGTCACCCTGGACCATTACGTCGAGGAGATCGTGGCCGGCGGCTTCCCCGGCATGCACGGCGGACCGGGCCGCGCCCGGCGGGCCGAGCTGGACGGATACATCGCCCGCATTGTCGACCGCGAGCTTCCCGAGCAGGGCATCCGTACGCGGAACCCCGCCATGCTCCGGCGCTGGCTGCGCGCCTCGGCGGCCGCCACCGCCACCACCGCCAGCTACGACCGCATCCGTGACGCCTCCACCGCCGGCGAGGGCGACAAGCCCGCCCGGTCCACCACCCGCCCCTACCGCGACACGCTGGAGCGTCTCGGCATCCTCGACCCCGTGTTCGCCTGGCTGCCCGGCGGCGGACACCTGTCACGGCTCAACGTCGCCCCCAAGCACCACCTCGCGGACCCGGCCCTGGCCGCGCGGCTGCTGGGCCTCGACGCCGGTGCCCTGCTCGAACCTCGACCCGTGGTCCCTGCGATACCCCGCAACGGCACCCTGCTCGGCGCCCTCTTCGAATCGCTCGTCACCCAGAGCCTGCGGGTCTATGCGCAGGCGGCCGAGGCCGACGTGAACCACCTGCGAACCTGGGGCGGCGGGCTCGAGGTGGACCTCGTCGTCGTCCGCGGCGATCAGCGCGTGGTCGCCGTGAAGGTGAAGCTGACCGCCGTCGTCGCCGACCGCGACGTGCGGCACCTCCACCGCCTCGGCGACCGCATCGGCCCCCAACTGCTCGACGCCGCGATCGTCACCACCGGCGCCGACGCCTACCGCCGCCGCGACGGCATCGCGGTGATCCCGGCCAGCCTTCTCGGGCCGTAGACGGCCGTCGGCTCCCGCGACGAGCGCCGCGTCCAACGCCGACTCTGCGAGCCTGGACGTCTACGACCACCGTGCCAGGACTCAGCGTCACCCTCAATCGGCGCCAACCCGTTCGTAGGCCAAGAGCACGTAGCGACTACCTGCGGTACCGACGCGTCTTGCAACCACGGTAATACGGGCGGGGCGATTCAGGATGTCGTTTATCGCGTCAGCGTCCTTCAGCGCCGGGTCGATCCTGCCCGAGATGATCGCGCCCGCATCGTCGTTCTCGAATTCAAACGTGCGACGGGCCGGCAACATTCCCAGAAAGCGGCCCGCCAACTGCTGTTCTTCGTCGCAAACATGATCTCCACCCAGACGCCTCTCACTTCGGCGGACTTGGTTCACGTCCGAAAAACGAAGTATGTGATCCCTGTACTCAAGAGTACACGTCGCTTCCTGGTCCGCCATCTTCTTCAGGAACGTCCGTAGCGCTCCGAGCGCGCGCGGGTGCGCATCGGATACCGTATCCAGCAACACCTCGTCGTCGGTGCCGACCGCGGCCTCGAGGATCGATACCGTGCGTTTGACGGCGGGCCCCACGGGAGACAATGCCAGGAACCGATCGTCGCCGGGAATCTCTTCGAGTTCGAAACCGAAAGAACCGGACGCAGTACCGGTAATCAGCAATCCGTACTTCTCCCGTCGGGGGATCGCTCCGCGCAACTTCAGCGACGAATTCCGACTCGCACCTACGGCAGCAACCGCGTCGGCGAACGCCTTTACGGCCGTAGCTCCGAAGTTCGCCAGGAGCCCGCGCGCACCGATGACCGGCTTTCCACGAAAAGTCAGCCGGACACGAGCCGGATCCCCGAGCACGGGCGGTCGCGATGCCAGAGTCTCCTCCACCTTCCGCTTGCGGAACTCCAGCCCCTGACGTTCGATTACGCTTGACGAGGGCAGCTGGTCGAGCAGGTTCTGGAGCGCAGCCCGCTCTGCGAGGATCCGGCGGTACTCTTGTATGGTCATGACCCGCCTCACTCGTTCGACATCCCGTCAAGGTTCGCCATCGCCTCCTGATCGCCGGCAGGGGCAAGGTCTAGGTGCAAGTACCCCTTCCACTCGCCGTTGCGCCGGTGTGACCACAAGCTGTTCCAGTACGTGGATTGATCCACAAGCGACTCCGGCGCAGTCTCGTTCAACTGCAAGAAATAGGCATCGACTCGATAGCGTCTCCTGGTCGCTTCCGGGTCGAAAAGCTCCGGCGACGCTTGTTGCAGCGATGTCTGGGGCTGACCCTCGGGCAAACGCAAGAAGGTCACCAGGTCGATGTCGCGCCACTAGTGTCCCACATTTTTGGTGATTTAGGCCCACGCCAGCGACAACTGGGGGTCGGGAGGGCCAAGACCCGGTGGCGACGGTGTTGTGAGAAGATCCTGGAGTGGCCGGCGTTCAAACAGGTTGAGCTGGAGTACCTGCAGCATCTTGTAAAGGCTCCAACTCACTCGCATGAGGAACTTGAGATACGCCAACAGCAGGTACATGCACATCGCCACCCATAGCTGG
Source organism: Vicinamibacterales bacterium (assembly GCA_965215105.1). Lineage (GTDB taxonomy): Bacteria > Acidobacteriota > Vicinamibacteria > Vicinamibacterales > UBA8438 > JAJEEA01. The sequence goes on from OZ244051.1 coordinate 3,927,233, forward strand.
GTCAAGACTGCGTTCTTCGACCGGCCCACGAACCGCTTCACCTTCAGATGCTGCTTGATCCACTTAAAAACAGCTCGATCTGCCACCGTGATTTGTAGATGTCCGCAATCGTTTTGGCCACCCACGTCGTGTTGTTGGTCACGAACACGTACCGGTTCTTCGTCTTCAGGTCCTTGTAGACCACCCGCCGCAGCGGCTCCGCATACGCCTTGCGGCCACGCGCGCTCGTCAGCTCGATCGTCTCGTCGCTGATGACCCCGGTCCCGGGGCGGACGGCGTGCGCTTCAGTGACCCCGTACCGCACGCCCCGCTTCAGGCGCGTCACGAAGGTCACGCCCTGCGCCTGCAATTGATGGAACCACTTGAAGTCCAGATACGCCCGGTCCGCCACGACCACGCTCCCGGCCGGGAATGTCCAGGTTCGGACCGCCGTGACGTCGGCGGTCTTGCCGTCGGTCACTTGGACGAAGCTCGGCAGATGACCCTCCTGATCCAGTCCGACGTGCAGCTTGACGGCCGCCTTCGTGCGTCGAAACGACGCCCACGGAAAGACCGACAGGCACAAGTCGATGGTGGACGCATCGACGGCGTACAACTTGTTCTTGAACCGAAAGCCGTGCGTCTTCGGTTAGCGGGTCGTGACGAGAAAATCCACGAAAATGTGTGCAGGTACCCCGGGCATGTGCCGATACGTGAAGTATGGCGCGCAAGAAGGGCGACCGCGGCGATTCGCAGGGTCCTGGGCCTCGGCGGGACCCGCGGAACGTGCGGCGCATCGAACGCCTCGAGCGAGACAAGGCCAAGCTGATCGAGGAGCGGGATCGCTGGAAGCGCCGCAGCGAGCATCTGGAGAAGGAGCTCGAGGCGGCGCAGCGCGCCGGACGCCGACAGGCGGCGCCCTTCGCCAGGGACAAGCCGCAGGGGAGCAAACGGCCTCCCGGGCGACGAGCCGGCGCGGAGTACGGGAAGCACGGATGCCGCCGTCCGCCGACACGGGTTGACGAGACGCATGCGGCGCCGGTCCCGACGATGTGCCCCGACTGCGGCGGCGCGGTCGCGCCGGACCGGGTGGAGGCCCAGTATCAAGAAGACCTGCCGGCGGTGCGCCCCCTCGTGCGGCGCTTCAACGTCGAGGTGGGTCACTGCTCGCAGTGTCGGCGTCGCGTGCAGGGCCGGCACCCGTTGCAGACCTCGGATGCGTTGGGCGCAGCTGCCGCACAACTGGGACCGAACATCGCCGCGCTGGTCGTCGAGCTGCACACCGAGCTGGGCATGCCGCTGGAGAAGGTGACCCGCGTTCTGCGGAACGAGTTCGGACTGGCCGTGACCAAGGGCGCCCTGGTCCAACTGCTGCACCGTACCGCCGACGCGGCGGCGCCCGCGTATGGGGCGCTGCGCGAGCAGATCCGCCGCAGTCCGGTGGTCACGCCGGATGAGACCGGCTGGCGGGTGAACGCACTCCGCTACTGGCTGTGGGCGTTCTCCACCCCGGAGACGACGGTCTACGCCATCTGCGACGGGCGGGGGTTCGAGCATGCGGCTGCGGTCCTCGGTCCCAACTTCTCCGGCGTGCTGGTGCGGGACGGTTGGGTGGCCTATCGGGGCTTCAAGAACGCGCCGGCCCAAACGTGCGTCGGTCACCTCTTGCGCCGTTGCAAGGACTTGCAGGCCGCTCATCCCGACAGTCCCTGGGCGGGGAAGGTGCAGGCGGTGCTGCAGGACGGTCTCGCCTTGCGGGACCGCTGCAATGCCGGCGACATCAGCGAGCACGGTCTGGCTTCGGCCCGCGGCCGGCTCGCCGCCCGGCTCGGCCGGCTGATCGACACCCCGCCGCCGTTGGCGTTGGCCGAGCGCTTTGCCAAGCACCTGGCCAACGAATTCCCGGCGGTGTTCCTCTTCTTGTGCGACCCGTCGATCGACGCCACCAACTGGCGGGCCGAGCAGGCGATCCGCCCCGCGGTGGTCACCCGCAAGGTCTGCGGCGGCAACCGCACCCGGCGCGGGGCGGACACCCAGCAAGTGCTGGCCAGTGTCGTGCGCACCGCCCGCCAACGCCATCTCGACCCCCGCGCTCTGATCACCACGATGTTATGCGCCCGCGAACCCGTCGTGCCCGAAGCGCTTGCCCTGCCGCCACCCTCCTGACGCCGGCCATCCAAGCTCTGCGAACCCCGGGTCCGCACCACCCTTCTCGCGTCGCGCCGAGCGCAACCGCCCGCGCCCGCTCCACCTGGAACGCCGGACCGAGGGTCCACGAGTGACCGCCGGCGTTCCCGACGACCCTCCAGGCCACGTGCCCGCTTGCGGCGTCCGCCACGAGAGTACCCCCCCACACGTCCCAACCGGGCTTGCTCGCGCAGGCCACCCAACCAAGCAGCTTGTTCTGTTTCCATGCACCAAGGTCGACCCGCCAGAATCGACAATCCGTGCGACGGCGCAGCCCCGCTGAGCCGTAACTTTCCGACCGTCCGACCCATTCACTCCTACTTTCCACGGGCAAAAGCCGATCCCTGACCCGGTAGAGTCGAACGCAGGCGCCGCGGCTGCAGGCCGTGGGTGGGGTTTCGTTGCATCCTTTCGGGCGACGCCTCAGTCCCACCGGCCATACCCGGTTTCCTGCGAGCGCTCGTCGAACCGTGCTTGCCGTTTTCCAGCACACGGCTCTCGGACTGGTTTCACGTCAACGCATGCGACCGGGCCGCACGATGCGCCGCGCCCAGATGGAACAGGCCGTCACGCTCGAAGACCTGTGCCGCCGTAAAGCGCCGCGTCCCTTGCCCAGGGAGTTTGTGCCGACGCATCAGGAAGCCACGGGCGCGGCACAGCAGGAACTTGTCCAAGTTCCAGTACGTCCGGCTCACAGTCCCGTACGAGAAGTAGCGCTGCCAGCCGCCAACCACTCGGTTGACTTGGCGCACCACTTCCGGCCACGGTGCCTGATTGCCAGAACGTAGTATGCTCCGCACCCGTGCGCGCAAACGGGCCGCGGCCCGCCGTGACGGCTGAGCCCCCACGTAGGTCCGACCCGTCGGCCGATGCACCATCGGGCCGAAGGTGTAGCCGAGGAAATCGAAGTGCTCCTGCGTCGCGTCGCAGGTGCGCGTCTTCGTCTCGTTCAGCGTCAGCTGCAACGCCTGCATCCATCGCCGAGCGATGGCGAGTGCTTCAGCCGCCGGTCCCTGACACAGGATGACGAAATCATCCGCGTAGCAGACCACCTTCGCCTTCAAGCGCCGGTCCATGTCCCGCTCCTGCCACGCCCGGAGGAAGCGATGCATGTACACATTGGCCAGCAAGGGAGAGAGCGGACCGCCCTGCGGCGTGCCCCGCCCATGTCCACAGCCGCCCGTCCGAGTCACACGGCCCCCGGCGTCCCGCTCCTCGACAGGCACGTTGAGCCAGAGACGGAGCAGATGCAGCATCGCTCCATCGCTGACCCGCCGCGCGACCGACTTCAGCAGGTCCGCTTGCGGAATCGTGTCGAAATACTGGGACAGGTCCGCGTCGACGACATCGGTGTATCCGGCGTCCAGCGCCTCATGCACCGCGGCCACCGCTTGCTGCGGGCTGCGTCGCGGACGGTATCCGTACATCGCGTCGGTGAAGTCCGCCTCGAAGATTGGTGACAGCATCAGCACCGCCGCCGTCTGTACGACGCGGTCGCGGATGGTCGGAATCCCCAACGGACGCTCCCCGACTCCGCCGGGCTTCGGAATGTACACCCGCCGAACCGCGGCGGGCCGATACCGGCGCGTACGCAGGTCTTCCCCTAGCCGCGCCAACCAATCCTCCCGTCCTGCCAACTCGACCTGCTCGAACGTCTCCCCATCCACGCCCGGCGCACCATCGTTGGCCTTGGCCAGTGCGTACGCGTGGGACAGGATGTCGGCCCGGTAGACCTTGTCGTACAGACGGTAGAACCGGAAGGTCGGCTCAGTCTTGGCCTTGACGTACAGCTTGCGTTGAAGCGTCCGGATCGCTGGTGGGGTTGTAAGGCGCATGCCAATCTCCCTGACCCTCCACTCCCGTGCAAGCACCCAGAACCAGGGCTCCTTCCCTCCACCGGCGTTACCCGGCTTCCACGGTAGTACGAGCCCCTCCGACTCCCGTCACCGCCCGACCCCTACGGTCGGTTGGGCGTGGCGAGCGCCCACGGCAACGGGTCTCCCGTGTTGCCCCGCCATCCTTCACGGCGTGCCGTCTCCACTACCCCGGTGGACAGTTCGACGCCTGACGGTTGTGTCGCGTCGAACCCGACGGCCTTCCCCGTGGTTACGGCGGGTCGGCGTCCACGACAGTCTTTCGGGGCCTGTTCAGAGTTCACGCGCGTTACGGCCCGCCGTGTTGCAGCTCGACTACATCGAGCTTCTGTCCGGAGGCTTCAAGCACGGCAGTTGCCCCCCGCGCCTGCTCCGTAGCTACCGAGGTGAACCGTCAACTCCTCGGGCAGGACTCCCACCTGCTGGATGACGACGCCTTTCACGGCGCCCGTAACCGAATACAGCCGTGCCTCGGCGCGTGCGCCTGGCAGCGGCTCAACAGGCGTCCGAACAGCGCTTCGTAGAGAGTGTACGGCTGCTCGGTGTTGACCCGCGCCAGCGACGAACGACTGACGGTCCCCACGCCGAGATGATAGAGCTTGCGCCCCTGGGCGCCGAGGTTGCTCACGATGTCCCGCAGACTCTGTCGGCCCGTCAACTGCGCCAAGCCAAGGGCCACGAACTGCGCCCAGCGGCTCATGACGCGCAGCCCCTGACCGCACTGGTGCTCGCGCGCCTCGGCGTCGAATTCATGTCTCGGAAGGAACCTGAGGAGCTGTGCGAAGACTGTGTTATGATGGGCCACGGCTTGGATCTCCTGTCTTTGGAATGACTTGTGGCTAAATCATTCTACCAGACTTGGAAGGTCCAAGCCGCCTTTATTTGAAGGTGTGTGGGACAGTAGTGTTGCCTCCTCTCCCCGAGCAACACGAGATTGCCGCCATCCTCTCCACGGTGGACGACGCCATCGAGAAGACCCAGGCGGTCATCGATCAAGTGCAGGTCGTCAAGCGTGGCCTGATGCAGGAACTGCTCACGCGAGGCCTGCCGGACGACACACGCGGTTCAAGCAGACGGAGATCGGCCCGATACCCCACGACTGGCAACTGAAGAGGTTATCGGAGGTCGCGAGCGTTCAGACGGGGCTTGCCAAGAACAAAGGAAATTCCCGGACCGCTGTCCGTACCCTACCTGCGCGTGGCCAACGTTCAGGATGGATTCCTGGACCTTGCGGAAGTCAAGGCCGTAGGGGTAACGGCGGACGCCTTGTCCCGATACGCATTGAGACCCGGGGACGTTTTGTTCACTGAGGGTGGAGACGCCGACAAGTTAGGTCGTGGTACGGTGTGGAGTGGCGAGATAGAACCCTGCCTGCACCAGAATCACGTATTTGTCGCAAGACCACTCGGCAACATCCGCCCCATGTTTTTGTCACTCTACAGAGGAAGCACCAAAGGCAAGTCGTATTTCCTGAATTGTTCGAAACAAACGACAAATCTCGCTTCCATGAACAGCACACAACTGAAGAACTTGCTGCTCCCCGTTCCAAGGCTGGAAGAGCAGGACGACATAGTGGACTGCCTTGGAGCGTTCGATGACCGGTCGTCGCAGGAAAGAGCTTACCTTGAAGAACTTGAACGCCTCAAGGCCGCCCTCATGTCCATTCTCCTCACGGGAGAACTACGCGTGAGTCCGAGCCCCAGATCCCGCGCTTGATTCGGATTGCCACCAATAGGCGTCTCAGACAGTCTCAGACGACGGATCTAGCCCGATGATGAGACTCGCCGACAGGGCCCGAAGGGCGTTCGTGGTCGGTTTCGTGGCCGGCATCGGAGCGGTCGGCATCCAGGACGTCGACGCCGACGGGTCGACCGACTTCACCGCCCGCGGCCGGCGGCGTCCCCTCGTCGAGCGGCCGGTCGAGCCGGACGATGCCGACGGCGAGGGGTCGTCATTCTGCGTCCTCGACATCGAGACCACCGGATTCAGTCCGGAGCGCGACTCGATCATTGAGATCGCGGTCATCCGCAGCGACACGGAGGACGGCGCCACGCGGGAACAGGTGCTGAACGAGCCGGTGCGCCCCTCGGGGAACATCCCCAGGCAGGTTCGCGAGTTGACCGGCATCACGAACGAGATGGTGGCGGACGCGGACACCATAGACCGGGTGCTGCCGCGGGTCGCCGCGTTCGTGGGCGACGCGACGATCATCTGCCACAACGCCCACTTCGACCGGCTGTTCCTGGAGCACAACGCCCGGCTCATGGGCATGACGTTCACCGGAAACGAATGGGTGTGCACGATGCGCATGGCGCAACGGGTGCCGACGGGCGGACCGTACAAGCTGGCCGCCCTTGCCCAGAGGCTCGACGTTCCGGACCGGGGCAGCCACCGCGCGCTCGACGACTGCCGCGCGACCATCGGGGTGTACCGGGCGGTGCGCCGCCTCCTCGGCGGCAGCGTCAGCCTCGCCCCGATCGCCCCGCCCGACGACGACCCGGCACCCGCGGAGGTCGCGCACGACGCCGACCTGAGCGGTCAGGTGTTCGTCTTCACCGGGTTCTGGGACGAGGTGCTGGCGGCGAGAGTCCAGAACGCTGGCGGAGCCATAGCGAGCGGGATCTCCCGGAAGGTCACGACGCTGCTCGTCGCGGACGCCGAGGCCAGCCCGACTGGCAAAGTGAAGAAGGCCCGCGAGTACGGCATAACGGTCCGGAGCAAGGAGAGCTTCGAACGCGAGTTCTACATCGCGCAGTGAAGCGCTGGGCGAGGAGAAATCGGGTATTCGGCCCGATCCACTTGCCGCAGTGTAGCCTGATGGCCACGACGCGAACCCCGATCCCGGGGACCCGCTGCAATCAAGCGGCGTGGCGGCTCCCGGGACCGTCGAGACGAGCGAGGCTCAGCCGCAGCCGGAGCGGCTTCAGGAGACGGTTCAGCGTGGCCAGGGTCGGGTTGTGCCGCGGGTTGATCGCCCGCAGGACGTTCGGACTCGCCATCTCGGCCTGCTCGGCGAACTCCTTGACGCCCATCGCCCGAATCACCTTCCCGAGGGCGGTCTGGATCGACACCCCTTCGTCCATGGCCGCGAGGAGGAAATCGCGCGCGAACTCCGGGTCGCGAAGGTCCTGCGCAAGGCCTTCGTTCCAGTCTCGGCTGCGTCGTGCCATGTCACGTTCCTGTCAGATAGTCTCGCCAATAGTCCTGGGCGCGACGGATGTCCTTCGCCTGTGACGCCTTGGTCCCCCCGACGAGGAGCAGCACGAGCGATGCGCCGTCGCGGCCGAAGTAGATCCGGTAGCCGGGGCCGGTCATGACGCGAGCCTCGAGAACGCCGGCTCCCACGCTCTTGTGGTCCCCGAGGTTTCCGGACTCGAAGCGAAGAACCCGCGCCTGGATTCGGGCTCTGACCGAGCGGTCGAGCGTCGCCAACCACTGCCGAAAGGGGATCTCCCCGTCGGCGGTCTCGTACTGACGGACGGTCAGCGACATCGGCGACTACCGAGCATATGTATCACAAAGGATAGCATTCTCGTGCGGACAAATGGTGGCTGGCGGTTGTCGCCCGTCGGTGTGCTCGAGGGCGACGGTTCGGAGAGCGGCTGGACCACGCGGGGTCCGTGGTATTTTGACCAAGCGGAACGACCGGATTCTCCTGGAATGACACGTGCGTGAAGTACCGACGACCGAGGTGAGGTCGCGCTTCGCGGAGTTGCTGCGGGTCGTCGAATACGGCGAGTCGATAGCTATAGCTATCACCCGCCACGGGAAGGCGATCGCGCATCTGGTTCCAGCGGTCGACCACCAGCGTGCCTTGGGGCGGGCAGCGGTGGAGCGCCTCCGAGCCCGTCGCCGGCAGTGGCGACGAATCGACATGACGACCGAGGAGATCCTCGCCTCGATTCGCGGAGGTCGAAGGTGACAAGCCGCTTCGTGCCTCGCGACGCTGGACCATGCCCTGTTGCGCGCTGCCAGCGCCGCGGGGCTCGCGCTGATCGAGGCGTGAAGCGGCGGCCACTCCCATGACCCCCAAGCCGGCCGGCTGGGACGAGCTTCGCCTCGCGGAGAACCCCGCGGTCGAGCTCCTCGAGTCGCTCGGCTACACCTACATCCCGCCCGACGCCCTCGAGCCCGAGCGCGCCAGCCTCAAGGAGACCCTCCTCACCGGCCGCCTGGCCGCGGCGCTGAAACGGCTGAACCCCTGGTTGTCCGAGACGAACGTCGCCAAGGCGGTGAAGGCGGTGAGCCAGGTCCCCGCGGCCAGCCTCGCCGAGGCGAACGAGAGGGTCTACACGTCGCTCACCTACGGCATCGCCCTCGAGCAGGACCGCGGCGGCGGGCGCAAGAGCCACACCGTCCGGTTCTTCGACTTCGACCGGCCCGAGCGCAACGACTGGGTCGTCACCCGCCAGTACCGGGTGCTCGGGTCGAAGAAGCACGTCATCCCCGACGTCGTCGCCTTCGTCAACGGCCTGCCCCTCGCGGTCATCGAGTGCAAGAGCCCCACCATCGGCGACGCGTGGAAGGCCGAAGCGGTGAAGCAGCTCCGGCGCTACCAGGAGGCCGACTCGCGCTGGAAGGACCAGGGGGCGCCGCGGCTGTTCGAGGCGGCGCAGGTTCTCGTCGGCACCTGCGGCGAGCGCGCGGTCTACGGCACGGTGGGGACGCCGGAGCGGTTCTTCCTGGAATGGAAGGAGCCGTATCCGCTGAGCGTGGCGCAGCTCGGCGAGCGGCTCGGGCGCGCGCCGACGCCGCAGGACGTGCTGCTCTACGGGCTGCTGGAACCCCGCAACCTCCTCGACGTCGTGCGGAACTTCGTGGTGTTCGAGGTGGAGGGCGGCCGGACCGTCCGCAAGCTGACCCGCTACCGGCAGTTCATCGCCGTGAACGAGGCGATGCGGCGCATCCGGACGGCGCGGCGGCCGAGCGAGCGGGGCGGCGTGGTCTGGCACACGCAGGGGTCGGGCAAGAGCCTGACCATGCTGTGGCTGGCCCTGAAGCTGCGCCGCGACGAGGCGCAGCAGCAGCCCGCAGTGGTCATCGTCACCGACCGGACAAAGCTCGACCGGCAGATCGCCGGAGTGTTCGCCGCGTGCGGGTTCCCCGAACCCCGAGCGCGCCGACAGCGTGCGCGACCTGCGGCGCATCCTGGAGCACCCGACGGGCCGGACGGTGATGACGACCATCCAGAAGTTCCAGGAGATCGCCGGCGGCGCGGGCGCGGACGACGCGGCGGGACGGGGCACGGACGGCGCGACGCGGCGGGGCACGGGCGCGGACGACGCAGTGCGACGGGGCGCGGGCGGCGCCGCGCGGCGGGGGGCGATCCACCCGACCCTGTCCGAGGCCGCCAACATCTTCGTGGTGGTCGACGAGGCGCACCGCACGCAGTACAAGAGTCTCGCCGCCAACATGCGGCAGGCGCTGCCCAACGCCTGCTTCCTCGGGTTCACCGGCACCCCCATCGACAAGAAGGACCGCAGCACCCTGCGGACCTTCGGCCCCTACATCGACACCTACACCATCGAGCAGGCGGTGCGGGACAAGGCGACGGTGCCCATCTTCTACGAGAGCCGGCTGCCCGAGCTGCAGATCATCGGGCAGACCCTCGACCAGGTCTTCGACCGCGTCTTCGCCGACCGTAGCGAGGACGAGCGCGCCCTCATCCGGCAGCGGTTCGCCACCGAGCAGGCCGTCGCCGGCGCCCCGCGCCGCATCGAGGCGGTCTGCCTCGACCTCATCGACCACTTCACGCGGTTCATCGCCCCGAACCGGTTCAAGGCCCAGGTCGTGGCGGCGAGCCGCCACACCGCGGTCACCGTCAAGGAGACGCTGGACCGGCTGAACGGCCCCGAGTCGGCCCTCATCATGTCGGCCGGCCACAACGACGAGGCGCGGCTCGCCCGCTGGCGCCTGCGCAAGGACGAGCAGGACCAGGCCATCGAGCGCTTCAAGGACCGAGGCGACCGCCTGTCGGTCCTCGTGGTCTGCGACATGCTGCTCACCGGGTTCGACGCCCCGGTCGAGCAAGTCCTCTATCTCGATGCCCCGCTCAGGGAGCACACGCTGCTGCAGGCCATCGCGCGCGTGAACCGCCCCCTCGGCGAGGAGAAGACCTACGGCCTCGTCGTCGACTACTGGGGCGTGTCGGCCAAGCTGCAGGACGCGCTGGCCGTCTTCTCGACGACCGACGTGCAGGGGGCGCTGACCCCGAACGTCGACGAGCTGCCGCGGCTCGAGAGCCGGCACGCGGCGGCGATGAAGTTCTTCGGGGCGGTCGCGGACGCCGACGACCTCGACGCCTGCGTGCGGGTGCTCGAGCCCGAGGACGTCCGGGCCGCGTTCGACCTCGCGTTCCGGCGCTTCGCGCAGTCGATGGACATGCTGCTGCCCGACCCGCGCGCCCTCGCCTACCACGCCGACCTGCGCTGGCTCGGCAAGATCCGCGGCACCGCGCGCGCCCGCTACCGCGACGACCGGCTCGATCTGTCGGGTTGCGGCGAGAAGGTGCGCGCGCTGATCGCCGACGCGGTGGCCGCCGACGGCATCCAGGTCCTCGTCAAGGAGGTCCAGCTCTTCTCGCCCGAGTTCGACGAGAAGGTCGACGCGCTCGGGACCGACGAGGCCAAGGCGAGCGAGATGGAGCACGCCATCCGCCACGAGATCAGCGTGCGCGCCGAGGAGAACCCCGCCTTCTACCAGTCGCTGCGCGAGCGGCTGGAGGAGATCATCGCTCCGGGACGACGGGCACGCCCTTTCCGGCCGGGGCGTCACTCGACAGGACTCGGGCGCGGCCGCCAACGCGACACGTCCGCCAGCTCCTGGGCGTGTCGCGTCTGCTCCTCCCGGTCCTCCACGGCGGAATCCGGCAGTACGATGTCACCGTGATACGGGTTCTTCTCGGGTATGGGCGTAGCCACCACGTCTCGGCCGTTGCGACGAGCCGCACGGGCTTCCACTGCAGCCCAACCGTAGAACGTCCGACCGCGATCGGTAGCGGCGGCCTCCGCAAGTACAGCCGCCTCGGATTGCGACGCCACGCTGAGCCTGTCGACGGAAATGCGGTTCTCGCCCGCCCTGGTCAGGAAGACATGGTGGGGAACGGTTGACCGCAGAGCACGGTTGGCGTGCCTGTGCGAAAAGACACTCCGTCCCAGCTCTTCTTCAGGGCCGACTTCGGGGGGAATGCTCACCGAGCCCGGTCCGGTTCGTCCAGATCACTGAGGGCTTCCCGTACGAATCCGTCGGGCAGCATTGTTGCCGTGGAGTATCGGGCGCGCCGGTGCCGGCCATTCAGGTTGACCGAGCACAGGGCACCTCCATCCGAATCGCAAAGCACGAGCACCGACCGCCCTCGCCCTCCTGGTGCGAGGAGAGCGATCTCACCGTCCGGCGTCGGGTACGCCTCGAGGCGGGAGGGGCGAAGCCTGTAGAGATCCTGTAGCAGGCGCCTTGCGTTCTTCAGCGCCAATTCGGACGGTTGCGGGAAGCCCTCCTCCCCTGCTTCCTCGGCCGAACCGTCGAGATCGCGCAGGGCGGCGTCCAAGTCGGCGGCCGTCGGCGGCTCGGGCGACGTAACCGCGGGCTGCGCTTGCTCCGTCGGCAGCATGCCTCCACCGGTCGCGTGTGCCTGGTCCATCATCGGGTAGGTGCGCCTGGACCCGCCGTTGGGTACGGCACCCTCAGTCATCAAGCATTCTATCAGTCGCTCGTGCCGTTGCGGCGTGCCACACCATCCACCAGCAGGAGTGCACCGGCGATTGCGCCTCAAGCGGCGCTGCGGTCCACCGGGACCGCAATCAGGCGCCCGCACCGAACCCGGGGCAATCCTTTCGACCGGACCGGCCGACCCAACGCAGGCAGAGGCGGCCCGCGGCTACTCGGCCAGATGCTCCCCGAGGAACGCCAGGGTGCGCGGCCATGCGTCTTCGGTCGCGCGCCGGTTGGCGTCCAGACCTTCCTGGGCCTTCAGGAAGACGGTGGCGCCGTCGTAGACGATGCCCTCGAAGGACTTCCCGGCAGCGGCCATCGCCTCTCTCGCCCCAGGCATCGTCGCCGCCGTCTCGAGCTCGCCGCCGTATAGGCCGAGGACGGGCGCCTCGATCCGCGCGTAGTCCGACGGCACCCGGGGCGCGTCGCCGTAGAAGACGACCAGGGCGTCCAGCTCGGGCTGCTCGACCGCGTAGGCGAAGCCGGCCGACCCGCCCCAACTGAAGCCGACGAGGCCGAGCCGTCGGCCGGCGGCCGGCAGGTCGAGGGCCCAGGATCGAACGGCGTCGAGCCGGCGCGTGCGGGTCCCCGGCCCGATCATCGCGACGGCGGGGACGAGCCCGTCCTCGCCGCCGAGGATGCTCCCCTCGGGGGTCAGGCCCGAGGGGAGGTCCGGGGCGACCGCGAGGAACCCCTCGGCCGCGAGGGCGTCGGCGATGCTCCGCACCCAGCTCCCCAGCCGGTAGAGGTCGTGAACGACGACCACGACCGGCGCGGGCGTCCGCTCGGGCTGCACCACCCAGGTGCGGACGGGCACATCGCTTCCCGGAACCGGGACGTCGACGAACTCGCCGCGCCGCGGCGACGCCGCGAGGTCGCCCTCCGCCGTGGCCCCGCTCGGCGGCAGGTGAGCGGCGGATACGGGAGCGGGCGTCTCGCCGCGGGCGACCGTGCCCACCACCGTCAACAGGCAACCGATCTGGAGCCCGGCGACGGCGAGGAGAACGGCGAGAACGGCTCGTGACATGGGAGCGCTCCTGATCACCTTGGACGCGCCGGATAGGCGGACCGTTCCACCGGGGCCATCGCCCACGGCGCCGGTCACAGCGCGGGGTCGCGGCCGGATGCCGTACCCGACCGGCGGGTCGTGCGAGACCGCCGCCCCGCGCCGGCCGCCCCTTCTCGACCAAGCGGCGCCGCACCTCGGCACCGCGACGTGACGGCAGCCCCTTCCTCTGACTCGGGTTCGGCCGTCTCTACCAGCCGCTGCCCGCCCTCAGAACCGCGACGCCTTGATCCAGGTGTCCGACCGCGCCCAGCTCGCCTCGAGGTCGGCGTCGACCGCGGCGTCGGTGCGGCCCTGCGCCTCGACGGCAGTCTTCAGGCCGAGCAGCGACCAGCCGTTGTGGGGGTGGTCGGCGATCTCGTCGCGGTACACCTGCTCGGCCTCCGCGTGGAGCCCGAGCTCGAGCAGCAGCGCGCCGAGCCAGTGCCGGGCCGCGAAGGGAAGCGGCTCGGGCTCGTCGTAGACCAGCGCGTCGTCCAGCTCGACCGCGTGCTCGAAGGCGGCGAGCGCGCCGTCGGTGTCGCCCCGCTCGCGCAGCAGCTCGCCCTCGAGGATGCCGGCCACGACGCCGAGCAGCCGCTCGGCCGGATGGAACCGCATCCGGGCCTCCGAGGTCTCGGCCAGGTGCTGCACGCGCTTCAGGTAGACCTCGGCGAAGTCGGCGGCGCCCGTGCGCAGGTGGGCGTAGCCCTGGGCGAAGTCCCACAGCCCCGAGGAGACCTCGTTCTCGGGCCGGTCGGTCACCGCCAACACCTCGTCGAACCGGCCGAAGCGGAGCAGCGTCAGCACGTGGTGCACGCTGTCGCCGGTCAGCCGCTGGTAGTCCTTGCCGGCCTGGATGGCGACCGCGCCCTGCCCGTCCATCGACGCCGCGAAGAGCAGCATGTGCAGGTTGTGGGTCGGGTAGATGGCGATGCCCTCGCCGCCGCCGTCGGCCGCCTTCAGGTCCGAGTGCCAGGCCCGGAGGTTGGCCCGCACGCCGTCCGCCCACCGGCCGATCTCGTTCCAGGTGTGCGAGGGCATGTGGTTGATGTGGCTGGCGCCGGGGATGGCGGTGCCGAGGTGCTCGGCGCACGCCTCGGCCTTGCCCGGCTCGACGGTCGACTCGGTGGCGTGGATGTAGAGGTGGCAGGCGCCGGGGTGCTCGATGTCGCGAGCGAGCACGCCTTCGAGCACGCCGTGCAGCCGCTGGACGTTGGGGTCGTTCAGGTCGCGGGTGCCGCGGCGCGGCTCGAGGAGGAACAGGGCGTCGCCGTAGAGGGCCGCGGCGTCGAGGTCGTCGGGGTAGCGCTCGGACAGCGCCTTCATCGCCTCGGCGTAGGCCTCGTCCTGCTCGCGCCGCCTGGCCACGTCGAAGTTCTCGACGTAGCGCACCGACAGCGCGTCGATGTAGTCGCGCTCGCGGGGGGTGCCGTGGCCCGCCGCCGCGAGGGCCAGCGCCTTCTGGAGGGCGGCGTAGGCGTGGGGCGCCTCGGGCGGCCGCATGGGGCCGTTGAGGTACGAACCCCAGGCCCAGGCCTCGCCCCAGTAGCAGATGGCGCAGTCCGGGTCGGCGGCCCACGCGGCGCGGAACGACCGCACGGCGTCGACCTTGGCGAAGGCGTACATCAACTGCATGCCCTGGTCGAAGAACTGCTGCGCCTTCTCGCTGTCCGAGGAGATGGCGAAGGAGTAGGGTCCGAGCACGGCGGGCTGGTAGGGGATGGCCTCCCGGTACGGCTCGGGCAGCTCCGGCCCCTCCTGGGCGGCCATCGGGGTCACCGCCAGCGCTCCCGCGACCAGCGTCGCGGCCACGGCGCGGATGCCGCGCCAACTCTGTGTCGTCATGCTCTTCCAGCCTCCTCTGAATCGGTTTGCATTCGGGATCATACGGGACGGGGCCGGCCGTCGCGAAATCGCGCAGCGATACGGCAGGAACGGTGCGACGGAGCGGCGCGAAGACCGTCGAGACGTCGGAGCCGGAGGGGTTTCATGAAGACGGAGAGAGCGCCGTCGTGCCCGACGACAATCGCCGCCGCCGAGCTCGTCGATTACACCGGCCCGTGCCCCGGCATGACGGCGGACGAGCCTCGGTCGCTACGCCGGGGTCACGTGCCGGCCGGTGGTCCCGACTCCCGCACACGACCTGGTCTGCCGCGCCGATGCTAGACCGAGACTTCCGGCACGTCGCCGTCGACCAGCAGCTCGGGCTCGGTCGCGGCGCGGATCTCGTCGACGGACACGCCGGGGGCCCGCTCGAGGAGTCGCAGCCCGTCCGGAGCCACCTCGATGACCGCGAGCGAGGTGACGATCCGGTCGACGACCTGCTTGCCGGTCAGGGGAAGGCTGCACTCGTTCAGGATCTTCAGGTCGCCCCGCTTCGACACGTGGTCCATGACGATGAGCACCTGCTTCGCGCCGCTCACCAGGTCCATGGCCCCGCCGGGGCCCTTGACCATCGCGCCGGGAATCATCCAGTTGGCGAGGTCGCCGGTGCGGGAGACCTGCATGGCGCCGAGAATCGCGAGGTCGATGTGCCCGCCCCGGATCATCGCGAAGCTCTGGGCGCTGCTGAAGTAGCTGGCCCCGGGCACCGCGGTGACCGTCTCCTTGCCGGCGTTGATCAGGTCGGCGTCGATCTCGTCGTCGGTCGGGTACGGTCCGATGCCGAGCAGGCCGTTCTCGCTCTGCAGCTTCACGTCGACGCCGGCCGGGATGTAGTTCGCGCAGAGGGTCGGCATGCCGATGCCGAGGTTGACGTAGTAGCCGTCCTCGATCTCGCGGGCGGCCCGCGCCGCCATCTGCTCGCGGTTCAGTGCCATCGTTTCGACTCTCCCAGACGCGACAGCCTAGCAACCGGGCTTCCGGGGCGTCAACACAGCTCTGCCGGGATGCACGACAGACTCGTGAGACGAGCCCGCCGGCGCTGTCGAGTTGGCGGCTGGGTGTCCTCTCGGCAGCTCACTGTTCTGTCGTGCACCCCGGCGGCGGCAATGAACCGGCTCGGGAACAGCCCCGGGAGTGGAGGGCCCACCAGAAATCGTGGGTTCAGGCCGGCAACCCGAACCGCTTCAGAGCATCGAGAACGACTGACGCTCCAATGTTCTCCTGATCGCCCTTCGCATAGATGAAAAGCGCGACCACGCGCTCCTCGTTTCGCGCGTAGATCAATCGGGCTCCGGTAGCCTTACCCTTGCCGTCCAGTGGAAGACGGTACTTGAACACCAGGTATCCATGCCCGCCCGTCCCCGGTATCCGGTCTCCCGGCGCTCGTCGAGACGACGCGCAGAGGGACAACGCCTGTTCTGCCGTCGCACGAAAGCCAGGGTGCTTCCGAGACAACCGATCCAGATCTCGCTCGAATCTGCTCGTGCGGTCACAGTGCCGGCGGCTACCCATCGTAGGCCGCAAGCTCGTCCGCAACCGACTTGGTGAACGGCACGTGCGCGGCCAGGGCGGCCGTCTCGGCGATATCCTCGAATCGACGAATCAACGTGTCCAGTCTTCTGATCAGCGACGGGAAGACCCTGCGAATCTGCCACTCCTCCCGGAACTCCAGGCACTTGTGAACGTACACACGGTGTGCAACGGCGACTCGTTCCAACAGCTTCAGGTGTTCCGCGGTCAACGGACTCGGCAGGTCGCCAATCTCTCGGGCCACTCGGTCGGCAAGCCCGGCCGACTTGCGAAGCAACCAGAGGCACTGGAAGTACCCGATGAAGGTACGACGGATCTCGGCCATCGGTTCGATCCACTTCACCGCGTACCGATGAGCACTTTCGGGTTGCATGAATTCGGTGAGTGTCGTCATTGCCTCGGTACCCCGGTTCCCTCCGCCTGGTCTACTCGGCCCCGACCGCGACCTGAACCCCTGAGGAGGCCCGGATTCCGAGCGTACGTCGTGCGCGATCCTGCGTCAACCCGCGCGAACGGCACCCCCTACCCCGCCAGCTCGACGAGGGCCGCCGTGTACATCCGCAGGTTCAACCGCAGGCGGTCGACGGTCATGAACTCGTGGTCGCTGTGGCCGGTGTAGGGCTCGTCGGGCATCGCGGGGCCGAAGTTCACGCCTTTGGGCAGCAGCCGGGCCTGGGTGCCGCCGCCGACCGAGATGGGTCCGGGCGCGGGGCGGCCGGTGTAGTGGCGGAAGACGTCGAGCAGGACCGGGACGTGCGGGGCCGACTCGACGTAGTAGGGGTCGCCGATGTCGGCGGTCCAGTCGAGCGAGAGGCCGGTCTGCCGCCGCCAGGCGTCGAGGGCGGCCCCGATGGTCTTCTCCACCGCCGGCCCGCCTCTACCGGCGGGGCGGCGCACGTTGAGGGCGGCGACGAGGCCGCCGCCGTCGGCCGCGGTCAGGGTAGCGAGGGTGAGCGTCAGCCGCCCCATGACCTCGTGGGCGTAGGCGAGGTCGCCGAAGCGCTCCGCGTGGTGCCCGGCACCGACGAGGTCGTTGATGAAACGCACCATGGTTCCCGCCGCCGTCGCCGGCCACGAGTGACGGCCGAGGAGGGCGGCGAGCTGGGTGATGGCGTTGCGCCCCGTCCACGGCGCGGACGAGTGGGCGGCGACGCCGTGGGACCGGATGCGGATGTTGTCGCCGTCCCGATCCGTCTCGAACCAACCGGCTTCCGCCTCGGTGGCGTCACGCTCGAGGGCGGCGGCCAACGTCTCGTCCGCACCGGCGACGACCGCCTCGGCAGAACCCGGCACCTGCGAGAGATAGCCGCCGCCGGTGAACGACGCCAGCCACGGCCCTTGCCGGGAGACGGCCGGGGCATCGTCCCGCAGGGTGACGCGGATCGCCCCCGCGCCGAACTCGCCGGTGACCACCGGATACAGGGCATCGAACGCGATGTTGAGCGGCGGGGGCGACCAGCCGGCGAGGAACTCTCGGAACGGGGTCCAGTCCGACTCCTCGTGCAGCGAAACGATCAGCTCGACGCGGCGGCGCGCGGGCAGGTCCTCGTCCCCCAGCGCCTTCAAGCTGTACAGCGCGGCGGCGATGGCCGCCTTGTCGTCCTCGACGCCGCGGCCCAGCAAACGCCCGGGCTCGGAGTCGCGATCCAGTGTGAACGGATCCGTCTTCCACGCCGACGCGTCGGCGGGCCGCACGTCGGCGTGCGTCAGGAGGCCGAGGCGGTGCGGCGACCGGCCGAGCCCCAGCACCAGGGCCGCCCCGTGGTCCTCGAAGTCGAGCCCCAGACGGGCCGCGGCGTCGGCCATGTAGGCCTTGAGCCGGACGAACTCGGGGTTCCGGCGGTTGGGCACCCCGTGCTCGATGACGGTGCGGAACCCGACCAGATCGGCCAGGGTGTCGACGACGGAATCGAAGTGGGTCGCCACCGCGCGGTCGGCGACTGCGCGCGCCAGCGAAGACGGCGGGGCGTCCGAGGACGTGGGCGGGGCGTCGGTCATGGGCCTTGGTCGTTTCCGCCCGCAGCGGATCTCTCAGTGCAGAGCGTCGAAGATTATGTGCCGAACCGCGTACGCCGGGTGGAGTAGGATCTGCCGTTCGCCGTCGACGACCCGATGCGAGGCAGCAACGGGGACGGCCGCCCCCAGCAGCACCGATGACAGCGCGAGAGGCCGCCGCACCGCCTGTCCCCCCCGACCGCGCGTCGGATCAGACGCCGGAGTCGGCGATGTACCGCCGCATCTGGGCCCTCGCGTGGCCGACGCTGCTCTACAACGTGCTGGAGCTGAGCCTCGGGGTGGCCGACCTGCTGATGGTGCGGGGGCTCGGGTTCGAGGCGACGGCGGCCATCGGGCTGACCCGCCAGATCGCGTTCCTCGTCGAGGCGTCGGCGCTGGCCGTCGCCACCGGGATCATCGCCCTCGTCAGCCAGGGGGTCGGGGCGGGCGACAAGCGGCAGGTCGAGGGCGTGATGCACCAGGGCACGCGCCTCGTGTTGCTGCTGACCCCGCCCATCACCCTGGCCGGCTACCTGCTGAGCCGACCCCTGCTCGTGGCGATGCAGGCGGACGAGGCGGCCCTGGGCCACGCGGTCCCCTACCTCCACATCTACTTCCTCGGGACGGTGTTCCTGTGGGGCACGGTCATCCCGGCCGCGATCTTCCGCGGCGGCGGCGACGCGAAGACGCCCCTCAAGCTGGCCACCGTCGTCGCGGTGTTGAACGTCCCCCTGAACTACGTGTTCATCTTCGGCGCGGGGCCGTGGGCGCCGATGGGCGTCGCGGGGGCCGCGGTGGGGACGGTGGTGGCCCGGGCCATCGGCGCCGGCCTCTACCTGGTTCTCCTGACCCGCGGCACGCCGCACGGGCGGGTCCGCTTGCGGCCGCTGCTGGGACTGGACTGGCCGCTGATCCGGCGCATGCTGCGGATCGGGATGCCCCCGGCCCTCGCCGGCGTCGCCCGCAACGGCGCCAGGGTGGTCTACCTGGGGCTGCTGGGGGCCGGCGCCCTCGGGGCGTCGATGCACGCGGCGGCCGGCGTCGGGCTGCAGGTGCGGCTGGTCAGCGTGCTGCCGGCCCTGGCGTTCCAGATCGCCGCCGCCACCCTCGTGGGCCAGGCCATCGGGGCCGGGCAGCTCGACCGGGCGGAGGCGCTGGGACGCCGCAGCGTGCAGCTCCTGTCGCTGATCATGGCCGGGGTGGTGGCCCTGACGTTCGCGTTCGCGCGGCCCCTCGCGGCCCTGTTCATCGCCGACGCCACGGTCGTGCCCCTCGCCGCCACGGTGCTGCGGTGGTTCGCGGTGGCGCAGCTCTTCAGCTCGGTGAGCATCTGCGTGCAGGGCGCGCTGACCGGGGCCGGGGACACCAGGCCCATCCTGACCTACACCCTGGTCACCCAGTGGGGTCTGCTCCTGTCGCTGACGTTCGTCGCGGTGGTCGGTTTCGGCTGGGAACCGGAGGGACCGCTGTTGGCGTGGGCGGCGGCGCCGCTCGTGCAGCTCGTGCTGATGCAGCGGCTGTTCCGGTCGGGGCGGTGGAAGCAGCGGCACCGGACGTGACACCTGTCCACCCACTCGACGGACGATGTTCCGCCCGACCACCGGTACCCGCTCCAGGCCGCGCGTGATGGTCCCACGCCGCGACAGCGGCCCGGCCAGCCGTCGACCGCCCGGGGCTGCGCGCGATGGTCCCGCGTTGCGCCGACAGCCGGGCTGACGCTCGGGGCGGTGCCGATGGGGTACCGTGCGCCGCGGCAATTCGCGCGGGCGGCGGCGGAAACCGTCACCCGCTCAGGGCTGCACGGGATGTCCCAAGCTGCCCCTGCGCCGGGCCGATCCGTCATCCGCCCGGATGCTGCGCGCGGTAGTCCCAGGCCTCGGGATCGTCGACCCACCGGTCGAGGCCGCGCTCGCACCGCACGCGGCCCGCGTCGATGGTCTCGCGCAGGATGCGCTCGTTCTCGCCGAGCCGGCCGCGGTCCCCCTCGCCGTGGTGGAGATGGCAGGCCAGGGCCACGCCCCGCAGGTTGCGGCGCAGGCGCCCGTGGTTGCCGAGCCGCACCGCCAGCTCGTTGTCCTCGCGGCCCCAGCCCCACATCGCCTCGTTGAAGCCGTTGACGGCCAGCAGGTCCCGGCGCCAGAAGCCCTGGTGACAGCCGCGGACGGTCATCGGGTCGCGGTGCGGCGGGTTGAGCAGCCGCGCCGCCGGGATCGGCAGGCGCGCGAGCCTCGCCCGACGCCGGACGTCGGGGCTGAACACCGAGGGCCACCACCCCGGCCGCCCGGTCATCAACGCGCTCGACCGCGGCCCCAACGGAATGCGCGACCCCTGGCAGAAGCAGCCCGCATCGCGGAGCCGGCTGTGGTCCTCGACGCACCGCGGGTGGCAGACCATGTCGCCGTCGAGGCTCACGACGTAGTCGCCGGCGGCCCGGGCCATGGCCTTGTTGCGGATGCCGCCCAGCCGGAACCCCTCGTCGGGATGCCAGACGTGGTGCAGCGGGCAGAGGCCGGCTGCCTGGTGGCGCTCGACGACGGCGCGGGTGTCGGGCCCGCTGCCGTCGTCGGCGACGATGATCTCGTGGGGGATCTCGGTCTGCCGGCGCAGGGCGTGGAGGCAGGCGTCGAGGGCGGCCGGCCAGTTGTACGTGGCGACGACGACGGAGACCGTGGTCATGAACGGCCGGCGTCCCGGTGGAGCTCGTAGAGCCGCAGGCGCTTCATCACCGTGCTGTGGACGGTGATCCAGGCGGCGATGACGCCCGGCCACCCGTCGAGGACGCCCCGGCGGAGCACGAGGTCGCGGAACAGGTACGCGGGCAGCGACAGGAACGTCCCCAGCAGCCTCGGCCTTCTGCCCCGCTCGAACGCCTGCCGAGCCCACAGGTCGATGTAGCGGCAGGCCTTCTCCTGGTGGTGGGCGACGCTGGCGTAGCTGTCGTGGATGAGGGGCGCGGTCAGACGGTGGGTGCGGCAGCCGGGCGCCGGTTGCAGGCGCTCGTGCACCTGGTCGGGCGTCCACGCCGCAAGGCCCTTCCGGTAGCAGCGCCAGATGAAGTCGCGCGCGAACGGGCGGTAGTGGTTCATCGTCCGGCTGCAGTAGCGGGTGCGGCGCGAGAGCTGCAGGGCGTCGGTCCGCTCCAGCAGCCCCGGCAGCTCGTCCCGGCACTGCCGCTGCAGCTCGTCGCTCATCCACTCGTCGGCGTCGAGCATCAGGATCCACTCATGGCTGGCGTCCTCCTCGGCGCGCTGCCGTGTCGGCCCGAAGCCCAGCCACTCGCGGTCGATGACGGTCGCGCCGTGCGCCGCCGCCACCGCCGCGGTGCCGTCGGTGCTGCCCGAGTCGACGACGATCTTCTCGGCCGCGAAGGGGACGCTGTCAAGGCAGCGGCCGATGGCAGCCTCCTCGTTCTTGCACAGCACGATCAGCGAGATCGGCAGGACGCCGCCGGCGCGTTCATCCATGGCGACGGCCTTCGCGCCGGGTTCGAGGATCGGATGGCAAGCGTCCCGCATCGGGCGGGCCGGGCGTCCCGCGGGGACGGTCCCGCGGACCGCCGTGGCCGGCGCCCGTGGGCGCTCTCGTGTCGCCTGGCGGGAGCCCCGCCGAGTTCGACGCAGCGCGCGGTCTCACCACGAACTCCCGGTCGATCACCCCAGGGCGCGTCACTCGACGTTGTGGTAGGGCGGCCGATTCTCGACGTAGGCCATCCACATGCAGTCCAGCATGGTCCACAGCACGTCGAGCTTGAACTGCAGCACGTCGAGCATCGCCTCCTGCTGCTCGCGGGTCCGGCAGTAGTCGAGGGTGATGTTCAGGCCGTGCACCACGTCGCGCCGGGCCTCGGAGAGCCGCTTGCGGAAGTAGTTGTAGCCCTGCTCCGAGATCCACGGGTAGTGCTGCGGCCAGTTGTCGAGCCGCCGCTGGTGGATCCTGGGGGCGAAGAGCTCGGTCAGCGACGACCCCGCCGCGACCTGCCACGGCTGCCGCCGCGCGAAGTCCACGTAGGCGTCGATGGCGAACTTCACCCCCGGCAGCAGGTGCCTCTGGGCCCACAGGTCGTCGCGCGAGAGGCCCACCGCCTCGCCGAGCTCCAGCCACGCCTCGATGCCGCCCTCGGCCCCGCCGCCGCCGTCGTGGTCGACGATGCGCTTGACCCACTCGCGCCGGACCTCGCGGTCCGGACAGTTCGACATCAGGGCCGCGTCCTTGACGGGAATCGAGACCTGGTAGTAGAAGCGGTTCGCCACCCACCCCCGGATGGCCGCCCGGTCGAGCTCGCCAGCGTGCATCCGGACGTGGAACTCGTGGTTCACGTGATAGTACTTCTCCTTCGCGCGCAGCCTCCGCTCGAACTCCTCGCGCGTCCACGGCGCCTTCTCCACGTCGCTCACCTGCTCGGCCTCCCCGGGTTTCCGCTGGTGGCGTCAGGCTAGCACGATCCGGCGGGGGCTGTCTCCGGGCTGCCCTTGCATTTTTTTCTTGCGCAGCCCCGGCGGGCTGTGTATAGTCGGGCTTTCCGGTTGACCTTTTCCGACAGAAGGAGCGAGAACATGACCTGGACGAAGCCCGAGATCAGAGAGATCGCCCTCAACATGGAAGTGACTCTCTACGTCACCGCTCGCTAGGCCGAGCCGGGGCGCCGTACGGCGCCCCCGTTCGCGTCTTGGGGTATACGGGCTCTGGTTTCGAGCCAGGGATGTCGTGTTCCCCGGTTCTGTTCGCGCGTGTGCGGCTTTGCCGTGCACGCGCGTTTTTTTGTACATGGCCGATTCTCCGACACGGAACCCGTTCACCAGCTCCGTCGTGCTCCGCGTGCCCGGCGCCCAGGCCGTGGACGTGACCCGCGACCGACCCTGGGGCGGCCCCGGCCGCCTCTTCGACCTCTACCGGCCGCCCGATGCGCGAGGGCCGCTTCCCGCCGTCGTCCTCGTGACCGGCTTCGCCGACCCCGGCTTCAGAACCGTCGCCGGGTGCGCCTTCAAGGACACCGCCCCGTTCAGCTCGTGGGCGCGGCTGCTGGCGGCGTCCGGCCTCGCGGCGGTGACCTACTCCAACGCCGACCCCGCCGCGGATGCGCCCGCCGTCCTCGCGTATCTGCGCGACCACGCGGCCGGGCTGGGCATCGACGCAGGGCGCTTCGGCCTGTGGGCGTGCTCGGGCCACGCGCCGACGGCGCTGGCCGTGCTCTGCCGCACGCCGCGACTGCCCATCCGGTGCGCCGCCCTCTGCTACGGCTACATGCTCGATCCGGAGGGATCGACGGAGGTCGCGGACCACGGCCGGCGTTTCAGGTTCGCCGTTCCGGCCGTCACCCCCGACCAGGTTCCGGCCGATGTTCCCCTGCTCATCGCTCGTGCGGGCGCCGACGCCACGCCCGGGGTGAACGCATCAATCGACCGGTTCGCCCGGTACGCCGAGACTCGGCCCCTCGACGTGGAGATCGCGCAGCACCCGACGGGACCGCACGCCTTCGACATCCTGGAGGACAGCGACGCGTCGCGGGCCGTGATCCGGAGGGTCGTCCAATTCCTGAGAGATCACCTGCGGGCGTGATGGAACGGAGCCCCTCGACGTGGAGATCGCGAAGCACCCGACGGGACCGCACGCCTTCGACATCCTGGAGGACAGCGACGCGTCGCGGGCCGTGATCCGGAGGGTCGTCCAATTCCTGAGAGATCACCTGCGGGCGTGATGGAACGGAGCCCCGCCTCGTGACCCCGATGGCGCGGGCGGGCGACATGACTGCCCGCCCCGACCGCCCGCGACGGCACCCCAATCACCGCCCCCACAGGCTGCGGCGGCAGGGCGACATGACTGCCCCGCCCGGACCGCCCGCGACGGGCCTTCGTCCGGGGCCATTGCACCGCAATCGTGGCCCAGAAGCTCCGACCCGCCGACCCCGCCCGCTCCGCTGTCGCTACGGCGCCGACCCCGGCGACAGCGCGAACGTGACGATGGTGTCGGTCGCGATGACCGTCACGTACTGCCTCCCGTTCACCGCGTAGGTCATCGGGCTCGACCGGATGGGCCGGGGCGCGTCGTACCGGAAGAGCTGCTCGCCGGTACCGGCGTGGAACGCGTAGAACGCGCCGTCGTCCGCCCCCTGGAACACGAGGTCGCCGGCCGTCGCGAGGTTGCCGCTCGCCCCGATGTGGGTGAGGGCGGGGAACACCTGCTGCCACGCCTCCTCGCCGCTCGCCGGCTCGTAGGCGGTCAGCGTGGTGGTCGGGGTGAACGCGGGAACGCGGCTGATCTCCTCGAAGTTGCCGCTGTGGCCGAGCCCGTGCGGCCCCGGCCGGAGGCTGTCGCCGAGCGGCTTGACGATCATCGAGACGGCGGCGTTCTTGCCGGTGACGTAGAGCAGGCCGGTCCGCGGGCTGAACGCGGGCGAGCCGAAGCTCGAGCCGCCGTGGGCGACGATGAGGTGCTCGTTGATGGAGTAGGGCGTGTAGATCTGCCGCGTCTGCGCCTGCAGCTCGGGGTCGTCGAGGTGCACGAACGTGGCGCAGAACGGGGTCATCGGGATGCCGCGCGCGTTGTGGGGAATCGGCTGCGTCGGGTAGACCACCTCGCCCGGCACGTCGGTCTCGGTGGGAACCGCCGTCTCCACCATCGGGTTGATGGGCACCCCGGTCTCGCGGTGCCAGAGGTAGAGCAGGCAGTTCTTGCCGGCGGCGCCGACGCCCCGGATGGTCTCGCCGTTCCGCGTCACGTCGAAGAGCACCGGCCCGGTGACGTGGTCCCAGTCCCAGAGGTCGTGGTGGATGGCCTGGTAGTGCCAGCGCAGCGCCCCCGTCTCGAGGTCGAGGGCGACGGTGGCGTTGGTGAACAGGTTGGCCCCGGGGCGGGCCGAGCCGTCGTAGTCGGGCGACGGGTTGCCGGTATTGAAGTAGACGAGGCCCAGCTCGAGGTCGAGGGCGGGCTGGGTCCACACCCCGCCGCCGGCCATCTGGCCGTCGCCCCACGTCTCGCGCGCGACGTCCCACCCGTCGTCCTGGGGCCGCTGGGGGATGGTGTTGAACACCCACCGGATGGCGCCGGTCTCGGCGTCGGTGGCGATGACGAGGCCGCCGGGGATGTGGTTCTCGGAGTTCGACGTGCCGAGGTAGAGGGTCCCGTCGTGGTAGGCGGGCGCGCTCGTGATGCGGTAGCCGATGGAGCCTCTTGCGAAAAGGGTGTTCGGCCGAGTTTCTGCCTGGGGCGACGGGTGAGTGAGGGTCAGTGGACGGGACGCAGCGTTCGCAGGATGGCGGTGACCGCCACCGGCGCCGGGGAGCCGGAGACGCGGGGGTTCATGGAGCCTGTCTGCCTGTGATGAGGGCAAGCACCTGCGAAGAGACGCGGCGCATTTCCTTCACGAGCCGTTCCAGTTCACGATTGTTCTCGATCCACTCCCGGTAGATACCGAGTTCGTCTTCGGTGAGCTTCAAGCCGACGGTCTTTCCGTACGCTTTGCGTGTCCAGTAGTGGTAGGGGCCGTGACGCGCCTCCGGGTCGATGTGGCAGCGACAGGCGGGCCTCCCACACGTTATCCGGCGGGTGGAGACGGAGCCCTGGCCGATGAATCCGAGCGTTTGCAGTTCCGCCTTGAGTGCATCGTACTGCCGCTCGTACCGGCGCATCGCCGCGTCGTAGGCCATCGATTCGTTGCTTGACGTCCGCATTGGCTGTTACCATACAGTAATTGGAAGGGACGGTCAACCAGCAATGAATCGCCTGCGCGTCGCCTTCGCCCCCTACTGGCAGTCGATCCAGCATGCCCTGTTTCCGCAGTTGGAGTGCGTGTTGGGTCCGCTGACCGAGAAGCAACAGCAGTTGGTGCAGACCCTGGAGGTCATCCGTATCGAGCAGATGATTCCGCTGCGCGGCCGAGTGCCGGGACGTCCGCCCAAGGGCCGCGCGGCGATGGCGCGGGCCTTCGTGGCCAAGGCGGTCTACGACATGCCGACGACGCGCGTGCTGCTGGACCGCTTGGACACCGACGTGGTGCTGCGGCGCATCTGCGGCTGGGAGCGACGGAGTGAGGTGCCGAGCGAATCGGTCTTCTCGCGCGCCTTCGCCGAGTTCTCGGACACGCAGTTGCCCCAGCGCGTGCACGAAGCGTTGATCGGGAACACCCACCGAGACCGACTGGTGGGTCACCTCTCCCGCGACTCGACGGCCATCGAAGCTCGCGAGAAGCCGGCCGCGAAGGAAGAGACGCCCCCGCCGCCCAAGCGCAAGCGGGGACGGCCGAAGAAGGGTGAGGAACGCCCGAAGGTCCTCACCCGCCTCGAACGGCAGGCGGCCATGACCCTGCCGGCGATGCTCGACGACCTTCCAACCGACTGTGATGTGGGCACGAAGAAAAACAGCAAGGGCTACAAGGACACCTGGGTCGGCTACAAGCTGCACCTCGACGTGGCCGACGGCCAGATTCCCATCAGTTGCCTCCTGACGTCCGCCTCCCTGCACGACAGCCAGGCCGCCATTCCGCTGGCGACGGTGTCGGCCGAGCGGACGACCAATCTGTATGACCTGATGGACGCCGCCTACGACGCGGAGCCGATCCGGCAGCACAGCCGCTCACTCGGCCACGTCCCGTTGATTGACACCAACCCTCGCCGCGACAAAGCGCTGGCCGAGGAACTGCGAACCGAAGCCCGGCGCCTGAAGAATCTCGGCTTCCAGATGGCCGAGCAGGTGCGCTACAAGGAGCGTACGGCGGGTGAGCGCGTCAATGGCCGCCTCAAGGACGAGTTCGGCGGTCGCCATGTCCGGGTCCGTGGCGCCGCCAAGGTGATGTGCCACTGCATGTTCGGCGTGCTCGCGCTCACCGCCGACCAGCTCGTACGCCTGGTGTCATAGCCGGCGCACCGCCGGCAACGCTCGACGGTGCCCGCCGGGCGTCGTTCACCCACCGTGTCCCGGCGCTCGGTCGGGCACGTCGAGACCGCCCTATTCCACCTCTCGGCGAGCCGCCGGCTTCCCAGAGCCGAGACCCCGTCGCCGAGTCCAAGGCATGTGGGTGTTCGCCAGGAGTATTGACGTCTACGCCAAGCCGCAAGCCTCAGGAGTTTCGCAAGAGGCTCGATGTTATGGGGATCCAGGTCCGGCGGATAGGCGTCCGGGTACTTCGCCTGCAGCGCCATGGCGACGACCGGCAGCACCCCGCCGTCGCCGTACGACTCGACGAGCTCGCCGGTGCGGGCGTCGACCGCCACCAGGTTGGGCCCGGTGTAGGCGTAGATCTTCCCCTCGGCGTAGGTCGGCCCGCGCGAGCGGGCCTGCCGGGCCGAGTCGAGCTCGAGCGTCCACACCGACTCGCCGGTCGTCGCGTCGACGGCCGTCACGTTGGCGCCGGCGTGGAAGTACATCAGGCCGTCGACGACGAGCGGCGTCACCTGGCCGACGTTGACCCCGGCCGGCACCGCGACCGACCACAGCTCGGTCAGCCGTCCGACGTTGCCCGTGTCGACCTCGTCGAGGGCCGAATAGCGGCTGTTCGCGAGGTCGAGGTTGTGGCTCGTCCAGTTCGTCTGACCGCCCGCGGTGATGTCGGGCGGGGCGGCCCCGCGCGTCGTCGTGCCCTGCGCCGCGACCCCGGCCGCGCCCACCGCACCGACGGCAAGCGCCACGATGGCCGTCACCACACTAGTGTCCCACATTTTTGGCGATTTTAGGCCCACGTCAGCGACAACTGGGGGTCGGGAGGGTCAGAACCCGGTGGCGACGGCGTCGTGAGAAGATCCAGGAGTGGCCGACGTTCAAACAGGTTGAGCTGGAGCACCTGCAGCATCTTGTAAAGGCTCCAACTCACTCGCATGAGGAACTTGAGATACGCCAACAGCAGGTACATGCACATCGCCACCCACAACTGCGTCAAGACCGCGTTCTTCGACCGGCCCACGAACCGCTTCACCTTCAGATGTTGCTTGATCCACTTGAAAAACAGCTCGATCTGCCATCGCGATTTGTAGATGTCCGCAATCGTCTTCGCCACCCACGTCGTGTTGTTGGTCACGAATACGTACCGATTCTTCGTTTCCGGGTCCTTATAGACCACCCGTCGCAGCGGCTCACCATATGCCTTGCGGCCCCGAGCGCTCGTCAGCTCCATCGTCTCGTCGCTGATGACCCCGGTCCCGGGGCGGACGGCGTGCGCTTTCGTGACCCGATACCGCACGCCCCGCTTCAGGCGCGTCACAAAGGTCACGCCCCGCGCCTGCAACTGATGGAACCACTTGAAGTCCAGATACGCGCGGTCCGCCACGACCACGCTGCCGGCCGGAAACTCCCAGATGCGGGCCGCCGTGACGTCGGCGGTTTTGCCGTCGGTCACCCTGACGAAGGTCGGCAGATGGCCGCCGTGATCCAGTCCGACGTGCAGCTTGACGGCCGCCTTCGTGCGTCGAAACGACGCCCACGGGAAGACCGACAGACACAAGTCGATGGTGGACGCATCGACGGAGTACAACTTGTTCCTGAACCGAAAGCCGTGCCTCGGCGCGCGTTCCTGGCAGCGGCTCAACAGGCGTCCGAACAACGCTTCGTAGAGGGTGTACGGCTGCTCGGTGTTGACCCGCGCCAGCGACGAGCGGCTGACCACCGTCCTCACGCCGAGGTGATAGAGCTTGCGCCCCTGGGCGCTGAGGTTGCTCACGATGTCCCGCAGGCTCTGTCGGCCCGTCAACTGCGCCACGCCGAGGGCCACGAACTGCGCCCAGCGGCTCATGACGCGCAGCCCCTGGCCGCACTGGTGCTCGCGCGCCTCGGCGTCGAATTCATGTCTCGGAAGGAACCTGAGGAGTTGCGCGAAGACTGTGTTATGATGGGCCACGGCTTGGATCTCCTGTCTTTTGAATGACTTGAGGGCCAAATCATTCTACCAGATCTGGAAGGTTCAAGCCGCCTCTATTTGAAGGTGTGTGGGACAGTAGTGGCCGTCACCAGCCCCTTCGTGCGGTTTCCTGAAGTCATCGGTCTCCTTCCGGTCGGTTCCCACAGGCCGCTGCGAAAGCCCCTGCGGGCCGCGATGCGTCCCGCCCGAGCCCGGCAAGCGTGGCCTGCGGCTCGGGTCGCCGCCCAATCAACACCCGCGGGGAGCCCGCGCCGTGAACGGCGCCCATTCCCGGTTACCCCGTGCATAGGCCCGAACCGTCGTGATCGGGGGTCCGGTCACCCCGACATCACGAAACGCGAGGTGACCAGTATGCGCCCTCGCCACGCCCCGTCAGGCGGGCGCCTCGGCGTCCGCCGGCGCCTTTCCGGGCGCGGTGCAACGCCGGGTCCACCACGGCTGTCAGAGCGTGATGTCCATGCCATCGTACGCGATCTCGATGCCGGCCTGGATGAGGGCCGCGTGCTCCGCCGACTCCTCGTCGAGTATCGGGTTGGTGTTGTTGATGTGGATCACGATCTTCCGCGGGCAGTCCAGCGACACCAGGGTCTCGACCATGCCCCCGGCCCCCGACTGGTTCAGGTGCCCCATGTCCTGCGCCCGCTTGTCGCTGATGCCCTCGCACGCGAGCTCGTCGTCGGTCCACACCGTGCCGTCGACGAGCAGGCAGTCGGCCTCCTCCATGTAGCGCCGGACGTGCGGCTCGATCTCGCCGAGGCCGGGGGCGTAGAACAGGTTCCGGCCGGTGGCGGCGTCCGCCACCCGCACCCCGATGTTGTTGCCGGGAACGGGGTTGTGCCGGTGGGGCGAGTACGGCGGCGCCTCGCTCTTCAGCGGCACCGCGGTGAAGAGCAGCCCGTCGGCCTTGGGGATGGAGAACGGGATCTCGTCCAGCCCCACCTCGTGCCAGTTCACGCCCTTGAAGTGGGACAGGACGTTCAGCAGCGGGTAGCCGGTGGTGAGGTCGTCGTAGACCACCCGCGTGCAGTAGATGTCCCACGCCTCCGTGTGCTCGCGCAGCACCACGAGGCCGGTGGTGTGATCGACCTGCGAGTCGACGACGAGGATGGCGCAGATGCCAGTGTCGCGGACCGCGCGCCCCGGCTGCAGCGGCGGGAACGAGGCGAGCTGCTGCCGGATGTCGGGCGACGCGTTGAAGAGCACCCAGTCGACCCCGTTGCCGCTGATGGTGATCGACGACTGGGTGCGGGCCCGCCCCTTGAGGGTGCCCTCGCGAAGCCGCCGGCAGTTGCGGCAGTTGCAGTTCCACTGGGGGAACCCTCCCCCGGCGGCCGATCCCAGCACGTGTATCTGCATCGATTACCCCAGTATCCGGTGACGACGGTTGCAGTGTCTTCCGGAGCGCGGCGGCGGCTCCGGGAGCCCGTGGCGGCGTTCGTTGTATCATCACTGCGGCGTTCGCCGCCACACGCAGCCATGGCGCAGCCGATCACCACGCCCGTCCTCGCCCCCGGCACCCGGTACCGCTGGGACAAGGTGCGCAGCCAGCATCAGCTCGTGTTCCCCGAGGGGATGATCGTCCTCAACGAGCCGGGGAGGGCCATCGTGCAGCTCTGCGACGGGCGCACCACCGACGAGCTGATCGCGGCGCTGAAGGAGCAGTTCCCCGGCGCCGAGCCCGACGACGACGTCCACGAGTTCCTCGGCCACCTGGCGCAGCGGGGGCTGGTACGCGAGGGAGCCGCGCGTGACTGACAACCCCCTGCCCCGGCCGCTGGCCCTGCTCGCGGAGGTCACCTACCGGTGCCCGCTGCAGTGCCCGTACTGCAGCAACCCGCTCGAGCTGAACAAGTACCGCGACGAGCTCGATACCGACACTTGGACCCGCGTGTTCAGAGAAGCGGCCGACCTCGGGGTCGTGCAGCTCCACCTGTCGGGGGGCGAGCCCCTGGTGCGCCGCGACATCCTCGATCTCGTTCGCGCCGCCGCCGGCGCCGGACTCTACTCGAACATGAGCACCGGCGCCACGGTGGTCGACGGCAAGCGGCTCGAGGAGCTGCGGGAGGCCGGGCTCGACCACTTCCAGGTGAGCGTGCTCGACACCCTGCCCGAGTCGAACGACCGGCTCGCGGGAACGCCCTCGTTCGACAAGAAGCGCGAGGCGGTGCTCGGGGCCAAGCGGCTCGGGTTCCCGGTGACCCTCAACGTCGTGCTCCACCGGCAGAACCTCGACCGCATCGGCGAGGTGATGGCCCTCGCCCAGGAGTGGCGGGTCGACCGGCTCGAGCTCGCGCACACCCAGTACACCGGCTGGGCGTTCAAGAACCGGGCGGCGCTCATGCCGACCCGCGAGCAGCTCGACCGCGCCCACGCCGAGGTCGAGCGGGTGCGCGCGGCCGGGACCGACGGCCTCGACATCCAGCACGTCCTCCCCGACTACTACTTCGAGCGCTACCCGAAGGCCTGCCTCCAGGGCTGGGGCATGGTCTCGATGAGCGTGGCGCCGGACGGCTACGTCCTGCCGTGCCAGACCGCCCGCGAG
Organism: Vicinamibacterales bacterium; assembly: GCA_965215105.1. Classification (GTDB taxonomy): domain Bacteria; phylum Acidobacteriota; class Vicinamibacteria; order Vicinamibacterales; family UBA8438; genus JAJEEA01. The sequence continues at coordinate 3,958,825 of OZ244051.1, forward strand.
ATTCCGGGGCTGGAGTTCCCCAACGTGCGCGACCACTCCCTGGAGGACATCTGGGAGCGCGCCCCCATCTTCCAGCGCTTCCGCGGCACCGACTGGATGCCCGAGCCCTGCCGAAGCTGCGACCGTCGCGAGATCGACTTCGGCGGCTGCCGCTGCCAGGCGTTCCTGATGACCGGCGACGTCACCGCCACCGACCCCATCTGCGAGCTCTCGCCCCACCACCACCTGGTGGCGGCGGCGCTGAAGGAAGCGCAGCAGAGCGATCCGCCCCTCGTCTACCGCGTCATGCCGCGCGACGCCGGCGCAGCCTGACCATCGAGAGCGCGCCAAGGCCTGCCACGTCCGCCGGGACCGGTTCACGCGCGTTCGGTCTCCAGCCGCAGGACGTTGCGGGACTCGCTGCTGGTGCCGTTTCCCGCTCGGCGCCAGTCGGGCGCCCTCGCGGTTCGGGTAGTCGAGCCGGTAGCGCGGATACCCGTCCAGGACGTCCACGTCGGCGATCGTCAGGTAGCCGGTCTGGAACAGCAGCGCTTCCGGGGCGGCGGCGTCGACGTCGAAGGCCGACAGCAGCTCGTCGTCGGCATGGAGACCCTCGATGTCGGGGGCGGGAACCCCCGGCGGATCAGCGTGTCCACCAGGAACCGCGGCGTCGCCGACTCGAACCAGTGCGCCCTGAACACGCGGCTGCGGAACAGCTTGAGCAGGCCGAAGGGATTGTAGACCCGCTCCCGGCCCAGCCAACTGTAGCCGTTGTACCAGGCGCGGATGTCTTCCCGGTCGAGACCGGGGAGCTCCGGTGCGAACACCGTATCCAGGTCCGCTTCCGTGTAGCCGCAGATAGCCGAGTAGTCCGGATCCAGGGTGAGGTCGATGAGGTTGTTCAGGTCGGAGAAGATGCTCACCTTGCTGAACTTGCTCGCCCCGGTGATGAACGTCAGCTCCACATGGGCGTCGCTCGCCTTGAGCGCGCCGTACAGCCCGCGCAGGTCGTCGCGGTTGGCCTTCGCCTGCTCCGGGTCGTCGAGCACATCCAGGATCGGCTTGTCGTATTCGTCCACCAGCACGACCGCGCGGCAGCCCGCGCTCTCGCTCAGCGCTTCGATCAGGCGGCGGAAGCGCACCGGCGCGCTGCCGCCGCGCGATTCGACGCCGGCCCGGCGGCCCGTGTCGTCGATCTGCGCGACCGCACTCTCCTCCACGGAGCCGGCCCGATTGAAGTTGCATCGAGCTCATCGAGCGCCCCGGGCCGTCGCGTACAATGGCGGGCGGAGACGAGGCACCACGCGATGAGTACGGCAGGCGCAGCGCCGCCGCGGCGCGATTCCGGCCCGCAGCCGCGGGCGACCTACCAGGACGTGCTCGATGCGCCGCCCCACCGCGTCGCCGAGATCGTCGACGGCGTGCTCCACACCAACCCGCGGCCGGCCATGCGCCACGCGCGCGCCAGCTCGTCGCTGGGCGTCAAGATCGGCGGTCCCTTCGACCACGACGCCGGCGGCCCCGGCGGCTGGTGGATCATCGACGAACCGGAGCTGCATCTTGGCGAGGACATCCTCGTACCCGATCTCGCCGGCTGGCGCCGGGAGCGGATGCCGGACTTTCCCGACGCGGCGTACTGCACGCTGGCGCCCGACTGGGTGTGCGAGGTGCTCTCGCCCTCGACCCGCAAGCTCGACCTGCACGGCAAGCGACCGATCTACGCGCGGGAGAGAGTCGGGCATCTCTGGCTCGTCGACCCGGTGGATCGCACCCTGGAGGCGTTCGAGTTGCGAGAGGGCGAATGGGTGCTGATCGCCACAGCTGAGGACGACGCCCCGGTTCGGATCCGCCCCTTCGAGGCGATCACCTTCAGCCTCGGCGATCTGTGGCCCTGAGGCGTCCGGACCCGTCTGGCTCACCAAGGGGGGCGGTAGTAGCTCAGGGACACGCCGAACTCGCCGAGGGAGACGGCGACGACGCCACTGACACGATGAACGAAGCAACCATCCGGCTCCACGTCGAAGAGCTGCCCGGCGGCGGATACCTGGTCACAAGTGTTGATGTCCCGGGCCTCGTGGCCGAGGGACGCAGCGTCACCGAAGCCACCGAAACCGCCCAGGGACTCGCCCGGAAGATCGCAGAGTCGTGCATTGAACACGGCGACCCGTTGCCGCCAGCGCTTGGCGTGATGTGGGGGTGACGAGCCCGATGAGCACGACAGCACAGCGGCGCGATTCCGGCCCGCAGCCGCGGGCGACCTACCAGGACGTGCTCGACGCCCCGCCTCATCGCGTCGCCGAGATAGTCGACGGGGTGCTCCACACCAACCCGCGGCCGCCGACGCTGCATGCGCTGGCGAAGTCGTCGCTCGGGCACGCTCTCTCGGGTCCCTTCCGGTTCGGCCGCGGCGGCCCCGGAGGCTGGTGGATCATCTTCGAGCCCGAGCTGCACCTGGGCGAGGACGTCCTCGTGCCCGACGTGGCGGGCTGGCGCCGAGCGCGGATGCCGAACTATCCCGATACGCCCTACTGCACGCTGGCGCCGGACTGGGTGTGCGAAGTGCCCTCCGCCTCGACCCGCAAGCTCGACCTGCACGGCAAGCGCCCGATCTACGCAAGGGCGGGAGTGGGGCATCTGTGGCTCGTCGACCCGGCGGAGCGAGCCCTGGAGGCGTTCGAGTTGCGCAACGGGGAGTGGGTACTGATGGCGACGGCAAAGGACGACGACCCGGTGCAGGTCCGCCCCTTCGAGGCGATCACCTTCAGCCTCGCCGACCTGTGGCCTTGAGTCCGCCTCGGGGACGCGCGTGAGTGCTATAGACGCTTCCTGATGAGCACGTCAGCGTCTTCGTGCTCCGCCTCCCGGTCGTAGCTCTTGGCGATGCGTTCGAGGATGTTCGCAACGTAGGGGTAGTCGAAGACCAATCGTTCGGCCCAGGCTCGAAACCGCCCCGACAGCTCCCGCTCCTGTCCGCCGCCCTCGTCCAGACTGCGCGAAACCGCGCCACGAGCGTTGTACACGCCGACCTCGAATCCCCTGGCGACGTCGGGGGAAGCCACCCTCTCCAGAACCTCGCACACCGGTCGACAGGGCCACGAGCCGTCCCCCTCCGAAGGCGCCCTGGACAGCAGTTCGCCGATCTGTTCGTCGCCGATTGCGCTCCGCCCATGCTCTCTGCACGAGCGTCGTGCCTCGTCGACCCATCGCCTCAGGGCATGACCGTCCACACTTCCGTCGTCGCCAGCGCCGGGTATGCGCGTGACCTGTCGCAGCAAACCAAAGGCGGCGCTCCCCAAGGCCGCACGCCGATCAGGATCGTCGACCCGCCACTCGGGCGGGTCCTGACCGGCATCGCTGCGCTTGAAGAGGAGAGCAAGGGCCTGCACGAAGACCAAGGGCGACTCGGTGACCTTCCGTTCCAGATTCGGAATGCCGTGCTCGCTGCGATCGAGCGCCTGAATGAACGCGAACTCCAGTTGCGCCAGCTCATCCGCAGTAACGCCGGGACGTCCGTCCAGCGAGTCGAGGGCCTTCGAGAGGCTCCATCGCTCGATCCTGAACTGTCCATCCGCCTCCGGGACCACCTCGACCAAAGCCGCCAGCAAGCGCTTCAGGCGCGACGTCTCGACCTTGCTCCAATCGAACCGCACTGCGAAAAAGGCCTCCCGCGGGCGTCCCGCCTCGACAAGGCGGTCGACGACTTCCGTAGTCTCGGACTGCGTGAACCGCGCAATCACCGGTCGGACCTCGCGCCAGTAGGCGTCGCGGACAAGCGCATCCTGCCCGTCGAGGAGGCGCCACGTTTCGTCGCGGAACGGCGCGCACTTGAAGAGGCGAAGCCTCCGCTCAACCGTCGAAGTCTCCGCGAGGTTGAGGACCACCTTGGAACGGAAGCTCTCATCGAAGTAGGCCATGAACGCCCCCATGAAGGCGTCCAGCTTCTCCGGAGACTCCGTCTCTCTTGCCAGGCAGGCTCGAAGAACACCGATCGCCGCGTCCGGACCCGTTGCGCACCGAGCCGCGTACCGACCAACTGTCCAGCCTTCGCTGTCCGACAACAGTGCAAGAGCACCTTCGAGACCGCGTACCGACCAGATGTCTGTCATTGCCTCGGCGCGACGCTCGTCGACGCGCTTCTCGCGCTCGCCGACATCGAGATCGTCATCGAGTTCATCAGCGGAATACTCCAACCACTCCGCTGCGAACAGCCACGCATGGCGACGGACCGGATCGCGCGAAACCAGCTTCTCGCAAACTTCGCGTGCCCGGTCGCTCTGATCGGTTTCCATACCGCGGAGCAATCCTCGCCGGGTCAGAACCATAACGCGAATAATCTCTCGCAGCTCCGCTCTCGCCTTGTCGTCCGTTTCGGTCCGTGACCAGTCATCGATGACGTTCCATACCGACAACCGGTCTCCATCATCGGGCATGCCGCCGAGGCGTTCGACCAGATCACCGAGTGTCCTCGCATCGTGACTCGGCCACGACAACGCGAGGTCGAGCGCCTTGCGCACGACCTGCTCCCACTCACCTCTGGTTGACCCGTAGCCGGCACCGGCGGCGTCGTCTCGCCAACGAGGTCGGTCGTTGGGAAGGGCGACCTGCTGCCGTCCGTCGAACTGCTGGATACAGATTCGCCAGCCGACGTCGGGAAAACGGTGGCAGAGGGTCTCAAGTGTCCGGATTCTAACGGCAACCGATGCAGCCGTCTGAGGGATCCACGAGCGGAAGATGGCCGACAGGCTGCTTATAGGCTTGTTGGCCCAGTTGTCGTCGATCTTCGTTTGCGAAAGTCTGGCCAGGATGTTCACGACGCGGGGGAAAGTCTGGGGATTCCAGGCGAGGCGCTCCAGCGCCCAGAGCAGCCCCGTTCTCCAAGGATGCTCGAATGGACCGTGGCCGACCGGTGTCAGAAGTTCTCCCAGGACCGGTTTCGGCTGCCTGATATCCTCTTCGATCAACGCGAGAAACTGGTCAGGAGCCGCCTCCGCGTATCCGGGAAGATCACGGTCCTGGGATCGCAGCTTGTCGCTCGTAAGGGGCGACAGGAGGCGCTTGACGAGAGCGGCGACGAGAGCGGCCGGATCGATGCCCAGCCCGTTGCGCAGCAGGGCGGTCCCGTGAACCGAGAGCATGACCAGGGTCTCGCAAACTCCGCTCCGCAACGCGCTCGAGTGTTCGCGCACCTTGCCGTAGAACCCCGACGCCCACCGTCGGTGGTCCGGGAGCTCCAGTGCCGGATCGGACTCAGACAGAACCAACTCGGCGAAGACCACGAAATCGGTGATGTCCCGCTCCGTCATCCACGGGCTGATCGCGAACAGGGCGTCGATCTTCGAAACGACGCCCCGATATTGGTCCACGCGCCAGACGGGGCAGTCGTCCCGTTGGAGAAGGTCAGCGACGTCCTTCTCGACTTCCTCATAGGGGCGATCCGCATAGGGGCGATCCGCGAGCTCGGCCAGGATCTTTCGGTCTCCCGGCGATTCCTTGTGCCATGCACCGACCAGCGCCAGCGGCATGAGCCGCCGCGCCACCGCCTGGTCTCCTGCCCATGCCGGCGTGCGGATGACCCCGATCGGCGACAGCCGTCGGCGCAGGACGGTCGGCGATCGGCCCGATTCCCGCGCCAAGTGGGCGACGCGCTCCCGTTCGACCCCCATGTCGCCGAGCGCCTTCTCGAAGGCCTCGTGGCTCAGCAGGTCGATGGTGACTTCCGGTTCGCGGTCGACCGCGTTTCGGGGTCGCACGACGATGCAGTGCCGGCGTCGATACAGGGTAGCGACCTCGCGTTCCGCGTCGGCGCTGTAGACGATCGGGATGAACGGCGAGGACGATGGCGCCAAGGTTCTCAACGCGGGCGCCGACTCGGAAGCCGACCCGAAGACGACGGCTCGGGCGCGGTGGGGCGCCAGGGCATCGTCGCTGCGCAACAGGCACGCGACGAACGCGACGGCCTCCTCACGGGAGTCGGCAGCAACGGTCAGGGGGCGGTCGGGCGCCTTCTCGAGCCACTTCCGGAAGGCCGCCCGGTGGGCCGCCACGGCCGGTGCGAAGATCTTCGCCGACATGGGCGGGTCGCTGGCGGCAGCCCATCGCTCCCAGAAACGATCGAGTGTCTCGTAGCCCTCGGTGGGGATGTTCAGCTCATGGGCGAGCCAAATCCGCGGCGAGGTCGTCTCCTCCAACCACTGCTCCAAATCGCTCGCATCGAGCGCCCGCACCGCCTTCCAGTCTTCCGCCGCCGCCTTGCCGCGCTGCCATTCGACTTTCCCGGGCCAGTTGCGCGCCGTGACGAACACGAACGTGCAGTGCGCCCGCTCGGCCGGGGAAAGCGTCTTCAGGCGGGCTTGGTAGTCCCGCTCGGCTTTGGCGCCCGGACGCCCTTCGACGCTCAGCTCCCAGCCCGACCGGCCCTCCGGCACCCACGACGTGGCCGCATCCGTCTCGACCCAGCCGTCCCAGCCGTGCCGCTGGGCGTTGTCGTGACCGGGGAAGTCCACGCGGCGCGGCTCGCGCCGGCCCGCGTGGATCAGCCGTCTCACCAGGACCGGCAGACGGTCGCGCGCCCGGATGTTCCCCGCCGCCCACTGGTCGATCTGCCGCGCCTCAATCGGGAGGAAGCGCGGCGCGTAGGTGCCGACGGCCACCGCCCGGTCCTCGACGCTGCGCCGTGCCCGCTCGGACGCGGCCTGGAGATCGAGCAGTCTCGCCCGGTCGGCACCGAACGTCTCCTCCAGCCGCAGGGCCATGTTCGGCGACAGCGCCGCCCTCCCGTTCAGCAGGTTCGACAGCGCCGGCCTGCCGACGCCCAGCTTCCGGGCCGCTTCGGTGACGGTCATCCCCGGCGGAATGACCTGCTGCCGGATGAAGCGGCCAATGTCTGTGGAGCGATCCGGTGATCCCATCATTACCGAATTGTATCGTGATACGCTACAAGCATCAACACACGGCCAAGAAATCACCGCCGACCGAATGCACGGCCCCCACGGCTACCGCCGCTCCCGGCCGCGGCCGGAAAGCCGTCTCCTGACAGCACGTCGGAGATCTCCACCGCCCGATCGACACGCCGAAGCGACGGCGGGTTGACGGGGCTGCGAAGCTCCACGTACGATGGCATGCGTTCATGCAGACTGAACTCGCGTCTGTGGGATTCAAGGGCCGACCGATTCCGAGACCCATCCACGGCAACACCGTCCGCCGCTACTACGGCTTGCAGCGAGACATCCATCTGGAATAAAGTGATTCAGATGCGGACAGATTACCTCTTTGCCGCGCCTTCGTTCTCGAGCGGGGTCGCCCGGCTGCTTGACCTGTTCGGCCAGTTCGACGACTACAACGACAGCCCCAGCGCGGCTTCGGCTGACGCGCGGGCCATGTACAGCGATTGGCGCGTCACCGGAGAGGATCTTGCGGGCGCGATGATGGTGATCGAGCGTGAGCAGGCAGAAGCGGCCCGGCAAGCCGAACCGACAACCGGCCCAAACCGTGGTGCCGGCAGAACCGGCGAACCGACCAACCGCGGACCCGCTCGCGGTTGAGCACGCATCCGTCGAGTACTTCCACGGGCCGGTTCCTCCCCCTGAAGCGCTTGAACGATACGAGTCGATTCTCCCCGGCTGTGCGGATCGGATCGTGTCGATGGCCGAAGCGCAGGCGGCCCACCGACGCTCGCTTGAATCGAGGGTCGTTTCCGAGAAGCTCGCGGCCCAGCGAAGGGGTCAGGTTCTCGGCTTCATCGTGATTCTCCTCGTCATCGGCATCGGCGGCATGTTGCTGTACACGGGCAGGGACATCTCTGGTCTGGTGACACTTGTCACAGCTCTCGTGTCCCTGGTCAGCGTCTTCGTGTACGGACGTCGCAAGGAGGCGGACGAGCGACAGCGGAAACGGGACGACTTCGGTCGCCAGTAGCGTATTACTCCGCGCCTCATGCCCGCGACTCACCGCCGGCAGGGGTTCCGTTGGCAGCATCTGCAGCCTGCCGGCTGCACGGCCCGACCGAAGCCCCTCACCTGCCCGCCGGCGGCCCATAATCACCCGCGCCCTGGATCGGCGCCGCTCCGGTTCACCTGCTGACATGCTGACAGCCGGCGCGGGCGGAACGGACGCGCTTAAGCTACGATGGCTCCCTCGAGGGAGGAACCGACGACGGGCCGTTCGGAGCTCGCGACGACGGGGAGGGCCGCTCCACCTTCGCGACCGGTGGGGGATTGCAGCTCCGCTCTTCGACCGCTGTCTGCTCTTCGTGGGCGCGAGCCACGGGCCGAGGCGGGTAGCGCACGCATCGACGATCCAATGTGCGCGCCAGCGCTTGGGCGTGCCGGATGATGGCCGCGACGTCGTTGCCGTGCCTCGCGGCGAGCCCCGCGCGTACTCGCCGCACTTCCTCGACGATCGGATCGTTGATGCGGCTACTCATTGGTCCATCTCCATGAGCCGGCTCGGCGTACAGATGACCGGCGGCTCGTGACCGGCATCCCTGCACACCTGCTCGATGCGGGGCGGCGCAACCGGATTCGCGCGATGCCTCATGTCACGTCACCAGCCCCGCGCCGGCTTCCCACGGCGGCAACCAGGACGTTCCGGCCGCTCTTGAAGGACCCCCAAGACGAAATGGTGTTGGAAACCGCCGTGAACGGTCGTGCGGAGGCGTTGGTCACGCACAACGACCGCGATTTTGCGGCAGCACGAGCCTTCGATGTCGAGGTCCTGGTCCCGTCACGATTCCTGGAGAGGATACGGAAATGAATGGAGCCCGAGTCTCCCTGAAACTCCCCGTGTCGCTCAAGACTGCGGCCCAGCGCTTTGCGAGGCGGGACGGCGTATCCCTCAACCACTTCATATCCGCGGCGGTCGCGGAAAAGGTGGGTGCCGCGGGCGCCGTCGAGTTCTTCGAGAAACGAGGCCGTGGCGGGCGGCGCGATCGCGCGATCTCACTCCTCAGGGCCGCCCCGGACACGCCCCCCTCGCCCCCGAAGGCACAGCACACACGATGAGCACGGTGGTCGGCGGAATCAACTCTGCCAGGTCGTCCCCGTCGTCGGGTCATCGGATCCTGCGGGAGCGACGCTCTCGTCAGCACGCACGCTTACGATAACGATGTTGCATGCGCGCCGCCCGCGTGCACGCAACCCGCTCGCCTCGAGAACCTCACGCGCCCGGGCGCGTCTTCCGGCGCTCGATGACCTTCTCCTGGTGCTCGCCGACCACCACGCGGTCGACGTAGATGCCGGGGGTGTGGACCATGTGGGGGTCGATGGCGCCGGCGGGAACGATCTCCTCGACCTCGGCCACCGTGACCTTCCCGGCCTCGGCCATCGGGGGGTTGAAGTTGCGGGCGGTCATCCGATAGACGAGGTTGCCCTCCTCGTCGGCCTTCCACGCCTTGACGAGGGAGACGTCGGCGTGGAGGGCGGTCTCGAGCACGTACCAGCGGCCGTCGAACCGGCGGGTCTCCTTGCCCTCGGTGAGGGGGGTGCCGTAGCCGGTGGGGGTGAAGAAGGCGGCGATGCCGGCCCCGCCGGCCCGCATGCGCTCGGCCATGGTGCCCTGGGGGTTCAGCTCGACCTCGAGGATGCCGTCGAGGAACTGCCGCTCGAACAGCTTGTTCTCGCCGACGTAGCTGGCGATCATCTTGTCGATCTGGCGGGTCTCGAGGAGCAGGCCGAGCCCGGCCCCGTCGACGCCGGCGTTGTTGCTGATGCACGTCAGGTGCTTCACGCCCGAGTCGCGCAGCGCGAACACGAGGCTCTGTGGCACGCCGCACAGCCCGAACCCGCCGACCATCAGGGTCATGCCGTCGCGGAGGAGCCCCTCGAGGGCTTCCTTGGAGCCGGGATAGACCTTCTTGCTCATGCCAGTCCGCCTATCGTCGCGTGCGGTCTCGCCTCGCGGCGACCGCCCCAAACCAACCCCCGGGGACCGCGCCGTTCCGCGGCCCCGATTCCGGCCCGGCCAATCGTCGCCAGTCGCTACGCGCGGCGACACCGACCGGCAAGCCTGATACGACGTGGGCCCCGACCCAACCAACCTTCACCAACGGTAACGCTGCCCTGGCGGCGGCACCCAACCGGGCCTGCCCACCCAACCAGGTTGCGAGCCCGGCTACCCCTTCATCGGACCGTCCGGCACCCCGGCCCCCTTGCGCACGCAGCGCGCGAGGTTCGACATGTCCTCGTCGCCGTAGCCCTGGGCGATGAGGCCGTCCTCGAGGGTGGCGACGAGGCTGGCGACGTGCACCGGCACCTCGAACGTGCGGGCGGTCTCGAGGGCGATGCCGAGGTCCTTGCGGTGCAGGCGGGTCCGGAAGCCGAGCGGGTAGGTGTCGTTCAGCATGTTGCCGGACCGGTTCTGGAGGATCCAGGACCCGGCCACGCCGCCGCCGATGGCCTCGACGACCTTCTCGGGGTCGGCGCCGGCGCGGTGGGCGAGGGTCAGGGCCTCGCCGAGAGCGAGGAAGGTACCGGCGATGACGACCTGGTTGGCCACCTTGGCGATCTGCCCCGCCCCGACGTCGCCGATGCGCGTGATCCTGGCCCCGAGCACCTCGAGCACGGGCTTGGCGCGCTCGAAGTCGGCCTCGGAGCCGCCGCACATGATGGCGAGGGTGCCCTTGATGGCGCCCTCCGAGCCGCCCGACACCGGCGCGTCGACGTAGCCGATGCCCTTCTCGCGGAACCGGGCGGCGATGTCGCGGGTGGCGGCCGGCGCAATCGACGAGCAGTCGATGACCAGGCCGCCCTCGCGCAGGCCGTTGATGGCGCCGATCTCGGGGTCGAGGAGCACGCGCTCGACGTCCGGGGTGTCCGAGACGCAGCTCAGCACGATGTCGGCGCCGCCGGCGGCCTCGGCGGGGCTCGCGGCGCGGCTCGCGCCTTCGGCCGCCAGCGGCTCCTCGCGCTCGCGCGTCCGGTTGTGCACCACCACGCTGTGACCGGCCTTCAACAGGTTCCTCGCCATGGGGGCGCCCATGGTCCCCATTCCGATGACCGCGATGCTCATTGCTGACTGTCTCCTTCGAACCGTGGATGGTGATGTGATCGGCCCCCGCTTCCGTGGACGATGCCGCGACCCGGTCGCGGGCGGGTCGTCAGCAGGGGCCGGCGCCTTCTTCCGCCAGGGTCGTCTCCGTCCGCCAAGAGCTGCCCCGTCTCAGGCCATGGACGATGATCCCGTCGGCCCGGGCCTCGCGTGCACGATGCCGCGACCAGACTGCGGGCGGGTCGTCAGCAGGGCCAGCAGCTTCTTCCAGTAGCGGAACGACGGCCGGTACCTGACGTCCACCGAGGCGAACCCGGCCGACCGCAGCATCTCCGTCAGCGCGGTCATCGTGGGGATGCCGCAGAGGTCATGGGTCTGCTCGTCGACCCGCTCGTCGCCGGGAAAGAACGGCACCAGCGGGTACCGCTCGTGGATGAACGGCAGCAGGACGTGCGTCTCGCAGATCAGCAGCCGCCGGGTCACGCGGGCGATGCGCTCGAGCGCGGCCAGCGGGTTGCGCAAATGGTAGAACACGCCGAGCAGCAGGACCAGATCGAACTGCCCGACGCGGGCGGCGTCGAGGTCGTGGACGTCGAGGCGCTCGTACTCGACCCGCGACCCGAGGCGCTCGCGGACCGCGAGGAACTCGTCCATGCCGTGGCGGTCCCAGGCGTACCGGTCGACGGCGAGCACCCGCTCGGCCCCCCGCCGCTCGCACTCGAACGAGAAGTACCCGTGCCACGCCCCGATGTCGAGGACGCTCCAGCCGGTGAGGTCGGTGGGGATGCCGAGCAGCCGCAGGCGGCGACGGAAGCGGCGCCGCACCCGCCACTCCTCCGACAGCGGCGGTGCGCCCGGGTCCGGTTCGGCGATGTACTGGTGGGGTTTCCTGGTCATCGGCGGATGCGCGCGGTCCCCGGCGCTTCGCTCGAAGACTCGCGTGCAGCTCCCGGACTCACTCTCCGTGGAGGTCGTGAGCGTGTGGATGGGCCGACGCCGGCTCCAGTCGGGGGTCGGCCAGGGGCAGCACCGGGAACGTCTCGAGGAACGCCGTGTACGACCGGAAGAACAGCCCCGCCACCCCCACCCCGACGAGCAGCTCGACGAGGCCCAGAGGCACCCCCTCGCCGTGCCACAGCGACGGCGAGACGAGCAGGAAGCGCTCGAGGCACATGCCCGCGAACGCCACCACCGCGATCGCCGTCAGCCCGCGCGGGCTCGTCTTCACGGCCCGGCTCAGGAGCACCACGAACGGGATGACGAACGCCATCGCGAACACCGTCCACGCCAGCGGGGCCCACGCGCCGTGCATGCGGTGGTAGATGAACTCGGTCTCCTCGGCGAGGTCGCCGTACCAGATGACGAGGTACTGCGACCAGAACATGTACGCCCACAGGATGCAGAACCCGAACAGCAGCTTGCCGATGTCGTGGAGCTGGTGGTCACCGATGTACTCGGTCAGGCTCAGCCGCTTCCGCGCCCACACCGCGACCACCGACAGGAACGCCAGCCCCAGGAACAGGTTGCCGATGAAGTAGTAGCCGCCCGCGAGGGTCGAGAACCAGTGGGGGTCGAGCGACATGAAGAAGTCGAACCCGACGAGGGTGAACACCCAGCCGTAGGCGATGAGCACGGCGGGGGCGAGGCGGCTCTGCGCCCGCTGCGCGGCGTCCCGCTCGTGGTGGATGCCGCGCCACCCCGCGATGAGGCGGCGGGTGAACCCGGTGGCGGGGTGCTGGCCCGACTGGTGGAGCAGCCCGACGTCGGCCCGCAGGGACCGGTAGACGTACCAGAGGCTGAGGCCGGTCAGCAGCAGAAAGGCGCCGATCTGGCGACTCACGAAGAACGGAATGTTGAGCCACGCCGCCTTGGCCTCGACCGGCTCGTGCACCCACGGCGCCCAGCCTTCGACCCCGAGCAGCAGGATCAGGAGCAGCCCGAACGCGATGGGCAGGAAGGCGGCGGTGGCCTCGGCCATCCGCTTGAGGGCCCGGCCCCAGCGGGAGGAAGTCACCTGCATGATGGCGGAGACCACGACCCCCGCCTGAGCGAGCCCGCCGAAGACGAGGAAGCTGACGAGCAGCGACTGCCACGCGCGGATGGGGTCGCCCAGGAACAGCGCCTGCAGGAACGCGAGGGCGCCGAGCACCGCGGCGATCGCGCAGAGCCGCCGGGCGCCGTCCGTGACGAGGGGAGTTCCGACCGCGATCATGTCCGGTGTCCTGAATCCACGGTTAGCGGCGTGCTCGAAGCGGTTTCCTCTATCCGCCTTCCCGGGCCGGTTCCGCGGCCGACGGCGTTGAACGACTTACCCGAACGCGACCCTACGGCGTGTCCGGCTGCGTGAACGTCTTGACGTAGCGCACCAGGGCCCAGCGCTCGTCGGCGCTCATGGAATGGGCGAACGGGGGCATGCGGAACCCGCCGTCGCCGATGATGCTGAAGATCCAGCCGTCGGTGTAGTTGTTCTGCACGTGCCGCGCCGCGAGGCTCGGCATGCGCGGGTAGTGCCCGGCTATCTGCCCGTCGCCCAGCCCATCGGGGCCGTGGCACATCGCGCAGTACACGTCGTAGAGCCACTCGCCCTCCGCGAGGACGGCCGGCGTGTCGGGCACCGGGTTGGGGAGGTCGCGCGACTCCAGGCGGTCGCGCTGCCGCTCGCCGTCCACCGCGATGGTGTCCTCGACCGGCGCCCGGGGGTCGACCTGGGGCAGCACCACCGGGCCGGTGTACATGTTCCGCATGAATGCCGGCTGGGCCAGGGCGACGGCGCCAGCCGTGGCCACGAGAACCGCGGCGAGGGTGACGCGGGCGCCCGGCATGCGCCGCCGCGTCCGCAACCGGCGAACGGAATCGGGCATGGTCATCCTTGTATCTCCACGACCTCGCGGCGTTCGAACGCCGATTGGGCCAAAGCACTCCCGCGGTGGCGTTCGAGCGCCGGTTGGGCCGGAGCACTCGCGCCGCCGGCGGTAGCGAGGCTCGCTACGAGGACGCCTCGGCCGCCTGGCTTGCACCGCAGCTCGTTCCGGAACCGGCTGACGAAACCGGGCATGGTCATCCTCTAATCTCCACGGCTTCGTGGCGCTCGAGACAGGCGCGGACCGCGGCCGCGCGGTCGCCGGCGCACGTCACCGCGATGCCGGTCATGTCGTTGGTGAAGCGGGGGTCCGGCGCCGGGCGTCCGAAGACGCGCGGCAGCCCCGACAGGGCCAGGAACCCGATCATCCCGCCGATCGCCCCCAGCAGGATCGTCAGCTCGAAGGCGATGACCACGAACGGAGGGATCGAGATGAGGGGCTTGCCCCCGGTGACCATCGGCCAGTCGAGCACCGTGTAGATGGGGAACGCGAAGCCGAGGAAGCAGCCGAGCAGGCCCCCGACGAGGACGAACACCCGCACCGGGCTCACCGAGACGTGCAGGGCCTGGTCGAGGGCGTGGTCGGGCACCGGCGAGTAGGAGACCACCTCGCCGAGCTCGCCCTCGAGGATCTCGCGCGTCGCTGCCGCCGCCGTCTTGCCCCGATCGAAGATGCCCAGTATCTCCATTTGCCGCCACCCGCGTTACACCGGCTCGGGCCAGGCGCTGGCCGGGTCGGCCTCCGCCGACCGGTCCATCGTCTCCTTCATCTCGGTGATCGACACCGCCGGGAAGTTCTTCACGAAGAGCAGGAACAGGGTGAAGAAGAGCCCGAACGACCCCACCGTGATCGCCGCCTCGACCCACGTCGGCTGGTAGACCCCGGCCCAGTTGGCGGGGTCGAAGTCGTGCGAGAGCGACGTGACGATGATGACGTAGCGCTCGAGCCACATGCCGACGTTGACGAAGATCGAGATCACGAAGAGCACCGCGAGGTTGGTCCTCGCCGCCTTCCAGAAGAGCGCCAGCGGGATGATGACGTTGCACGAGAACATCATCCAACTGTAGGCCCGATACTGGCCGAACATGCGGTCGAAGAACGTGCCCTGCTCGAACGGGCTGCCGCTGTACCAGGCGATGAAGAACTCGGTCAGGTACGCGTAGCCGACGATGAGCGACGTGGCCAGCATCAGCTTCGCGAGGTTCTCGAAGTGGTGCACGGTGACGTAGTGCTCGAGCCGGAAGATGCGCCGCATCGGCACGAGCAGCGTGATGACCATCGCGAGCCCCGAGAAGATGGCCCCGGCCACGAAGTAGGGCGCGAAGATGGTGCTGTGCCAGCCGGGCAGGATGGACACCGCGAAGTCCCACGACACCACGCTGTGGACCGAGATGACGAGCGGCGTCGCGAGGGCCGCGAAGAAGCCGTAGAGGGCGGTGTAGTGCCGCCACTGCCGGTCGGTGCCCAGCCAGCCGAACGAGAGGAACCGGTAGATGGGGCGGCGCCAGTCCTTCACCTTGTCCCGGGCGGCGGCGATGTCGGGCATCAGCCCGAGGTAGAGGAACATCGCGCTGACCGTGAGATAGGTGGTGATGGCGAACACGTCCCAGATGAGCGGCGAGCGGAAGTTCACCCACAGCTCCCGCTCGTTGGGATAGGGGATCAGCCAGTAGAAGAACCACGGGCGGCCGATGTGGATGATGGGGAACAGCCCCGCCGTCATCACCGCGAACACCGTCATCGCCTCGGACGCCCGCGCCACCGCGGTCCGCCACTTCGCCCGGAACAGGAACAGCACGGCCGAGATGAGGGTCCCCGAGTGGGCGATGCCGACCCAGAACACGAAGTCGGTGATGTAGATGCCCCAGAAGATCGGGTGCTCGTAGCCGGCGACCCCGAGGCCGGTCTGCGCCTGGTGCAGGAACGCCGCCGTCCCCGTTGCCAGCGCCGAGAGGGCCAGCGCCAGCCCGGCGTAGTACAGAACCCCGGGGGGCCGGAGCGTGCGCAGGATGTCGTCGTTGATCTTCGCGAAGCTCATGGCGGGGCGTCACCCGTCGCGGTCGACCTTCTTCAGGTAGGTGACGGCGGGTCGGGTGTTGAACACGCTCAGCGCGTGGTACGCGCGGGCGTCGGCCGAGAGCCGGGAGACCCGGCTCGACGGATCGTTCAGGTCGCCGAAGACGATGGCCTGCGACGGGCAGCTCTGCGCGCACGCGGGCGAGACATCGCCGTCCCGCACCGGACGGTCCTCGTCCCGCGCCCGCTCCTTGCCGTCCTGTATCCGCTGGACGCAGAACGAGCACTTCTCCATGACCCCGTCGCTGCGCGCGGTGACGTCGGGGTTGAGCTGCAAGTTGAGCGGGGCCTCGAACTCGGGCATGAACCAGTTGAACCGCCGCACCTTGTACGGGCAGTTGTTCGAGCAGTAGCGGGTGCCCACGCAGCGGTTGTAGATCTGCGCGTTCAGCCCCTCGTCGGTGTGGTACGTGGCGTACACCGGGCAGACGCTCTCGCACGGCGCGTGGTCGCAGTGCTGGCACAGCATCGGGAGGAACCGGACGTCCGTGCCGTCTCCGCCGGCCCGCGGCTCGTCGAACCGCTCGATGCGCAGCCACGACATGGTGCGGCCGCGGCGCATGCGGTCGGCCCCCATCACCGGGACGTTGTTCTCGGCGTAGCAGGCGGCGACGCACGCGTTGCACCCGTTGCAGGCGTCGAGGTCGATGGCCATCCCCCAACTGTGCACGGGGTGCTCGTGCTCGGGATAGAGGCTGAAGTGGTGCTCCTCGGGGTGGACTTCGCCGGCCGCCAGCGCCGCCAGCGACACCGACTGGGCGAGGCCCCGCCCCTCCTGGTCGAAGTTCCGCTGCAGCCGCGGGATGGGGCGCGACAGCTCGCGCGGGGTGACGTCGACGCCGGTCCCGACCCAGCGGACGCCCCCCGAAGGCGCTTCCGGGGCGGGGTCGAGCAGGGCCATCGGGCTGACCCCGCGACCCGTCGCGTAGCGCCCGAAGTCGGTGTGCCCCTGGCCGATGGCGATGGCGACAACCCCGTCGGCCAGGTGCGGATTGACGATGACGCTCGCGTCGACCTGTCCGTGGTCCGACGCCACGGTGACGAGCTGGCCCTCCTCGGCCCCGAGGGCCTCGGCGGTGGCGGGGGTCATCTCGAGCCCGGTGCCCCACGTGGTCTTCAGCAGGGGGTCGGGTATCTCCTGCAGCCAGGGGCGGCTGGCGCCGCGGCCGTCGAAGAAGTGCAGCGACGGATAGGCGACGAGGCTGAGCCGGCGGCGGGGCGCGGGGGCGCCGAGCTCGGCCGCCAGATCGGCGTCGAAGACGCCGGGTCGCACGGCCGCCTCGACCGGGTCGACGGGGAGCGTGACGCCGCCGCGGCGCAGGGCGTCCGCCCACCAGGTCTCGAAGTCGGGCGGTTCGGGGGGCGGAGCTTCGGCGGGCTCCTGCGGCTCGGCGGCGGGCGCATTCGGGGCGGCGACCGGCGCCGCGGCGTCGCCGGCGACCGGCGCCCCCGCATCGGCTTCCGGCGCGCCCGGGTCGACCGCCGACGCCTCCGCAACGGGCTCGGGAACCGGCTGCATCGCCTCCCACGCGTCGCGCAGGTAGCGGTAGAAGTCGCCGCGCCGGGGCAGAAAGGCGGTCATGTCGCCGCCCAGCGCCCGCGCCGCCTCGATGAGCAGGTCGCCCACGTGCCGGGTGTCGAACACCGGCCGCATCGTCGGCTGCATCAGGCCCCAGACCCCGCGGCGGGGGTTGCTGTCGCCCCACGACTCGACGGACGTGTGCACCGGCAGCAGCAGGTCGGCCTGGGCCGTGGTCTCGTCCGGCAGGCTCGAGAGAGCGGCCACGAACGGCACCTCGGCCAGCGCCCCCCGGAAATCCGCCGCGGCGGGCATCGCGAACACCGGGTTGACGTCGTGGACGACGGCCAGCTCTATCTCGCCCGCCCGCATCGCCTCGGCCAGCCCCTGCATCTCGGCGTAGGTCGCGGCATCGACGGTGGACGCGGCGTCGAAGTCGACCGTCGATCCGACGTTGCCGGCGACATGGTTCAGGAGCGCGACGGCGACCTGGGCCGCCGTCGCGTTGGCGCCCGACACGCCCACCCCGCCGCCCACCGCGAGGGTCCGGCCGGGGCCGAGGGCGGGGTCCGAGAACGCGCGCGCGAGCTCGCGGATGCGGTCGGCGGAGAGGCCGGCGGCGCCGCTGACGGCCTCGGGCGTCACCCCGGCGACGAGGTCGCCGATGCGGGCGGCCTCTTCCGCCGGCACGCCCTGCGCCCGCTGCTCGCTCACGATGACCTGCACCATCGCCGCGGCCACCAGCCCCTCGGTCTGGGGGCCGACGGCGTGCCAGGCGTCGGCGCCCGCCCCGGTCATCGAGAGGCGAGGCTCGATCTGCACGAACCGCGTCGTGCGGCCGTCCCGGACCCGGCGCTGCCCCGCGTGGTCGCGGGCGAACCCGGCCGGCGAGCCGAACGTCTCCAGGAAGTCCGCCCCGAACGAGACCACCATCTCCGCCCGCGCGAAGTCGTAGTGGGGCACCTCCCGGCGACCGAAGACCCGCTCGTTGGCGGCGCGGATCGCCTCGTACCCGAACGGCTCGTAGCGGACCCAGCGCGCGCCGAGGGCGGCCGACCACCTCGAGGCCAGCTCGCCGAGCGTGCCCGTCAGCGGCGGGGTGATCAGCGCCACGCGGTCGCCGCGGCCCGCCTCGTAGAGCGTCTGCAGCCGGCCGACGAGGTCCTGCTGCGCCTCTTCCCACGCGACCGGATCGAGCACGCTCCGCCCCGCCTCCGCGTCGGTCACCCGGCGGCGGTGGGGCCCGGTGATGCGATCGGGGTTGTAGAGCCCCTGCAGCGAGGCCTGGCCCCGCACGCAGAGCCCGCCGCGGTTGACGGGGTGCTCGGGGTTGCCCTCGACCTTGACGGCCCGGCCCTCCCGGGTGCGGACGCGGATGCCGCAGCCGGCCGGGCACTCCCCGCAGACGCTGGCGTACCACGTGGCGACGCCGGGAATCACGTCGTCGGGAGGAACCACGAACGGAATGATCCGCTCGGGCGGCACCGGCGAGCAGGCGGCGGCCGCCGCCGCGGGGCCGGCGCTGCCCAGCACCTTGAGGAACGTCCGGCGGCCGACCCGATCGACGAGCGGCGACGAGGAGTCAGTCACTGCACCCTATCCCCTGCGGTCCGTGTGCCCCACAACGGGCCGTCCAGGTGGACGGAACCGCATTTCGGCACAAACCCGCGGCCAAGGCCCCCCGCCGCATCAGACCGGCGATGCCCCGCGTTGCGCCGGCGCCGGCGCAACGCGGGGCACCGTCGCCGACCAGCCACCGCGCCCCGTCCGGCGCCCGGTCTCGTCAGTAGTGACATGCCAGGCAATCCCGGGTCGCGCCCCGGTCCTCGTGACAGCTCACGCACCAGCCCATGCTGAGGCTCTCCACCTGCACCGCCGCCTCCATCCGCGCCACGTCGCCGTGGCAGGTCTCGCAGCCGACTCCGGCCCGGACGTGCGCCTTGTGGGTGAAGCGCACGTGGTCGGGCAGGTCGTGCACCCGGACCCACGGGATGGGCTCCTCGTTCTCCCAGTACTCCAGGACCTTCAGAATCTCCGGCTGCTCGCTCAGGACCACCCGGTGGCACCCCGCGCAGCGCTGCACCGACGGAATCCCCGCCACCGGGCCCCGCCGCACGTAGGCGTGGCAGAACTGGCAGTCGATGCCGATCTCGGTGACGTGATGCTCGTGGCTGAAGGCGATAGGCTGCGCGGCCGGGTCCAGCGGCGCGACCTCGTTCATGACCCCGTCCCCGGCCTCGCCGGACGGCTCCGGCGAGAGCTCCGCCTCGGCGGGCTCCGGCTCCTGCGCCACGAAGACGGTCAGGACGCCGGTCCCCAGGAAGATCGCGAACGCGGTCGCGAGCACGACGGCGGCCGGGCGGACGGTTGGCGAATGCAGAGTCATCTCCCGTCGCGGACCATCACGGGTCCGCCTTCCTCGTGCCTGCCTTGTCTCCGGAGTCGGCGCGCGAGCTGTCTGGCAGGGTGGGCACCGGCGTGCGGGACAACCCGGTATCATACCCGAAATCCGGTATCCGGATCCGATAGCGCGCCGCGCCCTTGCATCGGCAGGGGTTTCGCGCCGTCGAAGCTCGCGGGCGCACCCGGTTCAGCGACGCCCCGGCCTCGGTCGTGCGGGGCTCGGGAGCCTCGCGCCGTCGAAGCTCCCGGGCGCACCCGGTCAGGAATCGCGCCAGGCGCGCTCTCGCGTGCCCGAGTCCCGGCGACGGCATCGTGCGCCGGCGGCGTCCACGCGTCGAGTTGCCGCGCCGGCGCACGTCGTCCCCTCACCCCTCCGCGACGCGCGGCTTCAGGCGGCGACACCCGGGGCGTTGACCTCTCCCGGACCTCAGGGTAGAGTGATGGACTCATTTTGCATTCGTGCGCCCTTGCACGCGTGCGCTTTGAAGCAGGGCAGGCGTCTGCGCCGTCGAACCGCGCGGGCTCCTGGAGGGTTGGTCGGGCGAAGAGCGAAGCCGCGGGCGGCGCTCTCCGGACCAGGGGCTGCGCCGTGGAACCGCGCGGACTCCTGGAGGGTCGGTTGGGCGGAGGGCGGCGCCGCAGGCGCCGGTCTCCGGGCTACGGCAGGAGGTAGAGAGAATGCGCATCGATATCCGCAGGGCCGTGTCGCTTGCGCTCGGCGGGCTGCTGGTGGCCGGAGTCGCCACCTGGAGCACCACCGCCGGGGCGCGCCAGGCCGGCATGGCCGACGGCGTCATCGCGGGCAGCGTGGCGAGCGCCAACGGCGCGGAGGCCGGCGTCTGGGTCATCGCCGAGACCGACGAGCTCGAGACCAAGTTCGCGAAGATCGTCGTGACCGACGACGACGGCAACTTCGTGCTGCCGCAGCTTCCGGACGCCACCTACGACGTCTGGGTGCGCGGCTACGGCCTCGTCGACTCCGAGAAGGTCCGGCTCTCGACGGGCCAGGAGGACGTGCAGCTCGCCGCCGTCGTCGCCCCGACGCCGCGCGACGCCGCCCAGTA
The DNA here is from genome assembly GCA_965215105.1 of Vicinamibacterales bacterium. GTDB lineage: Bacteria > Acidobacteriota > Vicinamibacteria > Vicinamibacterales > UBA8438 > JAJEEA01. Next base: position 3,979,710 of record OZ244051.1, read on the forward strand.
CTATCCCGGCAACTACTGGTACTCGCTGATCGAGCCGCCCGCCCCCGGCGAGTTCCCGGGCACCGGGAACAGCGGCAACGGCATCAACCCCGCCATGCGCACCCAGTCGCACTGGGTCGACAACATGAAGCAGGGCTGCCAGCTCTGCCACCAGCTCGGCAACACCGCGACCCGCGTCGTGCAGGAGCGCGACGAGTTCGACTCGACGGTGGCGGCGTGGGACCACCGGGTCACCACCGGCCAGCGCGGCAACCAGATGAGCAACGCCATGAACCGGTTCGGCCGCGAGCCGGCGCTGCAGATGTTCGCCGACTGGACCGACCGCATCGCCAACGGCGCGATCCCCGAGGCGCCCCCGCGGCCCGACGGCCTCGAGCAGAACGTCGTGGTGACCCTGTGGGACTGGGGCGTGGACACCTCGTTCATCCACGACGAGATCGCCACCGACAAGCGAAACCCGCAGATCAACGGCAACGGGCCGGTGTACGGCGTCTCGGCCGGGCACGGCACCATCACCTTCGTCGACCCGGTGGCCAACAGCGCGACCGAGGTGACGATTCCCGTGCGCCCCGACCCCGAGACCATGCCGACCCGCTTCCCCGACGTCCAGGTGCCGTCCTACTACTGGGGCGACCAGGAGCTCTGGGGCGTCGGCGCCCACGAGCGGTCGGACCCCCACAACCCGATGCTCGACCACAAGGGCCGGGTGTGGATGACCTCGACGGTGCGCCCGTTCCAGAACCCCGACTGGTGCCGTGACGGCTCGGACAACCGGTACGCGCAGTACCACTCGATCGGCCGCGCCGGCCGGCACGCGTCGTACTACGACCCGTCGGCCGAGGGCGACGAGCAGTTCGTGCTCGTGGACACCTGCTTCGGCACCCACCACCTGCAGTTCGGCGAGGACGAGGACGACACCCTGTGGTTCAGCGGCGACGGCAACGTCATCGGCTGGCTGAACACCCGCCTCTACGACGAGACCGGCGACGAGCGGGGCTCGCAGGGCTGGTGCCCAACGGTGCTCGACACCAACGGCGACGGCGTCATCACCAAGCCGTGGAACGAGCCGCGGGACGACAACCCCGACCCCGCCCTCGACACCCGGGTCGCCGGGTTCGGCTACGGCATCATCGCGAGCCCCATCGACCACGCGGTCTGGATCACCCGCACCGGGCCGTTCCCCGGCTCGATCGTCCGTCTCGACCGCGGCGACAACCCGCCCGAGACGTGCATCGCCGAGATGTACCAGCCGCCGTCGATCGAGAACGCCGACCTCGACCCGATGGAGACCGGGTTCGCGCCCCGCGGCATCGACGTCGACCGCAACGGCGTCATCTGGGCCGCCCTGTCGGGCAGCAGCCACATGGCGAGCTTCGACCGCAGCAAGTGCGCGGTGACCAGCGGCCCGGACGCCACCGGCCAGCACTGCCCCGAGGGCTGGACGCTGTATCCGGTGCCGGGTCCGACGATGCAGGGCGTGGAGGGACGCGTCGGCGCCGACTTCCACTACTACAGTTGGGTCGACCAGTTCGACACGCTGGGGATGGGCAAGAACATCCCGATCGCCAACGGCTCGACGTCGGACTCGCTGCTCGCGCTCGATCCGGACACCGGCGAGTGGGTGGTCCTGCGCGTGCCGTATCCGATGGCGTTCTACTCGCGCGGCCTCGACGGCCGGATCGACGATGCCGACGCCGGCTGGAAGGGACGCGGGCTGTGGGCCAACTACGGCTCGAACTACATCTGGCACACCGAGGGCGGCCAGGGGACGAAGAGCAAGATCGTGCACTTCCAGTTGCGCCCCGAGCCGCTGGCACGGTAGCCGGACGACCTGAGACCGTGGCCGCCGCCGGCAATCGCCGACGGCGGCGCGGGATCGCAGCCTGAGCGCCGGGGACCCACGCGGTTCCCGGCGCTGTTCCTCCCCCTCTGGCGATTGCGCCTTCCCCGGTGCCCGCTTCCCTCAATCGCGCCTCGGCCGCCGACGGTCGCACCGCCTCGCCCACCGGATGAACATCCGCTGACCGGACGAACGTCTTCTCCATCGAATGAACATCTTCCTCGTGCCCGTCGATCGGACCCGCCACGAGCTCTACTGCGAGCCGAACGACGCCGACCATCCCCCCGGCGCCGTCACCGGCAAGCTGCTGCGGCGCGCCCGCGAGGTGCTCGCGGAAGAGCAGGAGGCGCGCCGCGACCGCCGCACCGCGCGGGCGGCCGGCGCGGAGGAGGCCGGTTGGGGGGCGCGGCTGCGCACCGCCCTCACGCGCGGCCTCGCCGCCTGGATCTCCCAGCACCGGCTGCTGTGGCACATGCGCCACGTCCGGGAGGGCGTGCTCGTCCACTCCGGGGACCTGGACGCGGAGCGGGCGCTGGCCATCGCCCGGGGCCGATTGCAGCGCCAGAGCGACCACCACCGGTTCTGGATGGTCATCGACGGCGTGGCCACCGCGATCTTCGGACCGCTGTTCTTCTTCGTCCCGGGACCGAACCTCATCTCGTGGTACTTCGCCGCGAAGATGGCCGGGCACTGGCTGGCGTTCCGGGGCGCGCGGCGCGGGGTGTCCGGCGTCGAGTGGTCGGCGCGAGTCAGCCCCGTCCTCGACGAGGTGCGGGACGCCCTGGCCTTGCCGGCCGGGCAGCGACGTCCCCGGCTGCGAGAGCTCTCGCGCGAGCTGCACCTGGAGCACCTGGCGACGTTCGTCGAGCGCCGGACCCAGGCCTGACCCCCAAGCGGACCCGGCGGGGCGCGGTCTGCGTGATACGCTTGCCTGTCTTGAAGCTTCGTGACTTGGCGGAGCGTCTCGACTGTCGGCTCGAGGGCGACGGCGACGTCGAAATCCGCCGTGTCGCGAGCATCGAGACGGCCGACGCCGGCGACCTCACGTTCTTCGCCAACCCCCGCTACACGACGGCTCTGCGATCGACGCGGGCGGCGGCGGTGATCCTCGCCGACGAAGCGCCGGCCGCCCCGTGCCCGATGCTGCGCACCGCGGAGCCGTACCTCGCGTTCGCCAGAGCCGTCGAGCTGTTCACGGACGCCGCTTCCCCGGAGCGCGGCATCCATCCCACAAGCAGCGTCGCGGACGACGTGAAGCTGGGAGAGGGCGTCTCGGTCGGCTCCTTCGTGTCGATCGGCACCGGCGCCACCGTCGGACCGCACACCGTCATCCATCCCCACGTGACCATCGGCGCCGGGGTGACCATCGGCGCCGACTGCGTGATCCACGCGCAGGCGGCGCTGCGCGAACGCGTGGTGCTCGGGGACCGGGTGGTGGTGCAGAACGGCGCGGTCATCGGCAGCGACGGCTTCGGCTTCGCCCGGCGCTCCGACGGGACCCACCAGAAGATCCCCCAGCACGGCGGCCTTGTCATCGAGGACGACGTCGAGATCGGGGCGCTGGTGGCGATAGACCGGCCCGCCCTCGGCGAGACCCGCATCGCGGCGGGAGCGAAGATCGACAACCTGGTCCAGATCGGGCACGGCGTCAGGATCGGCCGCAATGCGCTGCTGGCCGCCCAGGTGGGCATCGCCGGCAGCACCGTGGTCGAAGACGACGTGACGCTGGCCGGCCAGGTGGGCGTGAACGGCCACATCACGATCGGGAAGGGCGCCCGCGCCACCGGCCAGACCGGGATCACCAACGACGTGCCGCCGGGGTCGTTTGTCTCCGGGCTGCCGGCCATCGAGAACCGGGCGTGGCGGAAGGCGGCGAGCTCGTTCGTGCAGCTCCCCGCCCTGCGCAAGCGGGTCGCAGCCCTCGAGCGCCGCTGCGCCGAGCTGGAGCGCGGGAGCCGAACCCCCGAGCAGGACTCCGGGCCGCCGGACAGGCCGGAACCGGACGAAGCGAAGGACTGAGCCGCATCCCCTGAAGCTTCAAGTCGAGCCCGAGCGGTTTCGCCTTCGGTCCGATTCGACCGTCCCGGCTGTGCCATAATTCGGCCCATGCTCCAGACGATACTCCCTGCGGTTCGGCGGCGGCGCGGCGGTTCCGGCGCGAGCCCCCCGACGCCCGGCCGGATGCTCCTCGTCGTGCTGGCCGGCCTGCTCGCCGCCTCGTCCACCCTGGACGGGGAGGTCCGACCGACCCCGCTCGACTACGAGATGCACACGCTGGACAACGGCCTGCGGGTGATCCTCTCCGAGGACCACTCCACGCCCATCGTCCATCTGCAGATGGTCTACCACGTCGGGTCGAAGAACGAGCCGCCGGGCCGCACCGGGTTCGCCCACCTGTTCGAGCACATGATGTTCAAGGGCTCGAAGAACGTGCTCCCCGACTCGCACCTGACGCTGATCTCCCGGGTCGGGGGCGAGGGGAACGCCTACACGACCGAGGACGCCACGACGTACCTGCAGACGGTGCCGTCGCAGTACCTGCCGCTCGTCCTGTGGCTCGAAGCGGACCGGATGGCCACGCTGCGCATCGACCAGCGGACGTTCGAGGCGGAGCGCGAGGTGGTCAAGGAAGAGCGCCGCTGGCGCTACGAGGACGCCCCGTTCGGCCTGCTGTCGGAGATCCTGTACGACCAGGCCTACACGGCGCACCCGTACAAGCACACGGTCATCGGCAGCATGGAGGACCTCGAGGCCGCGTCGATCGAGGACGTCCAGGAGTTCTACGACACCTACTACGTGCCCGAGAACGCGACCCTCGTGCTGGTCGGCGACTTCGACCCCGTCCAGGCCCTGGCCCATATCAGGCTGTACTTCGGCCGGGTGCCCAAGGCGACGCGCCCCGTGCCCCGCGACATCCCCCGCGAGCCGCCGTCCACCGCGGAGCGCCGGGTGACCCTGACCCAGTCCGAGAACTGGCCCCTGCCCGCGGTCATCGTGGCCCATCACATCACCTACGACGGGCACCCCGACGCGTATCCGTTGCACATCGCGACCAAGGTGCTCTCGGACGGAGAGAGCTCGCGCATCTACCGCCGGCTCGTCTACGAGGACCAGCTCGCGGTGTCCGCGGCCGGCGACGGCGTGATCATCGAGGACCCGAACCTGTTCTACGCGGTGTCCATCGTCCAGCCGGGCCGCACGCCGGCCGAGTCGGAGGCGGCCCTGATCGAGGAGCTGGAGCGGCTGAAGACGGAGCTGATCACCGAACGGGAGCTGCAGCAGGCCAAGAACCAGTTCGCCCGCGACTACGTGTTCGGCCGCCTCACCATCGAGCAGAAGGCCTCGCACCTGGTCCACGCCGTGGTGATCCACGACGACATCACCACCGCCGACGGCGAGTACGACATCTTCATGGACGTCACCCGCGAGGACGTGCAGCGGGTGGCCCGGACCTACTTCACCGAGGAGAACCGGCTGGTGCTGACGATTCTGCCCGCCCCGCCGCCCGGACGCTCCTTCTTCCGCCCGGGAGACGAGGAATGAGACGCGGACTCCTGGTTCTCTGCCTGGCGACGGTCGCGGCGGCCGCGGGGGCCCAGCCGCCGGCGGACTGGCCGCGGGAGAGCCCGCCGCCCCCGCTGCCGTGGCACCAGGCGACGTTCCCGCCCTACGAGGTGCGGACCCTGGACAACGGGCTGCAGGTGGTGGTGGTGATGCACCACGAGCAGCCCGCCGTCAACCTGCGGCTGATCATCGGGGCCGGATCGGTCTACGACCCGGCGGGCAAGCCGGGGGTCGCGACGTTCACCGGCGCGCTCCTCGATCAGGGCACGACGAACCGAAGCGCCACCGAGGTCGCGGACGCCATCGACTCGATCGGCGGCATCCTCGACGCCGGGGCGGGCGCGGACCTGAGCTTCGTCAGCGTCCTGGTCATGACCGACAGCTTCGAGTTCGGCCTGGACCTGGTCGCCGACACCGCCCGGAACCCGGCGTTCGCGCCGGCCGAGATCGAGCGCGAACGGCAGCAGGTGCTGTCGGGGTTCCAGGTCAGCTACGACGACCCGGACTACCTCGCGGGGGTCGCGCTCGCGCGGCTGCTCTACCAGTCCCACCCCTACGGGCAGCCGTCGAACGGCACCCCCGAGACGGTACGGCGGATCACGCGCAACGATCTGGTCGCCTTCCACGCCGCGCACTACGCGCCCAACAACGCCCTGCTCGCGATCGTCGGCGACGTCGACGCCGAGTCGGCGTTCGCGGCGGCGGAACGGGCGTTCGGCGACTGGACGCCGCGGACGGAAGCGGCGGAGCCGCCCGCCGGCGAGATGCCCGAGCCCACCCGCCGGGTCGTCGTCATCGACAAGCCGGGGTCGCTGCAGACCGCCATCCGCGTCGGGCACGTGGCCCTGCCGCGGACGAGCCCCGATCACCTGCCGTTCGACGTCGCCATCAAGATCCTCGGCGGGGAGGGGGGCAACCGCCTCGGCAGCGTGCTGAGGACGGAACGGTCGCTGACCTATTCGGCCTCGGCCGAGATCGGCAGCCGCCGCTACGGCGGCGACTTCGTCGGCATGACCGACACCCGCACCGAAGCCACGGTCGAGGCGCTGCGGCTGATGGTCGGCGAGGTGGGCCGCATGCGCCGCGAACGGGTGAGCCGGCGCGAGCTCGAGAACGCCCAGGCCTACCTGGCCGGCAACTTCCCGCTGACCATCGAGACCCCCAACGCCATCGCCTCCCAGGTGCTGGAGGCGTTGCTGTACGACCTCGACCTCGACGATCTCCCGAACTACCCGAACCGGATCAACGCGGTCACGGTGGAGGACATCCGGCGGGTGGCGCGCACCCACCTGCACCCCGACCGCCTCGCGATCGTGCTCGTGGGCGAGGCCCGCGCATTCGTGAACGACCTGCGTCGGGCCGGGTTCGGCGACATCGAGGTCCTCTCGGTGCCCGAGCTGGACCTGTCGAGCCCCGACCTCCGGCGTTGACGGGCCGCGGGAAGCCGAATCGCGAGGACGTGGCGTCGGGCCGGCGGGGTGTGCGGTACGAGCCCCGGCCGCCCGACGCCGCCCGCCCCGGGGGGCACCGCGGCACCCGGCGCCGAAACCGCTCCTGGCCCGGGGCGGCCAGCGTCCCGGCAACGAAGTCCGCGGAAACACACCCGTTCGTGACCATCCCCGCACCGGGAAGAGTGGCTGAGGAACGTTCCGCGAACCCTTGAGACGGAACACCGGACACGACCATGACGGGGCCCAGGGTGATGCTCTCGTGCGGCGAGCCGTCCGGCGACCTGTACGCGGGCGCGCTGACCCGCGAGATCCGCCGGCTCAGCCCCGGCGCGGAGGTCTTCGGACTGGGAGGCAGGCAGCTCGCGGCGGCAGGGGGGCGCCTCGCCGCCGACTACGCCGGGCTCGCCGCCACCGGACTGACCGAGGCGCTGTCGGTGCTGCCGCACACCTGGCGGACCTACCGTCGCCTCGTGCGGGCGGCGCGGACGGAACGACCCGACGTCTTCGTGGCCATCGACTTTCCCGAGGTCAACTTCCGTCTCGCCGCGTCCGTCGCGCCCCTCGGCATCCCCGTCGTCTACTACATCGGCCCCCAGGCGTGGGCGTGGCGCGGCGGCCGGTTCCGGACCATGCGGCGCTTCGTGACGCGGGCCCTCGTCATCTTCCCGTTCGAGGCGCCGCTGTACCGCGAGGCGGGGATCCCCGTCGCGTTCGTCGGCCACCCTCTCCTGGATCTGACCCCGGCCGCCGCCGACCGGGAGACGTTCCGCCGCCGGCACGACCTCGACCCGGAGGCGCCGGCGGTGGCGATGCTTCCCGGCAGCCGACCGAACGAGCTGCGCCGCATACTGCCGGACATGGTCACGGCGGCCCGGCAGGTACGCGAGCGCATCCCGTCGGCGCAGTTCGTCGTCGCGCGCGCTCCCGACCTGCCGGACAGCGTGTTCGAGCCGCTCGCGGCCCTGCGCCGCGCGGGGGCGCCGACGCGGGTCGTCGAGTCGCAGACCGACGCGGTGCTCGCCGCGGCCGACGTGGTGATCACCGCGTCGGGCACCGCCACCATCCAGACCGCGATCCACGAGCGTCCGATGGTGGTCGTCTACCGGCTCTCCCCGCTGACGTACTGGATGGCGCGGCGGTTCATCAAGGTGAAGGCGTTCGCCATGGTCAACCTGGTGGCGGGGCGGACCGTCGTCCCGGAGTACGCCCAGGACGCCTTCGAGCCGGCGGTGGTGGCGGCCGACGCGGCGCGCTTCCTGTCCGACGAGGCGCACGCCGCCCGCACGCGGCAGGCCCTGCGCGAGGTGCGCGAGAAGCTCGGCGGCCCCGGGGCGAGCCGCCGCGCCGCCGCGCACGTCCTGGAGGTCGCGGCCGGCGGATGACGACTCCCGGCCTTGAGAACGACCGGACAACCGCATCCTATAATGAAGGGATGCACGAATACGGGTTTGGACGGTCGGCGCGCTCACGGGGCGCTGGCGACGGAGCGGCCGGCACGGGCGTCGGGAGAGGCCGGGGGATCGTCGAGAGCCGGGCGAGATGGTGGGCGGCGGGCCTGCTGATGCTGCTGGCCGCCAGCGCCACCGCCGCCCAGACCAACACCGCGGAGCTGTTGGGCGTCGTGGTCGACGAGAGCGGCGCCGTCCTGCCGGGCACCGTCGTCGTGGCCACCCACCCCGCGAGCGGAACCGTCATCGAGCGGATCACCGACGGCGAGGGGCGGTTCTTCCTCCCCGGCCTCGCCACCGGCGAGTGGACGGTCACCGCCGAGCTGCCCGGTTTCCAGCGCTCGACCCAGACCGGCATCCGGCTCGAGGTCGGCCGCACCCTGCAGCTCGAGTTCACCCTGGCCCTCGGCGCGGTCAGCGAGGAGGTGACGGTCGAGGTCAGCGCCCCCCTGCTGCAGACCACCACGGCCGAGATCAGCGACGTCATCGAGACCCGCGAGGTCGAGACGATCCCCCTGAACGGCCGGCAGTTCCTGCAGCTCGCCCAGCTCAGCGACGCGGTGGTCATCCCCCCCGGCGGCACCCGGGGCGGGGCCCTCCAGCAGGCCGGTCCCCTGCCCAACGTCGGGGGGCAGCGGGCCGGGCACAACATCTACATGCTCGACGGGTTCAAGGTCACCGACGAGCTCTTCAACAACCTCGTCATCAACCCGTCGGTCGACTCCATCCAGGAGTTCAAGATCCAGAAGTCGATGTACCCGCCCGAGTTCGGGGGGAAGGCGTCGGCCCTGATCAACGTGGCGACCCGGTCGGGCGCGAACAACTTCCACGGGAGCCTGTTCGAGTTCATGCGCGACGAGCGGTTCGACGCGCACAACTACTTCGACGACCGGAGCCTGCCGGTGCCCCCCCTCGACCAGGACCAGTACGGCGGCACCCTCGGCGGCCCCATCGTCCGCGACCGCACGTTCTTCTTCGCGAGCTACGAGCGGCAGGACACGCGGCGGTCGATCACCAAGACCTTCTCCGTGCCGGACGCGGCGGTCCGGGGCGGCGACTTCTCGGGCTGGGACCCGATCTGCGATCCGCTGACCATCAACGCCGCGACCGGCGCGTGCCAGCCCTTCCCGGGCAACCGGATCCCGGCGGACCGGCTCGACCCCATCGCCGGCGAGTTCCTCGAGAACGTGCCCCTGCCGACGGCCGACGGGCGGTTCCAGAACCTGACCTCGGTGGAGCCGCAGGACAAGGACGTGCACCAGTTCAGCGTGCGCGTCGACCACCGGCCGGCCGAGGCCGACCACCTCTTCCTGCGGCTCAGCACCTTCGACGCCGACGAGATCCAGCCGTTCGGCACCGGCGTCCAGCAGGAGTCCCTCGTGCCCGGGTTCGGCCGCACCCTCGACACCACGACCCGCAACGTCGGGGTGAGCTACACCAAGGCGATCGGCCGGAACAAGCTGAACGAGCTCCGCTTCGGCTACATGTCGGTGAACGGCGGGCAGCACAGCCGGAACGCGGGGGTCGACTTCGCCGACCGGGTCGGCCTGCTCGGGGTGAGCCGGAACCCCCGCGACGTCGGCTACCCCCAGATCTCGACGGCGGGGCTGTTCAGCACCATGGGCGACCCCACGACGTTCGTGTCGCGGAACAACGAGCACTTCGAGGTCTACGACAACTTCCTCATCGACCAGGGCAACCACCGCTACAAGTTCGGCGGCTACCTGTTCCACCTGCGGTTCCGCCCCGTCAACGCGGACACCGCGCGCGGCGCCTTCACCTACACCGGGCAGTGGAGCGGCAACGCGATGGCCGACTTCCTCCTCGGCTACCCGACCGCGGCGCGGGCCGGCATCGGCGGCGGCGACCAGGACTCGCGCACCACGTGGCTGCACCTCTACGCCCAGGACGACTGGCGGGCGAGGGACAACCTGACCATCAACTACGGGCTGCGCTACGAGTACAACGCCCACATGAAGGACGTCGACAACCGCCTGTCGTCGATCGACCTCTCGGTGCCGGGCGGGCGCTTCGTCGTCGCGAGCGACGACGCCGGCAACATCTCCCCCGCGGCCGAGGCCCTGCTGCCGCTGATGCCGATCCCCTGGGTGACGTCGGCCGAGATCGGCTGGGACCGCAGCCTCCTGCGCCCGAGCCGGGTCCGCCTCGCCCCCCGGGCCGGGTTCGCGCTGCTGCTCGGCGACCGGCGCTCGGTGGTGCTGCGGGGCGGCTACGGCGTCTTCCTGAACCAGTGGGCGTACAGCGTGCAGACCGCGTTCACGCGGAACCTGCCGTTCTTCTTCCTGAAGCAGATCGACACCCCGTCGGACCAGCTCGCCCCCATCCACCAGACCCGCGACATCCTGACCAGCGACGCCACCGGCAGCATCGGCGGCTCGATCATGGACAACGACTACCGGGTCGAGTACACGCAGACGTGGAGCGGCGGCGTCCAGATGGAGGCGACGCGGCAGACGATGGTCGAGGTGGCCTACATGGGCTCGTACACCATCGGGGCCGACAACTCGACCATCCGCAACGTGCCCCTCCCCGGCCCCGGCCCCATCGACGAGCGCCGCCCCGTGCCCGAGCTGAGCGGCATCCGCGCCATCCGCTTCGACGGCGAGTCGATCTACCACGCGGTGACGTTCAAGGCCGAGCGGCGCTTCGACGGGCGCCACTCGTTCAACGCCGCCTACACGCTGTCGCAGTCGAAGGACGACGCCTCGAGCCCCGGCGCCACCGCGTTCGAGTCGAACGTCCCCCAGAACGTCAACGACATCTTCCCCGGCGAGGTGGCCCTGTCGAGCTTCGACCACCGCCACCAGCTCGTGGCCAGCGGCACCCTGCAGCTCCCGTTCTTCGAGGGGGCCGGCGGCGCCGCCGCGCTCTTCTCCGGTTGGCGGCTGAACGGCATCGTCACCGCGCAGTCCGGCGCCCCGTTCACCGTCAACCTCGGCCTCGACCGCGCCAACATCGGCTCGGGCCCCGCCCAGCGGCCGGACCAGATCGGCGACCCCAACCTCCCCGCCGGCCAGCGCACGCCGGACCGGTGGTTCAACACCGACGCGTTCGCCCTGCAGAGCCCGTTCACCTTCGGCAGCGCCCTGCGCAACAGCGTCTTCGCGCCGGGCCTCTTCAACGTCGACGTCTCGCTGCAGAAGGACTGGTTCGTCGGCGACACCGGCCGCCTGGAGTTCCGCTGGGAGATCTTCAACGTGCTGAACCGGGCCAACTTCGACGTGCCCAACCGCATCTTCGGCACCCCGAACTTCGGCCGCATCTTCAGCGCGTTGAACGCCAGGGAGATGCAGTTCGGGCTGCGCTACAGCTTCTGAGGCGGTGGCTGCGACGCGGAATTCGCACGCGGAGAGACCGCCGCGCACCGGCCAGCATTGGCCATCGCATGACAATTTGTCTTGTCATGGCCAAAGCTGGCTGACGGCGCGCGCCAGCCCCTCGGCCGGCCCTTTCGCCGCACCCTCGCCGCACACCTGAAGCAGCCGGCGCCGACGGGTGGCGGCGTGCGGACCGCGTTGCGGCGGCGGCAACGGCCGGGTATCGCCGACACGCACGCCGGCACGCGAACGCTCGTGGACCCGGAGTTCACCGCCTGGCTCCGGGACCAAGCCGGTCGAGGCTGAAGGGCGCCGAACGGGCGGAGACGCGTCCGGGTCAGCGCGACGGAATCGCGCAGGTGAAGCTGGACTCGTTGTTCGGATCGCCGCTGCCGTCGTAGACGGCGACCTGCGGGTACGGACAGACGGGGCGGGTCATCGTGACCTCGCCGTCCCCGTCCAGCTTGGTCGCCAGCAGGCGCTCGGGGGCCTGGCCGTCCTCGACCCAGGCGCGGATGGCCTCGACCCAGTCGACGCGGTCGGGGCCGGGGCCGCCCGCGCAGTGGAGCACGCCGGGCAGCATGTAGAGCCGCGCGTAGTCGCGGGCCGCGGCGTCGTCGGCCGCGAGCCGCACGTAGTAGTCGATGGTGCCGAGGGGCGAGAGGGCGAGGTCGGACCAGCCGGTCCAGTAGATGATGCGGCCGCCGCCGGCGCGGAACCGGCTCAGGTCGGTGCTGGTGGCGTTGAGGATCGCGCCGGTCGGGGCGACGTCCTCTTCCCAGGTCGAGAAGTCGTACTCGGTGTAGTTCCAGTCGGGGTCGCCGAAGACGAAGTACTTGAAGAGCTCGGTCCCGAACCCGTACTGGGCGCTCTGCCCGTCCGGCAGGGCGACCACCCACGAGTTCCAGCCGCCGTAGTCGTGCTCGCCGCCGTAGTTGAACCCGTGGTAGAGCGGCTCGCCGTTCGCCTCGGGGCCGTCGTAGACGGTGCGGATCGCGGCGAGCTGCGCCGCGGTGACGCAGCCGTCGGCGGGGCGGTCGCCGGCGCAGCGCGGCAGGTCGGCGGGGTCGAAGCCGCAGTGCCGCGGGTCGGTCATCATCCCGTCCTCGACCCCGTCGGCGGCGTCGCACGCAGCGAGGATGCTCGACCCGAGCAGGTCGAGCGCGGCCGCGGTCAGCACCGGGGCGTCCAGGTCGCCGTCGGGGTAGATGGCCTGCTGGTTCTGCACGAACCCGGCGGTGATGCCCGTCCAGTCGTAGGCGGGCGCAGCGGCGACGATGCCGTCGAAGTCGTCGGGGTAGCGCTGCGACGCCATCATCGCCTGTCCGCCGCCCCGCGAGCAGCCGACGAAGTAGTCGTACTCGGACGGCCGGTCGTAGTAGTGGGAGATGATCGACTTCGCGGTCTCCGCCGTCAGGTGAACGGCGCGATGGCCGAAGTTCTCCTGCCGCTCGGGATGGTCGAGGGCCCAGGCGGCCTCGCGGCCGCTGCCGGTGTGCCCGGTGTCGGTCCCCGCCGTGGCATAGCCGCGCTCGAGGGGGCCGCCCCCGTGCGCGTAGAGCGAGCGCGCCTGGTTCTGGACGCTGCCCACGAAGCCGCCCCCGCCCCCCATCAGGAACCGGCCGTTCCAGTCGTCGGGCAGCAGCAGCTCGAAGTTGATCTCGGTCTCGATGACCCCCCTCACCCGGCAGTGGGCCGGGACGTCGCCGGCGGGCACGTGCTCGGCCGAGCCGATGCGCATGTCGATGAGCTCCAGCGCCGTCAGGTCGGCGCAGGCGCCGGGGAGGTCCGCGGGATTCGCGGCGGGGGCCGCGCACGCGGCAGCGGCGGCGAGGCCGGCGGCGAGGGCGACGTTCACCAGGCAACGCTGCATGCGGGTCATCGGGGTTCTCCCTCAGTGGTTCCGATACGAGCTACCGGCGGCATGCCGATCAATCGACGCCGACGTCCGAGCGGGAGGATGGGCTGTTCGCGGGGTCGCCGGACAGGCCGGACAGGCGGGCCCGCTGCGACTCTTCCAGGCTCCGGAACTTGAAGACGCCGCGTGGACGGGAGCGCGGGGCCAGGGAGCGGTATCGCGCGCAGTGACGCAGGAAGCGCTCGAGTCCGTCGGACGCTCCACCGCGCACCGGGGCCGCGTTCATCTCCTCGATCGATCGGAACCGCTCGACCCCCATGCTACTCGTCCCCGTCGTCCGGCAGGTCGAAGCGTTGCCGGAGCACCGCCGCGTCCTGCCGGTCGATGGCCCGAACCGTCCCCTTCTTCAACCGGTGGAGCGCCGCTGGCGTGGCGACGCGCACGCGGACACCTTCGACTTCCTTCGCCTCCGCCTCGACCGATTCGAAGCTCGCGACCTCGCCGAGCCGGGTCATCACGTCCAGATACAGGTCCCCGGTCGGCGGGTAGTACCGCACCGCCGGATAGGCGCCCAACAGGTCTTCAGTCCGTATGCCCTCGATCTCGGGGTCTCCGGCAAACGCCGCCCGCAGCGCCGCGCGGAGTCGTTCGATGTTCTCGGGCGCGGCCCGCACGAGCATGTCCACGTCCTCGGTGGCGCGCACGACACCGTGGAACCCCATCGCCGCCGCCCCGATCAGCACGTAGTCGACCGCAGCCTCCTCGAGCGCGCGCAACAGGCCCAGGAGTTCGTCACGATCCACCCGACAAGCCTAACAGTACGGGGCCGCCGACAGCGTACCACGTTCCCCTCGACGGAACCGACTCCGCGGGCCGCTCCCACCGGCACCGACACGATATGATCTCGATCCGGCGGGAGCTGCAGGCGGCGGTGACCCGCCGGGGCATGGGCGGCGCGGTGTTCGGCCCCGGCGAGGCGCCCGAGGCCCTCGTCGGCAACACGCGCATCGCCGCCCACCTGACCTTCGAGGAGGACGAGAAGGGCGGCAAGCTCGCCAACCTGGTGGTGCTGTCGCAAGACCTGCTCACCATCGACCCGGAGCGGACGATGGACACCGAGGTCGACCTGACGGTGCTCGGCGGGCGGGTGGTCCACGAGCGCTGAGGGCCGGACCGACTCCGCCGTCAGGAGTTCCCGGGTTCGAGCAGCGGATTGACTGCCCGCACCGTGCCGTACATGCGGCCATGCTGAAAGTCCTCGGACCACAACTCGCTCAGCCCGAAATGCTCGGCGTACGCCCACAGGTGCGCATCGAACCACGACAGTCGATACGCAGCCGCCCCGCGCAACGCGAGACGCACGACGGCTTCGTTCGGGTAGATGACGGGAAACTGCGTCACCATCTCCTCCGCCTCGTACAGGGCGTCGGAGACGGACAGCAACGGGCCGCCGGATCGTCGCGGGCGGGTCACGGCCGCGACGAACTCGATGATTGCCTGATGCGGAACCCGTACGATTCCGTCAGCCAGCCCCTGGTCCAAATGTCGCCGTCGCCCGGCGCTGCTTGTCCGGGGATCGCGGGTCGAACCGATAGACCAGGATGTCGGTGTCAACGAGTGCGGCCACGGTCGTACAGCTCCTCGCGCGTCCATCCGCGGTCGCCATCCGCCGACGTCACTCGGACATCCCGCTGGCGGCGGCGCTGGCGCTCCGTCGCTTCGCGGAAGAGGCGGAGTCGTGTTTCGAGATCGAGGAGTTGACGGCGGTCCTTCGAGGGCGTCACGTGGAGGCTGTTGCCGCTGATCGTCCAGTCGACGTCGTCGCCGGGCCGAATGCCGAGCTGGACGGCGAGCGCCTTCGGCACCGTGACCTGGAGCTTGCTCGTGACCTTGGCCATGTCCTTACCATAGCACGGACAAACTCCTTGTTTCGGGCCAGGAGTCTGCGCTGTAGAACGGCGCGGACTCCTGGATCCCAGCGGAGCCGAAGGCGACGATGGGCGGCCAGTTCCAGGCGCGATCCCGCGGTGTCGCGCATCCCGGTCGAAGTGATGGCCTCTGCCGATCTCGCGAACGCGTCCTCCGTCCACGAGGTCAGCGGCGCCATGCTCGGCGGGCGGGTGGTCTTCGAGCGCTGAAGGGCCGGACCGGGGTGCTACACGGTGTCGAACGGATTGACCAGTGCCAGGCCGCAGCCCTGGAAGTCGCGGACGTTCCGGGTCGCCAGCGGGATCTGATGCACTTGTGCAGTCGCCGCAATCAGCATGTCGGCCTGCGTGCGGGTACGACCGTCGGCGCGAAGCTGGCCGCGCAACGCCCCTGCCCGTCGCGCGATCGGCGCGGTGACGGCGAGCACCTCGCAGCACTCGGCGAAGAACCTCTCGAACCAGGCTTCGACTCGCCTGTTCGGCTTCCAGGAGAGCCCGAAACGGATTTCTTCGATCGTCACGACGCTGAGTGCGAACGGCGAGGCCGCCCCGGCGGCCCAGCGCTCGACCGCCGGAGCCGGACGCCGCCGGCACAGCTCGCCCAGCACGTTCGTATCGACGAGTATCACGCGCCTTCCCCCGGCCAACCCGCCCGGTCCACGCGCTCGCCGACGTCCAGCGCATACTCCTCTTCGGTGCAGATTTCGCGAGCCTCGGCGAACAGCTCGCCGAGAGTTCGGGTGGAGTGGTACCGGTCCAATCCGTCGAGCAGTTCCAGCGCGCCGGGACTGACGACGGCCGCCACGAGCCGGTCGCGGCTGTATATCTTCTGGGGTTCGACGCCGGACCGCCTGATGACTTCCGAGAAGCGCTGCTTGGCTTCCCCTACCTTCCATGTGTCCATGTTGGACACGATATATAGACACGGAGTGCCTGTCAATGTCTCGAGTGCCTCGCCAGGATCACCCTCCCAGCGACCACGCGCAAGGTCAGGTCCGCGAGCACGTGAATGCCGAGTGCCTCGCCAGGATCACCCTCCCGGGGCGGAGGCGGCGTAGACGAGCGCGTTCGTGTCCCGTCGATGCCTCGAGTGCCGCGCCAGAATCACCCCGACCCGTTCCGGCCGCGTTCGGCGACGCGTCCGGTCACGGCTTCCCGCATCCATCATGACTGAGCCTCCGGTCCACCTGCGCCGGTTCCTCGGCCGCGGCGACGTGCTGGCCGTCGCGTTCGGGGCGATGGTCGGCTGGAGCTGGGTGGTGCTGGCCGGCGAGATGATCGTTCGGGCCGGCGCGGTGGGCTCCATCCTGGCGTTCGGGGCGGGCGCGGTCATGGTCTGGCTGGTGGGGCTGACCTATGCCGAGCTGTCCGCGGCCCTGTCCCGCGCCGGGGGCGAGCTGAGCTTCACGTTCCTCGCCATGGGGTCCCTCGGCGCGTTCGTCTGCGGGTGGACGCTGGTGCTCGCCTACGCCGCGGTCTGCGCCTTCGAGGCGGTGGCCCTGCCCACCGTCCTCGGCTACCTCGTGCCGGGCTTCGGGGCCGGGGACCCGCTCTACGCGGTGGCGGGATGGGACGTGCAGCCGTCGTGGGTGGCGGTCGGGGTGGCCGGGGCCCTCGTCATCGGCATCGTCAACTACCGCGGCATCCGGTTCGCGGCGTTCGTGCAGCAGATCGCCGTCGGCGGACTGCTGCTGGTCGGGCTGGCGTTCTTCCTGCCGGGGACACCGCGCGGGGACCTCGCGAACCTCGTGCCCGCCGTCACCGGCTGGGAGGGGGTGCTGCGGGTCATGATCATGACCCCGTTCCTCTACGTCGGCTTCGACGTCATCCCGCAGCTCGCGGAAGAGATCGCGCTGCCGTTCCGGACCATCGGCCGCATCATCCTGCTCTCGATCGTGATGGCCTTCGCCTGGTACGGCCTCGTGCAGTGGACGGTGGGCCTGTCGCTCGACCCCGCCACCCTCGCCGATCGCGCCCTGCCCACCGCCGACGCGATGAGCGCGGTCTGGGGCAGCCCGTGGGGCGGGCGGGTCCTCGTGCTGGGCGGCGCCGTCGGCATCCTGACGAGCTGGAACGCGTTCTTCCTCGGCGCGTCCCGCCTGCTGTTCGCGATGGCCCGCGGCGGGATGCTGCCGGCGGCCTTCGCGCGGCTCCATCCCCGCTACGGCTCGCCGGCCGCGGTCGTCGTCGTGCTGACGGCAATCACCGCCATCGCCCCCTTCTTCGGGCGGCCGGCCCTGGTGTGGCTGGTCGACGCCGGATCGCTGGCCACGGTGGTGGCCTATCTGCTGGTGGCGGTCTCGTTCCTCGTCATCCGCCGCCGGCATCCGGGTCTGCCCCGCCCCTACCGGGTCGCGGCCCCGGCGGTGGTCGGCTGGCTCGCGGTGGCCGCCACGGTGTTCTTCGTCATGCTGTACCTGCCGGGCAGCCCGTCCGCGCTGGTGTGGCCGGAGGAGTGGGCCATCGTCCTGCTGTGGATGGCGTGCGGGGTGGCGCTGGGCGCCGGTCTGCGCCGCCGCGCCGCCGCGCTCGGCCCCGGCCGGCAGGCGCGGCTGATTCTGGGCGACCAGGCGACCCTGGTCGGCATCGGTTCGGGATCCGCGCCCGGCAAGGCGCCCGGACTTCACGGCTGATGGCCGAGGTGGTCGAGGTCGCGGCGATCGTGTTCGACGATCCGCCGACCACCCCGAGAATCGACAGGCGATGTACCAGCGTGGGGCGAGTCCTGAGCGCCGTGTCGGTACTTGACGGGTACTTGCTCGGATAGTGACATTTTGCGCACCTCAGGCGACGGTCAGAGCGACAAGGCGCTTTTTGTCAACAATTTACATGGACCTGGTTAACTTGACGGGTACTTGATGGAACGCCCGATGACGACCGACGACAACCAGAAGAACCTCGGCGATGAACACGTCGACACGGCCCCGGTCCTGCCCAAGCTGGTCGGCCAGCGCGTGAAACGGCGCGAGGACCCGCGGCTCGTCCGCGGGCGGGCCACCTACGTCGACGACGTGAAGATCCACGGCCTGCGGCACCTCGCGTTCAAGCGGAGCGACGTCGCGCACGGCCGTATCCGGTCCGTCGACACCCGCGCCGCCGCCGCGATGGACGGGGTCGAGGCGGTGTTCACCGGGGCCGAGATCGCCGGGTTCCTCGACCCGATGCCGATCGGGACGCCGTTCCCCTCGCCCGAACATCGCGCGGTGGCGGTGGACACGGTGCGGTTCGTGGGCGATCCGGTCGCGGTGGTGGTGGCGCGCGACCGCTACGTGGCGCGGGACGCGGCCGACGCGGTGGTCGTGGACTACGAGACGCTGCCCGCGGTGGTCGACCCCGAGGAGGCGATGACCGGGCGGCCGGCGGTGCTGCACGCCGACTATCCGACCAACGTGGCCCTCGGCCCCCTGTCGCGGGGGACCGGCATCCGCCGGCGGCAGCCGGTGGACGACACCGCCGTCGACGAGGCGTTCGCCGCCGCCGACGTGGTGATCTCGCAGCGGATGGTGAACCAGCGGCTCGCCCCCAACGCGATCGAGGCGCGCGGGGTGGTGGCGCACTACGAGGCGGGCAGGGACGAGATGACGATCTGGTCGTCGACCCAGAACCCGCACATCCTCCGGACGTTCGTGGCGCGGATGGTCGGCCTCGGCCAGGACCGCGTGCGGGCCATCGCCCCCGAGGTCGGCGGCGGCTTCGGGTCGAAGATCAACGTCTACGGCGAGGATTACGTGGCGGCGGCGCTGTCGAAGCGGCTCGACGTGCCCGTCAAGTGGATCGAGGACCGCTCCGAGGCGTTTCTCGCCACCGTGCACGGCCGCGACCTCATCGGATACGTCGATCTGGCGGCGCGGCGCGACGGGACCGTCCTCGGCCTGAAGCTGCGCCTCGTCGCGGACATCGGCGCCTACAACATGCTGCTGACCGCGGGCATCCCAACCAACAGCATGACCATGGCGAACGGCGTCTACGCGTTCCCCGCCGTCCGCGTCACCCTCACCGAGGTCTTCACCAACAAGACGCCGACCGACGCCTACCGCGGCGCGGGCCGGCCGGAGGCGATCTACTTCGTCGAGCGGGCGATGGACATGCTGGCGCGCGAGCTCGCCATCGACCCGGCGGACCTGCGCCGGAAGAACTTCATCCGGTCCGACCGGTTCCCGTACCGGACCCCGGTGGGCGCGGTCTACGACTCGGGCGACTACGAGAAGCCCCTCGACCGCGCGCTGGGGGTTGCGGGGTGGGAGCGGCTCAAGGCCGAGCGCGACGCGGCGCGGGCGGCGGGGCGGGTCGTGGGGCTCGGGCTGTCGATGTACGTCGAGATCTGCGGCATGGGGCCGTCCGCCTCGGTGTCGCCCGGGGGTTGGGAGCACGCTCAGGTCACGGTCGAGCGCGACGGGCGCATCACGGCCGCCACCGGCGCGTCGCCCCACGGCCAGGGCAACGAGACCACCTTCGCGCAGATGCTCGCCGACCAGTTCGGCGCGCCGATGGACCACGTGACCGTCCGCCACGGCGACACCGCGGTAGTCAAGCAGGGCATCGGCACCTTCGGCAGCCGGTCGCAGGCGGTCGGCGGGGCGGCCCTGCACAAGGCGGGACTGAAGGTGAAAGCGAAGATGGCCCGCTTCGCCGCGTTCCTGCTCGAGGCGCACGAGGAGGACCTCGTCTTCGAGAACGGGACCATCGCCGTCAAGGGCGCGCCGGCGTCGGCCAGGCCGTTCGCCGAGGTCGCCGCCTACGCCTACAAGCCGAAGAAGCTGCCCGCGGGCCTCGACCCCGGCCTCAGCGACGAGGCGTTCTTCGAGCCGTCCAACAACACGTACCCGTTCGGGTGCCACATCGCGATGCTCGAGGTGGACCGCGAGACGGGTGAGCCGCGGCTGCTGAAGATGGTCGCGGTCGACGACGCCGGCCATCTGGTCAACCCGCTCATCGTCGAGGGTCAGATTCACGGCGGCCTCGCCCAGGGCATCGGCCAGGCCCTCGTCGAGGAGGTCGTCTACGACCGCGACGGGCAGCCCCTGACGGGGTCGTTCATGGACTATGCCCTTCCCCGCGCGGCCGACTTCCCCCGGTTCGTGCTCGACAACACCGTCACCCCGACCCCCGTCAACCCGCTCGGCGCGAAGGGCGTCGGCGAGGCGGGCACCATCGGCTCGACCCCGTGCATCGTCGCCGCCGCCGTCGACGCCCTGAGCCCGTTCGGCGTGCGCCACGTCGACATGATGCTGCGGCCCGAGAAGCTCTGGCGGCTCATGCGCGGAGAATCGTCGTGAGTTGGTCGAACGTCTACCTGCGTTGATTGGAACGAGCCGACGTGCCGCCGAAGATCCGAAAGCTGATCGCGGAGCTGGAACGGGCCGGGTTCGTGAACCGCGGCGGGAAGGGCGGCCATCGGAACTTCGTGCATCCCGACGTGGCCAGACCCGTTACCATAGCGGGACGGCTCGGCGATGATGCGCGCCCGTATCAGATCCTGGCCGCTCGTCGAGCCGTCGAGGAGTCCCGGCGATGAAGGAGAGCGCCCGCTACGTCAAGATCGTCGAATGGTCGGGGGACGACGGCTGTTACGTGGGAAGCTGTCCCGGTCTGTTTCTCGGCGGCTGCCATGGAACCGACGAACGCGCCGTGTTCGCCGAGCTGTGCGAGATCGTGGAAGAGACGATCGACCTCTACCGCGCCGACGGCAAGCCCCTTCCTCCCGCCACGGCCGGACGCGACCTCGCGAGCAAACTGCTGGAACAGGACGTGGCGTGACGAGACAATCTCCGGCCGGCACGTGCGCTTCTCGAGCCGCGTTCGTCCCCGCGGTCGCGCCTGCCGCCCCATCGACGCCGCCTCCCGCGGGAGGCGGCACCGTTTCCACGCCGCGGACGCCTACCGGGAACCGTCGTTGATGCTCGTGGCGCCGAGGCGGCGGAGCAGCCGCTCGGTGGCGGGGTGCAGGGGACGGGACACGGTGCCGACGTCGAGCGGGGTGAGGCCGCGGCCGTCGGCGATGTCCACCCGCGCGCCGTTCTCGGCGAGCACCTCGACGATGGCGTTCTTGGCGAGGCGGGCCGCCCCGTGCATGGCGGTACGGCCGCGCCGGTCGACGGCGTCGACATCGACGTCCATGCCCACGAGCAGGGTCACCAGCTCGAGCGACTGCTCGTCGGTGGGCTGCCGCGCCTCGTTCAGCACCACGCCGACCGCCGCCATGAGGGGGGTGGTGCCGTCGTCGGCGGGCAGGCCGGGATCGCCGCCGGCCGCCACGATCGCCTGGAGAATCTCGGGGTCGGGCACCCGCGCCGCCGCGGCCAGCCAGAGGGGCGTCGCCCCGACGTAACGGCCGTACGAGATGAAGTCGCCCTTGAAGACGAACGGGGCCCGGGTGAGCCGGGCGTTGGGGTCGGCGCCGTGCTCGAGCAGGGCTGTCACGAGGTCGGCCTTGCCGGTCTCGACGGCGGCGTGCAGGGCGGTCCGGCCGATGCTGTCGGGCACGTTGGGGTCGGCGCCGCGCTCGAGGAGGAACAGGGCGAGGGCCTCGTGCGTGCTCGGCTCGACGTCGAGGTAGTACTCCCAGCCGCTGGTCGCCACCTGGCTGGCGGCCGCGACCACGAGCGGGGTCCGGCCCGAGGTCTGCGACTCCTCGACGTCGACGCGGGCGTTGAAGGCCAGGTACGGCTCGCCCGCGTGCACGTCGGCGCCGCCGTCGAGCAGCACCCTGGCCGTCTCGACGTCGCCGTTGCGGGCCGCGAGGAGGAGGGCGGTGGTGCCGTGCACGGACCGGGCGTGCACGTCGGCGCCGGCCGCGATGAGGAACCGCGCGACGCCCGCATGGCCTTCCGACGCCGCCCACATCAGCGGGGTCTGGGCCCGGAAGTGCCCGGTCCCGCGCACCGCGGCGCCGGCCGCGACGAGCGCCCGCACGACCTCGGGGTTCCCGGTGCGGGCGGCGGTCATCAGCACCGTCTCGCCGCTCGGGCGCGTCGCCTCGGGGTCGGCGCCGGCGCGCAGCAGGATGTCCGCCATCTCCGCGCCCGCGTTCAGCGCGGCCAAGGCGAGGGGAGTGACCTCGAGGTCGTTCGTGGCGTTCACGTCCGCCCCGCCCGCGATCAACAGCCGGGCGGTCTCGACGTCGTTCCAGTGGGCGGCCCAGTGGAGGGCGGTCGCCCCGTCGGGCTGGCGGGCATCGACGGCCGCCGACTCCGCCAGGAGCGCCTGCACCGCGCCTCGATCCTGCCGCTGGGCGGCGTCGGCGAGGGGTGCATCCTCGGCGGCCGCCGCCACGGTGGCCGGAGGGGCCGCGAGCGACACGAGCAACCCGACCGCCAACGCCCGCCAGAGGGTGTATCGAAAGGTACCGGCTGCCGTTCGTCCCTGCATTCCCCTCACCCTCCGCTGACCGTGAGGACAACGGTCGATACAAGTGTGCACGCTGCAACCGGATGCAGCCCGTCTTCCGCGGCTTCCTGCACCGTCACGTGGCAAGGTAATCCCGGTCACCGTCCCCCCCCGGTCCACGTTCCGGGCTGCCACGCCCAAGAGATGGCGCGCCGATCTGAAGCCGGCCGCCAAGCGCAGGTATTCTCACCCGAATGACTCGCACTCGACCGATGGCGCGCAAGCCCGGAACCGGCGCCCGGCGACTCCGCCGCCGCCTCGCGGCGCCGTCACCCCAGGCGCCCCCATCAGCAATCGGCGCCGTGCCGCCACGCGGCTCCGACCGTCACACCGACAGCGCGTCCACCCGGCCGGTGCTGTCGCCCAGCTTCTCGATGGGCACGCCCAGCTTGTCGAGCATGGCCAGGAACAGGTTGGTGTTCGGCGTGTCCTCGGCCACCTGCTCGTGCCGCCCGCCGCTGAGCCGGCCGCCGGCGCCGCCCACCAGCAAGGTGGGCAGGTCGTAGTGGTTGTGGCGGTTGCCGTCGCTCAGGCCGCTGCCGTACATCACCATCGCCGAGTCGAGCAGGGTGCCGTCGCCGTCCTCGGTCGCCGCCAGCTTGTCGATGTAGTAGGCGAACATCTCGGTCAGGTGGTGGTCCACCTTCTTCAGCCGCTCGATGAGCACCCGGTCGCCGCCATGGTGCGACAGCGCGTGGTGGGCGTCGGGCACCCCGATCTCGGGGTAGGCGCGGTTGCTCGTCTCGTGCCCCAGCATGAACGTGGTGATCCGGGTGAGGTCGGCCTGCCAGGCGAGGACCTGCAGGTCGAACATCAGCTTCGCGTGGTCCACGAAGCGGTCGGGCACGCCGGCCGGCTGGTCCATCGCGGGCAGCTCGCGCGCCGACTGCTGCTCGGCCAGTTGGATGCGCCGCTCGACGTCACGCACCGCGCCGAGGTACTCGTCCAGCTTCACCTGGTCGCGGGGGCCCAGCTCCTTGCGGAGCCGCGCCACCTTGGCCGTCACCATGTCGAGCAGGCTGCGGTCGTGCCGCCGGGCGGCGAGCCACGCCGCGGGGTCGGTGGTGCCGCCGGTGCCGAAGAGCCGCTCGAAGACGGCGCGGGGGTCGCTGGCCATCGGCAGCGGGGTAGTGGGGCTGCTCCAGCACAGGGTGTTGGCGTAGGCGCAACTGTAGCCGGGGTCGCACGACCCCGCCCGGTCCGCCGACTCGAGCGACAGCTCGAGCGACGCGAGCTGGGTCTCCTGCCCCAGCACGCGGGCCGCGATCTGGTCCATCGAGATGCCGGCCCGGATGTCGTGCCCCTCGGTCTTCTTCGGGTGCACGCCGGTGAGGAACGCGCCGGCCGCGCGGGCGTGGTCGCCGGCCCCCTCGCCGGGGCGGGCGACGCCCTCTTCGCTGCACAGCCCGCTGATCATGACCATGCGCTCGCGGTGCGCGGCCAGCGGGCGCAGGGTCTCGGTGATGTCGAGGGCCCCGGTGGCGGACGGCGTCCAGTTCTGCATGTACATGCCGTTGGGCACGTACACGACGCCGAGGCGGCGCACGGTCTCGGCCGCGCCGGCGCGCCGGCCGAACGCCGGCGCCATGCCGTCGAGCATCGGCAACGCCAAGGTCACGCCGAGGCCGCGGAGGAACGTACGACGCGGGAGGTGCTTCCTGGTGACAATCATGGCTCTCGCGATCTCCTCAGTTGAAACGGAGTGCTCTCGACGACGCCGAGAATCATCGACGACCAGCGGTAGTCGTCGGCCGCCGCCCCGCGCGCGACGGCGCGGACGGCCGGCCCGTCGTGGTACTCGACCCCCCGGCCCAGGGCATAGGTCAGGAGCTTCTCGGTCACGGTCTCGACGAAACGCTCCTCGGCGCCGAGCAGGATGTCGCGCAGCCCGGCCGGCCCGTCGAACCGCGAGCCGTCGGGCAGGGTGCTCGACACGTCGATGGGGGCGCCCTCCTCGGTGGTCCGCCACGCCCCGATGCCGTCGTAGTTCTCGAGCGAGAAGCCCAGGGGGTCCATCAGCACGTGGCAGCTCGCGCAGACGGGGCTGATGCGGTGGACCTCCATGCGCTCGCGCATCGAGAGCCGGCGGGCCTCCTCGGGGTGGTTCGCGTCGGGCAGCCCCGGCACCTCGGGCGGGGGCGGCGGGGGCGGCGTGCCGAGGAGGTTCTCGAGCACCCACAGCCCGCGCTTGGTCGGCGAGGTGCGGTTCGGGTACGAGGTGGCGGTCAGGATGCTGCCCTGGCCGAGCAGCCCGCCCCGCCCGTGGCCGGCCACCTTCACCTGCCGGAAGTGGTTGCCGTAGACGTTGGACACGCCGTAGTGCCGGGCGAGTCGCTCGTTCAGGTAGGTGTAGTCGGCCCGCAGGAGGTCGAGGACGCTGCGGTCGCCGCGCACCTGGCTCTCGACGAAGAGGGCCGTCTCCTCCTCCATCGCCTCGCGCAGGTTCTCGTCGAAGTCGAGGAACGCGTCGGGGTCGGGGGCCACCGTCCGCATGTTGCGCAGCAGCAGCCACTGACCGAAGAAGTTGTCGATGAACGCGTCCGAGCGCGGGTCGCCGAGCATGCGGGTGATCTGGCCCTCAAGCACCTCCGGCTCGCGCAGCCGGCCCGCCGCGGCGACGTCGATCAGCTCGTCGTCGGGCAGGCTGCTCCACAGGAAGAACGACAGGCGCGAGGCCAGCTCGAGGTCGCTGACGGGATAGGCCTTGCCGGGCGCCGCGCCGGCCGGGTCGCGCTCGATGCGGAACAGGAACTCGGGGTCGATGAGCACGCCCCGCACCGCGAACTGGATGCCCTGCTCGAAGCCGCCCTCGCGGCGGCCCTCCTCGTAGAGCGCGAGCAGCGGCTCGACGTCGAGCTCGTCCACGGGACGGCGGAACGCCCGCCGGGCGAGGCCGGACAGGATCTCGGCCGCGCAGGCGGCCTCCTCGGCCGGCGCCTCGGGATGGCACGAGAACACCCGCCGGCGGCTGGGCGTGTCCTCGGGAGTCGCCCCGCCGTAGGGGCCGCTGATCTCGATGCTGTCGAGTGCCATCGCCGCGTTGCGGTCGCGGGAGTAGGCGAGGCTCGACACTCCCGGGACCGGCTCGAGGACGCCCTCGGCGACCGCGGCCCGGTCGAGGAACGCGGCGCTGACGAGCCGCGTGCCCGCCTTCACCTCCAGCCGCACTTCCATCCCCTCGTCGGCCGTCTGCTCGTAGAGCGAGGGCCGCGACACCGCGTTCCACGGCGCCCGCACCCCGTCCCCGCCGACCGTGAACTCGCCGATGCGGGCGCGGTCGAGGCGCAGCTCGACGTCGTTCGGCTCCTGCAGCCCGCGGATGTGGTTGCCGTAGGCGCGCTGCAGCTCGAGGCGGATGACGTACTCGCCATCGAGGGGAAAGTGGTGGCGCACCGCGAGGCCGCCGCGCGAGCCGAACGGCAGCTCCTCGCTCATGCGGCCTTCCTGCCACTTCGTGTAGGGAACGGTGTAGGTCTCGACGGCGGGCCGGATCGAGGGGTCGCCGAGGGCGAGCCGGCTGATCTTCTCGGCCGCGACCATGTAGCGGTCGAGGAGGACCGGGGAGATCGCCAGGACGTCGGCGATGTTGTCGAACCCGTAGCCCGACTCGTCGGGCGGCAGCAGCTCTCGCTCGTCGATCTCCAGGGCGAGCAGATCCCGAACGGCGTTGCGGTACTCGACGCGGTTCAGGCGGTGGATGGGGGGACGGCCGGGATGGGGGTCGGCCGCCGCGGCGGCGTCGAGGGCGGTCTCGATGACGTGGGCGGCCGCGTCGTAGGCCTCGGGCTCGGGCCGCGGCCGGCCCGGCGGCGGCATCGCCCGCCCCCGCAGCTTGCGCACGACCTTCTCCCACGCCTCGACCTCGCCGGCGACGTGGCCGACGCGCTCGGTGTCGATGGACTGCAGGGTCAGGCCCGCCTGCAGCGTGCGGTCGTTGTGGCACGCGACGCAGTAGCGGTCGAGCAAGGCACGCGGCGTGGAAGCGGCTTCCGGCGCCGACGCGGTCTCCGGCGCCTGCGCCCATGCGTGACCGGCACCACCAGCCGCGAGCACGAGCAACCCCAGCAAACTCCTGGCCGTCATTGCAGTCCTTCCTGCCCGTTCCCACGCGGCCGGAACGGACCCCGCGTACGCTCAGAGCCAGTTGTGAATGGTAACCCAACTGACGCCGCGCACCAACCCGCCCGCGCGCCGAACCGGACGCTGCCCCACCCGCGTTGGATCACGAGCGTTACCTGTACGAGAGGCGGCGCGGCGAAGTGGCAGAAGTGAAGGGAACGCCGTCCCGGCATCGGCCGTCGTCACCGCCGGCTTCGGTTCAGCCGTCGGTCGAGTAGCCCCTGACGTCGAGGCCGGGCACGCGGCGATAGTGTCTCGCATTGCGCGTCACGACCGGAACGCCGTTCGCCACCGCGACCGCCGCAATCCAGAGATCGTTGCCGCCGATCACGGCGCCGTTCTGTCGCAAGTACCGGGACGCACGTCCGTATTCCCAACTGACGTCCTCCGTGATAGGCAGAACACGGAACGGACGGAGGAAACCCTCCCAGCGCGCCCGGTCGGCGAGACTCGTCCCGGCCGCCAACTCACCGGCGATCGTGGGAGTGATGAACAGACGATGCGCCGCGTGAGAAGCCAGGAACCGTTGCGCCGGACCGTCTCCGCCCCGGGCGAGCTCACGTTCGAGGTCGATCAGGAAGGTCGTTTCGAGGATCAGCGCGTCTTCCATTTGTCGGTCGCGGGGGCGTCATCCCGCTTGAGCGCATCCACACGGTCGAGCTCCGCGGCGTCGAAGACGGCTCCGCGTTCCCTGCAGAGGTCCAGGAACGCGCTGCCGGTCGTCGTCGTCTCGGGCCAGCTCGCTCGCAACACGACCGCGCTGAACGATTCTCCGGGATAGCGGCGAGCCGCCCGCAGCCGTTCGTACGCCTCTTCCCTGAGAGATATCGTCTTGCTGGACATACATGCAGTATGCACAATGCATGCATTCTTGGGCAACTACACTTGTCGTACAACGGGGGTCCGACGCCGAGCCGAGGGCATGCTCTCCCTCACCGCCGGCGGGCGGCGCGGGTCAACCCGTGCCCGGCCGGAAACCCGTCGCCGAGGGTGATGGGGAGGCGTCCGCCGATGGGCGCCTCGCCGGCGACCGCGCGGACCGCGGTGGCCTCGGCGAGATCGTAGAGGTCGTAGGTCAGCAGCATCGCCGGCAACTCGGGCAGGGCCGTCGCGACGTAGGGGTTGCCGAAGAACACGGTGACGAACGGCTGGTCGCGCCGCGCGGCGCCGCGGGCGACGTCGCGCAGGAGCCGAACGACGGCGGGGGCGAGGTCGAGGCGTCCGCTGAACGACGCGGCGCGCACGAAGACCGACGCGACGACCGCGTCGTAGCGGCCGGCGGTCGCCTCCACGAGGTCGAGCCCGGCCTGCGAGGTATGGTCCGACACCTCGACCGCGGTCACGTTCCGCCACCGGGTCCGCAGCTCGGGGATGAACGTGCGGCTCGGGGCGCCGTTGCCCCAGCCCGAGGGATAGTCCAGCACCGACAGGTAGAGGACGGCCGCGGACCGGGGCAGCGTCAGGGGCACGTCGCCGCGCTCGTCGCGAATCAGGGTCAGGCCGCGCCGGCTCACCTCGGCCGCCACCGCCCGGTGGCGCCGGGCGCCGACCACCCGCGGCAGGTCGTCGAGGCTGACCGCCCGTGTCCGGTGCAGGCCGAGCGCCGCCTTCGCCGCGAGGATCCGGCGCACCGAGGCGTCGACGCGGGCCTCGGTGAGCGTGCCCCGGTCGACCGCCCGCCGGAGGCCGGCGAACGCCGCCGCGTCGTCGGGAGAGTGCACGACGACGTCGTGCCCGGCCGCCACCGCCGCCACCGCCGCCCGCCCCGGCGACAGTTCGTTCGTGATGCCGCGCATGCGCATCGAGTCGGTGTACACGAGCCCGTCGAACCCCAGCTCGCGGCGCAGCAGGCCGGCGATCACCGCCGGGCTGACGGTGGCGGGCCGAACCGGGCCCGGGTCGAGACCGGGCAGGGCGACGTGCGACGTCATGACCGCCCCCGCCCCCGCCGCGATGCCCGCCTGAAACGGCGGCAGCTCGACCCGGTCGAGGCGCGCCCGGGGATGCGCGATGAGCGGCAGCCCGCGGTGCGAGTCGACGTCGGTGTCGCCGTGCCCCGGAAAGTGCTTGAGGGTGGCCACCACGCCGCCCGCCTGCAGGCCGCGCACCCAGGCCGAGGCGAGGCGCGCCACCACCGCCGGGTCCTCGCCGAACGACCGCGTGTTGATGACCGGGTTGCGGGGGTTGTCGTTGACGTCGGCGACCGGCGCGAAGTTGACGTGCACACCGAGGGCCCGCGCCTCGACCGCGGTGATGCGCCCCGCCTCGAACGCCAGCCCCTCGTCGCCCGCCGCCCCGAACGCCATCGCGCGGGGGAAGGTGGTGCCGCCGCGCAGCCGGAACCCGACGCCGGTCTCGAAGTCGGCCGCGTTCAGCAGGGGCAGCGCCGAGAGGGCCTGCAGCCGGTTGATGATCGACGCCCCCGGCATCGGCTGTCCCAGCGTCGACCGCGCGTAGCTCGGGTTGAGCAGCACGTCGGGGGCGGGGTTGCGCCCGCCGAACAGGAGGAACCCGCCGGGGTGCTGCTCGCGGACGAGGGCGGCCAGCCGATCGAACTCGGCGCTGTCGGTGCTGAGATAGGTGGACCGGAACGACGGCATGACGAGCTGGCCGACCTTCTCGTCGAGGGTCATCCCGGCCAGGGTCGTCTCGACCCACCGGCTCGCCTCGGGCTCGAGCTGCGCGGCCGGGCCGGCGGTCAGGAGCACCGCGGCGAGCAGGCCGGCGGTCGCGGCGAAGAGCGTCGTCGCGGGACCCGCAGCCGCCGGGGAACGCCGGACGGGCTGTCTTCGGCGCATGAGCGGCGGCGAAGTCGCCGCCGCGGGACCGGCCGCAGCCGGGGAGCGTGGGGCAGGAATGCGCACACCGGGATGGTAACAGGTATCATCACGGCCATGAGCCACGAGGAACACCGCGCCGCCGCCCCCGACGCGGTCGGCTGCCACGTCATCACTGTCAGCGACACGCGCACCGAGGAGACCGACACCGGCGGGCGGCTGCTGCGGACGCTGCTGAGCGAGGCCGGGCACCGGGTGCTGGGCCACGAGATCGTCCGCGACGAGCCGGTCGACCTGCGGGCCGCGATCGAGCGCCAGCTCGAGGCGGACGCGACGCAGGCCGTCATCACCACCGGCGGCACCGGCATCAGCCGCCGCGACGGCAGCTACGAGGTGATTGCCGACCTGATCGAGAAGCGCCTCGACGGGTTCGGCGAGCTGTTCCGGGCGCTGAGCTTCGAGGAGATCGGCCCCGCCGCGATGCTCTCGCGCGCGGTCGCCGGGGCAGCCAGGGGCAAGATCGTCATCGCCCTCCCCGGCTCGTGGGCCGCGGTGCGTCTGGGCATGACCCGCCTCGTGCTGCCCGAGCTGGGGCACATGGTGCGCGAGGTCTCGCGATAGCGATCTGGAAAAAGGACTGCCGGGCGGAACCATGACCGGAACGAAGATGCGGCCGATACGCAAGACCATCCCCGTCGAGGAGGCCCTGCGGCTGGCCGACGAGGCCGCCAGGCCCCTCGACCGGACGGAGCGGGTCGAGCTGGACGCGGGGGTGGGCCGCGTGCTCGCCGCCCCGGTGGCGGCCGGCCAGGACGTGCCGCCGTTCGACCGCGCCGCCATGGACGGCTACGCGGTGGTCGCCGACAGCACCTTCGGGGCCAGTCGGACGGATCCGCGGCTCCTCGACTGCGTCGAAACGGTGCACACCGGCGACGTCCCCACCCGCACCCTCGAGCCGGGCCAGTGCACGCAGATCGCCACCGGGGCGCCGATGCCGGCCGGGGCCGACGCCGTGGTCATGGTCGAGGAGACCGACCGCCGCACCCCCCGCGAGGTCGCCGTCTTCACCCCCGTCCATCCCCGGCAGCACGTCGGGCGCCGCGGCGCCGACATCACCCGGGGCACCGAGCTGCTGCGGCCGGGCGATCTCCTGACCCCGAGCCGGCTCGGGTCGATCGCGGCCCTCGGCATCGCCGAGGTCGAGGTGTACGCCCGTCCGCGCGTCGCCCTCCTGTCGACCGGCAGCGAGATCGCGCCGCCGGGGCAGCCCCTGGGCCCCGGCCAGATCTACGACATCAACCGGTTCACGCTCGGCGCCGTCGTCCGCGAGCACGGCGGGGTCCCGACGCCGCTGCCCACCGCCCCCGACAGCCTCGACGAGCTGGGCCGCACCGTCGACGCCTGCCTCGACCACGACATCCTCGTCTTCTCCGGCGGCAGCTCCGTCGGCGAGCGCGACCTGACCCTCGACGTCATCCGCGAGAAGGGCGAGCTGCTGTTCCACGGCATCGCCGTCAAGCCCGGCAAGCCGACGGCGTGCGGCGTCATCGCCGGCACCCTGGTGCTCGGCATGCCCGGCTACCCCACCTCGTGCCTGTCGAACGCGTACATGCTGCTCGTGCCGGTGCTGCGCAAGGTGGCGCGCCTGCCCCCCCACCGCTTCCGCACCGCCTCGGTGCCGGCCGCAAAGCGCTTCGTCTCGACCCCCGGGCGGCACCAGTTCTACACCGTCCGCGTCGTCGACGGCCGGGCCGTGCCCGCCTTCAAGGCCTCGGGCGACATCACCAGCATGTCGCAGGCGGACGGATACATCGAGATCCCCGCCCGCACCGACATCGTCGAGGAGGGCGAGACGGTCGAGGTGAAGCTGTTCTGACCGGCGCGCGTCGCAACCGACACCATGGTCTGAACCCGAACCTCCCGCTCGACGTCGACTACTGGCAGGAGGGACTTCACATGGCGCTCAGTCCGGACCTCGTCGAGTTCGTCAAGGAGAGCCTCGGGCGCGGAATACCTCGTCCGGACATCGAGGCAGCCCTGACTCGGGCCGGGTGGCCGCGCGATCAGATCCGGACGGCCCTGCTGCGCTTCGCGGACGCGGCGTTCCCGGTTCCCGTGCCCCGTCCCACGATCTCCGTCAAGCCGCGCGAGGCGTTCCTCTACGCGGTGCTGTTCGCCGCCCTCTTCGTGAGCGCCTACAACCTGGGGGCGCTGGCGTTCGGCTTCGTCGACCTGGCGTTCCCGCACGCCGAGGACATCCCCGCCGAGCGCACGCGCGACGGCATCCGGTGGGCGGTGTCGCTGCTGGTCGTGGCGGCGCCGGTGTTCCTGTACGTCGCCCGGATCGTCGGCCGGCTGGTGCGGTCGAACCCGACCGCGCGGGCGTCGAGGGTCCGGCACCAGTTGACCTACATCACGCTCTTCATCGCATCCGCCGTCCTCATCGGCGACGTCGCCGCCGTCGTGTACAACCTTCTGGACGGGGCGGTGACGGCGCGGTTCCTGCTGAAGGTGCTGACGGTCGCCGCGATCGCCGGCAGCACCTTCACCTACTACCTGCGCGACCTCCGCGAGGCGGAGGCCGATCCCGAGACGTGAGCCGGTGCGTCCCTCCGAGCCCGACGGCTTCAGCGCCCGTGATCAAGCAGGGGCCCACTCATCCGTGTCTCCCGCCCGTTCGTTGAACTCGTCCGGATGCGGCACGGCGCCGTGCCGCAGAAACGGGCCGGGGGCGTACATCAGGCACCGCCGCCGGTTCAACGCGCCCTGGGCGAGCACCCACGTCTCGTCGAGGAACCGTTCGAGGACAGTCACGGCAGGATCTGGGCGTCGTCGTTGCTGGGGCTGTTCTCGTTCGAAACCGGAGCGCGGCCTGTGCGCGCGGGCCTGCCCGCGCGTCAGGTCCAGGCGTTGGCGGAGGACGCCGGCGGCACCCTGTGGGTCAGCGACTCGAGCGGGCTCTTCGGTCTGCGCGGCGGCGACGCCGAGGTCGTGCCCTGGTCGACGTTCGGCGGGAGTCACGCGCGGGCGCTCTTCGCGGATTCGACCGGCGGGCTGTGGCTCGGCTTCGTCGGAGGCGGAGTGTCCCGTCTCGAGAACGGGCGGATCCAGCGAACGTATACAAGCGCCGAAGGGCTGGGCGCCGGCGACGTCAACAACATCCACGACGACCGGCATGGCGCGCTGTGGGTGGCGACCGAGGGCGGGCTGAGCCGAATCGCGGGAGGGCACATCGACACGCTGGGCCTGCGCAACGGGCTGCCGTGCGACGCCGTGAAGTGGTCCATCGAAGACTTCGCGGGCGCCCTGTGGCTGCAGACGAACTGCGGGCTGGTCCGCGTCGATCGAGACGATCTGGACACGTGGATCTCGGAACCGGCGTCCAGCGTCGACCTCGTCGCCTACGATGCGAGCGACGGCGCCGTGGGCTACGCCGATCTCGGCTCCTACGGTCCGAAGGTGTCCAGGGCCGCCGACGGACGCCTGTGGTTCGCGGGCTTCGACGGCGTGGGAATCATCGATCCCCGGACGCTGCCGTCGAACCCGGTTCCTCCGCCGGTGCACATCGAGCACATCGTCGCCGACGGCGTGCCCCATGCTCCGCCGGCAGTCGCGCGCCTGCCTGCCCGCGTGCGCGACGTCAGCATTGAGTACACGGCGCTGAGCCTCGGCGCGCCCGAGAAGGTGGCGTTCCGCTACCGGCTGGAGGGGAGAGACGCGGACTGGGTCGAGGCCGGAAACCGGCGGCAGGCGTTCTACACCGATCTCCCTCCCGGGTCCTATCGGTTCCGGGTGATCGCCGCCAACGATCGGGGAATCTGGAACGAGGACGGCGCGGCCTGGCAGTTCTCGATAGCGCCGGCCTACTACCAGACCAACCTGTTCAGGCTGGCCGTCGTCACGAGCGTCATCCTGGGCCTGACCCTGCTGTATCGACTGCGCCTGCGCCGTGTGACCGCCCAGCTTCACGCCCGGCTCCAGGAGCGGCTGGACGAGCGTACGCGCGTCGCGCAGGCGCTGCACGATACGCTGTTCCAGGGGTTCGTGAGCAGCTCCATGCAGCTTTATGCGGCGGCCGACGAGATCGTCGACGAAGGGGCTCGATCGAAGCTCACCCGCGTGCTGCGGCGCATGAACCGGATCATCGAGGAGGGCCGCGAGAGCGTCAGCGGGCTCCGCGTCCCGGACCGCGACGACAGCCTCGAGAGCGCCCTCGCCCGCGACGCCGAGCACTTCCAGGGCGAGCGGCAGATCGATGTCCGGCTGGCCGTCAAGGGCAAGCCGCGGCCACTGCATCCGCTCGCCCGCGACGCCGTCTATCAGATCAGCCGCGAGGCCCTCGCCAACACGTTCCGGCACGCGCGGGCGAAGCGCGTTGAAGTCGACGTCGAGTACTCGCGCGACGACTTGACCGTCCGCGTGCGCGACGACGGCTGCGGCATCGCGCCGCCCATCGTCGACGAAGGGCGCTCGGGCCATTTCGGGCTGCCGGGCATGCGGGAGAGGGCCGAGCGGATGGGCGCGGTCCTGCGGCTCTGGAGTCGCGTGGGCGCCGGCACCGAGGTCGAGATTCACGTGCCCGCGAAGACGGCGTTCCCCGACGCGTCGCCGGGCGGCCGCCGCTGGTGGCGGCGCGCTCGCGAACCGCGCGATTCCTGAGGGCACCGGCACCCCGCGCTTCGGGTGTCTCCGGCCATTCTGGATTCGCCGCGAAGAGAATCGCCCGCGCGCTCATCGACCGCGAGCCGAAGGATCCCGCTCGATCAAGGCGCGTAGAGCGTGTGATCGAAATCAGGGATGCGAGAGTAGTCGCGATCGAAAGTCAGCAGATGGCCGTTGCACTCCACCGTGGCGGCCGCGATCCACACGTCGTTGACGGGGATGGGAGTACCGGCCCGCCGCAAGGCCGCGAAGATCCGCGCATAGTGCCGAACCGTCGTGGAGGTCACGTCGAGGACGTTGACGAAGGGCTCGTCGAGAAACTCGGCGAGGTTGCGCCGGTTCTCGAGAGCGCGACGGCCCAGCTCGAATCCGGCATCGAGCTCCCCGAGCACGGTCACCGGCACGATGACGACGCGCGCCGCCGCCACGTACTCGAGCACCTGGACATGACCGGCACGAAGGTGGGAGTACGCGCTCGTGTCCAGGACGATCTTCGCGGCGGCTGTCATTCCCAGGACCGTGCGTCGACGACCCGCTGCGCTCGCATCGCAATAGTGAACTCTTCGAGGTCGTCGGCGGTCCAGCCCGTGTAGCGGCGAAGGCGCTCGCGGCGCGCGTTCAGCCCCACGGCGTCGCGCAGAAGGCGCAACACCGTACTGTTCAGGCTGTCGCCGCGTTCCTGACTGATGGCGCGAAGCCGACTCGCCAGCTCTGGATCGACGTTGCGTAGCGTCAATTGCGTCGAAGGCATGACATCATGAAAGTACTTTCATGCATGCATACTGTCAACCATCCGACCAGCGCTCAGCGGCGCGGGGCTGCCTGCAAATCCCGCAACGCGATTGAAGAACGGCTAGAACTGCACCCGCACCCCACCGTTGATGACCCGGCCGTCGAGAGGCGCCCAGGCGTCGACGGTCCAGCGGCCGTCGGGGGCGCGGTCGGGGCGCAGGACCGGGTCCCACCGGTGCTGCCGCACGTCGGTGAGGTTCTCGAGGTTGGCGAAGACCCGGAGGGGGCCGAGCCGCCGCTCTATCAGCACGCCCATCAGGGTGTAGGGCTCGCCGAGGTCGCGGTACGGGTTGGCCTCGAGCCGCTGCCGCCCCGTGTAGTACAGCTCGAAGCCGATGCGGCCGTCCTCGTTCTCGGCCATGGCCACGAGGCCGAGGCCGTGCCGCGGGGTCTGGGCGACGTCGGCGGTGACGCCGGCGACGTGCTCGCGCGCCCGCACGTAGGTATAGCTGGCGGTGAGGGCGAACGGCGGCTGCCGGAACGTCCCCAGCAGCTCGGCGCCGAGGTTCGTGGTCGGGTGGTCGAGGTTGCGCAGGACGTAGGTCGCGCGGTCGACGTGCACCGGGTCGGCGATGCGCGAGCCGAAGACGGTGACGGTCCAGGCGGCGGGGCCGTGGGTGCGGGTGAGGTCCATCGAGAAGCTGCGGCCCCGTTCCGCCCGAAGCGGGCCGTCCACCGTGAGGCGGGTCAGGCCGGCCGCCTCCGCCTCCTCGGTGAGGGCCGTCGGCCCGAAGAACCCGGTGCCCGCCGACAGGCGGGTCGACCAGTCGCCCGACCGCAGGAGGGCGGACACGCGGGGGCTGAGGAACCAGCCGTAGGCGCTGTGGTGGTCGAGCCGCCCGCTCATCGACAGGGCCAGCCACGACCGCACGTCGACGTCGTCCTGAATGAACAGGCCGGGGGTGGTGAAGGCGTATCCGAAGCGGGGGACGTCGTCGGGACGGTAGGCGCTATGCTCGACTGCGGCCCCCGCGACCCACGTGTGCCGCCCCGCCGCGCGCCGCACCGCGATCTCGGCGAAGCTCGTATCGTGGCGGTCGCGCTCGAGGGTCTCCCCACGTCGATGCTCGTGCCACTGGCGCGCGAGGGCGGCGCGCGCGGTCACGACGGAGCGCCCGGCCAGGGTCTGCCACAGGACGCCGAGGTCCTGGCGGCGCGTGTCGAGGGCTTCCCGGTACGGCGCTTCCACCGCGGCGAGCACGCGCCCCGGCTCGGTGCCGCCGTTGCGGGTCTCTCGGGTCGCGCCGGCCGTGAAGAAGAGCGACCGGCCCTCGCCGTCGTCCCGGAAGAAGCGCGGGCGGACGACGCCGCGGTCGTAGCCGGCCATGTCGGTCCACCCGTCGCCGTCGACGTCCGCCCGACTCTGCCGATGGCCGCCGCCGACCAGGGTCATGCCCCACGTCTCCGAGAGCGGCGTCGACAGCCACAGCACGCCGTCGGTGGCGCCGCGGGTCGACTGGTTGAGCAGGATCTCGCGCTCGGTCTCGTCGCCGGGCCGGCGCGACAGGAGGTTGACGACCCCGCCCATCGCCCCCGCCCCGTGGAGGGCCGACGCGACCCCCTTGACGACCTCCACCTGCCCCAGGTCCATCGGCGGGATCTGGAGCAGCCCCAGGCCGCCGGGCTGGCTGCCGTAGAGGGGCAGCCCGTCGGAGAGGACGCGGGTGTAGCGGCCCCGCATGCCCTGGATGCGCACGCTCGCGGCCCCGAGCGACGGCGACGTGGCCTGCACCCGCATGCCGCCGATCTCGTTGAGCATCATGACGATGTCGCCGGGCGTCATGAGCATCTTCTCCTCGATCTCCTCCCGGTCGAGGGCCTCGACCCGCATCGGCTGGTCCTCGATGCGGCGGCCGGAGCGGGTGGTGGCGACCACCGTGACCTCCTCCTCGACGGTCGGCACCGGCTCGAGGGCGACCCGGACGACGCGCTCCTCGCCGGGGGCCAGGGTCACCGGCACGGTCACGGGGACGAACCCCGCGCGCACCACCGTGACCTGCACCGTCCCGGCCGGCGCAGCCACGAACGCGACCCCGGCGGCGTCGGTCACGTGCGTCGCGCCCGCCACCACGACCGTCGCTCCCGCCACGGGGTCCCCGCCCGCGCGCACCTCGACCCTGACGCGTACCGGCTCCTGGGCGGCGACGCCGAACGACGCTGCGAGCAGGACGAGAGGGACGAGGCGCTTCGACACGGCACTCGATTCGCGGACGGAGGGTGGATCGCCGGACCGCGCGGACCGCGCGGACCGCCCGCGGTCCGAAGGCGCACTGCCGCTCGTTCTCCACGATTCACGAACGGCAGACGGATAGCCAGACCGGTGGCCGCGATTCCACCGGCGGTAGAATCCACGCGGTCTCGACCATCTTATGCGGGATTCCGCGTGGCGCGAACGCCTGCCGGCGCCTGCATCCCCCCGGCGAGCCCGCGCTTCGACGTACCACCCACCGACCCGATAGCGCCGCTGCGAGCAGATCGAAGGGGTCCGGCCCCGAGCCGCCGGGCCCGCCAATCGTCGCGTTCGGCTCCCCTTGGCGTCCAACAACCCTCCAGAAGTCCGCGCCGTTCCACGACCCGGACTCCTGGCCTCTGCCCAACCGACGAGGAACCGCAGCCGGACCCGGAGCACGATCTCCGCAACCGCAGCGTGCTCGTCGACATCGGCGGCGAGGCCCGGGCCACGCTGTACGGGGTCCTCGCGTTCGGAAAGACCCCGCAGCGCTACCCGCAGACGCGGAACTTCCGCATCGAATGCGTCGCCTACGCGGGCGACGACCGCGCCTCCGAGGTCCTGCAGGTCGCCGAGGGGGCGGGGCGCCTCGACGAGCAGGTCGACAGGGCGCTCGGGTGGTTCCTGGGCCTCGGCCGGTTCGAGTCGTACCGGAATCTCGTCCGGGAGGACCGGCATCTGCTGCCCAGGCCGGCGATTCGGGAAGCGCTGGTGAACGCCGTGATACACCGCGACTATGCGATCATGGGGTCGACGACCTTTCTCGAGGTGTTCGCCGCCCGGGTCGACGTGACCAGTCCCGGCGCGCTCCCCAACCACATGACGGTGGCCCAGGTGCGGGCCGGCGCCAACCCACGCGCCAGGAACGACTCCATGGGGCACTTCATGGCCGGAATGGGCTTCATGGAAAGGCGCGGTCGAGGCTGGCTGATCATGCGCCGGGCGATGCGCGCGTTCAACGGCACGGAGCCGGAGCTGGTGCAGGATGAACGCAACCGGTTCGTGCGGGTCACGTTCCACCTCGATGGAGAAGCCGCGCGATGAGCGATGCCGCGTTGCCGCCGCCGAGGCCGGTGAACGACTGACCGGCGGCGGTCGTACCGACAAACCCCGGAATACCGGGTGAGCTCCCGGCCTGCTTGCCCTCCCGGAGTGCGACCGCTTACAATAGTCACAATCACATGAAGACAATATCCATCACCATAGACGAGCCGCTGCTCGGCCACCTGGACCGCGCCGCGAAGACCGCCGGCAGGACGCGGTCCGAGCTGTTCCGCCTCGCGCTGCAGGCGTGGCTGGACGGCCAGCGGAGGCGGCAGCAGGTCGCCGAGGACCGGGCCGGCTACGAGGCTCATCCGGTTCGTCCGGACGAGTTCGAGGGTCTGATCGCCGCGCAGGCGGTCGAGATGCCGGAACCGCCGGCGGCGGAAGACGGGGACGACTGGTGAGGCGCGGGGAGATCTGGATGTTCAGGTTCGCGCCGCCGGACAAGCAACGCCCGGTGCTGCTGCTGACCCGTTCGGACATGATCCCGGTGCTGAACAGCGTCACCGTCGCGCCGCTCACCCGCACCGTCCGCGGCGTCCCCTCCGAAACGGTGGTGGGGGTCGAGAGCGGCCTGAAGAGCACGTCCGCCATCAACCTGCACCACGTCATCACCGTCCCCAAGGCCGGCCTTCGCCGCTTCGTCGGCTCCGTCTCTCCGGCGGTGCAGGCGAAGGTCCGCGCGGCGCTTCTGTTCGCTCTCGGCTTCGACTGACCGCGGCGACCTGGCGGCGCGACAACCCCGGCATGCTCGCCTGCGATTGCGATTCGCCCGCCCATCCAACCCTGCCCGGAAGTACACCGTTCTGCCGAGGAGACTCCCGGGGTCGCGTTGTCCGGCGGATCGCGTTGCGATACGATGGCCTCGTCCATGCCTGTCGCGGGGGACTCCGGAGTGCTCTTTCGAGCGCCGGAAGACGTCTGGCAGTCATGGACGCTTTGCGCAGGAGGCCGCGCCGACACCGCTGCCCGCGCCGCGGACCTCCCAACTGACGGTCACCCGCCATGAGCACCCGCTACGAAGAGCTCGCCGCGAGGCTGAACGGAGCGGACTTCTACACGCACGTGCTGGCCCTGGCGCGCAGCGGCGTCGACGCGCTGCCGGCCGTCCACGCGGCGATGAGCCACTCCGACTGGCGCATCCGCCGCGGTTGCGCAGCGGTGCTCGGCTACGCCGACGACGTCGAGTCGCTGCGCCGGCTCGCGCTCCTGACCCGCGACCCCAGGAAGAAGGTGCGCAAGATGGCCGTCCTCTCGCTCGGCCTCGGCCGTATGCTGCGCAAGGACGACCGGGATCCCATCGACCCCGTGCCCCATCTCGCCCACAGCGCCCTGCACGACCCGTCGGTGCGGGTCCGCCGCGTCGCCGTCCTCACCCTCCTCCTCCAGCCGCCGGCGCGCCGCGTCGCGAGGCTCCTGCGCAAGGTGCTCGCGACCGAGCAGGACGAGAAGGCGCGGCGGGTCGCGACGTGGGGACTCCGGCAGCAGGAGACGCGCGGCTAGCAGTGCCCCGATCGCAACCGCACCATGACCGTCTCGAGTTGGCGCTGGCTCGACGACCTCGGGCGCGACGTGCGGCACGCCCTGCGCGGGCTGCGGCGCAACGCGGCCTTCACGGCCACGGTGGTGTGCGTCCTCGCGGCCGGCATCGGCGCCAACACGGCGATGTTCGGCATCGTCTACGGCATGCTCATCCGTCCGCTGCCGTATTCCGACGCCAGCGCCATCGTGCGGGTCGGCGAGGCGGATCGGGGCGAGCCGCAATCGGGGACCGTCGTGCTGACCAACACGACCCTGTCGCCGCTCGAGGCGGAGGCCGAGTCGTTCGAGCAGCTCGCCGTCTACCGGACGCGTTCCTTCGACTGGGACGGCCCGGACGGCAGGACCGCCCTGAGCGGCGCGTGGGTCTCGCCCTCGCTGTTCCCCCTGCTGCGCGCGACGCCGCGGCTGGGCCGGCTCTTCACCGAGGCGGACGCCCGCGCGGGGGGCGAGCGGGTCGCGCTGCTGAGCCATGGCGCCTGGACTCGCCGCTTCGGGTCGAGTCCCGACGTCGTGGGGACGGTCTTGGCTCTCGACGACACGCCGCACACCGTGGTCGGCGTGCTCGCCGAGGGCTTCTACTTTCCGAGGCCCGAGGCAGAGGTCTGGACGCCGTGGGTGCTGCCGTCCATCATGTTGCCGGGGCCGGGAGGCCAGCCGCCCGCCGTCGTGCTCGCCTTCGACGCCCTGGGACGGCTCCGTCCCGGCGTCTCGCCGGAGCGGGCCGCGACCGAGGTCCGCACGATTCTGCAACGCATCGACAACGACTTCCTGCGGCGCATCCGCAGGAGCGACGACGACGCCCCGGGAGCCGCGCCGGTGGTCGACGCCCGGGTGATTCCCCTGCAGGAAACGATGGTCGGCGAGTACCGACCGGCGCTGCTGGCGCTGACCGCGGCGGTGGCGCTGGTGCTGCTCATCGCGTGCAGCAACGTGGCGGGGCTGCTGCTCGCGCGCGGGGTGACGCGCCGGCGCGAGCTGGCCCTCCGCGCGGCCCTGGGCGCGGGCCGCGGCCGGGTCGTGCGCCAGTTGCTGACCGAGAGCATGGTGCTGGGCCTGGGCGGAGGCCTGGTGGGGCTGGCCGCGGCCGCCGCGGTGCTCCGCGCGGTGCCGGCGCTGGTCCCGGAGTACGTCGCGCGGCTCCACGAAGCGGGAGTCGACGGCCCCGTGCTCGCGTTCACCCTCGGGCTGTCGGTCGTCGTCGGGCTGGCGTTCGGGGCCGCGCCGGCGTTCCAGTGGTCGAGGAGCGATCTCGTGGGCACCCTCAACGAAGGGAGCCTGCAGGCCGCCGGCGGCTTTCGGCTGCTGCGCTCGAACCGGACGCGGGCGGCGCTGGCGGCGGGCCAGGCGGCGCTGGCCATCGTGCTGCTGGTCGGCGCGGGGCTGCTCCTGCGCACCTTCGCGGGGCTCGTCGCGATAGACCGCGGCTACGACCCGGCCGACGTGATCGCCGCGCGCACCCGCAATCCCGATCGGGGCGCGCCTGGCCGCCCCTTCTCCGAGGCGCTGCTCGCGGAGGTGGAGGGGATGGCGCGCCTTCCCGGCGTGGCCGCGGTCGGCCTGTCGTCCGGCCTGCCGCTCGCGGGCAGCCGCATGGGGATGGAGATGCGCGCCGCCGGCCGGCCGGCGCCGAGCGACCCCGGCGAGTTGCTGGTGTCGTGGACTCACGTGGTCAGCCCGGGCTACTTCGACGTGATGCGGATGCGCCTCCGCGACGGACGCTTCTTCACCCGCCTCGACGGGGCGGGCGGCCCGCGGGTCGTCGTGGTCAACGCGACCTTCGCGCGCGAGGTCTTCGGCGGCGCGCCCGCCGTCGGGCAGCAGGTACTGACCGGCCGAGGCGCCGACGAGGAGGCTCTCGAGGTGATCGGCGTGGTGGCCGACATCCGGTACTCGGGCCTGGCGCCGTTCGAGTCACGGGCAGAGGCGTTCCTGTCGGTGTACCAGCCGGGCCCGGCCGCGGTGTTCTCCTTCGATCCGCTCATCTCCGTCCGGACCGCCGGCGACCCGTCGCGGGTCGTCCCGCTTCTCCGCGAGGCGGCGGCGGCCGCGCACCCGCGCGCGACCCTCGAGGACGTGATCACGATGGACGCGCGCCTGTCCGCGACGTTCGCCGAGCCGCGCTTCTACGCCGGCTTCGCCGGCGCCTTCGCGGCCCTCGCCCTGTTCCTCGCCGCGTCCGGCCTCTACGGCCTCCTCAGCTACACCGTCGCCCAGCGCCGGCGCGAGATCGGCGTCCGCATGGCCCTCGGCGCGCAGGCCCGCAACATCCTCGTCCTCGTCGTCCGGCAGGGCGCCGCCCTCGTCGCGGTCGGCGCCGTCGCCGGCCTGCTCGCCGCCGCCGCGGCGAGCCGCATTCTCGAGAGCTTCCTCTTCGGGGTCACCCCGTACGACCACCTGACCTTCGTCGGGGCGCCCCTCTCGCTGGCCGCCGTCGCGCTCGTGGCGTGCTGGCTGCCCGCGCGCCGGGCGGCGCGGATCGACCCGATGGACACGCTCCGCGCCGAGTAAACCGGCGCGCGCCGTCGACCGACGCCAGGTTCGCTTCCCCGCCGCCAGCGCGCTCTCGCACAAAGGCCGGGGGAGCGCCGGAGAGACGCACGACGATCCGACTTCGCTACCGCGGTTGCTCCGGGCCGGCCTTCCCACCCCGCGACGGCAGCTTCGGCGGCGTCGGGCTCGTGGCGGCTACCACCACCAGGAGACGCCGACGGCGAGACGGACCGACGCTGCGTCGAGGTCGAGCATGGCGCCGGGTCGCTCGCGCGTCCGGTGCGCCGGTACGTCCCCCACGGGAACGTCCTCGAACGTACCCCGACCCCACTTGGCGTTCACGTCGAGGGCCCGGGCCTCGGACAGGTAGATGAGGAGTCCGCCGCCGACGCCGAGGATCGGCATGCTCCTGAAGTCGGCAGCCCGTTCGTCCTTCTCGATCACGTCGGTCACCGGCCAGAAGGTCAGGGCGAGGTCGCCGTAGGGGACCCACCGGCGGGGGCCATGGGCCAGGTGCAGCCGCACACCGAGGTCGACGTAGCCGAAGGTCACGCTGTCGAACGCCTCGAGCCCGCGGCTCTC
Source organism: Vicinamibacterales bacterium (assembly GCA_965215105.1). GTDB lineage: Bacteria > Acidobacteriota > Vicinamibacteria > Vicinamibacterales > UBA8438 > JAJEEA01. The sequence goes on from OZ244051.1 coordinate 4,022,761, forward strand.
GATGGCCGCGTAGGCCACGCCCACGTACGGGGCGACGACGGGGTTGAAGCCATGACCGATCCGGGCGCCCACGAGCGCCGCTCCGTCGCTCGGGTCGCCCCCGAACGAGACGGCCGCCGCACCGGAATGCACACCCGCCACCCATCCTTGCGTCCTGGACGGCTGGGCGTTGCCCTCGACGACGTACCCGAGGGAGAACAGGACCGGCAGCACGATGCGGCCGAATCGCGAGCGGCTCGAAGGGAACATGCTCATCTTCCGTCTGGCGCCCTTCGGGCCGCCGGGGCGCCTCCTCGACGCGCTGCCGGCGCGAGGGCTGAGGCTGGCGACCGACGACCGCATCGAGGCGGAAGTACCGCGACGTGCCGGCCCGCCCCCAAGTTCGGCATGCGCGAATCCGGCGCGACGCGTTCATGGACCATCCTTCAGTTTTCAGCAACACGTCGTCGCGCTACCCTGTCGACATGCAGAACGGCAAGCTCGTGTTCCGAAAGGCCTCGACGCCCGCGCCGGCCCCGGAAGTCGGACGGGAACCGTCCCCGGCGGAACGCGACGGTTCGCTCGAGGACATCTTCGGCGCGCTGAGGGACACCGTGACGATAGCACCCGGCACGAATCTGACGGACCCGATCGACGAAGACTGGAAGGCGGCGCGCCCGGAGTCTGCACCGTAGCCATAGATCGGGGCCACGTGCGCGTCGTTGGATGCTGACGCCGCGGCGGGCTCCCGTTCGGGGCGCCTTCGGGATCAGCTCGAACGGCGCCGTCGCGTGGCGGATGCGGCGGCGGTTCCACGTGTAGGTGATCTGCAGGTCCCCGCCCGCGTCCTGGATCTCACCCGTCCCTGTCACGGCAACCTCGGTATCAGCTCGAACGGCACCGTCGCGTGGCGGATGCGGCGGCGGTTCCACGTGTAGGTGATCTGCAGATCCCCGTCCGCGTCCTGGATCATCGCCGGGTACGAGAGCTCGCCGCGCTCGCCCTCGGCGAGGGCCTCGACGACGAGGAAGTCGCGCCACGTCACCCCGTCGTCGAACGACACGGCGAGCGCGAGGGGCGTTCGCCGGGTGGTCGAGGGGTTGTAGAGCAGGATCGACCGCCCGTCGGCGAGCCGCAGCGCGTCGATGCCGGCGCCGGGATGATCGAGGTCGGTGAGCCGCAGCGGCTCCCAGGTCCGGCCGCCGTCCCGCGAGAGCGACGTCGCGATCTTCCCCATGCGGTTCGTCCGGAAGAACGCGCGGACCACGCCGGGCGCGACCTCCAGCAGGGTGGGCTGGATGGTGCCGCGGCGGTCGCGCTCCGGGTCGCCGAACAGGATCGGGCCGTGCTTGCTCCACGACTCGCCGCCGTCGGGGCTGATCTCCATCCACGACGACCACGTCCGGTAGCTCTCGAGCGACGTGCCCGCCAGGATGTCGCCGTCGGCGAGCCGGATCGGCTTGGCCCGCACCGGCCCCAGCATGCCGGCCGGCAGCCACACCGGGTCGGACCACGCCTCGCCGGAGGTGTGGGAGGTCATGTACGCCCCGCTCCACGACCGGGGGCTCGGGCCGACCTTGAAGTAGAGATGGATGGCGTCGTCCGCGCCTCGGAAGAGCACGGGGTTCCACGCCGGCTGATCCGGCTCCTTGTAGAGCTGGCGCGGGGGCGACCAGTCACCGCCTATCGGCTTGCGCGAGGACCACACGCCGACGTCGGGGCGCCCCTCGCCCGAGCCGCCGAACCACGCCGCGACGAGCGAGCCGTCGGGCGCCTCGACGATGGTCGAGGCGTGGGCGCGGGGGAAGGGCGCCTCCTCCCAGATGAAGCGCAACGTGGGCGCGGGCGGCTGCGCGCCGGCAATCGCTGCGAGGGCCAGACCGGAAAGCGCCAGGGTCACCCGCGTCCGCATGATCTCACCCGTCCTTTCGCTTGCCTGCCGGCTTGGCCGACCGCGGACCGCCGCGAAAGCCGCTCCCGCCCCCAAGATGGTCCAGCCGCCCGGACTGGTCGAGAACGAACGCGCCCCGCTCTACAACCGCGCTCCCGATCCGCGATCCGTCGTGTGTCCCCATGAGCAGCGGCGGCCGGTCGTCGGTTCCCTCTCGTGAATCATAGTGGAAGCGGCGCGCCGCACTTCATCGACGTCACCGTGATCGACGTTGTCGCCGGCCGATGAACCGAACCCGGACCGGCGGCGTCTTGCCAGATGAGAAGGGGATGGAGACCACAGCGGCGACCCTCACCGGCGGGACCGACGTGGAACAGGACGACCTGGCGCGCGAGTTCGAGACCCGCCTCGTCGAGTCGTCGACCCTCGCGTTCCGGGTGGCGTACAGCGTCCTCCGGCAGCGCGAGGACGCCGAGGACGTCGCCCAGGAGGCGTTCGCGAGGGCGTACCGCCGCTTCCGGCGGCTGCGCGACCGCACCCGGTTCCGCGCCTGGCTCGTGCGCATGACGTGGCGGCTCGCCATCGACCGGCAGCGCGGCGACCGGCGCCGGCTGACCCGCGACACCGCCTGGGCGGCTGGGGCGCCGGACGCGGCGGCGGCCACGACGGGACCGGTCGAGCGGCTTCGGGCGCAGGAGCTGTGGCGCGCCATCGACGCCCTTCCCCCGAAGCTGCGGATGGTCGTGGTGCTGGCCAACATCGAGGGGCACGGGATGAACGAGGTGGCAGCCCTGCTCGGCGTGCCCGCGGGGACCGTCAAGTCGCGTCTCTTCGAGGCGCGGCGCCGTCTGAAGGAGATGCTGGCGTGACCGACGAACGACGAGGACACGCGCCGACGCAGCACGTGGGCGACGAGCCGCTCGACAGGGAGATCCGGCGCCTCCTCGCCGTCGACCCGCCGCCGGCGTTCGAGGCGCGGGTGCGGGCGAGGGTGACGGCCGAGCCGGCCCCGAACACCTGGCGGGCCGGCCGGCTCTGGATGGCGTTCGGGGCCGCGACGGCGGCGCTGGTGCTCGCGGTCGCCGTGTTCCGGCCGGAGCCGGCCGACACGGGCGGCGGGTCGGGACTCGGGGCCGCGCGAGCCGGCGGCGCCGCGCCACCGCCTTCCGGGGTGGCGGCGCGGGTGGTGAGGGACGACCCGGCCGCGGCTCGCCTGCCCGTCGTGCTCGTCGAGCCGAACGCGGCCCCCGAGCCGGCGTTCCCCCGGGCGCTGGAGGTCGGGTTCCGCATCGCCGGCGGCCCGCCCCGGGCGACTGCAGCGCCCCCCGGCGCGCCGCGGTTCACGCGCGTCGTGTTCTCGGCCGACGAGCGGGACGCGCTCCGGCAGCTTCTCTCCCAGGCCCGCGAGCGGCCGGTGGTCCTGCCGGTGCCGGCGGCAACACCATCGCCCGTCGCCACCGGCGAGGCCCCGCCCCGCCTCGACGTTTTCCCAATCACCCTCGAGGCGCCGGCCGGCCTCGAGATTCCCCCTATCACCATCGAGCCGTTGAGCCTGGCTCTTCTCGACCCGGGAGCATTCGAATGACACGGAGAACCACGCTGGCCGTCGCCCTCGCCCTGGCCGCGGCCCTCGCTTCGGTAACCGCTACGCCCGCGCCGGCGTCCCCGCAGCAGCCGCCCGCGCCGCGAACGCCGTCCTCCGACGCGGGCGTGGACCTGAGCGTGGAGGTGACCATCTCGCGGTATCAGGGGGACGACCTGGTCAGCAGTCTGCCGTACGTGCTGTCGTTGACGACCGACCGCGATGGTCGAGGCAGCCTCCGCATGGGCGCAGAGATTCCCGTGATGAACCGGCCGATGCCCGCGAACCCCGCAAACGCCGCAGTCCCCGACCCGGCTCGGTTTCTGCCCGGCGTGGCGTACAGCTATCGGCCCGTGGGCACGCAGATCGACAGCTTCGCGCGACGCGCCGGCGGCGACCGCTACAAGATCACCGTCGTCATCGACGAGTCGTCGGTCTACGGGGAGGACGCGACGGCGATGGAGACGTTCAGGGCGCCCGGCGTGCCGGTCTTCCGCTCGTTCGAGTCGCGCAACACGCTGGTGCTGCGAGACGGGCAGTCGCGCCAGTACACCGCGGCGGCGGACCGCGTCACCGGCGAGAGCATCCGGGTGGACGTGGCGTTGACGGTACTGGACTGAACCCTTGGGAAACGTGCGCTTCACCGAGACCGCCGAGGAGGTCAGCGTGGACAGGGCGCCGGCGCGAAGACGCGAGGAGTGGGCACTCGGCGGCGATCGCCGCGGGCTCGCGCCGAGCACCGACGACGTGACGGATGGGGGGGCAGCCCACCCCGATGGGCTGCCCCCCGACAGGACGGACCCCCGGCTACTTCAGCGCCGAGAAGTCGCTGGCGCTCATCCAGAAGACCTCGATCCCCTCGAGCGGGGCGGGGTACTTCCCGATCAGCTCGTCCCAGTCCGGGTCCTCGCGGAACGCGGCCCACACCTCGTCCCGGTGCGCGCGGTCGCGATAGGCGAGCATCCAGACCAGGGTGTTCGGGTTGTCCAGCCGCTGCCAGACCGCGACCACCTCGGCCCCGTGCTTCTCGAAGATGGCGACCTCGCCGTCGCGGAACCGCTGGTGCAGCTCGTCGATGCCGCCGCTGCCGTCGTCGGCCTGCGGCTCGGCGGTGTACATGCGGACCTCGAAGCAGCGCGAGTCGGCCGCCACGTTGTTCGAGAGCTCGGCCGGCAGGTCGCCCTTCGGACCGCACGCGTCCGGCGGCCCCTGGGCGGCGGCCAGACCACTGACACCGAAACCGATGACGACGGCGAGCACAACTGTTCGAATCACTGTTCTCCTCCTGGTTCGCTTCTGCCGAACGTTGCTCTGGTCGCACAACCGCGACCGGCTCACGGTACACCGTCCGTTCCCGTTTCGTCCACCATTGCGAGCGGGCGGCTTCATCAGATGCGCGGCGACGCGCCGGAACGCGCCTTCACCAGGGCACCGGCGTTCCGGGCGGGGCGGCGCCTCTGGCAGACTGGGGTTGAAGATGATCGAGAACCGAACGAACCGGACCTGGCGACGACGCTCGACGCGGGCCGTGGCGGCCGCGACGGCGCTTGCGGGCGTCATCCTGACGCCGACCCACGCACAGCGGGGCGACACGATCATCGTGCCGGCACCCGGCGTGGACGCCGACACGCGGGCCATCACCATCGATCCCTCGCGGGCGACCTCCGACATGGGTTTCGGCCATGCCCTCGAGTGTGCGTTCCCGCCTTCAGGCGCCATCGAAGACTGCCGCCCCGTTGTCGTCGCAGCGCGGATCTTCCGCTAGAAGCCAGAAGCTCAGGGCTGCGGTGTGCGCTGCGGGACCGGCATCCGGCCTACCGCTTGCCGACCTGGCGCTCGTACTCGGGCTCGAGCACGTCGGCCGTGTGCAGGTCGAAGGCCCCCGCGGTCCGGTCGTAGGCGCCGCGGAACTCGGCGTGGCAGCGGTAGCAGACGGTGAGGTCGCTCAGCCGGCGGTAGATCGCGAGGTCGATCAGGGTGGCGGCGGCGAGGATGCCGTAGGCGACGAGGTCGAGGCCGAAGTAGTAGAAGCCGGCGCTGATCAGGGCCCCGATGACCACGATGGACACCCCGAGCTTGGGGTCGAAGTCCTTCCGCAGGTAGAAGTCGCCCCCCCGGCAGACCGGGCACCGGTCCACCTGCCGGTCGGCGCGGACGTCGTCGGAGAACGACAGCAGGAAGGCCTGGCCGCACCGGCCGCAGTCGATCTGCGCCGACTCATCTTCCGGCCGCACGGGTAGGGCGCTGTCGCACTGGTGGCAGCGAACGGTGACTTCCATGGCGAATCAGACGGGTTCGACGATCGGACGGTCGTCGCCGATCCCGCCCCCGCGACGCACGGTGACGTCCATGATGAATCAGACCGGCACCGAAGTGGCCACGAGCAGGTACTTCGCCAGCACCTCGCCCACGATGACGGTGAAGAAGTCGACGTAGAGGATGCCGGTGGCCGACTGGGTGGACCGGATCTTGGCGGTCTCCCACGTCAGGTACGCCAGGACCACCGGCCCGAGCAGGCCGAAGAGCACCCGCTGCCAGAAGAACACGCCGTCGATCGAGAGGATGTAGCGGTCGAACGGAACCCCCGGCAGCTCGGCCAGGGCGATCCCCCACCACACCGCGGCCGCCACGACGAGGATGCGCAGCGCCGTCGAGCCGATGTGGAACCGGACCACCGACTGGAGCAGTGACACGTCCATCGACGGCAGCACCAGGTACCAGTGCCCGAGGATCATCGCCGTGGACGTGCCCCCCAGCAGGGCCGCCGAGGTCAGGAAGCTCGCCGCGGTCAGGACCGCCGGCAGCCCCCCGCCGCCCGCCGCGGCCAGCCCCTGCGCCACGAGGGCCGCGCCGCCCGAGAGCACCGCCGTCCACACCCACAGCGGCCGCAACCGCGCCAGCACGCGCCCGACGGTCGCCCAGTAGACGAGCACCGCGCCCGTCGCGGTCAGGAGCAGCGCCAGGGCCACCCCCTGCGCGTCCGTCCCCAGCCGCACCGGCTCGGGACGCATGGCCAGCGCCACGAGCAGCAACACCGCCGCGAACCCGGCGTTGAACCGGAAGAACTTGACGCCGGCCTCCCTGCCCACGAGGGCCAGGGTGAAGACGATGCCGACGCCCAGGTGGGCCAGGAACAGGAAGAGGACGAAGGACAGGGTCATCTTGACGCGCCGCGCACGACGGCTAGCCCAGCCGGCGGTTGACCTCGTCCCAGTTCACGACGTTCCACCACGCCGCGATGTAGTCGGGGCGCCGGTTCTGGTAGTTCAGGTAGTAGGCGTGCTCCCACACGTCGAGCCCGAGCACGGGGACCCGGCCGCTCATGAGCGGCGTGTCCTGGTTCGGCGTGCTCTCGATGGCCACCGAGCCGCCGTCCTTGACGAGCCACGCCCAACCGCTACCGAAGCGGCCCACGGCGGCCGCCGCGAACTTCTCCTTGAAGGCGTCGAAGCCGCCGAAGGCGCCGTTGATGGCGTCGGCGACGGCCCCGGTCGGCGCGCCGCCCGCGCCGGGGGCCATGACCTGCCAGAACAGGGTGTGGTTGGCGTGCCCGCCGCCGTTGTTGCGCACCGCGGTGCGGACGCCCTCGGGCACCGCGTCGAGATCGCCGACGAGCTCCTCCACGCTCCGGCCCTGGAGGTCCGGATGGTCCTCGAGGGCGCCGTTCAGCTTGGCGACATAGGTCGCGTGGTGCTTGCCATGGTGAATGCGCATCGTCTGCTCGTCGATGTGCGGGGCGAGGGCGTCGAAACCATAGGGCAAACCGGGAAGCTCGTGCGCCATGCGGGATTCTCTCCTCGTGGGTTCGTCAGGTTGTCGGGACTGGACAGCTTCGGGATGTGGGTCGCCGGACGTGCGCGACCCGAACGTGCGTCGCCGGGTGGCCGGCGTCCCCGCGGAACCGCGACACCCTCCCGTGTGGGAGCCGGCACCGCGACGGCGCGGACTCACGCCGAGACGACGTTGTAGAGCGTGTCGCGCTCGACCGGGTCGCGGCCCGCGACGCGGATCAGCCGGCTGATGTCGTCGGTGGTCATCGCCTCCGGCGTCCGGGCGCCGGCCATGTGGTAGATCTGCTCCTCCTGGACCGTCCCGTCGAGGTCGTCGACCCCGAACCACAGGGCCGTCTGCGCCGTCTCGACCCCGGTCGCGATCCAGAACGCCTTGATGTGGGGCACGTTGTCGAGCACGAGCCGCGCCACCGCGTGCACCCGCAGGGTGTCGGCGGCGGTCGGGGCCGGCAGCTTCCGCATCTGGTTGTTGTCGGGGTGGAACGCCAGGGGGATGAACGCCTGGAACCCGCCCGTCTCGTCCTGCAGGGCGCGGGCCCGCAGCATGTGGTCGACCCGCTCGTCGTCGGTCTCGATGTGCCCGTAGAGCATCGTCACGTTCGAGCGCATGCCGAGCCGGTGCGCGGTGCGGTGGATGTCGAGGTAGCGCTCGGTGCCGCACTTGTCGTGACAGATCTTGCGGCGGACGCGCTCGGCGAAGACCTCGGCCCCGCCTCCCGGCAGCGAGTCGAGCCCCGCCGCCATCAGCTCGCGCAGCACCTGCTCGTCGGTCCTGCCGTAGAGGTCCGCGAAGAACGCGATCTCCACCGCCGTGAAGCACTTGAGGTGCACGTCGGGGCGGATGCGCTTGAACCCCCGCAGCAGCTCCAGGTAGTAGTCGAACGGCAGGTCCGGGTGCAGGCCGTTGACCACGTGCACCTCAGTCAGGGCCTGGTCGCGGCGGGACCGCAGCTTGTCCCACACCTGCTCGAGGGTCAGGGTGTAGGCGCCGTCGTCGGCGGGCTGCAGCCGCGCGAACGCGCAGAACAGGCAGCTCGCGACGCAGACGTTGGTCGCCTCGATGCGGATGTTGTGGTTGAAGTACGTCCGGCCGGCGTGCCGCCGCTCGCGCTCGCGGTTGGCGAGCCACCCCAGGGCCAGGAGGTCGGGGCAGGCGAACAGCCTCACGCCGTCGTCGTGGCTCAGCCGGACCCCGCCGTCGAGCTTCTCGACGATGTCGAGGAGCCCGGTCCGCGCGAGCCGCGTCGGTGACGGCGGAGCGACTGCAACGTCCGGCATCCGCCTATCGTACGCCGGAGCGCCCGCCCCAGGCAACCGCCACGCCGGCGCCGGTGAGGGTGGTCACGCAACACCCGCGGCCGGCGACGCCGGCTCCCCCACCGGCGGGGCCGGCGCCAGCGGGAGGGTGATTCGAAACAGGCTGCCGCGGCCGGCGAGGCGCTCGTAGGCAAGCTGGCCGTGACTGGCCTCGACCGCCCACTTGGCGATGGAGAGCCCCAGGCCGCTGCCCCCGGACGCCGCACCCTGCGCGCCGCGGTAGAACCGGTCGAAGAGCCGCGACCGGTCGCGGTCCGGAATGCCGGGACCCGTGTCGCTCACCTCGAGGACCGCGTCGCCGGACGCGACGGCCACGCGAAGGCGGATCTCGCCCTCCGCCGCCGTGTAACGGATTGCGTTGTCCACGAGGTTGATGACCGCCTGCCGCAACGCAATCCGGTCGCCGAGGCACCGCGGCCGGGCCGCGTGCTCGACGGTCATGGACTGCCTCTTCTCCTCGGCCAGCACCCCGAGGTGCGCGGCCACGTCGTCGGCGAGGGCGCCGAGCTCGACCGGCCGGTGCGCCAGCGCGAGATCGCCGCGGTCGGCGCGCGACACGAGCAGCAGCCGATCGATGAGGCGCGTCAACCGGTCGGTCTCCTCGAGCATGCTCTGGATGACCTGCTCGTAGGCGCCGGCGTCGCGATGCTCGCGCAGGCCGACCTCCCCGACGCTGCGGATGGCAGTCAGCGGCGTCCGCAGCTCGTGCGACACGTCGGCGGTGAACCGCCGCATCTGCTTGAACGAGGACTCGAGCCGGCCGAGGGTGTCGTTGAACACCGCCGCGAGCCGGCCGAGCTCGTCGCGGGGGCTGTCGATGGGCAGCCGCTCGTCGAGATTCGCCGCGGTGATGGCGCGGGCCCGCTCGGCCATGCGGTGCAGGGGCGACAGCGCCCCCCGCGCCAGGAGATAGCCGCCGGCGCCGGCCGCCGCCACCGTCAGGGGCAGGCCCAGGAGCAGGAGGATGGCGAGCTCGCGCACCTCGAGCCGCATGAAGGCCTCGGAACGGCCGACCTGTATCACCACCGGCCGGCCGCCCACGGTGGCGCGGTCTCCGAGAATCCGGAACGGCGCCGGCTCGCCCGGCAACGAGCGGATCCGGCCGTCCGCCGCGTCGACGAGCGCCTCGCTCGCCGGCACCGGCAGCCGCACCGCGACCGAGGTTCGATAGATGAGCTCGCCGTCGGGAGTCCAGACCTGGAGCCAGGGGCCGTCCGACCACGGCTCCCCCTCGAACCAGGACAGGGAGCCGTCGGGACCCTGCTCGGCCATCTCCGCCGCCCAGCGGAAGTCGCTGCGCAGGCGGGCGTCGAGGGCGCCCGACAGGTTGCGGGCCACCAGGACCAGAACCACCGAGACGTAGACCCCCAGCACCGCCACCATGGCCGCCATGTACCAGAGCGTCAGCCGCGCCCGCAGCGTGTGCGGACCCCAGAGCCAGCTCATTGCTCACCCGCCCGCAGCATGAAGCCGACTCCGCGCACGGTGTGAATCAGCTTGACGGGATGGTCGAGGTCGATCTTGCGCCGCAACCGGGAGATGTGGACGTCGATCACGTTGTCGAGGGTCGTGCTGCGGGCCGTCTCGCGCCACACCTCGCGAGCCAGGGTATCGCGCGACACGACCTGGCGGGCGTTGCCGGTCAGGTAGTGCAGCAGGTCGAACTCCTTCACGGTCAGATCGATGGCCCGGCCGCCGCGCGTGACCCGCCGGGTCGCCCTGTCGACCTCGAGCGTGTCGACGGCCAGGCGCTCCGCGTCACTCGCTCGCCCGCGGCGGCCGACGGCGCGAAGGCGCGCGAGCAGCTCGGCGAACGCGAAGGGCTTCACCAGGTAGTCGTCCGCCCCGGCGTCGAGCCCGACGACGCGGTCCTCCAGGGTGTCCTTCGCCGTCAACACCACCACCGGCGTGTCGAGTCCCTGCTCGCGCAGGGCCGAGAGAATCTCGAGCCCGTCGCGCCCCGGCAGCATCAGGTCGAGCAGGATGACCTCGAACCGGTCCCGCGCGAGGCGGAAGAAGGCGCCCTCGCCGGTGGTCTCGACGACGACGTCGTAGCCTTCGCCCTCGAGGCCCTCGCGCAGGGCGAGGGCGACCTTCTCCTCGTCCTCGACGACGAGCAGGCGGCCGGCCGACGCGGACCGCGGCCCCTCGGCGGTCCCGTCTCCAGACGGGCTCGTGTCGGTCGGCGGCATCACTGACGGTCTCCGATCGCGTCCGACGGCTCCAGGGCCATGACGGTTCCGAACCGACCGGCGGCTTCCGGACCGCGCACCGACGAGGCGCGGGGCGCCGCCTCCCGGCGCCGCCGCCCGTCCAACCAAGCCTACAGCAGTCCGCGCGATTCCTCGGCGCGAACCGCCGGCCCCGCCGGCCCGTTCAGGCAAACTTCAGAAATGAAACCGCAAGGGGTCCCGCAGTATGATAGCGGTTGGTCGTCGCGACCGCAGGCCCGCGGGGCTCCGAGGAGGAGGGGAACCATGACGCGCTACCTGGCCGTGCTGATCGTCGCGGGCGCCGGTCTGACGGGCCTGCCGGTTCACGCCCATCACCCGACCTCCGAGGCCCGCGACGAGGGTCGCACCATCGTTCTCGAAGGCGGCGTGACGTCCTTCGTGCTCGGCAACCCGCATCACCCGACCGCCGAGGTCTACGACGAGGAACGCACCATCGTTCTCGAAGGCGACGTGACGTCCTTCCTGTTCGGCAACCCGCACTCGATGGTGCACGTCCGCGTGGCGGACCGCGACGGCGACCTCCACACCTGGGCGGTCGAGTGGCGCGCCGCGAGCCGGCTGCGGCGCATGGGATGGACGGCGGCCGACCTCAACGTCGGCGACCGCGTGAAGATATGCGGCAACCCGGGGCGCGACCCGGGCACCTACCGGCTGTACCTGCTGAACGTGACCCGGGTTCTCCCGGGCGCGCCGGCGACGGACGCCGAAGACAACCTGTGCGAGCCGGCCCCGCCGGCCACGCGTAGCGCCGGTTCCAATGGCCGATCCGGGTCGCCCCGCACCACCCGACGCTGATCGGCGGTCTCCGGACGCGCCCCCGGGCGGCCCGACCGCATTCTCTTCGGTGGCGGACATCGCGGAGGCGATCCTCGCCCGCGGCCGGCCCCGGGTACTGCTGCTGAGCGATTTCGACGGGACGTTGTGCGAGTTCCGGAACGACCCGGAGTCCGTGCATCTGCCCCGGACGCGCCGCGACGCGCTGTCCACCCTCGCCCATCGGCCCGGGGTATCCGTGGGCATCGTCAGCGGGCGGCGGGCCGCCGACATCCGGGACCGCACCGCGCTGGACGGGCCGGTCTACTACGCCGGCCTCCACGGCATGGAGATCCTCGGACCCGGGGACGGGTTCACCATCGGCCACCTTGCCGCCTACCGCGGCCGGCTGCAGGAGCTGAGGGCGTCGCTGGCCGCCGCCGTCCGCCATCTCGACGGGGTCTTCCTGGAAGACAAGGACCTGTCGGTGGCCCTGCACGTCCGCGCCGCCGCCCCGGAAGACCGGGCGCGGGCGGAGGAGACCTTCTGGACGCTCGCCTCCCCCGCCCTCGAAGCGGGGCGCGCCCGGGTTCAGCGCGGGCACTGCGTGTTCGAGCTGCTCCCGGACATCGCCTGGAACAAGGGCAACGCGGTCCGCTGGATAGAGGAGGACGCGACCCGCCGGCTCGGCGCGCCCATGCGCGCGGTCTACCTGGGTGACGACCGCACCGACGAGCATGCGTTCGAGGCCGTCGGCGACCGCGGCGTGACCGTCATCGTCGGCCGGGCCCCGTCGGCCGCGGCCCACCGCCTGCCCGACCCCGCCGCCGTCGAGCGGCTCCTCGACCGCCTCGTCGCCCTGACCGCGGACCGCTGACCGCGCGACCGGGCGGCCTTGCGGTCGCCGTGTCCATCCGTCCCGGGGCGCCGCCGGGTGCTACACTGGCCGGCATGACCCCAGGCGATGTCGTGCGGCACCCGATGCGCGCCTACTACTTCCCCATCGGGGCCGGCCTGCTGCTCGGCGCCAGCGCGTTCATGCCGTGGATCGAGGTCGGCGAGCAGCGCTTCGGCGGGGTGCCGGACCTCGCCGGGCTCTGGGTCCTGGGGCTCGCCGCGATGGCGATCGGCCTGGCGATTGCGAGCATCGTCACGCAGAAGAACTCGCGGCATCCGCTGCTCCTCGTGGGGCTGCTCGCGTTCGGCATCCTGTTCCTCTCGGAGCGGCTGATGGAGCGGGCCGCCAGCCAGCAGGGCTGGGTCACCTCGCAGGCCCGGGCCATCGTCGAAGGGGGAAGCGCGGTCCCGGTCGTCGCCCCCTCGATGGGACGGGGCGCCCGCCTGGGACTCGCCGCGTCCACCCTCATCGTGCTCTTCGGCCTGACGGTGGTGGTGAAACGGGCGCCCCAGGTGTACGCGGAAGCCGAAGACGACGACGTCTAGAGGGCGGTCAACGCCGGCGGGGCAACCGCCCGGGGGCGGGAGGAAGCGAGCGGGGATCGAGGTTCTCGAGCTCTTCCAGAATCTCCGTGGCCCACCGGAAGACATCGCGGCCCGCCACCACCCGCCGCAGGGCGCGCATGCGCCGCTCGCGCTCGTCGTGCTGCATGTCGAGGGCGAGCTGGAGCCCGTCGGCGAACCCCTCGACGTCGTAGGGGTTGATGATGACGGCTTCCGTCAGCTCCTGCGCCGCCCCGGCGAGCTCGCTCAGCACCAGGACCCCGCCGAGGTCCTCGCGGGCCGCGACGAACTCCTTCGCCACCAGGTTCATCCCGTCGTGCAGCGAGCTGACGATGCAGAAGTCGGCCAGCCCGTACAACGCCGTCAACCGCCGCATGCGCAGGGCCGACTTGCGGTAGCGGATCGGCCCGACGCCGTCCGCCCGCGCGTGCTTGGCGTTGATCTCGGCCACCCGCCGGTCGATGTCGGATTCGACCGCGGCATAGCTGTCGAGCGTCGACCGGGACGGCACCGCGATCTGGACGAACGTGAGCTGGCGGTTGAGGCCCGGCCACCGCGTGAACAACGCGTCGAGGGCGCTGAGGCGCTCCGGTATCCCCTTGGTGTAGTCGAGCCGGTCGACGCCCACCCCGATGAGCGCGGTGTCGATGCGCAGCTCGCGGCGCAGCCGGGTCTGCTCGGCCTCGAAGGCCGGCGCCCGGGTCACCGCCTGGATGCGGTCGTAGTCCACGCCGATGGGCACCGCGCAGACGGCCATGGTGCGGCCCCCGACCTCGAGCCGGCTGCCGCTCCCCCGCGCGCCGAGCTCGGCCCGCGCCGCGGCCAGGAAGTTGCGCCGGTCGCGCTCGAGCTGGAACGCGAGGAGGTCGCAGTCGGCCAGCCCCTCGAGGATCTCGCGGCGATAGGGGCAGATGCGCAACTGGTCGGGATGGGGGAACGGGATGTGCCAGAACAGGGCGACCCGCGCTCCCGGCCTCAGCTCCCGCAGGAACCGCGGGACCAGGGTGAGGTGGTAGTCCTGGACGAAGATCGGGGCGGCGACGTCCGGCAGCTCGGCGTGGACGGTGTGGGCGAAGCGGCGGTTGACGCTCTGGTAGATCCGCCAGTCCTCGGTCCGGAACACCGGCTTGACGTGGGCGACGTGGCAGAGCGGCCACAGGCCCTCGTTGGCGAACCCCTCGTAGTAGTGGTGCTCCTCGGCCTCGGTGAGCCAGATGCGCCGGAGATCGTAGGCGGGCGCATCCGGGGGCACCCGGACCCGGTCGTCGTCGTCGACGGCCAGCCGGTCCGCGTCGCCGGCCCCGTGGGCAATCCAGACCCCCCCGCGCTCGCGCATCAGGGCGTCGAGGGCCACCGCGACGCCGCCGGTGGTGGGCGACCAGGCGACGCTCCCGTCCTCGGCGCGCGAATGGATGTAGGGCTCGCGGTTGGACACCACGACCAACGGGCGCGTGAGAGCCGCCTCGCCGCCGCGTCGGTCGGGCTGGACCATACAGGCCTGGCTGTCGGGCGGGTGCTCCTAGACGCCGAACGACAGGCCGCAGCCGCACTCGGCCTTGGCGTTGGGGTTGCGCAGGACCAGCGACTGCCCGAGCATGTTCGGGTCGCAGTCGAGCACCGTGCCGTCGAGATACTTGAAGCTCTTCGGGTCGACGTAGATCTTCGCTCCGCCGGGGCTCTCGAAGACCTCGTCGTCGGGGGTCGGCGACCGCTCCCACTTGAAGACGTAGCTCAACCCCGAGCAGCCGCCGGCCTTCACGCCGACGCGGAGGCCGCCGTCGGTCATCCCCTCCTGGTGCATCGCGCTGTGGATTCGCTTCGCCGCCGCCTCGGTGATCTCGATCATGGCGCCACCCAGTGTACCTCACTCGGCGAGGGCGCCGGTTCCGGCCCCGGCTCGACCGCCATCCGGGGGCACGGGCGGGCGGGAGCCTGCGCCGTGGCGCGACGCGTACTCCCGGAGCGCCGATTGGGCGCCGGGCGGAGTCGAAGCGACGATCGGCGGGTCAGCGCCACTCCGCCGGCAGGTCGTCGTCGTCGACCTCGAAGACGGGCGCCGGGGCACGCAGCCGTTCGACGAGGGTGCAGAGAGCATCGGCCACGCGGTCGACCTCGGCCTCGGTGTTGAAGCGGCCGAGGCCGAAGCGGATCGACGCCCGGGCGAGTACGTCGTCGACGCCCAGCGCCCGCAGCACGTGCGACGACTCCTCGCGGAGCGACGTGCACGCGGCCCCCGAGGAGACCGCCACGTTGCTCAGCCCCGTCAGCAACTGCTCGCCGTTCACGCCCTCGACGCTGACGTTGAGGTTGTGGGGCAACCGCGACGCCATCGACCCATTCACCGTCACCCCGCTCAGCGCCCGCCGCAGCTTCTCCCACAGCCGATCCCGCAGCCCCCGCAAGCGGACCGCCTCGCCCGCCATCTCCTCCCGGCAGATGTCGGCGGCGCGGCCGAAGCCAACGATGGCGGGCACGTTCAGGGTCCCGGACCGGAGGCCGGCCTCGTGCCCGCCGCCGTCCATCATCGCCGCCAACGCCACGCCCCGGCGCACGAACAGGGCGCCCACGCCCTTCGGGCCGTACAGCTTGTGGGCGGTCAGCGACAGCAGGTCGACGCCCGCGGCCTCGATGTCGACGGGCACGAAGCCGGCCGCCTGCGCCGCGTCGGTGTGCAACGGCACCCCGCGCGCGCGGGCGACCCGCGCGAGGTCGGCGACGGGCTGCACCACCCCGATCTCGTTGTTCGCCGCCATGATCGAGACGAGTACGGTCTCGGGACCGAGGGCCGCCTCGAGCGACGCCGGGGTCACGAGGCCGTCCGTCCGCACCGGGAGATGCGACACCCGCATCCCCTGCCGCGCGAGGCGCGCGCAAGGGTCGAGGACCGCCCGATGCTCGGTCTCGACCGTGACGATGTGGTTCCCGCGGTCCCGCGACGCCTCGGCGACCCCCTTCAGGGCCAGGTTGTTCGACTCGGTGGCGCCGCTCGTGAAGACGAGGTCACGCGCCGCCGCCCCGATCAGCTTCGCCACCGACGCCCGCGCATCGGCCACCGCGTCGCGAGCCTGCCAGCCGAACCGGTGGTGCCGGCTCGCGGCGTTGCCGTAGTCGTCGCTGAAGAACGGCAGCATCGCCTCGACGACCCGCGGGTCGACCCGGGTCGTCGCATGGCCGTCCATGTAGATCGGCAGGTCCATCCCTGGTCACCGGCGAACGCGGATCGCACGCGGTTGGGCGGGCAAGCGGGGCCGCGGGACGACGGGCTAGCGGTCCGGCACCGCAGTCGGCTCCAGGGCCATCTCTCGTGCTGAAGGCCGCCTCGCCACCGAGATCGGGACGAGGGGCGGCTCGTCGGCGGCCAGCGCCTGCAGGCTGTAGGAGTTCAGGGCGTGGACGATCTGGTCCTTGATGCGCCACAGGGGATCACGGATGTTGCAGGTGGCGTACTGCTCGCAGTCGTCGTCGGCGCTCGTGCAGGCGGTGACCATCACCGGACCGTCGATCGCCTCGATGACGTCGGCCACCGAGATGAGGCGGGCCGACCGGGAGAGCTGGTAGCCGCCGCGCGTCCCGTGGTGCGAGGCCAGCAGGTCCTGCCGCACCAGGCGCTGCAGCACCTTCGCCATCAGCTCGATGGGGATGCCGTACCGTTCGGCGATCTCGCGCGCGCTCGCCGCCTCGGCCGCGGGGCGCGAGGCGAGGTCCTTGAGCGCCATCAGCGCGTACTCGGCCTTTTTGGAGAGTCGCAGCATCGCCGTCCCCCCGGGGCGTCCCGGCCCTCGCGTCCATCCGCGTCAGGTCACGGAACGCGGCGCCACGGCACCGTCGTCCGCATTGTACCGGACCGTCCGGCCTCGGGCCAGCCTGCCCGGTCCGCGACGCATCTCCACGTTAGCGAACCGGCGCTTGAACGGCCTGCGCAGACGGTCGATAATCCGCGCAACGACCGCGAGACCCGCATCCCATGGCCCTGAAGAAGTCCCAGTTGTACTCCTCGCTCTGGCGGAGCTGCGACGAGCTGCGCGGCGGCATGGACACCTCGCAGTACAAGGACTACGTCCTGACGCTGCTCTTCATGAAGTACGTCTCCGACCGGCACGCCGGCCGCCCCGACGCCCTCATCGACGTCCCCGCCGGCGGCGGCTTCGCCGACATCGCGGCGCTGAAGGGCAGGAAGGACATCGGCGCGCAGATCAACACCATCATCGCCGCGTTCGCCAGGGCCACTGACTATCCCCGACTACGAAGAACAATTGGCAATAGCAAGCGTCCTGTCCGACATGGACGCCGAGGTCGCCGCCCTTGAGCGACGGGTCGACAAGACCAGCGCCGTCAAGCGGGGCATGATGCAGCAGCTTCTCACCGGCCGGGTGCGGCTGGTCGAACCGGAGGTCGCCGCAACGGCACTATGACTCCGCTCCGCATCTTCGTGAGCAGCGTCCAGCACGAGTTCGCGGAGGAGCGGGCAGCGTTGCGCGACTATCTGCGGGGCGACCCGTTGGATGCGGCGGCTCTTCGAGGCGTTCCTGTTCGAGGACGTACCAGCGACGGATCAGCGGCCTGACGCGCTGTACCTGGACGAGGTCGAGCAGTGCGACGTCTACGTCGGGCTGTTCGGGCGCGACTACGGATCAGAGGATGCACAGCGAGTCTCCCCGACGGAGCGCGAGTTCGACCGGGCAGGGGCGCTCGGCAAGCACCGGCTGATCTTCGTGCGGGGCGGGGCCAGCGACACCCGGCATCCCAGGATGAAGGCGTTGATCGACAGGGCGCAGGCCGAACTGGTGCGCCGGCGGTTCAGAACCTCCGCCGATCTGGTGGCCGGGCTCTACGCGGCACTGGTGGAGTACCTGGAGGGCAGGGAGCTTCTGCGCTGGGGACCGTTCGACGCGGCGCCGTGCACGGATGCGGCGTTCGGCGATCTCGACCGCGAACGCATGACGGCGTTCATCGGCACGGCGCGCCGGGCGAGGCAGTTCCCGCTGGCCGACGACGCGGCGCCCGAAGCGTTGCTCGAACACCTGAACCTGCTGAACCGGGGGCGGCTGACGAATGCCGCGGTGCTGCTGTTCGGGAAGCGGCCGCAGCGGTTCCTGATCTCCTCGGAGGTCAAGTGCGCCCACTTCCACGGGACGCGGGTCGCCAAGCCGATTCCGTCTCATCAGGTATACAAGGGCACGGTGTTCGAGCTGGTCGATCAGGCCGTGGACTTCGTGCTCAGCAAGATCGCGCTGTCGGTGGGCACCCGAGCGGAGAGCGTCCAGGCGCCCGTCGCCTACGAGATCCCGAAGGAGGTCGTGACCGAGGCCATCGTCAACGCCGTGGCGCACCGCGACTACACGAGCGACGCCAGCGTTCAGGTCATGCTGTTCGCCGACCGGCTGGAGGTCTGGAACCCCGGCACGCTGCCGCCGCCGCTGACCCTCGACAAGCTGCGGGTGCCCCACCAGTCTGTGCCCGGCAACCCGTTGATGGCGCGCGCGATGTACCTGGCCAAGTACATCGAGCAGATGGGGACGGGTACGCTCGACATGATCGAACGCTGCATGGGCGCGGGCCTCCGCGAACCGGAGTTCGAGGCGACCGGGCGGTTCGTGACCAGAATACGGCGCGCGGCGCTGGCCGGGCAGCCGGTCGTGTTCACCGACCCGGACGATGTGCGGCGCAGCATGCGAGGGAGCGTCGAGTCGCAGCCGGAGTCGGGGCTGCATTCGCAGCCAGCGGCGCGGCTAGAGTCGGGGCAGCTACACTAGTGTCCCACATTTTTGGTGATTTAGGCCCACGTCAGCGACAACTGGGGGTCGGGAGGGCCAAGACCCGGTGGCGACGGTGTTGTGAGAAGATCCTGGAGTGGCCGGCGTTCAAACAGGTTGAGCTGGAGTACCTGCAGCATCTTGTAAAGGCTCCAACTCACTCGCATGAGGAACTTGAGATACGCCAACAGCAGGTACATGCACATCGCCACCCATAGCTGGGTCAAGACTGCGTTCTTCGACCGGCCCACGAACCGCTTCACCTTCAGATGCTGCTTGATCCACTTAAAAAACAGCTCGATCTGCCACCGTGATTTGTAGATGTCCGCAATCGTTTTGGCCACCCACGTCGTGTTGTTGGTCACGAACACGTACCGGTTCTTCGTCTTCAGGTCCTTGTAGACCACCCGCCGCAGCGGCTCCGCATACGCCTTGCGGCCACGCGCGCTCGTCAGCTCGATCGTCTCGTCGCTGATGACCCCGGTCCCGGGGCGGACCGCGTGCGCTTCAGTGACCCCGTACCGCACGCCCCGCTTCAGGCGCGTCACGAAGGTCACGCCCTGCGCCTGCAATTGATGGAACCACTTGAAGTCCAGATACGCCCGGCCGCCACGACCACGCTCCCGGCCGGGAATGTCCAGGTTCGGACCGCCGTGACGTCGGCGGTCTTGCCGTCGGTCACTTGGACGAAGCTCGGCAGATGACCCTCCTGATCCAGTCCGACGTGCAGCTTGACGGCCGCCTTGGTGCGTCGAAACGACGCCCACGGAAAGACCGACAGGCACAAGTCGATGGTGGACGCATCGACGGCGTACAACTTGTTCTTGAACCGAAAGCCGTGCCTCGGCGCGTGCGCCTGGCAGCGGCTCAACAGGCGTCCGAACAGCGCTTCGTAGAGAGTGTACGGCTGCTCGGTGTCACTAGTGTCCCACATTTTTGGCGATTTTAGGCCCACGTCAGCGACAACTGGGGGTCGGGAGGGTCAGGACCCGGCGGCGACGGCGTCGTGAGAAGATCCAGGAGTGGCCGACGTTCAAACAGGTTGAGCTGGAGCACCTGCAGCATCTTGTAAAGGCTCCAGCTCACTCGCATGAGGAACTTCAGATACGCCAACAGCAGGTACATGCACATCGCCACCCACAACTGCGTCAAGACCGCGTTCTTCGACCGGCCCACGAACCGCTTCACCTTCAGATGTTGCTTGATCCACTTGAAAAACAGCTCGATCTGCCACCGCGATTTGTAGATGTCCGCAATCGTCTTGGCCACCCATGTCGTGTTGTTGGTCACGAACACGTACCGGTTCTTCGTCTCCGGGTCCTTGTAGACCACCCGCCGTAGCGGCTCACCATATGCCTTGCGGCCACGCGCGCTCGTCAGCTCGATCGTCTCGTCGCTGATGACCCCGGTCCCGGGGCGGACGGCGTGCGCTTCCGTGACCCGATACCGCACGCCCCGCTTCAGACGCGTCACGAAGGTCACGCCCCGCGCCTGCAACTGATGGAACCACTTGAAGTCCAGATACGCGCGGTCCGCCACGACCACGCTGCCGGCCGGAAACTCCCAGATACGGGCCGCCGTGACGTCGGCGGTCTTGCCGTCGGTCACACTGACGAAAGTCGGCAGATGGCCGCCGTGATCCAGTCCGACGTGCAGCTTGACGGCCGCCTTCGTGCGCCGAAACGACGCCCACGGGAAGACCGACAGACACAGATCGATGGTGGACGCATCGACGGAGTACAACTTGTTCTTGAACCGAAAGCCGTGCCTCGGCGCGCGTTCCTGGCAGCGGCTCAACAGGCGTCCGAACAGCGCTTCGTAGAGGGTGTACGGCTGCTCGGTATTGACGCGCGCCAACGACGAGCGACTGACGGTTCCCACGCCGAGATGGTAGAGCTTGCGCCCCTGGGCGCCGAGGTTGCTCACGATGTCCCGCAGGCTCTGTCGGCCCGTTAGCTGCGCCAAGCCAAGGGCCACGAACTGCGCCCAGCGGCTCATGACGCGCAGCCCCTGACCGCACTGGTGCTCGCGCGCCTCGGCGTCGAATTCATGTCTCGGGAGGAACCTGAGGAGTTGCGCGAAGACTGTGTTATGATGGGCCACGGCTTGGATCTCCTGTCTTTGGAATGACTTGTGGCTAAATCATTCTACCAGATTTGGAAGGTCCAAGCCGCCTTTATTTGAAGGTGTGTGGGACAGTAGTGGCTCGGTGTTGACCCGCGCCAGCGACGAACGACTGACGGTCCCCACGCCGAGATGATAGAGCTTGCGCCCCTGGGCGCCGAGGTTGCTCACGATGTCCCGCAGACTCTGTCGGCCCGTCAACTGCGCCAAGCCAAGGGCCACGAACTGCGCCCAGCGGCTCATGACGCGCAGCCCCTGACCGCACTGGTGCTCGCGCGCCTCGGCGTCGAATTCATGTCTCGGAAGGAACCTGAGGAGCTGTGCGAAGACTGTGTTATGATGGGCCACGGCTTGGATCTCCTGTCTTTGGAATGACTTGTGGCTAAATCATTCTACCAGACTTGGAAGGTTCAAGCCGCCTTTATTTGAAGGTGTGTGGGACAGTAGTGGGGCAGCTAGAGTCGGAGCCGGCGCAGCTAGAGTCCGCCCGGCTAGAGTCACGGCCGGAGTCGCTGAGGACGAGAGTGCTTGGGCTGTTGGGTGGCGGGCCCCTGTCGAAGGCGGATCTGTCCGGCCGGTTGGGTCAGAAGCAGGCGTCCGGCCAGCTCCACGAGGTGGTCAGCCGGCTCGTGGCCGATCGGCTGATCGAGTACACGGTGCCGGCCAAGCCCCGCAGCCGACTGCAGAAGTACCGACTGACGGAGAGCGGTAGAGCCGCGCTGGCGACTTCGGAGCCGACGCGGGCGGGCGAATGAGCCCGTCGGGGTGACGGGACAGATGGCCGCGGGCATGAACGAGAGCCAGAAGGTCGAGTGGAAGAGTCGCTGGCGCGACGAGTATCTGCGCTGGATTTGCGGCTTCGCGAACGCGGAGGGTGGCGTGCTGGTGATCGGCCGGGACGACGACGGCGTCGTCGGCCTTTCGGGAATCCGCAAGCTGCTGGAGGACATTCCGAACAAGGTGCGCGACGTCCTTGGCATTGTCGTGGACGTCAATCTGAAGGCCGAAGCCGGCAAGGAGTACCTGGAGATCGTCGTGGGGCCGCACGCGCACCCGGTCAGATGCAAGGGCGAGTACCACTACCGCAGCGGCAGCACGCGACAGGAGTTGAAGGGAGCGACGCTGTCCCGGTTTCTCCTGCGCAAGCAGGGATTGCACTGGGACGGCGTTCGATACCCCACGCGCGCCTGGAGGACCTGTCAGAGGCGGCGGTGGACCGGTTTCGGGAGGAGGCCCGGCGGAGCGGGCGTGTCGATGCCGCGCTGCTGGCCGAGCCGACGCCGACCCTCGTCGACAGGCTGCACCTGCGGGAGGGATCGTCCAGCACGTCGGGGCGACCAAGGGCGGACGCTGGGAGGTCCTGAAGTGAGCGCCATCGACGGGGGCGGGTCATGAGCCCGGTCGGCGAGCGGGAGACCCGCACGCAGCGGCGCGTCGCGGCGTTCCTCCGCGACGCCCTCGGGCACCCGGGCTCCCCTGGCTCACGAGGAAAGGGCGGTACCTGAAGACGGAAGGGCGATATCCCACGATTCGCTCGCAGATCTCGCTACGGTTCGGTCCGGGTCCGGCGGCCGCGGATCGTGATGCCGCTCGCCGCGCCCGGCACCATCAGGTCGAGACCTCTCGAAGGTGCGGTAGTCGATTCGGTCGATGGTGACGATCGCGGAGCACTTGGACCTGATGGCGCTCTGACGCGAACGACGCCGCGAGTCGCTCGGAAGCGGCCGCCCCGCCAGTTGCGAAGCGTCGAGCTGCCCCGGACAGCAAACGGCGCTCTTGGAGTGACAGGGTGAGCTTTCGGCGCGCGCCGACCGGAGATGACCGTCGACGGGCGCTACCGCGCCAGGTCGAACGCCGCCATCTGCCGGGCGTTCCGGACGAGGATGCGGCCGCCGGCGAAGGCCGGCACGTTCCAGGTCTTGCCGTCGATGGCGCGGAAGCGGGCCACTTCGTCGTGGCGCTCGGGCGTCGCGCGCACCAGCACGAGGTCGCCGCGCTCGGTCAGGATCACCAGGTGGTCCCCGGCCGCGAGCAGTTGCCCGGTGCCGTAGCGGCCGCCCTTCCACAGGAGCTCGCCGGTCGCGGCGTCGAGGCAGGCCAGGATCGAGTTGTCGAGGCCGTAGATGTAGCCGTCGATGAGCACCGAGCTGCTGAACCGGTTGCGCATCCGGTGCGTCTCCCAGACCGTGGCGGCGGTGAACCGGTCGCCGTCCGGCGTCAGCTCCATGAGGGCCGCCCCCTTGCCGTAGCTCGCCGACAGGAACAGGCGGGCGTCGCCGACGACCAGGGGCTGGGCCATGTTCGGCACCGTCCGCACCCGCCAGGGGTAGTCCCAGAGCAGCGTGCCGTCGTCCGGGCGGAGACCCGCGGCGCGGGCGGCGGTGACGACCAGAATCTGGCGCACCCCGCCCAGGGTGACCAGCATCGGAGACGTGTACGACTGCACGTCGTCCAGCCCGTGCCAGACGACCTCGCCGGTCATCCGGTCGTAGGCCGCCACCGACCAGCCGTCCCGGCCGCCCGGCTGGACGACCACCACGTCGTCGACGACGAGGGGGGCGCCGGACATCGCCCAGGTCAGGTTGGACGCGGCGGCGTCGTCCAGGATGTTCCGCGCCCAGACCTCGTCGCCGGTGGCAGCGTCGAGGCACACGAGCCGGCCCGTCGCGCCGAGGGCGTAGACGCGGCCGGCGTGCCACGTCGGGGTGGCGCGCGGACCGGGACCGCCCATCGACTCCCGGAAGTGCGCGGGCCAGGCGTGGGTCCACCGCTCGACGCCGGTCTCGACGTCGTAGGCGGCGACGACCTCGTCGTCCCGCCGCTGCTCGATGGTGAACGCCAGCCCGCCCGCGACCGCGAACGACGCGTAGCCGCCGCCGATCGGCTGGCGCCACAGCGGGTCGAGCCCGCCGGCGGGCCAGTCCGTGCGGATGGCCGGCCCGGTGTAGCGGCCGTCGCGGTGCGGGCCGCGGAAATCCGTCCAGGCGGCGCCGTCCCGATTGGCGGCCGCATCGAGCGCGGCCGGCGGGTCTGGCGACGCCGGGGCGCCCGTGGCGCCGGCCGCGAGTCCGGCGTCGGCGCCCGGGGTCGTCGCGGCGTCACCCGCGGCACGCGGTTCCGGCGCCGGCACGGATGCGCCACCGGCCACCGCGTTCGCGGCGCCATCGGGCCGGTCGCCCGAGCGATGGCTCGCGCGGTCCGCGTCGAGCCCGGCGAAGTGGTCGTCCGGATCGCCGAACGAGAACAGCGGCCGGAAGCCGTTGCCGGCCCACTCGACCTGCAGGTCGAAGACGGCGACCAGGAAGGCCGTACCCGCCGCCGCCAACGCCACGACGATGGCGAGGCCGGCCAGCCCACGCAGGAGCAGTGTTCTCATATGAGTGGTTCCAGAACCACGTTACCACGGGCGCCGCTCTCACCGCGCAACGGTTTCGCCGCTACGGTTCGGTCCGGATCCAGCGGCCGCGAATCGTGATCGCGT
Organism: Vicinamibacterales bacterium; assembly: GCA_965215105.1. Taxonomy (GTDB): domain Bacteria; phylum Acidobacteriota; class Vicinamibacteria; order Vicinamibacterales; family UBA8438; genus JAJEEA01. The sequence continues at coordinate 4,047,127 of OZ244051.1, forward strand.
TCGCCGCGCCCGGCATCCGCCTGCCGGCCGGCGGCCGGAGAAGACCGGCCGCTCTCACCTACGGCATCGTCAGCAGCGGCTCCAGCCCCGCCGGCAGGTGCTGGTCGAACGCGATGAGCAGCGTGGCGGCGGAGACGTGCTCCGCCATCAGGTCGACGAGGTCGACGAGGTTCGTCGTCCCCCCGACCGCCTCGAGAGCGCTGGCGTAGGTCTCCGGGCTCACCGTGTGCGGGCCGAAGAGCTCGCGGCCGAACGCGATCACCGCCGCTTCCTCGTCACCCAGCCCGGTGACCGGCCCGCCGTCGCGAACGACGTCGATGACCGCGGGGTCCAGGCCGTTCTCGACCGCGGCGGGCTCGCTGACGGTCCAGGCGTACTGCACGTCGTAGGCGCGCGCGGTGACGAGGATCGCGAGGTCCAGGAGCGGCCGCGCGACGTTCGCCTCGAGCGATGCGCGCCCCGCGCCGTGGCCCCGGATCTGCCCGGGCCCCGTCCCCTGGGGAGAGAGCGTGCGGCCGTAGAGGCTGGGGGTGGCCCGCGTCGTCTGGGCCGGGGCGGGCAGCGAGGGCAGGCGGCTGCGCGAGCGCGGGTCGACGTCGTCCGGCGGCGTGAACGGCAGCGGCAGGAACTGCGGCCAACCGGGGGGCATCTGCTGGTTGAACGCGGCGAGCCGGGCCGCGGTGCCCGCGTAGCGCGCCATCAGGTCGACGACGTCGACGAAGTTGGCCTCGCCGAACAGCGTCACGGCGCGGCGGTAGGTCTCGGCGCTCAGGTCGTGGGCGCCGAAGATCTCACGGCCGGCCTGGATGATCGCCGCCTCGCGCTCGCCGAGCCCTGCCAGCGTCCCGCGGTGCCTGACGACGTCGATGACGTCGGGGTCGAGGCCCACCGCCACCGCCTCCATCTCGTGCAACGACCACTCGAAGGGCGCGTCGTGCTCGCGCGCCGTGATGAGGATGGCCAGCTCGAGCAGCGGGCGTCCCACCGGCGAGTCCCAGCGCGCGTTCACCCCGGTGCCCGCGCCCCGAATTGCGTCGGCCGCCGCCGACGGGCCGCCGGCCGGGTCGGGGGCGGGGATGGCGAGCCGGCTGCGCGACTCGGGATTGACGTCCGCGGGGAGCCCGGCCCCGGCCTGCGCGCCGGGAGCCGGCGCCGCTCCCGTTGCCACGGCGGCGGGCGACGCCGCCAGGCAGAAGGCGGCGGCGGACATCAGGATGACCGGCAGTCTCATGAGCTTGTGCATCTGAACCCCCGCACGGCCGACCCGGCGGCTGCCGCCGCAATCCAGGCCTGACGCTTGCGTTGCATCGGTACCCCCTCGCTCCGAACCGAGACACCGACCGACCGCGCGGGCGCTCGCACGCCCCTCGTCAGCGCCAGTATACAAGGGCGTCCCGCCATGCAGGGGCATCCCGCCGGGCACCGGGTCCGCCGCACTCCGTACGCTCCGTCCGATCCCGCGGGTCCCTTGCGACCGGGTGAGCCTGGATGTCTCGTTGACGGCCACCCGCGACAGGCCGCGTGAAGCCCTCGCCGCGGGTTCGCCGCCACCGTAGCGGACTGAGGGCATCGACCCTGGAGGCGACCCCGCATAGAATCGCGCTGTAATCGGAGGACCATGCCCATGAACCGATGCTCCCGCGCAACCGCCGCCGTGTGGCTCACCCCTTTGCTGCTGGCGACGACAGCGGCGGCGCCCGCGGTTCAGGCGCAGGCGCCGGCCGACGACTTCGTGCCGGTCACCGACGCCATGCTCCAGGATCCGCGGCCCGAGGACTGGCCGATGTGGCGGCGCACCCTCGACGGGTGGGGGTACAGCCCGCTCGACCAGATCGACCGGGGCAACGTCGGCGACCTCCGCATGGTCTGGTCGCGCGGCCTCGCCCCCGGCAGCAACCAGGGTACGCCGCTGGTCTACCGTGGCGTGATGTACATGCCGAACCCCGGCGACGTCATCCAGGCCCTCGACGCGGTCACCGGCGACCTCCGCTGGGAGCACCGGCGCGACCTCCCGGACGATGTCTCGGACCACGTGTCCGGACTGTCGCGCACCAACCGGAACGTCGCCATCCACGACCGGCTCATCATCGACACCAGCGTCGACGACTACGTCTTCGCCCTCGATGCCGCGACCGGCGAGCTGGCGTGGGAGACGGAGATCCTCGACTACCGCACGCTGCCGGCCCACCAGTCGTCGGGGCCGATCGTCGCCGGCGGGAAGGTGGTGTCGGGCCGCGGCTGCATGCCCGAGGCGGGGCCCAACGCCTGCGTCGTGACCGCCCACGACGCGGCGACCGGTGAAGAGCTGTGGCGGACCCGCCTGATTCCCGGCCCCGGCGAGCCGGGTGACGAGACGTGGGGCGGCGTGCCGTTCGAGGAGCGGCGCCACGTCGGGGCGTGGATGGTCCCGAGCTACGACCCCGACCTGAACCTCGTCTACATCGGTACGTCGGTCACCTCGCCGGCCCCCAAGTTCCTGATCGGCGGGATCGGGAACACCCACCTCTACCACAACTCGACCCTCGCGCTGGACGCCGACACCGGCGAGATCCGCTGGTACTACCAACACCTGAACGACCACTGGGACCTCGACCACCCCTTCGAGCGGCTTCTCGTCGACACCGCGGTCGCGCCCGATCCGACCGCCGTGACCTGGATCAACCCGCGCCTCCAGCCCGGCGAGCGGCGGCGCGTCGTCACCGGCATCCCCGGCAAGACCGGCGTCGTCTACACCCTCGACCGCGAGACCGGCGAGTTCCTGTGGGCGCGGCCGACCGTCGCCCAGAACGTCATCAGCGCCATCGACGGCGCCACCGGGGCCGTGACCGAGAACGCCGAGGTGGTGTTCAGGAGCGAGGGCCAGGAGGTGATGGCGTGCCCCACCTGGAACGGCGGCAAGGACTGGGAGGCGGGCGCCTACAGCCCCCTGACCAACCTGATGTACATGCCCCTGCGCCACACCTGCGGCCGCATGCTGGCGACGGCCGGCGTCGGCTGGTACGCCCTGACGGTGCGCACCGAGGTCACGCCGGGCGAGGAGCACCTCGGCACCATCGAGGCCATCTCGGCAGAGACCGGCGAGACGGTCTGGACCCACGACCAGCCCGCGTTCACGATGTCGCTCGTGGCCACCGGCGGCGGCCTCGTCTTCGGCGGCGACGCCAACGGCCGCTTCAAGGCCCTCGACCACGAGACCGGCGAGGTGTTGTGGGAGATCAACCTCGGCTCGCCGGTCACCGGCTTCCCCGTCACCTACGCGGCCGGCCGCCGGCAGTACGTCGCGGTGAGCACCGGCCGCTCGCTGAACACGAGCGGACTGCGGCGGCTGACGCCCGACCTGCGCCCGAGCGACGGCAACACGCTGTTCGTTTTCGCGCTGCCCTGACGCTGGCCCTGGTCCCGGCCGGTCCGCACGGCGACGGTCGGGTCAGGCGCCTTGCGCATCAGTTCCGACACGACGTTCGTGTCCAGTAGCACAGTCATGGCCCGGGGCTCAGTCGAAGGACGGCGGCTCGCGCCCGGGCTCGTCGTCGAGGTTGCGAATCGTGATCCGGTTGTGAGGGTCCCCGCGGGTTCCCTCTCCGGCGGGCGCTGCCCGACGAAACCGGCTGCGAATTTCTGCTGGGAAGCGGACGGACTACGGTTCGTCTTCTTCTGCCGCCATCCACTCTGGCAGCGGGTCGTCCAACGAAGCCCACCCGGAAGCGTCGGAGGCCATCTCGGCGTCAGTCAGCAGACAGTCGTCCAGCGCGGCCTCGATGGCCTCTTTCGGCATCTCGATTCCGATGAAGACGAGCTCCTGACGGCGGTCGCCGTGGTCGGGCTCCCATACCCGGCCGACCATTCCAGGGTCTCCGGGTCGTCGGCGGTCTCTGCCGGATCCAGCGCGGCGAACCAATGGCCTCCGGGCTCCAAGGTCAGCGAGTCGCCGGCGATCGATAGCGCGCCGGCCACCTCGTGGCGCGTGGCCAGCCAGACGACGCCCTTCGCCCGCAGCACGCCCTCGAAGCAACCTTCGAAGATCGCCGCTAGCCGCGCCGGATGGAAGGGCCGCCGCCTCCGATAGACGAAGCTGCCGATGCCGTACTCCTCGGTCTCTGGCGTGTGACCGCCCTGCAGTTCCTGAAGCCAACCCGCCGTCTGCTCGACGCGTTCGAAATCGAACAGGCCCGTATCGAAAATCAGGTCGAGCGGAATCCGCCCGTAGGTCGCCTGGGCAAACGTCGCCGTCTAGACGGCCGTCAACAGTTGGACGGCGCTGAGGTCTGCTGCGACGCCCGGCTCTGCGAGCCGCAAGATGCCGTCCTTGCGCACGCTCGGCTCGCCGAAACCACCGCCAGGGCCGCCTCCGAGAGCAGTCGAAAGATGGCCATCGCCGGATCGACGACGGCCGACGCAGCTTGTCCGTTCCAGAGCCCGCGGGTCTACGGTCCACCAGCGCGCCGTGCGACCGAGGACAGTATACCGCGCGGCAGCCGGCGGCCGAAGCGCGCGAGCGGGTCGAGACGTTACCAGCCTTCCTCGGCGCCGGCAACCCGACCGTGGTGCCGCGACTCCACCATTCCGAGACGCCGCCCGGCGATCGGCGCGGGACGGCGGCGGCGTATGCGGCGGTCGAGGCGCTACGCGAAGCCGTCGACGGGGCTACTCCGATATCGACCTCAGAGTGGTCGCCACCCCGGATGAGCAGGCCAGACGGGTGGCTGCGCGCCTCGAGGAGGCCGGATTGATGGCAATAAGTCATTTGTTGTGGACGAGTTGATAGAATGCGGCAACTCACCCTGCCGCGCCACCGAGTCGCCTTGTGGTGGCGCGGCAAGACGCAACGGGGCGAAGACCACCCATGACGAGGGAGCAGGCCGTCCGCGCACCGGAAGCCCGGCGCCGACCCGTTGGGGGGATGCCCTGCCTGTTCGACGCCGTGAGGGCTTCGACGCGGGTCGCCGGGGCCGGCTTCATTGCCGCGTTCCTCCTGGCAACCGCGGGCTGTTCGTCACCGCCCACCCGGCCGGCGGCGTTCGGGGGCGCGGCATGGCGTCAGCTCTCGCCGTCGGTCGGGGCCAGTTGGTTCGCTCAGGAGCTCGAGCCGGTCGACTGCTCGGCCGGCCTGGAACCGTTGCGGTCACCGGGAACGCCGCCTCCGCCCGTGGCCCCTGCGGGCGGGGAGAACCGGGAGTCTTCCGCGATGCTGGAGCTGCTCGTTCTCTGGCGCGGGACCCCGGGGTGGTTTCTCGAGCCGGTCCCCGGCGGGGGCTCATCGGTGTCCTTCGACGGCGGCACCTTCTACCCACGGCCCGGCCGGGACGCGTCACGCCCGGGGGAGGGCGGCGTGCCGGCCGGCCGTCGCCTCGGCTCGTCGGTCAGGATTCACCAGGGGAGGGTGAGTCTGGAGCTGCGGTTCGAACCGGAGAGCGCAACCGTCCACGTGCAGGAGCACCCCGTCCCTCTGAACGGCGACAACGTCGTCCTGGTCGACGATGTCGACGATTCCGCCGGACCGCGGGTGGTCGGCACCCTGCGCATCGATCCGCGGTTCGCCGTCCGGTGTCTCGACGAACCGCCGTACCTCCTCGACGGCGTCGAGACCCTCCTGCAGCGATCCGAAGAGCTGCTCGCCTTTCTGCGTTGCGACATGCCGCTTCCAGCCGATCTGTATCCCGACCGTCGTTCGGTGTCGCGCACGCAACGGTACATGGACGAAGCCTGCGCCCGGATTGCCCCGGCGACTGCCGGACCGGGGCGATAGCCGGGTTCCGCCGCGAGCCGGGGGGCCTGGGTTCGGCCCGCCGGCAGGTCTGCGTTTTCGGTGGTCGTCTCGATTGAGGCCAACGCACCAGAGCGAGATGCGGGCAGCCTGTCGTGCCGGGAGAGTCGTCCCTCATCCTCGAGCACGGCCAGCAGCGTGGCCGTCATCGACTTGGTTATCGACCCGACGTGCCAGCGGTCGTCGACGGTCACCGGAATGCCGGAACCCCGCCGGCGCTCGCCACGGGCGGCCGCCCCCGCCAGCCGCAGGCTCAGCGGCAGCTTCGAGGACTACGGAGGATTGCCGAGCCGAAGGATGTGTATACTGGGACGATACATACACCAGCAGCCATGCGAACCAACATCGACATCGACGACCGGCTGATGGCGGCGGCGTTGAAGGCCGCCGGCCAGAAGACGAAGAAGGCGACCGTGGAGGCAGCCTTGCGCCTCCTGGTGCAAACGCGGGCTCAGGGGCGAATCCGGGCATTGCGCGGCAAGCTTCACTGGGAGGGCTCGCTCGACGGCATGCGGCGGGACCGATGATCGTCGTCGATACCTCCGTCTGGATCGACTACTTCAACGGCGTCGTGACCCGGGAGACGGCGCTGCTCGATGCACTGCTGGGCGTGGAGCCCATCGTCATCGGCGACCTCGTTCTCGCGGAGGTGCTTCAGGGCTTCGGCGCCGAGGGCGACGTACGCAGGGCGAGGGCGGCGTTGGACCGCCTGCTGTTCCAGCCCATGGTCGGCCGCGCCGTCGCGCTCGCCAGCGCCCGGAACTACCGCGCGCTCCGCGTCCGCGGCGTCACCGTGCGCAAGACCATCGACATGCTGATCGCGACGTTCTGCCTGGAGAACGGACATCGCCTGCTTCATGCCGACCGCGATTTCGTGCCGATCGTCGAGCACCTGGGCCTGGAGACGCTCTGACGCGTCGGCCGGCGGCCGCCCGAGACCGGGACTCGCTCACAGAGCTCGCGGGGCTCGCGGGGCGAAACAAGTCGAACCTGTCGCGGACCCTCAAGACGATGTCGCGCTACGGGCTCGTGGAACTGAGGGAGGGACGGCGCGGCACCGTGGTCCCGCGGGTCCCTTACGACCGGGTGAGCCTGGACGTCTCGTTGACCGTCACCCGCGCGTGAAGCCTTCGTCGCGGGTTCGCCGCCACCGTAGCGGATTGAGGGGCATCGACCCTGGAGGCGACCCCCGCGTAGAATCGCATGCCCGAGGCGGGGCCCAACGCCTGCGTCGTGACCGCCCACGACGCGGCGACCGGTGAATCTCCGAAGTGACGAGCGCCGACGTGCTGGAGGTCCTCACGCCGATCTGGCACGTCAAGGTTCAGACCGCCCGGAACGTCCGCCAGCGCATCAGCGCGGTCATGGAGTGGGCGATCGCGATGAACCTCCGATCGGACAACCCGTGCGCCCGCGTGCTGCCGGTGCTCGGCAAGCAGAACGAGGTCGTGCGGCACATGCGGGCGCTGCCGCATCGGGACGTGGCGGCGGCGGTCGCGACGGTGCGGGCGTCGGAGGCGGCTGCGGCCGTCAAGCTGGCGTTCGAGTATCTGGTGCTCACGGCCGCGCGGTGGGGCGAGGTGCGCGGGGCCCAATGGACGGAGATCGACACGGCGGAACGCGTGTGGACCATTCCGGCCGAGCGGATGAAGGCGCAGCGAGAGCACCGGGTGCCCTTGTGCCGCCGCGCCACGGAGATCCTCGACGCGGCGCGGACGCTCGGCGACGGCGCTGGTCCGCTCGTGTTCACCAACGGGGGCGGCGAGCCGCTCGACGAGAAGGTGCTGCGCCGGCTGCTGGAGCGGCAGGGGGTCCAGGCCGTTCCACACGGCTTCCGGTCGTCGTTCCGGGACTGGGCCGCCGAGGAGACCGACCACCCGCGGGAGGTCATCGAGGCGGCGCTGGCTCACGTGGTCGGTAACAAGGTCGAGGCGGCGTACGCTCGGTCGGACCTGTTCGAGCGCCGGCGGCGGCTCATGAACGAGTGGGCCGGCTATCTCGACGCCGGGCGCATGCCGCCCCGCAACGTGGTCGCCCGCCGCGGCGACGGCTCCACGGAAGCCGCGGCCTGAGCCGGCGCAGGGCGCCGAGTCGCCGTCCGGGGTCGAGGGGCAGAGCCCCTCGCCAGCCCAATGTCGGACATTGGGTAAGCTGGCTCCTGACATCCAACGGCTGTCATGAGCCAGTGTTCGTTGTGCTCCGATCTTGCGCCCGACCGTCTCCTCGTCGCCGTCCGGATCGTCCTTCGCCGCTCTCCGGGATCGGCTCGTGTTCGCGGTCCCGCTCGATGTCCTCCCCGCTCGTTCCGATTGCCCCTGACGGCCGTCCGTGATCTCGTCAATGGTTGACGGGTTCGGCGTGGGCCGGCCGGTGGAGGCAGTCGAGTTCGGGTCGTGGCCGCCGTGCTGCGCGGCGGCGAGGTCGTGTTCCGCGTGTTCTCCGATGGGTTCCCCGCGACTCCGCGACTGACCGGGGTCTGGTGGATCCGGCGCGATGGCCTGGTGTCGTCGGCGGGAGTTGTGCGGGGTCGGGGTGAGGCATCGTCGGACAATTGCCCGTCTGTAGCGCGCGCGGAGCCGGGGTCAAGGCCGAGAGCCGCGAAGCGGACGGAGCGCAGCGACGGGCCTTGACGCGGGCGAGCACGCGCGGATGGTGTGCTGGCCGACGATGCCGCCTGTAGACCACAGCGCCGCGTTTCGCGCGGCGTGAATCCCGGACGCAGGGATGGGAGACCCGACCGTGTCCGCTCGCGAGCGGTCCCGGCGTGTCGGCGGGCCGCGTGCCCGGCGGCAGGCTGCTGGTATCATCAAGATTGCGTATGGCGGGTGCGCGGCCCGCCACGCGAGGCGCGTGCAATGCAGGTGACTCGGACAGACAGGGCCGTGCTCGCGTTCAGCGTGGTGGCGGCGGCGTACGTCGCCTTCCTGGTGCTCGATTTCTACGTCTTCAAGCTGGACTGGACACTGCTGGGCGTGGTGCGGGAGCTGCTGACGATTCCCCTGTTTCTTGCCGTGGCGGCGGCGTTCGTCTTCGTCGTCGTCCGCCTCCTGACGAACAGGATGTCCATGAACGTCTGCAACGGCAGCTCCGTGCTGATTCTGTTCGCCCTCAACTGCTTCATCTGGGGCAGCTTCGTGTTCTGACGGGCCGCGGAAGAACCGGGCCGGGACGGCCGGGACGGCGGCGCACGGTAGGAGCGCCAGCAAGGGACGTGTGTCCGAACGCCGACGCCCCGGCGTGTCGGCGGGGGCTGCGGTGTAGTGGCCCCAGACGGAGGTGACCGGAGACGAGAGCCCGACACACCCCAGCACGGTCAAGTCGGACACCTTGAAGCCAACGTGGAAGGGTCACGCCCTCAACGGAGAGACGGAAGAGACGGGCAGCGCGGCGAACAATTGGGAGACCAAGCAGGTCGGCGAAGAGGACACGGACAGTCGGATCGACAGGGAGAACGGCGGCTGGAGTTGTGATCAGACCCGCTGCCTGATCACACCGAGAGCACCAGTCCGATCACACCTGAGGCGAAGACGATGGGGTCGCTTTCCGGTGTAACTGCATCAAGCGTGACGGATCACAGGGGGCGTCACACCCACTGTCACACCTCCAGTCACAGTTTGCTCCCTCCAAGCCATTGATTCCATTGACCAAACTGCCCACGTACGATCCAAACACGGGGTCGGGTACGGGGTCAGGGACAAGGCGGGAGCGACCCCCCGCAAAACTGCGTTTTGCGGCCCCGGCCGGTGTGCCTTCGTTACACCTGCCGGTCGGGTCGCTCCCGCCTTGGATTCTTCCTGCGGAAGGCCGGAAGGCCGCCGTGTGGCGACGCGCCGGACTCCGTCGTTGCCGTCGCTCGGCCTCGACGCGTCGTTCGGGCAATGACGTGGCGACCCGCCCTCACCCACTTCGCGTCCGCCTACCCTTCGTTTCAGAACTTGACCCCGAACCCAACCACCGCCGTAACGAAAGGCCGATACCCCGCACGAAAATACGCCCGCTCCCCAATCGGCACGTCGAGAGTGACCCCCGTGTTCAGGCCGACCCTGGAGCCCGAGGGCCGACCCCTGCTCGTCTTCGCCCGGCACCTCTCCCTGTCGCCCTCGGTCAGCCGCCACTCGTAGACGGTGTAGTCGGGATTGCTGCGAGTGTACTCCGCTGGTGCCGGCACAACCTGCTCGATCGGACCCTCATCAGCTTGGCAGTCGTAGACGTCAGAACTCACGAAGGCCATGCCGACCAGGACGCTCAGGGTGTAGCCTGGGCGCTCCCTCGCTCTCCAAGCCAGCGCCGCACCGGCCTCGTGGCGCCGCACCACGCGGATGTCGTGCCACACGAGGCTGGCGCGCTCCTGGGGACCGTCGAACTCCGCCTTGCCGAAGAGCCTCTCCCAGTTGTCGTTTCCGTCGAGAGGATAGCCTCCGCGGCCCTCCGACTCGCGGTAGCTGTAGAGGTAGTCGAGATGAAGCCCAAAGCGCCCTGAGCCGAACTCCACCCACGTCCAGAGCGGGCAGCATTGGGTCGGGACGTCGAGGTACTGACGGTAGCCCAGGGTCGCGCTGGTTCCGACTGAGACGTTGGGCTGCGCCACCGCAGCCGCGGGCAGGAGAGCGAACAGCAGAGCAAGGGGTCGAATCACTGTGAGTCCTCCTTCACCCGGAAGTGCGCGAAGCACCTGGAGATCGGCTCACCGACGTGCAAACCACAGGATTGGGCGGTTCCCGCTCGCCGTCGACGCGCGCCGGGGGCAGCAGGCAGTCGTGGTAGTCTGCAACGCGTAACGCGTAGGTGTGCCGTTCGGGTCGGACGGTCGCGACGGGCACACCGAGCTGGTTGGCGGCCGGACTCGTTCAACGGTCCAACGCGGGCTTTCGCAGGCCAGCGGATTCCCGTTTGGGAAGAGGGAGCAAACGAGGGAAACAAGGGCGCGAGAACCACTGTAAGGCTATTGTTATGAATGATTTACAGGGCCATAGTGGTCATCAGCACCTGAACGACCACTGGGACATCGACCACCCCTTCGAGCGGCTCCTCGTCGACACCGCGGTCGCGCCCGATCCGACCGCCGTGACCTGGATCAACCCGCGCCTCCAGCCGGGCGAGCGGCGGCGCGTCGTCACCGGCATCCCCGGCAAGACCGGCGTCGTCTACACCCTCGACCGCGAGACCGGCGAGTTCCTGTGGGCGCGGCCGACCGTCGCCCAGAACGTCATCAGCGCCATCGACGGCGCCACCGGGGCGGTGACCGAGAACGCCGAGGTGGTGTTCAGGAGCGAGGGCCAGGAGGTGATGGCGTGCCCCACCTGGCACGGCGGCAAGGACTGGGAGGCCGGCGCCTACAGCCCCATGATCTCGACCATGGCAGCTCCTATCGGGTGTCAAGGCAGCGCGAAAACGAAGACGCCGCCGCCGCCCCGCGGGTTGCGCTGGTCGGGAATGAGGTCGGCGGGGAGAATCGTCGCCCAGCTCGAGCCGCCGATGGACGGGCCGGCCACGAACGCGACGAACTGCCGGCCGTCGACGGCGTAGGTGATCGGGAAGCCGTTGGCCATGGTCGGGAGCCGGCTCTGCCAGAGAGGCTCGCCGGTCCGCGCGTCGTAGGCGTGGACGCGCCGCCCCCAGTCGCCGATGAACGCCAGCCCCCCGCCGGTCGTCAGGGCCGACGTGTTGTAGGGCACGCGGAGACGCCGCTGCCAGAGGGTCTCGCCGGTTCGCAGGTCCAGCGCCCGGAACTCGCCCAGCCGGTCGGGCGCCTGCGGATGGAAGTGGTTGATGCGGCCGCGCACGGCGCCGCCTCCGCCGCCCCCGGCGCGCCGCTCGACGGGGGCGAAGGCGGCGGTCTCGCAGTTGAGGTTGAGCGGCACGTACAGCGCCCCGGTCCCCGGGTGGTAGGCCATCGCCCGCAGGCTCTTGAAGCCGCCGGTGCTGGGGCAGAAGAAGAGCTCCTCGCCGACGTCCGACAGCATCCCCTCCCGGTGGGTCACCTCGCCGGTCCGCGGGTCGACGTCCACGATGTTCTGGTAGCCGAGGTCGACGGCGCGCCGGAACTCGCCGGTGACGCGGTCGAGCTCCCAGAGAATGCCGAGCTTGCCCATCGTGAACAGCGACTGCCGGCCGTCGTAGTCGATGAGGATGCGCTCGAACGACTCGTCCATGTCGTGCGAATCGCCCGGGATGTGCTGGTAGTACCACCTCAGCTCGCCCGTCGCGGGATCGAGCGCGAGGGTCGAGTTGCTGTAGAGGGCGTCGCCGGCGGTGCCGCGGGCGTCGCGGTTGTGCGGCTTGGGCTGCGACGTGCCCCAGTAGACGAGCCCGGTGACGGGGTCGTAGCTGCCGGTCATCCAGGCGTCGGCGCCGGCGCGGAACATGAGCGGCAGGTCGCCCCAGGTGTCGCCGCCGCTCTCGCCGGGGCGGGCGATGGTCGACGTCCGCCAGAGCAGCCGGCCGGTGACGGCGTCGACGCCGACGACGTAGCAGGTGTCGTCGCGGTAGCGCCCGCAGCCGGTCAGCCCGGCGACGACCGTCCCGTCGACGACGATCGGCCCGTTCGAGAAGGTGTAGCCCTCGTGGCCGCCGCCGACCGGCGTGTCCCAGCGCGCCTCACCGGTCCGGACGTCGAGCCCGACGACATGCGCGTCGACGGTGTTCAGGATGACGAGGTCCCCGTAGACGGCGAGGCTGCGCATCTGCGCGGCGCTCCGGCGACGCTCGTCCATCTCGCGGCGGTACTCCCAGATGAAGTCGCCGGTGCCCGCGTCGAGCGCGTGCACCACGTTGCCGGGGTTCGCGACGACCATGACGCCGTCATGCACGATCGGCGTCGTCTGCGACACCCCGGGCTCGAGGCCCCAGGACCAGACGAGCTGCAGCCCGTCCACGTTGCTCCGGTCGATCTGGTCGAGCGGGCTGTACCCCCAGCCGTCGAGGGTGCGCCGCCAGCTCAGCCAGTCGGCGGGGTCGGGGTCCTGCAGCATCGCATCGGTGACCGGGGCAGGCTCCCGGACCTGCGCTTGGCCCACGATCCCGATCGCCAGGGCGGCGCAGGCATGGACGGCCAACGCGAGCAAAACGCGACGCTTCATGTGAACCTCCTGCCGGGGGTGAGGCCACGGCCCGGGGGGCCATGGCCCAAGCCGCCGCGCCTCGTCGATCGCCTCCTCGAGGGTGGCGCCGTCGGCCATGCAGCCCGGCAGATCGGGGATGACCAAGAGCTACGTGACCAGCGGTGGCGCAACTGACCATTGGGCTTGACGGGCGAACCACTTGCGCGTGGATTTCGGCTTCGGCCCACAGACCGTACCGTGCGACGACTCCTCGGGAACAGGATCCGCGTGGACCGTCTGATCCTTGGAACGCACCTGACCGGCCGAGACCGACACCAGGCCGAAGCCTGGGTGATTCGCCAGCACGCGGCCCGGCACCCCGCCCTCGTTCTCTATCACGTCCTGGCGGTAGACGGACATGGGATCTCCGTCTTGGTCATCCTCGAACGCCGCCGATGAAGGCCGGATGCAACCGGCGTTGTCGTCACGAACGAAATGCCACGGCGGCACTCTTCGCAGCAGACGAACCTCGTCGACGATCTGCGGATCGTCGGGGAACTGTCTCCTGCAATCCTCCGGGGACGTCACGTGCTCAGTCCGAGGCCCGCCTGAGCCACGTTCGGATCATCTCTTCGTGACCGGCCAGGGCGACTTCCAACTCCTCGCCGGTCCGCCGGTCGCAGGCACACCACGACACCAAGCCGTCGGGACTGACCTCCAGTTCGATGTCCACTCCCTGGCGGTGCCATTCGAGCTGCAGCCCCCCGCGCACGGTCGGGACGAGAACCGGGCCGGCTACGCCTTCGACCAGGTATGTCGTCAGGAATTCGACCGTCTGTTCGAACGCTGCATACGAGACCGGCTCGGCGCCGTAGGAGTTCCAGCCCCTCGGAAGTCGAAGCAGCTCGATCGCTCGATCGAGGGCACGCAGGAGCTGTTCAGGCAGCTCGCGCCTGCGTGCTCTGATTGCCACTCTCCGCGCTGGTCGCGCGGGCGCGTCCTGCCAGGTCTTTTCGACGGATGCACCAGCCAGCGCATCCGGAGACTCCAATGTCCACGTCCCCGACAACTGACCCAGCACGGCGTGGTTGGCCAACACGCCTTGACCGATGTCAACCGCATCAACTGGATCGGGCATCGGCTCTCTCCCAACAGCGTTGCATGGAGTCGGTGGTCAGATCTGCGAACCCGCGAACCACCCACACTCGCCCCAGATCGAAGAACTCGAACGCCCCGTCGATCCCGGTCCCGATCGGGGTCCCCCGCGCCATCAGATTCATGACCCAGACCGGTCTCCCATCCGCGGCGCTCCACGAGGGCTGAACCGTCACGTACAACCTGCCAACCGGTCCGCTACTGCCCGGGATACGATACCGCCACCGCAACACGGCGTCCTCAGGGGCCGGCAGGAACCCGGCGGGTGGCGGGGAAATCCAGTTCTTCAGGAGCTTCTCGATCTCTCCGTGGCTCTCCCATTCCCCCGAGCGCTCGATGTGGTTTACGTAAGTGACCTCACACTGGTTGACCGCCAGTTCACCAAGCCCCTCCTCCTCGAGGAACGCCTCGAACTTCGACAGTTCGTCTCGGAATCGCTCCCGGATGTGCTCGTACCGCGGGTAGTTATCGCCCTGGCCGACCTTGCGCCAGTTGTGAGCGAAGCGATCCTGCTGCACCTGCAGCAATTCCGTCTTCGCCTCGTTCACGAACCAGACGCGCGGCACAGGCGGCTTGTCTTCGAAGGCGACCTCCACCCGCGGCGGCGCCGGCGGCGCGAAGCTCTCCCAGGCCGGCGCTAGCGGCGGATGCTCCTCGATCAACGGCAATCGTTCGCGGAACCGGCGCCAGAGCAGGCCGACATGAGCGGTCGTCAGGCTGGACAGCGACTTGAACTGCAGGGACAGGACAACTTCCGCTACGGGGGGCTTGGCGAAATCCGGCAGGTCCGGTGGCCGACTTGAAGTCACAGGGTCGTCAGTGTGTCACCAGTGTCTCGTCTCGGAAACAGGTGACGCAGTTTGGCCGACACCGTGGCAGCGATCGCGAGCTGGCCGCACGGTCTTCGAGGTCTTGGGTCGCTCCGGTGGCAACCGGCGATGCCAACTGTCGTCGCGGCGGCGGCTGGACCCAGCCCTCGAATCGTGCTCAGCGGACGGCTCCTCGTCATTCGGATTCTACCACGGGCCCGCTGGCGTCCGGTCTCGGAGACATGTCCGCCGCCCAGTCGTCCTTCAGTCTGCCGCAGACGCTCGAAAGGCGGGCTCCATGGGCACCGTCACCGCCCGAGCTGACGATGCCAGGCGCCGAACGCGACCTCGAAGGCACTTGCCAGGGTTCCGAACGCGCTCCATGCTTCGAAGCCGGCCGGCAGCCGGAAGCTCGCCGCCGCTTCCGCGGGCGACTGCCCCGCCTCGAACGACCGCCGGCCCTCGGCCTCGATCGCGTCGAGCAACGCCCTGTAGTCGTCCAGGCCGTCGGCGTCGGGGAGCGGCCCGTGCCCGGGCACCATCGTCGCGGTGCGGCCGGCGAGCATCGCGTCGACGTTCCGGTCGAGGTCGACCGGCATCGCGTGGACGTAGTTGGGCACCACGCCGGTCCACAGCAGGTCGCCGCAGAAAGTGACGTCGTCGACGGTGGCGATGAGGTCGCTGGCGGTGTGGCCGGCGTACGGCGTGATCGCCAACTGCCGGCCGCCGAGATCGATGGTGGTCGGGCCGTCGGCCGCGACGAGGGCCGCGGACTCGAGCATGTCGCGCGCCTCGTTCCTGTCCTCGGCCAGGATGGTGTCGCGCGTCGACGCGGTCGCCCACACCGTGGGGCGCTCGCCGGGCGCGCCGAAGCCGCCCAGCCCGCCGTGATGGTCGCCGTGGCGGTGGCTGATGACGATGTCGGTCGCCGGCCGCCCCGCCAGGACCCGCGCCTGCTCGGCCACCCACGCCCCGCCGTCGGCCGAGCCGAATGCCTCGAACACGAGCACCCGATCGCGGCCGGCGACGATGCCGCCGTTGCAGAAGGTGGCGAACGAGGTACGGTCGTCGGGACTCGGCGTGGAGACCACGGCCCAGACACCGTCGCCGACGGCGTCGATTCTCGCCCACACCTCGCGGGCGGCCGGGGCCGCCTGCGCCCGCGCGAGCCGCCGCCGGCCGGCCGCGAGCCAGGCCGCGGCGCCGAGGAAACCACGAAGAACATCGCGTCGTCTCATCTGTCCGTTCCTCTGGGAGACATCAGGCGACCTGCGGGACACGCGCCCCCCCCGGTCGTCGCCCGCGGCTCCGCTCGGCGCCGAACCAACCTCCAGCAGTCCGCGCCGTTCTACGGCGCAGACTCGTCGGCCGCGACCACTCGGCCCCGTAGCGTCGTCACCGGATCGATACGCGCCGCGCGGGAAAGTAGCCGGCGGCCACGCAGGCCACGAAGATGACGAGCCCGCCGTTCACCCACGTTACCACGTCGAAGACGCCCACCGAACAGCAAGGACAGCTTGCGTGTCAGGCCGGCGGCGCCGAGCGCCCCGATGGCGATGCCGAATCACCTGCGCGGCCGACGGGCGGCAGTGCGGAGCTCCGAGTAGTTGGATCAAGCCAGGATTGCTCGGGGCCGCCTGCGCCCGCGCGGGTCGGGAACCCCTCTACTCGGCCCGCAGCGTCGTCATGGGATCGATACGCGCCGCGCGGCGCGCGGGAAGGTAGCCGGCGGCCACGCAGGCCGCGACGATACCCCGCTCGCCCACCTCGTCGCGCACCTCGAACTCCCGGCCGGCGACGACGGGGATCCGCATCGTGTCGAGGCAGCCCGGGCTGACGACCCGCAGGCGGTAGATCGGCGCCTCCGCGCCGGGGGGCGGGACATGGCCTTCGATGACCCCGGAGCCGAAGAACCCGCCGGCGCCCATGGGCACACCCTGCACCACCGCCGCTCCGGTGACCGACGGCAGGGTACGGACCGCGTCGACCACGCTGACGATGACCGTGTCGCTGCCCGAGAACAAGTTCGACTGGGACCACAGTCGAGGCGGCGGTGCGCGGGTAAACGGGAAATCGCCGGGTCGCCGCACGCTCTGCAGATGCCCATCACGCCACGCCCACGTCGCGCAACGCCAACTCGATGGCGACCGAGACGCGCTTCCAGTTGCGGGCCTCCTCCTCGGTGTGCCGGCGCCCGGCGGGAGTCAGCTCATAGAACTTCGCCTTCCGGTTGGTCTCCGAACGCCCCCACTCGGCCGTCAGCCACCCCTTCTGCTCGAGCCGGTGCAGGGCGGGGAACAGCGATCCCGGGTTGACGCGGAACGCACCCTCCGTGATCTGCTCGACCCGGCGCGCGATGCCGAGCCCGTGGTTCGATCCCGCCATGAGCGCGCGGAGGATCAGCAGATCGAGGGTGCCGCGCATGAGGTCGGTGCGGGCCATCGGAAGATGCTCCTGGGAAACGATCTATCGAATTTCGGCAAGTCTAGCCTGATTCTATAGATTGTCAATAGGTCACATGCCTGCACGGCCCGCCCGGTGCGACGGGGTGCGATTTTCCTTGACCGGAGGGCACTAAGAGGACAAGACTGTTGACCTTTCGTCGACAGCGCAAGAGAGTCAGGGCTGCGGCCCCCCAAGGGCGCGCAGAGAGTAGGGAGCGTGAGCGCGCCATGCCGCCGCCGCCGCGTTTCGCTCGCCTTGTCTCGGCACTGTCCGGCCCCGCCGGCAGGCGGCGCCAGCCTGCCCGGCGCTCTTCTCGCCCGCCTTTCCTCCAGTCTCCCGGTCTCCGATTCGCCGGCCCGCGCTCCGCGCGGGCGGGGGTCCCGCGCGGCCGCCCCGCCGTCGGCGAGAGTCGGCGGCCAACCCGTCCGGCGCGGGGCATTCCGCACAGGAGAAAGGAGTCCAATCCGCACAAGACGCCGGCTCACGTCGACCGACGGTTCGTCTCACCGGCTCCATGAAGGGAGAGGAAAATGGCAACCAGAGTCATCGTCGGCTTGACCGTCCTCGTCGCAATCGTGCTGGCCGTGGCGCCCGACGCGAATGCAGGCAACGCCCTGACGATCGTGCTGGTCCTTCTCGGCCTGGCCTATCCCGTGGTGGCGATAAACGCCGAGGACGCGACGGCGTTCCTGGTCGTCGTCCTGGCTGTCGGCGCCGCCGCCGGGGCGGACGTGCTCAGCAACATCCCGGCCATCGGCACCTATCTGGACGGCATCCTCGACGGCCTGTCGACGTCGTTGTACGCCGCCGTAGCCACCATCGCGGCGATCAGGGTGACGAACCGGGTCAAGGGCTGAGGCACGGCCCGAGGCGGGCCTCCCCGGCCGCCGCCACGACCGGATTCGACGCGCACGGCGCCGGCCGGACCCTCTGCGGGCCGGCGCCGCGGACGCCTGCGGTAGTGGTTTGCCGGCGCTCCACGTCTCGTCCAGCAACCGGCCAACGACACCGAGCTGGAACGGGTCGTTTTGCGGTAGCGGTTCGCCCGCGGACGGACGCTCCGGGGCGTTCCCCGCCACCCACGGGACGACCCGCGGGCTGGAATCAGTACTTCGGCAGGGTCGGGTCTATCCGGTCGATCCAGGCGAGAATACCGCCTTCCAGGTTGCGCGCCCCCGCGTGGCCGGCCTCGTGCAGCAGGCGCACCGCCTTGCCGCTGCGGACCCCCGACTTGCAGTGCACGATGATGTCGTCGCGCCCTTCGAGCTCGGCCAGCCGCGACGGCAGCTCGCCCAGCGGGATGAGCACCGACCCGGGAATGCGGCAGATCTCGAACTCGCGCGTCTCCCGCACGTCGAGCAGGAGGAACCCGTCGTTCCGGTCGATGCGGCCTTTCAGCTCCTCGACCGTCGCCGCCCCGGCCGCCACCGGGTCCGCCGCGGCCGGCGCGGCCTCGATCGCCGGCACCCCGCAGAACTGCTCGTAGTCGATCAGCTCGGTCACCGTCGGGTGCTTGCCGCAGACGGGGCAGTCGGGGTCCTTGCGCACCGTCAGCTCGCGGAACCGCATCTTCAGCGCGTCGAACAGGAGGAACCGCCCCACGAGCGGTTCGCCGGCCCCGAGGATCAGCTTGACCGCCTCGGTCGCCTGCAGCGTCCCGACGACACCGGGCAGAATGCCCAGCACCCCGCCCTCGGCACAGCTCGGCACGAGCCCCGGCGGGGGCGGCTCGGGGAACATGCACCGGTAGCAGGGGCCGTCGGCGGTCGCGAAGACCGAGGCCTGGCCCTCGAACCGGAAGATGCTGCCGTACACGTTCGGCTTGCCCGAGAGCACGCAGGCGTCGTTGACGAGATAGCGCGTGGGGAAGTTGTCGGTGCCGTCGACCACGAAGTCGTAGTCGGCGAAGAGGGCGAGGGCGTTCTCGGACGACAGGGCGACCTCGTGGGTGACGACCTCGACCTCGGGGTTGAGGGCGTTCAGCCGCGCCTTGGCCGAGGCCAGCTTGGACCGGCCCACGTCGGGGGTGCCGTGGATGATCTGCCGCTGCAGGTTGCTGAAGTCGACCGCGTCGAAGTCGACGATGCCGATGGTGCCGACGCCGGCCGCCGCCAGGTAGAGGGCGACGGGCGAGCCGAGGCCGCCGGCGCCGATGCACAGCGCCCGCGCCGCCTTCAGCTTCTGCTGACCGTCCATGCCGACTTCCGGCATGATGAGGTGCCGGCTGTAGCGCGCCACCTCGTCGTTGGTCAGCGCCGGCAACGCCGCAGCTTGCGTCACGATGCCCTCCCGCCAGCCACCGACGGAATGATGCTGACGGTGTCGTCCGCGGTCACCGGGGTCTTCTCCTTGTCGAGGTAGCGGATGTCGTCGTCGTTCACGTAGATGTTGACGAAGCTCCGCAGCGACCCGTCCGCGGCATACAGGTGCTGGCGCAGGCCGGTGTACCGCGCGGTCATGTCGGCGAGCAGCTCGCCGACCGTCTGCCCGTCGGCCTCGACGACGTCCTGCTTGTCGGTGAAGCCGCGCAAGGGTGTGGGAATCAGGATCCTGGTGGCCATGGTGTCTCGCCGTGCTCGTTCAGTTGATTCTGGTCCGCGGTTTCGATGACGACCGCTTCCTCGTCGAAACGCGACCGGTCGTCGCGCAGCCGCCACGACGTCAGGCGGCCGGGCTCGCCGTTCGCCACCGCCACGATGACGTAGGCGAACGCCGGCCACGCGTGGTCCAGGTCGTACCGCGACGGACGGGCCAGGCCGTCGGGGTGCGAGTGGTAGAACCCGAGCAGCTCGCCCTCCTGCTCGGTCGCCCGGCGCTCGGCCGCCCGGTAGTCGACCGGCCGCACGAGAAACCGGCGGCGCGGACCCTCCGCGGTGGCGTTCGGCAACGCGAGCGCCTCGTTCACCTGCCCGCCGCGTCCGATCAGGGCCCCGCAGCACTCGTGCGGATACGCGTCCCGGCCATGCCGACGGATGCCCGCCTCGGCCGCGGCCCGGATGGTCAGCATGACCGGACGCGCCGCTCCCCGGTCGAGCCGCCTGGCTGCCCTGCCGGGAGCCTTCGGCCCACCGCCACGCCACACGCGGCCGGCGCAACGTGGGGTCTCACCACGGCTCCTACTCCGAATCCGTGACGTAGCCCTTCTCACGCCACGCCAGGGTGCCGCCGTTGATGCTGCGCACGTTGCGATAGCCGAGCGACTTCAGAAACAGCAGGCCCGACAGCGACGCGTTGCCGCGCTGGCACACGCTCAGCACCGGCGCGTCGAGGTCGCGGGGCAGCACCCCGAGGTAGTCGGCGTTCTCGCCGAGCTCGGCCAGCGGGATGTTGATGGCGCCGGGAATGTGCGCCTCGTCGTACTGGCCCGCCGGCCGCACGTCTAGGACGAACGGCTTCTCCCGCCGCCACTGCTCGTGAGCGTCGTCGACGTCGATGGTCAGCTCCGGATTGCCCCGCACGTTCTCGCGCATCCGCTCGAGCAACGGGTTGGGCCCCGCCCCGTTGCCGGCCTGCGCGCCCGGCACGAGGGCCGGCAGGTGCTTGACGACCGACGAGGCGTACTTGAAGGCGCTGTCGGGAAAGATCACGACGACGACGCTGCCGGGCTCGTCCGGCACCACCGCGAAGGCGCCGGCGAGGGCCATGGCGGAGCTGGGGCCGGCGGTGATGCTCTCCTCGCGATTCAGCCGCAGGCACAGGTCGAACGCCTGCTGGTTGGTGACCTCGACCTGGGCGTCGTACTCGTCGGGGCGGTAGAGCTGCGTCTGCTGGAGCTGCCGAAGGCTGCGCACCCCCGGAATGTCGTGCCCCTCGTTGGGATAGACGCCCACGACCTGCACGCCCGAACCCTGCTCCTTGAGGAACCGCCCGGTGCCGGTGATGGTGCCGCACGTGCCCAGCCCCGCCACGAAGTGGGTGACCACGCCGCTCGTCTGCCGCCAGATCTCGGGCCCCGTGGTCTTGTAGTGCGCCTCGGGGTTGGCCTCGTTCACATACTGGTTCAGCATGTGAAAGTCGGGCCGCTCGCCGATCTCGGCCGCCTTCGCGATCGCCCCTTCCGGGGCGCCGGGGGCGGGGCAGAGCGTGTCCTGCAGCTCCATCACGTCGGCCCCGAAGAACCGCAGCATCGTGCGCTTCTCCAGCGGGATCTCGCTGGACAGCGGGGTGGTCAGCGTGTAGCCCCTGGCGTTGGCGATCATCGCCAGGGCCATCCCGGTGTTGCCGGACGTCGGCTCGACCAGCTTCTGGCCGGCGTGCACGGTCCCCCGCGCCTCCCCGTCCGAGACGAGGTTCGCGGCGACGCGGTCCTTGATGGCCCCGAACGGGTTGTACCACTCGAGCTTCGCGTAGACCTGCGCGTGCTCGAACGGGGTCACCCGGTTCAGGCGCACGAGCGGCGTCGGATTGTCGGCGTCGCACTGGAGGCCGAGAATCGAGTCGTAGACGCGAAGCGCGTGGTCGTTCATGGCGGTGGCTCAAATCCGCGCCGGGTTCGCGTCCGCCCCGCGCCCTCCGAACACGCCGGGCGACGCCGCGGCATCCTGCGAGGCCCGCAACCGTTACATGTTAATTCGGCCCCGGCCGAGCTTCAAGGGGATGTCCTCTCCAACGAGAACCGAGCCTGGGGGAGTTGATTCCAACGAGAACCGAGCCTGACGGGGCCGGGTGCCCGTATCATCGGAGGGCGCTCGCAACGCTCGACACCCAGCGCCTGCAGACCGCGACCAGTTACACTGATCGTGGTCAGGCCGCACCCGGGCGCGAGTCCGCCGCCCGCGCGCCCCAGCCCGCACGACATGCACATAGACCCCTTCGAGCTCGAACGCTGGCAGTCGGTCCACGAGCACCACACCGCGATCAACCTGACGGAGAGCGGCGTCCACCCGTTGCGCGTGGGCGAGCTCGCGGCCGGCGTCGATCGGGACGCGCTGCTCGACCAGGCCCTGGAGTACACGCAGACCAACGGCACCGCCCCCCTGCGCGAGCGCATCGCCGCGCTCTACAACGGGGCGTCGGCCGCCAACGTCCTCGTCACCAACGGCAGCTCCGAGGCGAACCTGCTCGCCTGCTGGCACCTGGTCGAGCCGGGCGACGAGGCCGTCGTCGTCCATCCCGTCTACATGCAGATACCGGGGCTGCTCCGGTCGTTCGGGGCGACGGTGCGCGAGGTGTGGCTCGAGCCGGGGCCGGCGGGGTGGCGCCTCGACCTCGACGCGGTGCGCGCGGCGGTCGGTCCCCGCACCCGGTTCATCGCCGTCTGCAACCCCAACAACCCGACGGGGGCGCGCCTCGACGAGACAGCGCTGGCGGCGCTCGGCGAGATCGCGGCCCACCGCGGGTGCTGGCTGCTCGCCGACGAGGTCTACCGCGGGGCCGAGCTCGACGACCGCGACACGCCGTCGGCGTGGGGCGGGGGCGAGCGCGTCCTGGTGACCGGCGGCCTCTCGAAGGCCTACGGCCTGCCGGGCCTGCGCATCGGGTGGCTGGCCGGACCCGCCGGGCTGATCGAAGCCCTGTGGGGGCGCCGCGACTACACGTCGATCGCGCCCGGCGCGGTCAGCGACCTGCTCGCCCGGGTGGCCCTCGAGCCGCGGCGCCGCGGCGAGCTGCTCGCGCGCACCCGGGGCATCCTGCGCGAGAACCAGGCCATCGTGGCCGAGTGGGCCGCCCGCCATCCCGCGGTCCGCCAGATCCCGCCGGAAGCGGGTGGCGTGACCCTGATACGCTATCCGGGCGGCCGACCCTCGGCCGAGCTGGCGGAGCGGCTGCGCACGGGGCACGGCGTGCTCGTCGTGCCGGGTTCCCACTTCGGCCTGGAACACCATTTCCGCCTCGGCATCGGAGGCGAACCCGGACCGTTGCGGGACGGGCTCGCGACGCTGGGCCGGGTGCTCGAAGCGGACGCCTGACCGGGCCGGCCCGAGGCGAATCACGGAGACCGGGCGCGCGGCTGCCCGCCGCGCCGCCACGAACCCCGCGGAAGACTGGACGACCATGAACGACGACGTTGCGAACACCGATCCGACGACCGGGGGCCCGCTGGCCGGGTTCACCGTCCTCGACCTCACCCGGGTGCTCTCCGGCCCCTACTGCACGATGATGCTGGCCGACATGGGGGCCCGGGTCATCAAGGTCGAGCAGCCCGGCAAGGGCGACGACACGCGCGGCTGGGGACCGCCGTTCCAGAACGGCGAGAGCTCCTACTTCATGAGCGTCAACCGCAACAAGGAGAGCGTCACCCTCAACTTCAAGCACCGCGAGGGCCGGGCCGTGCTCGACCGGCTCATCGCCGAAGCCGACGTCCTCGTCGAGAACTTCCGCCCCGGCACCCTCGAGCGCCAGGGGCTCGGCTACGACGCGGTGTCGGCCGCCCATCCGCGGCTGGTCTACTGCTCCATCTCCGGCTTCGGCCAGACCGGGCCGCGGCGCGCGGAGCCGGGCTACGACGCGGTCATGCAGGGGGAGGGCGGCCTGATGAGCATCACCGGCGCCCCGGACGGCACCCCATACCGGCTCGGGGTGGCCATCGCCGACATCGCCTCGGGCATGTTCGCGGCCTTCGGCGTCGCCATGGGGCTGCTCGCGCGCGAGCGCACCGGCCGGGGAGAGTACATCGACGTGGGCATGCTCGACTCGGTCGCGGCCCTCCTGACCTACCAGGCCGGCATCTGCTTCGCCATCGGCGAAGCCCCGCCCCGGCTCGGCAACCAGCACCCGACCATCGTGCCCTACGAGACCCTCACCGCGTCGGACGGCGACCTCGTGGTGGCGGCCGGCAACGACTCGCTCTTCGCGAAGTTCTGCGACGTCATCGGTGCGCCGGAGCTGGCCGAGGACCCTCGCTTCGCCGCCAACAAGGGCCGGGTCGAGAACCAGGACGCGCTGCGCCCCCTGCTGGGCGAGCGTCTGCGCACGGGGACGCGGAGCCACTGGCTCGACGGCCTGAAGCGGGCCGGCGTGCCGTGCGGCGCCGTCCGCGACCTCGCCGAGGTGCTGTCCGACCCGCAGCTCCAGGAGCGCATGATGGTGCTGCCGCTGACCCACCCCAAGGCGGGGCCGATCCAGGTGCTGGGGGTGCCGGTCAAGCTGGCGGGGGCCGCCGGCAGCGTGCGCACCCCGGCGCCGGTGCTCGGGCAGCACACCCGCGGCGTGCTCGGCGAGCTGGGCTACGACGCGGACCGCATCGCCGCACTGGAGCAGGCCGGGGTGATCTGAAGGGCCGAGGACCGCGAGGCCTCAACGCTCCACGAACACCCGGATCGCGTCGAGGAAGAAGTCGAGGACGTGCTGCTCGGTCAGGGCGTCGATGCCGACGTCGGCGGCGAGGGGCCGCTCGGTGGTCAGGACGCGCCCGCCGCGGACGTGGCTCACCGTGGTCAGGATGGTCACCGCGTCGTCCGTCGCGTCGACCGCGATGTCGATGAAGTCCTCGCGGCGCCGGTCCGACACCAGCCGCACCGCCCCCGCCGGCGTCGACAGGCGGAACCCGAACCCCTCGGCCCGCAGCACCGACAGGACCTGCCGCGCCACCGGGGTGGCGACCCGCGCCACGAAGCGCCGGCCCTGCTCGTCCGCGACGGCGGCCCGGGCGCGGCGCTCCGCCGCGTCGAGCCGGGCCTGCTCTATGGTCTGGCGCACGCGCCGGCGCACCTCCGCGATCTCAGGCATCGTCGTCCCGGCGAGGCGTGCCGGCCTCGTATCGCCGCGCGTCCGCAATCTCAGGCATCGTCGTCCCGGCGCGCCAGGGCGCCGACTTCGTATGGGGCGCGTCCGCAGTCTCAGGCATCGTCGTCCCGGCGCGGCGCGGTGCCGGCCTCGTAGACGCGGACCAGCTCCACGAGCTTGTAGCCGCGGGTCTGGTAGGGCGGGACGATGCGCTCGGTCCGCAGGTACTGCAGCATGCCCTCGTCGGCATAGTCGGGCGGCCCGACCTCCTCGAGCCCGCCCAGGGCCTGCTCGAGATCCGTCACCGTCATCACCGGCTCGGCGACGGTCCGGGTCACCGGCAGCAGGCCCAGCACCTTCGTGCGGCGCACCGCGTCCCGGGTCCGGAAGCGGACGAACACCTCGTTGCTGATGAAGTTGTAGTCGACGTCGGTCCGGGACGAGCGGGCGTCCTCGACGCGGAGGAAGGTCACCTCGTCCAGCCCGCGGACGGCGTCGATCAGGGTCTGGGTGAACGCACCCTCCCCCGACCAGTCGGTGGTGTCGAGATCCATGGTCGAGTCGGCAAGGCGGACGGCAACCGATCCTACCAGCAGCCGACGCCGACGCCGACGCGCGCGTCCCGTCCCGGGGCGGCACGAGGACGCTCGCCGTCACCTGTCCGCCGGCGAGCCGCCGCCGACGCGGCGCGCGCGTCCCGTTTCGGGAACCCCGCCATCTTGACGGTTCCCTTCGGCGGGAACACGATGCAGAATAACAGCCCCGCCGCGACCGAGCCGCGGCGCGGTCGGCATCAGGCCGCGAATCCGATGCTCCCTTCCGCCACCGTCGAGAACTACCTGAAGGCGCTGTACCAGGCGGAGACGGCCAGCGACGACCGGCGTCTCGTGCCGATGGGGCAGCTCGCCACCGCGGTCGGCGTCGCCCCGGGCACCGCCACCACCATGGTCAAGGCGCTCGCCGAGTCGGGGCTGGTCGAGTACGAGCCCTACGCCGGGGTCCGGCTCACGCCGGCCGGGGTCAAGCTGGCCGCCATGGTCCTGCGGCGCCATCGCCTGATCGAGCAGTTCCTGGTCGAGATCATGGGCATGAGCTGGACCGACGTCCACGACGACGCCGAGAAGCTGGAGCACGTCGTGTCCGACCGCCTGATCGACCGCATGGACGCCATGCTCGGCCATCCGTCGGTCGATCCGCACGGCGACCCGATCCCCAGCCCCGACGGCGCGATGGAGTCGCGCCGCTACCACTCGCTCCTCAAGTGCCCCCTCGGGACCCCGGTGACCGTCACCCGCATCGCCGACCAGGACACCACGTTCCTGCAGTTCCTCGAGACGCAGGGGTTGAAGCCGGGCCAGTCGGTGGAGGTCGAGGCCCGCGACCCGGTTGCGGACCGCGTCTGCCTCCGCGCCGGCGGCGAGCGCCGGGTCATCCTGGGAACCCAGGCGGCGGCCAAGGTGCTGATCGAAGTCGCGCACGAGCCTGCGCCGTAGCCGTCATCCAGCCAACGACGTCAGCGTGACAGCGGCGCCGGTGCTCGAGTGGCAGCGTGGTCGTCGCTCCAGGCCGGCGCAACAGCCGGTGGTCACGGCCGTCGAGCCCTCCCGGGCTTCGAGGGCGAGCCGAGAGCGAGATCAGGCCGCGTCCCGAACGCGCTATGATGGTCCTCGCGATCGGCACAGAACAAGAGGAGCACCACGTGGCCACGGCGCAGCCCGTCGTCAAGTTCACCTACGAGGACTACCGCACTGCACCGCCGGACAAGCGCTACGAGCTGCTGGACGGAGATCTGGTCATGGCGCCTGCGCCGAATCTGAAGCACCAGGAGGTGCAGTTCCGCCTGGGGCGAAGGCTCGGGCAGTTCATCGAGGAACGAGCACTGGGGAAGTTCTTCTTCGCCCCCTGTGACGTGGTGCTGTCCGACACCGACGTCGTGCAACCCGACCTGCTGTTCGTCTCCCGCGAACGCGAGCATCTGCTGAGCGGCGGCGACAACGTGAGGGGTGCACCCGATCTGGTGGTCGAGATACTGTCTCCCGCCACCGCCGAGCGGGACCGGGGCTACAAGCGCGCGCTCTACGGCAGACACGGCGTGGCCGAGTACTGGCTCGTCGATCCAGCGGCCGAGACCGTCTGGATTCACCGCCAACGCGCCGGCGTGCTCACGGTCGCGCGCACCGTCGGCCGGGAGGAGACGTTGCGCTCGCCGCTGCTCGCCGGCTTGGAGCTCGACCTGGACGCCGTGTTCGCGTCCTGAAAGCCACCCTGGCGCCGGATCGCCTCTGGCTGCGGCCCCGACCAGACCGGTCCTGCCCGCCCGCCGACCTCGCCACTCGCTCGCGGACTGCCCGCCGTTCCGGGCTGCTCGCTCATCCAGTGGCCCCCGTCCCGAAGTCAACATAGGCCACGTTATCCGACCCAACGGGGGGCGCCGCCGTGGGCGCGCCCGGCCTGCCGCGGGTACACGAGATCGGGCGAGCGGGAACGACGACCCGTTGCGGCGGACACCTACGCCATGTCCTTCAGCTTCTTGAGCGGCAGAACCTTCACGGAGGTGCTGGCCGGCTTGGCCTTCACGTCCATCGTCTCACCAGGCCGGAACGGATTCGGCACATTCTTCCGCGCCTTCTGCGCGGGCTTCTTCACGACCTTGATCTTCATCAGGCCGGGTATCGTGCAAGCGCCGACAGCCCCTTTCCGGACATGGCGCTCTATGACCGATTCCAGCGCCTCGAAGACATCCGCGACCTGCTGCCTCGTCAACGACGTGTTCTCCGCGATATCCGAAAGCACCTGCGTTTTCGTCATGGCCACGGTGAGTTTCTTGACTCTCGCCAACATTCCCTCCTTGGGAGATGAGTGAACCGGTCGCCCAGTTCGCCCGCATGGTACCCCGATTCGGTGGGGCCGGACACCCTGGGCTGGCGACTCCGGCTACGCCGCGAACGGTGCGCCGCCCCTCCGTGGGCAGTTCAGCCGCAGCCCACCGCGCTCGTTCATCGCGCGCCGGATGAGCATCGTGTTCGGCTGAGATGACTTGCCCGCTGGCGCGGTTGCCGCAGGGCCGTCGAGGCCGCCCGGGTCCAGTCGGCCCGCGGCTCCGCGAACACGGCCGCACCGGGAGAAAGGGCGGTGTCACGGGCTGCCCCGCGCCCCCGGGGTCGCGCGAGGGGGCGTCTGGTCGCCGGCGCCCGCCTTGCGTCGCGAGCGGCCCGCCCGGGGACAGGCGTCGAGGCGGCGGGAGCGACTTGGGTACGCCCGGGCGGGTGTCGGCGCACGCAGGCCTCAAAGCAGGCGGCGCTGGTGCTCCCGTGACATGGGGGCCCAGGCTGGGCCATTGAGAAGCGCCCCGCGGCACTTCCGGTGCGCGGCAGGGAGCGTCCGCGCCGCCGCCGGCGCGCTCCACCTCACAGCGATCCTCCTCGAGGAGGAAGCCGGCGGCCGCGGCAACCGCGGAGAGCAAGTCCGACGCCAAACCGGAGAGGAAGCGCCGGCCGATGACGGCTGCGGAGAAGAAGGCGGTGTCGGAACGCATGACCACCTACTGGGCCAAACCCTCATGAGCGGCGTCGCGCTCACCCCGACGTCATGAAACGTGACCCGGCTTGCGTCGAGGAGCCGGGCGGCTCCTGCCCGTTGACGCACGGGTCGTGCCATCCTCAAGGGGCGGAAGCGGGACTGTCGTCGTAGCTTTTTGCGGGGTAAGGGGAATCTCGTCCCCGTTTCCAAACTGACGCTGCGCGCCCGGCATCGAGCCCCGAACCGTCCCGGCCTCAGGCCGTGGACGAGCAGCAAAATCGAACCCCGCCCCCGAGGCGGGTGTTCCTGCACCGGACGTGCCCGCCCGCTTCCGCCTCCAGGGAGGGTACCTGATATGTCCGAGAGGATCGACACCGACACCTTGCACGTCGACGACATGCACGGGGTCTGGCCCCGAGCGGCCGGCCTCGATGTCCACAAGATGTGCATCACGGCCGCCGTGCGCCTCTGTGAGGCGGGCCGCGGATTGGCGCGAACGGCCGTACGTGAGTTCAGCGCGTTGCCCGACGGGCTGCGGGCAATGACCGACTGGCTTCGGTCTTACGCCGTCACCGCAGCCGCCATGGAAGGCACCGGGGTCTACTGGAAGGCCCCGTTCGAGGCCCTGGAAGACGCCGGCATTCACGCCGAGCTGTTTCACGCCCAGCACGTCAAACAGATTCGCGGCAAGAAGACCGATGTCAACGACAGCCTGTGGCTGGCCCGCATCTGTCAATTCGACCTCGCCCTGCCGAGCTATGTCCCGCCCCGTCAGTTCCGCCAGTTGCGCCAGTTGACCCGCTACCGCCGGACGCTGGTCGCCGAGCGCAGCCGGAACCGCAACCGGGTCCACAAGACCCTCGACCACGACGGCCTGCGCCTCGGCGGCATCTTGTTCGGTCTGTCGGGACGCAACCTCCTGGAGGGTCTGGTCGAGGGACGGGACCCGGAGCAGATGGTGCAGGGTGTCAAGGGAAACGCGCGCAAGAAGATTCCGGCGCTGCTGGACGCACTCGGCCAAGGGCTGGACGAAGGCGCCAAGCCTCTGGTGGTCCTCCTGCGCGACATGCAGAACGCGGTCGAGCAGTCGCTGGCGGCGCTGGAGCGGCGCATTCTCGAGGCGGTCAAGCGCGACTACGAGTTGCCCTGGACGCTGCTGCAGACGTTGCCGGGGACGGGGCCGCTGGCCGCCGCCGCTCTGCTGGCCGAAGTGGGCGACGACATGGACGCCTTCGGCTCGGCGCGACGGTTGGCGAGCTGGGCGGGCATGTGTCCGGGCAACCACGAGTCGGCGGGCAGGAGCAAGGGCGGCAAGCGCCGCAAGGGCAACGTCTACCTGCGCCGGATCCTGTGTGAGATAGCCCACGCGGCGGCGCGCACCCGCGATGTGCAGTTCGGGCCGTACAAGCAGAACCTCGCGAAGCGGCGCGGTACCGGCAAAGCAGTCGTGGCGACGGCGCACAAGATCCTGCGCATCGCGTTCGCGATGCTGCGCGACGGCAAGCCGTACCGCGACCTGACCGCGACCCGCAGATCGACTACGCGGCGCAGACAGCACGCAAGAACAAGGCCCGCTGGCTGAAGATGCTGCACAGGGCGAATCTGCTACAGGAGGTCGCCTGGGCGGCCGCCGAGCACCTGCGCGGCGCACCGGCGGTGACCGGCGCCGGACCACCGCCATCGCTGGGCGGCGCACCCGCACCGGTCACCGCATGAGCCGGGGGGACGGCCGAAACGTGACCGGAGCAAGCGCGGGCGAAGGGGCAGCACGCGTACTGGGCGCGCCACGTACCGTCCTCCACGATCCACTCACCGACACCGCCGTCCTGACGAAGTGAGCCGCCGGGACGGAGCAGGAGAAGTGCACCCGGCCCCCCCTGAGGCTTTCGGAGGAAATCGAGCTTCAAGCCGAAGAAACGCCGCGCCGGCCCGTGTCGAACGCGCCGGCTCAGCGATTCTCCAATAGAGCCGTCGGAGTTGCGACAGGCGGGCTAACTGCCGGCCTCGCCGTAGGTCGCGAACGACGACGGCGTCTCCCACAGCGTCACCCGCACGACGGGAAGGCCGGCGTCGGCAGCGACGTCGTGGATGAGCTTGGCGATCCGTTCGGCGGTCGGGTTCGTGTCGATCACGTAGACCGGCTCGCCGAGCGACTGCAGGGCCTCGACGAGCGGATCGCCGCGCTTCAGGATCATCTTGTGGTCCAGCTCCCTGTCCACCCAGGCTTCGACGGCCCGCCGGAGGTCGGCGAAGTCGCACACCATGTCGCGTTCGTCGAGCGTCGCCGAGCGCACCTCGATTTCGGCCACCGCGTTGTGGCCGTGGGCGTGCCGGCACCGCCCGGCGTGGTCGAGCAGACGATGCCCGTAGCAGAACTCGATGCGGACGGCGACGGACCAGGCGCGATCGGACATGCCCGTCACTCCTCTCCGGGACCGGCCGCGGACCGGGCCTGCGCCTCAAGCACACCCAGCAACGCCTCGCGCCGGTCGAACAGCCGCCGCGGCGGGCGCCGGCCGCGCTCGGACCCGACGACGTACTCGCACAGGATCGGGAACGCGATGGTGGCGTCGCAGTAGGCGACCACCGCGTCGGGGAGCCGGCCCGGCTTGACCTTGCCCCAGCTCACCGCCTCGGACGGGGTCGCCCCCGACAGCCCGCCCCAGACGACCTGGTCGGTGGTGATCTGGACGAAGTAGTCGGTGCCGCCCTTGGGGATGCCGTAGATCTCCCACAGCGTCGGCTGGCCCTGCAGGTAGAAGTTCTTGGGCGACCCCCCGCCCAGGATAAGGCAGCCGTTCGTGGTGCCGCCGAGGATGATGGCCGCCACCTCGTTGACGTCGCGCCCGGGGTCGAGCAGGGAGCCGCCGCCGCGCAGGAGCTGGTGCGACGCGAGGTTCATGCCGATCGAGCTGTCCCCGGGCGACGACGTGTAGACGGGCACCCCCGCCGTCGCGGCGGCGGCCACCACCGAGTGGGCCTCGCAGCCGGGCGTGCGGGCCATCAGGTCGCGCCCGATGGCGTGGTGGAGCGCGGCCGACGACACCGGGCCGTCGAAGGGCCGGCGGGCGAGGAAGTCGCGCAGGTACGCGTCGGTCTCCAGCAGCACCCGGGCCGGGAACAGCACGTCGTAGATGCGGATGACGCCGTCGTCGTGCAGCTCGACGTCGTCGAGGAACGGCGAGCCCCGGTGCAGGGTGAAGTTCAGCGCGTAGTGCAGGTCGTGGTAGAGGTTGGCCCCGGTGCTGACGACGAAGTCGACGAGGCCCCGCTCCATCAGCTCGATGACGCAGCCGCCGAGCCCGGCCGGGGTCAGCGCCCCCGCCACGGTGAGGCCGATGGTGGTGTCGTTCGCCGGATCGAGCATCTTGTCGGCGAAGACGTGACAGGCCTCGCGCAGGCGGCCGGCGTTGAACGCCTGGAACCCCTCGTCGACGAGCCGCCGCGTCTCCGGGCCGCCGCGGGGCCGGTAGTACCGGATCGGCTCGCCGGTCAGATGGCGGCTGGCCGCGGCCGGGGCGGAGGGGGGTACGGAACGATGGGGCACGGGGTTGCCGTTCTACCGCGCAGCACTAGTGGTCTGTCATCACCAAGTGTTCGGGCATGGGTGCGGTGATTCGTTCGACGATCGCGCGGCTGGGACCCATGTCCGTGTCCGAAGACTATGGCGTGACGAACCGCTAGTGTGCCGTCTCGCAAATTCGCATCGTGATTCAGATGATCCCGCTCATCGTGACCTACGCCGTTCGTCTTGGCTACGTCTCAGCCGGCTCATCGCCGATCACCGGCACGGGTGGCACCTATTTCTGATGCGCATTTCAGGGACTGGACACTAGGCCGGGTCGATCCAGTCGGGACGCCGCCCCCCCAGCGCGGTCAGGATCAGCGCCGCCCCGGTCGCGAGGCCGGCGAGGCCGAGCCCGTCGGTGACCCAGCTCTCCCAGGGATAGTCGGCGGCGGTCACCGCGACCGCGGGAGCGAGCAGGGCCGAGCCGGCCGCGAACGCGGCCGAGCGGCGGCGCGCCAACCGCAGCACGCCCCCCCGCAGGCGGCGGGCCCGGACCGCCCACGGCCCGTGCCGCCCGGCTCGCCGCGGAGCGCTCGCCTCGGGCCTCTCCCTCACCTCGACCCCGGCCGCGTCGGTCATCCCGCCGCCGCGGTCATCGCGACCGGCTCTTGCCGCGGCTGCGGGACGAGGCCTTGTTGAACCGCTCCGGGCGCCCGTTTCCGTTGCGGCGGGCCGACTTCGACTCGTTCTTGCCGTAGCCGGACCGGGTGAACTGACCCGGATAGCCCTCGGCGCGGTTCCCGTTCGGCTCGCCGCCGGGCCGCGACCCGTTGCGGCGCCGGCGCGACACGTTCCCCCGATCGACGTTGCCGGCGCGACCCTCGTTCTCGCGCATCGTGAACACCGGCGCCGGCCGGGACGCCGCGGCGGGGTCGGGCCGGCCGAGCGTGGCCCGGATCAGCGGGCGGCGAACCGAGTCGACGTGCGCAGGTTGGGGGGGGCGGCTCACCACCGGCAGGGGAACGTCCGGGGGCGAGGCGGCCGAGGCCGCGACACCCGGAGGCGCGGCGGCGAGGGGCCTGGCGGCCGGGGGCGCGACGCCCGGAGACCCGGCGGCGAGGGGCCTGGCGGCCGCGGCCGCGACACCCGGAGGCACGGCGGCAGGGGGTCTGGCGGCCGGGGGCGCGACGCCCGGGGACCCGGCGGCGAGGGGCCTGGCAGCCGCGGCCGCGACACCCGGGGACGCAGCCGCCCGGGGCGCGACCGCCGAGGACGCGGCAGCCGGGGGCGCGGCGGCCGGGGGCGGCGGCTTCGGCGACCCCTGCGCCGCCGGCCCGGCAATCAGCGCCCCGTCGGCGCCCGCGTTCGAGAGGGCCGCCACCAATCGCGTCTGCCGGCGCGGTGGCACGCGCGCCGCCTTGTAGGGGTGCTCGAAGTCGCACGTCGTGCATCGGGTCAACTTGATGTCGTTGTCGACGATGGCCACGACGGCATGATTGGTCACCCGGCGCTCGCGTGGACAGTAGTCGTCCAGGACGTCACCCAGGCGCACCCGGCGCTGATCCATGAATCCCTCTCAGGTTGGTTCAGATTGGTGGGATGGTTCGGCGGTCGCTCGAAGTGCCGACGACTGTTGCGAACAGCGACGGGGACTGCCCCGTGCGCGCATCACGCACGCCAGGGGCCCCCGGCAGGAGCCCGGCTGCGCGCGGCCGGCGCAACACGGCGCCCGGCCGCGTCGTTCCCCGGTTGCATGGCATCCGGTCTTCTGGTTCCGTCGTTCATCGACGAGGGGGAACATCGGCCCCGAGGCCGCACCCCCCGTGGCGAAAGACCCCGCTGGCGCCTCGCTGGCGCCCTTTCGGGCGCGGCGCAACGCGGGGGCTTACCACGGGCTCCCAGCCCCGTACGCCGGACGGATGTCCCGAGTTGCGAAAACGTGAACCACCAGTTCCGTCGCTTCAGGAAAGATTCGCGCTGCGCTGCAAGGACGGACACGCGAACGGCCGGACCACGAGTCCCTCGCTGCAGGGTGGCTCCGACGGTCGGCGATGCAGCAGTGAGGCTATTCTACTACTCTCGTGCCGTCGCGTAAACGGCCCCGTGTCCCCTCGCGTAAACGGCCCCCTCGCCCAGAGCGGCTCAGCGGCCCGCCGCGTCGATCCAGCGTCGGGTTTCGCCGAGGGCCGCGGCCACCGCTTCCGGCCCCGTCGACTGGGGGGTCCGGCGGGCCTCGACGGAGCCGCGAGCGGTGATCCGGGCCGCGCCATCCGCGTCCAGGCGCTCGTGGTATCCCCGCCACTCGTCCGGCGTCAGCGACGCGAAGTCGCGCCCCCCCGCGACGAGGTCGCGGACGATGCGCCCCACCACCTCGTGCGCCTCGCGAAAGGGGACGCCCCGGGCCACCAGCAGGTCGGCGACGTCGGTCGCGAGGGCGAGCCCCGAGGCCGCCGCGCCGGTGCGGGCCGGCTCGAGGGTGAGGGTGCGGACGACGGCGGCGGTGGCGCGCAGCGAGCCCAGCACCGTGTCCTCGGCGTCGAAGACCGCCTCCTTGTCCTCCTGGAGGTCCTTGTTGTAGCCGCTCGCGAGCCCCTTCGTGGTGGCCAGCCAGCCGGCCAGCCGGCCGATGACGCGGCCGGTCTTGCCCCGCACCAGCTCGAGGGGGTCGGGGTTCTTCTTCTGCGGCATCAGGCTGCTGCCGGTGGTGACCGCGTCGGACAACCCCAGGAACCCGAACTCCTCGCTCGTCAGGATGACGAGGTCCTCGGCGAGCCGGCTCAGGTGGACCATGACGCCGGCGCAGGCGTGCAGGAACCCCGACACGAAGTCCCGGTCCGCGGTGGCGTCGAGGCTGTTGGCGACCACCCGCGAGAACCCGAGGCGCCGGGCGAGGGCGGCGGTGTCGACGTCGTAGCTCGATCCGGCGATCGCCCCGGAACCGAGGGTCAGCGCGTCGGCCTCGTCGCGCGCGACCTCGAAGCGCCGATGGGCGCGCCGCAGGGCGGCGGCGGGGGCGAGGAAGTAGTGCGCCACGAGGATGGGCTGCGCCCGCCGCAGGTGCGTGTACGACGGCATCAGCGCCGTCCCCGCCGACTCCGCCCGGCCCGCGAGGGCGTCGACGAGGGCCACCACCTCGTGCTGGATGACGGCGATGCGCCGGCGCAGGTACAGGCGGAGGTCGAGGGCCACCTGCTCGTTCCGCGACCGGCCGGTGTGCAGCCGCTTCCCGGCGTCGCCGACGCGCTCGATCAGCTTGCGCTCGACGAAGGCGTGGACGTCCTCGTCCGGCCCGTCGACGAAAGCGGGGTCGCCGCGGCCCCGGTCGCGGATCTCGATGAGGGCGTCCCGGATCGCGGCCGCGTCCCCGGCCGACAGCACGCCGGCGCCGGCGAGGGCCTCCGCCCACGCGAGGCTGCCGGTGACGTCGTCCTCGAACAGCCGCCGGTCGAACGCGAACGACGCCTGGAACGCGAAGACCTCCTCGTCGGGGGCGCCGTCGAACCGGCCGGACCACAGGTGCGTCATGTCGTGCGGAAGCCGTCCGGGAGGCCGCGCGGTAGCGGCGCGGACTCCGGCGGGGCCGGTCGAGCCATGGGCGACCAACGGCGGACCAGGAGCCTGCGCCGTAACGGCGCGGACTCCCGCGGGGTCGGTCGGGCGCAAAGCGGAGCCATGGGCGACGGGCTAAGAGACCGGCGCGGCCTTCGCCGGAGCGGCCTCGGCGGGCGCGGCCTCGGCCGGCTCCGCCTTGGCCGCCGCGAGCTCGACCGGCAGCCCCCAGATGCGGATGAAGCCCTCGGCCGCGGTGTGGTCGAACTGGTCGCCCTCGTCGTAGGTCGCGAGCGCCTCGTCGTAGAGGGCGTGCGGCGACTTGCGCCCGACCACCCGGCAGTCGCCCTTGAACAGCTTGAGGCGGACGGTGCCGGTGACCCGCTGCTGCACGTCGGCGACGAGGGCGTCGATGGCGCGGCGGGTCGGGGTGAACCACAGGCCGTTGTACACGAGGTCGGCGTACACCGGAGCCAGCCCCGTCTTGATGCGATCGAGATCGCGCGGAACGACGAGGCTCTCCAGCTCGCGATGGGCCGCGTGGAGCACGACCGCGGCGGGGGCCTCGTAGATCTCCCGCGACTTGATGCCCACCAGCCGGTTCTCGCACATGTCGATGCGCCCGACGCCGTGGGCGCCGGCAATCGTCTCGAGGCTCGCGATGAGCTCGACGAGCGGCATCGCCACCCCGTTGACCGCGGTCGGCACCCCCCGCTCGAAGTCGAGGCTCACGTAGGCGGGCGCATCGGGCGCATCGGCCGGCGACTTCGTCAGGGTGTAGACCTCCTCCGGCGGCTCGGCCCAGGGATCCTCGAGCACCCCGCACTCGATGGACTTGCCCCACAGGTTCAAGTCGGTGCTGTAGGGGCTGTCGACGGTCGCGGGCACGGGAATGCCGCGCTCGCGGGCGTACTCGATCTCGGCGGGGCGCGACATGCCCCACTCGCGGGCCGGGCCGATGACCCGGATGGCGCGGTTCAACGCCCGCGCCGACACGTCAATCCGGACCTGGTCGTTGCCCTTGCCGGTGCACCCGTGGGCGATGGCGGACGCCGACTCCATGTCCGCGATCTCGACGAGGCGTTTGGCGATCAGGGGACGGCCGAGCGCCGTCGCCAGCGGGTACTGCCCTTCGTAGAGCGCCCCCGCCTGCAGGGCGGGGAGGACGTAGCCGTCGGCGAACTCGGTGCGGACGTCGAGGACGTGGCATCGGATCGCCCCCACCGCCATCGCCCGCTCGCGGACGTCGTCGAGCTCCTTCCCCTGCCCGAGGTCCAGGGTCACGGCCACGACCTCCGCGTCGTACTTCTCGGCCAGCCAGGGAATCGCGACCGACGTGTCGAGGCCGCCCGAATACGCGAGTATCACACGCTCCATCTACTCTCCTCTGCCTCTGGATCCCCTCTGCCTCCGGGAAACCGCCGTCTCGCGGCTCCGTCGCCGCCGACCGCCTCGCACGCCCGCAGGTCCCGGTCGCCCCGGCCCGCGTTCGCCACGATTCAAGCGTTCGAGAACTTCACGGCTGCCGGCCGGCCACCCACCCTTCGACCCGACGGCCCACCGTCCGGGCGCTGCCCTCGGTCCGGAGGACGACGAGAATCGTGTCGTCGCCCGCAACCGTCCCCACGATCTCCGGCCACGCCGCGTGGTCGAGCGCGAACGCCAGCGGCTGCGCCTGCCCGGGGTCGGTCTTCAGCACGAGAAGCTGCTGCACCCGTTCGACGTGCCGCAGGTATTCGGCCACCGCCCGGCGGACCCGCTCGTCGGGAATCGCCGGGGCCACCGCCGGTCCCCGGGCCGACTGGTAGGCGCCGTCGGCGGAGCGCTTGACCAGCCCGAGCTCCTTGACGTCCCGGGAGATCGTGGCCTGGGTCGCCTGGATGCCCATCGCCGCCAGCAACCGGCGCAGCGCGTCCTGGCTGCGGACGGGCCGGCCGGAGACGAGATCGAGTAGCGCGGACTGGCGGCGGCCCTTCATGTTCATTCACACGTTTGGATTTATATACACCCCCGTGATTCGATGTCAAGTGGCGCCGGGAGTCCGGCGATCACCGCCTCCAGGCCTGAACCGCCCCCAGCCGCTATCCCGCCCCCAGCGACTATTCTGTCCCCAGGCGCCATCCCGCCCCCAGCCGCCGTATGACTACCCGGCCACCCCGGCCGCGCCTGGCATCCCGACCTCCGCGTTGACGGCATGGCCGGCCGCGATGTATAAATATGCACAATGTCGTCTACGCTTGCGGTCGGGGTCGCCGGGGCCACCGGCTACGCCGGCCAGGAGTTGCTCAGGCTGGCCGCGCGCCATCCGTCCGTCACCGTCACCGCGGCCATGGGATCGGGAGCCGCCGAGGGCGTCCGCCGCCTGCCCGCGCTCGCGCGCATCTGGGACGGCGACGTGACCCCGCTCTCCCTGGACCGGCTGGCGGCGGAGACCCGGGCGGTGTTCCTGACCCTGCCGGACGCGGTCGCGGCCGAGGTCGGCCCCGACCTCGTGGCCCGCGGCGTCCGGGTCTTCGACCTCTCCGGCACGTTCCGGCTGCGTGACGCGGCCGAGCGCCGCCACTGGTATCCCGCGACGCCGGACATCGACGAGCCGGTGGTCTACGGCCTCACCGAGCACTGCCGGGAGGCCCTGCCGGACGCGCGCCTCGTGGCCTGCCCGGGATGCTACCCGACGGCGGCGCTGCTGGCCCTCCGCCCGTTGTCCGACGCCGGCCTCCTCGACGACGACGGGGACGTCATCATCGACGCCAAGTCCGGCATCTCCGGGGCCGGCAAGAAGCCGACGGAGCGCACCCACTTCTCGGAGTGCCACGGCAGCGTCGCCGCCTACGGGGTCCTGGCCCACCGGCACGGCGCCGAGATCGAGCAGGAGCTGGGGCGGCGGGTCACGTTCACGCCCCATCTCGTGCCCCTCGATCGCGGCATCCTCGAGACCATCTACGTGCGCACCCGCCGGGACGTCAGCGCCGCGCAGGTGGCCGACACGCTGGAGCAGGCCTACGCCGGGGCGCCGTTCGTGCGCCTCACCGGCGACGCCCTGCCCGAGATCAAGCACGTCACGCACACCAACCTGTGCGACATCGGCTGGAAGCTCGACGCCGCCTCGCGGCGCCTCGTGCTCGTCGCGTGCCTGGACAACCTGGTCAAGGGGGCGGCGGGCCAGGCCATCCAGAACCTGAACGTCGCCTTCGGCCTCGGCGAAGCGACCGGCCTGTCATGATCGCGACGGCCAGGGTCGTCCTCAAGCTGGGCGGCGAGCTTCTCGCGGAGCCGGAGCAGCGCCGCGACGTCGCGGCGGCCGTCGGCCGCCTCGCCGCCGGCGCCGCCCTGGTGGTGGTGCACGGCGGGGGACGGGAGGTCGACGCGGAGCTGGCGCGGCGCGGCATCGCCAAGCGGGCCGTCGACGGCCTCCGGGTCACCGACGCCCCGACCCTCGACGTCGTGGTGGCGATGCTCGCGGGGCAGGTCAACACGCGGCTCGTCGCCGCCGCCCGCGCCGCCGGCGTCCGCGCCGTCGGCCTGACCGCGGCCGACGCCGGGGTGGCCGCGGTCGGGCGCGCCGCCCCCTACGCGGCCGCCGACGAGTCGGTGGTCGACCTGGAGTTCGTGGGGCAACCGGAGGGAGACGCCCCGCCGGCCCTGCTGGAAACCCTGTGCGCGGCCGGGTTCGTGCCGGTCGTCGCGAGCATCGGGGCCGACGCGGACGGACAGTTGCTGAACGTCAATGCCGATACTCTGGCCGGAGACCTCGCGGTCCGGTTCCGGGCCGACCGGCTGCTCGTCGCGGGCGGCACCGCCGGCGTCCTCGACCCGCACGGCGAGACGCTGCCCTCGATCGACGACACGACGCTCGAGCAGCTCATCGCCGACGGCCGCGCCAGCGCCGGCATGGTGGCGAAGCTGAACGCCTGCCGCCACGCGCACCGCAACGGGGTCGCCCGGGTGGAGATCGTCGACGGCCGGCGGACCCGGGACCTCGACGGTCGTCCGGGGTCGGTCATCGCGTAGACAAGGCGAAGAGAAAGAGCAGTCATCGATGTCGACAGGAACGACGGACGCGGCCGGCGCGCAGGACGTCCGGGCGCTCGAGAGCGCGCACCTGCTGCAGGTCTACAAGCGGGTGCCGGTGGTCCTGACCCGGGGCGAGGGAAGCTGCGTCCACGACGCCGACGGCCGGCGCTACCTCGACTTCCTGTCGGGGCTCGGGGTGGCGTCGCTCGGGCACGCCCACCCGGGACTGGCCGCGGCCCTCGCCGACCAGGCCCGCACCCTCGTGCACACGTCCAACCTCTACTTCCATCCCCTGCAGGGGCAGGTGGGGGCGCGGCTCGCGGCGCTGTCGGGCCTGCCGCGGGCGTTCTTCTGCAACAGCGGGACCGAGGCGGTGGAGGGCTGCCTGAAGTTCGCGCGCCGCTACTGGCACACGCGCGGCGAGACGGGTCGGACGCGGATCGTGGCCCTCGAGCGCTCGTTTCACGGGCGCACGCTCGGCTCGCTCTCGACGACCTGGGAACCCGGGTACCGCCGCCCGTTCGAGCCCCTCCTCCCGGGAGTCGACTTCGTGTCCCCCACCGACCCCGGGGCGGTGAAGGGCGCGGTGGGGCCCGACGTCGCCGCCATCATCCTGGAGCCGATTCAGGGCGAGGGCGGGGTGTGGCCCCTGACCCCCGCGTTCGCGGAGGCCGTGAACGCGGCTTGCGAGCGGACCGGCGCGCTGCTCGTCGCGGACGAGATCCAGTGCGGGCTGGGCCGCACCGGCCGCCCCTTCCACTCGGCGACGCTCGGGCTGCGCCCGGATCTGATGGCCCTCGGGAAGGCCCTGGGGGCGGGAATGCCGGTGGGCGCGATCCTGATGAGCCAGGCCGTCGCGGACGCGATCTCCCCCGGCGACCACGGGACCACCTACGGCGGCAACCTGCTCGCCTGCCGCGCTGCGCTGGTGTTCCTCGACGCCCTCGAGCAGGGCGGCCTCGAGCGGGTGCGGGCGGCGGGCGCGCGCCTCGCCGACGGCCTCGAAGCGCTGGCAAAGCGCCATCCGATGGTCACCGACGTGCGGGGCGCGGGGTTGATGCGGGGGCTCGAGATACCCGAGGCGGCCGCGACCCGCGCCGTCGAGCTCGCGCTGGCGCGGGGCCTGCTCGTCAACCGCACCGCCGGAAACGTGGTGCGGCTGCTGCCGCCGCTCAACGTCTCCGACGCCGAGATCGACGAGGGGCTGAAGATTCTCGACCACGTGCTCGATCAGGTCGTGGCCGAGGCACCTCGGCAGAATCCGAAGTGAAGACCGGGCGCCAACCGAGCAAGCCCCGATGATCAGCACGTCCACCGTTTACGTTCATCCCGGCGCAGAGGCCCCGCGCCCGGCTTCGACCGCCGCAGCGGTGTCGATCCGCCCCGCCGGCCGCGCGGACGCCCCCGCCATCGACCGGCTCGTCGCCGCCAACGTCGGCCCCGGGATGCTGCTGCCCCGCTCCACCGCGGACATCCTGCGCCACGTGCCCCGTTTCCTCGTCGCGACCCGCGACGGCGAGGTGATCGGGTGCGGAGAGCTCGCCCCGCTCAGCGAGACCATGTCCGAGGTGCGGTCGCTGGTGGTCGCCGCCGCCGAGCGCGGGGGCGGCATCGGCGCGCGCCTTCTCGCCGCCCTCGTCGCCGGGGGGCACCGGGCGGGCGCGGCGCGGGTCTGCGCGTTCACGCACATACCCCGCGCCTTCGTCGCCCAGGGGTTCTCGATCGTGCCGCACACCTGGCTGCCGGAGAAGATCATGACCGACTGCCAGGCCTGCGAGTGGTTCAGGCGCTGTGCGCAGTACGCGGTGGTCATCGAGCTCGGCGGCTCGCGGGGCCGCGGGCCGCGGCGGGGAAGCCCGTAGGAGTCTGCGCCGTAGAACGGCGCGGACTCCTGGAGGGTTGGTTGGGCGCCCGGCGGAGCCGAAGGCGACGATGGGCGGGCTAGGAACGACACTCATGCTCGAACGCATTCCGAGCGGCATCACCGCGCCAGCCGGCTTCCGGGCCGCCGGCGTCGCCTGCGGCATCAAGGCGTCGGGGCTCGACCTCGCGCTGTTGGTGTCGACGCCGCCGGCCCGGTCGGCCGGCATCTTCACCACCAACCTCGCGGTGGCCGCCCCGGTCACGGTGACCCGCGAGCACCTGCGGCGGTCGGACGCGACGACCACCGCGGTGGTCGTCAACAGCGGCTGCGCCAACGCGTGCACCGGGGAGCGGGGGCTGGCCGACGCGCGCGACATGGCGGTCACCACCGCCGACCTCGTCGGCTGCCCGGTCGAGCAGGTGCTCGTGTCGTCGACCGGGGTCATCGGCGCGTACCTCGAGCGCGACAAGCTGCGGCAGGGCATCGGGGAGGCCGCCGGGTCGCTCGGCCCCGACGGGCACGCGGCGGCGGCCGAGGCCATCATGACCACCGATCCGTGGCCCAAGGAGACGGCGGTGCGGGCCGAGGCGCCGTCGGGCCGGTTCCACGTCGGCGGCATCGCCAAGGGAGCGGGCATGATCGAGCCGAACATGGCCACGATGCTCGCGTTCCTGACCACCGACGCCGCCGTCGAGCCGCCCCTCCTGCAGCGGGCCCTGCGGGAGGCGGCCGAGACGACGTTCAACGCCATCACCGTCGACGGCGAGCCGTCGACGAACGACATGGTCCTGGCCCTGGCCAACGGGTGTTCGGGGGCGGTCATCGACGACGCGTCGTACCCCGCGTTCGTCGAGGCCCTCCACGCCGTCTGTCACGAGCTCGCCCTCGCCGTGGTGAAAGGCGGAGAGGGCGCCACCAAGGTCGTCTCCGTCGGCGTGACCGGCGCCCGCACCGACGCCGAGGCCAGGCAGGCGGCGAGGGCCATCGCCAACTCCCCGCTCGTCAAGACCGCGGTCCACGGCGGAGACCCCAACTGGGGCCGCATCGTGGCGGTGGCGGGCCGGGCCGGGGTGGGGTTCGACCTCGGCCGCGCCCGGGTCGCCATCGGCGGGGTGGAGCTCTTTCGCGACGAGCGGATCTTCAGCGACCGCGAACCGGCGGCGGCCGAGCACATGCGGACGCCGGAGGTGGCGCTCACGATCGACCTCGGCACCGGCGGCGCGGGCGCCGCCACCGTGTGGACCTGCGACTTCAGCGCCGAGTACATCCACATCAACGCGGACTACCGGACCTGAGGCGGGCGATTCCGCCGCGCCCTCCGCCCCCGGCGCGACGGACGGCGCGCGACGCCCCGATGAAGCCATGAGCACCACCGAAACCCTGCCGGACGCCGGCGTGGACGCCTCGTCCCCCCCGTCCGCCTCGGCTCGAACCTACCTGTCGGTGCTGGACCTGACGCCGGACGGGCTCGAGACGTGCCTGGCCCTGGCGGCGAAGCTGAAGCGCGAGCGAGGGATGGGCGCGGACGCCCCCACGAGCCGCGCGCTGGCCGGGCACTCGCTGGCGCTGCTGTTCGACAAGCCGTCGTTGCGCACCCGCACCGGATTCGAGATCGCGATGCAGGAGCTGGGGGGCATCGTCACCTGCCCGCCGTCGGCCGACGCCCTGGGCACGCGCGAGGCCCTGGCGGACGTCGCCCGCACCCTCGAGCGGTGGATCTCGGTGGCCGCCATCCGCACCTTCCAGCAGTCGAGGCTGCGCGAGATCGCGCAGGCCACGACGCGGCTGCGGGTCGTGAATGCCCTGACCAACGAAGAGCACCCGTGTCAGGCACTCGCCGACTGTCTGACCCTGCGCGAGCGGTTCGGCGACGTGCGCGGGGTGACCCTGGCGTACGTGGGCGACGGCAACAACGTCGCCACGTCGCTCACCCACGCCGCGGCGATGCTCGGGATCCGCTTGCGGCTGGCGTCGCCGGCCGGCTACGCCCTGCCCGCGGCGACCGTGGCCGCCGCGCGCCGCGCAGCCCGGCACGGCGCCGAGATCGTCCCGTGCGACGACCCCGTCGAAGCGGTGCGGGG
Organism: Vicinamibacterales bacterium; assembly: GCA_965215105.1. Lineage (GTDB taxonomy): Bacteria > Acidobacteriota > Vicinamibacteria > Vicinamibacterales > UBA8438 > JAJEEA01. The sequence goes on from OZ244051.1 coordinate 4,090,540, forward strand.
AGCGGACGCCGTCTACACCGACGTGTGGACGTCGATGGGCCAGGAGGCGGAGGCGACGGGGCGGCGGGAGGCGTTCGAGGCCTACCGGGTGACCGGAGACCTGATGGCGCAGGCCGGCCGCGATGCGTTCTTCATGCACTGCCTGCCGGCCCACCGCGGGGAGGAGGTCGACCCCGACGTCATCGACGGACCGCGCTCCGCGGTCTTCGACCAGGCCGAGAACCGGCTCCACACCCAGAAGGCGCTGCTGATGCTGATGCTGGGCGCCGCGCCCTGGCCGCGGTAGCCCGCGCCGCTCCACGGCTCAGACGCCTGGCCCGTCACACCTGCTCGAGGCCGGCCGCCGCCTGCTCCACCTTCTCGGCCAGCCCCCGGCGATAGGCGTCGAGGCGCGCGCGGACGTCGGGGTCGCCGAGGGCGAGAATCTGCGCCGCGAGGACCGCCGCGTTCGTGGCCCCCGCCTTCCCCACCGCCACCGTGGCGACGGGAACCCCGGGGGGCATCTGCACCGTCGACAGCAACGCGTCGAACCCCCCGAGCGGCGACGAGTCGACGGGCACGCCGATGACCGGCAGCGCGGTGTGGGCGGCGACGACCCCCGCGAGGTGGGCGGCCGCCCCCGCCCCCACCACGAAGACCCGAACCCCCCGCCGGACGGCCTCGTCCATCACCCGGCGCACCCGGTCCGGCGACCGGTGGGCGGACGCCACCGTCATGTCCGAGGCGATGCCCAGATCGCGCAGCGTGCGCACGGTGTTCGCCATCACCCCCGCGTCCGACGCGGAACCCATCAAGACCTGAACCTGCATGTCACTCATCCGTTGCCGTGTCTCCCTGCTCCGCGATTCCCTGTTCCGATTCCGCCCCGGGGGCGCCCGCGGCGGCCCCGAGCCCGGGCGCCGCCGCCAGCGCCTTGCGTCCGATGTCCGAGCGGACGTGCTTGCCGGCGAAGGTGATGCACGCCTCCGCCTCGTAGGCCCGCGCCATCGCCGCCGGGAAGTCCCGCCCGCGGCCCACCACCGTCAGCACGCGGCCGCCCGCCGTCACCACCGACCCGTCCCGCACCGCCGTGCCGGCATGGAACACGAGCACGTCGTCGAGGGCCGACGCCGCTTCGAGCCCCGCGATCGCGGCGCCGGTCTCGTAGCGGCCGGGATACCCCCCGGACGCCAGCACCACCCCGACGTGCGGATCGTCCGCGTGCTCGCAGGCCGACCCGTCCAACGCCCCCCGGGCCGCGGCGTCCAGCACCGGGGCCAGCTCGCCGCGGATCATCGGCAGCACGACCTGGGCCTCGGGGTCGCCCAGCCGCACGTTGAACTCGACGACCTTCGGGCCCTCGGCCGTCAGCATCAGGCCGACGTAGAGGAAGCCCCGGAAGGGGTGCCCGGCGCGGCGCATCCCGGCCAGGACCGGCTCCACGATCTCGCGCCGGATGCGGCGGTCCAGCGCGGGGGTCATCAGCGGACTGGGCGCGAACGCCCCCATGCCGCCGGTGTTCGGCCCCCGGTCGCCGTCGAAGGCCCGCTTGTGGTCCTGCGCCACCGGAAGGCCGACCGCCTCGTTCCCGTCGCAGATGGCGAAGAACGACGCCTCCACCCCGGACAGGTGCTCCTCGACGACCACGCAGCGCCCGGCCTCGCCGAACCGCTCGTCGACCATCGCCTCGCGCACGGCCAGCTCGGCCGCGGCCCGATCCGGGGCCACCGTGACCCCCTTGCCGGCCGCGAGGCCGTCCGCCTTGACGACCACGGGGAACCCGAACCCGGCCCCGTCCACCGCGGCCAGGGCCTCGCCCGCGCTGCGGCAGACGCGGAAGCGGGCCGTGGGCACCGCGTGCCGGGCCATGAACTCCTTGGCGAACGCCTTGCTCGACTCGAGCCTCGCCGCGTACCGGCCGGGCCCGAACAGGCACCGGCCGCGCGCCTCGAACAGGTCCCCGACCCCGCGCGCCAACGGCAGCTCCGGCCCGACCACGGTCAGGTCGACCGCTTCGGCCTCGGCGTAGGCGAGCAGGGCGTCCGGATCCGAGACGTCGAGCGAGCGCGCCGACGCGCCCCCCCCCGTCCCCGCGTTGCCGGGCGCGCACACGACCGCGCGGACCGTCGACTCCCGCCCCAGCTTCCACGTCAAGGCGTGCTCGCGCGCGCCGCTCCCGACGACCAGCACCTTCATCGACCCCGAACCCTCCCGAACGGCCCACCCCGTCGTGCTTTGACACCTGGTTGGCAGCCGCCTATAATGCCCGTTTGCTCCGTACCGTCGGAGAAGCGCAGCCTCGATCGCGCGGGCCGCAGCCCGCGCGGACTCCATGCTACACGTTTCCGCGACGGCCGGCGCGCCCGTTCGATGAAGAGCGGCAGACGGAACGGCGATGCGGCACGGCGCGCGTCCGCCTGACTCCGGGACGGCGCGGTCGAACCGCACGGCCGCGGCCCCGGGGCGGCGCGCTCCCGGGTCGTCGGTCATCGAATCGAGATGCTCGCCACGCGAGGGAGGTGACGGACAGTTTGGCTGAAGTCAAGGTGCAGGAGAGCGAGTCGATCGAGAGCGCGCTGCGGCGCTTCAAGCGCAAGGTGCAGCAGGAAGACATCATCAAGGACATCAAGAAGCACTCGTTCTATCTGAAGCCGGGCGACAAGCGCCGGGCCAAGCAGGCGCTGGCCCGCAAGCGAACCCGAAAAAAGCAGCGCCGGGAGACCGAGTAGACCGGGAACGCCGCGCCGCAACGTTCATTGACAGTGCATCGGGTTCAGTAGTAGCTTTGCGCGGCCAGGGGAACCCGAAGACAGCGCGTATCCGCCCGGTTCTTGCGTCATTTCCGGCGACGGCGTAAACCGCAGGCGCGGAGAAATCCATGGAAATCCAGGAAAGAACGCTTCAGGACGTCGTGGTGCTGGACCTGACGGGGAAGCTGACCATCGGCGAGGGCGACGAGCTCCTGAAGGAGCGGGTCAGCAACCTGATCCAGCAGGGCCATCGCAAGCTGCTGCTCAACCTCGAGGGCGTTCCCTACGTCGACAGCGCGGGGCTCGGCGAGATCGTGCGGACGTACACGACGGTTAGCCGTCAGGGCGGCAAGCTCAAGCTCGTCAACCTCACCAAGCGCATCACCGACCTGCTCGCGATCACGAAGCTGCTGACGGTGTTCGAGACGTACGAGTCGGAAGCCGAAGCCGTGACGAGCTTCAGCGACTGACGGACTAGGAGTCACTCATCCTGCGCCCGCTCGCGCATGTTCCAGCCGCGCAGGGCCGTGTCCGGCGTTCGCGACGCCGGGCCGCCGTCCGCGTGGCCGAGTCGATCATCTCCGTGCCGCCGTCGGCCCGGCCGATCCGAGGCCCTCGGCCCGTTCAGCGAGCCGGCCGCCTTCCAGCGACCCTCCGGCCCGGCGACGGCGCAACCGCGGGCGGGCGCCGAACCGCGGGCCCCGGTCGAGTCCCGGTCCCAGGCCCACCCTGACGCCCCCGCGCGACCCACCATGGCCGAGTTCGACACGCGGGCCGATTCCGTCGACGTGACCCAGCTCATGGAGCGGATCCGCCGGGGCATTCGCGAGCGGCGCGGCGCCGGCGACTCCGAACGGCAGGCGCGGGAGCTGGCCGAGGTCACGCTGGAGCGCTGCCTGGAGCCTCGACGAACCCGTTCGGACCTGGTCGAGCACAACCGGCGCCTCACGCCCCCCGGACGGTTCGACCGGGACGGGCAGGGGCGGAGCCTGGCGCCCGAGCCCTTCGAGTTCGACGAGAACACCGTGTACGTCTCGTCGTCCGGGGGAACGATGGGGAAACTGATCCACCTGATCCGAAAGCTGTTGAACCCGATCCTGCGACTGTTCTTCAACCCCGACCCGATCATCCTCGCCATGATGAGACAAGCGGAGATCAACTCGCGGCTCCTCGACCTCCTCGATCGGGTGAACGCCGAGTTCGAGCGCACCGGCAAGAAGTTCGCGGCCCGCGAGGAGCTCGATGCCCTGAACTACGAGGTGACCAGCAACCTGGTGACGGAGATGACGCGGCTCTCCGTCGACATGAAGAACCACAGGATGCTGGTCGAGTCGGTCGCGGGGCGGCTCGACTTCGAAGAGCGGCGGGCGAAGGCGCTCGAATCGGCCGGGCAGTCGCGGTCGACGCCGCCGGCGGTCGAGGCCGGGGCCGCGGAGGGCGACGGAACCGCGGCCGGGCCGACCCGGAGCCGGCGGCGGCGGCGGCGGTCGCGGCGGCGCCCGGGCGCGGGCACGACGGGTGCGGCGAACGAGACCGCCGCCGAGACGGCGGCGCCGCGCGGCGCTTCGCGCGAGGACGCCGCGACGGGGGACGCCGCACCGGGCGGGCCGGCGGTCACGGGGGACGCCGCGGGAGGCACCGCGCCGGACGGACCGGCGATCGAGGCGGCGGACGGGGCGGCGGCGCCCGACCGCGTTTCGACCCCCGCGGAGGCCCCCGCGGGGCCCGCCGAATCGCCGACTTCCTCCGCCGACGCGGCTCCCACGCCCCGCCCCGACGCGCCGCCCCCGGCGGAAGGCCGGGGACCCGCGCCGCCGACCGACGACAACGGGGATCGATGAAGCTCGCCGTCGTCGTCCAACGCTACGGCGCGGAGATCGCCGGCGGGTCCGAGTACCTCTGCCGCCTCATCGCGGAGCAGCTCGCGGGACGGCACGAGGTCGACGTTCTCACCACCTGCGCGCGCGACGCCAGCACCTGGAGGAACCGCTATCCCGAGGGCGACGACCGCATTCGCGGCGTCACCGTCCGGCGATTCGCCAACGAGCATACGCGGGACCCCGCGTCGTTCGACGAATACTCCGACTGGATCCGCCGGCACGACCACTCCCCCGACGACGAGGCCGAGTGGCTGAAGCAGCAGGGGCCGTGGTGCCCGGGGCTGCAGGCGTATCTGGAGCAGCATCACCGCGACTACGACGCGCTCGTCTTCTTCGACTGCCTCTACGCGCCGACGGTCCTGGGGCTGCGGGTGGATCCGGCGCGCAGCATCCTGGTCCCCGCCGCGCTGGACCGCCCCGCGATGCGCCTCGACCTCTATCGCGAGGTGTTCTCGCGGCCGGCCGGCATCGCCTACACCACCGCCGTCGAGCGCGGATTCCTGAAGCGCAGGTTCTCGATCGGGGCCAGGGTGGAGGAGACCGTGGGATGCGGTGTCGACCTTCCACCGTCGCGCCTGCACGAGAAGGCGGCGTCGGAACCGTCCGCGGCGCCGCTGTCCGCCCGCGGCGCCGTCTTTCGCCGGCGTCACCGCCTTCACGGTCCGATTGCCCTCCACGACGGCCGGATCGAGGCCGGCAAGGGATGCGAGGAGCTGCTCGACTACTTCGGCGGCTATGCCGAGTCGGACGGCGACCTGTCGCTGGTGCTGATGGGCCTCAAGCTGATGCCGATCCCGAGCGCCATGCACCTGCGGTTCGCCGGCCTGCTGTCGGAAGCCGAGCGTTCCGAGGCCCTGGAAGCGGCCACCGTGGTCGTGGCGCCCTCCCCGGCCGAGAGCCTGTCGCTGCTCGCCCTCGAGTCGTTCGCGGTCGGAACCCCGGTGCTCGCCAACGCCCGCAGCGACGTGCTGGTGGACCACTGCCAGCGGAGCAACGCCGGCCTCTACTACGCCGACCGGGACGAGTTCCAGGCGTGCCTGCGGCTCCTGGTCCGCGATGACGACCTGCGAGCCGCCATGGGACGCCAGGGCCGCGCCTACGTTCGCGCGAACTACCGGTGGGAAGTCGTCCTCGGCAAGTACGACCGCCTGATCGCCGGCCTCCCGTCCTCACGGCCCGAGGGACGGTCGCCGCGTGCCGGCCGACGCCGCGGCCCGAGGGCGGGCTGAGCGTCCGGAGCCGCCGCCCGCACTGGACCGACTCCGGGCCGACCACACGCGCGGTTCGGCGCCGGCGCCGGGCGTCACGCCCCGCCGGCGCCCGTCGCCGGCTTCCGCCGCTCCCGGCCGGAGGCGTTCCCCGCAGCGGCGCCGTCGGCGTCCGCTCCCCCGCGCCTCTGGGCACCGCCCCGTTTCCGGCGCGGGAGGATGTCGTAGCGCTTGATCATCTCGTTGAGCGTCGTCGGCTTGATCTGCAGCATCTCGGCCGCACGCTTCTGCACGCCTCCCGTCGCCGCGAGGGTGCGCTCGATCAACTGCGTCTCGAACGCGGCCACCACCTCCTTGAACGGGAGTCCCTCCGGCGGCATCGCGAAACGCGGCATCCGGAACGGACGCGGGGTGCGCACCGCGTCGGGAATCAGCTCCGGACCGATCCGCGGGCCGGTCGCGAGCACGACCGCGCGCTCGATCACGTTCTCGAGCTCGCGCACGTTGCCCGGCCAGTCGTAGGCCACCATGAGATCGAGGGCCTCGACCGTCAGCACGAGGTTCTCCTTGTCGTTCTCCGCCCCGTACTTCTCGAGAAAATGCCGGGCAAGCAGGGGAATGTCCTCGCGCCGATCGCGGAGAGGCGGCAGCTCGACCTTGATGACGTGGAGCCGATAGTAGAGGTCCTCGCGGAACTTCCCCTCGGCCACGAGCCGCTGGAGATCGATGTTGGTGGCGGCGATGATGCGCGTGTCGACCTTCTTCGTCTCGACGCCGCCCAGGCGCATGAACTCCCGCTCCTGGATCACCCGCAGCAGCTTGGCCTGGGTCTCGACGGGCACGCTGCCGATCTCGTCGAAGAAGATCGTGCCCTTGTCGGCCAGCTCGAAGAGCCCCTTCTTGGCGGCCACGGCGCCGGTGAACGCCCCCTTGAGGTGGCCGAACAGGTTCGATTCGAGCAGGTCCGGCGGCAGGCTGCCGGAGTTCACGGTGACGAAGGGGTGGTCGGCCCGGGGCGAGCCGGCATGCAGGGCGCGGGCCGCCAGCTCCTTCCCGGTACCGCTCTCTCCCTCCACGAGGATCGTCGCACGGCTCATCGCCGCCTGGGTGATCAGCTCGAAGACCTGGCGCATGCGCGGGCTGCGGCCGATGATGTTGCGCAGGCCGTCGTTCTGGGTGTGCAGGTTCGCGCGAAGGGTCTGGTTCTCCGTGACCAGGGTCTGGTTCTCCGTGACCAGGCGCCGCTTCTCCGTGACCAGCCGCCGCTTCTCGGCCGCGTTGCGGACCACGACCAGCACTTCCTCGTTCTTGAAGGGCTTGGTGATGTAGTCGAACGCGCCGCGCTTCATGGCCTTGATCGCGTTCTCGAGCGACGCGTAGGCGGTGATGAGAATGACGGGCAGGTCCTCGTCGAGGCGGCGCAGCCGATCGAGGGTCTCGATGCCGCCGATGCCGGGCATCATCACGTCGACGATGGCGACGTCGAAGCGCCGCCCCCGGGCCAGCTCGAGCCCGTCGTCGCCGTTCACCGCGGTCGAAACCGTGCAGCCCTCCTTCGAAAGCAGGGTCTGGAGGACCTCGCGCATGACCTCTTCGTCGTCGACGACCAGGACGGATGTGTGACGAAGCATCGGTATGCGTGCCTGCACCGTTCTATGGCGCAGACTCCTAGCCCGCCAATCGTCGCCTGCGGCTCCGCTTGGCGCCCAACCAACCCTGCCAGGAGCCTGCACCGTTCCACGGCGCAGACTCCTAGACCGCCGACCGCGTCCGCAGATGCGACGGCACCGGCAGGGTGACGGTGAAGCGGGTGCCTCCGGCCCCCGTCCGGCAGTCGATCGCCCCGCGATGCTCCTGGACCACGCTGTAGACGATCGACAGGCCGAGCCCGGTCCCCTGGCCGACCGCCTTCGTGGTGAAGAACGGATCGTAGATGCGGGAGAGGTCCTCGCTCGCGATCCCGGTGCCGGTGTCGGCAACCTCGATCACGGCCCGGTCGCCGTCGCTGCGGGAGCTGACGGCCAGCCAGCCGCCGGTGGGCATGGCGTCGCGCGCATTGAGGATGAGGTTCAGGAACACCTGCTGCAGCTTGCCCTCCACCCCCTGGACCACGGTCGGGCTCGGTGCCAGATCCCGCCGGATCCGGATGCTGGACGTCCGGAGCTGATGCTCGACGAGGACCAGCACGTCGTTCATCACCCCGTTGACGTCCACCGGACCCGCCGCGTCGGACTGTCCCGGCCGCGACAGGTTCAGCAGCCCGTTCACGATGCGGGCGGCCCGCGAGACCTGCCGTTCGATCTTCTTCAGGAGCTGAAGCCGCGGGTCGTCGGGGGCCGTGCCCTCGATCAGCATCTGCGTGAAGCTCGAGATGCCGGTCAGCGGGGTGTTGACCTCGTGGGCGACGCCCGCCGCGAGCAGGCCGACCGAGGCCATGCGCTCGGAGAGCTGCAACTGCTCCTCGAGCCGGACCCGCTCCGTGATGTCCTCCAGGAGCATCATCGTGCCGGCGGTGTCCCCGCCGGGGGTCAAGAGCGGCGCCTGCGCGGCGTTGACCAGCAGCTCCCGCGGCTCGCCGGCATGCCGCGAGGTCAGCGGCGCCCGGTACAGGGTGGACCCGGCCCCGTGCTCGCGACGCTCTCGCGCGAGCCGATTCGTGAACGACGCGTCGAACAGGTCCGCCAGCGGCCGTCCGACCGCCGCGTCTCGCGGCACGCCGTAGAGACGCGCGGTGGCCGCGTTCCACCGGACGACGCGGTCCTCGAGGTCCAGCACCACCAGACCGTCGTTCAGCGACTCGATGATGTTCTCGTTGAACTCCCGAATGCGGTCGACCTCGGCCGCCTTGACCTGCAACTGGGTGTAGAGCCGGCCGTTCTCGATCGCGGTCGCGACCTGCGCCGCGACCGCCGCGAGCAGCGCGACGTCCTCGCTGCTCAGCGGCTCGCCACTCGTCTTGGCCCCGAGCGCGAGCACCGCGATGGTGCCCTCCTCGGAGACGCACGGCACGAAGTAGTGAATCTCCTGGTCCCGCCAGAACGCGACCTCCGCCTGGGGATAGCGGAGGGCGGCCACCGGGTCGTCGAGCAGGACGGTCTCCTGACCGACCACGCGCCCGCCGATCGCGGACGCGGGATCCAGCCCCGGCCACTCGCCGGCCGACCGCGGCCCCGTCGCCCTGAAGGGCCGGAACGGGGCGCCGTCCTCCGATTCGGCCGGCGCCACCATCAGGACGGTGTGATCGACGACGAGGGTCTCGGTGACGCGGGTCACCAGGCGCTCGGCGAGGCGGTCGAGGTCGAGATCGCTGTTGAGCTCCCTGGCGAAACCGAGGAGCGCCCGCCGGTAGTCGTACCGGTCCCGGTAGTGCGCCCGGTCCAGCATCGACTCGATGGCGTCCTTCACGGGACGCGACAGCAGCACGACCACCGCCGTCGCGAGCAGGGCGACTATGGAGCTGTGCCCATCCCGGTCGTCGAGGAACATCGCCCGCGCCAACTGCTCGAGAACCAGGTAGATGGCCACCATCGCGGACACCGCCGCGGTGTAGACCAGCCCGCGCTTCACGATGACCTCCACGTCGCGCAGGCGATACTGGACAATCGCCGACGCGAACGCGAGCGGAATCAGGCTCAGCGGAATCGCGGTGACGTCGAGGGGCACGGTGTCGAAGCCGAGCGACCACGGCACCGCGTAGCCCACGACGAACGGCAGCCCGCCGAGCATCGCTCCCCAGACGATCCAGCGGAGCTGGCGCTTCGAGGTCACGGACGGCACCCGACGCAGGGTCAGGATCATCAGGGCCAGCCCGCCCACGACGCAGGCGGCGAGATACGCGATCTCCAGCCTCCAGACACGCTCGATGCCCGTCGTGAACAACGCCGAGTCGGCGTCGCCGGCCAGCGACACCGCCTGGAGGAGTCCGAGGACGACGGCCGGCGCGTAGACGGCAGGCAGCACGAGGCGGCCGAGGCGGTTCCTGATCGCGCCGGGCGCCCGCTCGGGGAACACCAGGGCGAAGTGCGCGAACAGCGGGGCGAGGGCGAGGGTGGCGATGGCGTCCGCCCAGTAGAACACCCAGTCCAGCCGATCCAGGCGGCCCGTGAACGAGAAGGCGAACATGCCGAAGAACGCCACGCTGAGCCAGAAGAAGTGCAGGGTGGCCTGGGTTCCCGGCCGCCGCAACCGCACCGAGGCGCCCACCAGCAGCGTGAACACGCCCACGCCCACCAGCACGAAGTAGATCCCGGCCCGGGGCGCCGGCACCGGCTGGAGGGTGACGTCGATCAGGCGCGATTCGTCGAGCCGCAGCAACGTATAGCCGACGCGGTCGGCGCGCTGCCGTGCGTGGAGATGCGACACGATGTCGCGAGTCGACTCGACGGGGACGCCGTCGAGGGCCAGCAACACGTCCCCCGCCTCGATCCCGGCCCGGTCCCCGGCCTCGTCAGGCGCGACCTCGACGGCGGTGACGCCGGACGGCCGGTCGAGCCACAGGACGCCGTCCACGCGCTCGTCCCAATCGGCCCGGACGACGACGTTCGCGGCGGCGAGACAGAGGAGCCCGGCAACCAGGGCGACAGCGAGGACGGGGGGAATCCACGCACTCCACCGGCCGCGCCAGCGGGCGCGCAACGCCTGTCGAGACGGTCGGCGGCTCATTCAATCGACCCAAGGGGGCAAGTACGCGAACAAGTCCGCATTGTTCCTATGCAATCGTCATTCCAGCGCCGGACCGCCCCTGCGGCAACGGCATCGGGCGCCGGGGCGCGCTCGCCGGGCATGGATGACCCGCGCATCCCCGGTCCCCGCGCGAAGCCGATCGCATCGATCCACACGTCCATCCAAAAGATTGGTCGCTGTTGTCCAATTTTCTGAATGCGCCGCGCCGAAGGCCGGAGGCCCACGGCGAACGAGCCGGCGAACCGGCCTGCGGCGCCCCGCGCTCGAGTTGGCGAGGAAAGGAATCAGAAGTACACCACGACGCCGCCCACGACCTGCCGGGGTGGCTGAATCACCAGCAGCTCGCTGAAGAGCGAAGCGGTCTCGCGGGGATCGAAGAACAGGCTGCGAACCGCCAGCAAGGCTTCCCAACGACTGCCGCCGACCGGCGTGAACGGCAGGGCCTGGTGAATCAGGAGATCGAAACGGGCGTCCAGCCCGCCCGGATTCGCGGGGTCGACGCCCTCGAACGCCCCGCTGACCCGACAGCGGAAGGAGATCCGGGTGGCGGACTCGGGAATCTCGGTCTCGATGGTGCCGCTGACGTCGTGGAACTGCTCGACGGCGGGACGGAGCACCCCGGGCGCTTCCGCCGCCGCCACCGGTCCGATGTCGGCCTGCCCCCACTGCGCTTCGACGATGGAGATGTCCACCGATCCCTTGACGCGGCTCCTCAGCTCGCGGCGCAGGCTGACGATCCAGCCGCGGCTCGCCACCGACCCGGCGCGGGCGACGTGGTAGAAGCCGGCGGGCACCGCCTCGAGGCCGCCCGCCCCGAACAGTGTCACCATCTGGTTGTCGACGTCCTGGTGGAACCGGCGCACCTCCACGACGAAGCCGCCGGCGAGGTCGCGCTCCACCCCCACGTCGAGGTGCCGCGTCCGTTCCGACAGCAGCCGGCCCTGACGGGACACGGTGGCGAACGCGCGCTCCGGCGGCAGCCACAGTCCCGGTCCCGTGGACGGCAGGAAGGTCTCGGCCCCCGGTGCCACCATTTCCTGCGCCCCCGCGATCCGGAAACGCAGTCCCGGCGCGGCGGTGACGGTGACGGCCGCGCGCGGGCTGAAGAGCCCGCCGTCGATGTAGTCGTACCGCGAGTAGCGGCCGCCGTACTCGAGCGACACCCGCGGCGAGACGGTCCATCTGTCGAAGGCGCCGACGCTCGCGGCGATTCGGGTCTCGGGCGCGAAACTGAGGGCCAGGGGGTTCGCGCCGTCGTAGCGCTGACGCCCGTACGCCGCCTCGAAACCGAAGGTGTGCGGGCTGCCGTCCTCGGCCAGGTACGCCCCCGACGCGAACCACGACGAGACGTCGCCGGTGTTCATCGCCCCGTGGACCGTCCAGTCGCCCCGCCACGCCGGCGCCCCCACGGACAGGTTGGCGACCCCGCCGGGACGCGTCGCCCCCACGAGGGGGCCGGCCGACTCGAACGTCCCTCGCGTCAGCAGATTGACCTCGCCGCTGAGCGGAAGGCCCCCGAGCCCGGACGCAAAGGAGGGAAGCGTCCCCGCGGAGCGGGCCAACGCCGTCAACCGGCCGTCCTCGGGCGGCGGCGCGCCCGAGGCCGCTTCCACCGCCCGCTCCGCCTGCTTCAGAACGCTGCGCCGAGCCCGGCGCAGACGCCATGCCTTCTCGCCGTGACCGTGCGTCGGGCCCGCGCCCCGCGCGGCCGGGACCTCGGGGTCCGCGGCGGAAGCCTGCTCCTCCGCCTCGGGGCGAGACAGCGCGAAACCCGCCATGGCCGGCAACAGCGGCGCGGACGGTGGAGGGACCTGGCTCATCGCGATCGCGTGGACGACCGGCCGGCCCGCCGTCACCAGCACGAACTCGCGCCGCGAAGTGGCGAATCCGGCAACGTGGGCCTGCACCAGGTACCGGCCCGGCGACAGCGAGGGCAACACGAAGCGCCCGTCGCCGTCCGACACCACGAGCTCCGCGCCCAACGGACCGAACGCGGAAACCATCGCGCCGTCGAGGGGATGTCCGTGCACGTCGGTGACCGTGCCGGCAATGCGCCCCAACCGGTGAGCCGCGGGCGACACGGTGCCCGCAGACGCCGGATGCGGCCGCTGTCCGGCCACGCTCGCGGGGACGGCCCCGAACACGAGCAGCCCCGCGGTGAGCACCACTACTCGATGGAGGGTGTGCATGACGCTCTACTCCCGGCCCGATCAGGACTCGGCGGCCTCGGCGACGGAGAAACTCACGCTGCGTGTCAGCGACTCACCGCTGGTGTTGTCGGTGACGGTGATCTCCAGTCGGTACTCCGCGGGGGGAAACGAGCTCAACGGTACCGCCTGGCCCGCCACCAACTGGTGACCGGCATCGAGATCGAAACCCTGCGGCAGCGTCCGCTCGTTGAACATCTGGGGACTGGTCCGGTTGAAGAACTCCTCCCCGGACTCATCGACCACGTTGAACGCGTACTCCACCGTCACGTCCGGCATCCCCTCCGGCGTCAACCCCGCGTTGTACACGAGGAACATCATGGAGAGCTCGTCGCTGGTGAGGTGCTCCGGAGTCGATTTCGGCACGATGCGCATCGTGCCGAGCGTATAGGGGTTGGCCGGAAGCTGCTCGGGGGGCGGCGGCGCGTTCAACGACTCGATGCGCTCGGCGACGATGACGCTGCTCGTCGCGAACCCGCTCGTCCACAGGTCGGGGACGGAGAGCGCCCTCCGCAGCATCATCGTCGCGGGCGCGACGCCGGCCTCGACGTCGCTCTCGCTCAACGCCGCGTAGACGTCGTACTCGCCGGCCGGAACCCAGAAGCCGCGGCGGATCTGGTAGAAGCCGTCTTCGGTCGGCGAGCCGAGCAGGACGTGATACCCGTCCTCGAACGCCGCCGACGACGCCGAACCGGCCCGCCCCCCCCGCGGCGCCACGAACATGTACATGGCGACGGCCGAAGTCGTCAGCTTCGACTCTTCGACAGACAACGTGAACGGCACGAAAGTGGTCCGTTCACTGCTCTTCAGGAAGTCGTTGGCCCAGCCGAACGGCTCCTCGGTCGGGACGATCTCTCCCCGCAGGGCGGCGGCCACGACGTTGGCCAGGGACACGAGCTCTCGTTCCTGCGCCTCGGCGTCGAGGGGCTGAGCGCCCTCGGCCGGGCCGGCGGGCCCGGCCGCCAGACCCGCGACGAGCAGGCACGCCGCCGACGCCCAGCGGATTCCCGAGCATGTCACCGCGCTGATCTCCCTGCCTCCCCGACTCGCCGCGCCGTCCCGCCGGGACGCCCGAGCCGCGCCGGCGCAACACCCGGGACGCCGCGGCGGCGCGGAGAGTCGGCATGGGGTCATCGCCCATGGAGCCGAGTTGATAGTCAATCACAGGCAGGCTGCCCCGCACAAGCCCCGCACAAGTCGGACCGGCTCGAGGCGCGCCGACCGGCCGGGCGCGCGCCGGTCCCCCCGCCGCCCCGGCGACGTGCGGCGTCTCGTCCGGCGGCGGACTGGGAGGCTCGGCACGGGGTTCGTCCGGTGTTGTTGGAGACCTGCGTGGAGGCGTCCCGGCGACGACGTCCGGCGGACCCCGCGTGATAGCATGCCGGGTTCTGGACCGTTCCTGGAGACCCCGCCGATGCCCCCGTCGCGCCTGCCGCCGCTGGTGCTCGTGATTCTCGACGGCTGGGGCGAGAGCCCCGAGACGGACGGCAACGCGATCCGGGTGGCGCGGACGCCGGTCTACCGGGCGCTCCGCGACCGGTTTCCCTCCAGCCGGTTGACCACCTGCGGCGAGGCGGTGGGGCTGCCGCCCGGTCAGATGGGCAACTCCGAGGTCGGGCACATGAACCTGGGGGCGGGGCGAATCGTGTTCCAGGACCTGACCCGAATCGACCAGGCGATCGCGGGGGACGAGCTGGCCGCCAACGTCCCGCTCACCCGGCTGCTCGACGAGTGCACCCGCGGCCAGCGCACGCTGCACCTCGTCGGGCTCCTGTCGGACGGAGGCGTGCACGCGCACCAGCGGCACCTCCACGCCCTGCTGCGGCTCGCCGCGCGGCGGGGCGTGACCCGGGTGCTCGTGCACGCCATCACCGACGGCCGGGACACCGCGCCGAACGGCGGCGCGGGTTACCTGGCCTCGCTCGACCGCTGCTTCGCCGACGCCGGCGTCGGACGGGTCGCGACGGTGAGCGGCCGGTACTTCGCCATGGACCGGGACCACCGGTGGGACCGCACGCGGCGCGCCTACGAGGCGATGACCCGCGGTCTCGGAGACCGCGGGACGGACCCGGTGGCCGTCGTCGAGCGCGCCTACGCGAACGGCGTCGGCGACGAGTTCGTCGAGCCGTGCGTCATCACCACCGCGGACGACCGGCCGGTGGGGCTCCTGCGCGACGACGACGCGGTCATCTTCTTCAACTTCCGGGCCGACCGCGCGCGACAGCTCACGCGGGCGCTGGCCTTCGCGGACTTCGACGGCTTCGAGCGGAAGGCGCCGCCGTCGCTGCGCGTGCTCACGCTCACGGAGTACGACGCCACGTTCGGGCTGCCGGTGGTGTTTCCGCCCCAGACCTTCTCGGGCAGCCTGGCCGAGGTGCTCGCCGCCCACGGCCGGACCAGCCTGCGACTCGCCGAGACGGAGAAGTACGCCCACGTGACCTACTTCTTCAACTGCGGCGAGGAGCAGCCGCCGCCCGGCGAGGAGCGCATCCTCGTCCCGTCCCCGCCGGTCCCGACCTACGACCTCCAGCCGGCGATGAGCGCGGCCGCCGTCACCGATCACCTCGTCGCCGACCTCGCCGAACGGCGGCACGACGTCGTCATCTGCAACTTCGCCAACGCCGACATGGTCGGCCACACCGGCCGGCTCGACGCGACGGTGGCGGCGGTCGAGACGCTGGACGGCTGCCTGGCCCGAATCCTCGACGCGGCCCGGACCGCCGGGGCCACGGTCCTCGTCACCGCCGACCACGGCAACGCCGAGCAGATGTGGGACGTCGAGCGCAACGGGCCGCACACCGCGCACACCATCAACCCCGTCCCCCTGGTGCTCGTGGCCCCCGACGTCGGCGCGGAAATGCCGCTGCGCGACGGCACGCTGCGCGACGTCGCCCCGACCATGCTCGGCATCCTGGGCATCGCGCCGCCGCCCGAGATGACCGGGCGCGACCTGCGCGGCTGGATCGAGTAGGGAACCGGGTCTCGCCCGGCCTGTCTCGACCGGGCGCGGGGCCCGGCGCGTGACGGGCGGCGCACGCGAGACGCGGGGCCCCGGCCGCGCACCGGCATCGGCGAGCGCCGCCGCCCGGCCGGGGGCGGCCGGGGCTCGTGCGCGAGGCGTGGCCGGGAGACGCTGCTAGAATCGCAGGATGGCGCCCGAGATGCCCGCACCGGCCGACTCGCCCGACCGTCCGGCGGAAGACGCCCTGGGAACGCCCGGCGCGTTTCCGTTCACCCGGGGCATCCATCCGACGATGTACCGGGGCCGGCTGTGGTCGATGCGCCAGTACGCCGGGTTCGGCACCGCGGCCGAGTCGAACCGGCGCTACCGCTACCTGCTCGAGCAGGGGGGCAGCGGGTTGAGCGTCGCGTTCGACCTGCCGACGCAGATCGGCTACGACTCGGACCACGCGCTCGCGCGGGGCGAGGTGGGGCGGGTCGGGGTGGCCATCGACTCGATCGAGGACATGAGCGTCCTCTTCGACGGCATTCCCCTCGACCGCGTCTCCACGTCGATGACGATCAACGCGACCGCCATCATCCTGCTCGCGCTGTACGTCGCCACCGCGCGCCGCCAGGGGGTGGAGCCGAAGGCCGTCGCGGGCACGGTGCAGAACGACATCCTCAAGGAGTACGTCGCCCGCGGGACCTACATCTTTCCGCCGCGGGCCTCGCTGCGCATCGTCACCGACGTCGTCGAGTACTGCGGCGCGGAGCTGCCCAACTGGCACCCCATCTCGATCAGCGGCTACCACATCCGCGAGGCCGGCGCGACCGCGGTGCAGGAGGTCGCGTTCACCTGCGCCCACGCCGTCGCCTACGTGGAGGCGGCGATCGCGGCCGGCCTCGACGTCGACACGTTCGGGCGCCGGCTGTCGTTCTTCTTCGCCGCCCACAACGACTTCCTCGAGGAGATCGCCAAGTTCAGGGCGGCCCGGCGCCTGTGGGCCCGCATCATGCGCGACCGCTTCGGGGCCGCCGAGCCGCGGGCCCAGCAAATGCGCTTCCACACGCAGACCGCGGGAAGCACGCTGACGGCGCAGCAGCCCGACAACAACATCGTGCGGGTCGCCCTGCAGGCGATGGCCGCGGTGCTCGGGGGCACGCAGTCGCTGCACTGCAACGGCCGCGACGAGGCCCTCGCCCTGCCGACCCGCACCTCGGCCCACATCGCCCTCCGCACGCAGCAGGTCATCGCGGCCGAGACCGGCGTCGTCAACACCGTCGACCCGGTGGCCGGCTCCCACGTCGTCGAGTCGCTCACCGACGCCATCGAGCGGGAGGCGCGGGCGATTCTCGAGCGCATCGACGCCGCGGGGGGGACGCTGGCCGCGATCGAGCGGGGCGAGATCCAGCGGCAGATTCAGGAGTCGGCGTACCGGGACCAGCAGGCGGTGGACAGCCGCGAGCGCACGGTGGTGGGGGTCAACCGCTTCGACGACGACGACGGCGTGAGCATCGACATCCTGCGCATCGACCCCGCCGTCGAGACCGGGCAGCGCGAGCGGGTGGCCCGGGTGCGGGCGTCCCGCGACCCGGTGGGGTGGCGCGCCGCCCTCGACGCGGTGACCCGGGCGGCCCGCGACGGCGGCAACCTCGTGCCCCCCATCGTCGCCGCGGTGGAGGCCCGGGCCACGGTGGGCGAGGTCGCCGACACCCTCCGCGCCGTCTTCGGCGAGTACCGCGAGGAAGGCATCTGACGGCCCGTCCACTCACGGGCCCGCGGCGACGGAGGCGCCCGGCCGCCGGGCCGCTCGGCGCGGCGGACCCTGGGTTCAGGCTTCCGGAACCGGGGCGGGCGGCACCGGGGGAACCTGCGGCGGCGGACCCTGCGGGGCGGCCGGCGGCGGCGGACCCTGCGGGAACCGTCCCTGGAACGGGGGCGGCGGCGACGAAGGCCGGAAGATCAGCACGCCGAGCACGCCGCCGAGGGTGGCGAAGATCATGCCGGCGATCAGCATGGCGACGAACCAGATCAAGACGCCGACGATGACGCCCTCGGAACCCATGTTCTCGATCACTTCGAGGACCTCGGGGGGGAAGTCGGCCCCCGAGTCGACCAGGAACTCCATCATGCCGCGCTGGAGCGGAGCGGTGACGATGCTGACCGGTATGGCCACCGCCAGGTAGACGACCGCGCCCGCGATGCCGGCCAGGAATCCGCCGAAGGCCCCCTCGCCGAGGGTCAGCGGCTCGGGCCGCTCCCGCTGTTGCAGCCAAGCCGTCAGCATGCCGCCGCCGATGACCCAGAGACAACAGCAGCAGTTGCCGATGTCGATGATCGGCAGGCCGGAGAGCACGCCGATGAAGAGGCCGCCGAAGAGGACCGGCTGAAGAAGCTGACTCTGATTCATGCGTGGCGATTCCCGCGCCGCGACGCGCACTTCCGGGGTGGAGCCGGCGTTCTCAGTCGTAATACTCCAGACCCAGGTGGGTGATGAGATCCTCGCCCCGCAGCCAGCGCAGGGTGTTCTTGAGCTTCATCAACTGGATGAAGAGATCGTGCTCGGGATAGAGCCCCGGCGCGTGCACGGGGCTCTTGAAGTAGAACGACAGCCATTCCTGAACGCCGCTCATGCCCGCGCGCTTCGCCAGATCGAGAAAGAGCACCAGATCGAGCACGATGGGGGCGGCGAGGATGCTGTCGCGGCACAGGAAGTTGATCTTGAGCTGCATCGGATAGCCGAGCCAGCCCACCAGATCGATGTTGTCCCAGCCTTCCTTGTTGTCCCCCCGCGGCGGATAGTAGTTGATGCGCACGACGTGGCACAGATCGTCGTAGAGGTCGGGATAGAGCTCGGGCTGCAGGATGTAGTCGAGGACCGACTTCTTGCTCTCCTCCTTGGTCTTGAACGACTCGGGATCGTCGAGGACCTCGCCGTCGCGGTTCCCGAGGATGTTGGTCGAGTACCAGCCGGACACCCCGATCAAGCGCGCCTTGAGGCCGGGGGCGACGATGGTCTTGACGAGGGTCTGGCCCGTCTTCAGGTCCTTCCCGGCGACGGGCGATCCGTTGTCGAGCGCGAGCCGGTCCAGCGCGGGAATGTCCGCGCTCAGGTTCGGCGCCGCGTTGGCGTAGGGAATCCCTTCCTTCAGCGCGGCATAGGCGTAGATCATGCTCGACGAGATGCCGTCCGCGTTCGCGTCCATCGCCGTCTCGAAGGCCGCGACGGACTCGTGCTCGGGGGCGGGGGTCATGAAGATCTCGGTGCTGCCGCACCAGATCATCACGAGGCGCGCGAGGCCGTGCTCCTCCCTGAACGCGCGGATGTCGGCGCGCACCTGCTCGGCGAGGTCCCGCTTGGTCGCGCCGGTCTTGACGTTGGTGCCCATCAGCCGCTTGACGTACCGCTGATCGAACACCGCGGGCCACGGCCGTATCGCCTCGAGCTCGGGGCGCACCTGCTCGAGCAGCGACGACTCGATGACGCCGGCGGTGGTGGCCGCCTCGAACCCGTCGTCCTCGAAGATGTCCCAGGCGCCGAAGACGAGGTCGTCCAGGGACGCGAGCGGCACGAAGTCCTTGATGAGCGGCGAGCGGCCTTCGTTGCGCTTGCCAAGCCGCACCGTTCCCCGCTCGGCGAGCGAGCCGATGGAGGGCGCCAGTCCTTTCCGGATGAGCAGGGTGCCGGCGATGAACGTGGTGCTGACGGCCCCCATTCCGACGAGAAGAACACCGAGCTTGCCGTGAGCGGACGCGATTTCGACTGGGCGTTTCACGACCGGCCACTATATCATGGCGATTTGGGGCTCATTGGGCGCGGTTTCCGCCCGGCAGGCCGCGTGGCGCCGGCCGCCGCCGAGTCGGCTCCATGGAGATCCTCATCCCGGATGACATGCCGATTCTCAAGAAGCTCAAGGGCGAGACCGACCTCCGGGTCTCGATGACCGGACTGCGGCTCGGCGACAAGGTGCTGCAGATCGGGAGCGGCGACCCGCGCCTCATCGCGATGCTCGCCGCCCAGGTCGGCATCAGCGGACAGGCGTCGGCCCTCGTCCCGGACGACGGCGGGGCCGAGCCGATCAGGCGCGCCGCCCAGTCGCGGGGCGTGCTGGTCGACGTGAAGGTGGCCCCGCTGCGGACCCCGCCGTTCGCGCAGGGGTGGTTCGACGTGGTGGTCATCCCGGCCCTGATCGGCGCGATGCGCCCCCACGAGCGCGTGGGGACCCTGCAGGGGGCCCGCCAGGTGCTCCGCGTCGGCGGCCGGTGCCTGATTCTGGAGGCCGCGCCGCGCGGCGGCCTGGGGGCGCTGTTCTCCGGACGCGCCCTCGACCCGCACTACCGCTCGCAGGGCGGAGCCGAGGCCGCCCTGCGCGCCGAGGGCTTCAAGCCCGTGCGCACCCTCGCCGAACGGCAGGGACTCCTGTTCACCGAGGGCTTCAAGCCGGATCCCGCCCCGTAGCGC
Source organism: Vicinamibacterales bacterium (assembly GCA_965215105.1). Taxonomy (GTDB): domain Bacteria; phylum Acidobacteriota; class Vicinamibacteria; order Vicinamibacterales; family UBA8438; genus JAJEEA01. The sequence goes on from OZ244051.1 coordinate 4,110,653, forward strand.
CGGGCGCCGCGCCCCGCCCGAGCCGCAGACCGGCTGCGGGGGTGACTGCCGCCGACTCGGGCCTCGTCGCGCCGGGGCGTTCCCACGGACCGCCGCGCCCTTTCGCCGCTCCCGCCGCCAGCCCCTCGGGCTGCCGGACCCTACAGCCCCGTGCCGGCGCGACCGACGAAAGAGATAGGGTGTCAGTTCGGACACGACACGAGGCGGACGACCCGGGAGCACCATGGACACCACGCTGGCCACCGTCACGATCATCTCTCTGCTGTTGGCGTGGGCGATGGCCATCGTCACCTGGCAGCGCATCCGGGCGGAGCGGCGGTGTTCGGACGCCAGGCTCGCCGACATGATGGCGGAGCTCGCGGACGAGCCCGGCCACGGTGTGGGATCGACGGAACCGCCGGAGATCTCCTGGGCGCCCGCGGCGAGAAGCCCCGTCGCACCATTTGCGCGGAGAGGGGCGAGCCGAGGCTTCGCCAGGAGCTTCCGGGAGCCGGCGACGCCGGCGGATGCGCCGCCCTCGCGTCGGCCCCGCGCGCCCCTGGCGCCGCGCCGGCCGGTCGGCGCGCAGGACGCCAAGCCCGGGGGCGGCGACGGCGCCGCGCACGGGCAGCGGATCGGCACGGAGCGTGCGCTACCCCGCGCCGGAGCGGCCGAGGTTCCCCGCGGGCTCCCGACCCGCGCCTGGTCGTACCTCCGGCGCGTGGTGTACGTGCCGATGCCGCCGGCGACGTCGCACTGGGGCCACCGTGCCGCCGCGGTCGCCGTCGCCACCGTCCTCGTCGCCGGCGTCTCCCTCGCCGACCTCGCGCCGTCGCGACCCCGCGCCGGGGCGGACCTGCCGGTCGAGCTGCTGTCCCTCGACCACCGCCGGCAGGGGAGCTACCTGGCCGTCAGCGGCTCCCTGCGCAACCCCCCGGCAGGCCGGGAACGGTCGAAGCTGAGCATCACCGCGACCGTGTTCGACCGGACCGGTGCGATCATCGGCACCGGCCAGACCCCGCTGCCGGCAGCGGTGCTGCCGCCGGGGGGAGAGACCGCGTTCAGGATCTCGCTCCCGAGCGCGGCCCGGATCAACCGCTATCGCGTCAGCTTCATGGAGGATCGGTCCCAACTGCCGCACGTCGACCGGCGTGGACCGGAGGCCGGGGCGCCGGCAGGGACGGGCGCCCGGCCATGACCGGACCCCGCCGGCGGCGCCGGGCCCCGCGGTGAGCGGCCACCGCCTCCGGGATGGGTCGAGGGAAGGGCGCAGGAGGGCGGCAGGGCGCCTGCCGGCCCGCGTCCCGGGACGGGACGGCCCCCGGGCCCCGCCGGACACGAAGCACCCGGCTGGCCATGCGCGGCGAAGGCGCATATATTGGGTACATGCGCCCCAGCAGCAGCGCGGTCGGAACGAGAGACATCGCCGGTCGAAGGCACGGGGGACCAGGGGTCGCGCTCCTGGCGCTGGTCCTCACCGGCTGGGCGCCCGGCCCCGGCCAGGCCGGGCCGAACCCCCAGGGGGACCCGCAAGCCCGACAACGTCCCCCCCAGGCCGCCGAACCGGCCGATGCGGACGGCGTCTTCCGCGCCGGCATCGAGCTCATCAACGTGAGCGCGACGGTCACCGACGCCCGGGGCCGCTTCGTCGACGGGCTGACGCAGGACGACTTCCTCGTCTACGAGGACGGCGAGCCGGTCGAGATCACCCAGTTCGACAACGAGCGGGTGCCGGTCAGCCTGGGCATCGCCCTCGACACCAGCGGCAGCATGGACGGCCGCAAGATGGAGGCGGCCCGGAACGCCCTCGACCGCTTCCTCTACGACCTGCTGGGCCCCGAGGACGAGATCTTCCTCTACCGGTTCGACTACACGCCGGTCCTGCTGCAGGACTGGACGACGAGCCGGGACCGCCTCAGCCGCGCCATTCGCGGCATCCGCCCCCGGGGCGGCACCGCCCTCTACGACGCGGTGGCGGAGTCGGTGCCCCGGGTCGAAGAGGGCCGACACCGCAAGAAGGCCCTGCTCATCATCTCGGACGGCAACGACACCAACAGCGAGACCGACGACCGGGAGCTGCGGGCGCTCATCCAGGAGACCGAGGCGCTGGTGTACGCGATCGGCATCGACGCCCCCGCCCGGCGGCGCTTGGGGGGGATCCTCGGGGGACCGCTGCGGCCGGGGCTGCCGGGCACGCCGTTTCCGATCCCGGGCCGCGGGCGCGGACCGGCGCGGCGCAACCCGTTCCAGAGGCTGCAGGAGGAACGGGTCAACGTCGGCGCGCTCCGCGATCTGACCGACGACAGCGGCGGGAGGACCGAGATCGTCCGCGACGCCGACGATCTGGACCCGGCGACGGCCGGGATCGCCCGCGAGCTGAGCCGCCAGTACTACCTGGGGTACCCGGCCCGGCACGCCGGAGACGGCCGCTGGCACAGCATCCGGGTCGAGGTGCGCAACCCCGACCACCGGGTCCGGGCCCGGCGCGGCTACCTCGCGGCGCGCTGACCTCATGCCCGCCCGGCCCCGCCTCCTCCTCGTCGACGGCAGCTTCGGGGCGCGCTGACCCATGCCCACCCGGCCCCGCCTCTTCCTCGTCGACGGCAACTCCCAGATGTACCGCGCCTACCACGCGATCCGGGGGTTGACGGGCCCCGACGGGCGCTCCACCAACGCGGTGTTCGGGTTCATCACGATGCTGCGCAAGCTCGTGGCCGAGCAGTCGCCCGAGCTCATCGCGGCCGCCTTCGACGTCAAGGGGCCGACGTTCCGCCACGAGCTCGCGGCCGACTACAAGGCCAACCGGCGCCCGATGCCCGACGACCTCGTCGAGCAGGTCCCCTGGGTGCACGACGCGTGCGCGGCGCTGGGGGTGCCCATCGTCACCCGACGGGGCTTCGAGGCCGACGACGTCATCGGCTCCCTCGCGGCGCGGGCGGTGGAGGCGGGGCTCGACGTCGCCATCGTCACCGGCGACAAGGACTTCTTCCAGCTCGTCGACGACCGCGTCCACGTCTTCAACCCGCGGGACGACGGCGCGTGGTTCGACGAGGCCGGCGTCGAGGAGAAGTTCGGGGTGCGGCCCGACCAGGTCGTCGACGTCCTCGCCCTGATGGGCGACGCCAGCGACAACGTCAAGGGCGTCCCCGGCGTCGGCGAGAAGAGCGCGCGCAGCCTCGTCACCGAGTTCGGCACCCTCGACCGCCTGCTGGAGGAGGCGCCCGGGCTGTCGAGGAAGAAGCTGCGGACGGCCCTGACCGAGCACGCCGAGGACGCGCGCCGCAGCCGCGAGCTCGTCCGCATCCGCGTCGACGTGCCGCTGGACGAGGACCCGGCCGGCTACCGCTATGGGGGTGCGGACCGCGAACGGTGCTTCGCCCTGTTCTCGGCGCTGGGCTTCAAGTCGCTGCTCAACGAGTTCGCGCCGACGGCGGGGACGGTGGAGACCGACTACCGGACGGTGACGACCGAGGCGGGGCTCGAGGCGCTCGCGGCCGCGCTCCGCGGGGCCGGCCGGTGCGGCCTGCACGTCCTGGCGGTGGCGGGGCCGCCCTCGCGCGAAGGGCTCGTCGGGCTCGCGTTCTCGACCGGCCCGCGGGCGGCCCGGTACGTCCCGCTGGCCGGCGAAGGGCTGGACCTGTCCGGGAGCCTCGACGCGGACACCGTCTTCGCGGCCCTCCGGCCGGTCCTCGAGGAGCCGGGGGTCCGCGTCGTCGGCCACGACCTGAAGCGGGCGATGCGGTGGCTCGCCGAGCACGGGATCGGGCTGCGGGGCCTCGAGCTCGACACGATGATCGCGAGCTACCTGCTCGACTCGGCCCGGGCCGCCCCCACCCTCGAGACGGTGGCCCTCGAACACACCGGGTACCAGGTGGTGACGGCGGAGGCGGTGCGGGGCAAGGGGCCGAAGGCGCCCGACTTCGACCGCATCCCCCCGGAGACGGTCCTGGCCTATGCCTGCGAGCGGGCCGACCTGCCCCTGCAGGCGGCCGCGCCGCTGACCGAGGCGCTGGAGCGCGAGGGGCTCCTGGCCCTGTACCGCGAGCTGGAGCACCCGCTGATCCCGATCCTCGACGGCATCGAGCGGGCCGGGGTGCGGGTGGCCACGGCCGCCCTCGCCGAGCAGTCGCGGACGATGCAGGCGCGGCTCGACGAGCTCCAGTCGCGCATCTTCGCCCTCGCCGGCGAGGCGTTCAACGTCAACTCGCCGAAGCAGCTCTCCGTCATCCTGTTCGAGAAGCTGGCCCTGCCGACCCGCAAGAAGACCGGCAAGACGAGGGCCGCCTCGACCTCGGTGGAGGTGCTGGAAGAGCTGGCCTTGCAGCACGAGCTGCCGCGGCTGGTGCTGGAGTGGCGGACGATCCAGAAGCTCAAGGGCACCTACGTCGAGGCCCTGCCCCAGTTGACGCGGCGGGACACGGGCCGGGTGCACACGTCGTTCAACCAGGCCGTCGCCGCGACCGGCCGGCTCAGCAGCAGCGACCCGAACCTGCAGAACATCCCCATCCGCACCCCCCTCGGCCGCGAGATCCGGCGGGCGTTCACGGCCCGCGACGGCTGCGCCCTGATCTCGGCCGACTACTCGCAGATCGAGCTCCGCGTGCTCGCCCACCTGTCGGAGGACGCGGCCCTGACCGAGGCGTTCGTCCGCGGCGACGACATCCACGACCGGACCGCCCACGCGGTGTTCGGGGCCGACAGCGGCCTCGACCCCCACGAGCTGCGGCGACGCGCCAAGATCATCAACTACGCCCTGCTCTACGGGAAGACCGCGTTCACCCTCGCCCGCGACATCGGGGTCACCCCCACCCTCGCCCAGGCGTTCATCGACGCCTATTTCGCCGGCTATCCCGCGGTGAAGGGGTTCCTGGACACCGTGATCGAGGAGGCGCGCGAGAGCGGCGAGGTCCGCACCCTCTACGGGCGGCGGCGGCTGGTGCCGGAGCTGCGCAGCCGCAACGGCCAGGTCCGGGCCGCGGCGGAGCGGGCGACCGTGAACATGCCGATTCAGGGGACCGCCGCCGACATCCTCAAGCGCGCGATGATCACCCTGTCGGGCAAGCTGCCGCCCACCGTCTCGATGATTCTCACCGTCCACGACGAGCTGGTGCTGGAGGCGCCGAACGGAGAGGCGGAAGCCGCGGCGGCGCTGGTGCGCGACACCATGTCCGGCGCCGCCGACCTGCGCGTGCCCCTGACCGTCGACGTGGGCATCGGCGAGAACTGGATGGCCGCCAAGGGGTAGCCGCAGCGACCGCGCGACCCCGCGGGTTGCGTCGGGAGCTTCGCTGGCGCGAAGCTCCCGCGCCGGCCGGTGAGAGACCACGGCGAAAGCCCCCGCCGCATTCGATCCCCTGCCAACGTGGGGCTCGACCACGGCGGCCCCTCGCGGCCGGTCGGCGGCAGACAGGGCCTACGGCGATATAATGGCCCCCCGATGGCGGCGCCGACGAGCATCCCGCGATCGGAACACGTCCTCTCGCGACGGCAGATCGACGACGACGCGCTGAAGGTCATCTCCCGTCTGCAGCAGCACGACCACGAGACCTACCTCGTCGGCGGGGGGGTGCGCGACCTGCTGCTCGAGCGGCGGCCCAAGGACTTCGACATCGGGACGTCGGCGCATCCGCAGCAGATCAAGGCGCTCTTCCGCAACTGCTGGATCATCGGCCGGCGCTTCCGCCTCGCCCACGTCAGGTTCGGCGACAAGACCATCGAGGTCGCGACCTTCCGCAAGAAGGTGCCGCCCGAGACCGACACCGAGCGGAAGGCGCGCGAGGAGGCGCGCGAGCGCGCCCGCCGGGAGGCCGAGGCGAAGGGCCTCCGCCCGCGGCGGTTCATCCCCCGGGACAACACCTTCGGCACCGCCGAGGAGGACGCCTCCCGCCGCGACTTCACCGTCAACGCGCTGTTCTACGACGCGTCGAACCGCACGATCCTCGACTACGTCGACGGCATGCGCGACATCCGCCGCCGCACCCTCCGCAGCATCGGCGACCCGAACGAGCGCTTCGTCGAGGACCCCGTGCGCATGCTGCGCGCGGTGGTCCTCGCGGCCCGGCTCGACCTGTCCATCGACCCCGCCGTCACCGCCGCCATCCGGCGTCACCGCGGCGAGATCGTCCACGCCTCGCCGGCCCGGCTGCTGGAGGAGATCTACAAGATAGCGCGCAGCGGCGCCGCCGAGCGCATCGTCCGCGACCTCGGCTCCATCGGCCTCCTGACGCACATCGCACCCGAGCTCGACAAGGCCCGCTCGGACGCCCTGTGGCGCTCGCTGGGCGCGCTCGACCGCTATCGACGCGGGTTCGACGACGCCCCGCCCACGCTGCGCAACGCCCTGCTGCTCGGAAGCCTCGTGTCCCCGTTCGCCGCCGTCGAGCCGCCGCGCCGCCGTCGCGGCCCCGACGGCCGCTCCCAACGTCCTCCCGAGGTCACCCTCGGCGTTCTGCCGATAGCCAGGCGGGACCTCGAGCAGCTTCGCCAGATATTCGACCTGCAGCGCCGGCTCGCCGACGAGCGTCTGTCGCCGCGGGCCCGGCGCGGGCTGATGCACCGGGCCGCGTTCGAGTCCGCCCTCACGTGGATGACGATTCACGGACGGACGCCGGAGCTCGTCGAACGCTGGCGCGCCCACGCCGAGGGAGCGGCCTCCGACGATACCGAACGACCGCGCCGGCGCAGACGCAGGCGCCGCCGGCGCCGACGCCCCGGATCGGGTCCCCGCGAGCCCGAGGGCGGCGGGCCCGAGGCCTGACGCGTTGCGGGCACGAAGCAGGGTCTGCAAGGCCACTCAGCCGGACCCGAGGCAGGTTCGCGCAGGCTGAAGCCGAGGGCAACCGGGACCGGTCCCGGGGACCCGGCCAATCCCGCGAGCCCTCGCTGCAACCCACGTCCAACGCGGGTTGTACCACCGGTCGGGCTCAGTGCTGCCGCTTCCGTCGTTGCGGCCCCAGGTCCACCCCCACGGGGCAATGGTCGGAGCCTGTCACCTCCGGCCAGATGAACGCGTCGCGGACGCGGGCCGCCGCCTCCGGCGAGGCGAGCACGTAGTCGATGCGCCAGCCGACGTTCCGCTCGCGCGCCCCGCCCCACTGGCGCCACCACGTGTAGTGCCCCGGCGCGCCGGGGTGGCGGGCGCGGAACGTGTCGACCCAGCCCGCGTCGAGCCAGCGCGTCAACTCCGCCCGCTCCTCGGGCAGGAAGCCGCTGGTGCGCGTGTTCGACGCAGGCCGCGCGAGGTCGATGGGCTCGTGGGCGGTGTTGTAGTCGCCGACCACGACGACCGGTCCGTCGCGCCGAAGCGCCTCGAGACGCTCGAAGACGGCGGCGTAGAAGTCGAGCTTGTAGGGTACGCGCCGGTTGTCGCGGTCGCGGCCGCTGCCCTTGGGAAAGTAGACCGACGCCACCGCCAACCGGCCGAACCACGCGATGACGAGGCGGCCCTCGACGTCGAAGCGCGGCTCGCCGAGCGCCGTCTCCACTCGCGCCGGCCGCTTCCGCGAGTAGATGGCGACGCCGCTGTAGCCGGCCCGCTCCGCCGGCGCGAACGCCGCGTGCCAGCCCGCCGGCGCGCGCACGCCGTCGTCGAGCTGGTGCTCGAACGCGCGCACCTCCTGGATGCCGACGACGTCGGCGCGCGACGTCTCCAGGAAGTCGACGAACCCCTTTCGCGCGCAGGCGCGCAATCCGTTGACGTTCCAGCTCACGATGCGCATCGGCAGACGTTCCAGCCACCCTGCGCATCACGCCGCGCCGGCGATGGCGTCGAGGTACTTCCGTACCGCCGTGGAGAGACCGAAATCGAGCGCGTCGGCGATGAGCGCGTGGCCGATGGAAACTTCGGCGATGCCGCCGATGGCGACGAATGCCGCGAGGTTGTCGAGGTTCAGGTCGTGCCCGGCGTTGACGCCGAGGCCCAGGCCGGCAGCGTGCCGCGCCGCGCGCGCATAGGCGTCGAGGCAGGCGCGGGTCTCCGGATGTTCGGGCCCGCGCCGCTCGACGAGATCCGCGTAGGGCCCCGTGTAGAGCTCGATGCGGTCCGCGCCGCACGCCTTCGCGCCGTCGATCTGGGCTTCGACCGGATCCATGAAGAGGCTGACGCGCGCGCCCCATCCCTGGTAGCGCGCGACGCTCTCGGCCACGCGCCGCGCGCGGTCCGGGTCGGAGAGGTCCCAGCCGTGGTCCGAAGTGAGCTGCGCGTCGGCGTCCGGCACCAGCGTCGCCTGGTGGGGGCGCGCGGTCTCGATGAGGCGGTCGAACCCCGGGTAGCCGTTGTCTCGCGGGCCCGCGGCGGGGTTGCCCTCGATGTTGAACTCGACCCGCGCATGCTCGCGGGCCAGCAGGTCCGCGAGGGCCTCGACGTCGGCGGGCCGGATGTGCCGCTGGTCGGGGCGCGGGTGCACGGTGACCCCGTGCGCGCCGGCGCCGATGGCCGTCCGCGCCGCCGCCAGGACGTCGGGCCGGTCGCCGTCCCGCGAGTTGCGCAGCCACGCGATCTTGTTGACGTTGACCGAGAGCGTAGTCATTGCCTTCCCCTACTGTATCCCAGGCCACCCGGCCGGGAAGACGGCCGGCATCGGGCGCCGGCGTCAGCCGCCGGGCCGTCGAGCGCCGCCGGGTGCCCGACCCGCCAGCCAGCTTCCCCCCCCACCGAAGGGGGACGCGGACTGCTAACATGCATCCGCAGTCCGAGCCCCTCATGACGATCCAGACATCCGCAACGCCAAACCGGGCGCCGGCCGCCGCCGGCCCCGCCGTCTACACCATCGCGGCCACCACGCACGGCCGGTATCTCGTCGCCCCGGCCGACGGGCCGGGGCCGGCGCCGCTGCTGGTCGGCTTCCACGGCTACGGCGAGCATGCCGAACGGCACCTGGCCGAGCTCGACCGGATTCCCGGCAGCGCGCGATGGACCCGCGTGGCGGTGCAGGCGCTCCACCGGCACTACAGCGAGGGCGCCCGCCACGTCGTCGGGAGCTGGATGACCCGCCAGGACCGGGAGCTCGCCATCGCCGACAACGTCGCCTACGTGCGGGCGGTGATGGACGAGGTGCGGGCCGCCCATCCGACCACCGGCACCCTCGTCTACTGCGGGTTCTCGCAGGGGGTCGCGATGGCCTACCGCGCCGCCGCGCGGTGCGGCCACGCCTGCCACGGCATCGTCGCCCTCGGGGCCGACTCGCCGCCGGAGCTGCGCGGAGACGCCGCCATCGCCTGGCCGCCCATCCTCGTCGGCCGGGGCCGGACCGACGCGTGGTACACGGCAGAGAAGCTGGAGACGGACCTGGCCGCCCTTCGCGGCGCCGGCGCGACCGTCGAGTCGCTGGTGTTCGACGGCGGACACGAGTGGACCGACGACTTCCGCGCCGCCGCGGGCCGGTTCCTCGCCGCCCTGCCCTAGCTCCGCCACCGGCTTCCAAAGGACCGGAACCCGCGGCCGGGAACCGGCGTCCAATACGTCGTCATCAACGAACCCGAAGCAACGGAGACATCCATGCACCGACTCGCCCGCGCCGCCCTCGTCGTCTGCCTGCTCGCCGCCGCGACCGCCGCCGCGCAGGAGCCCGTCGACATCCCCTACACGAAGTACGTGCTCGACAACGGCCTCCGGCTGATCGTGCACGAGGACCACAAGGCGCCGATCGTCGCCGTCAACGTCTGGTACGACGTCGGGGCCGGCGACGAGGAGCCCGGCAAGACCGGCTTCGCCCACCTGTTCGAGCACCTCATGTTCAACGGGAGCGAGCACTACAACGACGACTACTTCAAGCCGTTCGACCGCGTGGGGGCGACCGGCATGAACGGCACCACCAACCAGGACCGCACCAACTACTTCCAGGTGGTGCCGACGACCGCCCTCGACATGGCCCTGTGGATGGAGTCCGACCGCATGGGGCACATGCTCGGCGCCGTCGACCAGGCCCGGCTCGACGAGCAGCGCGGTGTCGTGCAGAACGAGAAGCGCCAGGGCGAGAACCAGCCCTACGGCAAGGTGTTCCTGACCATCTTCGAGAACACCTATCCCGCCGGCCATCCCTACGACCACTCCACCATCGGCTCGATGGACGACCTGAACGCCGCCTCCCTCGACGACGTCCGCACGTGGTTCGAGACCTGGTACGGCGCCGCCAACGCGGTGCTGGTGGTGGCCGGCGACGTCGACCCCGAGGACGTCCGGGCGCGGGTCGAGCGCCACTTCGGCCACATCCCCTCGGGACCGCCCCTCATCAAGCCCGACGTCGACCTCGCCCGCCGCACCGGGGAGAGCCGCATCGTGCTCCAGGACCGGGTGCCGCAGGCCCGCGTCTACAAGGCGTGGAACGTCGCCGCCCTCGGCGACCCCGCCCTCGACCACCTCGGCCTGGCCGGCGACGTCCTCGCCGGCGGCCGCAGCTCGCGACTCTACCGGCGCCTCGTCTACGAGGACCAGATCGCCACCGACGTGTCGGCGTTCGCCCTTTCGCGGCAGTTCGGCAGCCTGTTCATCCTGCAGGCGACGGCCCAGCCGGGGCAGGACCTCGCGGCGGTCGAGGCGGTCCTCGACGAGGAGCTCGGCGCGTTCCTCGAGTCGGAGCCGACCGCGGCCGAGCTCGCGCGGGCGCAGACCCGGCGGCGGGCGTCGTTCGTGCGCGGCGTCGAGCGCATCGGCGGCTTCGGCGGCAAGTCGGACGTCCTGGCCCAGAGCGAGGTCTACCTCGGCAGCCCCGACGGCCACCTGCGGACCCAGCAGACGATCATCGACGCCACGCCAGCCGACGTCCGGACCGCCGCCGTCGAGTGGCTGAGCCGGGGAGCCCTCACCGTCGAGGTGCGGCCCTTCCCCGACTACGCCGCGGGGGAGAGCCACGTCGACCGCTCGTCGGGACCACCCGAGGTCACCGACTTCCCCGCCGCCTCGTTCCCCGCCCGCGAGACGACGCGCCTGTCGAACGGGCTCGACGTCATCCTCGCCCGACGCGACGCCGTCCCCGTCGTCGACTTCAACCTGCTGCTCGACGCCGGCTACGCGGCCGACCAGTTCGCGCTGCCCGGCACCGCCCGCATGACCATGGACATGCTCGACGAGGGCACCACGTCGCGGACCGCGCTCGAGATCGCGGAGGCGCTCGAAGGCCTCGGCACCACCCTGTTCTCCGGCTCGAACCTCGACATGTCGACGGTCCGGATGTCGACGCTGAAGGAGAACCTCGACGCCTCGCTGGACCTGTTCGCCGACGTCGTCCTCAATCCCGCGTTCCCCGAAGCGGAGTTCGACCGCCGGCGCCGCCAGCAGCTCGCGGCCATCGCCCGCGAGCGGGTCCAGCCCATCGGGATGGCGATGCGCGTCTTCCCCCGCCTCCTCTACGGCGAGGGCCACGCCTACGGCCAGCCCCTGAGCGGCTCGGGCACCGAGGCCACCCTGAACGCGCTGACCCTCGACGGCCTGCGCGAGTTCCACGCCACCTGGTTCCGGCCCGACAACGCGACCCTGGTCGTCGTCGGCGACGTCACCCTGGCCGAGCTCGAGCCCGCCCTCGAGGCCCGCTTCGCCACCTGGGAGCCCGGCGAGGTGCCCCGCAAGAACGTCGGCGACGTCGATCACCAGGCCGGGACCGTCGTCTACCTCATCGACCGTCCCGACTCCGAGCAGTCCATCATCTTCGCCGGCCACGTCGCACCGCCCCTGGGCGACCCCCGCAACCTGCAGATCGCGGCGATGAACAACGTCCTCGGCGGCGGCTTCACGGGGCGCATCAACATGAACCTGCGCGAGGACAAGGGCTGGTCGTACGGCGCCCGGAGCCAGATCATGGACACCGCCGGCCAGCGCCCGTTCCTCGTCCTCGCCCCCGTCCAGACCGACCGCTCGGCGGAGTCGATGGCCGAGATCGACCGCGAGGTCAGCAGCATCCGCACCGGCGGCGACCAGCCGCCCACGGCCGACGAGCTCGCCCGCGTCAAGGACCAGCGCACCCTGACCCTGCCCGGCCGCTGGGAGACCAACCGCGCGGTCATGGCCGACATCGTCCAACTGGTGCACTTCGGCCTGCCCGACGACTACTGGGAGACCTACGCGAGCGCGGTGCGCGAGCTGACCCTGGACGAGATCCGCGCCGAGGCCGACCGCGTGCTCCAGCCCGACCGCATGATCTGGGTCGTGGTGGGCGACCGCGAGCGCATCGAGGACAGCATCCGCGAGCTGGATCTGGGCCCCATCCGCTTCCTCGACGCGGACGGGAACCCCGTCGAGGGCCGAGATTTCGGGTGACGGCGACGGTCCCCCCTGCGGCGGCGTCCGCTCGTCGAACCGCTCGTTCGGCGCCCGCGGCGGACGGGCTCCTCGCGCGGCGCGATGGCACCGGCCGGCGCAGCCGAATGGCGCCGGCCGGTGCCGGCTTGGCGCATGGGGTCCGGGTCGGCGACCTCCGCCGTCCGTCCGCGAACGACACGCAGAGATGTGCTCCGTCCGCTCGTGGTACGATGCCGGACGGATGGAGCCCCCTCCATGGCCACCCTGAACGTTCCGGTTCCGCCATCACGCGCCGGCACAGCCGCGCCCGCCCCGTCTTCCGCGAATACGCTCGAGAACGGCGACCGGCTGACTCGCGGCGAGTTCGAGCGCCGTTACGAGGCACGCCCCGACATCAAGAAGGCCGAGCTGATCGAAGGGGTCGTCCACATGCCGTCGCCGACACGCTCCGCCAGCCACGGCCGGCCGCACGCCGCCACGATCACCTGGCTCGGAAGCTACGCGGCGTCCACCCCGGGCGTGCAGGTCAACGACAACTCCACCGTGCGCCTCGATCTCGACAACGAGCCGCAACCGGACGCCGCGCTCCTCATCGACCCCCGCGCCGGCGGACAGGCGCGGCTGAGCGACGACGACTACATCGAGGGTGCGCCCGAACTGATCGCCGAGATCGCATCCAGCAGCGCCTCGTACGATCTCCACGACAAGCTCCACGCGTACCGGCGCAACGGCGTGCGCGAGTACCTGGTCTGGCGGACCCTGGAACACCGCATCGACTGGTTTGAGCTGGCCGACGGCACCTACCGGCCGCTTCAGCCCGACGCGGACGGCGTGCTTCACAGCCGCGTTTTCCCCGGACTGCGCCTCGCGCTCGGCGCAATGCTCCGCGGTGATCTCGCCACCGTCCTGCGCGGGCTGCAACGCGCCCAGCGGGAAAAGGCCCACCAAGCGTTCGTCGCGCGTCTCGCGCGCCGGCCGCCGTCTAGCGAGACGCCGGAGTGACCGACGATCCGCCCGGATGTTTGCCCCGGCTGCCTCCCAACACCTTCCGCGAGCCGACCCTCGTCGTGACGTACCGCCTACCAAAGGGGCCAGTTCGTACGCAAGCGCCACCGCATAAGGCAATGCGCCGCTCCGGCGGAACGTCGATCGAGTTCCTGCAAGACTTCAAGAATATCTCCCAGGAGAACGTCGAATGGACCTGCCTCAGCAGCCTGTGGCAAAAGTCGGGATTCAGGGATCGACAGAATGGGCCTGACGTACTAAACTCGCACGTATGGCGATGGGCACGACGCGTGACGACGGGTCTCAGCAATCGATGTGGTTGGCGACGGGCGAGCTGCCGCGAAGCGCGGGGCATCCGTTCTACGAACGGCTGAACCAGGTTCTGGGTGCGGCGGGGTTCGACGCGTTCGTGGAAGGCCTGTGCGCGAAGTTCTACGCGGTGATGGGGCGGCCGAGTCTGGCTCCGGGCCGGTATTTTCGGCTGCTGCTGATCGGGTACTTCGAGGGGCTGGACTCGGAGCGTGCGATTGCGTGGCGGGCGGCGGATTCGCTGAGCGTGCGATCGTTTCTGCACTTGTCAGCGCCGGCCTCGCCTCCGGACCATTCGACGATTTCGCGAACGCGGCGTCTGTTTTCGGTGGAGACTCACGAGGCGGTGTTCACGTGGGTGTTGCAGCAGTTGGCGGAGTCGGGCTTGGTTCAGGGGAAGACGTTGGGCATCGACGCGACGACGCTGGAAGCGAACGCGGCGATGCGGGCGATCGTGCGTCGGGACACGGGGGAGGACTACAACACGTTCCTGACGCGTCTGGCGAAGGCGTCCGGCATCGAAACGCCGACGGCGGAGGAGTTGGCTCGTTTTGACCGGAAGCGGAAGAAGAAGACGTCGAACGAGGAGTGGACGCACCCCCACGACCCGGACTCGAAGGTCGCGAAGATGAAGGACGGCAGCACGCACATGGCCCACAAGGTGGAGCATGCTGTTGACCTGGGGACGGGTGCGGTGGTTGGTGTGACGCTTCAGGGTGCGGAGAAGGGCGATACGGAGACGGTGGTGGAGACGGCGGTCACGGCGGCGGAGCAGGTGGAGGCGGTGTTGCCGGAGGGGTCGGGAGTTGCGGAGATGGTTGCGGACAAGGGCTACCACAGCAACGAGACGCTGGTGGGTCTGGCTGCGGTGGGTGTTCGGAGTTACATTTCGGAACCGGACCGGGGCAGGCGCTCGTGGAAGGAACACCCGGAGGCTCGGGACCCGGTGTACGGGAACCGGCGTCGGATTCGGGGCAAGCGGGGCCGTCGCTTGCTGAAGAGCCGCGGCGAGGTTGTGGAGCGGACGTTCGCGCATGCGTATGAAACGGGCGGCATGCGGCGGGTTTACCTGCGGGGCCACCCGAACATTCTGAAGCGCCTGCTGGTGCACGTGGCGGGACTGAACCTCGGGCTGCTTCTGCGTCACCTGACCGGGGTCGGCACGCCCCGGAGCCTGCAGGGGCGGGCGTTTTCCGTCATTTGCGGTCTGATCGGGCGCCTGATCGACCTCTGGAGGCGTCTGACGGGCTCCTGGGGCGTCAATTGGCCGCGGGCGGCTCCCGTCGGCTCAATCGCTCATCGCGAAGCAGCCTGAACGAGCCGGATCGGCGGCCGGACTTCTCCCACGGGCTGTCAGTGCAAGACCGAGGATTTCAGAACACTCTTCCAGCCTAGGCATGGGCCGGGGTTCTTCCCCGGGGCAGGCGGATATTTCCATGGCTGTTCCCCCGGGGCTTCCAGACGCATCGTGTTCTTCGGCACCGACTTCGGCACCGAGAACTATTGGGAAACAGAAGTCACGGAAGGCCGCGGTGAGAAACGAACCCAGAGAACGCTCTGCAACCTTCGTTGCCTCATCGAGGAGGCCGGCGTCGATCCCTGCTCCTGCTACCTGACGAACGCCGTGCTAGCGCTGGCCAAGGGTGACGACATGACCGGGAACGACCGCATCTACAAACGCAAGCGGTACCGGAACTACCTGGAGGAGTGTGGTGAGTTCCATCAGACGTGGATCTCACGGCACAAACCGGACATCGCAGTGCTCATGGGCACGCAGAATGTCGACAGTTATCGCCGTCTCATCTTCAATCGCGTATTTCCGACGCTGGAAGATGAGTGGGCTGGTTTTCGAGCTCCCTGGATGAGCATATACGACGCGAAGAAGGAACTTGTGAGGACCCGGCGGGGAGAACCCGATGTCCTCTGGATGTTCCATCCATCATACCGGCAGAGCAACCCACAGTTCCCGGAGCTGAAGTCGCAGGCGGAGAAGAAGAGACGTCGCGAAGAAATATGGGCGAGAACGGCGCAGCATCTCAAAAGCTATGCGTGACATCCATCGCACGACGGGCGCGAGCCGTGTTGGGCTCCGTCACGACGTGTGCTGTCGCTGATCGACCTGTTCGTGTGGTTGCGATCATGATCATGACGTGCGCGAGCAGGCCCACAAGGTCCGCGATGATCTGGTGCGTCAAGCGCGGCCGAATACTGCTTGGCTCTCCGCGGCCGGACGCGTGGACCCTCCGCCGCACTCATGTCGTCGTGGAACCGTCCACGATTTCGTAGAACGGCAACGCCTGCATGAAGCGACCGGGAACGTCCAGAGTCTTGTAAAGACAATGGTGGACGTCCAGCGACTTAACGGCATCCACCGTCGACGACGACACGCGGTTCAGTCCAATGCCCTGCAGATCCCGTGAGGTGACATTGGGGACCTTGTGAATGAACCAGGTCAACAGCGGTTCGGCATAGTCTGTTTCCCGCGTCCTGAAGTGGGAAAGGAACTGCGAAGCGAGCACGACACCGACGCCGAACTCCCGCCCCTGGAGGAGCACTTGGCGCAAGACATCGAAGTTGTACTTCATGATGTTGTCGGCCTCGTCGACGAGGAGCATCGAGTCAATGAAGCGGAGTTGCGGGTCACGGCCGAGATACGGCTGCTTGACGAGGTTGATCATGTATTCGTAATACAGGTTCAGGAACAGCACTAGGAGCATGTTCCGTTCCTTCTCGCCGATGCCGAGAGCCGCGAGATCCACGACGGTCACGCCGGCGAAGAACTCATCGAAGCGCTCGGCCTCGCTTGACCGCTCGACGAAGACCTCAAGGTCGACCAGATCGGAGAGAATGCTGTAGGGAGCGTCCACCCGGTCGCCAACTACATCGGAGTACTCGCGCAGCACATCCTTCAGCGTCGGCGCTCCGCCGGCGGCGGCCTCGTAGGCCCGCATGACCGCGGTCTTCAAGTGGTTCCGCTGTCGGGGACCGATGCCGCCGTATATCTTCTGCAGAACGTCGTTCAGGAACTTCACGCGGCCGAGACGCGCCGCCGGCAAGTGTCCGCGGGCGGCGGCGGGCAGCTCGAACACGTTGAGGGGAATGCGGTGCGGGGCCACGACGCGGGCGCCGACCGCCTCGACGAAGTCCGGTTTGGTGTAGTCGCGCTTGTAGTCGAAGATCAGGAACTTGGGCGCGTGGCCGCGGTTCTGCGCCGCGTGGCGAGTGAACTGGTGGATCAACGCCTTGGTCAACTGCGTCTTGCCGGTGCCGAGGTCGCCGACGACGCCGATGTTGAGCTGGTTCAGCCTGGTGTTGCTGGGGTGCAGCCAGTACGGCTTCCGTTCGCCGGCGCTGACGCTGTAGCCGACCATGAACCGAATACCCGGATCCCCGCGGACGATCTTCGCCGCCGGGCTCGAAGGCAGCCTCGGCGGTTCGGATTCCGGAGGCGGGATGGCGTTCCCGCCGCCGTCTTCACCGCGCGGCAGCGGCGGCGGGGACGGAGGCACCGGAGACGCGGCGCGCGGGGCCGGTCCGTCGAGGCCTTCGCCACCGTCGCCCTCGGGCGGCGACCCCGACACGGGAGAGATCAACGCCTGGATGCGTGACTCCCGGAGTCGGAATACCGCGATCTCGTACAGCTCGCCCCGGAGGTCGTCGTCCTGGGACGGCTTGTTGTTGCCGAGCTCGACGGCATAGACCGTGCCGCGCAACCGAATCTCGTCCGTTCCCTCCTCCTGGCGAAACAGGACCTGGAGCCAGTGCGCCCAGCGCGTGCGGTCGTCCCGCGAGGCGGTCAGCGTCTGGCAGCCGGAAACGAACACCTCCTTCAGCATCTCCTGCCGGGGTGCCGCGAGGGGTGACGGCTGCTCTCCAGGCTGTTCTCTCCCCTCGTCCACGCCCGATTGGATCGCGGCCAACGTGGCCATGAGTTGATTGGTCGCCTTCTCGATTTCCGGCTGCTGCACGCCCGCGCCGCCGCTCGCGGTCTTGACCTCGATGGCGTCCACCGTCAGCACGCCGTCGTCGCGACGCAGCGCGAGGAGATCGCAGCGTTCGGCGGTGTCGGTATCGGCGAGACGGAGCCAAAGGCGCGCGAGCTTCGTGTCGACCGAGACCACGAGCGCACCGGGGTGGCGATCCCGATAGTCGCGGGCGGCGAGGAGCATGCCCGCGAAGCCTCGGACGCCCGCGGTATCGGGTTGCGCGTCGGCCTTGAAGAGACTGATCAGGCCGTCGCCGATCAGGGCGACGCCCTCTTCGAGCAGCTCCTGGAGCTCGGCCGCAGAAAAGCGGAGGTTGAAGTGGTCGAGCGGAGACCTCAGCAGGAGAGCCAAACGTTCGTAAGTGACGTCGTAGCAGACGGACCGCCGCCGCCCGTGGTGGCGCTCCAACACTCGGGCCGCCCCGACGCGGCCGGGCGTGGGCAGCGCCCGGTCGGCGAAGAAGAACCAGAACGCGCCCGGCGGATCGTGGCCCAAGGCGCCGTCGATGTGGCCGGCCATGCGTTCCGCGTCGGCGGAAGCCTGGGGCGTCTGGCTGGCGTGTGCGCCGTGGAGCTTCCCCACCATGTCGTAGAACGAGCGGAACACCGATTCGTCCAGGGACGGGCGGAGCTCCACCTTGCGGTGGATGCCCTGGAACCCGATGCGTCGACGGATCGCGAACGGGCTCATCGGCAGCAGGTTGCCCCCCCCGGGCTGGTGCCTCATCGCCGTGGTCGCCTCGTCGAAGACCGCGACGATGTGAACGGGATTGTCCCGTAGCGCGAGCAGCCGGTCCTCGAGCGGCCGGATGTCTTCGCTGACGCGCAGTTCCAGCCGTCCCGCGGCGATGTGTTCCTCGAGCTGGTCGCGATCCCTGGTCGAGAACCGGCGAGCGCCGAGGAGGCGGGCTTCGTGGTCGGGCGTGGCATAGATGTCGACGGACAGCGCCGCCCGCGAAGCCGGCAGCCCGCGACCCCGGCTGAGCAGCGTCACCAGCGTGCGGCTCGCGTTCGGCGGGTTGATCAGCGCAAGGCGCAGAGGCCGCACGTGGTTCACGTAGATCTGGGCGAACTGCCGGACACAGTGTTGCAGGGCGTCGACTCCGTCGTCGCCGCTGTAGGCGTTGCGCAGGTTCTCGAAGACCGCCAGTCCCCGGTAGTCGCGCGCGACGGGCAGCGGCTGGCTTCCGCCCCTGCCGGCGGGAAGGCTGGTGAGATACACGACGCCGAGGTAGTGCTCGGGTTTCTGGAGCTGTTCGAGAACGGCCTCGCGATCCATGCCTTGCAACTCGAGGCCGCGGGCGAGCGCCGCGATCCGCTCGTAGCGCCACAGGTGCAGCGGATGCGTGGGCAGCAGAACCGCCTTCCACGAGATCCTTCCGGTGCCCCTGGTCGTCTTGATCTGGACGATGTCGAGCGACGCGACGGCCTCGAAGAGCAACTGCGTCCAGGCGTGGTCGATCTCGTGCATCGCCGCATGGTGCTCCGAGAGCGCGGCGTAGAGCCGTTCCCAGGCATGGAGGAGCTCGGAGACGCTGGCGCGGAGCTGGGCCTGACCGGCGAGCGCCAGCATGGGCTGGTGGATCAGGATGTCGAGATGACCGAGCACATCCCCTCGCGCGGCGACGATGCCGTCCCAGAGGCCGCACAGCTCCTCCGTCGTCACGCCGCTGCTGGTAAGCTCCCCCTGCATGGCTGCGATGAGCGACCGGACGTCGTACGATTGGCCGTCGTGCGGAATGGACCGCTGCAGCGGTGCGTAACGCGTCGGCTCGCACTGGCGGTAGTCGCGGAGAGCGTCCTCGAAGGATGCCGTGCGCGCCTCGAAGAATCCGCCCCAGGCGTCGGCCGAGCAGAAGAACCGGATCCAGGTCAGGACCTCGCGCTCAACATCGAACTCGAACCGCTGGTCGCCGCCGGCGAGCTCGTAATGACCGCTTGCCGAGTCCTGATCTCCGTCGACGGCCTCGGTCAGGGCTTCCCGGATGCCGTCGACGAGCCCTTCAAGCGCGTCGTTCTCACCGTCGATGAGCAACTCCCCGCCGTCTTTCGTCACCGCGCGACCGTCGCGGACCCCCGGCTGCGGCGGCTCGTCCGGCTCCTCCGGGGGCGGGGCCGGTCGCGAAGTGGGCCTGAAAACTCCGGCCGCCTCCTCATAGTCGAGATCGCTGTACGCGTCGAAGTCGCCGACGCGGCGAATCATCTCGGCGCGTTCGAGCACCCGCTCCCCCCGGCGTCGCTCGTCCGGGCTCCCTCGATTCACCCTCCGGCGAATTCCGTCGAGCCGGCTCCCCGGCATCCTGGCGATCTCCCGCGCCAGCCTGAAGTTCTTCAGGAGGCGGTCTGCGATGTCGTTCGACGCGCTCAGGAGATTGCGGTCGGGGAGAATGCCGAGCCGCGGCAGCGCCCGCCGGGGGGCGCCAAGCTCGTCATCGGTCCGCAATTCGCGCCATGTGGCGAGGAAATCCGCGACGCCGGTCAGCGACACCAGCGGCGACAGGTCTGAGTTCTCCGCGAGGATCTGCAGGAGGGCTACCTGCGGCGCCGTGGCCACGAGCTGCGCCTGCGGCGTCCGGGCCCACTGCAGGAGATCCCGCGCAAACACGCGGGGGTCGCCTTGGGGAAAGTGCGCAAGGGTGCTGACCCCGGGATGCCGACCGGTCGCGAGCGCAATGATGTTCGAGTGCAGGTCCGGCTCGTTCCGCCAACGGGCCGCTACATGAAGGTCGGTCGTGACGTGGCCGACGGCGAGCCGGCGAGCATCGAGTCGATCACGCAGGTCGGTGTCAGACGGCCCGTAGCCCACGAGGGCGAGCGAAACGGCCGCGACATCGGCGGCGTCTTCGTCGAGCGCCGCCAGGAAGCGCTCGACGTCCATCGCGGGAAGCTGCTCGCAGAAGAAGTGCTCGCCCTCCCGTGCGGCACGGACGACCTGCAGCGCCGCCGCCCGGGCGATGTAGTCCTCGCCGCTCATGACACTGCCCCGACGTCTCTGGAGCAGAGTACGAGTCCGTCCGAAGGTTCGACCGCGAGATTGAGGCTCTTCAGACGGTCTGCGAACGCGACGGCATTGCGCTCAAGATCCGCCTCGTCGAATCCGAAGTAGCCCTGCTTCCTCAGCGTCTCGGGGTCCGTAGCGGCGCCGCCGACCACGACGCTCCACGTCTCCTTGAGCCGGGCGCACACATCCTCGAAGGTGACGGCAACCGTGGCTTCGCGGTCGAGGACGCTCAGCATGAGCGTGCGCAGCGTGTCGGCCTGCAGCTCGAAGTGCTTCTGCGGTACACGGGAAGCGCGCGGCTGAGCGTAGCCCATACGCAGCGCGAGGTCGCCGAAGTGCTGCTCGAGGAACCGGAAGTCGTCGTCCTCCTCGCGGTTCCGCCTCGCGAACACCCTCTCTGCAACAGGATCGGTATTGAACCGACCGGCGGCGGCGAGCTCCCGGTAGGCGCTTCTCACCGTCTCCCGAAGGCGGGCGTAGCAGGTCTGGCTCTGCGACCGGATCGATCCGTCCTTCTCGCCGAGGAAGTCGAAGAACAGTATCGGATCAGCCGCGCGGACGGCGGAGGTCCCGAGGAGATGGTTCATCAGCCATGCCAGGAGTCCCAACACCAGGTACCGGATCTGCCTGTACCGGCCATGATCGTCCAGGTTCTCGCACAGGCGGGCCAGCGCGCCGGTCTGAGTCTGCATCGCCCCGGCGGTCCGCTCAATGCGCGCCGGAGTCAGCTCGCCGTACTTGCTCCCATAGGTCTCCGCGAGCTCGGCGGGCTCGCCCTCACCGTGTGGAAGCAACGGGTTCACGAAGTGCTCCAGCGTACCCGCTGACTCTGCGGAGACGGCGCGCGCGAACTCGAGGACCTCTCTACCGGCACTGGTCGCAGCGAGCACGGTCGCCACGAAGTGACCGGCGTAGCCGTCGGTCCGGTTTGCCTGGGTCAGCACGCGCGGCGAGATGAAGGTGTAATCGTTGCCCTTCGGCCGATAGGGGCTGAACGCCGGGTACATGGCGTCGTCGTTGTTGACGACCCCGTTGACCTGTATGCGGAGCAACTCGACGTCCGCCTGCGCCATCGTGTCCGCGATCAGCTTGTCGTTGCGGAGTCTCGCCAGAACCTCGTCGGGAGCGTAGTCATCGAGAAGCCCCTTGTTCGCCTTGGTCACGGCGACCTTGTTCAGGAGTTCGTTCGCGTGGACGCCGCCGCTCAACGCCATGAAGAAGCCCGAGGCGAAGTGAGCGGGTTTCATGCGCAAGGGTTCGTAGCCGAACGCTTCGAAGTGCGCCTGCTTCTTGTCCATCGTCGCTGCCGGATCAGAGTCGGCGGGTGCCCAGATAGCGGTCGAAGCCGGTGGACATCTTCACCGCGCTCGACGTGACATGCTCAGCGTTGTAGACGAGGAAATCGGGCAACCGCGACGGCCGCCCATGCCGGAGGCGGTCGACGAAGGTATCGAGCCGATTGAGCTCGCCGGGGTCGATGAGGTGACGCGGCAGACCGCCGAGGACGGCCGAAAGGGCGCGGAACAGGGCCGCATCGATGCGAAGCGACACGCCTCGATGGGTGTCCCCTTGCCGCCCCTTCTCGCTCAGGCTCAGATGATCCGGAACGTACGTGAAGGCATCCTTGAGAGCACCGGGCGGTTCCGGTCGTTGGATGCACAGGCGTTCGCCCGGAATGCACTCACCCGCCACGAAGCTCTTGGTCGGTTGCTCATCCAGGCGGTGGCCGATCCACAGGCACAGCTTCTCCGTGATGCCCTCGAAGGGATCGGGAAAGTAGCAGCGGTTGATGGCCTTGATGAATACCCTCAAGTGCTCGGCGTCGTCCTCGGGAGTCCGCAGCAACTCGTGGAAGCGGGCATGCGACCCGTGGTCGAGCCTGAAGACGTTGTCGCCGCCGTCCGCATGCTCGAAGTAGAACCGCCGTTTCAGGGCCAAGAAGCGGGTCCGGTACCGTTCGCGGTCCTCGCTGCGTAAACCGAGCGCCGCGGCCGGCGACGGCAGCGGCGGCGGCGGCTCGCTGCCGGCAAGCCATTGGCCTGCCCGCGTGCCGTCGGAATCTTCGAGGCGCCGATCGATGTGGGGATGCGATACCCCGGCTGGATCGGCGACGCCGCGCAGCGCCTCGATCAAAGGGAAGCGTGCGTCAGGCGCGAAGAGCCGTTCGGAATACCAGGCCGGCGGGGCGTCGGGCACTTCGCTTTCCGCGTCCTCCGACGCGCCGAAGAGCAGGCGGGCGGTCAGGATCCAGAGCTCGCGTATCGTCGTCCGCCGCCCGGACGAAATCACCCGGTCGAACAGCTCGAAGAGCCTTTCCTGAACCCGGGCGCTGGCGAGGCGCTCGAAGTTGAGCGAGAAGTTCCGGTCGGCGCCCCGCACGGCGTGCCGCCGTATGGCCGGATCGGACAGCATCCTCTGGAGGACGCGACGGGCGAAATCCTGCGACAGCGGGTTCCGGAGCGAGAGGTCGACCAGCAGCAGCGAGTCGCCAGCCGGAGTGTCGCCGGCGTCGTCCGACGTCAACCGCATCTTCCATTGCCGCTCGATGCTCTTCGACACCTCCGGCAGGGCGGCGGGAAGCTGTCGACGGAGCATGTACAACGGGTACTGGTTGATGGCGAGAACCAGGCGCTTGCCCGCGTTCTCCGCCTGTCGCCAGCGCTCGACGATGGGCGCGACGCCCTCCTCGCTGCTCATGATTGCCGTGGCGTCGAAGGCGAACTCGAAACGGTCGGCATCGCCTCCGAGCCGACGCTGCAGGGCCCTGGCGAGGTGGGTCTTGCCATCGCCCGCGTTGCCCGTCAACACGATCGAGAGACCGCTTCGGGCGCGGTCGAGAAGGTAGTCCTCAAGCGGAGTCTCAAGGTGCAGGGACTCGAACTCCGCATCCGTCAGTCCTTCAGAGACGGCGTTGGAACCGGCGCGGGCGAGCCTGTGCCAGAACGCCAGCCGGCTCTCGTCCACCGGTCCACCGCCATCGCCCACTCGCCCCCCACCGCCGACGTCGGACGACGGCGACTCGGGCAGAGGCATGGTGGAGCTCAGCAGCCAGGGGCGGGTCTCTCCAAGGGTGGTCCAACTGTCGCCGTGCTCGAGCCGGCTGGAGAGCCACCGCTTACGCCAGAACTCGGCGATGCGCTCGGTGGCGTCTTCGTGGGCCTCGGGCCGGGCGACGTAGTCGGGAAGATCGGGTTCGAGGCCGCACAGGTAAGCACTGGCCTCGGCAAAGAGCGGCACGCCGTAGATCCGTCTCTCCTGGTGATGCAGCATGGTGAGGTCCGCGCGGAACCCGATGGCGTCGAGTCCCGAGCGCAGCTTGCGGAGGCGCGGGCTCGCACCCTCCCCGAAGATCCCGTTGACGTCCCGATAGCCGCGCCGGCGGCGCAGCACGCCGTCGAGAGCCCGAACCGTGTCGTCCGCGAACTGGACGGTGCCGTAGCCGGTGGTGTCGCCCAGGTACGAGTAGCGGATCTCGGGCTGGTCGGGAGCAATGATGCCCGCGGGAAGACGAAGGCGCTCGTACTGGCTGCTGCCGTGCGCGAAGAGACTGGTGGTGCCGAGCCAGACCAGGGTGTTGTCGGGGGCGACGCGCGCGTTCCCGAGCTGGGAACGGATGATGGTGGGCTCGCGGCCGTAGCGCCGCTGGTTGTCGGCGGCCACGCGCGGACTCAGCAGCAACAGGGCGACGAGCTTGCCGCCCAGCATCCGATTGTAGGGCGCGACCGCCCCGCAGGTCGTGATGTCGAGCAGGTTCGTGCCGATGCGGCGGCCCTTGATCGCGCTCATGGCGGCGTTGACGGCGGTCCGCACCTCGTCCTGCTGTCGGATGACGCGCAGAGCGGTCCCGGAGTCGGTGAGAACCTCGCGGTTCGCGACGAGCACCCGGCGGGCATCGAGGAGACGCGCCAGCTCGAACGCGCGCTTCTTCCGGACGAGCATCCGCCGCGAGTCCTGGATGGCGGCGTTGGACGAGTGCTTGGCCTCAAGATCCAGGACGTCATCGTCGACGGGGACGTCCATCGAGCGAGTCTCCGAGGGGATACGATCGTCGTCACCGTCCTTGCGATCCGCCAGAGCCTCGTGTCGGCGGGAGGCGAACTCCCGGCTGCGGTGGCGCAGGCGCTCCACGACCTGCCGCGTCGGGGCGGCGACCTCCTCGTCCGTCGCGAGCCCCCGGCGCTCGATCTCGCCGATGGCGGTCGAAACGCCCTCCAGCAGCCAGTCGATGACGCGCTCAAGGGCCTTCCGCCTGACCGCGGACGAGGGCTCGACGTCGACCGGGACGTGCGGGTTCAGCCATCGGTAGATGCCGTGGAGCCGCAAGGCAGGATCGCCCGCTTCCCGCGCCTGCCGCTCCCTCGGCGTCGCGAACAGCGTCTCCAGAGCGACCTCGAGCCCCGAGGCGCTCCAGCCGATGGCCCGGTCGCGCGGCGCCAGTTGGACCGCGCAGTTGCTCAGGGCGGCGATGCCGATGACGGCGTGCTCTTCGTGGGCGGCGTCTCGAACCAGGTAGAGGAGGCTGCGCCCCGGTATCGGCGTCTGCGGTATCGACCACGTGTAACGGAAGTACCGCCAGATGTCGCGCAGCGGGATGTTCGTGTAGTCGTCCCGAACACCGGCGTCGACGAGCTGGAGGTAGGGCCGGACGGCATGCTGCAGCGCCGCGATCCGCGCCGGCTGGCCGGCGGGGTGCCGGCGCGCGGCGGACAGCCGGCCCTGCAGCTCGGCGCCGTCGGCGATCAGGGTGCAGATCGGCTTCCGTCGGGAGGACGCGGGTGGCCGCTCCATCCTGTGAATGAACTTGCGTACGTTCGGGTCCGCGAACTGCTGCAGGACCCGCGGGCGGAGCTCGGCGCGAATGGCGTCCTTGCGCCGACGCGCCTGGGCGGGGCCGGAGACCCGCTTGTCCTGGGGTCGCGGCGAGTGCAGTTCCAGACCGTACCGGTTCTCGACCAGCGCCCAGCGCAACTGGGCGAGGTCGCCGAGCACACGGACGCACGCGGTGTATTCGTCGTGCTGGCCCTTGAGGTCGTCCAGCCCGGAGACGCGCGTCGTCTCGTCCTTTACGAGGCTGCCGATGCGTGCGGGGTCGTGCTCCTGCCGGTCGAGCATTTGCCGCGCGAAGCTGAAGAAACGCCGTTCGGCCAGGCCTTCGAGCCTAGGCTCAAGGGGGATGATCATCGCGAGTCCGCCCGGGGTCGGGAACGTGACGAGAGCCCTCGTCGTGCAGCCGGACGTTCGTCTGTCCCGAGGCGCGCCGGACCCTCCGGGGGGCCGCCCTCCCCACAGCCGGCCGCAGCCCCGTCCCGATCCCGTGCACCCCGCACGATCAAGAGCGTACCCGGTCGCGGGCCGATGTCCAACCCACGGCGGGGTTCTGGGGTCGCCGACCGGCTGTGGGAGCCCGGCTACCGGAGGACGCGTGGTCAAGCCGGCGCATGTCCAACCCACGGCGGGAGCCGGCGTGACCGACCGGCTGCGGAAGCCCAACCGCCAGAGCGCGCGTCGTAGCGTCAGTGCTCCAACCAGCCCCGACCGGCGGCGCGGGCGTGGTAGGCTACGCGTCTCGCAGACTTCGCTTGGAACGTGCATCTCACGGGAGATGAAGGAGGAAGTTCGATGAAGCGGTTGATCCTCGCGGCGACGGCGGCGGCGCTGATCGTGTCCATCGGCGGGGCGGCGTTCGCCCAGGACGTGACGAAGTACGTGCGGTACGACTTCGACGGTCAGGTCTCGTACGGCATCCTCGACGGCGACTTCATCCATCAGTTGCGGGGCGACATCTACACGTCGGCCGAGAAGACCGGCGCGGTGGTGGCCCTCGGCGCGGTGCGCCTGCTCGTGCCGGCGGAGCCCCGCAAGGTGGTGGCGGCCGGGTTCAACTACCGGAGCCATCTCGGCGACCAGAACGTGGCGGCCGAGCCGGGGCTGTTCGACAAGCACGCGACGTCGCTCGCGCCCCACGAGGCGACCGTCACCTACTACGAGGAGGCCACGAACCTGCACTTCGAGGGCGAGATGGTCCTCGTCATCGGCAAGCGGGCCCGCAACGTGACCGAGGCCGAGGCGGCGGACCACATCTTCGCGGTGGCGCCCGGCAACGACATCAGCGAGCGGGTGTGGCAGGGGAACGACCTGCAGTGGTTCCGGGCGAAGGGGGCGGACACGTTCGGCCCCGTCGGCCCGGTGATGGCGCGCGGCGTCGACTACAACGACCTGCTGCTGCAGACCCGCGTGAACGGCGAGGTGATGCAGTCGCAGCGGACCGCGGACCTCATCTTCGGCCCCGAGTTCCTCGTGAGCTACATCAGCCGCTACGTGACCCTCGAGCCGGGCGACATGATCTTCACCGGCACTCCGGGCACCACGTCGGCGATGCAGCCGGGCGACGTGGTCGAGATCGAGCTCGAGCACGTGGGCGTGCTGCGCAACACCATCGGCCAGAAGGGCGCGCGGACCACGAACGACCAGTAATCGGGCCCACCTCCATCGACCGCGGCCTCGACCTCGCGTCGGGGCCGCGGTCCGGCCTCACCGGTACAGCGGGTTCGGGTGGTCGAAGCGGCAGCCGGCGTCCCACTCGGAGCGCTGGTTGCCGTGGGCGGGAATGCCGCCGGCGTCCTTGATCATCCGCGCCAGGTGCAGCAGGTTCCAGGTCATGAAGGTGGTGTTCCGGTTGGTGAAGTCGTTCTCCGGCCCCCCGGATCCCTCGTCGAGGTAGGACGGCCCCGGCCCCGCCTCGCCCAGCCACGCCGCGTCGGCCTGCGGCGGAATGACGTAGCCGAGGTGCTGCAGCGAGTAGAGGACGTTCATGGCGCAGTGCTTGGCCCCGTCCTCGTTGCCGGTGACGAGGCAGCCCCCGACCCGGCCGTAGTAGGCGTACTGCCCCGCCGCGTTCAGGTGGTGCGAGGCCGAGTAGAGCCGCTCGACGACCCGCGTCGCCACCGACGTCTTCTCGCCGAGCCAGATGCTGGTGCCGATGACGAGGATGTCGGCGGCGAGCACCTT
Source organism: Vicinamibacterales bacterium (assembly GCA_965215105.1). Taxonomy (GTDB): domain Bacteria; phylum Acidobacteriota; class Vicinamibacteria; order Vicinamibacterales; family UBA8438; genus JAJEEA01. The sequence continues at coordinate 4,138,172 of OZ244051.1, forward strand.
CTTGAGGATTGCCGGCCAGTCGTCCCGGGCCCAGCCGTGCTCGCGCATGTCGGGGTAGACGCCCGACGCGATCTCGAAGTCGACGGGCCGCAGCAGCTCGACGCTCACGCCGTTCTTCTCGAGGATGGCGCGCGAGATGCGGATCAGCCCCTCGGTGTGCGACAGCTCGGGGCTCCGCTTGAGGGTGCAGTTGAGGAAGAGGGCCGACAGGTCCGAGAAGTCCCAGCGGCTCTCCGTGCAGAGGCGTTCCTGTCTCTCGTTCAGCATCGCGTCTTTCCTGTGGATTCAGGGGCGACCCTACGGATTCAGGGGCGGCGACGAGGCCGCGATGGGACGACGGCGCCACGGTCGAAGCTGGTTCGGAAGCCACCGCCGACGGCGCCGATGGCCCGCCCGGGCAACGCGCGTCGGCGGTTGCGCCGAGGCGCACGCGGCCAGCCTCGTGACACCGAACCGGGACCGGCGATGCATCGACACGCCTGCACGGTTCGGAGAGAGCCGCCACGACGCTGCCGGAGCCGCGGACATCAGCCGAGCAGCTCGGCCGTCACCCGCACCAGCGAGAGGCCGAAGCCGACGACGGTGACGATGATCAGGGCCAGCGACGTCAGGAGCACCCAACTGCTGTCCTGCCGGTCGTCGTCGAGGTTCATCAGGCTCGCGCCGATCCAGCCGGCCGCAAACCCGCCGCCGTGCGCCCAGTTGTTGATGCCGGGCATGAGGAACCCGAACACGCCGAGGATGATGGCCCACTGCCACAACTGCTGGGTGACGACCGAGCTTCCCCGGCGGCGCCCGTAGACGATGAGCGCGCCCAGCAGCCCGAAGATGCTGCCCGAGGCCCCGATGGTCGGCGCCCCGCTCATGACGTTCGAGACGAGGAAGCCGCCCGCCCCGGCCAGGTTGAACAGCAGGAAGGCGCGTCCGGGGCCGTAGACCTCGGTCACCGCCGGGCCGAGGTTGCGGATCCACATCATGTTGAACACGATGTGGAGCAGGCTGCCATGGAGGTAGATGGCGGTCAGCAGCGTCCACCACCAGCCTAGTCCCAGCGTGACGGCACCGCTGGTCATGCCGAGCTGGTACAGCGCCCTCCCGCCCGGCGACAGGATCGACAGCAGCCCCCGCGACTCGAACAGCGCCTCGGGCTGCAGCAGGCACGCCACCGCGTAGAGGGTGACGCACGTGGTGACGATGGCCGAGAACAGGTCGAGCCGCCCCCCCAGCGTGCGGCGCAGGACGGTGGCCCAACCGAAGAGCCCGGGGCGCCATGCTCCGCAGAACGGGCACTGCTGCTCGTTGACGCCCACGAGCCGGCCGCAGTTGGGACAGACGACCGAGCCCTCTACCTGTCTCACCGTGTCCTCGCCCGCGCTTCGTCGCGTGGTCGTCCGCCCGCCGGCGGAATCCGCCGCGGGTTCCGGTTCCCGGCCCGCCTCCCGCCGACCTGGCCGTCAATCGTCGCCTCTGCAGCTTCGCTTGGCGCCGAACCAACGCTCCAGGAGTCCGCGCCGTTCTACGACGCAGCCTCTCAAGCCGGCCCCGGTTGCCGGTGGACCCGACCGCCTCGTCCGCGTTCCCGCCTTGCCGGCGCTTCTCTCCCCGCGGGTCAGCCGTGGACCCGCTCGAACTCGGCCATGAAGTCGACGAGCGCGGTCACCCCAACCTCCGGGAAGGCGTTGTAGATGGACGCCCGGATGCCGCCGACCGAGCGGTGCCCCTTGAGCCCGGCGAGACTCGCCGCGGCCGCCTGCTCGAGGAACCGCGGCTCGAGCGCCTCGTTCGACAAGCGGAACGTCACGTTCATGAGCGACCGGCTCGCGGGGTCGGCGGCGCCGCGGTAGAAGCCGCTCCGATCGATGGCATCGTACAACAGACCCGCCTTGCGCCGGTTGCGGGCGTCGACGGCGCCCAGCCCGCCCTCGTCGCGCAGCCACCGCAGGACCAGCCCCGCCAAGTAGATGGCGAAGACCGGCGGCGTGTTGTAGCGCGAGCCGTGCTTGGCCGCGACCGCGTACCGCAACGTCGAGGGCAGGGTGTCCGGCCCCCGCTCGGCGAGGTCCTTCCGGACGAGGACGACGGTCACTCCGGCCGGTCCCAGGTTCTTCTGGGCCCCGCCGTAGAGCAGGCCGAGGCCCTCGAGGGGGACCGGCCGGCTGAGCAGGTCGGACGACGCGTCGACCACCAGCGGGGCGCCCTCGGCCGCGGGCAGGGCCGGCCACTGAGTGCCCGCGATGGTGTTGTTCGAGGTCAGGTGCAGGTAGGCCGCACCCGGCGTGCGCCGCAGCTCGCCGGGGGCGGGAATCCGCGCGAACCCGTCGTCCTCGGTCGTCGCGCAGACGTTTACCCGCCCGAAGCGCTCGGCCTCGGCCGCCGCTTTCTTCGCCCACGACCCGGTCAGCGCGTAGTCCGCCACCCCGCCCGGCGGCAGCAGGTTCATCGGCACCATCGCGAACTGCAGGCTCGCCCCGCCCTGCAGGAACAGCACGTGATAGTCGTCGGGCAGGTCCGTGAGGGCCCGCAGGTCGGCCTCGGCCTGCCCGAGGATCCGCTCGAACGCGGCGGACCGGTGGCTGATCTCGAGCACCGACATCCCGAGGCCGGGCAGGGCCAGGAGGTCGCGCTGCGCTTCCTCGAGCACCGGCTCCGGGAGCACCGCGGGACCGGCGCCGAAGTTGTGCACGCGGCGGGTGGATGGAGATGACATGTGTGTGCGCCAATCGCGCGAGCCTGGGGCCGGTGCCCAAGGTATCAGGTCAGTTTCCCACGTCGGCATCGCGTACGCCGACCGGCTGACAGTGGCCGCACCGCTTGACGGGGTCGCCGGTGGTCCTGACCCACTCGACAGCGGCTTCGATGGTATCGAACTCGCGCCACCGAGGCCCCCTGGCGGACGGAACGCATCGGCAGTCCGACACGTGGATCACCCGTCTTGGGGGTGTTCTGGAGTCCCATGTCCGGCTGACGAGGAAGGTCACGGTCATCACCGACGGTTGCAGGTGCGGGCCAGGGACGACACACCCTCGGCCCCGGCGGTCGCGCACCACGCCAGCCTGCCGGCGCGGACCGTCGAGACACCCCTACCCGATCAAATGCGTCAGCAGGCCGTCGCGCAGCTTCGGCTCGAACCACGTCGACTTGGGGGGCATGATGCCGCCCGCGTCGGAGACCGCGAGCAGCTCGTCCATGGTCACCGCGGCGAGGGAGAACGCCACCGCCGCCTCGCCCGAATCGACGAGCCGCTCGAGCTCGCCCGTGCCGTGCACGCCGCCGACGAAACGTACCCGCGGGTCGGTGCGGATGTCCTCGACCCGCAGCACCGGCTCGAGCAGCAGCGCCTGCAGGCGCGCGGCATCCAGCGCCGCGGCCGGGTCCGGGGCGACGCTCCCCGCGCCAGGGCCCGAGGCGCCGCCCGCGCCGGGGTCGGAGACGCCGCCTGTGCCGGGGTCCGAGGCGCCACGACCCGCGCCGGGGTCGGGGGCACCGACACCGGCGCCAGGATCCGAGGCGCCGACACCGGCCGCCGGCGTCAGGTCGACGCGGTGCCAGCGCCCGTCGACGTACATCGCCACCGCCCCCTTGCCGGGCGTGGCCGCGTCCGCCGGCACGACCGGCAGCCGCGCCGCCACCGCCGTGAGAAACGCCTGGGGGCCGGCGCCGGCGAGGTCAGACACGGTGCGGTTGTAGGGGAGGATGCGCGTCTCCCGGTCGGGGAACGCCACCGCGAGCAACTGGTCGCGGGCAGCCGGCCCCGCGCCGTCCGCGCCCCTCCCGGCCAGCTCGCGGCGGGCGCGGGCGGCGCTCGCCACCCGGTGGTGCCCGTCGGCGATGTAGAGGGCGGGGACCGCCGCGAAGCCGTCGACGAGATCCGCCGTCTGCCCCGCGGTGGCCCGCCAGACCGTGTGCCGCACCCCGTCGGGGGCCTCGAAGTCGAACAGGGGCGCTCCCTCGCGGACCGCCGCGACGAGGTCGTCGATGGCTGCCCGCCGGCGGTAAGCGAGGAAGACGATGCCGGTCTGCGCCTCGACCGCGGCCATGTGGCGGGTGCGGTCGTCCTCCTTGTCGGGCCGCGTCCGCTCGTGCCGCTTGATGGCGCCCCCGTCGTAGTCGTCGAGGGGGAAGCACCCGGCCAGCCCGGACTGCTCGTGGCCTCGGTCGCGCAGGCGATAGACGTAGAGGGCCGGCTCGTCCTCGACGACCAGCGGCGCCTCCTGCCGCAGGCGCGCGAGGTTGGCTCGCGCCGTGGAGTACACCACCGGATCGTGGGAGTCGACGTCCGGCGCCAGATCGATCTCGGCCCGCGTCACGTGGAGGAAGCTGAGAGGCGCGCCGGCGGCGAGGGCCCGGGCCGCGTCGGTGGTCACGACGTCGTAGGGCACGCACGCGACCTCGGCGGCCGCCGCGGGCGTCGGGCGCAGGGCGCGGAACGGACGAATGCGCATGCGTGGCGAATGGTAACGCGATGTGGGGCGGGGCTGCAGGCGCGGCTCGCCGGCCGGCCCTACTGCCCGACCGCCTCGAACGACCCCGGCGACTCGCGCCGGGCCAGGGCCGAGCCCGGCAGCTCCGCCTGCAGGCGGTCGCGCAGGGCCTCGAACGCCGGCATGTGGTCGGGGGGCACCGGATCGCCGGGCGGCGTGTTGCGAATCTCGACGAGCGGGTTGACGAACATGCCGTTCTTGCGGATGCGGTAGTCGAGGTGCGGGCCGGTCGAGAGCCCGGTCGACCCGACGAAGCCGATGGTCTGCCCCTGCATGACCCGCACGCCGGGGCGAATGCCCCTCGCGAAGCGCGACAGGTGCAGGTAGTAGGTCTGGTAGCCGTTGGTGTGCCGCAACTGCACCATGTTGCCCGAGCCGCCGCTGCGCCCCGCGAACTCGACCGTCCCCCGCGCCACCGCCTGCACCCGCGTCCCCGTCGGCGCGCCGTAGTCCACCCCGAGGTGCGCCCGGCGCGTCCCGAGTATCGGATGCAGCCGCCGGTACGAGAACCGCGACGTGATGCGCGGCTCGAACGGCAGGGGCGACTTCAGGAACTGGCGCTTCAGCGAGCGGCCCTCGGCGTCGTAGTACCCCGGATCCTCGCCGGGCACCTCGAACCGGAAGGCCGAGAGGTCGCGGCCGTCGTTGTGGAACGTCGCGGCGAGAACCTCGCCGTACGTCACGTGCACCTCGTCGCGCACGAACCGCTCGTAGAGCAGCTCGAAGTGGTCGCCGGGCTGCAGCTCGGTGTTGAAGTCGATCTCGCCCGCGAACACCTCGGCCATCGACATCGCGAGCCGGATGCTCCCGCCCCCGGCGTCCATCGCCGCCGTCAGCGAGTTGTTCTCGCGGTCGATCGCCCCGCGCATGGCCACCTCGTGGCGCTCCTTCTCGTAGTCGATGAGGGTCGCCTCGAACCGGGCCTCGGAATCGGGACGGCCGACGACCTCGAGGTACTGGTCGTCGTCCACGTGGTACTCGAAGCGGCGGAACACGCCGTCGCGGTCGTAGACGAGCTTGTAGGGATGGTCTATCTGCAGGTCCCGCGGATCGAACACCGGGCGCACCGCTTCGACGAACGCGTACGACACGTCGCCCATGTCGTGCGAGGCCAGCAGCGTCGCGAAGGTGGCGTTGCGCGCGACCTGGTCCTCGACGACCCGGATGTCGGGCACGAGGTGGATGTCGGGGCCGGCGGTGTCCTCGGGCAGCGGCGTCTCTTCGTATCCGCCGCACCCGGCGAGCACCGATGCGAGAAGGAGAACGAACCAGGAACGCTCAGCCATGCGCCACCCCAGGTGACCGACGTAAGTCCCACACGACTTCCGCGCCGGCACCTCGGGATCCGCAGACGGGTGGCCAGCAGCTAGCTACCATACAAGATACCAGTACGGGCGCGCTTTCGCGACAGCTTTTCTCGGAACTTCACGCTATTGACCTTCGCCCCGGGCAGCCCGCGGCAGGTCATCTGCCTACCCGCCCCGCCCGAGGCGTACGGGCGGGCCATGGTCCCCGCACGGCTCGACGGCGCCGATGATCGCCGCCTGCGGGTACCCTTGGGCGACGAGCTCCGCCACGCAGGCCTCGGCGCGGTCCGCGGGCACCCCGGCGAGCAGGCCGCCCGCCGTCTGCGGGTCGTACAGCAGGCGGTAGCGCGGGTCGCCGGCGTGCGCCTCGGGGTCGTCGACCGCCCGACGCAGGCGCACGTTGTGGGGATGGAGCGAGCTCAGCAGCCCCGCCCGCGCCGTCTCCAGCGCGCCGTCGAGCACCGGGACGGCGGCGAGGTCGAGCCGGGCGTCGACCCCCGAGGCGCGGGTCATCTCGACGAGATGCCCCAGCAGCCCGAATCCTGTCACGTCCGTGCACGCCGTCGCCCCGTGCCGCCGCAACGCGGCCGCGGCGAGCCGGCTCGACTGGCGCATCGCCTCGATCGCCCCGTCGATCCAGCGCCCCTTCGCCCGCATGCGCATCTCGGCCACGAACAGGGTGCCGGTGCCGAGCCCCTTCGTCAGCACCAGCCGGTCTCCGGGGCGCAGGCCGCCCTTGCGCAGGACCGCGTCGGCGTCGACGAGCCCCGTCAGCGACAGCCCCAGGGCGAGCTCGCCCCCCTCCGAGGTGTGCCCGCCGACCAGCGCCGCCCCCGCGTCGTTGAGCACGCCGACGGCGCCCCCCAGAAGCTGCACCAGGGTGTCCTCCACCTTCCGGTCGAGCCCGAACGGCACCGTCGCCACCGCCAGCGCGGTCTGCGCCTCGGCCCCCATCGCGAAGATGTCGCCCAGGCAGTGGTTGGCGGTGATCTGCCCGAACACGAACGGGTCGTCGACGATGGCCCGGAAGGCGTCGACGGTGCGGACCAGCACCTTGCCCGGCGGCACCCGCACCACCGCGGCGTCGTCGGGGGCGTCGAGGCCCAGGAGCACGTCGTCCCGCCCGACCGGCGTCAACTGCGCCAGCACGCGGTCGAGGGGCGTCGCCCCCACCTTCGAGCCGCACCCGCCGCACCGCATCGCCGCCGTCGAGATCGCCTTCAGGTCCTCCGGCCCGGCCAGGCCCGACGCGACGGCGGGGCCGGCGTCGGCGCGCATCTCCGGCAGGTCGGCGTACCTGGCCATGAACCGCCGGTCGATCCAGTCCTTCCAGCGCCACACCAGGGCGCCCTCGACCGACCAGGGGCCGCGTCCGCCGACCGCGTAGCGGTCTCCGGTGGACACCAGGGTCAGGAACCGGCGCTGCGGGCGGAAGGGCCGGGGGCGGCGCCCGAGGAGGACCCGGCGCAGGTTGCGGGCGAGCGGCGGGCCCTGGCGCACCGCGAACACCCCGGCCTTCTCGCGCGGATGCCCGACCACCGCCGCCACGTCGCCGGCCGCGAACACGTCGGCGTGCGACGTCGACCGCAACGTGTCGTCGACCCGGATGAAGCCCTCGTCGTCGACCGCGAGGCCGGCGGCGCGGGGCCAGGGCGGGGCCCCCGCCTGGGTGACCCAGAGGACCTCGTCGAGCGCCACCGCCGCGCCGTCGCCGAGGACCACGGCCCCGTCGCGCACCGCGGTCACCGGCTGCCCCAGGTGCACGTGCACGCCCCGCGCCTGCAGCACGCCCTCGAGGCGCCGCCGAGCGCCGGGGTTGTGGGTGGGCAGAATCGTCGCGCCCGCCCCGAACAGGTGCATCTCGGGGACCGGCCGGTCCGACCCCGCCAGCAGCTTCCGCAGGGCGAACTGCACCGCCAGCAGCAGCTCGACCCCCCCGGCCCCCGCCCCCACCACCCCGATGCGAACCGGCACGCCGGCCGACAGGACACGGGCGCGCAGCCGCGTCCACCGCTCGACGAAGCGGCTGATGGGCTTGACGGGTATCGCGGTCTCCGCCGCCCCCGGTACGCCGCGGAACGCGGGGGTGGAGCCGACGTTGATCGACAGCAGGTCCCAGGGCACCGGCGGACGCCCCTCGCAACGCACCTCGCGCCGGTCGAGGTCGAGCCCGACGGCCGGCTGATGGTAGAGGCGGGCGCCCGCGAACCGGGCCAGCCGCGCGAGGTCGATGTGCACCTCGTCGAACGTGTAGTGGCCGGCCACCAGGCCCGGCAGCATCCCCGAGTAGGGCGTATGGACGTCGCGCGCAATCAGGGTGATGCGCACCCCGGGCACCGGGCGCATGCCGAACCGCTTGAGCACCGCGACGTGGGTGTGCCCGCCCCCGATCAGCACGAGGTCCTTCACCACGGGCACGGCGCTGTCGTTCATCGAAGGGCTCTCGGCAGACGGGCGGCGGCCGGCACGTGGGTGCCGTCACGAGGATGACCCGCGGTCACCGCGAATTCCCGGAGGCTCTGGCCAGGACCCGGCTCGCGGCATCGGCGAACACGTCCGGCGGCGGCAACAGGCTGAGCACGAGGAACGCCTCGAGCGGAAAGTCGAAGAAGTAGCCGGGATGCACGAGAACGCCGTCCCGCCGCAACAGCTCGATGACCAGCGATTCCTCGGAACGGAGCACCGGCACCTGCAACACAGCGTACCATCCCCCCTCGGCGCGCAGCACCCGGCACGCGGGAAACCCCTCCGCCAACCGGCGCAACGCCGCGTGGTTGGCCCGCACGCGCTCGAGAATCGCCTCCGCCACGGGGCGGGACCGCCGGAGCAGGGCCCCGGCCGCGAGCTGCACGGGGGTCGCCACCGAGAGGTAGGTATCGCAGACCAGCTCGAGACGCTCGAGGGCGCCGGCGGCCCGCCTCTCCGGCCCGCCCACCAGCATCCACCCCAGCTTGAGCTGCGGCAGCCCCGCCGACTTCGACAGCCCGCCCAGGGTGAAGGTCAGCGCCTCGGTGTCGCCGATCAGGGCGCCGGGGCGCCCCGCCGCCGGCTCACCGACAGGGTAGTCCGCGAAGACCTCGTCGCAGATGATCGCCAGCCCGTGACGCAACGCGACCTCGCGGACCGCGGCCAGCTCGTCCCCCCGCACGAACGAGCCGGTCGGGTTGTTGGGGCTCACCAGCAGCACCGCCCGGGTGCGGGCGTCGACCATCGCGGCCAGGCCGTCGACGTCGACCTGCCACCGGCCGTGATACTCCAGCCGGTAGGGCCGCGACGCGACGCCGTCCAGGCGGGTCAGGTGCTCGAAGAGCGGATAGCTCGGCCGGGGGACGAGCACGGCGTCTCCCGGGTCGCACAGCAGCTTGAACAGCAGCCCGTACGCCTCGCTGGTGCTGGCCGTGAGGACGACCCGGTCGGGGTGGACCAGGACACCCCGCCCGGCCAGATGGGCGGCTACCGCCTCGCGCGCCCCGGGCAGCCCGAACGGGGCCGGTTCGTAGACCCGGGCATCGGGCGAGGCGAGGGGCGCGAGCAGGTCGGGGGGATACGGCAGCTCGACCCGCGTGGGGTTCGACGCGGTCAGATCGTCGAGGGGCCGGCCCTCGGACCGAAGGCGGGCCAGCTCGCCCGCGACGCGATTGGCCCGGAGGGCGGGCACGCGGCCGGAGAACATGCGACAACCGTACCCCGAATCCACCCCGGCGCGCCGGAGCCGCCGGCACCGCCGACCGGCCCCTCGTCATGGTGCGCGGCCGGCAGGACCGCCGCGCTGTTTCTCGTCATCGTCCGGCGGGTGTGACAGACCGATTCGCGGGTTCTCGCCGATGGCCGGAGCGGTGGTGGCAGTGGGGCCGAAACGCGCGGGCGTGGCCGAACGCTGCGCCACGCCCTCGTCGTGATCGGGCTTGGCCGACCGCTGGTTTCTGGTCCGGGTCTGGCATACGATGGCCCGACGAGAATCGCGCCGGCAACCTGGAAGGCAGCCATGCACCGAATCCCCATGCACCGAATCCCGTTCCGCGCCGTCCGCCGGGCGGCGGCGACCGGCCTGCTCGCGGCCCTGGCCCTCGGCCCCGCCGCGTCCGGCCTCGCGCAGGAGGCCACCGGCTACCTGACCCCGCCGGCGGAGATCGTCGACTTCCTCGACACCCCGCCGACCCCGCAGCTCCTCGTCAGCCCGAGCCGCGACACCGTGGCCCTGCTCGCCCGGCCGGCGATGCCGTCCATCGCCGAGGTGTCGCGCCCCATGCTGCGGCTCGCCGGCTTCCGGCTGAACCCGCGGACCAACGGCCCGCACCGTAGCGGCGGCGTGAACCGCATCACCGTGAAGCACCTCGACGACGGCGCCGAGCACGTGTTCGACGCGCCGAGCGAGACCTCGCTCGGCGACTTCGAGTACTCGCCCGACGGCTCGCAGCTTCTGTTCACCCTCACCCGCTACAACGGCATCGAGGCGTGGGTCATGGACACCGCGACCGGGCAGCCCCGCCCCATCAGCGACGCGTCGATCAACGCGGCCTGGGGCAACCCGTGCGACTGGCTCGACGAGGGAAGCACCGTCCTGTGCCGCTTCAAGGCCTCGGCCCGGGGAGCGCCCCCCGCACCGCCCGAGGCGCCGGCGGGCCCGAACATCCAGGAGCACCAGGGCGGCGCGGCGCCCATCCGCACCTTCCAGGACCTGCTGCAGAACGCTCACGACGAGGCCCTGTTCGAGTACTACTTCACGAGCCAGATCGGCACCGTCGACCTCGCCACCGGCCGGCGCACCGCCATCGGCCGGCCCGGCCTCTACGAGCGGGTCAGCGCCTCGCCGAACGGCGAGCAGCTTCTGACGGTCGAGGTCGAGCGGCCCTACTCGTGGCTGGTCCGGGCCGGCAGCTTCCCCAAGGACGTGACGGTGCGGAACCGCAGCGGCGAGATCGTGGCGTCGATCGCGCGACTGCCCCTCGCCGACGCCGTCCCCATCGGCGGCGTCCCCACCGGGCCCCGCCGCTTCACGTGGGACCCCACCCGGCCCGCCACCCTCGTCTGGGTCGAGGCCGAGGACGGCGGCGACCCCCGCGCCACGGTGCCCCACCGAGACCGCGTGCTCGCGCACGCCGCGCCGTTCGACGGCGAGCCGGCCGAGATCGCCCGCACCGAGTTCCGCTTCGGCGGCATCGCGTGGACCGCGGACGGCACCGCGCTGCTGACCGAGAACGACCGCCCCACCCGATGGACGCGGACCCGGCTCATCGACGCGGACGGCGACCAGCGTACTCTGTGGGACCGCAGCACCGAGGACCGCTACGCCGACGCCGGCCGCCCCGTCGCGGTCAGCCGCCCCGGCGGCGCGGTCGTCCGGCAGGCCGATGGCGCCATCTACCTCACCGGCAACGGCGCCTCGCCCGACGGCGACCGCCCGTTTCTCGACCGCCTCGATCTGGCCACCCTCGAGAGCGAGCGGCTGTTCCAAAGCGCCGGCGACGCCTACGAGGTGGCCCTCGCCCCGCTGTCCGACGACGGGAGCGTCGTGCTCACCCGCCGCGAGACCCGGACCGAGCCGCCCAACTACCTCGTCCGTGACCTCGATGCGGACACCCTGGAGCCGCTGACCGCCTTCGAGAACCCCGCGCCGCAACTGGCCGGCATCTCCAAGGAGCTCGTCACCTACGAGCGCGCCGACGGCGTGCAGCTCTCCGGCACCCTCTACCTGCCGCCTGGGCACCAGGACGGCGACCGCGTCCCGATGCTCGTGTGGGCCTACCCCCGCGAATTCGTCGACCCCCGACTCGCGGGTCAGGTGACCGGCTCGGACAACCGCTTCACGGCCATCCGCGGCGCGTCGCACCTCCTCCTGCTGACCCAGGGCTACGCGGTGTTCGACGGCCCCACGATGCCCATCATCGGCCCCGGCGAGACCGCCAACGACACCTACGTCGAGCAGCTCGTGGCGAGCGCGCAGGCCGCCGTCGACACCATCGTCGGGCTGGGCGTCACCGACCCCGACACCATCGGCATCGGCGGCCACAGCTACGGCGCGTTCATGACCGCCAACCTCCTGGCCCACTCGGACCTCTTCCAGATGGGCATCGCCCGCAGCGGCGCCTACAACCGCTCGCTGACCCCCTTCGGCTTCCAGAACGAGCGGCGCACCTTCTGGGAGGCCACGGACATTTACGCCGCGATGTCCCCGTTCTTCCACGCCGACAAGCTCACGGAGCCGATCCTGCTGATCCACGGCGAGATCGACAACAACTCGGGCACGTTCCCGATACAGTCGGCCCGGATGTACATGGCCCTGAAGGGCCACGGCGGCACCGTGCGCTACGTGACCCTGCCGAACGAGTCTCACGGCTACGTGGCGCGGGAGTCGGTGCTGCACGCCGTGGCCGAGATGCTGAACTGGGCCGAGCGGCATCTGCGGCGGGGCGCAGCGACCACGGGAGTGAACGGGCCGTAGGTTCTACCGTGGGTTTCGACGCAGAACCCGTGTCGGTGACGGTTCTTGACGACGTCGAGACCCGAAGTGCGGCGCTGTCGGGCTGGATCCGGAATCTGGATGAACGCTGCAAGGAAGCCGCCCACGAGAACTGGGACGGTGAGAGAGCGACACCCGTGCAGGAGGGCGCGCGTCGGTATGCGACCGCTCTTGTTGCCGAGCTCGCCGAGGGGACACGCCTTCCGGAAGTTGTCATAGACCCGGACGGCGAGATCTCCCTCGGATGGGAGCTCGGCGACGACGTTTTCTCGGTCAGTATCAGCGCCGCGGGCCGGTTCTCTTACGCCGGGTTGTTCAGGACGAGCGATTGTCATGGCACGGAGTGGATGGTGGAGCGGGTTCCTGTCGAGGTTACGCATCAGCTGGATCGACTTCTACTGGCGGTCCAAGCCTAGCTAACGCCAATCGACTAACCGGATTCTTTCGCCGCGCCCGATCTCGGTAAGCCGCCCGACAGTTTCATGCGATCGACATGTTCAAGCAGGGCTGACTTCGTGCTGAAGCACTCGCGGTTCTGGGCGAGCCGACAAAAGAACCGCACGCCGTGGCGAGCAAATTTTGTAACTTCCCGTTCTTCTGCAATCTCTTTACCGTGATGGACAAAACGCGATCGAAGCGAGTACCCTCGTTTAATATCTTTCAGCGCGACAATGCGGTCGTCAAGTGTGTCGTAGGCGAATATCGCCAAGCGTTCCGCCAAGTTTCGAACAATGGATTCTGAAGAGTTCCTAATAAGAACCGACTCCAGTCCAGCACAGTACCAGATCATCCTGTCCCGAGAATCCAAGTTGAGGGCCGCGTGCCCGAACGTGACCATGCCTCCGAGGAGTACGGTCTCAAGATCTGTACGGTCATCATCATCACGCGTGAGGATATCGCGGACCTCAGCGAGCCCCGATTCAAGCAACATGACACGGGTCTCATCGGAAAGGGTCAGGGGTGCAGGCTGTTCGACGATCTGCGTGGACAGCCTCAAGAACTCTCCCGACAAATCGGCGAAAAAAACACGGTCGCTTCGAGCCGGGGCGTGGCCCCAACGGGCGATCCTTGACGTAACCCCGGGCACTATGTGACTTGGCGCAAAGAAACGGAGCACACCGACTACCAACTCTACGCGCTTAGCAGCAATCTCTTGAGCCTTTACAGGCTCGCCGAATACGCAGGTTTCCGCAACTGCGGACCCCTGGAAGTCCCTGCGCATCGAGCGACACAATTCAACGTGTTCAACACTGGAGGCGCCCTCCGGCTGCCGGGATTCGAAGGCTTCGAAGATGTTTTCCGGAAACGTCAACAGCGTAACCAACCCGAGAACGAGTGGAGATTCTACGTGGAGGTCAGACACCGGAAAGAGCAACCGATGTTCTGCAGCAGCCGCGCCGAGCGCATGCAAGACAAAGTCGATCCATGCTGTCGAACTTTGGCCCCGATCTCGTTCCAGTACCCACGCGAAGAGGCGATCCCGCAGAAACTGGTTGCTCGCCATTGACTGAAACGGGCGTTTGCGCGCCATCGCCGAGACCAAGGTCTCGAAGTCTGCGTAACCGACACCAAGCAGTCCACGACGCAGACCCCCGACCTCGGCGACGGCGATACCCGTCGGCTTTCCGTCGGGGTCTTCCCAATGAAGGGTAAGCTGGGGATCGCCAACAATGTCGGCGGCTGTAATGGGTCCAGCCGTAAAGACATCCGGTGAGTAGGCTGGTTTGGGCCGGTCACGACTGTCCCGGAATCGAACAACATGACCGAGTAGCCTCCGTGCCTGATCCTCAAAGCTTTGTCTGGCGTCTTCGTGCAACTGAACACTGAGGTCACTCATGGTGTAGGTAGTATACTCGCGAGTACAATTGCAGGGTGAATCCGTTGGGGTGGCGTGCAACGGTCGCCCTGCGGGATTAGCAGCACGGCTACTTGATCTTGGGACTCCACGGTCGAGAGGCGCGTCAGGGAATCAGCGATCCTCCAGCATGGAGCGAACAGCCGGCGAAAAAAGTTCGTGGGTGGAAGTCTCACGACAGGAGCGAGTTTACCACCGGGATGGTGCACTCTTCGGGAATCGTCGGGCGACACGGTCCTCGACCCCGGCGGGGCCTATCGGGCGTCCTCGGGTCGCATGCTGGCGCGGCTCCGAGCGGGATCGCCTCGCATGGCACCAGGCGGTCGTTATGGACTACGCTGAATGCGCCGATGACGCCGCACGAGTTCATCACCAAGTGGCGCGCCTCCGCGCTGAAGGAGCGTTCCGCGTCGCAGGAGCACTTCATCGACTTGTGCCGGCTGCTGGGCGAGCCGACACCGGCCGAGGCGGACCCGGCGGGCGAGACGTACTGCTTCGAGCGGGGCGCCCGCAAGGACACCGGCGGCGACGGCTGGGCCGACGTCTGGAAGCGCCATCACTTCGCCTGGGAGTACAAGGGCCACCGCGCCGACCTGGACGCCGCGTTCGGGCAACTCCGGCAGTACGCGCTGGCGCTGGAGAACCCACCCCTGCTGATCGTCTCCGACATGCTGCGGTTCCGCCTCCGCACCAACTGGACGAACAGCGTCAGCAAGACCTACGAGTTCGGCCTGGACGACCTCGCCGACGCGGGGACACGCGATCGGCTCAAGTGGGCGTTCTCGGACCCCGAACGGCTGCGGCCGGGCGAGACGCGGCAAGCGCTCACCGAGCGGGCGGCGGAGTCGTTCGCAACGGTCGCGCAGGCCCTGCGGGGGCGCGGCCACGACCCCCACGCGGTCGCGCACTTCGTCAACCGGCTCGTCTTCTGCATGTTCGCCGACGACGTGGGCCTGCTGCCCGGCCACATGTTCACGCGGATGCTGGAGCAGGCGCGGCGCACCCCGGCGCAGTTTCCGGACCTCGCGAGCCATCTCTTCCGTGAGATGGCTCGCGGCGGCCGGGTCGGCTTCGAGACGGTCGACTGGTTCAACGGCGGCCTCTTCGACGACGACACGGCGCTGCCGCTGGAGCAGGCCGACATCGACACCGTGCTGGCCGCGTCGAAGCTCGACTGGTCGGAGATCGACCCGTCGATTCTCGGCACGCTGTTCGAGCGCGGGCTCGATCCCGGCAAGCGCGCCCAGCTCGGCGCGCACTACACCGACCGCGACAAGATCATGCTGCTCGTCGAGCCGCTGGTGATCCGCCCGTGGCTCGCCGAGTGGGCGGCCGAGAAGGCCGGGATCGCCGCCGAGCTGGCGCGTGCGGACACCGCCAGGTCGCCCTCCACCCGCACGAGGCGGCGGAACGAGGCCGAGCGGCGGTACCGGACGTTCCTCGACCGGCTGCGCGCGTTCACGGTGCTCGACCCGGCCTGCGGCTCCGGCAACTTTCTGTACCTCGCCCTGCAGGCGCTCAAGGACCTGGAACATCGGGTGCAGTTCGAGGCGGAAGCGCTCGGCTTTCAGCGCGCGTTCCCGGAGATCGGTCCGGCCAACGTCAAGGGCATCGAGGTCAACCCCTACGCGGCCGAGCTGGCCCGGGTCTCGGTCTGGATCGGCGAGATCCAGTGGATGCGGCGCAACGGCTTCTCGGAGGCGCGCGACCCGATTCTGAAGCCGCTCGACACCATCGAGTGCCGGGACGCGATCCTGACGCCGGACGACGCCGAGCCGGATTGGCCGGAGGCCGACGTCGTGATCGGGAACCCGCCGTTCCTGGGCGGCAAGCTCCTGATCACGCACCTCGGCGAGGACTACGTGTCACGGATGTTCAAGACGTACGCCGGGCGCGTGCCGGCGGAGGCGGATCTGGTCTGCTACTGGTTCGAGAAGGCGGGCCGGCAGATCGCCGCGGGGAGGGCGCGGCGGGCCGGGCTCGTCGCGACGAACTCGATCCGCGGCGGCGCGAACCGGCGGGCTCTGGAGGCCGCGACCCGCAAGCGCCGCCCGAGTTCGGGCGGAACCCGATCCGGTCCGCTGATGGTTCGAGAAGGCGGGCCGACCGATCGCAACGACCAGCCGCCGCAGCTCTTCGAGGCGTGGAGCGACGAACCGTGGGTGATCGACGGGGCCGCGGTCAGGGTGTCGCTGGTGTGCTTCTCCGCTGCCCACGACGCGGCGGCGTCCGACGCTCGGCTCGACGGCCGGCCCGTCGACGAGATCTACACCGACCTGACCGCGCGTCGCGGGGACGCCGGCGTCGACCTGACGCGGGGCCGGCGTCTCCCGGAGAACGTTGGTGTCGCGTTCATGGGCGACACGAAGGGCGGTCCGTTCGACGTCGCGGGCGACCGGGCGCGCGAGTGGCTCCGTCTGCCGGCGAACCCCAACGGCCGGACGAACGCCGACGTCCTGAAGCCGTGGGTGAACGGCATGGACCTCACCCGGCGGCCGGCGGGGAAGTGGATCGTGGACTTCGGGTGGACGATGTCGTCCGGTGACGCGGCGCTGTACGAGGAACCGTTCCGCTGGGTGGAGCAGCGCGTGTACCCGATGCGCCAGCGGAACCGCCGCCAGGCATACCGGCAGTACTGGTGGCGGCACGTCGAGCCGCGGCAGGGCATGTGGCGAGCACTCGCAGGCCTGCCGCGCTACATCGCGACACCCACGGTCGCCAAGCACCGGCTGTTCGCCTGGTGCGACGCGCGGATCTGCCCGGATCATCAACTGATCGTCATCGCGCGCGACGACGACATGACCTTCGGCATCCTGCACAGCCGGTTTCACGAACTGTGGTCGCTCCGGCTCGGCACGAGCCTGGAAGACCGGCCGCGCTACACCCCGAGCACCACGTTCGAGACGTTCCCGTTCCCGGCCGGCCTGACGCCCGACGTGCCGGCCGCCGACTGCGCGGACGACCCCCGCGCCGCCGCCATCGCGGAAGCCGCCCGCCGGCTCGTCGAGCTGCGCGACCGCTGGCTCGACCCGCCCGAATGGGTCGAGTGGGTGGACGAGCCGGCGCCCGGCTATCCGGCGCGCCCGGTTCCCCGCGGCGAGGACGCCGCCAAGGCGCTCAGGAAGCGCACCCTGACCAACCTGTACAACGCCCGCCCCCAGTGGCTCGCCGATGCGCACGGCGCGCTCGACGCCGCCGTTGCCGGCGCCTACGGCTGGCCCGCGGACATCTCCGATGACGATGCCCTCCGCGAGCTGCTGGAGCTGAACGGAGGCGACTGAGCCGCGGACTCGAGATTCATCGTTACGCCAGCGAACGGAAGAGGTTCGCCGACGGTCGCGCAGGTTGGCGCTCTTGATCGCCAGTTCACGTCGATAAAGAATGTCGACGTATCCGCAGGCCGTGGCTGTCGCCAGCGTGGTAGGACTGTTCACCAACAGGTCGGCAACCCGCTCCTGACCTGTTCCTCTATATCTCGGTACGCTCCAATACCGCCATCCACCCGCCAGTCACCGGGTCGACGCTTCAGCGAGTTCATCCCGTTCTGCCGCCGCAGCTTCTCGGCTGTAGCCGCGTAGGATCCTGGCTGCCGCGGGGGGAATCCCGGCTTTCCCCATGGCAATCGGCAAACCCAGCGTCTGGCTGTCATCCGCAAACGGGAATCTGCCTTCGACCCCGACCCTGACCAGGCACGCAATCAACGCACCCATGCCGAGCCGCAGGTTCTTCACTTCGGCTTCGAGTCGTTCAATCTTCTGTTGTGCGGTCTCGTCTGTCATCGCGATTCCCTCCTTTCCATCCCCCCAGACGGGCCTCCACCTGAGCGAGTCGTCGCTCGATGCTCCTGTTCTCAGAGGTCAACTCTCTGCGAACCTGATCGATCTTGTCGTCCGCCCTGTTGACGCGTTCGCCCAATGATCGAATCCACTCTACGTTGCCCTCAGTCAGCTTCTGGACGCTGGTCGTCAGCTCCCGGTGTGTCGTTTCGTTCCTGGTCATCGCTTGGCGAAGGAACCACAGAACGAGGCCCAACAGCGCGACGATCACGGTGCCGGCTGCGCCCACCACCCAGGCCAGGACAGTCGGCAATTCGAGCGAAACGGAGGTCGCCAGCATCAGCCAACCACGATACACCATCCGACACGTTGCAGCCGTACGCCGCCATACCGCATGAGCTGATCACGCGGCTCGGGCGAACCCGCCGATCAGCACGAACCGGACGTCGGCGGCGCCGAGGCGGCGGATCAGGACTTCGAAGTCCGTCACGGGGCCTGCCGCCGGCGGGCGGCCTCGCGGAGCGCCTCGGCGAACCGCGACGCGGCGATCATGTTGCGCACCCTCTCGTCCACCGAGCGGCGCAACTGCTCGCGGATCAGCGTGCGGTCGACGTCGCGCTTGTAGAGCTCGATGACCGGGTCCGGCTCGAGGTCGTCCGGCAGCCCGGACCGTTCACTGCGCTGCTGCAACTCCCGCCCCTCCCTGCCAGTCTACCGTGCGGGCCGGCGGCTCTCGGCTTCGTCGAACAGCACTGCGACGTCGACGGCCACGCCGTCCAGCAGCGGGGAGGTCGCCGTGTCTCCCCGAGCGAAGACGCCGTGCTCGACGTAGGCGTTTCCGGCGAGCGTGAGCACGGCGACGGTCTCGTCGGCCGGATCGACGATCCAGTACTCGGGTATCGACGCCTCCGCATCCTCCGCATAGTCGGCGCGCAGGACCCGCGAGCGGCAGCGCGGGATGCGCTACGCTACTGCCGTCCTCCCTACGGTATCCGGAACAGGTCGTTGAACGTGCACTACTGTCCCACACACCAGCAAATAAAGGCGGCTTGAACCTTCCATGTCTGGTAGAATGAGTTGTCCACAAGTCATTCAAAGGACAGGAGATCCAAGCCGTGGCCCATCATAACACAGTCTTCGCGCAACTCCTCAGGTTCCTACCGAGACATGAATTCGACGCCGAGGCGCGCGAGCACCAGTGCGGTCAGGGGCTGCGCGTCATGAGCCGCTGGGCGCAGTTCGTGGCCCTTGGCTTGGCGCAGTTGACGGGCCGACAGAGCCTGCGGGACATCGTGAGCAACCTCGGCGCCCAGGGGCGCAAGCTCTACCATCTCGGCGTGGGAACCGTCAGTCGCTCGTCGTTGGCGCGCGTCAATACCGAGCAGCCGTACACCCTCTACGAAGCGCTGTTCGGACGCCTGTTGAGCCGCTGCCAGGAACGCGCGCCGAGGCACGGCTTTCGGTTCAAGAACAAGTTGTACTCCGTCGATGCGTCCACCATCGACTTGTGTCTGTCGGTCTTCCCGTGGGCGTCGTTTCGGCGCACGAAGGCGGCCGTCAAGCTGCACGTCGGACTGGATCACGGCGGCCATCTGCCGACTTTCGTCAGTGTGACCGACGGCAAGACCGCCGACGTCACGGCGGCCCGTATCTGGGAGTTTCCGGCCGGCAGCGTGGTCGTGGCGGACCGCGCGTATCTGGACTTCAAGTGGTTCCATCAGTTGCAGGCGCGGGGCGTGACCTTCGTGACGCGCCTGAAGCGGGGCGTGCGGTATCGGGTCACGGCGGAGCACGACGTCCGCCCCGGAACCGGCGTCATCAGCGACGAGACGATCGAGCTGACGAGCGCTCGGGGGCGCAAGGCGTATGCGGCGCCGCTGCGGCGGGTGGTCTACAAGGATCCGGAGACGAAGAACCGGTATGTGTTCGTGACCAACAACACGACGTGGGTGGCGAAGACGATTGCGGACATCTACAAATCGCGGTGGCAGATCGAGCTGTTTTTCAAGTGGATCAAGCAGCATCTGAAGGTGAAGCGGTTCGTGGGCCGGTCGAAGAACGCGGTCTTGACGCAGTTGTGGGTGGCGATGTGCATGTACCTGCTGTTGGCGTATCTCAAGTTCCTCATGCGAGTGAGTTGGAGCCTTTACAAGATGCTGCAGGTGCTCCAGCTCAACCTGTTTGAACGTCGGCCACTCCTGGAGCTTCTCACGACGCCGTCGCCGCCGGGTTCTGACCCTCCCGACCCCCAGTTGCCCCTGACGTGGGCCTGAAATCGCCAAAAATGTGGGACACTAGTGTTGAACGTGAACTCCACCTGCGCCCACCTGCGCGGTCTCTCCCGCGCCCACCTCGATGGGGGACGGCGCGAAGGAGCCGGGCGCGAGGTACGCCCCGGCGAGCGAGCCGGAGGGCACCGGGGTGGTCCCGGTCCACCCGCCCTGCTCGTCGTAGAACCCCGAGAGATAGACGGTGGCCGTGCCGACGTTCTCGAAGGTCACCGTCTCGCCGTTAGAGGTGACGATCTGTGCCCCGATGAGGTTGTCGGGCTGCATGTCGGCGCTGGGGTAGATCGCCAGGTAGAGAGCGTGGCTCTCGTCGACCTCGCCGGAGCCGGCATAGTCGGCATAGTTGACGGTCACCTCCAGGGTTCCGCCCGCTTGCCCCGCCCACGCCGCGCCGCCTGCCAGCAGCGCCAGCCCTGCCGCCAATGCGGCCGCTCGCATCGTCAACGACATTTCGTTCCTCCTCGGTCGCGCAGCCGGCTCAACGGGCCGAACCGCTCATGGGAAAGAGGCGCTGCACGGAACATCGGAATCCCGGCAGTACGTCGCCGCCGTCGAGGCGGCCATCGGTTCCGACCACGCGGACGTCGTGCGCCGACCGGTAGATACGGACCGTCCGCGTTTCGGGTTCCACGAGCCAGACCAGTCTTGTGCCGGCGGCGAAGTACTCGTCGAGCTTGCTCCGGACGTCGACCGGTCGATCCCAGGGGGAGACGACCTCGACGGCGAGGTCGGGGGCGCAGGGCCAGAAGCCGTCCGGGAGGCCCGTGGCGGGAACGTGTGACGTCACCACGACCGCGGCGTCCGGGGCCCGCACCGTATCGGGCGACCGGCCAAGAACGAACCCGGTCTCCGCGCCGCAGCAGACGCCCAGACCATGCGCCTCGACGTACTCGTCGAGCAGGCGGCCGATGCGGACCGTCACCGCGCCGTGCCTGGCGCCGGCGGGCGTCATCTGAACGATTTCTCCCCTGACGAGCTCGGTCCGGCTGCCATCGCCCGCCAGAAGGAACAGCTCTTCGGCGGTCGTCCCCGGGCGTCGGGCGTGGACGGTCGGCGGGCTTCCCTGTGGATCCACTCGAAGTTCACTCAGGGCTTCGAAGTTCGTGACGGGACCTGTCGCCGGCGGGCGGTGCGCGCAACGCTACGGCGAACCGCGCCGCTCCGGGCAGGCCCATTGTGACGCGACGTCCGCTTTGCCCGCAAGCCCGGCCGAGCAGGGCCGCCAGGAGCTCCGGAACCGCTCATCGCGCTCATCGTCCTCCGAACGACGCCCTGTGGTACGCTGGCCGCATGCCGTTCGACACGCACGCTGCCGTGAAGACGTTGACGGCCGCCGCGGCCGAGCTTGCCCGCGGCGCCGCCGGCGCCGATGAAGCCTTCGCCGAAGCGGTGGTCGGCGTGGCCCGGGACGCCGGCGCCGACCACGGCCAAGAGTTGGCGACCAAGACCGACATCGCCGCGCTCAGAGCCGACATGGCCGCGCTCGAGGTCAGGTTGCTGAAGTGGATGATCGGCACCGCCGTCGCCGTGGCCGGCGTCGCCGTCGCGGTGCTTCGCTTGCTGGAATGACGCGGACGACCGCACGCGGAGGCGTGGACACGACGACCGCCGCGACAGTCACGCCAGCGGTCCCCTTCTCGGCAGACGATCAGGTGGTGTTCCTCCACGGTTGAGACGCCGGGGCGCCGGCGTTGCCCGCCGCTCCCATCCGACCCGGACATGCAGTACGACTCCCGTCGAGCCCTGGCGCTCCTGAAGCGGGGCACGGGGCGGCCGGACACCCGGT
Organism: Vicinamibacterales bacterium; assembly: GCA_965215105.1. GTDB lineage: Bacteria > Acidobacteriota > Vicinamibacteria > Vicinamibacterales > UBA8438 > JAJEEA01. The sequence continues at coordinate 4,160,125 of OZ244051.1, forward strand.
TCCGCGAGGGACAGGAAGAAGCCATCCGGCACCTCGTCGAAGGCCGCGGCCGACAGCTCCTGGTCCAGAAGACGGGCTGGGGCAAGAGCTTCGTCTACTTCATCACCACCCGGCTGCTGCGCGAAGCGGAGCTGGGGCCGACCCTCCTCGTCAGCCCCCTGCTGGCGCTGATGCGCAACCAGATCGCCGCGGCCGAGCGGATGGGCGTCCGCGCGGAGACCATCAACTCGGACAACCAGGACGAGTGGGACCGCGTGGAGCAGGAGATCCGTGCAGGCGCGGTGGACATCCTGCTCGTCTCCCCTGAGCGACTGGCGAACGAGCGGTTCCGCGAGCGGGTGCTGGCGGACGCCGCCGGGCGCATCGCGCTCCTCGTCATCGACGAGGCCCACTGCATCTCCGACTGGGGCCACGACTTCCGCCCCCACTACCGACTGATCGAGCGCATCGTGCGCGACCTGCCCCCCAACCTCCGCCTGCTCGCGACCACCGCCACGGCCAACGATCGGGTGATGGCCGACCTCGAGGCGATCCTGGGACCGGACCTCCAGGTGCTGCGGGGCGATCTCCACCGGCCGTCGCTGGCGTTGCAGACCATCCGAATGCCCGGTCAGGCCGAACGCCTCGCCTGGCTGGCCGAGCGACTGCCGGCGCTGCCGGGGAGCGGCATCGTCTACACGCTGACGGTGCGCGACGCCGGGTTGGTGGCGGAATGGCTCCTGTCCCGAGGCATCGAGGTGGCGGCCTACACCGGCGAGACCGGCCCGAACCGGCAGGCGCTGGAGCAGGCGCTGCTCGACAACCAAGTGAAGGCGCTGGTGGCGACGACGGCGCTCGGCATGGGATTCGACAAGCCGGACCTGGCGTTCGTCATCCACTACCAGACGCCCGGCTCCGTCGTGGCCTACTATCAACAGGTGGGCCGCGCCGGGCGGGCGCTGGAAGCGGCCCGCGGCGTGCTGCTCAGCGGCGGGGAGGACATCGAGATCACGAGCTACTTCATCCGAAGCGCGTTTCCCACACGGAACGAGGCGGAGCAGGTCCTGGCGGCGCTCGAAGCCGACGACGACGGGCTGACGCAACGTCAGATCGAAGCCAACGTCAACGTCAGCGCCGGCCGGATTCAGAAGACCCTCCAACTGCTGTCGCTGGAATCGCCCGCGCCCATCGTCAGGCAGGGCCCGTCGTGGCAGTTGACCGCGTCGTCGCTGAGCGACGCCTTCTGGGAACGAGCGGAACGACTCACGGCGCTGCGGCGTGACGAGCAGGCGGACATGCAGACGTACGTACAGCTCTCCTCCGACCACATGGCGTTCCTGATCCGGGCGCTCGATGGAGATCCGCGGGGAATCTCGCCCCCGACGCTGCCGCCGCTCCCCGCCTCGTCCAGCCCGGAGATCGTGACCGAGGCGGTCGCGTTCCTGCGCCGTTCGAGCCTGCCGGTGGAGCCGCGGCGGCAGTGGCCTCCGGGAAAGCGCATCGACCCTGAACACCGGGCGCAGCCGGGGAGGGTGCTCTGCGTCTGGAACGACGCGGGCTGGGGCGAGCTGGTCAGTCGCGGTAAGCTGCGGGACGGGCGGTTCTCGAACGAGCTGGTCGGCGCATGCGCGGCGCTGCTGCGCGAGTGGCGTCCGGACCCGCCGCCCGCCTGGGTCGCCGCCATTCCGTCGCTGCGGCATCCGCATCTCGTGCCCGACTTCGCCCGCCGTCTCGCCGACGCGCTGGACCTGCCGTTCAGCGATGTGCTGAAGAAGTCGGGCAGTCGGCCCGAACAGAAGACGATGGAGAACAGCGACCGCCAGGCGCGCAACGTGCTGGGCTCGCTGGTCGTCGCCAAGGAAGCCATCCCGGCCGGACCCGTGCTGCTGGTCGACGACGTCGTGGACTCCCGATGGACCTTCACCGTCGCCGCCTGGGAGCTGCGCCGGCGGGGATGCGGCCCGGTGTGGCCGCTCGCACTGGCGAACGCGGGAGGCGGGTCATGAACGACGCCCCGTCTCTGAACACGCGGGCGATTCTGCTGCTGACCGCGCCGTTGATCATCGGTCGGGAACGACGCTCGTCGCCCAAGCCTCTGGCCCCCGGCGAGTACAACCGCCTCGCGCGCCGGCTCCTGGAGCTGCGGCGCCAGCCCGCCGACCTGCTGGGCGACGGGGTGCGGACGCTGCTGGAGGAGTGCCGACTCGACCTGGATGTCGAACGCCTCGATCGTCTGCTCGACCGGGGCCTCCTCCTCAGCCAGGCGATGGAGCGCTGGCGTACGCGCGCACTCTGGGTCATGAGCCGCGCGGATGTGGAGTACCCGCGGCGGCTCAAGAGACGCCTGCGAGAGCACGCGCCACCGGTGCTGTACGGTTGCGGAAACCGCGAGGATCTCGAGACGGGGGGGCTGGCCGTCGTCGGCTCCAGAAACGTGGACGACAACTTGATCGCCTACACCGAGGGCGTCGGGCGGCTCGCTGCGGACGCTCGGCGCACGCTGGTCTCGGGCGGCGCCCGCGGCATCGATCAGGCGGCAATGCGGGGAGCGCTGGACGCGGGCGGAACGGTAGCCTGCGTGCTGGCCGACGGCCTCGAGCGGGCCGCCACGCGCCGGGAGCACCGCAACGCGCTGATGGACGGCCGACTGGTCCTGATCTGCCCGTACGACCCCGCCGCCGGGTTCCTCGTCGGACACGCGATGCAGCGCAACAAGCTGATCTATGCGCTTTCGGACGCGGCGCTGATAGTCAGCGCGGAGTTCGAGAAGGGTGGGACCTGGGCCGGAGCGGTCGAGCAACTCGATCGGCATCGATTCGTTTCGGTCTACGTCCGCGCCACCGGCGAGATGGAGAAGGGTCTCGACGCGCTGCTGGCGCGCGGCGCGCAGCGATGGATCGACCCTGAAGACCCGGAGGCGCTCGGCGCGATCCTCGATATGCCGCCCGCGGCAGTGCCCACGCCGAGTCCGTCTTTGCTTCACGAGGTTCCGAGCGAGGAGAATCCAGTGGACATCGACCGGTCCGGCTAGTCGACGTTCGGATCGACCTGCCGGGCCGAGCGGTCGACGCCGCTCTTTCCCGCCTCCGAGTCGGGAGGACGCTGAGCCGACATGGAATCCGGCGTTCGTCACCTTCGGGACAAGATGACCTCGACCCTCGGCCGGTCGCCGCTCGTGGTGTTCCTGCTGCTCGGGGCGGGCGTGTTCGCCGTCGACCGGTGGCTCGACGACGCCGGGGAGGACCGCGTCGTCACGGTGACGGAGGAGCAGCTCGGGGCCATCCGCGAGCGGTGGGTCGCCCAGTGGGGGCGGCCGCCGACGGGGCGCGAGCTCGAGGGCCTGATCGACGAGGCGGTGCGCGAGGAGATCCTCTACCGAGAAGCGCAGCGCCGGGGCCTCGACCGGGGCGACGCCATCATCCGGCGCCGGCTCGCGCAGAAGATGATGTTCCTGCTGGAGGACAGTACAGAGGCCCCGGCGGCCGCGGCCGGCGACATCGAGACGTTCTACGCGGCCCATGCCGAGCGGTACCGCGAGCCGCGGCGCACCACGTTCCGGCACGTCTTCCTGAGCCGCGACCGGCGAGCCGCCCCGGCGCGCGACGCGGCCGCGCTGCTTCGCGAGGTGCGCGAGGGCGCCGGCGACGGGTGGCGGCAGCTCGGCGATCCGTTCATGCTGCTCCGGGAATACGCCGACCGGACCGACCGGGAGATCGCGGAGCTGTTCGGAGGAGGGTTCGCGACGGCCATGCCCTCTCTGGCGATGGGCGAGTGGCAGGGACCGGTCGAGTCGGCGCACGGCGTCCACCTCGTCCAGGTGATCGACCGCGCCGAGCCGCGGCTGCCCGCCCTCGACGAGGTCCGAGGCCGGGTCGCGGAGGACCTGCTGGAGAGCCGGCGGCGCGAGCGGAACGAGGCCGCGCTGCAAACGCTGCGCGAGCGCTACGAAATCCGGATACCGGAGCTGGCGGACGGAGGGCAGGAACCCTGACGATGACGACCGATCCACGGGCGGGGCGCCGCATGTGGAGCTGGATGCTGGCGCTGCTGGGCGCGCTGGCCCTGCCGGCGGCGCTCGGCGCCCACGAGGTGCGGCCCGCCTACCTCGAGCTGACCGAGGTGTCCGCGGGACGCTTCGAGGTGCTGTGGAAGCAGCCGGTGCTGGCCGACGCCGAGCCGGGTCTGGTGCGCCGGCTGCCGCTCCGGCCGGCGTTCCCGGCCCACTGCCGCGAAACGGCCCGGGCCCTGCCGGAGCTGACCGCGGCGGCGCTGCTCGAGCGTTGGACCATCGACTGCGGCGCCCGGGGGCTGGGGGACGCGCCCATCGAGATTGCGGGCCTGCCCCGAACCCTCACCGACGTCCTGCTGCGCGTGCGCTTCGTCGACGGCGCGTCGGTCGATCACCTGCTGCGGCCCGGGGCGCCGCGCGTCGTGGTGTCGCCCACGGGGGGAGGCGGGATGGCGGTGCCCGCGTATCTCCGGCTCGGGGTCGAGCACCTGCTCTTCGGGTTCGACCACATCCTGTTCGTCGTCGGCCTGATGTTCCTGGTGCGCCGGCCGCTGCAGCTCGTGCAGGTGGTGACGGCGTTCACGGCCGCGCACAGCATCACCCTCGCCCTGTCGACGCTGGGTGTGTTGACCCTGTCGCAGCGGCCGGTCGAGGCGGTCATCGCGCTGAGCATCCTCTATCTGGCCGTCGAGCTGACCCGCGGCGCCGGCCGGGCCGCGGGCGCCGGCGGGACTGCGAGCGCCGGCGGGACCGCGAACGTCGGCGGGACCACGAGCGCCCGCGGGGCCGCGAGCGTCGGCCAGGCTGCCTGCCCCGCAGACGAGCGCTCGTCCCTCGCGCGGTCGCCGTGGGCGATCGCCTTCGGGTTCGGCCTGCTGCACGGGTTCGGCTTCGCCGGGGCCCTGGCCGACATCGGACTGCCCGAGCAGGCCCGCGCGATGGCCCTGCTCCTCTTCAACGTCGGAGTCGAGATCGGGCAGCTCATGGTCGTCGGCGTCCTGCTGGCGCTGCTCTACGGGCTGCGCGTCGGGCGGGTGCCGGTGCCCGCGGCCGCGGTCCAGGCGCCGATAGTCCTCATGGGCACCGTCTCCGCGTACTGGTTCCTGGAGCGCGTGCTGTCGATGGTGCCGCCGATTCGTTAGCGGCTCCTGGAGGGTCTCGCGCCGCACCGAGAACCTGCGAGAACGCCCGCGGCGTACCACGGGCGTGCGGCCGGACGTGACGGCCGAGGGTGTCGAGCTTCTCGTAATCGCGGCGCAGGGTGGCTCTGCAAGGACAGACGCGGTCAGGCGGCATGCTCGCCCGTCGAATGCAGCAAGTCTCTCTGCCCTCGGACCGTCGACAGGCCGCGCCGCGGAACGGACGCGGTCTGCTGTAGGATTGGTTGGGCCGACAGCGGGGCCGAGAGGCCACGCTGCCCGGGCCAGGGAGGTGTCATGCCACGTCATACGCATCGTCCCGGAGACTCCGCGTCCAGTTGGCACGCGGCCACCGTAGTCGGAGCCGCCGCTCTGCTCGGCCTGACCGCCGCGGGCTGCGCCGGCGACGGCGGTGCGACGGTGGCGGCGTCACAGGACGCGGGGACGTCCCAGGAAGCCCCCGCGGAGGAGCCGAACCCCCTGCGCAACGTCTATTTCGGCGACCTCCACACGCACACCAATTTCTCCTACGACGCGTTCCTCAACGGCACCCGCGCCACCCCCGACGACGCCTACCGCTACGCCAAGGGCGGAACCCTGACCCATCCCGCCGGGTTCGAGGTCCAGCTCGACGCGCCGCTCGACTTCTACGCGGTCACCGACCATGCCAGCTTCCTCGGCATGCTGCCCGCGATCATGGACCCCGAGCAGGACGTGTCGCACCCCGTGGCCGATCTGGTGACCGACTTCGTCTCCGGAGCCCTGACGGGAGCCGCCCGCACCACGGCGCGGCGCGACATCCGGGCCTACACCCTCGGCCAGAGCCAGCCGCCGCACGACGCCTACGTGGTGCGCTCGGCGTGGCGCGAGACCGTCGAGGCGGCCGAGCGCCACTACGACCCGGGCCGCTTCACCACCTTCGTCGGCTACGAGTTCACGGGCAGCCCCGAGAACCAGAACCTGCACCGCAACGTGATCTTCCGCGGCAGCGCGGTGCCCGAGCTGCCGTTCAGCCGCCTCGACTCGTTCAACCCCGAGGAGCTGTGGGCGTGGATGGACCGCAACCGCGAGGCGGGCATCGAGGCCCTCGCCATCCCCCACAACTCGAACGGCTCGAACGGCCTGATGTTCCGGCTCGCGACCTACGCCGGCGACCCCCTCGACGCCGCCTACGCGGAGACGCGGAACCGCAACGAGCCGCTGGTCGAGATCACCCAGACCAAGGGAACTTCCGACACCCACCCGGCCCTCTCGCCCAACGACGAGTGGGCCGACTTCGAGATCTGGTCCTACCGCATCGGTGGCGGCACCACCCCGAGCCAGCCCGACGGCAGCTACGTGCGCCAGGCCTACCTGAACGGCCTGCGCCTCGAGGAGGAGAGCGGCTTCAACCCGTTCCGCTTCGGCCTCGTCGGGGCCACCGACAACCACGCCGGCGCGGGCCCGGGCAGCGAGTCCGATTTCTTCACGGCCGGCGGCGCCCCCCAGGTGGGCTCGTCGATACCCTTCGACCCGCCGCGGGCGGACGGCCGGCTCTACAGCGCCTCGCCGCTGGGGGCCCTCCGGGGCGCGTCGGGGCTGACCGGCGTGTGGGCCGAGGAGAACACCCGCGACGCCATCTTCGACGCGTTCCGCCGCAAGGAGACCTTCGCCACCACCGGGCCGCGCATGCGGGTGCGGTTCTTCGCCGCCTACGACTACCCCGACGACCTCGCGGACGACCCCGACCTGGTGGCCCGGGCGTACGAGGGCGGCGTCGCCATGGGCGGCGAGCTCGCGGCCCCGGGAGACCGGGTGCCCCGCTTCCTGGTGTGGGCGAGCCGAGACGCATCGAGCGCGCCGCTCCAGCGGCTGCAGGTCGTCAAGGGCTGGGTGGACGGCAACGAGCCCCGCGAGCAGGTCTACGACGTCGCCTGCTCGGACGGCCTCGCGGTGGACCCGGACACGCACCGCTGCCCCGACAACGGCGCCAGCGTGAACCTCGACGACTGCAGCTTCAGCGAGGACGTCGGGGCAGCCGAGCTGCGCACGCTGTGGACCGACCCCGACTTCGACCCGGCCCAGCGCGCCGTCTACTACGTGCGGGTGCTCGAGAACCCGTCGTGCCGCTGGTCGACGTGGGACGCGATCCGCGCCGGCGTCGAGCCAAGGCCCGACCTGCCGGCCACCATCCAGGAGCGCGCCTGGTCGTCGCCCATCTGGGTCGCGCCCTGAGCGAAGCGACAGCACACCGGGGGCAGCCCGCGCCCGAGCGCAGTCCGTCCGACGGCACCCGAATCGGCGTGGGACGGTCCGCAGGCGGTCGAGCGGCTCATCGCGCGGCTCCGTCCTCGACAGCAGCGCACGATAGTCTCCGGAAACGGTCTGCAGGTTCTCGTCCATGCGCTCGACCGCCTCGACCACCATGGCGCGAACGTCGGCGTCGGCGCCCTGTCGATTGACGGCTCCGGCGGCGACGGTGGCCGCGCATAGTGCGGCCAGGAAGCTCAGCTTCCAGAACGAACCGGGCCTCGCTGCAGAACCAACGCTCGACTGGGCGTGCATGTCGACTCCTCGCCCGCGATGGGGGGCTGCCTGTCGCGCGGCCGCCGAAGGGCGGCGCAAGTTGAATGTCGTTCGGAACGCACGAGAGGCGCGGGAACGAGGGCGCCTTCTCGCCGCGATAGAGCAAGGCCCTTGCCAACGACGGCCCGCGGATCTCCCGAGGCCGTGGGTGCGGGAGCGACCACTACGCGGGGGCGAGGTGGCGTCTCCGGCCGGCGACAAGGGTCCTGCCCATGGACAACCGCCGCCCACGACCTGGCCGTCGAGCGGCGGTCTCACTCCACCCGCAATGCCGCCGCCGGGGCCACCTGCACGGCCCGCCGGGCGGGGACGGCGTGAGCCAGCGCGCCGACCGCAGCCAGCGTGACGACCGCCCCGACCCAGGCCAGTGGATCCGCAGCGTCGATGCCGAACAGTACGCCGGCGGTGGCTCGGGCCGCCGCGAACGCCAGCGCCGCGCCGACCGCGGCGCCGACGGCCACCGAGAACGCGCCCTGCCGGGCGACGAGCCCCAGCACGTCGCGGGGCGCCGCGCCCAGCGCCATGCGGATGCCGATCTCCCGGGTCCGCCGCACGACCGCATGCGCGATCACGCCGTAGAGGCCGAGCGCGGCCAGCCAGACCGCCACCATGCCCGCCGTCCCGAGCATCGCCGAGAGCAGCCGCACCGGCAGCAACTGCGCCGCGACGTTGTCGCGCAGCGTCAGTCCCGGCCAGAAGACCACGTCCGGATCGATCTGCCGCAGCTCGCGCTGCATGGTCGCGGCCAACGCACCGGCGTCGCCGCGGGTGCGCGCCAGGAGCACGGTCGCCGACACCATGAAGTCGGGCCGCTGGGACGACGCGAAGTGGACGTACGGCGTGGGCGGCTCCTGAACGGACCGGACTCGGTAGTCGCGAACGACGGCGACGATCTCGACCTCCGACCTGTCCATCCCGGTGCGAATCCGCCGTCCGACGGCGCCGCCGTCCGGCCAGAAGCGCCTCGCGAACGCCTCGTTCACGATGGCGACCGGCGGCGAGTCCACCGCATCGACGGCGTCGTCGAACGGCCGCCCCGCGAGCACCGGAACACCCAGCGCATCGAAGTAGCCGGCGCCGACGACGGCCATCTCGACCGGGACGAGCGGTACGGACGTCGCCTCGGGGTCCGTCCATTCCGCGGGCCCGACCCGAACGCGGGTGAAGTTGACCGACAGCGGCCCGCGGCTCGCGCGGGCGACCGCCTGCACGCCGGGCAACGTGCGCACCCGCTCCTGCGCGCGCTCGAGGAACCGCGTCGCCTCGTCGCCGTCGTACCCCACGAGGCCGAGCCCGACGGTGACGGCGGCGACCGACTCGGGCGAAAAGCCGGGATCGGCCCGGCTGGCGACGGCCAGGTTCCGCGCCAGCAGCCCGGCCATGACGAGGAGCACGAGGCTGACGGCGATCTGCATCGTCACCAGCGCGTGCCGCGGGCTCCACCGCCGGCCCCCGACCGACCAGGCCGGCGCGCCCCCCGCCAACGCGCCCAGCACGCTCGACCGCGTGCCCGTCCACGCCGGCATCAGGCCGGCGGCGACGCCTGCCCCCAGCGCCACCGCGACCGACAGCCCCAAGACCCGGCCGTTCAACGCCAGATCGAGCGCGACGGGCACCAGCAGCGGCGCGCGAATCGCGCCGAGGCCCTCGAGAAGCCCCCAGGCAAGGACAACGCCGCCGGCGGCCCCGAGCAGCGACAGCACCGTGCTCTCGGCCAGCAGTTGCCGCACCAGCCGCCCCCGGGTCGCGCCGAGCGCGAGACGCAGCCCCATCTCGCGGCGCCGCCCCGACGCACGCTCGAGCAGCAGCCCCGCGACGTTCGCGCAGACGATGAGCAGCACCAGCCCCATCAGCACGAGCAGGCTGACCGCGCCCGCGCGCAGGCGCCCTTCGATCATGGGGTGGGTCGCCACGTCGCCGGTCGGGACGACGGTCACGCGGAACCCCTCGTTCGACCCGGGATACGCCGCTTCGAGACCCCGCATCACGCCGTTCAGGTGGGCGGCGGCGCCGGCCGCGGTCTCGCCTTCCCGCAGCCGTCCCTTCACGAACATCCAGCGCACCCCGCGGCGTTCGAGCCGCGTGGCCCCGGGCGACCGCCGGCTGCTCTCGAGCACCACCGGCTGGACGTCGTCGACCCAGGCCACGGGCATCCACAACGCCGGCGTCAGGACCGGCGCGTTCATACCGCCGAAGGGCGCGGGCGCCACCCCCACGATGGCGTACGGCCGGGCGCCGATGCGCAACGTCCGGCCGATGGCGCCCGGATCGGCGTCGAACGCGGCGGACCAGAACGCCGCCGAGATCACCACCACCGGCGCCGCGCCCGGACGGTCGTCGTCCGGCGACAGCACGCGGCCGAGCGCGGCCGGCACGCCGAGCACCTGGAAGTAGTCGCCCGTCACCAGCTCGACGGACGTCGCCCGCGACTCGTCACCGCTGCCGACCGCGGCCATCGCCGGGGCGAAGCCCACCAGGCCGGTGAGCGCGCGGGCGCCGTCGCGCAGGTTCACGTAGTCCAGATACGAGCTCCCGTGCCAGGCGAAGCCGCCCGTCTCGCTGGCGTAGACATCGACGAGCTGCTCGGGCCGATCGACCGGGAGCCGCCGGAACAGGGTGGCGTCCAGGAGTGCGAAGAGCGCCGTGTTGAGGCCGATCCCGACGGCGAGCGAGACCGCCGCGATCGCCGACAGCGCCGGGTGCTTCCGCATCAGCCGCAACGCGTTGGCCAGGTCTCGGCCGAGGACGTCGAGCTGCCGGATGCCCCAGCTCTGCCGGCAGTCGTCCTTGACGGCGTCGACGGGGCCGAAGTCGAGCCGCGCCCGCCGACGCGCTTCCCGAACCGAAAGGCCGCGGGCCACGTGCTGCTCGACGGCGCGGTCGAGGTGGAAGCGCAGCTCGTCGTCCAGATCGCCCTCGGCGCGGCTGCGGCGGACGAGCGCCCGCAGACGGAAGCGGAGGTCCTTCAACATCGAGGTTCTCCTCCAGGAGTCCGCGCCGTGGAACGGGGCGGACTTCCAGGGCCCAACCAACCCTGCCAGGAGTCTGCACGGTTCTACGGCGCAGACTCCTCGCCCGCGTCGAGCACGCGCCCGACCGCCGCCGTGAGCACCCGCCACGCATCGACATCGGACTCGAGCTGCCGGGTCCCATCGGGCGTCAACGCGTAGTACTTGGCCCGCCGGTTGTGCTCGGAAGTCCCCCACGACGCGCTGATCCAGCCGCGGCGCTCGAGCCGGTGCAGCGCCGGGTAGAGAGAGCCCTGCCGGACGTGCAACACGTCGCTCGACACCTGCCGAATCCGCTCCGAGATGGCCCACCCGTGCTGCGGCTCGAGCGCCAGCGTGCGCAGAATCAGCAGCTCGAGCGTGCCCTGCGGCAGGTCGAGCCGATCCGCACGGGGACCGCCGCCGGGTGGGGCGTTCTCCACCACCGTGATGCAACCCGTGAACGCCAGGGAACCGACCCAGGGCCATCCTCGGTTCAGAGCCATGACACCTTCCTCTTCATCTCCACCGTCCCTTGTCCAACCCTCTGACGCCGACGGTCGAAGGCCCGTGCGCAGACTTCCCCTTTCACTTCGACATGAACTGAGCCTACACGCGTTCTTGTCGAAGTGCAAGGGCAAGGATTAGATTCCATGCGGCGGGGCGCGAGGAGCCGCCGCGGCGCCGCCCGCAGGAGTGACGGCGACCGTCAAGCCAGCCGGACGTGGTGCTCGTCGTCGACGTCGGTCCGGCTGATGACGAGGCAGCGGTGGGACGCGGCCGCGAACCGCGTGATCGCGCGGGCCTTCTCGCGCAGGCGGCGGACGACCCGCGGCACCAACAGTCTCACGAGTAACGTTCTCATGAGAAGCATCCTTGTCAGCAAGGTCGCCATGGCGCCACTCACCCGGCCCGAGCCGGGCGTGGAATGGCGCGGGAGTCGTGCGTGGAGGATCGCGTCGGGTCCCTCCGGGCGGCCCGCCCGGACACGCCTGTCGGCGGCGCATGCTCCTGCGGCCGCAGCTACGCGCCCCCGGGGGGCGGCCCGCCCGAACACAGCCGGTCGGCGACGGCGCACGGTCCGCGACCACCCTCGGGGCCGCACGCTACTGCACGCAGCCTGCACGCCCCGGGCGGCTCGTGCTATCGTAGGCGGGGAAAACACGCGATTCTCGATCTTGGAGGTCTTGCAATGAGAGTTGGACGTTCGATAGCGGCGGCGTTGGTCGTGGCGGGACTGGCGGCGCCGGCCCTGGCCCAGGAGGAAGCGCCGAGGACCGGGTGGGGCGCGCCGGACCTGCAGGGGGTCTGGGACTTCCGGACCATCACCCCGCTCCAGCGGCCGGAAGACCTGGGCGACAAGGCGTTCCTCACCCCCGAGGAAGCGGCGGAGCGCGAGCAGGCTGCCGTCCAACGCGACATCGACGCGTGGAACGCGGACGCCCGGCGCACCGAGGCCGGCGGCAACGTGGGCGGCTACAACAACTTCTGGATGGACCGGGGCACGAACGTCATCCCCACCCGGCGCACGTCGCTCATCATCGACCCGCCGAACGGGCGGATGCCGGAATCGACCGACGAGGGACGGGCCCGGGCCGCGGCCGGCCGCGGCTCGTTCAGCGACACGCCCCCCGCGTCGTACACCGACCTGAGCAACGCCGACCGCTGCCTGACGGGCTTCAACGCCGGCCCCCCGATCACCCCGGGCGGCTACAACCAGAACGTGCAGATCTTCCAGACCCCCGACCACCTCGTGATGATGACCGAGATGGTGCACACCGTCCGCAGCATTCCCATCGACGGCCGCGACGCGATCACGGACGAACGGCTCGCCCAGTGGTCGGGCAACTCGGTCGGGCGCTGGGAGGGCGACACCCTGGTCGTCGAGACCAGCAACTTCGACACCGACCGCAACTGGCGGGGCTCGAGCACCACGATGCGCCTGGTCGAGCGGTTCACCCGCGTCGACGCGAACACCCTCGAGTACGAGTACACCGTGGACGACCCCAACACCTGGACCGAGCCGTGGACGGTGAACCTGCCGATGCAGCGGAACGACCTGCCGATGTTCGAGTACGCCTGCCACGAGGGCAACTACTCGATGGACGCGATGCTCGGCGGCGCCCGGGCCGACGAGCGCGCGGCGGCGGAAGGCGGCCAGTAAGCGGCGGCTCCCGCCTGTCGTCCACCGACCAGCCGGGCGTCCGGCCTCCCGCCGCGGGGGCGGACGCCCGGCCTTTCGGGCGGCCGGCGTCCTTCGAGACCGTGGCCGCCGCGTCTGCGGCGCTGTACCGCTCCGGGCATCCACTTCCGCCCGGACCGCCATGGCCAAGACTCCAGGCGACGCGAACCCTCTCCCCGCTCCGAGCGACCGCCGCCGGCTGCCCATCGGCATCCAGACATTCCGCACGATCCGCGAGGGCGGCTACTACTACGTGGACAAGACCGCGGCGCTGCTGCGGCTCGTCGACGAGGGCACGCATTACTTCCTGTCGCGCCCGCGCCGCTTCGGCAAGAGCCTGCTCGTCGATACCCTGAAGGAGCTGTTCGAGGGCAACCAGCCGCTGTTCGCGGGGCTGGCCGTCCACGACCGGTGGGACTGGACGGTCCGCCATCCCGTGCTGCGCCTCGACTTCAGCGGCGGCGACTTCACCGTCCCGGACGCTTTGCCGGCGAACGTCGAGGACCAGCTTGCGGCGGCCGAACGGCGGGCCGGTGTGGGCCGCGCCTACGCCAGCGCCCAGGGCCGGTTCGCGGGGCTCATCGAAGCCCTGCACGCCCAGGCCGGTCAACGCGTGGTGGTGCTGGTCGACGAGTACGACAAACCGATCCTCGACGCGCTGGAAAGGCCCGACCTCGCCCGCGCCAACCGCGACTTCCTGCGCGGTTTGTACGGGACCATCAAGTTCAGCGACGCCCACGTCCGGTTCACCCTGCTGACCGGAATCACCAGGTTCTCGAAGGTCCGGCTGTTCTCAGGACTCAACAACCTGATCGACATCACCCTGGACCCACGCTTCGGAACCGTGTGCGGCTACACCGACGACGACCTCGACACCGTGTTCGCCCCCGAGCTGTCCGGCCTCGACCGCGACGGGATCCGCGACTGGTACAACGGCTACCGCTGGCCCGGCGGCGAAGCCGTCTACAACCCCTTCGACGCCCTCCTGCTGTTCCGGAACCGCACGTTCGGCCCCTACTGGTTCGACACGGGGACCCCGGCGTTCCTCGTCGACACCCTGGTCACGCGCGGCTTCGACGCCTTCTCGCTCGACGGTCTGCTGGGCAGCGACGCTCTGCTGTCGTCGTTCGACGTGGGAGAGATCGAGCCCGAGGCGTTGCTGTTCCAGACCGGCTATCTGACGGTTCGCGGCGTCGAATCGCGCGGCGGGCGCACCTACTATCGCCTCGGTTACCCCAACCGCGAGGTCCGGCAGAGCCTGAACGAGTGCCTGCTCGACCATCTGACCGGCCGGTCGCCGGGACGCACCGAGCAGCGGCTCCGGCTGTACGACCTGCTGCAGGCCAACGACTTCGCCGGCCTGGAAGCCCTGTTCCGGGCCCTCTTCGCGGGCATCCCGCACCAGTGGCACACCAACAACGACATCGCCCGCTACGAGGGCTACTACGCCAGCGTGTTCTACGCCTGCCTCGCCGCCCTCGGCCTCGACGTACGGGTCGAGGACAGCACGAGCCGCGGACGCCTGGACCTGGCGCTGCCCTTCACCGGCCGCGTCTACCTGTTCGAGTTCAAGGTGGTCGAGCGCGCCTCCGCGGGCGCCGCCCTGGCCCAGTTGCAGGCGCGGGGCTACGCCGACAAGTACCGCGGGCGCGGGCAACCCATCCACCTGATCGGCGTGGAGTTCAGCCAAGCCACGCGTGGCTTGACCGCCTTCGACGTGGCTGCCGGTTGAAACCACGTCAGCGGGCTGCGACGCCCAGCCAGCAAGGACCCACCGCGCAGACGCCCAGCGCGGTCGTGTCGCTCGACCGGTGTCCGAACCCTCCAGCTTCAAGCCGTCACTCAACCAATTTCGTGCGGGTCGTGGACGTCGCGCCACCCGCACCGTGACAGCTCCCGCCCGGCGTCGTCCATGACCCGCGCGACCCACCATCGCCCCTCGGCCTCGCTGGCCCAGCATCCAGACGCCGAGTCGACTTTTCCGCCACCTCTTCCGACAGCCTCGTCCACCACGTCCGTCACGATGCCGTCCCCCGCTCTCGCGCCACCAGCCGGGCCACGCCAGCCAACCCAACCAACATCCCCAGCAGAACCACTGCGCCCGGAGGCAACGCCGGCACCGCGCCGCAGAACCGGCCGCTGAAGAAAGCCAGCGAACGCACCCACGCCCTGAACGCTTCATTGTCCGGCACACACAGAGAGGTCTGCCCCATGCTCAGATGGCGGAGGCTGCGCAGGTCCACGAAACCCTGCGGCAACGGTCCCGACAACCCGGTCTCCTCCAGACGCAACGTCCACAGAGTCCGCAGGTTCGCAAACGACGCCGGAACCGGCCCCTCCAGACGCCAATTCGTATCGAGCGAAATGTGCCGCAAGTGAGCCAGTCCGCCCAACTCGCTCGGAATCGTGCCCGTCAGCTCGTTGTCATTGAGCCAAAGTTCCGTAAGGACCTCCAGCAAGGCCAGTTCCCTCGGAATCGTACCCGCCAGCCCGTTGTCCTGAAGCCTCAAGTGCGTCACGTGGCCCGCTAAATCCACCTCAACGCCATACCACTGGTCCAACGGAAGATCGCTGCCCCAATTCGTCCGGTTCGTCCAATCTGTTCCGTCCGTCGCCTCATACAGTGACATGAGAACGGAACGGTCCGATTCACCTGTACCGTCATCGACGCTCACTGCAACAGTGGCTGACCAGTTGTTGTCCACGCTGCTCTCGCCGCTCACCGGGTCCACGTAAGCGCTGTAGTGGTACGTACCGGGATCTGACGGCGCCGTGAGGTCGACCGATTCTTCACTCACTCCGCCAGACAACAACGCCTCGACCAGATCGGTGCCGACCTGCACTTGCGTGTCGTTCCCCAGGTAGTAATACAAGATCGTCGCCGCCGCTGGCGCCGCGCCGTCGTTTCGTACCGTAGTGCGCAGCGTAAAGAGCTGATTCGGACTCAGTGTGTCGTCGCTCACACTCACCGACTCCACCACGAGATCCGGCTTCGCGCTCGGCGCGTCCACTGCCCTGAAGACGACGGTGTCGTACGCCGCACTCAAGCGGAAAGTCGAGAACACGCACTCCACGCTATCGACATCCGGAGGAAGTTGTTCCAGCGTGATGCGGTTCGCTATGACCTGAGACCATTGGTGCCACAGGTTGGATCCCGGGTCCGGCGGTCCCGGCAATATCGTGGTTGTCGAGCCACTCAGGCCGCAAAGGGGATGACTTCTTTGTTGGCTCAGTTCGACGCGCGGGCCGCCGTCGACGTCGCCCGAGGCCCTTACGTTCAGCACATGAAGGGACTGACCGTCGGCAAGCATGTGACTCTCCCAGACATCGAGAGTCGGCTGCTCCGGCACTATCGCAAAGTCCACGTGCGTGGAGACCCTGGGAACCTCGTCCTCCTCGCCACCCCATGCCGCCACGAACTCGCATATAATGTCTTCTTCGGCGTCGCCTGAGACAAGAACGTCGAATTCCGCATACCCTTCGCCATTATCGTCCAGAGCCAAAGACAATTCACGGAAGGTGGTATCCGCACCCGTTCCGGAACAGGAACGAGAGTACGGCTCCGCGTCTGGTCTATCCTGTATCTGGTAGCCTCCCTCCAGCCTGAAATTGACCTCTCTGCGGTATGTCGGAAAGTCGGATTTCGTCGGGAATCCGCTAACCTCCACCACGATCCTCGTGGGCACCGCACCTCCCCGGATCACGTTCGGAACTACGCGCAGAAACGGCTCAAATCCCGCTTGATGGGGCGTTGCAGTATCTGACGCCCATGGCCCCGGTCCGATCTCGTTGGCGGCGCGCACCTGGACTTCGTACTCCCTACCGGCCTCCAGCTCGGTAATCGTCGCCGACAGCACCGTTCCGCTGTGCGGGTGCTCGACCCACGGGCCGCCCCATGGAGCGTATCGGACGTCGTAGTCAGTGACCGGCGACCTGCCCTCGGTAATGGGTGGACTCCACAACGCTTCGATTCTCCAGGGTCCGGCCGTCAGGACCAGTTCCCAAGGCACGCCGGGCACGTCGCGTTCATCGTCACACCGGTCGGCGCCCACCGCTTCTATGGTGGCAAGCCACGCATCGAACTCGGGATCTCGCGGTACGCACAGGCCGGCGTTGCGAGAGAGGTCCAGAATCGTGAGCCTCGACAAAGCGGTCCAACTTCGCGGAACGTGGTCTGTTAGAATGTTATTATTGAGGAGTAGCCACTCCAGGTTGGCGAGATTGCCCAACGTCGAAGGGACTTCACCGGACAGATTGTTGTGGTGTAGTTGTAGCTGTCGCAGGTTGACGAGATTGCCCAGCGCTGCCGGGATGGAACCTGACAGTCGATTGCCAAAAAGATACAATTCCTGTAAGTTAGCCAGCTCACCCAACGTGCCTGGAATCGGCTCCGACAATTGGTTGTCGATAAGCGACAAGACCCGAAGGTTCGTCAGTCTACCCAGGTCAGGAGGTATCGGCCCGGACAGTGCGTTGCCTCCGGATGTAATACCACCTAAACTCAACCGCTCCAAGTTGACCAGATCGCCCAAGGCCGGCGGTATCAAGCCTGCCAAATCGTTGCCACCGAGATGCAGTGCTCGCAGGCGACGGAGCCGACCCAGTTCCGGTGGAATGGGGCCGGACAAGCCGTTGCGAGTGAGGCTCAAGAAATCCAGATTGGTCAGACGGCCCAATGTGTGGGGAATCGGACCCGAGAGATCATTTCTCGAGAGAAACAACGTTTCCAAGTTGTCGAGGTTGCCCAGGGAATCGGGAATCGGACCCGAGAGAGAGGGATTGTCTATGAACCGCAACTCTCGCAAGCTGGTGAGATCGCCCAGTTCCGGCGGGAGCTGACCTGCCAACCCATTGTCGTCGAGTCTTAGCAAGGTCACTCGATCGTTATCGTCTGCCTCCACGCCATACCACTGATCGAGTGGAGCGTCGGTCAGCCAGCCATGGCCATTCTTCCAATGGTCACCGCCAGTGGAGTGGTAGAGCGCAGTCAGAATTGCGCGGTCTCCTGATTGGGCATGGGCGCTACCACCGATCGGAGCCGCCAACAGGTAGATGGCAATGAGAGAGCGGCGGTAGCTCGATCCGAGTATCATGAGGATGCCCTCCTTTACACGGGATTTGCCGCCGGCATCCGGGCCACGTTCAGCCGGGCGACCGGCGGCTCATGCTTGACCAACGTCCGCATCGACGACCTGCGTACCGACATCCGCGAGGTGGCGCCGATCACGTCCGCATCGACAAAGGTCTGCGCGCGATCGAAGTCGCTTTCGCCAAGGTCGACCAGCGCTTGGCTGCCCTCGAACGCCTGCATCTGCCCGCACCGGCGCCCGGAGAATAGACGCCCCGGCGCCCCGGCGCGCACCGCGCGGGGCCGGAGCACCGCTTCCCTCACGCGACCGCAGGCCGGAACCGCGGGACGCGGCGGGCCTGCGTCGCCTGCTCGAAGGCGTAGGCGACGCGAATCAACGTCGGCTCGCTCCACGCGCGGCCGAAGAACGACACCCCAACCGGCAGCCCGTGCACGGCGCCCGCCGGCACCGTGACGTTGGGATAGCCGGCCGCGGCGGGGTAGCCCGAGCTGCCGCCGCCGAAGTGGTCCCCGTTCACGAGGTCCGTCACCCAGGCCGGCCCCCCGGTGGGCCCCACGATGGCGTCGAGCCGGTGCTCGTCCATCGTCCGGTCGATGCCCTCCGCGCGCGAGAGGCGGCGGGACGCGGCGAGGGCCGCGAGGTACGCGGGCTCCGACAGCGGCCCCTTCGCCTCGGCCGCGATGAACCGTTCCTGGCCGAAGTACGGCATCTCGGTCTCGGCGTTGCGCTCGTTGAAGGCGATCAGCTCGGCCAGCGAGCGCACCTCCGCCCCCGGACCGCGGCGGGCGAGATAGGCGTTCAGCCCCGCCTTGAACTCGTAGAACAGCACCTCGGTCTCGGCCATCTGCAGGCCGCCCCGGCCGGCGCCGGTGCCCAGCTCCACCGGGTCGACGATGACCGCGCCGGCCTCCCGCATCGCGTCGACGGCGTCCTCGACGAGGCGGTCGACCGCGTCGTGGAACCCGAGGAACTGCCGCGCCACCCCGATGCGCGCGTCCCGCAGCCCCGCCGGGTCGAGGAACGGCGTGTAGTCGGCGAGGCCGCGCAGTTCGCTGTCGGCCGAGGCGGGGTCTCGCGGATCGGCGCCGGCGAGCACCCCCAGCAACACCGCGGCGTCGCGCACGGTCCGGGCCATCGGGCCGGCGGTGTCCTGGGTGTGGGAGATGGGAATGATCCCGGCCCGGCTGACCAGCCCCACCGTCGGCTTGATGCCCACGATGCCGTTGGCCGACGACGGGCAGACGATGGAGCCGTCGGTCTCGGTGCCGATGGCCACCGCCGCGAGGTTCGCCGACACCGCCGCCCCCGAGCCCGAGCTCGACCCGCACGGGTTCCGGTCGAGGACGTAGGGGTTGCGGCACTGGCCGCCCCGCCCGCTCCACCCGCTCGACGACCGCGTCGACCGGAAGTTGGCCCACTCGCTGAGGTTGGCCTTGCCGAGCAGCAGCGCCCCCGCCTCGCGCAGCCGGGACGCCACCGCGGAGTCCTCGGGCGGAATCCAGCCGGCCAGGGCCAGCGACCCCGCCGTCGTCGTCATGCGGTCGGCGGTGTCGATGTTGTCCTTGAGGAGCACGGGGAACCCGTGCAGGGAGCCGCGCAGCCTGCCCTCCCGCCGCTCGCGGTCGAGCCGATCGGCGATGGCGAGGGCGTCGGGGTTGGTCTCGAGCACGGACCGTAGCGCCGGCCCGCTCCCGTCGATCTCGCCGATGCGGGTCAGATAGGCCTCGGCGATGCCGCGCGTCGTCCATTCGCCGCTGGCCAGGCCTTCCTGCAGCTCCGCGATGGTCGCCTCCGCAAGCGGGAAGTCGTCCGTCGCCGCCGAGGTCTCCTGACGCGCCGAAGCGGGAACCGCCACCCCCTCGGCGCACACCGATTCGGTGACCGCGAGGGCGCCGGCGACCCCCGACGCGCGCAGAAAGTCCCGCCGGGACAGACCGGCGCCGCCATTCGCGGGGCGCTGCATTCGTTCGCAGAGTCGGGTGTTGTCGGTCATCTGTCGCTCCCGCCACGCCGAACCACTGGGTCAATGAAGATCACGACCACGCTCGATGTCGGCGAGCATCTCGTCGATGTCGCCGGTCGGGTGGTTGCACGCGAGGGCGCGTTCGAGCGCGCGCAGCCGGCTCTCCGCACCAGGAGCCTGCCCCGAGGAACGGTGCAGACTCCCGGCAGGGTTGGTCGAGCGGCAATCGGAGCCGCGGGCGACGACTTCCGGGCTTGGGTCCGCCTGCTCGTCCCGCGCGCGCCGCAGCGCCTGCCTCGCCCACTCGCTCACGGTCAATCCGCTACGCCGTGCGGCCTGGCGCAACGACATCATCTCCTCGTCCGACACGATGACCTGAAGGCGCGTACTCATGAGGACAAGTCACCCGTCCGCGGACGCGCGAGCCTGATGGTCGCCTGCGTCGGGGGCAGCCGGCCGCCGCAACGCGGCCGCGGCCGCCCCCCCCGCGAGGCCGAGCACGAGCAGGCCGAGGAACGGTATCGCATAGCTGCCCGTCGCGTCGAATGCGGCCCCCGCCAGCCAGGGGCCGAGGCCGCCGAAGATGCCGGTGCAGGTGGTGCGGATGCCGCTGGTCACCGCGAACGCGCGGCGGCCGAAGAAGTGGGAGAAGACGACCGGAATGCACACGAAGGCCATCCCGAAGCCGACCCCGAGCAGGGTGACGGCCACCCAGGCGACGACGGTGCTGCCGGCGAAGACCAGCGCCCCCGCCCCGAGCCCCTCCAGCACGAGGGCCGCGGCGAGGGCGCGCTGCGGGGCGATCCAGTCGCCCACCGCCCCCGCGAGCCGCCCCACGATGCTGACGAGGGCCATGGTCCCCACGAACCCGATGGCCATCGTCTCGGCGTGGCCGCGGTCGATGAGGTGCAGGGTGAGGTGGGCCACCGCGGTGTTCCAGGGCACCGCGTAGGCGACGCCGCAGACCAGCATCAGGGCGAACTGCGGCGTCCGCGCCGCCTGCCACGCCGTCCAGCGGTCCGCCGCCTCCGCCTCGCCGCCGTTCGGTCCGTCCCCCGTCGCCGGGGCCGCGCCGTCGAGGCGCTGGCCCACCGCCTCGGGACCCTCCCGCACGAGCGACGCCGCCACGAGGCCGAGGACCACCGACAGCCCGGCGATCAGCACCCAGCCCGTCCGCCAGTCGTAGCGCTCGAGGACCCACGTGTCCGAGCGCGAGACGAGCCAGCCCACGAGGCCGCCCACCGTGAAGATGGCGCCGATGACGCGCGCCCGGCGCCGGAGGAACCAGTTCTGCCCCAGCGTCTGGGCGGGCACCGTGGTCGAGAAGCCGACGCCGATGCCCCCCAGCACCGAGAAGCCGACGTAGCAGGCCCGCGCGGTGTCCGCCCCGGCGAGCACGAGGAGCCCCGCCGCGGTGACGCAGAAGCCGGCCGGCATCACCCGCCGCAGCCCGAAGCGGGCGATGGCGAGGCCCACGAGCAGGCCCACGCACTGGTGCAGGGTGTTGAACAGCCCGAAGACCCCGCCGACGGCGGCGCGGTCGATGCCCAGCTCGGCGGTGATGCGGGGCGCGAAGATGCCCCAACTGTAGTACACCGGCGGCATCCCGAACCCGTAGCACAGGCCGGCCACGAGCAGGATGACCCAGCCGTAGAAGAAGCGGGAGGCCACGTCAGCGCCGCGCGGCCAGGACGACGGCCAGGACCCTGTCCTTGACCCGCATCAGAGGCTCCATCCCTCGCGGTACGGCTCGTCGAGATAGGCGTTGGCCTCGGGCACGTTCGTCGCCTGCATCTTCTCCGCGTCCCAGTCGATGGCCTTGCCGGTCCGCACCGCGAGGTTGCCCAGCAGGCAGACCTCGGTCAGGGGGCCGGCGTGCTCCGCGAAGTCGGAGCCGGCCCGGCCGTTGCCCTTGCACGCGTCGATCCACTCGCGGTACACCCCCGGCGACCTCGGGTACTTCTCGGGCGGCGGGCCCGCAGTCACGTCCTCGTGGAGCGCGCTCGGGAACAGGCGCGGCTCGGTGGCGTACATGTTGGCCGCGATGACGCCGTCGTCGCCGACGATGAGCTGGCCGCTGTTGCCGCCGGGCAGCTCCTCGCCGGGGGCGAGCTGCGGCGGTCGGGGCGGGGCGAGGGCGCCGTCGCGCCACACGAAGCGCACCGGCGGCCGGGCGCCCCGGGCCGGGAAGTCGTAGGTGATGCGCGACACCGCCGGCGCCGTCTCCGCGAACAGCGGCGTCGTCTCGGCCACGATGCGGGTCGGCTGGTCGAGCTGCAGGGCCCAGAACGCGGCGTCCATCGAGTGGCAGGCGATGTCGCCGAGGGCGCCGGTGCCGTAGTCCCACCACCCGCGCCAGCGGAACGGGTGATAGGCGGGGTGGTACGGCCGCTCGGGGGCCGGCCCGAGGAACAGGTCCCAGTCGAGCCCCGGGGGCGCGTGGTGGGCCTCGGTGGGCCGCTCGATGGCCTGCGGCCAGATCGGCCGGTTGGTCCAGTACTGCACCTCGCTCACCGTCCCGATGACCCCCGCCTCGACCCACTCGCGGATGAGCCGGGTGCCGTCGTTGGCGTGGCCCTGGTTCCCCATCTGGGTGACCACGCCCTGATCGCGGGCCATCGTCGCCAGGGCGCGCGCCTCGGCCACGGTGCGGGTGAGGGGCTTCTCGCAGTACACGTGCTTGCCCCGCCGCATCGCCTCCATGGCGATGACCGCGTGGGTGTGGTCGGGGGTGGCGACGATCACGGCGTCGAGGTCGGGCTCGGCGTCGAGCATGCGGCGGTAGTCGGCGTAGGTGCGCGCCTCGGGATAGAGGTCGAACGTGCGCGCGGCGTGCCCGAAGTCGACGTCGCACAGCGCCGTGATGTTCTCGCTGTCGCATCCCCGCACGTCGCCCCGCCCGCGCCCCCCCACGCCGATGCCGGCGATGTTCAAGGTGTCGCTCGGCGCCTGGAACCCGCGCCCGCCGAGCACGCGGCGGGGCACGATCATCAGCGACGCCGCGGCCGAGAGCCCGCCGAGGAAGCGGCGGCGCGAGAGGGGATGACGGCTCATGCTGGCACTCCTCCTGGAAGCCCGGCCGGATACGGCCGGCGGCACCGGCTCATCATATCGTGGCCGGTCCGGAACGGGGTCGCGACGGAGCGGAACAGACGGTTCCCCGAATAGCGCGGACGGTACGGCCGGCTCCCGCCACCGCCGGCCGGGCACGCTCTCCACCAGGACCCGCGCCCCCACCCGCCCGCTTCGCCCGCGGCCTCAGGCGCGGGCGGCGACGACCAGGCTCTGGGCGCCGCGCCCCGCCACGCCGTCCGCGTCCCACAGGCGGCTCCGGCACAGCCCGATTCCCGACGGCTCGGCCATGCTGCGGGACTCGAGACCGACCCACTCGCCGCGCAGCGGGCGCACGAGGTGCACCGACAGGTCGGCGTTGATGAAGGTGTAGTCGTCGAGGGGAACCGGCACCGCGACCCCATGGCCGGCGTCCGCCGCGACCAGCACGCGCTGCCAGGCGGTCGGCGCCTCGCCGGGCAGGAGCGGGCAGCGCTGCCGCATCCAGCAGGCGATGTCGGGCTCCCCCCACGCGCCCCGGACGTACCGTACGTCCATCGCCGTGTGGTAGCCGACGGGATCGGGGAAGAACGGGAAGATGTACGGCTCGGCCGCGTCGGGTGGGGGCGGCGGAACGGGCCTTGCTTCTGTCGGAGGCAGGGTCACTTGCCTCCGATGAAGACACAGCGCCACCGCGGTCAGCACCAGATCGTCGCCGGACCATAGTCGCGCTGCGTGCCGCTCGACCAGGCGCCCCCGCTTGAGCACCTCGGTCTCCACCCGCAACCGCGCGATAGGCACCGGTCGCAGGAATTCCACGGTGAAGCGGACGATGGCGCAGTCCCGGTCGGACAGCGCCGCCTCGACCGCTCGCGCCAGCAGCGCCGCCGGCGGGCCTCCGTGCTGGTGGCTCCGGCTCCAGGGACCGCGGGTCCAGGCGGTGGCCCGAAAGGAGCCGTCGGCGCCGTCGCGCTCGTAGAAGGAGGTCGGCGACATCCCCGCGTCACGCCCGGAGATGCGGCTCGAGGGCCGCGAACCGGTGCTCGATCTCGTCGATCTGGGCCCGGGTGAAGCTGTACTCGCCGCGCCGCGACCTGGTCGTCTTGAACAGCCCGCGCTTCTGCAGCACGTGGAGCCGCACGCCGGGGATCAGCCGGTCGAGGTTCAGCATGAGCAGGAGCTTGCCGTAGAGGTCGCGCATCTCGTCGGGCCGGCCCGCCTGGTGCAGATCCCACAGCCCCGCGTAGATGTCGGCGTACATCACCCCGCCGGTCATCACCCCGTCGGTGCCGAGGCGCATCTCGTAAGCCCAGGCCCGGCCGAAGTTGGCGCCGAGGATGCTCTTGATCGGATTGGGGCGATGCTTCATCAGCGCGAGCATCCGCTCCTGCACCGGCGGGTGCTCCTCCTTGACGTAGCCGCACTGCGGAAACTCCCGGGCCAGCGACACCAGGAAGTCGACCGTCGGCTCGATGTCGGGGGCCCCGCCGCTCGTCTGCACGAAGACGGGCCGGTCGGTGACGTCGCACAGGGCGGCGTAGTAGTCCCGGAAGTCGGCGAGCGACGACGCGGTGCGGGGCGGGATGGCGATCATCGCGTCGGGCCCGAGGGCCTCGGCGTAACGGGCGTACTCGAGCATGCCGGCGGTGTCGTCGGCCTGCACCCCGAGCACGAGGGCCGGGGCCCGGCCGTGATTGGCCTCGGCGAGCACGTCGAACCCGCGCAGGCGCTCGGCCTGGCTCAGGTAGCGCTGCTCGCTCGAGTTCTGGGGCCACACCAGGGCCTCGATGCCGCAGCGGTCGCAGAAGTCGACCTCGCCGGCGAGGTCCTCGTAGTCGACCTCGTTGGCGGCGGTGTACGGGGTGCTGAGAATCATGAAGGCGCCGCGCATCGGCTTGCCCTCGGCCGCCGCGCCGCGCAGGGCCGGGAACGCCGCGGTGGCGGCGAGCGCGCCGAGGCACTCCCGCCGGGTCATCGTGAACCGTGCGTCCGCCATTGCCGTTCTCCCTTCGCTGTCCGGCCGCCCGCAGTGTCCGTTTGGTGCTACTCTACATCGAATCATGAAGACCAAGACTCTCGGCACGGCGATCGCGGCGGCGCTGGCGTTGGCAGCAGTCACGGCCGGCGCCCAGCCCCGGAGCCGGCAGGTCGGCACCGAACCGTGGGCCGGACCCGACACCCCGTGGCCGACCGGGGACGCCGCCGAGGCGGGCTTCGACCCCGCGGGCCTCGAGCGGCTCGCCCGCCTCGCGGAGACGACGCACGCCGACTCCCTCCTCGTCATCCGGCACGGCCGCCTCGTCTTCGAGCGCTACTGGAACGACCGCGGCCCCGACGACGTGCAGCAGACCTACTCGGGGACCAAGGCGGCGTTCTCGCTGCTCGTGGGCCGCGTGCTCGCCCGCGGCGACATCGAGTCGCTCGACCAGCCCCTCGTCGACTTCGTGCCGGAGCTGACCGGGCAGACCCGCGACCTCATGACGTTCCGCAACGTGATGGCGATGGCGTCGGGGCTCGCCCAGTGGCCCGCCCTCGACCGCGAAGACCGCGAGGCGGGGCGCAGCCAGCTCGAGGCGGCGCTCGCGCGGGGCATGACCCACGCGCCGTACGACTACTTCATCTACAACAACGCCGCCTACCGGGTGCTGTTCACGGCACTGGAGCGCGCCACCGGCATGAGCCTGCCCGACCTGACCCGCCGGGAGGTGTTCGAGCCGCTCGGCATGGAGGGCGCCTACTGGGTGGAGATCCGCACCGACGAGCGGCTGCTCGGGTACCAGAGCATCCGCATGCGCCCGCGCGACCTCGCCAAGATCGGCCAGGTGATGCTGGACGACGGCCTGTGGAACGGCCGCCGCTATCTGCCCGCCGGGTTCATCGCGGAGCTCCGCACCGCCCCGGCCCCGAAGGCGAACCCGTCCTACGGGCTGTTCTGGCACCTCAACTCGGGCGACTGGTACCTGAGCTTCCGCGAGTCGGACTTCGTGCGCCAGCGCCTGCTGCCGGACACCCCCACCGACGCCATCGCCGGCTGGGGCAACAGCGGTCAGATCGTGGTCGCGGTTCCGAGCCTCGATCTCGTGTGGGCGCGCACCGGGCGGCAGATCCCGTCCAACATCTGGACCCCCGGCGGCACGACGGCGCAGCTCTCGGCCGCCGCCGTCGCCGCCGCCGTGAAGGAGTAGAAGGAGGTTCCCCCATGCGAGCGCCATCGGTTCTCGCCGCCGTCACCGCCGTCACCATCGCGATGCTCGCGGCGGCCCCGCCCGTGACAGGGCACCATTCCTTCGCCGCGCAGTTCGACGCCAACCGGCCGGTGACCCTGGAAGGCACGGTGACCAGGGTCGAGTGGCAGAACCCGCACATCTGGGTCTACCTCGACGTGGCCGGACACGACGGGCAGACCGCGGCCTGGGAGTGCGAGGGCGACAACCCGAACAACCTCACGCGCCGGGGCTGGACGAAGGACTCGGTCGAGGTCGGCAAGCCCATCACGATCTACGGCTTCCAGGCCCGCAACGGCCGCACCGTCTGCAACGGCCGGACGTGGGTGTTCGGCGGGCGGACCGTCTATGCCGCGGCCAACGACGGCGGCCCGGCCGCCGGCCCGCCGCAAGGCCGCTAGGAGCTGCGCCGTAGAACGGTGGAGACTCCTGGCAGGGTTGGTTGGGCGCCAAGCGGAGCCGCAGGCGACGATTGGCGGGCTAGCAATCTTCGCCGTAGAACGGTGCAGATTCCTGGCAGGGTTGGTTGGGCGGTGAGCGGAGCCGTAGGCGACGCTCTCCGGGCTAGCGCGACGGCGCGCCCTTGCGGTCTGGATGGGAGCTTGGTGACAGGCGATAGCGGAGGGAGATCGTCCCATGGGTAGCAGAGCCGGCTCGTTCGTGTTCTTCACCACGCTTGCGATGGGAGTGCTCGGCCTCTCCGCGGGCGCCGCCGGGCAGAGCACGCCGGTGCTGACCGAGCAGCCGCCGGGCGACGGCACCCCGATTCCGCGCACGCCGGACGGCCGCGCCGACCTCTCGGGCTTCTGGAACAAGGGGACCCACCCCAACACGTCGGCGCCGATAGAGCCGCTCCCCTTCACCGAGGCGGGGCTGAAGGCGTTCAACGACGTGGCGAACCTGATCGACCCGACGAGCTACTGCCGCTTCCCGGGCATCCCGCGGATGAACAGCTCGCCCTACCCGATGGAGATCATCCAGCTTCCCGACCGCGTGCTGTTCCTCTACGAGTACATGCACAACTTCCGCGTCATCTGGACCGACGGGCGGGAGCACCGGCCCACGTGGCCCACGACCCTGATGGGCGACTCCGTCGGCCGGTGGGAAGGCGACACCCTGGTCATCGACACCGTCAACCTGTCGGGCGACACGTGGCTCGACTCGCACGGCAACCGCCACAGCGACGCGCTGCACGTCATCGAGCGCTGGCGCCGCATCAGCGCCAACGAGCTGTGGTACGAGGCGACCATCGACGACCCCAAGTTCTACACCGAGCCGTGGACGACGGGCTGGGTCATGCCCCTCGCCCCCCCGGACTGGGAGCTCATGGAGTACGCCTGCACCGACAACAACCGCGACGCCGAGGAGGGCTTCCTGCAGCCCGGAGCGCTCGACGGCTCGGGGCGGGACGGCACCGCCATCGCAACGCCGCCGATCTATCCGGCCGGCTCCTCGGGCGACAGGCCCGCACCGCGCTGAGCCGTCGCGTCGATTGACGGGCGGCCACGTCGAACAGCCAGGCAGACCGGGGCCGCTGCCTGGCGCCCTCCGAAGACGCCGCGGGCTTCGGGCCGGCGGCCAAGCCCGCAGACGGTGCGACGACGCTGGTCGGGGCCGCCGTCACCCGGACGGGCCGGCGGAATCTCTCAGGAACGCCTGCCACGCGTCGGCGTAGGGCTCGCCCCCGACGAGCCAGGTGTCGTTGTGCCCGGCGCCTGCGATGACGTGGAAGCCGGCGGGGCGGGCGGCCAGCTCGTGGAGGCGCCGGCCGTGCGCGAGCGGGACGATGGCGTCCTGGTCGCCGTGCAGCACGAGGGTGGGCACGTCGACCCGCCCGATCTTCGACTCGTTGTCCATCCGCGTCCGGATCACCGCGGTCGGCACGAACCAGTAGTGCTCGCGGGCCAGGGCCCGCACCGAGCGGAAGACCGACTCGAGCACGAGGGCGCCCACGGGACGCCGCAGCGCCGTCTCGATGGCCACCGCGCCGCCGAGCGACCGGCCGAACAGGACGACGTCGTCCGCCCGCACCGACCGGGCCGCGACCGCGTCGTAGACGGCGAGGCCATCGAGATAGACGCCGGCCTCGTCCGGCCTCCCCCCGCTTCGCCCGTAGCCGCGGTAGTCGACCAGCACGACGTCGACGCCGAGCCGGTCCACGAACCAGCGCGCGTTGTGCAGCCGGTCGCCCACGTTGCCGGCGTTGCCGTGATACCAGATGAGCACCCGGTCGCCCGGCCCCTCGATCCACCAGCCGTGGAGGGTCACGCCGTCCGCGGCCGTGATCGACAGCTCCTCGGCGCGGAGCCCGAGATCGGCCGGCGCGCCGGCCAGGGTCCGGGTCGGAAAGAAGATGAGGCGCCGCTCCTGAAGCGCGAGCAACGCCACGAGGGCGAGCCACCCGACCGCGAGCAGGCCCACAAGGGACAGCGCCGTGCCGAACATCTCCCTCAACGACACCTCGGCCGGATTCTAGCTCCGGCGTCCGACCCGCGACCCACCCAGGCGACCAGCCGGCCCGAGATCCCGCCCGGCCAATGCTCGCATTACCTGCAATATCGTTCACGACAAGGTCGAAAAGCAGGCATTCCGGTCACTCGCCCCCACTATCGTGCGAATCCCTTCGCGTGAGCAGGCGCTTGCCCGTCGGCCTGCTGGCCTGCTGGCTCCCGGCGCGCCGGGCGGCCCGCATCGATCTGCTCGCCACGCTCCGCGACGCATGGCCCCGCCTTGGCCATGGGCCCGGCCGCACTTGACGTTCCGGCCTCTTGTATGACAGGGTCATACCAATGCACGAGGTCATCACGATCCGCTTGCCCAAGGGCTCGCGGCGCAGGTTGGAGGCGCGGGCTCGCGCCGAGAAGCTCACCCTCAGTCAGTACGTACGCCGGGCGCTCGACGCCGAGGAGTTGCTCGGGGCGTTCGAGGCGGCGCGGACCGATCTGATGCCGCAGGCGCGATCGCAGGGAATCTACACCGATGAGGACGTCTTCGAGATCGTGTCGTGATCGTCGTCTTCGACACGAACGTCATCGTCGCCGCCCTGCTGACGAACGGACTGTGCCACGAGTGTTTCCGCCGCGCGGTCAGACGGCGGCTGCTGGCATCGTCGCCGGCCCTGCTGGACGAACTCGAGTCGACGCTGCACCGCAAGTTCGTCGTCACTCCATCAGCCAGAGCATTCCTGCAGACCTTCCGCAACCAGGCCAGACTGGTCGACCCGGCGCCGCTGCCCCCACCTGTCTGCCGTGACCGGGATGACGATCTCGTTCTGGCCACGGCGCTCTCCGCCGGGGCCGAACGAATCGTGACGGGCGATCGGGATCTGCTCGTGCTCGGCGAGTACGCAGGCATTCGACTGGTGTCGCCGCGGCAGTTCATCGAGTGGCTCGACGGGAAGCCGGACCCGGAGACGTGACGCGACACGGTGGCGACGACACCGCTGTCGTGACGACGTCCGCGATTCTGCGCCCCTCTTCCGGTATCATCCTGCCGGACCCGGCGCGGGGATGAGCCGCCGGGTGGAGGTCCACCGATGGCTTACAGGAACCGGTTTCCAGTCGTTGCCTGCCTGATCGCGTGCCTGATGCCGGGCATGGCGGCGGCGCAGGTCGAGTACATCGATCCGGCCGGCGGCTTCACGCAGGTCGTCACCACGACTCACGACGGCGTCAAGACCGTCTTCGTGTCCGGGCAGGTCGGGCAGGGCGAGACGCTGCGCGAGCACGTCGAGTCGGCGTTCGCGGGGGTGGTGCGGCGGCTCGAGCAGGCGGGGGCCACGCCCTCCGACGTGGTGAAGATCCGCATCTTCGTGAAGGACTTCGAGCCCGAGCAGTACCCGGTGGTCGCCGAGGTGCGGCTGGCGACCTTCCCCGAGGACGCGTGGCCGGCGAGCACGATGATCGGGGTGCGGGAGCTGTTCGCCGAGCCGCTGCGGGTCGAGATAGAGGCGATCGCGGTGGTGGCCGAGCCGGGAACCGACCTCGAGATCGAGCGATTCAACCCGTCGAACGGCTTCAGCGGGGTGGTGGCGGTGACCGCGAACGGCGTCAAGACGGTCTACGTGGCGGGGCAAGTGGGCGGCGGCGACGGGGTCGCGGCGCAGACGGCGGCGGTGTGGGGCCGCGTCGAGCAGCAGCTCGAGGCGGCGGGGGCGTCGTTGGCCGACCTCGTCAAGGCCACCACCTACATCGTCGACTTCGATCCCGAGACGGACCTCGCCGCGTACCGCGCCGGCCGCGAGGAGGCGCTGGCCCTCGACGACATGCCGGCGAGCACCCTGCTCGGCATCCCCGCCCTCGCTTCCGAGCAGTTCCTGGTCGAGATCGACGGCATCGCCGTCGTCGGCGCCGACGGCGGGCCCGTCGAGCGCCAGTTCATCGATCCCGCCACCGGCTTCACCCAGGTGGTGACGGCGAGCGGCGCGGGCGGCCCCACGGTGGTGCAGGTCTCGGGCCAGGTGGGTCAGCCCGGCGATTCCCTCGAGGCGCAGGCCGATCAGGTGTACGCCAACCTCGGGCGGCGCCTCGAGGCGGCGGGCGCGGGGCCCGAGGACCTGCTGAAGGTCGTCATCTACATGCCGGAGTACACCCAGGGCGACTTCGCGGCGGTCGACGCGGCCCGCCGGGCGCACGGCTTCCCCGACGAGACGGCGCCGGCCGCGACCCTGCTCGGCATCCAGTCGCTCTTCGCGAACGGCGCGCTGCTGGAGGTCGAGGGCATCGCCGTCGTCGCGCCGTGACCGGGGCTGCACGCCGCCCGTCCCTCGGGGGAGCCCGCGTCCTAGATCGGCGTCGCCCCGGCAGGACGCGCGCCGTCTGCGAGCGGACGGCCCCCCGGCCGGTTGCACGGCGGCAAGCCGGGCCGCAAGGCGAGGCTTGCCGGGCCAGGAGCCCGCGCCGTCCTGCGGCGCGGGCTCCTGGAGGGTGGTTGGGCGCCAAGCGGAGCCGCAGGCGACGATTGGCGGGCTAGAATGGGGACCCTGCGCGGCTGAGAGCAGCGTGCGCCCTCGAGCGTCGATCGGCGGAGGGCCGAACCGCGGAGCCGCCGTGGGCGAAACAGTCCGAGAGCAAGGAGGCGGAACATGAGGCGATGGGTGCAGACGGCGATCGTGCTCGTCTTGACGGGGCTCCTATCCATGACGGTGCCGGCCGCGCACGCCGGCCAGCTTCCCGACGACGTGAACCCGGAGTCGCGCAGCCGCCTCCCCCCCATCGACCGGGAGGAGCTCGATCCGGCGCGACGCGAGGCCTTCGACGCGGCGGTGGCGAGCCCGGCCGGGGCCCCCACCGGGGCGGCGGCCCTGCGGCTGCACGGGTCGGGGGCGAGCCTGCGGTTCGAGGCGCCGATGGGACGGCAGCTCACCGAGCTGACGGTGCTGACGACGGCCCGCGAGTACGACCAGCCCTACGAGTGGGCGCTGCACGAGCTCGAGGCGCTCGCGGTCGGGCTCGACGACGGCATCATCGACGTGGTGCGGCACCGGCAGCCGCTGACCGGTCTGAGCGACCGCGAGGCGATCATCGTCGAGCTGGGCCGCGAGCTGTTCGGCACGCGGAAGCTGAGCGCCGACACCTACGCGCGGGCGCTCGCCCTGCACGGCAAGACCAACCTCGTCGACATCGTCGACGTGATGGGCCGCTACGCGAGCACCGCGGCGACCCTGACCGCGTTCAACCAGCGCATGCCGGCCGGCTGGCGGCAGTCGCTGCCCCTGCCGTTCACGCATCCCGACGACATCCACCCAGACTCGCGGAGCCGGCTGCCGCTGATCAGCCCCGCCAGCCGGACCTCGGTGGCCGAGCTGTACGGCCGCATGCTGTCGCCGTCGGGCATCGGGCCGGGAGTCATCCGCGCCTACGGGGCCGGACAGGACACGCTGGAGGACCGGGTGGGACGCCGGACGATGCAGATCGCGGTCCTGGTGACGGCTCGCATGCACGACTCGCAGGTCGACTGGACGCTGAACGAGCCGAGGGCGCTCGAGGCCGGGGTCGAGCCCGAGGTGATCGACGTCATCCGACACGGCCGCCCGGTGACGGGGCTCGACGAGAAGGACGCGGCCCTCATCGCGTTCGGCCGCGAGCTCTTCGGCGAGGTTCACAACGTCAGCGCGGAGACCTACGCGCGCACGGAGCAGGCGTTCGGCGTGCAGGACCTGGTGGACATCGTCGGCCTGATGGGGGCGCACGCGGCCGACGCGGCGGTGCTGGCCGCCTTCGACCAGCACCTGCCGGAGGGGGTGGAGCCGCTCCTGCCGGTCGAATAGACGCACTGCGCCCACAGGACGGAGCAGCCAGCGGGGCGGGTCAGGTGAGCGGCAATCGGAGCCGCAGGCAGGCGTGATGCCGCCCCGACCAGGCGGCTGTGCCACGGCCCCCGCGCTGCCGGACAGGTTTGATTGGCGGCGACCGGAGCCACGGTACGTTCCGGACCAGGAGCCCCTGGTGGACCCGCGTCGGGGTCGAGGGTGGGACTTTGACACGGCTCTGACGCGAGC
Source organism: Vicinamibacterales bacterium (assembly GCA_965215105.1). Classification (GTDB taxonomy): domain Bacteria; phylum Acidobacteriota; class Vicinamibacteria; order Vicinamibacterales; family UBA8438; genus JAJEEA01. Next base: position 4,192,813 of record OZ244051.1, read on the forward strand.
CGGCGGTGCTCGGCGATAGTCATTCATCGAGCCGGAATCGGCTCATCGGGAGGTTGGCATGAAGTTCAGACGTTCTCTCTTCCTGGCGGCGCCCCTGCTGCTCTGCCTGTTCGCGGTCGCCCATGCGCAGGACGAGCCCATCGGCGTGCCGGTGCCGCCGCTCGGCGACGGCCCCTGGGTCATCGACACCGCCGAGCAGCACGAGATCCGCGTCAGCGTGGTGGCGAGAGGGCTGTCGCATCCGTGGGCCATCGCGTTCATGCCCGACGGCGGCATGCTCGTCACCGAGCGGGACGGCCGGCTGCGCGTGGTGCGAGACGACGAGCTCGACCCGGAACCCATCACGGGCCTGCCCGAGGTGCGGACCGACGGCAACGGCGGCCTGATGGACGTCGCCCTTCACCCCGACTTCGCCGACAACGGACTGGTCTACATGACCTACACCAAGGGGCACGCCGACGGCCGCGGCTCGCCGGCCCTCGCGCGGGGGCGGCTGGAGGGGCATGCCCTCCACGACGTCGAGGACCTGGTCGTGACCGAGCCCTTCTACACCAACTCGGGGCTGAACGGACGCGTCGCCTTCGGCACCGACGGCAAGGTCTACATGTCGACCGGCGGCCGCATCCGCTCGCAGGACGGCGACCTCCTCATGGCCCCGCAAGACCCCATGAGCCTGCGCGGCAAGATGCTGCGCCTCAACGACGACGGCTCGGTGCCCGACGACAACCCCTTCGTGGACGAGCCGGGCCACCGGCCGGAGATCTACACCATCGGCCACCGCAACACCCTCGGCCTCGCGCTGCACCCCGGGACCGGAGACATCTGGCAGCACGAGAACGGCCCCAACGGGGGCGACGAGCTCAACATCCTGCTGCCCGGCCGAAACTACGGCTGGCCCCTGATGAGCTTCGGGCGCCTCTACCCCGGCGCGCGCGTCTCGCAGCACCCGACGCGCGACGGCTACGAGTCGCCGGTCGTGGTGTGGCTGCCGGCCATCGCCGCGGCGGGCCTCGCCGTCTACACCGGCGACCTGTTCCCGGCGTGGAAGGGCAACGTCTTCGTCGGCGCCCTCCAGGAGGGCGGCATCCCCGGCACCGGCAACCTGCAGCGCATCGTCCTCAACGACCAACTGGAGGAGCTGCGCCGCGAATCGCTGCTGCAGGAGTTCCGCCAGCGCATCCGCGAGGTGCGCCAGGGGCCCGACGATCTGCTCTACGTGCTGACGGACCACGTCGACGACGGCGCGCTGCTGCGCATCGAGCCGGCCCCGTGACCGCCGGCGGACCCGGCCAAGGGTGGCGGGGGCGCTGGCCGGGCCGCGTCCTCCGCTTCCCCCTGACGCGGATCGTCCTCGGCTTCCTGGCGATCAGCGTCATCGGCAACCTCGCGCGCGTGCTGGGCGGCGCGCTGTACGAGGGCCTGGGCCTCGGGCCGTGGCGAGTGACCTCGCTCGTGCGCGCGGTCACCGTCGTCTGCGCCGCCCACCTCGCCTACGTCGGGTACGTCCGGCTCGTGGAGCAACGCCGGGCCGACGAGTTGTCCCGGGCCAGCGCCCCGAGGGAGCTGGGCCAGGGGGCCCTGGTCGGGCTCGGCCTGCTCACTGGCACTGTCGCGGCGCTGGCCGTCATCGGGTTCTACCGCGTGGAAGCGGTGAACGCCTGGACGGTGCTGGTTCCCGCGTTCGCCGTCGCCGTGCAGGCGGCCTGGGTCGAGGAGCTCCTCTATCGCGGCGTCCTCCTGCGCGTTCTCGACGAGAGCCTCGGGACTTGGCCGGCCCTCGCCATCTCCGCCGGGTTCTTCGGCGTCGTGCATCTGGGAACCCCCAACGCGACGCTCTACACGGCCCTCGCCATCTCCCTCGAGGCCGGCCTGCTGCTGGGGGCCGCCTATGTGCTCACCCGCCGGCTCTGGCTCCCCATCGGCATCCACTTCGCGTGGAACTTCATGCAGGCGGGGGTCTTCGGCGGGACCCGCGTCGCGTCGTCGCTGGGCGTCCGCAGCCTGCTCGAGGCCGAGACGAGCGGCCCCGATCTGCTCTCCGGAGGCGGCTCCGGCCTGGACGGCTCCGGCTTCGCGGTCACCCTGTGCCTGGCCGTGGCCGCCGCCCTCCTCGTCCTCGCGCACCGCCGGGGTCGTTTCAAGCCGCCGTTCTGGCGCGCCAAGAACCTCGCCTCGTAGGCTAAGACCCCGAGCACCGTTTGGTCAGACGCAATACTGATACTGATATGTAGTATCGTCGAGTATCGATGAAGCGGAAGCACCGCCGAACCCTGGCGGCGATCTACAACGTCCAGGCGAATCTGGACTGGGCTGACATCGAAGCGTTGTTCGTCGAGCTCGGCGCCGACGTGCGAGAGCGGGCAGGCTCTCGGGTCCGGTTTCGCTTCCCGGACGGAACCAGGGCAGTGTTTCACGAGCCGCACCCCACCAGCGAAACGGGACGCGCGACCGTGCGTGTAGTGATGAACCTGCTCAAGAGAATGGGGGTCGAGCCATGATGGAGTACAAGGGCTACCTCGGGAAGGTCGATGTCGACGGCGACCATCTGTACGGAACCGTCGTCAACCTGCATCGCGACCACGTGGACTTCCGTGGCGCGACCATCGACGAAGTTCGCCGAGCCTTCCAGGACTCCGTCGACTTCTACCTGGACGGCTGCAGGAAAGACGGTGAGGAGCCGGAGAAACCGTTCTCGGGAAGGTTCGTCGTACGCCTCTCCCCGACGACTCACCGGCGGGCCAGCACGCTTGCCCGTGTCAAGGACCGGAGCCTGAACGCGGTGGTGGTGGAGGCCCTCGAAGAGTACTTGTCCGCACAGGGCCTGTAGTCTCGAGCCGGCCCGGCCGCACGAAGACTCTATACTAGGCTGGTGGCACCAGAGACACCGGCAGACCGGGACCCTGATCACGCCGCCTTGGCGCGGCGGTGGGTGAAGACCTGGCAGGAGGCCGGGCCACGGCTGGAACGGGTGCGGCGGGACGAGCTGCGGCGGCTCGATCAGCAGCGGGCTATAGCCCTGCTCTGCGGCGAGGCAGACTACTCGGTTCCCCCGAGAGCGCCCCGGCCGACATCCGGCCTCGTCGAACAGCAGCGCTGGTTCATGAAGATGGCCGCCCGTCGCAAATGAACTGACGGCCAGCGTGCGGGACCCCCCGGGAACTAGAAGACACGCCAGACCTGTTGATTCTCAACAGGTGCGACCTTATCCTTGTCGATATTCGATACGACTGGCGCCGCCGCCACGTCGCAGGCGACAGGGAGGCCGCGATGTTCGCCATCACCACGCTCCGAGCCAGGCTGCATCACTTCCTGCGCTTCCTGCTCCGCCGCGCCCGGGTCGAGTACGAGCTGCGCCGGGAGCTCGACGAGGCGATGGGCCTCCTCGTCGATCAGAAGCTGGCCGAGGGGTTGTCGCCGCGGCAGGCCCGGCGGGCGGCGCGGCTGGAGTTCGGCAGCCTCGATACCGTCACGGAACAGGTGCGCGACGTCCGGCTCGGCGCCCCGGCCGAGCAGACCGGAAGGGAGATCCGGCGCTGCCTGCGGTCGTTCGCGCGCAACCCCCTGTTCACCGGCGTCGCGGTGCTGACCCTCGCGCTGGGCACCGGCGCCGCCATCGCCATCTTCACCATCGTCAACGCGGTGCTCCTGCGGCCGTTGCCGTTCCCGGACGCGGATCGCGTTCGCCGTGCTGCTGGCGGCCGTCGGCCTCTACGGGGTCATCGCGTACAGGGTGACGCGGCGGCGGCGCGAGATCGCGGTGCGCATGGCGGTGGGGGCGCAGGTGGGCGACATTCGCCGGCTGGTGCTGGCGGAGGCAGGCGGGCTGACCCTGGCCGGCGCGGCGCTGGGCGCAACCGCGGCGACGGCGCTGACCCGACAGCTCCAGGCCCTGCTGTTCGAGACCAGTCCGCTCGAGCCGGCCGTCTTCGCGGCCGTGGTGTCGCTGCTCGCGGCGATCTGCCTGCTCGCGAGCTGGCTGCCGGCGCGGCGGGCGACCCGCGTCGACCCGATGGCGGCCCTGCGCGTCGAGTAGGCGCCGAATCGACCGAGTTCCCCTTGCGGGTGTGGCACGGCCTGGTCAACTGTGGGATCATGCACCCGTGAATGGGATGCATGTCGTAGTGATGGGAGAACGGGGCCGAATCGTCGTGCCCGCGGACGTACGCAAGCGCGCGGGGCTGCGTGAAGGTACGCCGCTGGTGCTGCTGCCGACGGCGGAAGGCATGGTCCTGATGACCCGCGAGCAACTGCGTACGCGGGTCGTGGAGAATCTCGCGGGTTTGGACCTCGTCGGAGAGCTCCTGGCGGACCGGCGGGAGTCCGCGGCGCGGGAGGACGGCGAGCAACCTTGACCGCATTGGACGCCTCGGCGGTCCTGGCGTTTCTGCAGGGCGAGAACGGCGCCGACGTGGTGGCGGAAGCGCTCGCCGAGGGCGCGGTCTGCGGAGCCGCCAACTGGTCCGAAATCGCCCAGAAGGTGCTGGCGTCGGGACGTAACTGGGGGCTCGCCCGGACCCTGCTCGGGAGCTACGGCATCCGCATCGAACCGGTCGTCGTCGAAGACGCCGAGTGGGCGGCCCGCCGATGGAGGCGGCGCGAAGGCCTGTCGTTGGCCGACCGCCTGTGTCTCGCTCTCGCCGAACGCCTCGACACGCCCGTGCTCACGGCCGACACGGCGTGGGAATCGGCGGGGCGCATCAGGCAGATCCGATAGCGCCCCGCATTCCTGAACCTCGCCCGGAGAGCGTCGCCTGCGGCTCCGCTCGCCGCCCAACCAAACCCTCCAGGAGTCCGCGCCGTCTACGGCACCGCCTCCTAGCGCACCGCCGCGGCCGCCGCCTCCTGCACGCGCGAGCCCGCCATGATGCCCTCCATGCCGTAGTTGCCCTCGTGGCAGGCGAACTCGTACAGCAGGTCGGGGTTCCGCTTCATCGGGTGCTGGGCGGTCCAGGCGCTCGTCCAGATGGTGGGATCGGTGACCGTGTACTCGTACATCAGGTTCTCGGGGTCCATCAGCGTGAACCGCTCGACGAGCGACAGGTTCTCGCCCGAGCTCAGGAGCGGGCGCCCGATCTGGTCGTGCTTGCCGTTGAAGTGGACGGTCTCGACGACCAGGGTCTCGCCGTCCCAGTAGCCGCGCGAGTCGCCCATCCACTGGGCCACGCGGGGCGACACGTGGGGCCGCCCGTCGAGCGGCACGATGCGCGCGTCGTGGTTCTGCTCGGCCAGGATGACGACGTGGTCGGGGGTCTGGAAGATCTGGATGTTGTTGTTGTAGCCGCCGGTGCTGATGGGCGGCCCGGCCTTGGCGTGCTGGATGCAGCGGTCTCCCGCATCGAGATCCGTATAGCTGGCGGCGGGCAGCCGTCCGCGGCGCACGGCGGCGATGCGCTCGGCCTCGGCCGACTCCGCGCGCTGCCGCGCCGGCTCCGTCAGTGCTGGAAGCCGACCGTTGGGCGGATCGACGACGAGCGAGGTGCGCCGCGTCGCGATGGCGGTGGTGCCCCGGTCGAGCCAGAAGTTGTTGTAGAAGCCCGGGGTGCCGTCCTCCCGCCGGTCGACCTGGTCGCTGGCCGACGTCGTCTGGGGCGCCCGGTTCAGCAGGAGCTCGTTGCGGGCCAGGGTCTCCTGCTCCAGGCTCGCCGCCTCCTCCTCGGTCAGGAACGCCTTGTCGCCCAGCTCCTCGGGCCGCTCGAGCGGGGTCAGCGTGCGGTAGTCCCAGATGCCCTGGATGTCGGGATGCCCCCACGGCGTCCGGGGGCCGGTCTCGTCCGCCGGCTGGGCCGCCGCGAACACCGGCATCAGCGCCATGCCCGCGGCCACTGCAAACGCCGCCGCCTGATTGCGATGACTCATCTTCCGTTCCTCCTGCGCGTCTCTCCCGGTATGCGCCCATCATGGACCAGATGGCCGTTCTCGTCCACCCCGCTCCGACCGCGTTCACGCGCGACGCTGCGCTACACTGTATCGCTGCCCCAGCAGGACGGCCGCCTTGCCGATTCGAGTTCTCTCCGCCGCCGACGTGCGACGCGCCCTTTCGGCCCGGGACGCGGTGGATGCCATGCGAGCTGCTTTCGGGGAGCTGTCGGGGGGAACGGCCACGGTCCCGGTCCGCAGCCACCTGGAAGGCGCCCGCGGGCTCATGCTCGTCATGCCGGCCGTCCTCGGCGCGCGGCCGGCCCTCGGCGCGAAGGTGGTGTCCGTCTTCCCGGACAATCCGTCGCGCGGCGCGCCGGCCGTCCAGGGCGCGGTGCTCCTCCTCGACGCGGAGAGCGGCCGCGCGCGCGCACTGCTCGACGGGACGTCGCTGACGGAGATGCGCACCGCCGCGGCCAGCGCGCTCGCCACCGAGCTGCTGGCCCGGGCCGACGCCGACGTCCTGACGGTGTTCGGCGCGGGCGCGCAAGGTCGATCGCATGTCGAGGTCCTCGCGCGCACGCGGCGGCTGCGCGAGGTGCGCATCGTGTCGCGCTCGGGGGCGAGCGCCGAGCGCCTCGCCGCGCGCCTGTCGGAGGCCGCCGGCACTCTCGTCCCCGAGGGCGGCCACGATGCGCCGCCGGTCATCCGCGCCGTGCAGGATCCCGCCGCCGCCCTGGAGGACGCCGGCCTCGTCGTGACCGCCACGAGCAGCACGACGCCGGTGTTCGCGGCGGGCGACCTGGCGCCCGGCGCGCACGTGAACGCCGTCGGCGCCTACCGCCCCGACATGCAGGAGATCGACGCCGACCTCGTCCGGCGCGCCCGGGTGGTGGTGGACCAGCGCGAGGCGGCGTGGTCGGAGGCCGGCGACCTCATCGTCCCGGCGGAATCGGGGCTGATCGGCAGGGACGCGGTCGACGCGGAGATCGGCGAGATCGTGAACGGCGACGCGCCTCCGGGCCGGGGCGGCCGCGACTTCACCCTCTTCGAGTCGGTCGGGAACGCCGCCCAGGACATCGCCATCGCGGAGACCGCGGTCGCGAGCGCCGAACGCGGGAACCTGGGAGTCCTGGCGCCCCTCTGACCGAGGCTTGGGACTTCATGACGGATCAGACGCGGAGCTGCCGCGCGGAGACCGCGGTCGCGAGCGCCGAACGCGGAACCTGCGAGTCCTCGCGCCCTTCTGACCGAGGCTGGGACGCCATGACGGATCAGACGCGGAGCTGCCCGGCCCGAACGGACCAGGCCGCGTCGACGCGAATGGCCGGAGCACGACGATGACCCAGGCCCGCGACGCCGTTTCCCACGACACGCGAGCGCCGGAGAGAGCCGCATCCCGCCTGCGCCTCCCGGCTTCCTTCGGCCCCGGGCTGCTGTGGGCGGCCACCGCCATCGGGGTCTCCCACCTCGTGCAGTCGACCCGCGCGGGGGCGGCGGCGGGGTTCGGCCTGGCCGGCATCATCCTGATCGCGCTGGTCCTGAAGTACCCGTTCTTCGAGTACGGGCCGCGCTACGCCGCCGCCACCGGCGAGAGCCTCGTCGAGGGCTACTCGCGGGTCGGGCGCTGGGCGTTGTGGCTGTACCTGGTCATCACGGTGTCGACGACGGCCACGGTGCCGCCGGCGGTGGTGATGTTCACGGCCTATCTCCTGGGCTTCAGCCTCGGTCTCGACTGGTCGCTGCCGGTGCTGGCGGCGGCGGTGATGGCGCCGGTCGCGGCGCTACTGTGGTGGGGCCGGTTCCGGGGCCTGGACATCTCCATCAAGGTCATCGTGCTCATGCTGGCGCTGTCGACGCTGCTGGCGGCGGCGGTCAGCCTGCCGCGCGCCGACGTGTCGACGCTGACGCTGTGGCCGGGCGGCCTCGTCGGCTCGGCGGTGCCGTTCGTGTTCCTGCTGGCCCTGGCGGGGTGGATGCCGTCGGGGGTCGACAGCGCCGTCTGGAGCTCGCTGTGGACGCTGGCCAAGAACGACGCCACCGGCCGGCGCAGCTCGGTGGAGACGGCGCGCAACGACTTCCTGTTCGGCTACGTCGGCACCGGGGTCCTCGCGTTCGCCTTCCTGACCCTGGGCGCGGGGGTGATGTTCGGGTCGGGCGAGACGTTCGCGCCGGAGGGGCCGCGGTTCTCCACGCAGCTCGTCGAGCTCTACAGCGCCACCCTCGGCGCCTGGACGCGGCCGGTGGTGCTGGCCGCGGTGGTGACCACGATGCTGTCGACGGCGCTGACGGTCCTCGACGGGGGGCCGCGCTCGATCGAGCGCACCCTCGCGGTCCTGCGCGCCGGCCCCGCCGCCCCCCGGCCGGCGCCGTGCGGCCCCGTCTACTGGTGGAGCGTCGCCGGCGTGATGCTCCTCACCCTGGTGGTCCTGGCCCTGTTCATCGGCAACCTCACGACGATGATCGACTTCGCCACCACCCTCACGTTCCTGACCAGTCCGGTCCTCGGCTACCTGAACCTGCGCGCGGTCGGCTCGCGCGAGATGCCGGCCGAGCACCGGCCGGGCCGGGCGATGCTGGTCCTGTCGTGGGTGGGCATCGTCCTCCTCGGCGGCACGGGGCTGTTCTACCTGCTCACGTTCGTCCTGTGAGCTGCTCCGGGCAACCGACGCTTGCCACGCCTCCCTGAGACAGCGCGGTGGTACACTGGCCGACAGAATGGCGCCGTCGCCCTCCGTATCCCTCCGTATCCCGCGATTCCGGCATCCGTTTCCGTGATCTGACCCTTTGGCGTGCTTTCGTTCAGCTCGATGGCGCGGTGCAACCAAGGTGATGCGACGGTCGCGACTCGCCGGATGCGGCGGTCGCGAGCCTGCCAAGCCACCTCTCGGCGTCGGCGTCCTCGACCGCCCGGTTCAATTGGGAGACTTCTGTTCACGGGGCCCGAAAGTGCCTTTGAGCCCTTCAAACCAGCCGATATCGACTTCGGCCGTGGAGAACAAGCTCAGCAGGTCAGCGTCCCTGAGGCCTTTCGTCTTCCCACCGACCTGCAGGTAATCTGCCTTGGAGTCGTAGAAGGCTGCCAAGCGCATGTTGTGCCGGTAGATTGACGCGAGAGTTCGCAGAAGAAACAGCAGCAGCACGAGTGCCGTTACTCCAGTACCCGTTACCGTCTCGTTTGACGACTGGCTCTGGGCCACCGTGAAGCCAAGCAACGTCGCGACGACTACCAGGAGGAACGCCGCTGCAGCTCCTAGCTTGAATAGACGGCTCCGGATGCGCAGATTGCGGATCATCGGCGCCACGGAGTCGTCGGTGTGTGCGGTTGTCAGCGAGTCTTCGGGCAAACTCCGCAGGCGTTGGAGGAGTGTCGGGACCAGAGCCGGAGGCGCCACTACTACGATCGCGCACACGACCGAAAAGAACAGAATAACTGCCGGGTCTTCCACCAGCGGTGGCGACACTATGTTGAGAGCTGTGAACAGACCGAACAAAACTACTATGTATGCGAAGTACAGAGCGAGCACAATTGCCGCTGCATCCAGCAATCTTCGCCATCGCGACTTCGGCAACGGCAAAAGTGTCATGGCTCCGGGATCCACGAGTTGGCTTCGTCACGGCTCATGGTGATCCAGCCAAAGGGACGGCTGGTGCCGTCGTTGCCGTCATTCACGCGGACCTGCAGCCATGCGGAACGCCGGTTCCATGTGCTTCTGTCCACCCTGCTGCAGATCGTGAGTTGTTGTCCAGGGGAGATTGCTCCAATCTGGTTCACTTCAGAGACGATCAGGGGGAGGAGCGGAAACGGTTCGGGGTTGCTGTCGTACAAAATCCGCGGCTTCTCGGCCGTTCTTTCAATTCCGATGCACACCAACTTGATTTCGGCATCTGCCGATTTCGGAGGAGGCGGGTCTTGAGCGCGACCGACCGTCGCGAAGCCTATAGCTGCCAGTGCGGCAGTCAACAATACCATGTTCGTCAGTCGAGTGATGCGTTGTGGCATTCCTGCCTCCGGGTTCTTCCACGTTCGCGGGTCCGGCATCGCCCGCAATCCGTATCATTGCCGATCTGGTTGTGGCGTGCAACCAGCACTGGCGGCTGATCCGCTGACGCGCTTCGTGCTACCCTGTCCGGCCGCCCGGCGGAGAGCCCTGCACTCATGGACACCGCCATTGGCATGACCGGCGTCACCAAGACGTTCGGAGCCTTGACCGCGGTCGACAGGCTGGATCTCGAGATCCCGCGCGGCGGGCTGTACGGGTTCATCGGACCCAACGGCGCCGGGAAGACGACGACCATCCGCATCGTCATGTCGATCCTCTTCCCGGACGCCGGCGAGGTCTCCGTCCTCGGGCCACCGGTCGGCGCTCGAGGCGAAGGACCGCATCGGCTACCTGCCGGAAGAGCGCGGCCTGTACAAGCGGATGAAGGTCCGCGCGTTCCTCCGCACAGGCGTGGCTCAAGGGCGCGGACGGCCCCGACCTCGACCGGCGGATCGCGGCCGCGCTCGAGCGCGTGGGCCTGCCGGGCGTCGAGCCCAAGCGCTGCGACGAGCTGTCGAAGGGCATGTCGCAGAAGGTCCAGCTCGTCGCGGCGACGATCCACCGGCCCGACCTGCTGATACTCGACGAGCCGTTCAGCGGCCTCGACCCCGTCAGCACGCGCATGCTGCGCGACTTCATCCTCGAGGAGCATGCCCGGGGCGCGACCATCCTGTTCTCGACGCACGTGATGCCGCAGGCCGAGGAGATCTGCCCGCACATCGTCATGGTGCACGAGGGCCGCAAGGTACTGGACGACGCGCTCGCCGACATCCGCCGCCGCCACGACCCCCGGTCCATGGAGTTCGAGCCGCTCGACCCCGCCGCCGACACCGCGGCGCTGGGCGCCGTCGCCGAGGTGGAGGGTGCGGGACACCGATCACGGGGCGGAGATCCTGCCGCGGGAGGGGACCGACCCGGCCGCCGCGATGCGGCGCATCATGGAGACGGTGCCGGCCGCGCGCATCGAGCTCACGCGCCCCCGCCTCGAGGACGTCTTCATCCGCATCGTCGCCGGCGGTGCGTCCGGGGACGACGAGGACCGGCTGCGGGCCGCGCTCCGGGGGCCGGAAGGGGAGGAGGCGCCGGCATGACCCGCATCCTGCCAAGGTGTGGCTCAACGAGGAACCGGACGGGCCGCGCCACATCGCCCTGATCGTCATCCACGAGCACGCGGTTGCGGCCGGCGCCGCGCAGGGGCTTGGCAGCTACGACCTGTTCGTGCCGCCGGGGCTCGACGACCGGGACCTCGACTTCATCCACGACAGCGTCCGCGACGCCATCGTCGACGCGCGCGTCACCGCCCGGTCTAGATCCTCGGCCCGATTTGGCACGCGAAGGCCAAGACCGCCCGGCGCTTGCGCCAGCGCCTCCATGCCGTGCTGGAGTGGGCCGTGGCCATGGACCTGAGAGCCGACAACCCGTGCAACCGGATCGCGCCGGTGCTCGGTCCGTAGAACGACGTCGTACGGCACCAGCGGGCGCTGCCGCATCGCGACGTGGCGACAGAGATCGAGACGGTGCGGGCGTCGGGGGCTACGGCTGCCGTCACGCTGGCGTTCGAGTTTCTCGTGCTCACGGCCGCGAGGTCGGGCGAGGTACGTGGGGCGCGATGGGACGAGATCGACACACAGGCCCACGTGTGGAACGTCCCGGCCGTGCGGATGAAGATGAAGCACGAGCACCGCGTGCCCCTCAGCAGTCGGCCGGTGGCGGTCCTGGATGCAGCGCGAGCGCTCGGCGATGGCGGCGGGCCGCCGGAGGCGCACTCCCTCCCGTTCACGGTGCGAAGCTGGAACGGGCCTGAATGCCGATGTGTCCGTCGCGGTTGGTGACCAGGTAGACCGCCTCGTGGCTCGACAGGGTCACGCCCAGCCGGTTCAGGCGGCTGAGCCGGACGGCCACGTTGACGCCGGCGGCGCCAATCTGGACCGGTCGCGCCCAGTCGAGCCGGGTCCGGCGCCACGTGCGCTGCCGCCCGACCTGAGGCCCCTGAAGATATGCCTCGGCCGAGTCCCACAGGTCCACGGCGCCATCGGCCACGCGCACGTGCGGATAGTTGAGGGTGGCCGCCCACCCCGCGGCGTCGACAGGATCGTTGAACGCGGCCACGTACTGCTCGACGGCGGCGACGGCGGCCGCGCCCAGCTCCGCCCGTCGCTCAGCCGGCACGTCGGCGGCCCCGGCCGCGAACCGCGCCTGGACGCTCCAGCGTTCGCCCTGTCGGGTCACCACGTAGGTGACCAGCGTGCTGCGAATCTGATCACCGTCGGCGTTGAACCGCGAGTAGTGCCCCGCGACGTGGGCCTTGCCCGGACCCGTCTGGAACACGTCGAACGAGTCCCACTGGCTGCGGTGCCATCCGGTGGCGACGGTCCGCTCGAAGCTCACGCCGGTGGCGTACTCGTCCGGCGTGCGGGTCAGGCGGAACCGCCCCACCCCCGGCCGCACGTGGGGAAAGTGGAGCGACCGCGCCCAAGCGGCGGGGTCCCGCGTGTTCCAGGTCTCCATGTAGCGGGACACGGCCCGGATCGCCTCGGCCGCCACGCGCTCGCGCTCGACGTCCCGGACCGCCTGACGAAGCTGGTGCGCCGACACCGGGACCTGCGCGCCGGCATCAGGCGCCATCCACGGCGGAGCAGACACCAGGATCACGAGCGCCAGGAGTCTGCGCCGTAGAACGGTGCAGACTCCTGGCAGGGTTGGTTGGGCGCCAGGCGGAGCCGAAGGCGACGATTGGCGGGCCACGCCGGCCGCGCCCCCCCACCTGCTCATGGATCGCTTCGCCACGTCGGACGCCGGGCCAAACGGCGCTTCGGGGCTCCAGAGCAACGAGCCGGTGGTACACTGCCTGACAGGATGACTCACTCTTCGCTCTCCGTGTCTCATGACAGGCTCGAGGAAACGCCCGAGGCCAAGGCGCGCTGGTTTCAATCCCTGACTCTCGACGAGCGGATGGCGCTGTTGTGCGAGTATACCGACCTCGCATTGAGCCGCAATCCCCACCTCGGAATCGATCGGCATGCTCAATCGATTACGGGACATGTTCGAGTCCTCGAACGACCATGAAGTCCGCTATCTCGTCATCGGGGGCATCGCCGCGGTCCCGCACGGCGTCCCCAGGGCGACGTTCGATCTCGACATCCTCATAGACGCCACGCCGGAGAACGCCAGACGACTCCTCGACGCCCTCGCCAAGGCGGGGCTCGGGACGGCCGCGCTCACCACGGCGGACGACGTGCTCGCGCACGAGATCACGGTGTTCAAGGACCGGGTTCGCGTCGACGTTCAACGCACGCCGGGCGGCGAGACCTGCGGTTCCTGCTCGGTATCCGTCTGAAAGAGGGCGCCGCCGGCGCGGCCCGGCGCGGCGACGCCGAGACTGCCCGCCGCGTGGCGTTGCGGGCTGAACAATGGGGGCCTTCGACGCGTATACGGAGCAACGGGCCCCCGGGGCGGCGTCGTGCTACCCTGACCGGCCGCCTGTCGGAGAGCCTGCACCCATGGAAACCGCCATTCGCATGACCGGCGTCACCAAGACGTTCGGAGCCTTGACCGCGGTCGACGGGCTGGACCTCGAGGTACCGCGCGGCGGGCTGTACGGGTTCATCGGGCCCAACGGCGCCGGGAAGACGACGACCATCCGCATCGTGATGTCGATCCTCTTCCCGGACGCCGGCGACGTCTCGATCCTCGGGCACGGGTCTGCGCTCGAGGCGAAGGACCGCATCGGCTACCTGCCGGAAGAGCGCGGCCTCTACAAACGCATGAAGGTCCGCGCGTTCCTCCGGTACATGGCGCGGCTCAAGGGCGCGGACGGCCCCGATCTCGACCGGCGCATCGCGGCCGCGCTCGAGCGCGTGGGCCTGCCCGGGGTCGAGCCCAAGCGCTGCGACGAGCTGTCGAAGGGCATGTCCCAGAAGGTCCAGCTCGTCGCGGCGACGATTCACCGGCCCGACCTGCTGATACTCGACGAGCCGTTCAGCGGCCTCGACCCGGTCAGCACGCGGATGCTGCGCGACCTCATCCTCGAGGAGCATGCCCGGGGCGCCACCATCCTGTTCTCGACGCACGTGATGCCGCAGGCCGAGGAGATCTGCCCGCACATCGTCATGGTGCACGAGGGCCGCAAGGTGCTGGACGACGCCCTCGCCGACATCCGCCGACGCCACGACCCGCGGTCCATCGAGCTCGAGCCGCTCGACCCCGCCGCCGACACCGCGGCCCTGGGGGCGATGGCCGAGGTGGAGCGGGTGCGGGGCAACGATCGCGGATCGGAGATCCTGCTGCGCGAGGGGACCGACCCGGCCGCGGCGATGCGGCGCATCATGGAGACGGTGCCGGCCGCGCGCATCGAGCTCACGCGTCCCCGCCTCGAGGACGTCTTCATCCGCATCGTCGCCGGCGGTGCGTCCGGGGACGACGAGGACCGGCTGCGCGCCGCGCTCAGGGAACCGGAAGGGGAGGAGGCCCCCGCATGACCCGCATCCTGCACGTCGCCCTGCGGGACTTCCTCGCGACGGTGATGACCAAGGGCTTCATCATCGGCCTGCTCATCGCGCCGGCCATCGGCGCCGTCATGATCCTCGTGGGGCCGTGGCTCTTCGACGACAACCGCTACCTGATAGAGGGCGAGTACGCCGTCGTCGACCCGACCGGCGCCGTCCTGCCGGCGATGAGCGCCGCCCTCGATCCCGAAGCGGTGGCCGAGCGGCGGATGAGCGAGTTCCGCCGGACCCTCGGCGACGCCCCCGAGGCGGTCCGCGGCATGGCCGAGGCGGCGATAGGGCAGTCGATGGACGACGCCCTCGGGCCGGCGCCGAACGTCCGGCTGCGGGCGCTGCCCGCCGACGCCGACGTCGAGGCCGCCAAGGCGTGGCTCAACGAGGAATCGGGCGGGCTGCGCCACACCGCCCTGATCATCGTCCACGAGCACGCGGTCACGGCCGGCGCCGCGCAGGGGCTCGGCAGCTACGACCTGTTCGTGCCGCCGGGCCTCGACGACCGCGACCTCGACTTCATCCACGACAGCGTCCGCGACGCCATCGTCGACGCGCGCGTCGCCGCCCGGTCGCTCGACCGGGGCGAGCTCGACGCCCTGCTCCGGGTGCCGCGGCCGCGGTCGACCACCGTCGGTCCGGACGCGGAGCGCGAGACGGTCGGCGGACTCAATACGATGCTGCCCATGGCGTTCATGATCCTGATGTTCATGGGCGTCATGAGCGGCGGCCAGACCATGCTGACGTCGATGATCGAGGAGAAGTCGACGCGCGTCGTCGAGGTGCTGCTGTCGGCGGTGTCGCCCATGGAGCTGATGGCCGGCAAGCTCATCGGCGGCGTCGCCATCACCCTGGTCATGCTCGGCATCTACATCGCCATGGGGCTCGCGCTGCTGGCGACGTTCTCGCTGTTCGGCCTGCTCGATCCCTGGCTGATCGTCTACCTCGCGATCTTCTTCCTGATCGGGTTCTTCCTGTTCGGGTCGCTGATGCTGGCGGTGGGCGCCGCCGTCAACGACATGACCGAGGCGCAGACGCTGCAGATGCCGCTGATTCTGGTCCTCATGGTCCCGTGGCTGATCTGGCCGGCGGTGTCCCGGAACCCCGGGTCGACGTTCGCCGTCGCGGTGAGCCACCTGCCGCCCCTCAACTCGTTCGGGATGCTCCTGCGGCTGGGGTCGAGCCAGCCGCCGCCGTGGTGGGAGGTCTGGCTGTCGATCGCCGTCGGCCTCGCGTCGGTGGTCGCGGCGGTGTGGGTCGCGGCGAAGGTGTTCCGGATCGGCCTGCTGATGTACGGAAAGCCGCCCGACCTGAAGACGCTGATCCGGTGGGTCCGGGCCGCCTGACCCGAGGGGGCGGACCGACCTCGAGGCGCCCGCGTTCGTGGAGGACCGGAACGCACCCCTTCGTGAGGGTCGCGCCGGATGAAACCTGCCCGAGTGGCGGAAGACGAAGAAAACCCGCGCAGCGAGCGCTCCATCGTGAGGGTCGCGCTGGACGGGACCTGCCCGACTGGCGGGAAGACGAAGAAAACCCCGCGCAGCGAGCGTTCGCTGCGCGGGGTTCCACTTGCCCGTCGCCGCCTGACCGCCGCCGCCGAAGTCAGCTCCTCCTATTCCGCGTAGTCGCCCTCCACCGCCATCGCGATGATGGCGGCGTGCTCGTACGACTGGTCGAACAGCGAGGTCGCGGTGATCCAGTCGCCGGGCTCGGCGTCGGCGAGGGCTCGCAGCGCGCGCGCGGGGATCGGCGTGCTGAAGGTGATGCGGCCGCTGTCCGCGTCGGACCCCTCGAACTGCACCGGCAGCACGTAGCCGTGCTCGAGCACCGACTGCTCGCGCAGCTCCAGGTAGCGGATGGAGCGGTCGCCGTTCGACGTGGGCGTCCAGATCAGCACCACCTGGTCGCCCTCGCCGAAGCGATCGACGTAGCGGAAGACGTGCTCCTCGACCGGCGCCGACACCGTGATGACGGCGTCGGCCTTGTCGAGGGACACCAGCTCGCCGTTCCACGCGTAGCGGCGGGCGCGGCGGGCGGGGTCGTAGGCGTCGACCAGGGTCACCGCCTCGGCCGCGAAGTCGGGCCGGTGGGGCGAGGTGCCGATGGCCCAGGCGCCGGGGGTGAGCCCCTGCATCAGCGGGGCGCTGTCGGCCGGCGGCTGGACCGTGAAGGTCACGTACTGGCCCTCCGCCGCGGCGAACTTCGCCTTCAGCAGGAAGCGGTCGCCGCCCCACAGCCCCGACCCGTCGTCGCGCTTCACGGCGCGGATGCCGTCGGCCTGGTCGTCGAACCCGGACCAGGTGATGACGATGGGGTCGCCCGCGGCCAGGTCGGCCGCCACGCTCCCGGACGGCGAGACGATGCGGGAACGGACGTCGATGGTGCCGGCGTCCTCGTCGCGCGACACCAGCGCGCCCCGCCACTCGTAGGTGTCGCCGGCGGCCGGGGCCCTCCCGGCCAGCCGCGGGGCCATGGACGGCGCATAGGCGTCGACGGTCAGCACCGGGGTCTGGCCGGCGGCGGGACGGTGGTGCGACGAGAGGGTCGCCCAGCTCCCGCGGGTCATGGCGCGCAGCTCCGTGACGCGGTCCGCGGGGGGCTCGACCGAGAACGTCAGGTAGCGCCGCGCCGGATCGGTCTCGACGAACGTCGCCTGCAGCAGGAAGCCGCCGTCGCCCCACAGGCCCGAGTCGGGCTCGACGGCGCGGATGCCGTCGGTCCGGTCCTCGAAGCCCGACCAGGTGATGACGATGGAGTCGCCCGCCTCGAGGGCCGACGCCGACGCCGCGGCCGCGTCGGACACGAGGCGCGACTTGACGGTCAGGGCCTTGCCGGCGTCGTCGAGGGACACCAGCTCGCCGTGCCAGCGGTAGGCGGCGTCCGCGGTCTTCGGGGCGTCGGCCGGCGACGCCGCGTAGGCGGCGACCGCCTTGGCCTTGGCCGACGGCCGGTGCGGCGACGTGCCGGTGGCCCACGCGCCCGGCCGCAGGGCCCGCAACGCGTCGATGCTGTCGGCGGGCGGCTCGACCGAGAACGTCACGTAGCGCGAGTCCATCGCGACGAGCTCGGCGTCGAGCAGGAACCGCTCGCTGCCCCACAGCCCCGAGTCGTCGGCGGGGCGCACGGCCCGCACGCCGGCCGCGCGGTCGCGGTAGCCCGACCAAGTGATGCGGACGGCGTCGCCGGGCGCCAGCCCGTCGGCGGCCGCGGTCGGCGACACGAGGCGCGACCTGACCGTCAGCGACCGGCCCGCGTCGTCGAGCGAGACCAGCTCGGCGTTCCAGTCGTAGGTGTCGCCGGCGGCGGGCCCGTGGCCCTTCCCGGCCCCGTAGGCGTCGACCGCGGTCACCGCGGCCGGCCCGTGCGCGGGCCGATGCGGCGAGGTGACGGTCGCCCACGTGCCCTGCATGGCCGCCCGCAGCGGAGCCAGCTCGCTGGACGGGCCGCTGACCGAGAACGTCAGCGAATGCCACACCGCGTCGGCGGCCACGAACCGCGCCCGGAGCCGGAACCGGTCCCCCGGCGACAGGCCCGCGCCGTCGTCGGGCGCGACGGCGGCGATGCCATGGGCGCCGTGGTCCGACCCCGACCACGTGATCAGGATGGGATCACCCGGCTCCAGCCCCGCGACGTCCAGGCCGCCCGGGGCAATGACCCGCGAGGTGACGGTCAGCTTGCGCGCGCCCTCGTCGAGCGCCACCAGCTCGCCGAGCCACTTGTAGGTATCGACCCCGGCTCCGAACGTCACCGCGGGCTGCGCCACCGCGAGCGCCCCCACCAGAACGACCCCGCGCCACGCCCACGGCGACGCGGTCAGACCAGCCAGCATCCCGGTCCGGTTCGACATGCTCCCCTCCTCGACGGTTCCCATGACCTGCTCCCGAAAGCCCCACCGGGCGGGTCCGAGCCGCGTCTCCGCAGAACTGCCTGCCGGCCGGTGCGGCGGCGCTGAAGGTCAGCGCAGCCACGCCGCGGCCGCCACGGGGGCGACGACGGCATCCGCCGACAGGAGCAGTGACCCGCCTGCTTCAGGCGACCACCGCAAGACGCTCTCTTCGGACTGTCCCATGGGGCACTGTTCCGCCGCGAACGACGGACCACACCAACGCACTGCTCATATCGGCCCTGGGAATAGCCGACGCCTGGAGGGATGGGCTTGACCGCGTACCCACCACGATTATGAGAGGAGCACGCGGCGGTGTCAAGGTGAATTATCGAGGCCGCGGGCGGGCGGCCCGGGGAGCGGACCGGGCGGCGCGAACGGGGCAGCGCGAACGGGGCAGAGGCCCCGCGCGAATCGGGCGAGCGACGCCGGCCTGTCACGCTCGCCGCCGGCCAGCAGGGCCGCCTCCGGCCCCGCCGATCCGACCGGCGGAATCCGGCCCGAATGCGGCGATGTGCGGGCGCGCGGCACAGGCCGGCCGGGTGACGCGAATCCGCGGGGATCGGGAATAAAGGAGCCGCCCCCGAGGTCCACGCCGTTGCACGCTCCGGCATTCGGCCGGCGCGGGCGGCGGAAGCGCCCGCCGGGCGGCGCGAGACCGAACGGCGGTACGCCGGATGAGACTCACCTGTCCAGGGAGACCACGATGACGAGACTCCGTATTGCGTTCGTTCCCTTCGCTCTGTTGGCCATGGCGGCCCTCGCGGCGCCGGCGGCGGCCCAGGGCACCAACTTCTCGGGCACTTGGCGCCTCGATGCGGACGCCAGCGAGCTTCCCGATTTCGCCGGCGGAGGCCGGGGGTTCGGCGGCGGCGGTCGGCGGCAGGGCGGGGGCGGGGGCGGATTCGCCGGCGGCGCCCGGACGCTCGTCATCGTCCAGACCCCCGCGATGATGATCGTCGAGCAGCAGACCGCCCGCGGCAGCCGGGCCGCGACCTACCGCCTCGACGGCGAGGAGAGCACCAACTCGGGACCGAGAGGCGAGCAGACGGCCCGATCACGCTGGGACGGCGCCGCCCTCGTCACCGAAGGCACCCAGTCGGTGAGCACGCCGCGCGGCGACTTCTCGCTGGAGTTCACCGAGTGGCGGACGCTGAGCGCCGACGGGGAGACGATGACGGTCGAGTCCGTCCGCTCGACGCCCCGCGGCGACATCGAGACCACGCTGGTCTACCGGCGCGAGTGAGCCTCGCCCGCCCATCGTCGCCTTCGGCTCCGCCGGGGCGCCCAATCAACCCGCCAGGAGTCCGCGCCGTTCCGCGACGCAGACTCCTGGCCGCCGGAGCCGGTGTCCCCGGGTGGCGCCGGCTCCGGATCCTCTGCCCCGACGGGGGGACGGCGTCCCGGCCACACGGCGGCGGCGTGTCTCGATGGCATTCGTGCCGGACTTCGGTGTACTGGGCGGATGGCGACGCCCGGGCCACGCGAGCGCCGGCAGGCTCCGGCGCCCGCCTCACAGGGCGGCCAGCGCGTCCCGCTGCCGGGCGAGGCGGGCGTCGCGCTCCTCGGCGAACCGCACGACGCCCGCGATGACGGAGGCCTCGTCGAGATGAGCCTCGGCAATCACGTCCGGCTCCAGGCCGCCGGTCAGCCAGCGGTCGTGCCAGTCGGAGACCAGCGAGTACTCCCCCGTCAGCGGCCCCGCGTCGCGCAACGGCCACACGCGCCGCGTCCCCGTCGTCACCACCATCAGGTCGTAGCGCGCCTCGGGCGGCAGCACCGCGTCGCGGTAGGCGGCGGGCTGGCGGTCGAACAGCTCCTCGCTGATGGCCGCGACGACCTTCACGTTGACGCCCCGCGCGTCGAGGGCCGGCAGCGCCTTCACGAGATTGAAGGTCGAGCTGGCCCCCTGGGCGACGACGTACCCGTGCTTCGGCCGGCCGGGATCGAAGTCGCGCAGCACGTAGAAGCCCCTGGCGGCAGCGCGCAGGTCGGAGTCGGCGAAGGTCGAGCGGTCGGCCACGGGCAGGTCCGGCCGCGCCACCTCGAGCACGATCACGCCCACCTCGGGGTCACGGGCCGCGATCTCCGCCGCCGCGAAGTAGCCCGGGGCCACGTCGTTGTAGTCCCAGAAACTGAGCGTGATGACCTGCCCGCGGGGGAACAGCTTCCACACCTGCGGCGCGAAGATGCCGAAGTGGGTGCGCGCGTCGGCCGCCGTCTCCGGCCCCGAGTGCCCGGCGAGGATGTGGAGCACCCCGACCCGGAACGGGCTGTCCTGGTTCTGCTGGCTCCAGATGCGGGCGGGCAGGTACATGAGCGGCGTGAACGCGCCGTAGCTCCCGCTCAGGGCCCAGACCCCGCTGTGCACGGCGGGGTCGAGGGACGCGCTCTGGCCGACGAGGCCCACCGCCGTCGACGCGTTGCCCGCCTCCTGGATGGCCGCCTTGAGCCGCGTCCCGGCCTGGTTGGAACGCGGGTCGTAGTGACCGGTCAGCGACCCCTTCTCGACGTTGATCGAGCTGGAGAGGTCGGCCGACAGGGTCAGGAAGCGGTTGCCGGTCACGTGGTTCATCCACTTGATGACCTCGGAGATGGCCCGCCGCGTCCCCGCCACGGCGCCCGCCGGCTTGAACAGCTCGATGCCGATCTCCCGCGCGTCGCCGTTCAGGCGCGCGCTCACCTTCTGCGGCTCGACCGGCAGGCGCTCCACCCGCAGGCGGTCGTCGCAGAAGGGGTCCCGCGTCACGTCGAACCGCAGCTTCGCGTCGTCGCGCACGCGGTCGCCGATGTCGACCATCCGGTCCGTCAGCCAGTCGCCGAGGCCGTCCTGCTCGAGCACCGACATCACCACGTCGACGTTGGTCTTGAACTGCCGCAGCCGCTCCGCCTCGCCGGCCGCCGCCCCGTCACGGATGCCCTGGAACTCGACGCCGTAGCGCCGCTCGAAGGTCTCGGCGAGGGCCACGAAGTACGGCGAGTTCATCTTCATCGAGTAGGGGTGGCTGGGGTAGCCCACCACCTGGGGGCCGAAGCCGGGGATGGCGCCGTCGCGCGCCGCCGGCCACCACCCCTTGGTGGTGCGGCCGACGACGATCATCGGCCGCCGGTCGTCGGGGTCCCAGGTCTCCATGGCCCGCAGCGCCGCCAGCACGTGGTCGTAGTCGTTGCCGTCGTCGACCGACAGCACGTTCCACCCGTAGGCGGACCACTGGCCGGCGACCTCGTAGCCGTCCATCGACTCGGACACCACGCCGCCGACGAGCGAGTCGTCGATGCCCGCGTTGTTGTACGAGAGCAGGATGCGCAGCCGCTTGCCGACCTGCTGGGCGACGGCCTGGGTCTTCAGCTCCTGCGAATGCCCCGAGGTCATCGCGAACTCGCCCTCGAGGGCCACGACCTTCGGCGACGCCCCCGCCCCCATGAAGTCCCAGAAGGCGGCCTTGCCGGCGGCGGTGGCGATGCCGATGCCCGACGGGCCGCCGTTGACGTCGTTGATGAGGTCGGTGGTCTCGGAATGGCCGGCGAGCGAGCGGATGCCGCGCAACCCGGCCTGGGCGAAGAGCGGGTCGCCGTCGACGCCGGCGTCGGCGAGCAGGGTCCGCAGGGCCCCCGCCCCGCGGCGGAAGCCCAGGCAGTCGATGGACAGCATCGCGACGTCGGGATCGACGCGGAAGCGGTCGTCGCCGGTCGCGGCGTGGCGCCGGGCCATCGCCTCGCCCATGATGATCCACAGGGCGTACAGGGTCGGGATGTTGTGGCCCCCGGCGAGCAGGAACTTGTCGCCGAACGGGTGCTTGGGCCGGCGGTAGTCGTAGCGGAGGCCGCCGTTCTCGGGGCCGGCCAGGTGCAGGGCGACGTTGTACGGCGTGTACGCCAGGGGCCCGCCGAAGTGCCCCGTCTGCTGGTAGTTGCCGAGCAGGGTCAGGGTCATCGCGGTCATGAACCCGACGTCCTCGAATCGCCGGCGCTCGTAGGCGGGAACCTCGACGCGGACGTCCGTGGATGCGCCGCGGCCGGCGGCGCTGCGAATCACGATTGGCGTGCCGTTGGAACCCATGCGTTTGCTCTCTCTGTCGTGAACGTCGATACCGGGGCGGCCCGCGCCGGAAGCCGGGCGCTTGCGGCGTCGGCGCGACGCGGAGGGGGGCCGCCACGGGGCCGCGGAACCGGAGGCCCGGGAACCCGAACCGCCCCGCGGCCTCCGTGGACGAGCGTACCGCACGAGGCGCAAGGCTGTCATCCCGAGGCGCAAGGCCGTCATCCCGAGGCAGCGCGAACCGTTGCGACCGCCCCGCGGCGGGACTCCGCGCGGCGCCGAGACGCGGCGGCGGAGCCAGGGGCGCCCCCCCCGAACGAGCCGCGCCGAGCGGGCGCGAGGGCACGACCCCCGTCTTGGCCCGCGCGGACACCCGTGTGATAGTAGTCCCACGCACTTCGAGCACCACGCGCTTCGAGAAACGGTGCAGTGAGGAAGGTGCAGAATGAGGCGTTCCATCGCAATCTCGATCGTCTGGCTGACCGCCTGCGCGGTATTGACGGCGGCGGAGTTCTGGGAGGAGAAGGAGCTCACGGACTGGTCCGACCGGGAGGTCCAGCGCCTGATGACCAACTCTCCGTGGGCCAAGCGCATCACGGTGGTGTTCCCCCGGCCTCCGAGGGAGACCATCACCGACCGGGCGCCCATCGCCAGACTCGGGGGCGGGGGCGCACGCGGAGGCCGCAGCAGCTTCGGCCAGTTCGGCGCGGCTGCGCAGAGCCGCCTCGTCGTCCAGTGGCGGAGCGCGCTGCCGATGCGGCAGGCCATCGTCCGCGGACGAGTCGGGCCCGGTGGCGCCCTCGGCTCCGCGGAACGACAGTTCCTCGCCCAGCGTCCCGACGTCTACTTTCATCGTCGTCTCGGGTCTCCCCCGCGCCTTCGCGAGGCTCGACCCGCGCGCACTGCGGGCCGAGGCCCGGCTGGAGCGGCGCGGAAAGCCGCCCATCCTCCCCATCCAGGCCAACCCGCAGCCGGACGGCGACGGCACCGCCCTCGTGTACGTGTTTCCCCAGGTGGAAGCCATCACCCTCGAGGACGAGGAGGTCGAGTTCGCCACCGAGGTCGCCGGCGCGAGCATCGAGCGGACGTTCGAGCTCGACGACATGGTCGTCGACGGCGTGCTCGAGCTCTGAGCCCGGCCGGGTCGGTCTGCGCCGCAGAACGGCGCAGACTCCTGGAGGTTGGTTGGGCCCCGGGCGGAGCCGAAGGCGACGATTGGCGGGCTCAGTCCCGGTCGCCCGTCGCCGGCGCCCCGTCGCCGGCCGGCGGCTCGTCCGCCTCGGCGTCGGGCTCGGCCGACGCCACCGTGAACCGGACGTCACCGGTGGCGCTCGCTCCGTCGGCGCTCACCGCGGTCCAGGTGAGGGTGTACTCGCCCGGGTTCGTCGCCCCGCTGACGGCGGCCATCAGGTCGCCCTCGCCCATCGAATGGACCCCGACCAGCGAGACGCTGCCGTCAGGACCCTCCAGCGCGAGCGAGCTCCGCCCCGGATCGGTCTCGTCGTTGAACCAGACGCGGACCGAGGTGAACGGGATGGTCGCGACGCCGCCCGGGCCGGGCGTGCTCCTGACCGCCGCGGGCGACGACTCGTCCGGCGACTGCGCGGCGCAGGCAGCGCCGGCAGCGAGGAAGGTGCCGACCAGGACGGCGACGGCGGGTCTCTTCGTGAGCATAATCATGGTATGGCCTCGTCTGGACATTGTAGGCCATGCGGCGGTGCGCCGCGCTCCCGCGACGGGCGAAGCGGCGCGCCGCCTGCGCCCGGAAGGGCGGCGGGAAAGGAGGGCTGGCGCCGAAGGCGCGTCCGCGCGAGGCGCCGGCCGGGTGCTCGCCGAGGTCGCCGGGCCAGGAGTCTGCGCCGTGGAACGGTGCAGACTCCTGGCAGGGTTGGTTGGGCGCCCAGCGGAGCCGAAGGCGACGATGGGCGGGCTAGTCGGCCAGCTCTATCGAGACCGTTGCCAACTGGTCGTCCCAGTGCACGTACATCGTGCCGCCCTGCCGGGTCATGTCGAAGAACCCGATCTGCAACTGGTCGAGGGATCGGCCGGCGGGCTCCACCGACATGGTCGTGCGCATGACGTCCCTGCTGTCGTCGTAGCCGTAGGCGCCCCACAGCACATCCGGGTTGTCGTCCCCGAAGGTCTGCATGACGCCCCACGTGGTGAAGATCAGCGTCCACGCCGACGGGTCCGCCAGGTCGGCGAACATGGTGTATTCCCCGGCGTCCAGCCGCTGCCCGCCGATGAGGAGGTCCACCTCGGTGGTGAAGGTGGTCGTCTGGTCCGCGCCCACCCGCCAGAGCGGAGCCCCGGCGTAGATGCGCCGGCCGTACTCCCCGCCGTCGCGGAAGATGCCCTGCCTGCCGCGCAGGATGGGCCGGCCATAGTGGATGTCTATCCAGCGGCCTCCCTCGTAACGGCCCTCGGCGTTGTAGCTGCCCCCGACCTGCGTCGCCGTGTGCCCGCGGGTGCTGAGCGGCCGGTTCTGCGCCGCCGCGGCGCCCACCATGACGGCCGCCGCCGCGACCACCGCGACGACGCCGAACAACCGAACGCCCTGTCCCTTCACCGACACCTGCATGCTGGTCCTCCCTGGCACGATCCTCATCGTCATTCGTGTGTGTTGTCGAGAACGAGATCCGGTCGCCGCACCCCGATGCCTTGCGGCGAATGAGTGGCGGAGAGGGTGGGATTCGAACCCACGTGCCGGTTACCCGACAAGACGCTTTCGAGGCGCCCCCGTTACGACCACTTCGGTACCTCTCCGCACCGGACGGACCCACCCTCCTCGGTGGGCTGCACCCCGGGACGGGGCGCCTTTCTTCACGCCGACGGAACGACGACTCGGGACCCGCGGCCCGATCCGAATCGCGTCCGACCGTCGCCCGCGCGCCGGTCGGGTTCATCCGGCATTTCGACCGCCCGGCCTGCGCCACTTGCCGAGCCGGCCGGCGACCACCCGCGCGGTTGGTCCTGGCGCACTTCTAGTGTACGCTGGCCGCCGAGCCGTTCGCAACCGGTCGGGGGATTCAATCCAAAAAATCGGATTCCCGGACCAACGTACTGAATGACTGGGCGCGGTCCTGGTGGGCGGGCGCGTTGCGGTCGCTGTGCCATTGCCGTGAAACACGGCCGTGACATCGCCGTCGTGGTGGTGACAACAGCCGGCACGCGCCTTGCAAGTACCGTTTCCGAACCACCGCTCCGCAAACGCCAGCCCCCCGCGGGCTTCCGGGGCTGCGCCTGCGCGATCGCCGTTCGCCGTCGCTAATTCGCATCCACCAGGGGGAGGTCCCACATGAAGCGAACCACGGCCATTCTCATCGCGGTCGCCCTGCTGTTCGGGGCAGGCGCCGCCACCACCCTCGCCCAGCAGGGGCGGGCCGAGCTGCGCGGCTCGGTGACGGACGAGCAGGGCGGCGCCCTGCCCGGCGTCAGCATCCTGATCACGAATCAGGATACCGGGACGTTCCGCGAGGTCGTCTCGAGCGCGGACGGCAGCTACTTCGCGGGGCAGATGCTGCCCGGCACGTTCCGCGTCACCGCCCAGCTCCCGGGGTTCGCCTCGTTCGAGCGCCCCGATTTCGCCATCGGCGTGGGCCGGACGCTCGACCTCGACATCGTGATGACGATCGGGGCCATCGAGGAGACCATCACCGTGTCCGGGGCGGCGCCCCTCGTCGACCTCACCTCGTCCGAGGTCGGGGGCACCATCAACACCGGCGACCTGACCGAGCTGCCGACCGGCAACCGCAGCTACTTCGCGGCCATCGCGCTGCTGCCGGGCATCCAGTTCAACCCGTCGTCGAGCCTCGGCAACGACACCATGATCGCCAACGGCCAGACGCCGGGGACGAACAACGTGTCGGTGGACGGCGCCGCGAACAACGACGACAACAGCGGCACCTGGGCCGGCGGCCAGACCCGCGTCCCCCTCGAGTCGGTGCAGGAGTTCCAGGTCCTGACCAACCAGTTCGACGCCGAGTTCGGCCGGGCCCGGGGCGCCGTCATCAACTCGATCACCAAGCAGGGCACGAACACGTTCACGGGGGCCGCGTTCGACTACTACACCAGCGAGCAGTTGACGAGCCCCAACTACTTCGAGGCAGCCAACGAGAATTTCGAAAAGGCGCCTAGCAGCAAGATGGAGTGGGGGGGGGTGATCGGCGGACCGATCGTGCCCGACCAGGCGCACTTCTTCTTCAGCCTCGAGCGGCAGGTCGTCGCCCCGAGCCGGCCCAAGGTGTTCCCGACCCGGCCCGACCTGGACTTCACGACGGTCGAGAGCTGGGAGGCATGGAACACCCTGATCCGCTTCGACCACCAGGTCAACGCCAGCAACTCGTGGGCGTTCCGCTGGCTGCGCGAGCTCGCGCCCCAGTTCGACCTCCTCGGCGGCCGCCAGGCGACCCTCGCCTCGCTGGAGGACGAGACCGACAACGACCAGACCTACGTCGGGAGCTGGACCAGCGTCCTCGGCAACTCGCAGGTCAACACCTTCCGCATCTCGGCGACGCGCGAGCAGTGGTGGCGGGCGAATCCGTGCTGGCGCGACCTCGGCGGGTTCAGCGCCTCCGACGCCGACTTCCCGACCCTGCAGTCGCAGTGCCTGCCGCGGTACAACTTCAGGAACTTCCAGGACAACGCGCACGACAGCGCCCGCGGCAACCGCGACCACCACTGGAGCTACTCGAACACGTTCTCGTGGTTCGTGCCCGACCGGATGGGCGACCACGACCTGAAGTTCGGCGCGACCTACCACCGCACCAACATGCTGTGGCGCGACCAGGGGAACCAGAACGGCACCTTCATCTTCGACACCGACGAGCGGTTCGCCGTCAACGACTTCTCTACGTGGCCGGAGCGGCTGCACGTCCGGGTCGGCGGCCAGTTGACGTCGCCCTCGGAATTTCACACCCTCGAGTCGTTCGCGCAGGACAAGTGGCAGGTGACGGACCGGCTGACGATCAGCGCCGGCTTCCGCTACGACCTCGAGATCTTCCCGATCGCCAACGACTACAACCCGTTCTTCGGCCCCAACGCCATCGGCGTTCCCACCGCGCTCTTCGGTTCGGGCTCGCCGGTCGACCTCGGCGGCCGCACGTATCCCATCGACTACGACAACTGGGCGCCGCGCACGTCGTTCGCGTACGACCTCACCGGCGACGGCCGGTCGGTGCTGCGGGGCGGCTACGGCATCTTCTACGACAAGACCCTGGGATACGCGGTCAACAACTACCGGCAGAACACGCCGTACATCAGCTCGTTCACCGCCAGCTTCCCGCAGGACACCGCCGACCCCGGTCCCTCGAACGGCATGGCGCCCGGCGGCGACCTCTTCCGCCTGATCGAGGTCACGCCGGGAAGCTGCCCCGCGAACCCGAACGGCAGCGCGTGCCCCAACGTGAACCGGCAGGTGCTGAACGAGCTGTTCCCGGCGGGGTCCCGTCAGTTGAACAGCGGCTCCATCGAGTACGACAACCCCTACCGCGAGCAGCCCTATTCGCACCAGCTCACGATCGGCTACGAGCGCGAGCTGACCCCGGTGCTCTCGGCGTCGGTCGACTACGTCCGGCAGCTCGACCGCGACACCCACATGCGGCAGAACCTCAACCCGCGTCTGCGGACCGGCACCGGCCGCACCGACCCGATCACCCGGTCGGACGCGTTCGGGGTGCTGGCGGGCACGCTGGACGGCGACGACTGGTACCTCGGCGACGTCCGTTTCACCACCAGCAACGGCAGCGGCACCTACAACGCGCTGAACTTCCAGGTGGAGAAGCGCTACGCCGACAACTGGGGCTTCCGCGCCGTCTACGCCCTGGCGAAGAAGGAGACCAACTCGCTGTGGTTCACCTACACCAACTTCTGCCAGGTCGGCGCCATGCTGAACGTCGACTGCCTCTGGGGGCCGAGCCAGTACGACCGCCGGCACAACTTCACCCTCAGCGGCCGGACGGAGATCCCGGTGCTGGGCGGCATCACCTTCAGCAGCGTGCTGCGCTACATGAGCGGCTCGCCGTTCCACCTGCAGGACAGCAACTTCGACCTCGACCAGAACGGCATCGGCCCCGACTTCCTGGCCCCCGACACCTACCACGGCAACGGGCAGGACGCCATCAGCGTCGACTACGCGGGCGGGCCCTACGGCGCGTACGGCCCCGACTTCCTGCAACTCGACATCCGGTTCGGCCACCGGACCCGCTGGGCCGACCGCCAGACGCTCGACGTCTTCTTCGACATCTTCAACATCACCAACCGGGCCAACTTCAACAACCCGAGCGGTGACATGCGCGGGAACTTCCTCGTGCTGACCGGACTGCGGGCGGGCAGCGGCTTCCCGCGGCAGGCGCAGTTCGGCATCCGCTGGGGCTTCTAGCCCGATCGGCGGTGACGACCGTCACCGGGGAATCGAACGGGCCGGGCGCCTCGCGTCCGGCCCGTTTTTCTTTGGGGGCCGGGGCACGTCGGCCCCAAGCGCCGGCTGCCGCCGGCTGCCGAGCCACCAAGTGTCCTGCCGGGACCCGCCTTGCAGCACACAGGTACGGACCGTTGCGAGCAGAGAGTCCGCGGTGCTCGATCCGACGCTGTGCGTGGAAGTACCGGCCCGGCATGGGTAGCCGGTTGTTCGTCAGCCGCTTCGCCCTTCAAGACCTCACGCTTCGAACAACCTGGCCGAAACCCGTCGGAAACCGAAGCGCTACACGCCCCACAGCCTGCTCAGCGGCACGGCGAGCAGTCGCTCGTCACGCAGGGGGAACACGTCCCGACCGGCGTACAGCAGCACCCCGGACTCGAAGTCGTCGCCGCAACGGTCCGCGAGGCGAATGAGGCCGCGCCCGTCACCTGGCGCGACGGCGGCGGCGGACTTGACCTCGACCCCCCAGGTTCTCCGGCCGCGGGTCACGACCACGTCGACCTCCACCTTGTCCTTGTCGCGAAAGTGCCAGAAGCGTAGATCCGGGTCCGTCCAGCCGGCCTGGGCGACGAGTTGCTGGACGACGAACGACTCCAGCAGGTGGCCCATGCGCTCCCGCCGGTGGAGCCAGTCGTCGGCCGTCAGCCCGGCGAGCGTCGCGGCGAGGCCGCTGTCGAGCAGGTGGACCTTGGGGGACGTGACGAGCCGTCTCGCCTGACTGCGCCGCCAGGCCGGCAGGCGGCGCACCAGAAAGAGTCGCTCGAGCACCGCGACATGGTGTTCGAGCGTGTCCCGGCGTACGCCGAGCTCACCGGCCAGCCCGCTGGCGTTCAACAGCTCCGCGCTGCGCAGGGCAAGCAGCTCCAGCAGCCGGGCCAGATCGACGGCGTCCCTCACCCGCGCCACGTCCCGGACGTCCCGCTCGATGATTGCGCGCAGGTACTGGCGGTGCCACTGACGGGCGCGCCGCGGCGACCGCGCCAGGGGCTCCGGGTAGCCGCCCGCCACCACCCGCTCGACCAGTGCCGGTTCGGCGGGATCGACGTCAGGGCCGATACCCGCTTCGAACCCGCCGTCGAGCAGGGTCTGCAGGAAACGGCCGGGACGGCGGGCCTTCTCCGACTCGGTCAACGGATGCAACTGGACCATCTCCATCCGCCCGGCCAGCGACTCGGTGACGGTGGGCACCAGCAGGAGATTGGCCGAGCCGGTCAGCAGGAAACGGCCGGGGCGGCGGTCCCGATCGACGGCGCGCTTGATGGCTGAGAGCAGGGCCGGGGCACGCTGCACCTCATCCAGGATCACCGCGTCGGGCAGGCTGGCGACGAAGCCGGCCGGATCCTCCACGGCGGTCTGGTGGTAGTTGTGCTCGTCCAGACTGACATACGCGCGATCCGGCGCCACGTGCTGCGCCAGCGTGGTCTTCCCGCTCTGTCGGGGGCCGAGGAGGCAAACGACGGGGGTGTCCGCCAAGGCTTCCTGGACGGCGAGCGCCAGCGAACGCGGGAACAACGGCCGAATGGCGGCCATATGCCCGTTACGTTAGCGTCCAATTGCCTGTTTTGCAACCGTCCAATTGCCTGTTGCCCAGGATGACTGGGTGATTCGCCGCATTGCGATCGTCGCGCGATGAAGCGAAGTCATGCTCGCTTTCGTCGAGGGGACGACTGCAGCCTGCGAACCGCCAGCTCGCCGGCAAGCGCAACGCGCGCGTCTCGGCCGCGCGCTTGAAGAGCCTGGCGCTGCGTCATGGGCGGACAGCGGCCACCGGAATCAGCGGAGCTGCGGAATCGGCGCGTGGGATCACGAATCGCCTCGTCCTGCCGTTCCAGGCATTGGCTGACGAGCGGGGCGCTCCCGAACACCGCGAACGACGTCCGTGCGCCGCCCGCGCGAACGAAGAGGTTGGCGGTGTTCCGCAACAGCCTCAGGAGCACCTCGATGCCGCGGCCGGTCGTGACGCGGATCACGCGGTCGTTGACGGGCGCCACCGCGACGTTGTGCCGTTCGCCGGGCACGCCGCGGACCTGGGCGCTCCCGGTGGCTTCCAGGGCCTCCGGAAACTCGAACCCCGCGCTGACGCCCCCGAGCTGGCAGGCGAGGATGATGGAGGCCCCCTCGTCGTTGCCGAGTCGGAACTCGGCCCCGCCCCCGTCAAGCTCCCGGGCGTCCCAGACCGCCTGCGCCGCCGCCGGTGACGCGGGGAATCGCGATCGCGAGCAACACGGCTGCCACTCTCGGCATGGTGTCTCCTCCGGAAGCGCCGTGTCAGCCGAAACGGTCGACGGCTCGGCGCCCTCGCCTGCGTCGACTGCCCGCCTACCGCGCCGGGCGGTCCGGGAAGGCAGCGGCCGCGGGCGCCCGGCGGGCCGCGCTGAGACGCGGGCCGGCGGACATTCATGGACACCGGGCGGCCTCGCTGACCGGCGCGAGGCCCGCCGGCCGCGGTTCCCCGCGCGCGGGCACCGTTCGATGATACACGGATTCGGCCGGACGGCGCTTCGGCCGCCCGGCCCGAATCACGGAAGGTCCTCTCCGACGCCGCCGTCCGGCGCGGCTAGTACCCCCAGCGGATGCCGAACTGCGCCTGCCGCGGGAAGCCGCTCCCGGCCCACAGCGAGGTGAGGTTCAGGAAGTTGCTCGACCGCATGTCCCCCGTCGGGTTGTTGAAGTTCCCGCGGTTGGTGACGTTGAAGATGTCGAGGAAGATGTCCAACGTCTGGGTATCGCGCCAGCGCGTCCGGTGGCCGAGCCGGATGTCGAACTGCATGAAGTCGGGCCCGTACGCGCCATTGATCCCGCCGGCGTTGTCGACCGAGATCGGGTTGCGGTCGGTGCCCGTCTCGCCGCTGTACATGCCGGCGGCGATCGGGTCCGGACCCCACCCGTTCATGTTCGGGTCGAAGTTGGTGTCGTGGATCGTGAACGGCGCGCCGCTCATGTACCGCAGGGCGCCGCTCAGCGTGATGCCGCCCGCCACCGGGATCTCCGTCCGGCCGCTGAGCGTCACGTTGTGACGGCGGTCGTACCGGCTCGGCCCCCAGAGCTGGTCGATGTTCAGGTCGTTCCCGACCTGCGCCCAGTTGTTGTCGAGGTAGTAGGCCGAGTTGCCCTCCGACTTGCTCAGGGTGTAGACCGCGCGCATCTGCCAGTTGCTGCTGTAGCGCTTCTCCAACTGGAAGTTGAGCGCGTTGTACCTGCTCGTGCCGAGGCTCTGCACGAAGTTGACACGGCCTCCCTCGTAGCTGTCGCCCGGCAGCAGCACGTCGTTCAGCCGGGGCACGAGCAGCAGCGCATCCATCCGGGTGACCGGGTCCGCGCGGAGCGTGCCTGCACGGACCTGCGGGCGCGCCTCCATCAGCATCTGCCGGTCGCGGCCATGCATGCTGACGACGTCGACCGACGCCGACAGGACCGAGGTCAGCTCGCGCTCGTACCCGAAGGTGAACTGGTGGGTGTAGGCCTGCTTCCGGTCCGGGTGGTCGAACCAGACCCGGCCGGTGTTCACGGCCAGGGACCCCGGCGGGTACAACGTGTCCAGGTAGTCGCGGTTGATGGTGACGCAACCGCCGCCGTTCACTTCGGCCGGGCAGCCGCTGGTCGAGGTGTTGATGAGCGCCCCGAGGTGACCGCCCGGTCGCATGCCCATCTCCGGACCCGGATCGACGCCGGTCGCCGGAAAGCGCACCACGTAGGAATCGGAGTACGCCGAGAGCCGCGACGTACGGGTGACCTGCAGGCCCAGGGTCTTGTCGTAGAAGATGCCGTAGCCGCCCCGGACGACGGAGCGCCCGTCGCCCTCCACGTCGTAGGCGAACGACGTCCGCGGCGAGACGTTGTTGTAGTCGATCGGGTAGGTGCCCTCCGGCCCGCCGTTGAACTGGCCCGCCCACGGGTTGTTGGGGTTCTCGAGCGGGAAGACCTCCAGGTCGTAGCGGACGCCCAGATTCAGGGTCAGGCGGTCGTTCAACTGCCACTTGTCCTGGGCGTACGCCTCCAGCGTGTTGTACCGGGTGGGCGTGTAGAGCTGCCCGCCGACGCGGATGCTGAGCACCTCCGGGTAGGTGGAGAAGTCGTCCCGGTGGAACGCCCGGTTGGTACCGAACTGGAACAGGCCGTTCATGTCGCTCTGCTGGCGCCACAGCATGTTGGTGCGGTGGAAGGTCCCCCCCATCTTGATGTCGTGATCGCCCGCCTTGTCGGGCAGGAACCAGGAGAAGGTGTTCGAGTAGCTCCAGTGGTGGTCGCGGTTCCCCCTGGCGCTCCCCAGGGCGTTGTCCTGGAAGTCCTGGTATCGGTACTGCGGCAGGCAGTTCGCCTGCGCCGTGCTGCCCCGCGCGGTGAGGGTCTCGAAGTCGCCCTGCGCCCGCCAGCACGGGTTGCCGCGCCAGTACTGCTCCCGCGTCGCCGAGATCCGGACCGTGTTCACCTGCGAGCTGCCCAGGACGCTGGTCCAGCTCCCGACGTAGGTCTGGTCGTTGTCGGTCTCGTCCTCCAGCGTCGCCAGCGTCCCGACCCGATTGCCCAGCAGGCCGAACTGCGGCGCCAGCTCCCTCAGCCAGCGGAACGCCCAGGAGTTGCTGCTGTTGACCTGGTGGTCGGCACGGATGAGCGAGTTCCAGGCTTCCCAGCTCTCGGTCGTCGAGTAGTTCAGGTCGGACCGCTCGTCCGGGAAGACGCGCGGCCGACCCGGCGCGACGAGCTGCCGCTCCAGGCTGAAGAAGAAGTGCATCCGGTCCTGGAGGATCGGACCGCCGATGACGCCGCCGAACTCCCGCTTGTTGGACGGGGGCTTGTCGATCCCCTGCTGCGCCGCCAGGACGTCGGTCGCGGTCATCCCCGACGACGTGTAGTAGTTGAACAGCGCGCCGCTGAACTCGTTGGTCCCCCGCTTCGTGATCGAGTTGACCACCGCGCCGCTGGCCCGACCGAACTCGGCGTCGAACTGGTTCGTGATCACCTGGAACTCCTGCACCGACTCGAGGGCGACGCGCGTCTGTCCCCCCGCCGAGGTGCCGGAGTTGTCGTCGTTGTTGGCCGAGCCGTCGACCTGCACGTTGTTGGTGCTGGGGTGCTGCCCGTTGGCGATGATCGAGTCGTTGCCCAGGCTGGACGAGGGCCTGAACTGGATCCCCGGCAGCAGGGCCACCGCCGAGAAGTAGCTGCGGTTGCCCAGCGGCAGCTCGGTCAGGTCCTCGGAGGTGATGGTGCCGCCCACCTCGGCCGACGAGAGGTCGACGAGCGGCGCCTCGCCCGAGACGGTGATGGTCTCCTCGAGCTGGCCGATCGTCATCACGATGTCGAGGTCGAGGGTCCGGCCGACGCCGATGGCGAAGTCGGTCCGCTCGAAGGTGCGGAACCCGGGCAACTGGGCGGTGATGGTGAAGGTGCCCGGCAGCATCTGGCTGGCGAAGAAGCTGCCGTCCCCGCCGGTGAGCGCTTCCCGGAACGTCCCGCTGTCCTGATTGGTGATCAGGATGGCAACGCCGGGCAGGGCCCCGCCCTGCTCGTCCGTCACGCTGCCGCGAAGTTCGGCCGTGCCCTGCTGGGCGATGGCCGGTGTCGCCGTCAAGGCGATGAGGATGACGACCGCCGTGAGTCCTGCGAGCTTACGCACGTTCCACCTCCTGGAAGGACGAATCTCCGACGGAGCGACGTGGCGCTTGCCTGAATCCGGACGGCGACGACGTGAGGGTTGCCTGTGGCGGCCTCCTCCTTTGTGGGGCACCGATGGCCGGGACACCCAGGTTCAAGGTAGACGAGGAGGGGTATCCTGCCGGTGTCGAGAATGAGCGACGAGAGGACCAAGTTACCCCACCTTGCCACATCTCGGCAAGGTGTCGGGCGTCACGGCCGGCCGGTCCACCGCCATCTCTCCTCCTTCCGCCGATGGCCCACCCCGTGCGGGCGCCGGCGAACCGCTGCGTGCGACGAGTCGATGACGTTGATGCGGGCCGAGACGGGCGCGAACGTCCGTCACCGGAAGCCGAGGAACGGACGTCCCGGGTCAGAATGCCGCGTCCTGGCGTCCCAGGCACTGGCTGACGACCGGGGCGCTCCCGAACACCTCGAAGGACGTCCGTTCGCCGCCCGCGCGGACGTAGAGGTTGGCGGAGTTGCGCAGCAGCCGCAGGAGCGCCTCGAGCCCCCGACCGGTGGTGAGGCGCACCACGCGGTCGCTGACGGGCGCGATCGCGATGTTCTGGCGCTCGCCGGGCACTCCGCGAATCGACGCGCTCCCCGTGACGTCGAGGGCTTCGGGAAACTCGAACCCTGCGCTGACACCCCCGAGCTGACACACGAGGATGATCGCCGCCCCCTCTCCGTCGCCGAGCCGGAACTCGGCGCCCCCGCCGCCGATGTCCCGAGCGTCCCACACCGCCTGCGCCGCCGCCGGCGCGGCGGCGTCACGAGCGCCGCCACCGTCGCGAGGGCCTTCATCATGGCCTGTCTCCCTTGAGATGGCTTCCGGGCCGCCTGGGCCGGTCGGCAGCCACCGGGGCCCCGACTGGCCCCGACCGTGGTCGGAAAGGCGTCTCACGGCCGACGCAATCGATGTCCCGCGTTGGCTGGCAGGATGCATCGCCGCTCGGGGTATTCGCCACGGGCTCCCGAGCCTACTATAATCAAGGGCTCACCGTGCGCGTCACCCGCGCGATCGGGCGGCCCGGCGGCGGCCCCGACGGAGCGATTCGGAAGTGAAGGGAGAGCAGTCATGTTCGCAACCAGCAGATTGCGCCGGTCGATCGTTCCGGTCATCGCGGTCGCGCTCGTCGCGGCGGTCCCCGCCGCGGCGCAGAACAACGCCCGGGTGTTCGGGGTGATCACCGACGCGGCCGGCCAGCCCGTGGAGGGCGTCACCGTCACCCTGGACTACGAGGGCGGCCTCGCCCGGAGCTACGAGGTGACGACGAACGCCGAGGGCGAGTTCCTGCAGATGGGGCTGGTGCGCGGTCCCTACACCCTCACCGCGGTCAAGGAGGGCGTGGGCATCAACCGGGCGGCGATCGACCTCACCGCGGGACAGCAGCTCGAGCACGACCTGACGCTGCGGACGCTGGAGGAGGTGTACCGGGAGAGCATATCGGAAGAGGAGCGCGCGGCGCTGGACGCCCGCGCCGCCACCACCGATGCCTTCGACCAAGGGCTGGCCGCGGCCCGCGGGGGCGACCTCCAGGGAGCGGTCGCGCTCTTCCGGGGGGCCCTCGAGACGACCCCGGACTGCGCCGAGTGCCAGCGCAATCTGGGCCTCGTCCTGGGCCGGATGGAGGCCTGGGACGAGGCCGAGGCGGCCCTCCGGGCGGCGCTCGCCCTGGACCCCGACAACCCCGAATCCTACGAAGCTCTGGCCGCCATCTACAACGCGCAGCGGCGGTTCGACGACGCGGCCGAGGCCAGCGCGGCGGCGGCGCGGCTCTCGGGCGGAGGCGGCGGCGGGGGCGACGACCCCACCGCGGTGTTCGACCAGGGACTCATCTTCTGGAACGCGGGGCGCCTCGACGACGCCCGGCAGCAGTTCGAGCGCACGCTCCAGCTCGACCCCAATCACGGCGAGGCCCACTACTGGCTCGGCATGGCCAGCCTGAACGCCGGCCAGATGGCGGAGGCGGCGGCCTCGTTCAGGATCTACCTCGACCGCGAGCCGAACGGCCGGTTCGCGGCGACGGCGACCGGCATTCTTTCGTCGATCCAGCCGTAGCCCGCAAGCATCGGCGGCGCCTCCAGGGCCGCCCAATCGACCCGGCCGGGAATCTGCACCGTTTCCAAGGCGCAGATTCCTGGCCGGGCGATCGTCGCAGGCGGCTCCGCCTGCCCATCCAGGCAACTCTGCCGGAGTCGGCGCCGGCCGGGCGGGAGGTCGCACCGCTTTCGCGGCAGCAGGCTTCGGCGCCGTCCGCAAACGCCCGCAAGAAACGAGACGGGGCGCTACGCGGCCAGCGCGCAGCGCCCCGTCGAACCCGCCGGCGGTCCCGCCCGCCTGTCCGGTCAGAACCCGTACCGGATGCCGAACTGCGCCTGACGCGGGAACCCGCTCCCGCCCCGCAGGGTCAGCAGGTTGAGGAAGTTGCCGCTGCGCAGGTCCCCCGTCGGGTTGTTGAAGTTGGCGTGGTTCGTCGCGTTGAAGATGTCGAAGAACAGGTCCAGCGTCTGCGTCTCCGTCGGCCTCAGGCGATAGCCGAACCGCACGTCGAGCTGCATGAAATCCGGCCCGCGCGCGCCGCCGTACCCGCCGTCGTTCTCCACGGTGATGGCGTGCTCCCCGGTGCCGGGGTAGGTGCCCGGGGCGACGGGGTCGAAGAGGACGCCGTTCATGTTGGCGTCGATGTTCGAGTTGTGGACGGTCAGCGGCAGGCCGCTCATGTAGCGGATCGTGGCGCTGGCCGTCACCCCGCCGGGAAGCTCGGTGTTGCCGGCGATGGCCAGGATGTGCCGGCGGTCGGACTCCGCGGGCTGCCACAGCTCGTCGAGGTTGAGGTCGGCGCCCACCTGCGTAACGACGCTCTCGAACTGCTGCCAGGTATCGCCGCGCGAGTAGGCGTAGGCGTACGAGAGGCGGGCGCCCCAGCGGTCGGCGTACCGCTTCTCGACCTGGATGTTCAGGGCGTCGTAGTCCATCGCCCCCACGCTGTCGGCGGCGATGACGTTGTTCACGAACTGCCCGTCGCCCCCCAGCAGGCCGAAGACGTCGTAGAACACCAGGGGATCGCTGCGCGCCGTGCCCAGCCGCGTCGGCATGTTGTAGTTGACCCGGGCGAGCATGTCGCGCCCCATGGTGCGGATGTAGTCGGCCGACACCGAGAGCGTCGGGGCCAGCTCGCGTTCGTAGCCGAAGGTCATCTGGTGCTGATACGGCTGCTGGCGCGTGTGGGCGTCGAGATAGACGGTGCCGGTGTTCCTGAGCAGCGAGCCTGCCGGATACAGCATGTTGAGGGCGTCCCGATCCACGAAGGGACACGGGCCGGCGGGATTGGCGGGGCAGGCAAGCGGGCCGGTGCCGACCGGCGCGTGGTTCAGGAGAAACGGATCGGTCGGGAACATCCCGTTCGCGGGCCCCGGATCGGCGCTCGTCAGCGGAAAGCTCACGGTGAACGAGTCGGTGAACCGCGGGTTCTGCATGAAGTTGTCGAGGGTGCCGAGCAGGGTCTTGTCGTAGAAGATGCCGTACCCCGCCCGCAGCACCGAGCGCCCGTCGCCGGTGACGTCGTAGGCGATGGAGGTGCGGGGCGAGAAGTTGTTCCTGTCGATGGGGTCCTGTCCGGCCGGCACCATCGGGTTGGCGGGCTCTCCGTTCGGACCGTCCAGGAGGTCGGCCCGGAAGATCTCCAGGTCGTAGCGCATGCCCAGCCCCAGGGTCAGCCGGTCGTTCACCTGCCACTTGTCCTGGAAGAACAGCTCGGTCGTGTACACCGGGAACCGGTACGGCCTCCCGAGGGGGTTGCCGACCCGGACGCTGAGCCGCTCGGGATACGTGTTGGGGTCGGCCGGGTCGAAGATCCGGTCGGTGTCGAACGTGAACGTGCCGCCCATGTTGCTCTCGTTGAACTCCTCCAGAATCGAGCGGTGGAACGTGCCCCCGAACTTGAAGTCGTGGTCGCCGCCCATGTCGGGCACGAACCACGAGAACGTGTTGGCGTACTGCCAGTTGTAGTCGTCGCGCCCGGCCGAGCTGTTGAGCTGGTTGTCCTGGAAGCTCGGGTGGCTCCACTGCGGCGGGCAGGTCACCTGGTTGCCGATGTTGTCGAAGCCGCCGTTGGCCCGCCAGCAGGGGTTGCCCCGGTAGGCCGACTCGTAGGTCCTCGCGATGCGCACGGTGTTGACCTTGTTGTTCCCGAGGACGCTGGTGTAGGTGCCGACGTAGATCTGATCGTCGTCGGTCTCGTCCTGAATGGTGTTCAGGGTCGCCGTCCGGTTGCCGATGAGGTTGTACTGGGGGGCAACCTCGCGGATCGTCCGGAACGCCCACGAGTTGTTGGCGTTCATCTGGTGGTCGACCCGGAACAGCGTGTTCCACGCCCTCCATTGCTCCGCGAGCGAGAAGTTGAGATCGGGACGGGTGTCATAAGCCCGCGACCGGCTCGGGTTGACGATCTGGCGCTCGACGCTGACGAAGAAGTGCGCCTTGTCGCGCACGATCGGCCCCCCGATGACCCCGCCGAACTCCGTCTTGTTGGTCTCGGGCTTGGTGAGCGAGTCGCTCCGGGCGACGAAGTAGTCCTCCGCCGTCATGCGCTCGCTGGTGTAGTAGTCGAAGAGGGCGCCGCTGAACTGGTTGGTTCCCTGCTTGGTGATCGAGTTGACGATGGCCCCCCGCACGCGCCCGAACTCGGCGTCGAACTGGTTGCTGAGGACCTGGAACTCCTGCACCGACTCGAGCGGCACGCGCACCTGCCCGCCGGCCCCCGAGCCGCTGATGTCGTCGTTGTTCGTGGCCCCGTCGACCCCCATCGAGTTGCCGTTGGGCGTCTGCCCGTTGGCGATCATCGTGTCGTTGCCGAGGCTCGACGAGGGCTGGAACTGGATGCCCGGCAACAGGGCGACCGCGGCGAAGGCGCTGCGGTTCAGGGTGGGCAGCTCCACCAGCTCCTGGCTCGAGACGGTGCCGCCGACCTCGGCCGACGTCAGGTCGACGAGGGGCGCCTGGCCCGAGACGGTGATGGTCTCCTCGAGGGCGCCGATCTCCAGCACGATGTCGATGTCGAGGGTGTTGCCGACCCCGATGGCGAAGTCGGTGCGCTGGAAGCCGCGGAATCCGACCAGCTCGGCGCCGATGGTGAACACGCCGGGAATGAGCTGGGCCGCGAAGAAGGTGCCGTCGCCGCTCGTGATCACCTCGCGGAACGTGCCGGTGTCCTGGTTGGTGATGACCACGCTCACGCCGGGCAGGGCGCCGCCGGTGTCGTCGGTGACCCGGCCGCGCAGCTCCGACCGGCCCTGTTGGCCCAGGGCCGTCGTCCCCATCGTGATGAGGGCCGCCGCCGTCCACAGACACAGCAGTCTTCTCGCCATTTTCTCCTCCCCGTGAAGACAGATCGACGTTCGAAAGAGCCTGAAGCCGTCGACGTCCGTTCGCCAGAAGAGCCGGCGCCGCCTGTGCGTGTCACTGCAAGTAGAGCAAGTTCCGATCCGCTCGCCCATCACCTCCTTGCCGTTGTCGTTCTGAGTCGCTTCAGCGTGACGCCCGTCCGGAACGTGCCCGGCTGCTGTGGGGGCGGCGGCGCGGGAGCGTGCGTCGGGCGCTGACGGACCGCGATCCCGCCCGGAAACGGCTGTGCCATCGCGCGACGCGAGGGCCGCCACCGCCGCCACGCACACCACCACCAGACCGGCGCGCGTGAGCTTCGACCGAAGCGGACGAAGGGAACGCATGCGGATACCCGACCTTTCCTGACGAGCTGACCGCATGTTAACTCTAACCCGTCCTCGCAGAAGGTCAAGCGAGGTCGGTTCGCGCAGGGCGACGGATCGGGGGGGCGGGCCTTCGCGAGGGCCCGGAGAATGCGCTGTCGGACGCGCCGGCGCGCCATGCCCGCGACTCGGCCAGCGGCGATACGCCGGCCCGCCAATCCGTCGCCTGGGCGCCCACCAGCCTTCCACGGAGTCCGCGCCGTGCTACGGCGACGACGGCCGGGTGCCGGCTTCTTCCGCTCCCCGGCCCGGCGCTCCGCGAAGAACACCCGCATCAGCGCCTGCCTGGTCCCTGCCTGGCAGCGTGTCGCCAATGTCACAGGAGCGGGTGCAAATGACGTGCCTGAAATCGACGTTCCTCCAGGCCGCAGGACGAAAGTCCGTCGCCGCGGTCGAGTCCACGGGGTTGGCGCTTGCCGTTGCGGCGAGGCGGTCGGGTCGGACAGGACGAATGCGACAATCCGTTGGATTTGAGATCCAAATTTTCGGTCTCCTGGCTCAGCGGAACACCCGACCCTTGCCGTGCCCGCTTACAGGGAGTCGGTCGCTGCCCCGTGCCAAACCATGCACCCCCATCGAGCGGCCGGCCGAGCTCGGAGGGGCGCGTACGTGGTGGCTGCCCTCGGTTCCCGCCGCTGCCGGTCGGGCCTCGGGCCGGTGCAATCGCCGCTTCGCGCTGGTAGGATGGGTTCAACCGCCCAATCGTGATCTGCTCGCCGAGTCGCATGGCATGAGTATTGCTATACCCATATCGAACCAGAGAGCGACTGGCGTCTTCCGGGTCGGCTGTCACTGCAGAGCGTATTTCCGTCCGTCGTGGATCCCCCCTCCAAAAGCGTGGATCCCCCCTCTAAAAGGAGGCAAAATGCGGAGACTCACAGCGTTGCTGGTCACCGTCGCACTGCTGCTCGGTGTGACGGCCACGTTCGCCCTCGCTCAGGTAGGTCGAACGGAGCTTCGTGGCCGCGTAACGGATGAACAGGGTGGTGTCCTTCCGGGCGTCACCGTTCTCATCACGAACCAGGACGACGGCACGTTCCGTGAAGTCATCAGCTCGAGTGACGGCACCTACTTCGCGGCGCAACTGTTGCCCGGTACCTTCACGATTACCGCGTCGCTACCGGGCTTCTCGACGAGCGAGCGGACCGACTACGTGCTGACCGTCGGCCAGACCACCGACCTCGACATCGTCCTGACCGTCGGCGGCATCGAGGAGACCATCACCGTCTCGGGCGAGACGCCGCTGGTCGACCTGACCTCCGCCGAGGTGGGGGGCACCGTCCAGGCCGACGAGCTGGTGGAGCTGCCTCTGGTGAACCGGTCCGCGTTCGCCGCCATCGCGACGCTGCCGGGCCTTCAGTTCAATCCGTCGGCGTCGCAGGGAAACGACTCGATCATCGCCAACGGACAGACCGGGGCCGCGAGCACCCTGAACACCGACGGCGCGAACAACGCCGACTCCACCAGCGCGGGCGCGGGCGGCAGTCAGGTCAAGGTGGCGATCGAGTCGGTCTCCGAGTTCCAGGTCATCACCAACCAGTTCGACGCCGAGTTCGGTCGGGCGAGCGGCGCCATCATCAACGCGGTGACGAAGCGGGGCACCAACCAGATCAGCGGCGCCGCCTTCAGCTACAACACGTCGACGGCGATGACCGCGACGGACTACCTCACCCAGCAGGCGGGCAACGACAAGCCCGAGAACAGCAAGTACGAGTTCGGCGGCGTGCTCGGCGGCCCGGTCATCCGCGACCGAGCCCACTTCTTCACCAGCCTCGAGCGGCGGCTCACCAAGCCGGGCCGGACGCGCATCTTCAACAGCCGCCCCGACCTGAACCGCACGTCGAACGAGGACTGGCAGGCCTGGAACTACCTGCTCCGGTATGACCAGCAACTGAGCGCCAACCACTCGTTCGCGGTGCGGCACCTGCGCGAGCTGAGTCCGGAGCTCGACGTCTTCGCGTCGACCCTGCGGACGATCAACGCGACCTCGGAGAACGACGACGACGAATGGATGATCGTGGGGAGCGCCACCAGCGTCCTCGGCAACAACGTGGTCAACACGTTCCGGGGCATGCGGAGCGAGGAGCGGTTCGCGGGCGGGGCCTCCCAGTGGGTCGCCGCGGGCGGTCCGACGCTCCGGACCGGCGTGATGCGCGACCTGCCGCCGG
The DNA here is from genome assembly GCA_965215105.1 of Vicinamibacterales bacterium. Classification (GTDB taxonomy): domain Bacteria; phylum Acidobacteriota; class Vicinamibacteria; order Vicinamibacterales; family UBA8438; genus JAJEEA01. Next base: position 4,235,122 of record OZ244051.1, read on the forward strand.
GGTACTACACCAGCAGCTACCAGGACAACATCGACACCACCTCGGGCGGCCGCGACGACTTCCAGTGGCAGTTCACCAACACGACGTCGTGGTTCATCCCCGACAAGATGGGCGACCACGACGTCAAGTTCGGCGGCAGCTGGAACGTGAACGCCATCAGGGACTTCAGCGAGAATCACCTCGGCGGGGAGTTCCGGATGGCGAGCGAGACCCTTCCCTTCGACGTCGACAACCTCTTCACCTACCCCGACCGGCTGCGGATTCGGGTCGGCGACCCGAACGGGCGGTTCTTCGACTACCCCGGCGACAGCCTGGAGCTGTTCTTCCAGGACAAGTGGACGCTCAACGAGCGATGGACCCTCGGGCTCGGCATCCGATACGACGCCGAGCGGCTGCACGGGAGGCTGAACAGCAATCCGCTGATGCCGCCGGGCGAGGACCCGCGCGACTGGGACAACTTCTCGCCCCGGCTGTCGGTCGCCTACGACGTGGAGGGCGACGGCCGGTCGGTCATGCGAGTGGGCTATGGCCGCTTCTACGACCGGACGCTCCTGAGCGGGCTCGACAACGTCCTGCAGGACCCGGCCGTCCAGACGTCGTTCGACGTCACCTTCCCGCGGAACTTCAACCGCGACCCCAACCCGCGCCTCGGGCTGCCCGCGACCGATCCGGAGCTCATCGCCGCGACCATCATCGTGAGGCCGGGCGACCCGCTCTTCTCCCAGTGCCCTCCGGCCACCGGCAACGCCACCAACGGGTGCGTGCTCGTGAACCACGACTGGGTCGCCGCCAATTTCTCGGGGGCCGAGCAGTTGAATCAGGCCCGTGTCTACCTCGACAACGAGCGGCGGAACCAGCCCTGGTTCCACCAGTTCACGGTGGGCTACGAGCGCGAGCTGATGCCGACCCTGTCGGTCTCGGCCGACTACATCATGATGCGGGGCCGCGACCTGCTCAACCGGATCAACTACCTCGCGCCGTTTCGGCATGACGGGATGAGCCAGTCCGACCCGCTGACCTTCTACGACGTGGGAGGCGCCTTCGGGGGGCAGCGGGTCGAGGACCGGACGGACACGGTGTTCTATCCCGGGGGCGCCATGGATCCCCGCACGGGTTTCCCGCTCGCGGGGACGTTCATCAACCGGGTGCTGTCGATCGAGAGCGTCGGACGGTCCTCGTACGACGCGCTGAACCTGGCCGTGGAGAAGCGCTACGCCGACCGCTGGGGCGCCCGCCTGTCGTACGCGTGGGGGCACTCGCACGGAAACTCGTTCGAGCAGTACGGCACCAACGGGCCGAGCCTCAACGGCGTCCAGAGCCAGGTGCTCGGCGAGCTCAACATGGCCGAGAACTGGCAGGATGCGGAGACCGACCGGCGGCACATCCTGACCCTCAGCGGGAACACCGAGCTCCCGGGCGGCATCACGGCCGCCGCCATCCTCCGCTACATGACCGAGCTGCCGTTCACGATCTACAACAGCACCATCGACATCAACCAGAACGGCTCGCTTTGGGATCCGCTGCCGCCCGGGATGTACACCGGCACCGGGGCGAACCCCATCACGGTGGAGCAGACCCGGGGCAACTGCGAGCTGATCAACGCGGTGGGGTGCCAGGCCGCGGCGCGCTCGGCCGACTACCTCCAGCTCGACCTGCGGTTCGGCTATCGCGTGCGCCCGCGCGCGGACGAGACGATCGACATCTACCTGGACGTCATCAACCTGACCAACCGCACGAACTGGAACCCGGCCAACGGGAACCAGAACAGCGGTTCCTTCTTGAACTACACGTCGCTGCGGGGCGGCGGGTTCCCGCGTCAGGCGAACTTCGGCATCCGCTACGGCTTCTAGGCGGGGTCGACGTTCCGGGCAGGCATGGCCGGGAGCGAGGTGGAGGTGCTCCGGCCCGATTGACTACGGCGTTGCAGGCGGAGGCGCCGGCCGACCGGATACTCGAATCCGGCGGGCGGCGCCACCCGCCACGAAGCGAGGGCCGGGCGCCGAGCGCTCGGCCCTTCTCGTTCGATCCGTTCTTCTTCGTCGTGCGCGGGCAACTCCGCCGGCCGAGGATCAGTCTCCCCTATTCCGGCAACGGCTCCTGCCGCTGCAGACACTCCGACACGATCGAGTCGCTGCCGAACACCTGGAAGGCCGCCCGCTCACCGCTCAGGCTCACCCGGAGACTCGCGGTGGTGCGCAGCAGCCGCAGGAACGTATCGATGCCCCGGCCGCCGGTCAGTTGGAACAGGCGGTCGTTGACGGGCACGACCGCCACGTTCTGCCGCTCGCCGGGAACGGCACGCAGGGTGGCGCGTTCGGTCGCGTCCACGGGCTCGGGGAACCCGAACCCCGCATTGACGCCCCGGAGCTCGCACATGAGGATGAGCGACGCCCCCTCGTCGTTCGTGAGCTGGAACTGGGCGCTGCCGCCGCCCAGCTCCGTCGTGGTCCACGCCGGCTGCGCCGCCGTCGGCGCGGCGCCGGCGGCAAAGAGCAGCAGGGCCGTTGCGACGATGTTCCTCATGATTGTCTCCCTTCCGGATACACGGCTCCACGTTCCTGCCGACGACCGGTCCTGACGCGGGACCAGTCCGGGCCGTCGGCGCCGGACAGACCGCCGGGGCGGGGAACCGGATAGCGCGGGCCGGCGAATCGCTGGTTCGGCATGGTGTGGCAGCGGGAACCGTCGCCCCCACCATGGTGCAGTCCTGGAGGGCTGGTTGGGCGCCAGCGGACCCGAAAGCGACGATTGGCGGGCTCAGCCCTGGCTGCCGACCTGCAACCGGTTGATCACCCGCTCGGTCTCGAACGCCTGGCGGGCGATCTGCTCGAGAACCCGGCTCTCGACGCCGCTGCGCACCGAACCGACGAGGAGCACTTCTCCCTCGTGGACGAGAATGCGGAACGGCGAGTCGGCGAGCAGGAGGTACTGCGCGAAGACGGGGTGCCGCTGCACCCGTTGCGCGATGAGCCGGCGCAGATCCCGATCGCGGCGGGACGACGACTGCACGAAGAGATCGAGGACAACGTCCTGGACGCCGGGGATGCGGGCGATGCGGGCGAACAGCTCGCCCGGCTTGTCCCGGTCCGGCGTCACGCTGCCGTTGAGCGTGACGACGCCGTCGACGACCGAGCCTCCGACGTAGTCCCAGATCGTGTTGTACCGATAGTTTCGAATCGCCGTGCCGACGGCCCCGGCGATCGCGTCGTCGTCCTCCCCGCCGGGAATCACGAGCTCGCTCGCGACGGTGTCGACGCCCTCGATCTCGAGGACGCGGTCGATCGCCCGGGTCTTCACCCACAACGTCGGCACTTCGCCCGACAGGGTGACCTCGGCGCCGTCGACGCGGTAGTCGATGCGCCACAGGTCCACCTCTTCACGCAGCGCGGCGCCGACCTCCGCGAGTACGGCGGCGGGGCGCTGCGCGGCCGCCGCCGGCGAGGGCGCCGCCGTCGTCATGCCGGGCAGCGCCAGCAGGACGGCGAGCCCGGCGCGCACGGTCATCGTCCCCCCGCGATGCCGGCGCTGTCGGTCCAGCTCAGCGTATAGGACGTGCGCGACTGCACCGACAGGCCGTCGCGCGCCACGGTCACGTCGAGGGCGCGGTGCCGATGGGTCGGATCGGGGTTGCTCGTGTAGTAGCCGAGCACGTAGTAGTCGCTGGTCTCGGCGTCGATCTGCCGAAGCAGCCCCTCGAAGTTGTTCGTGTTGACGATGGAGATGCCGCCGGTCAGCTCGGCCAGCGTTCGCAGGCTGGACCGCGCCGCCAACTGGTACTCGCGCCAGGCTTCGACCGGTACGTCGAAATCGATATCGGGGCTCGACACGAGACCGCGCGGGTCCAGCGTGTAGAATGTCGTGTTGGTGCGATTGGCGGCGGCGGCCAGCTCGTCCATTTCGCCGACCAGCTCCGCGTCCGAAAACACCGTGCCCTGGCGCTGAATCCGATCGAAGGGAGCCAACTGCGCCGCCATCTCGGGGTCGTTGGCGGCGAGATCCGACCGGCGGTCGCGCAGGAATCGATCCGCCCGGGTGGTCCGGTAGAGCCGCTGCAGCTCGAACGGATTCAGGTCGTATCCGGTGCTGACGTAGAGGAGGACCTTGCGCCGATCCTGGACTGCTTCCAGGTTCTCGAGGAGGGTGTTCACGGTCATGAAGGCGCGGTGGGCGCGCCAGCGCAGCTCCTCCGGCCCCTCGCGCCCCTCCTGCATGTCCATGATCAGCTCGCGGGGCGTCAGGCCGGTGCCGATGATGCCGTCGACCGAGGCCTTCACCAGCTCTCGATCGTAGGTGATGTCGATCGCCGTGCCCGCCGAGTCGTTCGAGATCAGCCCGACGAGGTCGCCGTCGTGCACGAGGATGTCGACCACGTCCTTGATGAAGTGCCGCACCCGCGGCGTGCTCTGCGGCTCGAGGTGCATCGCATCGACGAAGATGATGAAGATGCGCCCCGCGATCTGGTTCGCGGGCGCGGTTCCGGGCAGGATGATGCCCTCCTGCACCACCGGCGCCGGCGAGAGCTGGTTGAAGACCCGGCCGCCGTGCACCAGCACGAGCGAGGCGACCTCCTGGGGAACGCCGTCTTCCGCGACGCGGAAATCGGCCGGGTTCAGGTCGGGTACGAAGACGCCGTCGGCGTCGCGCACGATGACGTCGGTGCGAATCAGGGTGACGCCGGTCCGGAAGGTCCCCGCATCGGGGAGCTGCCCGCCGCCGGCCCGGGACGGCTGCGGCGGCGGCTGGGCCGGCGCGCCGACGGCGAGCCCCAACCCGAGCACGGCAAGACCGGCGCCGAGGCCGACGCGCATCCACCTGGAACGAACGCCGCGAAGGTGACGCATGCGGAACCCCCAGATCTCTCCGTCGAAGCGGGTACCATGTTACCCCTTCGGCAGCGCGGATCAAGCCTTCCTCCGCTTCTCCTCGGCCCGGCGCTCGGCGAAGAACGCCCGCATCAGCGCGTTGCACTCCGGCTCGAGCACGCCGCCGGAGAGCTCGACCCGGTGGTTCAGGGCGGGGTGGTCGAGCGCCCGCATGACCGAGCGGACGGCGCCGGCCTTGGGCTCGGCGGCGCCGAAGACGAGCCGGCCGATACGGGCGTGGACCAGGGCGCCTGCGCACATCAGGCACGGCTCGACCGTCACGTACAGCGCGGCGCCGGTCAACCGGTAGTTGCCGGCGGTGCGGGCGGCGTCGCGCAGGGCGACGACCTCGGCGTGGGCGGTGGGGTCGGTCGCGTGAATGGGCTGGTTGCCGCCCCGCCCGACGACGGCGCCGTCGAGCACGACGACGGCGCCCACCGGCACCTCGCCCCGCCCGCGGGCGAGCCGCGCCTCGGCGAGGGCCTCGCGCATCCACCGTTCGTCCGCGGCCGGCCCCACCTCGCTGGCCGCCCCTGGTGCCCGTTCGGCGTCAACCAACTTGCGCGTGCCCATAGCCGAGTCCCGTCCGAGAGCGCCGCAGGAGGTCGCGCCAGCGGAGAATCCGAGAGCGTCGCCGCAGAAGGTTCGCGCCAGCGGAGAGTCCGTACGCGCGACCCCGGTGTCGCGACGGCGTCGACCGCCGGCTTGCAGCGCCGCCGGCACCTGCGAATCCCCCCCGGCGAGTCGCCGCCATCCGCGAGAGGTAGCACGGTACCTGCGGCGAGGCCTGGCGCCGAGAAAAACGCTCGTACGTGTGAACGGGGCGCCCGGCTGCGGGGCCGCCCCGTCCTTCCCTGCCCGGCGACGCCTTATGCGGCCGCCGCCGGGTCGGGCTCTCGTCGATTCATGAGCGGGCGCGGTCGGTGTTTCGCGCCAGCGACACTGCGAACCCGTCCTCACGGTCGCGCCGACGCCACTGGAGGCCGCGCTGACGCTACTGGGTCGGGCTCTCGTCGATCCACACCCGGACCCGGCCCTCCGGATGGATCACCTGGACCATCTCGCCCCGCAGCACGCTGAGCTGCTGGATGGCGGCGCGGACGTCGAGGGTCTCCCCGGCGCCGGACAGCAGCGCATCGACCACGCTCACCGGCACCCGGACCTGCACCTCGCCGACGAAGCCGCGGGCGCGGCGCTGCCCGGCGCCGTCGGCGTCCTGGTCGTGCTCGCCGTCCTCGTGCTCGGCTCCGTCCTCATCGGCGTCGCCCCCGTCTCCGGCGTCATCGCCGTCGTCCGTCCCGGTGACGTCGACCAGGATCGTGTCGCCTTCCCGGGCGATGCGGACGCTCTGCCCTTCTTCCTGGATGTTGGCGATCTCGACATCGCCGGCGTCACGAAGCTGGCTCCACGCGGCCCGGATCGCCGTCACCGGGATCTCGCGCTGACCGCCGAGCTGAAGCTGCCCGTCGCGGTCGACGATGGCCTCCGGCGCCATCGCCAGGGCCGCCTCGATGGCGGCGAGCGGCAGGTTGAGGCTCATGGTGGTCCGCCCCGACATGTCGACGTGGACCCAGGGTTGCGGGTCCTGCTGCGACTGCGCGGCGTGGAGGCCGATGGCCGCACCCGACGCCACGAACACCGTCATCGCCCCGAGCGCCGCGCGCCGAACCGTGGTTGCCTCGATCACTGTTCCCCTCCGGGATTGCCGGGCCATGCCGCACGACCGGGGGTCATGGACCGCATGCGCCCGCGTTTCTTCCGAGGTTCGCGGTCAGGCCATGCCGCCAGCCGCCCCCGGTCCTGTCCGGTGTATACGGCGGGACCGTGGCAAAGGTTTCATCCGGTGGCCGGCGCCGCGACGACCTACGCCCGGCGGCTGCTGGACAGCGGTGGTCACGGAAGAACTCCATCCTCCGTGCGCGGTCACAACGTCAGGTAAGGTCTCATCCGGCGGCGGCCGCCGCGACGACTCACGCCCGGCGGCTGCGGACCGCAGTGGTCACGGAGGAGCTCCATCCCCCGGCGCGCGGTCACAACGTCAGGTTCAGCGTGACCCGTGCGCGGCCCGGGGGTCGTTGCCGTGGAACCCGCGGCCGTAGTTCAGCGATCCGGCGCAGCCTCTAGAGGGACGCGGTGAAGCGCTCGGCCAGCGACTCGGCGGTCGTGCGGTTCCATGTCTCGTTGACGCCGACGAGGACGCGGCCGTCCGGGCCGGGGCGCCCCAGGTCGACGCCGCGCTCGCGCAGCCGCTCGCGGAAGCCGGCAGGGTCGGCGGCGGACACCCGCAGCCGGAAGAGGTTCGTGGGGGCCGGCATGCGCTCCACCGCGAACGCCTCGTGCCGGGTCACCCGCTCGATGAACGCCTCCGACACCGCGACGGCCCGGCGGAAGCGGCCCACGAAGCCCGGCACGTGGTGCAGGGCCACCGCCGCGAACGGCCAGGCCCCGGGCAGCCCCGCCCCGAACATCCGGCGCGTGTGGTACATGTCGTCGAGGAGGGCCCGCGGGCCGGCGAGGATCGCACCGGACGCCGAGTTGAAGTACTTGTAGAGCGAGACGTACACGGTGTCGAACGGGCGCGCGTACTCGGCCACGTCGACCCCGGTGCACGCGCTCTGCAGGAAGAGCCGGGCGCCGTCCATGTGCAGCCCGATGCCGCGTTCGCGCGCGAACGCGGTGATGCGGTCGAGCTCGGCCTGGTCGAACCGCTCGCCGAAGCGTCGGCGCACCGGGGTCTCGACCGAGATCACCGACACCGGCCTCGACACCCGACCACTGGCCGTGCGGTCGATGACGTCCTGCACCTCCTCGAGGGTGAACGTGGCGCGGCCCGGCGCCAGCGGCATGATGGTGATGCCGCTCAGCGTCTGCACGCAGTCGCCCGAGTCGTTGTAGAGGTGGCTCTCGGCCTGCAGGATGGCGCGGCCCCGGCCCCCGGCCAGCGCCCGCACCGCGAGGTGGTTGGCGAGGGTCCCCGTCGGCATGAACACCGCGCGCTCCTTGCCGAGCAGCGCGGCGAACCGCTCCTCGAGCTCGTCGACGACGCCGCCGTTCGAGTAGCTGTCGCGGGCGATGCGCCCTTCCTCGGCGAGCCGGCTGAGGAGGCGGCCGTGGTCGGCCGGCGTCAGCCCCAGGCCGTCGCCGCTCATCCGGACCCGGCCGTTGCCCGGCTCGGTCGCGCTCCCGGCCGCGCCGCCGCCCTGCCCCACGGCCACGCCGGGGCCGAGCGCGCCCGCACCGATACCGAGCGCGCCGGTCTGCAGAAACCGCCGCCGGCCGATGGATGTCCTGCTTCGAGCCATGGCTCCCCCCCTACTCCGGCGGCAGCCGGTACGCCAGCAGCCGGCCGGGCTGGCCGCTGCCGCTGGTGGCGACGACGATGTACTGCACGCCGTCGAGCACGTAGGTCATCGGCGAGCCGGACTGAGGCGCCGGCATGTAGACCTCGCCGACCTCCTCGCCGGTCATCTTGTCGTAGGCGCGGAGCATCGCCCCGCGCTCGCCCGTGGGCGTGGTGAAGATGCCCCCCTCGCCGGCGATGACGAGGGTCTTCGTGTTCAGCGTCCCGATGCGCCCGACGCGCCCCGTGCGGGGGATGTCGACTCCCTCGAGGCGGGGATGGTTCCGGATGTTGTCGGGCGTCTCGCCGTGCGGCACCTGCCACACGATCTCGCCCTGGTTGAGGTCGACGGCGGTGATGCGGCCCCACGGCGGCTTGATGATGGGAATGCCCTCGATGGTCAGCGACGCCTCCGCGGCCGAGATCTCCGGCGACCGCCCCCGGATGAAGTTCATGTCCGACTGCCCGGGGTCGTTGACGAGCCCCAGCGACACCACCTGGGTGTAGCTGTAGAGGTACATGACGCCGGTCTCGGGGTCGTACGAGGCCCCCGGCCAGTTGGTGCCCCCCGCCTGCGACGGCAGCATCAGGGTGCCCCACGGCCCCTCGGGCACCGAGACCGTCGGCGGGGTGAAGATCGGGCCCATGCGGTAGTTCGACGCGATGCGCTCGGCCTCGGCCCGCAGCTCGGGCGTGAAGTCGATCAGGTCTTCGAGGCCCACGCCCTGCCGGTCGTAGGCCGGGGGCTTCGTCGGGAACGGCTGGGTGAGCGACAGCAGCTCGCCCGGCACGTTCGACGCCTCGACGGGGCGCTCCTCGATGGGCCACACCGGCTCGCCGGTGACCCGGTCGAAGACGTAGAGCCACGTCTGCTTGCTGGGCTGGGCGACGGCCTCGATCTCCCGCCCGTCGACGGTGATGTCCACCAGGATCGGGGCGCACGGCAGATCCCAGTCCCACACGTCGTGGTGGATGAACTGGAAGTGCCAGAGGCGCTCGCCGGTCTCGAGGTCGACGGCCACGAGGCTGTCCGAGAACAGGTTGTCGCCGTGCCGGTGCCCGCCGTAGTAGTCGTTGGTGGGCATCTCGGTGGCGAAGTAGGCGATGCCGAGCTCGGCGTCGACGGTCATCTGGCCCCACACCCCGGTGTTGCCCGTGTAGCGCCACGAGTCGCCGAGCCAGGTGTCGTTGCCGAACTCGTCGGCCCCGGGCACGGTGTGGAAGATCCACTTGCGCTCGCCGGTGCGGGCGTCGAAGCCCCGGATGTGGCCCTTGACGTTCTGCATCGACCGCGGCCGGCCGCCCGGCAGGTGCGCGGCCCCGACCACGATGGTGTCGCCGGCGACGATGGGGGCGGCGTGCAGCCCCACCTCGCCGGTCACCGGATCGATGTCCTGGTCCAGGGTCAGCTTCAGGTCGACGATGCCGCCGGTCCCGAAGCCGGGCAGCCGCCGGCCGGTGGCGGCGTCGAGGCCGATGAGCTGGTAGCCCGGCGTGACGTAGAAGATCTCGCCCGCCCCGCCGTCGTCGCGGTACGCCAGACCGCGCCCCGACAGCCGCCGCGGCGCCGCCTCGCCCCGCTCGCCCTCGTCGAGGCGGTGCGTCCACAGCAGCTCGCCCGTCGCGGCATCGGCCGCGACGACCGCCCGCCGCGTGCCCGCCGTCGTGTACAGCACCCCGCCGACCATGAGGGGGGTCGACTGCAGGTTGTACTCGGGCTCGGGGCCGAAGTTGTCCGTGCTCAGCGTCCAGGCGAGCCCGAGGTCCGCGAAGTTGTCGGCCGTGATGAGGTCGGCCGGCGAGTAGCGGGTGCTCGCGAGGTCGCCGCCGTAGGTCGGCCACTCGAGGTCGCCGGCCGGCTGCGCCTGGCCGCCGGCCGCGGGCACGAGCAGCGCGAGCACGAACGGGGCGAGGGTCGAGCGCATCTGTCTGGGTGACACGGTTCTCCTCCAGCCGTCGTATCCTGTCGCAGGCAGTCTATCGCCGGGAAGCGTCGGGTTCAACGACGCGGGCCTGGGATACGATGGATGCTCGGTGGCGGCGGCCGAACGCTCCCGGGCGGGACGACGAGAGGCAGCACGCGATGACGCAGACGACGATGCTCGGCGGGACGGCGGCGGCCGCGCTCGATACCGGGACGAGATCGTGAGGAGAGGAAGTGGCGCGCCCTGCAGGATTCGAACCTGCGGCCTCCTGGTTCGTAGCCAGACGCTCTATCCAGCTGAGCTAAGGGCGCACGGACGTGGAACCATCAGTATAGCAGCTTTCCTGGTCCTGCCCGCCCTGCTGCTGGCCGCGGCCGGCGCCGCCGCTCAGCAGGCCCTGGCCCCCCGGCCGGCGCGGATCTTCGGCCCGCCGCCCCCCGTTCCCCCCGCCGTCATCGCCCGCGACGCCACCGGCGTGACCGTCCGCGCCGTCCGCGTCGACACCCCGCTGCGCATCGACGGCCGGCTCGACGAGGCCGTCTACGACCGGGTCGAGTCGATGTCCGGGTTCATCCAGAACGATCCCGTGGAAGGCGCGCCGGCCTCGGAGAAGACCGAGGTGTGGCTGCTGTTCGACGACGACCAGGTCTACGTCGTCGCCCGCTGCTGGGAGTCGCGGCCGGACCGCGTCATGGCGAGCGAGATGCGCCGCGACAACACCCGCATCGTGCGCGACGACAACTTCGCGTGGTCGTTCGACACGTTCTACTCCCGCCGCAACGGGGTGCTCTTCGAGGTGTCGGCGGTGGGCGGCCGGCTCGACGCCGAGGTCGTCAACGAGTCGCAGATCAACCTCGACTGGAACCCCGTCTACGACGTTGCGGTCAGCCGCTTCGAGGGAGGCTGGGCGATGGAGACGGCGCTGCCGTTCAAGTCGCTCCGCTATCCCGGCGCCGGCCCGCAGACCTGGGGCTTCCAGGCGCGGCGCGTCAACCGCTGGCGGAACGAGTCGTCCTACCTCACCCCCCTGTCGGCCGCCCAGAGCCTGCGCGGGCACTTCCGCGCCTCGCTCGCCGCGACCCTCGTCGGTATCGACGCGCCCGAGGCGTCGCGGCTGGTCGAGGTCAAGCCGTACGTCATCGGGGACGTGACCACCGCCGCGTCGTCGGGGTCGACGACCAACGATCCGGGCGGCGACGTGGGCCTCGACGTCAAGTACGGGGTCACCCAGGGGCTGACCGGCGACTTCACCGCCAACCCCGACTTCGCGCAGGTCGAGGCCGACGAGCAGCAGATCAACCTGACCCGCTTCAACCTGTTCTTCCCCGAGAAGCGCGAGTTCTTCCTCGAGAACCAGGGGACGTTCAGCTTCGGCGGCGCGTCGACGAGCGGCCGCCTCGCCGGCGTCAGCGACACGCCCATCCTCTTCTACAGCCGGCGCATCGGCCTCCACCAGACCCGGGAGGTGCCGCTGCGGGCGGGGGGGCGGCTGACCGGCCGGGCCGGCCTCTGGACCCTGGGCGCCCTCAACATCCACGCCGGCGCGCTCCCGTTCGAGGACGAGCCGTCCGCCGACCTGCTCGACCCCCGCGCGCGGGAGGACGAGCCGCCCGAGGTGCTGCCGACGAACTTCACGGTGCTGCGGGCCAAGCGCGACGTCCTGCGGCGCAGCAGCGTCGGCGCCATGTTCACGGGCCGGTCCCGCCACCAGCTCGGCCACGGGTCGAACGCCGCGTACGGCGTCGACGGCGCCTTCGGCTTCTACGACGACCTCACCGTCAACACCCACTGGGCCCGCACCCGGACCGACGGCCTGACCGGCAACGACGCCAGCTACCGGGGTCACCTCGACTATGCCGGCGACCGCTACGGCGCGCAGCTCGAGCACCTGCTGATCGGCGAGGACTTCCGCCCCGAGGTGGGGTTCGTGCGGCGCCGCGACATGCGGCGCAGCTTCGCCGAGTTCCGCTTCAGCCCGCGCCCCGCGTCGATCGCGGCGGTGCGGCGCTTCGTCGGCACCGGCTCGCTCGCCTACGTCGAGAACCTCGGCGGGGCGGTCGAGACCCGCGAGGCCACCGGGCTGTTCACCATCGAGTGGGAGAACAGCGACCAGCTCACGGTCAGCGCCATCGACTCCTACGAGTTCCTGCCCCGGCCGTTCCTCATCGCACCGGACGTCGTCCTCCCCGTCGCCGGCTACGACTTCACCAACCTGCAGCTCGGCTACAACTTCGGCCAGCAGCGCCGCTTCTCGGCCAACGTCATCGCCGAGCACGGCTCGTTCTACGGGGGGACCAAGACCACCCTCGGCGTCAGCCGCGGCCGGGTCACCATCACCAACCAGGTCTCGGTCGAGCCGTCGCTGTCGATCAACTGGATCGACCTGCCCCAGGGCGAGTTCCGCACGGATCTCGTCGGCACGCGGGCCACCTGGACGATGACCCCGCTCATGTTCGCGAGCGCCCTCGTGCAGTACAACTCGCGCCTGAACCAGGTGTCGGCGAACATCCGCTTCCGGTGGGAGTACCGCCCCGGCAGCGAGCTCTTCGTCGTCTACAACGAGGACCGGAACACCGGGCTCGACGGCTTCGGACGGTTCCCCGTCCTGAACAACCGGGCGTTCATCGTCAAGGTGAACCGCCTGCTCCGGTTCTGAGCGGCTCGTGGCGATGTCTTCGACGGCGGCCGGCAGTCCGGCCCTCAGTTGCCGGGGCCTCGTGAAGCGCTACGGCGACCTGACCGCGGTCGACGGGCTCGACCTCGCGGTGCGCCGCGGCGAGTGCTTCGGCCTGCTGGGTCCGAACGGGGCCGGCAAGACCACCACCATCGAGATCCTCGAAGGCCTGCTGGCGCCCGACGCGGGGGCGGTGGAGGTGCTGGGGTCGCGTTGGGGCGCGGACGACGACGCGCTGCGGCAGCGGCTGGGCATCCACTTGCAGGAGACGCAGTTCGACGAGCGGCTGACGGTGGCCGAGACCCTCGGGCTGTTCCGCTCGTTCTACCGCGAGGGCCGGACGGTGGCCGACGTGCTCGAGACCGTCGGCCTCGAATCGAAGGCGGGCACCTGGGTCGTCCATCTCTCGGGCGGGCAGCGGCAGCGGCTGGCCGTGGGGTGCGCGCTCGTCGGCGACCCCGAGCTGCTGTTCCTCGACGAGCCGACGACGGGGCTCGACCCGCAGTCGCGCCGGCAGCTCTGGTCGGTGCTGCAGCGGTTCCGGGCCGCGGACGGCAGCATCCTCGCGCCCCTGGCCTGACCTTGCTCGCAGATCCCTCCCAGGAGCTGCCACGTCCGGCTGCCCGGCTGGAGGAGTCGCACGTTGGGCTGGTCGAGCCACGATTCGACCAGTGCGCACGCATCGCCGGGAGACAGCGGCCGTGCGAAGACGCGGCGATCCGTGGCGATCCGCACGAAGGCCAGCAGGGTGATCAGGGCGAGCCGCACCGGCCGGCCCGAGGACAACTCGGCCGCAAGCCACTGCCGCGCCGACGCGTGATGGGGACTCTCCGAGTCGTAGGCGTAGAGCAGCAGGTTGGCGTCGACCAGCGTCATCGCCGCACCGGTCCGTCGAGGAGCTCGATCAATCCGCCGATGTCATCGAGGTCGAGACCGGCTCGAAGACCCATCGGGCGCGGCTCGACCGAGAAGGGCTCGGCGAGCTCCGCCTCCGACGGCGCCTCGAGCCCCCGGCGCAGGCAGTCGTTGACGACCGCCTTGAAGCTCGTCTTCCTGCGCCGGGTTTCCTTCTGCAGCTTGGCGGCGACATCGTCATCCAGGCTCAGTGTCGTCCTCATTGCAGGCGATGTTAGTAGTGAGGCATCTTGATGTCAATATATGATCATCTCGCTGACGGGGAGGCACCGTCGCGATGGCTGACCACGGCCCCATCCGGCATCCCTCGCCGCCCCGACCCTCGCCCTGTCCAGGCTGGCCATCCACGAGCCGGAGGTGGTGTTCCGGGTCTTCTCGCGGGACGCCGGGCGGGTAGAATGGGACCGTCAGTGCAGACCGGCCTGGAATCACGGACGGGAGTCAGAACCATGCACCCATTGCGCACCACTGCCCGTTGGCTGTCGGCGGCGGCCGTCGTCGCGGCGGCCTTCGTCTCGCACCCCGCCGCGCAGACCGGCGACGACTTCGTTCCCGTCACCGACGCCATGCTCGCGGACCCGGCGGACGGCGACTGGCTCATGTGGCGCCGCACCCTCGACGGCTGGGGGTACAGCCCGCTGGACCAGATCGACCGCGAGAACGTCGGCGACCTGCGCATGGTGTGGACCCGCGCCCTCGCCCCCGGCAGCCAGCAGGGCACGCCCATCGCCTACGGCGGCGTCCTCTACATGCCGAACCCGAACGACGTCATCCAGGCCATCGACGCGGTGACCGGCGACCTCCGCTGGGAGTACCGCCGCGACCTGCCCGACGACATCGACGACTACATCCGCGGGCTCGTCAGCGTGAACCGCAACATCGCCATCCACGGCACCCGCATCATCGACACGAGCAACGACGACTACATCTACGCCGTCGACGCCCGCACCGGCGAGCTGGTCTGGGAGACCCAGATCCTCGACTACACCGTCAACCCCGCCCGGCACTCGTCGGGCCCCATCGTCTCCGGCGGCAAGGCCTTCTCGGGCCGGAGCTGCCGCCCGTGGGCGGGGCCCGAGGCGTGCATCATCGCGGCCCACGACGCCGAGACCGGCGAGGAGCTGTGGCGCCGGCGGCTCGTGCCCGCGCCCGGCGAGCCCGGCGACGAGACGTGGGGCGACGTGCCCTACGAGGACCGCGTGCACGTGGGGTCGTGGACGGCCCCCAGCGTCGACCCCGAGCTGAACCTCGTCTACGTCGGCACGTCCGTCACGTCGCCGGCGCCGAAGTTCCTGCGGGGCGGCATCGAGAACACGCACCTGTACCACAACTCCACGCTGGCCCTCGACGCCGACACCGGCGAGATCGTCTGGTACTACCAGCACCTGAACGACCACTGGGACCTCGACCACCCGTTCGAGCGCCTGCTCGTCGACACCGCGGTGGCCCCCGACCCGTCGGCCGTGAGCTGGATCAACCCGGGCCTCACGACCGGCGAGACGCGGCGGGTGGTGACCGGCATTCCCGGCAAGACCGGGGTCGTGTACACCCTCGACCGCGAGACCGGCGAGTTCCTGTGGGCCACCCCGACCGTGCCCCAGAACGTCATCACCGACATCGACGGGGCCACCGGGGCCGTCACCCCCAACGGCGAGATCGTCTTCACCGCCGAGGGCCAGGAGGTGCTGGCGTGCCCGAGCTGGTTCGGCGGCAAGGACTGGGAGGCGGGCGCCTACAGCCCCCTGACCAACACCATGTACATGCCCCTGCGCAACGTCTGCGCGCGCATGCTCGCCTCGACCGACGCCGGCAGCCACTACGCCCTCGCCGTCCGCAACCAGATCGCCCCGGGCATGGACCAGGTCGGCACCGTGCAGGCGATCTCGGCCGAGACGGGAGAGACCCGCTGGCTCCACTCGCAGCGCTCCGCCACCATGTCGCTGGTCGCCACCGGCGGCGGGCTGGTGTTCGGCGGCGACGTGAACGGGCGTTTCCGGGCGTTCGACCAGGAGACGGGCGAGGTGCTGTGGGAGATCAACCTCGGCTCCGCGGTGACGAGCTTCCCGATCAGCTACGCGGTGGACGGGCGGCAGTACGTGGCGGTCGGCACCGGCTCCGCCGGCACCGCCTCGGGCTTCCTGGGGTTGACGCCCGAGCTGCGGCCGAGCGCGGGGAACAACCTGTTCGTGTTCGCGCTGCCTTGAGCGGGCGCAGGAACCGACGGGCTAACTTGGCAGTGCGGTTCTCGGGACCTGATTCGAAGATCTCCTCAACGATCGCGGCGTACACGTTCGGCTTGGACACGAGGCGCAGCCGGGTCGGGATCAACCGGGCCAACGGAGTCGGACGACCTCTTCGCGAAGCTGTTGCCGGCTGGCCGTCGCGATCCGGGTCCTGAACAGGTCGATGGCCGTCAGCTCGTAGCCGAGTGACTGGGCCAGCTCGCCGAGAATCTTGCCGGTCCGGATCATGACCCGCAGGTACGATGCCTGGTCTCCGACAACGTAGGCGAGTCTCGCACCGGGACGCAGCCGGCTCCGGAGGCCGGCGAGATGCCGGACCATGCCGCCGAAGTACAGCTTCGTGACTCGCGCGTACTGGCGTTCGAAACCCGAGGTCTTGCCCAGTTCGATGCGTCGCTCTTCGATGAGCCGGGCGATGCGTTGAATACCTGCGTGATCGGCGACGAGGGCGTCGTCGGCGTCGGCCTTGTACACGCTTCGGGTATTCGATCGAACGAGTCCCTGCTTCAAGCCTCGGAGATCCTGTTTGTCCCGGACGAAACCGAGCAGCACGCTCTCGAGCCGCGTCGTTCGGGTGTAGTCCTTCTCGTTGGGATACGGCGGCGACGTGATGACGGCATCGACGGACGAGGGCTCCAGGAAGTCCTCGAGCCGGCGCGCGTCCGCAAGGTGGACGGCGGCTTCGGTCCCGGCCTGCTTCCGCAAGGACACGACGTCATCCGCCATCACCCTGACGCGATCCAGCCACGGACCGACGACCGCCGCGTCCTCCCGAATGCGCCCGACACCGACCTCCGGGCCGAAGTGCAGGTTGCCGATGTCCGAGACCAACGCGGACGCGAGCGCGAGCCGCTCGTGAGCGTGGAACGGGTCGTCGCGATGCTCTTCCAGAGCGTCCAGCAGCAGCAGCGTCTTGTGAAGCGGTAGCGGGCTGATCGAGTTCTTCAGCAGCAGGCTCAGGCGCTCGGGCGGCAACGTCCGCAGGCCCGCGACCGGCGGGGGCTCCGCCCGAAACAGGGGCGCCGGCCCGAAGTCGTCGATTCCCTCGCGCCGGAGCCGGTCGAGCGCCAGCCCGGCGATTTCTTTGGCGTGGGAGACGAGCGTATCGGGATCGATGCTCCAGTCCAGCTTGGTACGGCTCGCGAAGCCGGCCATCGGGTTGCGCTCGATCCCGACGCTCGGGATGCCGAGCTTCTTGCACTCGACCAGTGTCGTTCCAGTGCCGCAGAACGGATCGAGCACCCTCTGCCGTGAATCCACCCCGAACGCGCTGAGGTAGTCACGTACGAGGTGCGACGGGAACGAGAGGACGAAGCGGTACCAGTCGTGAACGGCGCGGTCTTCGGGCCTGAGACGATTCCGTTCCGGGGCGCTCAGGGGGCCGGTTTGCGTAGCCGGCGCAATCACGGAGATACTCACGACAGGCGCTCAAGCCTCCCCTTGGTGCGGCCGGCGCGACTGCCGGTTCGCGGGTTAAGGGTGCAAGGGCGCTGCGCAAGGCCGGCAGCATCGGACATCACAGCATGCTACCACGCGATGCTCGGCCTCCCCTGCTGCTAGGCCTCCCCTGCGGGCGCCGTGACCACCACGGCCGCGACCACGCGATGCTCGGCGTCCCTGCGGACGCCGTGACCACCGTCGCCGCAACCGGCAGCATGTCGGGGTAACGGCGCCCGTGTCAACCGTGCAGAGACCCGGGAGATGACGCGCACAGCCCTCATCGTCGGCGCCGGCATCGGCGGCCTGTCGGCTGCCATCTCCCTCCGCAAGGCGGGCTGGAACGTCCGCGTCTTCGAACGCGCCGCGTCGGTGCGGGAGCTCGGTTTCGCGCTGCTCGTCGCCCCGAACGCGACGGCGGCGCTGCGCGAGCTGGGGGTCGCCGACGTGGTGCTGGCTCGCGGGGTCGTGCCGACCCGGGGCGAGGCGCGGCGGATGGACGGCACCATCCTGAAGCGTGCGGACTTTCCCCCGCCGCAGGTGATGGGCGGCCCGACGGTGGTGGCGTTGCGCCCGGCCATCCACGGCGCCCTGCTGGAGGCGGTCGGGGAGAGCACGGTCACGCCCGCCTGCGAGGCGACCGGGTTCTCGGTGGCGGGCGAACGCGTCATTCTGCGGACCGCGGACGGGGACGCCGCCGAAGGCGACCTGCTGGTCGGCGCGGACTGGCACCGGGTCCGTGATTCGGCGTGCGCTCCATCCGACGGAGCCGCCGCCGCGGTCGAGCGGACTCGTCGCGGTACGCGCGGCGGCGCACGGTGCCGTGGATCACCTCGACGGCCTGTCCGGCATCCACTATATGGGGCCAGGGGTGGAATCGTTCCTGGCCCGGGCGAGCGACACGGGCATCTACTGGGGGCTCGCGCTGGCGCAGGAGTTGCTGCCGACCGGCATGCGCGATGATCCGGCCGCGATTCTGAGACACGTGTCGCCGCGGTTCGACGAGACGTTCCGCGCGGTGACGTCAGGGACCACCGACATGCGCGTCGACGAGCTCTTCGATCGCGACCCGCTGCCGTTCTGGGGCCAGGGCGCCGTCACCCTGCTCGGGGACGCCGCCCACCCGGTGCTGCCGCACACCGGCCAGGGCGCGGCGCAGAGAACGGGGACGTCGGCGAAGCGCTGCGGGCGTACGAGCGCGACCGGCGCGAGAAGACGGCGGTCCTGGTGGCCCAGGGACGCCGGACGGCACGCATCATGGGCGCGACGAACCCGGTGGCCTGCCGGCTGCGCGAACTCGCCGTGCGGCTGGCGCCGATCACGCCTCTGGTGAAGATGTGGACGGCCATCAATCGCCGCGCCGGGACCGACGTCAGCCAGTAGCGTTGCAGCGGCTGGGGACCCGTGGCCCTCGGCTCCCGCCAAGGAACAGCCTGCGAGACTGTCCGGAACGGCCGGCGCACCCGGGGACCGACCTCCGCGGCGTCGTGCACACGCGGACGCGCGCCAAGCGTCAGGGCCTGGTCAGTCGCAACTGTCCGTGAGGCCGACCACCGACGTGAGGTTGATGCGCGATTCGCCGTCCGCCTCGATGAGGAGCCCCTTGACGAGCACGGTGCGGCCCGGCCGCAGCTCGCCGCTGGCGTTGATCTGGTCGGGATCGGTGAAGAGGGCGCGGTCGCCGAAGTTCAGCAGGCCCTCGGGGGTCAGGAAGTCGGCGAAGCCGATGAGGCGGAACTCCCCGTCGGCGAGGGCGGTCTCCCGCGCCTCGCCGACCTGGACCTCGTTGAAGACGCCGGCCCGCGTCACCGTCGGCTCGGCGGCGCGGGTCAGCCACCAGGTCGACTCCGCCCGGGTCCGGCGCTCGACGCAGCCGACGGTCTGGACGAACTCGACCTGCGGCTCGGGCCTGCGGGTTCTCGCGCGCTGCTCCTGACCCGCGAGGGGAAGCCCCATGGCGGCGACGAGCAGCCCCGCCGTCAATCCGGTCCGAATCTCCATCCCTCGGCCCCTCACCTCGACGCCTGCTCGGCCGCCTCGGCCTCCGCCGCCTGCCTCTCCAGGTTCCGGTAGATCTCGAGGATGTGCCGGATGTCGTGGTTGCCCTCGTGGCAGGCGTACTCGTACATGGGCCCCTCGGTCGTCACCATCGGCAGCTCCACGGTCCACGGCGCCGTCCACGTGTTCGGATCGCTGACCGTGAACTCGTAGGTGATCTCGTCGGGGTCGATGCGCGTGAACCGCTCCACCACGTGCAGGGCGTCGGTGGACCCGCGGAAGCGCCGCCGCGCGTTGTAGTTGGTGGTCTCGACGACCAGCGTGTCGCCCTCCCACCGGGCGCGCGAGTCGCCCGCAAAGTGGCGGATCTTCTCGGAGACGTGCGGCCGCCCGTCGAGGGGGATGATCCTCGGCGGGTTGGTGTTCAGCTCGGTGAAGATGACGATGTGGTCGGGCGTCTGGAAGATCTGGTGGATGTCGTTGTAGGCCGGCGGCAGGTTCGGCGGACCCTCGTGCGCCCACACGATGCAGCGCTCGGGGAACGGCCGGACCTCGTGGCTGTCGAACGCGCTCGGGAGCCGCCTCGCCTCCGCCTCGGCGGCCAGCTTCTCGGCCGCCGCCGGGGTCAGGGGCGGGAACCTGCCGTTCGGCGGATCGACGATGAGCGACGTGCGCCGCGTCGACAGGCCCTTGGGCACCGGCGTGCGCAGCCAGATCTCGTTGTCGTAGTGGACGTACGACGGGTCGCGGTTGACCTGGTAGAGGGCGCGCTCCCTCTCCTCGGGATCCTCGATGTTGATCGCGCTCCGCGCCGACGGGTCGACGCCCTCGGCCGTGAGCTGCGCGTGCAGGGCCGCCGCCTCCTCCTCGGTGTAGAACGCCTGGTCGCCCAGGTACTCGGGCCGCTCGAGGGGGGTGAAGGTCTGGGTGGTCCAGTAGCCCTGGAAGTCGGGCTGCCCGTCGGGCAGGCGCGGCAGGGTCCACGTGGACGCGGTATCGGTCTCGCCCGCCGCCTGCCCCTGCCCGAGAGCCGCCGGCGGTCCGGTCAGCCCGATCGCGATCACCGCCGCCCACGCCGCCTGACTGCGTTGGCTCATCGTCGTTCTCCCTGGCACACGGCCGGCAATCGGCCGCCTCGTGGCCCACCGGCGCCCCACCGCCCTCCGCCGCGCCTCGAGAGACTCGCGGCGTACGGACCCGACGGAACGAATCAGGTCGAAGCGGGCTCCGGCGGCGGCTTCTCGTC
Organism: Vicinamibacterales bacterium; assembly: GCA_965215105.1. GTDB lineage: Bacteria > Acidobacteriota > Vicinamibacteria > Vicinamibacterales > UBA8438 > JAJEEA01. The sequence goes on from OZ244051.1 coordinate 4,255,762, forward strand.
GGCCAGCGCCGACGCCGGTATCGCCTCGGACGCGCGCGGGCGCAGGATCTCGTCGATGAGGAACAGGTCCGTGAGCAATGCCCGCAGGTGGATCGACCCGTTCAGGTTGTCGATGACCTGGCTGCTGATGCCGGGCTGGGCCCGGACGAGCCCCAGCACCTTCCGCGCCCGATCGGCGTCGCCGGCGAGCACGTCGATGAACCCGTCGTACGCGGACGCCGGCTCGAGGCCCCGCTCGCGCACCGTCGCCGCGAGAAACGCACCGAGCCCGTCGAGGGCCTGGTCCATGCCGTGGAGCAGGCGCCGCAACTCGCCGTCGCCGACGCCCGGCTCGCCCTTGTAGCCCTTCGAGGCGTAGCTCAGAAAGTACTCGTAGCCCCCCTCGAGCGCGTCGATGCGTTTCCTCAGACCCTCCGTGGTCGTGTCGGCCACCTGCGGCTCCTCGCTCGGGCAGCGCCGCCGTGCGGCGCCGCTGCCCGCATCCAATCCTACGGGAGTCCGCGCCGTTCCACGGCGCAGGCTCCTACGACGCCGGTTGACTCTGGGCCGGCGGTGGCGCGGCCGGCGGTGGCGCGGCCGCCGCGGGAGCCGGCGCCGGGGGCTTGGCCTTCGGCTTCGGCGGGGTGACGTCCCACCGCTGCGGGCTGTGGTGCGCGAGGTAGTCCTCGCGGCTCACCGTCCCGAAGACCATCGACTTGGTGATCCACAGCTTCTCGGGCCGGATGGCGAAGTAGATGTGGGTGATGGTGAGCATCACGAACAACACCGCCGAGAAGCCGTGCGTGGCATAGACGATGCCCCAGGCCTGGTCGTTCCCCATGGCCGCGCCGGTGAAGAGCATCTCGTTCATCGGCACGATCGGGTTGTCGATCTTGAACATCATCACCAGCCCGCTGACGGAGACCACGAGGCCGAAGATGGTGACGGCGAGGTGGTAGAGCTTGTGGTCGAGCGGGTACTTGCCGTGCTTGTCGATGGCGACGGTGGCCCCGAGCTGGCGCTGGGTGCGCCGGACCGCCTCCTTCAGGTCGCGGGGAAGAATCCAGATCGACCAGAAGTCGAGGAAGAAGGAGGCGTGCACGATGTGGTAGACGATGCACAGGATCAGGATCAGGCCGGACACCCAGTGGATGGTCAGCCAACTGAACTCGAGCCCCACGATCGGGAAGAAGCCGGTGATGAGGAGCGCGAGCATGGACGCCGCCATCACCCAGTGGAACATCCGGGCGGCGCCGGTGTGCCGCACGATCTTCTCGGGAATGGCGGCGTCGGCCGCGGCCGACGCCTCTTCCGGCTCGACCCGCGGCTTCCAGACCACGGCGTACACCGCATGAAACACGACGAACCCGATACCGGCCCAGAACGACAGGGTCAGCAGGCCCCACGCGAGCCGGATGATGATCTCTTGTCCCCAGGGGTCGGTCCCGTACTGAAACAGATCCATGATTGCGCCCTCGTGGTGATGCGACCCGTTCATGGACGGCGGCGCGCCGCCACCGATGCACAGCGGGTCCATGTGCCGGTGCGTGAACCGCCGGCCCGTCCGCCCACGGCGCGCCGCCCCGATGCCGGTGCACCGGAGGCGCGACGACCGCGGGCGGCGGGACGGCACGCACCGCCCAGCCGCTCGCCGAACAGCTTCGGGCTTGAAGAATACCGGGGTCGCAGTCAGGATTCAACTGATTCTTCGCCCGGAAGACCGGCGATTCCGGCCCCCGCGGCGCCGCCGCGGAACTTCCTGCCCGCCGACGCGGTATGATTTCTCGAGGGGCATGCGGCGGTCTTCCGGCGGCGCCACGTCCCGTACGACCACCATGGCGGCAGAGACCAGGACAATGATTCTCGGCAGGGCGGGCAGCCTGATGGGCCTGCTCCTGTTGGCGACCGGGTGCGCCACCGCCCCGCTCGAGGACCATCCCGCGCTCGGCGGCGACGTCCCGGCGACGTGGACCGCCCGCGCCGACACCGGCGGCGGCCCCGCCCTGACGTGGTGGACCGACTTCGGCGACCCCGGCCTCGACGGCGTCGTGGAATCGGCGCTCCGGCAGAACTACGACCTGCAGGCGGCGGCGTCCCGGCTCGAGCAGGCGCTGGCCGACTCCCGCGTCGCGGGGGCCGACCTCCAGCCCCAGCTCCAGGTGGGCCTGGACGGATCGCAGCGCAAGCAGAACTTCATCGGGTTCCCCATTCCCGGGGCCGAGGACCGGGTGCTCAGCACCGTCTTCACGAACTACGGGGTCTCGCTCGACCTCACCTGGGAGGCGGACCTGTGGGGCCGGCTGCGCGCCGGCGCCCGGGCCGCCCTCGCCGACCTGCAGTCCCGGGCCGCGGACCTGCGGGCCGCCCAGCTCTCGCTGGCCGGCCAGACGACGAAGGCGTGGTTCGCGATTGCCGAGGCGCGGCAGCAGCTCCGGCTCGCCGAGGCCACGGTGGCCAGCTTCCGGGCCTCGTCCGAGCAGGTGCGCGAGCGGTTCGAGCAGGGCATCCGGCCGGCCCTCGACGTGCGCCTGGCCCTCTCCAACCTCGCCAACGCCGAAGCGCTCCGCGAGCAGCGGGGGCAGCAGTTCGACGCCGCCGTCCGGCAGCTCGAGGTCCTCATGGGCCTCTACGCGGCGGGGTCGATCGCGATGCCGTCCGACCTGCCCGACGCGCCGGCGACGATTCCCGGCGGGCTCCCGGCCGAGCTGGTGCGGCGTCGCCCCGACCTCGTGGCGGCCGAGCGCCGCATCGCCGCGGCCCGGCAGCGCCTGCGCGTGGCGCAACGCGACCTCTACCCGCGCATCAGCCTGACCGCCAACACCGGCACCGCCACCGGCGCGCTGCAGGACCTCCTCGACCGGGACTTCGGCGTCTGGACCCTGCTCGGCAACGTGATACAGCCGCTGCTCCAGGGAGGGCGCCTGCGTGCCGCCGTCGACCGCGCCGAGGCGCGGGCCGCGGAGGAGCTGGCGATATACGCCAACACCGCCCTCCAGGCGTTCTCGGAGGTGGAGACGGCCCTCGCGGCCGAGGAGTACCTTCTCGAGCGCGAACGCTACCTCGCGATCTCGGCCGAGCAGTCGCGGGCGGCGGAGATCATCGCCGACGACCGGTACCGGACGGGGCTCGACGACTACATCACCGTGCTCGAGTCGCAGCGACTCGCGTTGCAGGCGGAAGGCGACCTCATCGCGGCCCGCCGGCAACGGCTCGAGAACCGGGTGGACCTGTATCTCGCGCTCGGCGGCGGGTTCGACGAGGCGCCGCCCATGCCCGGCGCCGCCGATTGACGGGCGACGCGGGCGTCGTCCGGAGGAACACATCGATGTCACCCATGCTCACTCGGCTGCTCAAGGCCCTGCTCCCGTTCCTGGTCCTCGGCGTCGCCCTCGCCGCGGCCTTCGTCATGTGGGCGAACCGCCCGCCGGTCGAGACCCTGACCCCGGTGGTGACGCCGCCCGCGGTGCGGGTGCAGACGGTCGCGTTCGAGAGCGTCGACCTCACCGTGTCGAGCCAGGGCACGGTGCAGCCGCGCACCGCCAGCCAGCTCGTGCCGGAGATCGCGGGGACCGTGCTCGACGTGTCGCCGGCCTTCGCGGTGGGGGGGTTCTTCGAGGAGGGCGACGTCCTGCTGCAGATCGATCCCTACGACTACCAGCAGGCGCTCATCGCGGCCCGGTCGCAGCTCGCCCAGGCGCAGCTCCGCCTCGCCCAGGAAGAGGCGGAGGCGGAGGTGGCCCGGCGCGAGTGGGAGGAGATCGGCCAGGGGGACGCCAACCCCCTCACCCTGCGCCTGCCGCAGGTGGAGGACGCCCGGGCCGCGGTGGCCTCCGCCGAGGCGGCCATCGACCGCGCGAGGCGGGACCTCGAGCGCGCCGAGGTGCGCGCCCCCTACGCCGGGCGGGTCCAGACGAAGGACGTCGACGTCGGGCAGTTCGTGAACCGCGGGACGGCGGTGGGGCGGATCTACGCGGTCGACTCGGCCGAGGTCCGGCTGCCGCTCCCCGACGAGGAGCTGGCCTACGTCGACGTGCCGATGTCCTACCGGGGCGCGCGGCAGCAGGTCGGCCCCGCCGTCACCCTGTCGGCCGACTTCGCGGGGCGCCGCTACTCCTGGCAGGGCCGGATCGTGCGCACGGAGGGCGAGATCGACCCCGTGAGCCGGATGGTGCACGTCGTGGCCGAGGTCGACGATCCCTACGCGCCGGGCCCCGACCCGACCCGCCCTCCCCTGGCGGTGGGCATGTTCGTGGAGGCGGAGATAACCGGACGGCGCGTGGACGACGTGGTGGTGCTGCCGTGGGCGGCGCTGAACGGGCGCGACCAGGTCCTGATTGTCGACGACGACGGCCGGCTGCGGTACCGGCAGGTCGACATCCTGCGCTCGACGAGCGAGCACGTGCTGGTGCAGGGCGGGCTCGCGGCGGGTGAGCGGGTGTCCATCTCGGCCCTCGACGCCGTCATCGAGGGCATGGCGGTGCAGGTGGCCGGGGCGGAGCCCGCGACGATGGCGCGCGCCTCCGGCGGCGACCCCGCGCCCGGGCCCGGCGCGGAGGCCGCGGCCGCTTCCCCGCCGGCGACGACTTCGGCGGCTCCCCCGGGGACCGTGACCTCGGCGGATGCCGGCCGAACGACCGCGCCCGCGGCCGGCGCTCCCGCGGCGGAGCGGCCGACCCCGCCGGCGGCATCGGGCGCCGGCCCGGCGGCGGAATCCCCGGCGGAGCGACGCCCTGCCCCGGCGCGGGAGCCAGGCGCGGTTCCCGCGGACGGGACGGCCGCGAGCATGCCGGACCCGATCGCGGCGGCGAGGCGCGAGATGGCCCGCCCCGATCGGCCGGCGGCCGCCGCCGCGCGCGCCCCGGCCCCCCGCCGCGACGACTTCGAGCTCGATCCGACCCTGACGCGCGAAGAGCAGATTGCCGCCATCCGCGATCGCATCGCCGCGCTGCGCAACGGCGGGGCGCCGGCGGCGGCACCGGTCCGCCGCGCGGGCGCCCGACCGGCGGCACCGCCGGCCGGCGCAGAAGATCGCATGGCCCGCGCCGAGCCGGAACGACCGCGCTTCGGCGGCGGCCGCGGACCCGGAAACGCCGCCGGCGCAACCGCGCCGATGGACCCGGCCGGCGGCCCCCGCCCGGGGAGACCCGGCCGGCGGGAGGCCCGCATGGCGCCGGCGGACGCACCCGCCGCGGCGCCGGCGGCCGACGCCCCGCCGATGCGGCGCCCCGGCGGACCCGGAGGGCGCGGCCCCGCCGGCGAGGCGCCCATGCCCACCGCCGCGAGGCCGGCCCGCGCCGACGCGCCGACGCCGGCGCCCGCCGCGAGGCCGGCCCGCGCCGACGCCCCGCTCGCCCCGGGCGCTCCCCGGCCGGTGGTGGCCCTGCTCCCCTTCCGCAACGTGTCGCGCAACCCCGCCGACGACGTCATCGGCGAGGAGATGCGGGCGGTGCTCCGCATCGCCCTCCAGCGGGCCGCCGGCATGGAGGTGGTGCTGCTGGCCCCCGGCGACGAGTCGAACGCCATCCAGCGCGCGATGGCCGGCGGGGCCACCTGGCTCGCGGGGGGCGGCTACCAGCGCGTCGGAGAGCAGTTGCGGGTGACGGGACGGGTCGTCGACGTGGCCACCGGCGACCTGCTGGGGTCGGTCCGCGTGGACGGCACCGTCTCCGGGCGCGACGCCCTGACGAGCCGGCTGATCGCGGCGCTGCGGGCCGAGCTGGCCGGTCACATGCCGGCGGCGACCGCGCCGCGGATGGCGGCGGCCGCGCCCTCCCCGGGGCCGCGTGCCCCCGCCGCCCCGGGTCCGCGGACGGCGGCCGCTCCGGCCGCGCGGGCCGCGGCCGCCCCGGTTCCCGCTCCCGCCCCGTCCGCGGGCCCGGCGATCCAGATCGCCGTCTCCCCGTTCGCCAACATCTCGCGCAACCCGGCCGACGACGCCATCAGCGACACCATCATGTCGGAGATCGCCGGGCGGATGGCCGGCTTCCCGGGCGTCGCGCTCGTCCCTCTGGACACCGGCGCCACCGACGGACCGGCCGCCCTGTCAGTCGCCGCCGACCGCGGCGCCGACTGGCTCGTCACCGGCGGCTACCAGCACGTCGGCGGACAGCTCCGCCTCACCGCCCGGCTGCTGCAGGTCTCCGACGGCGCGTTCGCGGAATCGGTCAAGGTGGACGGCACCCTCGACGGGCTGCCCGGCATGCTCGCCGAGGCCATCTCGACCCTCGGCGCCGCCGTCGCCGCCAACGCGGCCGGTTCGTGAGAGGCGGGATTCCTCGCGCGGTGGTCGGCGGCGCTCATGGGCGCGTTCACCGGCGGGGATCGGCTACGCCGATTGCACCCGCCGCAGGCCGTGGCCGGCTGACGTCGAGCACGCAGACGGCGATCCTGCGCGCCTCCACCGCCGACAGCGACTCGGTCAGGCGCGTTTCGAGCTCTCCCGCGGTCCGGGTCGGCGGGCCGTCCGGGGGCGGGCGGGCACCGGTTCTCTCTCAGCGCGGTTTCCTGCAATCGGACGGCTTCCCGGCCGGTCGTACGACCACGAGCCGCCGGGCCGCGACGCTCAGGACGCCGCGATCTCCGCGACGAGCGCCTCGGCGAGGGGCAGGCTGAACCCGCAGGCGGAGTCGTTGATGCGGCACTGGGCGAGGGTGAGCTGGCACCCGCAGGTGCAGTTCTCCTCGTTGAGCCGCTGCAGCGCGGTGACCCGCTGCTCGGGAGTCAGCACCGTGAGGTCGAGGCCCGGGATCTCGGTCGCGTGGGCGGCGTTGACGAGGCGGCCGTGGCGGTCCTCCTCGACGAGGTCGACGGTGATGTCCGGATCGATGGCGGCGAGGAAGCGGGTCTCCTGCTCGAAGATACCGGGGTTGACGAGCCCGACGTGGGTCTGCACGACCCGCAGGTCGGGATCGACGACGAACGTGGTGGGCAGGGCCATCACGCCGGGGAACGCGCGGTCGATCTCGGGCGTGGTCATCACGATGGGGTAGTTGATGCCGTACTGTTCGGCGAAGCGCTCGACGAGCCCCACCGGCCCCTCGTCCTCCGACACGCCGATGATCTGCAACTGGTCGGAATAGCGTTCCTGCAACCGGATCAGGTCGGGGATCTCGGCCCGGCACGGGCCGCACCAGGTCGCCCAGAAGTTCACGAGGGTGACCTTGCCCTGCAGGTCGTCGGTGGTGATGGTCCGGCCGTCGAGGGTCTGCATGGCCAGCTCGGGCAGCGCCGCGGGATCGGCCACGAGCTGAATCGTGTCGGGCCGCCCGTCGAAGACCGCGGCCGGTCCCGCGGCGGTCTCCGCTCCGCCCGGCTGGCCGGGCGCCCCGCACCCCGCCATCACCGCGACCGCCGCCGCAACGACTCCGAAGAACCGGCTGTTCGTGCTCATCGAGCTCTCCTCGTGCCGGACCACCGGCCCCGACAGTGCATTGTAACGGGTAACGGCGGCAGGGCGGGAAACCGCGCCTGACAACGCCCGGAAGCGCGACCGATACCGGTGCGCGAGGGCGTCAGTACCCCATCCGCACCGCCAGCATCAGCGCCGCTATCGCCACCAGGTACAGCTTCACGAGCAGCGGACCGACGAACCGCAGCCAGCGCTGGTAGGGAATCCGGGCGAGGGCCAGCATCCCCATCAGCAGGGCGTTGGTGGGCACCACCATGTTGGTGAACCCGTCGCCGAACTGGTAGGCGAGCACCGCCGTCTGCCGGGTCAGCCCGGTCAGGTCGGCGAGCGGCGCCATGATCGGCATGGTGACGTAGGCCTGCCCGGAGCCCGACGGGATGAACAGGTTGCACACGGTCTGGACCGCGAGCATGCCGACGGCCGCGGCCTGGCCCGGCAGCGCCTGCAGCGGCGTCGCGAGGCCGTTGATGATGGTGTCGATGACCTGCCCCTCGGTCAGGACGACCTGTATCGTGCGGGCGAAGCCGACGATGACGGCGGTGGAGACCAACTCGGCCGCCCCGGCCTGGAACGCCGCGGCGACCCGGTTCGGAGCGAGCCGCGCGACCGCCGCGGCGGCGAGGGCGATGCCCAGGAACACCGCGGTCAGCTCCGTCAGGTACCACTGCCAGGCGCTGACGCCCCAGACGAAGAGCGCCACCCCGGCCGCGAACACCGCCACCACCGCCACCCGCGCCGGGGTCAGTCGCACGTCGGCCGGCAGCTCGAACCCGCCTGCGTAGGAGACGTCCCGGACGAGGCTCCGCGAGGGATCCGCCTGCACTCGGCGCGCGTAACGCAGGATGTGGTCCACCCCGACGGCGAGGCAGACCGCGAGCAGCAGCCAGCGCACCGCCTGGCCGGACGTCAGCTCGACCCCCGCGATGTCCTGCGCGATCAGCACCGTGAACGGGTTGAGGGCGGCGCAGGCGTAGCCCACCCCGGCCCCGACGTAGATGATGCCGAGGGCCACCACCGCGTCCATGCGGAGGGCCAGGCACATCGTGACGAGCAGGGGGACGAACGGCATGTACTCTTCCGCCATGCCCACCGTCGACGACCCCACCGCGAACAGCGTGACCATGCCGCCGGCAAGGAGCACCGGCTTGCCCCCCAGCCGGGCGATGGCCAGCCCGATCAGGGCGTGGACGGCCCCGGTGGCGCGCAGCACCCCGAACACCCCGCCGACGATGAGGATGAAGAAGATGACGTCCGCGGCGTCGGCCAGGCCCGCGGGAACCGCGGTCAGGAACGTGAACAGCGGGAGCGGCTCGGCCTCGACGGCCTGGTAGGTGCCGCGGATCACTTGCCGCCCTTCGCGCTCGAACTCGCCGGACGGGAGCACGTAGGTCGCAACCTGGGCCAGCACGATCAGCCCGCCGATGAGGACCAGGGCGTCGGGAAACCGCCGTGGAGTACTGTCGGTCATCTCACCGCCATCCGGGGCACCGCCCGGAACTCGCGGGCGCCTCACCGCCATCCGGGCATTACCAGACGCCGAGCTCGCGCTCCCCTCGACGCCGGCCGGGCATCACCAGACCGCCGGGAAGCTCGCGATCACGTTACCGCGTCGGGTCGTCGGACACCCGGACCAGGAGCTTGCCGAAGTTCTCGCCGCGCAGCAGCCCCAGGAACGCCCCCACCGCGTTGTCGAGGCCCTCGACGACGTCCTCCCGGTACTTCAGCGCGCCCGAGCGTATCCAGCCGCCCACGTCCCGCAGGAACTCGGGCTCGAGGTGCGCGTGGTCGAAGACGATGAAGCCGCGGATCGTCAGGCGCCGGACCAGCGCCAGCCCCATAAGCTGCGGGACCCGGTTGGGCCCCTCCGGCAGCGAGGTCGCGTTGTAGCTGGCGATGCGCCCGCACACCGGCACCCGCGCGAAGGTGTTGAGCAGGGGCACCACCGCGTCGAACACCTTGCCCCCCACGTTCTCGAAGTACAGGTCGACGCCGTCCGGGCAGGCCGCCTTCAGATCATCGGCCAGGGTGTCGCTGTGGTGGCTGACGCACGCGTCGAAGCCCAGCTCGTCCACGACGTAGTCGCACTTCTTGCGCGCCCCGGCGACGCCGACCGCCCGGTGACCCCGGATCTTCGCAATCTGCCCCACCACCGCGCCCACCGCCCCGGACGCGGCCGACACGACGACCACGTCGCCGTCCTTCAGCGCCCCGACCTCGAGGAGGCCGACGTAGGCGGTCAGGCCGGGCATGCCGAGCACCCCGAGGGCGGTCGAGATGGGGGCCGCCCCGGGGTCGAGCTTGCGGACGCCGCGGCCGTCGGACAGGCCGTACTCCTGCCAGCCCGCCCCGGCGAGCACGAGGTCGCCCTCGGCGAACCCGTCGTGGCGCGACGCCACCACCTGCCCCACCGTCCCCCCGGTCATCACGTCGCCCAACTCGACCGGCGCCGCGTACGACGGCCCCGCGTTCATGCGGCCCCGCATGTAGGGGTCGAGCGAGAGGTAGATGGTGCGGACGAGCATCTCCCCCGCGGCGGGCTCCGGCGCCGGCGCCTCGACCAGGCGGAAATTGGCGTCGGAAGGGAACCCGTCGGGACGGGAGTTCAGCAGGATCTGACGGTTCATACGCGTCGGCATGCGCTACATCGTTCCACCAATGCCCGTTCGGTGGCAAACCCGGCCGGACCGGCCGTCCGGATCGCGGGGCCCTGCGCCAACAGCCTTGGCGAGAAGTCTCGCCTCGCACCGACATGGGCAAAGCCGCCGGCCGATGCAGCGCCCGTCGAAGGCGGCGCGGCCTTCCACGGGCGCGTACGGTCTCGACGCCGCCACCTGACGCCAGTCTGACCCACCGAGGCCGGCAGATGGGTCTTCTCGAAAAAGCGCCGACCCTACACCACCGTGCGTTGACGATGCGGCCGCTTCGTGTTGTCAATGACAGCCTGGTCTGTTTACAATTGACGAGCATCACGGTGACAACTTGCATCAATCAGTAGCCCGTGGCGAAGCAATTCGCCGCTTCATCCTTCGGAACGTCCAGACCAACCCGCGCACCATCAGCCGGCTGGCCGGCGAGAAGTTCGGTGTCGGCCGCCAAGCCATCAGCCGTCATCTGCGGCGGCTGGTCGACGAAGGGACGCTCCGCCAGAGCGGCCGGACGAACAACCGCGTCTACCGGTTGGCCGTCCTGCGCGAGTGGACTCGCACCTACCCGATCAACGAGAGCGGGGACGAAGACCTGATCTGGCGCAACGACATCGCCGCGGTCCTGGGCGATCTGCCCGAGAACGTCCGAGGTATCTGGCACCACGGCTTCACCGAGATGTTCAACAACGCCGTGGACCACTCGGCCGGATCGACGATCGTCGTGGCCATCACGACGACGGCGGCCACCGCGGAGGTGCAGATCCAGGACGATGGCGTGGGCATCTTTCGGAAGATTCAGCACGAGCGGGGTCTGCTCGACGAGCGCCACGCCATCTTCGAGTTGAAGAAGGGAAAGCTGACGACCGATCCGCAACGCCACTCGGGTGAGGGGATCTTCTTCACGTCAAGGATGTTCGATGCGTTCGACATCCTGTCGGGCGGGGTGTTCTTCGCGCATGAAGCGGGCGAGGAGGATGACTGGCTACTGGAGCGGCCGGAATCGCTCGCCGGCACGGCCGTGTTCATGCGGCTCGACAACGACACGTCGCGGACGACCCGTGAGATCTTCGATCGGTTCACCGGTGACGGCGAGGACGTCCCCGTCTTCAGCAAGACGGTGGTGCCCGTGCAGTTGGCGCAGTACGGCGACGACCGGCTGATCTCGCGGTCCCAAGCGAAGCGGGTGTTGGCCCGCGTAGACCTGTTCAGCACTGTGCTGCTCGATTTCCGCGGCGTCCCGACGATTGGACAGGCGTTCGCCGACCAGGTGTTCCGGGTGTTCCGGCGAGAGCACCCGGACGTGAAAGTCATCCCCATCAACGACAACCCCGAAGTCAAGCGCATGATCGCCCGGGCGCGGTCGACACCGGACACGCGAGCGGTTGCGCCGCAACCGCTCGCCGATGCCCCCTCGCAGGAGTCGTAGCATGGTCGAAACGCCGTCGTCCTCTCGCAACCGAACTCCGGCAGTACGCAGCGCTCGAACGTTCGGTCTTCTGGCCCTGGGCCTCGCGCTTGCGGCATCGACCCGCGCCCAGACGCCCCGCGACGTCGACTGGCCGGTGTACCTGGGGGCGGGCAGCAGCCAGTACTCGGAGCTGACGGAGATCACCCGGGACAACGTCGGACGGCTCGAGGTGGCGTGGACCTACCACGCCGGCGACGCGGACACCGAGACCGACCGGACGCAGATGCAGACCAGCCCCATCGTGGTCGACGGGGTGCTGTACGGGATATCGCCGGTCACGAAGATCTTCGCGCTCGACGCCGCGACGGGCGAGCGGCATTGGGAGTTCGACCCGTTCGCGCACGGCGCGACGGTGCGGCGGGGCGGGACGAGCCGCGGCGTGACGTGGTGGGCGGACGGCGGGGACCGGCGCATCTTCGCCAGCGGCGGCTCCAGGCTGTTCGCCCTGGACGCCGACACGGGAGCCCCCGTCGAGACGTTCGGCGACGGGGGCAGCATCGACCTCCACGACGGGCTCGACGCCGGCCGCGACGTGTCGGACCTGTTCGTCATCTCGAACACGCCGGGGGTCGTCTACCGGGACCTGCTGATCCTGCCGACGCGGAACGCCGAGACGAACCCCGCCGCCCCCGGGAACATCCGCGCCTTCGACGCCCGCACCGGCGAGGTCAGGTGGGTCTTCCACACCATCCCGCACCCCGGCGAGTACGGCCACGACACCTGGCCGCCCGACGCCTGGCTCCGCGTCGGCGCCGCCAACAACTGGGCGGGCATGTCGGTGGACCACGAGCGGGGCCTCGTGTTCGTCCCCACCGGCTCGGCTACCCCCGACTTCTACGGCGGCGACCGCGCCGGCGCCAACCTGTTCGCCAACACCCTGCTCGCCCTCGACGCCGCGACCGGCGAGCGGGTCTGGCACTTCCAGGCCGTGCACCACGACATCTGGGACCGCGACTTCCCCGCGCCCCCCAACCTGCTGTCCATCGTGCAGGATGGCGAGCGCCGCGACGTGGTGGCCCAGATCACCAAGTCGGCCCACGTCTTCGTGTTCGACCGCGAGACCGGCGAGCCCATCCACCCGATAGAGGAGCGGCCGTTCCCGCCCTCCGACATCCCCGGCGAGGTCGCCTGGCCCACCCAGCCCCTGCCGGTGCGGCCGCCGCCGTTCACCCGGCAGCGGATGACCGAGGACGAGGTGACCGACATCTCCCCCGAGGCGCACCGCTACGTGCTCGACCGCCTGCGGCGCATGCGCAGCGACGGGCAGTTCGTCCCCACCAGCCGCGAGGGCACCATCATCCTCCCCGGCCTCGACGGCGGCGGCGAGTGGGGCGGGGCGGCGGTCGACCCCGACACCGGCATCATGTACGTCAACGGGAACGACATGCCCTGGATCGGCGCGATGGTCGAGATACCGGCCGAGGCGCAGGGCACGCCGGCGGGGGCCGGGCGCCGCGTCTACGGCCTGCACTGCGTGCAGTGCCACGGCGTGGACGGCGCCGGCGACGAGCTGGGGCTGTACCCCGCGGTGAACGATCTGCCCGGCCGCCTGACCCGGGAGGAAACGCGGGCCGTCATCGACGAGGGCCGGGGCTACATGCCCTCGCACGCGCATCTCTCCGAGCGCGAACGCGCAGCGCTGCTCGCGTACCTCTACGACTCGGACGAGCCCGACTCCGGGGCCGGCGCCCGCGATGCCGCGCCCGGCGAGTCGGAGTGGGTCTTCGCCGGCTACCGCCGCTTCCTCGACCAGGCGGGACGCCCCGCCATCAAGCCGCCGTGGGCGACCCTCAACGCCATCGACCTGGCCGCGGGCGAGATCCTCTGGAAGGTGACCCTCGGCGACTGGCCGGAGCTGTCGGCGGCGGGGCGCCCGCCCACCGGGGCCGAGGCCTACGGCGGACCGCTGGTCACCGCGAGCGGCCTGATCTTCATCGGCGCCACCCGCGACGAGCGCTTCCGCGTCTTCGACACCCGCGACGGCGCCCTGCTCTGGGAGACGGGCCTGCCCGCGGCCGGCTACGCCACCCCCGTCACCTACGCCGTCGACGGGCGGCAGTACGTGGTCATCGCGGCCGGCGGCGGCAAGATCGGCACCCGGTCCGGCGACGCCTACGTAGCCTTCGCGCTGGGAGAATGACGCGCCGGTTGCGGCCCCCCGCCGCCCGGTCGCCCGACCCGCCGCGGTGCTGCTCGCGGGTCTGCCGGTCTGCGGGAGGAGCAACCGTCGGCGATAGACGAGGTGGACGGTGGCGTCGCGGCGTGCCGCGATGATGAGCCGTGGCCTGAGATTCCAGGCCTCGCTCCGTGCCGGAGGCACTCGGAGCTGTCGAGCGGCTCCCCACTGGCGCCTCGCCGCCCGAATAGCCGCCGGGAGCCGGAGTAGTACGGACTCAGATGAAGGAGGCTCCATGGCCGACGACCACACGGCACCGCCCGTGATGCCCGCCTATCCGGCCCGCCTGGAGATCGACTACCCGGAAGAGGGCCTGGACCCCGTCAGCACGGCGTTTCGCCTCGTCCTGGTGCTCCCCATCGGCGTGATTGCCGCACTGCTGACCACCAGCGCCCTGGACTGGACCCACGAGGACGCAGGCGTCGGTTCGGACATCTGGACCGCCTCGCTCGCGGCCGGCGGCTTCGTGTTCCTGCCCACGCTCCTCATGATCGTGTTTCGGCAGAAGTACCCCCGGTGGTGGTTCGACTGGAACCTCGAGCTGATGCGCTTCACCACCCGGGTCAGCGCCTACTTCTTCCTGCTCCGTGACGAGTACCCCTCGACCGACGAGCAGCAGGCCGTCCACCTCGACATCGACTACCCCGACGCCTCGCGCGATCTCAACCGCTGGCTTCCCCTGATCAAGTGGCTGCTCGCGTTCCCACACTACGTCGCGCTGATACCGGTCGCCCTGATGGCCCTGGTGCTGCTCTTAGTCGCCTGGTTCGCCATCCTCTTCACGGGCCGCTATCCCCGCGAGATATTCGACTTCGAGGTGGGACTGCTCCGCTGGGGCGTGCGGGTGCAGGCGTACATGGCGCTGCTGGCGACGGACCGGTACCCGCCGTTCCGGCTCTTGAGCTGACGCTTCCGTCGAGGGCTCGATCGCGGCGTGGATGGACCGTCAGCGCCCGGCGCGATTCGGAGGTGGACCCCGGCCACGTCGTCGGGCGGCTTCTCGACGGCCCGCCGAGCACCGCTACAATACCGGGAGCCTACTACCTCCACCGATGGCCGCGCCACGAACCACGACCCACCATGGCCCCGCTGAATCCTGACTCCCCGGCCCCCAGCAGAGCCTCGACCGACTGCACACCCTGCCGTGCGAGCTGGTTCCAGCTCGACCGTGGCGACCTCGACCTCGGGCGTTACCGCATCAAGAGCGTGAAGTCAGCCGAGATCGGCACGAAGTCTGGCGATGCCTACGTGGCGTTCGCGCGGGGGGAATGACCGACGTGGCATTGCTCCACCGTCTGGCCGCGGCGTTCTTCGCGCGTCTGCTGGCAGCGTGGGCAGTACTCGGCTCGTTGAGCACATCCCAGCTCGAAGCAGGGACCTGCCTCGGATTCCGCGGCCAGCGGTTCGTGGGTGCCTCCGGAGCCGTGAGGCGCGAGTGCTCCGAGAACATGACGGGCGTCGGGGGATCCGGTGGGCTCCGAGTCGGGCGAGTCGCCGCGGCACGCCATTACCTGAAGTTCTCGGGCGCCGACGAGTACGGCCAGGAGTTCGGCTTCGAGAGGGCGCGCTTGACCCTCGCCTATGAGCTGCCCACCTCTTTGCTCTCGCTCTGCCCGACTCTGACCACCGGCCTGGAGGACGTCTCGTCGCGAGAATTCTCCTCCCTCCCCTACAGGAGCAGGCCCGTCTTCGGAGGGGGCTTGCGGTGGGACGCCCGTTCACCGCGACGGACTCCGGTACAACCATCATTCCTTCACTGGGCGCTAGCATCGAGAGTCACCTCGTCGAGCGCATAATCGAGGGCGACATCTCCATAAACGAGCGGGCAACCACCGTGCTGCTCAACGGCGGCGTCACGGTGGAGTCCGGCCGGCTGTTCTTCCGACCCTACGCCGCTCTCGTCGCCGTCGAGAACGGCTGGCTGACGGGAGGGGCGATTCTCGGCCTGGAATTCTAGGGCCTAGCCAACTCAGCTCCCCAGTTCCCCAAGTCTGGGCCCAAACACGCGCTTGAATGCGAGGAGACGGTCGATCATCCACTGGCCGACCTCGTCCAGCGCTTCCTGACTGTCATCTATAGAACCCGGGCGGCGGACTGCTATACGGCACGCCCTGCGGTTCTCCAAGCGCTCCCATTCCAGCGGCTCCAGCTCCGATTCCAGCACTGCCTTCTGCCGTTCCAGCTCCTCGAACGCCGCCTTGTTCCATTCTCGATCGGTAGAGTCGATATAAAGCTCCACTCGTGCTCGCCCGTCAGCGGCGAAGTTAGCGCCGTACGTAAACCACCTGATACCAGACGAAAATGAGTACCAGTTCTGTGGTTGCGCCTTCCGCGCACGCGTAAACTCGTGCTTTTCCCTAAGCGTGTCCATGAGCACTTGGAAGAAGAGGCGGTACTTCTCGCCCCTTTCCGAAGTGCCACCCCTTCGTTCGCCGTCCGCCCGCCTGCTCCATTCGTTTGGAGTAACAACAAGATCAAAATTGACCGCGGCGCGGGAACCCTCGATCCTCCAAAGCTCTACCCCTATGCCGAAGAACTCCGTATCTTCGCCCGTGCGAGAGTTAAGGTAGTCCAGGGCCGCCCTGTGCTCGTCGCGGAATTCGCGCGCAATCCAGACGATGACGCTCGCATTGTGGCCGGCCGCATACGTGAGGATCTGCCCGAGATGGCTATGGTCCGTCGTTCCCAACTGGTTCTCGATGATCACCGGCCGTCCGCCGCCGTCACGCGCCAACAAGTCCAGCGAAAACGTACCGACCGCTGCCTCCCGCTCCTCGATTTCGAGATCCATCCCCAAGGCATCGCCAAGTTGGTCGATATTTTTCTGCAGCCATGGCGTGAAGTCCGCCGCCTCGTTCGCCCAGACCTCGCGAAGATCTACCTTGTCCATTCTCGCTAGTTCGACCATCTCCTCACCCTTCCAGTGTCACTACTGTCCCACACACCAGCAAATAAAGGCGGCTTGAACCTTCCATGTCTGGTAGAATGAGTTGTCCACAAGTCATTCAAAGGACAGGAGATCCAAGCCGTGGCCCATCATAACACAGTCTTCGCGCAACTCCTCAGGTTCCTACCGAGACATGAATTCGACGCCGAGGCGCGCGAGCACCAGTGCGGTCAGGGGCTGCGCGTCATGAGCCGCTGGGCGCAGTTCGTGGCCCTTGGCTTGGCGCAGTTGACGGGCCGACAGAGCCTGCGGGACATCGTGAGCAACCTCGGCGCCCAGGGGCGCAAGCTCTACCATCTCGGCGTGGGAACCGTCAGTCGCTCGTCGTTGGCGCGCGTCAATACCGAGCAGCCGTACACCCTCTACGAAGCGCTGTTCGGACGCCTGTTGAGCCGCTGCCAGGAACGCGCGCCGAGGCACGGCTTTCGGTTCAAGAACAAGTTGTACTCCGTCGATGCGTCCACCATCGACTTGTGTCTGTCGGTCTTCCCGTGGGCGTCGTTTCGGCGCACGAAGGCGGCCGTCAAGCTGCACGTCGGACTGGATCACGGCGGCCATCTGCCGACTTTCGTCAGTGTGACCGACGGCAAGACCGCCGACGTCACGGCGGCCCGTATCTGGGAGTTTCCGGCCGGCAGCGTGGTCGTGGCGGACCGCGCGTATCTGGACTTCAAGTGGTTCCATCAGTTGCAGGCGCGGGGCGTGACCTTCGTGACGCGCCTGAAGCGGGGCGTGCGGTATCGGGTCACGGCGGAGCACGACGTCCGCCCCGGAACCGGCGTCATCAGCGACGAGACGATCGAGCTGACGAGCGCTCGGGGGCGCAAGGCGTATGCGGCGCCGCTGCGGCGGGTGGTCTACAAGGATCCGGAGACGAAGAACCGGTATGTGTTCGTGACCAACAACACGACGTGGGTGGCGAAGACGATTGCGGACATCTACAAATCGCGGTGGCAGATCGAGCTGTTTTTCAAGTGGATCAAGCAGCATCTGAAGGTGAAGCGGTTCGTGGGCCGGTCGAAGAACGCGGTCTTGACGCAGTTGTGGGTGGCGATGTGCATGTACCTGCTGTTGGCGTATCTCAAGTTCCTCATGCGAGTGAGTTGGAGCCTTTACAAGATGCTGCAGGTGCTCCAGCTCAACCTGTTTGAACGTCGGCCACTCCTGGAGCTTCTCACGACGCCGTCGCCGCCGGGTTCTGACCCTCCCGACCCCCAGTTGCCCCTGACGTGGGCCTGAAATCGCCAAAAATGTGGGACACTAGTGTTCCAGTGTCCCCCCAACCACCGTCCTCGCTCTACACGAAGCCAGTACCGTTCGCATCAGCGTGTTTGTCTCAAGCTCGCGGCCCGGGCGCAACAGCCTCTCCCGCTCCGACTCGCAGCCCGCATCCTGTACCCAATACCAGTGCTTGCCGGTCTCCTCACGGGACACGCGAACGCCGTAACTCACTTTCCAACCATTACCACTGAGCTTGTACGCAGTTCCGAACGTCTCGACTTTCCACGACGCCCCGTCATCAAGCGACCGCCGGAGCCGAATCGCGCTTGGCGCCATCGCGATTCGTCGGAGCTTCACGCCTGATTCCCGGAGGGTTCGGTCCACCACACCTGCTCTGCTGCGCCCACGCGCGTTCCGTCTGGCGGTCACGTAGGCCTTCGGCGTGCACGAACAGATACGCTGCTCGTCCCGCCTGCTTGGTAGTGCGTTTGACCCAAGCTGCCACGGTGTGACGAGTGCGACGGGCTCCGATATCAGCATCTGCCGCCATTACGTCTGGTTCATCCGCGTTCTGTGATCCGTGGTGCGGAACCTTGAACACCGATGCTTGGCCGGGCGGCCGCTCTCGGCTCTGGAGAATACGCGCCCAACCACGTCGCTCAAGATCCGAACCCAGCAGCACCGTGATATCCCTCACCCGGACCCAGAGCACAACGGCGACATCGTTTGGTGACAGGCTCCGCGTCCGTCTCTTGGTGCGATTCATGCCGGGCAGCAAATCATCCATAGAGCCCAAGAAACTCTGGAAGACTCCGTCGTCGGGCGAGAGCGACCAGATTTCGCAACTATCGCGAACAAAAACGCGGCGGTTCGCAAGCGCGTGCGTCGGCTCCGACGCCCTCTCTGCAAGTTCCGTGATGACGCCATGAATCTCCCGAAGTCCAGAGCTAGTCCTTGAGGTCGAACTGGCGGCCAGCGTACCCACCGCCGTCAGGAACTCTGTCTTGCAGAGAGCAGCCGCGCAACAGAACGCTGCCTTGCTACACGTCGTGACTAGCTGCGCCATCCCACGTATATGGTCGTCGTGCCAGTGGGTTGCAACGACCAAGTCGACTACCTGTGCGGGATCGAGGCCGATTTCATCGAGATATTTGAGAGCCGCCGGTGTCCCGTCCGCGTCGACGCATGAATCTATGAGAATCCAGATTCCATCGCCGACATGTAGAACAATGCACTCGCCGTAGCCGGGCCCGAAAAGCGTGATTTCGAAGTCACCGGTACCCGGGGCCATCCGCTCTCGGTCACGGATTCAATGCCCGGGTCATTTTCCGTGCCCAAGCTTGACCAATTCGGAGGTCAGCCGGGGTGGTGGCTGGAACACTAGTGTCCCACATTTTTGGCGATTTTAGGCCCACGTCAGCGACAACTGGGGGTCGGGAGGGTCAGAACCCGGTGGCGACGGCGTCGTGAGAAGATCCAGGAGTGGCCGACGTTCAAACAGGTTGAGCTGGAGCACCTGCAGCATCTTGTAAAGGCTCCAACTCACTCGCATGAGGAACTTGAGATACGCCAACAGCAGGTACATGCACATCGCCACCCACAACTGCGTCAAGACCGCGTTCTTCGACCGGCCCACGAACCGCTTCACCTTCAGATGTTGCTTGATCCACTTGAAAAACAGCTCGATCTGCCATCGCGATTTGTAGATGTCCGCAATCGTCTTCGCCACCCACGTCGTGTTGTTGGTCACGAATACGTACCGATTCTTCGTTTCCGGGTCCTTATAGACCACCCGTCGCAGCGGCTCACCATATGCCTTGCGGCCCCGAGCGCTCGTCAGCTCCATCGTCTCGTCGCTGATGACCCCGGTCCCGGGGCGGACGGCGTGCGCTTTCGTGACCCGATACCGCACGCCCCGCTTCAGGCGCGTCACAAAGGTCACGCCCCGCGCCTGCAACTGATGGAACCACTTGAAGTCCAGATACGCGCGGTCCGCCACGACCACGCTGCCGGCCGGAAACTCCCAGATGCGGGCCGCCGTGACGTCGGCGGTTTTGCCGTCGGTCACCCTGACGAAGGTCGGCAGATGGCCGCCGTGATCCAGTCCGACGTGCAGCTTGACGGCCGCCTTCGTGCGTCGAAACGACGCCCACGGGAAGACCGACAGACACAAGTCGATGGTGGACGCATCGACGGAGTACAACTTGTTCCTGAACCGAAAGCCGTGCCTCGGCGCGCGTTCCTGGCAGCGGCTCAACAGGCGTCCGAACAACGCTTCGTAGAGGGTGTACGGCTGCTCGGTGTTGACCCGCGCCAGCGACGAGCGGCTGACCACCGTCCTCACGCCGAGGTGATAGAGCTTGCGCCCCTGGGCGCTGAGGTTGCTCACGATGTCCCGCAGGCTCTGTCGGCCCGTCAACTGCGCCACGCCGAGGGCCACGAACTGCGCCCAGCGGCTCATGACGCGCAGCCCCTGGCCGCACTGGTGCTCGCGCGCCTCGGCGTCGAATTCATGTCTCGGAAGGAACCTGAGGAGTTGCGCGAAGACTGTGTTATGATGGGCCACGGCTTGGATCTCCTGTCTTTTGAATGACTTGAGGGCCAAATCATTCTACCAGATCTGGAAGGTTCAAGCCGCCTCTATTTTGAAGGTGTGTGGGACAGTAGTGTGGCTGGAAGATCACGAAACACGATTTGGGACACACGGATACGTGTTCCCGCAGTGGATTCATATCCAATTACCCAGCGGAAGTAGCTTCCCTCACGCATCTTGGCACGGTCGTAGTGGGAGATTTCTGTCAACGGCACAATCGCCTCTTCGTCTTCTAGGGAACGACCAGCCGTCAGATCGACCAATCGCGCCGTGAAGTCCTTGTCACCAATGGTGACGACATAGCCCTCCCATTCCTGCAGCGGATGGAAGGTCGCGGACGGCTCCGGCTGTACCAGCTGCGGGAAATCCATGGCCTGGGCTAGAGTGCTCTCGTCGCGATCAACAAAAGCTGGTAGGGTTGCAGCCGATGCTTCCACGGATGTGTCGGCCGTTGAGGTGCTGTTTGCCCTGAACGCTAGGCCGACGGCCGCTTCCGCGCGCTGCACAAGCTCAGATTCAGAGTCCCACCGTTCCCGTGAGTTGATGGGTTCCGCGGCGATGACAGTCGCAGACTTCTGGGGCGACATGACTCTATTCCTCCGGATCCGTTGCCAAGGACATGATCTGGTCGATGAGCTCTTCGCTACGGCTGAGCGATGTTTCGAAATTGTCGTCAAGCAACTCCGCCAGCCGAGTGCTAGTCCCAGAGGCAACGGTCTCACCAATAACGTAGTGATCGTTGACGCCAACATAGGCACCGAAACCCGAACTCATGCGCTTGGACGGCTCTACCTTGACGTTGATTTGGTCGCCAGCGTGCCGTCCTTCTGGACGGAGCCGGGACATCGTGAGAGACGTCATGCCTCCGTGCGTACCGTCGAACCCAAGATTCTGACCGCAGCCCCCCCAAGGCGCAACCGGAGCCAGCTCTCTGCCGATACGATCTAATTCATCCATGTTCCGCACCGGGAAATGAACATCGCGATTGATACCGAACGCCTTGAGCGGCGTGTGTGGTAGAAGCTCTTTGAAGACTCGCCGGACGAGGTCACAAAGGCGCACGTGCGGAGCGCGGGCGGTGTTGACAGCAAAGCGGTCATCCGTGGCCTGCAGATTCAGCCAGTCAGCTGTGAACGACGCGACTTGTCGGTGAACGACCTGCACGCTGGCGCTGCTTTCGGTCTCAGGCGGCAGGAGGTCGTGCAGCACGAACCACGCTGGCGTGAAGATCGCTGGGTTGAACGCGCCGAGCACGACGATGCCGACATGACTGATTTGCGGGTCGATCCGCATAACCTACACTTCGTCTCCACCCCGCAGGGGGTCAAACCGACTGCACACGGGGCGACGGCCACCCCAGCCACTGGGGCGAGAGTATACGGCACATCCGCGCCGACTACATCTCCGAGAATCGCCGCGTCGATGGCCAGCGACCGCGCGATCGGACTCGGCCGACCGGGAAGCCTGAGCCGGGAGGCCGGAGACGACCTCCGCAAAGGTCCTGCTCGAAGTGACACGCTGTTGCCGGCATGTGTTGCGGCCTCCACCAGAGTGTACTCCGTGTCGGCGGGTTCGTGGTCGGTGTACGGGGCCAGGGGCGTGCTGCCGTACCGGACTTGGCCGGGCAGGGCCCGAAACGCGGGGCTGGGCGAATATTCGCGGGGTACGCCTTGCGGCTGTCGGGGGATTCGCGGCGCGAGGTGGAGAGTCCGGAGCCAGCTCAACTCTCGACCCGCGGACCAAAGGGGACTCCAGCCGGTCTCGCGTGGACACCGGGGGAGCGGACGGCCGCCGCGATGGCTCGCAATGAGCCCGGCGGCCGGGAGTGCGCTCGGACCCTTGCGCCTTATCGCACGTCATGGTACTCGCCAAACAAGATTGCCGGCCTCAGCCGGACGCTTGCGCTTGCTGCGCCTTCTC
Organism: Vicinamibacterales bacterium; assembly: GCA_965215105.1. GTDB lineage: Bacteria > Acidobacteriota > Vicinamibacteria > Vicinamibacterales > UBA8438 > JAJEEA01. The sequence goes on from OZ244051.1 coordinate 4,278,119, forward strand.
GATCTTGGCCCAAGTGTCCCGCAGCGTGACGGTGCGGTTGACCACGAGCCGGTCGCCGGGCGAATCGGGGTCGACGCAGAAGTAGCCCTGCCGCTCGAACTGGTAGCGGCTGCCGGCGGGGGCGCCGCGCAGGCTCGGCTCGACCCGGCAGCCGGCGAGGGTCTCGAGCGAGGCGGGGTTCAGGGCGTCCTTGTAGTCGCCGCCCTCCCCGGCGTCCTCGGGGTTGATCCGCGTGAACAGGTGGTCGTAGAGCCGCACCTCGGCCTCGACGGCGTGGGGGGCCGACACCCAGTGGATGGTGCCGCGCACCTTGCGGCCGTCGGGGGCGTAGCCGCCGCGGGTCTCGGGGTCGTAGGTGCAGCGCAGCTCCACGACCTCGCCGGTGGCGGGGTCCTTCACCGCCTCGCGGCAGGTGATGAAGTAGGCGTAGCGCAGCCGCACCTCGCGGCCGGGGGCGAGGCGGAAGTACTTGCGCGGGGGGTCCTCGCGGAAGTCGGTCCGCTCGACGTAGAGCTCGCGCGAGAACGGGACCACCCGCGACCCCATGCCGGCGTCCTCGGGGTTGTTGACGGCCTCGACCTCCTCGACCTGGCCCTCGGGGTAGTTCTCGATGACCACCTTGAGGGGCCGCAGCACCCCCATCACCCGCAGGGCCCGCCGGTTGAGGTCCTGGCGGACGGCGTCCTCGAGCTGGGCGATGGAGACGATGCTGTTGGCCTTGGCGATGCCGATGCGGTTGCAGAACTCGCGGATGGCCTCGGGCGTGTAGCCGCGGCGGCGGAACCCGACGATGGTGGGCATGCGGGGGTCGTCCCACCCCGCCACGTGCTTCTCGGACACGAGCTCGAGCAGCTTGCGCTTGCTGAGCACGGTGTAGCTGAGGTTGAGGCGCGCGAATTCGATCTGCCGCGGCCGGCAGGGCACGTCGACGTTCTCGAGGAACCAGTCGTAGAGCGGGCGGTGGTCCTCGAACTCGAGGGTGCACAGCGAGTGGGTGATGCCCTCGAAGGCGTCGGACAGCGGGTGCGTGAAGTCGTACATCGGGTAGATGCACCACGCGTCGCCGCTGCGGTAGTGGGGCGCCCGCCGGATGCGGTAGATCGTGGGGTCGCGCATGTTCATGTTCGGCGACGCCATGTCGATGCGGGCCCGCAGGGTGCGCGACCCGTCCTCGAACTCGCCGGCCCGCATGCGGGCGAAGAGGTCGAGGTTCTCGGCCACCGTCCGGTCGCGATAGGGGCTGTTGCGGCCGGGCCGGTTCCACAGGCCGCGGTAATCGGAGACCTCGGCCCCCTGCAGGTCGCAGACGTACGCCTTGCCCGCCTCGATCAACTGGACCGCGCAGTCGTGGAGCCGCTCGAAGTAGTCGGCGGCGTGGTAGAAACGGTCGTCCCAGTCGAACCCGAGCCAGCGCACGTCGTCCTCGATGGCCCGCACGTACTCGACGCTCTCGGTCGTCGGGTTGGTGTCGTCCATGCGGAGGTTGCACAGCCCGCCGTGCTCGGCCGCGAGCCCGAAGTTGAGGCAGATGGACTTGGCGTGCCCGATGTGCAGGTAGCCGTTGGGCTCGGGGGGGAACCGGGTGTGCACGCGGCCGGCGTGCTTCCCCGTTCGCTGGTCGTCGGCCACGATCTGGCGGACGAAATCGAGCCCGACCGCATCAGCGGTCGCGTCTGCCGTCTCTCGTTGTACTTCGGTCGTCATCTCCGTTCCATGGTGTTGCGCGGCTTGCCGTTCAGACTGTCCGGCCTCTTGGGTCACCGTATCGCTGCCTTCACGCCGCCGCCGTATCGCTGGCCCCGGGACGTCGCCCGTAGCGCCTTGCGCCGCACCATCATCGAGCACCACCGCCCACAGCACCTCCCACACCGCCCGTAGCAGCGGAAGCGCCGCCCCGACAGCACCCCCCGCAACTGCCAGCAGTAGCGCCGCCAGCAGTAGCGCCGCTTCCGCACTGCAGTCGCAGAAAATGACGACGGCGCTCACCAGCAGCAGGAGTAGCGCCGGCACGCGATCGACATCAGGGTCGAACAGTTCGACGCTGACGTAGAGCACCAGCCCGACAAACAGCCCGGCAAGCGCGCCCACCGCCGCCGCTCTCGCCGCCGCCCTGGACAAGTCCCGGACGGCCGCCCTAGCCTCGATCCACGAGTCGCTCATCGACCACCCCCCCTCCCGGACTCGGGCGGCCGGCAACACATTGTCGGCGGCGACTTCGATAGTCGCCATGAACCGCGCCGCCCGCCCACAGGCCATGTCGATCTCTATCCCTGCGCCGCCGAACCCTGGGGCGCGAGCTGCGCGAGGGCACGGTCGATGCGGGCGACGCAGGCGTCGGGGCCGAGGATGGCCAGCCCCTCGAACAGGCCGAAGCCGACCGCCTTGCCGGTCACCGCGACCCGGACGGCGTGGATGACCTTGCCGATGCGGATGCCCTCGGCCTCGACGAACTCATGCAGCGTCCGCTCGAGGGTGGCCGCGTCGAACGGCCGCGTCGCCTCGAGCCGGTCGCGGAAGCGGCGCAGCAGCGGCGCGACCCCGTCCTTGCGCAGCCGCTTGTCGAACGCCTTCCCATCGTACGCCACGTCGCCGTCGGCCTGGAAGAACTCCGGATAGTCGAGCACGTCGCCGGCGACCTTGATGCGATCGCCGGCCGCCGTCACCACGTCTCGCACGCGCGCCTGCTCGGGCGCGGAAGGCGGCGTGGCCACCAGCCCCACCCGCTCCAGGAAGGGCGTCGCCCGGGCCACCCGCTCGTCGACGTCGAGCTCCTGCATCCGCCGCTCCTGGAACGCGGCCAGCTTCCCGGGATCGAAGCTCGCCGCGGACCGGTTGATGCGCTCGAGCGAGAAACGGGCGACCATCTCGTCGCGGGTGAACCGCTCGGTGCGGTCGTCGAGCGACCACCCGAGCAGCAGCAGGTAGTTGAGCAGCGCGTCGGGCTCGTAGCCGACGGCGCGGTAGAAGTCGACCACGACCGGGTTGAACGTCTCGGGCGACACCTCGAGCCGCGACCGCTCGGCGACGGACAGGCCGCGGTCGTAGATCGCCCTGAACTCGTGGTGCCGCAGGTAGCGGTCGAGCTTGCGCTTGCTCAGCTTCTCGGCGCCCCCCGGCGCGGCCACGTACGGCACGTGCGCGAAGGCCGGCGGCTCGTAGCCGAGGGCGGTCGTGATGAAGAGTTGCCGCGGCGTGTTCGACAGGTGCTCGACGGCGCGGATGACGTGGGTGATGGCGAAGTCGTGGTCGTCGACGGCGCTCGCCAAGTGGTACAGGCACGTCCCGTCGGCCCGCTGCACGACGTGGTCCTGCTCGAGGCCCCACTCGAACTCGACGTCGCCCCGCACGAGGTCGCGGAACCGGCAGAACCCCTCGCGGGGCATCTTGAGCCGCACGGCGGCCCGACGCCCCTCGGCCTCGAACGGGGCCGCCTGGGCGTCGGTCTCGGCCATCCATCGACGGCTGTACAGGAACCTGCGCTTCTCGCGCTGCGCCGCCTCGCGCTCGGCCTGGATCTCGTCGCCGGTCGCGTAGTCGCGGTAGGCGGCGCCCGACGCCAGCAGCCGCTCGACCGCCTCCGCGTAGCGGTCGCCCCGTTGCGACTGGCAGTACGGCGCGTACGGCCCGCCGACCTCCGGGCCCTCGTCCCAGTCGAGCCCCAGCCACCGGAACCCGTCGAGGATGGGGCGCAGGGCGGCGGCGACGTTGCGCTCGGCGTCGGTATCGTCGACCCGCAGCAGGAACTGTCCGCCGTGCCGCCGCGCGAAGAGCCAGTTGAACAGGGCGGTCCGCACCCCGCCGATGTGGAGGTAGCCGGTGGGGCTCGGGGCGAATCGGGTGCGGACGGTCATCGGTCGAGGATTATAATCAGTGCTCCTCCCCCCCGACATCACGCCGGGTGAGAGACTGCGCGACCTGACGGTCGCGTTGGGAGTTTCGCTGGCGCGAAACTCCTGTGCGCCGAGTTCGAAGCTGCGGTCGCTGCGCGACCCTGCGGTCGCGTTCGAAGGGTCGCTGACGCGAACTTCCGAAGCGTAGCGAACGGCGGTCGCGTCGGCGTTCGACGCGGACTTCGCAGTGCCGCGCGGCGACCGGGGAGGTCGCGTTTGGAGTCCGCCGACGCGGACTTCGCAGTGCTGCGACCCTGCGGTCGCGCCGGCGCGACCTTCCGAGTTGCAGCGGCCCCGCGGCCGCGTTTGAAGGGCCGCTGACGCGAAGCATCAATGGTGCACGACCGAGAGGAGACGACGATGCCCTGGCTGCTGACCACCGTCCTGCTCGCGACACTCGCCCAGTCCCCGCCCGAACCCGGCATGCACAGCGCCACGCTCGAGGTCGACGGGGTGGGCACGGTGACCTACGGCCTCTGGGTGCCGCGCGACTACGACGCCGCCGAGCCCCGCCCGCTGGTGCTCGCCCTGCACCCGGGCGGGTCGCCGGGCCCCGGGTACGGCGCGCAGTTCCTCCGCGGGTTCGTCGCCCCGGCGCTCGCCGACTGGGGCGCCGTCGTCGTCTCCCCCGACGCCCCGGGGCGGCGCTGGAACAACGAGACCAGCGAGCGCGGGGTGCTGGCCCTGATCGAGGACGTGCGGGCGAGCTACGCCATCGACCCCGCCCGCATCCTCGTCACCGGCTACAGCATGGGGGGACGCGGCACCTGGTACATGGCGGCGCGCCATCCCGACCTGTTCACGGCCGCGATCCCCATGGCCGCGCGATCCGACCCCGACGAGGCCCCCCGCGTCGGAGACATGCCGGTGTTCATCATCCACCCCCGCGAGGACGAGGTGGTGCCGTTCGAGCCGGCGGAGCGGACCGCGCAGGAGATGGAGGCGCGGGGGCAGAACGTGTCGTTCCTGCCCCTCGAGGGCGTCGGCCACTTCCAGATGAGGCCCGAGCCGCTGCGCCGCGGCGGCGACTGGGTGCGTCAGCGCTGGGCGGAGCGGTAGGCAACGCCATGAAGTATCGGCGGCTCGCGAACACCGGAGTCTACGTCTCCGAGCTGTGCCTCGGGGCGATGACGTTCGGCGGCCACGGCCCGTTCAAGGCCATCGGCGCCCTGGGGCAGGCCGAGGCCGACGCCCTGGTGCACCGGTCCCTCGACGTCGGCGTCAACTTCTTCGACACCGCCAACGTGTACTCGCTCGGCCAGTCGGAGGAAATGCTCGGCGCCGCCCTCGGCCCGCGGCGGCAGGACGTCATCGTCGCGACGAAGGTGCGGGCGCGGATGGGCGAGGGTCCGAACCAGATCGGGCTGTCGCGCGTGCACGTCATGCAACAGTGCGACGCGAGCCTGCGGCGGCTCGGCACCGACTACATCGACCTGTATCAGATTCACGGCCCCGACCCCGCCACCGACATCCGGGAAACCCTGGAGGCGCTGACCGACCTCGTGCGGGCCGGCAAGGTGCGCTACATCGGCTGCTCCAACCTCCCCGCCTGGCAGCTCATGAAGGCCCTCGGCCTCTCGCGGCAGCACGGGCTCGCGGAGTTCGTCAGCACCCAGTCCTACTACGCCATCACGGGCCGCGAGCTCGAGCGCGAGATGGTCCCGCTGGTGAAGGACCAGGGCCTGGCCCTGCTCCCGTGGAGCCCGCTCGCGGGCGGGCTGCTCACCGGCAAGTTCACCCGGGACGGCGAGACCGACCCCGACGCGCGGCGCGTGTCGTTCGACTTCCCGCCCGTCGACAAGGCGCGGGGCTTCGACATCATCGACGTCATGCGCGACGTTTCCGGCGCCCACGGCGTCTCGGTGGCCCGGGTCGCCCTCGCCTGGCTCCTCCACCAGGCCGCCGTCACCAGCGTGATCATCGGGGCCAAGCGGCTCGATCAGCTCGACGACAACCTGGGCTCGGTCGAGCTGACCCTCGCCCCGGACGAGCTCCAGCGCCTGGACGCGGTCAGCGCGCTGCCGGTGGAGTACCCGGGGTGGATGGAGATGATGCAGGCCGACCGCGAGCCGGGCACCACGCGCGACGGGAGCCGGCTCACCCGGCGGTGACGGGCGCGGGGGAGCCGCGGGCCGCCCGGGGATGAATCGAAACTTCCCCCGATACGTAGTACAACTCGACACCGGCGCGCGCACGCCGGCCCGGAAGGACCACACGGGGAGACTCGGCGCCGTCTCCGTTCACATCGCCGTCACCGCCGCCGGCCCGCGACACCGCGGCAACCAGGGTGTTTCAGAAGGAGAACACCGACATGAACGACAACTTCAGCGTCGTCGACGCCGACGGGTTCAGGGTGCCCAGGATCCCGTGGCGGGGACTGGGCGCCGGCATCCTGGTCCTCGCCGCCCTCGTCACCACGGCGGGAGCCGTCTATCAGATCGAGCCGGAGGAGGTCGGGGTGGTGCTGCGGTTCGGCAAGTACGTCCGCACCAGCGAGCCGGGCCTGAACTTCAAGATCCCGTTCGCCGAGCAGATGGAGCGGGTGCCGGTGCAGCGGCAGCTCAAGCAGGAGTTCGGCTTCCGCACGACGGCGGCGGGCATCCGCACCGAGTACGCGGGCCAGCAGCAACAGCTCGCCGACGAGTCGGTGATGCTGACCGGCGACCTGAACGTCGCGGTCGTGGAGTGGATCGTCCAGTACCGCGTGGACGACCCCTACGAGTACCTGTTCAAGGTGCGCAACCTCGAGGACACGTTCCGCGCCATGAACGAGGCGGTGATGCGGGAGACGGTCGGCGACCGGACCGTCACCGAGGTCGTCACGGTGGGCCGGCAGGAGATCGAGACCACCGTCGAGGACCGACTGCAGACGCTGACCGAACAGTACCAGATGGGCATCGCCATCGACCAGGTGGTGCTGCAGGACGTCAACCCGCCCGACCCCGTCAAGCCGTCGTGGGACGAGGTCAGCCAGGCCCAGCAGCAGCGCGACCGGCTGATCAACGAGGCCCTGGCCGAGTACAACGCGGTCATCCCGCGGGCCCGGGGCGAGGCCGAGCAGGCCATCCTGCAGGCCGAGGGGTACGCCCTCGACCGCGTGAACCGCGCGCAGGGCGAGGCCACCCGGTTCGCGTCCATCGAGGAGGCGTACCGGGCCTCGCCCAACGTGACCCGGCAGCGGATGTACCTGGAGACGATGCAACGGATTCTGCCGGCGGTCGGACGCAAGGTGTTCGTGGCCGAGGGCGCGACCGGGGTGCTGCCCCTGCTGTCGCTCGACGGCGGCGCGCGGGCGGCCACCGCGCCCCTGGCCGGGGCCTCGGCGACACGGACGGGAGGTGAGCAATGACACGCACGCGACCGACGTTGGTGATCCTGTTGGTGGTCGGCCTGTTCCTGGCGGCCAGCTCGGCCTACATCGTCAGCGAGACCAACCAGGTGGTCATCACCCAGTTCGGCGAGCCGGTCGGGGAGCCGATCACCGACCCCGGACTCCACTTCAAGATCCCGTTCATCCAGACCGCCAACATGTTCGAGAAGCGGTTCCTGGAGTGGGACGGGTTCCCCAACCAGGTCCCGACCCGCGACCGGCGGTTCATCTGGGTGGACACCTACGCGCGCTGGCGCATCACCGACCCGCTGCTCTTCTTCCAGCGCCTCCGCGACGAGCGGGGGGCGCAGTCGCGGCTCGACGACATCCTCGACGGCGAGACGCGCAACGCGGTGGCGCGGCACGACCTGATCGAGATCGTCCGCACCAGCAACCGCGAGCCGGCCGACACCGCGGCCAGCGAGCTGGAGGAGGCGGAGACGCTCGATCCCATCGTGACCGGCCGCGAGCAGATCACCCGCGAGATTCTCGGCGCGGCGGCGGCCGCGGTGGGCGAGCTGGGCATCGAGCTGCTCGACCTGAAGTTCAAGCGGATCAACTACATCGCCGACGTCCAGCAGGACGTCTTCGCCCGGATGATCGCCGAGCGGCAGCGCATCGCCGAGGAGTTCCGCTCGGAGGGCCAGGGCGAGTCGGCCCGCATCCAGGGCGAGCGCGAGCGCGACCTGGCGCAGATCCAGTCCGAGGCGTTCCGGGCGGCGGAGGAGATCCGGGGTACCGCCGACGCCGAGGCCATCGACATCTACGCCGACGCCTACGGTCGCGACGCCCAGTTCTACGCGTTCACGAAGTCGCTCGAGACCTACGAGCGCACCATGGACCCCAGCACGTTCTTCATCCTGGGGACCGACAGCGAGCTGCTGCGTTTCCTCGAGACGCCGCGGTAGTCACTCACGCCAACCCCGGGGGCGCCCACCGCGCCCCCGGGCCGCTTCCACCCGGGACCCCGAGACCGGACCGTCGACGGCGCGAGCGCGCCGACCCGGTTGCATCCGGCGGCGGGAACCCCGACCATACGGCATGCTCGAACTCGCCCTCGTCGTCGGCATCGTGGTGCTGACCTCGGCCGCCTGCTCGCTGTTCGAGGCGGTGCTGTACTCGGTGCCGCCGGCGCACATCGACACGCTCGAACGGGCCGGCCAGCCCGCGGGGGCGCTGCTCCGGCGGCTGCGTTCGCAGGTCGACCGGCCCATCGCGGCCATCCTGTCGCTGAACACCGTCGCCAACACCGGGGGCGCGGCCCTCGCGGGGGCCATCGCCACGAGCGTCCTGGAATCGGTGTGGATCGGCTGGTTCTCCGCCGCCTTCACCCTCGCCATCCTGGTCTTCTCGGAGATCGTTCCCAAGACCGCGGGGGTCGTCTACGCGCGGCAGCTCGCCGGCCCCATCGCCGCCCCCCTGCAGGCGCTGGTGGTCGCCTTCGCCCCCGTCATCTGGCTCAGCCGGCGCCTGACGAGCCTCGTCGCCGCGGGCAAGGCGGTCGAGCGGGTCTCCGACGAGGAGCTGCTGCTGATGGTGCGCCGGGGTCTCAGCTCGGGCGACCTGAAGCCCCACGAAGCCGACGTCATCAGCAACGTGCTGGCCCTGGAGGCGAAGACGGCGGCGGAGGTGATGACCCCGCGGACGGTGCTCTTCACCCTGCCCACGGCGGCCCGGGTCGCCGAGGCGGCGGCCGACGAGCAGCTCCTGCGCCACAGCCGGGTGCCCGTCTACGACGACGACCCCGACGACATCGTGGGCATCGTGCACCGGCACGACATCCTGCGCGCCGCCGCAAAGGACGAGTTCGACACGACCCTCGACCGGCTGATGAGCCGGGTGCTCTTCGTCGTCGAGACCGCCAAGCTCGACCACCTGCTGCGCGTCTTCCTCGAGCAGCGGCAGCACCTGATGGTCGTCACCGACGAATTCGGGAGCGTCAGCGGCATCGTCACCCTCGAGGACGTCCTCGAGGAGATTCTCGGGCGCGAGATCGTGGACGAGTTCGACCACGTCGCCGACCTGCGCGCGTTCGCCCGCCAGCAGCGGGGCGCCCGTCGGACGTCCGCGCCGCCAGCACCGCGGGCCTGAGGCCGTTGACCGGCACCCTGCGGCCTCCACGACACCCAAGGACAGTGATCGACATGAGGTTGCCCAACCGCGCTCACGCGCACCCGGGCTCTGCGGCCTTGGGCACCCGACACATGACAAGGTGATTGCCGTCACCGTCCCAAGAACCGACCATGGATGATGCAACCGACGATGCGGTCGTGGCCGTCGACGGCCTGACGTTCAGCTACGGGATGGGCCGGGTCCTGCACGGCATCTCGTTCGCGCTGCGGCGGGGCGAGGTGGTCGGGCTGCTGGGGCCGAACGGGGCGGGGAAGAGCACCACCATCAAGGTCCTGACCGGCGTGCTCCCGCCCGGCGGCGGGTCCGTCCGGGTCGCGGGGCACGCCCTGCCCGAGGAGGCGGTCGAGGCCAAGCGGCGCATCGGCTACGTGCCCGAGGCGGCGGCCCTCTTCGAGAGCCTGACGGGTCAGGAGTTCCTGGAGCTGATGGGCCGCCTGCAGGACGTGCCCGAGGAGCGCCTGCAATTCCGCATCGGCCGGTTCCTCGAGCAGTTCGGCTTGAGGGACGATCGGCTCCGTCCCCTCGACGGCTACTCGAAGGGCATGCGCCAGAAGGTGCTGCTGAGCGCCGCCCTCCTCCACAACCCCGACGTGGTGCTGCTCGACGAGCCCCTGTCGGGCCTCGACGTCAACGCCGGGCTCATGGTCCGCGACCTCGTCGCGGCCCTCGCGGCCGAGGGGAAGGCCATCCTCTACAGCTCGCACGTGCTCGACGTGGTCGAGCGCGTCTGCGACCGCGCGCTGATCATCCACGAGGGCCATCTCATCGCCGACGGCTCGCTCGACGCCTTGAAGGCATCCACCGAGCGCGGAAGCCTCGAGGACGTGTTCCGGCAGCTCACGCGGACCGAGGGGACGATGAGCGGCGTTTCCGGCATCATCGAGGGCCTCCGCTCGTGAGTGGCCTCCGCGCCTTCGCCCGGCGGCTGCTCCACGGCCCCGCGTTCACCGCGCTGCTCGAGCGTTGCGGCATCGAAGTCCGCCGCTTCTGGCTCCTCGTCGACCTGTTCGAGACGCTCGGGGCCCGGCAGGAAGTGGTCGGGTTGGGCAACGACTACTCGATGCGCGGCCTCATGAACATCTGGTTCGTCCTGTCGGCCGGCATCGGCGTGATGGCCGCCGCCTTCGGCGCCGCGCCGGGCTACTACCTCGCCGGCTTCCTGGCCCTCACCATCTTCCAGCTCGGCGTCCTCCTCTTCCCCGAGATCGCCGAGAGCCTCGTGAATCCGGTCGACGGGCTGATCCTGGCCCATCAACCGGTGAACGGCGCCACGTGGTCGGGGGCCAAGCTGGCCCATCTGACGAAGATCGTCGCCTATGCGGTGACGGGGTTGAACGCGGTGCCGGCCCTGGTCGGCCTCGCCCTCACGCACGACGACCCGGGGCAGCGCCTCGTCTACCCCTTCCTCCACTTCGTCGTCGCCCTGGTCGTCGGGATGGTCTTCGCCCTGCTCTGCTGCAGCGTGTTCGGGTGGCTGGTTCGCATCGTGCCGCTCCGGCGCCTCAAGGCCGCGGCGGCCATGGTGCAGGCCCTCCCGATGCTGGCCGTGTTGGGGTTCCATTCCCGGGACCTGATCCGGGAGACGGTCTCGCGCTGGGCCGCCGCGATCGAGGCGCCGGCGGGCTGGGCCGCCGCCGTCGAGGCCCTGCCGGGTGGACTCGCGACGATGTTCGGGGTCGCGGGCGTGGTCGTCACGGCCGTCGCCGTCCCCTTCGGGCTGCGGGCGTTCTCGCGGGATCACCTCATCCGCGTTTCGAGCCTGATGGGCGCCGGCGGGGCAAGGCGGCGAAGGCGGTGGAGATGGGCGAACCCCGGTCCCTGGATGGCGGGATGGACCGGCGGCCAGGCCGGCCGCGCGGGCTTCGAGTACCTGCGCACGCTGATGGCCCGCGACTGGCAGTTCCGGCGCAACATGGCCCAGGTCCTGCCGGGGCCGTTCTTCGGCTTCATCGCCCTGCTGGTCGCCGGGCGGGACGCGTCGCCCTTCGGCCCGGACTTCGCCTTCGCGCACTTCCTGCCCCACCTGTTCGGCATCACCGCCCTCTTCGTATGCATGTTCCTCGCCTACGGCAACGACCACAAGGGCATCTGGTGCTTCGCCGTCGCCCCGGGGTTCGCCGGTCGCCCGTTCGCGCGAGGGATCCACGCCGCACTCTCCCTGCTGCTGATCGTCGTGCCCCACGCCGGCTGGCTGCTCCTCCTGGCCTGGTCGTGGGGCGTGCGCGATGCGGTCCTGTTCGCGGCCTTCAGCACGACCGTCGCGTTCCTGTACCTGGGCTCGAGCCTGAGACTGATCGACGGCGTGCCGTTCGGCAAGCAGACGCCGCCCACCCGCAGTTCCATGCTGTTTGGGGTGATGATGCTGTACGCGGTGGGGCTGGCGGTCGGGGTCGGCATCCAGTACCTGCTGTTCCGCTCGGTCGCCGCGGTCGTCGCCGCGACGATCGTCGCGGGCCTGGGGGCGTACTTCGTGACCCGGCTGACCCTGACCGGCTTCGCGGCCCGCATGCTGGCCAGCCTCCGCCGCGACGTGCCGGGGTCGCTGTTCAGCGCGGCGTCGGACGACGCCGCCTAGTGGGCTCAGAACCGACGAGGGGGCGGCCGAGCCGGACGGCTCTTTCCCGGGCGGGCGGCGGCGCGCGAGTGTCCTCGGCACGTGACACCTGCCTCGGCAGGAAGGCGACACGTCGGCCGCGGGCGCCCCGAAGAGGCCGGCCCGCCGGGGATCGAGGCCCTGGAATACACTTTGCAATGACAGTTGCCGTCCGGCAATCGAAGGAGGAAGATCCGGTGACTGTGTCAAAGTCAAAGAGACCCACATCCTGGCCATGCTTGATCGGCGTCCTGGCCCTGCTGGCTTCGCCGGTCGTGGCGGACGCGCAGCAGGCGGCGGGCGCGCAGCGGCGAGCGGCCCCCGCACCGCGGACCGCCGGGTCGCCCCAAGTGACAGGCCCGCAGCGGAGAGCGCCCGGCGCACCGCAGGGGACAGTTGCACGGCGGCAGGCACCCGAGGCGCCACGGGCGGCGGGCGCACAGCGGGCGCCAAGCGGACAGCCGCCGGCCGGCGCCCAGCGGGCGCCAAGCGGACAGCAGGCGGCGCACAGCCAGCACCGGGCGCCCGGGGACGGGCGGTGCGCCGCACGTCGCGGCCTGTGCTGCATACCCGCGCCTGGTATGGTCCCGGGTACCGGTACTACAGCCCCTTCTTCCACCCGACGTACTTGTATGGTGCGCAGTGGGGTCCGTACTCGTTCGGCCCGTGGAACCTCCATCCGTTCTACGGCGGCTACTACTACCGCGAGCGCGGCTCCGTCCGCCTGCAGGTCAAGCCGGAGGAGACCGAGGTCTACGTCGACGGCTACTACGCCGGCGTCGTCGACAGCTACGACGGGTTCTTCCAGCGGCTGAGCCTGCCCCCCGGCCGGCACGACATCGAGCTGCGCCTCGAGGGCTACCGGAGCATCCAGGAGCAGGTCTACCTGGGGGTCGGCCAGACCTATCGCATCGAGCACGTGATGGAGCCCCTCGGACCGGGCGAGACGACCCCGCCCCCGCCGGAGCCACGAGTCGAGGCAGAGGTCGAGCCCGACCTGGAGCGGGACGCGTTCTTCCCGCCCGGCCCCGACCCCGCGGCGCCGCCGCTGGCACCCGTCGCCGGGTTCGGACGGCTCGTGGTGCGGGTGCAGCCGACCGACGCGTCGATCTTCGTCGACGGCGAGGAGTGGTACAGCCCCGACGGCTCGCGCCTGGAGCTCGAGGTCGGCGCCGGGCGGCACCGCGTCGAGGTCCGGCGGGAGGGCTACGAATCGTACGTCACCGACGTCACGGTACGCAGCGGCGAGTCGAGGGCGGTGAACATCAGCCTGCCGAGGAACCGACAGGCGGCGCCGGAGGAACCCGCTCCGGATCCGGGAGCGTGACCGCAGGGGCCGCCCGGTGGCAAGGGCGCCGTGTCTTCGCCACGGGCTCCCCTCGGCGGCGGCCCTGGCCCGCCAATCGTCGTCTGAGGCTCCGCTTGGCGCCCAACCGACCCTCCCGGAGTCCGCGCCGTTCCACGGCACAGACTCCGGGTCCGGCTATACTGCACAACCTGCGGCCGACTCCCGCCGGCGGGCTCGACGGCCAGACAGAGCCGCGATCCGTGGCGCGACGGTCGGCTGAGCGGGGAGCGCACGAAACAGCGACGGCGGGCAGTCGCGCGGCAAAGCGGCAAGAGGAGAGGCGCTTGGCTACCGTCAAGGCATCGCTGAAGCAGGGGACCGCGGTCGACATCCGCGCCCGGCGCTTTCTCTGGCGCAGCGACGAACCGAAACCCGCGGGCGGCGCCGACTCCGGCCCCACCCCCTACGAGTTCCTCCTGGGCAGCCTCGCCGCCTGCACCGCGATGACCCTGCGGCTGTACGCCGAACGCCGGCAGATTCCCCTGGCCGGGGTCGAGGTGACGCTGGAGTTCGACCGCGTGCACGCCGACGACTGCGTCGACTGCGAGGAGCGCGGCGACGGCCTTATCGAACGGGTGCGCACCGAGGTCGCCATCCACGGCGAGCTCAGCGCCGCCCAGCGCGCGCGCCTCGCCCACGTGGCGCAACGGTGCCCCGTGCACAAGACGCTGGCGAACGGCGTGCACTTCGACGACGGGGTGACGTTCGTCGACCCTGGGGAGTGATCGCGGCGGCTCACCACGTGTCCCGCTCGAACCGCACCTGGCGCCGCTTTGCCGTCGACTCGATGTCGGCGAGCGAGGCGGGATTGCCGCAGGCGAGCAGCACCGTTTCGTCGGGGGCGACGCGAGCGGCGAGCTCGGCCACGTTCACGTGGGCGGGAAGCTGGGGATGGACCAGCCGCTCCAGGGCCGCGTCGGCCGCCACGCGGGTGACCTCGCTCCTCGCCTGCGCCTGCTTCTCCTCCTCCGCGGTGGGCAGGCTGTAGACGTAGCGGACCACGTTGCAGGCCCGACCCAGCCCGATGCGGGCGTCCATGCCCGCGGTGCCGGCCCGCCGGCTGACCGTCGGCAGGTACTGGAAGTCGAAGCGGCCCGCCGCCTCGATCTCGAAGAGCTCGTCGCGGCAGGCCAGCTCGGCCTCGGTGCGGGCGGTGTGGATGAGCGTGTAGCGGCGGCCGTCGCCGCCGTCGTCCCGCGCCCGGAGCTCCCGGACCATCGAGACGAACGGCGCCACTCCGGTGCCGGTGCCGGCCATGAGGACGCTCGCGGCGTCGCCCGCCCGCGCCGACAGCGTGAAGCCGCCGCCGATGCGGTCCTGATAGCCGACCTCGCAGGCGCCGTCGTCCCCCTCCTCCCCGAACAGCAGCTCGCTGAGACGGCCCGACAGCCCGTGGACGCCGTGCTCAAGGCCCACGAGGAACTCGAGCCAGCCGTGCGCCGCGGTGTCGCTGGGGGCGGAGGCGATCGAGTAGTAGTGGGTGAGGGGACCGACGGTCTGCCGCCCCCAGGGGTCGTACTCGGGCTCGCGGATCGGCTTGCCGTCGTGTCCGACGCCGGCCTTCCGGGTCAGCTTGCAGTCGTCCCGGCTCAAGGCGATGGCCTGCCCCGCCTCGTAGGCGGGGAACGGGTGTCCGCTCTCGGGGGCGAGCCGGAACCGGATCAGGGTCTCCGCGACGATCTCCCGATACACGACCGTGCCGGTTCTCAGCCCGGCCATCCGACCTCCCTGGAAGCGCTCTCGCGGGCGGCCGGACACTCGTGGCGCACGACCGCTCTACCCGGAATCGGCGCAGGGCGCGCGCTCAACGCCAGCGCCGGCCAGCGAAGCTCGCGCAACGTTCCCACGTAGAAAATGCTCATGAGCTGCCAAGAACGGTCTGGAATGCGCCGTGCCCGATGCGGGCGGCTAGCGCCGCACCATGACTGAACATCCGGGTGTGCGGCGCTGTGATTCGTCGACGATTGCGCGCCGCAAACCCATGTCCGTGTCCGAAGCTTGGAACGTGACGCGCCACTAGTTCCCGGCCAGCGACTGCAGCAGCTCGACCGTGCTCTGCTTCGGGGTGGCCCACGCGATGCCGAGGCGCCGGGAGCCGCGCGTCGCGATGTCGAGCGGGGTCTGCCCGTCGGCGTTCACGAGCCCGATGTCGGCCCCGTTCGCCACCAGCAGCTCGATGACCGAATCGTAGCCGCGGGCGGCGGCCGCGTGCAGGGCGGTGTCGCCGCGGGCGTTGGCGGTGTCGACGGGGACCCCGAGGGTCAAGGCGAGCCGGGCCGCCTCGAGGACCACCGCCTCGCGCTCGACGGCGTCGGGCTCGCGCCGCGTGCTCCGCACCGGCGCGCTCTCGGCGATGCGGCCCAGGCGGTCGACGGCCACCAGGGGATTGCGCCCGCCGAGGCCGACCGCCGCCATCAGGGCGGTGGTGGCGCCCTCGCGCACCTGCACCCGCTCGTCCCGCACCGAGAGCGAGCCGGGCCAGTACGTCGGGTGGTGGGCGGCCCGGGGATTGGCGCCGCGCTCGGCCAGCATGTGCATGATGCCGGGCGCCCCGAAGCGCGCCGCGAGCCAGAACGGCGTCGCCCCCACGTAGGACGGATGCAGGTAGAAGTCGACGGCGTCGCGCCGCACCGGCGTCGACGTCATGACCGCCGTGTCGGGGTCGGCGCCGTAGTCGAGCAGCGCCCGCACCAGCGTTGCGTCCTGGTGCAGGATCGCCGCGTGGAGGGCCGTGTAGCCGGCCTCGGCCGCGTTGGGGTCCGCGCCCTGCTCGAGCAGGTAGGCGGCGACGTCGCCGTGCCCGCTGTGGGCGGCGACGACGGTCGCGCTGGTGCCGTAGGGCGGGGCGTCGTCCACGTCGGCCCCGGCCTCGACGAGCAGCCTCGCCGACGCGAGGTCGCCGACCCGCGCCGCGAAGAGCAGCGGCGTGTATCCCCCCTGCGGAACCTCCGTGACGTACTCCGGGTTCCACGGCTCGGGCGTGGTCTTGACCACCTCGGTCCAGACGTCCGACCGCGCGTCGACGGCCGCGCCGTGGTCGAGCAGCACCTCCACCACGTCGGAATGCCGCTGCGCCACCGCCCACATCAGCGCGGTCTGGCTCCGCGCCCCCGCCGTGTCCACGTCCGCCCCGGCCGCGAGCAGCAGGCCCGCGACGTCGGCCGCTCCCACGCGGGCGGCGGTCATCAGCGGCGTCTCCCCCGACAGCAGGGGCACGTTCGGGTCCGCCCCCGCCGCGAGCAGCCGCCGCACCATCGGCGCCCGGCCGTTCTCGGCCGCCGCCCACAGCGGCGTCACCCCGAGGTCGTTGACCGCGTTCACGTCCGCCCCGGCGTCGAGCAGCAAGCCGGCGACGTCGACCTCGTCCCAGTAGGCGGCCCAGTGCAGCGCCGTCGCCCCGTCGCCCTGGCGGACCGTCGCGTCGGCGCCCTGCTCGACGAGGGCGCGCACCGCGCCCCAGTCGGCACGCTGCGCGGCATCCACGAGCGGTGGCCCGGCCGCGACGACCGGGGCGGCGCCCGCAACGAGTCCGGCAGCCGCGAGCAACGCCCCGGCCACGCCTCCACGAACCGCTGTGCAACCTCTCATCAGCATCCTCGCCCTGCCGTCACCGCGTTCCGCGACCATGTTAGCCGCCCCCGATCGGCCAATCAAGCGCCGCTCTCCTGCACCGTTCCCGCCGATGTCGGAGCGTCTGCGACCTTTGACGCCGCCCCCGGAGCGTGCTAGCGTTCCTACGGTCCGTGGACCACGCCAATCGCGCCGAACACCGAGGAAGGAGCCGGCCGTGCAGTCGACCAACGTACGGGCGCTGAAGAAGAACCCCTCCCAGGCGTTGCGCATGGCCAGGGACACGGGTCCCGTCCTGATCCTCAAGGGCGACCAACCCGATGCGCTGCTGGTGCATCTGGACGGATCGCTGACTGCCACGGAGACCGGAATACGCCCCGCGCTGGCCGCGAGCCTCTACCGCGAAGGCTGCCTCTCGCTGGGCCGGGCCGCGGCGGTCAGCGGCCTCTCCGTGAGCGATTTCGTCAGCCACCTCGGCAGCCTCGGCATCGACGTGGTCAGACAGGACGAGACCACGCGCCACGAAACGGGAGACGTCTCCGCGTGGCTGTCGTCGTAAGCGATGCCGGCCCCTTGATCGCCCTTGCCAAGGTGGATGCGCTGTTCGTGGCGAGGAGGCTGTTTGCCCGCCTTCAGATCCCCGAAGCGGTCTGGTCGGAGTGCCGGGGAAAGCCGGGCGACGACAGCCGGCGAATCGAACAGGCGGAGCGCAACGGCTGGCTCCGCGTGGTGAGACTCACCACTGAAGCAACCCGCAAGCGATTCCCTCCCAGTCTGGGCCGAGGCGAAATCGAGGCCCTGCAACTCGCGATGGAGACGAGGCCGTCGTTGCTCATCGTCGACGATCGGCTGGCAAGGCGACAGGCGTTCCAACTGGAACTGGACTATATCGGCAAATATCGGCACGGTCCGCATGCTGCTGCTGGCCGAGCAACGATCCCTGATCGACGATGCTGAAACCGTCGTTCAGCGGATGACGGCCAACGGCTACCGGATTTCTCCGCGAGTCCTGCAGCAACTGAAGGCACGTGACACGCCGGTCGCTCAGAAAAGCGGCGCCGTCGAAGCGGCGAGCGAGTTCCTCGAGCACCGGGCCGCCGGCGCCAAGCCCGACGAACTGACCCGCTACCTCGACAACGCGCCCGACACGCCGCCCGCACCCGGCGACGAGTTGCCGGAGGCGTGAAACCTCCCGGTGACACACGACATCGCCTGTTCCGTCATGACCGGCGATCACACATCCGACAGCGTGTCGATGGGCAGCCTCCTGGTGCTGTCGCCCAAGCGGTCGAGGGGCATGTCGAGCTTGTCCATCAGGGTCATCAGGAGGTCGGCGTTCGACGTGTCGGGCGAGTAGCGCAGGTGACGGCCGCCCCTGAGCTTGCCGGCGCCGCCGCCGAGGAGGAGCAGCGGCAGGTCGACGCCGAGGTGCCGGGTGCTGTTCGAGATGCCGGCGCCGTAGAGGATGGTCATGTTGTCGAGGAGCGAGCCGTCGGCGTCCTCGGCGGCGCGGAGGCGGGCCAGGTAGCCGGCCGTCAGCTCGGCGTGGTACGCGTTGATCTTCGACATCACCGCGATCCGCTCCGGATCGTCCTCGTGGTGCGACAGCGGGTGGTGGGCGTCGGGCACCCCGATCTGCGGATAGGCGCGGGTGCTCTGCTCGCGGCCCATCATGAACGTGACGACGCGGGTCAGGTCGGCCTGGAGGGCGAGAAACTGCAGGTCGAACATCAGCCCGAGATGGTCCTCGAAGACCCGTGGCGGGGCCGACGGCTGCTCGGCGAACGACGGCTCGACGTCGCGCTGCCGCTCGGCGATCTCGATGCGGCGCTCGACGTCGCGGACCGCCTCGGTGTACTCGTCGAGCTTGACGCGGTCGCGCGCCCCCACCTCGACCTTCAGGTCGGCGAGCTTGTCGGTGACCGAGTCGAGAATGCTCTGCTTCTGCCGCCGGCGCGCCCGCCGCACCGCGGGATCGGCCGATCCGCTGTCGCCGAACAGCCGCTCGAACACCGCGCGCGGGTTGTTCTCCATCGGCAGCGGCTGCGTCGGCGTGCGCCACGAGATGGTCTGCGTGTAGGCGCAGCTCAGGCCGGCGGTGCACTGCCCGGCGTTGGCGAACTTGTCCATCGACACCTCGAGCGAGCCGAGCTGGGTGGTCTTGCCGAGCTCGCGGGCGAGAATCTGGTCCATCGAGGTGCTGGCGAGCACGTCGGTCTCGTTCTGCCCCCCGCGCGGCGTCCCCGTCAGGAACGACGCCGAGGCGCCGGCGTGGACGTAAGCCCACGACGCGCGGAGCCCCGAAATGACCAGCAACTGGTCGCGGAACGGCGCGAGCGGCTCGAGGATCGGCGTCAGCTCGAAGCCGCGGCCCTCGCGCTCCGGCGTCCAGTACTGCATGGCCATGCCGTTGGGCACGTAGATGGCCTGGAACCGGTGGACGGGCTTCGCGGCGGTCCTCGACAGCGCGGTGAGCGCGGGAGACATCGCATCGAGGAACGGGAGGCCCAACGTCACGCCGAGGCCCCGCAGCACGGTCCGGCGCGGCAGCGATTTCCTGCTGATGGTCATGATGTCGTTCTCCTCACCCACGTTTGCGCGATCGCCCACATGAAGGACTGGACGTCGATGTTGTCCCGCGGCTTCAGATTCGCCAATGTCAATTCCGATTTCAGATAGTTGGAGAAACGCAGCATCCGCTCGTAAGCCGGCCAGCCGAGGCTCGTCGTGTATTCGATGTCGAAGGCGCAGATAGTCGCAGCGTTCCGAGTATACTTCGGCTTGATGAACTGGTGCTCGTCGGGGAACAACAGGAATGGAAAGTAGGTGGCGACCGTCCAATTTCCAGCTCCCATGTCTCGGAGAACGGACGCGAAACCCCGGAACCGCGACGGCAGTTCGTCCGCACCATGGAGCAGCGCGTACAACGCCTCCGCAAACACCTGATGGCGTCCGGCCGGTTTCAACCCGTCCTTCAGATCCATCTTCTCGTTCGGAAAGATCAGATTCGTCTTGTTCACCACCTGCATCGCGCGATGACAAATCTCCGCGAACGCCCCGCTCGTCAGCAGGCGCTCCAGCTCGGCGCGTCCCAGAATCGTGTTGGCCAGTTCGTGGGCCTCGACCTTGTAGTTGCGTTCCTCACGAAGATAACGGGGGCCGTAGAAGCCTTCTGAATATGCTTCGAGAAAGTCCTTGACCGATCGGCCGATGCTCCGGTAACCGCTCCCGCCGACGGCCTTCGCATCGATGCGGTCCAGCAACGGATGATTCGGCGGAGGATCGAGAACAGTCAAGGACACGTGCCGCAACGAGATGGTCTTGCTGCCCTCCTCGACGAAAAACACCACGGCCCTGGAGGAATCGACGTCGAGAACCTGACCGATCCCCCACTCGGGTACTTGCGGGTGTCGGACGCGGTCGCCTACCGTCACTCCGTGTGCCGCCGTCATCACCGTCATCCCACTACCCGGCACGCGCGCCCCACACACGAACACCGCTCACACCCCCAACCGGGCGCCGGGCGCACCTGGTGACGTGCCCGTTTCGGTCCGAGTTCATAACTGGTCATACTCGGCATCATCCGGGTTGTCCCAGATCTCCTTCAGCAGCGGTTGCGAAGCCGTCATGACCGCCACGACCAATTCTCGTCCTTCGTCAGATGGCCAATCAGGAACTTCTGTCGGCGCCGGTCGGCGATTGTCGGCACCCGGCCGGGACTTGTTCCACGGATGCATCCCGCTATGCATGAATTGCAGATGTTGCTTCACCATCCCATCCTCGTGGCGCTGGCCATCGACATCAATATCCCACCATCAATCCGCCGCCGCCGCGTTCCGCATCAGGAACGCGGGGCTCTTCGCGATGCCGGCGACGAGCGCCGACCAGCGGTAGTCGTCGGCCGCCGCGTCGCGGACGACGGCGCGCACGGTCGGCTTGTCCACGTGCTCCAGGCCGCGGCCGAGGGCATAGGACAGGAGCTTCTCGGTCACGGTGCCCGCGAACCGCTCGGGCCGCTCGAGCAGCCACGCGCGCAGGCCGGCCATGCCCTCCACCGTCCGTCCGCTCGGCAAGGTCGCCGACGCGTCGACGGGGTTGCCGAACTCGTCCCTGGTGCGCCACGCCCCGAGGCCGTCGTACTGCTCGAGCGCGAAGCCCGGCGGGTCGATGGACGCGTGGCAGGTGGCGCAGGCGGGGGCCTGCCGGTGGCGCTCGAGCCGCTCGCGCACCGAGGTGGTGCGCCCGGCGCCCTCGCCCTCGGGCAGCGCCGGCACGTCGGGCGGAGGCGACGGCGGGGGAGCCCCGAGAATCGTGTCGAGCAGCCACTTGCCCCGCAGCACCGGCGACGTGCGGGTGGGATACGACGTCAGGGCGAGCAGGCCCCCGTGCGCGAGGAGGCCGCCGCGCTGCGTCAGGTCGGGCAACGCCACTCGGCGGAACCGGCTGCCGTAGACGCCGGGGATGCCGTAGTGCCGGGCGAGCCGCTCGTTGACGAAGGTGTAGTCGGCGTCGAGGAGGTCGAGCACGCTGCGATCCTCGCGCAGGGTGCTGGCGAGGAACAGGGTCGTCTCGTGCCGGAACGCCTCGACGAGGTTGTCGTCGAAGTCGGGGAACGGCACCGGGTCGCCCTTGACGTCCTCGAGGTTGCGCAGGTGCAGCCACTGCATGGCGAAGTCGTCGACGAGCGACCGGGCGCGCGGGTCGGCGAGCATGCGCCGGACCTGCTCGTCGAGGGTCGCCGGATCGCTCAGCCGGCCCGCCTCGGCCGCGTCGAGCAGCGCGTCGTCGGGGATGCTGCCCCAGAGGAAAAAGGAGAGCCGCGAGGCGACCTCCACGTCGCTCAGCCGGTACGGCGCGCCGGGGACCGCCCCCGCCGGATCGCGCTCCATGCGGAGCAGGAAGTCGGGGTCGACGAGCATCCGCTCCAGCGCGAGCTGCACGCCCGCGCCGAAGCCGCCACCGCCTTCGCGGCCGCTGTCGAAGAAACCGAGGAGGGTGTCGACGTCGGCCGCCGTCACCGGGCGGCGATAGGCGCGCCGGGCCAGCCTCGACACGATCTCGGCCGCGCACGCGCGTTCGTCCGCATCTGACGCCCCGGCGTCCGGCCGGCAGGTGAAGATGGCGCGCCGGCTCGGCGTGTCCCCCGGCCCGGCCGGGTCGTAGGGCCCGCCGATGCCGACGGCGGCGACGGCGGCGTTGCCGTGGTACACCTCGTCGTTCGACAGCACCTCGCCCGCCTGCCGCGGCAGCAGGATGCCCTCGGGCTCCCAGACGTTGCGGACGAACGACACGCCGACGGTGCGCGGTCCCGCTTCGACCGGGAAGCGGAACTCGAGGCTCTCGTCCGCCGTCTGCAGATAGGCCTCCCACTCGGGGTCACCCCGCTCCGCGATGGTGAACGTCAACGGCGCGGGCCGCCCGTGGTCCTCGCCGCCGACCGTGAAGCGCTTCACCAACTCGCCGTCGATGCGGACGTCGAGGAGGTGCTCGCTCCCCATGCCGAGGATGTAGTCCTGCCAGTTCGACCGCAGCTCGATCTTGACGAGGTACTCGCCGTCGACCGGGAAGTGGTAGGGGATGGCCACGCCGCCCCGCGAGCCGAGGGGCAGGTCCTCGCTCTGCCGGTCGTCCTGCAGCAGCAGCAGCGGCACGTCGAACGTCTCGAACCGGGGTGCGGCCGGCGCCAGGCCCACCGCGAGGCGGCTGATGGTGCGCGCCGCCGACAGGTAGCGCTCGAGCTGCGCGGTCGAGATGGACAGCACGTCGGCGTTGTTGTCGAAGCCGGTGTCCGACGTTTCGTCGCCCGGCAGCAGCGGCGTCACGTCGAGGTCGAGGGCAAGCAGGTCGCGAATGGCGTTGCGATACTCGGTGCGGTTCAGACGGTGGACGGTGCTGGTCCGGCCCGGGTCGGGGTTCGCGGCGGCCGCGCGGTCGATGTCGGCCTCGATCCGGGCCGCCACCGCGTCGTAGGTCGCGGCGGCGGGGCGCGGCCGCCCGGGCGGCGGCATCGCGCCGGTGCGCAGCTTCGCGATCACCCGCTCCCAGACGTCGGCGTCGCGGCTCGGGTCGGCGGCGTCGACGGCGGCCGCCTCGAGGCTGAGCCCCCCGGTCAGCAGCCGGTCGTTGTGGCAGGTGACGCAGTAGCGATCGAGGACCGCGCGGGGCGCCTCGGCCGCCGCCTCCTGGGCGGCGAGCGACGCCGCCGACGCGAGCCCCGCCGACGCGGCCAGCGCCGGAACCAGGAGCGTTCTCCCAAGCCGCATCGTCATCTCCCTCCGGGGCCATCGGTCAGGTTCCCGGAACCTCGATCGCTCCACGCCCGACCCAGTGCAGCCGGCCCGACGCCTCGCCCCACCGGTCGGTTCTTGGGCCTTCGATCCTACCCCCGGCCCGGACACGGCGCAATACAGCCTTGAAACCGGTCGAAACAGGATGCGATAACTTTCGTCAGCTTCCAGCACAAGTAAAGGAAACAGCCGGATGTCGCGGCGCGCACCCGAGGCGGACGATCGCTACTTCCAACTGCACGGCCTCACCGCCCGGCCGCCGCGGGTCCTGAACACGGCGCTGCAGCAGGCGATCGCGAGCCTGCGCCGCACGCTCTACGGGCCGTCGGTCGACGAGCTGACGGCATCGGAGTTGGGGGTGCTCCGCCAGGCCGGCGTCGACGTAGACGACCACCCCGATCGCGACGACCCGCTGGCAACCTACGTCACCGCCTTCGGCGCCATCCTGGCTACGTGTCTCACGCCGGCGCAGGCTGCCGCCCGCCTCGGAGGCATCACCCAGGTTCGGGTCCGCCAGATGATCCGCGAGGGCGCGCTGTACGCCGTCCGGATCGACCGCCGCTGGAAGATCCCCCTCTTTCAGTTCGACCGCGACGGACTCGTCCCGAACATCGGCCTGGTCAACGCGGCCGTGCCGCGCACGCTCGATCCCGTTTCGGTGCTGCGTTGGTACACGGCCCCCGATTCGCAGCTCGAGACGGCCGACGGGCGCGCGCTCAGCCCGCTCCAGTGGCTCAAGGCCGGGCTGCCGCCGAAGCCCGTCATCGAGATCGCGCGCGACCTGTGACCCGCGGATGCCGAAGGTCCCGCGCAAGCCGCCGCCCGACCGGCTCGCCGCCCTGCCGCCGGACGTTCACCTCCTGCCAGCCGGAACGACCGCCTGGCGGATCTACTTTCGCGGCGGGCCGCACCCCACGCGGTGGAACCGCTTCAGGCGGGTCGGACCCACCGACGCCCGCTTCGATCATCAGCTCGAACTACCGGGGGAGGACCAGGGACGGGCGGTCCTCTACGCGGCCGCCGCCCCGGCGACCTGCTTCGCCGAGGTCTTCCAGAGGACCCGCCTCGTCAACCGCCGCCCACAACGAGCCGTGGCTCGTCGGGTTCGAGACCGCCGTCCCCGCCCCTCTGCTCGACCTCACCGGCGCCTTCGCCACCCGCGCCGGCGCGTCGATGGCCCTGATGACCGCCGCGCGGTCCGTGTCCCGGAACTGGGCGCGCGCGTTCTACCAAGCCTATCCGGCCACCGTCGGTCTCTACTATCCCTCGTCGATGCACGCCAACCGGCCGGCGATGGTCCTGACGGACCGCGCCGAGGCGGCCGGCGTCATGCCGGCGCGTCCCCGCTTCCATCGCGCCCTCGGCGACCCGGCGCTGCTCTCGGTTCTGAAGAACGTCGCCCGCGGAATCGGGTACGCCCTGCGCTGAACGCCGCGTCTGAAGCCGTTTGCGATTCCCCCGGACCCCGGGCGCCCTGACGGCCGCCCCCGGCCGGCCCGCGCCTCTACGCTTTCGTCGCTGTGGCATGATGGATCCTGAGCCGCAGGCTGGAGACAGTGCCACGCATGGCTGAACTCGAGGTCAAGTCACCGTCCGGGGCGTCCGGCGCCGCCGCACCGCCCGGCGCGCCCGCGACGACCACGCTGGAAAACGGCGACCGGCTCACGCGATGCGAGTTCGAGCGCCGCTACGCCCTGCGGCCCGACCTGAAGAAGGCGCAACTGATCGAGGGAATCGTCTACATGCCGTCCCCCGTCCGTTTCGCCACGCACGGCGAACCGCATGCTGCGCTTCTCGGCGTGCTTCTCCACTACCGCGCGTTCACGCCGGGCGTGAGCGTCGGCGACAACGTCACAGTCAGGCTCGACCTCGACAACGAGCCGCAGCCCGACGGGCTGTTGCGCATCGAGCCGGAAGCCGGCGGCCGGTCGCGGTTGAGCGACGACGACTACGTCGAGGGCGCGCCGGAACTGATCGTCGAGATCGCGGCCAGCAGCGCATCTATCGACCTGCACGACAAGCTCCGCGCCTACCGCCGCAACGGGGTGCAGGAGTACCTCGTCTGGCGCACTCAGGAACAGCGCATCGACTGGTTCGAACTCGCCGACGGCGACTACCGCATCCTGCCCGCCGACGACGCCGGGGTCGTCCACAGCCGCGTCTTCCCCGGCCTCCACGTGGCCCTCGGCGCGCTTCTGAACGGAAACCTCGCGGGCGCCCTCCGGCAACTGCAAGAGGGCCTCGACTCCGACGAACACCGCCAGTTCGTCGCCCGGCTGGCCGAGTCGCCCAATCGGAGTTGAAGCGAATCGGATCAGGGCTTGGCGAGCCCGGAAACGGATGGAAACGGATGGAGAATCGGATGGGCTGCCTCACCGCGGCGGGCGGGCGGGGCGGTCGCCGCGCGGCCCCCGCCCGCCTTCCGGCCCGCGGGGGCCGAACCGGTCGCGGCGGTCGCGGCGCATCCTGACGATGCGGCTCTCGAAGATCTCCATCTGCTCGGCGGTCAGGATGGCGGCTATGTCGGCGTTCATCCGCGCCCGCTCGGCCTCGAACTGCTCGCGGACGCCGGCGTTGAGCTCGCGAAACCGCTGCTGGCCGGCCTCGAAGACGTCGCGCAGCCGTTGGCGCTGATCGTCGGACAGGTCGAGGTTGGCGTCCAGGCGGTCGAGCAGCCTCTCGGTCATCCGCGCCGAGGGCGGCGGTCCTCCCCGGCCACGGAACCCCCGTGGCGGCTCGGGATCGAACCACGGCCGCACCGCGAACCCGCCCGCGAGCCCGCCGCTGAACACGACGAGCACGAAGAAGCCGACCCACAGGCGCATGCTGGTACGGGTCATCGCATCATCCCTGGCTGGCGATGCTCACTCGAAGGGCTCGTCCGGACCTGCCGTCAGCACCGCCTCCAGCAAGGCGTCGCCGCTCACGTCGTCCTGCCACAGCAGGCTGAACGCCGGAAGCGCCGCCGCGTCGTCCTCCTCGACCCAGTCGGTCACGAGGTCCGAGAACTCGATGGGCTCGAGCGCCGCGGCCGGCCGGAGCCCGACCGCCGCGACCACCAGCAGGGCGGCCGCCGCCGGCGCGAGCCGCACCGTCCAGCGGCGCCAGTCGATGACCTCGAGCCAGGTGGGCGGGCCGTCGAGGTGCGCCATCACCCGGGTCGCGAACCCGAGCGGCGGCACCGCGTCCGGCCGCGCGGACAGGACCGCGGCCACGTGGTCCTGGCCGCCCGCCGCCTCGCGGCACGCGGCGCAGCCGGCGAGATGCGCTTCCAGGCGCTCGGCGCCGGCGGGGTCGAGGCGTCCCGCCGCGCGCGCGATGACCGCACGCTCCACGTCGTCGCATCTCATGACGATCTCCCCATCAGCGGCTGCAGCAGCGGCCGGAGCCGGCGGCGCGCGCGGAAGATGCGGGACTCGACGGTCCCGATCGGCGCTCCCGTCGCGGCCGCGATCTCCTTGTAGTCGAGCCCCTCGACATCGCGCAGGACCACCGCGACCCGGAGGTCCGGCGGCAGGGCGGCGAGCGCGCGGTCGATCGCCTCGCGCCGCACCAGGGCCGTCTCGGCATCGGCGTCCCCCGCAGGGACGTCGGCGGCGGCGAGGGGGCCGGCCTCGTCGTCCAGGCTCCCGTCTTCGAGGCGGCTCCGCCGGCCCCGGCGCTCGAGCCCGGTGCGGGCGGCGTTGGTGGCGATGGTGTAGAGCCAGGTCTTGAACGAGCTGTCGCCGCGAAAGCGGGCCAGCGACCGGTAGGCGCGGATGAACGTCTCCTGCGCGACGTCTTCCGCCTCGGCGGGGTCCCTCACGATCGCCATCGCGTAGTTGACGATGCGGGTCTGGTGGCGCCGCACGAGCGCCCCGAACGCGTCGCGATCGCCGGCGACGGCGTCGTCGACCAGCGCCTGGTCGGGGTCTGCGGCCGGCGCCTCGCCAACCACGGCAGGCCGCCGCGCCGGCACGTGGGCACCGTCCTCGACGGCACTGACGCCGACGCCGGTCTCCATGGCGAGCTCCCCGGACCCGATGTTCGCAGCCGGGGCGAAAACCCCCATCGGCTGCCATCCCGGCAGGGCGACGCTCGACGCCTGGTACATGGCCGACCTCACGGTAACGGTGCTCCCGTACCGTGGACCGCCCGCCCCCCGCGATTATTCCGTTCCCGGCGTCGCGAACCGGTTGCGGCCGGATCGCGGCTACTCGGAGACGGTGACCTGCACGATCGCCGAGGTCCAGCAGCACTGGAAGCCGCTGCCGCCCACGCCGGTCGAGTCGAGCGCTTCGGCCCGCAGCCAGTACTCGCCGGGGGCGGCGAAGGTCGCGGTGGTCCGCGGGTTCTGCGGCGAGGTCTCCTCGTACTCGAACGCCGCCTCGGCGAGCTCGACCTCGCCCGGACCCCTCAGCTTGTGCCAGAGCAGGCTCATGGGCGGGCTGCGGCGGAACGGGTTCTCGCGCACGTGGGTGTCGGGGGTGACGTCGGAGAGCCAGACGCTCAGCTCGACGGGGCCGCCCACGGTGCCGGTCAGGCGCTCGGCGATGCCGACGGGCGGGCCGGTGTGCGGCGGGCCGTCCTCGGCGAAGCGGATCGTCGGCGGCTCGTTGTTGTTGGACGCGTCCTTGAACGGCTCGACGAAGTACGGCGCCTGGGTGTGGAAGGGAATGGTGACGGGCTCGCCGTTCGCGACCAGCGTCCAGCTCAGGTCGCCGTCGAAGTCGCCGGGCACCACGATAGTGAAGACGCCCCACGCCCGGCCCGGGGGAAAGTGGGTCGGTTGCCCGCGGTCCTGCGGGCCCGGGCTGAACTGGTTCAGCTCGCCGACGGGCAGGTCCACCGCCTGCTCGGTGTTCGCGTTGTAGAACCCGATGAGCAGCGTCGCGGTGCCGTCGGGGTTCCCGTACCAGCCCTCGAACGCGGGGTACACCGGTGCCCCGAAGCCCTGGAGGGTGGTGGGGATCTGCGCGGACGCCCCCGCCGCCCCCAGGGTGACCCCGAGCAGGGCGGCCGCCGCCGCGAGCCTCATCGAACGAGTCGTCCGCATGACGAAACCTCCTCGTACGTAACGGAAGCCGCCCCGATGGTGATGGGGCGGCTCCCAGGATTTCCCGCTGTCGCCGGCCGGGTTACTCGTCGTCGGCGACGAACGCCTCGCGCTCGGCGACGGCCGCCGCGAAGTCCTCGTCGTCCATGTAGGTGACGTTGACCCAGGCGTGCCCCATCTCGTCCACGGTGCGGTCGCCGTAGCCGACCCACTGGTTCGGGTCGGGGTTGGCGCGGTTGGCCGAGGTGTTGTCGTACCACGACTTCAGCGCGATGACGGTGCCCTTCGGCAGCAGCGGCGCCGCGTGGTCGGCATAGACGTAGTTGTTGTGCCAGTTGAAGTTGAAGTCGCTGACGCGGCTCAGGACCTGCTTCGACCCGTCGGGCAGGATCGCGGTCATCTGCATGCCCTTGCCCCGCAGGTGCATGTGCGGCTGGTAGTTCTCGATGCGGCCGTTCTCCTTCAGCACGTGGAAGTTCTCGGTCGTGGTGATGGCGTTGGGGGGAATCGAGAGGTGGTCGCTGCCGCCCTCGATGGTCGACCAGGCCGACAGCACCTGCCGGTGCTTCGGCTCCTGCCCCTTGGGATAGAGGTACAGACCGAGCTCGGCGGTGTCGGTGATCTCCTCGCCCACGGCCGAGTAGTGGATGTCCCACACGATGGTCGAGCCGGCCTTGATGAGCTTGCCGCTGCCCTCGCGCATGATCTCGCCCTGCTTGCCGACCGCCCACTCCATCAGGATGCCGGGGCCGACTTCAGAGGCGGCGCCGAGGTCCTCGGGGTCCTCCTCCTGCTGCAGCCGCGCCAGGGCGTGGTGGGTGATGCGGCGCCCGGCCACCGTCGACGGCCGGATCTCGATGGCGCGGATCCACCGGTCCTCGGTCAGGCCGGTCGGCACCTCGGGCTTCCACCAGGCGTCCTGGGCGACGGCGGGCATGGTGTACGGCGTCGAGTAGAGGATCAGATCGGGCGGTCCGCCGAAGAGCCCGGCGTAGTTCCAGACGTCGTCGTCGGCGAACACCGCGGGCGGCGGCAGGTCGGCGAGGTCGCCCTGCGGCGCGCCGGCGTCGACCCACCGCACGATGGTGTCGATCTCGGCCCGGGTCAGCGACCGGTCGTTCTGGAACTCCTGGATGCCCACCGACTCGTCGATGTGCCAGGGCGGCATCTGCCGCGTCTCGACGCGGTTCCTGATGGAGCGCGCCCACGGCCGCGAGTCGGCGTAGGTCTGCAGCGACATCGGCGCGATGTAGCCCGGCCGGTGGCAGTTCTCGCACTTGGCCCGGAAGATCGGGGCCACGTCCTTCGTGTAGGTGGGGGTGGCCTCGTGCTGCGCGGCCGCCGTGCCCGGAACCAGCATCAGGCCGCCGAGCGCGAACGCCAGGGCGCCGCGAATGGTGCGTGTTCTCGTCATCAGTGCTGCTCCTCGCCGCTGAGTCGCGGCCATCCCGTCGGGCGGCTGCCCGGCCGGGGAAGCCGCCGTGCCCGCTTCAGCCGCCACGAACCGCCGGCGGGCGCCGCGAAGGCGCGCGTCCGTTCGGGCTTGAACCTTCTATTATTCTAGTCGGGCAGGTCGCGGTCAAGGCCGCGTCTCGTCCAACGAGAAGCGAGCCTCGAGGGGGAGTTGATTCCAGCGTGACACGGGTCCGAAGGAGGCTGGGTCGCGGACCGTCGGAGGACGATCGCGACGCCCGCACCCAGCGCCCGCGGCCAAGGAGGAGATCGACATGACGAGCAGCAACGAACCGAGCCGGCGGCGGTTTCTGCAGGGCGCGGGGATCGCCGCGGGCGGGGTGGCGGGACACGTGCTGGCTGGCGGATCGGCGGGCTTCGCGGGCGCGGCGGCCCAGGCGCCGGCCGGCGAGAGCCCGGGGGCCCGGTTCCGGGCCCTCCTCGAGCGCGCCGAGCCCAGCCGCTGCATCAACTGCGGCGACGTCGCCACGGCCCGGCTGGCCGAGATGCACGGCTTCGAGATCGTGATGTCCGGCGGCAGCGCGCTGTCCCTGAGCAAGTACGGGACCGGCGACTTCGGCGTCATCACCATGGACGACCTGGTGGAGTTCTGCAACCGGACCTTCGACGCCGTCGGCGTGCCCATCATCGCCGACGCGGACGACGGCGGCGGCAACCCCCTCAACGTCTACCGCACCGTACAGCGCATGGAGAAGGCCGGCGCCGCCTGCATCATGATCGAGGACCTGTACGGCGCGAAGCACCTCGCCGGCTATGATGAAGGCAAGATCATCGGCCGCGAGGCGATGGTCGACAAGGTGCGCGCGGCGGTCGACGCGAGGCGCGGCGACACCGCGCTGCTCGTCCGCAGCGATGTGGTGGCCGACGGCGGCCCCCTCGACGAGGCGGTCGAGCGGGTCGCGCTCTACGCGCAGGAAGGGGGCGACGTCATCTTCGTCCCCGGCATCCCCCTGGACCAGTGCCGGCGGGCGGTCGAGCTGGCCGGGCGTCCCATCCTGACCGGGGCCCCGTCGCTCGAGGCGGCGCGCGACGCCGGGGTCGGCATCTTCTTCGTCGGCGCGATGGGGGCCATCGCCCTCGGCGCCGTCGACGACGCGATGGCCGCCCTCGCCCGCGACGGCAGCCTCGGCGACGCCGGCGCGGGCAGCCTCGGGGGCGCGCGGCGGCTGGAGCTCATCGGCAACGAGGCCGCCGTCGAGCGGGCGCGGCGGTTCAACGCGTTGCGGGAGGACGGCCAGTAGTGATCGTCAAGCCGAGGATTCGAGGGTTCATCTGCACGACGGCGCACCCGGAGGGGTGCGCCGCGAGCGTGCGCGAGCAGATCGCGCGGGTCGCGCCGTTCCCGAACGGCCCCCGGCGGGCCCTCGTCGTCGGCGGCTCCGGCGGCTACGGGCTCGCGTCGCGCATCGTGGCCGCGTTCGGGGCGGGGGCGGGCACCCTGGGGGTGTCGTTCGAGAAGGCGCCCCGGCGCAACAAGACGGCCACCGCGGGGTGGTACAACAACGCGGCCTTCGAGGACGCGGCGGCGGCGCGCGGGCTCTACGCCCGCACCCTGGACGGCGACGCGTACTCGGACGAGATGAAGGCCCGGGCCGTCGACGAGATCCGGGCCTCGCTCGGCCAGATCGACCTGTTCGTGTACAGCCTCGCGGCGCCGGTGCGCCAGCATCCCCGCACCGGCGTCCTGCACCGCTCGTCCATCAAGCCGCTCGGCGAGACGTTCCACGTGAAGTCGCTCGACCAGGACACCCGGGTCGTGGAGGAGGTCAGCCTCGAACCGGCCTCCGAGGCGGAGACCGCGGCCACCGTCGCGGTGATGGGCGGCGAGGACTGGGAGTTCTGGATGGATGCGCTCGAGGACGCCGGCGTCCTCGCCCCCGGGTTCAGGACCGTCGCCTTCACCTACATCGGCAGCGAGCTGACTTGGCCCATCTACTGGCAGGCCACCCTGGGCAAGGCCAAGGAGGACCTCGACCGCGCCGCCGGCGCCATCCGGGAACGGCTGAACGGGCTGGGCGGCGACGCCCGGGTGGCGGTGCTGAAGGCCGTCGTCACCCAGGCCAGCTCGGCGATTCCGGTGGTGCCGTTGTACCTGGCCCTGCTGTTCCGGGTCATGAAGGGCGCCGGCAACCACGAGGACTGCCTCGCCCACATCGACCGGCTGTTCCGTACCGCGCTGTACTCGGACGCCCCGCCGCCGTTCGACGAGGCCGGCCGCATCCGGATGGACGACCGGGAGCTGTCCGAGCCCGTCCAGGCCGAGGTCAACAGGCGCTGGCCCATCGTCTCCACCGACAACGTCGCCGAGCTCGCCGACCTCGACGGCATCCGCGACGACTTCCTCAGGATCTTCGGGTTCGGCGTCGACGGCGTCGACTACGACGCCGACGTCGACCCCGCCGCCGGGCGCGGCCCGTCCGGTTGAGGCTGGTGCCCGTGGCCCCCTGCCGGCCGATCGGCGCCCTCGTCGTCCTGCTGGCGGCGACCACGTGCACGGGACCGCCGGCCGACCCGCAGGGCGCGCCCGACCTGCGCGCCCTCGAAACCCGGGCCGAGCAGGGGGTGGCCGAGGCTCAAGCGGATCTCGGAGCACGGTACCTGCTGGGCGACGGCGTGCCCAGGGACGCGGCGGAGGGCCTGCGCTGGTACCGCATGGCGGCCGAGCAGGGATACGCGCCCGCTCAGGCCACCCTTGGCGACCTGTACCTCAACGGCGAGGCGGTTTCCCAGGACGACAACGAGGCCGCGCGCTGGTATCGGCTGGCGGCCGAGCAGGGACACGCCGGCGGGCAATACGGGCTGGGCTACCTGTACGGGGTCGGCCAGGGGGTGGCGCTCGACGCCGCCGAGGCGGCGCGGTTGATGCGCCTGGCCGCCGACCAGGGGGAGGTCCGGGCCCAGTACGCCATGGCCCTGCTCTACGAGAACGGTCAGGACGTGCCGCCGGACGACGCCGAGGCGGCGCGCTGGTACCGGCGCGCGGCCGAGCAGGGGCACGCCCGCTCGCAGGCGGGCCTCGCCGCGCTGTACCTGAACGGCCGGGGCGTCGACCAGGATGCGGCCGAGGGCGCTCGTTGGCTGCGCGAGGCAGCCGGCCAGGGCTACGTCGCCGCGCAGGTCGACTTGGCGTTCCTCTACGGCATCGGCCAGGGGGTGCCGCAGGACGACGCCGAGGCCCTGCGCTGGCTACGCCGGGCCGCCGACCCCGCCCACGCCAGCTCCGAGGCGAACATCGCGGCCATGGCCCGAGGCCAGTACCAGCTCGCCCTCGCCTACGCCAACGGCCGGGGGGTCGCCGCCAACGACGCCGAGGCGGTGCGGTGGCTGCACCTCGCGGCGACCGAGGGGCTCGCGGAGGCGCAGGCCGACCTCGGCTTCATGTATCTCGAGGGCCGGGGCGTGCCGGCGGACGACGCCGAGGCGATTCGCTGGATTCGCCCCGCCGCGGCACAGGGCCACGCCCCCGCGCAGCGCTATCTCGGCCTGATGTACCGCGACGGCCGCGGCGTCTCCCCCGCCGCGGGGGAAGCGGTGCGGTGGCTGCACCTCGCGGCCGACCAGGGGGACGCCTTCGCCCAGCTCGACCTCGGCATGATGCTCGCCGGGGGCGCCGGCGTGCCCGCCGATCCTGTCACCGCGCACCTGTGGCTCGACCTCGCGGCGGCCCGGCTGAGCGGTGAGGAAGGGGAGCGGGCGGCCGAGACGCGTGACGCGGTCGCGGCCGCGATGACCGCCCGGCAACGGGCCAACGCCGAGCGCCGCGTCCGCGCGTGGAGGCCGGTGACCGAGCGCTAGTGCGTATGTGGCTGATCCCCGATCAGAGCGGTCGTTGTTTTATATCAAAGGAGTGCAGAAATGACTTGGGTTTGGATTCTCGGCTTGGGATCCGGCATTCTCATGTCTGTGGTCGAGTTCTTCGGGACTGAGCCGGCCAGCGCTCCACAACAACAGGTCGTGACAGGCTGGTCGATCTATTACTTGATACTCGCATATATGGTGTGTACCGTCGCCGCGCACCTGTGGCTCGGCCTCGCGGCGGCGCGGCTGACAGGCGAGGAAGGGGAGGGGGCCGCCGAGGCCCACGATTTGGCCGCGGCCGGCAGGACGGCCGCGGGCCGACGCCGAGCGCCGCGCCCGGGCGTGGAGGCCGGTGCCCGAGCGGTAGCGCGTGTCGGGCCGACCATTCGGCGGGCAGGTGGGCGCGGAGCTCCGGCCCCGCGGGAGGAAGCTGCCGGTCAGCCGGCGCGGCCACGCGAGGCTGAACGAGCTGCTGCGAAGCCGGTCCGGCTCCTCGAGTACCTCCAGTACCTCCCGCCGTCGACCGCGCACACGTCGCACCGCGTTCTCAGAGCGCGAAGCTCATGACGTAGAGGGCCACCCCGGTCACGCAGGTGAGCCACAGGCCCACGAAGGTGAGCCGGCCCCAACGCCGATGCCGCACGCTGAAGGAGCCCGGCAGGACGCGGGGAAAGCGGCGCCAGGACAGGACGGCCAGCGTGCACCAGCCGATGAACGTCGGAACCGCGACGGCGAGATGCACCGCGAAGAGGCCCGCCATCGCCGTCGTGCCGTAGAACGCGCTCACGGTGAACGCGTCCATGGCGCCCCCGAATCGGATGCTGCCCTCGAGCAGCAGAACGGCCACGATCCCGGCGAGCAGCACCCCCACCTGCAGCCGGCGGTGGGCGCGGTAGCTGCGTTGCGCCGCAAGGCGCAGCGCGTAGGCCATCAGGAACGGCGCGGCGATGAAGACGACCATCGCCACGTCCACGAAGGCGTCCGCCCGGGTCCCGAGAAAGCCCGTCGAGAGCATGCATCTTCCTTTCGCCGTGGATTCTTCAGGTACGGCGGCTGGCCGTTGAACCACGGTCGATGGACGCGGGTCGCCCGCGTCAGGCGAAGGCCGGCGGCAAGGGCCTCCGCCTGATCCACCGTGAACCTCCGCTCAAGCGGCCAGCAGATGGCGCAGGGCGCCCTCGAGGTCTGGGTAGCCGAATTCGAAGCCCGTCTCCCGCAGCCGGGTCGGCTCGACACGGGCACCGCCGAGGAGCAGGTGGTCGGCCATCTCGCCGAATGCCAGCCGGGCGCCGAAGGCGGGCATCGGCAGAATCGTCGGGCGCCCGAGCACCCGGCCCAGCGTCTTCGTGAACTCGGCGTTGGTGGCCGGATTCGGCGCGACCGCGTTCACCGGCCCCTCCAGCCCGTCCGTCCGGACCGCATGCAGCGCGGCGGCCACCACGTCGTCGAGGGCGATCCAGCTCATGAACTGCCGGCCCGATCCGATGACGCCGCCCACCCCCATCTTGAACGGCAGCAGCATCTGGCCCAGCGCACCCCCGGCCGGGGTGAGCACGATGCCGATCCGCAGGTGGACCACGCGGATGCCCGCCTCGCGCGCGGGCGCCGCGGCCGCCTCCCACTCGTGGCACACGTCGGCGAGGAAGCCGGTCCCCGCGGGCGACGACTCGTCGAGCTGCTCGTCGCCGCGGTCGCCGTAGAAGCCGACGGCGGACGCGCACACGAGCGTCGCGGGGCGCGGATCGAGGGCGGCCAGCCCCCGGCACAGCGCGCCCGTGCCGTCGACCCGGCTGTCCCGGATGCGCGCCTTGCGCGCCGCGCTCCAGCGCCCGCCGGCGATGTTCTCGCCCGCGAGGTGGACCACCGCGTCGAGCGGCCCGCCGACGGCCACGCTTCCCGTCGCCGGATCCCAGCTCGGCGGACCGGCGGCATCGCCGGCTCCGCGCCGCAGCCCCACCGCCTCGTGCCCCGCCCCCTCCAGGGCGGGAAGCAACGCCGATCCCACGAGCCCGGTCGCCCCGGTCACCCCAATCCGCATCTGCCGTCCTCCGATCGTCGGCGCCGCCTCGGCCACGCGCCTCGACCGGGCGGCGACGAGCCCGGATCGAGTCGAGGAGCCCGGCGCAAGAGGCCCCTTCTATTGGTTCGACGGGCGACGCGCGGGGCCGGGTTCCACCCGCGCCCCGCTGGTACAATGGGCGCGCCGATGTCACGATATCAACTCTGTCGAATCGCCGCGACCGTTCTGATCCTCGCGCCGGGGGCGGCCGGGGCCGCCGCTGCCCAGGCCGCGACCGGGTCGGCCGGTACGCAGGCCGCCACCGGGGCCGCCGAGGCCCGGACCGTCGCCGGAACCCAAGCCGGCGGGCTCGCCGGGACCGAGACCGTCGAGTCGGCCGTGGCGCGGACCGCCGCCGAGCCGGCCTACCACGCGCCGCGCACCCCCGACGGCCAGCCCGACATCTCCGGCATCTGGACCAACGACACCCTGACCCCGCTGGAGCGGCCGGCTGAGCTGGGCGACAAGGCCTTCTACACGGCGGAGGAAGCGGCCGCGGTCGAGCGCCAAGGCACCGGCGCCCGAGACCGCGACAACGCACCCGGCAGCCAGCGGACGGCCGCGGGCGGCTCGCTCGACCGCGGCTACAACTTCTTCTGGTTCGACCCCCGCGACCACATCGTGCCCACGCGCCGCACGTCCATGGTGGCCGACCCGCCGAGCGGACGCGTCCCCACCCGGCCGGCGGCGGAGGAACGGGCGGCGTGGCTGGTCGCGAACCGGAGCGACTCGTACCTGAACATGAGCCCGTACAGCCGCTGCATCACGCGCGGCGTGCCCGGGTCGATGCTTCCGAACTCGTACAACACCGGCAACCACATCTTCCAGGTCCCCGGCTACGTGATCATCGTCTACGAGATGGTCCGCGAGCCGCGCATCATCCCCCTCGACGGCCGGCCGCACGTCGACCCGCGGATCCGCCAGTGGATGGGCGACGCCCGCGGCCGTTGGGAGGGCGAGACCCTCGTCGTCGAGACCACGCACTTCACCGAGAACGCCTGGATCACGCCGAACCAGAACGCCGGCCGCATGCACGGCGTCCCCGTCAGCCGCTCGCTGAGGCTGGTCGAGCGCTTCACCCGCGTCGCCGAGGACGTCCTCGACTGGCAAGTCCGGGTCGAGGACCCGGAGATCTACACCGGGCCGTGGACCCTGGAGCTGCCCTTGAAGCGGGACATGAGCTACACCCTCTACGAGTACGCCTGCCACGAGGGCAACCGCGCGGTGAGCAACATCCTGGGCAGCGCGCGCCACGAGGAGACGACACAGCCCCCCAACTGACCTCCTGCCCACACCTCGTCCCCCACGCGCCGTACCCAAGCTCCTGCTGCGATCTTGACAGCCTCCGCGCCTCGCCGAATAATCGTGACAGTCCTCCAGGCCCACCGTGCACCCACACCACCAACGCCTCCCATCACCTGCATCCCCGTCTACCCACGCGCTTCCGCGCCGCCACCCGTCGACCGAATCCCAACTCGATCCTCCTCCGTTGCGGTCAACACAGCTCACCAGCCCCCTGCCTTCCCTAACCCTGGCCGATCACGGCCCACACCCCGCCGCGTCCCCCAGCCCCAATCGCTCCACCATCGAAATGCCCGAGTACCTCCACTTCGTTCGTCACCTCGACTCCCTGCTTCGCGATCGTGCCAACGGGCGCCACCGTCACAACGAAATCCACAGAGCACTCCACGGCGGCGCCGCAACCGCGCTGCGCCGCCTCGTACCTCTACCTGCCCGTCGCAAAGCCGGTGCCTTCTTTACCCCAACAACCATTCTCAAGGTGACCACGCAGTTTCTCATCGACCGTCTCACGCCCTCCTCGGTCGTGTACGACCCGGCATGCGGCGCGGGCGATCTCCTACTTGCCGCGGCTCGTGCCCTTCCCCTCCAGAGTACAACCGAGATTGCATTGCGCCATCGCCTAATCGGCCGCGACCTTTGTCCCCAGTTCATCGCCGCCGCCCGGCGCCGCCTTCTCCTCGAAGCTTTTCACCACGAATCGCTCAATACACCATCCGACTTCGCAAAGATAAGAACCGGATGCGGTCTCTCCGCTATCCGTCCCTTCCGCCACGCCACTCACGTTATCGTGAATCCCCCGTTTGGCCCCCATCCCGCACACTCCGACGCACCTTGGGCCTCCGGTCGCGTCAGCCACGCCGCCACATTTCTCTGGCGCCTGCTGCAGAAACTCCGCCCCGGTATCGAGGTTATCGCGATCCTGCCAGATGTCTTGCGCAGCGGGACCAACTACGCCGCTTGGCGTCGCACCATTGCCCAGCGCGCAGATCTCAGGTCGGTCCGATTCTTCGGACAATTCGACCATGCGACCAACGTCCACGCCACGCTGCTCCGTTTTGTCACCAAGCCTTTCGACGACGCTTCACCGTTCCTCGACTGGATCGACCGCCCGCGAGCGGTGCGCTCTCGAGTGGGAGACCACTTTGACGTCCACGTAGGATCTATAGTACACTTTCGCGACCCTCACCGTGGCGTTCGGCATCCCTATATTCATAGCCGCAATCTTCTACCTTGGTCAACTATCCGCTCCGTGCACGACTCCCGATTGAGCGTCCGACCGCCGCTCCGTCCGCCCCTCGTCGTCGTCCGACGAATGTCGCGCCCCGGTGACCGCCACCGGGCGGTGGCCGCAATCGTCGCACTCGATCGCCCCGTTCTCTTGGACAACCATCTCTTGACCCTAACCCCACGCCATGGCGGAATCTGGGCTTGCCAGCGTCTACTCAAGGAACTCCAGCAACCCACGACCACTGAGGCCCTCGACCGACGGATACGCTGCCGCCACCTAACGGTTGGGGCCCTGTCAGACCTTGACAGCCTGTGGCAAAAGTCGGGATTCAGGGATCGACAGAATGGGCCTGACGTACTAAACTCGCACGTATGGCGATGGGCACGACGCGTGACGACGGGTCTCAGCAATCGATGTGGTTGGCGACGGGCGAGCTGCCGCGAAGCGCGGGGCATCCGTTCTACGAACGGCTGAACCAGGTTCTGGGTGCGGCGGGGTTCGACGCGTTCGTGGAAGGCCTGTGCGCGAAGTTCTACGCGGTGATGGGGCGGCCGAGTCTGGCTCCGGGCCGGTATTTTCGGCTGCTGCTGATCGGGTACTTCGAGGGGCTGGACTCGGAGCGTGCGATTGCGTGGCGGGCGGCGGATTCGCTGAGCGTGCGATCGTTTCTGCACTTGTCAGCGCCGGCCTCGCCTCCGGACCATTCGACGATTTCGCGAACGCGGCGTCTGTTTTCGGTGGAGACTCACGAGGCGGTGTTCACGTGGGTGTTGCAGCAGTTGGCGGAGTCGGGCTTGGTTCAGGGGAAGACGTTGGGCATCGACGCGACGACGCTGGAAGCGAACGCGGCGATGCGGGCGATCGTGCGTCGGGACACGGGGGAGGACTACAACACGTTCCTGACGCGTCTGGCGAAGGCGTCCGGCATCGAAACGCCGACGGCGGAGGAGTTGGCTCGTTTTGACCGGAAGCGGAAGAAGAAGACGTCGAACGAGGAGTGGACGCACCCCCACGACCCGGACTCGAAGGTCGCGAAGATGAAGGACGGCAGCACGCACATGGCCCACAAGGTGGAGCATGCTGTTGACCTGGGGACGGGTGCGGTGGTTGGTGTGACGCTTCAGGGTGCGGAGAAGGGCGATACGGAGACGGTGGTGGAGACGGCGGTCACGGCGGCGGAGCAGGTGGAGGCGGTGTTGCCGGAGGGGTCGGGAGTTGCGGAGATGGTTGCGGACAAGGGCTACCACAGCAACGAGACGCTGGTGGGTCTGGCTGCGGTGGGTGTTCGGAGTTACATTTCGGAACCGGACCGGGGCAGGCGCTCGTGGAAGGAACACCCGGAGGCTCGGGACCCGGTGTACGGGAACCGGCGTCGGATTCGGGGCAAGCGGGGCCGTCGCTTGCTGAAGAGCCGCGGCGAGGTTGTGGAGCGGACGTTCGCGCATGCGTATGAAACGGGCGGCATGCGGCGGGTTTACCTGCGGGGCCACCCGAACATTCTGAAGCGCCTGCTGGTGCACGTGGCGGGACTGAACCTCGGGCTGCTTCTGCGTCACCTGACCGGGGTCGGCACGCCCCGGAGCCTGCAGGGGCGGGCGTTTTCCGTCATTTGCGGTCTGATCGGGCGCCTGATCGACCTCTGGAGGCGTCTGACGGGCTCCTGGGGCGTCAATTGGCCGCGGGCGGCTCCCGTCGGCTCAATCGCTCATCGCGAAGCAGC
Source organism: Vicinamibacterales bacterium (assembly GCA_965215105.1). Classification (GTDB taxonomy): domain Bacteria; phylum Acidobacteriota; class Vicinamibacteria; order Vicinamibacterales; family UBA8438; genus JAJEEA01. The sequence goes on from OZ244051.1 coordinate 4,317,925, forward strand.
CTGAACGAGCCGGATCGGCGGCCGGACTTCTCCCACGGGCTGTTGAATTCCCCAACTAACAACGGAGACGTTCATGGATAGACGCGTTACCACACAAGACATCTCCTGGTTCATTGACCTTGATCGCAACGGCCAGCTAGATCTCGATCCTCCATACCAGCGACGTAGCGTCTGGTCCATGCGTGATCGCCGCTTTTTCCTGGATACGATATTCCGCGGATACCCAAGTCCATCCATATTCCTCTTCAAGGCGACCAAAGAGAGTGGCGCGATAAGCTATGAGGTTGTGGACGGCAAACAGCGCCTCGAGACGATTCTGAAGTTCTATGGTGGCAAAATCGCCGTCGCGACAGATTTCGGTGATGTAGAGTTGAACGGCAAGAAGTGGAAAGCCCTTTCATCCCAACATCGGCAAGCCTTCTCCGACTACGTACTTCCCGTTGAGTTCATTCGCATTATCGATGGCGGACAAATCAATCAAGTCTTCGACCGACTGAATCGCAATTCCCGACGGCTGGAGCGACAGGAGTTGCGCCATGCGCGGTACGACGGCTGGTTCGTTAATTTCGTAGAGGAGGAGGCTCAGCAGAGCCTTTGGCGCGAACTTGGCGTCGTCACTACGGCCCGAGTCAAGCGCATGCGCGACGTTCAATTCATTTCTGAACTACTCATGGTTCTTGCGGAGCGCCGAATCCGAGGATTTAGCCAAGATGCCATCGACGACTTCTACGCTGGCCATGAGGAGCCACCCGACGCCGAATCAGGCCTTGACGAAGACGAATTCAGGACCGAGATCGCCCAAACAAAGGCACTGCTGTCTCGCGTCCAGTCTGTTAACGGCTGCATTACAGCTTTTGCCAAGACGTACGGTGCGTTCTACACGCTATGGAGCGTGGTCGTCTTGGAAACGGCCCGATTGCCCGATCTGGAGGTGCTGGCTGGGCGATATCAGTCGTTTATGCGACAGGTCGAAGAACTCGCGAGACAAGCGGACTTGGATCTTTTCCTGCAGGCTCAGCAAACAGGCGTTTACACTCTCCCGCATAGATATTTTAGCAATTCGACCGGCGCGAGTACGGAGGAAGCACAGCGCACGGCCCGTCACGCGGCACTCTTGGCAGCTCTTGGGGAGGGGGGATAGGCACGGTGAAGGTTCCTGCTTCCATCAGAACGCTGTACTACTCTGATCTCGATGACTACCGGATGTTGAAGTCCGAAGTGGACGCGTTGTTGAAGACTAGAAAACGGCAGCGGTGGCACTATGAGAGTCGGATCAAGGAGCTTCAAAGTTTCGCGCTGAAAGTCGAGTCTGGGCGCGGATTCCGGGACGGTACACTCGAGGATTTCTTTGCGTGCACATTGGTCGTCGAAACCCCGGCGTCGCTTGCCGCTGCGGAGTCACTTGTTCGTGAAAACTTTGCCATTGAGGAGCGTCGCCCCGCCTCCGACGTGGAGACGACTGTCCAACCCGAGACGTTTAGGTTCGAAGACGTACGACTTTATGCGCGTACCGTCGCGTTGAATGACCTTCGGCCCCGGGGTTTCGAAGGCCGTGTTTTTGAAATCCAATTGAAGACTTTTTGCAGCACGCCTGGACCATTGCGACACATGATCTTGTCTATAAAGGCGAAGACCGAAGATGGGGACGCAGTCGCATTGCGTTTCAAAGTGAAGGCAATGCTTGAGCAGGCTGAGACGGCGATCGGCGCGGCGGCGATTAGGGATGTTGTGGCGCTGGTAGACAGACCGTACGGACGATACAGAGAGATATCCGATGTCGTTCTCGCATTGGAGGAACGGTGGCCTGACGAGGGATTGCCCAAGGACCGGACGACGTTGGCCGAGAACATCATCGGGCTCATGCGTGCACTGAGAATGGAAGCTGCGGCTTTTTTTGAACTTGTGGATGACGCGACAAATGACGGACGGGGCGCAAGTAGCAGGAATCTTTCTCCGTTTGCGGCGTGTGTGCAGTCCTTAATTGACAAGAAGAGAGACCAGCTATTCCGGTACTTGCAGGGTGAACGACAGCGCAGGGACTTCGTTGTGGTACTCCCTCGTGAACTGGAGCTCCCGTTGGCGTGGCGGGACGCAGATATGCCTCGCGCACGGCAACTGTCTTGAGCGTCGGGCATGGTAGGGGTTGCTCCTGTCCGCTATCGTCGGTTGTCGCGGTCATCTTCGCTGAACTGCGAACAGCGGGAGAGAGGCGACGTGCCGGAGGGACGGGTCGCGCCGAACGAGCGGCTTTTGGAGGCGGCCAAGGCCGGTGCCCGGACGGCGGGAGCGAGGTCTCGGCGCCTCGCGCTCATTCGTGGCCGGCGAACGCTTCCGCCGTTGCGAGCGCCAGCGAGCGGACCGCGTCCTCCGCGAAGGAGACGTTCGACGACACGGCGATCACGAGGTCGTGATCGGGGAAGGCCATGAAGGAGGTCGAGCCGCCGACCGCGCTCCCCCCGTGGCCGATCACGCGGGCCTCGGCGTCGTCGAGCGACACGCGCCGCACGAACCAGCCGAGGCCGTAGCCGGTCGGCTCGCCCGATGCGAGCTGCGCCTGCGTCTGCAGGAGCTCGACGGTGCCGGGCTCGAGCAAGTCGCCTCGCGACAGCGCCGCACCGAACCGCACCAGGTCGCTCGGCGTGGACACGAAGCCGTCCGCGCCCATGAGGCAGGTGTGGTCGATGTTCGGCGCGTCGTGCAGGCCGTACCACGTGCGCATGGCGAACGCCGGGAAGTAGAGGCCGGCCCGGCCCGGCACGGTGTGCCCGTGGCGGCCCGGGGGGCCGCCCGGCGCGTCGAGCCGCGTGTCGGGCATCCCGACCGGCGCGAAGACCTCGCGATCCATGAAGTCGGCGAACGGCTCGCCGGCAACCGCTTCGACGAGCACGCTGACCAGGACCCATCCATAGCTCGAATAGCGGAAGGCCGACCCGGGCTCGAACCGCAGCCGGTCGCCGGCGACGATGTCGATCGCGTCGGCCGCGACCGCGCACGTCCGGCGGGCGAACGCCAGCCTGTCGTCGGGGTTGATCTGCCCGTTCTCTCCCCCGCCGTAGTGGCCGAACCCGGCGACGTGCCCCATCAACTCGCGCGTCGTGACCCGCCCATGCCCGTCGGGCAGCGTCGGGAGGTAGTCGCCCGCGGGCGCGTCCAGGTCGAGGAGTCCCCGCTCGAGGAGCAGGCCGACGGCGGCCGCGGTGAGGGGCTGGGACACACCGCCGATGCGGAACCGCAGCCGTGGCGTCAGGGGGATGCGCTCATCGAGATCCGACCACCCCAGCGCCTCGGCCCACGCGAGCTCGCCATCGACGGCCACCGCGATCGACACGCCCGGCAGGTTCGCGTCGACGATCAGGTCGCGCGCATGCCGCTGGGCCTGCTCTGCCGCGGCGGCGTATCGGGCCGCGGGCGGGGCAAGGGTCTCCGCGGGCAGCGCCCCCGGGTCCTCGCCCGGGCTCGGGGACAGGCCGCAGCCGGCGAGGATCGAGGCCGTGGCCAGGGTGATCAGCAGGCGAACGGTGCGTCTATTCATGGGGGGCAGTCTCGGCGATCCACGCCGCGAAGTCCTCACCGAAGAGTGAGCAACTCGTGAGATTCCCATGAAATCCCGGCAAGTCGTGGAATCCACGCCCAGGATGCCTGGCTCGGGCGCGGTCGCAGGCCTATCGACCCGGCGGTCGGGTGACCCGTGAGGCGCCCAAGCGGGACCTCCTCGGCGTGTGCACGGCCCAGGTTCTCCTCTGGGTCGTGGCGCAGATAGAATGTTGCCTGCGCGAGGGCTTCAACCCATGATCGCTCGAAAGAAGCTGGCAGCCCGCGGCAGGACCCTGCGTTCGCTCGGACTCGTCGTCCTCCCCATGGTGACCGCGGGCGCGCTCGCGGGTCCAGCTCTCGCGGGGCAGCCGTCCCCTGCCGCGGCGCCGCTCGACCGCGTCCTCGCGTTCCCCGCGCCCGTCGGGGAAGAACGGCTGGACGTGGACGGCGGGGCGATGGGCGCCTGGCACCGCATCCGCAAGCTGGCGACGACGGCCAGCCTCCTCCATGTCACCGCCCACCCCGACGACGAGCACGCCGGCATGCTCACGCTGGCCAGCCGGGGTCGGGGGGTGCGCACCGCCCTCCTCAGCCTGAACCGCGGAGAGGGCGGTGCGAACGCCATCGGCCCGGAGCTCTTCGACGGCCTCGGTCTGATCAGGACCCGCGAGCTGGTCCTCTCCGGACGCTACTACGGCCTGGACGACCTCTACTTCACGACGGCGGTCGACTACGGCTACTCCAAGTCGGTCGACGAGGCCTTCCGAAGCTGGGACCGCGAGGCCGTCCTCGAGGACATGGTGCGGGTCATCCGCCTCAACCGCCCGTTCGTGGTCGTCGGCCGGTTCCACGGTTCGGAACGCGACGGACACGGCCACCACCTCGCCGCGAGCCTGCTGACGCCGGAAGCGGTCGCGGCCGCGGCCGACCCCGCCCGCTTTCCGCGCCAGATCGCCGAGGAGGGGCTGCGGCCGTGGCGGGTCCTGCGCACGTTCAGGGGCGGGGTGCGGGCAGGCGAGCGGTTCCACGTGGAGGTGAACGCCACCGGGTCGAGTCCGTGGCTGGGCGACACCTGGCAGCGCTGGGCCAGCCGGGGGCTCGGCCTGCAACGTTCCCAGACCGCGGGGCGCGTGCGCACGGGGGGCGGGCGCTACCTCTACGAGCGGCTCGACGGGATGGATGGGGGTGACGTCGGCGCGGGAGAGGACGCCGGCGCGGGAGAGAACGCCGACGCGGGAGAGGACGCCGACGCGGGAGAGAACGCCGGCCCGGGAGAGGACGCCGGCCCGGGAGAAGCTGCGGCCTCGTTCTTCGCCGACCTGGATACGAGCCTGAGCGGGCTGCCAGCGCTCCTGGGCGAGGCAGCGCCCCGAGCGGACCCGCTGCTCGACGAGCTGCAACGCTCGATCGGCGACGTCGTCGAGGCGTTCGATTTCCGCGCACCCGAGCGCTCGGTTCCGGGCCTGGCCCGAGGTCTCGGACTGCTGCGCTCCGCCATTGCGGCCTCGACCTCGGCTCCCGAGACCCGCTTCCACCTCCGGCTGAAGGAGCGCCAGCTCGAAGACGCCATCGTGGCCGCGAGCGGGGTGCGGGTCGTCGCCGCGCTGGGGGGACCCATGCGCGGCGCGGTGCTCGTCCCGGGGGAGTCCACGACCGTGCGGGTCGCGGTCGAGACGCCGGGAAACGGGGACGTCGCCGTGGGGGCGGTACGGGTGACGAGCCGCAGCGGCGACGTCCTGGACAGCCAATCGTCGCCCGACGCCTCCGCCGGGCGCCCAACGAGTCCTGCAGGAGCCCGCGCCGTTCCACGGCGCGGACTCCCGACCCGGACCGCGGATGCGCCGCGCGACCCTCGGGGCGCCGTCGCGACGGTGCAAATACGAATCCCGCGGAACGGGCGGGACGACCTCGCCGCCGCGCCGTACTTCCAACGCGACGGTCTGGCGGAGAACCACTACCAGATCTCCGATTCGACCGACCTCCACCTCTCGTGGCGCCGGCCGGCCCTCTCGGCGACGGTCGAGCTGTCCGTGGCCGAGCACGTCTTCGAGCACACCGTCCCGGTCACAGCGCAGGTCCCACGTCTGCCGTACGGTTCAGTGATACGCGAGGTGGCGGTCCTGCCGGCGCTGTCCGTCTCGGTCGAGCCCGTGGTCCGGATCGTCCCGGTGGTTCCGCAACCGGCGGAAGGCCGCGACCCGGGTGCCGCTTCCCGCCCTTCTCGTGGTGTCTCGACCACGGTCGTTCGGGAGCCGGCGGAAGACCGCGACCCGGAGACCGCGGGCGCGGGCGGAGAGCCCGTCGCTTCCCCGCCGACACAAGTGCGGGTGCGCACCAGCGCGAACGCCGCCCCTCTCTCGGCGACGGTCCGCCTCGAGCTGCCCGACGGCTGGACCGCGACCCCCGAGACCGTGCTCCACGAGTTCCGGAACCGGGGGGAGACGGCGGAAGCGTCCTTCACCGTGACGCCGCCGGCGGGGTGGCGGGGCACGGCCCGGATTCAGGCCGCGGCCCGCGCGGGGGGCATGGCCTACCGTGCGGGGTACCGGACGATCGAGCATCGCGACCTGCGGCTCGCGCGGCTCTGGCGGCCGGCTCACGCCTCCGTGCGGTCCGTGCCCGTCGCCCGCCTCGACGGGGCCCGCGTCGGCTACGTCATGGGGGTCGGCGACGAAGTTCCCGCCGGGATCGAGGCGCTCGGCGCTACCGTCGAACTGCTGGACGAGGCCGCCCTCGCCGCGCTGGCCCGCCAATCGTCGCCTGACGGCGCCGCCGGGCGCCCAGCCAATCCTGCAGGAGTCCGCGCCGTTCCACTGCGCAGACTCGTGCCGGCGCGCGCGGGCGCCGAAGCCGGCGCGGTGACCCGGTTCGACGCGATCGTGGTCGGCACGCGGGCCTACGCCGTCCGAGGGGACCTGCTCGAGCACAACCGGGGCCTCCTGGAGTACGCACGGCGGGGCGGCAACCTGATCGTGCTCTACCAGACGCAGGAGTACGTGCCGTCCGCGATGGCGCCATACCCCGCCTCTCTACCGAGGAGCGCGGAGGAGGTGTCCGAGGAGGATGCGCCCGTACGCCTCCTCATTCCCGATCACCCTCTGCTGACCGCGCCGAACCGCATCACGGAAGCCGATTTCGACGGCTGGATCGAGCAGCGGGGATCCAAGTTCTTCGCCGACTGGGACCCGGCCTACACGCCGCTGGTGGAGACCCACGACCAGGGCCAGACCCCCCAGGAGGGTGTGTGGCTCACCGCGCCGGTAGGTGAGGGACGCTTCACGTACCTGGCCCTCGCCCTCCACCGGCAGCTCCCCTATGGCGTCCCCGGGGCGTACCGCATTCTGTCGAATGTTCTCTCTCGATCCTCGGTCGATCGCTGATTTCTCATCCCGGCGCCGCCCCCCGGTAGTAGCCGTCCTCGGCGGCGCATGGTCCCGTCGTCCGCATATGTTCCCGGCCCGGCGGTTGCATCGTCGAGCCGAACCGTTGCTCGTTCGAGGAAGGGTCGATGACCGAGCCCGTCGACGAGGCCGTAGTGCGGCAGGGATGTCCCAGCAACCACATGGACGGCCGCGCGGCGTCATGACGTTCGTCGACGAGGCTGCGGCGCGGCACGAACTGTCCCGCGTCCAAAGGAGCCGGGCGCGCACATGGCACTGACGCCGCTCGACTGGATCGTGGTCGGCACTTACGGAGCCGTCGCTCTCGCGATCGGGTTCGGATTCGCCCGGCGCGCCGGCGCCAGCATGGAGGACTACTTCGTGGCCGGCCGCTCGCTGCCCTGGTGGCTGGCCGGCACCTCCATCGCGGCCACCTGGTTCGCGACCGACGCCCCCCTCGCCACCGCCGCGCTCGTGCGGAACCAGGGCGTGTACGGCAACTGGCTGTGGTGGTACGAGGCGGCGGGCATCCTCATGCTCACCTTCTTCTACGCGCGCCTGTGGCGGCGGGCGGGCGTGCTCACCGACGCCGAGGTCATCGAGATCCGCTACGGCGGCGCGCCCGCGCGGGCGCTGCGCTGCTTCTCGGCGGTGTACCAGGGGCTGCTCAAGAACGCGGTCGTCATGGGCTGGGTCATGCTGGCGATGGTGAAGTTCAGCCAGGTCCTGCTGGGCTGGGACCCGGCCGTCACCCTCGCCGTCTGCGTCGGGCTGGCGCTGGCCTATACCGTGGCGTCGGGGCTCTGGGGCGTGGTGGTGACCGACCTCCTCCAGTTCGTGACCGGCATGCTGGGCGCGACGACGCTCGCGGGCATCGTGCTCGTCCGTTTCGGGGGACCCTCGGCCATGGCCGACGCCGTCCGGGAGGCTCCGGCGGCGCCGCCGGGCGCCCTCGATCTCGTGCCGAGCGCCGCCAACGCCTCCTCGCTCGAGATCGTCTCCTTCCTGTGCCTGATTCTGGTCCTGTGGCTGAGGAGCGGTCAGGGGGACGGCTACGTGGCGCAGCGCCTGTTCGCGACGCGCGACGAGCGGCAGGCCGTGAAGGCGTCGCTCTGGTTCGCCTTCGCGGGAACGGTGCTCCTCACCTGGCCGTGGATCGTGGTGGGACTGGGCTCGCTCCTCGTCTTCCCCCCCTCGGCCATGGACCCGGCGCTGGCCGCCGACCCCGAGCTCGCCTATCCGATGATGATCCGCGAGCTCATGCCGGCCGGGCTCCGGGGGCTGATGGTCGCCACGTTCCTCGCCGCGTTCATGAGCACCATGGACACGCACCTCTGCTGGGGAGCGTCGTACATGGTGAACGACGTCTATCGCCGCTTCCTCAGACGCGACCGCTCGGAACGCCACTACGTCGCGGCCTCCCGGGTGGCGGTGGTGCTGCTGGCGGTGGTCGCGGGGGGCGTCGCCTGGCAGATGGACTCGATCCAGCGGGGCTGGATCTACATCATCGAGCTGACGGCGGGGGTGGCGCTCGTCTGGCTGCTCCGCTGGTACTGGTGGCGGGTCAACGCGTGGGCGGAGATCGCGGCCATGGCCGGCTCGGTGCTCCTGGCCAACGGGAGGGTCCTGCTGGCCGCCATCGAGCCGGTCGTGCCCGCCTCGGTGATGCGCGCCGCCGACGGCTTCTACTCGCCGGAGATGGACCTCGTCCGCGCGGTGGTCATCCTGCTCGCGTGCACCGCGCTGTGGCTGACCGTCGTGCTCGCCACGCGCCCCGAGGTGGACGACGTGCTCGACCGCTTCTACCGGCGGGTGCACCCGGGCGGCTGGTGGGGCCGGGTGGTCGATCGCACCGGGGTGACCTCGGCCGACCCGCCAGCGAGCCGGATGTGGCCGGGCTTTCTGCTCGGCGCGCTGTTCGTCTATGCGAGCCTCCTCGGCGTGGGGTACGTGCTCACCGGCCGGGCCGGCCTGGGCGCGCTGCTGCTCGCGGTGTCCGTCGGCGCGGGGGCGATGACCGTTCGGATCGCGCACGCCGACACGCCCCCGGCGCCGGGACGACCGGCTTCATGAACCGGAGGACGGCATCATGAACGACCGCCTCAAGATCGTCCTCGTCGGCGCGGGGAGCCGCGAGTTCGGGCCCGCCTCCATCCGCGACCTGCTGCTCAGCGACGCGCTCTGCGACCGCGGCCTGAGCATCGTCCTCGTCGACGTCGATCCGACGGAGCTGCCCCGCACCCGGGCGTACGCCGAGTCGGTCGCGGGTCGGCTCGGCCGGCGGGTCCTGGTCTCCGCCACGACCGATCTCGACCGGGCCCTCCCCGGCGCCCACGCGGTGGTGATGGCCATCGAGCTGCGCCGCTACTTCCACTGGGCGCAGGACTTCCACGTCCCCCGCAAGTTCGGTTCGCGGCAGATCTACGGAGAGAACGGCGGTCCGGGAGGCCTCTTCCACGCGCTCCGCAACATGAAGCCGGCCCTGGACGTGGCGCGGGCGATGGAGGCGCACTGCCCCGAAGCCTGGCTCCTCAACTACACGAACCCGCTCACCAAGCTGTGCGAGGCCCAGAGCCGGCTCTCCTCGACGCGCGTCGTTGGACTCTGCCACGGCGTCTTCGACGGCATGGCGCAGATGGCCCACCTCCTGGAGCTTCCGGTCGACCGGCTCGACGCCCCTGCGAGCGGGCTCAACCACTTCGCCTGGTTCGAGTCCGTGCGCGACCGGGAAACCGGCGAAGACCTCTACCCGAGGCTCAAGCGTCGCGAGCGCGAGGCCCACTGGCTGCACGACTGGGACGAGATCGCGCTGAGCCGCGTCCTTTTCCGGGTGTTCGATCGCTATCCCAGCCCGGGCACGAATCACATCGGCGAGTACCTGGGATGGGCGCAGGAGTTCCTGGGCAGCAGCCTTCTCCAGTTCTTCTACGACCCCGTGGAGGGTGCGCCCTGGGAGACGGGAGAAACGCCGACCTGGATCTACAACCTCGCGGACCACCCCACCGACGTTCCCGCGTTCCCCGGCGCGCCGCTCCACCGCCTGCGAGACAACGCGGCGAACGACGCGGACGGGCCCGACCCGGACGGGGAACTCGCTCCCTCCGGCGAGCTGGCGGCCCCTCTCCTCGAAGGGGTCCTGTGCGGGGTCGACACCTCTCTCGAGGCGGTCAACGTGCCGAACGCGGGCTACGTGCCCGGCCTGCCCGAGGGCGCCGTCGTCGAGGTTCCCGCCCGCGCCGACGCCAGCGGCCTGCACCCCGCCGCCATGGCGCCGCTCCCGGAGGGCATCCTCGGGCTGCTGAGGATCCAGACCAGCATCAACCGGCTCCTCGTCGACGCGTTCGCGAAGGGCTGCCGCCGGACCCTGCTCCAGGCGCTGCTGCTCGACCCGACCAGCCACTCGTACCGGGCGGCGGTCCACACCATCGACGAGATGTTCCGTCTCCAGCAGGACGTCCTTCCTCGCATGGAGTGGTAGCGGGGCAAGAGCCGCGCCGAACCCTGATTGACCTGACAGCCCGAACGGTGAGACATGGTGACAATGCAAGACGTTGACAGTCCGATCCGCAGCCACGTACACTTCGAGTGAGTGTGGTTTCCCCTTGAACCGGGCTCCGCATTCCTTCTGCGTTTATGCGTGGCAGCGTGCACCGAACGCGAATACGGAGCAGTCGGGCTGCCGCGCGGGAAGGCCCGGCGCAGTGAAGAGGAGATTCCGCGCATGTCCGATCGGATTCGTTTCGAACTGTCCGTGCCGGTGGCGACCCGCCAGGACAGTGTGGGCTACATCGCTGGCTGCCCGGCGCTGGATGTCTACAGCCAGGGACCTACCGAAGACGTCGCGGTCCGCAATCTCGTCGAAGCACTGGAGCTGTTCCTGGCGTCGTGCTATCGGCGCGGTCAACTCGATCGCGTGCTGAAGGACTGCGGATTCGAGCTGGACCAGAACCCCGAATCGCCTGCACCGGACACCCAGCGCATGGTGCGTATTCCCGTGCCCCTTGTCTCCGGTGCCGAAGCTCAAGCCCACTGAGTGGCGCGTTCAGGTACGCGTATTCGGAGCCGACGGCTTCACCATCGAGCGCGAGAGCGGGTCGCATGTCGTCATGAGCAAGCCAGGCGTCGCACGCCCAGTCATCGTGCCGAAGTATCCTGCTGTCGGCATCGATATCATCCGCTCCAACATGCGCACGGCACATATGTCGCGCGAGCGATACTTCAGCCTGCTCGCAAAGACCTAGTGCTGCGTCACATTATAATCTTCGGATAGACGGACTTGAGTTTACAGCGAGCGTCCTCGACCTTCATCTGCCAGTCGACGCCGCGTTGCGTGCCAGTGACGTCGGTGGACCACGCCGAGACTTCGCCGTGCAGCGTCTCGAGGTCGCCGATGCGGCGCCCGTGCAGGCACTGCCGCGTCATCGAACTCAGTTCGTTCTCCGCGATGTTCAGCCAGCTCCCGTGCTTCGGCGTGTAGCAGAACTCGATCCGACGAACCAATTCCCGTGCCCGGGTCGGCTCGAACACCTCGTAGAAGGCGCCCATCGTGTGCGTGTTCAGGTTGTCGCACACCAAGGTGACCTTCGGGCATTCGGCGTAGCGCCCCTCCAACAGGTCGGCGACTTCCACCGCCCAGTCCGCCTTCGTACGCCGGTCCCGGGCCGTCGCCTGCCGCCAACTCGCCAGCGGCTCGCAGAACAGGAAGACCGAGGCCGTGCCCGCCCGTTCGTACTCGTAGTCGACGCGGCGGGGCCGTGCCGGCGTGGCCGCCATCGGCGGGCGAGTCTCCTTGACCAGCTGCACCGGCTGCTCATCCATGCACACGACCGGGCAAGCCGGGTCGTGCGGCTGCGCATAGATGTCCAAGACGTGCTCCATGTGCGCCGCGAACTCGGCATCGGCCTGCGGGGGGATCACCCAGTACTCGATCTTCCGCTGGGTCATGCCGTTTTTTTTAGCATCCGCCGGAGGGTCTCGTGGCTGACCGACTCGACGATCTCCAGCTCGACGACCCGGCGCGCCAGCAGGCGCAACGACCAGTTCGCGAAGCCCTTCGGGGGCGGCCCCGTACGCAGGGCGATGACCTGCGCCTCCTGTTTGCCGTCCAGCAGCTTGGGGACCGGGGGGGACTCCCGCTGTTTTCGCGCCAGCGCCCGCTCGAACCCTTCCTGCACGCATCGCTCGCGAATGTTTTCGACGGTCTTGGTGCGGCACGAAAAGGCGTCGGCGATCCGGTGGTCGGTCCACGCCGGCCCGTCCGCATCAGCCTTCAAGAGAATCTGCGCGCGGCGCACCTTCTCGCTGCTCCCGCTAAGCTTGCGGATCGTCTCTTGACAGACCTCGCGTTCCTCCGCCGTGAGTCGAACGATGTACTTCTTCTGTGGCATGGGAACTCTATCGGTTCGAGATGAGTTCCCCGACAGTCCTAATGTTTATTCGTGGCGGAGCACTAGTGTGCCGTCTCGCAAATTCGCATCGTGATTCAGATGATCCCGCTCATCGTGACCTACGCCGTTCGTCTTGGCTACGTCTCAGCCGGCTCATCGGCGATCACCGGCACGGGCGGCACCTATTATGATGCGCATTTCAGGGACTGGACACTAGCTGCGAGCTACCATCCTCTCCGCTCGCGCAATCGGGCCCTCCGTCGCAGACGTCGGAGCGTCATCGCTTCTATGGCGCCGACTCCCGCTCCGGGAGGGCGAAGACGTAGAGGCCGTTCCCGGACGGGGGCTGGTAGATGTCCGGGCTGAGCACCCCGCTGAGGCCGCGGAAGATGCCGACGCCGGTCGGGACCGCGACGTACTGCCTGCCGCCCGCGGCGTACGAGATCGGGAACCCGTGACCGGACTGGCCGAGACGCGTTTCCCAGACGACCTCGCCCGTGCGGACGTCGAGCGCCCGGAAGTAGCGGTCGACGTCGCCGACGAAGGCCAGCCCGGTGGCCGTCGTCAGGACCGACGTCAGGAAGATGGCCCGCTGCTCGCGGCTCCAGACCTCCTCCATCGTGCGCACGTCGTACGCGGCGAGGCGTCCGAGCATGCCGTTCGTGCCCGGCATCTCGTGCAGCTCGATGGCCGAAACCCCGAGACCGCCGCCCCCCTCCACCAGCTCGACGTGACGGCCGGTCAGCGTCATGCACGCCTGGTGCAGCGGGTAAATGATCACGTGCGCCTCGGGGCTGTAGCCCGAGGCCTGCCAGTTGTGGCCGCCGTACAGGCTGGGGCAGGCATCCACCGCGTCGTCCACACCGGCGGCGCGAATGTCCTGCCGGTAGCGCACGCGCCCCGTCTCGAGGTCGATCGACTCGAAGATGTCCTGGTGCAGCATCTCGGCCAGATCGACGAAGGCCCCCGTGCGCCGGTCGAGCTTCCAGAGGATGGCGTCCTTGCCGGCCGTGAACAGCCACTTGTGATCGTCGACGTCGACCAGCACCCGCTCGAAGACGACGTCGAGGTCGAGGGTCTCGCCCGGCACGTGCTGGAAGTACCAGGCGACCTGCCCCGTGCGCGGGTTCAGGGCCAGCGTCGAGTTGGTGTAGAGGGCGTCGTTGTAGGTCGACATCCCGCGGCTCGCGGCCACCCACGGCTTCGCCTGCGCGGTGCCGATGAAGAAGAGGTCGAGGTCCGGATCGTAGGCGCCCGGTATCCAGGTGTCGCCGCCGCCGCGCAGGTGCGGCGGGATGTCTCCCCAGGTCCCGCTGTTGACGTCGCCCGGCTGGGCGATGGTCGAGGTGCGCCAGAGCTCCTCGCCGGTGTCCGGGTCGTGCCCGGTGATGAAGCAGCCTTCGTCCTCGAAACGCTCGCAGCCGTTGATGCCGCTGACGACGACGCCGTTCGCGATGCTCGGCCCGCCCGTCTGCGCGAAGCCCTTCCGGTAGTCGGCCCGCGTGGTCCGCCAGACCGGCTCGCCCGTCCGCGCGTCGAGGGCGACGATGGCCGCGTCGTAGGTGGCCAGGTAGACCTTGTCGCCGTAGAGGGCGATGCTGCGGGTCGCGCGCCTGCTCTCCGCGTCCTCGGGATACTGGTGCCGGTGCTCCCAGAGCAGCTCGCCGGTGGCCGCGTCGAGGGCCTGGACGACGTTGCCGGGGCTCGCCAGGAACATCACGCCGTCGTGGACGAGCGGCGCGGTCTGGTTGGTGCCCTCGGGCATCGCCAGCGCCCAGGCCAGGCGCAGGCCGGCCACGTTGTCGGGCCCGATCTGATCCAGCGGCGTGTAGCCCTGGTTGTCCCGGGTGCGCCGCCAGGTCAGCCAGTCCTCGGCCGGCGGATTCCGGAGCAGCTCGTCGGTGACCGGGGTGAGGCCGAACACCTCGCGGTTGACGAACGCGCGCAGCCCCGGCACGGCGTCCACGTCGCGGGGCTCGTCCGCCGCCGCGTCGGACGCATCTGCGGTGGCGGGCGCGCCCCCTACCGGCGCGTCGCCGGGCGCGCCGACGACGACCGCGGCGTCCGCGGTGAGCGCCCGCGGTCCCGTCTCGTGGCCGTTCACCTGCAGCAGGTAGGCGACGATGTTCAGGTAGGTTCCGCTCGGGAGCGATCCGCCGAGCCCCGGCGGCATCTCGGCCCGCAAGTACTCGTACAGCGCCGCCGCGGTCTGCGATCCCCAGTTGCTCAGAAAGCCCGGACCGGTCAGATCCGGCCCGTGCATCGCGCCCCGCAGCGTCGCGCCGTGGCAGGAGGCGCAGGACCGGCCGTAGGCCGTCCGTCCGCTTGCCGCCTGCGCGTCGAGGAACGCGCCGCCCTCCGCGGGTTGGGCCCCGGCCGGTGCGGTGATGCCGAGGGCCAGACCCACGGCGGCCAGGAGTCCGCTGCATCCGCCGGCATGTCCCGTCCGTGTCTGTCTCGGCATCGGCGCGTCTCCCTTCGGACATCGGGCATATCCGACCGAGGAGCAACGCCGTCCACGCGGGATGCATCTTCGCTCGAATGCAGCGGCGCGTTTGCCACGCGCTCCTAGACGTCGCGAACTGCCGCCGCCATCGCCTCGCACGCCTCGCGCAGCACCTGGCGGGACGAGGCCACGTTCATGCGCATGCGGCCTTCTCCGCCGTCGCCGTAGCTGGAGCCGGGATTCAGATAGACGCCCGACTGGTGGGTCAGCCAGTCCTGGAAGTACTCCTCCGCGGTGTCGTTTCCGTGCGTCGCGGCCATCTCTTCGGCGCCGATGCGCTCCATGACCTTGCTGAAGTCGAGGAAGGTCATGAACGTGCCTTCGTTGCGCGTATAGCCCACGTCGGGCATGTGCTGCGCGACGAAGCTCTCGACGAACGTGTGGTTGTCGTCCATGTACGCGTTGGCCTGGTCGAACCACTCGGCGCCGTCGCGATACGCCGCGGTGTTGGCCACCACGCCCAGCGTGCTGAGCTCCGCGCGGTGGTACTGGTTCACGCGCGCGAGCAGGGTGGGGCTCTTGGAGTAGTAGTAGGCGTTCTTCATCGCGGCCAGGTTGAAGGTCTTGCTGATGGCGTTGAAGGTGACGCTGTTGTTCACCACTGCCTCGTCCGGCACGCTCGCGAACGGGGTGTACCGGTGCCCGGCGCGGATGACGTCGGAGTGGATCTCGTCCGCCAGCACGACGACCTTGTGCTCGAGGGCGAGCCGGCCGAGGCGGAGCAGCTCCTCCTCGGTCCACACGTTACCGGTCGGATTCTGCGGGTTGCAGACGATGATCGCGCGCACGTCCGCGGTCATCTTCGATTCCAGGTCGTCCCAGTCGATCTCGTAGCGCCCGTTCCGGTAGAGCATCGGGCTGTCGACGGTGTCCACCCGGGCCGCGCGGGCCATCGAGTAGAACCCCGAATACGCCGGCGTGGTCAGGAGCACCTTGTTCCCGATGGGCACGAACGAGCGCAGCGCCGCGATGACGCCCGGATAGACGCCGTCGGAGATGACGACGGAGGCGGGGTCCAGATCCAGACCGTGGCGTTCACCGTTCCACTTCAGGATGCCGTCCCGAAGGGGTTGGGTGGTGCTGAGGTAGCCCCAGTTGTGATGCTGGATTCTCTCGTGCAGCGCCTCGGTGATGCACGGCGCGCACTCGAAGTCCATCGACGCCACGCCCATGCCGTACTTGAACACGCCCTCGGGATAGCGGAGGGCGGGAGAGTCCCACCGGGAACAGTCGGTGCCGACACGATTGTAGGGCGTGTCGAAATCGTACTTGCCGTTCGGCAGGCGCGGGATGCTGGTCGAGCCGGACGAGCTCTGCGCCGCCGCCGGGCCGGCGCCGCCGACCAGGCCGCCGGCGGCGCCGGCGATGGCGGTCGCGCCGGCGTTTCTCATGAAGGCTCTGCGATCGAGCCGGACGATGCCTGACATCGTTGCCTCCTCCCGTCACGTCAAAAGGCGGAGTTGCGGCGGTACGGCGTGGAACCGGCGTCGCAGCCCCGTCGTTCCCCCTGGCGACAGCGAATCGATATGAGTTGCCAACCACAGCGTTCCCTGCGCTTCGCACGGGGCCGGCAATTCCCGTCACTGCCCGTCACTGCCCTTGGGACGGTGACGAGAATCACCTTGCCGTGCGTCGGGCGCGCAAGGCCGCAAAACGCGGGACGCGCCCGGGCGCAGTCGACAATCCGATATCGACCACCGTCCCTACGTCAGGATCTCCTTGAACACCTTCATCGCCGCCGCCATCTCCTCCCGGCTGCCGATCGAGACTCGGCAGTGCGTGGTGTGCAACGGCGGGAAGTCCCGGCCCACCAGCACCTTGCGCTCCAGGCACGCCTCGCGGAACTCCTGGGCGGGGCGCCCGATGTTGACGAAGATGTGGTTGGTGTGGGAGTCGGGCACGTCGAAGCCCATGTCGCGGAAGGCGGCGATGACGCCGTCGCGAATCTCGGCGTTCTCCTTCACTTCCCAATCGATGTGCTCGGTGTCCTCGAACGCGGTGATCGCGGCTATCGCGCCCAGCATGTTGACGTCGCCCATGCCCCAGGCGCCGCGGATCTTCGCCAAGGTCTGCTCGTGGCCGAGGCCGTAGCCGACGCGCAGGCCCGCCATGCCGTGCGCCTTCGAGAAGGAGCGGGTGACGAACACGCGCTCGTCCTCGAGCGCCAGAGGCACCGCGGTCTCGATGCTGCCGGGCCGCCCGTAGTTGATGTAGGCCTCGTCGACGTGAATCATGGTCTCCGGCGATTCACGCAGCACGCGGCGCACGAAGCCCTCGACGGCCCCGGGTCCGTGCACCATGCCGGTGGGGTTGTTCGGATTGCAGAGGTAGACCAGGCCGGCGCCGCGGGACGCCTCGGCCAGCGCGTCGAGGTCGATGGCGAGCGAGCTGTCCAGATCGATCTCGGTCGTCTTGGCCCCGATCCGCCGGGCGGTGGCCAGGCTGGTCGAGTAGGTGGGCATGGGGGTCACGAAGCCCCTGGTCGCCGAGCAGAATGCCCGCACCGAGCCCTGCAGCAAGGGGGTGGAGCCGGTGGCGAGCTGCACGTTGCCGTTGCCGACCTCGTAGTAGTCGGCTATGACCGCTCTCAGCTCGTTGACGTGATCCGGCGAGTAGCCGCGGCCGATGCGCTTGTTGGTGTGGGCCTGAATGGCCTGGATGGTCTTGGGGCCGGGGCCGCGGGCGCTCTCGTTCTGGTTGAGCTGGATGACGCCGCCGTCGTAGATGCCGGACTTCGAGGCCTCCCGGGTCTGGGCGCTGGCCCGCCTGCCGAACGGTGAAGCGCCGGTCAGGGCGCCGGCCGCCGCGCCCAGCGCGATGGTTCCCACGAATCCACGGCGTGTCGTCTTCATTGGTTTCCTCCCTCGGGCTTCAGAACGGTGTCGACGCAGGATCGGCAGACCGATCCCGCTGTCACGGGCGCAGACGTCCGACGGTCGACATCGCCGGGCGGGCCGCACCATCTCAGGCGCGCTCGGTGAGCGCTCGAACTCCTCCCATACGGCGGCGGCCAGCGACAGGCGACTCGAGTCCCGATGACGCCTGATTCTCCGGCCGCCGGCCAGCGGTGAGCACCTCGGCACCCGGGCGAGACGCTCCGGTCCGGGTCGTCTCGCGGACCAGCAGCGACTGTCCTCGGGCGGATCCCGCCCCAGCCAGCACGGTGCCCGGATTCGCCCGATGTTGTCCAAACGAGGGGCGATAGTCAAGCCCGAACGGACCCACCAGGGGCGTACGGGAGCCGACCGTGCACAGGAGCGCACGCCGAGCGGTTTCGACTCGTACGGACGAGGAGCGGCTCAACACCAAGCCGAACCCGTTTCCACCCTGCCACAGCCCCGGGCAAGGGCCGGCGACAGGAGCCAGGGCCGGCGACAGGGGTCGGCTCACTTGCGATACCAGTCGTAGAACGCGTCCCCCGGCGGCACCTTCCGCCGGATGTCCACGACGATCGTCTCCCCCTCCCAGGTCGTGACGAGTTGCTCCTTGCGCACGTGCCCGTAGAGGAACTCCTCGACGAACTCGATGCAGCGGTACTCCAGGAGCTGCATGTTCTCCTCCAGCCGGCGATAGAGCGGCATGGAGATGCGCCAGGGCTCGGTGAAGGTGTTCGGGTCCTCGATGGTCACCTCGTAGTGGATGGCGTCGGGCGAGAGCGGCGTGAACCGCTCCTCCAGCCGCAGCGCCTCGCTGTGGAAGTTGCCGGCCCGGTCGAACCAGTTCCTGCCGTTGAACTCGGTGACCTCGACCACCAGCGTGTCGCCCTCCCAGCGGCCGACCGAGTGCCCCATGTAGGTCCAGTCGGGCGGCAGCTCGACGTCGTCGAGGTGGATGGTGCGCGCGGTGCTGGTGAACGCGAACGCCATCTGGATCTTGTTCGTGCTCTGCACGATCTGGAACGGGTAGGGCATGTACATCGCCCGCGGGATCCCCGGCAGGTAGCACTTGAGCTCGGGGTCGCGGTCGATCCAGTTGGCCGCGTTCTCGTCCTTGACGGCCCGCGCCTCCGGCGTGTACGGGATGCGGCCGTCGCCCTCGACGACGCCGAGCGAGCCGGGGACGCCGCCGGCCGCGCCGAGCGCGAGCACCGGCGCGGCCGGGACCTCGACGAAGTCGAACGGATAGGCGCCCGGCTGCGTCACCATGCCGGGACGCGCGGCGTGGGCCTCCAGGTCCCAGTGCGCCTCGTTGTTCGCCTGCCAGATGCCGCTGAAGTCCGGCCGGCCGTCGACGGTGCGGGCGGCGACGGCCGCCTGGTCCTGACCGGCCGCGCCGGTCATCGACGCGGTGATGACGGCGGTCACGGCCGCCGTCACGAGCACCGCGGTGACTATCGAGCCTCCGTATATCACTCGGTTTTTCATGCTGAACCCCCTGCGTCGATCCTCGCCCGCGGCCCCGCTCGCCGCCCAACCAACCCTCGCCCGCGGGCCGCACCGTTCCACGGCGCAGCCCTGGGCCGCCGGTCACCGGCGCAGCGGATTGACCTCGTCGCCCGAGTCGGCGAAGCCCGCGGCGAACCCGCCGCACCCGGCGCTGCACAGCGTGGCCGGATCCGGACCGGCGCCCTCGGCGAACGCCTGCTCCTCGGCGCGCGCGCCTCTCAGCAGAGCCGGCAGGCCGTAGTTGCCCTCGTGGCAGCGGGGCTCCTTGTAGATGCGGTTGAGCTGGTCGCTCTGCCGGCTCAGCTCCAGCGCGACGGTCCAGGGCGCCGTCCACGTCGTCGGATCGTTCATCGTGACGATGTACTCCAGCGTCTCGGAGTCGACGCGGCGCCAGCGCTCCACCAGGTGCAGGTTCTCGCGCGAGCCCTGGTAGTCGGTCTTGGGAGAGAAGTTGGTGACGTCGACCACCAGCGTGTCGCCCTCCCAGCGGCCGCGCGAATCGCCCCACCACTGCCGGGCGTGCGGCGGCAGGTGCGGTCGGTCGGTCACCGGGATGACCCGCTGCCAACCCTGCCCCTGCCCGGTGTCGTAGAAGATCGACACGGTCTCGGGCGACTGCACTATCTGCAGGAAGTACCCGGCCGCGCCCCCGAAGTCGGGCAGCCGGGCCGACATGCACCGCTCCCCGAGGCCGCGATCCTCCGGGCCGTCGGACCGGTTGAACGACCCGCCCGCCGCGGCGCCCGTCGCCGGATAGAACGGCGGCGGCTCGTTCCGGCGCGGCGACGGCGGGCCGTACCGGCCGCCCGCGCAGGACGGCAGGTCGTCGCGGCAGACCGCCGTGGCCTGCAGCAGCGCGAGCTGGTACTCGCGGATGGCGTCGCGCCGCGCCTGCGCCTCGGGCGTCAGCGGCGGGATCCGGCCGTCGGGCGGATCGATGATCAGCGACGTCCGCCGGCCCATGTACTTGTGCGACAGGTAGATCGCGGCGCTGTAGGCGCCGCCCACGTCCTGCTCGCTGCCGCGCGCGGCGTACCGGGTGTCCTGGTAGATGATGCGCGCCCGCTCGCGGTCCAGCTCGGCCCGCTGCTCGTCGGTCAGGAACTCCTGGTCGGCGAAGCGGGCGGGCCGCTCCAGCGGGATCTCGAAGTCGGTGGTCCAGATGCCCTGCAGGTCCGGCTCGCCCCACGGGGTGGGCGCGGCCGGCGTGGCGTCGGGCCGGCCGGGCGGCTGCGCCTGCCCTACCACCGGCACCGGGGCCATCCGGAGAAGCACCGCGACGACGGCGACCACCGCCGCCACGCCGAACGACTCCAGCACGCGTCGTCTCATGTCGAACCTCCCGTCCCGATGCGGGAGTCCGGCACGCGGACCCCCATCCGCCGCCGTCCGGCCGCGCCGTCTACTCGCGCAGCGTCGTTACCGCTCCGTGGCGCGCGCGCCCACCAGGATGTTCTCGAGGCCGTAGTTCCCCTCGTGACACGCGTACTCGTAGAGCAGCCCGTCGAGGCTCGTCATGGGAATCGACGCGGTCCACGGTCGCGTGTACTCCAGGGGATCGCTCACGGTGAACTCGTAGTCGATGGTGTCGTCGCCGATCCGCGTGAACCGTTCGACGAGCAGCGTGGTCTCGTTGGCCCCGAAGACGGTCAGCGCCCGTCCGTTCACGGGGATGAAGTTGGTGGTCTCGACCACCAGCGTGTCGCCCTCCCACCGGCCGCGCGAGTCGCCCAGCCACTGGCGAATCCCCTCGTCCACATGGGAGCGTCCATCGAGGGGGATGATGCGGGCGTCGTGGATCATCTCGACGAGGATCACGACGTACCCGGGCGCCTGGAAGATCTGGTAGTTGTGGTTGTAGAACCCGGGCATCATCGTGCCCGGCATCCCCCGCGAGATGCACCGCTCATAGAGGTTGCGGTCCTCCGGCCCGGCCGGTACCCGGGTCCGGTAGCTCTCGCGCGACGGCCGGCGCGCCGCTTCCGCGGCCGTGAACGGCGGCAGCCTGCCGTCCTTCGGCTCGACGATGAGCGACGTGCGCGCCATTCGGGCCCCGCGCTCGACCCAGAAGTTGTTGTACGACCCGGTCTCCCCCGTGCCGGCGCTCACGCCGCGCCGCTCCCGGGCGACGTCGCCCTCCTCGTCGCGGGCCGCCCGCTCTTCTTCCGTCAGGAACTCCCGTCCCGCCAGGTCGTCGGGCCGTTGCAGCGGGGTCGTCGTGGTGTTCGTCCAGCGTCCCTGCAGGTCCGGGTCGCCCCACGCGGTGCGGGCTGCCGTCCAGCCGCCGGTCTCGTCCGCCTGCGTCTGACCGCCGGCGCCGACCGGGGCCAACGTCGCGACCGCCATCGCCGCAATCGCCGCCGCGAGATGTCGATGGGTCATTTCCGCCCTCCCTGCTCCCGGGGCTCGCCAAGCCTTGTAGTCCGCATGATGAATCAGGACCCGGCCGCGTGCAACAGGGCTCTTCCGGTGGACGGCCTCTTGATCCCGCGCCCCTTCTGGGGTTCCGAGCAGCGCCTCGCGTACAGAATCCGCGAGACGGCGGTGCCGACGCTTCCTCGCGTCGTATCGCGGGATCTCACACGGCGTAAGCGTCTGGCAAGCGTCCGGCCGGCCTGAACTTCCGTCTCGCCCGCCGGGAAGACCGCGTCGCGGGGTGGGCGACCTGCGCAAACAACGACGCGCACGGGACGTCCGCGATTGCCGCCGCGGAGAGGCCAACGGCTGTCAGGCGCCGGCGCCGCGCTCACCGGCAGGTGAAGTTCCCGGCCACCCAGTTCGCCGGATCGTCGGCCCCGCCGGCCGGTCCCGTGTAGACGGCGCGCTCGGGGAAGGCGCAGATCGGGCGCTCGTTGTCGACGACGCCGCCGGTCGCGTGGGTGGCGACGAGGGCGTCGGGGGCGATGCCGCGCTCGACCCAGTCGACGAGGGGGGCGAGCCGGTCCCAGGTGTCGGGCCCGGCCCCGCCCCGGCAGTGGTTCATGCCCGGGGCCATGAAGAGCCGGGCGCGGTCGCGGGCGGCGGCCACGTCTCCGCCGAACGTCGTGTCGACGACGTCCCGGTAGTACGTCACCGTCGGCTGCGGCACGACCAGGGCGTCGGCCCAGCCGTGGTAGACGATGAGCTTCCCGTCCTGCTCGAGGAGGAACCGCGACAGGTCGGGGTCGACGGCGTCGGTGATCCCCTTCATGACGTCGCCCTTCCCGGCCGTCACGTCGTCGATGTCGAACTCCCACCACGCCCACTCCGGCGGGGTGGCGCCGCGGTCGGGCGGCGCCGTCACGTCGAGCAGGTCGGCCGGCGCGACGCCGGGGTCGGTGTCGTAGAACAGGTAGTTGAGGTGGTCGCCGCCGAGGCGCACCGCGCCGGGGGCGAAGCCGTTGCCGGCCCAGGGCACGAACAGCCCGGCCCACTGCCGCTCCGAGCCGAACGGCTTGCCGGCGTAGATGGCGCCGCCGTGGCGGTCCCGCGGGCCGGCGTGGAAGTCGGCCACGGTGCGGAGCTGGGCCGCGGTGAAGCAGGCGTCGCCGTCGACGTCGCCCGGGCATCGGTGCTCGGCCAGATCGCGGTGGGCGTCGAAGCCGCACGCCAGCGGGTCGTCGATGACGCCGTCCGCGACGCCGTCGTCCCCGTCGCACGCCGCGAGCACCGCGTCGGCCAGGATCTCCAGCTTGCGGACGCTGTCGAAGCGCCCGTCGCCGTCGGTGTCGAACGCGAGGGCGCCAGCGAAATCGTCGCGGAACATCCGCTGCAGAAGCCACGCTCGCACCGCGTTCATGTCCTGGTAGTGGTTGGCCGGTGCCCCCGCCACGATGCCGTCGAAGTCGTCCGGGTACCGCTGCGCCTCCATCAGCCCCTGGCGGCCGCCGGTCGAGCAGCCCTCGAAGTAGGCGTACTCGGGCGCGGCGCCGTAGTAGGCCCGGACGAGCGTCTTGCCAGCCGCCGTCGTCAGGTGGACGGCGCGGTAGCCGAAGTCGATCTCCGCCTGCCGGTTGTCGCGGGCGAACGACGAGCCGGGCTCGGCCCCGTTGTCGTGACCGGTGTTGCTGTTGGCCACGGCGTAGCCGGCCGCCACGCGGTGGTCGGCGAAGTCGAGGTCGCCGTCCTTCCCGCCGTCGCCCCACTTCAGAAAGCGCCCATTCCAGTCGCGCGGCAGGGGAAGCTGCACGTGGAAGTGGATCGCGGGCGGCAGAATGCCCTTGACGTAGCAGTAGGAGACGCCGCCCGCCTCGGCGAGGCCGGCGTAGGTGATGGTGAGGTTGCGCACGTGAAGGAGCGCCTCGCAGCCGGCGCGGTCGGCGTCGGCTGCCGCGGGCGCCTGCTCCGCGCCCTGCACCTGGGGGTCGGCGAGGTGAAGCCAGACGGCGGGCGTCGCCGCCAGCAGGACGATGAGCACGCGTCGCATCGAACCGCTCCCTCCTTCGAATCGGTACCACGCCGGCGGAGGCTCGCCGGCGGCGTCAGTCGATCAGCGCCGTATCCGGGAACTGCGCGTACCAGCCGAACCAGAACGCGCGGTGGGCGGGAACGCGGGGGCGCCGCACGCTCGGGTCGGCGTCGAGCACGAGGGCGTCTTCGGAGAGCCCCCACGTCCGGCCCGCCTCGTCGGCCACCCGCTGCGGGCCGAGCTGCCGCCCGAAGCGGACCTCCCCGGCGTCGTAGACCCGGTTGGCGCCCTCCTCGCTCGTCACCGCCACGAGGCGGCGCCCCGCGTGCTCGAAGTGGTAGATCCGGTTCCGGGCCAGGAACCGCGCGGTGATGGCGAGCGGCGCCGGCTCCCCGCCCCGAGCCGGGTCGTCGGGCCGCAGCACCAGCACCTCCTCCTTGTTCGCCAGGCGGTCGTCGCGGCGCGAGACCGGGAACATCAGGTCGTCGGTGCCGAAGTAGCCGCGGTAGGCCGCCCCCTCCGAGTAGTCGCGCCGGTGGCCGGTGTCGAGCGACAGCACCGTCGTCGCGGGATGGCGCCGCCGCCACTCGCCCCAGGTCGTCGTGACCACCGCGCGGTGGGTCAGCCGCAGCCCGCTGCCCACGAGCTCGCCGACCACCGGCACCCCCTCGAACGTGTTCCAGAGGCTGCGGGTCTGGTGGTCGAACATCAGCTTGTTCGAGCGGTAGAGGAGGCCGCTCGTGCCGAACTTCAGGTAGCGGCCCGCGGGCTCGCTCTCGAACGGAATGACCGTCCCGCAGAGGGTGCAGTAGACGATGGTCAGCTCGACCCCGCCGACGCGGTCGAGGGCCATCTCGTGCCAGGCGAGGATGCGCTTGGGATAGGCCCGCGCCTCGCCGTTCACCACGACGCCGAACACGACGTGGTCGTTCTCGAGGTAGTCGGCGTCGCCGGCTTCCAGCCGCGCCGGGTACTCCAGGGGCGGGATGCCGTTCACCCCCACGCCGCCCCACTCGATCTCGTCGAGCCGGATGCGCGACTCCACCCCGCGGGGGAAGAACTCGGCGAAGCCCGGGTCGATCTGCCGGTACCAGAGCCCCTTGAAGAAACCGTGGTCGGGGTGCGGCTCGTACGGCCGCCCCCAGATCCACTGCTGCCACGCCCGCAGGTCGGCCCCGAAGCCCTGGCCGGTCCGCTGCTCCAGGAACCCGATGAGGGTGAAGAAGCGGGCGAACCCCCGCAGGTTGGGCGGGCGCTGCAGCCACGCCATGTCCCACACGATGCCCGCGTAGCCGTCCCGCCACCGGCCGGCGAGCTGCTCCATGGCATACTCGGCCTGCTCGGGCTCGCCCGCGCCGGCCTGCAGGAAGAGCCGGATGTCGGGGTGCTCATCCTGGGCCGGCTGCGCCGGGGCGGCACCGGCCGCGGCAAGTACGAACCATCCCACGGCGGCCGGCGCCAGCAGCGGTTTCGTCATGGCATCACCATTCACCGGTGGAGTGGACGCGACGGATGCAGGAAGTCTACACCGACCGGGCGGCGGCCGCGCGCATGCCGACGTCTCGGGCGGCCCCCCGGCCAATCGTCGCCTTCGGCTCCGCTCGGCGCCCAACCACCCTCCAGGACTCCGCGCCGTTCTACAGCGCCGATTCCTGCCGATCCGTGGGGCTGTCCGTCAGCCAGGTCAGGAACACCCGAATCCGCGTACGAAACGACCGGCACCCGCGGCCAGCCGGCGCGCGAACGCTTCGTCCGGTGTCACAGCTCGACACCGCCTTCACGAACGATCCGGCGGAATGCTGCGGACGCCGCCTCGATCGGGATGAGATCGAGCGAGAAGTCGGTCATGGCGGCGGCTTGCGCCGATACCCTGAAGAAGCGCTCCGGGCGGAGCCCCTCGACCGCGAGATCGATGTCCGACCGTGGCATGAAGCGGCCCGGCGCGAACACCGAGCCGATGCCCACGACGCGGCGCGCGCCGTGTTGCATGAGGAATCGTGCGATCCTCCGCGCGTCTCCGAGCGCCGTGTCCCGGCCATCCGAGAGGAAGCGAGTCCGGCGAACATGTCAGAGGAACAGGTCGCGGTCCATCGATGGCAGTATAGCCACCATCCTCGTCCGCGTCCGTAAGCTGCACGACCAGAACGCGGGTACATGGCACGGCGTCCCCGTCAGCCGCTCGCTGAAGGTGGTCAAGCGCGCGTTGCCAGAGACGCCGTCGACTCGCAGGTCAAGTCGTGCACCCAGAGGTCTACAGCGATCCCGTATCACTACTGTCCCACACACCTTCAAATAGAGGCGGCTTGAACCTTCCAGATCTGGTAGAATGATTTGGCCCTCAAGTCATTCAAAAGACAGGAGATCCAAGCCGTGGCCCATCATAACACAGTCTTCGCGCAACTCCTCAGGTTCCTTCCGAGACATGAATTCGACGCCGAGGCGCGCGAGCACCAGTGCGGCCAGGGGCTGCGCGTCATGAGCCGCTGGGCGCAGTTCGTGGCCCTCGGCGTGGCGCAGTTGACGGGCCGACAGAGCCTGCGGGACATCGTGAGCAACCTCAGCGCCCAGGGGCGCAAGCTCTATCACCTCGGCGTGAGGACGGTGGTCAGCCGCTCGTCGCTGGCGCGGGTCAACACCGAGCAGCCGTACACCCTCTACGAAGCGTTGTTCGGACGCCTGTTGAGCCGCTGCCAGGAACGCGCGCCGAGGCACGGCTTTCGGTTCAGGAACAAGTTGTACTCCGTCGATGCGTCCACCATCGACTTGTGTCTGTCGGTCTTCCCGTGGGCGTCGTTTCGACGCACGAAGGCGGCCGTCAAGCTGCACGTCGGACTGGATCACGGCGGCCATCTGCCGACCTTCGTCAGGGTGACCGACGGCAAAACCGCCGACGTCACGGCGGCCCGCATCTGGGAGTTTCCGGCCGGCAGCGTGGTCGTGGCGGACCGCGCGTATCTGGACTTCAAGTGGTTCCATCAGTTGCAGGCGCGGGGCGTGACCTTTGTGACGCGCCTGAAGCGGGGCGTGCGGTATCGGGTCACGAAAGCGCACGCCGTCCGCCCCGGGACCGGGGTCATCAGCGACGAGACGATGGAGCTGACGAGCGCTCGGGGCCGCAAGGCATATGGTGAGCCGCTGCGACGGGTGGTCTATAAGGACCCGGAAACGAAGAATCGGTACGTATTCGTGACCAACAACACGACGTGGGTGGCGAAGACGATTGCGGACATCTACAAATCGCGATGGCAGATCGAGCTGTTTTTCAAGTGGATCAAGCAACATCTGAAGGTGAAGCGGTTCGTGGGCCGGTCGAAGAACGCGGTCTTGACGCAGTTGTGGGTGGCGATGTGCATGTACCTGCTGTTGGCGTATCTCAAGTTCCTCATGCGAGTGAGTTGGAGCCTTTACAAGATGCTGCAGGTGCTCCAGCTCAACCTGTTTGAACGTCGGCCACTCCTGGATCTTCTCACGACGCCGTCGCCACCGGGTTCTGACCCTCCCGACCCCCAGTTGTCGCTGACGTGGGCCTAAAACCGCCAAAAATGTGGGACACTAGTGAATCCCGTATACCCCAGCAGGTCGGGCGCTCGTCATCGACGGCTCCGTCGATCGCGTGCGTGGCGACGAACCGGCGGGCCGCGTGCGGCGCCGGTTTCGCGCCTGCACCAGCCGTCTTGTCGTTTCCTCTGCGCCGCCCCCGAGCCGCGACATTGCGCTGCGGGGAGGACCCCGAAATCAGAAGAACATCCGTTGCACCGCCGCTCCCACGGCCGCCGGAGCACCGATGAACAGGACCGCCAGGACGATCCCGGCCGCCCACGTCCCGCCCGTCGTCAGCCCGGAGACGACCCGCAACGCGCAGGCGTGCAGCGCGATCAGCCACACGCCGGCCATCTGCTGCGTCCGGGCCATGACGATCTGGAGCGGCTCGGCGGCCAGTTGCTCGCCGTACCGCATGGCCGCTTGCATCATGTCGGCCCCGGCGCCCCGGTAGATCATCGGTGGCGGGTCGTAGAGCCACCACATCGCCGCCAAGGCTGGCACCGACCAGAGAAGCTGCGGCCAGTAGGCGAGCGCGGAGAGCTCGACCAGACGCCGGCGCTTCGGTCCGGTCGATTGCGCCGTCAGCATGTCGAACACGACCACGGCCCCGGCATGCACCGCGAAGCCGAGCAGCCCGCCGACGACCGCCAACGGGACGGCAACCGCAATCGGCATTCCGGGGGGTGAAACAGGTTCCGACAGCCCCGGCGCAAGCATGGTCACCCGAGACTGAGCGACTAGACCAACGCCGACGACGAACAAGGCGTTGAGTACGACCGGCAACAATGCCACAAACAGACGGGGCGGCCCGGAGACCGCCCGCGCCTGCATGAAACGGATCGGACTGTCTATCAGGCGGCAGGGCCCGCCTGATAGACCACCGCGCTCCAATCCTACAGTCTGCTCCCCCGCGTCTGAAACCATGCAAGTCCGACTCCGGCAGGAAGTGCGAGGATGAACCACTCGGAGTACAGCAAAGCGAGTGCGACCCAGATCGGCGCGAACGGCAGGATACGATACCCCAGCGCTTGGCCGAAAGTTTGTGTTTTCCTCATGGAATCAGCCCCTTTTTCCCACCCTTGCCCTAGTCGGGTTCGCCGCAGAACTCGCCGGGTGTACAAGGGTTCGGCGGTACGTGGAGGTGCTCCGCGGCAGCGAACGTTGCCCGTGCTAAACCGTAGGCTGCCCACGCCCCCCCGATGGCGCCAGTGCACGCGAAAATCTGCAACCAGCATCCACCGGCGTAAGCAGCGCCGATCCAATCCAACGCCCACAACTCCTGTGGACTCTCCATCGCCCGCCGTGGAATCAGGCTCCCGTCGAACGGGTCGATTCCGCCGTCGAGCCGGTCCCAGTCCGGCACGATGAGCCGCGCCGAAGCGTCCAGACCGCTCGCCTTCGCGCTGTACGCGAGCGCTGCCGGACTCAGAGCCGGAGCGAACACCACCGCCAAAACTACCACAATCGCCGCCGTCGTGGAACGTCGCCGGGTACAATGGGTACTCGTCATTCGTCGTCTCCCTTCGGGGAAATCGGGGCCGGGGCGGCTGCAACGCCCCGGTCCCGTTGTTCAGGGGCACGCCTCATGCACGCCCCCACCAAAACCGTTCCGTCCGGTCGCCAGCGCGCGCACCATGCGGGGTCCCAGCTTCACCGCCCCCGCGCCGGAATCAGCACGAGAGCCGCCTTGTCGCCCGCCCGCCGAGCCCGTCACGGGGCGACGCTCACCGACCGCCTCCCTCCGCACGGACACCAACACTTCCGCCAAGTCAACATCCAGCCACCAGAGCCGAGCCTCCCCACCGAAGACCCATAGCTCGTAGCGCCCTGCCGCGGCACAACTCCCGGTCCGACATGCCGAGCAACTCGTCTGCTCCCTCGTCGTCGGAACTCACGACCGCACCCCCGGTCGGCCACAACCGCGCCCCCCGCTTGCTGCGCCAGCGCCGGAGCCGCCACCGTCAGCGCGACCGTCACGACCGCCGCGACCCGTCGTCGCCTCACGGCTCTCGCTCCCGCGCCGGAATCAGTACGAGAGCCGTTGTCACGTTGAGGCCCGCACCCTCGCCAAGCCCGACCGCCAGCCCGTAGCCCACCGACGTGCGGACGCGCGTACGAGCCCCGATGCCAGCCTCCACGCCCAAGCCGGGCGTGAACGTCAGCGCATGGGCCAGCGCCAGCCCACGAGCCCGCCCGGTGGATTGAGAGAAGCCGAAGGCCAGCTCGCCGAAGGGACGGAACCGCCCCGCCGGTTCCGTGTAGAGGCGGGGACCCATGTAGAACCCCACGGTCGAAGCGTCGGGACGCGAGCCCCAGTACGCTCCGCCCAGGACGGCGAGCCGGCCGCTCAGGTGCTCGGTCACTTCGCCGGCCACGGTAGGCACCGAGCCGCCGAACGCGAACCCCATCGACACGTCGGCCGGAAGCTGAGCCGCTGCCGGAGTCGCAGCGGCCAGCACACCGGCCGTGAGAATCACCGCCCGCAGCACGCCGCCCTCCTCACCAGCAGAGGTTGAACGGGCAGGGCGGGCACTCGATCCACGGCGGGAAGCAGACGAACGAGCCGGCCGGAGCCGCCGTCTGAGCCGCAACTCCGAGTACAAGCGCCAGAACGCACGCCGCCGCAAGTCGCTTGAGCATCGCTGAATCCCCTTTTCTGGTTGGTCATGGACCGCCTCATGCGGCCAGGAAACAGAGCCCGTGCCGACACATGGAACCGGGACGCAAGCCCGTGTCTTCGGTCGAAGCGCCAGACCCAACCCGCCGACGTTTGAATCGTGTGTTCCGCCCGGTGTCGGCCTCGACGCCCCGGGGCGGGCGTGACCGCATGAGCCGACGTGCTTGAATGGGAAACCCGACGTGGACCCCCCGGACGGACCGCCGAGGGGCTCGGTGAGGAACGGGAGGAACGGATAGCCAGCGCAGAAACCGCCGGACCGTAACCGGCCGCACGCCCGGAGCCGCACGCCCGGAATGGGTGCTTCCGTGCGCCCGTGGGAGAGAGACTCCCTGCAGGCGCCGTCACAGAGAACGGATTGGTGCGCGATTCCGGAAATCCGGAATCTGCTTGGAAGAATAGCCCGAACGTGATACGGGCGTGCTTTAAGCGGAGGCGCGGAGGCGGTTATCCATCGTTAGGTAACCCTACGCTCCAGGAACTACCTCTGTCAAGCGGTTTCTTTCCACTTCTTCAAAATGACCCTGGAAACCTGGGCGACGGGGTTGCTTCCACCCACAGACGAGCCTGAACGAGTGTCGAGCGTCGGTCATCGGACGACGATCGCGAAACTCGACACCCACGGCCCGCGGCCCCTGGATCAAGCTCGGCCGAGCAGCACTGCAGGTACGAGACCTCAATCGATCAGCGGCGTATCGGGGGCCGGGCGTACCGGCCGCACCAGAAGGCGCGGCGGGGCGAGGGCGTGGGGACACTGCACGCGGGTCGGCGTCGCGCACGAGTCCCGCCATCGGTGAACCGCCACGTCCCGCCGGCCAGCGCTCGGGCCGAGATGCCGCGCGAAGCGGACGTCGCTGGCGTCGTAGACCCGGTTGGCGCCCTCCTCGCTCGTCACCACCACCAGGCGGCGCCCCGCGAGCCCGTGGTGACGGACCGGACGCGGCGGGCGGCGCATCGGATCGCGCCCGAACCGTTGTACGATCGCCGCGACTCCACGCCCAAGGACCGGGCGCCGGAGACCGGTTCCGAGACACGGAGGTTTCCTCATGCGCCAGTCGCCCTCATTCCTCGCGATGACGTTGCTCGCCCTCCTCGCCGCCGCTGCGACGACCACCCACGCCCAGCCCGGCGAGGCCGCCGGTCCCTGGCAGACCTACGACACGTCGGAGGGCGAGTGGCGCAGCTACGCGGGAGACGTCCGCGGCACCAAGTACTCGCCGCTCGACCAGATCGACGCCGGCAACTTCGCCGACCTCGAGATCGCGTGGGAGTGGACCACCGTCGACCGCATGGTGAGCCGCTCGACCCCCGGCGGCGGCGAGTGGTGGGCGCCCCTCGACACCATCGTCGACTCGCTGGTCGCCGACACCCCGGACCTCTACCGGCCCGGCCACCGGCCCATCCTGTCCCGGCTGCAGGCAACGCCGCTGATGGTGGGCGGGGTGCTCTACTTCAACACCCCGCTCTCGCAGGGGGTCGCCGTCGACGCGACGACCGGCGAGACCCTCTGGGTCCACAACCCCAAGGGCTACGAGGAGGGCACCCCGACCATGAGCAACCCGTGGTCGCAGCGGGGGGTCGCCTACTGGACGGACGGCGCCGGCGACGAGCGCATCTTCTGGGGCACCGGCAACGGCTACCTGATCTGCGTCGACGCGAAGACGGGCCGGTCGTGCCCCGATTTCGGCGGCGGGAGCGGCCGGGTCGACGCCATGGTCGGGCTGCCGCGGGCCAACCGCGACGAGCGCGACTACCTGAACGCGATGCTCTTCGGCATCCACTCGCCGCCCATCGTGGTGCGCGACCGCGTCATCCACGGCTCGCACGTGGCCGACCGCCGCATCACCAAGGAGGCGGTGCCGGGCTGGGTGCGCGCCTGGGACGTCCGCACCGGCGAGCACGCCTGGGACTTCCACACCGTGCCGAACGGCACCGACGAGTTCGGGGTCGACACATGGCTGAACGACTCGTGGCGCTACTCGGGCAACGCCAACGTGTGGTCGATGCTCGCCGGCGACAACGAGCTGGGCCACGTGTACCTGCCGACGGGGACCACGACCAACGACTACTACGGCGTCGACCGCCTCGGCGACAACCTGTTCTCGGAGACCCTGATCGCGGTCGACGTCGAGACCGGGCAGCGGGTGTGGCACTTCCAGGCCGTGCACCACGGCCTGTGGGACTACGACTTCGCGACCCATCCGAACCTCGTGGACGTGACCGTCGACGGCCGCGACGTCAAGGCCATCGCGCAGGTGAGCAAGCAGGGCTTCGTCTACGCGTTCGACCGGGTCACCGGCGAGCCGATCTGGCCCATCGAGGAGCGTCCGGTGCCGACGGAGACGAACATGCCGGGCGAGGTGGTGTCGCCCACGCAGCCGTTCCCGACGAAGCCGGCCCCGTTCGACTACCAGGGGCTGGTCGTCGACGACCTCATCGACTTCACGCCCGAGATTCGCGCGATGGCCCTCGAGGCGGTCGAGGGCTTCCGGCTCGGCCCCCTGTTCACCCCGCTCGACCGTCCCATCGAGGGCGTGACGCGGGGCACCGTCATGCGCCCGCCCCCGGGCGGCACCGCCGGCTGGTCCGGCGCCGCCGTCGACCCCGACACCGGCATGCTGTACATCCCGTCGCGCAACCAGCCCGCGGTGGTGTCGCTCTACTCGCCCGACCCGGCCCTGGGCGCCACCGTCACCTACACGCACGGCGCGCCGGAAGCCGACCGCCTGGCCGGGCGCGCACCCCGCCGCACCCCGCGCATGCCGCAGGGGCTGCCGCTGGTCAAGCCGCCCTACTCGCGCATGACCGCCATCGACATGAACACCGGCGAGCACGCGTGGTGGGTGCCGACCGGCGACGGCGACCGCTTCCGCAACCACCCGCTGCTGCGCGACCTCGACCTGCCCCCGCTGGGCGGCGACAACGCCATCAACGGACCGCTGCTGACGAAGACGCTGCTCGTCTACTGCCTGACCGCGGGGGGGACGGACGGCGGCCCGCGCCTCGTCGCCTACGACAAGACGAACGGCGACGAGCTGGCGTCGGTGGACCTGCCGTCGGGGGCCATCGGCACCCCGATGACCTACGAGGTCGACGGCCGGCAGTACATCGCGCTGACGGTGGGCGGGGGGCCGCGGCTCATCGCCTTCGCGCTGCCGGCGGACGAGTAACGGCGAACGTGCCCTGTGCGATCATCGCGCTTGAGAGAACGACGGACGTAATCGCGCCTGTGAACGTTCTCCGCCGGTCCAGGCATCGCGCGTGGGTGGGCTGGTCCGCTGGCTGGCGTGGTCCCTGCTCGGGGAAGGCCATGCCGGTGTCGATCTTGCAGATGGAAAGGATGCGGAGCTCGCCCCCGCAATCTGCGCCGTAGAACGGGGCGGACCCCGGAGGGCGGGTTGGACGGACGATCGGAGCCGCAGGCGACAATCTCCGAGCGGCACGGGTACGAACCTGCGACCGGCAGCCCCCGCCGCAACTCGGCGCAGGTGCCCCGCGACCCGAACGAGGCGCTGGATCCCATGGTCACGAGAACCACCGCGGAAGACGCTACCGATTTCGTCGCACCGGAAGAGCTGAACTTCGATCTGTCGAACCCCCGGTTCGCCGACGAGGAACGGTTCGAGACCGAAGAGGACATCGTGCGGTACCTGACGCAGCACGTGGATGTCGACGAGCTGCTGCAGTCGATCCGATCCGCGGGGTACGTCGACTTCGAGCCGCTGATCGTGCAGCGCGAGGACCGGATCGTGCTGGAAGGGAACCGACGGTTGGCGGCCCTGCGCCTCCTGAGCGACGACTCCCTCAGAAGGAAACTGCGGGTTCCCCTGCCCGAGGTCGACGATCCGAAGGCGCCGCCGGCCCGCGTCCGTGTCAAGTGGGTCGACAACCGCACCGACGCGCGCGCCTTCATCGGGTTCAAGCACATCAACGGACCGTTCAAGTGGGACGCGCTCGCGAAGGCCAGATTCGCGGCCGAGTGGTTCGAGAGCGGCGGGAACATCGCGACAATCAGCCGCACGCTCGGAGATGGCCACAACACCGTGCGCCGACTCGTCAACGGGTGGTACGCCCTGAAGCAGGCGAGCGAAGACGGTTTCGACAGAGAGGATCGTTCCAAGACCCGTTTCGCGTTCTCGCACTTGTACACGGCGCTGACCCGCGCGTCGGTGCGCGAGTTCCTGGGTCTGAGCCCGGAGGATCTGTCGGCGCCGCCACGACCGAACCCGGTTCCTCCCGAGAACCGCAAAGAGCTGCGGACGCTCATGTCGTGGCTCTACGGCCAGGAGCGGCGAGGGGAGCCGGCCCTGATCCAGAGCCAGAACCCGAATCTGAATCAACTCAGCGACGTTCTCGGGAATGCGGAGGCGCAACAGATGCTGTTGGCCAAACGGGATCTGCAGGCC
Source organism: Vicinamibacterales bacterium (assembly GCA_965215105.1). Lineage (GTDB taxonomy): Bacteria > Acidobacteriota > Vicinamibacteria > Vicinamibacterales > UBA8438 > JAJEEA01. The sequence continues at coordinate 4,352,130 of OZ244051.1, forward strand.
GCCTTCGAGCGTGTCGAACCGCCCTCGTCGCGGTTCTCGGACGCCCTGATGAAGGCAGCCAAGCAATGTGAGGATGCGATGGCCGTCTCCGGAGCGTACGATGGCGACCCGACGCTGTACCGGGTCGCCACGAACATGAACGAAACGACCAACAGTCTCGTCGTCGTCATGCAGGCAAAGACCGGTGACAAGGGCAAGTGATGGCGGCCATGTTCATCACGCCGCCAGAGCAGAATCACACCCGGAGCGCAAATGCCGACTGGATGGAGCTTCAGGCCCTCCGAGCCGCGGACCGGCGATCGACCGTCGGGGACATCATCGGGATCTTCGACATCAACGACGATGCGGCCGGCGACCGCGCGAGTGACGACCCGCATGAAGAGTCGATTCTGGATGCAGAGCGGAACCACCCCATCGACCATCTGTTCGACGAACTGCAGTATCGGGCGCGAGTGCTCGGCGATGCGTATCCGTTCACCATCGAGACGAATCCGCCTGCACTCGCCCAGGTCCCCGACGTCACGTCGAATCCCGGCCGTGTCGTGTATCTCTTCTGCCTTCTGGCCTCGGCCATTCGAGAGAGCCGGCTCCAGCCCGTGGAACTGACCGCGCGCGCGCAAGCGCGAATCGCCAACGTATTCCAGGTGTGCGCGTCCCTCGCGGCGGGGGGCTACATCGTCGGTGACGCGGTCTCCTTCGGATTCCCACGCCCGAGCGGCACCGACTTCCAGTCCGCGCTCCGCGACACCTACCGGCGATTCGGAGCCGGGGTGGTCCGGGAAACCATACCGGCAGGGTGGCCAACTTCGGCGAAGGACGACGGGATCGACGTCATCGCTTGGCGGCACCACCCCGACCGCATGCCCGGAAAGCTCTACCTGCTCGGCCAATGCGCGTCCGGGCGCAACTGGCGCGAGAAGTCCGCGACGGACCGGATACCCCAATTCCACGGCTGGTTCAGCACTCCGCCCGCCTGGCACTGCCTGCCATCGATGTTCATTCCGTTCACGCTGCACCGCGACCTCCCGGACGATCCGGCGACCACGTTCGACACGATGCTCGCCAACCGGCATCTTCGCGACGAACAGCGATACGGCATCGTCTTCGATCGATTCCGGATCGCGCACTTCGCAGACGCATGTCTGGGCTCGCCAAGCGACGAATCGGCTGGCGTGGACGGCCGGGATCAGTTCAGCGACGTCGAGAGGTGGGTAAAGGCCCTGCTGGAGATTCCTGAATTCATGGAATCGGCATGAGACATCCGCTCCACTCGATCTGTCCGTACTTCGCGATGTTCCCGGAGGACTTCGTCGCACGGCAGATCTACGCCTACACGCGGCGGGGCGATGCGATCTTCGATCCGTTCAGCGGCCGGGGTACGACCGTGTTCGAGAGTCTCCTGCACGGGCGTACGGCGGCTGGCGTGGACATCAATCCAGTCGCGGCGTGCATCTCGGGGGCCAAGGCGGACGCGCCGGCGCTGGCTTCAGTCGAGAGGCGGCTGCGTCGACTCGAGGAGATGCAGCGGCAGGCGCAGCCGGTCGCCACGCCAGCCGGCGATTTCTTCTCCGCGTGTTTCTATCCGCGGACGCTCCAGCAGCTTCTGTTTCTGCGGACTCGACTCGACTGGGAACGCGCCCGCGTCGACCGCTTCATCGCCGCGGTCCTGCTGGGCTGCCTGCACGGCGAGTCGCACAAATCGCCCAATTGCCTGAGCAACCGAATGCCGCGCACCATCAGCACCAAGCCGGACTATTCTGTACGCTGGTGGGCCGAGAAGGGGTACACGGCGCCTGAGCGGGATGTGTTCGCCGTGGCGCGCCGCATGGCGCGCTACCGGCTGCGGCATCCCCGAGCGCCGCTCCGGGGCGTGGTCAGGCGCCGGGACGCACGTCGCGCCGCCGGCGGTTTCCCGAAGCTGCGCGGCTCCGTAGCCCTGGTCGTCACGTCGCCGCCGTACCTCGACACGACACACCATGCCGAGGACCAGTGGCTCCGGCTGTGGTTCCTCGGGGGACCCGAACGGCCCACATCGCGGACGGCCGGCGACGACCGCCACACGAACCTCGAGGCGTACTGGCGGTTCCTGGCCGAGGCCTGGGCGGGATGCGCGGCGCTGCTACGAGACGACGCCGTCATCGTCGTCCGAATCGGAGGCACGCGCGTCGACAAGGATGATCTGTCGGCCGGGCTCCGGCAGTCGCTCGCCGACGGGCTCGCCGGGTTCGAGGTCCGCGCGCTGCATGCAGGCGCCACGACTGCAATCAAGAACCGGCAGACCAACGTGTTCCGGCCGGGAACCACGCGGAACCGATTCGAGCACGACTTCGCCTTCAGCCTCCAGTGACGCAACGACACCGCGCCGAGACGCGTTCCGGCCCGCGAGCCATCAGCTACGTGGCCGGATCGGATCGTCGTGTCACAGATGCCGGCCGACGCCGCAACGACGGGGGCGGCAGCCAACGGCTGGAGCAACAGGGTCGCAGCAGCAAACGCTACGGGGACAGGTTTGGCTGGGAGGCAGGGATTCGAACCCCGATTCCACGGTCCAGAGCCGCGTGTCCTACCATTGAACGACCTCCCAGCAATGGCAGGACTCCCATTATACCGTCAGAGGCGGTTGAGCTGGAACTTCTCCAGGGCCGCGGCCGCGGCCAGCCCCTCGCGGGCCTGCGCCTCGGTCTCGGGATCGGGGTCGAGGGCCAGGGCCTCGAGCAGGTGCTGCCTGGCGGCGGCGGGCTCACCGAAGGTGCGGGCCTGGAGCAGTCCCGCCGCGAGGTGGGCGGCGGCGGTGGTGGACGAGACGGGATGGTCGCGGACGTGCCGCTCGAAGAGCGCGAGGGCGGCGTGGGGATGCCCCCCGGCCGCCATCCACGTCCCGAGCATCATCGAGTGCCGCTCCCCGAGGAGGCGCCGAGTCTCGGCCGACGACAACTGGACGTAGCGCCTCGCCGCGTTCTCGAAGTCGCCCTCCTCGACGAGGGCGGCGATGGTGCCGGGCGGCGGAGGCGCGGCATCGTGGTCCGCCGCCCCGGCCGGCGCGGATCGCGCGGACCGCAGCCGGCGGTCGACGACCCAGGCCGCGAGCAGTCCGACGAGGAACCCGCCGAGGTGGGCGCCGTGGGCGTCGCTGCCGGCCCCCACGCCCGCCGACACCAGGAACGGCAGCAGGTTCTGAACGAGCACGAAGAAGGCGAGGACGGCGCGCGCGGAAACGCGCACGACGTTCATGAAGAACGGGAACACCATCACCCAGAGCCGGACGCGGTTGCGGGGGAACCAGACGAAGTAGAGGCCGGCGAGGCCGAAGATGGCGCCCGAAGAGCCGAGCAGGGGCGCGTCAATGCGGCCCGACAGCAGGGTCTGGAACGCGGTGGCGGCGATCCCGGTCCCGAGGTAGGCGGCGAGGAACCGGGCCCGGCCGAGCCGGTGCTCGACGTTGTCGCCGCAGATCCACAGGAAGAGCATGTTGCCGAGGAGATGGAGGAACCCCGCGTGCAGGAACATCGCGGTGAAGAGCGTCACGAGGCCGGGCTCGGCCGCGCGGAACCCCCACCGGTAGACGAACAGGTCGTATTCGGTGATCTGCAGGTACATCGCGACGACGTCGCCCCGCGACACCGGCTCGCCCAGCGCCTCGACCCAGGCCCGCAGGTACTCCTGGACCATCGGGTCGGCCCACTCGGGACGAACGGAGCCGAGCGGCAGGGTGATGAGGACGTAGGCGGCGCAGTTGACGAGGATGATGGCGTACGTCAACAACGGCGTACCGGGCGGATTGGGCTCGTCCCCCAGCGGCAGCACGAACATGGCCTTGCGTCGATTCTACCTGCCGGGGCGGGCGGCCCCGCCGCGGACGGGAACCGAGCCGCGCGATGAAGCCTCGATCGGACCCCCTCTCGCGGAAGCGGCTGACGCGGGCACGGTTCCTGGAAGGCGTGGCCGTGCTCGCCGCCGCCGATCCGCAGCTCGGGCGCGTGGTGGCGCGCTTCGGCCCGCCGGCCCTGTGGACGCGCAAGCCCGGGTACGCCGCCCTCGTGCAGATCGTGCTCGAGCAGCAGGTGTCGCTCGCCTCGGGCCGGACCGCCTTCGCCCGGCTGCGCGACGCCTGCGGCGGCGAGGTCACGCCCGGGGCCGTGGCCGGCCTGGACGCCCCCGCCCTGAAGGCGGCCGGGGTCAGCCGGCAGAAGGCGGGCTACTGCCAGGAGATCGCCCGCCGCATCCTCGACGGCACCCTCGACCTGAAGGCCCTGGGCCGCGCCGACGACGACACGGTCCGCGAGCGGCTGACGAGCATTCGCGGCATCGGGCCCTGGACCGCCAACATCTACCTGATGACGGCCCTCGGCCGACCCGACGTCTGGCCCGAGGGCGACCTCGCCCTGGCCGCGGCGGCCCGGCAGGTCAAGAAGCTGCGGGAACGGCCTGACGCCCGCCGCCTGCGGGAGATGGCCGCGGACTGGGCGCCCTGGCGGACGGTCGCCGCCCGCATCCTGTGGCATCACTACCTGTCGGAGCGGGCGGCGGGGTGAAGGCCCGGCGGGGCCGGCGGCCGGAACCGCCCCGGCCGGCGCCCGGCGACGGGGTTCCCGGCGGGGCCGGCGGCCGCAGTCGCGACTCGGCGGCCGGCCGCGCCGGGGGGGGAACGCGGCTACTGGGTGAAGCCGGCGCCGCGGTAGCTGAGCGAGGCGTCGTACTCGAGGACGGTCCGTTCGACGCTGATGACGACGCCGGTCAGCTCGTCGAGGGCGCGGGCGGCATCGGCGTCGCCGAAGGCCCGGAGAATGCCGCCCCGCGACAGCTCGTCGTAGTTGCGCAGGTTCTCGACGATCTGCCACACCACCGGCCCCGGCCCGAACTGCCGGTGGTAGATGCCGAAGATGACCCCCGCCTGCCGGAAGTTTTCGAGGTTGTTCTGCAGGAACGCCTCGAACGCCGGCGTCTGTCCGGGGGCGATCTCGAGGTTGGTGACCCGCGCGATGGGCAGGCCGCTGACGTCGTCCGACTCCACGCTGAGGTCGCCGCGGTAGAGCACGGCGTAGCTCTGGCGCGCGTCGGTGTAATCGCGCAGCCTCTCGAGCACGCGGTCGAGCTGTCGCGTGCTGCGGAACCCCCGGGCCATGGGGCCACCCGCATCCAGGGTGAAGAAGCCGGAGAGCGGATGCACGAAGGTGCGCTCGTAGAGCGATCCGAACGCGCCGGTCACCCACGCCGAGCGCCACGGCACGCCCGCGCGCTGCAGGGCGGGGTTGATCTCGTCCTGATAGAGCTCGCTGAAGTCGTCCAGCCGATCCGGCTTGACCTGCACGATGTCGACCTCGTACCACACCTGCTCGCCCTGCGCCCGGGCCTCGGGCGCCATGCCCAGCACCGCGAGCGCCGTCACGAGGCTCGCCGCCATCCACTTCTGCACGGTCATTGTTCTCCTCCTCGATTCCCGACCAGTTGCCGGCATGCGGTCAACCGTCGGCGAACGATCCGGCCCCCCCACGGCCCGAATCGCCGATACCTCAACCGTCCCCGGCGCGGCCCGCGCCACGCTTCGACGCTGACCCGGGAAGCCGTGACGGGCTGCATGCGAACGCCGGGTTCACTGGACGACGACGTCGACGTGCGCCGTCGTCCAGCAGCACTGGTCGCCGCCGCCGCCGTCGCCGGAGACGTCGTTGCCGGTGGCCATCAGCCGGTACCGGCCCGGCTCGCTGAAGGTCGCGGTGGTCAGCGTCTCGCCGCCGGCGACGTCCTCGAACGTTTGCGTGAGCTCGGCGCCCGCGTCCTGGCCTTCCGCCCCGAACGTCACCTCGCCGGGCCCGCGGTACTTCTTCCAGGTCAGGCTGAGGGGAGGCCGTCGCCGCCGGCCGGCGCGCTGCTCGGGCTCGATGGTCAGCGGCCGGTCCGTCACCGTCGCCAGCAGCCCGAGCGGCTCGCCGACGGTCGTCGAGTACGTCGCCGCCACCCCGTGAGGCGGCCCCTGCATCCCGGCCCCGTCCGCCCCTATCCGCAACGTCGGGGGCGCGTTGCCGTTGGCCTGGTTCAGGAACGGGTCGGTGTAGTAGGCGGGGTTCGCCCAGAACGCGATCTCCGAGAGCTGGTTGTTGACCCGGATAGTCCAGGTCAGCCTCTCCTCGGCCCGGTCCTCGGGCACCGTGATCGAGAACACGCCCCAGTTGCGGCCCGGCAGGAAGCGGGTCGGCTGGCCCTTGTCGGCGTCGCCCGGCCGAGGCGGTTGTCCGCGCCGACGGAGATCTCGACCACCTCGTCGTTCCGGTTGTAGTAGCCCAGCAGCAGCGTCAGGCTCCCGTCCGCGTTCCGCGACCACCCTTCGTAGGCGGGCCAGATCGCCTCGCCGGTGCTGCCCCGGGGCTCGAGGGCGAGCGGAGTCCGGGGCGGCTGCGCGGCGGCCGAAGCCGCGAGGATCGCGACGGCGCCGATGGCCGCGAGAACGGTCACGGTACGGGACGAATGCATGGAAAGTGCTCCAACCAACTGAAATGGACGTCTTCGAGCCGGCGCGGCGGGGCCCCAGAGACGCGAAAGGCGCCGCCCCGTGTGTCAGGGCGGCGCCCCTCTCCGGAAACTCGACGCGCCTAGTCGTCGCCGCGCGCGGCCAGCGCCGCCTCGCGCTTCGCGACCTCCGCGGCGTAGTCGTCCTCGTCGAAGTAGGTCACGTTGACCCACGCGTGCGCCATCTCGTCGACGGTGCGGTCGCCGTAGCCCACCCAGACGTCCGGGTCGGGGTTGGCCCGGTTGGCGCTGGTGTTGTCGTGCCACGCGGTCACCTTGATCAGCGTTCCCCTGGGCAGCAGCGGCGCCGCGTCGTCGTCGTAGACGTAGGTGTTGTGCCAGTTGAAGTTGAAGTCGCCCACGTGGCTCAGCAACTGGCGGCGCCCGGTCGGCAGGATCGCCTCCATGGACATCGCCTTCCCGCGCAGGTGCATGTGCGGCTGGTAGCTCTCGATGCGGGCCCCGCGCTGCAACGGGAAGAAGCCCTCGGTCACGGAGATGCTGTTGGGCGGGATGTCCACGCCGCCGGCGCCCATGATGTGCAGCACCTGCCGGTGCTCGGGGGCCTGGTCCTTCGGATAGAGGTAGACGCCGAGCTGCGCGCTGTCGGTGATCTCCTCGCCGACCGCCGAGTAGTGGATGTCCCACTGGATCTCGGAGTCGGCCAGCATGAGCTTGCCGGCGCCGGGGCGCATGATCTCGCCCTGCTTGCCGACCGCCCACTCCATGAACGTGCCGGCGGTGCGCGACCGGTCGAACCCGGCGGCGGCGTTGGCCTGCCGGATCGCGGGGTCCGTCTCCTCCTGCACGAGCCGGGCGATGGCGTGGTGGGTGATCTTGCGGCCGGCCACCGTCTTCGGGCGGATCTCGATGGCCCGCGCCCAGCGCTCCTCGGTCAGCCCCGTCGGCGACCGCGGCTTCCACCACGCGTCGTTGGCCTCGGCCTGCATGGTGAAGGGCGCCGACTCGATGACGAGATCGGGCGGGCCGTCGAAGCGCTCGGCGAAGTACCACTTCGACTCGTCGGGCCAGTCGACGGGAGCCGGCATGTCGGCGGGGTTGCCGCGCGGCGCGCCGCCGTCGACCCAGCGCACGACGGTGTCGATCTCGGCGTCGGTCAACGACCGGTCGTTCTGGAACGCCTGGATGCCGACGGTGCGGTCGATGTGCCACGGCGGCATCTGGCGGGTCTCCACCCGCTCCCTGATGGACCGCGCCCACGGCCGCGATTCCTGGTATGTCACGAGCGACATCGGCGCGATGGAGCCCGGCCGATGGCACGCCTCGCACTTGGCCTGGAAGATGGGGGCGACGTCCTTGGTGAACGTCGGCACCGCCTCCTCGGCCGCGGTCGCCGCGGACGGGGCGGCCACGACGACACCGGCGGCGAGCAGCAGAGCTCCGAGGCCTTTCCACGTGCCGTTCTTCATCGCCTTCATCCTTTCGGTCCCGTATCGCGTTCTGGTTTCGTTCGGCTCCGCGCCGGGCCTCCAAACGGCCCCTGGGGCTCGCCGCATCGGAAGTTCCGAAGCCACGAACTCCCACGCGACCCCAAGCCCGCCCAGCCGCTCTCCGCGCAGAACCACTCGCGCCAGCGAAACCCTTCCAACGCGACCGCGGTGCGCGCGGGCTACGGCTCCAAACCCTTCAAACGCCGGTGTCGGGCGAGCGGCGTTTACCCTCGTTCCGGACGCGAGCCCCAGCCCCCCGAAGTCGACCGCCTGAATCCGAACTCCGCGCCAGACCGGCGAAGCCCACCGCTGCCGGGCACCGACCGCGGGGCACCGCGCGGCCAAGAGCCCGTGGCCGGAAGCCCCGCTACGCTCGCGCAACGCGGAGTCCGGGCTACCGTTCCCCGCGGCGCTGCGCCTGGAACCGGTCCCACAGCGCGGCGCCGGCGACGTGCAGCCCGTCTCCGGCCGACACGTCCACGCCCAGCTCCAGGTACCGGTCGGACCCCGGTTCCCAGGCCGGCCACCCCGGCAGACCAGCGTCGTTGGGGTCGCCGGCGGCAGCGAACCGTATCCAGTAGGCCCGCATGGTCTCCGACAGCCCGGTATCGACCTCGGTGAAGTCGCCGAGCGGAGACAGCCCCAGCGGCCGCTCGCCGGGCTCGTCGTTCCTCGTCAACGTTCCGAAGACGTAGACGAGCTCGGCCGCGTGGTGCGCGCCCATCGCCTCGCCCCAGGGGGTCGGAGGCACGCGGGTAAAATGATACATCCACACAGGCGCAACCGCCGACTGATGTCGGGCGTGGGCCCGCACCGGACCCGCGAAGTACAGGTCGTGCACGAGGTAGTCGAACCCCTCCCGCACCGTCTCCGCGGTCACGTCGTAGTGGGCCAGCACATCGGCCGCGAAGTCGTCCGGGTACACCGACTCGACGTGCTCGACGAAGGTCTCGGGGCCGTCCATCGAGAACCCCCGGGTCATCAGCGACCCCTCGTTGCCGTTCATCCCCACCACGAGGGGCACCGGATGCTGCCGGCCCTCGGCGTACATGGCGAGCGGGTCGTCGGGGATGGCCCAGCCGTCGACGTTCGGCGCCCAGACGTGGCCGGTGCGCAGGAACGGGCTGCCCGCCCCCGCCCCGATCGCCGCCAGCACGTCCCGGGCCGAGGCCCCCCGCATCGCCGCGAGCGCCGCCTCGGGGTCGAGGTCGCCGGCGCCGAGGGCGGCGGCGACGGCCGTCCCCTGCGCCTCGGCCGGCGTCAGGTCCGCGGCGTCGCCCTCGAGGGGCCGGTCCCAGCCGTGAATCCAGTTGCTCTGGGCGATGGCGCGGTGGAAGAGCCCCGCGGACTGCGGCATCAGCATGACCGACATCACCGCCCCGCCCCCGGCCGACTCGCCGAAGATGGTCACGCGGCCGGGATCGCCGCCGAAGGCCGCGACGTTGTCGCGCACCCACTCGAGGCCCGCCACCATGTCGAGAAGCCCGTAGTTGCCCGAGGCGCCGTGCGGCGACTCGGCCGACAGGGCGGGGTGGGCGAGGAAACCGAAGACGTTGAGGCGGTAGTTGACGGTCACCACCACCGCGCCCTCGGACGCCAGTCGGGCGCCGTCATAGATGGACGTCGACCCCGAGCCGCCGGTGTACCCGCCGCCGTGGATCCAGTACAGCACCGGCAGGGGCTCGGCCGACGCCGCCGGCGCCCACACGTTCAGGAAGAGGCAGTCCTCGCTCTGGTCGGCGCCCTGCCCCCCGCTCTGGACGCAGATCGCCCCTGCCTCGCCCCCATCGCGCACGCCGTCCCAGGGCACGACCGCGGCAGGGGGACGCCAGCGAAGATCGCCCACCGGCGGCGCCGCGAACGGGACCCCCTTGAACGCGACGACGCCCGCGACGGCGGCCTCCGTCCCCTGGACCAGACCGCCGGTGACCGCCACCGGCGTGTCGGCCGACAGCATGACCGCCGAAGAACCGCCCTGACCGGCGGCCGACGCCGCTGCGACTGCGACCAGCCCTGCGGCCAGCAACCCCAGGCTTCCCATCCGGTTCGGCATCGGTCTCCTCCCCCGCGTCTCGCGGCCGGTCATTTCGCCGCTTCCGCCGCCCGATCGCGCCGGCGGGCGCCTTCCAGGATCACCGCCATCGAGTAGTTCCCCTCGTGGCAGGCGTACTCGAAGATGGGGTCCGGGTTCCGCTGCATCGGCACCTCGTAGGTCCACGGCCGCGTCCACGTCGACGGGTCGTCGACGGTCACCACGTAGCGCAGCAGGTCGGGCGACTCGCGGGTGAAGCGCTCCGTCAGGCGCAGGTCGGCGCTCGCCCCCCCGCGCATGAAGCTGGTCTCGCGCAGGAAGTTCACCGTCTCGACCACCAGCGTGTCGCCGTCCCAGTAGCCGCGCGAGTCGCCGTCCCACTGCCGCAGCCCGGTGTGGGGCCGGCCGTCGAGGGGCACGACGCGCGGGTTGTGGTTCATCTCGTTGTAGAGGACCACCGTGTCCGGCGTCTGGAAGAGCTGGAAGTTGTTGTTGTAGCCGCCCGGGGTCATCGGCGGCCCCGAGTTGAACCCGGTGATGCACCGCACCTGCAGGCCGTTCGGCCCCAGGTCCTCGACCCATCCCCCCGGCGTCGGCTCGTGCGCGCCGGTGTTCGCCCGCGCCTCCGCTATCGCCGCCCGCGCCGCCTCGGCCTCGGGTGTCAGGGCGGGAATGCGTCCGTCGGCCGGATCGACGACCAGCGACGTCCGCCGCGTCGCGATGACCGACGTCCCCCGATCGAACCAGAAGTTGTTGTACGACCCCGGCGCCCCGTCGACCCCGCGGTCCACGTTCCCGCTCGGGTCGACCTCGGTGCGCCGTGCCTCCCGGTTCGCGAGGTTCTCGTTGCGCGCCACCGCCGCCTGGCCGCGCTCGGCCGCCTCTTCTTCCGTCAGGAACTCCTGGTCCGCGAGGTCCCTCGGCCGCTCCATCGGGGTGATGGTCCGGAAGTCCCACACCCCCTGCAGATCGGGCGCCCCCCACGCCGTCCGCGGCGCCTCCTGGGCCCCCGCCGGCGCCGCCGCCGTCGCCAACACCAGAACCGCAACCGCCCCCGCGAGATGGCCACGTGTCATGAGATGTCCCCTCTCCTCAGTCTTTGCCCGCACTTCGACTCAGACATAGTATCCCTTGCCGGCGGCCAGGATGTAGCCCACAATCTGCGCGTCGCAGGAGGAACCGGTGAAATGGGGAAGATCATGGAAGTCGCCGATTTCGAGGCGGCGTGCCTTCAGGTCGTCCGGCAGATGGGCCGGGACGGAGAGCCAGTGACCATCACGAACCGAGGGCGGCCGGTGGCGGTGCTTACCCCGCCTGAGCCTGGGGTCGGCGACCGGCCGTCCATCGTCGGGGCAATGCGGGGCACCGTTCTCCGGTACGACGAGCCGTTCCTCCCAGCCGCCAATCCATCCGACTGGACCACATCAGGGTGATCGCGAACAAACGACTGGCAGGCGAGACTCCGCCCCCATGCTCCCCACCTGACGCTACTCGTCGAGCCCGAACGTGTAGACGGTGTTGCCCACCGACATCGTGACGTACTGCGCGCCGTCGACGGCGTAGGTCATCGGGTTGGCGTTGACGGGGCCGCCGAGGGGGATGTGCCAGAGCTCCTCCCCGGTGTCGGCGTCGAGGGCGAAGAAATAGCCGTCGACGGTGGCGCTGAACACGAGCTCGCCGGCCGTGGCCAGGACCCCCGAGCGGGCCCGCGGCTGCATCTCGAACTCCCAGCGGATGTCGCCGGTGGCGGGCTCGATGGCGCGGATGGCGCTGCGGTAGTTGTCCATCGGCCGGGGCGACTGGACGCCGCCCGCGGTGTAGCGCTCGCCCTCGACGTAGTCCTCGTCGCGCAGGAAGAACCGGCCCTCGCCGTCGAACGAGTTGACGTAGAGCAGGCCGGTGCGGGGGTTGAACGCCGGCGACCACCAGTTGGTGGCGCCGCCGGCGGTGGGGGCGACCACCGTGCCGTCGGCCGACGGGAACATGCCGGGCACCCGGATGGGGCGGCCGGTCGAGTCGAGCCCCTCGGCCCAGGTCTGCAGGGCGAACGGCTTGCCGAGCAGGAACTCGCCGGTCGCCCGGTCGAGGGTGTAGTAGAAGCCGTTGCGGTTGGCCCAGAGCATCGCCTGGCGCGGCTCGCCGTCGAACTCGATGTCGGCGAGGACGGGAATCTGGATGGCGTCCCAGTCGTGCACGTCGTGGGGCGTGAACTGGAAGTACCACGACATCTCGCCGGTGTCGCCGTCGAGGGCGAGCACCGAGTCGGCGTAGAGGTTGTCGCCCAGGCGCACCTCGCTGCCGTAGTCGGGGCCGGGGTTGCCGGTGCCCCAGTAGACGAGGTTCAGCTCGGGGTCGTACGAGCCGGTGATCCAGGTCGGCGAGCCGCCGGTCCGCCACGAGTCGCCCAGCCACGTCCGGTTGTCGGGGTGGTCGGGCCCGGGGATGGTGTAGGTGCGCCACTCGCGCTCGCCGCTCTCGGCGTCGTAGGCGTCGAGGAAGCCGCGGATGCCGAACTCGCCGCCGGCGATGCCCGTCACCACCCGGTCCTTGACGATGAGGGGCGCCGCCGTCTTGCTGTAGCCGCCCCGGTAGTCGGCGACCTCGGCGTCCCACACGAGGTTGCCGCTGCGCGCGTCGATGGCCACGAGATGGGCGTCGAGGGTGCTCATGTAGAGGGTGTCGCCGAGGATGGCGACGCCGCGGTTGTTGCGGCCGCAGCAGATGCGCAAGTCGTCGGGCAGGGGGTGCTCGTAGCGCCAGTAGGGCCGCCCGGTGGTCGCGTCGACCGCGGTCAGGTTGCTGGGCGACTCGGTGATGAACATCACCCCGTCGACCACGAGCGGGGTCGTCTCGGTGCGGTCGAGCTGGCGGATGCTGTAGGCCCACTTCAGCTCGAGGTCGGCGACGTTCGACCGGTCGACCTGATCGAGCCGGCTGAAACGCTTGCTGTCGAGGGTGCCGTTGTACATCAGCCAGTTGTGCGGCTCGTCGGCGGCGGCGAGCAGCCGCTCCCAGGTGACGGGCGCGAACTGGGGCACGCCGGCGACGGCGTCCGGGTCCTGCGCGGCCGTGAACGGGGCGGAGGCGAGAAGGGCGGCGGCGACGAAGATGGCAACCCGTTTCATGGCTTCATGCTCCTCTGTTCCGGCCGGGCGCGGGTGTCGGGTCCGCGCAGTCACGTCACCGCTCATCGGCCGACCCGGTTTCGTGACAGCCCGTCAGCCGTCCCTCGCGCCGAAGCCGCGCCTCGACCTCGTCCATGATGGACGCAACCGTCTTGTCGCTCACTCCGCTGTTCAGACCCTCCTGAACCGCAGCCCTGAGCGCCTCGAATGCCGAGCCTTGCGACCTCGGACCGCCGGGAATCATGCTATCGGCGCACGATAGCACAAGGCGATTGGGGAAAGTCGCGGCTCGGTTCGTGCCGGACTTGGACGACTACGTGGAACCGACGCCGTCACTGCGGCTCGGCCAACGCGGCCAGGAACGCGCGGACGCGGCGGGCGTTGACGCCGAGGTCGCCGACGCCGACGCGGGACAGCGAGCGGACGTCGACGCGGCTGCCGGCCTCGCCGGCGGCGGTGACGCGGACGACGACGTCGTCGGGGAAACCGAACCAGAACGAGCGGTCCGTCGCCTCGATGCGGAGGTCGCCGGCGTCGGCGGCGAGAAGCTCCCAGCCCAGGTCGCCGACCACCGCGAGGGCCCGGTCGAAGGCGTCGGCCGGCGCCACCGGCAGCATCGCGGGGCCGAGGTCGGGATAGGCGGCCCGCTGCTGCTCGGCGACGGCCGGGTCGTAGTCGGTGCGGCCCGGCGCGTTCAGCGCGACGGCGGCGACGAACGCGGGTGGGTTCTCGGTGTCTGTCGTGATGTCGTGGATGGGCGGCGCGCCCCCGCCCGAGAGCAGCGCCGCCAGCGGAAAGGCGCCCACGACGACGACGGCGGCGAGGGGGGCGGCGGCCTCCCTGTCGCGCCGCCCTGTCTTGCGAACCATTCGCAGCACGAGGAGGAGGCCGCTGACCGCGGCCACGAGGAAGCCGCCGGCCAGCAGCAGGAAGGCCAGCCCGAGCGGCGCACCGATGCGGTAGCCGAGCGGCGCGAGGACCACGGCGGCGCTGCCCGCCGCCGCCCCCCGCGCCGCCCAGGAGTTCATCTTCATGGAACCGCCATGCCCGTGTACGTGAGCTTCTGCGCGCGGCGGCCGCGCTGGGCCTCGGCCGTGTAGAGGTTGCCGTCGCTGTCGGTGTCGAGGTGGTGCAGGGCCTGGAACTCGCCCGGCGCGGCGCCGTTGGTGCCGAAGGTGTCGAGCACCTCGAGGGTGGCCCGGTCGATGACGTGGATGTGCGAGTTGCCCTGGTCGGCCGAGTACATGAACCGCTGCCCGGCGTCGGGCGAGAACGCGAGGCCCGCCACCGTCGAGGCGCTCTCCGCCCCCCGGTTGACGAAGCCCTGCGTGCGGTAGGTGCCGTCGAGGTCGAACACCTGCACGCGGCTGTTGCCCCGGTCGGCCACGTACACGAGCCCGTCGGCCGAGACCTCGATGCCGTGCACGATGCCGAACTGCGACGGCCCCCCGCGGCCGTCCGGCTCGCCGGTCGACACGGACGTGTCGAGCGGCTCGTTGGCGAACGCGCCCCACATGCGCTTGTACTCGCCGGTCTCGGCATCGAACACCACGACGCGCCGGTTGCCGTAGCCGTCGGCCACGAACACCTCGTCCCCGTGCACGAACGACTCGGCCGGCCGCATCGGGCTCGCGGTGTCGTCGTTGCCGCTGCTCCGGGCGCGCCCGCCGATCTGCAGCAGCAGCTCGCCCTCCGGCGTGAACTTCAGCAGCATGTCGTCCGACTCGGGGGCGGCGCCGTTGCCGCCCACCCAGACGTTGCCGTCGGGGTCGACGTGGATGCCGTGCTCGTTGGCGGGCCAGTCGTAGCCGTCGGCGTCACCGCCCCAGGCGCGGACGAACGTGCCGTCCTTCTCGAACGCGATCACCGGCGGGGCCGGCGTGCCCTGGTCCTCGCCCACGGTGCGGGGCCGGTGCAGCACCCAGACGACGTCGTTCGAGTCGACCGTCACCGACGACACCTGGCCGGTCACCCAGTCGTTCGGCATGTTGGGCCACGACGCGTCGACCTCGAACTTCGGCACGCCGCCGCCCTGCGCCTCCGAAGCGCCGGCGCCCGGGCCATGGCCCAGCCCGGACAGGCCGCCAAGGGTGACCAACAGCGCGACGACGGAGCACCCGGCGATGATTCTGGCGCGCATGTCTCCTCCTTCCGAGCGGCGGCCGGACCCGGTCAGCGGGCGGCGCGGCCGACGTAGCCCTGGAACGTCCGCTCCACGAAGTCGTCCGCGCCCGGCACGAACAGGACCGCGAGGACGGTCACCACGAGCGCCCCCGCGACGCCCAAGTAGAAGTACTTCATGGGCTCACCCGTGACGGCGGCCCGGAAATCGTCGCCTGCGGTTCCCATTTGCCAACTCCTCCAGGAGTCCGCGCCGACCTGCGGGGCGGACGCCTAACGCGGCGCCGCCTCGAACAGCCACGAGTCGCCGGCCTCCACCCCGGCCCGGGTGAGCTGGGACGGGTACTTGGCCCTGATGGCGCCGGTGATGCCGTCGAGGACGTCGCCCGACTCGATGCGCACGAGCTGCCGCTCGTAGCGCGTGCCGTCGATGCGCAGCACCGCGCGGCCGTCCCGCTCGGCCTGGATCGGCCACTTCTTCCACATCCGGCCGACCATCGTGCTCATGTAGCCCGACCAGACGTAGAGCTTGCCGTCGTGCTCCTGGACCCAGATGAGGCGCGACCGCGGCGGGTCCATCAACTGCAGCTCGATGGTCGGGATGTCCGCGACGAAGCTCCAGTCCGGCTCGGGGCCGGCGTACAGCTCGCCCGCCTCGAGGGGCCCGCCCGAGAACAGCCGGTTGGGGCCGTCGGCGAAGCGTTGCTTGGCGGCCGCGGTGAGGACCGCAGTCACCGGGATGAGCAACAGGCATACCACGACGACGAGGGCTCGGATGGCTGCTTGCATGGTGCGCCCAGTCTACCACCGGCCCGCGTCGAGCCGGGCACGCCGGACCTGCGGGTGTTCGCGCGAATCGTCACCATCCCGGTTGCCGAACCGGCTGGCCCGCCGGGCGAGTTTCGGGTATAACCGTCGGCATGCCTTTACGGACCCTCGTCGTCGCGACCCTCGGCCTGGTGCTCGCTGCGGCCGGAGCAAATGCTCAGGTGGGCGGCAACCTGGCCGCGGGGCCGCCGCTCGACATTCACCTGGAGATCGCGTCGGGCCCGGACGGCCCGCGCTTGTCCACCAGCGCGTTCGACCTGGTCACGGGCGAGTACTATCGGCTGAACGTCACCAGCGACGGCGCCGAGCCGTGGCGGCTCGAGGTCGACGAGCTGCTGCGCAGCTCGCACCTGCGCATCGTCACCATCAACGGCATCGAGGTGCACCTGCAGGCGCAGACGTTCCGCGCCATCGAGTTCGACGTCGGCGGGACGGCCCAGTTCAGCTTCACGCCCATCCGGACCGGCGCGTTCGAGTTCACCGTCGGCGACGTCCCCTCGGTCCGCCGCCGGCGCGCGGACGGCGGCCGCACCGTGGCAGGGACCTTCACCGTCAGGTAGCCGCTCGCGCCGGCAGGCGGAAGCAGGATAGAGTGCTACGCCGCTGCGCCGACGGCGATATGGGACGATGGCCGAAGCAGGCCAACCGCCCGATCCCTTCACCACGCGGACGAACGAAACGGATATGCTGAGACGATGTTGGCCAAGTCCGAGATCCAGAGAGAGGCACTGAACCTGCCGGCACGGGAGCGCATCGAACTCGTCGTCGAGCTCTGGGACAGTCTGGCGCCGGGGGAGATTCCGGTCCCCGACTGGCAGCGCGACCTGATTCGCAACCGCCTCGCGACGCTGGAGGACGTCCCACCCGCGGATCGTTCGGTACCCTGGGAAGCGGTCCGCAAGCGCGTCTTCTCCGACCGGGCGTGACTCTCCCCGTCCGCCTGACCTCTGTCGCGCTGCAGGATCTGGCGCTCGCCGAGCGGTGGTATCTCGACGAGGCGCCCCACGTACTCGCGTCGTTCGAGGACGAGATCGACAGGGCCTTCTACCGGATCTCAGAGCGACCTGAGTCGCACCCGACCGTGGAGTCGACCGTCCGCCGTGCTCTGGTGCGGAAGTTCCCGTTCTCCGTCTTCTACCGGATCCTTCCCGAATGGATCGAAGTCGTCGCCGTCCTGCACCAATCCCGAGACCCGAGGACGTGGCGACAGTGCGTCTGAGTCGACTGTGACCGGTCTGGCCCTTCGCGACCAGTTCCGGACGACTCACATTCCCGCCGCGCGGATGCTGTAGTTCTCGTTGCGCCACATCAGCATCCGGCCGTCGGGCATCTCCTCGAAGACGAACTCCTCGCCCAGATCGCCGTTGTCGCGCACGCGCCGGAAGGTGCCGTCCTCGACGTGGCGGAGCCGGGTCAGGGCGTTCAGCGGGTTGTCGGTGGGGAGCGACAGCACGTGCAGGTCGCCTTCCCGGACGAGCACCGCGCTCTCTCCGCCGAGGGGCCGCTGGTAGGTGCCGGTGAAGCGCTCGAGGGTCTCCCGGGCCGTCGCCGCGCCGCCCGCGGCGCCCGCGGTGGCCTCACCGTCGGCAGCCTTGCCCCCCGACTTCCCGGCCGCCCTGCGCAGGGCGGGGGCGACGATGTCGTAGGCGGTCTGCGCGAACCGGCGCGAGTTCACGCCCTGGCCGTTGGCCATGAACGCGGTGGCGACCTCGTCCTGCGGGCGCAGCAGCAGGTGGCTGCGGTATCCCGGGCACGAGCCGCCATGGCCCACGAAGGTGTCGCCGTCCGACTTCCACACCGAGAAGCCCAGCCCGTAGGTGGTCTCGCCGTCGGGCTCGAGCCAGTGCACCCGGTGCATCTCGCGCAGCGTGTTGCGGTCGAGCAACGCGCCGTCGCCGTCGAGCACGCGGAACTGCCACGAGGCGAAGCGAGCCAGATCCTCGACCGTCGAGATGAACCCGGCCGCGGGGCTGATGCCGCGCACCTGGTACTCGGGGACCGGCTTGCGCTCGCCGTCGCGCCCCCGCGCGGTGTAGCCGCTCGCGAGCCGGTTGCCCCGGAAGCGGTCCTCATGGTCGGTGAAGGTGCTCGTCATCCCCAGCGGGTCGAGGATGTTGGCGCGGACGTAGTCGTCGTAGGTCTGCCCCGACGACGCCGCCACGATCTCGCCGGCCAGGGTGAGCCCCAGATTCGAGTACTGGTAGTAGGTGCGCGGGGGATACAGCATCGACTGGGTGGGCAGCCTGCCGACGATCTCCTCGTGGGTCGGGAAGGGATAGTCGGGGCCGGTCCAGTACGACGCCTTCGCCTCGCGCGGGAGCCCCGAGGTGTGGGTGAGCAGCCCTTCGACGGTGACCGGCCCCGCCTCGGGGTCGTCGTCCTGGATCTCGTACCAGTCGAGGTGCTTCGCCACCGGGTCGTCGAGCCCGACCTTGCCCTGGTCGCGCAGTTGCAGCACGCCGACCGCGGTGAAGAGCTTGGAGATGGAGCAGATGGAGTACATCGTCGACGCCGTCGCGGGCTCCTCCCGCTCGACGTGCGCGTACCCGTAGCCCTTCGCCCACACGAGCTCCTGGTCGTGCACCACCGAGAGGGAGGCGCCGGGGATGCCCCCGTAGGCCTGGGCGGCGTCCATCCAGGTGTCGAGCAGATGCAGGGCATCGGCGACGCCGGGGTCGTCCGCGAGCGACTGCTGCGCGTGAAGCGCAGGCGCGGGAGCCAGGACGAGCGCAAGGGCGACGGCGGCCGCGGTGATACGGGACGCCGGCCGAAGCGGGATGTGGTGTGTCTTCATCGGATACTCCGGAGCCTACATGGACGCTATCGGTCGCCGTGCGGGGCGCGCATGGCTCCGCCGCCGGACCAGTGCGAGGCCGCAGTGTAGTGCGTGTGCGCCGTTGCCACAACCGACTAGCCGCTCTTCCGGAAGGCGATGTTCCAGGCGCGCGAGGTGCTCACGGTGAACACGGAGACCGCGGCCGCGTCGTCGCGGCGGAACGTGAAGTACCAGCCCCGGGCGTAGAAGCCGTCGGCGAACGTCGGGGCGAGGGGAATGGGGCCCAGCTTGCGGTTCCACAGGACGAGCCGGCCGGCCTCCACCCGGAAGGTGTACCCCACGGCGAGGTCGTCGCTGTAGAACGACCCGGCGTAGGCCGCGAGGGCCTCCGCCGAGGGGCTGACGGGCACCGCACGGCTGTAGACGGGGCGGGGCGGATCGCCGATGCGCAGTGTCGTCGGCTGGCCGCTGGCGCCGGAGGTGAACGTCACCTCGGTCGTCCCGCCGAGAAGGAACCGGCCCCCGCCCGCCGGGTGCAGCGACTGCTCCGCGCCGGCCCCCACCAGGACGAGATCGTCGCCGCGGGCGATGACCCTCAGCGGCACGTCGTTACCCGGACGGAGGTAGTAGCCGGCCAGACTCACCGGATCGGCCGGCGGGCCGCCGGTCTCGCCGCGTCCGGCCGCCGGCGCGGGGGGACGCCGCGGAACGGCCGGCGGGGTCGCTGCCCGCACCGGGCCGGCCGCGCCGGGCGGCGGCGGCAGGAACACGTCAGCGACGTCGCGCGCCAGGCGTCCCGGGGCGGCGCGGTCGGTGTTGCAGAGCACCGCGACCGCGAGGTCCTCCTCGTCGGGAAAGCGGAGGAACTCGCCGCGGTAGCCGGCGTCGGTGCCGCCGTGACCGATGGTGGGGCGGCCGCGGTGGTTCCCGTGCACCAGCCCGAACGCGTACGAGAGGCGCGCGCCGTCGTCGAGCGCGCCGCGCGCCTGAAGCTGCCGGAGCACGTCGCGGCCGCCGATCTCCCCGCTGGTGAAGTTGCCGTTCCAGCGGGCGAGGTCCTCGACCGTCGTGAACAGGCTGGTGGCGCCGACGATGGCGAAGTCGGGGATGCTGAGCCGGTAGCCGCCGAGACCGGCGTGCGTGTAGGCGTACGCGCGGTCCCGGACCAGCATGGTGTGGTCGTCGCGGAACACGGTGCGCGTCATCCCGAGCGGCCCGAACAGCCGCGCGCTCGTGAACGCGCGCAGCGTCTGCCCCGACACCCGTTCGACGACCACTGCCAGCAGCGTGTAGCCCGAGTTGCTGTAGACGTAGTTGCTGCCGGGGGCGAAGTTGAGCGCGGTCTGGCGCGACAGCAGGTCGAGCACGTCCGACTGGCGGATGACGTCGCCGCCCCAGCGCCAGCCCGCCAGTTGCAGCATGGCCCACTGGTCGCGGACGCCGCTCGTGTGGTGGGCGAGATGCCGCAGCGTGATCGGCGTGCCGAAGTCGGGCAGCTCGGGGACGTGGCGCCGGACGTCGTCGTCCCAGGAGACCTCGCCGTCGGCCACCAGCAGCGCGACCGCCAGCGCCGTGAACTGCTTCGACACCGACGCGACGTGAAACACCGTCGACGGCGTGATCGGGACGTCGTACTCGAGGTTGGCGGCGCCGTACCCCCTGGCGAACACCAGCTCACCGCCCCGCATGACCGACACCGCGCAGCCCGGGGCGCGCGGCCCGGTCCACGACGCGAAGAGCGCGTCGACCCGCGGCCCCGGCCCGTCACGCTGCGCGGTGCCCGACACCACCGCGGCGGCGAGCCCGCCGATTGCCGCCACCGCTCCGATGACGAACGCAAGCCGCCAGAGCAGCACCTTCATCACGCGCAGGTTAGTCGACCCGCGCCGCCGCCGCAACAGCCTGCCCGACGCCGTCTACCGCGCTGGCACCCGACCTCGCCTCCCGCCCGGCGCCGGTCAGTCGACGCGTCGCGCGACAGCCTGCCCGCCGCCGTGGACTGCAGCAACTCGCGATGCGCACGACGCTCCATCTCCGAATCCCCCTGCGGCTTCTCGACCAGTGAGACCAGGGCCCTTGCGGCTCCTCGAAGCCCCGGAGTCGTTGAGGGTGAGGCATACGTGACGCCCGACGCTACTCCACGTCGATCCGTATCCGGCAGTGGTCGCTCGGTCCGAATCCCGCGGCATCGTTCATGGCGTGCACGCGCACCCTGTCGTGGAACCCCCGGGAGGCGAACACATAGTCGTACTGGTATCCGCTGACGATGCCCTCGTCGAGCATGCGGCGCCGCTGCTGGCCGGCAAGGCAGGTGGGCACGTTCCTCGTGTCCTTCGGCAAGCCATGCGGGAGGGGATCCGCCCGTCTGTCGGCATCCGGCCACTGGGGTCCCATGAACTCCAGGCCCAGCGCCTGCATCCTGTCGAAGATGGTCCGTGCGCGGGCAGGATACTCCATTCTGCTGGTGTCCGCCGCCCCGTGGATCGTGCCGAGGTCGCCCGCCGCCAGCAGGCGGTGCGACGAGGGATTCGTGTGGGTGATGAACGCCGAGAGGTCGGAGATGACCCGGTGTACGGAGCCATCGGTGTAGGCGTAGACGGCACGGCCTCCTCGCGGACGGGCGCGCTCTGCCTGCGGATGCGGGTACAGCCAGCGTGCGTGCATCGAGAACACGAGGAACGACTCGAGGACCGGTCGCCCGCCATGCAGCGGTGTGACGCGCGCGGCGGCGAGCGTGCGCGCATCGCTTACCGCGATCGCGTTCGCCGGCATGCCTTCACGCTCGGCGGCCACGGGTTCGAACAGGTCGACCCGCACCCGGTCCGACAGCCGAACCACCGCGGGCCAGGTGCTCGACCGGTTCCAGTTCCACGGCACCCGTTCACCGGTGGTGTCCGCGATGCGCCCGGCCGCCCCCCTGCCCACTTCCTGCAACAAGGCGACGTCCACGTCGTCCATCCCGCTGAGCTCGGTGAACGCGTCCGCGCTGCGGTTGATGTTCCAGCACACCATCCTGACCACGCCTGACCTCCTGGCGACAGTCTATCGGGTGACGGGGCCTGATGGCGGGTCGCTGTCCGGATTCGTGCGACGACGGTCGCGACGTGGCACGGCGCGACGGCGGTCCGGGAAGCGGGCAGGCCACGTTCGACGTGAAGCTGCACCGGCTGGTCGCGGAGCTGCAAGCGCAGCAGGCCCAAAGGGTTGGGCGGCCCTTCGCGCCCTCGCCGGCGCGATCCGCGCCACGCCTCGCCCAGCCCGCCAATCGTCGCCTGCGGCTCCGCTTGGCGCCCAACCAACCCTCCAGGAGTCCGCGCCGTTCCACGGCGCAGACTCCTGCGTCACCGTTGCGCGTCGCCACCTGCCTCGTCCAGTCGTACGAGACGGCGAGGCGGAAAGCCGGTCAGGAGGCGGAACGCGAGGCGGCGTGGGTACTCGCCCGCGACCCGCTCATACTCACCGCCCGTCACCGGAACAGCCCTGTAGTCTCGCGTCGCGCCGTCGCGCGTCACCTGCACCCGGGGATTCGCCAGGGCGCGACGGTACCAGGCGCGGGGCCAGTGATTGACTGCCACGTAGAGTTGCCCGTCGCTGTGCAGCGACTGGAGCACCCGGTCGATGGCGGCGCCGTCCTCGCTCACCGTGGTCAACACCAGCGCGTCCCCCGTCTCGGGCTGAAAGTAGCCGATCAGCGACTCGAAGGCCACGACGACGAGCACGTAGCTGACCAGCACGATGCCAACGATCTTGACGGCTCTCACGGCACACTCCCTTCGCGCCTTTCGCGCGACTTGGGCCCGCGCGGCCGACGCCGGCTCGCGACAAACGCGCGGCTACTGTACATTGGAACCGGTAGCCCCGACCCACCCAGGTCATCGGGATGAGACCAACAGACGCTCCTTCGGGCATGGATGGGACGCTCGGCGACGCCGCGGAGGCGCAGACCCGCGTAGCGGACGCCATCGAGAAGCTCCTGCGGTCCATCGACCGACCGGGCGACTTCTGCGTCCACGGCCGGCTGTTGACGGCCATGCCGCGGCTGCGGGTGAAGGGGGCGGGCGCCCTGTCGTTCCCGGTTCCCGGGACCCAGATTCGAGCGCTGATAGCGGCGGCGGAGCCTGCGCCCTACGGTAAGGGAACCGAGACGGTCGTCGACAAGTCCGTTCGCAACTGCTGGCAGATCGGGCCCGAGCGCGTGCGCCTGGCCGGCGCCGCGTGGCCGGAGACGTTCGCGGGCATCCTCGAGACGGCGGCGGTCGGCCTCGGCTGCGCCCCCGACCGGGTCGACGCTCGACTCCACCGCCTGCTGATCTACGAACCGGGCGGCTTCTTCGTGTCCCACCGCGACACCGAGAAGGCCGACGGCATGATTGCCACCCTGTCCGTCTCGCTGCCCACGGCGGGCGCCGGCGGCGAGCTCGTCGTCCGCCACCGGGACCGCGAGCGCACCCTCGACATGACCACCGGCGAGCCGTCGGAGCTGACCTTCGCGGCGTTCTATGCCGACTGCACCCACGAAGTCAGGCCGGTGACCGAAGGCCACCGCCTGTCGCTCGTGTTCAACCTGTGTCTTCGCCCCGGTGACGACGAGTCGCCCCGGGAAGCCCCGGACTACACGGCACAGGTCGATCAACTTGCGGAGCGGCTGACCGAGTGGAGGGCCCGGGGCGGGACCGACAAGCTGGTCTGGCTGCTCGATCACGAGTACAGCGAGGCCGGGCTGTCCTTCGACGGGCTGAAGAACACCGATGCGGCGGTCGCGCGCGTTCTCACCCGGGCCGCGGAACGCGTGGAGTGCGAGGTGCACGCGGCCGTCGTTCACATCGAGCAGTACGGCGGCGCAGACTACACCGGCCGTGGCTGGGACGGGTGGGACGGAGAGGACCAAGAAGAGTGGGAGATGGGCGACGTCGTCGACAGCCGCGAATGGCTGGACGGCTGGGCGCGCCCCGACGGCCGTCGGCCGCGGTTGGGCGAGGTCGAGCTGCATCCCGGGGAACTGCTCCCGCGCGGCGCCCTCGACGATGCGCCGCCGGACGAGCAGCGCGTGCACGAAGCGTCGGGCAACGAGGGCGTGAGCGTCGAGCGCGCCTATCGCCGCGCCGCCCTCGTCCTGTGGCCCCGATCGAAGGCGCTGGAGATTGTGGCGCGGAGCGACATCGCGGGAGCCGTCGCCTGGGTCGCCGACGAGGCCGACCGGCTTCCGGACACCGGGGGCGGACGCGTCCGGGAACTCCTGAGCCGGCTGATCGACAGTTGGCCCACCGGGCCCTACGACGATGACGCGCAGGCTCGCGCCCTGATGCTGCGCCTGCTGCACTCGACCGGAGACGAAAATCGGGCCGCGCGCTTTCTGATGAAGGTGGTCTTGAAGCGCTACAACGGCAAGGAGAACGAACCGCTGGCGCTCGTCGTGGACATGATCGGACCGTCCGCCGCCCACCGATTCCTGACCGAGCTCGCGGCGGCGCATCTTCGGCGCCGGCCGACCGCCACGCTGGCGCTCGTCCGGTGCCTCGACGAGACGCGCGACGAGTGCTCGCGCGCGGCCTGGAACCATGTACTGCAGGCTGCTGTTCGCGCCATTCTGCGGACGTTGCCCGCGGCGCTGCCGCCAGGATCGCGGCGGCGTTCCTTCGAGCCGACGATCCAGGCGCCCGAACGGTTCGGCGTGGAGGCCGTTGACGATCTCTTCACCCTCGCCTTGCGCCGGGCGTCGCCGGCCGAGACCGTAGCGGCGGCCGAGGCCGTCGCCGGCCGGCCGGAGGTCGTCACGCCCGACCGGACGCTTCCCACCGTCCTCGCCAGTCTTCACGGCGAGGAGGGAGCGGCCGGCACCGGCGCCTTCGCACTGCTGTGGCGCCACGCGGCGGACTTCCTCCTGGCGCGCAGCGCGAGACCTCCGGAGGAGCCGCGTGACTGGGCCATCGGCGCCGACACAGGGTGCCGATGCGAGCACTGCCGGAGACTTCGGGACTTCTGCAAGGATCCCGCCACCCGGGTCGCGAGGTTCCCGCTGCGCAAGGACCTGCGCGCCCATCTGCACCAGATCATCGACCGCCGCCGCCTGGACATCGAGCACGTGACCGAGCGACGCGGCAGACCGTTCATCCTCGTGTGCACCAAGACCCGCGCGAGCCACCGGCGGCGGCTCGCCGAGTACGCGGAGGACATCTCTTGCATGAGGGACCTGACCCGCACGGCGCCGAGCGGAGACCGGGCTGCGCCCTGCGCACCCGATCTCGCCCGGCTGCACGACGCGGTGACCGCCTCCGGGCACGAATGAGCGACTTCGTGTGTCGGTCCGGCGGCTCCCATCATGCGAGGAATCGGACCGCTCAGACGCCCGGCTCGCGTCCCGAGCCGGGCGACAGGTGATCGAGGTCGAGCGGGTCGCTCTCGACGTATTCGCGACCGGTCAGGTCATCGAGCGTCTGAACCATCCCGTCGACGTGTGTGAAGCGGCCCTCGGGCCGGACACGTTGCAGCCACAGGTCCAGGTAGTTGTCCCAGGTCTGCCCGGCAAAGGTCGGCGCGGCATCGTCGCGAACGAACAGGAACAGCAGGGCTACTTCAGCATCCCGCCAGGAGGGCTCGGCCCGCACTCGAATCTCGCGCAACGCGCGAAGCGCACGCCCCTCGTCGCTCTGCGCATCGTGCTTTCTCGACATCCGGCGCGTCAGGCCCGACGCCAACTGCACAAAGTCATCGGGAAACGCCACGCGGCTTCGGTTGCGGGTCAGCGCGAGCCGGAGAGTCCGGGCCTCCCCGTCGTCATGTGTGCCCGCGACGCGGCTCCAGTCGGCCACGACCGCCTTCTCCACGGTCATCACGCGATCGAGGTCGGCAACGAGACCTTGGGACGCAGTTCCGGGAAGGAACGCGTAGTTGGGTCTGCGCCCACGTCGGATCTCCGCGAGCCGGTCGGCGTCGACCGCTACCAGCGGGCAGACATGGACGAATGGGCGGCTTCCGCAGGCCCGGACGATATCGCACGTCTGCGTCACGACGGCAAATCCGTGCACCCGGGTCTCGGCGGCGTCTGCGCCGTCCGGGGCCGCGACCGCGGCCGCCTCCGATATTGGCGCACGGGGGTTCAACCGGAACAGGAACACCTGGTCGCCCAGCACACAGTCGCCCTGCCGCCACGACCCGAGCGCCTCGTCGACGCGAACCCGGTGCGCCTCGTCGATGCGAGCGACGGCGGGTGGATGAGCCTCATCCTTTCGATTCACGCCGCATGTTCCTCGTGGCGCCGGCGGCGCGACTGCTTCCAGCATCCCGATGGACCTGGTCGTTCATCGCGTCGATCAAGTTCTCGGGCGAGGGCGGTGTGCGCTCGGCCCGGGCCTGCGCATCGAGCTCGCCCAGCTCGACGCGCCGACCGCGCTGTCGGCGACCGAGCCGCGCACGCGCCTCCTCGAACGCCCGCGACATCAAGAGGTCGAAGGGCGCGTGGCCCGCAGACACCGTGAGCAGCGCGGCGCGGTTGCTCCTGGCGTCTCCTCGGTCGGCTTGCCGCATGATGTCGAGCACCTTGAGGAGGTGCTGCTCGTTCGCTGCATTCATCGCTCTGCCGCTAGCCCAGAAATGCACGCTGCGCCGCGATACGCCGAAGAGCTGCCCGAGCTGCTCCCACGTCAAGCCCGAAATGCGGCGCAACTCCGAGACCGCCCGGCTCGTGACATCCGACGCAGTCGCCGTGATTCGCTCCGTCTCCGCAGGCGCAGTCCAGGAATCACGACCCGCTGTCCGTTGGCCGTCCCACGCGAACGGTTCCGGCCACACGCCCATCGAAGCAGTGGACGAAGTGCCGTCGGCCAGCGGTTGCCAAGCCGCAATGATGACCGCGATGGGTGTCAGCGACCCGCGAAGCCCGTATCCGGTGGATGCACTCGTGTCCGCCCCCCGCCGCGCGGCGCGGGAGGCCTTGGACGAGTATTGCAGGTTCACGACACTCCTCCGTAGCGGCGATGGAATTCGTCGGTGACGACCCAGCGGAAGAAGCTGTAGATGCGTTCGGCGAGCGTCCTCGCGCGCGAACCGATCAACTCCACGTCGCAGGTGCTGGATTCCTGCCGGAAGGCATCGAGGTCGAGAATCCAGCTCGGCTCGTCGACGGGATCGACCGCGGCCGGGTCAACCGTACTGCGCGCGGGCACGCGTCCCCACCGCGCCCTGAGTTGGCCGTTGCTCCCGGGCAGCCGGAACAGGGTCTGGGAAACCAGCTCGTGCGCGTCCTCGGCCAGGGGCGTCGCCAGGATTCCAGCCACCTCGGGCCGCACGAGCTGCGGCAAGGCACGGAGGTCCTCGCCGAGGATCCTGTCGATGTACCGAACGCCGAGGCGATCGACAGTCCGTGGGTTGACGTGCTCGTGGAGCTCGGTCAGTACTCGGCGGAACCGGTCGAGGAAGTCGTCGCGGCTCGTGTACCGCCACGTCTCGATCGCAAGGAAATCCGGCGCGAGCGTCACCCGCCAGGCCCCGCTCTCGTCACTGAACCGCCACGACACGTCGGACCGCGTGCTGAGCGGGCCCTCCGGTCCGAGCACAACGCTGCGGCTCTCCTCCGGCCTCAGCGTCGGATAGTCGTTGCGGATCGCCTCCTGGAAGGGACCGATGAAGCTGCGGCTCTCCACAGACGCGATCAGCGGATAGCGCACCTGCGCGATGACGCGCACCAACGGCGCCGCGTCCAAGGGAATCTCGGCCGGCGGGGGCCCCTTCAAGGGAGTCTCGGTCGCGTGCGCCAAGTCGATCTGTCCTCCGACCAGGGGTTGCTCAGCGAGAGCAGTGTACCGGATGTGAAGAGCAGTGTGAAGCAGAGCTCGACGGACGGAAGATGATGCGCAGGCTGAGGTCCTGCGCATGGCGGTCCCGGGACGGCCCCGACCGAGCTCTTCGGGGAGGCCCGTAGCCGCCGCACGCTCACCGTTGACGATCACTTTCCGGCCAAAAGCGATCGTCAAGGGCCGTTGTGTTCAATACGTGAGCGTCAAGCCCGTCCCTGCCGCGGGCGGCACCCACGGGCTTCCGGAGCCTGCCCGTCCGGCGACGGGCATCGCCGACGGGAGTCCTCGGACCTCCGGTTGCCGTCGCTGCCGACGCACCGCAGCCGCCGGCCGCCAGCCGGCCCGTGCCATTGAGACCGGCCGCCCGCCGGTTGTACGCTATCGGGTGACGGCCGGATGGCTCGTTCGTGCGACGGAGGTCACGACATGGCGCGACGGCGGGCGGGGAAGCGGGCAGGCGAGGCGGCGATGACCCCGAACGGGGCCACCGTCGGCCACGAAGCCGAGCTGTGGGCGATGGCCGACGCCCTGCGGGGCTCGATGGACGCCGCCGAGTACAAGCACGTCGTGCTCGGCCTGATCTTCCTGAAGTACATCTCCGACGCCTTCGAGGAGCGCCATGCCGCGGTGCTGGCCGAGCTCGGGGAAGACGCCGCCGAGGACCGCGACGAGTACACCGCCGAGAACATCTTCTGGGTGCCGCCGGAGGCCCGCTGGACGCACCTGAAGGCCCAGGCGAGGCAGTCGACCATCGGCCTGACCGTCGATCAGGCGATGGCCGCGATCGAGCGCGACAACCCCGCGATCAAGAACGTGCTGCCGCGCGACTACGCCCGGCCCGCGCTCGACAAGCGCCGCCTCGGGCAGTTGATCGACCTCGTCAGCAAACATCCAGGTGGGCGACGAGGACGCCCGCTCGCGCGACGTGCTCGGCCGCGTCTACGAGTACTTCCTCTCGCAGTTCGCGAGCGCCGAGGGCAAGAAGGGCGGCGAGTTCTACACCCCGCGCTGCGTCGTGAAGGTGCTGGTCGAGATGCTCGAGCCGTACCGGGGCCGGGTCTACGACCCCTGCTGCGGCTCGTCGGGCATGTTCGTGCAGTCGGTCGCGTTCATCCGCGCCCACGCCAGCGGCAACGGGAACGGCGGGAAGGCCCGCGCCGAAATCAGCATCTACGGCCAGGAGTCGAACTACACGACGTGGCGGCTGGCGAAGATGAACCTCGCCATCCGCGGCATCGAGGGGCAGATCGGCCACGGCGACAGCTTCCACAACGACCGGCACCCGGACCTCAAGGCCGACTTCATCCTCGCCAACCCCCCGTTCAACGTCTCGGACTGGGGCGGCGAGCGGCTGGCCGACGACAAGCGCTGGCGCTACGGGGTGCCGCCCAAGGGCAACGCCAACTTCGCCTGGGTGCAGCACATGGTGCACCACCTCGCGCCGGCCGGCGTCGCCGGGTTCGTGCTCGCCAACGGGTCGATGTCGTCGAGCCAGTCGGGCGAGGGCGAGATTCGGAAGAACCTGATCGAGGCCGACCTGGTGGACTGCATGGTCGCCCTGCCGGGCCAGCTCTTCTACTCGACCCAGATTCCCGCCTGCCTCTGGTTCCTGGCCCGCCGCCGCCCGCGCCGCGGGGAGGTCCTGTTCATCGACGCCCGAAAGCTGGGCCGGATGGTGGACCGCACCCACCGCGAGCTGACCGACGACGACATCGCCCGCATCGCCGGCGCCTACCACGCGTGGCGCGACGACGCGGACGTCTACGAAGACCTCGCCGGCTTCTGCAAGACCGCCCCGCTCGACGAGGTGCGCCGGCACGGCCACGTGTTGACGCCGGGGCGCTACGTCGGCGCCGAGCCGCAGCCGGACGACGGAGAGCCGTTCGAGGAGAAGATGCGGCGGCTCGTCGGGGAGCTGCGCGCGCAGCAGGCCGAGGGGGCCCGGCTGGATGCGGCCATAGCCGAGAATCTCGACGCCCTCGGCTTCGGAGATCAGGAGTCGTCACGATGAAGCTCGATTTCTCTCCGTTGGCGAGCGCAGTCGATCAACTGGGTGCGGCTCTTTTTCGTAGAGAGCTATCTCACTCATTCATAAGGGTTTATGCCCGCGAAGACTCCCTCTTCGGTACGTTTTGACCGGGGACAGCGGCCGGCCAGCGCCCCCCAACCGCCTCTTTTCGGGCAGCCGCCCGACCTGATCACGACGCCGACACGCTCGGGTCGGTCCCCCCTGCGGCGCGCCCCGCCGCCCCCCTGGACATTCGCGCGGCGTTTTGCTACGGTGTCTGGGGAAGGGAGAACGCCTCTGCGATGGCCGCGGCGACGACGAGGTTCTCGGGACGCGCCTTCAGCGTGCGGGAGATGACGCTGATCCGCGAGATCGTGCAGGACTGTTCGGGCTTGAGCCGGATGGAGCTGGCGCGCACCGTGTGCGAGCTGTTGCGGTGGCGGCGCCCCAACGGGCGGCTGAAGGCCCGCGAGTGCCGGGAGTTCCTGGAGCGCCTCGACGCGGACGGGGCGCTGGTGCTGCCCGACAAGCGGCGGGGCCGCGCGCCCGGTTCGGTCACCCGCGTGCCCTGGACGGCGGCGGGAGAGCCGGGGCGCCCGCTCCGCGGCGCCGTGCGCGACGTCGAGCCGCTACGGGTCGAGTTGGTGCGCGAGCCCGCCGAGCGCCTGCTGTTCCGGGAGCTGGTGGGACGCTATCACTACCTCGGACACAAGGTCCCGTTCGGCGCCCACCTGCGCTATCTGGTGTTCGCGTCGAAGCCGGCGCGGGCGGTGGTCGGCTGCCTGCAGTTCTCGAGCCCGGCGTGGCGCATGGCGGTGCGGGACGGCTGGGTCGGCTGGGACGACGCGACGCGGGCGCGGAATCTCCAGCACGTGGTCAACAACAGCCGCTTCTTGCTGCTGCCGTGGGTCACAGTGCGGAACCTCGCCAGCGCGGTGCTGGCGCGCGGTCTCGGGCAGATGGCGGCGGACTGGCCGCGCCGCTACCGCCTGGAGCCGTGGCTGGTGGAGACGCTGGTGGACCCGCGCCGCCACCACGGCGGGTCGTACCGCGCCGCCAACTGGGTCGCGCTGGGCGC
Organism: Vicinamibacterales bacterium; assembly: GCA_965215105.1. Taxonomy (GTDB): domain Bacteria; phylum Acidobacteriota; class Vicinamibacteria; order Vicinamibacterales; family UBA8438; genus JAJEEA01. The sequence continues at coordinate 4,382,845 of OZ244051.1, forward strand.
CACCACCGGTCGAGGGCGCATGGACCGGTACGGCCGCCGTGCCGGCGAGGCGCCCAAGACGGTTCTGGTCTATCCTCTGGTCCGGGATGCGCAACGGCGGCTGCGGGAGAATTGAACCATGCGAGCTGTTCCCCACCGCCCCGCTCCCCCCGACTCGGCGCCGTATGCGGCGGCGGAGGCCGTCTTCGCCGACGCCAAAGCCTACCTCTCTTCGCGGGAGGCTCTGCAGATGAGAGCAGATGAGTGAAAGCGACCTCGAACGGGAGCTGCACCGACGTGGCCAGGCGTTGATGCGCCAGCTCCTGCAAGGGCACCTCGACCAACGCAGCCCGGGAGAGGCGGCCGGTCCGGTGGAAGGGGCCGACGGTGTCGAGCGCCGGGAGCGGCGCGTGCACGAACGCCACGTCGAGACGACCTTCGGCACGGTGCAGGTCGAGCGTGTGGGCTACGCGCGCCCCGGTCACGACAGTCTGCATCCGTTGCATCCGTTGGATTCGAGTCTTCGATAATTCGCGCCCGGCCGGACGTGACGACATCGAACCCACTGTACTTGTACTACTATTTTTGCTCACCATCAGGATTGCATCGTCTGGACACAATACGCCGCCAAGTTGCGGTTGCAGGAATCACAGGAAGAGACCTGTCCAGACTCAAGATTCCCGCGCCTCCTCTCGTTGAGCAACGCGCCATCGCGTACGTCCTCGGCACGCTGGACGACAAGATCGAGCTGAACCGACGCATGAACGCGACGCTGGAGGCGATGGCGCGGGCGCTGTTCCGGTCCTGGTTCGTCGATTTCGACCCGGTGCGGGCCAAGATGGAAGGCCGAGACCCCGGGCTGCCGAAGGAGATCGCCGACCTGTTCCCCGACCGGCTGGTGACCTCCGAGGTGGGCGAGATACCGGAGGGCTGGCCGTTAGTGCCGCTGCCCGAGTTGATGGACCTTAACCCGTCAAGGTCATTGCGAAAAGGGGAGGTCGCACCGTATCTCGACATGGCAAACATGCCGACACTTGGTCATGCGCCCGATTCGGTCGTCCGGCGGCCGTTCGGCTCGGGGATGCGGTTCGCCAACGGAGACACGCTGGTGGCGCGGATTACGCCATGCCTGGAGAACGGAAAGACAGCCTACTGCTCCGCCACGAATAAACATTAGGACTGTCGGGGAACTCATCTCGAACCGATAGAGTTCCCATGCCACAGAAGAAGTACATCGTTCGACTCACGGCGGAGGAACGCGAGGTCTGTCAAGAGACGATCCGCAAGCTTAGCGGGAGCAGCGAGAAGGTGCGCCGCGCGCAGATTCTCTTGAAGGCTGATGCGGACGGGCCGGCGTGGACCGACCACCGGATCGCCGACGCCTTTTCGTGCCGCACCAAGACCGTCGAAAACATTCGCGAGCGATGCGTGCAGGAAGGGTTCGAGCGGGCGCTGGCGCGAAAACAGCGGGAGTCCCCCCCGGTCCCCAAGCTGCTGGACGGCAAACAGGAGGCGCAGGTCATCGCCCTGCGTACGGGGCCGCCCCCGAAGGGCTTCGCGAACTGGTCGTTGCGCCTGCTGGCGCGCCGGGTCGTCGAGCTGGAGATCGTCGAGTCGGTCAGCCACGAGACCCTCCGGCGGATGCTAAAAAAAACGGCATGACCCAGCGGAAGATCGAGTACTGGGTGATCCCCCCGCAGGCCGATGCCGAGTTCGCGGCGCACATGGAGCACGTCTTGGACATCTATGCGCAGCCGCACGACCCGGCTTGCCCGGTCGTGTGCATGGATGAGCAGCCGGTGCAGCTGGTCAAGGAGACTCGCCCGCCGATGGCGGCCACGCCGGCACGGCCCCGCCGCGTCGACTACGAGTACGAACGGGCGGGCACGGCCTCGGTCTTCCTGTTCTGCGAGCCGCTGGCGAGTTGGCGGCAGGCGACGGCCCGGGACCGGCGTACGAAGGCGGACTGGGCGGTGGAAGTCGCCGACCTGTTGGAGGGGCGCTACGCCGAATGCCCGAAGGTCACCTTGGTGTGCGACAACCTGAACACGCACACGATGGGCGCCTTCTACGAGGTGTTCGAGCCGACCCGGGCACGGGAATTGGTTCGTCGGATCGAGTTCTGCTACACGCCGAAGCACGGGAGCTGGCTGAACATCGCGGAGAACGAACTGAGTTCGATGACGCGGCAGTGCCTGCACGGGCGCCGCATCGGCGACCTCGAGACGCTGCACGGCGAAGTCTCGGCGTGGTCCACCGACGTCACTGGCACGCAACGCGGCGTCGACTGGCAGATGAAGGTCGAGGACGCTCGCTGTAAACTCAAGTCCGTCTATCCGAAGATTATAATGTGACGCAGCACTACGTTGACTTCCTGCAAGACGACGAAATCGGGTGGGGGTCGAGCCTCTTGCGAAACTCCTGAGGCTTGCGGCTTGGCGTAGACGCTAATACTCCTGGCGAACACCCACATGCCCCTGGGATCGGCGACTGGATCTCGACTCTGGGAAGCCGGCGGCTCGCCGAGAGGTGGAATAGGGCGGTCTCGACGTGCCCGACCGAGCGCCGGGACAACGGTGGGTGAACGACGCCCGGCGGGCACCGTGGAGCGTTGCCGGCGGTGCGCCGGCTATGACACCAGGCGTACGAGCTGGTCGGCGGTGAGCGCGAGCACGCCGAACATGCAGTGGCACATCACCTTCGCGGCGCCACGGACCCGGACATGGCGACCGCCGAACTCGTCCTTGAGGCGGCCATTGACCCGCTCACCCGCCGTACGCTCGTTGTAGCGAACCTGCTCGGCAATCTGGAAGCCGAGGTTCTTCAGGCGCCGGGCTTCGGTTCGCAGTTCCTCCGCCAGCGCTTTGTCGCGGCGGGGGTTGGTGTCAATCAACGGGACGTGGCCGAGTGAGCGGCTGTGCTGCCGGATCGGCTCCGCGTCGTAGGCGGCGTCCATCAGGTCATACAGATTGGTCGTCCGCTCGGCCGACACCGTCGCCAGCGGAATGGCGGCCTGGCTGTCGTGCAGGGAGGCGGACGTCAGGAGGCAACTGATGGGAATCTGGCCGTCGGCCACGTCGAGGTGCAGCTTGTAGCCGACCCAGGTGTCCTTGTAGCCCTTGCTGTCTTTCTTCGTGCCCACATCACAGTCGGTTGGAAGGTCGTCGAGCATCGCCGGCAGGGTCATGGCCGCCTGCCGTTCGAGGCGGGTGAGGACCTTCGGGCGTTCCTCACCCTTCTTCGGCCGTCCCCGCTTGCGCTTGGGCCGCGGGGGCGTCTCTTCCTTCGCGGCCGGCTTCTCGCGAGCTTCGATGGCCGTCGAGTCGCGGGAGAGGTGACCCACCAGTCGGTCTCGGTGGGTGTTCCCGATCAACGCTTCGTGCACGCGCTGGGGCAACTGCGTGTCCGAGAACTCGGCGAAGGCGCGCGAGAAGACCGATTCGCTCGGCACCTCACTCCGTCGCTCCCAGCCGCAGATGCGCCGCAGCACCACAGCGGTGTCCAAGCGGTCCAGCAGCACGCGCGTCGTCGGCATGTCGTAGACCGCCTTGGCCACGAAGGCCCGCGCCATCGCCGCGCGGTCCTTGGGCGGACGTCCCGGCACTCGGCCGCGCAGCGGAATCATCTGCTCGATACGGATGACCTCCAGGGTCTGCACCAACTGCTGTTGCTTCTCGGTCAGCGGACCCAACACGCACTCCAACTGCGGAAACAGGGCATGCTGGATCGACTGCCAGTAGGGGGCGAAGGCGACGCGCAGGCGATTCATTGCTGGTTGACCGTCCCTTTCACCTACTGTATGATAACCGGCAATGCGGACGTCAAGCAATGAATCGATGGCCTACGACGTGGCCGTGCGCCGGTACGAGCGGCAATACGATGCACTCAAGGCGGAACTGCAAACGCTCGGATTCATCGGCCAGGGCTCCGTCTCCACCCGCCGAATGACGTGTGGGAGGCCCGCCTGTCGCTGCCACATCGACCCGGAGGCGCGTCACGGCCCCTACCACTACTGGACACGCAAAGCGCACGGAAAGACCGTCGGCTTGAAGCTCACCGAAGAAGAACTCGGTATCTACCGGGAGTGGATCGAGAACAATCGTGAACTGGAACGGCTCGTGAAGGAAATGCGCCGCGTCTCTTCGCAGGTGCTTGCCCTCATCACAGGCAGACAGGCTCCATGAACCCCTGCGTCTCCGGCTCCCCGGCGCCGGTGGCGGTCACCGCCATCCTGCGAACGCTGCTTCCAGTCCACTGACCCTCACGCACCCGTCGCCCCAGGCAGAAACTCGGCCGAACACCCTTTTTGCAAGAGGCTCGGTCGACAGAGTACATCGTCATGAAGCCCAGACGTCCACTCCCGAACGAGTTCGCGTACCTCTTGGCGCGTACCGCCCGATTCCGGGAGTTCGCGATCCGGAACATGAGTGGGACGAGCGGGCGTCAGCGTGTGTCGGCTTCGGCGCTATTGGGGTTCTCGATGCCCTCGCCGCCCGAGGCGATCGGCGTAGAGTTCGGGCGCGTCGCCCGGTCGCTGCTTGGACGAGCGAGGGCGGCCGTGGACGAGCGCTACGTACTGGCGAACTGTCGTGACGCGTTGCTACCGAAACTGATCTCGGGAGAGATACGGGTGGGCGACACCGAGAGCACTTCCGAGTAATGGCATGACGGCGACCCCTCCTCACCGTTCCAGACCAGAGGGAGGGTCCCGCAGCGGAGACATCTGATGCGCGTCAGCATTCGCGACCGGGGTGCACTCTCGGCGGTTTCGCCCGCAGCGCTGTCGGTGTACGCCCGCGCGGCCGGTTGGCGCCGACACGAACCGTATGGCGAGCACTCGGACGTCTACGTCGGTGAGTCGCTCCCGGAGATCATCGTTCCGCGTACGGAGCGTCTGGGTGACTACGCGAGCGTCGTCGCGACGCTGATCGACACGTTCGCCGGTGTCACCGAGCAAGACGAGTTGGACGTCTATCGCTCGTTGGCGACGGCGGATCGGGACGTGGTCCGCGTCCGCGCCGCCGAGAGCGACGACGGCAGCGTGACGTTGAACGACGGCGTGGACCTCATCGGCGGCACCCGCGACCTCGTCCTGTCGGCCGCGTGTTCGATTCCCTGGCGGACCCTTCAGGATTTCATGCAGTTCTGCCGTGTCGTCGAGCCGCCGGTCATCCGACGGGGGTTGTTCACATGATGGAGGAAGTGCAGGCGTTGCTGGATCAGTACCGGACCTGGCTGCGTGACAAGACGACCCTGCGCCAGGTCGATGAGTGGATCGAAATCACCACACCGTACCTGGATCGCCACAACGACTGCCTCCAGATCTACGCCAAGCGCGCCGACGGGGGATTCGTGCTGACGGACGACGGCTACATCATCGAGGATCTGGAACAGTCCGGTTGCAGAATCGACGGCGGCCGGCGGCGGGCCTTGCTCGACACGACGCTCAACGGCTTCGGCGTGCAGATCAACAAGACCGCCCTCGAGGTGCGAGCGTCGAGCGACAATTTCGCGCTGCGAAAGCACAATCTCGTACAGGCAATGCTCGCCGTGAACGATCTCTTCTACCTGGCGTCTTCGGCGGTCGCCAGCTTGTTCCACGAGGACGTGGTGGCCTGGCTGGATCTCGCCGAGATCCGATACACGCCCAACGCGAAGTTCACGGGCAAGAGCGGCTACGACCACCGGTTCGACTTCGTGATACCCAAATCGAAAGAACAGCCGGAGCGCGTGCTGCGCGCCATCAATCGCCCTGGTCGTGACACCGCGCAGTCGGTGGCGTTCTCCTGGATCGACACCCGGGAGGTGCGTGCTCCCGACTCCCGCGCCTATGCGATTCTGAACGACTCCGATCGGCCGGTCTCGGCGAGTGTGCTGGGCGCCATGCGCAGCTATGATGTGCGACCCATCCCGTGGTCGGACCGGGAGGGAGCGCGTGAGGAGTTGGCGGCGTGAGCGGTGGGTCCGTATCTGAATCGACCGTCGAGGCCGCCGCGGTGGACTGGCTGGCATCGCTCGACTGGGCGGTCCTCCACGGCCCGGACATCGCGCCGGACACGCCGGCCGCGGAACGCGCCAACTACGGCGAGGTGGTGCTGACAAACCGGTTGCGGTCTGCCCTCGCCCGGCTCAATCCGGACCTGCCCGACGCTGCGGTCGAAGACGCCCTGCGCCGACTGACCCGACCGGCCGGGGCAACGCTGGAGGCCCGGAACCGCGACTTCCAGCGGATGTTGGTCGCCGGGGTGACGGTGGAGCACCTCGACGCAGAGGGCCGGGTCCGCGGCGCTCAGGTCCGCGTGCTCGACTTCGACGACCCGGCCGGCAACGACTGGCTCGCGGTCAACCAGTTCACCGTCGTCGAGAACAAGCACGAACGGCGGCCCGACATCGTGCTGTTCGTCAACGGCCTGCCGCTCGCCGTCATCGAGCTGAAGAACCCCGCCCACGAGAACGCGACCATCCGGTCGGCCTTCCGGCAGCTTCAGACCTACAAGGCTGAGATCCCGTCGCTGTTCACGTTCAACGCCGCGCTCGTCGTGTCGGACGGACTGGAAGCGCGCATCGGCCCGCTGACGGCCGGGCCGGAGTGGTTCAAGCCGTGGCGCACGATTGCGGGCGAGACGCTGGCCGACCCGAGCCTGCCGCAGCTCCAGGTGCTGATCGAAGGCGTCTTCAACCGGCGCCGGCTGCTGGCGCTGGTCCGCGACTTCATCGTGTTCGAGGACGACGGCAGCGGCGCCCTGGTCAAGAAGATGGCCGGGTACCACCAGTTCCACGCCGTGCGGACCGCCGTCGCCGAGACGCTGCGCGCGGCAGCATTGACCGGCGGATCGGCGTGGTCTGGCACACCCAGGGGTCGGGCAAGAGCCTGACGATGGCGTTCTACGCCGGTTGCATCATGCGCGACCTGGCGATGGAGAATCCCACCGTCGTCGTGCTGACGGACCGCAACGACCTCGACGACCAACTGTTCACCACCTTCTCGCGCTGCGCCGATCTGCTCGGGCTGCCGCCGGTCCAGGCGGAGAGCCGCGCCGACCTGCGGGCGAAGCTCGCCGTCGAATCGGGCGGCGTGGTGTTTCACGACGATCCAGAAGTTCTTCCCCGACCCGCCAGCGCCCGGAGAGCGCGAGGGAGTCACCCGTCGCGGGAAACAGCCGGGCGACCGGCATCCGCTGCTGTCGAGCCGGCGCAACATCGTGGTGATCGCCGACGAGGCGCACCGCAGCCAGTACGACTTCATCGACGGCTACGCCCGCCACATGCGGGACGCGCTGCCCAACGCCTCGTTCATCGGCTTCACCGGAACGCCCATCGAGCTGGCCGACGCCAGCACCCGCGCCGTGTTCGGCGACCACATCAGCGTCTACGACATCCAGCGGGCGGTCGAGGACGGGGCGACGGTGCCGATCTACTACGAGAGCCGCCTGGCGAAGCTGGCTCTCGACCAGACGGAGAAGCCGGCGATCGATGCCGGCTTCGAGGAGGTGACCGAAGGCGAGGAGGTCGACCGCCGCGAGAAGCTGAAGACGAAGTGGGCGCAGCTCGAAGCGATCGTCGGCGCGGAGAAGCGCGTCGCGCTGGTCGCCCGCGACATCGTGGAGCACTTCGAGCGCCGCCGGGAGGCGATGGACGGCAAGGCGATGGTGGTCTGCATGAGCCGGCGGATCTGCATCGACCTCGACCGCGAGCTGGTCCGGCTGCGCCCGGCATGGCGCGACGACGACGACAGTCGCGGCGCGCTGAAGGTCGTGATGACCGGCAAGGCATCCGACCCGCCCGACTGGCAGCGGCACATCGGCAACAAGGCCCGTCGCGAGGCGCTGGCGAAACGGTTCCGCGACCCGGCCGATCCGCTCCGCATGGTGCTCGTGCGCGACATGTGGCTGACCGGATTCGACGCGCCGAGCCTCCACACGATGTACGTGGACAAGCCGATGCGCGGCCACGGGCTGATGCAGGCCATCGCCCGGGTCAACCGCGTGTTCCGCGACAAGCCGGGCGGCCTGGTCGTCGACTACCTGGGCCTCGCCCACGAGCTGAAGCGGGCGCTGGCCACCTACACCGAGAGCGGCGGCACGGGCGAGACCGCGCTGGACAAGGAGCGGGCGGTCCGGGCGATGCTGGAGAAGTACGAGGTCTGCTGCGGCCTGTTCCACGGCTTCGACCGGTCGGCGTGGGCGGACGGCTCGTCGGCCGAGCGGCTCCAGCTCCTGCCGGCGGCGCTGGAGCACGTCCTCGCCCAGGAGGACGGCAAGGCCCGCTGCCTGCCGGCCGTGCGGGAGCTGTCGCAGGCGTTCGCGCTGGCCGTGCCGCATCCCGAAACGGTCCGCATTCGCGACGACGTGTCCCTGTTCCAGCACGTCCGCGCGGCGCTTTCGAAGCGCGTCGGCCCCGACGCGAAGTCCGACGAGGAGCTGGATCACGCCGTGCGCCAGCTCGTCTCCCGGGCCGCGGCCCCGGACGGTGTCGTGGACATCTTCGCCGCCGCCGGGCTGAAGAAGCCGGACGTGTCGATCCTGTCCGAGGAGTTCCTGCATGAGGTGCGCGGCATGGGCCGGAGGAACCTCGCCGTCGAGCTGCTGGAGAGGTTGCTGAAGGGCGAGTTGGCGACCCGGAGGCGCAAGAATGTTGTGCAGGCCCGCTCGTTCGCCGAGATGCTGGAGCAGACCATCCGCCGCTACCAGAACCGCGCGGTCGAGGCGGCGCAGGTGATCGAGGAGCTGATCGGCCTCGCCCGCGAGATGCGTGAGGCCAACGCCCGCGGCGAGCGGCTCGGGCTGTCGGACGACGAACTCGCGTTCTACGACGCCCTCGGCGTCAACGACAGCGCGGTGCAGGTGCTCGGCGACGAGACGCTGCGCGACATCGCCCGCGAGCTGGTGGAGACCGTGCGGGGCAACGTGACCATCGACTGGACGCTCCGCGAGAATGTCCGCGCCAACCTGCGCCGCCTCGTCAAGCGCATCCTGCGAAAGCACGGCTACCCGCCGGACAAGCAGGAGTCCGCGACACGGACGGTGCTGGAGCAGGCAGAGGTCCTGTCCACCGGTTGGGTGGCGTGACTTGGAGCCGTTGCACGCTGGTGACGCCGATGTACGGTGGCGGCTTGAAGCCGCGAGAAGTCGACCGCGAAATGCCCATCCGCGCGAGCGCCGTTCGCGGCAACTCCGCTTTTTGGTGGCGGCTGCTCCAGTCGACTGTCGAGAGCAGCCTTGGGGCGGTAGCCCTGAGCGTGTGCTGCCTCACCAGCCGTACTCGCCCTTCGACACCCGTTCGTACGACTCGCGGACCAGCTCGCGCAGCACGCCGATGTCCACGTCCTCGAGCTTCTTGACGTAGAGGCACGACTTCCCGGTCTTGTAGCGGCCGAGCTTCTTCATGAGCGCTTCGTGCCGCGGGAAGCCCGTCATGACGTAGATCGTCAGGTTCTGCTTGCGCGGCGAGACCCCGGTCGCCATCCAGTCGCCCTCGCGGCCGGTGGGGTACTTGTAGTGGAAGCTGCCGAAGCCGATGATGCTGTCGCCCCACATCGCGGGCGGCTCGCCGGTGACCTCGGCCATCAGCGCGACGACCGCCCGGCAGTCGTCCCGGCGCTTCTCGTTCTCGATGCCGTCGAGGAAGGCCCCGACGTCCGCGGTGTTCTTCTTGGTCTTGAGTTCCGCCATGGCGTGTGTGGCTCCTCCTGCCGACCGCCGTTCCCGGCCCGCGGAGCGTGGACTCGTCCCGGGGAACCACCGCCCACCCGTGCGGCCCGCGGTGCCGGCAGGCTGCCCAACCGTAGCATGCGCCCGGAAACTTGCGAGAGCGCAGATGGGAGCCGCGCGCCATGCCGCCGATGGCTCGGGCCGGCCGCGCCGCCCCTGGCCGGCTTGACCGGGCGACCGATCAGGAATATGTTCCTGATTGGTCGAGCCAATCAGGAGCCAGCTCCCGGATGAGTTTCGCCAGAACCCTCGCCATGGACTTGCCGACGGGCCAGTCCGCCTTTCTGTGGGGCGCCCGGCAAACCGGGAAGTCGACCTTCCTCCGCGAGCGGTTTCCGTCCGGCCTGCACATCGACCTGCTGGACTTCGACGCCCGGCTCGCCCTGAGCGCGCGCCCGTCCCGGCTCGGCGAGCAACTGGAAGCGGCCGCGCCGGAGGTCCTCGCGCACCCGGTCGTCATCGACGAAATCCAGAAGGCGCCGGGGCTCCTCGACGAGGTGCACCGGTTGATCGAGTCCCGCCGCCTGTCCTTCGTGCTGTGCGGGTCGAGCGCCCGGAAGCTCAAGCGCGCCGGCGTCAACCTGCTCGGCGGGCGCGCCTGGCGCTTCGAGATGTTCCCGCTCACCTGGCGGGAGATACCCGACTTCGACCTGCTGCGCGCCCTGAACCGCGGCCTGCTGCCAGGCGTCTACACCCGGCCGCAGTACCGGCGGTCGCTGGCCGCCTACGTGCGGGACTATCTGACGCAAGAGGTCTTCAACGAGGCGCTCACCCGCAACGCCGCCGCCTTCACCCGGTTCTTCGAGGCGCTGCGCTTCTGTCACGGCGAGCTGCTGAACTACGCGTCCATCGCCCGCGACTGCGGCGTCGACGCCAAGACCGTGCGCACGTACTTCGAGATACTGCAGGACACGCTGGTCGGCTATCTGATCCGCCCCTTCCACCGCCGCCCCGGCCGCCAGAGCATCTCCGCCGCGCCGAGGTTCTATCTGTTCGACGTGGGCGTGGCCGGCCACATCTGCCGCAGGGTCCTCACGGACGCCGCGGGCACGGAGTTCGGCCGGGCGTTCGAGCACTTCCTCCTGCTCGAGATCATCGCCGCCCGCGGCTACCGGGAGCAGTCGTGGCCCGTCGAGTTCTGGCGGACCAAGAGCGGGCTGGAGGTGGACTTCGTGCTGAACCGGGGCGAGGTCGCGGTCGAGGCGAAGGCCCGGGTGCGCGGCGGCGACCTGCGTCCAATGATCGCCTTCGTGGAAGAGTTCGCCCCGCGCCGGGCGATCGTCGTCACCGCCGAGAACGACCGCCGACGCGTCGGCGGCATCGACGTCATGCCCTTCACCGAGTTTCTGGAACTGCTGCACGGCGGGACGCTGCTCGAACGCTGAAGCTGGTCGGCCCCGGCCGCCGCCCATCACCCGGCGGCCGGCTGGGAAGTGGGTCGTTGACGGGCGCGGCGGGGGCCGTCGTCGTCGGCCATGACGAATGCGCTCCAGACGCGGTACGAGTTGCATTTTCGCGCGCCTGGATTCGCGCGACGGAGTCACGGCGCACGGGACGACGGAAGTCGGCGAAGCCGAGAGCTGACCGACGACGACATCGCCCACGTCGCCGATGCCTGCTACGGGTGGCGCGACGATGCGGACGCCTACGAAGACCTCGCCGGCTTCTGCAAGAGCGCCCCGCTCGACGAGGTGGGCCGGCACGGCCACGTGCTGACGCCGGGGCGCCAAGTCGGCGCGGAGCCGCAGCCGGACGACGAAGAGCCGTTCGAGGAATCAGAACCCGCCCGAGGCGCTCGTCCGGCGAGAACCGGCCGGCGCGGTACTGAACCCGCACCATCACTGGTCTCCCGACAACCGGCCTGTTGCAGGAACGGAAAGTGGCGGTGAGGCAGGGATTCGAACCCTGGGAAGAGGTTTATGCCCCTTCAACGGTTTAGCAAACCGCCGCCTTCAGCCTCTCGGCCACCTCACCGTCTTGGCGGTGCGCAAGCGGGTACGAGCCCCGTACCGACCATCATACCCGCGTCTCGCCGTCCCGTGCAACCCGTCGCGCCCGCCCGCATCACCTCGAAAATTCAGCCCGCCCGCGAAGAGGCCTCCCGGCCTGCCGACACCGCGTCCTGCGCACGCCACCTCGGTCGGCTGCACGAAGCAGTGGCCGCCTCCCGGCGCGAATGAGGAACCGTGTTGCACCCACGGACCCTCCAGAGGTCGCGCTCCAAAGCTAGCCGTTCCGGCTGTGAAGTCGGGTCCGGCTCGACCCCAACGGAGGTTCGATCTGGTAGCGCGGCTTCGTGTCGACACCGAGCTTCTTGAGTTCCTGTTCCAGCCTCTCATGCGCAGCGATGGTGGCCTCGTTCACTTTCGCATTCCGCTGAACCACTTCCTCTCTCAGAGGCGACCGGCGGACTCTCGTCACCATGTCAGAAATACTCCCTGGTGTGGACGAAGGAAACAGTTGTTCTCGCTGCATGTAGTCCTTCAACAGCTCGAAGTAGTCCCTGACGCACTTGTGGAACTCGGCCTCTCGAATATCGTCAATCTTCAGGCCGACTTCTTCCTGCAGCGTTCGCATGTCGATGGCACGGCCATGAGAGTGCCATCGCCCGGTCTCGTTCAGCAGCGCCGCGATCTCCTTGGCGCGGCCAATCCTCATCTCCGGTGTGACCTCGATCCCCCGCGTCTCCGTCGTCGTCCAATGCTTGAACTTGTACTGAGACAGCCACTTGATGAGCAGTTCAATCGACAGCTCGCGCGCTTGTTCGAACTGGTAGAGCTCTCCGAGGTCCAACTTGCTCAGGAGCGCGTACTCGGCTGTCGTGAGTTGTCCTTCTTGCGCCTTCATGTTCAGGCGTTCGAACTGCTGCAGGTACGACAGGGCCGGCACCAGTTTCCCGTCCTTCTCGATCTGTGGGTCGATCGGCCCAAGACAGGACAGGTGGTCCATCAGAATCCGGTCCGCGCTCAACGCCAGGATGGTGCCGGCTGACATGGCCTGGTCAGGCACGATCACAGTGACGTAGGCGTAGATCGCGCGCAGGGCGGTGACCATTCGCTCTACGACTTCGACGACGCCACCTGGAGTGTCCAGGATCACGACGACCGACCCTTGGCGTTCGGGCAGTGCATCGATGGCATCACGAAGGCGAAGCTCAAGCCCGGGCAGAATGGGGCTCACTATCGTGACCACATCCGCCCCGAGCTGCGTGCCGATGAGCGTCAGTCGCCGATTCAGGTCTTCCCGGATGTGGCGGTCAAGGGGCTTCACGGTCGGCCTCCGGTTGCGGTCATCGAACGTCGACCTTCGATGCGGCCCGGACTCGTCACTCGATCACCCACAGCCCCGTCTGTGGCCCCGACAGGTACTCGGGCGGCGCCCCCGCCGTAATCAGCGTGTCCTCCTCCCGCATGATCGAGACCGCCTGCCCGCCCCACTCCGGCACGACCGCCGTCACCGCGAACTCCAGCGACACCCAGTCGCCGTCCTTGAGCGTGATCCGTGGGTGGTCGCCGTAGCGCTCCGGCCAGTCGAAGATGGCCCACATGCCGGCGTCGTGCACCCAGTAGCCCTGGACGTGCGAGTAGACGAGGAGGTCGATGCCGGCCTCGGCGGCGCGGCGCTCGGCCGCCTGCTTGATGGCGATGCCGGTGCGGCCGACCCGCATCTCGTCGAGGATCAGCGCCGCCGCCCGCGACGAGGCCTCGAACGCCCGCATGAGGCCCTCGGGCGGGGCCGTCTCGCCCTCGCGGAGCACGTAGGCCATCTTCTGCTGGTCGGCGACGATGCCCGAGGTGCGGACCCCGAAGTCGACGTGCAGGAGGTCGCCGCGCTCGATGGTGGGGTCGTCGGCGTCGTCGAGGGTGACGCCGCCGGGGCGCTGCAGGTCAAGCGAGCCGGGGAAGTTGAACTCGAACCCGAGGCGCTTCCACTCGGCCGTTATCCAGTACCGCACGTCCATCAGGGTGGTGCGGCCGGGGGTGATGACGTCGGCCGAGAACGCGCGGCGCAGGATGTCGAACGTGGCGGTGCTGGCCTCGCGCTGGACCTCGTGCTCGGCCTCGGTGTGCGTCGAGGCGTAGTCGACGACGAGGGGCTCGGACGAGACGAGGCGGCCGGCGCGGGCGAGCCCGAGGGTCTCGAGCAGGTAGTCCTTCAGCTCGGCCGTCAGGCCGTCGGCCATGCTGATGGTGCGCGACTGGTTGACGGCGATGCGCCGGGGGTCGCGCGCGTCGAGGTACTCGCGCAGGTGGGGCATCAGCCCCTCTTCGCCGTAGAGGGTCCGGGTGTCGTAGAACCGGCGGAGGTGGCCGCTCAGGTGGGTGCCGATGGCGGTGGTCTCGAGGCCGGCGTCGGCGCCCGCGTCGAAGAACAGGTAGGCGTTGCGGTGGCCGTACCAGCCGGTGATGCCGTAGCCGCCGAAGAGCTCGAGAACCGGGTCGGGGGCGTTCTCGCGGCTGAGAATGATCCAGAGGTCGATCTCGTGGCGGCGCATGAGCGGCAGCAGGTGCCGCCGCATCTTGTCGGCCTTGATCGTCCACTCGCGCTCGGTGCGGGCGCGTATCAGCTCGGGCGTGGGCTGGGCGGCGGCGGGCGCCCCCGTCGCGAGGACGAGGGCGCCGGCGAGCACGATTCGCCGGACCTTGCGGAGCGTCATCCTGCCGGCCCCCTGACCTGCGCCCCGCTCACCCTTCGTAGGTGATGCGGTAGATGGCCCCGGCCCGGTCGTCGGTCACCAGCAGCGAGCCGTCGGGCAGTACCTCGACGTCGACGGGGCGGCCCCACGAGCTGTTGTCGGGGTTCAGCCAGCCCTCGGCGAAAACCGAGTAGTCGGTGACCTCGTCGCCGTCGAGGGTCGCGACGGTGATGCGGTAGCCGGTGTGTCCGGCCTCGTTGGTGCGGTTCCACGACCCGTGCTCGGCGATGAAGATCTTCTGCCGGTACTCGGCCGGGAACATCGACCCGGTGTAGAAGCGCATGCCGAGCGACGCCACGTGGGGCCCGAGGACCTGCGCCGGCGGCGTGAACTCGTCGCAGCTCCGCCGGTCGCCGAACTCGGGGTCGGCGATGTCGCCCTCGTGACAGAAGGGATAGCCGAAGTGCATGTCGATTTGGGGTGCGTGGTGCAGCGTGTCGCCGGGGCTCTCGTCGCCCAGCCAGTCGCGGCCGTTGTTGGTGAACCACAGCTCGCCGGTGTCGGGGTGCCAGTCGAAGCCGACGGTGTTGCGCACGCCGTGGGCGAAGACCTCCTGCTCGCTGCCGTCGGCGTTCATGCGGGTGATGGTGGCGTAGCGGATGTCCTGGTCGGTGTTGTCGCAGATGTTGCACGGCGCGCCGACCGGGATGTAGAGCTTGCCGTCGGGCCCGAAGCGGATGAACTTCCACCCGTGCGCCCGGTCCGTCGGGAACTCGTCGTCGACGACCGCCGGCTCGGGCGGGTCGTCGAGCCGCGACTCGATGCCGTCGTAGCGCAGGACCCGGTTCACCTCGGCGACGTAGAGGGACCCGTCGCGGAAGGCGACGCCGTTGGGCATGTTGAGGCCGGTGGCGAGGACGTGCACCTCGTCGGCGCGATAATCCTGGTCGGCGTCGACGACGGCGTAGACGTCGCCGCGCGAGCGCGTGCTGACGAACAGGGTGCCGTCCGGCGAGCGGGCCATCGACCGGGCGTTGGGCACATCGGGCGCATACACCTCGATCGAGAACCCCTCGGGCAGAGTGAGCTTGTCGAGCTGGACCTGGGCGGAAGCAGCGCCGGCCGTGACGGTCAGGCCGAGTGCGAGTCCGCAGATGAGTCGGTGCACGTGAAACCTCCAACTGGGGAAAGCGGAACGATCAGCATACAGCGAAAAAGGCCGGGAGTCTGCGCCGCAGAACGGTGCGGACTCCTAGGGCAGCGAAGCCAGTATCGCGGCCGACTGCTGACCCTCCGACGAGCTCGCGTCCGCCTCGACGGCCTGCTGGAACCACTGCTTGGCCCCCTCGATGTCGCCCAGGTTGAGCGAGACCAGCCCCAGCTTGTACAGCGGCAGGACCCAGCCCCGATCCGCGTCGTGGGCCTTCTGGTACCAGTCGGCCGCCTGCGCGGAATCGCCGGCCGCGAAGGCCGCCTCGCCCTGGTTGAAGAGCTCCTCCCGGCTCTCCCCCACGTCGCCGGCGGCCGCGACGGCCGGTGCGGCGGCCCTCGGCCTGCCGTTCGACGAGATGCTCAGCGACACCTGCTGGCGCCGCACCGCGACCGAGGTCGAGGCATCCGGATCGGCGCCCCTCGGCGGCTCGTAGGCAACGGCGTACTGATACCGGGTCTCCGCGTACTGCCGCGAGATCTCGGCCGCCATCTCGGCGAGCTTCTCGCGAATGGACTGGGTGGGGCCGGCAACGGTGTCGTACCAGCCGCCCGTGAGCCGCGTCACGTCGTTCGCGATCCCGGTCTGGAACCCTCCGCCCGCGGCGGCCCGGTTGGTGAACATGCCCAACGCGTGGATGATCGCCCCGCGCGCGACCGCCCGCTCGATGAAGGCCTGGTACCGGCCGTCGGTGAGCGTCCTCTGCGCCGGCCCGTCCGTCGTGACCACCGCGAGGACCGGCCACCGCAGGTCGTCGTCCCAACGGTCCACGGTCTCTTCCAGGCCCGCGAAGAAGCCGGCGGCCCGATCCGTCTCGACGAAGAACCGCGCCAGTTGATCGAGCACCTCGTCGCGGCCGGCCGTGAAGTCGACCACGAGGCGCGGCCGGCCCGACAGGAGCACGAGGCCGATCTCGCTCTCCTCGGGCAAGGCGTTCACGAACTCCGGCAGGAAGTCGCGCAGGTACCGAAAGTACGGCACCGCGCCGTCCGCGTCGTCGACAATCAGGGCCACGCGCAGCGGCTGGTCGACGAGCTCGACGCGCGCGACGTCGACGCGGACACCATCGTGCTCGACGGTGAAGTCGCCCTCGGCGAGGTCGGTGACCGGTTCGCCATCGCGGTCGAGCACCCTGACGAACCGCTCGACCTCCTGCGCCTGGGCCATCGCGGCCCCCGCGGCGAGCAAGACGGCGAGGACAACCCCGCAGGCGCCAAAGGATCTCTGATTTGTCACAAGCCCTCTCCTGCACGTGATCGATGAACTCGAGAGCGGACCGACCGCTCTCCTGCGGTGTCCCCGTCCAGACCGACCGACACGCGGGGCACCGCTTGCGATGACCCTGCGCCCTCCGCTGCTCACGGCTGCACTCGTACGTCGTGGGTCCGCGAGAAGACGACTCCGATGTCGTCTTCGAACTCCAGAGTCACGATTATGCGGGCCTCCCGGCCGCCGAGCGGCAGCGTATACCAGACGTCGAACGTCCGCGAGGTCCGGCCGCCCGGCTCGATCCGGTCCCCCTCCGACCGGGACGTGTACTCGTAGCGTTCCCGGTCCACGCCGCCACCGGGGCCATCCGGTATCACGCTCAGCAGTTGCTGCAGCACGAGGCTGTCGGACGACACGCTGAAGCCGAGATCGATGCCGGGCTCGACCTCGAGGATGAGGTCGAAGGAAACGAAGAACGCGTACTCGCGCTGCTCGCCGCCGATCTCGAAGGTCATTCCGGTCGACGGCACGGCGTAGGTGGGGTCGGGCGCGGTGGAGATCAGGACCGCCTGCCGGCCCGCCGCCGGGTCGGTCGGCTCGAAGGGCGTCTCCTGGCAGGCCGGCAGCAAGAGACCGGCCGCGAGCAGGCCCGTGAGACAGGATCGCTCCGACATAGAGTCTTCCTCGGCAAATGCTCCGGGCGGCGGCTTCGGGCCCCTAGCCCGGAAATCGCCGCCTGCGGCTC
Source organism: Vicinamibacterales bacterium (assembly GCA_965215105.1). Taxonomy (GTDB): domain Bacteria; phylum Acidobacteriota; class Vicinamibacteria; order Vicinamibacterales; family UBA8438; genus JAJEEA01. The sequence continues at coordinate 4,400,334 of OZ244051.1, forward strand.
CGATTGCCGCCCAACCAACCCTGCCAGGAGTCTGCACCGTTCTGCGGCGCAGACTCCTGGCCCGGAGAGCGTCGCCTACGGCTCCGCTCACCGCCCAACCAACCCTGCCAGGGGTCTGCACCGTTCTACGGCGCAGACTCCTAGAAGCCCACCTGCAGCCCGGCACGGACGAAACGGCCCAGCGCGGGGAAACCGGCCGCGCCCAGGTACCGTTCGTCGGTCAGGTTCTCGCCGACGATCGAGAGGCTGAGTCGCTCGGCGAGACGCAACTGGGCGAACGCGTCCCAGCGCCGGTAGGAACCCAGCTCGCCGACCCCGAACACCTCGCTGAAGAAGTCGGCGTCGGTCCGGCGCTCCCCGACGTGGGTCATCGTGCCGCCGGCGGAGACCGGACCGAGGTCCAGGGCCGCGTTGAACGTGAACCGGTGCAGCGGCACGCCGGGCAACCTTTCTCCGGTCTCGATGCGCCCGGTGCCGCGGGTGACCAGGCTGTCGGTCCACGCGTACACCGCACTGAGCTCCAACCCGGGCGCCGGCGTCGCGGCGAACGACGCCTCCACCCCTTGCGCCCGGCTCGACGGCAGGTTGATGTAGCTCGTCCGGGCCTGATCGAAGGTCGCCGTCGTCACCAACGGCTCGCGTGCTCCGGCCCGCACGTCCTCCACGAGCTGCCTCCGTTCCGACAGCCTCAGCCCCCGGTACTCGGGCAGCGAATCGAGGGGGGGAATGTCCACGCCTCCCCACACGATGAGGTCCTGATAACCGTGCCGGAACCCCGTGAGATCGACCTGGGCGCGCTCTCCCCACAGGGTGGCGGTCAGGCCGCCGTCGAACGCCCGGCTGCGCGCGAGCTGCAGCTCGGGGTTTCCGCGGAACCACCACGTGTCCCTGAATCGCTGTCCCAGCGTCGGCGCCGCCGCCGTGGTGCCGGCGCTGCCGTGCACGAAGACGCCGGGCCCGAGGTCGTAGCGCACCGACCCGCGCGGCATCGCCGCGACCGGGTAGGGCCCGTGGCGCTCGACCCGCCCCCCGGCGGTGACCGTCAGGTTGTCGAAAACCTGCATGCGGTCCTCGCCGTACGCGACCAGGTTGAGCCGCTGCTGGTCGAACCCCGTGGCGGCGCTCACGACGTCGTCCACGGCATCGTCCATGGCATCGCTCACGGGATCGTTCGTGGCGCCCATGGGGTCGCCGAACCGGCCGGCCTGCACCTCGGCCCAGCCCCCGAAGACCAGCGAATGGAACTCGTCGGCGCCGAGGTTCCACTCGTAGACGAGCTGCGCCGCCTGCAGGTCGTCCCGCAGCAGCCGGTCCGCCCGCGCGAAGTCGGGCAGCTCGAGCTGCATGCCGACGCGGTCGACCGGGAACAGGCTGACGGCGCCGGAATCCAGCGGATTCAGGGTGCTGCGCTCGGTCCGCGACACGACCAGGCGCCCTTCGTGCAGGCTCCGGCCCCGGCGCAGCCCCATCGTCACTCCCGCCATCAACCGGGTTCGCTCTTCGGAGGCATCCTCGTCGGCGCGCAAGAGCAGCGTGGGCCCCGGCCGCCCGACGGCGGCCATCTCGCCGCGGAACGTGAAGTCCACCGACAGGTCCTCGCGCGCGAGGCCGACGGTCCCGGCCACCCCGGTCCGCATGAACTCGCTGTTCGGCTGCTCGTTGGCGGTCTCGAGGTGCTGGCCGGCGATGCTCCAGTCGTAGTCTCCCCGGCTGCCGGTGGTGGCCGCCTCGTACTGCCGCCAGCCCAGGTCTCCGGTCTCGATGCCCGCCGACACGCCCCGCGCCCGGGGGTCGCCGGCAATCTTGGTCCGGCGCTGGACGCCGCCCGCAAGCCCCCCGTGCAGGGTCGACGCCGTGCCGCGGACCGCCTCGAACCGCGCCCACTCGAGGTGCGTCGACGCATCGAGCTCCGCCCCGAACCCGGGGAACGGCAGCCCGTCGGTCAGCAGGAACCGGTCGGTGACCGTCGCTCCCCGCAGACGCACCTCGGTGGGCTGGCCGACGCCCCCCGCCCGGCTCATGCTCACGCCGGGCACCCGCCGCAGGAAGGTCGCCAGCGAGTGGTCGCGGGCCTCGAACGCGTCGAGGTTCTCCACCGCCGTGGTGAGCCCCGGTCCCGCCCCGAGCAGGCGGTCCCCGCCGCGCAGCCGGACCTGGACCTCGGCGGCGCTGCGGAGCGTGAAGTCGCGCCGGATCGTGATGTCGGCGACCACCGTGACCGGGAACGAGGGCTCCACCACCTGCGACGGATCGTCGATGGTCGGGTCGTAGAACCCGGGCTGAAGCCCCTCGAGCCGATAGTCGCCGGCGCCGTCGGTCACCGCCGTCACCACCGCATCCGTCCGGGTGAAGGTCAGCAGCAGACCCTCGACCGGCGTGCCGGCGGGGGTCGTCACGGTTCCGGTGAGGGTCCCGAGGCCCTGGGCGGACGCGGTGGCGGCGACGGCCCAGCCGATGAGGGCGAGCCGGGAGACGCGGGCGCGGACGCGTGGTTGATTCATCGTCGACGGCATTCACTAAACAGCATACATGGCATCGGTGCTTTGGACGCGATTCGCCCCGCTCCGGCCGGACCCTGCCCGGGTCGGGCGGCGCGGCGCCCGGGAACGGCGGCCGCTTCCGCGGGGGCGCTCTCCGGACGGCGGGGGACACGCGTAAGGGCTGCAGGTCAGGGGCGCAACTAGGGCGCAACAGTGCTCGGGAGACGTCCCGGCGCCGCGGAGAACCGTCTCCGCGGCGCCGGACGCGCAATCAGTATCGGAACAGGTACGAGATCTTGGTGAAGAACGCGCGGTTGGTCCGCATGAAGTCCGTCGTGTAGAACACGGGATTGCCCAGGTACGCGTACTGGCTGTTCGCGCGGTCGAATATCAGGTCGCCCTGCTGGTACCGGTCGTCGTAGCCGATGAAGAACACGGTCCCGGAGTTGATGCGGTACGTGAACAGCACGTTCGCCCCCATGGTGCGCTGGAACGTGTTGTACTCCAGGATGTTCCGCAGCAGGAGCCGGTCCGTGAACTGGAACGTGGTCAGCGCCCGGTAGATCTTGACGTCGAAGATCTCGGTGTCCGAGAAGGGATCGACCAGGTTGCTCGTGCTGATGTTGACCTGCGACTGCAGCCGGCTGAACGGGCGCAGGGACATGAAGACCCCGCCGCGGCCGCCGGTCCCCAGGAACGAGTTCGCGGGGTTGGCGAGGTCGTACCGCACCTGGTCGCCGTAGCTGAAGAACCCGCCGATCGAGAGCTCCCGGATCGTGCTGACGTTGCCGCCGAGCGAGTAGTACTCCTTGTCGAAGTTGATGCCGCCGAACCGCTCCATGTCGCGGCTGTAGCCGGCGTTCACCCGGATGTTCTTCGCGAACGAGAAGTTGACGCCGGCGTTCGCCATCTCGTCCTCGAGGACGTTCTCGAAGTTCCAGTTCCGCGTGTAGTTGAACGTCGGCCCCCAGTTGATGAGCCAGCTCTCGGGCCACCAGCGGTAGCCGACGTTGCCGGTGCCGGCCTTGATGTCGCGCCGCCGGACGAAGCCGACCGCGGTGTCGAACTGCGGGTCGATGGTGTAGCCGGCCACGAAGTAGGTCAGGTTGCGGCCGTTGCTGCGGAGGCCCACGTCGAACATGTTCCCGGCCGTGTCCTCGAACGCGTCCAGGCAGCCCCCGGCCCCCCAGGCTCCGCAGTCGCGGTTCTGCGACGTGATCGCCCGGAACCCGATGGACGTCGCGTCGCTCAGCCGGAAGTTGCCGTCGAGCCCGCCCAGCCGGCTGTACCCGCCGAGGAACTCCCGGTCGGTGACGATGGCCCCGATGTGCGACTCGGCGTAGAGGTCGTAGCGCACGCGTCCGATGACGACGTCGGCGGTCTTCCCGTACCGGAAGTCGCTGTCCCGGTAGGCGTCGCCGAGGTTGCCCGGCGCCTCGTCGTTGGCGACGAGCACCCCCATCGTCGTGTTGCCGACCTTGCCGGTGAGCTTGCCGCCGTAGCGGGGGTCGACGATCGTGCGCGTGTGCACGAAGTTCACCGGCCCCGGCATGTTGAAGATCTCCTGCCCTTCGAGGAAGAAGGGGCGCATCTCGGGGTAGAACAGCGGGAACCGCTGGTTCACCTCGATCTGCGGGCGGTCGGACTCGATCTGCGAGAAGTCGGGGTTGTAGGTGACGTCGAGGGTGAGGTTCGAGGTCACGCCGTACTTGAGGTTGACGCCGCCCTCCGGCTGCGCCTCCTCGGTGAGGCCGCCCGAGCTGCGGTCGAGGCTGTCGACCCTGATGGCGGTGGCCGTCGGCAGGATCTCCAGGTTGCGGCTGGTGGACAGGTCGCTGAGCCCGTCGAGCACGCCCATCTGGGGCAGCAGCCCCGACACGTCGCGCGACATCGGCGACCAGACGACGGTCTCGTCCTTGCCGCGGATGCGCCGGGCGATCTGGAACCCCCAGCGGTGGGTCGGGTTGCTCGGATAGCGCAGGCTCTTGAACGGGATGGCCATCTCGGCCGTCCACCCGTCGTCCACGACGGTGCCGCCCGTCTCGTACAGGGCGTCCCACGACCGGTCGCCCCAGCGCACGCCGGTGAAGCTGCTGCGGCCGCCCATGGAGAACCCGCCGCCCCGGCTGCTGCGGCCGCGGCTGCTGCCTCCGCCGCCGCCCCGCGCCTCCAGGATCGAGTCGTTCTGGACGCCGTAGCCGTTCACCGAGAAGACGTAGGCCCGCTGCTGGTCGAGGAACGTGTCGAAGTAGACCGAGATGAGGTCGTCGCCGAAGAACGCCTGGTCGCGGTCGACCCGGTTCGCGCGCATCATCGAGGGCTCGGAGTAGTGCGCGTATATCCCGAAGTACAGGTGCTCGTCGTCGTAGGCGAGGTAGACCTCGGTGTCCTCGGTCGCCGGCTGCCCCTCGAGCGGGCTCTGCTGCACGAACTCGGTGATGCGGGTGGCCCGCTGCCAGATCGCGTCGTCGAGGTTGCCGTCGATCAGCGGCGGCTGGGCGGTCCGCACGGCGGTCACGTTCGGCCGGCCGGCGAGGATGCCGAGCGAGGCGGCCGGGGCGAGGCCGGCGGCGGTCGCGCGGGGTGTTGCGGCGCCGGGGGCGGGACCGGCGGGCCGCGGACCCCCGAGCCGCTCGGCCGCACCGGTGGGCCCTCCACCGGAGGAGCCCGCCGGCCCGCGACCCGGAAAGCCGCCGGGGGCGGCGCGGTCGGCCGGATTGTCCGGCGGCAGAATGATGCCTCCCGTCACCTCGCCGTTGCCCGCATTCGGGGACGCGGCCGCGCCGGCGACCGGGTCGGACCGTCCCGACCGGCCGAACCGACTGTTCCTGATCGCGCGCTCGAAGTCGAAACCGCGAGAGCCGTCACTGGCGGTTCCCGCGCGCCGGCCGGCGACGCCAGGTCGGGAGCCGGCGCCGCCTTCGCCGAACGGTTCCGCTCCGAATCCGCCCGAGCCCTCGCCGAACGACTCCGGACGCCCCCCGGCCGCGGGGCCGAAGCCGACGTCTCCCTCGCTGGCGGGGCCGATCGGGGCACGGCCGCCCCCGCGCGCGACGCGGCCGAGGTCGGCTCGCCCGCCGCCGAACGGCGCGCGGCCGCCGCTCGCCGACGGCGCCGGAGCGGCGCCGAGCGCCGCCCGCGCGCCGGCGCTGCGAGTCAGCTCGCCGGCAATCCGGTCCTGCAGGTCGAAGATGTCGGCGAAGGCGCCGTCGACGCGCGCGGTGGCGGCGAGGGTGCCGCTCAACGTGTCGACGAGGCGCGCGGTGATGCGCAGCCGATCGCCGATGCGCTGATAGCCGCCGGCCACTACCCAGCGGGAGCCGAGCTCGCGCCCCAGGGCCGCCGCGGCCGTGTCGTCCCGGTTCGCGGCGGCGCCGCCCATCGCAACCGCGACGCGCTCGAGCGCGACCACCGTGAAGGCGTCGCGCGTCTCGAGGTCGGCCGCGACCGTCTCCGCGATGCCGTGCCCCAGCCAGTCGTCCCGCTCGTTGCGGGAGATGTTGGTGAACGGAACGACCGCCACCGACTCGACGGAGCCGCCGGAGACGGCCTGGGCGGCGGCCGGGCCGGGCAGGCGGGCGACCTGGCCTGCGACGGCGGCGGTCGCAACGGAGGAGGCTGCAATCAGCAACGTGACGCGGCCGAGGACGCCGGCGAGGCAGCGGATTCTCATGATGCGTCGTTTCGATGTCCCCGCGGCTCCGTCGATGAAACCCGCGGGGGACCCAGTCGACACTTCCCCGCTCCGTCGATGGAGCACAGGCAACCCTTGAAGTTCAGACGGATCGGGCAATCGCGCCGTTTACCGAACCCCGGCGGCCGGCCCCGTTCGACCCGCGCGCCGGCGTCGCTCCCGGTACCAGCGAATCGCGCCGTTACCGAACCCCGACGGCCGGCCCGGTTCGACCCGCGCGCCGACATCGCTCCCGATGCCGCCGATCGCGCCGTTTACCGAACCCCGACGGCCGGTCCCGTTCGACCCGCACGCGGGCGTCGCTCCCGGTGCGACGGACGCGACCCGCCGGTCACGCCCCGGGTGGCGCGCCGTCCCCGACGCGGGCCGCGATCTCCCGCGCCATCGCGGACCCGCTCACCGCCGTCGTCTCCCCGTCCGTCACGAGATCCGCGGTCCGAAGCCCGGCGGCGAGCGCCGAGCCTATCGCCTGCTCGACCGCGTCGGCCTCGGCGTGGGCCCCAAGGGCGTGCCGCAGCAGCATGGCGGCCGAGGCGATGGCCCCGATGGGGTTGGCCACGTCCCGGCCGGCGAGCGACGGAGCCGACCCGTGGACGGGCTCGAAGAGCCCGCCGCGCCCCCCGATGCTCGCCGACGGCAGGAGCCCCAGCGAGCCGACGACGGCGCCGGCCTCGTCCGAGAGGATGTCGCCGAACAGGTTGCCGGACAGCACGACGTCGAACTGCTTCGGGCTCGTCGCGAGCAGGAGAGCGCAGGCGTCGACGTACTGGTGCTCGAGCGTCACGTCGGGGTAGCGGGCGCCGACCTCCGTCACCACCTCGCGCCAGAGGCGGGAGGTCTCGAGCACGTTCGCCTTGTCCACCGACGTCACGCGCGACCGGCGGGCGGCGGCGCTCTCGAAGGCGACCTCGGCGATGCGCTCGATCTCGGGCCGCGAGTAGCGCATGGTGTTGAACGCCGACTGCCGGTCGTCGGCCAACCCGCGCGGCTCGCCGTAGTAGATGCCGCCGGTCAGCTCTCGGACGATGAGCAGGTCCGCCCCGGCCACGCGGTCGGGCTTGAACGCGCCGCCGTCCTCGAGCCCGGGCCAGACCCGCGCCGGCCGCAGGTTGGCGAACACCCCCAGGGCGCGGCGCAACTGGAGGAGCGCCGTCTCCGGGCGGCCCTCGCTCGACCCCCGGTCGAACGCGGGGTCGCCGACCGCGCCGAGCAGCACCGCGTCGGCGGCGAGACAGGCCTCACGGGTCTCGTCGGGCAGCGGCGGCCGCCCGGCCCGGAGGGCCGCCCCGCCCACCGGGTGCGAGGTCATCGTGAACGCGTGGCCGAACCGCCCGGCCACCGCGCGCAGCACCCGCTCGGCCGCCGCCGTGACCTCCGGTCCGATGCCGTCGCCCGGCAGCAGGGCAATCGTCGCCTGCATCGCGCTACGCGGCGCCGGCCGACCGGTCGGCCTGGAGGCGGGCGACGATGGCGGCGAGGTCAGTGTCCTCGACCGTCTTCTGGCGGTCCGCGAGGTCGATCATGGCCCGGTACACGCGATCCAGCTCGAGCCGGCTCAGCTCGAACCCGAGCTGCTCGCACCGCTGCTTGACCGCGTGACGCCCCGAGTGCTTGCCGAGCACCAGGGTCGACTGGGCCACCCCGACGTCGGCCGGGCGCATGATCTCGTAGGTGCGCCGGTCCTTGATGACCCCGTCCTGGTGGATGCCGGCCTCGTGGGCGAAGGCGTTGCGCCCCACGATGGCCTTGTTGGCCTGCACCGGCTCGTGGGTCAGCTCGGACAGCAGGCGGCTCGTGGGGAAGATCTCGGTCGTCTCGATCCCCGTCGCGTACGGCATCCGGTCCTGCCGCACCCGAGTCACCATCACCAGCTCCTCGAGCGACGCGTTGCCGGCCCGCTCGCCGATGCCGTTGACGGTGCACTCGATCTGTCGGCAGCCGGCGCGCACCGCGGCCAGCGAGTTGGCCACCGCGAGCCCGAGGTCGTCGTGGCAGTGGGCGCTGAACACGGCCCGGTCGGCGTTGGGGACGCGGCCGATGATGCCGGTGAAGAACTGCTCGATCTCGTCTGCCGTGGAGTAGCCGACGGTGTCGGGCAGGTTGATGGTCGTCGCCCCCTGCTCGATCGCGGTTTCCACCACCCGGCACAGGAAGTCCGTGTCGCTGCGCGTGGCGTCCTCGGCCGAGAACTCCACGTCGTCGGTGAACGTGCGGGCCAGCTTGACGTTGTCGACCACCGACTGCAGGCACTCGTCGCGCGAGATGCGGAGCTTCCGCTCGAGATGCAGGTCGGAGGTGGCGATGAACGTGTGGATGCGCGAGCGCCGGGCCGGCTTCACCGACTCGGCCGCGCACTCGATGTCGGCGGGGTTGCAGCGGGCGAGGCCGGCGATGACCGGCCCGTCGATCTCGGACGCGATGAGGCGCACCGCCTCGGCGTCGTCCTTCGACGCGATCGGGAACCCCGCCTCCATCACGTCGACCCCCAGCACCTGGAGCTGGCGCGCGAGCCGCAGCTTCTCGGCCGTGTTCATCGAGAAGCCGGGGGCCTGCTCGCCGTCCCGCAGGGTGGTGTCGAAGATGATCAGTCTGTCGTCCGCCACGGTGTCTCTCCCTTTGATGCCGTCTTGCCGATATCAGCCCGGAAATCGTCGCCTGGCGGCTCCGATTGCCGCCCCCCGCCGGCCAGCGGGAGAGCCCCGCCCCGTCCTGCCCCTAGTTCACGTTCAGTCGAACGAGAAGTCAAGCTTATAATTATTACAATCTGATAAATCCTGTTTATGGAGCCTCCCGGGATGGAACTGCACGAGCTTCAGGTCTTCCAGGCGGTCGCGGCCGAGCGGAGCTTCTCGCGGGCGGCGGCGCGGCTGCACCGCACCCAGCCCGCGGTGAGCCAGGCGATCCGGCGGCTGGAGGACGAGCTGGGCGAGCGGCTGTTCGACCGGTCGTCCAAGGGCGGGAGGCTGACCGAGACCGGCGCCGTCCTGCTCGACTACGCGGAGCGGATGTCGCGCCTCCGGAACGAGGCGGTGGGCGCGGTGCGCGAGCTGCAGGAGCTGCGGCGGGGCCGGGTGGTGGTCGGGGTCAACGAGGCGGCCGTCCACGTGCTGCTGCCCATCGTCGAGCGGTTCCGGCAGGAACACCCCCACGCGCAGGTCGAGATGCGCCGCGTGCACTCGCGGCAGATTCCCGGCGAGGTCCTCGACCGCAGCCTCGACTTCGGGCTCGTGACCTATCCGCCGGGCGAGCGCGGGCTGCGGTCGTTGCGGCTCGGCGTCGACGAGCTCGTCATGCTGACGCATCCCGAGCATCCGCTGGCCGCCCGGGAGACCATCGCCATGAGCGAGTTCGGGCGGCAGACGGTCATCGCCCACAACGACCCGTCGCCGCGGCGCGACCTCGTCCTGCGGCGCTTCGAGGAGCACCACGCGTCGATCAACATCCAGCTTTCGCTGCCGAGCCTCGACGGCATCAAGCGGGCGGTCGAGATGGACCTGGGGGTCGCGCTGCTGCCGCGGCGTTGCGCGCTCTCCGAGATCGCCCGGGGCCAGCTCGCGGCCGTGCGGGTGCCCGAGCTGCGCGCGCCCCGCGACCTGCGGCTCGTCTACCGCCGGACGGGGATGTCGTCTCACGCGGCGGGAGCGTTCCTCGAGGCGGCCCGGGCGCGCGCCGCGGGTCAGAAGCCGCGCACGTAGGGCACGCGGGACGCGACGCCGCGGACGACGTCGAAATCGTCGAGGAGCAGCCCGGTGGCGTCCCACGTCCCCGAGAGCAGGGCGTCGCGGACCTGGTCCTCGACGGCGACGCCGACCCGCTGGCCGTCCGCGTCCAGAACGCGATCCGCGAGCGACAGCGCCAGCCGGGTTGCGGGGGCGGCCTCGACCCGGGTCATCAGGCCGCCGATCACGTCACGCGGCGCGGTCACGCAGGCGAGGCCGATGGCGAGCGAGTTCCCGCGGAAGATCTCGGCGAACGACTCGCCGACGCAGGCGTGGATGCCCCAGCGCTTCAGCGCCTGGGGGGCGTGCTCGCGGGACGAGCCGGAGCCGAAGTTCTCGTTCGCGAGCAGTATCCGCGCGCCCGCGTAGGCGGGGTTCGAGAACGGGTGATCGGGCATCGCCGCGCGGTCGTCCTCGAAGACGTGGTCGCCGAGCCCGTCGAACGTGATCGCCTTCAGGAACCGCGCGGGAATGATGCGGTCGGTGTCGATGTTGTCCCCGCGCACGGGTATCCCGGTGCCTTCGATACGGTCGATCTCACGCATGAGCAACGGACTCCCGCAACACCGTCCGCACGTCGGTCACCTCGCCGGCCAGCGCGGCGGCGGCCACCATCGCGGGGCTCATGAGCAGGGTGCGGCCGGTGGGGCTGCCCTGGCGCCCCTTGAAGTTCCGGTTCGACGACGAGGCGCAGACCTGCCGCCCCTCGAGCCGGTCGGGGTTCATGGCCAGACACATCGAGCACCCCGCGCCGCGCCACTCGAAGCCGGCCTCGCGGAACACCTCGTCGAGGCCCTCGGCCTCGGCCGCCGCGCGCACCGCCTGCGAGCCGGGCACCACCAGCGCCTTCACGTGGCCCGCCACCCGCTGGCCCTTCGCGATGCGCGCCGCCTCGCGCAGGTCGGAGAGACGCGAGTTGGTGCAGGACCCGACGAAGGCGACGTCGATCCTCGTGCCCCGGATGGGGTCGCCGCCGGCGAGCCCCATGAACTCGAGGGCCTCGGCCACCCCGCCGTTCGACCCCGCGGCCGGGATGCGCTGGCTCACGCCCACCGACTGGCCGGGGTTGATGCCCCACGTCACCCGCGGCTCGATCCCGGCCGCGTCGATCTCGACGACGTCGTCGTAGTCGGCCCCGGGGTCGGAGGCCATCGAGCGCCACCACGAGACGGCCCGGTCGAAGGCCTCGCCCGCCGGCGCGAACGGCCGCCCGCGCAGGTAGTCGAACGTCGTCTCGTCGGGGTTCACGTAGCCGACCCGCGCCCCCCCCTCGATGGACATGTTGCAGACGGTCAGCCGCTCGTCGATGCTCATGCGGTCGACGACCGAGCCGCCGTACTCGTAGGCGTGGCCGACGCCCCCCTTCACGCCGAGCCGGTGGATGATCTCGAGCACCACGTCCTTGGCGAACACGCCCGGCGCGAGCTCGCCGTCGACGGAGATGCGCCGCACCTTGAGGGGGCTCATGGCCAGCGACTGCGACGCCAGCACGTCGCGCACCTGCGACGTCCCGATGCCCAACGCGACGGCGCCCAGGGCGCCGTGGGTCGAGGTGTGGCTGTCGCCGCAGGCGATGGTCATGCCGGGCTGCGTGAGCCCCAGCTCGGGGCCGATGACGTGCACGATGCCCTGCCGGTCGCTGTCGAGGTTCCAGAGCGGGATGCCGAACTCCCGGCAGTTCCGCTCGAGGGCCGACAGCATCGCCTCGGCCAGGGGGTCGTCGAACGGCCGCGCCTGGTCGAGGGTGGGGATGATGTGGTCGGTGGTGGCGAACGTGCGCTCGGGGAACGCCACGCCGATGCCCCGCGACCGCAGCATGTCGAACGCCTGCGGCGTCGTCACCTCGTGGATCAGGTGCAGCCCGATGAAGAGCTGCGTCTGGCCCGTCGACAGGGGACGAACGGTGTGGAGGTCCCAGACCTTCTTCAGCAGTGTCCTGCCCATGCGGTTTCCCAGTTCCCGCAACCCGTGTCGCGGCTGCGAGGTCCGTCGCGGGACGTGACGTCCGGACGGCGCGTTACGCCGGAGGCGCGTCGGGGTCGGCCGGCGCCGCGGGCGCCGCAGGTTCAGCCGGCGCCGCGGGCGCCGCAGGTTCAGCCGGCGCCGCGGGCGCGGCGGGTTCAGCCGGCGCTACGGACGCCGCAGGCGCAGCCGGCGCCGCAGGCTCGGCGGGTTCAGCCGGCGCCGCGGGCGCCGCAGGTTCAGCCGGCGCCGCCGCAGCCGAAGGCTCGGCGGGCGCAGCCGGCGCCGCAGCCGAAGGCTCGGCGGGCGCAGCCGGCGCCGCAGCCGAAGGCTCGGCGGGCGCAGCCGGCGCCGCAGCCGAAGGCTCGGCGGGCGCGGCCGCCTCTTCCGGCTCCACCGGCGCGGCCGGTGCGACCGGCTCGACGAGCAGGTCGTCCTCCTCGAGGGCCGCATCGGCGTCCTCGACGTCCTTCAGGAGCTCGTCGCGGGTCTTGTGCACCCGGTTGTAGCTGCCGGCGGAGATCACGTAGTACCACCGCGCGAAGCGGGTGGCGAGCTCCTCGGCGCGGGCGCGCCCGTCGGCGGTGCGGCGCTCCCACTGCGCGTGCAGGTCGGCCCGCTCCCGGTTCTCGCGATCGGCGTCGGTCCACTGCGACTCGGCCTTGTTCTCGAAGTCGCGGTTGGCGGGCCGCTCCGGCTCGGGCAGGGCCTCGGGATCGAACTCGGCGTTGATGAGGACGTAGCGGTTCTCGCCGCCGCCGGTCTCCTCGTCGTCGCTCGTGTCGTCGCCGATCGACACCGCGTTGCCGCTGCCGTAGAGGATCTCGCCGAAGCGCAGCGTGTAGAGCACCCCGAGGTCGGTGCGCACCTTCAGCTCGCCCTCGTTGGACAGCATCTCGCCGGCCTGGGTCGGATAGAACCCGCGCGCCTGCATGGTCTGCAGGTCGGCGTTGGTGATGGTGCGCGCCTCGAACGCCTGCCGCAGGTTGCCCGTCAGTCCCTCCGGCTTGGGGCGCACGCCGACGATCCGGATCCCCATGAGGCCGCCCACGAGCAGGTTCATCTGCACGTAGTCGACCTCCTTGCCGTCGGGCACGTCGTCGGCCGTCCACACGTCCTGCTCGACCCAGTCGACGGTGAACTCGCCCCGCCGCACCACGCTCCCGGTGCGCTCGTCGACCTGGTACTCGTTCAGCTCGATCCGCTTGACGTCGTCGCGCTCGACGCCGAGCAGGTTGGTCTCGATCCAGTCGCTGAAGTCGGTCGAGATGCCGATGTCGGTCCTCGCCGCATAGACGCGGTTCTGGTCGGGCACCCGCACGAAGTTCAGCCCCGGCCGCCCCTCGACCGGGTTGCCGATGACGAGGTCGGCCAGCACCTCCTCGCTCGCCCCCCGGAAGGTGACCCGGCGGCCGCGGCCGCGCAGGCTGCTGACGCCCTCGTCGAGGGGGTCGATGACCCCGAACGCCTCGTGGTCGGTCACGTTGTCGGAGCGGAAGTCGTCCTTGGTGATGGCGATCATGCCGGCCGCGGTGTTGGCGAGCCGCTCCTCGCCGTCGGCGGGGTAGTCGTGATGCGACGGGATGGTCCACAGCCCGTTCCGGTTCATCACCCGGAAAGTGGCGGCGGCCGCGGTGTCCTCGTCGAACTCGACGACCTCGAGCGACGTGGCCGCCTCGGGGTCCGTGAAGTCGGGGAAGAAGGTCTCGCCGACGTCGAAGAACGCGTCCGGCGCCGAGCGGCTCGGCGCGGTGGTGAGAGCGAGGGCGACGACCAGGATGGCCGCCCCGCCGAATGCCGTCGTCTTCTCCAGTTCCGTCATGGTCGTACCCCGTCGATCGAGGGCGGCCGAACCGGAAACCGCCTCCCGCGGCTCCGATTGCCGCCCAACCAACCCCGCCTGGATACGCTGCCGCCCCAGGGAGCGGAAACGGTCAGTCCCGCAGGCGCCGGGCCGCCGCCGCGCCCTCGCGCTCGCGCCGCTGCCGGCGCACGAAGATCGCCACCCCGAGCGCGAACACCGGCACCGGCGGCAGCAGGATCGCGAACGTCTTGATGGTGCTCTGGATGCGCCGGACCTGGGTCTCCATCCGCTCGAGGCTGGCCCGGATCTTGGTCTGCTTCTCGGTCTCGATGTTGGTCGACAGCACCGCCAGCCGGCGGTTCTCGACCTCCTCGAGGTTGCGGGCCATGATCTGCTTGGCCTGCGCGTCGATGTCGGTGCGGTTCTGCACCTCGGCCACCCGCTCGTTCAGCCGGTTCTGGGCGTCGCTCAGCGCCTGCTCCGCCTCCTCTTCCGCCTGCTGCTCGTCGAGGGTGCGCTGCTCGATGAACTCGGCGGTCTGGGCCTCGACCTGCTCGAGGGTCCGGTGACGGGCGCGGCGGCTGCGCAGCCCGATGAACGAGTCGTCCTCGAGCAGCGAGTCCATCGCATTGAGGAAGAACGTGACGTTGTCGAAGTTGAGGTTGCCGGGCGCGACCTCGCGAATCTGGAAGAACTGCTCGCTGATGAAGTCGAGGTCGGCGACGACCACGACGTTCAGGGGGCCTTCGGTGGTCCAGTCCGAGCCGGACTCGTTCTCCCCGGCGGCGGCTTCGGCCTCCTCGGTCGCCTGGCCGGCACCGGGCTCGCCCGACTCGGACGACTCCTCGGCATCGGCCGCGGCCGCCTGGCCGGCCGACTCGGGCGCAGCCGGGGCCTCGGGCTCAGCCGCTTCGGGCTCGGCCTCCTCGGGCTGGTCGGCAGTGGCTACCCCACCCCCCTGCGCCTCCGGTGCGGCCGGGTCGTCCTGCGCGGACGCATCCGGCTCGGCCGCGGCCGTCCCCTGCGGCTCCTGGCCCGACGGGGCGGGCTCGCCGGTCTCGGCCGGCGGCTGCGCCTCCGAAGGCGCGTCCGACGACGAGGCTCCCGATTCGGCCGACGCCTGCGACTCGGCCGACGCCGACCCGGCGGACGCCCCCGATTCCGCCGATGACTCGGACTCGGCGGACGACTCGGACTCGGCCGATGCCGCCGACCCGGCCGATGCCGCCGATTCGGCCGATGCCTCGGGCTCGCTCGACGCCCCCGCCTCGGACTCGGCCGGCCCCGCCGGGCCGGTCTCCGACTCCTCTACCGCAGTCTCGTCCGCCCCGGCGTCCTCGCTCATGGCCTCCCCGGTCGCCGACTCGTCGCCCGCAGACTCCTCGCTCGCGGCCTCCTCGGCCGCCTCCGGCGCCGTCGAGGCAGGCCCCGCCCGCCTCACGCGGGCCGCCACCACGAAGTCCTCGTCGTCCTGCTCGCGGACCGGGTTGGGGTTGATCGAGGGGCCGAAGAAGCTTTGCCGCACGATCGAGAAGTAGCCGGTGTGCCCCGACACGACGCCGGTCCGCAGCAGCGGCTCGAACTCGATCTCCGGGTCGGCGTCGGGGCCGCCCGCCGGACGCAGGAACCCGGGATACAGGAACACCAGCTCCTGCAGGTCGCGGACCACGTCCACGTCCGGATTGAAGGTCTCGGGGTTCTCGTTGCCGGGGCCGAGGAAGACCACCTCGGACGGCATGTACGACAGGTCCGGGTGCGGGTTGTAGCTGTCCCAGAGAATCCGCGTCGGCTCCCAGTCGACGCCGAGATCGCGTATCCACTCTCGGACGTTGCCCCGCGGGCCGGGCCGGGCCGAGCCCGGCGGGTAGGTGAACGGGTTGCCGTCCCCCACCCACTCGGTCGGAGCCAGGGTCGGGTTCACGGCCGGCAGCGGGTCGACGAGGATCATCGCCGGCCGGCCCTGGCGGACGTACTCGGCGACGTTGGCCATCTGGTCGGTCTGCATCGACGACGGCAGGGCGACGAGGAGGGCGTCGATGTCCTCCGGGATCGGGAACTCGGCGTTGACCTCGACCACCTCGTACTGCTTGCGCAGCTCGTTCACGACCGACCACTGCGGCAACTGCTGGTCGCTCGCGAGGTTCTGGCCCCCGAAGATCTTCACCATGGTGTCGACGACGCCGACCCGCTGGCGCTCGCTGCCCGAAACCACGCGGATGGTGCGCACCACCTCGTACTCGGTGGGCAGCCCCCGGTCGAAGAACGGGATCACCTGCTGCTCGGCCCCCGACGTGAACGCGACGCCCATGAAGACGTCGACGATCTCGGAACGGCCGCCGGCCACGTCGCGCATCTGGCGGGGGCCGATGCCGAACTTCTCGCGGGCCCGGATCGCCGCGTCGGAGAACGGCTCGGTGTCCTCTATCAGCACCTCGACCCGGGGCCCGGCGATGGCGTCGATCTCCTCGAGGGTCCGGATCAGGTTCGACCGCGCCTGCACGAAGAGCTCCGGCACCACCGGGCTCAGGAACGCCTGGATGAACACCGGACGGTCCCCGGGCAGCTCGGCGAGCAGCCGCCGCGTCTCGGCGCTGACCGAGGAGAGCCGCTCGGCGGTGACATCCAGCCGGACGGCGGCGCGCGCCACCAGCATGTTGACGCCCGCCAGCACCACCGCCACCGCCACCACCCGTATCGCCTGGTGCGCCCACATCGGGAACCCGTCGGGCTCCCGCGGCCAGTGGCGCCGCCCGGCGATCATCGTGTTCAGGTAGAGGAAGAGCGCGGCCACCGATGCGAACATGGCGAGCCCCGACAGGGTCAGGACGCCCCGGCTGAAGTCCCAGAACGGGGCGAACACGCTGAACGGGGCCACGAGCCGGCCGGCGTCGACGCTGACCGCGGCGACGACCGAGTCGACGAAGATGACCGCGCCGCAGAACGCCGCCCCCAGGATGAACGCGACGGTGACGTTGGCGGTCAGCAGCGAGGCGAGCATGCCCACCGGCACGAGCGCCGCCCCCACCAGCCAGAAGCCGATGTAGTTGCCCAGCATCAGCCCCAGGTCGGGGCTCCCCAGGAAGAACAGGACCACCACGTGGCTCAGTGACAGCACCAGCGAGGCGGTGTAGATGCCGAGGGTGGCGACGTACTTGCCCAGCACGACCTCGAGCTCGGTGGCGGGGAGCGTGAACAGCAGCTCGGCCGTCCCCAGCCGGCGCTCCTCCGACCACACCGACATCGTCAGGGCGGGGATGAACAGCAGCAGGAGGAACGGGAAGACCTGGTTGAGCTGATCGAGGTTGGCGAGGTTGTCGAGGAAGAACCGGTCCTGCCAGAACGCGGCGGCCGCGCTCAGGAAGATGAACAGGGTGATGAAGACGTAGCCCGAGGGACTGCTGAAGTAGAGCCGCAGGTCCCGCTTGGCCAGCGCCCGGACGATTGCGAAGTTGACCTTGGTGCCCATCGTTCGTTCGTCGTCTCCCAATCAGGATATCGGTGCGCCGGCCGGGGCCGGCGAGGCCTCCTGCGGCTCGCGGGTCAGCCGGTAGAAGGGCTCGTCGAGCGAGCCGTTCTCCTCGAGGTCCGCGACCGCCCCGTCGAACACGAGCCGGCCGTTGTGGATCAGCAGGACGCGGTCGGCCACCGCCTCGACCTCCTGCAGGATGTGGGTCGAGATGAGGAGGGTCTTGGTGCGGCCCAGCCGCTGCATGTTCTCGCGGAACTGCTTGATCTGGTTGGGGTCGAGGCCCGCCGTGGGCTCGTCCATGATCAGCACCTCCGGGTCGTGCAGCAGGGCCTGGGCCAGCCCCACCCGCTGCTTGTAGCCCTTCGAGAGCTTGCCGATCGGCTTCTCGAGCACGAGCCCGAGGGCGCAGACCTCGACGACCGCCTCGATGCGGTCCCCGAGCGTCCGCGGGGCCATCTCGCGCGCCTCGCCGAAGAAGCCGAGCAGCTCGAGCGGCGTCATGTCGGGGTAGAGCGGCCCGTTCTCCGGCAGGTAGCCGAGCCGCCTCGAGGCCTCGATGCGCTGCTCCCGCACGTCGAACCCGGAGATCGCGGCGTTGCCCGCGCTCGGCGCGAGAAAGCCCGTGAGCATGCGCATCAGGGTGGTCTTGCCGGCCCCGTTCGGCCCCAGGAAGGCCACCACCTGCCCCTGGGGAATCGAGAACGAGGCGTCGTCGACGGCGACGAACGGCCCGTAGTACTTGCTCAGCCCGCGCGCGTCGATCATGGCCGCGGGAGCCGCCGCCTGCGCGGCCGGCTCCGCCGCCGGGCTCTCCTTCGCTGCAACTTCCTCAACCATGTCGATCTGCCTCGTCGCCCCCCCGCGCCCGCGGCGCACGGGGCGACCACGTTCACACGCTCACGGGCGGCGACGCCTCCCGCCTGTCGTCTTTGGACGCATCCGGAACCCGATTGGCCGGGGCGGCGTTCAATCGGCCGGCCTCGCCGACTCGATCCGCGGCTCGGAGCCCGGTTCGGTCGGCAACCCAAGAGCTTAGTCAATCGCGCCGACGGCCATCAAGTGCCGGTGGCCCGCCAATCGTCGCCTGCGGCTTCGCCGGTGCGATAGGATCGACAGGATTCCGCCCTCAGCCGACCATGCAGCACAGCTCTTCACCGTCTTCCCGGTTGCTCGCCGTCACGCTCGTCGCCGGCCTCGCGGTCGTGGCCCTCGCCGGCGGTCAGCCCGTCACCTCCCCGGACCCCGTCGACCCCGAGCTGCGCGAGATCATCGACCGGGCCCTCGAGCGCGCGGCCTGGGCCGAGGAGGAGGGCTTCGAGACCCGCTACCGCCGCGCCATGACGCAACGGATCCGCCAGTTCGACGGAGACGGCGAGGTCACCGACGACGAGACCCTGCTCTACGAGCTGGAGCCGTACCAGGGCGCCCTGTTCAGCCGGCTGAAGGCCAGGGACGGGGAACCGCTCGACGCGCGCGGCCGGCGCGAGCAGGAGAAGCGCTGGGAGGAGTTCCAGGCCGAGATCGCCGACCCGAGGAAGCGCGCGGAGCGGGAGCGGGAGGCGGCGGAGAACGAGATCAAGTTCGACGAAGAGATGGTCGCCCGGTTCACGGCCAAGCTGGAAGGGGTGCGCGACCTGCGGGGCCGCCCCAGCTACGTGATCTCGTTCGAGCCCCGGCCCGGGAACCTCCCGGTGCGCAGGCGCATCGACCACGCCCTGAACAACTCGCGGGGCGAGGCCTGGATCGACCGCGAGACCTACGAGATCGCCCAGGTCAGCTTCGAGCTGATGGACCGCGTGCGCCTGTGGTGGGGCATCCTCGGCTCCATCTCCAACGCCACCGGACGGCTCGAGCGGCGGCCCGTCGCCGAAGACGTCTGGCTGAACACCGAGTTCGACGTCTACTTCCACGTGCGCGTGCTGTTCCGGACCACCCGCCGGAACACGACGACGCAGTGGAGCGAGTTCGAGCTCGCGGACCGACGCGGACCCTGAACGCCGGGAGCCTGCGCCCCCGGAAGGACGCAGGCTCCGCTCCCGATGTCGATCAGCGGGTCAGCGCCCCGTAGACGAAGTTGCGCGAAATCGACTGCACCTCGCCGACCGCGGCCCCCCGGTGCTGGATCATCCCCACGAAGGCGAGGTCGGTCTTCGGATCGATCCAGAACCACGTGCCGGCCGCCCCGCCCCAACGGTAGGTGCCGTCGCCGTAGGCTTCGCCGGCCGCGGCGGCGTCGGTGACGACCTCGAACCCGAAGCTGAAGCCCCGCCCGGCCGGCCGCGTGCCGAGCGGCCCCGGCAGCAGGTGGTTCGTGCGCATGATCTCGACCGAGCGCGGCGACAGCAGCCGGGCCCCGCCGAGCTCGCCGCCGTTCAGCAGCATCTGCATGAACCGCATGTAGTCGCCGGCCGTCGAGTAGAGCCCGCCGCCCCCGGAAGGACCGGCCGGCGGCAGGGTGCGAACCTCGTTGTCGGCGAGCTCGAGCCCCTCGTCCCCATCCTGGTGAATGCGGGCGGCCCGGTCGACATCGCCCGCCGGCACGAAGAACGCGGTGTCGACCATGCCGAGGGGCTCGAAGATCCGCTCGAGCAGGAACTCGTCGAACGGCTGCCCGGACAGCTTCTCGACGAGGTAGCCCTGCACGTCGACCGAGATGCTGTAGTGCCACCGCGTGCCGGGCTGGTACCGCAGCGGCAGCATCCCCAGCTTGTCGATCATGTCCTGCAGCGGCGCGTCGGCGTCGAGCACGCTCTTGTCCCGATACGCGCGCGCGACGGGGTGGTTGTCGAACCCGTAGTCCAGCCCCCCCGAGTGGGTCAGCAGCTCGCGCATCGTCATCGAGCGGGTCGCGGCCTCGTGCACCGGCGAGCCGTCGGCGTACTCGCCGGCGTGGACGCGGAGATCGGCGAGCTCGGGGATGAAGTTGGACACCGGCTCGTCGATCTGCCACTTGCCCTCCTCGTAGAGGATCATCAGCGCGGCGGCGGTGATGGGCTTGGTCATCGAGTAGATGAGGAAGATGGAGTCGGCGGCCATCGGCGTCCCCGACTCGACGTCCTGCACCCCCACGCTGTCGACGAAGGCGACCTTGCCGTTCCGCGCGAGCATGGTCACGACGCCCGCCAGCTTGCCTTCGTCGACCATCCGCTGCATCCCGGCGTCGAGCCGCTCGAGGCGCTCGGCGGACAGGCCCACCGCGGCGGGGTCGGCGTGGCCCAGATCGCGCGCGAGCCCGTGGTGCCCCTGGGCCGAGGCCGGCCCGGCGGGCAGAAGCCCGATTCCGAGGACCAGCGCGGGCAGCGCGAGGAGAATCGGCAAACGGCGTATGGCAGCTCTTGGCATGGTGATGACTCCTGGACGGAACGGAACTTCAAGCGCCCTGCATGGCCCCGTGTCACGCGGCCACCGGACCTCGTGCGCCACGCCCGGCCGCGCGCCGGACTCCCGGTCCCGAGAGGCGCAGTGATGGCACGACCCGATAAGCCTACCCCAAACCGGTGGCCGAGAGATCGGGCCGCACCGCCGAGACCTTGACATCCGGGCCGGGCGGGTGCAACATCTTCTTGTCGGGCATCTAGGGGTCGGCGTCGAGGGACGCGCGGCCCCTGCCGAATCGCGAGGCCGGGAACGGAGCCGGGGGCGGCAATTTCCTGGGAAGACTCCAGTGTCGACGAAGAAACCGGACCTGCTGCAGGGAACCCTGGCGCTGCTGATTCTGAAGACCCTGTCCACCGGCCGGATGCACGGTTGGGCCATCTCGCAACGCATCCAGCAACTGTCGCGGGACGTGCTGCAGGTCAACCAGGGGTCGCTCTACCCGGCGCTGCACCGCCTGGAGCAGCAGGGCTGGATTCGAGCCTCGTGGGGCAAGTCGGAGAACAACCGCCAGGCGAAGTACTACGAGCTGACGGCCGGAGGCCGGAAGCAGTTGAACGTGGAGACGGAGAACTGGATTCGGATCTCGGCCGCCGTGGCCGGCATCGTGGAAGCCCAGGAGTCTGCGCCGTAGAACGGCGCGGACTCCTGCAGGGTTGGTTGGGCGCCCAGCGGAGCCGCAGGCGACGATGGGCGGGCCAGGAGTCTGCGCCGTAGAACGGCGCGGACTCCTGCAGGGTTGGTTGGGCGCCCAGCGGAGCCGCAGGCGACGATGGGCGGGCTGGCCGGCGCGCAACTTTCGGCATCGGGTCAGCGTCTAATTTCGCGGGGGCGCGGCAAGAACGCCGCTCGGGCCGTCGCGGCTCAGAGGAACTCGTGATGGTCGACATCGCACGTCCTGACATCGCCCGGGCCAAGCGGGTGCGCCGAATCGTGTACGGGGTCGGAACCGGGATCGTGGTCATCCTGATCACGGTCGGGGTGTCGCGCCTCGAGCCGGCCGCGCCCAGGGTCGACCAGGACACCGTCTACACCGACACCGTGCAGCGCGGCGAGATGCTGCGGCAGGTGCGGGGAACCGGCACGCTGGTGCCGGAGGAGATCCGCTGGATCTCGGCCATCACCAACAGCACGGTGGAGCGCATCGTCCTCCGGCCCGGGGTCACCGTCGAGCCCGACACCGTCATCGTCGAGCTGAGCAACCCCCAGCTCGAGCAGCAGGCGCTGGAGGCGCAGCTCCAGCTCGAGGCGGCACGAGCCCGCTTCAAGAGCCGGCGGGTGGAGCTGGACCGGGAGGTGCTAACGCAACGCGCGACCGTCGCCACCGCGGAATCGAGGCTCACCCAGGCGGAGTACGAGGCCAATCTCGACGAGGAGCTGTTCAGGGACCAGCTCGTCTCGGAGCTGCAGCTCCGGCAGAAGCAGTCGGCCGCGAACCAGGCCCGCATCGGGCACGAGATCGAGCAGCAGCGGCTCGATATCCTCATCGACTCGATGGAGACCCAGCTCGCGGCCGAGCAGGCCGAGGTCGACCGCCTCGAGACCATCTACGAGCTGCGCCGCGACGAGGTCGGGGACCTGCGGGTCACGGCGGGGGTGGCCGGGGTGCTGCAGGAGGTGCCGCTCGAGGAAGGGGCCAGCGTCACCCCCGGCACGAACCTCGCGCGGGTCGGCGACCCGACGCAGCTCATGGCCGAGCTGCGGATCGCCGAGACGCAGGCCAGGGACGTCCAGATCGGCCAGCCCGCCTCCATCGACACGCGCAACGGCGTCATTCCCGGACAGGTCATCCGCATCGACCCCGCGGTGCAGCAGGGCACCGTCACCGTGGACGTGTCGCTCGACGGCGAGCTGCCGCGCGGCGCCCGGCCGGACCTGACCGTGGACGGCACCATCGAGCTCGAGCGGCTCGTGGACGTCGTCTACGTGGGCCGGCCGGTGTACGGGCAGGAAGACAGCGTGGTCACCCTGTTCAGGCTCGTGCCCGACAGCGACGAGGCGGTGCGGACCCGGGTCAGCCTCGGCCGCAGCTCGGTGAACACCATCGAGGTGCGCGACGGGCTCCAGCCCGGCGATCAGGTCGTGCTGTCGGACATGTCCCAGTGGGACGACGTCGACCGCATCCAGTTGAACTAGAAGCCCGGTTGCCGGGACAAAACGCCGAGCCCGACCTGCCACGGAGCCAGGGCCGCCGGATTCCGGGGGTACAGCCAGGAGAGCCAGCAAAATGAACGACGCAGCCCAGCCGCTGATTCATCTCGACAAGGTCACGAAGATCTTCTTCACGGACGAGGTGGAGACCCATGCCCTCGCGGAGATCGACCTCGACATCTACCCCGGCGAGTACATCGCGATCTCGGGGCCTTCCGGCTGCGGCAAGTCGACGCTGCTGTCGATCCTCGGGCTGCTCGACTCCCCGTCCGACGGTCAGTACCAGTTGAACGGCCGGCCGGTGGCGAGCCTCAAGATGTCGGACCGCGCCCGGACCCGGAATCGCGAGATCGGCTTCATCTTCCAGAGCTTCAACCTGATCGGCGACCTCACCGTCTACGAGAACGTCGAGCTGCCCCTGACCTACCGCGGCATGCGGCCGGCCGAGCGGCGGCAGCGGGTGAACGAGGCCCTCGAGAAGGTCGAGATGGCCCACCGCGCCAAGCACCTGCCCAGCCAGCTCTCCGGCGGCCAGCAGCAGCGGGTGGCGGTGGCCCGCGCCGTCGCCGGCCAGCCCTCGATCCTGCTCGCCGACGAGCCGACGGGCAACCTGGACTCGAAGAACGGCGAGGCGGTGATGCAGCTTCTCGCGGGCCTGCACGCCGAGGGGTCGACGATCTGCATGGTCACCCACGACCCGCGCTACGCCCAGCACGCCGGCCGCGAGGTGCACCTGTTCGACGGGCGGGTGGTGGACGGCCCCCCGGACGAGAGCGAGCCGACGGCGCCGCAGGCGTCCGCGTCGTAGCCCGCCACCCGGGCGGGAGCTCCGGCCGAACCGGGCCGCCGCGGCCGCGGTGGGGCTCCCGATGCCGGCGGGCCGAGTGGACTACTCGGGGCGCTCGACGGCGGTGTAGTCCAGATAAGACCGGCCGTCGACTTGCGAGACCACGGCCGTCAACCGGTACCGGCCGTCCGCCGACTCGACCCGCACTTCGGACACCGCGACCGCGACCGCGGACGGGTCCGGACCCTCGCGCAGCGCTTCGTGGAGCACCCGCCCCTGCATCGAGGCGGGAATCTCGATCCCCAGCACATGGAGGAACGTCGGGGCGAAGTCGACGTTGCCGCTCGGCACCGCGATCTCGACGCCCGCCTTCAGGTCGGAGCCGACCGCCAGCAGCGTGCTGTGGATGTCGAACGGGCTCGAGCTGCCGTGGCCCGCGACGCCCGGCTGCGCCGCCGTGCCGCGGAAGCCGTACCGGCCCGCCGCCGCCGTCCAGTCGGGCGAGTAGAGGACCTGGGCGGCGCGGGGATGGCCCCAGCGCGCGAGGTCGAACGACAGGGTGCCGGGCGCCGAGCCCTCGGGGGCGCCGAGGCGGGCGCCCCGCGTGAAGACCGCCCCCACCCCCTCGGCCGCCTGCAGGGCGGCGGCCACCCCCGACACCGCGGCGGGGTCGCCGTCGCGCACGTAGACGGCGCCGGCCCCGGCCACGATGCGGGGGGCGCCGTCGTCGAGGACCCCCGCGAACGGCGCCAGCACCGCGTCGAGGTCGATGCCGCCGGTGTGCTCGGAGAACCCGTGGTCCGAGGTGACCCAGACGTTCGTCGACCCGGACAGGCCGGCCGCGGCGAGGCCGTCCTGAAGGCGCTGGATCTCGGCGTCGAGCCGGAACAGGGCCTCGACCGTCAGCGGGTGGCCCATGCCATGCCGGTGGGCGGTGGTGTCGGGGTCGCTGAGCCACAGCACCGTCACCGCCGGGTCGACCTCCGGCAGGGCGACCTCGAGGAACGCGTCGACGATCCACCGGTTCCTCCGGTGGTTGGGGGTGCCCGCCTCCGGGACCGGTCCGAGGCGTTCGAGGGCCCGCTCGCGCAGACCGGCCGGCAGGCTGTACTCGTAGTGGAGGATGGCCCCGCCGGCGACGGTGTGGTTGAGCAGATAGGACGACCCGCTGGAGCCCGCGCTCATGACGAGGAGCCGGCGGCCCGCCGACTGGAGCACCTCGCCCAGGGTCGGCGCCGTCAGCAGGCGTTCGTCCCCGGCCGCCTCGATCCGCAGCAGGTTGCCGCGGTCGCTCGTCGAGAGGAACCGGGCGGCCTCCGCCCGGGGGAAGAACACCGAGTTGCCCAGCAACCCGTGGGTCTCCGGATAGGCCCCGGTGGAGATGGACGCGGCGTTGACCCGGGTCACGGTCGGGAACACCGCGTGATGGCTGGTCATGACGACCCCGCGCCGCCCCAGGGCGTGGAGCGCCGGCATGAAGTGGGGCCGCACGTAGTCGGGGCGCAGCCCGTCGAGCACGATCAGCAGGTGCCGGGGCCCTTCCGCGGGCGCGTCGTCGTCCTGGCCGGCCGCCCCGTGCGAGGGCACCGTCAAGGCGAGAGCCAGCGCCAGCACATGGCGTGCGGCCAGTCCGGACATCGTCGGCGATCAGCGCTTGACCAGGTTCACGAGGGCGCAGCCGAGAACGACGACGAACGGGAGCACGGCGCCGACGGCGAACGCGTACGTGGCGAGAGCACTCGGCTCGGGGAGCATCTGTGAATCTCCTCTCGATGGCGGCCCGGATCGACCGGGACGGCGGTTGAACGACGGGGCGACGATCCGCGGCTTTTTCGACGAGGTCCGCGGCGCGTCACGTGCTTCCGATTCTAGCAGCCCCGGCTAGTGCGATCCGAACGGGAACGCCGTGAGCCAGGCCCGCGCATGGTCGATGTCGTCCGTGCGCAGCGTGTCCGGGTTGAAGCCGCGCTCGGCGCCGAGGTAGTAGCCCAGCAACTGAAAGGCGATCGCGGCCAGGGGCGGCATCAGCAGCTCGCGCGTCGTGCCCGGCACGGCGATGACGAAGGTCGCGTCCGGGGCCACCGTGTCGTCTCCGTCGACCACCAGGGCCAGGCTCGGCGAGCCGGCGGCCCGGGCCGTGCGCACCGCGTCGCGCAGCCGCGCATACGAGGGCCCGGGAGGCGCGACCACGACCGTGCCGACGTCCTCCGACAGCAGCGAGATCGCGTTGTGCGCGTACTCGGCGGGCCGGTAGGCCTTGCAGAGCAGGCTGCTCTCCTCCTCTATCTTCAAGGCCCCCTCGCGGGCCGAGAACCAGTTGGCGCCGCCCCCGGACAGCAGCAGCGCCCGCTGGTCCTTGAGCGCGTTGGCGATCTGCGAGACGTTCACGTCCTCTTCTTCGAGGAACAGCGCCGCCGCGTTCGGCAGCTCCGCGACCGCCGCGCCCAGCTCCTCCGCCTCGCGGGCGGCGAGCGACCCGGTGGCCGCGCCGATCTCCAGGCCCAGGAGGTACAGGCCCAGGACACGCGTCGTCAGGACCGACACGTCGGGACCGCAACGCTGGCCGGACGGGAAGCAGACGCTCTCGTCGCACAGCTCTTCCAGCGCGCTCCCGGGCGTGTTGGTCAGGCCGACCCTGAAGAGCCCGCGGTCCCGGGCCAGCCGACCGGCCTCGAGCGTCTCGCGGCTGCCGCCGGTCGCCGACTGGAGGACGAGGGCGGTCGGCTCCGTCGCTCCGCGCCAGTGGTTCGAGAACTCGTGGGACTCGTGGCTCTCGGTGGACCAGCCGGTCCACTGCCGGAACAGGAGCGCCCCGAGCTCGGCCGTGTGGAAGGCCGAGCCGCATCCCGTGAAGACGAGACGCCGGACGCCCCGCTCGACGAGGCGACGGGCGAGGGCGGCCAGCTCGGGGCGCAGGCCGGCCGCCTGCCGCATCAGCACCGGCTGCCGGCGGACGTCCTCGATGAGGAGATACGGATGCCCCTGCCGAATGTCGCTGGTGCCCCTGATTCGGGCCCAGAGCGGCACGCGGGTCAGCTCTTCCTCCAGCCAGGGGGGCAACGGGTCGTCCGGCGTCGGGGCCGGCGCCCCGGGGTTCGCGTCCATCAGGTCGCGCGCCCATTGCGGCAGCGGTCGCTTGGCAGGTCGTCGCATCGCATGTGCGTCCGCGGGCCTCAGCGCCCGAAGGACGGTGCAGGATACTAGAAACGGCGCCGGGCGGAAACCTGCCGACCGCCGCCGGGCGGGCGCCCGGGCGCCGAGGGCCGGGGAAGCGGGCGGGAAGGACCGTCACCGGCCGGCGGAGCGATTCGCCAGGGCCTGGACGCGCTCGAAGTGGGCGGGGACGTTGAGCCGCGCGCAGAGGTCGAAGAGAGCCGGGCGCGGGCCTCTCCAGCGCAGATCGTCCACGGAGTCGAACAGCCGCGCGTCCGTCCGCAGGGTGGCGAGGTCGCGGAAGCGCCGGGCGAGGTCGCGGTGGCCGGCGAGCTCGGCCGCGAGGCGGCCCGCGCCCCGTACCGCGACGTCCCAGTCGGCGGGGTCGTCCGGTATGGCGTCGATGCGACCGTAGCGCCCGATCACCGCCGCCGCCGACTTGGCTCCCCACCCCCGCAACCCCGGGAAGCCGTCGGCGGCGTCGCCGACGAGGGCGAGGTAGTCGGGAATCGACGCCGGGGCCACCCCGAACTTCGCCCGCACGCCCGCTTCGTCCCGCAATGCGCCGGCCCGCCGGTCGAACTGCACCACCCGGCTCCCGGTCACGCACTGCGCGAGGTCCTTGTCCGGCGTGCAGATGAACACCTGCTCGACGCGGGCGTCGCGGGCCGCGCGCGCCGCCGACGACGCCAACCCGTCGTCGGCCTCGAGATCCGTCATCGGCCACACCGCGACCCCGAGGGCGTCGAGGGCTTCCTCGAGCAGACCGAACTGGCCGAGCAGGGCGGGGTCGACCCCCTCTCCCGTCTTGTAGCCCGGCCAGAGATCGTTGCGGAACGACTCGATGACGTGGTCGGTGGCGACGCCGAGGTGGGTCACGTCGTCCTCGAGCATCGACAGCACCGAGCCGAGGACGCCGCGGACGGCGCCCACCTCGCGCCCGTCGACGTCCCTGGCCGGCGGCACGGCATAGAAGTGGCGGAACAGCTCGTAGGTCCCGTCGACCAGGAAGACGTTCATGCGCGCGAGAGCGTGGGAATCAGCTCTCGCGGCGGGTCGGGGTGGCGGCGGTGGGGCACGGCTCCCATCCCAGGCGGATCAGGTCCCGGCCCAGGTTCCTGGCCGCTTCGACCAGCGCCGCGAGGTCGTCGTAACGCTCGCTCTCCTCCGATCCGTCAGGATACAGCACCACGAGCTCGCAGGCCTCGGGGCGCGAGTCGCAGTGGATGCCGATGAACCGGGGCGGCCCCTCGGCCGCCTTGAAGAACCACAGCATCACCGTGTTGTATCGGGACGGATCGGGCGCCCTACAGCCGCCGCGGGCAATTTGCGTGCAATCCTGGGTCATACCGGGCGTTGGCAGGAAACCGCGGTCCGGACGCCCGTCGTCGGGCCGCCGGCCCGTGGCAACCACGGCGTCGAGGCCGTCGCAAGTCCGGCCAGGGGCCCGGGGACCGCGCCGCGCCCGGCCGACCCGTGAATAGCGGACCGGCCGATACGTAGAAGGGGATGTGCATACCGTGATGGTTGAGTCCGCGGCGGCGGCGTTGGCCGGCGGGGATGCCGAATCCGACCGGCAACTCATCGACCTGGCCAAGGCCGGCGAGCCGGCCGCGTGCGACGCCCTGGCCCGGCGCTATCGCCGGGCCGCGTACCTGCTGGCCCTCCACATGCTGGGCAACCGGGACGACGCGATGGACGTGACCCAGGACGCGATGCTGCGGTTCTTCAGCACCCTGGAGAGCTTCGACGCCGCCCGCCGCGTGCAGCCCTGGCTGTTCACCATCGTGCGGAACCAGGTGCGCGACCTCTGGCGCCGGCGGCAGCGGCGACCGGCCGACGCGATTGGCGAGTCGGACGCCCTGGTCGAGCAACTGGCCGCCCCGCAGCCGGGGCCGGAGGCGGATCTCCACCGGCAGGAGCTGAAGGAGCGCGTCTGGCGCGCCCTCGCCGCCCTGCCGGCCGAGAAGCGCGAGATCATCGTGCTGCGCGACTTCCACGACCTGTCCTACGGCGACATCGCGCAGGTGCTCGGCATCCCCATCGGCACGGTGATGTCGCGGCTGCACGGCGCCCGGCGGCAGCTCCGGGCGCGGCTCGAAGAAGGAGGACGTCATGCCTGAGCCCTGTGGGCGGACGTTCGACGAGGCTCTCCTCTCCGGATACGTCGACCGGGCGCTGGTGCAGCGCGACGGGCAACGGGTCAGGGTGCACCTGGAGCAGTGCGCAGTCTGCCGCGCCGTGGTCGAGGACCTGCGCGCGGTGCGGGAGGCGACGATGACGTCCGAGTTCGAGACGCCGCGGGACGACGAGTGGTCCGAGACGCCGCGGACCGGGACGAGCCGACTGCTGGTCGGGCTGGGGTGGCCGCTGGCGACCGCCTGGGGGGCGCTCCTCGCCGGCTACGCCCTGTGGGGAAGCTGGCAGGAAACCGATAACCTCGTCGAGCGACTCCTCCTGCTGGGAGGGGTGTCCGGCTTCGCGCTGCTGTTCCTCGGGGTGCTGCTCGACCGGCTGAAGGCGGCGAAGACCGACCGCTACCGCGAGGTGCACAAATGATCGTGGTCACCGCGAATCGGGTGGCAGGCAAGCGGATCGCACGCACCCTGGGGCTCGTGCGCGGGAGCACGATCAGGACGCGCCACCTCGGCAAGGACATCATGGCGGTGTTGCGCAATATCGTCGGCGGCGAGGTCGCCGAGTACACGAAGCTCCTGGCCGAGTCGCGCGAGCAGGCGCTGGACCGGATGGTGGACGAGGCTCACGAGCTGGGCGCCAACGCCGTCGTCTCGCTGCGGTTCTCGACGTCGATGATCATGGGCGCTGCGGCCGAACTCCTCGCCTACGGCACCGCGGTCGTGCTGGAGGACGAAGCGGAGGGAGCGGGAAGCGGCGGGCCACCGGCGGCGGCCGGCCCCTGACGGCGCGGTCGACGCGTTCAGCGCCGGTACTCCCGCAGCATCTGCTGCAGGGCCTCCTCCTCGGCGTCCCACACCGCCTGGATCTCGCGCAGGGACGCCGTCGCCGTCGGCGCCCGGCGGGCGAGCGCGCGGTTGCTCTCGAGCAGCAGCCCCTCGGTCGTCGCGTGGTCCAGGAAGCGGAAGAGGTGATCGTAGTAGCCGTCGATGTCGACGAAGACGCACGGCTTCTCGTGCAGCAGCAGCGGCTTCTGCGCCCACGTGAGCGCTTCGAAGATCTCCTCGATGGTGCCGAAGCCGCCGGGAAGGGCCAGGCACCCGTGGCACAGCGACTGCATCCTGTACTTGCGCTGGTGCATGGTGTCGACGACGTGGAGGCGGTTGAGCCCTTCGTGCGCGAGCTCCTGGTACGCGAGCTGCCGCGGCACGACGCCGGTGGCGAAGCCGCCGTTCGACAGCACGGCGTTGGCCAGCACCCCCATCAGGCCGACGCCGGCGCCGCCATAGACCAGTCCGACGCCGTCGGCCGCCATCAGGCGGCCCAGGGTCTCCGTCTCGTCCACGTACCGTTTGCGGTAACCGACGTGGCCGCCCAGGTACACGCAGACGTGCTTCATGCCGTCGGGCGGTTCGACGCCCATGCAATCGTCGGCCGGCGACGGCTCGTCTGCCATCCGTCAGATCTCGTGTCGCTTCATCCCGCCCGACTCCGGCCCGGCACCACGTGCGCGCGCTTCAGGCGCACGACTCGAGCGCCGCCGCGCGCGTCGCCTTCACGGGGATGAACCGCTCGAAACCGCCGAGCCGGAACACTTCCTCGATGTGCGGCTTCATGCTGCAGACGACCAGGGTCCCCGAGCCCGCCTTCAGCGCCTTCGCGGCGAGGAGCAGCACCCGCAGGCCCGAGCTGCTGATGAAGTCGAGCCGGCTGAAATCGACGATCAGGCGCCGTTCCCCGCCGCCGATGCGCTTCATGACGCTCTTCTCGAAGGAGTTGACGTTCCCGCTGTCCAGCCGGCCGACGGGCGACAGCACGAGGACGCCGTCGTGCCGCTCTTCCGCGACCTCGGCTTCCATCGGCCTGTCCGCTTCCTCGGGCCGCTCCACCGGCGCATGGTTGTGCTCCAGCGTCAACCGGTTCTCGCCCTCGGTGAACTGGTAGGTCACGCGGTCGGCGAACGTGCGGACCAAGGTGCAGTCCCAGCCCCCCGGCGGACCGATCCTCGAGCGGCAACGACACGTCCGGGCGGACCCCTCTCCGTCGGATCGAAACGGCGCCCGTTGTCGGTGATCGTCAGGACCAGCAACCTGCCGCTGATCCACAACGTGATCTCCGATCCTGGGCTCGGCGACCCCGTCGAAGCCGTAGTTGACCGAGTTCGTGATCAGCTCGTCGAGGGCCAGATTGAGCATGTAGACCCTGGACTCGTCCAGCCTGTGGGTGGCGCCGAAGGCCTCTACCATCCGGGACACGTCGCGAAGCGCCGACAACCGCGGAGGCGACAGCGAAATGTGCAGCTCGTCCTTCGACATCCGGTTTCCCTGGTCCCGTATCGAGACGCGCCGATTCGGAACACCTCGCGGTGGCGACGGTGGTTCCCGATCGAGCCCGCGTCATCGGCGTGCCACTCGACAGCGTAGCACCGGTTCCTCACTACTGTAGCAACTGCCGGCGCCGGGCGCCACGCGCGCACCGGGACGCGGCTACAGCCCCAGCAGGTTCTTCCGGAGCTTCGAGAGCCCCTGCCCGGCCGCCCACAGGTCCAGCTCGACCGACGCCAGCTCGTCGACGACGGGGACGGCGAGGCCGGCCTCCCGCAGGTCGATCGCCTTGACGTAGGTGCGGCACGACCCGCACTCCTCCAGGCGGACGTGCGGCCACGACTCGGAGACGTGGTGCGGGCGGCGATCCGGACGCTCTTCCCCGCAGGCCGGGCAGCGCGTCCGCGGGAACCCCCATTCGGTCAGGCAGAGCGAGCAGAGCAGGGTCCGCCGGCCCCTGGCCTCGGGCAGGTCGCGCAGGACCGCGGCGACCGGCGCCGCCCCGCAGGACGGGCACGCGGCGCGGGCATCTCCGGGAGCAGGACTCCCCTCTTCTCCGGCGGACCCGCCGGCGCCGCCCGGGACTCCGGCCGCGAGGGCCTCGGCGATGGGCTGCAGGAAGGCGCGCGGAAAGAACTCCAGCGCCGCCGCCTCGCAGTCGAGCGACGCGGCCACGGCGGCGACCGGGGTTCCGCCCAGCACGGCGCCGAGCAGGGCCGACATCGCGGCGGGCTCCGCCGAGAGCCGCCCCGCGACGGCCCGCAGCAGGTCCGTCGCCGACGCGGGGACGGCCCGCACGAAGCGCACGAAGGCCCGCTCGCGCGGCCGTTCCGGCAGCCGCGACAGCCGCAGGCGAGGCGGCCTGCCGTCGTCGGCCTCCACCGCCCCCAGCCATCGCGATCCCAGCGCCTTCGCGTACAGCGGCTCCTGCAGGGCCAGCACGTCGCCGTAGAAGGCCAGCAGCTCCGCCGCGTGCGGATGCTCGCCCCCCAACCGCTCGACGCGCCGGCGACGTGCCGCCCAGACTGGATGGATTGCCATACCGACGGTCGCCACGACGGTCGCCCGAGCCGCGCCGGCCCGAGGGCGACCGCCCGAGCCGCAAATCGGCGGCGACGCCGGTGGGCAGGCGGTCGACGTCGAGGCGCCCTGATCACACGCCCGTGGCAGCGCCTCGGCGCAGCGTCCGACGCTACCTCGCTCTCCGGGCGCCCGGGGTCAGAAGCGGCTGGAACGGCACCGCCAGCGACAGCGTCTCGGTCCTCGGCGTGTAGCAGATCGTCTCGCTGCACACCTGGTACAGCACCGACACCGGCACCTCGACCACGTCCGGCCGGTCCGGGTTCGACCGGTGGAACACCTCCACGTTCGGCGTGACGGGAATTGCGACGTCGACGTCCCCCTCGTAGACGTTGAGGGTGACGCCGAGTTGCGGGAACTCCCTCTGGTGCGTCGGCGGATACCGCGCCGCCCCCACCCGCAGGCCCGGGGTGTCGGGAATCGTCACCTCGGACGCGATGTAGCCGTCGGGGAGCGGGCGGCCGTACATGTGGAGGCCGTCCTCGAGCACGAAGCGCACGTGAACCGTCGACTGGGTCTCGAACTGCATCGACGCGTCGGACAGGAAGGCGGAGATCCGCACCTGATCGCTCCCGAGCTCGATCGCCGGGACCTCGTGGCGCGCGAGGATCTCGCCGAGGGCGGTGTCGCGAATCGTGCCCGCCGACTCGCGGGTGGCGTAGTGGCGGTGGAAGAACTTCTCGGTGACGACGCCGTT
This sequence comes from Vicinamibacterales bacterium, assembly GCA_965215105.1. GTDB lineage: Bacteria > Acidobacteriota > Vicinamibacteria > Vicinamibacterales > UBA8438 > JAJEEA01. Next base: position 4,433,165 of record OZ244051.1, read on the forward strand.
CTCGTCCGTCACGTAGACGCCGGGGAACGGCAGGCCGTAGAAGCTGCGGCCGGCGCCCTGCTCCGGATCGTCGGGAGAGATCAGGGTGTTGAGGATGCCGAACTCGCGGATCACCGCCGAATCGACGTCGGACAGGAGATCGTAGGTCACGTCGTGCTCGTCGGCGAACGTCCGGAGCTGCTCCGGAGTGTCGTAGCTCACGCCGTAGACGCGGATGCCTGCCTCCTCGAAGAGCCCCAGGTTCGTTTGCAGCTCGACCAGCTGCGTTCGGCAGTACGGTCACCACACCGCCGACCGATAGAACACGACCACCGACTTCGAACCGCCCCGGTCGGCGTGGTAGTCGACCAGGCGCCCCCGCTGATTCGGCAGCGAGAACTCGGGAAGCCGCTCGCCGATCTCGGGTCCCGTCGGAAACTCGTGGGACGCCGGGTAACGACGCGCGGGGAAGCTCGCGGGCATGCCGATGGTGATGCCGAGGTCGTCGGTATGGGTGCCCGGCTCCAGGTCCTCGTGCGCCGAGCGGACCGGAGCGGGGTCCTGCGCCGCCGCGGGAGCGGGAGCCAACAGCGCAAGCGCCGCCGGCAGTATCCAGCGTTTCATCGTCTTGTCTCTCCCTGGACCGGATCCGGCGACCGGACCGGTCGCCCTTGCTCCGGACCGCACGCATTCTATACGCTGTTTTCCTTCACCCGAAGCGCCGGGCGGCCCGCAACGCCTGCCGGGCTGCCGACCCTCAGCGCACCGCGCCCGAGTACCAGCCCCGCCTGACCGCCTTCCGGCGGCGGAACAGCCCGATGACGACGGGATTGGTCCAGACCAGGATCTTCCACAGGGGCCACTGGTCGAAGCGCCGGCACGTCGGCGCCGGACACGCCGCGCGCCTCGTCGGCGGCGGCGCGGATCGAGTCGAGGGTCGGCGCGAGGTACGCCTCCTCGTTGAAGGCGGGAACGATGACCGTGAGCTTCATTCCGAACGCAGGGCCACCATGGGATCGACGCGCGCCGCGCGACGCAGGGGAGCGGCGCCGGCGAGAAGCGCGACCGCGCCGAGCAACAGGATGCTGGCGACGAGGGCAGCCGGATCGGTCGCGGCGACGCCGAAGAGCACGCCTCTCAGAACGCGCGCGCAGGCGAACGCGAGGAACCCGCCGGCGGCCACGCCGAGGAACAGCAGGGCGGCACTCTCGCGTCCCAGCAGGACGACGACGTCGCGTCGCTGCGCGCCCAGGGCGAGCCGCAGCCCGATCTCGCGGGTGCGGCGCGCGACGTTCGAGGCCAGCACGCCGTACAGCCCGATGCCCGCGAGCAGCAGAGTGAGCCCCGCAAACAGCACCGACAGGTAACCGAGCATCCGTTCCGACGAGATGCCCGCCGCCACGTCGACGTCCAGCGTGTGCACCGAGGTGACGGGCATGCGCCGGTCGATGCTCCCGGCGAGGGTAAGAAGGGCGGGAACGATGCGCGCCGGGTCGTCGCCGGCCCGCACCAGCAGGGTCATCCCCGACGGGGGGCCCTGCTTCCGGTGGACGTACACGGTGTCCGCGGGACCGCTTCTGAGACCCCGGTCTCTCGCGTCCGCGACGACGCCGACGATCTCCAGCTCTTCCGCACCCCGGCGGAGCCGCCTCCCCAACGGGTCCCGGCCGTCGAAGTAGTGCTCGACGAACGTTTCGTTGACGATGGCCACGAGCGGACGGCCGCGCTCGTCGCGTTCGTCGAAGTCCCTGCCGCGGATGAGGTCCTGGCCCAGGGTCTCGAAGTACCGCGGGCTGACGAAGTTGAAGCCGACGACGGTGTCTCCGCGCCCCGGGGCGGGAACGTAGCCGGGGACGTCGATGCCCATCGTGACGGACATCGCGCCGTAGGGCGGGCTCGACGAGAGACTGGCCGCGGCGACCCCGGGCAGCTTGCGGGCGCGCACCAGCATCTCGTCGAAGACGGCCGAGACCGCCGCGCCGGAACGGCCGCTCGCCGCAGGATCGACCCGTAGCGCGATCACCTTTTCGGGCTCGAACCCGAGGTCGACGGTGGCCAACGTCCGCAGCGTCTGCGTCAGCAGGCTGGCCGCGAACACGACGGCGAGGCACACCGCGACCTGCACGACGACCAGCGCCCTCGACACGAGCCCGCGGCCGTCGGACCCGCCGGCCGCGGCGGGCGCCCGCTCGACACCCGAGATCAGGTCCGGTCGCGTCGCCCGCCACGCGGGGACCACCCCGCAGAGAATCGCGGTCGCGGCCGTCGCGAGGACGGAGAACATGAGCACGTCCGCGTCGACCGGCACCTGCACCGCCGATACGGCGGTCCGGCCCGCGTTCAGGATGCCGACGAGCGCGCCGCGAATCCAGTACGACAACGCGACCCCGGCGAGCCCGCCCGCGGCCGCCAGCACGGAGGCCTCCACCAGCAGTTGTCGTACAAGTCTCGCCCTGGAGGCGCCGAGACACAGGCGCACCCCGAGCTCCCCCGCGCGCGCCCGCGCCCTGGCGAGCAGTAGAATCGCGAGATTGGCGCACGCCACCAGCAGGACCAGGGCGGCCAGGCCCATCGCCGCCAGCACGGGCTGCGCGAACGCCGGTCTGACCGTGTTGAAGCCCTGCACCCCGTCGTCCAGCCAGAGCTCGCCCTGTCTGTCCGGGTCGATCGCCTGAAGCGCGAGCCGCGCCTGCCGTTCCGCCTCGGCCCGGGTGACGCCGTCCTGGAGCCGCGCCATCGGCACGAGCCAGGACAGGCCGTCCAGGCGGAGCGCCCCCGCCGCGCCGCGGAACGCCGGCAGGAAGTCCCCGGCCCGCGTCGCCGGCACCCCGACGTCGAAACGGCGGTGGAGCTCGGCCCCGTGGAAGCCGCGCTCGGTCACCCCGACGACCCGGTAGCCGCGGCCGTTCAGCAACACCGTTCGCCCGACCACGCCGGGGTCGCCGCCGAACGCGCGCTGCCAGAGCCCGTGGCCGAGGACGCAGACGGGGTCGGCGCCCGCGTTCCGCACGTCGTCGTCATCGAGCAGGCGCCCGACGGCCGGACTCACGCCCAGCGTGCGGTAGTAGCGGCCGGTGACCAGCTCGCCGTTGACCCACCCGCCGCCATCGTCCCCCGCGGACAGGTTGATCGGCCTCGAGAACCAGCCGAAGAGTCCCGCGAAGGCCGGAGTCCGTCCGGCAAGGGCGTCGACGGTCCTCGAGGTCCACACCACGCCGGTCCGCTCGCCGCGATGAGTCCGGCCGAAGGTGACGAGGAGAGTACGAGGTGCTGTGCCGGCTGCGGGAAGTCTTGCCGGCCGGGGTGAAAGTCACGGTCGTAGCGGATCGGGGCTTTGCGGACTGCAAACTGTTCTACGCGCTGGCGACGGAATTGGACTTCGAATACGTGATTCGGATGCGCGGCGACATCTATGTAACGAACGCGCGCGGCGAACGGCGCATGGCCGCCGCGTGGGTCGGCGCCGGTGGGCGTGCGCGGCGGTTGGTGGGTGCTCTGGTGACTGACGCGCATGAGATGGCGGTGGGCGCGGTCGTGTGTGTACACGATGTGGAGATGGACGAACCGTGGTGTCTGGTGGCGAGCGACGCGACCGTCCCAACGCGGGTGCTGATTCGGTATTACGGCAAGCGCTGGGGGATCGAGTCTGGTTTTCGGGACATCAAGGACATGCGTTTCGGGATGGGTCTGTCATCGATGCATGTGTCGCGCCCGGACCGGCGGGACCGCGTGCTGTTGATCAGCGCGTTGGCGATCGCGGTGCTGTCTGTATTGGGCGCGGCGGGCGAGCGCCTCGGGTATGACCGTTGGCTGAAGGCGAACACGGTGAAGCGGCGGACGCATTCGTTTCGACAGGGATTGATGCTGTATCACCATCTTCCCAATTGGCCTGAGGATCGGATTCGTCCGTTGATGGAGACGTTTGGAAGCATGCTTCTGGAACAGCGGGTGTTTCGGGGGGTCTTCGGCGTAATCTGACCCCTGCAGAATGAGGGGATGCATGAGGTTCAATCCCTCGCTCTGTTTCCGCAGCGCGAAGTTCCGGCGGATAACGATGTCGATGTCCCGGCCCTTCCGGTGGCGCCAGCGTGCGGCGAGGATTGTTCCACCCCCGAGCCTCAGCTTCGGCCCGGGTCCCGACGGGGAAGCGAGGGCGGCCTTGAGCGGATCGCGGATGCGCGTCCACAGCGTTCGCGCCGGCTCCGGCAGGCGTAACTCTTCTCTGCTCACGGGTCCCGCGGCTCGGCCGGCGTCTTCGCCCAGCGGTTGACGCTCCGCGCGATCCCGCATCTCCCGAGCCCGTTCCGGTGGAGCGCGGCCGCCAGCCCGCGCATCGTATAGGCATGCTCGGCCCAGGCCTGCAGGACCTCCGTCCAGTCGGCCTGGTTGGCCCACATGTCCAGGATCGCGCACTGCCGGCTCGTCGGCCGCCTGGCCCGGACCGCGTCGTAGAACTCCCGGCTCGTCGGCGTCCGGGGCCATCCTGCACAACGGCATCCGAGCCAGAGCGCGACCGTCGGGCTGTCGGGTCCCGTCGCCGTCACGGGCTCGCTCAGCCTGAGCAGCTTCGTGAAGCGCTCCCCGGCCGGTGCGTCTTCGAAGCGCTCGACCGGCAGGAGGGTCTCCGGCCGGTCCTCCGGCCACAGCTCGGTTACGGTCGCCTCCGATCGAAGCGCGGGCGGGGTCAGTTCGTCGGTCACGTCGAGTCCTCTCGGCGATTATGGCTCATGCGCCCGATCAAACCGCACGATTGGGCGGGACGGGCTACCGGCAAGGGCCCCGAACCGCAACGAGTCGACGGTGGACGCGGCCGCAAACGAGCCGCGCCACGGCGTCGGTGCCGAGTGTGCCGCACTTCGCGGCGGAGGCCAAGGATCGGCACGGCATTTGCGTTCCATGGTCTTCCCGACGGCGGGCGGGTGCCTGGGCGGGCGGCCTGCGCCGGTCGAGAAGCTGGAGACATGCACGACGAGACCTACAAGAAGCTGTTCGCATTCCCGGGCATGGTCGAAGACCTGCTGCGCGGTTTCGTGGCCGGTCCGCGGGCGGACGACATCGACTCCTCGACGCTCCAGAAGTTGTCGGCCGAGTACGTCAGCGACGATCTGCTCAAGCGGCACGGCGACGCGGTGTGGCGGGTCCGCCTGCGCGGGCGTTGGCTGTACCTCGTGGTGTTGCTGGAGTTCCAGTCGCGGGACGAGCCGCGGATGGCCCTGCGCATCCTGACCTACACGGGCCTGCTGTACGAGGAGCTGGTCCGCAACGGGGTGGTGGAAGTGGGCGAACGCCTGCCGGCCGTGCTGCCGGTGGTGCTGTACAACGGCGCGCGGCCGTGGCGGTCGGCCCGCGAGATGCGGGAGTTGATCGCGACGGTGGGGCCGGACCTGGCGCCGTGTCAGCCGGCGCAGCGGTACCACGTGGTTGACGAGCGGCACCTGGCGGAGGACGATCTCCCGAGCGGCAATCTGATGACGTCGGTCGTGCGGCTCGAGCGGATCGGAGCAGCGGAAGACTTGGTCCATGTCGTGGAAGTGCTGCGGGCGAAGCTGAGCGACCCGCGGGATACCGCGTTGCGCCAGGCGTTCCTCGACTGGGTGCGGCTGTTGGCGGAGCGGCTGGCGCCATCCGGCGGGGAGTTGCCGCCGACGCAGACGCTGGAGGAGCTAGAGATGACGTTGGTCGAACGCGTAGCCGAATGGCCAAAGCAGTGGCTTCGCGAAGGCATCGAGCAGGGCGTCAAGCAGGGCATCGAGCAGGGGCTTGCTCAACAACGCGCGCTCTTGCACCGGCAGGCGGCGTTGCGGTTCGGCGCCGAAACGGCGACGCGAGTGTCTCGGGCGGTAGAGCGGATTGCCGATCCGGAGGGTCTGGCCGCGGCGGGCGATTGGATCGTGCGGGCCGACACCGGCGACGAGCTGGTCGCGCGGCTGACGCAGCTCGCCGACGAGCGGGGCACGTCCTGAACGAGATCGGCCGCCAGGAGGATCTCCGGCCCGTCTTCCGGCCACAGCTCGGCAACGGTCGCCTGCGATGGACGCGCGGGCGCGGTCCGGTCGTCCGTCACGCGCGATCCTCTCCGCGACCATCGTTCATGGCCCTCGCGTTGTCCGGGTGCGGCGCTTCAATCCACGTGAAGCGCCCGCGCCAAGTCGAGTCTCAGGATGCGGCGGGCCGGTCCGACGTGGGCGGCCGCGGTGACGCCGACGACCAGCAGCAGGACACCCGCCCATACCACCGGGTCCGCGACCCAGGCCACCGGGTCCGCGACCGAGCCTCCCGGAACTGCCTGCGATGCGAGACCCGTCACGGCGAAGGTGAGGACGACGCCCGCACCCGCGCCGAGGGTCGCCACCCGCGCGCCGGTCGCCAGCACGAGTCGGAGCAGGGTCCGGGAGCCGGCGCCCAGCGCGGCACGGACGGCGAACTCCCGCGTGCGCCGCAGGACCAGATAGGCGACGACGCCGTAGAGGCCGATGGCGCCCAGCACCAGCGCCACGATGCCGGAGGCGCTCGCCACGGTGGCCGCGACCCGAGTCGGCAGCATCGAGGCGGCGGCCGTCTCGCGAAGCGTGTTCCCCTGCTGAAAGAAGAAGACGTCCGGCTCCATCCGGCGCAGCTCGCGCTGGATGGCGGCGGACAGCACAGCCGCGTCGCCGTCGGTCCGGGCGAGCAGCAGCGTGAACGGACGAAGGTGCTGCGCCGCGGCGAGGTGCAGGTACGAAACGGGTTCCTCTCTCTCGGCTCGCACCTGGTAGTCGGCAGACACGCCGACGACTTCGTAATCCGGTCCGTCCCAGGTCCCCAGCCGGAACCGCCGTCCGATCGGCGTCTCCGCCGGCCAGAAGCGCCGGGCCATCGCTTGGTTGACGATCGCGACACGCGGCGACTCGAGTGTGTCCGCGGCGGTGAAGGTCCGTCCCTGCAGCAGCGGGACGCCCAGCGTGGCGAAGTAGTCGGCGGACACGACGACACTGTCCACCGGCGCTCCCCGGTCGCCCGGCCCATGCAGCCCCGAAACGAGGACGTTCTCCCGGTTGTTCATGGCATCGAGGGGGACGGTCGATGCCAGAGACGCCGCTTCCACCCCGGGCATCGACTCCACCCTCTCGATCGCGGTACGCAGGAAGCCATCCGCACGGTCCAGCTCGTAGCCGGTCGCGACGAGGTCGACGCCGACCACCGCCACACGGTCCGGATCTAACCCGGGGGAGACGCCGATCGCCCCCGCCGCACCTCGGGCCAGGAGTCCCGCGAGCACCAGCAACGGCACCGTTACTGCCAACTGCAACGCCACCAGCGCATCGCGCAGGACCCTGCGCCGACCGACGGCGCGCGCTACCGCGACGGCGCCGTTCAGGTCGCGCACCAGGTTCGGCCGCGTGGCCCTGAGCGCCGGCACGAGGCCCGCCGCCACGCCGGCCCCGGCCGCCAACGCCGCCGTGAACAGGAAAGCGCGCGCATCGAGCACGAACTCGAAGGTGAACGCGAACGGTCCGAGGGATAGCTCGGCCGGCGCGAGGCTGCGCAGCAGGCTCCAGGCCAGGGCCAGCCCCACCCCCGCGCCGAGGCACGAGAGGACGAGACTCTCCGCCAACAACTGCCGCACGAGACGCCCGCGGCTCGCGCCGACCGCGAGCCGCACCCCGATCTCCCGCCGGCGCGCGGCGGCGCGCGCCAGCAGCATGCCCATGACGTTGGCGCACGCCACCAGCAGGACGACCTCGACGAGCATCAGGCCCGCGGCGCCGATGACGGTGGCCGGGCCTGCCGCTCCCGGCGGGAGGCCCGCGTTCTCCGTCAGGGTCAACGACACCCGCCGATCCTCGCCGGCGTCCGGATCGACGGCGGCCAGACCGGCCATGATCACATCGAGACTCGCGTCCGCCCCGGCCAGCGTGACGCTGTCGCGGAGCCTGCCCTTGATGTACGTCCCGCCGTGTCCGCCGCCCTCGGGCCCCGTCTCGTCCCCAGGACCGAGCGTCATCCGCGCCACGTCGTCGATCCAGGTCATCGGAACCCACAGGTCCGGGCCGAGCAGGGGCAACATGCCGGCGAACCCGGCCGGCGCGACACCGACCACGAGATACGGCTCAGACCGGATGCGGAGAATTCGGCCCACGACGTCCGGGTCCCGTCCGAAGGCGCGGTCCCACAGCCCGTTGGAGATCACGGCCGCGCGGGCGGCGCCGGGTCGATCGTCGTCCGGCGCCAGCAGCCGGCCCAGCGCCGGCTGAACGCCGAGAAGCCGGAAGTAGTTGCCAGTCACCGCTTCGCCCATCACGAAGCGCCCGGTCCCGTCCACCCGGACCGCCGCGGACATCGGGACATGCGCAGCCATGTCCGTGAACACGTCGTTCCCGGCGCGCAGGTCGAGGTAGTCCTGATACGAGCTCGTCGAGTACCGTTCGCCGTCGGGGTGGCTCGTGTAGACGCCCACGAGCTCGCCCGGGCGAACCACCGGCAGCGGGCGGAACAGGAGCGAGTCGACGATCGTGAAGATCGTGGTGTTGAGGCCGATGGGGACGGCGAGCGACACGACGGCGGCAAGCGCGAAACCCGGATTCCGCCGCGCCCCGCGCAGCGCGTAGCCGAGGTCGCGAAGCAGGTCCTCCACCGGCCGCATCCCGCGCGCGTCCCGGACCGCCTCGCGGACGGCTTCGACGCCGCCCAAGCGCACGTGCGCCCGCCGCCGCGCCTCGCGCGGGTCCATGCCCGCGCGCAGGTTCTTCTCGGTCTCCATCTCCAGGTGGAACCGCAGCTCGTCTTCCGTCTCGGCGTCCTCAGGCCCTCGACGGAAGAGGCTCCGCGCTCGCGCGACCACGCTGGCAAGCAGGTTCATTCGGATCCTCCTCGTGCACGATTCCGAAGCCACCGGAGGCGTGCCGATGCGCGCACGCCGACGCGCCGTCCGGAAGCCGGGCTCGACCCGCTGCAGGTTCCAGAGGGACTGCACGAGGAGCGCGGCCCCCGCCAGCAGCACGACCGAGAGGGCCAGCTCGGCGACGAGGAGGACTCGTCCGGTCGACCATCCCCCCGCGCTCGCGGCGACGCGGAGCGTGTCGGTGCGGCTGGTGCGAAGCGCCGGCAGCAATCCGAAGAGCACCGTGGTCAGCAGCACCGCAACGACCGTGAACACCAGCACCCGGTAGTCGATCTGCGGCGACGGGTGCGTGTAGCTGCTGACGACCGGCAGCAGCGGCGCCAGCAGCCGAACGCCGGCGCCGGCGAGGACGAGGCCGCCGGCGCCGCCGAGCGCCGCGAGCAGCCCACTTTCCGCCAGGAGCTGCCGGACGAGCCGCCCGCGGGACGCGCCGACGGCGGCCCGCACCGCGAGCTCGCGCCGGCGCGCGCCGGCGCGCACGAGCAGCAGGTTCGCGACGTTGGCGCAGGCGATCAGCAGCACGCACGCGACCGCGCCTAGCAGCACGCGCAGGGCCCGCTCGAGCGCGCCGCCGTAGGTCTGCGGATGGATCGGCACGAGGACCGCGCCCCAGCCCGCGTTGGTGTCGGGGTAGGCGGCCTCGAGACGACCGGTGATGGCGTCGAGCTCGGCCTGCGCGGCTTCGCGCGACACGCCCGGGGCGAGGCGCGCCCACACCGACACCGAGTGGTCGTCCCGCACCTGGAACTGCTCGTCGACCGCGAACGGCATCCACATCTCGAAATCCGTCTGGAGATAGTGGAAGCCGCGAGGCAGCACCCCGACGACCGTGAACGGCTCGCCGTCGACGAGGAGCGTCTCGCCGACGATGCCGGGGTCACCGCCGTAGCGGCGCTGCCACAGCCCGTCGGCCAGGACGACGACCCGGTCCCGACCCGGCGTCTCCTCCTCGGACAGGAACGTGCGGCCGATTGCCGCCTGCACGCCGAGCATCGTGAAGAACGACGGCGAGACGCGGACCCCGCGGATCTGCTCGGGGACGGTGTCGCCGCCCACCGGCCCCGCCACCGAGTAGAACCAGTTGCGCCACGCGATCATGTGGTCGAACGACCGGCCCTGGGCGCGCCAGTCGAGGAAGTTGCCGGGCGACGCCGGGACGTTGTCGTCCACCGTCCAGCCCTGCGCCGGGTTCACGTCGCGGATGCCCACGAGGCGATCGACGTGCGCGAACGGCGGCGGACGGAAGAGGAAGTTGTCGGCGACGGTGAAGACGGCGGTGGTCGCGCCGATGCCGAGGGTCAAGGTGAGCACGGCGACGAGCGTGAAGCCGGGGTTCCGCCGCGCGCCGCGCAGCGCGTAGCCGAGGTCGCGGGCGAGGTCCTCCAGGGGCCGGGCGCCGCGCGCGTCCCTCACCGCCTCCCGGATGGCGTCGACGCCGCCCAGGCGCACATGCGCCCGCGACCGCGCCTCGCGCGGGTCCATGCCCGCGCGCAGGTTCTTCTCCGTTTCCATCTCCAGGTGGAACCGCAGCTCGTCCTGCGTCTCCGCGTCCTCGCGCCCGCGGCGGAAGAGGCCCCGTAGCCGCCGGACGAGAGCCGTGAGCCGGCTCATTTCGTCCCTCCCGCCCAGTTCAGCACGCCGTTCACCGCGTTCACGGTCCGCTCCCACTCCGCCCGTTCGGCCTCGAGCTGCCGCCGGCCGACGCCGGTGAGGAAGTAGTAGCGAGCCCGGCGGTTGTTCTCGGTGACCCGCCATTCGGATTCCACCCAGCCCTTGCGCTTCATCCGCTGGAGGGCCGGGTACAGTGTTCCCTGCTGGATCGCGAACACGTCGCCCGACATGGTCTCGATGCGCTGGGCGAGCCCCCAGCCGTGCATCGGCTCCAGGGCGAGGGTGCGCAGCACCAGCAGCTCCAAAGTGCCCTGCAGGACGTCGGATCGGTCGGCGGTCATGGGACTCCTTTTGCTGATCCAAAGGAATCGTGGCACCTTTCCTCCAGATTGTCAAAAGAAAGATCGAGGAAGCGGCGGGTTGGGGGCGATCGAGGAACGAGCCCGATGCCGTTCACGGCATCCAGAGGCGCCGCTACGGGCGGGTCTGCTCTTCGTGCCAGCGCGGGTGGTGGTGGCGGGCCCAGCGCTCGGTCACGGTGCCGTCGATCATGGCGCGGGCGGTGCCGGGGTAGGCGACGGTGCCGAGGTAGACGTGGACGATGAGGAAGAGGCCGCCGCCGAGAGTGGCGAGATAGTGGGCGAGGCGCATCCACTGCAGGAAGCTCGCACCGAACGCGGCGGGGAACCACAGGGCGGCGCCGCTCGCGACGAAGACGACGGCCAGCACCCCCTGCACCCAGAAGAACATCTTCTGGCCGGCGTTGTACTTGCCCGCGGGCGGCACGTTGGCGCTGTCGCGCGCCGCGTAGGCGCGCACCGCGCGCAACCAGCGCCGGTCGCTGTCGCTCAGGAACATGTCGTGGAACCAGACGACGATCATCGCGGCCATGCCCGCCGTGAACAGCACCCCGACCCACGGGTGCAGCACCCGCGCCGACGGCCCCCCGCCGAGGAGCGCGGTCAGCCAGAAGAGGGCGGGGTAGGCGAACGCGAGGCCGGTCGCGAGCAGGAGGACGAACGTCACCCCGACCACCCAGTGGAGGATGCGCTCGAAAAAGGTGAAGCGGGTGAGCAGCCGTTCGGCCATGGCGTCAGCCCCGGGAGTCGGCGGTCAGGCGGACGGCGCCTCGCGGGCCGGACCGTCCCCGTGGCCGACATGCCCGCCGGGCCGCGCGGACGGCGCTTCGCGGGCCGGGCCATCGCCGTGGTGGCCGTCGTGCTCGTCGAGCCGCTCGGGCCCGTAGCGCAGGAAGTGGACCAGCGCCCCGAGCACGCCGAAGCCCATCATCCAGGCCCCGAGGCGCTTCATGAACATGAGCCCGGTCATCGGGGCGGGACTCGCGGTCGGGTCCGACGGCAGGCTGTAGTCGGCCAGCCGGTCGCCGTGGGGCACGACGTACATCATGTGGGTGCCGCCCACGCCGGCCGGGTTGTAGACGGCCGCGTTCGCATAGCCGCGCGACTGCAGGGTCTCCACCTTCTGGTCGGCCAGGGCCAGCATGTCGTGCTTGCTGCCCCACGAGATGGCGTTGGTCGGGCAGGTCTTCACGCAGGCGGGCTCGAGCCCCGCCTCGACCCGGTCGACGCACATGTTGCACTTCGAGACCTTGCGGGTGTTGGCGTCGAAGCGCGGGATGTCGAAGGGGCAGCCGGTCACGCAGTACTGGCAGCCGATGCAGCTCTCCTGGTTGAAGTCGACGATGCCGTTCGTGTACTGGACGATGGCCCCCGGCGCGGGGCACGAGAACAGGCAGCCCGGCTCCTCGCAGTGCAGGCAGGCGTCCTTCTTGATCAGCCAGTTGAGGTTGCCGTCGACCTCGATCTCGTTGAAGCGCATCAGCAGCCACGTCTTCGGACTGAGGTCGCGGTGGCTCTGGTAGCTGCCGAAGTTGGCGGTCGGCTCGACCCCCAGGTCGTTCCACTCCTTGCAGGCGACCTCGCACCCCTTGCAGCCGATGCAGGCCCCGATGTCGACGAGCTTCGCGTAGGTCGGCCCACCCGAGCGCAGGGCGCTGATGGGGATGAAGGCGTCCGGGCTCGCGGAGACGCGGCGGATGGTGAGAGAGTCGGCCATAAGGCTACACTCTAATCGCTCGTCACTCTACGGATATCGCCGAAGTTGAGCCACCAGATAGACCACGCGCACGCAACCGCGCCAACCAGGCCGCTTACAGCCCCGATTGCGGAACTACGATAGTCGTACTCCCGGAACACCGACAGCCATGTCACCGCGAGTGCCAGGCCCAACAGAAAGCACAAAAGCACAAACGCGATGCCGCCCCGGAACTGGCGATGCTCCTCGCGCGTCCGGCGTGAAATGCCGTCGGACAAAAGACCGCTCGCGACGACACCCAGCAGCCACTTCAGGATTCCCGACGCGTCCATGTCAGGCGCGCTCCACGTTCACCAGGAACGACTTGAACTCGGGGCAGCGGGTGTTCGCGTCCCCGATGAACGGCGTCAGCAGGTTGGCCATCGACCCCTGGGTGATGCCGACGAACCCCCAGTGCACGGGGATGCCGACGGTCCAGACGACCCTGCCGTTGACGCGCAGCGGCTTGATGCGCTTGGTGACGATGGCCGTCCCCTGCACCTCGCCCCGCTTCGACCACACCCGCACCTGGCTGCCGTTCGGGATGCCCTTCTCGGCCGCCAGCCCCTCGGGCAGCTCGACGAAGAAGTCGGGCATCGCCTCGACCAGCAGCGGCACGTTGCTCGTGACGAAGTGCTCGCGCTCGACGACGCGGTAGACGGTGCAGGCGTAGGGGAAGTCGTCGTCGCCGTTCGCGAGCGACTCGCGCACCCCGTCGTACCAGCGGATGACGGGGTTCACCGGCACGTTGTCGTGCATCACGTTCGGCGACGGGCTCTCGACCGGCTCGTAGTGCTCCGAGAACGGGCCGTCCGCGAGGTGGCTGCTGAAGAGCCGCGCCACCCCCTCCTCGGTCATGATGAACGCGCCAGCGGCATCGGGCGGCGTCGTCCGGCCGTAGTCGGGCACGTCGCCGATCCACTCGCGGCCGTTCCAGGCGATGCCGGCGCGGCTCTGGTCCCAGGGCCGCCCCTCGGCGTCGGCCGACGCGCGGTTGTAGAGGACGCGGCGGTTGGCGGGCCAACTGAACGCCCAGTCGTGGTGCATGCCGAGGCCGGTGGGGTCGGCGGTGCCGCGTCGCCGCATCTGGTTGCCGGCCTCCGTAAAGCTGCCGGTGTAGATCCAGTTGCCCGACGTCGTCGTCCCGTCGTCGGCGAGCTCGCCGAACGACGAGAGCAGCCGTCCCGTGGTCCGGTCGTAGCCGTTGATCTCCTTCGCCAGCTCGACCATCGTCGGCTCGCGCGGGTTCAGGTAGTCCCAGGTCAGGTGCTGGATGGCGTCGTTCCAGGCCCCGCCCTCGGCCTGGTACAGCTCCTTCACCCGCCAGAAGAGCTCCGACAGGATCCAGGTGTCGGGCTGGACGCCGATCGGCGGGTCGACCGCCTTCTCCTTCCACTGCGCCCAGCGCCCGCTGTTGGTGAACGAGCCGTCGCGCTCGATCCAGTGGGAGGACGGCAGGTACAGCACCTCGGTGTCGATCGAGGCCGGGTCCATGCCCGGCGCCTTCCAGAACTCGGCCGAGTCGAGCATGAAGGGGTCGATGACCACCTTCCACTTCAGCTTCGACATCGAGTCGAGCAGGCGCGGCACGTCGGGGCCGGCCAGGAGCGGGTTGAACCCGAGGGCGACGAAGCCCTCCAGCGTCCCCTCGCGGGCCTTGTCCCAGATGGTCAGCCACGTGGCGTCGCCGTCCTGCTTGGCGAGGTGGTGGTACGCGAAGTCGTTCTCGGGCGTCGCGTGCTCGCCGAACCACGCCTTCATCTGCGACACGTAGAACTTCGGGTAGTTGCCCCAGTAGTTGACGGTGTCGGCGACGAGGGGCCGCGGCGTCGAGTCGCGCAGGTGGGCGGCGAGCGAGGTCTGCGGCGGCGTCGGCACCTTCAGGTAGCCGGGGAGGATGCCGGCGACGATGGCGTGGTCGGTCGCCCCCTGCACGTTGGCGTGGCCGCGCAGGGCGTTGATGCCGCCGCCGGGCCGGCCGATGTTGCCGAGCAGAAGCTGCAGGATCGCGGCGGTGCGGATGATCTGGCTGCCGACGGTGTGCATGGTCCAGCCCACCGCGTACATGATCGTCCCCACCCGGTCGGCCCGCCCCGTCGAGCAGATGATCTCGGCCATCTGCAGGAACTCGTCGGCCGTGCAGCCGGCGATGTCCGCGACGACCTCGGGCGTGTAGCGGTCGTAGTGCTGCTTCAGGAGCTGGAACACCGAGCGCGGGTGCTCGAGCGTCGGGTCGCGGCGGACGTAGCCGTCGGGGCCCCGCTCGTAGTCCCAGGCCGTCTTGTCGTAGTTGCTCGCGGCCTCGTCGAAGCCCGCGAACAGCCCGTCGGCGAAGCCGTAGTCCTCGCCGACGACGAACGTCGCGTTGGTGTGGGCGCGGACGTAGTCGGCGTGGTGGAGGTCGTTCTCGAGCGCGTAGCGGATGAGCCCGCCGAGGACCGCGATGTCCGACCCGGGCCGGATCTGCATGTGCCGGTCGGCGACCGCCGACGTGCGGGTGAAGCGCGGGTCGATGGTCAGGAGCTTCGCGCCCCGGTCGTCACGCGCCTCGACCGCCCACTTGAACCCGCAGGGGTGGTTCTCGGCCGGGTTCGCGCCCATGACCAGGATGACATCGGTGTTCTTGATGTCCTTCCAGTGGTTGGTCATCGCCCCGCGACCGAACGTGGCGGCCAGACTGGCCACCGTGGGGCTGTGTCATATGCGGGCCTGGTGGTCGATGTAGACCAGGCCCATGCCGCGCATCGTCTTGGTGATGAGGTAGGCGTCCTCGTTCGAGACGGTGGCGCTGCCGACCCAGGCGATGCCGTCGGCGCGGTTGACGACGCGGCCGGCGTCGTCGCGCTCGCGGAACGAGGCGTCGCGCGAGTCCTTGAACTTCCGCGCGAACCAGTCCATCGCCGTGTCCCAGTCCACCTCCTCCCAGTCGGCAGCGCCGGCCCGCCGCAGCAACGGCTGGTGCCGCAGCCGCGGGCTGATGGCGAGCTCCATCTGCGACGCCCCCTTCGGGCACAGGGTGCCGCCGTTGATGGGGCTGTCGGGGTCGCCCTCGACGTGGATGACGGTGTTCTTGGTGTTCAGGCCGCCGCTGCCGTGGACGTAGGCGATGGTCCCGCAGCCGACCGCGCAGTACGGGCAGACCGTGCGGTACTCGGTGGCGTTGCGGATCTTGAGCTGGCGGACGGCGGCTTGGGCGGGCCGCAGATCGAAGCCGAGGGCGCTGACGCCCACGGCGCCGCCGGCCGCCGCCTTGATGAACGTGCGTCGGGAGATGTCCATGCGTCGGTTCGTGTCGAGCCCGTTATACCACAACGCGGCGACGGCGCGGGCTGGCGTGGGCTGGCGTGGCCGGTGCGGACGGCCGCCGCATAGGGATGCCGCCCGCGGCGTGGACGGACGGCCGCCGCATGGCTTGCCCGCTACTCCGAGGACCGCGAAGAGTCGTCCAGGACGGCCTGGACGTCGCGTACGACACGGCTGGAGCGGCAGGCTCCCGCGAACAGAGGACCGAAGATGTCGAGGTTGGCACGATACGTGCGTTCAACTGGCACGGACGCCCGGACGAGCCCGACGTCCGGGACGCGATAGCGGCGTCGCACCGTGTGGTAGGTTGGGGAGAGCCGCGCGCGCCGCCGCGCCGCCCGGAGATCTTCGATGACGAGACCCGCGCCTGCCGCGCCGATCGAGTACCCGAGCTCGGACGGCCAGCCGATGGCGGAGAACGACGCCCAGCGCAGCGCCATCATGTACGGCATCGGCGCCTTGAGCCGCCACTTCCGCGACCGCCGGGACGTGTACGTCTCCGGCGACCTGCTGATCTACTACGAGGAAGGCAACCCGCGGGTGTCGATCGCCCCGGACGTCTTCGTGGTGTTCGGCGTGGAGGACCGAGAACGGCCCAACTACAAGCTGTGGGAAGAGCGGCGCGCGCCGGCCTTCGTGCTCGAGGTGGCCTCGCCCAGCACGTGGCGGGACGATCTCGGGCGGAAGCGGTCGGTGTACGCGCAGCTCGGGGTGCGCGAGTACTGGCAGTACGACCCGGCCGGCGAACACCTGCCGGCGCGCCTGCAGGGGGAGCGCCTGACGCGGTCGGGCTACGTGCGTCAACCGGTGTTGACGGGGCTCGACGGCACGTTGGCGCTGCGCAGCGAGACGCTCGGTCTGGAGCTGCGGGCGGCGCCGGGGCGGGAGATGCGCTTCCGCGACCCGGCGACCGGCGACGACCTGCGCAGCCACGCCGAGGAAGCCGAGGGCCGTCTGGCGGAAGCGGCCGCCCGTCTGGCCGCCGAAACACGGGCGGCCGACGCGGAGACTCGGGCCGCCGACGCGGAAACACGCGTAGCCGAGCTGGAAGCGATCCTCCGCGGGCAGCAGTCCGGTTGAGTCGTATCGCCGCAGGAGCCCGCACCGATCTCCGGCGCAGACTCCTGGGCGAAGTCCGCGCATGGCCCGCCCACGAAACACCCGCCGGCACGCCGCGGAGGCGCCGGCCGCCGGCACGGCACGGTCCGACCCCGCCGGGCCGCGTCTCATGCGCGGTACCGCTTTGTCCCGCTCGGTCGCCGGCTCGCACTCCGCGAAGCACCGACAGAAGCCATCCGTGTCGTGGGCAGTGCCTCTCCAGGACAGCCACTCGGGCGCCTCGAACCCCCGGAGCGCTCGCGTACAATGACCGGGGGGTGACGAGACCCGATGAGCACGGCAGCGCAGCGCGATTCCGCCCCGCAACGGCGGGCGACCTACCAGGACGTGCTCGACGCCCCGCCTCACCGCGTCGCCGAGATCGTCGACGGCGTGCTCCACACCAGCCCGCGGCCGGCGATGCCGCATGCGCTGGCGACCTCGTCGCTCGGGAACGACCTCGCGGGTCCCTTCCAGTTCGGCCGCGGCGGCCCGGGCGGCTGGTGGATCATCTTCGAGCCGGAGCTGCACCTCGGCGAGGACATTCTCGTGCCCGATCTGGCGGGCTGGCGCCGGGAGCGGATGCCCGACTTTCCCGATGCGGCATACAGCACGCTCGCGCCGGACTGGGTGTGCGAGGTGCTCTCGCCCTCGACCCGCCGGCTCGACCTGCTCGGCAAGCGCCCCATCCATGCGCGGGAAGGGGTGGGGCACATGTGGGTCGTGGACCCGAAGGACCGCACCCTGGAGGCGTTCGAGCTGCGCGACGAACAGTGGGTGCTGATCGCGACCGCACAGGACGACGACCCGGTGCAGATCCGCCCCTTCGAGGCGGTCACCTTCAGCCTCGGCGATCTGTGGCCCTGAATGTTCCGCCGGCCAAACGCACTCGCCGGACCGGGGGGCGGGACGGTCGACGCGCCGGGCTCCTGGTAGAAGGATCGTCGACTTCGTTGAGTCGCAACCGGCTGCTCTCCACCAGCGACGCCGGGGGCTCGGCTCATGGTCTTCCCGGTTTGCTGTCCCACTTCAGCGGGACGGATGCGTGGCGCGCCACGATCACGATGACCGCCGCTCCCGCCCTTCCCGGATCCAGCCGATACTTCGTCTCGACCGAGCGAGTCGCTCGACCCATTGCACACTGTCGGTGCGTGTCCGGCAAGTCCGGCAGCACCAGGGGTGACCCGCGTTTGGCCTCGACGGGTCTATGATCGCGGGATGACCTCCGAGGCGGCCCTCTCGCCGGGCCTGAGAACGGTCACCGTACGCCGACGCGGCGAGCGGGTGGCCCAGGACATCATCGTCGTCGAAGAGCCGCTGGAGATCCGGGTCGACGGCCGGCCGCTCGTCGTCACCATGCGCACGCCGGGCAACGACGAGGAGCTCGCCGCGGGCTTCCTCCATGCGGAGGGGATGCTTGCCGGCGGAGCCGGAATCGCGTCGATGCGAACCGTCCTCGGCGACCGGACGGCCGCGGCCAGCGGCGGAGGCGCCCGGATCAAGGTGACGAGCTTCGCGGGGGACCGCGTCGAGGTCACCCTCGCGGGCGGCGACGCTCCGGTGCCGGCGGCCACAGAGCCCGAACGTGAGTTCCGGGCGACGGCCGCGTGCGGCGTCTGCGGCAAGGCGTCGATGGACGATCTCGATCAAGATCTGCCGCCCATCACGCCGATCGAGGCCCGGGCGGCCCTCTTCGAGACGCTGCCCGACCGCCTCCGCGCCGAGCAGGCCCTGTTCCACGCGACCGGCGGCATCCACGCCGCGGGCATCTTCACGCTGGACGGCGAGATGCTTTGCGTGCGCGAGGACATCGGCCGCCACAACGCCGTCGACAAGGCGATCGGCCACTTCGTGCTGCGCGACGCGCTGCCACTGCGAGATCGGATACTCGTGGTGAGCGGCCGGGCCGGCTTCGAGCTGGTGCAGAAAGCGCTCATGGCGGCCATGCCGGCGATGGTCTCGGTGGGGGCCGCGTCGAGCGTCGCCGTGGACATGGCGACGGCGGCCGGCATGCAGCTCTACTCGTTCGCCGGACCCGGGCGCGGCAACCTGCACGTGTGAAGCCGGCGGGCTCGCTCCGGACCCGCCGGCAGCCGCCACGGAGTCCGTCTCGGGTCAGGGCCTCTCGAAGATCGACTGGTCCACCTCGCCGTTGATCTCCACGGCGTCGACGCGCATGTCGATCCTGAACGCGCCCTCGACCTCGATGGTGCTGCTGGTCGGCCACATCACCCCGCCGTGCTCCTCGTAGTCGGACGCGTCGGCGGTCACCGTCACCGGGCCCATGCCGGGCGCCTCGCCGGCGAACTGAATCCGACTCACCAGCAGGGTCTCGGCATCGACGAAGACGTCGAAGTCGACGCCCTGCCAGCCCACCTGCACGACGTGGTGGTTCCGGCCGTCCACCTCGGCGTCGTCGAGCCGGCTGTACTCCGGCGCGCCCGGCCCCGAGCCGTAGTCCGCGAACGCGTGAAGGGA
This sequence comes from Vicinamibacterales bacterium, assembly GCA_965215105.1. Classification (GTDB taxonomy): domain Bacteria; phylum Acidobacteriota; class Vicinamibacteria; order Vicinamibacterales; family UBA8438; genus JAJEEA01. Next base: position 4,452,609 of record OZ244051.1, read on the forward strand.
CGACTGCGCGGCCAGGGCCACCGCCTGCGGCCCGGTGACGTCGACCACGCCCTGGGTGTTGTCCGACTGCCAGGCGGCGATCCCGTTCCAGGCGGTGGTCTGCTGGAAGAAGTCGCTGTCGAACCGCTGGTAGAGCTTCTGGTTGGGGATGACGACCGATTCGAGGTCGCCCTCCAGGTCCCCGAACGGGGTGCTCATCGTGAACGTGCCGGTCTGCCGGACGCTGGCGATGCCCTCCAGGGCCGCGCGTCCGCCGACCGCCTCCAGGCTTCCCTCGACGATCTCCTCCAGGGTCTGCGCCCGGGCGGCGCCCGCGTACGAGACGATGGACAGCGCCAGAACCAAGCCGGCGGTGCGTTGAAATCTTCCCGTCATCATTGCAGTCATGCTCCAGTCAGGCCGTCCGTGCCGCCGACATCGGCCCCCGGACGGCGCTCCCTGCCTCACTCGCGGCGTGCTACCCTGACGGGGCTCGCTGGCCGCCGACGACCCCCTCGAGCGGATCGCGTGGCGGACATCCACGGAGAAATACGAACCTGGGGGGCGAGGGCTTCTCCCGCCCTCGAAACGACATCAGGACGGCGTCATGGCACTTATACCACGGACCTCGACGCCCGGACTGCTCGGGCTCGGTCTCCACGCGTGGTTCCGTCTGGGGCTGCTCGGCTGCGCCGTCGCCCTCCTCGTGCTGAACTGGAACATCCGGCGCGCGCCCGTGGACACCGGCGGACCGGCCCCGGCGAGCGAGGTGGAGGGCGAGCTGGAGATCGTCACCCTCGACGCCCTGCCCGGGCAGGCGCCGGACCCCGGCGCCGACCCCGACGAGCCGTCGCTCGTCAACGAGGGGTGGTACGTCCGCAACATGGCCACCGCGCACGGCGCGTTCGTGATCGAGGTCGAGGCGGAGGACCCGGAGCAGACGGAGACGATATCCCGGGCCCTGATCGAGCCCATCAAGGACGACTACGCCGAGATACTCGTCTACGTCAACCGGATGGGGGACGACTCGGACCTGCCGGCGCGACGCGTGCAGTGGACGCCACGCGACGGGTACGTCGAGCTGAGCTACGACCCACAGGAGGCGGAGCCCTAGGAGTTCTGCGCCTAGGCGTAGCGCGGTGCAGACTTCCGGCAGGGTCGGTTGCGCGCCAAGAGAAACCGAAGGCGACGATCGGCGGGCCCGGCGGTCACCGATGCAGGGGCGCCTGCACGCAGTCAGAGCCCGTTCTGCGGTTCGCGCGCCTGGCACACGGCGGTGGTCCGGCGGCGTCCGCGGTCCGACCCGTTAGCGGGAAGCCGAGCGTCGATCGGTCGACTCGCGGGAGAAGCTCAAGTGAACCCGACACCGACTTCCGGCAACCGGCTCATGTCCCTCGCGGAGATGGCGGCGCGGGTGCCCGACGGCGCGTCGGTGGCGCTGGGGGGCAGCTTCCTCCACCGCGGCCCCTTCGCCTTCGTGCGCGAGCTGATCCGGCAGGGCCGGCGCGGCCTCGAGATCGTCAAGCAGTCGCCGGGCTACGACATCGACATCCTGTGCCGCGCGGGGTGCGTGGCGCGGGCACGCGCCGGCATCGTGGCCATGGAGGGCAACTTCGGCCTCGCCCCGTGGTACCGCGGCGCGGTCGAGACGCAGCAGATCGAGCTCGAGGAGCACGCCTGCATGACCCTGACGGCGGGCCTGCGCGCCGCCGCCTACGGCGTGCCCTTCCAGCCCGTGGGCGGCGTCCACGGCTCGGACCTCGCGGCGCTGAACCGGTGGGCGTCGGTCACCGATCCCTACGGGTCGGGGCAGGACGTCTGGGTGATCCCGGCGATTCGCCCCGACGTCGCGGTGATCCACGTGAACGAGGCCGACGAGCACGGCGACGCCCGCGTGCGGGGCACGTCGCACTGGGACCGCATCCTCACCCGTGCCGCGCGGCAGGTCTTCGTGGTGGCGGAGAGGCTCGTTCCCGCCGCGTCGTTCGAGGACTGCCCCGAGCTGGCCCTGGTGCCGGGCTTCATGGTGCAGGCCGTCTGCGTGGCCCCGCGCGGCGCGTGGCCGGGGTCGTGCTGGCCGCACTACGACATCGACTATCCGGCCGTCGAGAGCTACCTGGACTCGGGCCGCCCCCTCGACGCCCACCTGGAGCGCGCCCCGGAAGCGGCGGAGCGCGTGCGGGCCGGAGCGGCGGAGCCGGTCCGTGCCCATGCGACGTCGCCCGTGCGCACCGAAGCGGCCGAGCCCGCACGGGTCGATGCGACGCAGCCCGCACGGGTCGATGCGACGCAGCCCGCACGGGCCGATGCGACCGGGCCCGTGCCTGCCGAAACGACGGAGCCGGTGCGTGCCTGATGGCTGGTCCGGCTTCTCGTACATCGTCACCAACCTCGCTCGCTTCGTCCGGCCCGACGAGGTAACCTTGTCGAGAGCCCACGCCCCGGCACGCATCCACCTCGTCGACACGCTGCCCGAGAACGCCGTCGGCAAGGTGGACCGCGCCGCGCTCGCACGCCGGATTCGTGACCGCGGCGCCGATCTATAATCGGATCATCGCCTGATCGGCCACGGCGGACGATCGCGCCCCGCCCCACGCCCGCGCGCCGCGCGGTCGCCTCTGCCGGTACGTGGAGCGGGCGCTCGAAGACGCCTGGAACACGGCGGCGGCGCCTCTGCCGGTATGTGGAGCGGGTCCTCGCTCCGGCCGCGCGGCGTACCCGTGGCCGTACGGCGGCGCCGATGCCGAAGCACAACCCGGGTGGAGACCTCATCGCGGGACGGCCCGAGCCGACCTGCACGGAAACGCTCTGCCTGCTGCTGCTCGACCGTGAGACCGGCCGGATGCCGCGGGCGCGGCGACGAGTCGTGCACTATGCCGTCGCCGGCGCGGTGCTGGTCGATCTGGCCCTGGCCAACCGCATCGGAAACGGTTCCCGGCACCTTCGTCCGACCGATCCCGCACCTCTCGGGGACGACCTCCTCGATCCGCTGCTGGCGCGCATCCATGCCGCGCCCAACGGGCACGGCGTCGCCGCCTGGGTAGAGCAGACGGCGGAGCGCGCGGACGAGATCCGCCAGGCGGCCCTGGACCGGCTGGTGGCCCGCGGCGTCCTCGCGGTCGAGAAGAACGGAGGGTTCGGGGTCCTGGGCGCCCGCCGCTACTCGGTGGTCGACGACGACGCCGATCACGACCTGCGGCGCCGCCTCGCGCACGCACTCTCGGACGGCGAGACCCCCACCCCGCGCGACGTCGCGCTCATCCGCCTGATCGATGCCTGCGGCCGCTTCGAGCAGCTCGTGCCGCCGCGCGAGCTGAAGCGCGCGCGGCAGCGCATCACCGAGCTTCGCGCGGAGCCGCTCGCGGGCCACGCGGTCGCCGCGGCCGTCGAGCGGTCGGTGGCGCGCCTGACGCCGCCCGCGGCGCCGGGGATACCGCTGGCCGGCAACGCCTTCAGCCTCGCCGGCGATGTCCGCGCCTACCTGACGCGCGAGTACCAGCGGCTGGGACCCGTCTTTCGGGTGCGCGCGTTCAAGCGCAGAATCACCGTCCTCGCCGGCCCCGAAGCCAACATGTTCCTCGTGAAGAGCGGCCGGACCCACCTGCGCAGCGCGGAGGCATGGAGAGGCTTCGCGGCGGAGCTGGGGGCGGAGCGCGCGGTGATGAGCATGGACGGCGCCGAGCACGACCGCATGCGCAACGGGATGAAGCGGGGGTACTCGAGGGCCGCGGCCGAGCAGCACATCCCCGAGCTGGTCGAGATAGTGCGCCGCGAGATCGCGGTCTGGCCCACCGACCAGCCGATAACCGCCCACTACGCGCTGCAGCGCATCGTCACCGACGAGCTGGGCATCCTCGCCGCCGGCACCTCGCCCCGAGACTACCTCGACGACCTCATCGTCTTCGTGCGCGACCTCCTGCTCGCGACCGTTACCCGGCAGCGCCCGCCCGGCCTGCTGAACGGGCGCCGCTTCCGCCGGGCCCGGGCGAGGGCGGAGAGGCTCTGCCAGGAGGTCTCGGTCTCGCACGATCCGTCGCGGCGCCGCGACGCCGCGCCCGACCTCATCGACGACCTGCTCGAGCTGCACCGCGCCGACCCCGAGTTCCTGCCCGAGGCCGACCTCCGGGCGGGGATGCTCGGCCCGTTCATCGCCGGCCTCGACACCATGGCTGGGGTCTGCTCGTTCATGCTCTACTCGATCCTGAAGCACCCCGACGTGCTCGAGCGCATGACGGCCGAGGCGGACGCCGTCTTCGCGAACGGCGGGCCCACCGCGCAGGACATCAGGAGGCTCGACGTCACCCACCGCACGGCCCTCGAGACCATGCGCATGCATCCGACCGCGCCGGCCCTTCCCCGAACCGTGTCCAACTCGTTCGAGCTCGGCGGCTACCGCCTGCGGGCGGGCGAGAACGTGCTCATGGCGGTGGCGGTGCCCCACTACCTGCCGCGGTACTTCCCCGACCCCGAGCGCTTCGACATCGACCGCTACGCCCCCCCGCGCAACGAGCACCATCAGGTCGGCGTGTTCGCGCCCTTCGGCCTCGGTTCGCACACCTGTCTGGGGGCGGGGTTCGCGGAGGTCGGCATCGCCGTCACCATGGCGACCCTCGTGCACGAGGCGGAGCTGACCCTCGACCCGCCCGACTACGACCTGACCATCGATCCGATCCCCATCGCCCATCCCACCAAGGCGTTCAAGTTCCGCATGAAGCCGCGCAACGCCGGCAGAGGCTGACGCCATGAGCCTGCCCTCCTACGTGCACGGCGCCAGTTCCGTCGCCCTGCTCGGGGAGACCATCGGCGAGAACCTGCGCCGCACCGTCGAGCGCCACGGCGACCGCGAGGCGCTGGTGGTGCCGTCCCAGGACTACCGGGCCACCTACCGGCAGCTCTGGGACGCCACCACCGCCCTGGCCAAGGCGCTCCTGCGGCGGGGCATCGAGCGCGGCGACCGGGTCGGCATCTGGGCCCCCAACCGCTTCGAGTGGGTCGTCACCCAGTACGCCACCGCCCGCGTCGGCGCGATCCTCGTCAACGTGAACCCCGCCTACCAGGCGCGGGAGCTGCAGCACGCGCTGAACCAGTCGGGCCTGCGGCTGCTGCTGCTGTCGCAGGGGTTCCGCGAGCGCGACTACGTGGAGATCGTCGAGCGGGTCCGCCCCGAGTGTCCGGCCCTGGAACGGACGGTCGTGCTCGACGACGGGTGGGACGCGCTGCTCGAGGAGGGCGCGCCGGTCGACGACGGCGAGCTCGCGGCGCGCGAGGCCGGCCTGACGTTCGACGACCCCATCAACATCCAGTACACGTCGGGCACCACCGGCACCCCGAAGGGCGCCACCCTGTCGCACCACAACATCCTCAACAACGGCTTCTTCTGCGGCGAGATCCTCGGCTACACGGAAGAGGACCGCGTGTGCATCCCGGTGCCGTTCTACCACTGCTTCGGCATGGTCATCGGCAACCTCGCCTGCACCACCCACGGCGCGTGCATGGTCACGCCGGGCGCCGCGTTCCGCCCCGACCGCACCCTGGCCACCCTCGAGGCCGAGCGGTGCACGTCGCTCTACGGCGTGCCCACGATGTTCATCGCCCAGCTCGACCATCCCGACTTCGAGGGCACCGACTTCTCGTCGCTCCGCACCGGGGTCATGGCGGGGTCGCCGTGCCCCGCCGAGGTCATGAAACAGGTGCGCGAGCGCATGAACATCCGCGAGATCACGATCTGCTACGGCATGACCGAGACCGCGCCGGTCTCGACGCAGACCCGCGTCGACGACCCGGTCGAGAAGCGCGTCAACACCGTCGGTCCGGTGCATCCGCACGTCGAGATCCGCGTCATCGACCCCGAGAGCGGGCGGGTGGTGCCGCGCGGCGAGCGGGGCGAGCTGTGCACGCGCGGCTACAGCGTGATGCTGGGGTACTGGAACGACGACGCGGCCACGCGGGCCGCCATCGACGACGCGCGCTGGATGCACACCGGCGATCTCGCGTGCATGGACGACCAGGGCTACGCCAGCATCGTCGGCCGCATCAAGGACATGATCATCCGCGGGGGCGAGAACGTCTACCCGCGCGAGATCGAGGAGTTCCTCTACACCCACCCCGACGTGGCCGACGCCCAGGTCATCGGCGTGCCCTCGGAGCGGTACGGGGAGGAGGTGGCGGCGTGGGTCATGCCGAGGCCCGGCGCAACCCTCGACGGCGACACCCTCACCGCGTTCTGCCGCGGCGCCATCGCGACCTACAAGATCCCCCGTCACTGGAAGATCGTCGACGGGTTCCCGATGACCGTGACCGGCAAGGTCCAGAAGTACCGCATGCGCGAGATCTCCACCGCCGAGCTGGCCGGCCCGGCCGGCGGCGGGGGCCCGCGTCCATGACCACGGTCGCCGGGGCGGCCCCCGAACCAAGCGCAAGGCCATGACCGCGAATCGTCGAGGCGGACGCCGAACCAAGCGGACGCCGAACCAGGCGCACGCCCATGACCGCGATCGTCGGCGCGGACCACGAATCGGGCGCAAGGCCATGACCGCGATCGTCGGCGCGGACCACGAACCGGGCGCACAACCATGACAGTGATCGTCGGCGCGGACCACGAGTTCCACGACCCCGACTACGCCGCGGACTGGGCGGGGCGCTTCGAGCCGACCCCCGACCGCCTCGCCCTGTTCGACCTGATGCTGTCCGAGCTGCGAAGCCGAGTGCCGCCCGACGGCCGCATCGTCGAGCTGGGCATCGGCCCCGGCTACCTCGCGGCCCACCTCCTCGACGCCCTGCCCGCCGCCCGCTACCAGGGCCTCGACTTCTCCCGCGCGATGCTCGACATCGCCGCCCGCCGACTGCGACGCCACGCGGACCGCACCGCCTTCACGCAAGCCGACCTGCTGGCCGACGGGTGGTGCGAGGCGCTGGACGGCCCGGTGGACGCCATCGTCTCGACCTGGGCCCTGCACGACCTGGGAGGCCAGGACCAGGTCGAGCACGTCTACGCCGGGTGCGCGAAGACCCTCCCCGGCCGCGGGCTGCTGCTGAACGGCGACTTCATCAAGCCCGACGGCGCGCGGCAGGAGTACGAGCCGGGCCGCTTCCCCATCGCGACGCACCTCGACATGCTGCGGCGGGTCGGGTTCGACACGGCCGAGTGCCTGCGGGTGTTCGAGGAGGAGCTCGAGGCGCCGACCCCCGCCCAGAACTACGCCTGCTTCCGGGCGGAAACGTGACCGCCGAAGCCGTCCGCACTGCACCGAGATCGCACGGAACGCTGTACGCGGGTGATCGCAAGACGACCGTCAAGGACCGGAAGAAGGAGATTGGCAAGGGACTGCTCGCGAAGATGCTCGACGATCTCGGAATCGACGGCGACCAAGAGGCGTTCCGGCAGGCCGGTGTGTCGCAACGCCGTCTCGCCCGCGATCTCGACGTTGCCGAGAGTGAAGTCCGGCGCATGCTGAATCCGGACCATGCCACCAGGTCGGCGACGATCGACCGCGCCTTGCGCCGGTTGGGGAAGCGCGTCAGCGTGACCGTGGGGGAGGCCGCGTGATGTCGCGGCCGCTCGAGTCGCGGCCGCGAATCGCTGATCGGCGCCGGCCGGAGCTCCCCTGCTCGGAGACCGCCGGCGGTTGCCGTTACAATCTGACTCTCAGCATTCTCATGCGTGGGGTGGCCACTCGTAGCGTGGCCACGAAATTGGACGGCGACCGGGGCCGCAGGGCCGGGGGCACGAGATGATTCGACGATCGATGACGCTGTTCGGATGCGCCGCCGCGGCGGCGCTGCTGGCCACGGCGGCCGTATCCGCGAGAAGTGCCTTCCAGGCGGGGAGCGCGGCCCGACCGGCTGAGCCCGCGGCATGCGCGGCGCTGGCCGACCTCGCCCTGCCCGACACGGCCATCCGGCTCGCCGAGGCCGTGCCGGCCGGCGAGTTCACGCCGCCCGGCGCGGCGCGGCCGCTCGAGGTGCCGGCGTTCTGCCGTGTCGCCGCCACCAGTGAGCCCGCCGTCAACTTCGAGGTGTGGCTGCCCGCTGACACCTGGAACGGCAAGTTCCACACCGCCGGCAACGGCGGCATGGCGGGGACGATCAGCTACGGCGCCATGGCCGGCGCCCTCGACCGCGGCTACGCCACGTCGAGCACCGACACCGGGCACGTGCAGCGCGCCGGGGGGTTCGACGCGAGCTGGGCCCTCGGCCGCCCCGACCTCGTCGACGACTTCGGGCACCGGTCGCTGCACCTCACCGCCATCCACGGCAAGGCGATCACCGAGGCGTTCTACGGCGCCGCGCCCGCGCACGCCTACTACGTCGGCTGCTCGAAGGGCGGGCAGCAGGGCCTGATGGAGGCGCAGCGCTATCCCGACGACTTCGATGGCCTCGTGGTCGGCAACCCCGCCCACGACTGGACCCGCTTCTACGCCGGCGCCCACCTCTGGTACGCGCTGGCGACCCTCGACGACCCCGAGAGCTGGATCCCGCCCGCCAAGGCGGTGATGCTCGGCCGCGCGGTCACCGCCGCGTGCGACGCCATCGACGGCATCGAGGACGGGGTGCTCGACGACCCGCGCGCCTGCGACTTCGATCCCGCGGCCTTGACGTGCCGCGCCGGCGAGGACGAGGCGGCCTGCCTCACCCCGAAGCAGGTGCAGGCGGTGAAGGACATCTGGCGCGGCCCGACGAACGCGGCCGGCGAGGTCATCTACCCGGGGCTGGTGCCGGGCGGCGAGGACGACCCCGGCGGCTGGTCGCGCTGGGTCACGGGGCCGGAGCCCTTCCGCAGCATCCACTACCTGGCCGCGAACGACTTCATGCGGTACATGGTGTTCGGCGACCCCGACTGGAACTTCCGCTCGTGGGACTACGGCCGCGACCTGCCGGTGGCCCTGGAGCGGACGGGCCCCGCGCTCGACGCGAACGACCCCGACCTGCGCCCCCTGCGCGACGCCGGCGCCAAGCTGCTGCTCTATCACGGGTGGAGCGACGCCGACATCTCGCCCCTCGGCACCATCGACTACTACGACGAGGTGGTGAGCACGGTGGGGGACGGCGCCGACGCGGACGCCGCGCTGGCCGAGACGCAAGAGTTCTTCCGGCTGTTCATGGCGCCGGGCATGGGCCACTGCCGGGGGGGGCCGGGGCCGGACAGGTTCGACGCGCTGTCGGCGCTGGAGGCGTGGGTCGAGGAGGACCGCGCCCCCGAGCGCATCGTCGCCTCGAAGGTCGAGGGCGGCGAGGTCGTGCGCACCCGGCCGCTCTGCCCCTATCCGCAGGTCGCCCGGTGGAACGGCGCCGGCAGCACCGACGACGCCGCGAACTTCAGTTGCGTCACGCCGGACTGATCTGCCCGGCGAGCCGCAAGTCGTGGACCGTCCCCAGCATGCGACCGGCGAGGCTCCCTGCGGCTCGCCGGTCGCCCGTGAAACGCGGTTCCGCCACGCGTGCCCGCCCGTCGTCACCGCGGGACAGCGTAATCTACCGACCCGCGGCCCTGGTCAGCCAGGCAGCACTGTCCTCGACCGACGAGGCTCCCGCCGACTCGCGGTCGCGTGCGAAACGCAGTTCCGCCGGGGGCCCCGCGTCCGTCACCGCGGAATGTCGTACCCGAGGATCCGCGGCCGCTGGTCGGCCCAACTGTCGACCACCGCCTGGGTGACGACGTTGGTGAACCGCTGCCGGATGTTCAGCGGCCCGTGGCCCGGCAACTGGATGAACATGAGACCGACGAGGTCCTCCACCGGGTCCGCCCAGTAGAGGGTGCCGTAGGCGCCGCCCCAGCCGTAGCTCCCCGGCGACAGGGCGTCGAACGACTTCGTCGGGTCGACGAGCACCCCGAAGCCCAGGCCGAACCCGTACCCCGGCCCGCGGACGTAGACGTCCTTGGCGCCGGTGTGGTTGCTGATCATCAGGTCGACGGTCATCCGGCCCAGCAGGCGCACCCCGTCGAGCTCGCCACCGTTCGCGATCATCTGGGCGAAGCGGAAGTAGTCGGCCGACGTGCCGTTCAGGCCGGCCACCCCCGGGAAGTACGTCGTCGGCTCGCGGAACTCGGGCGCCCGCATCAGCTCCGACTTGCCGTCCTCGGTCGGGCGGTACACCGCCGCCACCCGATCGACCTTCTCGCGGGGCACGTTGTAGAACGTGTCGTGCATGCCGAGCGGCTCGAAGATGCGCTCCTTCAGGAACACGTCGATGGGCTGGCCCGAGATCTTCTCCACGAGCACCGCGACGTAGTCGGTGGACGACCCGTACCGCCACTCGTCCCCGGGATGGAACGCCCCGGGAACGCCCGCGGCCCGCGCGACCCGCTCGCCGATGGTGGCGAACGCCTCGCCGTCGTTGGTGACGTGGCGCAGCTCCTCCTCCGACAGCCCGGCGTCGGCCGGGTTCAGGGTCAGCCCCGACGTGTGGGTCAGCACGTGGCGGATGGTCACCGGCCGGGCCTCGGGCACGCGCCGGAAGCGGGGACCCTCCTGCTCGAGGACCATGTGGTCCGCGTACTCGGGAATCCAGTCCGCGATCGGGTCGTCGAGCCGGAAGCGGCCCTCCTCGAACAGCATCATGAGGGCGGCCGAGACGATGGGCTTGGTCATCGACATCAGGGTGAAGATGGCGTCGGTGGTCATCGGCACCTCCGCCTCCCGATGCCGCCACCCCACCGCCGAGTGATGCACCACGTGGCCCCGCCGGGCCACCAGGGTCACCGCGCCCGCGATCTGCCCGTCGTCGATGAACCGCTGGAAGTAGTCGTCGACCCGCTGCAGCCGCTCGGCCGACATGCCCACCGACTCGGGCGCGGCCAGCGGCAGGTCCTCCGCCGCCGCCAGCGGAACGGCCGGCGGCAGGGCCAGACCGAGGCCGACGACACAGACCGCACCCGCCGCAAGACCCGCCGCCCACCGCGCGCCTCGCCGGCGCAAGCCTCTGTCCGTCATCTCACACTCCCTGTCTCCGGGGGCCGCCTGCGCGGCGCCGCCCACGCACCGCGCACGTTATCACGGACCACCACTCGCGCCGATGGCCCGCAGACTCGCCACGATTCGCAGGAATTGTCCTTGAAATCCTTCCACGCTCTGGACAATCTGCAAAGGTCATGTTGGACGCGCGTCGTCATCCCGGCGCCATTCGAGATGAGAGCGGGTGCACCGGGTGTCATGTTCGACCCCCGTCGTGTCCTGGTCCAACAGACGCTCGGCGACACGTGGGTGTCGCCGCGGCACCGTTCACTGGTATCGTCACCACCATGCACGTCGCGCGCCGAGGCGGCAGCCGCCGATGACCGGGCTCACCGACTGGGTGCCCAACGCCCATGCGCTGATCGTGCACCTGCCGATCGGCCTGCTCGTCTCCGCGTTCGCGGCCGAGCTCGTGGCCCTGGTCCGCCGCCGCCCCGAACCGGTCGCGACCGTCTCGACCGCCCTCTACGCGGCGGGCTGGCTGACCCTCGCCGCCGCCTACCTCACGGGGCGCGCCGCCGCTCCCGAGGTCTACACCCCCGGTCTCGCGGTGCCCGTCGTCGACCGCCACTGGACCTGGGCGCTCTGGTGCGTGGTCTACTTCGGCGGGCTGACGGCGGCGCGGGTCGGGCTGCTGGAACGAGGCGGACCGCGGCGCCGGCTGGTCCACCTCGCGTTCGGGGCGGCCGGGCTCGCCGGCCTCGCGCTGCTGGCGGTCACCGCCGAGCTCGGCGGCCGGCTCGTCTACGAGTACGGCGTCGGCGTCGCCGCACCGTTGGGGCAATGACGGCCTGCGACCGCGACCGCCGGCCCATTCGACCGCACAGGCCGAGGGCAACGGTTCCGCAGCCGCGAACCGCACACGGCCGTAGCCCGGTCCTGCCGCTTCGCACCCCGAACACGACGAGGTGGTTTCGGGCCGCGTTCCCAGGCTCGCCCGCGGCAGGTGGGCTGGCCTCAGCGCGCGGCTTCCTGCTCGGCCAGCATCTCCAGGAACCGCTGCTCCTGCATGTCGATGTGGGCGAGATAGCCCTCGCGGTCGATGAACGGGTTGGGGTCGCCCTCGGCCCGGGTCATCGCCCGCTCGAGCTTGCGCTCCATGTCGTACCAGAAACCGTGCGAGCCGAGGAAGACATCGACCGGCAGCGAGCGCGCCTTCGCGAAGGTCGCCCGGTAGTCGTCGGCGATCTCGGGATAGTCGGGGTTGTCGACGAGGACGTAGCCGGGGTTCACGCCGAAACTGCACACGACCAGGGCGAGGTAGCTCCGCCCCGCTTCCTCGACGTTCATCGCCCAACTCGTGCACCCCTTCGTGTGCCCCGGGGTGCGGTGCGCGACCAGGGTCGTGCCGCCCAGTGTCACCTCGTCGCCGTCGGCGAGAATGCGGTCGATGGGGTGCTCCTTGCCGCCGGGCCGCAGCGTGCGCAGCCGCTCGACGTCCTCGCGCATCACCATGACCTCGGCCCCCGTCAGCTCCTTCACCAGCGCGTCGGCCTCCATGTGGTCGCCGTGCGGGTGGCTGCCGAGGATGATCTCGATGTCGGTGAACTCGAATCCCAGCCGCTCGACGCTCTCCTGGATCTGCGGCACCGTCGACTCGAAGTCGCTGTTGATCAGGATGTGCCCTTCGGGCGTCGTGATGAGGAACGTGCCGAGCTGCTCCGTCCCCACGAAGTAGATGTTGTCGATGACGTGATGCGCGGGGAACGGCGCGTTCCAGTTCCGTTGGGCCGCCGCCGGCACCGCCCCCAGCGACGCCAGTACGACGAGGGACAGGATGGAGCGGATCATGGTCTTCTCCTGTTCTTGCGCGGACTCCGGCCGATGGCCTCGCTGCCGCCGACGGCGAACGGCCGAACCCCAACCTCAGTCCGCCGCGCAGCTTGGAGCCGGCCCGCACTATCGCACCCTGCCCGCACTTCGGATTCGGTCAGGGCGGCCTTGCGCGCTGCCCGGGCGGCGGATTCTCCGTGGGTCCGGGCGTCAGGCTCCGGCCGTGGCTCGCGAGCCTATCTTGACGCCGCCCTTTCGACGCAGTTTCAGACCGGACAAGTACAGATCGGGCACGTCGATTCGGTCATCGGCACGCCGCCGAAACACACCCAGATCGATCAGGTAATCGACGAATTCCGCCGCTCGGTCCACCGGCGGTCGGACCTCGGGACCCTCACGAAGGCCCCAGGTATCAGCCCAATCCGAATCGAACAGCCCCACGATTTCCTGACGCGACCACGGAACGAGCTGATTCTCCCGCAGTCTCGCCCGCACCCCTTCCAGCCACGGCCATTCACTCGATATCCCCTGCGTCACGTGGCTGTCGGAAACCTCGTCGAGGGCCTGTCGGAGCGCCGTGGGGTGAATCAGTCGGGGTGGACGCAAAGTCCCATTCGCTGCGTCCTTGCCAGCGGCCTGCTCGATCAGCCGCACCAGCGTTCGCGGGCTGACCCTGCCGTTGCCGTCCCGCAGGTGGGCCAACACCCAGTTGCGCACATACCCCTTCTTCCTTCCGGCTCCCATGAACTCGCCCGACAACCGCTCGAGCAGAGGATGTGCGTCTCCAGGTTCCCCGATAACGGGAATCAGGCCGAGCACTTCGTGTGGGCGGAAATGTATGCGAGCGCCTCGACAGTACGCGGCCAGCCCCTCGGAAGTATTGGCCACGCGCTTCACCAGCATGGCCAGAAGCGCCGCATCCGACCAGGCCAACTCCGCCCGGTTCGCGGCGAGCTTCGCGAAATCTGCCGTTCCCATCCCCGCGTGGCGGCGAAACAGATCCGAGCGAAGAAAGATCTTCGCCCGGATCCGCCGCCAGCGCCGGCTGTAGTCGGACCAGAACGCCACCAGGCCGCGCACCATGCGTGCCATGAGGGCCCAGTCGAAACCCCCGAGGGTGTCCAGCTCGTCGTAGCCCACGTATACCCGCGAGTCCGCCTGCTGAAGTCGTTCTTCCAGATCATCCAGCGCGGCCGTGGGACTGCCCTCCGGCCGGTCGTATTCCCGTAGGATTTCCGCAACCGCCGTCGCCGGCGGTTGCAGCATCGGGCTCAGGCGCTGCCGCTGCCCGGCGTCCAGTCGATCGGCGAGACGGCGAACCAGCATGGCGTGCCACACCTTCTTGGCCGTCTCGTCCGAGCGCACGCTAGCCGCCAACGCCGGAGTGTCAGGAAAACGCGGGCCGGCCGGGTAGGCCTTCCGCCATTCCGATTGACTCGATTGGGCCCGCAGCATCGGTGTCTTGGGCATCCAGTCGACCACCGCGTTCGCGACGGCACGATCCTCCGAGAAGAACGCCTCGAACAGCTCGGTCTTGCCCGCGCCCCTCGGACCCACGACCAGAACGACGCCTGGATCGAGTGCGCGCAGGTGTTCGGACACCGGGTACAATCGACGCGCGAATGTCTCCCTCGTCTCCGACTCGGCCTGCCCGTAGCCCAAATTGACGAGCTCCGCCCGCAGAGCGACACAGTCCTGCTTTCTGAGACGCGTCGACGTGGTGCTCATCTGCCCTTCGCCCTAGCTCTCCTGAGACCGGTTCGCAGACGTTCCGTAAGCTCGCGGTACGGATCCTTCAGCAGGATCTCTTCCGCGACTTCACGCAGGTGCCGAAAAGTCGCCAGGCGCTCGTCGTACGGCAACACCACCGGTACGTGCGGAGCGTCCTCGCTTTCCACGTCGTCCAGCGTCCAGAATTCGTCGGATGCCCCGGGCTCCGCGTAGTAGCACCGACTGAACGCGTCGCGCGCCCGGTCGCTGAATCGCTCCACACATCGTTTGAACAGCACCACATCGGACCCCGGTACCATGGAAGCCACCAGCAGGCACTCCGACTGCGACTCGCCCCGCTGCACCCGGTCGCCGCCGAGCCGCTCCAGGATCAGCTCCAGCCCCTGCCAACTCGCTTCCGCGAGCGTGCCCAGCAGCACATGAAAGTGACACAAGCCCCCGGTGAGGAATCCCGACACGTCGCCCAGTCCGGCGCGGGCATCGACCAGAATCCAGCCCGGCGCGAGGTCCCTGCGGACTTGCTCCAGAAGCGCGACGAAGGGATGCTGGCCGCCTTCGGGCGGCGCCCCGTAGTCGATCCGGGCCAGCTTTTCGACGTACCCGCGACCGAAGCGGCCGGCCGGGTACACGAAGATGTCGCCCTGGCCGTCAGTCGGATAGCGGTGATGGTAGTCCTCCGTGTCGACACGGCCCTCGGGTCCCAGAATGCGCCGTTCGAGCAGGTAGTCGGTGACTCCGCAGGAGGCGACGGCGTCGTCACGACCGGCGAGCAGGGTCCCCACACCCGGCGCGTCCAGGTCCGCGTCCAGCACCGCGACCCGTTCGCCGGCCGCGGCCAGTTGGAGGGCAGTGGCCGCGAGCGCCGTCGAACGGCCGGCTCCGCCCTTGAAGGAATAGAACAGTGCAACCGCAGGCGTGTTCTTCGCACGTAGCGACCACGGCGGCTCGGTCGGCGCATCGAACCAGCCCCCTTTCGACAGATGCCTGTCCAGCATCCGGAGCCGGTCGGCTGCTTCGTCTCGTCTCGCTGTCTTCCACGCCTGATCTTGCCAGGCCGCGTCCGGATGTTCCCCGGTTTCGCCTCGAAGCACCGACCTCGACCAGTAGACGGACGCCGCTTCCTTCAGTTGTTCGTCGATCTCGCGACGGGCCGACTCCCAACTGTTCTTTGGACACCAGAGGATCACCCGAAGCCGGGCGAGGACGTCCTTGACCAGCAACACCCGCCATCGGCCGGGCTTGCTCGCCAACCACTCCGCCAGACGCCTTTCCGCCTGCCCGTGGGCGTCATCGACATGTTGCATCAGATCACACCCGCGAGATTCAGTTGGCCGATAATGCGCCCGTACGCGTCGGCGGCCTCCCGGTGCCACGTTGCCGCTTCAGCGGAACTGACTGCGGGGCCGCGGTAGCGCTGTCCCGGTACCCAGTGGTTGAGGATACTCGTCGTCCTCAATCGCACTTGGGCACCGAGATAGAACTTGCCAGTACGAGAGCTTGCTTGAGCCGCCAGTGTATCGAGCAGGTCGCACAGCCCCGACAAGTCGTGAGAGTGCCGCGGCAGACCCGTCTCCAACTGAATCAAGGTCTTCAACGCGCACTCCACCACGTAGCCCGCGAGATACGCGGCCCCGTCGGGGCGTCCGCCGGCCAGAAGCGCCCCGGAGTCCTGCATGTGTCTTCCTGCCGCCTCCGGGTAGTCGTCACCGTTCCCTTGCCGCAAGTGGCTCATCTCGTCCTCGGTTCGACGCCGGGTCGTTTCGCCGGTGTCCCGGAATCCGCAGCCGGCGTGTCCATGTCACACCACGGGTTGGCCGGCTCGGCCTGGCGGGCGAAGCCGTGCGCCCTATTCGGCATCACCGCCCGCGAGACCGAAGAAGAGCGCGAGCCAGCCGTGCAGATCCTCATGAGCCACGGCCTTGCCGGTCGAGTGGAGATAGGCTCTCATGTTCTCGGAGAACCCCGGGCCGGCGAAGACGACGAGACCGGGAATGGGCCATGCCGAGATGTCCTGAATCGTCGCCGGGATCTTCTCCTCGGCAGAGCCGCTGACGCCCTGGTACTTGCACTCGATGCCGAGACTCCGCCCGGAGTCGGGGTGGCGCAACACCAGGTCGATACGACGCTCCGCACCCCAGAGTCTCCGGCCCACCCTGATCTGCCGGCCGACTCGAAGGCCCAGCCGTTCGGCCGTGCTCGCCACCTCCCGTTCGAGCTCCGAACCGCTGGTGACCGCCACCTGCCGGCCGGGCATCTACGTCGTCCGCCGCGGCAGGTTGGTGATGACGTACTCGTCGACGCCGCCCCTGCGGGAAGCGTTCGAGTTGATGGCGCGGCGGGCGGGGACGGTGTGGGCCACGAGGCCGGCCTTCTCCGTGTCGGGATTGCCGTCGTAGAGAGCGGCGATCTGCGGCGCCGTCGAGTTGCTGAGCAGCACGTGGCATCCCTTCGCCGCCAGTTCGACGGCCACCTGCTGGAGACGGCGCTGGTCCTCGCTGTCGAAGCCGTTCGACGTATAGGACGTGAAGCGCGCGGTCTCGCTGAGCGGGGCGTACGGCGGATCGAAGTAGATGAAGTCGTCCTTGCGCGCCGTCCGCAGCACCGCGTCGAACCCGGCGTTTCCGACGGTCACGGACAGCGTCGACAGGACCTCGGACACGCGCCTGAGGTTCTCCTCGTCGCAGATCCGCGGGTTCTTGTATCTCCCGCGGGGCACGTTGAACAGCCCTCGGGAGTTCAGGCGGAAGAGACCGTTGTAGCCGGTGCGGTTCAGGTAGATGAACATGGCGGCGAGGTCCGCCGTGTACCGCTCGGCCCGCGGACCGTTTCCGTTCATGATTGCCTGGCGCATCGGATTGAATCGGTCCCTGACCCGATAGTAGTGGTCGGCGGAGTCGGATTCGTAGTCCGCCGCGAGGGAGCGCAGGCACTCGATCACTGCGTCCGAATCGTCGCGCAATTGCAGCCAGCAGCCAACGAGGTCGGCGTTCAAGTCGGTCAGCCGAACCCTGCCGTTGCCCAGCCGGCCGGTGTCCGCCAAGTCGAAGAAGACGGCGCCGCTCCCCAGGAAGGGCTCGAGGTAGGCCCTGAAGCTCTCCGGGTAGAACTCCCGAAACGTGGGCAGGAGCTGTCGCTTGCCGCCGGCCCACTTCAGGAACGGTCGAAGGCGCCGACTGCCGGGAGGAGACTGCCCGTGGACCGGGCTCGAGACGAACGTCGCGGGGCGGTGGACACGGGGGCCGAGTTGCGGAGCCGAACCCATCGGGATCGCGGTGCTGACGACGGCCCATCTTAGCACGCGGCTCGGACGCCGAGCCCGTTCACTCCCGCTCGCCCGCGCCCCGCCCCGGCGACCCGCGCCGACCACCCATGCGGGGCAACGCCTCGGCCCCAAGGCACCGCCCCGGGGACGCCCGTCGGCGGCCGGGCGGGCGCGGCTTCGAGGCCGGGCCACGGCGGCCTGCGCCGGCCACCCAAGCGGCACGGCCTACGCCCCCGGGAGCACCGGCCCTTGCCGGCGGCTGGCCGAGGGTCCGCGGAGTCAGTCGGGAGCGGCTTCGACGCCGGCGCGCCCAGGCTGGCCGTGGGTCTCGGCCTTCCCGTGCAACGCGCGCAGCAGGGCCCGGTCGCGCTCGGTCAGCGGCAGCCACCCGCCGGGGCTCTCCCGGACGGCCAGCGACGAGCAAGGTCCGCACATCAGGGAGGCGCCGCCGCGGTTGTGCCTCAGCCCGAGGGTGTGGCCCAACTCGTGCGCGATGACGTTGCGCAGAACGGTGTCGTCGCGCGGCCGGCCGGGCCGGAGCGACCGGATCGCCACCAAGTGGTCAGGCGACCCGATCAGCGGCCACGCGAACGGCAGCAGGGGCTGGCGAGACAGCAGCACCACCACGTCGCCCCCGAGCGCGGTCAACTCCGGGGGCGGCTGGGGACCGTCGCGCCCCTTGGGAATGCGGCCGCCGCGCTGCGACACGAACCGGGCGAACGTCTCGATCGCCCGCATGCCGGGCGGGCCGGCGACGAGCGCCGCCTCGCGCAGTCGGACGTCGAGCCCGAGCTCGGCCAGGGTGCGGTTCCAGAACGCGATCGCGGCCCGCGTGTGCGCGACGCGCGGATCGTCGGCCTCGGGCACCACGACGACCAGACGCCGCTCGAGTCCCTGGCCGGCCGCCGGCAGCGCAACGGCCAGCGCGATGAGCACCGGCACGACCGACCGCCGCGCGGCCCACCCGGGCCGCGACCGGGCGGTCCGGGCGCGACGCGGAACACGAGCGCGGAATGCGCGGGACGGAGCCATCGCTCACAGCCTGAACAGGTAACGGATCTTCGTGAAGATCGCCCGGTTGGTGCGCCGCAGGTCGCTGGTGAAGAAGAGCCGCTCGTCGAAGCCGTCGCCGTCCGGGTCGCCGTAGAGCCGGTCGGCCTGCCGGTAGTGGTCGTCGTAGCCGATGTAGAACACGGTGCCGGCGTTCACGCGGTACGTGAAGAGCACGTTGAAGTCGAGGTCCTTGTCGAAGGTGTTGTACTCGGTGATGTTCCGCATCAGCAGCCGGTCGGTGAACGTCAGCACGCTCTGCGCCCGGTAGATCTGGACGTCGAAGACCCGCTCGGCCGCTCCGCCGCGGAGGTCCGTCAGGCGGCTGGTGTTGACCCCGATCTGAGAGCTCAGGCGGGCGAGGGGCCGCACCGTGACGTTGAGCCGGGCGGTGTCGCCGTGCCCCAGCCACGGATTGTCCCAGTCGTAGAAGACCTCGTCGCCGCGGCGATAGCTGGCGTTGACGGAGAAGGCGCGCGAGCTGCTGACGCCGCCGTTCACCGACACCTGCCGCTTGTGGAAGTCGATGCCGCCGAACCGCTCCATGTCCCGCTGCGCGTCGACGCTGAACCGGATGCTCCTCGCGAAGTCGAAGTTCAGCCCGACCCCCGTGTTCTCGTCCTCGAGCACGCGGTCGAAGTTCCAGTTGCGCCCGTAGCTGAGCTGCGGCCCCCAGTTGATGAGCCAGCTCTCCGGCCACCACCGCCAGCCCATGTTGGTGATGACGCGCCGCTGGTCGACCCGCCGCGCGAACCCGACGTCGGTCCGGAAGTCGGGGGTCAGCTCGTAGGCGGCGGCGAACCACCGCAGGTTGCGGCCGGTGCTGCGGATGCTCGCGTCGTAGATGTGGCCGTCGCGCTCCTCGCCGTCGAGGTCGCGGTGCCGCGACTCGATCAGCCGGAAGTTGGTCGACATGGTCCGCGACAGCCGGAAGCTGCCGTCCACGCCCCCAAGCCGGCTGCTGCTGTCCATGAACGCACGGTCGGTGAAGATGGCGCCGACGTGCGACTCCGAGTAGACGTCGTACTTCACCCGCCCGATGAAGTTCTGCGCGGTCTCGCCGTGACGCGGGTCGTCGACGTCGTCGAGGTTGCCGGGCGCCTCGTCCTCGGCCGACAGGAGGCCGATGGTGAAGCGGCCCGCCTTGCCGGTCAGCTTCGCCCCCCACGTGGGGTCGACGATGGTCCGGGTGTGCACGAAGGTCACCGGGCCCGGCAGGTCGAAGATCTCCGCCCCCTCGACGAAGAACGGCCGCAGCTCGCTGAAGAACAGGGGGAAGCGCTGGTTCACCTCGATCTGCGGCTGGTCCGACTCGATCTGCGAGAAGTCGGGGTTGAGGGTGAAGTCGGCGGTCAGGTTCGAGGTCACCCCGTACTTGACGTTGAGACCGGCCTCGGGATGCATCCCGAGATCGTTCCACCCGCCCGTCGACCGGTCGAGCGACCCGAAGTCGATGCCCGTGAACGTGGGCAGGAACTCGAGGTTGCGGCTGGTCGAGAAGTCGGTCATCCCCTCCATCAGCCCCATCTGGCGGTGGAAGCCGGCCACGTCGCGCGACATCGGCGCCCACACCGCGTTCTCCTCGTTCTTGCCCTTGATCTCGCGCACGATCTGGAAGCCCCAGCGGTGGGGCTCGCCGGGGCCGCGCTGCGGGTAGCGCAGGCTCTTGAAGGGAATCGCCATCTCCGCGATGTAGCCGTCGGCGACGATGCTCGTGGCGCTGTGGAAGAGCGCGTCCCACGTCCGGTCGGCGGGGGGGATGGGGAAGCCGCGCGTGCCTCCGCCGCTGGTGTTGACGATGCCGTCGCCCTGCACGTTGTAGGCGTTGAGGTCGAAGTCGTAGGCCCGCTGCTGGTCGAGGAAGGTGTCGATGTAGATGGTGATGAGGTCGTCCGCCCAGGCGGTGTCGCGGTCCACCCGGTTGGCCCGCATGATGCTCGGGTCGGTGTAGTGCAGGTGGAAGCCGAAGTACAGGTGGTCGCTGTCGTAGGTGATGTAGACGTCGGTGTCCTCGGTCGCGGGGGCCCCCTCGAGCGGCGCCTGCTGGGTGAACTCGGTGATGGTGGCCGCCGAGCGCCAGGCGAGGTCGTCGAGGCGGCCGTCGATGTCGGGCGGCGTGTCCGTGCGCGAGGGGCGCACCGTGGGGCGGCCGGGCACGAGGCCGAAGCCGGCCATCGGCGGCGGCTGGCCCGCGGCCGGAGCGCCGGCCGCGGGCGGGGGGTCCGACCCGGGGGACGGCGCCGCCGACGCGGTGGGCGGCAGCGCCAGCCCCGCGGCCGCCAACCCCGGCTCCCGCTCCTGCGCGCCCGCCGCGGCGGAGCCCGCGCCCGCCAGGACCAGAACCAGGCATGCGGCCAGCCGTCCGGGCACCGCGGCCCGGCGGTGCGCAGGCCCGGCCCGGAAACCGTCGGCCGACGGCTCCCTGTCTCGCCCGCTGCTCATCGACATGGAGGGCTCTCCTGCACCCGCGGGCCGCCCCCGCGGGACGACCGTCTCCGAAAGGACCTTCGCGACGGCGGTTCCGTTTACCGGCCCGGCCCGCGATGCGCCTGCCGCACGCCTGCGCTTGGGGAGGGCCGGAGCGAGCGACCGGAGCCGCAAACGAAAAGGGGGCGGAGGCCCAGGCTTCCGTCCCCTTCCGTCTTCGATGCGACGAACCGATGCGCCGCTTGCCGGCCGTCAGTCGTTGGTGCTGCCCTTCGGGCTCTCCGCCTCGACCCCGAACTCGAAGAAGGGATTGAACATCTCGTCCCAGCTCTGCTCGGCCCAGTAGACCTCCCGGTCGGGCGAGGGGTTGTAGCGGTTGCGCACCGAGTTGTCGTAGTAGCCGACCGTCACCAGCTTCGACCCCGCCGGGAACACCATCGGCTCGGCCAGCTCGTAGAAGGTCTGCCAGTTGAAGTCGTACCGCGGCACCGTCAGCAGGGTCTGCTCCCGGCCGTCCGGGTGCACCAGGGTATAGGTGAACCGCTTGCCGCGCAGGTGGGCGTGCGGCGACAGCGAGAAGACGGTGGTGTCCTCGGGGAAGACCTTCATGGTGACGATCTTCCAGTCGTCCACGAACGGCGGGATGTTGGGGATGACCGGCCGCCGCTGGCCGGCCTGCGTCACCACCTCGGCCCCGCCGACGATGGCGATGCCGTCGCTGGCGACGATCTCGTGCACGTCGGTGTCCACCGGCTCGTCGTGGAACCACAGCCCCAGCTCGGACCGGTCGGTCTCGGGCCGTCCCGTCGGCTGGTAGTGCTGGTTGAGCACGAAGTACCAGCCCGGCGGCAGCACCCGCCCCGCCCCCTCGGGATACCGCTTGTACCCCTTGCCGGGGGCATAGCCGGTCAGCTTCACCGACCGCTGCGCGAACTCGAACGACGCGTTCTCGTCGACCTCGATCGACGGGTCGCGCACCGCGAGGCCCTTCTCGTTCAGGCGGGTCCCCGGGGGCAGCCCCGAGCGGATGTAGGCGACGGTGTGGTGGGTGACCTCGCGGTTGCCCGGCTTCGACTCGAGGGCGCGCGCGTACTTCGGTTCATCCCACGGCACCGGGATGTAGTAGTTGGTCATCGGCAGCTCGCCCGAGGCCGGAATCTGCTCGGCCACCGGCATCCGGATGACCGCGTCGGGCTCGCCGAGGTCGCGAATCTGCCAGCCCGCCGGAATCGGCGGCAGGGCCGGCAGGTCCGCCGGGTTCCCCCGGGGTGCCCCGCCGTCGGCCCACGCCGCGATGGTGTCGATGTCCGCCTGGCTCAGCCGCCGGTCGTTCTTGAAGTCGAGCGAGCCGGCGGGGTCGGCGTGCCACGGCGGCATCTCGCGGCTGACCACCTTGTCCTTGATGGCCCGCGCCCACGGCCGCACCGCGCGGTACGACGTGAGGGCCATCGGGGCCACCTCGCCCTCGCGATGGCAGACGACGCAGCTTTCGAACAGGATGGGCGCCACGTCCGCCGTGAACGTCGGCGTCTCGGCGGCGGCGACGGCGGGCACGAGCACGGCGAGCGCGAAGATCGACCGCATGGCTTCCCCTTTTGGCTGCCGGTTGGCGGACCGGGACTCTCGAGCGGGCCGGCCGCAGCCGGCGCCAGCCCGCTGGATCGTATCAGAACGGTCCGGCCGGCGCAGGCCCTCGATGTGGTCAGGGTGCACGACATCATTGCGAGATGACCGTCCCGGCACTGGTCAGGCCGGGGATTCCGATGTCGTTCTCGGCGGCGTCTCGTTCATGGTTGTGCGCCCGTGTGGTCATGCCGGTCGGCGAATTGGGCGGGACCACCGGTTCGGCACCTGTCCCCCGCGAACACCACAACATCTTGTGGCTGGACGGGTTTTCTCTTGACATGACGGCCGTTGTCCTCAATCATCGTTGTGGGGTACCGGTCACTGCTCCTCCCTTCCCCCGGACGGCTCCCAGCCGCCGGGAGTTCGCGTCGTGCTCCTCTCCTCCGGAACGAGGCATTCGCGTGTCGCGTGCGGCAAGGTGCGTTCGAACGGCCGCCGCGGCAACCGTCGGTTTCGACAGCGACCTCGTTCGGACATTCCATGTCTTTCACCCGTGTGACGGCGCCGACGGCCGGGCGGATGACCCGCCGGGTCGGCCCGCGCCTCTCGTAGACCCAGCAGGAGGGAACATGACGACCACACCCAACCCGCCCGAGCCGACCAAGGCGAAGACCGTTCAGCCGCCACCGGCGCCGCGGGCCGAGACCGAGATGCGGCGGCCGTCGAGGGTCGGCCGCTTCTTCAGCCGCCTGCTGATGCTGGCCATCTTCTGCGCCGCCTCCTTCGTCGGCGGCTACTACGTGATGGACCAGGAGGCCCGGCTGCACCGCGACGTCCTCGTGCAGGAACAGACGGCGGCCCAGGACCGCATCGCCGCCCTCGAGGAGCAGATCCGCGAGATGCAGCTCAGCCGGATGCAGGAGAACAGCGTCGAGATCGACCTGACCGAGGTGTTCGCCCCGATCCGCGAGGCCGTCAGCCGGCTGGCGGAAGCCCAGATGACCATCGTCGCGCGGCAGATCTCGGCCGAGATCGCGCAGCGCGTGGACGCCGACGTGCAGAATCTGAACGCGTCCGCGCCCCTCGCGGCGATCGCCGAGTCGGCGGCGGCCGCGCTGACGCCGGCCATCGCGGGCATGCCGCCGTCGGGAGCGAAGGCCGAAGCCCCGCCGGAGCCGGTGGCGGAGCTGGCGCCGGGCGAACCGCCGGGTGACTCGGCGACGGAGCCCGCGGCCCCGGCGCCGGGCCTCGCGCCGGACGGCGGCCCGGCCGCACCGTCGGACGATGCGGCCCAGGCGCCCGCCGGAGGCGAACAGCGACCCGCCGCCGACCTGTCGGGGCAGGCCCTCGGCGATCGCTTCCCGAGCCGCGTGCCGCAGTGGCTCTCGCGCCTGGCCGACTCGCTCGAGAACGCCCGCTCGCGGCTCGACACCACGACGACGGCCCCGGCGCCGGGCGTCCGCCGGCTCGGCGGATAGGCGCCTGCGTCGCCGAAGCTCCGCGCCGGCGGGACTTCCGGCGCGACGCCAGGGTCGCACGGTCCCATCCCGCATTCCCGACCCCGCCACCGGGTCGGACGACGGCCGGCACCCGTCGCCCGACCCGGTTTCGTTTCTCCCCCGCCCCCGCCGCTTTGCCGGAACCGGACGCGAGCAGGGATAATGCAGGGTGTGGACCGACTCGGCTTCGATGGCGCCGCCCTCCTCGCGGCCGCGCTCGTCCTGGTGCCGTCGTGCCCCGGCACCGCGCTCGCTCAGCCCGACCCCGCCCGGCCGGCGCCGGCCCAGGACCCGGCCGCGGCCGAGCCCGACGCCGCGCCGCCCCCCGATGCATCACCGACCTTTCTCGATTCGGTGACCGTCTCCGCCACCAGGCGGCCCGCCCCGGTGCGCGACACCCCGGGCATGGTGTCGGTCATCGACGGCGAGACGATCCAGGAGCGCATGATCGAGGACTTCGCCGACCTCGTGAAGTACGAGCCGGGCGTCTACGTCGAGAGCAACGTCACCCGCCTCGGCCTCAACGGCTTCAACATCCGCGGCATCGGCGGCAACCGCGTGATGACGCTGGTGGACGGCGTCCAGACCTCGGAGCAGTTCGACTTCGGCCCCTTCAACGTCCACCAGGCCGGGCTCGACGTGGACGTCCTGAAGTCGGTCGAGATCGTGCGCAGCGCCAACTCCGCCCTCTACGGCAGCGACGCGCTCGGGGGCGTCGTCTCGCTGTTCACCAAGGACCCCGCCGACTACCTGCGCGACCAGCGGTCCTACGTGGGGGCCAAGACGACCTGGGACGGACGCGCGAACGACGTGGGCGCGAACCTCACCCTCGCCGGGGGCGGCGAGCGGGTCCAGGCGTCGGTGTTCGCGAGCCTCAACCGCGGCGGCGAGATCGGCAACAAGGGCACCGTCGACACGCGGGACGAAACCCGCACCGCGCCGAATCCGCAGGACGTGGAAGGGCGGCAGGTCCTGGCCAAGCTGGTCTTCAACGCGTCGCCGGGCAGCCGGTTCCGCACCACCGCCGAGCTCTACGACACCCGCGTCGAGACGGAGTGGCTCTCGAACAACCGGCTGCTCGATTTCGGGCGGTTCGCCTATCTGATCGACGAGTCGGCGGCCCTCGACACGCAGCGGCGGCAGCGATTCTCGCTCGACCACACCCTCGCCGGCCGCGGCCTCGACCTGCTGTCGTGGCAGGTCTACGGTCAGTTCAACGACACCGCGCAGGTCGTCGACGAGGCGCGGGTGACGTCCGGCTTCGGGCCGACGTTCCCGTCGACGCGCCACGGCACCGTCGACTACGAGCAGGCCGGCTACGGCGGGTCGGCACAGGGCCAGCACTGGCTGGGCGACCCCGACGAGGGCGTGCTAATCACGTTCGGGGCCAGCTACAAGACCGACCACTTCGACATGCTGCGCGACCGGACGGAGACCGACACGGTCACCGGAGAGCCGGTGCCGTCCGAGTTCATCTTCCCCACCAAGTACTTTCCGGAGAGCGGCGTCGCCGAGGCGGGGGCCTACCTCCAGGGCGAGATCCGGTTCGGGCGGCTCACCCTCGTGCCCGGCGCGCGCTACGACCACTTCTCGCTCGACGCCAACCAGGCCGACCCCGTCTTCATCGCGGGCCTCAACCCCGAGGCGGCGGACTTCTCGGACGGCGCCCTCTCGCCGAAGGTCGGCGTGGCGGCGCGGCTGAGCGACGCGGTCACCCTGCACGCCCAGTATGCCGGCGGCTTTCGGGCGCCGCCCTACAGCGCCGTCAACACCGGCTTCGCCAACCCCCGTGGCGGCTACACGACGCTGCCGAACACGGCGCTCCGGGCGGAGACGAGCGACAACCTCGAGGTCGGGGTGCGAGCCGCGTTCGACCGGGCGAGCCTGGGCATCAGCGCGTTCTCGAACCGCTACGACGACTTCATCGAGCTCGCGGACCTCGGCTTCAACCCGCTGACGGGGCTGCTCGAGTTCCAGAGCCGGAACCTCGACCAGGCGGCGATCAGGGGCGTCGAGCTGCGCGGCGAGGCGTACCTGAGCGACAGCGTGACGATCCGGGGCAGCTACGCGCGGGTCGACGGCAACGAGATTCTGCAGGGCGCGGCGGACGACCCCCCGCTCGCCGAGGAGACCCCGCTCGGCTCCATCGCGCCGAACGAGGGCGTGGTCGGGCTCCGGTACCTGCCGCGCGCCGGACGCTGGGGCAGCGAGGTGTCGTTGCGGTTCGTCGAAGCGTACGGGCAGGACAATCGCTTTCAGTTCGCCCCCGACGCCTACCGGATCGTCGATCTGGTCAGCTTCGTCTCGCTCACCGAGGCCCTCAAGCTGCGCCTCGGACTGCTCAACCTGACCGACGCCCGGTACTTCGAGTGGTGGAACGTCCGGGGCCGGCAGGCCGGCGATCCGGTCATCGACCGCTACTCGAGCCCCGGGTTCAGCATCATCACCTCGCTCGCTTACGACTGGTAGCCGGGGACGGACCGCGGCGCCGTTCTACCGCGCAGACGCCTACTCGGCGCGCAGGAGCGCCATCGGATCGATGCGCGCGGCGCGGCGCGCGGGCAGCCAGCTCGCCAGCACGCAGATTCCGGCCAGCAGCGCCGAGACCGCCCCGAAGACGACCGGGTCGAGGGGGGCCGTCTCGAACAGCAGGGCCTGGAGACGGCGGGTCAGCACCACCGCCGACGCCACGCCCGCGAGCACCCCGAGCAGGGCCATCGCGCCGGCGTCGACGAGCACGAGGCGCCGCACGTCGGTCACCTGCGCGCCGACCGCCATTCGGATGGCGATCTCGCGGCGCCGCTGCGCGACCAGGTAGGAGACCACGCCGTAGAGGCCGATCGAGCCCAGCAGCAGGGCGAGGGCGGCGGCGATGACGAGCAGGACCATGACGAACGCCCGCTCCCCGCGCGCGCGGCCGACCAGCGTCTCGAGCGTCTCGACGTCGGCGATCGGGAGCGTCGGATCGAGCTCGCGCACCGTCTCCCGCGCGGCGCCGGCGAGGGCCGCGGCGTTCGGGGCGCGCACCACGTACTGCATCGCGGGCGGGACGCCCTCGCCGCCGATGACCCCCGGGATCGGGTAGTACGCCATCGGCGGCGGGTCCTCGTGCAGGGCCACCTCGTGGACGTCGCCGACCACGCCGACGACCCGCGACCACTGCTCGCCTTCCTCGGCCGGCGGACCGCCCAGGCGGATCCCCTTGCCGAGCGCGCTCTCCCCCGGCCACTGCGCCTGCGCCACGGCCCGCGACACGATCACCACCGCCGCGTCGCGCTCCCCGTCGAGCGCGTCGAACACCCGCCCCTCGACGAGCTCCATGCCCATGGCGTCGAAGTAGCCCGGCGAGACGCGCTTCCGCATGAACACCGGCGGCACCTCGCCGTCGGCGAGCGGCCGGCCCTCGATGGTGTGCCCCGAGCCGGCCAGCTCCCCGCCGAGGGGGATGGTCGTCGCCGACGCGGCGGCGGCAATCCCGGGCAGGGTGCGCAGGCGGTCGACCACCTGCCGGTGGAAGCCCAGCCGCGACTCTGCCGTCTCGTAGTCGCGCAGCGGCAGGGCCAGCCCGAAGGTCAGCACGTCGGTCGCATCGAAGCCCGGATCGACCGCGGCCAGCCGCTGGAACGAGCGCACAGCCAGGCCCGACCCCACGAGCAGGGTCAGGGCCAGCGCAATCTGGACCACCACGAGGGCCCGACGGGCCAACTGCCGCTCCCGGCCCGCGGTGGCGCCGCGCGCCCCCGCCGTGGTGTGGCCCGCGGCCGCCACCGCGCGCGTCCGCCACGCCGGCAGGACCCCGAACAGCGCGCCGGCCGCCACCGACGCGGCGAGGGCGAACACCAGCACCGGCGCGTCGATCGAGATCTCGTCGAGGCGCGGCAGCGCCCGCGGCCCGAAGCGCCCCAGCAGGCCGACGGCGAGCCACGCCAGCGGCAGCGACGCGACGCCGCCGGCCACGCCCAGCGCGACGCTCTCGACCAGGACCGACCCCGCGAGCCGCCCGCGGCCCTCGCCGAGGGCCGAGCGAATCGCCACCTCGCCGTGCCGCGCCTCGGACCGCACGAGGAAGAGGTTGGCGACGTTGGCGCACGCGATCAGCAGCAGGAACCCCACCGCGCCGAGCAGCATCCACAGCGTCGCCTCGATGTCGCCCACCACCACCTCGCGCGCCCGGTCGACGACGGGCCGGAACCCCGCGTTCGCGAGAATCGGGGCCGCCCCCTCGTCGGGAAAGACCTCCGTCAGGTTCGACAGCATCGTGCCGAGCTCGGCCTGCGCCTGCTCGAGGGTGGAGCCGTCGGCGATGCGGGCGACGCCGCTCATCCCGAACGCGCCAAGCTGCGTATCGTCCCGGTTCAGCGCTATGGGCAGCCAGAGCTCGGCGTTCGGCCGCGAGAAGGAGAAGCCGGGCGGCATCACCCCCACCACCTCGACGCTCCCCCCGTCGATGTCGACCACGGTCCCCACCACGCCGGGGTCGGCCCCGAACCGGGTCCGCCACAACCCGTCGGCGAGCACCGCGACGGGCGCGGCACCGGGACGGTCGTCCTCGGAGGCGAAGGCCCGGCCGATGCGCGGCGGCGTCCGCATCACGTCGAAGAACGACGCGGTGACGCGGGCCGCCTGCACCCGCTGCGGGTTCTCCGGACCGGTGAAGCTCGCCTGCAGGTCGCGGAACACCGCCACGCCGTCGAGGGTGCGGCTCTCCTCCGCATAGAAGAAGTAGAGCGCGTCCGACATCGGCAGCTCGTCGAGCTGCGTCAGCCCCGGCGCGGCGTGCCGCAGCATCACCAGCCGCTCCGAGTCGGGGATCGGCAGCGGCCGCAGCAGCACCGTGTTGACGACGGTGAAGATGGCGACGTTCGCCCCGATCCCGACCGCGAGGGTGGCCAGGGCGACGAGGGTGAATCCCGGATGGGCGGCGGCGCGGCGCCACAGGAGACGAAGCTGCAGGAAGCGTGACATCCCTCTACCTCCGGCCCGCTACCTCCGGCCCGGCCGCGGAACGTCGATGCCTCGGCTCAAGTCCAGCTCGAGCGAGGTGAACGCCGTGAGCTGCTCCAACTCCACCCTCGTCAGCACCACGGTACCTCCCCTGTCTGCGCGCACCGCCCCAGCGTGGCTCGCGTCGCGCTCGGTCGTACCACCGCCCGATCCACGGGTTCCGAACGACCAACGGCCGGGCGGCAGCCGCCTCTTCGATTCTACTTTCCGAGCGTGCGCTCGACGTAGGCGCGGACGGCCTCCAGCACGCGGGGCGACATCCACGCCTCGGTCACCTGCTCGTCCACCGCCTGCATCTCGCGGACGCGGGCCTGGCTCGGCTCGCGGATGATGCGCTTGGTGAGGGCGAAGGACGCGGGCGGCAGCGACCCGAGGCGGGCGGCCATCTCCACCGCGCGGTCGACCACCGCCTCGGGCGCGGCCAGCTCGTCGACGAGGCCGTTCTCGACAGCCTCGGCAGGGGTGCAGGTCAGGCCGCGGTAGATCAGGGCCTGGAGCCGGTGCGCCGGCACCGTCAGCCGGAGAATCTCCAGGGCCATGCTCGGGAACGGCACCCCCACCGACAGCTCGGGGGTGCCGATGCGGCCGTCCCCGTCGGCCATGATCCGGTAGTCGCAGGCGCAGGTGAGGACGCAGCCGCCGGCGATGGCGTGTCCGTTCACGGCGGCGACGACGGGCTTGGGGAAGGTGAACGCCTTGAAGAAGGCCCCGCCCAGCAGCGGCAGCAGCTTCTTCACGTAGCCGGGGCCGCCCGCCGTGAGGCCGCGCAGATCGACGCCGGCCGAGAAGACGCGGCCCGTACCGGTCAGGGCCACGGCCGCGGTATCCGCTCTCTCCAGGGCGTCCAACTGGTCGATCAAGCCTCCCATCAGCTCGGGGTCGAACGCGTTGACCTTGCCGTGCGCCATCCGGACGACGGTGACGCGGTCGCGGGTCTCGGTCGTGATCATTCGGTGCTCCTCCGCTCGGGCCGAGCGGCCGGTGTGCCGTCGGGCTCGTAAACCTGCTTCAAGGTGAACGCCTCGGGCGTGGGGCCATCGCGCCACAAACGCTCGATACGGGCCATCGCCTCGTCGACGTCCGGTCGCTCCCCCTCGGGCATCCACCACAGCGCCACGGGCTCGCGCGGCGGGGGCAGGAACCACTCGCGCCGGCGGCGGAAGAACTCGACGTGCTCGGTGCGGTAGACGTACCGCCTGAGGTCAGCGACCGTCTCCCAGATCGTGAGGTTGAACAGCACCCGGGGGTCGTCGAGCACCCGCACGTCGGTCGCGTCTCCGCCGGCCGTCTCGAAGCGCCACACGAAGCCCGGCGAGCGATCCCCGAGCCGGTTGATGCGGTCGATCTCGTCCCGCATGCCCGCCATGCGCGGGTCCTCGAACGGATACCGCATCCACGCGAGGTTGTTCTCGGCAAGATGGTAGCGGGCCGGGGTCGTCGACTGCGGGGCGCGACCTGAACTCATCGACGGGGCTGCATCGAACAGGGGGCCGCGAGACGCCATGAAGCCCAAGGGCGCCCGCCGACCCGCGGTCGCGCTACCCGTGCATCCGGGAGGTGCTTCGCGGCCAGGCCCACAGGCGATCGACTTCAGGCGGCGACGGAGTCCGGGGCACGTACACCGCCGCTCGCAACTCTCGGATGTCGGCCTTCAACTCGTCAACCCGCTTGCTGACGGCATCGACGCGTTGGTTGAAGGCATCGAACTGCGGCTTGAGCAGCCACTGCATCAATCCCACCGTCAACCCTGCCGTGCCCAAGATGGCCAAGGCGACCGGCGCGAGCGCAGTTATGTCCAAGGTAACCGTCCCATCCTCTTCCAACCGTACCACGGCCCGGCGACGCGGATCGGATCAGTACATGACAAAGGCGAAGAGCTGCTGGCCGGCCGCGACCAGGACGTGCTGGCGCCCGTCGACGAGGTAGGTCTGCGGCGCGTTCGAGATGTTGCCGATGCGGGTGTGCCAGAGCAGGTCGCCGGCGGCGGCGTCGAAGGCCACGAAGTTGCCGCTGCCGTCGCCGGTGAAGACCAGGCCCCCGGCGGTGGTCAGCACGCCGGCCCCGCCGCCCCCGCCGATGGGCCACGCGTGGCGCCACCGCGGCTCGCCGGTCCGGTAGTCGATGGCGGTGAAGGCGTTGCCGCCGGTGCCCACGGTGACCCGGTCCTTGCCCCCCAGCCCCATCGACCCGCGCGGGTCGGGGTCGGTCAGGTAGAGCAGGTTGAAGCCGTTGTTCTCCTGCGTGTAGAAGAGGCCGGTGTCGGGGTTGAAGGCGGGCGGCTGCCAGTTGGCCACGCCCCCCTCGACGGGCGAGACGAGCGCCCCGGGGATGATCGCCTCCTTCGCGGGGTTCGGGTTCGGCGACCCGCTCTCGCGGATGTGGCTGGCCCAGTTCGAGGTCGCGCCGTAGCGGGTGGTGACGACGTGCTCGCCGGTCACGCGGTCGACGGTGAAGAAGAAGCCGTTGCGGGCGGCGGTCGAGACGAGCTTGCGGGGCACGCCGTCGATCTCCCCGTCGATCAGGATCGGGGTCTGGGCCGAGTCCCAGTCGTGGGTGTCGTGCGGCGAGGTCTGGAACCACCACGCCATCTTCCCGGTCGACACCTCGACCGCGACGAGCGTGCACGTGAACAGGTTGTCCCCCCGCCGGGCGATGCCGGTGTAGCCCGGGGTGGGGTTGCCGGTGCCGAAGATGTAGAGGTCGGTCTCGGGGTCGTACGAGCCCGGCACCCACACCTGCCCCCCGCCGTGCATCGCCGCGTCGAGGCTCGGCCACGTCTCGATGCCGGGGTCGTCCTCGCTCATGGGCACGGTGTAGAAGCGCCACACCCGCTCGCCGGTGGCGGGGTCGAACGCCTGCAGGAAACCCGGCGCGTCGAGGTCGTTGCCGGTGCCCACGAGCACGAGGTCGCCGACCACGATGGGCGCCATCGTCGAGAAGTACTGCTCCTCGAAGCTCGCGATCTCGCTGTGCCACCGCTCCTCGCCGGTGCGCGCGTCGAGCGAGACGAGGTAGTTGTCGACGGTCTCGAAGATGATCGAGTCGCGCCACATCGCCGCGCCCCGGTTGCCGATGTGGGGGCCGCCGCGGGTCTTCCAGAAGTAGTGCCAGCGCGTGCCGCCGTCCCTGACGTCGATCGCCCACACGTGGTCGGGGGCGGTCACGTAGAGCAGGTCGCCGACCTGCAGGATCGACCCCTTGATGCGCTGCGACCCGATGGTGAAGTCGCCGGTCCCCTCGCCGCCGGTGAAGTCGGGGGCGTTCGGCCCCTGGAGCGGCGGCATCCCGGTGTTGAACGTGCGGGTCCAGGCGAGCGAGAGCTGCCGGACGTTCTCGGTCGTCACCTGCTTCAGCCGGCTGTAGCGCCGGCCGCTGTAGTCGCCGGAATAGGTCGGCCACGACTCCTCGAGCGGCTCGACGAGCGACGCGGGGTCGAGGCCCCCCTCCTGGGCGGTCCCGGCGGCGGGAACGGCGAGCAGGGCGGCGGCGAGCAGCAGGCGCACGGCGGTCGTTTCACCCGTGCGCTCTCCCGCGACGAGGCGGCGGAGCCGGTGGGCGACGGCGGGCAGCAGGCGGATGACAGTCATTTCAGGGTCACCAGGTACGCGGTCACGTCGTGGATGTCGGCGTCGCGGTACACCTGCAGCATCTCGCGGTGGGCGGCCATCGGGTCGTCGAGCTCCACGCGGGGCGTGCCGCCCTCGCGGCCGAACGACCGGTGCCGGCCGGCGCCGTCGGTGAGCACGACGAGGAAGTCGTTGAGCCGCTCCAGCTCGCCTTCGACCCGCTCGCCCGACGCCAGGGTGACGGCGACCGTCACCGGCGGGCGCACGGTGTTGCGTCCGCCACCCCGCACCCAGGTGTTCTGCAGCTCCTTCGGCGTCGGAATCCGCGTGGCGATGCCCTCGAGGTCGCCGGTCGGCGAGTGGCAGGCGGCGCATTGCTCGGCGAAGTAGGCGCGGCCGGCGGTGGCGTCGCCCACGAGGATGTCGAGCTCGAGCTCGTCACCCAGCGGCGGCCCCCCCTGGCGCGACGCCCGGCCGAGCACGTCGTGCACGTAGGTCACGACCGCCTGGAGGTCCTCGCCGGACATCGGCTGCGGGGGCATGTAGGACCCGCCCGGCCCCGACTGCCCGTCGCGGATCACCGGCCCAATCAGCTCGCCGGCCTCGTCCCGCAGCACGAGCTGCGACCGCAGCAGGTTGGGCCCCCCGAGGTCGCCGCCCCGCAGGTCCATCCCGTGGCACGCCCGGCAACTGATGCCGTACACGGCCTCCCCCCGGGCCACCACCTCGGGATCGCCCGGTGGGCGTTGAAGCGACGGATAGAGCCGCTGGCTGCGTTCGTTCTGCTGCCCGGCCCCGGCCGCCGGCGCCTCGCCCAGACCCGCGAGAAACGCGATCGCGCCGGCCGCCGTCGCTGCCCGCAACCACTGCACCATGGCCGATTCCTTCCTCACTTCGGGTCCCCTCGCATCACGCGGCGCCCCCGGCGTCACGGGACAAGGCCGGGAAGCCGACGTGGTCAGAACCAACCCCACGGGCTCGGGGTCGGGCCGGCCATCGCCGTTGCCGGCGGCGCCGTTTCACGGCACGAGTCCCTACTGCTCCGCCTGCGCCTCCTGCACGCGCTCGACGGTCAGGATGTTGGTCATCGCGTAGTTGCCTTCGTGGCACGCGTACTCGTAGATGACGTAGTCGTCGAGCCGCGGCATCGGCCGCACCGCCGTCCACGGCTGCGTGTAGACGGTGGGATCCTCGATCGTGAACCGGTAGTCGATCCGGTCGGCGGCGACGCGGCGGAACCTCTCGACCGCCTTCGTGTTCCGCGACGACGGGAACCGGTGCACGGTCTGGTCGCTGAAGTTGGCGGTCTCGACCACCAGGGTGTCGCCGTCCCAGTACGCGCGCGAGTCGCCGTTCCACTGGCGGATGCGGTCGTCCAGTTGCGGCCGCCCGTCGATGGGGATGATGCGCACGTCGTGGATGTTCTCGACCCGGATCGCGATGTGGGTCGGCGTCTGCAGTATCTGGTAGGTGTTGTTGTAGCCGGTCGAGATCGGCGGCACCCCGTGGTAGGTGATGCACCGATCCCAGTTGCTGCGGTCGAGCCACGAGTCGGCGGGGTGGTCGCGCAGATAGGTGCGCCGGGCCGCCTGCGCCTCGACGGTCTCGGGCCGGACCGGCAGCCGGCCGTCGGGCGGGTCGACGATGAGCGACGTCCGCCGGTCGGGGCTCACCCGGCCGCGGTCGAACCACAGCGCGTTGTACGACCCCACGCTGCCCGGCGGGGGCGGACGGTCGAGGGTAACCGCGAGGTTCCGCTCGGCCGCCTCCTCCGCCGTGAAGAACTCCCTGTCGCCCATCGACGCCGGGCGCTGGAGCGGCGTCAGCGAGGCGTAGGACCACGTGCCCATCAGGTCCGGGTCTCCCCACGGGGTCCGGAACTCGTCCTCGCCGGCCGGCTGGCCGGCGGCCGCCGCCGGCAGCAGCAGCGCCACCGCCATCGCCGCGAGCGCGGAAACTGTTCGCCTGCGCATCTGTCACCTCCCTGGCGCGGCAGGCGTCGCCCCCGCGGGTCGGCCCGCCGCCCCACCAACCCTGCCGGCGCCGCGCCGCGCTACGGCGCCGATTGCGGCTCCGCGCTCTCGCGCTCCTGCACGTGCCGAACGTCGACCCCGACCGCCCTTCGGAGATGTCGTGCCGAACCCCGGCCGCCAGCCTGCCGTCGCCTGCGGCTCCGCTCGGCGCCCAACCGACCCTCCAGGAGTCCGGCGCCGTGCTACGAGGCAGACTCCCGGCTTTGGCGACGCCACCGATGAACGACAGGCGGCACCCCGGTCCAGACCTCCCCGGAACCGGCTCGAGACGAGAGACCCGAATATACCTCAGTTCCCGAGCAGCTCGCCCTTCAGCCACGCGAGCACCGCCGGCTCGAGGTCGGGGTTCTTCCCGAACATGGGCAGCCCGTGCTCGGGGCCGGGGTAGATCTTCGCGGTCGAGTCGGGATGCGGCGACCCGTCGACGGCGCCCTGCAGCGCGTCGGCGACCCCGACGGTGACCGGATCCTCGGTCGCCGCCGCCGCGAACACCGCCAGGTCTCCGTCCCCGGCCATGTTGGCGACGGCCGCCTCGCTCGGCGGCCCGGACAGCAACATGAGCGCCTTCACCCCGTCCCGGCGCGCCGCGAGATCCGCGGTCAGCATGGCCCCGCAGCTCGCCCCGCCCGCGCCGATGCGCGACGCGTCGACCCCCGACTGTGACGCGAGGTAGTCGTAGGCCATGTCGACGTCCGCCGCCGACGTCCGGAGGAACGCCGGGAACCCGGCCGAGATGCCCTCGCCGCCGCTGTCGCCGAAGCCCCGCAGGTCGAGGGTCAGCACGTGCACCCCGGCCCCCACGAGCTCGGCCGCGATGTCGTTCCACGACGTGCGGTCCATGTTGCACTGGTGCACGAGCAGCATCCCCGGACCGGGCCGGTCGGGCGAGGTGTAGGTCGCCTTGAGGGTCACCCCGTCCCCCGCCTCGAGGTCGACGTCCCGCGACTGGGCGCTTGCCGGAGCCGCCGCCACCAATGCGGCGAGGGCCGCGGCCATGAAGATTCTCGTTCTCATTGCGTTCTCCTCCCGGGTCGTTCCAGCGCGAACGTGGAAACCGGATTCGTTCGCGGCGGGCGGAAACCCACCACCGAACACCGTTCTCGGCAAAGGACAGCCGCCATTATAGCGACCGCGGCGGTTCCGCCAACCGTCGGCGCCGCCGACAACCGTGGTCGCTCGCGGCGCCGTGGGACAGCGGCGACGACGGCACGGGATGTCGAGCTGCCCGCGGCAGAAGTGCCCCCCGTTGCATTCCCCGCAGCGCGGCGTTCGCCACGGGCGCCTGGGACCGTCAACCGTCCAGCAGATTCCGGCACCGCAGGCCGGGGTACCTCATGAAGCCATGGTCGAGAGTGACCCATTCGCACCCGTGCTCGATTGCGAGAGCCGCGTGGTACGCATCCGGAATCCGGTTGCCGGTCGGGAGGCGCGAGTCGAACAGGCCGCGGAAGATCCGCCAATGACCGCTTCCGGGTCGCAAAGGCGTGACGGCGGGCTGGGCGAGCAGCGCGTCGACGAAGGCGACTGCGGCCTCGGCCGGGGTCGGCGGACGAGAGATCCGCGGGTGCGTCAGTATGCGCAGCACGCCGCTCAGCACGAGCTCGGAGAAACCGACCGGCTCCCGCCTGGAGACGACACCGTCCAGCCATGCCCGGCAGCGGTCGTGATGGGCCGCGTCGGCGCGAAACGCGCTCACCAGGACGTTGACGTCAGGACTCTGCATTCATGAGATCCTCAAGGGCCGCGTTGTCCGTCAGGTCCACGCCGGGCTGCAGTCCCTGCCCGTGAAAGATGGGGATCGGCGGACCCTCCGCGACACCGCGCGCCGGGCCGGACAGGAACTCGCGCAGCGCCTGTTCGACCACCGCTCTCAGGGATCTCCGTTCACGCGCCGCGTGGGACTTGGCCGCCTGCAGCAACGCGTCGTTGATGTCGATGGTGGTTCGCATGCATAAAAGCATATCGATGTATGTGCCTTTACTGCAACCGCCTGCGCCGCTGCACCAGCCCATCCCCTCCGTGCCCGCGTCGTTCCACGGCACAGACTCCCAGGTCGCGGGTTCCGGTCAGCCGCGGTAGAGTCAACCGCATGGGGGGTCGCGCCATCTTCCTGCTGGCCGCCGGATTCGCGGCGGGCGCCGCGGGCACCGTCGGTCCGCCCGCGCGCGGCGCCGTTCCCCCGCCGGCCCAGCCGCCGGACGCCCAACGGTTCGCCGAGCCCCGGCTGCCGTCCACGCCGTACCGGTACGCGGTCGAGCTGCCGGCGCATTTCAGCGCCGCCGACGGCCCCGACAGCATCGCCGCGGCCGACAACACGCCGGCCGACAACCCCGTCACCGACGCCGGCGCCGCCCTCGGCCGGGTGCTCTTCTACGACACCCGGCTGTCGGCGAACCGCCGCGTCTCGTGCGGGTCGTGCCACCGCCAGGGGCACGGGTTCTCGGACCCCCGCCGGCTGAGCATCGGCTTCGACGGCCGTCCGACGCGCCGCCACGCCATGAGCCTCGCCAACGCCCGCTACTATGCCCGCGGCCGGTTCTTCTGGGACGAGCGGGCCGAGACCCTCGAGGCGCAAGTGCTGGCGCCCATCGAGGACCCGGTGGAGATGGGTTCGTCGCTCGACGCGGTCGAGACCCGGCTCGCCGCCACGTCCTTCTATCCGCCGCTCTTCGCGCGCGCCTTCGGCAGTCCCGACGTCACGCGCGACCGAATAGCCCGCGCCCTCGCCCAGTTCGTGCGGGCGCTGGTGTCCTATCGCGCCCCCTACGACGCCGCGCGCGCGGCCGGACCGCCGGGGTCTCCGCCCTTTCTCGCCCGGCTCGCCCCCGCCGCCCGGCAAGGCTATCTGCTGTTCGCGACCCCGCCCGGCGGCGGCCGGCGCGGCGCCGGGTGCGCCCGCTGCCACGCCGGCGACGCGCAGATCAGCCTCGCCCCACGCAACATCGGTCTCGACCCGTTCGACGGGAACGTCGAAGGGAGCTTCGAGTCGCTCGACCCCCGGAGCGGCGTCGACCCCCGGAGCGGCGTCGACCCCGGCGCCGGAGACGGCCGGTTCAAGGCCCCGTCGCTGCGCAACGTGGCGGTCCGCCCCCCGTACATGCACGACGGCCGGTTCGACACCCTGCGCGAGGTCATCGAGCACTACGACGGAGAGGTCGCGTCGCACCCGTTCCTCGACATGGCCCTTCTCGACCGCCGACTGGTCGTCACCGGCGGCCCGGTCCGGCCCGTCCGCCTCGAGCTCACCGAGCCGGAGATCGCCGCGCTGATCGCGTTCCTCGAGACCCTGACCGACCCGGCGTTCCTCACCGACCCCCGGTTCTCGGACCCGCTCGTGCCGGCTGGCGAGCCGAATCCGGGGTAGCCACACCACCCGACAGGTGGCGGCGGCACGCCCGCTGCCGATATGGCGCACGTCGGAGGAAACCAGCCGGCGATGAAACCAAACTGCTCTGCGTGCAGGGAGGGTCACATGACCAAGGTGGTGTGCTGGAACACGCAATACAGAAGCGACTCGTGGTGGGAGCAGGGTGCCACCCGACGTAGTCCCCACGCAACACGCGGCTCAGAGCTTCAGTCCTCGTCGCCGTCGAGCATCTGGCGCAGCGCCTCGGCGTGGGTAGCGAGGAACAGACGGTCCTTGGGCCGGTTGGCGACGGCCTTCGA
The DNA here is from genome assembly GCA_965215105.1 of Vicinamibacterales bacterium. Classification (GTDB taxonomy): domain Bacteria; phylum Acidobacteriota; class Vicinamibacteria; order Vicinamibacterales; family UBA8438; genus JAJEEA01. Next base: position 4,491,117 of record OZ244051.1, read on the forward strand.
CCGGATGATGTTGGCTGAGGCGTGCGACCGGCAACTCCTCACCCTCGACCAGGAACACGCGGCGTTCGTCCCACACCGCCTCGAAATCGAAGGCGGTCATCACCAGCGAGAGATCGACGGTGAGCTCGTCCGGGCCGGTGGCCCTGACGGACGCGCGCCGCCGGATCACCGCCGCGGCGAGCGCGTGGTCTCGCGGCGTATCGAGGGGTTCCCCACCAGCCTGGAGAGACAACCCGATCTCGTCGCACGCCTGCCAAGCCTCCAGGAGATTGTCGGCGGAGGGCGGAAGGAACAGGTCCTAGTCGAGCGTGGTGAACAGGGCCAAAGCGTCCTGGGCATGGAAGTTGGCACCCCTGAGGGCCCCGACCAGCGCCGGGAACGAGGCCATGGCCGGCACTCACCGCAGGCGCTTCGCGCCGGCGCGCACCCGCATCGCGGCGCCGAACTGGCGCAACACCCAGGACTTGTCGGCGCCGGTGCGGTTGGCGGGCAGTCTCTCGACCCGATCGACCGCCCGCAGGTACGCGGCTGACAACGGTCTGAGCCCCGCGTCCGCGGCCGGGGCGTCCCGAACCAGGGCGTCGAGAATCTCGCGGGCAGAGTCACGAGGACGGGGTCGGACCGTCATTTCATGTCGATGTACTTCACCGGGACGAGACGATGGCCGAGCATGTCCACCGCCGCCTGCGCCTGCTCCAGGATGACGTATCCCAGGAGAGGTTCGTACTCGGCGTTCTCCTCCGGCTTCATGTCCACGAAGATCTCCTCGTTCGAGACCGGACGGAAACCCTCTATCTTCACCTCCACCGGCCAGCACGCCTCTCCCCGCACGACCTCCCGATTGGCCATCTGAAGCTCGACGGCTTCCGAGCGCTTGAACCGACCGAGTCTCTCCTTCCACGCCGCGGGCAGGATCAGCGCTCCCGCTCCCGTGTCGACGAACATCCCGCATTCGATTGACCTGTCTTCGTCGAACAGGTTGGTGACTCTGGTCTGTACGACAATGCGTCCCACCCCGCGTCCGTTTCTCCCGATCTCCCCGCGCGCCCACAATTCCCCGTCCCGGGCCGGTCGATCTCCCGCTTGACGGCGTGCAACAGATCGGGCTCGCGTTGCACCTCGTTCAGCGTCACCGGCTCGGGGCCGCCCAGCAGCGCATCCCGGTCTGCAGAACCTCGTCGCCGGCCACGACGCCCACATCAGCGCCGCTCGCGACCGGCGCAAGCGCCTCGGATCCGGCGCGACGTCCCGCGCGAGGGTGCTCTTCCCGGTCTGGCGCGCGCCGGCCACCACCACGGCCGGCATCACACCGAACCGCCGGCGCGGATCACGCGCCACGAAGCGGGGCAGCAACGGATGATACGGATGATTCACATCATGATGATATCATTCACCATGTGAATTACTATCGTTCACCATGTGAACTACTATCGTTCACCGCGTGAATGACTGTCGTGTCGGCGTCCGTGGCTCCGACCCTCACCCTCGTCTGCGTTCGCGCACGACCGGCATTCCATGTCGACGAGCCAACGAGGACCAGACCCTGCTCGATTTGGCTGTCCGTACCCCACGCCGCGGCGAGTCGGCGCCCCGGCCGGGTGGCGGTCGTCCGTGCCGCCCCGGCGTTCCGCAACCGGGTTGCCTGCCGGCCCCTGCCGGCAACCTCGCAAGTCGGTATAGACTTTCACCGGAATCGGACCGCACAACCGGGCTCGCCCCGCCGCCGGCGGGGCGAGCCTCGCGAGGAGCATGCAATGACACTGCACGACGTCGACCGTCCGGCCCGCCGCACCCTTCGCTCCCTGGCCCTGGCGGGGCTCGCCCTGTTCGTGGCCGCCCCCGGCATCGCCAACGACTGGCCGCAGTGGCGCGGCGAGGACCGGCGCGGGGAGTGGACCGAGACCGGCATCGTCGAGGCGCTGCCCGACGAGCTGAAGGTCGCGTGGCGGGTGCCCATCAACTCGGGCTACTCGGGGGCGGCGGTGGCCGACGGGCGCGTCTTCATCACCGACTGGGCCGAGGACCCCGAGTCGCGGACGATGGACGGCACCGAGCGGGCCCTCGCCCTCGACGAGGAGACCGGCGAGGTGCTGTGGGTACAGGAGTGGCCCACGACCTACCGCATGCTGATGTTCTCGTACGCCATCGGCCCCCGCGCCACGCCGACCGTCGACGGCGACCGCGTGTACGTGGTCGGCGCCGCCGGCGACCTCTACTGCCTCGACGTCGAGACCGGCGACGTCCTGTGGGAGAAGCACTACATCGCCGACTACGACAGCTTCATCCCCACCTGGGGGGTGACCAGCGCGCCCATCGTCGACGGCGACCGGCTGATCACGGTGGTCGGCGGCGAGCCCGGCGGCCTCGTCATGGCGTGGGACAAGCGGACCGGCGAGGAGATCTGGCGCGCCCTCGACGTGGTCGGCGAGATGGGCTACGGCCAGCCCATCATCATCGAGGCGGGCGGCGCCCGTCAGCTCATCATCTGGCACGCGGCGGCCCTGGTGTCGCTGAACCCCGAGACCGGCGAGGTCTACTGGGACGAGGAGTGGGAGGCCGGGGCCGGCATGTCCGTCGCGACCCCCGTGGTCAGCGGCAACTACCTGCTGGTGTCGCAGTTCTACCGCGGCTCGATGATGATGCAGCTCAGCCAGGACCGCCCCGACGCCACCCTGCTGTGGCGCGGCCAGAGCCGGAGCGAGATGCCCGGCGAGACCGACGGGCTCCACGCGCTGATCACGACGCCCCTCATCGAGGGCGACTACTTCTACGGGGTCGGCAGCTACGGCGAGCTGCGGGGGCTCGACGCCCGCACCGGCGAACGGCTGTGGATGAGCGACGAGATGACCGCGCAGGCCCGCTGGGGCACCGCGTTCATGGTGAAGCACGGCGACCGCTACTTCGTGGTGAACGACGACGGCTTCCTCATCGACGCCCAGTTCACCCCCGAGGGCTACGTCGAGCGCGGCCGCATCAAGCTCATCGAGGCGACCAGCGACGCCGCGTTCGGCCCGACGCGGCGATTCGCCCGGCCGGTGAACTGGTCGCACCCGGCCTACGCCAACGGCCACATCGTGCACCGGAACGACAACGAGATCATCCGGGTGTCGCTGCTCGCGGCGGACTACCAGGACTAGCGACAACCGAAGGTCGAATCGAGCGGAGTGCGCCGGCCCGGCGGGATGCGGGGCCGGTGCCAGCCGGCCGGACCGGCGAGAGCGTCGAGGGGGCCGAGATGCACGACCGGCTCGACCCCGCTTCGGCGCGACGAGATTCGTGAGGAGCATGGCATGAGATCGCACGACGTCGACCACGTGGCCCCCCGCACCCTGCGCTCGCTGACCTTCGCGGGGATCGCCCTGCTCATGGCGGTCCCCGGCTTCGCCGACGATTGGCCGCAGTGGCGCGGCGAGGAGCGGCGCGGGGAGTGGACCGAGACCGGCATCGTCGAGGCGCTGCCCGACGAGCTGAAGGTCGCGTGGCGGGTGCCCGTCAACTCGGGCTACTCGGGCGCCGCGGTGGCCGACGGGCGCGTCTTCATCACCGACTGGGCCGAGGACCCCGAGTCGCGGACGATGGACGGCACCGAGCGGGCCCTCGCCCTCGACGAGGAGACCGGCGAGGTGCTGTGGACCCGGGAGTGGCCCACCACCTACCGCATGCTGATGGTCTCCTACGCCATCGGCCCGCGCGCCACCCCGACCGTAGACGGCGACCGCGTGTACGTGGTCGGCGCCGCCGGCGACCTCTACTGCCTCGACGTCGAGACCGGCGACGTCCTGTGGGAGAAGCACTACATCGCCGACTACGACAGCTTCATCCCGACGTGGGGGGTGGCCAGCTCGCCCATCGTCGACGGCGACCGGCTGATCACGGTGGTCGGCGGCGAGCCCGGCGGCCTCGTCATGGCGTGGGACAAGCGGACCGGCGAGGAGGTCTGGCGCGCCCTCGACGTGGTCGGCGAGATGGGCTACGGCCAGCCCATCATCATCGAGGCCGGCGGGGCGCGGCAGCTCATCGTCTGGCACGCGGCGGCCCTGGTGTCACTGGACCCCGAGACCGGCGAGGTCTACTGGAACGAGGAGTGGGAGGCGGCGGCCGGCGTATCCGTCGCCACCCCCGTCCGCAGCGGCAACTACCTGTTGGTGTCGCAGTTCTACCGCGGCTCGATGATGATGCAGCTCAACCAGGACCGGCCCGACGCGACCCTGCTGTGGCGCGGCCGGAGCCGGAGCGAGCTGCCGGGAGAGACCGACGGACTGCACGCGATGATCACGACGCCGCTCATCGAGGGCGACTACCTCTACGGGGTCGGCAGCTACGGCGAGCTGCGGGGGCTCGACGCCCGCACCGGAGAACGGCTGTGGATGAGCGACGAGATGACCGCGCAGGCCCGCTGGGGCACCGCGTTCATGGTGAAGCACGGCGACCGATACTTCGTGGTGAACGACGACGGCTTCCTCATCGACGCCCGGTTCACGCCCGACGGCTACGTCGAGCGCGGCCGCATCAAGCTCATCGAGGCGACCGGCGACGCCGGCTTCGGCCCCAGCCGCCGCTTCGACCGCAAGGTGAACTGGTCGCACCCGGCCTACGCCAACGGGCACATCGTGCACCGGAACGACTACGAGATCATCCGCGTGTCGCTGCGCGCGGCGGACTATCAGGACTAGCTGTCGACGCGCTGCGGCGCCTCCCGCGGAGACGCCCGGCCAGTCGTTGGAGTCCCACCGGAACGACAACGAGAGCGTGTCGCCGCGGGCGGCGAACTACCCGGAACGCCTGTCGGCGCACTGAAGGGCGACGCCTCCCGCGGAGGCGCCGATGCCTGGCCGGTCGTTTCGGCGGCAAGTCGGAGCCGCCGGCCGGGATTCCGGGCCGGCGGTCCGAACCGCGGGTCGCATCGATCGGCGGCCGGTCGCGGTGCGGGTGTGGTTCCCGACCGCCCGGCCGGCGACAAGGTCGAGGGGGTCGAGATGCTCGCTTCACGCTTCGGAGCCGTCGCTCGCGTTCTGTCGCTCGCAGTGGTCCTGCTCGCGTCGCCCGGAGGGACGGCGCTCGGCCAGGACGCCGGCATCGCCCCCGTCACCGACGCCATCCTGCAGGACCCGCCCGCCGACGACTGGCTGATGTGGCGCCGCACCCTCGACGGCTGGGGCTACAGCCCGCTCGACCAGATCGACCGCGGCAACGTCGGCGACCTCCGCATGGTCTGGTCGCGCGGCCTCGGGCCCGGCCTGCAGCAGGGCACCCCCCTCGTCCACGACGGCGTGATGTACATGCCGAACCCGCGCGACGTCATCCAGGCCATCGACGCCGCCACCGGCGACCTCCGCTGGGAGTACCGGCGCGACCTGCCCGATGACCTCCGCGACTACATGCTCGGCGCCCTCACCGACCTCAACCGCAACCTCGCCATCTACGGCACGCACATCATCGACACCAGCGGCGACGACTACGTGTTCGCCCTCGACGCGGCCACCGGCGAGCTCGCCTGGGAGACCGAGATCCTCGACTACCGGGTGAACCCCGCCAACCAGAGCTCGGGCCCCATCATCGCCAACGGCAAGATCGTGTCGGGCCGTGGCTGCACCCCGCGGGGCGGGCCCAACGCCTGCGTCATCGTCGCCCACGACGCGGTGACCGGCGAGGAGCTGTGGCGGCGGCGGACCATCCCCGCGCCGGGCGAGCCCGGCGACGAGACCTGGGGCGGCGTGCCGTTCGAGGAGCGCAAGCACGTCGGCGCCTGGATGGTGCCGAGCTACGACCCCGAGCTGAACCTCGTCTACATCGGCACGTCGGTCACCTCGCCGGCTCCCAAGTTCCTCATCGGCGGCGCCGACCTGACGCACCTCTACCACAACTCCACCTTGGCGCTGGACGCCGACACCGGCGAGATAGTCTGGTACTACCAGCACCTCAACGACAGTTGGGACCTCGACCACCCCTTCGAGCGCATCCTCGTCGACACCGCGGTCGCGCCCGACCCGAACGCGGTCGAGTGGATCAACCCGCGGCTGCAGCCCGGCGAGGTGCGCCGCGTCATGACCGGCATCCCCGGCAAGACCGGCATCGTCTACACCCTCGACCGCGCGACGGGCGAGTTCCTGTGGGCGCGGCCGACGGTGGCCCAGAACGTGGTGGGCGGCATCGACGGCGCGACCGGCGCCGTCTCCGAGAACCAGGAGGTCGTGTTCCGCCGCGAGGGCCAGGAGGTCTTCGCGTGCCCCACCCTCACCGGCGGCAAGGACTGGGAGCCCGGCGCCTACAGCCCCCTCACCAACGCCATGTACTTCCCCCTGCGCAACGCCTGCGCGCGCATCATGGCCACCAACGACGGCTCGCTCTACGGCCTCGGCGTCCGCACCGAGATCGCCCCCGGCACCGACCAGGTCGGCACCGTCCAGGCCATCTCGGCCGAGACCGGCAAGCTGCTGTGGATCCACGAGCAGCGCGCCGCCACCAGCTCCCTCATGGCCACCGGCGGCGGCCTCGTCTTCGGCGGCGACTACAACGGCCGCTTCCGCGCCCTCGACCACGAGACCGGCGAGGTCCTCTGGGAGGTCAACATCGGCTCCCCGGTCACCGGCTTCCCCGTCACCTACGCCCACGAGGGCCGCCAGTACGTCGCCGTCAGCACCGGCCGGTCGCTGACCTCCGGCGCCTTCAACCGCCTGACGCCGGAGCTGCGCCCCAGCAACGGCAACACCCTGTTCGTGTTCGCGCTGGGGGAGTAGGGAGGAACCGCCGGCCGGTCGCGTTGCGTGAGAATCCACGGTCGCCGGGCCGCTCGGGATCTGTTTGGGAGCTGTGGCCAGATCGGCCGTGAGCGAACCGCGCAGCCGCGCGGCCGCCACGAGCCACCACGGTGAGTTCGGCGACTCCTGGAGAACGGAATGGGCGATATCCGGTTGTTCTACGTGATCAACGACAGCGCCCGTGAACTCGAGAACAATCCCTTCCCCTACGAACGTGGACTGCAGGCGCTCTTCGAGAAGCACCTGCGCGCGCTGACCGGCATCGACTTCCTCGTCTCGGAGTACTCGACCGGCCAACGTCACAGTCGTCGTATCGACACGCTTGGAATCGACGAAGCGGGTCGTCCGGTGGTGATCGAGTACAAGCGCAGCCGGGACGAGAACGTCATCAATCAGGGCTTGGACTACCTCGACTGGCTGGACGACCACCAGGCAGAATTCCGCGAGCTAGTGCGGAAGAAGCTGGGAGAGGAAGGACGGGTCGACTTTCGGATACCGCGCCTGCTGTGCATCGCCGGCGAATTCCCCCGCCGGGACACGGTCGCCGCTCGGGACAGTCGTCGACGCATCGATTTGCTGCGCTATAGACGCTATGGCGACGCCCATATGGCGCTGGAGTGGATCTTCGGCGGCGAGGATGTCTCGCCCGAGCCGCGGTCCGTGTCTCGGCCTGCCGACCGAAAAGCAGTGCCAACACCTTCACCACAGCCGACCGTTTCTTCCCTCGTACGCGGGGAAGACCCGGACTACTCCATCTATCCGCCCTGGAACAAGACCAGCGACGAGACCCGCACTCTGTTCCGTGAACTCAAGACGTTGGTGGAATCGATGGGCAAGGTGCGAACAGATGCATTCAAGAGCGAGATCTCATTCAAGTGTTTGGCCGCACCGAGCAACAATGAGCCGGTTGTTGCCTACGTCCACTTGCGCATCCATGACGGCCTCCGCGTACTCGTCTACGAAACGCACGTGCGCCACATCCCTCTTGAGGACGGCTTCACTCGGCACCAACAAAGCGGTAAGCTCCGAGAGATCATCATCCGGGGCGGGAAAGAGCTCCAAAGGGCAGAGCCGCTGCTGCGTGCGGCCTACGACAATCTCGCCAAGCAGGGTGATTTTCCCGCCAGGTCGGCCGCCGCGCGCAAGGCGTGGGCAACCCGCCGGTCGCAACGAGTCACAGGAACAAGTTGAGCGCCCTTGAGTCTTCTCACTTGCGACAGCGTTCCGGGCACGAGTTACCGATCGCTTCGCGAATCGTGCTCGCGTGCCAGAATCCGATGGCCGGATTCGTCAGTCTACGCGGAACAGACATCCACGGCCGCGCACGCGACAGGTCGCCACGGTACTGGATCCTGACAGGGCCGGCGTCCAACACTACTTCCAGATCGGTGCAGAACGACCGCGGCTCGGACGGAAAGTCGATTCGGCACCGCCGGGTCAGCTCCTAGCACGAGAAGGCTGGTCGTCTGGGAAACAGTCCTCCGGCCTCCTCCGGCCGGTCTCCAGCCGCGACAGATGTTCCGCTGTCATCCCGAGCTGTCTCGCGAACGCCCTCCCGCTCATCCCGAGCTCCTTCCGCAGGAATCTGATCTCGGGTCCGGTCAGCGCGGCCGGCTTGCTGATCAGCGCGTTGACGAGAAGCCCGTGAAGCTGTTTCGCTTTCGGGATCTCGACCTCCTGGTGCCCGTTGCCGCATTCCCAGACCGGCACGTCGACCAGCTTCACGTTGTCCAGACCCGATTCCGGATAGTCGGTCGTCGCGCGGGTGAGCCGCTGCGCCTCCCCGCATTCGGTGCATCGTCGAGGCGGTCGTTCGCTCGCCATGCTCAGAACCCCACGATGGATCGTGATGCGGGCGGGTTCTCCCGTCAAGACGCCCACGACGGCAGCCCCGGTTGGGAACGGGCAGAACCGTGGTCGCCCCCGGCACCGACCAGGTCGGCACCGTCCGGGCGATCTCGGCCGAGGCCGGCGAGCTGCTGTGGATGCACGAGCCGCGCGCGCCCATATCGCCCTCGAGTAGGTGTACGGCGGCGAGGACGCCGCGCCGGCCCCAATTCGAGCCCCCGGTCGGCGGCCCCCCATCAACGCGCCGGCTCTGGCTGCCGGCGTACATCGCCCGTGCAGTCGCGGTTGACGCGTCGGCGGCGACCACGGTTGAATAGTCACATGGAGATCCCCATCGACCGGGGCGCCGTCATCGAGGCCGACATCGAGGCGAGCTGAGCGGTGGTCGCATGGAGATCGCCAACCCCATCTACGACGCCGCGTTCAAGTACCTGATGCAGGACGACCGGGCGGCACGGCTGCTCGTCGGCCGGATCGCCGACATGCAGGTCGAGTCGCTCGAGATGCGCCCGCAGGAGCGCGCGACGCCCCGCGACGCGGAGCGCGCGGAGGACGGGCCGACCGCGCCGCCCCTGGCCCTGTTCCGCATGGACTTCGCGGCCCGGGTGCGGACCGCCGAGGGCCGCGGGCGGACCGTGCTGATCGAGATCCAGAAGACCAACGCGCCCACCGCCGTCGAGCGCTTCCGCGCCTATCTCGGCCAGCAGCTCTGCAACCCCGACAACGTGGTCGTCCACCCGTCCGGCCGGCGCGAGGCGGTGCCCATCGTCACCATCTACCTGTTGGGCTACGACCTGGAGGTGTCGGACGAGGCCGTGCTCGACGTGTGCCCCCACGTGACGGCGCGGCGCACGGGGGCCGCCCTCGACGCGGACCACCCGTTCGTCGCGGGCATCCACCACCGCAGCCACATCGTGCAGATTCCGCGGCTGCGGGGTCGTCGGCGGGACGAGCTGGAGCGGATTCTGTCGATCTTCGACCAGGGCGCGGCGCCGGTCTCGCGCGGCGGGGCGCACGTGCTGAGCATCGACGAATCGGCGTATCCGCGGGAGTACGGGTTCGTGCTGCGGCAGCTCCAGCGGGCGGCGGAGGAGGAGGACGTCCGGCGCTTCATGGACGGCGAGGACCAGTTGCTGCTCGACTCCGTCTCGTTGGGCATGCAGGCGGAGTACGAGCGGCGGCGGGCCGAACGAGCGGAGCGGCAGAAGGCCCAGGCGGAGCAGGCGCTGTCGCGGTCCATCCGCCATCTGCACAGCCTGGGTCAGGACGCGGAGGCGATCGCGCGCGCGCTGTCCCTCGACCCGGAGCAGGTGCGGCGGGTGCTGACCGGCGAGTGAGGCCGACTGCGCGGCGGCCGCGGCGCCATGACGAGACGCAAGCTCCCCATCGGCATCCAGACCTTCCGCACGCTTCGGGAGCAGGGCTGCTACTACGTCGACAAGACCGGCTACGCGAAGCGCCTGGCGGACGAGGGAGGCCGCTACTTCCTCTCGCGGCCCCGGCGTTTCGGCAAGAGCCTGTTCCTCGACACGCTGAAGGAGCTGTTCGAGGGCAGCGAGGCGCTGTTCCGCGGCCTGGCCGTCCACGAGGGGTGGGACTGGTCGGTCAGCCATGCCGTGATTCGCCTGAGCTTCGGGACCGGCGACTTCACGCAGCCGGACTATCTGCAAGAAGACCTCGCGGATCAACTGGAGGCCCACGAGGAACGCGCCGGCGTCCCGGTGCGGACGGCCAGCGCGCCGGTGCGCCTGCGGCGTCTGATCACGGCCTTGCACGAACGCACCGGCCGGGGCGTGGTGGTGCTGGTGGACGAGTACGACAAGCCGATCCTCGACGCCCTCGAGGAACCCGAGATCGCCCGCCGCAACCGCAACCTGCTGCGCGGGCCGGCACGCGGCCTTCCTGGTGAACACGCTGTGGGAGCGCCGGGTGAGCTCGCTCGATCTGGAAGCGATGACCGGCGACCGCTCGCTGCTGTCGAAGTTCGACGTGGGCGACGTCGGCACCGAGGCGCTGCCCTTCCAGTCGGGCTATCTGACCATCAAGGGGATCGAGCGGGACCCGGGCGGCATGGCCCGCTACCGCCTGGGCTATCCGAACCAGGAGGTGCGCCAGAGCCTGAACGAGAGCCTGCTCGACGCCCTGGCGCCGCACGCCTCGGCGCAGCTCTCGAGCGGCGCGCGGTTCCGGATTTTCGAGGAGCGGCGGCGTTCGGTGTCCGGGTCGTCACGCCGGGCGCCTTCCTGCGCGTGACCGAGGAGGAATCATGAGCAGTCTCTCCGTTCGGCTGCCCGACTCTCTGCACGACAAGGTTCGGGAGCTGGCTCGCCGTGACGGCGTCTCGATCAACCAGTTCATCGCCACCGCGGTTGCCGAAAAGGCCTCGGCCCTGCTGACGGTCCACTACCTGGAGCAGCCAGCCCGTCGCGCCGAACCGAATCTCCTCGCACGATTGTTGAGCCGAGTGCCCGACGTTCCTCCCCTGCCGGGCGACGCGTTTGCCGTCCGAGGAGCAGCCTCCAGCGTCCCCGAACCCGCCGAAGCTCCCGCGGGGAAGCGTCACGCGGCCGCGCAGAGCGTGAAGCCGCTGAAGAACGTCGAGGGCAGCGGCATGAAGACGGAGGATTCGATCCCGGGCGAGAATCTCGGGAAAGTGGAACGACGGGCTGAACCCGAGCTGCAGTCGCGTAGCGAGCTGGACAGCGTCGCGATGCGCAAGTGCATGGCGCGCCGGACACCAGACGAAATCACCGAGGCCATGAATCGAGTACGCGATCGCGTCGGCACCGAACCGGACGAGTTCCTGGCCGTGGTGGCGCGCCGCGTCCTGGAACGCGTCGAGTGGTAGCAGTGGGCAGCAAGCGGGCGACGCGCGTGGAAGACTGGCATAATGCACGGCAGGACGCTACGGGAGAGACGACGATGAATCAGTCACGAACAGCATGGTGGGCGGCGTTCGCGGTGGTCGCGGGCGCGATGGCGGCGGCGCCGGTTTCGAGCTTGGCGCAGGCGGCGGAGGCGGAGTCGTGGACCGTGCCGCGCACGCCGGACGGACGGCCCGACCTGCAGGGCGTCTGGGCCAACAACACCGCCACCCCGCTGGAGCGCCCCGAGGCGCTGGGCGACAAGGCGGTGCTGACCGACGAGGAGCTGGCGCGGCTCGAGGCCCGCTACGCGGAGATCTTCGCGAGCGGCGAGAGCGACGCGGCGTTCGCCGACAGCGTGTTCACCGCCGCCCTCGGCGACGACGACTCGTTCTCGTCGCGGGACGCGGCGACCGGCAACTACAACCAGTTCTGGCTCGTCGACCGCGACTTCGACAACCGCACGTCGCTGGTCGTCGACCCGCCGGACGGCCGCCTGCCGCCGCTGACGCCGGAGGCGCAGCGGCACGTCGACGCGCGGGCGGCGCACCTCGCCGACAACCCGGCGTCGTCGTGGACCGACCGCCGGCTGCAGGAGCGGTGCATCACCTTCGGCATGCCCAACCTGTTCGCCGGCTACAACACCTACTACCAGATCGTCCAGACCCCGGACCACGTGGTGTTCGTGCACGAGATGATCCACGACGCCCGCATCGTCCCCATCGACGCCGGCCCCCACGTCGACGACGCCATCCGCCAATGGCACGGCGACTCGCGCGGCCACTGGGACGGCGACACGCTGGTCGTCGAGACCCGGAACTTCTCGGCCAAGAGCGATTCGCCGGCCGCGCTGTACGAGCGCATCCGCGGGTCGGCCGAGCAGCTCCGGCTCGTCGAACGTTTCACGCGGGTCGGCCCCGACACCATCGAGCACGAGTTCACGGTCGACGATCCGGGCACGTACTCGGGCCCGTGGACGGCCATGATTCCGTTGACGCGGAAGGACGAGGCCATCTACGAGTACGCCTGCCACGAGGGCAACATCGGCATGGAGGGCATCCTCGCCGGCCACCGGGTGGAAGAGCAGGCCGGCGCGGAGTCCCGTTAGCCCTGGCGGCAGTCCGCCCTGCGTTCCGGCCGGCGATGCCGGGCGTCGCCCGCGGACTCCTGATCGGGTATCGGCTCCCGTGACGCCTCGATGCCAAGAGAGATGGCGATTATCATGAAAATCGCTGTCTCTCTTGGCGCATGATCTGGATCCCACGGCATCTCGACATCGAGCCCCTCCTGGCCCGCCGCTCGGTGTTCCTGTTCGGCCCCCGCCAGACCGGGAAGAGCACGTACGTCCGGCGGCAGCTCGGCCGTACGGTCACGCAGACCTTCTCCCTCCTCGATCAGGGACTCCTCACGTCGGTCCTGGCTGATCCGACGCGCATCCGGCAGGAGATCGAGGCCCGCGGCCTGCGCGACACGGTCGTCTGCATCGACGAGATCCAGAAGTGCCCGCCGCTGATGGACGAGGTGCACCTGATGATCGAGGAGCGCGGCATCCGCTTCCTCCTCACCGGATCGAGCGCGCGGGCGCTCAAGCGCGCCGGCGTCAACATGCTCGGCGGGCGGGGGAGCGACCGCGTCATGCATCCGTTCTGGCCGCTCGAGTTCTTCCTCGGGGTGCTGTGGCAGGACGGGCTGTGATTCGGCTGCCCGGCACGCGACCCGAACGGATGCTGCGGACATCGTCGTTCACGCGCGTCCGCACGATTGGACGTGACGCCGTGTTGCGAAAGCCCTTAGAATCGTGTTCGCCGATTCGGACGTCCCGTCGAGGGTACGGCGGCTCGCCACCGGGCAACGCCGTCAGCAAGGAGACACGACGCGCAATCAGAGGAGCACGACCATGGCACAGGAACAGACCCCGGAACAGAACGTCGACCCGCGGAAGATCGACCCGCGCGTCTTCGACCTCTACGACGAGTACTGCCACGGCCGGATCACCCGGCGCGAGTTCCTGAACCGCGCCGCGGCGATGACCATCGGCGGGGTCTCGGCCCTGTGGATGGCGCAGGCCCTGCTGCCGCGCTACGCCGAGGCGCAGACCATCTCGTTCACCGACGCACGGATGAAGGGGAACTACGTCGAGTACCCGTCGCCCGGCGGCACCTCGGGCGAGATGCGGGGCTACCTCGTGCAGCCGGCCGGGGACGGGCCGTTTCCGGCGGTGCTGATCATCCACGAGAACCGCGGCCTGAACCCGCACATCGAGGACGTCGCCCGCCGCGCCGGAGTGGCCGGCTTCCTCGCCCTCGCGCCGGACGGCCTGTCGCCGGTGGGCGGCTACCCCGGCAACGACGACGACGGCCGCGTCCTGCAGCGCGGCCTCGACCCCGACCAGCTCGACCAGGACATGATCAACAGCGCGCGCTTCCTCAAGGGGCACGCCCTGTCGAACGGCCGCCTCGGGTCGACCGGGTTCTGCTGGGGCGGGGGCATGACCAACCGCCTCGCGGTCGAGCTGGGCGCCGACCTCCAGGCCGGCGTGCCCTTCTACGGGGCCTCCGCCCCCACCGAGGGGGTGCCGAACATCGAGGCCGCGATGATGATCATCTACGCGAGCACCGACCCGCGCATCAACGCGATGTGGCCCGAGTACGAGGCGGCCCTGCAGGCGAACAACGTCGAGCACGAGATGCACATGTTCGAGGGCACCCTGCACGGCTTCCACAACAACTCGACCCCGCGCTACAACGAGGCGGCGGCCGCCCAGGCGTGGAACCTGACGGTGGGCTTCTTCCGCCGGCACCTCACCGCGTAGATCCCTCCCGCCGGACGTCAACGGCCGGTTTCCCGCCGCCGGCCGGGGACGTCCGGCGCAGTACTGCCGGCCGGGACGCCGACCGCCGGCCGGAAGAACAGTGTCAGGAACCGGTCTCAGTCCGCGGGTGCGGAAGACGGCTGGCTCGCGATGCGCTCGAAGAACAGCGTCCGGAGCTCCCGCATCTCGCTCTCCAGACCGTTGATGCGCTGGTTGGTGTCGTCGATACGCCGGTTGACATTCTCGAAACCGTCGTCCATCCGGCGGTTGACGTCGTCGAACCGCCGGTTGACGTTTTCGAAGCCCTCCGCGAGCCGGGCGTTGGTCGAGCACGTTCCGACGGAGAGGGTGACGACTATCGCCCCGATGCCGAGCAGCATCGGTGTCTGATCTCTGTTGACCATCGATCCGTCCCCTGCCGGGCGAGCCGCCCGGGTGTCCCGATTATCGTCCAGGCCGCCGTTCCGGCACAACGGAGCCGGTGTCCGCATGGACTCCGTGCAAATCTCGATCCGGCTGTGCCCCGTCGAGCTGAAGACTTCCTATCCGGCCGAGGACTGCCGCGCCGTCGCCGCGGCGAGGTAGGCGGTCGGCACCACGATCATGTTGAGGACCGTCGACGAGACGAGCCCGCACACGATGACCAGCGCGAGGGGGGCCTGAATCTCGCTGCCGGGCTGGCCGGCGGCGAGCGCCACCGGCAGGAGAGCGAGGCCGGTCGAGAGGGCGGTCATCAGGACCGGGACCACCCGGTCCACCGCCCCCCTCACGACCGCCGCCCGGACGTCGCTGCCCCGATGGTCCTGCAGCCGGCGGATGCGGGTGACCACCATGATGCCGTTGCGGGTGGCGATGCCGAAGAGCGAGATGAAGCCGATGAGGGCGGCGATCGACAAGGTGCCGCCGCCGATCGCGACGCCGACCACGCCCCCGATGAGGGCGAGGGGCAGGTTGATCATCACGATGGCGGCGTCGCGGGACGAGCGCAGCGCGCTGACGAGCAGCAGGAAGATGCCGACGACCGCGGCGAGCCCGAGCCAGAGCAGCACGCGCGCCGCCGAGGCCTGGGCGTCGAACTGCCCGTCGAGCTCCACCCGGTAGCCCTCGGGCAGGGCCACCGCGGCTTCCACCCGCTCGCGGATGTCGGCGACGGTGCTGCCGAGGTCGCGCCCCGCGACGTTGCAGGTCACCACCAGGCGGCGCTGCACGTTCTCGCGGCCGATGAAGTTGGGGCCGCGGTCCTCGACGATGCCGGCGAGGCTGCCGAGGGGGACGCGGGGGCCCGCCGGGGTGTCGATGCGGATGTCCCACAGCGCGTCGAGGTCGGCCATGTCGGCCCGGGCATAGCGCACCACCAGCGGCACCGCGACCTGGCCGTCGAAGATCTGCCCGACCTCGCGGCCGTGCAGCGCCGTCTCCAGGGTCAGGGCCGCCTCGCCGGCCGGCAGCCCGTGGCGGGCGAGGGCCGAGCGGTCGAACCCCACCCGCACGGTGGGAATGTCGGACTGCGGCTCGAGGGCGAGGTCGACGACGCCGGGAATGCCCTGCATTGCCGCGACCGCCTGCTCGCCGAGCGTGCGCAGCACCGCGAGGTCGTCCCCGAAGATCTTCACGGCCACGTTGGCGCGCGAGCCCGACAGCATGTGGTCGATGCGGTGCGAGATGGGCTGGCCGATGGTGATGTTGGTGCCGGGCACCAGCGACAGCCGCTCGCGTATCTCCTCGAGCACGACCTCGCGCGGCCGTCCTTCCTCTTGCAGTTGCACGTCGATCTCGGCCGACTCGACCCCCTGGACGTGCTCGTCGAGCTCGGCCCGCCCCGTCCGGCGGCCGGTGCCGGCGACCTCGGGCACCTGGAGGAGGAGCCGCTCGATGGCGCTGCCGAGGGCGCTCGACTCGGCGAGGCTCGTCCCCGGCAGGGTCACCGCGCTGATGACGAGGGCGCCCTCGTTGAACGCGGGCAGGAACGCCCGGCCGAGGAACGGGGTCGAGGCGGCCGCCGCCACCGACAGGGCGCCGGCCGCGACCAGCACCGTGCGCGGGTGGCGCAGGGCATGGGGCAGCACCCGCATATAGCGACGCCGCACGGCGGCGGCGAGGCGCGGCTCGTGGGCTTCCGACACGCCGCGGCTGCCGGGCAGCAGGTAGTAGCAGAGCACCGGCGTCAGGGTCAGGGCCACCAGCAGCGACGCGGCCAGCGCGATGAGATAGACGAGCCCCAGCGGCTCGAGCAGGCGCCCCTCGACGCCGGAGAGGAAGAAGATCGGCAGCATCACCAGCCCGACGATCAGGGTGGCGAACACGATGGACGTGCGGATCTCGCTGCTCGCCTCGAACACGACCCGGACCAGCGGGCGCCGCCGCGCGGCGGGGCGGCGCGCGTTCTCGCGCAGGCGCCGGCCGACGTTCTCGACGTCGATGATGGCGTCGTCGACGAGGGCCCCGACCGCGATGGCCATGCCCCCGAGGGTCATGCTGTTGATGGACAGTCCCAGGGCGCGGAGCCCGACGACGGCGGCGAGCAGCGACAGGGGGATGGCGAGCAGGGTGATGGCGCCGGCCCGCAGGCTGGCGAGGAAGAGCAGGGTCACCGCGACCACGAGCAGGGTCCCGTCGCGCAGGGCGCGGGTCAGGTTGCCCACCGCGAGCTCGATGAAGTCGGCCTGCCGGAACAGCCGCGTGTCGAGCTCCATGCCGGCCGGCAGGTCGGCCTGGATGTCGTCGAGCACGCCGTCGAGCTCGCGCGTCAGCCCCACCGTGTTGACGTCGGGCTGCCGCTGGATGCCGAGGATGACGGCGGGGTCCCCGTTGCGTGAACCGTCCCCGCGCCGGAGGGCGGCCCCGACGCCGACCGCGGCCACGTCGGCGACCCGGATGGGACGCGTGCCGCGCGCCCCGATGACGGTGGCGGCGATCGCGTCGACGTCGGCGAGGCGGCCCACCCCCTGGATCAGGTACTCCTGGCCGCCCGCCTGCCGGAAGCCGGCCGACGTGTTCCGGTTGGCGCGCCGCAACGCGTCCTCGACCGCGGTCAGCGACAGGCCGTAGTCGGAGAGCCGAGCGGGGTCGACCCGCACCTCGAACTGCCGGCGCTCGCCGCCGATCACCGTCACCTGGGCGACGCCGGGGGTGGCGAGGAGCCGCCGGCGCACGACGACGTCGGCGGTGGTGCGCAGCTCGATGGGCGAGTGCGCCGCGGAGTCCAGCGCCACGAACATGATCTCGCCCATGATCGAGGAGAGCGGCGCGAGCACCGGCGGGGCGATGCCGTCGGGCAGCGAGGGCAGCACCGACGACAGCTTCTCGCTGACGGTCTGGCGGGCCCGGTAGATGTCCTCGCCCCAGTCGAAGTCGACCCACACCACCGCCAGCCCCACCGCGGTGGCCGAGCGCACCCGGCGCACTCCCGACGCCCCGTTCATCACCGCCTCGATGGGCAGGGTGACCAGCGCCTCCATGTCGGTCGGGGCCATGCCCTGCCCCTCGACGAGCACCGTCACCGTCGGCGCGGTCAGGTCGGGCAGCACGTCGACCGGCATCTGCCGCAGGACGACGCCCCCCCACACCAGGAAGATGGCGGCGCCCGCGACCACCGCGAGGCGGTTCCGCAACGACCAGCGAATCAGCCCGTCCAGCATCGGTACGTGTGTCCGTAGGCCGGCGCCAGGACAACGAGGTCCCACACAGGGAACACCCTGGCGCCCGCAGTCACCGCGAGGCGGTTCCGCAACGACCAGCGAATGGCTCCGTCCAACATCAGTACGTGTGTCCGCGGGCCGGCGTCGGTTCGACTCGGCGGCCCGGGTCCGATTCGGAGATCCAGTCGAGCATCGGTGCGTGCATCGTCGGCCAGGCGCCCGACCCCGCGCGGCGGCCGGAGCCCGGTCCGGCAGCCCGGTCCGGCATCAGTGCGTATGGCCGTGGGCCGGCACCTGCGGCGACAGCGCCGCGAGCCGGATCAGCGGCGCCCCCACCGTGACCACCCGGTCGCCCGCCGTCACGTCCCCGCTCACCTGGACGTCGCCGCCCTCGCGGTGGCCGAGCCGGACCGGGCGCCGCTCGAAGCTCTCGCCGCCGACCTGCACGAAGACCACCGGCTGGCCGGCGTCGTCGACGATGGCGCTCTCGGGCACGGTGACCGCGTCGGTCCTCGACGCGCCGAACACCCGCAGGGTGACGGCCTGCCCGATGGCGAGTCGGCGGTCGGGGTTGGGCAGCTCGTAGATGATGGGGACGGTGCGGGTGTCCTCGTCGACCACGCGCCCCACCGACACGAGCCGATCGAGGGGCAGCGGCGCCCCCGCCCCCGGCACCTCGAGCTCGGCGGCGGCGAGGTCGTCGAGGCGCGACAGGGCCGCCTCGGGCAGCGCGCCGACGACGTGGACGCGGTCGACGGCGATCAGCTTGAACAACCGCGCGCCCTCGTCGACGCTGGCCCCGGGGGTGGCCGCCGACTCCGCCACCACCCCCCGCATGGGCGCCCGCAGCACGAAGCGCGTGTCCGCCGTGCCCTCGCCCTCGCCCCGCCGCGTCGAGTCGAGCTGGGCGAGGTGCGCCTCGGCCGCCGTCATCCGGGCCTCGGCCGTCTGCGATGCCAGCCGCGCCTCGAGCCGGCGGCGCGCGGGAAGGGCCCCCACCTCGACCAGCCGCTCGACCCGCGCGTGCTCGGCCCGGGCCAGCTCGAGGGCGTCGCGGGCCTCGGCCACCGCGAGCTGGAGGGCGGGGCGGTCGTCGGCGTGCTCGCTGCGCGGGACGACCTGGGCCAACGTGTCGCCGCGACCCACGACGGACCCGACGGGCCGGGGCGGCAGGTCGGCGGCGAGGCGGCCCGCCACCGGGGTCGTCACCTCGGCCTCACCGCCGGTGCGAGGCCGGATCTCGGCCGGGACGTCGAGGCTGTCGGCCATCGGTCGGCGGCGGGCCGCCGCCGTCGCGAAGTCGAGCGACCACTGCTGCTCCTTGAGGAAGGGGACGGTGCCGTCCTCCTCCTCGGCCGCGGGCGGCAGCGCCGCCGCCGCGGCCGCCGTCAGCACCCTGACCTCGCCGAGATCGTGCCGGTCCTGCACCGCCGCCGCGTCGAGCAGCAGCTCGAGCCGGGCGCGGCCGGCGGCGGCCGGGGTGACGTCGACCCCGAAGATGCCGGGACGTCCCGGCGCGTCGACCTCGAACTCCTCGACCCGCGCGCCGGTCAGGCGCACCGTCGCCCGCCCCTCCCGTAGCGGCTCGAAGGTGGCGAGGTCGGTGAAGTGGATGGCGAACCGGCTCGTGGCCCCCGCGACCAGCGGCGGGAACTCGACGAACAGCTCGCTGCGGTCGGTCCATCGGCTCACCACAACCGGCGCCGGCTCCACCGCCGCCGCCAGCTCCGCCGGCGGCGCCGACCCGCACCCCGACAGCATCAGCACCGCCGACAACGCCGTCGACGACCGCCCCGACGCGTGCCTGGTGTTCCTCATGGCGTCATCTCCCGCCCGACGCGACCGGTGAACCTGCTGGCGCGAACGCCACCCCGCGGTCGAACTCGACCGCGGCCCGAGGCGCCGCCGACAGCTCACGGCGCCATTTCCCGCCCCGTCGCACGATCCAGCTCGATGGCGGCCCGCCGCGCCGACGCCGACAGCTCCAGCGACCGCAGCTCCGCGCTCAGGCCGACCCGATGGGCGTCGAGCAGCTCGAGGATGCCGAACTCGCCTTCCTCGTAGCCCGCGGTCGCGATGGCCACGAGCTCGGCGGCGCGCGACACCGAGTCGTCGCGATAGCGTTCGGCCAGCTCGCGGGCGCCGGCCGCCGCGGCCGAGGCGGCGTGGACCTCGGCCGCGATGCGGGCCGCGAGGCTGCGGCGCTCGGCCTCGACGCGCGCGCCGGCCGCCGCCGCCCGCGCCGCCTGCGCCTGGCCGCGGTTGAACACCGGCACCGAGAGCGAAGCGCCGACCACGAATCCGGTGTCCAGCGACCCGAGCACGCCGCTGCGCTTCATTCCCCCCGTCACCTGGGCGGAGGGCAGGCGCAGGCGCCGGGCCGCGCGTTCCTCGGCCCCCCAACGCTCCGCCTCGAGCCCGAGCGCGCGATACTCCGGGCGGCGCTCGGGCGCCTGGCCCGCCGCAGAGGCCGGGACCGGGGAGGCCGGATAGTCGTCGAGGCGACCCGCCGCCGACAACCCGTCCGGGTCGGTCCCCTCCGCGAAGAAGGCGGCGAGCCGCGCCTGCGCCCGCCGGCGGTCGATGCCGGCCAGCGCGAGGTCGGCATCGACCTCGGCCACCTCGCGCTCGGCCCGCAGCCGGTCGAACCGCGAGCCCTCGCCCTCCTCCTCGCGCGTCCGGAGCACCGTGATCAACGCGTCGAGCCGCCCGACGCCGGCTTCGAGCGACCGCACCCGATCCTGCGCGAGCAGCAGGTCCGTGAACACCAGGCGCAGCTCGGCCTCGATCGCCAGCAGGCGGCCGGCGGCGGCGGCCGAGCGCGCGGCGACCCCGTGCCCGGCCGCCTCGCCCAGCAGACCCCGCCGGCCCCACAGGGGCAGCTCCTGGCTGACGAGCAGGAAGTCGTCGACGACCGCCCCGGCCTCTTCCCGCGTGTAGGCGACGGCCGGGTTGGCCGCGAGGGTCCGCTCGCGGGCGTCCGCCTCGAGCTCGCGCACCCCGAGCCGCAGGGCGGTCACGTGCGGGTACTCCGCCCGCATCCTCGCCACCGTCTCGGCCTCGGTCAGCGACTGCGCGGCGCCCGGCGACGCGAGCGCCACGCACAGACCGGCCAGCAGCCACCGTCGAGCCATATCGTCGTCTCCTGCCGTCAGCCTTCCGCCGGGCCCGCGGGCGCCGTCCCGCCGGGCCGGCCGTAACCCAACCGGTACCAGGCCGGGCACAGCGCGAGGCCCACGACGAGCAGCCCGCCGATCCAGAGCGGGCGCGCGGGGACCCAGTCGGGGGCGGGACTGCCGACCAGCCACGTCCCGAGCCCGACGAGCAGGCAGAACAGGGTCGCTGAGCACAACGCCATCGCCGCGACGGCGCGCCCCAGCCGGCGCTCGCCGTCCCCCTCGCCGGCGCCCGCGGCGCGGGCCACCGGTCCCCAGAAGCCGACGGGCCGGACGCGGCGGTAGAACGCCGCCAGCCGCGCCGGGTCCTCCGGCGCCGTGAAGCGAATCGCGGCCAGCGCCGCCGCCGTCGACGCCGCCGCCGCCAGCAGCAGCCGCAACGGCTGCTGATCGTCGCCGAGGAAGAAGATGAGCAACGGGGCTACCGCGCACGATACCACCATCGCGGCGATCTCGGCCCACGCGTTCATCCGCCACCAGATCCAGCGCAGCACCAGCACCACGCCGAGACCCGCCCCGAACAGCAGGTTGATCTGCCACGCCTGGTTGATGGAGGTGAGCCGCGTCATGATGGCGAGGGCGATCACCAGGGTCAGCACCGCCGCGGCCCGGGCCACCCACACCAGGGCGCGGCCGCTCGGCTCGGTCCCGAGCCACGCCCGGCAGATGAACCGCCGGTAGATGTCGTTGGTCCAGTACGACGCCCCCCAGTTGAGGTGGGTGTCGACAGTCGAGGCGAGGGCCGCGAGCATCCCCGTCAGCATGAGGCCGCGCACCCCGGCCGGCAGCAGCTCGGCCATGCCGCGGACGTAGGTGGCCTCGCGGTCGGCCTGCACGAAGCCCGGGGCGAGCCCCGGGTCGGGGGGAAAGAGGACCAGCAGCCCCACCCCAAGGGGCAGCCACAGCAGGCTGCGCACCAGCACCTGTGCGAACGTGAAGACCACCGCCGCCGTCTTCGCGTCGCGGTCGGTGCGGCACGCCATCGACCGCTGGGCGAGGTAGCCGCTGCCGTCCGACACCGCGTTGATGAGCCACAGCAGCCCCAGCAGCGACAGGACCGTGAAGGTGACGTCCTTGCCGTGCCCGGGCGTGAACGCGAGGATCTCGTCGGGCCGGATGCCGCCCGGCCCGCCCGCCGCGAACGTCTCCCGCACCCGCCCGGGCAGCGCGCCGAGGCCGCCCGCCTCGGCCACCACGAACGCCGCGAACGCCACCGTGCCCACGCCCATGACCGCGATCTGCCCCATGTCGGTGGCGACCACGCCGCGCAGCCCCCCGGTGGCCGAGTAGAACGCCACGACGGCGAGGATCAGGACCAGCGACAGCAGGTTGTTCGCGGTCTTGACCCACACCTCGGGGTCGTCGGCGCCCCCGATGGCGAGGGGCGTGCCGATCGCCTCGACCAGGGCCACGACCGGCTCGAACGCCGCGCCCGGCAGCCACGCGTGCCACAGCAGGAAGGGCTCGGCGATCTTCGCGGCCGCGAAGAGCACCCACGCCAGCGTGACGCAGTTGATGACGGTGCCGAAGTAGAACGCCTTGACGCCGCGCAGCGCCGCCGCCGGCGTGCCGCCGTAGCGCACCTCGGTCAGCTCGGCGTCGGTCACCACGCCGGCCCGGCGCCACGCCCCGGCCAGGACGAAGCCGAGGAGGAGGAAGGTGACGCCGAAGATCCAGAGCTGCCACAGCCCGAAGATGCCCGCGGTGGCGATGATGCCGGTGACGAGCAGCGGCGTGTCGGCCGCGAACTGCGTCGCGGCCATGCTGAGGCCGGCCTTCCACCCCGGCAGGGACCGGCCCGCGAGGAAGTACTCGTCGAGGTTCTTCGACGCCTGCCGGCGGTGGCGGACGCCAGCGCTGACCGCGTAGGCGACGAAGGCGAGGACGATGAGGGCGTCGACCGGATGCACGCGTCCATCCTGCCGCGGACGGCCGGAAGCGGTCAGGCCGTGCCGCGGTCGTGGGGCCGGACGACCCAAACCGCGGCGGCGGGAGCGTCGTCGTTCGCGAGGTCCGTCTCGAGGCGCAGGTGCTCCTCGAACGCGAGCCACTGCCGGTCGGTCCAGCGCCGCCGGTGGCTCCGGGGCTGGGCGGCCAGCTCCGCCCCGTCGGTGCCGGCGTACACCGGCATCGGCTTGCGCACGTGGGAACGACTCACCCGGCGCGCGTCCACGGCGACCGCGTCCGTCACCTCGTGGGTGGGAAGCGGCACCGGAACGTACTCGACGCCGCGCTCGTCTCGATAGATCACGTTGCCATTCTACGCGCCATCGGCCGGGGCGACGATTTGACAGGGGAACGCGGCTTGTCCGACGATGGGATCGGTGTTGACCCGCGCGATGGCGCGGCGGTCTCCGGTCGATGCGGGGCGGATCGGCGGCCGGCCGGGTTGGGACCCGACACATGGATGGCTCGCCCCACGAAGGAGGTGATCCCGTGGACGACTATGGCAGCGGTTCTGCGGAGGTGGCGTCCTCGTAGGGACCTCCAGCGCACACGCGGCGCCGGGACCCCGCGCGGGGTAACCCAACGTCGCTGACGCAGACCGACCTGGGCCCCGGTTCCCCCGCGGGAACCGGGGCTTTTTCGTCTCGGAAGCAGCGCAGCCACGCGAGGTCCCGGCGCCTCCGCTTCCAGCCGGCGAACCCGCGGGTCGGAAGATAGAGCGGTACCGCGAGCGCGGCGGCCGGAAGCCACAGGGCGCCCAGGCCGGCACGCTCAGGTACTCGCCGGCGTTGGCGGCGGACAGAAATCAGCGTTCGGCGGGAACTACGCGGGCGGGACGCCGACCCGGAGGCACCAGCCGGACTCGCGCCGTGCGGGCCCTGTCCACAGGCGTCTCTTGGCCATGAGTCTCTGGTGGTAGCATGGTGCCGGGGCGGGCCGTGACCAGGCGCGGCCGCCCCGCGGAGCGCCCGTTCTTCGCGCCGCGGTGTCCCCCGGGACCGGTTCTGCCGAAAGAACAGGCGTAGGGCGCGTGGCACGGGGAAGGAGCGGGCCGGTGACGAATCGACTCTCGGCGATGGTGTGCAGTCTCGGGTTGGTCTGCGTTCCCCTCGTCACGGCGGCTCAGTCCCCGGACGCTGGCGCCCCCGACGCGGCCCCGGATGCCGCGCCCCTCGACGTCGACACGCTCGACGCGACCCCGGACGCCGGCACCCTCGACGCCGCGCCGGACATCGACGCTCTCGATGCCCTCGACGCCCCCGCCGCGGCGCGCCGGATCATCGACCGCGCTCTCGAGCAGGCCGCCGGGCAGCGGGCGGCGGCGTTCGTGCTCGGCTTCGAGTACTTCACGGCCGGCCGGGTCGAATCGCTCGACGGTGACGGGCGCGTCACCGACACCAGGACCACCCGAAACCGCCACTATCCCCTCGAGGGCCACTTCTACTCGGAGGTCATCGGGCGCGACGGTCAGCCTCTCGACGAGGACGAGGCCCGCGACGAGCGGAAGAGGAAGTCCGACTTCGTCCGCGAGGCGAGACGCCACGCCGCGCGGGGCGAGCGCTACGTCCCCGACGAGATGCGCGTCGACTTCGACCACGAGCTGATGGACCGCTACGTCACCACCCTCGTCGGGACCGACGTCGTCGGCGGCCGCGTCTGCTGGGTCATCGGGTTCGAGCCCCGCGAAGGGCGGCTGCCGGACAACCGGCGCCTCGACCGGGCGATGAACCGCTCGACGGGCCGCCTCTGGATCGCGCAGCACGACTACGGGGTGCGGCGGGCCGAGTTCGAGATGCAGCAGCCCGTCCGCTGGCTCTGGGGCATCGCGGGCATCCTCCGGCGCGCGACGGGCGAGATCGACTTCCGGCAGGTCGAATCGAAGCTCTGGATTCCCGACCGGACGCTCGTGGAGATCGAGCTGGGCGTGTTCTTCGGCCTGAAGACGATTCGGCGCCGCGTCCGCAACGAGTGGGTCGAGCCCCCGGCCCCGGAGCCGGACGTCCTGACGCCGGAGCCGGACACCGAGCACGCGCTGCCCTGACCGAGGAGGCGGAGAACGAGGACTCGCAGGCCTGTCCCGCCGCGCACTCGGCCGACACCACCTGCATCTTCGGCCGGCGTGACCGGCGACCTGGGCGAGCTCGCGCCCCTGCGCGACTCCTTCACGGCCGCGCGCGGGCTGACGTCTGCCCGTCCCGGCCTTGCAGGAACGTGGCGCCACCTCGGGCCCGACCACGCCCAGGTGGCTGTCGCCCCGACCGACGCCTGCCTATAATGGGATGTGATGGAACTCCATACCCACGGTGACGGCTTCTCCGTCGTGGCATGCGGCAGCTCCTCCGTCGCGGCGTGGTGTCTCCCGTTCTTCGCTCTCGCCCTCGCCGCGTGCGGCGGCGGCGACCCTCCCCCCGGCGCTGCCGCGGCGGCTTCGTCCTGCATCGGGTGTCATCGCGAGGCGACGCCCGGCGTCGTCACCGACTGGGAGCTGAGCCGGCACAGCGCGGCGGGCGTCGAGTGCAGCCTGTGTCACGGCGACGGGCACACGACGGCCGACGACGTCGCCCTCGTCCGGATGGCGACGGTGGAGGTGTGCGCAGACTGCCATCCCATTCAGGCCGAGCAGTTCACAGGCGGGAAGCACGCCCTGGCGTGGGCCAGCATGAACGCGATGCCCACGACGCACTGGCTGCCGATGGCCCTCACCGAGGGCATGAAGGGCTGCGGCGGTTGTCATCGCGTCGGCATCAAGTCCGAGGACGACATGCGGCAGTTGCGGGCCGAGGGCGCCACGTTCGGCCTCGCGTCGTGCGACGCCTGCCACACGCGCCACCTGTTCTCGGTCGACGAGGCGCGGGAGCCGCAGGCGTGCCGGACGTGCCACATGGGCATCGACCACCCGCAGTGGGAGATGTACTCGTCGTCGAAGCACGGCGTGCGGCACCTCCTGAAGCAGAACGGGACGCTGCCCGACGAGGCCGCGGCGCCCACCTGCCAGACCTGCCACATGCCGCAGGGCGACCACGAGGTCCGGACCGCCTGGGGGTTCCTGGCGGTGCGCCTGCCCCTCTCCGAGGATCCCGAGTGGGCGGCCGACCAGACGACCATCCTGCAGGCCCTCGGCGTGCTCGACCCCGAAGGCAACCCCACGCCGCGCCTCGAGGTCGTCGAGCAGGCCGACGTCGCCCGGCTGACCCAGGAGGACTGGCAGCGCGAGCGGGACCGCATGATCGCGGTCTGCGAGGACTGCCACTCGGGCAACTTCGTGCGGGCGGAGCTCGAGAAGGGCGACGACATGATCCGCGAGGCCGACCGCCTGCTGGCCGAGGCCATCCGCATCGTCGCCGGCCTCTACGCCGACGGCGTGTTGCAGAAGCCGGATCACTACGCGTACGACTACCCGGACCTGCTGACGTTCCACGACGCGCCGACGGTGATCGAGCAGCGCCTGTTCAGGATGCACCTGGAGCACCGGATGCGGACCTTCCAGGGCGCCTTCCACAACAACCCCGACTACTCCCTGTGGTACGGCTGGAGCGAGATGGTGCAGGACCTGACCGAGATCAGGACGATGGCCGAGGAGCTGCGCGAGCGCTAGTGTCCCCGGCCTTGTGGTTCGCGAAACAGGCGATGCAGCTCCTGGATCCCGGTTCGACACGCGCGCGCGAAGTCGGCGTCGTTCCGCTCTCCTCGGTAACGGGGCACCCGCAGCCCGTTGGTGGAACCCCACGTCGCACCGCGCCCGGAGGGCGCCGGCGAACCGCCGAGGCGCCCGCCTGACAACGCGCGAGGAGGCGCACACTGGGCAAATGACCGGCGCCGACTTCATCCTGGGCATCCTGGCCGTCGCCACCCTCGCGCTCATCGCGGTGGTGGTCCGCCGACCCGAGGCGGCGGCCACCGTCGGGGGCCGGATTGCCGCGTTCGCGGCCCTCTTCGCGCTGCCCGGGCTCGTGCTCCTGGGCGGCGCGGTCCGGCACTACGAGCAGGCCAAGACCACGACGTTCTGCCTGTCGTGTCACCTGATGGAGCCCTGGCGGCAGAGCCTGCGCATCGACGATCCGCGGTTCCTGCCGGCCGCGCACTACCAGAACCGGCGGGTCCCGGTGGACCGCGCCTGCTACACCTGCCACACGAACTACACGATGTTCGGCGGCGTCGACGACAAGCTGCGGGGCGTCCGGCACGTGTGGCACACGGTGTGGGGGACGGCCTCCGATCCCGTCCGGCTGTACGAGCCGTTCGAGAACCGCGCGTGCCTCGCCTGCCACCAGGGCAGCCGATCCTACGAGGAGCAGGCCGCCCACGCACGCTTTCTCGCCGACCTGCGCGACGGAACGCGGTCGTGCGTGATGTGCCACAACCTGGCGCACGAAACGGCTCAGCTCGACCGTTACCCGCTCCTCGACCCGGGGAGGCTGCCATGAGCCGGGTGCGCCTGCCGTGGCTGCGGAACGGGCTGGCCGGCCGGCTGCAGGTGTCGGGCCTGCTGACCGCATCGGGGCTGGGCGTGGCGCTGCCCACGCTGTTCTGGAACCATCCGGTCTCGTTCTTCCTGTTCGCCGCCCCGGGCGCCGGACTCGTGAGCGCCGGCATGCTGCTGTACCTGTGGTCCGTGGCGACCCGCGGCGAGTGACCCTGTGCCGGCCGCGGCGCAGGACGATGCCTCCGTAACCCGCGGTACGCGCCCGACACTTTCGCCATCTGCGACGTTGCCGCACGCACCCCCTGGACCCCGCTCGACGATGCCGACGAACGAGCCTCTCAGGCGCGACCTCCTGGAAATGGCCCGGCTGGACCGCGCTACGCGCGCCGAGCTCGCCGCCTCGGGCGACCTGTTCGACGCCGGCTACGAGCCCCGCATGGCCCGCGTCCATCGACGAAACGCGCAACGCCTTCGGCGCGTCATCGAGTCCGTCGGCTGGCCGGGAACGGACCTCGTCGGTCCTGACGGCGCCGAGGCGGCCTGGCTGATACTCCAGCACGCGATCGCCGAGCCCGACCTGCTCCGCCGGGCGTTGCCTCTCCTCGAGACGGCCGCACGAGAAGGAAGGGCGGATGCCGTCCACGCCGCCATGCTGGAGGACCGGATCCGTTTCTTCGAGGGCCGGCCCCAGCGCTACGGGACCCAGCTCGATTGGGACGCCGAGGGGAATCTCTCTCCGGGCGAGGTAGAAGACCCGCAACGGCTGCCCGAGCGGCGACTCGCCGTCGGCCTCCCGCCGCCGGAGCGAGGAATCGGGGAGGCGCGCAGACGGGCGGCCTCCGAGGGCGATGGGCCGCCGGCAGATCACCAGGCGTACGCGAGCGCCCGGGACGCGTGGGCGGCCAGGGTCGGATGGCGCACCGGCAGAGAGATCTCCGCCCTGCCTGGCGCGTGCTGGCGGGAGAGGTAGTCGAAGATCTCTTCAAGATCGCAGGCGGCGTCATCGGTCAACTGGACCGAGAGGACCTTCAGTCGGCCTGTCGCCGGTCCCGAAGCTGTGCGACGACCTTGACGGCGGGCTGCACTCGGCCGGCTTCGATCTGGCGGTTGCCCAGCGCCAGCATCTTGAGCAGAGCCACGCTCTCCTGCAACCGCTTGTAGCTGTCGATGTCCTGCACGACAGCCTTGGCTTCGCCGTTCTGGGTGACGATCAAGGGCTCGGGCCGATCCCCGAGCGTACGGAGGATCTCGGCGGCGTGGGCCTTCAAGTAGCTGATTGGTTTGATCCGTTCGGACAGTGACATGGGCGCCTCATGATGAACCGAATATGGTCCATGAACAAGTCTGAGAGCAACGCGTCGTCTTGGCCACGAGCCCCCCGGACGCAGATCGCGACTGGCGATCCGGCCGTGGGCTCCTGTCTCGTCCGTTCAACGCCGCCAAACGCCGCCACGCCTGATCCGCGCTAGAATCGAGCTGTCGTCATGAGTCTGCCGCTGAAGAGCTGGCTCGATCAGGCCAACGAGCCCGACTGCGAATTCCCGATTCAGAATCTGCCCTACGGCGTGTTCGCTCGCGGCACGGAGAGCCCGCGGTGCGGCGCCGCGATCGGCGACGCGGTCGTCGACCTCGCGGTGCTCGAAGCCGAGCGCCTGCTCGATGCCGGCGGGGCCGCGCCCGTCTTCGGACGGCCGGCGCTGAACGACTTCATGGCCCTCGGGCCGCGCCTCTGGTCGGCCGTCCGGGCGCGGCTCACGGAGCTCCTGGCGGGGGGCGGCGACTCGAGGCTCGAGCGCGACGCCGCCCTGCGCGAACGCGCGCTTGTGCCGCGGCGCGACGTCCGGCTCGCGCTGCCGTTCTCGGTCGCCGGGTACACCGACTTCTACGCGTGCCGCCAGCACGCGTTCAACGTCGGCACGATGTTCCGCGGCCCCGACAACGCGCTGCCGCCCAACTGGCTGCACATCCCCATCGGCTACAACGGGCGCGCGTCGACGGTGGTCGTGAGCGGGACGGGCGTGCGGCGGCCGCTCGGTCAGACCAGGCCCCCCGGCGCCGACGGCCCGCGCTTCGGGCCGAGCCGCCGCCTCGACATCGAGCTCGAGCTGGGCGCCGTCGTCGGCGCCGCCAACCCCATGGGCCAGCCGGTGAGCGTGGCCGAGGCCGACGAGATGATATTCGGCTACGTGCTGCTCAACGACTGGTCGGCGCGCGACATCCAGGCCTGGGAGTATCAGCCGCTGGGCCCCTTCCAGGCCAAGGCCTTCGCGACGTCCATCAGCCCGTGGGTCGTCACGAGGGCGGCCCTCGAGCCGTTCCGGGTGGCCGCGCCCGAGCGCGAGCGCCCGTTGCTGCCGTATCTCCACGAGCCGGGCCCGCTGCTGTACGACATCGAGCTCGAGGTCGACATGCGGCCCGAGGGGGCGGACGCGGCCACGACGATCGCGCGCACCAACTATCGCCACATGTACTACTCGTCGGCCCAGCAGCTCGCCCATCACGCCGTCGGCGGCTGCCGGATGAACGTGGGCGACCTGCTGGGGTCGGGGACGGTCTCGGGCCCCGAGCGGGGGCAGTTCGGGTCGCTCCTCGAGCTGAGCTGGGGAGGCAGGGACCCGATAACCCTGGACACGGGAGAGACGCGGAGCTTCGTCGAGGACGGCGACACGATGACCCTGCGCGGGTGGGCCCGGGGCGACGGCCATCGCATCGGCTTCGGCGCCTGCACCGGCAAGGTGCTTCCGGCCCCTACTCTGCCGGGCTAGAGGGGAATCCGCGGTGCCCAGAGCCTTCGCGTCCACGGGCGACCTGACCGAGAAGACGGTCACCTTCTCGGAGATCGCCCGGGACCTCTACACCTACACCACCGAGGGCGACCCGAACACGGGGGTCATCATCGGCGACGACTCGGTGATGGTCATCGACACGCAGGCCACGCCGGTGATGGCGCGGCAGGTCATCGACCGCGTGCGCGGGGTGACCGACAAGCCCATCAAGTACGTCACGCTGAGCCACTACCACGCGGTGCGGGTGCTGGGCGCCTCGGCCTATGGGGCGAGCGAGATCATCGCGTCGGAGGCCTGCCGCGCGATGATCCGCGAGCGCGGGCAGGAGGACTGGGACAGCGAGTACGCGCGCTTCCCGCGGCTGTTCCGGGCGGCCGGGTCGATTCCCGGGCTGACGTGGCCGACGCTCACGTTCCGCCGGCGCATGACGCTCTACCTCGGCCGCCGCCGCGTCGACCTGATGTGGCTCGGACGGGCCCACACCGCGGGCGACATCGTCGCCTGGGTGCCCGACGCGGGCGTCATGTTCAGCGGCGACATCGTCGAGTACCGGTCGGCCTGCTACTGTGGCGACGGTCACTTCGGCGACTGGCCGGCGACGCTGGCCGCCGTCGGGGGCTTCAGGCCCGACGCGCTGATGCCCGGCCGCGGGGACGCCCTCGTGGGACCGGACCAGGTCAGGGAGGCGATCCACCTGACCGCCGATTTCGTGGCCGGCACGTATCGCCCGGTGGCGCGGGTCGCCGCGCGGGGGGGCAGCCTGAAGGAGGCGTTCGAGGCCTGCCGGGCCGCCTGCGATTCACGGTTCTCGGACTACGCCATCTACGAGCACTGCCTCCCGTTCAACGTGGCCCGCGCCTACGACGAGGCGCTCGGCATCGACACGCCCCGCATCTGGACGGCCGAGCGCGACCAGCGCATGTGGGCCGAGCTGCAGGGCGATGGATAGCAACGTGGCCCGCGCCTACGACGAGGCGCTCGGCATCGACACCCCGCGCATCTGGACGGCCGAGCGCGTCCAATGCATGTGGGCCGGGCTGCAGGGGGATGGATAGCAACGTGGCCGCCACGTGCGACGAGACGCTCGGTATCGACGCGCCGCGCATCTGGACGGCCGAGCGCGACCAGCGCATGGTGGACCGAGCTGCAGGCGATGGCTAGCAATCTGACGGCCGAGCGCGACCAGCGCATGTGGGTTGAGCTGCAGGGCGATGGATAGCGCGGGCGCGGCATCCGCCCCCCCGCCGCTCTATCCCTACCGGCGATCGCCCGACCAGGACGCCGACCCCGTCGCGTTCCACCCCGTCGTGGTGGTCGGCGCGGGGCCGATCGGACTGGCCGCGGCCATCGACCTCGCGCAGCAGGACGTGCCGGTCGTGGTGCTCGACGACAACGACCGGGTGAGCGGCGGCTCCCGCGCCATCTGCTTCGCCAAGCGGCCCCTGGAGATCCTCGACCGGCTGGGGTGCGGCGACCGCCTCGTGGAGAAGGGCGTGACCTGGAGCACGGGGAAGGTCTTCTTCGACCGCCGGCAGGTCTACGGGTTCGACCTGCTGCCCGAGGCGGGGCACAAGCGGCCCGCCTTCGTCAACCTGCAGCAGTACTACTGCGAGCAGTACCTCGTCGAGCGGCTGCGCGCCCTCGAGCGCTTCGGCAAGCCCATCGAGCTGCGGGGGCGTCACGAGGTCGTCGGCGTCGACCCGCGCCCCGACGGGGTGGGGGTGGAGGTGGGCACCCCGGACGGCGCGTACCGTCTCGAGGCCGGCTGGCTGCTCGCCTGCGACGGGGCCGGCTCGCCGGTGCGGCGCATGCTCGGCGCCGACTTCGTCGGCCGGGTCTTCGAAGACAACTTCCTCATCGCCGACGTCGTCATGGAGGCCGACTTTCCGACCGAGCGGTGGTTCTGGTTCGACCCGCCGTTCAACCGGGGGCAGTCGGCGCTGCTCCACAAGCAGCCCGACAACGTCTGGCGCATCGACCTCCAGCTCGGCCGCGACGTCGACCGCGACGAGCAGCAGAAGCCCGAGAACGTCGTCCGCCGGCTGCGGGCGATGCTGGGCCCGGACGTGCGCTTCGAGCTCGAATGGGTGTCGGTCTACACCTTCCAGTGCCGGCGCATGGAGAGGTTCCGGCACGGCCGCGTCATCTTCGCCGGCGACTCGGCCCACCAGGTGTCGCCTTTCGGGGCGCGCGGCGCCAACAGCGGCTTCCAGGACACCGACAACCTCTGCTGGAAGCTCAAGCTGGTGATCGAGGGGCACGCGCCCGAGCGCCTCCTCGACAGCTACGAC
This sequence comes from Vicinamibacterales bacterium, assembly GCA_965215105.1. GTDB lineage: Bacteria > Acidobacteriota > Vicinamibacteria > Vicinamibacterales > UBA8438 > JAJEEA01. The sequence goes on from OZ244051.1 coordinate 4,523,660, forward strand.
CACGAGCGCGTCCAGGCCGCCGACGAGAACCTCGTCGCCTCGACGCGGTCGACCGACTTCATCACCCCGAAGTCGGCGACGAGCCGCCTCTTCCGCGACGCCGTGCTCGACCTGTCCGAGGGCCTGCCGTTCGCGCGGCCCCTCGTCAACTCGGGCCGCCTGTCGGTGCCGTGCGTGCACGACGGCTCGCCGCTGAACGGCCCCGACCACCCCGCCCTGCCGCGGCGGACGCGTCCCGGCGCCCCGGCGTCGGACGCCCCGCTGGGGGACGGCTGGCTCGTCGACGCGCTCGGCGGCCGCTTCCGATTGATGGCTATCGACACTGCGGCGCCCGCCCGGCTCGAGGTCGACGGGCTGCCGATCGACATGCTGCGCCTCGACGCCGCGGCGGCGGGCTCGGACCCGTTGCGCGAGCGGTACCTGGGCGACGCGCCCTCGGCCGTCTACCTGATTCGTCCCGACCAGCATGTCGCCGCGCGCTGGGCGTCGTTCGACGAGGCGGCGGTCTCGCGGGCGCTGCGGACCGCGGTGGGACACGCGGCATGACCAGGCTTCGCACCGAGCCCAACATCGACGATCCGGACGGCTTCTACGAAGAGTTGCTGTCGCTGCACGAGGGCCGGTCCAAGGACGAGAGCGATGCGATCAACGCCCGCCTGGTGCTGATTCTCGCCAACCACATCGGCGAGCCGGAGGTCCTGCGCGAGGCGTTCCGTGCCGCCGCGTCGCCGATGGGCCGCGCCGACGGGGGCGGCGAGTCGCCCGACTGACAAGGCGTGAGGGCGCATACTGGGTATATGCGGCGGACGAACGACGCAACCCCGCGTCTGCGGCGACCACGGCACCGACACCCGGCAGGCGTGGTTGGGCGGCGACCGGAGCCGAGGCGACGTTTGCCGGTCGCAGGCGGGATGCATTGCCACTCGAATGCAGCGGGGTTTCTTGCCACGGGCGGCCCTGGCGATTCCTGACCGAGAGAGGACCCCGATGAAGCTCGAGCGCATCCACCACGTGGCCTACCGTTGCAAGGACGCCAAGGAAACCGTCGACTGGTACGTGAAGAACCTCAACATGGACTTCGTGCTGGCCATCGCCGAGGACCGCGTCCCGTCCACGCACGAGCCCGACCCCTACATGCACGTCTTCCTCGACGCCGGGCAGGGCAACGTGCTCGCCTTCTTCGAGCTGCCCACGAAGCCCGAGATGGGGCGGGACCCCAACACGCCGGAGTGGGTCCAGCACATCGCCTTCAAGGTGAAGGACCGCGAGACCCTGCTCGCGTTCAGGGCGCGGCTCGAGGCCAACGGCGTCGAGGTGCTCGGGGTGACCGACCACGCCATCTTCCACTCCATCTACTTCTTCGACCCCAACGGACACCGCATCGAGCTCGCGTGCCCCGACCCGGAAGAGGAGGACCTGCTGGCCAGGCTCGATGCGGTGAAGTGGGATATGCTCCGCGAGTGGTCCGAGACCAAGCGGGCGCCGAAGCACGCGGCCTGGATGCACCGGAAGGAGCTCGACAAGTGAAGGACCCGCGCGCCGGTCGCGTGCGGGCCGGCCTGCTCGCGCTCGCGGCCATCCTCGCCGGCGCCGCGACGGCCGGCACTCGGGAGCCCGAAGCGAATGGCCCGGCTGCATTCGCTGCAACGCGCGGAACGAGAACCACGGCTGCAGCGACGATTGCCGCGGAGGCGACGGGCCCCGCTGCATTCGCTGCAACCCGGGGGGTCACCACCGGCGCCCAGGCCGCCGCAACGGTGGCCCACGCCCAGGAGCCCATTGCGCAAGGCCCCACCGGATTCGCTGCAACCGGGGGGGTCACCACGGGCGCCCGGACCGAGCTGGTGATGTCGTCGTGGCTGCCGCCGCGGCACCCCATCGTCGCCAACGCGTTCGTGCCCTGGATCGAGCAGATCGAGGCGGCGACCGAGGGCCGGGTGACGGTGCGCCTGCTGGCGAGGCCGCTCGGCTCGCCGCCGTCGCACTTCTACATGGCGGTCGACGGCATCGCCGACCTGACCTACGGCCTGCACTCGTTCACCCGCGACAACCGGTTCCCGCGGTCGCGGTTCGCGCAGTTCTCGTTCATCGGCGACGACGCGGCGGCGGGCTCGAGGGCGTTCTGGCGGGTGTATACCGGGAGGCTCGATGCCCAGGCCGAGCACGAGGGCGTCAAGCTCCTGGGCCTCTTCGTCCACGGCCCCGGCATCCTCTACAACAACCTCCGGCGCATCGAGCGTCCCGCCGACCTCGCGGGGCTGAAGATCCGCACCCCCGGCGGCTACGTCGCCGACCTCATGGACGGGCTCGGCGCGACCACCCTGTTCATGGACAGCGGCGACGTCTACCAGAAGCTCTCGCGCGGCGTCATCGACGGCCTCACCATGACCTACGAGGCGACGACGGCCTTCCGTCTGACCCCCCACCTCAGGTACGCCATGCGGGTGCCGGGGGGCATCTACAACACCACCTGGTACGTTGTCGCCAACGAGGCCGCGTGGCGCCAGATCTCCGCGCGGGACCGGGCCGCCATCGAGGCCGTTTCGGGCGAGGCGCTGGCCGACCTGGTGGGCCGCGCGTGGAACGACGCCGACGCGCGGGCCATCGAGGCGATCCGCGCCGCGGGCATCGACATCTACGACGCGCCGCCCCCCATGCTCGACGCCATCCGGTCGCTGGCGCGGGAGCACGAGGCCCGGTGGACGACGAGGGTGGCGACCCGGGGCTACGACGGCCGGGCCGCGCTCGCGGCCCTGCGCCGCGACACCGGCATGGGCAGGTAGCGCCGTGCCTCCCTCCAGGACCTCGCTGCTCCGCGCGCCGGCAACCCGTGGCGAAACCCCGCGTTGCACCGCGCCCGGACGGCGCCAGCGGACTGGCGGGGCGCCCGCCTGACCAGGCGCGAGAAGGGCGCATACTGGGCCATATGCAACCGACGAACGACGCAGTCAGGCGGGATGCATCGCCGCTCGAGAGCAGCGGCGACCTTCGCCACGGGTTGCTCGACCTCGGGCTCGGCGGGTGCTGCGCGTTCCTGCTGATGGGCCTCGCGGCCCTCATCGTCGTCGACGTCGTCGGCCGCTATGTCCTCACCGCACCCTTGCCGGGGGCCTTCGAGCTCACCGAGCTGATGCTGGGGGCGCTCGTCTTCGCGGCCCTGCCGCTGGCGACGATGACGGGAGAGCACGTCGCCGTCGACGCGCTCTTCGACGCTTCGCCGCCGCGCGTCCGGACCACGCTGGCGTGGCTCGGCGGCCTCGCGTCGGCGGCCGCGCTGTGGATGATCGCGTGGCGGCTCGTGGTCTACAGCGCGCGGCTCGCCAACGACGAGGCGGCGACCGATGCGCTCCTGGTGCCGCTCGCGCCGCTCGGCTGGTTCGCGGCCGGAATGGCTGCGCTCAGCGGCCTGCTCGCGGTCGCCAGGCTCGCGAGGCTGTCCGCCGGGAGCGCCTCGTGACCGCGTCCCTGCTCGGGTTCGCGGCGCTGCTCGCGCTCGTCTTCCTGCGGGTGCCCATCGCGTTCGCGATGGCCGCCGTCGGCGCGGTCGGCTTCGCCATGCTCCGAAGCTGGCCCGCGGCCTGGGCGATGGTCGGGAACGTCGCGTTCGAGACCGGCCTCTCCTACTCGCTGTCGGTCGTGCCGCTGTTCATCCTGATGGGCAACCTCCTGACCATCTCGGGCGTGAGCCACGGCCTGTACGCCGCCGCCAACGCCCTGCTCGGGCGGGTGCGCGGCGGGCTCGCCATGGCCTCGGTGGTCGCCTGCGGCGGGTTCAGCGCGGTCTGCGGCTCGTCGCTCGCCACCGCCGCCACGATGTCGAAGGTGGCGATGCCCTCCATGCGGCGCTACGGCTACGCCGACAGCCTGGCCACCGGCTCGATCGCGGCGGGAGGGACGCTGGGCATCCTGATTCCGCCCAGCGTCATCCTCATCGTCTACGGGCTGCTGACCGAGAGCGACATCGGCCGCCTCTTCATCGCGGGGGTGGTGCCGGGCATCGTGGGCGTCGTGTTCTACGTGCTCGCGGTGGCGGTGGTGGTCCGTCTCGACCCTGCCGCCGCGCCGCGCACCGAGCACCGGGAGCCGTTCTCGCGCCGCGAGCGCTTCGGGATCGTGGCCGTGGCCGGGCTGTTCGTCCTCATCCTGACCGGCATCTACGGCGGCTTCTTCACGCCCACCGAGGCGGCGGGGGTCGGCGCGGGCGCCGCCCTGTGCATCACGGTGGCGGCCGGCGGAGTGACCGCCCATCAACTGTTCGACGCGTGCGTGCGGACCGCCCGGACCACCGCGATGATCTTCGCGATCCTCATCGGCGCGGAGATCTTCTCGAACTTCATCAACTTCGCCGGGCTGCCGGAGGCCCTGGGGGCGTGGATCGCGTCGCTCGGGGTGAACGCCTGGGTCGTGATGGCCGGCATCGTCCTCATCTACCTGGCTCTGGGCTGCGTGCTCGAGAGCCTGTCGATGATCCTGCTCACCGTCCCCGTCTTCGCCCCCCTGATGTACGAGCTCGACTTCGCGTCGACGGCCCTGGCGACCCCCGACGCGGCCCTCATCTGGTTCGGCATCGTGGTCGTGGTCGCGACCGAGATCAGCCTCATCACCCCGCCCGTCGGCCTCAACGTGTTCGTCCTGCGCAACGTCCTGCCCGACGTGCCGTTGAACACGATCTTCCGCGGGGTCGTGCCCTTCTGGATCGCCGACATCCTGCGCCTGCTGCTGCTGATCGGGCTGCCGTCCCTGTCGCTCTGGCTGGTCGGGCTGATGTGAGCCGGGAGTCTGCGCCCGATGAGTTCTCTGGCCGACGTCTTCCGCGTGTTGAACCGGATGCGCGACGAGGGAGTCGTGACGCAGTACGCCGTCGGCGGCGCGACCGCCGTCCTCTTCTACGCCGAGCCGACCCGCACCTACGATCTGGGTGTGTTCGTCACCCTCGAAGCGGTCGGCAAGGACTTGCTGGCGCCCTTGTCGCGCGTCTACGAGTGGGCGCGAGAGCAGGGGTTCGGCCTGCAGGCCGAGCATCTGCTGATCGCAGGCGTTCCCGCCCGGCTCCTGCCCGCCTACAATCCCCTCGTGGAAGCCGCGCTCGCGACCGCACGGGTGCACGACTACGCCGGCGTCCCGGTCCGCGTCGTGGACGCCGAGCACCTGGTTGCCCTGGCCTTGCGGGCCGGCGGCCCGCGGCGGCGCGAGAGGGCGTGGCAACTGCTGGAGGCGGGCGCCGTGGACCGGGAGCGGCTGCGACGGATCCTGACCACCCACGCCATCGCGGCGGAGGTCCCGGACGATGCCTGATCAGATGCCGGAGGAGGTGAAGGGCCTCCTGGAACGAAAGCGGGCCTGGCACCGGGCACAGGCCGCGGCGCCGCTGCAGGAGAAGGTGCGCATCCTCCTGGAGCTGCAACGGCAGGATCTGCCGCTCATCGCCCGCCGGCGTCCGCTCCGGCCTTGGGAGCGGCCGTGGGACGTGACGCCGTAGGGCGGTCGGCATCTGCTGCGGGCGCTCCTCCACGGGCCGCACAGCGAGTCATCAGAGAACAGCCTTGAGCGCCCTGAAGGCGCCGGTGAAGAACTCCAGATACAAGGCGCTCAACGACTCTCCCCGCATGCGCAATTCCTCGATCTCGCAGACCCATACCCAGCGCCCCTCGCCGTTGTCATCCCACCCCTTCGTCTTCGGCGGTTCCCTCCAGCCCGACGGGCAGGCCAGCGTGCAAGCGCCGTTGACGTCGGGTATCCAGATCCCGATCCACGCCGACGGCATCTGCAGCCTGCTCACATCCCACTTCGCATCCTCTCTGGAGAAATCGAACCCATACGCGACCTGCACGCCGTGCCGGACTATTCTCGGCGACCGGTAGTACTCGATGTCGTCCGTCTTCCATCCTCCGTCCGTCTCGCCCAAGGTGTCCGTCATCCCGCGTTCGTCCCAAGCCGAGTCCAGTATCTGCACGAGCCGTTGTTCCACCTGCTTCGTCCTGTAGGCCGTGGCGGCCACAAGCTCGTTCATGCCGATCTCGATAGTCATGCCCCGCATCTCCATGAGCTTCAGTAACTCGTCCACGAACTCTGCGCTCTCCCCGCCGCTCCGGGCGCTCGCGGTCCAGCGCGCAAGCCATCGGTAGATCTGGAACCACTTGAGGCACTTGAACCGCACGTCGCTGGCCGTCACTTCGACATCCGGCGGCGCGGAGCTCCCCGCGATGTGAACTAGGGTCCTCGTCTCCGCCGTCAGCCCCTGAAGACACCGTTCATAGGCCTGCAGTTGAGGAGCCATGGCCGGCGCGCCCATCTTGTGCTCGATCATCACGACGTGACGACCGCCGTCGGCGTCGCGGGCATCCACCCACATGTCTGGACGGGCGTTGCCGAACGTCTTCTGCGTTTCGATGTCGGCGATCTCCACGTCGCGGCCGATCAGATGGCCCGCATACGCGGTGCCCAGCTTCGGGTATCGCTCCAGCACCGCCGCGAACGATTCGGTGAACCAGTCCTCCCACGCCCGTCGTCGATCGGTCGAGCGGTACCGGAACAGCCGTGAGAACAGATCGGTGGGCATGAACTCGTCGTCGCCCTCCAGGTGGTCGTGATCGACGCCGAACACCGTGCGGTCGTCGTCGACGCCGATCAGGAGTCGGAGGCCTGCCGCCTCGGGAACTCACACGGTCGGATGCGGCTCGTAGCGCTCGACACTGATTCCGTCTTCACGCTTGCGGGCCTGAACGAGATCATAGCCCAAGTTTACCAAGTTGACCGGCTATTTGGCCGATTTCGGCTGCTTTTCGGGATTCCCATATCTGTAAGTTGTTGATTCTAAAGGATCGAGCCTTGACGGCGCGCGATGTAGTGCCATAATTTTCAGAAAGGATTGACTCCGGCAAGGGCGCCCGCTATCCTCGGCAGCGTGTTCATTCGACGCACACAAACCCGGCGGACCCAGGACGGAAAGCCCTACTTCTCCCATCGCTTGGTGCACTCCGAGCGCGTCGGAAACGCCGTCCGGCAGCGCACTCTCCTCAATCTCGGGCGCCACTTCGACATCCCCCAGGCCCAATGGCCGCAGTTGTGCGCCCGCATCGACGACATCTTGACCGGCCAAGCGCCCCTGGTCGCCGATGGCCCCCAAACCGTCGAACACGAAGCCCAGCGCATCGCCAGCCAGTTGGTCGTCCGTGGCGGGCAGGCGAGCGGCACTCCGACCGGACCGACCGACGTGCAGCCCCTTGATGTCGACTCGCTGCGCCTGGTCCGCCCGCGCAGCGTCGGCGTCGAGCAGGTCGGTCTGTGGGCGCTGGAGCAATTGGGCCTGCCGGCCCTGCTCGCCGACCTCGGCGTCAACCGCGCCCTGCGCGCGGCGGCGGCCGGCGTCATCGTCGGGCGTCTCGCCCAGCCCGCCTCGGAGCGGGCGACGCACCGCTGGCTGCAAGAACGCAGCGGCCTCGGAGAGTTGCTCGGCGTCGACTTCGAGACCGTCGGCGCGATGCAGCTCTACCGCGCCTCGGACGCCCTGGTGAAGCATCGCGAGGCGATCGAGGCGCATCTGTTCGACCGTGCGATGGGGCTGTTCGACCTGCAGCCGACGGTGACCCTCTACGACCTGACCAACACCTACTTCGAAGGCGAGGCGAGCGAGCAGCCACAGGCGCAGCGGGGGCACTCGAAGGAGAAGCGTAGCGACTGTCCGCTGCTGACCCTGGGCCTCATGCTCGACGCCAGCGGCTTCGTCCGCCGCTCCAAGGTCTTCGCCGGCAACGTCCGGGAACAGCGCACCCTGGCCGACATGCTCGAGGCGCTCGACGCACCGGCCGGCGCCCTCGTGGTCATGGACCGTGGCGTCGCCACCGAAGCCTGCATCACGTGGTTGCGCGACCACGGCTACCGCTATCTGGTCGTCAGCCGCGAACGCCACCGGCAATTCGACGCCGAGGCCGCCGTGTCGGTCCGGACCCGGTCCAACCAGACCGTGCACCTGCACAAGGTGGTCTCGAACGACCCCGACGAGGTGCGCCTGTACTGCTACTCCGAGGAGCGGGCCAACAAGGAACGGGCCATCATCGAGCGTTTCGCCACCCGCTTCGAGACCGCCCTGACCCAACTCCACGAGGGGCTGGCGCGCCCCCGCGCCCACAAGCGACTCGACCAGGTGTGGCAGCGCATCGGCCGATTGAAGACGAAGCATTCCCGCGTCGCCTTGCACTACCAGATTGCCGTCACCGCCGACGAGACCGGCAACAAGGCCGTCGCCGTCACCTGGACCCGCCGTCCCCAGGACGGCTCGATGGCCACCCATCCGGGGGTCTACTGCCTGCGCAGCAGCGAGACCGACTGGGACGAAGACGCCCTGTGGCGCACCTACACCACCCTCACCGACGTGGAGGCCGTCTTCCGCGCCCTCAAGTCCGAACTCGGCCTGCGCCCCATCTACCACCACAAGCCGCGGCGGGCTGACGGTCACCTGTTCATCACCGTCATCGCCTACCAGCTCGTGCAGGTCATCCGCACCCGACTGCGCGGGCACGGCAACCCCGCCGGTTGGACCACGTTGCGCCGCATCCTCGACGGCCAGCAGCGCGTCACCGCCACCTTCCGCCGCCCCGACGGGCGCACGCTGCATGTGCGCACGGCCACGCAAGCCGAACCCGAGCAGCGGGACATCTACGGCACCCTCGGCGTCGACCCCCACCCCGGGGGCGTTCGCAAGACGCTCATCTGACCGACCTCACCGGTTTGCGCAGGCTTGTAGTGCCACTCGAGGATTTTTGTCGGCGTAAGCCGCCTTGTTGCAGTAGTTTAGATTCGTGGCTGGTAAACTTGGGATAGGTGGTCTGCCGGCGCAGCCAGAACTCGGCATTCGACCAGCCCGCCTTCTCCAGCCGAAGGGCCATCTCGGGGGAAATGCCCGCGTGGCCGTTCAGGACTCGCGAGAGGGTGTGACGGGCCACGCCGAGCACCTTCGCCGCATCGGTCACGTTCAGACCGACCGGGTCCAGACAGTTCTGCCGGATGCCGAGACCGGGATGCGGGGGGTCGCTCATCACCATGTCGACGCCACCCATTCTAGTCCGGTGTCGATCAGGCGCGGACTCCCGGCTCACGACGCCATCGCCTGCAGCACGTCACCGGACGGCGACGGCCGCAGACGCCACCCGGACACGGCGGTCACGCCCCGCGCCGCCAAGCGCCGTAGCTCGGGATCCGGCCCGCGCGGAATCTACATGCCGGACAATTTTGAGGCGACGCCGTGAAATTGTCACGCCAGCGCTGGCCAGATCGACTGTCCGGCAGGCCCGAGGCGGCCGGCTCCACGGTCCCGAGGGAACCTGAATCGGCCCCTCATGCATGATCGCGAATCCGTCCCTGTCGCTCTGACTGGTCGGCCCGTGTGAGCGGGCCCGCTGCTGCGCTCACGGCTTCGGCCGGGCTGCTTTCACCAGGGCCGGGTGACGGTGTCAGAAGGCGGTCTCCAGGAGGTCGCGTCCGACGATAATCTCGCCCGCGAAGTGGGGGCGGACCGCCTCGAGCCAGAGCTCCGGCCGATCGAACTCGGGAAGGCCCGACGGCACGAAGTGCGTCAGCACGAGCCGCGCCACGCCGGCCCGCGCCGCGACCCGCCCCACGTCGCCGGGCGGCGTGTGGGCCTCGATGATGTGACGCAGGAGCTCCTCGTTGCCCGGGTCGAGGCGTTCCACGATGGCGGCGGCGCCGTCGACGCTGACGACCTCGTGCACCAGGACGTCGGCCCCCGTCGCGAGCTCGACGAGCGCGTCGCTCATCGTCGTGTCGCCCGAGAACACGACCGAGCCGCCGGCCGTGTCGATGCGGTAGGCGTAGGACGGCGCGGCCGCCCCGTGCGGGACCTCGGCGGCGGTCACGGCGATGTTCTCGTCCCGGTAGACGACCCCGTCGCCTGTGATGTCGTGGGCCTGAATCAGCTCTCCCAGCACCGGCCGCCCCTCGTCCTCGACGCGAAGGCGGACATCCCAGTCCATGTACTCAAGATACGACCGGGTGATCTGCTCCAGCGGGGGCGGACCGTAGGTCGCGACCGGCCGCCGCAGGCCGCTGGCCCAGGCCCGCAGCAGCAGCGTGCCGTAGTCGGCGTTGTGGTCGGAGTGGTGATGGGTGATGAAGACGGCCCGCAGGTCGACGACCGGCAGCCCGGCGAGGGCCATCTGCCTCGCGACGCCGTCGCCGGCGTCCACCACGTAGACGGCGCCGTTCACCACGACCGCGTTCGCCGGCTGGGCGCGGGACGCCTTCACCGCCGGCCCGCCGCCGGTCCCGAGCAGGACGAGCCGGTGTGGACGCTCCTGCCCCGGGAGGGGGGTCGCGGTCGACAGAGCCGCGATGCCGACCGCGATCGCGAGACGGCGGGAGATGAGACGGCAGCTCATGAGGCCTCCTTCAGCGGGTGGACGGCGCTCTCGGAGTCGTACACTATCGGTGCGTAGCGGTCAGCCCCGATCGTACACCCCGTCCCCGTCGGACCTTCTGGAAGTGCCGCTCGCCTCGTGACACGATAGTCCACGTGGAGCGGCGCGGGAGGCGTCCGATGAGCACCACGCCGCAGACCCTGACCCTGGCCAGCGAGGACCATGAAGCCCCGGCCGTTCAGCGAGTTGACGAAGGGCTGGTCGCCCGAGCGCAAGGGATGTGAGGATCGACAGATGACCCCGTCACTCGAACCCGTTGCAGGCTGCCTTGCCACCACCAACATGCTGATTCCGCTCGTCCTCGGCGACCTCACGGACGAGCTGGCGCGTCGCCGGACGCGGGACGGCGACGGGCCGTCGATCGCCTGGGAAGTGGGGCACATGCTGGACTATCGTTGCCAGTTGATTGGGCTGCTCGGTGCTCCAAGGGCGAGTCCCTTCACCGTCGCGTTCGCCACGACCAGCGCGACCGACGGGGCGGACTACCCCACCGTGACCGAGTTTCGGCGGCATTGGAAGGACATCGAGGCGGATCTCCAGGCGGCGCTCGACGGTGCCAGTGAAGCGACGATACGCAGCGCTGTCCAGGACGGCCCCCACGCCGGCCGGCCGGTCCTCGACGCCGTCGCGTTCTTCATGTTCCACGAGGCGTACCACATGGGCGCGATCGGGGCGATCCGCAAGGCCATGGGGTTGGCGGGTCCGGCAGAGCTGGTGATGGCCCAGGCGGCCGGTTAGCCCGGCACGGCTCCTGGCAGCCCTTCTTGCGCGACACCGCGACGGCGGCGAGGCGCGCTCGTCGTCGAGCCGCGCGATGCGCTCGGCGCTGGCCCGGAAGTTGAGCCGGACCGCCCATTCGACGGCGAAAGGCGACCGTCGTCATGACCGCCTCCGGACGGTTCGACGTTCAGGACGCGTTCGTCTCCGATCGACGCGCGTGACTTCGGCGGCCGGACCGTCTACCGGATGGCCGAAGGCTCGAAGCAGTCGTTCCAGTTCCAGAGCCGGCTCGAGACGGCGGCCCTGCTCGCCGAGCTCGCCACGGACACCAGGCTCGGCATCCCCGGCGCCGTGCAGGAACGTCTGCGAGACGCCTCCCTCACCGTCACCACCGGCCAGCCTTGACCTGATGCCCGCCGACCGGCCGTGCTCCCGAGCCCGATTCACTCCCCGCCCGTCGGCCTCAACGCGGCCCGGGAATTGCATCGCAGAACCGTACCCGGCAGCGGGTCGGGAAGTGAGCGGCGTGGAGACGTGGCGCCATGTACGGTGGAGGCTCGCATGGGGCGTGAGGTCCAGGTCGAGTACACCGAGGAGTTCGAGTCCTGGTGGAACCGGCTCACCGTGGGGGAGCAGGAGCGGATCGACGCCATGGTGAACCTTCTGCGCAGAGAAGGTACGGCACTGGGTTACCCGAGGTCGTCGCAGGTCAAGACGTCGCGACACAGCCACATGCGGGAGCTTCGAGTGACAACGGCCGGGCGCGCGATCAGGATCTTCTACGCATTCGACCCGCGACGGACAGCGATCCTGCTGATCGGCGGCCGCAAGGCGGAGCAGGAACGGTTCTACCAGGAGTACGTGCGACGGGCGGACTCGATTTATGATGAGTACCTGTGCCAGATCCGTAGCGAGGGCCTGCTGGAGCCAAGACGTGGTTCGAGCCGGAGCCGATGAGTCGACGAGGAGCAGGAGGACAGCCATGAAGCACCGGCCATTCAGCGAGTTGACGAAGGACTGGTCGCCGGAGCGCAAGGCCCGCGTCGCTGCGATGACCGCCCAACTCGTCGACGAGCTGGAAGCAGAGAAGCGCGAGCGGCGCCGCGGCCAGGCGCCGCGAAGAGGATCTGCCAGCCAGCCGGCGGCGGCGCCTTTGCCTCATCCGGCAAGGCGCACGCGATGACGGCCCAAGGACCGAAGGAGGGATCCGTCCGTCCAGCCAGCGCATCACAAGCCCGTCCGGTTCGACGCGACGGGCGGCCACCCTCAGCGCTACGGCGGGGCGATGGGCGGCAAGCTGTGTCCGGCGGTGCAGTTCCCCGACCGGCCGCCGGTGGCCCTGACGGGCCTTGCTCCACTGGACGACCCATCGGAGATCGACCGGTCCCCGGCCTGACGGGCCTCTCCCAGGGGCCGATGTCCTGCGCCATCAGCCTTGTCCATCCTGCCTGACCGCGGCCCCGGGAAGGCGTCGCCTTCGAGATCGATGAGTACGGACAACTCCGGCACGACGACCCGTCGGGACACGCTTCACCCCGCGGCCGCCGGCGAAGGCAGGACGCCCCGCATGTAGTCGTCGACATCGGCGATGCCGATTTGCAGGAGCTCGGCCGCCTTCGACTCGCTGATGGCGCTCTCCGAGCGCGCGCGCAGGCAGAGGAGTAGTTGAGGGGTGGTTCACCATCGCCCACGAGCTCGGCCACACGGTGCTCGACGTGTCCCGCGGTCTCAACGTCGAGCGGGTCGCGCAGCGCGTCGCCGGCGCGTTCCTCATGCCCGGCGAGGCGTTGCGGCGCGAGATCGCCGCCCGCGACGCCGGGCCGGCCTACGCCGAGTTGTGCGAGCACGTGCGCAACTCGCCCGTGGTCACGCCCGACGAAACCGGCTGGCGCGTCGGCGCCCGCCGCCACTGGCTCTGGGCGTTCGTGACTACGGACACGACGGTCTACGCCATCTGCCCCGGCCGCGGGTTCGCCGATGCCGTCACCGTGCTCGGGACCGACTACGCCGGCGTGCTCGTGCGCGACGGGTGGGCACCGTATCGCTGCTTCCGCGACGCCAAGCACCAGTCGTGTCTGTCGCACCTTCTCCGACGGTGCAAGGAGCTCCGGGAGGATCATCCCGACAGTGCTTGGGCCGGCGAGGTCCAGGCGACCCTGCAGGCCGGCCTCGACCTGCGCGACCGCTGCGACGCGGGCGAGCTGAGCGAGCACGGTATGGCGACGGCCCGCGGCCGACTCATCGCCCGGCTCGGTCGGCTGGTCGACGCACCGCCGCCGCTGAAGGACGCGGTGTGTTTCGCCAATCACCTGACCACCGAATTTTTCGCCGTGTTCCTCTTCCTGTGGGACCCCTCGATCGACGCCACCAACTGGCGCGCCGAGCAGGCCATCCGGCCCGCCGTGGTGACCCGGAAGGTGTGCGGGGGGAACCGCACCCGCAAGGGCGCCGACACCCAGCAGGTGCTGTCGAGCGTCGTGCGCACCGCCCGCCAACGCGCTCTCGACTTGGCTTCGCTGGTCGCCACGATGCTGCGCGCCCCCGAACCCGCCGTTCCTGCCGCCCTCGTCGCCGGACGTACCCCCGCTGGCGCCGCCGTCGAGGAGGTGTCCGCCCTCGAACCAGTGGTCCCAGAGGTTCTCGGGCTCCCGCCCCCGACCGCGCTCCCGCCATCGTCCTCGTGTAGGGGGCATTCCTCTGAACGACCGCAGCGAAACGCGGCCGTTAGTCCCCGGCCCATCGTGCCGCGTGCTGCGACACCGGTTGCGCGAGCTGGCTGTTGAATCCGCGCGGTGTCGGCCCCGAGCAGGTTGGACTCGACCGCCACCACCGTCCCCGGTTGAGGCGGGCGCGTGCCTTCCGATTCCCCCACCGCATCGCAAAGAAGAGGCGAATCCGTGAACAAACATCGGGCCAATGCGACCTCGTCGTCGCTCCGAACTTTCGAGCGCCAAGCCCATTTCAGCCCCGTATTTGTTGAGAATTTACGCGCTAAACGAATACCCTCTTCACAACCGTCGCAGTGTACGGAATAGAAATTGCGCCTGTCGACAGCTGCTCAAGTACTCCACGCGGCGTGTCGCCAGCCTTCTCGCAGTAGTCTCGAAGTCGAGCCCACCCTTTCTCATTCAGCGTGGTGCTTCCGAACCCGCACCAACACCGTAACGCTACGCCGTCCCCCGGGTCCGCGAGTAGCGTCAGCAAAACATACGACTCTTGCGCCGCGACCTCACTGGGCTTCTTCGGATTGCCGTCGAGCGCTTGTTCACTGAAGAAACTGTGCGCCACTACACCGCGTACGCCGAGTGCGTCCCGAACAGCATGGCCCATCTGCCGGCGTGGCGCGAGGATCAGCGTGTCGCCAGCCGTCGCACTTTCTTGGTCGATCCGCTTCAGTACGTAGTCCGCGATCCCCTCCGCCTCCGCGGCCAGGGAGGCCCACTGCACGATGTGTACGGTACCTGGTTCATTGTTCGGCTGGGGCTTCAAAGGACGGCCACTGTATGTCGTGTTGTTCTTGATCAGGCTGTTTGCGAGTTTGACCACCGAGACTGGGCAGCGCCGACACACATCCAGTGTCTCGTCATGGGTGTCGGGATGTTCCCAATGGAAGTCGGTGATGCCCTCAGGATGGGCGTGCTTGAATGAGTAGATCGACTGGTCCTCATCGCCAATGATGCTGAGCATCGCTTGCTCCGCGAGGAGATCAATCAATACCTGTTCGGCCCGATTGAGATCTTGGTACTCGTCCACGATGACGTGATCGAACTTTGAGCGTTCTGGACACATCGGGTTGTTTCGCATGTAGGTGAGGGTGACTGGCACGATTTCGCCAACCAGCATCCCGCCATGGAATCGCAGCCAATCGCGAAGAACTGCCTGAAATTCTTGGTCGACAACGTCCTTCGGCCAGCCCGGTTCCTCACCCTGCAGGCGGGCCCACGCTGCCTCAAAGGCCCGTAGCCGCTCTTCGACTTTCTTTATCCCACCGAATCGAGCCCGCAAGTCCTGCAGAAGGAACTTGACTTCGAAAAGTGCTAGCGGGCGGGCGCTTCTCCCTGTTGCGTCGAGTACCTCCTGCCGCTGGAGGATGGAGAAGCACAGGCCGTGAAGCGTCCCGCTCCAAACCTTGTCGGCGCCGTCTATGTCAAGGGTGCTGATCTCCTTCGAGATGTCCCGCGCGGCGGTCCGCGTAAAGGTGCAGGCAAGTAATCGGCGTGGGTCGGTCTCTTGTTCAAGCAGGCGCAAGATCCGGCGTTTCATCGCGTAGGTCTTACCGGTACCCGGACCGGCCAGGACGCGAAGCGGCGACTGATCGCTTGCAGCGATCGTCAGGGCCTTGCCGGTCAGACCCTCGTTCCATTCTGGCATGCTCTCTCCGTGGCTCTTGTCATTGCGAATTGAATCGACTTGCGACGTACGCTGCGGCATCCGACTCGTCGAGCCGCACCGCGCCTGGACCGCTTCGAACGAAGAGGTCACCCTCGGCCGCCTTCTCCAGTCCCTTCCACCGCAGGTACACCGGCTCGGGGCTCCGTTGGCAGCTCACGAGGCAGACCGTCTTCCCCTCCACGATCTGCGTCTTCGGGTCGATGCACGTCCCGGCGCGGTCGCCGAGGCCGTTGCGGACGGCCTGGGTGAGGTGGCGCATGAACTTGTCGTCGCTCTCCAGGCGGTCGTGGTCGATGCCGAGCACGGTGCCGTCGTCGGCCACGCCGATCAGGAGGTCGCCGCCCTCGGTGTTGAGGAAGGCGGCGATGGTCTTGAGGGCGGTGTGGGTCACGTGGCGGTCGTCCTTGCGGTCCTCCGCGAGGTTCCAGCGCAGGCTCGATTTGAACTCGAGGGTCTTCGACTCCTGGAGCTTCAGCAGCTCCTCGACGCGGCGGTGGCGCCGGATGTAGTCGTCGAAGAGGTAGTTCTTGAGGGCCCGGCCGAAGTCGGGGTCGTCGGTGATGCGCTTGTAGAGGTCGAAGTTGGTCTCGACGATCTCCTGAATCTTGTCCTCGACCTTGGGGTCGAAGGTCAGCCGCACGTTCTCGCGCGTGTTCACCCGGGCGCTGGCGTCGAGGCCGGCGTCGCCGTCGAGAGCCGAGCGGATCTGCTCGAGGGCGACGCGGTGCTCGGGGCCGAGCTTCAGGCCGAAGCGCTCGTTCAGCGCCTCGATGATGCGCGAGAGCGGCTCGAGCTCGTCGGGGGCGGCGCCGCCGCGCGGCTTGCTCCCGGTGGTGTCGAGCGCCCCGCCCTGCCGTTCCAGCGCGATGCGGCCACGGCTGGTCTGCTGGATGCGGAACGACTCCATGTCGATGTTCTGCTGCACCTCGCGCGGCAGCTCGTCCCGGTCGGCCGGCAGCAGCCGCCGCAGGTGGCGGGCAAAGACGTAGAGCTTCTCGAGGTCGGGGTCGGCGAACGTCAGCACCTGGGACAGGAAGGCGTACATGCGCACGTAGTCGCCGAGCTGGCCGCGGAAGTCCTGCGCCTCGTCGTGGGCGAGCGCGCCGAAGCGCTGGCGCGGCGGCTCGAGCGCGGCATAGAGCCTGTCCTGCGTCGCCCTGGGGTCGAAGCACACCCGCGCGAAGGCGTCGACGTCGTCCTCCGCGAACACGCCGAAGCCGAGCAACCGGTCCTGGACCTCGTAGAGCAGGTTGGGGTCGGTCGCCTCCGAGAGCAGGGTCGTCTCGTAGTAGGGCTCGAAGGCCTTCCTTATCTCCTCGGCCTCGTTGGCGAAGTCGAGCACCATCACGCCCTGCTTGCCGGGGTGGGTGCGGTTCAGGCGCGACAGCGTCTGCACCGCGTTGACGCCGCCCAGCTTCTTGTCCACGTACATGGTGTGCAGCAGCGGCTGGTCGAAGCCGGTCTGGAACTTGCTCGCGACCACGAGGAAGCGGTATTCGGGCTTCTCGAACTCGGCCGCCGTCTGCCGCTCGGCGATGACGCGGTCCTGCCCGGCCGAGTTCATGCCCGACTCGGTCCAGGCCTCGCCGCCGTCCTTCACGGTGCCCGAGAAGGCGACGAGCGCCTTCCACGGATGGCCCTTCTCGGCGAGGTACGCGTCGAGCGCGAGCCTGGTGCGCACCGCGTGCAGGCGCGAGCGGGTCACGACCATCGCCTTGGCCCGCCCGTCGATGGCGGCGGCGACCTGCGCGCCGAAGTGCTCGACGCAGATGGCGACCTTCTCACGGATGGCGTGCGGGTGCAGCTCGACGAACGACTTCAGCAGGTACTCGGCCTTGCCCCGGTCGTAGCGCGGGTCGTCCTCGATGGTCTTCAGCAGGCGCCAGTAGGCCTTGTATGTCGAGTAGCTGCCGAGCACGTCGAGGATGAACCCCTCCTCGATGGCCTGGCGCATGCTGTAGCGGTGGAACGGCTCGAACTTCCCGTCCGGCCGCTTGCGCCCGAAGAGCTCCAGGGTCCTGGGCTTCGGGGTCGCGGTGAACGCGAACGTCGAGAGGTTGGGCAGGCGCCCGCGGCGGCGGATCTCGTCGAGGACCCGGTCGTCGAGCTCCTCCTCCGGGGTCCGGGCGCCGGCCTCCTCCCGCTCGGCCTCGTCGAGGCTGCCCGCCGCGAGCACCGCCTTGAGGCTCTTCGTACTCTCGCCCGACTGCGACGAGTGCGCCTCGTCCACGATCACCGCGAAGCGCCGGCCGGGCAGCTCGCCGATCTGCTCGGCGATGACCGGGAACTTCTGCAGGGTGGTGACGATAATGGTCCGGCCCGCCTCGAGGGCCTCCTTGAGCTGGCGCGAGGTGTGGTCGATGTTCTCCACCACCCCGAGGGTCTGCTCGAACTGGCGGATGCTGCGCTGCAACTGCCGGTCGAGGACGCGCCGGTCGGTCACCACCACGACCGAGTCGAAGACGCGCCGGTCGCCGCGGTCGTGCAGCACCGAGAGCTGGTGGGCGAGCCACGCGATGGTGAAGCTCTTGCCGCTGCCGGCCGAGTGCTGCACGAGGTAGCGCTCGCCGGGGCCGTGGTCGCGCGCGTGGCGCACGAGCCGGCGCACGCAGTCGAGCTGCTGGTAGCGCGGGAAGATGAGGAAGCGCGCGCCGGTCTTGCGGCCGCGGTCGTCCTCGGCCTCGACCTCGTGGATGAACTGGCGGACGAGGTCGAGGACGCTGTCGCGGGCCCAGACCTCCTCCCACAGGTAGTCGGTGGGGAAGCCGGCCCGGGTGGGCGGGACCGGCGGGTTGCCGGCGCCGCCGAAGCGTCCGCGGTTGAAGGGCAGGAAGCGGGCCCTCGGCCCGGCCAGGCAGGTGGTCACGAAAACCTGCTCGGGGTCGACGGCGAAGTGGGCGAGGCAGCGGGCCCAGGCGAAGAGCGGCTCGCGCGGGTCGCGGTCCTCGCGGTACTGGCGGATGGCGTCCCGGACGTCCTGGCCGTTGAGGGGGTTCTTGAGCTCGGCCGTGAAGATGGGGACGCCGTTCAGGAAGAGGGCGAGGTCGAGGCTCTGCTCGTCGTGCTCGCTGAAGCGAAGCTGGCGCACGACGGCGAAGAGGTTGGCGGCGTGCAGGCGCTGCAGCTCTTCATTGAGGCCGCTCGCGGGGCGGAAGTACGCGAGCCGGAACTTGCAGCCCGAGTCCTTGACGCCGTTGCGCAGCACGTCGAGGGCGCCGCGCCGGGCGATCTCGCGGGAGAGGCGGCCGAGGAAGCGGGGCTTCACGTCGGCGCCGTGGTGCTGCTCGAGCTTCTGCCACTGCCTGGGCTGGGTGGCGAGGAGGAAGTCGACGACGTCGGTGGGGATCAGGCAGAGCGCGCGGTCGTAGTCCTCCGGTCTGCGCCGGTGGTAGCCGCCGGGGGCCGGGTCGTCGCCGAACGTGGGCGGGGATTCTCGCACCGCCGCCACGTCGCCCGGGCAGGCGTCGGGGCCGTGGCGCAGCAGCGCGCACTCGATGGCGGCCTCGAAGGCCCGTTCGGAAACGTCAGGAGTCATGGGACGGTGACGCGCGGTCGTGTCCGCCGACTTGTTCAGCGCGGCTCCAGGACCGAGAGACCGGGATCAACGGGGTGCAGATGCTGGTGTCGAGGAGCATCATTACCGAAGCGGCTCGATGTCCTCGGGCGGCGGATCGTCGGGTTCGACCAGGTCTCCGGAGCCCCGGTGCAGGAGATCGACGAAGCTCCGCGGCCAGTCGCTCGCGACGGCGTCCTGTACCAGTCCGCCGATCCGCGCCGACAGGCTGCGGTTCCCGCCGCACGCCTCCTTGCGCGCGGCATCAATCAGGTCGCCCGGCAGATGGATGGTCACCGGAGGCATATCGCACAGACAAGCTACCACATACATCGGCGGTGATTGCGTGGGTGCCCGAGAAGATCGGCTCCATGCTCATCGCGGCACGGCCTACCGCACGTCGACCTGCCCGTGAACGCCGCGGAGATCACGTTGGCCGCGTGGTGCACTCGATGGCCTTCTCGAACGCGCGTTCGGGAGATGTCAGGAGTCATGGGGGCGCCGAAGCCGACGCCGCTACGAGGTCGCATCGGCCGCAACATGCGATACTACGAATGGTATCATGCGAGCGAAACACCGGCGGACCTTGCAGAGCATGTGCGCCCGCCCGACGCCGACGGGCATCCGATGGGCCGACATCGTCGCGATGCTGGACGCGGCCGGTGTAGACGTCTCCGAACGCGCCGGTTCGAGGGTGCTCCTGAAGAAGGGCGCGGAGCGGATGATCGTGCATCGCCCGCACCCGGCACCGGAGACGGGTCGAGGTGCGGTCCGCGCCATCGTCGCATTCCTCGAAGCTGCGGGAGTGAAGCCATGATGGAGTACAAGGGCTACGTGGCCGCCGTCGAGTTCGACGACTCCGTCGGCCGTCTTCAAGGCCGGGTCGTCAACAGCGGCGCCTACCCCATCGCGACGTTCGAGGCGACCGACGTCGACGGGATCCGGCGCGAGTTCCAGCGGTCAATCGACGAGTACCTCGCGTCGTGCCGCGAAGACGGGGTCGAGCCGAAGAAGCCGTTCTCGGGCACCCTCAACCTGCGGCTGGGCCCCGACCTGCACCAGCGCGCCGCGCTGTCCGCCGGCGCCCACGGCATGAGCCTGAACAGTTGGATCAAGCAGGCGGTGGAGGAGAAGGCATCGCGGTGACGCACATCTGACCGAGGCCACGAAGCCGGAGGTTTTCAGCGCCGGCACGTTGGTGTCCAGACGGATCATTCAGGATCGTCCCGGCCGTATTCGCCTGACGCAAAGTCGATCGGAGCGTCGACCTCGCGCGCCGGCAGGTCGAGATCGACGCCATCGTCGCCGATGATGCGGCGGATCATCGCGCCGGCCGGCTCCACGTCCACGGCGGTGTCGGCCTGGACGCGACGCGCGGTCTGTTCCATGGACAGGCCGTCGCGTAGCGCCCCGGACTTCAGCCGCCGATGACCTCGCCGTCCATGCGGCGTACACCTCGAGTCCGCCATGGTACCGCTCCTCTGGTCCCGGAAATGCTAGCACCAGTCAGCGAAGTGCTCGCAATCGACGACGTTCTCCAACGCACGGGCGCGTCTGGGCGCCTGGCCGCGCTGGCCGGAGCTGGCCGGGGCCGTCGGCCGCGATTCGCGGTAGACTGGGCTGTCCCCGCTGTCCGTCCCGACCCGCGACGTGACGGCGCGAGCGAGGGCCCACGGACTGCGGAGCAGAACATGGCGCGGAGCGACCTTCTCATCTCGCTGGTGAAGGCCGGCTCGGCCGGCGACACGGCGCGAGCGCGTTCCGTGGCCGAGGCGATCATCGCCGAAGAACGGGTCAAGCGGCACAACGTCCTCGCGGATCGGTTGACGGACGCGATGCGGGTGAACGGCGCCGATTCCGGCGCCGCCTTCATCGCGCCCGGCCAACGGCCGCACCGCCAGTTTCTGGTGGAGCTGACTCCACGCAAGAAGCTCGCCGATCTGGTCCTGACCGACATCGCGCGCCGCGCATGCGAGGAGCTGATCGAGGAACAGCACCGGGCTTCCGTGCTGCGCACCCATTCGCTCGAACCGCGCCATCGCCTACTGTTCGTCGGACCGCCGGGAAACGGCAAGACGTCGCTTGCCGAAGCGATCGCGGAAGCCCTGTCGGCGCCGTTCTTCGTCGTGCGGTACGAGGCGCTGATCGGCAGCTTCCTCGGCGAGACAGCGTCGCGCCTCAAGCGCGTGTTCGACTACGCCCGCACGACGCCGTGCGTGCTATTCTTCGACGAGTTCGACGCCGTGGGCAAGGAGCGCGGCGACGTTCACGAGACCGGGGAGATCAAGCGCGTCGTGTCCTCCCTGCTCATGCAGGTCGACGACCTGCCGAGCTACACCGTGGTGGTCGCCGCCACGAACCACGCCGAGCTCCTCGACCGGGCGGCCTGGCGGCGGTTTCAGGTGCGTCTGGCTCTCAACCCCCCGACGCGCAAGGACCTGACCGCCTACGTTGCCCGCTTTGCCGAATCGCTCGATGAACCGCTCGGGCGGCAGCCGGCCACGATCGCCAGGCGCCTCGGTGCCGTCAGCTACGCCGAAGCCGAGGAATTCTGTCGAGACGTACGGCGGCGCTCCGTGCTGGCGACGGGCGAGAAGACGCTCGAAGCGATCGTTGCCGAACGGCTGACGTTCTGGAGGGAACGGTTGCGGGCTGCCACAGACGGAGACCACTCTGATGGCAGAGTACCCGCTGCTGCCGATTCCAACCCCGAAATCTGACCGACGACCGCGTGGTCGGGGCGGTGGAGACGACCTTCGCCTGCCAGGTCGGGCGCGGCAGGGCGAACGCCTTGGACCCGTCTTCGAGCGTTTGCGCAATGTGTTCGAGGCCGGCCGCGATCCTGCAACCCTGCGTGAGGATCCGACGGGCATCGCGCCCGAGCGTGCGCTCATGATGGACGTGGCAGGCAACATCGAAGACTTCTACCGCGCAACGCAAGGTATCGACGGCCTTGAGTTCCTCGGTGACGAAGAGACGGAGGTCGATCCGGACGAGGACTTCGCCGAACGCGACACCCGCAAGGGGCGGGCAGGTCAGGATCGGGCCGACAAGCCGGTTGTCGGTCGCCTGTACCTGGCGATGCCAGACACTCGAGCGCTCCAGGAACTGCTGCGACTCTGGGATCGTCATCAGCGCGGGGAGTCAGCACCGACGCGCTTTGCCCCGTGGTTCGCTCTGTTCGACCGACTTCGCCAGTTTCGAGCGTGGGGTCCGCAGGACCGTATTCCGCCGACGACCACCGATTGGCTGGCCGGTGAACTCGAAGCGGGAACGGACCCCGTTCGACTCGAGATCGAACTCTGGAGCTACCAAGGAGCGGATCGCCGTCCCCCATCTGCGGCGCGTTTCGAGCATGACAAGTCGGTACCGCGCGGGTCCCTGTTCCACGTCCGCTACGAGGGCGACAAAGCCGTGGCCTTCGTCGACGACGGACACATCCGATTCCGCGTCTTCTGTCGGGAGCAAGCAGGTCCGCTCGATCGGAAGATCCGGTACGGCTTGGCGGTGACCATCGAGGCGGGAGAGGGCGTACCGGTGTACCAGGAGATCCGGCAGCGACTCGCTATCCGGCCCCGCCCGTAGCACAGTCGGGCCGCAGCAACGTGCTACGATTCCAGGACCTGTCACAGCTTGGCATAGCTCGCGCCAAAAAACCCACGAGTCGACCGCTCTTCCAAACGTCCGCTTCCACTCTCTCGATGCTGCTCATGCGGTGCCGCCTCGAGAGTCGAGTCCTCGACCGCATCCGGCAGCTCCGGTCCTCGGAGAGCGTCGCCGCTTCCAGCCCCCGTGACATCCGATCAGCGTGAGACCAGCCGTGACCGCGTGAACGTGAAATCCGGCTCAAAAACTCACCGGGGCACTGGCTCCCGCACGTCGACACCGCCGGTGACTGCTGCGAAAATCAGGGCCGTGCGGAACTCCCCGAGATGGTCGATGGCTTCACGGATCTTGGAGATAAGAGCATCGAGCTTCGCTGTTTCTCGGTCGAGGAAAATAGTGATGGTACGTTGTTCCAGCGGTGCCGGAATAGCGGTTGCAATCGGATGGATGTCGTTCCTGTCTATGCCCGGCACTGCGGATTTCCGTGCGTTGGCGACAAACAACGGTGACAGGTGTCCAAGCATGTACCGGAGGAACCTCGGATCATTGTTTCTGAGGTGTATGCTGTATAGCGTCGTGTTCAGAGGCCAATAGTCCTCGGCAATCAAGTAGAAGCTCCCGACGGTGCCATAGCGACCGGTCACGATTCCCGGAGCCGACGCCACAGCCCGCGAATGCGTCGACGACACACCTGATGATGAGACGGAAAGCCGGTTTGGGTCGGGCATCCCTGCCAGCATACCTCGCTGTGCGTGTGAGATCAAAAATGTCGGCAAGTGTAGACGGTTGTAGACGTTTTCGGCCTCCCTGCGAGCGCTCTGACTCGCCGCGTCCACCCCCGGCCGCTTCGCCTTCCCGTCGATCGCCCCCTAGTCTCACCCAGAGGACAGCCGCCGCGCCCCAGTCCGTAGATCCAGAGTGAGTCCTGATGGAGATTCCCCGCGAGTTCTGGACCCGGGCGGCCGTCGCGGCCTGCGTTGCCTCGCTCGGCTCCCTAGCGCAAGACATGCGGGGCGGCCGCCCGTCGCCGGCGCGCCAGGCGATGCAAGGCTGCTGCCCCGCATCAGGGGAGATCAGGGACCTGATGTCGTGGATCCGAGGCTTGGCCGACCCGCACCCGGCGCGGCAATTTCCGCTTCGTCGAGGCGATCTCCCCACGGCGAAGCGGCACGTCGCCGCGACGCCAGTACGGAACTACGAGGCGCCCTGCAGTCCGACCCTCCGGTCGACGGTCGGAGCGGGTAGAGTAACTGAGGTAGTGAGACCAAGTGACGCTCACCAAGCATGCGACCCAGAGCAGCCAAGCGGTCGTCAGCATCCAAGGACGCTGCGGATTCTCTCCCGCGAACTGCCGGACGAAGGCGAACGACAGTCCGAGACCTCCCCCAGACAGCTTCAGAAGCGATGCGTCAAGGCTGTCCTGCGCCGCAGCTCGGTCCTCGTTGAGCCGGTCCAGGTAGCCGTCGCTGCCGCCTTTCCCACCATCGGGAACGTCGGACGTGACCACAACCCACCATATCACGGGTAGGCCCCACGGGCCGACCCGTCGTGCCGATTCCTGGGCCGGCTGGGTGGGCGTGCCTCCACCGCAGGTGCCGATCGTTTGGAGCTTCTGGAGCCTGTGAACAAGTACGGGGTCGTCGGGGAGTTGAAGTGGAGGCCGCTGCGCGGGAGGCCGCCGGTGAACCCGCAGGAGTTCACCCGTCTGGCGCTCGAAGACCTGCTGTTCCCGAAGTGAGGTTCACTGGGCCTCTACGTTCGTCGCAACGTTCGACGCCGATATCGCGCCGCCGACCGGTCCGCGGCACGTGGGCCTCAATCGCCCGACCCGTTGTCGCCGTGGACACGGGCGAGCAGCTCCGACGCCGTGGCGCACTCGATGATCCAGTCGCCGACCCGCGCGAGGCGGTCGGGGTCGGTGACGCCGGACAGGGCGGCGGCCAGCCCCTCGGCGGCCCCGGTATCGAACTTCCGGGCCGCCTGACGGCACAGCAGCGCCCGCTCTTCGCGGCGGCCCTGCTCGATGCCCTGGGTGAGCCATTCACGCGCGTCCATTCCCGCACGGTCTCTTCCAGCATCGTCTGCGTCTCCCGCAACTGCGCCAACCGGTCCTCCCCGTCCGTCGGCAGCCGGCCCGCATCGCGGATGAGGTCCGCCACCCTCCAGATGAAGCTGACGATCTGGCTGTCGTTCATCTCAGGCAGTGAGGGCGTCAGACCTTGGGGGAGGAGCCGGCGGGCAGCTTCCCTCGATCTTTCAGAAACCTCTCGTAGTCCGCCCTGCAGAGGCTGCAACGAGCCAAGCCCAAGGCTTCCTTCATGGTGACGTGGATCTGCCTGGGGATGTAGTCGTGTCCAGCTTTCGAATCTCGGCGGATCCCGAAGCGTCCGATGTAGGTGCCGCGGACCCGCACCACGACGTTGGTGTGCTTGCGGCCCTCCGAGATCTCGGCATCCAGCTTGTTGGCGATCGTGAGCGCCGAATCGGCCGTGAGCAGGCTACGTCCTGACAACGTATGTACCGAGGATCCGCCGCTGCTCAGCAGCGCCCGGCCCCAGATTCGGCTCCCTCAGGAGCACGTCGAAGGTGTCGAGAATCTCCGCCACGAGGGCCTGCAAGGCATCGTTGCCGTCGCTGCCCGACATCGCGATGTTCGCTTCTCGGAACCACGCTTGGAAATCTCCGACCTCGACTCTCCTGATCTCTACGGGAATCGGCTGCAGGATGCGGTAGCCGGCTTCACCCAGATCGTCGATGCAGACGCGCTCGATGCGAGGCAAAGGCTTGTCGGCCGGTGCCTGAGCAACCACATCCGGTAGCGGCCGGGACTCGTGGAAGAAGTCCACCATGGTGTTTACCCCCGGGGGATTGCCGTGAGGGGGCAACAACGCTCGCATGTCACGCCGCCCGTCCGCGATCACCAGAATGTAGACGCCGTCTCCCATGACGCGGTAGATGAGGCGGTACGGCTTGAAGAACACCTCCCGGTACTCCCGAATCCCGAGCTCCAGCAATTCCCTCGGGTGGCTGCCGCGTTCGGGGAACGCGGACAACGCGTGGAAGGCCTGCTCGATGCGCTCCAGCACATGCTCCGCCCTGCCCGGCGCGTCCCGGCGGGAGAGGTAGTCGAAGATCTCTTCGAGGTCGTGGGCGGCGTCATCCGTCAACTGGACCGCGAAGGGCATTCAGTCAGCCCGCCGCCGGTCCCGAAGCCGCGCAACCACCTTGCCGGCGGGCTGCACTCGGCCGGCCTCGATCTGACGGTTGCCCAGCGCCAGCATCTTGAGCAGAGCCGCGCTCTCCTGCATCCGCTCGTAGCTGTCGATGTCCAGTACGACAGCCTTGGCTTCGCCGTTCTGGGTGATGATCAAGGGCTCGGGCCGGTCTCCGAGCGTACGGAGGATCTCGGCGGCGTGGGCCTTCAAGTAGCTGATCGGCTTGATCCGCTCCGACAGTGACATGGGCACCTCATGATGACCGAATATAGTCCATGAACAGGTCCGAAGGCAACGCGGCGTCTTGCTGGCTGCCGCGAGGCCGAGCAAGTGCCGAACCGGTTCGGGAGTCGTTGAACAGGGCGCGGCACGTGGCCACGCCGATGATGCCGAGCATCGATGGCGGCCTCGAAGGCGCGTTCGGAGATGTCAGGAGTCATATGGGACGGTGACGCGCGGTCGTGCCCGCCGGACCTGTCGAGCGCGTCTCCTCACCAGACATCGACGTCGCGGCCCGGAACGCGCGCGAATTCACCCCGATTCCGCGTCACCAGAGTCAACCCGCCCGACAGCGCGATAGAGGCAATCATCAGATCGTTTGCGCCTATCGGGCGTCCTTCCCGCCGAAGCTGAGCCCGGATGACGCCGTAGCGTTCCGCTGCCTCATCATCGAAAGGCAACGACTTGAATGCGCGGCAGAAGGTGTCGACGCGCTGCAGGTTCTCCGCTGCCCGCGCGGAGTTGTGCGCCCCGAAGCAGAGCTCGGCCCTGACCACGCTGCAGAGAACGACCGAACCAGGCGGGTGGGCGAGCAGGCGCTGGGCCATCTGCGCATCCGCCCCGGTTGATCAACGGGATGCAGATGCTGGTGTCGAGGAGCCGCATCATCGAAGCGGCTCGATGTCCTCGGGCGGCGGATCGTCGGGTTCGACCAGGTCGCCACCGCCCGGGCGCAGGAGATCGACGAAGCTCTGCGGCCAGTCGGTCGTGACGGCGTCCTGTACCAGCCCGCCGATCCACGCCGACAGGCTGCGGTTCCGGCCACGCGCCTCCTTGCGCGCGGCATCAATCAGGTCGCCCGGCAGATAGATGGTCACCGGAGGCATATGGCACATACATGCTACCACATACATCGGCCGTGATTGCGTAGGTGGACCGTGAAGATCTCTACGGGAATCGGCTGCAGGATGCGGTAGCCGGCTTCACCCAGATCGTCGATGCAGACGCGCTCGACGTGAGGCGAAGGCTCGTCGGCCGGCGCCTGAGCAACCACATCCGATAGCGGCCGGGACTCGTGGAAGAAGTCCACCACGATGTCACCCCGGGGGATTGCCGTGAGGGGGCGTTGGTTCGTCGTCCTGCCGCGGCTGCCGATGGGCTGTCGACCTCCGCTTCGCAATCTGGATCGTACAACCGCGGCGCGTTGGTCGCAAACGTTCGACGCCGATGCCGCGCCACCGACCGGTCCGCGGCACCTGGGCCTCAACCGCCCGACTCGTCGTCGCCGCCAGCTCTCCGAAGGCACCCGCGGGTTGGCGCAGTGTCGGTTCATCTGTCCGCCGGTACCATTCGAGGTGGCGGGCGGCGTCATCGCGTTCGACGCCGAGGACGCTCCGCCGACCGATCCGTACCACCGGCGCCTCAATCGCGCAACCCGTCGTCGCCGCGGACGCGGGCGAGCAGCTCTGACGCCGTGGCGCACTCGATGATCCAGTCGCCGACCCGCGCGAGGCGGTCGGCGTCGGTGACGCCGGCGAGGGCGGCGGCCAGCCCCTCGGCCGCGACGGCATCGAACTTGCGTGCGGCCTGGCGGCACAGCAGCGCCCGCTCTTCGTGGCGTCCTTGCTCGATGCCCTGGGCGCGGCCTTGCTCGATACCTTGCTCGACGCCCTGCTCGATACCTTGGGCGCGGCCCTGCTCGATGCCCTGGGCGCGGCCCTGCTCAAGCCATTCACGGGTCCATTCCCGCACGTTCTCTTCCAGCATCGTCTGCGTCTCCTGCAACTGGGTCAGCGGGTCCCCCCCCGCCCCCCGGCAGCCGACCCGCAGCCCTTGGTGGAGCCAAGTCACGAACGCCTGTGTCAAGTGGTCGTCCCTCTGCGCCCGCAGAAGGTCGCTCAGCGCCCGCAGCGCCTCGCGCAGACGCGCCGCATCGCGCGCCTTCTCCAGAGCGATGAGCGCCGACACCAGGTTGTCCGCCGGGAGGTCCGCGTCCGCCACCCGCGCCGCGTCCAGGAGATAGTATCGCTGCGACGGCTGGTACGGCGCCAGCAGGTCGCTCCCCACCGCCACGAGATCCGTCATCTCGACCGACGCCGTCCACGGCCGGCGGCCGTTGTAGAGGACGACGGGCAGCACCGGCGGCAGGGCCCGGTGTTCTCGGAGCACGCCGTCGGCGTCCAGCCGCTGGTAGAGCAGTGTGGTGTAGGTCAACCCTGAGGTGCCGCGGACGTCAACGCGATGGGGCGCAGAGGTGGCCCCCGGGACGGCGCCGCGTTCGAGGTCGATGAGCACGGACGAGTCCGACACGACGAACCCGTCGGGCCACGCGTCACCCCGCGGCCGCAGGCGAAGGCAGGACGCCCCGCATTTAGTCGTCGACGTCGACGATGCCGATGTCCAGGAGCTCGGCCGCCTTCGACTCGCTGATGGCGCCCTCCGCGAGGGCGCGCAGGCAGAGCCGGCCGAACCGGCTCGGGAGCTCGCCCCCCATGGCGCCGTACTCCTCGTAGGGGGGCGAGCGCCACCCGAGCCGACCGTACTCGTTGAACAGGGGCGCGGTAGGTGGCCGCGCCGATGATGTCGAGGTCGCGGCAGCGGTGGGTCAGCGCCTGGATGCTGACGCCGAACACGCGCTTCAGGGCGAGAAGCTCGCCGAGGGCGAGGGCGCTACGGCGCTTGCCGACCTCGAGCCGCAGCGCCTCGCCGGGCATCGGGGAACGCGCCAGCAAAACGGTGCGCGACCCGCCCGGCGTCGAGACCGCGGAACACGTCGAGCACGATGTGGCCGAGCTCCTGGGCGATGGTGAACCGCTGCCGCTCGCCCAGTCCTCGGCGTTCACGACGACGACGGGGACGGGCGGCAGCCCGGGCCGGCGCGCCCGGGCGGCAAGGCCGCCCACGGTGTCGAGCGGCAAGGCGAGTATCTTGACGGCCCGTTCTTCGAGCAGCTCCACCAGGTTGGGCACGGGCTCCTGGCCCAAGCTCCAGTGGCGGCGCAGAACGTCGGCCATGCGATCCGCCTTGATCGCATCGTGCCGCGCAGAGGCGGACGAACACTTCGATCGGCACCTCGACCGCCTGCGGTCACACGCTGGACGTGTCTTGACCTGGAAGCTAGTATCATCGGGCCGGACGGCACGCCGTGCCCGCAAACCGAGCGTCGCGCCGCCCAGCACGGGCCAACGCGGCGGACCGGTTGGCCGACGCGACGAGATGTCGCGCAGCACGGCCCCGGACACGAAGATCGTCCGCCCGCCGCCAGAATGGAACTCGGAGGGATGCCCGAGCGACCGAGGAACCGAGTCGATAGAACCTGCTTCAGCCCAGCAGCCGTGGCCCGGCTGCCGTACGAACTCCGCCTGATGGACTTCGAGGCAGCGTTGCAGGATCTGTACGACTTCTTCCACGACATCAACAGCTCGCTCACGAGCCGCAGCTTGCGTCGTTTCGAGGACATGCTCCGCCCCGCCGCCATGTCGGGCCTGATCTCCGACATCCTGACGTCGAGCCTCGCGAACCACTCGCGCAGCCTCACCGAGAATCGCTACTTCAATGGTCACCCGGACCTGATCGTCTCCGGCCACTACGCGAACGACAGCGTCAAGGCTGGTGCGGATGGCATCGAGATCAAGTCCACGCGGAAAAAGGGAGGCGCGGTCGATACCCATGGCGCGCGCGAGCAGTGGATGTGCGTGTTCGTCTACGAAGTGGACACGAAGACCGAGCCCGCCCGCGACCGTCGGCCGATGACCTTCACGGAAGTGTACCTGGCGCATGTGACGGTCGACGACTTCAGGAAGAACCCGCGCGGGCCACTCGGCACCCGTACCGCGACGCTGCACAAGGAGGGCGTCAAGAAGCTCCGCGAGAACTGGATCTACCGGACGCCTTCAGCGGACGCCCGCCCATAGGACATCAACGCCGGAATCGCCCTGCAAGCGATGTCGAAGTAGCTCGGATCGTTCTCGATGCCGACGCTCCGGTAACCGACGGCCTCGGCGGCCGCCAATGTCGAGCCCGAGCCGCAGAACGGGTCGAGAACCACCCCCTCGCCCAGGGGCAGAACCCCCCGGACCAGTTGTCGGAGAAAATCCTGTGGCTTCAGGCTCGGATGGGGCGCCACCTGACGCTCTTCCTTGCGTGTCGGCGCGGAGCGGATCACGTCGCCGAATGGCGAAGCGGCGGAAGGACGCCGGAATCCGCCCACGCGCCAGCGCCGCAGATTGTCCTGGACGCGACCGTCCAGCGGCCGCCGGAACAAGAGCCACGGCTCCCACATCGAGCGCGGCATCACGCTCACCTCCGGGAACTCCTCGTGGGCCCCCTTCGGACGGTCGCCGCCCCGCATCGTCATCACCAGCCTGACGATCTCTCCGCGTCGCTCCAGACCGGCCTTGGCCAGCGCCCCCGAGACGATGTAGGAGAGAAGGGGGTTGCTGGCGACGACCACGTTCGCACCGGGCACCAGAACGCGCGCCAGACGACGCGCCCAGACCGAGAAGAACTCGTCCAGCACACGCAGGTCGTGCGGCGACAGCACGGTGAATCGGGGCAGCGGCGACCGTTGCGCGCCGTCGAAGGCGGGCGGGATGCGCCACACGCCACCCTTGCCGGCTCGCAGCTTCTTCTGCTCCTTCGGCGAGTACTCGACCAGACCGTAGGGGGGATCGGTGACGACCGCGTGAATGGAATTCGACTCCCGCCGCCGGAGCCATTCGAGGCAATCGGCTTGCACCAGAGCCGCGTTGCCATGATGGACGGTACGGAACTCCGGGCCGATCTCCGCCTTCCTGTCGCCGTCGGTCTCTTCTTCGAGACCCGGCAGCCGGTAGACGCCGCGTCCGTCCCGAACGAACAGCCGCGGCGTGTTGAGTCGCAAATAGGAACGGACGCTCGACGCGGGGACATCGCCGATGATGCCGCGGGCGCCGGCGATGATCTGCGTCACGGACGCACCGCTCGGGTGCGTCTCGAGGACGGTCATGACCGCGTCGCGCACCTGGCCCGGGGCTCGCCGCGGTCTGGCCGCTTCAGGCATGCATCGAGAATAGACGTCCAGACGTCTTTTGTCAAGGGCCTGCCTGTCGAGACCTCCTTCAAGCAGGTCGACACGACGACCTGTCGCGACACGCGTCACTCCGCAGCCGCCGGCGAAGGCAGGACGCCCTCGGCGTCGGCCACGGCAATGTCCAGGAACTCGGCCAAGCGACAGTAGCGGGTAGTCTGCCGGCATGCCCTTGACAGCATATGCTTCCGGAGGCATATTGTGGCGTGGCCTGGGAAGTCGTCCTCCATCCGGACTTCGATCCGGAGTTCGACGCCCTGGCGCCCGTGGTGCAGGACGAATTGCTCGCGCAAGCGAAGCTCCTCCAGGCGTTCGGGCCGACGCTGGGCCGACCGCGAGCCGACACGCTCAAGGGGTCGCGCCACGCCAACATGAAGGAGCTTCGCTTCACCGCCGACGGCGGGGTCTGGCGGGTCGCCTTCGCTTTCGACCCCGAACGCAAGGCCGTCCTGCTGGTCGCCGCCGACAAGTCGGGAGTCGCCGAGCGACGGCTCTACCGGCGGCTGATCGGCAAGGCCGACGAGCGCTTCGACCGGCACCTCGATCGTCTGAAGGCCGCGAGGAGGACGAGATGAGCACCTTGACGGAGAGAATGGCCCAGTTGCCTCCGGCGCGCCGGAAGAGGGTCGAGGAACGCGCCCAGGCACTGATTGCCGAGGAGATGTCGCTGCGGGACCTGCGCAGAGCGCGGAAGCAGACGCAGGTGCGCGTCGCCGAGAAGCTCCGGATCAATCAGGAGAACGTGTCCCGTCTCGAACAGCGCAGCGACCTGCTGCTCTCCACCCTCAGCGGCTACGTCGCGGCCATGGGCGGCAAGCTGAGCCTCGTGGTGGAGTTCCCCGACCGGCCGCCAGTGGCGCTGACCGGCCTTGCAGCGCTGGACGACCCACCGGAAACCGACCGGTCGACGGCCTGACGGCCTCGCGCAGGGACGACGTCCTGCCACATCAGCCTTGTCAATCCTGTCAGGCGCTTGGCGACCTCGGCCCCGGGACGGCGCCGAGGTCGAGATCGATGAGCACGGACGAGTCCGGCACGACGACCCGTCAGGACACGCGTCACCCCGCGGCCGCCGGCGAAGGCAGGACGCCCCGCATGTACTCGTCGACGTCGGCGATGCCGATGCCCAGCAGCTCGGCCGCCTTCGACTCGCTGACGGCGCCCTCCGCGAGGGCGCGCAGGCAGAGCCGGCCGAACCGGCTCGGGAGCTCGCCGGCCATGGCGCCGTACTCCTCGTAGGGCGGCGAGCGCCACCCGAGCCGGCCGAACTCGCTGAACAGGGCGCGGTACGTGGCCGCGCCGATGATGTCGACGTCGCGGCAGCGGTGGGTCAGCGCCTGGATGCTGACGCCGAACACGCGCTTCAGGGCGAGGAGCTCGCCGAGGGCGAGGGCGCTGCGGCGCTTGCCGACCTCGAGCCGCAGCGCCTCGGCGGGCATGAGGAACGCCCCGGCGAAGCGGTGCGCGACCCGCTCGGCGTCGAGGCCGCGGGACACGTCGAGCACGATGTGGCCGAGCTCGTGGGCGATGGTGAACCGCTGCCGCTCGCCCCAGTCCTCGGCGTTCACGACCACGACGGGGACGGGCGGCAGTCCCGGCCGGCGCGCCCGGGCGGCGAGGCCGCCCACGGTGTCGAGCGGCAAGGCGAACACCTTGACGCCCCGTTCTTCGAGCAGCTCCACCAGGTTGGGCACGGGCTCGTGGCCCAACCCCCAGTGGCGGCGCAGGGCGTCGGCGGCGCGGTCCGCCTCGATGGCATCGTGCCGCACGGGATAGGGCGCGTCCCGCGGCTGGTCCCACCGGGCGCTGGGCAGGCCGAGGATGTCCTCGACGGTGAGATAGCGTTCGAGGTCAGCGAGCACGGCGGCCTCGACCCGCGCCTCGACGCGCTTGCTCGTGAACGCGTTCTTGCGGAACTCGAGATCGCCGAGCACGAGGTCGGGGTCGCCGAGCAGGTAGTCCACGGTGCTGTGCAGGGCGTCCGCGAGGGCGACGAGCACGCCGCTGCCCGGCATGGCCTCGTCGCGCTCGTACTTGCCGATGGCCTGCGCCGAGACGCGGTGGCCGATCGCCGCGGCGAGGCCGCGCAGCGAGAGTCCCGCGGCCGTGCGCGCCAGCTTCAGCCGTTTTCCGATCATGCCGTTCCCTCGTGTTGACGTTGGGTTTACATCATGGCAGACTGGTCTCTGCCTTGTAAACCTGCCCTGCGCCCCCAGTGGACTGTTGTCGGCCGACGAATCGGCGTGGACGGGCTCGGCGAGGTCGGCCGCTGGAGCACGCGGCGGTCGGCGCCAGGGTGGCGGAGAGAGTCGACAAGCGATCGTCAGTTCGGGCAGGTCGCGATCAGCCCTGCCGGGGGAACAGCCATGCATCGTCGAGACGTCATCCGTGCACTGGGCAGCCTGTTCGGTGTGGGCGCCCTCGCCACCCGCCCCGTGCGCGCCGCCGCGCCGCGCGAGATCCTGCTCGCTCGCATGCACGTCGCCGGAACCGCCTACTACGACGTTGAGGCCGTGGCCGACTGCCTGCGCCCCGGGCAGCGCCTCGCGCTTCGCCGGCAGCCCGGGAACCGCCACGACGCGCTCGCGATCGAGGTCTTCGGACCGCGGGGTCACAAGCTCGGCTACGTGCCCCGCCGGCGCAACGACATGCCGGCCCGGCTGATCGACGCCGGCAAGCGCCTGTCCGCACGGGCAGAGTCCATCGAACGGCGAGGCAACTGGCTGAACATCCAGATGTCGCTGTACCTGGACGATGCCTGAACCGCCCGCCGAGACATGGCGCGATGTATGGGCGGAGGCTCCGAGGAGATGCCGCTGCGGCACCTGCGCAGAGCGCGCAAGCAGACCCATGTACGTGTCGCCGAGAAGCTCCGGATCAAGCTACTGTGGCCAGTGTTTCTGTCGATAGTCGAGCAGCGCGGATCCCGAAAGCTCCTCCGTCGAGTTGTTGAGGCGGGCGAAGAACAGCTCCCGCGGCTCCCCCTTGCGTGAGGCGAACACCGGCTCCGCGCCCGGCCGCACATCGACGCGGGCGACCGTCCGGCCGTCCATCGCGCAGAAGCGCACGGACAGATCCGTGGCGGCGACCGGCCCCAGTGCCGTCTTGACTGCCGCAGTCAACCACAGCTCCCAACCGTCGCGGTCGGTCCCCTTGACGAGCGGATAGTCCGCCTCGATCCCGACTGCCTCGCCGCTATCGTCGACGCCAATCACCAGCGTGCCCCCGTGCGTGTTCATGAACGCGGCCAGGGTCTTGACCACTGCCCAGGTGATCGCCGGGTCCGACGCCTCAGTGCGCAGGTTGCGCCGACCCGTCGACTTGAACTCGACCACCGCCGATTCGCCGCCTGCGATCAGCGAGCGTACCCCCGCTTCGACGGCCGTGTTCTGCTCCGCGAACGGACTCTCGTCCCTATCCGGTCGCCGGTTCACGGGCTTCCCCATGGCACTCTCGGCATGGCGGAGCAGGCTCTCGAACCGCTGGTTGAAGAACTGCCTGAAGTCGTCCCGCCGCAGCGCCACCGGATCGATGTCGTGGGAGCGCAGGAAGCCGTCGAGTACGTCCCCCTCAATACCGTCCCCCGACTCGATCCGCCTGAGGTAGATGCTCGGTGCATGGCCGCCGATGCGGCGCTTCGTGTGCGCGTCGACCGCCGTCTTGTTCACGACGCAGTCGGCGACCCACGATTCGATGCCATGCCTCGCGCACCACTGCCGAGGAAATACGTGATGGATGTCGATCGCATCCTCCATGTACGCGTTCACGTCGATCGGTTGCCCAGTCCTGAAGTCGCGACCGCCCTGCTTCATCTGAAGCGCGTACAGCCCCTTGTAGGCGGCGCTCCTGCGCGTGCGCAGGGTGAGCAGCCGCTCGGCCTGCAACTGCGCCGCCTGCACCGTTCGCGAGGGGAAACTGTCGCCACGCTCTTCGATCCACGCGACGCAGTCCTCGAGGTCGTTGGCGAACCGCGTTTCCGCCGCGCCGCCGTACATTTCTCCGAGGACACCGCACCAGAACCACTGCCCCAGCCGCTGTTGCGCAGCATACGGTGCCGCTTGCTCGCCCAGCCGGCCCAAGATCGCACCGAGTGGCACCAACTGCGTCGCGTACGGCAGGTCCTGATGGCGAAAGATGCGATTATTGTGCAGGAACGGTACCGCGCGCACTAGCCCCCGCTCCGCGACCTCTGCCCATTGCCGGTAGTCGTCGAGCGGGAGCCGCAGCACCTCGCGACGCTTGCAGGACACCGCGGGCGGTTTGTCGTCCTCCGGCTGAGCCTTCAGGTGCGACCGGCGCCGCTCGTACGTGGCCAGCAGCGTGACGATCTGGAGGAACGCCGTCGCGTCCACCCCCGCCAGCAGTCGATGTTGCGAGAGTCGCTCCCGCCTCACGTCCCAGTCCTTGCGCAGCTCGAAATCCCCAGCAGCGTACGTCGCCGTCAGCAACTCGAACACCGTCAGCGTGACGCCGCCGGTGTTCACCTTTTCGAACACCTGGCAGACCGCTTCCTTCGGCGTCGATTTGGCAAGATCGATCGTAGGTACGTGATACTGCACGAATGGGTTGATGACTGCCTCGACGAATCGCTTCCACTTAGCGAACCGAGCCTTTGGTCTCCCGGACCCGACTGCAGGTACGCCATCTGCCAGTCCATGGTCTCGCCACCATCGAGAACGAGGTCCAAGGGAAACATCCGCCGAAATTTCCCGCTCCCGCGTGCTCACGTCCAGCTCTATCGTCCGGCCGAAGTCCGTCCGCACGACCCGATCCTCCGGGACGCCGATGATGCCCTCCTCTTCCCGTTCCACCGTCGGGTCGATGCACGCGTCGATGTTTGCATAGTAGTGCCGGCTCAACTTGTTGCCGCGACGATCCCGTGTGCATACCGCGTCACGAGACTTCAGCGCCTGAAACAATGAGGTCAACCGCTGCTGGCCGTCCAGCAAGAGCACTTCGGGCGCCGTTGCCGTAGCCACCCCGACCCCCTCAAGCAGCCTCGCTTTGAAGTTGACGTCTGGATTGCCCGCGACCAGCGTCATTACCGCGCCGATCGGATATGACAGCGAGATCGACGCCAGCAGACTCCGGATGTGGTCGTCATCCCACACCCAGCCACGCTGGAAGTCCGGCAATTGCAGTTCACCGCCAGCGGCACGCCCAAGCAGTTCGGCCAGCGGCACCGCGTCCGTGCTGAACTTCTGCTCCATCGACTCTCCTCACTCCTACGAGCTGTTGATGCTATTGGTCAGCTCAATCGGGCAACGCAAACACAAACAAGTTGTTCCCCGCACTCGGCCGCAACTCCGGCGTCAACCCCGTGAAGTGCGACGACGTCCCCCCCGATCCCGTACTCACCGCCACGAACTGCTGCCCGTCCAACGCGTAGGTGATCGGGAACCCCGTCACCGCCGACCCCAGGTTGATCTCCCACAGGATCTCCCCCGTCTCGTGGTCGAAGGCTCGGAACCGCCCGTTGACGTCGCCACCGAAGACGAGCCCGCCGCCCGTCGCCACGAGCGACATCGTCGCCGCGCGCTGCTCGTGGAGCCACGTGGTGGCGCCGGTCTCGGCCGAGATCGCCCGCACCGTGCCCGCGTTCTCGGTGTCGGGGGCGAGCTGGTGGCGGTAGGCGATGGCGTAGAGCTCGGAGCGGCTCTCGTTGCGCTCGGCCGGCGGCGCGTCCTCGGGGAACACCCGCGTCGCCATCATGCGGGCGCAGGTGTTGCGCAGGGGCATGTACATGGTGTTGGTCAGCGGGCTGTCGGCGCCGGCCTCCCAGTCCTTGCCGCCGTTCCAGGTGGGGCAGGCGAAGACCTGCTGGCCGACCGCGGTGAAGGTGACCTCGGCGTCCTCGGTCACCGCGACGGTGGCGCCGTCGATGCCGCTGATGACGTTCTGGGTCACGGTGGGCGTCGCACTCGCCGGTCGCGCGGTCGAGGGTGTAGACGACCCCGGTCTTGCCGGGAATGCCGGTGACGACCTGGCGCGTCTCGCCCCGCTGCGGCATGGCGTCGGTGACGGGCCCGAAGTCGCCGGTCGCTACGTCGACCGGCACCACCCCCGAGGCGAGGGCCAGGACGGTCATACCGGTCACCGCCACGACTCGCGCAACGCCAAGCCTGTTGTTCATCGCCGCTCCTGTTCCCTCCAATTCCAATCACCGACCGTGCCACAAAGGTCGGCTGAACGCAATGACCTGCATCACGCCTGCGTCTCACGTTGGCATGGGTGCGAACACCCGTCGGAACCACTCGACGAAGGCGAGCGCGGCCGGACTGTCGTGGCGGAAATAGCGTGCCGTGACGGCAAGACCGTACGGCAGGCCTGGACGCTGCTGCCACGCCAACCAGGCGTGCAGCACGGCCTTGCGCCGGTGCGCATCCCGGAAGGTCGCGCCTCGCTCCGAGGCGCTCGTCGTCGATGTCTCGGCGAGCCTCAACAGCGCGTCGTCGTCGTCAACCAGACCCTGCAGAAACTCCTCCAGCGCCCCTGACGCTCGGTTATCCGGCATCAGCCACACGCCCACACGGGCCTGGAAGATCGGAGCGTCGCCGACAAAACCGCTCTCCGGAATCTCCTCCGGCAGTTCCAAACCAACACCGTCGAGCCGTGTCCGAACGCCGCGCCACCGGTTCCCGGGAGCGCTGTCGGCGTCCAGCACGAACCCCACCGCCCTGCCGGTGCTGGTCGTGACCGCCAGCCTCATCCCCTCCAGCAGACGG
The DNA here is from genome assembly GCA_965215105.1 of Vicinamibacterales bacterium. Classification (GTDB taxonomy): domain Bacteria; phylum Acidobacteriota; class Vicinamibacteria; order Vicinamibacterales; family UBA8438; genus JAJEEA01. Next base: position 4,561,591 of record OZ244051.1, read on the forward strand.
TCCTTTCCGCCGTCATCGTCTCCCTGCTTCGACCACCTGATGTCCACGACCGTATGGTCGATGCCGTGTCACTACTGTCCCACACACCTTCAAATAGAGGCGGCTTGAACCTTCCAGATCTGGTAGAATGATTTGGCCCTCAAGTCATTCAAAAGACAGGAGATCCAAGCCGTGGCCCATCATAACACAGTCTTCGCGCAACTCCTCAGGTTCCTTCCGAGACATGAATTCGACGCCGAGGCGCGCGAGCACCAGTGCGGCCAGGGGCTGCGCGTCATGAGCCGCTGGGCGCAGTTCGTGGCCCTCGGCGTGGCGCAGTTGACGGGCCGACAGAGCCTGCGGGACATCGTGAGCAACCTCAGCGCCCAGGGGCGCAAGCTCTATCACCTCGGCGTGAGGACGGTGGTCAGCCGCTCGTCGCTGGCGCGGGTCAACACCGAGCAGCCGTACACCCTCTACGAAGCGTTGTTCGGACGCCTGTTGAGCCGCTGCCAGGAACGCGCGCCGAGGCACGGCTTTCGGTTCAGGAACAAGTTGTACTCCGTCGATGCGTCCACCATCGACTTGTGTCTGTCGGTCTTCCCGTGGGCGTCGTTTCGACGCACGAAGGCGGCCGTCAAGCTGCACGTCGGACTGGATCACGGCGGCCATCTGCCGACCTTCGTCAGGGTGACCGACGGCAAAACCGCCGACGTCACGGCGGCCCGCATCTGGGAGTTTCCGGCCGGCAGCGTGGTCGTGGCGGACCGCGCGTATCTGGACTTCAAGTGGTTCCATCAGTTGCAGGCGCGGGGCGTGACCTTTGTGACGCGCCTGAAGCGGGGCGTGCGGTATCGGGTCACGAAAGCGCACGCCGTCCGCCCCGGGACCGGGGTCATCAGCGACGAGACGATGGAGCTGACGAGCGCTCGGGGCCGCAAGGCATATGGTGAGCCGCTGCGACGGGTGGTCTATAAGGACCCGGAAACGAAGAATCGGTACGTATTCGTGACCAACAACACGACGTGGGTGGCGAAGACGATTGCGGACATCTACAAATCGCGATGGCAGATCGAGCTGTTTTTCAAGTGGATCAAGCAACATCTGAAGGTGAAGCGGTTCGTGGGCCGGTCGAAGAACGCGGTCTTGACGCAGTTGTGGGTGGCGATGTGCATGTACCTGCTGTTGGCGTATCTCAAGTTCCTCATGCGAGTGAGTTGGAGCCTTTACAAGATGCTGCAGGTGCTCCAGCTCAACCTGTTTGAACGTCGGCCACTCCTGGATCTTCTCACGACGCCGTCGCCACCGGGTTCTGACCCTCCCGACCCCCAGTTGTCGCTGACGTGGGCCTAAAATCGCCAAAAATGTGGGACACTAGTGATGCCGTGTCGCGAGAGCAGGTTCTCGATCACGTACTTGTCGTCCTTGCCTTCCACACGAAGAACGGCCCGCTCGTCCTGCGCCATCGGTCAACGGACCTCGATGTCCTGTTCCACAGCGATCGGAATCTCGCCGCCCGGAATCGCAACCGCCTGCTCCAGCTTGCGATGCACCTTGTGAACGGCGACCGATTTCGCCAGGTCCGGTCGAGATCGGACCAGCTCTCCGAGACCCTTGATGCAGTCGTAGCTGTGGGTAGTCGCGAAGATTTGAACATTGGAGCGGCCCGCGCCCTCGACGACCAGCCGCCACATGTCTTCCATCACCGTCCAGTGAAAGCCGGTGTCGATTTCGTCGATCAAGAGGCATCCGTTTTCGGTGGCCACGAGGGCCAAGCTGACCGCCAACAATCGCCGCATCCCGTCCCCGTAGCTGCCGACGGGCAGACGTGGCCGGACGTTGCGCTGACCGACAAGGACGTTATGCCGCCGCCGGCCAGCCAGGAACAGGACCGAGTCGATCTCCGGCATCAAGATGCGCATGGCCTCGACGATTTCCGTCTCGCGCCTGTCGGCCACGACAGCGTTCCACGCCGTCTGCATGGATGCCGGCTCGAAGTTCAAGAACCGTACGTCCTGACGGGAACGTCCACCCCGTGCGGAACGAGGCCAGAGGTGTTCCAGGAAAGAGCCGTTCTCGGCGATCGGAATCACGACCGGCGGTTGCCCGTCCGGGACGAGGCTCAGACCGAACGCGGCCGCGGGCTCCTCCTCCGACTCGAACCGCCGGCGTCGCTTCGCCATCCCTTCCCAACGATCAGCGGCCTCGCCTACCTCGTCGAGCGACAGGATCGTGCCGGCCAGACGCTGCCGACTGTCAGGACTCGACAGTTCGAATCTGGCGCCCGGCGCGCATTCGTGACCGTGGAACACGTGCGAGACGTCCGCTCCGTAGCTCACGTCGTCGTCGAGTTCGCCGCGGCGTACGGCTGACTCGTGCAAGGCAGAGACGCTTCCGCCCGAGACAAGAAGCTCCACTGCCTCGAGAATCGATGTCTTGCCACAGTTGTTCATCCCGACCAACAGGTTGACGCACGTCAAGTCGGTCAATCGGTAGGACGCGAATCCCCGGTACCGGTGTAGTTCGAGCGTCTTCAACATCGCCTTCAGTGCCGCATGAGCCCGATGTTCGTGGACTACCAACAGCTATCGGGCGCTACGGCAGAGCGAACACGAACAGATTGTTCCCCGCGCTCGGCCGCAACGCCGGCGTCAACCCCGTGAAGTGCGACGACGTGCCCCCGACCCCGTGCTCACCGCCACGAACTGCCGCCCGTCAAGCACGATCCACTAGTCGCACGCCACTCCCGCCGTCTTGACCGCTAGAACAAAAGCCTCTTGAACGGCCCTGCCGACGGCCAGATGATCTGTCTTTACGACCTCGAGGAATTTCCGATACTCTTCAAGGTTCCAACCCAACCCACGATGGAGCGCCAAGTAACCTAGCGACAGGCGGCTGTTGACGTACTTTTCCCCAACTCCTTCACTGAGCACTACGTGTTGTTCCTGGAGGAGTTCTTCCATTCCGCTGCCGATGACATCCTCGTCGAGGTGAAAGGACACCTTGTTTCTCACCCTCCTGTATCGGTCGTCGCGTCTCCAGCGTTTCTCGAAGCTGTTGAGCTCAATCCACGGTGAGCTCTTCGGATCGAGAAGGTCGCGTTTCTTGAGAGAACTACGAAGAGCGCCGACAGACCGCGCCAGTTCCCGAAGAGTCCCAATCGAAAACCAGGCCATTGCATCGAGATCACGGGTGTAAGCAATAGAATCGTGACCGTGGTGTTGCATACTTGCGTGCATGCAACTAACGGTACTGTTCAGACGGTCAGCATGAACGAAACACCGGCCGAACGCGGTCAGAACGATGCGGCCGACTCTCGCGTCGAGCTCACGGAAGTTGCGAAGTACTATTCTCCATTCATTGTTCTTCTCTTCGATCTTCACGCTCGGTACGCTGCACATGGGATCACTTGCACTCAGGGCCATTTGTGTCGCCGTCACCGTCGACCAGGGGCCGCATCTTGCGCGCGTCGGATCGCATTGGCTATCACTGACACATCCTGCTCCACACTGCGTCTGGTACGTTCACGTGATCTGGACTGTTCAGGAGGTTTTCTGATTGCGCAGCAAGCATTACGACATCCCGTTCAGGATCAACAATGACAGCCAAAAGGAGCCCAATTGACACCGCGCACCAGCCGGGGTTGGTCGGTCCTGTGATTACTGATAGAAGCAGCACAGGTCGAGGGAAGGCAATGGACTCGCCGGTGACAATTCCATCTCGCCGGAGAGCACGCTCGGCGTCGGCGGTCAGAAGTGCGTCCGAGATATCGCATCGACCGTTCGAGTTCACGTTGGCTGAAACGGCGACCGGTTGACTCTGCGCCGCTAGCTCGATGGCCGCGGCGTAAAGCGTTTGCGCAACAATCGGTTTGGCCGTGCTCGGTACGAACAACACCGCCGTCAGAACGCAAGTTGTCGATGAAACTTGTCTGAGCATATCGAGCTTCCTCTGCATGGTGCAGCATCGCCAAGAATCGTGAAGTTCACGCGACCGTCGCTGGACGTCACGGGTGCGTCGGTAGGGCCGACGAATCGCGCCGAGCAGTAACGGCTTGCCATTGGCAGCTTTGCAAATGGCCCGCGAGCAGCGGGCGACACTCGTTGTGGGTATTAGGGCAACGCAAACACAAACAGATTGTTCCCCGCACTCGGCCTCAGCTCCGGCGTCAACCCCGTGAAGTGCGACGACGTCCCCCCCGACCCCGTGCTCACCGCCACGAACTGCCGCCCGTCGACGGCGTAGGTGATCGGGAACCCCGTCACCGCCGACCCCAGGTTGATCTCCCACAGGATCTCCCCCGTCTCGTGGTCGAACGCCCGGAACCGCCCGTTGACGTCGCCGCCGAACACCAACCCGCCGCCCGTCGCCACGAGCGACATCGTCGCCGCGCGCTGCTCGTGCAGCCAGACGGTGGCCCCGGTCTCGGCCGAGATCGCCCGCACCGTGCCCGCGTTCTCGGTGTCGGGGGCGAGCTGGTGGCGGTAGGCGATGGCGTAGAGCTCGGAGCGGCTCTCGTTGCGCTCGGCCGGCGGGGCGTCCTCGGGGAACACGCGGGTCGCCATCATGCGGGCGCAGGTGTTGCGCAGGGGCATGTACATGGTGTTGGTCAGCGGGCTGTAGGCGCCGGCCTCCCAGTCCTTGCCGCCGTTCCAGGTCGGGCAGGCGAAGACCTGCTGGCCGACCGCGGTGAAGGTGACCTCGGCGTTCTCGGTCACCGCGCCGGTGGCGCCGTCGATGCCGCTGATGACGTTCTGGGTGACGGTGGGCGTCGCCCACAGGAACTCGCCGGTCGCGCGGTCGAGGGTGTAGACGACCCCGGTCTTGCCGGGAACGCCGGTGACGACCCGGCGCATCTCTCCCGGCTGCAGCCCGGGGTTGATCCAGCTCACCTGCGACGGGTCGGGGGCGACCGCGGTGTCGACGAGGATGCGCTCGAAGGGATGGTCGAGGTCCCAGTGGTCGTTCAGGTGCTGGTAGTACCAGCGGATCTCGCCGGTGTCGCCGTCGAGGGCCAGCGTCGAGTTGTGGTAGAGGTGCTGGTTGTCGACGCCGCCGAGCATGAACTTGGGGGCGGGCGAGGTGACCGACGTCCCCAGGTAGACGAGGTCGAGGGCGGGGTCGTAGCTGGGGACCATCCACGCGCCGACGTGGGTGCGCTCCTCGAACGGCACGCTGCCCCAGCTCTCGTCGCCGGGCTCGCCGGGCGCCGGGACCAGCCGCCGCCGCCACACCTCGGCCCCGGTCATGGCGTCGTGGGCGACGACCACGCACGCCTCGGGCCCGCCCCGCGGCAGGCAGCTTCGGCCCGAGACGGCCAGCCCGTCCGCGATGATGGGCCCCGCCCCCTGCATGGCCGCGTTCTCGCGGTAGTCGAGGACCTGCGTCTCCCACACCATCTCGCCCGTCTCGGCGTCGAGGGCGAAGACGTGGGTGTCGACGCTCGTGTCGATGATGAGCCGGTCGTAGATGGCGATGTTGCGGTTGTTGGACGCGAGGGCGCCCAGCAGGTACTCGCCGACGTCGTCGGGCACGTCGCGCCGGTGCTCCCAGACGAGGTCGCCGGTCACCGCGTCGATGGCCTGGATGACGTCGTTGGGGTTGGGCATGTACAGCACGCCGCGGTAGGCGAGCGGCGTGCCCGACTGGAACCCCTCGGTGAGCCCCCGCGTCCACACCATGCGCAGCTCGCCGACGTTCTCGCGGTCGATCTGGTCGAGGGGGCTGTAGCCCCAACTGTCGGTGGTGCGCCGCCACGTCAGCCAGTCCTCGGGCGCCGGCGCCTGCAGCATGGCGTCGGTGACGGGCACGAAGTCGCCGGCGGGCTGTGCGTGAGCGGGCATCGCGCTCGACGCGACCGCCAGGATGGCCACACTGATCAGCGGCACGCATCGGGCAAAGACAGACCTACTGTTCATCGTCCGCTCCTGTTCCCCCAGATCGACGACCGTAGCGCCGATACCGGCCGAATTCCATTACCTGCTGCATCAAGCACGTCGTACCACAGACGGCGTTGGGTACACGCGCTCCGCCTTGAGCAACTCGCCCGCATACGCCAGACAGGCCCGAATGTCCTCCGTCGTCAGGTGATCGTACTCGTTGAGTATCTGCTCCGGCGTCCAGCCTCGCGCCATCAGATCGATGACGAACTCGACGGCAATCCGCGTTCCCTTGACCAGCGGCTTGCCGACCAGAACATCCGGATCGACGACTATGCGATCACTCCACGTCATGTCGCGCCCCGACCCCTGGATGGCTGCGACTCACCAACGGGTATCGATCCGGGTAATCCAGCGAGTCGACGGCCAGGTCGATGTCGAGCTCGGGCCAGTACAGATGGTGCCGACTCGGGAGCTCGACGGTGGTGAGCTGCCGCACGGATGCCCGCTCGAACCACGGGAAGTCCCTGAACGACGCGTAGACTTCCCGTTCACCGATGCAGATCCGGAAGCCGTGCCGCGAGACGTTGGTCACCCGTATCGACACGGCTTCCTCACCTTGGTTCACTGCAAGCGTTCCGCCAGACCCGTCAGCGTCTCCGCCAGCGCGGCGAGCCGCTGCTCGGTGCGCCCGCCGGCGCCCTCCACGTCGCCGAGCGCCTCCGCCGCCGACGTCAGCTCCGCCGCCAGCGCCGGGTCGGGGCCCTCGCCGCCGGCGCGGTCGAGCAGGGCCGACAGCGCGGCGCGGCGGTCGGCGCCGAGGGTGTCGCTGCGCTCGAGTTGGTCGAGGTAGGCGCGCGCGATGACCGGCCGCACCGGCCACTCGATGGCCCGCTGCTGCTGGGCGTTGAACGCGGCCGGCACGATGGACGCGGCGGCGGCGAGCTCGTTCTCGGTCAGGAACTCGCTCGGCAGCAGCTCGAGGACGTCGAGGCCGCGGGCGATCTCGGTGGCGTAGATGTAGCCGCGGTACCAGTAGGCCGACCAGTAGCCGCCCATGACGAAGCGGTCGGCGTTGATGGGGCCGCGGTCGAAGAACGCGATCTCGACGGGGTTGGCCGAGTCGGTGAAATCGAAGACGGAGATGCCGCCCTGGTACCAGGCCTGCACCATGATGTCGCGGCCCGGCACGGGGACGAACGAGCCGTTGTGGGCGACGCAGTTCTCGGTCTCGGTCTGCGGGGCGGGCAGCTTGTAGTGGCTGCGGAACTCCATGCGGCCGTCGACGATGTCGTAGATGGCGTTGGCGCCCCACTCGCGCGGGTCGGACGCGCGGCAGCGCGGGCGGCCGCCGCCGCCCCACTCGTCGGTGAAGACGACCTTGGTGCCGTCGTTGTTGAACGTGGCCGAGTGCCAGTAGGCGAACGCGGGGTCGACGACGTCGTCGAGGCGGACGGGGTTCACGGGGTCGGAGATGTCGAACAGGATGCCGTTGCCCGAGCACGCGCCGGCCGCGAGGCCGAGTTCGGGGAACGCGGTGATGTCGTGGCAGCGGCTGGTCTCGGCCGTGCTCTGCGTGTCCGGCCCGTGGTCGCCGCCGGGCCACAGGCCCCCGGCCCGCCCCGTCTCGGGATCGCTGAACACGAACGGACGGTTGACCACGGCCGAGTCCTCGGGGTTGGCCAGCGGGATCTGGATGACGTCGATGCGGAAGAGTGCGCTGTCGGGGTTCTCGGCCGGCGACTCGTCCGAGCAGCCCGCCATCTCCTCGCCCGACCGGACGCCGGCGGCCCCCGAGCCGTAGACGTAGATGTTGCCCTCGTCGTCGGGGTCGCTGATCACGGTGTGGGTGTGCGACCCTCGGCAGGTCTGCACCGCCGCGACCTGGCGCGGCATGCGCATGTCGCCGATGTCGAAGATGCGGACGCCGCGGAAGCGCTGGTCGCTGACCGGCTCGGCCACCCCCTGCAGGCCGCAGTCGAGCCGCCCGCGGGTCTGCTCGACCGACATGATGAGGAGGTTGCCGACCACCGAGATGTCGCCCTGGCCGCCGGGGCAGACCACCGAGCTGACGAGGGTGGGTGAGGCGGGGACCTCGACGCGATAGGTGTTGAAGCCGTGGTAGTTGCCCACGAAGACCTGGTCGCCGGCGAACGCGAGGTCGGTGTTGCCGAAGTTGAGGAGGCCGCGCCGCTGGGAGCTGTCGTTCTCGTCGTCCTCTTCTTCGGCTTCCTCTTCTTCGGCCGCCTCGGCTTCCTCGCCTTCGTCAGCGTCGGCGTCCTCGCCCTCCTCGGCGTCCTCGCCCTCCTCGGCGTCGTCACCGGCCTCTTCGGCTTCCGCCGCCTCGGGCTCGGGGTCCGACGGCACCGGCATGGGCCGCCCCGCCGGGTTGTTCGGATCGTAGAAGCCCTCGGGTTTGGGCCGCGTCGCCACCAGCGCCATGTTCCACAGCGCCTGCCCCGCGTCCTCGAAGCCGGCCGCGAGCTGCACCCGCGGGTCGGGGGTCAGCTCGGCGAGCATCGCGTCCATGCGGTTGATCTCGGCCGTCTGGTCGGCGGTGATGTCCGACGTGAACCCGAAGAGCACCGAGTCCTGGGCCGCGCCGGGCTGGCGCAGCAGGTTCTGCACCATGGTGATGGCCCCGCGGTGGTGCTTGATCATCAGATCGAGGAAGAGCCGGTCGAAGGCGGCGCCCTCGGCCTCGCCGAGGCTGGCCATCTCCTCGGCCGTCAGCATGCCCGGCATCGGCTGGAAGCCCTCCGCGTGGTGCGCGTCGATGGCCGTCGCCTCCTGGCCGCGCTCGCGCAGCCACTCCTGCATCATCTCGATCTCGTCCTCCTGCGAGAGCTCGATGCGCCGCGCCGTCGCCCGCATGGCGTCGCTGGCGGTGTTGGTGTCGAGCAGTTCGGTCATCTCGAGGGCCTGGGCGTGGTGCGAGATCATGCCCTGCATGAACATCACGTCGGCCTCGGTGAACCGGATGCCGGCGAGGTCGGAGGCCTCGGCGGCCGAGATGGTCCGGCTCGGCTCGCCGGGGGCGCCGGGCTGGACGATGGGGGGCTGCGCCAGGGCTGACGCCGCGCCGAGAGACAGGAACGCCATGCCGGCGGCGAGGGCCGCGGCAACGAACGGGCGAGAAAGGTTCTGTCGGGTCATGGGGTCATCTCCGCCGACCTGGGTCGGTCCGTGTTCCAGAAACTCACATTCTACTGCCAGGATGACGGCGTCACGCTACGCCAGGATGACGGCGTCACGCTACGCCAGGACGCAACGGTGTGGGGACGCGCGCACGGGTGGCGTCGATACGCGGTGACGTGGCCCCTCTGATTCGAGCCGGCCGGGAACTCGCCGGCCGCCCCCCGTCTGCATCGGATGACGAAGCCCGTTTCAGGCCGAGCCCGGCCCCGTGGAGGCCCTGCTCATCCCATTGCTCGCACGCGCGAGGGAGACGGAGAGACGGCGCGGCCTGCCGGCCATCTTCACCCTTCACACGTCATCGCAGGCGCTCTGCAAGACCCGTCAGCGTCTCCGCCAGCGCGGCCAGCCGCTGCTCGGTCCGCCCGCTCGCCGCCGACGCGTCGTCGCCGAGCGCCTCCGCCGCCGACGTCAGCTCCGCCGCGAGGGCAGGGTCGGTGCCCGCCCCGCCGGCGCGGTCGAGCAGGGCCGACAGCGCCGCGCGGCGGTCGGCGCCCAGCGTGTCGCTGCGCTCGAGCTGGTCGAGGTAGGCGCGCGCGATGACCGGCCGCACCGGCCACTCGATGGCCCGCTGCTGCTGGGCGTTGAACGCGGCGGGCACGATGGACGCGGCGGCGGCGAGCTCGTTCTCGGTGAGGAACTCGCTCGGCAGCAGCTCGAGGACGTCGAGGCCGCGGGAGATCTCGCTGCCGTAGATGTAGCCGCGGTACCAGTAGGCCGACCAGTGGCCGCCCCTGAGTTGCCGCTCGGCGTTCATGGGGCCGCGGTCGAAGAACGCGATCTCGACGGGGTTGGCCGAGTCGGTGAAGTCGAACACCGAGATGCCGCCCTGGTACCAGGCCTGCGCCATGATGTCGCGGCCCGGCACCGGGACGAGCGAGCCGTTGTGGGCGACGCAGTTCTCGGTCTCGGTCTGCGGGGCGGGCAGCTTGTAGTGGCTGCGGAACTCCATGCGGCCGTCGACGATGTCGTAGATGGCGTTGGCGCCCCACTCGCGGGGGTCCGAAGCGCGGCAGCGCGGGCGCCCGCCGCCGCCCCACTCGTCGGTGAAGAGGACCTTGGTGCCGTCGTGGTTGAACGTGGCCGAGTGCCAGTAGGCGAACGACGGGTCGATGACGTCGTCGAGCCGGACCGGGTTCACGGGGTCGGAGATGTCGAACAGGATGCCGTTGCCCGAGCACGCGCCGGCCGCGAGGCCGAGATCGGGGAACGCGGTGATGTCGTGGCAGCGGTTGGTCTCGGCCGTGCGCTGGGTGCCCGGCCCGTGGTCGCCGCCGGGCCACAGGCCCCCGGCCCGCCCCGTCTCGGGGTCGCGGAACACGAACGGACGGTTGACGACGGCCGAGTCCTCGGGGTTCGCCAGCGGGACCCGGATGACGTCGATGCGGAAGAGCGCGCTGTCGGGGTTCTCGGCCGGCGACTCGTCCGAGCAGCCCTCGAGCTCCTCGGCCGAGCGGACGGCGCCGGTCCCCGAGCCGTAGACGTAGATGTTGCCCTCGTCGTCGGGGTCGGTGACCACGGTGTGGGTGTGCGACCCCCGGCAGGTCTGCACCGCCGCCACCTGCCGCGGCATGCGCATGTCGCCGATGTCGAAGACGCGGATGCCGCGGAACCGCTGCTCGCTCACCGGCTCGGCCACGCCCTGCGGGCCGCAGTCGAGCCGCCCTCGGGTCTGCTCGACCGACATGATGAGCAGGTTGCCGACCACCGACACGTCGCCCTGGCCGCCGGGGCAGACCACCGAGCTGACGAGCGTGGGCGACGCGGGGACCTCGACGCGGTAGGTGTTGAAGCCGTGGTAGCTGCCCACGAAGACCTGGTCGCCGGCGAAGGCGAGGTCGGTGTTGCCGAAGTTGAGGAGGCTGCGCCGCCGCGGGCTGTCCCGCGCGTCGTCCTCTTCCGCTTCCTGGGCCGCCTCGGCCGCCTCGCCTTCCTCGGCGTCGGCGCCCACGCCCTCCTCGGCCGCCTCGCCCTCCTCGGCGTCATCACCGGCCTCGGCCGCCGCCTCGGCCTCCCGCTCCGGGTCCGGCCGGACCGGCATGGACCGCCTCGCCGGGTCGTTCGGATCGTAGAAGCCCTCGGGCATCGGCCGCGTCGCCACCAGCGCCATGTTCCACAGCGCCTGCTCGGCGTCGAAGCCGGCTGCGAGCTGCACCCGCGGGTCGGGCGACAGCTCGGCCATCATCGCGTCCATGCGGTCGATCTCGGCCGTCTGGTCGGCGGTGATGTCGGAGGTGAACCCGAAGAGCACCGAGTCCTGGGCCGCGCCGGGCTGGCGCAGCAGGTTCTGGACCATGGTGACGGCGCCGCGGTGGTGCTTGATCATCAGCTCGAGGAAGAGCCGGTCGAAGGCGGCGCCCTCGGCGTCGGCGAGGCTGGCCATCTCCTCGGCCGTCAGCATCCCCGGCATCGGCTGGAAGCCCTCCGCGTGGTGCGCGTCGACGGCGGTGACGTCCTGGCCGCGCTCGCCCAGCCAGTCCTGCATCATCTCGATCTCGTCCTCCTGCGAGAGCTCGATGCGCCGCGCCGTCGCCCGCATGGCGTCGCTGGCGGTGTTGGTGTCGAGCAGCGCGGTCATCTCCAGGGCCTGGGCGTGGTGCGAGATCATGCCCTGCATGAACATCACGTCGGCCTCGGTGAAACGGATGCCCGCGAGGTCGGACGCCTCGGCGGCCGAGATGGTCCGGCTCGGCTCGCCGGGGGCGCCGGGCTGGACGATGGGGGGCTGCGCCGGGGCCGACGCCGCGCCGAGAGACAGGAACGCCATGCCGGCGGCGAGGGCCGCGGCAACGAACGGGCGAGAGAGGTTCTGTCGGGTCATGGGGACATCTCCGCCGACCTGGGGTCGGTCCGGGTTTCCAGAAGCACACATTCTAGCCGCCGCGGGCGAACCCGCGACCACCACGGCGGCCGCGTCGATGCGCGCGGCAGCCCGAGGCCGGTTCGCCGCGTCCGCCGCCGCGAATCCGGGGGAACCGCCACCGGTTCCCATGGATCAGGACGGCGCACGCCCGACCGGCGTTTCGTTCGTGACGTGTCGGCGGATTCTCCGGGCCCGGTGGAGCGTGGATGCGGTCGGCAACCACGATGGTCTTGGCCGCGTTCCCCGTGTGCCGATCGCCACGATCGGCGGCACGCGCCGGGGCCCGCGGGCCCGGTCCTTGACGGCGCTGTGCGCGTCTGGTTCAGCGAGAGGCATGGTGCCGTGAGCGGCGGCACCCCGCCGGGGCCCGGGGGAGCCGATCCTTGACGGCGCTGTGCGCGTCTGGTCTAGTGAGCGGCATGGCGCCGTTGAAGCGGGCGGCGGCGGCTCCTCTGATTCGAGCCGGCCAGAGCTCATTGCCTGCGCCGAAAGCGCAAGCTGATGCGAGGGAGACGTGATGTCGACACAAGCGACGTATCGGTTCGCGCCGCGTGCCTCACGAGGCTGGCTCAAGCATCTCGAGCTGTCGTGGCGAGCATTGCGGCGCACGCCTTCCTTTACCGTTCCCGCCGTAGCGACCATTGCCCTGGGAATCGGGGCGGCGACGGCGGTCTTCAGCCTGGTCTACGCAATACTCCTCCGTCCATTCCCCTATCCGGACGCGCAACGCCTGGTGCGGGTGTTCACCGTGGCGCAGAGCGAGCAGGGGGCGGAGAGAAACGCCTCGCTGCTCGATATCGAAGATTACAACCGGCGTTCGAGCCTGCTGGAGAACATCGGCGGGTATACGGTTTTCAATTCCCAGATCGAGGGCGACGGTCTGGCGGAGGCCGTCGTCATCGCGCAACTGAACCAGGAGGTCATGCACGCGGTGGGCGTGCAACCGGTCCTGGGTCGGCTCTTCACCGAAGAGGAAGATCGCAGGGGCGGACCGGTGAACAAGGCGCTGCTCGGCCATGGGCTGTGGCAACGTCGTTTCGGCGGTGCGCCCGACGCGCTGGGGAAGATGATCCGGCTGCCCATGGGCGAGTTCGAAGTGGTCGGGGTGATGCCCGCGGGATACGGGTACCCGGACCGGGCGACGCTGTGGCTCACGATGGAGAGTTGGTACGCGCTGGGGCTGGAGAGCTATCGCGAGAAGCAGCGCGATCAACGGTGGTACGCGACCGTCGCGCGCCTCGCGCACGGCGTGTCCATCGAGCAGGCGCAGGACGAGCTGGGCGAGGTGGCCCGGCAGCTCGCGGCAGAGTTTCCCGCCACCAACCGCGACGTCGGTGTTCGTCTCGTGCCTCTGCGCGACGCCGGGGTGGGCGAGGTACGTCCCTATTTGATGTTGCTGGCCGGCGGTGTGTCGTTGGTCCTGCTGATCTGCATCTTCAACGTGGCCAATCTGCTCGTCGCACGAGCCCTCACGCAGCACAAGCAGCACGTGCTGCAGACGGCGCTGGGGGCGGGACGGTTCGAGCTGACGAAGGGGTTCCTGGCCGAGAGCCTGCTGCTCGCCTCCGTCGGGGGTGCCGGCGGCGCCGCCATCGCGTGGGTGTCCGTCCGCGCGTTCCAGACGCTGCTGCCCGACTCGCTGCCGATGTGGATGCACTTCGCGGTCGACCCGCATGTGCTGGCATTCTGCTTCGCGGCGACGGCGATCAGCGGGCTGGCGCTCGGGGTCGCGCCGGCGGTGATGGGCTCGCGAGTGAACCTCACCGAGGCGCTGAAGGACGGGACGCGGGGGAGCTCGGGCGCTTCATGGGGGCGTTCCGCGCTCGTCGTGGCGGAAGTGGCCGCCTCGCTGCTGCTGTTGCTGGGCGCGGGACTCCTGATGAAGACGTTCGTGCAAATGCAGAACGCGGATCACGGTTTCGAGGCCGAGAATCTGATCGTGGCGAGCGCGCGCAACAGTCTGTTCCCGCAAGCGCCGCGCGCGGAGCGGGCCGCGCTGCTCGCGGCGTATCACGAGCGCGTGCTGGCGCGACTGCGCGCCATCCCCGGGATCGACAGCGCGGCGGTCACCAACTCGCTCCCCTACACGGGCGGAGCGTTGCGGCACGGGCGGCTCCGGGTTCAGGGCCAGGCGGAGGAGGAAACCCAGTTCCTGCTGCCGACGGCCGGAGCCGATGTCTCGTGGGACTACTTCGAAGCGATGCGGATTCCCTTGACGGCGGGTCGGTTCTTCGAGCGCACCGACGCGAGCGGCGATGCTCCGGTGGTCATCATCAACGAGGTCGGAGCAAGGGCGCTCTTCGGCGAGCGGAACCCGATCGGGCAGATGGTGCAGTGGGGAGACACCGTGGGGCCGTCGAACCCGTACTGCCGCGTCGTCGGGGTGGTAGGCGACGTCAGACACGAGGGCGCGGAGCGTGACGCGATCGAGCTGTACTACCCGTTCACGCAATGGCCGGTGGGCGGCGGCTACTACGTCTTGCGCACGCAGCTTGACCAGACCGCGGTATCGGGGGCGATTCGGGCCGCGGTCTCGCAGGAGGACCGGAACGCGGCCGTCGTTTCGATCCGGAGCATGACGGAACGAATAGACGCCGCGCTGTGGCAGCGCCGGCTATGGGGCGTCTTGTTCTCGGTGTTCGCGGCGTTGGCGCTGTCGCTGGCCGGCGTCGGGTTGTACGGACTGCTGAGCTACTCGGTTTCGGTGCGCGCGCGGGACATCGGGATCCGGTTGGCGCTCGGGGCGACACCGGCGGGCGTACGGGCCATGGTCGTTCGACGCGGAATGGCGTTGGTCCTGCTGGGGCTCACCGTCGGGTTGGTGCTTTCGGCGGGAGCTCTCCGAACCATCGCTCACCTGCTGGTCGACGTTGCGGTGCTCGACTGGGCCGTCTACGCGTCGGTGGCCGGCTGTCTGGCCGCCGCCGGACTCCTGGCGTCGCTGTGGCCGGCCGTCCGGGCTTCGCGCCTCGACCCCGCGCAGTCACTCAGGAGCGAATAGACGAAGGCTACCGGGCGCCGCCGCCGCCGGTGGTGGTGTCCAGCGAGAACGGATCGGGGGCGCGCCCCTCGGCGAACTCCTGCTCCAGCATCCGGTGGCCGATGAACATCGCGGGCAGCCCGTAGTTGCCCTCGTGGCACCGCGGCTCGTAGTAGATGCGGTTCTGCACGTCGCTCTGGCGCCTCAGCTCCTGCCGGACCGTCCACGGCGCCGTCCAGGTGGTCGGGTCCGAGAGGGTCGCCTCGTAGGTGAGCGTGTCGGCGTCGACCACGGTGTACCGCTCGACGAGCCGTCGGTTCTCGGCCGAGGCGCGATACGGGAACTTCGGCGAGAAGTTGGTGGTCTCGATGACCAGCGTGTCGCCCTCCCAGCGCCCCCGCGAGTCGCCGTGGCGCAGGCGGACGTGGCTCGCCGGATGGGTCCCGCTCAGGTTGACGACGCGCTGGAAGCCCTGGCCCTGCCCCACGTCGATGGCGATGGCGATGGCGTCCTCGCCCTGGGTGATGCGCCGGTGCCCGTTGAAGTCGGGGGTGGCGCCCAGCATGCACCGGTCGCCGAGGCTCTGGTCCTCGGGCCCGTCGTGGCGGTTCATCCGCAACGTGTTGTAGAAGGGCGGTATGTCGAACCGGCGCGGCGACACCGGCCCGTACTCGCCGCCCTCGCAGCCGGGCGCCTGCTGCTCGCAGGTCGGCGTGTTGCGCATCAGCATCGTCCGCCAGTCGCGCTTGATGTCCTCCCGCCGCTGCGCCGCCAGGGTCAGGGCGGGGATGCGCCCGTCCGGCGGATCGACGACGAGCGAGGTGCGCGGGCCCGCCGGCTTCGCCGAGCTGAAGACGGCGTTGTAGGCCCCGGACACGTCCTGCGCGCTCCCGCGCGGGCCGCGGACGTTGCGCCCCGGGTCGACTTGGCGCGCCAGATCTCGGGCGACGCGCTCTTCATCGGTCGCGAACTCCCGATCGCCCAGCTCGGGCGACCGCTCGAAGGGGGTGTCCCAGACGTCGAGCCAGATGCCCTCGAGATCCGGGTGTCCCCAGGCGGTCCTGTCGATCTCCTGCGCCGCCACCGGGACGGCGGCGAGCTGGAAGACCATCAGGACGGCGGCCGGCGCCGTCGCGGCACGGAGTGAACCGGGCAGTCGTCGCTTCATTGTCCCGACCTCGTCGATAACGGCCGTTCGGCGGCCCGCGAGCTCGACGCGAGCCCCGCGGGAGCAGTTGACGGGACCATCATAGTGCCCCGCTCCCGGTTGGACAATGGCGCTCCCGCGGCGGCGCCTCGTCGCGGGTCCCCAGCAGGTACTCGGTGGCCCGCATGACGCTGCTGTGCGACGAGACGAACAGCGGGACCGCGACGACGCTCGTGACGTCCCGTTCCGCCAGCCGGTCCAGCGCGTCCCGGATGGTCCGCTTGTTCGCCATGCCGAACGCCACCTCGACCGGCACCGTCGCGTCGGCCCGGGAGGCCAGGGTGAGGACCTCCTGGTTCCAGTCGGCGCGGCCGCCGTGGGCCAGCAGCAGGATTCCCTGGGCGCCGGCGAGGCCGGGCGCCAGCACCACGAGCGACAAGGCGGGCAGCAATCGCGTCCAGGCTCGTTTCGACATGTCTTTTCCTCGCCCGCTTCGCACGTCAGGCGCCCCTGTCTCGGGCCGCCCACCGGAAAGGGCCTCACGGGTACGCACCGTCGCCGGGCCTCGGGCCACCCACCGACCGGCACCCTGGTTACGACTTTATACTGAGACTGGAGTCTCAGTGTCAGGGCGCACTGTATACTCGTCCGCGTCGTCGATCAAGCCCGGGAACGGCAACGCCGCCCTCGACCGCCGTCTGGTCGGGACCGGCAACCCACCGCGCCGGGACCGGGCCGAGAGCGACGCCGGCTTCGCGCCGGCCGCCTGCCGGCAACCGCCACCGCACGGTGGAGGGTGCGGATCGTTCCAGTCCCGGTCCGGACGACCGAATCGCCGTATGATTCACGGACAACGTTTCCGTGGGCGGACTTCGCCGGCACTCGGCAACCTGGCGCCCCGGCCGCGCGCCGGCTCGTTCCGCATCCGGCGCGGTCCGGAGGGAGGGACACCATGCGCTCGATCCGTGCAGGTACGGCGGCGGCGCTCGTCCTGCTGGCGTCCGCTGCGGCGCCGGCGGCGCAGGAGCGGATCTTCGTCGACCAGTGGAGCCCGACCGAGTCGGTGCTCTTCATCGCCGACGCCGACGGGGCGAACCCGCGCAAGCTGGTCGCGGGGTCCGAGCGCGACTACAACGCGTCGTTCTCGTTCGACGACGAGTGGGTGGTGTTCACCTCCGAGCGCCACGGCTCGGCCGACATCTTCCGCGTGCGCGCCGACGGCATGGGGCTCGAGCGGCTGACCGACCACCCGGCCTTCGACGACCAGGCCGCGCTGTCGCCCGACGGCCGGTCGCTGGCCTTCGCCTCGACCCGCGACCACGGCTCGACCGACATCCACCGCCTGGACCTGCAGACCGGCGAGGTGCGGAACCTCACCGACACGCTTGGCGGCGACTATCGCCCGAGCTGGTCGCCCGACGGCCGGATGATCGCGTTCTCGTCGGAGCGCGGGAAGCCGCCGCGCATGGCGGCGGGGCGCTGGGAGCACGTGCACGAGCCGAGCGTGTACGTCATGCGGGCGGACGGCGGCGGGGTGCGCAGGCTGACCGCGGACGGGCAGCTCGCGGGGTCGCCCCGGTGGTCGGCGGACGGCCGGCGCGTGGTCTTCTACGAGCTGGCCGTCGAGGACACCTTCAGGGCGCGCGGGCGCGGCGGCCAGGGGCGTGTGGAGGCGCGAATCGTGTCGGTCGACGTGGCGAGCGGCGAGCGCACCGAGCACGCGTCGGGCCCGGGGCTGAAGCTGTCGCCGCAGTTCGTCGCGGCCGACCGCGTGGGCTGGCTCGCCAAGTCGGGGCCGGCCGCGACCCTCGCGTTCAGCGACGGCGGGAAGGGCGCCGCCGGCGACATCGGCAACCCCTCGTGGTCGCACGACGGCCGCCGGGTCGTCTACCAGCAGGGGCCGATAGCGACCATCGCGAGGCCGCGCGCGCCCGGCGAGGTGCTGGCCGGGCGCGACCCGGGGTTCGAGCTGCGCTACGCGAGCGGCTTCCCCGCGGTGTCGCCCGACGGGCGCCGGCTCGTGGTCAGCGAGCGCACCGGCCGCGGAAGGCCCGACGACCGGACGGGG
The DNA here is from genome assembly GCA_965215105.1 of Vicinamibacterales bacterium. Lineage (GTDB taxonomy): Bacteria > Acidobacteriota > Vicinamibacteria > Vicinamibacterales > UBA8438 > JAJEEA01. The sequence goes on from OZ244051.1 coordinate 4,579,702, forward strand.
CTCGCCGTGTGGGGCACCGACGGCGCCGAGCCCCGGCGCATCTTCCGGGGCGACGGGTCGGTCATGGCCCCGCAGTGGTCGCCCGACGGGGAGTGGATCGCCTTCGGGGCCGGCGGCTACTTCGGGGCCCGCCGCACCCGCCCCGGCCGCGTGATGATGGTGCGGCCCGACGGGTCCGACCCGCGGGCCGTGACGCACGGCCCCCTCAACGCGGGGTTTCCGAGCTTCTCGCCGGACGGCGGCGAGGTCGTCTACCGCGTCTGGGGAGACAAGGCGGAGGGGCTGCGCATCGTCAGCCTCGGGGACGGCGCGGTGCACACCCTGACCACCGGCTACGACAACTTCCCGGCGTGGTCGCCGGCGGGCGACCTCATCGTCTTCAGCCGCCTCGCGGACGGCGACTTCGACATCTTCTCCATCCGGCCGGACGGGACCGACCTGCGGCGACTCACCACCACCCCCGGCGGCGACTCCCACCCCGCGTGGTCGCCCGACGGCGAGCACATCCTGTTCAGCAGCTCGCGGCACGGCTTCAAGGACGAGGCCCCGATGCACGACATCCCGCAGCCCTACGGCGAGCTCTTCATCATGCGGGCCGACGGCTCCGAGCAGCGCGCCCTGACCGACAACCGCTGGGAGGAGGGCACCCCGGCGTGGGTACCGGCGGCGGTGGAGACACCGGCGCCGTGAGCCGCGCGGACCGCCACGAGGCGGGTGATTCCATGCGACCCTCTACATCGATCGAGACCATCCGGGAACACCTCGACGACCTGGAGGATCTCTACCTCGCCGAGCAGCGACTCATCGACCTTCGCGCGGGAAAGTCCCGGACTGTGCCGTTGGATGAAGTGATGAAGCGGTATGGCCTGGACGTCAACGGTCGTCACGTGCGTAGCCGATCCTGAGCATCGTCAGTCCGCGCGGCCGATCAGTGACTGCTGCCATGGCAGCAGGGCGTCGAGCCCGCTGTTGCCTTCGGCGGCGATGCGTTCCAGAGCCGCCCGCGGGGCGATGAGGTCCGCGTCGATGGCCAGCTCCTTGGCGGCGCGGTCCCGCCGCTGCCTGAGGGCGGCGACGTGCTTCTCCTGCGACTTGGTGAGCCGCTGACGTACCCGGCCCGCCGGGCGTGCGGGCCACTCGGCGCGATCGAGGGCGAGGGCGGCGTCCGCCGCCTGGGAGAAGCGCGCGCGCCGCGTTCCCCGTAGCGCGCGCGGTGATGCCCGTTCCCCGCGATCGAAGCGTTGCGCGGCGTCGACGAGATCCGCGTTGGACATGACGTGGAACGGCGGCCTGTCGGCGGTGCGCGCTTCGTCTTCGCGCCAGTGCCACAGCGCGCGCAGGACCGCGCTCGCGCGCGGCCCGAGCACGTAACTGCCTTTGACGCGCCACTCGGTCTCCGGGTTCCGCTCGCGGACGACGCGCGCGGCGGCCACCGCGCGCCGGCACGACTGCCCCAGCCATTCACGCCGGCCCAGTTCTTCGAGCCGCCGCTCGAGCCGCTCCGCCAGGGGCAGGAGATAGCGGGTGTCGTTGCGCGCATACTCGGCGAGCCTGGGCGCCAGCGGTCGGCGCGCCCAGTTGGCCGTCTGCAGGCCCTTGGGCAGGGCGACGTCGAAATGCTCGGCGACGAGGGCGGCGTAGCCGTACTTCGCGGCCCCGGTCAGCCGCGCCGCGATCATGGTGTCGAAGACCGCGCGCGGCGCGCCGAGGTCGAGGCGGTAGAGCATGCGCAGATCGAAGTCCGCGCCGTGCATCACCATCTCGGTCGTCTCGAGGGCGTCCAGCAGGGGCTTCAGGTCGACGCCGGCCAGTGGATCGACGAGCTCGTCGGCGCCCGGCAGCCCGACCTGCACCAGGCATACCTTCTCCCGGTAGCAGTGCATGCTGTCGGCTTCGGTATCGACGCCGACGCGGTCGGCGGCGGCGATGCGTGCGGCGAGGTCGGCCAGGGCGGCCTGGGTCTCGATCACGGCGCGGACGCCTACCCCCCCACGCCGAAGACGCGGGCGAGCTGCACCACCGAGAGCCCGAGGATGACGAGGACGACCAGCGCCCCGGCGATGTTGGCGAGCCGCGAGTTGCGGTGCCTCCCCATGATCCCGGTGTGGTTCACGACGACGAGCAGCAGGACGAGGGTCAGCGGCAGCACGACGGCGTTGCCGGCCTGCGCGAGCAGGATGATCTGGTACGGCGACGCGCCGAGGAAGATGCCGAAGACCATGCCGGTCAGCAGCACGCCGCCCCAGAGCAGTTGAAAGCGCCGGCTCTTGAGGTCGGAGCCCCAGCCCAGGGCGCCGCTCGCGGCGTAGGCGGCGGCCAGCGGCGCCGTGATCGACGAGGTGAGGCCGGCCGCGAAGAGCCCGACGCCGAAGAACAGCGGCGCGGCGCGTCCCAGCAGGGGCTCGAGGCGGGCCGCGACCGCCGCCACGTCGGCGTCGCCGGCCTCCCCGAACAGGGGCGCGGCGGCCACCACCACCGCCGCCGTGATCAGCCCCCCGAGGGCCACCGAGAACAGGGTGTCGCGCCGGCTCTCGCTGAGGTTCTCGTCGTTCTTCTCCGCGTCGGGCCACCGCTCGAGGACGGCGCTGGCGTGGAGGAACAGGTTGTAGGGCACGACGGTGGTGCCGATGAGGGCCAGCACCGTGAGCAGGGCGCCCGGCGGCACCCGCGGGACCAGCAGCCCCGACAGGAGGTCGCCGATGTCGGGCGCGGTGAGGACGGCGACCACGAAGAACACCACGCTCATCAGCCCCACGAGGGCGACCAGGGCGTTCTGGATGGTCTTGTAGGTGCCGGTCATGAGCAGGGCGCCGGCCAGCCCGCCGATGACCGCCACCAGGAGCGCCTGCGGCAGCCCCGTGAGCAGGGTGACGCCGAGCGACGCCCCGAGGAGGTTGCCGGTCTGGAACGCCGCGTTCCCGACGAGGATGGTCGTCGCGATGAGGCCGAGGGCGCCCGCCCGAATCCGCGGGTTGGCGAGGCTGTCGCGGATGGCCTCGGCCAGACCCCGCCGGCCCGCGAGCCCGACCCGCGCCGCCATGTCCTGCAGGACGGCGGTGGTGACGACCGAGAACAGCACCGCCCAGAGCAGCGCGGTCCCGTACCCGGCCCCGGCGCGGCTCGCGGTGACGAGGGTTCCCGGTCCGATGAAGGCGGCGGCGACCAGGAAGCCCGGTCCGGCGCGAAAGCGGCTCATCGTGTCGTTCCTCCGCGGGTTCGGAGAGCCGGCGCCCGCCCTCGTCGGGACGGGCAGAGGACGCTCAAGTCTATATGACGTCACTTCGTCGCCGAGTAGGCGACCACGGGCGGGTTGTCGAGGAAGTCGTCCCAGAAGGGGTTCTCCCGCTCGCCGGGCGCGAGCGAGACGCCGAGCCAGCGGAAGTCGCGGAACCCCGACTCGCGGAACGCGTCGCGGTACGTCTCGGGCTTCAGGAAGAAGTTGTGGAAGCCGAACTGCCGCCCGTCGGGGTTGGTGAACCGGTAGTGGATGGGGTCGCCCTCGTTCGGGGCCGAGAGGGGGCCGGTCTTCTCGATGCCGTACTTCCGCCACGACACCGTGCCCCGGGGCGGACTCATCACGTTGTCGTTGAACCCGACGAGCCGGCCGCCGGCCAGCAGCGCGTCGCGGCAGACCCGCAGGAAGCGGAGGAGCTTCTCGCGGGTCCCCGCGTAGTGCAGCAGGTACATGGCCACGACGAGGTCCGCGCCCCCGGGCTCGGGCTCGAGATCGGCGACGTCGGCGCAGAGGTACGAACAGCCGAGCGGCTCGCGCTCCTCCTCGCCGCGCGCGAGACGGATCATCTCGGCCGACACGTCGACCCCCGTGACCCGGCCGGCCCCGGCCCGCTTGAGCAGGCGGGTGTAGAAGCCACCGCCGCAGGCGAGGTCCAGCACCGTCAGGCCCCGGACGTCCCCCAGCGCCTCGAACAGCGTGTGGCGCTCGACGGCCTTCCGGAACGGGAGCTGCTTCGAGTCCTGGTACGCCTCGGCGATGTCGTCGTACTGGGCCACGGGCCTCCGGGCTACGGCACCATCGCGCGGCCGATGTTGTTCGTGTCGGTGCCGAACCAGATCGCGCGGGTCGGCGCATGGAAGTACATGTGCCTCACGGTCCCGCCGCCGCTCGCGATCGCGGTCTCGGTGAAGAACTCCTCGGTGGCCGGGTCGAACCCGACGAACCGGTTCGGGCGCACCCCCGACTCGACGAAGTAGACGCGGTCCCGGTCGTCGACGGCCATCCCGTAGGGGCGCGACTCGGCCCCGCCGGGCACCGGCCACTCGTCGACTTCGCCCGTCTCCGGATCGTAGCGGCCGAGGTTGCCGCCCGCGTAGTCGACGTACCAGAGCTCGCCCGTCGACGTCACCGCGAGCCGGCGCGGCCGGGCCTCGGCGCGGGGCAGCTCGAACTCCTCGAGCTCCAGCGTCTCGGGGTCGACGGAGGCGAGCTTGTTCGTGCCGAACTGGCAGAACCACGCGCGGTTGTTCGCGTCGACGACGATGCCGTAGGGCCGCCGGCGCTCGCCCTCGACCGGGATCAGGTCGACGGTCCCGGTCCGGGTGCCCAGCTTGCCGACGAAGCTGCCGCCCTGCACCGAGAACCAGATGTCGCCGTTCTGGTCGAAGATCAGCGTGTGGGGGTCCCGCGCGTCGGGCGTCGGCATCATGTGCTTCTCGATCTCCCCCGTCTCGGGATCGAGCCGGCCGATGTGCATGGCCCGGTTGCCCGCGTACCACACGAACCCGTCGTCGTCGACGATCAGGTTGTGGGGACCCGTTCCCGGGTCGAGCTCGTAGCGCCGGAAGTCGCCGGTCCCGGGGTCGAGATAGGCGAGGTAGTTGCCCCGCTGGCCGACGAACCACACCCGGCCCTCGCCGTCCACGTAGGGGTCGCGCGGGCGGGTGTTCTCCCAGGGGACGACCCACTCGGTGATCTCCAGGTCCTCGGCCGGCGCCGGGGCGGCGCCCAGCGTGCCGAACGACCCGAAGGCGATGACCGCCGCCGCCAACGCCGGAATGCTCTTCCTCATCGCGCACCTCACGTCAGGTTGCCTGGGCGCCCCGCGGGACGCCGGGTTGTCAATACTAATCCCAAACGGTCCATTGCTGACGACTCCGGCGGAGAGCGGTACGTTTACCGGACCGCCGGCGCCGCCGTATGATGCTGGGCGTCGGATCCGCCGGAACCCGCAGGAGGAAGCCATGCAGACCATCCGCCGCTCGGCCCGTCCCGTCGTGACGCTCGCGGCCGTGCTCGCGCTCGGGGTCCTCGCCCCCGCCGACGCCCTCGGCCAGCGCGAGGCGCGCGACGACGAGTACGCGGTCAACGACCCCCGCGTACAGCACCGCTCGTACGTGATGGAGGAGACCGGCGAGACCATCCCCTATGCCCTGTTCGTCCCCTCGGGCTACGACCCCGCGAGCCCCGCGCCGCTGATGGTCTCGCTGCACGGGGCCGGGCGGCAGTACGACTGGCTGATGAACTACGCGGGCTTCCTGGACCAGGCCGAGCACCACGGGTACGTGGTGGTGACGCCCCTCGGCTACACGCGGCGGGGCGGCTACGGCTACCGCGGCGACTCCGAGCAGGACCGGCGGGCCGAGCAGGACGTGATGAACGTCTTCCGGCTGGTCACCGAGGAGCTCGCCATCGACGAGAACCGCATCTACCTCTGGGGCCATTCCATGGGCGGCGCCGGCACCTACTACCTCGCCAGCCGCCACCCCGACGTCTGGGCCGGCCTCGCGGCCGTCGCCGGCGGCAGCATGAACGCGGGCTACGTCGACGCCGAAGCCATCCGGCACATCCCGTTCCTGGTCATCCAGGGCTCGGACGACCGGGTGGTCCCCACCGCGGGGGTACGGGAGTCGGTGGCGAAGATGCGAGAGATGGGCATGCAGCACCTCTACATCGAGATCCCCGGCGGCGACCACTCGCTGTTCATCTCGCGGGACCCCGAGGTGGTCGGGCACCTGTTCTCGTTCTTCGACCTCGTCTCGAAGAAGACGCAGGCCGGGGCGCCCTGACGGCGCGCCCCGCGAGCAACCGCGTCGACGGGACCGTATGCCGGGAGCTCGAGCTGGACGCGCTGGCGGGAGACCGGCGCGAGGGCAACGGTGAAGGCGGCGCCCGTCGCGCACTTGCCGGGCCCGAGCCCGGCGACGCGCGGCGCCGCCTCAGTGGGTCATCGCGTAGACGAGCACGTTGATGCCCAGCGAGTAGCCGTCGGGCGCGAACGACTCGAAGAAGCGCGGGTCGTCCGCCTCGCGCTCCCAGGCGTCCTGGATGTCGGTGTTGTGGGTCATCGCGACCATGATGCGGCCGCGGTCGTCGAAGATCGCGCGGAAGTGCGGCTCGGCGCTGTCGAAGCCGCGCTCCGACGTCCGCCCCCCCGAGCGGCGCCAGAAGCCGATGTTGGCGATCTGGGGCACCTCCCAGATGTAGAACATCGTCCGGAACAGGGGATGCTCGATGGGGAGGTCGACGATGGGATACTCGGCGGGCGGCAGCACCTTGGAGATCTGGCTCACCCACTGGTCCCACTCCCAGCTTCCCCAGAAGTCGTCGACCCAGAGGAAGCCGCCCTTCAGCAGGTAGTCGCGCAGGCGGTCGGCGTCGTCGTCGGAGAGCACCATCGACCCGACGGCCGAGGCGATGATGAACGGGCAGCCGAACAGGGCGTCGTTGGTGACCGGGACCACCCAGTGGATGGGCTCGTCGTCGGGGTCGAAGTTGACCGCGGTGGTCGACATCTCCGACAGCCGGATCATGAAGTTGATGTCGGCGTAGGGGTAGTCGGTCGACCAGCGGCCCATGCCGCGGCCGCTGTACTCGCTCGCGTACATCAGCCGGCAGAACGAGAAACCGGCGTCGCGCTGCTCCGGGGGGCGGATGCGGGGCGGGTAGCGCGTCCGCCAGCCCCACTGCGCGGACACGGCCCCGGCGGCGATGGCCAGGATCACGGCCACCGCCGCGCCCGCGACGGTCAACCGCTTCATGCCGCCATTGTGCCACAGGGCGTCGCGGGCGTCGCAATGTTCGTTCAAAGACGGTCCACTAGTCGGAATCGTCGCCCGGGGATGCGTCCAGGCTCGTGACCGGAGGGTCGGGCGAATTCCCGCCGTCCGTCCCGCCGTCGCCATCGGAGCCGTGGGAACCGGCCGGTCGCCCGGGACCGTCCAGGAAGCTCCTGAACTCGGCCTCCTCCAGAATCCGGGCCGCTTCCTCCAGGTCGCGGTCTCCCTGGTTTCCCTTCGACCGGCGCCTTCTCCACTTGAACACTGCGCTCTCCGTCCGCGGAACATGACGCAGGCGGAACACCCTTCGTGCGTGCAATCTATCGCATAGTCAGCCCGGGAGACAAGCGCAGCGCCCGACGCAACGCGGACCCGCAGAAGACGATTGGCGGGCTGGGAGTCTGCACCGCAGAACGATGCAGACTCCCAGCAGGGTTGGTTGGGCGCCCGGCGGAGCCGCAGGCGACGATGGGCGGGCTAGTCCTGGTACCCCGCCAGCACCGGGAAGCGCTCGTCGTCGGGCAGCGGCTGGACGCCGAAGGCGTTCAGGGTCATCGACACCTTGCGGTAGCGGGCCGCGGTGGCCGCGATGCTCACCAACCGGTGCTCGTCGTAGTGCTCGGAGAGCCCCGCCCACGTCTCGTCCGAGATCATGGTGTCGGTGTACATCTCGTCGGCGGCGTCGATGAGCAGGCGCTCGCGCGCGTTCCAGCCGGGGGCGTCCTGCCCCTGCGCGATCCAGAGCGGCTCGAGGCCGTGGTCGCGGGCGCGGCCCACGCTGCCCACGTGCTTCGCCCACTCGTAGACCGCCTGGGCGTTCCACCCCGTGCGCAGGATGACGAGCTCGCGGTCGTGGGGGGTCAGGCGCGACTGCTCCTCGTCGAGCACGTAGCGGGGGTTCGAGTACCACACGTCGGCCATCGCGGGGTGACGGCGCAGGGTGCGGCCGACCCGCAGGCCGTCGCCAGGGACGGGGTCGATGCGGGGGGCGGTCAGGGGCGGCTCGCGGTCGGGCGCGTCGATGCGGTAGGCGACGTCGTCGGTGGGGATGAGGTGCTCGGCCCCGGCGTCGGGCTGGACCCCGAGCGAGTTGAAGAGGACCGAAGCCGCGGTGATCTCGTTGACGGTCACCACCGCGTCGGCCAGGTTCTCGAGCGAGTACATCCGCGTCAGCTCGGCCCAGGTGCGGTCGGTGACCGCAGCGTTGCGGAACAGCTCGTCGGCGAGGCCGATGAGGGTGCGCTCGAACGAGGTCCAGTCGGCGCCGGATCCCTCGGCGATGCGGCGCACCTCGTCGGCGGTCAGGCCGTGGTCGCTCCGACCGGCGTGCGACGACCACAGGTAGCCGTTCTGCGCGAGCCACGCGGTCCGCAGGACGAGCAGGGCGCGGTGCCGCGGCGAGAGCGTCGAGTCGTTCGACACGTACGTCAGGAACGGCATGACTCGGTCGGCGAGGACCGGCAGCCGCGCGAGGGTGCGCAGCGCGTTCCCCGCGTCCCCGTCCGGCGCGTACCGCTCGACGACCGACCGCTGTTCGGCGGTCCATTCGGACTCGGGCAGGGGCGCCACCCGCGGCTCGTCGGCCCGCTCGACGAAGATGGCGCTGCCCGGCGGGTCGACGATGGCGCGGGCCGGCTCGATGCGGAAGAGCACCGCGTCGTCCTCGTCGGTGAGCACGTAGAGGTAGCCGTCGGGGCCCTGGCGCACGTCGCGCACCCGCTGCCGGAGCTCGGTGAGGATGGACTCGCGCCGTATCTCCTCGCCCCGGCGGTTGAACACGACGCGGTCGATGTGGCCGGTGCGCGGCATGCGCCCCTCCATCATCGAGCCCACCATGAGGTTGCCCTGCCACGCGGGGAAGTGGGGGCCGGTGTAGAACGTCAGCCCCGACGGCCCGATGGACGGCCACCACACCACCGCGGGGTCCTCGAACTCCGCCCGCCACGGCGTCTCGCTGACCCGCACCCCGGAGTACTCGCGGCTGTAGGAGGCGAGGGGCCAGCCGTAGTTGGCGCCGGCCCGGATGATGTTGGCCTCGTCGCCCCCCTGCGGCCCGTTCTCGGTCGCCCACAGCTCGCCGGTCTCGGGATGCCACGCCAGCCCGAGCTGGTTGCGGTGGCCCATCGAGTAGATCTCGGGCAGATAGTCGGGGTCGCCCGCGAACGGGTTGTCGGCGGGGGCGGCGCCGTCCTCGGTCAGCCGCATCAGCTTGCCGAAGTGGTTCCGCGGGTCCTGGGCGTAGCTGCCGGTGTCGGCGAAGACGTAGGACCCGCCGACGGTCATGTAGAGCGAGCCGTCGGGGCCCCAACTGATGCGCGACGCGGCGATGCCGCGGTCGAGCCCCTCGGCCACGAAGATGTCCCGCACCTCGGTCAGCGCCCCCGTGTCGAGGCGCCCCCGGGCGAGGGCCACCGTCACCCCCTCCTCGCCGTCGCGGACGATCGACTTGCTGTAGCTCAGGTAGACGAGCCGGTCGTCGTCGGGATGCACCGCGACGTCCATGAGGCCGGCGCGGTCGGACTCGGCGAACACCTCGGGCACGCCGGGGACGTCGCGCTCGAGGAGCCGGCCGTCGCGCACCACCCGCAGGGCGCCGCGGTCGCGCTCGGTCACCAGGATGTCGCCGTTGCCGCGGAACGCCATGCCCCACGGATGCGAGAGCCCGGTGGCCACCGGCACCACCCGGATGCGCGGCACCTCGGCGGTGTGCAGCACCCGCGCCGCGGTCGGGGCGGGCACCGCCGGCACCCCGTCCCGGCGCTGGGCGGACGCGACCGCACCGGCAGCAAGGACGATGGCGAGGCAGATCGTGAGCGGGCGAAGGCGGCGGGAGCGGCGATGGCGCATGGTTCCTCCTTGGGTGCCCATCAATCTACTCGATCAGGCGTCCGAGAGGTTCAGGACTTCCACGTCCAGGCCTTCGACGCACCGGAAGTGACGCTGGTCGGTCGGACGGACCGACCAGCACCGGGAAACCCAGATGCACGGCGGTGGCGGCCACGGTGAGGTCGGTGGTCGGAATGAGCGTTCCGCGGCGGCGCAGGCGCGCGAACAGGCGCGCCCAGGCTTCCCCAATCGCTGCATCGAACTCGACGACCGGCACTCGGATCGCCAGACTCTCCACGCGAGCCCGGCAGGTCGCGGCGCGCGGGGGGGCCGGCTACGGGCTACGGGCCGTACCACTGCTCGACGAGGGTGCCCGTCGCCCACACGTAGAAGACGACGATAGGCAGCTTGCCCAGGGCGACGGCGGCGGCGAACCTCGCGACCGGCATGCGCAGGGTGCCGGCCACGTAGCAGATGACGTCGGTCGGCGTCAGGGGAAACGCCGACCAGCCGGCCACCAGCCAGAACCCTCCCCGGTGGGCCATCTGCGCCTCGAGCCGCCGCACGCGCGCGGCGTGGCGCCGCTCGAAGAGGTCGCCGAGGCCGAGGAAGTCGAAGAAGTAGTAGATGAGGAGGGCCGAGGCGACGGCGCCGCCGAGCGCGCTGCCGGTCACGAACCACGGCCGGTCGGGAAACAGCAGCGTGCCGGCGATGACGAGCACGGTGGCGGGCACGAGGGTGAACGCCCGCACCACGTTGAGGACGAAGTACCCGAGCAGGACGGGCTGGCCGGACCCGCGCAACGCGCTGGCCACGCGCTCGGGCTCCAGCAGCTCGGGCCGCGCGACGTACAGTGCGGACAACGAGATCACGCTCACCGCCCAGACGATCAACGCGATCACGCGGATTCTGGGCATGCCCTCCGAGTACGCGGCGTCCCGGATCAGGGAACTTGCACGCTGACCAGGGTGACGTCGAACAGCAGGGTGGCGTTCGGGGGAATCCGGGGCCGCCGGCCCGGCTCGCCGTAGGCCATCTCGGGCGGAATGATCAGCCGCCGCTCGCCGTTCTCCCGCATGCCCACCAGGCCCTGATGCCACCCGGAAATTTCTGGCCCCAGGCCGAGGCTGAAGCGATAGCCCTCGTTGTTGACCTCGAACTGCCGGCCCTTGCCGTCCGGCATGCTCGCGTCATAGAGCCATCCCGCATAGACCACCGTCAGCACGTAGCCGTCGGCGGCCACCGCGCCGTCGCCCACCTGGAGATCGATGACCCGGAACGGCGAGCTGTCGGTGACGTACAGCCTCACCTCGAGCAGCTCCATCTCGATGACCAGCGTCGAGTTCGGCGGTATGTTCCCCTCCGCTGTCGGGCCGAAGCCGAACTCGGGCGGGACCTGCATGCGCCGCAGGCCGCCGACCCGCATGCTGGACAGCCCCCTCTCGAAGGCGGGCAGGACCGGGTCGATGTCCAGCACGAACTCGAGCTCCCCCGAACCGACCTGCTGGCCCTTGCGGTCGGGGCCGTCCTCGTCCCACAGCCAGATCACGTAGCGGATGCTGACCACGTCACCGGGCAGCGCCTGCTCGCCGGTGCCGAGCTGGACGTCGTCGACGGTGAAGAACACCTGTTCGGACGGCGACAGGGTGGCTTCGCACCCGGCCAGCCCCGCCAGCGCCAGGGCCAGCGCGCCCGCGGTCCCTACCCGTCCGCGCATGCTCGACCGCATGTCCTCGTCCTCTCTGTCCGGACCGGTGCCCGCCTCGGGGCCCGGCCCCTGGCTGCCGCTTCGCCGGCAGGCCCCGGCCCCATGGCCGGCCGGCCCTCGACGTGCCGTATCAGCTACCAGTATAGAGAACGGTGCGCGGATGCGCTCCGATCGTCCGCCCCGCCCCAATCCAGGGTTCGAGACAGATGTCCCGCCGCCGGGGCCGCCGCTCCCTGGCGGCGCGCACCGCGGGGTCCGGTTCGCCGTGGTGGGTTGGGGAAGGAAGCGCGGGTGGCAGGGCGCCGGGCCGCTTCGCGCGGCGCCCTGCCGTTCGATCGCGATCAATCCACGCAGCCGCCGTCGGACCGGCGCACCAGCCTGCCATCGGCGTTGCGGCATACCAGGTCGGAGGGCGACGCCCCGTCGTTGTTCCTCCAGTACAGCTCCCCACCGTATTCGACCAGGAGCTCGGCGACCGCCGGGTAGCCCAGCCTCGTCGCGTGGTGCAGCGCGGTGTTGCCGTCGGGATCGGTCGCGTGCACGTCGTTGCCGAGCTCGAGGGCGAGCCGGACGCCCTCCCGCGTCCGGGGCTCGCCGGCCGAGACCAGCAGCCGGGCCGCGTCGACCCCGATGCCCATGCCGCGGCGGTTGCTCGACCGGGTCGTCCACCCCGCCCCCGCGACGGCCATCAGCGGCGTGACGCCGTTGTCGGGCGAGAGCAGGGGATCGGCGCCGCAATCGGCGAGGAGGCGCATGATGTCGACCTCGGCATACTTGGCGGCGAGCCAGAACGGCGTCGCCCCGGCCAGGGTCGCGGACAGGGAGTAGTAGTTGAGGTTGCGCTGCAGCCGGCTCCCGCCCGTGAGACGGGCGTTGGGATCGGCGCCGTGCGCGCACAGGGCCCCGACCAGCTCCGGATCGCCGCGCAGCACCGCCGTGTGCAGGGGGGTGTAACCGGTGGTGGCGTCCCTCGCGTCGGCGCCGCGCTCCAGGAGGAACGCGGCGAGCTCGCCCTGGCCGCTGAAGCTGGCGAGCACCAGCGCGGACTGGCCGTTCGGCGCCCTGTCGTCGACGTCGGCGCCGGCGTCGAGCAGGAGCCGCGCGTTCTCGACGTGGCCGTTCCGGGCCGCGATCAGCAGCGGCGTCGACCCCCGCTGGGGCTCCAGCACGGACTGCTCGAAGGCGTTTCCCACGCCGCGGTTCACGGGCAGGAGATGGCTGTCGGAACGGGCGCCGACGTCGGCGCCGCCGGCCAGCAGCACCCGCACCGCGTCGGGGTCGTCCTGGGCCGCCGCCCACATCAGCGCCGTCTGCCCGTGCGACCTCTCGCGGGCGTCGACCTCGGCACCGTGGTCGAGGAGCGCGGCCAGCGCATCGGCGGTGCCGGTGCCCGCGCACGTCATCAGCGGCGTCTCGCCCATCGACGTCGCCGCGTTCGGGTCCGCTCCGGCTTCGAGGAGCCTGCCGACCACCTCGGCGTTCCGGTTGGTGCAGGCGAGGTTGAGGGCCGTCACCCCGTAGTCGTTGGCGGCGTCCGCGTCGGCCCCGGCGCCGAGCAGGGCCTCGACCACCTCGACGTCGTCGCGCACGACCGCCCAGTGCAGGGCCGTCGCCCCGTCGCCCTCTCGGGCGTCGACGTCGACCTCCTGGTCGAGCAGCGCCCGCACCGCCCCGTGGTCCTGGCCCCGCACCGCCTCGATCAGCCGGAGGTCCGCGTCCTGCGCCGACACGCCGGCCATCCCGAGCCACGCAACCGCCGCCGCAGCCACCCACTTGCCGCTCAGCCGCATGCCGATCCTCCCTCCGCCCATGGTCTCACTCCCGGCACATAGCCTGACAAGTGCCTCTAATGCAACTGGCCGTCCGTCTCGCCGGCGGGGCTGGGTAGCCAAAGCGATTCTCGGCCCATTCCTGCCAATAGGAACAGGAATCCGAGGGCTCGAGCTCTTGAGACGGGCACCTTGTTGGATGAACCCATCGTTAGGCGTGACACTGGCCGCAGGAGCCTGCGCCACCGCATTCGAGCGCAACGCGGGTCCGCCACGGCTACCGGTGGCGTCGCCCGGCTCACCGAGGTGCAACGGTCGGGGGTCGCCGCCGTGCGGAAGGCGCCCCCGACCGCAAGCGAGAGACGGGAACGACACCGGGCGGCAATCGTCACTCGTGGCTCCGATCGCCGCCCGGCCGACGCGCCTACGAGAGCTCCGAGAGCTCGTGGATCAGGCCCTTGGTCCCGCTGAAGCCGTCGACCGGGACGCCCAGCTTCGCCAGCATCGTGTACTGGAGATCGGTGAGCGGGGTGCCCTCGGGGCAGACCACGTGGCGCCCGCCCTTGATCTCCCCGCCGCCGCCTCCCGCGACCAGGATCGGCAGGTTCTGGGTCGTGTGCCGGTTCGAGTTCCGCAGGGCCGAGCCGTACATCACCATGACGTTGTCCAGCAGCGTGCCGTCGCCGTCCGGCGTCGACTGCATCTTCACCAGGAAGTCGCTGAAGAACTGCATGTGATAGGCGTTGATGCGCGCCAGCTTCTCGATCTTCTCCGGGTTGTCCCGGTGATGGCTGAGCGGATGGTGCGGCTCGGTGACGCCGATCTGCGGGTAGGTCACGCCGCTCTCCTCGCGGCCGACCATGAACGAGATGACCCGCGTCATGTCCGTCTGATACGCCAGGATCATCAGGTCGAACATGAGCCGCGCGTGCTCCTCGTAGGACAGCGGAATGCCCGCCGGCGAGGAGACGGCCGGCAGCTCGCGATCGGCCTGCTGCTCCGCGAGCTGGATGCGCCGCTCGATGCCCCGGACGGCCTCGAGGTACTCGTCGAGCTTCCGGCGGTCGTAGGGGGCGAGGCCCGTCTCGAGATGGCCGACCTTGCCCTTCACCGCGTCGAGGATGCTCCGCTGCTGCTCGATGCGGCGGCGGCGCGCCTCGGCGCTCGTGTTGCCCACGTCGCCGAACAGCCGCTCGAAGACGATGCGCGGGTTGGTCTCGCGCGGCATCGGCGTCGTCCGGTTCGCCCACGAGTTGTTGAGGTAGGCGCAACTGAAGCCCCCGTCGCACGTGGACACGCCGTACACGGTGTCGCCGCCCTCAAGCGAGAGCTCCAGCGACGGCAACTGGGTCTCGCGGCCGATGCCCGGCGCGTTGGCCGCCACCTGGTCCATCGAGATGCCCAGCTCGAGCGCCGCCCCCGCGGTGCGCCTCGGGCGCGCGCCGGTCAGGAACGCCGACGCCGCCTGGGAATGGGTGGTCCCGCGGCCCGGCTCGGCCCCGACGCTGTCGAGGTTGGTCATCACGAGCACCTGCTCGCGCACCGGGGCCAGCGCCTTCAGGCTCGGCGTCCACTCGAAGTCGGCGCCGGCCGTCTTCGGCGTCCAGTACTCCACGGGGGCGCCGTTCGGCACGACCACGACGCCCAGCCGCTTCGTGGGCGCCGCCGCGGTCCTCGTCAGCGCCGTCAGCGCCGGCACCATCCCGTCGAGGAGCGGCAGGGCCAACGCCGTCCCGACGCCGCGCAGCACCGTCCGACGCGGGATTACCGTCTTCGTCACGATCATCAGCCTATCCTCCTCGTCTGAAATGGCGCGCTCTTCACGATCGCCAGAATCACCGCCGACCAGCGGGAGTCCTGTTCCTCGGCTTCCCGCAGGATGCGCCTGACGTCGGGCATGTCGGCCGCTTCCAGCCGGCGCCCGACCGCATACGTCAGCAACCGCTCCGTCAACGTGTGGATGAACTCGCCCTGGCTCGCCAGGATGTGCCGGAAGCCGCTCGCCCCCGCGAACGCGGTGCCGTCCGGCGCCACCCCCGACGGGTCGATGGCGGGCCCGAGCTCTCCCGGCACCCCGGTGTCCTCGGTGGTGCGCCAGCGGCCGATCCCGTCGAAGTTCTCGAACGAGAAGCCCAGCGGGTCCATCGTCCGGTGGCACGCGGCGCAGGCCGGGTTCGCGCGGTGGACCTCCATGAGCTCGCGCAGCGACGTCGGCGGCTCGCCCTCGCCGCGCGCCTCCAGGTCCGGCACGTCGGCCGGCGGGGGCGGGGGCGGGGCTCCCAGCAGGTTCTCGAGCACCCACTTGCCGCGGGTCACCGGCGACGTGCGGTTCGCGTACGAGGTCAGGGTCAGGATGCTCGCCTGCCCCAGGATGCCCGCCCGCCGGTCGTCGGGCCACGTCACCCGCCGGAAGTGGTTCCCGTGGACGTCGGGAATCCCGTAGTGCTCGGCGAGACGCTCGTTCACGTAGGTGTAGTCGGCCGTCACCAGCTCGGCCAGGGGCCGGTCGTCGCGCACCTGCGCCTCGAGGAAGAGCTCGGTCTCCCGCTGCATCGACGTGCGCAGGTTCTCGTCGAACATGGGGAACACCGTCGGGTCCGGCCTCGCGTTGCCGAGCCGGCCGAGTCCGAGCCACTGGGCCGCGAAGCTGTCGGCCAGGGTGCGCCGGGCGCGGGGCTCGGCGAGCATCCGGCGCACCTGCGCCTCGAGCACCGCCGGCTCCTTCAGCGTTCCCGCGATCGCCGCGTCGAGCAGCTCGTCGTCGGGGATGCTCCCCCAGAGGAAGAACGACAGCCGCGACGCGAGCTCGAGGTCGCTCACCGGATAGGCGATGCCCGGCTCGACGCCCTCCGGCGCGTTCTCGACGCGGAACACGAACTCGGGATCCGTCAGCAGGAACTCGAGCGCGGCCTGGATGCCCGACTCGAACCCGCCCTCGCTGCGACCCGCCTCGTAGAAGCTCGTCAGCAGGCTCACGTCGCGGTCCGTCACCGGGCGCCGGTACGCGCGCCGCGCCAGGCTGGTGAGGATCTCCTCGGCGCACGCCGCCTCGTCGCCCGGGCCCGCCGGCCGGCAGACGAAGATCCGTTCCCGGCTCGGCGTCGACTCCGGCTGGACGCCGTCGAACGGGCCGGTGATGGTGAGGCTGGACACCGCGGGGTTGCCGTCCTGCCGGTCGTCGGTGCTGTACCCGAAGGTCGCGGGGCTCGGCCGCGGCTGCAGGACCCCCTCGTCGATGGCCGGCCGATCGAGGAACGCCGCCCCGACCAGCCGCATGCCCGCCTTCACCGGCACGCGGACCTGCAGCTCGTTGTCGGCGTCGACCGAGTACGCCCCCCACTCGGGGAACCCGCCGCTGCCCGAGCCGCAGTAGCTGGTGGCGCACCGCGTGCCCTCGAACGCGCCGCCGACCATGAACGTCTCGACGTGGGCCTTGTCGATGCGCAGGTCGAGCTGGTGCGGCACGTTGCCGAGCCCGACGATGTAGTTGTAGAAGTTGCGGCGGAGGTCGAACTTGAAGAGGTACTCCCCATCGAGGGGGAAGTAGTGCCGGACGGCGAGGCCGCCCCGCGACCCGAAGGGCAGGTCCTCGCTCGTGCGGTCGTCCTGGTCCTCGAGGTTGGGCACCTGGTAGGCGGCTGACCGCGAGGTCAGGTCGGGGTCGCCGACGGCGAGCTGGCTGATGCGCCGCGCCGCCGTCAGGTACCGCTCCATCAGCGTCGTCGAGACCGACAGCACCTCGGCGTTGTTGTCGAAGCCCTCGGCGTCGGCGTCGTCGGGCGGCAACAGCTCGTCGATGTCCACGTCGAGCCCGATGAGGTCGCGCACCGCGTTGCGGTACTCGGCGCGGTTGAGCCGGTGCGCGGTCATCGGTCGCCCCACGGGCGGACGGGCGGCGGCCGCGCGGTCGAGCTCGGTCTCGAGCCACGTGACCATGGAGACGCGCACGGCGTCGTCCGGCCGCCGCACCTGCGGCGGCGGCATCAGCCCGCCCCGCACCTTCCGCACCACCCGCTCCAGGACATCCGCGTGGGCACCGACGTCCGTCATGTCGAGGCCCTGCAGCGACACCGGAACCGTCCCGCGCTCGAACCCGCGGTCGCTGTGGCACGCGATGCAATAGCGGTCCACGAACTCGCGCGCCGACGCCCCGTCGGACACGGCCTGGGCACGGCTCACCGCCGGCGAGAGGGCGCCCAGCAGCACGGCGACCCCCACTCCACCCGTCACCTTGAACAGCCACGACATGGTCACGACCCTCCCGTCCCGAAGAACGTGCTACCAGCGGTAGCGGAAGAAGCGCGCCGACGACGTACGCCGCCTTTTTTAATTGGTGGGCACACCCTACGCCGATCCGCCAGCCGTTGTCAACGGCCCGGACCGGGACGGCCTCCCGCGACGCCCCGCCCCCGCGGCGGTCGACAACGCGGGAATGCCGCCGTGCAGCCCCGATACGACCGATCCGCCGGCCAGGAACATCGCGCTCGCCGAGCCGTGATCGGTGCCCAGGGTGCCGTTCTCGGCCACGCGACGACCGAACTCGGAGACCGTCATCACCAGGGTGCGGCCCCATTGTCCGGCCGCCCGCATGTCACGCGCGAGCGCGGCGACCGCCTGGCTCAGCTCCTGCAAGATGCCACGATGCCGGCGGAGCTGCTCGGCGTGGGTGTCGAACCCCGTGATGGACACGTGGAAGACCGGGTCGGGAGCCCGGCGACGACCATCTGGCCGATCAGCCGGAGCGATTGCGAGAGACGGAACGGCGGGTAGTCCGCGCGCGACGCGATTCGCCGGGCCGCGTGGATGCGGTCGGCCAGCGATACCGTCTGCCGGCCGAGCTGCCGGATGCGCTCCAGCGGGTCGTTCGCGTTCGCCGCTGACGCGGAGCGGCCCGGCAGGCCGCGAAGCTCCGTGTCGTTAGCCGGTCCATTCCATGATGGCGGGATTCTCGATGGTGACGCTGCGGGGCGAGGCGCTTGCGAAGGCCAGGGGGGCGCGGCGGCCGATCCGCAGCCCGAGCATCGGCGAGACCACGTCGTCGCAGTATCGCTCGAAGTAGCGGCCCACCCATCCATCGAGCACCTCGGCCGGCTCGGTGGCCGGCGCGGGTCGTGGGCGCCGAGGCCGGCCCGCGCGTCCCAAGAGCGCGTGGATCGAGCGGCTCATCTCGATCGCGGGCGCGGGAGAGGGCCCGGCGTCATGTGGGCCGACGCGGTACCGTCCTCAGCAGCAAGACCTTATCCGCTTCGTGCCGGAGACGAACCTTAAGATTTCGTGAAGATTGCATGAGTGCCCGCGGGTCGCCACGGACGGTCGCGGTCACGTCACCGCGACCGTCCACACCCACGTCATCCGAAAGAAACTGCTGAGGATCGACGCTCACCCGCGGGTCGAGGTCCAACGGGATCAGTCACGCAGTGCGATCAGCGGGTCCACGCGCGACGCGCGCCATGCCGGCAGCGCACACGCGACCAGGGTGACCACGCAGATGACGATGGGGACACTCGAGAAGGTCACGAGGTCGAAGCGGGACACCCGAAACAGCAGCGCTTCGAGATAGCTGCCCATCGCGAGCGCGACGAGCAGGCCGCATGCCGTGCCGACGGCCGCGATGCCCGCCCCATGGCGGAGGACCGCGGCGACGATGTCGGAGCGGGTCGCGCCCAATGCGGTCCGTACGCCGAACTCCCGCGTGCGCTGGATGACGAGATAGCTCATGACCGCGAACAGCCCTGCGCTCGTGAAGACCACGGCCACCGTCCCGAACACGAGGAACAGGAACGTCCACAGGCGGCGTTGCCAGAGCGCCTCGTAGGCAACGCGATCGAAAGGCACGACGCGCTCGACGACGAAGTCCGGGTTGACCGATTCCAGCGTGCGCCGCACGGACGTCGCCAGCAGCGCAGGGTCGTCTCTCGTCGAGATCAGGAAGCGCATCGTCTCCGCGGGAAACTGCCCGTGGTGGAAATAGATCTCGATGCCGCCGTCATCCGCCTGATGCCATGTCGTGTTCGGGACGATGCCGATGACGGTCGCCCAGAAGTACGGATCGACGCCCCACCGTATCTGCCGCCCCAGGGGATGCTCGCCCTGAAAGAGGAGCTCGCCCGCCCGCCGGCTGAGAATCGCCACCGGAGGCGTCTCGAGCGTGTCGCTATCCGCGAAGTCGCGACCGTCGAGCATGGGCACGCCGAGCCCTGCGAAATACTCCGGCATGGCGTTCGACGTTCGCACGGCGCCGCGATACGCCGTCGCCGGCGTGTCCCGCCGGCGCGAATAGAGCTCGAAGACCGGGCGCTCTTCGGGCGCGTTCAGAAACGGAATCCTGGTGGCGGCGGTTACGGCGTGAACGCCGGGCAACATCCCCAGCGCGTCGCGCATTTGCCGAAACCCGCGCGCGTGACGGGCGATGAACTCCTCGCGGGTGGAGCCCGGCACGATGTCGCCCGTCACCGACGCGACGAGCGCACCGTCGGTGCGGATACCCGTTTCGACCCGACCGAGGTGCAGCAGCGACCGCACCGTCAGTCCCGTGCCAACCAGCAGCGCGACCGAGAGTGCGACTTGCACCACTATCAATTGCCGGCGTAATCGGGATGACGGGCTGGTTTCGAGACCTCCCTTGTCGCCCTGCCGCAGCGCGTTGGCGAGACGGGGGCGCATGTGCCAGGCGAGCGATGTCGTGGCGATGACGAGTCCGGTTCCGGCGCTGGCGCCCGCCGCGAACGCGATGGTCCGGCGATCGAGGCGGAACTGCATCCATGCGGGGAGGTCCACCGGGATGAGGGCGTACAGAGCCGGAATGGCCGCCGCGGCGACGGCGACGCCCGCCACGCCGCCGAGAAGTCCGTACAGCAGGCCGTCGACGACGTGTTGGCGCATCAGGTGCCCGGGTGCGGCGCCGAGCGCGGTACGCACCGCGACCTCCTGCGCGCGGGCCGCGGCGCGCGCCACGAACAGGCCGCTCACGTTCACGCACCCGAGCAGGAAGAGCAGCGCCGCCGCCGCCGTGACGCCGGAGAGCTGGGACCCGAGCTGCCCGACCTCGGCCTCGCGAAGCTGCCGCACGCGGGCACGCGTGTCGCGATTCGTGGCGGGATACTCCTCGGCCAGCCGGCGGGCGATGGCGTCCATGTCGGCCTGCGCCTGTGCGATGGTCACACCGGGCCGCCGGCGGGCGATCACGCCGTGCAAGTACAGATCCCGCCGTTTCCACCAGACTTCCGTGATGGCGTAGCGGCTCATGAGCGGCATCCACGCCTGGGTGCGATCGGGATAATCGAACCGCGGCGGCAGCACGCCAATCACCTCGTGCGGAGGCCGCGCATCTGGACCTCCCGGCCGATGACGTCCGACGATCCACCGAAGGCGTCCTGCCACAGTCCGTACCCCAGCACGACCTTGCGGAGGTCGCCTCCGTGCACGTTCTCGTCGTCGCGAAACGTGCGGCCCAGGATCGGCCGAACGCCGAGCGTGTCGAACAACCGGGGCGTGGCAAAGGCGGTCCTGACCATCCGCGCCGGGCCGCGTCCGGCGAGGTGGGTCGGGAATGAAGCCCACGCCGCGATCGGAGAGAGACCCTGCACCTGCCGTTGCCAGTCCTCGAAATCCGGGAGGGATGCGCCATGCAACGACTGCGGCGCTTCCCGGTTGAACGTGAAGACGCGAACCAGGCGGTCGGCGTCGGCGTAGGGCAACGGCCGCAGCAGAACCGCGTCGAACAGGCTGAATGCCACCGTGGCGAGGCCGAGGCTCAGCCCGAGCATCGCGGTGACGAGGAGCGCGAACAGAGGTCGCGAGGACCGAACGCTGTCGCGGATGTCGCGCCCGAGTTCCGACAGCCAGGCCCAGCCGCGGCCGTCACGCATCGCGTCCTTGTGCGCTTCGACGCCGCCGAAAGCGGCGCGCGCCCGTCGACGCGCCTCCCGCGGGTCGACTCCCGCCCGCACCAGTCGCTCCGTCTCCATGTCGAGATGGAAGCGGAACTCCTCGTCCAGCCGCTGCTCGACCTCTTCGCGGAACAGCAGCAGGCGGAGACGGGCGCGGGCCGCGTACGCCCACCGCATCACGTGCTCCGCAGCACCGCGCCGAG
The DNA here is from genome assembly GCA_965215105.1 of Vicinamibacterales bacterium. Lineage (GTDB taxonomy): Bacteria > Acidobacteriota > Vicinamibacteria > Vicinamibacterales > UBA8438 > JAJEEA01. Next base: position 4,601,111 of record OZ244051.1, read on the forward strand.
ACCCTCGGCGAAGCGCTGCCAACTGTCGATCTCGTCGCCGAGCGCCCGCCGGCCCGACGGCGTCAGCCGGTAGTAGCGCGCCCGCCGGTGGTTGTCGCTCGTTCCCCAGTCGCTGCCGATCAGCCCCTGCTTCTCGAGCCGCTGGAGGGCCGGATAGAGCGAGCCCTGGTTGACCGCCAGCACGCCCGAGGACATCTGCCGGATCCGTTGGCCGATGCCCCAACCGTGCATCGGGGCCAGCGACAGCGTCTTCAGGATCACCAGGTCGAGCGAGCCTCGAAGGTCGTCCTGTCTTCTCGCTCTAGCCATCTAGAGGAACGATAGCCCGCAGCTCTTCTAGCTGTCAAGAGGACGTTGGGGAACGCGGCGATTTCTCCCCAGGAGTCTGCGCCGTAGAACGACGCGGACTCCTGGAAGGGTTGGTTGGGCGCCCGGCGGAGCCGCAGGCGACGGATGGGCGGGCCAGGTCGCGGGATCCCGCTACACGCCGGCTGCCTGGCGCTCGGCGAAGTAGTCGACCTGGCCGTCGGGGCGCTCGCTGCGCAGGTAGGGCGCGGCCGGCTCCTTCGAGGCGCCCGTCGCGGGTCCTCGGGTGCGCGCGGCGGCGCTGCAGACGGTGTCGGTGCCGAGGAAGGCGTCGAGCTGCTCCTCGGGCGGCAGCTCCAGGTACACGCGGTCGTCGTCGACCTTCACCGGGAACGTCATCAGCTCGTAGCTCTCTCCGCTCAGGCACGCTCCGGTCTGGAGGCCGAAGACCTTCTTGTGGAGGGGGCAGGCGATCTTGGGGGTCCCCTGGGCGTCGCCGACGATGCCGCGCGAGAGGACGAACGCCTGCTTGTGGGGGCACATGTTCTGGGTCGCGTACCACTCGCCGCGGGACGAGAAGTTGAAGACCGCGATCTGGGTGCGGCCGTACTTCACGGCGGCGCCGCCGTCGGCGGGGAAGTCGGCGACCCGCCCCACGTTGACCCAGCGCTTGCCCGACGAGTCGCTCAACGCGCGCGCGCGCTCCTCCGCCGGCCGCGTGACGTCCTCGACGGGGATGACCGCCTTGTCCCAGTACTCGGGCCGCTGCTGCCCGCGCTCGTCGACGAACTCGATGCCGACCTCGGTCTCGTCGGTGTTCACGAACTGCCGGAACTTGCGGCGCAGCTCGGGGTTGTCGACGACCTCCTTCCACTCGCAGCGGTAGGTGTCGACGAGGTGGGCCATGCGGCGCTCGAGCTCGTCGCAGATGCCCAGCTTGTCGTCCACCACCACCTCGCGCAGGTAGTCGATGCCCCCCTCCAGTTGCTGCAGCCACACCGAGGTGCGGGTGAGGCGGTCGGCGGTGAGGATGTAGAACATGAGGAACCGGTCGATGTAACGGATGGCGGTGTCCTCGTCGATGTCGCTCGCGAGGAGGTCGGCGTGGCGGGGGTGCATGCCGCCGTTGCCGCAGACATAGAGGTTGTAGCCGTTCTCGGTGGCGATGAGCCCGAAGTCCTTGCCCTGCGCCTCGGCGCACTCGCGCACGCAGCCCGACACCGCCGACTTGATCTTGTGCGGCGCGCGGATGCCCCGGTAGCGCTCTTCGACCCGGATCGCGAACTTCACCGAGTCCTGCACCCCGAACCGGCACCACGTCGTGCCGACGCAGCTCTTCACGGTGCGCAGGGCCTTGCCGTAGGCGTGGCCGCTCTCGAACCCGGCCCCGATCAACTCCTCCCAGATGTCGGGCAACTGGTGGAGCTGGGCCCCGAACATGTCGACGCGCTGCCCGCCGGTGATCTTGGTGAAGAGGCCGTACTTCTTGGCGACGGCACCGAGCGCGATCAGCTTGTCGGGGGTGATCTCGCCCCCCGGCACCCGCGGGATGACCGAGTAGACGCCGCCGCGCTGCATGTTGGCGAGGAAGCGGTCGTTCGTGTCCTGCAGGGTCTGGTGGGCGTCGTCGAGGATGTTCTCGTTCCACAGGCTCGCCAGCATCGAGCTGACCGCGGGCTTGCAGATCTCGCAGCCGTGGCCGCGGCCGTGCCCGGCGATGAGGTCGGCGAAGGTCCTGATCTCCTTGACCTTGACGATGTCGAGGAGCTCCTGCCGCGTGTACGGGAAGTGCTCGCAAAGGTCGTTGCTGACCTTCTTTCCGGTCGCCTCGAGCTCCTGCTTGAGGAGATCGGTCACCAGCGGGAGGCAGCCGCCGCAGCCGGTGCCGGCGCGCGTTCGCGCCTTGACGTCGCCCACCGTCCCGCAGCCGCCGGCGCGGACGGCCGAGCAGATGTTGCCCTTGCTCACCCCGTTGCACTGGCACACCTGGGTCTCGTCGGGCATTTCGGTCGCCGACACCGCCACCCCGCCGGCCCCCGAGCCGAGCACGAGGGCCCCCGGCTCGGCCGGCAGCTCGGCCCCGTTCTTCGCGAGCATCATGAGGCTGCCGTAGTCGGACGCGTCGCCGACGAGGATGCCGCCGACGAGCCGCTTGCCGTCGGGGCTGAACAGCAGCTTCTTGTAGACGCCGCCGAACGGGTCCTCGTAGGTCAGCGGCTTGGCGGCGTCCGCGCCGGCCTCGTAGTCGCCGAAGCTCGCCACGTCGACGCCCATCAGCTTGAGCTTGGTCGACAGGTCGGCGCCGGCGAAGACGCGCGACTCGTCGCCGGCGAGGCGGGCGGCCAGCACCTCGGCCATCTCGTAGCCGGGGGCGACGAGGCCGTAGACCATGCCCCGGTGATGGGCGACCTCGCCGATGGCGTGGATGTCGGGGTCGCCGGTCTCGAGGTAGTCGTCCACGACGACCCCGCCGCGCTCGGCCACCGCGAGCCCGCACGCGCGGGCCAGCTCGTCGCGGGGACGGATGCCGGCGGAGACGATGACCATCCCGACGTCGAGGTCGCCGCCGCCGTCGAAGGCCATCCCCTCGACCTTGCCGTTGCCGAGGATCGCCTTCGTCGCGGCGCCGACCCGCACCCGGACCCCGAGCGACTCGATCTCCTCGACGAGCAGCCGCGAGCCGGCGTCGTCGACCTGCCTCGGCATCAGGCGGGGCATGAACTCGACCACGTGCGTCTCGAGGCCGAGGTCGTGGGCGGCCTTGGCCGCCTCGAGCCCGAGGAGCCCCCCGCCGATGACGGCGGCGCTCCGGACCCCCTCGGCGTAGGCGATGATCGCCTCGAGATCCTCGATGGTGCGGTAGACGAAGACGCCCTGCTTGTCGACGCCGGGAATGGGGGGCACGAAGGGGGCAGAGCCGGTGGCCAGCACCACCCGGTCGTAGGGAATCTCCCTCCCCCGCGCCGACCGCACGACCCCGGCCTCGCGGTCGATGGCCGTCGCCCGGTCGCCGACGTGCAGCTCGATCCCCTTCTCCTCGTACCACTCGGGGCTCGCGAGCATGAGGTGGGCGGGGTCGCGCTCGTCGAAGAACCGGGTCAGGCCGACGCGGTCGTAGGCGGGGCGCGGCTCTTCGCAGAACGTCACGATGCGGTGGCGGCGCTCGGGATCGAGCTCGACCAGCTTCTCGCAGAAGCGGTGGCCGACCATGCCGTTGCCGATGACGACGATGGCCTCGGGGCCGTTCGGGGTTGACGCGCGCACTGAATCTCTCATGCCGCTGTTCCTCAGCTACACGGGCCCCACGTCGACGGCGCAGGCCTTGTAGGACGGCTGCTTGGAGTAGGGATCGAAGACGGCGTCCGTCAGCCGGTTGGTCACCGCGTAGTGCATCGGCACGAACAGGTGCCCGGGCTGGACGGATCGGGTGACGAACGCCGTCGCCTTGATGCGGCCGCGGCGCGACCGGACCTCGACGCGGCCGTGCGGCCGGATGTCGCGCGCGCGCGCGTCGGCGGGGTTGATCTCGACGTAGACCTCGTCGGGATAGAGCTTGCGCAGGACCGCGGACTTCGCGGTGCGGGTCTGGGTGTGCCACTGCGCGGCGGTGCCGCGGCCGGTGAGGAGCAGGAACGGGTAGCGCTCGCCGGGCGCCTCGGGCAGCGGGCGCGGGTCTTCGAAGAGGAACCGCGCGCGGCCGTCCGGGTGGTGGAAGCGCCCGTCCTCGAACAGGCGCCGCTCCGACCCGGGCGCGGGCGGCGGGCCGGCGGCGGGGCAGGGCCACTGGATGCCGCCGCGCTCGTCGAGCATCGCGTAGTCTTCGATGCCGGTGATGTCGCACGGCTGGCCCGCCGACAGCCGCTTCAGGATCTGGAACGTGGCCTCGGGAGACTCCCACTCGCGGAACTGCTCGCCGCAGCCCCAGTACTCGGCCACCAGCTTGAAGATGGCGAAGTCGGACAGCGCCTCGCCGGGGGCCGCCGCCACCTTCCTGATGGTGCCGATGCGCCGCTCCGAATTGATGAAGGTGCCGTCCTTCTCGCCCCACGCCGCGGCCGGCAGCACGAGGTCGGCCATCTGCGCGGTCTCCGTCGACGCGTACATGTCCTGGACGACGAGGAAGTCGAGGCGCCCGAGGACGTCGCGTACCTGCGTCTGGTTGATCCACGAGTGCGCGGTGTTGGTCGCGACGACCCAGAGCCCCTTGATGCGCTCCTCGAGGATGCCCTTGACGATCTCGTGGTAGGCCCAGCTCGGCTCGTGCGGGATGACCGCGGGGTCGATGCCGAGCACCCCGGCGACCTTCGCGCGGTCGCCGGGGTCGCCGAAGTCGTGGCCGCCCAGCAGGTTGGTGGTGTTGCTGAACAGCCGCGACCCCATCGCGTTGCACTGCCCGGTGATGGAGTTGGCGCCGGTGCCGGGCCGGCCCATGTTGCCGGTCAGCAGCGCGAGGTCGATGACGGCCTGCGCGGTGCGCACCCCCTGGTAGCTCTGGTTGACGCCCATCGTCCACCAGAACGACACCCGCTCTCCGGCGTGGATGGTCGCGGCGAGCCGTTCGATCTCGCGCGGCTCGAGCCCGGTGTCGGCGGCGACGCGGTCGACGGTGAACTGCTGCGCGAAGTCGGCGTAGGCCTCGTAGCCGGTGGTGTGGGCCTCGACGTAGCCCGCGTCGATCCAGCCGCGCTCGATCAGGATGCGCGCGACGCCGTAGAGCAGCGACTGGTCCGACTTGGGCCGCAGCGGCAGGTGCTGCGCGGCCTGCATGGCCGTCTCGGTGAACCGGGGGTCGACGACGACGACGGCGGGGTCGTGGGGATTGCGCAGCACGCGCTCCCACAGGATGGGGTGCGCGATGCACGGGTTCGCGCCCACGAACACGACCACGTCCGACTCCTCGAAGTCGCGGTAGGTGTAGGGCGGGGCGTCGAACCCGAACGCCTGCTTGTAGGCGACGACCGAGGTCGCCATGCACTGCCGCGTGTTCCCGTCGCCGTGCAGCATGCCCATGCCGAACTTGGCGAGGGCGCCGAGCAGGGCCATCTCCTCGGTGGGCAGTTGGCCGGTGCTGAGGAACGCCAGCGACCCGGCCCCGTGGCGGGCCTGGATCGCCTTGAACCGCTCGACCATCGTGCCGAGCGCGGCGTCCCAGCTCGCCGGCCGCTGGTGGGCGTCGCCGGCGTCACGCAGGAGCGGGGTGGTGGCGCGGTCGGGCGCGTCGAGCACCGTCAGCGCCTCCCAGCCCTTCGGGCAGGCGGTGCCGCGGTTCACCGGGTACCCGGGCGTCGGCGTGAGGTTGACGGGCGCGCCGTCCTTCAGGTGGACGGTCAGGCGGCAGCCGGTCGAGCAGTAGCCGCACACCAGCTCGGCGGTGGCGTCGGGCTTGTGACGGGCCGGCACCTGCCCGAGGCCGAACCCGCCCGGCATCCGGACGAGGTCGCGGGTGAGGTGCCCGTCACGCTGGCGCAGCATGTCAGACCCCTCCCGGCATCTTCGGCGACGCGACGGCCGCGAAGAACAGGTAGCGCTCGAGCAGCTCGCCGGCCAGGCACGCGACGAAGAGCATCGCCACGAACGGGGCGAGCACGACCACCTCGCCCGCCGGGGTCCGGCTCAGCAGCACGAGGGCCGGCATCGCGATGCCGCCGACGACGCCCGCCGCGAAGCGGGCCGCCGTCACCTGCGACAGGGCGCCGCACATCAGCAGCGCGGTCCGCTTCAGCGAGGTCGTGGACCTGGCGGCGAGGTGGCGGAAGAGCGCGGCCTCGAACATCAGCTTGAACGCCGCGGCGGCGATGAGGGCGCGGCACAGCACCGGCCCGTAGCGCTCGAGCGCCGACGCCGACGCCGCGCTCTCGGTCCACGCGGCGGTGATCATCAGCGAGAGCCACGCGGCGGCGAGCCCCAGCACCGCGGCGGTGAGCAGGAACTTGCACCCCGTCGACCAGCCGTTCCAGAAGTCCTTCTGCGTGAACTGGTAGACCATCACCGAGCAGCCCATGCCGGCCACGCCGACGCCGGCCACGGTCCATCCGAGCCACGGCGGCGCCGCGCCCTCCGCGGACGCGAGGTGCGCGCCGACCCACGGCCACGCGGCGTAGGTCACGGCGAGCCCCGCGAAGAGGCCGAACGCGACGATCTCCCGGCTCAGCCACGAGTGCCGCAGCCCGATGACGGCCCGGTAGGCGTGCTGCGGGCGCCCCAGGTGGAGGACGCTCACCGCGAGGGCGAGCAGGCCGAACACGAGGGCGCTGGCGCTGTGCAGCGGCCGGATGGCGGCCATGAGGGCCGACGGCGCCACCAGCCCCAGCACCTGCTCCACGAGGAAGGCCCCGACGGACAGTTGCGTCAGCGCGAGCATCACGATGAGGGGCCAGTGCGGCGCCGTGGGGTTGACCGAGTAGTAGTCGGCCGGGACCATGTTGCGTGGCAGCGCCCGCGCCGTCCGGTAGGTCGTCGTCGGCAGCGTGATGGCGGGCTCGGGCGCCCCCGGCACGAAGAGGTTGGTCTCGGACTCCTCCACCACCTGGTCGCCGTCCACGACCCGGATGCGGATGGCCTCGCCCGGGCACGACTGGACGCACGCGGGGGCCTCGCCCTCCGCGAGCCGGTCGCTGCACATGTCGCACTTCCGGACGATGCCCTTCGCGGCGCTGTACTTCGGGGCGTCGTAGGGACAGGCCAGCGTGCAGTACTGGCACCCGAAGCACTGGTCGTCGAGGTGCTTCACGATGCCCGTCGCCGGGTCCTTCTCGTACGCGTCCACCGGGCACGCGTGCATGCAGGCCGGGTCCAGACAGTGGTGACAGGCGGTCGTCACGTGCTGCAGCACCGGCTCGCCGACCCCGCCGCCGTGCAGGAGCCCCACGTCGCGCCACGACTCGTCGTCCTCGAGCCCGTTCATCGCGTGACAGGCCGCCACGCAGGACTTGCAGCCCGAGCACGCGTCGAGATCGACCTCGAAGGCGTACTGCTGGCCCTCGCCCGGCGGCGTCGCCGGCATGAGGGCCGAGTAGCGTCCGGTGAGCGACGGCTCACCGGACCCTGCGGCTTCGTCGTGCGCGCGCGCGAAGCGGTCGACGGCCGTGCCCGGCTGCCGCTGCAGGTCGAGATAGTGATCGACCAGCGTCGCGCGCGCGATGGGAATCGCCATGGCGCCGCCTAACCCGCCGCCTCGACCGCGTCGCGCGCACCCGGCAGCGGGCCGTAGCGCTCGGCCAGCGCGGCGTCGAGCGCCTCGCGCGCATCGGTCTCCGTCGCGGTGTCGAACCGCACCGCGAACGTCGCGAACGCGACCAGGGTGACCAGCGCGCCGAGCACGAAGAACGCCGTCGGCCACGGAATCGCGCCCCGGAACAGGAACCCGGCCGCCACCGCGCCGGCGTTGCCCCCCGCGCCGACGATGCCCGCGACCGAGCCCAGCGCCTTCTTGTTGATGAACGGCACGACCGAGTACGTCGCCCCCTCGGCCATCTGCACGCACAGGCTGAACACGATGAGGGCGGGCAGGGCCATCGCCAGCACCGACAGTTGCGAGAAGAACATCAGCGCGAGCCCTTCCGCCAGCAGCACCATGAACAGCCACCGCACCCGGCCGGTCAGGCCCCAGCGCCGCCCGAACCGGTCGCCGAACACTCCGCCGAGGGTGCGCGCGAAGACGTTCATCAGGCCGAAGAGCATCGCCGCCGCGCCCGCCCACTGCACCGCCTGTATCGCGCCCATCGACTGGAAGAAGTCGAAGTAGTCGATGAAGTACAGGGCCAGCACGTTGTTGATGGTCAGCTCGATGCCGAAGCACGCGCCGTAGATGAGGAAGAGGGCCCACACCCGCGGGTCGCGCGTGGCCGTTGCGAACGACCCCTTGACGGTCTGCTTCGGCGGCAGCTTGCCGGCCGCGCGCAGCGCCTTGTAGTTGCCCTCGGGCGCGTCCTGGGTCAGGAAGTAGTAGGCCACGCCCACGAGCGCGCACATCGCGCCCGCGATGACCATGGCCGCGCGCCACGCGACCGCGTCGCTCAGCCCGATGCCGGGCAGGAACTGCACGTCGGTGAACGGGATGTACGCGCCCACGGTGAGGATGCCCAGCACGATGGGCATGACGAGCTGGGTGACGCCGCCGCCGAGGTTGCCCCACCCCGCCGTCGTCGCGTTCGCGGTGCCGACCACGTTGGGCGCGAACATCACCGACGTGTGGTACTGCGTGATGACGAACGACGCGCCGATGACCCCGATCAGGAGCCGGAAGACGAGGAAGGTCTCGAAATTCTGGGCGAAGCCGATGCCCATGACCGGCAGCGACCCCACGATGAGCAGCCACGTGTAGGCGAGCCGCGGACCGATGCGGTCGCACAGCCACCCGATGAGCAGCCGCGCCACCACCGTGATCGACACCGACCCGATGACCAGCCAGCCGATCTGCGACTGCGTGAGGGCCATCTCGTCGCGCACGACCTTCATGAGCGGCGCGATGCCGAACCACGCGAAAAAGCACAGGAAGAACGCGAACCACGTCATGTGGAACGCGCGCATCTGCGGTGTCGACACGCTGAACAGTCGAATGCGCGTCGCCTTGTTCGAGATTTCCACTACGACCTCCGTTCCTCCCGGCCCCGCGGCGGGACGCCCCGTCGTTCCCGAGGCGCCGCCCCGCCGACGGCCGGTCGCGCCAACGCCGAAACCGGCGCCGATCCGCCGTCGCGAGCCCCGTGGGCCCGCTCCCCCGGCGTTCGCCGCACGACCGCGGCGCCGCCATGCCGGATGGTCAGTAGCAAGAACGGGGCCAAGAGCGCGCCGCTCCCCGAGAATGCGCGGAAATGCGCGGGAAAGACCGTCTCGCCGTGAGGACGGAAGGACGCGAAGGGCTGCTTCGACCCTACAACCGTGTCGGTCCAGCCGCCGGATCGACACAATCGTGGGGGGTGGGGAGGCCGTAGGGAGCCCGTTTCGAGGCCAGGGGCGGCCGGCCGTCGACCCGAACCAACGCCTTCGCGCCACCCGCCGGCGCGTGGCCGACAAGCGCGCCCCGCCCCGGGACGCGATTCCGGGGACCGCGAAGCGGCCGGGTGGGTGCGCAGGGAGGCCGCCCGCGCGGCGGCGCCGTCCTTACGACGCGGAGGCCGGACCGCGGCCGGGGCGGAGACGGCGCATGACCGTCTTGACGAGGAGCGGGAACACGCCCAGCAGCACGAAGGCGGCCAGCACCTGCGGCGACACGATGCCGCCGAGGCCGCGCTCGCTGAGGACCTGGAGGTCGGGCACCGCCGCGCCGGCGTAGACGTAGACGGCGGTGCCGGGCAGCATGCCGACCTGACTCACCCACCAGAAGGCGCCGAGCCGGAGCGGGGTCAGCCCCATGACGAGGTTGATCACGAAGAACGGGACGGCCGGGACGAGGCGCAGGGTGAAGAGATAGAGCGCCCCGTCCCTGGCCAGCGCTTCGTTGAACGCTCGCAGCCGGCCGCCGAACCGGGACTGGACCGCGTCCCTGAACACGTACCGGCTCAGGACGAACGCGAGCGAGGCACCGGTCGTCGAGGCGAAGCTCACGAGGACCACGGCCCGCAGGAAGTCGAAGTACCAGCCGAAGACGAGGGTGAGCACCGCCGCGCCGGGCAGCGACAGTCCGGTCACGGCGACGTAGACGAGGAACGCGGCGCCGTAGACCAGCCAGGGGTGGTCCTGCTGGAACGCGCGCAGCGCCGCTTCCTGCTCCGCGATGGCCGCGAGCGAGAGCGCGTCGCCGAACCGCAGGTAGCCGGCGACGGCCACCGCCGCCACCGCGAGCAGCACGCCCAGCCTGGCCCTGGAGCCGCCCCCGGTCCCGGCGGGGGCGGCCGCGGCCCCGGCGGCCGGAGAGCCGGTGTCGGTCATGGGGTGCTCCATGTCAGAAGACGAACGACCCGAACCGCAGCAGGTGGGTCAGGTTGGAGATCGCGGTCGACCTGGGGCGCTTGAAGTAGAACCGCTTGCCCTCCGGCTCGTCGCTCACGTGGTAGGCCTCCCACCGCTCCTGGCCCAGGGCGTTGAGCTGCTCGTCCAGGGTCCCGAGGTCGGCATGGGGCACGAGGAGGGTCCGGTACTCGATGGCCCAGATCTCGCTCAGCTCGTCCGCCGACAGCTCGCCGATGGCCTGGGCGCGGTTTCGCGCCTCGTCCAGCACGTCCTGGGCGTCCCCCCGCAGATCGTCGAGCGACGCCTCCCGGCACCCGGCGGCGAGCGCGAGAACGACCACCAACGCGATCGAGGCGGTTCGCATGCTGGAGACCCTCCCTGCTATTCTCAGTATCGTCCCGCCGCCGCCCAAAGGCAACGGCGGCCGGGACGACGGAGGACCCGACATGCTCGATCGTGCCTCGACGACCGCCGCGATCCGGCGCGGCACCCACGCGCCCGGCCGACCTCGACCGCGGACTCGGCAACGCCGGCGTCCGGGCGGCGCATTCTCGCCATCATGGCCAACCCGGCCGGGGAAGCTGATTGCCTGTGACTGAGCGCCGGCCCGACGGCCCGACGCGGGCGTCCCTCGACTGGCGGGCGCCCGCCCTGGTGATGGCGGCGGCGTGCGCGATCGCCGTCGTCGGGTTCGGGGCGCGCTCGATCTTCGGGCTGTTCCTCGAGCCGATGTCCGCGGCCCGGGGCTGGGGACGCGAGACCTTCGCCCTCGCCCTGGCGATACAGAACCTCGTGTGGGGCGCGAGCCTGCCCGTCGCCGGCGCCCTGAGCGACCGGTTCGGACCGTCCCGCGTCCTGGCGGCGGGCGCGGTGGTCTACGCCCTCGGCATCCGGGCGATGGCCTACACCGAGAGCCCCGCCCTGCTGCAGCTCACGGCGGGAATCCTGGTGGGGGTCGGGGTGGCCTTCACCGCGTTCACCATCGCGCTGGCGGCAATGGCGAAGGTCGTGGGTCCGGAGCGGCGCTCGCTGGCCCTCGGCCTGGGGACGGCGGCCGGATCGTTCGGGCAGGTCGTCTTTTCCCCCCTCGGCCAGGGGTTCATCGACGCCTTCGGCTGGCAGGCGGCCCTGGTGAGCCTGTCCGCCTCGGTGCTCGTCATCGCCCCGCTGGCGCTGCTGCTGCCCGGGGTCGCGATTCGGTCGGCCGCGGCCGGCCCGAACGGGGCGGGAGCCGACGGGCCGGAGGCGGAGCAGTCGCTCGGGGGGGCGGTGCGCGAGGCGATGGGGCACCGCGGGTACGGCCTGCTGACCGCGGGGTTCTTCGTCTGCGGGTTCCACGTGGCCTTCATCACCGTCCACTTCCCCGCCTACGTGCTCGACCTCGGCCTCCCCGCCGCGGCGGGGGCCGGCGCGATCGCCGTCATCGGCCTGTTCAACATCGTCGGCTCGCTCGCGTCGGGCGCGGCCGGCCAACGCTGGAGCCGCAAGTACGGGCTCAGCACCATCTACGCCCTGCGCGCGGTCGCGATCACGGCGTTGATGCTGGCCCCCAAGACCACCGCCGTCATCTACGCGTTCTCCGCCGCCATGGGCCTGCTCTGGCTGTCGACGGTGCCGCTGACCACCGGCATCGTGGGGCGGATCTTCGGCCTGCGCTACCTCGCGACCCTGTTCGGCTTCGTCTTCCTGAGCCACCAGCTCGGCAGCTTCCTCGGCGTCTGGCTCGGCGGCCGCCTGCACGACGCCACCGGGTCGTACGACGCCATCTGGTGGGCGGGCGTCGTCCTCGGCCTCGCCGCCGCGTTGATTCACCTGCCCATCGACGACCGGCCGATCGCGCGCGCGTGCCCGCCCGTCCCGGTCGCCTCCGGCATCGGCAGGTGACCGCCGACATGGCGGCGAGTGGTGTCCACCGGCTTCAACGTCGATCGGCTCGCAGCCGCTTCGGTTGACACGGTGCGGTGGCGTTCGGAACAGCAGGGGAGCGGCAGCAGCCGGAAGCCAGCGGCCGAGGCACTCCAGGGGAGACACGATGACGGACATCGACCGCTTGCTGCAATCCATCGGGAAGCGGTGTTTCAGGAACTGTCATGACACCGCAACCAGACTGGGCGATTCCTTCGACGTCGACGACCTGCTCGCGTGCGATCCAGAGCTGGAAGGGACGTCGCTGAAGGCTCAGAGGACCCGGGCACGCAAGATCAGACGTCTGATCAGGGAAGGGCTGGGAAGAGCATCCCTGGCACGATGCCAGCCGACCAACGGCACGATGCCAGCCGACCAACCAAGGCGTCTGCCGGGCCGCCAGGTCACGGCATTCATCCACGAAGGCCGCCCGGGTCGACTGGGTCACCTCCGCCGCGATCCCCTTGAACAACATCGCGAACCCCGCCGTCCGCCTCCGCCCGTGCCAGCTCGCCACGAAGCCGCCCACACCGCACCCGACGATGAATCCGAGCAGGGCCGCGGTTTCGGTTGTCATCCGACCTCCCCCGTTCGTCCTCGCGCCCGCCCCCGGTCGCGCCGCGCCGTTCGCGCGCCGCGCCCCCGCGCCGGCCCGCGCGCCGCGCTACACGGCGCGCGGCCAGAAGGCGACGATAGACCTCGACGACGCGACCCGCCTGCGCGTCCGGCGTCCGGCCCCGCACCCGCGCCCGCGCCGCCTCGCCAAGGGCCTGCCGCGCGCCCGCGTCGCGCAACAGCCGCACCAGCGCGTCTCCCAACCGCGCGACGTCCCCCACCGGCACGAGTCGTCCCGCCGCCGCGTCGCCGCCCAGGATCTCGCGTGCGCCCTCCGTCGCCGTGGCCACGCACGGCAACCCCGCCGCCATGGCTTCGAGCAGCGCTATCGGCTCGCCCTCCCAGTGCGAGCTCAGCACGAAGACGTCGAACGCGGGCAGGAGCCGCGAGACGTCGTCGCGCGCGCCGAGCAGCATCACCCGCGCGCCGTTCGTGCCGGCCTCCACGCGCCGCTCGAGCCGGGCGCGCAGCGGCCCGTCGCCCGCGACGACCACCGTCGGCGGCCCTCCGCCCCCGCGGAACGCCAGCGCGATCCCGGCCACCGCATCGATGAGATCGCCCACCGCCTTCTGCGGCACGAGCCGCGAGACGGTCCCCACCACCAACGCATCGGCCGGCAGCCCCAGTCGCCGCCTGGCCGTCGTCCGATCCCCCGCCTCCGCCGCCCGCGGCGGCACCGCGTTGGCGACGTGGAACCCGCGTCCGGGGCCCACGTAGCCCCGGCGCTCCAGATCCGTCAGGTCGGCCCGCGACACCGAGATGACCGCCCGGGCGCCCCCGCAGGCCACGCGCTCGGCCAGCAGCGACACGCGGCGCTCGATCCAGCCGGCTTCCTTGCGGTAGGCGAGACCGTGCGCGGTGTAGACGGCAGGCGGGCTCCCCGGGCGGTTCCGCCGCGCCCTCCGCCGCCCTGCCGCGCCGATCGCATGGAAGAACGCGGTGCGGGTCCCGTGCAGGTGAACGACGTCCGGCGCGAGACGGGCGGTCAGCCGCGCGAGTCGAACCGCGCGCAGGGGAGCGAGGCGCCGCCCCATCAGGTCGACGTGGTGCACCGGAACTCCGAGGGCGCCGAGGTCGGCGCTCAGGGGGCCGTCGCGGCCGACCGCCGCTTCGCAGTCCCAGCCGGCGCGGCCGAGGGCCGGCAGCAGGTCGACGAGATGGGCGGCCCCGCCGCCGCGTGCCGCCGAAGCCATCACGTGAAGGACGCGCATGGGGGTGCTATGCGGGCTCGGCGGCACGCTCCCGGGCGAGCGAAGCATACGCGTCCAGCGTCTGGCGCGCCGTGACCGTCCACGAGAACCGCCGTGCCCGCGCGATGCCCGCGCCCCGCAGGCGATCGCGCAACGCCCCGTCGCGCAGGACCCGCGCGATGGCCGCGGCCAGGCCGTCGACGTCGCGGGGATCGACCAGCAACGCCGCGTCGCCGGCCACCTCGGGCATCGAGGAGACGTTCGACGTGACCACCGGCACCCCGCACGCCATCGCCTCGAGCAGGGGCAGCCCGAACCCCTCGTACAGCGAGGGAAACACGAACAGCGCCGCCCCGCCGTAGACGGCGGGCAGGTCGTCGTCGTCGATGAAGCCCGGGAAGCGGACGTCGTCCTCGAGCCCGAGCGACCGGACGGCGTCGAAGACCGGCTCGTCGAGCCAGCCGCGCGCGCCGGCGAGCACGAGCCGGAGCGCGGGATCGACGTCGCCGGCCCGGCGCAGCCGGGCGAAGGCCCGCAACAGGGTGGTGAGGTTCTTGCGCGGCTCGAGGGTGCCCACCGCCAGCACGTAGCGCGGCGGCAGACCGTACCGGGCGGCCACGGCGCGCAACGCCGCCCCCGCCTCCACGGGCCGGAACCGCGGCTCGCATCCCTCGGGCGTCACCGTCACGCGGCCCTCGGCGAGGTTCAGGAGGCGCACGACGTCGCGCTTCACGGCGCGCGAAGGCACGAGCACCCGGTGCGCCTTCCGCCGCACCCGGGCCAGGGCCATCCTGACGACCATGCGATGCCGCGGGGTGAAGGTCTCCGGCAGTATGAGGGGGATCACGTCGTGCACGGTGACCACGTACTTGCCGGTCCGCCCCACGAGAGGGATGCCCACGTGGTCCATGCCGTGGAAGACGTCGATGCCCAGCCGGCGCAGCGCGGCCGGGACGAGCGTCAGCGACCGGATCACGCTGCTCCTGGCCCCCAGGAAGCACTCGTCGCAGGCCCCCTGGAACTCCGCCATGACGTCGCGGGACGTCTGGGGGCCCGTGAAGATGACGAAGTCGAGATCCGGGCGGTGCGCCGCCGCTTCCGCGAGCATCGCCCGCGTCAGGTTGATCGCGTAGCGTCCGGTGCCGCCGGCCCGGAGGGTCAGTATCTTGCCGTCGAGCCCGATTCTCACCGGTGCTCCCTCGCGCGATCCGCCCGCGCGCCGGATCCGCGGCGCGCCGGCGTCGCCGCGGCGGGTCGCGCCGGATCGGCCGGGGGGGAGGCCGCAACCGCCCGGTCTCTGCGCGTGACCTCAGTACACGCCGAGCCGCTCGATCCAGACATTCCCTTCCCTGACAGGATCGGCCGTGGTCGGGTCGATGTAGAAGACCAGTCCGACGATGCGCCGGAGGTCGAGCTCCCGGTCGACGCTGGTGGCGGCCGGATGGAGGCGCTCGAAGGGGACCGCGTGACGGCGCCACCCGGTCGAGGTGCGAACCGACGACTGCCACCAGTCGGGCTCGCCGCCGGGCTGGCCGGGCCGCTCTTCCCAGAGCGCGACCCAGACGCGGTACTCGCCGTCGGCCCTGACGTCGAAGACGAGCCCGGAGTCGCCCGACAGGTCCCGGCGCGACCGATCGACGAGCGCGCCCCACACCGCCGACGGTGCCGGGCGGGACCGGGCCAGACAGAACCGGAGCCGGGCCGCGACGCCCCCGGCCGCGCGCTCGCTGGCGACCCGCACCTCGGGGTCGACCCAGGCGCCCCCATCCGACTCGGCGCCGAGGGCGGACCCGTCCTCGAACACGTCGCGAGCCCGCGCGAGCGGCGGCGGCGGGGCCGCGACCGGCGGCCACGCGGCCCGACTGGCCCGAACCATCGTCTCGACGGCGTCGTACACGTAGATGGGGTTGGACAGGATCCACGGCGCATCCCAGCCCGCCAGCCGCACCGCGACGCGCCAGGCGCCGGGCCGCGGGGCCGCAACCTCGACCGCGCCGGGCCCGGCCGCGACCGGCTCGCCGTTCCGGTAGAGCTCGATGCGCGCGCCCCGCGGCAGGCGGCCTCCCGCGCGCAGGAGCAGGTCGGGAGCGGGCGCGACGGTGTCCCCCATCTGCCACGTCTCGTCCCCCCGCGCGGCGTGGAAGAAGAACCCGTCGGCCGGGGCGAGGGCGTCCAGGGCCATGTACGACCGGCCGCGCGCCAGCGCCTCGTGTATCGCGGCCGCGTCACGCGCGGCGTCACCCGACAGCGGCGCATCGAGCAGCGCGTAGTTGCGGAGCACGCGGAACAGGCTGTCGTACGACGGAAAACCGTGGGCGTCGACGCCGGCGAGCCCGGCGGCGTTGCGCCGGCGCAGCAGCGCGTCCCACCTCGCGACGGCCGCCCCGGGGCGGTCGAGACCCCTCGCGAGCGCGTAGTCGGGGTTGAACGGGTAGGCGACGGCCGCCCCGAGCAGCGTCCACCAGGACGCCTGTCTCCACAGGCTGTCCGGATTGAGCACCTCCAGGCCCCACGGCCCGTCGATCTCCCAGGCGCTCCACGCGAACTCGGCGCGCGGGCTGGTGGGGTGGGCGGCGAACGCCGCGCCGCCGAGGTGGTACACGTCGTCGAGCGCGTTCCGCGCGTCCGCGGCCGGGGGGAAGGCCAGGGGCCGCATGCCGAGGCCGAGCAGGTGCCCCTGATGCGTCGAGATCTCCGTCCCCACCAGCACGAGCACCCCGTCGTGATAGCCGGAGAACGAGTGGGCCGCGTCCGTGTTGTGGTCGGTGATGACGAGAAAGGACAGCCTCGCGCGGCGGCCGGCCTCCGCGACCTGCTCCGGGGCGGCGGAGCCGTCGGAATGGGTGGTGTGCATGTGCACCGCGCCCGGTACCCGCACCCACCCGTCGCGCGGCGGTTCGCCTTCGAGAGGCGGCGGCCGCCACAGCAGGGCCGGCCCGACCCAGAGCACCGCCGGCATCAGAACCGCCGGCACCAGGAACAGCCGCAGCCGGCGAATCATCCGTCCATCCCGCCCCGGGCCGCCACCGCTCCGGGGTGCCGTCCCCGGCGGCGCCGGTTGCCGCTCGGCCCCCATCGGCCACTCGTCGTGAAACCGCCCCCCACGCCCTCGAGCCTCGAACGCAGCCGGCGCGACCGCGGGCGAACCATGCCAGATACTATAGCGGCAACGCGGCTCGACGCGGGCGTCCCGCCGGCGGCGCCGCGCGTCGGGACGGCGTCGGACACCATCCCGCGCCGGTGCCCCTCCCGCTTGCTCCGCCCGCGAGAAGAGGCCGGGCCGACGCCGGTGCCCGGGGCCGCGGGCCGCGCGCACGCGGCAGCCGCCAATCGGCGGCCCCGCGGGCAGTCCCGCTCGGCCGCGTGATCGTCATCCGAGGCCGAGCGCGTGGCCGTGGCGGGCGATGTCCTCGAGCCACTCCCGATCCAGCGCGTCCGCCGGCAATGCCTGCGCAACGCCCTGCTCCCCGGCGCTCTCGAGACCCAGGTCGACGACCGCGGCGCCGATGGCGCCCGCCAACCGCGTCCGGAGATCGTGGCGGCCGAAGGGGGCCAGGGGCGGCGGTGGGGGCCGGATGCCGGCCGGTGTCGCGGCGGCTTCGGCGAAAGCCGTCTCGTACGCCGCGAGGCTTCGCGAGATCGAGTGCTCGGTCGCAATCCAGCGCGCGGCGTTCCGGCCCACGGCGGCCCGAAGCTCCGGCTGCCGGGCCAGGGCGAGCAGGAAAGCCCCGAGGGTGGGCACCTCCCAGGCGTCCTCGGGCACCTTCAGGCAGGCGTCGTCGGGAATCCCGGAGAACCAGCCGGCATCGGTGACGATGGTCGGGCGTCCGAGGCCGAGGAGCCGGATGCAGGTGCCCGACGTCTCGCCCGCCGTCTCCAGCCGCAGGTTGACGGCCACGTCGACGGCCGCCATCAACTCCTGCAGGCGCTCGAACGGCACCCGGCCGGTGACGTGGACGCCGGCCGGCGGGTCGGTCAGAAGCCTCGCCAGCCCCGGGTCGTTGTCGGCCACGGCGCCGACGATGGCGAGGCGCGCCCGCGGGGTGCTCGCCCGCAGCGCCGAGAAGGCATCGACGGCCTGGCGGATCTTCTTGAACCGGGTGACGTGTCCGAACACCCCGACCAGGAACGTCTCGGAGTCGACGCCGGGCAGGCCGAGGGACCGGCGGCCGGCGCCGGGCGCCGCCCGCCGCGGCGGCGAGTAATGGTGGGGTGCGGTCCAGACCCGGGCCGACGGGCGGCTGGCGAGAACCCGCCGGCGGGCCTGCTCGCCGTGCACGATCACGCCCCGGCTGCCGTCGACGAGGCGCTCGAAGAGAGGCGGCGTGAAGAACCCCCCCACGTACTCGCCGCGCGCGAGGGCGGGGCCGGCCTCGCCGAGCGCGTAGCGCAGCTCTTCCAGCCAGGCCCGCGCGCCGCCGAGGGCCAGCGCGCGTTCGCGCACGAGGTCCCGAATGCGGTACTCGTGCAGCACGGCGACGCCGGGATGCCTCAGGGCCAGGTCGTAGATCTCCGAGTGGAATCCGGGGTGGTTGCCGATGTGGTAGACGGGCAGCCGGCCGTCGGGACGATAGCCGCCGTACGCCGCGGTCGGGAACCGCGATGCGCCGCGGCCGCTCCCCGACGGGCCGAACACGCGCACGTCGCGTGTCGCGGGCATCGCCGCCAGCAACTCGGCGCTGTAGTCCGCGATGCCGCTCGCGGCGGGCGGCAGCGGACTCAGCCAGTCGACGGGCGGCGGGGCGGCGCTCACGGCGGCGGCTCCCCGGCCGCGGCCCGGGTGAGGGTCTCGACCACGCGCCCCCAGCCGATGTGGGAGACGGCGCGCCGCCCGGCCGCCCCCAGCCGGCCCGCGAGGTCGGCGTCGGCGGCGAGGCGGTCGAGCGCCGCCGCGAGGCCGCGGCTGTCGTGCGCGGCGGCGACGAAGCCGGTGCGTCCGTCCTCGACGAACTCGAGCACGCCCCCGGAGTCGCGGGTGGTGACGACCGGCTTGCCGGACATGAAGGCCTCGATCGGCACGAAGCCGTGGTCCTCGTCGTAGGGCGCATAGAAGACCGCCCGCGCGCCGGCATAGAGCCGAACCACCTCGTCGTCGTCGATCCGGCCGAGCAGCTCGACGCGGTCGCCGACGCCGCGCTCCGCGACCCGGCGCTCGAGGGCCTCGCGCTCGGGGCCGTCCCCCGCGATGCGGCCGCGCACTCCCGAGCGGCTGGCCGCCAGCGCGTCGATCAGCAGCTCGAGCCGCTTCATGCGGTCGAGACGCGAGACCGTGAAGACGTAGTCCCCCGGCGGGGCGGGTTGCAGCCTCGCCTCGAGCGGCGGCGGCGCGTGGAGGACCTCGGCCTCGATGCCGAGGTGCCGGCGCAGGCGATCGGCGGTGTTGCGCGAGATCGTGTAGATGCGCCGCGCCTCCCGCAGGCCGCGCCGGTCCATCTCGTGAATCCTCTCGACCATCGCCCGGTCCGCGGGGTCGTCGCCGAAGTCGCTCCAGCGCGTGCCGCGCAGGTCGTAGACCTGCCGGAACTGGTGGATGAGCCAGACGACCTTGTTCGGGTGGCGGACGAGGTACGAGGGGAAGCGCCCCGCCACGACGAGATCGGGCGGGCCCAGGGCGCCGTCCAGGCTCACGAGACGCCAGGCGAGCGCACTCTGGAGAATCTGCAGGCGCGGGGTCCAGGCGAACGGCAGCGTCACGAGGTCGGCATCGTGACCGGCGGCGCGAAGGCGCCGAACGAGCGCCGCGTCCAGGGCCTCGGCGCCCCCGGTCAGGAAGGGGACCTGGGTGTCGCACACGGAAACGCGCATGTCAGGATGCGGGGGCGTCCTCGCCGGTCCCGGCCTGCGCGTCGAGGCGGCTCTCGAGAGCGCCCAGGCGGTCCCCGAGCCGCTGCTGGCGATCGCAGAGGTCGCGCAGGGCGAGGCCGACCTGGCGGTTGAACTCGTTCTGCTGCCGGAGGAGGGACCGGTGTCCCCGTTTCGCGAACAGGTGGTAGCAGACCTTCTGCAGCCACACCAGGCGCCCGCCCGCTTCCACGTCGAAGGCGGGTTCCGCGAGCCGCTCGTAGCGGCGCAGCGCCTCGAGGGGAGGCGGCCAGCCGGCGAGCTCGTCCTCCAGGGCCGAGACCTCGGCCCGGCGCTGCCGGGCGCCGGCGCGTATGCGCTCCACGAACCCCGCGACGTCGTCGGGAGGGTGGTTCCCGGACTTCGAGGTCATCGCGCGGGAAGCATGACACAATCACGGGCGGCGTCAAGACGGCCCGCCCGGCCGCCCGCGGGGAGCGGCGGCCGTCCGACCGACAGGCCCGTGCCGCAGATCCGGACTTCCTCCATTCGCGCCGTGCCGAGGCTCGCCGGCGCGTTCCCGCACGTCGTCCGGGGCATCGCCGGCGCGCTCGGCCGAGGGTGCCTCGCCGCCGCGGGGGCCGTCCGCGAGACGTTCGCCTGGTCGTGGAGAATCGGCGTCTCCATGCTCCGACCGCGGGCCGGCGGCCGGTTGACGGTCGCGGTGGACGTCGACTGCTTCTGGAACCAACTGACCGGCGTCGGGTGGTACCTCTTCCGGATCCTGGAGCACCTGTCCGAGGCGGAGGGCATTCGCCTGCGGCTCTACGGTCAGACCATCTTCCCCTACGCCGCCCATCCCCGACCGGTGGTCGCGCCGCCGTGCGGTCCGGCCGTCGAGCTCGTCTCCTTCCCGGTGCCCGAGTGGATTCCGCGCCGGGTGATGATGCGCGTGACGCCCTGGCTCGAGCCCCTGGTGATCGCCCTTCAGCGGAACGCGGTGCTGTTCGCGCCGAACTACGTGCTGCCGCCCAAGTTCAGGCTCGCAAGGGGCGAGGTGGTGGTGGTGGTTCACGATCTCGTGTTCCGGCGTTTCCCGTGGACGCTGCAGGAAGACACGCGCGCCGCGTTCGATGCGCAGTTGCACCGCAACCTGGCCCGCGCCCGGGAGGTGATCACCGACTCGCGAACGGTCCGCGACGAGCTGCTGGCGGCCGAGCCGCTCGAGCCGGAGCGGGTCACCGCGATTCACCCGGGTCCCGGGCACCTGGCGAGCCGCGGCGGCGTGGAACGGCCCGAGGGCCTGGCCGGGCGCTTCGTCCTGCACGTCGGCACCATCGAGCCGCGCAAGAACCTGGAGCTCCTGATCGAGGTGTGGCGAGGGTGGATCGCCGAGGATGCCGCGGCCCCGGCTCTCGTGTTGTGCGGCCGCGACGGCTGGAAGAGCGACGATCTGCGTCCGACGCTCGCCCGCGCCGAGGCGGACGGCTGGCTCCGGCGGCCGGGCTACGTCGACGACGCCAGGCTGGCCGCCCTGTACCGCCACGCGCTCGCGGTCGTCTGCCCGTCTCTCTACGAGGGGTTCGGACTGCCGCTCGTCGAGGCGCTCGCGATGGGCACGCCGGTCGTGGCGAGCGACATTCCGGTCTTCAGGGAGGTTGCCGCCGACGCCGCCGTCTTCCTGCCGCCGGACGACGCCCCGGCGTGGAAGCGGGCCCTCGCCGAGCTGGCCGCCGACCCCGCGATGCGCAGGCGCCTCGGGGCCCTCGGCAGGAAGCGGGCCCGGGCCTTCGACTGGTCGTCGGCGGCCGACCGGACCCGGGCGGTGCTGCAGCGGGCCGCCCGGAGGCCCGCCGCCCCGAACCACGGCCGCGCCCGCCCGCGGCCGTGGTTCGGGTAGCGCCGCGGCCTCTTCCCCCGACCCCTTCGACGCCGTGATCGGGGTCGCGCTCGACCTCGGGCGAACAGCGCGAAGAGCGTGGCCCCGACCTTCGTCCGGAACCGGCGAGTCGATGAGATCGGCAGCGTGTGCGAGTGGCCGGAGAATCTCGTTCAGGCCGGCGACTGGTCGCCCGTCCAGTGGTTCGACCCGGAGTTGGCGCACGCGGCGCGGATGGTCCGAGAACTGCCGGGAACGGTTCCGCTGCGCGACGTTTCGAGATCGGTCCGCCCGGGCAATCGGTCCGCGATGAATTCGAGCGGGTGCCAGACGGTTCCAACGGACCCGAAGGGACCCCGGTCTTCGATTCGGTCGCGGGTCATCTTCGTACGTCTTTGGAGGGTGAGCCCGACACCTTCTGGCGAGTTCGTCCTGATTCGCGACGGCGACGGCGAGCAAAGTCTGGTCTAGTGGAATCGCATCTTCGGCGGGCAGGTTGGGTTCTGCTGCCGCTCCGCTCCCGTACGAACAACGCCGCCGTCGTTGCCTTGTGCCACCGTGAGAAGAGCCTTGGCAACGGGTGGGTTCCGATCGTCACGGACACGGCGCGTCAAGCCAAGTCCCTGCGCGTCCTCTGGAACAGTACACCCGCTCTTCTACAGTTGTTGAACCTCCGCACCAGGATGCTGATGTATCCGAATTGGTCCATCGCGCAGTTGGGGACCATCCAGGTACCCGAGTCCCTTGGTAGCGCTCCGCAGGTGGAGTCCGCGCTCGTCACGGCGTATGACCATCTGAAACGTACGCAGCTGCAACCCTGGGCGCAGGCGGACGCCGATCCCGTTCGGCGCGAGATCGATGAGGCCGTCGCGGAAGCGTACGGGATCTCGGCGGGCGTTCTCGCGGACTGGCGTGAACGTCTGGCCAAGGAGCCGACCGTCGCGAACCGAAGTCCGGTCTAGATTGACGCTTCCTGAGGGTGGCCAACGACGGGAGGGAGCCACCCATGGCCAAGCATGACAGGCGGAAGACGTCCAGCCAACCCCCCAACCCGCGAACGGTCTCGATTCAGGTGCCGCTGCCGGTGCTCGGCGTGCTGAACGGTGTCCGGGAAGCGTTCCATGGCTTGTGCATCACGACCGGGATGCAGGTCCTGCAGGCGATGATGGAGGGAGATCGAGAAGACCTGTGCGGCCCGAAGGGGCGCCATCAGGTCGAGCGGTCCGCGTGGCGCGGCGGGAGCGTGGCCAGTGAGGTGACGCTGGGCGGGCGCCAAGTTGCCGTACCGCGGCTGCGCGTGCGGAGCGCCGACAGCGAGGTGCCGCTGCCGAGCTTCCGCTGGGCGGCAGCCACCGACCCGCTGGACGAGCACACGCTGGCCGCGGTCGCGGCCGGGGTGTCGACGCGGCGGTATGCGGGCACGTTGGACCCGACGCCGGCCGAGGTGACGGAGCGGGGGACGTCGAGCAGCGCGGTGTCTCGGCGGTTCGTGGCGCTGTCGGCCAAGCGGCTGCGGTCGTTTCTCAGCCGGCCGTTGGGCGAGCTGGACCTGCGGGTGGTGTGCATCGACGGCAAGGTCTTCCAGGACCACTGCATGGTGGTCGCGTTGGGGATCGACACGCAGGGCCGCAAGCACGTGCTGGGCCTGCGCGAAGGGGCCACCGAGACGGCGGCCGTCGCCAGCGGCCTGCTGAGCGACTTGGTGACGCGCGGCGTGCCGACGGACCGTACGTTGCTGTTCGTCATCGACGGCGCGCCGGGACTGCGGCGGGCCATCACGGATGTCTTCGGTTCTCGCGGGGTGGTGCAACGCTGTCAAGTACATTATCCCGATGTCCGGAGCTCATGGAAGTGTATGGCACGGACGGGAGTCGCGCCGGCTCTGAGCGGGTGATCGGTAAACACAAGGTCGCTGTCGGAGTCGGTTCTCGCTGCACAACTCGCGACGGTCCAGTCGACGGTATTGGACCAATTCGAGCACGCCTTGAACCGATCGACACCCGCTTCCCCGGGCAACAGTTTCCCGTGGGGAGCGTCGTCACGTTCCTCGACCGCCACCGGCGCACTCTCTTTCGACACCGTCACCGAGCGGCGGCGCGCCACGAACGCGAGAGCCGGCTTGCCAAGACTGCTCGTACGATCTGATGATCGATCCATGGCCATCGGCACTGTCAAACGACCGTCCTTGGACCTGCGCCGCCCCCGCGGGCGGGAGGCTCTTGCGACCCCCCCCACCCCTGCCGACGACACGCCCAAGGGAAGCCTCGAACAACGAGCGCAGAACACAGCGGCCCCAGCGGCCCTCCTCCCCCCGGACACCGCCGGTCCCCAGAAGACAGCGACCTGGGCCTGGAGCAAGGCAGAGACCGAACGCCGACGCCACGCTGCCGCCAGACAGCCCACCCTTGCCCCGATCGACGCCTTCTCCGACGAGTACTCCACGGCCGACGACCTCGCTGCGGTTCGTCTCGACGCCGACCCCGACGCCACCGGTCCGCACTCCCAGACCATCCGGGGACTGCTCGGCGGCGCCTGCGCCGGCTGGCGCGTCCGCCCGACCAGCGTCGAGCTCTACGACGCCCTGCGCGCCGACAACCCCACCCGACGCCAACGGTCCATAGCCACCGTGCTCATCAACGAGGCCTCCTTCGAGGAGCTCGTCAACGCCCACACGGAAGGCGCGTTCACCTGGCGGCAGCTCGCCCGAGCCGCCCAGCGCCAAGGCGCCGTGCCGCCACTGCGGATCCGCCAGATCAACGCCTTCGCGACACCGCCGCCGCGCCCGGAGAACCCATGGAGACCCTGACGCTTCCCGAACCCGCAGCCGGCCTGTGGGCTGCGAAACGGAGCATCGTTCACGCGATACCGCCCGAGATGTTCCGCTCGAACATTCCCCCACACCTCGGCGGCGGTACGATCCTCGCGGCCCGCTGGAAACACCGGATCAGCACCGACATCGATGTGCTCCTTCCCGGCCGCAACACCCTCATCGACCTTCTTCAGGACAACGACCGCAACATCGTCAACCAGCTCGGCGGCACCCCCGAAGCCGTCGCCGGCGGCCGCGTGAAGATCGCCTTCGAGCACGGCTTTCTCGATATCTCCACCTTCCGACCCGACCCGCCCTACGGCCACGCCATCGCCACCGTCGACGGCCAGTTGGAGAAGGTCCTCTCCAGCCACCAGATCCTGTGCGGCAAGCTCGAACGCGTCGACCAGATGCTCGTCCGCGACGTCTTCGACGTCCTGACCGCCGCCGACGAGGACCCCGCCGCGCTGGCCGCCGCCGCCGGCATGGTCTCCGAACAACGGGCCGCTGCCATCGAGACAGCCTGGCGCAACGCCGCCGGCATGCTCGCCGACAACTTCCACGATTCGATCCGCGGTGCCCGCCGCGCCGGCGGCACCCGGCTCGGACCCGATGCCGCTGCTGCATTCCAGGCCCACCGCTACACCCGCCTCGAGATCGACCTCCGCAACGACACGCTCTCCATCCGCAAGACCATCGGCGCAGGCCCCCTCGAACCCGAGACGTACGCCGCCCGCAAGGCCGGCAGAGCACTCGTCGAGTCCGGGGTGGCCACTCACCTCAACAACAACGGCCCCGTCACCGCGCCCCAGGTTCTCGCCGCCATCCGGACCGCCGTCAACGCCGGCAGCGAACGCACGATCCTCGACTCCGCGAGCCGCTCGAGCATCGACATGATCAACCGGCTCGACCAGATCGATCCCGGACGGCCACAGCCGACCGTTCCGCGGCAGTCACAAGCCCGAACCCGCGATAACGACCACGGGTACGACCGCTGACACCCTGAGCTCAAGTGCGGCCCGCGCGGGCGGGCGCACCAGCGTTCAGACATCCCGCATGGAAGGTGCGCCGGCGACGGATACCCCGTCGCGGGCGTCACGAAGGGCGATGAAGTCGAGCACCTCCTGTTCGACCCAGCGCACGGCGCGCGTGCCGATCCGGATCGGCTTCGGGAACCTCGACTCGTTCATCGCCGCGTAGATGGCCGAGCACGAGAGCGCGGTCATCTTTCATCACGTCCCGCAGGGTGAGCAATCTCGCGGTTACCTCCTGTCTGTTGCGGTGCGGCTCCCCGCCGAACCGTGTCTGCCGCTTGGTGCGAAGAGACAGCCTACCGTGCCCAGAAAGTCCTGTAAAGCACTGTAAATAAACGAGTAATAGAAATTTATCCGGGATGCTGAAAGTTGGTCTTCACCGCACCGATGCGACCCGTTCTGACCCCTTGGGTCCGCTCTACACTCAGGAATTCGGGGGACGGGGCACGTGATCCCCACCGGTGACGCCGGCCGCGATCACATCCCCGCTCGCGGGTCGCTCAGATGCAGCGGTGTGATCACGTCATCGCCTCGCAGTCACACGCACAGGACGGAATCGCTCACAGCCCGGGCGAGCGGAGTGAGCGGTTGAAGCGGGGGAACGACATCAGGAGGGCGACAGAGAGCAGATCAAAGCACGGCAGGAACATCGCCAATCCCACGGCGAAACGTGGGGCGCGCCGAGGGGCTGACCAGCCATGCCAGTGGTTAAGCCATTGAAAACAAACGGCTTGCAGCCAAAACGTGGCGGAGGGACTGGGATTCGAACCCAGGAGACGCTCTCGCGCCCAACGGTTTTCAAGACCGCCGCCTTCAACCACTCGGCCATCCCTCCGCACAGGGGTCGCCGCCCCTTCATCCTACCCCGCGCCGTCGCCCGGCGGCGCAGGCTCTCGCGTGGCACCGGCCATCTGTCGCAGATTCGCCACGACCTCGCCGAGCGGGGTCGTCTTCGAGCTGGGTGAACTCCATGATCGTGTGCCCCGTGCTTGCGGCGGCCGGGCAGGCATCGGTGCGCCGGACCGGCTCACCTCGGGGCGATGACCTCCAGGCCCCGCATGTACGGGCGCAGCGCCTCGGGCACGGCGACGGAGCCGTCGGCCTGCTGGCAGTTCTCGAGGATCGCGATGAGGGTGCGCCCCACCGCGAGGCCCGAGCCGTTGAGGGTGTGGACGTGCTCCGCCCTGCCCTTGCCGTCGGGGCGGTACTTGATGCCGGCCCGGCGCGCCTGGAACGCCTCGGTGTTGCTGCACGACGAGATCTCGCGGTACCTGCCCTGTCCCGGCAGCCACACCTCGAGGTCGTAGGTCTTGGCGGCCGCGAACCCCATGTCGCGGGTGCAGAGGGTGACCGTCCGGTAGGGCAGGCCGAGGCGCCGCAGGACCGCCTCGGCGTGGCCGGTCAGGGTCTCGAGCATCGCGTAGGAGTCCTCCGGCCGGGTGTAGGCGACGAGCTCGACCTTGTCGAACTGGTGCTGGCGGATCAGCCCGCGGACGTCCGCCCCGTAGGACCCCGCCTCGCTGCGGAAGCACGGCGTGTAGGCGGTGTAGAGCAGCGGCAGGTCGCGCCCGTCGAGGAACTCGCCCCGGTGGAGGTTCGCCAGCGGCACCTCCGCGGTGGGAATGAGGTACAGGTCCCAGCCGTCGACCTTGAAGAGGTCCTCCTCGAACTTCGGCAACTGCCCCGTGCCGACGAGCGAGTCGGGGTTGGCGAGGAACGGCGGCGCCACCTCGACGTAGCCGTGCTCGCCGGTGTGCAGGTCGAGCATGAAGTCGATGAGGGCGCGCGACAGCCGTGCGCCGGCGCCGCTGAGCACCGTGAACCGGGCCCCGGCCAGCCGCACGCCCCGCTCGAAGTCGACGATGCCGAGGGCCGGGCCCAGCTCGGCGTGGGACCGCGGCTCGAAGTCGAACGCCGGCGGCTCGCCGTGGCGGCGGACCTCGACGTTGTCCGCCTCGCCGTCGCCGACGGGGACGCTCTCGTGGGCCAGGTTCGGCAGCTTGAGGAGCAGGGCGCTCCGCGCCCGCTCGACCTCTTCGAGGCGCCCCTCGTTCGCCTCGATGGTCGCGGTGTGGGCGCGGCCCGCCGCCATCAGGTCGTCGGCGGGCTCGCCGGCGCGCTTCGCCCTGCCGATCCGGGCGCCGAGGGTCTTCTTGGCGTGTCGGGCCTCCTCGAGGAGAGGAATGATCGCGCGGCGCTCGCCGTCGAGCCGGCGCACCTCCGCGAGGATGTCGGCGAGGCCGTCGCCGCGGACCTCGAGGCGGGCCTCGACAGCGGCGGAATCGTCACGAAACAACGCTGGATCGAGCATGGGCGGACATTGTACCCGGCCGCCGCCGCTCGGCTTTCCGCCGGCGGCGACGGGCCTGCTATCATGCGCCGCGATGCCGACCCCCCGCCCGATTCGGAAAGCCGTGTTCCCCGCCGCCGGGCTCGGCACGCGCATCCTGCCGGCGACCGCGGTGCTCCCCAAGGAGCTGCTGCCCATCGTCGACAAGCCGATCATCCAGTACGGCGTCGAGGAGGCGGCCGCGGCCGGCATGTCGCAGATCGTCCTGGTGAACAGCCCCGGCAAGCGGATGCTCGAGGATCACTTCGCCCCGCACCCGGCCCTCGACGCCGTGCTCGCCCGGCGCGGGAAGTCGGCGCTGCTCGCCGGGCTCCGCGACCTGACGGCGGGCATCGAGCTCTCGACGGCCTGCCAGGCCGAGCCCCTCGGCCTCGGCCACGCCGTGCTCGTCAGCCGCGAGAGGGTCGGCGACGAGCCGTTCGCGGTGGTGCTGAGCGACGACGTCATCGACGCCGACCCGCCCGCGCTGCGACAGATGCTGGCGGCGTACGCCGAGGTCGACGGCCCGGTCCTGCTCGTGGAGCGGGTGCCGCGCGAGGCGGTGGGCCGCTATGGCGTCATCGCGGGCGACCCGCTGGGCGGCGGCGTCCACAGGGTCACCGATCTCGTCGAGAAGCCGCCACCCGAGGAGGCGCCGTCGGACCTCGCGATCATCGGCCGGTATCTGCTCACCCCTGACGTCTATCCCGCCCTGGAGCGGACCGGACGGGGTCAGGGCGGCGAGATTCAGCTGACGGACGGGCTGCGCCGCCTCCTCGCGCAGCGCCCGATCTTCGCGGTCGAGCTCGACGGGGTGCGCCACGACGCCGGGAACAAGCCGGGCTACCTGCGCGCCATCCTCCACTTCGCGCGGAAGCACCCCGAGGTCGGCGCCGTGCTGGCGGAACCGCCCGGCCGCGAGTCCGCGCCGTAGAGCGGCCCCGCCTCCCGGAGGAGGCGCGGACTCCCTGGAGGGTCGCCTGGGCGCCAGGCGGCGCCCTAGGAGTCTGCGCCGTAGAACGGTGCAGACTCCCAGCAGGGTTGGTTGGGCGCCAAGCGGAGCCGAAGGCGACGATTGGCGGGCTAGCGACGATTGACGAGGACAGCCGGCCCCGCGGACGCGGTGACGGGACTTCAGGACGAGGCGCCGGCGGATGCCGGCCTGGCGGACCCGGACGCGGACGCGGCATCGGACGAGCTCGACGAGCCGCCGGAGTTCCCGGCGTCCGCCTTCTCCGACTTCTTCTCGGACTTCGACGCGCCGTCGGACGACGCCCCCGCCTTCGACTCGCCCGCGTCTGCGGGGTCCTTCTTGCCCTGCCGGGCGTAGTCGGTCACGTACCAGCCGGAGCCCTTGAACTGGATGGCGGGCGAGGAGAGCAGCTTGCGCACCGCGCCCTCGCACTCGGGGCAGGTCGTCAGCGGCGGATCCGAGAACCTCCGGATCTGCTCGAACCGATGCCCGCAGGCTTCGCACTGGTATTCGTAGAGTGGCATGGGTCACTACCCGAACGCGGCCTCGTCCCCCCGACGGCGGTCCGCCACGAAGCGGAACCAACCGCCCATGGTACCCGGCCGGCGGCTCGGGGATCAATCGAGGAGGTCGTCGCCGGTGTCGCCGAGGAAGAGCGTCCGGTGCAGCCAGAGCGGGACCGAACCGTGCCCCAGCAGCCGGTCGTGGAACGCCTTCAGCGAGAACGCCGAGCCCTCGCGCGCCTCGAGATCGTCCCGCAGCTTCGACAACATCAGCCGGCCGACGGCGTACAGCGTGTAGTCGGGGTCGAACGTCCCCCGCTCCGCCTCGCGCCGCGCGCTGCCCTCCTCGAGACAGGCTTCCTCGCGGAAGAACCGCACGCCCTGCTCGACCGACAGGTCGTCCGCGTGCAGGCGGATGCCGACGACCAGCCGGGCCAGCCGCAGCAGCGTCTCGACGATCTGCCCGAGCTCGATGGCGTCGTCGCCCCCCGCGAGGCCGGCCTCCATCACCATGTGCTCGGCGTAGTGGGCCCATCCCTCGACGAAGGAGACCGGCGCGAACAGCAGCGACTTGCGCAGCTTGCTCCGGATGCCCCGCTGGTGCAGGAAGTGCAGGTAGTGGCCCGGATAGGCCTCGTGGGCGGACACCGACCAGAGCGTGGCGAAGTTCAGGTCGCGCAGGTGCTCTTCCCGGCGCTCGGCCGGCCAGGCGGGGTCGGCGTCGGTCAGGTAGTAGTAGCAGGACAGGGCCTTCGGCTCGAACGGCCCCGGCGACCAGACCCCGGCCTGGGTCCAGCGCAGGAAATCGGGGGTCGGGGCCACGATGATCGACCGGTCGTCGGGCAGCGTGACGAGGGCGTTGCGCTCGATGAACGACACCAGGTCCGAGAGCTGGTCGCCCACCGTCCGCGCGAGCGCGCCGGGCTCCGGGTGCCGCGCCCTGACCTGACGCCAGACGTCGGCCGGCTCCGCCTTGGCGTCGATGCGCGCCGCGACCTCGCAGAAACGGCTCTGCTCGCGGACGAGCTCGCGCTCCGCGACCGCGAGCAGCGCCTCGGCCCCCAGGCCGATGCCCTCCCGGTGGCGCAGCCGGCCGTCGAACCGCTCCCGACCGAGCCGGAACGTCGCCCGGCTCCGGGGGGCCAGGGTGCCGCGCAGGTGATCGTTGTGGCGGTTGATGGCCTCCGTCGCCTCGGTGGCGGCGTCGGCGAGGTCGCCGAGCAGGTGCAGGTCCTCGAGCCGACGAAACGCCCGCGGCAGGTCGCGCTCGATGAACGCGACCACGCCGTCGAACGTCTCCGCCCCGGCCTTGACGAGGATGCCCGGCGGGTCCTCCACGTTGGCGGCGGCCGCCTCGAGGAAGCGCGGCGTCTGCCGCAGCTTGGACACCACGCGCCGCGCCCGCTCCTCGACCGGCGCGTGGTCGAAGAGGGCCTGGCCGGCGAGCGAGGTGGCCAGCAGATCGGCGTAGTGCCGGGGGTCCCGCTCCCACGGCCTGACCTCCTCGAGCTCGTAGAGCCGGCCGCGGATGTGGTCGGCGAGCATGCGCCGCTCGAGCTGCTCCTCGGCCGTCAGGCTGCGCGTGGTGATGCGGTCGAGGCGCCGCGCGAAGCCCCCGAGCTCGCGCCCCTGGGTGTCGATGGCGGTGCGAGCGACGTCCTCGAGGCGGTCGTCGTGCGCGTGCATCCCGTCGCCGCACGCGGCGGTGGGAGCGTTCTCGTAGAGAAACTCCAGATACTCGTCGATGAAGTGCGACAGCGGTTCCGAAGTGTGCATGGGTGTCGGCGCGAGTCTTGCGTGGCCGGACGCGTACCGCCGGACTGACGCGTTCCGCCAGAACTCACGCCGGCGGACGGCGGACTCCTTGAATGTTACAATATCGCGCGTTTCCGCATGACTTGACGTCCCTGGTCGTGTCCCGGCAATGCCCGGCACGTTGTACCTCGTCGCCACGCCCATCGGGAACCTCGAGGACGTCACGTTCCGCGCGGTCCGCATCCTGAAGGAGGTGCGGCTGATCGCGGCCGAGGACACGCGCCGGACGGGCAAGCTGCTGCGGCACTACGGGATCTCGACCCCCTCCACGAGCCTCCACGACCACAACGAGCGCCGGCGGACGCCCGGTTTCGTGAAGCGCCTGCTCGAAGGCGATTCGATCGCGCTGCTGTCGGACGCCGGGACCCCGCTGGTCTCCGATCCGGGGTTCGACCTGGTGCGTCAATCCCTTGACGCCGGCGTGGGCGTCATCGCGATCCCCGGCCCCTCGGCCGTCACCGCCGCCCTCGTGTGCTCGGGCGCCCCGATCGCGAGCTTCACCTTCCTCGGCTTCCCGCCCCGCGGGCCGAGCGACAGGAAGCGGTGGTGCGACGAGCTGGCCCGCGAACCCCGGACCCTCGTGTTCTTCGAGTCCCCGCACCGTCTCGTCACCACCCTCGGGCTGCTCGAGGAACGGCTCGGCGAGCGGACCGTCGCGCTGTGCCGGGAGCTGACCAAGCTGCACGAGAGCACCCTCGTCGGGCCGGTGTCGTCGCTGCTCCAGTCCGTCGGGAAGCCGCGCGGGGAGTACACGTGCGTGGTCTGGCCGGCCGACGGCACCGGCGGCGCCCCTCCGCCGATGCCCGCCGGGCCGGAGCTGCTCGACGAGCTCGACCGGGTGGCGGACCACCGGGGCTCGCGGCGAGCCGCGGTGAAGGCGCTGGCCGACAGGTACGGGCTCGGCGCCCGGGCCATGTACCGGGCGCTCGAAGAGGCCAAGGGCGAAACCGGCGCGTGACCTCCCCGGCGGCCCGCGGCGCCCCGCCGCTCTCCGTGCAACGCGGGGTTCCACCACGGGCTGCCCGGTTCGATTACACTGGGGAGCGCGGTGCCGAACCACGTCATCATCCTTGCCGCCGGCCGCGGCACCCGCATGCGGTCCGCCCGGCCCAAGGTGCTGCACCCCCTCGCCGGCCTGCCCCTGATCGAGCACGTCGCGCGCGCCGCCGACCGCCTGGGCCCGGAACGCGTCGGCCTCGTGATCGGCCATCGGTCGGAGCAGGTGCGGGCGGCCCTCTCGCACCTGCCGGCGCTGACCTTCGCCCGACAGGACGAGCAGCGCGGCACCGGGCATGCGCTGCTGCAGGCGGAGCCGCTGTTCACGGGCCTCGCGGGGACCCTCGTGGTGCTGTCCGGCGACGTGCCCCTGATTCGCCCCGCCACTCTCGAGCGGCTCGTCCGCACCCACGAGGGCGCGCGGGCCGCCCTCACCGTGGTGACCGCGGCCGTGGCCCGGCCGTACGGCTACGGGCGCATCGTGCGTGCCGACGGGCGCCTCGCCCGCATCGTCGAGGAGCGCGACGCGTCGGCGGCGCAGCGGCGGCTGAAGGAGATCAACGGCGGCATCTACGCCCTCGACCTGCCGCCGCTGTTCGCCGCCATCCGGGAGATTCCGCCCGCGGGGGCCTCGGAGGAAATCTACCTGCCCGACCTGGTGCGCATCTACCGGCAGCGCGGGCGGCCGGTAGAGACGGTGGCGGTGGCGGACCCCGACGAGGTGCGCGGCATCAACAGCCAGACCGAGCTGGCGGAGGTCAAGCGAATCGTGCGACAGACGAGGAACGAAGAGCTGATGGCGGCCGGCGTCACCATCGAGGACCCCGCGACGACCTACGTCGACATGGACGTCACCGTCGGCCCCGACACCGTCATCCACCCCGGCGTCTTCCTTCAGGGGCGCACCGCCGTCGGGGCGCGGTGCGAGCTGCACGCCGGGGTGCGCATCGTCGACTCGACGGTCGGCGACGACGTGACCGTGCGCAACCACTGCGTCATCCAGGGCGCGACGCTGGCGCGGGGCGCCGAGGTCGGACCGTTCGCCCACCTGCGCCCCGGGGCCGTGATCGGCGAGACGGCGAAGGTCGGCAACTTCGTCGAGATCAAGAAGTCGTCGCTCGGTCCCGGATCCAAGGCCAACCACCTGAGCTATCTCGGCGACGCCACCATCGGCGAGGGCGTGAACGTGGGCGCGGGAACGATCACCTGCAACTACGACGGGAAGCGGAAGCACCCGACGACGGTGGGCAATCGGGTGTTCATCGGCAGCGGCTCCCAGCTCGTCGCGCCGGTGTCCCTCGGCGACGACGCCTACGTCGGCGCCGGGTCCTGCGTCACCGACGACATCCCCGCCGGCGCGCTGGCCGTGGCCCGCAGCCGGCAGGTCGTCAAGGACGGCTGGAACGGCCGCCGGGAGGACGAGCCGGGCGAGGGGCCCGACGCCTGACGGGGCGAAGCCGCAGGAGATCGCCCCGGAGGCTCAGCCGAGGAACGAAAGCCGCAGGAGATCGGCCGCGAAGCGATGTGCGGAATCATCGGCTACATCGGGCGCAAGCCCGTCGTCCCCGTCCTCCTCGAGGGCCTCCGGCGGCTCGAGTACCGCGGCTACGACTCGGCGGGGGTCGCCCTCGTCCGCGAGGGCGCGGTCGAGCTGCGGCGCAGCGCCGGCAAGCTGAACCGGCTGGTCGAAGTCCTCGAGAACGACCCCGTCGACGGCGACTACGGCCTCGGCCATACGCGGTGGGCGACGCACGGCCGGCCGACGGAGGAGAACGCCCACCCCCACCGCGACGGCACCGGGCGCATCGTCGTCGTGCACAACGGCATCATCGAGAACTACCTGGCCCTCAAGCGCGAGCTCGAGGCCGAGGGCCACCGCTTCGCGACGGAGACCGACACCGAGGTCATCGCCCATCTCGTCGAGTGCGAATGGCGGGGGGACGGGCTCGCGGCGGCGGTGCGGCGCGCCCTCGCGCGGGTGCGCGGGCTGTTCGCCCTGCTGCTGCTGGCGACGGACGACCCCGGGAAGCTGGTGGCGGCCCGGCAGGGACCGCCGATCCTCGTGGCCGAGGGCGACGGGGGGTATCTCGTCGCGTCGGACGTCCCCGCCATTCTCAGCCACAACCGCGATGTCGTGTTCCTCGGCAACGGCGAGATGGCCGTCGTCACCGCCGGCGGCGTGGCCTACACCGACTTCGAGGGCGAGCCGGTCGCCGTCGACACCCAGCACGTCAACTGGGACCCGGTGATGGCCGAGAAGGCGGGCTACCGCCACTTCATGCTGAAGGAGATCTTCGAGCAGCCGTGGGCGGCCCGCGAGACGGTGCTGGGGCGGACCTCGGTCGAATCGGGCCGGGTCTACCTCGGCGAGCTGGAGATTCCCGTCGAGCGGCTGCGGGCCGTCGACCGCGTCGTCGTCCTCGCGTGCGGCACGTCCTGGCACGCGGCCCTCGTGGGCAAGTTCCTGATCGAACGGCTCGCGGGGGTGCCGGTCGAGGTGGACTACGGCTCCGAGTACCGCTACCGGGAGCCCATCGTGACGCCGACGACCCTCGCGGTGGTCATCACCCAGTCCGGCGAGACCGCCGACACCCTGGCCGCGCTGCGCGAGGCCCGCGGGCGCGGCGCCGCGACCATCGCCGTCTGCAACGTGGTCGGCAGCATGGCCACCCGCGAGGCCGACTTCACCGTGTACACCCACGCCGGCCCCGAGATCGGGGTCGCGTCGACCAAGGCGTTCACGTCGCAGCTCGTGGCCCTGCACCTCCTCGCCCTCTACCTCGCCCAGATCCGCGGGACGCTGACGCCGGAAGCGGTCCGGCCGCACCTGGAGGACCTCGACCACCTGCCGCGCTGGATCGAGCAGACCCTGCAGTGCGAGGACGTCGTCGAGTCGGTGGCGCAGCGCTTCCACCAGCACCGGAGCTTCCTGTACCTGGGCCGCGGCATCAACTACCCCATCGCCCTCGAGGGGGCGCTGAAGCTGAAGGAGATCTCCTACATCCACGCCGAGGGGTACCCGGCCGGGGAGATGAAGCACGGCCCCATCGCCCTCGTCGACGAGAAGCTGCCGGTGGTGAACCTGCTCTCGAACGGATCGGTCTTCGAGAAGATGGCGTCCAACCTGCAGCAGGTCCGGGCGCGCGGCGGCCCGATCATCGCGGTGGCCGACGACGGCCAGCCGGGCCTCGAGACCCTCGTCGACGAGAGCCGGGACGCCCTCGTCACCATTCCGGCGACGCCCCCGCTGATCACCCCGATCGTCATGGCGATTCCGCTCCAGCTTCTCGCCTACCACATCGCCGTCCGCCGCGGCTGCGACGTCGACCAGCCGCGCAACCTCGCCAAGAGCGTCACGGTGGAGTGATGCGGGGGGACCGGCGACCCCATGGTGATTCCGCTGCAGTTGCCCCTGTCTCGTCGCCGTCCGCCGCGGCCGCGGCGACGACGAGCCGCGAACCCGCCAGGAGCGTGGGGTGAACCGGGGAAGACGGGCGACCTCCGAATCCCGTGGCCTGCTGTGGAATGATCCGGAGAGGACGGGCCAACCTCCGAAATCCCGTGGCCAGCCGATGCGCTGACGCCCGCCCCGCGCGGGAACGAACCGACGACTCATGGACTTCATTTCGGATCTGAACGCCGAGCAGAAACAGGCGGTGCTGCACTCCGACGGGCCGCTCCTGGTCCTCGCCGGGGCGGGGTCGGGCAAGACCCGGGTCATCGCCTGCCGCGCCGCCCGGCTGATCGCGGACGGGCTGGCCGAGCCCGACGAGCTGCTCGCCGTCACCTTCACGAACAAGGCGGCCGAGGAAATGCGGGAGCGCGTGAAATCGCTGGCCGCCACCGGGGCGCGGCGCCCGTGGATCTGCACGTTCCACGCCTTGTGCGCACGGATACTGCGCCGCGAAGGGGGGGTCCGGGTCGGCCGTGATTTCGTCATCTACGACAGCGCCGATCAGTCGGCGGCGATGAAGCGCATCCTGCGCGACCTCGACGTCGACGACAAGCTGCTGTCGGCCCGGCAGGCCCTCGCCGAGATCAGCGAGGCCAAGAACCACATGCGCTCCCCCGCGAGCCTGCGGGGCGAGTCCTGGAGCGCGCGCGGCGACCTTCTCGCCAAGGCGTACGAGCGGTACCGGCGCGCTCTCGACGCCGCCAACGCCCTCGACTTCGACGACCTGCTGCTCGAGACCGCGAGGCTGTTCGAAGCCCGCGAGCCGGTGCGGCGCCGTTACGGCGAGCGCTTCCGGTTCATCATGGTGGACGAGTACCAGGACACCAATCCGCCGCAGTTCCGCCTCGTCCGGCTCCTCACCCGCGAGCACCGCAACCTGTGCGTGGTGGGCGATCCCGACCAGTCGATCTACCAGTGGCGGGGCGCGGACCTCAACAACATCCTCGACTTCCAGAAGCACTTCGCCGGCGCGACGGTGATCCGCCTCGAACGGAACTACCGCTCGACGCAGGTCATCCTCGACGCCGCCGGGGCGGTCATCGAGCGGAACCGGCGCCGCCTCCGCAAGCGCATGCGGACCGACCGCGCAGGGGGCGCCCCCGTGCGCTGCTTCCGGGCCGGCGACGACCTGGAGGAGGCGGACTGGGTGACCGCGCGGCTCCGCGAGGCGCTCGACGCGGGAGACACCCCGGCCGGCGTGCTGTATCGCACGAACGCCCAGTCCCGCGTCCTGGAAGAAGCGCTGGGCCGCGCGGGCATCGCCTACCGCATGGTCGGCGGGGTCCGGTTCTACGAGCGCAAGGAGATCAAGGACACGCTCGCCTACCTCCGGCTGCTCATCAGCCTGGACGACGACGTGAGCCTGCGCCGGGTGATCAACGAGCCGAAGCGGGGCATCGGCAAGGGGGTGATGGCCGCGCTCGAGAAGCTGGCGCCCGAGCCGGCCGGCGGCGGACCTCTGTTCGCGCCGGCCCCGGGGGACACGGGGGCGGCCGATTCGCTCTGGGGGCGGCTGGACCGAGCCGTGAACCAGGAGCTGGTGCCGCCCCGGGCGGTCGCCTCCCTCCGGAGGTTCCGCGACCTGGTGCAGACCCTGCGCGGCCTCGCGGTCGACCGGCCGGTCTCCGACGTCATCGGCGAGGTGCTGGGCCGGAGCGGCTATCTGGAGAACCTCCGCGAGGCGATGACGGAGGAGGCGGAGAACCGAGTCGACAACCTGATGGAGCTCGTCGCGGCCGCCCGCGACTACGAGATCCGCGAAACGGAGCCGTCGCTGACGGGCTTCGTCGACGGCCAGTCGCTGCTGTCGGAGGCCGACGAGGCGCAGGGCTCGGACGACGCGGGCGTCTGGCTGATGACCCTGCACGCCGCCAAGGGCCTGGAGTTCCCGGTCGTGTTCATGGTCGGTCTGGAAGAGAGGCTGTTCCCCCACACGCGGGCGGTCGGCGGCGAACGCTACCAGTCGATCGGGAACGACGACCTCGGCGAGGGTGACACGAACGGCGGGGAACGCGCCGACGGCGGGCTCAACGAGGCGATGGAGGAGGAGCGCCGGCTGTGTTACGTCGGCATGACCCGGGCCCAGACCCGGCTCGTGCTGACGAGCGCCGCCCGCCGCCGCGTGTACGGCGAGTACCGCGACACGAAGCCCTCGCGCTTCCTCGACGAGATTCCCGCCGACCTGATCGACGTCGTCGAGCCGGTCTTCTCGACGCCGGTGCGGGCTCCGGCGACCTACGGACGCGGGGCCTATCGCGGGCAGCGCCGGGGCGCCGCCGACGAGCCGATACAGCCCGATTACGGCTACGCCTATGAGGACGAGGACCAGTCGGTCGTCAGCATCGCGCCGGGCGACCGCGTTCGCCACGCGACGTTCGGAGAGGGCACCGTGCTCTCGGTGGAGCCGCTGACCGACGACATGAAGCTGACGGTCCGCTTCGCCGACATCGGGCGCAAGACGCTCCGCGCGAAGTTCGCGAAGCTCACCCTGGCCTGACCGACCGGGGCGGGCCGCCGAGCCGCTTCGCGGCGGTGTGGATCCCGTTCACGGCTCTCCTCCGCACCGCCGGGAGCCGCCGGCCGGACTTCCGGCGCCGGAACGAAAAACGGCCCGGCGCCCCTGCCGCATCCGGGAGGCACGGTGCCGAGCCGTTCCTGTCTTCGAACCGCGGACGGACGGAGCCGTACCCCCAACGGGGCGCAGAACCCCGAAACGCCCGGGCGCGAGCCGAGCGGCACGTCCCCGCCGTTCCCGCGGCGCGGGACTTCCTAGCTGATGTTCCGAATCACCCAGCGGCCCTCCATCGGCAGGCCGTCGGCGCCCATCAGGATGGTCCGCTGCAGGGTGATGGTCAGCATCTCCTCGGTCTCGTTGCCGTCGAGCTCGATCCGCGCGGAGAGCTCCACTTCCTTCGTCACCAGCTCGCCCTCGTACTGCGTCACGTCGATGGGGTTGTTCGGATCGAACATGCTGAGCTGGGCTTCGTTCCGCTCGGCGTTCAGCTCGTCCCGCGCGGCCGCGACCGCCCGGGAGTGCTCGATGGTCTCCTCGCGCCAGACTGTCCACCGCTCCTGGACCTCCCGGTCGGCGCGGCGCCGCAGGTTGTTGCCCTCGCGCTCCGCCTCGAGGACGCGGTTGATCGCATCGAAGTTCTCGTCCTGGTAGACGATCTTCTCCTGCGTGAAGACCTCCTCGTCCTCCTCGGCCTGGGCCAGGACCCCGCTCAGCTCCGCCATCCTGAGCGGGCGGCTCTGCTCTTCCGACACGTTCTCGACGCGGGGCCGGGACACGATTCCACGCGTCTGGGTGTCCCAGGCATACATCGCGATGTTGTTCAGCGAGTCCCGGTCGCCGAACCGCGCGGCCTGGAAGTACGACCGTATGAGCGTCTCTTCCTCTCCCCCGCCGCCGCAGGCGCCGAACAACATCCCCATGCACAGCGCGAGCACCGGCACTTTCATCCTCGATCGAGCCATCTCACCGCCTCCTTGCACTGGCAGCCACCACGAACGGCCGGCAGGCGGCCGTCCGCTCCATGCTGACCGCGTTGTCCTCTTACGACTGCGTCTCTTCGCCGCCGAACGTCCAGACGGCCGACGCCCTCAACTCTCGTCCGCGTCCGATGCCGTCCCGTTTCCGTTGTCGCCGCCCGTCTCGTCCGCGCTCAAGTCGCCCAAGCGCGCGAGCGACACGACCCTGTCCTCGCTGTCGATCCCGATCAGCCGCACCCCCTGTGTCGCGCGCCCGATGGTCCGGAGATCCTTGGTGTCCATGCGGAGCACCTTCCCCTGCTGGGTGATGAGCATCAACTCATCCTCGTCCTCCACATGGGCGATCCCGACGACCGAGCCGTTCCGGTCGGTGGTTTGGATGTTAATGATACCGACTCCCCCTCGCGATTGCACGCGGTATTCGTCGATTCCGGTCCGCTTGCCGAAACCGTTCTCGGTCACCGTGAGCAGCGTGCCCCCGGCCCGGACGACGGCCATCGCCACCACCTCGTCGTCGGACCGCAGCCGGATTCCTCGAACACCCCGCGCGGTCCGCCCCATCGACCGCACGTCGCGCTCGGCGAAACGGATGGCCTTGCCCCGCCGGGTGCCCAGGAACACCTCGGCGCGCCCGTCGCCGATCTCGGCCGAGATCAACGCGTCGTCCTCGTCGACCCCGGCCGCGATGATGCCCTTCTGCCTCGGGCGGCGGAAGGCCTGGAGGTCGGTCTTCTTGATCATGCCCCGCCGCGTTCCGGTGAGGATGTAGCGCTCTCCCTCGGCCTCGGGCCACTCGCGGACCGCGAGCAGCGCCGCGATCCGCTCGTCGGGCTCCATCGAGACGAGGTTGGCGATGGACTTCCCGCGCCCGCTCGGGCCCACGTCGGGAATCGTGTGCACCTTGAGCCAGTACAGGCGGCCCCGGTCCGAGAAGATGAGGATGTAGGCGTGGGTCGACGCCACGAAGAGGTGGGTCAGGAAGTCGCCGTCGCGGGTGCGCATGCCGAGGCGGCCCTTGCCGCCGCGCCGCTGGGCCCGGTACTCGGTCAGCGCGGTCCGCTTGACATAGCCGGTGTTGCTCACGGTGATGGCCATGTCCTCTTCCGCGATCAGGTCCTCGATGCGGAGCTCGCCGGGGTCGTCCACGATCTCGGTGCGCCGCTCGTCGCCGTACTTGCCCTGCACCTCGCGGAGCTCGTCGACCACGATGCCCATCAGCAGCGACTCGCTGCCGAGAATCTCGCGCAGGCGCCGAATGACCTCCTGCAGCTCGGCCAGCTCGTCGAGCACCTTCTGGCGCTCGAGCCCGGTCAGGCGCTGGAGCTGCATGTCGAGGATGGCCTGGGCCTGAATCCGGGTCAGCTCGAACCGTTCGATGAGGCCTTCGCGCGCCTCGGCGGGGTTGCCGGCGCCCCGGATGAGGCCGATTACGGCGTCGAGATGGTCGAGGGCGATCTTGAGCCCCTCGAGGATGTGGGCCCGGGCCTCGGCCTTGCGCAGATCGTGCTCGGTGCGGCGCTGGACCACGTCGTGGCGGAACGCGATGAACCGTTCGACGAGATCGAGCAGGCCGAGGACCCGGGGCCGCCCGTCGACGATCGCGAGCATGATCACGCCGAACGTCGTCTGCAGCGGCGTGTGCTTGTACAGGTTGTTGAGGACGACCTCGGGGACCTCGCCGCGCTTGAGCTCGATGACGATGCGCATGCCGCGGCGGTCGGACTCGTCGCGCAGGTCGCTGATGCCCTCGAGGGACTTGCCGCGCACCAGCTCGGCGATCTTCTCGATGAGGCGGGTCTTGTTGAGCTGGTAGGGAATCTCGGTGATGATGATCGCCTGCCGCTCTCCCTTGCCGATGTCCTCGATCTCGGTGCGGCCCCGCACCGTCAGCGACCCGCGGCCGGTCTGGTAGGCGGCGTCGATGCCCGCGTGCCCCACGATGAACCCGCCGGTCGGAAAGTCCGGGCCGCTGATGCGGGCCCGCAGCCCGCGGCGCTTCTCGTCCCCGCCGTCCGCGCGGTGCTCGATGGTCCACACGATGCCGTCGATGACCTCGCGCAGGTTGTGGGGCGGGATGTTGGTGGCCATGCCGACCGCGATGCCGGCCGAGCCGTTCACGAGGAGGTTGGGATAGGGCGTCGGGAGGACGGTGGGCTCCTCGGTGGTCTCGTCGTAGTTCGGCACGAAGTCGACTGTCTCCTTGTCGAGATCGGCCATCAGGTCGTCGGAGATCGGCTTGAGCCTGGCCTCGGTGTACCGCATCGCCGCCGGCGGATCCCCGTCCACGGAGCCGAAGTTCCCCTGGCTGTCGACCAGGGGATAGCGCATGTTGAACTCCTGGGCCATCCGCACCAGGGTGTCGTAGATGGAGGCGTCGCCGTGCGGGTGGAAGTTCCCCATCACCTCGCCGACGATCTTGGCGCACTTGCGGTAGGCCCGGTTGGACGCCAGCCCCATCAGCCGCATGCCGTACACCACGCGCCGGTGGGCCGGCTTCAGCCCGTCCCGCACGTCGGGCAGGGCGCGGCCGATGATGACGCTCATGGCGTAGTCCATGTACGAGCGCCGCATTTCGTCTTCGATGTTGACCGGCGGTCTGGTGTCTGAAACGTCGGGCATGGTGGGTGGCTTGCCTGGGATTCCGGTTGCCGGCCGTTGCCGGCGGTGTGCGCGCCGGGCTCGGGCCCGAGCTCGTCCACGATGGCGGGGGCGCCGGGGAACGAGGCATCGGGCGCCGGCCCGAGGCCGCTAGACGTCCAGGTTCTTGACGTCGAGCGCGTTGTCCTCGATGAACTTCCGCCGCGGCTCGACCTGGTCGCCCATCAGCGTCGTGAACATCACGTCCGCCTCGGTGTCGTCCTCCGCGCTGACCTGCAGCAGCGTCCGATTCTCCGGGTTCATGGTGGTGGACCAGAGCTGATCCGGGTTCATCTCGCCCAGCCCCTTGTAGCGGTTGATGGCGACGCCGCGTTTCCCGGCCGCGAGGAAGTGGTCGAGCAGCTCGCCGGCGTCGCCGACGGCCACCTCCCGCGGCGGGCTCGCCGCTTCGCCCGACTCCTCGCCGTCGGCGCCGGCGCCGCGGGCGACGGTGCTGACCAGCATCGGCCCGTCGACGACCCCCCTGATCGCCTCGTAGCTCGCCGACAGGGCGCGGTACTCCGCCGACTCGACGAACTCGACGCCGACCGCCTGCCGTCGGGCGAACCCGCCGCTCCGGTCCTCGACCACCACCGCGTGCGCGTTGTGCTCCTCGTCGACCTCCACCCGGACGGTGCGCAGCGGCGTCGTCAGCTCCGCGGCCAGGGTCTCGAGGACCGGCCGGCGCTCGAAGAACGTCTTGTCGGCGGCGCCGGCGGCGAGCAGGGCCTGGACGATGTCGGAGGCGGGTCCGCGGCGCTCGACGATGGCCCGGTAGCGCTGGAACGCGACCAGGCGGTGCAGCAGCCCCTCCAGGCGCTCCGCCGTCAGGTCACCGTCCGGCAGCCGCAGCACCCGGGTCTCCGCCGCCCGCTTGAACAGCCACGACTCGAGGTCGCGATCATCCTTGACGTAGGTCTCGCTACGGCCCCGCTTGACGCGGTAGAGGGGCGGCTGGGCGATGTGGATGTGCCCGCGCTCGATGAGCTCCCGCATCTGGCGGTAGAAAAACGTCAACAGCAGGGTGCGGATGTGCGACCCGTCGACGTCGGCGTCCGTCATGATGATGACGCGGTGGTAGCGGAGCTTGTCGGGCTGGAAGTCGTCCTTGCCGATGCCGCACCCGAGCGCCGCGATCATCGCGCGGATCTCGTCGCTGCCGAGCATCTTGTCGAAACGCGCCTTCTCGACGTTGAGAATCTTGCCCTTGATGGG
The DNA here is from genome assembly GCA_965215105.1 of Vicinamibacterales bacterium. Lineage (GTDB taxonomy): Bacteria > Acidobacteriota > Vicinamibacteria > Vicinamibacterales > UBA8438 > JAJEEA01. The sequence goes on from OZ244051.1 coordinate 4,643,935, forward strand.
CAGCACGGCCTGGAACTGCCGGTCGCGGCCCTGCTTGGCGGACCCGCCGGCCGACTCTCCCTCCACGATGTAGAGCTCGGCCTTCTCCGGATCGCGTTCCTGGCAGTCGGCCAGCTTCCCCGGAAGGCTGCTGTTGTCCAGCGCGCCCTTCCGGCGCACCAGATCCCGCGCCTTCCGGGCCGCCTCCCGGGCCCGCGCCGCGTCGATGGTCTTGTTGACGATCCGCTTGGCGACCGCCGGGTTCTCCTCGAGGAACGCGCCGAGGCAGTCGTTGACGATCGCCTCGACGATCCCCTTCACCTCGGTGTTGCCGAGCTTGGTCTTGGTCTGACCCTCGAACTGGGGATGGGGGATCTTCACGCTGATGACCGCGGTCAGGCCCTCCCGGATGTCGTCGCCGCCGATGCTCTCCTTGAGGTCCTTGGCCAGGTTCTGACGGGTGGCGTAGCTGTTCAGGGTGCGCGTCAGGGCAGCGCGGAGCCCGGAGACGTGGGTTCCGCCCTCCTGGGTGTTGATGTTGTTGGCGAAGGCGTGCAGGGTGTCCGAGTACCCGTCGTTCCACTGCAGGGAGATCTCCGCGTCGATCCCGTCGCGTTCGCCCCGCATGTAGATGGGCTCGGCATTGACCGCCACCCGGTTCTCGTTGAGATACCGGACGAACGAGTTGATGCCGCCCTCGTAGCGGAAGTCGCGGTGCTTCCCGCCCTCGCGCTCGTCGTCGATGGTGATGCGCACCCCGGCGTTCAGGAACGCCAGCTCCCGGAGGCGGTGGGCCAGGGTGTCGAAGCTGTACTCCACCGTCTCGAACACGCCCGCGTCGGGCTTGAACGTCAGCCTAGTGCCGCGTCGCCGCGTCGTCCCCGTGACCTCGAGGTCGGCATCGGGAACGCCCCGCGTGTAGCTCTGCTGGTAGACGTTCCCGTTCCTGCAGATCTCGAGGGCGACCGACTCGGACAGGGCGTTGACGACGGAGACCCCGACCCCGTGCAGCCCGCCCGAGACCTTGTAGCTCTCGTTGTCGAACTTCCCCCCGGCGTGCAGCACCGTCAGCACCACCTCGGCCGCGGGGCGGCCGCTGGCGTGGAGGTCGACGGGAATCCCGCGGCCGTTGTCGATCACCGTGATCGAGTCGTCGATGTGAATCGTGACCCTGATGGTGTCGCAGAACCCGGCGAGGGCCTCGTCGATGGCGTTGTCCACCACCTCGTACACCAGGTGGTGCAGCCCGAGCGCCCCGGTGGACCCGATGTACATGGCGGGCCGCTTCCGGACCGCCTCGAGCCCCTCCAGCACCTTGATCTTGTCGGCGCCGTAGTCCGCCAGGTCGGCGGACGTGATCTCCGGCGCCGCCGTCGCCACGGCATCCCCCTCACCCATTGAGGACGCGGCCACGCCGACCGCCTGCTTGCTCTCCTCCAACTGCGTCATCTGTCCTGTTCACCCCGGCCCGACGGCCGTCTCGCCCTCACCTCGGAAACGCGCGGAGACCTCGCCAAGCGCCCCCGGCACGCCGATCGATGCCGGTCTTCCAACGCGGACTCCCGGCCCGTCAACCGTCGCCCGCGGCGCCGTTCGGCGCCCGCCCGACCCTCCGGGAGCCCGCGCCGCTCCACGGCGCCACCGTCTAGACCCGCATCGGCATGATCACGTACGTGTACTCGCATCCCTCGGGCGACAAGGGCAACAGCACCGCCTGGCTCACCTCGTCCTTGAACTCGATCACCACGCTGTCGGAATCGACGACTCCCAGAAAGTCGAGGACGTACTGAGCGTTGAAGCAGATCTCCGTCTTCGTACCCTCGTACTCGACGGCCAGGACCTCCGACGCTTCACCGACGTCCGGACTGCTCGACGAGATCTCGACGCCGCCGGCGTCGATCTGGAACTTGACCGCCCGCGAGCGCTCGTTCGACAACAGGACGACCCGCTTGAGCGTGCCCACCAACCGATCGCGGTCGAACTCGATGCGCTTGTCGTTGCCCTTCGGCAGCACCCGCTCGTGGGCGGGGAACTGCGCGTCGATGGTCCGCGAGATGAGCTGCCGCGCCCCCACGTCGAAGAACAGGTGATTCTCGCCCTGCTCGTAGCCCACCTCTTCGACGTCGGCCTCCCCGAGAAGCCGGGACAGCTCGGACAGCGTCTTCCTCGGCAGGATGACGCGGGACGGCTCCCCGTCGTCCCCGCCGGCGTCCCCCCCGGCGCCGTCCTCCCCCCGCTTGCTGGCAGCCGACGCGAGGGCGAGCCGATGCCCGTCCGTGGCGACCAGGCTCATCGAGGACGACGACAGCAGGAACAGGGCCCCGTTCAGGAAGAACCGGGTGTCCTCGCCGGTGATCGCGAACTGCGTCTTCGCGATCATCTCGGCCAGCCGTCCCGGCGCGAGATGCGCGGTGGCGGCGCCGGCCGCGTCCGGCATCGCCGGAAAATCCTCCCGCGGCAGCGTCTGGATGCGCGAGTTGAACCGCTCCGCCGTCACGTTCACGGTCCCCGCCGCGGCCGCCGCGATCCGGATTTCGGTGTCCGGCAACGCGCGGACGATCTCGTAGAGCTTCCTCGCCGGCAAGGTCACCGAGCCTCCCTCGACGACGGTGGCGGCGCACCGGCTGCGGAGGCCGACCTCGAGATCGGTCGCGGCGAGACGGACCTCGGAGGCCCCGTCTTCCGCCTCGATCAGGACGTTGGCGAGAATGGGAATCGTGTTCTTCCGCTCGACGATGCCTTGGAGGAGTTGCAGCTCTTTGAGAAGTTCGGTCTGGCGGATATTGAGTTCCATCGAGGGAGAGGCCTTCGGGGTTGTTGGCGTCGACCGTCAGTAGACACGGATCTCTGAATTATAACATCAGCAAGCTGTGTCGAAAACCGGGTCCGGCGGAAGCTAAGTGCTTTTCATGGAGGCATTTATGTTGTTGAAAATCCGATGGATTTCGTGTGGGTCCCGAACCGGGCCGTCCACAGGTCGGCTTCGCGCCGGGTGAAGTCGGGGCGGACGGACGGCCCTGTGGAACGGTTGTTGTGGAAAAGTCCGGGCCGCCTCCGCACGGCTCGCCGGGGAGCCCGCCTGCCCCGCCGGTCGTCGCCCGCGGCTCCGGCGGCCGACCCAACCTCCTGCTGGCCCGCCCAGCGTCGCCTTCGGCTCCGCTGGGCGCCCAACCGACCCTCCAGGAGTCCGCGCCGTTCTACGGCGCAGACTGCTAGTCGACCAACTTCTTGATCGACTTGACGAGGCCCTCGATGAGGGTGTTGAACCCGGGCTCCTTCCCGCGCTCCTCCTTGATCTTGTCGTACGCGTAGATGACGGTCGTGTAGTGCTTGCCGAACTTCCTGCCGATCTCCGGATACGAGGCCGCGGTGAGCGTCCGGGCCAGGTACATCGCGATCTGCCGCGGCAGCACGATGGTCTGCGCGTTGTTCCGCGACTTGAGGTCGCTCAGCTTCAGGGAGTAGTGGCCGGCGACCTGCTTCTGGATCATCTCGATGGTCACGACGGGCTTGTCGCGCTCGACGATGTTGGGCAGGACCTCCTGGGCCAGCGAGAGGGAGATCTTCTGCCGCCACAGCGAGGCGCGTGCGATCAGCGTGGTCAGCGAGCCCTCGAGCTCGCGGATGTTCGACTTGATCCGCTCCGCGATGTAGAGGGCCACATCGTCCTCGATGGGGATGGCGGGGGCCAGGTGCTCGGCCTTCTTCTTGAGAATCGCGACCCGGGTCTCGAGATCCGGAGGCTGGATGTCGACCGTCAGGCCCCACTCGAAGCGGGACCTGAGCCGTTCCTCCAGGAACTGCAGCTCGTGAGGCGGGCGGTCGCTGCTGATGACGATCTGCTTCTGCGCGTCGTAGAGCGAGTTGAAGGTGTGGAAGAACTCGATCTGCGTGCCCTCGCGGTTGGCGAGGAACTGGATGTCGTCCACCAGCAGGGTGTCCGTGCTGCGGTACCGCGCCCGGAAGTCGATGGTCCGGTCGACGCGGATGGCGTTGATCATCTCGTTCATGAAGCGCTCGGACGAGATGTAGGTGCGGGTGGACTGCGGCGAGTGGACGTCGAGGTACTCGCCGATGGCGTGCATCAGGTGCGTCTTGCCGAGGCCGACGCCGCCGTAGATGAACAGTGGATTGTAGGACCGCGCGGGGGCCTCGGCGACCGCGCGGGCGGCCGCGTGGGCGAACTGGTTGGACGGTCCGACGACGAACTCCTTGAAGGTGTAGCGCTGCTGCGCCGACGGTCGGGGGGCGGGTTCAGGCGGATTCGGCGAGGCCGCCGCGTCCGGTTCCCGATCCGCGGTGGCGGGCGCGGCATCGCCCGTGATCAGCGAGATGGTCGTTTCCGGACGGCCCAGCTCGTCGGCGGCTTCCTTGATGACCCCGGCGTAGTGCCGGGTCAACCACTGCTTGAAGCCGTCGTTGGGGACGAGGACGGTGATGGCGTCGTCGTCGTTCTCGATGAACCTCGTGGGCTTGAACCACGTGTGGAAGATGTACCGGCTGACCTTGTGCTCGACATGCGCCAGGATCTCGTCCCAGAGGTTGCTCGACATTTGGTGCCACTCGTGTCGATACGCCGTTCGACCCGGTCAGCGGGGATGACCGTGAACCGTCCCGTGACGTTGCGGTTGATCCCGTTGAGCGCCCCCGTGCCGACCGGACACCGGCCGCTGTCTGGGAGAGGCGCGGGATGAAAGACGGACACGATACCACAGCCGGTCGGATGCCGGAATTCCTCGGCTTCCGAGGAGTGTTTCGAATCGATGAAGCGGCGTTGCGAGGGGCACGAATCGTCCGGGGAGGAGCCCGCGGAAGCTGGCCGCGCGGGTGTCGCGGAGCTGCCGGCGCCACCGGATCGCGCTCTCGGGGAGATCTCGATGGAGCTGTAAATAGTTGAAAACAGGTTGTTTATGAAATCTCTCACGAGGACCTTCGCCGGTACGAACCGGGAAATCTGCTTGAAACATCGATTTTTCATACCGTTTTCCACAGGTGTGGAAAACGGCCCGCGACGAGCCGGGTCGGGGCGGTCGGGGCGGCTGAAAAACCGGGGCTGACGTGGGGTTCCGGGCGCGCCTCGAGGGCACGGAAAGGCAGGATTTCAACAACCTCGACAGGCGGGGGGAAGGGCGCGATTCTTGACAACGCCGGAGGGGTCGACCTAGTGTAAAGGGTTGCCGCTGGAACGGAGGAGCCGGTTCGATGAAGCGCACGTTTCAACCCAATCGCCGCCACCGCAAGAAGACCCACGGATTCCGTGCCCGAATGAGCACGCCGGCGGGCCGGCGGGTGCTCAGTCGCCGCCGCGCGAAGGGGCGCCACCGCCTGACGGTCTCCGACTAGCCGGCCGGAGACGGGTTGGCGATGCGCGGAGGGTGGTGACCGCTGCGACCCGGACGCTGGCGCGTGGCGAGCGGATTCGCCGGCGTCGGGACTTTCTGCGGATTCAACGGCGCGGCATGCGAACCCGGGGACGCTACATGACGCTCATCGGCCTCCCCGGCGAGCAGGGCTGCAGCCGCCTGGGCATCGTCGCGCCCCGTCGCCTGGGGAACGCCGCACGGCGCAATCTCATCAAGCGCCTCGTGCGCGAGATATTCCGCCACGAGAAGCCTGTCCCGGCGACCGACCTCGTGGTGCTGCCTTTCCGGGAATTTCCCGATGTCGGGTTCGATTCGCTGCAGGGCGACTACCACCGAACCCTGCTCCGGCAACTCCGCGCGCGGAACCGTCGATGAGGGCGGCGTGAGGCTCATTGGCGCCGCGTGGCGGCCGGTGGATCGAGGGTTGATCGCCCTGTCGGCAGGGCTGCTGAACGTCTATCGGGTCACCTTGGGCCTGCTGTTCGCCGGGGCCTGTCGCTTCCAGCCGTCGTGCTCGCGCTACGCCGAGGAGGCGTTCAGGCGTCACGGCAGCCTTCTCGGCGCCTGGCTCACTCTCAAGCGCCTCTGCCGCTGTCATCCGTTCGACCCCGGCGGAATGGACCCGGTACCGCCGGCCCGCGGTAACGGCTCTCGGGTGGCGCGACCCGCGCCGGAACGGCCGGACGTCCGAGTCTGATCTGTCATGGAGCGCCGAGTCCTTCTCGCGGTCACCCTGTCCTTTCTGGTCCTGGTCCTGTATCAGCAATGGCTCGGTCCGCCGCCCGTGGTCGAGAGCGTGCCGGACGAACCGGTCGCCGGTGCTCCCGGCAGCCCCGTCGTCCCGGCCACGTCGGCGGCCCGCGCCCCGGCCGTCGACCCGGCGGGCGCCGCGCCGCCGGCGGTCGCGGCCGCCGATCCCCCGGCGGGGGGCGGCGCACCGTCGACCGCCGACGTCGCCCCGGTCGTTGCCGGCGAACGGCAGCGATCGATCGTCGTGGAGAGCGACTTCGTGCTCGCGGAGTTCGACAATCGCGGCGCCGAGCTCGTGAGCTGGAGGCTCAAGGGCTACGCCGACGAGAACGGCGATCCGGTCGAGCTCGCGATGCCCGAGGCGGCGGCGGGCCGCCCGAGGCCGTTCTCGTTGCTCGTGCCGGGGAACCCGGACCTGACGGCGCGCCTCGACGCCGCCCTGTTCCGGCCGTCGGCGGACCGCCTGCGGCTCGGCACCGAGCCGCAGGCCCTGACCTTCGAGTACGAGGACACGTCGGGCCTGCGGGTCCAGAAGACCTTCCGCTTCCAGCCGTCCCCGGAACAGCCGTACGTCCTGGAGTTCGATGCCGCGGTCACGACGGAGAACGGCAACCAGCCCATGACCGTGGCCTGGGGCCCGGGTCTCGGCGGGGTCCGCGGGGACACGTCGTGGTTCGTGTTCCAGCAGCTCCCGGCGGCGGTGTTGTACGGCCGGCCCCTCGAGAACGGGCTGGCGCAGGACCTGGACGTGTATCGAGCCTTGCCGGGCGACGTGGCGGAACGGCCGAGCTACGAGGGACTGTTCGACTTCGCCGGCGTCGACAACCACTACTTCCTGTCCGTCGCCCTGCCCGGCGCGCGGGCGAGCCGCGTCGACTACCGTCCCCTCTCGGTGGGCGGGTTGGAGCACGATCTCGTCGAGTTCGAGGTCTCCCTGGAGGCGGGCGCGGGCGGGCTCCCGTTCTTCATCGGCCCGAAGGACTTCGATCTGCTCGCGGCGGTGCACCCGGACCTGGTGCGGGCCATCGACTTCGGATTCCTGTCGGTGATCGTCGTCCCCCTCCACCGGACCCTGAAGTGGATTCACGGGTTCGTCGGCAACTACGGGTGGTCGATCATCCTGCTCACGGTGCTGATCAACATCGTGATCTTCCCGTTGCGCCACAAGAGCGTCGTCTCGATGCGGAAGATGCAGGAGCTGCAGCCCGAGATGAAGGCGATCCAGGCGCGGTACTCCGGCCTCAAGGCGACGGACCCGGCCCGGCAGAAGATGAACCAGGAGGTGATGGAGCTGTATCGCCGGCACGGCGCCAACCCTGCGAGCGGGTGCCTGCCGATGCTGCTGACGATGCCGATCCTCATCGCCTTCTACCGGCTGCTGTCGATGGCGGTCGAGTTGCGGGGCGCGCCGTTCATGGGTTGGATCGACGACCTGTCGGTGCAGGATCCGTTCTACGTGACGCCGTTGATCATGGGCGCGTCCATGGTCTACCAGCAGAGGCTGCAGCCGGCCGGCGCGGCGAGCCCGGAGCAGCAGCGGATCATGACGCTCATGCCCGTGCTGTTCACGGTGATGTTCCTGTGGGCGCCGAGCGGGCTGGTCATCTACTGGCTGACGAGCAACTTGCTGGGCATCGGGCAGACCGTGGTGACGAACCGCATCGCGGGCCCCCCGCGGGTGAAGCAGGTTCGCCCGCCCGCCGAGCGGCAGGTCAAGAAGGCCGCGGCCGAGGCGGCCGAGGCGCCCGCGGCGGCGCCCCCGCGGGAGGGCGGCGGGGACCGCCAGGCGAAGAACCGCTCGGGGTCGAAGTCGGCGCGGCAGGGCAGGGGATCGCGGCGTTCGCGCGGGAAGGGTCGCTAGCCCGCCCATCGTCGCCTTCGGCTCCGCTGGGCGCCCAACCAACCCTCCAGGAGTCCGCGCCGTTCCACGGCGCGGACTCCTGGGCGATCACGCAGGAACGACCGGGAGGCTGGCGTGGCAGCGGATCTCGACGCTCGGATGGTGGCTTTCGTGGAGGCGGTGGCGGCCGCGCTGGGCCTGTCGCTCGAGGCGGAGTGCACGCCGCTGGAGGACGGGACCCGCATCACCCTGAACGGGGACGACGGCGAGGTCCTGGTGCGCCGCAAGGGCGAAGGCCTCGACGCGCTTCAGCACGTCGTCAACGCGGCGTTCCGAGGCGAGCACGGAAAGGGCCGCATCGTCGTCGACTGCCTGGACTATCGGAAAGGCAAGGACGAGGAGCTTCGACAGACGGCGGTGCTGCTCGCGGAGAGGGCCATCAGGACGGGAGAGACGCAGGAGATCGGGCCCCTGAACCCGTACGCCCGGCGGATCGTGCACCTGGCGGTTGCCGACGACCCGGACGTGTCCTCGGAGAGCATCGGCGACGCGTTCCTGAAGACTGTGTTGATCTCCACCGCGCGCCGGCCGTGAGTGGGCCGGCGCCCGGGTCGCCCCCGCCGGCGGCCCAGCCCCGATGTTCGCTCCCGACGATACGATCGTCGCCATCGCCACGCCGCCCGGCCGCGGGGGGCTCGGCATGGTGCGCATCAGCGGGTCGCGAGCCGCCGCGGTCGCCCGGGCGTTGCTGGACCGCCCCGGGTCCCTCCCGCCGCGCCGCGCGACGGTGACGCGCCTCGTCATGCGCGCCGGGGACGAGGCGACGGCCATCGATCGGGTGGTGGCGACGTCGTTCCCCGGACCGGGGTCGTACACGGGCGAGGACGTCGTGGAGATCTGCGCCCACGGCAGTCCGGTGCTCCTGGAGCAGATCGTCGCGCTCGCCTGCCGGTCGGGGGCTCGCCTGGCGAATCCCGGGGAGTTCACCCTCCGCGCCTTTCTGCACGGCCGCGTCGATCTCGTGCAGGCGGAAGCGGTGGCCGACCTCGTCGACGCGGTCACCCCGCTGCAGGCCCGCGTGGCCTTCGACCAGCTCGAAGGCACGGTGACCGAGCGCATCGCCGACCTCGACCGCCGGCTGCTCGACCTGACGGCCCGGCTCGAAGCGTCGCTCGACTTCCCCGAGGAGGGCTACCACTTCATCGAGACGTCGGACGTGGTGCGGGACATCGGGGAGCTGCGCGAACGGGTGCGGGCCATGCTGGCCGGCGCCGCCGCCGGCCGGCTGATCCGCGAAGGGTGCCGGGTGGTCGTCCTCGGGCGGCCGAACGTGGGCAAGTCGAGCGTCTTCAACCGGCTGCTGGGCTCGTCGCGCGCCATCGTCACCCCCGTGGCCGGCACCACCCGCGATCTCGTGACCGAGACCCTCGATCTCGAGGGCCTCGCGGTCGGCCTGGTCGATTCCGCCGGCATTCGCGCGACCGGCGATCCCGTCGAGACCGAGGGTGTGTCGCGGGCCCGGCGGGCGCTGGGCTCGGCCGCCGCCTGCCTCGTGGTCCTCGACCGGTCGGTGCCGCTCGCCGGAGACGACCGGGACGTGCTGCGGGAGACGTCGGCGTCGCCGCGGGTGGTGGTCGTGAACAAGATAGATCGCCCGCCCGCCTGGTCGCCGGTCGGCCTGCCCCTAGGCGGGGCCGCGGCCCCGGTGGAGGTTTCGGCGCTCACCGGCGAGGGGTTCGGCGGGCTGCGCGACGAGCTGCGGCGGGTGCTGGCCGGGGAGACGGTGACCCGGGAGACCCCGATGGTGGCGAACATCCGGCACATCGAGCTGCTCGAGCGGGCCGGCTCGGCCCTCGGGGCGGCGGCCGGGGCGGCGGAGCAGGGAGCGGCCGAGGAGTTCGTGCTCGAGGACCTGCAGCGGGCGCGCCGGGCGTTGGAAGAGCTGACCGGGAAACGGGCGCCCGACGACGTGCTCGAGCATATCTTCGAGCGTTTCTGCATCGGAAAGTAGCCGTTCGCCCCGAGGGGCCGGACCCGACGGGTCATCGAGCGAGCCATGACGAGGGATCACGACGTCATCGTCATCGGGGCCGGACACGCCGGCATCGAGGCGGCGCACGCGGCGGCCCGCCTGGGCTGCACGGTGGGGCTCTGCACGCTCTCGCGGGAGACCGTGGGCCAGATGCCCTGCAACCCCGCCGTGGGGGGGACCGCCAAGGGCCACCTCGTGCGCGAGATCGACGCCCTCGGCGGTCTGATGGGCGAGGCCATCGACGCCACCGCGATCCAGTTCAAGCTGCTGAACCGCAGCCGCGGACCGGCCGTGCAGTCTCCGCGGGCGCAGGCGGACAAGCGCCGGTACGGCGCCTGGATGCGGTCGCGGCTCGAGCGCGAGCCCAACATCGACTGGATCGTCGGCCGGGTCGGCGCCGTCGTGGTCGAGGACGCGCGCGTCCTCGGCGTCGAGCTCGAAGACGGCGCCCGGCTCGGTTGCCGCGCGGTCATCGTGACCACGGGGACCTTCCTGAACGGATTGATCCACGTCGGCCCGGAGCAGCGCTCGGCGGGTCGCGTCGGCGAGCCGGCGTCCCGCGTGCTCGGGGAGTCGTTGAAACGCCTGGGCCTGGCCTGGGGGCGGCTGAAGACGGGGACGCCCCCCCGACTCGACCGCGCCAGCATCGATTTCGGCCGCTTCGAAGGAGAGCCGGGCGACCGTCCCCCGGTGCCGTTCTCGTTCCTCAGCGGGGTCATCGACCGCGGCCAGATCTGCTGTCACATCGTCCATACGACGCCGGAGGTGCACGAGCTGGTCCGCCGGAACAAGGACCGCTCGCCGCTCTACAACGGGCGGATCACCGGCATCGGGCCCCGCTACTGTCCGTCGCTCGAAGACAAGGTGATGCGGTTTCCCGACCGGGAGCGGCACCAGGTCTTCCTGGAGCCGGAAGGGCTCGACGTGCCGGAGATCTACGTCAGCGGCTGCTCGATGTGCCTGCCGCGAGACGTGCAGCAGGAGGTCATCGCCGCCCTGCCGGGGCTGGCGGACGCGGTCATGCTGCGTCCGGGCTATGCGGTCGAGTACGACTTCATCCAGCCGACCGAGCTGGGGCTGACCCTGGAGACGCGAATGATCGAGGGGCTCTATCTCGCGGGGCAGATCAACGGCACCTCGGGATACGAGGAGGCGGCGGGACAGGGCCTGGTGGCGGGGGCCAACGCGGCCCGCCGCGCCCGCGGCGAGGGCGGGTGGGTGCTGCGGCGCGACGAGTCGTACATCGGCGTCATGGTCGACGACCTGACGGCCCGCGGCTGTCTCGAGCCGTACCGCATGTTCACGTCGCGGGCGGAGCATCGCCTGCTGCTGCGGATCGACAACGCGGATCTGCGCCTGACCCCGCGCGGGCGCGAGATCGGCCTGGTCGACGACGCGCGATGGGATCGCTTCCGCGACCGTCGCGCGAGGTTCGAGCGGAACCTCGCCCGCGTCCGGGCCGCCCGCGTCCGGGAGGGCGACCGCACCGTCGCCGCGACCCGGGTGCTCCGGCGGCCGGAGGTCACCCTGGCCTCGCTGGCCGAGCGCGGGCTCGTGGAGCTCGAGATCGGCGAGGACGCCGCGGGGGCGGAGCGGTCGAGCGTGGAGACGGCGGTGAAGTACGAAGGGTACCTCCGCCGGCAGGAGGCCACGATCGCCCGATCGGCGAGGGACGAGGAGCGGTTCATCCCCGCCGGCTTCCCCTACGCCGACGTGCCGGGGCTCTCGACGGAAGTGGTGTCGAGACTCGGTTCGGCGCGGCCGGCGACCCTGGGGCAGGCCGGTCGCATTCCCGGCGTTACCCCGGCCGCCGTCGCGGTGCTCGGGGCCTATGTGAAGCGGTGGCGCGGCCGCGCCACCGGCGCCGAGGTCCCGGAGCGCGGCCGAGCCCGCCCGTCGTCGCCGTCGGCGCCGCCGGGTGCTCAATCAACCCTCCAGTAGTCCGCGCCGTTCCACGGCGCAGACTCCCGGCGCGGCCGGCGGTGTCGGCGGGCTGATCGTTCGCCTCCCGCGCCGCACGTTCAGCCGCGGCGGTGCTTCCGGAGGACCACGAGGCGACCGGCCGGATCGAGCAGCGGATAGGCGCCGTCCACCCGCCACGGCGCCGGCACGGTGCCGGCGTTCCCGCGAGTGCTCCTGAAGAGGAAGACGACGCCGTCGGTCTTGACCAGGGGCTCGATCCGGCGCAGCATCCGGGCACCGGTCCGGACCGCGCGCACGCTCACGACATCGGATTGCGCGGCGAGCTCCTCCCGGTCGGCCAGCTCCTCGAACCTGCAGGCCTCCACCGTGGTGTCCTCGAGCGCGAGCCGGCGCACGGCCTCGCGCAGAAACGCGGCCTTTCTCGTTCTCGATTCCACCAGGCGCAGGCGCATCGAGGGGACGGCTAGCTTCATCGGCACCGCGGGAGAGCCCCCGCCCGATCCGATGTCGGTGACGACGGCATCGGGCGTCGGCAGGCGTTGCACGGCGACGAGCGGCTCGATGACGAGCCTGTCGATGCCGTCGTCGTCGTCGGTCAGCCCGGTCAGGTTGATGCGGCGGTTCCAGCGCATCAGCAGGTCGACGTAGGCGGCGAGGGCTTCCTGGAGATGGAAGTCGATCGACAGTCTCGCCCGGTTCGCGCGTCGGGCGATCCGGGCGGCCACCTGTCGCCGTTCGGTTCCGGGAGTCGTCATCGGACCGCTGGGAGTCCGCGCCGTGGAAGGACGCGGGCTCCTGGGGGTTGGTTGGGCGCCCGGCGGAGCCGGGGGCGACGGTGGCGGGCCCCGTTGCCACGCGGTCCGCCTCTTTCTTGCCCGGACCGCCCGGCGGCCCGCGGCGTCGGGGTCGCGGCTCTTGGCCCGGTCCGCCCGCGGTGACCAGCGCTCGGGGGCGGTTGCCCCGACCCCGGGTCCGGCCGCCGGGGTCTGCGAATGTTCCACGTGGAACATCGCGTGCCCCGTGGCAGGGCGTCGGGGTCGCGGCTTGGACACGACCGGCGGGCGTCACGGCGTTCCCGGCCGGAGTTCGCGCCGTCGTGTAGATTATTGACTGCGTTCACCGTATCCGTCTCGGACCGCCGACGGTCCCGAGAGGACCAACCGAAAGGACGGAGAGACTTGACCGGTGGAGACCGCCTGATTGTCGCCCTCGACGTTCCGAGTGTCGAGACCGCGCACGCCGTCGTCGACGAGCTGCCGAACGTCCAGTCGTACAAGATCGGCTGGCGGCTCCTCATGGCCGGGTTGCGGGCCCGCGGCCTTGCCGCGCTCTGGGAGAGGATCGCCGGCGACGGCAAGCGGATCTTCGTCGACCTGAAGGTGCCGGACATCGGCAACACGGTGGCGGACGTCGTTCGCGACCTGCGGGGAGACCCGAGCATCCGGTTCCTGACCCTCCACCAGAACATGCAGTCGCGGGACATCACGATGGCCCGCGACGCGAAGGGCGGCAGCCGATGGCCGGCGCTCCTCGCCGTGCCCTACGTCTCCAGCCTCGATGCCAACGACTTCTCCCGAATCGCCCCGGCCGAGGCCGCCCGCGGCGTGACGCTGAACGACTGGATCATCTCCAGAACGAGGGATGCCCTCGATCACGGATGCGACGGCGTGATCGCCTCCGGCGAGATCATTCGAGCCTGCCGCGAAGCGTGGCCGCGGGAGACAGGCGTGCTGATCGTCAGTCCGGGCATCCGGCCCGCGGGCGCGACCCGGGACGATCACAAGCGCTCCACCACGCCGACCCAGGCGGTTCGTTGGGGCTCGGACTACGTCGTCGTGGGCCGACCCATACTGAAGGCGGCTGATCGCGCGGGTGCCGCGCAGGCCATCATCGACGAAATGGACGCAGCCCTTCCGCCCGCATCCGATTGAGCGCGTGTTCCACGTGGAACGTCGTCGGCGGGGTGGCGTTTCCAGCGACTTGTCCCGGCACGGGCATCGCGGTACCATCATGCAATGGCCTCGATGAGCCTGCCGTTCATGTTGCTCGACAGAACGTAGCGCCGGTGCCGATGGGCAGGATTATCGCGATCGCCAATCAGAAGGGGGGCGTCGGCAAGACGACCACGGCCATCAATCTCGCCGCGTCCCTCGCCATGGGCGATCAGAGTGTACTCCTGGTCGACCTCGACCCGCAGGCGAATCTCACGAGCGGCCTCGGGCTGAGGGCCGAGGTCGGGGAGCGTCGCAGCATCTACCAGGCCTTGACCTCGGACGTGGCCTCGGCGGACGATCTCGCCCTCGACACGCAGGTCACCGGCCTTCGGCTCATTCCGACCGACCATCATCTGACCGGCGCCGAGGTCGAGCTCGTCGGCATGCCCCGCCGCGAGAGTCGCCTGCGCCCCATGCTGCGCGCGGCCGTCGAGCGGTACGACTACATCTTCATCGACACGCCCCCGTCCCTCGGCCTGCTCACGCTGAACGCCCTCGTCGCCGCGCATTCGGTCCTGATACCGCTCAACTGCGAGTACTTCGCCCTCGAGGGGCTGACGGAGCTGAGGGCGACGATGAGCCGCGTGCAGGCCGGACTGAATCCGGAGCTCGGGCTCGAGGGTGTTCTGCTGACCATGTCGGACTCGAGGACCCGCCTGGGCCAGCAGGTGGCCGGCGACGTACGCGCGCATTTCCGGGACAAGGTGTACCGCACGGTCATTCCCCGCAACGTACGGCTTGGAGAGGCGCCGAGCCACGGTCTGCCGGCGATTCTCTACGACGTCAGGTCGACGGGGGCCGAGGCGTACCTGGCCCTGGCGCGCGAGATGCTGGGGCCCGCGCGCGGGGCGGTGGGGCGGGCCATGCCGGCGAAGCCGGAGGCCCGGTTGTGAGGGGCGGGGTCGCGCCGGCGTCGGGGAGATGACCGCGACCACCGAGACGGGGAAGCCGATTCCAGATGGCCAAGACACGACGTGCCCTGGGGCGCGGGCTGAGCGCCCTCATTCCCGAGACGGCGCCGGCCCCGTCCCCGCGGACGGCCGAGGTGGACCTCGACCGGCTCTCTCCCAATCGCGCCCAGCCCCGCTCGGTCCTCGACGAGCCGAAGCTCGATGAGCTCTCCCGGTCGATCCGCGCCAGCGGCGTCATCCAGCCCATCGTGGTCCGGCCCATGGACGGGGACCGCTTCGAGATCGTCGCCGGCGAGCGCCGGTGGCGGGCGGCGCAGATGGCGGGTCTGCTGCGGGTGCCCATCGTCGTGCGCGACGTCCCGGACGACAAGCTGCTGGAGATGGCCCTCGTCGAGAACCTGCAGCGCGAGGACCTGAACCCGATCGAGGAGGGAGAGGCCTACCGGCGCCTCATCGACGAGCGCGGGATGACCCAGGAGGAGGTCGCCGCGGCCATCGGCAGGGACCGCGCCACCGTCGCCAACTACGCCCGGCTGCTGCTGCTGCCGCCGGAGGTGCAGGCGGACGTGGCGTCGGGCGCGCTCGCCATGGGCCACGCGCGCGCGTTGCTGGGCCTGGCCGAGGCGGACGCGCAACGCCGCGCCGCCCGCGAGATCGCGGCCGCCGGCCTCTCCGTGCGCGAGACCGAGGCGCTCGTCAAGAAGCTGGCCGCCCCGCCCTCGCCGTCGGGCTCGAAGTCGGCGACGGTCGACGTCCACACGCAGGCGGCACAGGACCGGCTGCGCGTGGTCCTCGGCACGCGCGTCCGCATCGTCAGGAAGGGGCGCAAGGGCCGCATCGAGATCGACTTCGCTTCGGAGGACGAGCTGCAGCGCCTCTTCGAGCGCCTCACCGACGCGTGACCGGCCCCCACGAATCGCTCCGGGAGCCGGGCCGGGCCGGTCATCTGCCGCATCCCGCCGCGGAGCCGTGACGCGGGATACCCCCGGAAGGGCATGCATCGGCGGACGATGCTCTTGGCCGGCCGGCCCCGACAATGGTAGAATGGGCCGTTTGTGCGTTCAGAGCCTCGCTCTGACAAGCGTGTCCCCGGCGCCAGGCGTCGCTTCCGCGAAGGTCGCGACGGCCGGATCTTGCCGGCCCCGGGGCGGATTCCCGTTTCGTGCCGGCCGAGCCGGCCCGGTGCAGCCGAACGGGCAGTTCGGATGACCGGCGACGCGGTCCGGCGGTTTTGCGGGCCGCGCCCCCGGTCCGGTTCGCGCTCGAGGCGGCCACCCGACCAACCATGACGAATCGTACGGCGGCCGTGCGCTACGCCCGCGCACTCTTCGACGTCAATCTCGAGAGCGGCGACGACCTGCGGAGGGCCGAGTCGGATCTGGATCTGTTCGCCCGGCTCGTCGACGAGCACGAGGGGCTGCGGCGCGTGCTCTTCGCGGCGGCGGTTCAGCCGCCGAAGAAGCGGGCTATCATCAACGATCTGCGGAACCGCTTCCGGGATGTCTCGCCGACCGTCACCCGGCTGCTGACGGTGCTCGCCGACCGCGGGCGGCTGGCCCTGCTGCCGGACATCCTGCGGTTCTACCGGGCCCGCGTGTTCGAGCACCTCGGGGTCGTCGACGCGGAGGTGACGACCGCACAGCCGCTCAGCCCCGCCCAGGACGCCGCGGTGCGGCAGCGGCTCGCCGCCGCGGGCGCGGGCGACGTGCGGGTCACGACGGTCGTCGATCCGGACATTCTGGGCGGGGTGGTCACGCGGATCGGCTCGACGGTGTACGACGGCAGCGTCGCCCGGCACCTCGAACGGATGCGGCAGACCCTCCTCGATCGATGACACCGGCGGCTCCAGCCAGGGAATCCCTCTTCAGCAACGCGGCCACACGCGGGCGGGGACCGGCACACACAGGACGAGAGTTTCTGCGATGACCATCAAGGCGGACGAGATAACCAAGATCATTCGCGAGCAGATCGGGAGCTACGACGTCGACGTCGACGTGGCCGAGGTCGGCACCGTGGTGTCGGTCGGGGACGGCATCGCCCAGATCGACGGCATCGAGCGGGTCATGGCCACCGAGATGCTCGAGTTCCCCCACGGGATCTTCGGCATGGCCCTCAACCTCGAGGAGCAGGGCGTCGGCGCGGTGCTGCTCGGCGAGAGCACCGAGATCAAGGAAGGCGACGTCGTCAAGCGCACCGGGCGCATCATCTCGGTGCCGGTCGGGGAGGCGATGCTCGGCCGGGTCGTGAACGCGCTCGGCCAGCCCGTGGACGGGAAGGGCCCCATCGCGGCGTCGTCGACCGCCCCCGTCGAGCGGATCGCCCCCGGCGTCGTCGACCGGCAGCCCGTGAAACGGCCCCTCCAGACCGGCCTCAAGGCCATCGACACGATGGTGCCCATCGGCCGCGGGCAGCGGGAGCTGATCATCGGCGACCGGCAGACCGGCAAGACCGCGGTCGCCGTCGACACCATCCTGAACCAGCGCGGGCAGGACGTCGTCTGCATCTACAACGCCATCGGCCAGAAGCAGTCGACGATCGCCCAGGTCGTGAAGACCCTCGAGGACGCCGGGGCGATGGAGTTCACCATCGTCGTCGCGGCCGCCGCCGCCGACCCCGCCCCGCTGCTCTTCCTGAGCCCGTACGCCGCCTGCGCCATGGGCGAGTACTTCCGTGACAACGCCAGGCACGCGCTCTGCATCTACGACGACCTCTCGAAGCACGCCCAGGCCTACCGCGAGATCTCGCTGCTGCTGAGGCGCCCGCCGGGGCGCGAGGCGTACCCGGGCGACGTGTTCTACCTGCACTCGCGGCTGCTCGAACGGGCCGCGATGATGCGCGACGAGCTCGGGGCGGGCTCGCTGACCGCGCTTCCCGTCATCGAGACGCAGGCCGGCGACCTGTCCGCCTACATCCCGACGAACGTCATCTCGATCACCGACGGGCAGATCTTCCTCGAGTCGGATCTGTTCCACCAGGGCGTGCGCCCCGCCATCAACGTCGGCAACTCGGTGTCCCGGGTCGGCGGATCGGCGCAGGTCAAGGCGATGCGTCAGGTGGCCGGCACGCTGCGCCTCGACTTGGCGCAGTTCCGGGAGCTGGCCGCCTTCGCGCAGTTCGCCAGCGACCTGGACAAGGCGACGCAGGACCAGCTCAACCGGGGCAAGCGGCTGGTCGAGGTCCTGAAGCAGGGCCAGTACGCGCCGCTGCCGGTCGAGCGGCAGGTCCTCATCGTTTACGCGGGAACCAACGGCTATCTCGACGCGGTCCACGAGGACCTCGTCGGGCAGTACGAGACGGAGCTCCATCAGTTCGTCGAGGCGCGCGAGCCGGCGCTCTTCACCGATCTGGCGACGCGGGCCGTGATCGACGACGACCTCAAGGCGCGCATCGCCGCCACCCTCGGGGAGTTCACCGAGCAGTTCGTGGCCGCCCGCAAGACCGCCGCGGCCTGACCCCGGTCGCCGGAGCCCGTGGACCCCAGCCCGAGAGCAGCCATCCAGTGCCTTCCCTTCTAGACCTTCGCCGGCGGATTCGCGCCGTCAAGTCGACGCAGCAGATCACCAAGGCCATGAAGGCGATCGCCGCCTCCCGCCTTCGCAAGGCGCAGGATCGGATTCTCGGCGCCCGGCCGTTCGCGATCCAGATGCAGCGCGTGCTCGGCGGCCTCGCCGCCCACGTCGACACCGGTGCGCACCCGCTGCTGGCCCGCCGCGGGCCGGACGCCCCGTCCCGTCCGACCCTGGTGATCGTGGTGACGGCGGACAAGGGTCTGTGCGGGGCGTTCAACACCAACATCATCAAGGAGGCCGGCGGGGTCGTCACCGCCGACGGCGGGTCCGGCGTCTCGCTGGGACTGGTCGGGCGCAAGGGCCGTGACTTCTTCGAGCGCCGCGGATTCGACGTCCGCTTCGAGCTCGTCAACCTGTTCTCGCAGTTGCAGTACGGCCACGCCCAGGCCATCGCCCGCGCCGCGATCGAGGCGTTCACCGGGGACGAGGTCGACAGCGTCAAGCTCGTCTACAACGAGTTCAAGAGCGTGCTGCAGCAGCGGGTGGTGGTGGACCAGGTGCTGCCCATCCAGCGGCTGGAGCCCGCGGACGGCGGGGGCGAGCGTCTGCCGGACTACCTCTACGAGCCGGCGCCGCACGAGATCTTCGACTCCCTGATTCCGCGGCACGTCGAGATCCAGTTCTGGCGGGCGCTGCTCGAGTCGGCGGCGGCCGAGCACGCGGCCCGGTTGACGGCCATGGACGCGGCCAGCAACAACGCGACGGAGATGATCGAGGACCTGACGCTGTACATGAACAAGGTGCGTCAGGCCACGATCACGAGGGAGATCATCGAGGTGGTGTCCGGCGCCGAGGCGCTCTAGGTGTTTGCGCCGTAGAACGGTGCGGACGCGCGGGGGCGCCGAATGGACGGAACGGACGTCGGAGGGGTGTTTCCAGACATGGCGAACGAGACAGCGGCGGCGAAGAACATCGGCAAGGTCGTGCAGATCATCGGACCGGTCATCGACGTCGAGTTCCCGGACCGGCTGCCCGCCATCTACAACGCGCTCCAGGTCAAGTCGAACGCGGGCGGGGTCGACATCGACGTCATCGCCGAGGTCGCTCAGCACCTCGGCGAGAACCGGGTCCGGGCGGTCGGGATGAAGCCGACCGACGGCATGCAGCGCGGCATGGAGGCGGTCGACCTGGGCCAGCCGATATCGATGCCGGTGGGCCCCGAGGCCCTGGGCCGGGTGCTCAACGTGCTCGGCGAGCCGGTCGACTTCCCCGACCGCCCGGTGCAGACGAAGGAGCGATGGCCGATTCACCGGCCGGCGCCCAAGCTGAGCGACCAGTCGACCGAGCTGCAGATGTTCGAGACCGGCATCAAGGTCATCGACCTCCTCGAGCCGTACCTGCGCGGCGGCAAGATCGGCCTGTTCGGCGGCGCCGGGGTCGGCAAGACCGTCATCATCATGGAGCTCATCAACAACATCGCCCTCAAGCACGGCGGTGTGTCGGTGTTCGGCGGGGTCGGCGAGCGCACCCGCGAGGGGAACGACCTCTGGCTGGAGATGCAGGAGAGCGGGGTCGTCAACATCGAGGACCGCGAGAAGTCCCGCGCCGCGCTGATCTACGGGCAGATGACCGAGCCGCCGGGCGCGCGCCAGCGGGTCGGGCTGTCGGCGCTCACGGTCGCCGAGTACTTCCGCGACGCCGAGGGCAAGGACGTGCTCCTCTTCATCGACAACATCTTCCGGTTCACGCAGGCGGGGTCCGAGGTGTCGGCCCTCCTCGGCCGGATGCCCTCCGCCGTCGGTTACCAGCCGACCCTGGCGACCGAGATGGGGGCGCTGCAGGAGCGCATCACGTCGACCACCCAGGGTTCGATCACCTCGGTGCAGGCGATCTACGTGCCCGCCGACGACTACACCGATCCGGCCCCCGCCACCACGTTCGCGCACCTCGACGCGACCACCAACCTGTCGCGGGCCATCGTCGAGAAGGGCATCTATCCCGCCGTCGACCCCCTGGCGTCGACCTCGCGCATCCTCGACCCCAACATCATCGGCGACGAGCACTACAACGTGGCCCGCGACGTCAAGCAGGTGCTGCAGCGCTACAAGGACCTGCAGGACATCATCGCCATCCTCGGCATCGACGAGCTGTCCGAGGAGGACAAGCTGGCGGTGGCGCGGGCGCGGCGCATCGAGCGCTTCCTCTCGCAGCCGTTCTTCGTCGCCTCGCAGTTCACGGGCCTCGAGGGCAAGTACGTGCCCATCGCCGACACCATTCGCGGCTTCAAGGAGATCGTCGAGGGCAAGCACGACGAGCTGCCGGAGCAGGCGTTCCTGCTCGTCGGGAGCATCGAGGAGGCGGTGGAGAAGGCCGAGCGGATGAAGAGCGAGGCGGCATAGTGGCCATACCCGAACATCTGACGCTGGAGATCGTCACCCCCGAACGCTCGATCGCCCACGGCGAGGTCGACGAGGTCGTGGTGCCGGGGACGGAAGGATCCTTCGGCGTCCTGCCCGGCCACACGCCGCTGCTGAGCACCCTCGCCGTCGGCGAGGTCGAGTACCGCCGGGGCGACGAGAAGTCGTACGTCGCGGTGTCGTTCGGGTTCGCCGAGGTCCTTCCCGATCGCGTCACCATCCTCGCCCAGATCGCGGAGACGAGCGACGAGATCGACGTGACCCGGGCCGAGGCCGCGGTGAAGCGGGCGCGGGAGCGGCTCAAGCGGCCGGTGGCGGAGCTGGACTACGAGCGGGCACGATTGTCTCTGCTGAAGTCGCTGGTCCGGCTCCAGGTCGCGACCAGGAGAGGACGCTAGGCGTCTGCGCCGTAGAACGGTGCAGACTCCTGGCAGGGTTGGTTGGGCGCCCAGCGGAGGCCGCGGCGCGACCCTGCGGTCGCGTCGGCGGCGGTTGGCGGGGCGCGGCATCGCGGGCCGGCGGCCTTCCGGCGGATGCTCTCGGGGGGCGGACGGGGAGCGCAGAACGGCGGTTTCCGCCCGCGGCGCGGTTCGCGGCGGTGGTACGGGCGATTCGCCGTGAGAAGGGACAGGACCTCATGCCCGTCTTCTCTGGTTCCGCCACCGACAAGGGCCTTCGCCGGTCGACGAACGAGGACAATCTGCTGGTCCGGGGCGACCTCGGGCTGTTCGTCGTCGCCGACGGCATGGGGGGGCACGCCGCCGGCGAGGTCGCCTCGCAGGTGGCGGTCGAGGGAATCGCGGCGTTCGTCGAGGCCACCGTCACCGTATCGCCGGACCAGACCTGGCCGGTTCCCTTCGATGCCCGCGAGAGCGTCAACGCGAACCGGCTGCGGGCCGGGTTCTGCATGGCGAACGGCCGGCTCGCGGCGCAGATCGCCTCGTCGCGCGAGCTCCGCGGCATGGCGACCACCGCGGTCGCGGCGCTCGTCGACGAAGCCGCCGTCACCCTCGCCCACGTCGGCGACAGCCGCGCCTACCGGCTGCGGGAGGGGGCAATCTCCCGGCTCACGCGGGACCACTCCTGGGTCGAGGAGCAGGTGCAGGCGGGCACGTTGACCGAGGCGGCGGCGCGCCGCCACCCCTGGCGGAACGTGGTGACGCGGGCGTTGTCCGGGGCGGCCGATCTCGACGTCGAGATCCGCGAGCTGCGCCTGGAGCCGGACGACCGTGTCCTGCTGTGTACGGACGGCATCTTCTCGGTGCTCAGCGACGAACGGATCGGCGAGATCCTGGGGGGCGGCGCCGGCCTCGACGAGGTGTGCAGGGCCCTCATCGAGGAGACGAACGAGGGAGGAGGACCCGACAACGCGACCGCCGTTGTGATCGAGTTCGATGCTGGCTAACCTCATCCGGCTGTTCCGCTATCGAGGTCTCGTCCAGATCCTGGTGGCCCGGGAGCTCAAGGCCCGGTACCGCGGGTCGGTGCTCGGGTTCTTCTGGTCCTTCGTCAACCCTCTCCTGCTCCTGCTCGTCTACTCGTTCGTCTTCACCGTCATCATCGATCGGGGCGACATCGCCGGCCTCGAGCCCTACGCGGTCTTCCTGTTCTGCGGCCTCCTGCCCTGGACCTGGTTCTCGTCGTCGCTGAACGAGAGCGCCAACGTCCTCATCGTCAACGGCAACCTGATCAAGAAGGTCGTCTTCCCGGTCGAGATCCTGCCGGTGGTGGCGGTGACGTCGAACCTGTGCCACTTCGTCCTGGGGCTGCCGATCCTGTTCGGCTTCCTCGTCTGGTACGACGTCCCGCTGCGAGTCGCCGAGCTGATCTGGTTCCCCGCGGTGGTGGCGGTCCAGCTCTGCCTGACCCTCGGGCTGGCCATGTTCCTGGCCGCGCTGACGGTGCACTTCCGCGACCTCAAGGACCTGCTGGCGAACGCCCTGACCCTGTGGTTCTTCGCCACCCCGATCCTCTACGAGATGTCGGCGGTGCCGGAGGGCGCCCGGGCGATCATGAACCTGAACCCTTTCGCGCACCTCGCGGTCTCGTACCAGCAGATCCTCTTCCACGAGGAGGCGTTCGGGCACTGGCCGTGGCTGAGCGCCCTCGCCGCGGCCGGCGGCGGGCTGTTCCTCCTCGGCTACTGGTTCTTCGATCGTCTGCGCGACTCGTTCGCCGAGGAGGTGTAGGGGCTTGTCCGCGATCGCCCTCGACCGCGTCTCGAAGGTCTACCGCCGGTACGGGTACCAGCGGCGTTTCGCGACCCTGAAGAGCGCGTTGCTGACCGGCAGCCTGGTCCGGCACCTGCGCCCGGACGAGTCGTTCCGGGCCCTCGACGACGTGTCGTTGACGGTCGCGGCGGGCGCGACGTGCGGCGTCATCGGCCGCAACGGGTCCGGCAAGAGCACCCTGCTGAAGCTGGTCGCGGGCATCACCCGGCCCACCGGCGGGCAGGTGCGGGTCGCCGGCCGGGTGTCGGCCCTCATCGAGCTGGGGGCGGGCTTCCATCCCGAGATCAGCGGCCGCGAGAACGTGTTCATCAACGGCGTCATGCTGGGCCTGCCCCGGCGGGAGATCGACCGGCGCTTCGACGAGATCGTCGAGTTCGCCGAGCTCGAGGACTTCATCGACGCGCCGGTCAAGACCTACTCGTCGGGCATGTACATGCGGCTCGGGTTCGCGGTCGCGGTGCACGTCGACCCCGAGATCCTGCTCGTGGACGAGGTGCTGGCGGTGGGCGACGAGGGCTTCAGCCTGAAGTGCCTGGACAAGTTCGCCGAGTTCAAGCGCCGGGGCAAGACCATCCTGCTCGTCACCCACGCGCTCCCGATGGTCGAGCGCTTCTGCGACGAGGCGGTGTGGCTCGACGGGGGGCGGAAGCGCCTGGCCGGCGACCCGAAACGGGTCGTGCAGATGTACCTGGCGGACGTCGAGCAGACCGAGGACCGGCATCTCGCGGCCGAGGACGCGAAGGCGCAGCGGAGCCCCGCGGTTTCGGGGGCGCCGCCGGCAGGGGCTTCCGCCGCCACCGCCCCGTCCGACACGGCAGGGCCCCCCGACGCGGCAGGGCCTCCCGACACGTCGGGGTTGCCTGACGCGTCGGGGCCTTCGGACACGCCAGGGCCTCCGGACACGCCAGGGCCTCCCGGCACGGAGTCTCCGCCGCCGGTGGACACCGCGCCGCCGGCGGAGCCGGGTCCGGCCGAGGAAACGCCGCGCGGCGGGGAGGCGGTGGAAGCGGCGCCGTCTGCCGAGGAAGTACCAGCGGATGCGGGAACGCCCCCGTCGGCGTCGGCGGCGTCACCAGCGGCGCAGGCTGCGGCGGAGGAAGCCTCGCCGGACGAGACGGCCCCCGAAGGTGCCGGCGAGCAGCCGCCGGCCGACATGTTCAAGGCGAGGGAGGGCCGGTGGGGCTCCGGCACGGTGCGGATCGAGCAGGTGACCCTCGAAGGGCCCGGCGGCGCCGCGCACGTGTTCCGGAGCGGCGAGCCGATGACCGTCCGCATGCGGGTGGTCGCCGAGCGGCCCGTCGCCGACTTCGCGTTCGGCGTCAGCATCTTCAGCAGCGAGGGGGTGTGCTGCTACGGCACCAACACCCATCTCGAGGAGCTGGAGCCCACGCGGCTCTCCGGCGCCGGCGAGGTGGCGTTCGTCGTCGACCGCCTCGACCTCGTGGCGGGCACCTACAAGCTGGACGTCGCCGTGCACAAGCGCGACGGCTTCTCGTACGACTATCATCGTCTGCTCTACACCTTCCGCGTGAAGTCGGGCACCAGGGACGTCGGCATCTACCGCCCCCGCCACGCCTGGCGGTTCAGCGGGAGCATTCGCTTCAACAGCCCGCGGTGAAGGACCCGCGTTGCATCGAGAGCGGCGAGGCGCCCGCCTGACAAGGCGCGACGAGGGAGAATATTGGGGATATTCGACCGAGGAGCAACGCAACCGGGCGTCTGTGCCGGTCACGGCGCAGATGCCCGGCTGGCACGGTTGGGCGGCAACCGGAGCCGAACGCGACGGTTGCCGGGCTCAGGCGGGATGCATCGCCGCTCGAATGCAGCGGGGACTTTCACCGCGGGCTGTCGAGCGGCTCCAGCCATGAAACGGGCCACCCGCCGGTGACCGGCACATCGCTCGCGCTCCAGGCGGCGTTGAGGTCGGCGGCGGCCCGCGCCGGGCTCGGCGGCCCCGCGGGGTCGCTGGCCGGGCTGTCGGCGTCCGCCAAGGGGTTCGCGGCGGCGGCGGCGGCGGCCGAGGCCCCGGTGGTGGTCATCGTCCCCGGCGCCGGCGACGTCGAGCAACTGGTGGCCGATGCCAGCTTCTTCCTCGGCAGCCTCACCGCCGCCTCGGCCCGCGAGCTCCACCACCAGGTGCTGCCGTTCCCGTCCCACGAGGTCGATCCGTACCGGGGGCTCGCCCCCCACTTCGACGTCGCGGCCGCTCGGGGGCGGGCCCTCCACGGACTCGCCGCCGGCACCGTCCGGGTGGTGGTGGCGGCGGCGGCGGCCCTCCTGCCCCGCGTGAGCTCTCCGGACCGCCTTCTCGCGGCCGGGTCCCGGCTCGTCGCGGGCGCGTTCCTCGAGCCCACCGACGTCGGCGATCTGCTCGCCGACGCCGGGTTCGTTCCCGAGGACCCCGTGGACGGGCACGGCCAGTTCTGCGTGCGGGGCGGCGTCGTGGACTTCTTCCCGGCCGGGGACGAGCACCCCATCCGGGCGGAGTTCGCCGGCGACAGCCTGGAGTCGCTGCGGCGCTTCGATCCGGCCACGCAGCGCTCGACGGAGACCCTCGACCAGGCCGAGGTCTTTCCCTTGCGCGAGCTCTTCGAGCCGGCGCCGGAGCGGGGCTCCCTGGCCGCGGAGCCGGATCGTTCCGCCTGGCTCCTCGACTACCTGCGGCGCGTCCCCGGCGTCCGCGTCTTCCTGTCGGAGGGCGAGGCCTCGCGGGCGGCCATCGAGTCCCGCACCGAGCAGGCCGCCTCGGGCTTCGCGAACGCGCAGGCCCAGGGCGACCCGGCGCTCCCGCCGGAGGAGCTGCTCGTCGAGTGGCCGGTCCTCGACGCCTGGCTCGCGTCGGTCCCGCGGCTCGAGCAGCTCTGGGAGGACCAGGACACGGCGTCGGGGGTCCGCCACGTCGCCTGCCAGCCGGTGGTCGAGATGCACGGGCGGATCGGCGACTGGGCGGCCGAGATCGCCCGGTGCCGCGAGCGGGGCGACACGACGCTCCTCGTCGCCGGCACCCCCGGCCGGGCCGAGCGGGTCATCGAGCTGCTCGCCGACTACGATCTCACGGCCCTCTCGATCGACCACGCGGAGGAGACCGGCGGCGCCGCCCTCCTGGTGGCGACGGGCCAGCTCACCCGCGGGTTCCGGCTGCCGGACGCCGGCCTGCAGATCTTCGCCGAGCCGGACGTCTTCGACGAGGAGCGCCGGGTCCGGGAGCGCCGCCCCGCGGGTCCCGCCCGCTCGTTCCTCTCCGATTTCCGCGACCTGAAGGCGGGCGACCGCGTCGTGCACGTCGACCACGGGGTCGGGGTCTTCGTCGGGTTGAAGCAGATTCCCGTCGGGCTCGAGCACCACGAGTTCATGGAGCTGCGCTACGCGGGCGAGGACAAGCTGTTCGTGCCCGTGCAGCAGGTCGACCTGCTGCAGAAGTACTCGGGCGCCGCGAAGACCCTCGACCGGCTCGGCGGCGCGTCGTGGGCCAAGACCAAGACCCGCGTCCGCCGCGCCATGCGCGACATGGCCGAGGAGCTGCTGAAGCTGTACGCCGCCCGCAAGGCGATGCCCGGCCACGCGTTCAGCCCCGACGCCCACTGGCACCGCGAGTTCGACGACGCGTTCGAGTACGAGCTCACCGCGGACCAGCAGGTCGCCATCGAGGACATCCGGCGAGACATGGAGTCGCCGGTGTCGATGGACCGGCTGCTCTGCGGCGACGTCGGGTACGGCAAGACGGAGGTGGCGATGCGGGCCGCGTTCAAGGCGGTCATGGACGGCAAGCAGGTCGGCTTCCTCGCCCCCACCACGGTCCTCGCGTTCCAGCACCACAAGACCCTGACCGACCGGTTCGCGGCGTTTCCCGTCCGCATCGACCTCGTCAGCCGGTTCCGGACCCGGGCCGAGCAGAAGCAGACGCTGACCGATCTCCAGGCCGGCCGCGTGGACGTCATCGTGGGCACCCACCGGCTGCTCTCCAAGGACGTGCGGTTCGCCGACCTCGGCCTCCTCATCGTCGACGAGGAGCAGCGGTTCGGCGTGGCCCACAAGGAGCGCATCAAGCAGATGCGCCGCCGGGTCGACGTGCTCACGATGACCGCGACCCCGATACCCCGCACCCTGAACATGTCGCTCGCCGGCATCCGCGACATGTCGGTCATCGAGACGCCGCCGAAGGACCGCCAGTCCATCCAGACCAACGTCGTCCGCTTCGACCAGCAGGTGATCGTCCGCGCCATCCGCACCGAGCTCGAGCGGGGCGGCCAGGTCTACTTCCTGCACAGCCGCGTGACCTCCATCTACGCCATGGGCGAGCTGCTGACCCGCCTCCTGCCCGAGGCGCGCATCGCGGTGGCCCACGGCCAGATGGCGGAGGGCGCGCTCGAGCGGTGCATGGTCGACTTCGTGCAGCACCGGTACGACGTGCTGCTGGCCACCACCATCATCGAGAACGGCCTCGACATCCCCAACGCGAACACCATCGTCGTGAACCACGCCGAGCGGTTCGGCCTCGCCCAGCTCTACCAGCTTCGGGGGCGGGTGGGGCGCTCCGACCGGCGGGCCTACGCCTACCTGCTGGTGCCGCCGGAGGGGTCGCTGTCGCCGGTGGCGCGCCGGCGGCTGGCCGCCATCCGCGAGTTCAGCGACCTCGGGAGCGGGTTCCGGGTCGCCGCCCTCGACCTCGAGATCCGGGGGGCCGGGAACCTCCTGGGCGGCGAGCAGAGCGGCCACATCGAGGCGGTGGGGTTCGACATGTACGTCAAGCTGCTCGACCAGACCGTGCGCGAGCTGAAGGGCGAGGAGGTCGAGGAAGCCGCCCGGGCCGCCGTCAACCTCGACGTCGACCTCAAGATCGACGCCGACTACATCCCCGAGACCAACCAGCGCCTGACCGTGTACCGCCGGGTCGCCTCGGCGCGCAGCGAGACCGAGCTGTCGGCGCTCGCCGACGAGCTTCGCGACCGCTACGGGCCGGCGCCGCCCTCGATCTCGACGCTCGTCGAGTACGGGCGCATTCGCCTCTTCGCCGACGAGCTCGGCGTCGAGTCGATCGACCGGAGCGGCTCGACGCTCGTCGTCAAGTTCAGGACGACGACGACGATGGACCCGGTGCGGCTCATGCGGTTCGTGGAGCGCAGGCGGGACCTGGAGCTGAAGCCGCCGGCCATGCTCACCGCCGACCTCCGGGCCGGCGGCGCCGCCCGGGGGCCCCGCGAGTCGCCGTCGTGGTGGACGGCCCGCGCCCGCAGCGGCGAGGTCGAGGCGGGCTTCTCGAGGGCCGAGTTCCAGCGGGCCCAACGCGAGCAGGACGGCCCGGCCCCGCTGCTGACCCGCGTCGAGGGCCTGCTGGTGGAGTTGCGAGGCCTCCAGGCGGTAGAATCGTGATCGGGGGGGCCGCGCCGACGAGCGGTGCGGCATCGCCCCCGGATCGGAGGGTCGGACAGCGGCGCCGAGCGCGGCGATGTCCGGGCCGGGTGGTCACCATGCCGAGCAGCCTGTTTCGAGTCGTGATCCCGTTCGTTCTCGGCGCCGTCCTCTCGGGCGCCGCCCCGGCCGCCGCGCAGGGGCTGACGTCGGGGATTCCGGGCGCGGTGGTGTTCCAGCGGATTCTCGTCAAGGTCAACGGCGACCTCATCACCCAGACCGATCTCGAGGAGGCGCAGATCAACGCCCTGCGAACGCGGCCCGTGCCGCCTCAGACCGACGCCGAGCTCCAGAGGGCGCTGCAGGCCATCACCCCGGCCGTCATCGTCAACGCCGTCGACCAGATGCTCCTCGTGCAGCGCGGGCGCGAGATGGGGTACTCGCTGGGCGACGAGCAGTTCGAGGCGCTTCTGGAGGAAATCAAGCAGGACAGCAACATGACGGACGAGCAGCTCGTCGTCGCCCTGCGGGAGGAGCAGGGGATGAGCCTCGCCGAGCTTCGCGTGGTCCTGGAAGAGCAGATGGTGGCCGGGCAGGTGCAGCAGGACCAGGTGCTGCGACGGGTCGCGATGACCGAGGTCGAGGCCCTGGAGTACTACGAGTCGCATCCGGAGGAGTTCACCGAGCCCGCCACCGTGACCCTGCGGGAGATCCTGATCACGGTTCCGGCCGGTGGCGGGGCGTTCAACGTCGCGCGGGACAACCTGGCCCGGGCCCGGGCCGAGTCGGCCCTCGCGCGGGTGCGTGGCGGCGAGGCGTTCGAGGCGGTCGTCGCCGAGCTGTCCGACGGGGTGTCGAAGGCCAACGGCGGCCTCATCGGGCCGATCGCCCTCGCCGACCTCGCGACGGAGGTCCGCACCCGGATCGAGGCGCTCGAGGTCGGCGGGGTCGGCGAGATCGCGCGGACGGTGGCCGGCTACCAGATCCTGAAGCTGGAGTCGTCGACCGCGGCCGCCCCGGCTCCGTTCGAAGAGGTGCGCGAGCAGATCGTCAACAACGTGTTCAACGAGCGCCGCCAGGAGGCTCTCGACCGGTACCTGACCACGCTTCGCAACGATGCGATCATCGAATGGCTGGATGAGGGGCTTCAGAGGCTCTACGAAGAGCGGCTCGCCGGCGGCTCCGGTGCCGCCGCCGGGTTCTGAGGCCTTCGCGAGAACCGAGGCCGGTCACGAGGCGCAGCCGTCCGCATGAACCACACACCCCACCCGGCGGCGGACGCGGAGTCCCGTCCATCCGTCACCGTCGGCTCCGTCGCCCTCGACTCCCCTTTCGCCCTGGCGCCCATGGCGGGGATGACGGACACGGCCTTCCGCCGCCTCGTCAAGCGGGGCGGCGGCTGCGGGCTGGTGGTGACCGAGATGGTCAGCTCCGAGGGTCTGGTGCGCGGCATCGACCGGACCCTCGAGTACGCGGAGTACACGGAAGAGGAGCGGCCGGTCTCGATCCAGATCTTCGGCGGGGACCCGGGAAAGATGGCGGCGGCGGCGCAGATCGTCGAGGGCATGGGCGCCGACCTCGTGGACGTGAACATGGGCTGCCCCGTCCCCAAGATCGCGAAGCACCACGCGGGGTGCAGCCTCATGCGGACGCCGGAGCACGCGGCCGAGGTCATCGGGGCGATGACGCGGGCGGTGTCCATTCCCGTCACCGTCAAGATGCGGTCCGGCTGGGACGGCGACCACGTCAACGCGCCCGATCTCGCGAAGCGGGTCGAGCAGGTCGGCGCCGCGGCGGTCGCGGTGCACGGCAGGACCGCGGCGCAGTCCTACACGGGCCGCTCCGACTGGTCGTTGATCGACGAGGTGGCCCGCCGGGTGTCGATTCCCGTGTTCGGCAGCGGCGACTGCGTGACGCCGCGCGACCTCGTGGAGCGGATGCGCGAGACGGCGGTGTCGGGCGTGCTCGTGGGCCGCGGCGCGCTCCGGAACCCGTGGATCTTCGACCAGGCACGGGCCGCGTGGAGCGGCGGCGACCCGCCGCCGGTGTCCCCGCGGGAGCGCGGCCGGTTCCTCCTCGCCTACATCGACCTGCTGTTGAGCGAGGCGACCGAGATCGAGCGGGAGGGCTTCCGGCACACCGCCGGCCTCGACCGGCGCATCGGCCCCAAGCGCCGGAGCCCCGCGAGCCGGGAGCGGTGGATCGTCAACAAGCTGCGCGCCCTCGGGTCCTGGTACACCAAGGGGATCGACCGCGGCTCGCACCTGCGCCAGGCGATCAACTCCGCCCCCTCGCTCGACGCGCTGCGCGCGGTCATCCGCGGCTTCTTCGAGCTCGACGACCCGTCGCCCGCGCCGGGCCCGCCACGCGCCGCGGCGGCCGGGCCACCGGCTGCCGCCATCGGTGCGCCGACCGGGGCGTAGGCCGGGGCGCGCTGTCGGCGGATCGCGCAGGCCGCGCGCCTGCGCGGAAGAGCCCGGGAACCACGTCGAGGCGGGCTTCCGTTTCATCGCCGGGGCGGTGGGTGAAGCCGCGCCCCTTGCGCGAAGACGCCCGGGGAACCACGTCGAGGCGGGCTTCCGTTTCACCGCCGGGGGCGGTGGGCGAGGAGCGAGGACGACCGACGCGATGCCCAGACTGATCGACAGCCCTGCCGTCGTCCAGGCGGCCGGCAACCTGCCGAAGCGTATCGAGGAGTACGCCGGCCGGGTGAACACCGGCCACGAGGACCTCAGCGTGGCGCGAATGGTCTCTCCCGCCGGGTGGATCGAGCCGGGGCAGCGGCCCGAGTTCCGCGAGTTCACGGTGGTGCTTCGGGGCCTGCTGCGGGTCGAGCACGAGGCGGGGCTCATCGACGTACGTGCCGGGCAGGCCGTCGTCGCCGAGCCCGGCGAGTGGATCCGCTACTCGAGTCCCAAGGCCGGGGGGGCGGAGTACATCGCGGTGTGCCTGCCCGCCTTCTCCGCCGACACCGTTCACCGCGACCCCGCCTGAGGGCGGTCGGGCCAGCCGGCCGGGCCACCGCCGCCGGCGGGCCGGGTCGGGGAGGCCGCCGCCCCGCTCCGCCGGGTTCTGCGGCGAGCACGCTGGCGGGGCGGCGGCGGGCGGCTCCGTACCGTTTCCCGCGACCCCGTGCTGATCAGCGGCGGATTGGCGTATCATGCACAGGCCCGGTTGGCACGGGCGGCATCGCGTCCCGGCCGTCACGGGAGTCCGGGCGCCGCGAGCACCGGCCGCACTGCCGCCGGAGCGCCTCTCCCCGGCGCGCGGCAGGGCGCCACATGTTTCGGAGGTCGGTCATGAAGAAGCTGGGCGACGACCAAGCCGCCGGCGCGGCGCCGGACTGCTGGTGCATGGCGATGCTCCGGCCCTTCGCGCGACTCCGGCCCCTCGGGTGGCTGCTCGCCGCCGCCCTGGCCGCGGCCCTCGGCGCCGTCGCGGCCCTCGCCGCCGAGCCGGGCCCCGACGACTGGGTGAACGACCTGACGCCCGTCACCGCCGCCGACTGGAGCTACGACCGGGCCGCCCATCTCGTCGAGCGGGCCGGCTTCGGGGCGACCCCGGCCGAGATCGAGCGGCTGGCCGCGATGACCCCCGGGGCCGCCGTCGACGCCCTCGTCGAGTTCGCCGCCGTCGCCGACTCGGCCCCCGCGTTCGAGCCCTCGCCCATCTGGGACCCGGGGATGGACCCGTTCCCGAAGAGCCGGGCCGAGGCGGTGCGCATCGCGCGCGAGACGGGGACGTCGATGGGGGTGGCCGTGCTGCCCGAGGGCGAGTCCCGCCGGCTCCAGCCCGTCGTCAACACGTTCTTCTACGGCCTGCGCGCCAACGCGGTCGAGACGCAGCGGCTCGCGACGTGGTGGGGCGGGCGCATGCTGACGACCCGGCGGCCCCTCGAGGAGAAGCTGACCCTGTTCTGGCACGGGCACTTCGCCACCGGCGCCGGCAAGGTGCGGGACGCCCGCATGATGCACCGCCAGAACGAGATGCTGCGCGCCAACGCCGCCGGCAACTTCCGGGACCTCCTCGTGGGCATCCTCACCGACCCCGCGATGCTTGTCTATCTCGACAACGGCGAGAACCGGAAGGACCATCCCAACGAGAACTTCGGCCGCGAGCTGCTCGAGCTGTTCACGATGGGGGTCGGCAACTACACCGAGCGGGACATCCGCGAGGCCTCCCGCGCGTTCACGGGGTGGACGAACGACGCCCTGGAGTTCCGGTTCGACGCCGACAACCACGACTTCGGCGAGAAGACGTTCCTCGGGCGGACCGGCCCCTTCGACGGCGAGGACGTCATCGACATCATCCTCGAGACCCCGGTGACGGCCGAGTTCATCGCCGGCAAGCTCTACCGGTTCCTGGTCCGCGAGGAGCTCGACCCGGCCACCCGCGCCGCGCTGGGCGACACTTTCCGCGAGGCCGGGTACGAGCTGCGCCCCCTGCTCCGGCGGATCTTCCTGTCGAGGGACTTCTACAGCCCGGCCTCGGTGGCGACGCAGATCAAGAGCCCCGTG
Organism: Vicinamibacterales bacterium; assembly: GCA_965215105.1. Lineage (GTDB taxonomy): Bacteria > Acidobacteriota > Vicinamibacteria > Vicinamibacterales > UBA8438 > JAJEEA01. Next base: position 4,676,750 of record OZ244051.1, read on the forward strand.
CAGCTCGTGGTCTCCACCTACCGGAAGCTCGGCCTGACCCGGCTCCCCACCATCCCCGACTTCAACCGGTTGACGGCGGGCCTGGGCCAGACCCTGTTCAACCCCCCCAACGTGGCGGGGTGGGCCGGCGGCCGGACCTGGATCACGCCGGCCCTGCTCCTCGAGCGGGGCAATCTGTTCCGCGGCGTCCTGTTCCCCGACCGCGACGGTTTCTGGGCGCCCGACCGGAACGTCCCGGGCATCTACGCGCGGGTCGGGCGCCGGCTCCAGCAGGGCATGAACATCACCGCCGCCACCCGGGAGGGCGGCGACGCCGAGTCGAGCCGGCTCGTCGACCGCGACGAGGAGTACAACACGCGGTACGGCGGCTACATGGGCTACGTCATGGCCTTCGATCGGCTGATCCCGATTCCGAGGGAGACCGCCGACCTCGATCTGTTCGCCCTGGCGACGGCGGCCGGGACGACGACGGCCGAGGCCGTCGTGGACCACTTCGTGCGGCGGTTCCTTCGCGTTCCCGTGGACGACGCGGCCCGGGCGGTGCTCGTCGCGCGGCTGCGGCAGGACCTGGGAGGCGACCGCCTGACGGCGCCGGGGCCGCGGGTCGAGGGGGCGTTGCGCTCGCTGCTCTATCTCGTGCTGAGCGCGCCGGAGTACCAGCTCGCGTAATCGTCGGGGAATCGCGCAAGAAACGAGGAACGATCATGACTATCCGCCATCTCAACGGCTATGGGTGCTCGCGGCGCGACTTCCTGCGCAGGGGTCTGTACGGCATCGGGCTCACGGCGGGGCTCCCGGTGCTGCTCGACCGGACCTCGGCGGCGCTGACCGCGCAGGCCCTCGAGGGCACGAGCGCCGAGAGCCGCCCCGAGCGCATCCTGGTCGTGGTCGAGCTGTCGGGCGGCAACGACGGCCTGAACACCGTCGTTCCGTTCGGCGACGACGAGTACTACCGGCTCCGGCCGAACCTCGGCATCCGGCCCGCCGAGGTCATCCCCATCGCCGACGGCTACGGCCTGCACCCGTCGATGAAGGGCTTCGAGCGCCTGTACAAGGACGGCATGCTCGGCGTCGTGCACGGGTGCGGCTATGACAACCCCAGCCTGTCGCACTTCTCGTCGATGGGCTTCTGGCACACCGGGGTGCCCAACGGCGGCGAGCCCCTCGGGTGGCTGGGCCGGCTCGCCGACGGCGCCTACGACCACGACGCCCAGGGCAACGTGATCGTCAACATCGGGACCCGCCAGTCGCTGGCGGTGCAGGCGCGGCGCCACCAGCCCCTGGTCTTCAACGATCCGCGCAGCTTCCGCCGCATGGGCTCCGAGGCCGAGAAGGAGGCCATCGAGCGGCTGCGGCCGCAGGCGCCGGAAAACCCCGCCCTCGAGTTCCTGGCGTCGACCGCCGAGAACGCGGTCGAGAGCTCGCAGTTCGTCCGGGAGGCGTCGGCCGCGTACCGCACCCCCGTCGACTACGGCATCGGCGGGCTCTCGCCGCAGCTCCGGCAGGTGGCGGCGCTGATTCACGCGGGAATGCCGACGCGGCTCTACTACGTCGCCTACCAGGGCAACTCGTTCGACACCCACGTGCACCAGGCCGACCCGCACTCGCGCCTGCTGGCGTACACCGCCGACGCGATCCGCGGGTTCATGGACGACGTCGCGCGCATCGGCCGCGCCGACGACGTGGCGATGATGGTGTTCACCGAGTTCGGCCGCCGCGTCGAGGAGAACGCCAGCCTCGGCACCGACCACGGCACCGCGACCCCGATGTTCGTCGTGGGTTCCGGCATCGCCGGCGGGCTGCACGGCCGGCACCCCAGCCTGACCGACCTCGACGACGGCAACCTGAGAATGACCACCGACTTCCGCCGCGTCTACGCGTCGATGATCGAGGGGTGGCTCGGGTTCGACGACAGCGCGTCGATTCTCAAGGGCCCGTTCGAGCCGATGCGGCTGTTCGCGTAGGCGGGGGCTCAGGACGCGGGCGCCGCCGTCCCCCCGCCGTCGGCGGCCCCCAGCCGCCTCAGCTTCTCGACCAGGGTGGTCCGCTTGAGCCCCAGCCGGCGGGCCGCCTGCTGGCGGTTGCCTCCCGAGTCCGCCAGCGCCCGCCGTATCAGCTCGCGCTCGATGCCGGCGATGTACGCGGCGAGGTCGAAGCCGTCCTCGGGGATGGCGGGCAGGGCCGCCGGCTCCGACAGCGGCGCCTGCTGCAGCTCCGGCGGCAGGTCGCCGACGTCGATCCACGCGCGGGTCCGGCTCAGGGTGAGGGCGCGCTCAATCGCGTTCTCGAGCTGGCGGATGTTGCCCGGCCACCCGTACGCCATCATCCGGCGCATCGCCGCCTGGGTGACGGTCACCTCCCGCGAGCGGCCCTGCTGCCGGCTGAACGCCTCGACGAAATGGCGGACGAGCAGGGGGATGTCCTCGCGCCGTTCCCGAAGGGGGGGCAGGAAGATGGGTATGACGTTCAGGCGGTAGTACAGGTCCTCGCGGAATCCGCCGTCGCGGACCAGCTTCTGGAGATCCGCGTTGGTGGCGGCGATGATGCGGACGTCGATCCGGATCGGCCGGTCGTCTCCTATGCGTTCGAACTCGCGCTCCTGCAGCACCCGCAGCAGCTTCGCCTGCAGGGGGGCGCTCATCGTGCCGACCTCGTCGAGAAACAGCGTTCCCTCGTGCGCCGACTCCAGCCGGCCCTGCCGGGTCGCGACGGCGCCGGTGTAGGCGCCGCGCACGTGTCCGAAGAGCTCGGACTCCAGCAGGGTCTCGGGCACCGCGCTGCAGTTCAGGGCGACGAAGCGATGGCCGCGCCGGGGGCTGTTGTGGTGAATCGCCTTGGCCGCGAGCTCCTTGCCGGTGCCGGTCTCCCCGGTGACGAGGACCGTGCTCGGGCTCGCGGCCACCGTCTCCAGCAGGTCGAACAGCTCGCGCATCCTCGGACTGCGCCCCACGAGGCCCTCGAACCGGTAGCGCTCCTGAATCTGCGACCGCAGCCAGGCGTTCTCGGACCGGAGGCGGCGCTGCTCGAGGGCCGACCGCATCACGTGCAGCAACTGGCCGAACTGGAACGGCTTGGTGATGAAGTCCGCCGCCCCGCGCTTGATCGCGGCCACCGCGTCGGTGACGGTGCCGAAGCCGGTCACGACGATGCAGACGATGTCGGGATACCGTTCGAGGGCGGCGTCGAGCACCGCGGTGCCGTCGATGCCCGGCAACCGCAGATCCGTCAGCACGACGTCGAAGGCGCACTCGGCCAGGCGCTCGACGGCGGCCTCTCCGCTGTCGACCTGGACCACCCGGTAGCCCTCGTCGGCGAGCCGCCGAGCGGTGACCTCCCGCAACGAGGCCTCGTCCTCCACCAGCAGCACCGGGATCTCGCGTTCAGGCATGGGTGCGGGTTCTTCTCGACACCCCGGGGCGGCGGCGCCGCCGGCGCGCATCGGCTAATGGAAGGGTCGTCAGTGGCCGATACCATCCTTGAGCCGGTCCGGTGGTGGAGGCGAAGGCCAGACCGGACCGGGCGAAACGCGAGCGTCTGTCATGATTGACGATAGAAAAACCCTCTCGATCGCGCAGGCGTGCGAGTTGGTGGGAGTCAGCCGCCGCACGATCTACAACTGGATCGCCGGCGGCAAGGTCGAGTACGTGCGGACGGCCGGTGGTTCGGTGCGGATATTCGTCGACACCCTGTGGCGCGACCCGCGTGCGGCGCCCTCGACGGAAACGCCGCACGCGGATTGACGGCGATTCGGTCCCGCGCGTCACTCGATCTCGTACCCGGCAACGATGGACGTTTCCCAGATGGACCAGACGGCCGAGCTCGGCGCCCTCTTCCATCGGTTGAACAACCAGCTCGGCATCATCCTCGCGAACGCCGAGCTCCTCGACGCGCAGCTCGAGGACGATGCGAGCCGCGCCCGGGCCTCCCAGATCGTCTCGAGCGTCGTCGAGGCGATCAGCGCCGCCCGCTACATCCAGGAACGCTTCCGCAACTAGCAACCCTCGAGGAGCCCGCGCCGTTCCATGGCGCAGGCTCCCAGCCCGCCAATCGCCGCCTCCGGCTCCGCCTGCCGCCCCGGGCCGTCCTCCGCGGTCCACGCCGTTCCTCCCGACCAACGATCCGACAACCCGACCGTCAGTACCATGACAGATCGAGATCGAATCTGTCAATCCGATGACGGTCGACCGATCTCGACACGGGGGTCAAGGGGTCGGAGAAGCGGCGCCTGGTAGACGACAAGTTGCAATTTCACAGCTATTTGCATGAGGTATGGCGTCGTGATGGCGCATCGTCGAGGCCGCACGTCACGGGCTGGCACATGATTTGCTTATAGCTTCCATGCGTGGCGACCGCCTCCCGGCAGGCAGGGGCGTCGCGCTGGACCGATGTCCCGGAGGCGACCACCATGAGAGCGCAAGCATCCAGCGACAAGGATCACGACCGCATCGCCGCCGGCGTGCCGTTCGTGGAAGCGATGGCCCGGCGCATGGCTACTTCCATGCCGAACTCGATAGACCTCGGCGACCTCGTGCAGGACGGCATGATCGGGCTCATCGACGCCGCCCACCGGTTCGACGAGGGCCGCGGCATCAAGTTCGAGACCTTCGCGGAGCGCCGTGTCCGCGGCGCGATGATCGACGCGCTGCGCCGCGATGCCTGGCCCCGCGGGGTCCGGAAGGTCCGGCGCGAGCTCGAGGCGGCGCGCGAGAAGCTGCGCCACGAGCTCGGCGGGGAACCGTCGCTCGCGGACCTTGCACGGCACATGGGATGCGACGAGGCGGCGCTGAGCCGGACCATCGTCCGCATCAAGGCGATCGAATCGACGTCGCCCCTCGCCTCCGTCGACCCCGGCCAGGGCGCCAACCTGCCCCCGGTCTTGATGCCGCCCGAGCAGCCGAGGCCCGATCGGGCGTGCGAGGAGGGCGACATCGCGAGGCGGGTGCGGGACGCCATCAAGGCGCTGCCGGCCCGCGAGCGGAAGGTCATCGGCCTCTACTACTACGGCGACGTGACGATGAAGGAGATCGGCAGCGAGATCGGGGTGAACGAGTCCCGGGTGTCGCAACTGCACGCGCGCGCGGTGCAGCGCCTCCGCAAGGAGCTGGGTCCGGACCTGGACCCCAGGGCGATGGCGGCGACGACCGGCGGCGGGTCGGCGGGCCGCGGCCGGCGGCGCCTGAACATGGCGAAGGCCCGGGTGCCCGTTGCCGTCCGCAAGCCGAACGCCGCGTGACCCGCGGCCCCGCCCATCGCCCTCGGCCCCGCGGGCGGCTCCGCTCACCGCCCAACCAACCCTGCCAGGAGTCTGCACCGTTCTACGGCGCAGACTCCCAGGGCGCAGACTCCCGCCCCGTCACCTCGTGGGCCATGCGGAGCAGGTCGCGGAGCCGGAACGGCTTGGCCAGCCATCGGCATCCGCTCTCGACGAGAAAGCGCTCGGCGTCGGTGCCCGCCACGTCGCCGGTGACGAAGATCATGCGGCGGGCGAGCGGGGGGTTCTTCTCGCACAGCCACCGGTAGAACGCGCGTCCGTCGAGCCGCGGCATCTTGAGGTCGCAGATGACGAGGTCGAAGGGCTGGGCCTCCACCCGCGCGAGCGCCTCTTGGCCGTCGGCGGCGCGCTCCACGCGGTAGCCGGCGTCGGCCAGCGAGTCGGCCACCGCCGCCGCGAGAGCCGGCTCGTCCTCCACGAGCAGGATGCTGACGCCGGCGGTGGGCGCGGGGTGGAGGGTCGGCGCCGGCGCCGCGCGGGACAACCCCGCGCGGGCCGGAAACGACACGAAGAACGACGCGCCGGCGCCGGGCGTCGAGTCCACCCGAATCCGCCCGCCGTGTTCCTGAACGATGGCGTAGGCCACGGTCAGCCCGAGCCCGGTGCCCTTGCCGACCGCCTTGGTGGTGAAGAAGGGGTCGAAGACCCGGTTCCGGACGTCCTCCGGAATCCCCGGCCCGTCGTCGTTGATCTCCAGCGTGACCATGTCCTGGGCCTCGTCGTACCAGCTTCGGGCGACGAGCGACCCGCGGCCGTTGGCGGCGAGCATCGCGTGCTCGGCGTTGATGATCAGGTTCAGCAGCACCTGCTTCACCTGGTGGGGGTCGGAGAAGATGGGGGGCAGCCCGCCGGCGAGGGCGTCGAGGGTCGAGATGTTCGACACCCGCTGCTCGTAGGCGCGCGAGGCCAGGGTGTCGTGCACGATCTCGTTCATGTCGACGAACGCTCGCGTGGTGTTGCGCTTGCGGGCGAACGTCAGCAGGTTCCGCACGATCTTGGCCGCCCGCTCGGCCTCGCCGAGAATGGTCTCGACGCCGCGCTTCGTCTCGGCTTCGACGGGGCGCGCGGCCAGTCGTTCGGCGCACGTCAGGATGGTCGCCAGCGGGTTGTTGAGCTCGTGGGCCACGCCCGAGATGGTCTGGCCCAGGGCCGCCATCTTCTCCGACTGCACCAGCTCGTGGCCCGGGTCCCGCCCCTGCGCCTCGAGCTTCCGGCGCTCGCTGACGTCGCGCACGAGAGCGTCGAGGCGCGGCGGGCGGGAGCCTTCCGCCGCATGCAAAGCGGCGGTCACCTCGACCCACATCGAGCTGCCGTCGAGCCGCCGGAGACGAGCGAGGTAGTTGCTGATGGCGCCGTCGCGCCGCAGTCGCGCGATGAAGTCGGCCCGGGCCCGTTCGTCGAGGAACCGGTCGGCCGCGAACGGCCGCACCCTGTCGTCGGGCTCGTCCGGGTCGAACCCGAACATGAGCTTCAGGTGGGGGTTCGCGCTCAGCGTCTCGACGTCGGCGGCTTCGAGGGCGCCGACGTAGATGCCCTCGGGAACGGACTCGTACAGCCCGGCGAGCAGCTCCGCCGGCGGAGGTGGGGAACTGCGCGGACCCATTCGGGTGGTCGCGGCGGGCTGCCCGGCTACGGGTCACGCGGACCGGGGACGTATCCGGGCAGCCGGGTCTTCAGTCGCCACGCGGCGCGGGCGGCGTCGGCGTGGCATAGGCGGACTGGGACGCGTACTTGTTCATCACCGCGTCCTGGATGTCCGAGGGCGAGGCGCCGAGGGCATGCATCTGCATCGCGTCACGCGCGACAGCAAGGCAGTGCGATCAGGTCATGCCGTGGATGTCCCACTCGGTCACGGCCCCGTTCGGGGCCCGCGACTCGACGAAACAGTCCGTGTTCCCCACATGCCCGTCGGTCTGGCCGCAGCCGCAATAGCAGGGCACGTAGTCGAGCACGTCCGGGTTCCGGGCCGCGAACACGTAGGCCTGCCTCATCAGGTCGGCGGGGCCGGCGGTCTGCGGCACGTAGGGGAGCGGCGGCATCGGCAGTCCCTCGAGGTCCTCGCTGTCGAACTGCGGGGCGACGGGCGCCGGCGCGCCGGTGCTCGCGGAGGTCCCGGCCGTGGCCGTGGAGGCCGCCGGGGCCGACGGTGTCCCGCCGGCCTCTTCGGGCGCCACCGCGGCCTGGTCCCCCAACAGGAAGAAGGCTGCGGCGCCGGCGACCGCGACGACGGCCACGGCGATCAGCGCCCACCGCCCGCCGTTCGAACGGGACTCGACCGGGGGGGGCGCCGGAGGGGGCTGTCTGGGCAGCTTGCGACGTTGCTTGGAAGCCATTGGCGCATTCTATCAGAGACCGCGTCGGGCGGTTCTACGGCGAGAGAATCGGGCCGACGTCGTGCGGCTTCGCGGCGGCGCCGGCCCGGCCCCTGGAGAACCCAGCCCGTAAATCGTCGCCTGCGGCTCCGATTGCCGCCCAACCAACCCTGCCAGGAGGCTGCACCGTTCTACGGCGCGGACGCCGGTTGCGCGGGGCCGAGGGCGAAGGTCATCCGGCCGTCGAGCGCCGTCTTGCCGTCCGCGGTCTTCGCGACGCCGTGCAACTGGCCCATGCGGCTGCGCAGGCGCTTCACGTCGACCTCGATGTGCACGACGTCTCCGGGACGGGCCGGCCGGCGATAGCGCACCCGCTCGATACCCACGATGTAGATGAGCTTCTCGCGGTTCTCCGGCTTGGAGAGTATCAGGATCGCGCCGACCTGGGCGACCGCTTCGGTCAGGATCGTCGGCGGAAGCACCGGACGATGACCGGGCCGTCGCGCCAGGTATCGTTCGTTCAGGGAGATGTTCTTGACGCCGACGATGCGCTTGTCGACCTCGAACTCCGTGATGCGGTCGACGAGGAGGAACGGGTAGCGGTGGGGGAGGATCCGCTCGATGGCGGCGTAGTCGAGCGGCAGGCTCAATGCCTCCATCGGGGGAGCAACCGTCAGGACGACGCCGGCGTGACGGTCTCGGTCCCCGTGGCGGAACCGGTCGTGTCGTGGGTGCCGGTGGCGGCGGGGAGCGGTTCCGCCGCCTGGATGTCGGCAGGCAGCAGCGGCGCCAACTGCGCGGCGACGATGGAGGCGGTCGCCCGAACCGCGTCGCTCGATTGCCAACCGTCGCGCAGTTCGGCCGAGAGCACCCCGACGCAGCGTTCCGACACCATCAACGGCGCGGCCAGGGCGCCCGTGCCGGACTCCGCGGACCCGACGACCTGAATGCGCCTGGTGGCGAACGCGGTGGACGTCGGGTTGGCTCCGAACTGCGGAATCGAGCCGATGCGCTGCAGCGTTCCGGGAGCGTATCCGTGCTCCAGGATCGGCTGAAGGGCCCCCGCGTTCTCGTTGTTCACCCAGATGACGAGGCCGCTGGCGTTCATCAGCGACGCGGTGCGCGCCAACAGGTCGGGAAGCTGATCCTGGTTCGTCAGGTTGCCGAAGTCGGTGCACAACGCGGCGGTGGCGCCGAGATCCGGCGTGGCCGCCGGAGCGGGTGCTTTCCCGGCCGGTTCGGTACCGGCCGCGTCGGCCGCGGGGCCGTCCGCGCCGCCCGCCGTGTCCGGTGCCGGAAGGCCGAGCTCCTCGTCGGCCGCATCGCCGCCGAGCGACAACAACGACAACCCGTTGGTCTCCGAAGCGTGGTACTCCTCGGAGTCCAGGGGTGGATCGTCCCGCTCGGAGGCCGCACCCGCCGGTGCGAGCACGAGCATCGACAGGACGACGACGGCCACGGCCATCCACATCATCCTCGACTGCGCCGCCCGCGCGGTGCTCATCACGTCGAGCCGCGACGTGCGCTCGGCCTGCAGGGCCGCCTGCACGTGCGCGGTGGCGCGATCGACGAGATCCAGCCCGCGGGTGAAGATCAGATCCGAGGCCTGCAGAGGTTGCTCGGAGCCCGTGTACCCGCGGGCTTCCTCGTCGAGATCCCTGATGTCGCCCACCGTCGCGACCGCATCGTCGAGGGCGGCGACGGAACCCGTGTTCGCGACCTGCTTGAGGTTGTCGAGGCTGCCGAGCACCGCCTCCAGATGCGCGTCGACCTGGGAGGCCCAGTACTCCCCGTCCTGGCCGTCGGCGACATAGGCCTGCTGGGCGCTCCTCAACTCGGCGAGGGTGAGCGTGAGCGTCCAGCCGAGGTCGGTGAAGACCCGCTCCCCGCCCTGCGCGTCGGCGAGGGTGGCGTTCGAGAGACGGATCTGATTGCCCGCGAAGCCCAGCGTCGCGAGTGCTACGATCACAACGACGGTACGAACCAGACGGCTCCCCATGATTAGGCAGCTACTATACCACCGTTGGCCGGCGTATCGTCCGCCGGCCGCGGCCCCGTTCGGGCGGCGGCCCGGCGCTCGCCGCGCCGCGGGCCGGCCCGGCGCCGGTGCGGAGAAGGCTCGTGACCGTGCGGTCTCCCCTTGCGTTCATCATCAACCCGGTTGCGGGGTCGACGGCCCGCGGGGGCCGGCTCGGGGACTTCGTGGACGCGGTCGGACGCCGTTGCGCCGCCGCCGGCGCCGCCCACGAGGTGACCTTCACGGAGCGGCCCGGCCACGCCCGCGAGCTCGCGGCGGCCTTCGCGGGCCGGGGCTTCTCTCCCGTCGTCGCCCGGGGAGGCGACGGCACCGTCAACGAGGTGGCTTCGGCGCTGATGCACCGGGACGCGGTGCTGGGCATCGTGCCGGCGGGCTCGGGCAACGGCCTGGCGCGCGAGCTCGGCATCAGCCTCCGGCCCGAGGAGGCGGTCGACACGGCGGTGCGGGGCCGCGACCGCGCCATAGACGTGGGGGAGCTGGACGGCCGGCCGTTCGTGAACCTCGCGGGGGTGGGGCTGCCCGCGTCGGTGGCCGACCTCTTCGCCCGCCTGGCCGGCCGCGGACTGGCCGGCTATGTCCTGGCGACAGCGCGCCAGCTCGTTCGCTACCGGAGCCAGCGGTACACCCTCGTGACGGGAGCACGCGCAATCGAGCGGAGGGCCCTGCTCATCGAGGTGGCGAACGGCCGGCAGTACGGCAACGGGGCGGTGGTCGCGCCTCACGCCCGACTCGACGACGGCCTGCTCGACCTCGTGTCGGTCGACCCGATCAGCCGCGCGCGGGCCGCGTGCGGCCTGTGGCGCCTCTTCAACGGCACCATCGACCGCCACCCCTACGTGCACTGCTCGCGGGTCGGCGGGGTGACGATCGCCGCCGACCGGCCGCTGCGCTTCCACGTCGACGGAGAGGTGGCGCAGGGCGGGTGCTCGCTGTCCGCCACGATTCACCCGAAGGCGCTGAGGGTCAGGGTGCCGGCGGCCGCCGGCGGATGAGCCGCGGCCGCGGGGGAGCCGGCTACCAGTCCCAGGCGTTCGTCGCCTCGTCCCAGAGCGCGTAGCACTCCTGCGCGAGGCCCGTATCGAAGAACTCCCGGGGGAGGGTGTACATCATGCCCATCAGCTCGACCAGCTCTCCGTCCCGATACCAGGACGAGACCACGTGACCTTCGAGCGGCCGCCCTTCGTTCTCGACGAGCTCGGTCGAGTCGATCCGTATCCGCCACGCGGCGATGCCGTCCTGGCCGTCGGGCCCCATGAAGGTGATCTCGTTGCCGTCGTGCTCGAAGTCGGTCACGCCGTCGACCGCCGCGATCTGCGCCCCGAACGAGCTCACGAGGTTGACCTCCCCCGGCTGCATGGCGCACGCCGCCAGCACCGGGAGCGCGACCAGCAGCGGGCTTCGGAAGCGTTCAATCACGGTTCTGTCCCTTCTGAATCCGGCGCAGACTCCTCGCCCGCCAATCGTCGACTTCGGCTCCGCTTGGCGCCCAACCAACCCTGCAGGAGTCCGCGCCGTTCCACGGCGCAGACTCCTAGTCGCCGGCCTCGTCGGTCCGGGCGTCGGATCGCGGACGCAGGATGGCATAGGTCGGCAGGCCGATGCCGTCGAGATGCCTCAGCACGTCCCGCGCGGGCGAGGCGTCGAGGTCCTCCGCCTGGAACTTCACCTTCACGTAGTCCTCGAGCCCGGTCTCGACCTCGGGGGCCTTGAGGGTGGTGCGGTCCATGGTGAGGCAGTTCTTGCACCACGTGGCCCACATGTCGACGAGCACCAGCCTGTCCTCGGCCTTCGCCGCGGCCAGGCCCTGGCCGAGCGAGGCGTGCCAGCCTTCCTCCAGCAGCGCCTGCACGCTGCTCGCCACCTCGTCCGGATCGACCCAGCGCTGCGCGAACAGCCCGTAGCCGATGTAGCCGTAGTACACCGCGGTGCCGAGGATGAACACGCCGAAGGCGTGCTTGACGTGGACCATCCAGGCGCCCGGCTTCGGCATCCACGACAGCCCCGCCCCCGCGACCGGCCACGGCAGGGCCATCCCGATGCCGAGGACGAACGGCAGCGCGAGCGCGATCGTGGTGCCGGTGCCGTAGAGGTTGCTCGAGAACACGATGACCTGGATGACCACCGGCGCCACGCACGCCCCGGCGAGCAGGGCGGCGACCGCGCCCATGCGAACGCGACGAGGAACGACCCGGCCCGGTTGCCCCCTCCCGCGAACCGGGACTGCAGCCGCGAGAAGTCGATGGCGAGGACGTCGAACATCGCGAGCCCGAGGACCACGAAGAGGGCCGCGATCCCCACGTTGAACCACGGCGACGAGTTGATGGTGCCGAACGAGCCCGCGGTCAGGATGACCACCAGGCCCAGGGCTCCGTAGACGAGGGCCATCGCGGCGCCGTAGGCTCCGCCCAGGGCGAAGCCCCGCAGCCGGGAGCCGGCCCTGGCGCCGGCGCCGATGATGGCGAGGTTGATGGGAATCATCGGCAGCACGCAGGGGGTCAGGTTCAGGGCGAGGCCGCCGACGAGGATCAGCAGCAGGATCGCCAGCGGGCCGCGGCCCTCGAACCAGCCGCGCTCGCCCTCGCCCGACTCCGAGGCGGCCATGAAGTCGAGGAACGCCCCGGTGCCCAGGTACCCCCCGGTGCTGCCGAGCACCTCGAAGTCCTCGAGCGCGTTCATCACCGAGAGGTCGTCGAGCACCGGGGCGGCCGCCGCGGGCGGCGCCGCCGGCGCGGGGGCGCCGGGGTCGCCCATCGTCAGCCCCGCGAACAGGTCCGCCCTCACCGTCGTCACCGGCCGGCTGTCCGGCGCCACCTCGACCGCGAACTCGACGGAAGCGTTCGTGGGGTTGAAGCACATGCGGTCGTTGCACGCCTGGTAGCGCAGCGTGCCGGGGACCGTGTAGGTGCCGGGGGCCAGGGACGCGTCGACGTGCAGCGCCGCCCCGATCGTGAACTTTTCCTCGAACACCGCGAGGGGTTCCTCCACGCCGACCTGCTCGAGCAGGATCGCCTCGGGGAAGGCCACCCCCTCGAGGGTGAACCCCTCGGGCGGATCGAGCCTCAGCACCGTCGGAATCAGGAGATCGTCGAGCGGGGCCTCGGAATTGACGTGGTAGCCGGGGTCGAGGGTGACGTCGAGCCCCACCCGGGCCGTCGTGCCCGCGTGGACCGCGTCGGTCTCGTTCGCCGGGTCGATCAGCACGGTTGGCGGCTGGGCCAGGCCGGACGCGGCCAGACCGGACAGAATCAGCGTCAGGACGGCCGTTGTCCAGCCGCGTAACGGGGTCGTCGAGCTCACGGTTGCCTCCCGTGCGCCCCGGGGCGCACCGTCATGATATCGCCGTCGTCGGCGCGGGTGTGCTCGCCGAGCCGGACCGCAAGCGTCCCGCGATCGGGGCGGCACTGCCTCGCCCGGTGCTCGAGCCTCCGGTTCCGGGGTCCGCGCCTCCCTGTAACGAGGCGGCGCCGGAAGAGACTCGCGGACCGGCTACTGGTCGATGTTCGCCAACGCCATGCGGTCGCGGTTCGCCGACACGCGGCGCAGCGCTCCTCGCGCCGGCAGTCGGTGCTCGGTCACCCGTTCCGTCACCGGAACCACCACCGACTCCTCCTCGCCCGACCGGTACTGCAGGGTGACGGTGACCGGCAGATCGAAGAGCCGCTCGGTTCTCTGCTCGAAGCGGAGCACCACCTCCTGCCCGTTTGCGCCCGTCTCGGTGCGCGACGAGAACCGCAGGTCCGGCAGGGCCGCCTCGTGAATCCAGCGGTCGAAGAACCGGCTCAGCGATCGCCCCGCCTCGATCTCGAACGCCAGTTGCAGCGCGTCGGTGCCCGCCTTGCGGAAGCGCCACTCGTGGTAGAAGCGGCGCAGCCCCGCGAAGAACGCGTCGTCTCCCACCAGCCGGCGCAGCATGTGCAGCACCATCGCGCCCTTGTTGTAGACGAGGGCCCGGAAGACCCGCGGCTTGCGCTCGAGATGCCCGAGGCGGTAGCCGAGATAGACGGGGCCCTCGTCGGAGTGCCGCAGCGCCCAGCTCCGCATCCGCTCGATGATGTCCTGGAAGACGTCCGGCCCCTCGTCGTGCTCCGCGTAGAGGGCCGCGAAGTACTGCGAAAGCCCCTCGCTCAACCACTGCTCGTGGTAGTTCTTCCAGCCGACCGCCTGTCCCCACCACTGATGGGCGATCTCGTGGGCGAGGAAGAAGGACGGGAAGCGGCTGAAGCTCACGGGATCGGTCTGCCAGGTGACGACGGTGCCCGGCTGCCGGGGCAGCTCGTGGTTCATGACGGCGAAGTAGGCGGGGCTGTGCCCGCCGGGGAGGCGGCTGTCGGTGAGAGCCAGCGTCATGGACGGGTACGGGATGTCTCCCAGGACGGACGCGTAGAAGGCGGCGATGTCCGCGGCGCGCTCGGCGGTGTCGTCGATGTCGTTCGCGCTGCGCGGGGTGCCGTAGGCATTTATCTCGAGGGTGCGGTAGTACACGCCGCCCTCGGCCGGCGCCGGCGCGGGCCGGGGCCCGGCGTCGTCGAGCCGGACCTGCCGGCGCGGCGAGAGGTGATCGTCGAACCGGGAGATCACCACCGACAGGTACCGCGCGGGCTGGAGGGCCGCGAACGAGAACTCGCGGGGACCCTCGCCCGATTCCCCGGCCGCCAGCGGGGGGTTGGTGCTGGCCGGGGCGCCGCTCGCGACGATGCCCCACCCCGCCGGAACCGACAGGTCGATCGTCGCGGTGGCGTAGTCGGTGACCAGCGACTGCGGGTACCAGTAGCTGCGGTTGCTGTAGATGTAGCGGGGCTCTCCGAGGCCGAACAGCGGCTCGAGCTCGAGCAGGACGCGCTGCCTCCCGATCCAGTTCTCGTCGAGCTCCTGCGCCGGAAGGTCGCCCTCGTAGGTCACCGTCACCGTGAACTCGGTGCCGCCGCCGACTTCCTCGGGAAGGTTGATCACGAGGTTGTCCTGTCCGTTCATCCGGAAGAAGAGCAGGGGGCCGAACTCGTTCGAGGTGACCGAGCGCACCGCGAGCTCGTCGGCCAGGCGCAGGCTGAACGACGTGATCGGCAGCCCCTTCACCCGCGCCGCAAGCCGGGTGGTGCCGACGAGGCGGCACTCGATGAACTCGCGCGGCGCGCGCGGCCGTTGCTGGGTGAAGCCCAGGGGCTCGAACGACGCGCTGATCTCGTAGTCGAGGACGTCGAGCGACACCGAGTCGTCGTCCCCGAAATAGCGCCCCCGGGTCGCCCGCTTCCGGGCCGACGGATAGAGCGAGATGATCCGGTTGGTTTCCCGCTCGAACAGCGAGATGTCCTCCGGCTGCCGGAGCGAGTGCGCGTAGGTCAGGGTGCCGTGGTCGTCGGTGCGGACCTCGGCGAGAAAGTCGCCGCGTCCCGGGGGGAGGGACCAGACGCGGTCGCTGACGTCCGACAGGTCCAGGGTGAACGACAACGGAACGAACTCGTCGAGGACCTCCTGGGCGTCGCGCAGGGTGCCCCGGTCCACCCTGCGCTCCCGCAGCGCGCCGGTCGACACCCGGGTCCGGAACACGTCCGGATGCAGCCGGACGAAGGCGGTCTCGAACTCCGCCTCCAGCGCCTCGCGCCCGCTGAAGATCTCCACCTGCCGGCGCTCCGCCTCCGGCTGCGGCGTGAAGCGCATGACGCCCTCGCCGAGAAGCACGAGGGCGGTGACCCCGTTCTCCGTCTCCGCCACGAACGCCGACC
Source organism: Vicinamibacterales bacterium (assembly GCA_965215105.1). GTDB lineage: Bacteria > Acidobacteriota > Vicinamibacteria > Vicinamibacterales > UBA8438 > JAJEEA01. The sequence goes on from OZ244051.1 coordinate 4,692,092, forward strand.
CCTCGTCCAGCGTGAGGGTCAGGTCCTCGCCGGTGACGACCAGGTTGTCGGCGGCGTACTGCGTCGTGGGGGAGAGGCGCAGATGGCGCAGGTTGTCGATCGAGTCGACGGCGTCCTGGTCGCGGATGCGCCAGCCCCGGCCCGCGTCTTCGCGGACCACGTCCAACTGCCACGTCTCCAGCCGGCCGCGGTCGCCCGACTCGAGGAACAGCTCGACCATCACCCGATAGCCGTCGCCCTCGGGATGGCCCTCGAGGGCGGTCTCGAAACGGGGCGTCGCGGTGACCCGGTCGACGCCGGCCCGCACCTGCTCGTTCGCGAACCGCGCGGCCGAGTCACCGTCGGCCGAGGGTGACACGAGGGCGCCGTAGGCGGCGGGGTCGCCGGCGACCATCGCCGCCTCCAGGTTCTCGATCAAGGCGCCGTAGCCGCCCGTCGCCCCGCCGCCGCCGTCGAGCGGCTGGGCGCCGCCCGCCTGCGAGAGCACGAACAGGAGCCCCGCCGCGCCGACGAGTCGACAGTGGTTCATCGCTGGCTCACCCCGAATGCCATCTTACATCCGAACGCGCCTCGAGCTCGCGGCCGCGCCGAGACCGCCGGCGTGCACCCGGGTCGAACGCGGCGGGACCTCCTCCCCCGTGGCGGCCCGGCGCGGCGGGCCGGGATCGCGGTGGTATGCTCCCGGGCGTGGCGATTCGCACCGAGCTCACCCTGCGGCTGGACAATACCCCGGGGGCCCTGGCGCGCCTGTGCCAGGCGCTGCGCGACGAGAAGGTCAACGTCCTCGCCCTCAGCCTCGACGCGTCCGGCGCCCTGCACGTCGTGCCCGACAACCCGGTCCACGCGGCGGGGCTCCTGCGCGGCCGCGACTACGCGGTCGACGAGCGGCAGGTGCTCTACGTCACGGTGCCCAACGGTCCCGGCGCCCTCGCCTCGGCGGCCCGGATGCTGAGCGCGGCCGGCGTCAACATCGACTACGCCTTCGCGTCGGCCCTCGCCGACCACGACATGGCCGCGGTGGTGGTCGCCGTCGACGACGCCCAGCGCGCCGCGACCGCGGCCGGCATGTGAACGCGAGCCGGGAAGCGGCGCCGCCTCGGCGCGCGCCGTCCGCGCGCCGTCAGGGAGCGGTCGAGAGATGCGCCTCTACATAGAGACGATGGACGCCGTGCTCGTCGATTACGACCACGACGGACGGGTCGAGCTGGACGGCGAGGGCTGGTCGTCCCCGACGCTGCAGGAACGCCGTGCGATCCTGCATGCCGCGCAACTGGAGATCGAGCGGCTGCAGGACCTCGTGCTCGCGCTCGAGAGCGAAGCCGGCGACTGACGGGCACGGACCCCGCGCCTGCGCGGGTCCGCCGATGCGACGAGGCGGGGAGGCATGGACGCGCTCGACCTCGTGCGCGCCCTCAACGAGGGGAGCGGGCAGGCGCCCGGCGGCTTCCGGCGGCTGCGGTCGAACCGCATCCGGGCGGTGCTGGCGACGGGACAGGTCGCGCTCGCGCTCGTGTTGCTGGTCGGGGCGGGACTGCTCCTGCGCAGCTTCGTCGGGCTCGTCACCGCCGACCGCGGCTACGACCCGGCCAACGTCGTCACTGCCGTCACGCGGAACCCCGACTTCCGCCTGCGGCCGGCGGGGATGACCCCCGCGGAGATGGCCGAGGCGCGGGCCGCGAACCAGCGCTTCCAGGACGCGCTCGTCGAGGCGGTGGGGGGGCTCGAGCGCCTGCCGGACGTCGAGGCGGTGGGGGTGACGTCGCGCGTCCCCCTCGCGGTCACCGACGCGGCGCAGGTGCGGGCGCGGTTCCGCGTGGCCGGCCGCCCGGTGGCGAGCAACGCCGCCGACATCCCCCAGGCGTCGGTGCAGGTCGTCAGTCCCGGGTACCTCGAGGCGATGCGCCTGCGTCTCCGCGACGGGCGCCTGCCAACGCGCCTCGACCGCGCCGACGGGCCGCCCGTCGTCGTCGTCAACGAGACCCTCGCGCGGCAGCTCTTCGGCGCGGGGCGGGCCGTCGGCGAGCGGGTGCACGCCTGACGAACGGCGGCCGCGCGCACGCGCGGTCGTCCGTCGTCGGCGGACCAACCGCGTGGTAGAATGCAGGCTGATTTCTACCCAAGGGGTCCGCGTGAGCCTGAACATCAAGAACGAGGAAACGCACCGGCGCGTCCGCGAGCTGGCCAGTCTGGCGGGCGAGACGATGACGCAGGCCGTCGACCGGGCGGTGGCCGAGCGCCTCGACCGCCTGACGAGGGCGAGAAACCGGACACGGCGGGTGGACAGGCTCCTGCAGATCGGACGCGAGTGCGCGGCGCTGCCCGTGCTGGATGAGCGGAGCCCCGAAGACATGCTGTACGACGAACGGGGCCTGCCCCGATGATCGTCGTGGACACGTCGGCGCTCGTCGCGATCCTGCAGGGCGAGGCCGACGCCGGACGTTTCGCGGCGGCCATCGCCGACGCCGACCCGGCCCTCGTCTCGGCCGCCACCGTCGCGGAAACCGGCATCGTCATGCTGGGCCGGCACGGCCCGCGGGGGGCGGACAAGGTCCGGACGCTGCTCCGCGAAGGCAGGCTTCAGGTCGAGAGCGTGACGGAGGAGCACGCCGAGCTCGCCATCGATGCCTACGACAGCTACGGGAAGGGCCGAGGTCGGAAGGCGAACCTCAATCTCGGCGACTGCTTCTCCTACGCGTTGGCGAAGGCGACGGGGTTACCGCTCTTGTTCAAGGGGAACGACTTCACGCACACCGATGTCCCGGCGGCGCCCTGACGCGCGAGGTCACCGTACTCCGCCCTCCTGACGAGATACCGGGCCGGTTGCGTCGAGCCGCAGGTCGGCGGCCGGGCGTGTGACCGAGTTCCGGGGGATAGTGCCAACGGCATGGCGTTGTGGCTCCCCGTCGGACTGGTCGTCGTCATTCTGGCGGGTTTCCACCTGTTGACGCGCCGTCGCCGACGAAAGCTCCTGGAGCGCTTGCGCGCCGAGTGGGGACGCCCGACGGAACGGACGCGGGACCTTCCGGAGATCGCGCGCTATCACCGGGTCTTCGCAGTGGACCGCGAGTTCCCGCTCGATGGGCGTGCGGGGGAGGACCTGAACCTCGACGCCGTGTTCGCGGTTCTCGACCGGACGGAAAGCGACATCGGCCAGCAACTGCTCTATCACCGGCTGCGAACGACTCCCACCTCGGACGATCTTGCCGCGTTCGAAGCGCTGATGACCCGGCTCTCCGAGGATGCCGCCGCGCGGGAGAGGATCCAGGTGTCGCTGTCCCGCTTGCGCGGGCATCCCGGCCAGGTGTGGTGGCTCACGCAGCCCGGCATACTCCAGACCAGACGGGGAGACGTGATGTTCCCGGTTCTGGGGCTCGTCGTGCCGGTCGCCCTGATGCTGACCGTCGTGTGGCCGATGGCGCTCGTGGCGGTGATCCTGGGGGTCGTCGCCAACACGATCGTGCGGTACGTGACGGCGCTGCGGCTGGGCCCTCCGTTGGGTCCCTTTCGACAGGTGGCCCCGCTGCTCGCCGCGGCCGAACTCGTCCGTCCCCTGATCGCGGCGTACGGCCTGCCGGTCGGTTCCGCCCTTTCCTCCGATCTGGCTCGAATGCGGCGCCTCGGGCAGATCGCCCGTTGGGTCGGCCATGACCCGATGACGTCGGATGACCTGACCGATGCGATTCACGAGACCGCGAACATGCTCTTCCTGCTGGATCTCTGTCTGCTCGTCTTCGCTTCGAGGGAGATCCGGGCGCATGGCCTGGCGCTGCTCCGCACGGTCGCCTCGGTGGGGACTGTCGACGCCGCCATCAGCGTCGCGTCGTACCGCGTCGGGGCTACGGGTTGGACTCGTCCCGTCTTCGAGCCGCCGTCCGGCGCCTCGACGATGCTCGGGTTGCGTCACCCGTTGCTCCCGGAGGCCGTGCCGAACTCCATCGAGCTGGGGCCGCCGCGCGGCGTGCTCATCACCGGGTCGAACATGTCCGGCAAGTCCACGTTTCTCAGGACCGTCGGGGTGAACGCGATTCTCGCGCAGACCATCAACACCTGCCTGGCGACGAGCTACCGCGCTCCGGTCTTCATCGTGCGAAGCCTCATCGTCCGGAGCGACGATCTGACGGCGGGCCGGAGCTACTATCGGGACGAGGTGGAAGCCGTGCTCTCGCTCGTGAAGGCAAGTCGGAGCGGCCGCCCGCACTTCTTCCTGTTCGACGAGCTCTTCCGCGGCACCAGCACGATCGAGCGCATCGCCGCCGCCGAAGCGACGCTCGCGGAGCTGATCCCCGGAGACGGCCACGGCCCGTCACCGCATATCGTGATCGCGGCGACTCACGACCGCGAGCTCGTCGCGCTGCTGGAACGGACGTACGCTTCGTATCACTTCACGGACAGCCTCGATGACGATGGCCTGTCGTTCGACTACGTGTTGCGTCGCGGGCCCGCGCGATCCTGGAACGCGATAGCCCTGCTCGAGTCGTGCGGCGCTCCGCCACGCCTCGTCGAACGCGCCCTGGCCCGCACCGCGGGTCTGGCCGAGCAGCGCCGCCTCGGCGGGACAGCACCGGCAGGCGACTAGGACCTTCACGTCCGGAGGTGTTTCACCAAGCCTCACCGCTTGCTCATCGGCTTGGGCGGCCAGAGCGGAACGCCAAGGCGGCTGCGCGTGCTATTCGTCTTCGCCGGGATCGTCGGCGGGCGGATTCGGCTCCACGTCGAACTGCAGGGCGTCGTCGGCGAGGCCGATGCGCACCGTCCCGCCGTGCTCGAGGCGGCCGAAGAGGATCTCGTCGGTGAGGGGGTTGCGCACCTCGGTCTGGATGAGGCGGGCGAGGGGACGGGCGCCGTAGGTGGGGTCGTAGCCCTTTTCGGCGAGCCAGGCGCGGGCGTCGGGCTCGAGGGTGATGGCGACGCGGCGCTCGGCGAGTTGCGTTTCGAGCTGGAGGATGAACTTCTCGACGATCGTCTCGACGACGGCGGGGGGGAGGCTGTCGAAGGTGACGATGGCGTCGAGGCGGTTGCGGAACTCGGGGCTGAAGGCGCGCTCGATCGCCGCCCTGGTGCGCCCCTTGCCGCTGCTCGCGCGGTCGTCGCCGAACCCGATGGGCGCCGCGCTCGCCTCGCGGGAGCCGGCGTTCGAGGTCATGATGACCACGACCTGCCGGAAGTCGGCCTTGCGCCCGTTGTTGTCGGTCAGGGTCGCGTGGTCCATCACCTGCAGCAGGATGTTGTAGACGTCGGGGTGGGCCTTCTCGATCTCGTCGAGCAGGAGCACCGCGTAGGGATGGGCGCGGACCGCGTCGACGAGCAGGCCCCCCTGCTCGAAGCCGACGTAGCCGGGCGGGGCGCCGATGAGCCGCGCCACCGCGTGCTTCTCCATGTACTCGCTCATGTCGTAGCGCAGGAACTCGTTCCCGAGGTGGATGGCGAGCTGCTTCGCCAGCTCGGTCTTGCCGACGCCGGTGGGGCCGGTGAACAGGAAGCAGCCGGCGGGGCGCTCGGGCTGTCCGAGCCCCGCCCGCGCCCGCTTGATGGCGGTCACCACCGACGCGACGGCGTCGTCCTGGCCGAACACCACGCGGCGAAGGGCCTCGTCGAGGGTGCGCAGCCGCTCCTTGTCCGAGGCGGTCGCCTGCTTCTCGGGGATGCGGGCCATGCGCGCGATGACGCGCTCGATGTCGGCCGCGGTGACGCGGGGGAGCGGCGCGGAGGCCTCGTCCGCCGTGTCCGGCGCGGCCACGCCATCCGGGGCGGCTGCCGCCTCGGCCGGCGCGCCGGCGCCGCCCGCCCTCGCCGCCGCCTCGGCCGGCCCCGCCTCGGCGGTTGCCGCGACCCCTGTCGTGGTGTCCGCCGCGACCTCCGCCACGGTGTCCGCCGCCTCGCTCGGAGCTTCGCCCGCCGTGTCTGCCGCCTCGTCCGGCGTTGCGACCCTGCCGCCGTCCGCCGCTCCTGCCGCCGTCGCGCCCGGCGCATCGTCGGCCCCGGTGACGGCGATGCCCGCGCCCGCCTCGTCCAGCACGTCGATGGCGCTGTCGGGCAGCCGCGAGTCGCGCAGGTGCCGCCGGGCCAGCTTCGCGGCGGCGCGCAGGGCGGCGTCGGTGAACGTCACATGGTGGTGCTCTTCATAGCGCGACCGCAGCCCGGTCAGTATCTCGACCGTCTCGTCGACGCTCGGCTCCTCGAGGACCACGCGCTGCAGCCGGCGCGCCAGCCCGCGGTCGCGCTCTATCTGCTTGAACTCGTCGAACGTCGTCGACCCGATGAGCCGGAGGTCGCCGGCCGCCAGCAGCGGCTTGATCAGCATCGCGAGGTCCATGGTGCCGCCGGTGGTGGCCCCCGCCCCCACCGTTGCGTGCACCTCGTCGATGAAGAGGATGGGCAGCGGCCGCCCCGAGAGGGCGTCGACGACCGCCTTGAACCGCTCCTCGAAGTCGCCCCGGAACCGGGTGCCCGCGAGCAGCGCGGCGGTGTCGAGGGCGAAGATCTCGGCGCCGTGCAGGCGCGCGGGGACGTCGTCGTCCAGCAGCCGGCGGGCCAGCCCCTCCGCCAGCGCGGTCTTGCCCACGCCGGCGTCCCCCACGAAGACGGGGTTGTTCTTGCGCCGGCGGCACAGGATCTGCAAGGTGCGCCGCAGCTCGTCGAGGCGTCCGATGAGGGGGTCGAGACGGCCCTGCCGGGCGCGCTCGGTCAGGTTGACGGCGAACGCCGCCAGGGGGTCGCGCGCGGGGGCGGGGCCGTCGCCCGTCTTCCCCGCCGACACCGGTTCCGCACGCGGCTCCCCCTTGCCCGCCGGGGCCTTCGAGATGCCGTGCGAGATGTAGTTGAGCACGTCGAGCCGGGTGATGTCCTGCGACTGCAGCAGCTCGGCCGCGTACGAGTTCGGCTGCTGCAGAATGGCCGCGAGCACGTCGCCGAAGCGGACCTCGTCCTTCCCCGCGCTCTGGACGTGGAGCACCGCCGTCTGCAGCACGCGCTGGAACGCCAGGGTCTGCTGCGGCTCGCGCTGCCGGCCCTTCTTCGACTGCTCGAGGCCGTCGAGGAAGGTGTCGAGGGAGTGCCGCAGGGCCGGCAGGTCGGCGCCGCAGGCGGTGAGGATCTTCTCGCCCTCGGGGTCGTGGGCCAGCACGTAGAGCAGGTGCTCGAGGGTCAGGTGCGTATGCCGGCGCACCGTCGCCTCGCGGTACGCGACGTTCAGGATCAGCTCGATGGCGGCGCTGAACATGGGCCGGTCCCGTCACTCCTCCTCGAGGACCGCCTGCAGGGGGAATCCCTCGCGCTTGGCCAGGGCCCGGGTGGTGGCGACCTTGGTCTCGGCGATCTCGTGGGTGTAGGTGCCGCAGCGCCCGCGGCCCTGCGTGTGGACCTGCATCATGATGCCGTAGGCCTCGGCCGGGCTCTTGTCGAAGACCGACTCCAGCACCTGCACGACGAACTCCATCGTCGTGTAGTCGTCGTTCAGCAGGGTGACGTGGTAGCGGGTCGGCTCGCGGGTCTTCCGGCGGGTCTCGTCGAGGACGCCGTGGCCGGTACGGGGATCGTGGGCCATGCCTCTGCGATCAGACTATGGGGACGGCGGCGGCGTCAAGGCGGGCGCCGGCCGAGCGCCGGCCCGGAGGCCCTCGGCCCGCCGGTGGAGTGCGGCGAGCCCTCCGCCACCGCCAACCGAAAGCAAACGGGTGGCGACGACCCGATCGGCCCGGCCGGTACGAGTGCCGCGGGCCTTTTCGTCGCGGGTTCCCGGCCGGCCGGCATAGTAAGATCCCGCTCCCATGCCAACGATCGCGCGCGGCATCACCTACACCGACCTGAACTTCCTCGGCCAGCCCCGGGTCATCGCCACCGCCGTCCTCGAGGACGCCGGCGGCGCCGCCCTCGTCGACCCCGGCCCGTCGACCTGCCTCGACACCCTGCGCGCGTCGCTCCGCGAGCAGGGCATCGCGCCGGCCGACGTGCGGACGATTCTCCTCACCCACATCCACCTCGACCACGCGGGGGCGACCGGCACCCTGGTCCGCGAGAACCCCGACATCCGGGTCCACGTGCACGAGGCGGGGGCGCCGCACATGGTCGACCCCGCCAAGCTGCTGCACAGCGCGGGCCGGCTCTACGGCGACGACATGGACCGGCTCTGGGGCGAGTTCCTGCCCGTGCCCGAGGGGAACGTGCACGTCCTTGCCGGCGGCGAGCGCCTCGCGGTGGGCGATCGGCAGCTCGAGGTCGCGTACACGCCGGGGCACGCGTCGCACCACGTCAGCTTCCTCGACCGGTCGAGCGGGGTGGCGTTCGTCGGCGACACCGCGGGGGTGCGGGTCGGCCCCGAGCGCTTCGCCCTGCCCCCGACGCCGCCGCCTGACATCGACCTCGACGTGTGGAAGGCCAGCCTCCGGCGCATCGCCGACTGGCAGGCGGACACCCTGTTCGTCACCCACTTCGGCCCCCACGAGGACGCCGCCGACCAGCTCGCGGGGATGAGCGAGCATCTCGACGGACTGGCCGCCCTCGCGCGCGCCATCATCGAGGAGGACGTGCCCGCCGAGGCGCGCGCCGACCGGTTCGTCGCCGACACCCGGCGCTACCTGATGCGCCACATGCCCGAGGCGCAGGCGGCCCTCTACGACATGGCCGCCCCGTTCTCGATGTGCTGGCTCGGGCTCGCGCGCTACTGGAAGAAGCAGGGCCTGGGCGCGCGCTGAACGTCGCCGGACTCGCAGTCGGACGGTAGACCCATGGGCGAATACCCACCCTTCTGGGGTTCAGCAGCCTCTTGGGTGCTGTTGATTTGGATTCACTTGACCATGTGTCTGCTGCTGGTGCGAATCGCTCTCGATCCGGTTGGTTCGTGGGAACTGGTGGGGGTCACCGGAGCCTTGATGCTGTTTTCCTCGCCGCTCGGGCTGGCCGGTTGGCGCATCTACGGTTGGAGACTGGCGCAAGTGATGGCGGGCGTTGGGATCGCATTGTTCGTTGTGGTCGTGCTTGCGAGCAGGTGAAGATGCAGCTCGGTTTCATCGGACTCGGAACCATGGGGCGCCCGATGGCGCTCCACCTGATGAACGGTGGTCACGGCATGGCGGTGTTCGCCCGCCGCGCCGAGTCGACGCGTCCCCTCGCCGACGCGGGCGCGGCCGTCTGCCCCACCCCCGCCGCGGTGGCCGGGCGCAGCGAGGTCGTCTTCACCATGGTGACGGGGACCCGCGACGTCGAGCAGGTGCTGCTCGGCCCGGAGGGTGTCGTCCACGGCGCGCGCCCCGAAAGCCTCGTCATCGACATGAGCACCATCGACCCCACCGCCACCCGCGCCATCGCGGCCCGGCTCGGCGAGCGGGGCGTCGACATGCTCGACTCACCGGTGTCCGGCGGGCCGCGGGGCGCGCGCGACGCGACGCTGACCATGATGGTGGGGGGACCGGCGGAAGCGGTCGAGCGCGCCAAGCCGCTGTTCGCGCTGCTGGGGCCGAAGGTGATCCACGTCGGCGAGTCCGGTACCGGCCAGACCACGAAGGCGTGCCACCAGTTGGCGCTCCTGGTGAACGCGCTGGGCGCGGCCGAGGCCCTGGCCCTCGCCGGCCGCTGCGGGCTCGACGTCGAGCGCGTGCGGCAGGTGATGATGGGCGGCATGGCCTCGAGCCGGGTGCTCGACGTGTTCGGCGCCCGCATGGCGTCGCGCGACTTCGCGGCCGGCATCGAGTCGCGGCTCTACCACAAGGACCTCGACATCGCCCTCCGGCTCGCCCACGACCGCGGCGCCGCCCTGCCCGCGGCGTCCCTGACGATGCAGTTCGTCAACGCCCTGATGGGGCGCGACCGGGGCCGCGACGACCTGTCGGCGCTGATCACCGTCGTCGAGGAGATGAGCGGCGACGGGGCCGGCTCTCCGTCCGCCACCGCCGAGTGAGGGCGGGACCGCCGGGGTCGTCGCCCCGTGCTCCGGCCGCGGTCGCGGCTCGCCCGTGCGTGCGGTATCCTTGGGGCCCATGATTACCCGATGTACGTCAGCCCTGCTGGCGGCGGCTCGACGGGATCGACGGCGACGTGGTGGTCGGCGTATGACTACCCGGCGTACGTCCGCCCTGCTGGCGGCGGGGGCGGCCGCCGTCCTCGCCGGCGCCGGCATTCTCGGCGCGTCGGGCGAGGCGCCCGCGGCGGCCGGAGCGTCCGTCGCGCGGCCGGCCCAGGCCGCCGACGCGTGCGCCCGCATCGCCGGGGCGGCCCTCGGCCTGCCGCACACCACCATCACCGTCGCCGAGGCGGTCGCCCCGCCGTTCACCCCGCCCGAGACCTTCTCGTCGCGCGGCTTCACCGTCGACGACGTGTCGTTCTGCCGGGTCGCGGGGACGTCGAGCCCCGAGGCGGGCTCGGAGATCCGGTTCGAGGTATGGCTGCCGCCGGCCGACGCGTGGAACGGGCGGTTCCAGGGCATCGGCTCGGGCGGCTCGGCCGGGGCCATCCGCTATCCCCAGCTCGCGGCCGCGGTCCGCGGCGGCTACGCGGCGGTCGCCACCGACAACGGCCACACCAGCACCAGCGGCTTCGACGGGAGCTGGTCGCTGGGGCACCCCGTCCGCCTCGTCGACTTCGGCTACCGCGCCCAGCACGAGGCCACGGTGGCGGGCAAGGCGGTGACGCAGGCCTACTACGGCCGCCCCGCCGACCATGCCTACTTCGTCGGCTGCTCGCAGGGCGGCCACCACGCGCTGATGGAGGCGCAGCGGTACCCCGACGACTACGACGGCATCGTCGCCGGGGCGCCCGCCAACTACTGGGTCGGCCTGATGACCGGCGAGCTGTGGGCAGGGCTCGCGACCACGAGGACGCCCGGGCAGGACCTGCCGCGCGAGAAGCTGCCCCTGCTCGGCGCGGCGGTGCTCGAGGCCTGCGACGCCGTCGACGGGCTCGAGGACGGGCTGATCGACGACCCGCGGGCCTGCGACTTCGACCCCGGCGCGCTCGAGTGCGACGGCGGGGACGGCGCCGACTGCCTCACCGCGGGGCAGGTCGCGGCGGCGCGCGCCATCTACGCGGGGCCGGTGCGGGCGAGCACCGGCGAGCAGATCTTCCCCGGCTATCCGCCCGGCAGCGAGTGGTTCGAGGCGCCCGACGGCCGGGGCGGCTGGGGGCGCTACTGGGCCGGCATCGAGCGGCCGGGCGGCAGCACCGCCGACTTCATGCGCTACAGCGTGTTCGAGGACCCCGATTACGACATCACCGGGTTCGACTTCGACGACGACTGGGTGCTCGCCAACAACCGACCCCTCGGGGCCGGGGCCGACGACACCCTGGGCTCGGCCCTGAACGCCGTCGACCCGGACTTGTCGGCGTTCAAGGCCCGCGGCGGCAAGCTGATCAGCTATCACGGCTGGGCCGACGCGCTCATCACCGGCTACTACGCCGTCGAGTACTACGAGAGCGTGCTCGCCGAGCTGGGCGGCCTGGAGGAAACGACCGACTTCTACCGCCTGTTCATGGCCCCGGGCGTCGCCCATTGCCGCGGCGGGCCGGGGCCCGACCGCTTCGACGCGGTGACCGCGCTCGAACGGTGGGTCGAGGACGGGGTGGCCCCGGACCGGATGGTCGCGTCGAAGGTGGTCGAGGGCGAGGTGACGCGCACGCGGCCGCTGTGCCCCTATCCGCAGGTGGCGCGATACACCGGCAGCGGAAGCATCGACGACGCCGCGAACTTCGCGTGCGTCGTGCCTGACTGAGGACACGGTTCGGCTGAACGCCCACGACGCGCGAAAGCCGGCCGACTTCGCCGGTTGGCGCCTGCCGAATGGCGGACCCCGACCCCGGCAACCGGCGCTACGGGTTGGCCGGTCGGTGCCGGCTGAGTTCGCCGGTTTCGGCAACGCCCGGGAAGCCAGGGGTCCGCTCCGGGAGACCGGGCAGATTGCCGACAGGATTGAAACGAGGCGGCATCGCCGCGCGACGGCGGCCCCGCCTCACGCGACGGTTTCCAGATCGGTGAGAAGACAGCCAGGAGCGAGAGAGATGCAGAAACGAACCTTCGGCGCCGTGCTGGCGCTGACCGTGCTGGCCGTGGTCCTGTCCGTCCCCGCCGGCGCCCAGCCGGCGTCCGGCGTGCCCCGCCTGCCCGACGGCACCCCGGATCTCCAGGGGGTGTGGGACTTCCGGACCCTGACTCCGCTGCAGCGCCCCGAGGATGCGGCGGCGGAGCTGACGGCCGAGGAAGCGGCCGAGGTCGAGGCCGCGGCGGTGCAGCGCGCGGTCGAGGCCGACCGGCCGAGCGAGGTCCGCACCGAGCCGCTGCCCGCGGGCGGCGACGTGGGCGCTTACAACAACTTCTGGTTCGACCGGGGGGCGGGGGTCGTCGACGACCGCCGGACCTCGCTCATCGTCGATCCCCCCGACGGCCGGGTGCCCGAGGCGCAGCCGGACGCGGACCGGCAGGGCCCCGGCCCCGGGGCGACGCGGCCGGTCCGGTTCCGCGTCGGCGGCATCGGCAGCGACGGCCCCGAGGACCGCGGCATCGCCGAGCGGTGCCTGCTCGGGTTCAACACCGGGCCCCCCATCGTGCCCGGCGGCTACAACCAGAACATCCAGATCTTCCAGACCGCCGACCACGTGGTCATCCTGAACGAGATGGTGCACGACTCGCGCATCGTGCCCCTCGACGGCCGTCCGCCGCTCCCCGACGACCTGCGCCAATGGCTGGGAAGCTCGCGCGGGCGCTGGGAGGGCGACACCCTCGTCGTCGAGACGACCAACTTCACCGCCAACACCGCCAGCTTCAACCCGTCCGTCGTGCAGTCCATCGGCTCGGGCGAGACGCTGCACCTCGTGGAGCGGTTCAGCCGTCTCGACGACGAGACGCTGCTCTACGAGTACACCGTCGACGACCCGGCCACCTTCACGCGGCCGTTCACGGTGGCGCTGCCGATGAAGCGCGGGTCGGCGATGTTCGAGTACGCGTGCCACGAGGGCAACTACGGCATGCAGAACCTGCTGTCGGGCGCGCGGGCGGAGGAGCTGGCGGAGTCGGAGCAGCAGTAGCGGGAGCAGCAGTAGCGAAGGCCACTGATCCGCGTCGGCGCCTTTCCGCGCCGCGGCAGGGCGTCGATTCGCGGAGGGTGTGAGAGACAGTCAGGAGTGTACGAGATGCAGAGACGATCTTTCGGTACGGCGCTGGTGCTGACCGCGCTGGCCGTAGCCCTGTCCGTCCCCGCCGGCGCCCAGCCGGCGGCCGACGTGCCCCGCCTGCCCGACGGCACGCCCGACCTCCAGGGGGTGTGGGACTTCCGGACCCTGACCCCGCTGCAGCGCCCCGACGACCGGGCCGATCAGGCCGAGCTGACGGCAGAAGAGGCGGCCGAGATCGAGGCCGCCGCCGTGCAGCGCGCCATCGAGGCGGACCGGCCGAGCGAGATCCGCACCGAGCCGCTGCCGGTGGGCGGCAACGTCGGCGGCTACAACAACTTCTGGTTCGACCGGGGTGCGGGGGTCGTCGACGACCGCCGGACCTCGCTCATCGTCGACCCCCCCGACGGCCGCCTGCCCGAGACGCGGCCCGGCGTGGAACGGCAGGGCGACGGCGCCGAGCCGGCGTGGCCGGTGCGCATCCGCGTCGGCGGCATCGGCGCCGCCGGCCCCGAGGACCGCGGGGTCGCCGAGCGGTGCCTGCTCGGGTTCAACACCGGGCCGCCCATCGTGCCCGGCGGCTACAACCAGAACATCCAGATCTTCCAGACCGCGGACCACGTGGTCATCCTCAACGAGATGGTGCACGACTCGCGCATCGTGCCCCTCGACGGCCGGGCGCCGCTCCCCGACGACCTGCGCCAGTGGCTGGGCAGCTCGCGCGGGCGCTGGGAGGGCGACACCCTCGTCGTCGAGACCACCAACTTCACCGCCAACACCGCCAGCTTCGCGCCGTCCACCCGGGTGGCCATCGGCTCGGGCGAGACGCTGCACCTGGTCGAGCGGTTCAGCCGCATCGACGAGGACACGCTGCTGTACGAGTACACCGTCGACGACCCGGACACCTTCACGCGGCCGTTCACGGTGGCGCTGCCGATGAAGCGCGGGTCGGCGATGTTCGAGTACGCGTGCCACGAGGGCAACTACGGCATGCAGAATCTGCTGTCGGGCGCCCGCGCGGAGGAGCTGGCGGAATCCGGACAGTAGAGACGACCATCGCACTGAGAAGCCGGCGTCCCGTCCCGGGGCGTCAAAACGCAACAGGAGACCATTCAATGAAGCGCACCACTGTTCTCGCCCTTGCACTGTTCACCGCCACCCTCGGGCTCTCCGCCCCGGCGTCGGCCCAGGACGCGGGCTGGACCACCCTGCTCGACGGCTCGTCCCTCGACGGCTGGAACCAGATCGGCGACGCCAACTGGTCGCTCGTCGACGGCGCGGCCCAGGCCGACAGCGGCGCCGGGTTCCTCGTGACCCCCGAGTCGTACGGCGACTTCGAGCTGGTCCTGCAGTACGCGACCGAGGAGCCCGCCAACAGCGGCATCTTCGTCCGTTGCGCCGACCCGACGAGCGTCAACGACCGCAACTCGTACGAGGTCAACATCTTCGACACGCGCCCGGACCAGACCTACCGCACCGGCGGCATCGTCCACATCGCCGCCCCGGCCAGCCAGGTCGACAGCCCCGGCCGCTGGAACACCTACGAGATCAGGGCCGAGGGCCCGCGGCTGCGGGTGTGGCTGAACGGCGAGCAGATGGTCGACGTCGAGGACGAGCAGTTCGCCTCGGGGCCGATCGCCTTGCAGTACGGCTTCGGCGTCGTGAAGTTCCGCAACGTGATGATCCGGGGGCTGTAGTCTCCGCCGGCGAATCGATTGCGCGGCCCCGGTGGCTCGAGCGGTGAGATCGCTCGGCGAGCCGGGGCCGCGGGCCTTCCTGCAGCTCTCTGCCCAGAACGCCCTCGCCGGCGCGAGCACATCGGCTCCGCCGCCGGTTTCAACCCCGCGACCTTGCGGCTCGTCCATCGACTGCCTGATCCGGGCGAACGTGCTGCCGCCGGCCTTCGGAGAGCGCTACGAGGACGGCATCCACTCGTTCGTGCGGCAAACGGCCCGGTCCGCGCGTCGGCGCCGGGGGCCCCCGGTTGACCGCCGGCAAGGCTTGCCGGGATCATTCGGCGGTGGAAGGCAGCGGGCAGGGCGTGCGGTTCGCGGCGATGTTCGGCTTCCTGCTCGCGTGGATCGCGCCGGCGCTGGCGACGGCCGGCGACGGCGAGTTCAGCATTCCCGCGCGCCGGGCCGAGCGACCGCCCGTCATCGATGGCCACGTCAGCGGGCTCGAATGGCGTGACGCCGCGCGCGCCGAGAACTTCCTGCAGTTCGAGCCGCAACGCGGCGCCCCCGCCGATCTGCCCACTGTCGTCCACGTCCTCTACGACGACGAGTTCCTGTACGCCGGCTTCCAGGCGTGGGACCCCGAGCCGCCGCTGTCGCAGATGATCGAGCGCGACGACCCCATCTGGAACGACGACTCGGTGCAGGTCTTCCTCGACACCTTCCACGACCGGCGGACCGGCTACTACTTCATGGTCAACCGGCTCGGGACCCAGACCGACGGGCGCATCGCCGAGGACGGGGGCAGCAGCGACGGCGCGTGGGACGCCCCGTGGCGGTCGCGGGCGCAGCGAACCGACTACGGCTGGTCGGCCGAGATCGCCATCCCGCTCGCGTCGATCCAGTACCGGGCCGGCGACGACGTCACCTGGGGCATCAACTTCGGCCGCAGCCGGCGCCGGTCGCTCGAGCGCACGTTCTGGGCGGGGCCGGTCGACTACTGGGCGCGGCTCTCGATGGCCGGCACCCTCGTCGGGCTCGACCTGCCGCGTCAGTCGCGGCGGCACCAGGTCATCCCCTACGCGCTGTCGCGCGCACAGGAACGCGAGTCGCCGATCGGCGCCGTCGGGCTGGACGTGCGCTACGCCGTGACCCCGCACCTGTCGGCGTACGGCACCGTCAATCCCGACTTCGCCACCGTCGAGGCCGACCAGGAGCTCGTCAACCTGACGCGCTTCGAGGTCTCCCTGACCGAGAAGCGGCAGTTCTTTCTCGAGGGCGGCGAGCAGTTCGGGCAGGGCATCCGCACGTTCTACTCGCGGCGCATCGCCGACATCGAGGGCGGCGGCAAGCTGCTCGGCAAGCAGGGACCGTGGGCCATGCACGTGCTGGCGGCGCGGGCCGAGCCGCTCCTCGCCGGCAGCCGCGCCGGCTACACCGTGGCCCGGGCGCAGCGCGACGTCGGGTCGCGGTCGAACGTCGGGGTCCTCTTCGCGAACCGCACGCTCGACGGCCTGAACCAGGGCTCGATAGGCGCCGACACCAGCCTCTACTTCACCGAGAACTGGGGCCTGACCGGCCAGTTCGTTCACAGCTTCGGGCGGTTCGACGAGGGGGCCGCCGCGTTCTTCGCCCGGCCCGCCTACGACTCGGCGACGGCCCACTTCCACGTCGCCTACACGCACCTCGGCGACCGCCTCGCCGACAACGTCAACGCCATCGGGTTCATCTTCGACGACGACCGGCGCCAGCTCGACTCGGCCCTGAACAAGACCGTCTGGCTGCGGGACGGCCCCGTCGAGCGCGTCCAGGTCGACTCGGCCTACGACGTCTACTGGGGGCAGACCGGCGTGCTCCGGAGCTGGCAGGCGGACGAGTCGGTGGCCGTCGACTTCCGCAACCGCTGGACCGCCACGGGGCGGCACACCGAAGAGTTCAAGCGCTTCGAGCGCGACTTCCGCAACCGGCAGACCGGCCTCGAGATCGGCTGGAACACCCGCTCGTACCAGTCTTTCCGCGGCGGCGTCTCCACCGGCCGCAACTTCGACGCCGACTTCGTGCTCGCGAGCGCCGTGGCGCAGTACAAGCCGACCGACCGCACCTCGACCGAGTACGAGCTGCAGCGGCTGACCCTCGACCCGGACCCGGGCGACGCCGGCACCTGGATTCACGTCGTCCGCGCCAGCCGGTTCTTCACGCCCGACCTGTTCCTGCGCCTGTTCTTCCAGACCAACTCGGCCATCGACCGCCGGAACGTGCAGGCGGTCTTCGTCTACCGCTACCGCCCCCCGTTCGGGACGCTGCAGGTCGCCTACCAGCGCGGTACGGCCGAGTTCGGCCAGCGTTCCGAGCAGGGCCACACGCTGTTCGTGAAGGTCACGACGGTGCTGTGAGCGAGGGCGCTGCATATCCAGGCATACCTGTACCAGGTATACTGTCAGCGCGTCGTGGCGATTCGGGGATTCGCGAGTCGGACGGTCGAACGCTTCTTCGCGGAGGGCGTCATGCCGCGTGGCGTCGGCTGGGCGGGAGTTGCGCGGGTCGCAGCCCGGAAGCTCGACATGCTCGATTACGCAAGCGGGCTGAGTGACCTGATGTCGCCGCGCGGAAATCGACTGGAACGACTGAAGGGCGGACTGGGCGGTCTGCACAGCATTCGGATCGACGACCAAGTGGCGCGTCGTCTTTCGATGGACGGCAAGGGGGCCGACGGACGTCGACATTCTCGACTACCACTGAGTACGGAACGGGGGACTCATGGCGATCCGGCGAGCACGACGCCAACCGACCAGCCCTGGAGAGATCCTTCGCGAGGAGTTTCTCCGGCCGCTCGGCATGACGCAGAAGCAACTGGCCGACCACCTCGGCTGTGACGTCAAGGTGGTTAACCGCATGGTGAATGGAAGGACATCCGTGAGCGCGGGGATGGCCCTGAAGCTGGGCGCCGCCTTTCGAACGACACCGGAATTCTGGCTGAACGCCCAAAAGGCCGTCGACATCTACCGGGCGTCGCGCGACGACGTGGAGTTGCCGAAGCCCATTCTGCGTGCGGGTTGATCTTGTGGTGGGATCAGGTCAGCGGGCCGCAGACGCACCGGCCTCCCGGCGTTGCGGACGCCACATCACCGGCCACGGCGCAGTAGTGAGGGACACCATGCACACTCAGAATCGGCGGCAGCGGCCCAGGGTCGCCGCACTTGCGATCACCGTACTGCTGACCCTGACACACGCCATGACCGCCACCGCCCAGAACCGCATGCCTCCGCTGACGGAGGCCGAGATGACCCCGGAGCAGAGCGCCGCCGTCGAGGTGTTCAAGGCGGCGCGGAACACGGACCGCTTCGGCGGGCCGTTCATGGTGATGCTCCGCAGCCCCGAGATGATGAACCGGGCGCGCAACGTCGGCGACTACGTGCGCTTCCGCAGCGCCCTGCCGCCGCGGCTCAGCGAGTTCGTCATCCTGCTGACGGCGCGCCACTGGACGCAGAACTACGAGTGGTACGTGCACGCGCCGATCGCCGCGCGCGAGGGGCTCGACGCGTCCATCATCGAGGCGGTGGCCGACGGGCGCCGCCCGGCCGACCTCGCCGCCGACGAGGCCGCGGTCTACGACTTCTGCATGGAGCTGCTGCGCAACCACGAGGTCAGCGACCCGACCTACGCGCGGATGGTGTCGCACCTGGGCGAGAAGGGGGTCATCGACGCCATCGGCATCCTGGGCTACTACCAACTGCTGGCGATGGTGATGAACACCGCCCGGACCCCGCTCCCGGACGGGGTGGAACCGGGGCTGCCGTCGTTTCCGCGATAGGGAACCTGAACGGAGCGGGCTGGCCCGGGCGGACGTGCAAATGCGGTCGGCGGGACGCTGACGTTGCCTGCCGATCCGGTGGCTGTGATCTCCCGCCGCGCGCCGGATTGACGGTCGTTTACCGCGCGGGGCGCCCCCGGGCGGCGAGCGCCGCCGCTGCCGCGAGTTTGTGCCTGGCCTGCCACGGCGGCCCGATCGAGCGACCCATCTCCGAGAGCACGGCGCCGATGTCCTCGCGGCCGAGGGCCGTTGCCGCATCGCGGAACACGCGCTCGCGGTCGTACCAGGTGACGGACCACCCGCGCGCCGCGGCCGCGGCGGCGAGGGCCTCGCGATACATGACGGAATCGGCGACGGCCTGCGCGCGGTTGTCGGCGATGCGTTCCTCGGTCGTCGGCGGAAGTTCGGGGCAGACGCGGATCGCGATTCTCGCAATCGGCACCGGCGCCGCCGCCGCCAGCGCCTCCAGGCCCTCGCGCGCCCGGCGCGCCGCGGAATCCCGCACGCGCTCGACGAACGCGACGGCCTCGGCGAGCGAGACCTCCCGCGCCCACGGGCTGTCGCGGTAGCGGCCCACCGCCCACGACCCTTCATGGTGATGGGGGTGAGTCGGCAATCCGCTGTCCGTCAGGTCGATGCGGCGGCGATCGAGCAGCTCGCCGTCGGGCGCGACGGTGACGAGCACCGCCGAGTTGCCGTGCTCGGCGACGCCGACGACCGCAGTCCGCTTCGTTCGTCCTCTCGCCACGTCTGCCGTCGACTCCCGGATACGCTCGGCCGGGACATCGACTTCCGACGTTCCGGCTCGACACCTGCGCGGGCCGACTCGGGCGCCGCCGCCGTCACGCGTCCTGGAACTTCCGGCGAATCCAGTCGAGCGTCACGCGGTCGAACTCGTCCGGCTTCTCCTGCTGCGTCCAGTGGCCGCAGTCGGCGATGACGTGGCGCTCGAGGTCGGGGATGAACGACGGCATGCCGTCGGACGAGGACGGGCGCAGGATGGTGTCGTTCTCGGCCCCGACGTAGAGGCACGGCACGTCGATGTCGCCCGCCGGGGGCGCACCGCCGCCGCCCATGTTCGCCCGGTAGTAGCTGAAGCCCCCGGTGAAGCCGGTCGCCTCGAACGTCTCCACCCAGTAGTCGAGGACGTCCGGGGGCATGATGAGCTCGCCCTGGTAGTCGCCCTCCTCGATCATCCGCAGCATGTCCATCGTCTTCTCGGCCGAGTCGGGCGGGTAGCGGCGCATGTTCTCGACGTCCCAGTACCATCCCCGCCGGAAGATCATCTCCAGCGCCCGCCGCACGTCGCGCGAGAAGACCGCCTCGGCGCGGCCCGGCTCGAGGAACGTCGCGGCGTAGTAGTTCTCGGTGAAGACGATCAGCGGCTCTTCGGCCGGCGCGCTCGGCGGCGGACCGCCGGCCGCGGGCGTGTTCACGCCGATGACGCCGAGGACCCGGTCGGGGTAGAGCCGGGGCAGCGCCCACACCGCCGCCCCGCCCCAGTCGTGGCCGCAGAAGACGGCCCGCTCGACGTCGAGGGCGTCGAGCAGCCCGACGAGGTCGTCGCAGAGGTTCGGAATCGCGTAGCCCGCGACGTCCGCGGGCCGGTCGGTCAGCCCGTAGCCGCGCATGTCGGGCGCGATGGCCCGCAGGCCCGCCGCGGGGTACGAGCGCAGTTGGTTGCGCCACGAGTAGGCGAGCTCGGGGAAGCCGTGGACGAACACCACCGGCAGCCCCTCCCCCCGCTCGTACACCGCCATCCGGATGCCGTTGGTGTTCACGAACTGCGGCTCGGGCACGCCCGGCGCCGGCCGCACGGCCGGCTGCGCGAGGGCGGCCAGCGGCCGGACGAACGGTGCCGCCGCGAGGACGGCGGCGGTCCGGCCGAGGAAGCGCCGCCGCGACGGCGACGCGGGGGCGGCAGCGCCGTCGCGGCGTGTGTGGCGTAGATCAATCAAGGCGATGTACTCCTGTCTCTGTGTGGCGGGCTACCGCCGTCGGACGTTCCGGAACATGCCGGTAGCATACCCCACGGCTCGTCGTGATCCGGGCGGGGGGTCGGCGCAGGGTCGCGCCCGTCGCGACCGGCTCCGCGTGTGCGGTCGCGATCTTATGCTGGAACACACGAAACAGTCGGTGCGGCGATAAGGCATGGTAAGACTTGTCAATCCATGAGCCGTTTCGGTTCACGGTTCCGCTGTCCCATCTCCCATCGGTTCGTCCTGAGAGCCGTGCCGGACCGGTGAGGTCCGTTGCCGCCGAACCGAGACCCGGCCGGGACCGCCCAGCGGAGACCTACCGGTTCAGCATCACCACGTCCTCGTCGAGCCCCTGCCGGCAGATCTCCAGCCGGGGGTTGCCGCTGACATCCTGGCCGGAGAGGGCCATGTCGAACGGATAGAAGGCCGGGCCGGCCGCGAGTGCGCGAAAAGGGTACTCGCGGAGGCCGCTGCTCACGAGGCCGGCCTCGAGCAGCCACGGGCCGACGCCGGCGACGGGTATCCTGGCTGCGGGGGCGTAGGTTCCCCGGTCGCCGGTCTCCACCAGGACGCCCCACTCGACGAACGACCGGACGATGCGTTGCACGGCGCGGTTCGCCGTGGTCCGCTCTCCCCACGACTCGGCCATGCGCCGGACTATCTGCGACCGCGACGCAGACCCCTGCAGAGCGAGGAGCCGTCCGGTGGCCGCCGCCACGTCGCGGAAGAAGGGATAGGTCGCCAGGCACATGCCCCAGTGCAGCGGCAGCCGGTCGCGCCCGCACCGGCCGCGCAGCAGGGCGAGCCCGTCGTCGCGGAGCGGCGCGACCGCGTCGGGCACCGCCGTCCAGACGTGCAGCAGCACGGTCATCGTCTTGCCGCGTGCGCTGTGCGAACCCTCCCCGGCGACCTGTCCGTCGAGGAGTCGTTCGAGCTGCCCCCGGATCGCGGGTGGGGCGAGTCCCTGCGCCGTCCACTCGGCCGTTGCGTCCAGCCAGCGCAGGCTGATCTTCCGGTCGAACCCGATGATGCGGCGCGTCCCGGCGGGCATCACTTCCGCCCGTTCTCGACGGAGGGCGCGGCGGCCTTCTCCCCGCCGCCGGACGCGGCCACCTCGGCGGGTTGTCCATGACGTCGTGGGGGCTGTTGTAAGACGGCCTTCTCCCCGCCGCCGGACGCGGCCACCGCAACGGATTGTCCATGACGTCGTGGGGGCTGTTGTAAGACGGCCTTCTCCCCGCTGGCGGACGCGGCCAGTGTCGTCGACCCCGACCGCTCGATCGCGACGAAGGGCACGACGACCTCCTCCAGCGTGACGCCCCCGTGGGCCACCGGCCGCTCCGACTCGCGAACGAACGACCGGCGCGCGGGGGCCAGCAGGGCCAGGTAGTCCTGGGGCAGCCCGCTCGCGGGCCACGCCAGCGCGCCAGGGAACCGCTTCGCGACGCGCGCCCGCAGAGCCGGGTCCGAGAAGACGCGCACGCGCCGGCCGGGCAGGTCCGCGACCGAACCCTCCCGGGGCGCGCCGCACCCGGTGGTCTCCACGTTCCCGTGGTCCGAGGTCAGGAAGACCTCGAATCCGCGGTCGAAGAGGGTGTCGAGCAGCGAGGCCAGCACGCCCCCGCGCGTCCACTGGCGGACCTGGTTGTGCATACCGGCGCTTCCGAGCTCCATGCCGTGCATGATCCGATCCACCGCGTCGACCACCAGCCCCGCCACACGGACCCTGGGGCGCGTCACGAGCTCCGCGACCGTCTCCAGGTCCGACGGCTCGCGCAGGTTCTTCGCGTAGACCACCCGCGCCGCGTCCAGCCCCTCGTCGCCCCAGAACCGCTTCCACGCCGCCGGCTCGCGGGCGGTCGAGTCGATGCTGGCCGGGAAGTACCGTGGCAGCCGCCCCGCGAAACAGGCTTGCCGCGAGACCGTGGTCAGCGTGGGGATCCACGCGAACAGGCTGTCCTCGCGAAATCGAAACCCCGGACGCTGCTCGGCGAGCACCGCGCGGACCGCCACCCACTGGTCGAGGGCGAGACCGTCCATCACCACCAGCGCGACCTTGCGGTCCGCCGACTCGTGCACGCGGCGCGCCAGGGACCTGGGAACGTGGTGAATCATCACCGGCGTCGAGGGCGGCAGATTGTGCAACGCCTCGAAGCGCCGGCGAATCCACGCCGTGAACCGCTCGTCGATGCGGTCGCGGACGTGCTCGTACCGCGCCCGTGCGTCCTCGCCGGCGACGTCCGCGTCGGCGTCGAAGACCAGCGCGTTCACCTGCGCCCACCGCGGCGCGAAGGCCAGCCAGTCGTGGTGACGCGCCCCGTCGTCGGGCAGCGACGCCTCGACCGACTTCAGCAGCCCGTCGAGCCGGCGCCGCCGGTCCGCCCGCGGGTCGATCGCGACGCCGGCCCGCACCCACGACTCGGCGACCTCGCGTCCGCGCGGGTGCGGCGTCGGCCGCAGCGCGCCTTCCAGGAACAGGTTGTCGACGTAGACCCGCACGTCGGGATGGTCGAACGGCAGCTCGGCCGGGCCGGAGAACGCCGGCGCATAGCCCGGGGGCGTCTCCCGCACCGCGGCCGCCCCGGACGACAGGCGGTCGCCGCGCACGGGACGTTCGTCCGCGGGTGGTGGCGGCGTGTCGCGCACCGCGTCCGCCCCGGACGTCAGGCGGTCCAGAAAGATCGGCCACCGTTCCTGCAGGAACGCGAAGAACGCGTCGCGGTCGGGCACGATCCGCGCCAGGGGCCAAGGCCTGAACGCCGGCTTCCGCCGAAGCGCCCCGACCAGATGACGCTCCAGGCGCCACGGCAGGCGCAGCCGGCGGTAATGGAGGCGCAGCAGGACGCGGAGCAGGTCCGCCGCCTGCCTCATCGTCTCGGGCGCGATGCCGAACACGTGGCGGAGCACGAACCTCCGCGTCTCCGACTCGCCGAGCGGCCGCGCGGGCGGCTCCTGGGCCTGCGCCGCGTGCAGGGCGTCGAGATCGCTCCGGTCCAGCGCGTCGACGACCGGCCAGCTCAGTTTGGGGAACAGAGCGCCGAGGCCGACCGACAGCTTGCGGCCCGCCCGCCACACGTCGTAGGGGACCACGTGCCCGCGCCCCTCTCCGGCGGTGGACACGGCCACCACGTCCGCGAGGTCGCCGCCGTCCCGGCGCGACCGGTAGCGCGACTCGTAGAAGAAGCGGAACGCGATGCGGTCGTCCAGCGAGACCACCTCGAAGCCGCGGGCCCGGAGCGCCTCGACGATGCCCGCCTCCGCGAGCAGGCCGTCGGGATCGTCCACGACCGTGAGGCGCGCCACGCCGGGCGTGAACTCGCGCAGGATCTCGTCCCGCCAGCCGGTAGTCACCTCTGCAACTGGTCCATGTCCCGAGGTCGCCGCAGCAAATGCCTGCAAAGCCGCAAGTGAACAGCCAGGACGGCAAATCGAAGTTCACGCCCTGCTGTCGAGGCCCGCAAGCCGTCACGGGCATCCGTCAAAGCCATCTTGAGCCCGATGTAGCCGTCCCACACACCCCCGCGCAAGCGCTCGTGCAGATCCGGCCGAACCTTCTCCACTATCCCGAGAAGCCAGTAAATCTCGTCGCCCAACTGACGCAGGACCGGCAGCAGCCGCTCATGGTCGAGCTCCTTCAGGGACTCGGCTACCAGCCCGTTGATCCGCTTGTTGACGGCCGACAGGTAATCCAGAGCGACACGATCCAACTCCGCCCGATGACGCAAGGTGGTATTGATCCACCAGCCGACGCCAATTGTCGTCGCCGGTATGGTGAGGCTGGGAGGCAGGCTGAGCCAGCTTTCTGGACGCTGTGCAATCAGCCCCAAAATGAACCCCACGAACACGCCGAACAGCACTGCCGGGATAAAGTCGACTTCTTTCATTAGGCCGCACCAACCCCCGCGTCGTCGTTGGCGTGATCGACGTAATACCATATCTCCTTGACCAGCGGGGGCTCAGCCGACCTCAAGTCCAATGTCTTCTTGACGACATCGACTCCCAACTTCCTGACCAGGCCACCAAAAGCCTCTTCCAGAAACGACGTCGGATAACCGTATTCTACTCCGTCGAGATGAACAACCACTCTTTCGTGTCCCATGCGGAAAGCCGGCAGCAGATGTCTCTCACGGAACTCCTCGCCCGATCCGTGACCCTGGTCTCTATAGCGCGGGCCTGGAAACTTCGTGAACTCCCGAGCGATATCTATTTCAGACATCATTGCCTCCGTTCTCTCCGCTCATACGCGCACGAATGCGGTGGCCACGCAGCTCATGGGTCTCCACCGACCACCGCCTCTGCAATCGCTACCTGACAAGAATCTCCTTGAGCATCGTCGTCAGAATGCCTCGGGTCACGTCCAGTGGTGCGGATCCGCCAATCTCCATGAGTTTCGCTTTCGTCTTCTCCCAGACCGTGTTGTTTCTGGCCGCATCGAGAAAGTCGTGTCCTTCGTTCGTCAACGCTGACGGAGCGTACTTGAACCCGTCAGGACCCAAGCTGCGCAGGTCGTGAGCTTCGAGGTATCCAGCGTCCGCGAGCAGCTTGACGTGGTAGCTGATCTCCTCCTGCTCGTGTCCTGGCACCTCCACCTCCACCAGGTCGATGCTCTGCGCGCTCGGTCGAGCCTCGACCTGGAGCAGTATTTCGCGAATGAGATCCATGTCCCTCGTTCTCCCGGGTTCTACGCTCCGTCGACGGCTCGCGTGATTTCATCGACGTTCCTGAAACCGGTGAGCGAGAATAGTAATGGCGGTTCCAGCCACCACCCGAGGAACACTCCAACAGCAGACCGATACCTTGCAGAAGGTCATCCGCCACGTGCTCCATATCAGCAGCCACGCCCGTTCATACGCGACATCCGACCCCCCTCTCAAGCCGCCGTCAAGCACGGCCGTCGTCGTTCTCCATGCAGCTCACCCACGATTGCGTTGACGTTCCACGGAATGGGCGTGACGCCGATTTCACGAAGGGCTGCCGGAACCCGCACCGCAGTGGATTGCAAGTAAACCGCCAGCACTCGCTTGCCGAGATCCGCGCTCTTCCGAATCTCCCAGTTCACGGGTTCGCTTCGCCACGTCGTGTCGCCGACCAGACAGACGGTCGCTGTCGAGGCCCGAATGAGGCGCTCCGCTTGGACCTTCCATGCCCCATCGACGGGCTCCTTTATCGAATAGTCGCGAAACGTCAGCGCCGAACGGCTGTTCTTTGCCTGGCCACGAAACAAGTCTACGAGCGCCTTGTTTTCTGCGGCAAAACTGAGGAAGACGTTGGGTCCCATGGGTCCGGCTTCTCCACTCCGTGCCACGGTCAATCGTATCACGTCCGCGGCTTTCGGAGCCGGCGTTCCCCAGGGCGTGCGGGGAGGACGGCTGCGCGTGTGGTCATGCGCTATAGCGGTAGTCGAACACACACGAGGCGCCCGCCATCTCGCGGAACCACACGGTGGCGCTTGCCCCGAGCGAGTCCGTCAGCCGGACCGGCTCGTTCAGCGCAAAGTGCACGGGCTGCGTCTGGCCGTCGTTGATGGCGACGTTGTCCGCGTAGAGGTACGTACGATCCAGCCTGTCGATGATTGGGTTCAGCCGCCCCCGAATGCCCGGCAGCCGCCCGGTCCGGTTGGCGATGATCAGCGAGCCGCCGTCCGGCACCGGCTCCATGCGGACCTCCAGCGGGTCGTCGGGTCGATGGTCGTGCGTCACGTGCGCCGCGAATCCCTTCGAGGCGCACAGCACCGTCATCGGAAGCCTGGCGTAGAGCACGAACTCGGCGCGCCCGAAGGCGTCAGTGCGCGCCTCGCGATACGTCCGGTTGGGATAGAGCATCAGCACGTTCACGTCCGGCAGCGGCCGACCGGTGTCGTCGTGCCGCACCGTGACGCGGGCCGCCACTCCTTCCGCCTGCGGGGGGCTGGCCGCCGGGAGGACGACCTTGAGCTCGCGCTCGCCGATCAGTTCGAAGACCGGCCGCTCGCCGGCCAGCGCGAACGTCTCGTCCTCGATGACGGCGACGCCCTCGCCCCGCCGCTCGATGAAGCAGCGCCGCTCGCCGGCGCCGGGGACGTCGCCGACCGGGCACTGCCCCAGCCGCGACGCCAGCAGCTCATTGCGCGTGAACTGGCTGGTGCGCAGATCGTCGGTCGTCATCGAGTTGCACAGCCCGCCGGGCGAGTACAGCTCGAGCCGGTCGTCGAACATGAACAGCCGTATGCGCGACCCCGACACCGCGTAGTCGCGGTGCACCACCGCGTTGACCACCGCCTCGAAGACCGCCCGTTCGCTGAACTGCGGCACATCGACGCGGGCCGGGTCCTTGTATGCCGCCACGCGCCGGTTCCGCACCACGAAGCCCATCGCCTCGCGTATCTGCCGGTCGAGGGGGCCCGCGATGTCCCGTGCGTCGACCTGCCGGCCCGCGTCCATCCGACCGCCGCCGTAGCACGCCGCCTGTATCCACGCGTTCGGCAGCCACTCGCGCGGGTCCTCGGCCGCCAGCAGCACCCCGCCAACCGTCGCCCGTAGCGCGCCCTGCCGGTCGTCCTTGAGGAACTTCAGCTTCGACAACGCGACCTCCGCCGGCTCGTCCGCCCGCGAGCTCGCATATTGGCGCCACAGCTCCGGGCGCAGGCTGTTGATTCCGCTGTTCCGCACTACTTGCGTGTCGGTGGACACGGCGTCCGACTGCCCGCGCGCCTGCGCAAGCCGGCGCACCTCCACCGCATCCATCTGCCGCTTCTTGTCCCCCCGGCGGCGGAAGTGTCCGCCCGGCGACCGATGCACGGTCGCGCCTTCGGGCATTTCCACGACCAGCGCGCCGCCCCCCGCCGGCTCCGGCGCCGCCACGCGGAACAGACTGAAATCGAGCGGCGGCTTCACGCTGTCTGAACAGATCTCCGTCACCAAGTCGGCCAGCGCATCCAGTTGCGCGGGGTCGAGCCCCTGCGGCCGCCGGTCGTCGGCCACGCCCAACACGACCCGTCCTCCGCGACCGTTGGCGCACGCCGCGAGCTCGTCCGCCAGATCGTCCCGCCGCGGGCCTACAACCCGCAGACCGCGGAATCGAACCTCCTTCAGCTCGAGATCCGTGTCTTCACCGAGCGCGACCTGCTGCCACAGACGTGAGGCGTTGATTGACATGTGTCGCCATCTCATCCCGCCGTCGCGGCCCCGCCCACTCCCGCGCGGCTGCGCGAGCGGCCGGTGGGCCTGCCCCGCGTGCGCACCGTCGAACTCGCTGTGCTCCGGCCCGCCGACGACCGCGCAGCTCAGCCTGCGGAACAGACTGCCGAGGCCGAACGACCGCGTGCGTCTTGCCCGCCAAGTCGCACGGCACCCCGCCCTGCCCTTCGCCGCTAGCGCCCACCCCGGCCACCTCCGCGAGGTCGCTGCGGCCCCGGCGTGACCGGTGGCCCGACTCCTAGAAGAGGCGCGACGCACCCTTGGTCCCAGCGAGTCCACCTCGAACCCGCGAGCCTGTGTGCCCGCGCCGTTCGCCAATACCACTAATTGGCAAACCGCATCACATAGCGTATCCTTGTTTCCAACTGCTGCCTGACGATCTCGCGGTGAATAAATGGTGCCCGGCTGCGAAGATAATCGAGACCGACCTCCTTCCTACAGTACAATTTCACGTACTCCAACCGGGACGAGATGCAGATTTCATCATTCAACTTGAGCCGATCTATCGTCTGCGTCACCGCTGTCTTCAACTCATCTCCGACCCCGTCCGCCGGCCGGACCTGCAGCGACGGAAAGCGAATTACGAACGTCGGGTCTTGGATCTTGAAGGGATCCAGTACATCGTCGTGCGTGCCCTTTCGAGCGTTCATTCTTCCGCAAACGAGCCGAAAATTCCTCCACTCGTACGCTAGCCCCGGCCGTATGGACTTCGGAACGAAATGTTCCACCGACCGCCAGCCCGTATCAGGTGCAATCCAGTGACACGTATACGCGCAAATGCCGTCGTATGCGGTGTGCAAATCCGCGGCCGCGCGACGCCAGTAGGGACGTTCGCCGACTTCGCGGCTCGGACTGGCCGAACTCCGAAGGAAACGCTGTCCCGGCTGACGGACGCGGTTATCGAAATCAAGCGGCTCAGCCGCCGGCTTGACGAAGATCACTCGCCCCTCCGGCAAACGCTGTCGGCAAAGTACCGCCAGCGCGGCCAGAACTCATCGTCATCACGCAGATGCTTGACCAGACCGCTGTCGATCTCGGCTACCTGCGCGGCGTCCGGGTCGTCGACCATCTGCACCTGCTTCGCGCGCTCGATGAGTTCTTCCGCCTTCATTGAACGAGCTTGCTTCAGGCCGAAGACATCGGACGTCAACCAAGCGTTGACGCTTCCCAGATTTCCCATGTCCATCACATCAAGCTCAACGGAACCTTCCCTCAGAACAAGATGATGTACGGAATCTTCGCCACTCCGCAGCACTGGCTCGACAGAGGCAAGCACGAGTGGCGAATGCGTGGCAAAGTGCGCCTGCACCTTCAGTTCCTTCGATAGCACGTCTACGGAATCCATTATCGCCGGAACGATGGAACGCTGCCACCTTGGATGCAAGTGCGCGTCCACCTCGTCCACAATCAACACCATGCGATCCAGAGGGTCCCGTCGCGCGAGGGCTGCATTCCGTTTGTGTCTAAACCACGCCCATATCGCAACATACGCCAATCCGATGATCCGCTTCACACCCGCCGAAGCATGCAGCAACGGAATAACGCCATAATCCATCTTGATCGCAGGAATCTCCCGTTCGTCACCTGGGATCCAGATCGGTTCGTCTGGCTCAAACGACCGCCCCTCCGGAGGAGACAATATCTCCAGACATCGGACGAACGCCTCAAATGTCTCTTGGTAGCGCGTTCCACTGGTCTGCCAGGCGACCCAATCCGACAACAGGCCGTTGCAGACCGAGACCTCGTAACCGTGAAGCCCGTCTCCCCTCTTGCCGTGCCACAATTCCTTTCTGTCCAGTACGATTTGATCGTCCTCTCTCCGACCAAATCCGTCGTGGGCCATTCCGGACATGGTGTCCCAAATAACGTAAGAACCGTCATACCGAGCGTATATCGCAATTCCAGCCGACCGCGCGACTCTCTCATGGGGGAGCCATGTATGCCTGTCCCAATCGTAATGTACGCTGAAGTCGTCGGTTCTTTCAAGCGCGTTCAAGGAAAACGACATACAGGGTGCCGCACGGGGCGCGTCGCGCCGCGGCGCATTCGCCATCTCGATCCAACGGCCCGTAATCGCCCACCAGACGCTCTCTAACAAGAACGTCTTGCCGAGACTATTGTCGCCGGTAATGATGTTAACTCGCGAATTGGGGTCGTAGCGCATTTTCTTTGTGGGACCGACTTCAACAAACTCAATGTACTCCAATCGTACGGCGCCATGAGCAACGGCCCCTGGCGGCCAACCGATGATGGAAATCAGGTGCCTTTCTGAGATCTTGTGGTCGTCCACGGGGCTTGGAGCAATATCGAAATCACTCCACGTAGAGTCTACCAGCGTCTCTTCCGCGGGAAGAATATTAAAGACGTCCCTAAAGCGTGCCACCAGAACGGCGGGATCTAGATCGCTTCGGACTCTTTCTCCTCGAAACAACCATACTGCCAAGTGAAACGCTGGGATCGGCGAGCTGAGTCCGGCAGTTTGCAACTTGGAAAGAACAGTTACGTAGTCCTCGCGCCATCCCCAGAGCGGCTGCCGTTTTTCGTGAATGATCGCCTTTCCAAAGGTATCCACAGTGATACGTTGTAGTGCCCCGCTGGGATACTTTTGCGTCAACCATCTATTGGAGCGATTTGATGTCACAAACGGATTGTAGTAACCGGGATGGCTTTCGGCTGGTCTGTAGTAACGGTCTAGAAAGTTCCTCATCAGAGAGGAAAACCTCAGTCGCGTTGGCCGCCCTATCGGAAGTTGCCATTCCTTGAAGGCCAGAAAGGTCATTCCAAAGTATGGGTGCACCGACGTCAGCTTGTCCAAAGACAACGTGATTTGGTCCGCCGAAATCCAAGTGTCTGGCACTGGAGGTGTCCTTTCCCCTTGGCGTCACCACGTGTGCGTAGGTTATGGAGTCAGGCGATGTCGGTCAACGACTTGGCCATATATTCGCAAAACTCCAGCTTAAGATCGATGCCAACGGCAGGACGTCCGGATGCGACGGCAACCTTCAAGGTCGTTCCCGTGCCGGCGAAAGGGTCAAGGACTTCTCCATCAGGAGGACAGCCGACATCGATGCACTTCTGAACGAGTTCTTCGGGAAACGCGGCGGAATGGAGACCGTGGCTGGGTCGCGGGCGCGCGGAAATAGTCCATACGTCTTCGTCTCCGTTGAGAGCGGAGCGATCGAAATGGTAGCGTGCAGATTTGCTAAACATGAAGATCATTTCGTAGGTCCGCCATGGACGGTCCTTGGCGGTCGGTTCGGGCATTGCCGCTGTTCTGTGCCAAACAATGGGCGCCCTCAACACCCAACCACGGCTGATCATCTCAAGGGACACACGCCAGGGAATCCCGATCACGGTCTTTCGGGGCACCCCTAGGCCGGACGCGTCTACAGCACGGAGGCCAAAGCGACGTGCGGGGTTTTTTCGGTCTCGGCCCTTGGGTTTGCCTTTTGCAGAGTAGTAGGTATCCGATAAATTCAGAAAAAGAACGCCTTTGGTATTCAGAACGCGTCGAACTTCGTCCATAGAGTCCGCGAGAGCTTGGACGTACTCAGAGATCGTGTTCTCTAGTCCGATCTGACCTTCAACCCTGTAGTCCCGTTGCCAGTAGTATGGTGGGGACGTAACAACACAAGCGAATCTATTCTCCTTAAGCTCGGACAAGACAAGCCTTACGTCTCCGCGCATGACGTGCCAGCGTGCGCCGGAGGGCGTATGGCCCTTCCACTCATTGAGGCCGGCTGGTGCCTGGGGAACGGATTGGCCGGAGTGCTTTGTCATGGTCGGACACGGCGCGCGTCAGCGCCTGATCGTACCACATCAGGAGCTTGGGATCTTCGTGGAGCACATCGTCAGGAATCTTGCGTGCGACCTCGACGATCGTGGCGTAGTCCTTGGCCTGCCATGCCTTGCGGAAGCCGGCGCGGACGGCCTCGAGGCGGAATAGCTTCAGGCGCGGGCGGGGAGATTCACGATACGCGTCGAACTCGCGGAGCAGGCCGCGGGTGCGGAGCTCGGCGAGGTCGGCGGCCTTGTGGGGGTCGGGGACGTACCAACGGTCCTTGGCCTTCACGCGGAGGGCGTAGTCGTCCTTGGGGAGGTTGCGGAGCTCCTTGAAGTTGCGGGACAGGTAGGCGTGGACGGGGTCGGGGACCTCGCCGCGGCCGTCGTAGCAGAGGAAGTTCTGGGCGAGGAACTCCGAGAGGTCGATCATGCGCTCGTGCTTCAGCCAGCCGGCGAGTTCGCGGATGAACCGGGGGTGGATCTCCTGGAAGGTCTGCGGCTTGCGGTCGAGCTGCTGGCGCAGCCAGCGGATGGCGGTCTCCTCGTCGCGGACGAAGAGCTCGAGCTGGACGAGCTCGCGGGCGGCTAGGCGGCGGGTGTCGTACTCGGCGACTTGCTCGCGCAGGAAGAACATGCCGTCGCGTTCGGGGAAGCGCTGGCGGAGGCCGGCGTGGAACTCGGCGGCGGAGAGGGGGACGGCGACACCGCGCTGGACGTGGAAGGCGACCATGCGGTCGTAGAGCAGGTAGCTCTGGCGCTCGGCGATGACCTCGGCCCGGACGCCGCCGCCGGCGCGCTGCCCGCCCTGCGCCGCGTCGGCTGCTTGGGGGCCGTCCGTGCCGACGAACACGGGGAGGCGGGGCAGGTGGGAGCGGACGAAGTCCCAGGCGCCGTCTTCGGTGCCGGCCTGCAGGCGGAAGCGGTCTTCGAGGCCGCCGTTGGGCTTGTAGGCGGAGATCACGAGGTCCTGCTTGACGGCGGTGCTGGTGACCTGCCGGTACGAGCCCTGGCGCTTGTCGAGGGTGCGGACGTCGGCGACGACGAAGCCGGCCGCGAGCATGGCCTCCTGGATGGCGTTCCAGATGGCGTTGCGGGAGTTGTGGAAGACGACGGTGATCCAGCGGCCGGGCTTGAGGACGCGGCGGTACGCCTCGAAGCAGCGCTGCATGAGCCGCTGGTAGTGGGCGATGTCCTTGCCCTTGGGCCGGTCCACGATGGCTTCGGTCTGGCTGCGGGTGCGGGTGCGGTGCCAGGACTCGACGACGTGGTTGAGGTCGGCGTAGAAGATGTTCTCGCCGAAGGGCGGATCGGTGAAGACGTAGTCGATCGAGTCGTCGGGGAGACCGTTGGCGCTGCAGTCGCCGGTTGAGGTCATCACGGTGCTATTGCGTGAAGATGTTGGTTCGAAAGCCTTCGTGAGACGGTGTAATTTGCCGGCGAGGATGTACCGGGGGCACACTTCGGCAATCTGGGAACCAACATAGTAGACTCCCGACAGTTGGCGATTTACTTGTGATCCCCCAGGACGACCATGTTGCACTGGCTGATAGCGATTGAGTGCCGACATTCCCCAAATTGCCTGCTCGACGAAGAACAGCAGCGCGTTCCTCAATCACTACTGTCCCACACACCAGCAAATAAAGGCGGCTTGAACCTTCCATGTCTGGTAGAATGAGTTGTCCACAAGTCATTCAAAGGACAGGAGATCCAAGCCGTGGCCCATCATAACACAGTCTTCGCGCAACTCCTCAGGTTCCTACCGAGACATGAATTCGACGCCGAGGCGCGCGAGCACCAGTGCGGTCAGGGGCTGCGCGTCATGAGCCGCTGGGCGCAGTTCGTGGCCCTTGGCTTGGCGCAGTTGACGGGCCGACAGAGCCTGCGGGACATCGTGAGCAACCTCGGCGCCCAGGGGCGCAAGCTCTACCATCTCGGCGTGGGAACCGTCAGTCGCTCGTCGTTGGCGCGCGTCAATACCGAGCAGCCGTACACCCTCTACGAAGCGCTGTTCGGACGCCTGTTGAGCCGCTGCCAGGAACGCGCGCCGAGGCACGGCTTTCGGTTCAAGAACAAGTTGTACTCCGTCGATGCGTCCACCATCGACTTGTGTCTGTCGGTCTTCCCGTGGGCGTCGTTTCGGCGCACGAAGGCGGCCGTCAAGCTGCACGTCGGACTGGATCACGGCGGCCATCTGCCGACTTTCGTCAGTGTGACCGACGGCAAGACCGCCGACGTCACGGCGGCCCGTATCTGGGAGTTTCCGGCCGGCAGCGTGGTCGTGGCGGACCGCGCGTATCTGGACTTCAAGTGGTTCCATCAGTTGCAGGCGCGGGGCGTGACCTTCGTGACGCGCCTGAAGCGGGGCGTGCGGTATCGGGTCACGGCGGAGCACGACGTCCGCCCCGGAACCGGCGTCATCAGCGACGAGACGATCGAGCTGACGAGCGCTCGGGGGCGCAAGGCGTATGCGGCGCCGCTGCGGCGGGTGGTCTACAAGGATCCGGAGACGAAGAACCGGTATGTGTTCGTGACCAACAACACGACGTGGGTGGCGAAGACGATTGCGGACATCTACAAATCGCGGTGGCAGATCGAGCTGTTTTTCAAGTGGATCAAGCAGCATCTGAAGGTGAAGCGGTTCGTGGGCCGGTCGAAGAACGCGGTCTTGACGCAGTTGTGGGTGGCGATGTGCATGTACCTGCTGTTGGCGTATCTCAAGTTCCTCATGCGAGTGAGTTGGAGCCTTTACAAGATGCTGCAGGTGCTCCAGCTCAACCTGTTTGAACGTCGGCCACTCCTGGAGCTTCTCACGACGCCGTCGCCGCCGGGTTCTGACCCTCCCGACCCCCAGTTGCCCCTGACGTGGGCCTGAAATCGCCAAAAATGTGGGACACTAGTGTTCCTCAATCGAGGTTCCTCGCAACCGGCGGCGCGCCGCCACAGCGCCGCCAGCGCCTGCGCCGCGCGCGGCAGGAACAGGTGGTGCACGTGCGTGAACCCCTTCGGGGCGAGGCGCGAGCCGTGGTACATCTCGTCGATGGGAAAGGCGTCGGTCGGAACCTCCGGCGGCAGAGGGAGGCCGGCGACGCGATCCAGGACCCGCAGGTCGGCGGCGTCCGGCGCCTTCTCGTACCGTGTATCGCCGACGCGGTAGTCGATCAGGACGGGCCGGAGGCGGATGCGTTTCCACGGCCGGCCGGTCGCGGGATCGGGGAGCGTCTCGAACGACCGCACGAGGTTGTCCTTGGTCAGCTTCGCCGCGCAGTGCGGGCAGGGAAACCCGGAGCGCGTGCGGCGGGTGGTCTTGTCGAGCGCCTCGTCCAGGAACACCACTTCGCCCGCGCAGTTCGGACACGAGAACACCTCGCTCCAGACGGTGTAGTCGATCCGCCCGGTGGTCTTTCCGTCCGTGTGCAGCGTCTCGTACATCCAGCCGATCTCGGCCTCGACGTCCTGCAGGAGCTGGCTCGCCGCTTCACTGAACGCCGCGACGTCGAAGGGGAGGTTGTAGTTGGCGGCGATGAAGGTGGCGGCCGGCGACAGGTCGCCGAGGATGACGCGGCGGGCGCCCCACGCCGGCGGGTCCCGTTCTTCCGCCTGCCAGCGCTGCTCGAGCTCGCGGCGGTAGGCGGGCGGCGCGGCGCCGCACCACTGCGCGGCGACGCCGGTCATGCCCGAGCCGCAGAATCCGTCGAGGACGAGGTCGCCGGGCTGCGTGTAGTGGAGAATGGACGGGACGATCGCCTGGTGCGGCACCTTGGTGTGGTAGCCGTGCGCCCGGTAGAGGGCGTCGGTCTTGCCGGCGCTGACGTCGACGGCGAACGGCTCGCGATGATACGGCTCGTCGGGATCTTGCGGCCGACCATGGCGCTCGACGAACTCGGCCAGGAACGGGTTGGGGCAGGCGGTGTAGTACGGCGGGTCGGACAGCCGCAGGATGTCCTCGTCTTCGGCCACGGGGAAGTCGGGCCGCTGCCGCAGCTCGGGGAGCTTCTCCTTCAGCCGCGCGAGGAAGTGCTCCCGGCGCGCCTCCTCCGAGTCGAAGGTCATCCCCAGGCACTCGACCTGCATGGAGTTCTGGGCTCCGACGGACTTCCGGAACAGCCCGGGGCCACGATCACCCGGCGTGGCCACCTTCGTCCTCCTGGCCCTTGCGAGTACGAGCGGCCCGGAGCGCGAGGCCGGCGGCGGTCAGCACGTATCGTTGGCCGGGCGCCCGCGGATTCTCGGGGTTCGTCATCGTCACGATGCCGGCCCGAATCAGCGGATCGAGATGCCGCTTCTTGAAGTGCCCGCGGTTGGTTGCGCCGAGCGCGTTCATGAGCTCGGCCAGACGACGGGGCACTTCGCAGCGTTCGACGATTCGGCGGTGAGTCGCCGAGAGCTCGGTCAACGGCTCGCGGCGGCCCGCCGGCGTCCCTGCCGTCCGTTCGACACGTGCAGTGGACATGTTCCGTCGATCTTCGACATGTGCAGTGGACATGTCTCGGCGATGTGCAGTGGACATGCCGTTGTTCCTGGAGCGGACATGTGCAGTGGACATGTCGCCGGATCCAGGTGTCGGCTCGGTCCGGTCGGCGACCATGTCGGCGCGACCGCCACGGAGATGGTCGCTTCGGGACTGCCCCCGTCGATACGCGTCGCGCCGAGCCTCGACATGTTCGGTCAAGCGGTAGCGCAGCCCGTCTACCACCGGCCGCAACAGCTCCTGCACCACGAGCGTGTCGAGTGCCGCCCGGGCCTCCGGCCCCGTCCCGCCGGTGACCGCCTTGGCGTCCGTCAGCGAAACCTGCCCCTCCAGCAAGCTCCGTGCGATTCGTTGGAACCGCCATCACTTGGCGACGCCGAGTCACGGCCGAATCATTGTACCCGCCGGCAACGCCGCGCCCGATGAGGTGCGCGGCGCCCGCGTGGTAGGCGTCGGGTCGAGGGCGCCGCAAAGATCCGGGCGGGGAGCGCCGAGCGGAAACCCGTGGCTGCGGAGCCGCACGATCGACCGTCGTTGGCTCTGCCCGCCAGCGGGTCTGCCCGCCGGAGTTGCGACGCCAAGTGCACTGCGGATGGATACCGCCCCAGCGCCGACAGGTCACCGACCCGTGCAGTCCGCGCCCCCGGTCACTCCAGCACGATCCGCACTTGCGCCTCGTCCAGCCCCTTCGCCTTTTCGTCGACGTAGTCGGCGAAGCGCTGCTTCAGCTCGCCGGGGGTCGCCGGCGATCCGCCGGGGAAGAGCGCATGGCGCAGGTCGTCGTCGGTGACGACCACCTTGGAGAGGCCGGACAGCACCTGCGCGACGGCGTCGATGAAGTTGCGGCCAAGCTGGGCCGGGAGCAAACGGGAGGCCATGAACGCTTGCACCGGCGCTCGCTGGTCGCGTCGCAGCAGATCCAGCTTCCCGCGCGTGGTCGGGTCGTCGAGGTTGGACAGGAGGATGTCGGTCCACGTCGAGAGCAGGGTGTCCAGCTCATCCTCCAGTCCCGCCAGCCGGCTGCCGGCCGGGGCCTCGACACGCTCGGCGGACGGCCGGAAGGCGCAGTGCGGACACTCGGCGGCGGCGTCGAGGTCGTGCTCGGTCAACGTCGAGCAGCTCTTCAGGGCCTTCACGCGGTCCTGAAAGTCATCGAGTTGCCGGCGGGGCAGGAGGGCGATCGTCGCCAGCGTCTTGAGCTGCTGCAGCCGGCCGTCAGCGAGAAGCTGGCCCTTGCGCTTTTCTTCGTCGACGCCGAGTCTGGCCCGCGTGTGCAATGCCAGGTACGTCTCGATGTACGCGCGCTTCAGCTCGGCGAGCTTGGCCTGCGCCCGCCGGCGGAAGTCCGCGGCGGCCCGCGCTGCCGGATCGACGACTTGGACGAGGAGATCTTCCCGAACCGCTCTCAGCCTGTCGCGCCACGGGTGGTTCGGGGGCAGCGCCGCCTCGGCGGCCGGGAAATACGATGCGGCGTTCGCGAAGTTACCGACCAGCGTCCGGAGGGCCTCGACCTCGCGCAGGGCGTCGAGGCCGGCGCGTTGCGTCTCGACCTGCGGCCGGCCGTGCGGGAAGTTCTTCAACGCGCCCGGGGACGAGAACGGCTGCAGGGCCTCGAGGAAGTCCTTGGCCGCGTCCAGCTTGCCCCGCAGGTCCTCGGTGGCCGGCTCGTCGAGGAGCCTGCAGCCCCAGAAGTGCAGCCCTTCCCCGAGGGCCTGCCGGGCCGTCACGAGCCGGTTCACCCATGAATCGACGGCCTTCTGCAGCTCGCGGACCGGCTCGTCCTTGCCCTGGGCCACGAGCTGCGCCATGCCCGGCGTCAGCTCCAGCAGCTCGAAGAGCGCGGCCAGGGCCGGGACATCCCACTCCTTGGGCCGTTCGAGGTGCCTGAAATCGACGAGATCGGTGAGCGGTGCCGCGGCCAGCGCCGCGACGTCGGTCGCATCGAACTTGCGGCCGGGCACCGCCAGCACGACGTGGCCCGAGTAGACGAGGCTCGCCAGCACGACCACCACCCACTCGGGCTCCAGGCGATACGTGCCCGGCGCCATGTACTCGACGTCGTGCACGGCCTGAATGAGCTCGCTGCGGTCGACGACCTGTCCTTGCCCCTTCCGCTCCAGCAGCTCGACGACATGACGCGCGTAGCGCGACCGCGTGGGGTCGAGCCGGTCCCCGTCGAGCAGCTCCAGCGCGTCGAGGACCCGGCCGCCCTGCTGCGTCCTGCGCGGGCCGGCGATCCACCGCAGCGCGTCCTGCGCGGCCTGGGGGCGGCTCTTGCCGGTCCAGTAGACCGGAAACGTGGGGTATTCCGGCGCCTCGTCCTCGAAGCGCGCGGCCAGCGCAGCCGCGCCGACCGCGTTCACGACGTCGCGGACGTTGACCTGCGTGCCCTCGGCCGACGGTCTCCCCTTCAGCCAGCCGGCGAGCGGCTTCTTCCGGCCCTGGTGCGTCACCTCGATCGCGGTGGTCATGTGCCTCTGGAGCCACGCCGTCAGGTCGCGCAGGAAGTCGTCCGCCTTGCCCTGGTAGACGGCCTTCGCGTGTCCCGACGCGCGCGAGGCCAAGTCCAGCGCCGCCGCGCAGCCCTTGAGCGCCTCGTGGAAGGCGTCGTCCCGCCCCGTGAGGCGGAAGAACACCTCGTCCGGCTTCTTCTCGTCGCGGAAGCGGGGCGGCTCGCAGGGCTGGATGAAGTAGAGGTAGAAGTCGCGCGGCGGCACCGCCGTCGAGCGCTCGTTCGGCGCGCCGAAGAAGAGGTAGCCCAGCCGCGAGGCGCGGCGCTCGCGCCACTCGAGCTCGTGCTCCCAGATGCGGTAGCCGGTGACGTAGGTGGTCTCGGCGCACTCGAGGACGCGGGTCAGCGCCTCGTAGTAGTAGCGGTCGAGCTGCGCGTCGTCGAGCGATTCGGCCCGCTTCTCGATGTGCGCGTCGTAGTCCTCCGTCTTCTTCAGGTCGACGTAGACCTGACGGTTGTCGTGGTTCGACGAGATGAACTGGCCGTTGACGGTCCGGTGAATCTCGCGCAGGACCGTCTCGACCTGTGAGAGCAGGTCGTCCGCAGGCTCGCCGCCGAGGTCCTCGATGCCCGGCTGGTGGAGGCAGAGGGTGTCGCGCAGCTCGTCCGGGGTGGCGCCGAGCGGGGCGTGGATGTCGTTGTGGGTGAGGCGGTGGACCGACAGCGCGTGCACGATGCGCCGCGCCATCGGCTTGTACGCCGGGCGCGTGAAGGCCCGGTCGATGCGCGACTCCAGCACCTGGCTGCAGTCGATGACCGCCTTGATCTCCGGCACGGCGCGGAACGACGGGTTGTCGCGCAGGGTGCGCCAGTACGAGTCGTAGGCGACGAGGCCGGGGCTGTCGGCCGGGGGCTCGGTGTCGACG
This sequence comes from Vicinamibacterales bacterium, assembly GCA_965215105.1. Classification (GTDB taxonomy): domain Bacteria; phylum Acidobacteriota; class Vicinamibacteria; order Vicinamibacterales; family UBA8438; genus JAJEEA01. The sequence goes on from OZ244051.1 coordinate 4,731,451, forward strand.
ATTCGGTTCATGGCGAGGGAGAGGGTCTTCAGCACCTCGCGCTTCTCGACCACCGCGATGCGCTCGAAGGTGTCGATGAAGTCCGGATGCACCGGGAAGAGGCGGACGAACTCGTCGAGCCGCTCGTTCATGTTCCCGTAGAACCGGGTGAACGGCGTCAGATACTCCCTGATGCGGGTCTGCTGTTCGCCCGTCTTCCGGAACAGCCGCTCGGCCACGACGTGCTTGACGTCGGTCCGCGCGATGCGGATCTGTTCGAAGCGGTCCTTCACCCGCCGCAGGCTGTCGGCCACGTGGTGGAACCGGGGACTGTCGAAGATGGCCTCCTGCACCCCGGCGACGAAGCGGAAGCGCAGGTCCTTCGAGACCTCGCCCACCTCGCGCAGGAAATTCAGGTCGAGAACCAGCTCCTGGTCCTTCCGGCTCTTGAGATAGTCGAGCAGCTCGTCGACGACGAGCAGCAGCCCCTGGTCGGCGTACCGGGCGTGGAACGCCGACATCATGTCCTCGAACGCCTGCTTGTGGTTCGGGATGGTGTCCCGGGCCGGGAAGCGGTAGTCGACACCCCATTGCGCCAGCGCCTCCTCGAGCTGCGAGCAGACGAACGCGCGGAAGTCCATGGTCGTGGCGCCGAGCTCGGTGCGCGCGACCCGGAACCGGCCGGCGATGCGTTGCGCGGGGCCGGCGATGCGCGGGTCGACCGCGCCGGCGAGCTCCGCCCGCTCGGCGACCGCCGAGAGGACCGACATCAGGTGGGACTTGCCCGTGCCGTAGTTCCCGACGACGAGGAAGCCCTTGTTGTCGGCGGGCTCGTCGATCTGGATCTGGGGGATCACGATATCCGCGAGCCGCTCCGCCATCTCGGGGCTCACGACGTAGGTGGACACGAGCTGCCGGGCCTCGGACTCGCGGTCGGCGTCCCGGAGCTGCACCACGGTCTCGATCGGGTCGAACTGGATCAGGTCGCCGTATCTCATCTCGGTTCCCGTGCGTTCACCCTGCCCGACCGTCTCGGCAGGAAGCAGCCCGCACAGCCCGGCGTCGGTGAGGGGGGCAGCGGAGAGCCGGCAGCCCCGGCTGACGCTATCGGCCGGAGGCGTCCGGGCAGACGACGACCGCGTCGCCGCGTGCCGTCCCGGAGTACCGCCGGAACTCCGGGTGGTCCGGCACGGCGTAGGTCAGGTAACCGTTTGCCAGCGTCCCGTTCCAGGTGGCGACGATGGTGCGGTTCCGCGACACGCCCTGCAGGAGGCGGAGCGGATCGTGCTCGAACGCGACATCGAACAGGAGCTCGATGTTGTCGAGCAGCACCAGCGGCGCGTCCCTGCCCACCACCTCGTCGAGCAGATCGGGCAACCGGAGCGACCGCTCGCGCCCGGTGAGGTCGAGCATGCGGCGCGACAGCTCCAGGTTGAGGTTGACGAGCCGCGCCCCCGTGCTCGCCGCGACCTTCCGCAGCACCTCGGTCTTGCCCGCTCCGCCCGGCGCGGCCACGAGAATCAGCCGGTGGTACAGCGCCTCGGCGCCGGCGATGCGGGCCAGCACCTTCTCCGACAGGGCGTCCGGCATGGCTTCCTGCAGACCGCGGGCCGCCGCCGGCCTGCACGATCGACCTGCTATTCTCTGCCGGGCTCGACGGTCCCGCGGGTCTTCCACCGTGGCCTCGGGCTCGACGGTTCGACGTCTCCCCGGCCTCACTGCCCGTCCGTCGAGCCGGCGCCGGTGCCGAGGAAGCGGATCAGCTCGGCGTTGACGATGTCGGGCACCTCCTCGTGGGGGTTGTGGCCCACGTTGGGGATGAGGAACGCCTCGCCGTTGGGCAGAATCTCGGCCGCCCGCCTGACGTTGTCGGGGAAGCCGGGCCCGTCGATCTCGCCGCCGAGGATCAGGGTCGGGGTCTGGATGTGGGGCCAGTCGTCGACCACCGTGTCCATCGAGCGCAGGTTGCCGCCGAGCCGGCGCACGTAGGCCAGCCGCGGCCAGTCGCCGCTCAGCCGCTGGCCGTGACGGATGCGCAGATGCTCGAGGAGCTCGGGCTTCCACTCGACGTAGCGGTTCGTGTCGGTCCGCACGTCCCGCTCGTAGGCGGCCTGCAGGTCGGGGTCGGCCTCGATCTCGCCGTCGAACGGGGCGTAGCCGCGCCCCGCGCGCCGGTCGGTCAGGCCGACCTGGTTGACGGTGACGAGGTGCGTGGTCTTCTCCGGGTAGAGGAAGGCGAAGCGGGTCGCCATCTGACCGCCGATGGAGTGGCCGACGATGGCCGCCTTCTCGATGCCGAGGTGGTCCAGGAGCCGCGCCGTGTTCGAGGCGTGCAGGCTCATGCTGTAGGGCAGGATGGGCTTCGACGACTTGCCCCAGCCCAGGCGGTCCTTCACGACGACGCGGTAGCCGGCGGCGGCGAGGGCCTCGATCTGGCTCTCCCAGTACCAGCCGTAGTAGCTGCCCCCGTGCTTGAAGAGGACGGTGCGCCCGTTCGCGGGCCCCGTCGGCGCGACATCCATGTAGGCGAGGCGCACGTCCTGGCCGAAGACGCGGAAGCTCATGAACTCGACGGGATGCGGGTATTCGTACCCCTCGAGGTTGATCGAGATCGGCCCCCAGTCGGCCGGCGGCTCGGAGGGCGGCTGATGCGACTGGGCCGAGGCCGCGCCCGGCAGCGCGAGGACCAGGGCAACGGCGAGGGTCAGCGCGATGACGGCGCGGGGGATGAGGCGTTCGATGGTCATGGGTGCTCTCCTGTCACTGCGTGGTTCGCCGATCCTAGCACCAGCGCCCGCCAGCGGGGGAGGGAGAGCCGCCGGGGCTTGCCAGCGGGGGAGGGAGAGCCGCCGGGGCTTGCGAACGGCGGGCGCCTGAGCGATCATGGCGCTTTCCGGACGACAACGACGGCAGCCTCCGAGGGAGGGTTGAGATGCACCTTCGTCTCCGAACCATCGTCACGTTGCTCGCGGTCGCCCTGCTGGCCTCCGCGCCGGCCTTCGCCCAGAGCGAGTCCCAGAGCGCCCCCGAGGCGGACGCGAGCTGGGAGATGCCCCGCCTGCCGGACGGCCAGCCCGACCTGCAGGGCTACTGGACCACCCAGACCTTCACGCCGATGGAGCGCCCCGAGTACCTCGGCGACCAGGCGTTCTACAGCGAGGAGGAGTTCGCGCTGCTCCAGTCGCAGCTCACCGTCGACGGGGCCGACCCCCTGGCCCGCTTCGTCATCGAGATCGACGATCCCGAGGAGCGGGCGCGGGTGCTCGACCAGAGCCACCGCGACGAGAGCTACGTGCACTACGACAACGCCATCTGGCTCGCCACCCGGGTGCCGAAGGGGCTGTCGACCCGGCGCACCTCGCTCATCGTCGACCCGCCGAACGGCCGCATCCCGCCGCGCAACGCGCAGGCCCTCGCCCGGGCCGAGGCGATTCGCGCGGAGCGCGGCGACCGGGGGGCCTTCGACGGCTACGAGCTGCGCCCGCACAGCGAGCGCTGCCTCAACTACCGCTACAACGCGCCGCCCCTGCAGCCGCCCTCGTACAACGACATCCACCACATCCTGCAGACGCCGACCCACGTCGTCATCTTCACCGAGCAGAGCACCAACGGGCCGCGTATCGTTCCCATCGGGCAGCCGCCCATGTCCGAGAAGATCCGCCAGTGGCCGGGCGACGGGCGCGGGCGCTGGGAGGGCGACACCCTGATCGTCGAGAGCAGCCACTTCAACGACATGAACCGGTGGCAGGGCTCGAGCCGCGACCTCAAGGTGGTGGAGCGGTTCACCCGGGTGGCCGACGATGCGATCCACTACACGTTCACGGTCAAGGACCCCGCGACCTGGGACCGGCCGTGGAGCGCCGAGGTGCCGATGATGGCCACCGAGGGGCCGATGTACGAGTACGCCTGCCACGAGGGCAACCACGACATCCGGCACATCCAGGAGGTCTACCGCAACATCGAGCGGCAGGAGGCGGAAACAGCGCGGTAGCCGCGCGCCCTTCGGGCGGGACCGGGGCCCCCCTGGCAGGGGGGCCCTACCGCGGCGTCCAGTAGAACACTTCCCACGTGTGGACCGGCTCGTTCACGCTGGGGATGACCTCGCCCTCGAAGTCGTACCCCATGCCCATCCCGTTCTTCGCGGCGTAGCTCTCGAGGTAGGGGATGCGCTCGTCGCCGACGATCTCGGTCGCTCTCAGCGCATAGGTCGCGTCGCCGAGGCGGATCCACCCGTCGCGCCGCCCGCCCCGCACCCGCGCCGCCCAGTAGCCGCCGTCGGGCCGGGTGGCGGTGATGACGCCCCCCTCGTCGGTCGAATACACGATGCGGATGACGAACGGGGGAAACCCCGCGAGCTTCATCAGCACCTCCCCGTGGTCGTTGACGGTGTTCCAGTCTGCGGGCGGCGGCGTCGCCTCGCCGCCGATCACCACTCCGGGAAACCGCTCGTAGGGCGCGGTGGCCGCATACACCCCCGCGGCCAGGCCGACCAGCGCGCCGACGACGAAGTACCACGTGCTCCTCGACAGAGTCTTCTTCGGCATGCAGCCCTCACAGGGACGATACGGAACGATCGTGCGCCGCGCGCCGACGGTTTCAGCGCGTTGGCCGCCAGCGCCGTCAGGCCGCGATCATACGCCGACCGGCGCTCGACGTTGTCGAAGGCCGCGGCAGGCTACGCCGCCGTATCGCGTGGCTGCACGCTCTCGGCGATCCGGCGGCCCACCGCGATTTCTGCCCGTCGCAGCTCGTAGGTCTGCTGCAGGTTCAGCCATACCTGCGGCGTGGTCCCGAGATACCGCGCCAGCCGCAACGCCGTGTCCGCGGTGATTCCGCGCCGCCCGTGCAGGATCGACGTCACGCGGTTCACGGGCACCGCGAGCGCTCTGGAGAGCGCGTTGGCCGACATGCCGAGGGCTTCGAGCTCGTCACGCAGAATCTCACCCGGGTGCACCGGACGCATGCCGCTCTTGGGGGCCACCGCCTTCTCCCTTCCCTCTAGTGATAGTCGACGATCTCGACGTCGTGGGGTCCATCGTGGGCCCAGCGGAAACAGATTCGCCACTGCGCGTTGATCCGAATGCTGTGCTGACCGGCCCGGTCCCCCCGGAGCGCTTCCAGCCGGTTGCTCGGCAAGCCGGCCAGATCCTCGAGGGTGTCCGCGCTGTCCAGCACCGTCAGCCGTCGCACGGACTGATCGGCGAACCCCTGGAAAGCTCGGACACGCTGGCCCTCGAAGAATCGCCGCGTGTTTCGGTCCTTGAAACTACGGATCACCAGACGCTTTCCAACGATATACGTAAACCACCACGGTGCGCTCCCCGGCCTCGGCGACCGCAGCGCGGTGACGCCCTGGACGGACCGCCGCCGACCTGCGAGGATGGACGGCATGGCGACCGCCGACGACTTCCGCCGACTCGCGCTCGGCCTCGACGGGGCGGAGGAGCGCTCGCACATGGGCGCGCCCGACTTCCGCGTCGGCGGCCGCATCTTCGCCACCCTCGCCCACGAGGCCCAGGGCTACGGCAACCTCATGCTCACGCCCGAGGTGCAGGCGATGTTCGTCGGCGATGCGCCCGATGTCTTCGTGCCCATCGCCGGCGGCTGGGGGCGCATGGGCATGACGCACGTCCGCCTGGAGGCGGCCGACGAGGAGACCCTGGCCGGCGCCCTCCGCACCGCGTGGAAGCTCCGCGTCGAGAAGAACGCAAAGGCCCGGCGGCCCCGGCCGGGCCGAAGGAAGTGACCGCGGTCAGATGCTCAGGGTCGACTCCCGCTTCCGGGCCAGCACGAGGCCGAACAGCGTGCGCGAGACGAACACCGCGGTGAACACGTTCGAGACGAGCCCGAAGAACAGCGTCGTCGCGAAGCCCTGTATCGGCCCCGACCCGAACTGGTAGAGGAAGGCGGCCGCGATCAGCGACGCGACGTGCGTGTCGAGAATGGTCACGAAGACCCGGTCGAAGCCGGCGGCGACAGCGGCGCGGGGCCCCCTGGCGGTCGGCAGCTCTTCCTTGATGCGCTCGAAGATGAGGACGTTCGAGTCGACCCCCATGCCGATCGTCAGAATCAGCCCCGCGATGCCCGGCAGGGTCAGCTCCGCCCCGGCCGCGGCGACGCCGGCGAGCAGGATCAGCAGGTTGAGGGCGACCGCCACCACCGCGTTGACGCCCGAGGCGCGGTAGTAGAGCAGCATGAAGAGCGCCACCGCCATCAGGCCGGCCATCGACGCGGCGAGCCCGGCGCGGATCGAGTCGGCCCCGAGACTCGCGCCGATGGTGCGCTCCTCGAGATAGTCGAGCGACGTCGGCAGGGCGCCCGACCGCAGGATCAGGGCGAGGTCGGACGCCTCCTGCGCCGTGAAATCACCGCGTATGCGCCCCTCGCCGCCGGTGATGGGCTCCTCGATGACCGCGACCGACTGCACGCGGCCGTCGAGGACGATGGCGACGTCGCGGCCGACGTTGGCCCGGGTGAGGGCCGCGAACGCCCGTGCGCCGTCCCGGTTCAGGGAGAACCCGATGGCCGGCCGGTTGAGCTCGTCGACCGTCGCCCGGGCGTTGCGCAGGTCGCGGCCCGAGATCGGTGCGGCGCGGGGCACGAGGTAGAACACGTCCGGCCCGTCGCCGGCGGGGGCGTCCCCGGGCACGACCTCGAGCCCGGACGGCAGCATCCCGTGGCTCGTCTCGAGGAGCTGTCCTCGGGACGGCGCCGGCCCCGCCTCGATCAGGTTGAGCTCGAGGACGCCGGTCGAGCGGATGACCGCCTTCGCGCCCGCGACGTCCTCCACCCCCGGCAACTGGACCAGGATCTGGTCGCCCGCGGCGCCGTGCCGCGCGATGACCGGCTCGGTGACCCCGAACGCCTCGACCCGCCGTGCGATGGTCAGGCGCGCCTGGCGGACCGTCTCGTCCCGGCGGGCCTGCTCGGCGTCCGGCCGCAGCCGATAGCGGTGGACGCCGCCCGCGGCCGAGACGCGGTCGTACCCGGCGAGCTGGTCGTCGGCCAGACGGCGGAACTCGGCGTCCCGGCCGGGGGGCACCCCGTCGACCAGGATCACCAGACGGCGCATGGGCCCATCATACCGCGAGGTCCCGGACGATCACCACGGCCGCCGTCACGGCGATGCAGAGCCTGGTGGAGCGCTTTCCTGCGTGCGAGGGGAAGGGGACGGCGCGTCTGCCGCGGCCTTCGCCTGGCACGGCGTTTCCTCGTGCGAGGGGGAGAGGGAGACGGCGCATCCGCCGCGACCTTCGCTTGGCGGAGCGTTCCTCGTGCGAGGGGGAAGGGGACGGCGCATCCGCCGCGACCTTTGCCTGGCGGAGCGTTCCCCGTGCGAGGGGAGAGGAAGACGGCGCATCCGCCGCAACCTTCGCTCGGCGGAGGCACTTCCTGCGTGCGAGGGGAGAGGGTGAAAGCGCGTCCGCCGCGACCTTCGGACCACGGTCGCGGCAACGCGCTGTCGGCCGGGTCGCGCTCGATGGGCGGCGCGACCGGGGCCGCCATGGCGAGCGGCCCCGGATGATGGTGTCGAGCCGGTCACGCTCGGGCGTGGCCGGCGTCGGGTCGGCGGTTGCCGATCAGTTGGTCATCTGCGCCGCCGGCCAGCGGTCGTCGATGGGCTTGGACGGATCGGCCGTGATCTTCAGGTCGGCGCAGTGATGATAGGAATAGCCGCCCGGCGTGTTGTACACGTGATCGGCCATGAACTGGATGACCTGCAGCGTGCACTTCTCGCAGTTGATGTTCGGAATCGGGATGTCGGCCTCCCAGGGATCCATCGGGGTCTCGGGCCGGAACGAGGCGCGCTGGTCGCCTACGGGATAGTGCGGGAACAGGCCGTCGGCGAGGACCGGGATCTGCGGCGGGCTCTGAATCACGCCCCAGACCGAGTAGAGTCCCCGATCGGTCCACTTCTCGACCGCGGTCGTATCCGCCGGCAACTCGTTGCGCGAGTTCACCGAGAGCGCGACGCGGTAGTGGCCCGAGTGGAAGACCGTCTCCTGAATCTTCAGGTGCAGGCTGGAGCCGCCGGTGACCTCGGTGACGATGCCGGACAGAATCTCGGCGTTGTCGCCGTTCGGGTTGCCGCCGCACGGCCCGACCTTCTGGGGGTTGCCGAGGCGGTCCAGGTTGATCCACGGCGCGGGTTCCAGCAACTGGAAATGCGCGTGTGCGCCGATCGGCGGCATCACGAGTGCGGCAGCGAAAGTGAGCAGAACAGGCAGGCGGTACTTCATGTCGTCGTTCCTCCTCGACAGGCAGGTGAGCCGGTGGTTGGCGGACCGGCCGAGAGCACGAAGGCGGCCGAGCGAGTGCCCTGCGCCCGTCGTGCGATTCGTCGCTCCACTGTGCCCGGCGAAATCGAGCGCCCCCTGGCGGGCGCCCGGCGCAAACGGTAGCACGAGTTCGCCGGAACCCACAATCCCGCCCGGTGGGGCGCCTGCGAAGGCGGTGCCGGCATCGCCTTCGACGGGCTGGACATCATGCGGGTGAGGGAGAGGTGACGCCGCAGGCGCCATTCTCGCCATCGATCGACGCCGGATACCCGGCCATCACTGCGTCCAGCGCTCGCGCAAGACCTCCCGGTCGACCTCGGCGCCCCGCAGGTACACCGCGGCGATCCGCCGCGTGTTCGTGATGTCGTCGAGCGGGTTCGCGTCGAGCACCACGAAGTCGGCGCTCCGGCCGGCCTCGACGGCCCCGGTCTCGTCCAGCCCGAACGCCCGCGCCGCACGCGTCGTGGCGGCGACGATGGCCTCGGCCGGCGTCATGCCCAGCCGCACGAAGAGCTCCAGCTCCAGGTGATCGGCGTAGCCGAAGAAGTCGCCCACCGCGCCGGCGTCGGTGCCGAAGATGACGTGGTCGCGGAGCCGCATGAAGTTGTTGCGGATGACCCGGGCCCGCGCCTCGGCGGCGGCGGTCCGCGGGGGAGCGGTGTCGCCGGCCGCGGCCTCCCGCAGCATCGCGACGACCTCGTCCGGGACCTGCTCCTGGAAGAAGGGGTCCTCGTAGACCGGGCGTCGGTACGGCTCGCGCCGGGTGACCATGCCGATGGTCGGCACGATGAAGGCGTTGCGGGCCGCGACGAGCCCGAGGTACTCGTCCTCGACGGCCACGTCGTAGGGCATGTGGATGAAGCGCCGGGCGCCGGCCTCGAGCAGCCGCTTGTGGTCCTCCAGGGTGGTCGCGTGCGCGATGACCCGGACGTCCCGCACCCCGGCCTCGTCGAGGGCGGCCGCATAGATGTCCGGCGCCAGCTTCACCCGCGCGCCCCGCCGTTCGTCGCGCGAGTCCACCCAGATCTTCAGGATGCGGACGCCGCGCGCGGCCTCGGTCCGCACCACCTCGCGCGCCTCGGCGGGGGAGGTCACCGCGTGCAGCCCCCACCAGCCGGCGTCGTTGGTGAACCGGGGGTTCGGCCCGCCGCCGGGCGTCCCCACGCCGGGCGACACCAGGTAGCGGGCGCCCCCGACCTCGCCCACCCGTTGCGCCAGCCGCACCTCGAGGGCGATCTCCTCGAGGTCGCTGCCGGTCGAGATGATGGTGCCGACGCCGTAGTAGGCGTGGCGGTGCAGATGGTCGACGAGGTTCTCGCGGGTGAAGTTCTCCGAGCCCCAGCTCGTGTACCGCTCCCAGCCGAGGTGCGCGTGGGTGTTGACGAGCGCCGGCATCACCGTGCGCCCGGTCAGGTCGACGACCGTCACCCCGGGCGGCGCCGTCACCTCGCCGGCGCTTCCGACTTGCGCGATCACGCTGCCGCGCACCAGGAACGCGGCGTCCTCGATGACGCGGCCGTCGCCGATGATCACCCTCGCGCCGGTGAACAGGCGGACGGCCGGGGTAGAGGCGGCGGGATCCGGCGGTTGGCCGTCCGCGCCGGCGGCGACCGCGGTCACGAGCGCGAGCACCAGCGGCCCGATGGCGCGCCGCCGTGCGGTGCTCCTGCCGGTCGGTCGAGTCGTGTTCTCGAGCATGGCTTCAACTCCGGCCGTCCCCTCACCGGTCGAAGGTCCACGTGCGGGGCTCGCGTCCCGGCTCGGCCCGCACCTCTTCGACCACGACGCGGGGCGTCTCGTCGCGCCGGTATCTCAGGACCCATCTCAGGCCGGCCCGGTTCGCCTCGGGTACCGGAATCTCGTGCGTCGCGAGCTCGGGCCCCTCGAAGACGTTGATCTCGCAGAGGTCCTCCCCGGCGCACAGCGGGATGGCCTGCCCGACCCAGTCCTCGACGGCGGCCCCGGGGGTGACCCAGGCCCCCCAGGCGTGCGCGGTGGTTCCCACCCAGCGGAAAACCACGGGCTCGGCGCCCGCCGCCGCGCGGTCCTGCGCGGCGCCCGCCGGTCCCGCGGCCGGCGCGGCCAGGCTCAGGACCAGCACCGACAGACTCAGCGTCAGCTTCATGATGTGCTCCCTCGGGGATGTCGTCGAGCGGGTTGGCGTCAACCTACAGCACGATTGCGACTCAATCAAGGCAGATCGAGGGCGTCGTCGAGCGATCGCGACCGGCATGCCATGCAGGCCCATCGATGGGAGCCGAGGAGCGGACGGGCGACCGGGAACCCGGCTGAGCGACACCGAGACCAACGTGCAACCGGCCGGCGTGGTCACGCGTCGGTGGCAGGCCGGCTCGACGGCCGATCCCCACTAGTGTGCCGTCTCGCAAGTTCGCAACATGATTCTGCGCTCCCGCAAGCTGGTCCCGTTCACCGTGATCTGCCCCGTTCGCCCGGGGACGTCACGTCTCGGTCGGTCATCGGCATCGGCACGGGTGGCACTCGTTGTAATGCGAATTTCGGGGACAGCACACTAGGAGTCTGCGCCGTAGAACGGTGCAGACTCCTAGCAGGGTTGGTTGGGCGCCAAGCGGAGCCGTAGGCGACGATTGGCGGGCTAGGAAGCCGTGCTACGCTGAGGTTCGGAGCACCGAGTGGAATGAGCGGAACCAGCCGGGGAAGCGAGCGAAGCGAACGGCTTGGGGCCTCAGGCCCACATTCCGGGGGCGGGAGATGACGAGAGTTGCCCGGGGGCCGAATGGGCGGAGAGGCGCGGCCGATCCGTCCGGGCGTCCGGGTGAAGCGACGAGGGAAGTCACATGGTCATGATGATCGCCGGCATCGTCTACGCCGCCGCCGCCGTATCGGCGCTCGTCGCGCCGCCCCTCGCGCCGCCTCCGGCGCTCGAGGAGTTTTCCGACACCCGCTTCCGGGAGCGCGCCGTCGCGGAATACGACGACGGCGTCCTGCAGGTCGTCGCCTCCTACGCCCACGCGCAGGCCAGGCACGATTCGCGGTGGCTCTATCTGCAGATCGGCTTCGGCGCGACGGAATCGATCTCGATCAGGCCGGACGACGTCGTGCTGGTCCGGCCGGACGGGGTCGAGGTGCCGGTGGCTTCCCCGCGCGACCACCGGCGGGACATCGGGGGCGTGCGGCAGTTGCAGAACGAGGCGCGCAACTGGCATCACGCGGTCGGCGACTACATCCGGCAGCCCGTGGGCTTCCGGTTCTTCTTCGGGGTGCACCCGCGCGGGGGCGTCCCGGACCGCATCGCCCGGCTCGGCCGGCAACGGCACGCCTGGGGCGACTTGTACTTCGTGTCGCCGGACGGGATGTGGGAGGCCGGCGTCCACTCGCTCGTCGTCCGCCGCGGGGACGACGTCATCGCCCGGCTGCCCGTGGTGCTGGAGTAGCGGAGTCGCTCGGCCGGCAGTGGCTGCGCGCCCGCCCGGAGAGCGTCGCCTGCGGCTCCGCTCACCGCCCAACCAACCCGCCAGGAGTCCGCGCCGTTCTGCGGTGCAGACTCCTAGCCGCGCGACTCGACGCGGAACGTCCACCAGCTCTCCGGCCGCGGCGTGTCCAGCGGAGGCGGTTCCCCGCCGCCCCCCGGCTGCCGCGCCTGCACCGCCGGCTTCTGCAGCTTCCGGATGCGTGAGGCCCAGACGTGGTCAAGCATGGCGGGGTCCATCTCGCGGTTCAGGACGACGGGGTAGATGACGCCGTCGAGCCGGAGCCGGCCCGGGTGGTCCTCGCCCACCCGCGGGCACCAGTACTTCTGCTCCCCGACCGAGCAACTGATGAAGAGCTCGCCCTCCGGCGTCGCCATGCAGTTGACGTTCACCGAATGGGGCCTGCCCCAGATGCCGATCTGGATCGCGCACAGCGAGACGTCGTTCGCGAAGCTCCAGTCGTCGACCGGCTCCTCGGTGGTGTCGCCCAGCAGCACGAACCCCGGGGTGGTCTCGCAGGGACAGTTCACGGTCCAGACGACTCCCCCGGCCGCGACCACCAGCCCGAAAGCGACGGCGATGCCGATGACGATCTGCCGGAGGGACTTCGACGACAGGGCGGCGGTCCGTGACTGTGCGCTCATGCTCAACCTCCTCGGAGCCCTTATACACCCGTTCCTGCTCCGCGCGCCATGGGATCGATGAGTCTTCCCCGCGACCGGTGCGGTGGTATCGTCTCAGGCACGCCGACGTCAGCCAGGGAGCGCCGTCATGATCACGACCCGTTTCCGCGCCCGCCTTCGGTTCCCTCTCGCGGCGGCGCTGGCTGCTGTCGCCATCGCCCTCCCCGCCGCCCAGGACTTCGACGGCGAGTCCGACCCGCAGCCGTCGTCGGCCGACCTCGCCATCGTCGGCGGGCTGCTGATCGACGGCCACGAGGGGCCGCCGCTGCCGGGCGCGGTGGTGCTGGTCGAGGGCAACCGCATCGTCGCCGTCGGCAGCCGCGACGCGCTGACGGTGCCGGACGGCGCCGAGGTCGTCGACGCCCGCGGCATGACCATCCTGCCCGGCCTCATCGACGCCCACGTGCACCTCGACATCCTCGGCCACTCCGACTACCAGCACTGGCACGGCCGTTACCGTGACGGCCGCTACGCCGAGATCATGGCCATCTCGACCCGGCAGCTCCTCATGAGCGGCGTCACCACGGCGGTCGACCTGGCGGGGCAGCCGGACGCCCTCGGACACATCAAGGCGCGCATCGAGAGCGGCGACCTGGCGGGGCCCCGCATCGTGGCCAGCATGGGGTGGATCACCAACTGGTCGGACCGGCAGGTGGCCCGGCACCACCGCCGGTCGCACACCGTCAACGTGCGCACGGTGGACGAGGCGCGTGCCGCTGCCCGGACCGCCATCGCGCAGGGCGCCGGCATCATCAAGGTGCACACGGGGCTGACCGAGGCTCAGCTCCGGGCCATCCGCGAGGAGGCCGACGCCGCGGGCGTCCGCATCACCGGTCACGTGGGGACCCGCGACGACCTCCTCATGCGCATCCGCACGGGGCAGGACGGCATCGAGCACCTGTCCCTCGGCACGGGAGCCAGCCCCGCCATCGCGCCCGAGGTGCTCCGGGGCCTGGTGGACGAGGGGACGTACGTCGTCCCCACGATGATCCAGACGGCGATCCAGGGCCGGGCCGTCGAGTGGCCCGACTGGAGGGACAACCCGCGGGCCCGCGCCCTGACGCCGCCCGACATCTGGGCCGACATCCGGCGCAGCGTCGAGAACCCGCGCCGGTTCGGCTACTTCGGCGGCGCCCTGCGGGTGCGGCGCATCGACGAGATGGGGGCCAAGCTGCGCCAGCTCCACGACGCCGGCGTGCGGCTGCTCGTCGGCACCGACAGCGGCACGCCGCTCAACTTCCACACCGACGCCACGTGGCAGGAGATGGACCTGATGGTGTCGTACGGCATCTCCCCGATGGAGGTGCTCGCCATGGCGACCCGCCGCAACGCCGAGTACCTGGGTCGCGGCGGCGAGCTGGGCACCGTCACCCGGGGCAAGCTCGCCGACCTGATCGTGGTCGACGGCAATCCGCTGCTGAGCATGCGGGACTTGCGGAACGTGGTGACGGTGGTGAAGGACGGCCGGGTCTACAAGCCGTGAATTGGCGGCGCCGGGCTGCCTGGGACCGCGCGGCGGGGGCCGCGGACCGTACTCACACCGGCGCCACGCAGTTCACTTCGCCGACGGCGCCTGAAGTGACGGCGTGGCGGGACCGGGGAACAGGGTGACGACCATGAAGACACGCACTCTCGGAACGGCGGCGCTGCCGGCGCTGGCCGCGCTCGCGCTGGCCGCCGGCGCGCCGGCCCAGGCCCCCGACCCCTACGAGGTCGTGCTCCACGCCGGCGACGTCATGGTGCCCATGCGCGACGGCGTCCACCTCGCCACCGACGTCTACCGGCCGGCCCGTGGGGGCGTCCCCGTCGACGCCCCGGCCCCGGTGCTGCTGCAGCGCACCCCCTACGGCAAGGAGGGGCGCGGCCTCGTCGACCGCGCCGCCTACTTCGTCCGCCACGGCTACGTCGTCGTCCTGCAGGACACCCGGGGCCGCTACGAGTCGGAGGGCACGTTCTCGAAGTACCACGACTTCGACGCGACCGACGGCCACGACACCGTCGAGTGGATCGCCGCCCTGCCCTACACCACGGGCGGTGTCGGCATGTTCGGCACCTCCTACGGCGCCCACACCCAGGCCGACGCGGCCAAGATGAACCCGCCGCACCTCGGGCCCCTGCTCCTCAACCAGGGCGGCATCTCCGACCCCTGGCAGCACAAGGTGCGCAACCACGGCGCGTTCGAGCTGGGGCAGCAGCTCGGCTGGGCCTTCGACCAGCTCCGCCTGTCGCCCGATCCGGTGGTGCGGGCCGCCTTCGAGGCCGAGGAGGTGGCCGACTGGTTCGCCGCGATGCCTCTCCGGCGCGGACTCAGCCCGCTCGCGGCGGCGCCCGAGTTCGAGGACTACGTGCTCGACCAGCTCACCCGCGCCGACCATGACCGGCCGAACGCCGACGTCCGGCACTGGACCCGCCTCGGCGTCAACTGGAGCGCCTACTACGGCCGCACCGCCGACGTCCCCATGCTGCACGTCGCCGGCTGGTACGACCCCTACGTCGGCAGCCAGTTCGAGAACTTCCTCGGGCTGACGCGGGCCAAGACCTCGCCCATCCACCTGCTCGTCGGCCCCTGGACCCACGGCGCCAACACGCGGTCGTACGCGGGCGACGTCGAGTTCGGGTCCGACGCGGCGATGCCCGACTTCGCGACCGCGTTTCACCGGCAGTGGTTCGACCGCCACCTCAAGCAGGTGCCCACCGCGGTCGACGACTGGCCGCCGATCCGCCTCTTCGTCATGGGCACCGGCGACGGCCATCGCGACGCCGACGGCCGGCTGGTCCACGGCGGCTACTGGCGCGACGCGCAGGCCTGGCCCCTGCCCGAGGCCGAGCCCACGGCCTACTACTTCCACGCCGACGGCGCCCTGAGCCCGCGCGAGCCCGCCGAGGCGCCGCCGACTACCTACACCTACGACCCCGAGCACCCGGTGCCGACCATCGGCGGCTCGTTCTCGGGGGTGCTGAAGCGCGGCGCCTACGACCAGCGCGAGCGCGAGTTCAGGCGCCTCGGAGGCGGCTCGGAGAACGGCTTCTACGGCTCGCGGCCCCCGTACCTGCCACTCAAGACCCGGCCCGACGTGGTCGTGTTCCAGACCGAGCCGCTCGAGGCCCCGGTCGAGGTCGTCGGCCCCATCCGCGTCACGCTGTACGCGTCGTCGACCGCCGTCGACACCGACTTCACGGTGAAGCTCGTCGACGTCTATCCCCCCAGCGAGGACTTCCCGACGGGGTTCGAGATGAACCTCACCGACGGCATCCTGCGGGCGCGCTACCGCAACGACCCGAGCCGGCCCGAGCCGATGACGCCGGGCGAGGTCCACGAGCTCGTCATCCGGCCCTACCCGACCGCGAACCGGTTCAAGGCCGGCCACCGTATCCGCATCGACGTCTCGAGCAGCAACTTCCCGCGCTTCGACGTCAACCCCAACACCGGCGAGCCCCTGGGCCGGCACCGGCGCTCGGTGACGGCCGACAACTCGATCCACCACGAGCCGGCCTACCCGTCCCACGTCGTGCTCCCGCTGGTGGCCGTCGCGCCGGAGTGAGCCGCGGCGTGGTTCAAGGACTGGCGCTGACTGGCGCCGCCAGCCCGCTCACAAATGGTAGAGTTGTCGAAGATGCCGGAGATTGCGAACCTCCTCACGCCCGCTTTGGTGATCGCCCTGTTCGCATGGCTGCGAAGCGACATCCGGAAGCTGCACGACCGCCTCGACACGACCTCGAAGGACTTCAACGACCGCCTCGACGCAACCGCGAAGAGCTTCAACGAGCGCCTCGACGCGTCGATCAGAGACATCCACGACCGTCTGGACAAGCGGTTCGATGCAGTATTGCGGGAAATGGCCGACCTGCGAGAGCGCATGGCGAAGATGGAGGGCTCGCTGGAGGGCTTCCTGGCCGGGCGCCGCGACCGCGACGCAGCCTGAGCCCTCAGCCCAGAGCATCCGCCTCGACGCATACTCGGCGTGACGCCTCAACGAGGTAGGGGGTAGGGGGCGACGATCGTGATGGACGGCGCCGCATCCGCACCCCGACCGCTCGAGACCGACGCGACCCCGTCGACGCGACGGCTGGAGGTCGAGAGCGTGGCCGAGGGGCTGCTCGCGCTCCTCGAGTCGCGCGGGGTCCGCTGCTTCTTCGGGGGCGGCGCCGGCACCGACTTTCCCCCCGTCATCGAGGCGTTCGCGCGGCGGCAGGCCCTGGGCCGGTCCGGCGGGCTGCGGGCCATCACCGTGGCCCACGAGATCACCGCGGTGGCGATGGCCCACGGCTACGCCATGGTCACCGGCGAGCCGCAGGCGGTGATGGTGCATACGCTGCCCGGCACCGCCAACGCGCTCGGCGGGGTGATCAACGCGGCGCGCGCCCGCGTCCCCATGCTGCTGCTCGCCGGGCGGACCGCCATCACCGAGCGCGGGCTGCCCGACTCGCGCAGCCTGAGCATCCACTGGGCCCAGGAGTCGTTCGACCAGGCGGGAATGCTGCGCGAGTTCGTGAAGTGGGACTACGAGCTGCGCCGGGGCGATCAGCTCGAGACGGTGGTCGACCGGGCCCTCGCCATCGCGTGCAGCCCGCCGGCCGGCCCCGTCTACGTGACCCTGCCGGTCGACGTCATCGGCGCGCCGATGCCCCCGCTCACGATCGGCGCGTCACCCCGCCTCCGTCCGTCCCGTCCGTCCCAGCCGACCCCCGCCGCGCTGCGCGAGGCCGCCGGGACGCTCGCGGGGGCGGCCAACCCGCTGGCGATCACCTCGTCGCTGGGGCGGGACCCGGCGGCGCCCGAGGCGCTGGTCCACCTCGCCGACCGCCTGGGGCTGCCGGTGGTCGAGACGTGGCCGACCCATCTCAACTTCCCGCGCGACCATCCGATGCACCAGGGCTTCGACGCGGGCGCCCTCGTCGGCGACGCGGACGTCGTGCTCGCGGTCGAGTCGGACACGCCGTGGTTCCCGGCCCGGGCCGAGCCGCCCCGCGACGCCGTGGTCATCCAGGTCGACGACGACCCGCTCTACGCGGCCTATCCGATCCGCGGCTTCGCGAGCGACATCGGCCTCGCCGGGCACGCCGGCAGCACCCTGCGGGCCCTGGCCGCCGAGCTGGAGCGGCTTCCCCGCGACGAGTCCGCCATCGCGGCCCGGCGCCGCCGGTGGGCGGCCGCGCACGAGCGGGGCCGCGAGGCGTGGCGGACGGCCGGCGAGGCGGCGCGGGACGCGACGCCGCTCGACTACGCGTGGATATCGAGGTGCCTCGGCGACGTGCTCGACCCCGAGGACATCGTCATCACCGAGATCGTCCTCGACCCCACGCAGGCGTGCTCCACGCGCCCCGGCACGTTCTTCAACCACGCCCACTCGGCGGTGCTCGGCTGGGGTCCGGGCGCCGCCCTCGGGGCCGGGCTCGCGCACCCCGACCGCACCGTGGTCTGCGCGGTGGGCGACGGCAGCCATGTCTTCGGGGTGCCGACGTCGACCCACCACACCGCCCGCGCCTGCGACCTGCCGGTGCTGTTCGTGGTCTACAACAACGCCGGCTGGGAACGCACGCGGCAGGCCACCCTCGAGCACGCCCCGGACGGCTGGGCGGCCCGCAACCCGTCGATGCCGCTGTGCGACCTGGCGCCTCCCCCCGCCTACGACCGGATCTGCGAGGCGAACGGCGGGTACGGCGAGCGGGTCGACGACCCCGCCGAGCTGCCCGCCGCCCTGGCGCGGGCCCTCGACGTGGTGCGGCGCGAGCGGCGGCAGGCGCTGCTCGACGTGATCGCCGGCTGACGGGCATCCGAGCGCCTGCGGCCGACGTTGCGCGGCTCCCGGTCTGCGGCTGGCCGGCCGACGGGCTGGTGATCGCTGGAGGGACCTCGCGGACTCTCAACCGTGTTCGCGGGTTGGTGCACGACGTTCATGGTTCACTACCGCACAAGGCGGTAGTTCTCCTTCACCGCACAAGGCGGTAGTTCTCCTGCAGGCCCGGCGCATGCACGGGCGGGCTGCCATACGGTTCGCCCCGGAGGAACTCGACGGAGCGCCCTTGCGTGAGCGCGTTCAGCCGACCCGACGCGCTCGTGAACGCCTCGAAGTCGGGCCCGTTGCCGCCCATGGCGACCGCGTCGTCGCGCACCGTGAGAAAGTGCTCGAAGCTGGCGTAGCGGGCCAAGTAGTACACCTCGTCGTAGTCCTCGCTCTCGACGGGGTCGCCGTTGGGCAGGTACGCGACCTGCCACAGGCCCACCGGCCGGACGCCGATCTTCTCCACGTAGGGCCAGACCCCATCGCGGGCGATGGCGTGGAACTCCTCGAAGGCGCCCTTCCTGATTCGGGAGTACTCGAGGGCGAGCAGGCCGTCGCCGGGCCGCGCCCGGCCCAGCCGCACCGGGTCGGGCACCGCGGAATCCGGGTCGGGGCCGCCGTCGGCCCGCTCGTAGCGTTCGACGAGCCCGGGCATGTAGAGCGGGCGGGTCTCGGCCAGGTGGCCCCGCAGGAAGATGCCGCCGCGCGACCCCTGCTGGTACTGGCGGCGGGTGCGCAGCCCCTCCAACGAGGCGTCTCTCAGGCCCCCGTCGCCCCCGAGCCGGGCGGCGCCGCCGGTGTCGCCGGCGAGAGCGCCGCCGCGGGTGGCCTGCCAGTGTTCGTAGCTGGCGTAGCGCGCGAACCGCAGCGCCTCGTCCCGGCCGGGGGTGGCGTCGGCGCCCACGGGGTAGACGATCTCGAAGTCGCCCAGTATACGCGCGCCCAGCCTCTCGAAGTACGGCCACACGCCCGAGCGGCTGGCTGCGAGCCAGGCTTCGTAGCTGCCCTCCTCCAGGTAGGCGTGCCGCATCATGATGACTTCCTGCTGCCCCGCTCTCGGCACGTCGTTGCGGACCGGGGTGGGCGTCTGGGCGGCCGCCGCCAGACAGAACGCCAGCGTTGACAGGCCGACCGCCACGAAGCCGACGGTACGGGCGCCCGACGCGGTCGTGCAGGCGCGCAGGGCGGTGACGAAGCCTCGTGTTGCTCCTGGATGTCTCACTTCCAATGCCTCCCGCAATCGGCGCCCGGTGCCCGCCGACAACGCCATCCACCACGGGCCGGCTTACCCTCCCGCGTGGTGCTACCGCTGGTGCCGGTGGCACCGGAGTGAGCCGCGGCGGACGATCCGCGTGCTTCAACGTCTTGCGCGGCACCGTGCACGTCGGGCGCCGCCTTGCGCCGCCGCTGGTGGACCGGCGCCAAGCCCTCGCACATCGAGCTCGGGCGAGGCTTCACGCCAGACCGAGGAACACCATGATCGCACGGTTCAGACGCATCATCGCGGCGTCTTCCAGGCGGCCGATCCGCTCCCCGAGCCGTTTCTTGCCGACCGTCGTGATCTTGTCCACCATCAGGCGGGACATGTCGTGCAGGCCGTTGCTCGCGCTTGGCGCGATCGGAAGCCTGAACAAGGGCGCTTCCGTTTCGTCCGTCGTGAAGACGCAGACCGTGACCGATTCGGTGGCGTCGAACCGGTCGTCCTGAACGATGACGGCTGGTCGTGGCTTGCCGGCGTAGGCGGCGCCGGACACTGTCCAGACTTCACCGCGCGTCATTCCGCCCCGCGGTCCG
This sequence comes from Vicinamibacterales bacterium, assembly GCA_965215105.1. Classification (GTDB taxonomy): domain Bacteria; phylum Acidobacteriota; class Vicinamibacteria; order Vicinamibacterales; family UBA8438; genus JAJEEA01. The sequence goes on from OZ244051.1 coordinate 4,751,418, forward strand.
AAATCGCGTCGACGAACGCTTGATCCTCGCGCTCACGCGCGCTGCGGGCCACGGCGCGGGATTGGCGATGAGCCTCGGCGCGGAAGTCCGCCGTTCTGGTGTCGGGCACCCAGAACTGGACCGGCCTGAACCCCCGTGCGCGCATTCGTTCGCGATAGGCTCGCGCCTTGTCGATCGAGCCGGTGTTCCCTGGCGTTTCCGGTGGCGTGGCAACTGCTCCTGGGTTACATGCAACCTAACCGAACGGCTGCGGCGATGCAAGCGCGAGGGCGGCGAGATCGCGCCCGCACGTGGGGCGACGGGACGTTGGCATGCTCCGTCATCCCGACGTCGTTGCGGCGCACCCATGCGTCATCGAACCGCTTCCGCCACCATCGGGCGGCCAGCCACCGGCGTGCTGCCGGCGGTCTTCTGCACCGACGCGACGGGCGCCCCGGCCCTCGGCCAGCCACCCGACGAGACGACGGTGCTCCGCGCCGCCGGCATCCTCGACGGGCGTGGCGAGGTGTTCGAGGACCGCGACCGCGTCGTGCGCGACGGGCGCATCGCCGAGATCGTCCCCCGCGGCGACGGCCGCGGCGACCGGGTCTACGACCTCACCGCCCTCACGGTGCTGCCCGGCTACCGGGATGCGATAAGCTACGGTTCCGGTCGATTCTCGAGCAAAGGAGTTGCTGGTGCGCGCCAACAGTGTCCGTGACGGAGCCCGCCTCGTCGTCCGGCTGTCGTCGATATTCGTCCTCGTCGCCCTGCTCGCGGTTCCCGCAGCGCGGGCCCAGGTGCCGGCCGGGAAGCCGGACGACGTGGGGCTGTCCGCGAAGCGCCTGGAGCGGATCGGCGAGATGATCCAGCGCGCCATCGACGCCGACCAGATCTCCGGCGCCGTCACCGTCGTCGCGCGGCGCGGGCACGTCGCGCACTTCGAGGCGCACGGCCTCATGGACATCGAGGCTGACGCCCCGATGCAGAAGGACACGATCTTCCCCATCGCCTCGATGACGAAGCCGGTCACCGGCGTCGCCATCCTGATGCTCGTGGAAGAGGGGAAGGTCCGCCTGTCCGACCCCGTGTCCCGCTTCATCCCGGAGTTCCGCGACACGAAGGTCGCGATGCCGCGAACCGACGCCGCGGGCGGGGAGGGCGCCATCTACACCGTGCCGGCAGACCGCGAGGTCACGGTGCATGACCTGATCACGCACACGTCGGGCCTCGTCAGCGGCGGCGCGGGAAGCGAAGCGGCGGGGCGCATCGCGCCCCGCGACACGACCGGCACGGTCGCCGACTGGACGGCCGCGCTCGGCGCGGCGCCCCTCGACTTCCAGCCGGGCACCCGCTGGGCGTACAGCGGCCTGGCCGGCATCGACACGCTGGGGCGCATCGTGGAGGTCGCCTCGGGGTTGACGTTCGACGAGTTCCTGCGGCAGCGCATCTTCGAACCGCTGGGGATGAAGGACACCGCCTTCAACGTGCCCGACGACCGGAAGTCGCGCGTCGTGACCCTCTACGGGCGTACGCCCGACGGTCTCGCGCTCCGCGCCGTGCCGGAGTGGGTGGCCACGACGACGCTGCACGGGGGCGGCGGCGGCCTCTGGTCGACGGCCGGGGACTACCTGCAGTTCGCCCAGATGCTCGTCAACCGGGGCGAGCTGAACGGCACCCGCCTGCTCGGCCCGCGAACCGTCGACCTGATGGCCTCGAACCACGTCGGCGACCTCTACGAGAAGGCGGGACGCACCGGCGGGGCCCCCGGGAAGGGCTTCGGGCTGACCGTCGACGTCGTGCTCGACAACGCCGCGGCCCGCGGCGACCACCGGTCGACCGGCAGCTTCGGCTGGAGCGGCGCCTTCGGCACCACCTACTGGGTCGATCCGAAGGAGGAGATGACTGCGATCCTGATGGTGCAGACGCCGGGCGGTCCCCTCCGGGCCGACTTCCAGAACGCCGTCATGCAGGCGATCGTCGACTAGCGCGTGCAGTGGGAGGAAAGACGATGACCGGGCCTCGATCCAGCGCCAGATCGCCTACTACGACGACCTGACGGCGGCGGTCCGCGACGCCGTCGAGGCCGGGTTGACGGAGGACGAGGCGGCCGAGAGCGTCCGCCTCGACGCGTATGCCGGGTGGGGCAACTACGAGCAGTGGTTCCCGCTCAACGTGCGCGGCGTGTACCGCTGGCTGGCCGGCGACGGCGGGCAGTGAGCCGCCGCTCGCGTCGGTCCGGCCACGTGCGCGGGGCGTACCGTCGACCGGCCGGCGGCGGCGGCGCTGATTCGACCGCCTGCGCCAGTCCGCTGATCGCGCCGCGAAAGAGAGGATGGGCATGAAGCGGTGGCTGTCGATTTCCCTGATGGCGGCGGCGCTCCTGGCGGTCGGGGCGCCGGCGGAAGCGCAGCCGCCCGACGCGGCGGCGCGGCAGGCCCTGCGCGCCGAGCTGGACGCGTTCTTCGACCAGTACTACGCCTGGTACTCGGCGGGTGCGGCCGACGAGATCGCCGGCCGGGCCTACAACGTCCCGTACGTTCTCGGGGACGGCAGCGCGCTCGGGACCCGGGACGAGGTCAGTCGGTGGGTCGCCGAGGCCTGGGCGCGCCTCGACGCTCAGGGGTACGCGGGGTCGGACATGCCCGACCGCAACATCTGCGTCCTCGGCGCCGGCTCGGCCATCGTCAGCGGCCGGGGCGTGCGCCGTCACCGGGACGGCGGCCTGTTGGGCGAGTACGGCTGGACCTACTCGCTCGTCAAGACCGGCGCCGGCTGGCGCATCGTCTCGATCTTCGGGCACGATCCCGCGCTCGCCGTGCGGTGCCCGTAGCCCGGCGCCGGCTCGGTGCCGCGCCGACCACGACTCGCGTCTCGGCCCGCGTCGGGCCCCGAGCGCTCGTCCCGGGTTGCTCCCGGGCGGCCCGGTGCGAACGCCGCCGTCCTTCGCGGCCGCGGTCCGGAGCGCCGTGGCTGACGCGCCGTCCGCCCCCAGCCGGCGCAACCAAGCCGTCAGGCGGACGAGTCCAGCCGATTCGCTGAACCGTCAGCGGTGGTCTTCGCTCGCGTCTCGTCGACTGCAATGCGTTACGGCGCGGTACAGTGGTAGCGGTGGCCGGCCGACGGATCCGATCTCGGCGAATTGTCGACCAGTGTCGCTTGATGGGGATATCCCGGCGTGGACCAGAAACGGCCATCCGGTCGTCCTTGCAGAGAGATGCTCAAATGAACGTGACGCTCAATCTGAACCGTGACCTCGGACACCGCCTGCGTCAGGCAGCCAAACACCGCGGCGTGTCCGTCGACGCGTACACTGCCCAACTTCTCGAACAGCATCTGCCAGGCGAGGGTAGCCGTGCAGATCTCGTAGCTGTACTCCAGTCCTGGATGGACGAGGAGGATGCGCGTGAACAGCGAGCAACGGGCGACTACCTCGTTCACGCACTGGACGAAGATCGTCTGTCCGAGCGCCCGCTCTTCCCGGCAGAGCAGAAGGGCGCTACGTGGTGAATTCGGTCGTCGCACTCGACGCTGGACCGCTGGGCTTGGTGACGAACCCGAGGCGGTCGCCCGAGAGCATGGCATGCGCGCGCTGGCTCCAGGGGCTCGTTGCTGGCGGCTCCCGGGTAGTCCTGCCAGAAATCGCCGACTACGAGGTGCGCCGCGAGTTGGTGCGGGGTCGTCGGGTTCAAGGGCTCCAACGCCTCGATGAGTTGGTCGACCTGGTTGAATACCTGCCCATCACGACAGCGGCGATGCGCCAAGCGGCCGAATTCTGGGCCGAAGCTCGTCAACGGGGACGACCGACCGCCGACGACCGAGCGCTCGATGGCGACGTCATTCTGGCCGCACAGGTCGCTACCTTGGAGTCGGCGGACGGCATCGTCGCCACGACCAACGTCGGCCATCTGTCCCGCTACGTTCACGCAGCGCTCTGGCGGGACATCGGCTCCGACTCCTGACCGCCGGGCGGCGCCGTGCCCCCCACGGGGCAGCCTGGAGTCCGCCCCCGGAATCGATGATCGCCGCCGACGGCGGGGGCTGAGCCCCTATCGGTCCGCCGCCCAGCGCACGAACGACGGCCCCTCGATGCCGCGCGGCTCGCCGCCGTGCTCGGGGTAGACCGAGGCGACGTAGATGTCGCCGTTTGGGGCCATCGCCATCTGGTGGACGTAGACGTTGGCGTTCGGAATGCGGAAGACCTCGTCGTCGGTCTCGGCGTCGACGACCACGAGGTCCTGCCGCCCCGGCTCGGACCCGGTCACCCCGGCGTAGATCCGGTCGCCGTACACCGCGACGCTCAACGGGAGCCCGGGCTCGGGCACGCCGTCCCAGGGGCCCACGTACTCGCCCTCCCGGGTGAACACCTCGAAGCGGCTGACGCAGCCGGGGACGGGCTCGAGGCGTTCGGGCGCTATCTGCCCCGGCGCCGTCACGTACGGGTGCAGGGCGGTGCCGCACACGTTGCCCACGATGAGGCGGCCGGCCGGGTCGAGGGCGATGGCGTGGGGAAGCGCCAGTTGGCCCGGGCCGGCGCCGAGGCCGCCGACCTCCTTCAGGTAGTTGCCGTCCTCGTCGAACCAGACCAGCCGCGAGTTCCAGTAGCCGTCGGAGACGACGACGCGGCCGTCGGGGAGGAAGGCGACGCCGGTGGGCCCGTTGAAGTGGCCCTCGTCGTCGCCGAACACGCCGTACTCGCCCAGCGTCAGCACCGCCTCGCCCTCGGGCGTGAGCTTGACGACCTGGTGGCCCTCGCGGTCGACGACCCAGACGAACCCCTGGGGATCGACGTACATCGAGTGCGGGCCGATGAACTCGCGGTCGTCGCCGAACGTGCCCAGGAACCGGCCCGAGGCGTCCCACCGCGCCACCGTGCCCCTGCCCCGGTAGCGGCTCATCGCCAGCGGGTGCGCGGCCCAGTGGTCGACGTCGCGGGAGATCGTGTAGACGACCCCGTCGGCGCCCACCGCGACGCCGGTGCCCATCTCGAACACCATGTCGGCGGGGTACTGCGGCCAGTCCTCGTCGAGCGCGTAGGCGTCCTGGGCCACCGCGACCGCCGGCGCACCCCACGCCGCCCCGACCACCACCGCGGCGACGAGCGCCGCCCGACTCGCGCGAACTCGCGTCATGACAGCCTCCTTGGGCCACGGGTCACGAGATGTCGGCCTTCTTGGCCACGGGTCACAGGACGTCGGCCTTCGCCGGCGCACGCTCAGGGGTCGCGGCGGTCGGGGCCGTCGTAGATCCAGGGGCGGAGACGCCGGTCCCTTTCTCTCATCGCGTCGGCGCCGGCCCCGTGCTCGAGCCGTTCGAGCAGCGTCGTGTCCACGCCCTGAAGCAGGCTCGAGCGCCGTCTCGGGTCGATGCGGAAGGGAACGGGGGCCATGCCCGGACGCTCGACCAACTGGCTCTCGAGGTCGACCGTCAGCTCTATCCGGGGGGCCGCGGCGACCCGTTCCGCCAGCTCGTCCACCACCCGCTCGTCGAGCGTCACCGGCAGGAGGCCGAAGTCGAAGCAGTCGTCGTGGAACACCGGCCCGAAGCTGGGCGCGATGACCACGCGCATGCCGCACTGCCGGAGGCGGATGACCGCGAACGCCTGCTGGCTGCCCTGGCCGAAGTGCCGTCCCGCGAGCAGGATCGAGGCGTCGCGATACGGTTCCCGGTTGAGGACGAAGTCGGGGTCCTCCGTGCCATCGGGCCGGTAGCGGAAGCCGGGGAACGCGTGCCGGCCGGTCCACGACCCGTCGTGCCGGTGGGGGTCGAGTCGCACGTCGCCTCCGTCGAGGTGCACGGCGTGGAGATCGCGAAGCTCCTCGCCGACCGGGGCGATGAGCTCGCTCTCGAGGTCCGGCTGCCGGAAGGGCGCCGCGATGCCGGTGTGCCGCACGAACTGCGGGTGTCGAGACATGGCGGCAGGTTGCCCTGGTGCCGGGACGGTGAAGCTACCTTGTCGTCTGCCAAGCGCAGGGACCGTCGAAGGACGGGCCGCGCCTGCGTGCAGTCGGCAGAATCATGTCGATCACCGTCCTCGGGCCGTCACCCGGCTGGTTGGATCCAGGGGCGCTCCTCGATCATTGTCCTCAGCGGCCGTCGCCGGGCTGGTAGATCCAGGGGCGCTCCTGCAGGTCCCGTTCCCGCATCGTCCTCGCCGCCGGCAGGTGAGGCTCGATCTCCTCGAGGTCGTGCAGGCCGTTCAGCAGCTTGTTCCGCACCCGGGGGTCGGTCTCGAACGGGATGGGGTCGCGCCCCGGCATCTCGATGAGCTGCCGCTCCAGGTCCACCTTCATCCTGACGCCGTGGTGCGACTCGACCCACTCGACGATCTCGTTCAGCGTCTCGCGGGGCAGCTCGACCGTCAACACGCCGTACTGCACCGCGTTGGTCAGGAAGATCGGCCCGAAGCTCTCGCCGATGTAGACCCTGACGCCCCAGGCCACGAGGGGCCGGGTGACCCCGGTGACCCGCGAGCTGCCGGTGGCGTAGTTCTTGCCGACGATCATGATCGAGGCGGTCCGGTACGCCTCCTGGTTGAAGACGAAGTCGGGCCGCGGGGACCCGTCGGCGTTGTAGCGGATGTTCGCGAACGCGGTGGCGCCCCGGTTGGAGCCCAGGCCGGCGCGGGGCGCGCCCAGACCCTCGGTCAGGTTGGTCAGGGCCGGCGCGATGACGTCGGTGCTCACGTTGTCGAACATGAAGGGCGCCGCGAGGCCCTCGTGCGCCTCGAAGCGGTGCCCCCCGCGCTGGATGTCCTGCCCCATGGTCCCGGCCCCTTCCCTACAGGAACGTGCGCACGTCGGCGATGCTGCCGGCGATCGCCGACGCGGCGACGGTCGTCGTGCTCGCCAGGATGGTGTTCGTGTCGCGCCCCTGCCGGCCGATGTAGTTGCGGTTCGAGTTGGAGACGCACCGGTGGCCCGGCTCGACGTAGTCGCCGTTCGAGCCGTAGCACTTCGAGCAGCCCGACTCGCGCCACTCGAAGCCCGCGTCCCTGAAGATGCGGTCGAGGCCCTCCGCCTCGGCCTGGGCCTTGACCGCGTTCGACCCCGGCACGACCCACGCCGAGGCGATGTTGGACGCCACCCGGCGCCCCTCGACGACGGCCGCGGCCGCGCGCAGGTCGCTGATGCGGCTCTCGACGCAGGAGCCGATGAACACCTCGTCGATCGGCGTCCCCAGTATCGGCTCGCCCGGCGTGAGGCGGCTGTACTCGATGGCCTGCCGGTAGGTGGCCCGCTTGTTCGGGGGGGCCTCGTCGGGATCGGGAATCCGCTCGCCGATGCCGATAGCGTGCTCGGGGTTGATGCCCCAGGTGACCTGCGGCTCCACCCCCGTCATGTCGACCGTCTCCTCCCGATCGAATACCGCGTCGTCGTCGGTGGGCAGGGTGCGCCAGAACTCGACCGCCTGGTCCCAGTAGCGCGCCGAGGGGGCGAACTCGCGGCCCGCGAGGTACTCGTAGGTCGTGTCGTCGGGGCTGACCATGCCCGTCGGCGAGGCCATCTCCACCGCGAGGTTGCAGACGGAGAAGCGGCCCTCCTGCGACAGCGCCCGCACCACCGGACCCGCGTACTCCACCGCGTAGCCGGTGCCCGAGTCGGTGCCGAGCCGGGCGATGGTGCGCAGGATGACGTCCTTCGCCCGGATGCCCGGACCCAGCGTGCCCACGATGTTCACGCGCATGGTCCTCGGCCGGCGCCGGATGACGGTGCCCGTCCGCAGGATGTTCTCGGAGTTCTCGCCGCCCCACGAGATCAGGCCCATCGCCCCGTGCGTGCAGGTGTGGCTGTCGCCCGCGCAGAGCACCATGCCCGGCTGGCTCAGCCCGGTCTCGGGGCCGACGACGTGCATGATCCCGAATCGCGGGTCGGACTGGCCGAAGGCCTTGGTGAAGCCCAGGTCCCTCATCTCGCCGGCGAGCTCTTCGTACGCCTGCCAGCCCCATCCCAGCGAGGGGTCGTCGTACCGCTCCGGCGAAGTGGAAACGGTGTGGTCGGGCACGTTGTAGAAGATCTCGGGGTTGCGGAGCTCGACGCCCTCCCGGACCAGCCGCATGACCTGCGTGGGGCTGCCGCCGATGCAGCGGTCCACCTGGAGCAGGTCGGTCTCGTCGCCGAGGTTCGAGACGACGTGGGCGTCCCAGATCTTGTCGAACATCGTCCCGCGCCGTTCCTGCGCCCGGAACCGCGCGAACAGGGACCGGGGGTAGGCCGACACGAGGAGCCCGGCGCCGACCGACGTCCTGATGAAGTCGCGTCTGTTCATGGTGCCCTCCGCTACGGGACCCGACGGCATTCGGTGCTTCGCCGGTCGTCGGCGACCATGATATCAACTGCCGCCGGTCGGCAAGGGGCGGCTTGACGGGTGTCGGGCCAGCCGCGATTCCGCCCGGGATCGTCGCCCTCCCGGTCGCTCGCCTCGAGGTCTACTACCGTCCCGCCGGCGACGGGTAGCGCGACACCGTGTTCCTGCGCGCCGGGGGACGTTGGCGCCGCTCGCCGCGCCGACCGAAGCCATTCCGGTGGCCGACCTGCTCCCGTAACCGTTCGGCCGGCGAGCTCGTCGACGGCGCCGCGAGGCAATCGGTCGACCGCGGCCCGCTTGACCTCCCCGCGGCACCGCCTTAAGGTGTCCGAGACTCCGGCCGAACCCGGCCCGCCGCGGCGGGCGACACACGAAGGAAGAGCGTGATGCGGATTCTCCTCGCGGTTCTCGTCGCCGCCGTCGCGGCCATCGGCATGCTTCCCCCCGAGGTCGGGCGGGCCCAGGACGCGGCCTACCGGCTGGTGGCCGACTGGCCGACCCTTCCCGAGGGGGTCTTCTTCGGGCAGCAGCGCGGCTGGCCCGACCAGGCCGCCCGTGACGCCGCCGGGGCGGCCCGTCGCGCGGCCGGCGGCGGGCCGGGAGGACCGGGCGGGGCCCGTCCCGCGGCGCCCCCCGTCTACGGGCAGGGCATCTCGGGCATCGCCATCGACGGAGACGACCACATCTACGTCTTCAACCGCGGCGAGCAGACGGTGATGGTCTTCGACCGCGACGGCAAGCTCGTGCGGGCCGGGGCCGAGCGCGACATGCACGGCGAGCGTGTGGCGGGGGGCTGGCTGCACTCGGGCGAGGTCGACTGGGACGGCAACGTGTGGGTGGTCGAGCGCATGAACCACCGCATCATCAAGTTCGACCCGACGCTGGAACGGGCGCTGATGCAGATCGGCGTGACGGGCGAGCCCGGCAACGACGCCACCCACCTGAACAGCCCGTCCGGCATCCTGTTCACCCGCGAGGGCAACATCGTCGTCACCGACGGCTACGGCAACAACCGGGTGGTCCTCTACGGGCCGGACGGCACCTTCATCAAGCAGGTCGGCCGGGGTCGCGGCGGGCCCGACGACAAGGGCGCGCGACCGGGAGAGTGGGACCTGCCGCACCAGGGCGCCGTCGACGCCGACGACAACCTCTACCTCGTCGACCGCGAGAACCGGCGCATCCAGGTGCTCGACAACCGGCTCAACTACGTCCGCGAGTTCGCCAACGAGGGCTGGAACCCCTGGGACATCGCCATCTCGCGCCGCGGCGACGACGGCTTCGCGTATATCGCCGACCACGCCGGCGAGCGCGTCCACAAGATCGCCCTCGACGACGGCCGCATCCTCGCCACCTGGGGCGAGCCGGGCCGCGGTCCCGGCCAGTTCGACTGGGTCCACGGCATGGCCGTCGACACGCAGGGCGCGGTGTACGCGGCCGACACCTACGGCCAGCGCGTGCAGAAGTTCGTGCCGGTGGCTCGCTAGCTTCGCTAGCTGGAACGCTCGTCACCGCGCCGGTTTGCTGCGCCCAAGCCATGGCCGCGGTCGAGACCCAGGCGCGTAGTCCGCGGAGTTACGGACCGCCTCAGAAACCTCGCGCCCGTTGGCCTTGGAGGAAGCTGCGTTGGACGGTTTCCACGCGCGAGTCGGCTTCGTCGAGGCGCAACGGAGCCCGGAAGCGATGGTGTCGCGCAACTAGCCAACTCGCTAGCCATGTCGCATGTCGAAGGTTGATCGACAGCCATCGTGCAGCCAAAGATGCGCATGAACGATATTCCCGCAGCCGCGTTTCTGGAATTGCGCAAGCGGTTCACAGGTGGGCGCCGAAGGGGCCGTGTGCCCGAGGTAGTGATAGCGTCCCACCAGCTCCCGGAACAGCAGGCGCTCGGCGGGCTCGCGCACCAGCTCGACCCGAAGCGGCCCCACGTCGCGCACGGCGCCGTGGAGCGAGCGCCCCGGCTCTCCCGCGGCGGTCCGGGGCACGCGGGTGGCCGAACCCGTGGCGCGGCCTCGGCGCTTGTCCGGCAGCACCAGGGTCCCCGCCGCGTCGAGCCGTTCGAGGAACTCCCGGCACTCGCGGGCCTTCAGCCTCCCGTTGGGGCGGCGCCACCGCAAGAGCTCGCACACGGTGCGCGCCAGCTCCATCCGGCTCAAGCCCGGACAGTCCCGCACGACCTCGCGGATCAGCGTCACGTCCCGCGCGCTGAAGGCGCGTCCCGAGAACCTCGTCGTCGCCGCGGCCATCGCAGGGGCGTCTCCCTCCCCAACGACACCGTAGCAAAACGCCTCCCGAATGTCCAGAGGGTGCGCCGCCGGCGCCAGCGGTGGTACTTCCGACGGCCTGCGCCGTTTCATCTCTTCGATGAGCGCCGCAGAGTCGTCCGACGTGAACTCATCACCTTGGCTGGCGTTGATCCAGTTTCGTGGACGGATTGTCTGGACTGGAATCCGCGCGGGAAGGGGAGCCGAGTTGGTAGCTGACGGATCGGTGACCATGCGTGACGGGATTCGTCCCGTCCTGCAATGCCTCGCCACTCGGCGCGTATTCGCCCTTGCGGTGCTGGTCTCGCTTCTCTGTGTGGCTGCGTTCCAGTGGAGGGACGCTCGTTTGGGCGGTCTCGAGCTCCTCGATGTCAGGCAGTGGTACACCCCGGAGCAGGCCGCCGCCCTGTTCGGCGCGCTCGATCGGCTCGACCCGCGCGCGAGGGCCGTCTACGCCTGGACCGAGGTGACCGTCGACCTGATCTTCGCGGTGGCGTACGGCCTGCTCCTCGCCCTCGTGCTGCTCCGGTTGTTCGGGAACGGTCGACCGTTCTACCTGCTGCCGCTCGCCGGCGCCGTGGCAGACGTCGTCGAGAACGTCTTCATCGCGCTGCTGGCCGCGAGCTACGATGGGGCGCCGTTGTCGTGGACGAGAGTGGCCGCGGTCTTCACGCTGCTGAAGAGCGTGCTGCTCCTGGCGGCACTGGCCGCCGTGGTCGGTGGCGCGATTCGATGGCTGGGGGCCGTTCGCCGAGCCGCCTGAAGTCGTGCCCGCTGCAAGGGGAGCTACTCGGCGCGTAGCGCGTCGACCGGATCGACCCCGGCGGCGCGACGCGCGGGCAGCCAAGTTGCCGCCAGGGCGACGGCGACCAGCACGGTCGTGGCGCCGAGCAGCGACACGGGATCGAGCGGCGCGACCTCGAAGAGCATGCTCTCGGCGAGCGGCGTCGCCGCCCAGGCGCCGGCGAGGCCGAATGCCGCGCCCACGGCGGTCAGCGCGACGCCACGGCGCAGCACCAACCGGACGACGTCGGGCGGCGTGGCGCCGAGGGCCATGCGGATACCGACTTCGCGTGTCCGCTCGCCGACGTCGGAGGACACGACGGCGAGTATTCCCCCGGCGGCCAGCAACAGGCCGACGACGGCGAACCCGGTCATCAGCCACACCGCGAAGCGCGGCCTCGCCTGCCCGTCACGCACGTGCCGCTCCATCGTGCTCGCCAGCACCGCGACGCGCGGGTCGAGGGCCCAGGCTTCCCGGCGTATCGCCGACAACTGCGTCTCGGGTGCGTCGGCTCGGACGACGAGGCGCGCCTCGGTCTCGACCTGCGCGGGCGGGAACGGTACATAGTAGCGGAGGTCGCCACCCTGCCAGTCGGCGTTCACTGAGCGCGTATCGCCGACCACGCCGACCACGGTGAACCAGGAATCGAGGTGCGGCGGCCGAAAGCGCCGCCCGATGGCGGATCCGTCGGACCACAAGCGCCTGGCGGAATCGGCTTCCACGATGGCGACCGCCTCCGCGGAGGCGGCGTCGCGGGGAGTGAAGGCCCGGCCCTCGAGAAGCGGGATGCCGAGCGCGTCGAAGTAGCCCGGCGCCACCGGATTCGACGCCACGAAGACGTCCGGCGTGCTCTGCGGCCCGTCGTCGTCGTCGAGCTCCATCCGGCCGAAGGCCAGGAAGAAGCCGGGCTCCGGCGGCAAGCTCGCGGCCAGCGCGGCGGCCTCCACACCCGGCAACCGCGCCAGCCGCGCGGAGAGCTCGTCGAGATAGCGGGAGCGCGCCTCACCGTCCTCGTACCGCGACTCCGGCAGGCGAAGACCGACGAACACCAGCCGGTCGACATCGAACCCCAGGTCCGTCCGCTGCAGGTTGACGAAGCTGCGAACGAACAGCCCGGCTCCCGCCAGCAGCATCAGGGACAGGGCGATTTCGGTCACGACCAGCACTCCGGACAGACGGCGCCGTCTCCCGCCGGCCGTGGCCCCCGGCACCGCGAGGTCGGTGGCCACGCTTCGGCGCGACGCGCGCAGGGCCGGGACGAGGCCGATCGCGAGCGCTGTCGCGAGCGACAGCCCGACGACGACAAGGAACGCACGCGGGCTGACCACCGCCCCGCCGATGTCCTGATAATCGAGGGCCGGAATCCGGAACGCCACCGCCCTCACCGCGGCCACCGCAAAACCGACGCCGAGCACCCCGGCCGCCGCGCACAGAACCAGGGCCTCGACGACGAAGTGGCCCCCTATCCGCACCGTGGATGCACCCAGTGCCTGCCGCACCGCCGTCTCCCGCGCGCGCCGCGCGGCGCGCATGAGCATCAGGTTGCCGGTGTTGGCGCACGCGATCAGAAGCACGAAGGTCACGGCGCCGAAGAGCAGGGACAGCGTCGACCGGATGCGCCGGTAGCCCCCGATTCCCGACCGCACCGCCGAATCGAAGGGATTCAACGGTTCCGGGACCAGCGTGTACTCGTCGCGCAACGCGCCCTGCTCGTGGAGGCCGCGGCCGATGGCGGTCAGCTCGGCGGCGACCTGCGGCTGCGACACGTCTCGTCCGCGTCGGGCGAGGGTGTGCAACTGCTCCTCGCCCGTCACCGGCGCCTCGGGATCCCAATCGAGTGGCGCCCACACCTGCGTGTCGGCCCCGGGGAAACGGAACGTGGCCGGCATGACGCCGATCACGCGGTAGGTGCGCCCGTCGATACCCACCGGCCGGTTCGTCGGTGCCCAGTCACCCGTGCCGATCTGTCGCCAGAGGTCTTCCCGCAGCACGACCGCATCGGGCCCGTCGGTTGCGGCCAGGTGTCGCCCGTGGACCGGCGAGACGCCCAGCACCGGCAGCAGTCCGGCCGTGACGCGGGCCACTCTCACCGTTTGCGGGGGGGCTCCGTCGGCGACGGCAAGGGTGGTCACGTAGCCTTCGACGGCTTCGAGGCTCGTCGTGGTCTGTCGCAGCGTCTCGAGCGTGTCCAGGGTCAGGAAGGGTCCGCCGCCGCCGCGGCTCATGCGCCACACTTCGAGCAGCCGCTCGCTGGCGGGGAAGGGGAGCGGACGCAGCAGCACGCCGTCGATCACGCTCCACGTCGCGGTCGTCGCGCCGATGCCGAGCGCCATCGTGAAGACGGCGAGCAGTGCGAGTCCCGGCGTCCTCGCGAGGCTCCGGACCGTGTATCGAAGATCACGAAACACGTGGCCCATGGCTCACGAGGAAGTCGCCACGACCCGCCGCGCGCTCAGCTCCGCAACGAGCGCGCGGCGCGGGCCCTTAGGACAGTGATCGAGTGCGCCGTGAAAGGCGCCATTTCTCAGCGGGTGCGAATCCCGCCCGGCAACTGTCGCTCCAGCCGGTAGCAGTCGGGGCGGACGATGGGAGGCAACGACATCGGCTGAAGCACTCCGACGACAAAGGCCGCCTCGGGCGGTTCAGCGAGCACGCGGGCCGTAACGACGTGAACGCCGCGCAGGCCTCGAAACGTCTAATGCGGAAGCCGACCCGCCTCGATCACGGGGAAGGCTGCCAGCGGTCGGGAAGCGAGCGACGCGAGCACCGACCGGTTCCGCCGGGGTAATGGCGACGGCACGTGTGGAAGAGGGGAATGGACGCAACACGGGAAGCCCTGCCGGCGACGCGGCACGCGCCAACCGACAACCCGCGAGGGTCAGGTCGGGCCGGCCAGGGTGGCGGAGAGGCCCGCAGTACCGGGGAAGCCGGGCAACTCCGGTGGAGGGAAGGGGCCTTGGTTCGAGAGCAGCGCATCACGGAGGACGGGACATGGGGACTGGCGCGAGCCTAACAGCCTCAGAACGAGTTCAGCGACTCCAGACGGCGCTACATGCGAAAGCGAAGGAAGCTCCGGGCTTCCGGTTCTACTCGCTGAGCGACAAGGTGTGGCGCGACGACGTGCTCGTGGTCGCCTGGCAGGCCGTTCGTCGCAACGGCGGCACGGCCGGGGTAGACGGCGAGACGGTCGCGGACATCGAGACGTTCGGGGTGGAACGGTGGCTGGGAGCACTGGCGCGGGACCTGAAGGCGGGGACCTACCGGCCGCAAGCGGTGCGGCAGGTCCTCATCCCGAAGAAGCAGCGTGGGAAGTTTCGGCCGTTGGGCATTCCGTGTCTCCGGGACCGGGTGGCGCAGACGGCGGCGATGCTGGTGTTGTCGCCGATCTTCGAGGCCGACCTGCAACCGGAGCAATACGCCTATCGGCCGGGCCGGGACGCGCATGACGCGGTCAGACGCGTGCACCGGTTGCTGACGACGGGCCAGCGCGAGGTGGTGGACGGCGATTTGTCGGACTACTTCGGCCAAATCCCGCACGCCGAACTGCTCCGCTCCGTCGCGCGTCGCGTGAGCGACGGGCGGTTGCTGGGCTGGGTCAAGGCGTGGCTGGAGATGGCGGTGGAGGAGGACGACGGTCGAGGCGGTCGCCGCCGGACGAACCGGGCGCGTCGGGAGCGGAAGGGAACCCCGCAAGGGGCTCCGATATCGCCGCTGTTCAGCAACATCTACATGCGTCGCTTCATCCTGGGCTGGAAGGTGCTGGGCTACGCCCGGCGCTTCAAGGCGGAAATCGTCAACTACGCAGACGACTTCGCGGTTCTCGGCCGCGCGCCGGCAGCGGAGATGCTGGCGGCGGTGTCCGGGCTGCTGAAGCGTCTGAAGCTGCCGATGAACGCCGAGAAGACCCGTTGCTGCCGAGTGCCAGAGGAACCGCTAACGTTCCTCGGCTACCGGATTGGGCGCAATTATCGGCGGGACACGGGAGCAGCTTACATCGGCACCCGTCCAAGCCCGGCGAGCGTCCAGAGCATCTGCCGACGCCTGAGCGAGCTGACGACGCGGCGTAGCGGGCTCCTGTCGCCGGAGGTCGCGGTGGCGCGCCTGAACCGGTTGATGACCGGCTGGGCGAACTACTTCACCTTGGGGCAGGTCAGCCCGGCCTACGCAGCGGTCGACCGGCACGCAACGCGACGGCTGCGCCAGTGGCTCTGTCGCAAGCACAAGGTGCGGACCGGGAAAGAGATGCGCTTCCCGGCCGAGCGGCTCTGGCACGAGTACGGGCTCACGCGCCTTGCACCGCGCACGACAAGCTTTCCGTGGGCGAAGGCATGAATCTCGTCCGAGAGCCGGATGCGGGAAATCCGCACGTCCGGTTCGATGAGCGGCGACTGGAAACGGAGTCACGGCGGGGAGTGAGGCACCGGCGACGGGCGAAAGCCGCCGGGAACAGCTACCCCCACCGCCTACCGCCACCGCGCCAGTCGTCGACTCTACTATAAGTCTGCCAACTGCACCCAGACGCAGCCCGTTTTCTGCGGAATTCTGCGCTTGGCACGTGCCAAGGTAATTCTCGTCAGCGTCCTTACTGCCCGGGCGGCCGCCTGATCTCTATCGTGGCGGTGAGCCACTGGTCGGCGGCGGGGAGCTCCCACGACGCGGGGCCGGAGGGGCCGGCGGTCCGGTGACGCGTGTCGGAGATCGCCAATGCCACCGCGCGGTCGGTTTCGCACCCGGCCATCGGCGGGCCGCAGCCCTCGGGATCGTCCGCGGCGGCGGGAAACGAGAGGATGTTCACGCGTTCCCCCGGGGGCACGTCGGACATCGCCGCCGCCTCGCGGACGAACGGCCCCGCCTCGTCCAGCTCGACGACGGCGATGCGCAGGGCGCGGGACCCGTCGCGGGTGGTCTCGACCACCGGCGCCGTCACCGTGTCCGCCGACCCGCGCTGCTGGTTCGACGCGCCGATGGGCCGCTCGGCGTCGACGTTCGAGTACCGCAGCACCGTGGCCGCCGCCTGCCGGCTGCCGCCCCACGAGAACGCGGCGGTCGACTCCGACCCGTCGGCGATCTTGTAGAAGACGGTCAGTTGACACGCGGTGCCCTGTCCGTCCGCCTGACACATGGCGTCGTTGAAGCCGCGGAAGCCGGGCACCACCGTCCATCCCTCGGGTCCGGAGGTGTTCGGGTTCCCCTGGGCGCCGAGAATCGCCACGAGGAGATCCCCGTTCCCGTCCTCCCGGGACGGGACCGGGATCGACACGTCCCCCGCCCCGCTCTCGCCGGTCTGGCCGATCCCGGCGTCCTCGAAGTTCGGCGTCGGCCCGCACCCGACCGCGAGCAGGCTGGCCAGGACGCCGGCGCACCACAACAACCGGCGAGACCCCGCGTGCACGTGACGGGCCGGCCGAGTTCGCATCGAGCACATGAATGATCCCCCCTTTGGCTTCTCGGCCCCACGATAGCGACACGACGGGGAATCGTCAAACCCGAACCCGCGGCGCGGGCGGGGGCCCTGCGTCAGAGGCCGCCCAGGGCCCGCGTCACGGTCCAGTAGACGCCGACGGCCGCGATGCCCAGCGACAGGGGGACCACCGCGGCGCGGCGGTACCACGGGGCGCGGCGGGCCCAGCCGAGGGCCGCGAAGAGCCCCGCGATGACGGCGAGCTGCCCGCCCTCGACCCCGAGGTTGAAGCTCATCAGCGCCGCCGCGAACTCGCCGCGGGGGAGCCCCAGCTCGGCGAGCACCCCGGCGAACCCCAGGCCGTGGAGCAGCCCGAACCCGAAGACGAGCGCGAGCCGCCACGGCTTGAGCTCGCTGGTCACGATGTTCTCGACGGCGACCCAGGCGATGGAGAGGGCGATGAGCGGCTCGACGACGCGGGCGGGCAGCGAGAGCACCCCGACCATGCCGAGCCCGAGGGTGATGGTGTGCGCCACGGTGAACGTGGTCACCTGGGCCAGCATCGGGGTCAGCCGCGTGCCGAGCAGGAAGATGCCGGCGACGAACAGGATGTGGTCGAGCCCCTTGGGGACGATGTGGGTGAACCCGAGGCCCAGGTAGGTGCCCACGACCTGCCACCGGGTGGGCGGCGTGAGCTCGCCGAGCATCATCGGCTCGGTCTCGTACTCGCCGACGTTCCAGTAGGTGACGACCTCGTCGCTCCGGTCGCGGATGAGCAGCGGGTAGGCGTCCATGACGAGCCCGTAGGCGAAGCTGAAGGCCTCGGCCCCGGGCGGCACCCGGCCGTCGAGCCGCATCACCCCGAGCAGGGTGCCGTCGGGCGCGGTGGGGCCGTCCTCGGCGGGCGGCAGGTAGGTCGCCGACGTCGGGGCGCGCTGCCCGTCGAAGTACAGGTGCACCCACTCGGCGAAGGTCGGCTCCATCTCGGCGAGCCGGTCATCCCGATCCGGGGGGTCGAGCCGACCCGACAGCCCCAGGCCGGAGAACGGCTCGACCCGCATGAGCAGCCAGCCGGGGTCGTTCATCACCTCGACGCGGAACGTCCCGTCGCTCTCGAAGGTGACGTGCACCTCGGTCAGCTCGAGCTCGTGCGCCTCCGCGACCTCGCCCGAGGCGACCCAGGCGAAGGCTGCAGCGGCGACGGCGGGCGGCCAGCGGCGGGACCGGCCCGGAAGGAACTGCCGGCTCAACCTTGCACCTCGGCCTGATAGCCAGGAGCCCGCGAGTCAGGTCGGCGCGGACTCCTTGGAGGGTGATTGGAGCGGCGGCGCCACAAGACGGCGGCGAAGCCGCAGGCGACGATCTCCGTGACCGGGCGCTTGCGCCGTAGGAGTCTCACGGTGGCGAGGCTCTCAGCGCGACCGTCACGTCGCCACGCAGGTGGCGGTTCCCGGCCAAGGGCTTGCGAGGCAGGAGCGCCGTGAGCGCAGGCTCGCATTGGCCCTACGGCCCGGTCGCGAGGTTGGACTTGTGGGTCCAGAAGATGTCGATGCCCCCGAAGCTGTTGTCCTCGCGGTACGAGAACCAGGTGAACGTGGCGCCGTCCGGCGGCAACGCCGGGCACATGTCGGCGGCCGCGGTATTCACGTGCGGCCCCAGATTGACCGCCGGTCCCCAACTGTTCGGCCCCGTCTGCATCGCCGACCAGATGTCCATGCCGCCCTGGCCGCCGGGGCGGGCCGAGGTGAAGAAGACCCGCCCGTCGGTGTCCTGCGAGAAGTGGAACTCCTCGGCCGCGGTGTTGATGTTGGGCCCCTGGTTGACCGGCTCCTGCCACTGGCCGTCGGCGTCCTGCCGCGAGCACCAGATGTCGGACCCGCCGTAGCCGCCCGCCCGCCGCGAGGCGAAGCACAGGGTCTCGCCGTCGGCGAGGATGGCCGGGCAGTGCTCGTTGCCCTCGTCGGTGCTGATGGGGTAGGGGAGCAGCTCGGGCTCCGTCCACTCGCCGTCCTCCTTCCGGGTGACGAAGAGGTCGCTGGCGTTCCGGGGCTCGCTCGTCGCCAGCCGGTCCGACTTGAAGTAGATGGTGTCGCCGTCGGCGGTGATCCACGGCTCGCGGTCGTCGCCGAGCCGCAGCGGGTCGACGCCGGTGGCGGGGGCCGAGTTGACGGGTTGCCCCATGTTGACGGGGGTGTTCCAGCGCCCCGTCCCGGCGTCGAACGTCGCGATGTAGAGGTCCTTGGGGTCGCCGGGGGCCGCCCCGAGGTCCTCGCGGGCGCTGCAGTAGACCATGGTGCCGTCGGCCGCGAACGACAGCTCGCCCTCGGCCCACAGCGTGTTGATGGGCTCGCCGAAGTTGTGCACGGCGCGCTCGACCCAGCTCTCCTGCGCCGCCGCGGGGGCCGCCGCGGCCAGGCCGGCGATGACGACTCCGATGCCCCACGTCGCGCCCGGCATCCGTCTCGTCATGTCCATTCTCCTTGCGTCACTCGGGCGGTTTCCGACGCAACCGCCGACGAGTGCCCGCCGCGCTCGGTCCTCGGAAGAGGGCCTCGCCTGCACGGCGGTCCTGCCGTGGACCGGGGCGAGCACCAGTTGTCGCTCGGCCGTTCTACCGCAACTCGCGGAGCGCCGCGCGCCCGCATCGGGCCGGTCGGACGCGGGTTCCGGGGCGCGCGGCCGCCTGCTGCTAGTCGTTGGTCTGGGCTGCCGCTCGGGCCGCCGACATCTCCTCGTACTCGGCGTCGTCGAGATAGGTGATGCCGATCCAGGCGTGCGACATCTCGTCGACGCCGCGCGCGCCGAACACCACCCACTGGTCCGGGTCGGGGTTGATGCGGTTGGCGGCGGTGTTGTCCCACTTGGCGCGCAGCATCAGCACCGTGCCCTTCGGCAGCAGCGGCTGGGCGTCGTCGTCGTAGATGTACGCGATCTGCCAGTTGTGGTCGTAGCGGTTGACGTTGCTCAGCAGCTCGCGGCGGCCGTCGGGGTAGAGCGCGGTCATCGACATCTCGGTGCCGCGCATGTGCATGTGGGGCCGGAAGCTCTGGATCAGGGCCGGCCGGTCCATGACGTACTGGTCCTCGAGCACCAGGTGCCCGTGGGGCGGGATGAGGATGTCGCTGGCCCGCAGGCGCTCGCGGTGGGTGCCGTCGACGTAGAACTGCCGCTCGCCGGCCGTGATCTTGTCCGGCGCCTCGCCCTCGGGATAGAGCCACACGCCGACCTCGGCGACTTCCGTTACCGGTTCGCCCACCGGGAAGTAGTGGAGGCTGAAGCGCAGCGTCGCCGGTCCCGGCGGCAGCAGCTTGCCGACGCCCTCGGGCAACAGATCCCACCGCTTGCCGATGCCCATGCCGACGAGGTGCGTCCGGGGCGGCCGTTCGCCCTCGGCCGCCGCCGTCCCGCGCAGCGAGGCGTGCCCGTGGTGGGTGACCCTGATGCCCAGGGGGTAGGACGGCTTGAACTCGGCCGCGCGGATGTAGCGGGGCTCGTCGAAGCCCTCGAACTCGATCTCCGGGTTCCACCACTGGTCCTGCCCGTTGGCGAGCACGTCGTAGGGGGTCGAGCGGACGACGAGGTCGGGCGGCCGGCCCAGCATCGCCTCGACCTCCCACGCGTCGGCGCGCGGGAACTCGAGGGGCTCGGGCAGGTCGGCGGGGTCGCCCTCGGGCGCGCCGGCGTCGACCCACCGGACGACGGTGTCGATCTCGGCCGGGGTCAGCGAGATGTCGTTCTTGTAGTCCTGGATGCCCACCGTCGTGTCGAGGTGCCAGGGGGGCATGAGGCGCCGCTCGACCCGGTCGCGGATGCTGCGGGCCCAGGGGCGCGCTTCGCGGTAGTTGAGCAGCGACATCGGCGCGATGCCGGCCGGCTGGTGACAGTGCTGGCACGACCGCTGCAGGATGGGCGCGACGTCCCGGCTGAACGTGGGCGCCGCGTCGGCCGCCTCGGGCGCCGCCGCGTTGCCGCTCTGCGCCTGCGCGCCGCCGGCGCCCGCCAGCAGCAGCGTCGCCGCCAGCCCCGCGAACGCCGCCCGACTCCAGCTCCCGAACGTATTCGACTTGGCCATGATGGTCTTCTCCCCGGCGCGGCACCGATCGGCGGTCACGGAACCACCGTGACCGGCACGAACCCGTTGGTCCAGCAGCACTGGAACTCGAAATCCCGGATCACGTTGAACGCGAGCACCCGCAGCAGGTAGTCGCCGGGCGCGGAGAACGTCGCGGTGGTGGCCACCCGCGCCCCGCCGCCCTCCTCTGCCCAGGCCCCGGGCTCGACGCTGGCCGTCCGCTCCGCGAACGCGACGTCGCCGTGCCCCTGGTGCTTGAACCACTTGACGTTGATGGGGCGCTCGCCGCCCGCCTCCGCGTCGCGGGCCACCCACGCCGCGAGCTCGAGGGGCTCGCCCACCTTCGCGTGCGCTTCCGCGGCGGTGATGCCCCGCGGCCCGCGCCCCTCCGGCCCGTCCGGCGCGAGGCGCAGCCGGGGCGAGACGCTCGACCGCCCCGGGAACTCCCAGCCGGCCAGCTCGTAGGCCGGGCTGGTCAGCCGCCCCGGCACCGAGAGCGTCTGCCCGTGGGAGCGCAGCGTCCACACGACGTCGCGGCTCCCGAAGTCGGCCGGCACCGTCACCGTGAACGCGCCCTGGTGGCGCCGGTCGTTCTCGGGGACCGCCTCGAACCGGGTCGGCTGGCCCCCGTCGAGCTCGGCCGGCTCGATGAAGTTCCCGGGCCCGAGGGGAATCTCCAGCGTCTCCTCGGTGTTGACGTTGAAGTAGCCGAACGACAGCTCGAAGGTGCCGTCGGGGTTCCGGTACCACCCCTCGAAGATCGGCACCACGGGCCCGCCCGACGACCGCAGCAACTGCAGCTCGAACTGCGTCTCGCCGGGGTTGGCCACCCGCCGCTCCGACGAGCGTTGCGCCGCGGCGTCGGCCGCGCCCAGCGCGACGGCAGCGACCAGGGTGGCCGCCATCAGTCCTGTCTGTCGCATCGTCTCCCGGCGCGCCTCCGGCCCGGCCGGCGGGCTCTTCGCCGACACGCCAGAATGATAGCGCATCCGCGCGTCTCGGACGCGCTCCGCGCGACCAGGGCAGGCGGGTCGCCGGTCCCCGGGGCGCTTGCGGCCGGCCGGGGCGAGAACCGGCGGCCCCTTGGTCGACGCTCGCCCCGCCACTTGGCTCGTCGGTCTGGGCGGAGCCTCGCTAGTCGTCGCTCGGCGCGGGCCGGAGCTCGCTCGGCGCCAGCCGGCCGTCGCCGTCGGCGTCGAGCGCGCGCAGCGACTGCGGGGCCGATGCGATCTCCGCCGCGGAGACCGCGCCGTCCCCGTCCGTGTCGAGCGCGGCCATGAGCGGAACGGGCGGCCGCGCCGGTGCGCCGGCGCCCCCGGCCCCCGGCGGTGCCGCGTCCCGTCCTTCCGTTCCCGCCTGCCGCCGGTCGCCGGGACCGCCGGCCTCCTCGGTCATCAGGGCCAGGATCTCCGCCTCGGAGGCGGCGCCGTCGGCGTCGGCATCGGCGCGCGACACGAGGCTCCGGAACTGTGACGGCAGCTCCTCGCCCGCGAGTGCGCCGTCGGCGTCGGCGTCCATCGCCATGAATGCGGCCGTCGCCTCCTCCGGCGTCCGCGCCGGCCCGCCGATCCGGCCGCCGCGGCGGGGAGGCCGCAGCTCGCCCCCGGACAATCGTCCGTCTCCGTCACCGTCGAGCGAGGCGAGCGACGCCGTCGCCGCGTCGATCTCGACGGCCGAGATCGCGCCGTCCTCGTCGCTGTCGAGGGCGCGGAACGCCGGCAGGGCGCGGAGCGCGCCGTCGCCGTCCCCGGCCGCCCCGGGGGGGCCGCCTCCCGCTTGCTGGTCCGGCGCGGCGCAACCGTGCAGCCCCAGCGCCACCGCCAACGCCGCCGCGGTTCCGAACGTCAGCGCCCGTGATTCCATCGTCGACTCCCCGAGAAGGCTCCCGTGCGCGGCGCACGGCCGTTCTCGCTTCGGTGTCCGGCAGGGTGTGGGCGGAGCTGCGCGTCTCGATACCGGCGGGGCGGGGGCGCACCGCCGGTGGAAGCGCAACGGCGACTCCTCCCGGGGCTACACCCGCCCGAGGCCCCAGCCGAGGGACCCGTCTTCCAGCTCTTCCACCGTCTGGCCGAGGACGATGTCGAAGCGGGCGGTCAGCTCGCCGATCTTCGACCCCGGCAACGGGTCGAAGTCGACGAGAATCGTCTCCTTCGCCACCGGGTCCTCGATGCGCTGCGTCAGCCGGTCGCGGGTGTTGTCGGGATGTCCGTTGACGAGCATCTGCGACGTGAAGACGCGTTCCCCGTTCCGGCTGACCGCGAAGTGGATGTGCGGGGTGCGGAACGTGTTGCCGACGACGTACGGCACGGGCTTGATGGTGCGGAAGTAGTACTCGCCCTTCACGTTCGTGAGGAAGCGGCCGTACCCCTGGAAGTTCGCGTCGGGCGCCAGCTCGTCGTGGGCGCCCCGGCTGTGCCGGTAGTTCTGGTTCGCGTCGCACTGCCAGATCTCGACGAACGCGTTGCGCAGCGGCGTACCCGCGCGGGAGGTGACGGCGCCGTGGAGGTGCGTCACCTCGCCGACCGCCGGCGTGATCGAGTCGTTGACGATCAGCAGGTCGTTGTCGGTGTCGAGGGGCATCTCGTCCGGGTAGAACGGTCCTTCGAGGGAGCGGCTGCTCGGCGTCGCCGTCAGCTCCTGGGCGAGCACCCCCGGCGTCCACAGGGCGGCGGCCCCGACCGCGCCGGCCCGCAGCGTTCGCTCCAGGAAGACGCGCCGCGGCAGTCGCCGGTCAAGCCGCCGGTCACCCCGAGGGAACGGACGAATCGGCTGGGTCATGGTCTTCTCCTCCACGCGATTCCCGACTTGCCACCCCGTCCCCGGCCTCGACCGGCGGTCCCGGCCAGCGGGCGAGCCCGGCGAGGAGGAACGCGGCGGTCAGGCCGAAGTGCCAGGCGGTGCGCAGCGACGGCTCCCAGAGCGGAAGCGCGCACCAGACGGACGCGCCGACGACGCAGGGCAACCGGGCGCCGCGCGGCGAGCGCCACGCCAGCAGCGTCAGCCCGGCGAGCCAGAGGATGAGCGTCGGCAGATCCCGTTCGTCCATGGACGAAGCCTCGTCGACCCCGCAGGTGGTTGCGCCCGGTTGTGCCGTCATCATAGCGCCGCCGCGCGGCATCCGCTACGTCGGATCCGTCGGCGTCGCCCCGCACCGGTCATCGAGCCCCGCGTCCAACCCGCTTCCCCGCGGGTGCCCGGCTGACGTTCTTGTCGACCGGCGGTCGACCAGGGATATTCCCCCGCGGACTCGGCCGCTGAGCATCCGGGCCGCCGGGCCGGCCTCTCGAATGTAGTATGCTGCGGTGAGCGGACCACGATGGTCGGGAGGGTGCAATGCCTCGCCGAGCGCAGCACGTCGTTCTACGAAACGGGAAATGGGCTGTTCGCAGAACCGGTGCCGATCGCGTCACGCGAAAGTTCGACACGCAGCGCGATGCCATCGAGGCGGCACGTGACATCGCTCGAAATCAGGGGACTGAACTGTACATTCATGGACGGGACGGTCGAATTCGGGAACGAGAATCCTATGGCAATGATCCGTTTCCGCCCCAGGGGTAGACATCGACTTGGTCGACGACTCCGCATTCGATCGAAACGTATTTCTGAATTGTCCATTGGACGAGGAATACGAACAGATTCTCCAGGCCATTCTCTTCTGCCTCGTACGGTTCGGACTGACCCCGCGTATCGCCACCGAACGGACTGACGCCGGTGAGGCACGGATCGACAAGCTCCTCGAGTTGATTGCATCCTCCCGGTACTCGATCCACGACCTCAGCCGATGTCAGGCCCGCGCGGTGGGAGAACACTACAGGCTCAACATGCCTTTCGAGCTCGGCATCGACTTCGGTTGTCGCCATTACGGCGGGCATCCACTTTCCGAGAAGGTCATTCTGATACTCGAGGAACAGCCCTATCGCCACCAGGCGGCAATATCCGACCTGGCCGGCATGGATGTCGAAGCGCATGGCGGCGAATGCGAAGCGGCCGTGCGGAAAGTACGGAACTGGCTGACCGGACTGGGCGGCTTCGAGCGTATCGGCGGCGCCCGTGTGCTCGCGGAGTACGAGGACTTCCAGGAGTGGTACTACAGGCGGCAGCGCGGGGCCGGATTCTCTGACGAGGACATCAGGGATTATTCGACTCCGGAACTCCTGAGGGCGATGTTCGACTGGAATGACCGGGGCAGACCCAGGGCATGACCCCGAGTTCGCCCGGGGCGGCCTCTGCTCTGCCGCTGGGGCGGGCATATCGGGGACGCCCGCGGAGGAGCAACCGATGAACCGACGATCGTTTCTCGCGACCGGCGTTTCCGCGGTGACGGCGGGCCTGGTTCCCGCCGGCTCCGGCGCCGTCCCGCGCCCGGCCGCCGCCGCGCGTCCCGCCGGCGTCCAGGGCGCCACCGGGCGGCGCTTCGGGCTCGACTACGCGCCGCACTTCGGCATGTTCCGCCACCACGCCGGCGACGATCTCGTCGACCAGCTCCGGTTCATGCACGACGAGGGGTTCCGGTCGCTCGAGGACAACACAGCCCGTGGGAGAAGTCCGGCCGCCGATCCGGCTCGTTCAGGCTGCTTCGCGATGAGCGATTGAGCCGACGGGAGCCGCCCGCGGCCAATTGACGCCCCAGGAGCCCGTCAGACGCCTCCAGAGGTCGATCAGGCGCCCGATCAGACCGCAAATGACGGAAAACGCCCGCCCCTGCAGGCTCCGGGGCGTGCCGACCCCGGTCAGGTGACGCAGAAGCAGCCCGAGGTTCAGTCCCGCCACGTGCACCAGCAGGCGCTTCAGAATGTTCGGGTGGCCCCGCAGGTAAACCCGCCGCATGCCGCCCGTTTCATACGCATGCGCGAACGTCCGCTCCACAACCTCGCCGCGGCTCTTCAGCAAGCGACGGCCCCGCTTGCCCCGAATCCGACGCCGGTTCCCGTACACCGGGTCCCGAGCCTCCGGGTGTTCCTTCCACGAGCGCCTGCCCCGGTCCGGTTCCGAAATGTAACTCCGAACACCCACCGCAGCCAGACCCACCAGCGTCTCGTTGCTGTGGTAGCCCTTGTCCGCAACCATCTCCGCAACTCCCGACCCCTCCGGCAACACCGCCTCCACCTGCTCCGCCGCCGTGACCGCCGTCTCCACCACCGTCTCCGTATCGCCCTTCTCCGCACCCTGAAGCGTCACACCAACCACCGCACCCGTCCCCAGGTCAACAGCATGCTCCACCTTGTGGGCCATGTGCGTGCTGCCGTCCTTCATCTTCGCGACCTTCGAGTCCGGGTCGTGGGGGTGCGTCCACTCCTCGTTCGACGTCTTCTTCTTCCGCTTCCGGTCAAAACGAGCCAACTCCTCCGCCGTCGGCGTTTCGATGCCGGACGCCTTCGCCAGACGCGTCAGGAACGTGTTGTAGTCCTCCCCCGTGTCCCGACGCACGATCGCCCGCATCGCCGCGTTCGCTTCCAGCGTCGTCGCGTCGATGCCCAACGTCTTCCCCTGAACCAAGCCCGACTCCGCCAACTGCTGCAACACCCACGTGAACACCGCCTCGTGAGTCTCCACCGAAAACAGACGCCGCGTTCGCGAAATCGTCGAATGGTCCGGAGGCGAGGCCGGCGCTGACAAGTGCAGAAACGATCGCACGCTCAGCGAATCCGCCGCCCGCCACGCAATCGCACGCTCCGAGTCCAGCCCCTCGAAGTACCCGATCAGCAGCAGCCGAAAATACCGGCCCGGAGCCAGACTCGGCCGCCCCATCACCGCGTAGAACTTCGCGCACAGGCCTTCCACGAACGCGTCGAACCCCGCCGCACCCAGAACCTGGTTCAGCCGTTCGTAGAACGGATGCCCCGCGCTTCGCGGCAGCTCGCCCGTCGCCAACCACATCGATTGCTGAGACCCGTCGTCACGCGTCGTGCCCATCGCCATACGTGCGAGTTTAGTACGTCAGGCCCATTCTGTCGATCCCTGAATCCCGACTTTTGCCACAGGCTGAACAGCCTGCCCCGGCGCGACGTGGCCGTGCAGGAGCGCATCGGGGCCGAGCTCGACCGGCTCGGCATGCGGATGGGGGTCTTCGTGGCCCACACGGCGTGGGGCGCGGTGTCGTTCGCGTCCGACGACCCGGAGGTGCGCGAGGCGGTTCTCGCCGACGTCCGGCGGGCGGTCGAGGTGGCGGACCGGGTCAACGCGCGGTGGTGCACGATCGTCCCCGGCGAGTACGACCGCGGGGTCGAGCGGGCCTACCAGACCGCGACGGTCATCGACAACCTGAAGCGGGCGGCCGAGGTGTGCGAGCCGGCCGGCCTGACCATGGTGCTCGAGCCGCTGAACCACTGGGCGAACCATCCCGGGGTGTTCCTGACCGGCATCCCGCAGGCGTACCAGATCTGCCGGGCGGTGGGCAGCCCGTCGTGCAAGATCCTCGACGACCTCTACCACCAGCAGATCACCGAGGGGAACCTCATCCCGAACCTCGACCGCGCGTGGGACGAGATTGCCTACATCCAGGTCGGCGACAACCCCGGCCGCAACGAGCCGACCACCGGCGAGATCAACTACCTGAACGTGTTCCGCCACCTCAAGGGCAAGGGCTACGAGGGCATCGTCGGCATGGAGCACGGCAACGCGGGCGAGGGGCGGGCCGGCGAGCGCGCGGTCATCGACGCCTACGTGGCGTGCGATCAGTAGACTCGGTCGGCCGGCCGGCGCCGTTTGTGCCGGCCGCCGTTGCGGGCGGGAGGGCGCGCGGTCATGGACGCGTACGTTGGCCCGCGACCAGCAGGACCGGTCGGAGAAGGGCCGACCGTGGTCGCGGCCGGCGCCCCGCCGACCAGTGGATCCGGTCTGCGCCGGCCGACCAGTAGAGCCCGGTCAACTGCTGGCCGACCGGCATATCTCGTCAGGAGGCGGACCAACGCCGTTCACCCGGCCGCCGCCCACGTTTCGCATGGGAGTCCTCAGATGCCGCAACCACGTTCCTCCATCCCGGTCCTGCTCGTCCTGGCTGCCGCCGCGTCCTTCGCCCTGGGCGCGGTCCGCGCGCAGGGGCAGCCCGCCCGCGACTTCGTGCCCGTCACCGACGAGATGCTCCAGGACCCCGATCCCGCGGACTGGCCGATGTGGCGGCGAACTCTCGACGGGTGGGGCTACAGCCCCCTCACTACTGTCCCACACACCTTCAAATAGAGGCGGCTTGAACCTTCCAGATCTGGTAGAATGATTTGGCCCTCAAGTCATTCAAAAGACAGGAGATCCAAGCCGTGGCCCATCATAACACAGTCTTCGCGCAACTCCTCAGGTTCCTTCCGAGACATGAATTCGACGCCGAGGCGCGCGAGCACCAGTGCGGCCAGGGGCTGCGCGTCATGAGCCGCTGGGCGCAGTTCGTGGCCCTCGGCGTGGCGCAGTTGACGGGCCGACAGAGCCTGCGGGACATCGTGAGCAACCTCAGCGCCCAGGGGCGCAAGCTCTATCACCTCGGCGTGAGGACGGTGGTCAGCCGCTCGTCGCTGGCGCGGGTCAACACCGAGCAGCCGTACACCCTCTACGAAGCGTTGTTCGGACGCCTGTTGAGCCGCTGCCAGGAACGCGCGCCGAGGCACGGCTTTCGGTTCAGGAACAAGTTGTACTCCGTCGATGCGTCCACCATCGACTTGTGTCTGTCGGTCTTCCCGTGGGCGTCGTTTCGACGCACGAAGGCGGCCGTCAAGCTGCACGTCGGACTGGATCACGGCGGCCATCTGCCGACCTTCGTCAGGGTGACCGACGGCAAAACCGCCGACGTCACGGCGGCCCGCATCTGGGAGTTTCCGGCCGGCAGCGTGGTCGTGGCGGACCGCGCGTATCTGGACTTCAAGTGGTTCCATCAGTTGCAGGCGCGGGGCGTGACCTTTGTGACGCGCCTGAAGCGGGGCGTGCGGTATCGGGTCACGAAAGCGCACGCCGTCCGCCCCGGGACCGGGGTCATCAGCGACGAGACGATGGAGCTGACGAGCGCTCGGGGCCGCAAGGCATATGGTGAGCCGCTGCGACGGGTGGTCTATAAGGACCCGGAAACGAAGAATCGGTACGTATTCGTGACCAACAACACGACGTGGGTGGCGAAGACGATTGCGGACATCTACAAATCGCGATGGCAGATCACTACTGTCCCACACACCTTCAAATAGAGGCGGCTTGAACCTTCCAGATCTGGTAGAATGATTTGGCCCTCAAGTCATTCAAAAGACAGGAGATCCAAGCCGTGGCCCATCATAACACAGTCTTCGCGCAACTCCTCAGGTTCCTTCCGAGACATGAATTCGACGCCGAGGCGCGCGAGCACCAGTGCGGCCAGGGGCTGCGCGTCATGAGCCGCTGGGCGCAGTTCGTGGCCCTCGGCGTGGCGCAGTTGACGGGCCGACAGAGCCTGCGGGACATCGTGAGCAACCTCAGCGCCCAGGGGCGCAAGCTCTATCACCTCGGCGTGAGGACGGTGGTCAGCCGCTCGTCGCTGGCGCGGGTCAACACCGAGCAGCCGTACACCCTCTACGAAGCGTTGTTCGGACGCCTGTTGAGCCGCTGCCAGGAACGCGCGCCGAGGCACGGCTTTCGGTTCAGGAACAAGTTGTACTCCGTCGATGCGTCCACCATCGACTTGTGTCTGTCGGTCTTCCCGTGGGCGTCGTTTCGACGCACGAAGGCGGCCGTCAAGCTGCACGTCGGACTGGATCACGGCGGCCATCTGCCGACCTTCGTCAGGGTGACCGACGGCAAAACCGCCGACGTCACGGCGGCCCGCATCTGGGAGTTTCCGGCCGGCAGCGTGGTCGTGGCGGACCGCGCGTATCTGGACTTCAAGTGGTTCCATCAGTTGCAGGCGCGGGGCGTGACCTTTGTGACGCGCCTGAAGCGGGGCGTGCGGTATCGGGTCACGAAAGCGCACGCCGTCCGCCCCGGGACCGGGGTCATCAGCGACGAGACGATGGAGCTGACGAGCGCTCGGGGCCGCAAGGCATATGGTGAGCCGCTGCGACGGGTGGTCTATAAGGACCCGGAAACGAAGAATCGGTACGTATTCGTGACCAACAACACGACGTGGGTGGCGAAGACGATTGCGGACATCTACAAATCGCGATGGCAGATCGAGCTGTTTTTCAAGTGGATCAAGCAACATCTGAAGGTGAAGCGGTTCGTGGGCCGGTCGAAGAACGCGGTCTTGACGCAGTTGTGGGTGGCGATGTGCATGTACCTGCTGTTGGCGTATCTCAAGTTCCTCATGCGAGTGAGTTGGAGCCTTTACAAGATGCTGCAGGTGCTCCAGCTCAACCTGTTTGAACGTCGGCCACTCCTGGATCTTCTCACGACGCCGTCGCCACCGGGTTCTGACCCTCCCGACCCCCAGTTGTCGCTGACGTGGGCCTAAAACCGCCAAAAATGTGGGACACTAGTGATGGCAGATCGAGCTGTTTTTCAAGTGGATCAAGCAACATCTGAAGGTGAAGCGGTTCGTGGGCCGGTCGAAGAACGCGGTCTTGACGCAGTTGTGGGTGGCGATGTGCATGTACCTGCTGTTGGCGTATCTCAAGTTCCTCATGCGAGTGAGTTGGAGCCTTTACAAGATGCTGCAGGTGCTCCAGCTCAACCTGTTTGAACGTCGGCCACTCCTGGATCTTCTCACGACGCCGTCGCCACCGGGTTCTGACCCTCCCGACCCCCAGTTGTCGCTGACGTGGGCCTAAAACCGCCAAAAATGTGGGACACTAGTGACAGCCCCCTCGACCAGGTGAACCGCGACAACGTCGGCGAGCTGCAGATGGCGTGGTCGCGCGCGCTGCCGCCCGGCACCCAGGAGGTCACGCCGCTCGCCTACGGCGGCGTGGTGTACATGCCTACGGTCACCGACATCATCCAGGCCCTGGACGCCACGACCGGCGACCTCGTCTGGGAGTACCGCCGCGACCTGCCCGACGACGTCTACGAGTTCGTCGGCGGCAACGCCCGCAGCATGCGGAACATCGCCATCTACGACCGGCAGATCATCAACATCAGCGACGACGACTACGCCTACGCCCTCGACGTCGAGACCGGCGACGTCGTCTGGGAGACCGAGATCTTCGACTACCAGGAGACTCCCGCCGGGCACAGCTCGGGCCCCATCATCGCCGACGGCCGGGTCATCTCGGGGCGGAGCTGCCGGCCCCGCGGGGGCCCCGAGTCGTGCGTCCTCGTCGCCCACGACGCCCGCACCGGCGAGGAGCTGTGGCGGCGGCGCACGGTGCCGGCCCCCGGCGAGCCCGGCGACGAGACGTGGGGCGGCGTGGCCTACGAGCGGCGGGTCCACGTCGGCTCGTGGATCCCGGCCAGCTACGACCCCGAGCTGCGGCTCATCTTCCAGGGCACCTCGGTCACCTCGCCGGCCCCCAAGTTCATGCTCGGCGGGATCGAGAACACGCACCTCTATCACAACTCGACGCTGGCCCTCGACGTCGAGACCGGCGAGATCCGCTGGTACTACCAGCACCTGAACGACCACTGGGACCTCGACCATCCCTTCGAGCGCCTCCTCGTCGACACCGCCGTCGCCCCCGACCCCGACGCCGTGAGCTGGATCAACCCCCGCATCCAGCCCGGCGAGGTCCGCCGGGTGGTGACGGGCATCCCCGGCAAGACCGGCGTCGTCTATACGCTCGACCGCGAGACCGGCGAGTTCCTGTGGGCCACCCCCACCGTCTCGCAGAACGTCATCAACGACATCGACGGAGCCACCGGCGCGGTGACCGAGAACGCCGAGGTCACCTTCACCGCGCTCGGGCAGGAAGTGCTCGCGTGCCCCACCTGGGCCGGCGGCAAGGACTGGGAGGCGGGCGCCTACAGCCCGTTGACCAACACCATGTACATGCCGCTGCGCAACACCTGCGCGCGCATGCTCGCCACCGACGACGTCCGCAGCGAGCGGGCGCGGGCCCTGACCGCGGGCGGGCAGGGAGGCCTGGAGATATACGCCCTCGCGGCCAGGCACCAGATCACCCCCGGCGAGGACGAGCTCGGCACCGTCTACGCGGTGTCGGCCGAGACGGGCCGCACGGTGTGGCTGCACGAGCAGCGCGCGGCCACCATGTCGGTCATGGCGACGGGCGGGGGGCTGGTCTTCGGCGGCGACGTCAACGGCCGCTTCCGCGCCCTCGACCAGGAGACCGGCGCGGTGCTGTGGGAGATCAACCTCGGCTCGCCCGTCGTCGGCTTCCCCATCACCTACGCCGTCGACGGCCGCCAGTACGTGGCCGTCAACACCGGCGCGGGGGGCGGCATCAGCTCGAGGTGGAATAGGCGTGTCGGTTCCTTACAATCCCCGGTCCGGCGGGCGCGGTACGGTGAACGCTGCCGCGCAATCGTGTTCACCCGGAGGATTCCAATGAGAGCCATCCCGACGCTGTTGCTGTTCGCGTGCATCGCCGTTCCCGCCAGTGGCCAACCGGCCGGCGAGCCGGACCGTTGGTCCGCGTTCGAGTTCTTCACCGGTGCGTGGACCGGCGAGGAATCCGCCACGTTCGGCGAGGGTCGTGGCGAGCGCACGTACGAGTTCGTTCTGCAGGGTCGGTACCTGCTGGGGCGAAACCGGTCGGTCTTCCCGCCGCAGGACGGACTGCCCGACGGCGACGTGCACGAGGACTGGAGCGTGGTCAGCTTCGATGCCGAGCGCAACACGTACGTCCTGCGCCAGTTCAACAGCGAGGGATTCGTGAACACGTTCGTGCTCGACGACGCGTCGACCCCACCGCAGCGCATGGTGTTCGTGCTGGAGGCGTCGGAGAACGCGCGCGGCGCACGCGCGACGCTCACCACGACGCGGACCGAGGCGGGCTTCGAAGAGGTCTTCGACGTGACGCTGCCCGGCGCCACGAACAGCATCACGATTCGCGGCCGCTGGACGCGAACCGCTCCTTGACGACCGGAGCCCCGACGATTCCGGGGCCGGGCGCGCGGACGACGCGGGCACTCGCACGGACTGTCGCCCGGCGCCGTTCACCGGCGCGGATCCGCCACTCACCGAAAAGCGCTGGCGCCGACGCGCCGCTGGCGGCCAGGATGGACGCCAACGACGACCGAGGAGGTGCACGTTGACCGATACGCTCCAGAACCACGACGAAGGCCGGCGCTCCGGGCGCCGATCGCGCATCGCGTTCGGACCGCTCCTGCCGGGCATCGTCCTGACCGCGGTGGGCCTTGCGTTCCTGCTCGACAACCTCGGCCTCGTCGACAGTTGGACCATCCTGCGGTTCTGGCCGGTGATCCTGCTCGTCGTCGGCCTCAGGAACCTCGTCGACGCCCGGGACCGCGCGTCGGCGGTGAGCGGTACCCTGCTGGCCGCGGCGGGGGCGCTGCTGCTGCTGAACAGCCTGAACCTGATCGACGTGGACCTCTGGGACCTCTGGCCGCTCGTCCTCGTCGCGGTCGGCGTCCGGGCGCTGATCAATGTGCTGTCCGACTCGAGGGACCTCTCCGCGGTCTCCGAGTCGGAGGAGTCGGCCGCGGCGTTCCTGGGCGCCGTCGAGCGCCGGAACCGGTCCGCGGACTTCCGCGGCGGATCCGCGTCGGCGTTCATGGGCGGCGTCGACCTCGACCTGCGGGAGGCGGACATCGCCGATGGGCGGGCCGTCATCCACGTCTTCGCGATGATGGGCGGCGTCGACATCCGCGTGCCCGAGGACTGGACGGTCGAGCTGGGGGTGACGTCGCTGATGGGCGGGGTGGAGGACAAGACCCGCGGTCCGGCGGTGGCGTCCAAGCGGCTGGTGCTGAAGGGGACCGTGTTCATGGGCGGGATAGAGATCCGCAACTGACGGGCCGGGGAGCCGGCCGGCGGGGCTCGGCGCGCCGGCACGTCGACCGGGGGCCTCCGCCGTGGAACGCCTGGGGGGATCGGGCGTCGGGCGGCGGTGGCGCTACCGTGCGGTCGCGGCGGGAGCTTCGCTGGCGCGAGACCCGCCGGCGACGTTTTGGCGGGCGAAGGCGGCGTGCATCGCGGCTCGAATGCGGCGGGGACTTCCTCCACGGGCCGCCAGGGGAAGGGCAATGACCAGAGGACCGTACGTGGGACGGGGGCTGCTGGGAATCGCGGCGATCGTGGTCCTGGGGGTGACCCTCGCCGAGATGGGCGCCACGCGGGGTCCGGGCGACGGCGAGTCGGCCGTGTCGCGCGGCGGCCGTCTCGATGCCTTCGCCTTCATGGGCCGGCACGAGCAGCGCGTGGTGACCGGCGCGTTCCGCGGGGGAGACGCGGTGGCGGTCATGGGACGACTGGTGGTCGACCTGCGCGAGGCGGAGATGGAAGGGGACTCGGCCGTCATCGACATCCGCGTCGTCATGGGGCGGGTCTCGCTACGGGTTCCCGATCACTGGGCGGTCTCGCCCAACCTGGGTCCGGGGCTGGGCGGCGCGTCCAGGATTCGCGCCGCCCGCCCCGAGGCGACGGCCGGCGCGCCGGTGCTGACCCTCCGCGGGCCCATGCTCATGGGGGCGGTGGTGGTCGGGAACTGAGCCGTGCATCCCATCCTCTCCAGGATTCGCGCCGCCCGCCCCGAGGCGACGGCCGGCGCGCCGGTGCTGACCCTCCGCGGGCCCATGCTCATGGGGGCGGTGGTGGTCGGGAACTGAGCCGTGCATCCCATCCTCGGGTCGACCCGGCGCCGCAACCTGTACCTGGCGTCCTGGGCCGTGATCGGGTCGCTGGGCGCCGTCGCCTGGTCGGCCGCGAACCCCGGCGCCGGCATCACCGTCGCCCTCGCCGTCGTCGTGCCGCCCTGCCTGGTCCTGGCGTTCGTCTGCCTGTCCGCCCGGTACGTCTGCCGCGCCGCGCCGCTGGAGGCCGCGTCGCTGGGCCGGACGCTCGCCATGCACGCGGGCGCGGGGATGGTGGCGGCGACGGTGTGGGCCGCGGCGTGGGCCGGCTGGACGGGCGTGCTGGCCGGCCGGCCCGGCCTCGGCGACACGGTGCGCCTCACGCCCGCGCAGCTCGCGGCCGTCGCCACCGCCGGGGTGCTGCTGTTCTGGCTCTCCAGCCTGCTGCACTACCTGCTCGCGGCCTTCGATCAGTCGCGCCGCGCCGAGGCGCGCGAGCTCGGCCTGGAGGTGCTGGCGCGCGAGGCCGAGCTCAAGGCGCTGCGCGCGCAGATCGACCCGCACTTCCTCTTCAACGGCCTCCAGTCGATCAGCGCCCTGACCTCGGCCGATCCGGCCGGCGCGCGGCGCATGTGCCTGCTGCTGGCGGACTTCTTCCGGAGCAGCGTGCGGCTCGGGGCCGAGGACGAGATCCGACTGGAGGATGAGATGGCGATGGTCCGCGCCTACCTCGACATCGAGAAGGTCCGCTACGGGCCGCGTCTCGACAGCGAGGTCGTGCTCGGGCCCGGGTGCGGCCCGTGCCGGGTCCCGCCCCTCATTCTCCAGCCCCTGGTCGAGAACGCGGTGCGGCACGGCATCCGCCCCCTCGTCGACGGCGGCGTCGTCGAGGTGAGGGCGAGCTGCGACGAGGCCGGCGTGCGCGTGCGGGTCCGGAACCCGTTCGACCCGGAGGCGGCGGCGCAGGCGGGGACCGGGGTGGGCCTCGCCAACGTCGAGCGGCGCCTCGCCGCCCGCTTCGGCCGCGAGGCGGTCGCCCGCTGGCGGCGCGAGGGCGGCTGGTTCGAGGTCGACCTGCGCTTCCCGCGCATCGAGGATGCCGGCGCGTCGGGGGAGGATGCGGTCCCGGCGAGAACGCCGTCCCGCGGAGGCTGCCGGTGACCTCGCGCGCGCGCCGCATCCGGGCCGTCGTGGTGGACGACGAGGAGCTGTCGCGGGTGCTCGTGCGCGAGTACGTCGCCGCGCACGACGACATCGAGATCGTCGCCGAGTGCGCGAACGGGTTCGAGGCGGTCCGGGCCGTCAACGACCTCCGGCCGGACCTGGTCTTCCTCGACGTCCAGATGCCCAAGCTCGACGGGTTCGAGGTGCTGGAGCTGATCGGGCCCGACGTCGGCGTCATCTTCGTCACCGCCCACGACGAGCACGCCCTGCGCGCGTTCGAGGTCCACGCCGTCGACTACCTGCTGAAGCCCTTCGGCCCCGAGCGGTTCGCCGAGGCCCTCGACGAGGCGCGGGGGCGGCTGGCGCGCGCGCAGCCGACGCCGGTCTCGCGCGTCGTCGCCAGCGCGCGGCCCGCGGGCGCGCACCTCCGGCGCATCCTCATCCGCACCGGCGCGCGGGTCGACGTCGTCCCCGTCGGCAGCGTCGACTACGTCCGCGCGCGCGACGACTACGTGGGCGTCGTCGCCGGAGGCCGGGAGCGGCTGAAGCAGCAGACCCTGGCCGACCTCGAAGCCCAGCTCGACCCCGCCCGGTTCGTCCGGATCCACCGCTCCTACCTGCTCAACGTCGACCGCCTCACCCGGCTCGGGCCGGCCACTCGCGACAGCTACGTCGCGGTGCTCGAGGACGGAACCGAGCTGCCGGTCAGCCGGCGCGGCTACGCGAGGCTGAACGAGCTGCTGTGAGGCGCGCGGTTCGTCGGCGCCGAGGTCCTCTGAGACCAGCCTCGGCTCGCCCTCATCGGGTCCCCGGTAACCAAGCCGCAAACGAGGGCGTTTGCGGGTAGCCACGCGGACTGCGATAGCGGCTCCCTCGGAAGCAGCCGTCATGTCTGCGCCTGGGCACCGTACGCCAACTGAGCCGCGTACTCATGTCGGCGTCTGTCATCGGCAACCGTTCGCTTCCGGCCCACGAGATCCGCAAGTACCGGCAGACACACGGGACGCAAGACAACCCGGGCACGGGTTCCCCGTCGAATCGGGTCTGAAATCCCAATCCGCGCCTCCCGCGCCGCGGGGTTCGTGGTGGCGTACAGAATCACTGCGGTCCGGCAGTGCGCCTGACTCAACGCGTATATGCTGAGCCACTACTGTCCCACACACCTTCAAATAAAGGCGGCTTGAACCTTCCATATCCGGTAGAATGATTTGGCCACAAGTCATTCAAAAGACTGGAGATCCAAGCCGTGGCCCATCATAACACAGTCTTCGCGCAACTCCTCAGGTTCCTTCCGAGACATGAATTCGACGCCGAGGCGCGCGAGCACCAGTGCGGTCAGGGGCTGCGCGTCATGAGCCGCTGGGCGCAGTTCGTGGCCCTTGGCTTGGCGCAGTTGACGGGCCGACAGAGTCTGCGGGACATCGTGAGCAACCTCGGCGCCCAGGGGCGCAAGCTCTATCATCTCGGCGTGGGGACCGTCAGTCGTTCGTCGCTGGCGCGGGTCAACACCGAGCAGCCGTACACTCTCTACGAAGCGCTGTTCGGACGCCTGTTGAGCCGCTGCCAGGCGCACGCGCCGAGGCACGGCTTTCGGTTCAAGAACAAGTTGTACGCCGTCGATGCGTCCACCATCGACTTGTGCCTGTCGGTCTTTCCGTGGGCGTCGTTTCGACGCACCAAGGCGGCCGTCAAGCTGCACGTCGGACTGGATCAGGAGGGTCATCTGCCGAGCTTCGTCCAAGTGACCGACGGCAAGACCGCCGACGTCACGGCGGTCCGAACCTGGACATTCCCGGCCGGGAGCGTGGTCGTGGCGGACCGGGCGTATCTGGACTTCAAGTGGTTCCATCAATTGCAGGCGCAGGGCGTGACCTTCGTGACGCGCCTGAAGCGGGGCGTGCGGTACGGGGTCACTGAAGCGCACGCGGTCCGCCCCGGGACCGGGGTCATCAGCGACGAGACGATCGAGCTGACGAGCGCGCGTGGCCGCAAGGCGTATGCGGAGCCGCTGCGGCGGGTGGTCTACAAGGACCTGAAGACGAAGAACCGGTACGTGTTCGTGACCAACAACACGACGTGGGTGGCCAAAACGATTGCGGACATCTACAAATCACGGTGGCAGATCGAGCTGTTTTTTAAGTGGATCAAGCAGCATCTGAAGGTGAAGCGGTTCGTGGGCCGGTCGAAGAACGCAGTAGGTCCCTTCCCTCCGCCGGCATTACCCGGCTTCCTCGGTACCTACGGACCTCTCCGCCACCCTGTCGGCCCGACCTGACCCTCGCGGGCTGTCGGTTGACGTGTGCCGCGCCACCGGCAGGGCTTCCCGTGTTGCGTCCATCCCCCTCTTCCATGCGTGCCGTCGCCAATACCCCGGCGGAAACGGTCGGTGCCCGCGTCGCTCGCCTTCCCGACCGCTGGCAGCCTTCCCCGTGTGGAAGGCGGGTCGGCTTCCGCATTACAGGTTTCGAGGCCTGCTCGGCGTTCGCTCGCGCTACGGCCCGCGTGGTCGCTGAACCGCCCAATGGCGGCCCTTTGGTGTCGGAGTGCTTCAACCGATGTCGTCACCTCCATCGTCCGCTCCGACTGCTACCGGCTGGAGCGACAGTTGCCGGGCGGGATTCGCACCCGCTGAGAGACGGCGCCTTTCACGGCGCACTTCCACGGGCTGTTGGGCGGGTGATCCCCTGTCGGCGGCGATCCGCAGCGACCGGGCGCCGCCGGGCGGCGAGTGGATGGTTCGGGGAGACATCCTGGCCGCCATCGCCGGCACGACCCGAATCGGCGGCTGGTTGCGGGGTCTGGTACGAGCCGGCAGACCTCCCATGAGTCCCCTTGGGTGGGCGAGAGCTCCCAAGGGCATTCGTCAGCGGCCAACCGGAACGTGGACGCACGGCACTACGGCGGTCGCGCTGTCCAGGTGCAGCTTCTGGTCGTCGAAGAAGATGTGCGGGCGGAAGGTCTTGAGTATGCGCGACTTGTCCATGCCCCCGAGAAAGAACGTCTGATCGACCGTGATGCCCCACGCTCGAAGCGATGTCACCACGCGCTTGTGAGAGGGCGCGTTCCGGCTGGTGATGATGGCGACCTTGAGCCTGCGTTCGTAGTGTTGGGCAGTTGCGGCGCGCGCCTTCTCGATTTCCTGAAGCTTGGCGATCTTGACGAAGAGCTCCTGGACGGGGCCGGTGTCGTGCGGGATGTCCGCCTGTTCGCTCTCGACTCGCTGGAATGCCTCGAGTCCGTCCGATTGGAACACTCGCTCTGCGGAGTCGTCCGCCAGGACGCCGTCGAAATCGAAGGCGACACGAAGCTCAACGTCATCCGAGTCGTCGTTGATCACGCTGTCGAGCACGAGGCCAGCAGGGTATCCGGCCATGATCGCTTCCTCCACGTTACGCTCGTTCGCCGATAGAAAAATACTGGCGTTGAAGTCGGGGATGTACCGAAAGGGCGGGTTGCCGTCAAGAAACGCGGCACGCGTGATGTCCAGACCGTACGCCTCGATGGAATTGAACACGCGCAAACCGGTGTCCGGGTCGTTCCTGGACAGAAGAACGACCTCGACCGGGGAGTCGTCCGGTGACCGATTGAACGACAGCAACCGCCTGATGAACGGGAACGCCACGCCGCGCTCCAACACTTCGTCCTCGTGCTCCCGCTGGTACCGCCGATAGGCGTCCTCGCCCTGCTGCCTGAACACGCGGTCTGCTTCCCCCAAGTCGAAGAGGGCGCTGGACGCGATGGCGACGACGAGCTTCTGCTCGATCTGGAATGGCATTCGTCCTCGATGGCGAGCGATCGCTCGAAACCAGCGCTTGCGAAGCCGTTCATGGCGGTCCTCAACGCGCGGTGCCGCTATCGGTCGGCGCGCCGCCCGCGGTTCGCCAGGAGCTCCTCCGCGGTCCCGGCAATGGAGATGCACGTGCCGTGCCAGTCGATGGCGCTGACCTCGGTCGCCACGGCCTGCCTGCGTCGTCGTCGATCTCCGCAAGCGGTCTTGAGCGGGGTGGGCAACTCCGGTTGACGGGAAGTCGATCGAACGAGCATGGAGGAATGATACCGCCACCGGGCACATCGGGGCCGGGTCGGTCGACTGCGTCGACCCGGGACGGGCGGGCGTCGGCAGCGGCCGGCCCGGCAGCGCATACCTGGCGCATCCTCATGCGCACGGGCGCCGGGGTGGACGTGGTCTGCGCCGCCAGCGTCGACCGCATCGGTGCCCCGGAGACTGTTTCAGGCGTCGGCCAGGCACAGCGAGACCCCCAACGTTCATCCGGCTCCCCGCCGTGCGCGGGCCGGCGGCGCACGCGGCGCCCGTTCAGTTCGTCGGCCCGGTAGTGATACGCTGAGTAAGTCGTTCCCTCGCCGGTCGGTCGTCGCCGGCGCGCCGACCTGCCACCTTGGAGCCTTGGACCCAGCGAGACAGACGCCATGACACTCGACGCCGTCACGGACTTCATCAACACCAACCGTGACCGCTACGTGCGGGAGCTGACCGAGTACCTCGCCATTCCCAGCGTCAGCGCGCTGCCCGACCA
Source organism: Vicinamibacterales bacterium (assembly GCA_965215105.1). Taxonomy (GTDB): domain Bacteria; phylum Acidobacteriota; class Vicinamibacteria; order Vicinamibacterales; family UBA8438; genus JAJEEA01. The sequence goes on from OZ244051.1 coordinate 4,791,514, forward strand.
CGCCGCTGACGTGGCTCGCTGCGCGGAGTGGACGGCGGCCGAGCTGAAGCGGGTCGGCCTCGAGAACGTCCGGCTGATCGAGACGCCCGGCAACCCCGTGGTCTACGGCGACTGGCTGCACGCCGAGGGCGCCCCGACCATCCTGTTCTACGGGCACTACGACGTGCAGCCCGTCGACCCCGTCGACCAGTGGGAGTCGCCGCCGTTCGAGGCGACGGTGCGGCAGGGCGAGATCTACGCCCGCGGCGCCGCCGACGACAAGGGCCAGATCTTCATGCACTTCAAGGCCGTCGAGGCCTGTCTGCGCGAGGGCGGACGGCTGCCGGTGAACATCCGGCTGATCCTCGAGGGCGAGGAGGAGGTGGGCAGCACCCACCTCGACGGGTTCGTGCGGGAGCACAAGGACGAGCTCGACGCCAGCGTGGTGGTCATCTCGGACACCCCGATGTTCGACCGCGGGGTGCCGTCCATCTGCTACGGCCTGCGGGGGCTGACCTACTGCCAGATCGACGTTCGGGGCACCGCGAGCGACCTCCACTCGGGCTCGTTCGGGGGCGCCGTCGCCAACCCCGCCTTCGTCCTCGCGCAGATGCTTGCGCAGATGAAGGACCGCGGCGGGCGGGTGAAGATTCCCGGCTTCTACGACGATGTGCGGCCCCTCTCGGACGCCGAGCGGGCCGAGTTCGCGAAGCTGCCGTTCGACGAGCGGCGCTACCGCGCCGATCTGGCCGCGCCGAAGCTGTTCGGCGAGGCGGGGTACACCACCCTCGAGCGGCTCTGGGGCCGGCCCACGTTCGAGGTCAACGGGGTGCTCGCGGGGTTCACGGGGGAGGGCGCCAAGACCGTGATCCCGGCCACCGCGATGGCCAAGGTGAGCATGCGGCTCGTGCCCGACCAGGACCCGGGGAAGATCGGCGAGCTGTTCGAGGCCTACGCCCGGAAGGTGGCGCCGAGGACGGTCGACGTCACGGTCACCCGCATGCACACCGGCAAGCCGTGGATGACCGACTTCGACAACCCGTTCGTCCGCGCCGCGGGGCGGGCCATGGAGACGGGGTTCGGCCGGGCCCCGGTGTTCAACCGCGAGGGCGGGTCGATCCCGGTCGTGGCCACCTTCCAGGAGGTCCTCGGCCTCCCCGCCGTCCTCTTCGGCGTCGGCCTGCCCGACGAGAACGCCCACGCCCCGAACGAGAAGCTCGACCTGGGCAACTTCCACAACGGCATCGTCGCCTCGGCCGCGCTCTACCGCGAGATCGGCGCGCTCGGCGGGTGATCACCCACCGCCGGCGGCCACACCCGCGCCCGCGTGCTCGATGCGCTCGCCCCGGTACTCGCCGCGCCCCCGGCCCCCGCGGGGCATCCCGTGCTCGACCAGCCGGCCCGCGTGCCGGTAACCGTGGAAGTGGAACGGAATCGCCTCGCCGAACCACTGGCGGGGCGAGTCCTGCAGGTGGAGGTGCACGTGGGGCTCGCTGCTGTTGCCGGAGTTGCCGACCCGTCCGAGCAACTGGCCTGCCGCCACCCGGTCGCCGACCTCGACGGCGACGGTGCCCGGCTGCAGATGGCCGACGAAGAGGAACTCGCCGGGAGCGACCTCGATGCCGACGTGGTTGCCGAGCCCCGCCAGACCCCATCGCCGCGCGCCTATCGCGACCTCGGGCTCGCCGTCGAGGGTCGCGAAGACGGTGCCCGCGGCCGGGGCGTACACCGGGAGGCCGTAGACCAGATAGTCGTCGAGCGCGACCCCGTCGGTGCGGAACGTGCGCCCGTCCCGGGTGACGACGAGGTCGTAGGCCCACCGCTGGTCGGGCAGGAACACGTGGTAGTTGACGTCGGCCGTCGGCCCGCCCCACGCGACGGTCACGGGGCCGTCGAGGGGCAGCCGGAACGCGACGCGGCTCGGCCGGTCGTCGTACGACGACGGGTACGGGTCGTACACCGGCAGCGTGAAGATGACCGTCACGAGCCCGACATAGCCGAGCACGTGCCAAGCGTTCATGCCGTGCTTCCAGCGGCGGGCCGACCGCAGCGAGGCGACGAGCAGCCCCGCGGTGACGACGGCGAGGGCGATGGGCGCCCCGTACCAGATCCAGAGCGCGATCCGCCCCGGGCGCGCCCACAGCGTCAGCATCAGCAGGGCGTGCACCACGACGACGCCGCCGGCCACGCGCACCCACCCGTCGAGCACCCGCCGCTCGGCGGGGTCGATTTGCGGAAACGGCCGCAGGGGCCGCCGCGGCCGCCACGAGGGTTCAGGCATCGAGGCCGATTCCGTGGAACGGATTGACGAGGGTCAGTCGATCGACGACGTAGCCGGGCTGCATGTCCTCCGTGTGCAGCTTCGTGCAGGCGCCGTTCAGCGCCGCGCGCACGATCAACCCGTCCCAGATGGACAGGCGGTGAAGGCGGTGAAGATCGATCGCCGCCAGCAAGTCCGGCGGGCCAAGCGTGACGACGTCGAACCGCGAGTACCTCACGACGCGACGCCGGGCGTCCTCGCTCGGCATCGAGAGCTTGCGGGTGGCGACGGCGAAGAACTCCTGGAGGACCTGAAGCGACACCACCCCCCGTCGATTGCGCAACAGACGTCGGATCAGCTCGATCGCGCGGGTCTGTTTTCGAGGGTCGCGGGTGTCGTCGGCGTAGAGCAGTACATTGGTGTCGATGAACTCACGACCGCTCATGCGCTTCTTCCCGGGTCCATGGGCCCTGCGAGCGGTACGTCCGTTCGGACCACATCGCGTCGAGCTCGCGGATGATCGTCTCCACGTCGTCGTTGCGCGTCAACTCGTTCAGATAGTCGCGCACGAGCTGATTCAGGCTCGTGCCTCGGTCCGCGGCAATGCGGCGTGCTTCGGCCACCACCCGATCGTCGATGGACAAGGTGACATTCATGGACACATGCTACGTGTCCACGGAACACGTGTCAACGGACGGGCTGCTGCTGCTCCCGGCCGTTTCCGGTGGCTCGCGGGAACGCGGCCCGCAGCAGGGGCGGGGTCGCGAGGGTCGTCACCATGACCATGGCGACGATGGCCGCGAAGGTCTCGCCGTCGAACACCGGCGCCCCCGCGACCATGGCGGTGGCCCCGACCCCGGCGAAGATCAGGCCCACCTCGCCGCGGGGGACCATGCCCAGGCCTACCGCCCATCGGTTGAGGCCCGTCTCGCGAACGGCGAGCGAGCAGACCTGCTTGCTGGCGATCGCGGCGACGCTCAGCACCGCGGCGAAGAGCAGCACGCCCGGCGAGGCAAACGAGCGCAGGTCCACCTGCAGGCCCATGTAGACGAAGAACACCGGCACGAAGATGGTGCCGACCGGCGCTATCGAGCCGCCGATACGGTACCGCTCCTTCTGCTTGCCGAAGTGGCGCGCGATCGCGTCGTCGACCACCAGCCCCGCCGCGAAGGCGCCGACGATGTCGGCGAGGCCGGCGAGCTCGGCCAGGGCCGCCATCAGGAAGCAGTAGGCGACGGCGAGGACCGGCGGCACCGACGGGGAACGCGCGAGGCGGACGACCCGCAAGAGGGGGACGAGGACGAGCCGGCCGAGCGCGACCGCCCCGACCAGGAACCCGACCGCCTCGGCCACGATGTACAGGAGCGGCCCGATGGAGATGGCGGCCGTGCCTCCCGCGTCGGCCGCGCGCACCAGCCCGAGCGCGACTGCCAGCACGATCAGGCCCAGCACGTCGTCCACGATGGCGGCCCCGAGAATGACCCGCGACTCGCGGGCCCCCATCACCCCGAGGTCCTTGAGCACCCGGGCGGTGATGCCGACGCTGGTCGCGGCGAGGCTCGCCCCGAGGAACAGGTGGACGTACCAGGCGGCGTCGGGCATGAAGAGGGAGGAGACGGCGTAGCCGAGCGCGACCGGCGCGACGACCCCCAGCACCGCGACCCCGACGACCGACGCCCCGACCGCCAGCAGCTCGTCGAGGTTGCTCTCGAGCCCGACCTGGAACAGCAGCAGGATGACCCCGATCTCGGCCGCGATGGCCAGGAAGGGCGCGGTCTTCAGGGCGTCGAAGAGCTCGATGCCGGTCAGGCCGATGTTGCCGAGGACGATGCCGAAGAGCAGCTCGCCGAGCACGGCGGGCTGGTTCAGCCGCTCGACCAGCTCGCCCCCGATCTTCGCGGCGACGAGGATGGCGGCGACGGCGAGCAGGAAGGGCGTCATCTCGCCCTCGGCGGCCCCGCCCTGGGCCGCACCGGCCGCGGTCCAGGCGCCGAAGACGAGGGCGGGTACGAAGAGCGGGCACTGGCCGACGAGGCTGCGGGCGTGCAACCGGCTTGGGTCACGCGGGGTCGAACCACCTGGCGCATCAGGGCGAGGTTGGGGATCCTCCCGTCGGCGCAATCGGGGCCGGTCATGCGGGGTCGAACCACTCATGCGGTCTCCTCCGCGACACTTCGGAACGAAGCCCGGACGTCATGGCGGCCCATGGTGGTCCGGGTCCGGCGTCGGCCGCGCGGCCGCTCCGGGCGTGCGCGCCGGGCGGATTGTCGACGGCCGCGGGCGGCGTGTCAAGCCTGCCACGAATCGCAATGTGACGATCGCGCGCGCCGGGAGACTGCGCCCCGGAACGGTGCGGACGTCCGCAGGGTCGGCTGGGCGCCGAGCGTCAGGCGACGATTGGCGGCCCGGGCCTCATCCCGGCACGGAAATCCGTGGGTCTTCATGCGGTGGCGGCGATTGGGTCGAAGGTGCGCTTCATCGAACCGGGTTCCTCCGATCCTGCGGCGCGCGTTCCCGCGCGGCGGGCGGGCGCGAACGGCGGCGGAAGTGCGATACTGACGGGCCATGCGCATCGCGACCTGGAACGTCAACGGGCTGCGCGCCCGCCTCGACTTCATCGCGCACTGGCTGAAGAGCCGCGAGCCCGACGTGGTCGGCCTGCAGGAGCTGAAGACGACCGACGACGAGTTCCCCCACGACGACTTCCGCGCCCTGGGCTACCACGCCGTCGTCCACGGCCAGAAGGGCTGGAACGGGGTGGCGGTGCTCAGCCGCGCGCCGGCCGAGGCGGAGACGCGGGGGCTGCCGGGCCGGGAGGAGGACGGGGCGCGCCTGCTGCAGGTCCGGGTGGCCGGCCTCCGCTTCGCCACCGTGTACTGCCCCAACGGCAAGACCCTCGACCATCCCGACTTCTCCCTGAAGCTCGTCTGGTTCGAGGCGTTGCGCGACTACCTCGCGGGGGTAGACCGGGACGCCGCGTTCGTCATCGGCGGCGACTTCAACGTCGTCCCCGCCCCCCTCGACGCCTGGGATGGCGAGGACGCCGACGGCTCCATCTTCCGCACCGCCGAGGAGCGTTCCCGGTACCGGGCCATCCTCGATCTGGGGCTGACGGACCTGTTCCGCCACCTGCATCCGGACGAGCGGAAGTTCTCGTGGTGGGACTACCGGGGCGGCGCCTTCCACCGCGGCATGGGGCTGCGCATCGACCACCTGCTCGGCGCCGCCGCCGTGGCCTCCCGGGTGCGCCGCGTCGAGATCGACCGCGACTACCGCAAGAAGAAGGACGGCAACATCGCGTCCGACCACGCCCCCGTGTTTGCGGACCTGGACTGACACGTGCGGGCGGATAGCGTCAGCGTGGCCGCTCGACGGCCCTCCCGCGCACCATGACGACGTCGTCCGGCTGCACCGGATCGTCCTCGGTGACCGCGCGCGAGATCAGCCGCCCGTCGACCATGCGCTGGATCTGCAGCTCGTCGGGGGAGCCGCCGTCGGCGTACCCGCCGGCGGCCGCGACGGCCCGGCCGACGGTCATGCCCGCCGACCAGTCGTGACGGCCGGGCGATTCGACCAGGCCGAAAACGCTGAACGTCGGTTGCTGTGCGGTTTCCAGCGTGGATTCCGTTGCGTGCCCGGTCCCGCTCGGGAAGGCGGTGGCGACCGGCAGGAGCCCGAGCAGGAGAGCGGCGCCGATGACGATCGACGCCACTCCCGGTCGCGTGAGCCCGCCGTGCATTCTCTGTCCCGCGGCTACGGCAGGGCCAGCGTCAGAACGGTGTTGGTCGCCACGACGGTCACGTACTGCCTGCCGTCGATCTGGTACGTCATCGGGCTCGCCCGGATCGGCCGTGGCGCGTCGTGGCGGAGCAGAACCTCGCCGGTGGCCGCGTCGAGGGCGTAGAACCCGCCGTCCTCGACCCCCTGGAACACCAGATTCCCGGCCGTCACCATGTTGCCGCTGGCCCCGATGGCGCTCTGGGCGGGCAGGATGGCCTGCCACGTCTGCTCGCCGGTGACGGGGTCGTAGGCCGAGACGGTGACCTCGGGCGGGAACGCCTCGGTGAGGCGGTCGAGGCTCGACAGGCTCTCGGTGTGGCCGCGCGAGTCGGGCCCCGGCTCGAGGGTGTCGCCCACGGGGTTGACCACGAGCGCGATCGCCCCGTTCTTGCCGGTGACGTAGACGAGGCCGGTGGCGGGGCTGAACGACGGGGCCCCGAAGCTCGAACCGCCGTGGGGGACGATGACCTCCTTGCTGATCCAGTAGGGGCTGTAGAGCTGGCTCGACCGCGCCATCAGCTCGGGGTCGTCGACCTCGACGAAGGTCGCGCAGAGGGGCGTCATCGGCACGCCGGCCGCGTTGTAGGGAATGGGCTGGGTCGGCCAGACCTGCTCGCCGGGGACGTCGGTCTCGGTCGGCACCACCGTCTCCACCATCGGGTGCAGGGGCTCGCCGGTCTCGCGGTCCCACAGGTAGAAGAGGCAGTTCTTGCCCGCCGCGGCGACGCCCCGGATGGTCTCGCCGTCCTCGTCAGTCACGTCGAAGAGCACCGGTCCCGTCACGTGGTCCCAGTCCCAGAGGTCGTGGTGCACGGCCTGGTAGTACCAGCGCAGCGCGCCGGCTTCCAGATCGAGGGCGATGGTGGCGTTGGTGAACAGGTTGATCCCGGCCCGCGCCGACCCGTCGTAGTCGGGCGACGGGTTGCCGGCGTTGACGTAGACCAGGCCGAGGTCGGGGTCGACCGCGGGCTGGGTCCAGATGCCGCCGCCGGCCCGGGCGCCGTAGCCCCAGGTGTCGCGCGCGATCTCCCAGCCCTCGTCCTGGGGGCCCTGGGGAATCGTGTTGAAGACCCACCGGATGGCCCCGGTGGCGGCGTCGGTGGCGATGACCAGCCCGCCCGGGATGTGCCCCTCCGACAGCGCCGCCGCCACGTACAGGGTGCCGTCGTGGTGGGCGGGCGGGGTGGTGATGCGGTAGCCGATCTGGACGGGGTCGAGGGTGGGCGGGAAGTCGTCGGGGTACTTCAGTTGCAGCGCGTTGCTGACGACGGGCAGCACGCCCCCGTCGCCGAACGACTCCACCGCGGCCCCGGTGCCGGCGTCCCGCGCGTAGAGGTCGTTGCCGCGGTAGGCGTAGACGTTGCCGCCCGCGAACGTGGGCCCGCGCACCGGGCTGCCGCCGGGCGACCCCGCGTCGAGGGGCGACGACCACAGCTCGGCCCCCGTCGCCGCGTCGAGGGCGAAGAGGGTCGAGCGCGAGTGCAGGTACATCACGCCGTCGACGACCAGCGGCGTGGCCTGGGTGATGTTGTCGGCCGGTCCCGCCACCCAGGTCCACCGCTCGACGAGGCCGCCGACGTTCGAGGCGTCGATCTCGTCGAGCGGCGCGAACCGGTTGTTGTCGAGGTTGAGGTTCTGGCTCGACCAGTCGAGGGATGGCGCCTGCGCGAACGCGGCGTGGCCGGCCGCCGCGACCGCGAGCAGCGCGGCGAGGGCCGCCGTCCTTCGGAGGGTCTGATTCTCCCGCATCGTCACTGCTCCGTCGACGCGGCGGCTTCCTCGGCCCGGGCGCCGCTCAGCGAGTTGGGCACGGCCCAGTTGCCCTCGTGGCAGGCGTACTCGTACTGCTGGTAGGCGTCGTCGCGCTTGTAGGGGAAGGCGACGGTCCACGGCTCGGCGTAGGTCTCGGGGTCGTCGACGGTGAGCGTGTAGTTCAGGGTGTCGGCGTCGGCGAAGGTGAAGCGCTCGACCATGCGCCGGCCCTCGTGCTGGGGCGCGCGCGAGCCCGGCGCCCGCATGTTGCCGACCGCCTTGAAGTTGGCCGACTCGACGACCAGGGTGTTGCCTTCCCAGCGGCCGCGGGGGTCGCCCTCCCACTGGGTGATCTTCGCGTCGACGTGGTCACCACCCTCGAGGGGGATGATGCGCGCGTTGTGGATCATCTCGCTGTGGATGATGATGTGGTCCTCGTTCTGCACGATCAGCTTGCCGTTGTTGTAGGCGGTCGGCATCATCATGCCGAACACCCCCCGCGACAGGCAGCGGTCGCCCGACTCCATGTTGGCGGCCTGGTCGTGCAGGTGGTCGCGGTAGTAGCGCACGCTCTCCTGCGCCTGGGGCGTCAGGTCCGGCCTCCGGCCGTCCGGGGGATGGACGACCAGCGCCGGGGCCTCGCCCGCCACCGGCTCCTTCCAGAACCAGTCGAACCAGTAGTTGGCGTAGGCGCCGACCCCGCGGCTGTTCTCGTGGCCCTCCCACTCGACCGCCTTGGCCCGGTCCGAGCGCGCCGTGAACAGCTCGAGGCGCTCTGCCGCCGTCAGGTCCCGGCCCACCAGGTCGGGCGACAGCTCCAGGGGCACGTGCGACGAGCCCACGTTGTTCCACATGCCGTTGATGTCGGGGTGCCCGTTCGCGAGCCGCGGGGGCTCCCAGTCTTGCCCGGACGAGGTGGCGGGCGCGCCGACGAGCGCGACGAACGCGGCCAGCAGGACGCAAGCGAGAGGCTTCATCTGGACCTTCCTTTCCGAGAGTCGCCCCATTGTACGGCAATGCGGCAGCGGCGACGCCGGGCCTCAGAACGCGATGCGCTCGACGCCGTCGACCCGGTCGAAGTGCGTGTCGTTGCTCAAGAGCGGGAGCGCGTGCTGGCGGGCGAGCGCGGCGATCCAGACGTCGTTCGACGGGATGGGGTTGCCGGCGCGCTTCAGCTCCAACCGGATATCGGCGTAGACGGCGGCGGTCGCGTGAGTCACGGCGGCGATGTCGGCTGCTGGCACATAGCGGTCCAGCCAATCTTCGTACCGCCGACGCCGGCTCGATTGCCGAAGCAGTACTCGCCGAGGACGATGCTCGGCACGACGAGCCGGCGGGCGGACCGCAACGGGGCCTGGACGGCCGCGAACCCCTCCGCCCACGCCGATAGGGCGTTGTTGTCGAGAATCATGCGGTGTCTTCAGGCTCCAGCTTTCCGAACTCCTCCTCGATGATGGCGTTGACACGGCGGTGTTCGCTCGACATATCGGAGAGTGCGCCGAACCCGGCCATCCAGGGAGGTTCCGGTCCTGGCTTGGTTCCCTCGAGGGCGCAGCGACGGAGCTTCTCGTCGAGCGCCTCGGTGAAGAACTGCTTCAGGGTGGTGCCGCGGGCGGCGGCGAGGACCTTGGCCTGCCGGAACGTGGCGTCGGGCAACTCGATGGTGGTCTTCATGGCTCCCGTATTTCCATATTTGCGGGGCCTCGGTCAACGGCGTTCACCGCGTGAACTCGACCTCATGGCTCGCGACCCGGCGGTTCGCCGGGCTCACCGGGGGAACGTGGGGGTGGCGCCTCCGGCGCGGGGGGCCTCGCCGGGGTGGCGGCGGGGGGCCGTGTCGGCGTCGGCGCGACCGGCTCTGCAGGCGTATCCGTGAAGCCGCCCCGGCCGTCGCCCTGCCGCTGATAGAGGTACGAGGCGGCCAGGAGCAGCAGCCCGAGGACCACGCTGCTGGCGATGCGGTAGACCGAGTCGAGCTGCGAGAAGTCGACGAGGAACACCTTGAGCACGGTGACGCCGAAGATCACGAGGGCGAGGTAGCGGACGGGGGCGTACCCCCGCCGGATGCCGGCCGCGGTCAGGGCGGCGGCGTAGGCGGCCCAGGTCGCCGACAGCATCATCTGCATGGCGAGCTCCGCGTTGGCGGCTATGCCCTGGCGCAGCTCCCAGAACGCGCGGATCTCCATCGACAGCGTGAACAGCAGCAGCGCGTTGGCGCCGACGACCGCGGCGGCGAGGGCCGGCTCGCGGTGCGGCAGGTCGGGGTCGTCCTCGCGCCGGTGCAGCCAGGCGACGAGGGCCAGCACGCCGACGACGAACAGGCCGAGGAGCGCGCGCCGGTTGAGGATGACGGCGTGGACGGCCGGCACCGGCGCCGCCTGCGCCGCCATCGCCAGCAGCGCCGCCACCCCGAGCAGGCCGGCGCCGGCGCCGCGGATCCACGTGCGACGCTCCCGGACGCCCACCCAGGTCAGGCCCCCCGCCTCGGCCGCGCACGCCAGGGCCCCCCACGCGCCGTCGAGCTGCAGGCCGATCGCGGCCACCGCCAGGGCGGCGGCCAGCACCAGCACGTGCATCGCGGCGCGGGGGTCGATGCGCCGCACGCCGGCGGCCATCGCCCACCACGCCACGGCCAGGAGGGCCGTCACCAACCCGGTCGCGGCGGGGAAGTGCGGCTCGATGAGCGCCTGCAGGCCGACCGCGAGGCCGAACCCGTTGACGGGCACGAGGACGACGTCGGCCGCATGCAGCCGTCCGCCGTTCCGCCGCAGCAACTCGATCTGGGCGGCCGCGTGCAGGCTCGCGACCGCGATCCAGGTCACGACGGCGGGAACCAGCCAGGTGCCGTCCTGGTCGGCGCCCGTCCAGCCGAGCAGCGGCCCCGCGACGAGAGCCCAGAGCCCGAGGCGGGCCCACATCGCGCCGGCCCGAGTGGCGATTGCGACCCCGGCGCCCGTCACCGCGATCAAGTAGACGAGAAACGCGAGCCAGTGGTCGCCGAGGACGCTCAGCGACGCGGCGTGATACCAGAGCGGGGTGGTCGCCAACGCCCACCGCATCGCGCGGGCGTACGGGCGGGTCGACTCGCGCGAGCGGTACAGCACCCAGAGGAACAACCCCGCGTACAGCGTGAAGAACAGCTCCGTCCGCAGGTACGCGGCGGGCTCGTAGAAACGCACGTACCACACCGAGACGGTCAGCCCCGTCAGCACGAAGCCGGCCAGGGTCAGGGCGGGCCAGTCGCGCCGGTGCGCCAGGTAGACGATGGCGCCGACGAGCAGGGCCACGTAGGTGAACAGGACGAGCTGCGCGTCGGCGCCGCGGCCCACGAGAAAGGGGGTGGCGAACCCGCCGACCACCGCCATCATGGCGAGGGGCTGGGCGCGCAGCCGGTCGGCCTGCAACGCCGCGAAGCCGGTCACCGCGACGAGCATCGCGAAGCCGGTGGCGGCGTCCACGAGGCGGTACAGGTTCAGGGCCGCGTAGACGGCGAGATACCAGGCCGCGACGCCTCCGCCCACGAGGGTCGTGCCGAACCGCGCGTGGCCGCGGGCCGCGAACCGCCGGCCCGACACGATCAGCAGCCCGCCCGCGAGCACCCCGGTGCCGACCCGCATCGGCTCCGTGATCCACTCGTTGACGAAGGCGTACCGGATGAACAGGCCCACGCCGATGACGAGGGTGGCCACGCCGGCATAGAGCATCCAGCGGGTGCCGATGCGGGTCTCGAGGAGCAACGGCGCCGGCTGCGCGTGGGGAGATGCGAGGGCGGGGGCCTGCGCCGGCGGCGCCTCGGCGGACAACGGGGGAAGCGGGGTCGCAGCCGGCGTGGGGCCTGCCGCGCCGGCCGCGACGCCGCCGGCATCGGCCCGTGCGCCTTCGCCCTGGTCGTCCGCGGCCGGCGTGGGGGCGGCGCCGGCCCCGGCAAGCGGCCGGCCCGCCGCCTCGAGCGGCGCCGCCTCTCCCTGCATCCAACGTTCGAGGCGCACGAGGCGGTGCTCGATGTCGAGGACCCGCGCGCGCACCGCCGACGCGTACAGAAAGGCGACGATCGGCAGAATGAGCGTCAGGACGAACCCGACGACGGCGGCGAGCAGGACCTCGATCATGGGCATGGCTGGGGTTTCTCTCCCGCCCCCTCGGCTCAGCCCGAGAGCCGGCCGAGCGCCTCCCCGACGACGGCGGCGAGCAGGACCTCGATCATGGGCATGGCTGGGGTTTCTCCCGCCCCGTCGGTTCAGCCCGAGAGCCGGCCGAGCGCCTCGGCCGACGCCGATTCCGGCCAGGTCGGGGCCGGGGCCGCCACGTATCCGGCGTGGGCCAGTCGGCTCTGGAACCAGGAGACCTCGGTGGCGTAGAAGAGCAGCTTGCCCGCGAGACGCGTCACGACGTAGATCTGGCCGGCGAGGAGCCCCCACCCCATCGACGTTCCCGCCGCGACGTTCGGCGCGGCGGTCGCGTAGGCGCCGACGACGGCGGCGACCAGGAGGCCGTTGGCGGCATAGAGCCCCGCGCACGCGGTCGGGTGCCGCCGCACGAAGCGCCAGCCCGCGAGCAGTGCCCCCAGCATGCTCCGGCGGTCTTCCACCACCGCGCGCACGCGCGCGTAGTCGAACACGAGGCCGACCAGCGCCAGCAGCAGTCCGAACCCCAGGTGGCGGAGCAGCGCGGCCGCGGGCATGCCGTCCCCGGCAGGAGGCGCTCCGACCACCCAGGGGTGGACGGCCCGGAAGAGCGTCCAGTACACGGCGCCGGCGAAGAGGGCCAGGCGCAGCAGGCGCGGCCCGTAGGTGCCGCAGGCGGCGAAGAACCCGGGACCGCGGGTCGGGCGGTTCCGGGCATAGCGGTCGATGGCGCCGGCCGAGAAGAGGGTCCAGGCCAGGAGGTAGGAGACGACGACCGCGGCGAGCGCCGGGTCGGGGCCCTCGCCGCCGAGCACGACGCGCAGGTCGGCGATGGGGGCGTCCGTCCCCGCGGCTCCGTCCGCGCACGGGCGGCCGTCGACCGGGTACACGTCGGCCGAGAATCGCCACCAGTGGAGCGGAATGCAGCCGGCCGCCGGACCACCCGCCGCCGGACCACCCGCCGCCCGGTCTTCCCGCCCGGCCGCCTGCAGTCCGTCCCTCAGAAGCAGCCCCGGCGGCAGGGCGACCGCCGCCGTCAACATCGCGGCGCCGGCCAGAACCATCGGCGCCCGCGCCACGCGCCGCACGCCGTCTCCCAGGGGCGCGATGAACGACATCACACCAGGGAGCCGCGAGGTGGCCGGTCCCGCCGCCGGGCCGTCCGGCGCGGCAGCCCGCCCGGAACCGCCTCGCCGGCCGACGGCGCCGCGGCCGCCGCGGGTGCAACGCGGCCGGTCCGGCCCGCGGCGAGGCCGCCGGCGACGAGCCGTCTCCGAACGAGCTTGGCCATGGCCGCTACAGTATCACTCTCCACTGGCCGGTCCGCTGCCCCCGCGCGCCACCGGGCCCATCGATCGCGAGGCTGTCCGCCGTAGCGCCCTTCGGCCGGTCCGTTGCCGCCGCGCACGAAAAAGGGGCGCCCCGGGAGGAGCGCCCCTCGACGAAACGGCGTGCGCGTCGGCCCGGCCCGTGCGGTCAGCGGTAGTCGTCCCGCACGGGATGGAACACGTCGATGATGCGGCACCGGGTGATCGCCCGGCCCGAGTGGACGGCGTTGGGCGGGATGACCGCCACCATGCCCGCCCCGAGCCGCTGGGTCCGGTCGTCGATGGTCAGCTCGAACTCCCCGTCGAGCACGTGCGCCACCTGCTCGTGGGGGTGGGAATGCTCGGGCAGCTCGGCCCCGGCCGCGATGGTCCAGGTGACCGAGGTCATCGTGACGCCGTTCGCGAACCGGCCCACGAAGCCCGGCATCGGCTCCTTGCGAACCATGTCGGTGGGCGAGAGGAACGCCACGGCTCAGTCCCTCAGCCCGAAGGTGAACACGACGTTGCCGGCCGCGATGGTCACGTACTGCTGCCCGTCGACGGCGTAGGTGATCGCGGCGGAGTGGACGCGCCGGCCGACGTTCATGTGCCAGAGCTCCTCGCCGCTGACCGCGTCGAGGGCGTAGAAGTAGCCGTCGACGCTGCCGCTGAACACGAGGTCGCCGGCGGTGGCGGTGACCCCCGCCGTCGACCGCGGCTGGATGGGGTACTCCCACCGGACGTCACCGGTGCGCGGGTCGATGGCGCGGATGGCGCTGTGGTAGTTGTCGGCCGGCAGCGGCCGTTGCGAGCCCCCGCCCGTGAACTGGTCGCCCTCGACGTACTCTTCGTCGCGCTTGAAGAAGATGTCCTCGCCGTCGTAGGCCTGCACGTAGAAGAGCTCGGTGCGGGGGCTGAAGGCGGGCGAGAACCAGTTGGTGCCGCCGCCGACGGGGGGCGAGACGAGGGTGCCCTCCGGCGTCGGCGCGGTGTTCGGCACCCGGATCGGCCGGCCGTTCGAGTCGAGCCCCACCGCCCAGGTCTGCTTGGCGTAGGGCTTCCCGAGCAGGAACTCGCCGGTCTCGCGGTCGATGGTGTAGAAGAAGGCGTTGCGGTTCGCCCACATCATGACCTTGCGCTCCTCGCCGTCCATGGTCAGGTCGGCGAGAATCGGCACCTGGATGGCGTCCCAGTCGTGCACGTCGTGCGGCGTGAACTGGAAGTACCACTCGAGCTGGCCGGTGGTGCCGTTGAGGGCCATGGCCGAGTCCGAGTAGAGGTTGTCGCCGAGCCGCACGTCGCCGTTCCAGTCCGGCCCGGGGTTGCCGGTGCCCCAGTAGACGATGTCGAGCTCGGGGTCGTAGGCGCCGGTGATCCAGCTCGCCGAGCCCCCGGTGCGCCACGAGTCGCCGGCCCACGTCTGGTTGTCGGGATGGTCGGGGCCCGGAATCGTCCACGCCCGCCACACCTGCTCGCCCGACGCCGCGTCGTACGAGTCGATGAAGCCGCGGATGCCGTACTCGCCGCCGGCGATGCCCGTCACCACCTGGTCCTTCACGACGAGCGGCGCGGCGGTCTTGCTGTAGCCGGCCTGGTGGTTGGCGGTCTCCCGGTCCCAAACGAGGTTGCCGGTTCGCGCGTCGATGGCCACGAGGTGCGCGTCGAGGGTGCTCATGAAGAGCGTCTCGCCGAGAATCGCCACGCCGCGGTTGTTGCGGCCGCAGCAGATGCGGAGGTCGTCGGGCAACGGGTGGTCGTAGCGCCAGTACTGCCGGCCGGTGGCGGCGTCGACCGCGACCACGTTGCTCGGCGCCTCGGTGATGAACATCACCCCGTCGACGACGAGGGGGACGGTCTCGGCCCGGTCGAGCTGCGGGATCTGGTAGGCCCACTTGAGCTCGAGCTCGCCGACGTTGCGGTTGTGGATCTGGTCGAGCCGGCTGTAGCGCTTGGCGTCGAGGGTGGCCGAGTACATCAGCCAGTTCTCGGGCTCGTCGGCCGCGTTCAGCAGCCGCTCCCAGGTGACGGGCGAGAACGAGGGGCCGGCGCCGGACCCGGACTCCTGCGCCGCGGCCGGCGCCGCGACGAGCGCGACCGCGAGGACGAAGGCAAGCCGTTTCATGATCAAGTCTCCTCCCGTCGGAGCGAGTACAGATAGGCCACGAGGTCTTCCACCTCGGCCTCGGTCAGGAGGGCGTTCACGCTGGGCATGATCGAGCTGGTGACGCGCTCGTACGACCGCACGCCGCCCTTCGAGAACGACCAGAGGTCCTCGTTCTCGTCCATGAGCCGCATCGTGAAGGTGTCCTCGCTCATGCGCAGGCCCTCGACGACCGACCCGTCCTCGCGGGTCACGCGCAGGGTCCACCACCGCGGCGCGAGGTCCTCGTCGGGCGTGCGCAGGTCGCTGACCAGCTCGTCGGGGTCGCGGCGGTCGCCGACCCGGGTCAGGTCGGGGCCCCGCCGGCCGCCGTCGCCGCTCACCATGTGGCAGCTCGAGCAGTTGCCCTTGCCCTCGAACACCATGCGCCCGGCCGCGACGTCGCCCGGCAGATCGACGGCGGGAGTGCTGTTCAGCGAGTTCAGGTAGCTGACCACCATCCACACCGACTGGTCGGTGGCGTTTCGGCTGATGCCGATCATCTGGGTGTTGGGGATGCCCTCGCGGACGATGCGGAAGAGCCCCGCGTCGGTGCTGGCGCTGGTGAAGCCGTTGGTCAGGGCCGGCCCCAGCTCGCCGCCGTCGCCGGTCTGACCGTGGCAGCGGGTGCACTGCTGCTGGTACAGCCGCTGGCCCATCCGGATGTCGAGCGTCGTGGTGAACGGGTTCTCGGTGGTCTCCTGAGCGCGTGGGGTCGCCGGCGCCGTCACCAGGAAGACGGCGGCCAGCACCGCCGCCGCCGGAATCGCCCACAGGATGCGCGTTCGCATGATGCCCTCCGGTAGTCGGTTCGGTGTCGGTGCGGTCTTCCCCGCACGTCGACACGCACTGATGGCACGAGGCTCGACCGGCGGTCGCCCACGCTGCCTGGAGCATCCAGGGGGATGAACCGCACCCTGGAGCGAGAGCCTTCCGCCCTCGGGGGCACGGCCTTCGGGAACGAGTCCTGCCGACAGAGCCGTCGAATGCCTGACGATATCACGCAGCGCGCCGCCCGCGCCACGAATGCCGCCCCGGGCTGCGGGGCGTGAAGGACTTTCTCGTCGGCCGCGGGACGCCGGAAGCTCGACTCCTGAGCCCGGTCGTACCAGGGCCGGGGCGAGGATGCGCGGGCGTCCCGCCATGCCGACGACGTGAGCAGCCGGTGCCGATGACCGTGCTCCCGGCGCCGCCGTTCAGCCCCGCCCCTCAGAGGGCGGCGATGCGCGTGGGCAGGTGGACCACGTCGGTGATCGGCAGCATCGTGATACCGGGGTCGACGGTGTCGGTGACCGTGCCGCGGCGGTGTCCAGTCGGCGCAAGAAGTGGGCGCGTTCGAGCACGCCGCCATTTATGCCGGAAAATTCGGATCGCCGATCCGAGATTTCGTTGTTCTGCAGGCGCTCAGATGACTTCCCTGCCGTAGCGGTATCGTCTCCGGCGCCCTCGAGGCCTGGACTGAATCCTCCCGGAGCCGCTCGAAAAGCTGGTCGGGGACAATCCCGCCACCCCGCGGCTGACATCCGGCCCCAGGTGTGTATCATTACACACGTGGACAGCGCGGCGATCATCAAGCGGCTGGTTCGTGACGGCTGGCGCCGTGTCCGCGCAAGTGGAAGCCACCGCCACTACGCGCACCCGACGAAGCCGGGCGTCGTGACCGTGCCGCACCCGCGCAAGGACATCCGCGTCGGCACGCTGCGGAACATCTTTCGTCAGGCCGGCTGGGATTGGAGGGAGCGCTGATGCGATATCTGATCGTGCTCGACGGCAGCGAGCCGGGCGTCGGCTACGACGTGACGGTGCCGGACCTGCCCGGCTGCACGTCCGCCGGCGACACGCTGGGCGAAGCCGTCAACAATGCCGCCGAGGCCATCCGCGGCCATGTGCAGACGTTGATAGAGACCGGCCAGCCCGTCGGCGTGCCGACCGCCGACCCGCCGGCCGACCTGCCGCCCCGCCACCTCGTCGGCGTCGTCGACGTCGACCTCGAAAGCGATGCGGCGCCGCTTCGCGCCGTCCGGCTGAACGTGTCGATACCCGCGACCGCGCTTGCGCTGATAGACGCTGCCGCGAAGATCGCCGGAACCTCGAGATCGGCGTTTCTGACGCGCGCCGCCCTGACTTACATCGAGCGCGAAGCCGCCCGGAAGTAGACAACAGCCGGTGCCGATGACCATGCTCCTCGGCGCCCTCAGCCATGCGGTCCGGAGCCTCTGGCGCACGCTGGGCGACGATTCGTGCGAGCCGTCCTTCATCCGGACCACGCCACCAAGTCGGCAACGATCGACCACGCCTTGCGGCGTTGGGCAAGCGGGTCAGCGTGACCGTTGGGGAGGCGTGATAACGCACGGCCAGAGCGGTTTCCGTTGCCTCCACGGCCGAGGGATCAGTCGGCAGGCTTGATCATCAGAAAGCGGCCGTCCGGCGCGAGATCGTAATTGCGGGCGAGGTCGTCGAGGTACGGACCCTCGAACAACAGTTCCGGTCGTCCCGCGGTGAACGACGCGCCGGTTTCGACCGGGATCGCCATCATCGCGCGGCCCGCCCGGTAGTAGAGCTCGGTTCCGTCGCGCGACCACAGCGGCGCGGTGCCGCCGTCGCTCGAGACCTGGATGCGGTCGCCGAGGTCGGGGAAGCGCTCGACGTACACCTCGTTGCGCCCCGACTCGTCCGAGCGGTAGGCGATCCACGCCCCGTCGGGCGAGATGGCCGGGTTTGCTCTCGTTGAACGCCGACACGAGCAGCGGCGAGACCGCGCGGTCGTCCAGCATCATCCGGACGTCCAGCGGTTGCGGTCCGTCCGTCGGATCCCTCCCCTTCTGGCGTTCCTCAGTGTACATCCGGCGGATCGAGGACACGGTCGGAAGGGTCATCGCCTGGGAGAGCCGCATGCCGCCAGACTCGCCGTCGCCGCCGGTGCTGCGCGTCAGTCCCGTGCTCGGGTCGGTATGGTCGGTTCTCCGCGCGCATGCCGCGGTGCTGGCGGGGTTGGCCGTCGTCCTGCACTTCGTGGCGTGGAAGCTCGCCGGGGACGTGCAGGTCGACGGGCTGGCGTACGTCGCGCAGACGTTCCGCGTGGATCTGCCGGAGCTGGCCGGCCGGCTCGTGGCGGCCTGGTCCGACAGGGGCCCCGAGCGGGAGGCCGCCGGCGAAGCCGGCCTGCTTCTCGATCAGGTCGGCGGGGCGGCCGCGTTCGTGGCGTACGGCGTGTTCATGCAGGTGGCGGTCGTCGAGCTGATGTTCGGCGCCCCCGACCCGTCGCCGGGGGCGGCGCCGCGAACCGCCTCCACCCTCGTCGCGGCGCGCGTCCAGCGGGCCGAGTTCCTGTTCGACGTGGCGCGGTCCATCGGCATCCTGCTCGTCATCTACGCGACGGTCGCGGTGAGCGGGGCGGGGCTCGGTCTGGCCCTGTTCGTCTTCGAGCTGGAGACCTTCCACTTCCTGCACGGCGTGCCCTTGATCAGGGGCCTGTTCACGCTCTCGGCGGCGCTGGCTTTCGCGGCATCCATCGTGATCATCTCGCTCAGGTGGTTCGTGACGGTGCCGACGACGATCGTCGAGAACGCCGGCGTCCTGGAGAGCCTGAGACGAAGCTGGCGCCTGACCGGCCCCTGCTGGAAGAAGCTGGTGGTGCTGAACCTGCTTCTGCAGGTGCCGTTCGAGCTCGTGATGCCCGCGCTCGACGCGCTGGCCGGGTTCGGCAACGACTCGCCGACGCGCGCGTTCGTCGCGTGGGGGTCCTGACCGTCGGCCGCACGATGGCCGCCGCGGTCCTGTCGTCGGTGTGTTACGACCACCTGCGAAGAGCCGGACGAGCGCCCGAGCCGGTCGCGACCCCACCCGTCGTGGCGTGAGGAGTGCCTGGCGCTCCGTGGCGAACCCCCCCGCTCTCGACGCGACACGGGGCCTCGCCACCGGCTCCCGCCGCGCGGGCCGCGTTTCCGGCCACCGACAGCCTGCCGCAGGTTGCCCGGGACTCGATCCGGCGGGGTGCGGCGCGCCTCCCGGACCCTTCGCATGGCGGCGGCCCCGGGCGCAGGCCGCGAGGCCGCGTATACTGCCGGGCGTCGATGTCATCGTCGCCCGGCACGCCCCGCTACCGCTTCGCCGGCCACACCCTGTCCCCCGGCCGACGGACGCTCGTCCGCGACGGCCGGGAGCTGCCGCTGATCCCGCGCTGCTTCGACCTGCTCGTCCTGCTCGTCGAGCGGCGGAACGAGGCGGTGTCGAGACACGACATCCTGGACGCGGTCTGGAGCGACGTGGCGGTCACCGACGGCGCCCTCAGCCAGGCGGTCCGAATCCTCAGGCGCACGCTGGGCGACGATCCGCGGGAGCCGACGTTCATCCGTACGGTGCCGCGCCACGGCTACCGCTTCGTCTGCGACGTCGTCGAAGAGTCGGGCGAGGGGCCGCCGGAGCCCGTACCAGCCGCCGCGGAGCCCGTGCGGGCGGCGGCGCGGGAGTCGGGCGCGAACCCTTCCGGGCAGCCGGCGCGGATAGCGGCGACGGCGACCGGCGCGAGCACCTCCTTCGACGAGGCCCTGGAGGCGTTGCTCGACGACGATGCCGGCGACGCCGAAGCCGCGGAAGTCCGGCGGAGGCAGGCGGCCGAGACCCTGCATGAGCTGGGCACGGCGGAGGCGCTCGACCGGCTCGACCGCAGACCGGGGCACGCCGTGGCGCGCGCCTACCTGCGGGAGACCCGGTGGGACGTCCCTGGTGCGGGGCCTGTCCCGCTGCTGGGACACCCGGGTTGGCTCGCCGCCGCGAGAATCCTGTTCCTGCTTCGCGTCCGGCGCGTGGCCCGGCTGGCCGGGCGCCGGTGGCTGGCCGCCGCCGCCGGTGGCGCGGCCGCCGGCGCGGTCGCCGGCTTCCTCGGCGGCCTCGTCCTCCGCTTCGGACCCGGGTCGACGGCCGGCGACGGCGTGGTCGCGATGCTGCCGGTTCTCGGGACCGCGGTCGGCGGCGTCGCGGCGGCGGGGGTGGGGGGCGGCCTCGCCGCCGCGGAGGCCGCCTTCCGCGCGCGGCGGCGGCTCGCCCTCGCCGCCGCCGGGGCGTCGAGTGGCCTCGCCGTCGCCGCGGCCGCCCACCTCCTGGGACGCCTCGTGCTCGAGGGCCTGTTCGGCCGCGACCTCTCGCCGCTGACGGGGGCCGTGGAAGGCCTGTTCCTCGGGGGAGCGGTCGGGCTGGGCTACGGGCTGGCCACGCCGACGGCGGAGGGCGGCATGGCCACCCCGCACGGGATCGCCCGGGTCCGGGTCGCGCTCCTGACCGGGCTCGCCTGCGCCCTGGCGGCGGGGGGGCTGGGCTGGAGCGGCCGCTTCCTGGGGGCGATGAGCCTCGACTTCATGGCGCAGAGCTTCCCCGGCTCGCAGGTCGGCCTCGCGCCCCTCGCCCGCCTCCTCGGCGAGCCGGCGCCGGGGGTCGTGACCCGGGTCGCGATCAGTGCCTTCGAGGGTCTGATGTTCGGCTTGGGCGTGGCCGCCGGGCTGACCCGAAGGCCGCGCTGACCGCGCCGCCCGGTGTTGCGCGCCGGCGGCAATCCCGAGCTGCGGCCGCTCCCGAGTGCTGCCCTCGGGCTTCCCGCTGCTGCCCCGGCGTTCCGCGCCCGCGGGCAATCGCAAGGCGACCGGCGGGTCGCGCCGTCCCTTTCGGTGGAGTCCGGCGGGCTGTCTGGCCCGGCTTTCAGCGGAATATCACCGAACCGTCACTTCCCGTTCATGTATCGGGGCGGCCCTCCGTCGATACTCACCGCAAGCAGGTCCTGTCTCGGCCCCGCCGCTGACCGGCAACGGGCACCAGGGCCAACGCAAACACCGGAACCCGCGCGACGGGCAACGTCGTTCGTGGTTCGCGCCCGAGGAGTGACACCATGCAGCAAGCGCTCGGCTCCCTGCACGACCGGCTGGCTCCGGCCGAGGAGATCTTCTTCACCTGGCTGATGAGGGTCTTCGCGGCCGGGACGCTCGTCGGTTCGGCCTGGATCGACGACGCGCCCCCGCTGGAGCTCGCGGCCGCCATCATCACGATCTATGTCGCCGTCCGGGTGGTCATGCAGTTCGGCCGGCTGGTCGCCGCCGCCCCCTTCGAGAACCGGCCCTTGCGGGTGCTCTTCGCCGCCGGCGCCCTCGGGCTGCTCGTGCTGTCGTTCCTGGTCGTCGTCACCCTCGTCGATCGCCTTTCCGTCATGGTGGCTGGCTGAGAACCCGGGCTGGAAGCATGCGCCGGCGACCGGCCGGCGAGAGGCGGCATGGGATGGATGGAGCGATGAACGGCGGCCTCCACGTGGGGCTGATCATGGACGGCAACGGAAGCGTGCGCCGGCGACCGGCCGGCGAGAGGCGGCATGGGATGGATGGAGCGATGAACGGCGGCCTCCACGTGGGGCTGATCATGGACGGCAACGGCCGCTGGGCCTCGGCGCGCGGCCTCCGGCGCACCGAGGGCCACCGCCGCGGGGCCGACGCGGTGCGGCGCGCGGTGGAGGCGGCGCCGGGCCTCGGCGTCACGACGCTGACGCTCTACGCCTTCTCCGCCGACAACTGGCGGCGGCCGGCGGCCGAGGTGTCGGCGCTGATGACGCTGCTGGAGTCCTTCCTCGTCCGCGAGCGCGCGAGCTGCCGGCGGCAGGGCGTGCGGCTCGCGCTGATCGGCCGGCGGGATCGCCTGTCGCCCGCGCTGATCCGGGCCATCGAGGAGACGGAGCGCGCGACGCGCGACGGCGCCCGCCTCTACCTGCGGCTGGCCGTCGACTACTCGGCCCGCTCGGCGATTCTCGCCGCCGCCGGCGCCCTGGGGCCGGCCGAGCCCTGCGACGAGCGCGGCTTCCTGCGGCGGGTCAACCGTGCGTGCCACTCCGATCCGGACACCCCGCCGGTCGACCTCGTCATCCGCACCAGCGGCGAGCAGCGCCTGAGCGACTTCCTGCTGTTCGAGGCGGCCTACGCCGAGCTGCTGTTCACCGAGACGCTGTGGCCGGACTTCGATGGAGAGGACCTGCGTCGCGCGGTCGAGGCGTTCCGCCGCCGCGAGCGCCGCTACGGCGGGCTGCTGACCGCGGACGAGGGCCATCCGATCAGGCCGCCCGCCCGCGGGAAGCGCCGGAAGAGGAGATCTTCTTCACTTGGCTGATGCGGGTATTCGGCCCGGAGCCGGACGATTCCGGCCCACCCTCCTCCACCCGCGCAGGCACGACCGAGGGCCTCGCCTCCGCTCCCGCCGCCTCCGTCGGGACCGGCGGCTTCGGCTCGAACCCCTCCACCCGCGCGGGAGCTGACGGCGTCGCCTCGACCCGCGCCGCCAAGCGCCGTGCAAGCCTCGCGGGGTCGGGATGGGAGAAGACCTCCGTCGCCGAGATCTCCCCGGCCCCGGAAAGCGCCCGGTTCAAGCGGTTCCTCAACTCGGCCACCATCAACGAGTCCATGCCCAGGTCGAAGAAACCCACGTCCGCCGGAGGAGCCGAAGGAAGCCGCAGCATCCCCTGCACCTCTTGCAGCACGAAGTCGAGCAGCAACCCTTCCCGACGCGATTCCGGCGCCTCCCGCAACCGGGAGAGGAGGGCGCCCTCGAGGGACCGAGCCTCCTCCGCGCCGGGGCGCGAGTCCCTTCGCTCGTCCACCCAGTAGCGCTTCCTCAGGAACGGATAGGCCGGCGCGGACACCCGGCGCCGGCTCTCTCCGGCGTAGAGCCCTTCGAACGCGACGGGAAGCCCCGCCGCGTAGGCCGACGCCACCGCCTCCACGAACCCCCGGGCGCCGCCCGCCCCCTTTTCCAGGCCGGGCACCACGCGCGGCGCCTCGCCAGCCGCAGGCCAGGCGAGCGCCGTCATCCTGCCGAGCGTCGCCCCGGGCCCGAGCTCCACCACGACGTTCACCCCGAGCGCGGCGAGCGTCCGCACGCTCTCGGCGAAATCCACCGGGGCGCGTGCGTGGCGGTGCCAGTACGCGGCGTCGAGCGACTCTCCCGCCTGCACCACCTGCCCCGTCACGTTGCTCACCAGCGGGACCGAAGGCCCTCTCGCCCCCAACTCGCCCGCCGCCGCCTCCAGATCCGCCAGCGCCGGCTCCATCAGTCGGCTGTGGAACGCGTGGCTCACGACAAGGCGCTTCGTGCGGACGCCTTCCTCCGAGAACCGCCTCTCGATCCCCGCCACCCGGTCTTCCGGACCGCTGACCACCTGGTGCGCCCCGTTGTCCGCCGCAAGGTCCAGGCCCGCCCCCGAACGCCTCGCTTCTCCAAGCGCCGCGCGTACGCGCTCCGCGGGGGCGAACACCGCGGCCATCGCTCCGCCCGCGGGTAGCGCGCCCATCGCCTCGCCCCGCCGCAGGGCGAACCGCATTCCCTCCTCCAGCCCCAGAACGCCCGCCGCCCGCGCGGCCGCGATCTCGCCGACGCTGTGCCCCATCACCACGTCCGGCCGGATCCCCACGCTCTCCCACACGGCGGACAGCGCGCACCCCAGCGCGTAGAGCGCCGGCTGCGCCCACTCCGTCGCGTCGATGTCCGCCTCGGCGCCGGCGCGACCGAGCATCACGTCGAGCAGCGACGCGCCCCGAACCCGCCGACAGGCGTCCTCGCACCGCTCGAGGACATCGCGCGCCGCCGGCTCGCCGTCGAAGAGACCCCGCCCCATGCCGACCCACTGGCTGCCCTGCCCGGTGAACAGAAAGGCCGTCCTCGGGGACCCCTCTCCGGCTCCGAGCGCGGCGCCCGATTCGACCACTTCCCGCAGCCGCCGCCGCTCCGTTCGAGAGCCGGCCCCTGCGGGTGATCTTCGCCGCCGTCGCCGTCGTTCTGCTCGGCTTGTCGTTCCTCGTCGTCGCCGTCCTCGTCGATCGACTGACGCTCTCGATCGCCGGCTGAGGATCGAGCCGATCGATGACGCCCGGCAGCTCAACCGTCCAGTTCGAGCGGCTGCGCACTCGCTCGCTGCACTCTCGGTGCCCTGTGCAGTTCATCCGGGGCGACCGGGAGCTCGCCGGCCCGGAAGCAGTCGCCTTCGACAACGGCCTCGAGCAGTTCCGCCTGTTCAGCGTAGCCCGCGACCGTCGCTTCGAGCACCCAGAGCAGTTCGAGCAGTTCGGTGGTGAATTCACCGGTCCACCGTTCGGGGCGGACGTCGTCGAGTGGCGAGGACTTCCTGCCCGCTCCTTTCTTCAGGCGGTACTTGATCCATGACTGCACGACCTCGAGGCCGGAGACCTCGAACTCGTACACCTCGCGAGCGACGGGCGCGAACGCGCCATCGCCGACGCGCAGCGTCCGGGCCGCGCCGTTGTATTCGAACGCCTCGGGGTAGTCGGCGGGAGCCAGGGATACCCCCCGCGTGCACTTTGCGACGCCGGGCGGGATGCGGCGGCGCGGTTCGCCGTCCGGGACGAACCGCTCGCCCCAGGTGTGCAGCCGGAGCAACCGCACGCCGGCTTCACGGACTCGCTCGAAGAGCGCGGCGTCTTTCGTGAGCGGTACGCGCAGCTGGTGCGTCCCCAGCTCCCTGGCGAAGCGCTCGGTGAAGGCCGGTTGCGCCAGCGCGCCGTAGACGTAGGCCAGGAAATCCTCCGGCGCGACTTCGCGGTCGTAGGCCGCGCCGAGCTGGGCGAGCAGGCCGGGGAGGAGGTTCGGTTCGGAAGCATCGGCGGTGCGGTAGAGGGGAACGACGTCCTTGCCCCCGTACGAGCCGCGTAGATGGTGAAGATCGGGGATGTGCGAACAGGCGGTGACCGCAGGTCCTTTACCGAGAGGGTGGCTGAACAGGCTCGTCAGGTACACCTGCCGCTCGCCGTGGGCGCGCCAGAGGTCGGGGCGTGGACGCGATATCAGGCGTCCGTCCGCAACGATCCACTGGCGATCGAACGAACGATAGGCATAGCGCTCCATGCGAGGAATCGGGGCGCTACGGGGCAATTCGGCGACGGAACTTTCCCTGGCGTCATCCTCGAAGAGAGGAGCATATCGGGAGTGGACGTTTCGGTCGGGCGTTTCCTTGAATGCGGCGGCCCGATCCGGAGCGGCGAGCAACCCGCGCCAGCGGCGCTCCAGCGTTTCCGGGTCCGGGGCGATGGGCCACGTCCGCTTGAATTGCACGCCCGAATGCTGCCACGGCATGAGGTCGGTGAGCTGCGGCCATCCGAAGTAGTCGCCCTCGCCCGCCGGACGGAACGGAGCCTGCCAAGCCTCGGGACAATCGCGCCACGTCACGCTCGCAAAGCCGTCGATGGCATCGAGCGCAGCGAGCTTTTCGCGCCGCGTGCCTTCGATGCAGGCATGGCGCACCGCGGCGGGCCGCTCCCCGTCCCCCGCTTTCTCCCGCAAGGCGATGACGATGGCGACGGGCGTCTGGATCGCGAAGACGTTGTCGCTCCGGTGGGTGCCGCGTCCTTCGCCGCCGAGGTCGAGGATCCAGACGGCGTCGCACAGGCGGCGCACGTGCTCGCGCATCCCTCGGAAAGCGTCGCCGTCGAGCCAGCTCGACGCGGTGATGAAGCTGACCGCGCCGCCGTCGTCCGACGACGTGTCGTGCTCGAAGACCTTCCACAGCGCCCAGCGCCAGAAGTAGACGTAGAGGTTGTAGAGGTTCTTGACGCGAACCCCGTGCCCGGCGGCGACGGCCGGGTCGAGGAAGTCGCGCAGGATGGCGTTCGCGCCCTTGCCGTCGTCCCCCCAACGCACCCACGAGCCCGTGCGGTCCCCGTTGTCGGCCGTGGCGGCCTCGTGGCGGTCGTAGGGCGGGTTGCCGAGGCACACGATGACCGGCGCCTGTCGCTTGACCTCCAGCGCTCTTGCCCGCTGTTCGGAAATGGGCTGCAGGAAGAGCGGCAGTTGCGGCGGCTCGGCGTGGGGGCTCTCGAGCGTGTCGGTCAGAAACACGCGCGCGGTGCTCGCGGGCGGGGCGCCGCGATCTCGCAGGGCGCGGCTGACGCGCAGCTCGCTCACGGCGTAGGGGCCGACCATCCGCTCGAAGCCGTACAGGTTGCGGGCCAGGTTGGCGGCCTGTCCCGCCACGGAGCCCGCTCCGTGTTCGGTTTCGATGCGGTCCAGGGCGTGCTCGATGACCCCGAGCAGGTAGGTCCCGGTCCCGGCCGCCGGGTCGAGGGTGACGACGCCGGGGTCGGCGAAGCCGAGCGGCTTGCCGAGGTGCTCGGCGAGCACTTCGTCGACCAGGCGCACCTGGGCGCGGACCACCTCGACCGGGGTGTAGTACGCCCCGGCATCCTTGCGCAGCCTGGGATCGTAGGCGGCGAGGAAGTCTTCGTAGAAATAGAGCCAGGGATCGCGCGGTCCGGTGAACGGGGCGGGCGGCACGACGGCGACGACCCGCAGCAGCAGGTCGAGGGAAGCGGCCATTTCGGCGTGCGCTCTCGCGTCGGTCAGCACCTGCAGGGCGCGGGAAAGCGGGTTGTGTTGGGCGGCGAGGGCGGCGACGGCGCCGTCGAGGGTGAGTGGATCGGCGCCTTCGCTGCGGCCGAGCAGCAGGGCGAAGGCGACGGTCTGGGCATAGGCGTCGGCGAACTCCCGGTCCGAGGCCTCGGGGAAGAGCAGCTGCCGCCAGTCCCTCGCGAGCTGGACGAGGGGAGACCGGGGATCTTCGAGCGCGTCGGCCACGTCGCGGCGCAGCATCCGGCACAGCGGCGCCAACAGGGCGGCGAAGCTCTTGAGATCGATCCGGCCGGTGCGGTCGAGCGGCAACACCGGTTCCCACGCGAGGAAGTCGCGCAGGAGCGGTTCCAGGGCTCGGGCGTCCCCGGCCGCAACGGCATTCCCGCCGTCTCGGGCGACGTCGCCCGAGAGACGGACGAGCTCGCGGGTGCGCTCGCCACCGCGATAGAGCGCCCATTCGTTGCCGTCGGTGTAGAGAAGGTTGGGGATGGCCGAGAAGCGCTTGAACTGCTCGCGGTCGCGGCCCCGGAAACGGGCCGCGTTCGCGCCCGTGCCGGGGGCCTTGATCTCGACGTACCCGGCGAGGAGCCCGTCGCGCCGGACGGCGTAATCGGGACGGCCCCGGCGATTGGGCAGGAGCGCCTCGCCGGTGCAGACGACGCGCCGGCCCCACGCCGCGGCCGCCTTCTCCATGAATCCCTCGAAGGGGCCGCGAAGCTGGTCCTCCGGTGCGCCCTGCACCGGTGGAGACGACTTGACGGTGACCGCCTCGGCGAAGTCTCGCAATGCGCGGTGGACCGGGGTGTCTGCATTCATGCCGTGGGCGCCCGCCGGCGTATCCCGGTCGCGCGCCCGGTCGGAGGCCCGGCCGCAAAAACGCGAAGAACCTGTAGATCGCGAGGCGGTAGGGCTCTGCCCGTCGGAGTTGGACCGAAGTTCCCCGGACGTGACGAGGCTGCCGTCGTCACCACTGCTTCCCGATGCCTGCCGTCGCGAGGTCGCCGATGGTGCGAATCACGGTTCTCGGGGCGCGGCCGGCTGCAGGGTCAGCCGATGCGCGGCGTGCTCCTCCACCGCCTCCCGCGTGTAGAGCAGCGGGAAGTACTGGCCGTTGCCCAGGTTGTCGGCGAGGTTGCCGTAGAAGGGGCTGCCGGGCTGGGCCGACTGGCCGGGGGCGTTGCTGGCCACCGACCGGTCGGGGTCGGCGAGGTCGATGATGCGGCGGAAGTTGGCGCCGGTGGCGTTGAGGGCGCCGAAGCCGCCGGGGCGCTCGACCGCGGGGAGGTCGAACTCGGGGACGAACATGTGCTGCAGGGCGCTGGCGTGGACCCGGCCGTGCCGCCACTCGTCGCGGTCAGGGCCGAGCTCGCGGGTCAGCCGCTCGATCGCCGCGGTCAGGCCGGCCGCGATCAGACGCTGGCGCTCGGCCTCCGGCTTCCCGGGGTCCCGCACGCCGGCGTCGACCTCGGCGTTCCAGCGCACGTAGAGCGCGCCCGCAGTACTGTCGCGCGAGACGGCGGCGTTCCACTCGGCGATCAGCCCGCGCGCCCACTCGACGTCGGGGTCGTCCGACGTCCACCCCTGGAACGCGGGGAGGTCCCGCTCGGCGGCCAGGAGCTTCGCGTCGTGCTGAATCCCCTTGTGGTCGTCCACCGAGAGCGTCTCGCCGGCCCCGAGAATCTGGTGCAGGCGCGCGATGCGCGACGTCTCGACCCCCCGCGACGAGTGGTAGAAGACGGGGCGGCCCTCGTAGCCCGGCGGGTGGACGTTGTTGTTGGCGGTGGCGACGTAGCCGCGCTCGGGGTTGAACTCGCGGGGCAGGTCCTCGCGGAACCCCTTCCACTCGTAGTCGCCGTTGCCGGGCACCGGCAGCCGCCCGTTCCAGCCGTCGCGGTCGGGCGTCAGGCCGGTCACCTGGAGGGCGATGTTGCCGTCGGCGTCGCCGCAGACGAGGCTGTGCGTCGGCACGAGCCAGTGCATGGCCCGGTCGAAGAAGTCGGCGCAGCTCTCGGCCTGAGCGAGCTGGAAGCTGCCCTTGTAGGCGGCGGTGCCCGGCTCCTGCACCACCGACCGCACCGCGTAGGCGACGCCGTTCTCGAGGTCCTCGTGGAAGACGGGGCCGTGACGGCTGAACTTCAGCACGACGGGCTCGGGGTCCTGTCCCTTGACGGGGATCTCTTCCTCGATGACGCGCAGCGGCTCCCACCCGTCCTGCCACCGCACCATGTCGGGCTCGTCGGGGTGCAGCTCCTCGACGTAGACGTCGACCATGTCGGTGCCGGCGAAGGTGAAGCCCCACGCCATGCTCGCGTTGCTGCCGGCGTCGACCCCCGCGAACGGCGGCTCGCCGCCCCCGATGACGTTCCATCCCGGCGCGTTCAGGTGCACGAAGTAGCGCAGGGCGGGCATCTCGATGCGGCGGTGGGGGTCGTTGGCGAGAATCGGGACGCCGGTCGGCGACCGCGCGCCGGTCATGACCCAGTTGTTGCTGCCCTCGGTGGCGACGACGCCGGGCAGGACCCGCGCCGCCCGCGGCTCCCGCGGGCTGACGAGGTCGCGGTACGGCTCGACGATCTCCAGGGCGGGCAGCCGCCCCGCCGTGAACGGGTCGCCGTCGCCGGCCCGCATCGCGTCGAGGATGTCCTGGGTGATGATGGAGACGTCGAGGCCGTCGGGCACCACGAGGTCGTCCCACGGGTCGGGGGCGGCGCGCCGGTTCGCCTGCTCGGCCCCGTAGCGGGCGACGTTCAGGGCGAGCTGCATCTCGTGGAGGGCGTGCCCGCGCACGCTCGGCACCCCGAGGGCGGCCCAGCGCAGCACCGCCGTCTCCGCCGTCCACGGCTCGGGCTCGACGCCGGTGAGCTGGAACTCCACCGGGAGGTTGTCGCGGTTCTGCTCGATGAACGCGTTCACGCCGTTGGCGTGGGCCGTGAACAGGCGGTGGGCGTCGGGGTGGTAGCTGGTCCACTCGGTCTCGTCGAACGGCCCCCGGAACATCATCAGCCGGGTGCGGCGGTCGTAGTCGAGGGCCTCGGGTCCGAAGACCTCGGCGAGCCGCCCCTCGCGCCAGCGGCGCCACATCTCCAGTTGCCACAGCCGGTCCTGGGCCATGACGTAGCCCTGCGCGAAGAACAGGTCATCGTCGTTCTCCGCGTAGATGTGGGGCACCCCCCACTCGTCGCGGATCACCTCGACCGGCGCCTTCAGCCCCGGGACCGCGAGCTCGCCCTCGATGGTGGCCAGCGCGCGGTGCGCGAGCGCGTCGAGCGACTCCGGTGGTTGGCCGGCGGCGTCGCCCGGCGTCGATGCCGCCAGTGCGACCAGCGCCACCCGGGCGGCGTGCGCCCACGCGGATGCGAAACGTCCCGATGCCCGTCCGGTCCGAGTATTCATGAGAGCCATCAGTGATCCGTTCTGGAGAAGTAGAAGGACACGATCAGGGTAATCAATGGAAGCACGCCGATCTTGAACAGCTCGAAGATTGCCTCGAGCGCGGGGTTCTCGGGATAGCCGGCCGTAGGCGATGAAGATACCGACCGTCAGAACGCCGAGAAACAGAAGCAACTGGCGGGCGAGCCTGAGGCGATCTGCTTCATCGACGGTGTCGGCGCTTACTTCCGAATAGAGGCTCTCGATGTCGAATCTCTCAGCGTCGTCAGATGCCGGGCGGTCCCCGTCGGCGACCGGGGCGCGGTTGGTCTCCGACATTACTGCGCGCCCCTAATATGCACCTTCGACGAGGCCGACCGCGCGGAGGCGCTTTTCTTCGTCTTCTTCCACGACCCCCAGAAATCTGCCCTTTGCCCGCTGTTCCCTGGCCAAGGCGAGCAGGGCGATCGCGCGGCTCAGTGCTTGCGCCTTGGTGATGTTGTTCGTCTTCGCGAAATCACGCAGAACTTCATCGGCCGCTTTCGACATCCTGAGATGCATGTCGCTCATGTCGATCCTCTCCTGCCAACAGCCAGCTTAGTCGCGGGTTGCCCTTCGGTCAACCCGAGTGCCACGACGCCCGGCCATCCCGATCTGCCTGCGCCGTCACCAGAACAGGCTCCGGATCATGCGCAGCCCGATCAGCAGGACCATCGGCGAGAAGTCGAGCCCGCCCATCGGCGGCAGGGCGCGCCGGATGGGATCGAGGAGCGGCTCGGTCAGCGCGTTCGTGAAGTTGGCGACCGGGTTCGTCGGGGGCAGTTGCATCCACGAGGTAACCACGGCCACCAGCACGATGAGGGAGTAGATGTCGATGAGCTGAATCAGCAGCGGCATGGCGCCCTCATCCGGCGGTGCGGACCGTCTCGTAGGTGGGGACGCCGTGCTCGTCGAACCAGCGGAACGCGGCAGTAGGCGCGTCGCCCGGGGTCACCGTCACCTCGAGGAAGCCCCCGGTGGGCTCGGGCGACGAGAAGGGCTGCACGATGAGGCCCTCGGGGTCGTTCGACTCGGGGTCGCCCGGCGCCCGGCCGAGGCGCGCGTTGGCGTCGACGAGGGCGCCGGTCGAGAACTCCTCGAACCCCCGCGGGTGGATCGAGTGGTACTGCCAGTGCCGGTCGCCGCTGACGATGTAGAAGTGCCCGTCGTCGAGGAAGCCGTTCTCCTCGAGCCAGTCGAAGAACCGGTCGCGCTCGTACTGGAACCCCATGGGGTTCGAGTGGTTGTCGCGCTTGAAGGGGTCGTGCCCCAGCGCCTGGCGCCCGGCCTGGTCGGCGTCGTCGGGGCCGATCATCGGCGTCGGCGAGATGAGGATCTTGAACGTGGCGTCGCTCGCGAGCAGCGTCTCCTGCAGCCACGCGAGCTGCTCGGCCCCCCACATCGTCTTGTCGGGCCCCGGCTCGGCCATGTTCGGACTGCGGTAGTCGCGCCCCTCGGTGAGCCAGATCTGCAGGTCGCGCGAGACGCGGTGGGTGCGGTAG
Source organism: Vicinamibacterales bacterium (assembly GCA_965215105.1). Taxonomy (GTDB): domain Bacteria; phylum Acidobacteriota; class Vicinamibacteria; order Vicinamibacterales; family UBA8438; genus JAJEEA01. Next base: position 4,823,148 of record OZ244051.1, read on the forward strand.
GTGCGCGGGTCGGGGTCGTTCGGGTCGACCACCGGCACCTGCTCGAGGAACGTGGCCCGGCCCAGCTCGGGCGAGGGGTCGGGCTCGAGCTCGACGGTGTTGTCCGAGTCGTTGAAGCGGTAGTCGTGGTCGTCCTTCTCCCAGTAGGTCGGCACCGACGAGAACAGGTCGATGAACCGCGGCTGCACGAACTGCTGGTGCCACTTCTTGCGCAGGAACGACTGCGTCCGCTCGAACTCGCTGAACGGGGCGTCGTAGTAGACGTTGTCGCCGGTGCCGACGAAGAACGCCGGCTCGCGGGCGAGCATCGCGACGAGCCCGGGGTAGCCGAGCGGCCGGTCCTCGGGCGAGCCGGACCGCGGGCGGTCCCCGTGGAAGAGGGCGTAGTTCATGCCCGTGACCACGACGAAGCTCACTTCCTCGGCCGCGTCCGCGCCGGGCAGGGTGCGGAACGTGCGGGTCGGGCCCAGTTGCGTGTTGTCGGCGGCGGGGCCGTACTCGAGCCGGTAGAAGTAGCGGGTGCCCGCGTCCAGCCCGTCGACGGCGGTCTTCACGATGTAGTCGCCCTCGGCCGTGGCGTCGAGCCACGCCGTCGTCGTCGAGTCGGCGAAGTCGTCCGAAGGGGCCAGCTCGAACCGCGCCGTCCCCGGCGCTCCCGCCACGTCGCCGTCGACGAGGCCGTCCATGGTGGTCAGCCGCGACTGCAGGATGGCGCTGTCCGCGGTCACCTCGCCGGCCATCTCGCCCTGGCCGTTGGTGATGGTGATGGGGTCGGGCGCGGGACCGCCGCAACCCGCCAGCAACCCCAGGCCGAGTGCCAGTGCCACCGTCCTCGTCATCGTCGCCCCTCCCGGAACCGGCACGCCGCCCGCCGTTCCGTCGCGTACTCGCCGCATCTCAGACCTGCATCCTACACGCACCGGCCGCCGGATGCCATGCGCGGCGCGTTCGCGGCGGAGGGGCGGGCACCGCCGAGCTCGCGGGAGGAGCGCCGCGTCCTCCATCGGTCGGGGTGTTCATCGATCTCCAAGCGCCGCAGGCGGGTTCGCTTGTGCATGGGGGCGGCGCCACCTCACCGGTTCAACGGGAACGGCAGCCCGTCGAAGCGGTAGCCGAGGTGCCAGGCGATGTAGTCGTGGCTGAAGTCCTTGCCCCGGCTCATGAACCGGAAGCTCACGTCGCTGAACCAGCGCTCGCCGAGGCGCATGATGGTCCCCACCCGGTAGTACGGGGCGGGCCGCTCGTCGGACCGCGTGCGGGCGAGGTGGGTCCCGAAGTGCAGGTAGATGGAGAACGGGCCGGCGATCTGCTCGTACCCCGTGTAGAGGCCGAGGCTGCCGCCGCCGCTCAGATCGGCGTCGGGCGCGCGCGCGGTGCCGCCCGGCCGACCCGTCTCCAGCGACCCTTCCAGGCCGCCCCCGACCTGGCCGAGGCGGTAGAACCGGCGCCACACCGACCCCTTGAGGGCGGCGACCTGGACGTACCCCCGCGGGCCGAACCTCTCCTCGCGCCAGAAGAACCCGACCCCCCGCACCGCGAGCCCGCCGTCGAGGCGCGTCTCCCAGCGGTCGACGAACGGCGGCCGGTCCTCGCGCCGCCGCGGGGGCCCGCGCACGCCGAGGCTGCGCTGGAGGGCGACGCGGGGGGCGGTCACCGTCAGCCCCCGGTTCGGGCTGCCGACCCCGCCGTTCGAGAAGTGGTTGAGCGAGAACCCGGCAAGGAGGTCGAGGCGGTCGCCGAGGCGCCGCCGGGCCTGGAAGCCGAGGTCGATGTAGCTCGTGAGCCGGGTGGTCGGATGCCGCTCGAAGGGGAAGTCCTCGAACGCCGGGGGGTTCCAGCCGCCCGTCACCCCCATGCCGATGGTCGTGAGGATGTCGACGGTAGCGATCGTCGGCAGGATGGGGGTCTGGATGAAGCCGTAGATCGACACCGGCCGGCCCCGGTCCGTCGGCCCGCCGCCGAAGTCGGCGAACTGGACGCCCGCGCCGTAGGACGGGAAGCGGTAGGTGTGGTGCCACAGCGCCGAGCCGTCGGTGTGCCTCACCAGCTCGACGCGGTAGGAGCGGAACGAGTTGCGCGGCAGCGGGTGCGTCCTGCCGACGACCCCGGGCTGGAAGTCGAAGCGCAGGGACCAGTCCTCGGGCGCCTCCGGCCGGAGCTTGCGCCGCACGGTGCGGAACGCCTTCGGCAGGAACCAGTCCGCGCCCGTTTCAGGGCCGGGGCCCTGGGCCGCGGCGGGGGCGCCCGCGTCTTCGTCGTCCGCCGGCACGAACTGGCCCCCGTCGGTCTCGGGGGCGGATTCCTGGATCGTCGCAGGGGCTCCGCCCCCTTCGTCGTCCGGGGGTTGGGCCGCCGCCCCGGCCGCGAGCACGGGGCACAGCAGAAGCCCGACGAGGGTCAGGAGACGGTCACGCACGCCAACAGCCCGGTAGTCCGCCGCCCGCCAGCTTCCCCACCGACCCGTCAAGACCCCGGCGTCCGTCCTACGACGCCGGCTCCTCCGGCAACGTCAGCGCGATCAGCTCGGCGTTGCCGCCTCCGCCGCCGACCGCCACCAGCAGGTACTGCCGGCCCTCGTGGCGGTAGGTCACCGGGTTGCCCCCCGGCGGCGCCGGCAGGTCGACCGAGCCGAGGTGCTCGCCGGTGGCCTTGTCGTAGGCGCTGAGCGTCCGCGAGCCGGCCGCCACGTCCTCGTAGCCGCGGCCGCCGTGGTTCATGATGAGCAGCGACGGGGTCACGAGCGGCCCCGAGCTGATGCCGCCGCCGCCGCCGAGGGGCGGCAGGTTCAGGTGGGCGAGGGCGGGGTGGTTCCGCGGGCCGTCGCCGTGAGGCTGCATCCACGCCCGGTCGCCGGTCGTCAGGTCGAGCGCCGTCACCCGCTTGTAGGGCGGCTTGAACAGCGGCAGCCCCCGCGGCCCCGGCAGCCCCACGCCCCAGGGGTCGGTGAAGTAGCCGACCGTCGCCGGCGCCTCGTACTCGACCACCTCGACCACGATGAGGGTGCTCGACGACGACACGAACAGCCGGCCCGTCTCGATGTCGACGGCCGCCCCCTGCCAGTTCGCGCCCCCGCCCGCGCCGGGCACCTGGATGAACGGGGTCTCCGCCCCGCGCAGCACCGGCGGCGAGAAGATCGGCCCGAACCGCGCCCGGCTGCTCACCAGCTCGAGGGCCTCGGCCTTCAGCTCGGGCGTGAAGTCGATGACGTCGTCGATGGCGATGCCCTGCCGGTCGAACGGCGGCGGCTTCGTGGGGAACGGCTGGGTCGGCGAGTACCACTCCCCGGGCACGCTGCCCTGCGGCACGGGTCGCTCCTCGATGGGCCAGAGGGGCTCGCCCGTCACCCGGTCGAAGACGTAGGTGAACGCCTGCTTGCTGACCTGGGCCAGGGCCTTGACCTCGCGGCCGTCCACGGTGATGTCGACGAGGTTGGGCCCGGTCGGGAAGTCCCAGTCCCACAGCCCGTGGTGGACGGCCTGGAAGTGCCACTCGCGCCGCCCGGTCTCGATGTCGACGGCCACAATGCTCTCGGCGAACAGGTTGTCCCCCGGGCGCATGCCGCCGTACCAATCGTTCGACGGGGTGCCGGTGGGCAGGTAGACGAGCCCGAGCTCCTCGTCGACGGCCATGTACGACCACACGTTGGTGTGCCCGCTGTAGCGCCACGACTCGTTCTGCCACGAGTCGACGCCGAACTCGTCGCCCTGGGGGATGGTGTGGAAGATCCACTTCATCTCGCCGGTGCGGGCGTCGTAGGCCCGCACGTCGCCCGGCGACGCCTCGCGCAGGGTGATGTAGGTGTCCTGGATGATGCTGCCGGTGATGATGGTGTCGCCCGCCACCGCCACCGGCGACGAGTACGTCATCCGCGACGCGTCGATCTCCCGGTTGTAGCCCTGCGTCAGGTCGACGTAGCCGTCCTCGCCGAAGTCCGGGTAGAGCTCGCCGGTGCGCGCGTCGAGGGCGACCAGCTTGAGGTCGTGGTTGCTCATGAAGATGCGCGCGTCGCCGCTCTCGCCGTCCTTCCAGTACGAGAGGCCCCGGTGGTGCCAGCCCATGTTGGGGGGGCGGTCCATGTCGTCGTAGATGCGGGGGTCGTACGTCCACACCGTCTCGCCGGTGCCCGCGTCCAGCGCCGCCGCCTGCCCGAGGGCGGTGCTGACGTAGACCAGCCCGTCCGCCATCAGCGGCGACGACTTCATGGCGCTGGGCCGGATGCGGTCGTGCTCCTCGGCCACCGCGCGCGACAGCGACGTCCACCGCCACGCGATCTCCATGTCGGTGAAGTTCTCCGCCGTGATGTCGTCCAGCGGCGAATACTTGGTGTTGGCGGCGTCCCGGCCGAAATGGTGCCACTCCCCGTCGGGCACCCGCGGCTGGGCGCCAGCGGACACGGGGGCGAGCGCGAGTGCGAGCGTGACGGCCAGCGCCGCGCATGGAACGAGAAGCCGAAGCCGGGCGCCGGTGTCCATCGCGGTTCCTCCTCTCCTGCCGAATCCTCGCCTTGCCGCTTTCGCCCGACCGACCCTGCAACGTGGCCGTGCCATTGCCTGCCGCTCCGGTCCTACTCGGGTCCGCGCAGGTCGAAGAGCGGCTCGGCCACCGTCATGCCCGCCAAGTGCGCCTCGGCCGCGGCGACGACGGCGGCGAGCGCGTCGGGACGCTCCGCCGCCAGGTCGTAGCGTTCGCCCGGGTCCGCCCCGAGGTCGTACAGCAGCGGCGGGTCGTGTTCCATCCGGCCGGTCGGGGGGTTGCCCACGATCCGGCTGCGGTCAGTCGGTTGCAACCACGCCGTGGGGGCGCGGTAGCGGCCCTCGGTCACGAAGTGCGCCTTGTAGCGGCCCAGCCGGAAGGCGAACAGTTCGCCCATCCGGTAGTAGGCCATGGTCTGCCGCGGGGGAGGCCCCGTGCCCAGCAGCACCGGGCTCAGATCGACGCCGTCGATCGGGCGGTCGTCGGGCACCGCGCCGCCGCCGAGGGCGACGGCGGTGGTGAAGAGGTCCATGGCCGAGCCGATGGCCTGGACCACGCCGGGGGCTATCGTCCCCGGCCACCAGAACAGGCCGGGCACCCGCATGCCGCCCTCGAACGTCGTCCCCTTGCCGTCGCGCAACGGGCCGGCCGAGCCCCCTTGGGTCCGGTAGCTGAGCCACGGGCCGTTGTCGCTCGTGAACACCACCAGGGTCCGCTCGGCGAGATCGAGACGCTCGAGGGTCTCGATCACCTGCCCCACCGCCCAGTCGATCTCCTCGATGACGTCGCCGTAGACGCCGGCGGTGCTCCGGCCCCGGAAGTCCTCGGACCGGAACAGGGGCATGTGGGGCATCGTGTGGGGCAGGTACAGGAAGAACGGCCGGCCCCGGTGCGCCTCGATGAACGAGACCGCCTCCTCGGCGTAGCGCCGGGTGACGGTGTGCTGGTCGGCCGGACGTTCGATGACGGTCTCGTCCCGCATGAGGGGAACGTGCCAGTAGTCCGTCCGCGGATGGAACATCGCGGCCCGGCGCGTCGCGCCCGACGGCACCCGCCAGTCCATATCGTTCGAGTAGGGGATGCCGAACCACGAGTCGAAGCCGTGCCGGGTCGGCAGGTACTCGGGCCGGTGGCCCAGGTGCCACTTGCCGACGATGCCGGTGGCGTAGCCCGTCTCGCGCAACGCCTCGGCCAGGGTGATCTCCCCGGCCGGCAGCCCCGCGCGCGAGTCGGGGAAGAAGACGCCCTGCCGGCGGCCGAACATCCCGCTCCGCAGGTGGATGCGGCCCGTCAGCAGGGCCGCCCGGCTCGGCGAGCACACCGGCGCCTGGCTGTAGAAGCTCGTCCACCGCTGCCCCTCCGCCGCCATGCGGTCGAGGTGGGGGGTGCGGATGTTCGGGTGGCCGTAGGAGCCCAGGTCGCCGTATCCGAGGTCGTCGGCGGTGATGATGACGACGTTGGGCGGCCGGTCCCCGCCGGGCTGGCCGGCGGTCTCGCCGGCGGGGGCGGCACCGTAGCCTGACGCCGCGAGCAGGGCGAGACCGCTGGCTGCGGCCAGCGACATCCTTCGGCGGTTCGGGGCGGCATTCCTGCGGTCGGACATCGGCGCATTATAGTGCGGCATCCCCTCCCCGCGTTCCCCGCGGCAGGGGCGCGGGCCCCGCCGGCGGGCGCGAGCTCGCCTGGATTCCCCGGGGCGGGCCTGCGGGCGCGGCCGGGCACTGGCGGACGCGAGCCGGGCCGGCGGCACCGCCCGTCCGATCCCCGTCGCTCGCCCTGCCCTACAGAGAAACTCGAGGTCACGGGAGACGCCCGCCGGCCGAAATCCGAACGTCTCGGCACCCGCTCACCGCCCGCTGGGGCTCCGGTTTCATGAATACGTGGGTCCGGCACCGCCGGGTGAACAACTATACTGATGCGGCACTGCCGAAGTCGATTCACGGCCGGCGGCGGTCTGCGATAGTCAATGAAGGGGGAAGCAGTGCGACGGTTCGGACGGGTCTTCTGTCGTTTGGTGCTCCTGGCGCTGGCCGGGATTCCAGGTGCGCCTCCGGCGGCCGGACAGCAGGTGGAGCGGATCTGGTTCGACCCGCCTCAGGACCGGACCACGTGGCACCGCGGCGACGTGGTGAAGGCCCGGATCGTCCCCAGCGTGCCGATCACGGCGTCGGGCAGCCATCCGGTGCTGGAGCTGGTCATCGGCGGGAATGGCACGAGCTGCTGGCGGCGGGCCTGCCGGCCGGCGCGGCCGGCCGGGCGCCGCGGGCGCGGGGTGGGCAGGCGGAAGCGGGCGGCGAGCCGCGCATCCGGGGCGTGCTGATCGGCGTGCAGGGCTGCAGCTTCCGCGACCAGCAGCCGGCAGAGGCCGGGATACGGAACCCGTTCCGATGACTCCACTGACCCGCGCAAAGCTCTCGGCCATGATGTTCCTGCAGTTCTTCGTGTGGGGCGCGTGGTCGGTGCCGCTGGGGACCTATCTCGGCGAGGCGCTGGCGTTCCCGGGGCAGCAGATCGGGCTGGTGTTCGGGACGACGGCGGTCGCCGCGATGATCTCGCCGTTCTTCGTCGGCATGGTCGCCGACCGCTGGTTCGCGACCGAGAAGCTGCTGGCGGGCCTGCACGTCGCGGGCGGGGCGGTGCTGTTCCTGGCGTCGACGCGGTCGACGTTCCCCGCCGTCTACGGGGTGCTGCTGCTCTACGCGCTCTGCTACATGCCGACCCTGGCCCTGACCAACTCGCTCTCGTTCCGCCAGATGGCCGAGCCGGCCCGCGAGTTCCCGCCCATCCGGGTGCTGGGCACCATCGGGTGGATCGTCGCGGGGCTCGCGGTGGGGTTCCTGCGGCTCGAGGACACCGAGCGGCCGATGCAGATCGCGGCCGCCGCCTCCGTCGTCCTGGGGCTGTACTGCCTGCTGCTGCCGCACACGCCGCCGAAGCGGGCGGCGGCGCGGGTCACGGCGCGGGACGTCCTCGGGCTCGACGCCCTGCGCCTGCTGCGCGAGCCGTCGTTCGCGGTGTTCGTGGTGGGCTCGATGCTGCTGTGCGTCCCCCTGCAGTTCTACTACGCGTTCGCCAACCCGTTCCTCAACGAGATCGGGGTGGTCAACGCGGCCGGCAAGATGACCCTCGGGCAGATGTCCGAGATCGGGTTCATGCTGGCGATGCCGTTCTTCTTCCGGCGGCTCGGGGTGAAGGGGATGCTGCTCGTGGGCATGGCCGCGTGGGTCGCCCGCTACCTGCTCTTCGCGTGGGGCGACAACGGGTCGCTGGTGTGGATGCTCTACGGGGGCATCCTGCTCCACGGCATCTGCTACGACTTCTTCTTCGTGACGGGGCAGATCTACGTCGACGAGAAGGCCCCGCCGGACTTGCGGGCGGCGGCGCAGGGCCTCATCGCGTTCGTGACCCTCGGGGTCGGCATGTTCGTCGGGTCGTGGCTGTCGGGGCTCGTCGTCGATCTCTACGTGGAGGGGGCCGGCCACGCGTGGGGCCGCATCTGGATCGTGCCGGCGGTGTGGGCGGCGGCGGTGCTGGGGCTGTTCGCCCTGTTCTTCCGGACCCGGCCCGCCGGTCCCGCTCCCGTGGCGGCCTCGGCGGCGGCCGCGTGACGGGGATGGGGACGGCGCAAGTGCCGCCCCCGCGGCGGCCTCGGCGGCGGCCGCGTGACGGGGGGTGGGGATGGCGCAAGGCGCAAGCGCGCAGCGGAGCGGTGGGTCGGCGTTCACGTGAGTGTCCGGGGCTGCCGCCGGGGGGCCTGATCGGGACGCGTTGGTGAATCGGCGGAAACACCGGCGGATCGGTAATCGAGGACGGCGCCGCCGGGCGCCGGACGCGAACGCGAGACGCGGGCGCGGGATGCGAGGACGGGCATCGATGCAGGACAGGACGCGGTTCTTTCCGTTTCTGCGGTACGAGGACGCCCCTGCCGCGTTCGAGTGGCTCCATCGGGCGTTCGGGTTCGAGAAGCAGATGCTCGTCCCGGGGCCGAAGGGGACCATCGCCCACGCGCAACTGCGCTACGGGGGGAGCGTGGTCATGATCGGGACCGCCCAGGACGACTTCATGAACATGAAGAGCCCGAAGGCGGTGGGCGCGGTCACCCAGGGGATCTACGTGCAGGTGGACGACATCGATGTCCACCACGCGCGGGCGAAGGCGGCGGGGGCGGAGATCGTCATGGAGCCCGAGGACACGGAGTACGGCTCGCGCGAGTACGCGGCGCGCGACCCCGAGGGGCACTTCTGGAGCTTCGGGACCTACCGGCCCGAGACCGGCTCGGCCGCGGATGGCGGGCCAGCGGCCGAGCCGGGCCACGGGTCCGAGCCGTAGAGCGGCGCGGGTTCCTCGAGGGTTGGTTGGACGCCGAGCGGACGCCGCCGCGCGACCCTTGCGGGGTGGATTGGGCGCCGCACGGAGCCGTCAGGCGCCGGTTGGCGGGCCAGGAAGGAGCGATTCGTTGACAGCGTTGCGGAACACGTCGTGCGCGTTCATCGGGGCGGGGGCCATGGGCGAGGCCATGATCGGCGGCCTCGTGCATCACGACCTCGTCTCCCCGGAGGCGGTCACCGCGTCCGACCCCCACGAGAGCCGCCTCGGCGCGGTGAAGGAGCGGTTCGGAGTGCGCACCACCGGGGACAACCGGGAAGCCGCCCGGAACGCGGACCTCGTGGTGCTGTCCATCAAGCCGCAGGTGCTGTCGGCGGTCTGCGACGACCTGCGGGGGGTGCTGCGGCCCGAGGCCCTGGTCATCTCCATCATCGCCGGGGCGCGCATCTCGTCCATCGCCGACGGCCTCGGGCACGACGCCATCGTGCGGACCATGCCCAACACCCCGGCCCAGGTCAGCGAGGGGATGACGGTGTGGACCGCGACCGAGGCGGTGTCGGCCGAGCAGCGCGAGCAGACCGGGGCCCTGCTCGGCGCGCTGGGGAAGCACCTCTACGTGGGCGACGAGGCGTTCCTCGACAAGGCGACCGCCGTGAGCGGCAGCGGCCCCGCCTACGTCTTCCTGCTGATCGAGGCGCTGATCGACGCCGCCGTCCACCTCGGCTGGTCGCGCGCCGCCGCCCACGACATGGTCATCCAGACCGTGCTCGGCGCCGCCGTCTACGCCCGAGAGACGGCCCTCCACCCCGCCGAGCTGCGGAACCGGGTGACGTCGCCGGGGGGGACCACCGCCGACGCGATCTACCAGCTTGAGGAGGGCGGCTTCCGCACCGTGCTGAACAAGGCGGTCACCGCCGCCTACCGCCGCAGCGTGGAGCTGGGGGGCGGATAGCGCCCGCCCCGTCCCTGCCGCGGGGGCCGCGCGGAAGCCCGGGGGCCTACTTCTTCTTCTTGCCGACGAGCACGAAGATCATCACGATGTGGAGCAGGAACGCCCCCGCGGTGGTGAGCAGCACCAACAGGATCGGGTTCATCGACTGGGTCCTCCCGGAGCCGGCGAAGGCCGGAACGCACGCTTGATGAAACGAACGGGCAGACTGAAGCACGCCGGGAGTCTCGCCACCGGCCGCCTTGCGGCGATGGGCGGATCTTCACGGCACGCGCATTGTATCCGGTTCGGGCGCTGAACCGTTCCCGATTTCACGCAAGGCTGACTGCCGGACTCCCCACGGACAGGCGTCTGAACCGTTCCACGGCGCTGGTGGCCTGGTCACGGCGCAGGCGCCTGGTCACGGGCGCAGACGCCCGCTCACGGCGCAGACGCCTGGTCGCCGGTGTGTTCGTCGCCCACTGCCTCGCAGGCGGCCAGCTCCCAGCCGTGGAACACCACGGCCAGGCCGACGTGGCGCACCCCCGGCTGGCGGCCGCGCAGACCGGGGTCGGCCAGGTATCCGCTCAACTGCGTCCGGGCCTCCTCGAGCCGCGACGCCACCGCCGATTCGTCAGCCGCCTCGCCGCGCTTCAGGTAATTGACCTCGATCACGTAGCCGTAGCGGACTTCCGGGTACCGGGCCAGGAACGGCTCCAGGTGCAGGTCGGCATAGCCCTTGCCGAGCTCGCGCTCCGAGTGAATCAGGAAGTGGTCGACCAGGCTGAAGTAGGCGGCCAGGAACGCCTGCACCACCTTCTCGCCGTTCAGGTAGTCGCGGATGCCGGTCTGCGCCCCGATCGCCTCGGCCAGGTACTCCAGCGCCGGCCGCCACGCGCCGCGGCAGGCCATGTCGACCACCAGGCCCGAGAACCGGTAGTGGCTGACCGAGAAGACTCCCACGTCACGGTAGCCGTCGCGCAGGTAGCCGTACATCAGCCGCCGCACTGTCTGGTTGGGGATGCCGAGCCGGGTCCTGCCGTTCGCCGCCCCGCGGATGCTCAGCAGGCCGAAGTAGTACAGCAGCGACAGGAAATTGTCGGGCTCGACGAGCTCCTCCAGCGGGAAGCTCAGATTGACGTCGGCGTCGGCGCCCCCCTCGCCGGCGACGTGCCGCAGGAGGTCGAAGTTGCCGTTCAGCTTGGCGCCGGCCTCCCGGCTCGTTACCAGCAGGTGCCGCAGCTTGCCGTAGTCGATGCGCACGTTGACGTCGATCAGGCGCCGCGGGACGCGCTCGGTCGAAATGGCCTCCTTGAGGTAGTAGAGCACCATGTCGGTGTTGTAGACGGCGCCTTCGGCCTCCTCCGTGAACCGGTAGCCGTCGTACCACTCCCGCATCACGTCCATCGCCGTGTCCACGTCCTGGTTCAGAGCGCCGCCGTCCCGGTAGGTGGCGAGCAGGCCTCGCACCTCCGCCTCCGTGAAGCCGAGCAGCTCGTTGAACCCGGGGCTGAGGCTGACGTTCTTGCCGATGTTGAAGCCGCTCGTCACGTCGTCCATCGTGATGGGCGAGACCCCGGTGACGAACAGCCGCTCGAGCCCGCCGCCGCTCTCGCCGGCACCCGCCTTCAGCGTGGCGAAGAAGTTGCGGTAGAAGCCGCCGCCGTGCGTGAACGACTCGTACGCCTCGCGGCCGTGGTGGGCCAGCACCGTGTTGGCGAAGTTGTCGTACTCGTCGATGAGGCAGTACACCGGGATGCCGTGGTCGCCGGCCCAGGCGAACAGCTCGCCGAGCCGGCCCTCGGCGTCGGCGGGTGCGAGAATGCGCCGGACCGCGGCGTCGGGAAACAGGTCCCCGTTGCGCTCCAGCGCGCGGCGGATCACCATGGCGCAGTAGGTCTCGAAGCGTTCCCGCAGCGTCTCCAGGGTGCCGTCGAAGGCCGAGAAGTTGAACCGCAGGATGACGTAGCGCGAGCGGTCGTCCGTCGGTTCCCGACCGATGTCGGTGCCGTCGAAGACGGCGCCCCACTCGTCGGCGCGGCTGCGGTCGTAGTAGTTCTCGAGCACCGACACCCAGAGGCTCTTGCCGAAGCGCCGGGGGCGGATCAGGAAGACGTAGCTCTCCTCCTCCAGCCGGCGGAGGAACCGCGTCTTGTCGACGTAGAGCCAGCCCTTCAGGCGGATGCGCCTGATGTCGGCTTCACCGTAGGGGATGCGTGGGTGGGCCGTGGCCATCCGTGGCGGTCCTCGTTGCCGGCGCGGGACGGCGTCGCGCCCTGCCGCGCTTCGTCCCGCTCGACGGCCGTGGCGATCCTCGTCGTCGTCAGACCGGGTCAGCGGGCACGTCGATCATGCCACACACGTTTGGCGGCAACTTGGCGCACGCGGCGGGGGCGCGTGCGGCGCCCGACCTCCCATCCGCCGTTGCGAATCGGTCGGGCATGAAAAGTGCATCTATCAGACTGCATGCAGGACACGACAGATCTTGACGACGGGTGCGACGTGAGGATGCGACACGGCCGGCGGCGGCATCGGTGCGACGCGCGCAAGATGCTGGCGGCTGCGCTCGGGGCGGGGCCGGCCGTGGTGGGGCGGGCGCCGGGCCGGAGGGCCGTGGGCGGCGCAGTGCTGGTCGGGCCGGTGACCCTGGCGTTCGGCAGGTACACGGCGGGCGCGCGGTGCCGGCTGGCCGCGGCGGTCCGGTGGCTGCACGAGCATGGCGCCGGCCGGGTCGACGTGGTGCTTCGGGACGCCGGGAGCGTGCTCCTGGTCGCCTGGCCGTGCGGGGTCGCCGCGCGCCGGCCGCAGTCAACCGAAGGTGACGCCGTGCGCGCTGCCATCGGCGTGCCGGCCCGCCTGGAACGAGCGCGCTCCCGGGTGCGTTCAGCCGGTGCGAGCCGAGCGGACCGACCCGGCCGCCGTTGATCGGGCGCGCACTCAGCCTGCGAGCCGCAACGCCAGCGCGCGATCCGCCTGTCGGCTGGCCGCCAGCAACAGCAGGTCGAGCGGCAGCAGGCCGATGCCGGTCCGCCGATCCGGCGGCGCCGCCGGCGCATCCGGACTGACGAGATGGCAGCGCCCGCGAAACCGCGGGAACCGCTCGACGAAGCGCTGCAGCCCGGCGGTGGAATGACGCACGGACGAGGCGATCTCGAACGCCAGGGGGTGTTCGGGATGGTCGTAGACGAGATCGACCTCGTGGCGGCCCTCACGCCAATGGTAGAGGCGCACCTGGGTCTGCCGGGCGAGTGCGTGCAGGTGGCCCGCGGCCATGTTCTCGAAGAGCAATCCCATCTCTTCGGCGTCCGTCAGCGGGCCCAATCCCCGCTGGAGGGCCGCGTTGCGGACCGCGCCGTCGACGAAGTAGATGCGCCGTCCACGCCGCTGCACGGTGCCCTCCCGTCCCGAGTAGTTGGGCAGCGTGAAGACGAGGAAGGCGCGTTCCAGGTAGGACAGATAACGGTCGAACGTCGGCTGCGACAGGCCGTCGAGCTCCTGGCACAGGTGCTGGGGAGACAGCCGGCCCGTCACGCGCCCCGCGAGGGTGTAGAGCAGCCGTTCGAGCATCATCGGGTTGTCGATGCCGAACGCCTGCGGGATGTCCTTGTAGATGGACCGTTCCACGGCGTCGCTACGCAGGATGCGTTGCGAGCGGAGGAGTGTGGACATCTCGTCGAGTTCGGCGGGTGGCCTGGAATCGGCCCGCGAGTCGGCGTCGGCCTCGGACGAGGATGCACCCGCGCCGCGGGCGAACGGGGTGAGCAGTTCCGGGAAGCCGCCGGACAGCATGAAGCGGCGCCGGAGCGGCGGCAGCCGCGTCAGATCGGGCGGGTCCGCCACGTTCACCGCCAGCGTCTCGGCCAGCGTCGCCTCGACCGGCAGCGGGACGTCCGCCCCCACGAGGGCGAGGAACTCGCCGAACAGGTACGGTGCCAGGTACTGTTCCTCCCAGCGCCCGACCCCGCTCTCGAGACGGCGCTCCCGAAGAGCGGCGGTCGCGCTCGAAGAACCGGCGAGGCGGATCGGCCACCGCTCGTCGTAGAAGGTCTTCAGCCAGAGGTCCCAGTCGCGAGCGTAGGTCAACTCGTCGAGGAAGACGAACGCTGGCGCGTCGGGGCCGGCCCCCCGTCGCACCGGATCGACCAGCGTTCCGAGGTCCAGCGGCATCAACAGGGGGTGGTCGAGCCGGAACCACCAGATGCGCTGTGGAGCGACGCCGCCCGCGAGCAGCCGCCGCACCGTCTGGTACAGACACGTGGTCTTGCCGACGCGACGCGGCCCGAGCACGAGCTGGAACCGGTTCGAGTAGGCGTCCCGCAGGTTGTCGCACAACAGCGCGGCCAGCCGCCGTTCGACCGGTGGCGCCCACTCCCCGGGGGCTTCGCCGGCCGCGTGCCACGGATTCTGCTCGACGAGCACGCTCGCGTAGTCCACCATGCTCGGTGTCCATGTGCGCTCTCCACCGGAGCGCTTGACTCGGGGCATGCAGCCAACCCACGTCACTTGCGCGGATTTATGTTGTTGGCGTTATAACATTCTTTTGGTGAATGCTGCGCGTTCTCCAAGCCTCATTGGAGGCTCGAACTGACGGTTTCCGCCTTTCGGCTGCAAGTGGGTCGGACCGGAAGACGCCGGTTTGGGGGACTGTCGCCGATGAAGCTCGGCAGGTGCAGGTGTCGCTGACGGCACCCGGTCCACTTTCACGTGCGACGGCCCCGCGGGGCGGGTTTCCGAGGTTACAGCGTGGACGCCGGTACCGCCGGCCGCATGCCGGCCAGGCGCGCGTCGATGATTGCGACGGCCTCGCGCATGATGCGGTCCACCAGCTCCCGGCAGGTGGGGACGTCGTGGATCAACCCCGCCACCATGCCCGCCGACCAGACGCCGGCGTCGGTGTCGCCGGTCTCGAGGGCCTGCTTGCCGCGCTCGCCCGAGACGAGGTGCTTGATGTCGTCGATGGTGGCGTCGCCGCCGGCCTCGATGGAGTTGACCTCGTCGGAGACGGCGTTGCGGAAGACCCGCGCGGTGTTGCGCAGCGAGCGGAAGATGAGGGCGGTGTCGCGCTCGGTGGCGGCGACCAGCGCCTGCTTGATGTTGTCGTGGATGGGCGCCTCGCGGGTGGCCATGAACCGGGTGCCCATGTTCATGCCGTCCGCCCCCAAGGCGAGGGCGGCGACGAGGCCGCGGGCGTCGCCGAAGCCGCCCGAGGCGATCATCGGGATGCTCACGCGGTCGGCCGCGCACGGGATGAGGACGAGGCCGGGGATGTCGTCCTCGCCGGGGTGCCCCGCGCACTCGAACCCGTCGATGCTGATGGCGTCGCAGCCGATCTTCTCGGCCTTGATCGCGTGCCGCACCGACGTGCACTTGTGGACGACCTTGATGCCGGCCGCCTTGAACGCGGGCAGGAGCCGCTGCGGGTTGTTGCCGGCGGTCTCGACGATCCGGATGCCCGACTCGACGATGGCCTGGGCGTACTCCTCGTAGGGGATCGGCTTCAGGGTCGGGAGAATCGTCAGGTTCACCCCGAAAGGCCGGTCGGTCATGCCGCGGGTACGGGCGATCTCGCGGGTCAGGGCCTCGGGCGACGGCTGCGTCAACGCGGTCAGGAACGCGAGGGCCCCGGCGTCGGCGACGGCCGAGACGAGCTCGGCGACGCCGACGTTCTGCATGCCGCCCTGCACGATGGGGTGCTCGATGCCGAAGATTTCCGTGAAGCGGGTCGAGATCATGGTCGGAAGCGGGTCGAGATCATGGTCGAGGCGTGCAGCCTGGGCCTCGGGCGCCTCGCCTGCACTTGGCGCCCTCCGGGCGCGGTGGAACGCGGGGCTTCACCACGGGTTCCCGGGAGGGGCGGCCGTCGGCGGTCAGGGTGAGAACGGGATGTCGTTCAAGGCCTCGAGGTCGTTCGAGAGCGCGATGTCTCCGGCGGGGAACCGGTTGCCGGCGAGGATGAAGGCGACGAGGCTCGCGGTCTCGTCGTTCGACAGGCTGCCGGGGGCATCCTGCGGCATCTCCTCCTGAATCAACTGGAACAGCTCGCCGATGGAGCGGCCCTCCCAACGGTTGCGGAAGGTGTGGTCGCCGAGCAGGGCGGCCATCTCGGGCACGAACGCGCTCAGGTTGCCGTGGCACGAGACGCACTGGTCGTCGTACAGCCCCTCGCCCGCGTCGGCTTGGGCCGACGTGTAGAGGCCGTCCGCCTGGCCGCCGGCCGAGATTCCCCCGGTTGCGACGAGCGCGACGCCCGCCGCAAGAAGAAGCGCGCGCATGCTTCCGTCCTCGGCGACAGACGGAGAGCCCGAAGGCCCCCCGTCTCCCGCGTGCTCCGCCACTGGTCCGCCAATCGTCGCCTTCGGCTTCGCTTGGCGCCCATCCAACCGTGCAGGAGTCTGCGCGCCGTTTCGGCGGCTCGGAACCCCGCTCGTCGAGCTCTAGTCGTCGTCGACGATCAGCGTCGCGTTCCGCTTGGGAACCTGCCCGCCGGTCTCGATCTTGGTCACCAGCTCGACGGTCGCGATGTCGATGACGGCGACGTTGTTGTCGCCCGACATCGAGATGTACGCGTACTTGCTGTCGGGGGTGATGGTGACCCAGTTCGGCGAGTGGCCCACGCGCACGCCGCCCACCAGCTCGCGCTCGGGCAGGCTGTACACGTACACGCTGCTGTTGAGGCTGCTGTTCGCGACCAGGTACTTGCCGTCGGGGGTCACGCCGATGCCGTGGGCGGTGTTGCCGCCGTGCCCCGGGGTCCGCTCGTTGTTCGGCAGCTCGGGGTACTCCACGCGGTCGACCCATTTGCGGGTCTCGAAGTCGAGCACGCCGAAGCCGTTGAAGTTCGAGAGCTGGGCGTAGATGTGCTTCGTCGATCCGTCCTCGTTGACCTCGAAAGTCATCGGGCGGATGCCGAGGTCCGAGTACGTGGTCCACACCGGGAAGTCCTGCTCGGTGTCGACGACGGTGATGTTGCGCCCGCCGACCATGCCGGCGATGGCGTACTTGCCGTCCGGCGTCACGTAGGTGTTGTGGACCCCGCCGTGCACCGAGATGACCGCAACCATCTCCTCGGACTCGGTGTCGAGCACCTGCAGCGCCCCCGGCGACTCGGCGATGGCCGTGTAGACCTTGCGGCCGTCCGGGGTGATGGCGATGTTGTTCGGGCGGCCGATGAGCTCCACCTTCTTCGTGACCTTCAGGGTCTCCATGTCGACGATGTCGACGGTGTCGTCGGACTCGTTGGCGACGTAGAGCTTCTTGCCGTCGGGCGACGGCGCCGCCCCGTGGGCGCGCTCGATCCCGTCGATCACGCCGATCACGTCGTTGGTGAGCGGGTCGATGACGTGCACGTTGTCGCCGGCGCTGTTGGTCTGGATGATCCGGACCGTCTGCGCCGCCGCCGCGACCGGGATGACGAGGGCGGCGACCGCCGCCAGAACCACCAGTCTGCGTGTGACCATTGCTCGAACTCCTTCTCTTGAAGCGCGGTCCTTCGGTTGCTACTGAACGGTCTCCCCGAGCACCCAGGCCGAGAGGGTCTGGAACCAGGGGTCTTCCTGCGACGTGAACTGGCGTCCGCCGTTGTGGAACTCGTCGCCGCCCGCGTCGGGCTCGAGGGGATGCATCAGCAGCCGGCTCTCGAGCGGCTTGCCGGGAACGACGAATCGCTGGAGGTTCTCGAAGTTCATGCGCGACTGCTCCTCGGTCCAGCCGTCCGCGCCCCGCTCCAGCTCCTCGAGGAACCCGACCCGGCCGCCCTCCGCGTGGCACACCACGCAGCGGGTGAAGCCCGCCTTCCTCTCCACGAAGATGGGTTCCACGTTCGCCTTGTAGTACTCGAAGTCGAGGGTCGGGGTCGACTCGGATGCCTGCGGTTGCGCCAGCAGCGCCATGAGAGCGAGGACGATCGTCATGGAGGCCTCCTTGATGTCTGTCCCTGTCGTCCCGGGCCGGAGTCACGACAGGGTCGGGCGTGGCAGCGCCCTTCCGGCGTCACGAACGCGCGCGCGGCCCCGGTGCGGCTCGTCGACGACGCCGGCCGTGTGATCGCCGTAGAACCGGGTACATATCACGTTTGCCGCCCGCCCGGGGCGGAAGAAAACAGGACGAGCCCCCAACCGTATCCCGGGGCCGACCTCCGCGAAGCCGCCGCCGCACGGGGCAAGAATGCCACCGCCCGCGGACCGACATGCGGCGAACCCTGGCAGACCCACCATGATACAGCGGATCGGACCGTCCCGCTTGCCTCCGGCGCCCCGTATGCCGACAATGATGGCAGCCCGGCGGTGGGAGGCCGCGCCGCGCTCGACGCGGGACTGCCGCCGCGGGCGGTCGGAAGCCGTGGGCGGTCGAACGATGGCAGCCCTGCGTCGCGAGGCCGCGCCGCGTTCGACGCGGGGCTGCCGCCGCGCGCTGTCGCCCGCGGGCCGTCGGAGGGCCGCGGGCCGTCAGTCGCGGGCTGACGGAAAATCCGCGGGCGGTCGGAAGTCGCGTTGTCGGAAGCTGCGGGCTGTCAGTCGCGCGCTTGCGGAAAGCCGCGGGCGGTTGGAAGTCGCGCTGTCGGAAGCCGCGGGTCGGGAATGGAGACGGGGCCCGGATCCCGGGAAGACGGAAGGTCCGCATTGCAGAATCACATTCGGGTCGAGCCGGTGACGCCGGTCATCGGGGCCGAGGTGTCCGGGGTCGACCTGGGCGCGCCGCTCGCCCCGGACGCCGTCGACGCCATCCGCACGGCGCTGATGAACCACCTGGTGCTCTTCTTCCGCGATCAGCGGCTGACCTGGCCCGAGCACAAGGCCTTCGGCCGGCTCTTCGGGGACCTGCACGTCCATCCCGCCGCCCCGAAGGACGCCGAGCATCCGGAGATCCTCGTCGTGCACGCCGACGGCGACTCGAAGTTCGTGTCCGGCGAGCTGTGGCACTCCGACGTGTCGTGCGACGTCGACCCCCCGATGGGCAGCATCCTGCGCGTCGAGCAGGCGCCGCCGTCGGGCGGCGACACCCTGTTCGCCAGCATGTACGCCGCCTGGGAGGCCCTCTCCGACCGCATGCAGCGTCTGCTCGAGGAGCTGACGGCGGTGCACGAGGGCCGGCAGTACTACGTCGGCCGCTACGGCGGCGACAACCTGCGCGACGGCGTCTACCCGTCGGCCGAGCACCCCGCGGTGCGCACCCATCCCGAGACCGGCCGGTCCGCCCTCTACGTCAACGAGGGTTTCACCACCGGGTTCAAGGAGCTGAAGCGGGCCGAGAGCGACGCCCTGCTCGCGTTCCTCGTGCGCCATTGCTCGGCCCCCGAGTTCCAGTGCCGCTTCCGCTGGCACGCCGACTCGGTCGCCTTCTGGGACAACCGGTGCACTCAGCACCACGCCGTCTGGGACTACTACCCGGAGGTTCGCCACGGCTACCGGGTCACCGTCCAGGGCGACCGACCGTTCTACGCGCCGGGCGCTCGCGCCGGGCAGGCGACGGCGGGGGCGGCCGCGCGGTAGGGTGGCGCGGGCGCGGGCAGGGTCTTCGGGCGGCGGTGCCGCGGGAGTCCACATCGATCCCCGCGGGCTGTTCCAGGAACGGTCGGTTGCACCGCAGGCCTCGAAGCCGCGAACCCCGCGGACTGCGCACTCGCCGTTCCGGCTCCTGGCCCGGCGGCGCTCTCCGGCCTCGGACCGCGCGGTTCGTGGGCACGGCTCTTGCTTCCCATGACCGCATGGAGCGACGAAGGCCATGAGCGGATCGGCGGTCGACCGGGGGGCTCGCGAGCGGGGCGGCGTCGACGTGGACGGCTTCGTCCACGCCCTGGCCAGCCGTCGCCAGGATCTCCATCAACTGATCGTAGACACCATCGCGGGCGCCGTGACGGCGCGGCGGGCGGTGCTCGCGGTCGGTGACCACGCCGGCGAGAGGTTGACGGTCACCGCGACCCGCGGGGGCCCCGCCACGCCGGCCACGGGCTCGGTGATCGCGCCCGGCGCGGGAGTCACGGGGCGGACCTTCGCGACCCGACGGCCCCACCTCGTGTCCGCCGCCGCGGCCGAGCCGGGGGAACCGTGGTTTCCGTCTCGCGGCGGCTCGTGCATCTCGGTGCCGCTGGTGGCCCGGGGTTCGGCGCTCGGGGCCATCACCCTGGCCGACCGGGCCGGCGGGCAGCCTTTCGATGGGGCCGATCTGGCGGCGGTGCAGGGGTTGGCCGCGACGGCCGCCCTCGCCCTCGCCTACGAGCGGGTGGAGAAGGTCAAGAACCGGCTCGAGCAGGTGGTGGCCGTCGATCCCCTCACGGGGCTCCTCAACCGCGGCGGGCTCGACGCGCGGCTTCGCGAAGAGCTCGATCGGGCGCGCCGGCACCGCGAGCCGGTGGCCCTCGTCGCCATCGACGTCGACCGGTTCAAGTCGCTGAACGACGCCCTCGGCCACCCCGCCGGCGACGCCGTCCTGAAGGGGCTGGCCGCCATCTTCGACGGGTCGGTGCGGGCCGGCGACCTCTGCGCGCGGTTCGGCGGCGACGAGTTCGCCATCGTGATGCCGCGCACCGCCGCCGCCGGCGCGTGCCAGAGCGCGGATCGGATCCGGCGGCGGGTCCAGGAGTACTGGCCCGACTCGGTCTCGCCGCGCCCGGCCGGCCTCCGCGTCACGGCCAGCTTCGGGGTGGCGGTGTCGGGGGCCGACACCACGCCGGCCTCGCTCGTCGAACGGGCCGACCGGGCCCTCTACGCGGCCAAGGCCAACGGGCGGAACCGCGTCCACCTCGGCGCGGGGGGCTGATGCGGTCGTCCGGAAGTGCGAGGGGTGGGGTCGACGCACGGCCCGGACGCGTGGTGGAACGGAGCTATGATCGAGGCATGATTCGAGTGGACGTGGCGGATGCCGACAACGGGCTCGCCGACTATCTCGAATCGGTCGAGCATGGCGAGACGGTGTTGCTGTGCCGGCGCAGCGTCCCCGTCGCGGAGATTCGACCGGCCCCCGGCAGCCGAAGCACATCGCGATCGGCGGCGCTCGTCGAGGCGGCGGGCGACCATCGGGACGTCGCAACCGCTCTGGAGCAATCGGGCCACGGCGCGATCGCAGCCCGGCTCGTTCACCTGCATCGACTCGTCGACGAGGACCCCGAAGAGCGCGGCATCCCCATCGAGTCGCTACGAGGACTGGCGTCGTTTCTCCTGAACGAGCCTCGGTTGCCGAACCCGCGCCTCGGCGTCGGCCCGGAGGGCTTCATCCAGGCGGAGTGGCGTGTTCCCGAGGACGGGATGCTCGCCCTGAAGTTCCTGCCCTCCGGGTTCATCCGCTTCGCGGCCGTCTCCGCCCCTGTCCAGCCCGGCATCGAGCGTCGGCGCGTCAACGGGACCCTCCCCGCGCCCGCCGTGTCGGATGCGATCCGGGCCTTCACCGACCTTCTCGTCCGGCCTGCCGATGAGCGACAGGACCATCCCTGACCGCGACCATCTGTCTCGGTACTGCAAGCCTTCGACGGTCGACGACGGTCTGCCGACCGCGAGCGCCTTCGAGCTCCGTCCCGGCGAGGACCATCTGTCGGTGAACTGGCTCGAGTACCTTGGAGCGCCCGATGTCGCCACGGCGATTCAGCTCGTTCGAGGCGCATTCCGTGACAAGGCGTATCGGCTTCGCCCAGGCGGCCGATTCGCCGTGTTCCGGTGCGGGGCCGCCAAGCTCGCCGTCGGCGACGGAACGGGGCGACTGCTGCGTATCGAGCATCTGCCTCTCGTCGTCGACCCATCGCATGCCGGCGTCCTCGGTTACGGAGTGGACGACTTCGAGGTCGCCGTAGAGCTCGCTGCTCTCGTCGGCCGCAAAGACGTGTACCTCGCCGTTCCCTGACGCCGACGCCCGCTTAGGACAGTGACGAGAATTACCTTGCCACGTGCCAAGCGCAGGAGCCCGCGAAAACGGGCTGCATCCCGCGTGTAGTTGGCAACTTTATATCGATCGCTGTCCTTTGCGATCGGCGCCCTTGCCGACGCAAGCGCGGGCGTCGCGCCGCGGGACGTGCCCCGAGGGATACCAGAACGCCCGACGCATCCCGAACGGCCATCGCCGGGGTGCTGGTGGCGAAGGGCGTGCAGCGTGCTGTACGCTTCCTTTCATGAGCCACCACGCGAAACGGATCGTCGTTGCCCGGGCAGTTGTCGCCGGTCTGTTGGCTGCGCTTGTCGCGGTGCCTGACACGGCGCCCGCGCAGACGGCCCTGGCCGCCACACCGGCCCCGTTGACCCTGGACGCCTTCCGCGGCGACGGCGCGGCCTGCTACGACCGGTCGGTGCAGCCGCAGACCACGGTCGTCGACAGCCACCTCCACTTCCGTCCGTTCGGCGGCCCTGCGGTCCCGTTCGAGGAGATCGTGCAGTACCTCGAGGCGACCGGCGTCCTCTTCGCCAACGTCTACGGCATCGGCCAGATGCTGCCCGCGTCGTCCTCGTGCACCTACTACCTGGACTGCCCCGGCACGCCGTTGACGCCGACGCTGAGGAACGACTTCGTCAACGCCGCCAACGCGGTGGTGAAGACGCCCGAGGGCCTCCACCTGACGCTGGCCATGACCTTCCCGGACCTCGCGGACCCCGACTCGGTCCTCGACGGCATGGCGCTGCTCGACGACGAGTACCCCGGCCTCTTCCGGTGGATGGGCGAGGTCAACCTCGTCAAGCAGGCGGTCTTCGCCAACGGGCGGGGGCCGGTGCCGGCCGAGGCCATCGACGGCTGGGCCGGCTTCATGGCGGTGCTGCGCGAGCGGGGCTTTCCCATCGCCATCCACGCCGACCTCGGGAGCGACGAGGAGCCGACCCTCTACCTGCCGCTGATGGAGAAGGTGCTCGAGGCCTATCCCGACAACGCCATCGTCTGGGTCCACATGGGCCTGTCGCGCGAGCTGACCACCATGGACCCGGTTCGGCACGCCGAGCTGATGACGTCGATGCTCGAGCGCCATCCCAACCTGATGCTCGACATCACGTGGCGGGTCCTCGACGACGCGTACTTCTCGACCCCGGAGGGCCAGGCGGCCTACGTGCCGTTCCTCAACGCCCACTCGGAGCGCATTCTCCCCGGCACCGATTTCCTCGCTTCGCGCGACAAGGACTTCGACGTCTACCGCGAGGAGCTCGAGGTCAACAGCCGCATCCTCGGCCACCTCGACGACGAGGCCTTCCGCAACATCGCCCTCGGCGAGAACTACTTCCGCCTGCTGGGCCTGGACTACGAGGCGCCGCCGGTCTGTTCCGTCACTCCGTGAACCGCCCGGACGGCGGAGTTGATGGGGACTGCGCCGTTCGGTACGGCGAGGACGCGTTGATCGCGCCGATCGGCCTCCTGGAGTTGGCGATCTTGAGGTCCATGATCTTCGCACATGGGTCTCGACAACGTACAGACGCTTCTCAACGCCGCACAGACGCTTCTCAACGCCACACTTGAGCGTCTCATGCTTCCGCTCCAGCGTCTCGTGCTTCCGCTTCAGCTCCGCGTAGTTGTCACGCAGGCGACGGATCTCTTCGCGAAGGTCGTGGAGGTCGCCACGCTCCGAGCGCGTTGATGACGCTACCGACCCCGCGCCATGTCCTTTATGGCCTGCGTTGCGAGGGACCGCACGGTCGAGAGCCTCATCAGATGCCTCTCTTGCCGCTCGCGCATTCCTGTTCGCACGCTCATGATCCAACCGCGTCATGACACCTTCCCCAACGTGGACGGATGGGATTGTATCCGGTCGATGGCGGCAGCGTCGAAACCGCAGCCGGGCCAACTCCCGGAAAATGAATACCTCGCGGATCCCCTCACCCCCCGAACAGCCCCACGACGGTGATTGCCACCGTCACGCACACCGCCGCCCCCAGCGTCATCCAGATGCCCACCTTGGCCATGTCGCGGATCGAGAAGTAGCCCGCCGAGTAGGGCAGCACGTTGGTCGGGCTCTCGGTGACGAGGATGAACGCCAGCGTCGAGGTGAACGCGGCGGGGGCGGCGATGGTCCACGCGTCGAGGCCGAGGTCGAGGGCGAGGGCGAGCAGGATCGGCATGATGAGCGAGCCGGTCACGGTGTTGCTCGAGAACAGCAGGTGGAGCGCCGCCACCGCGAGGACGATGACGAAGGGGCGCAGCGCGGGCGGGATGAGGATGAGGTTGCCGAGCAGGAGCTGGGCGAGCCAGCGGGCGGCGCCGGTCTCGAACACCATCAGCCCCAGCGACAGGCCGGCGACGATGAGCATCACGCCGCCCCAGTCCATGTTGGCCTGGGCCTCCTTCCACGACATGACCCGGATCATGGGGAGGAACAGGGTGAGGCCGCCGGCGAGGGCCACCGCCTGCACCGGCGGGTCGACGAGCCCGCCGGTGAGGTCGGCGAGCCACGGGGTGACGAGCCAGGCGGTGATCGTCAGCGCGAAGATGACGAGGGTCTTGCGCTCGACCGGCTTCAGGGGGCCGAGGGCCTCGAGCTTGGCCTCGATCTCGCCCTCGCCGTAGGGCAGGGTCTCGATCTCCGGCGGGAAGATGCGCAGGAGCAGCCACCAGCCCACCGGGATCATCAGGATGGCGGCCGGGACTCCGAGCACCATCCACTGCCCGAACGAGACGGTCACCCCGGAGATTTCCTCGAGGTAGCTGAGCGCGAGCACGTTGGCGGCGGTGCCGGCGGGGGTGCCGATGCCCCCGATGAGGGGGCCGTAGGCGCACGAGATCATCAGGGCCCGGCCGTAGTTGCTCTGGAGCGGCTTGAGGCCGGCGTCCTTCAGCACGCCGACGCCGAGGGGCAGCATGACGGCGGCGACGGCCATGTCCGTGATCCACATCGAGAGCAGCGCGCCGACGATGAGGAAGCCGAGCAGCACGCGGTCGGCCCGGGTGCCCGCCCGCAACAGCACGTGCAGCACCATGCGGGTGCCGAGCCCCGAGAACGTGAATCCGGTCGAGAGGAACAGCACGCCGATGAAGAACACGATGAGGGGGTTGCCGAACCCGGCGTTCACCGCCGAGGCGAAGTCGGTGATGCCGAAAGCTGCAATCAGTATCACCACGAGCAGCGAGGTGACCGCGAACGGCATCGCCTCGCCGACCCACAGGGTGACCGCGAAGAGCAGTATCGCCAGGCAGGTCTTGCCCTCGGGGGTCAGAGGGATCAGCTCGCCCGCCCGCTCGAGCGGGGCCGGCGTCGGCAGCAGGTGGACCACGGCCATGAGGACGGTGGCGCCCGCGAGGATGAGGAGGGCGCGGTAGTCGCTGGTCGGTGCGTTGGGGGTGGACATGGTCGACGCCTTCGTCTCGAGTGCCCTGCCTGGTGATGCCGCCGCGCCGCCGTTGGCGCGTGAGCGCGAGATTGCGGGCGGCGGAGAATGATACTGCGCCGGCTCCACGCGAGCCCTTGGCCAGCCGCCTGCGGCAGGAAGTTCCGGCGACCGCGGTGGGGCCCTGAACCGCGCGGTCTGGTGCCGCGCCGCGCCGGCCCTCAGCCCTCCCGGGCCCCGGCCGCCACGGGCCGGCGTACCGCCATCACCAGGACGGTAGCGGCCAGGGCCGCGCCGAGCCCGAGCATCGCCGGGGTCAACCCCGCGATGCCGCCTTCGCCCGCGGCGATCCGGACCGCCGCGAATACCGCCACCCCGGCCGCGATCGAGGCGACCACTTCGGGGGTCCGCACCCGGCCGACGTAGAGCCCGACGATGACCGGCACGAACAGGGTCACCGTCAGCACCGTGTAGAAGATGCTGAGGACCGCGATGATCGAGCTCAGCGCGATGGCGAGCGCGGTGGCGCCCGCCCCGCCCGCCACCGCGGCCCCTCGGGCGACCCGCAGGATCCGAGCGTCGCCCGCCCCCGGGTTCAGGAACCGCGCGTAGAGGTCGCGGGACAGCGACGTGGCGAGCATGAACAGGATGGCGTCGGCCGAGCTGAGCTCCGCCGAGAAGACGGCCGCGAGCCCGAGGGCGCCGACGAGCGGCGGCAGGTTCTCGATGAGCACCGTGGGCAGGGCGAGGTTGTGGTCGTCGAGGTCCGGGGCCACGGTGCGCGCCATCATGCCGAGCAGGGCCGGCGCCGCCGCGAACAAGAGGAGGGCGGCGGCGTTCAATCCCACCCCCACCCGCACCGCGCGGTCGTCGCGGGCCGCGTAGACTCGCTGCAGGATGCCGGGCGAGAGGATGAACGACGGACCGATCATGAAGAGCAGGAACCAGCCCGAGCCGCCGCCCTGCCACGGGTTCCAGTACCCGTCGATCTCGCGGGTCTCGGCGAGCACGTGCGGCAGCCCGCCCACCGAGGCGAGGACGAGGGGGCTGACGACGAGGAAGCCGGCCAGCAGCACCACGAGCTGGACGGCGTTGACGCGGACCGAGGTCAGCAGCCCCCCGGCCGTGAAGTAGACGGTGACCGCGGCCCCCCCGACGAGCGATCCGACCCACGGGTCGAGCCCGCTCACGGCATGCAGCACCGCCCCCATGGCGATGATCTGTCCCGCGAGGATGGCGAGGGTGGCCACCCACAGGAGGGCCGCGATGAGGGCGCGGACCTCGCGCCCGTAGCGGTGCTCGAGGAAGTCGCCGACGGTGTGCAGGTCGCGGGCCTCGGCGAGGCGCCGCAGCCGGGGGCCCACCCAGAACGCCAGGACGAGCGAGCCGATGCCGGCCGACCCCACCCACCACCAGGCGCTGAGGCCGTCGCGGTAGCCCAGGGCGGCGGCGCCCATCGTCGATCCGGCCCCGATGTTGGCCGCGAGCAGGGTGGCGAAGAGCAGTCCGGGCCCGAGGCGGCGGCCCGCGACGAAGAAGTCGCCCGGCCCCGCGACCCGCCGGCCGTGCCACAGCCCGACCGCCATGAGCAGTCCGGCGTAGGCGAGGATGACGGCGAGGTAGAGGTTCACCGGATCACGGACGGGACGCGAGGTCCCGCGCGGCGGGGTAGCCGGGGATGCCGGCGGCGGCGCGCACCGCCCGCACGATGGCCTCGGCCATCGTCTCGGCCGCGAGGGCGCCGACCGTCCCGACCGCCACCGCCTCGTCGAGCCGCCCCGTCGCGAGGGCGAAGATGGCGTCACCGTCGGCGGGCGTGTGCGCGGGGACGATGGCGCGGGCGAGGCCGTCGTGGGCCATCCGGGCCACGGTGGTCGCCTCGGCCTGGGTCAGGGCGGCGTTGGTGGCGACGATGCCGAGGGTGGTGTTCTCGCGGGACCGTCCTCCGCCGCCCGTCCCCGCCCGCAGCAGGGTGCGCGCGTCGGCGAGGCCGGCGCCGTCGGGGGTGCGCACCCCCGCCACCACCCGGCCGGTGGCGGGGTCGACGACGTCGCCGACGGCGTTGACGGCGGCCAGCGCCGCCACCACCAGCCCGCCGCGCACGGCGATCGCGGCCGAGCCGACGCCGCCCTTCATCGCCCGCTCCGCGCCGCCGAGCTTGCCGACCGTCGCCCCCGCCCCCGCCCCGACGTTGCCCTCCGCCACCGGGCCCGCGTCGGCGGCGGCGGCGGCGCGATAGCCGCAGTCGGCGGTGGGCCGGATCGCGGGGTCGCCGACGCCGAGGTCGAAGAGGATCGCGGCCGGCACGATGGGCACCCTCGCGACGCGGGTCTCGAACCCGATGCTCCGCTCCGACAGGTACCGGACCACCCCCGCGGCCGCGTCCAGCCCGAACGCGCTGCCGCCCGCGAGGACGACGGCGTGCACCCGCTGGACGGTCCTGGCGGGATCGAGCAGGTCGGTCTCGCGGGTCCCCGGGGCGCCGCCCCGGACGTCGACGCCGGCTACGGCGCCGGCCCGGGCCAGCACCACGGTGCAGCCGGTGGGGCGCGCGGCGAGGGTGTGGTGGCCGACCTCGATTCCGGCCACGGCGGTCAGCCCCGGGTGGGGCTGGGCGGCCGGCGCGGGCGGGGCCAGAAGCCCTCCCGCGAGACAGGAGAGTGCGGCGAGCAAGCGGCGGCCCATCGCTCCGATCGGTCCTTCCGCCGGGTTCCCCGACGACAGCCCCCTGGGTTGCGCTCCCGGCTACTCGCCGTCGTCGGTCTCGATGCGCTGCAGGGTCTCGCCGGCGAGGTACCGCTCGTACTGCTCGTCGGTCATGAACGCGACGTCGGTCCAGCCGTGGCCCATCTCGTCCATGGTGCGCGATCCCCACCCGATCCACGCCGAGGGGTCGGGGTTGTGCCGGTTGTTGGCGGTGTTGTCGTGCCACGACACCGTGTGCAGGATCGTCCCTTTCGGGAACACGTGCGGCTCGTCGTAGGCGTAGACGATCTGCCACGTCTGCTCGTAGTTGACGACATCGGTCAGCACCTCGCGGCGGCCGTCGAGGTGGATCGCCTCGAGCAGCATCCGGCTGCCCCGGAAGTGCATGTGGGGCTGGAAGCTCAGGATGAGCGCCGCCTGCGGCAGCGGCCAGAACCGCTCGTGGCGCGCCACGGTGTTGGGCGGAATGCTCAACAGCGCGACGCCGTTCAGGGTGTTGTCGTCGATGAGCAGCCCCGTCGGCATCCGGTCCGCGTGCAGGGGGAGGTCGTGGCCGGCCGCGAGCAGCCGGTCCTCGACCGCCTCGCGGTTCAGTCGCCAGTCGTGGCCGATGCCGGTGCGGATGCGGTGGGCGGTGACGATCAGCTCGGGCACCTGCCCCTTCGGGTAGAACTTCACGCCGACCTTCTGGCGGTCGATGGTCTCCTCGCCCCACGGATGATAGTGGGGGGCGAACCGGAACAGGCCGCCGGCCGGCAGCTTCCGCCCCGTGCCGTCGGGATAGTACTGACCGGTGCTGCCCATGGCGTACTCGATGAGGTCGATCTCGCGGGTGTTCGACCCCATGCCGAGCCGGAACTCGTCGCGGTCCTCCACCGTCTCGGGCACGCTGACGTAGACGTGCGAGTGGTGCACGCAGCAGTAGGCCTCGGGGATGATCTGCACCCACTTGACGTAGCGGTCCTCGGTCAGCCCCGGGTCGACGATCTCGGACGGGTAGAAGTCGGGGCCCTCGGCGGGAATCTCGAAGCCCTTCTCCATCTGGACCACGAGGTCGGGCTCGCCGTAGGTCCACTCGTCGAGCGCCGCGAACTCGAGGGGCGGCGGCGCGTCGGCGGGGTTGCCGCGCGGGGCGCCGGCCGCGACCCAGTCGACGATGGTGGCGATCTCGTCGTCGGTCAGCGACGGGTCGGCGACGTACTCGCCGATGCCGCGGTCGATGTGCCACGGCGGCATCTGGCGGGCGACGACGCGGTCGCGGATGGCCCGCGCCCAAGGCCGCGTCTCCTCGTAGGTCAGCAGCGACATCGGGGCCCCGGTGCCCGGCCGGTGGCACTTCTGGCACGACCGCTGCAGCAGGGGCAGCACGTCGCGGGTGAAGGTGGCGCCGTCGTCGGCCTGGCCCGCGGCGGCGGCGTTCGGGCCGAAGAGACCGGCCGCGAGGGCGATGGCGGCGACAAGGGCGACGCGTGTCGGGACGACGCGCATGGCGATGACCTCCAGCAAGGGTGCAACGGAGCCGATGTCGGTCCAGTCTAGTGGACTCCGCCGCCGAAATCCACACGGCGCCGGCGGTGCGGGCCGCTGGCTCACGTTGAGATCGGGCCTGCATCGGCGGACGCTGCCCGGCCGCCGCGCTCGGGCAGGAAAGCTCTACCGAGCGGATGGGTCGGCGCCCTCGCCGCGGGCGCGATCCTTGCCGCGGGTGCGTGTTAGAGTCTCCGCAGAGTGCGGTTCCCGCCGGCGCACGCGGTTCGAGACGGCGCGGGGGCCGGTCGCCCGACCGCGGGCCGGTTGCCTTCCGACGGTCCGATCGGGCGTCGGCGGCGGGAACCCGAGAGGGAAAGGAGCCGGACCAGGATGACTGCCCGTGCCGTGCTGCCCGCGTTGGCCGCGTCCGTGCTGCTCGCCGGACCGACGGCCGCACCGGCGCTCGCGCAGAACGAGCCGGTGTATCCCGTGTACGACGGGTTCACCGTCACCGAGGACGGCCTGTACGTGGTGGCGTTCGCCTACTTCAGCCACAACTTCGAGCCGGTGACGGTGCCTCCCGGGCCGCGGAACCGCTTCGATCCGGCCGATGCCGACCGCGGGCAGACGACGACGTTCCTGCCCGGCCACCACCGGTTCCAGTGCGTGATGGTGTTCGGCCCCGACTTCGCGGGCGGCCTGCGGTGGACGCTCGACCATGCCGGCGTCACCACCGGCACCAGCGAGGACATGCTGCAGTACAACTGGGAGCTCGAGGAGCGCTCGATGGGCCGCCTGATGCGCGACGTCGACCCGGCCGAGGCGCCCCGCGGAGTCTGCCTCAACCGGTCGCCGACGGTGCGGTTCCTCGGGCTGCGGAACGGTCCCGGGGGCGCCCCGCCCGAGGTGTCGGCGGCGGTCGGCGAGGAGTTGAAGCTGTTCGGCAGCGTCCGCGATGAGGGGCTGCCCCGCGCCGGGGCGCTGGTCGCCCGCTGGCGGATGCTGAGCGGCCCCGGCGCGGTGACGTTCAGCGCGCCGGACGAGCCGCGCACGCTGGCCTCGTTCCACGCCCCGGGGCGCTACGAGCTCGAGCTGTGGGCCGGCGACGGCGAGCTGGAGGGGTCGAACCGGGTCGCGGTCACCGTCGAGCCCGCGCCGTGACGGTCTGCGCCGGCCCGAACGGCGCTTGTCGCGGTTCGCCTCGGCAGACTACAATTTCAGCTCCCCAGGAGGGGGGCACCGTGCGCGTATTCATCGTCAACCCCAGCCACTTCTCGTTCGGCGTATCCGTCATCACCCCGCGCTGGCTGTACGTGCTCGCGGCCGCGACCCCCCGCAAGTGGGGCGATCCGATCGTGGTCGACGAGTGCCTGGAGCCGTTCGACGACAGCCGGATCGAGCCCGGCGACGTCGTCGGCGTCGGCATCCACACCGGCAACGCGCTGGTCGGCTACGCCCTCGGCAAGCGGGCGCGCGAGCGCGGGGCGTGGGTGGTGTACGGCGGCATCCACGCGACGCTCTATCCGGAAGAGGCGCACGAGCGCGGGGGCGCCCACGCGGTGGTCAAGGGCGACGGCGACCTCGCCTGGGGCACCGTCATCGACGACTGCGCCCGGGGCGAGCCCAAGCGCCTCTACGACGCCGGCCAGGTCGACGCCGGCCGGTTCAAGCCCGCCCGCTGGGACCTGCTCAAGCGCGAGGACTACATGTGGGCTTCGGTCCAGACGGTGCGGGGCTGCCCCAAGCACTGCTCGTTCTGCTCGGTGTGGCGCACCGACGGGCAGAAGCCCCGCCAGCGGCCGGTGAACCCCGTCGTCGAGGAGGTCGTCGAGCTGCGGCGCATGGGGTTCCGGTTCATCGCCCTCGCCGACGACAACTTCTATCCCGTCACCCTCGAAGACCTCCGGATGGCGGACCGGCGCGAGGACAAGACCCGCTACGAGCAGCTCAAGGCCCTGCGCGACGAGCGCTTCGAGCTGATGGCCCAGCTCGAGAAGCTGCCGAAGGACCTCGTGTTCTACACCCAGATCACGATGGAGGCGGCCGAGGACCCCGAGTTCCTGAAGGCGATGCGCCGGGCCCGCATCTACGGCGCCCTCGTCGGGGTCGAGGCGGTGACCCCGGACGGCCTGAAGGACGTCTACAAGGACTTCAACCTCGCGGGCGAGGAGCTCGTCGAGCGGCTGAAGCTGTTCAAGGCCAACGGCGTGCACGTCCTGGGGTCGTTCATCTTCGGGCTGCCCAGCGACCGCCCGAGCACCTTCCAGGCGACCCTCGACCTCGCGCGCCGCGCCGACATCACCTTCGCGCAGTTCGTGACCCTGACGCCGTTCCCGGGCACCCTCGACTTCGAGCGGTGGGAGCAAGAGAACGCGGAGAACATGCCGCACGTCGACGGCATCCCCATCTCGCGGCACTGGCTCATCCCGCAGTCGAAGCGGCCCAAGCTGATGACCCCCCACCCCGTGATGTCGGGCGAGGAGATCCGCGTCCATACCCAGGAGGTCTGGGACAACTTCTACAGCGTCAGGGAGGCCTGGCGCCGCTCGTCGGTCGTCAAGTCGCTGAAGGCCCGCCTCGCCTTCATCCTGGTCTCGAAGCTCTACCGCCAGATGTTCGCCAACACCGGCCTCTCCACCGACAGCGCCCGCGTCTCGCGCTCCACCCGCTGGGCCCGCATGATGGCCAAGCCCGCCCACCGCCTCTTCGCCGCCGAGCCCATGCCCGACCTGCAGGTGCCGGCGCCGTAGGCGCGAGCGCCATCGCGCTCGACCGGAGCTTCCGAGCTCAAGCACTCCGCAGAAGGCTGCTTCATGCACTTGGGCTTCCTTACCCGGCGATCCGATGTGGGTACTTGCGCCCCGCGCGCCATGTGATTACGCTGTAATCACATGGCTACGATGACCCGTATCGTCCGCATCGGGAACTCCCGCGGCATCCGGATTCCGAAGGCTCTGCTGGAGCAGGCCGATCTGCCCGAGCGGGTGGAGCTGCGGGCCGAGCCCGGGCGGTTGGTGGTGACCGCCGCCCGGTCTCCACGGGCGGGCTGGGCAGAGGCGGCGCGACGAATGCACGCGGCCGGTGACGACGTGCTCCTGGACCCGCCGCAGTCGAGCACCTTCGACGACGAGGAATGGGAGTGGTAGCGCGTGCCCCGATGGCACAGGGCAACGTCTACCTGGTGATGCTGGACCCGACCAAGGGAAGCGAGATCCGCAAGACGCGCCCGTGCCTCATCGTCTCGCCGGACGAGATCAATCAGCATCTCCGGACCGTCATCGTCGCGCCCATGACGGGTGGCGGCGGCGCCTACCCGTGGCGCGTTCCGTGCCGCTTTCGGCGCAAGTCGGGCTACGTTGTCGTCGACCAGATCCGAACGGTGGACAGGAGCCGGCTCACCAGGCGGCTGGGACGTCTGCGGGCGGAAACCGTGGCGGCGGTGCTGCGGACCCTGCAGGACATGTTCGCGGATACGGGTAGCGACGCCGGACGAGGTTCGATGGTTCACTGACAGCCCGCGGCGCCCTCGCCGGTCATGCGCCTTCGGCCAGGCGGGCGATGAACCGGCGGTGCTCGGTGGAGCCGATGTCCTTCTGAAGCTCGGCGAGGGCGGCGGCGAGGTCGCCGGCCAGCAGGGCGCGACAGGCGATTCGCAGGCCGGGGAAGACGCGGCTGCGGACGACGCCGGCGTCATCGGCGGGCAGGAGGCGGTACTCGCCGTCCGCCAGCTCGAACCAGTCGATGCGCTGGTCCCGGGTGCGCCACACGACGTACTCCTGCACGCCGTTGCGGCGGTAGGCGCGGAGCTTGTCGTGGAGGTCGATCGACGCGCTGCTGACGGAGACTTCCACAACCAGCTCCGGCGCGCCCTCCAGATAGCCGTCGCTCACCCGTGAGCGGCCGCCGGCCGGGGCGTCGATGCACAGCAGCACGTCGGGTTGGGGCTCGTTCTCGAGGTCGAGACGAACGGTGGCGTTGTCGGCGACGCGGACTCCGGCGGTCGAGGCCGCGTAGAGGCTGAGCAAGCCGTTGATGGCGGAATGGGCCTCGGCGTGGACGAAGCTGACCGGCGACGGCATGTAGACGATTCCCTCTATCAGTTGCGCCTTCTTGAGGTCCGGCCGCATGGCGTAGCGCCGCTCGAACTCGCAGCGCGTGAGGCGGTCTCCGTTCTCCAGGGTGGGCGTCCCCGCGGCCGGAAGGCGCGGCGGCACGGGCGCGGGCCCGGACGATCCGGATTGCGGCGTGACGTCGAGTTCAGCCATGGGCGGTAGGCCCTCCGGCCCGCGATTCACTTCGCCGCTCCCCCGTCCGGCCGCACGCCCCCTCGGAATATTCAAGCCCCCAACCCCCTTCCAGCGCGATTCAGTTCGCCGCTCCCCCGTGCGGCCGCAGGTGCTCGAGGGTGAAGTCGAGCATCTTCTGCCGCAGGTGGGCGTTCTGGTCGGGGTCGACGATGCCGTGGCGCTGGCGGGGATAGAGCATCAGGTCGAACTGCTTGCCGGCCTTCTGCAGCTCGTAGGCGAACTGCAGGGTGTTCTGCATGTGGACGTTGTCGTCCATGGTGCCGTGGACGAGGAGCAGGGCGCCGTGGAGGTCGGCGGCGTTGAAGCGGGGCGAGCTCTCGCGGTAGCCGTCGGGGTTGTTCTGCGGCGTCCGCATGTAGCGCTCGGTGTAGATGGTGTCGTAGTCGCGCCAGTCCGTGACGGTGCCGCCGGCGATGCCCATCGCGAAGCTCTCGCTGTGGGTCAGGGCGTAGCTGGTCATGAACCCGCCGTAGCTCCAGCCCTCGATGCCGATGCGGTCGGCGTCGACCCACGGCTGCTCGCGCAACCAGGCGATGCCGTCCTCGATGTCGGCGAGCTCCTGCTTCCCGAACTGCTGGTAGACGGGCCAGGTCGACACCGCGCCCTTGCCGCTGGCGGTGCGGTTGTCCATGACCCAGACGACGATGCCGTGCTGGGCGAGGAGCTGGTAGAACAGGTTGGCGGTGCCGCCCCAGCGGTTGCGGACCTGCTGGGCGTGGGGGCCGCCGTAGGTGTGCTGGAACACGGGGTAGCGGCGCTCGGGGTCGAAGTCGGGGGGCCGGATGAGCATGGCCTCCATGACGAATCCGTCGCGCGCGGTGACCTGCAGGAACTCGGGGCTCGACAGGCGATAGTTCTCGAGGGCGCGGACGCGGTTCTCGGCGACGACCCTGGTCTCGGCGCCGTCGGCGGCGTGCAGGCGCACCTGGATCGGGGTCTCGACGTCGCTCCACGTGTCGAGGTACCAGGTGAAGCCGGGGCTGAAGCGGGCGCCGTGGGTGCCGGGGCGCTCGGAGAGCCGGGTGAGGTCGTCGCCGTCGAGCCGGACGCGGTAGACGTCGCCGCCGATGGGGCTGCGGCGGGTGCCGGAGAAGTACACCCAGCCGGTGTCCTCGTCGACGCCGTGCAGGGAGCGCAGCTCCCACTCGCCGTCGGTGACCTGCCGGATCAGGTCGCCGTCGGCCTCGTAGTGGTACGCGTGCTTCCACCCCGAGCGCTCGCTGAGCCAGAGGAACGTCCCGTCGTCGAGCCACCGGGGGTCGCCGTTGACGGCGACCCAGGCCGGGGTGGTCTCGCGGAAGAGGTGGGTCATCTCGCCGCTCGCGGGTTCGGCGAGGTTCAGGTCGAGCCACGTCTGCTCGCGGTTCTGCACCTGGAAGGCGACCTCGCCGCCGCCGGGCTTCCAGCCCACCGAGACCACGAGCATGTCGGTCGGGGTGTAGCGTCCCAGGTCGACCCAGGTCGTCTCGCCGCCCGCCGCGGGGACGACGCCGAGGCGGACGAGGGGGTTGCGGTCGCCGGCCTTGGGATAGTTGGTGTGCTCGAGGCCGAGGCGGTAGGGCAGGTGGTCGACGACGGTGAACGCCTGGACGGGGCTCTCGTCGGTCTGCAGGTAGGCGAGCCGGGCCGAGTCGGGGCTCCACCAGAAGCCCTTGAAGTTGCCGCGGCCGTAGATCTCCTCCTGGTACACCCAGTCGAGCTCGCCGTTGAGCAGCTCGACGCCGTCACCGCCCTCGGTGAGGGCCCACTCGCGGCCGGTGTCGACGTCGACGACGGCGAGGTCGTAGTCGCGGACGAAGGCCACCATGCGGCCGTCGGGGCTGAACGTGGGCATCGACTCGGCGGCGGGGTCGCGGGTCAGCCGCCGCACCCGCACCTCGTCGGCGCTCCGGCGGTCGAGGTAGTAGAGGTCGCTGGAGATGTTCATGACCGCGGCCGAGTGGTCGGCGTTCCAGACGAAGCGCGGGCTCCGCGCCGCGCGGCGGGCCGCCGCCCCGCTCATGCCCGGCAGCTCGGCGAGCGCCCGCTCGAGGGCGGCGGCGTCCAGGAACGGCTCGGCGTCGCCGGTCGCCGCGTCGACCGACAGCAGGTTCGTGCGGCCCGAGGCGCGTTCCCGCTGGAGGTAGTGCGCATCGTCGATCCAGGTGAGCCCGATCGGGGCGTCGCCGTTGAAGTCGACCCGCCGGTCGGGGTGGTAGATCGCGTCGATGGTCAGCGCCTGCTGCTGCGCCGCCGCCGGTCCGGCCAGCGCCAGCCCCGCGAGCAGCGTGATCAGCGCCGGGCCAATCAGGCCGGGAAGCCCGTGGCGACCGTCCTGCCGCCGACGGCCGGCTCTGCATCCCGTGCGGAGGGCTCCTCTCGTCGGAGCTGCGTCGTTCCGCGCCTGCCCATGTCGGACGTCTCGATGCCAACGGGTCATCATGCCTCTCCTTGCAGGACGGGACCGGACGGTTCCGTACGGGATAAACTGGCGCATGCGAGCCCCCTCGCGTCCGGGCGCCGATCTGGATGTCCGCGCCGGGGGGGCGGTAGACTGCCCGGGCAGTCCTCGGCTGCCGGCGGTCGCACGCGATTGCAGGCAGCCCGTGGCGAAGCCCCGCTGCATTCGAGTGCAACGCGGGTTCCCACCAAGGCTGCTAGCTTAGCAGAGATGAACGCGGCGACGGGGCCGCGGGCGGGGAGGTTCCATGCGGTATCAGAAATGGCTCGGAACGGCGGCGGTGGTTCTGGCGGCGGCGCTCGGCGCGCCCCCGGCGGCCGCGCAGGAGGAGGGCGAGCGCCGGCACCTGCTCGAGCGCATCGACGACGCCTCGGTCGTGCAGCTCTACGCCGACGGCTTCGAGGCGCTGCCGTTGCGCGAGAAGACGCTCATCTGGCACCTCTACCAGGCCGCCCTGGCGGGGCGCGACATCTACTACGACCAGCGCTACGAGCACAACCTGGAGATGCGCGAGGTCCTCGAGGAGATCGTCACCCATCCGGACGAGGTCGACGGCGCGACGCTGGCCGCCGTGGAGAAGTACGCCAAGCTCTTCTGGATCAACACCGGCCCGTTCAACAACCTCACCGCCCGGCGGTTCGTGATGGAGACGACCCCCGCCGCATTCGGCGACGCGGTCCGGGCGGCCGCCGCGGACGGGGCCGGGTTCCCCCTGCGCGACGGCGAGGACCTCGGGGGGATGGTCGAGCGCATGACGCCGCTCTTCTTCGACCCCGACTTCGAGCCCCTCGTCACCAACAAGACCCCGGGTCCCGGCGAAGACATGCTGCTGGCCAGCGCCAACAACTTCTACAAGGGCGTCTCGATGGCCGACCTCGAGACGTTCGACGAGGAGTACCCGCTGACCTCGCGCCTCGTGAAGGTCGACGGCCAGCTCGTGGAGGAGGTCTACAAGGTCGGCGGCAAGTACAGCGACGAGATCTCCGAGATCATCCGCCACCTCGAGGCCGCCGTCCCCTACGCGAGCGAGGCGATGGCCGAGGCCCTGCGCGCCAACGTCGCCTACTACAAGACGGGGTCGCCGGTCGACCAGCGGCCCTACGACATCGCCTGGGTCGCGGACCAGGACTCGACGGTCGACACCATCAACGGCTTCACCGAGGTGTACATGGACGCCCGCGGGGCCAAGGGGGCGTGGGAGGCCCTGGTCTTCTACGTCGACCCCGAGAAGACGGGGGCCATCCGGACCATCGCCGAGCACGCGCAGTGGTTCGAGGACCGGATGCCCTGGGACCCCCGCTACCGCAAGGCGGGGGTGACCGGCATCACCGCCAACGCCATCGAGGTCGTCATCGAGATCGGCGACGCCGGCCCCCTGACCCCCATCGGCATCAACCTGCCCAACGACCAGACGGTGCGCGAGCAGCACGGCAGCAAGTCCATCTCGCTCGCGAACGTCATCGAAGGCTACGACCTGTCGCAGCCGGGAGGCTACCGGCAGGAGTTCGCGTGGACCGAGGAGGAGGCCGAGCGGTCGCGCGTCTGGGGCGGCCTCGCCAGCGAGATGACCACCAACATGCACGAGGTCATCGGCCACGCCTCGGGGCAGCTCGCGGAGCGGCTCGGCGGCTCGGCCCAGCCCTACCTGAACGAGCAGTACTCGGCCCTCGAGGAGGCGCGGGCCGACCTGATCGGCCTCTACTTCATCGCCGACCCCAAGCTCGTCGAGATCGGCGTGCTTCCGGCCGAGGCGCACGAGGACATCGTGCTCGCGCAGTACGAGGCCTACACCCGCAACGCCCTGCTCCAGTTGCGGCGCATGCGCGAGGGGAACCAGATCGAGCAGGACCACATGCGCAACCGCCAGATGATCGTCCACTGGCTGATGGCCAACACCGAGGCGATCGAGCGGCGCGAGCGCGACGGCAAGACCTACTACGTGATGGTCGACGCCGAGGCGTTCCGGGCGGGGGTGGCGACCCTGCTCGCCGACGTGCAGCGCATCAAGTCGGAGGGCGACTACGACGCGGCCCGGACCCTGTTCGAGACCCACGGCATCTACTTCGATCCGGCCCTGCGCGACGAGGTCGTGGCCCGGGTCGACGCCGTCGGGCTGCCGTCGTACTCGGGGTTCGTGCAGCCCCGGCTCGAGCCGGTGCTCGACGACGCGGGGGAGATCGTCGACGTGGCGATCTCCTATCCGATGGACCTGACCGCGCAGATGCTGGAGTACTCGGGCAAGCGGCTGCCGTAGGGAAGACCGCCAGGGGTCTGGCGGGGCGGAACGAGCCTGCCGGCGACGATTCCAGGCAGGCCGCGACGGCGCCGGGGACCTGCGCGGTCGGCCGGGCTGGCGGCGTCGCAAGGCGACCGAAACCGCAGGACGGCGGTGTCGGGGTCAGCGCAACCAGCCCGGCGGCACCCCGGCCCGCCGGGCCTCGCCGCGCAGGTCGGTGATGGCCCGGGCGAGGTCGTCGGCCTCGGCCTCGGTCTCTTCGAGCTCGGCCAGCGCCGCCACGCGATCCTGCTCGATGGCGGCGCGCTGCGCGGGGTCGTCGCGGGCGGTGAAGTCGGCCCACAGCCGGTTCACGCGGGTCTGGAGCTCGGCGGCCCGGCGCTCGGCCTGCTCGAGGGCCTGCCGGGCCTCGGTCATGCGGTTGCGCCACCGCTCTTCGTCGCCGTCGGCCGCGGCCTCGGAGGGCGCGGCCGGGGTTGCCGGCTCCGTCGCGGCCGCCCCGGACTCCGCGCCCGCGTCCGGCTCGTCGTCGCCGACCCGCATGGTGAGCCGGCCGCTGTAGACGAGGTCGGCGTCGGTGTAGACCCTCGTCGTCGGCGCGTCGGGGCCGGCCTGACGCGCCAGCGCCTCGCGCCGCAGCCGTTCCTGTCGCGCCACCTCGACGAGGGACTGGGCGGCCGCGCCCGCGGCGGCGGACGGCACGAGAACGAGCACGGTCAGGACAGGCGATGTGAGCAGCTTCATGGGGTTCCTCGGGTTCCGGAGGCCATGTCGTTGCAGGAAGCATGCCGGTGAAACGACCCGGGCCGCCGGCTCGTCCTTCGACGTGCGGGCGCCGTTCCTGCCAACCGACAGGGGCAGTCGCGCCGGGGAGGCACCGCGCGCATGAACGTCGGCATCGTCTGCTACCCCACCGTCGGCGGCAGCGGCATCGTCGCCACCGAGCTCGCCAAGGCCCTTGCCCAGCGGGGGCACGAGGTGCGGCTCATCAGCACCGAGGTGCCGTTCCGGGTGCCCGACTTCCAGGTCGGGCTGGTCTTCCACGCCGTCCATACCCCGGGGTATCCGTTGTTTCGCGAGCCGCAACACCTGTTGTCGCTCGCCAACAAGATCGTCCAGGTGAGCCGCGAGCACCGCCTCGACGTCATCCACGCCCACTACGCCATCCCGCACGCGGCCGCGGCGTACCTGGCCCGGCAGATTCTCGCGAACACGGCGGGGGCGCGCGTGCCGCGCGTCATCACCACCCTCCACGGCACCGATGTGACCCTGATCGGCAGCGACAGCTCGTACTCGGAGACAGCGGCGTTCTGCATCGACCAGTCCGACGGGGTGACCGCGGTTTCCGAGAGCCTGCGCGCCGACACCTACCGGCAGCTTCCGGTGCGGGCCGACATCCGGGTGATTCCCAACTTCCTCGACTGCGACATCCACCGCCGCTCGGAGGACGCCGCCCTGCGCGCCCGTTTCGTGGGGGTGGACGGCGCCGGCCGGAGCATCGGCGTCGCGGCGGGCGCCGGGGAGACGCGCCTCGTCATCCACGTGTCGAACTTCCGGCCGGTGAAGCGCATCGAGGCAGTGATCGACGTCTTCGGCCGCATCCGCCGTCGCGTGCCGTCGCGGCTGCTCCTGGTCGGCGACGGACCCGACCTCGACCCGGCGGTCCGCCAGGCCCGCGACCTCGGACTGAGCAACGCCGTCGTCCCCCTCGGCGAGCAGGAGCAGGTGGTGCCGCTACTCTCGGTCGCCGACCTGTTCCTGCTGCCGTCCGCGCAGGAGAGCTTCGGGCTCGCCGCGCTCGAGGCGATGGCCTGCCAGGTGCCGGTGGTGGCGTCGCGCGTCGGGGGGCTCCCCGAGGTGATCGAGCACGGGGTCACCGGCTTCCTGCACCACCCCGACGACCTCGAAGGCATGGCGGCGAGCGGGGTGGCCTTGCTCGGAGACGAGCCGCGCCACCGGGCGGTAGCGGCGGCCGGGCTCGCCGCCGTCCAGCAGCGGTTCTGCGTCAACGCCATCGTGCCCCGCTACGAAGCCTTCTACGCCGAGGTGATGGCGCGCGAGCCGGCGCTCGCGGGCTGATGCCCAGCGGTTATACTCGGAGGATCATGATGAAGAGACGCGTATTCGCGGCAAGCGGTGCCTTGCTTTTTTGCCTCGCCCTGCCGGGGGGGGCCCCGCGGGCCCAGCCCCTGGATCCGGCCAACGGCCGGATCGAGCTCGGGCTCGTGCTGCGGCAGCTCAACAACGCCGGCACGTTCATGTCGGCGGTGGCCCACCCCGACGACGAGTTCAACGGGCTGCTGGCGCTGCTGAGCCACGGCCAGGGGGTGCGCACCACCCTGGTCAGCGCGACCCGCGGCGACGGCGGGCAGAACGAGATCGGCCCCGAGCTCTTCGAAGCCCTGGCGGTGCTGCGGACCGAGGAGCTGGAGGCCGCGCACCGACTCGACGGGGCCGAGCAGTTCTTCACCCGCGCCGTCGACTTCGGCTACTCGTTCAGCCCCGAGGAGACGTTCGAGGCGTGGGGGCGAGAGATGATCCTCGACGACTTCGTCCGCCTCATCCGCACCATCCGGCCCGACGTCATCGTCGCGATGAGCCCGGACGGCGAGGGCGGGGGCCAGCACCACCAGGCCTCGGCGAACATCGTGCGGGAGGCCTACGAGGCCGCCGCCGACCCGTCCCGGTTCCCGGAGCAGCTCGCGGACGGGCTGCGGCCGTGGCAGCCGAAGAAGTTCTACTTCCGCGACGGGTTCCCGACCTTCCGCTTCGCCGGCGGGTTCGGGCGCACCGGCGGCGGTCCCGGCGGGCCGCCCCCCGATTTCGGCCGCAGCGCCGCGCAGCCGGGCAGGGTCTCCATCGACCTCAGCCCGTTCGACCCGCTGCTGGGCCGCACCTATGCCGAGATCGGGAGCCACGCCCGCGGCATGCACAAGTGCCAGGGCATGTCGCCCCTCGTCAGCCTGCCGGGGCCGGCGTCGGTCCGCTTCCGGCTCGACGCCACCGTCATCCCCGGCCACGCGGGGCGGGAAGATCGTTCGCTCTTCGACGGGGTCGACACCTCCATCGCGGGCCTCGCCCGCCACGCCGGCCCCGAGCCGCCGCCCGCCCTCGTCGAGGCGCTGGCCGCGCTGGCCCGCCACGCCGCCACCGCCCTCCAGGTCTACGAGCGGGGCGCGGCCGAGGCGCAGCGGGTGACCCTGCTCGCGGGGCTCGGGGCGGTGCGCGCCCTCCGGGACGACCTCGGCACGTTCGGCCTGTCGGACGAGGCCGCCTTCGAGATCGACTTCCGGCTCGCGCGGAAGGAGGCCCAGTACGAGCGCGCGGTGGTGCTGGCCCACGGCCTGCGCCTCGACGTCCTCGCCGACGACGGCGTCGTGACCCCCGGTCAGGGGATCACGGTGATGGCCCAGGTGGCGAACCACGGCGGCGACCGCGCCACCGTCGCAGGGGTCCGCTTCCAGGGCTTCGACGCGGCCGAGTCGACGTGCGGGACCGGCGCCCTCGCCCCCGGCGCGGTGTACCGCTGCGAGACCCCGCTGAGCCTGCCCGCGACGGCGGCGGCGACCGACATCTACTGGGAGCGGCTGCCCGACGCGGCGCGGTACCGGGTCGACCCCGACGTGCCGTTCGGGGCCCCGTTCCGGCCCACCCCGTTCCGCGCCGCCTTCGAGCTCGACTTCGGCACCGCCACGGTCACCGTGGAGCGCCCGGTCACCTTCCGCTACAGCGGCGACCCCTTCGCGGGCGAGAAGCGCATGGAGCTGCACGTGGTCCCGCCGTTCGCGGTCGAGGTCGCGCCCGAGATCGCCATCGCCCCGGTGGGCGCGGCCGCGCCCCGCGAAGTCCGCGTCACCGTCCGCAACGGGGGCGTCGGCGCCGCCGCCGGCGTCGTCATGCTGGATCTGCCCGACGGTTGGCGGCGGACGCCGGACCGGATTCCGGTGGCCTTTACCCGCGAGGACGAGGCACGGACGGTCCGCTTCGCGGTCGAGCCGCCCCCCGACGCGCCGGCCGGCGACTACCGCATCGGGGCGCAGTTCGAGTCCGGCGGCGAGCGCTTCGACCGCGGCTACCAGGTGGTGGAGTATCCCCACGTGGCGCGGCGGCACCTCGTCCACGCGGCCGAGACGGCCATCAAGGTCCTCGACGTCCGGCTCGACCCGGATCTCCTGGTCGGCTACGTGGACGGGGTCGGCGACGAGGTGCCGCCGGCCATCGAGCAGCTCGGGGCGCGGCTCGAGTTCATCAGCGGCGACGAGCTGCGGTTCGGCGACCTCTCCCGCTACGACGTCATCGTCACCGGGGTCCGGGCCTACGAGCGCAACCTGGTGCTGCGCGCGAACAACGACCGGCTGCTCGAGTACGTCGAGGCGGGCGGGACGATGGTCGTGCAGTACAACAAGTTCGAGTTCAACGACGCGCAGTACGGGCCCTATCCGGCCCGCGTCGGCCGCGGCCGCGTGACCGACGAGCACGCGCCGGTGCGGGTCCTCGCGCCCGACCACCCGGTGTTCGGCTATCCGAACGCGATCTCCGACGCGACCTGGAGCGGCTGGGTGCAGGAGCGCGGGCTGTACTTCCTCGGCGACCGGGACGGCGCGTACACCG
The DNA here is from genome assembly GCA_965215105.1 of Vicinamibacterales bacterium. GTDB lineage: Bacteria > Acidobacteriota > Vicinamibacteria > Vicinamibacterales > UBA8438 > JAJEEA01. The sequence goes on from OZ244051.1 coordinate 4,865,866, forward strand.
ACCTCGTCGAGCTGAGCGATACCTTCCCGTTCAACCCCGGCGACAAGCGCGGCGCCCTCGTCGAGGCCCGCTACGGCGAGGGGCGCTGGCTCTACGTCGGCCTCGGCCTCTGGCGCCAGCTCCCCGCCGGCACCCCGGGCGCCTACCAGTTGCTGGCGAACCTGCTGAGCCTGGGCGGCGAAGACGCGGTCGAGTGAATCGGGGCGGGAGTCCGGGCCGCGGACCGGCCCGGACTCCTGCCGGGTTGGTTGGACGGCAATCCTTGCGGCGCAGAGGATTCCGCGCCAGCGTAGCTTCCAAGGCGACCGCAGGGTCGCCCGGTGGCGGTTGACTACGGCTCCGACAGCAGGTAGACGTCGCCGGTGGGCTGCGACGCGCCGCCGGCGGGCTCGATGGTCACCGCCATCGCCGCCGGCGTCACCCCTTCCGGGATCTGCAGGGTCACGGTGGCCGAGCCGCCGGCCTCGGGGAGGAGCAGCGCGGCGGGGACGGGGGCGGCCTCCGGGGTGACGAACCAGAGCTGGTAGGTCTCACCCTCCGGCGGCGGGGGAAGCCCGGTGGCCAGGAAGGCCATCAGGCCCGACTCGGTCCACAAGGCGCGTCCCGTGCCGACGGGGGCGAGGGGCTGCCCGGCCAGGGTCAGGGACCTGACCGTCGGATCGATCGCGATCGCGATCACCTCCTCCCGCCGGGCGGCCTCGAGGCCGGCGACCGTCGCTTCGAGCTCCAGGATGTCGGCCCGGGTGTTGGCGGACTGCGCGTCCGCCTGCAGGTCGGCGATCTCCCGGTGCAGCGCGGCCACGTAGGATCCGCCGCCGCCCGCGACGGCGACGAGCAGGAGCGCCACGAGCCAGAACAGGGGGCCTGGCCCCGACTTCTTCGACGCGGCCGGCGGACTCGGGGCCGACGCGGGGCGAATGCCAGGCTCCTCGCCCGGGGCCGGCGCGGGCTCGGAAGGCTCGTCGGGCCCCGGCGTCCACCCCGCGACCTCCCGCAGCACGCGCTCGCGAAGGGCCGGCGGCGGGTCGACGGGGACCGCCGTCTGCGGCAGGAGATGGGCCACCGGCAGCAGCGACTTCACCTCCCTGACGCAGTCGAGGGAGGCTTCGAGGTGCGCCTCGAAGCGGCTCCGCTCGGCCCTGCCGAGGGCCCCGAGGGCGTAGAGGGCGGCTTGGCCGTCGAATCCGCCGGGCGTCGGCTCGGTCATGCCGTCAGCGTCTCCCGCAACTTCATCAGGCCGGCGCGTATGCGGGTCCTGACCGCCTCGGGCGGCTGCTCGATGCGTTCGGCGATCTCGGCCGCGGTCATGCCTTGGAGACCGGCGAGCTCGATGGCGGTGCGCTCGATGACGGGCAGGTCGGCCAGCGCCGCCCGCAGCCGGGCCGCCGCTTCGTCCGACAGGGGCGGGCGCTCGTCGGCGATGGCGGGCATCGGCACGTCGATGACCGCGGGATCGTCCGGGGGCGACGCGGACAGGGCCCGAAGCTGCTCGATGGCGCGGCGGCGGGTCGCCGCAAGGAGCCCGGATGCCGTCGGTTCGGCGTCGCCGTCGGCCCCCACCATGCGCGACCAGGCATCGGCGAAGACCGCCTGCACCACCGTCTCCGCCTCCCCCTGGTCCTGGAGGATGCGGAGGGCCAACCCGTACATCGCCCGGACGTGCCGATCGTACAGCCCCTCCAGATCGCGTGGGTCAGCCTCGGCCATGTATGGAATATTACTTCACCCGCCCCGGTGCGCGGGTTGGTACAGAGGCCGCCTTCGTGGTCGCCGGTGGTCGCGGACCGTCCGGTGCGGGTGGAGGCGCGGGCGGTCCCGTACCCGGCTGGTTCGTGCTCAGCCACTCGTGGACGCGCTCGAGCACGGTCGCGATCGCTGCCCGCTGGCGCTTCAACCGGGCGCGGGCGCGGAGCGGGGTCTGCCGGGTGGCGAGGAAGGCGCGCACGAGCCGGACGACCGCGGCCTGCCGCTCGATGGCGCTCAGCCCCGTGAAGGCGAGACCGACGAGCCCGATCGCCGTCGCCGCCCCGATGCCGGCGCCGAACCACAGCCCGCTCGCGACGGACAGGGCCGCGATCCACGCCCCGTAGACGACGGCGCCGCCCAGGACCTCCCAGGCGGCGCGGCTCTGCGGGTCGGGGGCCTTGCCGCTGAGCGCCCACGTGCCGTAGTACGGGACCGCGAAGCACGCCAGGGCGAGAGCGGCCAGGGGCCCCGTCAAGATGGCGCGGCCGCCTTCCCGCAGGACGAACCGCAGCACCCGGCCCGCCGGCATCCGCCGGTCGAGGTCCTGCTCGCGCAGCCCGAGGGCGCGTAGCTGCTCGTCGTGGGCGAGCACGTCGGCGAGGATGGCGTCGTGGCGGTCGGGATGCTCCTCGCGCAGGCGGTCCATGCCCCGCGCGATCAGCCGGCGGCGGCGGACGCGCTCGGCCGGATCACGCGAGACCCCCCGGGCGGCGGCGTAGAGGCGGTCGACGCGGTCGACGAGCGGCAGGTCCGACCGCGGGTCCGCCTCGATCATCACCCGCCGCAGCCGGGCGGCGATGCGGTCGGTCAGGACGCGGGTGGCGCCGTGCGGGTCCGCACGGAAGGCGTCCACGAGGTCGCCGGCGTCGAACGGCCGGCCGTACAGCGCGGTCATCCTCGACCGGAACATCGGCAGGCGGTCGAAGTTCAGCCCGACCGGCACGATGGCGACTGGCCGTCCGGCCGCCGCGGCGGCCAGCGCCATGCGGGCGGCGCCGGTCCTGAGCGGCTCGAGGCGGCCGCTGACGTGGCTGATGCCCTCGGGGAAGAGGCAGATGGCGTCTCCCCCGGCGAGGGCCCGCTCGACCGCCGCGAACGTCTCGATGTTGCGCGAGGTGTCGACGCCGGGGTCGATGCGCCGGTACACCGGTATCGCCCCGGACCGGCGGACGAAGGGGCTCAGCACGTGCCGCTCGAACAGGGTCGACTTGGCGAGGAACCGGACCGGCCGGGTGGCCGTGCCCTGGATGACGGCGGGGTCGAGGACGGTGTTGGGGTGGTTCGCGACGAGGAGGACGGGGCCCTCCGGCAGCGGCGGGCCGACCCGGTCGATGCGGTAGAAGATCGACGTTCCCAGCACCGCGAGCCGCCAGAGCACCGGGCTGCCGGGATACCGGCGGTCGGGCGGCTTCCCGTCTGCAAGGCGCATGACGGGTGCATTCTAGCGGGGAATCGCCGTCTGCGGCTTCCCTTGACCGCCAACCCAATCCCAGGAGTCCGTGCCGTGGAACCTCCCAGCCGTGCTGGCATCGCAGAACCACGCTGTCTCGTGCCGGTACGTCGAGAGGAACAAGCCCAGGTGGACGTCAAGGAAGCCGCGCAGGCCGCCAAGGCCTACATCATCGATCTCTTCGCTGACGAGCAGATCGAGCACGTCGGCCTGGAGGAGGTCAGGTTCGACCACATGGCCGAAGCGTGGGACATCACGATCGGGTTCTCCCGCCCCTGGGATCGAGGCGCATTGGGGACAATCATCGCCGGCCCGGCGCATCGCAACTACAAGATCGTTCGCATCAACGACAAGGATGGTGAAGTCCTGTCGGTGGCCCATCGCGCTTTGACCGCCGCGGATTGATGCGATGCCGGCGAACCGGATCCTCATCGACGCCAATCTGCTCGTTTTGTTCGTCGTGGGCAGGACGGGTCGGCAGTTGATTGCGAAACACCGCCGCCTGCGCGAATTCTCCGTGGATGACTACGATCGGCTGGTCGGAATCCTCAGCATGGTGGACCAGCTGGTCGTGACGCCGAATACGCTCACCGAAACATCCAATCTTCTCGCCCAGCACCACGAACCGGAGCGTTCCCGGTTTCTCGACGTGCTTCGATACGTCATCGAGAACAGCCAGGAGGTCACGGTCGCCAGCGAGGAGGCCGCCCGCAGCCGTGTGTTTCGGCGGCTCGGGCTCACCGATGCGGCCGTTCTGGACATCGCTTCGGCAGAGACGCCCGTACTCACGGTCGACCTGGATTTGTTCATTGCCGCGTCGACCAAGGATCCGCACGCCGCGGTGAACTTCCGGCATCTCGCCTGAATCCGCCGGACCACGTGACAGCCCCGAGGCTAGGCGGCTAGGCGACTTGCTCGAACGGCCTTGCGGCGGCCGCCACAAGGCTACGGCCGGGCGGCCGCGAACCGCAGGCGGACGTAGTCGACCACCCAGGTGCCGTCGGTGCGCAGGATGCGCGGGGCGAGCCGCTCCCGCATCTCGGCGAGCAGCGCCGGCCGTTCGGACTCCGGCGCCGCGGTGATGAACGCCTGCGCGAACACCTCGAGCCAGTGAACGACGTCGCCGGGGAGCGGGGTCGGGCGCGGGAACCGCTGGATGGAGTCGACCCGGAAGCCGCGCCGCTCGAGGCGGGCCCGGTACTCGTCGGCGGTGGGGAAGTACCAGGGATCTGCAGCGGCGCTGTCGATTCCCCGTGCTCCGAGCGCTTCGGCGAAGCACTCGCGCACCGAGGCGACGCACCCGGCGCCGCCGCACTCGGCCACGAACCGCCCGCCCGGCTTCAGGGCCCTCCAGACCCCGTCGATGGCCGCGTCGGCGTCCCGCACCCAGTGGAGGGCGGCGTTGCTGAACACCGCGTCGAACTCCGCGTCGAAGGGAAGCTCGCGGGCGTCGATGATGCGGGCGTCGAGCCCCCGCTCGAGCGCCGCCCACACCTGCTCGGGGCTGCTGTCGACGCCGACGACGAGGCAGCCGGCATTCCGCAGCCGCTCGGTGAGGGCGCCGTCCCCGCAGCCGAGGTCGAGGATGCGCTCGCCCGGCTGTGGGGCCAGCAGATCGACGACCGGTGCGCCGAGGTCCGAGACGAACCGGGCGTGCGCGGCGTAGGATTCGGGGTCCCAGTGCTGGGTCATGGCGTGTGGTCAGTGCCTACGGAACCCGCGGGCGGCGTCCGCCGCGTTGCCGGTCCTGACGGGAGTCTATGGCGCGGAATCCGCGGCACTGTCGAGGGCCAGCGCGCCGGTGTAGATGGCCATGCCGACGACCGCGTCGATGCCGGCGGCGTCGAGGGCGTCTATCTCCTCGCGGGTGGTGATGCCGCCGGCCGCGGTGACGCGCCGGCCCGTCGCCGCCGCCACCGCGCGCGCCGCGCCGAGGTCGGTGCCGGTCATCAGCCCCTCGCGGTCGACGTGGGTGTACAGGAACTCGCCGCAGTACGGCTCGAGCCGCCGCACCGCCTCTACCGCGGTCACCTCGACTGGCTCGGTCCAGCCGCGGATGACGACGCGGCCGGCCTTGCTGTCGACCGCGCCGATGATCCGCTCGACGCCGACCGCGTCGGCGAGGGAGCGCGCGAACGCGAGGTCGGGCCGGCCTTCGCGGAAGAGGGCCGAGCTGACGATGACCGCCTGCGCGCCGTAGCCGAGCACCGCCTCGGCGCGCGCGACGGAGCGGATGCCGCCGCCGACCCGGCAGGGCAGCCGCGGCGCGACCCGCCGCACCAGCGCGTCGTTGTCGCCCGACCCCATGGCCGCGTCGAGGTCGATGAGCTGCACCTTGGGGAACCCGGAGAACCGCGCGACCCACCCGTCGATGTCGTCGCTCTCGATGGCGAGCCGCTCGCCTTGCACGAGCTGCACCACGCGGCCGTTCTTGAGGTCGATGGACGGGATCAGCATGAGTCCCCGGCCGCCGCGCGCGGCGCGGCGTTCTCTAAGTCGACGGACGGGATCGGCATGGCCTCGGGTTTCGCGCGGGCGGCGCGGCGTTCCTCGAGGTCGATGGACGGAATCAGCATGGCGTCGGGTCCGTCGCCTCGGGCGGGACGCCGGCCGCGCGCCCGACCGGCCGCGGCAGCCGCACGGGGATGCCGTGCGCGTGCAGGTGGGCCTTGAGGTCCTCGACCGCGTGCTCTGCGTAGTGGAATATCGAGGCGGCGAGGGCGGCGTCGGCCCGGCCCGCGGTGAAGACGTCGACGAAGTGGTCGAAGTTGCCGGCGCCCCCGGACGCGATGACGGGGATGGGCACGGCCGACGACACCGCCGCCGTCAGCTCGCAGTCGAAGCCCTGCCTGGTGCCGTCGCGGTCGATCGAGGTCAGCAGTATCTCGCCGGCGCCGCGGTCGGCCGCCTCGCGCGCCCACTCGACGGCGTCGCGCTCGGTGCCCTGCTGGCCGCTGCGGACGTAGATGCGGAAGCGGCCGCCCTCGCGCTTGGCGTCGATGGCGACGATGACCGCCTGGCTGCCGTAGCGCCGGGCCAGGGTGGTGATGAGCTCGGGCTGGGAGAGGGCCGCGGTGTTGATGCCGACCTTGTCGGCGCCGGCCTCGATGGCCGCCTCCGCGTGGTCCTCCCCGCGAATGCCGCCGCCGACGCACAGCGGCAGGAAGATCTCGCGCGCGACGGCCCGGATGGTCTCGGCCAGCGCCTTCCGCCCCTCGATGGTCGCGGTGACATCGAGGATCACCACCTCGTCTATGCTCTCGCGGTTGTAGCGGGCGGCGAGGGTGGCGGGGTCGCCGGCGTTGCGCAGGCCCTCGAAGTTGATGCCCTTGACGACGGCGCCGTCGCGAACGTCGAGGCAGGCGATGATGCGTTTCGACAGCATGGTGATCTCCGGCTGCTCCCTCGCTGCGCCTTGCCGGGCGGGTGTTCCTTGCCCGCCGGCGCCCTCGCCGATCTCGGCGCCACGCGGGGTTCCACGACGGGCCCTCAGCACACCCGGCACAGGAAGTTGCGGAGAATGCGGAGTCCCACGTCCGACGACTTCTCCGGGTGGAACTGTACCCCGCCCACCGCGCCGTGCTCGACCGCGGCCGCGAACTCGACGCCGTAGCGGGTCGACCCCACGCAGCTCCCGGTGACGGGGGCGGCGTAGGAGTGCGTGAAGTAGACCTGGTCGCCCTCGTCGACGCCCTCGAGCAGCCACGAGTCGCGCGTGCGGTGCAGCGAGTTCCAGCCCACGTGCGGCACCTTGAATGCCTCCGACCCGTCGTCTTCGTCGGTGATCAGGCTGCACGTGCCCGGCAGCAGCTCCAGGCCGGGGTGGCCGGGCGCCTCGGCGCTGCCGTCGAAGAGCCACTGCATGCCGACACAGATGCCGAGCATGGGCCGCTCGCGCGCGATGTGGTCGCGGATGGCGGCGCGCCAGTCGGGGCCAAGGGCCGCCGTGACCTCGAAGTTGCCGACGCCAGGGACGATGACGCCCGCCGCCGCCTCCAGGGCCGCCGGGGCGGCCGGCGTCGTCACCGGCGCCCCCAAGTGGGCGAGCGCCTTGCGCACCGACGTCAGGTTCCCCGCGCCGTAGTCGATCAACGCAATCATTTCGGCAAACCGTCCCGCGCCCGCCTACATCAATCCCTTGGTGCTCGGCAGGCGCTTCGCCATGCGGTCGTCCTTGTCGCACGCGACCCGCAGCGCGCGCGCGAACGCCTTGAAGATGGCCTCGACCTGGTGGTGGCTCGACCGGCCGTAGAGCACCTTGACGTGCACGTTGGCCCGCGCCCCCAGCGCGAAGCCCTCGAAGAAGTCGTGCAGCAGCTCGGACTGCAGGTCGCCGACGAGCCTGACGCGCAGCCGCAGGTCGACCACCGCGTGGGGACGCCCCCCGAGGTCGATGGCGGCGACGCCGAGGGTCTCGTCCATCGGCATGACGAAGTAGCCGGCGCGGTTGATGCCGCGCCGCGTCCCGACGGCCTTCGAGACCGCCTCGCCGAGGGCGATGCCGACGTCCTCCACGGTGTGGTGCTGGTCGACGTCGAGGTCGCCGGCCGCGTCGATCCGCAGGTCGAAGGCGCCGTGGCGCGCCACCAGCTCGAGCATGTGGTCGAGGAAGCGGATGCCGGTGCTGACCGCGTACCGGCCCTGCCCTTCGATGCCCAGGCGGACGGTGATCTGCGTCTCGGTCGTGCGCCGTTCGATCCTTGCGCGTCTCATGGCAGCACCCCGCGGTTGGTGGCAGCGAGCATCCCGCGGGTCATGGCGGCAACGCCCCGCCACTCGATCGGTGCGCGTCTCGTGGCAGCAGCACCCCGCCGGTCGCGGCAGCCGCGGGCCGTCGTCGTCCGCGCCGGGGCTCCGCCGCCTGTCGTCGCGACACGCGGCGTCGTCGTCATCGGCTCCCCTTCACGCGCAGCCGCACCGACTCGGCGTGGGCGGTCAGCCCCTCCGCCTCGGCGAGGGTGAGAATGGTCGGGGCCAGGGCCTCGAGTCCCTCCCGCGTGATGCGCTGCGCGCTCTGCACCGACACGAAGTCCGACGCGCCGAGGCCGCCGCGGAACCGCGCCGCGCCCCCGGTGGGCAGCACGTGGTTCGACCCCGTGGCGTAGTCGCCGGCCGCCTGCGCGGCGTGCGGGCCGATGAACACGGTGCCGGCGCGGGTGGCGCGCGCCGCGACCTCTTCGTCGAGGCACACGAGGTGCTCGGGCGCGATGTCGTTGGCGAGGTCGACGGCCTCGTCGAGGGAGCGGGTGACGACGATGACGCCGTTGCGCTCGATGGACGTCCGCGCCGGCCCGTCCGCCGGCAGCCGCTTCTCGACCTGCCGGGCGACGCGCGCCGCGAATCGGCGGTCGGGGGTGAGCACGACGGACCGGGCGTCGGGGTCGTGCTCGGCCTGCGCGACGAGGTCGGCCGCGATCCAGCGCGTCTCGCCGCGCGCGGCGACGACGACGATCTCGGTCGGGCCGGCGTGGAAGTCGATGGGGCAGTCGGCCGACACCAGCGCCTTGGCGGCGGCGACCCAGGCGCTCCCCGGTCCGACGATCTTGTCGACGCGGGGGACGGTGGCGGTGCCGTAGGCGAGGGCGGCGACGGCGTGGGCGCCGCCGAGCCGGAACATTCGCGTGACGCCGGCGATGGCCGCCGCCGCGAGGGTCGCGGGGTCGGGGCGCGGGCAGGTCACGACGACCTCGGGCACCCCCGCCACCCGCGCGGGGACCGCGGTCATCAGCAGCGACGACGGCAGCGGGTAGCGTCCCGCCGGGACGTAGCAGCCGACCCGCTCGAGCGGGGTCACGCGCTGCTCGATCTCGACCCCCGCGGTGACCGTCGTCCGCCACCCCCGCGGAAGCTGGCGCCGCGCGATGCGCCGGATGTGGCCGGCCGCGGTGCGCAACGCCGCCCGCAGCTCGGCGGGGACGGCCTCGAGCCCCGCCCGCATCTCCTCCGGCGAAACCTCGACGGGGCCGTCGAGGCGGTCGAAGCGCCGCGCGTAGCGCAGCAGCGCCTCGTCGCCGGAACGCCGGACCGCGCTCACGATACGGGCGACCCGGCGGATGAGGGTGGGGTCGACGTCGTCGCGGCGGTCGACCAGGCGCCGGACCGCCGCCCGATCCGACGAGTCTACGATCTGCATCGGAGCACAATCCGGTCGATCGGCAACCCGGCGGTGTCCGTCGCCGCCGCATGAAGCCGGACGGCCGGACGATCCCACGAGTCGAAGGTCCGCATCACAGCACGATCTCGTTCAGGGGGGCTCGACGATGCCCTCCGCCGCGCCGCCCTGGTCACAACACGATCTTGTTCAGGGGGAACTCGACGATGCCCTCCGCCCGCGTCGCCTTCAGCCTCGGAATCAGCTCGCGCACCGACGACTCCTCGATGATCGTCGAGACCGCGACCCATGCGTCGTCGCTGAGGGGGGCCACCGTGGGGTCGTGCAGGGCCGGCAGCAGCCCGAGCACCGCGTCGAGGTCGGCGCGGCGCACGTTCAGCATCAGGCCCACCCGGCCCTGGGCCTCGATGGCCGCGCGCAGCAGCAGCGCGATGTTCTCGATCTTCGTCCGCTTCCACGCGTCCTCGAGGGCGGCGGGGTTCGCGATGAGCTGGGGGTTCGACTCGATGACGGTGTCGATGATGCGCAGCCGGTTGGCGCGCAGGGTCGACCCGGTCTCCGTCGCCTCGACGATGGCGTCGGCGAGCAGCGGCGGCTTGACCTCGGTCGCGCCCCACGAGAACTCCACCTTGACGGGAATCTCGATCCGCTCGAACCAGGCCTCCGTCACCCGCACCAGCTCGGTCGCGATGGTGGCGCCGGCGAGGTCCTGAGGGGTGCGGTACTTCGAGTCCTCGGGCGCGGCCAGCACCCAGCGCACCTTGCGGAAGCTCTGCTTCGAGTAGACGAGGTCGGCGACGTCGACGACCTCGTCGCCGGTGGCGGCGTGGTGCTCGGCAATCCAGTCCTGGCCGGTCAGCCCCGCGTCGAGGGCGCCGTGGGCGACGTAGCGCGCCATCTCCTGAGCCCGGATCAGCGTGCATTCGATCTCGGGATCGTCGATGCTGGGATAGTAGGAGCGCGAGCTGGTGTAGATGTTGAAGCCCGAGTTCGCGAAGAGCTGGACGGTCGAGTCCTGCAGCGAGCCCTTGGGGATGCCGAGCCGTAACGTCGTGTCAGCCATGGTCGATGCGTGAACGGTCGATTAGCGGGGCGAGGACGCCGCGGCGGTCTCGTCCGCGAGCGGCTCGAGCGTCTTGAAGAAGCAGGTCCGCTCGCCGGTGTGGCAGACGTTGCCCTCGCCGTTGCGGGTGACCTTCAGCAGCACCGTGTCGTCGTCGCAGTCGACGAGCATCTCCCGCACGGTGAGGGTGTTGCCCGACGTCTCTCCCTTCATCCACAGCTTGCCGCGGGTGCGGCTGAAGAAGGTGGCGAAGCCCGAGCGGCGGGTGAGGTCCAGCGCTTCCTGGTTCATGAAGCCGACCATGAGGACCTCGTTGCTCGAGGCGTCCTGCACGACGGCGGGGATGAGTCCGTCCAGTTTCGAGAAGTCCATGTCGTGTCCTGTCGCGCGCCGGTGCCCGGATCGCTTGCCCGGTGGGCCTCCAAAAAAAAAAGCCCCGCCGGGGTTGTCGGCGGGGCGGTCGCATGCGTTGGCGGTGACGGGGCGGTCGCGCTACCTCACATGCAGATCCGCAGCCCCGCCCCGGTGGACGGTGGGCTGCGCCGTGTGGTGGCCGTGCCGCGTCATGATCTGAAGTACCCTATCCGACGCGGTCTGGTGTGTCAAATCGGCGCCGGCCGGGGCGCCCCCGGCGGAGGCCGGAATCGGTGCGGTGAAGCGCGATGCCCGAGAACGCCGGGACCGGAGGCGGACGGTGGGTGGCCCTCCATTCGGTCAACGTCCGCATCTGCCACTGGGTCAACGTCGTCGCCGGCGCCTACCTGCTGCTGAGCGGCATCCACATCTTTCTCGACTTCCCCGAGCTCTACTGGGGCCATACCGGCTACCAGGGCTACCCGGCGATCTTCCGGCTCGCCGACTGGGGCATCTCGTGGGACGAGGCGGGGGCGATGGGGGACCGCCGGTGGGGGCGGAACTACCACTTCACCTTCGCGTGGGTCTTCCTCGTCAACGGGCTCGTCTACTTCGGCTGGAACGTCGCGACCGGCCGCTTCCGCGAGCGCCTCGTGCCGCGCCGGGACGAGCTCACCGCCGCGCACCTCGGGCGCGACCTGCGCGCGCACCTCCCCTGGCGCCGGCGCGCGCGCGCCGGCGCCACGAGCTACGGCGTGCTGCAGAAGCTCTCCTATCTCCTCCTGCTCCTGGTCTACGTGCCGCTGATGACGCTGACGGGGCTCGCGCAGTCGCCCGGCTTCACGGCCGCGATGCCGTGGCTGCTCGACATGTTCGGCGGCCGCCAGTCGGCGCGGACCCTGCACACCGTCGGCACCGTGGTGTTCGTCCTCTTCGTCGCCGTGCACGTGCTGGAGGTGGTGGCGGCCGGCGCCGTCAACCGCATCCGTGCGATGATCACCGGCAAGCTCCGGTTGCCCGCGGAGGAGTCATGAGCACGCCGATATCCCCACCGCGTCGGATCGCCCGTCCCCGCATCCTCTCCCGGCGCCGCCTGCTGGCGCAGGTGCCCGCCCTCGGCACGCTGATGGCGGCCGGATGCTCGCGCGACGTCTACGTGCCGCCCCGAGTCCGCGGGGGCCTCGTCGGCGCCGCCGACGTGCTCACCATGAGCACCAACCGGCTGCTGCTCCGCGACCAGCCGCTGGCCCGCGAGTACGGGCCGGAGGACATCGCGCCCGACTTCCCGACCTGGGGCCAGACCAACCCCGACGACGAGGAGTACCAGCGCCACCGGCGGGAGGGGTTCCGCGACTGGCGCCTGCCGGTCGGCGGACTCGTCGGCCGCCCGACCTCGTTCTCGCTCGACGACATCCGGCGGCTGCCGTCGCGCACCCAGATCACCGCCCACGTCTGCGAGCAGGGCTGGTCGGCCATCGCCGAGTGGACCGGCGCGCCCCTGCTGCGGGTGCTCGAGGCGGCGGGCGGGCTGAAGCCGGAGGCGCGCTACGTGATGCTCGACACCGTCGACGGCTGGTACGAGGGCATCGACCTGTTCGAGGTCGTGCACCCGCAGACCATCCTCGCCTGGGGCCTCAACTGCGGCGACCTGCCCGTCGGCAACGGCGCGCCGCTGCGGCTGCGCGTCGAGCGCCAGTGCGGCTACAAGAACCTGAAGTTCCTGAAGTCCATCCGGGCCGTGGACTCGATGGCCGGCTTCGGCCGCGGCACCGGCGGCATCAACTCCGACTGGGGATTCCACTGGTACGCCGGCGTGTAGGGAGCCGTGGCAGGGGCCCTGCCGCCTTTCCTGGTGATGGTTCCGGGGCCGATGGGTTCCGGGCCGGCTCGGCAGTCGGTGGCGGCACGCCGCGTTGCCCCGCGGGGCGTCGGTCCGCCCACACGGGTAATTCACACACGACGCCCGATTGCCGATAGACTAATGGACTGCTCTGTGGCGACGGAGCGGACTTCCACAGTTGGGTTGGACGAGAAGACCGGAACCGGGAGGCGATCTGCCGGATGGACGGCCGCATGCACGACGAGACGTCGCGGGCACCGGGACACCGATACGGAGCGTGCGCGTCGCCGGCGGGGCCGGCGGGCGCCCGCCGCCGGGGGGCGAATCCCGCGATGGCCCTTGTCGTCGCCGTGCTCGCCGCGGCGGCGTTGCCCGCGGCGGGTCAGGTGTCTCCCACCGTGGTCGTGGCGCCGTTCACGAACGTGAGCCGCCAACCGGCCGACGACTGGATCGGCGCGGGCATCGCGGAGACCATCGCCATCGATCTGCAGGGCGCGGGGTTGGCGGTGGTGGAGCTCGGCGCCGCCGATCCGAAGCGCCTCGAGTACCGCGGCGCCCCGCGCGGCTCCGACCTCGCCGCGTATCGCCGGCAGGGCGCCGTCTGGTTGATCGACGGCACCCTGCAGCGGGTGGGAGACGCCCTGCGCATCACCACCCGGATCGTGGACATCGAGACCGGCGCGGTCGAGTTCGGCACCCGGTTGGACGGCGGGGTCGCCGACCTCTTCGACGTGCAGGACGAGGTCGCCGCGGTGCTTGCGGCGCGCCTCTCGGCGGCCGCGGAGGGCGGGTACGTCACCGCGGCCGGGAACGCGCCGCGTGACCCCGCCGCCAGGCTCGAACGGGGTCGCCGCGGCCCGGCCCGGCTCGCCCCGGCGTTCCGGAACGCGCCGGTCCCGCCCGTCGCCGCCGCGGTGCGGCCCTCGGGCGCCGGCCTGCGGCCCGCCGCGCCCGAGGGCCGCACGCCGGCCGAGCCTCGGCCCCCCGCGCCATCGGCCGGGTCCGAGCAGCCGGTCAGCGGCAGGCTGGCCTTCGGCTCCGCTCCCGCCGGCGGGTCCGCGCCGCCCCCGGCCGCCGGGCAGCGCCGGCGCCAGACCGGTGGCGGCGCTGGAGGCTTCGCCCCGACCCCGCTGGGCCGGCCGACCGCGGTCATCGGGCGGACGAACACCCCGCCCGAGATCGACGGCCGGCTCGACGACTCGGTCTGGGAGACCGCCACCCACATCACCGACTTCGTCCAGATCGCGCCGGTCGAGGGCGCGCCGGGGTCGGAGGAGACCGAGGTGTGGATGGCCTACGACAGCGACCATCTCTACTTCGCCTTCTACGCCCACTACACGCGGCCCGAGACCATGCGCATCAACCGGGCCGACCGCGAGGAGATACGCGGCGACGACCGCATGGCGATCCTGTTCGACCCGTTCCTGGACCAGCAGCGGGCGTACCAGTTCGAGGTGAACGGCTACGGCGTGCAGGCCGACTCGCTCGTGAACGCCGACGGCAGCACCGGGTTCTCGCGGTCGAGCGGCAGCGGGTCGGCGAGCCGGGGCAGCGGTCCGCGGCGCAGCGGCGGCAGCGGCATGAGCAGCTCGGGGCAGTTCGGCATCCGCGGCGACGACTCGTGGAACGCGCTCTTCGACAGCGGCGGCCAGGTCGTCGCCGACGGCTGGACGGCGGAGATGCGGATTCCGTTCAAGAGCCTGCGGTATCCGTCCCGCGCGGCGGGGGTGGGCCACCGGTGGGGGTTCCAGATCACCCGGGTCATCCGCGACAAGTCCGAGGCGCAGTCGTGGTCGCCGATCTCGCGCGGCGTGGCGGGCCAGCTCACGCAGTTCGGCACCCTCGAGGGCCTGTCCGCCATGTCGCTGAGCCGCAACCTCGAGCTCCTGCCCGAGGTGACCGGCTTCAGGCTCGGCGCGCTCGACACCGGCACCGGCGAGTACTCTGCCGACGACCCCTCCGGCGAGCTGGGCTTCGGCGTCAAGTACGGCATCACGCCGAACCTGACGGCGGACGTCACCTACAACCCCGACTTCTCGCAGATCGAGTCGGACCGGCCGCAGATCGAGACCAACCAGCGCTTCGCGTTGTTCTATCCCGAGCAGCGTCCGTTCTTCCTCGAGGGGCAGGAGATCTTCCAGACCGCGACGCCGCTGACGCTGGTGCACACCCGCACCATCGTCGACCCCCGCTTCGGCGGCAAGCTGACCGGCAAGGTGGGCCAGACCACGCTGGGGTTCGTGGTGGCCGACGACGAGGCGGCGGGCCGTCTCGACGACACCGGCCACCCGCAGTACGGGACCACCGCGCAGACCGTCCTCGGGCGCGCCCGCTACGACTTCTATGCCGAGTCGTATCTCGGCGCCATCATGACGGCGCGGGAGTTCGGCGCCGACCACAACCGGGTCGCCGGCATCGACGGGCGTTTCCGGCTGGGCCGGACCCACCGCGTGAGCTTCCTCGCGGCGGGCTCGGAGACGCAGGACGAGGCGGTCGGCTCGCTCTCCGGGGGGGCGTTCGAGGCCGATTTCTCGAAGCAGGGACGCAACGTCAGCTACAATGTCGCCCACAGCCGCATCGACCCCGGCTTCCTCACGAATTCCGGCTTCCTGCCGCGCGTCGACCTCCAGCAGACCAGCGGCACCGCGTCGTACCGCTGGTGGCCCGAGTCGACGGTGATGACGTGGGGCCCCTCGGTGACCTACCTGCGCCTGTACGACCACTCGGGCACGCTGCAGGACGAGCAGCTCCAGGGCACCGCGAGCTTCTCGTTCCGCAACAACATGGCCATCACCGGCATGGTCAACCGCGACCTCGAGCGCTACGGGGCCGTCGACTTCCGGAAGACCGGCTTCGGCTTCTTCGGGGTCATGAGCGCGCGCATCCTGTCGGTCTACGGCGGCTACAACTGGGGCGACGGCATCCTCTACGACGCCGACAGCCCCTACCTGGGCTGGTCGACGGTCGGCAACGTCAACTTCCGTTTCCAGCCCACGTCCCGGCTGCGGACGGAGTTCACCATGGTGTCGAGCGACTTCGTCGAGCCGATCTCGCAGACCGACATCTTCAACGTCAAGATCTTCCGCACCCGCACCACCTACCAGTTCACCGACCGGCTGCTGGCGCGCTACATCATGGAGCACAACACCGCGGCCACGACCCTCGGCAACAACGTGCTCTTCACCTACCGGGTGAACGCCGGCACCGTCATCTTCCTCGGCTACGACGACCGCTACCGGCAGGGCATGATGATCGACAGCCTGCTGTTCCCGACCACCGAGCTGCTACGGACGAACCGCGCCTTCTTCGGCAAGATCTCGTATCTGTTCCGGTACTGATCTGCACGCCGCCCATCCACTTGTTCCAGGTCTGAATCTCGCGGTCACCGTCCGCCACCGCCAGCGGCATGGCGACCACCCGGCCGGCCGCGCGGGGGGAGGCCCCATGAGCGAATCGGATTCCGGCATCACCCTCGGCATCGAGGAGGAGTTCTTCCTCGTCGATCCCGAGACGCGCGATCTGCTGTCCGATCCGGACCGGCGCATCTTCGAGGCGTGCGAGCGGAACCGCGGCCCCCACAACGCGGTGCCCGAGTTCCTGCGGTCGCAGATCGAGACCGGCACGAAGGTCTGCGGGACGGTGAGCGAGGCGCGCGAGGCGCTGCGCGAGACCCGCCGGCTGGTCGTCGAGGCGGCGGCCGAGCACGGCGCCGCGGTGATGGCCGCCTCGACGCACCCGTTCGCGGCGTGGCGGGCGCAGATGGTCACCCCGAAGCAGCGCTACGAGCGCTTCGTGGTCACGTTCCAGGAGAGCCTGCGGCGGCTCGTCATCGGCGGCATGCACATCCACGCCGGCTTCGGCGACCCCGACTCGCGCATCCGGGTCATGACCGCGCTCCGGCGCTACCTCCCCCTGCTGCACGCGCTGTCGACCTCGTCGCCGTTCAACGGCGGCCGGGAGACCGGGTTCAAGAGCTACCGCCTGACCATCATGGGGGCGATCCCTCGCACCAGCCTGCCCGGCCCGCTGTCGACGCGCGCCGACTACGACCTGCTCGTGGACGCCTACATGCGCATGAGGTTCATCGACAGCGCGAGCGAGCTGTGGTGGGACATCCGCCCCTCCGACGCCTTTCCCACCGTCGAGATGCGCATCTGCGACACCTGCCCGAGCATCGACGACGCGGTGACCATCACGGCGCTGTACTCGTCGCTCGTCCGGCGCCTGATGCGGCTCGATCGCGAAGGCCGGCTGCCCCCCGAGCCGCCAACGGAGATCATCGCCGAGAACCGGTGGCTCGCGCAGCGCTACGGCGTGCTCGCGTTCTTCGGCGACGACGGGAGCGAGGGCCGGGTGGACATCGAGGACCATGCCGCCGCCCTCGTGGAGCAGCTCGCCGACGACGCGCGCGCCCTCGGCTGCGAGGCCGAGCTGCGCCGCGTGACCGACATCATCCGCGACGGCACCGGCGCCGACCGGCAGATCGACCACTTCCGCCTCCGACGCCTGGAGGGCGACACCGAGGAGGAGGCCCTGCGGTCCGTCGTCGATCTGGTGGTCGCCGAGACGCGGGAGGGCATCGACGCCCGCGCGTAGTGCGTCGCCGCGGCGTTCGCGGCGCCGGGTCCTGCGTCTCGTCGAGGGGGCGGGTGAACGCCCCGCGTCCACCGTTCTCCCCGCCGTCGCCGCCTCGACGTTCACCGCCCGCCGTCCTGGCGCGCGCCTGACGGCGCCTCCAGCGGCAGGGCCGTCGACGCCTTCACCTCGTTGACGACGATGCTCGTGTGGATGCGGTCGACCCCGTCGATCCGCATCAGCCTCTCGAAGAGCATCGTCTCGAGCGTCTTGTGGTTCGGCACCACGATCTTGATCAGGTAGTCGGACTCCCCGGTCAGGTAGTGGCACTCGAGAACCTCGGGAATCCCCTGCACCTCGTCGCGGAAGCGCGCGACGCAGTCGGGTCGGTGGTGGGCCAGCTTGACCTCGACGAAGCAGAGCAGGTCGAGGCCGACCGCCTCGCGGTCGACGAGCGTCGTGTACCCCCGGATGACTCCGGTCGCCTCCAGCCGCCGCACCCGGCGCTGCAGCCCCGGCGGCGACAGGCCCAGCCGCCTCGCGAGATCGACGCTCGTCGCCCGGCCGTGCCGTTGCAGCAGCCCCAGCAGCCGCCGATCGAGGTCGTCGAGCCGCGGCGGCCAGTCCCCGCCGCGCGTCCCCGTCGCCCGCCGTCCCTGCGCTTCCGTCTGGCCGTTCATCGACGAATCGTTCGAGTTGATTGGTTTGTTAGTCATCAGGGTCCGTTTGGCTCATAAAAAAAGCAAGTAATGTCATTCAGAGATTTTAGTTGTTGAATGATATCAGAAAGTGTTGCTATCGTGAGTACATGTCAGTCGCGACCCTCGATCACCCGGGGAGCACCGCCGCCGCGGCGCCGCCGGGAATGGCCCGCTCGCGTCTCCGCGAGTTCGCGCTGCTGCCGCCGCGGCCCGGCTTCGTGTCGCTCGCCGGGGGCCTCCCCGCCCCCGAGCTGATACCGCGCGCCGCCTATGCCCGGGCCCTCAGCGATGTCCTGACCGACGACGCCGCCGCGATGCAGTACGGCCCGCCGCACGAGCCGCTCCGCGAGCGCATCGTCGAGCTGATGCGCGAGCGGGGCATCGACTGCGACCCCCGCCAGGTGCTGCTGACGTCGGGCGCCCAGCAGGCGCTGAGCCTCGCCGCGCAACTGCTCCTGGCGCCGGGGGCCGAGGTGCTCACCGAAGAGCACGTCTACGCCGGCCTGCGCCAGGCGCTCCTGCCGTACCGGCCGTCCATCCTGACCGTCCGCACGGACCACGACACCGGCATGGACGTCGACGGCGTCCGCGCCCTCCAGGCGCGGGGGGCGCGGCCCGCGTTCATCTACGCGATGGCCGACACCCACAACCCGTGCGGCGTCCGCCTCGGCCGCGAGCAGCGCCGGGGGCTCGCCGCGCTGGCGCGCCGGTTCGGCGTCCCCGTCGTCGAGGACGACACCTACGGGCTGCTGCGCTACGACGGCGACTGGCTGCCCGCCCTGCGCGCGCTCGACCCCGAGTGGGTCGTCTACGCCGGCAGCTTCTCGAAGATCCTCGCGCCCGCGCTGCGCCTCGGCTGGCTCGTGCTGCCGCCGCGCCTCGCGGCCGGGGCCGGGGTGCTCAAGGAGGCGGCCGACCTGGAGTGCTCGGCCCTCACCCAGCGCGCCGTCGCCCGGCTGCTGCGGCACGGCTTCGCGGGCCATCTCGACCGCATCCGCGCCGCCTACCGGCGCCGGCGCGACGCCATGCTCGCGGCCCTGCGCGACCACTTCCCCGAGGGCGCCCGGTGGACGCGTCCCCCCGGCGGCTTCTTCGTGTGGGTCGAGCTGCCGCGCGGGCTCGACGCCGACCGCCTCTGCGAGGAGGCGCTGGCCGAGGCCCGCGTCGCCGTCGTGCCGGGGTCCGCCTTCGCGGTGGCGGCCGGGGCGCCGGCGAACCGCCTGCGCCTCAGCTTCTCGAGCTGCGCCCCCGACGACATCCGGACCGCCGTCGAGCGTCTCGGATGGCTGCTCCATCGGAGACTGCGCCATGCCTGACCGATTTCCCATTCGCCGCATCGACCATTCCATCGGAGACCGCGCGGTGGCTGACCGATTTCCCATTCGCCGCATCGACCATTCCATCGGAGACCGCGCGGTGGCTGACCGATTTCCCATTCGCCGCATCGACCACATCGAGCTTCACGTCGGGAACGCCCGGCAGGCCGCCGCGTTCTACCGGCACGCGTTCGGCTTCCGCGTCGCCGCCTACCGCGGCCTCGAGACGGGATGCCGCGAGACGACCTCGTACGTCCTCGAGTGCCGGGCGATCCGCTTCGTGCTCACGAGCGGCCTCGCTCCCGACCACCCCGCCGCCCGGTTCGCCCATGCGCACGGCGACGGGGTGGCGGTCGTCGCCCTCGAGGTGCCCGACGCGGCGTACGCCTTCGCGGAGGCGCGCCGGCGCGGCGCGGCCGGCGCGGCCCCGCTGGTCGAGGAGCGGGACGCGCACGGCGTCTTCCGGTCCGCGGCCGTCCGCGCCTACGGCGACACCGTGATCCGGTTCGTCGAGCGGCGGGGCTACGACGGCGTCTTCGCCCCGGGGTTCGAGCCGCACGGCGCGTCCGAGGTGCCGGCCGACGACGTCGGCCTCGCCGCCGTCGACCACGTCGTCGCCAACGTCGAGCTGGGCCAGATGGACCGCTGGGTGCGGTTCTTCGCGGAGACGATGGGGTTCAGCGAGATGCTGCACTTCGACGACGAGGCCATCTCCACCGAGTACTCCGCCCTCATGTCGAAGGTCATGCAGGACGGGGCGGGCCGCATCAAGTTCCCCATCAACGAGCCCGCGTCGGGCCGCCGCAAGTCGCAGGTCGCCGAGTACCTCGACTACTTCGGGGGCCCCGGCGTCCAGCACGTGGCGCTCGCGACCCGCGACATCGTGGAGACCGTCTCGCGGATGCGCGCGCGCGGCCTCGCGTTCCTGCCCGTGCCCGACGCCTACTACGACGACCTCGGGGCGCGCGTCCCCGCCGTCGCGCCGTACGTCGGCGAGCTCGCCCGCCTCGGCATCCTCGCCGACCGCGACGAGGACGGGTACCTGCTGCAGGTCTTCACCCAGCCCGTCCAGGACCGGCCGACGCTGTTCTTCGAGGTCATCGAGCGGCGCGGGGCGAGGGGCTTCGGGCAGGGCAACTTCAAGTCGCTCTTCGAGGCGATCGAGCGCGAGCAGGCGCGCCGGGGCAACCTCGTCGAGGCGGTGGCGTCATGAGCCGCCGCCCGAGGCGGGGACCGGCTCGCCGAAAGGGAGGAACACCATGACCGGCAGGGACTTCGACACGTTCAAGGGCACCGTCGAGCGCGAGCTGATGCGCCATCCGGTGGTGACGGACAACGCCTACACCGCGTGGTTCGCCGAGGGCCGCGTCCCCCTCGACCACCTGCGGCACTTCACCGTCCAGTTCTCGGTGTTCTCCAACCAGTTCCTGCTCGCCGCCCTCAACCGCGTCATCAACGCCGGCACGCTCGAGGCGGCGCGCGAGAGCAAGGAGATATTGCTGAACGAGCTCGGCGTCATCTACGCCGACGGCGGGCGCGCGGCCGACCGCGAGCGCGCGCCCGGCGTCGCGGGGCCGACCGATGCCGACCGCGAGGGCGACCCCGCGCTGGTGTCGACCACCGGCACCGTCGACGGCGGCACGTTCCGCTTCCGGGCCGCCCACTTCGAGTGGCTGCTGCGGTTCGGCGCCGCCCTCGGCCTCGGGTTCCGCGACATGGGCCAGCGCCGCCACGGCGACCCCGGCACCCTGTTCTTCTGCGACGAGCTGTTCCGGCTCTACGGCAGCAGCGACTACAACGAGGCGATGGGGGCGTCGTTCGCGGTCGAGAACTGGGCCGCCGCGGGGTTCTGGAAGGAGCTGATCCGGGGGCTCGAGCGCGTCAAGGCCGAGCAGGTCCCGGCCCTGCCCCTCGCGTTCTTCACCTGGCACGACAGGCTCGAGGAGAACCACCGCGAGCACGTCTGGCACGAGCTGCGGGCCTGCCACGACTCGCCCGCGTTCGAGGGCGACGCGTTCATCGCGGCCGGGGTCGAGATGCTCGACGCGGTGGGGGGGTTCTGGGACGGCCTCTACGCCGCGCGGCCCCGGGGCACGGGGGCGGGGCTGCTGGCGACCGCGTGAAGAGCGGGGATGGACCCGCTCAGCCTCAAGGGCCGCGGGCGCCACTCTCGCGTGGCTCGACGGCAGGTCAGCGGTAGCGTTCGAGCCAGGCGCGCAGCCGCGCCGCCTCGCCGGCCGCCGCGGGGTCGTGTTCCACCTGGTGAAGGCGGGTGCGGACCACGAACAGGTCCATGTCCTTCTCGCTCGGCGCGTCGCGCTCGACGATCTCCCGCACTTTCCGCGGGAAGAAGCTGCCCCAGTCGGGCCGGCGGCCGTCCACGTCGGTGAAGCCGTACTCCTTCGCCAGCCCCCAGCTCGAGAACAGGCCGCCGCTCCTGGCCCCGACGTCCGGATCCGCGGCCAGCGCCGCCACCGCCCGCCCGACATGGCACGGCGTCTCGGACTCGGCGAAGTACGGGTCCTTCTCGATGGCGTCCCGCCAGTTCGCCTCGGTGACGCCGCAGTGCTCGAGCACCGCCTCCGACCGCATGAGCCCCGGCGTGAGGGCGAGGGCGGTCACGCGGTGCGCGTGCAGGTCGGACGCCATCCCGTACGCGAGCCGGATGACCGCGTTCTTCGCGAGGTCGTAGAAGAGGTTGCCGCGGTACCCGAGGGTGTCGCCGTCGGTGACCTCGACGACGAGCCCGGCGTTGCGTTCGACCATGAGGGGAACGCCGTGCCGGCTCGTGACGAGGTGGCTGTGGACCGCGCGCTCCAGCAGCTCGAGCCCCTGCGCGGTGGAGAGCTCCCAGAAGGGCCTGCCCCACTCGGTCAGGGCGTCGCCGCCCCAGACGTCGTTGACCAGCACGTCGAGCCGGCCCTCGTCGGCGCGGACGCGGGCGAACAGCCGCTCGACCTCGGCCTCGACGGTGTGGTCGGTCCGGACGGCGATGGCGCGCCCGCCCGCGGCGGTCACCAGCTCCGCCGTCTCCTCGATGGTCTCGGGCCGCCCGGCGGTGGCGGGCCGCCCCCGCACGCTGCGTCCGGTGCAGTAGACGGTGGCCCCGGCCGCGCCCAGCATCCGGGCGATGCCCCGCCCGGCGCCGCGGGTGGCGCCGGCGACGACGGCGACCTGGTTGAGGAGGGGCTGGTCGGGCATCCGGTCCTTCGCGTTCGGGCCTGTCGTTCAGTCCGCCCCCCCGGCCGTGCCCGCCGCTGGGACGCGCCCCGCCCCCGGGCCCCCCTGCCGGGCCGGGCACACCCCCCCGCTGCCGCTGAGGGCCGAGGGCCTCGACGAGGACTCCCGCCGCACATCCCCCGGAGCCCGGCCGGTCGGTCTGACGCTGCGGCGCGAGGGTCTCCGCGGCGCGCGAGGTCTCGAGCCTCTCCGTCAGAGCCTCAGCAAGGGGCGGTCGGGCGACTCGGGGCGCGTGCCGAGCGTCCGGGTCACGCCGTCGGCCACCAGATCGAGCTGCTCCATGACGACCTGACCGACCAGGGCGTCGGTGCCCGCCGGAACGACGACGCAGTTGACAGGCATCCAGCGGTCGCCGATGCTGACGGTCACGGGGCCGGCGACCGGCCGCTCGCCCCGTCGTCCGTCGGCATAGGCGCACGCGACGCTGCCCACGACCTCCACGCCGAGCCGCTCCACGACGTCCTCGGGCAGCGCGAGCATCACCGCGCCGGTGTCCGCGACCGCCTTGACGGTGACGCGCCGGACGTCGGCCTCTTGCAGATGCCCCGCCTTGGCCAACGCGCGGTCCCGGTCGTTCTCCAGCCCAACGTCGACGACGATTTCACCCATCGCGGATCTCTCCTTCACCACTCTACCGCATCGACTCGACCATGGCCCGGCCGCCACACGCCCGTCCGCCGCCGGCCGAAGCGCCATGCGCCGGAACGCCGGCATCTCGTCCGGCCACTCGCGCCACGAGGCGCGCCCGGCGGTTCTCTCTGCAAGACCAAGTTGCAAAACCAAGGCCAGGAGTTGCTGCGCGAGTATGTGGAACGGTTCCGGTGGGGGGGCGACGGATTCTACGTTACCTGTCGAGCCAGAGTTGCAGCAGGTCGGATGCTCTCAGGAATTCGTCGTCCGATGTTGCCAGGAAGAGACAGTTGCGAGCCGTTCCGGGTCGAACGCGGATTCGCAACTCACGGCTCAGGGTGGCGGAATCGCCCTCACGAATCCTCGCGCGCCGACGGCTCATGAGCGGAGGCGGCCAAGGGCGAGGCCTCGCTGATCGAGGGCGGCTCGGAACGGGTCGCGGCGCGATCATCCGGGGCGGCGGTACCCTCGAAATCGCTCCGCTGGAAGAGCGGAATGAAGTGCCCGACTTCGCGGCGGATGTTGGCGGCGCCGTCCTGCTCCCCGCGGTCGACGAGCGCCATCGCTCCGACGACCTTGCAGCCGGCCTCGCGCGCGGCCTTCACGGCCTGGAGCAGCGACCCCCCGGACGTGACGACATCGTCGACGATGACGACCTTGGCTCCTTGTCCAGGCGGATTCTCGATGAGGCGCTTCGTGCCGTGGCTCTTCGGCTGCTGTCGGACGTAGAAGCCCTGGATCGGGCAATTCCGCACCTGCGAGAGCACGATCATCGCGCTCACGATCGGATCCGCCCCGAGCGTCCGTCCCCCAACGGCATCCGGACGCTCGGGAAGCTGGTCGAGCGCATCGAGGAAGGCCTGCCCCGCGAGGTACGCCCCTTCAGCGTCCAGCGTTACCAGCTTGCAGTCGAAGTAGAAGCTCGACTTCGCGCCGGTGCTGAGCGTGACCTCGCCGGTCCGCCGGGCTCGGGTCGCCAGCAGGTCCCGGAGTCGGCGAGTTCCCGCCTGGGTGTCGATCATGGCTCTGCCCTGGCCCGCCAATCGTCGCCTGCGGCTCCGCTCGGCGCCCAACCAACCCTGCCAGGAGTCTGCGCCGTTCTACGGCGCAGACTCCTGGCCCGCCAATCGTCGCCTGCGGCTCCGCTTGGCGCCCAACCAACCCTGCCAGGAGTCTGCGCCGTTCTACGGCGCAGACTCCTGGCGAACGGTGGCGACATCGATGCGCGGATTATACGTCCCAACGCTCCTGACACGCCTGACCCGTGAGGAGCTGCGTTCCGGTGCACCACCGGAACGGCGTCGGGAGCCCATCCGTCCCGAGGCGTCACGGGAGTGTTGCGGACCAAATCGGTTCGTGCAAACACTTTTCGACGCTCCGCGTATCCGAGCCGCGCCTCCTGATGGTTCGGTCTGCGAGTTTTCTGGGCAGACATTCCGAGAACTTGAGTGAGTCCAGGGCGTCGTCCGATACGGGGAAGAGGTTCTCCGGCCCGCCCGAGCGTGCGTTGCGAAGTTGTGCCTTTAGTTCCTCAACCTTGACGTCATCGCGGAGCCGGATGGAGAGATTGTCCTCGCGGGAGGTCGAGAGGCGCAGCGGCCCGGCCAGCTCTCCGAGGACGGCGTTCGCCCGGAGGCCGGCGAAGGTCCACCAGCGGCTGACGCCGGCCGGGTCTCGGACGACCGCGGTGCCTTTGGCGTCGACCCACGAGAAGTCCCGTTGGAGCTCGTCGAGCCTCGTCCGGGCCCGCTTGCTGGTGTCGATGCCGGGCGATCCCTCGACCAGGACCTGACGGACGGCGCGACAGAGGTCGAAGGAGAGGGGCACTCCGGGTCCGATCCAGCGCGAGCGTCCCCGCTCGACGGAAGGCTTGACGTAGGCGACCCGGTGGTCCCGGTCGATGTGCGACACCTCCCAGCTCCTGCCTCCGAGCAGGAGCACTACGGGGCCGTCGCGGCGGACCTGGAACGAGAGCGGATGCACGACACCGAGCTCCGTCCGCCCGTGGCGCACTGAGAAGAGCGGGTCGCTGGTGAACACCGACATCAGCTCCATGAAGTGCCGCCGGCCGAAGGAGCGCTCGCCCTCGACGCCGACCGACAGCATTCCGCCGTCGTCGAACAGCAGGCCGCGCCCGAGCATGCACTCGATGATGTCGTCGAGATGCCCGGCCGCCATCGTCCGGAACGCGGGCACCGCGCCGAGCCAGTCGCGCCACGTCCGCCGCCCGATGCGCCCCTCCTGCAGGGCGAGGGCCAGGAGCTGCTGCGCGAAGACGTGGAACGGCTCCGGGGGCGGAACCACGGATTCGACGTAGCCGTCGAGCCAGAGTCGGAGCAGGCCCGACGCTCTGAGGAAGCCGTCGTCCGACGTGGCGAGGAACAGGCAGTTCCGGGCCGTGCCGGGCCGGCGCCCGGTTCGGCCCAGCCGCTGCAGGAACGAGGCGACGGTCGCGGGCGCGTCGATCTGGATGACGCGGTCGAGGTCGCCGACGTCGATGCCGAGTTCCAGCGTGCTCGTGGCGACGATGACGCAGTCGCGGCTCCGCGAGAACGCTTCCTCGGCCCGCCGGCGCTCGTCGAGGGCGAGCGAGCTGTGCGAGACGAAGGTCTCGGCGCCGCATCGGCGGAGCTCGGCGGACAGCGCCTCGACGCCGGCGCGGCTGTCGCAGAACACGAGCCGCTTCTCGCCACGGTGCAGCGCGGAGATCACCTTGGCCGCGTTGCGGACGCTCCCGACGTGGTCGAGGTGAGCGCTCGCCGGACCGGCCGCGTCACCGCTTGGCGCGACGACCCGGCGCGGCCGCGACGAGGCGGGGGCCAGCCAGTCGAGGAGCGCGCGGGGGTTCCCGATGGTCGCGGAGAGGCCGAGGCGCTGGATCTCGCGTCCCGCCAGGCGGCGCACGCGCTCCAGGACCGCGAGCAGGTGCCAGCCGCGGTCGTCGCCGGCGAAGGCGTGCAGCTCGTCGACGACGACGGCCTGCAGATCCCGGAAGAGCACGCGGGGCTCGGACCGGCTCGAGACGAGCATGACCTCGATCGACTCCGGCGTGGTGAGCAGCACGTCGGGCCGTTCCCGCAGGATGGCCCGCCGCCGGGCGGCGCCCACGTCCCCGTGCCACTGGTCGACGCGGCGTCCAACCAGGGCGCCGTAGCCCCGGAGCCGTGACTTGAGGTCGTTCAGCAGGGCCTTG
Source organism: Vicinamibacterales bacterium (assembly GCA_965215105.1). Taxonomy (GTDB): domain Bacteria; phylum Acidobacteriota; class Vicinamibacteria; order Vicinamibacterales; family UBA8438; genus JAJEEA01. The sequence goes on from OZ244051.1 coordinate 4,892,086, forward strand.
ATCGGGCAGACGTAGAGCACGCTCAACCCGCTCCAGCCTTCGGTCAGCATGCGGGACAGCAGCGGGAACACCGCGGCCTCGGTCTTGCCGCCGGCGGTGGGCGCCAGCAGCAGGGCATGGTCCCCGTCCAGCACGGGAGGGATGGCGCGCTCCTGGAGGGGCCGGAGGGATGTCCACCCGAGCGAGTTGACGATGTGATGCTGAAGCGCGGGGTGCAGCCGGTCGAACGCGGATTCGTGGCTCACGACTCGCGGTTCACGGCTTCGACGCCGGCCGCAGGCTTGCCGGGCTTGCCTGCGTACCGGGTTCGGACCAGTCGACGATGTCGAGGTCGTCGATTCTCGCAAGATGTCGGATGTTCGCGGTGGCGAGCTGCGCCGGCAGGCTGAGGGCAATCGATGCGATGGCGATGTCCATGTCCTCGATCGGAGTTCCCCGATGTTGCAGGGCGGCCTTCCAGTGTCCGAACGCCCGCGTCGCCGCCTCGTTCCAATCGGTCCAGCGCACCACGGCGCGCAGGCGCTCGAACTCGTTCGCGAGAAGTCGTCGGCGACGCGATTCAGGCGGCAGGCGCGACAGGCCGAAGTGGATTTCGGCCGCGACGGGCGCGCAGAGGTAGACGGTCGACGGATCCTGCTCGCGCAACAGCAGCAGGGCGTGCGTGCGCCGGTGCATGAACGCCGAAGCGGCGCTCGTGTCGAGGAGGAGCATCAGAACTGCGGGCGCGTGCGACTCCGCCGAGCGTTCTCGACGGCCTTCCGGAAGTCCTTTTCGCCCTGCTGGAGGTCCCGCAGATCGGCGTCGCTCAGGTGATCGTTGGAGAACAGCTCCGGGGGCCAGCGAGTGCGTTCTTCAACCGCACGCTCGCACGATTCCACGATCAACCGGTTCCGACTCGTCCCCCGCTCCGCTGCTATCCGATCCAGACTGACCAGCAGCGCTTGTGGCAGATGAACGCTCGTGTTCGGCATGGCTTTCCTACCCGAACATGTTATACCACATCGACAGAGCTGACCTACAGCCGGCCCGTAAGCGCGGTAACAGGGGTGCACGACAGGAGGTGAGACGCCAACGAGCACGATACCCGAATCGCCGGCCTGCCCCGTACCAGGGCGGTCATTTCACAAGTCGGTCCGGCCCCACGGCTCCAGCTCGACATCGTCCGGCGTGGTCGCGGCGCGGGCGTTGCGCTCGACGTCGGTCAGCTCGCCGTCCGCGAGGGTGAGGGCGTAGTCGCGCCGCGGGTCGAAGTCGGGGTGGAGGTCGATGCGGTCGAGCACGTCCTGAACCAGCTTCTTGAGGAAGACCCGCGGCGCGATGCCGACCCGCCCGCCCAGACCGCCGGTAACGGCGCGGGCGAGACTGTTCAGGTACGCGTCGTCCGCCCGTTCGAGAACGCGTCCGCGGGCGGCGGCCCCCTCGGCGTAGAGATTACGAATCTTCCGCCCGACCGCCTCCAGGCGCGGGAGGTCGAAGTTCTGCAGCCGCACCTGCGGCGCCCGCGGGTTGTCGAAGCGGTGGGCGCCGGAGAAGTCCACGGCGAGCCGCTGGGCGAGGGGCGGCAGGCGCTGCACGCCCTGCGGTCCTTCGAAGAACGCGGGGGTCCCGGTGATGACGAGGTAGAGGCCCGGGAAACGGCCGGAGTCGACCTCGTCGATGACCTGCCGGAGGGCGTTCAGGCTCTTCTCGCGCACGTCGCTCCGCACGCGCTGCAGCGTCTCGACCTCGTCGAGCACGAGGACCAGCCCCGAGAAGCCCGAGTCGCGCAGGATGACGAGCAGGCCCTGCAGGAAGCTGAGCGCGCCGAAGTGGTCGAGGTCGCCCTTGACGCCGGCGTACCGCTTGGCGGCGGCGCCGACGTTGGGCTGGCCGCCGACCCAGGCCAGGAGCGCTTCGGCCGTGGCGCGATCGTTCCCCGCGACGGCCCGTCGATAGCCGCGCAGGGCCGCCGCGAACGCCGGGGCGTGGCGCGCGACCGACGCGAGCCGCCGCTCCATGAGGTCGGTCGTCCGGGCGAGCAGCGCCTCCGCGTCGCCCTCCCCGACGCGGCCTTCGGCGAGGACGTCCTCCTCCAGCGCGTAGAACCAGTTGTCGAGGATGGACCGGAGGGCGCCGGCCTGCGTGCCCGCGGTCGAGAGGCGTTCGATCAGCCGGCGGTAGACGGTCTCGAGACGGTGCAGCGGCGTCTCCGTCTCGGAGATCTGCACCTCGGCCGCGGCGAATCCCTCGCGTTTCGCCCGTTCCTGCAGCCACCGCACGAAGAAGGTCTTCCCGCTGCCGTACTCGCCGCGGACGGCCTTGAACTTCGCGCTCCCGGCCGCGACCGACGCGAGCTCTTCGCCCACCACGCCGTTGAACCCGTCGAGCCCGACCGCGAACGCGTCCAGACTGCGCCGGGGAACGGTCCCGCGCCGCAGGGCGTCGACGATCTCGTGGCGTCGCTGAGAGCTGATCATCGGTGGGGTCGTCGCAAGCCGGCTCGGACATCGCCGCTCTGCCGCGCCGCTGTCCGCTGAACCCGTCCTTGCAGAGCGCGACGGCTGCTGCATCCGCGTCATTACCGTCCCTGCTGCGCCGCTGTCCGCCCAAACCCCATCCGGGCAGGTAGTCAGCGCCTCCCGCGGGCGGCGGCCCCGGTCTACGGCGCAGGTTCCCGAGCTTCGTCACCCGAGAGACCGAACTGCGTATCGAGCAGATCGCGGTTCATCTCGACGGTCTCCGACGACTCGTCGACCGACAGCACCGCGTAGCCGTCGACGTTCAGCACCCGGCGCAGGGCCGACACGATGCCGCCGAGCCGGAACAGCGGGACGCCGAGGCTCTCGGCCAGCGCGGGGAGGGTGAGCTTGCCGCCGCGGGCGTCGAGCGCGGCCAGGATGGCCCGGATGCGCTCGTCGGGCAGCGCCGTCCGCGCCGCCTGCTTGCGCTGCTCGGCGAACAGATCCGTGCCGAACAGGCGGTCGATCCACGTCTCGGCCGAATGGGGCGCCTCCGGCTCCAGAGCCGCGAACAGGTCCCCGGTCTCCCCCCGGGGCGGCGGTCGGCGAGCCGGTGCCGCCGGCCGGGGTTCGTTCGCCCCGGCAACCGCGTAGTCGACCGTCCCGCCAGGCGCCGGCGCCGCGGATGCGGGCGCCGCGTCCGTTCCGCCCCGCCATCGCCACCAGGCCGGCTCCTCCGGCCCGACTTCGCGCCACCCGGCGAGCTGCGCCGTCGTCTCCGGCAGGGCGAAGACGCCGAGCGGAAGCACCACCTCCTGCGGCGACGCTCCGCCGTGGTAGCCGTTTTTCTTCATGCCGAAGCGGACGCGCTCGCTCCACGGCGCCAGCAGGCGGCCGCCCTCGGCGACGACGCGCGGACCCTGCAGCAGCACCTCGTCGTCCGCGGGCGGGCCGGCGGCGGGCCGCCAGCGCTCCGCGCCCCCCTCGGCGACGTCGCGCAGCGTCGTCCCGCGCTCGAGCACGTGGCCATGGTCGCTCGCGAGCACCACGACCCGTCCGCTCGAGCGGCAGGCTTCGAGCAGGTCCTCCAGGGGGCCGATGTACCGCGCGGTCCACGGGACGGGCACCTGGTCGCCCTTCGCGAGGTGGTCGTCGACGGCGTTGATCACGACGCCCACGACGCGGCGGTCGGGGTCGGCGACGGCCTCGGCCACGCGGGGGGAGACGCCGGCCGCGCCGGCTTCGCGCAGGTCGCCCTTGTGAAAGAGCACCGGCGGTGCGCCGGGTGTGCAGGCCGAGCGCAGGCCGTCGTGCCGGGCGAAGCCGTCCTTCTCCTTCGCGGCGTTCCCGGCGGCGACCGCGCCGCAGAGCAGACTCGTCCGCGACACCTCGGTCACCGTGGGCAGGGCGGCGACGACCACGGGACGTTCCGGTGCATCCTCCGCCACCAGCTCGATCCATCCGCGCCACATCAGGTCGTGCTCGAGCTCGCGGAAGACGGCCATGCTCATCGCGTCGACCACCAGCAGCAGCACCGGCTGCACCCGGGCGAGGGGCGCGACGCACCGGTCGAGCACCGCCTCGACGCCGAGCAGGCTCCGCTCGTGGGGGCCGGCGCCCGGCCAGCCCGCGAGGAGCCCGCCGAACGCCCGGTTCTCCTGCTCGCGCGCCTCGTCCGCCCGCTGCGCCAGGGCCGCGTACGCCTCCGCGACGACCGGCGACGGGTCGCCGTCCCAGAGCCGCGCGCGCGCCCGGTCGACGAAGCCGCCCTCACGCGCATAGCCGCGGGCGGCCCCGCCGAACGCGCGCGCGGCCGCGGCGTCGCCGCGCCGCCGCGCCGCGAGCCAGCCCGACAGTCGCAGGGCCATCTCGACGCCGGCGGCGCGGCGCGGCTCGCCCGCCGCGAGCGCGTGGTCGAGCACCCGGTCCGCGGCGTCCCGCAGCGGGTCCGGAAGCGAAGCGACGGGCGTGTCGTGGCCGGCATCATGAGTCTGGCGGGCGGTCTGGTCCCGGCCCCCGCCGGCGGGGTCGGCGGCACCATCGGGCTCGCCGACCTCGTGACGCGCCAGCGGCGCGCCTGCCTCGCCGCCGACGAACGCGGCCAGCTCCCGTCCGAGCGCGGCGAGCCGCTGCTCGAGGGACGCCCGCAAGATCGCGCTCCGCCCGGCGAGGTCTTCGGCGCCCAGCGTCCGAATCAGGTCGTCGGCGTCGGCGAGCACCGCTTCCACCGCCCCGTGCGGTCCCGGTCCCGTCGCCTCCGCGGAAGGGGCTTCCGCGGGCGGGGCGAGCCGGCGCCGGACCACCCGCTCCGCCGCGGCCGTCCACCCGCGGGCGAGGGCCGCGTCCAGGTCGTGCAGGCCGAGCAGCGCCTCCAGCTTGCCCCTGGCCCTGGCCGCCCGTTCGTCGCCCTTTCCGTCGGCGTCGAACAGGACCCGCGCCACGAGGCCGACCGAGACGGTCCGGCGCCCGAGTCGTCCCGCGCACTCGAGAATCGCCCGCGCCGTGCGCCCCGCGCTGTCCTCCGCCGCGACGGCCAGCCCCGTCCGCACCGCTGCCGGCAGGGCGTCCAGCGTCCGCACGGGGTCGCCGTCCAGCGCCCACGCGAGCAGCGCCTCGGGGTCGCGCTCGCCGCGCGGGATGCCGGCGAGGGCCTCGAACAACCGGCGCCAGGCCGTCTCGGCGTCCAGGAACCCGCTCGGCGCCGGGGGGTAGCCGCTCTCGGGCTCCGCGTTGAGCAGCGCCGGCGCCGCCCACTCGTGGCGGTCGGCCAGGCGCGGGTCGACGTACTGGGCCTTGAACCGTTCCTTCACGAGCTGCCACGCCTCGATCGAGACCAGTTTGCGGCGGGCGAGCCGCGCAAGCACGTCCTCGCCCAGCTCGGTCTCCGGCAGGTCGGTCAGCACCACGAGCGGCGGACCGTCGGCGCGGAGGTCGACGAGGCGTTCGCGCAACGCCAGCACCGAGCCGCACCGGGCGACGGGGAGCTCTTCGGAACCGATTCGCAACGCCGGCGGCGCCGTCGCCGCGTCGTCGAGGACCGGCAGGCCGATGCCGATGACGCGCGCGTCCGGGTACTGCTTGCGGATCGACTCCACCTGGGCCCGTATCTGCACGAACGAGGGGACCCCGGTCATGCGCCGTCCTTCCCCACCGCTCGGCGGCCGGAACGTCGGCATCGCGCGAACGAGGCGACCCCGGTTGTGCGCCGCCCTTCACTATTGCTCGGCGGCTGGGGCGGCGTCGGCGTCGCGCGAACGAGGGGACCCCGGTCATGCGCCGTCCTTCTCCCCGCGCCGCAGCTTCCAGGTGATCTCCAGCCGCGCGCCGGGCTCCTTGCGCAGCAGCTCGTCGAGCCCCGCCGTGACCTCGCGCAGCCGTTCGGCGTCCAGTCCGCCCCGCGAGCCTTGGGGGGTGATGGTGGCGCCGACGCCCGAGCCGGCCGCGCCACCGCCCTCGAGCTGGCCGCCCGTGCCCCCGCCCCCGAGCTGGTCGCCCGCACCGCCGTCATCGAGCTGGCCGGCCGGGCCACCGCCCTCGAACTCGCCGCCAGCGTCCTCGCGTACGGCGGCCCCACCCCGGCCGGTTTCCTGGCCGGCCGGTTGCGAGGGCTCGTCCTCCGCTCCCGTTGCGGGCGGCGTCGGTGTCGGTGTCACCGTCAACGGCGGGCGCGCCAACAGATTGGCGGCCCGGTGCGCCAGATCGGGAAGCCGGGGGGCGAGCGCCACGGCGTACTCGTCGGCGGCCAGTGCCTCTCGAAGGTCACTCAGAAGACGCTGCGCGTCGTCCGCACGGTCGTCCGTCAGCCGGGCGAGCGGCGCGAAGAGCTGCCAATGGGTTCGCTCCAGAGCGTCCACGACCGCGCCCGCCTTGCCGATGCTCGTCCCCATCGCTTCCAGAGAGGTCGCGGGCTGCGTCTCCGCAAGATTCTCGATCCGCGCCCGGCCGCGAGGCGCGGTCAGCGACTGCACGAGGGCGCGGCTCGCGCGGGCGGTGCGGAGGCGTTTGGCGTCTTCTTCGTCGATGGAGAAGTCCGCGCCGAGGGCGGCGAGTCGTTCGACCAGCGTGTCGCACGCGGCGCCCTGCTTCGCCGCTGCCTCGCCGAGCCGCTCCGCCAGGTCGCTCACGTTGCTCGCGTTGCGCAACGGCGACACCGTCAGCCCGAACACCCTTCCGGCGCGTTCGACGGCGGTGGTCCAGGCTTCCTGCGCGGGCAGCGCCTCTTCGCGAAGCTCGACGTCGTCGGGCAGGTCGTCGAGCTTCGCGGGCCACGGGCCGCCGTGGCGCCGGAACGCGAGGTTCGCCTGATCCGCATAGACCAGGATGACGAGGTTCGCGGCCGCCGCCGGCAGCCCCATGCGCCGCGGGTGGTCCATCGCTTCGCGCAGCTTGCCGACGGTGAGCGGCTTGTCGAGCCGCTCGAAACGGCTGAACCAGTGCCGGCCGACGACGAAATGGGTCTCGCCCATCTCGCCGAGCCGCAGGGGTACCGCGATCTGCGCCATCGACGGGCGCAGCGGCTTGTCGATGGCGACGCGTCCCTCCGGCTCTTGCACGGCGCGCGACACTTGCTCGTGCACGCGGCGTAGCGCCGGCGTCCTGACCGACGCGCCGAAGTCGGGGTGCACCGGGTAATGGCTCGCGCAAAGCTGGTCGAACAGGTTCCCGAGCGCCTCCCGCAGGTTGGCCCGCGCGGGGGGGCGGGGCTCGAACGCGGGATCGAGCGACTGGAAGTGCTCGGCCGGCGGGTGCGACTCGTCGACCGACCCGGGAATGGGATTCTCGACGCCGTAGGCGCCCTCCAGGTAGTGGATCAGGCGCTGCCTGAGCTGGCTCTGCTGATTCCGCAGGAGCTCGCGCGCCGACGCCTGATCGACCGGCGAGAGATGCGTCGCGAAGTCGCGCAGCCGCTCGCCGGCCAGGACGTGGTCGATGCGGACCAGCGTGCCCAGATCGCGCTGCGCCGAGGGGCTCAGGAAGGACGGCAGCCAGACCAGGGTCCGCGCCCGCGCGTCGCGCCCGCGGAAGTCGTTGAGCCGCGCGAGGTCGTCGGCCGGGGTATGACCCGGGTCGTCGAAGGGGAAGTCGATGACCACCTTGCGTTCGTCCCCCCGCGTCGCCAGCGACTCGTCGGGCAGCTCGCGTACGTTGGCGAAGATCACCTCGAAGCGACGCTGGGTGCCGCGCCACGCCGCGTCGTGGTAGAGCACGAGCTCGTCGCGGTTCTCGATGCCCAGCGCGTCGAACAGGACCTCGCGGACGAGCCGGCGCCGGTTGCCGGCGTTGTCGTGCCGGCCCGCGCCGGCGAGGATGCCCTCGGTGTCGACGGCCGAGAGCTGCAGGGTGATGACGGGATTGGCGGGATCGTCGCCAATGCGGACATCCCCGATCTCGGCCGCCCAGGCGCGGCAGCGCCGCAGTACCTCCTGGCCTTCGCGCCCCTCGATCGGCGTGCGTATCGACCCGTGGTTGAGGGCCGCGAGCCGCGCCGCGGTCAGGTTCTTCAGCGCGTCGACCTCGGGCGCGAGGGCCGACAGCAGCAGCGTCTTGGCGAGCCGGTCGTCGGCGCGCAGGGCGCGGGCGGTGCGGTCGTCCCTGGGCCGCGCCGCCGCCTCCGCCTTCGAGATGCCGTGCCGGCCCTCGATGAGCGGCAGCAGCTTCCGGCGGTAGAGGTTCCGCGCGTTCTCGAAGTGGTGGCGCGCGCCCTCGGTGAACGGCTCGTCGCCCTCGGCGATCGCGTCGAAGAGGTCGCCCACGGGGACGATCTCGCCGAGGTCGAGCGTGTCCCGCCCGTCGACCAGCAACTGCAGCATCACCTTCAGCGCCGTCCGCTCGCGCTGGAGGAGCGACGACACCGCGACGAGGGTCTCGACCAGGGCCGGACTGAAGGGATAGACCTTGCGGAACGCGGCGGTGTCGGCGCGCGGGGTCAGCAGCGTCTCGAACACTTCGCGGCGCACCTTCTCGGTCTGCGCGTAGGCGTCGTCGATCTGCCGGCGCGCCGCCTCGCTCCGCGGGCGCAGCAGCCGGCGCGCGGCGATCTCGGGCAGGTTGCGGTCTTCCAGCGTGATGCGCTCGAAGCGGGCCTCCCACCACTGCAGCACGTCGGCGAACCCGAGCTGCAGCGCGCCCGTCACCTGCTCGCCCACCAGCTCGCGCAGGTCGCGCTGCCGCGCCACGAAGCTCACGATGGGGACGGCCCGGCCCGCCGTCTCCGCCTCGACGAGCTTCGAGACCTTCGGCCCCTCCTCGTTGAGGAAGCGGAGGTCGGCGGCGTGGGTCGCGAGCCACAGGATGAGCTCGTCGAGGAAGAGCACCAGGGCGTCGTAGCCCAGATCGCGCGCGTGCCGCGCGATCACCGCCAGCCCCTCGTCGAGGGGGACGAACGCCTCGTCGCTCCCCCGCGCCACGTCGCGGTAGCCGCGGAAGAACGAGTCGACGAGCGCGGCGACGAGCCGGCTGCGCTCCTCGGCCCCGGCGGGGGCGCCGAGGGCGGCCTCGAAGCTCGCGGCGTCCCACCGCGCCGAAAGATCGCCCCAGCCGGCGGCGCTCGCTGTAGTACTCGCGGCGGTCTCGTTCACGCGGTCGAAGAACGCCTCGTCGCCAATCTGCGCCCGCAGCCGCCGCGCGTCGTCGAAGAGCCCCGCGCTACGGTAGACGCCCGGCGTGGGCGCGTCGGGGTGGAGCTCGGCGACCCGCGCCGCGTAGCCTCCCAGCACCGCCGCCTCAAGGCTCGGCTTGCCGATCATGTGATAGGGCGCGAGCAGGAAGCGCCGGCCGGCGAGCCAGTCGCCGTGCCGCGTGACGACGCCTTCGAGACCCTCGGCGGCGCGGGCCTCCGCGTGCTGCTGCAGCAGCAGGTGGAGCACGGCCATGAAGTGGCTCTTGCCGCTGCCGAAGCTGCCGTGCAGGTAGGCCGCCTTGCTCGAGCCCGACGCCAGCGCGCCCTTGATGAGGTCGAGCGCCCGGTCGAAGGCGTCGGCGAGCTGCGGCGTGACGACGTAGGTGCGCAGCGTCTCGGCGGGCTTCGCCACCCCCTCGGAGAGCCGCAGGACGAAGTCGTCGCGATGGACCCGTTCGGGGATGTCGATGAGGTCGCGGATGGGCGTCATGTCGGGCCGGTCCGCGCAGTCCCAGCGTCAGCGCTCGGCGCCATTTCATAGACCGTCCTGCCTTCCCTCAACGCCGGCGCGATGACGAGCCAATGGGAGTCCTTGTGCCGCCGGAGGTCTTCCGGCCAGGCGACCACGATGTCGACCGGCGGGCGCGGCTTGGGCAGGCTGCGGTAGATCAGGGCGGCCGTTTTCCTGTGGTGACACTTGTCCTTCACGACAAGCAGGTCGAGATCGCTCGAAGACGTCATCTCGCCCCGGGCGGCGGAGCCGAACAGGATGATCTTCTCCGGCGCCACCGCGTCGACGATGCTCTCGACGATGCGCCCGACAACGCTGTCCAGCGACTCTTGATCCATCATCGTGATTATGCCGCGCCGGCCGGCGCGGCGGCAATCGCGGCCGGGGCGTCCGTGGCGGCACGGCCCCCTGCCGCAGCCTCGTTCTGCCCCGACCGGCGGCACGCGGCGTACCGCGGGGCCATGTCGTCATGGGGATTCGCCAGGCGAGGCTCGGCCGGGGTCGGGCAACAGGAATCTGCACCTGGGACCGGGGGCTCGGCTCAGACGGGCATCGAGCGTGGCCAATGGTACGGCCAGCGCCTCTGCGCAGCCGACGTACCAGGCGTCGTAGGGCGTCAGGTTGGAACGCAGCTCCCAGATTCGTTCCGCGTACGGCCCGAAGGGCAGCAGATCGATCGGAAAGCCGACGATTTTCCGGTAGCCACCTGTCGCCTGCGGGCTGGATATCTCGTTCGCCATCTCGGCGCGCCGCAGTACGCGAGCAGCCTCGATCGGAGCCAACTGGGGCGCGATCAGGTGTTTGCTCGCGATGATGCCACGAGCCCAGCGGTCATTGGGTCCGGCGTTGAGCACCGCCGCAACCAGCAGGGAGGCGTCGATGACGACCGATTCCATCGCCGGTCAGTCACGGCCACGGACAGCGTCGAGGTGACGGAGAATGTCCTCCGTCGCCATGTGTGTCCCGGACTCCTCGACCCGTTCGCGCACCGGCTCGCGCCATTGGTCGATGCACGGCCGCGAAGCCAGGCGCTCCAACTCGTCCCGCAAGTACACCTGCATCGACTTGTTGGCCCGGGCTGCGCGGGCCAACAACTCGTCACGCACCACTTCCGGGACGTCCCGCACCGTGATGTGTACGGCCACGGGTGAAATTATGTCGCGGTTCCGAGCGAGTCGCAACCGCGGCCGGACGGGTGGTCGTCGGCGTCATCCCGACGCCTTGCGGCGGCCCCGACGCTCGGGCGGCGCCCAGGCCTGGAGCGCCTCGCGGGTCAGCGAGAGCCCCCGCGCCTCGTCGTCGATGAACGCCTCGAAGTAGTCGCCCATCCCGACGTCGAACTCGGGGTCCGGCTGGTTGTGGTACTGCCGCACCCACGGCAGCAGCTCCAGCAGCGCCGCGAGGAGGGGCGTCAGCCGCTCGGCCGTCCAGCCTTCCTGTTCGCGCATCTGCGTGAAGTACCCGGCGACCGCCCGACTCTGCTCCAGCGCGTTCCAGCCCGCCCAGCCGACCACCAGCGACGGGTCCGCGTCGCGTTCGCAGAAGGGCAGGCTGACGAAGCGCTCCTTCGGCACGTCGAGCTTGCCGCGCAGGCGCCACCAGACGCCCTTGCGGAAGTCGGCCGACTCGTACCGCGGCGGGACGGGGATCGCGCCGATCTCTTTCGCTTTCAGCGCCGCTGCCGCCTCCGGGGTGAGGTGTTCGGGATCCGATTCGGGCAGCTTCACCCGCGCGTCGATCGCATCCTCGCACCGCTGGTGTTCCCACGTGCTCTCCCAGGCCGCGCGCTTGCGGAGTCCCGACGGCTTGTAGCGGAGGACGGGCAGCAGCGGGACGCTCTCGCCCTCCACCAGACCGGCGACCAGCTTCCCGACGTCGAAGTCCGGGCGCCCCGTGTACAGCTCCGCGACCTGCAGGAACTCGTGATCCTCCCGCATCCGGTCGGCCAATGCCGCGGCGGTCGTCAGGCGCGGCTCCGACCAGAGCGACGGGGCTTCCAGCCGATCGAGCAGCCAGCCTCGGAGCGCCCGCTCCTGCTGCGTCTCCCACGGTTTGTCGTTCCACCGACGCTTGTACTCCGGCTGTTCGATCAGGGCGACGCTCGCGTTCTTCTCGATGGTGTCGATCCGCCGCTGGACCAGCTCGCGGTACGCGGCCGGCCAATGCGTGGGGATCTCGGTGATGGGCGTCGAACCGTGCCGGCCGTGCCGCTCGAACCACTTCGTCTCTGCCTCGCCCGCCGCTACTTTGCGCGCCAGGACGATCTCGAAGGCGCGCTCGCCGAGGTGGATGGCCGGTATATCGCCACGGGGCAGGCAGAGGTCGTCTTTCATAATCCCGTAGAGACGGTAGCAGCGCCAGTCGAGCTCCTCCTGAAGAGCGATCATTCGCTCGCGGATTTCGTGGGCGCGTGTGCGTGCCGCTTCCAGGGAGACAGCGGACGGCAAGCTGCGGCTGACCAGCGCGGCGGGAAGCACTTGAATCCTCTCCTGCCCGAGAGTGTCCAGTTCGCACGCGAGATCGACGGGTGGATTGGCGGCAACGGGAAAAGTGAGGAGCTTCGTCCTGTCCCACTCTAGTCGCTCCTGCCAGCGGCCGTCGGGATAGCCGCCTCTCGGGAACAGGGTTGCCCGTCCCCAGAAACACGCTGTCGAACTGTTGAGCAGACCGAGGAGTTCAAGGTGATCGTCCTCGCCAGCTCCCACCGGCAGCTTGATCACGGGCGCGGTTTGCTTGAAGACCTTACCGCCGCCGCGATCCAGCACGAAGTGGTTGTGCGTTGCGACGAACGCGAAGGCGAGCAAGAACTTGGATGTCAGGCGACCTCGCGCGAGATAACGGTACTCATGCCATTGCAGGCCCGATTCCTCGGGTAACTTGCCGAACATGAGTCGGTTCTTGAGATTCGTCCGGAGAATCCAAAAAAGTTGGTGCAGCCGCCCGATCTCCGAAACAGGACGATATGGAACACTTGGTGAATTGTCGTCGTAGACAGCCGCAACGGCTTCTCCAGGAGCAATCTGCCAATCACGCACCGAGTCCCCTGTCCCGAATTCTCGCGTTGGCACCGAGTAGCGGCGCCAGAAGGACGGAGGCGCTACAAATGCTTCGTCTTCTCCCGTGATCGCCATGAACCCCACGGACTCGACCAGGGAACCGAGGGAGCCGAGGTCCGCCTTGGCGGTGTTCTCGATGATCTCTTTGAGCTCCGTCGCTCCGCCCCCGCCGATGCTCCACGGATGCCCGTGGAAACGCTTCCGGGGCACGTCGGACACGCTCACGAACTCGCTTTCCGACCCGGGCCGGTCGATCTGCGCGACGACCGCCGACCAGACGCGACCGTGTGCGGGGTCATCCGGTATCGCGGGCTCGCCCTTGATGCCCATCACCGCGCGCACGCTCCGGTCGACGGACCGGCGGTGCCGTCCGAACAGGATCACGGTCGGCGTCCCGTGGCCGGGGATGTAGGCGCCGGACGTGTCGACCACGTGGGTCATGTCCCAGCGCGGGATGAACTCTTCGACGAGCTTCCTGCCGAACTCGCGCTTCATGAACGAGTTGGCCGTGATCATCCCGACGAAGCCCGCTGGTCCCGCTGCATCCGGCGGCGCGGGCGTCTGGGCGAGGTCGAAGAACCGCTCGGTGAACGGGACGGCGAGCGAGTACTTCCCATGACAGGAGCCGAAGCGCTTCCGGTACGCTTCATTCAGCGCCTTGTCCTTCGGCGTGACGTAGGGCGGGTTGCCGACCACGACGTGATAGCGCCGTCCGAGGATCTCGCGGAGCGCCTCTGCGTCCTCGGTCTCGTAGATGTGGGCCAGCGGGTTGTGTGAGGGATCGAGATACTCCTGGCGTGCGCCGGTCAGGCCGGGCCGCGGGCCGTGGAACAGGGAGTCGCCCGCCGCCACGTGGAGCTGGAAGGCGGGCGCATCGGCGAGACGCCGCACGTCAGACGCGAGGAGCGCGGCGACGCACAGGCGGAAGCGGGCGATCGCGGCGGCGAAGGGATTCAGGTCGACACCCGCCACCTGTTCGAGAACGCGGCTGGCCCGCTCGCGCGGGTTCGTGCCCGGCTCGTGCCGCGCCCACAGCGCATCCAGACGCCGGAACGCGCCCAGCAGGAAATGGCCCGAACCGCAGGCCGGATCGATCAGGCGTACCTCGCGGAAGCCGAACTCCTCGACGGCCGGCGTGAGCGTGCGGTCGAGGATGAACTCCTCCACGAACTCGGGCGTCTGGAGCAGCGCGTATTGCTTGCGGGCGCCCTCGGAGAGATCCTGGTAGAGGTCGCCCAGGAAGCGCGTGTCCAACGCGGAATCGGTGAAGTCGTGCCCGAGGGCGCCCGATTCGGGATCGATCCGCTGCCACAGACCGAGCAGCCGGGTCGCCGCGTCGCCGGAAAGGAGCTCGGGATCGACCGACCAGAGTGGATTGTGCTCCTCGTCGAAGAGCTGTCCGGCGACCGGGAGGGCCGCCACCGCGCGGAAGACGTGCAGCAGGTACTCGCGGTCGGTGTCGGTCGGGTGCGCGCGAAAATAGAGGTTGTGCTCGTCGAGCGCGCGGCGGCGCCGGTCGCCGGGGCCGGACAGGCGGGGCGGATCGACGAGGGCGTTGTCCTCGAGAAAACGCACGAAGACGCAGCCGAGGATCCAGGCGACGGCCACCTGCGTTAGACGCTCTTCGCGCCAGGAATCGTAGGTCTCCGCGGTGCGTTCTCGCTCGAACGCCCTCCGGTACTCGTCCTGCACGGATGATTCCAGGTCACTAGTGTCCCACACACCATCAAATAAAGGCGGCTTGAACCTTCCATGTCTGGTAGAATGATTGTTGACGCAAGTCATTCAAAAGACAGGAGATCCAAGCCGTGGCCCATCATAACACAGTCTTCGCGCAACTCCTCAGGTTCCTTCCGAGACATGAATTCGACGCCGAGGCGCGCGAGCACCAGTGCGGTCAGGGGCTGCGCGTCATGAGCCGCTGGGCGCAGTTCGTGGCCCTTGGCTTGGCGCAGTTGACGGGCCGACAGAGCCTGCGGGACATCGTGAGCAACCTCGGCGCCCAGGGGCGCAAGCTCTACCATCTCGGCGTGGGAACCGTCAGTCGCTCGTCGTTGGCGCGCGTCAATACCGAGCAGCCGTACACCCTCTACGAAGCGCTGTTCGGACGCCTGTTGAGCCGCTGCCAGGAACGCGCGCCGAGGCACGGCTTTCGGTTCAAGAACAAGTTGTACTCCGTCGATGCGTCCACCATCGATCTGTGTCTGTCGGTCTTCCCGTGGGCGTCGTTTCGGCGCACGAAGGCGGCCGTCAAGCTGCACGTCGGACTGGATCACGGCGGCCATCTGCCGACTTTCGTCAGTGTGACCGACGGCAAGACCGCCGACGTCACGGCGGCCCGTATCTGGGAGTTTCCGGCCGGCAGCGTGGTCGTGGCGGACCGCGCGTATCTGGACTTCAAGTGGTTCCATCAGTTGCAGGCGCGGGGCGTGACCTTCGTGACGCGCCTGAAGCGGGGCGTGCGGTATCGGGTCACGGAAGCGCACGCCGTCCGCCCCGGGACCGGGGTCATCAGCGACGAGACGATCGAGCTGACGAGCGCGCGTGGCCGCAAGGCATATGGTGAGCCGCTGCGGCGGGTGGTCTACAAGGACCCGGAGACGAAGAACCGGTACGTGTTCGTGACCAACAACACGACGTGGGTGGCCAAGACGATTGCGGACATCTACAAATCGCGGTGGCAGATCGAGCTGTTTTTCAAGTGGATCAAGCAACATCTGAAGGTGAAGCGGTTCGTGGGCCGGTCGAAGAACGCGGTCTTGACGCAGTTGTGGGTGGCGATGTGCATGTACCTGGTGTTGGCGTATCTCAAGTTCCTCATGCGAGTGAGTTGGAGCCTTTACAAGATGCTGCAGGTGCTCCAGCTCAACCTGTTTGAACGTCGGCCACTCCTGGATCTTCTCACGACGCCGTCGCCACCGGGTTCTGGCCCTCCCGACCCCCAGTTGTCGTTGACGTGGGCCTAAAATCACCAAAATGTGGGACACTAGTGATTCCAGGTCTGGACGTTCCCTGCAACGTTCTCGCAGGTCATCTTCGAGGTCCGCGCGCACACGCGTCAGCTCCGCGAGCAGACGCCCGGCGTCGATCACGAGTCGCCTCGCTCGTCGCCGCCGTCGTCCCGATTGCGACCCAAGTCGTTCCCGTGCGTGGTCTCCATGCGGGTGGGCATCGCCCGGTATCACCGCCGGGCAGGCTGTGCTACGCTGACTGTGGCTGCTGGGTGCATTCTACAAGACAGTCATGACGTTCGGGATCGAGCTCGACGGCGAGGACGATGGCCCCCTGGCTGGCTGCCGTACCGGATCCCTCGGGGATGATGCGCTGCCGCGAGACCCGGTGCCGACACGGTTGCTCGGGTCCAGGCCCCGGTGTTGGGCGTGATCGCGGAGCGGTTGAGGGCGGGAAACCGCGCTCGTGCTTCGGAACCGGTCGACGCGCTGTGAGTCGGCGAGGAAGGCGCAAGGTGTGCTCGAAGCCCTCGGCCCAATCGGGCGGGACGCTGGCCAGACGCCGCAACGCGTGGCGGGGCGGTTTCGTGTTGGCCTGCCGGAGTGATGACGATGTCACGGATCACGTCCGGGCCGACGCTGCCCGATCCGCCACCAGATCGACCAAAGCCCGACTCCGCTGGCAGATCGAGGCTGTGTACCGAATCGATGAAGCCCTTGGGGCCAGGACCAAGCGTTCATTGCGATCGTCGACGACGATCCAGGGCGGTGAAGCCCCGCCGGCTCGGTGACTTGGGGGCTCGCCGGCGCGGGTCACCGCACAGGCCACCGCATCGGTGGGGAAGTCGGCCGCACGAGGACACGTGTTCGGAGGAGCCGACAGGACCTTGATCCTGGATCGCATCCTGGTGTAAGCTTACACGAGACAGCCATGAAGCCCTTCGGCATGTACGTTCGTGAACTTCGGGAAAAAAAGGACTTGTCGGTCAGGGAACTCGCCAAGAGGTTGCGGTTGTCAGCTCCCTTCCTGTCCGACGTCGAGCTTGGACGACGACATCCGTCCGACCAAGTCCTGTCGAAGCTGGCACGTGAGCTTGACACGACAGTGGCGGAACTTCGGCGGCACGATGCACGGGCGCCGATTCCAGAGCTGCGGCGAATCGCAGCCAACAACCCGGTCATGGGTTTCGCGCTACGAAAAGTCGTCGAAGATGAAGTCGACCCGGCGGATCTGCTCCGCTACTTGCATGAACGGAAGGCGAAACGATGAGGAATCTCCGCGCGAACGCAGGTCCGTTCACCCAAAGACCGTTCTTTACCCGCAACGACTTCGAGCAGATTTGCGAGGACGAACTGAGGCAGAACGGCCTGCTGCCATCCGAGCCGGCTCCTGTCCGCATCGATCGCTTCGTGGAGAAACGCTTCAAGATCCAGCCGTCGTACGAAGACCTGCCCGGCGGTCTCTTGGGGTTCACCCGCTTCGGGTCCGGGGGAGTCGAAGAAATCGTGGTGTCCAGGGCTCTGGACGACGAGGGTACTGTCGTCGCGGAGCGACGCCTGAGGACCACACTCGCCCACGAGAGCGGCCACGGGCTGTTGCACGCTTCCCTCTTTGCGTTCGGTACACGACCCGATTCGCTCTTCGGCGATGGCTTGGACGGTCACGCGCTGAAGATCCTCTGCCGCTCCGACGGGATCTCTGGCTCCGAGACGTCACGCCGAGAATCGTCGCGCCAATGGTGGGAGTACCAGGCGAATCAGGCGATGGGAGCGCTTCTCCTGCCCAGGCCACTGGTGCAGGCCGCGCTCGTTTCCGTCTTGGAACCTCGCGGCGTACTTGGCACGCCCATCCTGCCCATCGATCGGCGCGAACCAGTTGCGCGACTCCTTGCCGACACGTTCGACGTGAATCCGGTTGTAGCTCGATTGCGGCTGGACGTTCTGTTCCCCGTAGCTGCGGCCGAACAGTTGACACTCTGATTTTTTTTGCGTATAGTGTAAGCTCATGTTAGCTTTATATGCACGAAGGAGGGCGCGCTGAATGAGCAAGAGCACAAGGACCGGACTCAGGCCGGGCATGAAGGCGCCCGTCTCCGGCCAGTACCGGGAAGTCGGACCGCGGGGAGGCTCTGGTCGTGAGGTGACAGTTGTCAAGGGTGAGTCCCTTCCTCCCAGCCGGCAGCCCGGCAGCAGCTACAGAGTCGTAGATCCCACCGACAACAAGTCTGGACGCTGGCGATGAGGAGGCTGCGCACTCCCCTGACGAGCACTGCTGACTGACTGCCATGACAACCATGGCGGCGAACACCGATGGAGGATGAAATGCAACAGGTTCATGAGCGTGACCGCGAACGCAACGACGACAAGCAGCGACGCGATCCGCACGACAAGGGGTTTTCGATCATCGTCAACGGGCGAGAAAAGACCGTCGAGGATGAAGAGCTGACGTTCGATCGGGTGGTGGCTCTCGCATTCGACGCTCCGCCGACTGGTGAGTTCATCTGTTTCACTGTCACCTACAGGCGTGCAGGAGGCCGCAAGCCGGAGGGTACGCTGATCGAAGGCGGATCGGTGAAGGTGAGGAACGGAACGATCTTCAATGTCACCGTCACTGACAAATCGTAGCCCCGATCTGAAGAGGTTGTCGGATGACGGGTATGACGTCGACGTCGTGTCGGGTCATCTCGTCATCCGTGACGTACCCTACGTCAACGCCGCTCGGCACGTGAAGCAGGGCATCTTGGTCTCCACGTTGGACATGGCCGGCGACGTAACTATCCGGCCAACCACCCACGTGGTCATGTTCCGCGGCGAGTATCCCTGCGATTCCAACGGTCGGGAACTCGCGAAGATCCGATGCGGTAGCAAGCGGCAGGTAATCGCCGACGAACTGGTTATCGATCACTCCTTTTCCAGTAAACCTGTCAACGGCTACGAGAATTACTTCGACAAGATGACGACCTACATCGCCATTATCTCAGGTCCCGCAGAAGCCATCGATCCAGGCACTACGGCGCGTCCGCGGCGGGTGTTGGAATCGAGCGTTCCGGACACCGTGTTCAAGTACGTCGACACCGCATCGAGCCGGGCGGGGATTACGGCGGTTTCCCGCAAACTTGAACTGCGCAGGATCGCGATCGTCGGTGTCGGAGGAACCGGCTCCTACATTCTGGACTTGGTTGCGAAGACTCCCGTGCGGGAGATTCACCTCTTCGACGGGGATGACTTTCTTCAACATAACGCGTTCCGCTCCCCCGGCGCGCCATCTCTGGAGGAATTGAAAGCGATTCCGAAAAAGGTCCGGCGCCATGCCTCTCATTACGGCCTCATGCGAACCGGCATCGTGGAGCACGACGCCAACCTCGATGCGTCCAACGTAGATGCCTTGGAGACCATGGACTTCGTGTTCATCTGTGTGGATCGCGGTGAGGCGAAGCGACCCGTTGTCGAGAAGCTGGAACAGTCCGGTATCCCGTTCATTGACGTTGGGATAGGTATAGAGCTGGTGGATGACCAGTTGCAGGGTGTCGTCCGGATAACGGCGAGCACAACGGACAAACGTGAGCATGTGCGAGACAAGAAGCGGATCGGGTTGTCCGGTGGTGACGCGGATGGCGTGTATTCTCGCAATATCCAGATTGCCGAGTTGAATGCTTTGAACGCGGCGCTCGCGGTAATCAAATGGAAGAAGCTGTTCGGATTCTACCGAGACCTGGAAAACGAGTATTTCAGCGCATACACGGTGGACGGCAATTCTATCGTCAATGAGGACTGCGCATGAATCAGCCGATGGTTTTGGCGCATGAATTTGTCAGGACCGTTCCGAACGAACTAGATGAACGGACACTCTATGTGTCTATGGACTACGCCACGGTGGTGCACACGTGCTGCTGCGGGTGTGGTCGGGAGGTGGTGACGCCGCTGGGCCCTACGGACTGGAAACTCATTTATGATGGCGTGTCGATTTCGCTGCATCCTTCGATTGGTAACTGGAGTTTCGAGTGCCGATCTCACTATTGGATCGAGAGGAGTGCCGTCATGTGGGCTGGTCGTTGGTCTAGAAAGCGAATTGCGGCCGGTCGGGCGCATGATCGGAGAGCAAAAGAGAGCCACTACGGTGGTGTGGGGATGAGTGCAAAAGGGGACAGAGTCGGGACCGACGCTGGACGGGGCGGGAGATTCTGGTCGTGGTTGTCACAGTTGTGGTCAAGGCGTGGCTGAGCAACGCGCGGTACCGCGCGATTCGGACGTGCTTGCGATGGAGCGTGTTCGGCCGGACGGTTTTTGGCATAAGGGACGACAACGGTGGTGCGGTGGCAGGGGTGCGGACCGACGTTGGGGGTCGGGCGGCCAATGAAGTTGAGTTGGTCTCTATGGGTGACACGACCAGCAGGTCGGTGTCCGGCGGGGCGACAAGTGAGGGTTGGCGGGCATCCGGTGGTTGATGCTGATTCTCTGAAAGGGTTCGGGGGGCGGACGGTCGCCCGGGTGGGTGTGGGCGTAGGGGCGAGTCTAGGCGGCACGGGGGGCGCCAGCGTTGTCCTGCGAGGCGGCGTGAATCGCCGACGAGCGCCCGTCATCTGGGCTAGAAGCGCAGCAGAGCAAGAGCGACGGCCAGCACTATTCCCGCGATCCAGTGATAGATCTTCAACTCGGTTTCGATCGCTGTGAGACGTTCCGCGGGCGGATCACGGCCGCGACGACGATCGCCTGATGCGGGACTCGCACGGCTTCGTCCGCCAGCCCCCCGTACAAGGCCGTCGTTCGCTCGGCGCTGCTTGTCCGGAAACCGCGGGTCGAACCGATGGACCAGGATGTTCGTGTCAACGAGGGCAGCCGCGATTGCAAGAATCCTCGCGCGACCACGCGCGGTTGCCGGGCGCCGGCGTGACCTCGACATTCCTGCTGGCGACGGCGCTGGCGGTCCGTCGCTTGGTTGTGAACAGGCAAAGTCGTGCTGGGTTCCAGCCCGACCAAGCCCCGACGCGGACATCGTCGGTCGCTCACGGTCGAGATCGCGGTCGCACAAGCTGTCAGAAAACGCGTCAAAAAACATCTTGTTGACAGTCAAGTGCTTTATGTACAATGCTTTACGTCGCCATTAGCGGCGTCAGAAAACATGTCAAGGTGGACGTCATGGACTGGCAGCGGTTCAGCTTCGAGTACCGGCTCGACCTTGACGCCCTGACTTCCGGCCTGATTCGGATCGAAGCGTCGAGGGAAGCGGCCGCCAATCTGGTGCTGCCGCCGGACTGGAAGACGCAACTCGACCGGTTGAACCGGGTGCGCGCCGTTCATGGAACGACCGCCCTGGAGGGCAATCCGCTGTCCGAGGCGGAGGTCGGCCGGCAGATGGACGTGCTGGCGTCGGCGTCGGCGTCTGCTGAGACGCCGTCCAGGGACCAGCAGCAGGTGCGGAACGCCGGCCGGGCGCAGGACTGGGTCCGCCGGCGATTCACGCCGACGGCCGCCCCGTTGCGGCGTTCCGACATCCTGCGGATGCACGAGCTGATCACGGAGGGGTCGGACGAGACGGACAACCTGCCGGCCCGCCTGCGGACGCATTCGGTCGTCGTGGGGACGGAAGCGCGGGGCGGCGTGCATCGCGGCGCGCCGCCGCAGGACGTGTCCGGGCTCGTGGATCGGTTCGTGGAGTTCGTGAACTCCCGACCGTTCATGGCGCAACACCCCGTCGTGCGCGCACTGCTGGCGCACTTCTTCCTCGTCACGATCCATCCGTTCGGGGACGGCAACGGCCGTGTATCGCCTGGTGGAGGCCGGCATCCTGTTCCAGGGCGAGTACAGCGTCTTCGGATTCTACGGCCTGTCGAACTACTTCTACCGCCACGGGGACCGGTACAAGCGGCTGCTTCAGCAGAGCCGGCGCACACAGCCGTTCGACCTGAACGCGTTCGTGGCGTTCGGCGTGGAGGGATTCGCGGCCGAACTGAAGGGCATCGACAACTTCATCAAGACGAAGCTGAACCGCGTCGTCTACCGGACCACCCTGGTGCGGGCGTTCAACCAGCGGGCCGGCAAGCGCCGCCGCGTCATCAACCAGCGCGAGTACAACCTCCTGGACTTCCTCCTCCGCGAGACGGAGCCGATCGATCCTTTCGCCGAAGAGCCATCGCTGAAAATCGAGTACTCGGAACTCCGTCAGGTGCCGTACGTCAAGGGGGTGTATCGGAACGTGACGGCTCGCACGTTCCATCGCGAGCTGACCAGGCTGGCCGAAATGGGGTTCATCAAGTTCTCCGTTCAGGAACAGGAACCGACGATCGAGATCGACTTCGGGGCCATTGGCAGGTACTGACCGGGGCCGGTCCAACCCGCCGCGGATATCCTCGGGACCGTCACCGCTCACGGTCGAGAGCGTCGTCGTACAGGCTGCCAAACAAGGCACCTCAGAAAAATGCACATGAAAACTCAAGTGTTTTATAATGAGTGCTTTACACTGTCAAAAACGGTATCAAAAAACGTGTCACGAAAGGCATCGGGAACCGACGATCGAGATCGATTTCGGGGCGACCGGCAGGTACCGGTCCGAACCGTGCGGTCAGGGCTGAGACGCGCGTGACGACGGGTCCCCTCCCTCGCCTGGACGTCGGCCGGCGAGCCATGCCGAGGGGATGCGCGCCCACTGCGCGGCCGTGAACACGGGGATGGGCCTGCCGTCGACCATCGGCCGCGATTCCTGCGCATCGGACGGCACGAGCAGCCAGACGCCGGGCGGTCCGTCCGGCCCGCCCGCGGCGTCGCGCAGTCCGTCGAGGAACGTCATCTGGTCGTAGCGGGCGAGCAGGCCGAGGTTCGTCAGCAGCACCGCGCGCGGGGCGGCGGCGAGCTCGGCGCGTACGCGGGGCAGCGCCCGGTGGCCGACGAGGCGGAGGAGGGTGGCCCAGTCGGCGCTGCCGCGCGGGTCGCGGTCGGCGCGCAGCACGGTGCGCCAGTCGGCGCCGGCTTCGCGGGCGGCGGCCTGCATGTGGCGGATCAGCAACTCATCGGCGCTACGGGCGTCCACGGCGAACGCCGAGGCCAGGACGCGTTCGGCGTCCGCCAGCCGGCGGGGCGACACGGTGAGGGCGAGGAACGCCCGGCTCTTCAGGGCGCGCCGCAACCGTTCGTCGAAGGCGTCGGTGTCGTCCCATTCCCCGGCTCCCCCCTCGGCGACGCGGGCCGCACCACCGCTGACGTGCGTATAGCTCGTGGACGAGCCGATCGTGAGGAAGCTGCGTAGCCGGGAGCGGTAGGCGCGCCGCCCGTCTGGCGGACCCGACCTCCACTGCAGCTCGCTGCCCGCGTCCCGGAGCAGCGCGTCGAGCTCGGGCCGGTCGGGCAGGGGCGCCGCCTCGGGATAGCGCCCGGCCACGCGCCGCCGGATCTCGTCGGGGTCGAGGGTGTGGGCGCCCGCGAGGGCCCCCAGCGCCAGCCGGAGCGCCCGGTCGGCCGCCATCCCGCGTGGATAGAGCTCGAGGCGGCTGGAAAGGGCGGCGTTCCGCGAGACGGCGGCGGCGAGCGCGAGCAGGCGGTTCGGCGCCGGCGGCGCGACCCCGGCCGGCGCGGTCACCGCCTGCAGGGCGTCGATGGCCCGCGCCGGCGAGAGCAGCGGGTCGGCGGCCGACAGCTCGTCGGCGGTGCGGCCGAGGCGTTGGGCGAAGTCGGCGAGCTTCTGGCCGTCGATGCGCGGCTCGCCGCGGTCGTCGACGGCGTCGCGCGCCAGGAGGACGCCGGCGGGGTCGTCGAGGCGGCGCACGATCCAGCGCGGCGCCGCGAGGTGACGCTCGACTTCGACCGCGGCCCGCACGCACGCGCCGGCGTGGCGCGAGCGGAGCGGCTCTTCCTGCACCGACCCGCGGCGCGCGAGGATCGCGGCGGCGAGCTCGGGGCGGGTCATCACGTTCCCGTGCGCCTCGAGCATCTCGACGATGTCGTGCCGCAGCCGGGTCAGCGCCCCGAGCTTCGTCCAGCGCCGCCGCGACCGCGCCGCCGTCTGGCTGACCGCCACCGGCGTGACCCCGAGCGCCCGCGCGACGTCGCTCTGGCTCGGCCACGGCGCGTCGGGCGCGTCGCCGCTCAGCCCCAGCAGGGCCGCCGCCAGCTCGGCGTCGCGCCGCGACTGCGCGGTTCGGCCGGCGGGCAGCAGCAGCCGCCGCAGCTCGTCCACGCTCGCCTGACCCGCGTCGACGGGGACGTCCGCGTCGTCGCCGGCCGACGGGACCTTCGGCGCCCCGGCCGCGTCGGGGAACCGCTCGGCCAGTCGCCGGGCCAGGTCGGTGAGCTCGCGCCGGGTCCGGATGCCGACGCCGCGCATGCGGTTCACCTGGATGAGCGGGAACCGCAGCAGGTCGTGAACCGTGCGGACGCCCATCCGCTCGACGGCGTCCATGGCGCGGGCGCTGAGCCCCATGGCCGCGAGCAGGGTGTCGAGACGCGCCTGCTCGATGCCGCCGAACGGGGGCGTCGCGCCCGCGGGGTCGGTGTCGGTCTCGGGCCGCGCCGCCGCCAGGAAGAGCTGGCGCCAGGCGCGGAGCATCTCTTCGGCGTTGTCGAAGCGGGCGCGGTAGTCGCGGCGCAGCGCCTTCCGGAAGAACGCGGTCAGGTCGTCTCGGACCGCCGGCTCGAACGCGTCGGCGTCGATCGTGGCTTCGCAGTCGAGGACGGCCGGCTCGCTCTGCCCGTCGCCCCAGCGCGGCAGCGACCCCGCCGCCAGTTGGTGCAGCGTGACGGCCGCCGCGAACCGCTCGGCGTGGGTGTCCCAGCGGGGCGGCCTGCGCGTCTGCAGGAACGGGTCGAGGTAGTGGCGCGTGCCGGCCAGGACGTTCTCGGCCGGCGTGCGCGCCAGCGAGAAGTCGAAGAGCACAAGGTGGAGCTGGTTGCCGATCTTGGCCGTGCCGAGGTTGTCGGGCTTGATGTCGCGGTGCGGAATGCCCTTCTGCTCCAGCCAATCGATGGTGGCCAGCAGGTCTTCGCCGAACCGCTCAAGCAGCTCCAGGTGCAGGCGGCCCTCGTCGCGCAGGCGGTCGGCGAGCGTCGCCTCGCCCGCGCGGGCCATCAACAGCCCCACCCGCTCGCGCCCCGCGCCGTCGTGGAACGCCAGCACGTCGTGCAGCTCGACGATGTACTGGTGGCGCAGGCGGCGCAGCGCGTCCGCCTCGGCGCGCAGGCGGTCGTTGTGGTCGGGAGACAGCGCCACCTTCAGCACGTGCTCGCGTCCGTCGCGTTCGACGAGCAGCGCGAGCGCCGTGCCCCCCTTGCCGAGCCGCCGCTTCATGACGAGACCGTGGCCGAGCTCGTCGCCGGGTCGGGCCTCGATCGGGTCGGGCCGTGGACGCTCGTCGGGCCGGGTCAGCTCTTCTTCGACGTCTTCGAGCTCCTTCAGGAACTCGCCGACCGACCCGAGCCGGGTCGTCACGGCGGGATGGGTGGCGTACTGCACGAGAAGCTGGAGGCTCTCGCAGACGCCGTCGAGGTCGGACGAGATGCGCAGACCCTGTTCCCGCTCCAGCCGCTCGGTCATCGCGGCGAGACCCGACGCCGGCGGTCGGCCCGAGAAGAGGTGGTACGCGATGGCCCCGAGCGAGAACACGTCGATCTGCTCGCCCGCCGCGCCGCGCTCGGTCACCGCCTCGGGGGCCATGTAGACCCAGGTGTCGTCTTCGACGAACGCGTCGAGCCGGCTCGCCCCCACCGTGGCCGATCCCGGCGTCCCGGTCTCGGCCGCGTGGCGCGCCCCCGTCTGCCAGTTGAACACCTGCACCCGCGGCTGCGCCGCCTCGGGGTCGACGACCAGGATGCTCTGGGGCGACAAGGCCCGGTGGACCAGGCGCTTCGCATGCGCGAAGTGCACGGCTTCCGAAATCTGGCGGAGAAGCCGGAGTCGGGTGTCGACGTCGAGGCGGGCGCCGCGTTCGGCCAGCCAGTGGTCGAAGCGCCGGGAGCCGTCGCGGTGCTCGAAGATGAGCGCCGGCCCGCGGACGTGCTCGGTGTACGCCTTGGCCGCGAGGATGCCCTCGTGCCGCACGTCGCGCAGGATCCGGTACTCGCGCCGGGCCGCCCGCTGCAGCGCCACCCGCTCGTCGTCCGAGGCGGCCGGGGGGACCGCGTAGATCCGGACCCGCGCGCGCTCGCCCTCGATCGCCGCGTGACGCGCCGTCCAGTCCTGGTAGCTCGGCCCTTCGAAGAGGAGCGCGTCGAGCCGGTAGTCGCCCACCCGGTGCATGCGCTGCGACGGGCGGATGCCCGCCTCGTGCATGGCGCGGCTGACCGCCTTGGCCATCGGCCGGTCGATGCGCGTGCGGGGCGGCGTACCCGCGCTGTGCCGGGTGAGCGCGGCGACGATGCCGGGTCGCTCGTCCCGCCCCGTCCCGGCGTCGCGGCGATGCACGTGGCCGCGCAGGTCGTCGGTGAGCCGGCAGTCGACGTCCTCGTGCGACAGGAAGACGTGGGCTTCCAGGAACGGGCTCGCCGCCTTCTTCCGCAGCGCCGGCTGGCGGCGGAGGAGGGCGATCAGCTTCCTGGCCTTGCGGTTCGCGAGCAGCAGCGGGTTGTCGACCGTCTCCGGGCGCCCGTCGCCGCGCCACGTCCACGTGCCCGGGTCGCCCTCCACGACGCCGGGCCGGCTCTTGATCTCGACGAGGTAGAAGCCCTTCGGCGACAGCACGAGCAGGTCGACCTCGTTGATCGACCCCTCGTCGCCGATGAACTCGAAGTTCGCCCACGCCCGGTACGGCTCGTGGTCGGGCAGCCGGTCGCGCACGAACGCCAGCGCGTCCCGCTCCCAGGGGAACGCCGAGTCGGTGACCGCCTGCCAGCGGGGCGAGGTTGCTTCCATGGCGTGACGTGGTGGCTGCCCGGGTTGTGGTTTGCTGGCAGCCCCGCCCGCGGAATTCTAGGCGATGTTGCGCGGTTGGCCGCCACGAACGCCTCCACCCGGCCGAGGAGCGCGTTCTCTGACAGCCCGGGCCTTGGCCAATTCGCGATCTCTCACGTGCTCCGAACGCGTAGTCGACGGCGATTTTGGGGGACCGCTCACGGTCGAGATTGCGGTCGTACAAGGTGTCAGAAAATGCGTCAAAGAAATACCGTCGTGGGAGCCAAGCATTTTATGTACAATGCTTTACGTCGTCATAAACGGCGTCAGAAAACGTGTCACGGTAGACGTCATGGACTGGCGGCGGTTCAGCTTCGAGTACCGGCTCAACCTTGATGCCCTGACTTCCGGCCTGATCCGGATCGAGGCGTCGAGGGAAGCGGCCGTCAACCTGGTGCTGCCGCCGGACTGGAAGACGCAACTCGACCGGTTGAACCGGGTGCGCGCGGTTCATGGAACGACGGCCCTGGAGGGCAACCCGCTGTCCGAGGCGGAGGTCAGCCGGCAGATGGACCTGCTGGCGTCGTCGTCGGCTCCTGGGGCTCCGTCGAGGGACCAGATGCAGGTGCGGAACGCCGGCCGGGCGCAGGACTGGGTCCGCCAGCGGTTCACGCCGACGGCGGCCCCTTTGCGGCGTTCGGACATCCTGCGGATGCACGAACTGGTCACGGAGGGGTCGGACGAGACGGACAACCTGCCGGGCCGCCTGCGGACGCATTCGGTGGTCGTGGGGACGGAGACGCTGGGCGGCGTGCATCGCGGAGCCCCGCCGCAGGACGTGTCCGGGCTCGTCGATCGGTTCGTGGAGTTCGTGAATTCCCGATCGTTCATGGTGCAACACCCGGTCGTGCGTGCACTGCTGGCGCACTTCTTCCTCGTTACGATCCATCCGTTCGGCGACGGCAACGGCCGGGTGTCCCGCTTGGTGGAGGCCGGCATTCTCTTTCAGGGCGAGTACAACGTCTTCGGATTCTACGGCCTGTCGAACTACTTCTACCGCCATGGGGACCAGTACAAGCGGCTGCTTCAGCAGAGCCGCCGCACGCAGCCGTTCGACCTGAACGCGTTCGTGGCGTTCGGCGTGGAGGGGTTCGCGGCCGAGCTGAAGGGCATCAACAACTTCATCAAGACGAAGCTGAACCGCGTCGTATACCGGACCACCCTGGTGAAAGCGTTCAACCTGCGGGCGGGCAGGCGCCGCCGGGTCATCAACCAGCGCGAGTACAACCTCCTCGACTTCCTCCTCCGGGAAACGGAACCGGTCGATCCCTTTGCCGAAGAACCGTCGCTGAAAATCGAGTACTCGGAACTTCGCCAGGTGCCGTACGTCAGGGGGGTGTACCGGAACGTCACGGATCGCACGTTCCATCGCGAACTGACCAGGCTGGCCGAAATGGGGTTCATCAAGTTCTCGGTTCAGGAACAGGAACCGACGATCGAGATCGACTTCGGGGCGATCGGCAGGTACTGACCGGCTGCGGTCCGAACCACGTGTTCAGATCCGAGACCAGTGCGCCGGCGGGTCCGGTCCGGGGTCGGTTCCCCTGGCCGGCCGTCGGCCGGCGAGCCACGCCGAAGGGATGCGCGCCCACTGAGCCGCCGTGAACACGGGGACGGGCTTGCCGTCGATCATCGGGCGGGACTCCTGCGCATCGGACGGCACGAGCAGCCAAACGCCGGGGTGATCGCAGATCGGTCCGAAGATGTTGGCCCGCATCGCACGGCGGGCGGGGCTCACCCCTGATGATCCATAGGCTGTCGCCTGTCTGAGGCCGGCGCGTGTACGTCGCCCGGCGCCTCCTTCGCAATCATCACCTCGGTCGCCTTGATCAGCGCCGTCGCCTCGTCGCCGCGCTTGAGGTCCAGCTCGTCGAGTGCGTCGCGCGTGATGACCGCGGTCAGCCGCTGGTCGCCGATGCAGAGGCGCACCTGGGCGACGAGGCCCTCCCGTCGCACCTCGTCGACGATGCCCTGCAGGCGGTTGCGGCCGCTGATGCGGACGAGGACGCCGCCGCCCGTGGCGCCGCGCCTGGCGCGGGCGGGCGGCCCGTCGGTGCGCGCGAGGAGGCGCTCGACCTCGGTCTCGGCGATACGGTGGTGTCCGCCGGCGGTGCGGTTGGTGCGGACCGTGCCGCGGTAGATCCAGTGCTTGAGGGTGGAGTAGCCGATGCCGAGACGCTCCGCCGCCTGCCGCACCGTCAGCGTGGCCATCGCGCTGTTGCTCCCGCCTGTCCTCATCCCCGCAACGTCAGCGTCAGCCGGTCTAAATCACTCCGAATCGTGTAGCGAATCGGATTGAATCATACTATATTGTGCAGATGATTGGCTGGCGGATGACTCGATGTGCAGCCGGTGACGCACATCTTGCGCGTCGGGTGGATCGGGGTGCCGCTGCGGGCGGGAGCGGCAGCGGGTTGTCACCGGAGCTGCCGACTCGGCGGACGGTGGACGAACGGCGAGCCGCCGCGAGGCGGGCGGGCTGGAGGACTCCGCCGCCGCGTTCGTTGCGGCATGGGCGGGAAGAACGGGAAGCCGTGGCCGGGGCCGGCCGGGGGCGTCCTGCGGTCGTGGGGGCGGCGATCCTGGGGTTCGTGGCCGTGGCGGTTCTGTCGTCCTGCGCGGGTCCGGGCGCATCGCCGGCCGACCGGGTGCGCGTGTCGGCGGCGGTCAGCCTGACGGAGCCGCTGCAGCGGGTGGCCCGGGACTTCGAACGGAATGCCGGCGCCGCGGTCGAGCTGAACCTGGCCGGCTCCAGCACCCTGGCCGCGCAGATTCTGGCCGGGGCGCCCGTCGACGTGTTCGTCAGCGCCGACGAGCGGCAGCTCGACCGGGTGGCGGCGGAATCGCTGATCGACGCGGAGACGCGGGTGGTGCTGCTGTCGAACCGGCTGGCGGTGGTGGTGCCCGCGGGTGCCGGGGCGGCGGCCGCCGCCGGGGCCGCGGTGGCGCGCGACCGAGCGGACGTGCCGGCGCCGGGGTTCCAGCGCATCGCTGTCGGCGACCCTGGGGACGTGCCCGCGCCGACGTTCCAGGGCATCGCCATCGGCGACCTTGCGGATCTGCTCGCGCCGGCGTTCCGGCGCATCGCCATCGGCGACCCGGCCGGCGTGCCCGTCGGGGTCTACGCACGCAGTTACCTGGTGTCGCTCGGCCTGTGGGACGCGCTGGCCCCCCGCATCGTGCCGACCCGCAGCGTGCGGGCGGCGCTGGCCGTGGTCGAGGCGGGCGACGCCGACGCCGGCATCGTCTACCGCACCGACGCGCGGTCGTCCGACGAGGTCGCCGTCGCGTTCGAGGTGCCGGAGGACGAGGGGCCGGCCATCGCCTATCCCGCCGCGATTCTCGCCGACGCCCCGAACCGGGCGGGGGCGGCGCGGTTTCTCGCCCATCTCCAGAGCCGGGCCGGCCGCGACGCGTTCAGGCAGGCCGGCTTCATCGTGCCCGACCGCCTGCCGGTCTCCCGGGCCGCCGCGCCATGAACGTTCCCTTCCCGGCCCTCGACCGCGGGAGGGGCGTCACCGACAGTCGAGGCGACCGGTCCATGAACGATGTCCCTTCCGCCGCCCCGTTCACGGCGGGCATGGCGGCCGTGACCACCGCCGTCATGCCGCTCCCCGGCCTCGTCGAGGCGTTTGTCCCATGAACGACGTCCTCTCGGTCGCCCTGTTCACCGCGGGCATGGCGGCCGTAGCCACCGCCGTCATGCTGCCCCCCGGACTCGCGGTCGCGTGGCTGCTCGCCCGCCGCCGCTTCCCGGGACACGCGGTGCTCGAGACCCTGGTGTCGCTGCCCCTGGTGCTGCCGCCGGTGGCGACGGGGCTCATCCTCATCACGGTCCTGGGGCGGCGGGGGCTGCTCGGGGGGCTGCTCGAACGGATGGGCATCGAGGTGATGTTCACGTGGCGGGCAGTGGTGGTGGCGATGGCGGTGATGGGCCTGCCGCTGCTGGTGCGCTCGGCGCGGGCGGGGTTCGAGCAGGTGGACCGGCGTTACGAGCAGATCGCGGCGACGCTGGGGGCGCGGCCGGCGCGGGTCTTCTTCACGGTGAGCCTGCCCCTGGCCCGGCGGGGGGTGCTCGCGGGGGCGCTCCTGGGGTTCTCGCGGGCGCTGGGCGAGTTCGGCGCGACGATCATGGTGGCCGGCGCCCTGCCCGGCACGCGGACCATCGCCGTGGCCATCTACACCTACACCGAGACCGGTCAGGACGCCGCCGCCGCGGCGATGCTGGCGGTGTCGGCGGCCATCGCCTTCGGCGCCCTGCTGGCCTCGAACCGGCTGGTCGCGCATCGAGCCGCCTGACGCCTGTACCGCGTTGACCGGAACGCCTGACGACATCGCTCATCGAGCCGCCTGACGCCAGTACGACCATGATCGGAACGCCTGACGACAATGCCGTCGCGCGCCGGCCGGGCGCGCGGTTCCCGCCCGCCTCGCACGAATCGCGGCCGTCCGGCGAGCCGCCCGGCGCCGGTGCGGCAGGTCCCATCACCCTCGACTTCGCCCTGGGCCAGGGCGGCTTCGTGCTCGAGATGCGCGAGCGCATCGACGCGCGGGTGGTCGCCCTGTTCGGCCCGTCGGGGGCGGGCAAGACGACGGTGCTCGAGTCGATCGCGGGGCTGCGCCGGCCGCGGCACGGGGTCATCCGCATCGGGGAGCGCACCCTCTTCGACGCCGAGGCCGGGGTGGACGTGCCCTGCCACCGGCGGCGCATCGGCTACGTGCCCCAGGACCTCGCCCTCTTCCCCCACATGAACGTGCGCCGCAACATCCTCTATGGCGCGGGGGCGGGGCCGGGCGGCGGGTTCGAGCACGTCATCGCCCTCCTCGAGCTCGACCCCCTGCTCGACCGCGCCGTCGACGGCCTGTCCGGCGGCGAGCGCCAGCGCGTGGCCCTCGCCCGCGCCCTCGCCGCGTCGCCCGCCCTCCTGCTCCTCGACGAGCCCCTCGCCGCCCTCGACGCCACCCTGCGCTCGCGCATCCTGCCCTACCTGGAGCGCATCCGCGACGAGCTGGCGACACCGATGCTCTACGTGTCCCACGCCGAGGCCGAGGTCCGCGCCCTCGCCGACTGGGTGGTCGTGCTCGACGCCGGCCGCGTCGTGCGGTCCGGGGCCGGGTTGTGACTTGCCGGGAGCGGCAGGCGCAACCCGGACTCGCGGCATGCGCTAGGATCGGCATTGGAGTCCGCTTGTTCCTGAGGTGACAAGTGACCATGCCGACTGCAGTCCGGGAACAGGCCATGAACTGGAGAAACCACATCACCGTCGATCCCGGAATCTGTCACGGCAGGGCCTGCATTACGGGTACCCGGGTCATGGTGACCACGGTTCTCGACAACCTTGCGTCCGGTCTGGACCCGGACGAGATCACCAGAAGCTACCCGTCGCTGACGCGGGAGTCCATCCAGGCTGCGGTCTGCTACGCCGCGGAGCTGGCGAAGGAGCGTGTGATCTCGATATCCGGATAGGGGTTCGGCTGAGATTCAAGCTGGACGAGAATCTGCCGCTCGAACTGGCCGAGCTGTTCCGCCGAAGCGGACATGATGCCCAGACCGTCCTCGACGAAGGACTTGCCGGCGCGAGAGACGCTGACATCGCGTCAGTTTGCATTCGCGAACGCCGGGCCGTCGTCACGCTCGACATGGACTTCGCGGACATCCGCACGTATCCACCGTCCGAGCACGCAGGAATCGTGGTGTTTCGGCTTGAGAATCAAGCGCGAGATCATGTCCTGGATGTCGGCACGCGGTTCCTGCAGGCGGCCCTCAGCTCCGGGGCCGGGCCGGCCGGCAGGGCGACCCGGGGGGGTCGCGCTTCTTCGTGAGCCTTCAGGACGACCTGCTCGTACGCTACGGGCATCGGCGACCTGATTCCCACGCGGTTTATGCCGGCCCGCCAGGACGGGCCGATTCACCACCCGGTCATCCGTCACGAGATCACCCGCGCGCAACGGATCGTCGAAGGCCAGAACCAGGAGATCCGCCGCACCCTCTCGCGGTACAGCGAGATCGTCGAGCAGTAGCGCCGGCGTCTCATGGACCGCCGGCAGGCGGACCTACGTGGTGAGGGACAACCCGTTCCGCGACCAGATCGCCCGGCTCCTCACGGGGCCGGGACGCACGAGCGTCGCCATCTTCGTGGCGATGTGGCTCATGCCGCTGATGATCACGTGGGGCCTCGTCGACCGCTACCTGCGCAAATATGGTCAGGGCCAGAGGTCGGCGAGGTTGAAGCTCACGGCTTCGAACGGGGCGATCCGGACGGGCTCGTCATCGGCAGCGGTTGCGATCCTCGCCCACTTCCCTGCGGTGAGTTCGAACGCTTCGAGCGTGCGGTCGGCAGGGTCGACGAGCCACAGGTGGCGTACTCCCTCTCGTGCGTACACTGGGCGCTTGGCTCCGAGGTCGAGCTTGCGGGTCGATGGCGAGAGGATCTCGCAGACCCAGTCCGGCGCGAGCGTGAAGTACGCGGTTTCCGGATAGCTCGGCATCCGGGCCCGGCGCCAGCCTGCAAGGTCCGGGACGAGGATGTCGTCTCGGAGGTGCAGCTCGGGCTCGAGGATGATCCACCAGCCGCCGGGGCCGCCCCGGCCGAACTGGAACGCTGGGCCGAGGTCCATCTCGAGCGCCGAGGCCGCTAGTGCATGCGGCGCGGCCGGCCGTGGATTGGTGTACAGCGCGCCATCGACGATCTCGGCCACTTGGTGGGGCGGTGCGTTGAGCACGTCCTGGTACGTCGCCCGTGGCCGTGCATCGGGGTCTCGCCTTGGCGTTGCCGTGGTCATCGCGTCGTGCCTGCCGGTCGGTCCAGTGTACACGCGATGCCTCTTGGATCGTTGATTGCTCAGTCGGCCTTGGGAATTCCGGCCCTTGGCGGTTTACTTCCATCACCACCGAGCTGCCCTCCAGGGCCGAGCATCAAGAATGGGACGCTACGTCAGTGTGACGCCGCGCCGTTACGCCGGGCGGGTGACGTCGGTGCCGGCACGTCGGTTGAGCCTCGCGTACAGCTTCACGGTCAGCTCGACAGGAGCGAAGCGTATCGCGACTTCGCGGAGGCGGCAGGCGATGGGGTTGGTGGTTCGCATGACTCGCGCCGTCCGGCGGCCCTGAGCCACGAGGGCTGCCGTCTTGGGGCGCCGCTCGCGTTCGTACGTCTGCAAGGCGTCCGCGACGTTCGCGCCTGCTGCTCAGCCGCGGTAGCGGCGCGACCCGCCGTCGCGGTGCCAGAGCCGCAGCATGAGGCGCTTTCGCTCGGGATCGTCGACGTAGGCGGTGCGCCCGTGGCCGCACCAGCGGTTGTTGACGAACTGCAGCTCGCCCGGCCGGAGCGTGAACTCGCAGCACAGGTCCGGGTCCTGCACCACGCGGGTCATCGTCTCGAACGCGGCTCGGGTCGCCTCGTCCATCTCGATCCCCGCCGTCTCGTAGCCGGCCGGGATCGTGAAGTGGGTATAGCGGCAGCGCAGGTCGGGCCGCAGCTCGAAGACGGGGAAGAACACGGTCTGCGGCTCGTCCGGCCAGAAGTCGCCCTGACGGTCCTGGTGGAAGGGGAGATAGAGCCGTTCGAGCAGCCGCGGGTGCTTCGCGAGCAGGGCGTTGTGGACCGAGCAGAAGCTCACGAAGCGGCTCGCCCCGCCCTCCCGGGCGGCGCGCAGGCAGAGCAGGCTCACGTGGTCGGGCGGCGCGTGGTTGAACGAGTTGTCGACGTGCGGGGGCTGCGCGACGCCGGTGCGGTAGCCGCGGACCCCGATCCGCTTCTTGACGCCGGTGTCGGTGACCTCCACCAGGATCTCGCCGTCGCGGGTCTGGACCACGGGGCGGCCGACCATCGCCGCGAGCAGCCAGAACACGGCTTCGATCCGGGGGCGGGCGGCGAGCTTCTCGACGGGGATCCGGTCCACCACCGCCACGCCGGGACCCTCGTCCAGGCGCCGGCGCACCTCGCCCAGCAGGCCGCGGCAGGCGTCGAGCTCGTAGTCCGCGGGGTCGAGCAGGCAGGTCGGCACGGGGTCGCGCTCGAGCGCGTGCGCGAGGCGCTCGATCTCGTCGAGGCAGCTCGACGGCAGCGCGATGCGCCAGTCGCTCTCGCGAATCGTGCTCCGGGTCCAGGCGCGCGGGCCGGTGATCGGCTCGCGGATCATGGACGGGGCCGGGTCTCGGGCGGAGCGCGGCGTGGCTCGCATCGAACCGGCCGATCAGCGCGCGCGCGAGTGCTCGAGAAAGAACGAGACGATCCGCTCGCTGGTCCCGCGCGGGTAGACGTGGGCGCCGGGATGGATCCAGGTCATGACCGGTGCCGCGGTGCCGGCGCCGTACACCGTGCACCCGGCGCCGCAGCCGGTCGTCGCGTCGACGCCGTTCACGTCGATGGCGACGGCTATCGCGGCTTCCTGATCGGAGAAGCGGACCACCCGGTCGCTCTCCCCGGCCACGTGGAAGACGGGCCGGGGCACGGTGGGCCGCACCGACGGCCGGAGCCGGGCCGCCACCGGGGCGTAGGCGGCGAACACGGCGGGACGCTCCGCCCAGAGGAGGTAGGCGAACATCCCGCCGTTCGAGTAGCCCGTCGCGTAGATGCGGTCGTCGTCGATGGCGTACGTCTCGCGCAGCGACGCCAGGGCGACGTCGACGAGCGCGAGGTCGCGGTTGCCGCCCCCGGGCTCCACCCGCCAGCCGGGGAGGCCGCGGCGCGTCGGGAGTCCCTGGAAGTACACGACGATCGCCTCGGGCCAAGCCACGTGGATGTTCGTGTACTGGAAGTTCTGCGCGTTGTCGCCGAACCCGTGGAACGACAGGATCAGCGGAGACCCTTCCGCCGCGGGTGACGCGGGGGCGTGGACGATGGCTTGGCGCGTCTCGCCGTCGACCTGCCATCGCATGACCTGCGCGGCGGCGTCGGGGACGCCGGGAATCAGCAACAGGCCGACCAGTACCGCGTGCGTCAGGCGTGTCTTCATCAGATGCCTCCACTGCCTACACCCCGATGCCCAGCACGCTGAACAGCAACCAGGACACCAGCCCCCCCACGACGGTCATCGACAGGCCCCACGCCATCAGCTTGTTGAACAGGTCGCGGGTGTCCACGCTGGGGTGGGCGGCGGCCATGCACAGAGCGCCGAGCGTCGACAGCGGCGAGACGTCGACGAGGTGCCCGCCGACGTTCATCGCCGAGGCGAGCGCGATGGGCTCCACCGACAGCCGCTGCCCGAGCTCGGCCACGGTGGGGAGGAACGCGGGCAGCACGACCCCCGAGGTGCTGCTGTAGATCGAGATGAACCCCGTCGACGCGGCCATGATGAACGTGGGGGCGATGGCCGCGGGGCGCTCGATGAGGTCGGTGAAGAGGTCCAACCCGCCGGTCTGGCCGAGTACCTCGATGAGCACGGTGACCCCGCACACCATCATGATGACCCGCCACGGCATGATCTTTACCGCCTCGAGCTCGTCGCCGGCCTTGAGCAGGCTCAGCAGCACCGCCCCCGCGAACGCCCCGAGCCCGACGTCGACGTCGAAGAAGATGACGCTCACGATGAGCGCGGCGATGACGGCCAGGGTGACGAGGTGCGTCCGCGAGAAGGTGACCGTGCCGGCGTCGTCGACGCCGTCGCTCCCGTCGCTCGACGGCACGTCCACCGCCCCCTCGTGGTAGCGGCCGAGGAGCTTCAGGCCGCCGAAGGCGAAGTAGGCGGTGAACACCACGACGGTGTGCGCCATCATGTTGTTCAGGTAGTTGTAGAGCTCGTACCCGCCCATCCCGAACTGCTCCATCACGCCGTTCACGATGACGCCGGTCGGCGCGATGGGCGAGAGCGACCCCGCGTTGGCGCCCATGCCCGTCATGATCGCCATCAGGAACGCCGGCACCCCCACCTGTCCCGCCACCGCCATCGACATGGGGGCGATGATCGCGGTTGCGGCGATGTTGCCGGGCCCGATCGACGCGAGGAGGAACGCGAGCAGGAAGAACATCATCGGCATGACGCCGACGTTGCCGCGGGCGTAGCTGACGGCGCGGTGGGCGATCCGGTCGAGGGTGCCGTTGAGCTGGGCCATCGAGAACAGCAGGGTGACGCCGGCCAGGGTCAGGAAGAGCCGGGCGGGGAAGCCCGCCATCACCTCGCGCGCGCTCATCCCGGCGACGTAGACGCCGACGAGCCAGGCGAGCGAGATGGCCAGGAAGCCGACGTGCAGCCGGATGGTGCAGCTTACGACGATGGCCACCGCGAGGGCGCCGAGGGAGATGGCCGCGACCGGGTCTACCGAGCTGAACAGGTCCATGGCGGGCGATCATATCGCGGATGCCGGTGCGCCCCGGGGTTGACCCCGGCCCCCGGCCGCGCCATTCTCTGACCGCCGGCCGATGTTCTTCTACCTCGCCCATCACGGAGACGCCCTCGGGCCCGAGGTCGACCCCCAGCGGCCCCTGTCGTCGCGCGGGCGCGGTCAGGCCGACGCGTTGGCCGCGCGGGCGGCGGCGCGGGGGGTGCGCCCCGCCGCCATCTGGCACAGCGGCAAGCTGCGGGCCCGCCAGACGGCCGAGGCGTATTGGCGCGCCTGCAATCCCCTGGCCGAGTTCACGGCCACCCGGTGGGCGCAGCCTGGCGACCCCCCGCGGCTCGCCGACCTGCTCGAGGCCGAGACGCGCGACGTGATGCTGGTGGGCCACATGCCGCACGTCGACAGGCTGTTGCGCCGCCTGCTGGGCGGGGACGAGGGCCTGTCGCCGTTCCCCGTGAACGGGCTGGTGGCGGTGGAGCGGGTGGACGAGGCGTGGGTCGAGCGGTGGCGCCTCGCCGCGCCGGCGTGAGCCGCGCCTTCGACTGCCGGGAGGGGTGCCG
The DNA here is from genome assembly GCA_965215105.1 of Vicinamibacterales bacterium. Classification (GTDB taxonomy): domain Bacteria; phylum Acidobacteriota; class Vicinamibacteria; order Vicinamibacterales; family UBA8438; genus JAJEEA01. The sequence continues at coordinate 4,929,373 of OZ244051.1, forward strand.
GGCAGATCGTCAGGCCGGCCGCGGGCCCTGATGCAGCCGGTCGAGGTGCTCCTGCAGCAGCTCCCACGCCCGGCGGACGTGGCGCTCCTCGGTGCGGATGTGCCCGACGGCGAGCCGCAGGGCGAAGCGGCCGTCGAGGCGCGTGTGCGACAGGAACACCTCGCCGGTGGCGTTCACGGCGTCGAGCAGGCGGGCGTTCAGGTCGTCGAGGTCGCCGGCCGGCTCGGCCGGGTTCGCGCGGAAGCACACCACCGAGAACGGGGCGGGGGCGAGGCGCTCGAAGCGGCCGTCGGCATCGACCCACGCCGCGAAGAGCCGGGCGAGCCGCATGTGCTCGGCGAGGCGGCGGCGGATGCCGTCGGCCCCGAAGTAGCGCAGCACCATCCACAGCTTCAGGGCGCGGAACCGGCGCCCGAGCTGCACCCCGGTGTCCATGAGGTTGCGCACCGCCCCCGGCTCGCGGCTCTGCAGGTAGTCGGGGGTCAGGGCGAAGGCCTCCTCCAGCCGGTCCATGCGCCGGCAGTAGAGGGCGCTCAGGTCGAAGGGGATGAACAGCCACTTGTGGGGGTTGACGACCAGCGAGTCGGCGCGGTCGCATCCCGCCAGGGTCTCCTCGTGACCGGGCACCATGGCCGCCGCCCCCGCGTAGGCGGCGTCGACGTGCAGCCACAGCCCCTCCCGCTCGCAGACGTCGGCGATGGCCGGCACCGGGTCGACGCTCGTCACCGCGGTGGTGCCGACGGTCGCCACCACCGCCAGCGGCGTCATGCCGTTCCGCCGGTCCTCCTCGATGGCCGCGGCGAGGGCGTCGGGGCGCATGCGGAACCGCTCGTCGGTGGCGACGCGCCGCAGCCCGTCGTGTCCCAGCCCCAAGGTCATCACCGCCTTGTCGACCGACGAGTGGGCGTGCTCGGAGCAGTAGACGCGCGGCGCGGGGAGGTCGGGGCGGCCGGCGAGGCCGCGCTCGCGCACCTCGGGCACCGCCTGCCGGGCCGCGGCCAGCGCGTGCAGGGTCGAGATGGAGGCGGTGTCGTAGATGACCCCCTCGAAGTCGTCGGGCAGCCCGAGCAGGCGCCGCAGCCAGCCGAGGGCCACCCCTTCGAGCTCGGTCACCGCCGGCGAGGTGCGCCACAGCATGCCCTGGGCGTTGAACGCGGCGCTCAGGAAGTCGGCGAGGATGCCGGGGCCGCTGGCGCTGATCGCGAAGTAGGCGAAGAACCCGGGGTGGTTCCAGTGGGTCAGGCCGGGGACGACGATGCGCTCGACGTCGTCGCGGATGGCGCTCCACGGCTCGCCGGCGTCGGGCGCGGCCGGGGGCAGGGCGTCGCGGACCTCGCCCGGCTTCACCCGCGACAGCACCGGGTAGCGCTCGGCCTCTTCCAGGTACCGCGCGATCCAGTCGACCAGCTCGTGGCCGGCCCGCCGGAACGCCGCCGCGTCCATGTCGCCGAGGGGGGGCGGGGACGGGGGAGGCGGTGCACCGTCGGGAGGGTGTTCGGCCATCGGTCCTTGGTGTGCGAGGACCGAAAATTGTAGCATCAGGTTCCGGAGGCTTCGGGAACGGCGGCCGGGGGCGCGGGACGCCCCGCGTGGAGCGGCCGCGTCCTGGCCAAGTCAGCGTCCGCAAGGGCGGGCGCACGGAGGGTCTGGTGGCAGAAGCAGCAGTGGTGCACACGAGCAAGCTGCGGATCGAGCGTATCGGCGGTCCGTTGCGGCATGCGTATCTCGACGGTTTCGACGAGCCGATCCGGTTCGGCGTTCACGGGGGCATCAAGGCGTTCTACGGGGTCGAGCCGCCGGAGGACGTGCCGGCGACCCTGGACTACATGGTCGGCGCCGTCGGCGGTTGACTGCTCGGCACCCTTGCACGCGCACTGGAGGTGCGCGACATCCCGGCGCCGACGGACAAGCTGGAGGCCAGCGTCGAGGGCGACATCCAGGCCATCGACAACGTGCTGCGCATCACGAAGATCCGCGTGCGCTACCGCATCCGCGTCCCCGCCGGCAGCCTCGAGCGGGCCCAGCGGGCGGTCGACACGCACGCGACGAAGTGCCCCGCCGCCAACAGCGTGCGCGGGTGCATCGACCTCGACATCGACGCCGACATCACGGAGGAGTGATCGCCAGCCCGCCAATCGTCGCCTGCGGCTCCGCTTGGCGCCCCAACCAACCCTCCAGGAGTCCGCGCCGTTCTACGGCGTTGACTCCTGCGGGGCGCTCGCGGGCGTGATGCCTTCGACTGACTCGATCGCCTGGCTCGACTGGGGAACCGACGCCTTCACCCGCGCCACGGCGGAACAGAAGCCGATCCTGCTGTTCATCGGCACCGCGTGGTGCCGGTGGACGGCGGAGATGGACCGGTTCAGCTACCGCGACCCGCGCGTCATGCGTCTCGTTGCCGATCGCTTCCTGCCGGTGCGGGTCGACGCCGAGCGGCGGCCCGACGTCAGCGCGCGCTACACCCTCGACGGCTGGCCGACCACCGCGTTCCTGACCCCCGACGGCGACCTGCTGGGGGCCGGCACGTATCTCGATGTGGACGCCCTGGCGACGGTGCTGGCGGACGTGGCCGGGGCGTTCGCGGACCGGCGAGTCGACATCGCCGCCCGGACCGCCGCCGCCCGGGCCGCCGAGGCGGGGGACGGCGGGGAGCCGTTTGGGACCGTCACCGGGGCCGTAGCATGGGCTGGCGGGGCTGTCCCCGCCGCAGCCAGCGTCTCGGCGGGCGAGGCGGATGCGGGCGCCGGACTGGACGACGACGTCGCGCTGGACGGCGACGCCGGGCGGTGGCTCCGCGATCTGCTGCTGGCGCGCTTCGACGCGACCGCGGCCGGCTTCGGCGACGGGCCCAAGCGGGTCGAGGCCGACGCCCTCGCCGCCGCCCTCCGCCTGTGCCGCGAGACCCGCGACCCCGACCTCGCGCGCGTCGTCACCCGCACCCTCGACGCCATGGCCGGCGGGGGACTGTGGGACCCCGTCGACGGCGGCTTCTTCCGCTGCTGCGCGGGAGGTGACTGGTCGGATCCGGCGCCCGAGAAGCTGCTCGCGCCGAACGCGCGCCTGCTCGACCTGTACCTGTCCGCGTCGACCCTCTTCGAGCGCGAGGACTACGCGGAGAGAGCGCGCGCCCTCGTCCGCTTCGTGCACGGGACGCTGGCCGACCCCGAGGGCGGGTTCTTCGCCAGCCAGCGCGGCGCGCCCGACCCCGACCGGCCCGGGCATTCCCCGGCGCCGGGGGCCGGGGCCATCGACCGCACCGTCTACACTGACGCCACCGCGATCATGGCCTCGGCCTACGTGCACGGCGCGTCGGTGCTCGACGACGACTCGCTGCTGGAGTTCGCGGCCGAGTCGGTCGACCGCGTGTTGATGGCCACCTACGAGCGCGGCGCCGGCGTCGGGCACGCAGCGACCGGCGGCTCCAGCCCGCGCGGCCTCCTCGCCGACCAGGTGCTGGCCACCACGGCGCTCCTCGATCTCTACGAGGCTACCGGTCAGCCCGTCTATCTCGACATGCCCCGCGAGCTGATGGCCTACTGCCGCCACGCGCTGTGGGACGACGCCGGCGGTTTCGCCGACCGGGATCCGACGCTGCAAGGTGCCGACGGCCCGGTCGGCCTGCTGCGCGACCCCGTCCACCCGGTCGACCTCAACTGCCGCGCCGCGATGGTCCTCGCCCGCCTGGCCGAGCTGGCCGAAGAGCCCGACTACCTCGACCTCGCTCGCCGTACCCTGACGCGGCAAACGCCGTCGTACCGCGGCCTCGGGCTCAACGGCGCCGCCTACCTGCTCGCGCTCGACGCGGTGTCCGGCGAGCCGTCCCGACGATGAAGATCGTCGATGTGAGGTTGGTTCTGTCGTACGCTGAATCCTACTTCTGCTTTACGTGGACGAAATTGAACCAAACGTCGCCCAAGTGCATGAAATCTCGATCCGTTGGCAGGAGAGCGGCCCGGCGACGATCCGCACGTCGCTGCGACCGGCCGCGCGTGCCGCCAGCCGGCGGTAGAACGGCACCGAATCGTCGCAGAAACGGCACGGCCGCTGGAGCGCCACGAGCAGCGTCCGGGCGGCGGAGAAGTCGATGTCGACCGACTCGCGCAGCTCGGTGGTCACCACTTGGTACGCATCGACCAGGGTGACCGGCGGGTGCGCCGCGTTCCACTCCCGGGCGCGGGCCTCCGCCTCGGCAAGCTGTTCCGCGGTCAGGCGATAGACGACGGTGTCGGCCCGGCCTGCCGCCCGTTCTCTGACCTCGCCGGCGGACCGCAAGGCGGCGATGCTGAACCACATGTACGCGGACACGTCGTCATGGTCCACGCCCCGGCCCTCGGAGTACAGGATGGCGAGCTCGGTCTGCGCGTAGGCATCGCCCTGCTCGGCGGCCCTGCGGTACCACCTCGCCGCTTCGGCGTCGTCCTGCGGGACGCCCGTGCCGTGGACATACAGGGCCGCAACGTCCAACTGAGCCCCGAGATGGCCCTGTTCCGCAGCCCGTCGATACCACGTCGCGGCTTCAGCGGGGTCTGGCGGGACCGATCGACCGAAGAGGTACTCCGCCCCGAGGTCTCGTTGCGCCTCGGGCTCGCCGGCTTCGGCCCGTTCACGCAAGTCGGCGACGTGACGGCCGCGCTGGTAGTCGACCGAGACCTCTTGCATGAAGTCCGCGGGGCGGCAGGCCGTGCCGCCGAAGACGGCGAGGCCGACAGCGAGGGTCGCGACGGCGGGCAGGCGAGAGACTCGCGTTCCTTCCAGGGTCTCCATTCCGTGCATTGTTCCACTGCCGGCGGACGGTGTCGAGTAGACCCATCCGTAGCGCCGGAAGTGACGCCCCGGACCCGTCGCTGACGCGGGTGAGCCGTGGTACACTCCGTCGCTTTGGAGGTGCCGTGCCCGTCGATCGCTCCACGCTTCCAGCCCTGCGCAACCTCGCGACCCGGCTCCGGATCGAGTCGGTCCGGGCCACGAGCCGGGCGGGGAGCGGCCATCCCACGAGCTGCTGCTCGGCCGCCGAGATCATGGCGGCGCTGTTCTTCGGGCAGATGCGGTTCGACCCGCGCGACCCCGAGCACGAGGACAACGACCGCTTCGTGCTCTCGAAGGGGCACGCGGCGCCGGTGCTCTACGCGGCGTGGGCCGAGGCGGGGGCGATCGGGCGGGACGAGCTCGCGACGTTGCGGGAGATCGGCTCGGACCTGGAGGGTCACCCGACGCCGCGGCAGCCGTTCGTCGACGTGGCCACGGGCTCGCTGGGGCAGGGCATCTGCGCGGCGGTGGGCATCGCCCTGAACGCGCGGCGCATCGGGTCGGCCTATCGCACCTACGTGCTGCTCGGCGACGGCGAGTCGGCCGAGGGGTCGGTGTGGGAGGCGGCGCAGGCGGCGGCCGCGATGGGGCTCGACAACCTGTGCGCGATCACCGACGTCAACGCCCTCGGGCAGAGCCGGGCCACGCAGTGGGGGCACGACATGGCCGCCTACGAGCGGCGGTGGCGGGCGTTCGGCTGGCACGCGCTGGCGGTGGACGGGCACGACCTCGCGGCCCTCCTCGACGCCCTCGACGAGGCGGCGCGCACCGCCGGGCGCCCGACGATGATTCTCGCGCGCACGCTCAAGGGCAAGGGCGTCTCCTTTGCCGAGGGGCGTGACGGCTGGCACGGCAAGCCGTTCAAGGGCGAGGACCTCGATCGTGCCTTGCGCGAGCTGGAGGAGCAGCTCGGCGGGTCGACGGAGAACCCGGTAGCCCTGCCGGTTCCGGCGCTGCCGATCCCGGCGCCGCCGGCGCGGGTGGGCGCGCCCTCCACCTCGCCGGCGCTTCGCCTTCCCGCCTACGAGCTCGGCGCCAAGGTGGCGACGCGCGAGGCCTACGGGGCGGCCCTCGCCGCCTTGGGCGCGGCCGACCCCCGCGTCGTCGCCCTCGACGCCGACGTCAAGAACTCGACCTTCAGCGACCGGTTCGAGCAGCGGCATCCGGAGCGCTTCTACCAGACCCACATCGCCGAACAGGTCATGGTGGGGGCGGCCCTCGGCCTCGCGAGCGGCGGCGCCATCCCCTTCCCGTCGACGTTCGCGGCGTTCCTCACCCGGGCCGCCGACTTCATCCGCATGGGGGGCATCGGCAACGTCAACGTCAAGCTCGCGGGCTCGCACGCCGGGGTGTCGATCGGCGAGGACGGCCCGTCGCAGATGGCCCTCGAGGACCTCGCGATGATGCGGGCGGTGCCGGGGTGCGCGGTGCTCTATCCGTGCGACGCGGTCAGCGCGTCGGCCCTGGTCGCGGCGGCGGCCGCGCACGACGGCATGACCTATATCCGGACCTCGCGCCCCAAGACCCCGGTCGTCTACGCAGCCGACGAGGCGTTTCCCATCGGCGGTTCCAAGACCCTGCGAGAGAGCGCGGAGGACGCGTGCGCGGTGGTCGCGGCGGGCGTCACCGTCTTCGAGGCACTGGCCGCCTGCGACACGCTGGCCGAAGCCGGGGTGCGCATCCGGGTCGTCGACGCCTACTCGCTGCAGCCCATCGATGCCGAGGGCCTCGTCGCCGCCGCGCGCGCCACCGGCGGCCGCCTCGTCACCGTCGAGGACCACTACGCGGCGGGCGGGCTGGGCGACGCGGTGAGCGACGCCGTGGCTCCGCACGGCATCGGCGTGCACCGCCTCGCGGTGCGCGACGTGCCCCGCAGCGGCAAGCCGGCCGAGTTGCTCGACCGCTTCGGCATCTCGGCCCGCCACATCGTGGCCGCGGTCGAGGCCCTCGTCGACGCCGGGTCCCGGCCCGTCACGACCTGACCCTCCCGGCCGATCGGTTCCGGTCCCATCCGCGGCGCCGCACGTCCAGATGCGTGAGGTCCCGCCTCTGTCGCTTGCCGCTCCGTCTGGCGACTGCGGCTATCTCGGCGCGCCGGCGTTCCGTCAGGCAGATCTGTGGCCGCAGCATTGGCTGTGTCGCATGCACCAGCACGCATACGCCACTCGCCCCGTCGGTCCGCATCGCGCAACGAACCTTTTGCGACCGGATGCGTTCTTCTCCACAGAGCCCGCACGGACGAAGCCGGGCGAGCCGGAGACGCGGGTTGTCGATGGACATTGACGAGGCGACGCTCGTCGAGCGGTGCCGCGGGGGCGACGAGCTGGCGTGGGAGTGGCTGGTGCGACGCTGCCAGGGGCGGGTCTACGGGTTGGCCTATCACTATCTGGGCAGCGTCGAGGACGCCCGGGACGTGGCGCAGGAGGCGTTCGTGCGCGTCTACCGGCAGCTCGGGACCTTCGAAGGGGACCGCTTCATGGCGTGGCTGCTGCGCATCACCCGCAACCTCTGCATCGACCAGCTCCGCCGCCGCAGGACCCGCCCCCCGGCGGAGGACGTGCGGGCCGACGGGGAGGACGACGCGACGCCGCGGGACACCGCGCCGAGCCCCGAGCAGGCGTGGCTGGCCGACGCGCGCACGAGGCTGGTCCACCAGGCGCTCCAGCGCCTGGACGGCGTGAACCGCGAGGTGATCCTGCTCAAGGATATCCAGGGGCTGAAGCTCGGCGAGATCGCGGGCATGCTGGGCCTGCCGCTCGGCACCGTGAAGTCGCGGGCGCACCGGGCGCGCCTGGAGCTGGCGCGGCAGGTCCTCGCGATCGACCCGTCCTACGCGGACGCGCCGCGGACCGGGGGCGGACGATGAGCTGCTCCTGGTTCGACGAGCGTCTCGACGGGCTGCTTGCCGGCAGCCTTCCCGCGGACGAGCGGGCGCGGGCGGCGGCGCACGCGGCGGAGTGTCCCCGGTGCGGGGAGGTCCACGACCTGCTGGCCGGGGTGCCGGGACGCCGGCCGGCCGAGGCTCCCGGCGATCTCGCCGGCGCCGTGCTGTCGCGAACGAGCGGGCCGCCCTGCGAGCGTGCCCGCGCGCGGCTCGGCGACCTTCTCGACGATGCGCTCGGTCCCGTCGACCGCATGCTCGTCGAGGCCCATTTGCTTCACTGCGCCGACTGCGCGGCGCTGGCCGCCGCCGCCGCGCGGCTGGGCGCCGAGCTGCCGGCGTTCGCCGAGCTGCCGCCGCCGCCGGAGCTCGCCGGCGCGGTGCTCGCGCGAACCAGCGGGCTCACGGCGCGCCGGCGCGCGGCGGTGGGTCGATGGCGCGACGCCGTCGGCCGGCTCTTCGCGAGACCCCGAATCGCCTGGGAGGCCGGCTACGTCGCGGCGCTCGTGATCTGGCTGACGTTCGGCGCGTCGTGGTCGCCGCTACGGACCACCGCGGTCGAGGCGCGGGTCCTGCTCGAGCAGGGCGTGTCCGTCGCGCGCCACGCGGGCGCCGAGTCCGTCGCGTCCGTCAACCGGGCGGTCGCCGCCGTGAGCGAGCGGACCGTGCGCGCCGCGGCGCACGGTGCGAGCGACGTCGCGGGGCGGTTCGCCCTCCCCTGGCACCGCCGGGCCGCGGCGGCGGCGCCGGACCTCGGCCGCCACTGGCGGCAGCTCGCCCAGGCGCTGGAAGACCGCGACCTGTTCGGCGGCGTGGCCGCGCTTCGGTCGCTGAGTCGGGACGCGGCGGCGATGCTGGGCGAGCTGCTTTCCCCGTCTTCGTCCACCACGGCCGCCGGCGATGTGTCGCGTCCGGCCGAAAGGAGCACACCATGAACGGTTCACCCGAGCACCAGGATGCGCCGCCGGCGCCCTCGACGCCTTCTTCCGCCCCCTCGCCGGCGGTGCCCGGGACCCCCGCTCCGGCGGCCGCGGCTGCCCCTCCGGCGGCCCCGGCCGACCCTTCGCCGGCGGCTTCGGCTGCCCCTCCGGCGGCCCCGGCCGACCCTTCGCCGGCGGCTTCGGCTGCCCGTTCCGCGGCTCGCGCGGCTCCGGCCGCGGCCGCGCCGGCGCCCTCGGCGCCCGCCGCGCCGGGACCCGCCGCTCCGGCGCCCGCCGCGCCGCCTCCGCCCCCCGCCGGCCAGGCCGTTCCCCCGAGCAGGCAGGGCGCGGCGCCCCGGTTGCACCGCAAGTCGCCGTTCCTCGCGGGCTTCCTGTCGCTGATGCCGGGGATCGGCCAGGTCTACGTCGGCTACTACCAGCTCGGCTTCATCCACATCGCCGTGTTCGCGACCACCATCGCCCTGCTGGCATCGCCGTCGCTCAACGCCGTGAGTCCGGCCCTGGGAGTATTCCTGGGATTCTTCGTCATCTACAACGTCGTCGATGCGTGTCGGCGCGCCACCCTGTACAACCTGGCCGTCGACGGCGTGCAGGGCATCGAACTGCCTGACATGAACGTGTTGCCGCCGAAGCTCCAGGGGTCGGTCGGCGGCGGCGTGGCGCTGATCGCGGTCGGCGTCCTCCTGCTGTTCAACACGTTGTTCGGGTTCTCGCTCGACTGGCTGGAAAGCTGGTGGCCGTTGGGGCTGGTCGGCCTGGGAGCCTGGCTGGTCGTGAAGGCGAGGCAGGAACGGCGCGACGCGGGCCCGCCGGCCGGCAGCGGAGAGTCGTGACGCGGATGAACCCCTGGAGCCGCCCGAATCCGATGGCCTCGCGTGGCTGGCCGGTCTGCTCCGCTCGTCGCCTCGGGTTGTCGAGCACGCGCGGGACCTCCTCGGGCCGCGGGGTGTCGGTGCGGCCTCGCTCCTCCCTCCATGCGCGGGCAACTGCGGCAGGAGAGCCGACGAGCTCACACGAGGGTGATGAGAAGCACGCCGCCGCGCAGCCGGGCGGCGTGCGCGACGAGACTCAGGACAGTGATCGAGTGCGCCGTGAAAGGCGCCATTTCTCAGCGGGTGCGAATCCCGCCCGGCAACTGTCGCTCCAGCCGGTAGCAGTCGGGGCGGACGATGGAGGCAACGACATCGGCTGAAGCACTCCGACGACAAAGGCCGCCTCGGGCGGTTCAGCGAGCACGCGGGCCGTAACGACGTGAACGCCGCGCAGGCCTCGAAACGTCTAATGCGGAAGCCGACCCGCCTCGATCACGGGGAAGGCTGCCAGCGGTCGGGAAGCGAGCGACGCGAGCACCGACCGGTTCCGCCGGGGTAATGGCGACGGCACGTGTGGAAGAGGGGAATGGACGCAACACGGGAAGCCCTGCCGGCGACGCGGCACGCGCCAACCGACAACCCGCGAGGGTCAGGTCGGGCCGGCCAGGGTGGCGGAGAGGCCCGCAGTACCGGGGAAGCCGGGCAACTCCGGCGGAGGGAAGGGGCCTTGGTTCGAGAGCAGCGCATCACGGAGGACGGGACATGGGGACTGGCGCGAGCCTAACAGCCTCAGAACGAGTTCAGCGACTCCAGACGGCGCTACATGCGAAAGCGAAGGAAGCTCCGGGCTTCCGGTTCTACTCGCTGAGCGACAAGGTGTGGCGCGACGACGTGCTCGTGGTCGCCTGGCAGGCCGTTCGTCGCAACGGCGGCACGGCCGGGGTAGACGGCGAGACGGTCGCGGACATCGAGACGTTCGGGGTGGAACGGTGGCTGGGAGCACTGGCGCGGGACCTGAAGGCGGGGACCTACCGGCCGCAAGCGGTGCGGCAGGTCCTCATCCCGAAGAAGCAGCGTGGGAAGTTTCGGCCGTTGGGCATTCCGTGTCTCCGGGACCGGGTGGCGCAGACGGCGGCGATGCTGGTGTTGTCGCCGATCTTCGAGGCCGACCTGCAACCGGAGCAATACGCCTATCGGCCGGGCCGGGACGCGCATGACGCGGTCAGACGCGTGCACCGGTTGCTGACGACGGGCCAGCGCGAGGTGGTGGACGGCGATTTGTCGGACTACTTCGGCCAAATCCCGCACGCCGAACTGCTCCGCTCCGTCGCGCGTCGCGTGAGCGACGGGCGGTTGCTGGGCTGGGTCAAGGCGTGGCTGGAGATGGCGGTGGAGGAGGACGACGGTCGAGGCGGTCGCCGCCGGACGAACCGGGCGCGTCGGGAGCGGAAGGGAACCCCGCAAGGGGCTCCGATATCGCCGCTGTTCAGCAACATCTACATGCGTCGCTTCATCCTGGGCTGGAAGGTGCTGGGCTACGCCCGGCGCTTCAAGGCGGAAATCGTCAACTACGCAGACGACTTCGCGGTTCTCGGCCGCGCGCCGGCAGCGGAGATGCTGGCGGCGGTGTCCGGGCTGCTGAAGCGTCTGAAGCTGCCGATGAACGCCGAGAAGACCCGTTGCTGCCGAGTGCCAGAGGAACCGCTAACGTTCCTCGGCTACCGGATTGGGCGCAATTATCGGCGGGACACGGGAGCAGCTTACATCGGCACCCGTCCAAGCCCGGCGAGCGTCCAGAGCATCTGCCGACGCCTGAGCGAGCTGACGACGCGGCGTAGCGGGCTCCTGTCGCCGGAGGTCGCGGTGGCGCGCCTGAACCGGTTGATGACCGGCTGGGCGAACTACTTCACCTTGGGGCAGGTCAGCCCGGCCTACGCAGCGGTCGACCGGCACGCAACGCGACGGCTGCGCCAGTGGCTCTGTCGCAAGCACAAGGTGCGGACCGGGAAAGAGATGCGCTTCCCGGCCGAGCGGCTCTGGCACGAGTACGGGCTCACGCGCCTTGCACCGCGCACGACAAGCTTTCCGTGGGCGAAGGCATGAATCTCGTCCGAGAGCCGGATGCGGGAAATCCGCACGTCCGGTTCGATGAGCGGCGACTGGAAACGGAGTCACGGCGGGGAGTGAGGCACCGGCGACGGGCGAAAGCCGCCGGGAACAGCTACCCCCACCGCCTACCGCCACCGCGCCAGTCGTCGACTCTACTATAAAGTTGCCAACTACACGCGGATGCAGCCCGTTTTCGCGGGCTCCTGCGCTTGGCACGTGGCAAGGTAATTCTCGTCACTGTCCTCAGCGCCGGACGGCGTGCCACTCGGTGACCCCGGCCGGCGTGCGGGCGGCGCCGCTCATGGTCGACCCCGCGACCCGGCCCGTGTAGGAGACGTCGCCCGCGTCGAAGCTGATCTCTTCGCCCCGGAGCCGTCCGTCGGTGATGGCGATGGCTCCGCCCGCGGTCCGGAGCTCCCCGGACATCTCCCGGAAGCGCTGCTCGAGCATCAGCTCGCCGGCGTCCATTTGCCAGGCGCCAGCCACCCTGGCGGGGACGATCCACAGCAGCGACGTGCACCAGGTGGGGCACGGGTCGAGCACGACGGTGGCGTCGGGGACCCACCCGGGGGCGTCGGGGTCGGTGTCGGACCCCCGCAGGTCCCACGTGTTGGAGACGATGCGGGTGCCCGGCCGCAGGTCGAAGAGGGCGGGGCGCAGCCGGTAGTTGATGTCCGGCAGCAGGAACATCGTGACCACGGTGGCCGGCGAGAGGTCGAAATCGAACAGATCGGCGGCGACGAACTCGGTCCGGTCGGACACGCCCGCCTCGGCCGCGCGGCGCTCCGCCAGGGCCACGAGGTTCGGCGCGAGCTCGACCCCGACGGCCCGCGCGCCGAGGCGGGCCGCGGCGATGACGAGGCGGCCGTCGCCCGAGCCGAGGTCGATGACGAGGTCGTCCGCGGTCACCTCGGCCATCTCCAGCATCTTGTCGACGAGCACGTCGGGCGTGGGCACCCAGGGGACGTCCTTCCCCTCTTGGCCGATCTCGGGCTCGGGCGCCGGCCGGCCGGGCGCCTCGGGTGGCTGCGGTGCCGTTTCCGGCGGCGACCAAGGAGCGCCCGCCAACAACAGGATGGTCGGGACGGAGGTTCGCGGGAACGCGCGGGGCTGTCGATTCGCCGCCGTCGGTCGGAGCGTGCAGGGCTGACTCGGCATCGCGGGCGGACCCCGGGCATGTGGCGAAGTTCCAGCCTCGTTCGATCCGCGATGTACCCGGCTGACTGCGGGTCTCGCGCCGTCCTCCGGCGCTGGGCGGCGCGCCCTCCGGTCTCCGTGCCGGGGTCTTCCGTGCACTCGGGACGGTTCAGCGCACCGCGTCGCTCTCCCGCCGATCTTCCGGCCCGTTCCGGCCCCACCGGCGCGGGACGGTTCAGCGTACCGCGTCGCTCTCCAGGCGGTCGTCCGGCATGAACCGGTCGCGCGCGGGCATCACCACGTCGGGCAGGGTGGCGGCGTTCATCACCGCCTGGTCGTCGATGATGTCGTTCCGGTTCAGGATCCAGGCGACGAGTCCGTACACCTCGTTCGGGGTCAGCGTGCCGGGGGCGTTGCCCGGCATCGCGCGGTAGATGTAGTCGTAGAGGGTCGTGGCGTACGGCCAGTAGTTGCCGACGGTGGGCGGGCGCGCGGCGGGGTCGCGGCCGACGACGGGGGCGGCGATGCCGCCTTCGCCTTCCGCTCCATGGCACGCGCGGCAGGCGCGGTCCCAGACGCGCGCGCCCTCGGCGGCGGTGCCGCCGCCGAGGGGCAGACCGGCGCCGTCGGGCCGGATATCGATGTCGAGGGCCGCGATCTCCTCCGCCGTGGCAGCGCGTCCAAGCCCCAGCGGGCCCGCCGTGGCCGCGTCCGGCGGCTGGGCGGCCGGCGCTCCGGGGACGCCGGCCAGCATCAGCAGTACGAGCCCCCGGCGAAGGCCCCGCTGCACTTGGCCGGCACAGGGCGCGGATGCGCGGGGGATTGCTGCAAGACACCCCCCCACGGCCAGTCTGCGGCCTGGAACGGCGCGGGCACTCGAAGGGCCGGCCGCGCGCCGAGCCGAGCCGCCGGCCAGCGATTGGCGGCGCATCGCGACGGCGGCGCCGCCCGGTCGGTGGCGACTCTCTCCGTGGCCCGGCGGGCTCCACGGGTGGCTGGATCGCGGGGCGGCGACCGTGTGCATCATGACCGCAGCCTCTCCGCCCCGAACAGCACCCGCCCGTCGTCGCCGACGGTCCACGAGGTGATGGGGTTCCAGTGATACCGGGTCCCGAGCCCCCGGGCGGCGACCAGCGCCTCCCAGGTGGGCTGGACGTAGCCGGTCTCGTCGGTCGCCCGGCTCATGATCTCGGCCGCGCCGCCCGCCCAGCGCCACGGGACGCGGAACCGCACGTGGGCCTTCGGCAGCACCGGCGCCTGCAGCTCCGCCTCCTGCCACGTCGCGCCGCCGTCGGTGCTGACGTCGACGCGGGCGATGCGGCCGCGGCCGCTCCACGCCAGCCCGCGGATCTCGTGCCAGCCGGGCTCGATGACGCGGGGGAAAGCGGGGTCGGTGACGATGGAGCGCGCGTCCATGACGAAGCTGAACTGACGCGAGCGGCTGCCGTCCCCGAGGGGGTCGGTGTACTTCGACGTCTCCTCGCGGGTCATGAACGGCCCGTCGGCGAGCTCGATGCGCCGCAGCCACTTGACGCTGGCGTTGCCCTCCCACCCCGGCAGCAGCAGCCGGACGGGATAGCCGTTGCCGGGCATGAGGGCGTCGCCGTTCTGCGCGTAGACGAGCAGTGCGTCGTCGAACGCCTTCTCCATCGGGACGCTGCGGGTCATCACCGCCGCGTCCTGGCCCTCGGCGAGAAACCAGGTGGCGGCGGCCTGCGCCCCCACCTCGCGGAGCACCGTCGACAGCAGCACCCCCGTCCACTCGGTCTGGCTCGTGAGGCCGCACACCATCTGCGGCAGGGTCTCCGGCCCGCCCCGCCGGAGGTTGCCCGAGCACTCGAGGAAGCAGATGCGCGACGTGGCGGGGAAGCGCTTCAGGTCGTCGAGGGTGAAGATGGTCGGGCGGTCGACGAGCCCGTGGACGAGGAGCTCGTAGCGGTCGGGGTCGATCGTGGGGACCCCGCCGTGGTGCCGCTCGAAGTGCAGGTCGGCCGGCGTGATGGTGCCCCGCAGGTCCTGCAGCGGCGTCCGCGACGACGTCGAGCTGGGGTCGCGCCGCGGGTCCACGAAGGGCGACCGCTGCCCGCGCTCGCTCGGCAGCGGCCCTGGCCGCCGAGTGGTCTCGATGGCCTGCTGCGCCGCCGCCGGAACCGCCGCCGCCCCCACCGCGCCGGCCGTCCCGGCGAGCACTTCCCGGCGGGTCAGGCCCGTCCGCCGGGGTCGAGAGGAGTCTGCCGATCGTTCGCGGTGCGCCATGGCTGAGCCACCCCCTTGTGGGTCGATTCCAGGCCGTCCCGGCAGCGAGACGACACGCTACGGCCGCGACGATCGAGGAGGTCGAACTCGCTGCCGGCCCGCCGCCGCTTTGCGGTATCAGCCGCTATTATGACGCACTCCGACCCCGAGCGGCCCGAAACGGGCACTGGGAGAGTGCTATGCGGTGGGGACCGAGAGCGACCGCAGCGCCCCGATGACCTCGTCGGGCTCGGGGAACCGCTGCTCCTTCTGCTTCGAGAAGATCAACTCGCCGTCGGCGACCACGTCGAACTGTCCGCGGCCGCCGACCAACACGTCGGTCTCGACGCCGAGCGCATCCTGAATCGCGGCCGCCAGACTGGTGGCCTTGGGCAGGTAGTTTCAAACCTTGCAGTAGCTGATCGACACCTTCATGGTGCCCCGATCGTACCGCAACGCCCCGGCTGGTGCAACGGTCGCCCGTGCAGGGGTTCTCCCCCACCATCACCTCTCCGACGTGTCAGTCAGCCCCGCTGCCGGACCATGCCTTCGAGCAGGCCCTCGATGCGAGACTGGCCGGTCAGGAGTTGCTTGACGTCGGCCTCGACCGCCTTGATGTCGGCCTTCAACTCCCGGCGCGTGTCGGTGATCTCCCTCTTCAGCTCCTGGTGCGCGGCGTCGTTGTTCTTGATCTCCCGCTGCAGGAACCACAGCGCGAAGCCGAGCAGGGCAGCGATGATCGCCAGCAGCGCGGTGATCGTGGTGGCCGACGAGAGGGAGATGGCAGGGGCGGCTGCTGTCGCCAGCAGGAAGGGCGTCATCGGGTCTCCACGGTCTCCGACTCCCGGTGGGAGCCATGGGTCTCAGGGCGTCCGCTCGGGGGCGGCCGCCCGTTGGTCGCAGGATCCAGTCTATCAGCAGCCGCCCCGCGCCGAGTGAGCGAGGGCGGTCTGGTAGAAATCCGGCCAGCGGCCGCGGCGGAGCGGGTGGCCCGAGACCCGTTGAGACTAGGAGTCTGCGCCGTAGAACGGTGCAGACTCCTGGCAGGTTGGTTGGGCGGTGAGCGGAGCCGCAGGCGACGCTCTCCGGGCTAGGTGGCTAGGTTCACGGTCGTTCGCATCGCGGCCGGCGTCAGGGCATCAGGCCCGCGACCCGGGTGCTCACCCGGTAGAGGCCGGTCCGTGCGGTCATGTAGAGGGTGGTGCCGTCGTTGCCGAACGCCGCGTTCGCGGGCTGCTCGGCCACCCGCACGGTGCCGAGGTGATCGCCCTCCGGACTGATGACCACGATGCCGCCGGGGCCGGTCGCCCACAGGTTCCCCGACGTGTCGACCGCGAAGCCGTCGGGCACGCCGCCGTCGGCGCTGTCCGTCAGGTCGAGCAGCACGCGGCCTTCGTCGACCCCGAGGTCGTCGTCGACGGCATAGGCCATCCACTGCCGGGCCGCGCCGTCCGAGTTGGCGACGTAGAGGGTGCGCTCGTCGGGCGAGAGCCCGATGCCGTTGGGCCGCGTCTGGCCGTCGGCCAGGAGGTGGACCGAGCCGTCCGGGTCGAGACGGTAGACGCCGTTCCAGTCGAGCTCGGCCGCCTCGGGCGAGGCGAGGCCGTACGGCGGGTCGGTGAAGAAGGCGGCGCCGCTCGAGTGGTAGACGATGTCGTTGGGGCTGTTGAGGCGCTGGCCCTCGTAGCGGTCGGCCAGCGTGATCCGGGTGCCGTCGGCCTCGATCCGCGCCAGGCGGCGGTTGCCGTGCTCGCACAGCACGACGCGGCCCTCGAGATCGAGGGTCAGCCCGTTCGAGCCGCCCTGCCCGCCGGTCTCGAGCTCGGGCAGGAACACCGGGTTGAGGAACACGCTCGTGCCGTCCGCCTCCGACCACCGGTAGACGGTGTCGGCGGGGATGTCGCTGAACAGCAGGTGGCCGTCGCTCGCATCCCCGACCCACACCGGCCCCTCGATGAACTGGAACCCGTCGGCGACCCGCTCGACCGCGGCATCGGCCGCCACCAGATCGTCGAGGCGCGGATCGAGCCGCTCGACGGTCCCCGCCTCGCCCGGCTGCGCCGCCGCCGGCCGCACGGTCGCCGTCGCCGCCGCCACGATGAGAATCACGCCAAGGCCGATCAACGTCCGTCGTCTCATGATTCAGTCCTCCCGTCGAGTCACTAGAGCGGCGACATGATACAGCCCCGGCGTTTCGTGCGTGTTGCGGCGGGGCGGGGGAAACCTAGCCGACACCGTCATTTGGGCTCCGGCCGCAGCCGGCGTCCGGCAGCGCACTATCGGGCGTGCGCATTGCCGCGGCTCGCAGCCGACCACACGCTGTCGTGGCCAGCTTTGACGCACCGTCGCCGCCGGTGGCCGCCTGCCCGGGAATCCGAACCGCCTCGCGTAGAATCGCTGGAAGCGTGCGTTGTGTACCGACCGCAGGGACGATCGTGGCTGCCGTCGGCGTGGGCGCTTGCGCGACGAACGCGGACGCGTGCGTCATGATCTTCGGCGGTGCCGAGGCAGCAAGCGAGCGCGGATGGTGGCGCGGCGTTGGACGGAGAGCGAGGACACGGAATCCCTGCGTCGTGAATGCGGAGGCGAGTAGATGGATGAATTCAAGATATGGGCGCTTGAGGACGCGTCCGCGGTCGTGGAATTGGAGTCTCAAGGGCAGATGGATGCGGAGTCCCTCCTTGAGGACACGCTTGTCGCGAACCCCGACTTGCTGATTCCCGGCCTCAAGCTGGTCGGCAGGCAGACGCCGACTGCGGGCGGCCCGCTCGACCTGTTGGGAGTGGACAGATACGGCAGGCTCTCGCTGTTCGAATTGAAGCGTGGCACCCTCACCCGCGAGGCGGTAGCGCAGGTGATCGATTACGCGGCCGACCTTCAGGCCATGGACCTGGCCGAGCTGGCCGGCCTACTGGCCAGGGAGTCGGGCGAGCGCGGCATCGACGAGATCGAGGATTTCGAGGAATGGTACGGACAGCGGTTCGGCGAACAGGAGTTGACTTCGTTGAGACCTCTGCGCATGTTCCTGGTCGGGCTGGGCGCCGACGAGAGAACGGAGCGAATGGTGGACTTCCTCGCTAACAACAGCGGCATGGACATCTCGCTCATCACCTTCCATGGTTTCGCATATGAGAGGAAAACGCTCTTCGCCAGGCAGGTGCATGTGGAAGGAGTAGCGGACCCGGAGTCACGCTCGGGTAGACGATACGTGAGCGTGGCAGAGAGGAGAGCAAGGCTGGACCAGCTCGTTGAAGAATCAGGCGCGGCCGAGCTATTCGGCGCCGTGAGAGACATGTTCCGGGCGAACTGGCCAGATTCCAAGATGCGCCCGGGAGCCGGTGGACTCAGCATCAGACTGCAGAAGCAGGCATATGCCCGCATCGATCTCTGGAAAGCGGGAGAAGTTTGGATCCTCTTTCAGCCTCGTGCCAAGGCGCTGTGTCGGAACGAATTCAAGCAGCCTGTCGGGGCGATCCCGCATATCCCGCATGGCACATGGCCGCTGGAGCGCGACCCGCTCGCAGACGCGGGCGCTGCGATTCACTTCAAGTTGACCACGGAGGGTTGGGAAACTCACAAGGGGACATTGACGAGGCTCGCCCGAGCTGTCTATGAGGCCCCATCAGGCGCACGCGGCCAAGTAACGGGCGAGCCCATGGCGTGAGATGGCGTCGGACCCGCTCGACAGGAGGTTTCACAGGAATGGCGTTTCAAACCCCGATAACCATCGTGAAGGTGCTCGGTTCCATCGAACGCAGCGAGTACGCATTGCCGGCCATCCAGCGCGAGTTCGTGTGGGAGCATTCGAAGATCGAGAGGCTCTTCGACAGCCTGATGCGAGGATATCCGATTGGGTCGTTTCTGTTCTGGAGGGTCGGACGCGATGCCATCAAGGAGTATCAGTTCTACGATTTCATGCTCCATTATCACCAGAGGGACAACAGGCGCTTGCCGGCGTTGGGTGAAGTCACACGCGACGAGATCACCTCTGTGCTCGACGGTCAGCAGCGGCTGACCGCGCTCAACATCGGCCTCCGGGGCAGTTACGCCTACAAGCTGCCGCGCCGGCGGTGGAACAGCCCTCACGCGTTTCCCAGGCGACATCTGTACCTGAACATCCTTGCCGAAGCGGAGGAGAACGAGGCCGGCATGCAGCACGACTTTCGCTTCCTGACCGACGCGGACGCGACGGCCTCGCACGACGACAGGCACTGCTGGTATCCCGTTCGCGACGTTCTCAAGGCCGAGGACACCGTGGATCTCGCCGACTTTCTCGTAGACCGCCAGCTCGGCAATCAACGCGGTCCGCTCAGGTTGCTTGCCCGACTTCACAGGGTGGTTCACACGGAACCGGTCATCGCGTACTACGAGGAGGACGACCGCGATCTCGACAAGGTGTTAGATATCTTCATCCGTACGAACAGCGGTGGCACCACGCTGAGCTACTCGGACATGCTCATGAGTATGGCCACGGCGCAGTGGAAGAACCTCGACGCTCGCGAAGAGATTCACGGCATAGTGGACGAAATCAACCGGATCGGGGACGGCTTCGGCTTCTCGCAGGACTTCCTACTCAAGGCGGGCCTGATGCTCGCCAACGTGGGCAGCTTGCGATTCAGGATCACGAATTTCAACAGCGGCAACATGAAGCTCCTCGAAACTCGCTGGGATCGCATCACGCGAGCAGTGCGCGGCGCTGTGGAGTTGGTGGCGAGGTTCGGCTTCTCCCGAAGCAGTCTCAGCGCACACAACGCGGTCTTGCCGATCGCGCACTACCTGTATCGTCGAGATACACCGTCCGGATTCCTTTCCCGCGCTGTGTACCGCCGAGATCGTGACGCGATCCGCATCTGGCTGATACGGTCATTGCTCAAGCGGGGAGTGTGGGGCGCCGGTCTGGATTCGCTGCTTACGGCGCTCAGGAGCGTCATCGACACGCACGGCGGCGATGCGTTTCCGTCAGCGGACCTGGAAGCGGCGATGCGAGTGCGTGGCAAGAGCCTGACGTTCGAGGAGGAGGAGTTCGAGGATCTCGTGGAATCGAAGGACCGCACGTTCACGTTGCTGTCTCTGCTGTACCCCTTCGTCGATTTGCAGAACAACAAGTTCCACATCGACCACGTGTTCCCGAAGAGTCGGTTTTCGTCCAGGCGACTGCGCTTGGCTGGTGTTGCCGAGGACGATGTTCCCGTGTTCCAGGACCGCGCCGACCGGCTGCCCAATCTGCAACTGCTCATCGGCGAAGCGAATGAGAGCAAGAGCGACACGCTGCCGCAGCAATGGATGGGCACGACCTTTGGTGCTCAGGCGTCCATGGAGTACGCGAATCGTCATGACCTTGGCGACCTGCCCGCGGACATCACAGGGTTCAACAGGTTCTACGAAGCCCGCCGCGAGCGTCTGCTCAGCCGGCTGCGGCGACTGCTCGGCGACCGTCAGGAAGTCGGAGCGCATTGAGGACGAGACTACGCGACCGGGTTACGCCTTGCGTTGGCGGTCGGGCGGCGAGCCTGAGCGACTACGCGTGCGCCCGGGACGGCACCCGAATCGCCGGCCGGTCGGGTGCCGGGGCGGTCATCTGTAGAGTCGACGACGGTCGCGGTGCGGCAAGAGCCTCCGGCGCAGCCGGCGTGTCGCGTGGCGGTCGTCAATCGTGGCGTAGGCACGACCATCTGGCCGACACCGGCTACTATCTATGGAAACGGCCATCCCGACGCTCGCGGTCAAGACCGGTCGGCCGCCTGCCGCTCACCGGACGGTTCCGCCTGCAGGCGCGGACGCCACAACTGGTGGATCACCCAATCCAGGTCCAGACGGTCGCCGCGCCAGTCGGGCGTGAGGGTGTCGGGGTCGATGGAGACGCCGTCTCGTTCGAGCCGCGCCCTCACCGGCGCCAGCGGCCGACCCATCCAGTCAGGTGGCGCCGGCGCTTCCGGCAGCGGACGGCCGTCCGGCCGAACGAACTTCACGTCTCCGCTTGCATCGAGCGTGACTCGGAACCCCTCCTCGTGCACCGCCCGGTGGTGGCGCCGGCACAGGAGGACCAGATTGTCGAGTGCCGTCGCCCCGCCATGGGCCCAGTGCCTGACGTGGTGAGCATCGACACGGACGTTCCGGCACCCCGGAAACCGGCACTGGCGGTCGCGGGCGTTCAGCGCCCGGCGCAGGGCCGGCGAGATGGTCCGCGTCCGGCGGCCGACGGCGAGGATCTGGCCGCGGGGCCGTGCTGCATCCCGACCGTGGCTGCGTCGCAGGCCAGCCGCCGCGCCGTCTCCGGCGAGATGTGGATGCCCCCCGCCTCGTCCAGCACCGTCTGCCCGCGAACGGCCGGGGTGGGCACGGTCCCCGACGTTCCCGCGGGAACGTCGGGCGCTTCGGGAACGTCGGGTGCTTCGAGAACGTCGGGTGCTTCGGTCAGGGCGTCCGCGCCCACGTGCACCACCACCTGATACCGGTCGCCCGCCGTTCCCCGGTCGAGCCCGCCCGACAATGCGCACTCCGCAATCACCCCGAGCGCATCCGCCTGCCGCTGCGCCAACGACGGCGCCTCCGCCTCGGCACCGGGAACGGCCTCGGCGCCGGAGGCGGCCTCTCCGTCCGCGTCCGCCAGCGTCGCGTCGGCGCCGCGAGCCTGGTCGCACGCCGCCTCCAGCGCCCGCCGCACCACCGCGCCCACCTCAGGTGACAGCCGGCCCCGCACCACCACCATCCCGTCCTCGTCCACCCACGTCCGCAGCGACCGCGTCTCGTGCCGCCGCCGGTCCTCCGTCTGCTCCGCCAAGCGATCCACCCGCCGCCATCCCCGCACGATCTTCTCGACGTGGGCGGCGGTGCCCGACAGCGCCACGTTCAGCAGGTCGTCCTCGGTCTCGGGCGTCGCCACCCGCGTGACCGCGCGCATCTTCGAGTAGGAGACCTTGCCGCGCCGCATCGCATCGCTGAGCTTTGGCAGGTCGGCGAGGGCGCGCCCCACCCGCACGTGCTCGCGGGCCGCGCCCGGGGCGAGCCCGGTGCGCCAGCCCAGCCATTCGGCGCACGACGTGCAGCCGGCCCAGCCGTATCTCTCGTCGAACTGCCGGATCAGGCTCAGCAGCTCCCAGGTGGCGGCGCTAATGCGGGCGGAGAGCTCGGCGATGCGGTCGCCGAGCGCGACGACCTCGGCCTGGGGACCGTCGGGGCACCAGGGCCGCGGTACGGGTGCGTCGCTCTCGGGCACGATGGCGTCTGCGGGATGCAGCGGGGGCGCGGGGACGTCGGGTATCGTGGCGAAGTGCATGCCCCATCGTAACCCATTGATTTTGAGTGGCTTGTACTCGCGTCAGCGGCCCGAATGGCCCGTGGGGCGGCCGATTTCGGTCTCGCGGCCGGCGTCGTGCAGTCTGCGGTGGCTGAGGGTGTTCAGATGGCATTCCTGGTCGCGTCCCGGAAATCACGCGGACTGGATGCGAAAAGCTGTCAAGCAAAAAGCGCAAGCGGGCGAGGCGGTCTTCGAGGGCGTGAGACCCGAAGGGGTCGATGTCGAGACCGGCAGGCCGAGCGTTGCGCCGAGGCGCTCGGCCGCCAAACGACGGGCGCGCCGGCGCCGAGCAGACCGCGCCGGCGCCTCATCGCGGGCTTCGACTTCCTTGTCGACCTCGACCTGGAGCAGTTCTCGGTCCACGCCGGTTGCGCCGAGACGGTCATGGCGCTGCGACTTCGACGTGTGGTCGCGCGGCGGCGTGGGGGGTCAGGCGCCGGTCGAGCGTCAGGAGCACGGCGTTGTTGGTTGCGGCCACGGCCAGCAGGTAGGCATCGGTCACCTGCCGGTGCCCGAGGAGGCGTCGGAAGTACTTGTCCACCTGCCCCAGGGGCGGAAGCCGCTCCACGTAGCGGTGCCGGCGATCGCGAACCAGTCTGGCCAGCACGTCGAGCGCCTGCGCGGGGGTCTGGCGCACGCCCACCACGGCGGGATTCGACGAGAGGCGCACGAAACCGAGTTGGGTGAGGGCGCACGTGGCCCACTCGGGGGCGGGCCTGCGCTCGAGCCGGCTCAGCACCGTCCGGTGGAACTGGTGGTTGGGCCACGCGAGCGCCAGGAGCGCGTTGACGTCGAGGAGCAGCGGGCGGCTCTCAGACGACGCCATCGTCGTCGAGCGCCTTCTGAATTCGGGAGGCGGGAATCACGCCCGCGTTTCGGGGAACGTCGAACGTGGCGAAGCGTCCCGTGCTTCTGCGTTCCCCGAGGCCCTGCAGCTCGGGTTGCAGCGCCTGCCGCGCCATGTCCGACAGGACGCGCCCGAGCCGCTGACCGGTGGCGCGGGCGTGACTGAGGGCGGCCTCGTACACGTCGTCGTCGAGGGTCACGGTCGTGCGCATCGCACCATGATACACTGATGCACCTGCATCATCCACGCCACCGAGCACCTGGGGCGGGGGCGCGTCCTGTCGAACCGAGCGATCGGCTGACCCGGATGTCCATTCGGCGTCGACTCGAAGCGGTGCGGGCGGTCGTGCTCGACCTCGACGGGACGGTGTACGACGATCGCGGCGTGGTGGCCGGGGCGGCCGAGGCAATCGCGTCGGTTCGCGCCGCCGGGTTCGGACTGCGGTTCGCCACCAACACGTCGCGCTATCCGCGGAGCACGCTCGTCGAGCGCCTGCGGGGTCTCGGCATCGCGGCCGAGCCCGACGACGTGCTCACGGCGCCGCGGGCCGCCGCGGCCTGGCTGGCGGCCGAGGGGTTTTCCCGCGTCGCGCTGCACGTCCCCGCGCCGACCCTCGAGGAGTTCGCGGCATTCGCGATCGACGAGGAGAATCCCGAGGCGGCGGTGGTCGGCGACCTCGGCGACGACTGGACGGTCGACCGGATGAACCGCCTGTTCCGACAGGTGCTGGGGGGCGCGCGGCTGCTGGCGATACAGAAGAACCGCTACTGGCTCCACGCCGGTGCGCTGCGCATGGACGCGGGGCCGTTCGTCGCGGCCATCGAGTACGCGACCGGCACCACCGCCGTGGTGGCCGGCAAGCCCAGCCCCGAGTTCTTCCGGGCCGCCGCGGCGTCGCTCGGCCTGCCGGAGGCTGCGGTGCTGGTGGTCGGCGACGACGTGCGCGCCGAAGTCGAGGGGGCCCGCGCCGCCGGCGCCCTCGGCATGCTGGTCAGGACCGGCAAGTTCCGGGCGGCCGACCTCGACCACCCGGCCGTGTCGTCCGACCTGGTGATCGACTCGGTGGCCGACCTGCCGGCCGCGCTCGGTCTCTGAAGGCCGGCCGACGGGGACCGCGCGGCAGGGCGCACTCCATTCGCCAGGTTTCACCCTACCCGACAGCGGCGTTTCACGGACGGTTCGTCCCTTCGACGGGCGCCCAACGACACAGCCCGATGGCGGCCGGTTTTCTGCGCGAGCAGAGAGTCGGCCCCGCGTCGAGGGTAACCAACGGGGTTCCCGCCACAGCTCGCTGCCAGGGCGCCTTCCCGTCCCTTGGCGACGTCGCTCCCCGCGCTCACCGCCGGCTCCGGCGTTCCCGGAGCCGGATCTCGTTCAGCAGGCGCTGGGGTCCCGGGGCGGTCGGCACCAGCCGCACGAGGGCCGTCGCGAATTCGCCCGCCTCGCTCCACCGCTGCTGGTCCATCAGCAGGCGGGCGAGGGCGAGCACGACGTCGGGGTCTCGGTCGTCGCGCCGGCGGGCCTCGCGCAGCGCCGCCTCGGCCTCTTCGATGCGCCCCGCCTGCTGCAGCGCGAGCCCGTAGTTGTAGTGCACGCGGGCCCGCGCGGCGGGGACGGCGGCCTCGGCCAGGCTCTCGACCGCCTCGTCGAGCCGCCCCTCCTCGGCGAGCAGGAGGCCGAGCGAGTAGTGCAGCTCCGGCTCGTCGGGGTCGTGGTCGATGCCCCGCCGCAGCACCGTCTCCGCCTCGGGGTTGCGCCCCTGGGCGTTGAGGAGGTTGGCGAGGTTGAACCGGGCCGGCGTGAACCGGGGGTCGAGGGCGAGGGAGGCGCGGTACTCGGCTTCCGCCTGGTCCCGCGCGCCCTGGCGCTCCCGCACCACCCCGAGGCCGAGGCGGGCCGGGGCCATGTCCGCGACGGCGGCCTGGGCGTCGAGGTACTCGGCGGCGGCGGCCGCGAGCGGATCGCCCGGCACCGGCGCGCCATCGCCGCTCCAGGCTTCGGCGAGGACCCGCGCCGCCTCCACGCGCACCGCGCGTACCGGGTCGGCGAGCAGCGGCTCGAGGGCCGAGCGCCTCGCCGGCAGCCCCAGCGGCTCGAGCCCGCCCGCCGCCGTCGCGCGTACGAGCGGGTCGGGGTCGTCGAGGGCGGCGCGGGCGGCGTCGACGAGGGCGCTCCGGCCGAGCGGCCGCAGCAGCTCGAGGGCGGTGGCGCGCACGATGGCGGGCTGGTCCGGGTCGGCCGCGAGGGCCGCGAGATCCGGTTGGGCCGCCGCGTCGCCGGCCCGCGCGGCCGCGAAGGCGGGGGCGAAGTGCGGCGCCGGGGGGGCGTCGGACCACCCGGCCACCGTCGCCGCGGCCCACGCGTCGTCGCGGTCGGCGTGGCACCCGGTGCAGGCGTTGGGGGTGCCGAGGGCCGCCGACAGGTCCGGCCGGGGCACGCGGAAGCCGTGGTCGCGGCGGGGGTCGACGACCATGTAGGTCCGGTCCGGCATGTGGCAGCTCACGCACCGCGCGCCCGCCGAGCCCGCCTCGTGGTGGTGGTGGGCCGGCGTGTCGTACCGTCCCGGTGCGAGCGACGGAAACCGGTCGACGGGGCGTTCCCGGTGGCACTGCGTGCACACCGCGTTGCCGTCGGCCCGCAGGGTCAGGCGGTGCGGGTCGTGACAGTCGGTGCAGCGCACGCCGGCCGCGTGCATCCGGCTCTGGACGAACGAGCCGTAGACGTAGACCTCGTCCAGGATCTGCCCGTCGGGATGGTAGAGGCCCTCGGCCAGCCGCGCCGGCAGGAAGTCGTCGAGCAGAGGGCCGCCGTGCGCGGCCACCGGGGTCAGCTCCTCGCGGCGCGAGTGGCAGGGCGCGCACGCGTCGAGCTCCCGGGCGGGGTCGGCGGCCGAGAACGGCGCGACGAGGCCCCAGTCGCCCGGCGGCGCCGCGTCCCCATCGCCGGCGCCGCGCGCCAGCGCCGCGTGCCGCTCGCCGGGGCCGTGGCACGCCTGGCAGCCGACGTCGATCTCGGCCCAGGTGGTGTCGTAGGTGTCCGAGCCGACGTCGTAGCCCTTCCGCAGGTCCGTCGAGTGGCAGGCCGCGCACTGCAGGTTCCAGGTCTGGTAGCGGCCGGTCCAGTGCAGGGGGTCGTCGGGCTCGATGCGCTCGTCGGGATAGAGGTGGAACCACCGGTTCCGCGCGGTGTCCCAGGCGATGGTCAGGCTCTGGAGGCGCCCGCCGGGAAAGGGGGCCAGGTACTGCTGCAGCGGCTCGACCCCCAGGGTGTGGGTCAGCTCGAAGTCGGCCAGAGTCCCGTCCGGGCCTTCGGTGTTCACGAAGAAACGGTCGCCGCGCCGGAAGAACCGGGAGGTGACGCCGTGATGGGTGAAGACGGCGTCGTCGAAGTCGCCCAGGACCGTCCCGGGCGCCGCGACCTGCATGGCGAGGTCGTGGTGCGAGCCGGTCCAGGCGTCGAACTCGGTCCGGTGGCAGCCGGCGCAGTCCGCGTCGGCCACGTAGGCCACGCCGGAGGCGCCGGCGCCGCGCAACTGACGGGGTCCCTCGCCGCCCGGCGGGGCGCAGGCGCCGACGAGCGCGGCCACCAGAACGACCGCTGCCGTCGGACCCGGAAGCCCGTGGCGGAAGGTCGCGATCACGCGGACGCCTTCAGGTCGCGGCCCCCTCACCGCATCGTCTGCAACTGGTTGTGGACGCGCAGCACGCCGAAGGTCTGGCGGGCGATGTTCTCCATCTCGCGGCGTTCGATCTCGCCCGGCACGTACCCGACGAGGGTGACGACGCTGCGGTCGACGAGGATGCGGAACGGGGGGTTCTTGTACGACGCGAAGCGCTGGAAGTGGATGTTGCGGAAAATCTGCTGCGCGAGGCTGTTCCGGAGGCGGTTGTCCCCCGTCGACGTGCTCATCTGCACGATCTGGTTCTGCACGTCCTGGACGCCGCGCACCTTCGCCACCCGCTCGAAGACCTCGTCCCGCTTGTCGCGCTCGCTCGTCACCCGGCCGATCAGGGTCACGACCCCGTTCTCGACCCGTCCGTCGAGGTAGTCGAAGACGGTGTAGTAGGGATAGTTCAGGACGGCGCGGGAGACGTCGTCGATGATGCTCCGGTCGCTGCCCTCGGGCAGGGCGATTTCGGCGACCACGGTCTCGACCCCGTCGACCTCGAGCGCACGCCGTATCGCCTCGCTCTTCAACCAGAACGTGTCGAGCTGTCCCGCCAGCGTGACCTCGCTGCCGTTCGTCCTGATCTCCAGTCGCCGGAGGTCGCGCTCGCGGCGAAGCTCGTCCCGTACTTCCCGCTCGAGCCGTTCCGAGGGCTGCGCCGCCGCCGGCGCGGGTCCGGTCAGGAGCCCGCCCGGGAGCAGCAAGCCGCAAACGGCGACGGACAACTGGCGGTGCATGGTTTCTCCTTCCCTGCCGGCAGCCGGGCCGATCCCGCGGTCCACCCGTGTCCGCGCCGTTCCACGGCGCCGCCGCCTACACCCCCGGCACCGCGTTGCCCGCGATGTACACCGACTCGAGGCTGTGCGTATTGCCGATGTCGTCGAGCGGGTTCGCCCCGAGCACGAGGAAGTCGGCCCACTTGCCGGCCTCGAGCGACCCGAGGTCGGCGTCGACCTGCATGCAGCGCGCGGCGTCCAGGGTGGAGGCGACGATCGCCTGCATCGGCGTCAGCCCCGCCTCGACCATGATCGCCATCTCGCCGTGCTCGAAGTACCCCTGGAACCGCGCCGCGGGACCGGTGTCGGTCCCCATCGCGATGGGGATGCCGGCGTCCGACAGGGCCTTCAGGTTCGCCTTGGCCACCTCGAGCTGGGCCTTGTAGGTCTGCGCGCTGGTGCTGTTCTTCAGCCGCTCCTGGTAGGCCGGGTCCTCGAGGGCGGCGACGACGTCGGGGTCCGCCTCCTTGAGGAAGAACGGATCGTCGAACCAGTCGGGCCGCGACTCGTAGACGTAGGTCGAGACCTCGCGCATCAGGGTCGGGCAGTAGCAGACCCCGGTCTCCTGGAGCTGCGCGATGAGCTCGTCGTCGACCGGGAGGTCGCGCACGCTGTGCGCCAGCAGGTCCGCGCCGGCGGCCAGCAGCCCCTTGGCGTCGTCGAGGTAGTACATGTGCGCGGCCAGCCGCAGGCCGTTCTCGTGCGCGGTGTCGATGATCGCCTGGTAGGTCTCGGGGGTCATCTTGGTGCTCGCCCCGAGGTTGTCGTCGACGCGGAGCTTCACGATGTCGGACCCGAGCGCGATCGCCGCCTTCGCCTGCTCCACCGCCTCTTCCGGCGAGGGGCCGGTGGGGATGTTCCCCGAGAGGTAGAAGCGCGCCTCGTCGATGTCGGGGTCCGCGCGCTGCCGGTCGCGCACCGCCACGCCCTCGGGGCCGTCGCCGCCGAGGCTGAACACGGTGGTGACGCCGTACCGCGCGTAGAGGCCGAGCTGATGCTCGACGTGCTCCTCGGTGTAGAAGGACGGGTCCGCCTCGAGGCCGCGCACGTTGTTCACGTGCCCGTGCGCGTTGACGAGGCCCGGCATGATCGTCCGGCCGCCGACGTCGATCTGCTCGGCGTCGGCCGGCACCTCGACCGCGTCGGCCGCCCCGACCGCCTCGATGCGGCCGTCGCGCACCACCAGCACGCCGTTCTCGACGGCGTCGGCGCCGGTGCCGTCGATGATGCGCGCGCCCACGTAGGCCTGCAGGCCCGGCGTCGGCTCGACCGGCGCCTCGCCGCACGCCGCGACGGTGGCCGCGATTCCCAACCCCAACAGGACGGCAAGACTTCTCGCGCGCATTTCCTCACTCCTTCCCGCAGGCATCCCTTCGACCACCCCGGCGGTCAGGCCGCCGGCGGCGTCGTCAATCCAGGACCGGCCCCGAGCCAAGCTGCTCGAGCACCTCGCCCAACTGCTCGATCTCCGCGCCGTACTGCGCCCAGTCGCCGTCGCGCTGCGCCTGGAGGGCGCGGCGATAGTGGTCGCCCGCCTGCGATACCAACCCGTCCGACGCCTCGGCCGGGGCTCCCGGCCCCGACTGCGGCGCCCCGGCGTCGGCGAGCAACGTCGCTGCCGGCAGCGCTCTTGCGGGCGGCGCGCCGGTTCCCCGGCCGAAGAGGCGGCTCAGGGCCCCGTCGAGGGTCTCCTCCATCGCGATCTCGTTCTGATACGCGACGATGACCTGCTTCAGCTCGGGAATGCGCCCGCCCGAGGCGCGGAGGTACAGCGGACGTATGTACAGCAGGGCTTCTTCGATGGGGATGACCAGCAGCGTGCCCTGGATGACCTCCGACCCCTGCTGGTCCCACAGGGTCAACTGCGGCGAGATGTCCGGATCCTGGTTGACCCGGGCCACGATCTGGCTCGGCCCGAAGACCACCTTCTGCTTCGGGAACTGGAATACGAGGATCCTGCCGTACTGGTCGCCGTCGCTGCGCGCCACCATCCACGCCGCCAGGTTGTTCTTGCCGCGCGGGGTGAACGGCAGCATCTGGATGAACTCGGCCCGCGGCTCGCCGGGCAGGCGCATCATCGTGTAGTAGGGCTGCATCTGCTCGCCGTCGATGACCGGCACCTCCCACTGGTCCTCCCGGTTGTAGAAGACGGCGGGGTTGGTCATGTGGAACGTCGAGTAGATGGCGGTCTGCAGGGTGAAGAGCCCCTCCGGGTAGCGGATGTGCCGCCGCAGATCCTCGGGCATCGCGTCGAGGGGCTGGAGGAAGCCGGGGAAGATGGCCTGCAGGGTCCGGGCGATCGGCTCGTCGGGCTCGGCCAGATAGAACGTCGTCGTGCCGTTGTAGGCGTCGACCACGATCTTCACCGCGTTGCGGATGTAGTTGATGCGGTTGGAGGCCGGCGTGGCGTAGGGATACTGGCTGCTCGTGGTGTAGGCGTCGAGCATCCACACCAGGCGGCCCTCGGAGATCACGAGATAGGGATCGGTGTCGTAGCGGAGGAACGGCGCGATGGTCGTGACCCGGTCGATGATGTTGCGGTGATAGATGATGCGGCTCTCGCTGCGGAGCTGGCTGCTCACCAGGATCTCGTAGGCGCGGAAGCGCGCCGCGAAGAGCAGCCGGCGCAGCAGCGACGACATC
Organism: Vicinamibacterales bacterium; assembly: GCA_965215105.1. Taxonomy (GTDB): domain Bacteria; phylum Acidobacteriota; class Vicinamibacteria; order Vicinamibacterales; family UBA8438; genus JAJEEA01. The sequence goes on from OZ244051.1 coordinate 4,959,524, forward strand.
TCCACCCCGCCCGACCCGTCGTAGCGGGTCGAGACGTTGTCGTCCCCCTGCGGGTAGTGGAACTCGTCGGTGCCGGTGTTGACGATGACGTAGTCGTTCGACAGCTCGCCGAAGTAGATGCTCGGCTGCTCGACCTCGAGGTCCACCGAGGACGTGGGCGGCAGATCCCCGATGAACAGGACCGGCAGGCCCTCCGCCGTGACCTGGTTGACGGGGCCCATCGCCACCCCGAACCCGTGGGTGTACTGCAGCCGCTCGTTGATCCACGACCGGTTGGGCAGGCTGTCCGAGTTGAGCTCGCGGCTCGACAGCATGATCTGCCGGTACTCGCCGTCGATGAAGTAGCGGTCGTTGTCGACCGAGGCGAAGTCGTAGTAGGTGCGGATCTCCTGGAGCTGCCCGAACGTGTCGAGCAGGGGCTCGTGGTCCCAGAGCCGCACGTTGTCGATGGTGTCCCGGTTGTTCTCGATGTCGGCCAGGGCAAGGGTGGCGTCGCCCGACACCTCCCGCTCCTCGACGTCGTCGAGCGCGAACGCCTGCCGCGTGGCCGCGATGTTGTGGGTCAGGTAGGGGGCTTCCCGCTGCTGCTCGTCCGGGGTCACCACGAGGCGCTGCAGGGCGACGGCGCCGACGTTGCCGCCCACCGAGATCAGCGCGTAGAGCCCGATGGCCGCCATCAGCGGCCGGTTGCGCGGGGTCAGGGCGGAGATGACGCTGAGGCCGGCGCCGACGAGCGCGGCGACCAGCAGCACCTGGAAGACCGGCACCCGCAGCATCACGTCGACGTACGATGCGCCGTGGACGGTCCCGGCCGGGGTCGTCAGGACCCGGGGGACGTCCAGGTACGCGCCCCACGCGAGCAGGACGAAGACGCCCGCGACGATGAGCCCCAGATGGCGCCTCGCGCCGTCGCCGACGATCGACCCGCGCGCGGGGTCGATGCCGAGCTGGTTCGAGATGACGTAGATGGCGGCCGACCCCAGCAGCGAGAGCATCACCACGGCCAGCGCGAGGTGGCGGACGAGGTCGATGAACGGGAGAGAGAAGACGTAGAACCCGATGTCGCGGCCGAAGAGCGGGTCCGCCTGGTCGAAGGGCACCGCGTTCCGGAACTGCAGCCACGTGAGCCACTCGTTCGAGGCGAAGGCGCCGAGGAAGAGCGCCATCAGGGCCGCGACCCCGGTCCCCAGCCGCTGCAACTGCTGCGGCGTCAGCACCACCGCCTGAATCTCGCCGTTGCCGGGGAAGAGGGTGTAGGGCTGCCGGAAGCGCCGGAACGCCAGGCGGAAGTTCAGGGCCAGTCCGGCGAACGCGAGCACGAACACCACCGCGCCCAGCGCCAGCTTGGTGCCCAGGGTGCGCATGAAGATGCCGGTGTACTCGACCTCGCTGAACCACAGCCACTCGGTGAGCAGGTCCAGCGCAGACGGCACCACCATGAACGCCGACAGGAGAACCAGCAGAAAAACGAGTCTCGCAGGCATGGCTCAAGCCTCTAGCGGCACGTTTCGGCCACTAATCTGCCGCAACATTAACATGACTTCGGGGAAACGGGACGGTCGGCGTCCGCGCGGGGCGCGGTTGCCGCGCGTTGGGGGGGGAAGGCTGCCCCTCGACGGCCGCGGCCGGGGCGGGGACGGGTCGCGCTATTCGAGCACCGTCACCCGATCGCCGTCGGCCAGATCCTCGGGACCCTCGACGACCACCCGTTCCCCGGCGGTGAGGCCGGAGACGACCTCGACCTGACTGCCGACGGCGGCGCCGAGCCGAACCGCGCGGCGTTCGACCCGATCGACGCGCAACACCAGCACGACGTCCCGGCCTTCGCGGCTGCGAGCCGCCTCGGCGGGGACCAGGAGCCTGGTGGCGCCGGTGCGGGGCTCGGGGGGCTCGTCCTCGAGGAAGGCGACGTTGACGCCCATGTCCGGCAGGATGCGGGGGTCGAGCTCGTCGAAGGCGATGCGCACCAGGACCGTCGCGCGCTGCCGGTCGGCGGCGGGCACGGTGGTGATGACGGCGCCGGGGATGTCCCAGTCGGGATAGGCGTCGAGGTTGGCCACCACCCGCTGGCCGTCGCTCACCCGGTTGATGTAGCTCTCGTTGACGTCGACCTCGATCTCGAGCGAGTCCATGTCGACGAGGGTGCTCACCCCGGTGCGGGTGAACCCGCCCCCGGCCGACACCGGCGAGATCATCTCGCCCTCCTCGGCGTCCTTCGAGATGGCCACGCCGGCGAACGGGGCGCGGATCACCATGTCGTCGAGCTGGGTGCGGAGCACGTCGATCTCGCGCTCGGCCACCACGACCTGCTCCCGCGACAGGGCGATGCGGGCGGCGAGCGAATCGACCTCGGCGGTGTCGGTGTCGAGGTCGGCGGCGCCGACCACCCCTTCCTCGACCAGGCGCCGCGTGCGGGCCAGGTTGAGCTGCGCCTCGTGCAGGCGCACCTCCTGCTCGGCGATCGCCCGTTGCGAGGCCACGAGCCGCGCCTCCGCGAGGGCGAGCTGCGAGCGCACCGTCGAGTCGTCGAGCCGCGCGAGGACCTGTCCCTCGCGCACCGTCATGCCCTCCTCGACGAGCACCGCGACGAGCTTGCCGGTGACCTTCGACGAGACCGTCGCCTGGCGGCGCGCGGTGACGTAGCCCGAGGCGTTGAGGACGGCGGCGTCGGCGGGGGCGACCGTCGTCTCGCGGGCCGCCGCGGTGCGCACCGCCGCGATCTGCGCGGGGCCGGTCCACCACCACCAGCCGCCGCCGGCCGCGAGGAGCAGGACGGGCAGGACGACCAGCCACCGCCGCGGTCGGCCGCCCGCGTCGTCCCGGCGTTCGATTCTCAGGCCGTCGAGCGAAGGGGGTGCGGCAGCCACGGTTCTGAATTTCGTTGGAACTTCGGCCGAAATATGCGATCAACTAACTGTACCATGCCGGGTGAACGGCGTGGCGGCGTTTCAGTGTTCGACGGGACGCCGGGCCCGGCGGTTCCTTGGGGCTCGCGGTCGGGGTCGGGGCCTGCATTCGATCATCCCGCGCGGCGGCGCGGCTCGCCGGCTGCCCCTGCGCGAGGGGCGCCCTCGTCGCGCCCTGCCGCGGGCGGACGTCCTTCGGTCGGCCGGCGCCCTCGCGGGCGTCGGGACGACGTGGGCTTCGTCACGTCAGGGCGGCCCGCCCCGGCGCGTCCATTCGTCGCTCCGCCCCGGAGACGGCCGGAGGGCATCACAGGAACGGGCCAGAGCATGAGCGACCGCAAGTACCGGCAACGGGGCTATCAGGACGACTACGCGGGCCGCGAGCCGGACGAGCGGCCCCGTCAACCCCGCGGCGACGGCGCCCCGCGCAGCGTCATCAACCGGCAGCACCGGCCGCCGAACATGCCCGGGTTCCACGACGTCATGCGCTGCGCGCGATGTCGCCGCACCTTGCGGACGGCCATCGGCCCCGCCACCACCTGTCCCGCGTGCGGGGCGTACCTCCACTGCTGCGCGCAGTGCGCATCCTTCGACAGCGGCAGCCGTTTCGAGTGCCTGCAGCCGATCCCGGCCCGGGTGTTCCCCAAGGACGCGCGCAACGACTGCACGTACTTCTCCCCGCAGGTGACGGTCGAGCGCCGGACGCGCTCGGAGCCCCCCGCCGCCGGTCCCCGGAGCGCCCGGCAGGCGTTCGACGATCTCTTCAAGTGAGGAGCGCTTCGAGCAGAGCGGAGACGCTGCCATAATCTAGGGATGAACGCCCGCAACCCCGCCGATCTCGAAGCGGCGCTCGCCGATCTGGCGGCGCCGGTCAAGCTGCTGTTCTTCACCCAGACCTTCGGCTGCGACACCTGCGTGCCCGCGCGGCGGATCGTGGACCGGCTCGCAGCGCTGTCGGAGCACATCACCGTCGAAGAGTTCAACCTCGTGCTCGACAACGACGCGGTCCGGACGTGGGGCATCCTGCGGGCGCCGGCGATCGCGGTCGTGGGCGAGGCCGACACCGGCATCCGGTTCTACGGCGTCCCCGAGGGCCACGAGCTGATCTCGCTCGTCGACGCCGTCCTCCTTGTCGCCTCTCGCGACTCCGGCCTGAGCGACGAGAGCCGCGCCCGGCTCGCCGAGATCGACGAGCCCGTCGACATCCAGGTCTTCGTCACCCCGACCTGACCGCACTGCCCCCAGGCGGTCAGCCTGGCCCATCGGATGGCCCTCGCCAGCCCCCACGTCACCGCGTCGGCGGTCGCGGCGGCCGAGTACCCCGACCTCGTGCACCAGTACCGCGTGACCGGGGTGCCGAAGACGGTCGTCAACGACCGCACCGAGATTCTCGGCGCCGTGCCCGAGGCCGAGTTCGTCAGCCAGGTGGTGGAGACGGTCGGATGACCGCGCGGGGCGGGCGGATGGTCGCGTTGCGGGCGGCGGGGCTGCTCGCGCTCGGCCTCGTGGCGGGGGCGGTCGGATGACCGCGCGGGGCGGGCGGATGGTCGCGTTGCGGGCGGCGGGGCTGCTCGCGCTCGGCCTCGTGGCGGGGGCGGTCGGATGACCGCGCGGGGCGGGCGGATGGTCGCGTTGCGGGCGGCGGGGCTGCTCGCGCTCGGCCTCGCGGCGGCGTGGCTCATGCCGCGCCCCGGCGGGCAGGCCGGCGTGGCCGGTCAGGGCGCGGCCGGCGCCGCCGGCGCGCCTGTGCGCTACGAGCTGCGCTTCCCCCGCCCGCAGCAGCGCTGGATGGAGGTCGCGGTCACCGTGACCGACCTGCCGCCGGGGCCCCTGAGCATGCGGATGAGCACCGCCTCGCCGGGACGCTACGCGCGGCACGACTTCGCCAAGAACGTGTTCGAGGTGCGGGCGGCGGACGGCGCCGGCAACGATCTCGACCCCGTCCGGTCCGCGATGGCGCGCTGGGACGTCGGCGGTCACGACGGGACCGTCCGGTTCACCTACCGCGTCTACGGCGACCGCGTCGACGGCACCTACCTCGCCATCGACGACACCCACGCCCACCTCAACATGCCGGCCAGCCTCATGTGGGGGGACGGGCTCGATGACCGTCCGGCCACCGTCCGCTTCGAGCCGCCGCCCGACAGGGGGTGGCGGGTGGCCACGCAGCTCTACCCGACCGGCGATCCGTTCGTGTTCACCGCCCCCAACCTGCCGTACCTGCTCGACAGCCCGGCCGAGGTGAGCGCGTTCGCGGAGCGGACGTTCACGGTCGCCGACCCCGCCGACCCCGACCACCGGCCCGTGTTCCGCATCGCCATGCACCACACCGGCAGCGAGAGCGACCTCGACCGCTACGCCGAGGACGTCGAGCGCATCGTGCGCGAGATGGTCACCGTGTTCGGCGAGTTCCCGCGGTTCGAGACCGGCCGCTACACGTTCATCGTCGACTACCTGCCGACCGCGTCGGGCGACGCCATGGAGCACCGGAACAGCACCGTGCTGACCGCGCCGGCGACGCTGCGCGGGCAGGGCCGGCGGCTGCTCGGCTCGGTGTCGCACGAGTTCTTCCACGTCTGGAACGTCGAGCGCATCCGCCCCCGCTCGCTCGAGCCCTTCGACTTCGAGGACGTCAACCCGTCGGGCGAGCTGTGGCTGGGCGAGGGCTTCACCAACTACTACGGGGCCCTGATTCTGCAGCGGGCGGGGCTCGCCGCGCTGTCGGAGACCCTCGGCCGGTTCGGGTCGGCCATCGAGACGGTCGAGCGCGGCCCCGGCCGGCGCTTCCGGTCGGCCGCCGACATGAGCCGCCTCGCCCCGTTCACCGACGCCGCGACCTCCATCGACCCCACCAACTGGGGCAACTTCTTCATCTCCTACTACACGTGGGGCGAGGTGCTGGGCCTGGGGCTCGACCTGATGCTGCGCGCCCGCGCCGCCGACGGCGTCGGCCCCGCCGTCACCCTCGACGACTACATGCGGCTGCTCTGGGAGCGGTTCGGGCGGGGCGGCGCCACGACGCCGGGGGTGGTGGACCGGCCCTACACGGCGGACGACGTCCGAACGGCGCTGGCCGACCTGACCGGGGACGAGGCGTTCGCCCGCGAGTTCTTCGAGCGCTACGTCGACGGTCACGAGGTCATCGACTTCGCGCCGCTCCTCGATCGCGCGGGGCTGGTGCTGCGGCCGCGGGTCCCGGGCCGCGCGTGGCTGGGCTCGCCGGCGCTGCGGTTCGAGCGCGGCGGGGCGCGGGTGGCCGCGCCCCTGCGGTTCGGGACGCCGCTCCACGACGCGGGGGTGGCGCGGGACGACCTGATTGTCGCCATCGACGGCCGCGGCGTCTCGTCGCCGGCCGGGCTCGACCGCCTGCTTCGCGACCTCGGCGACCGCCGGCGGGTGACGGTCCGCTACGAGCGGCGCGGCGAGTCGATGACGGCCACGGTGGCGGTCGTTCCCGACCCCGCCCGCGAGCTGGTGTCGCTCGAGCGGCTCGGGCGGCGCCCGACCTCGGCCCAGAGCCGGTTCCGCGCCGCGTGGCTGGGCTCGAAGGCGGGGTTCCAGAGCGCGAGATGAACAGCCAGGTCCGGGATCCGGTTTGTGGCATGCGGGTCGACCCGGCGAAGAGCCGGTTCAGTTACGAGCACGACGGACGGTCCTACCACTTCTGCTGCGGCGGGTGCCAGGCCGCGTTCCGGGCCGACCCGACCCGGTTCGTGGCCGTCGCCCCCGCCGCGGGGGCCGCAGCGCCGGCCGCGAAGCCGGTGGAGGACCTGCCTGAGACCGCCACCGACCCGGTGTGCGGGATGTCCGTGGACCCCGCCCGCGCCGAGCATTCCCACGCCCACCGCGGGCGGACCTACTACTTCTGTTGCGCGGGCTGCCGGGTGAAGTTCGAAGCGGATCCGGACCGTTACCTGGCTCCCGCCTCCGGCCGAGAGGCGGGATCGGGTCACGGCGCCCCTCCCGCGGCCGAGCTGCCGTCTTACAGGGCGGCGGAGACGTGGTTCTCGTGCCCGATGTGCGCCGGGGTGCGACAGCGCGGGCCGGGGGTGTGCCCGAAGTGCGGCATGGCCCTCGACCCGGAGCTGGGCGCGGACGCCCTGCAGCCGACCGTCGAGTACACGTGCGCGATGCATCCGGAGGTCGTGCAGGACGGGCCGGGGGCGTGTCCGAAGTGCGGCATGGCCCTGGAGCCGCGGACGGTGGTGCCCGAGGCCGCCAACCCCGAGCTCGACGACATGATGCGCCGGTTCCGGTGGGCCGCGCTCGTCGGCTTCCCGGTCTTCGCCCTCGCGATGGGCGAGATGCTGCTCGGCGAGCGCGTGGCCGCCGCGATCGACCGCACCGCGTCGAACTGGCTGCAGCTCGCGTGCGCGACCCCGGTGGTGTGGTGGGCGGGGTGGCCGTTCTTCGCCCGCGCCTGGGCGTCGGTCGTCAACCGCAGCCCCAACATGTTCACCCTCATCGCCCTCGGCGTCGGGGCGGCGTACGCCTACAGCGCCGCCGCGACCGTCGCGCCCGGCCTGTTTCCCGACGGGTTCCGGATGGCCGGCGGCGTCGAGCCGTACTTCGACACCGCGGTGGTCATCGTCGCCCTGGTGCTGCTGGGGCAGGTCCTCGAGCAGCGGGCGCGCGGCCGGACGGGGGCGGCCCTGCGGGCCCTGCTGGGCCTCGCCCCGGCCACCGCGCGCCGGGTCTCGGGCAGGCCCGGGGAGGCGGCGAGCCGGGAGGATGACGTGCCCCTCGCGGCGGTCGCGGCCGGCGACCTCCTGCGCGTGCGCCCCGGCGAGCGGGTGCCGGTGGACGGGGTCGTCGTCGAGGGGGCGAGCGCCGTCGACGAGTCGATGCTGACCGGCGAGCCGCTGCCGGTCGAGAAGGGACCGGGCGCGCGGATCGTCGGGGGCACCCTGAACGGGAACGGCACCTTGCTCATGCGGGCCGAGCGGGTGGGGGCCGAGACGCTGCTGGCCCGCATCGTCGCGATGGTCGGCGAGGCCCAGCGCAGCCGCGCCCCCATTCAGCGCCTCGCCGACCGCGTCGCCGAGGTCTTCGTGCCGGCGGTGGTGGTGGTGGCGGGGCTCGCCTTCGCCGCCTGGTCGGTCTGGGGGCCGGAGCCGCGTCTCGCCCTCGCCCTCGTCAGCAGCGTCGCGGTGCTCGTCATCGCGTGCCCGTGCGCCCTCGGGCTCGCGACCCCCATGTCGATCATGGTGGGCACCGGCCGGGGGGCGGGGGCCGGGGTGCTCATCAGGAACGCCGAGGCCCTCGAGACCCTCGAGCGGGTGGACACGCTGATCGTCGACAAGACCGGCACCCTGACGGAGGGCCGTCCCGCGGTGGCGGCGGTGCTTCCCGCCGACGGTGTCGCCGAGAACGAGCTGCTGCGGGCGGCGGCGGCCCTGGAGCGCGGCAGCGAGCACCCCCTCGCCGAGGCGATCGTCCGGGCCGCCGACGCCCGGGACCTGAACGTGCCGCCCGTCGCCGGCTTTCGAGCCGAGGTCGGACGCGGGGTCCTGGGAACGGTCGAGGGGCAGGACGTGTCGCTCGGCACGCCGGCGCTGCTCGCGGCGCGCGGCGTCGACGCCGCGCCGCTCGCCTCGCGCGCCGACGAGCTGCGCCGCGAGGGGCAGACGGTGGTGTTCGTGGCGGTCGGGAACACGCTCGCGGGCCTGATCGGGGTCGCCGACCCGGTGAAGGCGACGACCCCGGAGGCGGTGCGGCAGTTGCGGGCGGAGGGGCTCGACCTCGTCATGGTCACCGGCGACAACCCGGTGACGGCCGAGGCGGTGGCGGCCCGGCTCGGCATCCGCGAGGTCGTCGCCGGCGTGCTCCCCGCCGACAAGCGGCGCATCGTGGCCGAGCGCCAGGCGGCGGGCCGGGTGGTGGCGATGGCCGGCGACGGCATCAACGACGCGCCGGCCCTGGCCGAGGCGGCGGTGGGCATCGCCATGGGGACAGGGACCGACGTGGCGATGGAGAGCGCCGGCGTCACCCTCGTGCGCGGCGACCTGCGGGCCATCGCCCAGGCGCGCCGGCTGAGCCGCGCCACCATGCGCAACATCCGGCAGAACCTGTTCCTCGCGTTCGTCTACAACACCGTCGGCGTCCCCGTCGCGGCCGGGCTGCTCTATCCCGTCATGGGCCTGCTCATCAGCCCCATCTGGGCGAGCGCCGCCATGACCCTCAGCTCGCTGTCGGTCATCGCCAACGCCCTGCGGCTCCGCCGCGTCGAGCTGTAGGAGCCACGAGGTCCCCCCGGGGGCCGGGAGCTCGCCGGGCTGGCGGCGTTGGACGAGCGGCCAGGGGCCAGGGCCGGCCCGCTTTCCCGCCCGAGGTGCGTGCCGTCGTTCGAGGGCTTGGCGCATCCGACGCCGTCGACGTCACTCGCGGAAGAGTGTCCGCCGCGGGACGAGGATCAGGCGCCCCAGCGCCCGTCGGGGCCGCGGCGGACGTCGACGACCATCGAGCCGCGGACGGGGGGTCGGGCGCCGGTGAACGACCCGATGAACCACGACACCAGCCCCACCGCGAACGCCCCCAGCATCGCCGAGAAGAACGACGCGACGCTGAAGCCGGGGACGAGGAACGCGGCGAGGCCGAACGCGAGGCCGTTGACGACGAAGTAGAAGAGCCCCAGCGTCAGCACCGTGAACGGCAGGGTCACCAGGAGCAGCAGCGGGCGCACGACGGCGTTGACGAAGCCGAGGACGAGCCCGGCGAGGGCGAGCGAGAAGAGGCCGTCGACCCGGACGCCGGGGAGGACCCAGGCGGTCACCGCGAGGGCGACGGCGGTGGTCAGCCAGTGCGCGAGGAACAGGGTGCTCATGCCGGTGCCTTCCCGCCGGCCGCGGGCGGGAAGATTACCCCCGGGGCCAGCCTGTTCTCGGGGTCGAGGGCGCGCTTGACGGCCTGCATCCGCTCGATGCCGGCGTCGCCGTGGAGCAGCCGCAGCAGCGCCTGCTTGACGGGGTTGCGGCCCACCCCGTGCTCGGCGAGGGGGCAGCCCCCGAGGCGGACGACCTCGCGCCCGCACTCGAGGATCGCTTCCTTGCCCGCCCGCACGTCGTCGGCCGAGCGGGGAATGACGTTGGGGTGCAGGTTGGCGTCGGACAGGTGCCCCCACACCGCGTGGTCGAGGCCGCGCGACTCGAAGGCGGCGCGGAAGAGGCGCAGGCAGTCGGGCAGCTTCGGGAAGGGCACGATCATGTCGGCGGCGGTCTTCTCGATTGTGCCATCGACGGTGCGCCTGGCGACAGCCACCTGCCGGTTCACCGCCTCGGGCACCGCCTCGCGGAGCGCGAGCAGCTCGGCCGCCCGGGCCGTCTCGCCGGGGGCCGAGAGCTCGGTGCGGTCGAGGAGGTCCTCGTCCGCGAGGAGGCGGCAGAGCTGGACGACGGGGCCGGCCGGCGTCGCCGTCGAGGCGGCGAGGCCGATCTGCTCGTGGACCTCGTCGGCGCTGGTGCCGGGGGGCAGCTCGATCTGGAGAAGGAGCGCCGCGCCCGCCGTCGCCGGAACCGATACGCGGGCGCCCGGGCCGGTGCCCGCGGCCCGGACCAGCTCCAGCGACCGCCGGTCGAGGTACTCGATGGCCGCGACGTCGAGCCCGGCCGGATCGGCCCGCCGCCGGGTCTCCATCGAGACGTCGCGGAGCCGGCTTGCCAGGTCCGTCGCCCGGTCCTCGCCCTCGAGGAACGTCATGACCACGCAGACCTCGGGCCGCCGGGGCAGGACGTCGAGGGTCACCGAGGTCACCACCCCCAGGGTGCCTTCCGAGCCCACGAACAGGTCGACGAGATCGAGGTCGGGCGCGGCGTGGTAGCCGGCCGAGCACTTGGGCACGCGCGGCAGGCGATAGTCAGGGGCGGGGACCACGATCTCGCCCTGCGACGTGTCGATGACGAAGCGGCCGTCCGCCGCCCGCACCTGCCCCCGCTCGAGGTCGAGCACGTCGCCCGAGGCGAGCACCACCGTCAGGCGGCGCACCCAGTCGCGCGTCGTGCCGTGCTTGAACGTCGCGGCGCCCGCCGCGTTGGTCGACACCACCCCCCCGACGGTCGCTCCCTCGAACGTGGGGACCGGCGGATACGCCTTGCCGGCCGCGTCCAGGACCTCGCGCAGGGTGGTCAGGGCGACGCCCGGCTGCACGGTGATCCGGTCGTTCTCCAGGTCCCCGACGGCGTTCATCCGCGACGTGCTCAGCACCAGCTCGCCCATCGGGGTCGCGCCCCCCGTCAGGGACGACTGCGCCCCGACCGGCAGGATGCGGGCGGCGTCGCGCACCAGGGAGGAGCACTCCGTTTCGTCGCGGGGGAACGCCGCCGCCGGCGCATGGCCGCCGGGGAAGTGCGCCGCGTCCTCGAGGAAACCGGCGACGTCGTCGGTGAACGGGACCGACGGGGCCTCCGCGCCGGTGCGCGCGGGGCGGGTCCGGATGCGGTTGGTCGTCATTCGGATCCGATCACGGGTTTCGTCAGGCGTGCGTTCGGCGACGGGACGCGACGGACCGGGTCCGCCACGGGATCATGATAGAGTGGCTTGCTCGTTCCGAACAGGCCGGCAACCGTACCGGGAACGCCGCCGGTCGCCCTCTGCGCAACCCCGACGTTCCTCGCGGGGCGAGGTCGAACGGCGGGCCCGCGCGGGCTCGCAGTCATCACGAAAGGTATCCTCCATGTTCCAGCGGCTTTGCGTTCTCGGCGCCCTTCTCGCGGTGTCCGCGGCCTGCGGCGCGCCGACCCTCGCGCAGTCCGACGACGAGGTGGTGGGGCGCGTCGGCGACCGGGCGGTCACCATGGCCGAGCTCGACGAGGCGTGGCGCAGCAACGACGCGCCCTCGCGGATGCGCATGCTGCAGGAGCTGTACGAGACCCGCAAGCGTACGCTCGACGTCGTCATCGGCGAGATCCTCATCGAGCGCGAGGCCATCGCCAGGGGCACGTCGCGCGACGAGCTGCTCGCTCAGGAGCTGCCGGCGAGGACCCTGCCCGTCACCGGCGAGGACGTCACCCGCGTCTACGAGCAGAACCGGCGCGCCTTCCCCAACATGACCGAGGAGCAGATGGCGCCGCAGATCCGGGCGTTCCTCGCCCAGCAGCGGCCCATGCAGGCCCTGCACGCGTACATGGCGGAGCTGCGGGCCGGCGCCGACGACATCCGGGTGGAGCTCGAGCCGCCCCGCACCCCCGTCGAGGTCGTTGAGGGCGACCCCGTCCTCGGCCCCGCCGGCGCGCCGGTCGAGATCGTGGAGTTCTCCGACTTCCAGTGCCCGTTCTGCGAGCGGCTGACCGGCACCCTCGACCGCCTGAAGGCGGAGTACGGCGACGACGTCCGGCTCGTCTTCAAGGACTTCCCGCTGCCCAACCACGCCCAGGCGTTCAAGGCGGCCGAGGCGGGTCTCTGCGCCAACGTGCAGGGCCGGTTCTGGGAGCTGCACGACGCGATGTTCGAGCGGCAGGACGAGCTCGAGGTGGACGACCTGAAGCGTCACGCCGGCGAGCTGGGCCTCGATCAGGCGTCGTTCGACGCCTGCCTCGACAGCGGCCGCTTCGCCGAGCAGGTCAGCGCCGACCTGCGGTACGGCGAGTCGCTGGGCGTGCAGTCGACGCCCACCATCTTCATCAACGGCCGCGCGGTGATGGGGGCGGCGCCGTACGAGGTCTTCGACGAGATCGTGCGGGACGAGCTGGACCGGGCGCAGTGAACCGGTGCCCCGGCGCCTTCCACTGAACGGCACCGCGGGCCGCGTTCGACGACGGCGTGCGACCTCGACATGGTCGCGGTTCCAGAGCCTCTGAATTGGGGGCGGCGCCGCGGCCGCGTCAGACGAGGGAGATTCGTACTGGGCGGGCCGACCGGGGGCCGGCGACGGGCGAGCGGGTCCGGCCCGGGAGCCGGCCCGCTCGTGCGCAGGACTCAGTCGGCCGCCGCGGCGATGCGGGCGCCCTCGGTGGCGAGGAAGTCGTCGAACTCGGCGCGGCTCTGGACGGTGACGAAGCCGCGCATCCGGTAGTGGCCGAGCCCGCAGAGCTGCGAGCAGTTGACCTCGTAGTCGCCGGCTACCGTCGGCACCCACCACACCGGGATCTCCATGCCCGGTATCGCATCCTGCTTCACCCGCATCTGGGGAATCGCGAAGCTGTGGATGACGTCGAGGCTCGACAGGTACACGATGACGGGTTCGTCGACCGGCAGGTTGAGCTGGTTGATGGTGGCGACGTCGTCGGCCCCGGCCGGGTCGCTCCGGTCCAGGCCCGTCGCGTTGGTCGGCGTGATCAGGCTCGCGTCGCGGCGCCCGAACATGCCGTCGGGGCCGGGGTAGATCGAGTGCCACTCGAACTGCTTCGCCACGACGTGCACCACCGTCGCGCCTTCCTCGGGCGGGAACGCGTTGACGCGCACCGTCCACGCGGGGATCGCGAAGAAGATGAGGATGATGGCCTCGACGACGGCCACGCCGATCTCGAGGCGGGTCGAGGTGTGGCTCGTCACGCCGGTGTAGTCCGCCTTCGGGTTCGCGGACGCGCGGAAGCGGATCAGGGTGTAGACGAAGAAGATCCCCCAGCCCACGAACAGCACCGCCATGAGCCAGTGGACGATGACGATGATCCGGTCGATCTCCGCGGCGTGCGCCGAAGCCTGCAGCGGCAGTCCGAGAAATTCCTGCATCGATAAGCTCCCCGCCCGTCACGCAGCCCCGCGCCGACGAACGGCGCCTCGGGGCTACGAGTGGCTCCTGGCCTGCGACGACGGCGACAGGTCGACGCGCTCGCCGATCGCCATCCTCGATCGCTTCAAGAGATAGAGAAAAAAGCGGGCGAAGCAGCCCAGCACGCCCGCGGTGATGCCGATCATCACCAGGATGCCCCAGCTCGCGCCGATCGACATCGCCGAGTTCGGGTCGCCGAAGCAGACCGGGCAGGCCCATCCGGTCTGCGGCGCGGCCAGCACGAGCCCCGCCGCCAACGCCAGCGTCCGCAGCACGTGTCGCGATGATTCCAGCATCTCAGCCTCGTGTCCATCCGGGCTCACTTGAGCCCGATCTCGCGTGTCTTCCGAACGAACCGTACCGCGTAGGCCGACAGCAGCCCCGCCGTCGCCAGCGACCCGACCGCGGTGACGAGATGCCAGCCGGTGCCGCGGGCCGTCCCCCAGGTCACGCCGCCCCACACCGCCATCATCAGCGCCAGCCCGATCGACGCCACGATGAAGAGGATGTGGAAGCCGCGCAACGACATCAGTGCGCCTCGTCCTCCGCGTGCGTCGCGTTCGCGTTCGGCAGCGGCTTGTGGACGCCGTAGGTGTCCGAGACCGTGAAGATCGGGATGAGCATGAGGGCCAGCCAGAAGAACACGGTCAGGGCCAGCGCGATGGCGAGGGTCCGGCTCTTCTCGTCGACCAGGTGCATGAAATAGCTCACCACCAGCGACCCCTTCGCGGTGGCGATGATGAGGGCGATGATGATCGCCAGGGGCACCGCCACGTCGATGTACGACGCCAGGACGGTCACCACCGTGAGGACCGCCAGCGCGCCGGCGACCTTCATGTAGATGTCGATGTGCTTCTTGGTCTCTTCAGCGCTTCCGCTCATGACGCCTCCGCAGTGTCCGGGGGGCCGCCCGGGGCGATCGGCCCGGCGTCCGCCGGGCCCGGCTGCCCGTCATCCGCCCTGGCCCGCCAATCGTCGCCTCGGCTCCGCCCGGCGCCCGACCAACCCTCCAGGAGTCCGCGCCGTTCCCCGGCGCAGGTTCCTACAGCAGGTAGAGCACCGGGAACAGGAAGATCCAGACGAGGTCGACGAAGTGCCAGTACAGGCCCGCCGCCTCCACCCGGTTCTCGAACATCTCCCGCTTCTCGTGCCACATCCGGCTGCCGGGGCCCCAGAAGTAGCCGTTCACGACGACGCCGCCGACGATGTGCAGCCCGTGCAGCGCCGTCATCGTCCAGTAGATGGCGAGGAACGTGCTGTGCGATGGCAGATGGTCGTGCGACACCTTCTCGTAGTACTCGAAGAACTTCACCACGAGGAAGGTGAGGGCGAGCAGGATGGTCGCGCCCATGTACGTCTTGTACTTCGCGAAGTCGCCGAGCTTCAGCGACGCGAAGCACATGACCATCGTCACGCTGGACCCGATGAGGACCGCGGTGTTGAACGCCCCGATCGGGATGTTCAGGTACTCGGCGCCCAGCGGCCAGTCGACGCCGCCCACCCGCAGGATGACGTAGGTCGAGAAGAGCCCGCCGAACAGCATCACCTCGGAGGCCAGGAAGAGCCAGATGCCGAGCTTGACGTTGTTCAAGCCGGTGTCCGGCCGTTCGGCTACGGTGTACGGAATCTCCATCCTGGTTACCTTCTACACCTTCGCGGCTGCGGGCTCGGCGCCGGTCGCCTGTCCCTGCATGGTGAAGTCGTCGGGAGCGCCGGGCACGCTGTACTCGTAGGGTCCCCGGTGCGCCTCGGGCGGCGCGGTGAAGTTGCCGTGCGGCGGCGGCGAGGGCGCCTGCCACTCGATGGTGGTGGCCTTCCACGGGTTGTCGTCGACCTGCTTCCCGTTACGGATGCTCCAGAAGAAGTTGACGATGAAGAAGATCTGGAAGAACCCGAGGGCCCAGGCGCCGTAGGACATCACGGCGTTCCATTCCATGACCTCCTGGGCGTGCGCGTACTGCATGCCGCCGTCGTAGAGCCGCCGGTTCACCCCGACGAGGCCGGTGATGAACATCGGCATGAACACCACGTTGATCGAGATCAGCGAGCCCCAGAAGTGGATCTTGCCGAGCAGCTCGTTCATCACCCGGCCCGTCGCCTTCGGGTACCAGTAGTAGAGGCCCGCGAACAGCGCGAAGATGGTGCCGGGGGCCACCACGTAGTGGAAGTGGCCGATCACGTAGTAGGTGTCGTGCAGGTGCAGGTCGGGCGCGGAGAGGCCCAGCGGCAGGCCCGTCAGCCCCCCGATGCCGAACATCGGCAGGAAGGCGAGCGCGAACAGCATCGGCACGTTGTAGCGGATGGACCCGCCGTAGAGCGTGATGAAGAACGCCGACAGGATGATCACCGACGGCACCGAGATGATCATCGTCGTGGTCTGGAAGAAGGCGCTCATCGTCGTGCCCATGCCGGTCAGGAACATGTGGTGCGCCCACACGATGAACGACATGAACCCGAGGAAGACGATCGACGCCACGAGGACGCGGTAGCCCCAGAGCGGCTTTCGGGTGTTGTTGGCGAGGATCTCCGCCACGATGCCCATCGCCGGCAGGATCAGGACGTAGACCTCGGGGTGGGCGAGGAACCAGAACAGATGCTGCCAGAGCAGCGGGCTCCCGCCGCCGCTGATGTCGAGGGGGCCCTCGGTGGTGACGAGCCCGCTCGGCATGAAGAAGCTGGTCTCGGCGACCCGGTCCATGAGCTGCAGGATGCCCGCGACCTCGAGGGGCGGGAACGCCAGCAGGAGCAGGAACGCGGTGACGAGCTGCGCCCACACGAAGAACGGCAGCCGCGTGAAGCTCAGGCCGGGGGCCCGGAGCTGGAAGGTGGTGACGATGAAGTTGATCGAGCCCAGCAGCGACGAGGTGATCAGGAAGATCATCCCGACGAGCCACCACGTCTGCCCCTCGAGGGCGATGACCGACAGCGGGGCGTACGAGGTCCAGCCGGAGTTGGCGGCCCCGCCCGGCACGAAGAAGCTGGCGAACATGACCACGCCGCCCAGGAAGAACGCCCAGTAGCTGGCCATGTTCAGCCGCGGGAACGCCATGTCGGGGGCGCCGATCTGCAGCGGCAGCACGTAGTTGCCGAAGCCGCCGACGGCGAGGGGCACGACCCCCATGAACACCATGATGGTGCCGTGCATGGCCCCGAGCTGGTTGTAGAACTCGGGCAGCATGATGCCGCCCGGCGCGTTCGCCTGCCCGAGGAAGTTGCCGATGAACGGGATGGGCGCGCCCGGATAGGCGAGCTGCCACCGCATCACCATCATCAGCGAGAAGCCGAACAGCAGGAAGAGCATGGCGGTGATCGCATACTGGATGCCGATCACCTTGTGGTCGACCGAGAAGACGTACGCCCGCAGAAAGCTCAGCTCGTGCTCGTCGTGGGCATGCCCGTCGTGCGCGGCTTGCGAGACATGTTCGGCGGTGGTCACGTTCTCCAACGTCGTGACTCCTTTCTGGACCTGCCTGCGATCCGGTCGCCGCCGCGGCCGGCGGCGCGGGTCGGGCGTGAGGCAGTGACGTGACCGGCGCCGGCGCCCGCGGACCCTCGAAGGGGGCGGGCGGCGTCGCGATTCCCGTCTCGATTCAGCACTCGGCGACGCCGGGCCGGCGAGAGCCCGCCCACGTGCATCGATTCACAAACGTCTGTCGCCCGCAATTCTATCGACGCCGACGCCCCCGCGCAACCCTGCCCGCCGCGGCGCTTCCGCGGCGCCGCCGCCGCGCCGGCGGGTATACTCTGGGCCGACGGCCATGACTCAGCAGCCCGAGGACGTCCCGCGCGTGCTCGACACCCGTGGGGAAGAGCCCTTCGCCGCCACCTACGCCGCCGTGCTGGTCGTCGAGGCGCTCGTGCTCGCGGCGTTGTGGATCTTCTCGCGGCACTTCTCGGGCTAGGAGCCTGCGCCGCGGGAGCCGGCGCCCTCCACATGCACCCCATCGACTGGTTCATCATCGGCGGCTACCTCGCCTGGGTCCTGTACGACGGCGTGAAGCGGTCCCGGGGGACCGACGCGGTCGAGGGGTACTTCCTCGCGGGCCGGTCGCTCCCGTGGTGGGCGGTCGGGCTGTCGGTGATGGCCACCCAGATGAGCGCCATCACCCTGGTCGGCACGACCGGGCAGGGCTACGCCGACGGCCTGCGGCTGGTGCAGATGTACTTCGGCCTGCCGCTGGCGATGATCGTCCTGTCGGTGACCCTCGTCCCGTTCCTCTACCGGGCCCGCGTCTTCACCGCCTACGAGTACCTCGAGCGCCGCTTCGACCGGAAGACCCGGGCCCTGACGAGCCTGATCTTCCTGGTCTCGCGAGGGCTCGCGGTCGGCGTGATCATCTCCGCCCCCGCGGTGGTGCTGTCGGTGGTGCTGGGGTGGAACCTCACCCTCACCGCCCTCGCCATCGGGGTGCCGACGACCTGCTACACGATGCTGGGCGGGGTGCAGGCGGTCGCGTGGGCCGACGTCAAGCAGATGGTCATCATCGTGGGCGGCCTCCTCGCGGTGGTCGCGGCCCTCGTCCTCGGGCTGCCGGGGGGGGTGGGCCTCGGGGACGCGATGCACCTGGCCGGCGCGGCGGAGCGGCTCACGGCCGTCGACTTCTCCGTGGATCCGGGCGAGACCTACACGTTCTGGTCGGGCCTGCTGGGCGGGCTCTTCCTCATGCTCGGGTACTTCGGGTGCGACCAGAGCCAGGTGCAGCGCCACCTGACGGCCGACTCGGTGGACGCCGCCCGCCGGTCGCTGCTGATGAGCGCGTACTGGAAGATCCCGCTGCAGGCGCTGATCCTGCTGACCGGCGTGCTGGTGTTCGTGTTCCACCTGTTCAACCCGGCGCCGATGCTCTTCCACCCCGTGCGGGACGCGGCGGTCCGCGCCGGCGATCGGGCGGCGGAGTACGCGGGGCTGGAGACGGCGTTCGCGGAGGCGTTCGCGGACCGCCGGGCCGCCGCCGAAGAGATGCTCGACGCGCGCCGGACCGGCGGCGCGGCGGCCGTCGCCGACGCGCGGGCGGCGTTCGCGGCCAGCCAGACGCGGGTGGGGGCGGTTCGCGATCGGGCGGCGGGTCTGGCGCAGGAGGCCACCGGCGAGGAGTACTCCGACGTCAACTACGTGTTCCCCACGTTCATCGTCACCCACCTGCCGGTGGGGCTCGTGGGCCTGCTCATCGCGGCCATCTTCGCGGCCGCGATGTCGAGCGCGGCGGCCGAGCTGGCGGCGCTGTCCACGACCAGCGTCATCGACTTCTACCGGCGGTACCTGAACACCGGGGCGACGGACCGCCACTACCTGCGGGTGTCGAAGCTCGCGACCGCCCTGTGGGGGGTGGTGGCCACCGTCTTCGCGGTGTTCGCGGCCAACCTCGGGTCGCTGATCGAGGTCGTCAACCAGGTCGGGTCGTACTTCTACGGGTCGCTCCTGGGGGTGTTCGTGCTCGCCGTCGGGTTCCGCCGGGCCACCGCCGACGGCGCCTTCGTCGGCCTCTTCGCGGGCATGGCGTCGGTGGCCCTCGTCGAGAGCGCGGTCGACGTGTCCTTCCTCTGGAACAACGTCATCGGCACCGTCGCGGTGGTCGTGGTCGGCCTCGCCGTCAGCCGGCTCCGGCCGGCCCGGTGAGGCGCCCCCCGGCGTTGTCGGCCGGCCGCGCCCCGTGATATGTTGATATGCGACCGTTTTGGTCGGCAATCAGATTCGGGGTTGCCGGTCGCCCTTGCCGGGCCGGGAGAGCGTCATGAGCACCGCGATCCAGACCGTCGAAGAGCTTGCGAAGCAGGAATACAAGTACGGGTTCACCACCGACGTCGAGACCGAGTCGATCCCCGTCGGCCTGAACGAAGAGGTCATCGAGATGATCTCGGCGAAGAAGGGCGAGCCGGGGTGGCTGCTCGACTGGCGCCTCGACGCCTTCCGGATCTGGTCGAAGATGACCGAGCCGACGTGGCACAACGTGCGCTATCCGCCCGTCGACTACCAGGCCATCAGCTACTACGCGGCCCCCAAGAAGAAGCCGAAGCTCGAGAGCCTCGACGAGGTCGACCCCGAGATCCGGGCCACCTTCGACAAGCTCGGGATCTCGCTCGACGAGCAGAAGCGCCTGTCCGGCGTGGCCGTCGACGCCGTCTTCGACAGCGTCTCGGTCGCCACCACGTTCAAGGACACGCTGGCCGACCTCGGCATCATCTTCTGCTCGTTCTCCGAGGCGGTGCGCGACCATCCCGATCTCGTCCGCCGGTACCTCGGCACCGTGGTGCCGCACACCGACAACTTCTTCGCCGCCCTCAACTCCGCGGTGTTCAGCGACGGGTCGTTCGCCTACATCCCCAGGGGCGTGAAGTGCCCGATGGAGCTGTCGACGTACTTCCGCATCAACGCCGCCAACACCGGCCAGTTCGAGCGGACCCTGCTCGTCGCCGACGAGGGCGCCGAGGTGAGCTACCTCGAGGGCTGCACCGCCCCCCAGCGCGACGAGAACCAGCTCCACGCCGCGGTGGTCGAGCTGGTGGCCCTCGACGACGCCACCATCAAGTACTCGACGGTGCAGAACTGGTACCCCGGCGACAAGGACGGCAAGGGCGGGATCTACAACTTCGTGACCAAGCGGGGCAAGGCGCTGGCCAACGCCAAGGTGACGTGGACCCAGGTGGAGACCGGCTCGGCCATCACCTGGAAGTACCCGAGCTGCATCCTGCAGGGCGACAACGCCGTCGGCGAGTTCTACTCGGTGGCGGTGACCAACAACCGGCAGCAGGCGGACACCGGGACGAAGATGGTGCACCTGGGCCGGAACACCCGCAGCACCATCGTGTCGAAGGGCATCTCGGCCGGGTACGGCCAGAACACCTACCGGGGCCTCGTGCGCATCGGCAAGGGGGCGCGCGGCGCCCGCAACTTCTCGCAGTGCGACTCGCTGCTCATCGGCGACCGCTGCGGCGCCCACACCTTCCCGTATCTCGAGGTGAAGAACACGTCGTCGCAGGTCGAGCACGAGGCGTCGACGTCGAAGATCGGCGAGGACCAGATCTTCTACTGCCGCCAGCGCGGGCTGTCGACCGAGGACGCGGTCAACCTGATCGTCAACGGGTTCTGCAAGGAGGTCTTCCGCGAGCTGCCGATGGAGTTCGCGGTCGAGGCCCAGAAGCTGCTGAGCGTCAGCCTCGAAGGCAGCGTCGGGTAGGGCTGGCGGCGGCGCCGGGGCGCGGCCATTGCCGCCGGGCGGGCCGGGCAGGCCA
The DNA here is from genome assembly GCA_965215105.1 of Vicinamibacterales bacterium. GTDB lineage: Bacteria > Acidobacteriota > Vicinamibacteria > Vicinamibacterales > UBA8438 > JAJEEA01. Next base: position 4,980,362 of record OZ244051.1, read on the forward strand.
GGTAGAGGGCTGGAGAGGGACTGGACGGGGAATCGATGCTTGAGATTCGCAATCTGCAGGCGAAGGCCGGCGACCGGCAGATCCTGAACGGGATCGAGCTGACCGTGAGCCCCGGCGAGGTCCACGCCATCATGGGGCCGAACGGCTCCGGCAAGAGCACCCTGGCGGGGGTGCTGGCCGGCCGGGACGGGATCGAGGTCACCGCGGGGTCGGCGACGTTCAAGGGGCAGGACCTGCTGGAGCTCGACCCCGAGGAGCGGGCGCGCGAGGGCCTTTTCCTCGCGTTCCAGTATCCGGTCGAGATTCCCGGCGTCAACAACGCCTACCTCCTCAAGGCGGCCCTGAACGAGGTGCGGAAGCACCGGGGGCAGCCCGAGCTCGACGCGATGGACTTCATGACCCTCGTCCGCAAGCGCATGTCGCTGCTCGACATGGACGACGCCCTGTTGAACCGTCCCGTCAACGACGGGTTCTCCGGGGGCGAGAAGAAGCGGAACGAGATCTTCCAGCTCGCGGTGCTCGAGCCCACGCTGGCGATTCTCGACGAGACCGACTCGGGCCTCGACATCGACGCCCTCAAGACCGTTGCCGGCGGTGTCAACGCCATGCGGAGCCCCGAGCGCTCCATGGTCGTGGTGACCCACTACCAGCGGCTGCTGCACTACATCGTTCCCGACTTCGTGCACGTCCTCTCGAAGGGGCGCATCGTGAGGTCGGGCGGCAAGGAGCTCGCGCTCGAGCTCGAGGAGAAGGGCTACGGCTGGCTCGACGCGGAGCCGGCGGCGGCGACCGCGTAGCGGGTCGGCGCGATACGGAACGCCTCATGCCGCAGATCGCCATCAGCGCCGACAGCTACGCCGAGCAGTTCGCGGCCATGAAGCGGACGGCACCGCCCGCCGGCCCGCTCGGGCCCCTGCGCGACGACGCGTTCCGCTGCTTCGACCGGCTCGGGTTCCCCACCACCCGGCTCGAGGAGTGGCGGTTCACGAACATCGCCCCCATCGCCCAGACGCCGTTCCAGGCCCCGGCTGCGGCGGAAGGGCCCGGCCGCGAGGCCCTCGACACGTTGCGCCTGCCGAGCTCCGGCGGCCCCGAGCTGGTCTTCGTCAACGGCCGCTTCGCGCCGGAGCTGTCGGACGCGTCGGGCCTGCCGCCCGGGGTCCGCGTGCGCGGGCTCGCGGCGATGGCCGGCGAGGCGGGGGGGCTCGACGCCGTCGCGCCGTACCTCGGGCGCCTCGCGCGGTTCGAGCGGCACGCGTTCACCGCCCTCAACACCGCCTTCCTCGGCGACGGAGCGGTCATCGAGGTGGACGGCGGCGTGGTGGTCGACCGTCCCGTCCACCTCCTCTTCGCGTCGTCGAGCGGGGCGGCCCCGGTGCTCAGCCAGCCGCGGGTGCTGGTGGTGGCCGGGGCGAGCAGCGAGGTCCGGGTGGTCGAGAGCCACGCGGGGACCGGGGAGACCCCGTACCTGAGCAATTCGGTGACCGAGGTGTCGGTCGCGGAGAACGCGGTCGTGGACCACTACACGGTGGTGCGCGAGGCCGCCGCCGCGTACCACGTGGGCAACCTCGCGGTCCGCATCGGCCGGGCCGGCAACTTCTCGTCCCACGCCATCACCGCGGGCGGGGCCATCGTGCGGAACGAGGCGGGGGTCGTCCTCGGGGGCGAGGGGGGCGAGTGCACCCTGAACGGGCTCTACCTGGCCGCCGGCCGGCAGCTCGTCGACAACCAGACGACCATCGACCACGCCATGCCCCACTGCGACAGCCACGAGCTGTACAAGGGGATTCTCGACGGCCGGAGCCGCGCCGTGTTCAACGGCAAGATCATCGTCCGGCTCGACGCCCAGAAGACCGACGCCAAGCAGTCGAACAAGGCGCTGCTGCTGTCCGAGGACGCGCAGATCACGACCAAGCCGCAGCTCGAGATCTTCGCCGACGACGTGAAGTGCACCCACGGCGCCACCGTCGGCCAGCTCGACGCGGACGCGCTCTTCTACCTGCGGTCGCGCGCCCTGTCGGAGGCGCAGGCCCGGCGGCTGCTGATTCACGCGTTCGCGGCCGACCTGCTCGGTCACATCAAGGTGGAGGCGATCCGCCGCCAGCTCGACGCGCTGCTGCTCGAGCGGCTCCCGATGAACGGAAGCCGGGCGTCGGCGCCGTGACGAGGGTGCCGATGAGCAGCGTGACCGCATCGGCGCCCGCCTCGCTGGACGTGGCCCGGATCCGCGGGCAGTTCCCGATACTCGCGCAGACCGTCGGCGGCAAGCCCCTGGCCTATCTCGACAACGCCGCGACCACCCAGAAGCCGCAACCGGTGCTCGACACGCTGGCCCGGTACTACGCGGCCGGCAACGCCAACATCCACCGCGGGGTGTACGCGCTGAGCCAGGACGCGACCGAGGCCTACGAGGGCGCGCGCGGCAAGGTGGCGGCCTTCCTGAACGCGGCCGAGCCGGCCGAGATCGTCTTCACCCGCAACGCGACGGAGGGCATCAACCTCGTCGCGCAGACGTTCGGCCGCAGCCGCATCGGCCCGGGCGACGAGGTGGTGCTCTCGGGCATGGAGCACCATTCGAACATCGTGCCGTGGCAGCTCGTGTGCGAGGAGAAGGGCGCCAAGCTGCGGGTGGCGCCGTTCTCCGACGCGGGGGAGCTGCTCGTCGACGAGCTGGAGGCCCTGCTGGGTCCGCGGACCCGGCTCGTGTCCATCGTGCACATGTCGAACTCGCTGGGCACCGTCAATCCCGTCGGGCGGGTGGTCGAGCTGGCCCACCGGCAGGGCATCCCGGTGCTCGTCGACGGGGCGCAGGCCGCGTACCACATGCCCGTCGACGTGCAGGCGCTGGGCTGCGACTTCTACGTCGTCACCGGGCACAAGCTGTACGGCCCGACCGGCATCGGGGCCCTCTACGGCCGCCGCGCCCTGCTCGAGGCGATGCCGCCCTACCAGGGCGGCGGCGACATGATCAGCTCGGTGACGTTCGAGAAGACGACCTACAACGAGCTTCCGCACCGGTTCGAGGCGGGCACCCCGCACATCGCGGGCGCGGTCGGGCTCGGGGCGGCCGTCGACTTCATCACCGGGGTCGGGTTCGATGCGATAGTGGCCCACGAGCGGCGGCTCCTCGCCTACGCCACCGGGGCGCTGTCCGCGGTGCCCGGGCTGCGCCTCGTCGGGACCGCCGCCGACAAGGCGAGCATCCTGTCGTTCGTGATCGAGGGCGCGCACCCCCATGACATCGGGACCATCGTGGACGCCGAGGGGGTCGCGATTCGCACCGGCCACCACTGCACCCAGCCGGTGATGGACCGGCTCGGGGTGCCCGCCACCGCCCGCGCCTCGCTCGCCATGTACAACACGACGGACGAGATCGATCAGTTGGTGGCGGCGCTGGCCCGGGTCAGGGAGCTGTTCGGCTAGGAGTCTGCGCCGTGGAGCTGCTGGCGACGACTGGCGGGGCCAAGCCGCGCGCGAGCCGGACGGGGCGGGAGACGGAGACGAGATGTCCGACCTACGGGAGCTGTATCAGGAAGTCATCCTCGACCACAACCGCAGCCCGCGCAACTTCGGGCGGCTCGACGACGCCGATCTCCACGCCGACGGCCACAACCCGCTCTGCGGGGACAAGCTCTCGATCACGCTGAAGCTCGCTGGCGACCGGGTGGCCGACCTCCGCTTCGAAGGGTCCGGCTGCGCCATCTCGAAGGCCTCGGCGTCCCTCATGACCGAGGGCGTCAAGGGGCGGACCCTCGACGAGCTGCGCGAGCTCTTCGACCGGTTCCACCGGCTGGTCACCGACAAGGGTGCGGCGGTGGACGACGCGGAGTTGGGGAAGCTGGCCGTCTTTGCGGGGGTGCGCGACTATCCCGCCCGCGTCAAATGTGCGATCCTGGCGTGGCACACCCTGCGGGCGGCGGTGGACGACCGCCACGAGGTCGTCTCCACGGAGTAGCCGCGGTCCGCGTCGGGTGACGAATCCGTATCCCGGGAGGCAGCGCCAGTGGGAATCTTCAAGTTCGACACGTCGGCCCAGGGCGACGCGCCGGCGTCCGCCGCCGGGCCGGGCCCGACGGAGGCACCGGCCGCGGCCGCTCCCGCGAGTCCCGAGCCGCCCCGGCCCATCCTGCCGAGCGAGCCGCCGGCCCCGCCGCCGGCCGTCACCCACGACCCCATCGAGCCGGACCCCCTGAAGACGCTCGAGCTCAAGCCGAAGCTCATCGAGGCCCTGTCGACCGTCTACGACCCCGAGATCCCCGTCAACATCTACGAGCTGGGGCTCATCTACGACGTCGACGTGAACGCCGACGGGCTGGTGGGCATCCGCATGACCCTGACCTCGCCCGCGTGCCCCGCCGCCCAGTCACTGCCGGGGGAGGTGAAGGCGAAGGCCAAGGGCGTACCGGGCGTCAGCGACGCCTGGGTCGACGTGGTGTGGGAGCCGCAGTGGGACATGAACAAGATGTCCGACGCAGCCAGGCTCCAGCTCGGGCTCCTGTAACCGTCGACTTCCCCCCCCGGGTCGCGAGCAGGACGGCCGCGCCCGCCGCGCCCGCGGGAACCCGACCGCGAGGGGGCGGCATTGCGGTTGCACCCCTGCCGGGTTTGCGACAGAATGCCCCCCTGTCGGATAGTGTTCCCTGCGGCAGGCGTATTCGACCCCGTTGCGCCGAAGTCCGTTGCGGGTCCGTGCGCCTTCGGTCGGGCCGCTCGTGGTCTTCTCGTCGTGGGCGAAAGGAGTGCGGACTCATGAAGAGGTGGAAGCAACTTCTGGTCGTATCGTGCGCCCTGTTCGTCGGCTGCGGGCCGGCAACGCCCGAGCTGGGGCTCCTCGAGGAGGCCGCGGAGGCGATGGGGAGCCTCCGCGCCGTCAGCGAGACGACCGGCGTGATCCTCGAGGGGTCGGGGCGGACCTACCGCCTCGGCCAGAACCAGACCCCGCGGGCCGACCTGCCGTACTACGAGATCGAGAACTACCGCCTCGCGATCGATTTCACCAACCAGCGGTGGCAGCTTCGGCAGGATCGCACCACGACGTTCTTCACCGGCAACGCCCTGTTCGGCGTGCGCCAGACCTTCGGCCTCGACGGCGACGTCGCCTACGACGAAGGGGACGACGGGTTCGTGCAGGCGTCCGACCGGGTGGCGTCGCAGCGCCGGGCCGAGCTGTACCACAACCCCCTCGGCATCATTCTCCTCGGGCTCGACGAGACCTCGACGGCGAGCAACCTGCGCGACGAGGGCGGGGACCACGTCGTCGACATCGCGGCCGCCGACGGCGCCCAGTTCACCCTCTACGTCGACGTGGACACCCTGCATCCCAGCCGGGTCGTCTCCACCCGCTACCACCCCATGCTGGGTGACGTCACCTACGAGACGGTCTTCGAGGACTATGCCGAGTCGGGCGGACTGGGCGGGTTCCAGGCGCGGCTGACGCTGCCCCGGCAGTACACCATCAACCTCGACCAGTACACGATCGCCGAGTACCGGGTGACCAGCGACACCCAGGCGCCGGTCGGCGACCTGTCGGTCTCGGCCGCCCCGCCGCCGGCGGACGAGGTCGTGGTCGAGTCGGAGGAGGTCGCCAACGGGGTCTGGCACCTGACGGGCGGCTCGCATCACAGCGCCCTCGTCGAGTTCGACGACTTCCTCGCCCTCATCGAGGCGCCCCAGAGCGAGGCGCGCACCCTGGCCGTCATCGAGCACGCCCGGGGGCTGGTGCCGGACACGCCGCTGCAGTACGTGGTCAACACGCATCACCACTTCGACCACTCCGCCGGCATCCGCGCCGCCGTCTCCGAGGGGCTGACGGTGATCACCCACGAGATCAACGCGCCGTTCTTCGAGGACCTCGTGGCCCGGCAGCACACGATCGAGCAGGACGCCCTGGCCCGGAACCCGCAGCCGCTCAATATCGAGACGGTGCAGGGCGACGACACCTACGAGCTGAGCAGTGGCCGCCGCACCCTGGAGATCTCGCGCATCGTGGGCGACCGGCACAGCGACGGCATCGTGATGGCGTACCTGCCCGCGACCCGCGAGCGGATCCTGTTCGAGGTGGACTCGTTCTCGCCGGGGGCGGCGGAGGCCCCGTTCGCGGCCGCCCTGCTCGAGAACATCGAGGAGAAGCGGCTGCGCATCAACACCATCGTGCCGCTGCACGGCCCCGGCACCGCCACCCTCGACGATCTCGAGGAGGCCGTGGAGCAGGAGGGACGGCGCTAGGAGTCGGCGCCGTGGAACGGCGCGGACTCCTGTAGGATTGGTTGGGCGCCAAGCGGAGCCGAAGGCTACGATTGGCGGGCCAGGAGTCGGCGCCGTGGAACGGCGCGGACTCCTGTAGGATTGGTTGGGCGCCAAGCGGAGCCGAAGGCTACGATTGGCGGGCCAGGAGTCGGCGCCGTGGAGCGGCGCGGACTCCTGGAGGGTTGGGTTGGGCGCCAAGCGGAGCCGAAGGCTACGATTGGCGGGCCAGGCGATTCCTCCGCAGGCCCCACCGGGTATCGGATGCGCGCCGGCTCCCCCCTTGCCGGGAGCCGGCGCGGCCCGATCAGCTACCGCCATCGCATCCGGTCCTTCGCCCGCAATGTCCATGTCCACGCCCATACGGGACCGCGTACGCGTCTTCGCTCCCGCCACCCTGTCCAACCTCGGACCCGGCTTCGACGTGCTCGGGCTCGCCATCGAGGAGCCGGGCGACTTCGTGGACGCGGAGTGGTCCGACCGGCCGGGAGTCGAGATCGCCGGCATGCGGGGGAACGCGGACCGGCTGACGACCGACCCGGCCCGCAACGTCGTCGGCATCGCCGCCTCGGCCGCGCTGCGCCTGGCCGACGCCGTCGGCGCCGGGCCGCGGCGGCCCGGCGTGCGGCTGTGGCTCGACAAGCGCATGCCGCTGGCGAGCGGGCTCGGCAGCTCGGCCGCGAGCAGCGTCGCGGGGGCCCTCGCGGTGAGCGAGCTGCTCGGCGGGGCCCTCGACAGGGACCAGGTCATCGCCTGCGCCCTCGAGGGCGAGCGCGCGGTGTCGGGCGGCGTCCACGCCGACAACGTCGCTCCCTGCGTGACGGGCGGGCTCGTCCTGATTCGGAGCTACGACCCGATGGAGCTCCTGTCGCTGCCGGTCCCCGAGGCCCTGCGGGTCGCCGTCGTGCACCCGCACACCGCGGTCTCCACGGCGGATGCGCGGCGGCTCGTGGCCGAGCGCCGCTTCGCCATCGGGGACGCGGTCGCCAACCTCGGCCAGCTCGCGGCGATGATCACCGCCCTCCACCGGTCGGACCTCGCGCTGCTGGGGCGGTCGATCAGCGACGCCCTCGTCGAGCCCGTCCGCGCGCCGCTCGTGCCGGGGTTCGCCGATGTCAAGCGGGCCGCCCTCGAGGCGGGGGCGCTCGGATGCTCGCTGTCCGGGTCGGGCCCGTCGGTGTTCGCGTTCGCCGCCTCCGACGATCAGGCCCGGATGCTGGCCGCCCGCATGGCCGACCGGTTTCGCGAGGCGGCCGGCCTCGAGTGCGACAGCTTTGCCGGCGGCGTCAACGTGCGCGGCGCCCGCCGCGTGGACGACGGCGCGTGAGCGCGTGGTGGGGAGGGCGGTCGTGGGCGCGGTGACGCCGGCGCGATTCCCGATGCCGGTCCGCGGCCGGCGCGCGTGGTGGGGAGGGCGGCGGTCGTGGGCGCGGTGACGCTTCACCGGTCCGCGAGCGCGGCGGCTCGCCTGGCCGCCGCCCACCGTTTCGTCGAGAGCCTGCCGCCGGCGTCCGAGGCGCTCGTCGTGGGCGCCGCGCGCGACGCCGTCGACGACTTCGTCCGGGAGAACGCGGCCCGCCGCGGCGCCGCGTTCGGTCTCCACCGCTTCGGCCTGCGCCGGCTCGCGACGCGCATCGCCTCGCCGCGCCTCGCCGCCCGCGGGCTCGCCCCCGCCACCCGGCTCGGGGCCGAGGCGGTCGCCGCCCGCGCCGCCTTCGAGGCCGCCCGCCCCGCCGCCGACGAGGCGGGGCGCGGCGCGCTCGGGTACCTCGCGCCGATCGCGAAGCTGCGCAGCTTCGGCCGGACCCTGGCGTCGACCCTCGAGGACATCCGCGGGGGCGGTATCGAGGCCGGCGCGCTGTCGGCGTGCGGCCCGGTGGGGGCCGACCTCGATGCGCTGTCGCGGGAGTATGCGCGGCAGCTCGACGAGGCCCGCCTCGTCGACCTCCCCGAGCTGTACCGGCTGGCCGCGGCGGTGGTCGAGGCCGGAGAGCCGGTCGACGTGGCCCTCGACGTGCCGGTGGTGCTGCTCGACGTGCCGGTGCACGACCGCGCCGCGCTCGGCCTCCTCGCGGCTCTCGCCGGCCGCTCCGCGCGGTTCCTCGCGACGGTCCCGCGGGGAGACGACCGGACGTGGGCGGCGCTCTCCCGGCTGCCCCACGCCGAGGCGCCGCCGCCGGCGGAGCCGGCCGGCCCCGACACTCCGCTGGCGAGGGTCCGCAACCGGCTCTTCGAGCCCATCGCGACGCCGGACCCGGAGGACGCCGGTTCCGCCGCCGCCGGGGTATCGCTCGGTTCGGCCCCGGGGGAGTCGCGCCAGGAGGACGCCGGCGCGGACGTCACGTTCTCCTCGGCGCCGGGAGAGGAGCCCATCGCGGCCCCGGAGGCGGAGGACGCCGCCCCCGCCGGCGACGAGGTCTCGTTCTTCTCGGCGCCGGGGGAGTCGCGCGAGTGCGTGGAGATCGCCCGGCTGGTGCAGAAGGAGGCCGCCCGCGGCGTGCCCCTCGACCGGATGGCGGTGGTGCTGCGGTCGCCGCAGGTCTACAGCGGGCTGCTCGAGACGGCCCTGCGGCGGGCCGGCGTCGAGGCCTGGTTCGTCCGGGGCACCCGGGCCCCGGACCCGGCCGGCCGGGCGTTCCTCGCCCTGCTGGCGTGCGCGGCCGAGCAGCTCTCCGCGCGCCGGTTCTCCGAGTACCTGTCGCTGGGGCAGGTGCCGGAGCCCGATGCGGAAGGGGAGCCGCCGGTCGATCGCGCGCGGTGGGTGCCGCCCGCCGAGGCCGACCAGGTGCTGCCGGAAGCCGCCGTGCCGGTGCAGGGCTCGCTGTTCGACGTCGCCGACCTCGATCCGGAGCGCGACCCGGACCCGGACCCGGGCGCTCCCCCCGACGCCGACGACCGGCCGGTCGTCGAGGGGACGCTGCGCGCGCCCTGGCACTGGGACCGGCTGCTCGTCGAGTCGGCGGTCATCGGCGGCCGCGACCGTTGGGCCCGCCGCCTGGCGGGGCTCGAGCAGGAGCTGCGCCTCCGCCTCGAGGAGTGCGCCGCCGACGATCCCCGGTCGCCGCGGGCGCGGCGGCTCGAACGCGACCTCGTCGATCTCGGGCACCTGCGCCGCTTCGCGCTGCCGGTGATGGACCGGCTCGACGCGCTTCCGGGCGAGGCTCCCTGGGGAGACTGGCTCGACCGGCTCGAGGCCCTGGCCCCGATGGTCCTGCGCCGGCCCGACCGGGTGCTGGCGACCCTCGGCGAGCTGCGTCCGATGGCCGGCGTCGGTCCCGTCTCGCTGACCGAGGTGCGGGACGTGCTGGCGGAGCGGCTCACCGAGCTGCAGGCGGAGCCGCCCGCCCGGCGCCACGGCCGGGTCTTCGTGGGCGGGCCTGAGCACGTGCGGGGACGCGTCTTCGACGTCGTGTTCGTGCCGGGGCTGGCCGAGCGCATGTTCCCGCAGAAGCCCCGGCAGGACCCCATCCTCCTCGACGACGTCCGCCGGCGGCTGAACGCGCCGGACGGAGGGGCGCGGGGGCCCGGAAACCGCCGCCCCGCGGCGCCGCTCGCCGCCCGCCCGACCGCGCCGGCTTCCGTGCCGTTGCGCGGCGCAGACGCCGATTCCCTCGGCCTGCCGGTGCTCGACGATCGCGCGGCCGGGGAACGGCTCCTGCTGCGCCTCGCCGTCGGCGCCGCCGCGCGGCGGCTCCACCTGTCGTACTCCCGCCTCGAGCTCGGCGAGTCGCGGCCGCGGGTGCCGTCCTTCTACGCCCTCGACCTGGAGCGCGCCCGCACCGGGCGCGTGCCCGACTTCGCGATCACCGAGCGCGAGGCGTACGAGCGCGTCGAGTCGCGGCTGGCGTGGCCGGCCCCGAAGGACCCCGCCGAGGCCATCGACGACATCGAGCACGATCTCGCGGTCCTCGGACCGCTGCTGCGGCAGCAGGACGCGCCCGAGCCGAGGGGGCGGGCGCGTTACCTCCTGGCCCTCGAGCCGGCCCTGCGCCGCTCGCTGCTGACCCGCTGGGCGCGCTGGACGACGCGTGCCTGGAGCCGCTACGACGGCGTCTACCGGCCGGAGGCAGGGGCGCGGGCGGCCCTCGACGCGCATCGGCTGACGGCGCGGCCCTACTCGGTGACCGCCCTTCAGCGCTTCGCGGCGTGTCCGTACCAGTTCCTGCTGGCGGCTGTCCATCGCCTCCAGCCGCGCGAGGAGATCGAGCCGCCGGAACGACTCGACCCCCTGACGCGGGGGCGGATGTTTCACGAGGTGCAGGCCGAGCTGATCCGCATGCTCGAGGCCCGCCGGCGGCTGCCGGTCACCCGGGAGCGTCTCGCCGAGGCCTGGGCCCTCCTCGACGAGACCCTCGACGGCCTCGCGGCCCGCTATCACGACGATCTGGCCCCCGCCATCGACCGGGTCTGGGCCGACGAGATCGAGAAGCTGCGCCTCGACCTCAAGGGCTGGCTCCAGCAGGTGGCGGACGAGGGCGGCGAGTGGGTGCCGATTCGGGCCGAGCTCGGGTTCGGCTTCGCCCCTAGCCCGGGGCGCGACCCCCGGAGCGAGGCCGAGCCGGTGCGGCTCGACGGCGGCTGGAGGCTGCACGGCGTCGTCGACCTCGTCGAGGCCAGGGCCCGGCCGACGGCGGCCGGCGAGCTGCGGGTGACGGACCACAAGACGGGGAAGGACCGAACCGCGGACCGCATGGTGGTCGGGCACGGGGAGGTGCTGCAGCCGGTGCTGTACGGGCTGGCCGTCGAGCAGGTGCTGGGGCGTCCCGTCGCCGAGTCGCGGCTCTTCTACTCCACCTTGGCGGGAGGGTACGGCGTCCGGTCGGTGTCTCTCGACGACACCGCTCGGCGGCATGCGGCCGAGGTGCTCTCGATCGTCGACAGGGCCGTCGAGGAGGGGGTCATCTTGCCCGCTCCGCGACTCTACCAGAGGGCGGGACGCACCGAGGACGCCTGCACGCGGTGCGACTACCGGGTGGTGTGCGGGCGGTGGGAGGAAAAGCGGGTGCGGTGCAAGGACAACACGAAGCTCGTCGACCTACAGGCGTTGCGGAGGCTGCCGTGAGAGCCGCCGCCCCGCGAGGCCGCGAGTCATGACGGAGCCCGAGTTGGTCGACGCCGCGGCGCGCGAGCGCATCCGGTCGTCGCTCGACGAGAGCCTCCTCGTCGAGGCGGCGGCCGGCACCGGCAAGACGTCGGAGCTGGTGACCCGCATCGTCAACGTGCTGGCGACGGGCGCGGCCGAGGTCGGCGAGATCCTCGCCGTGACGTTCACCGAGAAGGCCGCCGGCGAGTTGAAGCTGCGGCTCAGGGAGGGACTCGAGCGCGCGCGCCAAGCGGCGCCGCCCGACGGAGAGGCGCCGACGGGCGCGGCCCGGCCCGAGAACGTCGAGCACGCCATCGCCCATCTCGAGGAAGCCCAGGTCAGCACCTTCCACGGGTTCTGCGCCGACCTGTTGCGCGAGCGGCCGGTGGAGGCGAAGGTCGACCCCCGCTTCGAGGTACTGGCAGAGGACGGCCGCAAGCCGCTCTTCAAACGAGCCTTCGACACTTGGCTCCAGGCGTCGCTGACCGACCCCCCGGAGGGGCTGCGACGGGCATTGATCCGGCGTTCCTCGGGCGGCTTCGGCGAGCCGGGGTCGAAGGAGCGGCCCACCGAGCGGCTGCTCGTGGCGGCGTCGATTCTCGCCGAGTGGCGCGACTTCCAGACCCCCTGGCGCCGCGAGCGCTTCGATCGGCCCGCCATCATCGATCGCATCGTCGGCCACCTCATCGATTTCGCGGAGATGGCAGAGCGGGCCTCGAGCCGAGGCGATCGCCTGTATCGGGACGTGCGCCCGGCCCTGCTGCTGGCGCGCGAGATCCGGAAGCAGGACGCGCTGCGGCCGGCCGGCCGCGACTACGACGCCCTCGAGGCGGACCTCGTCGAGTTGGCCGACAACGGCAGGTTCACTAAGCCCCGGAGAGGATCGGGGCGCCGGTACGGCGAGGACATCGCCCGCGAGACCGTCCTCGAGCAGCACGGGCGGATCGTGGACGTGCTGAAGGACTTCAAGCGGGTGGCCGACGCAGACCTCGCGGCGCTCCTCAGGGACGAGCTCCAGGGGCCGGTCGCCGGCTTCGGCGAGCTCAAGCGCGACGCCGGTCGCCTCGACTTCGTCGACCTCCTCATCGAGGCGCGCAACCTCGTGCGCGACTGCGACGCGGTCCGCGCCGACTTCCAGCGCCGCTTCACCTGCATCTTCGTCGACGAGTTCCAGGACACCGACCCCCTGCAGGCCGAGATACTGCTGCTGCTCGCGGCCGGCGATCCGGCCGAGCGGGACTGGCGCCGGGTGCGGCCGGCTCCGGGAAAGCTGTTCATCGTCGGCGACCCCAAGCAGTCGATCTACCGGTTCCGGCGGGCCGACGTCGGCGTGTACTGGGAGGTCAAGCGCCAGCTTGAGGCAGCCGGGGTGCCCACCCTCGCCCTCACCACCAGCTTCCGCGCCGTGCCCGGCATCCAGCGTCTCGTGAACCGCGCGTTCGCGCCGGTGATGTCCGGCGCCGTCCGTCGCGGGAGCACGGAGAACCCGGCGGCCGGGGCGGGTCCGCACCAGGCCGACTACGTGCCGCTGTCTCCGCATCGGGACGACCCGGAGCGGCAGCCCGGCGTCGTCGTGCTGCCCGTCCCCCGCCCCTACAGCCCAGGGCGGGATGGCCGGGGGAGGGTGACCGCCGCCGCCATCGAGGGCTCGCTGCCCGACGCGGTCGGGGCATTCGTCCGCTGGCTCGTCGCGGAGAGCGGCTGGCGGGTGACGGAACGGCGGTCGGCCGGCGAAGATGCGGACGACGACGCCGGGTTGGCGAGGGTCCCGGTGGCGGCGCGGCACGTGTGCATCCTGTTCCGGCGTTTCAGGAGCTTCGGCAAGGACATGACCCACCCTTACGTCGAGGCCCTCGAGGCGCGGGACCTGCCGCATCTCCTCGTGGGCGGCCGGGGCTTCCACGACCGGGAGGAGGTCACGACGATGCGCGCCGCCCTCGCCGCCATCGAGCACCCCGACGACGAGCTCTCCGTCTTCGCCACCCTGAAGGGGTCGTTGTTCGCGGTCGACGACGCGGCCCTGCTCGAGTACCACCAGCGGTTCGGCCGGCTGCACCCCTTCCGCATTCCTGCGGAACTAGGGGCTGGAACGGGTGGCGACGCCGGCCTGCGCGAGCGGCTCGGGCCGATCGCCGAGGCCCTGGAGGTGCTGCGCGACGCCCACCGGCGGCGAAATGTCGTGCCAGTGACGGAGACCGTCGGCCGGCTGCTCGAGGCGACCCGCGCCCACGCCGGCTTCGTCATGCGGCCGGGGGGCGAACAGGCCCTCGCCAACGTGCTCCTCGTGGCGGAGCTGGCCCGGCGCTACGAAGCGGGTGGCGGGCTCTCGTTCCGCGGTTTCGTCGAGCAGCTCGAGCTCAAGGACGAGGCCCTGGCCGGGAACGCGGGGGAGGCGTCGATCCTCGAGGAGGGGAGCGACGGCGTGCGCATGATGAGCGTGCACCGGGCCAAGGGGCTGGAGTTCCCGGTGGTGGTTCTCGCCGATCCGACCTGCCGCCTCCACGGCGGGGCGGACCGCTTCATCGATCCGGAGCGCGGGCTGTGCGCGCTACGGCTCGCCGGGTGGCCGCCCCTGGATCTCCTCGACCACGAGGAAGAGGAGGTGGAGCGGGACCGTCAGGAGGGCATCCGGCTCGCCTACGTCGCCGCCACCCGGGCCCGCGACTTGCTCGTGGTGCCGGGAGTAGGCGACGGTCCCTACGAGGAGTCGTGGCTCGATCCGCGGTGGCTCGATCCGCTCAACCCCGCCGTCTATCCCCCGCCGGCCGAGCGCCGCGAACCCGGCCCGGCCCCCGCCTGCCCGCGGTTCGGCCGCGACAGCGTGCTCGAGCGGGCGGACGGCGACCCTGCCGGCCCCGGTACCGTCGCCCCCGGTTCTTACCGGTTCGACGAGGACGGCGCCGCCGCCGTGGTGCCCTTCCCCGCCTCCGGCTCGCGGTCTTCTGGTCCGGGGGCGTCCACGCCCGCCGGCTCAGAGGGCGCCTCGCCCCTCGACGCACGGGCGCCCGCGTCGTCCGGGTTGGGGGTGGCCGCGCTTCCAGGGTCCGGCGCGCCCGTCTCACGCGCCGGCGCCGTCGGCGAGTCCGCCCCCGGGTACTCGGTCGTGTGGTGGGATCCCCGAGCCCTGGACCTCGACATCGAGGCCCGATTCGGCATCCGGCAGACGGAGCTGCTGGCGAAGGACGTCCCCCAGGACGTCGTCGACGAGGATCTCGCCCGCTACCGCGCCTGGCGGAGGCGCCGGGACGAGATCGTGGCGGAGGCGTCGGTCCCGAGCGTCGAGGTGGTCACCGTAACCGAGCTCGCGCGCCGCCAGATCGCCGACCTCGTGCCGGCGCTGACGGACGAGCCAGAGCTGCTGGAGCTCGAACGCCGCGGCCGCCGCCCGGCCGGTCCTCGCTTCGGCGCCCTCGTGCACGCGGTGCTCGCCGCAGTTCCCCTAGACGCGGACCGGGACGGGATCGGGCAGGTCGCCCGGTTGCAGGGCCGGCTGCTGGGGGCGTCCGAGAGCGAGGTCGAGGCGGCGGCGGAAGCGGCGGCGGCGGGGCTCGCCCATCCCCTCTTCGATCGCGTCCGGCGGGCGGCGGCGGCGGGCGAGTGCCGGCGCGAGGTCCCGGTGACGATGCGGGATGACGACGCGGTGCTCGTCGAAGGCGTCGTCGACCTCGCGTTCCGCGACGGCGACGCTTGGGTCGTGGTGGACTTCAAGACCGATCGCGAGCTGGAAGCGGCGCTCGATGTCTACCACCGTCAGGTGCAGCTGTATGCCAGCATGGTCGCCCGCGCGACCGGCACCCCGGCGCGCGGGGTGTTGGTGCGGGTGTGATGGTGCCAGTCATTATCGCGGAGCCGATCGGGATCGACACGCCGCCGGTCCGCGGCGCCCGTTACCGGCGCCGTAGTCGAGCGGCATGCTTGTCTGGCCAAGGGCCAACGTGAGAGGCTCTGCTTGGGAGGTGGTAGCATACGGATAGTGCGCAGGGTCAGACGACGGTCGCTGACGCGTTGATGGCCAGAGCGCGCGTGGGTACGTTGGGTAGTGAAGGGGGCGATCGGGGATTGTCTGGCGACTCCGAGCGGTGGGTAGAGAGGTTTCTGCGATCGCTGGGTCGCGATCACGGCGCGACAAGGTCCTCCCTGGTTGTGGCCGAGCATGTTCTGTGGCTGCGCAGGCTTGCCGACTTCGACACCACGCCCATGCACGTCCTGAAAATCGTCTACGTGTGCCATGGATGGATGCTGGCCGCCAACGATGAAGCGCTCATCAGCGAACCGGTCGAGGCGTGGACCTACGGACCGGTCGTCCCGACCGTCTATCACCGCTACAAGCGGTACGGTGCGCAGAGCATCTTGGAGGATGCCGACGATCGGTCAGGTGAGCTTGGGGAATCGGCGAAAGCGCTCATTGGGGTCATCGAGGAAGCCTACCGGCCTTACACGGCCGTGCAGTTGTCGGCTCTGACGCACCAGCCGGGTACGCCGTGGGATGTCACGCGGCGGAGACACGGGATCGGCGCCGTGATTCCCAACGAGCTGATCCAGAGCCACTTCAAGGAGTTGCTGGCGAACTCCAACCGGCTGACCACCGGCGGCAGGGCCGCCGGATGAGCCCAATCGAGGTTGAACAGGTACGTCGAGCACTCCAGACGGCGCTGGTCGACACCGACAGCCCCGACCTGACGGCAGAGCTGCTGGACATGATGATCTCGGCGGCGGTTGAACGCGAGCTTCAGCGCCGCGCCGATAGGCGTTGGAAGCGGCTGCAGCAAGCCGGCTGGTTGATAGCTCCCTTCGCCGGCTTGGCCGTCATCTGGCGTTTCCTGTCCGGATAGGACTGGAAGGGTGGCGTTGAGGCGCCCCTGATTCGGCTTGGGCGCCTTCGGCGTCGCGCCGGCCAAGCGTCACACAGTGGAACGGTCTGGACTTCCGGAGGACCGCCCCGAGCAGTGAGCGGGAGGTCGGCGCAGGTCAGGGACTTGGAGCCGCACGTGGGCAGGAAACGACGCACGAAGCAGGGGCCGGCGCGGAGCCGCGCCCACGAGCCGGTCGCCCGGACGCGTTCGTCGCCGGCGTGGGCTGTCGCCGTCGTGGTGCTGTTGCTAGGCGGCGGCGGCTTCCTGCTGTGGCGCTCGCCGTCGGCGTCGCAGGCGTCGCCCGGGGAGCCCGTCGCCGCGACGGTGGCGTCCACTCCCGCCGCCGCGCCCGAGCCGGACGTCCGCCTGCGGCGCGTCGAGGTGCTGCGAGAGCTGTCCCACGAGCGGGACGCCTACACGCAGGGGCTCGTGTGGTGGGACGGCGTGCTCTTCGAGAGCACCGGGCGGGAGGGCGAGTCCACCCTGCGGCGGCTCGATCCGCGGACGGGGCGGGTCGAGCAGCGCATCGACATCCCCCCGCAGTACTTCGGCGAGGGGCTGAGCCTCGTCGACCGGCGGCTCATCATGCTGACGTGGCGGGCGCAGCGGGCGTTCAGCTACGACCGCGACTCGTTCGAGCTGCTCGACACCTACCGCTACCGGGGCGAGGGCTGGGGCCTCTGCCACGACGGCGACCGGCTGGTCATGAGCGACGGCAGCGACCGGCTGACGTTCCGCGACCCCGTCACCTTCGCGCCCATCGGCGAGCAGCGGGTCCGGCTGCGGGGGCAGCCGCTGCACGAGCTGAACGAGCTGGAGTGCGTCGACGGGGCGGTCTACGCCAACGTCTGGCAGACCGACTTCATCGTCCGCATCGACCCCGGGAGCGGCCGGGTCACCGACTACATCGACGCGGCCGGCCTGCTGCAGGGCGCCGACCGCCTCGGGGCCGAGGTGCTGAACGGCATCGCCTGGGACCCCGAGGCCGACACCTTCTACATCACCGGCAAGTGGTGGCCGAAGATGTTCGAGGTGCGCTTCGTCGAGGCGCGGTAGCCGCCGGCCGGGCCGGGGTCGCCTCGGGCGCCCGGGATTGATCGACTCCCGGCTGTGCTATATGCTGCCCTTCGAGTCGTGAAGTTCCTGTAACGTCGGAGCTTTCACGGCCTACGGGTTGCGCGGGTCGCGACGGGCCACTTCAACCTGGAGCATTCGAGTGCGGCTACCGGTATTCGCGCGCGCCGGAGTGATGGCGGCGGTCGTGATCGCGGTCGGGTGGGCGACGCTGTGGGCGGCCGGGCACCTCGCGCCGCCGGTCGGTCCCGAGCCCTCCCGCCTGGCGGCTGCCCCGGAACCGGCCCGCTTGGCGGCCGCCGTGCCCGAGGCTCGGGGGTCGGCGTCGGCTGTTCCCGCCCCGCCCCGCCTCGCCGGCTTGGCCCGCCGCGCCGCGGGGCCGCCGGACCAGCAGCTCGCGGGCCTGGTCCGCCGCGCCGGGAGCCCGCCGGCCGCGCAGCGGCAGCCGATCTTCCGGCGGAGCGACATCCGCCGGTCGTCCCGCGGGAACCTCAACGCCGACGCCCGCGAGTTCTTCTTCACGCGGGCCGTGTACAACAGCGGCTACCGCTGGAGCTCGTGGGCCACCGACTACCCGAAGGCGGACCGCCAGTTCCTCATCATCCTCGAGCGGCTCATCGACCTCGACGCCTACGAGGCGGAGAACGCGGTTCGGCTCGACGACCCCAACGTGCGTCGCTTCCCGTTCCTGTACGCCCTCGAGGTCGGGGACATGTACATGAGCGAGGCCGAGGCCGAGGGGCTCCGCGACTACCTGCTCGCGGGCGGGTTCCTCATGATCGACGACTTCTGGGGGACCTGGGAGTGGGCGAACTTCGAGTCCGAGATCCGGCGCGTGCTGCCCGAGCACCCGATCGTCGACATCCCGCTCGATCACCCCATCTTCAACACCGTGTACAACATCGAGGAGATCGTGCAGGTCCCCTCGATCGGCAACGCCCAGGGCGGCCCGACGTGGGAGCGGGACGGCTACGAGCCGCAGGTCAAGGGGATCTTCGATGACGACGGCCGGTTGATGGTCATCATCAACTGGAACACCGACATCGGCGACGCGTGGGAGTGGGCCGAGAGCCCGTACTACCCGCTGCGCTACTCGACCTACGCCATCGAGATCACGATCAACATCATCGTCTACGCGATGAGCCACTAGGTTCTGAAGCCATGGTCGACGCCGCGTCCCAGGGCCGTTTCCTGCCCCGTTCCACGGGGTGTTCTCGCGATCTTCGCGTTTCGCGGACTTCGCGGCCGGAACGCTAGATGTTCGAGTTCCTGTTCAAGTACCGACCCTTGGCGTTCGAGGAAGGCGTCTTCGCGTTCCGCCCGACCGCGGCGACGTACGTGGCGACGCTCCTCGTCCTGGCGGCGGCGATGGTCGCCCTGCGCACCTATCGGCAGGTGCGGGCGAACAGCCGGCCCGTCGACCGCGGCATCCTCACCGCCGTCCGGTTCGCCATCCTCGCGCTCCTCGTGGTGTGCCTGTGGCGGCCGGTGCTGGTGCTGTCGCAGGTCGAGCCGCAGCAGAACTTCCTCGGGATCCTCGTCGACGACTCGCGCAGCATGCAGATCGCCGACGTAGAGGGCGAGTCTCGGGCCGACGTCATCCGCCGGGAGCTCGGCGACGAGAGCCCGCTCCTCGCCGCCCTCCGGGACCGGTTCGCGTTGCGGCTCTTCGGCTTCTCGTCGCGCACCGACCGCGTCGGCTCGATGGGCGAGCTCGCCCACGACGGCACCCGGACCGACGTCGGCCAGGCCTTGACCCGGGCCTGGGAGGAGCTGTCGGGCGTGCCCCTGTCCGGCCTCGTGCTCGTCACCGACGGCGCCGACAACGCCGACGGCGCCATCGAGGAGACGCTGCTGCCGCTGCAGGCGGCCGGCGTGCCGGTGTTCACGGTGGGGCTCGGGCGCGAGGCGTACTCGCAGGACATCCAGATCAGCCGCGTCGACACGCCCCGGTCGGTGCTGAGGGGGGCGGCCCTCGTGGTCGACGTCGTCGTCGCCCAGACCGGCTACCGCGGCGAGCGGGTCAACCTGGTGGTCGAGGACGAGGGGCGCATCGTCGCCGACGAGACGGTCACCCTGCCCGCCGACGGGGAGCCCACCACGGTGCGGGTCCGCTTCACGGCGGCCGACGCCGGCCCGCGGCTGTTCACCTTCCGCATCGCCCCTCAGCCGGACGAGATGGTGACGCAGAACAACGAGCAGAACGTGCTCATCGTGGTCGAGGACACCGCCGAGAAGGTCCTCTACTTCGAGGGCGAGCCGCGGTGGGAGGTGAAGTTCCTGCGCCGCGCCGTCGCCGACGACGAGAACCTGCAGCTCGCGGTCCTGCAGCGCACCGCCGAGAACAAGTTCATGCGGATGGGGGTCGAGTCGGCCGAGGACCTCGTGGGCGGCTTCCCCCGCACCCGGGCCGAGCTGTTCGAGTACCGCGCCCTCATCCTCGGCGGCATCGAGGCCAACCACTTCACGCCCGACCAGTTGCGGATGATCGCCGACTTCGTGGGCGAGCGCGGCGGGGGGCTGCTGATGCTCGGGAGCCGCCGCTCGTTCGCCGAGGGGGGCTACGCCGGCACCCCGGTGGCCGACGTCCTGCCGGTGGTGATCCCCGAGCAGGCGGCCGGCGACGAGAGCCGCTTCTTCGTCGAGACCGACGTCCGTCCGACCCGGGCCGGGCAGACCCACCCCGCGACCCAGATCGCCGAGACCGAGCAGGCGTCGGCCGCGCGCTGGCTCGAGCTGCCGCCCATCACCCTCGTCAACGCCGTCCGCGACGTCAAGCCGGGCGCGACCACCCTGCTGACGAGCGGCGACGAGTCGCTCGTGGTGCTGGCGTTCCAGCGCTACGGCGCCGGCAAGGCCCTCGCGTTCCCCATCCAGGACTCGTGGATGTGGCAGATGCACGTCGACATCGACGTCGAGGACCAGACCCACGAGACGTTGTGGCGCCGCCTCCTGCGGTGGATGGTCGACGGCGTGCCCGACCAGGTGGTGGCGGACGTGCCGGCCGAGCGCGTCGAGCTCGACGAGCCCCTGACGCTGGGGGCCGAGGTGGACGACGCCAACTACGAGGAGATCAACACGAGCCAGGTCTCGGCCTGGATCACCGACCCCGACGACGAGCTCTTCGAGGTGCCGATGGACTGGACCGCCGACCGCGACGGCGAGTACCAGGCCAGCCTTACCCCCCGCAAGGAGGGCCTCTACGAGGTGCGGGTCGAGGCCACCCAGGACGGCGAGCTCCTCGGCACCGACACGACCTACGTGCGAGTGGCCCCGAGCGACGCGGAATACTACGACTCGACGCGGCGTACCGCGTTCCTCGAGCGCATCGCCGGCGAGACGGGCGGGCGGTTCTACACCGCCGACACCATCGACGGGCTCGCCGACGACATCCAGACGGTGGGCGGCGGGGTCACCGTCATCGAGGAGCGCGACCTGTGGGACATGCCTGCGGTGCTGCTGGCGTTCCTGCTGCTCGTGGTCGGAGAGTGGGGTTACCGGCGGGCGCGGGGGCTGGCATGACCCGGCGCCCTTTCCGCTTGCGCCGGGCCTGGAACCGCGTTCTTCGGCCTGCCTGCCCGACCGGCGGCGGGCGGTCTTCTGCAGGGGGTTGCGCGGGCGCCGGGGATGGTCCGGCCGTACGGCCGGAACGCCGCTCAGGGGCGTTTTCAGACGGTCCGGTGCAGGCCGGGCGAGTTGACGTGCGTCCGCAGGGTGTCTCCCTGCTCGTCCACGCGGCCGGTCAGGCGATCGAGCTTGGCGTTGACGAGCAGCACGCCGATGGCGGCGACCACCGCGGCGATGTTCCCGATCATGTCTGCAACGGCGGCGAACAACTCCATGCACGGCATGTTAACGTAGCGTCCCGTGCCGGCGCCACTCTGCGCACAACGCGGCGTTCGGGCCGTCGGGGGGGCGCGGAATTCGTTCCGGGCTGCCTGTCGGCCGCCCTGGCCCTGCTGCTTCTCGCGGTTCCCGCCGCCGCGCAACAGACCCACGTGCTCGTCGTCACCGGCCTGAGCGGCGACCCCGCCTACGCCGAGCAGTTCCAGGCATGGGCGACGACGTTGATCGACGCCGCGACAGAGCGCTACGAGCTTCCCGCCGACAACGTGACGTGGCTGGCCGAGCGGGCCGACGTCGACCCCGACCGCGTGGACGGGCGGTCGACGAGCGAGAGCGTCCAGGCCGCGGTGAGCGCCATCGCGGAGCGGGCCGAGCCCGACGACCACGTCCTCATCGTGCTGATCGGGCACGGCAGCTACCAGAACGGCGAATCGCGGTTCAATCTGCCGCGGCGCGACCTCACCGCCGGAGACTACGCCCTGTTGCTCGACGAGCTGCAGGCGCAGCGGGTCACGTTCGTCAACACCGCCACGTCGAGCGGCGGCTTCATCCAGGCCCTCTCCGGCGAAGGGCGGACGGTGGTCACCGCGACCCGCAGCGGCGGACAGTGGAACGAGACCGTCTTCGGGGGCCACTTCGTGGCGGCGTTCGCCGACGGGTCGGAAGAGTCGGACCAGAACCGGGACGGCCGCGTCTCGGTTCTCGAGGCGTTCGAGTACGCCGTCGCCCAGGTGGACCGGTTCTACGAGGCGGACGGGCTGCTGCAGACCGAGCACGCCCTGCTCGACGACAACGGCGACCGCGAGGGCACCCGCGAGCCCGACCCGGTGAGCTCGGACGGGGCCCTTGCCCGCACCCTGTTCATCACCGCCGGCGAGGGCGCGGGCATCCCCGGCTGGCCGGAGGATCCGGCGTTGCGCGCCCTCTACCAGGAGCGGCTGGAGATTCAGGAGCAGATCGAGGCGCTGCAGGCGACCCGCGGCGGCACCGCCGAGGCGATCTACCAGGCTGAGCTGGAGAAGCTGCTGCTGGCCATCGCCCTGAAGGGCCGCGAGATCCGGGAAGCGGAGGCGGCGGTGGAGGAGCCGCGCTGATGCGCATGCGGGCGGGGCTGGCGCTGGCCGTGCTGATGACCGGTTTGGCGGTCGAGGCCGGCGACGATCCGCCCCGACCGCCGGTGTCCGGTCCGGAGACCTTCGACGGACGGTTCGTCTTCGCCCGCATCCGCTACGCCGACGGCTATGTCGGCGGCGGGTTCGCCTTCCGCCAGGACCTGCCGTGGGCCCACGACTACCCGACGGCCGAGGCCAACCTGATGCGGATCCTGGAGGCGATCTCCTTCGTCAACCCGTACCTGGGACGCGACGGCGGGACCATCCTCACCCTCGACG
Source organism: Vicinamibacterales bacterium (assembly GCA_965215105.1). Taxonomy (GTDB): domain Bacteria; phylum Acidobacteriota; class Vicinamibacteria; order Vicinamibacterales; family UBA8438; genus JAJEEA01. The sequence goes on from OZ244051.1 coordinate 5,002,852, forward strand.
ACCCGAACCTGTTCAAGTACCCGTTCGCGTACATGTCCGAGCCGGGGTACTGGACGATCGTCTCGGACGACGAGGCGCGCGGCCTGCGGAACTACTTGCTGAAGGGCGGCTTCCTCATCTTCGACGACTTCCGGGGCGACTGGCACTGGGAGAACCTCGAGGCGCAGATGCGGCGGGTGCTTCCCGGGCTGCGGTGGCTGCCCCTCGACGCCACCCACCCGGTGTACAACTCGTTCTTCGACATCGAGACGCTCGACGAGTACGAGCAGGCCTACCCCGGCTACGACCCGATCTTCTTCGGCATGTTCGAGGACAACGACCCGAACGGGCGGCTGATGGCGGTGGCCAACCACAACAACGACATCGGCGAGTACTGGGAGTACTCGATGACCGGCTGGTATCCCATCGACCTCTCGAACGAGGCGTTCAAGCTCGGCGTGAACTACATCATGTACGCGTTGACCCACTGAATGTACGCGTTGACCCGCTGAACCGTCGGGCGGCCGCGGGTCCGCGCCGGTACGGGCCGGCGCGGCTGCTGCGCGCCGACCCCGTTGAACCGCCGGTCGGCCGCGGGGTCTCGGCTGTCCGGGCGGTGCGGCTGCCCGGGAACGAGAGTTTCAGACGGCCCCCGAGGCCGAGGAGAGCATCCGCCGTGAACGAATTCGCCGATCAACCGACCGACCTCGAAGATCCCGACGACATCGCTCTGGCCGACCGCATGAAGGCGGGGCGCGAGCAGATCCTCACCGAGATCCGGAAGAAGATCATCGGCCAGCAGCGGGTCATCGAGGAGACCCTGCTGACGCTGTTCGTCGGCGGCAACAGCCTCATCATCGGGGTGCCGGGCCTCGCCAAGACCCTGCTCATCCAGACCATGGCGCAGGTCCTCGACCTGAAGTTCGCCCGCATCCAGTTCACCCCCGACCTGATGCCGTCGGACATCACCGGCACCGACATCATCCAGGAGGACGCGGAGACCGGCGGGCGCAAGATGGTGTTCGCGCCCGGCCCGGTGTTCACCAACGTGCTCCTCGCCGACGAGATCAACCGGACCCCGCCCAAGACCCAGTCGGCCCTGCTCGAGGCGATGCAGGAGCACCGGGTCACCGTGCAGGGCCGGACCTACACCCTCGAGGAGCCGTTCTTCGTCTTCGCGACCCAGAACCCCATCGAGCTCGAGGGCACCTACCCCCTGCCCGAGGCCCAGCTCGACCGCTTCATGTTCCACATCGTCATCGAGCATCCGCCCGAGGACGAGGAGATCGAGGTGGTCCGCACCACCACCGGGCTCGCCGAGCCCGAGTACAAGCACGCCGTCACCGGCGCCGACCTCGTCGAGTTCCAGAAGCTGGTGCGGAAGGTGCCGGTGTCCGAGCCGGTCATGCGCTACGCGCTGGGCCTGGCCCGGACGAGCCGGCTGAAGGGCGAGGGCGCCCCCGACTTCAGCAAGTGGATCGCCTACGGGGCGAGCGTGCGCGCCGCGCAGTACCTGACCCTCGGCGGCAAGGCCCGCGCCCTGACCCAGGGCCGCTACCACGTCAGCTTCGACGACATCCGCGCCCTCGCCCATCCCGTGATGCGGCACCGCGTGCTCCTCAACTTCCACGCCGAGTCGGAGGGCATCACCACCGACCAGATCATCGACCAGCTCATCGAGGTGGTGCCGACGCCCGTCTCGCAGATGTAGCCATGGCGACCCACGCTCCCGCCACGTCGCCCGGCGCCCGGTTCATCGACCCCAAGGTGCTGGCCCGCGTCGGCAGCCTCGAGCTGGCCGCGCGGTTCGTGGTCGAGGGCTTCATCAACGGCCTGCACAAGGCGCCGTACCTCGGGGTGTCGATCGACTTCGCCGAGCACCGCGGGTACATGCCGGGCGACGACATCCGGCGCGTCGACTGGCGGCTCTGGGCGCGGACCGACCGGTTCTACGTCAAGCAGTTCGAGGCCGACACCAACACCAACTTCTCGGTGCTCTTCGACGTCTCGAAGTCGATGAGCTTCGGCAGCCACGAGCTGACCAAGCTCGACTACGGGCGGTTCCTCGCCGCCTGCCTGAGCTACCTCAGCACGAAGCAGCGCGACCGGGTGGGCATCGTGACCTTCGACGACGACATCGTCGAGCGGGTGCCGCCGTCCGCGAAGCACTTCGAGGTCTCCCTGCACACCCTCGACCGGATGACGGCGGGCCGGCCCGGGGCGCTGGGGCCGCCCCTCTACAAGGCGACGGAGTTCTTCAAGCGGCCCAGCATCGTCGCCATCATCTCCGACTTCTACGAGGAGCCGGAAGAGGTCTTCGACGCGGTCAAGCCGCTGCGCTTCGCGGGCAACGACGTGATCATGTTCCACGTCCTCGACCCCCACGAGGTCGACTTCCCCTACGACGACTCGGTGAGCTTCCAGGACATCGAGACCGGCCGGAAGGTCCCCGTGGTGCCCGACAAGCTGCGCGACCAGTACCGCCAGCTCGTGCGGGACCACATCGAGGCCCTGACGCAGCTCGCCAACCAGAACCGCATCGACTACCACTTCATGAACACGAAGGTCCCCCTCGACCACGCGCTGTTCCGGTACCTGGCGATGCGGCACAAGCTGACCAAGGGGCGCTGATGGCTTTTCCGGCTCCGCTGTTCTCCGCGGCCGCGCCGTTCCGCCAGCCGGTGATGCGGCGCGAGCTCGCCAAGGTGCGCTGATGGCTTTTCTGGCTCCGCTGTTCCTCGCCGCCCTCGCCGCCCTCGCCGCCCCGGTGCTGCTGCACATGATCCAGCGGCAGCGGACCGAGGTCGTCGAGTTCCCGTCGCTGATGTTCGTGCGGAAGATTCCGTTCCGCTCGCTGCGCCGGCAGCGCATCCGCCACTGGCTGCTGCTGCTGCTGCGCTGCGCGGCCCTCGCCCTCATCGTCGCCGCCTTCGCGCGGCCGTTCTTCCGGTCCACCGCCCTCGCGGTGGCCGGCGGCGGGCGCGAGGTGGTCGTGCTGCTCGACCGCTCGTGGAGCATGGCCTACGGCGACCGGTGGGACCGCGCCCGCGCCGCCGCCCGCGGCGTCGTCCAGGACCTGGGGCCGGAGGACCGGGCCACCGTCGTCCGGTTCGACAGCGGGGCCGAGGCGGGGGCGCGGTCGACGAACGACCGGGCCAGCCTCCTCGCGGGCGTCAACGAGGCCGAGATCGGGGCCGCCACGACCCGTTTCGGGCCGCCCCTGCAGCTCGCCCAGGGCATCCTGGAGGACTCCGACCTGCCGCGGCTCGAGGTCGTGCTCGTCAGCGACTTCCAGCGGACGGGCATCGACAGCGCCGCGAACATCCTGCTGCCCCCCGGCACGGTGCTGACGCCGGTGGCAGTGGCCGAGGAAGAGGAGACGCAGAACGTCAGCGTCGTCGGGGTCTCGGTGCAGCGGGACACCTTCGCGGGGGCGGAGCGCGCCGCGGTGACGGCGAGGCTCGCCAACCGCGGGTCGGAGCCGGTCGAGCGGATGCGGGTCGCTCTCGAGCTGAACGGCTTCGAGCTCGAGGCGCTGCCGGCCGCCGTCGAGCCGGCGAGCGTGGCCAGCTTCACCTTCGCCCCGTTCACCATCGACGACGCGGCGATGCCGGTCTCGGTGCGTGCTCAGGCCGACGCCCTGCCCCACGACGATGTCTTCCACTTTCTCGTCTCGCCGGGCGACGTGGTGTCGGTGCTCGTCGTCGTGAGCCCCGGGGCGCCCGAGTCGAGCCTGTACCTGGAGCGGGCGCTGGCCATCGGGACGAGCCCGGCGTTCGCGCCGGTGGTGCGGTCGGTGGACGAGCTGACGGTCGAGGACGTCGAGGCGGCGTCGGTGGTGGTGCTCAACGACGTGGCTCCGCCGTCGGGCGAGCCCGGGGCGGCGATGACGCGTTTCGTCGAGGGCGGCGGCGGACTCCTGGTCGTGCTGGGCGAGAACGCCCGGTGGCCGGGCGGCGACTTCGGGCTGCTGCCGGGGGCCGCCGGCGAGCCGGCCGACCGCGATGGCCGCGGCGGCGTGCTGGGCTTCGTCGACTACACGCATCCCGTGTTCGAGCTGTTCGGCACCCCCCGCAGCGGCGACCTCACCACCCCCCGCTTCTTCCGATACCGGCCGCTCGACGTGCAGGCGGACGCGGCGGTGCTCGCGCGCTACGACAACGGCGACGTGGCCCTCGCCGAGCGCGCGCTCGGGGCCGGGCGGGTGCTGGTGTGGACGTCGACCCTCGACAGCTTCTGGAACGACTTCGCGCTGAAGCCGATCTACCTGCCGCTCGTCCACCGCGCCGTCGAGTACCTGGCCTCGTACCGGCCGCCGACATCGTGGCTGACGGCGGGGCAGGTGCTCGACCTGGCCCAGTACCCGGGTGCGGACGGCCTCGACCTCGTCGACGGCAACCTCGTCGTACGGGACCCGACCGACGACCGGGTGCCGGTGGGGTCGGGCGGGCGCGACGGCCGGTCGGGCTTCATCGATCTCGTCGAGCCCGGCTTCTACGAGATCCGCGACATCGACGCCGAGGACGCCTCGGTGGTGCGAGTCGCCGTCAACGTCGACCTCGCCGAGTCGAACCTCGCCGTCGCCGACCCTCAGGAGCTCGTGGCCGCGGTCACCGGCAGCGCCGCCGGCGATCGCACGGTGGCCGGCCGGCGCGAGCTGCGACCGGAAGATCTGGAGCGCCGGCAGACGATGTGGTGGTACCTCCTCATCGGCGCCATGGGCTTCCTCGCCACCGAGACCGTCCTCTCGAACCGCCTGTCGCGCCGGGCCCTCGACCCGGACGCGTGATCCGCACGCCGCGGACCTCCCTCATCGAGTTGCCGGCAGCCGCCGGCCGCCGACGCGGATCCCCGCTTCGGACAGCTCCAGTGGCTGACGGCTCTGCATATGTGGTAACGTCTGTGCCATGGACATGCACATGAGAATGCACCTCGAAATGGACGACGCGCTCGTGGCCGAGGTCGATGCGCTCGCCGGTCCGCGGGGCCGGAGCGCGTTCGTGCGGGAGGCGGTGCAGGAGGCCGTCGACAGGCGCCGCCGCGCCTACCGGATTCGCCAGTCGGCCGGCGTGGTCCGGGACGGCGGACACGAGTGGGACGCGGACCCCGCCGATTGGGTGCGGCAACAGCGGTCCGGCGACCCGAAGCGGGTCGGATGACCCGATGCTCGTCCTCCTCGATACGACGGTTCTGATCGACTACCTGCGCGGGCGGCCCGCCGTCGGCCGGGTCAACGCCCTGCTCGATCGCGGCGATCCGCTGTGCACGACGCCGATCAACGTCGAGGAAGTGGTCCGGGGGCTGCGGCCGGAGGAGGTCCCCGCCGTGGACGCTCTCTTCGACGGCCTCCGGATCGTGCCCATCGAGCGCGAGGAAGGCCGCCGCGCGGGCGAGTGGCGGCGACGGTTCGCGGGTCTTGGGACGACGCTCTCGCAGGCCGACTGCCTGATCGCGGCTGCCGCGTGCTCGACGGCGGCCGTGCTCGCCACCGGCAATCCGCGGCACTTCCCGATGACCGAGATCGCGGTCGAGCACTGGCCGGTCGGGGAGTGAACGGCTCGAGTGCGCGGTTGCAGCGCGATGGGTCCCCGCCCCGTCGATTCGCGAGACGACGCACATCACCGGCTCCGTCCCTCCGCCCGACAGAAGTCGAGTCGAGCTTGTGGGCGTCAGCGTAACGCGTTACAGTTCCTGCATGGACGAACGACGGAGAGGAGTGGCGGCATCTCCCGCCGAGCGGATGCGGGCCCTGCGCACGCGCCGCCGCGGGCGGGCTGAACGCGAGATCCGCATCACCGTGCCGGACGCCCGCCGGGCCGAGGTGAGGATGCGGGTGGCGGCGGCCGTCGCCCGACTCGATCCCGTCGCCGAGTCCGAGGCGCTGGCGTGGAACGAGGCCGTCTCGGACTTCGATGAGCATCAGCCGAGGTGACGTGGTGGCGGTTGCCGCCTCCGGCGACTTCGGCAAGCCGCGACCGGCGGTGGTGGTCCAGAGCGACGTGTTTCCTGAGGAGCATGCGTCGGTCATCGTGTGCCAGATGACGTCCACCCTGGCCGATGCTCCCGATTTTCGGATCACGATCGAGCCCTCCGAGACGAACGGCCTGCAGCGGATATCTCAAATCATGGCCGACAAGCCGGTGACGGTTCGACGCGGGCGGGTCAGTGGCCGGATCGGACGATTGGGCGCCCGGGACGTCCGCCGCCTGAACAGGGGGCTAGCGTTCTGCCTGGGCCTGTCGGATTGACGCTTCGGGGGACGACAGCGTCCGGGCGGATGTCTCGTCTACATACCCGGTGGGAGGCAGGCCCCGCGCGGCCTGCCAGCGGCGGATGGCGGCCCGTGTGCGGCGGCCGATGACGCCGTCGAGGGGGCCGGGGTCGAAGCCCTGCTCCCGCAGCCCGCGCTGGATGAGCCATTGCGCCTCCTGGTCCAGCCGCAGCGCCGCCTCGGCCGCCGACCCCCCGGGCCGGGCCCGCGGGCCGGCCGGCCGCTCGAACGCCGCCGGCCGGCTCGCTTCCGGGGGCGCCGCCACCACCGCGGCTCGGTCGGCCGCCGCCGGCCGGCTCGTGTCCGGCGGTGCCGCTTCCGCGACGGACGCGCCGCCGGCGGACACCCCCGCGGCCGCGACACCGCCGGCCATCGCCGCGGCCGGCCGCGTGAACGTGAACCAGCCGGCGAGGGTGTCGACAATCCCGGCCGCCACCATGTCCGCCCCGTAGAGGCTCAGGTGCATCCCGTCGCCGGCGTGGACGATGCGGGTGCGGCCGTCGATCTCGGCCCGCGCGAGGGGGTTTCCCGCCGCGTCGGCGGTCATCTCGAAGGTGTCGACGAAGTACGCCCCCGCCCGCTCGCACGCGGCCCGGGTCACCGCGTTGATGCGGGCCATCTTGCTCTGGTGGTAGTCGTTCCGCATCGCGGGCATGCCCAGTATCACCACGGGCACGCCCTCGCCCGCGAAGAGGCCCACGAACGCTTCCAGCCGGGCGCCGTACTCGGCGTCCCAGGCGTCGGTGAAGAAGGGGGCGACAGCCCGGCCGGTGTCCCGGTCCGTCAACCCCTGGCCGTCGTTCCCCCCGAACTGCGCGATCACGAGGTCGGGCCGGAAGTCGGCGCTCAGCTCCAGCGCCCTCGCGTTCCAGTCGAAGTAGTCGGGCCGTGCCATCCCCGTGGAGTGGCGCCCGTGGCGCAGCACCTCCACCCTCAGGTCGTCCTCGAGCCGCCGCTCCAGGGCGCGCCCGAGGTCGGTCTGGATCGAGGAGGCGCCCACGAGCAGCACGCGCCGCGGGGCGGGGGCGGGGGCAATGGGCTCGGCTTCGTCCGAAGCGTCTGCCGAGGCGGCGGCGATGGACCCGGCCTCTTCCGAAGCGTCTGCCGGGCTGGCGGCGATGGACTCGGCCTCTTCCGAAGCGTCTGCCGCAGCGGCGGCGACCGTCGGCGGAGACTGCCGTCCGCCTACCGTGAACGAGGTCCCGTAGAAGGCGCGCTTGCGCGCTTCCAGCGCTTCCCGCAGACGCGCCAGCCCCGTCATGGCGCCGATGTGGTCCAGCGCGGCGGTGGCCGCGACCTGCCACCTCGGCCCCTCCCCGAGCGCGAAGTTCCTCTCCGCCTCGGCATGCAGCTCGCCGCCGACCATGGCGCCCATGCCGAGGGCCAGACCCCAGCCGAGGGCCAGCATCGACCACGGGGCGAGCGACGTCCTGCAGCGCGGGTCGCGGGGAGGAGCGGCAGAGGCCATTCGGAGCGTGCTCCCGGAGGCGGCGGCGCCCGCCCGCCGAGCCGAAGGCGAACGGGACCCATGTTACCAGACCGGTCGCACCACTCGCCGGCGCGCCCACGCGACCTGACGGGTCGCGTTCGGAAGCTTCGCCGGCGAGCGGGCCCCGCCGCTCGAGCCCCCGGCCGCCCACGCTGCCGCCGGGCGTCGAGCGGCCGCGGCGACGGTCCGGGCGACCCCGACCACCGCGGCGCTGGAACGTCCGGACGGGCTCGCCGGCGGCGCGTCTCGTTGCGGGGGAATCCAGGCCGCGAGCTCCTCGCGGAGACCGGCCGGATCAGAAGCTGAAGTAGGCGTTCGGCAGCACGCCGACGGGCCGCAGCGCCAGCAGCAGGAAGAACATCGCCAACCAGAACGCCCAGCGCAACGCCAGCGGCAGCGCCTCGCTCCCGCGGACGAAGCGGGCGCGGACGGCGTCGCCGACGAAATGGAGAGCGAAGCCGGCGAGCGTCAGCGGCAGCAGGAGCAGCGAGAACCCGCCGCCCCGCAGCCCCGGGGTGCACATGCGGACGAGGAACACCCGGGCCGTGGCCAGATCCGAGCACACGAAGAACACCCGCGACGTGCACACCACCAGCATCGTCCACGCCCAGCCCCGCAGCCACTCCAGCGCGGTCGGCCGCCCCCCCGTGTCGTCGCCGCGCGCGCGGCGCCGGTCGAGCAGGAACTTGTAGAGGGCCAGGGCGGCCCCGTGGACGGCGCCCCAGAGGACGTAGCCCCACGTCGCGCCGTGCCAGAGCCCGCAGAAGACCATGGTCAGGAACAGGTTGAGGAGGACGCGGGGCTCCCGGCGGCGGGACCCCCCGAGCGGGTAGTAGATGAAGTCGCGCAGCCACCGGCTGAAGGTCATGTGCCAGCGCCGCCAGAAGTCGCCGACGCTGGCCGCCGAGTAGGGGTTGTGGAAGTTGTCGGGGAGCTCGATGCCGAACAGCAGCGCGCAGCCGCGCATGAGGTCCACGTAGCCGGAGAAGTCGCAGTAGATCTGCGCGGTGTAGCCGACCAGCGCCACCCACAGCGCTGCCGCCGTGTAGTTCTCCGGCGCCTGGAAGACGTCGCTGACGCCGAACTCGAACAGCAGCGACGCGATCACCATCCGCTTGAAGAGGCCCGACAGGATGAGAGAGACGGCGAGGGGCAGCTTCTCGATGCAGGCCGGCGCCCGCGCCTCGATCTGCGGCAGCAGGTCGCGGCCGCGGCAGATGGGGCCGATCAGCAGTTGGGGGAAGAACGCCATGAACAGCGCGAAGTCGACGAGGCCCTTGGCCCTCGGCCCCGACCCGCGGTGGACCTCGATGAGGTAGGCGATGGCCTGGAAGGTGTAGAACGAGATGCCGACCGGCAGGACGACCTGCGGAATCGTCAGGCCGGCCCCGAGCCCGAGGGCGAAGGCCGCGTCGTTGACCGTTTCGGCGAAGAAGACCGAGTACTTGAACCAGGCCAGCGCCGCGAGGTTCGCCCCCACCGCGACCGCGAGCCAGCGGCCTCGCCGGGGCCCCGTCTGCCGGCAGACGACGCCGGCCAGCAGGTGGTTGCCCACGACGGAGACGGCCAGCAGCCCCACGAAGTCCCAGCGGTAGCTGCCGTAGAACCACGCGCTCGCCGCGATCAGGAGCAGCTTCTGCGCCGTGCGCGACGGCGCGAGCGCCCAGAAGGCGGTCAGCGTCAGCAGCAGGAACAGCAGGAACTCGGCGGATTCGAAGGGCATGGGGCCAGACGGGAACGCCGCCCGGCGGCGCACCGCGCGCACCGCCGGCGGCCGGCGCCGTCTCCATCAGCTTACAGGCCAACCGCGGCCCGCGGGGCGCGAGCCGGCCGCACCCGAGTTCACCCGCGGCCGCGCGGGGCCCGTCGGCGTGCTCTCCGGCGCGGTCGGCGTTTCGGTCCCCGGTTCACCGGTCCGTCAGAAGGTTGAAGAATCGGATCGTGATTGGGATAAGATGGGCAGCCAGTCCCGTCCGTTGATGGAGAGGGCATCCATGCTGAGCAACCTGTGGTCGTCAGGCGGTCCGGAAGACCTGGTCGGCGTGATCCGGCGCGTTCGGAACCGGTGGCGCGCGCGGATTGCCCTGCGCGGTCTCGCGGTCGTCCTGACGGCGGGCCTCGCCGCGTTTCTCGTCTCGTCGTACGGCCTCGAGTTCTTCCGCTTCTCCTCGGGGTCGGTCGTCGCGTTCCGCCTCCTGACGTGGCTGACGGTGGCCGGGCTCGCGTTCTGGTACCTCGTCCGGCCGCTGACCCGGCGGGTGTCGGACGAGCGGGTCGCGTTGTACCTCGAGGAGCACGAGCCCTCCCTCGACGCGAGCGTGCTGAGCGCGCTGGAGGAGACCAAGCGGGGGGCCCGGACCGGGAGCCCCGACTACTCCCCGGCTCTCGTGGAACGGCTGGTGCGCCACGCCGTCGAACGGTGCCACGACCTCGATCTGGGGTCGGCGGTCGAGCGGCAGAAGATGCGGCAGTCGTCGAGCTGGCTCGCCCTCGCGTCGGCCGCCGCCCTCCTCGCGTTCATCCTGGCGCCGTCCCAACTGCAGCACGGCGCGGCGGCCCTGATGGTCCCCGCCGGGAGCCTCGACGAGGCCAGCCCCTACAGCATCCTCGTCGAGCCGGGCGACGTCACCATCGCCCGCGGGGCGGACCTCACGGTGACGGCCCACCTCGTCGGGTTCGAGACGAACGACGTCAACCTGTACATGCGGTCCGCGCCCGACGCGCCGTGGGGTCCCGTGCCGATGATTCCGCAGGACGCGCTGGACGGCGCGCCGCCCCCGCTCGGCGCTTTCGACACGGTCCTCTTCGACATCCGCGAGGAGACCGACTACTACGTCGACGCGACCGGGGTGCGCTCGGAGACGTTCACGGTCGACGTCATCGACCTGCCGTACGTCGACCACCTCGAGCTCGAGTACCACTTCCCCGCGTACACCGGGCTCGAGCCGCGGCTGATTCAGGAAGGCGGGGACATCGCGGTCCTGCAGGGGACCGAGGTCCGCATGGCCGTGTTCCCGACCATGGGGACCCCGGCCGGCCGCCTCGTCTTCGACGAGACCTCGGACGCCGACCTCACCCGCCGCGAGGACGGGGTGCTGACCGCTTCGTTCATGATCGAGGAGGACGGCTTCTACCAGGTCGAGCTGGAGGGGCCGAGCGGGGAGCTCGTGGAGGCGTCGCCTCGCTACACCATAGACGTGCTCACCGACCAGGCGCCGTCGGTCATGTTCGTCAAGCCGGGGCGCGACACCACCGCCAACGCCATCGAGGAGGTGTTCCTCGAGGCCCGCGCCGACGACGACTTCGGGGTGCGGTCGCTCAGCCTGACCTACTCGGTGAACGGCGGGCCCGAGGAGACGGTCGAGCTGTTCGACTCGGAGGAGGGGGGGCTGCGGGAGATCTCGGCCGGACACACCCTCTTCCTCGAGGAGTTCGACCTCGAGCCCGGCGACTTCGTCTCGTACTACGGCAGCGCCGGCGACAACCAGGGCGAGGCCGGCCGGGTCGTCAAGAGCGACCTCTACTTCGTCCAGATCCGGGCGTTCCGGCGCGACTTCCGCGCCGCCCAGTCGCAGGCCGGAGGCGGGGGCGGCGGCGGAGGCGGGGGCGGCGACGCCCGCGCCCTGTCCGAGGCGCAGCGCCAGGTCATCTCCGCGACGTTCAACGTCATCCGCGACCGCGACACCTTCACCGACGACGAGTTCCGCGAGAACACCGTCTTCCTGACCCTGGCCCAGGGGCGCCTGCGCGAGCAGGTCGACACCCTGGTGCGGCGCATGAACAGCCGCGTGATGCCCGCCGACCCCGCGTTCCGGTCGATCCTCGCGGTCCTGCCGCGGGCGGCGGAGGAGATGCGGTCGGCCGAGGCGGCGCTCCAGGAGCAGGACGTGGACGGCGCGCTGCCGGCCGAGCAGCGCGCCCTGCAGCAGTTGCAGCGGGCCGAGGAGGCCTACGACGAGGTCCGCGTCCAGCAGGGTGGCGGGGGCGGCGGCGGGGGCCGGGGCGGTCAGACCGCGGCCGAGGACCTCGCCGACCTGTTCGAGCTCGAGCTCGACAAGCTGCAGAACCAGTACGAGACGGTGCAGCGCGGGCAGCAGCAGGCCTCGGACGACGAGGTCGACGCCCTGATGGAGCGGCTGCGCGAGCTCGCCCGCCGGCAGGAGCAGGAGGCCGAGCGGCAGCGCCGGCGGGCGCGGGGCGGCCAGACCGCGCGGGCCGGCGGCGGCGCGTCGCAGCGGGTGCTCGCCGACGAGGCGGAGGAGGCGGCGCGCCGGCTCGAGCGGCTCGCCCGCGAGCAGCAGTCGCCCCAGATGATGCAGGCGGCGCGTCGGCTGCAGGAGGCGGCCGACGCCATGCGCCAGGCCGCCGCGAACGCCGACAACCAGGGCTTCGCGGAGGCGGCGGCGGCCCTCGACCGCTTGCGCGAGGTCGAGCGCCAGCTTCAGGGGCAGCAGAGCGAGCGGCTGTCGCGCGACATCGAGGACTTCCAGCGGCGGGCGGCGGAATTGTCGGCGGAAGAGGCGGACGTGGCCGGGCAGGTGTCCGGCCTCGGCGACCTCGGCAACCAGGAGCGGCTCGAGCGCATCGGCCGGCTCACCGAGCGGAAGAACGAGATGGAAGCGCGGGTGGCCGACCTCGAGCGCGACATCGACTCGACCTCGGCCGAGTTCCGCCGCGAGGAGCGGGGGGCGTCGACCGAGCTGCAGGAGGCCGCGAACGGCATTCGCGAGAGCAAGCTCAAGGAGAAGATCCGCTACTCGCGCGGCCTCATCCGCGCCCGGTCGCCGGCGTACGCGGAGCAGTTCGAGGCCGAGATCGGCAACGACATCCGCGACCTCGAGCAGCAGCTCGCCGAGGCGGGCGAGGCGGTCGGCACCGCCGGGGCGACCGGGCTCGAGCAGGCCCTCGACCGTACGCGGGACCTGATGCGGGGGCTCGAGTCGCTCGAGCAGCGCATACGGCAGGGTCAGGCCCGCGCCGAGAACGGCGAGCAACAAGGGGGCCAGCCGGGTCAGGAGGGCCAGCCGGGTCAGGAAGGGCAGCCCGGGCAGGGTCAGGAAGGCCAGCCGGGCCAGCAAGGCCAGGCCGGCCAGGAAGGGCAGAACGCCCAGGCAGGCGGACAGCCGGGCGGCGCGGTCGCGGACGGCGCCGGCGGCAACCGCTTCGGGAGCCCGTTCGGCTGGGGCGGCCCCGGCGACGCGCGGCCCGGCGACTGGGCGTTCGACCCCCGCGACGTGCGCCAGTGGCAGCGCGAGTTCCGCGAGCGCGGGGCCGACGCGCAGGAGCTGCAGCGGATGCTGCGGGCCGAGAACTTCGGCGACGTGGGCGACCTCGCCGAGATCATCCAGGCCATGCGCGACCTCGACGACCCGCGCATCTACCAGAGCGCCGAGGCCATCGCCCGCATGCAGTCGTTCGTCATCGAGGAGCTCAAGCGGTTCGAGTACCGGCTGCGGCGCGAGGTCGACGGCGACCGCGAGGACCTGTTCCTGGCCAGCAGCGACGAGGTCCCCGACGGGTTCCGCGAGCTGATCGAGGAGTACTTCCGGGCGCTGGCCGAGGAGTAGGCTCCGGTGAGGCGGATTGCTGCCGCCGTGGTCGCGGCGGTGCTGCTCGGCGGATCGACCGTCGCGGTCGCGCAGTGGGGCTGGCGGCGCATGCCCCCGCGCTATCCGTCCGCCGAGCCCACCCACCGCCTGTTCACGTTCGCGCGGGGGCTCTACCAGAGCACCCACCGCGAGCGGGGCGGCCAGGGCTGGCACACGGACTACCCCGACGCCGACATCAACTTCTCGATCCGGCTTTCGGAGCTGACCCACGCCCCCGTCGGCGTCGACCGGCGGAACGAGCCCGACCACGTCGTGGTGCGGCTGACCGACGCCAGGCTGTTCGACTATCCGTTCCTGTTCATGTCCGACGTCGGCACCATCTGGCTCGACGCCGAGGAGGCGGAGCGCCTCGGCGCCTACCTGCGCAAGGGCGGCTTCCTCTGGGTCGACGACTTCTGGGGGCCGTACGCCTGGGAGCAGTGGGCGGCCGAGATCGGCAAGGTGCTGCCGCCCGGGCAGTTCCCCATCGTCGACATCCCCATCTCGGACCCGATCCACCACGGCATGTTCGACATCGACGAGGTGCCGCAGGTGCCGTCCATCCAGCACTTCCGGCGGGTCGGGGGCATGACCACCTCGGAGCGCGGCTCGCTGAGCGCCGAGGTCCACGTGCGGGGCATCTACGACGACCACGGCCGCCTGATGGTGCTGATGACCCACAACACCGACATCGCCGACGGCTGGGAGCGGGAGGGCGAGGACTACGAGTTCTTCTACCGCTTCTCGGTCACGTCGTACGCCATCGGCATCAACTTCCTCCTGCACGCGATGACGCATTGAGACGACCGGGAGCCCGCGCCGCGGAACGGCGCTGCCTCCCGCAGGGCGGCGTTGCCTCCCGCAGCGGGGCGCCGACTCCTGACGAGAAGGCGTCGACTGCCTGTAGGATTGGTCCGGCAGCGGGCCGCCGGCTCCTGGCGGGAAGGCGCCGGCTCCCTGTAGGATCGGTCGGGCGACAATCGGGCCGTCAGACAACGATTCTCGGGCTTGGCTCGCGGCCCGGCGCCCGCTGGCGCTCTCGTGACCGCGAGCCCCTCGCCGGACCGTGAGCAGATTCCGTGACCACGACACAGCAACCCCTACTCGAGACGGTCGAGCAGCAGCCGGAGCGCACGGCCGACGCCGCGGTGATCTGGCTGCACGGGCTCGGCGCCGACGGCCACGACTTCGCGGCGCTGCCGCCGCAGCTTGGCATGCCGCCGGGGTCGGCGATCCGCTACGTCTTCCCCCACGCGCCGGAGATGCCGGTCACCCTGAACATGGGCATGCGCATGCGGGCCTGGTACGACATCGTCAGCCTCGACGCCCGCGGGCAGGACGAGGCCGGCATCCGGCGGTCGGCCGCCGCCGTCGACGCGCTGATCGCCCGCGAGATCGAGCGCGGGGTCCCGTCGTCGCGCATCGTCCTGGCCGGCTTCTCGCAGGGGGCGGCGATGGCCCTCTTCACGGGGCTGCGGCATCCCGAGCCGCTGGCCGGCATCGTCGCGCTGTCGGGGTACCTCCCCCTCCACGACACGCTGGCGGCCGAGGCGGCCCCCGCGAACCGGGAGATCGGGATATTCCAGGCCCACGGGCAGCACGACGAGGTCGTCCCCCACGCGCTGGGGCACGGCAGCGCCGAGCGTCTGCGGGCGGCCGGGTACCGGGTAGACTGGCGCGAGTACACGATGGCGCACCAGGTGTGCCTGGAAGAGGTGCAGGACATCGGGCGCTGGCTCGCGGGGCGGTTTCGTCGAGAAAGAGAGGGTTGATGACCGTGCGCAGGCTGGTGGCAGTGGCGGGAGTGCTCGCGTGCGTCGGGTGCGGTGGCGCACTGGGCGAGTCGGGGGGCGGGGCCGCGGAGGTCGCGGCGGGCATCGGCGCCGACACGCTGATGGCCGGTATCGAGCGGCTGGCCTCGGACGAGTTCGGGGGGCGGGCCCCGGGGTCGGCGGGGGAGACCCTCACCGTCGACTACCTCACGGAGCAGTTCGCGGCGCTGGGGCTCGAGCCGGGCAACCCCGACGGCACCTGGGTGCAGGACGTGCCGCTGGTCGGCATCACCCCGCAGCCGGGCGACGGCCTCGTCGTCTCGGGGGGCGGCGAGACCCGCACCCTGGAGCCCGCCGTCGACTACGTCGCGGCGACGAAGCACGTCGTCGACGCGGTCAGCGTGTCCGACGCCGAGCTCGTCTTCGTCGGCTACGGGGCGCGGGCCCCCGAGTACGACTGGGACGACTACGGCGACGCCGACCTCACCGGCAAGATCCTGCTCTCGCTGGTCAACGACCCCCCGCTCGACGACGCCTTCGGCGGGCCGGCCATGACCTACTACGGCCGCTGGCCCTACAAGCACGAGATGGCGGCCGAGCTCGGGGCGGCCGGCTCGTTCGTCATCCACGAGACCGGCCCCGCCGGGTACCCCTGGGAGGTGGTGGGCAGCGCCCCCTACGCAGAGGCCTTCGACCTCATCGCGGACGACGACAACCTGAGCCGCGCCAGCGTCGAGGGCTGGGTGCAGCGGGCCGCCGCGGAGATGCTCTTCGAGCTGGCCGGGCTCGACTTCGAGGTGGCGAAGCAGCAGGCCGCCGACCGCGCGTTCGAGCCGATCCCGCTCGGGGTGACGGGCTCCATCGAGATCCGGAACGAGCTGCGCACCATCGACTCGCAGAACGTGGTGGCGCGGATTCCGGGGACCGAGGCCCCCGACGAGGTGGTGATGTACGTCGCGCACTGGGACCACCTGGGCACGGACGAGAGCCTCGAAGGCGACCAGATCTACAACGGCGCCGCCGACAACGCCACCGGCACCCAGGGGCTCGTCGAGATCGCGCGCGCCTTCACGGAAGGGGAGCCGCCGCGCCGGTCCGTGGTGTTCCTCGCCGTCACCGCCGAGGAGCAGGGGCTGCTCGGGTCCCGCTACTACGGCGAACGGCCGCTGTACCCCACCGCCCAGACCGTCGCCGCCCTGAACATGGACGTGCTCAACCAGTGGGGGCGCACGCGCGACATGACCATCGTCGGCATGGGGCAGTCCGGGCTCGACGACGTCGCGGCCGAGGTCGCGGCCCGGCTCGGCCGGGTGCTGAACCCCGACCCCGAGCCCGAGAAGGGGTTCTACTACCGCTCGGACCACTTCTCGTTCGCACGGGTCGGCATCCCCGCGTTCTACGCCGACCCGGGGATCGACTACATCGGCAGGCCGCCCGGCTACGGCATCGAGAAGCGGAACGAGTACAACGCCAACGACTACCACGCGGTGTCCGACGAGGTGAAGCCCGACTGGGACCTGTCCGGCGCCCTCGAGGACCTGACGTTCATGTACCACATGGGGGCGCGGCTCGCCGCCACCGACGAGTGGCCCGCGTGGAGCGCCACCAGCGAGTTCCGGGCCGTTCGGGAGGAGCAGCGTCCGGGGGAGTAGACCGCTCCGCCGTGATTCGGCGGTCGTCTGGAGCCGCAGCTCGGCGCGAATCACCTGCCGCGTGAGGCGGGTCTTGTACCCGCGCGGAGGCATGGCTATGCCGCGCCGCGGGAAACGGTCGTTCTGTTCCAGGGAACCGCGTGCCAGTCTCGGTTCGATGGCGAGTCTTGGCGTCCGTCCAGGGTCGCCCCGCGATGACGGATGCGTGAGGGGGGAGCGGGATGCAGGACGAGCGATTCGGAGACTGGCTGAAGCGGGAGCGGGCACTGAAGCTCAGCACCGTCGAGTCTCGAATCGCCAACTGCAGGCGAGTCGAGGCGTTCGAGGGCGATCTGGATGCCATGTACGACGCGGACCAGCTCGATGGCACGATCGAGCGGCTGACGTACTCCAGGGAAGACGCACGGGACGGCAGAACGCCGAAACACCGGGTCCCGATCGACGGTGACATCCGCAACGGCACGGCGACGTACAAGAGTGCGGTCAGGCTCTATCGCCACTTCCGGAGTGCGGTCGGCGGAGCGGTTGATTCGACCCGGGCTCCGACGAAGCAACGGCTCCCCGGGCAGCCAAGCCGGCCACGGGGAGCGCACTGGCCGGTGTGGCCACAGCCCAACGATGTTGCTCTCCTCGGGCTTGCCCGGGTGATGGCGCCGTTCCTGCAGTTCCTCAATCCCCGCATAGTCGGCGAGGTTACCGAAGACAATCGACGCTTGGGGGCGGAGTGGTCCTCCCGGCTCGGGGCGCTCGGCATAGATCCCGCCATCTATCTCTGGGAAGGCTCGCCCTGCGCCTTTCCCGGGGTTCGACGCTATGCCGGAAGCACGGAGATTGCAGTATTCAGGAAACGGGCCGCGCCGGATGAGCCTCCCCGGCAGTGCCTTAAGCTCGACGACAACGACTACCCGAAGCATCTGTGGGCGTTCATCTGCACCGGCAACCAGTTTCGCAAGCGGGGGCCGATCGGCTACCAACTCGCGCACCTCTTCGACCACAAGAAGCACGGGAACCGTTGGCGGGACGAACTGGACCTACCGCAGGACATGGATGAGCCGGCTCCGCTATATGGGCTGTTCACCAGCGCGGCGAACTCGATCTATGCGCCTGGCGTTTTCCTCAAGCCCACCGATGGCTCTCCCAGGCTGCGGAGCCTCATCCAGAGGCGCGCGTTGCAGCTCTACGGCGACGTATGCAGCTTGGTGCCGCCGCCCCTGACGGTAAGGCCCTGCGACGACCCGGACTGGGCTCTCCACAACTTCCGGTGGAGCGAGCCCGTGGGCGGCGTGGATCGTGTTCGCGGTTTCCTGGAGTTCCGCCGCAATCGCATGGACGAACTTTTCGATCAACGACGCTCGCGAGCGGGGTGAGCCGCCGGAGCGATACAGTGCCAGGCATGCGGTGAATCTGAGAGACGCTTCGAGCCCGTGGTTTCAGTGTTTTCAGTGTTGACCGGACGGGCCGCAGCGGCAGCCCGCAACCACCATGCGCCGATTCTCCTCCTACGGTCCCATCGACACCGACCTGCACTTCCACGCGCCGAGGACGGTGCTGGTGGACCGGGTGCTGGCCGCGCTGGTGGGGGGCGGATCGTCACGGAACGGCGGGGGCTACATCACCGTCTGGGCGCCCCGGCAGCGCGGCAAGTCGTGGATCGTGGGAGAGGCGGTGCGGCGGCTGCGGGGCGACGCGCGGTATCGGGGGATGGACGTCGTCGCCACCAGCGTGGAGCACCTGAAGACCGTGCGGGACGCCGGCGTGGTGATCGGGCGCATCGCGGTGGAGATTGCTGCTGCGGTGGGCGTCGACGCGGGGCCGATTCGTTCGGCGGACGCATTCGACACGGTCTTCAGGGCCGAACCGGGGGCGAAGCCGCTCGTCCTCGTGCTCGACGAGTTCGACGCCCTGCCGGCAGAGGCCATCGAGGGCATCGTGGGTGTGTTCCGCAAGATCCACGGCCACCGGCGGCTGCAGGCGGGCCGGCCGGGCGGGGAGATGGGCTACCGGTTGCACGGCGTGGCCCTGATTGGCGTCCGCGGCGCCCTCGGCGTCGACAGCGCAACCGGATCGCCGTTCAACGTTCAGCAGAGCGTGCACGTGCCCAACCTGACGGAGGACGAAGTCAGTTGCATGTTCGCGTGGTATGAACGGGAGAGCGCGCAGACAGTGGAGCCGGCGGTCGTTGAGCGGGTATACCGCGAGACCCGGGGTCAGCCGGGCCTGACCTCGTGGCTCGGCGAGTTGTTGACGGAGACGTACAACCGGCGGGGTGCGAGCATCACGGTGGAGGATTTCGACGCGGCGTACGCGGATGCGGTGGACGCCCTGCCCAACGCGAACGTGCAGCACCTGATTGGCAAGGTCAGGGAGGCGCCGTACCGGGACGTGGTGCTCGACTTCTTCCAGACCGGGGAGAGGCGGCCGTTCCACTTCGACGAGCCCCGCGTCAATTTCCTGTACCTGAACGGCGTCATCGACCGCGAGCCGCCGGCGGCCGGCCGGCAGTACGTCCGGTTCTCCTGCCCGTTCGTGCAGAAGCGGCTGTTCAACTACTTCTCGTCGACGCTCGCCGGCTACACCGGTTCGGTGTTCACGGCGTTCGAGGACGTGTCGGATACGATTACCGACGCCGCGCTCGACGTCCGGCGGCTCTTGCGGCGCTTCGAACGGCACCTGCGGGCGAACCGCGAGTGGCTGCTGAGGGACGCGCCGCGCCGCCGCGACCTGCGGGTGTTCGAGGCGGTCCATCATTTCGTCCTGTACTCGTTTCTCGATCGGTTCCTCCAGCCGCGGGGCGGGCGGGTCTACCCGGAGTTTCCGGCCGGCAACGAGGCCATCGATCTGCTCATCCGCCATGCCGGCCAGGTGTACGGCCTCGCGGTGAAGAGCTTCACCGACGCGTTCGGGTACCGGCGCGCGCTCGGGCAGGCGGCGCGGTACGCCCGGCAGCTCGGACTCGACAGGGTCACGCTGGTGTTCTTCGTCGACGCGGTCGACGACGCCAACCGCGACACATATGAAGCGATTCACGCCGACGAGGCGGGGGTGACGGTCGATCCGGTCTTCGTGGAGACGGGCTGAGGGCAGTCGTTGGGCCCCCGCGCGACGGACATCCGTGGAGTTCCGTCTCGGGGTGCTCGCTCGTGGAGTTCCCCTCAGTCGACCGGGTGCCCGTCCAGGTGATTGACGATATAGCCGCGAAGCTCCTGCATCTGGGCTCGAAGCTCCAGCATCTGCGCGTCGACGTGCTCCCGAAGGTCCTGGATCTCCAGCCGAATCTCCTGCTTGAAGGCGGCCATGTCCTCTCTCGTGACGGCGTTGCGTCCGAACCACCAGATCGCTGCGATCATCGTGGTGGCGAGCACCACGACCTGAATCCACTCGCTCCTCGTCAAAGCTCCCTCCTCGTCGGAGTTGCGCCATATCGGCATGTTAACACGAGACGCATGGGATGCTCGTCGGGCTTGGGCCGGGGCTTTCGATTCGAGAGCGGGGGGAGTAGACTGCGGTATCGTTCGTGCTTGGCGGGCGCCGTCAGAGCGTCGACTGGTCGTGTCGACCGGCTGCCTCGTGAACCTGCGGGGAGTTCCAGGTTCCCGGGGCGACCCGTGGCTTTCATCGAAGCGAGGCAGGCGGACGATGTCGAGAACCTGGGCTGCATGGGTCGTCGGGCTCGCCGTCGCGCCGGCCGGCGCCGGTCACCCGCACGGAATCGCGGCCTCGTCGCCGAATGCACCGACGGCGCCTCCGGGGGTCGCCGCGGCCCGGCAGCCGCCGCGGTCCGGTTCCTCCAACTCGCCGGCCGTCGCGTCGGTGCGCGCGGTCTTCGACCGCTACTGCGTGACCTGTCACAACGAGCGGCTGCGGACGGCGGACCTCGCCCTCGACTCGATGGACCCCGCCCGCGTCGGCGATCACCCCGCCGCCTGGGAACAGGTCGTGCGGAAGCTGCGCACCGGCGCGATGCCGCCGGCGGGCCGGCCGCGGCCCGAGCCGGCGGCCTACGCCGCCGTCGCCTCGACCCTCGAGACGGCCCTCGACCGCGCCGCCGCCGCCGACCCCGATCCGGGCCGCACCACCGTCCACCGCCTCAACCGGCGGGAGTACGCCAACGCGGTGCGCGACCTTCTTGCGCTCGAGATCGACGCGGCGGCGCTGCTGCCCGCCGACAACGCGGACCTCGGCTTCGACAACATGGCGGACATCCTCTCGGTGTCCCCGGCCCTGCTCGACCGCTACATCTTCGCGGCGCGGCGGATCAGCCGGCTCGCGGTGGGCGATCCCACCATCGAGCCGACGACCGAGACCTGGGTCCTCCCCTCGATGCGGTTCCAGGACCGCCGCATGAGCGAGGACCTGCCGTTCGGGTCGCGCGGGGGCGTCGCCATCCGCCACAACTTCCCCCTCGACGGCGAGTACGACGTCCGCATCCGGCTGCGGCGCCAGCTCTACGACTATGTGCGCGGCCTCCAGAACCGGCAGCGGCTCGAGGTGCGGCTGGACGGCGAGCGGGTGGCCGCGTTCACCATCGGGGGCGCCCCCGGGACGCCGCCGCCGCGCACGTTCGCGGGCGCGGTGCTCGGCGACCGCGCGTGGGAGGAGTACGCGCTGCACGCCGACGACCACCTCGAGGTCCGCATTGCGGCGCGGGCGGGGCCGCGCGTGCTCGGCGTCTCGTTCGTACAGGGACGGTCCGAGCGCGACGGCGTCCTCCAGCCGCGGGCGACCGGCAAGGTCCTCGCCATCGCCGAGCGCTGGAGCTCGACGTCCGAGGCGCCCGAGGCGGCGGTCGACCAGGTGAGCATCGCCGGGCCCTTCGACGCCACCGGCCCCGGGGAGACGCCGAGCCGCGAGCGCATCCTCACGTGCCGGCCCGCCGGCGCGGTCGAGGAGGCGCCGTGCGCGCGAGAGGTCCTCTCGACCCTGGCGCGGCGGGCGTGGCGGCGGCCGGTGACCGGCCGCGACCTCGACACCCTGCTGGGCTTCTACGAGGCGGGGCACCGCGACGGCGGCTTCGAGGCGGGGATTCGGCGCAGCCTCGAGAGCATCCTCGTCGATCCCGAGTTCCTGTTCCGCGTCGAGCGCGAGCCGGCGGGGACGCCGCCGGGGACCGTCCACGCCGTCAGCGACCTGGCGCTCGCCTCGCGCCTCTCGTTCTTCCTGTGGAGCAGCATCCCCGACGACGAGCTGCTCGACGCGGCCGCCCGGGGCGAGCTGCGCGACCCCGAGGTGCTGGAGGGACAGGTGCGGCGCATGCTCGCCGACCGCCGCGCCCACGCCCTCGTCGACGGGTTCGCCCTGCAGTGGCTGGCCCTCGGCACGCTGCCGAGCGTGGTCCCGACGCCCGAGCTGTATCCCGAATGGGACGACAACCTGCGCGAGTCGTTCCGGCGCGAGACGGAGCTCTTCGTCGCCGACCAGATCCGCGGGAACCGCAGCGTCCTCGACCTCGTGCGGGCCGACCACACGTTCGTCGACGAGCGGCTCGCCCGGCACTACGGGATACCCAACGTCTACGGGAGCCGGTTCCGGCGGGTGACGTTCGACGACGGCGTGCGCGGCGGCCTCCTCGGCCAGGGCGGCATCCTCACCGTCACCTCGTATCCGACGCGGACCTCGCCGGTGCTCCGCGGCCACTGGCTGCTCGAGCACCTGCTCGGCGCCCCGCCGCCGCCCCCGCCCCCCGACGTGCCGGACCTGCCGGACCGCGGCGAGGGCGGCCGACCCGCGTCGGTGCGCGAGCGGCTCGAGCAGCACCGCGAGAACCCCGTCTGCGCCGCCTGTCACGCCCCGATGGACCCGCTGGGCTTCGCCCTCGAGCACTTCGACGCCATCGGCAAGTGGCGGGCCACCGGCGAAGGGGGCGACCCCATCGACGCGTCGGGCGTCTTCCCCGACGGGACCGAGTTCGAGGGGCTGGCCGGGCTCAAGGCCATGCTCCTGAGCCGGGACGAGCAGTTCGTGCAGACCGTCCTCGAGAAGCTCGCCACCTATGCCCTTGGCCGGGGGCTCGAGCACTACGACATGCCGGCCGTCCGGCGCATCCTGCGCGAGGCCGCGCCCGGCGACTACCGGTGGTCCGACCTCGTGCTCGGCATCGTCGAGAGCACGCCGTTCCAACTGCGGAGATCGGAATCATGATGATCACGAAGAAGGCCATTCCCCGGCGCACGGTGCTCCGCGGTGTCGGCGCGACGCTCGCGTTGCCGTTGCTCGACGGCATGGCGCCGGCCCTGACCGCGATGAGCCGGACCGCGGCCGCCCCGGTGCGGCGGCTGGGCGTCGTCTACGTGCCGAACGGCATCGTCATGGAGCAGTGGACGCCCTTCACCGAGGGCGCCGGCTTCGAGATCACGCCGATTCTCAAGCCCCTGGCGCGGTTCCGCGACCGCCTGCTCGTGGTGTCGGGGCTCAGCAACAAGGGGCCCGACGACATCCACGAGACCGGCGCCACGAGCTTCCTGACCGGCGTGCCCCCCAAGCGCACGCAGGGCTCGCAGCTCGGGGCCGGCGTCTCGATGGACCAGCTCGTGGCGCGGGAAGCGGGGCGGCACACCCAGCTCGCGTCGCTAGAGCTCGCGCTCGAGTCGGGCGACGACGTGGGCACCTGCGGGGGCGGCTACACCTGCGCCTACACCAACACCATCTGCTGGCGCAGCGCGACGACGCCGCTGCCCATGGAGACCAACCCGCGGACGGTCTTCGAGCGCCTGCTCGGCGACACCGGCGGCACCGATCCCGCCGCCCGGCTCGCGCGCATCGAGCAGAACCGCAGCCTGCTCGACGCGGTGACCGACAAGGTGGCGCAGCTTCGCCGCGACCTCGGCCCGCACGACCGCCGCAAGCTCGGCGAGTACCTCGACGCGGTGCGCGACATCGAGCGCCGCATCCAGAAGGCCGAGGCTCAGGTCGACCAGCCGCTGCCCGACATCGCGGCCCCGCTGGGGGCGCCCGCCTCGTTCGACGAGCACGCCAGGCTGATGTTCGACCTGCAGGTGCTGGCGTGGCAGACGGACCTGACGCGGGTCGTCAGCTTCATGATCAGCCGCGAGTACAGCGGCAGGACGTATCCCGAGATCGGAGTGCCCGAGGCGCACCACCCGATGTCGCACCACCAGAACGACCCCGACAAGCTCGACAAGCTGACCCGCATCAACACGTACCACACCACGCTGCTCGCGCACTTCCTGGACCGGCTCGAGGCGACGCCCGACGGCGAAGGCACGCTGCTCGACCACGCCACGGTGCTCTACGGCGGCGGCCTCAGCGACGGCAACCGGCACTCGTCCGAGAACCTGCCCATCCTGCTCGCGGGCGGCGCGGCCGGCGCCCTCGACGGCGGGCGCCACGTGCGCTGCCCCGACCCGACGCCGATGTCGAACCTGCACGTCACCCTCATGGACAAGCTGGGGGTGCCGGTCGAGCAGTTCGGGACGAGCAACGGGGAGATCGCGGAGCTGTCGGCGGTCTGACGACGTGCGAAGTAGTACGTCGTGCCTCGTGTGGAGACGCCGTCGGCCCGGAACAGGTTGCCGGACACCGGTGTCGCGTCGAATCGAGCCCGGGCTCGCGGCTTCGGGCGGAGAAGACAGAGCGCGTCGGAGGCAAGGCATGCGCACGAGAAGCATGGGCCGAACCGGTGAACGTCCACGCGCGGGTCGCGTTCCGTGGGCGTGCCCGGGCGCCGGCGGCGCCGATTGCGGCGGGGGAACGACGGCCAACCGTTCGGCCGCCCGCCCGCTCGAACCTGCCGAGCGTTGGGGCTTCCTGTCAGGAGACGCCGTTCAGCGGGGCAGGCTCCTGCTCGCCGGGTTTCTCGTCGCGGCGGTGTCGTCCACCGCTGTCGCGGAGCCGCCCGACCTTCGGCTCCTGAACGCGGTTCGCGAGATCGACCACGTCACGCTGCGCGCGTTGCTGCAGGAAGGGGTCGACGTCGACGCGGCGCAGCCCGACGGGGCCACCGCCCTGCACTGGGCCGCCTATCTCGACGACATCGAGGCGGCGCGGCTGCTGATCGAGGCCGGCGCCTCGGCGGACCCCGCGAACGAGCTCGGGGCCACCCCGCTCTACCTCGCCTGCGAGAACGGCAACCCCGCCTTGGTCCGGGCCCTGCTCGAGGCCGGCGCCGCGCCCGACGCTGCCCTGCCGAGCGGCGAGACGGCGCTGATGACCGCCGCCCGCACCGGCAGCGCCGGGGCGGTGGCCGCGCTGCTCGCCCACGGTGCCGATGTGCACGCCCGCGAGGCCATGGAAGCGCAGACCGCCCTGATGTGGGCGGTGTCGCAGCGGCATCCCGGCGTGGTCGAGGTGCTGCTCGACGCCGGGGCCGAAGTGCAGGCGCGCTCGCGGGTCCGGCCCGTGGTGGTCGCCCATTCGCCCCGCACCGGCGCGCCCGGCGCCGTCACCGTGGTCGACGAGGGCGGCTACACCCCGCTGCTGTTCGCGGCCCGTAGCGGCGACCTCGCGTCGGCCCGGATGCTGCTGGCCGCCGGCGCCGACCCGAACGACACCGCGCCCGCCGGCACCAGCGCCCTCGTCGTGGCCACCCACAGCGGCCACGGCGCGCTCGCCGCGGTGCTGCTCCGTGCGGGCGCCAACGCGAACGCGTCCGGGGCGGGGTACACGCCGCTGCACGCCGCCGTCCTCCGCGGCGACGAATCGCTGGTCCGGGCGCTGCTCGCCCACGGCGCCGACCCCGACGTTCCCCTCGAGCGCGGCACCCGCTACGCGCGCCAGGGCAAGCTCTTCTCGCTGGACACGGCCTGGACCGGCGCGACGCCGTTCTTCCTCGCCGCCAAGTTCGGCGAGGGCGGCATCATGCGCCGCCTCGCCGAGGCCGGCGCGAACCCCCACGCCGCCCTCCACGGCGGCGTGACCCCCCTCATGGCCGCCGCGGGCATGCTCACCCGCGGCTTCGGCCGCGCCGGCAAGGACCGCCGCGGCCGCGAGATGGACTCGGCCCAGATGGAGGTCGCCCTCACCCAGGACCCCGACCTCCGCCCCGTCATGGGCAGCGGCCTCGAGGCCGTCGAGGTCGCGGTCGAGCTGGGCGCCGACGTCAACGCGGCCGACGCCAACGGCGACACCGCCCTCCACCTCGCCGCGTTCCACGGCTTCGAGTCGGTCGTGCGGTTCCTCGTCAGCCGGGGGGCCAGGCTCGATGCCGAGAACCGGCGCGGCGAGACCCCGCTCGAGCGCGCGCTGAGCCCCCGCGCGCCCGCGCGCCTGACGCGCAGCCTGACCGACTACTCCGACACCAGCACGGCCGACCTGCTGCTGGCCCTGGCCGCGACGCGGTAGCCGCGGCGCCCCGCCGGGGCGTCAGTCCGCAGGTTCCGGCGCGTTCGCTGGATCGTCGTGTCCGGCGAGCATCAGCCAGTCCCGTGGCCTGTCGAGCGGCGGCTCATGGCGCTCTGGCAGGCATCCGCGAGAGGGGAATCGAAGTACGCACCCCAGTCTTTCCCGCGCGGTCGAGGCGTGAGACACTCGTCCTTCTCGTTCACTTCGATCTCGGAGGAGTCGCCGACATCAACTGCCGGCCGCGTGAAGCCGGAGGCCCAGGGCGCGCATGACCTTGACCACGGTCGCGAGCTCCGGATTGCCGCCGGGGGACAACGCCTTGTAGAGGCTCTCTCTTCCCAGGCCCGCTTCCGCGGCCACTTTCGTCATGCCTTTCGCCCGCGCGACATCGCCCAGAGCGGCCGCGATGAGCGCGGGGTCACCATCCTCGAGAGCCGCGTCGATGTATGCGACGACCTCCGCCTCGGTACTCAGGTAGTCCGCCGCGTTCCAGGGAGCGGGTCTCCGTCTTCGCCATTGCGGTCTCCTGCTACAGCCCTGACGCCAGTCGGCGAGCCTCGGACGCTTGGACCAGCATTGGCCAGCTCTAGCCATGGCGAGACGATTGCTCAACGACGGCCAACCATGGATGCAGTCTTGCTGTCCGGGCGCTTGACAGTATCGTTACTGATATCATGTCCTGGTGTCGCGGGTCGCCGACATCATCCGCAAGGCGCGGGAAAGGCCGGAGACCGTACGCTTCCGGGAGCTCGCGAGGCTGTGCGACGCCTACTTCGGAGAGCCGCGTCAATCGGGCACGAGCCATTGAGTGTATCGCACGCCGTGGCCGGGCGACCCGCGGGTGAACATCCAGGATCGCGACGGGATGGCCAAGCGGTATCAGGTGCGGCAGGTCCTCAGCGCGATCGAGAGGCTGGAGGCGCGGCGTGACTGATCACTACACGTATCGCGTGACCTGGTCGCCGGAAGACGGCGAGTACGCGGGCCTCTGCGCCGAGTTCCCGTCGCTGAGCTGGCTGGCGGCCACCCCCGAAGAGGCGTTCTCCGGCATTCGCACGCTCGTGCGCGAAGTCCTCTCGGACATGCGGGCCAACCGCGAGACGCCGCCGCCGCCGCTCGCGGATCGCGCGTACAGCGGGAAGTTCCTGGTGCGCGTTCCGCCGGAGACCCACCGGTCGCTCGTGTTGCGAGCGGCGGAGGAGGGTGTCAGCCTGAACCGGCTGGTCAGCGCGCGCCTGGCGGATTGACCGGTCGCTGGTCTGCTCCCGGCCGACAGGCGGGCGCCCCGCAACGGATCGTCGTCGGGAATCCGGCCGCGTCCGCGCGGGCTGTCGGAATGTCCCCGGACTGGGCCGTCGCGGAGTATCCTGGAGGGTGCGTCCCGCGGTCGAGCGCCGGGCCGCCCGCCCCGTGACCCGCCGGCCGCGGTCGCCTTGGCACGCGGATTGCTCTTCCCGGACCGGAGGCGGTTGCGGGGACCGCCCGGACGGGGAGGGACGACCATGGATGCGACGATACTGGCGGTGATCGGGACGGGAGTGGCGGGCATCGGCACCGCGACGGGGTTGTTCGCAGCCCTGTGGCGCGTGCAGCAGACCGGATTCGCCACGCTGAACCGGCAGATGGAGAATCAGTTCGCGGCGGCCGACAAGCGCTGGACGGAGCGCTTCGAGGGGCTGGAGAAGCGCTTCGAGATGGCGGAGAAGCACAACCGCGAACGCTTCGAGATGGCGGAGAGGGCCAACCGTGAACGCTTCGAGATGGCGGAAAAGGCCAACCCTCGAACGTTTCGAGATGGCGGAAAAGCACAACGACGCGGCCCACGCCGCCATCTGCGAGCGCATCGACAAGCTCGACCAGCGCACCCACGCCGACGCCGTCGCCCTGAACAACCGCCTCGACGCCCTGCACGGGCGCTTCGACAACCTCTTCCGTCACCTCGCGGGCGCGCCGCCCGGTACCGGGCCGACCGGCGCCGCCCCCGCCGGATAAGCCCGGCGCGGGCCACGAACCCGCTCGCGCCGCACCCTGATCACCGTCGCGAGTCCGGATGTACCACTGACCTGAAAGGCCCGCCATGTCGAAGAACGCGGCCGGCGAGATTCCGGCAACCGGGCTGCCCTCGCGCCGCCGCCCGACGCATCCCGGCGTCATCCTGATCGAGCAGTTCCTGCGAGAGATCCCCATGACCCAGGCCGAGGCGGCCCGGCGGATGAACATGCGGGTCACGCGCGTCAACGAGCTCGTCCGTGGCCGCCGAGGCGTCACCGCCCGGTCGGCGCTGCGGCTCGGTCGGTTGCTGGGCACCACGCCCATGTTCCGGATGAACCTGCAGGCCAACTGGGACCTCTGGTACTCGCAGCAGGAGGCGGGGAAGCAGGCCGCCGCAGGCCTTCGGCCCCATCACGGAAGGCCGATCGTGACCACAGTCTTGCTGACCGCTGTCCGTGATCCCCGGCCGTACCGCTGACGCCAACCAGCAACGCTTGCGTGGGCGCCTCTTCTCCGTGGACAAGGGGGGCGGTTTCGCTGTCGCCTGAGAGCGCAACAAGCGGACGGGATCGACCTTGACATTGTCAGAAACCTGCTGAGACAATACCTGACATACACGCGGAGCCCCAAGTGAGCGACGGACCACACAGGAGTCTGAACATGCGGCGCCACTGGAAGCGGCTCGCGAAGCGCGCTTCCAACGCCGCGTGCGACGAGCAGGAGAGAACCGAGGCCTTGGCCGCCGCGCTCCAGCGCGACTGGAATCTCGAGGTTCCCGCGGGCCTTCCGCGGCGATGAGGCCCTTGCGAAGGCAACCGCTGACGCCCTTCTGGAACGTGCTTCCAGCAGCCGGCGCCAAGTAGAAGAACATTGGGTGCGGGAGTCCTCGGTCCGTAGCGCCGCGTTCATGAGGTATCGCATCGACTGCGCCATTGCAGTGGCGGACATGAACGCGATTGCGAGGCGCTGCTTGGGCTTCCACGACGCCGCCTCGCCGCAAGCCCCACTCAAGAAGACCGGGATCGATGACGGCGTATCGTTGTCGTGAGGATGGCCGCAACATGACCTCTCTCCTGCCCGAATATCGTGTCGACGTCGTCGAAAACGGCAGCTCTGCCCGACATGGTCGACTCAGGTGCGCCATAGATGAACACTTGAGATTCGACACCCGGGGTCTGGAGACCTATTGCGTCGCCGGGTGGAACTCAACGGCGTACGACGCGTTCGTCGTCGGTGCCGCCGTGCAGTTCTGTGACCATACGGCGCGGCGTCCCTCGACCGCCTGGGGCCGCGACTTCGTCCTGCGTGTGCCCGTCCACGACTCCGATCACTGGGGATCCCCGTTCGTGTCTGGCGCACTGCAGGATGCGTTACAGTGCGTGACGGGTGACCGATGGTGCATCGACTTCGTTCAGCGGAAGCAGGATTCCGCGCCTAGGGTGCAGAACCTCGACCTTCTGAACTCGTCGGTCGTCATGCCGTTTAGCGACGGTCTCGACTCGCACATGGTGGCGGGGCTGCTCCAACAGGAGCATAGCGACTTGTTCGTCCCGGTTCGACTCGAATCGAAGTCGTCAGCCGGAACGCGACGTCTCACAGCGCCAGGGCGGGCTTTCGCGTCGATGCCGTGGCGCGTGTCGTACGGCGACACCGGCTCGGTTGAGCCGAGTGCCCGCTCTCGCGGGTTCACGTTTGCGCTGCTCAGTGGCATCGCCGCAGTTCTATGCAAGAGCCGGAGAATCGTCCTGCCCGAGAGCGGCCAGGGCGCCCTGGGACCACCGCTAGTACCAGTGGGGCAGGCCTACCCGGATCTCAGGAGCCATCCATCGTTTACCGACAGGATGAGGAAGTTCGTTTCGGCACTGTTCGACCACGCTGTTCACTACGAGTATCCATGTCTTTGGCGAACGAAGGGCGAGACCCTGGCGGAGTTTTTGGAGGCTTGGCCCGAAGATGTCAAGTGGATGGCTACTCGCTCCTGCTGGCAAGGCGCGCGACATGTGTCGGTCTCCGGGCGCCGCCGCCAATGCGGGATTTGCGCCGCATGCCTGCTCCGGCGAATGAGCGTGCATGCCGCCGGTCAATGTGAAGCATCCGAGACCTACGTGTGGGAAGACCTGAGCGCCGCACGCTTCGAGGCCGGCGCCGCCGCCGGATTCAGGAATCGCAAGCCGAGAGGGGCACTTCACGAGTACGCGATAGCCGGCGTACTTCATCTGGCCGGTATCCGCCAGTCGACAGCGGATGCGGCCCCTCTCAAAAAGCAGATCTTTCTCCTGAGCGGGTCACTCGGACTGGACGAACGGGACACCCGGGCGAGACTGGAGCGCATGCTCCGGCGACATGAAGAGGAATGGCAGAGCTTTGTCGAGTCTCTCGGACCGCGTTCGTTCGTGGCGCAGTGGGTTGCTCGAGGACACTGACATGGGGTTTACCCATATCGAGTCCGTCGATGTTGGCGCTCGCCTGCGGGGCGCGCGTGAAGCGGCCGGTCTGACGCAGACCGATGTGGCGGCCAGCCTGCAGGTGGCGCGGACGACGCTAGTCGCGATGGAGCAGGGCCGACGCCGAGTGCGAACCGACGAACTTCAGCATCTGGCGCATTTCTATGGCACGTCGATCAATGCCCTGCTGCGCCGTGAAGCGGTGCATGTCGACCTCGTTCCCCGCTTCCGGAAGCTCTGGACGGCCAACGATGAATCGATGGAGCAGGCGGCGCGCCTGATGACCGATCTCGTCCGCGCCGAGGTCGAGCTTGAGAACCTGCTCGGCGTCACCCGCGCGCGGAACTACCCGCGGGCGAGACCGTTGCTCCCTGGCGACGTGCGCCTGCAGGCCGAGAACGACGCAATCGACCTTCGGCAGTGGCTCGGCCTGGGCCTGGCGCCGGTCCGCGACGTCAAGAGCCTCCTGGAACTGGACCTCGGGGTGCGCCTCCACGTGCGCCCGCTCGACAGCCGGGTATCCGGGTTGTTCGCGTATGACGACGCCATCGGCGCGTGCATTCTGCTGAATGCTAATCATCCTTCCGCGCGGCAGGCGCAAACCGCCGTTCACGAACTCGGACATCTGACGTCGCGCCGCCAGACGCCTGATGTCTGTCGTTCCGACCGCCAGAACGACTCGCGGGAAGAACGGTACGCCAATGCGTTCGGGCGGGCGTTCCTGACGCCCGCGCGAACGGTCGCGCTGAAGTTCGAGGACATCACTGCGGGCACCTCTCGCTTCACGCGGCGCCACGTCATTCTGTTGGCTCACGTCTTTGGCGTGTCACGTGAGGCGATGGTCAGACGACTGGAGGAGATCGGCCTCGTGAAGCCGGGCACGTGGGACTGGTTCGAGGCCAACGGCGGAATCACCAACGACCAGGAGCGCCAGGTTCTCGGCGAGCGGGTCGCCGTCGAGTCCGGTGGTCGTGACGTGCAGCGTCCGCTGTCGCTTCGTCTTGGCCTGCTGGCCGCCGAAGCCGAACGCCGGGAACTGCTGAGCGAAGGGCAGCTCGCACGCCTGCTGCGTCTCGATCGTGTCGAGCTGCGGAGGATCCTGGACGCGGCCGTCGACGAAAGCGATACGGATGGTCCCTCGAAGTTGCCTTGATGACGGCTCCGCGCCCGTCGTCGCTGACACGAGTGTCGTCATCAATCTGAACGCAACCGGATGCTTCGAGACGATTCTGGCAGCCCTGCCAAACCGCTACGTGGTCGTCGACATGGTTGCGGAGGAGCTTCGGGCGGGTCGCCGTACAGGCCGACGAGACGCCGACGCTCTTGCCATGCTCGTAGAGCGGCACGTCGTCGAGCATGCCCGCCTCGGAGACGTGGGGATGTCCCATTTCGAGAGCCTCGTCAGCGGTTCGGCGGCCGAAACCCTCGACGATGGCGAAGCCGCCACCATTGCCTGCGCCATCGAGCGCTCCGCGGTCGCGCTCATCGATGACCGAAAGGCGGTTCGGATCTGCGCCGAACGTTTCCCCAACCTCGCCGTCGGCTGTACCGTAGACGTGTTCGCTCAACGCGATGTTCGGGCCGCCCACGGCACTCGTCTTGCCGACGCCGTCTTCAACGCCCTGGATCGTGGCCGCATGCGTGTTCCCGACCGGTACGGGCGGTGGGTGGTGGATCTCATCGGCGAAGACCGGGCGGCAGGATGCCGTTCGCTGTCGAAGCGGTTCCGGTTAGGGTTAGGCGGCTCTCCGCGGCAGTAACGCGCCCCGGCGGTACTCGGAGTCCGTACTTCCTCAACTCCTGTATTGTACGGTGGCGCCAAGCAAGTACCCGGTGTGGCCACCTCAGCTCGGGTCAACATGCGTCAGTCTCCCATCGAACGCGCGCCTCAATATTGACTGACGGAGACGAGTGATGCGGGTCCCGAATTGGTCGACCATTACCTGCGTCGCAATCGTGGTAGTGACATGATCCAGGCGCGTGAAGTACGAATCGACGGTCTCGACGATGCACCGCTGTTCGTCGGGGGGCGGCAGGTGCACCTCCCAATCGGATAGCGTCTTCGCGCCGAGGTGATGGATTCCCACACCCCGGGCGGCGCGACCGAACTCACCGGTCAGGGCATCCTTATAGAAATGCAGATGTAGGAACGGCACCAACGCTTCGGGCGCGCGCACGCGAATCAGCGTGTTCTGAAAGCAACAGTTTGGCACCTCGTTGTTCCAGACCGCGGGTTTGCCGACCTCCGACGGGCTTCCTGACGCCTCGGACAGGAGCAGGTCGCCGCGGCGGAGCGCGTAGGTCTCGAACTCCTGCGGCGTGAAGTCCATTTCCTTGACGTCGTGTAGGCTGATCCCGTTCCACGTGACGTTGGCGGCGCGCATGTACGGCCGCATGTTGGGACCGACGGCTCGCTTCGGGGAGCGCTGGCGGCCGAGCCGGACCTCGGCGATCTCGGACAGGGAAACCCTCTTCCAATGGCTCGTGCTCACGCCGCCAGCACCTCGTTCAGCTCCTCCAGCAGTGGCCGGAGCTCGCTGCCGAACACTTGGGCTGCGCGGCCGAGGCCACCCTCCTCCGCGAACGGCGCGTAGTCCAGGTCGTCCAGCGTCATCTCCACGCTGGCCGCGACGTGGTCGCGGATCATCTCCAACCAACGGACCTGCAGGGGCGTGAAGGCGCGGCCGGCGGTGCGCTGCTGTGCGAGCCAGTGGTCGAAACGTGCCTGGACGTGCTCGCGGAACGGGGCCAGCTCTTCATCCTGGTCCAGCGCGTAGCGCACGAGGGAGGCGAGGTCGGTGAGCAGCCGTTGCGCGGACGCACCGCGGACCACGCCCCTGTCGATCATCTCGTAGGCGCGCCAGAGCTTCTCGGGGGTCCAGGCGCGCGGGGGCGCGGCGATGGTGTCGGCCAGCGCCTTGAGGTCGTCGAAGCGGAGGCGCCGGGCGTACGGCGCGGCGTAGAAGCACTGCAGGGCGTCTATTTCGGTCCGGTTGTCGACGATTCACCGCCTCGACCTGCACCGGGTACAGGTAGTCCGGCTCCAGCGGGGGCAGCGTCCGCAGGCGGGCGCGCAACGACGCCGGCCGCCCGTCGCCGGCTGCGGTGTAGAGACCGTCGCCCTCGGCGTGCAGGCGTTTCACCCAGGCGTCGAGCGTCTCGGCCGCGAGCCAGTCGGCGAGTGTCTCGGGCCGGTGGACGTGCGCGACGTGCGAGATGCGGCGGGTTTTCGGCGCGGGGGTCGAGGCCGTTGATGTCGACGCCGGTGCTGACAGTGCTGACGAACAGGAACAACAACGGATCGACCGCCGGACTCGGCCGTTCCGGCAGGCCGGCCGCGTACCGCTCGGCCTGCAGCTCGACGCCTGGACCGGCTGGCACGTTGGTTCTACCTACCGCACCGAAGTTGCGCTAGTCCGGGCGAGCCGGCGAACCAGACGAGGCGGCGGTGGACGTGACCAGACGCCACTCTGCGTGGATTGTGCAGGCGGAGAGCTGGATCCGGCGGACCGTGATCTTGGCGTCTGACCGATCAATCGACACTTGTGCCGCCGAAGTGAGTCCCCCGTAGGCGCAGTCGACCACCGGGCCGTCGGCTGCGAATGCTGACTCCGGTGCGTCCTCCAGAGACTTGAACAGGTCGCTGGGAATCTCGATGAGCTGATAGCGGTTCGGAATCGTGTCCGGCTCACGGAACGCCCTGAGCATGACAATCGCGTCCACCGCTGCCTGATAGTCGCGGAACAGGTTCAACGTGCGCTGTCGTCGGGCTCTGGCACTCCTCACATCCTGAATCCATGCGGCTTCTGTCAGCTTCGAGATATGGGCGGTACGCTCGGAGAGGTTTTTGGCAGCCGTCGACTTCAGCGACAGCCGCCGCGTCTTGCCGTCGGCTGACGTAAGCGTCATGTCCACGAATCGTCGCGTCGCCGATCCGGGCGGATCAATCGACCATTCCAAGGCTTCGCACGCGTTCCGGAACACGGTCTCGAAGCTGGTCGATCCGAGAGGTTCGGTCGTCGTGCCGTGGTGCGCCGAAATCGCGAGCCCGAAGTACTCGATCCATTGCGGATCCCGGGTCAGCCATGTCGGGGTGACGGCGTTCGGCGTGGGCGCCTCGGACAGCGAATCAACGAGCCGCGCAACGAACCGCACGGCCATCGGCGACAACGTGTCGATGCGCGTCTTGAGCCTGTCGCGATCGTTCATCTGCTCATGCGACGCTCGATCAGGCGCACGAACTCTGCTTTGAGCTCGATACCGACCCACCGCCGTCGCAGTTGCGCCGCCGCAAGCAGGGTAGTGCCGGAGCCGGCGTACGGATCCAGAACCGCGTCGCCGGGTTCGCTGGTGAGCGTGACGCAGCGGTGGGCCAAGTGGATTGGCATGGGCGCGGGGTGATCATCGTCGGGAATCTGGCCGCGCCGGCGCGGGCTGGTCGGAATGTCCCATACCGTTCTCAACCGCCGGTCGTTGGCCCCTCGGACTGCAGTGACGTCGTAGTAGTATTCCTGGTCCTTCGACAACAGAAAGATCGTTTCGTGCGCCTTGGTCGGCCGGTCGCCAACCGACTCGGGGTGCGCATTCGGCTTGTGCCAAATCACCTCGGACCGCACCCACCAGCCGTCATCCTGCAGCGCGAAGGCCAGGCGCCAGGGCAGCCCGATCAGGTCCTTGGGCTTGAGTCCGCGTGGCGTTCGGGGCCGGACCGACATCGCGCGCGCTCGGTTCTTCCTGTCCGGCGCCCGGTAGCGGCGATTCCCTGAGGTGTAGGCGTCACCGACGTTCAGCCACACGGTGCCGTCGCCCTTCATTACACGCCGCAGCTTGCGGAAGTCAGCGACGATGCTGGCTACGTAGTCGGTCAACGCGTCGTCCCGTCCGAAGGGGT
Source organism: Vicinamibacterales bacterium (assembly GCA_965215105.1). Taxonomy (GTDB): domain Bacteria; phylum Acidobacteriota; class Vicinamibacteria; order Vicinamibacterales; family UBA8438; genus JAJEEA01. The sequence goes on from OZ244051.1 coordinate 5,038,227, forward strand.
CCCCGAGGTCGTAGTCACGTAGGGACCAGTACGGCGGCGACGTAACGACCGTCCGCACGCTCTCGGCGGGCAGCAGGTCGAGCGCCTCGGAGGCTCTTCCGCGAATCAGCGTGGCGGCCGGTAGGGTCGGGAGTTCAGCGTCGGTTTCCGCATCGAGGCGGCGGTACTGTGGGACGTGGTCGCCACGGTCATCCGTCGGGGTAGCCGGCTCAGTGGACTCGATTGGAAACAGCGTGGTCACGGCGCTCAGTGCCTCGATCATCCGTCGTCAGCACCATCAGCCGGCCGCGGTCACGGCAGGTGTGGAACACAGGCTCATGCTACCACGGGCGCGCGCGAGCGGCCGTACCGTCCGTACCGTGGCGAGGGCGTCGGCGGCACGGGGGGCGCGCTGGCATGCGGCGGCCGCTTCGGCGCCGGGCGTCGGGCGGCCGTGGGTGCGCGACCGCGGCGTGGCCGGCCCGCGGTCGGGGCACGGTCGACGCCGGCTCGCCCGATGTCGGTAGGGTCGTGGTGCCCGGCTGCGCGGGTGCGGACCTTCATGTGCGTCGGGCGCTGGGCGCCGGCCGCGCCGCAGGCTCGCGACCGCGACGAAGCCGGGCCGCGGTCACGGAACGCTGGGAACCGAATTGCCCCGCAGGTCGGTCAGGTCGTGGTACCCCGAGGCGCGGGCGCGCCCCTCGTGGGCGTTGGTGTAGAACCCCGCGGTGTGCAGGGTGATGGTGATCTCCTCGGTGCCGGTGTTCTCCCAGTACCAGCCGTGGATGCCGGTGAACGGGGCGGTGTAGGCGCCGTGGCCGTTCTCGAGGTCGCGGGCGTCGAAGCTCTCGGCGTAGCCGGCGGGGGCGCCGTCGGGCGACGCGTGGAAGTTGTAGTTCACGGGCCCGCTCGCGTTCCAGGTGAAGAGCATGGTGCTGCCCTCCTCGAGCCGGTAGAAGTACTCGACCCACTCGGCCGGATAGAGGCTCAGCTCGGCCTGGTCGACGCGGTACTCGCCGTCCGCGGGGCTGACGGGCTGGGCCTGGCCGAGGGCGAGCAGGCCGAACAGGCGACCGGTGCCGAGGGGGTCGAGGCCGTACTCGGCGGGCAGGATCGCGCCGAAGAGCACCGCGGCGGCGGTGAGGAGGGCGCCGCCGGTGGTGACGAGGACCTTGCGGCGGGAGGGCGGCGGCACGTCGGTCATGGCAACATCCGTGGAGCGGTGAGGGCCCGGTCACGAGAACAGCACGAACCCCACCAGTTGGACGCCCGCGAACAGGAAGCCGCCCACCATGAGCGCGGTGTTGGTGGCGAAACTCCATCGCGAGAAGCTGGGCCGGTGGCGCCAGTAGCCGAGCACCGCAACGACCCCGAACAGGGCGAGGATCTGGCCCATCTCGACCCCGACGTTGAAGCTCAGGATGTTGGCCACGAGGCCGTTGTCCGAGACCATGAACTCCTGCAGCTTGGTGGCGAGCCCGAGGCCGTGAAAGAGCCCGAACACGAGCACCGCGACCTGCGTGTTGGGGGCGACGTTGAACACCTGCTTGAACCCGCCGACGTTCTCGAACCCCTTGTAGACGACGGACAGCCCGATGATGGCGTCGATGACGTAGGCGTTGACGCTGACGTCGGCGAGCACCCCGACGAGCAGGGTCAGGCTGTGCCCGAGCGTGAACAGGCTCACGTAGAGCACCACGTCGCGCAGCCGGCGCAGGAAGAAGATGACCCCCACCAGGAACAGCAGGTGGTCGTAGCCGGTCACCATGTGCTTGGCGCCCAGGTACAGGAACGGTCCCGGGGCCGGCCCGTCCACCGACTGCACGAATCCCGCGTTGGCGCCCTCCATCGGGTGCGCGTGGACGGGAGCGTCCAGGACGGTGGCGGCGAGCCCGACGACGAGCAGGCAGGCCATCAGCGTTCTCGGCATGGGCACAGTTTATGCGAAACGCGGCCGGTTGGGACCCGTGTGCGGCGTTTATTCGCGACTGTCCCACGCTCCACCGCCGCCGTGGGTCGGCAGAATGGCGCCGGGCGTATCGGGCGCCTGACATGCGGAATCGTAGGTCTCGCGCGGCGGCGGGGCCGGCAGGACGCCGGCAGTGCTTCGGTTCCGGGGGTTCCGGGGCGAGTCGTCACCGCGTCGTCAGCCGGGACGACCTTGGGCGTGTTCCCGGTTCTCGGTTCTCGGCTCGCGGCGGCGGCCGAGGGCTCGAGCCTCCCGATCCGTTCGGGCCTGCGCCCGGTGGTCGCGATTCCTGGGTCTGGACGGTGGGGGGCACGGCCGGCATCGACCCGATCCGTTCGGGCCTGCGCTCCGATGGCGGCGCTGGGCGGCGGTCGCCGAGAGCAGGGACCGGCTCGGAAATCGGCGATCGGCTGCGGTACAATTCGGGTGTCGACCCAGGGGGGGGGCAGCCCTCCCGGAAGTCAGTTGTCGCAGCGACGTTTCCCAGTTCAGCCATGTTCCACTATCAGCCGATCTTCGAGCGGGGCGCCGACGACACGCCGTACCGCAAGCTGACCGCCGACGGCGTGTCCACCGTCACCGTCGACGGCCGCGAGCTCCTCGCGGTCGAGCCCGACGTGCTCCGCCAAGTGGCCCGCGCCGCGTTCGACGACGTCGCCCACCTGCTGCGGCCGGCCCACCTCGCCCAGCTCAGCTCGATCCTCGACGACCCCGAGGCGTCGCAGAACGACCGCTTCGTCGCCCTCGAGTTGCTGCGCAACGCCAACATCGCGGCCGGGCGGGTACTGCCGGGGTGCCAGGACACCGGCACCGCCATCGTCATCGGCCACAAGGGCGAGAACGTGGTGACCGGGGCCGACGACGCCGAGGCGCTCTCGCGCGGCGTGCACGACGCCTACGCCGAGCGCAACCTGCGCTACTCGCAGATGGCGCCGATCGACATGTTCACCGAGAAGAACACCGGGTCGAACCTGCCGGCCCAGATCGAGCTCTACGCCGAGCCCGGCGACGAGTACGAGCTGCTGTTCATCGCCAAGGGGGGCGGGTCGGCCAACAAGACGTTCCTCTACCAGGAGACCAAGGCGCTGCTCAACCCCGAGACGCTCTTCGCGTTCGCGGAAGAGAAGATGCGGTCCATCGGCACCTCGGCGTGCCCGCCCTACCACATCGCACTCGTCGTCGGCGGGCCGTCGGCCGAGTTCACCTTGAAGACCGTCAAGCTCGCCAGCACCCACTACCTCGACAACCTGCCCGCGTCGGGCAACGAGCACGGCCGCGCGTTCCGCGACCTCGAGATGGAGCGGCAGCTCTTCGACATCTGCCGCAACATCGGCATCGGCGCGCAGTTCGGCGGCAAGTACTTCGCCCACGACGTGCGGGTCGTCCGCCTGCCGCGGCACGGCGCCTCGTGCCCGGTGGGGCTCGGCGTCTCGTGCTCGGCCGACCGGCAGGCGCTGGCGAAGATCACGCGCGAGGGGGTTTTCCTCGAGCAGCTCGAAGAGAACCCGGCCCGGTTCCTGCCCGACGTGACCCCCGACGACCTCGGGGGCGACGTCGTGCGCGTCGACCTGAACCGGCCGATGCCCGACATCCTGGCCGAGCTGCGGCAGTACCCGGTGGCGACCCGACTCTCCCTGAGCGGGCCGATGATCGTGGCCCGCGACATCGCCCACGCCAGGCTGAAGGAGCGCATCGACCGCGGCGAGGGCCTGCCCCAGTACTTCCGCGACCACATGATCTACTACGCCGGTCCCGCCAAGCGGCCCGAGGGGCGCCCCTCGGGGTCGTTCGGCCCCACCACCGCGGGCCGCATGGACTCCTACGTCGACCTCTTCCAGAGCCACGGCGGCAGCATGGTGATGCTGGCCAAGGGCAACCGCTCGCGCCAAGTGCGCGAGGCGTGCGGCCGGCACGGCGGCTTCTACCTCGGCTCGATCGGCGGCCCCGCCGCCCGGCTCGCCGACCACAGCATCAAGAAGGTCGACGTGCACGAGTACCCCGAGCTGGGCATGGAGGCGATCTGGCGGATCGAGATCGAGGACTTCCCCGCCTTCATCGTCATCGACGACAAGGGGAACGACTTCTACGCCGAGCTGATGGAGAAGAAGCCGGCCGCGTTCGTGCGGCCGTAGTCGGGGCCCGGAGATGGATGTGGTGCAGCCGTCGGCAGAGTTCGAGGTCGGGGAGGACGCTCGCGCGTTCATCCGCGCGGTCGTCGAAGGGCTGGTCGATCTCGAAGCGGGCCGCGAGCTGACGCTGCGCGACGTCAAGGCCCGGCTCGGCATCGTCTAGCGGAGCCGCAGGCGACGATTGGCGGGCTAGTCGGCTAGTCGTCGTCGATTCCGCGCCCGACGCGGAAGACGTGCCCATCTGGGTGGCGTACGTGCATCTCCCGCACCCCCCACGGCATGTCCGTCGGCGGCCAGGTCACCTCCAGGCCCCGCTCGACGCAGCGCTGGTGGACGGCGTCGACGTCCTCCACCCAGATCGACACCCACGCGCCCTTGTCGGCGGCGTCGTCGCCGTCGGGGCCGAAAGTCCGCTCGACGGTGCTGCGGCCCCGGCCGCCCTGGCCGTCCTGGCACAGGAAGATCTCGCACTCGCCGGAGCAGACGCCCCCGAACGTCGGCGGCGTGCCCCAGTCCCAGCCCTTCTTCCACCCGAGCCGCTCGAACCACGCGAAGCTCTCCTGGATGTCGGAGACGTTGAGAATGGGTGTGAGTCCCTTGGCGATCATGGTTCCGTCTCCGCAGCCCCGGAGGCGCCGCCGGACGAGGCGCGTCGTGGTCGCGTCAGTGTATTTCGCTTGCCACGGGATCGATGCGTTCCACGAGATCGAGCGCGTCGAAATCCCGGTCCGTCGAGAGGATTCGTCGTATGCCCCGGTCCTCCATGGTTGCCACGTGCACAGCGTCGCGCGCAGACAACCCGGGGTGGCGCGCCAGAAGCTCTAGCGCGCGCGCGGTGTGCCGCTCGGTGATGGGCAGAATCTCGGTGCAGATCCGCGTCGCGGCGCGGTAGACGGCACGGGCGCGGTCGGGACGATTGATCGCGAAGTAGCGGTGCAGGATCTCCTGCAGCACCTCCGCGCTCGTCGTGAGGGTGACGCGTTGTGCGACTGCTGCGTGCAGGGCCGATCGGCACCGGTTCCGGCGCGCCGCGTCGTTGCCCGCAAGGTACATGAAGACGTTGGTGTCGATGAAGATCGCTTCCGTGTCGATCATCATCGTTTCCGCAGCGTTCACCGGGGCTTGTCGTCGGCCGGTCGGGCGCCGCCGGAGTCGTCGGAGTCGAAGGTGCGCTCCCCGGTCTTGAGCCGGCTGTACTCCCGCTCCCATTCCGCCCAGTCCATCGGGGCGGGTACTGGCTCCATGGCGTACAGGTCGTCGATGGCCTCGATTTGGCGGCGCCTCGTCTCGGGCTCGATGCAGTACTGCTCGATGGCCTCCCTGACGACGGCGGCGAGCTTCCGCCCGTTTCGGGTCGCGACTCCGTGCAGAGAGGCGTACTGCGTTTCGTCAAGCGTGACCTGGACCTTGCGGGTCTTCACGTCCACAAGCGTATAGTGTCAGATCAGGAGTGTCAATAACAATGTGTCTGGCGCGCACACACTCGCCGCCGGGAGTTCGGGGTCGCCCAGCGCCCCGTCGCCCGGCGTCTGCGTAATGCCGCGCGCTCGGTGTGCGGTCGGGCTTGGGCATCCTCGACCAACGGTGCTATCGTGAGCCGTTCCGCACCGGTTTCGTGACATGGGCATCCTGAAGATGGCGTGGCGCAACATCGGCCGCAACCGCCGGCGGACGGCGGTCACGGTGGGCGCGATGACCCTCGGGCTCTTCGCCATGGTGGTCTACATGGCCATGATGGAGGGGATGCTGAACGACATGGAGGAGACCATCGTCGAGATCGACCTCGGCGACCTGCAGATCCACGCGCCGACGTATCTCGACGACCCGTCGCTCTACACGGTCGTCGACGACGTCGACGCGCTGCTCGGCGGGCTGGACGCGGCGGGGTTCCGGGCGAGCGCCCGCCTCGTCGGGGCGGGGCTCGCGGCCGCGCACGACTCGGCCGCCGGCGCGTCGCTGCGCGGCGTGAACGTCGAGGACGACGCGCGCGTCAGCGTCATCCCGACCCGGCTCGCCGAGGGGGCGTGGCTCGACGATGGCGATCCGTTCGGCGTCGTGGTGGGGCGGCGGCTCGCCCGGTCGCTCGACCTCGCCCTCGGCGACGAGCTGGTGGTGCTGAGCCAGGCCACCGACGGCGGCATCGCCAACGATCTCTACACGGTGCGCGGCATCCTCGGCACCGTCAGCGACGGCGTCGACCGCGCCGCCGTCTTCCTCACCGAAGGGGCGTTCCGCGAGCTCTTCTTCATGCCGTCGGGGGCGCACGAGATCGTGGTGCGCAAGCCGGACGAGCTCGATCTGGACGCGGCGCTGGAAGCGGCGCAGGGCCTGGCCCCCGGCCTCGACACGCGGTCGTGGCGGTCGCTGGTGCCGACCATCGCGACCTACCTCGACTCGGCCCGCGCGGCGATGGGCATCATCTCCGCCGTCGTCTACATCGTCATCGCCATCCTCATCCTGAACGCGATGCTGATGGCGGTGTTCGAGCGCATCCGCGAGTTCGGGATCCTGAAGGCGCTGGGCGTCGAGCCGCGCCAGGTGCTGGCCCTCATCTTCGTCGAGAGCGCGCTGCAGACCGGCCTCGCCCTCGTGGCGGGCATGATCCTCACGGTCCCGATGCTCTGGTACCTGAGCGAGTTCGGCATCGACACCGGGGCGCTCGGCGGGGTCACGGTCATGGGCTCCACGTTCGCGACGGTGTGGCGGGCGTCGGCGTCGTCGGCCGCGTTCGTCATTCCGATGATGACCCTCGTCGTGCTGGTCCTCCTGGCGGTGATCTACCCCGCCCTGAAGGCGGCCCGGATCAGCCCGGTGGAGGCGATGCGGCATCAGTGAGCCACGACCCGTGGCGGCGGCCGGTCCCGGCGGAGGCGATGCGCCGTCGGCGACCACGGCGCGCGGTGGGACCTCGTCTCGTGCGCGGTTCGGCGAGGAGCCGGCGGGCCGAGGATCGTCAGGGGGCCCGGACGGGGGTGACGAACGAGCGGCCCGAGCCGGCTCCGCGGCGAGGCGGAGCGCGCCACCGGCCGGAACGCGGCGGGGTGCTTCGCCTACGACTCCCGCGGGACGGCGTTTCGCCGGCTTGGCCGGATGGTCAGACGGCGCGTGCCGACGCCAGCTCGCCGGAGAATGGCAGGCCCGGAAGCAGGGAAGAGAGGTGGACGATGAAGGGCAGCAGTCTCGCGAAGATGGCGTGGCGCAACCTGTGGCGGAACCGCCGCCGCACGGTCATCACCCTCTCGGCGATCGTCTTCGGCGTCTTCCTCGCCGTCCTGATGATGGCGATGCAGGACCGGAACTGGGAGGACATGATCCGGCTAGCGGCCCGGCTCGGCGCCGGTCACGTGACCTACCAGCACCCCGAGTACCTGGACAGCCCCACCCTGTCGCGCCCCGTCGAGGAGACCGGCGAGCTGGCGCGCCTCGCCGGGGGCAACCCCCGGGTCATCCGGGTCGTCGAGCGCATCACCGGGTTCAACATGCTGTCGACGGCGCGCGACAACGTCGGCGCCGGCTTCATCGCCGTCTCCCCCGAGGACGAGGACGAGGAGACCCTGTCGCTCCTCGAGGCGGTGGTCGAGGGCGAGTTCTTCGCCTCGTCCCACGACCGCGGCATCATCCTCGGCGAGCGGCTCGCCTCGAACCTCGACGTCGAGCTCGGGTCGAGGCTGGTCTACACCCTGACCGACAGGGAGGGCGAGATCGTGAGCGACCTCGCCCGCGTCACCGGCATCATCCGCACCGGCTCGCCGAGCGTCGACGGGGGCATCTGCCTGCTGCCCATCGGCACCCTGCGCGAGACCATCGGCTTCGGGCCCGACGAGGCCATCCAGGTCGCGGCGTTCGTCGACGATCAGCGCGTCACCGACCGCGTGGTGGCGGACCTCGCGGCCGGGGCCCCGGCCGGCGTCGCGGTCCTGCCCTGGCACGAGCTGCAGCCGGACCTGGCGGTGTTCATCGCCATGAAGGTCGGCGGCGCGAAGGTCATGATGCTGCTGCTCGCGGTGCTCGTGGCCGCCGGCATCTTCAACACCCTCTTCGTCAGCGTGATGGAGCGCCTGCGCGAGTTCGGCATCATGCTCGCGGTCGGGTTCAGCCCGTCGCAGCTCTTCCGGCTCGTGATGCTCGAGAGCGCGTGGCTGGCCGTCGTCGGCCTCGCCGGCGCCGCCCTCGTCACCATCGGGCCGTACCTCTATCTCGCCTCGACCGGCATCGACGTGTCGGGCCTGATTCCGGCCGAGCAGATGGAGGTCGCCGGCGTGGGCATGTCGACCACCATGCAGGTCGGCATCTACGGCGAGAGCGTGGCCCTCATCGGCGTCTCGGCGCTGGCCGCGATCATGCTGTCCGGGGTCTATCCGGCCTGGCGGGCGGGGCATGCCGACCCGGTGGAGACGATTCGGGTGGTCTGAGAGTCGGCGCGGAAGAACGGTGCCGACGCCCGAGAGGCGGTCTCGATGAGCAAGGACAACGGTACCGATCCGGTCGTGGAGCTGGAAGAGGTCACCAAGGTCTACCACCAGGGCGATCAGCGGGTGGAGGCGTTGCGCGGGCTGACGATGGCGGTGGGGAGCGGCGAGTTCACCGCGATCAGCGGTCCCTCCGGATCGGGCAAGACGACCGCCCTCAACCTCATCGGCGCCCTCGACACGCCCACGTCGGGCACCGTCCGCCTTGAGGGCGCCGACCTCGGCACGCTGTCCCGCCAGGAGCTGAGCCGCCTGCGCCGCGACCGCATCGGCTTCGTGTTTCAGGCCTACAACCTGCTGCCCATCCTCAGCGCCTACGAGAACGCGGAGATCGTGATGGCGGTGCAGGGGGTGGCCGAGGCCGAGCGCCGGCCGCGGGTCATGGAGCTGCTCGCCCGGGTGGGGCTCGAAGGGATGGAGGACCGGCGTCCGTCCGAGCTCTCGGGCGGGCAGCAGCAGCGCGTCGCCATCGCGCGGGCGATCGCGGCGGGGCCGGCCGTGGTGCTGGCCGACGAGCCGACCGCCAACGTCGACTCGACCACCGCCGACGCGCTGCTCGAGATGATGGAGACCCTGAACCGCGAGCAGCAGGTCACCTTCCTCTTCTCGACCCACGACCCCCGGGTGATGGCGCGGGCGCGCCGCCTCGTCCGCCTCGTCGACGGCCGCATCGAGAAGGACGAGGTCCGCGGCTGACGGCGGGCCCCGCCAGGTCCCATCGGCGGATTCCGGCCGGGGGGCCGGCGGGGCCGGTCGTGCGTTCCGGCCGGCCTAGTGGCCCGGAATCATGATGTGGGCGGTGGTGGTGCCGACGGCCATGAGCCAGGCGCCGCCCTGGCGGGGGTTGTCCGGCAGGCCGAGCGAGTCGGGGGTGGCGCCGGGCACCGCGATGGTGGTGTGGGTCCGGGCGCTGGCCTGGTCGGGGCCGTTCATCGAGATGAACACCGAGCCGAACTCGGGCGGCACGCGGGTGCCGTCGCGCTCGGCCGCGTCCACCAGCGCGCGCTCGGCCGCCGCGTCCTGCCCCGCCTCGGCCCGGAACTGCCGGCTCTGGGCGACGCGCTCGAGGTTGCCCACGCTGGTGCACTGCACGGCGAAGGGCTGCCGCCGGGCCTCGTCGGACCGGTGGTAGCAGACGAGCCGGTTCGTGCCCTCCTTGAGCGTCTCGTAGGTGAAGTCGGCGTTCCACTGGATGACGGCGGCGGCGTCGCGGGCCCGGACCGGGGCGGCCGCGAGGGCGCCCTCGATCAGCTCGGCGTTCGATTGCGCGTGGGCGGCGGTTGCGGCGGCGGCGATGCCGAGGACGAGCAGCGCGAGTCGCTTCATGACGGATCTCCCTTCGAGATGGACGAATGTACGCGGCGATGTTCCGTTCATCATAGACGTTCCGTGTGAAGGGGGCGTTTCGCCGACCATGGCCCCCGGCGTTTCCTGATACAGTGCGTTCGTGCGACGGCGTTCTGCGACGGCGCGAAAACGAAGCCCGGCCCTGCCGGGACGGCTGCCCGGCCTCTGCGTCGCGGCGGCGCTGCTCGCCGGTTGCGCTGGCGGGGGCACGGCCGAACGGCCGGCCGGCGCGCTGGCGCCGACGGCGGCCGGGTTTCCGCGGGGGCCGCTGACCCTCCTCGCGCCCGCCAATCCCGGCGGCGGCTGGGACCAGACCGCCCGCCAGATCCAGCAGGTGTGGACCGAGTCCGGCATCCTCGGGGTGCCGGTCGAGGTGGTCAACCGCGGCGGGGCCGGCGGCACCATCGGGCTCGCCGACCTCGTCACCCGCCAGCGCGGCGACCCGCACACCGTGATGGTCTTCGGGCAGGTCATGCTGGGGTCCATCCGCACCAACCGTTCGCCGGTCTCGATCGACGACACGGTGCCGCTGGCGCGGCTCCTCGACGAGTACGAGGTAATCGCGGTGCCCGCCGGCTCGCCCCACCAGACCCTCGCCGACCTCGTGGAGGACTTCCGGGCCGAGCCCGAGCGGGTGAGCTGGGCCGGGGGGTCGGCCGGGGGCATCGACCACATGCTGGCCGGCCTCCTCGCCCTCGCCGCCGGCGTCGATCCCACCCGCGTGAACTACGTGGCCCACTCGGGCGGCGGCGAGGCGGCGGTGGCGGTGATGGGGGGACACGTCACGGCGGGCATCTCCGGCTTCGGCGAGTGGAAGGCCCACGCCGAGGGGGGCCGCATGCGGGTGCTCGCGGTGTCGTCGGCGGAGCGCATCCCGGGGAGCGACGTCCCGACCATCCGCGAGAGCGGGCTCGACGTGGTGATCGCCAACTGGCGGGGCGTCCTCGCCCCGCCCGGCACCGACGACGAGAGTCGCGCGTGGCTCATCGAGGCGCTGGCGCGGCTGCGGGCGTCGGACGCTTGGCGGGACATCCTGCGCCGGAACGACTGGGAGGACAGCTTCCTCGCGGGCGCCGACTTCGAGCGTTTCCTCGAGCGGGAGACCGCCGCCGCCGACGAGATACTGCGCTCGATCGGCCTCGCGGGGCCGGCGGGGTAGCGGCCGGTGCCGCGCATGACCTCCGACCGGGTCTTCGCGGCGGCGGCCCTCGCCGCGAGCGGCGGCTATCTCGCGGCCGGCCTGACCATCGCCGCGCCGGCCGGGGGCTACGACCTCGTGGGACCGCGCACGTTCCCGCTCGCGATCGGCGCCGGCCTCGCCGCCTCGGCGCTCTGGATCGGGTGCCGCCCCGGATCCCCGGCCGACCCGGCGGCGATCGACTGGCGGGCGGCGGCGATCAGCGCCCTCGTCTTTCTCGCCTACCTGGCGTGCCTCGGGCCGCTCGGCTACCCTCTTGCCACCACCGGGTTCATCGTGGCCGAGTCGCGGGCCCTCGGCAGCCGCTCCTGGCGCCGCGACCTCGCGGCCGGCGCCGTGATCGCCGGCGCGGCGTACCTGGGATTCCGGCTGCTGCTCGGCATCCGCCTGCCTGCAGGCCCCTTCGGCTGAGGTGGACGGCCCGGTGCTCCTCCTCGATCAGCTCGCGGTCGGCTTCGGCGCCGCCCTCGCGCCCGCGAACCTGCTGCTGGGGTTCGTCGGGGTCACCCTGGGCACCGCCATCGGGGTCCTGCCCGGCCTCGGCCCCGCCCTCACCATCTCGATGCTGCTGCCGCTGACCTTCGGCCTGCCGCCGGTGGGGGCGTTCATCCTGTTCGGGGGCATCTACTACGGCGCGATGTACGGCGGGTCGACCACGTCGATCCTGGTGCGGATGCCGGGCGAGGCGTCGAGCGTGACGACCGCCCTCGACGGGTTCGAGATGACCCGCCAGGGGCGGGCCGGCGCGGCCCTGGCCACCGCCGCCGTCGGCTCGTTCATCGCCGGCACCTTCGCCACGGCGATGCTGATGCTCCTGGCCCCGGCCCTCGTCGAGGTCGCGCTGGGGTTCGGCCCCGCCGAGTACAGCGCGCTGATGCTGTTCGCCCTGACCGCGCTCGGGGGGCTGTCGGGCGACTCCCGGGCCAAGGGGGCGTTCGCGGTCTGCCTCGGGCTCGCCCTCGGGACCGTCGGCATCGACGGCCAGACGGGCCAGCCGCGCTTCACCTTCGGGGTGGCGGGGCTGCTGGGGGGGATGAACGTCGTGGTGGTGACGGTGGGGCTCTTCGCGGTCGGGGAGGTGTTCTGGTACGCGGCGTCGCAGCGGGCCGCGGGCGAGGCGCGGGCGGCGGTGGCGGGGCCGGTGCGGATGACGCGCGAGGAGTGGCGGCGGTCGTGGCCGGCCTGGACCCGCGGCACCCTCATCGGGTTCTTCACCGGGGTCCTTCCCGGGGCCGGGGCCACCGTGGCGAGCTTCCTGTCCTACGCGGCCGAGCGCCGGGCCGCCGCCCGTCCCGACTGCTTCGGCCGCGGCGCCATCGAGGGAGTCGCGGGCCCCGAGGCGGCCAACAACGCCAGTGCCGGCGGCAGCCTCGTCCCCCTGCTCGCCCTCGGGGTCCCGGGATCGGGCACCACCGCGGTGATGCTCGCGGCGTTCCAGCTCTACGGGCTGCAGCCGGGGCCGCTGCTCTTCACGCAGGACTCCACCCTCGTGTGGGGGCTCATCGCCAGCCTCTACGTCTCGAACGCGCTGCTGCTGGTCCTGAACCTGCCCCTGATCGGGCTGTGGGTCCGCCTGCTGCGGGTGCCGCGGCCCCTGTTGTTCGCGGCGGTGCTGGCGTTCTCGACCCTCGGGGTCTACACCCTGAACAACAACCTCTTCGACGTCGCCGTCGCCTATGCGCTGGGCGTTCTGGCCGTCGTCCTGCGCCGACACGCCGTCCCCCTCGCTCCCATCGTGCTCGCGGTGGTGCTGGGGCCGCTGCTCGAGCAGGAGTTCAGGCGGGCGATGGCGATCTCGGTCGGCGACCCGACGGTGTTCCTCACTCGACCGGTCGCCGCCGCCATCCTCGCCCTGACGGTCCTGGTCGCGGCCGGTCCGGCGCTGCTTCGCGCCGCGGCATCAGCCCGCGCGGGTCTCCGCCACCGGCTCCGGTGATGGCGATTCCGGCCACTTCTGGAACGCGCGCCTCATGTTCCGCACCGCCTGCAGCAGCCGCTGGCGGTTCTCGATGAGGGCGAGCCGGACGTGGCCCTCGCCCTCGGGGCCGAAGCCCCGCCCCGGCGACACCGCGACCTCGGCGTCGTCCATCAGGCGGCGCGCGAAGTCCATCGAGCCCATGGCGCGGAAGCGCTCGGGCAGGGGCGCCCACACGAACATGCCGGCGCGCGGCGCTTCGAGGTCGGCCCAGCCGATGCGCCGCAGCCCGTCCACCAGGGTGTCGCGCCGCTCCTGGTACCTGGCGGCCTGCTCGTGCGCGAACGCGTCGCACTCGCGCAGCGCGATGATCGAGGCGATCTGGATGGCCTGGAAGATGCCGTAGTCGTAGTACCCCTTGATGGCGCCGAGCGCGTCGATGATGGTCGGGTTGCCGGCGCAGTAGCCGATGCGCCAGCCCGCCATGTTGAACGTCTTCGACATCGAGGTGAACTCGACCCCGATCTCCATCGCCCCGGGGGTCGCGAGGAAGCTCGGGGCGCGGTAGTCGTCGAAGCAGACCTGCCCGTAGGCGAAGTCGTGCACGACGATGAGCTCGTGCCGGCGCGCGATGGCCACCACTTCCTTGAAGAACTCCGGCGCCACGCAGTGCGCGGTGGGGTTGTGCGGATAGTTGAGGAAGAGGACCTTGGGGCGCGGCGAGAGCTGGCTCGAGATCTCGCTGACCCGCTTCAGGAACACCTCGTCGTCGGCGACCGGCACCCCGAGGTAGCTGCCGCCCGCGAGCACGACCGCGTAGGCGTGGATGGGGAACGACGGCGCGGGCACGAGCGCCGTGTCGCCGGGCCCGAGGAGGGCGAGGCAGAGGTGGCTGAAGCCCTCCTTCGAGCCGATGGTGGCGATGACCTCCTTGTCCGGGTCGAGGCGGACGCCCCAGTGCTTGGCGTAGTACTTCGACACCTCGCGGCGCAGGTTGTAGAGCCCCGCCGCGGCCGAGTAGCGGTGGTTCCGCGGGTCGTTGACCACCTCGCAGAGCTTGTCGACGATGGGCCGGGGGGTGGCGTCGGTGGGGTTGCCCATCGCCATGTCGATGACGTCGATGCCGGCGCGCCGCTTGCTCGCGAGCAGCGCGTTGATGCTCCCGAACATGTAGGGCGGCAGGCGCGACATGCGCTGGCTGAGCTCGATGGTGCCGTTTCCGTCGCTGGTCATGGGGGTTGCCGCCGAAGTCGCCGCCGCGGTCACCGCGGGTCGCCGTTCCCGTCGGGGGGCGGATCCGTGTTCTCCGACACCGTGACGTCGAACTGCCGGTAGTTCCGGTACCGCGCGTGGCCGACCATGCGCCGGCCGTCGTCCTCCGCGACGCTGTCGTGCATCTCGATGGGGACCCAGAGGCTCAGCCGCGGCTCGACCCCGAAGGTCACGCGGGCGGAGGCGTCGGTCGCGGGCCGCTCGCCGCGGACCTCGGGGTGATGCAGCTCGAACTCGGTCTCGATCACCCGTCCCGACGCCGGGTCGAGGCAGAAGCGCCCGCGGGCGGGCAGGCTGATGCCCTGGTAGCCGCGCGCCAACGTGGGGTACGAGACCTCCTGGAAGCCCACCTCCCACCCCGTCTCCACGCCGGCGCAGCCCGCGCGAATCCGCTCGAAGTGGAACCGATCGACGTTGACCGGGTGCAGGAAGAACAGCGAGTAGGTGGGCACGTTGAACGTGCGGCCGGTCTCGCCCAGGTTGTAGCGGGCGCTCTCCTCGCTGATGCGGCGGGCCTGGGCGATGGCGCTCGCCCGGCCGTCGGCGAACAGCGTCGCCAGCCGATTCCCGCGGTTCTCGAGCTCCCGGCCGTTGAGCTCGACGACGTCGCGGAACCCGACCCACTGGCCCGCGTCGTCCACCCGCATGAGCAGGAACTCCGACACGAGCTGCGAACGGGCCGGCCCGGCGGCGTAGTCCCGGTAGTAGGTCTGCCGGTAGTCCTCCTCCATCACCACGTTCGAGAGCTCGTCCATGTACGCCGCCACGAAGGCCGCGGCCCGGCCGACGACCTCGTCGAGCCCCGGTTGTTCCTGCGCCGCGGGCAGCGCCGCGGTCAGGCCCGTGGCGAGCGCGGCCGCCAGCACGCCGGCCCCGAGCCGCGCGCGGCCCTCGATCCGGCTTCTCCGGCGAACGCTCCGGCGCCCCGTCGACGCGGCGCGTGGCGCCGGCGCCGGTCGGCGGCGCGCGGTCCCGCCCGACGCGGCCCGGGGGCGCCGTGTCTCGTCCATCATGGGCTCGGGTTCCACTGTGGGATTATAGTGCCGGGTTCCGGTCGGCAGATCGGCGCCCTCGGGACCCGCGCCGCCGACATCCACGGCGACGACGGCTGGTGAGCGGCCAGCCCTGCGCCGCCGACGTCCGCTGAACGCCGTCGAGGTACCTGCCATGGACAGACGATCATTCCTGAAGCTCGCGGCCGCGAGTCCGGCCCTCGCGAACCCCGTCGACACCGGAAGACCCGAACGCAACCCGTCCGGCTACGCGGGCGGGGCCGCCGCCGGCTCGCAGTCGCTCCGGCCCCCGGCCGGCTTCACCTTCCATTCCCCCCTTGCGGAGGCCTGGTACCGCGCCGGCGACCACTTCGAGTGGACCTCGACGACCCCCAACAACGAGGGCCGCCGGGTCAGGGTCTTCCACCGGACCTTCGGCGATCGCGCCAACCCGGCGCTGGTGCTGCTGCACGGCTATCCCACGTCGAGCTTCGACTACCGCGAGATGATCCCGTTTCTGGAAGACGACTACTTCGTCGCGATCCTCGACTTCCCCGGCTTCGGCTTCTCGGACAAGCCGCAGGACGGCTACTCGTACATGCTGGAGGACGACGCGAAGCTCGTCGACTACTTCGTCCGGGAGATCGTGGGGCTGTCCCGGTTCAATCTCCTCACCCACGACCGCGGCGGCAGCGTCGGCTTCGCGTTTCTGGGCAACTACCTGGCCCTCGACGAGAAGGCCTACGAGATCACGTATCACTTCATCTCCAACGGCGGGCTCTTTCTTCCCCTCGCCAACCTCTTCCAGGGGCAGTACGACATCCAGCACGCCGTGCGCGGTCCCGAGCTGATCCGGGAGCAGCAGGCGCGGCCCCGGGTGACGGAGGGCACGCCGCAGCAGGTCGCGTACGCGGACATCCAGGCCTTCAACGACGGGATCGGCGCACGCCTGTACGTCGGAAAGTACCTGCTGGAGAGGACCGCGAACGAGTACCGCTGGCTCGACAACCTGCGCGAGAGCCCCATCCCGACCGCGCTCATCTGGGGGCTTCTCGACACCGTGAACCCGCCCCGCATCGGCAACCACATCTGGTACGAGTACCTCGACAAGCGGGCGGTGGAGAGCAGCTACTGGCTGCTGCCGACGGCCGGCCACTACCCGCAACGGGACGAGCCGGCGGAGATGGCGGGGATCGTCCGCGCCTGTCTGGAGGCGGGCATTCCCGCCCCCGAGGAAGAGAACGCGTTCATGCGGGATCTGGCCCGGAACCGGACCGCGACCTCACCCGTCTACATGGGCCGCTCCATCATCGAGAACGTCCACTTCCCGGGCGCCGTCGCGTACTCGCCGGACGGGTACAGCTTCTGACGCGTGTCCGCCGCGCGGAACGGCCGGTGCGCGGCGGCCGCGTATTCTCCCTCGTGGCGCCCTGTCAGGCGGGCGTCTCGCTGCTGTCGGTGCACCGCGGGGTTTCGCCGCGGGCTGCTACGGGCGTGTTGCCGGCGACGATGATGGGACCGGCCGCCACCAGCTTCTTGCCGCGGGCGTCCACCCTCAGATTCAGGCCCTCCAGCGTCCGCGCGCCGAGCAACTGCAGATCGCCCGGCTGCCCGAACACGACCTCGTCCACTGTCAGCGTTCCGCCGGCGCGGACCACCGCGAATCCGATTGAGCGCACGATCTCCTGGCCGTCGGCCATGACGAAGCGCAGGTCCTTCTTCTCGGGCTCGATGCCGATCCGATCGAGGTGCTCTTGACCGATCCAGGTCATTTCGCTGCCGGTGTCGACGATGACGTCGGGCACGCGGACCGACTTGGTCCGATCCCGGTAGTTCTCGAGCTCGCACGCCACTCTGAACAGGCCCATGGTCTCCAGTCTTCTCCGCCCCGAAAACAGCCTTCTCCAACAACGATAGTCGATTCGGCGCCGTCCCTCACGGTCCCTTCGCAGAGACGGTAGGCGCCGACTGTGGGCGGGGGCGTTCAGGAGCGTCGGCCGCGGGGACGTCGAGGCCGACCGCGCGCATGATCGCGAGGGCGTTGCTGCGCGTGACCGGCCCCGGCTTGAGGCGGTAGTCGAAGTGCATCTCGCCGTCGACCAGGTGGTCGTCGAAATGCACGTTGCGGGCGGCGGGGGCGAGCCCGTCGGCGGTCTCGGCCAGCGACAGGTCGTGGGTGGTCACGAGGCCGAGGGTGGGCAGCTCGAGCAGCGAGCCGAGCAGGCCGCGCGCGCCGTCGCGGCGGTCGTGCGAGTTGGTGCCGTGGAAGAGCTCGTCGAGCAGGAACAGCGTGGGCCCGGTACGCGCGGCGGCGACGATCCGCCCCAGCCTGAGCACCTCCGCATAGAAGCGTGACCGGCCCGCCTGCAGGGAGTCCTCGATGCGCAGCGTCGCGCCCGGGGTGAGCGGCGACAGGCGCAGGCGGGCGGCGCGCACCGGGGCGCCCATCAGCGCGAGGACCGCGTTGATGCCGACCGACCGCAGCAGCGTGGTCTTGCCGGACATGTTCGAGCCGCTGACGATGAGCACGCGCGGCGCCGTTCCGAGCATGACGTCGTTGGGGACCGCGGCGGCAGCCGGCAGCAGGGGATGGGACAACTGCCCGGCCTCGTACACGGGCGGGTCGGTCTCCGCGGCGATCTCGGGGAAGGGGTCTGCGGGATGTTCCCAGGCGTAGGTGCCGAGCGCCGCAAGGGCCTCGAACTCACCGGTGTCCCGGAGCCAGTCGACCACGCGCGGGCCGTGCCGCCGGCGCCACGCCTCGACCGCGAACGCGCAATGCAGGTCCCAGAACAGGATGGCGGCGAGGGGCAGGAACATGATGTTGTGCTGCCAGTCGTGCCATTCGACGACGCGACGAAGCCGTCGGGCGGCGTCGTGGACCTCGCCGTCGGGCACCGCAAGGGACGCGTGGAGCGCCTGCAGGCGAGCCGCCCCGTACGACTCGCCCCGGAGCACGCGACACACCTGCCCGAGGACGAGCAGCTCGCGGGAGGGTTCGTCCGCGCCGTGCATGATGCGCGTTGTGCGGGCGTGAAAGCGATACCGGAAGACGGCGGCGGCGACCAGCGCCGCGATCAGCGGCCCGAGGGTGATCCCGCCCTGGAGCCAGGCGGCCAGTGCGGCCCCGATCAGTGCGGTGAATCCGATCGCCGCGAACCGGGGCCAGACCGCCTGGAGCTGGTCTTCGCGGGTGGCCCACGCGGCGAGATGCGCCGGCCGCACGGCGGTCCGCATCTCCTCGGCGGCGACGTTGATCTCCTCGCGCAGGGCGACGCGCGGCCGCAGATCGCGGACGGCCGCCTGCCGTTCGGCGATCTCGTCGGGGTCGGCCGGCGTCTTGAGCCAGGCGGCCAGCGTCTCTTCGCCGGCCTGCGTCCGCGCGGTGCACAGGAGCTGGAACAGCGAGCCGTCGCCGAACAGGTCGAGGTCCTGCGCGTACAGGTGCTCGGCGTCGGCGAAGCGGCCGCCGGCGGGGCCCAACCCGGACCACCGATCCTCGATGCGGGCGATGCCGCGCTCGTACCAGGCGACGGCGCGCGCCGCGCGCGCCTCGGCGAGAAACACCCGGTCGTGCCATACCACGAGGGCGGCGAAGGCGCCGACCGGCGCGGCGAGCCACCACGCGGACAGCCACCCGCCGACCGCCGCGCCCCCGGCGGCCAGGGCGCCCGCCGCGAAGGTGACCAGGCGCGCGTGGCTCAGCCGGTCGGCCTGCCGCCGCCATCTCGCCGCCGAGCGACGCCGCTCGGCGAGCCGGTCCCGGCCGGTCCCCAGCGGATCCACTACCGGGAGCCCGCCGTGAGACAACGCGCGGCAGCGCGGCCGGCGAGGCGCCGGTCCGCGAGCTCCCGGGCCGCGAGCTCCGGGGCCGCGAGGGGCCTGGCCGCGGGGCGACCGCGGGCGGCGGGGCGACCGCGCGACAGAGCGTGACGGCGCATCAGCGGTGCGGCAGATGGCGGTCGAACCACGCCACCATGGCGCCGATGTAGTCGGGCGGGTTCGTCGCGCCGGGGAACGTCGGCCCGTGCCCCGCGCCGGGAACGCGCAGCAGGTCCACCGGAACACCGGCCTGCTCGAGCGCCGCCTTCATGACCTCGGCGTTGCGGTAGGGCACGACGGCGTCGGCGTCGCCGTGGATGAGCAGCACCGGCGGGTCGTCGGCGGTGACGTGGGTCACCGGCGACGCGGCGACGAAGCGCCGGTACTCGACCGAGTCGGTGCGGTCGGAGCGGCGGAACCCGAACAGCGGGTGGTTGCTCCCCGCCGCCGCGAGGGTCAGGTCGGTCGGCGCGGCCCGCGCCACCACCGCCTGCACCTTCGCGCTCTCCCGGTTCACGGGGCTCGCGTCGTCGGCGTCGCCGTGCCCGTCGAGCACGCCGAGCAGGCTCACGAGATGGCCGCCGGACGAGCCGCCCATCGCCCCGATGCGCTCCGCGTCGATGCCGTAGTCGGCCGCGTGGTGGCGGACGAAGCGCACCGCCCGCTGCGCGTCCTCGAGATGGGCGGGATGCCGGAACCGCGGCGACGCGCGGTGGTTGATGGCGAACACCGTGTAGCCCGCCGCCGCCAGCGGGACCGCGTAGATGTCCTCCTGCCCGGTCTCCTTCAGCGGGGTCGCGTCGAGGCCGAGCTCGCGCGTCCAGCCGCTGCCGGAGATGAACACGATGCCGTACCCGTTCGGCTGCTCCGGATGGTAGACGTCCATCAGCAGCGCGAGCCCGGAGTACATGCCGAAGACCACGTTGCGGTCCACGCGCTCCTCGGCGCCGGCGAGTCCGCCGATCAGGACCATCGCGAGGACGCCGGCTCCAATCAGTCGTCTCATGAGTCTGCTCCTTACCTGTCGACGTCGATCCTCGTCATCGGGTTCCGTCGGCTACTGCTCCTCATCGGCGAGCGTGAACACGAAGAGCCCGTGTCCTCCCGCGTCGGGGCGCTGCTTGTCGGGCGTGAGCTGCCCCGAGATGCCGCTCCAGAGCGAGGGGTCCGTCCCCACCGGAATCGCGAGGTACTGCCGCCCGTCGACCGCGTAGCTGATGGGGGAACCCCGACACCGAGCTCGCCATCCGCGTCCGGAAGAGGATCTCGCCGGACCGCGCGTCGTACACGTAGAGGTTCCGGTCCCAGTCGCCGGCCACCACCAGGCCGCCCCCCGTCGTCAGCACCGCGCTGTCCATCGCGGTGCGGGTGCGGTGTCGCCACAGGACGTTGCCGTCGACGTCTATCGCGGCGAGCTCGCCGACCCCGTCGGGCCGGTCCGGGTGCATCAGGTGGGCGCGGCGCGACAGGCCCACGCCGCCCCCGCCCTCGACGAGCTCGGGCCCGGGGCCGAAGGTGGTGCGCTCGCAGCTCACGAGCAGGGGCACGTAGAAGGCCCGCGTGTCGGGGTGGTAGGCCATGGACCGCCAGCTCTTGAAGCCGGCGATGCTCGGGCAGAACTCGAGCTCCACGCCCTCCTCGGGGATCATGCCGTGGCGGTAGGTGACGGCGCCGGTCTCGGGATGGACGTCGAGGATGGTCTGGTAGCCGAGATCGTGGGCGGCGAGGAAGCGCCCCGTCGTGCGGTCGAGCTCCCAGAGAATGGCGAGCTTGCCCATCTTGAAGAGCGAGCGCCCCCCGTCGTGGTCGACGAGGAGGTTCTCGAACGTCTCGTCCATGTCGTGGGTCTCGCCGGGCAGGAGCTGGTTGTACCAGACGATGTTCCCGCTCGCCGGGTCGAGGGCGAGCACGCTGTTCGTGTACAGCGCGTCCCCTGAGTGCCCCCGCTGGAACCGCGCCCACGGCTTCGCCTGCGCCGTCGCCCAGTAGATGAGGTTCGTGCCCGGGTCGAAGCTGCCCGCCGTCCAACTGTCGCCGCCGGTGCGGAACATCAGCGGCGTGTCGCCCCACGTGTCCCCGCCGGGCTCGCCGGGCCGCGCCACCGTCGACGTGCGCCAGACCTCGTCGCGGTCCGCGCGTCGCGGGCCGAGATGAAGCAGGGCATCTCCTTGGCCTCGTGGTACCGCTCGCAGCCGTTGGTGCTCGCGATCACGTTGCCCCGGACGACGATGGGCCCCGCCGTGTAGCGGAACCCGAGCCGATGGTCGGCGCCGGCGACGTTCCACACCACGTCGCCGGTCCGCGCGTCGAGGGCGACGATGTGGGCGTCGACCGTCGTCAGGTAGACCTTGTCGTCGTAGATGGCCAGGTTGCGCGTGGTGACGATGCCGGCGAGGTCGGTCTCGTGCTCGTGGCGGTAGCGCCAGCGCAGCTCGCCGGTGGCGGCGTCGAGGGCCTCGACGATGCCGGGGGGACTGGCGACGTAGAGCACGCCGTCGTAGACCAGCGGGTTCGGCTCGGGCCGCCCCTCGGACGACAGGGCCCACGACCACGCGAGCCGGAGCCGGTGCGCGTTGCCGGTGTCGATCTGGTCGAGGGGGCTGTAGCCCCACCCGTCCAGGGTGCGCCGCCAGTTGATCCAGTCGGCGGGGTCCGGGTCGAGCAGCATCGCCTCGGTGACCGGGGTGAACGGCGGCTCCTGCGCGTGGGCCGGCAGCCCGTGGGCGGCGAGGGCGGCGGCCAGCATCAGCGACTGCGCTGCGGTTCGCATGCCTTCTCCTTTTCGCTCGGCGCGCCTTCGGCGGCGTCTCGACCCGTCGGAGCCCCGCGGTTCCGGTCCCGCCGAGGGTTGTCAGAATAGCGCGGCTGCTCGTCAGGCATCGGCTTCGTCACGGTCGAAGGCACAGCCCGCCGGAAACCGCAGCCCGCGGGCGCGCATGCGGGCGACCGCCTTCTCGCGACGCGCTTCCATCACGACCCCAATGCGGATCGACGCGGCCACCACGACTTGCAGATCGTCGCCGGGCTTCAGGCCGAGGTCGCCGACCAGCACCCGCGCCGCGCGCCGAAGCTGTCCCGGTTCGGAAACCGGCACATAACCGGCTCCGGCCGGCTCCCGGCCACCCCGGCAGGCTATCATGGGTCGGTCAGGCTCATTGAACGGGACCGGCAACGCGTCATCCGGGGCGATACCCCGGACCGAGTGCCCGCGCCGAGGAAGGGCGCCGACTCCTGCCGGATTGGGTTGGGCGGGACCGGGCCGGTCGAGCCCGCGGAGCAGTGAGGGGCGCTGGTCGGACATGCCGGCCCGCGGCCGTTGCGGGCGACGATGGGTCGATGCGGATCAGGCACAAGGAGCTGCGGGCGCTGGCCGAACAGGATCGGCCAGCGCGGGTGCCGACCGACTTGGTCGCCCGGCTGCGCCGCATCCTGACGGTGCTGGACGAAGCACAGCGACCGGCGGACGTCGGCACGCGGCCCGGCTACCGGCTGCATCCGCTGCAGGGCGACCGGGCGGGCCAGTGGAGCATCCGCGTTTCCGGCAACTGGCGTGTCGTGTTCCGGTTCGAGCACAATGAAGTCGTGGACGTGGACTTGGTGGACTATCACTGAGTGGCCGAGGAGCCGATGCGATGACGATGCTGAACCCGTGCCATCCCGGAGAGACGCTGCGCGACGACGTTGAGGCGAGCGGCCTGACCGTCACCGAGGTCGCGTCCCGCCTGGGTTGCACGCGCCAGGCGCTATCGCGGCTGCTGAACGGGAAGGCGGGGATTTCCCCGGCGATGGCGCTGGCGCTGGAACGCATCGGGTGGAGCAACGCGAGCCACTGGATGCGGCTGCAGGCAGCATACGAGCTGGCGCGCGAACGGCGGAGGCGGGCCGCCTGACCTCGGCCGAGCTGTACGACGCGATGCGGGCCGAGGACCCGACAGACCGCCAACGTCAGGTCATCGATGCAAGCGACCGCGGCCGGCTGACGTGACGAGATCCTGCGCGAGTTCACGCCCGGTGTCGCACGCGTCACCGTCGTGGGTGATCCCGGGGTTGCTCACGGAAGCGGGCGTGGTCGAGGCGCTCCGGGCTCGCGGGTTCGATGTCTCGCTGGACGAGGATTCCTCGCCGATGTCCTCGACCCATGCGCGAGAGTGGACGTCCCACCGGTATTCACCGTGGCCGTTCGGAGTAAGAACTATCGTTCGGCCGTTGAGATCGAAGGCATTACACCGGAATCAGTAGTTGGTTACGGGCTTACGGGCTGGCCGATGCGCTGCCACTGCTCCTCGAACGCATCCACGGCGTACTGCTTGAGCGGTAGCCAGTACGCCTGCTTGCCGCCGCGGTTGCGAACGGCCAAGGCCCGCACCTCATGGGGCAGCAAGACATACGCTCGCGGATGATCCGCGCCAAGCGAGTTCACGATGACCCAGAAGTCACCCATGATCTTCTCTATGTCGGTCCCCAGCGGAACCGTATCGGCCTTCGTCAGGCTCTTGACCTGGATAGTGCGCACGGTCTTGCCATCGACACTGAAACAGACGACGTCGATTCCACGGGTATTACGCGCCGTCGGCATGACGTTCCAACCGAGCGCGGAAAGCCTGTAGCAGGCGTAGTACAGGCCGGTGTTCCCGACGATGCCTGGTGGTAGTTTCATGATGACCCCTCTATCTGCTCAACAGCCCACTTCTGAGCGTTGAGCCTCTGAGCGGAGCCGCCGGAGGCGGGCGGTCGCAGTCGGAGCAGACACGCCGCCGGCAAAGTGACGGGGGAGCACTCTATGGCCCGCCGTGTCTTCGGCCCGGCGATTGGCGAGCGCCGCGCTGCAGCGCGGCGCGCATCGCCCGCACCCGGAGTCGTCACTTCGCCAAGTCCGCGAAGCCCTTGCCCCGCCCGGCGAGCCGCTTGAGCAGCGGCGCCGGCTCGAGCCACTCGCCGTGCTCGTCGTGGAGCCGGCTCATGGTGTCGTAGACGGTCTTGAGCCCCACCAGGTCGGCCCAGAACATGGGGCCGCCGCGGTAGCGGGGGAAGCCGTAGCCGTGCATCCAGATGACGTCGATGTCGCTGGCCCGCAGGGCGAGGCCCTCGTCGAGGATCTTGGCGCCCTCGTTGACGAGGGGGTAGAAGAGCCGCGGGACGATCTCGTCGTCGGAGACGGCGCGGCGGGCGATGCCGAGCTCGGCCGAGACGCCGGCGATGAGCTCGTCGATGACGGGGTCGGGGATCGGCGTGCGGCTGCCCGGCTCGTAGCGGTACCAGCCGGCCCCCGTCTTCTGCCCGTAGCGGCCCATCTCGCAGATGCGGTCGGCGATCGGCGAGTAGCGCAGGTGGGCGGGGCGGGTCGCCGCCTGCGCCTTGCGGACCCGCCAGCTCACGTCGAGGCCGGTGAGGTCGCCCATCTGGTACGGCCCCATCGGCATCCCGAAGTCGTAGACCACCTTGTCGATCTGCGGGGGCAGCGCGCCCTCCTCGAGGAGGAAGTCGGCCTGCCGGCGGTAGGCGTAGAGCATGCGGTTGCCGACGAAGCCGTCGCAGACGCCGACGAGCACGCCGATCTTGCCGAGGGTCTTCGACAGCTTCATGACGGTGGCGATGGTCTCGCGCGAGGTGCTGGCGCCGCGCACGTTCTCCATCAGGCGCATGACGTTGGCGGGGCTGAAGAAGTGGGTGCCGATGACCTGTTCGGGCCGCGACGTGGCGGCGGCGATGGCGTCGACGTCGAGGGTCGAGGTGTTGGTGGCCAGAACCGCGTCGGGCTTGCACACGCGGTCGAGCTTGGCGAAGACCTCCTTCTTGAGGGGCATCTCCTCGAACACCGCCTCGATGGCGATGTCGGCCGCGCCGAGGTCGGCGTAATCGAGGGTCGGGGTGATGCGGGCGAGCCGGACGTCCATCTCGGCCTGTGTCAGGCGGCCCTTCGACACGGTGGCGGCGTAGTTCTTGCGGACGGTCGCGAGGCCGCGGTCGAGGGCTTCCTGCGACGATTCGAGCACGGTGACGGGCAGGCCCGCGTTCGCGATGCTCATGGCGATGCCGCCGCCCATGGTGCCGCAGCCGACGACCGCCGCCGATGCGATGGGCCGCGCCGGGGTGTCCTTCGGCACGTCGGGGATCTTGGCGACCTCGCGCTCGGCGAAGAACGCGTGGCGTTGCGCCGCGGACTGGTCCGACGCGCGCAGGCGCTGGAAGACCGCGCGCTCGTTCTTCAGGGCCTCGGGGTAGGGCAGCGTCAGCGCGGTCTCGACGCAGTCGACGCAGGCGTAGGGTGCGTCGAAGCCGCGCGCGCGCTTCGCCATCTTCTTGCGGAAGTCGTCGAAGATCTCGGGTCGGCCGCGCGCCGCCTCCAGGTGCTCCTCCAGCCTGGACGCGCGCCTGAGCGGCGCGCCGGCCGCGGCCAGTTCGCGCGCGCGCGCCACCGCCGTCCCCTCCAGGTCGCCCTCGACGCGCTCGTCGGCGAAGCCCAGCGCCACCGCCTGCTCGACGGGATGGAGCTTGCCGCCGACGATGACGTCCAGCGCCGCCTCGACCCCGATGAGCCTCGGCATGCGCTGGGTGCCCCCGGCGCCGGGCAGGATGCCCAGCGTCACCTCCGGCAGCCCCAGGCGGGTCCCCGGCGCCGCGAGCCGCACGTGGCACGCCAGGGCCAGCTCCATGCCGCCCCCGGCCGCGACACCGTGGATGGCCGCGACCACCGGCTTCGGCGACGCCTCGATGTCATCGAGGATCGCGGGCAGGTGCGCGGCGCCCGGGGGCGGCGGCGCGCTGAACTCGCGGATGTCGGCCCCTCCGCAGAACATCCGCCCCGCCCCGCAGACGACGACGGCGGCGACGGTGTCGTCGGCCAGCACCTCCGCCATCCGTTCGCCGAGGGCGGCGCGCATCGCGAAGCTGAGGCCGTTGACGGGGGGGTTGTCGAGATGCAGCAGCGCGACGTCGCCGCGGCGTTCCAGCGCGATCGAACCGGGCATTCCTGATCCTCCCAGGCCGGCGGCCCGCCGCCGGCGGAGCTGGTTGTTGGTCCGGTGTCCCTTCGCGAATCTCACGGAGCACTCAGGCGGCGAGCCGGCCCGTGACACGAACGAGAGCTGCTTCGTTGCGCGGGGCGCTGTATCGTGGCCATCATGCGTCCGGGCGGGGTCGCTCGCGGCCCGCTTGCCGGATCTGCCCGAGCGGGCGATCTCCAAACCGGCAGATTATCACGATCCACGAGTCGTCCCCGGGTGCGATGGGCGGCACCAATCGGAGCTGACGGGCACCACGCCGCCCAACGTCCTCCCCGGGCTCGATGGGCGGCACTGTCGCCGGCCCACGTGTGCTCTTCTTGACACCGGTCGGACCCGCCATCGAAACTGGAGGCGGGCCGGTCATGTGCGAAGCTGCGGGACTTCCCGGGGAGTCGGTCTCCCCGCCGGGTCGCCGGCAACACGACCGAGGTTCTCCCGGCGGCCCGTGGGCCGCCGGGAAGCGGACCGCGGAGGTCGAGGATGACGCGAACGCGACGGTTTCGCCGGCGGGGCCTGATCGCCTTGGGGGCGGCTGCTTTTCTGGCGGCGTTCGCGGCCGACGTGGCCGCGCAGGACGCCGCGTCGGACCGCGTGGCGCTTGAAGCGCTGTACGACGCGGCGGGGGGCGAGGGCTGGACGAACCGCACCAACTGGAAGACGGCGGCGGCGCTGGGCGACTGGCACGGCGTGACGACCGGTGCCGACGGCCGCGTCACGGGCCTGAACCTCCATCGGAACGGACTGACCGGCCCCCTCCCGTCCGCGGTGGGAGCCCTGACGCGCCTCGAGTCGCTCGACCTCGGCCGGAACGGGTTGAGCGGCCCGATCCCCGCCGCCTTGGGAAGGTTGGTCGACCTCGAGCTGCTCATCCTGTCCCGGAACGACTTCACGGGCCCGGTGCCGCCCGCCCTGGGCGGCCTCGTGAACCTCGAGCTGATCTCCCTGGGGTCGAACGCGCTGACCGGCCCCGTCCCGGACGCCCTGGGGAGCCTGGCGACGGTGAAGGAGCTGTACCTCTACGACAACCACCTCACCGGCCCGGTGCCGGCGTGGGTGGGGGAACTCACCGGCCTCGAGACGCTCGTGCTGGCCTACAACCCCCTGACCGGGACGCTGCCCCGGAGCCTGATGAGGCTGTCGAGCCTCGCGGACCTGGATATCAGCGAGACGGACGTGTGCGCCCCCGGCGACGACGAGTTCCGGGCGTGGCTGTCGGGGATCGACGATTTTTCGGGCGCCACGTGCAACGGCCCGCCCGAGGCGGTCGGCACGATCCCCGCGCAGGCGCTGACCGAGGGAGGGGCAGCGGTCGCCGTCTCCATGGAGGCGTGGTTCAGCGACCCCGACGACGACGAGCTGACCTACGCGGCGGTGTCCGGCAACGCCGGCGCCGTCACCGCCGTGGCGTCCGGCGAGACCGTCTGGCTCGCGCCGGGTTCGGCGGGCGCCGCGACGGTGACGGTGACCGCGAGCGATCCGGACGGCCTGAGGGCCACCCAGGCGATGGAGGTGACGACGGCCGGGGCGGCCGGCCCCGGGAGCGACCGCGAGGCGCTCGAGGCGCTGTACGACGCGACCGGCGGCGCGGACTGGACGCTCGCCGCGAACTGGAAGACGGACCTGCCGCTGGACTCGTGGACCGGTGTTACCGTCGACGAGGACAGCGGCCGGGTCACCGGGCTGGCTCTCGTCGACAACGGCCTCACCGGCCCGATCCCGGCCGCTCTCGCGGGGCTCCGGAGACTCGAGGAACTGGACTTGCGCACGAACGGGCTGACCGGTCCGATTCCGGCCGCTCTCGGCGACCTGCCTCGTCTCGAGGTGCTGAACCTCGAGTCGAACGACCTGAGCGGTCCGATTCCGGACGCACTGGAGCGTCTGACGAACCTCCGCCGGCTGCGCCTCTCCTGGAACGACCTGAGCGGCCCCGTTCCGGCCTGGCTCGGGAACCGGGTCGGGTTGCGGACGCTGTACCTGCTGGGCAACGACCTGACCGGCGGGATCCCGGACGAGCTGCGAAACCTGGTCGACCTGGAGGGACTGGGTCTCTCCTGGAACGACCTCAGCGTCGGCCCCGTCCCTGCGTGGTTGGGTGACTTGACCCAGCTCCGGTGGCTGTACCTCTCCAGGAGCGGGCTGACCGGTCCGATCCCGAGCGAGCTCGAGAGGCTGGCGGACCTCCAGGAGCTGTGGCTCGGCTTCAACGAGCTGACCGGGCCGCTCCCGGCATGGCTGGGGGAGCTGGGCAATCTCGAGGAGCTCTCGCTCGCGAGCACCGCCCTGACCGGGCCGGTCCCGGACACGCTGGGAACGCGGGAGAGCCTCTCGATGGTCGACCTGTCCTACGTGTGGGGGCTGTCGGGACCACTTCCGGGCAGTCTGGGGGGGCTGGAGGCCGAGGACGCGAACCTGGATCTCTTCCTCACCCGGTTGTGCGCGCCAGCGGCATGGCTGGACCGGCCGGAGACGATCCGGTTCGACGGCCGGCTGTGCGAGGACGGCCCTGACGTCACCATCGACGTCGCCGTCGTGTACACGCCGGCCGGCCGCGAGGCCGCCGGCGGCGCCGCCGAGATCGAGGCGCTGATCGACCTGATGATCGTCGAGACCAACCAGGCCTACGCGGCGAGCGGGATGCACCATCGCCTGGCGCTGGTTGGAAGGTCCGAGGTGCCGTACGACGAAACGGGTGACTCCTTGCTCGATCTCACGCGCTTCGCACACCCGTCGGACGGCCACATGGACGAGGCGCATGCCCTGCGTGGCCGGGCCGGGGCGGACCTCGTCCACCTCATCGTCGATGCCGGCAAGGCCGACGTCGGGGGCATCGCCTACCTTGCCGGAGCCTTCGGCCTCAGCGTTCACCTCGGCGGCGGCGCGGTCTTCGCACACGAGCTGGGGCACAACATGGGGCTTCGGCACGACCGGTACACGTCGGGCGTGGGCCGGACGCGGTCGGATCCGGCGTTCGGCTACGTGAACCCGGCGGGGGCCGCGGCGGGGGCGGTCCGGTCCAGCCGATGGCGCACGGTCATGGCCTACAACCGGCAGTGCACCGACGCCTACGCTGTCTGCTCGCGGTTGCTCCGCTTTTCCAATCCGCGCCAGAGCTTCAACGGCGCTCCCTTGGGGGTTCCCTTCACCGACGGCAGCGCGTCGGGCCTCTCCGGCCCGGCCGACGCGGTGGCGGTGCTCGGAGCCACCGGCCCGGCGGTGGCGCGTTGGCGAGACCGTCCCGACGGCGCCAACCAGCCCCCGGCGGCGGTGGGGATCCTGCCGGACCG
Organism: Vicinamibacterales bacterium; assembly: GCA_965215105.1. Lineage (GTDB taxonomy): Bacteria > Acidobacteriota > Vicinamibacteria > Vicinamibacterales > UBA8438 > JAJEEA01. The sequence goes on from OZ244051.1 coordinate 5,067,607, forward strand.
GAACCTCATGCGGCACGACCGGCTCGACGTGGACCTGTCGGGGGCGTTCGTCGACCCCGACGGCGACGCGCTGCGCTACGCGGTGTCGTCTTCGGCCCCGGAGGTGGTGACGGTGCTCGCGTCCGGCGCCCGTCTGACGCTGGCGGCGGTGGGCATCGGCGCGGCGACCATCCGCGTGACCGCGGCTGACCCCGGCGGCCTGAGCGTCACGCAGTCGTTCACGGTGACGGTGACCCTCGGCCCAAACCTGCCGCCGGCGTCGGTGGCCACGCTGCCGGACCGGACACTGCAGGTAGGCAGCACGCTGGAGATGGACCTGTCGGCGGTGTTCGCCGACCCCGACCAGGACCCGCTGGCCTTCGCGGCGTCGTCGTCGGCGCCGAACGTGGTGGCGGCGCGTACGTCGGGCGCGCGCGTGACCGTCACCGCGGCCGCGCTGGGCACGGCGGCGATCCGGGTGACCGCGGCCGATCCCGCCGGTCAGAGCGCCACGCAGTCGTTCACCGTGACGGTCACGCGCACGGCGCCGTTCACCGACGAGCCGCTGCGGCGCGGGGTGACGCCGGTCAGGGCCGTACACTTCACGGAGCTGCGGACGCGCATAGACGCGCTGCGGCGAGCGGGGGGGGTGGGGTCCTTCCCGTGGAGGGACCCGGTGCTGCGGGCGGGGGTGACGCCGATCCGGCTCGCGCACCTGCTGGACCTGCGGACGGCGCTGGCCGAGGCCTACATGGCGGCGGGTCGGGCGGCGCCGGGCTGGACGGACGCGGCGCCGGTCGAGGGGACGACCCCGATCCGGGCCGCGCACCTGGCGGAGCTGCGGGCTGCGGTGATTGCGCTGGAGTGAGGCGGCTCGTCACCACCGGCTGGTATGCTGACGGGCACGGGGGGACAGCATGCACATCGACAGGCTCATCCGGACATCGTTCGCCACGCGGGAGGTCGCCGCCGCGCTCGCGCTCGTTCTGGCGGCCGCCGTCGGCGCGCCGGCCCAGACGCCGTCCGCGGACCGGGCCGAGCGGCACCGGGTGCCGGCCGACTTCATGAGCCATCTGGGCGCCGGGTGGCTCGAGCGGGCCGAGCGCGAGCTGGAGGAGCAGCCGGAGGCGGTGCTCGACGCCATGGGCCTCGAGCCGGGCGACGTGGTCGCCGACGTCGGCTGCGGGTCGGGCTACTACGCCCGCCGCGTCGCCGGCCGGGTCGCGCCGGGCGGGCGCGTCTACTGCGTCGACATCCAGCCCGAGATGCTCGACATCATGCGCGAGCTGGCCGAGCGCGACGGCGTGACGGGCATCGTCCCGGTGCTGAGCGAGCCCGACGACCTGAAGCTGCCGGCCGGCTCGGTCGACTGGATCCTGCTCGCCGACGTCTACCACGAAATGTCGGACCCCGAGACGATGCTCGCGGACATGCTCGCGGCCCTCGCCCCCGGCGGACGCGTCGCCCTCCTCGAGTACCGGATAGAGGACGGCACCGGCGACAACCTCAAGTCGGACCACGCGATGTCCGCCCGGCAGGTCTTCGCCGAGTGGCTGCCGGCCGGCTTCGCCCTCGTCGACATGCACGAGTTCCTGCCCGCGCAGCACTTCTTCATCCTCAAGGCGGCGGGAGACTCCGGCGTCCCCGGCGATCCCATACGCAATCTCGACCTCGCAGAGGCGGTCGAGCAGGGCCTCGTCGAGGCCGAGGCGCGGGGCGCGGGAGAGACCGGCGTCACCGTCCGCGTCCGGAACCTCTCCGGCGGGCCGCTCGTGGTGACGATGCCGGTCGGCGTGTCTTTCCCGGCCGAGGGCGGTCGGCGCGACATGGTGTCGCGGCGCGACGCCGTCGTCCGGCTGTTCGACGGCGAGTGGCACGACTGGGCGGTGCGCTCGGTGGGACGCCAGCCCGACCGGCCGGCGGCGGGACCCGGCGACGGCCTGCGGATCGAAGCCCCCGAGACCCCCGGGGTCCTCGAGGAGCTGATGTACGTCATGCAGGTCGGCACCTACCGCGTGTCCAACTCGCCGCTGCTCTACATTCCCCGCACCCACGGCATCGAGCAGGCCGCGGCGTGGATTGCCGAGGCCGACCCCCGCTACGACGACATCGCCGCCGCGCTGCGGGACGAGCGCATGCCCGCGCAGTACGCGGTGGCGTTCGCGCTCGTCTACTGCGACCTCGCGGGCATCGACGTCCGGTCGCGGCGAATCTGGGCCGACCGGGAGCGCGTCTTCGGCCCGCTCCGCGATCAGGGGCTGAACGTCTGGTACCAGATCAAGACGCGCTGAGGGGAGCGAGCGCGACGCCCGGGAGACCTGCCGCGGGCCGGCGGCGCGCGCCGCGCATTCATCCGCTCGCCCGCCGGTTTGGGCACTCGTCACCCGGTATGGCCGTCGGCCGTTCGCGGTCCCCGAGAGTTGCCCGGGGGCAGCGAGGCCCAGGCAGACTGGCCGCGACCGGCCGTCAGCGCGCGGTGAGAGTTTCCGAGCGCACCGTCAGGTCCTCCACCCGGTCGCGGTCCACGGTGACGCCCAAGCCGGGCCTGTCGCGCGGCACCGTCACCAGGCCGTCCGCGTCCATCGTCCACTCGGGGCTGACGATGTCCGACTGCCAGTAGCGGGCGCTGGGGCTGAGGTCGCCCGGCAATACGAAGTTGGGCAGCGAGGCGAGGGCGACGTTCGCGGCGCGGCCGACGCCGCTCTCGAGCATGCCGCCGCACCAGACGGGGATGCCGGCGGCGGCGCAGCGGTCGTGGATGGCGCGGGCGGGCGCGAGGCCGCCGACGCGGCCCGGCTTGATGTTGACGATGCGCCCGCTGCCGAGCTCGAGCATGTCGTCGACGCGGTCGAGGCTGGTGATCGACTCGTCGAGGCACACCGGGGTGGACAGCCGCCGCTGCAGGGCGGCGTGGCGCAGGAGGTCGTCGCGGCCCAGGGGCTGCTCGATCATCATCAGCCCGAAGCGGTCGAGCCCGGCGAGGTGGTCGAAGTCGGCCGGGGTGTAGGCGCTGTTGGCGTCGGCCATCAGCGGCGCCCCGTCGCCCACCGCCTCGCGCACCGCGGCCAGGTACGCGATGTCGGCCCCCGGCTGCACCTTGATCTTCGCCTTGCGGTAGCCCTGGGCGAGGGCGCGGCGCACCGTGTCGACGAGCCGCCGGGGAGAGTCCTGGATGCCGATGGAGATGCCCGTCGGGATCCGCGGGCGGGTGCCGCCGAGAAGAGCGGCCAGGCTGACCCGCGCGCGCTCGGCCGCGAGGACCCACACCCCCATCTCGACCGCCGCCTTCGCCATGCAGTGGCCGCGCACCGCCGCCTCGAGCCGTGGGTGCAGGGCCTCCGGCCCGGCGAGCGGCTCGCCGAGGGCCAGCGGGGCGACCCACTCGCGGATGGCCAGCCACGCGGTGTCGATGGTCTCGGGCGAAAAGTAGGGGCGCTCGCCGGCCACGCACTCCGACCACGCCGCCGTCCCGTCGGCGTCGCGGGTCTCGAGGAGGAGGATGCGCCGGAGGTCGGCGGTGCCGGACGAGATGCGGAACGGCTCGACGAGGGCCATCCGGATCTCGCGCAGGGTGATGGACTGCAGTCGGATGCTCACGCGGGGGTCACCGTGCTCGCCAGTGTCATCTCGAAGGTGGCATCGAGAGTGGCGGATTGCTCGTGGTCGCATGCCCGGACCGTCTCGACCGGGGTCCGGTCACCCCGATCAGGAAACGCGAGGTGGTGTCTCACGGCGATACGCGCCTTCCTCAAGCCTCGTCGGGCGGGCGCCTCGGCGCCCGCTGGCGCCCCTCGTGCGCGGTGTGACGCGGGGCTTCGCCACGGGCTGCCGGCGCCGCCGTGTTCACCAGGTAGAACCACCGTCCCGCCGCGTCGCGGTCGAGCCCGGCGATGCCGGGATCGTCGAGGCGTTCGCCGAAGACCCGGCGCAGGTGCTGCTGCCAGCGCCGCGCCTCGTCGGGCGCGGCGGCCTTCAGGCGCTCGATGTCGGCCGGGAGCTCCACGCGCAGCCATGGCGCGCGAGGTACCGGCGCCGGCTCGACGCCGCTCGGCGGCGCGGTGACGACCGGAGCGGTCCGCGCCTCGTCGGGCGCCGCAGGGGGCTCGCCGTCCAGGATGCGCTCCACCGCCGGGTCGCGCAGCCGCCACTCGACGATCAGCCGGTCGGTGGCGAGCCCGCGGTGCAGCACGCTCCCGGTGTCGCCGTACATGTCCGGCACGTACTCGACGGGCACCGCGCCGAGCTCCACGAGGTTGAGCCGGGCGTTGCGCGCCACCAGGGGATCGAACGACCAGCAGGCGCGCTCCACCCCGTCGGCCAGCAGTTGCCGGCGCTGGTGGAGCTTGAGCCGCCGTCCCAGGCCGCCTCCCCGGGCCTCGGGACGCACCGCGAGCATGTCCGACCAGTGGGCGGCGACGCCGCCGCGCACCCCGCTGATGCCGAACACGAACGCGACGAGCCGGCCGTCCGCCGCGAAGGCCCCGGCCGCCACCGCCCCCACCCGCTGGCTCACCTGCAGGATGGTCGCCGGCACCACGTCGACGAAGTCGCGGCCCCAGGTGTCGCGCTGCAGCTCCACGCACGCCTCGCAGTCCTCGCGGCTGCTGAGCGGGCGGATGGTGACGTCGTCGGCCGGCACGCGGGTTAGGATACCGGAGAAGCAGGTTGTCAGGCCGTCGGCGGCGCCGGCCGCGGGCGGTCCCGTGATGGTGGTGACTCCCATGCCGACCCGAATCCCCCGGCACGCGCTCCCGGTCCTGCTGCCCGTCCTGATGCTGGCCGCCGCCTCGGCCGGGTCCTCACAGGAGCAGGAGGCGGGCGACGCGCGCCCCAACATCGTGCTCGTCATGACCGACGACCAGGGCTGGGCCCAGGTCGGCTTCCACGGCGACCCCGTGCTGCGGACGCCGCACCTCGACCGCCTCGCGGACGAGAGCGTGGAGATGACCCGCTTCTACGTCTCCCCGGTCTGCGCGCCCACCCGCGCCGGCCTCTTGACGGGGCGTTACAACTACCGCACCGGCGTCGTCGACACCTACATCGGGCGCGCCCTGATGGAGCCCGGCGAGGTCACCGTGGCCGAGATGCTGCGCGGCGCGGGATACCGCACCGGCATCTTCGGCAAGTGGCACCTCGGCGACAACTACCCGCTCCGCGCCGCCGACCAGGGGTTCGAGGAATCGGTGGTGCATCGCGGCGGGGGCATCGGGCAGCCGTCCGATCCGCCCGGCTCGGACTACTTCGACCCGATCCTGTTCCACAACGGCGAGGAGAAGCGGTACCAGGGATACGTCACCGACGTCTTCTTCGACGAGGCGCTGCGCTGGATCGGCGACGGCGGCGGTGCGCCGTTCTTCGCCTACGTTCCGACCAACGCGCCGCACTCGCCGTACCTCGTGCCCGACGCGTACCGCGAGCCGTACGCCGCGCAGGGGCTCTCGGATCGGGACGCGCGCATCTACGGCATGATCACGAACATCGACGACAACGTCGGCCGCCTGATCGCGCATCTGGACGCTCACGATCTGGCCCGCGACACCCTCGTCGTCTTCATGACCGACAACGGGCCGACGACGCGCCTGTACCACGCCGGCCTGCGGGCGCAGAAGGGCAGCGTCTACGAGAACGGCATCCGCGTGCCCTTCGTGGTCCGCTGGCCCGCGCGGCTCGCCCCGGCCGCCGTGGACACCGTGGGCGCGCACATCGACCTCACGCCGACCCTGCTCGCCGCGGCGGGGGTCTCCCCGCCGCCCGGCCTCGCCTTCGACGGGCTGAGCCTGCTGCCGTTGTGGGAGGGGCGCGCCGCCGCATGGCCCGAGAGGAGCTACGTCGTGCAGTCGCATCGCGGCAACGCGCCGACGCGGTACCGCGCCTTCGCGGTCATCGGCCCGCGCTACAAGCTGGTGCAGGCGATGAGCTTCGGCCAGCCCGCCCCGCCCGACGCGCGGTTCGAGCTCTACGACCTGCTGGAAGACCCCGGCGAGACGGCCGACCTCGCCGCCGGGCGCCCGGACGTCGTCGAGCGGTTGACCGCCGCCTACGACCGCTGGTTCGAGGACGTGTCGGCGACGCGCGGCTACCATCCCGTGCGGTTCGCGATCGGCAGCGACCGCCAGCCGCACGTCACCCTCACCCGCCAGGACTGGCGCATGGTGTCGACCCCCGACGGCTGGGGCCGGGACCAGCCGGTGCTCGGCGTGTGGGAGGTCGACTCGCGCTCGGCCGGGCCGTACGACGTCACCGTCACCTTCGCGACACCGGCCGCGGCCGACGGCGCCGCCCGCATCGCGTTCCGCGGGTTCGAGCGCTCGATGCCGGTCGTCGCGGGCGCCGGGCAGGTCCGGTTCGAGGACGTCCGGCTGGAGACCGGTCCGGGGACGTTCGAGGCCAGCCTCACGACGGCCGGCGAGGAGCCGCGCGGCGCCTGGCATGTCGATGTCGCACGCCGGTAGGGATGCACCCGCCAGCGCGCACGGCCGATAACGCGACCGAGCAACCCATGGCCAGCGGAACCGCCGGAGTGAAACGGGCGCGCTCTCGAGGAGGTCCCGGCCGTCGGCGCCGGTCGTGGGGGGCGCGTCTGCGCAGGCTCTGCCTCCTGCTCGGTCTCCTCGGCCTCGGCGCCCCGGTGCTCGCCGTGGTGATCCTGCGATGGGTGCCGCCGCCGACCACCGCGTTCATGGTGCGGAGCGCCCAAGCGCGCGCGGACGCGCCGGGACGGCCCGCGGCCGGCTACCGCTGGACGGCCTGGGACGACATCGCCCCCTACGCGGCCCTCGCCGTGATCGCCTCCGAGGACCAGCGCTTCCCCCGCCACCACGGCTTCGACGTCGACGCCATCCGCCTCGCCCTCGAGGAGGCCCGGCAGGGCGAGCGCCTTCGCGGCGCCAGCACCATCTCGCAGCAGACGGTCAAGAACCTCTTCCTGTGGCCCGGCCGCAGCTTCGTCCGCAAGGGGCTCGAGGCCTGGCTCACCGTGCTCGTCGAGCTCTGCTGGAGCAAGCAGCGCATCCTCGAGGTCTACCTGAACGTCGCCGAGTTCGGCGACGGCCTCTTCGGCATCACCGCCGCGAGCGAGCGCTTCTTCGGCAAGCGCCCCGCCGACCTCGGCCCCGACGAGGCGGCGCGCCTCGCCGCCGTCCTCCCCAACCCCGTCTGGCTGCGCGCCGACGATCCGTCCCCCTACGTCCGCGCCCGCGAGTCGTGGATCCGCGAGCAGATGGACGCCCTCGGCGGCGTTGCGCTCGTCGAGTCGCTCGATGCCCGGTGACAGCCGGGTTCTTGACGAGGGGGTGCCTGGGCAATCGGTCAGCAGTTGTCCTCGTCGGCGCGCAGGCGCTGCAGTGCGGCGCGGCCCCGCGGCGACAGCTCGTAGCCGACCGGCAGGCTGACGGTGAGCCCGAGGTTCTTGAGCTTGCGGACCTGCGGCTTCAGCCAGTCCTTCTCGCAACCCAGCCGCCGGGCGAGCGTCCGGGCGGCGACCCCGGGGCTGGCCTCGATCTCGGCCAGCACGCGCAGCGTCCACGGACCTGGCGGCGACCTCGCGTCGAGCCGCGTCAGCCGGCGCAGGAGATCGTCGGCGTCCGCTTCCGAGAGCTCGTCCTGCCGCCGGAGCGCGATGCGCGGATCGGCGCCAGCGAACTCCACAGAGATGCGATAGAGCTGCCCTGCGCGCGAGCCGAGATCCTCCAGCAGCGCGGCTCGTGAGGCGTAGCCTGCGGACATCGCGTCGGCATCGGAGACGCCCGATTCCTCCACCGCGGCGACCTCGATGATGCGGAGCACGCCGAGGGCGGTGCGCAGGCTGCCGCCGGTGCGGACCGTCGGCCTTCGCCAACGGCGGAACACCAGGGAGACCTCTCCCCGCACGATGCGCTCGAGCGCGGCGGTCCGCAGCAGCACGGCGTGTCCTCGGTTCTTCGGTCGTCGACGCTCCCCGGTCCGGGCGGCGACGACGACCCCGGTTCTGAGCGCGTCAACGCTCCTCGGTCAAGCGCGGTGACGATGGCCTCCGCTCTGAGCGCATCAACGCGCTTCGGTCAGCGCGGCGACGATGGCCCCGGCCCTGAGTGCGTCCGGCGTCGTCAGGCAGGTGGGCGTGGCCACGTTGTCGCGGGTCAGGATCAGCAGTTGGCGATCGTGGTCCACCTCGACGTCCAGGATCTTGCCGATCGGGAACGAGGTCACCCCCTGGTGGACCAGCGCCACCCGCCGGCTCGTCACGAGGAGCGTGCCCTCCTTGTCGATTACGTAGCCGCGCACCTTGTAGCGCTGCCCGCCCCGCGTGAACGACCGCAGCAGGCGGCGCTTCAGCAGCCGCCCCTCGCCCTCCAGGTGGCACACTTCGCGGCTCGAGAGCCTCACGGTCGCGTCGACCAGCGGGAGGTCGCCGTCGCGAATGGCCCGAAGCTCCCGGAGCCGTTCGAGGAGCGCCAGCTCGTCGGCGAGCTCCTCGTCCGTCAGCTCGAAGGCGGCCCGCACCCGGTCGAGCGCCTGCTCCTCCGCCTCGGTGAGGTCGTGGTCGCTCACCGCCTCGACGTGGGCCCGCGAGTACGCGTCGAGCCGCGCCCGGTGGCGGAACGCGGGGTCGATGCCTACGAGGCCGTCCACCTCGGCGAGCCGCACCAGCGCCTGCGGATCGCTCGCGCCGTTCGCGGTCGCATCCTCCAGCAAGCCCAGGTATGCCCGCTGCTCGAAGTAGCGAGCGTCGGCGGGCGTGAGCGCCGGGTCTCGGCGCGCCGCGTCGATGGCGGATCTCTCGTCGTCCGTTATCGCATCGCCGGCCGCAACGCGCGCATCGAGCAGACGGCCGTACGCGTCGCCGGCCGCCCGCCGCTTCCCGCGCCTGGCGCCGAGGGCGACCAGGCCCGCGAAGACCAGGGCCGCGACCACCGCGGGGAAGGGCGACGGCAGGAGCAGGCCGGCCGCGACGGCGCCCAGGGCGAGCCACCCGTAGGTCGGCGGCGCGCTCCGGACGGGTTCGGCGATGGCCTCGGGCGCCTGCTCGCGCTGCGGGAGCGCGCCGTAGGTCACGCCGGTGTCCTCGGTCAGCTCGACGGGGCCGAGCGCGGCGGGACCCGTAGCGGGTGCGCGTCCGCCGTCCGCGCGTTCGACCCCTGCGCGTCCGGCTCCTCCGCCTCCGAGCGACTTCCGGTAGTAGAGGCCGCCGCGCCCGCCGTGCACGTACGCGCGGCCCCGGGACGACACGCCGAGACGAGCGCCGGTCACGCCGAACGACGCGCCGAAGCCGCTCTTCGAGAGATTGAACCGGACGGGCCCGGCGCGAAAGGACTTCCTGAGATAGAAACCCACCTGCTGCGCAGACTCCTACAGGAGCTTCTCCAGATAGCACACGTCGCGGAACCGGCCCTTCAGCCGCACATGCCGCCTGGCCACGCCGATCTTCTCGAAGCCGAGACGGCCGTAGAACCGGAGCGCCCGCTCGTTGTCGGCCAGGACCTGTATGGCTATCTTCCCGTAGCCCTTGCCCTGGGCGAAATCGAAACAAGTCTCGGCGAGCAGCCGTCCGATCCTGCGTCGGCGAAAGCTCCGCTCTATCCACGTTCCGAGCGTCGCGACATGCCGCATCGAGTCGGTGTAGCGGGCCGAGGCATCCGGCTCGATGCTCTGGATGCCGGCGATGCGGCCGTCCACCTCGGCCACGAACAGCGCGCTGCGATCGCAGAGCCCCTCGATGAAGGCACGCTCCTCGGCTTCCGTGAAGGGGGTCGTCAGCGCGGTGTGCTCCCCTTCCAGGATGACCGAGTTGAGCACGGACGCGACCGCCGCTGCGTCGTCCGGCACCGCCTTCCTGACGACGGGGTCCGTCCGTGAGCGCGGGGTCATCGAGCGCCGGCCAATCTCGGGGGCCCTGCGATTCAGGAGGCCCGGCCCGGCCAGCCCGTCACGCTCCAGAGCACGACCGCGGCGGCGGCGACGTGCTGCACCATCAGGATGACCACGGCGGCGACGGTGGCGCCCGGAAACGCCGCGGCGCCGCCGTCGGTGAGCATCAGGAGGTCGGGGACGAGCGACACCAGCAGCGCGACCATCACGATGCGCTGGAACAGGGGGACGGGCCGGGCGGACAGCTTCTGGACCGCGACCGCGACCCCCAGCCCGGCGGCGACGCCGACGACGGTCAGGAACACCGTCGGCCCCGCCGTCGCCAGGGGCTCGAACTCGGCCGGCACGTCGAAGGCCGCGAGCCCCGCCGCCCGCACGACGAGATTGGCCGCCACCGCCCCGAGGATCGTTCGCAGCCACACCGCCCAGGCCCGAGATCCCGCCGCCGCCAGTCGGTTCGCAGCCATTCAACGCACCTCCTCGAAGGACTCGACCAGCAGGCGCCCGGACCCGTCCGGCGGGGCGTCCCAGCGTCCGGTCATTCTCAACCGGCGGTCGCTCGGCTCGGTCGCCAGGGCCGCGGCACCGTCCGCCGGAGCGAGCGGGAGGGCGAAGTCGGGGGACAGCGACAGGGCAAGACCGCCGCTCACGCGTGCAAGATGCCCGACAGCGGTGACGGCGATGCCGTCGGGCATGAAGCCGGCGCTGCGGACCGTGTCGCGTACGGCGGCGAGGTCCAGGCGATGGCCGGGCTCGACGGTGACGACGATGCGTCCGTCGGCCGGTCGGACCTCGACGCCGGCGACGTGATCCAGGCGGTTCAACCGGCGTTCCAGTCCCAGGGCGCACGAGGGGCACGACAGCTCGGCCTCGACGGTGACCGTCACCATGCCCGGCTCGTCGGGTGACTGCGGGGCGGCGTCGGCGCTCGTCGATGGCAGACCGAGCAGCAGCGCGGCCAGTGCGAACGGCAACGTCGAGGATGAGGTCGATCCGACGAGTCGAGGCCGGTTGCGCATCGCCGATTCCATCCGTCTGCCTCCTGGGTGGGGTGCCGGGTTTCCGTGCCGCTCCGGCAATGATACAGGCCGGCGGGGACGGGGCGAGGCCCCGCTACGCCGATTGGAGGCTCGGCCCGTGCGGACACGGCGGTCGGCGCGGCCAACGGCGGGCGGTGTTACACGGGATTTACCCGCGGCGCACGCCATCCGCGGTACCCTCTGGGCATCGTCATGCCGTCATCGGATCGGTGGCCTCCGCGGGTCACTCCATTCCGCGTCACGAACGTCCCGTGTAGCTGTTCGGCGGCAAGGGCAATCGCTTGGGGGGCGATGCTCGCTGCCGCGGCGCTGGTCCCCTTTTCGGGCGGACGGGCGGAGGCGGCGGGATCCGTGCCGGGCGCGCGCGGGGGAGCGGAGCGGGCCGGGCAATCCGAACCCGCAGCCGGTTGCGCCCCTGCCCTTGCCCTGGGCGATGTGGGCATCGCCGCGGGGGGGCAGTTCCGCCTGATGGGCAACCGGTCGAACTTCGGCTTCCACGACCGGACGGCCGACCCCGATCAGGCCCCGAACACCATCGGCAACCAGCGGTTCCGCACCTGGGTCAACGTCCACGACCGCGCCTCTTGCCGCTACGGGGGCTATGCGCAGATCGAGATCGGGCACCTGGACCTGGGGAGCGGCCTCGAGTTCCCCAAGACGTTCGGGCCGGGCGGCGATCAGGTCGGGGTGGAGATGCGGCGCGGGTTCCTCTGGTTCCGACCGGCCGAGGGGGCGCTGGTCCGGGCCGGCGTGCTGCCCTGGGAGGACCGCTTCGGCGAGCGGCCGACGTTCGCCGATCCGCTGTGGGGGATCAACCGGGCCGCGACCGGCCGGGCCCCGCTCGCGAACTCGGACTGGGAGTTCAGCGTGTCGGGCGTCACCCTGGAGGCCACCGCGGGCGACGCGTGGCACTACGCGCTGGGCGCCCTCCTCCTCGACCGGGACGCGCGGCCGGGGGGCGGGCAGGACGGGTCGTGGCTGCTGACGGTCGATCTGGACCGGGAGATCGGCTCGTCGCTGTGGGGGGCGAGCGTCTACTACCTGCGCGACGACGCCGGCTATTCCTACGGGGAGTTCGGCGGCCCGGCGGCGGCGAGCGGGGCGGCGGTCGAGCGCAGCCGCGACCTCTGGGTCGGCGGGCGGGGCCACGTGGAGCACGCGGGCGGGTCGACCGGGGTCTTCCTCATCCTGAACTCGGGCGAGATTCCCGCCTTCGGCTGGTCGCACACCGGCTGGTCGGCCAAGGTCGCCACGACCCTTCCGGCCGGCCGCGGCGCGGTCCACCTGCAGGGGTTCTACGCGACCGGCGACGACGGCGGCGACCCGAACCGCTCGGGCGAGTTCCGGACCATCGCCCAGAGCGTGCGCGACGACCTCGGGGGGCAGGCGTACTGGAGCCTCGTCGGGCTGACGTCGCCGCGGGGGCCGTCCGACGTGAACGATCTCGGCATCGGGCTCCAGAACGGCGGTCTCGGCCTCCGGACGCTGCAGGCGGGCTACGAGCACCCCCTGGCCGACCGGTGGACGGCGTATCTCGCGGCCGGGTGGCTGCGATCCGACGCCCCGCGCCCCACGAACGGGTCGACCGCCATCGGCACCGAGTTGCTGGTGGAGGCACGGTGGGCGATGGGCGCGATGATGGCCCTCGAGCTCGGCGCCTCGGTGCTGCTCGCCGGCGACTTCTTCAAGCCGGATGCCGCCGCTCTCGCGCCCGCGGCGCTCCACCAGGTCTACAGCCGGTGGCAGCTCGAGTTTTGACGCGCCCGTCGGCCGGCCGCGCGTCCCGTCCGGCGGCCGGTGGGGAGCCGGCGCCCTTGCGGCGGCGGGCGGCTCGACCCGCGCGTCGATGGGGCCGGCGACCGCGCGTGTCGGCGACGGCGCAAGAATGGAACGCACGCGAACCCGCGGCCGCCCCTCGCGTGCGGCCCGCGCCGAGGCGACGAGCAGCAGGGCGACCCGCGCGCATTGCAGTGCGCGTTCGATGCGTGGGCGTTGGGCCTTGTCCGAACCTGGCCCGCCAATCATCGCCTGCGGCTCCCCGGACGCCGAGCCGGCCCGACCGGGGGGCGGCGCTTTCTCGCCCGCCCATCGTCGCCCCCGGCTCTGCCGGGCGCCCGACCAACCCTCCAGGAAGTCCGTGCCGGTCTACGGCGCAGACTCCTGGCCGGAGGCGGCGCGGTTCCACGACGCAGGCGCCCGGCCGCCGGGCGCCCTGAGCCGGTCCCGGGGCGGTTCGCGCACTCCCCTCTGGAAGGGAGACGAGGGCGCCATGACGGAGTTGCCGCGAGCAAGCGGGTCCCGACCGGCGGAACGAACAGGGGTAACGCGATGGTGGTCATCGACGCGGTTTCCAAGGAAGCAGGAGGGGCAGCCGCCGCGGAGCCCTGCCGCGGACGGCTGACTCTGATATTATTAAAGGCTGCGTTTTCGCCCGCGCCGCGAAAACGGGGGCGCACGATCGTACGCATGCATCAATCACCCGATCCAGGCGGCCAGCGGCCCGGTCCCGCGTCGCCGACAAGGCAGGGCCCATCGTCGCGGGCTGCGAGGCGCGGCCCCGCGAAGCCGAAGCGCGCCGCCCCCGCCATTCCCATTCTCCTCGCCGCGGCGATGCTCGCGTCGTCGGGGTGCTCGCTGCGGACGATGGCCGTCAACGCCGTCGTGCCGGTGCTGGCCGACCCCGCGGTGTACCTGTCCGAAGAGGATCCCGAGCTGGTCCGCGAGTCGCTGCCGTTCCTGCTCAAGACCCTGGAGTCGATCATCCTCGCCGAGCCCGAGCAGGACGAGGCCCTGGTCTCCGCCTGCTCCGGGTTCACCCTCCTGGGAAACGCCTTCCTGCAGGTCGACGCCGACATCGCGAGTTGGGACGGCGAGTACGACCGCGAGATCGAGCTGCGCGACCGCACGTGGAGGCTCTACGTGCGCGCCCGCGACTATTGCCTGCGCAGCCTCGAGCTGCGGTACGAGGGCGTCGGAGACGACCTGCGCGAGGACCCCGCGGCGGCCCTGGCCGTCACCGGGGCCGAGGACGTCGAGGTGCTGTTCTACCTGAGCGCGGCGTGGGGGCTGGCGATATCGAACGCCCTCGACCAGCCGGACCTCATCGCGGATCTGCCGGCGGTGCGGGCGCTCCTCGAGCGGGCCCTCGAGCTCGACGAGGACTACGGGCAGGGCTCGATTCACGCCGCCCTCATCACCGTCGAATCGCTGCCGGCGCAGCTCGGCGGCTCGCCCGAGCGGGCCCGCGAGCACTTCGAGCGGGCGGTCGAGCTGTCGGACGGCCTCGACGCCGGGCCCTACGTGACCCTCGCGCTCGGCGTCTCGGTGCCCGAGGAGGACCGGGCCGAGTTCGAGGACCTGCTGAATCAGGCCCTGGCCATCGATCCGGACGAGGACACGAGCCGGCGCCTGCTCAACGTCGTGAACCAGAAGCGGGCGCGGCTGCTTCTCGACCGCGTCGACGACCTGTTTTTTGAATGAGGGTCCGAGCCGTGGAACGGCGCGGACTTCCGCAGGATTGGCAAGGCGGACGGCGCCGCAAGCAGCGCTGTCCGGGCGAGAGGAGAACCGTTCGATGAAACCGCGATCCCTGGTCGTCACCGTGGTCCTGGCGGCGCTGCTGGCGGCGCCGGCGATGCTGCTGGCCCAGCGCGCGACCCGCATCCAGCTCGGGTCGATCCTGCCCGCCAACTCCATCTGGGACCGGTCCCTGAAGGAGATGGCGGTCGAGTGGCGCGACGAGACCGACGGCCGGGTGCAGCTCCGCGTGCAGAGCGGGGCGTTCCGCGACGAGGCGGCGCTGGCCCGCCGCCTGCGGCGGGGCCGCCCCCAGGCCGCCGTCTTCGGGCTGCCCGGAGACATCCACGAGGCGTTCAGCGTCCTGAACATCCCGTTCTTCTTCGAGTCGGACGAAGAGGTGATGCACGTGGTCGGGGCGCTGACCCCGACCTTCGAGCGCATTCTCGCCGACGAGGGGATGGTCCTGCTGAACTGGGGCCACGCGGGCTGGGCGCACTTCTTCACCGAGAGCCGGGTGGAGAACCTCGACGACCTGCGGCGGACGAAGGTGTTCACGGCGGCCGGCGACGACCGGATGCTGCAATGGTACAAGGAGAACGGGTTCGATCCCCAGCCGCTGGCCGTCACCGACGTGCTGCTCGGCCTGAACACCGGCCTCATCAACGCCCACCCGAGCCCGCCCTACGTGGCCCTGCTGTTCCAGTGGTTCGACCAGACCCCGTTCATGCTCGACGTGCCCCTCGCCCCGGTGCTGGGGATCACGGTGATGGCGGAGCGCACCTGGAACCGCATCGACCCCGGGGACCAGCAGGTGCTGCTGGCGTCGGCGAAGCGGCTCGAGGAGCAGTTGCTGCTCGACGTGGCCGCGCAGGAGCGCGAGTCCATCGAGGAGATGAAGCGGCGCGGCCTCAACGTCGTCGAGATCGACGACGTCGGGAAGGCGGCGTTCCGGGCCGTCGCGGCCGAGATGACCGCGTCGTGGCGGGGCGACCTGATTCCCGCCGACGTCTACGACCTGGCGGTCGAGGCGCGGGACAGCTTCCGGGCTCGCCGCT
Organism: Vicinamibacterales bacterium; assembly: GCA_965215105.1. Lineage (GTDB taxonomy): Bacteria > Acidobacteriota > Vicinamibacteria > Vicinamibacterales > UBA8438 > JAJEEA01. The sequence goes on from OZ244051.1 coordinate 5,083,046, forward strand.
GACGGCGTCCCGCCGCGATTCGTCATGAGTGACAGCGCCCCCGCCGCCTCGCTCCCGGCCCCGGTGGTCCGGGTCCTCGGCGGGGCCGAGCAGGCCGTCGCCAACCTCGCGCTGGCCGCGATGGTGGTGCTGCCGCTGGCCGAGATCGTGGTCCGGCCGCTGGTGGCCGGCGGCATCCCCGGGTCCATCCAGTTCGTCCAGCACTTCACCCTCTGGGTCGGCTTTCTCGGGGCCGCCCTCGCCGCCCGCGACGGCAAGCTCATCGCCCTCGCGACCGCGACCTTCATCCCCGAGGGGCGGACCCGCGACGCCACCCGGGTCTTCGCGGCCGGCGTCGGCGCCGCGGTGTCGATGATCCTCGCGGCCGGGGCCTGGGACCTGACGATGCTGGACCGCGAGGACGGCACCGTCATCGCGGCCGGGGTGCCGGTGTGGGTTGCGCAGCTCGTCCTGCCCGTCTCGTTCACGGCCATTGCGGCGCGGCTCGCGTGGCGGGCGTCGCCGGCGTGGGCGGGCCGGGCGGCGGCGGGGCTCGGCATCGTCGTCGGGCTCTGGCTCGGCCTGTCCGGGGGGTTCCTCGCCGAGGTGCCGCGCTGGCCCCTCATCTCGCTGGTGCTCGCCGCGGCGGTGCTCGGGGCGCCGATCTTCACGGTGCTGGGCGGGGCCGCGGTGCTGCTCTACCTGGGGGACGGGGACCTGCCGGTGCTCGTCACCATCGAGACCTACTCCCTCGCCGTGCAGCCGCACCTGCCGGCGATTCCCCTGTTCACCCTGGCCGGGTTCATCCTCGCCGCGGGGAAGGCCTCCGAACGGCTGCTCCGGGTGTTCCGGGCCGGGGTGGGGTGGATTCCCGGCGGCACCGCCATCGTCTGCGTGCTGCTCTGCGCATTCTTCACGGTGTTCACCGGGGGCTCCGGGGTCACCATCCTCGCCCTCGGCGGCCTGCTCTTCCCGGCCCTCCTCAAGGACGGCTACCGGGACCGGTTCTCGCTGGGCCTCCTCACCGCGTCGGGGTCGCTGGGCCTGCTCTTCCCGCCGGCGATGCCGCTCATCCTGTACGCCATCGTCGCGCAGGTCGCGCCCGACGACCTGTTCGTCGCGGGCATCCTGCCCGGGCTGCTCCTGGTCGGGTTGACCGCGGCCTGGGGCATGCGCGAGGGCATGGTCACCGGGGCGGGACGGCGCGACTTCGGGTGGCCCGAGCTGCGGGCCGCACTGTGGAGCGCGAAGTGGGAGCTGTCCATCCCCTTCGTGGTCCTCGGCGTGCTCTTCAGCGGCTACGCGACCCTCGTCGAGACCGCCGCCTTCACCGCGCTCTACGCCGCCGTCGTGCAGGGGCTCGTCCACCGGGACTTCCCGCTCGGGCGCGGGCTCTACACCGCGTTCAGCGAGTGCGTGGTGCTGGTGGGCGGGGTGCTGATCATCCTCGGGGTCGCGGTCGGCTTCACCGCCTACCTGAACGACGCCGAGGTGCCGTACCTGCTCGTGGAATGGGCCGACGAGCACATCGGCTCGCGGCTCGTCTTCCTGCTCGCCCTGAACGTGTTCCTGCTGCTGGTCGGATGCCTGATGGACATCTTCTCGGCCATCTTCGTGGTGGTGCCGCTGGTGGTGCCGGTGGCCGAGCAGTTCGACGTCGACTTGCTGCACCTCGGCATCATCTTCATCGCGAACCTGGAGCTCGGGTTCCTCACGCCGCCGGTGGGGCTGAACCTGTTCCTCGCCTCGTACCGGTTCGACCGCCCCCTGCTCGAGGTCTACCGCGCCTCGCTGCCGCTGCTGCTCATCCTGGGGGTGGGGGTGCTCATCATCACCTACGTGCCGTGGCTGACCCTGGGGCTCGTCGAATGGCTGCGGTAGGAGCTTGCGCCGTGGAACGGTGCGGACTCCTGGAGGGCCGTTTGGGCGCCCAGCGGAGCCGCCAGGCGCCGATTGGCGCACCAGGCGCCTGCGTGGTGGGGCGGTGCGGACTCCTGGAGGGTCGGTTGGACGCCCAGCGGAGCCGCCAAGCGCCGATTGGCGCGCCAAGGGGCCGTAGCGGAACCGTGCGTTGCGCCGGCCGAGCGCGGTGCGGCGCCGGCCACGGCTCCAAGGACCCGGGACCCGCGCGCCGGGCCTTCGTTTCCCGTCGAATCGACCCTGCGGGAGCCCGCCGCGTCTTGCGGTCCAGGCTGCGGGCGCACTCCGCCAATCCCGGCAGGACGCCGTGAACGACCCGGTCCTGGCGCTGCTGCGCGACCTGGTGGCGATCGACTCCGTCAACCCCGTGCTGGCGCCCGGCGGCACCGGCGAGGAGGCCATCGCAGGGCACGTGGCCACGGTGATGCGGCGGGCCGGGCTCGACGTGGCGGTGACCGAGGCCGCGCCCGGCCGGCCCAACGTGGTCGGGGTGGTGGAGGGCCGTTCGCCGGGGCGCACGCTGATGCTCTGCGGGCACCTCGACACCGTCGGGGTCGAGGGGATGCGCGATCCGTTCACGCCGGTCGTGCGCGACGGACGCCTCTACGGCCGCGGCGCGCAGGACATGAAGAGCGGCGTAGCGGCGATGATCGACGCGGCGGCCCGCCTCGCCCTCCGCGGCGGGTTGGCGGCCGGCCGGCTGGTAATCGCGGCAGTCGCCGACGAGGAGCACGCCAGCCTGGGGGCCGACGCCCTCGTGCGCGACCACGCCGCCGACGGCGCGGTAGTCACCGAGCCGACGGACCTGCACATGGCGACGTGCCACAAGGGGTTCGAGTGGGTCGAGGTCGAGACCCGCGGCCGCGCCGCCCACGGGAGTCGCCCCGCCGACGGACGGGACGCGATTCTTCGCATGGGCCGGGTCCTCGCCCGGCTCGAGGCGGTCGACGCGCGGCTCGCCGCGGGGCCGTCGCACCCTCTGCTGGGGCCGGCATCGCTCCACGCCTCGACCATCGCGGGGGGGCGCGAGCTCAGCGTGTATCCCGACCGGTGCCGCCTGTCGTTCGAGCGCCGGACCCTGCTGGGAGAGCCGGCGGACGCGGGCCTCGCCGAGGCCCGGGGCATCCTCGACGTGCTGGCGCGGGAGGACCCCGAGTTCGAGGGCTCGGCCCGGCCCATCTTCACGCGTCCGCCGCACGAGCTACCCGTCGAACACCCGCTGTGCCGCGCGTTGGCCCGTGCGCTGCGTCGGCGGGGCGAGGCCGCCGACCCGACCGGCATGTCGTTCTGGACCGATGCGGCGATCCTGACCCGGGCCGGAACCCCGGCGGTGCTGTTCGGGCCCCGCGGCGCCGGCCTGCACAGCCGCGAGGAGCACGTCGAGATCGACTCGGTGCTCACCTGCCGCGATGTCCTGATCGACCTCGCGCGGGACTTCTGCTGACCGCATTGGCGGGATTCCGCGCGCCGACCCTTCGGGCCGACCCCCTCCGCGGCGCGGCCGGCGACGGACGGCCCGCGATGCCCGCGGCGTCGCCGGCCCCTCCACATCGCCGCGGCAGCGCCGCCGGCCCGCCGAGGGAGCGCGGCGCCAGTGGCGTTCCGTCACCGCGCCACCGCCGGCGGGAAGGGATGTACGACAGGACGTGCGCCGCCGTCGAGCACGGCGCCCCGAAGGGCCGGCCTGACGAGCGCCGCGGCGGGCAGGTCGCGAGATTCGTCGCGCACCCGGCGGTACGGTCGACTTGACAGCGTGGGACGGTCCATCCAAGGTAGGTCATGATGAGGCGCAAACTGCCCATCGGCATCCAGACCTTCCGCGAGATCAGGGAGGACGGCTGCTACTACGTGGACAAGACCGCATGGGCGCGGCGGCTGGTCGACGAAGGCAAGCACTACTTTCTATCGCGCCCGCGTCGGTTCGGGAAGAGCCTGTTCCTGGACACGCTGAAGGAGCTGTTCGAGGGCAACGAGGCGCTGTTCCGAGGGCTGGCGGTGCACGACGAGTGGGACTGGTCGGTTCGCCGGCCGGTGGTGCGGCTCGACTTCGGCAGCGGGTACTTCCAGGACCCGGATTACCTGCGTGAAGACGTGGCGGCGCAGCTCGCCGCCGTCGAACGGCGGGAGGGAACGCCTTCGGAGAACGCCAGCGCCCCGGTGCGGCTTCGCCGCCTGCTGGAAGAGCTGCATCGGCGTACCGGGCATCGGGTCGCGGTCCTCGTGGACGAGTACGACAAGCCGATCCTCGACACGTTGAAGACGCCCGAGCTGGCCGAGGCCGCCCGCGACTACCTCCGGGGGCTGTACTCGGTCACCAAGACCGCCGACGCCCACATCGCGTTCAGTTTCCTGACCGGGGTGAGCAAGTTCTCGAAGGTCAGCCTGTTCTCGGGCCTCAACAACCTGATCGACATCACCCTCGACCCCGGGTACTCTGCCGTCTGCGGCTACACCGACGGCGACCTCGACGCCGTGTTCGAGCCGGAGCTGAACGGGCTCGACCGGGACCTGATCCGCACGTGGTACAACGGCTACAACTGGCTCGGCACGGATCGGCTCTACAACCCCTTCGACATCCTCCAACTGTTCCGCAGCCGCCGGTTTCGGCCGTACTGGTACGAGACCGGCACGCCCACCTTCCTGATCGAGACGCTGGTGCGGCGGCGCGTGGACATTCCGTCGCTGGACGGCCTGCGGAGCGGCGACGCGCTGCTGTCGAAGTTCGACGTGCGCGACATGGCGCCGGAGGCGCTGCTGTTCCAGAGCGGCTACCTGACGATTCGGGGTGAGGAGACCGGTCCCATGGGGGCGCCGGTGTACCGGCTCGGCTATCCGAACCACGAGGTGCGCTGGAGCCTGAACGAGAGCCTGCTGGCCGCGCTGACGCCGCCCGACTCCGCACACCGGCGCCCGGACCCGCGGGTGGCGGAGCGGCTGCGGGCCGGCGACTTGGCGGGAGTCGAGGCGCTGGTGCGGGGCCTGTTCGCGGGCATCCCCTACGAGTGGCACACGCGGAACGAGATCGCGGGCTACGAGGGCTACTACGCCAGCGTGTTCTACGCGTGGCTGGCCGCGCAGGGGCTGGACGTGGCGGCGGAGGAGAGCAGCGGCGCGGGGCGCACCGACCTCGCGGTGCGTTGCGACGGAAGCGTGTACCTGTTCGAGTTCAAGGTAGCGGAGCGGCCGGCGGCCGGCTCGGCCCTGGCGCAGTTGCGGGCGAAGGGCTACGCCGACAAGTACCGCGGGCAGGCGGGCGCGGTGCACCTGATCGGCGTGGAGTTCAGCCGGCGGGAGCGCAACGTCGTGAGGTTCGAGAGCGCGCGCGCGTGACGAGGCCCCGACGCATCGGCGTTCCTCCGTTTGTCGGCGGCCGGCCCCGGGTTCTCCGACATCCTCGGCGCCGGCCTTCAGCACCCCTGCCACCTCTGCGGCGTTTCCCACAGTGGGGAGAGGCACGAACCCGGGGCACTGAGCGCCGAGACGGCGCCCGAGGTGCCGCCCCGTCCTTCGTGTTCATGCTCCCTTGTGAAGGAGAGAATCCCTTCTTGCAGCCCTCGCATGGTTGGTCGGATCGAACACATCAGTCGTGACCAGATTCTCATTCGGCGCACCGATGTCCGTGATTGTCCGTTTCTGCCGGAGGCGCCATTTCGCGCCTTCGAGAGAGCAATGAAGGATCAGTGCGTCAGCCGCGAGCCGCCGCGGTCGTGCAGCAGGTGGTCGAGGGTGCGTGCGTAGTAGCGGAGGATGTGGCGGTTGCGGACGCGGTAACGGTCGCCGTCAACGGCGATGACGCCCCGGGTGACGAGGGGCTCGGTGGCCTGGTCGACGGCGTCGCGGCCGCATTCCACGGCGAGGTTGGCCGGCACGTGGCGGAGGGCGTCGAGGAGCTGGTCGATGCGGTCCTCGAGGTCGCGCCGCCGCGTGGACGGCCGCAGGGCGGCGGCCACGAGGGCGGTCGGCAGCACCTTGTAGAGCCGGCCGATGGCCTCGTGGGTGCGGCGGGTCAGGCCCACGAGGTCCTGGCGCGACTCGGGGGCGACGGTGGCGAGCGGGATGGGCTGCCCGAAGGTGACGAACGCGCGCGTCCGGTAGCCCACCGCGAAGTTCACCATCTCGGCCACTTCCGTCGTGAAGAGCCGCTGGCGCCGCTTGACCCGCTGGCGGGCCAGCGTCTGGTCCTCGAGCACGAGGTCGTAGGCGATGCCGACGGGCACGATCACCACGTCGGGGCGCCGGGCCTGCAGGACCGCCTGCAGCAGCCCCGTCTTCAGGGTCTTGAACTCGCCGCTGTAGCTGCGCCCGCCCTCCGGGTAGAGGAACAGGTCGTGCCGGTGCACGAGCTCCGCCACGTATGCCCGCAGCGTGGCGAGGTAGGCGGGGTCGCGGGAGTTCCGGCGAATCGGGACGGCGCCGGTCACGTAGCGGTTCAGCAGCCCCATGGCCCCGTTGAACAGGTTGATGCCGGCGGTGATGACGGGGGGCCGGATGCCGTGGTCGTCGAGCACGACGAGCTCGACGAGGTAGTCCATGTGGCTCTTGTGGTTCGAGGCGTAGACGATGCGGTGCGATCGGGCGGCGGCCTGGGCCCGCTCGACGTGCTCGGCGTGCGGCTGTATCTTGCGCAGGATCGGGTACAGGGGGTGCTTCAGGGCGCGATACATCTGGTACCGCTGGGTCGTCCTGAGCTCCTTGAGGTAGGCGGCAATCCGCTCCTGCGCCTCGTGGGGACTCAGCCTGGTGCCACCGCGGAGATACCGCGCCACCTCCTCCCGGGACAGCACGGCCTGGGTAATCTCGTCGTCCACTGTGGAAACTATACCACCGGCCGGGCGGCAGGACGGGTGGGTCGAAGGCGGTCGGGCGCCTGCCCTGCCGGAGGCCCGCGTCACCCGACCCAGCGCCGCGACCGCTGGCCGGGCCGCGTCGGAGGCGGACTTGGGAAGGGCGGAGACGGCGGCAATCGACGCCGCGGAGGACCGTTTCCGCCCGCGGCCTCGCGCCGCCGGCGTCTCGTGCCGGCGAGACTCCCAAACGCGAGCGGAGGGATCGCCCCCGCGCCCGCAGGTCGCGTGGTCGCCCGGCCCGCCATCGTCGCCTCGGCTCCGCTTGGCGCCCAAGCAACCCTGCCGGGAGTCTGCACCGTTCTACGGCGCAGATTCCTAGCGCGGCGCCATGACGAATGCCGGGCGCGACAGGCGCACCGTCAGCCTCGAGCCCGCCGGCAGCACCGCCGGGTCCGCTTCTCCGTTCAGGGCGGCGGCGGTGCCCCCCGCGGCGCCGATCGAGCCCCCGATGGCGGCGCCGCGCTCACCTCCGAAGATCGCGCCGAGAATGGAGCCGGCGACGGCCGCGCCGCCGATCTTGGCGACGCTGTCGCCGCCCGGTGACTTGCCCTCGCGGTAGATGGTCTCGGTGGAGAGCCTGACCTCGGCGCCGTCGTCCATCAGCAGGGTGTGGAACCGCACCCCGAGCCGGGACGCCGAGCGGAGCCGCCCGCCGGTCTCGACGAGGACCACCGAGCCCCGCATGCGCGCCCCCGAGGGGACCGCCACCTGGTCGCCGACCTGCACGTCCCGGATGACGCGGGCCTCGACGGTGTCCTCGAGCCTGGCGTTCTGGGTGGAGACGGCGGAGTCGAGCTGAATCCCGATCACCGAGTCGGCGGCGACCTCCAGCTCGTCGAACGACGGCCACGGATCGGCGGCGACGACGGGATCGGCGCTCCGGGGGGCGAGGAGGCTGGTGCCGGCCAGCGGCGGGCGCCGCGGCTCGACCCGCGGCGGGGCGGCGGGCTCCAGGTCCCGTCCCGGGCCCGTCGCAGGGGCCGACCCGTCGGCCCGCACCCATCCCTCGACGACGGGGAGGTCGCCGGTCGGACCGGGCGGCGGGTCACCCGCAACGCCGGCGCGGTCGCCGGCACCGCGATTCGGCTCCGGCGTCGCGTTCCTTGCCGGTTCGGGTCGCGGTGCCGGTTCGGGTTCCGGCGCCGGTGCGGGCTCCGCGCGCGTCGCCGGCGGGGCCGTCGGGTGCGACCGGGGGCGTGGATCGGGGGCGGTCGGCCTGGCGGCGGGCGCCCGGCTGGCCGTCGAGGCGGCCGCGGCGGCGGGCCGCGGGGCCGGAGGCGCGGGCCGGGGGGCGGGGGAGATCGACGCGCGGCGGGGCGCGCGCCGCGGTTCCTCGGGCGGCGCGGCGGCCGCCGGCTCGACCGCGGCCGGATCGACCTCGACCATCGTCTCGGCCGCGGCGTTCCCGGCCGGCGGCGTCTCCGCGACGGGAGGCGGCTCGGCGAGAGCGACCGCGGGTTCGGTGGCCGTGGACGTGGGAGCGAGCCCGATGGCATGCCGCACGGCGAGGTAGGAACCGACACCGGCCGCCGCGACGGCGGCGATGGCGATGCCGGCGACCGCGACTATCGGTTTCGTCATCGAGGTACGTCCTTTCTCCACTCTACGCGCATGATAAAGCAATTGTCGTGCCCGTTCGCACGGAATCGCCGCCTTCCGGCGGCGCCCGCGGTTCCCTGCCCACTGTATCGGGCGGGCGGGCCGTTTCCCTGCGTGGGAACGTCATCGGTGGGTGACAGTCGGCGGCGGCAAGGGGACAGTGTGGGAGACTGGAAGCATGTCCGCGGATGAGCGACCGGACGTCATCGTGATCGGGGCCGGCATCATCGGCTGCGCCGTCGCCTGCGAGCTCGGCCGGCGCGGGGCGTCGGTGCGGGTGCTCGAGAGCCGGGACGTCGGGGGCGGGGCGACGCAGGCGTCGGCCGGCATCCTGGCCCCCTACACCGAGGCGGATCGTCCGGGTCCCCTCCGCACCTTGTGCGCGGAGAGCCTCGGGCTGTGGGACGACTTCGTGGGCCGCGCCGTCACCGACAGCGGCCGGGACGTGCTCTACGAGCGGACCGGGACCCTCGAGGTGGTCACCGACGAGGCCTCGTTGCGCCGGCTGGAGCAGACGCGGGCCGCGCTCGACGCGGCGGGGGTCGAATGCCGCCTGCTGACGGCGCGCGCGGCCCGGGCGGAGGAACCCTCCCTGGGGTCGGCGGTGGCCGGGGCCCTGCTGGTTCCGTCCCACGGTCTTGTCGGGGTCGCGACGCTGATGGAGGCGCTCCGGGAGGGCGGGGCGGCCCGGCACGGCGTTTCGTTCCTGACCGACCGGCCCGCGCGCCGCGTGCAGGCGGGCTCGGATGGCGCGATGGTCGTCGAGACGGCGGCAGGGACGTTGACCGGCGACGCGGTCGTGCTTGCGGCGGGAAGCTGGTCGGCCGGCGCCTCCGGCGACGGGGCGCTGCCGGTGCGGCCGGTGCGTGGCCAACTGCTGCAGCTTGCTTGGTCCGGGCGCCCGCCGGCCCGGGTCGTCTGGGCCCCGAGCTGCTACGTGGTGCCCTGGCCCGACGGGTCGATGCTGGTGGGGGCGACGGTCGAGGACGTGGGGTTCGACGAGCGCGCCACGGTCGCGGGGGTGGCGGGCCTGATCGAGGCGGTCTCCAGCGTGCTGCCCGCGGCCCGCGACGCCGGGTTCGAGGCGGCCCGCGTCGGCCTGCGCCCCGGGACTCCCGACGACCTGCCGGTGGTGGGGCGCTCGGCGGCGGCGCCCGGGCTCGTGTACGCGACCGGCCACTACCGGAACGGGGTGCTGCTGGCCCCCTTGACCGCCCGCCTGGTGGCCGACCTGGTGCTCGACGGTCGGGAAGACCCGCTGCTCGCGTCCGTCTCCCCGGCCCGCTTCGAGGTGGCCTGACGGGCACCGCGGGACCGCGCCCGCCGCGGGCGCTGCTCGCGGCCGGCCCGCTTCGAGGTGGCCTGACGGGCACCGCGGGACCGCGCCCGCCGCGGGCACTTTCGGACCGCACGGGAGAAGTGATAATCTCTCGGCGGCGCAGGCACAGGATGCGTCGGAGCACCTCGCGGTGGGCGCGGCCCGCCGGGGCGGGGCGACCTATTCGTTTCGGAGCGAGACAGGATGGAACAGGTTCACTTTGCAACCCCGGTCCGCCGGTGGGCGGAGACTCGACGGCTCGACGCCTGGCTGACGCAGCCGCTCGGCGTCTTCCTGGCTTTTTCCGCGTTCATCGTGTACGCCACGTGGGCGGCGTTCCAGGGCGACCACTACCACTTCGGGCCGTATCTGTCGCCGTTCTATTCGCCCGAGATCTTCGGAGACTCGCCGCACAGTCTCCTGGGGCCGAGGCCGGGCTGGTGGCCGAATCCGGTGCCCTTCTCGCCCGCGTTCCTGATTCTGTGGGCGCCGGTCGGCTTCCGGCTGACCTGCTACTACTATCGCGGCGCCTACTACAAGGCGTTCTGGCACGACCCGCCGTCGTGCAGCGTGGGCGAGCCGCGATCGAGCTACTGGGGCGAGAACTCGTTCCCGCTGATCGTGCAGAACCTGCACCGCTACTTTCTGATCTTCGCGCTCGCGCTCCTGGTGTTCCTCAGCCTCGACGTCTGGAACGCGCTGTGGTTCGAGGACCCGGCGACAGGCGCCGTCTCGTTCGGCATCGGGGTCGGGACGCTCGTCCTCGCGACCAACGTCGTCCTGCTCGGCGGCTACACGCTGGGATGCCACTCGCTGCGCCATCTCGTCGGGGGCCGGTGCGACCGGATCGCGGGGCTGCCGATACGCCGTCCCACCTACGACTGCGTGAGCTGCCTGAACAGCCGGCACATGCTCTTCGCCTGGATGAGCCTGGTCTGGGTCGGCTTCTCCGACATCTACGTGCGGCTCTGCGCGATGGGCATCGTGACGGATCTCCGACTTCTGTAGGAGCCTGCGCCCGGGAACGGCGCGGGGGCCTGTCGGATCGGGTTGGGCCGGGCAGCGCGCGGCAATCGCCGCTGCCCGGGCGAAGGGCGCGACCGCCGCCCGGGTTCGTTCCTCCCGAGGGGGCGGTCGACAACGGGGCGGCGGGCGATGGACGAGGGCTGCTCGTGGCGCGCTGCCGGGTAGCCCCAGATGAAGATGGCCGAATGGACAACGAATACCAATCCTTCGAACACGACGTGCTGGTAATCGGGGCCGGGGGCGCGGGCCTGCGGGCCGCGATCGAGGCGTCTGCGGCCGGGGTCTCCGTCGGGCTGATCTGCAAGTCGCTCCTCGGCAAGGCGCACACGGTCATGGCCGAGGGGGGCATGGCCGCGTCCCTCGCCAACGTGGACGACCGCGACGACTGGACGGTGCACTTCGCCGACACCATGCGCGGCGGCCAGTACCTGAACAGTTGGCGCATGGCCGAGCTGCACGCCAGGGAGGCGCCGGCACGGGCGCGCGAGCTCGAGGCCTGGGGGGCGGTGTTCGACCGCACGAAGGACGGGCGCATCCTGCAGCGCAACTTCGGGGGGCACAAGTACCCGCGGCTCGCCCACGTCGGCGACCGGACCGGGCTCGAGATGATCCGGACCCTGCAGGACCACGGCGTCCACCAGGGCATCGACGTGCACATGGAGTGCACCGTCGTCGAGCTGCTGAAGGACGGCGACCGCGTCGTCGGGGCGTTCGGCTACGACCGCGAGCGCGGCCGCTTCCAGTTGTTCAAGGCCCGCGCGGTGGTGCTCGCCACCGGCGGCATCGGGCGCGCCTACAAGGTGACGAGCAACAGTTGGGAGTACACCGGCGACGGGCACGCCCTCGCGTACCGGGTCGGGGCCGAGCTGATGGACATGGAGTTCGTGCAGTTCCATCCCACCGGCATGGTGTGGCCGCCGAGCGTCCGCGGCATCCTCGTCACCGAGGGGGTGCGCGGCGAGGGCGGGGTGTTGCGCAACAGCGACGGCAAGCGGTTCATGTTCGAGGACATTCCCGAGCTGTACCGGAGCTCGACCGCCACCGACGAGGAAGAGGGGTGGCGCTACACCCAGGGCGACAAGAAGGCGAACCGCCCCCCCGAGCTGCTGACCCGCGACCACGTCGCGCGCTGCATCGTGCGCGAGGTCAAGGAGGGCCGGGGCAGCCCCCACGGCGGCGTCTTCCTCGACATCGCGTGGATCAAGAAGCGGCTGCCGAACGGGGCCGAGCACATCCGCAAGAAGCTGCCGAGCATGTACCACCAGTTCAAGCAGCTCGCGGGCATCGACATCACCGAGGAGCCGATGGAGGTCGGCCCCACCACCCACTACGTGATGGGCGGGGTGCGCGTCGACCCCGACAGCCAGATGTCGACGGTGCCCGGCCTGTTCGCGGCCGGCGAGTGCGCGGCGGGGCTGCACGGCGCGAACCGGCTCGGCGGCAACTCGCTCTCCGACCTCCTCGTCTTCGGCCAGCGCGCGGGCAAGTACGCGGCCGAGTTTGCGAAGGAGCAGGCCGCGGCGAAGCCCGCGCAGTACCAGATGGAGGCGGTGGCGCGCGAGGCCCTCGCGCCGTTCGAGCGCGGGGGCGACGACGCCGAGGGGCCGTACCAGGTGCAGTACGACCTGCAGGACATGATGCAGTCGCAGGTCGGCATCGTGCGCACCGAGGAGGACATGCAGAAGGCCATCGACGCCTTCGAGGGGCTGCGCGCGCGCGCCGACCGGGTCGGCGTGCAGGGCAACCGCGAGTACAACGCGGGGTGGCACACCGCTCTCGACCTGCGGAACCTGCTGATGGTGGCGGAGGCGGTCGCGCGGTCGGCGATCCTGCGCAAGGAGAGCCGCGGCGCCCACTTCCGCGAAGACTACCTGGACAAGGACCCCGGGCAGGGCCGGGTGAACACCGTCATCCGGCGCGGCGAGGAAGGCGAGATGCAGGTGACGCAGGAGACGATTCCCGAGATCCGGGCCGACCTGCAGCAGATCATCGAAGACAACAAGTGACGGCGCGGCGCGGGCGTTCCCGTGCGTGTCGAGCGGAGACCGAGGCCGGTGGCGACGCCGGCGGGCGCGCCCGGGCGTTTACAGGGCGCGCACAGCGGAGAGAGCGTGATGAGCAGCGCGACATTCCGGATCTGGCGGGGGACCTCCGAGGACGGCGAGTTCCGGGACTACACCACCGAGGTGTCCGAGGGCATGGTCGTCCTCGACGCGGTGCACCAGATCCAGGCCGAGCAGGCCAACGACCTCGCGGTGCGCTGGAACTGCAAGGCCGGCAAGTGCGGGTCGTGCTCGGCCGAGGTCAACGGCAGCCCCAAGCTGATGTGCATGACCCGGCTCAACTCCCTGCCCCTCGATCAGCCGGTGACCATCGAGCCGATGCAGGCGTTCCCCACCGTCCGCGACCTCGTCACCGACGTGTCGTGGAACTACGAGGTCAAGAAGGCCATCAAGCCGTTCGCCCCGCGCGAGCCGGACGCGGCGGACGGCACGTGGCGCATGGAGCAGTACGACGTCGAGCGGGTGCAGGAGTTCCGCAAGTGCATCGAGTGCTTCCTGTGCCAGGACGTCTGCCACGTGCTGCGCGACCACCGCCTCCACGGCGAGTTCATCGGGCCCCGCTTCTTCGTCTACTCGGCCGCCCTCGAGATGCACCCCCTCGACACCGCCGACCGCACCACGGAGCTCGCCGACGACCACGGCGTCGGCTACTGCAACATCACCAAGTGCTGCACCAAGGTCTGCCCCGAGGAGATCACCATCACCGACAACGCGATCATCCCTCTGAAGGAGCGCGTCGTCGACAAGATGTACGACCCGATCACGAAGCTGCTCCGGATGTTCAGGTCGTGACCGCCCGCCCGCCCGCGGCCGGCCGCGCACAGCGGGTGGCGACGAGTTGGGCTTCGACCTAGACATTTCGGCACCGCAACGCGCTCATCGAAGGGACCGGGTGTAGGGATGAGGACACCGCGCGCAAGTGAGATCGTTGTGGAGCTGACACAAGATCAGATCGATTATCTGCGCCGGCCGTTGCGGGGGCAGCGGTTATCAGGCGTTGCTCGGTCGGCTGCGGGACAATCTGTCCGGCAACCGCCTCACGCTGACGCGGACCGACTGCGAGAAATTGGTCCGATATGCCGCGGACTACGGTGAGGGTGGGTTCCAGACACGCTTGCGGCCAATTGTTCCAATTGTTCAGTTGGCCGAGTCGTTCATCAGCGACTGACGGACCCGACGTATGGACACGGGGGCATTCCGCAGCGCGTCGCACGGGGTGGAGACCCTGATCCACCGCCGTGATTGCGTCGAGGGAATGCGGGCGTTGCTCGAACCGGAGTCCGTCGACGTCGTCGTGACGTCACCCCCGTACAACCTGGGCATCACCTACGGGTCCTATGACGATACGGCGCCGCGGGCGGAGTATCTGGACTGGATCGCGGTCTGGGGCGAGGTCGTCGAGCGGGTGTTGAGTCGCGGCGGCTCGCTCTTCCTGAACGTCGCGGGCAAACCTTCGGAGCCCTGGGGCCCTTTCGAGGTGCTGGAACGCCTGCGGGGCCGCTTCGTTCTGCAGAACACCATCCACTGGATCAAGTCGATAGCCATCGACGCCGATCGGGTCGGCGCGGCGAGCGGCCTGACCCGCAACGTCGCCGTCGGGCACTACAAGCCGATCAACAGCAAGCGGTACGTGAACGACTGCCACGAGTACATCTTTCACCTGACGAAGGCCGGTGACGTGGAGCTGGATCGACGCGCAATCGGCGTCGAGTACCAGGACAAGTCGAACGTCGCCAGATGGGAGGCCGCGAAAGGAGACGTGCGGTGCCGCGGCAATACTTGGTTCGTGCCGTACCGGACCATTCAGAGTCGGGACCGGGAGCGGCCGCACCCGGCGACGTTCCCGGTCCGGATACCGATGATGTGTATCCGTCTGCATGGAACCGGACGGGTGAGGCGCGTCCTGGATCCGTTCCTGGGCCTGGGACACAGTGCGCTGGCGTGTATGGCGCTGGGACTCGACTTCGTGGGTTTCGAGGTCGACGCCGGTTACTTCTCCGAGGCGCGGCGCCTGATCGAGGCGTTCGATCCGACGGTGGACGGCGGCGACTCGAGTCAGTTGGCGCTGTTCTGATTGGTCAGGGCGCCGCTCTGGCCGCCCGGCATGGATGCTGGCGTGCAGATTTCGGAGCGGGGCGAGGCTTGGGCCCGGCCCAGGGGAGAGAGCCGACGGTGGCGCAGGGGCTTGGGGGCGCCAAGGGGCGGCCCGTCAGAACCGGACCGTCAGGCTCTCCACCACCCGGGGCAGCGCTTCCACCAGATAGAGGGGTAGCGACAGCAGGCGGTAGCGGATCCGTCCGGACCTCTGCCCGTGGCGTACGTCGGCCTCCACGGTATGCAGCGTCGGCGCGCCCGCATCGAAACGGACCGCGAACCGCGCCTGCTTTGCCGCCGCGAACTGGTGCAACGATTTCAGGGCCCCGGTGCGTCCGGCCTTCACCTCGATCGGGACGATGTTACCGCCGAACTCGCACACGTAGTCGACCTCGGCATTGCTGGATCGGCCCTCGCGCAGCCAGTAGGTCAGTTCGCGGTTCGGCCGGCCGGCGAGGAGAAACTGCAGGTGCTGGCCGATGAACTGCTCGGCGCCGGCGCCGGCGTTGACCAGTTGGGTCGCGGTCTGGCCGGCGATGGAATGCCACCCGAGTCCGCAGACGGCGTTCATCAACCCGACGTCCACGAAGATCAGCTTGAAGACGTTCTCCTTGAGATCGGCCTGCAACGGAAGGCCGGAGCACTGGCTGTGAGTCACTCTGGCGATGACGCGCGCCATGGAAAGCAGGTCGATGTCGCGGCGGATCGTGACGCTCTGGTCGTCGGGCGAGACGTTGCTGTACTTGACCTTGCGTCCGGCATGACGCGCGGCGAAATTGAACACCCGGAGCATGCGGGTGAGGTCGCGGCGCGCCGCGTACTTCGGGAAGTCGTCGCGCCAGGTGTCGATGATGCTGGCGTGCACCGCGCTGACGCGGCGGAGACTCCCGGAATCGGCGTACGCCTTGACCGCCTCGGGCATGCCGCCGATGAAGTGGTACAGGCGGAGCAGCTCCAGCAGGCGCCGGTGAATGGGCGCGGATAGAGTCGGCGTGGCGCCGGCCGGCCATTCGAACGTCTCGATCTCGCCCGCGAGACGGCCCTGGCCGACGGCTCGCAGGAACTCGGTGAACGTCATCGGGCCCAGGTCGAGGTATTCGATGCGTCCGACCGGCATCGGGAACCTGCGGTCCGACAGCATGAACTCCATCAGCGAACCGGCGGCTACGACCGGCAGCTCGGGCCTCTCTTCGAGGAAGTACCGGAGCGCGGTGAAGGCGGCGGGAACGGCCTGTATCTCGTCCAGGAACAGGATCGTCGATTCGGACACATAACGGTTGGAGATGGCCTCGATCACGTCGAGGATGCCCCCCGGATCGTTGCCGGCGAACGTATCGGCGAGATCCGGATGGCGTTCGAGGTTGACGGCCAGCAGATCGCGGTCGGCCTGCGCTTCGCAGAACAGCCGGACCAGCGTGGACTTGCCCACCTGCCGCGCGCCGCGCAGGACCAGCGGCTTGCGTCCGGGCCGATGCAGCCACTCCTGGACGTCCTGCAGTCGATGACGATGCATGAGTGACGAGTATTCACTTTTATACCGGTAAAATCAACCTGTGATTATGTTTTTCAGGGTATGTTTAGGCTGCGGACGAGGTTCCAGGCGGCGAGCACCGCGGCAACCTGCTGAGCCAGACGGTCGTTTTCGCCGGAGCGGGGCGGCGGCGTCCGGGGTCGAGGTCGTGCCCCGTCTCTTGCTGCGGCGCGGTATCTCGCCGCAGCCGGGGTAGCCGGGGTGGCGGCCGGTATCGCTCTCGCCCTGCAGGCCCTTGTCGTCCCCGGCCTGCGTGCCGGCGTGCTGAGTCTCGGTGTCTGGCGCGCAAAGCGGCGTCAGGCGCCGGCGTGGGCCGGACCGGCCGCGCGCCGGCCCCGATCGGCGGGAACGACGCCGACTCTCGCCCTCCAACGGCATCGTCGCGGTCCGCCTCCCTGTAGTACAGTCCGTGGTCAGCCATGAAGCTCTTCACGCTCCGTGCGGATCACTACCGCAGTCTCCGCGATCAGGACATCGATCTGGACGACTTCAATCTGTTCATCGGCGCCAATGCGTCGGGGAAGAGCACCATACTCGACGCACTGCGGTTCCTGAGCGAGGCGGTGCGGGCGCGTGACTTTCGCGAACCCGTATGGGCGCGCGGGGGGTTGCTCCACCTGGCCTGGAAGGGGGAAGACGCGCAGCGGATCGGGTTGACCGTAGGGCTGAGGGACGGGAGGAAGAACCACGACCGGAGATTCGAATGGAGGCTCCGCCTCACGAGGAACGGATACGAGTTTCGGGTCGAGGAGCACGTGGAGGAGACGCGTCCCGGTTCGCCGCCGGTCACGTTGCTCGACGCCGCCGGCGGTGAGGGTTGGTGGTGGTCGGGCGAACAGGGGCGAGTCGAGCTGAAACAGGCGCCGACGGCGTGCGCTCTGTCGGCGGCGGCGGCCGACGCGTCCTTTCCGGCCCGCGACGTGGCGGAGTTCGTCGGCCGGTGGGGGTTCTTCGATCCCGGTCCGTTTCTCCTGCGCCGGGACTGGACCGGGCTGGATTCCAGCCGGCTGGACCACTACGGCCGTAACCTGGGCGCGACACTGCACGCGCTCGGTCAATCGTCGCCGGAGACACTGGAACGCATCGTGAAAGCGACGCGGGCAATCGTGGGCCTGCCCACTCAGGTGGAGCTTCGGGAGTCGGAGGATCGCTTCTACTTCGTGCAGACGGAGCCGGGGCTGCAATACCCCGTGCACCAGATGGGCGTGTCCAGCGGTACGCTGCGCACGCTGGCGCTGATGACGGCGCTGCACGCCGAGCCGGGAGAGAGTCTGATCGGCATCGAGGAACCCGAGAACTACGTCCATCCGACGGCGTTGTCCGCCTTTCTGGAGTGTCTGCGCGGCGTACAGGGCCGCATACAGTTCATGGTGACGACCCACTCGCCGCTGCTGCTCGACTTCGTGGATGCACCGGAGGCGGTGCGGGTCGTCCGGCGGGACGCCGGGGCCGGGACGACCGTCGTGAAGCAGGAGGATCCGGACGGCGTGCGCAAAGCGCTGAAGGAGTCCGGGTTCGGCCTCGGGGAGTTCTACGAGACGAAGGGCTTCGGTGCGGAATGACGCGGGCCAAACACGTCGTCATCGTCGCGTCGGGAGAAACGGAGAGGCGCGCGTTGCCCCACTTGTTGCGGCACCTGCAGGATCGTGACGTCATCGTGGACGAGGTGCGCGTTCCGCCGCGAAACCGGGCGCTCGACGGGCCGATGGCGGAGAAGCTCGTCAAGGCGGCGTGGTACGAGAAGCCGAGCGCGCCGCCGCACAAGTTCGTCGTCGTCCTGGACCTTGACGGACAAGATGCCGACGCGATACTGGAGCCGGTTCGGAACGCGCTGCGCCCACGGTTGGATGAGGTGCGGGCCGACCTCCTGTGCGCGTACGCACAGCAGCATCTCGAAGCGTGGTACTTCGCGGACGCGGAGAATCTCAGGCGGTACCTGGGGCGGGCGCCGGGGGGTGTCGACACCTCGAGACCGGACGACATTCGGAACCCGAAGCTGCATCTCAAGCACATGCTCGGAGAGCGCGTCTATACCGCTCGGGTTTCCGAGGAGATTGCGGCGGGGCTGGATGCAAGCACGATAGCCCGCCGAAGTCCGAGCTTCAAGGGGCTGGTCGATGCGGTGACGAACGGCGCATCGAGTCGTTGACAGACGGATAGAGTGATTCCAGGCGGGGCGCCACGGGCTGTCGAGCGGCTTTCGGCGAGCTTGCTACCATGCTGCTCGGATTCGCCGAGGGCCGCGCGATGGTGGTTCTTGGCTGGTGCGGTCGGTGTGCTGCCGCGATACACCCGCAACCCCGACAGATCACGATCGTGGTGTCGGCGCGCCGGCCGGCCTGTCGCACGTCGGCGAGGAACGAGGAATCGGTTTCCGGCGGGCGGGCGGGTGGGACCCGCTGGCGCAGTTGCAGGAAACGCAGACGATGCTGGAAGAGAACATGCGGGAATGGACCCGCGAGTGGCTCGAGCAGGGGCGCGCCCAGGGCATCGAGCAGGGGCGCGCCGAGGGCATCGAGCAAGAGCGCGCGCTGCTTTGCCGTCTGGCTGCCCGCAAGTTCGACCGGCGCCGCCGAGGGGCTGGCCGCCGCGTTGGCCGGGGTCACCGACGCGGACCGCCTCGCTCGGACCGGCGACTGGATTATCGAGTGCGTGACGGCGTCGGACCTGCTGGCCCGCGTCCGCGGTGACGGCCGGTCGGGCGGCTGACGGTGCGGGCGGCGCGGACCCGGTCCTCAGGCGTGGCGGCCGTGCGCCCGCGGGAGCGAGGATTCCTGCAATCTGGGAATCGATTCCCAGATTGCAGGAATGCGACCGCGCGTCTGCGGGGTGAAGCACCGCTCGCGGTCGCCGCTGGCCGTCCGGGCGTTGGTCTGCCTTCCGAGGCCAGGGCCGCCGGGTGGTGGTCGCATGGCTCACCTGCACCTGAAAAACGCCCAGACTGCAAGCACGACGTATTGAGGGCGACCGGGGACTGCGATTCCTCTCACGATGTGGCTCGGAGCGGGAGTTCCTGCGCGGGCGTGGGGCTGGGATCGAGGCGGCTCACCGCGACGCAGACGGCGACGTTGACGAGCAGCGCGACCACCCCCGCGTGGACGTTCCACGGCTCGGGATGTCCGGCCGCGAGGAGGCCGCCGTATACGAGAGTTCCGGTGATCATGCCGGCCAGGGTGGCCCGGGTGGTGAGCCGGTCCCAGCTCACGCCGAGGATGAAGAGGGGGGCGACCTGGGCGAGGATCTCCATCTTGAGCTCGGTGAGGCCCCACAGGGTGATGCGCGGGTCGAGGGCGATGGCGACGAGGCCGGCCACGAGCACCCACGACACGAGCTTGCCGGCCCGCGTGAGGCGCGCCTCGTCGGCCCCGCGCAGCACCGTCGTGCCCAGCACGTCCTTGGCGAGCATCGACGACAGGCTCAGCAGCACCGAGTCGGCCGTCGACATGATGGCGCTGACCACCGCGACGATGACGATCAGGCTGAGCATGTAGAGCAGCGGCGAGCTCGATCCCCACTCGGTGACGAGGAGCGGCAGCACCTGGTCGCCCGCGACGGGTCCGGCCGCGGCCAGCCGCTCGATGGCGAGGACGCCCACGAGGAAGACGGGCCCGGTGGTGACCATCGGCAGGAACACCATGATGCCGAACGAGCGGCGCAGGGCGGCGCTGTCGCGCGCGGCGTAGATGCGCTGTACGGCCTGCGGATAGACGGCGCCCGAGAAGCCGATGAGGGCGAGGGTGCTGAACCAGTTGCGGCAGACGTCCCAGCCGGGGACCGCGACCTTCTCGGGGGCCTCGACCGCGAGCCACGCCGTCACGTCGGCCACGTGCGACGGGCCCGGCACCGCCGCGAGCAGCAGCCCCGTCAGGCCCGTCACCAGCATCAGCCCCTGCACGAGGTCGGTCCACGCGACCGCCCGCATGCCGCCGACGGTCTCGTAGACGAGCACCACGAGGGTCAGCAGCACGACCCCCGCCCAGTAGGGCACGGCGCCCCCGGAGAGGCCGGCGGTGATGTGGCCCATCGCCATGAGCTGCGCGAGCAGGTAGTTGGAGATGGCGGCGATGAGGAGCAGGTTGGCGAGGAGGGTGAGGGCGGGCGAGCGGAAGCGGTGGGCGAGCCAGTCGCCGGGGGTGACGAAGCGGTGCCGCCGGGCCAGCCGGTGGAGCCGCGGCGCGTAGAGCAGGTAGGCGACGATGATCGCCATCATGAACCCGACGCTCATCACCCACGAGAAGCCGAGGCGGTACGCCTCGCCGGGATAGCCGATGAGGGTGTTGCCGCTGTACTGGGTCGCGTAGAGGGTCAGCAGCAGCACCGGGCCGGTGAGCTGCCGGCCCGCGAGGTAGAAGTCGGCTAGCGACTCGCCGGTGCGATGGCGGCGCGCGGCGTAGCCGACCCCGAGAATGGCGGTCAGGTAGAGCCCGACGGCCACGACCGCGCCGCCGCCCAGGGAGTCGGTCATTCCTCGGGCCAGAGGCGGTGCACCACGAAGGCGGTGAAGACGGCGACTGCCGCCGTGGCCGAGAGCGAGATGACCACCCAGTGGGGCAGCCCGAGCCAGATGCGCAGCGGCGCGTCGGCCGGCAGGTACCAGGGGACCGATGCGCCGAAGAGCGCGAGGTAGACGGGCCAGATCCAGACGGGGAAGCCACTCCGCGGTTCGTCGGCCGTGGCGCGACGCGGAACAGGGACCATCGCCCGATCATCTGCGTCCGGCCGGGAGATATCAACCCTTCGCCCAGGGGTCGGCGGTGTGGTGATATGGTGTCGCCTTCGACCGATCTCTCGCAGGAGGAGTGCTCCATGTCCGTGACGCGACTCGGTACGTTGCGCGCCGTCGTCTTCTCGCTGGCGGCAGCTCTCGCGGTTCCCGGCGTGACGGCGGTGCAGGATCAGCCGCCGGAGCCGCCGCCGGAAGAAGAAGAGCAGGAGGAATCGGCGGAGGATGCCGAGGAGGAGTCGGAGTCCGAAGGCGAGCGTCCGCGGCGGGGGCGCGGTCGCGACGACGGCATCGAGCCCTACGACGAGGTGATCACCGACGAGGCGGAGACCGACGAGGGCGTGTTTCTCGTGCACCAGCTCGACGACAAGGTGTTCTACGAGATCCCGGTCGACGAGCTGGGCCGCGAGTTCCTCTGGGTCAGCCAGATCGAGCGCACCAGCGAGGGCGTGGGCTACGGCGGGCAGGCGCTGGGGAGCCGGGTCGTCAAGTGGGAGCGCCGCGGCGACCGGGTGCTGCTGAAGAGCGTGTCCTACGCCATCGTCGCCGACGAGTCGCGGCCCATCGCGCGGGCGGTCGAGGCTGCCATCAACGACACCATCCTGCGCGCGTTCGACATCGAGGCGCTGTCCGAGGCAGGGGCGCCGGTGATCGACGTCACCGCGCTCTTCAACACCGAGGTGCCCGAGTTCAGCGCGCGGTCGCGGCTGCAGGCGCGCGGGTTCGCGCGCGACCGGTCGTTCGTCGAGTCGGTGGTGTCGTACCCGCGCAACATCGAGGTGCGCGCCACCCATACCTACACGGCGCCGCCCGCGTCCACGTCGGGCAACCGGCCGAGGGTGGTGTTCCGCCGCGGCATGCGGCCGGGCAGCGCCACGGTGGTGCTGCACTACAGCATGGTCAGGCTGCCCGACGAGCCGATGATGCCGCGGCTCTTCGACGAGCGGGTCGGCTACTTCTCGGTGCGGCAGATCGACTACGGCCGCGACGAGCACCGCTCGCCGCGCCGGCGCTACATCACGCGCTGGCGGCTCGAGAAGCGGCAGCCGGACCAGGCGCTGTCCGATCCGGTCACGCCGATCACGTTCTGGATCGACCCGGCGACGCCCGCCAAGTGGGTGCCCTACATGAAGCAGGGTGTCGAGGCGTGGCGGCCGGCGTTCGAGGAGGCGGGGTTCAGCAACGCGATCGTCGCGCGCGAGGCGCCGTCGGCCGAGGAGGACCCCGACTGGAGCGCCGAGGACGCCCGCTACTCGGTCATCCGCTGGCTGCCGTCGACGGTCGAGAACGCCTCCGGCCCCCACGTGAACGACCCGCGCACGGGGGAGATCCTGGAGGCGGACATCCAGTTCCACCACAACGTCATGAACCTGCTGCGCGACTGGTACTTCGTGCAGGTGGGGCCGCTCGACCCGCGCGCGCGCACGCTGCCCCTGCCCGACGACCTGATGGGCGATCTGCTCGCCTACGTGGTGGCCCACGAGGTGGGCCACACCCTCGGCTTCCAGCACAACATGAAGGCGAGCTCGCTCTACCCGCACGAGCGGGTGCGCGACCCCGAGTGGGTGCGCACGATGAGCCACACGCCGACCCTGATGGACTACGCGCGCTTCAACTACGTCGCGCAGCCCGAGGACGGCATCGCCCCCGAGGACCTGATTCCCAAGATCGGCCCCTACGACAAGTGGGCCACCCGCTGGGGCTACGCGCCCATCGCGGGGGCGGAGACCCCCGACGACGAGCGGGCGACCCTCGACGCGTGGGCGCGCGAGCAGGACGAGACGGTGTGGCTCCGCTTCTCGACCCCCGACGCGCGCGGCGCCGACCCCGGCCAGTTGACGGAGGCGGTGGGCGACGCCGACGCGGTGGCGTCGACGGCGCTGGGGCTGAAGAACCTCGAGCGCGTCGCCGCGATGCTGCTCGACGCGACCGCCGCGCCGGGCGAGCCCTACGACGACCTCGACGAGCTGTACGCGCGGCTCGTCGGGCAGTGGACCCTCGAGATGAACCACGTCGCCGCGGTGGTGGGCGGGGTCTCGTCGCACCAGAAGCATCACGGGCAGGAGGGGGTGCGGTTCTCGACCCTGCCGCGGGACGTGCAGGCGAAGGCGGTGGCGTTCCTGAACGACCACGCGTTCATGCCGCCGACGTTCCTGACCGACCCCGAGATCCTGCGCCGCATCGAGCCGGTGGGGGTGCTCGACCGGATCCGGATAAGCCAGACCCGGGTGCTCGGCACCCTGCTGTCGGCGGCCCGGTTGGCCCGGCTCGTCGAGCAGGAGGTGATCGACGGCGACGCCGCCTATCCCGCCACCGAGTTCCTGGCCGACGTGCGCGGCGGCGTCTGGAGCGAGCTGGACGAGCCGGAGGTCGGCGTCGACGCCTATCGCCGGAACATCCAGCGGGCGTACCTCGACCTGGTCGAGGGGCGGCTCGGGGGCCCGTCGCAGGCCAACGGCGACGCGGGGCCGTTCCTGCGCGGCGAGCTGCGCGCGCTCGACGCCTCGGCCCTCCTCGCCCTGGACCGGACGTCGGACCGCGCGACCCGGCTCCACCTGGAGGACGTGCGGCATCGGATCGCGCGGACGCTGGATCCCTCGGCCGGCTCGGCCGCGGCTGTGCGCGGCAGGCCGGCGTTCGCGGATGGTGCGTTCCAGCTCGTCGACACCGACTTCGACCCGTGGGGCTCGCCGGCCGGCGACTTCGAGCGGTGCTGGCCTGACTATGCGATTCGCCTCGCTCCGTGAGACCGGGAGCCCGCGAAGAGACCCGCACTACCCCGAGGCCCGCGAGGGCACCGGCGGCCCGAAGACCGCCGGTGCCTGACGAGGCCCGGCGAGGGGGCCCAACGGCCCCCGCCGACCCCCCCTTGCGCCGACGCCCCGACCGATCCCGCCGCGACCTGCGCCTCGCTTCCGCGCCGCAGACTCCCGGCCCCGGAGAACCCGTCATGGAATGGCTGTTCAACCCCGAGATCTGGATCGCCCTGGTCACCCTCACCGTCCTCGAGGTCGTCCTCGGCGTCGACAACGTCATCTTCATCTCGATCCTGTCCGACAAGCTGCCGCACCACCAGCAGAAGCTGGCGCGGCGGGTCGGCCTGGGGCTGGCCATGCTCTCCCGCATCGTCCTGCTGATGTCGCTGAGCTGGATCATCGGGTTGACCGAGCCGCTGTTCGCGGTGTTCGGCCGCGAGGTGTCCGGCCGCGACCTGACCCTGCTCGGGGGCGGCCTGTTCCTGCTCGCGAAGTCGACCTACGAGATTCACGAGAGCCTGGAGGGGGACGAGGGGCACCGATCGCGGAAGACGGCGACGTTCGCCGGGGTCATCATGCAGATCCTGGTCCTCGACGTCGTCTTCTCGCTCGACTCGGTGATCACCGCGGTGGGCATGGTGGACCAACTCGGGGTGATGGTGGCGGCCATCATGATCGCGGTCGTCATCATGCTGATCTCGGCCGAGGCGATCAGCGCGTTCGTCAACGAGCGGCCGACGGTGAAGATCCTGGCGCTGAGCTTCCTGCTGCTGGTGGGGTTCTCGCTGGTGGCGGAGGGGTTCCACCAGGAGATTCCGAAAGGCTATCTCTACTTCGCGATGGCGTTCTCGGTCTTCGTCGAGCTGATCAACCAGCGCATCCGCCACGTGACGCCGGTGCACCTGAAGAAGCCGATCACGTCGTGAGCCACCACGCGGCGGCGCCGACCGCGAGCCCGACGATGGTGTCGGCGGCGTAGTGGTAGCGCCCCACCACGGTCGAGAGGGCGACGGCGCCGGCCGCCGCGTGGAGAGGCAGGACCAGGGCGGGCATCAGCTCGCCGGCGGCGAGGGCGGCGGCGATGGCGGTGGCGGCGTGGCCGCTCGGAAAGGTGTTGACCTGCACCGACGCGCGCTCGAGCACGGCGCGGTTGAGCCGCCGCAGGGCGAGCCCGCGCTGGTCCATCGAACTCGGCGGCTCGATGGACCGCGGCGGCCGGGTCTGAATCCACGGCAGCAGGCCGTAGCACGCGAACGCGGCGAGGAGGACCGGCGTCCAGTAGGCGTCCGCCTCTCCCCGCAGCCCGGCCCCGTGGATCAGGGCGAAGGCGGCGGGGACGAACGGGTACGCGCCCAGGTACGCCAGCTCCAGCAGCTCGAGGACCGGGGCCGGTGTCCGCCCAACCACCGCGTCCATCCGCAACGCCCCGAGCAGGCGCCCGTCGAGCCGCAGCAGCCGGTCCTCGACCGCCGCCATGGGCCGCCGGAAGAAGAGCCCGCTCATCCAGTAGCCCTGCAGCAGGTAGATGCAGGGCACCCAGTCGCGCGCGATCCGCATCGGAAGCTGCAGCCGGAGCTGGGAGAGCACGATCACCAGCCCGATGCAGGCCAGCCCCACCGCCAGCACCCGGTTGCGGCGGGTCCCCGACAGCGGCTGGACGCGGGCGAGGACAATGAGATAGGCGAAGAAGCCGCAGACGATCCACTCGCTGGCGCGCACGGATCCATCGTGGCAGTCCGGTGCGGGATATGCAAGCCGTAGCGGCCGCGCAGCCTTGCGGCCGCGTTGGGAGTGGTACTCGGACGCGGTCCGGTGGGACGGCGCCCTTGTCTTGCACTTCGACAAGATTCCGTGCTAGCGTTGGTTCCTGTCGAAGTGAAAGGAGTGGAGGGATGAAGAAGAGGGGAGCGACTTGCTGCCTGGCGGCGGTTGTGCTGACGGCGTCCACGGGGTGCGCCACGCTCGTCAACCCGTCCACGCAGCCGGTCACCATCGTGTCCGACCCACCGGCGGCCGAGGTCCTGCTGGGGGCGGAGGCGGCGGGCCGGACGCCCACCGACGTCCGGTTGGACCGCGGTGACGGTGAAGCCGCGCTCCGGCTCCAGAAGGATGGTTATGCGCCGCAGGTGGTCCGGCCGCGACGGTCCCTCAGCCCCTGGCTGATCGGCAACATCGTGGTGCCGGCGCTGCTCAGCTCTACGCTCGACACGTTCGCCGGGTTGGCCGGATTGGGTTTCGCCTTCGACCTGTTCGTGTCCGGCGACGGGTTCGAGTATCCGGACACGGTGCGCACCCGGCTCACGCCGTGGTCCGCACCGCCCGCACGCGACCGTTCCGAGCTCGACCCGCGGTTCGTTCCCGACCTCCGCTTGCGCGATACGGAGCGCGTGCGTCCCGAATCGCCCGTGTTTTCCGACGATTGAGAGGCGGGCCGATGACAGCCGACCGTCTCGACCTGCCGCAGGGCACGCTGGAGCTGCTGATTCTCAAGACGCTGGCCCCGTGGCCGCGCCACGGCTGGGGGATCTCCGAGCGCATTCGACAGGTGTCGCGCGAGGCGCTGGAGATCCGTCAGGGATCGCTCTATCCGGCGTTGCACCGCCTGGAGCGGCGAGGCTGGATAGCCGCCTCGTGGGGGACGTCCGAGCACAACCGGCGCGCGAAGTACTACCGGTTGACGCCCAAGGGCCGCCGGCAGCTCGAGTCCGACGTCGAGGCGTGGCGCGCCCTCACGGCGGCGGTGGGCCACGTTCTCGACGCCCGGTAGCGCGTGGCTCCGATGCTGGACGATCTGCGCTTCCGTCTGCGCACCCTGTTCCGGCGGAACGACGTCGAGGACGACCTGGAAGACGAGATGCGCTTCCATCTCGAACGCGCCGCCGAGCAGCACCTGGCCCGCGGCCTGTCGCCACGGGAAGCGTACCGGCAGGCGCAACTCGCGTTCGGCCGGATCGACTTCGTCAAGGAGGACTGCCGCCGGAGCTGGGGAATCCATCAGCTCGATGGCCTTCGCCAGGACGGCACGTTCGCGCTGCGGCTGATTCGGAAGCACCCGGCGTTGTCGGCCATCTCGGCCATCTCGCTCGCCATCGGGATCGGCCTCAACACCGCCCTCTTCGCGCTGCTGGACGCCACGCTGCTGCGGCGGCTGCCGGTCGATCGACCGGAGCAGCTCGTCGACGTCTACACCAGCGAGATCGATGGCTTCGCCTGGTACGGCAGCTCGTATCCGGACTATCTGGACCTGCGCCGCGGCGTGCGGGCGCTCAGCGGACTGGTGGGCTACGTGCCCGCGATGGGGGCGGTGCGAACCGGGGATCGGTCACGGGCGCTGCCCGTCGAGGCGGTGACGGGCAACTACTTTCAGGCGCTCGGCGTCCCGGCGGCTCACGGCCGGGTGTTGTTGCCGGACGACGACCGTCCCGGCGCGGCGCCGGTCGTGGTCGTCTCGTCGGCGTTCTGGTCCGCTGCTTTCGACCGCGACCCCGGCGCCATGGGACGGTCTCTCCGCATCGGCGGGCGACGGTACACCATCGTCGGTGTGGCGCCGGAGGGCTTCGCCGGCATGACCGCGCCGATCCTGACACCGGCATTCTGGACGCCGATGGCCTGGATCGACGACGTCCAGCCGGCGGTGTTGCACACCGGATCGTCCGCCTCGGACGTCTCCATACTCGAGAATCGCGGACGGCGCTGGATGCTGTTGAAGGGACGACTTCGCGAAGGCGAAACCGCGGCCACCGCCGCCGCCGATCTGAACCGCGTGATGCAGGCGTTGGCAGCGGAGTACCCCGATTCGAACGAAGGATTCCGCGCGACGTTGATCCCGACCCGCGACGTGGCGACCCACCCCTTCTTCGAAGATCGCCTGCGCGCGGGGGCGGCCAGTCTGTTCGTGCTGATGGGGCTGGTGCTGCTGATCGCCTGTGCGAACGTTGCGGGGCTCCTGCTCGCGCGCGCCGCCGCGCGGCGGCGGGAGATCGGTCTGCGTCTCGCAATCGGGGCCGGGCGGGGACGGCTGCTGCGTCAACTGCTCGTCGAGAGCATCGTGCTGGCGCTGCTCGGGGCAGCGGGCGGTGTCGCGCTCGCCTGGGGGCTTCTCCAGGGTCTCGGCGCCGTTCGCGTGCCCCTGCTCCTTCCCATCGCGCTCGACCTTTCGTTGAACGGCCGCGTGCTGGGCATGTCGGCAGCCCTGGCGACAGGGGCCGGCATCGCGGCCGGCCTGCTGCCGGCGTGGATCGGCACGCGGACGAGCTTGCCGGGCGAGCTGGCGGGGAGCGAACCTGCATGGTCGATCCGCGGACGCCGTTGGAACCTGGGCCAGGCGCTGGTAGCACTCCAGATCGCCGTCAGCGTCGTGCTGCTCGTCATGGCCGGCCTGCTGGCGCGGAATCTGCGGGCGTTCAGCCGCATCGAACCCGGTTTTCCGGCGCCGACCATCGCCTCGGTCACCGTCGCCCTGGAACTGATCGGTTACGACGAAGACGAGGCCGCGCAGTTCTTCGAGCGGGCACGGGAGCGGGTGCGGGCCCTGCCGGGCGTACAGGCGGTCGCCCGTACGAGCCGCGCGCCGCTCGCCATCAACTTCAACCAGGACCCCATCGGCCCGGCCGATGGGCAGGCGGCGAATGCGGGAGCCCTTGCTGTCGAGACGGTGACCGTCGGCGAGAGGTACTTCGACGCGCTCGGCGTGCCGATCCTCGAAGGACGGCGGTTCGACGACGCTGTCGATACGCCCCGGGCGCCGCGGGTGGCGTCAACCAGGCGCTCGCCCGTCGGCTGTGGCCAGGTGTGAGCGCCGTCGGTCGGCGCCTTCGACCGGGAGGCGCGGACAGCACCCGGCCGGCGGTGGAGGTCGTCGGCGTCGTCCGTGACTACAAGATCCGGTTTCTCCAGGAGCCGCCCACGCCGTACGTCCACTACGCGGCGTCGCAGCGTCCCGCCGATGTGGTGACCGCGGCGGTGCTGCTTGCGCGCACGGAGGGCGACCCCGCCACGCTGGGCGCGGCGATGCAGCGGGAGCTGCGCGGACTCGATCCCGAAGTCGTGTTCTATGAAGGTTCGACCCTGCGCGACCACGTAGCGTCGCAGTTGCTGCCCGCGCGCCTCCTCGCGGCCATTCTCGGCGCGGCGGGCCTGGTCGCCGTCTGGCTTGCCGCCGTCGGCCTGTACGGCGTCATCGCCTACGCGATCGTGCGGCGAACCCGGGAGATCGGAATCCGCATGGCGCTGGGCGCGACGCGCCGCGATGTGCTCGGGTTCGTCGTCCGCCAGTGCGCCGTCGTCGTGGGTGTCGGTGCCGTGCTCGGTTCGGTGTCGGCCTTCGTGGCGGCCCGCGCGACGGCCGGCGTGCTGTTCTTCGGCATCGACGCGACGGACGCGCTGGCCTGGGGTGGGGCGATCGTCGTGTTGATCGCCGTCGGGGTGGTTGCGCACCTCGCCCCGGCGCTGCGCGCCGTCGGCGTGGCTCCGTCGGTGGCGCTGCGCTTGGAATGAGCCGGTCGAGGAGGGTCCATGAACGGCTTCCGAACGAGTACATCGACTGTGATTCTCGTCTGCATGCTCGCCGCCGCCTGCGGCGACGGCTCGTCGACGGTCGTCGGCCCGACGCCGACGACGACGGCGCATGTCGGCGGCGCATGGCGCGGGGCCGCCGTCGTCACGAGCGTCGACGGCGGAGGGTGCGTCGGAAACGGGCTGGCCGCCCAGATCGGCGGCGGCGACGGCAGTCCCCTCGAGGCCGCCATCGACCAGACCGACACGAGGCTTGCGGTTACGATTACGAATGGCGTGAACCAGGAACGGTGCGCCTACGAGGGCACGATTTCCGGCGATTCAATCACTGCCTCGATGACGAGTTGCACCCCCCGGGTGCTTGCGATCGGCCCCGCGTGCGCACCCGCGGGAGACCTCCGCGAGTGGACGAAGGAGACGCTCTCGGTACAGTTCTCCGGAGCGGTCGACGGCGATGTGCTGACCGGGACCGCTTCAGAGACCGCCCGGGTCATGAGCGGCGACGAATCGCACGAGGTACACCTCGCCATCGAGTTGAGGTTGATGCGCTGAGCCGGCCGAGAGCCTGCGGCGGGGGAAGCGCCCCTCGGTGCTCGACGGGCTCGCGACGCCTGCGGGCGCAGACTCCGGGTGAGGAGAAGCAACGGTGGCCAGTGCGTCCGAGGTCGATGACCGGACGCTGCGCGCGAGTCCGGCGCATCGGCCCATCGTGGCAGTCCGGTGCGGGATATGCAAGCCGCGCGCTGACGCGAAACTCCTGTGGCGCAGGCGGCCACGCCCTGGCGAACGGGAGGACCGCGGGCGGTTCAGACCCCGTCGGCGGCGACGGCGGCCGCCTCGTCGACCGGCGCCGGCGCGGCGGCGGGACGCTCGCGGGCGGCCGCCGGCTCCGGCAGCCGGCGGAACAGCCGCACGAGCAGGACCAGGGACACCGCGAACAGGGCCGCGCCGACGAGGAACGGCGCTCCCGGCAGGCGGACCGGTGCGCGGTCCGAGGTGAAGTAGCTGAAGAGCCCCGCCGTGAAAAGGAGCGGCGCGACGATCGCGGTCAGGCTGATGAGCGCCGTCAACGCGCCCTGGATCCTGCCCTGCTCGGCCGGCGGCACGGCCCCGGCCACGAGCCCCTGGATCGTGGGGTGCGCGACCCCCGCGACCGACCCCAGCACGATGATGACGAGGACGACCCAGCCCGCCGACGCGAGGCCGTAGCCGAGGAAGGCCAGCATCGAGACGCCGATGCCGAAGAGTATCGCGCGCCGCTCGCCGAGGCGGGCGACGATGGGCCGGACCAGCAGTCCCTGCACGAGCGCCGCCATCACCCCGACGAGGGCCAGGGTCAGGCCGTTGGCCTGGGCGTCCCATCCGTAGCGGTACCCGGCGTGCAGCACCCAGACGTTCTCGAGGCCCCGCTGGGCCAGCGACGCGAAGATGAACACCACCGCGATTCCCGCCACCAGGGGGTAGGCGCGCAGCCGCCGCAGGCTGCCGAACGGGTTCATCCGGCTCCACGAGACGGGGCTGCGCTGCCCGGGGGGCAGCGACTCGGGCAGCACGAAGTACCCGTACAGCCAGTTGACGAGGGCCAGCCCCGCCGCCGCGAAGAACGGCAGGCGCAGGTGGATGCCGCCGAGCAGGCCCCCGAGGGCGGGGCCGAAGATGAAGCCGAGCCCGAAGGCGACCCCGACGAAGCCGTAGTTGCGGGCCCGCGTCTCGGGGGTCGAGATGTCGGCGATGTACGCGTTGGCGGTGGTGACGCTGGCCCCCATCACGCCGGCGATCGCGCGGCCCACGAAGAGCCAGCCGATGGATGGCGCGAAGCCCTGCACGAGGTAGTCGACACCGAAACCGAACAGCGAGCCGAGGATGATGGGCCGCCGGCCGAACCGGTCGGAGAGGGCGCCGAGGACGGGCGCGCACAGGAACTGCATCAGCGCGTAGAGCGCGATGATCACCCCGTAGTAGAGCCCCGCCCGCGAGTCGTCGCCGGCCGTGAACTCCTTGATGAGCTCGGGGAGGACGGGAATGATGATGCCCAGCCCGAGGATGTCGATGAACAGGGTGACGAGGATGAAGATCATCCCCGCCCGGCGGGTCCGTCGTCCGAATGCCATCTCGTTTCCCGCGCGCCGCGGCGCTCCGATGTCCCGCCGGGGCGGCGAGAGCCGAAAGCTCCAGTATGTCACGGGCCGCACGGCGGGTTCGGGTCGTTGGGGGTCGTTCGCGGGTCAATCGGTCGCGGCCGGGAAGGGAGGGGAAGGCTCGCGCGGCGCGATCGAGATGTTCGCCCACCCGTAGAACGCGGCGACCAGGGGGTTGATGAGGTTGAAGAAGCAGAACGGGGCGTAGGTCAGGGTGGCGACCCCGAGGGCGCCGGCCATGTACGCCCCGCACGTGTTCCACGGGATCAGCACCGACGTGATCGTGCCCGCGTCCTCCAGGGTCCGCGACAGGTTGCACGGGTCGAGGCGGCGCCGCTCGTACTCGGCGCGGAACATGCGCCCCGGCAGCACGATGGAGATGTACTGGTCCGAAGCGACCACGTTGGTGCCGAATGCGGTGAGCAGGGTCGCCCAGACGAGGCTCCGCGCGCTCCGGACCGCGCGCAGGATGCGCCGCGCCACCGCCTCGAGCTGGCCGGTCGACTCCATGACCCCCCCGAACATCATGGCCGACAGGATGAGCCATATCGTGGACAGCATGCTGCTCATGCCCCCGCGGCTGAGGAGGTCGTCGAGGGCGGGGTTGCCCGAGTCGAGGGTGAAGCCGTCGAAGAGGGCGATCCAGCAGCCCTTGACGACGGCGAGGGGCCGCGGCAGGTCGGGCTCGGCCACGAACGCCACCACCGTGTCCGGCTGGAAGAGGGCCGCGAAGACCGCCCCGGCCAGCGCGCCGGCGAGCAGGGCGGGGAACGCGGGGACGCGGCGCACCACCAGCGCCAGCACCAGGGCCACTGGTATCAGCAGGTGAGGGCCGAGCGCGTACTGGCTCTCGAGCGCCTGCAGCACGACCTGGAGCTCGGCGGTGTCGGCCGGAGCGGGCGCCAGCAGGCCGGCCGCCGTGAACAGGACCAGCGCCGCCGCGATGCTCGGCCCCGTGGTCCACACCATGTGGCGGATGTGGGTGAACAGGTCGGTGCCGGCGACGGCGGGGGCGAGGTTGGTGGTGTCGGAGAGGGCCGACATCTTGTCGCCGAAGTAGGCGCCGGAGATGACCGCGCCCGCCGCCAGGCCCAGGTGCAGCCCCTGCGCCGTCGCGATGCCGACGAGCGCGATGCCAATGGTGCCCGCGGTGGTCCACGAGCTGCCGGTGGCCACCGAGACGAGGGCGCAGATGACGCAGGCGGTGGCGTAGAACACCGTCGGCGACAGCACCAGCAGCCCGTAGTAGATCATCGTCGGGACGACCCCGGCGAGAATCCACGTCCCGATGAGGGCGCCGACCACGAGCAGGATGAGGATGGCCCCCATCGACACCGAGATGCTCCGGCGCATCCCGTCCTCGACCGCCTTCCACGGATGCCCGTTGCGCAGCCCCACGAGCGCCCCCGCGACGGCGGCGAGCATGAGGGCGATCTGGTTCGGCCCGCTCGACGACCCGTCCCCGAACAGGTAGACCGAGCCGGCGAGCAGCGTGATCAGCAGGCCGAGCGGCCCCAGCGCCTGCAGGGCGGTGGCGGGTCGTATGGTGTTGGCGGCGGGATCGGCCATGCGCGTCCAGTCGGGCGCTCATGCTAGCACGCCCCGCGTCACCCGGTTCGGAAACGGGGACAGGCGGCTTCCGTCCCGGCCAGGGCTGCGGAAGCTGTCCCGCTTCCGTCCCTCGAGCGGCACGTACGTCGACGGCGAGAGGCCGGCGGCATCGGGTGAGGAAAGCTCGCCGCGTTGTCCGAACCGTCTTCGATGATGATTGATAGCGGTAGGCCGGTTCGGATAACATCCGGGTTCCGACCATCTTGAGCCGGAGGCGCGACGCAGTGGATCGGACGACGCAGCCTGCTCGGACCTTCCTCCCGACGATCGAGGATGCCGTTGCCTGTCCGCTGCTGGAGGGCCGGCACGAAGCCTGGATCCGGTGCTGCACGGCGCGGTTCCTGCCTCTCGCCCGCCGCCTTACCGGCAACGATGCGGACGCGCACGATGCGCTGCAGGAGAGCTGGATCGATGTCCTGCACGGCGTACAGCAGTATCGCGGGGACGCGCCGGCCTGCGCGTGGGTCGGCGCGATAGTGCGGAACGAAGCGCGGCGGCAGGCCCGACATCCCCGGAACGTCCCCATCGGCGACGACGGCGGCGACGAGCTGGCGCCGGGGCCCGCCACGCCGCCCGCAGTCGGTCCGACTCCGGAAGTCGAAGAACACACACGCCAGATGCTCCGCATCCTGCTGGAGATCGTCGACCGGCTGCCGCCGACGTACCGGCAGATAGTCCAGCTTCGCGACATCGAGGAACGGTCGCCCGACGAGGTGGCCGCCCGCCTGCACATCTCCCGCTCGAACGTCTCGTCGCGCCTGCAGCGGGCGCACGAGCTGCTCCGCCGCAGCCTGCTGCAGCGACTCGGCATGGAGGGGCCGGCCCGGTAGCCGACCCTGCACGTCCGACGGTCCGGCGCGAGCCTTCGGCCCGCGGCGTCCGGTGACCCGAATCCGGCGACTCCAAAAAAAAAAGTCGAAAAAAAACGGAAAAAGGATGTGACCGATCCGCCCCTCGGACACTCTATACAAGTACAGGGCGAGGATCCTGTCGAGGCCGCGGGATAGGGCGGCGAGGCGCTGTTCGCGCGTGCGAGAGAACGTAGGCAAAACCAGGACCGTGGAGCGTTACGGCCGAATTCGGACCTGATTCAAAGGAGGATGTGATGAAGCCACTTCTGATACGCGTCGTGATCTTGCTCATCTTGCTCGGCGGCTACGGGTCGCTGCAACCGGCGGAGGTTCAGGGAGAGTGGGGCATCACCTGCTACACCTGCGACGTTACTTGGGACGGTTGGGCTCGGTGCATGGACACCTATACCCTCCGTGAAGGATGGGACTACTGTGTGGCCGTGACCCAAGATCCGAGTGACCCGCAGCAGAGCTTTTGCCTGCTGGGCTGGTACTGCCCTTGGACGCAGGTCTGACCAACCTGAAATAAACGGGTGATCACCATCTGCCGGGCCGGCGGGAGTCGGCCCCGGCAGACTGTCCCGAACTCGCGGGCTTGCAGCGGGGGGCCTTAGCATCTGGCGTCTGTGGGACGAGGAACATCATGACCAAACGAAAGATAATCGTTCGCTCGCTTGACGTCAGCATACTCATCGTGGTTACGGCGGTTCTACTCGCTTGGACAACCGATGAGTGGAAGTCGAAGGAAAGCGCGGCGATGCGGGCGGTTTCCACGGAGTTGCCGGGCGGAACAGTTCGCCCGGAGTTGATCCGCCGTGGTGCTCGGGTCGTGTTGCCGAACGTTCAATGGCATGACGGCGTTCGGACCATTGTGTTGCTCGCAAGTGCGACGTGCCCTGCCTGCAATGACGGCATTGCTTTCTACAAGCATTTGGGGGATTATGTCCGAGATCTACCGGAAATGCGCTTCGTGATTGCCGCGGTGGATGACATGGAGACAGTGAAGACCTGGGCGGATACGCACGGCGTTCGACATGACGTCGTCGTCGAGATGAGAGACGCGATTTCACACGGATTCACGCTCACTCCCACGCTGCTGGTGATGGACGATGACGGAGTGGTGACAGACGTCCTTCTGGGTCGCCTGTCGAAGTTTGAGGAATCGATGCTATGGGGCCGTTTGCGGCGGCCGCGTTCTGTCGCGCCGTTGAGCAACGCGCGCTATCCTGAGGAGATTGGCGGCGCGGAATTCCGAGACCTGGTGTCGAGGAACCGCGAGCGCCTTGTCGTCATAGATGTGCGCAGTCGCTCCGAGTATCGGCCAAGGCGGATCGGCCAAGGCGCGATCAACATTCCCCTTGACGAACTCGCGATTCGGGGGCCGGTCGAGTTGCTCGGGCGGTCGATCCCCGATACGGTCGTAGTGGACTGCACCGTGATACATTGGGCGCAGTGTCGCCGAGCGGGACGGATCCTGGAACACATTGGCGTCGAGAATCCGTCGTTGCTCCTGCCATGAGGTGAGGCGGAGATGGATATTGGCGGAGGCGGGTTGCATCACAGGCGGTCCGTCGGGCGCCGCATGCGATCACTGCTTGCAGACGTGCCGTTCGCGCTGCGGCGATTCTGGCGGCGCGGGTCCTTTCCCGGCGTGTTGGTGGCGCTGGGGCTGGGCGTCGGGGCGAACGGCGCGACGCTGACGCTGGCCGCGGCGCTGCTGGTGACGGCTCCCGACTACGTTCAGGATCCGCAACGACTCGTGGTGGTGCCGTCGATTAGGTCGTACGCTGAGTACAAGAGCGTCAGCCGCCGTGCGAAGACAATAGACCTCGCCGCCGTCACGCGGGTCGATCTGAGTCTTGGCGTCGGCCGGGATGCGGACAGGGTCAGCGTCGAGTGCGTGACGTGGCGGTACTTCGATCTTTTTCCGGTACGTCCGATGTTGGGCCGCGGGTTCGAGAAGTCGGACGAGATTCGGCACGCTGCGTTGCCGGTCGTGCTGTCTCACGGTTCCTGGGTCCGTCGTTTCGGTGCTGACCCGGAGGCGGTTGGGCGTACCGTCATCCTAGGTGATCGCGGTCACGTCGTTGTCGGAGTCGCGCCGCGAGGGTTCAAGGGGATCGAGTCGGCCGCGACGGACGCCTGGATTCTTCTCGCGGTTTCGTCGCCCCTGTGCTCGTTCACGGGAGCGGACCTGCTCGAGGCCGCGGACGCCGCTTGGCTGCGGACGGTTGGACGGGTTCGCGACGGCTTCCCCATCAATGCCGCGGCGGGGGAATTGGCGTTACTGGGGTCGGGTACGCGGGGTGACGGGGGAACGTCTGGTGCAGGAGGGAGCGGCCGCAGCCTGGTGGCGGCCTACGGTTCCTGGCGCAGTCGGGTGCTCAGTGGCGCGGTGGCGCTCTGGCTTGCAGGGGCGGGCGGTCTGATTCTGCTTGGAGCTTGGCTGAACGTGGCGGTCCTACTGTCGATCCAGGCGCTCGACCGTGCCCACGAGTTCGCTGTGCGGGCGCAGCTCGGGGCGACGCGGCCGCGGATTTTCTTCCAGTTCATGCTGGAGCAGATTGCCGCAACGGGTACGTGCGCCGTGGCGGCGGCGGGCGTCGGCATCGCAGTCGGGCGACTGGTGGTCGGGCTGCTGCCGGTCGGCAATATGGACGGGTTCATGCAAGCCGGGTTCTTCCGGCTCGTCGGTGCGCTGACGCTTTTGGCGGGCGTGTCGAGCGGATTGGGGCCAGCGGTCTGGGTCTCGCGCATGGCGGCGATATCGCGTCCGCATGGCGGCGGGCTCGCGGAGCCGTCGGGAGCGGGACTTCGTAGCGGACTCGTGACCGCGCAGTTCGCGCTGGCGCTGGTGCTCGTGGTAGGGACCGGTCTCTTCGTCGGCACGGTAAGGCACCTTGGCCGGACGCCGGGCATCGACGCAGACCGCGTCGTCGTCGCGACCGTCGATCTGGCCAGGGTCGGCTACGACGCCGAGCAGGTCCGGGATGTCTTCGAGACGTTTCTCCGGCGCCTTGATCGGGTGCCCCAGGTCGCTTCCACCGGCGTCAGCTTGGCGCCGCTCCTCGGATCCGGCGCTTTGACCCGCGCGTTTCCGCTGCGAACCGCGCGTGGCGTCGCCCCGGCGAGGGTTCCGTTGTTCAATGCGGTGTCGCAGGACTACTTCCATACCGTCGGCACCAGGATCCTGCGCGGCCGCGCGTTCGTGGACGGCGATACCGGCGGGCCGCCGGTGATGGTGATGAACGCCGGCCTCGCGGAGCAGTTGTGGGGCGTGTCGGACGCACTTGGCCGGTGCGTCGTCGTCGGTGGAATGTCGTGCGTCGAGATAGTCGGCATCAGCGAGGATCGACGGCACGTGTCTGTGACCGGGGTGCACGACGAGTTGTTCGTTCCATTGAACCAGGCGTCGCTGTACATCGACGGCGCGGCGCCCCGGACACTGGTGGTGCGTGCCCGCGGTGCCGGGCGCGCGGCCGTCGGCCCGGTCGCCACGGCGCTGCGCGGCTCCGATGCGGATCTGCCGTTCATAGATGTCCGGTTGCTGGCGGATCTTGTCGACGATCAGACGCGATCGTGGCGACTTGGGGCCACCGTCTTCAGCCTGCTGGGCAGCTTCGCCCTCCTGCTCGCCGCCATCGGGAGCTTCGCCGCTCTATCCTTGTCGGTGCGTTCGCGCACCCGGGAGCTCGGCGTTCGGATGGCGCTCGGCGCGCGTCGCCGCGACATTTTCGCGGCAGTGATGCGCCGCGGGATGGGGGTCGTGATCGCGGGACTCGTCATTGGTGTCGCCGTCTCCGCCGCGACCTATCGTCTGATGGACAGTCTGCTCGTCGGCGTCACGGCGGCCGATCCCGCGTCCTTCGGAATCGCTTGTCTGGTGGTCTTCGGCGGGGGTGTGGCCGCTACGGTGGCGCCGGCGGTCAGAGCGGCGCGCCTGGATGCTGCAGGAGTGTGTACCGATGTCTGAACGGATGGGCTTTGGAGGCCTGCTGGTCGTGCTACTGAGCGGCGCATGTGACCGGGCTGCGATCAGCCCGGGTGAGAACTCGCTTCCGGTGGACACCACCCATCAGGCTGCGATCGAGAGTCTCGCCGCCCGGAAACCGTTTCCAGGCTACCCTGCCCGGTCTCTGGAGAACGGCGCCGCGGGTGTCGCCGTGGCTTCGATCCTGATCGGTTCCGACGGTCGGATGGAACGGGTCGAAGTACTCGAGGCGCCGGATGCGGACATCGCCGAAGCCGTGCGGAACGCCCTCGGGCGTTGGGTGTTGCCGCAGCGCCTCTTCGAGGGCAACCCTCGCGGCCCGTTCAAGGTCGCGTCCACGATGGTGTTCTATTTTCTCATCGAGGCCGGGGAAGGTCGCGTCGTGAGCGGGCCGATTCTGGCGGCGGAACGCGTCGCCGACCACTCCGCGGCTGGTGAGCTCCGCCGCATCGACGAAGCGGAGTTCAAGGCGTTGCTGGAGACGGGTGACGTAGTCGTCGTCGATCCGCGCGAACGCGAGCTCTATGCGCGCGGTCACCGGGAGGGCGCGATCAACGTCCCGGTCGAGGAACTGGACTCGCGGGCGGCCGTGGAGCTTTCGGCGGCCCGGGTCGTCGTCGTCGACTGCTACCGCAGTTCGGGATCGATGTGCGATGTGGCGGGGCGGATACTGCGGCTCGTCGGGTCGGACGTCGCGGTCTTCGTTCACGACTGAGCGGTCGACGGACGTGGCCGGGCGAGCGGCGGCGCCGCCCGACCTGCTCCGCGTCGCCGCACCACCAGGACGCGCAGGGCGCGTTGCCCCCCCGGCGGACTGGCAGGATTCCCGCTTCCCGGTCTGGCGTCACGTGCCCCGGCTGGGCGCGGGCGGCCATGGGAATCGCGGGATGCAGCCGGTTGATGCAGGCGGGGTCGGTGCGGCGCGGGGCTTCTCCTTCGGCGCGCCGGGTCAGGCTCGGGCGCCTTGCAGCCCGCCGGCGTCCCCGCCGGTCTCGGTGCGGCGCGGGGTCTCGCCGCCGGCCTGCGTGGTTCGGGGCGCCGGTGGCGCCGCGGTATCGACGGGCGGCGCCGCCCGTGCGCCGAGCGGCGCTGCCGCCCGCGCGGGCGGCGCCGGGGCCGGGACGGAGCCGGTTTCCTGCGCGGGCGCGCCCGGCTGCCGGCCCTCGTCCGCCGTCGGCGCGTCCGGCAGCGGCAGCAGGTCCAGCGTGGCCGCGGTGTCCGCGACGGCGGCGTCGACGGCCGCGACGGCGCGCGCCGACTGCCGCAGGGTGCGCGCGGCCCAGGCCGCCAGCAGCCCGGCGGCGCCGGCGATCCACGGCCAGTACGGGGCCGGGCCGGCGGCGGCGCCGGCGATCGCTCCCCCGGCGAGGCACGCGCCCAGGAGCCACAGCTTGGGGGTGGGCCGCAGCCGCCGGGCGACGCGGACGAGGCAGCGTCCCCCGCGATGCTCCTCGACGAGCACCCGCAGGTGCAGCCGCGCCCACCGGTTCAGGCCGACGCTGATGTCGCGGTCCGCCTGCCAGCCGTCGTCTATCTCGACCGCCCGCACCCCGCGCGTCCGCTCGAGCCGGGCCGTCAGGTGACTGAGCAGCGCTTCTCCCGCGATCCAGGTCTCGCTCCAGTAGCGCCGGGGCGGGGTGCGGCGCGACGCGCCGGCCCACAGGTCCCGCACCGCGCCGGCCGGCGCCGCCGGGGCGCGTCGTCCGTTCGCCGGAGCGCGAACGACCTCGGGCGGGGACATCGCGCCTCGCAGTCGGCCCCACGCCCGGGCGAGGGGCTGGACGAAGTACAGCGACGCGATGCGCGACCGGTAGAGGATGCGGCTCAGGCGGCGCGGGCGGCGGACCAGCGGCGGCAGGCGCTCGATGTCGGTGACGAGCGCGTAGCGGACGCAGCGGGCGACGGTGGTGCCGAGGGCGCCCGCGCCCACCGCCAGCAGCGCGAGGGCCAACCCGATCTGGTTCGTCGCCAGGGTCGCCCCGCCGAGCCCGATCAGGGCGGCGGCGGCGACCTGCCAGCGGGCCGAGTGAGGCATGAAGGCGAACGGATAGGTGTCGATGGTGTAGACCGACGGGAACGGCGCGGCGCCCCACGTGCCGCTGTTGACGCGGGCCCGGGTCAGCGAGCGGTGGAAGGGCAGGGGGCCGTAGATGCGCCCGCGCCAGCCGATGTGCAGCCCCTGGAACTGGTCGGGGTGGTGCGGCTTGAGCCACGACTCGCCCTCGCCGTAGCCGACCTGCTGGCGCCAGTAGGCGCGCAGCGACGCGCGGTGGCGGTGCCAGACGAGGGCGGACGGCGCGAACCCGACCTTCCAGCCGCGCGCCTGGAGGCGCCAGCAGATGTCGACGTCGTCGCCGGCGCGCAGGTAGATGGGGTTGAACCCGCCGACGGCGAGCAGGGCGTCGCGGCGGAACGCCATGTTGCAGCCGGGCACGTGCTCGGCGACGCGGTCGTCGAGCATGACCTGGGTGGGGCTGCCGGGCGCGCGCGCGATGCACTGGGCCATCGGGGGGTCGTCGGCGGGGACGAGGTTGGGGCCGCCCGCGCCGACGACGTCCGAGGTCAGGAACGGCCGGACGAGGTGCGTGAGCCAGTCGGGGTCGACGCGCACGTCGCCGTCGGTATAGGCGACGATCTCGCCGGCGGCGTGCTCGAGCCCGACGTTGCGGGCCGCGCTCAGCCCGCCGTTGGGGATGTCGAGCACGGTGGCCGACGCGTGGCGGCGGGCGATGGCGCCGGTGTCGTCGCGCGACCCGTCGTTGACGACGATGATCTCGAAGTGGGGATAGCTCAGGTTCTCGATGGACGTGAGGCACTCGTCGATGGTGGCGGCCTCGTTGTAGGCGCACACCACGACCGAGATCTTCGGCCACGTCCGCCGCTCCGCCTCGGGGAACGGCGCGTCCTCGAAAGCGCGAACGACCGCGCCGAGGGCCGGCTTGGGCCTGCGCGCCGTGTCCACGAGGCCGAACGCCCAGTCGTCGACCCGCCGCCCGCCCCGCCACCACTCGTCGGTCCACGCGAACACCACGGCCCCGCACGCCCCCTCGGAGAACGCGGTTCGGACGTGCATGGCGGCGATGGCGGCCTGGCCGTCCTCGCCCTCGCGCCGGCTGTCGGCCCCCGCCTCGGCGAGGAGCAGCGGGCGGTGTCCCGCCAGGTGCTGCAGCCGGGCGAGGTAGCGCCGCAGGTCCGCTTCCTCGTGCAGGTAGACGTTGAACGCGCAGACGTCGAGGAAGGGCAGCGACAGGTACTCGGTCGGCGGATAGTTCACGTAGGTCAGGAGGGCGTGGGGCGCCGCCGCCTTCACGTCGTGGTAGAGCTCGCGCAGGAAGCGCTCGACGCGGGCCTGCCCGTGCCAGCGGACGACGGGGGCGGGAATCTCGTTGCCGAGCGCGAAGACGAGGGCGGCGGGGTGGTCGGACAGCTCGCGCACTCGCGCGATGACGTCGCCGCGGACGCGGCGGCAGAGGTCGGGGTCGTCGAGGAACGCGACGTGCTGCGGCCAGGGCAGGCCGATCATCATGCGCAGCCCGTGACGCGCGGCTTCGTCGAGCACCCGGGGAGGGGGCACGGTGTAGGTGCGGACGGTATTGAGGCCCGCTTCCCGCATCCGCGCGAAGTCCGCCGAGACAACGTCGGCCGCGGGAAACTGGTCGCCCGCCGCGTCGGGTGCGAAGGTGCCGTAAGAGACGCCCTTCACGAGAAACCGATCGCGCCCCAGCGACAGGAACTTGCCGTCGACGGCGGCTCGCGTCTCGGGGACCGGGGTAGTCATTGGGGAGAATACGGACGTGGCGCCGGTCCCCTCGCGCCCGAGCGACAGGGACCTGCCGTCGACGGCGGCTCGCGTCCCGGGGACCGCGGTAGTCATCAAGGGCAGTACGGGCGTGGCGCCGGTCCCTTCGTGCCCGAGCGACAGGAACTCGCCGTCGACGGCGGCTCGCGTCGTGGGGACCGCGTCGTCCTTGCGGACGACGCGGGGGCGCCGGGTCCCCGCCGGCCGGGGCGCGCCGGCGCCCCGCGGCGTCACGCGCGTCCTCTACTCGTCCTCGCGGATGGTCGGGTACTCGATCCCGAGCTGCTCCAGGTAGGTGTCGTAGCGCGACGGGTCGTAGTAGTACTGCTCGAGCTGCGGCTTGAACGTCTGCATGATCTCGGCGTTCAGCCAGATCGCGGGCTCGTCCTCGGGCCGCAGGAACGAGGTGTACTCGGTGTCCGCCTTCTGGACGCTCTCGAAGTAGTCGCGCGCGTCCTCCGCCAGCGACGGGGTCAGGAGGATGTCGAGCAGGGTCCGGGCGAAGACCTTGGCGCCGGCGGTGGCCCCCTTGTGCGCGATGGGGGTGGCCATGGCGATGGACTTGTTCCAGTTGTGGTTCGGTCCGCCGGGGATGTTCGACGGGAAGCGGAGCACCACCGTCGGCACCACCCACGAGATGTCGCCGATGTCGTCCGACCCGCCGCCCCGCCGCTGCGAGTCGGGGATGTCCTCGCGGCCCCGCAGCTCGCGGCCGAGCTCGGTCGGGAGCCCGCGCTCCTCGACCCCGAGTTCCTTCTGCAGCGCCCGGGCCAGCCGCTGGTCCTTGTCGCTCCACTCGGGCATGCCGACCTCGAGCATGTTGGCGTGCATCGCCTCGGCCAGCGGCCGGTTCATGTGCTGCGGCCAGGCGGCGCCGAGAACGCGCGACTCGACGGTGGTGGCGGTCATGAGGGCGGCGCCGTCCGCCATCTGGTCGCCGATCTCCCACATGCGCATGATGCTGGGATAGTCGGTCTCGCGGAAGAAGTACCAGACGGCGGCGGTCGGGGGCACGACGTTGGGCTGGTCGCCGCCGTCGGTGATGACGTAGTGCGAGCGCTGCTGGATGCGGAGATGCTCGCGGCGGAAGTTCCAGCCGATGTTCATCAGCTCGACCGCGTCGAGGGCGCTGCGCCCGTCCCAGGGCGAGCCGGCGCCGTGGGCGCTCTCGCCCTCGAACAGGTACTCGACCGACACCATGCCGTTGCCCCCGCTCTCGCCCCAGCTCGTGGTCATGTCGCTGCTGACGTGCGAGTAGAGGACGATGTCGACGTCGTCGAACAGGCCCGCCCGGACGTAGTAGGCCTTGGCCCCGAGCTGCTCCTCCGCGATGCCCGGCCAGATGACGAGGGTGCCGGGCAGGTCCTCGCGCTGCATGATCTTCTGGACCGCGAGGGCCGCGGTGATGTTGAGGGCCTGGCCCGAGTTGTGCCCCTCGCCGTGGCCGGGGGCGCCGGGGACGAGGGGCTCGCGCCACGCGACCCCGGGCTTCTGCGACGACTGGGGAATGCCGTCGACGTCGGTGCCCAGGGCGATGACCGGGGAGCCCGAGCCCCAGGTGGCCCACCACGCGCTCGGAATGCCCGCCACGCCCTGCTCCACCGCGAACCCGTGGTCCTCGAGGATGCCGGTGACGTAGCGCTGCGTCTCGAACTCCTGGAAGCCCAGCTCGCCGAAGCTGAAGAGCATGTCGACCAGTTGCTGCGTGAAGTCGCGGCGGCTGTCGACGTCGACGACGACCTCGGCCTTCAGCTCGGCGAGCCGCGAGGACTCCTGCCGCGCCGCGGCCGCGGTGGTCGGCGGCTCGGGCTGCGGGAGGGAGAGCAGGACGAGGGCGCCGGTCGCGGCGGCGGTGGCCCAGGTGAAGGGTGCAAGGCGCATGGCGGTCTCCCGAGGTGGAGTTTCCGGTTTCGACGAGACGGATCGCGCTCGCATCGACGGAGCGTCGAATCTGTAATCCTATGGTATTTCGCCCGCTTCCGCACCAGGGATCCGCGCTGGAAGTCCTTCTCGACCGCGGGGCGCCTGGGGGCTTCCACGGGATTCCGGTCGCTCGTCGTCCGGGAGCTTCGGCCGGAGCGGAGCGCGACGCGGCGACGCGAATCGAGGTGGTCGGCAGCGCCGACTCCGCCCGCCGGTGAGAGAATGGAGCGAGAAGGGAGCGGCCTCGCGCCGCGCGGGAACCGCCATGCGCTACGCCGTCACCACGTTCGGTTGCCGCGTCAACCAGGCCGATTCGCTGCAACTGGAGCTGCAGCTCCGCGCCCGCGGGGCCGTCCCGGCGCCTGTCGCCGAGGCCGACGTCGTGGTCGTCAACAGTTGCTCGGTGACGGCGGCGGCGGACCAGGGCGTCCGGCAGGCGTTGCGGCGGGCGGCGCGGGAGAACCCCGGCGCGCGGCTGGTCGCCACCGGCTGCTACGCGACCCGCGCCGGCGACGAGATCGCGGCCCTGCCGGGGGCGCCCGAGGTGGTGCCGAACGGCGACAAGGACACCCTCGTCGACCGGTTGCTGCCCGGCGCCGCGACCACCGCCGAGCGCTTCGGGGACGGCGCGGGGCCGTGCGGCGCCCTCGTGTCGCCCTCGAGCATCGGCCGGGTGGCGTTCATGCTCCGCGTGCAGACCGGCTGCGACGAGGCGTGCTCCTACTGCATCATCCCCACGACGCGCGGGCGCCGGCGCA
This sequence comes from Vicinamibacterales bacterium, assembly GCA_965215105.1. Classification (GTDB taxonomy): domain Bacteria; phylum Acidobacteriota; class Vicinamibacteria; order Vicinamibacterales; family UBA8438; genus JAJEEA01. Next base: position 5,127,487 of record OZ244051.1, read on the forward strand.
GCCTCGAGCCCCGGCGCGTGCTCGCCGCCCTCGACCACGCGGCGGCGAGCGGGTTCCACGAGGTGGTGCTGAACGGGGTCCATCTCGGCTCGTACGGGCGCGACCTCGACCCGCCGTCCAGCCTCACCGCCCTGCTGCGGGCCGTCGACGGCCATCCGTCCGACGTGACCTGCCGCATCAGCTCGCTCGAGCCTATGGACTGTCCCCCCGAGCTGGTGGACCTGGTGGCCGCGAGCGGCCGGTTCGCGCCGCACTTCCACCTGCCGCTGCAGCACGCCAGCGACCGGATGCTGCGGCGCATGCGGCGTCCATACACCCTCGACCTGTATCGGCGGGTCGTCGACCGGGTGCGCGAGCGGATGCCCCACGCGGGCATCGGCGCCGACCTCATCGCGGGGTTCCCCGGCGAGGGGGAGGAGGACGCGCGCCGCACTCTCGACTACGTGGCGTCGAGCCCCCTCACCTACCTGCACGTCTTCCCCTGGTCGCCTCGCGAGGGCACCGAGGCGTGCGGGATGCCCGACCGGGTGCCGGGACCGGTGGTGCGGGAACGGGCGCGCGCCCTCCGCGACGCCGGCGCCGATCTCGCGCGCCGCTTCCGCCGGAGTCAGGTCGGCGCGGTGCGGCCCGGGCTGACCCTCGATGGCGGGGCGGTTGTCGCCACCGACAACTATCTCAAGGTCCCGGTGCCCCCCGTCGGCACCGCCAACCGGCGGGTGCGGGTGCGAATCACCGGGGCCGATCCCTTGGCCGGCGTGCTGGTGTCCTGACGCCAGGGTCCGTACTAGCCCGCCAATCGTCGCCTGCGGCTCCGCTTGGCGCCCAACCAACCCTGCCAGGAGTCTGCACCGTTCTTACGGCGCAGACTCCTGGCACGTTCCTTTCATGGACGTGGATGAATACCCCTGCTTGCGGGGCAGGGTGGCGGCCGGAGCGGGTGCGTGTGCCGGTTCGGCTGTGCAATACTGGCGGGTACCCGCCGTGAAGGGATGGTGACGCAGTGAGCGCCGAGTTCATCACGCTCGTCCTGGGCATTCTGACGCTGGCCGGGGGGCAGATCGCCACCGCGCTGGTCCTCGTCGGCCGAATGGATCGGCAGGCGGACCAGACGAATCAGCGTTTCGACGGTGTCAACCAGCGTTTCGACGACGTCAACAGGCGTTTCGACGACATGGGCCGCGATTTCGCCGATCTGCGCGAGCGGATGGCGCGGCTGGAGGGCGTCATGGAGGGCTTCGTGGCCGGCCGCCGTGACCGTGGCGTCGCCTGACTCCGGTTCCCGGCGCCGCCCGTCATGAAATCCACCGAATCCGCCGGGGGCACATCATGAGACTGTCGACGTTGTCCGTCGTCTGCCTGGCTGCGGGGCTCCTGGCCGCCGCTTCCGTCCCCGCATCGGCGCAGTACGGCGCCACCGGCGGCGAATGGCGCGCCTACGGCGGCGACCAGGGAGGCACCAAGTACTCGCCGCTGGACCAGATAGACGCGGCGAACTTCGAGGACCTGCGCATCGCGTGGCGCTGGCCGTCGGCCGACGCCGCGCTCGACCTCGAGGCGCTGCGCGAGCGGCTCGGACAGTTCTCGATCCGGGGGTTCCAGGCGACGCCGCTGATGATCGGCGGCACCCTGTACCTGTCGACGGCGATGTACCAGGTGGCGGCCCTCGACGCCGGCACCGGCGAGACCCGCTGGGTGTACGACCCGCAGGTGTACCTGGAGGGTCGGCCGACGCACGGCTACGGCTCGCGGGGCATCGCGTACTGGGCCGACGAGGAGAGCGACGACGAGCGCATCTTCTGGGGCACCAGCGAAGGCTGGCTGCACGCCGTCGATGCCAGGACGGGGCGGCCGGTGCCCACCTTCGGCTCGGGCGGCCGCGTGGACCTGACCGAGGGCATCCCCCGCGCGGACCGGAGCGCGGTGAACTACCAGGGCCGCAACCTGCTCCAGGTCAAGTCGCCGCCGGTGGTCCTGCGCGACGTCGTCGTCACCCCGACCATCATCTCCGATTTCGTCATCCGTCGGGAGGCGCCGCCGGGCTGGGTCAAGGGCATCGACGCCCGCACCGGCGACACGCGGTGGGTGTTCCGCACCGTGCCGCAGGCGGACGACTTCGGGGCCGACACCTGGCTGAACGAGTCGTGGCGCTACTCCGGGAACGCCAACATCTGGCCGCCCATGAGCGCCGACGAGGAGACCGGCTACGTCTTCCTGCCCACCGGCACGCCCACCAGCGACTACTACGGCGGGCACCGGCCGGGCGACAACCTGTTCGCGGAGAGCATCGTCGCCGTCGACATGGAGACGGGCCAGCGCATGTGGCACTTCCAGGCGGTGCACCACGGGGTCTGGGACTACGACTTCCCGGCCGCGCCGAGCCTCGTCGACGTCACCGTCGACGGGCGGTCCGTCAAGGCGCTCGCCCAGGTGAGCAAGCAGGGCTTCACCTACGTCTTCGACCGGGTGACCGGCGACCCCGTGTGGCCCATCGAGGAGCGTCCGGTCGAGACCGACACCGACCTGGAGGGCGAGGTGTTGTCGCCGACCCAGCCGTTCCCCACCAGGCCGGCCCCGTTCGAGTACCAGGGGATCGGCATCGACGACCTCGTCGACTTCACCCCCGAGATCCGGGCCCTCGCCGTCGAGGCGGTCCGGAACTTCCGGCTCGGGCCGCTGTTCACGCCGCCGATGCTCAGCGTCGAGGGCGGCCTGCAGGGCACGATTCAGCGGCCCCACATCGCGGGCGGGGCGAGCTGGAGCGGGTCGGCCGTCGACCCCGAGACGGGGCTGCTGTACGTGCCGTCCGAGAACCGCTTCTCGGTCATCAAGTACTACACGCCCGACCCCGCCGAGGGCGGCAACCTGCGCTACACCCAGGCCGACTTCGACAGCGGCACCCAGCCCGTCATGCCACAGGGGCTGCCGCTGCTGAAGCCGCCGTACTCGCGCATGACCGCCATCGACCTGAACACCGGCGACCATGCCTGGATGCAGCCCAACGGTGACGGCGACCGGCTGCGCAACCATCCCCGGCTGCGCGACCTCGACCTGCCGCCGCTCGGCGGCGAGGGCCACGGCGGTCCGCTGCTCACGCCCACCCTGCTGATCAGCGCTCTGTCCGCCGGCGGGTCCGACGGCGGTCCGCGTCTCGTGGCGCGGGACAAGGCGACGGGCGAGATACTCGCGTCGCTCGACCTGCCGGCCGGGGCCATCGGCACGCCGATGACCTACCTGCACGACGGCGCGCAGCACATCGCGCTGACCGTCGGCGGCGAGGTGCCCGAGCTGATTTCGTTGCGCCTGCCCTGACGGCGCGACCGCGCGCCCGCGCGACCTGCGGTCGCGTTGGGAGTTTCGCTGGCGCGAAACTCCTTCCGGCTCGCCAATCGCCGCCTGGCTCCGCTCGTCCGCCAGGCGTGCAGGCAACCGGAAGGACCAGACTGAAACACGACCTGCGTCCGCGTGGGTTCACGGCGCGGACTTGCGGCTAGCTGGTCAGCAGGGCGGCCGCCTGCTGCGCGGACGAGCGGCGGGGGCCGCCTTCCAGGATGAGCTGGCCGCAGGCGGCGCGGATGTCCCGCCCCCGGCTCTTGCGGACCGAGACGGTCATCCCGCGGGCGGCGAGGCTGCGGGCGAAGCGGTCCACCCGGCGGTCCGGCGGCCGCGCGAACGGGATGCCCGGTGCCGCGTTGAGGGGAATCACGTTCACCTTGGCGCGCAGCCCGCGCAGCAGGGCGCCGAGCCGCGCCGCGTCGGCCGCGGTGTCGTTGACGCCGTCGAGCAGCACGTACTCGAAGGTGATCCGATCCCGGTGCTTCAGGGGGAAGCGGCGGCAGGCGTCGACGAGGTCGGCCAGCCGCTGGTTCCGGCTCGTCGGGACGAGGGCGTGGCGCACCTCGTCGGTCGTGGCGTGCAGGGACACCGCGAGGTTCGGGATCCAGGGCTCCCCGGCCAGCCGCTCGAGGCCCGCCGGCAGGCCGACCGTCGAGAGGGTCACCCGCCGCGGGGTGAGCGCGAGCCCGCTCGGCGCCGCGAGCATCCGCAGCGCCTTCATCGTCGCGTCGTAGTTGTGCAGCGGCTCGCCCATGCCCATCAGCACGATGTTGAAGCGGCGATCCTGCAGGTCGAGCTCGCGGGCCAGCACCCGCACCTGCCCGGCGATCTCGCCCGCCGTGAGATGGCGGGCGAGCCCCATCTTTCCCGTCAGGCAGAACCGGCAGCCCATCGCGCAGCCGACCTGGGTCGACACGCAGAAGGTCATCGCCGGGGTGTCGGGGATGAACACCGACTCGATGCCGCGCCCGTCGGCGAGGGTGAACACGAACTTCGTCGTGCCGTCCTCGGAGAGCTCGCGCCCGGCGATGCGCGGGGTCGAGAAGGACAGGGTGCGCGCGAGCGTCTCGCGCAGCGGCCGCGAGAGGTCGGTCATGCCGTCGAACCCCTCCAGCCCCCGGCGGTAGATCCACCGGTAGATCTGCCGGGCGTGGTAGGGCTCGGCCCCGAGCCGCGACAGCTCCTCCGCGAGCTCGTCCGGATCGAGCTCCGCGAGGTCCGGCGGGGACTCGGCCATGCATCAACAGTACCATGTCGGCGATCCCGCCCGCCGCGGCGGGGCCGCGCCGGCGCGCCGCGGGGCCTTCGCCGCGGGGCCGCCGCCGCCGGGTTGATGCGCAAGGCGGTTCGTGATAGACTTCCAGCGTCGTAGCCGGCATCTAACTATCTCTATCCAATACCACTTACGGCAACGTCAGCCTGCGGGCTCCGACGGCGGACGGACTGTATCACCCATGGTCGTCTCCGAGCAGTTCGACAACGGATTGCGCCTCCTCACCGAGCCCATGCCCGGTGCGCGCTCGGTCAGCTTCGGAGTCTGGCTGACCCGCGGATCGCGGCACGAGCGGGCTGGGCACTCGGGCATCGCGCATCTCGTCGAGCACACGCTGTTCAAGGGCACCGCGACCCGCTCGGCGCAGGACATCGCGCAGGAGATCGATTCGATCGGCGGGCAGATCGACGCGTTCACCGCCAAGGAGTACGCGAGCTACTACGTCAAGGTGCTCGACGAGCATCTGCCCCGGGCCGTCGACGTCCTGGCCGACATGCTTCTGCGTCCCGCCTTCGATCCCGAGGAGGTCGCGCGCGAGAAGAAGGTCGTGCTCGAAGAGATCAAGATGGTCGAGGACACTCCCGACGATCTCGTGCACGAGCTCTTCACCCAGCGCTTCTGGTCGGGGCATCCCCTGGGCCGGCCGATTCTCGGGGTGCCGGCCACCGTGGGCCCCATCGACAGCGCCACCCTGCGCGACTACTTCACGCGGGTCTACACCGCGGGGAACCTGGTGATCGCGGCGGCGGGCAACGTCGAGCACGAGGCGGTGCGGGACCTGGTGGCGGAGGCTTTCGCGGAGGTGCCGGCGAACGGCGAGACGGTGCCGATCGCCCCGCCCACCGCCGTGCCCGGGCTCGACGTGCGAGACAAGGGCATCGAGCAGTGCCACGTCTGCCTGGGGGTGAAGGGCTATCCCCAGGGGCACGACGACCGGTACGTCTGCTACCTGCTGAACATCGTGCTCGGCGGGTCGATGAGCTCGCGGCTCTTCCAGAACATCCGCGAGCGGCGGGGGCTCGCCTACGCCGTCAGCAGCGGCCTGGTGTCGTACCAGGACGGGGGGGCGCTCACCATCTACGCCGGCTGCGACGCCGACGCGGTGCGCGAGGTCATCGGTCTCGCCGTCGGCGAGCTGCGGGACCTCCGGGACAACCTCGTCTCCGAGGACGAGCTGCGGCGCGCCCAGGACCATCTGAAGGGCAGCCTGGTCCTGAGCCTCGAGAGCTCGTCGAGCCGGATGTCGCACATGGCGCGCCAGCAGATGTACTTCGGCCGGCAGTTCACCCTGGAGGACACGCTGCGGGGGGTGGAGGCGGTCACCCGGGAGGACGTCCGGCGCGTGGCGCGGGATCTGCTGCCGCCGGGAGCGCTCTCGGCGACGGTGCTCGGGCCCGTGAACGGAATTCAGCTCGGTGACGATCAGCTTGCCCTGGCGTAGGACCGGGCCGCGGACGCCCGGCGGGTCGGCCGCGCCGCGACGCCCCGCGGTCCGGGCCTTCGCGTGATGCCTGTCCTGCTGACGGTCCTCGGCAGCGGGAGCGCGGGAAACGCGGCGCTGTTGCAGCACGGCGCGTCGAGGGTGCTCATCGACGTCGGGCTGAGCTGCCGCGAGACGGCCCGGCGGCTGGACGCGATCGGGGTGGCGCCGGAGAGCGTCTCCGCGGTGGCCATCACCCACGCCCACGGCGACCACACCCGCGGCGCGGCGCTGTTCTCCCGCCGCTACGAGGTGCCGGTGCACGCAACCGAGGCCACGCGCGCCGTCTGGTCCGGCGCCGACGTCTGGTCCTGGGGTCCGCTCGACTGCGATGCGCCGGCCGACATCGGCGCTTTTCGCGTCACGCCGTTCGAGGTCTCCCACGACGCCGCCGCCGAGACGGTGGCGTTCCACATCGAGACGCCGGCGGGGGCCGTCGGCTTCGCGACCGACGTCGGCGAGGCGACCCCCGCCCTCCGCACCCGGTTCCGGTGTTGCCGCCTGCTGGTGATGGAGTCGAACCACGCGACGGACCTGCTGCGAGTCGGCCCGTACTCGCCGTCCACCAAGGCGCGCATCGCCGGCGAGCGCGGCCATCTGTCGAACGAGGCGCTCGCGCGGTTCGTCCGCGAGGACCTCGGGCCCTCGGTCGAGTGCCTGGTGCTCGCCCACCTCAGCCGGGTCAACAACCTGCCGGAGCTCGCCGCGATGACCTGCCGCGAGGCCCTCGAGGCGTCGGGCCGGTCCGATGTCCGCGTCGTCGTGACCCGCCAGGATCGCGTCACGGAGACGGTGCGCCTCGAGGCCCGGCGCGAGCGCCCCGGCCCCGATGCCTACCCGGGGCGTCAGATCGCCCTGCCCTTCCAGGTGACCGCAACGTCATGATTCCACGCTACACGAGCCCCGAGATGGGGCGCATCTGGTGCGACCAGCGGAAATACGAGACCTGGCTGCGGGTCGAGGTGGCGGCGGCCGAGGCGATGGCCGCCACCGGGCTCGTTCCCGAGGCGGCGGCGCGCGACATCGCCGCGTGCCCCGGGGTGCGGGCCGAGCGCGTCGACGAGATCGAGCGGACCACGCAGCACGACGTCATCGCGTTCACCACCGCGGTGGCCGAGCAGGTCGGTCCGTCGGCCCGTTGGCTGCACTTCGGGTTGACGTCGTCCGACGTGCTCGACACGGCCCTGGCGCTTCAGATGCGCGAGGCGTGCGGGCTGATCCTGACCGGCCTCGACGGAGCCGTCGCGGCGGTCGGCGAGCGTGCCCGGGAGCATCGCGACACCCCCATGATCGGCCGCACCCACGGCGTCCACGCCGAGCCGATGACCCTCGGGCTGAAGCTCGCCCTCTGGCACGCGGAGCTCGGGCGGGCCCGGACGAGGGTGGAGCGGGCGCGGGAGGTGGTGAGCGTCGGCAAGATCTCCGGGGCGGTCGGCACCTATGCCCACCTCGAGCCGGAGATCGAGCGGCGGGTCTGCGCCGCCCTCGGGTTGACCCCGGCCCCCGTGGCGTCGCAGGTCGTGCAGCGCGACCGCCACGCCGAGCTGCTCGGCGCCCTCGCCATCACCGGCGCCTCGATCGAGAAGTTCGCCCTCGAGGTGCGCGGCCTGCAGAAGACCGAGATCGGCGAGGTCGAGGAGGGTTTCGCGAAGGGGCAGAAGGGCTCGTCGGCCATGCCCCACAAGCGCAACCCGATCGGGTGCGAGCAGTTGACGGGGCTCGCCCGGGTGCTGCGGGCCAACGCCATGGCCGCGCTCGAGAACGTGGCCCTGTGGCACGAGCGCGACATCTCGCACTCCTCGGTGGAGCGCGTCGTCATTCCCGACAGCTTCATCGTCCTCGACCACATGCTGCGGCGGTTCGCGCGCATCGTGCGGGGGCTGGTGGTGCATCCCGAGCGGATGCGCGAGAATCTGGAGCGGTCGCGCGGCGTCGTCTTCTCGGGCACCGTCCTGCTCGAGCTCGCGCAGCGCGGGGTGTCGCGCGAGCAGGCCTATGTCTGGGTGCAGCGGGCGGCGATGCGGTCGCACGACGAGCGGCTCGACTTCAAGACCCTCCTGGCCGAGGACCGGGAGGTGACGGCGGTGCTGTCGCGCGCCGACCTCGATCGGGCGTTCGACCTCGAGCGGCAGTTGCGCCACGCCGGCCCCATCGTGGACCGCGTGCTGGCCGGGGTGGAGTCGGGGGCTTCGGCGGCGGCGCCGGGCCCGGGGGGGACCGCGGCGTGAGAACGAGAGTGTTCGTGACCCTGAAGCCCTCGGTCTTCGACCCGCAGGGCCGGACCATCGTCGAGGCGCTCGGGTCCATGGGGTACGGGGCGGTGCGGGACGTGCGGCAGGGGAAGTACTTCGAGCTGGACGTCGACGCGGAGACGCCGGCGGCGGCGCGCACCCTCGTGACCGAGGTCGCGGACCGGCTGCTCGCCAATCCGGTGATAGAGAGCTACCGGGTGGAGGTGGACGGTTGAAGTTCGCCATCATCGAGTTCCCCGGCTCCAACTGCGACCACGACGCCTACCACGCCGCGAAGCACGTGCTGGGCCAGCAGGCGGAGTTCGTCTGGCACAAGGACACCGACCTGCGGGGCGCCGACGTGGTGGTGCTCCCGGGGGGGTTCTCGTACGGGGACTACCTGCGGACCGGGGCCATCGCCCGCTTCTCGCCGGTGATGGGGCGGGTCCGCGAGTTCGCCGACGCCGGCGGGCCGGTCATCGGCATCTGCAACGGGTTCCAGGTGCTGCTCGAGGCCGGGTTCCTGGAAGGCGCCCTGCTGCGGAACCGCCGGCTGAAGTTCCTCTGCCGGCACGTGCACGTCCGGGTGGAGCGGACCGACACCCCGTTCACCCGCGCGGCGGCGGAGGGGCAGGTGCTGAGGCTGCCGATCGCGCACGGGGAGGGCAGCTACCACGCGGCGCCGGAGACGGTGACCGCCCTCGAGGCGAACCGGCAGATCGTCTTCCGCTACTGCGACGCCGGGGGTGCGGTGACCGACGCCGGCAACCCCAACGGGTCGCTGCACGCGGTCGCGGGGGTGTGCAACCGGCGCGGCAACGTCGTCGGCCTCATGCCGCATCCCGAGCGCGCGTGCGAGTCGGCCCTCGGGAGCGAGGACGGCCGGGTGGTGCTCGAGTCGGCAGTGACGGCGATGGCCGCGACGGGTGCCGCGTGATCGAGCAGGCCACCATCGACGCGCACGGGTTGAGCGCGGAGGAGTACCGCCGGCTCGTGGAGATCCTCGGGCGCGAGCCGACCCTCACCGAGCTGGGGATCTTCTCGGTGATGTGGTCCGAGCACTGCAGCTACAAGAGCTCGCGCCGGCATCTGCGCCGCCTCCCGACCGACGGTCCGCGCGTCCTGCAGGGGCCGGGCGAGAACGCGGGCGCCGTCGACGTCGGCGACGGCCTCGCCGCGGTCTTCAAGATCGAGTCTCACAACCACCCCTCGTTCATCGAGCCCTACCAGGGGGCCGCGACCGGCGTCGGCGGCATCATCCGCGACATCTTCACGATGGGGGCGCGGCCCATCGCCCTCCTCGACTCGCTGCGGTTCGGCGCCCTCGAGGACGAGCAGGGCCGGCCCGCGCCGGACACCGTGCGCCTCGTCGACGGGGTGGTCGCGGGCATCGCCGGCTACGGCAACAGCATCGGCATCCCCACGGTGGGGGGCGAGGTCGCGTTCGAGCCGGGATACGCCGGCAACCCGCTGGTGAACGTGTTCTGCCTGGGGGTGGCGAAGGCCGAGCGGCTCGCCAGGGGGGTCGCCTCGGGGGCCGGGAACCCCGTCTACTACGTGGGGGCGAAGACCGGGCGCGACGGCATCCACGGGGCCACCATGGCCTCGGCCGAGTTCGACGACTCGTCCGCCGACAACCGGCCGGCGGTGCAGGTCGGCGACCCGTTCATGGAGAAGCTGCTGCTCGAGGCCTGCCTCGAGGTCATGGAGACCGACGCGCTGGTCGGCATCCAGGACATGGGGGCGGCGGGGCTGACCTGCTCGACCTGCGAGATGGCGGCCCGGGGGGGGACCGGCATCGACATCGACGTCTCGCGGGTGCCGCAGCGCGAGACCGGCATGACGCCCTACGAGATCATGCTGTCGGAATCGCAGGAGCGGATGCTGCTCGTGGTGCGGCGGGAGCGCGAGGCGGAGGTGGAGCGGGTCTTCGAGAAGTGGGACCTGCACGCGGTGCGGATCGGCGAGGTCACCGCCGACGGCCTGCTGCGCGTGCGCGACCGCGGCCGGGTGGTGGCCGAGATTCCGAACCGGGAGCTGGCCGACGCGGCCCCGCTGTACGACCGCCCGACGCGGCACCCCGCCTGGCTCGACGAGGCGCAGCGCCTCGACCTGTCCGCGCTGGACGTTCCCCCCGACCTGACCCGGACCTGGCTGGACCTGCTGGCGGCGCCGGTCATCGCGAGCAAGCGGTGGATCTACCGCCAGTACGACCACATGGTGCGCACCAACACGGTGGCTCTGCCGGGCCTCGGGGCCGCCGTCGTGCGCATCAAGGGGACCGGCCGCGCCCTCGCGATGTCGGTCGACGGCAACGGGCGCCACGCGTGGCTGGACCCGCGCGAGGGCGGGCGGCTCGCGGTGGCCGAGGCGGCGCGCAACGTGGCGTGCGCCGGGGCCGAGCCGATCGGGGCGACCAACTGCCTGAACTTCGGCAACCCGGAGCGCCCCGACATCATGTGGCAGTTCGTCCAGGCGGTGGACGGCATCGCCGAGGGGTGCCGCGCTCTCGGGATTCCCATCACCGGCGGCAACGTCAGCCTGTACAACGAGACCGACGGGCAGGCCATCTACCCCACGCCGGTGCTCGGGGTGGTGGGGCTTGTCGAGGACGCCGGGCAGGTGCTGACCCGCCTCTTCCCGGCCGCGGGGCTCGACGTCGTCCTGCTCGGGGACGCGGTTCCCGGCCCGGCCGGCGCGGGGGGGCTCGGGGGCAGCGAGTACCTGAAGCGGGTGCACGGGCTGGTGCGGGGACGTCCCGCCGCCGTCGACTTCGACCGCGAGCGGGCGCTGCAGCGCCTGGTGGTGGATGCGGCGCGCCGCGGGATGGTATGTTCGGCCCACGACTGCGCGGACGGCGGACTCGCGGTGGCCCTGGCCGAGTGCTGCATCGAGAGCGGCGGGGTCGGCGCGCGCGTCGATCTGCCGGGGCCGAGCGGCCCGGACGGTGGCTTCGGCGTCGTGCGCGCCCTGTTCGGCGAGGCGCCCTCCCGGGTCATCGTCTCGGCGCAACGCGCGGAACGGGCCGGGCTGCTGGCGCTGGCCCGCGATCTCGGCGTGCCGGCGTCGGTGATCGGCCGCACCGGTGGCGGCCGGGTGACGGTGTCCGTGGCCGGCGAGGTGGCCGCCGACGCGGCGCTGGCCGATGTCGAGCACGCCTGGACCTCGGGGCTGACCCGCCACTTCGAACCGGGGGCGGTGCGGGAGTCCGCGCCCCAGGAGTCTGCGCCGTAGAACGGTGCAGACTCCTGGCAGGGTTGGTTGGGCGTCAAGCGGAGCCGCAGGCGACGATTGGCGGACCAGGAGTTGCGGACCCCCGGAGGGTTCGGGAGCCGGACCGCGGCCGCAGCGCGACCTTGCGGTCGTGTTCGGCGACGAATGGCGGGCTGGTCATGGACGACGACAAGTTCCACGACGAATGCGGCGTCTTCGGCATCCACGGGCATCCGGAGGCGCCCGCCCTGACCCGCCTCGGGCTGTACGCGCTGCAGCACCGGGGCCAGGAGAGCGCCGGCATCGCCACCAGCGACGGCGAGCGCGTGCACCTGACGCGGGCCATGGGGCAGGTGTCGGAGGCCATCGACGAGAAGGCGGTGGCCGCGTTGGCGGGCGACACGGCGATCGGTCACGTGCGGTACTCCACGGCCGGCGACAGCCAGATCATCAACGCGCAGCCGCTCCTCATCGACTGCGTGCACGGCGAGATCGCCCTCTGCCACAACGGGAACCTCATCAACGCGGCCGAGCTGCGCGACGACCTGGTTCGGCGGGGGCACATCTTCCAGACCGGCAGCGACACCGAGGTCGTGCTGCATCTCTACGCCCGGTCGGCGGCCGAGGTGCCTGCCGACGCCGTCGTCGAGTCGGTGCGGCAGGTGCGGGGGGCGTTCTCGCTGGTGGTCCTGAACCGGGACCACCTGATGGCGGTGCGCGACCCCCACGGGTTCCGCCCCCTCGTGCTCGGCGCCCTCGGCGACGCGACCGTCGTCTGCTCGGAGACCTGCGCCCTCGACCTGATCGGGGCGCAGTACCTGCGGGACATCGAGCCGGGCGAGCTCCTGGTGGTCGGGCGCGACGGCCGGCGCTCGTTCCGGCCGTTTCCGCCCGCCCGGCCCGCCCACTGCGTCTTCGAGCACGTGTACTTCGCCCGGCCCGACAGCGTGGTGTTCGGCCAGAGCGTCCACGAGGTGCGGACCAACTTCGGACGGCTCCTCGCGCGCGAGATGCCGGTGGACGCCGACGTCGTGGTGCCGATACCCGACTCCGGCATCTGCGCCGCCATGGGCTACGCCGAGGCGGCGGGGCTGCCGATGCGGATGGGGCTCATCCGGAACCACTACGTGGGCCGGACGTTCATCGCGCCGCAGCAGGAGATCCGCGGCTTCCGCGTGCGGGTGAAGCTGAATCCGGTGCGGAGCGTCCTTCAGGGCAAGCGGGTCGTCCTCGTCGACGACTCCATCGTTCGGGGAACGACCAGCCGCAAGATCGTCGGGATGATCCGCGCCGCCGGCGCCCGCGAGATCCACATGCGGATCAGTTGCCCGCCGACCGTCTCTCCCTGCTACTACGGCATCGACACGCCGACGCAGTCGGAGCTCATCGCCGCCAACCACGAGGTCGAGGAGATCTGCCGGTACGTCAAGTCGGACACGCTCGCCTACCTCGGCCTCGACGGGCTGCGCGAGGCGGTGGGGGCCCGCAGCGGCGACTACTGCACCTCGTGCTACACCGGCACCTACCCCGTCGCCGGTCCGAAGGACGCCGAAGCCTACATGCAGATGGCGCTGAAGCTGCCGGACGTGCCATGACGACCCGGGCGGCCCTCGACTACCGGTCCGCGGGCGTCGACATCGACGCCGGCGCGGAGGCGGTTCGGCGCATCCGGGCCCTCGCGCGCGGGACGTTCACCCCCGGGGTCCTGTCGGAGATCGGCAGCTTCGGGGGCCTGTTCCGTCCCGACCTGACGGGGCTGACCGACCCCGTGCTCGTGTCGAGCGCCGACGGGGTGGGGACGAAGCTGAAGGTGGCGTTCCTCGCCGGCCGGCACGACACCGTCGGCCGCGACCTCGTCAACCACTGCGTCAACGACATCCTGGTGCAGGGGGCGAGGCCCCTCTTCTTCCTGGACTACCTCGCGACCGGTCGGCTCGCGCCCGACGTCACCGAGGCGGTGGTCCGCGGCATCGCGGCCGCCTGCACCGAGAACGGGTGCGCCCTCCTCGGCGGCGAGACGGCGGAGATGCCGGGGTTCTACGCCGACGGCGAGTACGACCTCGCCGGCTTCATCGTCGGCATCGCCGACCGCGCCCGCCTGATCGACGGCCGCGGCGTCCGCCCCGGCGACGAGGTGATCGGCCTGCCGTCGAGCGGCCTCCACACCAACGGCTACTCCCTGGCCCGCCGCATCGTGTTCGACGAGCTGGGCCTGACCGTGGACTCGATGCCGGAGGGGCTCGACGGGCCGGTCGGCGACGTGCTGCTGCGGACGCATCGCTCGTATCTCTCCCTGGTGTCCCCGCTGCTCGAGGAGGCCGGAGGGGCCGTCAAGGCCATGGCCCACGTCACCGGGGGCGGCCTGACCGACAACCTTCCCCGCGTGCTGCCCCCGGGCGCCGCCGTCGACATCGACCGGGGCGCCTGGGCGCCGCCGCCGGTGTTCACGTTCCTGCAGCGCCACGGCGGCCTCGGCGACGCCGAGGCGTTCCGCACGTTCAACATGGGCATCGGCCTCGTCGTCGTCTGCGCCCCCGGGGAGCGCGACGGCCTGCTCGCGTGGCTCCGCCGACGCGGCGAGCCCGGCGCCGCCGTCATCGGACGGGTCACGGCCGGCGACGGCGCGGTGCGGTACCCATGACCGGTGCGACCGCGGCGGGTCCGGGCCCCGGCGCGGGACGCGGCGCGGCGGCGAACCGCCGTCTCGGGGTCCTGATCTCGGGGCGCGGCAGCAACCTGCAGGCGATCATCGAGGCCATCGCGGCGGGACGGCTGGCCGCCGAGATCGCGGTCGTCATCTCGAACCGGCCCGACGCCCCGGGGCTCGAACGCGCCCGTCGCGCGGGCATCGAGGCGGTGGTGCTGGACCACGCCGCGTACGGGTCGCGAGAGGCCTACGACCGCGAGCTCGCGGCCGCCCTGCGCCGATACGACGTCGCCCTCGTCTGCCTCGCCGGGTTCATGCGCCTCCTCGGCCCCGCGTTCGTCTCCGCCTTCCGCGACCGCATCCTGAACGTCCATCCCTCGCTGCTTCCCGCGTTCCCCGGCCTGCGCGGCCAGGAGCAGGCGTGGCGCCACGGCGTCAAGGTCGCCGGCGCCACCGTGCACATCGTCACCGCCGAGCTCGACGCCGGGCCGATCGTGCGGCAGGCGGCGGTGCCGGTGCACGAGGACGACACCCCCGAGACGCTGTCGGCCCGCATCCTCGCCGAGGAGCACCGCATCTATCCCGAGGCCATCGGCCTCGTGCTGGACGGCGGCTGGCGCGTCGAGGGGCGCCGGTTCGTGCGCGCGGGCGGCTTGCGCGGCGCCGCCGGCCAGCGATCCGGCGTTCTTCGGGTAGACTGATCGGATGCCTGCCGCCGCGGGGACCGTCGCCGAGCAGATGGCCTACTTGGCCAAGGGGGCGGTCGACGTCGTCCGCGAGTCCGAGCTCCGCTCGAAGCTCGAGCAGGCGGCGCGGAAGGAGCGGCCGCTGGTGGTC